>NZ_CP092466.1:0-5120606 GCF_023374935.1 Citrobacter portucalensis | reverse complement strand
GGCGGACTCCACTCGAACAAAAGTCGATAAATGACAAAGGCTGAAACATTCATGATTGTTGACGCACATCGACAAGACCCTATGCAAAGGGTGACGTGCGAATTGCTATCTGCAATTTTTACCCGATCAGGATCCATTGAAACGATCAGGACCGCGGATCATAGCGTAAACTGAGAAAGAGATCTTCTGTTTCTCACAGATTCTTCCCGATTTATCCACAGGATGATCCAGAATCGGCTAAGTGTAAACGATCCTGGAGAAGTGCTGCAGGTTTTAGCGCGCATATTGAAAAAATTAATGAGTAAAGATGCTTTACTGCTTAAACGATCTAATAAAGATCCCGTGCGATCCTTGCGCTTTATCCACCAGCCCGTATAATTCTTACCCCCAGCGAGTAACGGTCGCCTTACGGCGTCAACGCTGCCTGTTTTTTACGCGAAACCATGCGGAAAAAAGCGGGAAATAAGGAAAGAGAATTGACTCCGGAGTGTACAATTATTACAATCCGGCCTCTTTAATCACCCACACTGTGGCGTAAGTCGTTCGAAATTCGTTCGGGTATACGCAAAAGTCAGTGAATTTATTCAAGTTTAGGTAGAAATCGCCATGAAACGCACTTTTCAACCGTCTGTACTGAAGCGCAACCGTTCTCACGGCTTCCGTGCTCGTATGGCTAATAAAAATGGTCGTCAGGTTCTGGCACGTCGTCGTGCTAAAGGCCGTTCTCGTCTGACCGTTTCTAAGTAATAAAAGCTAGCCCCTGAGTGGTTAAGCTCGCATTTCCCAGGGAGTTACGTTTGTTAACTCCCACTCATTTCACATTCGTCTTCCAGCAGCCACAACGGGCTGGCACGCCGCAAATCACCATCCTCGGCCGCCTGAATTCGCTGGGGCATCCCCGTATCGGTCTTACAGTCGCCAAGAAAAATGTTAAACGTGCGCATGAACGCAATCGGATTAAACGTCTGACGCGTGAAAGCTTCCGTTTACGTCAGCACGAGCTTCCAGCAATGGATTTCGTGGTGGTGGCGAAAAAAGGGGTTGCTGACCTCGATAACCGTGCTCTCTCGGAAGCGTTGGAAAAATTATGGCGTCGCCATTGTCGCCTGGCTCGCGGGTCCTGATAGCCCTCATTCGGGTCTATCAACGCCTGATCAGTCCGCTGCTTGGGCCGCATTGCCGTTTCACTCCAACCTGTTCGAGCTACGGAATTGAGGCATTGCGCAGGTTTGGAGTGATAAAAGGCAGTTGGTTGACGGTGAAACGCGTATTAAAATGCCACCCTTTACACCCTGGTGGTGACGATCCCGTCCCGCCCGGACCATTTGATACCAGAGAACACTAACGATGGATTCGCAACGCAATCTTTTAGTCATCGCTTTGCTGTTCGTGTCTTTCATGATCTGGCAAGCCTGGGAGCAGGATAAAAACCCGCAACCTCAGGCCCAACAGACCACGCAGACAACGACCACCGCAGCGGGTAGCGCCGCAGACCAGGGCGTACCGGCCAGTGGCCAGGGGAAACTGATTACGGTTAAAACTGACGTGCTTGATCTGACCATCAACACCCGTGGTGGTGATGTGGAACAGGCTTCACTGCCAGCTTACCCGAAAGAACTCGGTTCTACCGAACCGTTCCAGTTACTGGAAACCACGCCACAGTTCATCTACCAGGCACAGAGTGGCCTGACAGGTCGTGACGGCCCGGATAACCCGGCTAACGGCCCACGTCCGCTGTACAACGTCGATAAAGACGCGTTTGTACTGGCTGACGGTCAGAACGAACTGCAGATCCCGATGACCTATACTGACGCAGCGGGTAACACATTCACTAAAACGTTTGTTCTTAAGCGTGGTGAATATGCTGTCAACGTTAACTACAGCGTGCAGAACGCCGGCGAAAAACCGCTGGAAATCTCCACCTTTGGTCAGCTGAAGCAATCCATCAATCTGCCATCTCATCGCGACACCGGTAGCAGCAACTTTGCGCTGCACACCTTCCGTGGCGCGGCGTACTCCACGCCGGATGAGAAGTATGAGAAATACAAATTCGACACCATTGCTGAAAACGAAAACCTGAACGTCAATGCTAAAGACGGCTGGGTCGCAATGCTGCAACAGTATTTCGCAACGGCATGGGTTCCGCGTAACGACGGCACCAACAACTTCTATACCGCTAACCTGGGTAACGGCATTGCCGCTATCGGCTATAAATCACAGCCGGTACTGGTTCAGCCTGGCCAGACTGGCGCGATGACCAGCACCCTGTGGGTCGGCCCGGAAATTCAGGATAAAATGGCGGCCGTTGCACCGCACCTGGATCTGACCGTGGATTACGGCTGGTTGTGGTTCATTTCTCAGCCGCTGTTTAAACTGCTGAAGTGGATCCATAGCTTCCTGGGTAACTGGGGCTTCTCCATCATCGTTATCACCTTTATCGTTCGTGGCATCATGTACCCGCTGACCAAAGCGCAGTACACCTCCATGGCGAAGATGCGTATGCTGCAGCCGAAGATTCAGGCTATGCGTGAGCGTCTGGGCGATGACAAACAGCGTCAGAGCCAGGAAATGATGGCCCTGTACAAAGCTGAGAAGGTTAACCCGCTGGGCGGCTGCTTCCCGCTGATCATCCAGATGCCAATCTTCCTGGCGTTGTACTACATGCTGATGGGCTCCATTGAACTGCGTCATGCGCCATTCGCTCTGTGGATCCATGACCTGTCTGCACAGGACCCGTACTACATCCTGCCGATTCTGATGGGCGTGACGATGTTCTTCATTCAGAAGATGTCTCCGACCACTGTAACCGACCCGATGCAGCAGAAGATCATGACCTTTATGCCGGTCATCTTCACCGTGTTCTTCCTGTGGTTCCCGTCAGGTCTGGTGCTGTACTATATCGTCAGCAACCTGGTAACCATTATTCAGCAGCAGCTGATTTACCGTGGTCTGGAGAAACGTGGCCTGCATAGCCGCGAGAAGAAAAACTCCTGATTCGGTGTAGGCCGGATTAGGCGAAGCCGCCATCCGGCAAACGGAACATAAAGTAAAGGGCGGTCATTAGACCGCCTTTTTTATTGCATTAAGAAGAGACAAACCATGAGCCATAACGACACCATCGTCGCTCAGGCCACCCCACCGGGACGTGGTGGCGTGGGTATCCTGCGTATCTCCGGCCTGAAGGCGCGTGAGGTCGCAGAAACCGTACTGGGGAAACTGCCCAAACCGCGTTATGCCGATTATCTGCCGTTTAAAGACGCGGATGGCAGCGCGCTGGATCAGGGGATTGCCCTGTGGTTCCCCGGCCCAAACTCCTTTACCGGCGAAGACGTTTTAGAGCTTCAGGGCCACGGCGGTCCAGTGATTCTTGACCTGCTGCTCAAACGTATTCTGACCATTCCCGGGCTGCGCATTGCCAGACCGGGTGAATTCTCCGAGCGAGCGTTTCTCAATGATAAGCTCGATTTAGCCCAAGCCGAGGCGATTGCCGACCTGATCGATGCCAGCTCAGAGCAAGCCGCTCGCTCGGCGCTGAACTCGTTGCAGGGCGCATTTTCCGCACGGGTAAATCATCTTGTGGAAGCGCTCACTCACCTGCGCATCTATGTTGAAGCAGCGATCGACTTCCCGGATGAAGAAATCGACTTCCTGTCTGACGGCAAGATTGAAGCGCAACTCAACAGCGTTATCAGCGATCTTGATGCCGTACGTGCGGAAGCGCGTCAGGGCAGCCTGCTGCGCGAAGGGATGAAGGTGGTGATTGCCGGGCGTCCAAACGCCGGGAAATCAAGCCTGCTGAACGCGCTGGCTGGCCGTGAGGCGGCCATTGTCACCGATATCGCCGGGACTACCCGCGACGTGCTGCGTGAGCATATTCATATCGACGGCATGCCGCTACACATCATCGACACCGCCGGTTTGCGCGATGCCAGCGACGAAGTTGAACGCATCGGTATCGAACGTGCCTGGCAGGAAATTGAACAGGCCGACCGTGTACTGTTTATGGTTGATGGCACCACCACCGACGCCGTGGACCCGGCAGATATCTGGCCAGACTTTATTGCCCGTCTGCCAGCCAAACTGCCGATCACCGTGGTGCGTAACAAAGCGGATATTACCGGTGAGACGCTGGGCCTTAGCGAAGTAAATGGCCACTCACTGGTTCGCCTCTCCGCGCGTACCGGTGAAGGCGTTGACGTACTGCGTAATCATCTCAAACAGAGCATGGGCTTTGAAACCAATATGGAAGGCGGCTTTCTGGCCCGTCGTCGTCACCTGCAGGCGCTGGCAGAAGCTGCAGAGCATCTCGAGCAGGGTAAAGCCCAACTGCTCGGAGCATGGGCCGGAGAATTGCTGGCTGAGGAGCTACGCCTTGCGCAGCAGAACCTCAGTGAGATCACCGGAGAATTTACCTCCGACGATCTGCTGGGACGGATTTTCTCCAGCTTCTGTATTGGTAAGTAATTCTTCAGAAATTGGCCATTAATGAAAAATCCCGCCAGCACATTCTCTGGCGGGAACTACATAAATCATCATTTCATCGACAGCAATTTTTCATAGCTGGGATAAATATGCGGGATCTTTTCACTACTGCCATCGGGATAAGTTGCCGTAAGTTTGCCTGGAGCATCTGGAGGTGTCAATATAACAACTTTATCGAAATGAATGACTGGCTCAATAAGGATGTTTTGAGTATTCCTAAGCCGAAAACGCCTTCGCCATTTTTCAGGGCCGGTATTTCCACCAAATAAGTTCAATGTTGTTTGATTAAATAAATGGCTAATAAATACTTCAGGGAAATAATCCGTTTTTAAGTCAAGATCTCCACTGACCTCTTTTGCCCTCCCTGTCCCATACCCGTCACTGAGGCCATAATCTCCAAAATCAAAGATATAACTGGTCTCAATGACTTCTTTTCCTTTCACCAGTGGAATATTATCCGCAATCCTGAAACTTACTCTCAGTGAATTTAGCTGCCACTGGCACGGCCCGCCACCATCAATGGCAATACTGATATGCCACAGCCCCCCCATACCCTGCCGGACGAAAGGCTGCGTAAAACCGTTGTATCCCTGCACAGGATAAGATTCAAAGCTGGAGTTATAGCTTTTATCCATACACTTTTCAGAACGGTAAAGAATCTGCATCGGCATTAGAGTGATGCCCTCTGGCATCCGGAATGACACTCTGACACGTTGGGCATTATCAGGAGGGGAAAGTGTCTGATCTGTGTTATCTCCGCAACCGTAAAGTGGTGCGATAGTTAACATAATAACGATGGTTCTCTTAAAATAATTCAACGCTTTCCTCCGTTACAGCTGCGAATCGACAGCAATTTTTCATAGCTGGGATAAATATGCGGTATCTTTTCACTACTGCCATCGGGATAAATTGCCGTAAGTTTGCCTGGAGCATCTGGAGGTGTCAAAGTAACAACTTTATCGAAATGAATGACTGGCTCAATAAGAATGGTTTGAGTATTCCTAAGCCGAAAACGCCTTCGCCATTTTTCGGGGCCGGTATTTCCACCAAATAATTTCAAACTCGTTGTGTTATCAATATGGTTTGCCACCATAGGGAAAAAATCAGTTTTTAAGTCAAGATCTCCACTGACCTCTTTTGCCCTCCCTGTCCCATACCCGTCACTGAGGCCATAATCTCCAAAATCAAAGATATAACTGGTCTCAATGACTTCTTTTCCTTTCACCAGTGGAATATTATCCGCAATCCTGAAACTTACTCTCAGTGAATTTAGCTGCCACTGGCACGGCCCGCCACCATCAATGGCAATACTGATATGCCACAGCCCCCCCATACCCTGCCGGACGAAAGGCTGCGTAAAACCGTTGTATCCCTGCACAGGATAAGATTCAAAGCTGGAGTTATAGCTTTTATCCATACACTTTTCAGAGCGGTAAAGAATCTGCATCGGCATTAGAGTGATGCCCTCTGGCATCCGGAATGAAACGCTGACACGTCGGGCATTATCAGGAGGGGAAAGTGTCTGATCTGTGTTATCTCCGCAACCGCAAAGTGGTGCGATAGTTAACACAATGACGTTAATTCTATTAAAATAATTCAACGCTTTCCTCCGTCACCGCCGCGAAACGGGTCAGGGCATTGCGGCCAATTACATCAGACTCCGTGAGTTGCAGGGCTATCGGCAGTAAATCCTGAAGCATCAGAAATTCACGGTTACGCTGGAACTCATCCGGCTGCCCGTTACTGGATGCACTTTTCTCAACCTCATCGCGAAAGCGCATCCGCATTTCTTTTCTTCTCATCTTTAGCTCCGGATTTGCCAGTTCAAGCAGTTGATTATGGATGTAGGGCAAATAGCGGTGCGCCATCGAATGGTTTTGCGGGTCCGTACCTAAACCGTTCAGCGTTGGATTGGTATTTTTCGGAAAGGTCTTTGTCAGAGCATGCGGTGCGAGGCACTGGATGAACGTTTCCTGATGCTTACCGCTAGATTTCAGACATTCATCATTCAGAGAAGGAACCAGATATAGTTTCACCCCCACAAAATGGCGTGTGTAGATCTGTCCATCAAGTAGAGTTTTGTGGTTCGGGCTGGCAACCCGCATTGAACACTGCTCAGCCAAGAAAAAAACCACCGTTTTACCGTGATGCCAGTAAGGATCTTTTTTATCTACAAGTCCCACAGACTGATAAGTCAGATCCCGAACTGCGCCCCCAAGACCGGCAGCAGTCGTCAGTGACCAGTCAAACCCCAGCTTGTCTCCCAGCAGTCCCCATTTCTTATAAAAAGCGTTATCCAAATCAGCATCCGGAGGGATTTGTGTAATTGAGTCATTGTCGTTGACGTGCCGGTAATGGGTAATGCTGTCCAGAAAAGATATGGCCGCACGGGTAAATGTACGCGGCATTCCGTAGGTATACAGTATAGGCTGGTTGGTTTTCATCTCTCCTGCATATAGCAATGCTAACGCACCGCCTAAGCTATGCCCGCAGATAAAAAGTTTTTTCTCTTTATCTAACATTGCCTTAACAGAATCTAGCTGTTCCTTGAATTTCCGTTTAGCTAGCTCATAAGCCTCCAGAAATCCTCCATGAACATTTCCCGCCCCAGCCAGTTCCGGCAGGCAACGTTTTGGTGCAAATGATAAATCAGTTAGCACATTCAACAGACTATCAGTCCCGCACCATGCAACCAGCACATGCGTGCCACATTCCACCGTAAAGAGCCGGGAGTCCCCCTCCGGTTGATCACTATCTTTCGTGCTCAGATACACTGGTGGGAGATAGCGGTCATGAAAAGGAACATCGACCGCCAACGTGTGGTACCAGGAAGGAAATTCAGCAAACTGAGGAATGCATGATAGATCCTGACACTTATTCCGGAAGAAATAGTTGATAGTTTTATTATCTTTTTCTGCCGCATAAACCAGGTCAGCCATAATACCGAGATTCAGTGCGTTGGCGAGGTCATAGTCTTTTGTGTCGTGCAATGCCAATACCCATGCCCGAAATGGACAGATTTCAATAACGTGTCTTTTTTCCAGTAACTCGCAGGGGATCTCCGTCCCCTTCAAGGAGCGATTCGGTGGGAAATGGAATTCCGGAGCCTCCGGTTCATCCCAGCCTTCAATCAACGGCAGGCGGTCGCATAACTCCCCGATAGTGACATAGTGATACACATGATTAGCCGCTTCTGTTATTTCCTGTACATTCGATCGCCAGCTATTGTCACGGAGGCCCGACCAGAACATATTTTTACTCTCTGGCTGGCTGTTAGGATTACGCCTGACGCCCAGTGGCCGCAGTGTCATCTCGTCAGCCAGTTGCTGCCCATCCGTCTTAACGTCTACAGTTATCCAGTAAAGATCATCAAACCGGACCAATCCTTGATTGTCGGTAACGCCCGCCGGAGGGTTGGGGGGAGGCGTTGGGCTGTAGCTGTTTTCATGCTGATGCCACACTGATGATGTCAGCGGACGATATTCCAGCCTGACATTAAGTCCGCATACAGGAATGTTGTTCTCATCGACGAACTGCAGTTCAAGCCAGTATTTATGCTGTTCTCCACGACAGTAAACGATTTTTCCTTTCGGGTTTATACTCGTAACACAAGTATTATCACCAACTATTTCCACACCAATCCCTTTAACTTTGCATGGTTATATTTAATTCATCTTATCTCGCACATTTCTTAACCAATATAAATACATTCCGAATCAATAATAATTTCCTAACAGGAAATCACTGTTGTCCAAATGGCAACTCGTGCTGTTGACTCTCTGACCGTATGCTTAGCGCCACATTTCTTATGAGGTCGCTATGACACGCTTTCTAATCTGCAGTTTCGCCCTGGTTCTTCTTTATCCTGCCGGTATTGATATGTATCTGGTGGGGCTGCCCCGTATTGCTGCCGATTTACAGGCCAGCGAGGCGCAACTGCATATCGCGTTTTCGGTATATCTGGCAGGAATGGCGACGGCGATGCTGTTCGCCGGTAAAATTGCCGACCAGTCAGGTCGCAAACCGGTCGCCATAGTCGGCGCACTCATCTTTATTTTCGCCTCTGCGCTATGTTCTTTCGCCGAAAGCGGTACGCCATTCCTCATAGGTCGTTTTATTCAGGGCGTAGGTGCGGGCTGTTGCTACGTGGTGGCTTTCGCCATCCTGCGCGACACACTCGACGATCGCCGTCGGGCGAAGGTACTGTCGTTGTTGAACGGTATTACCTGTATCGTGCCGGTGCTGGCTCCGGTGATGGGGCATCTGATCATGCTCAAATACCCGTGGCAGAGCCTGTTCTACACGATGATGGGAATGGGTGTGGCTGTTTGCCTGCTGTCGGTGTTTGTCCTGCGAGAATCGCGCCCAGCAACGCTTATGGCGACGACGGAAAAGAACCACACGACCGAATCACTGGTAAACCGCTTTTTCTTAAGCCGTCTGGCCATTACCACCCTCAGCGTGTCGGTGATCCTGACCTTCGTGAATACGTCTCCGGTGCTGCTGATGGAAGTGATGGGCTTCGACCGTGGTGAGTATGCCACCACGATGGCCATGACCGCAGGCATCAGTATGGCGGTCTCTTTCTCTACGCCATTTGCTCTGAGCGTATTTAAGCCTCGCGTTCTGATGCTGACCTCACAGGTGCTGTTTCTGTGTGCCGGCGTGGTGTTAACCCTTGCCACTTCACACGCAGTAACGCTTCTCGGGCTGACGTTAATCTGCGCCGGATTCTCGGTCGGCTTCGGTGTTGCGATGAGCCAGGCGCTTGGGCCGTTCTCGCTGCGCGCGGGCGTCGCCAGCTCGGCATTAGGTATTGCCCAGGTTTGCGGTTCCTCTCTGTGGATTTGGCTGGCGGCGGTTCTTGGCCTTGATGCGCTGAATATGCTGTTCGGGATTCTGATTGGCTGTAGCATAGTGAGTATCATGCTGATTATCACTGTTGCACCTAACCGGTCCGCGCCAACTCATGAAGAAATCCCTCAGCAGTCTCGATCTTAATTTATTGCTCTGCCTGCAGCTGTTGATGCAGGAACGCAGCGTCACTAAAACCGCCAAACGGATGAACGTCACACCGTCGGCGGTCAGTAAGTCGCTGTCGAAGCTGCGGACCTGGTTTGACGATCCCTTGTTTGTGAACACCCCGCTGGGGCTATCACCGACGCCGCTGATGGTCAGCATGGAGCAGAGCCTTGCTGAATGGATGCAGATGGGCAATCAGTTGCTCGATAAGCCACACCATGAGTCTCCACGCGGGCTGAAGTTTGATCTGGCGGCCGAAACGCCGTTAGTAATGATCATGTTCAATGCGCTCTCCCAGCAGATTTATCAGCGCTATCCCCAGGCGACAATCAAAATACGCAACTGGGACTATGATTCGCTGGATGCCATTATTCGCGGTGAAGTGGATATTGGCTTTACCGGGCGCGAAAGCCATCCGCGTTCGCGCGAACTGCTGAGTTTGTTGCCATTGTCGATCGACCATGAAGTGCTGTTTTCCGATCTGCCCTGCGTCTGGCTACGTGAAGATCATCCCGCACTGCAGGAAGAGTGGAATCTGGACACCTTTCTGCGCTATCCGCACATCAGCATTAGTTGGGAACAAAGCGATACATGGGCGCTGGATGAAGTCCTGCAAGAAATGGGACGCGCACGCAATATCGCGTTATGTCTGCCCGGTTTTGAGCAATCGCTGTTTATGGCCGCGCAGCCGGATCACGCGCTGATAGCCACCGCACCGGTCTATTGCCAGCGTTATAACCAACTCCACCAGCTTCCACTCGTTGCACGGCCGATGCCATTTGATACGGCGCAACTGGAAAAAATGCGCGTACCGTTCACTCTTCTTTGGCATAAACGCAACAGCCACAATCCTAAGATCGTCTGGCTAAAAGACACGATCAAGGCGCTTTATCGCGATATCTCCTGACGATCCTTCGTTTTGGTGTTGCTAAATCGACCATTCTGGCAACAGAAATGTAAATATCGCGTAATGTCTCCCATTTTCGCTTAGTTTTTGGGCAGCAAAGCCTGCCCGGAAGCCGTGTAAATGTTACTCTGGTAATAATCACGGACCATTAATCACGGAGCGACAAATGGCGACACATTTTGCCAGAGGGATTCTTACGGAGGGACACCTGGTTTCAGCTCGCCTCCCTTCTCCATGTCATATCGAAGCAAGAGATCTACCCGCTCATCGCCGGACACGTTTCCTGGCTTCCCGAAGTCTTCTCGCTGAACTGATGTTTATGCTTTACGGCACCAGCACGCTGCCCGAAATTGTTACTCAGGCCAAAGGTAAGCCCGTTTTTCGCGATAAGAACCTGCCAGGTTTTTCGATTTCCTATGCCGGGAATATCGTCGGCGTTGTGCTAACAACTGAAGGAACGTGCGGCCTGGATATGGAACTTCAGCGGGCCACCCGCGGGTTTCACAATCCAAATTCAGCGGAAACGTGGCGCTTCTCCAGTAACGAAAACCTGTGGATCAATAACCAAAACGACCCCAACGAAGCACGCGCGCAGCTCATTACATTGCGCCAGAGCGTACTCAAACTCACTGGCGATGTGTGCAATGACGATCCGCGCGAGCTCCAGCTTTTACCCGGCGCAGGGCGCCTGAAATGTGCCCATGTGGCGCAGGTTGAAGCCATTTGCGATGCGGAAGATGTACTGGTGTGGTCAGTTGCGGTTACGCCAACCATTGAAAAACTCAAAGTTTGGGAGTTTGATGGTAAACAGGACTGGAAAATTTTGCCTGATATCCAGACTCGCGCCAATGAGCCAACGGGTCGTCTGATCCGGTTCTCTCAATTATGTGCAGCGAAGAGCCATACGCTTTGATTTAACCTTCATGATGAAACAGGAGCCACCATGTCTGAAACATTGAATGTTGTTACGTTACTGGGAAGTCTGCGCAAAGGTTCGTTTAATGGAATGGTTGCCCGTACGCTGCCCAAGATTGCTCCAGCGGGAATGGAAGTGAACGCGCTGCCGTCGATTGGTGATATCCCTCTGTACGATGCCGACCTCCAACAGGAAGAGGGTTTTCCGGCCATCGTAGAAGCACTGGCTGAGCAAATCAGAAAGGCTGACGGTGTCGTCATCGTCACTCCTGAATATAACTATTCTGTTCCGGGCGGACTGAAGAACGCCATTGACTGGCTGTCCCGCCTGCCCGATCAGCCATTATCGGGTAAGCCGGTGCTGATCCAGACCAGTTCTATGGGCGCTATTGGTGGCGCGCGCTGCCAGTATCATCTGCGTCAGATCCTGGTATTCCTCGATGCCATGGTAATGAACAAGCCGGAATTTATGGGCGGCGTCATTCAGAACAAAGTAGACCCGCAGACAGGTGAAGTGATCGACCAAAGCACGCTGGACCATCTGACCGGTCAATTGACCGCATTTGGCGACTACATTCAGCGCGTGAAAGCGTAAAAGAAAAAGCCCGGCGATATGCCGGGCTTGTTGATATATGGGCAAATAAACAACGATTAGTGCGCGTCGATAAACACAATCTTCAGCACAAACAGCAGCGCGACAATGATGACGCACGGGCTGAGATCGCGGAAACGTCCGGTACCAATCTTCATCACGCAGTAAGAAATAAAGCCCAGCGCAATACCTTCGGTAATTGAGAAGCTAAATGGCATCATCACGGCAGTAATAAACGCCGGAACCGCTTCTGTAAGGTCATCCCACTTCACGCGCGACAGGCTTGATGTCATCAGGACGCCAACGTAAATCAGCGCACCTGCTGCTGCATAGCCCGGTACCATCCCCGCCAGCGGCGACAGGAAGATAACCAGCAGGAACAGCAGACCAACGACCACGGCGGTCAGACCGGTACGTCCACCGACCGAAACCCCGGAAGAAGATTCGATATACGCAGTAACGGAAGAAGTCCCGATAAACGCCCCGGTAACCGACGACACGCTATCCACATACAGCGCTTGCTTCATGCGCGGGAACTTGCCCTTCGCATCCGCCAGACCGGCTTTATCCGTAACGCCAATCAGCGTACCGGAGGAGTCGAACAGGTTAACCAGCATGAACGAGAAAATCACACCCGCCAGGCCAATGTTAAACGAACCGGCCAGGTCGACATGTCCGATAACGGACATCACGCTCGGTGGCGCAGAAACGATACCGTTGTAATGAACATCGCCAAGCATCCAGCCCAGCAGCGTGGTTACGATGATAGAAATCAGCACCGCCGCGTGAATGTTACGGGACGCCAGAATCGCGATGATAAAGAAGCCCAGGATACCGAGCAGTACGCTGTGGGACGTCAGGTTACCGATAGACACCAGCGTGTCTTTGTTGGCGACGATAACACCGGCGTTTTTCAGCCCCATCATGCCGATGAACAGACCAATACCGCTGGTGATCCCCACACGCAGGCTAACCGGGATATTGGCAATCATCCAGTAACGAACGCGGAAAATCGTCAGCAGCAGCAGACCAACAGCGCCCCAGAAGATAGCGCCCATACCAATCTGCCATGACAGCCCCATCGCGCCAACGACCACGAAAGCGAAGAATGCGTTCAGGCCCATAGCAGGCGCAAGTGCGACCGGCAGGTTGGCAAACAGGCCCATCAGGATGCTACCAAATGCAGCAATAAGGCAGGTGGTAACAAAGACAGCGCTGGTATCCATGCCAGCCACGCCAAGAATTTGCGGGTTAACAAAAACGATATACACCATCGTCAGGAAGGTCGTTAAACCGGCGATCACTTCGGTCCGTGCCGTCGTGCCATGTTCGCGCAGTTTGAACACGCGTTCCAGCATCCCCTGGCCAGAAGCCTGGGTTGTGTGTTGTTGACTCATTATCAATTTCCGAACAAGGAGGGAAAATTCGTCGCTATCCTATACCAAAATGCGACAATAGGGTTGGGTTATGAGCAACTTTTTTCATTGATTTTGCTTATACGGCAACGATTGCGTCGCCCAATAATGCATTACGAAAACGTTAAACTTGTTAAAACGGAAATGACATGTCCCAGATAGAAGCCGTATTTTTTGACTGTGACGGTACCCTTGTCGACAGTGAAGTGATTTGTTCTCGCGCGTATGTCAGCATGTTCCAGGCGTTTGGCATTACGCTCGATCTTGAAGAAATTTTCAAACGCTTCAAGGGGGTAAAGCTGTACGAGATCATCGACATTATCAACGAAGAGCACGGTGTCGAACTGGCAAAAGCCGATTTAGAACCGGTTTACCGCGCTGAGGTCGCACGTCTGTTCGATACGGAACTGGAGGTGATTGCCGGTGCCAATGCGCTACTGGACAGCATGGCCGTACCAATGTGTGTGGTCTCTAACGGTCCGGTCAGCAAAATGCAGCATTCGCTGGGGAAGCTGGGCATGTTGCACCATTTCCCTGATTTACTGTTCAGCGGCTACGATATTCAGCGTTGGAAGCCCGATCCTGCCCTGATGTTCCATGCAGCGAAAGCGATGGATGTTAATGTTGAGAACTGCATTCTGGTTGATGATTCCAGCGCAGGCGCGCAGGCGGGGATTGCCGCCGGGATGGAAGTGTTCTACTTCTGCGCCGATCCGCATAACAAACCGATCGATCATCCAAAAGTGACGACGTTTACCGATCTGGCACAGTTGCCGGAATTGTGGAAGGCGCGGGGTTGGAATATCGTCGAATAAACAGTAGGCCCGATAAGCAAAGCGCCATCAGGTGAATGGCGCAGAATGCCGGATGCGGCGTAACGCCTTATCCGGCCTACAATAGCGACGCCGGGGGAATCCGGCGCACGCAACAAGCTGCTTATTCCTTCGGATCTTTGCCCGCCAGCAGCTTATCCAGCTCATCCCCGCCCACGTGACGGAAGTCTTGTCCCTTCACGAAGTAGAAGATATATTCGCAGATATTCTGGCAGCGGTCACCGATACGTTCGATGGAACGTGCGCAAAACAGCGCGGTCAGCACGCTTGGAATGGTACGTGGGTCTTCCATCATATAAGTCATCAGCTGACGCACGATGCCTTCATATTCCTGGTCAACTTTCTTATCTTCGCGATAAATACGCACTGCTTCGTCCAGATCCATACGCGCAAACGCATCCAGCACGTCATGCAGCATTTGTACGGTGTGGCGGCCCAGTGATTCCAGGCTTACCAGCAGCGGCTGGTGCTGTTGCGAGAACTTCTCCAGCGCGGTACGGCAAATTTTGTCCGCCACGTCACCAATACGTTCCAGCTCAGCGATGGTTTTGATAATAGCCATCACCAGACGCAGGTCGCTCGCTGTCGGTTGACGCTTGGCGATGATACGCACGCAGGCTTCGTCGATCGCCACTTCCATCATGTTAACGTTCTTATCGCCTTCAATGACGCGCTTCGCCAGCTCGCTGTCCTGGTTGTGCATCGCCGTGATTGCATCAGAAAGCTGCTGCTCGACCATGCCGCCCATGGTCATCACCTGGGTACGGATGCTTTCCAGCTCTGCATTGAACTGGCCGGAAATATGTTTATTAAGGTTAAGGTTATCCACAACAAGCTCCTGAATCAGCCGTAACGACCGGTGATGTAATCTTCAGTTTGTTTCTTCGCGGGCTTGGTGAACAGATCGTCCGTGTTGCTGAACTCAATCAACTCGCCCAGGTACATAAATGCCGTGTGATCGGAACAACGCGCAGCCTGCTGCATGTTGTGGGTAACGATAACGACGGTGTAATCCTCTTTTAGCTCAGTGATCAGCTCTTCGATACGCCCGGTAGAAATAGGGTCGAGCGCTGAACATGGCTCATCAAGCAGAAGCACTTCCGGGCGAATGGCGATACCACGCGCAATACACAGGCGCTGCTGCTGACCACCCGAGAGAGAGTACCCGCTCTGGTGTAATTTATCTTTGGTTTCGTTCCACAATGCGGCCTTGGTCAATGCCCACTGCACACGCTCGTCCATATCTGCACGCGAGAGTTTCTCAAACAGACGTACGCCAAAAGCAATGTTGTCGTAGATGGACATAGGGAACGGCGTCGGCTTCTGAAATACCATGCCCACTTTGGCACGCAGCAGAGCGATATCCTGGGTATTGGTGAGAATATTGTCGCCATCCAGCAGGATTTCACCTTCCGCACGCTGCTCCGGGTACAGTTCAAACATTTTGTTGAACGTACGCAGCAGCGTCGATTTACCACAGCCTGACGGCCCGATAAACGCCGTTACCTGGTTTTTAGCTATATCCAGGTTGATGTTCTTCAGGGCATGGAATTTGCCATAGTAGAAGTTCAAATCACGAACCTGAATCTTACCCGGGGCAGTATCAACCATACTCATTTCAATCTCTTCCTCATCCGGCGCCGCATCAGCCACGCCGTAAAAATTAACCGTGTTTCTTCTTCGCGAAAATGACGCGCGCCAGAATGTTCAGCAGCAGTACGCACAGGGTAATAATCAGTACCCCGGCCCAGGCCAGTTGCTGCCACTCAGCAAACGGGCTCATAGCAAACTTAAAGATAGTGACCGGCAGGTTGGCGATAGGCTGCATCATGTCGGTGCTCCAGAACTGGTTGGAGAGCGACGTAAACAGCAGCGGAGCCGTTTCACCTGCGATACGAGCAATCGCTAACAGAACACCTGTAATGATCCCCGAGACAGACGCCTTCAGGGTGATCGCAGAAATCATCTTCCATTTCGGCGTACCCAGTGCATAGGCAGCTTCACGCAGGCTATCCGGCACCAGCTTGAGCATGTTCTCCGTGGTACGGATAACAATGGGCACCTGCAGCAGCGCCAGCGCGATAACGCCCGCCCAGCCAGAGAAGTGCTCCATTTTTGCTACCACGATGGTGTAAACGAACAGACCGACTACGATTGATGGCGCAGACAGCAGAATGTCATTGATAAAGCGGATAACCTCAGCCAGCCAGGACTTACGTCCGTACTCTGCCAGGTAGATACCCGCCATAATGCCAAGCGGAGTACCAAACACGGTCGCCCACAGAATTAACAGTCCGCTACCGGCCAGGGCGTTCGCCAGACCACCACCCGCTGTATTCGGCGGAGGCGTCATTTCGGTGAACAGCGCCAGCGACATACCGTCAATACCACGGGTGATCGTGGACATCAGGATCCAAATGAGCCAGAACAGACCGAACGCCATGGTCGCCATAGAGAGCGTCAGCGCGATGCGGTTCTTCAGACGGCGACGTGCCTGCATTTTACGGCGGGACTCCGCCAGCGCAGTGGTGTTTTGCATTTCAAGCGTAGCCATTAGCGTGCCCCCTCGTTCTTCGCAAGGCGCATGATCATGAACTTAGACGCCGCCAGTACGATGAAGGTGATCACAAACAGAATCAGACCCAGTTCCATCAACGCAGCAACGTGCAGCCCCGATTCCGCTTCGGCAAATTCATTCGCCAGCGCAGAGGTAATACTGTTGCCCGGCATGTACAGCGAGGCGCTATCGAGCTGGTAGGTGTTACCAATGATAAAGGTCACCGCCATGGTTTCACCCAGCGCGCGGCCCAGACCCAGCATCACACCACCGATCACACCATTTTTGGTGAACGGCAGGACGATACGCCAGATAACTTCCCAGGTGGTACAGCCGATGCCGTAGGCTGACTCTTTCATAAGCACCGGCGTTTGTTCGAACACATCACGCATAACCGCAGCAATGTACGGAATGATCATGATAGCGAGGATCACACCAGCCGCCAGAATACCGATACCAAACGCCGGGCCAGCAAACAGTGCGCCAACAAACGGAATGTTGGAAAGGATGTTTCCGACCGGCTCCTGGAAGTACGTCGCAAACAGCGGGGCAAAGATAAACAGGCCCCACATGCCGTATACGATACTCGGAATTGCTGCCAGCAGTTCAATAGCGATACCCAACGGGCGACGCAGCCAGCCAGGTGCAAGTTCCGTCAGGAATAACGCAATGCCGAAACTCACCGGAACGGCAATCAGCAATGCAATAAACGAGGTGACCAGCGTACCGTAAATCGGTACCAGCGCGCCGTAGATATCGTTCGGCGCATCCCAGTCTTTGGTCCACAAAAAGGAGAAACCAAATTTCTGAATGCTTGGCCAGGAGGAGATAACCAGAGAGACAATAATGCCACCCAACATCAATAGCACAATCAGCGCAGCCAGTTTTACCAGCGCGCTGAATATCATGTCACCCTTTTTACCCGGTGGGTTAAAAGCAGGCTTGGTTGCAGCCATAAATCACTCTTTAAGTTAAACGCGTTTACGAAATTGCCCTGCCGGATGGCGCTACGCTTATCCGGCCTACAAATTGGGCCTACAGTCGGAACTGTAGGGCGGATAAGCGTAGCGCCATCCGCCAACTCGTTAAAGATATTCTATTAGTACAGCGCTTTACCGCTGCTGTCTTTCACGTTGGTCTTCCATGCAGCACGAATCTGCTCAACCACGCTGTCCGGCAGGCTGGCGTAATCCAGGTCATTAGCCTGTTTGCCACCATTTTTGTATGCCCAGTCGAAGAATTTCAGCACTTCAACGCCCTGCTCAGGCTTCTTCTGCTCTTTATGGACGAGGATGAAGGTGGTGGAAGTGATTGGCCACGCATCGTCACCTTTCTGGTTAGTCAGATCCTGAGCGAAAGTTTTGCTCCAGTCAGCGCCTTTAGCGGCGTTGGCAAAGTTTTCTTCGGTCGGGCTTACCGGTTTACCATCAGCAGAGACCAGCTTGGTGTACGCCAGGTTGTTCTGCTTAGCGTAAGCGTACTCAACGTAACCGATAGAACCCGGCAGACGCTGTACGAACGCGGCGATACCGTCGTTACCTTTACCGCCCAGACCGGTCGGCCAGTTTACGGTAGAGCCAGAACCAATTTTAGATTTCCACTCTTCGTTCACTTTCGCCAGGTAGCTAGTGAAGACGAAGGAAGTACCGGAACCATCAGCGCGGCGCACAACAGCGATATTCTGCGAAGGCAGCTTCAGACCTGGGTTCAGTTTGGTGATGGCTTCGTCATCCCACTTCTTAATTTTACCGAGGTAGATGTCGCCCAGCGTTTTACCATCAAGCACCAGCTCGCCGGATTTCAGTCCAGGGATATTCACCGCCAGCACCACACCGCCGATAACGGTCGGGAACTGGAACAGGCCTTCTTGTGCCAGTTTCTCGTCAGACAGCGGGGCATCAGAAGCGCCGAAATCAACGGTATTGGCCGTAATTTGTTTTACACCACCGGAGGAGCCGATACCCTGGTAGTTTACTTTGCTACCGGTCTCTTTCTGATAGGTATCTGCCCATTTGGCATACACTGGCGCAGGGAAGGTTGCACCTGCACCTGTCAGGCTCGCTGCTGCAAACGCAGAGAACGCGCTCATGGATAAGGTCGCGGCGACAACAGTTGCGACAGTGGTACGCATAACTTTCATAATGTCTCCTGCACGGTTTTCGTAAATCGTTGTTTGAGTTGCTACTGTGAGCAAAATAGGACAAACAGGTGACAGTTAAATGTACGAAATATGACAGTTTTATGACAATGAAAAATACGAGAAGTTATTTACCTAAAAATACATTTAAAACAAAACGTTAACCATTACCATGACAATAACATTTCGCTAAAATTTTCTTTTTATGACACTGCAAACAGTAGCTGAAGATGACGGTTTGTCACATAAAACAGGCGGGATAATTGATTAAAAACAGAACAAGTTTAAAAAAATGCCCCGCTTATAGCAGGGCATTTTCAGTTCAGTTAGGTACGGATTACTCTACGGTAACCGACTTCGCCAGGTTACGCGGCTGATCCACGTCGGTGCCTTTAATCAGCGCCACATGATACGCCAGCAACTGCAGCGGAACGGTATAGAAGATCGGTGCAATCACCTCTTCCACATGCGGCATCTCAATGATGTGCATGTTTTCGCTGCTGGTAAAGCCAGCATCCTGGTCAGCAAAGACGTACAGCTGACCGCCACGGGCGCGAACTTCTTCAATGTTGGACTTCAGTTTTTCCAGCAGTTCGTTGTTCGGCGCAACCACGATAACCGGCATATCGGCATCAATCAGCGCCAGCGGACCGTGTTTCAGCTCGCCTGCGGCATAAGCTTCAGCGTGAATATAAGAGATCTCTTTCAGCTTCAGCGCACCTTCCAGCGCAATCGGGTACTGATCGCCGCGGCCCAGGAACAGCGCATGGTGTTTATCAGAGAATCCTTCAGCCAGAGCGGCAATGCGTTTGTCCTGAGACAGCATCTGCTCAATACGGCTCGGCAGCGCCTGCAGACCGTGAACGATTTCCTGCTCAATAGCCACATCCAGGCCTTTCAGACGAGACAGTTTCGCCACCAGCATCAGCAGAACGGTCAGCTGAGTGGTAAATGCTTTCGTGGAGGCCACGCCGATTTCGGTACCGGCATTGGTCATCATCGCCAGGTCGGATTCGCGCACCAGAGAAGAGCCCGGTACGTTACAAATAGCCAGCGAGCCCAGATAGCCCAACTCTTTGGATAAGCGCAGACCCGCCAGGGTATCTGCCGTTTCACCAGACTGGGAAAGGGTGATCATCAGGCTGTTACGACGCACGGCGGATTTGCGATAGCGGAATTCGGAAGCAATTTCGACATCACAAGGAATGCCAGCCAGCGATTCAAACCAGTAGCGGGACACCATACCGGAGTTGTACGACGTACCGCAGGCGATAATCTGGATATGCTCAACCTGAGACAGCAGCTCGTTGGCATGCGAACCCAGCTCGCTTAAATCCACTTCACCGTGGCTGATACGGCCGGTCAGCGTGTTTTTAATTGCGTTCGGCTGTTCGTAGATCTCTTTCTGCATGTAGTGGCGATAAATACCTTTTTCGCCCGCATCGTATTGCAGATTAGATTCGATATCCTGACGTTTCACTTCCGCGCCAGACTTGTCGAAAATAGAGACCGAACGACGGGTTACTTCCGCGATGTCGCCCTCTTCCAGGAAGATGAAGCGACGGGTTACCGGCAGCAGTGCCAGCTGATCGGAAGCAATAAAGTTCTCACCCATACCCAGACCAATCACCAGCGGGCTGCCAGAACGGGCCGCCAGCAGGGTTTCCGGGTTACGGGTATCCATGATCACCGTGCCGTAGGCACCGCGCAGCTGCGGAATAGTGCGCAGCACGGCTTCACGCAGCGTACCACCCTGTTCCAGCTCCCAGTGCACCAGGTGAGCAATCACTTCGGTGTCGGTTTCAGAAACAAAGGTGTAGCCACGCGTTTTCAACAGCTCACGCAGTGGTTCATGGTTTTCAATGATGCCGTTATGCACCACAACAATGTGTTCAGAAACATGGGGATGCGCGTTCGCTTCTGAAGGTTCACCGTGTGTCGCCCAGCGGGTGTGAGCAATACCAGTACCACCATGCAGCGGATGTTCTTCCGCAGCAGCAGTCAGCATCTGCACTTTACCCAAACGACGCAGACGGGTCATGTTGCCTTCAGCATCGACAACGGCCAGACCAGCAGAGTCATAACCACGATATTCCAGACGACGTAAACCTTCGAGAAGGATTTCAGCTACATCACGCTGCGCGATAGCGCCAACAATTCCACACATATTTTTTGATTCCGAATTTAGGCATTGTGCCTGTCGTTGTCGGTCAACCTGATACCCGTATTCCGGGCGCCCCGAGCCTTGTAGAGAGTGGGGTTATTTTTATAGGTACTGCTTGTTGAGCGGAGGATTATATTATCCCCTCATCTCTTGTCTGCCTGATGGCGCTCACGCTTATCAGGCCTACAGAACGTCACCGCACGTAGGCCGGATAAGGCAAAGCCGCCATCCGGCAAAAATAAATTACTTCTTCTTCACCGGACGCTGCCAGCCCTGTTTATGGACCTGAGGTACACGGCTTAATACCAATTCGTTATCAGCGACATTACGCGTTACGGTGGTTCCTGCTGCAATCGTCGCACCTTTACCCACGGTGACAGGTGCCACCAGCTGAGTATCAGAACCCACAAACACATCATCACCAATAATGGTTTTAAACTTATTGGCACCATCGTAGTTACAGGTGATCGTACCCGCGCCGATATTCACGTTATCGCCAATTTCCGCATCGCCCAGATAGGTCAAATGACCAGCTTTAGAGCCTTTACCCAGACGCGCTTTTTTCATTTCGACGAAGTTACCCACGTGTGCGCCTTCCTGCAGCTCTGCACCCGGGCGCAGACGCGCGAATGGACCGATGGTGCAAGCGGCTTCCAGATGGGCATCTTCCACCACACTGTACGGGCTAAGCTCACACCCCTCACCAATCACGCTGTTTTTGATGATACAGCCAGCGCCAATCTTGACGCGATCCCCAACGGTTACGTTACCTTCAATGATAACGTTAGTATCAATTTCAACATCGCGCCCGTGAATAAGCGTACCGCGAAGATCAAAACGTGCAGGATCGCGCAGCATCACGCCCGCTAACAGCAGTTTTTCTGCCTGCTCGGACTGATACACGCGCTCCAGACGGGATAACTGAAGACGGTTATTCACCCCTTCCGTTTCGCTAATACGTGCCGGATGTACCGCAGCAATTTCGCGCCCTTCCTGGTATGCCATCGCAATGATATCGGTGATGTAGTATTCACCCTGCACATTGTTATTAGTCAGTTTGGACAGCCAGCGTTTCATGTCTGCGCCATTGGCAATCAGAATACCGGTGTTGATTTCCTGGATTTGCCGCTGCTCGTCGGTTGCATCTTTATGCTCAACGATACCGGTGACGTTACCGTTTTCACGCGTAATACGCCCATAACCGGACGGGTCGTCCAGTTTTACCGTTAACAAGCCAATGCCACCCTGCGGTTTGGCTTCACGCAGGCGACGCAAGGTATCGGTAGAGATCAGCGGCACATCGCCATAGAGCATTAAAATGTCTTCGTCATCACCAAAGAATGGCGCTGCCTGCTGCATTGCATGGCCGGTGCCCAACTGCTCTGCCTGCAAAACCCAGTTTAGATTGCCATCTTTCAGCGTCTGCTTGAGCAAATCACCACCGTGCCCGTAGACCAGATGTACGTGAGTCGCACCTAATTCATTAGCAGCATCAATGACATGCTGAACCATCGGTTTTCCTGCGAGGGTATGCAGCACTTTAGGGAGATCGGAATACATACGCGTGCCTTTGCCTGCGGCAAGGATCACGACGCTCATAGCATTATTCAACATACACGTCCTGACTGTAATTTGAGAACGAATTTATACCGTTTCACATTGAAAATACTACATTTTTTTCAGCGTGAAATGGACCGAAGATAAAACGTTCAATCGGGGAAATTTCCCCTCTGATAACTGTCTATTTTCATCTATTTCGGCGTCTTTTGTCTCCCAAAAACCAGGAGTCTGCTTTTATTAAAGCCTTAGGTTAATGTTTTTGCTATTTTTTTACTGCATGAATAAAGAGCTACAAAAGAAAAATACAATTTTATTAATATGATTCAGTGAGAAGCAGAGAAAACAGACAGGAGAAATACAGTTTTAAAAGGAAAGAGTACAAATGATAATACGGGGGAGGGGAATTTATTAACAGATGGCGCGAGCAGGTAACCGTATGAAGCATCGCGCCACAGAGCAGTTAAGGGAAGACTAAACGTCCATGCTGCTGAAAAGGGCGATGATTTTGTTAAACAATTTCATGTTGGTATCCTGTTTTTATCTGAATTAATTTTGTGACACACATCACACAAAAAAGAGTTTACGCCTCATTTTTTAACCGATCAATATTTTTGTGATGTAAATCACAAAATAATAAAACAGCTTTTTAGTTCCACTTTTACTGAAACAAATCCATAAAAAAAGCCAGCCTGGAAACCAGACTGGCCTTTGTGCTTTTCAAGCCGGTGTTACATCGCTTTTTTGGTCAACTCGATAACGCGCAGTTTCGCGATCGCTTTGGCCAGTTCCGCAGATGCCTGAGCGTAATCCACGTCACCATGAGAGCTCTTAATGTGCTCTTCAGCCTTACGCTTCGCTTCCAGGGCTCTCGCTTCATCGAGATCCTGTCCGCGAATCGCGGTATCAGCCAGTACGGTCACGCTGCCAGGCTGCACTTCGAGAATGCCGCCGGACAGATAGATAAACTCTTCATGACCGAACTGTTTAACGATGCGGATCATACCAGGCTTAATGGCGGTGAGCAGCGGTGCGTGACCCGGGAAAATACCCAGTTCACCTTCACTACCCGTTACCTGGATTTTCTCGACCAGACCAGAGAACATTTGTTGCTCTGCGCTGACGACGTCCAGGTGGTAAGTCATTGCCATATCACCCTCCGATTAAGGCGTTAAAGTTTTTTGGCTTTTTCCACGGCTTCGTCGATAGAACCAACCATGTAGAACGCCTGCTCTGGCAGGTGGTCGTATTCGCCTTCCATGATGCCTTTAAAGCCACGGATGGTGTCTTTCAGGGAAACGTATTTACCCGGAGAACCGGTGAATACTTCCGCAACGAAGAACGGCTGGGACAGGAAGCGCTGGATCTTACGCGCACGTGCTACCACCAGTTTATCTTCTTCAGACAGTTCATCCATACCCAGGATGGCGATGATGTCTTTCAGTTCCTGATAACGCTGCAGCAGGGACTGTACGCCACGCGCTGTGTCGTAGTGTTCCTGACCAACAACCAGCGGATCCAACTGACGGCTGGTGGAGTCCAGCGGGTCAACTGCCGGGTAGATACCCAGAGAAGCGATCTGACGGCTCAGTACCACGGTTGCATCCAAGTGAGCAAAGGTGGTTGCTGGGGACGGGTCAGTCAAGTCATCCGCAGGTACGTATACCGCCTGAACGGAGGTGATAGAACCGGTTTTGGTAGAGGTGATACGTTCCTGAAGAACACCCATCTCTTCCGCCAGGGTCGGCTGGTAGCCTACCGCTGATGGCATACGACCCAGCAGTGCAGATACTTCTGTACCGGCCAGGGTGTAACGGTAGATGTTATCAACGAACAGCAGAACGTCACGACCTTCGTCACGGAACTTCTCAGCCATGGTCAGACCGGTCAGTGCAACGCGCAGACGGTTTCCCGGCGGCTCGTTCATCTGGCCATATACCAGGGACACTTTGTCCAGTACGTTGGAGTCGGTCATTTCGTGGTAGAAGTCGTTACCCTCACGAGTACGTTCACCTACGCCCGCAAACACGGAGTAACCGGAGTGTTCGATCGCGATGTTACGGATCAGCTCCATCATGTTTACGGTTTTACCTACACCCGCACCACCGAACAGACCGACTTTACCGCCCTTAGCGAACGGACACATCAGGTCGATAACTTTGATGCCGGTTTCCAGCAGTTCCTGAGAGCTGGACAGCTCTTCGTAGGAAGGTGCTGCGCGGTGGATAGCCCAACGCTCTTCTTCACCGATATCGCCTTTCATGTCGATCGGGTGACCCAGGACGTTCATGATACGACCCAGGGTTGCTTTACCTACCGGGACTTCGATCGGGTGTTCGAGGTCTTTAACTTCCAGACCACGACGCAGACCGTCGGAAGAACCCATGGCGATGGTACGTACGATACCGCCGCCGAGCTGCTGCTGAACTTCCAGCACCAGGCTCTCTTTACCATTCATAACCTCAAGAGCATCGTACACGCGCGGTACGGCATCCTGAGGGAATTCGACGTCAACCACGGCGCCGATTACCTGGACAATTTTTCCAGTAGCCATCTTGAATCCTCTACGAATTAACCTGGTTATACCGCGGATGCACCACCGACGATTTCGGTGAGTTCCTGAGTAATGCTGGCCTGACGAGCTTTGTTGTATACCAACTGCAGCTCTTTAATCAGGCTGCCGCCATTGTCGGTCGCGGCTTTCATCGCCACCATACGTGCGGCCTGCTCGCTGGCCAGGTTTTCTACCACGCCCTGATAAACCTGAGACTCGACATAACGACGCAGCAAGGTATCCAGCAGCGCTTTCGGGTCTGGCTCATACAGGTAATCCCAAGATTTACGCTTCAATTCATCATCATCTGATGCCGGCAGAGGCAGCAGTTGAGTGATGGTTGGCGTCTGAGACATGGTGTTAATAAATTTGTTGCTGACAACGTACAGTTTGTCCAGACGACCTTCATCGTAGGCCTGCAGCATCACTTTAACCGGACCGATCAGTTCGGACAGGGAAGGGTTATCCCCCATGCCGGTTACCTGAGCGATCACGTTTCCGCCAACGGAGTTAAAGAAAGACACGCCCTTAGAGCCAATCATTGCGATATCGCACTGAACGCCTTTATCGGACCATGTTTTCATATCCGCCAGCAGCTTTTTGAACAGGTTAATGTTCAAGCCACCACACAGACCACGGTCGGTCGACACCACCAGGTAGCCCACGCGTTTAACGTCGCGTTCTTCCAGGTAAGGGTGCTTATATTCCAGATTACCATTCGCAAGGTGACCAATCACTTTGCGCATGGTCTCTGCATAAGGACGGCTGGCCGCCATGCGATCCTGCGATTTACGCATTTTGGAAGCGGCGACCATCTCCATCGCTTTAGTGATCTTCTGCGTGTTCTGGACGCTTGCGATCTTACTACGTATCTCTTTTGCGCCGGCCATGAGCTTCTCCTCAATGCCTTGCGGTCCGCCCTAAAGCAGACCGCCAGACGTTACCAGGACTGGGTTGCCTTGAAGGAATCGAGGATAGCTTTCAGCTTGCCTTCGATTTCATCGTTATAGCCACCGGACTGGTTGATCTCTTGCATCAGCGGAGCGTGGTCACGGTCAACGTAAGCCAGCAGAGCGGCTTCGAAGCTACCGATTTTCGCCAGTTCCACATCTTCGAGGTAACCGCGTTCAGCCGCAAACAGCACCACACCCTGCTGTGCAACAGACATTGGCGCATACTGTTTCTGCTTCAGCAGTTCAGTTACTTTCTGACCATGGCTCAGCTGCTTACGAGTAGCTTCATCCAGGTCGGAAGCGAACTGAGAAAACGCTGCCAGTTCACGATACTGTGCCAGAGCGGTACGAATACCACCGGACAGTTTCTTGATGATCTTGGTCTGCGCTGCACCACCAACACGAGATACGGAGATACCCGGGTTAACTGCCGGACGAATACCGGAGTTAAACAGGTTAGTTTCCAGGAAGATCTGACCATCGGTAATGGAAATTACGTTGGTCGGAACGAACGCAGAAACGTCACCCGCCTGGGTTTCGATAATCGGCAGAGCGGTCAGGGAGCCGGTTTTACCTTTAACTTCACCATTGGTGAACTTCTCAACGTATTCCGCGTTTACGCGGGATGCGCGTTCCAGCAGACGGGAGTGGAGGTAAAATACGTCGCCCGGGAATGCTTCACGTCCTGGCGGACGACGCAGCAGCAGGGAAACCTGACGGTAAGCAACGGCCTGTTTAGACAGGTCATCGTAAACGATCAGTGCATCTTCACCGCGGTCACGGAAGTATTCGCCCATTGCGCAACCGGCATATGGTGCCAGGTATTGCAGTGCAGCAGATTCAGACGCGGTCGCCACAACAACGATGGTGTTGGACAGTGCGCCGTGTTCTTCCAGTTTACGAACCACGTTGGAAATGGTGGACGCTTTCTGGCCGATAGCCACGTACACACATTTGATGCCGGAATCACGCTGGTTGATGATGGCATCGATTGCCATCGCAGTTTTACCTGTCTGACGGTCACCGATGATCAGCTCACGCTGGCCACGACCGATTGGGATCATGGCATCAACAGATTTATAACCGGTCTGTACTGGCTGGTCGACGGACTGACGTTCGATTACGCCTGGTGCGATAACTTCGATTGGCGAGAAGCCATCGTTATCAACCGGACCTTTACCGTCAATCGGGGAACCCAGAGTGTTCACCACACGACCCAGCAGGCCACGGCCAACCGGAACTTCCAGAATACGACCCGTACACTTAACCTTCATGCCTTCGGCGAGGTCAGCGTATGGACCCATCACAACTGCACCTACGGAGTCGCGCTCCAGGTTCAGTGCGATAGCGTAACGGTTACCCGGCAGGGAAATCATCTCACCCTGCATACAATCGGCCAGGCCGTGAATGCGGATAACACCGTCACTTACAGAAACAATAGTACCTTCGTTATGAGCTTCGCTCACAACACTGAACTGAGCAATGCGCTGCTTGATCAGTTCGCTGATTTCGGTGGAATTCAGTTGCATGCTCCAGTCCCCTTAAGACTGCAAGACGTCTGCAAGGCGCTCAAGACGGCCGCGTACGCTGCCATCAATGACCATATCACCCGCTCGGATGATTACGCCTGCCATTACAGACTTATCGATTTTGCAATTCAGCTTAACTTTGCGTGACAGACGTTTTTCCATCGCAGCACTAATCTTCGTAAGCTGTTCATCACTCAGTGCATTGGCAGAAGTGACTTCTACCTCAGAGATAGCCTCACTGGCTGCACGCAGGTGAATAAACTGCTCAAGAACATCCGGGAGCGCATTCAGACGGTTATTTTCAGCCATAACCCTAATCAGGTTTTGGCCGCTTTCGTCCAGCTGCTCACCGCACACGGCGATAAACGACTCAGCGAGCGTTTCCGGCGCCAGCGCGCCAGAGAGAAGCTCTGCCATTTGTTCGTTTTTTGTCACCTCAGCGGCGAACGTCAACATATCCTGCCAACGGTCAATGCTTTGGTGCTCAACGGCAAAGTCAAAAGCTGCTTTGGCGTAGGGGCGAGCTACCGTAATAAATTCAGACATCAGCCCCTCCCTCCTTACAGTTCAGCGACAAGTTTGTCCACGATGTCGCTATTAGCAGCTTCATCCACGGAACGTTCGATGATCTTCTCGGCGCCAGCAACAGCCAGGATAGCAACTTGCTTACGCAGCTCTTCGCGAGCACGTTTACGCTCGGCGTCAATTTCCGCCTGCGCCTGTGCCACGATTTTAGTACGTTCCTGCTCTGCTTCAGTTTTAGCTTCGTCCAGGATCTGAGCACGGCGTTTGTTCGCCTGCTCGATGATTACCTGAGCTTCCGCCTTCGCTTTTTTCAGCTGGTCGGTCGCGCTGGCCTTTGCAAGGTCAAGATCCTTATGTGCTCGTTCTGCAGAAGCAAGGCCGTCAGCAATTTCTTTTTGACGTTTTTCGATGGCAGCCATTAATGGCGGCCATACGTACTTCATGCAGAACAGAACGAACAGGACAAACGCGATGGCCTGGCCGAGGATTGTTGCGTTAAGATTCACAGCACAATGCCTCTATCTAGTTAACGTTCTGATATTGCTCTTAATTCAAGCAACGCTTACTACGCGACAGCAAACATCACGTACAGACCCAGACCTACAGCGATCATTGGGATTGCATCCACCAGACCCATAACGATAAAGAACTGAGTACGCAGCAGAGGAATCAGATCCGGTTGACGCGCTGCGCCTTCCAGGAATTTACCCCCGAGGATGCCGATACCGATCGCAGCACCGATTGCCGCCAGACCCATCATCACAGCGGCAGCAATGTACAGCAGATCCATATTCAGGTTTTCCATGACAGTCTCCAGTTTGTTTCAGTTAAAACGTAGTAGTGTTGGTAAATTAATGCTCTTCAGATGCCATCGACAGATAGACAATCGTCAGAACCATAAATATGAAGGCTTGCAGCGTGATAATCAGTATGTGGAAAATGGCCCAAGGCACATTCAGGATCCACTGTGACCACCACGGCAACAGACCAGCAATCAGAATGAAAATCAGCTCACCGGCATACATGTTGCCGAACAGTCGCAGACCAAGAGAGATTGGTTTGGACAGCAGGCTTACCCCTTCAAGGATTAAGTTGACAGGGATGAACGCCCAGTGATTGAACGGCTGCAGCGTCAACTCTTTCGCGAAGCCACCGATGCCTTTCATTTTGATGCTGTAGAACAGAATGAGGATAAATACGCCCAGCGCCATCGACAGGGTGATGTTCACGTCAGCAGACGGAACCACACGCAGAGCCGGTAGGCCAAAGATATGCTCACCGATGTACGGCAGCAGGTCGATAGGCAGCAAATCCATCAAGTTCATCAGGAATACCCAGACGAAAATCGTCAGGGCCAGCGGAGCAATCAGCTTGCTTTTGCCATGGTACATGTCTTTCACGCTACCATGCACAAAGCCGATTACCAGCTCAATCGCGGTCTGAAATTTACCTGGTACGCCGCTGGTCGCCTTTTTGGCTACGCTACGGAACATAAGCAGGAACAACAGACCCAGAACCACCGAGAAGAAAATGGAGTCAATATTGAGCGTCCAGAAGGTGGCTGGGGGGTTGTGCGGATCCACCAGCGAGAATGTACGTAGGTCCAACTGAAGGTTATTCAGATGGTGTCCTATGTAATCCTGCGGCGTCATATTTTCTGAAGCCATGATGCCTTTACCCTTTGTTGTTAATTACAGCCGGCGCCAGTATCTGAACCACCAGCACCAAAACCCACGTAACGATCAGCGGCATGAATACCGCTTTCAAAACAGCCAACGCCACCACCAACAACACCAGCATCGCTAATACCTTGAAGGCTTCGCCGAAAGCGAACGACCAGGCTACTCGGCCCTTCGCTGGTGTATGTACCTGGTGACGCCAGGCAAATATCATAAACAACACATTAGGCAGTAACACTGCCAATCCTCCACACAACGCGGAGATGCCCCAGAAAGGGTCTTTGAGGCTAAACAGCAATCCACTTGCTATTACAACCAGAAGCTGTGTGAGCAAAAGCTTACGAGCAACGTTTCGACTCAAGAGCGACATAGACATCACGTTTTTACTCCTGCTCCCTTCGAGGTATGCCGCGTGTCGTATAAAACGTTCTTTATGGCTTAGAGTCAAGCATCAAAAAGCGGACAAATTATACGGTGCGCCTTCGTGATTTCAAACAATAAGTAGCTAAAAAGTGAATAAATGTTTAAATATTTTTCGCTGACCCACATTTATTACTTTTAGGCAAACTGTGAACGATCATGCAAAACTGCAAATGCCGCGAAAACACTGGCGTCAAAGCGTGCACCAGATCACATATTGAACATATTCACCTTCGCATAATTTATTTACGTGGCAATTGATGCCTTTTCATCTTTTTGATATTTAAGCGTAAAAATAGCCACTATTTCAAAAACAACGCCTAACAACAAAAAAACCGCTCATTGACATTTATAATAAAAAATTAACACGAACGGTGATTCTTACGTTCTATTTTTAGCAGACTGATATTTTCACAGCTGACTTGTTTCGCTTTTAACAAAAAACGGTACGTTATAGTTATGATGCAAAACCGTAAGGCACTAGTGAAATGTAACGACATTTAACCACACTATTACCTATGACTTTTAACACCTGAAAAGCCGTTTTTTCTCTATTTTTTTTGATAAAAATTAAATTTTGTTTGGCTTAATAACCACCAAATGACGTTCACCATCCAACTGCGGAACGCGTAATTTTTCGACGGACTCAACGCTGAATTCTGCTGGCAGCGAATCAATTTCATCTGCAGGCAACTGCCCTTTTAGCGCATAAAAACGCCCATTCTGGCCCGGCAAATGGTGACACCAGCTCACCATATCATTGAGTGAAGCGAAAGCACGGCTAATCACCCCATCAAACGGCGGTTCTGAAGGAAATTCTTCAACTCGGCTTTGCACTGGAGTGATGTTAGTAAGCGCAAGCTCATGCTGCACCTGACGCAAGAAACGAACACGTTTTCCCAGGCTATCGAGCAGTGTGAAATGCACTTCTGGACGCACGATAGAGAGCGGAATTCCCGGCAGGCCAGGTCCCGTACCTACATCGATAAAACGCTCACCCTTCAGATACGGTGCAACGACAATGCTGTCCAGAATATGGCGTACCAGCATTTCGTTGGGATCCCGCACCGACGTCAGGTTGTACGCTTTGTTCCATTTGTGCAGCATATCGACATACGCAATCAGCTGATTTTTCTGGTGATCGGTAAGAGAAATACCGGCATCAGCCAGCAGACGAGAGAGTTTGTTGAGCACGGTCGTTACCTGTTAATAATCAAATGCCCGATGCGCTTTCGCTTATCGGGCCTACAAATTTGTACGGCGGGCAAGCGAAGCGCCCCCGCCAAAATAGTGTTATCAAGCGCTGCGGCGCAGCATACCTTGTTTTTTCAGCCATACCAGCAGAATGGAGATGGCGGCAGGCGTTATGCCGGAAATACGCGATGCCTGACCGATCGAGACGGGTTTGTGATCGTTCAGCTTAGCGATAACTTCATTCGACAAGCCAGAGACCTGGCGATAATCCAGCGTTGCAGGCAACAGGGTGTTTTCATTGCGCTGTTGTCTTTCAATTTCTTCCAGCTGACGGGCAATATACCCTTCGTATTTCACCTGAATCTCAACCTGCTCTGCGGCCTGAGCATCATCAAGCGCGGGTGCGAACGCAGATAAAGAGGTCAACTGAGCATAGGTCATATCCGGGCGACGCAGCAGATCTTCACCGCTCGCTTCACGGGACAGAGGTGTAGCCAGGTGAGCATTCACTTCTGCTGCGGACTCCGCTAACGGATTCACCCAGGTTGATTTAAGACGTTGGCGTTCCTGTTCGATACGCTCCAGTTTCTCGTTGAAGCGAGCCCAGCGCTCATCGTCCACCAGACCCAGTTCACGACCAATTTCGGTCAGACGCAGGTCGGCGTTATCTTCACGCAGCATCAAACGGTATTCAGCGCGAGATGTGAACATACGGTACGGTTCTTTGGTACCCAGCGTACACAGGTCGTCCACCAGCACGCCAAGATAAGCCTGATCGCGACGCGGTGCCCAACCCTCTTTTTCGGCAGACAAGCGTGCGGCGTTCAGACCTGCCAGCATGCCTTGTGCGGCGGCTTCTTCATAACCGGTTGTACCGTTAATCTGGCCCGCAAAGAACAGACCCTGGATGAATTTGCTTTCCAGAGTAGGTTTCAGGTCACGCGGATCGAAGAAATCATACTCAATCGCGTAGCCTGGGCGGACGATTCTGGCATTTTCCATCCCCTGCATGGAGCGGACAATTTGCATCTGCACATCGAACGGCAGGCTGGTGGAGATGCCATTCGGGTAAATTTCGTTAGAGGTCAGTCCTTCCGGTTCGAGGAAGATCTGATGCTGGTTACGATCGGCAAAGCGCATTACTTTGTCTTCGATCGACGGGCAGTAGCGTGGGCCAATACCTTCGATCACGCCAGCGTACATTGGGCTACGATCGAGGTTATTGCGGATCACGTCATGGGTTTTCTCATTGGTATGCGTGATGTAACACGGCATCTGGCGCGGATGTTGAGAAGCATCGCCCAGGAATGAGAAGACCGGCATCGGGTTATCGCTGTTTTGCTGGCCGAGCACGCTGAAATCAATCGTGCGCGCATCGATACGCGGCGGTGTACCGGTTTTCAGGCGGCTGACGCGCAGCGGCAGTTCACGCAGACGGCGTGACAGCGGGATGGACGGCGGATCGCCAGCGCGGCCACCGCTGTAGTTATCCAGACCAATATGAATTTTGCCGTCGAGGAAAGTCCCCACAGTTAATACGACCGCTTTGGCACGGAACTTCAGTCCCATTTGGGTTACTGCACCCACAACGCGATCGTTTTCGACAATCAGATCTTCAACCGCCTGCTGGAAGATCATCAGGTTGGGTTGATTCTCCAGCGCAGTGCGTACCGCCTGACGATAGAGCACACGATCGGCCTGAGCTCGGGTAGCGCGAACGGCTGGCCCTTTGCTTGCGTTTAGTATCCTAAACTGGATACCCGCGTGGTCGATCGCTTTTGCCATCAATCCACCAAGCGCATCCACTTCTTTTACCAGGTGTCCCTTCCCAATACCGCCGATCGCCGGGTTGCAGCTCATCTGCCCCAGAGTGTCGATATTGTGTGTCAAAAGCAGAGTCTGTTGACCCATTCGCGCCGCGGCCATTGCGGCCTCGGTGCCTGCATGACCCCCGCCAATGATGATGACGTCAAAAGGATCCTGATAAAACATGGTAATTGCCTCGCATAACGCGGTGTGAAAATGGATTGAAGCCCGGGCCGTGGATTCTACTCAACTTTAGTCGATGGAGAAAGACCTGGGATCCTGGGTATTAAAAAGAAGATCTTTTTATTTAGAGATCTGTTTTATTGTGATCTCTTATTAGGATCGCACCTTTCTGTGGATAAGGACGATCCTTTAAGTAAGATCAACAGGTTGCTGAGGATCATTAGCTGTGAATGATCGGTGATCCTGGTCCGTATAAGCTGGGATCAGAATGAAGGGTTATACACAACTCAAAAACTGAACAACGGTTGTTCTTGGGATAACTACCGGTTGATCCAAGCTTTTAACCAGAGTTATCCACATAAAAAAGTACGATCTTTACAAATCTCTGAGCAACGGATGCCACGATCCCAGCCAAATTTCAGCCGGATCTTCCGGAATTTCATGTTCCAGCACGTTGATCCTGAGAGTTTCGCCGATCTGTTTTGCCCCACAGGCCTTCAATTCGGCTTCCAGCTTGTCGATTGCGCCGCAAAAGGTGTCATATTCACGACTGCCGATCCCGATTGCACCAAAGCGCACTAGTGACAGGTCCGGCTTTTGCTCGCGTAACGCATCATATAAAGGCTGCAGGTTGTCAGGAATATCTCCCGCACCGTGCGTGGAGCTGATAATCAGCCAGATCCCGTCAGTCGGAACCTCTTCAAGCATTGGCCCATGCAGTATTTCGCTGGAAAAACCGGCGTCGTCCAGCTTTTCAGCCAGATGCTCTGCTACATATTCCGCACTGCCAAGCGTACTACCGCTGATAAGAGTGATGTCTGCCATGATCGCCCACCTTTATAAAGAGGGCGTATTGTACGCTGTGAGCGAGCTGGGATCTACCTGTGGAAAAATAGGGGATTAAAAAAAACGATCATGGCTTGATGGTGCGCATGATCGGGTTTTGCAGGACGATCAGCGTTTCCGTGGACTGAATTTCGTCAATTGTTTGGATCTTGTTGATAAGTACCTGCTGCAATGCGTCGATCGACTTGCACATCACCTTAATAAAGATGCTGTAGTGCCCGGTGGTGTAATACGCTTCGGTCACTTCATCGAGGCTTTCCAGTCTGGCCAGCGCTGACGGATAGTCTTTCGCACTTTTCAGGATGATGCCGATAAAGCAGCCGACGTCATAACCCAATTGTTTGGGACTGACATCAATCCGCGCGCCGGTAATAATCCCCGCCTGCTTCATCTTTTCTACGCGAACGTGAATTGTTCCTGGGCTGACGCCGAACTGTTTGGCTAATTCTGCGTAGGCGGTACGAGCATTTTCCATTAAGGCGTCAAGAATGCCGCGGTCCAGATTGTCGATCTGATAATTTTCCATAGGTTTTTCTTATGTAGATTAATGATTCCCTCTATTTTAGACGTAATTTTTAACGAATCAAAATCGAAGTCGGCTTTTTGTTTGTTGATTATTGAATATTACCTCCATTCTGTTGCTTAATCATAGGCAACAGGACACAGGAGTACACATAATGAAAACCGCTTACATTGCCAAACAACGTCAAATTAGCTTCGTAAAATCTCATTTTTCTCGCCAGCTGGAAGAGCGTTTAGGCCTGATCGAAGTTCAGGCGCCGATCCTCAGCCGCGTTGGAGATGGCACGCAGGATAACTTGTCGGGCTGTGAGAAAGCGGTGCAGGTGAAGGTTAAAGCATTGCCAGACGCTCAATTCGAAGTGGTTCATTCACTGGCGAAGTGGAAGCGTCAAACGTTAGGACAACACGACTTTAGCGCAGGCGAGGGGCTGTACACGCACATGAAAGCCCTGCGTCCCGATGAAGATCGCCTCTCCCCATTGCACTCAGTGTACGTTGACCAGTGGGACTGGGAGCGCGTGATGGGCGACGGTGAGCGTCAATTCTCCACTCTGAAAAGCACGGTAGAGGCTATCTGGGCGGGAATTAAGGCCACCGAAGCTGCGGTTAGCAAAGAGTTTGGTCTGGCACCGTTCCTGCCAGAGCAGATCCACTTTGTTCATAGCCAGGAGCTGTTATCTCGTTATCCGGATCTTGATGCAAAAGGTCGTGAACGTGCGATCGCTAAAGAGCTGGGTGCGGTATTCCTGGTGGGGATCGGCGGTAAGCTCAGTGACGGTCACCGTCATGACGTACGTGCGCCCGATTATGATGACTGGAGTTCAGCGTCCGAGCTGGGGCACGCCGGTCTGAACGGTGATATTCTGGTCTGGAACCCGGTTCTGGAAGATGCGTTTGAGCTGTCTTCTATGGGGATCCGTGTGGATGCTGACGCCCTGAAACACCAGCTGTCTCTGACCGGTGATGAAGATCGCCTGAGTCTGGAGTGGCACCAGGCGCTGCTGCGCGGTGAAATGCCGCAGACAATTGGTGGCGGCATTGGGCAGTCGCGTCTGACCATGCTGTTGCTGCAATTACCGCACATTGGTCAGGTTCAGTGTGGCGTATGGCCGGCCCAGGTACGTGAAAGCGTTGCTTCTCTGCTGTAACAATTAACGCCGCCAGCGTCTGAGCAGGCGGCTTCGCATCCCGGTATCAAAGCGCCAGATATGATCGAAAATGCGCATGATGCCGGGTTTGCCATGTGCTGACATCGCCACCGCGTGAAAACGGTGCTGGTGCACCCGCTGTAATTCACCCACTTTATTGACGACCTCATCGGGCAATCGCTGAGCGATAAAATCTGAGATCACCACCGCATCGGCATCAAACCATTCCCGACCCTGCATGCGCTCAATTATGGCGCGAAAACAGCTGGCAATATCAGTGCCACCACGAAAGCGCTGACTTAAAAAGCGGATAGCCTGTTCGATGCCCTCCGGACCGGAAAGCTCATAGCGCACCACTTCTGTTGAAAACAGCATAATGAAACAGCGCCGGTTATCGGCAAGGGCAACGCGCATTAGCGCCAGACAAAAGGCTTTCGCACACTGCTCATTAAATCCACCCATCGATCCCGAGGTATCAACGCAGACGATAAAAGGCCCGCGCGGCTGCTCGTCAAAATCCTGATGCACCACCGGACGTTCCGTTACTTTCTCACGCCATGCTTCGCCGTGCAGGCGGTAGGTGAGCAGTTGCTTTTCCACCAGCCGTCGGTAGAACTCGTATTCCAGTTCGGTAATGCCCAGCGTGGCCAGCTCTGGCGGTAGCAGGCGCAGGATATCGTCACTTTGCTGGATGCCATCCACCTGCTCCGGGACGGTTGCAGGTTCGCGCACCAGGGTACGGAAGGTTTCCATTGGCGCATCTTTACGCGGCACGGATTTCGCCTCTCTGGAACGACCTAACTGCTCGGCCAGGCGCTGGAGTTCGGGTTGTTGCGTCAGAAATTCGCCGTATTTCACCATCAACTGATAATCACCGCGCTTGATTTGGCCCGCGCTCATATCCCACAACCGGCCTGCTGCGTTGTCATTTTCTGCCAGTACAGGTTCCAGTTGCCCGCTGAGGGTCATCCGTTCTTGTACTTCACTGAGCAAATGCTCGCGCTCTTCTTCCAGCAGTTGCTGATTCAGCGTTGTGGTTTGCACCACCAGGCTCAGGCGCCAGCGCTGGAGAAAAAGCGTATGTAGGGCGGGCGTAAAGGTGCTGTTGTCATTGACCAGTTGCTGCGCTTGTCCGGCCCAGGGCGAATGGAGGCGGTGCAATAGGGATAATATTTGCGGTAGCTGAACGATAAACTGCGCATGAGAGAGGAGCTGGCTTTGTTGATAGCACATAACCTCCTCCATCAGCTCCGGCGGTACATGGGTATCTTTGAGGCGGCTACGCAATGATTCACGCCAGCGGGGAATGTCGTCAGTGATCGCTTTTTTAAGGCGAGGAAATTTTTTAAAAAATACCACCATCTTTGGGGAAGCCAGCAGGGCGACGATCATCTCTTCGATCATCGCCTCTTCGCTGACTGCCAGCATGATGTTGAGCGTATCAAGGGTCAGCATTGTTGCGCCTGGCGGATTTGCGCCCCGACATCCTGCAGGCTGGCCTCAATGCGGCCTAACCAGTCGCTATGAATAAACAGGCATTTTTGCTGTTCGCTGAATGCGCTGTGCTGCTGATGCCACTCATTATCGAGCGCTTCAAGCTCCTGTTTTATCTCTGCGGGCATACTCTCTTGCGAAGCACCCGGCAGCGCCAGGCGAGAACCTTGTAAACTGACATCGCGTACAACCAGATGCTGTGCGCTATCGACTTCCATATTCAGCGTTTGGGCAAAGCCGATCCCGTTTAGTTTTCCGCGGATCTCACCACCTTTTGTTAGCCACAGTTCCAGCGCGCCACGTTCGAAAGCTATATGGATAACCTCCATATCATGCAGTTTTAAAGGCTTTTGCAGCAGTAATGTCACGACAGAAGACGAGGCTTCTGGCGGTAAATCATAATGAGGACGACGGCTGAACATTCCGCCCTGGCGGATCACCGTGAACGCCGTTTTATCGCTTTGCTGCTGCTGGAGCTGAATGCGGCGCTGCACAATGCTGCCCAGGCGCGTCAGCATGGCTTGCTGTTGCCAGGCGTGTCCGGTCATCAATATTTCAAGCTGCTGTTGCATCAGATTCAGGCTTTGTGCGTCGTACCACAGGCAATCTTTCAGCAGGATCAGGTCGATAGGTACTACCGCATCGCGTCCGCTAAAGAAAGCGCTGGCCTGGAGTAAGCGGATCGCTTTTTTCCAGCGACGATCGGACACATAAGGAGCATTCGGTAACACGTCCAACTGTTGGCGCAGCGTGAAAATGAGCTCAAACACGCGATCGGGAAGCTTGATCGCACCAATGTCTTTTTGCCACTGGTGATACTCTTCATCCGTCACCTGCAATGATGCCGGGACCGGATTGTCGCTTTCATCCTGCTGACTTAACAGCATGGAGCGGAAATTGGCCTTGTCCTGAACTTTATCCAGCCACAGCCGAATCAGCATACGGTCGTACAGCGCTTCCAGGCTGCTGTCGGCTTCAGGCAGTTCGTTGGAAGCCGCCACCAGCAGACGCATCGGAATTTTTTCTTCATACGCGCCGTTACGGAAGTGACGTTCGTTAATGGCGGTCAACAGGGTGTTAAGAATTGCCGGGCCTGCTTTCCAGATTTCATCGAGAAAAACGATTTCAGCTTCAGGAAGATAGCCCGCCGTTAAGCGTTCATAGCGACCTTCGTCTTTTAACGCCTGAATGGACAGCGGACCAAACACCTCTTCGGGCGTAGAGAAGCGCGTCATCAGGTATTCAAAAGCGCGTGCGTTTTGGAAGGCAAACTTCAGTCGGCGGGCAATTAAGCTTTTTGCGATCCCCGGGGGACCTAATAAGAAAACGCTCTCGCCGCTGAGTGCTGCCAGCAGACACAGACGAATGGCGTGGCTACGTTCATAAAGTCCCTTTTCCAGCGCATTGCTCAGACGGGAAATTCTTTCCGCTAATAAATGTGGGTGAGCCATAATGAAGTGGCGTCCTTTCGCCAAATGTACTGCATAAACTGCGAGTATAGATGCTTCACACCATTGCAGTAATAGACTGAAGGTGCGCTTATTTTTCTTTGAGCCAGATTAATCTGGTCTCATTTAGGGGTACGATTTTGTGATTAATCGTGCATACTGTGCGCCTTTTTGTGGGCCAAGGGACGACGCACACATTTCTTATATATACACCAAATCAATCAAGCTGCACCAAGGCGGCAATGGAGTTTTCTTCTGGGATGGGGGGAATAACGAATGCAGCCCATACGGAGTGGCTTGAAAGATGATGTGTATAAACGAAAGACGAGTCTATGAGCACTGATAATAAACAATCATTGTCTGCGATTACCCTTGCAGCCATTGGGGTTGTCTACGGTGATATTGGTACCAGCCCACTTTATACGCTTCGTGAATGTTTGTCCGGCCAGTTTGGTTTTGGCGTTGAACGTGATGCCGTATTTGGTTTTCTCTCGCTGATTTTCTGGCTGCTGATCTTTGTTGTCTCCATTAAATACCTGACGTTTGTCATGCGCGCAGATAACGCCGGAGAAGGCGGGATCCTTACGCTGATGTCATTGGCCGGGCGCAATACCTCGGCGCGAACAACCTCCATGCTGGTCATTATGGGATTGATAGGCGGCAGCTTCTTCTATGGTGAAGTGGTGATTACGCCAGCCATTTCGGTGATGTCTGCAATTGAAGGTCTGGAGATAGTTGCCCCGCAACTGGATACCTGGATTGTTCCGCTCTCGATAATTGTGCTGACCCTGCTGTTTTTGATTCAAAAACACGGTACCGGTATGGTCGGTAAGCTGTTTGCGCCGATTATGCTGCTATGGTTCCTGACGCTCGCGGTATTAGGCGTGCGCAGTATTATTGGCAATCCGGAAGTGCTGCAGGCGCTCAATCCATATTGGGCGGTGCATTTCTTCCTCGAATTCAAAACGCTGTCCTTTATCGCGCTGGGTGCGGTGGTGCTGTCGATTACCGGTGTTGAAGCGCTGTATGCGGATATGGGCCACTTCGGTAAATTGCCGATTCGTCTGGCATGGTTCTCAGTTGTATTGCCTTCACTGGTGCTGAACTATTTTGGGCAGGGCGCGTTGCTGTTAAAGCATCCTGAAGCGATCAAAAACCCGTTTTTCCTGCTGGCGCCGGACTGGGCATTAATTCCATTGTTGATCCTCGCCGCGCTGGCAACGGTCATCGCCTCTCAGGCGGTTATCTCCGGTGTCTTCTCGCTGACGCGTCAGGCCGTACGTCTGGGGTATTTATCGCCGATGCGTATCATCCATACCTCGGAAATGGAATCGGGCCAGATTTACATTCCTTTCGTTAACTGGATGCTCTATTTTGCGGTAGTTATCGTGATAGTGAGCTTTGAACACTCCAGTAACCTTGCCGCGGCGTATGGGATTGCGGTAACGGGGACGATGGTACTGACTTCAATTCTGTCGACCACCGTGGCGCGCAAAAACTGGCACTGGAATAAATACTTCGTCTTCCTGATCCTGGTGGCGTTCTTGTGCGTCGATGTTCCGCTGTTCTCCGCGAACCTCGATAAGCTTATTTCCGGCGGTTGGCTGCCACTGACGCTGGGTCTGGTGATGTTCACCATCATGACCACCTGGAAAAGCGAACGCTTCCGTCTGCTGCGTCGCATGCATGAGCACGGTAACTCTCTGGAGGCGATGATTGCTTCTCTGGAGAAATCGCCACCGGTACGCGTGCCGGGAACGGCGGTGTATATGTCCCGCGCACTGAACGTCATCCCGTTTGCGCTTCTGCATAACCTCAAGCATAACAAGGTGCTGCATGAGCGCGTTATTCTGCTGACGCTGCGCACGGAAGATGCGCCCTATGTTCACAACGTGCGTAGGGTGCAGATTGAGCAGTTATCGCCCACCTTCTGGCGCGTGGTGGCCAGCTACGGTTGGCGTGAAACGCCGAACGTTGAGGAAGTGTTCCATCGCTGCGGTCTGGAAGGTTTAAGCTGTCGAATGATGGAAACCTCTTTCTTTATGTCGCATGAGTCGTTGATTGTTGGCAAGCGGCCATGGTACCTGCGTCTGCGCGGCAAGCTGTATCTGCTGCTACAGCGCAACGCGCTGCGCGCGCCGGACCAGTTTGAAATCCCACCGAACCGGGTTATTGAGCTTGGTACTCAGGTAGAGATTTAATCTCCTCGACGCCCTCTTTCATCGCGAAAGGGGGCGTTTTGTTTTGCCCCTCTCAGTTTTCATTTCATCAAATGATAATCCTTGCGAAACGTTTCGATGGCGATCACATTTTCGTAACGTCGCGGTGGTTTTCTGTCCACTCTTCGCACTACACTTATCTCCAGCGAAACGTTTCGCTAGTGGGGAAAGAAAATGAAGAAAGGCGCGGTACTCAACTCTGAAATTTCAACGGTGATCTCCCGTCTGGGGCATACCGATACGCTGGTGGTGTGTGATGCAGGTTTACCCATCCCGAACAGCACAACGCGTATTGATATGGCATTAACCCAGGGCGTACCTTCTTTTATGCAGGTACTGGATGTGGTCACACGTGAAATGCAGGTCGAGGCGGCCATTCTCGCGTCGGAAATTAAACAACATAATCCGCAACTCCACGAAACGTTGCTCAGCCACATTGAGCAACTGCAACAACACCAGGGAAACACCATAGAAATTCGTTACACCACGCATGAACAATTCAAAAAACAAACCGCAGACAGTCAGGCGGTAATTCGCAGCGGAGAATGTTCTCCGTATGCGAATATCATTCTCTGTGCTGGCGTCACGTTCTGAGGCCATCATGAACGCATTACTGCAACTCAAAGGGATCGATAAAGCGTTCCCGGGCGTAAAAGCGCTATCCGGCGCCGCGCTGAATGTCTACCCTGGCCGCGTGATGGCGCTGGTGGGCGAAAACGGCGCGGGCAAATCCACCATGATGAAAGTACTGACCGGGATCTATACCCGTGATGCCGGTTCTTTATTGTGGCTGGGGAAAGAGACCACCTTTAACGGCCCGAAATCCTCCCAGGAAGCCGGAATCGGTATCATCCACCAGGAGCTGAACCTGATCCCGCAACTCACTATCGCCGAGAACATTTTTCTTGGCCGTGAGTTTGTGAATCGCTTTGGCAAAATTGACTGGAAGAAGATGTACGCCGAAGCCGATCTGCTGCTCGCCAAACTCAATCTACGCTTTAAAAGCGACAGGCTGGTCGGTGAGCTGTCGATTGGCGATCAGCAAATGGTCGAAATTGCCAAAGTGCTGAGCTTTGAATCGAAGGTCATCATTATGGATGAACCGACGGATGCCCTCACCGATACCGAAACCGAATCCCTGTTCCGCGTCATCCGCGAACTGAAATCCCAGGGACGCGGCATTGTCTATATTTCTCACCGTATGAAAGAGATCTTCGAGATTTGCGACGACGTAACCGTCTTCCGTGACGGGCAGTTTATTGCCGAACGTGAAGTTGCCTCGCTGACAGAAGACTCGCTGATTGAAATGATGGTGGGACGTAAGCTGGAAGATCAGTACCCGCGCCTGGAAAAAGCGCCGGGTGATATTCGCCTGAAGGTCAATAACCTGTGCGGTCCTGGCGTAAACGATGTTTCGTTCACGCTGCGTAAAGGCGAGATCCTTGGCGTATCCGGGCTGATGGGGGCCGGACGTACCGAACTGATGAAAGTGTTGTACGGCGCATTGCCGCGCACCAGCGGTTACGTCACGCTTGATGGCCATGAAGTGGTTACCCGTTCGCCGCAGGATGGGTTGGCTAACGGCATCGTCTATATTTCTGAAGACCGTAAACGCGATGGCTTAGTGCTGGGTATGTCGGTGAAAGAGAACATGTCACTGACCGCGCTGCGTTATTTCAGCCGCGCCGGTGGAAGCCTGAAACATAAAGATGAGCAGCAGGCGGTGGGTGATTTTATTCGTCTGTTCAATGTTAAAACACCATCAATGGAACAGGCTATCGGCCTGCTTTCCGGTGGTAACCAGCAGAAAGTGGCGATTGCGCGCGGTCTGATGACCCGGCCAAAAGTGCTGATCCTTGATGAACCAACGCGCGGCGTTGACGTTGGGGCTAAGAAAGAAATCTATCAGCTTATCAACCAGTTTAAGGCTGACGGACTGAGTATCATTCTGGTCTCCTCTGAGATGCCAGAAGTATTGGGCATGAGCGATAGAATTATCGTTATGCATGAAGGGCATCTCGGCGGTGAGTTCACTCGCGAGCAGGCCACTCAGGAAGTATTAATGGCTGCCGCTGTGGGCAAGCTTAATCGCGTGAATCAGGAGTAAAAAAGATGACTACCCAGGCTGTTTCTGGTCGCCGTTATTTCACTAAAGCATGGCTTCTGGAGCAAAAGTCGCTCATCGCTCTGTTAGTGCTGATCGCGATTGTTTCCACCATGAGCCCTAACTTTTTTACCGTTAATAACCTGTTCAACATTCTCCAGCAAACGTCGGTGAACGCCATCATGGCCGTTGGCATGACGCTGGTTATCCTGACGTCGGGTATCGATCTGTCCGTCGGTTCCTTGCTGGCGCTTACCGGCGCGGTTGCGGCTTCAATTGTAGGGATTGAGGTCAATGCGCTGGTGGCCGTTGCTGCAGCCCTGGCGCTCGGCGCTGCCATTGGCGCAGTCACCGGGGTGATTGTTGCGAAAGGCCGGGTGCAGGCGTTTATTGCAACGCTGGTGATGATGCTGCTGCTGCGCGGCGTGACCATGGTGTACACCAACGGCAGTCCGGTTAATACCGGATTTACTGACAATGCCGATCTGTTTGGCTGGTTTGGTATTGGTCGTCCGTTAGGCATCCCTACGCCAGTGTGGATCATGGGGATTGTCTTCCTCGCGGCGTGGTACATGCTGCACCACACTCGTCTGGGCCGTTATATCTACGCGCTGGGCGGTAACGAAGCGGCAACGCGTTTGTCCGGTATCAGCGTCAGTAAAATCAAAATTATCGTTTACTCACTGTGCGGTCTGCTGGCATCGCTGGCGGGCATCATTGAAGTCGCGCGCCTCTCCTCTGCGCAACCAACAGCAGGTACTGGCTATGAGCTGGATGCTATCGCAGCGGTGGTGTTAGGCGGTACCAGCCTGGCGGGTGGTAAAGGACGTATTGTTGGGACGCTGATCGGCGCATTGATTCTTGGTTTCCTCAATAATGGTTTGAATTTGTTAGGTGTATCCTCCTATTACCAGATGATCGTCAAAGCGGTGGTGATTTTGCTGGCGGTACTGGTAGACAACAAAAAGCAGTAACAACGATTACAGGACATCTTAAATATGAACATGAAAAAACTGGCTACCCTGGTTTCTGCTGTTGCGCTGAGCGCCACCGTGAGCGCGAATGCGATGGCGAAAGATACCATTGCGCTGGTGGTCTCCACCCTCAACAACCCGTTCTTTGTTTCTCTGAAGGATGGGGCGCAAAAAGAGGCGGATAAGCTGGGTTACAACCTGGTGATTCTGGACTCGCAGAACAACCCGGCGAAAGAGCTGGCTAACGTTCAGGACTTAACGGTTCGTGGAACTAAAATTCTGCTGATCAACCCGACTGACTCTGATGCCGTTGGTAATGCTGTGAAGATGGCTAACCAGGCAAAAATTCCGGTTATTACCCTTGACCGTGTTGCCTCCAAAGGCGAAGTGGTAAGCCACATCGCGTCTGATAACGTGTTGGGTGGCAAAATTGCGGGTGATTACATCGCGAAGAAAGCAGGTGAAGGCGCGAAAGTTATCGAACTGCAAGGGATTGCCGGAACTTCAGCGGCGCGTGAGCGTGGCGAAGGTTTCCAGCAGGCCGTTGCGGCACACAAATTTAACGTACTGGCCAGCCAGCCGGCAGACTTCGACCGCACCAAAGGTCTGAACGTCATGCAGAACCTGCTGACCGCGCATCCTGATGTGCAGGCCGTATTTGCCCAGAACGATGAAATGGCGCTGGGTGCGCTGCGCGCACTGCAAACCGCGGGTAAATCTGATGTGATGGTGGTTGGATTTGACGGCACTCCAGATGGCGAAAAAGCAGTAAATGATGGCAAACTGGCTGCGACCATTGCTCAGTTGCCGGATCAGATCGGCGCGAAAGGCGTTGAGACTGCGGATAAAGTCCTGAAAGGCGAGAAGGTTCAGGCTAAATATCCGGTTGACCTGAAGCTGGTCATCAAGCAGTAATACCGATTCAGGTCGCTCGCGGCCTGATGGAGACATAAATACGCCATCCCCGTATCTGATTTTGGGGATGAAAGCGTAAAAAGAAAAGCAGGGCACGCGCCACCCTAACCCGGTGGCGCACTTTGACTTGGAACACCAAATATGAAAACCGCAGGCAACCTCGTTGTTCTTGGCAGTATCAATGCCGATCACATCCTTAACCTTAACTCTTTCCCGACACCTGGTGAAACCGTAACAGGTAGCCATTATCAGGTCGCATTTGGCGGTAAAGGCGCGAATCAGGCTGTTGCTGCGGGTCGTAGTGGCGCGAATATCGCATTCATTGCCTGTACGGGCGATGATGATATTGGCGAAAGTGTGCGTAAACAGTTAGCCAAAGATAACATCGATATTGCGCCGATTAGCGTAATTTCGGGGGAATCGACCGGTGTGGCGTTGATTTTTGTGAATGGTGAAGGTGAGAACGTTATCGGCATTCATGCCGGAGCGAACGCAGCTCTTTCGCCAGCGTTGGTGGAAGCACAGCATGAGCGTATTGCTCAGGCGTCCGCCTTACTTATGCAGTTAGAATCGCCGATCGAAAGCGTACTGACTGCAGCAAAGATTGCACATCAAAATAAGACCATGGTCGCCCTGAACCCGGCACCGGCACGTGAACTTTCTGATGAACTGCTGGCGCTGGTGGATATTATTACCCCGAATGAAACCGAGGCTGAAAAGCTGACGGGGATCCGGGTCGAAAATGATGAAGACGCGGCCAAAGCGGCGCAGGCATTGCACGCTAAAGGTATCCATACTGTACTGATTACTTTAGGTAGTCGCGGTGTGTGGGCCAGTGTTAATGGCGAAGGACAGCGTGTGCCCGGTTTTAAAGTGGAAGCCGTTGATACTATTGCCGCTGGAGACACCTTTAATGGCGCGTTAATTACGGCGTTGCTGGAAGAGACTCCGCTGCCTGAAGCGATCCGTTTTGCGCATGCCGCTGCGGCGATTGCGGTTACCCGTAAAGGCGCACAGCCTTCCGTTCCGTGGCGCGAAGAAATAGAAGCGTTTTTAAGTCAACAGAGGTAACGCTTGGCTACAATGAAGGACGTCGCCCGCCTGGCGGGTGTTTCCACGTCGACGGTTTCTCACGTCATTAATAAAGATCGCTTTGTCAGTGAGTCCGTCACTGACAAAGTAGAAGCTGCAATTAAAGCGCTTAACTACGCGCCCTCCGCACTGGCGCGTAGCCTCAAGTTAAACCAGACCCGCACGATTGGCATGTTAATCACTGCCAGTACCAATCCCTTCTATTCTGAACTAGTGCGCGGCGTTGAACGTAGCTGTTTTGAGCGCGGCTACAGCCTGGTGCTGTGCAATACCGAAGGCGATGAACAGCGCATGAACCGTAACCTGGAAACTCTGATGCAAAAACGTGTGGACGGCTTGTTGCTGCTCTGCACCGAAACACATCAGCCTTCCAGAGAGATAATGCAGCGTTATCCTTCTATACCGACCGTGATGATGGACTGGTCGCCTTTTGATGGTGAAAGCGATCTGATTCAGGATAACTCCTTGCTGGGCGGGGATTTAGCCACGCAACATCTTATCGAAAAAGGTTTTACGCGCATTGCCTGCATCACCGGGCCGCTGGATAAAACCCCGGCGCGTTTGCGTCTGGAAGGATATCGGGCAGCAATGAAGCGGGCGGGGTTGCCTGTCCCGGAAGGCTACGAGATTACCGGTGACTTTGAGTTCGGCGGCGGCTTTGAAGCTATGCAAACGTTGCTGTCGCATAAACAGCGACCGCAGGCTGTTTTTACCGGCAATGATGCAATGGCAGTTGGCGCGTATCAGGCTCTGTACCAGTCAGGATTGCGCATTCCGCAGGATATGGCTGTGGTGGGTTACGATGATATCGAGCTGGCGCGCTATATGACGCCGCCCCTGACGACCATCCACCAACCAAAAGATGAATTGGGCGAACTGGCCATCGATGTATTAATTCACCGGATGGCGCAGCCCGCATTACAGCAACAGCGTTTGCAGCTTACTCCTGTTCTGATGGAGCGGGGGTCGGTTTAGGTTTGTGCCGATCTTTGATCAGGTTACGTCCATCTTTGGCTTTTAGCAGCATGAACATCAGCGCGGATATTACCGTGATAGCGCCCATCGTCATAAAGGTGTAGTGGAACTGTTCGACCGTATTGGTTCCTTCCATACCTTCATAGATACGCAGAACGGCGGCGCTGATGGCAACCCCTAAACTGATTGATAACTGCTGAGTAACAGCCAATACGCTGTTGCCGCTGCTGGCATTTTCATCGGTCAGATCCGCCAGAGTGATGGTATTCATTGAAGTAAACTGGGTGGACATCGCCATACCTAAAATGAACAACGGCAGGATTAGCATCCAGATCGGCATGGCAGGAGATTGCAAAGCGAACTGCGCAATCATCAGGCCGATAAATACCGTAACACCCACCAATGTGGTCCTGTAGCCGAGTTTGCGCAGAACCTGCGTCACCATGGATTTTGCCAGAATTGAACCCAACGCTGTTGGCGCCATCATGCAGCCGGCTATCAGAGCCGGATATCCAAATCCTACCTGCAACATCAGCGGCATTAAGAAGGGCACGCAGCCTGTGCCCAGGCGAGTGGCGAGGTTTCCGGCGATCCCAACAGAAAAGGTCCGAGTCTTAAATATCGGAAGCGATATCAGCGGCGTTGGGTGGCGACGCGCATGGCGAATATAGGCGAGTAGTAACAACACACTGGCAAGAATAATACCGAGTGCGACCCAGGTCTCGACAAGCTTCTCACCGAACAATTCAACGCCGCTGGAAAACAATACCAGGCTCAAACCAAACAGAAAGAAACCGGTCATATCAAAACCGCGGCGTGGCGTGGTGAAGTTCGGCATATATTTGCGGGCATAGAAGATACCGGCAATGCCAATTGGAATATTAATCAGGAAGATCCAGTGCCAACTGGCCCATGTAACCAGTACACCGCCCAATACCGGACCTAAAATCGGCCCCACAAGTCCTGGCATGGTGACGAAGTTAAGCACGGGAAGCAGTTCGCTGCGGGGGTAAGCACGCAATAACGCCAGACGGGCAACGGGCATCATCATGGCGCCACCGATCCCCTGAATGACACGGAAAATCACCAGCTCGCTTAAGGAACTGGACAGCGCGCAGGCCAGCGATCCCAACGTAAACAGGCTAACGGCAATCATAAAGACGCGTCGGGTACCAAATCGGTCTGCCAGCCAACCACTTACCGGGATCAGCATCGCGACAGTCAGGGTATAGCTGATAATGGCCGACTGCATGGCGAGTGGAGAGCGGTTAAGACTATGTGCTATTGCGGGTAGGGCGGTATTGAGGATCGTGGCGTCTAGTGCCTGCATAAAAAAGGCCATGGCTGCTATCCACGGTAGCCCGGCCATACTGCGTGATTTCTTTTCTGACATATTATTTATCCGGTAGCACGTTCGGTGCTATCAGCAATGCCTGACAGGCAGCAAAGGCGCGATCGCCATCGTTATCATCTATTGCATCGACAATGGCCTGGTGCAAATCCAGTTTCACCACATCGTTATAGGTAATAGAGGTAAAGTAGGTCTGGTAAACCGAATGGAACAGAGATGCAAAGGAAATAAGGAACGGATTCGCACTCATTTCATAGATGTGCTCATGCCAGGCGATATCAACCTCAATCCAGCGTTCGCGTCTGAAGTTTCTTTTCAGCTCGACCATCTCTTCCATCAGCGTGTTGAGGTGCGCTTTCTGTTCAGCCGTACCTATAGTCGCTGCCAGTAAGCACGCCTGAGGCTCCAGGCTGATACGCATCACCAGAAAATGTTTAATGACCTGCGGGAAATTATCTTCCGTCATCCACCAGGTGAGTAGCTCCTGGTCAAGGAAGTTCCAGTTTGCTTGCGGCATGACGCGTGTGCCAATACGTGGGCGCGGTAATACCATACCTTTTGCCGTTAATGTTTTTACCGCCTCTCTTACCGCGGTGCGACTCACGCCAAACTGATCGCCCAGCTCTATTTCGCCAGGCAATATTGCACCCGGCGCGTATTCACCTTTTAATATTCGCTGAGCCAGCTTTTCGGCCAGAACGTAGGACAAGTTTTTCTGTGCGGCTAGCTGTTGGGCATTTAACGGCATGAATGTTCTTCCTTACTCTTTTTCTTATTCATTAGTATGCCACCTGGAAGTGTGATTGCGGCTGCAAAAACGGCAATTTGCTTATTTTATGGCATGTTAATGGTTGTTTTGGTGAAAAAACACGCACTCGGAAAGTTATTTTAAATTTCCCCTTGTCAGCCTGAAATAACTCCCTATAATGCGCCTCCACTGACACGGAACAACGGATTACAAGCCGCCGGGTCAGCGGGGTTCCACTGAGAACTCCGGCGAAGAAAGCGAAATTAAATGCTTGACTTCGTAGCGGGATGGCGTAATATGCACACCCCGCGCCGCTGAGAAAAAGCGAAGCGGCACTGCTCTTTAACAATTTATCAGACAATCTGTGTGGGCACTCGAAGATACGGATTCTTAACGTCGCAAGACGAAAAATGAATACCAAGTCTCAACGAGTGAACACGTAATTCATTACGAAGTTTAATTCATTGAGCATCAAACTTTTAAATTGAAGAGTTTGATCATGGCTCAGATTGAACGCTGGCGGCAGGCCTAACACATGCAAGTCGAACGGTAGCACAGAGGAGCTTGCTCCTTGGGTGACGAGTGGCGGACGGGTGAGTAATGTCTGGGAAACTGCCCGATGGAGGGGGATAACTACTGGAAACGGTAGCTAATACCGCATAACGTCGCAAGACCAAAGAGGGGGACCTTCGGGCCTCTTGCCATCGGATGTGCCCAGATGGGATTAGCTAGTAGGTGGGGTAACGGCTCACCTAGGCGACGATCCCTAGCTGGTCTGAGAGGATGACCAGCCACACTGGAACTGAGACACGGTCCAGACTCCTACGGGAGGCAGCAGTGGGGAATATTGCACAATGGGCGCAAGCCTGATGCAGCCATGCCGCGTGTATGAAGAAGGCCTTCGGGTTGTAAAGTACTTTCAGCGAGGAGGAAGGTGTTGTGGTTAATAACCGCAGCAATTGACGTTACTCGCAGAAGAAGCACCGGCTAACTCCGTGCCAGCAGCCGCGGTAATACGGAGGGTGCAAGCGTTAATCGGAATTACTGGGCGTAAAGCGCACGCAGGCGGTCTGTCAAGTCGGATGTGAAATCCCCGGGCTCAACCTGGGAACTGCATCCGAAACTGGCAGGCTAGAGTCTTGTAGAGGGGGGTAGAATTCCAGGTGTAGCGGTGAAATGCGTAGAGATCTGGAGGAATACCGGTGGCGAAGGCGGCCCCCTGGACAAAGACTGACGCTCAGGTGCGAAAGCGTGGGGAGCAAACAGGATTAGATACCCTGGTAGTCCACGCCGTAAACGATGTCGACTTGGAGGTTGTGCCCTTGAGGCGTGGCTTCCGGAGCTAACGCGTTAAGTCGACCGCCTGGGGAGTACGGCCGCAAGGTTAAAACTCAAATGAATTGACGGGGGCCCGCACAAGCGGTGGAGCATGTGGTTTAATTCGATGCAACGCGAAGAACCTTACCTACTCTTGACATCCAGAGAACTTAGCAGAGATGCTTTGGTGCCTTCGGGAACTCTGAGACAGGTGCTGCATGGCTGTCGTCAGCTCGTGTTGTGAAATGTTGGGTTAAGTCCCGCAACGAGCGCAACCCTTATCCTTTGTTGCCAGCGATTCGGTCGGGAACTCAAAGGAGACTGCCAGTGATAAACTGGAGGAAGGTGGGGATGACGTCAAGTCATCATGGCCCTTACGAGTAGGGCTACACACGTGCTACAATGGCATATACAAAGAGAAGCGACCTCGCGAGAGCAAGCGGACCTCATAAAGTATGTCGTAGTCCGGATTGGAGTCTGCAACTCGACTCCATGAAGTCGGAATCGCTAGTAATCGTGGATCAGAATGCCACGGTGAATACGTTCCCGGGCCTTGTACACACCGCCCGTCACACCATGGGAGTGGGTTGCAAAAGAAGTAGGTAGCTTAACCTTCGGGAGGGCGCTTACCACTTTGTGATTCATGACTGGGGTGAAGTCGTAACAAGGTAACCGTAGGGGAACCTGCGGTTGGATCACCTCCTTACCTTAAAGAACCGACCTTTGCAGTGCTCACACAGATTGTCTGATGAAAAGTAAATAGCAAGGCGTCTTGCGATTGAGACTTCAGTGTCCCCTTCGTCTAGAGGCCCAGGACACCGCCCTTTCACGGCGGTAACAGGGGTTCGAATCCCCTAGGGGACGCCACTTGCTGGTATGTGTGAGTGAAAGTCGCCGACCGAAGTATCTCAAAACTGACTTTCGAGTCACGTTTGAGATATTTGCTCTTTAAAAATCTGGATCAAGCTGAAAATTGAAACGACACACTGTTTCATTTCTCCGTAATAAGAAATGAAAAGCGGTGTGTTCGAGTCTCTCAAATTTTTGCAAGTCGATGATGAATCGAAAGAAACATCTTCGGGTTGTGAGGTTAAGCGACTAAGCGTACACGGTGGATGCCCTGGCAGTCAGAGGCGATGAAGGACGTGCTAATCTGCGATAAGCGTCGGTAAGGTGATATGAACCGTTATAACCGGCGATTTCCGAATGGGGAAACCCAGTGTGATTCGTCACACTATCATTACGTGAATACATAGCGTAATGAAGCGAACCGGGGGAACTGAAACATCTAAGTACCCCGAGGAAAAGAAATCAACCGAGATTCCCCCAGTAGCGGCGAGCGAACGGGGAGCAGCCCAGAGTCTGAATCAGCATGTGTGTTAGTGGAAGCGTCTGGAAAGTCGCACGATACAGGGTGAAAGTCCCGTACACAAAAGTGCATGTGTTGTGAACTCGAAGAGTAGGGCGGGACACGTGGTATCCTGTCTGAATATGGGGGGACCATCCTCCAAGGCTAAATACTCCTGACTGACCGATAGTGAACCAGTACCGTGAGGGAAAGGCGAAAAGAACCCCGGCGAGGGGAGTGAAAAAGAACCTGAAACCGTGTACGTACAAGCAGTGGGAGCACCCTTTGGGGTGTGACTGCGTACCTTTTGTATAATGGGTCAGCGACTTATATTCTGTAGCAAGGTTAACCGAATAGGGGAGCCGAAGGGAAACCGAGTCTTAACTGGGCGTTAAGTTGCAGGGTATAGACCCGAAACCCGGTGATCTAGCCATGGGCAGGTTGAAGGTTGGGTAACACTAACTGGAGGACCGAACCGACTAATGTTGAAAAATTAGCGGATGACTTGTGGCTGGGGGTGAAAGGCCAATCAAACCGGGAGATAGCTGGTTCTCCCCGAAAGCTATTTAGGTAGCGCCTCGTGAACTCATCTTCGGGGGTAGAGCACTGTTTCGGCTAGGGGGTCATCCCGACTTACCAACCCGATGCAAACTGCGAATACCGAAGAATGTTATCACGGGAGACACACGGCGGGTGCTAACGTCCGTCGTGAAGAGGGAAACAACCCAGACCGCCAGCTAAGGTCCCAAAGTCATGGTTAAGTGGGAAACGATGTGGGAAGGCACAGACAGCCAGGATGTTGGCTTAGAAGCAGCCATCATTTAAAGAAAGCGTAATAGCTCACTGGTCGAGTCGGCCTGCGCGGAAGATGTAACGGGGCTAAACCATGCACCGAAGCTGCGGCAGCGACACTATGTGTTGTTGGGTAGGGGAGCGTTCTGTAAGCCGTTGAAGGTGTGTCGTGAGGCATGCTGGAGGTATCAGAAGTGCGAATGCTGACATAAGTAACGATAATGCGGGTGAAAAACCCGCACGCCGGAAGACCAAGGGTTCCTGTCCAACGTTAATCGGGGCAGGGTGAGTCGACCCCTAAGGCGAGGCCGAAAGGCGTAGTCGATGGGAAACAGGTTAATATTCCTGTACTTGGTGTTACTGCGAAGGGGGGACGGAGAAGGCTATGTTAGCCGGGCGACGGTTGTCCCGGTTTAAGCATGTAGGCGGAGGTTCCAGGTAAATCCGGTACCTTTTAACGCTGAGGTGTGATGACGAGGCACTACGGTGCTGAAGTAACAAATGCCCTGCTTCCAGGAAAAGCCTCTAAGCATCAGGTAACACGAAATCGTACCCCAAACCGACACAGGTGGTCAGGTAGAGAATACCAAGGCGCTTGAGAGAACTCGGGTGAAGGAACTAGGCAAAATGGTGCCGTAACTTCGGGAGAAGGCACGCTGATATGTAGGTGAAGTGATTTACTCATGGAGCTGAAATCAGTCGAAGATACCAGCTGGCTGCAACTGTTTATTAAAAACACAGCACTGTGCAAACACGAAAGTGGACGTATACGGTGTGACGCCTGCCCGGTGCCGGAAGGTTAATTGATGGGGTTATCCGTAAGGAGAAGCTCTTGATCGAAGCCCCGGTAAACGGCGGCCGTAACTATAACGGTCCTAAGGTAGCGAAATTCCTTGTCGGGTAAGTTCCGACCTGCACGAATGGCGTAATGATGGCCAGGCTGTCTCCACCCGAGACTCAGTGAAATTGAACTCGCTGTGAAGATGCAGTGTACCCGCGGCAAGACGGAAAGACCCCGTGAACCTTTACTATAGCTTGACACTGAACACTGGTCCTTGATGTGTAGGATAGGTGGGAGGCTTTGAAGTGTGGACGCCAGTCTGCATGGAGCCATCCTTGAAATACCACCCTTTAATGGCTGGTGTTCTAACGTAGACCCGTAATCCGGGTTGCGGACAGTGTCTGGTGGGTAGTTTGACTGGGGCGGTCTCCTCCTAAAGAGTAACGGAGGAGCACGAAGGTTAGCTAATCCTGGTCGGACATCAGGAGGTTAGTGCAAAGGCATAAGCTAGCTTGACTGCGAGAGTGACGGCTCGAGCAGGTGCGAAAGCAGGTCTTAGTGATCCGGTGGTTCTGAATGGAAGGGCCATCGCTCAACGGATAAAAGGTACTCCGGGGATAACAGGCTGATACCGCCCAAGAGTTCATATCGACGGCGGTGTTTGGCACCTCGATGTCGGCTCATCACATCCTGGGGCTGAAGTAGGTCCCAAGGGTATGGCTGTTCGCCATTTAAAGTGGTACGCGAGCTGGGTTTAGAACGTCGTGAGACAGTTCGGTCCCTATCTGCCGTGGGCGCTGGAGAATTGAGGGGGGCTGCTCCTAGTACGAGAGGACCGGAGTGGACGCATCACTGGTGTTCGGGTTGTCATGCCAATGGCATTGCCCGGTAGCTAAATGCGGAAGAGATAAGTGCTGAAAGCATCTAAGCACGAAACTTGCCCCGAGATGAGTTCTCCCTGACCCTTTAAGGGTCCTGAAGGAACGTTGAAGACGACGACGTTGATAGGTCGGGTGTGTAAGTGTAGCGATACATTGAGCTAACCGATACTAATGAACCGTGAGGCTTAACCTTACAACGCCGAAGATGTTTTGGCGAAGAGAGATATTTTCAGCCTGATTACAGATTACATCGACATGCAAAAGCGTGTTGATAGACAGAATTTGCCTGGCGGCTGTAGCGCGGTGGTCCCACCTGACCCCATGCCGAACTCAGAAGTGAAACGCCGTAGCGCCGATGGTAGTGTGGGGTCTCCCCATGCGAGAGTAGGGAACTGCCAGGCATCAAATTGCAGTAAACCGGGATGAAGAATCCGGGTAGTGACAAAGAAATTCGGTGGAGCGGTAGTTCAGTTGGTTAGAATACCTGCCTGTCACGCAGGGGGTCGCGGGTTCGAGTCCCGTCCGTTCCGCCACTTATTAGAAAATTAAGCCTGCTACTAAGCAGGCTTAATGATAAGAAGATTTAGGGGCGTAGCTCAGTTGGTAGAGCACCGGTCTCCAAAACCGGGTGTCGCGAGTTCGAGTCTCTCCGCCCCTGCCAGAAACAATCCTTAGCATTATTGCTAAGGATTTTTTTTACCTGTAATTTGAGTTTTTCCTTCTTTCTATTTTACTCCCGGCATCCTTGCCAGCGTTTTCCTTAATCTTCCAGAATATTCGTTCTCAGCAGATCGCAAATCAGCGCATGTTTATCGCTATTTTGCAGCCAAACTGCATATAACGGGCGTGAAAGCGTTGTACTGTCGGTAACCGTATGGAGATCGCTTTTACCTTTAGCCCAGCTGACCGGTAGCCAGCTAAAACCTTTGAGGACTGAAAGTTGCTGCCTGGCTAATTCTGCCGAACTGGTGGTAAGTACCGGCACTTCATCTCCCGCAATCAATCCAGCCTCGTGTTGCTGAAAGTCAGGTCCCCATTCCAGACGCAGATAATTCAGTTCATCTTTGGTTTGTGAAGGAGAACTGCAATACAGCGCCAGCGTGAAATATCCCAACAGTTGGCTGCTAAATTCGTCCATTTTGGGCGTTTCGGTAGTAATCAATAGATCAAGCTGTCGTTCATGAAGCTGTTTTACTAACGACTGTCGCTGCGCGATCCTCGCTTCAAATTGCAGGCTGGATTGTGGCTCCTGGGATTGGTACAAACGCCCCAGCCAGCCATTAAGCATGCATTCCCAGAGGGATGCGCTGGCACCAATAGAAAACTCGTTATGCCGCGAGGTATTCGCAACCTCCTTACGTGCTGCTTGCCACGTATTCATCAGCGTTTCAGCGTAAGGTAATAATTTTTCACCTGCAGCGGTTAAACGGATATTGTTTCTGTGTCGGGTGAACAGGTTTACACCCAATTGATTTTCCAGTTGTCTGATCCGAAAACTAACCGCTGATTGGGTCAGATAGAGCGCTTCAGCAGCCCTGCCAAAGTGGCGTGTCCGGCTAACTTCCAGGAAAGTTTTTAACAATTCCGTATCCACAACTCGCTCCATAAAATTATTTGTCGTTATGATTTAAATCTTTTGTTTGACGCTCTGTCAAGCGTAACTAATACTCCGCGCCATAAATAGCTCGGCCAAAGAATTAGGAGCGTGCAGGATGGCGGAAAGCTTTACGACGACTAATCGATATTTCGATAATAAATATTATCCCCGCGGATTCTCCCGTCATGGTGATTTCACCATTAAAGAAGCACAACTGCTTGAGCGTCACGGTTATGCTTTCAACGAGCTGGATCTGGGCAAGCGTGAGCCGGTAACGGAAGAAGAAAAACTGTTTGTTGCGGTATGCCGTGGTGAGCGCGAACCGGTTACCGAAGCTGAACGTGTGTGGTCCAAATACATGACGCGCATTAAGCGTCCAAAACGCTTCCACACGCTGTCTGGCGGGAAACCTCAGGTGGAAGGTGCGGAAGACTACACCGAATCTGATGATTAATAAAAAAGGGCGAAAGCCCTTTTTTTATGCCAGTAGTTTCTGCAAATGAATGAGTAATCTGTCTATCGCCCGATACCCAACAGCCTCCTGTAAGTGCTGGCGAGATATATGGTCAGATTGTTCTATATCCGCGATCGTTCGAGCGACCTTTATCAGGCGTAACCAGGCGCGGATGAATAATCCGAGATGCGCGAGCGTTTCTTCAAGCCACTGCGCATCGTCGCTACGCAGTGGACAGTATTTATGGATATCCTGACTGTCCAGTTGCGCATTTAACTTATTCTGCCGCCGATACTGACGCTCTCGTGCTGCTATAACGCGTTGCTTCACCGTTGCGCTATCTTCCCCTTTTACCTGGCTCTGGCTGAGTATGCCGGGCGGCGGTAAGGGGATTTCGAGGGAGAGATCGAAGCGGTCAAGAAATGGGCCTGATAATCGATTGAGGTAGCGTAGTGTCTGCTCTGGGGTACAGCGGTTATGGTTCCCCTGATAATGTCCTGTTGGGCTAGGATTCATGGCAGCAATAAGCTGAAAACGCGCGGGGTAAGTTATTTTTGCCCGAGTGCGGGATAAATGAATCTGCCCGGACTCAATGGGCTCTCGCAGTGCATCCAGCGTGCGCCGCTCAAACTCGGGAAGTTCATCCAGAAACAGTATGCCGTTATGCGCCAGAGATATCTCGCCTGGCGCAGGAATAGAGCCGCCACCGACCATGGCAGTTAATGAAGCACTGTGATGTGGCGAACGAAAAGGGCGTTGTTTCCACTGTTTTTGTAGCGTGTCGGAATTGACCAGACTTAGAATCGCGGCGCTTTCCAGTGCTTCATCATTGCTCAGTGGCGGAAGCAATCCTCTCAGGCGACTGGCCAGCATGGTCTTACCCGTTCCCGGCGGCCCGATGAGTAAGAGGTTATGACCGCCAGCTGCGGTAAGCTCCAGCCCGCGTTTACCCTGTTCCTGGCCGATAACATCGCTCAGATCATCTGCTAATGCGCAGGGGGTAAAATCTGCCGATGATGGTCTGTCTAAATCATGCTTACCTTCGAGAAATGCGCATACGGCCTGTAGATGATCGGCTATCAGGCACCCTTCACCGTGTATCAGTCCCACTTCAGCTGCATTCTCTTTTGCGACAATAATTCTCCTGCCTGCGCGAATAGCTTCAGTTGCACTTGATATCGCACCGGGAACGCCACGTAACGCGCCTGTAAGCGCTAATTCGCCTACCAGCTCGTATGTATCGAGGTTATGGGTTGTAAGCTGCTTAGACGCTGCCAGAAGCGCAACTGCGATAGGTAAATCATATCGTCCCCCTTCTTTCGGGAGATCGGCCGGAGCGAGGTTTATGGTTATCTTCTTCGCCGGGAATTCATAACCGCTATTAATAATCGCACTGCGAACTCGATCGCGAGCCTCTTTTACCGTTGTTTCGGGTAATCCCACCATGGTTAAACCAGGCAAACCATTGCTGATATGTACCTCGATGGTAATGGCTGGCGCATTCACGCCCAGCGCAGCGCGTGTGTGAACAATCGATAGTGACATAATCCCTCCTGATGAAAGCATTATGTCGCAATACATCGCGGCAAGATTTCACATAATTACGGTTTTTAGAGGCTTATTCCCGTGTTTTTATGTAGCTCAATACTGCTTGCATAAAGCCTGGAATAGCGCTCGCAAACGCTTTTGAATAACGTTTTTAGTAGGGAACGGGTTGCCGAGAATCACCTGAAACGTGAAATATTTTCACTTTTGATTTTTTGTATAAAAAACAACGATATTTATCTAAACCGTTAACGGCGTCAGAAAAACGAATAAAAAAATAACTTGTGTCATTTGCAAATTCTATGGTAACTCTTTAGGTATTCCTTCGAACAAGATGCAAGAAAATACAAAAATGACAGCCCTTCTACGAGTGATTAGCCTGGTCGTGATTAGCGTGGTGGTGATTATTATCCCACCGTGCGGGGCTGCACTTGGACGAGGAAAGGCTTAGAAAACAAGCCTTAACGAACTAAGACCCCCGCACCGAAAGGTCCGGGGGTTTTTTTTGACCTTAAAAACATACACGAGGAGCAGAAAGTGAACGGTAGCATAAAATTCTGTTTCTCAAGATTTACGGCGGGGATGTAACTATGAATGGGGCACAGTGGGTGGTACATGCGTTGCGTGCACAAGGGGTTCAAACCGTCTTTGGTTATCCTGGTGGCGCAATTATGCCGGTTTACGATGCGTTGTATGACGGCGGCGTAGAACACCTGTTGTGCCGACACGAGCAGGGCGCGGCAATGGCGGCAATTGGCTATGCCCGTGCGACCGGTAAAACCGGCGTGTGTATCGCCACTTCAGGTCCTGGCGCTACCAACCTGATCACCGGACTTGCCGATGCGCTGTTAGATTCTGTTCCTGTGGTGGCGATCACCGGTCAGGTGGCCTCACCTTTCATCGGAACGGATGCGTTTCAGGAAGTGGACGTTCTGGGTATGTCTTTGTCCTGTACCAAACACAGTTTCCTGGTGCAGTCACTGGAAGAGCTGCCGCGCATTATGGCAGAGGCTTTCGCTGTGGCGAACTCCGGTCGTCCGGGTCCGGTTCTGGTTGATATCCCGAAAGACATCCAGCTGGCCAGCGGTACGCTGGAGCCGTATTTTACGACCGTCGAAAACGTAGAGGATTTCCCGCACGCTGACGTTGAGCAGGCACGTAAAATGCTGGCGCAGGCGCAAAAACCGATCCTGTACGTCGGTGGCGGCGTTGGTATGGCGCAGGCGGTCCCGGCCCTGCGTGAATTTATCGCGGTAACCCAAATGCCGGTCGCCTGCACGCTGAAAGGTCTGGGCGCAGTAGAATCTGACTACCCATACTATTTGGGTATGTTGGGAATGCATGGCACTAAAGCGGCAAATTTCGCGGTGCAAGAATGTGATTTACTGATTGCAGTGGGCGCGCGTTTTGATGACCGGGTGACCGGTAAGCTGAATACCTTCGCACCGAACGCCAGCGTGATCCACATGGATATCGACCCTGCGGAAATGAACAAGCTGCGTCAGGCGCACGTAGCATTGCAGGGTGATTTAAATTCTCTGCTGCCGGCATTGCAGCAATCTCTGAAGATTGACGCATGGCGTCAGCATAGCGCTGAACTGCGCACAGAGCATACCTGGCGCTATGATCATCCCGGTGAGGCTATCTACGCGCCACTGTTGTTGAAGCAGTTGTCCGATCGCAAACCCACGGACAGCGTAGTGACAACGGATGTTGGTCAGCATCAGATGTGGTCGGCGCAGCATATGACCTACACCCGCCCGGAAAATTTCATCACCTCGAGCGGTCTGGGTACGATGGGCTTTGGCCTGCCAGCAGCGGTTGGTGCGCAGGTTGCTCGCCCGAACGATACGGTAATCTGTATCTCCGGTGACGGCTCCTTCATGATGAATGTACAGGAGCTGGGCACCGTAAAACGCAAGCAGTTGCCGCTGAAAATAGTTTTACTCGACAACCAGCGGTTAGGCATGGTGCGACAATGGCAGCAGCTGTTTTTCCAGGAACGTTATAGCGAAACCACCCTTACCGATAACCCCGATTTCCTCATGTTGGCCAGCGCCTTCGGCATACCAGGTCAACACATCACCCGTAAAGACCAGGTTGAAGCGGCACTCGACACCATGCTGAACAGCGAGGGGCCATACCTGCTTCATGTCTCAATCGACGAACTTGAGAATGTCTGGCCTCTGGTACCGCCAGGTGCCAGTAACTCAGAAATGCTGGAGAAATTATCATGATGCAACATCAGGTCGCCGTTGAGGCTCGTTTCAATCCGGAAACGTTAGAACGTGTTTTACGCGTGGTACGCCATCGCGGTTTTCAGGTGTGCTCCATGAATATGGAAGCCGCCAGCGATGCGCAAAATATAAATATCGAATTGACCGTTGCCAGCCCCCGGTCGGTCGACTTACTGTTTAGTCAGTTAAGTAAACTGGTAGACGTTGCACATGTTGCTATCTGCCAGAGCACAACCACATCACAACAAATCCGCGCCTGAGCGCAAAAGGAAGAAAAATGACGACGAAAAAAGCTGATTACATTTGGTCTAATGGCGAGATGATTCGTTGGGAAGACGCGAAGGTTCACGTGATGTCCCACGCGCTGCACTACGGTACTTCAGTATTCGAAGGCATCCGTTGCTACGATTCTCACAAAGGGCCGGTGGTGTTCCGTCATCGCGAACATATGCAGCGTCTGCGTGATTCAGCCAAGATCTATCGTTTTCCGGTTTCTCAGAGCGTTGATGAGCTGATGGAAGCTTGCCGCGAGGTGATTCGTAAAAACAATCTGACCAGCGCCTATATCCGTCCGCTGGTGTTTGTTGGCGACGTGGGGATGGGCGTTAACCCGCCAGCGGGATACACCACTGACGTGATCATCGCCGCGTTCCCGTGGGGTGCTTACCTTGGTGCAGAAGCGCTGGAGCAGGGGATCGACGCGATGGTTTCATCCTGGAACCGCGTGGCGCCAAACACCATCCCTACTGCTGCTAAAGCGGGCGGTAACTATCTGTCTTCGCTGCTGGTGGGTAGCGAAGCGCGTCGTCATGGCTATCAGGAAGGCATTGCGCTGGATGTGAATGGTTACATCTCCGAAGGTGCGGGCGAAAACCTGTTTGAAGTAAAAGACGGCATTCTGTTTACCCCGCCGTTTACCTCTTCCGCGCTGCCGGGTATCACTCGTGATGCGATCATTAAGCTGGCGAAAGATCTCGATATCGAAGTGCGTGAGCAGGTGCTGTCTCGTGAATCACTGTACCTGGCCGACGAAGTGTTCATGTCCGGTACCGCGGCCGAAATCACCCCAGTACGCAGTGTCGATGGTATCCAGGTGGGTGAAGGCCGCTGCGGTCCGGTCACCAAACGCATCCAGCAGGCCTTCTTTGGCCTCTTCACCGGTGAAACGGAAGATAAATACGGCTGGTTGGATTCAGTAAACCAATAACAAAATTAATATTTCCCCAAAATAATTCACGTTGCAGGAAGACGGCAACGCAGCAAGTCCCAGGAGCTTACTGGAGTAAGTGACTGGGGTGAGCGAGGCGGCCAACGCACCTGCGGCGTGAAGTATGCAGGGGAAAGACAGACGGGAGTTAATCAAGCATGCCTAAGTATCGTTCTGCCACCACCACCCACGGCCGCAACATGGCAGGTGCCCGCGCACTGTGGCGCGCCACCGGGATGACCGATGATGATTTCGGTAAACCGATTATCGCTGTGGTGAACTCCTTTACCCAGTTTGTGCCGGGTCACGTCCACCTGCGCGATCTCGGTAAGCTGGTTGCCGAACAAATCGAAGCCTCAGGCGGCGTGGCGAAAGAGTTCAACACCATTGCTGTGGATGATGGTATCGCCATGGGCCATGGCGGCATGCTGTATTCACTGCCGTCGCGTGAGCTGATCGCTGACTCCGTTGAGTACATGGTTAACGCCCACTGCGCCGATGCGATGGTCTGCATCTCCAACTGCGATAAAATCACCCCCGGGATGTTAATGGCCTCTCTGCGCCTGAACATCCCGGTTATCTTCGTTTCCGGCGGCCCGATGGAAGCCGGGAAAACTAAGCTCTCTGACCAAATCATCAAGCTCGACCTGGTTGATGCGATGATTCAGGGCGCTGACCCGAAAGTTTCCGACTCACAAAGCGAGCAGGTTGAACGTTCCGCTTGCCCAACCTGCGGCTCCTGTTCCGGTATGTTCACCGCTAACTCGATGAACTGCCTGACCGAAGCGCTGGGCTTGTCGCAGCCGGGTAACGGTTCGCTGTTGGCGACTCACGCCGACCGTAAAGAACTTTTCCTCACCGCAGGCCAGCGGATCGTCGAGCTGACCAAACGTTATTATGAGCAGGACGATGCTTCCGCGCTGCCGCGCAACATTGCCAGCAAGGCAGCGTTTGAGAACGCCATGACGCTGGATATCGCCATGGGCGGCTCCACCAACACCGTTCTGCACCTGCTGGCGGCCGCGCAGGAAGCGGAAATCGACTTCACCATGAGTGATATCGACAAGCTGTCCCGCAAAGTCCCGCAGCTGTGTAAAGTGGCGCCGAGTACGCAGAAATACCATATGGAAGACGTGCACCGCGCAGGCGGCGTACTGGGTATTTTAGGCGAACTGGATCGTGCTGGACTGCTGAACCGCGACGTGAAAAACGTGCTGGGGCTGACTCTGCCGCAAACGCTCGATCGGTATGACGTGATGTTGACCAAAGACGACGCGGTGAAAAAAATGTTCCGTGCAGGCCCGGCCGGCATTCGTACTACCCAGGCGTTCTCACAGGACTGCCGTTGGGATACGCTGGATGACGACCGCGCTGAAGGCTGCATTCGCTCGCTGGAGCACGCTTACAGCAAAGACGGCGGTCTGGCAGTTCTGTACGGTAACTTCGCGGAAAACGGCTGTATTGTAAAAACCGCTGGCGTGGATGACAGCATCCTGAAATTCACCGGCCCAGCAAAAGTGTATGAAAGCCAGGACGATGCGGTTGAAGCCATCCTCGGCGGTAAAGTGGTGGCTGGCGACGTGGTTGTCATTCGCTACGAAGGGCCGAAAGGCGGGCCAGGCATGCAGGAAATGCTCTACCCAACCACCTTCCTGAAATCGATGGGCCTCGGTAAGGCTTGCGCGCTGATTACCGACGGTCGTTTCTCCGGCGGTACTTCGGGGCTTTCCATTGGTCACGTTTCTCCGGAAGCGGCCAGCGGCGGTAATATCGCGATTATCGAAGATGGTGACATGATTGCCATCGATATCCCGAATCGTGGTATTCAACTTCAACTGAGTGATGCGGAAATCGCTGCGCGCCGTGAAGCGCAGGAAGCTCGCGGTGACAAAGCCTGGACGCCAAAAGATCGTCAGCGTCAGGTCTCCTTTGCACTGCGCGCCTACGCCAGCCTGGCAACCAGTGCCGACAAAGGTGCGGTGCGCGATAAGTCGAAGCTCGGGGGATAATGACCATGGCGGATTCACAACCTCTATCCGGCGCTCCTGAGGGCGCCGAGTATCTCAGAGCGGTACTGCGTGCGCCGGTATACGAAGCGGCACAGGTGACGCCGCTACAGAAAATGGAAAAACTCTCTTCGCGCCTCGACAACGTCATTCTGGTGAAGCGCGAAGACCGTCAACCCGTTCACAGCTTCAAGCTACGCGGTGCCTATGCCATGATGGCGGGCTTGACCGAAGAGCAAAAAGCGCATGGCGTCATTACCGCATCGGCTGGTAATCATGCTCAGGGCGTCGCTTTCTCTTCTGCGCGATTAGGCGTGAAGGCGCTGATTGTCATGCCAACGGCTACCGCCGATATCAAAGTCGATGCCGTTCGCGGCTTCGGCGGAGAAGTGCTGCTGCACGGCGCGAACTTTGATGAAGCCAAAGCCAAAGCGATTGAATTGTCGCAGCAGCAGGGGTTTACCTGGGTGCCGCCGTTCGATCATCCGATGGTGATTGCCGGGCAGGGCACGCTGGCGCTGGAGTTACTTCAGCAGGATGCTCACCTTGACCGCGTTTTTGTGCCAGTTGGCGGCGGTGGTCTGGCGGCGGGCGTGGCAGTGCTGATAAAACAGCTGATGCCGCAAATCAAAGTGATTGCCGTGGAAGCGGAAGATTCGGCCTGTCTGAAAGCGGCGCTGGATGCCGGTCATCCGGTGGATCTGCCGCGTGTTGGTCTCTTTGCCGAAGGCGTGGCGGTGAAACGTATTGGCGATGAAACCTTCCGTCTGTGCCAGGAATACCTCGACGATATTATTACCGTGGATAGCGATGCTATTTGCGCGGCAATGAAAGACCTGTTCGAAGATGTACGCGCGGTGGCGGAGCCTTCCGGGGCGTTGGCGCTGGCGGGGATGAAAAAATATATCGCCCAGCATAATATTCGCGGCGAGCGTCTGGCGCATGTTCTTTCCGGCGCTAACGTTAACTTCCACGGCCTGCGCTACGTTTCTGAACGTTGCGAGCTGGGGGAACAGCGCGAAGCCTTGCTGGCCGTGACCATCCCGGAAGAAAAGGGCAGCTTCCTGAAGTTTTGCCAACTGCTGGGCGGGCGCTCGGTGACCGAGTTTAACTACCGCTTTGCTAATGCGAAAGACGCCTGCATTTTTGTCGGCGTACGTCTGAGCCGTGGGCTGGAAGAGCGTAAGGAAATCCTGCAACTGCTCAATGAGGGCGGCTATAGCGTGGTGGATCTGTCTGATGACGAGATGGCGAAGCTACACGTGCGCTATATGGTCGGTGGACGTCCGTCGAAACCCTTAAAGGAACGTCTTTATAGCTTCGAATTTCCGGAGTCGCCGGGGGCGTTGCTCAAATTCCTGCATACCTTGGGGACGCACTGGAATATTTCATTGTTCCACTATCGCAGTCACGGCACTGACTATGGTCGTGTGCTGGCGGCGTTTGAGTTGGGTGAACACGAGCCTGATTTCGAAACGCGGCTGAATGAACTGGGTTATGACTGTCATGATGAAACACATAACCCGGCGTTCAGGTTCTTCCTGGCGGGTTAACGACAGCCATTAAAAAAGGGTTCATGTAAAAACATGAACCCTTTTTGCTACTGTATCAGCAGATTACAGCGTGATAACGTCGAATTCGACTTCGGTATTCACGTCAGCATCGTAATCCACACCGTCGAGGGCAAAACCGAACAGATTCAGGAATTCCTGCTTGTATCCTGCATAGTCAGTTTCTTGCGCCAGGTTTTCGGTAGTGATCAGCGGCCACAGATCGCGACATGCCTGCTGAATGTCGTCACGCAGTTCCCAGTCATCCATACGGATACGCTGGTTGTCATCAAGCGCCACTTTATCGCCGTACAGGCTGGTGGTCATCAGACGGTTGATCTGCTCAATACAACCTTCGTGAATCCCCTGCGCTTTCATCAGCTTGAAGACCATGGAGATGTACAGTGGCATTACCGGAATCGCAGAAGATGCCTGGGTGATAACGGACTTCAGTACGGCAACGTTAGCGGAACCGTTCAGTGGTGCCAGCTGGTTACGCAGCTCACCCGCCGCGCGATCGAGGTCTTCTTTCGCTTTGCCCAGCGCGCCGTGCCAGTAGATTGGCCAGGTCAGGTCGGTACCGATGTAGGAGTAGGCTACGGTTTTCACACCATCAGCCAGCACGCCCGCTTCGCTCAGCGCGCCCATCCACAGTTCCCAGTCTTCGCCGCCCATGACGGTGACGGTGTTCTGAACTTCTTCTTCGGTTGCCGGCTCAATGCTGGCGGTGATGATCTGATCTTTGTTGGTATCGATCGCTTTAGAGGTGTAAACCTCACCGATTGGCTTCAGCGCTGAACGGACGATTTCACCGGTTTTCGGCATTTTACGCACTGGGGAAGCCAGTGAGTAAACCACCAGGTCAATCTGACCCAGGTCTTCTTTGATCAGTTTGATCACTTCATCACGGCATTCGTCAGAGAACGCATCGCCGTTGATGCTCTTGGAGTACAGACCTTCACGCTTGGCTGCTTCGTCGAAAGCTGCAGAGTTATACCAGCCTGCGGAACCTGGTTTGGTATCCGTGCCCGGTTTTTCGAAAAATACGCCGATAGTGGCGGCACCGCTGCCAAAGGCGGCGGAAATTCTGGAAGCCAGACCGTAACCGGTGGAAGCACCGATCACCAGCACGCGAGACGGGCCGTTCTCGATTTTCCCGTTCTGCTTAACATACTCGATCTGCTTTTCCACGTTGACTTTGCAGCCAGTCGGATGGGTCGTTGTACAGATGAATCCACGAATTTTTGGTTTGATTATCATAATGATGGCTAATTAAGTTTGTATTTTCGCTGTCAAGTGCGCAATGACACCGTCTGTTCTGGCCTGCTTAACGCGATGGTTAACAAGCCCCCCACTACAATGGATCACGACATTATACAGAAAAGGAGCGCCAATACTGAATCTACCACTGATTTTAGACCTGACGCTGGCGCTACTCTGCGGATTTACGTTCCAGAACAATCTTCCAAAACGCGTCGATCAGCGGTTCATGCAGCCGCTTTTTCGGCGCGCAGACGCCAAGCTCGAACGGTGTTTTTTCGTCACTTCGCTCTAAAATCATCACGCGATTACGTACCGGCTCCGGGCTGTTTTCTAGCACCACTTCCGGCAGCAGCGCCACGCCGCAGCCCAGCGCTACCATTGAGACCATCGCTTCGTGGCCACCCACCGTGGCGTAAATCGATGGGTTGCTGATTTTGTGACGGCGGAACCACAGCTCGATACGGCGGCGTACTGGACCTTGATCGGCCATGATAAACGGCACCGTCGACCAGTCCGGCTTATCGACTGATACCTGATTACGCACCGGGCAGGGTAACGCCGGAGCGATCAACACAACCGTCAGATTCTCCAGCATCGAGAACGCCACCGCGCCAGGCAGTGTTTCGGGCTTACCGGCAATCGCCAGATCGGCTTCACCAGTGACCACTTTATCCATCGCATCGGCGGCGTCGCCGGTGGTGAGCTTAATTTCCACTGACGGATGCTCGGCGCGGAAACGGTCAAGGATTGGCGGCAGATGGCTGTAGGCGGCAGTTACCGAACAGAAAATATGCAGTTCGCCTGACAGCGACGGCCCTTGTTGATCGAGAGTGTGGCGTAACTGCTGGTACTGCAACAGCGTCTGTTGGGCAAACACGCGCAGCTCTTCACCGGCTTCGGTCAGCGTAACCGTACGGTTATCGCGCACAAACAGCGGCTGGCCGAGGTCTTCTTCGAGGCGCTGAATCTGTCGGGAAAGCGTGGATGGGCTGACGTGCATTGCCCGCGCGCTGCGGCCAAAGTGACGACTTTCAGCCAAATGCAGGAACATTTTCAGATCGCGTAAATCCACAGACGAGCCTCCGATTTTCTACGTTGCATAAATTGCAATGTGACGTTGTGAATATATCAATTTCCGCAATAAATTTCCTGTTGTAATGTGGATTCAATCTCGCAAATACAAATCTGCGAACCGAATAATAAGCACCACAACACAACATCACGGAGTACACCATCATGGCTAACTACTTTAATACACTGAACCTGCGCCAGCAGCTGGCACAGCTGGGTAAATGTCGCTTTATGGGTCGCGACGAATTCGCCGATGGTGCGAGCTACCTTCAGGGTAAAAAAGTGGTCATCGTCGGCTGTGGCGCCCAGGGTCTGAACCAGGGCCTGAACATGCGTGACTCCGGTCTGGATATCTCCTACGCACTGCGTAAAGAAGCCATTGCTGAGAAGCGTGCTTCCTGGCGTAAAGCGACCGAAAACGGCTTCAAAGTGGGTACCTACGAAGAGCTGATCCCGCAGGCTGATCTGGTGGTTAACCTGACTCCGGACAAGCAGCACTCCGACGTTGTGCGTTCTGTACAGCCGCTGATGAAAGACGGTGCAGCGCTGGGTTACTCCCACGGCTTCAACATCGTGGAAGTTGGCGAGCAGATCCGTAAAGACATCACTGTTGTGATGGTGGCACCGAAATGTCCGGGTACAGAAGTGCGTGAAGAGTACAAACGTGGTTTCGGCGTACCTACGCTGATCGCCGTTCACCCGGAAAACGATCCGAAAGGCGAAGGCATGGCGATTGCTAAAGCCTGGGCTGCGGCCACCGGCGGTCACCGTGCTGGCGTACTGGAGTCCTCCTTCGTGGCGGAAGTGAAATCTGACCTGATGGGTGAGCAGACTATCCTGTGCGGTATGCTGCAGGCCGGTTCTCTGCTGTGCTTCGATAAGCTGGTAGAAGAAGGTACTGACCCGGCATATGCTGAAAAACTGATTCAGTTCGGCTGGGAAACCATCACCGAAGCGCTGAAGCAGGGCGGCATCACCCTGATGATGGACCGTCTGTCTAACCCGGCGAAACTGCGTGCTTACGCGCTGTCCGAACAGCTGAAAGAGATCATGGCGCCGCTGTTCCAGAAACACATGGACGACATCATCTCCGGCGAATTCTCTTCCGGCATGATGGCTGACTGGGCTAACGACGATAAGAAACTGCTGACCTGGCGTGAAGAAACCGGCAAAACCGCGTTCGAAACCGCTCCGCAGTATGAAGGCAAAATCGGCGAGCAGGAGTACTTTGATAAAGGCGTGCTGATGATCGCGATGGTGAAAGCGGGCGTTGAGCTGGCGTTCGAAACTATGGTGGATTCCGGCATCATCGAAGAATCCGCTTACTACGAATCACTGCACGAGCTGCCGCTGATCGCCAACACCATCGCCCGTAAGCGTCTGTACGAAATGAACGTGGTTATCTCCGATACCGCCGAATACGGTAACTACCTGTTCTCTTACGCTTGCGTACCGCTGCTGAAAGAGTTCATGACCACCCTGCAGACCGGCGATCTGGGTAAAGCGATTGCCGAAGGCGCGGTAGATAACGCGCAACTGCGCGACGTGAATGACGCAATTCGCGGCCATGCTATCGAGAAAGTGGGCCAGAAACTGCGTGGCTACATGACTGATATGAAGCGCATTGCGGTCGCAGGATAATTCCTCATAGAGGAATGGCATATCAACAGCGCTTCGTAGGCCGGATAAGCGAAGCGCTATCCGGCAAAAAAAGCCCGGTGTTTAAACACCGGGCTTTCTATTAGTTACGGTACAGCACTTTAATGATGTGGTAACCGAACTGAGTGTGCAGCGGGCCGGTTGGCTCCAGCACAGGGCAGGAAAAGACCACTTTATCGAACGCCGGAACCATCTGGCCCTGACGGAATTCGCCTAAATCACCGCCGCGTTTGCCTGATGGGCAGATGGAGTGTTTCTTCGCCAGTTTGCCGAAGTCGGCGCCGTTTTTAATCTGTTCCAGAAGATCCAGTGCCAGTTTCTCTTCTTTAACAAGGATATGCACTGCTGCTGCTGTTTTTGCCATGATCGTGCCTTCAAAAGGGGGTCTGTAAGGCTCGCGATTTTAGCATGGCTTACCGTCGATACAGCACTTTGATGATGTGGTAGCCAAATTTGGTTTTTACAGGCCCGTAAGGTTTAAGCAGTGGGCAGCTAAACACAGCGGCATCAAATGGTCCCACCATCATCCCCTGTTTGAACTCGCCCAGATCGCCTCCGTTGCGCCCAGAGGGGCAGCGAGAATAGCGTTTTGCCAAATGATCGAAGCTAATACCGCGATCCAGCTTGCTCAGGATCTCCAGAGCTAATTTCTCTTCTTTTACCAGGATATGTAGGGCTGCCGCGCTCTTAGCCATTATTTTGTTCTCATGTCTCAAAGATGTCCCATTACTTTATCACCCGTCTTAGTCGTGGACATATACTCTTCGCCATCGCGGGACAGATGTCTCGCCTGATGTATGGAAACGGGAGATGAGCGACATTTTCTCTGCCGCATTCCCTTTTGCCGGGGACCTCCGTCCTGTCCCTACAGCCATGGAGCGAGATATCATGGATACAATGAAAAAAACTGAATTTTCAGTCGGATGGCTTACCGGGCTGGGTGATATTGTTCGCGATCCACAGCTCTATGAATTATTGAAATATTGCCCTCTGGACATCATGCAGCGCTGGCGTTTTGAAGAGATCCAACGCGGTGCCTTTATCTGTCGGCAAGGGGAAATATGTCAGCGTTTTTCGCTGATTATTGCCGGTGAAGTCGATGTTTTCTATGAGGCTGAAGATGGACGTCGTTATCGTCAAGCCCGCTACCGGAAAGGCGATATGCTGGGCGAACTCGAGATTTTTGAGTCGCGCCATTACATCTGTTCGGTAGTGGCGGTAGGACATGTGCAGCTTCTGAGCTTATCGCAGGAATACTTCAGCCGCTGGCTGGCGTTAGATAACCATTTTAACCAGCGGATGCTGCGCTTCTTTAGTCAGCAATATTACCAGCTGTCGAAAAAGGCCAGCAGCGACAATCTTTACTCGCTGTATCAGCGAGTGTGCCAGGCGTTATGGCTGCGTTATCAACAAGATGGCACAAATGAAATTTTGCTGGATAAGCTAAACCTCAGCGAGGAGCTGGCGGCGACGACCCGTAGTATTAATCGTATTTTACATGATCTGAAAGCGTTACAGATTATTGATACCGATGGTGAAAGCATTGTGTTGTTAGTCCCTGAAAAGTTAAAGCAGGAGGCTGATATCGGATAACCGTAAGAGTGAAGGAGGCGCGAGAATGTCGCTGCAACCCCATATCCAGTTAAGCAAGGAGATGACAGGCGCACGCTATGCGCTGCTGCCGGGAGACCCGTTGCGAGTCGATCGCATCGCCAATTTTCTTGATAACCCAGAATCGCTTGGTCAAAACCGTGAGTTTCGCGCCGCGCGAGGTTGGTATCAGGGGATCGAGATTTTAGTGCTCTCTACCGGAATCGGTGGACCGTCTACGGCTATTGCCATTGAAGAACTGCGTCAAATCGGTGTAAAGACCCTGATTCGTATCGGTAGCTGCGGGGCATTGCAGGATAATCTTGCGCTTGGTGACGTGATTATCGCCCATGCCGCGGTAACGGATGACGGGACCAGCCGTACCTATGCGCCTGCGGGCTATCCGGCCTGCGCCGACCCGCAGTTAACCTGGGAACTGATGGCGCAAGCGCGGCAGATGAATATTCCCGCCACATGTGGCCTGGTGCGCAGCCACGATAGTTTTTATACCGACCGGGAAGCGGAACTGGATGCGCAGTGGTCGGCACTCGGCGTTCTGGGTGCGGATATGGAAAGTGCCGCTTTGATGACCATCGGTGCGCTGCGCGGGTTACGTACGGCGTCATTACTCAATGTGGTGGTTGCCCACAACGGTTGTCTGGATAGCAGTATCAATGATTATGTCCAGCAGGAAACGTTGTGCCAACAGGGCGAAGAACGGCAAATTACCCTGGCGCTACGCGCCATTCATTCCGATAGTCAGCAAGGAGGTCAGTGATGGACTTTTTTAGCATTAACAATGTAATGGTCAACATTCCTCTCGGCGAAGGCGGCTATGCACTATCTTGGATTGAAGCCATTGGTACCGTATTTGGTCTGTTATGTATCTGGTGTGCCAGCCGGGAAAAAATCATCAATTACCTGTTTGGCCTGATTAACGTCACGCTGTTTGCGGCAATCTTTTTCCAGATTCAGCTCTATGCCAGCTTGTTGCTACAGGTGTTTTTCTTCGCCGCTAACATTTACGGTTGGTATGCGTGGAGCCGACAAAACGAGGCGCAGGAAGCTGCGCTCAAGGTACGTTGGCTTTCCCGTCAGCAAACCCTGGTGCTGGGCGGCGTTTGTGCGGTGGCGATAGTTTTGATGACGCTGTTTATCAATCCGGTGTTTGCAGCGCTTACCCGCATTATGATTGCACTGCTACAAATGATAGGTATACCGGTCGCGATGCCTGACCTTCAGCCCGATGCCTTCCCGTTCTGGGATTCCACCATGCTGGTGTTGTCGATTGCGGCCATGGTACTGATGACGCGCAAATTCGTCGAAAACTGGCTGCTGTGGGTGCTTATCGACGTGATTAGCGTGGTTATTTACGCGGTGCAGGGCGTTTACGCCATGTCGCTTGAGTATGTCCTGCTGACGGCAATCGCGGTGATGGGATCCTACAGCTGGATCAAGAGCGCGCAGCGCAACGGCTATACACCACTAGCCGCGACGGCTTCCTGATTGACCCGATTTTCTGGCTACTCACAGGGGTAGCCAGTTACTCTTTTTCTCCCTCTTTCTGCTACAATCCACCTCCCCCGTGTTTACAGATTGAGCAATCCCTTATGCGTTTGAACCCCGGACAACAACAAGCCGTCGAATTCGTCACCGGACCTTGCCTGGTGCTGGCGGGAGCGGGTTCCGGCAAGACGCGTGTTATCACCAACAAAATAGCCCATCTGATCCGTGAATGTGGCTATCAGGCACGACATATTGCGGCAGTGACCTTTACCAATAAGGCTGCGCGCGAGATGAAAGAGCGCGTGGCGCAAACGCTGGGTCGTAAAGAGGCGCGTGGGTTGATGATCTCCACCTTCCACACCCTGGGACTGGATATCATTAAGCGTGAATACGCGGCGCTGGGGATGAAGTCTAACTTCTCGTTGTTTGACGATACTGACCAGGTGGCCTTGCTTAAGGAACTGACCGAAGGGCTAATCGAAGACGATAAGCTTATTCTCCAGCAGCTGATCTCGACGATCTCCAACTGGAAAAACGATCTGATGACTCCGGCGCAGGCGGCAGCCAGCGCAAAGGGCGAGCGCGATCGTATTTTTGCCCACTGCTATGGTCTGTATGACGCGCATATGAAGGCGTGTAACGTCCTCGATTTTGACGATCTGATCCTGCTTCCCACGCTGCTGCTACAGCGCAATGAAGAAGTACGTGAGCGCTGGCAAAACAGAATCCGCTACCTGCTGGTGGATGAATATCAGGATACCAACACCAGCCAGTATGAGCTGGTGAAGTTGCTGGTAGGGAAACGTGCGCGCTTTACCGTCGTGGGCGATGACGATCAGTCGATCTACTCCTGGCGCGGCGCCCGTCCGCAGAACCTGGTACTGTTGAGCAAAGATTTTCCGGCTTTACAGGTGGTGAAGCTGGAGCAAAACTACCGTTCATCAGGTCGCATCCTTAAGGCGGCGAACATCCTCATTGCGAACAATCCACACGTCTTTGAAAAGCGGCTCTTTTCCGAGTTGGGTTACGGTGCTGAGCTGAAGGTACTGAGCGCAAATAATGAAGAGCATGAAGCCGAACGTGTGACCGGGGAATTAATTGCCCATCACTTTGTGAACAAGACGCAATATAAAGACTACGCCATCCTTTATCGCGGCAACCATCAGTCGCGCGTGTTCGAAAAGTTTCTGATGCAGAACCGTATCCCGTACAAAATTTCCGGCGGAACGTCGTTCTTCTCGCGTCCGGAGATTAAAGATCTGCTGGCCTACCTGCGCGTGCTGAGCAACCCGGATGACGACAGCGCATTTTTGCGCATCGTAAACACGCCAAAGCGTGAAATCGGTCCAGCCACGCTGCAAAAGTTGGGTGAATGGGCGATGACGCGTAATAAAAGCCTGTTTACCGCCAGCTTTGATATGGGGCTTAGCCAGACACTGACCGGGCGCGGGTATGACTCTCTGACCCGCTTTACGCACTGGCTGGGTGAAATTCAGCGCCTGGCGGAGCGCGAACCGGTTGCCGCCGTGCGCGATCTTATCCACGGTATTGATTACGAATCCTGGCTGTATGAAACCTCGCCGAGCCCGAAAGCGGCTGAAATGCGTATGAAAAACGTCAATACGCTGTTCAGCTGGATGACGGAGATGCTGGAAGGCAGTGAGCTGGAAGAGCCGATGACCCTGACCCAGGTAGTTACCCGCTTTACCCTGCGCGACATGATGGAGCGTGGAGAGAGCGAAGAAGAGCTGGATCAGGTGCAGTTGATGACGCTGCATGCCTCAAAAGGGCTGGAGTTCCCTTACGTGTTTATGGTGGGAATGGAAGAAGGATTTTTGCCGCACCAGAGCAGTATTGATGAAGACAATATCGACGAAGAACGTCGTCTGGCTTACGTAGGGATTACGCGTGCACAGAAAGAACTCATCTTCACTCTGTGTAAAGAGCGTCGTCAGTATGGTGAGCTGGTGCGTCCGGAACCGAGTCGTTTCCTGCTGGAGCTGCCACAGGATGACGTTATCTGGGAACAAGAGCGTAAAGTGGTGAGCGCTGAGGAGCGGATGCAAAAAGGGCAGGCAAGCATCGCTAATATTCGGGCAATGATGGCGAAAGCCAAAGCAAAGTAGGTATTCTGTAGGCCGGATACGTGTAAACGCGCGCTATCCGGCAACCAACATCTAATGAACGTCCAGCGGCCAGTGGACATAGCTTTGCCACTGACTTTCCTGATCGATTAACTCTTTACCCAGCGGATGATGTTCCAGCCAGCCTTCTGGTAGCGTGACCGTCAGGTGCTCGTTTCTTGCATCCATTTGAATTTCCGGCACAAGATCGTCACGGCGACGGCTGGCGAAGATGATCGCCAAACGTAGCAAACGGCAAAGATGCTCCGCGATGCGCGGTGGCACTGCGTTTTGCTGGTGGAGCGAAGAGAGATCGACGGGGTTGGTCTGGTTGAGTAACAGCGTTGCTAGCAGTTTCTTTTGCGCAGGGGTAAAACCCGGGAGATCGAGATTGCGCACCAGATAAGCGGCATGCTGTGGTGCCTGTTTAAAATCAACGCTCAGGCCAATTTCATGCAGCTGACAGGCACTAATCAGTAGTTCGCGGCTAATCGGTTCAAGATGCCACTTTTTTTCTACCTGATCGAGAAATTTAGTCGCTAAATTGGCAACGCGATGTGCTTGCTCTGTATCGACCATAAAGCGACGCTGGATATTGCGTAATGTGCGGCTACGAATATCCTGATCCACCGCCAGATGCAGCATGCCGTAGACCAGACCTTCACGTAATGCGCCGCCGGCCAGGGTCATGCATTGAATGTTCAGTTCGGTGAAAATAGCAATCAGAATGGCCAGCCCGCTGGGGAAAACCAGCGCACGTTCCAGCGTTAACCCTTCGATTTCCAGCTCTTCCAGACGACCGCAGTGAATGGCGCGCTGCTTAAGCTGCTGAAGTTTGGCCAGCGTAATGCGCTCATCCATACCCTGCGCCATCATGATTTCCTGCAACGCCTGGACGGTACCAGAGGCACCAACGCAAACTTTCCAGCCATGAAAACGCAGTTTGTCGGCGACCGGGCGCAGAACTTCACGTGCGGCCTTCTCTGCCTCGTCAAAGTTTTCCTGTGCCAGATTACGATCGGTAAAATAACGTTCGAGCCAGGTGACGCAGCCCATCGACAGGCTGAACAGAGAGGTGGTTTGTGCGCCGGAACCGGTGACTAATTCAGTGCTGGCGCCACCAATATCCACAACCAGACGCTGATCGGCACCGCCGGTTGTGTGGGCCACACCTTGATAAATCAGTCGCGCTTCTTCTTCACCGCTAATTACCTGGACAGGGCAGCCAAGGATCTCTTGCGCTTTAGCAATAAACACATCGGCATTTACGGCGATGCGTAATGTTGCCGTGGCGACCACGCGGATTTGAGGATGCGGAATATCCTGCAGACGTTCTGCAAACAAGCGCAAGCATTGCCAGCCGCGCTCCATCGCTTCAACAGAGAGCTCGTTGTCACCGTTGAGTCCAGCGGCCAGACGCACTTTGCGTTTGATACGCGTGAGCGTCTGGATGCTTCCTGCCACCTCGCGTACAACCAGCATATGAAAACTATTCGAGCCGAGATCGATTGCTGCATACAGCGAAGTAGAATTCATACACTTCATCCTTCAACCTGTATCTGTGTTGGCTGCGTTCTCTCACCCGAATCATTTACTAAAATAAGCTCATCGGGATTCGTTTTCTTGCCGCCTTGATACAGGCTGAATGATTTTGTGTATGGCATAACTTTTCTTAACCTGAACGACGACGATTACGCGGAGCACCACCGGTACGGCGTGGGCCATTGCCTGTACGTGGGCGCGTTAAGCGCAACGGCTTCGGCAGATCGGTCATCAGCGCATCCGGGTTATATTTGCTGACCGGAATCGAGTGGCCGATATAGGTCTCGATTGCGGGTAAATTCAGCGCGTACTCTTCACAGGCCAGGCTGATAGAGTGACCGCTTGCGCCAGCACGTCCGGTACGACCGATTCGGTGAACGTAATCTTCACAGTCATCCGGCAGGTCATAGTTAAATACGTGCGTTACTGCTGGGATATGCAGGCCACGCGCAGCGACATCCGTCGCAACGAGAATGTCGAGATCGCCACGGGTGAACTCATCAAGAATACGCAGACGTTTTTTCTGTGCTACGTCACCGGTCAGCAGACCGACGCGATGACCGTCCGCAGCAAGGCTGCCCCAGATATCTTCACAACGATGCTTGGTGTTAGCAAAAACAATGGCGCGATCTGGCCACTCTTCTTCAATCAGCGTTTGCAGCAAACGCATTTTCTCTTCGTTGGAAGGGTAGAAGAGCTCTTCTTTAATGCGGTGGCCAGTTTTCTGTTCCGGTTCGACTTCAACGTACTCAGCGTTATTCATCTGTTCGAACGCCAGTTCGCGAACGCGGTATGAGAGGGTTGCAGAAAACAGCATGTTCAGACGTTGGGTGGTTGGCGGCATACGACGGAACAGCCAACGGATATCTTTAATAAAGCCCAGATCGTACATACGATCGGCTTCATCCAGCACCACGACCTGAATCGCGCCCAGATTAATGTGGTTCTGTTTTGCATAGTCGATGAGACGACCGGTCGTGCCGATAAGAATATCGACGCCGCTTTCCAGCACTTTCAGCTGTTTATCGTAACCGTCGCCGCCATACGCCAGGCCTAATTTCAGGCCAGTGGTCTGTGCCAGCGGCTCGGCATCGGCGTGGATCTGCACGGCTAATTCACGCGTTGGCGCCATAATTAACGCACGCGGTTGGTTCACCTTGCGATCGGCAATCGCGGGATGAGAGAGAAGATAATGAAACGTTGACGTCAGGAACGCCATCGTTTTTCCGGTACCGGTTTGCGCCTGCCCGGCAACATCACGACCAGCCAGCGTTAGCGGCAGCGCGAGGGCCTGAATGGGCGTACAGTTATGAAAGCCTTTATTTTCAAGGGCTTCTATCACCTTTGGGTGCAGGGCGAAGTCGGAAAACTTCTGTTCTGTTAAATGTGTTTTGCTCATAGTGTGGTAGAATATCAGCTTACTATTGCTTTACGAAAGCGTATCCGGTGAAATAAAGTCAACCTTTAGTTGGTTAATGCTACATCAACACGTCGTTGATTAATGCTACACCAATGCACCAGGCTTATTCCTGTGGAGTTATTATGAGCGATAAAATTATTCACCTGACTGACGACAGTTTTGACACGGATGTACTCAAAGCGGACGGAGCAATCCTCGTTGATTTCTGGGCAGAGTGGTGCGGTCCGTGCAAAATGATCGCTCCGATTCTGGATGAAATCGCTGACGAATATCAGGGCAAACTGACGGTTGCTAAACTGAACATTGACCAAAACCCAGGCACCGCGCCGAAGTATGGTATCCGTGGCATCCCGACCCTGCTGCTGTTTAAAAACGGCGAAGTTGCGGCGACGAAAGTCGGCGCGCTGTCCAAAGGTCAGTTGAAAGAATTCCTCGACGCTAATTTAGCGTAAGGAAGTCTCATGATCGGGCGACCCTACTTCGAAATGATTCGGATGACTGGACGCCCGACTTGAGTCGTGCTAAGTTAGTGTTGACTTCGTATTAAACATACCTTATTAAGTTTGAATCTAGTTATATCCAATACTTCCCGTTGTTTCTCGCGCGAGGAGTGGACAGATTCCTGGCTTGTCACTCAATCCGTCTTGTCGTTTCAGTTCTGCGTACTTTCCTGTGACCAGACAGCGAACAGACATGAGTTGATGGCCGTAAACAGGCATGGATGACCCTGCCATACCATTCACAACATTAAGTTCGAGATTTACCCCAAGTTTAAGAACTCACACCATTATGAATCTTACCGAATTAAAGAATACGCCGGTTTCTGAGCTGATCACTCTCGGCGAAAATATGGGCCTTGAAAACCTGGCTCGTATGCGCAAGCAGGACATTATTTTTGCCATCCTGAAGCAGCACGCAAAGAGTGGCGAAGATATCTTTGGTGACGGTGTGCTGGAGATATTGCAGGATGGATTTGGTTTCCTCCGCTCTGCAGACAGCTCCTACCTCGCCGGTCCTGATGACATCTACGTTTCTCCCAGCCAAATCCGCCGTTTCAACCTCCGCACTGGTGATACCATTTCTGGTAAGATTCGCCCGCCGAAAGAAGGTGAACGCTACTTTGCGCTGTTGAAAGTTAACGAAGTTAACTACGACAAACCAGAAAACGCCCGTAACAAAATCCTCTTTGAGAACTTAACGCCGCTGCACGCAAACTCTCGTCTGCGTATGGAACGTGGTAACGGTTCTACTGAAGACTTAACGGCGCGTGTACTGGATCTGGCATCGCCGATCGGTCGTGGCCAACGTGGTCTGATTGTTGCTCCGCCGAAAGCGGGTAAAACCATGCTGCTGCAGAACATCGCGCAGAGCATTGCATACAATCATCCTGACTGCGTGCTGATGGTGCTGCTGATTGACGAACGTCCGGAAGAAGTTACCGAGATGCAGCGTCTGGTGAAAGGTGAAGTGGTTGCCTCTACCTTTGACGAACCAGCCTCCCGCCACGTTCAGGTTGCGGAAATGGTTATCGAGAAGGCGAAACGTCTGGTTGAACACAAGAAAGACGTTATCATTCTGCTTGACTCCATCACCCGTCTGGCGCGTGCATATAACACCGTGGTTCCGGCTTCCGGTAAAGTACTGACCGGTGGTGTGGACGCCAACGCCCTGCATCGTCCTAAGCGTTTCTTTGGTGCTGCACGTAACGTGGAAGAGGGCGGTAGCCTGACCATCATCGCGACTGCGCTGATTGATACCGGCTCTAAAATGGATGAAGTTATCTACGAAGAGTTTAAAGGTACCGGCAACATGGAACTGCATCTCTCTCGTAAGATTGCTGAAAAACGCGTCTTCCCGGCTATCGACTACAACCGTTCCGGTACCCGTAAAGAAGAGCTGCTCACTACCCAGGAAGAGCTGCAGAAAATGTGGATCCTGCGCAAAATCATCCATCCGATGGGTGAAATCGATGCAATGGAATTCCTCATTAACAAATTGGCGATGACCAAGACCAACGACGACTTCTTCGATATGATGAAGCGTTCCTGATTCGGGCATCATCTGAAAACGCCACGTTTTTACGTGGCGTTTTGCTTTTGTGGATGTAATCTTAACGACACAATAATAATAATCCGGTATGACATACCGCCTGGCGACGAAGGGTTGTAATTCGTATTTTGTGGTTAATAATCATACAGAACCACCTGATATGGAATCGGGTTTCTCTTCTGAATAATCGCCTGGATGGTTATACTTCATATATTGATATTCTTTGAGAGTATGTATAGTGAATTTACTGACAGCAAGTACTGATCTCATCAGTATTTTTTTATTCACAACGCTGTTTCTTTTCTTTGCCCGCAAGGTTGCGAAAAAGATAGGATTGGTGGATAAACCCAACTTCCGCAAACGTCATCAGGGACTGATTCCGTTGGTTGGGGGGATTTCGGTTTACGCAGGCATTTGCTTTACGTTCCTCATCGCCGATTATTATATCCCGCATGCAACTCTCTACCTGGCTTGTGCCGGTGTACTGGTGTTTATCGGTGCGCTGGACGACCGCTTTGATATCAGTGTAAAAATCCGTGCGACCATCCAGGCTATCATCGGCATCATTATGATGGCGGTAGGTAAGCTCTATCTGTTGAGCCTTGGGTTCATTTTTGGCCCTTGGGAAATGGTGCTCGGTCCTTTTGGCTATTTCCTTACCCTTTTCGCCGTTTGGGCTGCAATTAACGCCTTTAACATGGTGGATGGGATTGATGGTCTGTTAGGCGGGCTATCCAGCGTATCATTCGCCGCAATGGGGCTTATCTTGTGGTTTGACGGCCAGACAAGCCTGGCTATCTGGTGTTTTGCCATGATCGCCGCCATTCTGCCTTACATCATGCTGAACCTGGGTATTCTCGGACGTCGCTATAAGGTCTTTATGGGTGATGCGGGGAGTACGCTGATTGGCTTTACGGTCATCTGGATCCTGCTGGAGACCACTCAAGGTAAAACGCATCCTATTAGCCCGGTCACCGCACTGTGGATTATTGCCATTCCGTTAATGGATATGGTGGCGATCATGTATCGTCGTTTACGTAAAGGTATGAGCCCTTTCTCCCCGGACCGCCAACATATTCACCATTTAATTATGCGCGCCGGGTTTACCTCCCGACAGGCTTTTGTCCTGATTACGCTGGCTGCTGCGATCCTGGCCTCTATCGGCGTGTTGGCTGAATATTCTCGGGTCGTTCCGGAATGGGTGATGCTGGTGCTCTTTTTACTGGCATTTGTCTTGTACGACTATTGTATTAAACGTGCCTGGAAGGTAGCGAGATTTATCAAACGCTGGAAGCGCAAGTTGCGTAGAAACCGTGACAGTAAACCAAACTTAACCAAATAAATTGAGGGTACGATGACACAACCATTACCGGGGGAACATGCCATGAGCGCTGAAAATGAACTGGACATCCGTGGGTTGTTTCGTACTTTGTGGACAGGGAAGGTGTGGATCGTCGGTATGGCTCTCGCCTTCGCGTTAGTCGCTCTCGCCTATACGTTTTTTGCTCGTCAGGAGTGGAGCGCGACGGCGATTTCAGACAGGCCAACGGTTAATATGTTGGGCGGCTATTACTCTCAGCAGCAGTTCTTACGTAACCTGGACATCAAGGCCAGTCTTGCATCTGCGGATCAGCCGTCAGTGATGGATGAGGCCTATAAAGAATTTATCATGCAGCTTGCCTCATGGGATACGCGCCGTGAATTCTGGCAGCAGACTGATTATTACAAGCAACGTATGGTGGGGAACAGTAAAGCCGATGCGGCGATGCTGGATGAACTGATTAATAACATTCAGTTTATGCCCGGCGATGCGGTTCGTAATACCAATGACAGCGTGAAGCTGATTGCCGAAACGGCACCTGATGCCAACAATCTGTTGCGTCAGTACGTCGCGTTTGCCAGTCAGCGTGCGGCGCGTCATCTGAACGACGAGTTAAAGGGAGCCTGGGCTGCGCGCACTGTGCAGATGAAGGCGCAGGTTAAACGCCAGGAAGAAGTGGCGAAATCGATTTTCTCTCGCCGAGTTCACAACATTGAGCAGGCTCTCAAAATTGCTGAACAGCATAATATTTCGCGTACTTCCACTGACGTTCCGGCTGAAGAGCTACCCGATTCTGAACTGTTTTTGCTTGGACGTCCTATGCTGCAGGCGCGACTCGAAAACCTGCAATCTGTTGGTCCCGATTTCGATCTGGACTACTTCCAAAACCGAGCCATGCTTAACACACTGAACGTTGGGCCAACTCTGGATCCGCGTTTTCAGACCTATCGTTATTTGCGTACGCCGGAGGAACCGGTAAAACGTGACAGCCCTCGTCGTGCCTTCCTGATGATTATGTGGGGCATCGTTGGGGCTCTGATCGGTGCTGGTGTCGCGTTAACCCGTCGCCGCACGATTTAGCAATATCGTTGCAGTGAGGGGCTGGGCCCTCACTGCCAATCCGAAGAGAATCGATGTGAAAGTACTGACTGTATTTGGCACGCGACCGGAGGCCATAAAAATGGCACCTCTGGTTCATGCGCTGGCAAAAGATCCTGATTTTGAGGCAAAAGTTTGCGTCACGGCGCAGCATCGGGAGATGCTCGATCAGGTGTTGAACCTCTTTTCCATTGTACCTGACTACGATCTCAATATTATGCAGCCAGGTCAGGGACTAACAGAAATTACCTGCCGAATACTGGAAGGATTAAAGCCAATTCTGGCTGATTTTAAACCTGACGTTGTGTTAGTTCACGGCGATACCACAACCACCATTGCTACTAGCCTGGCCGCGTTCTATCAGCGCATCCCGGTAGGGCATGTGGAGGCAGGCTTACGTACAGGCGATCTCTACTCTCCCTGGCCGGAAGAGGCGAACCGTACGCTGACCGGGCATCTGGCGATGTATCATTTTGCACCAACAGAAAACTCGCGCCAAAACCTGTTACGGGAAAACATTTCTGATAACCGCATCTTCGTTACAGGTAATACGGTTATTGATGCGTTGATCTGGGTACGCGATCGCGTACTGGCGAGCGATGCATTACGAGCTGAACTGGCAGAGCATTACCCATTCCTGAGCTCGGATAAAAAGATGATACTGGTGACCGGTCATCGTCGGGAAAGCTTCGGTCGTGGTTTTGAACACATTTGTCATGCGCTGGCGGAAATTGCCGCGGCCAATCAGAACGTACAGATTGTCTATCCGGTGCACCTGAATCCTAACGTCAGCGAACCGGTTAATCGCATTCTGGGTCACGTTGAAAACGTCATCCTGATTGAACCGCAGGATTACATGCCGTTTGTCTGGCTGATGAATCACGCCTGGCTGATCCTTACCGACTCTGGCGGGATTCAGGAAGAAGCCCCATCTCTGGGGAAACCGGTACTGGTGATGCGCGAAACGACGGAACGTCCGGAAGCGATTACTGCAGGCACAGTACGTCTGGTAGGGACCGACCCGCAGCGTATTGTCGAAGAAGTCACGCGTTTGCTGCATGACGACAATGAATATCAGACCATGAGCCGCGCCCATAATCCGTATGGTGACGGGCAGGCATGTGGCCGCATTTTACACGCGTTAAAAAATAATCGGATATCGCTATGAGTTTTACGACCATTTCTGTCATTGGGCTGGGTTATATCGGACTGCCGACGGCGGCTGCCTTTGCTTCCCGTCAGAAGCATGTGATTGGCGTAGATGTAAATCAACACGCGGTGGATACCATTAATCGCGGTGAAATTCATATCGTTGAGCCAGATTTGGGCGCAGTGGTGAAAACGGCGGTCGAAAATGGATTTCTGCGTGCGACCACAACCCCTGTAGATGCGGATGCCTATCTGATTGCTGTGCCTACTCCGTTTAAGGGGGAGCACGAACCCGATATGGTTTATGTGGAAGCCGCGGCTAAATCTCTTGCGCCGGTGCTGAAAAAAGGCGCGTTGGTGATCCTTGAATCGACGTCGCCTGTCGGGGCCACTGAACAGATGGCCACATGGCTTGCAGAAATGCGGCCTGACCTGACTTTCCCGCAGCAAGTCGGTGAACACGCGGACGTTAACATTGCTTATTGCCCAGAGCGCGTGCTGCCGGGCCAGGTGATGGTTGAACTGATTAAAAACGACCGCGTGATTGGGGGAATGACCTCCGTCTGTTCCGCGCGTGCTAGCGAACTGTACAACATTTTCCTGGAGGGCGAATGTGTCGTGACCAACGCCCGTACGGCGGAAATGTGCAAACTGACTGAAAATAGCTTCCGCGACGTCAATATCGCCTTCGCCAACGAGCTGTCGCTGATTTGCGCCGATCAGGGGATCAACGTCTGGGAACTGATTCGACTGGCAAATCGCCATCCGCGCGTGAATATTTTGCAACCGGGTCCGGGGGTTGGCGGGCACTGTATCGCGGTTGATCCGTGGTTTATCGTGGCGCAGAACCCGCAGCAGGCGAAATTGATTCGCACCGCGCGTGAGGTAAACGACGGTAAGCCTCATTGGGTGGTTGATCAGGTAAAAGCTGCCGTGGCCGACTGTCTGGCGGATACCAATAAACGGGCCAGCGAAGTGAAAATTGCCTGTTTTGGTCTGGCATTTAAACCGAATATTGATGACTTACGTGAAAGCCCGGCGATGGGAATTGCGCAAAGCATCGCGCATTGGCACAAAGGCGAAACATTGGTGGTGGAACCGAACATCCATCAACTGCCAAAAAAACTGGACGGTCTGTGCCAACTGGCAGCGCTGGATGATGCTCTGGCAAGCGCCGATGTGCTGGTCTTGCTGGTCGACCATAATGAATTTAAAGCCATTAAAGGCGATGCGGTTCACCAGCAATATATCGTTGATACCAAAGGGGTCTGGCGCTAATGAAACGAATTCTGGTTACCGGTGGAGCGGGATTCATCGGCTCGGCGGTTGTACGGCATATCATTCAGGAGACTCAGGATGCGGCAATTGTGGTCGATAAGCTGACCTATGCCGGAAACCTGATGTCGCTGGAGCCGGTTGCACAGAATCCTCGTTTTACCTTTGAGAAAGTCGATATCTGCGATCGAGCTTCGCTCGACAGGGTGTTTCAACACTATCAGCCGGACTGCGTGATGCATCTGGCGGCAGAAAGCCACGTCGATCGCTCAATTGATGGTCCGGCCGCCTTTATCGAAACTAACATTGTGGGAACCTACACGCTGTTGGAAGCGGCGCGCGCTTACTGGGGTGATTTAACCAGCGAGAAAAAATCAGCGTTTCGTTTCCACCATATCTCGACTGACGAGGTGTATGGCGACCTGCATTCTACGGATGATTTCTTCACTGAAACCACACCGTATGCACCGAGCAGCCCTTATTCCGCGTCGAAAGCCAGCAGCGATCATCTGGTTCGCGCCTGGCTGCGTACCTACGGTCTGCCAACGCTGATAACCAACTGTTCTAACAACTATGGTCCGTACCATTTTCCGGAAAAACTGATTCCGCTGATGATCCTTAACGCATTGGCGGGGAAGCCGTTGCCGGTTTACGGCAATGGGCAACAGATCCGTGACTGGTTGTATGTAGAAGATCACGCCAGGGCGCTCTATTGTGTGGCGACAACGGGCGCGGTGGGAGAAACCTATAATATCGGTGGTCATAACGAGCGTAAAAACCTGGAAGTTGTCGAAACGGTTTGCAGCCTGTTGGAAGAGCTGGCACCGCAAAAGCCGCAGGGTATCGCGCAGTATCGCGACTTGATCGCTTTTGTGGACGATCGCCCGGGTCATGATTTGCGTTACGCCATTGACGCGTCGAAAATTGCGCGTGAACTAGGCTGGATGCCGCAAGAAACGTTTGAAAGCGGAATGCGCAAAACCGTGCAGTGGTATCTGGCTAATCAGGCATGGTGGAAACCCGTGCAGGACGGCAGTTACCAGGGCGAACGTTTAGGTCTGAAGGGCTAACAGCCTGGTTTTGGCTCCCGGAGGAGACAACGCATGAAAGGTATCATTCTGGCGGGTGGCTCAGGTACTCGCCTGTATCCCATTACGCGTGGCGTATCGAAGCAGCTATTGCCTATTTACGATAAGCCGATGATTTACTACCCGTTATCAGTATTGATGCTGGCGGGAATTCGCGAAATCCTGATTATCACTACACCGGAAGATAAAGGCTATTTCCAGCGCTTACTGGGCGATGGATCTGAGTTCGGCATTGAATTGCACTATGCTGAGCAGCCCAGTCCGGATGGATTAGCACAGGCGTTTATCATTGGTGAAACGTTCCTTAACGGGGAACCATCATGTCTGGTGTTAGGAGACAATATCTTCTTTGGTCAGGGATTCAGTCCAAAACTGCGTCACGTAGCCGCCAGAACGCAAGGCGCGACGGTGTTTGGTTACCAGGTGATGGATCCTGAACGTTTTGGTGTCGTGGAGTTTGACGACAATTTTCGAGCTATCTCGCTGGAAGAGAAGCCGAAAGCACCAAAATCAAACTGGGCGGTGACCGGTCTCTATTTCTATGACAGCAAGGTGGTGGAATACGCAAAACGCGTAAAACCTTCTGAGCGTGGGGAGCTGGAGATTACGTCTATCAACCAGATGTATCTTGATGACGGACATCTGACGGTAGAATTGCTCGGGCGTGGCTTTGCCTGGCTGGATACCGGTACGCACGACAGTCTTATCGAAGCGAGTACTTTTGTGCAGACGGTGGAAAAACGCCAGGGCTTTAAAATAGCCTGTCTGGAAGAAATCGCCTGGCGTAACGGTTGGCTGGATGACGAAGGCGTGAAGCGTGCTGCCAGTTCACTGGCCAAAACGGGTTATGGTCAATACCTGCTGGAGCTGCTCCGTGCTCGTCCGCGCCAGTATTGAGCCGCTTAGCTGGGAAAATACGTTCTTTGGCGTGAATAGCGCCATTGTGCGTTTTGACCAACGCGCGCCGGTTCTGACTGCGGATGTGTTGCAGCCCTGGTCGCGGGTACAGGCAAAAATTCCTGCCGCCAATACCCATGAATTAGATGCCCTGCAACAGTTGGGCTTCTCACTGGTTGAAGGTGAAGTGGATTTTGTGCTGCCGGTGATGTGTGCGCATGGCGACCCCGGTGCGCAGGTAGCACAAACTACGGATATCCCTGCATTACGCCAACTGGCAGGACAGGCGTTCGCGCAAAGTCGTTTTCGCGCTCCGTGGTATGCCGCAGATGCCAGCACGCGTTTTTATGCGCAGTGGATTGAAAACGCGGTGCTGGGGACGTTCGATCATCAATGCCTCGTTTTTCGTACACCGGCAGGTGATATTCGTGGCTATGTCTCGCTGCGTGAACTGAATGCGACCGATGCGCGAATTGGCCTGCTGGCCGGGCGTGGGGCGGGAGCAGAACTGATGCAGGCTGCCCTTTGCTGGGCGCAGGCTCGCGGTAAAAAAACATTGCGCGTGGCGACCCAAATGGGCAATACCGCCGCGCTTAAACGTTATATACACAGTGGTGCGAATGTGGAAAGCACCGCGTATTGGTTATACAGGTGACACGATGATTCCATTTAACGCACCGCCGGTGGTGGGCACTGAACTCGATTACATGCAGTCTGCGATGAACAGCGGCAAACTGTGTGGCGACGGTGGTTTTACCCGTCGCTGCCAACAGTGGCTGGAACAGCATTTTGGCAGCGAGAAAGTATTGCTGACGCCTTCCTGCACCGCATCGCTTGAGATGGCGGCATTGCTGCTGGATATCCAGCCTGGCGATGAAGTCATTATGCCGAGTTATACGTTTGTCTCCACGGCCAATGCTTTCGTGCTGCGCGGCGCGAAAATTGTCTTTGTTGATATCCGGCCGGATACCATGAACATTGACGAAACGCAGATTGAAGCGGCGATCACCGACAAGACCCGCGCTATCGTTCCGGTGCATTACGCGGGCGTAGCCTGTGAAATGGATACCATCATGGCGCTGGCGACCAAACATAACCTGTTTGTCGTGGAAGATGCGGCCCAGGGCGTCATGTCGACTTACAAAGGTCGGGCGCTGGGGACGATTGGTCACATCGGTTGCTTTAGCTTCCATGAGACCAAAAACTATACCGCAGGCGGTGAAGGTGGAGCGACGCTGATTAATGATAAAAAATTAGTCGAACGTGCAGAGATCATCCGTGAAAAAGGAACTAACCGCAGCCAGTTTTTCCGCGGTCAGGTGGATAAGTATACCTGGCGTGATATTGGCTCCAGCTATCTGATGTCCGATCTGCAGGCTGCTTATCTGTGGGCACAACTGGAAGCGGCTGACCGTATTAACCAGCAGCGTCTGGCGCTGTGGCAGAACTACTATGATGCTCTCGAACCGCTGGCGCGTGCCGGACGCATTGATCTGCCTTCTGTCCCGGAAAACTGCGTGCAGAATGCCCATATGTTTTATATCAAGCTGCGCGATATCGACGATCGCACGGCGTTGATTAACTTCTTGAAAGAAGCTGAAATTATGGCGGTGTTCCACTATATCCCGCTACATGATTGTCCGGCTGGCGATAAATTCGGCGTATTTGCCGGTGTTGATCGTTTCACCACTAAAGAGAGCGAGCGTCTGCTGCGCTTGCCGCTGTTTTACAACCTGTCGCCAGTAAACCAGCGAACGGTCATTTCGACCTTACTCAACTACTTCGCCTGATATGTCGCTTGCTAAAGCGTCCTTATGGACGGCAGCCAGTACGCTGGTAAAAATTGGTGCAGGTTTGCTGGTCGTGAAGCTGCTGGCGGTATCGTTTGGTCCGGCAGGCGTGGGGCAGGCGGGTAACTTCCGCCAGATGGTCACCGTGCTTGGTGTCCTGGCGGGGGCCGGCATTTTCAACGGCGTCACGAAATATGTTGCGCAGCATCATGACGATCCGACCCGGCTCCGTAAGGTAGTCGGTACATCTTCCGCGATGGTGCTCGGATTCTCTACGCTGATGGCGGTGATTTTTCTGCTGGCGGCCGCGCCAATCAGTCAGGGATTGTTTGGCCATACTCATTATCAGGGGCTGGTAAGACTGGTTGCGCTGGTGCAGATGGGTATTGCCTGGGCGAACCTGCTGCTGGCGTTGATGAAGGGCTTTCGCGATGCGGCGGGTAACGCTCTGTCGTTGATTGTGGGTAGCCTGGTAGGCGTGGTGGCTTATTATGGCTGTTATCGCCTGGGAGGGTATGAAGGCGCTTTGCTGGGTCTGGCGTTAGTGCCCGCGTTGGTCGTTATCCCCGCCGCTATTATGCTGATTAAGCGTGGGTCAATTCCCCTGCATTACCTGAAACCCTCGTGGGATAACGGCCTGGCTGGACAGCTAAGCAAGTTTACCCTGATGGCGCTGATTACCTCCGTAACGCTGCCTGTGGCATACGTGATGATGCGAAACCTGCTGGCGGCGCAGTACAGTTGGGATGATGTGGGGATTTGGCAGGGAGTAAGCAGTATCTCTGATGCTTATCTGCAATTCATTACCGCCTCATTCAGCGTTTACTTGCTTCCGACGTTGTCTCGACTGACCGAAAAGCGCGACATTACGCGCGAGGTGGTTAAGTCGCTGAAGTTCGTGTTACCGGCGGTTGCCGCGGCGAGTTTTACTGTTTGGTTGCTGCGTGATTTTGCGATCTGGCTGCTTTTCTCCGCAAAATTCACCGCCATGCGCGATCTGTTTGCCTGGCAACTGGTCGGCGATGTACTGAAAGTTGGGGCGTATGTCTTTGGGTATCTGGTGATCGCGAAAGCATCGCTGCGGTTTTATATTTTGGCTGAAATTAGCCAGTTCATGTTATTGACGGTGTTTGCTCACTGGCTGATCCCTGCACACGGTGCGCTGGGAGCGGCACAGGCTTATATGGCAACGTACATCGTCTATTTTTCTCTTTGTTGTGGCGTGTTTTTACTCTGGCGTAGGCGGGCATGACTGTACTGATTCACGTTCTGGGATCGGATATCCCTCACCATAACCAAACCGTGTTGCGGTTTTTCAACGACTCGCTGGCCGCGACGAGCGAGCATGCGCGCACGTTTATGGTTGCCGGTCAGGATGCGGGACTCAGTGAGAGCTGCCCGGCGTTATCGCTAAGCTTCTACAGCGGGAAAAAGGCGCTTGCTGACGCTGTGATCGCGAAAGCAAAAGCGGATCGCCAACAGCGTTTCTTCTTCCACGGTCAGTTCAACACCAGCCTGTGGCTGGCGCTGCTGAGTGGTGGGATTAAACCGGCGCAGTTTTACTGGCATATCTGGGGCGCTGATTTATACGAAGTCTCCAGTGGACTGAAATTCCGCCTGTTTTACCCGATTCGCCGCATGGCGCAGAATCGTGTGGGCTGCGTGTTTGCCACACGGGGCGATTTACGTTATTTCGCAGAGCAACATCCCCGTGTGCGGGGTGAGTTGCTCTATTTCCCAACGCGAATGGATCCTTCACTCAATAACATGAGCAATGATTGCCAGCGCAGCGGCAAGATGACGGTGCTGGTTGGCAACTCTGGCGATCGCAGCAATGAGCATGTTGCCGCGCTTCGTGCCGTCCATCAGCAGTTTGGTGACACGGTGAATGTGATTGTGCCGATGGGTTATCCCGCCAATAATGCGGCCTATATCGACGAGGTTCGCCAGGCTGGCCTGGCGTTATTTAGCGCAGATAATCTGCAAATTTTGAGTGAAAAGCTGGAATTTGATGCCTATCTAACATTATTGCGGCAGTGTGATTTGGGTTACTTTATTTTTGCCCGTCAACAGGGAATCGGTACCCTGTGTTTGCTGATCCAGGCGGGTATCCCATGCGTGCTCAACCGTGAAAATCCCTTCTGGCAGGATATGGTGGAACAAAATCTTCCGGTGTTATTTACCACTGATGATCTCAATGAAGGCGTCGTACGTGAAGCGCAGCGCCAGTTGGCATCGGTAGATAAAAATACTATTACCTTCTTTAGCCCGAATTATCTGCAGCCGTGGCACAATGCGCTGCGCATTGCTTCAGGAGAAACCGTATGAGCCTGATGCAATTCAGCGGTCTTCTGGTGGTCTGGCTGCTCTCCACCTTGTTTATCGCCACGCTGACCTGGTTTGAGTTCCGCCGCGTGCGTTTTAACTTCAATGTTTTCTTCTCATTGTTGTTCTTGCTGACGTTCTTCTTCGGATTCCCGTTAACCAGCATCCTGGTGTTCCGCTTTGATGTGGCAGTGGCTCCGCCGGAGATCCTGCTACAGGCCTTGCTGTCAGCCGCCTGTTTCTATGCCGTCTACTACGTGACGTATAAAACGCGCTTGCGCAAACGAGTAGATGATAAGCCGCGCAGGCCGCTGTTTACCATCAATCGTGTTGAAGCCCATTTGACCTGGGTTATCCTGATGGCGATTGCGCTGGTAAGCGTGGGCATCTTCTTTATGCACAACGGATTCCTGCTGTTCAGACTGCAATCCTATAGCCAGATTTTTTCCAGTGAAGTCTCTGGCGTCGCTCTGAAGCGTTTCTTCTACTTCTTCATTCCGGCAATGCTGGTGGTTTATTTCTTGCGTCAGGACAGCAAAGCGTGGGTGTTCTTCCTGGTGAGTACCGTCGCGTTTGGTTTGCTGACCTATATGATTGTGGGTGGGACGCGTGCCAATATCATTATCGCGTTTGCCATCTTCTTGTTTATCGGCATTATTCGCGGCTGGATTTCGCTGTGGATGTTGGCCGCTGCAGGCGTGTTGGGCATTGTCGGGATGTTCTGGCTGGCGTTGAAGCGCTACGGAATGAGCGTTAGCGGCGATGAGGCGTTCTATACGTTCCTGTACCTTACGCGCGACACCTTCTCACCGTGGGAGAACCTGGCGCTATTGCTGCAGAATTACCACAATATTGAGTTCCAGGGGCTGGCGCCGATCGTCCGTGACTTCTACGTCTTTATTCCCTCCTGGCTGTGGCCTGGGCGGCCGAGTATTGTACTCAACTCAGCGAACTACTTTACCTGGGAAGTGTTGAACAACCACTCAGGACTGGCGATTTCGCCGACGTTAATTGGTTCACTGGTCGTGATGGGCGGGGCGCTGTTTATACCATTAGGCGCGATTGTTGTTGGGCTCATCATCAAGTGGTTCGACTGGTTGTATGAGCTTGGCAATCGCGAAACCAATCGCTATAAGGCGGCGATTTTGCACAGTTTCTGTTTTGGCGCCATTTTCAATATGATCGTTTTGGCACGTGAAGGGCTGGATTCGTTTGTCTCACGAGTGGTCTTTTTCCTTGTGATTTTCGGCGTTTGCCTACTGGTGGCAAAACTGCTGTTCTGGCTGTTTGATAGCGCGGGACTCATTCATAAACGAATCAAATCGCTGCCCCGGACACAGATTGAAGGATCGTAATGACAGATAACACAACTGCGCCGCTGTATTCGCTGCGCGGATTACAACTGATTGGCTGGCGCGATATGCAACATGCGCTGAATTACCTGTTTGCCGAAGGACACCTCAGGTCAGGAACGCTGGTGGCTATCAACGCTGAGAAGATGCTGACTGCAGAAGATAACCCTGAAGTGAGGGAGCTGATCAACGCCGCGGAGTTCAAGTATGCGGATGGGATTAGCGTGGTGCGTTCGGTGCGCAAAAAATTCCCACAGGCGCAGGTTTCACGCGTGGCCGGAGCTGACCTTTGGGAAGCGCTGATGGCGCGAGCTGGGCAAAACGGAACGCCAGTTTTCCTGGTTGGCGGCAAGCCTGAAGTTCTGGCACAAACAGAAGCAAAACTACGTGCGCAGTGGCGCGTGAACATTGTGGGTAGTCAGGACGGTTATTTTACCCCAGAGCAGCGTCAGGCGTTGTTTGAGCGTATTCACGCCAGCGGTGCGCAAATTGTGACGGTGGCGATGGGCTCGCCAAAACAAGAGATCTTTATGCGTGATTGCCGCAAGACTCACCCTGACGCGCTGTATATGGGCGTAGGGGGCACCTACGACGTCTTTACCGGTCACGTTAAGCGTGCGCCTAAAATCTGGCAAAATCTGGGGCTGGAGTGGCTGTATCGCTTATTGTCGCAGCCGAGCCGTATCACCCGTCAACTTCGTTTGTTGCGCTATCTCCGCTGGCACTATACCGGCAACCTCTGACGCTCTCTCCTCTGATAAGTAGCGTGATCTGCTAGTTACGCTACTTATTCACAACATAATCGCTGCTTTCTCGCACAATCTATTCATTTTTTGAATGCTTTAATTGCCATTTAAGCGATTTTAGGAAACCATTCGCAACAATCATTGCAGTGCCGTGGTGTTTTTGGCGCCAACCGTAAAGCGGTCGGTGCCGCATGGCCTGTTATGGCATAACAAGATGTACCCATAACGAGAACCGGTAATACCGGACAGCATGCAAACACATCAAGAGGATTTATGGCTGAGAACAAACCTGAGCTACAGCGTGGGCTGGAGGCTCGTCACATCGAATTAATTGCCCTTGGGGGCACTATTGGCGTTGGGCTATTTATGGGGGCCGCCAGTACCCTGAAATGGGCGGGACCTTCGGTTCTGCTGGCGTATATCGTCGCCGGGCTGTTCGTGTTTTTCATTATGCGTTCTATGGGGGAGATGTTATTCCTCGAGCCGGTTGCAGGTTCATTCGCTGTTTACGCTCACCGTTATATGAGCCCCTTCTTTGGCTATCTCACCGCCTGGTCATACTGGTTTATGTGGATGGCTGTAGGGATCTCAGAGATTACCGCCATCGGGGTGTATGTGCAGTTCTGGTTCCCGGAAATGGCGCAATGGATACCCGCACTGATCGCGGTCGGACTGGTTGCGTTGGCAAACCTCGCTGCGGTTCGCTTGTATGGTGAAATTGAGTTCTGGTTTGCCATGATCAAAGTGACCACCATCATTGTGATGATCGTCATTGGGGTTGGGGTGATTTTCTTCGGCTTTGGCAATGGCGGCCAGGCGATTGGTTTTGGCAACCTGACCGAGCACGGCGGCTTCTTTGCTGGGGGCTGGAAGGGCTTCCTGACGGCATTGTGTATTGTTGTGGCGTCTTACCAGGGCGTGGAGCTGATCGGCATCACTGCAGGAGAAGCGAAGAATCCACAGGTCACGCTGCGTAGCGCGGTGGGTAAAGTGCTGTGGCGCATTCTGATTTTCTACGTTGGTGCGATTTTTGTCATCGTCACTATTTTCCCGTGGAATGAGATTGGCAGCAACGGTAGCCCGTTTGTTCTCACCTTTGCCAAGATTGGTATTACTGCTGCGGCAGGGATTATTAACTTTGTGGTACTGACGGCGGCGCTGTCTGGCTGTAACAGCGGCATGTACAGCTGTGGGCGTATGCTCTACGCGCTGGCAAAGAATCGCCAGCTTCCTGCCGTTGTTGGAAAAGTATCACGCCATGGCGTGCCGGTTGCCGGAGTGGCTATTTCTATCGCGATCCTGCTGATTGGCTCATGCCTGAACTACATTATTCCTAACCCGCAGCGCGTGTTTGTTTATGTCTATAGCGCCAGCGTGTTGCCGGGGATGGTGCCGTGGTTTGTGATCCTGATAAGCCAGCTGCGTTTCCGTCAGGCGCATAAAGCGGCGATTGCCAGTCATCCATTCCGCTCCATTCTGTTCCCGTGGGCGAATTATTTGACGATGGCGTTCCTGATTTGCGTATTAATTGGCATGTACTTTAATGAAGATACCCGAATGTCGCTTTTTGTTGGCATGGGTTTCTTACTGGCCGTGACGCTCATTTATAAGGTTTTTGGTCTGAATCGTCATGGCACAGCCCATAAATTGCGGGAATAAGCGACAAAACGCACAAACCATGACCAAACGATAATTTATTTTAAAAAAGCACTAGACAGAAGACCGAGACCTCCGTAATATCCAGCCCCGCAACGGCGCTAAGCGCCCGTAGCTCAGCTGGATAGAGCGCTGCCCTCCGGAGGCAGAGGTCTCAGGTTCGAATCCTGTCGGGCGCACCATTTAGTAGGGTGCCAGAGCTGCGGTGGTTTTAATACCGCGTAAAAGATTTGCAGTGGTGGCTATAGCTCAGTTGGTAGAGCCCTGGATTGTGATTCCAGTTGTCGTGGGTTCGAATCCCATTAGCCACCCCATTAATTTAAAGTTGTGAAATGCGAAGGTGGCGGAATTGGTAGACGCGCTAGCTTCAGGTGTTAGTGTCCTTAGGATGTGGGGGTTCGAGTCCCCCCCCTCGCACCACGACTTAAAGAATTGAACTAAAAATTCAAAAAGCAGTAAAACGGCGAGTAGCGCAGCTTGGTAGCGCAACTGGTTTGGGACCAGTGGGTCGGAGGTTCGAATCCTCTCTCGCCGACCAATTTTGAACCCCGCTTCGGCGGGGTTTTTTGTTTTCTGATTTCCCTTCTTAGCCTTCGCATCTGCGAATTTCCTGAAGTCTTAAAAAGTCCGAATACCTGGTTTTTGCAGTGCAATCGTGGCATGCGTTGTGCAATAATATGCGGGTAGATGCTCATTCCATCTCTTATGTTCGCCATCTGGCCTCATAAACTCAGGAATGATGCAGAGCCGTTTACGGTGCTTATCGTCCACAGACAGATGTCGCTCAGGCCTCATCAAACACCATGGACATAACGTTGAGTGAAGCACCCATTTATGTTGTCATACAGACCTGTTTAACGCCTGCTCCTTACCGAGCGGGCGTTTTTTTATGCATAAACAAAATCCTTCGAGCGACTTCTCGAAGGATTTTGTTTATACGATTGAAAAATATGTAGGCCCGGTAAGCGAAAGCGCCACCGGGCATTCAGGAGTTACTGCGGGGGATTGTTGTTCTGCAGCGTCAACATCAGGCCATCACGGCGCATGGTGGCGGCTTCTTCCGGCTGGTGCAGTCTGTCCAGCGCGTCAGCAAGCCAGGCGTAGTCATAGGCATCCGGGCGCTGTTTGAGAGCGGCACGGAAGGCGAGCGTAGCTTCCTGCCATTCCCCATGCTTCATTAACGACTGACCCAGCGTACTCCACAGCAACGGGCGATCGCCCACGGCTTTAATCTGCTGGCGCAGCACTTTTTCTATCTGTTCCGGATTATTGGTTTTCAGACGCGGGATCGGCAGCACCAGGCGGTCATCGTACTGACGTTTCAAACCATCAATGATGACCTGCTGCGCCGTATCGTGATCGTCACACTCAATCAGATGTTCAGCCATCGCCACCTGCAGGGCAACCTGATGACGGGTTTTACGGCTCTGGTTTTTCCACCATGCACGCAGCCCCTCGCTGCCCTGATCGGCGCGGACTTGATCCATCAAGCCAACCCATGCCTGTTGTTCCAGCATGGCGCGGTGCTCGTCATCACCCACATGCGCTTTTGCCATGGATGGGATGATATCCAGCAAGGAACTCCATGCGCCGGTGCGTATGTAGGCCTGCTCAGCCAGACGCAGCACTTCCGGATGGCGCGGCGTCACTTCCAGCAGTTTGTCTACGCTGTGGCGTGCAGCGTGATTTTCATTACGCGCCAGTTGCAGGCGAACGCGAGCGATTTCTACCGGGATCGTATCATTTCCGGCCAGTTCGGCAGCACGCTCAAGGTGTTGGTTGGCGCGCGCTTCGTCACCGCGCTGCTGAGCCGCTTCTGCCGCCAGCAGGTAATTCACTACCGGCTGTTCTGCATGATCGGCATTTTTCGACATCAGCTTCTCAACCTGCTGATAGTCACCTTCTGCCAGTTTGAGTAGGGCCTGTTCGGTCTGCTTACGGGCGCGACGGCGCTTACGACCCACAAACCACCCACGGGTATGTGCGCCGGTGCGGAAAATTCGGCGCAACAGCCATTCAATCGCAAACAGGACGACCATGGCGACGATCAGGATGATCACCAGGCCCGTCACGCTGGTTTCGATATTGTAGTTATCCGTCTGGATCAGCACGTAACCCTGATGACCAGCTATCATCGGACCGACGACGATCCCGCCGATCAACAGCACAAAGAGCAACAATACTTTTAGCATCATTATTCTCCTTGCGGCGCGGTTGCCGGAGCGTCTGTCGAAGGCGCTGGCGCTGCTGCTACCGGTGCTGTGGCAGGCTGCGCCAGTAAATTACGTACGCGGGTCTGCATTAACTTGTCGAGAATAGCCTGGCTCTGCAGCGTTTCCGGAACATCCATACTGATGCTTTGCTGGCTCAGTTGGTCTACTTCTTCAAGGAACGCTTTGGTCGCTGCATCGTCGGTGTCGTAGTAAGCACGCACCCATGTGGAGACATTTTCCAGCGCCTGGCGGTATGTCTCTTCCTGATGACGCGGCACGGCCTGTGCGGCCACTAACAGACGAGAACGGATGTTCTCACGTAAGTAAACGTCCTGGTTCGGTGCCAGCAGCGGGACGGCGGTTTCATCACGACGACGAATAGTGATGAAGCTGTCCATAAAGTTCTGCCAGCTTTTTTGCAGATTGACGCGCCATTCGCTAATCGAGCTGGAAAGCTCGCTGCTGTCGGAGTCCATTGGTGAATCGTCGGTGTCGTTGTCGGCCAGACGCAGGTTATCAATCTGATTAGAGAGCTGATTCACTTTCAGGATAATGCCGTCATAGTCGACCTGAGTCACCGCGGAGAGGCTCGCGATGTCGTCAGTAATCGCACGTCGCGCGGTAATTAAGCTCGGGTCGTTCATATCTGCCAGACTGGCGTCGGCGCTTTTCAACAGCGCCGCGGCGGTGGTGACGTCCTGATCGCTCCATAATTTACGACCGGCCAGTTTCACCAGAAAATCAGCCTGCGCCAGCAGCCATGTGCCAGCATCGCTGCCGGAGATGGTGGCGACTTTTTGCTGGACCTCATCAAGCTGTTTGACCAGCGCGGCCTGCTGGCGAGTGGCTTCATCCAGCTGTGTTGCCTGCTGTTTAATAATGCCTTCCAGCTCAGCTTTTTGGCTTTCCTGCGCTTTTTGCAGCGCCGTCAGCTGGTTCGCCAGCGCATCGCTGGTTGCCGTTTGTGTTGTTGCCTGTTGTTTCCCCCAGCCGTACAGCCCAACGCCTGCAGCCAGCGCAATAGCAATCGCCACAGCGCTCAGAATCAGCGCCGTGCTGTTCTTACTCTTTTTTTCAGTATTAACTGGCTGTGACGTGGTTTCCACGGCCTCCCTGGTCTCTTCAACCACGGCGGAGGATTTTTCTTGTTCCGTCATTATGGCATCCCATTATGAGAGTTATTGTAATGCGCGTAGTAGCGCATCGTTGTCGGCGTTATCAGCGACCTTAATATCTTGCCAGCCCAGTTCCCGGGCGAGGTGCGCCAGACGCTCACTGACGACCAACAGCCGACAGCGTAGTAACCAGTGCTCACGATACCACTGCGGAATGAGCGACCAGAGCTGTTGTAGCATCTCTCCGCTGGTGACAACCACCGTGGTTACGCCACGAGATTGCCAGCGCATAGCTTCTTCCGCACCATCGTAATGTTTTGCACTGCGTTGATAACATTCACAAAAATCGACATCGGCTCCGCGTGCCGTCAGGGTTTCACCTATCAGCTCCCGGCCACCGTTGCCGCGTAATATAAGCGCGCGTTTTCCCGCAATATTTTGTAATTCAGGTAATTGTAGCAAGACTTCGCTAATTTCCCGATCCAGAGGGTAGTGAATATTGAAGCCGCTAACAGTATGCAGCGCCAGCGCCGTTGTACGGCCAATGGCAAAATAACGCGGAAGGGATGGCCAGCTTTTCTCTTGCTGGCGAAGCTCGGCATCTGCAAAGGTGACGGCGTGCTGCGAGAGAGCGAAGACCAGATCGTTCTCCGTCAGCGCCGACAGTCGGGAAGCAACCGTTGCCAGTTCCCGACCAGGTGAAAACTCGATGAGCGGAAAACTCCAGGCCACCTGCCCCAGTGTGCGCAGTCGGCTCACTAACTCTTCCCCTGCGGGAGACGGGCGGGTGACCAGAATACTCATGCGGGGGCTTCTCCGTTATAAACTTCCGCCAGAATGGCGCGCGCACCGTTCTCCAGCAGTTCTTCTGCCAGAGAGATGCCCATCTGTTCGGCATCTTGTGTAGCGCCGCGACGTTCTCCGCATACCATCTGTGAACCGTCTGGCGCGCCGACCAGCGCACGTAGCCAAATCTCACCGTCGATGATTTCGGCATAGCTACCAATAGGTACCTGACATCCCCCTTCCAGGCGGGTGTTCATGGCGCGTTCTGCTTTGACGCGTAGCGCGGTCTCTTCATGGTTGAGCGGCGCTAACAGCGCCTGAGTGCGCATATCATCCAGTCGACATTCTATGCCTACTGCGCCTTGCCCGACAGCGGGCAGGGAGACTTCCGGCGGCAGAGCGGTGCGGACTCGCGACTCAAGACCTAAACGTTTTAATCCGGCGACTGCCAGAATAATGGCGTCATAATCGCCGTTATCCAGTTTGCTGAGGCGCGTGCCTACGTTGCCGCGCAGCGAACGGATGACGAGATCCGGGCGACGCTTCGCCAACTGGCACTGGCGGCGCAAACTGGATGTCCCGACGATGCTGCCTGCGGGGAGTTCATCCAGCGAGTTGTACTTATTTGAGACGAAAGCATCACGCGGATCCTCTCGCTCACAAATGGTGACCAGTCCAAGACCGTCAGGGAATTCAACCGGCACATCCTTCATGGAATGCACAGCGATATCGGCGCGTTTTTCCAGCAGCGCGACTTCCAGCTCTTTAACAAACAACCCTTTCCCCCCAACCTTCGCCAGCGGGGTATCAAGGATCACATCGCCACGGGTTACCATAGGAACCAGTTCCACGATCAGACCGGGGTGGTTTGCCATTAAGGCGTCTTTGACATAATGTGCCTGCCAGAGCGCAAGGGGGCTTTGGCGTGTGGCAATTCTCAAAACATTGTCTAACATGCTTGTTACCGTCATTATCAATCATTGACCATCCTAACATCCTTATCAAAGGGATGTCAGCGTTACGCTCAAACGTAAGTGAGAGGAAAAGGCGCTGCATCATCACTGGCAGTGAATAATGACGAGAAACCTCCCGACCGTATGAAGGAATTTACACGTAACGAACGGTGCTACACTTGTATGTAGCGCATCTTTCTTTACGGTCAATGAGCAAGGTGTTAAATTGATCACGTTTTAGACCATTTTTTCGGCTGAACAGCATAAAAAAATATGGGCGAAAAACAGGTAACGGTTATTTTTGACATACGGTTTATCCGAATTGATGGCGATTATTGTGCGCGCTTGCGCCGCGGCAATCGACAACATGACGGATAGCAACATCAGGCGATACGTCTTGTACCTCTATATTGAGACTCTGAAACAGAGACTGGATGCCATAAATCAACTGCGTGTGGATCGCGCGCTTGCTGCCATGGGACCTGCCTTCCAGCAGGTATACAGTCTGCTGCCGACATTATTGCACTACCACCATCCGCTAATGCCGGGTTACCTCGATGGTAACGTTCCCAAAGGCATATGCTTTTACACGCCTGATGAAACCCAACGCCACTACCTGAACGAACTGGAACTGTACCGCGGTATGTCGCCGCAGGATCCTCCCAAGGGCGAACTGCCGATCACCGGCGTTTACTCAATGGGTAGCACCTCTTCGGTAGGGCAAAGCTGTTCCTCTGACCTTGATATCTGGGTCTGCCATCAATCCTGGCTGGATAGCGAAGAGCGCCAGCTGCTGCAGCGAAAATGTAGCCTGCTGGAAAGCTGGGCCGCCTCGCTGGGCGTAGAAGTCAGTTTCTTCCTGATTGATGAAAACCGTTTCCGTCACAATGAAAGCGGCAGTCTGGGTGGTGAAGACTGTGGCTCGACGCAGCATATCCTGTTGCTTGATGAATTCTATCGCACCGCTGTGCGCCTCGCGGGTAAACGTATTCTGTGGAATATGGTGCCGGGCGACGAAGAAGAGCATTACGACGATTACGTCATGACGCTCTACGCACAGGGGGTGTTAACGCCAAACGAATGGCTGGATCTCGGCGGGCTCAGTTCGCTTTCCGCCGAAGAGTACTTTGGCGCCAGCCTCTGGCAGTTGTACAAGAGTATCGACTCCCCGTACAAAGCGGTGCTGAAAACGCTGCTGCTGGAAGCCTATTCCTGGGAATACCCAAATCCACGCCTGTTGGCGAAAGATATTAAACAGCGCCTGCATGACGGCGAGATCGTCTCTTTTGGTCTCGATCCTTACTGCATGATGCTGGAGCGCGTTACCGAGTACCTCACGGCGATCGAAGATCCGACGCGCCTGGATTTAGTGCGTCGATGTTTCTACTTAAAAGTGTGTGAGAAACTGAGCCGTGAGCGCGCCTGCGTGGGCTGGCGTCGTGAAGTATTAAGTCAGTTAGTGAAAGAGTGGGGCTGGGATGACGCCCGTCTGACCATGCTGGATAACCGTGCTAACTGGAAGATTGACCAGGTACGCGAAGCACATAACGAACTGCTCGATGCGATGATGCAGAGCTATCGTAACCTGATCCGCTTTGCGCGGCGCAATAACCTCAGCGTCAGCGCCAGCCCGCAGGATATCGGCGTGCTGACCCGTAAGCTGTATGCCGCGTTTGAAGCGTTGCCGGGTAAAGTCACGCTGGTGAACCCACAGATATCTCCGGATCTCTCGGAACCGAATCTGACCTTTATCCATGTACCGCCGGGTCGTGCCAACCGTTCAGGTTGGTATCTCTACAACCGCGCGCCTAACATGGACTCGATCATCAGCCATCAGCCGCTGGAATATAACCGCTATCTCAACAAGCTGGTGGCGTGGGCCTGGTTCAATGGCCTGCTGACCTCGCGTACGCATTTGTTTATTAAGGGCAACGGCATTGTTGATTTGCCGAAGCTGCAGGAAATGGTCGCCGACGTGTCGCACCACTTCCCGCTGCGACTGCCTGCACCAACGCCGAAAGCGCTCTATAGCCCATGCGAAATTCGCCATCTGGCGATTATCGTTAACCTCGAATATGACCCAACGGCCGCATTCCGTAATCAGGTGGTACATTTTGATTTCCGTAAGCTGGACGTCTTCAGCTTTGGCGAAGAGCAAAATTGCCTGGTAGGAAGCGTCGACCTGCTGTACCGCAACTCGTGGAATGAAGTGCGTACGCTGCACTTCAACGGCGAGCAGGCGATGATTGAAGCGTTAAAAACGATTCTGGGCAAAATGCACCAGGATGCCGCGCCGCCAGATAGCGTCGAGGTCTTCTGCTATAGCCAGCATCTGCGCGGTTTAATTCGCACCCGCGTCCAGCAACTGGTGTCTGAGTGCATCGAACTACGCCTCTCCAGCACCCGTCAGGAAACCGGACGTTTCAAAGCGCTGCGTGTTTCCGGCCAGACGTGGGGATTGTTCTTCGAACGCCTGAACGTTTCGGTACAGAAGCTGGAAAACGCAATTGAATTCTATGGCGCAATTTCACATAACAAACTGCACGGGCTTTCCGTCCAGGTTGAGACCAACCATGTGAAACTGCCGTCGGTGGTCGACGGTTTTGCCAGCGAAGGGATTATTCAGTTCTTTTTCGAAGAAACGGGTGATGAGCAGGGCTTTAATATCTACATTCTGGACGAAAGCAATCGGGCCGAGGTGTATCACCACTGCGAAGGTAGCAAAGAGGAGTTGGTACGCGACGTCAGCCGTTTCTACTCATCGTCGCACGATCGTTTTACCTACGGCTCCAGCTTCATCAACTTTAACCTGCCGCAGTTCTATCAGATTGTGAAAACCGACGGGCGCGCGCAGGTGATTCCGTTCCGCACCCAGCCGATTAGCGCTGTCCCGCCAGCCAGTCAGGACAACGACACGCCGCTGTTACAGCAGTATTTCTCGTGAGTTAACTTGCCCGGTGGCGCTATGTTTACCGGGCCTACAGTAGGCCGGATAAGCAAAGCGCATCCGGCAAATAAATCAACGGAAGCTCACCTCTTCACCCGCCTGCTGCGTTGCCGCCTGTTCCAACAGATCCCAGAACGTTTCGCCGCTCCGGTCGCAGATCCACTCGTCGCCTTTCAGGTCAAAGTGGTAGCCGCCCTGTTTGGTCGCCAGCCACACCTGGTGCAGCGGCTCCTGACGGTTAATGATAATTTTGCTGCCGTTTTCGAAGCTGATGGTCAGCACGCCGCCGTTGATCTCACAATCGATATCGCTGTCGCCATCCCAGTCATCCAGACGTTCTTCAATGGTCATCCACAGGGTGTCAGCAAGGCGATGAAATTCACTGTCGTTCATTTTCTTATCCTATTTTTCGTGATGCCCGCAGTATAACGTGGAATAAATCGCGATGCAGTTTTTAGCCAAACTCTTGCTTTTACGCCTTCTCCTGCGATGATAGAAAACAGAAAGCATGAACTTTACAGGCAATCCATAATGAAAAACGTGTTAAAGCCACTCGCTGTCATTTTTACTCTGTTCAGCCTGACGGGCTGTGGGTTAAAAGGCCCGCTCTATTTCCCGCCAGCTGATAAAACCGCGCCGCCTCCGACCAAGAGCGTTCAGCCGCAATCGCAATCCACCACGCCTGAGAAAAACGATCGTGGGATTAGTGATGGGCCTTCTCAGGTGAATTACTAACGGCAGGAATAGATTTTACATTTCTGTACCCGCGTGAACGGAGTGAATGATGCAATTCTCTAAAATGCATGGCCTTGGCAACGATTTTATGGTCGTCGACGCGGTAACGCAGAATGTCTTTTTCTCACCAGAGCTGATCCGCCGCCTGGCCGACAGACATCTCGGCGTTGGATTTGATCAGCTGCTGGTGGTTGAGCCTCCGTATGATCCGGAGCTGGATTTCCACTACCGTATTTTTAATGCCGACGGCAGTGAAGTGTCACAGTGTGGCAATGGCGCCCGCTGTTTTGCCCGTTTTGTTCGCCTGAAAGGGCTGACTAATAAACGTGATATTCGCGTCAGTACCGCGAATGGTCGTATGGTATTAACCGTAACCGACGACGAGCTGGTGCGGGTGAATATGGGCGAACCCAATTTTGAACCCTCGCAGGTTCCTTTTCGCGCTAACAAAGCAGAGAAGACCTATATTATGCGCGCGGCCGAACAGACAGTATTGTGCGGCGTGGTTTCAATGGGGAACCCGCACTGCGTGATTCAGGTTGATGATGTTGATACGGCCACGGTAGAAACACTGGGACCGGTTCTGGAAAGCCACGAACGCTTCCCTGAACGCGCCAATATCGGATTTATGCAGGTGGTAAAACGCGAGCATATCCGACTGCGCGTCTATGAGCGCGGCGCGGGTGAAACGCAGGCCTGCGGCAGCGGTGCGTGCGCTGCCGTTGCGGTCGGTATCCAGCAGGGTCTGCTGGCAGAAGAAGTGAGGGTGGAATTACCGGGCGGTCGACTTGATATCGCCTGGAAAGGTCCGGGTCATCCGCTGTATATGACTGGCCCGGCGGCACATGTCTACGACGGATTTATTCACTTATGAAGCAACCAGGGGAAGAACTACAGGAAACGCTCATGGAGCTGGACGACCGGGCGGTCGTCGATTACCTGCAACGTAATCCTGAGTTTTTTATCCGTAATGCCCAGGCCGTTGAAGCGATGCGAGTTCCGCACCCAGTGCGGGGCACGGTCTCTTTAGTGGAATGGCATATGGCGCGGGCGCGTAATCATATTAACGTGCTGGAAGAGAACATGGCGTTGTTGATGGAACAAGCCAACGCCAATGAAAGCCTGTTCTATCGTCTGTTAAATCTGCAAGGGCGGCTGGTGTCGGCCAGCAGTCTTGACGACATGCTGATGCGATTTCATCGCTGGGCGCGTGAGTTAGGGCTGGCCGGAGCGACGGTTCGTCTGTTCCCGGATCGCTGGCGACTTGGCGCGCCATCAAAATTCACCCATCTGGCATTAAGCCGTCAGGCTTTTGAACCGCTGCGTATCCAGCGTCTGGGTCAGTCACAGCACTATCTTGGGCCGCTCAATGGTCCGGAATTGCTGGTCATGATGCCGGAGGCGAAAGCCATAGGCTCGGTGGCGATGTCGATGCTCGGGCAAGATGGCTCTCTGGGCGTGATGCTGTTTAGCAGCCGTGACGTTAATCATTACCAGCAGGGGCAAGGCACGCAATTGCTGCAGGAAATCTCGCTGATGTTGCCGGAACTGCTGGAGCGCTGGATTGAACGCGTATGACCGATTCACCCCTTTCTCAGGATGTGGCGCGCTTTTTGCGCTATCTGGGCGTTGAGCGTCAGCTTAGCCCGGTCACATTGCTTAATTATCAGCGTCAGCTTGATGCCATCATTGCGTTATCCGGAGAGACCGGTCTGCAAAGCTGGCAACAATGTGATGCTGCGATGGTACGTAGTTTTGCTGTTCGCAGCCGTCGTAAAGGACTGGGGCCGGCGAGTCTGGCACTGCGTCTCTCCGCGTTACGCAGTTTCTTCGATTGGCTGGTTAATCAGGGCGAGCTGAAAGCTAATCCGGCAAAAAGCGTTTCCGCGCCGAAAGCACCGCGTCATCTCCCTAAAAATATCGATGTCGACGATGTTAATCGTCTGCTGGATATCGATCTCAACGATCCCCTTGCTGTGCGCGATAGAGCAATGCTGGAAGTGATGTACGGCGCGGGTCTGCGTTTATCTGAGTTGGTTGGGCTGGATATTAAACATCTCGACCTCGACACCGGCGAAGTGTGGGTGATGGGTAAGGGCAGTAAAGAGCGTCGTCTGCCGATTGGCCGCAACGCGGTGGCTTGGATTGAGCACTGGCTGGATCTACGCGGGCTATTTGGCAGCGATGACGATGCGCTATTTCTGTCCAAACTGGGCAAACGTATCTCGGCGCGTAACGTGCAGAAACGATTTGCTGAATGGGGTATCAAGCAGGGGCTGAACAGCCACGTACATCCCCACAAATTGCGTCACTCCTTTGCGACGCATATGCTTGAGTCGAGCGGCGATCTGCGCGGAGTGCAGGAGTTATTGGGGCATGCCAATCTCTCCACGACCCAAATCTATACCCATCTTGATTTTCAACACCTGGCTTCAGTGTACGATGCGGCGCATCCGCGCGCCAAACGGGGGAAATAATGCGTTTTTACCGGCCTTTGGGGCGCATTTCTGCGCTCACCTTTGACCTTGATGACACCCTTTACGATAACCGTCCCGTTATCACACGCACCGAGCAGGAAGCGCTCGCGTTTGTACAGAATTACCACCCGGCGTTGAATTCGCTGCAAAATAGCGACCTACAGCGCTTACGTCAGGCCGTTCGCGACGCTGAGCCGGAAATCTATCACGACGTTACCCAATGGCGTCACCGCGCCGTAGAGCGCGCTATGCTGGAGGCGGGGTTGTCAGCGGCAGAAGCCAGAATGGGGGCGAATGCGGCGATGATGAATTTTGCCAAATGGCGTAGCCGCATTGAAGTCCCGCAGACGACGCATGACACGCTGAAGGCGCTGGCTCGCAAATGGCCGCTGGTGGCGATCACCAACGGTAACGCGCAGCCGGAACTGTTTGGCCTGGGTGATTACTTTGAGTTTGTGCTGCGCGCCGGTCCCGACGGGCGATCAAAACCCTTTAGCGACATGTACACCTTGGCGGCGGAAAAACTGAAAATGCCTGTGGGTGAGATTCTGCACGTGGGTGATGACCTGACGACGGACGTCGCGGGCGCCATCCGTTGTGGTATGCAGGCCTGCTGGATCAAACCGGAAAATGCCGACCTGATGCAAACCGCAGACAGTCGTTTGCTTCCGCATATCGAAATTTCACAGTTGGCATCTCTGACCTCGCTGATATAATCACCAGCAGAACTCTGTATATATACCCAGCTTTTTGGCGGATGGCGCTACGCTAATCCGCCTTACCTACTTTTACGCGGCGGTGCCAATGGACGTTTCTTACCTGCTCGACAGCCTTAATGATAAACAGCGTGAAGCGGTGGCCGCGCCACGCAGCAACATGCTGGTTCTGGCAGGCGCGGGGAGTGGTAAAACGCGCGTGCTGGTGCACCGTATCGCCTGGTTACTGACGGTTGAGAATAACTCGCCGTACTCCATTATGGCGGTGACCTTTACCAACAAAGCGGCGGCGGAAATGCGCCACCGTATCGGCCAGATCATGGGAACCAGCCAGGGCGGTATGTGGGTGGGGACATTCCACGGTCTGGCGCACCGTCTGCTGCGCGCGCACCATATGGATGCGAACCTGCCGCAGGATTTTCAGATCCTCGACAGTGAAGACCAACTGCGTTTGCTCAAGCGTCTGATCAAAGCGATGAACCTTGATGAGAAGCAGTGGCCACCGCGTCAGGCGATGTGGTTCATCAACAGCCAGAAAGACGAAGGGCTGCGTCCGCATCATCTGCAAAGCTACGGCAACCCGGTTGAGCAAACCTGGCAGAAAGTGTATCAGGCTTACCAGGAAGCGTGTGACCGCGCGGGGCTGGTGGATTTCGCCGAGCTGCTGCTGCGCGCCCACGAGCTGTGGCTCAACAAACCGCATATCCTGCAGCACTACCGCGAACGTTTTACCAATATCCTGGTGGACGAATTTCAGGATACCAACAACATTCAGTACGCGTGGATCCGCCTGCTGGCGGGCGATACCGGCAAGGTAATGATCGTCGGCGATGACGATCAGTCAATCTACGGCTGGCGCGGAGCGCAGGTGGAGAACATCCAGCGCTTTCTCACGGATTTCCCCGGCGCAGAAACTATTCGCCTGGAGCAGAACTACCGCTCGACTAACAATATCCTCAGCGCGGCCAACGCCCTGATTGAAAACAACAACGGGCGTCTGGGTAAAAAGCTGTGGACCGATGGCGTCGACGGCGAGCCGATCTCGCTGTATTGCGCGTTCAACGAACTCGATGAAGCGCGCTTTGTGGTCAATCGTATCAAGACCTGGCAGGACAACGGCGGTGCGCTGGAACAATGCGCCATTCTGTATCGCAGCAACGCCCAGTCGCGCGTACTGGAAGAGGCGTTGTTACAGGCCAGCATGCCGTATCGGATTTATGGTGGGATGCGTTTCTTCGAACGCCAGGAAATCAAAGATGCGCTCTCTTACCTGCGCCTGATCGCCAACCGCAATGACGACGCCGCATTTGAGCGCGTGGTGAATACGCCCACCCGCGGGATTGGCGATCGTACTTTAGATGTGGTGCGTCAGACCTCCCGCGACCGCCAGCTAACGCTGTGGCAGGCCTGTCGTGAGTTGTTGCAGGAAAAAGCCCTCGCGGGGCGCGCCGCCAGCGCCTTACAGCGCTTTATGGAGCTGATTGACGCACTGGCGCAGGAGACCGCCGATATGCCGCTGCACGTGCAGACTGACCGGGTGATTAAAGACTCCGGCCTGCGCATGATGTACGAGCAGGAAAAAGGCGAGAAAGGCCAGACGCGTATCGAAAACTTAGACGAACTGGTGACGGCAACGCGCCAGTTCAGCTACAACGAAGAAGATGAAGACTTAATGCCGCTGCAGGCGTTCCTGTCTCACGCCGCGCTGGAAGCGGGCGAAGGGCAGGCGGATACCTGGCAGGATGCGGTACAGCTGATGACGCTGCACTCGGCGAAAGGTCTGGAGTTCCCGCAGGTGTTTATCGTGGGGATGGAAGAAGGTATGTTCCCCAGCCAGATGTCGCTGGACGAAGGTGGTCGCCTCGAAGAAGAGCGCCGCCTGGCTTACGTAGGCGTGACCCGTGCAATGCAAAAGCTGACGCTGACCTACGCCGAAACGCGTCGTCTGTACGGCAAAGAGGTTTACCATCGTCCGTCGCGCTTTATCGGCGAACTGCCGGAAGCGTGCGTTGAAGAGGTTCGCCTGCGCGCCACTGTCAGCCGACCGGTGAGCCATCAGCGGATGGGTACGCCAATGGCGGAAAATGATACCGGCTATAAGCTCGGCCAGCGCGTGCGCCACGCTAAATTTGGCGAGGGCACCATCGTCAACCTGGAAGGAAGCGGCGAACACAGTCGTTTGCAGGTCGCGTTCCAGGGGCAGGGGATCAAATGGCTGGTTGCCGCCTACGCCAGACTGGAAACGGTATGATCGCCTGATGTCGCTGCGCTTATCAGGCCTACGCGGAACGTAATATTTTGATTTGTAGGCCGGATAAGGCGAAGCCGCCATCCGGCTATCTGTCGGTTAATATTCTGAAATCATAGATAAATAATTCCCCTCTGCTAACCTTTCTGTATAAGGGGAAATTATTACTTTTTCGCCATCCGTTGCGTGTTGACGTCAAAATTTTGCTGGCGTAACATGCGCGCACGATTACGCTAAGAGGACATTCGCCTTGGACACACCCAGTAGATACTGGCTCATTATCCTGTCATCCAGGATCAACTCCTAAGGCTATCCCTTTTTGCTGATAGCCTTCGCGGTTGTCAGCGACCTTCTGTTTTTTCCCGTCGCGCTGAGTCAGGCTGTTTAATGGTCTGAAACCCAATTTGTTTCTGTGTGCCCTCCGAACTGTCCGATAATTTTTTGCATTGGGAGTCCCGGTCATGCTGAGCGCATTTCAACTGGAAAACAATCGTTTAACTCGCCTTGAGGCAGACGAGATCGAGCACCTGGCCAGTTCGGTTTGGGTCGATTTAGTCGAGCCGGATGACGAAGAACGAAACCGTGTGCAAAAGGACTTGGGCCAGAATCTGGCTACGCGCCCTGAACTGGAAGACATCGAAGCATCCGCACGTTTTTTTGAAGACGAAGACGGTCTGCACATCCACTCCTTCTTCTTTTACGAAGACGCCGACGATCACGCGGGTAACTCAACCGTCGCATTTACCATTCGCGAAGGCCGCCTGTTTACTCTGCGCGAGCGCGAACTGCCGGCCTTCCGCCTGTACCGCATGCGTGCGCGTAACCAGGCGATGGTGGATGGCAACGCCTACGAGCTGTTGCTCGACCTGTTCGAAACCAAAATTGAACAGCTGGCAGATGAGATCGAAAACATCTACAGCGACCTGGAAAAACTCAGCCGTGTGATCATGGAAGGGCGTCAGGGCGATGAGTATGACGAAGCGCTGTCGACGTTGGCGGAACTGGAAGATATCGGCTGGAAGGTACGTCTGTGTCTGATGGATACCCAGCGCGCGCTGAACTTCCTGGTGCGTAAAGCGCGTTTGCCGGGCAGTCAGCTGGAGCAGGCGCGTGAGATCCTGCGCGATATCGAGTCACTGCTGCCTCATAATGAATCGCTGTTCCAGAAGGTTAACTTCCTGATGCAGGCGGCGATGGGTTTTATCAACATCGAGCAGAACCGCATCATCAAGATCTTCTCGGTGGTTTCTGTGGTATTCCTGCCGCCGACGCTGGTGGCTTCCAGCTACGGGATGAACTTTGAGTTTATGCCGGAATTGCACTGGAGCTTCGGTTACCCGGGCGCGATTGTCTTTATGATGCTCGCGGGTCTGGCGCCGTATCTGTACTTTAAGCGCAAGAACTGGCTGTAATAACTGTACTTATCCGGCCTACGGCGATGTGCTTTTGTAGGCCGGATAAGCGAAGCGCCATCCGGCACTCCCCTAGCTCCGACGAACCCGTCGTTGCGTATAAATCGCATCCATCACGAAAATCGCCAGCGCCACCCAGATAAACGCAAACGTGACCATTTTATCCGTTCCCGGAACTTCACCATAGAAGGTGACGGCCAGCAGGAACATCAGCGTAGGCCCGATATACTGGAAGAATCCCAGCGTTGACAGACGCAGGCGGGTTGCCGCGCCGGTAAAGCACAGCAGCGGAATAGTGGTCACGACACCCGCGGCAATCAGCAGCAGGTTGAGCGAGATGGGGTTTTGCCCCATATGGCTGGTTGAGCTGTCCGCAATGCCAAACAGATAGATGGCGGCGACAGGTAAAAGCCACAGGGTTTCGATCAGCATGCCGGTTTGTGCTTCGACGGCAATCTTCTTGCGCACCAGCCCATAGAACGCAAAGCTGAACGCCAGTCCCAGCGCGATTATTGGCAGCGATCCGAAGGTCCACAGCTGTACCAGCACGCCGCAGGCGGCTAACAGTACCGCCAGCCACTGCATGCGACGAAAGCGCTCACCGAGGAATAGCATTCCCAGCACAATATTCACCAGTGGGTTAATAAAATAGCCGAGGCTGGCTTCCAGCATATGGTGATTATTGACCGCCCAAATGAACAGCAGCCAGTTTCCGCCGATGAGCACTGCAGAGAGCGCCAGCAGGAAGATCTTCTTTGGCGTTTGTAGCAGCGTTTTGACGCCTGACCACTGGCGGCTGATGCTCATCAGTACCACCATAAAGAAAAATGACCAGATGACGCGGTGCGTCAGGATCTCATCCGCCGGAACATAGTAAATCAGCTTGAAGTAGGCGGGAGCGATACCCCAAATAAAATAAGCAGCAAGAGCGAGTAGCACGCCCTGCCGCGTTTGTTTAGCATCCATCGGGAAAACTCATTGCAGAAATGTAACAGCAGTTTACCTTTTTTTAGGCACTTACCCCACCATATAAGTGGCGGTTGCGCTGGCAATATAAAGCTGTTCTTCGTTATGCAATTCCACGCGCGCAACAGCGACTTTATTACCCGCCCGCAGCAGGCTGCTGGTGGCGGTAAAGCGATTCCCTCTTCCGGGGCGCAGATAATCAACGCGCAAATCGATTGTTCCCATGCGTGACATCCGCTGACGCAGTTCGTCCTCGCTGATCGTCTCATGGCGGGTCAGCGTACTCCCAACGCATACCAGCCCGGCGGCGACGTCCAGCGCCGAGGCGATCACGCCGCCATGCAGAATGCTTTGCGCCCAGTTGCCGACCATCATCGGTTGGTTATTAAAGGCTAATTGAGCAAATTCTTTCTCATAGCGTTCGAGCTCCAGTCCCAGCGCCCGGTTAAACGGCATATGATAGACAAACATTTCACCCACTAACTTCAGCGCTTCCTCAGCAGTAAGTACGGCAGACATACGATCCCTACATCTCGGTGGTTAATGAAATGTTGATATTATGCTTATTATTTGTTGTTTTCTACTTTAGGACGGGATAACTAACGAGGAACTAGCTAAGTATGTAGAATACTTGCCAGATAATTATACAATTCATCAATATTTTGGTTCAGGAGAACATTACCGATGCGGGCGATTCTGGGATGGTTACTACCAGCAATTATGCTGCCGTTGACCGCTTATGCGCAGGAAGCGACAGTGAAAGAGATTCATGATGCACCGGCGGTTCGTGGCAGTATTATCGCCAATATGCTGCAGGAACATGACAACCCTTTCACGCTTTATCCTTATGACACCAACTATCTTATTTACACCAATACCAGCGACATGAACAAAGAGGCGATCAGCAGTTATAGCTGGTCCGAAAATGCGCGCAAAGATGAGGTTAAGTTTCAGCTAAGCCTGGCGTTTCCGCTCTGGCGCGGGATATTAGGCCCAAACTCGGTACTTGGCGGTTCCTATACCCAGAAGTCCTGGTGGCAGCTTTCGAACAGTGAAGAGTCTTCACCGTTTCGCGAAACCAACTACGAACCGCAGTTGTTCCTCGGTTTCGCCACCGACTATCGCTTTGCCGGTTGGACGCTTCGTGATGTCGAAATGGGTTATAACCATGACTCCAACGGCCGTTCCGATCCCACGTCACGTAGCTGGAACCGTCTTTATACCCGTCTGATGGCTGAAAATGGTAACTGGCTGGTGGAAGTTAAGCCGTGGTACGTGATTGGTAGCACCGACGATAACCCTGATATCACTAAATACATGGGCTACTATCAGCTGAAAATGGGGTATCACCTGGGGGACGCGGTTATCAGCGTGAAAGGCCAGTACAACTGGAATACCGGCTACGGCGGCGCAGAGCTGGGGGCCAGTTACCCCATCACGAAGCATGTGCGTCTATACACTCAGGTCTACAGTGGTTACGGCGAATCGCTGATTGACTACAACTTCAATCAGACGCGTGTCGGTGTGGGCGTGATGCTCAACGATATCTTCTGATAAGTATTGAGAGTATTTTAATCATTGCAGTTTCTCTCTCAGGCGCTGAAAATAGCGCCTGTTTTTATTTCGGGCGAATGGGGTTAATGTGGCGCAGGCGGAAGTGTTGAATCTGGAAATGGGCGCTAAACAGGTTTTGCAGGAAACCTTTGGCTACCAACAGTTTCGCCCCGGTCAGGAAGAAATCATTGATACCGTGCTCTCTGGTCGCGACTGCCTGGTCGTTATGCCGACCGGCGGCGGTAAATCCCTGTGCTATCAAATTCCCGCATTATTGCTAAACGGACTCACCGTTGTTGTTTCCCCGCTGATTTCCCTGATGAAAGATCAGGTCGATCAACTGCTAGCCAACGGCGTGGCGGCGGCGTGCCTGAATTCTACTCAAAGTCGTGAACAACAGCTTGAGGTGATGGCGGGCTGTCGCAGCGGGCAGATTCGCTTACTGTATATTGCGCCCGAACGCCTGATGCTGGATAACTTCCTTGAGCATCTGGCGCACTGGAATCCGGTGCTGCTGGCGGTTGATGAAGCGCACTGTATTTCGCAGTGGGGGCATGATTTCCGCCCCGAGTACGCTGCGCTGGGCCAGTTACGTCAGCGTTTCCCGACGCTGCCGTTTGTGGCGCTGACCGCGACCGCGGATGAGACAACCCGGCTGGACATTGTGCGTCTGCTGGGACTGAACGATCCGTTAATTCAGATCAGCAGCTTTGACCGCCCGAACATTCGCTACATGCTGATGGAGAAGTTTAAGCCGCTCGATCAGCTGATGCGCTACGTGCAAGAGCAGCGCGGTAAGTCTGGCATTATCTATTGTAACAGTCGCGCCAAAGTCGAAGACACCGCCGCGCGTCTGCAAAGCCGTGGCATCAGCGCCGGGGCTTATCATGCCGGGCTGGAAAACGCCGTACGCGCCGAGGTGCAGGAGAAATTCCAGCGTGATGACCTGCAAATCGTAGTGGCGACCGTGGCGTTCGGTATGGGGATCAACAAACCTAACGTACGCTTCGTGGTGCATTTCGATATTCCGCGCAATATCGAATCCTATTACCAGGAAACCGGCCGCGCCGGGCGTGATGGCCTGCCTGCGGAAGCCATGCTGTTTTACGATCCGGCTGATATGGCATGGCTACGCCGTTGCCTCGAAGAGAAACCCGCTGGGCAACTGCTGGATATCGAACGGCATAAGCTCAATGCGATGGGGGCGTTTGCCGAGGCGCAGACCTGTCGTCGTCTGGTGCTGCTGAACTATTTTGGCGAAGGGCGTCAGGAGCCGTGTGGTAACTGCGACATCTGCCTCGACCCGCCAAAACAGTACGACGGACTTATGGATGCGCGCAAAGCGCTGTCGACGATTTACCGTGTTAACCAACGCTTCGGCATGGGGTACGTCGTGGAAGTGCTGCGCGGAGCGAATAACCAGCGTATTCGCGAACTGGCTCATGACAAACTGCCGGTCTATGGCATTGGTCGCGAGCAAAGCCACGAACACTGGGTGAGCGTTATTCGCCAGCTTATTCACCTGGGCCTGGTGACGCAGAATATTGCTCATCACTCCGCGTTACAGCTAACAGAAGCCGCGCGTCCGGTGTTGCGCGGTGACGTTGCGTTACAGCTTGCTGTACCACGTATTGTGGCGCTGAAACCGCGTGCGATGCAGAAATCCTTCGGTGGTAACTACGACCGCAAACTGTTCGCCAAATTGCGTAAGCTGCGTAAAGCCATTGCCGACGAAGAGAACATTCCGCCGTACGTGGTGTTCAACGACGCCACGCTGATTGAAATGGCGGAGCAGATGCCGGTTTCACCGAGTGAAATGCTAAGCGTCAACGGTGTGGGGATGCGGAAACTTGAGCGTTTCGGTAAAGAGTTTATGGCGCTTATTCGCGCACACGTTGATGGTGACGACGAAGAGTAGTCAGCCGGGCAAAAAAGTGCCAGGATGGTGACTCACTGAACTATTCCCCCGCGAGTCATTTTTATGTTAACGCTATTTTTCACCGTTGCGTTGGTGCATATCGTTGCGCTGATGAGCCCCGGTCCCGATTTCTTTTTTGTTTCTCAAACTGCGGTTAGCCGTTCGCGCAAAGAAGCTATGATGGGTGTGCTGGGCATTACCTGCGGCGTCATGGTCTGGGCTGGCGTGGCACTGCTCGGCCTGCATCTGATTATCGAAAAAATGGCCTGGCTGCATACCATTATTATGGTAGGCGGGGGGCTGTATCTGTGCTGGATGGGTTATCAGATGCTGCGCGGCGCGTTTAAAAAACAGGATGTTGCCGCGCCCACTCCGCAGGTGGAGCTGGCGCAGAGCGGACGCAGCTTTTTGAAAGGTCTGCTGACCAACCTGGCGAACCCTAAAGCCATTATCTATTTTGGCTCCGTCTTCTCATTGTTCGTTGGCGACAACGTGGGAACGGGCGCGCGTTGGGGGATCTTTGCTCTGATTATCGTGGAAACGTTGGCGTGGTTTACCGTGGTCGCCAGCCTGTTTGCGCTCCCGAAAATGCGTCGTGGCTATCAGCGTCTGGCGAAGTGGATTGATGGTTTTGCCGGTGCGCTGTTCGCAGGCTTCGGTATCCATCTGATTATTTCGCGCTAAGTTTGTTGCCCGCCTGGGAGTCCCAGGCGGTATGCGGCTTATTGCGCAAGCTTCTGTAGCTCATCCTTCGAAAGGCCGGTCATTTCCATAATCGCGTCGGTATCAAGACCTCGCTTGAGCATCGCTTTTGCTACATCAGTAAGGGCAATGCGCCTCCCTTCTTCACGGCCTATCTGCTTTAGTTGATCCGCCATTGTCATCAGTTTTTCTCCATGCTGCGGCACCCGCTGTGCCAGCTTATACAATAATGTCTGAACATCTTGTGTATTCCCTGCTTGCACCATGTAGTTTACCAGCACGGTTATTTGTTGTCCGCTCATCTTCTCCAGCATAAACAGGCGGGTAAGTTTATCCAGCAACTGCGCCATGTCGCGCTGGCGAATGTGTTTTTGTACTAATGTCAGCGCTGCCATACTGCGATGCTGCATGATCTCATCATCTGGAATAACCGTCACATCCACCAACGGAAATGGTGTGCTGTAAAGTTGAAGGGCGGTTCCAGAATCCTCAAAGTGATCCAGCCAGTTCATTGAGCCTTGCCATGGGCTTTGCTTGCCATGGTAAAAGAGCACTGGAATAACCAGCGGTAACGTGTCGTTTCCCGCCTCAAGATGACGTTGCATCGCTGCGATAGCGTAGCGCATCAGGCGAAATGACATGTGTTTATCCGGTGAGCTTTGATGCTCAATGAGCACGTGTACATAGCCATGCCCGCTGGTGGTTTCCAGTGAGTAGAGAATATCACTGAAATAGGGACGCAGTTCGTCCTCCACAAAACTGCCTGATTCCAGACGGAGCGTATCCAGTTTGCAGATTTTGATCAGCGAGGGCGGAAGATGAAGTTCGATAAAGTCCCGCGCGGTTTCCACGCGGGAGAGGAAGGTTTTAAATACTGCGTCATGTGGTGTTGTTACTTCCGCCTTCGTTAATCATCCGTGAGTGGTGAATATGGCAGCATTCTGGCATTAGCAATCAACGTCTAACAGTACAGGATAAAAGGCTTTTCTCCCTTTGCGGCGAAGTACGAAAAGCCATGTTCAGAGGCTCTTACAGATAGCATTTCATTGCGAGCGACGTTCCATTTGCTAGGCATGCCTTGCCGATGCCAGCAGGGCGCCTATCAGCATAAACAGCGAGCCAAACACTTTGTTGAGCGCCTTCATTTGCTTTGGCCCTTTAATCCAGCCAGCAATGCGCGTGGCCAACGTCGCGTAACCGATCATCACAATGATATCGACCACGATGGTCGTGACGCCAAGTACCACGTACTGCATCAACTGTGGTTCCTGCGGCAGGATGAACTGCGGGAACAGAGCGGCAAGAAAAACTATGCTCTTGGGATTGGTCAGATTAACAAAGACCGCGCGTTTGAACAGCCGGCTGCGCGATTGCGTATTCGCCATGGTATTCAGATCGATAGCACCCGCCGCGCGCCATTGCTGAATACCCAGCCAAATCAGATAGGCCGCTCCCGCCCACTTCAGCACCTCAAATGCGATCACTGAACGTGAAAATAGCGTTCCCAGTCCTACGCCAACCAGAACGATATGAATACCCAACCCGGTCTGCAAACCCGCAATCGACGCGCTGGCACCGCGATATCCGTGGCTGATGGCGGTGGTCATGGTATTGATTGCGCCAGAGCCTGGGGACAAGCTCAAAATAATAGAGGTCAGCAGGTAGGCGAACCACCATTCAAAGGTCATGAGAAACTCCCGGATTGTCTATTTTTATGCCACAATACGCTACTGCCGTTAGGTTGTGTCAGTGACGGCGAAAAAAACGATTTTACTTGGTCAGCGAGGCTGGATACCCGATGTTTCAGCAGCAAAAAGACTGGGAAACAAGAGAAAACGCGTTTGCTGCTTTTTCCATGGGGCCACTGACAGATTTCTGGCGTCAGCGGGAAGAAGCGGAATTTACGGGCGTGGATGATATTCCCGTACATTTTGTTCGTTTTCATGCAGAAAAAAACGATCGCGTCATCGTCGTCTGTCCTGGACGCATTGAAAGCTACGTGAAATACGCTGAACTGGCGTATGACCTGTTTCATTCTGGTTTTGACGTTCTCATTATCGATCACCGTGGCCAGGGGCGTTCCGGGCGTATGCTTTCGGATCCGCACCGCGGTCATGTCGATAACTTTAATGATTATGTCGACGATCTAACCGCCTTCTGGCAGCAGGAAGTGCTACCCGGCCCGTGGAGAAAACGCTATATCCTGGCGCATTCAATGGGCGGGGCGATTGCCACGTTATTCCTGCAACGCCACCCGAATCAGTGTGATGCCATCGCGCTTTGCGCACCGATGTTTGGTATTGTGATGCGCTTTCCCGACTGGATGGTGCGCCATATACTGGACTGGGCCGAAGGGCATCCGCGGATCCGCGAAGGCTATGCGATGGGAACCGGGCGCTGGCGGGCGCTGCCGTTCGGTATGAATGCGTTAACCCATAGTCGACAGCGCTATCGGCGCAATCTGCGCTTTTATGCTGATGAGCCGCGGTTGCGCGTTGGCGGTCCCACCTATCACTGGGTACGTGAAGGGATTCTGGCTGGCGAACAGGTTTTGGCTGGCGCCGGGGATGATGCGACGCCGACGCTGCTGATTCAGGCTGAAGAAGAGCGTGTGGTAGATAACCGCATGCACGATCGTTTTTGTGAACTCCGCGCCGCAGCAGGCCATCCTGTAGAAGGGGGGCAGCCGCTTGTCATTAAAGGCGCGTACCATGAGATCCTTTTTGAAAAGGACGCCATGCGCTCAGTCGCGCTTAACGCTATTGTTGAATTTTTCGACAAGCATAACTCATCCAGCGGAACCCGCTTTGCCTAGAGGTTGAATTTTCTTATGTATCAGGTTGTTGCGTCTGATTTAGACGGTACGCTGCTTTCTCCCGACCATACTCTGTCCCCTTATGCCAAAGAGACGCTGAAGTTATTGACCGCTCGCGGCGTTAACTTCGTGTTTGCGACTGGCCGTCATCATGTTGATGTGGGGCAAATTCGCGATAACCTCGGCATTAAAACCTACATGATCACGTCCAACGGCGCGCGCGTGCATGATTCTGACGGGAATCTGGTGTTTTCCCATAACCTGGATCGCGATATTGCCAGCGACCTGTTTGGCGTAGTGAATGCAAACCCGGACATCGTGACCAACGTATATCGTGATGATGAGTGGTTTATGAATCGCCATCGTCCGGACGAAATGCGTTTCTTCAAAGAAGCGGTGTTTAACTATTCACTGTTTGAACCTGCATTACTGGAGCCTGAGGGCGTCAGCAAAGTGTTCTTCACCACCGACTCTCACGAAAGGCTACTGCCGCTGGAGCAGGCGATCAACGCCCGCTGGGGCGATCGCGTCAACGTCAGCTTCTCTACGCTTACCTGTCTGGAAGTCATGGCTGGCGGCGTATCGAAAGGTCATGCGCTGGAAGCGGTAGCAAAAGCGATGGGCTACAGTCTGAAAGACTGCATCGCCTTTGGCGATGGGATGAACGATGCGGAAATGCTCTCCATGGCAGGTAAAGGCTGCATCATGGGCAACGCCCACCAGCGCCTGAAGGATCTGCACCCGGAACTGGAAGTCATTGGTCTTAATGCCGACGATGCCGTGCCACACTATCTGCGTGAACTGTTTTTGCAGTAACCTTCTGTTCGTTAGCTGACCAGTTGTCAACTAAAAACTCCGCTACAATGGGTGTACCTTTTGTTAAGAGACATCCATTGTGGCGTTACTCATCATTACCACAATTCTGTGGGCCTTTTCCTTTAGCCTGTTTGGCGAGTACCTTGCCGGCCATGTCGATAGCTATTTTGCGGTGCTGGTGCGCGTTGGGCTGGCGGCGTTGGTGTTCCTGCCGTTTTTACGTACTCGTGGGCACAGCGTAAAAACGATCGGGCTGTATATGCTGGTGGGGGCCATGCAGCTTGGCATTATGTACATGCTGAGTTTTCACGCCTATCTGTACCTGACGGTTTCAGAACTGCTGCTCTTTACCGTGCTGACGCCGCTCTACATTACGCTGATTTATGATCTGATGAGCGGACGTCGTCTGCGCTGGAGTTACGCCTTTAGTGCGTTACTGGCGGTGATTGGCGCGGGGATCATTCGTTACGATCAGGTGACCAGCCACTTCTGGACCGGTCTGCTGCTGGTGCAGTTGTCCAATATCAGCTTTGCCATTGGTATGGTGGGCTATAAACGTCTGATGGAGACGCGGCCAATGCCGCAGCACAACGCCTTTGCCTGGTTTTATATGGGCGCCTTTATGGTGGCTGTCGTGGCCTGGTTCATGCTGGGCAATGCGCAGAAAATGCCTGCAACCACGCTACAGTGGGGAATTCTGGTCTTTCTTGGCGTGGCGGCGTCCGGCATTGGTTACTTTATGTGGAACTACGGCGCGACCCAGGTGGATGCGGGCACGCTGGGCATCATGAACAATATGCATGTCCCTGCCGGACTGCTGGTTAACCTGGCTATCTGGCATCAACAACCTCACTGGCCAAGCTTCATCATTGGTGCGGCTGTGATAGTGGCTTCACTGTGGGTACATCGAAAGTGGGTCGTTCCGCACTCCGTACAAACGGTAGGTGATCGCAGGCGTGATTCCGCGCTGAGCGAATAAACGCTTCTGTGACCGGCTGTCGCTGCTCGCCATCACGCACGGCGGCGTACAGTCGGCTCCACAATCCATCACCCAGGGTTTTGGTCACTACCAGGCCCTGGCGTTCAAAACTCTCCACCACCCAGTGCGGTAATGCCGCGATACCCATTCTGGCTGCAACCATCTGAATCAGCAGCAAGGTGTTATCCACGCTTTTCAGCGACGGACTAACGCCTGCAGGCTGCAGAAAATGCCGCCATACATCCAGTCGACTCCGCTGTACCGGGTAAATCAGCAGCGTCTCGCTGGCCAAATCTTCCGGTGTGATTTGAGTTTTGCTGGCCAACGGATGGTCAGGCGCCAGTACCAGGCGGACTTCAAAATCAAACATCGGTGAGTAGTGCAATCCGCTGCGCGGCAGGATGTCGGAGGTTAACACCAGATCCAGCTCATCCTGCTGTAGCGCTGGTTGCGGATCGAACGTCACGCCGGATTTAAAGTCCATCTCCACCTGCGGCCAGTTGGCTCGAAAATTCTCCAGCGCGGGCGTCAGCCATTGAATACAACTGTGACATTCAATCGCGATTCGCAGCCGGGTTTGCTGCGGTTCGTTGCAGGCCTGCAGCGCACGACCAATTTGCGGCAACACCTGATTGGCTAACTGCAGCAGGATTTCTCCCTGCGGCGTAAAGCGCAGAGGCTGGCTTTTACGGATAAAAAGTCGAAAGCCAAGGCGCTGCTCCAGATCGCTGAACTGGTGAGAAAGGGCGGATTGGGTCTGATGCAACGTCGCCGCTGCGGCTGCCAGAGAACCACTATTCCGCAACGCCTGGAGCGTTTTCAGGTGTTTAATCTCGATCATGAAAGTCCTTCACTTCGGCATGAACAAATTGCGCTTGAGGAATATACAGTAACCGCCAATTATGGATGTGTAAACATCTGGACGGCTAAAATCCTTCGTCTTTTAAATTTATGGTGCGTTGGCTTCGTTTCCCCACCCCAGTCACTTACTTCAGTAAGCTCCTGGGGATGAGTAAACTTGCCGCCTTCCCTAAATTCAAAATCCATAGGATTTACATATAATTAGAGGAAGAAAAATGACAATATTGAATCACACCCTCGGTTTCCCTCGCGTTGGCCTGCGTCGCGAGTTGAAGAAAGCGCAAGAAAGCTACTGGGCGGGAAATTTTTCCCGTGAAGATTTGCTGACCGTTGGCCGCGAGCTGCGTGCCCGCCACTGGGATCAGCAGAAGCAGGCGGGCGTTGACCTGCTGCCGGTGGGTGATTTTGCCTGGTACGATCACGTGCTGACTACCAGCCTACTGCTCGGCAACGTTCCGGCTCGCCATCAAAATAAAGACGGCTCGGTCGATATCGATACCTTATTTCGCATTGGCCGTGGCCGCGCACCAACGGGTGAACCCGCGGCGGCGGCAGAAATGACCAAATGGTTTAACACCAACTATCACTACATGGTGCCAGAGTTCACTAAAGGTCAGCAGTTTAAACTGACCTGGACCCAACTGCTGGATGAAGTGGACGAAGCGCTGGCGCTCGGTCACAAGGTGAAGCCTGTGCTGCTGGGGCCGGTAACCTACCTGTGGTTGGGTAAAGTGAAAGGCGAACAGTTTGACCGCCTGAGCCTGTTGAACGACATTCTGCCGGTTTACCAGCAGGTGCTGGCCGAGCTGGCGAAACGCGGTATTGAGTGGGTGCAGATTGACGAACCCGCTCTGGTGCTGGAATTGCCGCAAGCGTGGCTGGACGCCTTCAAACCAGCTTATGACGCGCTGACGGGTCAGGTGAAGCTGCTACTGACCACTTACTTCGAAGGCGTAACGCCAAACCTGGATACCATTACCGCCCTGCCGGTACAGGGGCTGCACGTTGACTTCGTGCACGGCAAAGATGATGCAGCCGAGCTGCACACGCGTCTGCCAGCCGACTGGCTGCTGTCAGCGGGGCTGGTGAACGGCCGCAACGTCTGGCGTGCCGATCTCAGCGAAAAATACGCACAAATCAAAGATATCGTCGGGAAACGTAACCTGTGGGTGGCTTCTTCCTGCTCCCTGCTGCATAGCCCAATCGATCTCAGTGTGGAAACCCGCCTTGATGCAGAAGTGAAGAGCTGGTTTGCCTTCGCGTTGCAAAAGTGCGGCGAGCTGGCGCTGCTGCGCGATGCGTTGAATAGCGGTGATACGGCAGCAATTGTCGAGTGGAGCGCACCGATTCAGGCTCGTCGTCACTCTACCCGCGTACACAACGCCACAGTGGAAAAACGTCTGGCGGCAATCACCGCCCAGGACAGCCAGCGCGCTAACGCTTACCCGGTTCGTGCCGAGGCGCAACGTGCCCGCTTTAATCTGCCGGCATGGCCGACTACGACTATCGGTTCATTCCCGCAAACCACAGAAATTCGCGGCCTGCGCCTGGACTTCAAAAAGGGCAACCTGGATGCTGGTAACTATCGCACTGGAATTGCGGAACATATTAAACAGGCGATTGTTGAACAGGAACGTCTTGGTCTCGACGTGCTGGTACACGGTGAAGCCGAGCGTAATGACATGGTCGAATACTTTGGCGAACACCTGGACGGCTTCGTCTTTACCCAGAACGGTTGGGTGCAGAGCTACGGCTCTCGCTGCGTGAAGCCGCCGGTGGTGATTGGCGACGTCAGCCGCCCGGAAGCGATCACCGTGGAGTGGGCGAAATATGCCCAGTCGCTGACCGACAAACCGGTAAAAGGCATGCTGACCGGTCCGGTGACCATTCTCTGCTGGTCATTCCCGCGTGAAGACGTGACGCGTGAAACCATCGCGAAGCAGATCGCGCTGGCGCTGCGTGATGAAGTGGCGGATCTGGAAGCGGCGGGTATCGGCATCATCCAGATTGATGAACCGGCACTGCGCGAAGGTTTACCACTGCGTCGCAGCGACTGGGCGGCGTATCTGGAGTGGGGAGTGGAGGCCTTCCGCATTAACGCGGCGGTAGCGAAGGATGAAACCCAGATCCACACCCACATGTGTTATTGCGAGTTCAACGACATCATGGACTCCATTGCGGCGCTGGATGCGGACGTGATCACCATTGAAACCTCGCGCTCTGATATGGAGTTGCTGGAATCGTTTGAAGAGTTCGACTATCCGAATGAAATCGGGCCGGGCGTATATGATATTCACTCGCCGAACGTTCCGAGCGTGGAGTGGATTGAAGCCCTGTTGAAGAAAGCTGAGCAGCGCATTCCAGCAGAACGTCTGTGGGTGAACCCGGACTGCGGCCTGAAAACCCGCGGCTGGCCGGAAACCCGTGCCGCGCTGGCGAACATGGTCAAAGCGGCGCAGAATCTGCGTCAGGCGTAATTCGGTGCCCGGGAAGCGCTGGTGCTTACCCGGGTTACAGGAAATCGCAATAGTTGTAGGCCCGGTAAGACGTCGCTGCCACCGGGCAATTAACGTTTATTTCTTCCCACCGTATTGCACGAACCACTCCAGCATTCTCTGCCAACCGTCTTTCGCGGACTCTTCGTGATAGCTCGGGCGATAATCGGCGTTGAACGCATGTCCGGCATCGGGATAGACCACGATTTCCGCTTTAGCATTGGCGGCGCGTAGCGCCTGGCGCATTGTTTCAACGGTATCTTGCGGAATGCTGGTGTCCTGGCCGCCATAAAGCCCCAAAACGGGGGCGTTAAGATCGGTTGCGATATCAACGGGATGTTTTGGCGAGTTGAGGGTTTTGTCACCCACCAGTTTGCCATACCACGCCACGGCCGCTTTTAACTGCGGATTATGTGCGGCATACAGCCAGGTGATGCGTCCACCCCAGCAAAATCCGGTGATCATCAACTGGTGCGCATCTCCTCCGTTGCGGGAGGCCCAGCTAGCGACGTGGTCCAGATCGGCCAGTACCTGAGAGTCAGGCACTTTGGCGACAAGGCCACTAAGCAGCGTAGGGATATCGGCAAAGTCATTGGGATCGCCTTCGCGAAAATAGAGTTCTGGTGCGATAGCCAGATACCCTTCCAGAGCCAGACGACGGCAAACGTCACGAATGTGCTCATGAATACCAAAAATCTCCTGCACGACAATGACTACGGGCAGCAGGCCATCAGTCTGTTTTGGTCGTGCGTGATACGCTGGCATATCATCGCCTTGTGAAGGTATAGACGTTACACCGGCGATAATTGCATTATCCGGGGTGTGAACCGTGGTAGACGTCGGTGGAGATACAGCAGGTGCAAAGCCAGATTGTCGTGTTGTCATGGTATTCTCCGTACCCTTAAATATTCAGCAAAAAAGCGCATTGTTAACTATAGACACATGCAACGAACCACATTGCCTTAAACGGTCTATCTTTTGTGCAGGGCTTACTTATATCGCATCATTTATGTGATAAAGATCACTATTTAATGGTAATCGAATGCAATTGATTTACATCATAGTGATGACTGTCACGAAAATATGTTTATGCCTTCGGTAAAGTATGTTTTTGCTTCTTCTGACAAAACCGATTCACAGAGGAGTTTTTATGTCTAAGTCTGATGTTTTTCATCTCGGCCTCACTAAGAACGATTTACAAGGGGCTACGCTTGCTATCGTCCCTGGCGACCCGGAGCGTGTGGAAAAGATCGCCGCGCTGATGGATAAGCCGGTTAAGCTGGCATCTCATCGCGAGTTCACCACCTGGCGTGCTGAGCTGGATGGTAAAGCCGTGATCGTTTGCTCTACCGGTATCGGCGGCCCGTCCACCTCTATTGCCGTAGAAGAACTGGCACAGCTGGGCATTCGTACCTTCCTGCGTATCGGTACGACTGGCGCTATCCAGCCGCATATCAACGTGGGTGATGTACTGGTTACCACTGCGTCTGTTCGTCTGGACGGTGCAAGCCTACACTTCGCACCAATGGAATTCCCGGCCGTTGCGGACTTCGAGTGCACCACCGCGCTGGTGGAAGCGGCGAAATCTATCGGCGCCACCACTCACGTGGGTGTTACTGCGTCTTCTGACACCTTCTACCCAGGCCAGGAGCGTTATGACACCTTCTCTGGTCGCGTCGTGAGCCGTTTCAAAGGCTCAATGGAAGAGTGGCAGTCTATGGGCGTCATGAACTACGAAATGGAATCTGCTACGCTGCTGACCATGTGCGCAAGCCAGGGTCTGCGTGCCGGTATGGTCGCAGGTGTTATCGTGAACCGTACTCAGCAAGAGATCCCTAATGCGGAAACGATGAAACAAACGGAAAGCCACGCGGTGAAAATCGTGGTAGAAGCCGCGCGTCGTTTACTGTAATTCTCCCTTCTATTCAAAAAGGCCGACGCGTTCGGCCTTTTTATTTTGCGTAGTGCCTCGCAGGAAATTCCTTTTAAACTGGACGTTTATACAGCACAATTCTATTTTGAGCGGGTAAGTCGTTGCTGTAAGGGGGCGTTGTGGATATTTCAATTATGATGAGTGCCATGTTGGCGTTAGCCGCAGGGCTACTGGTAGGGTGGCTGGCGACAAAAGCACGCGCCGATCAAATCCGTGCCGACCTCATCGAAGAGCGACGTGAACTGGATATTGCGCTAAGCGCCGCTCGCCAGCAGCTCTCGCAGGAAGCTCACTGGCGTGATGAGTGCGAACTACTCAATAACGAATTACGCAGTCTGCACAGTATCAACACCTCTCTGGAAGCCGATCTCCGTGAAGTCACTACCCGGCTGGAAGCAACGCAACAGCATGCGGAAGATAAAATCCGCCAGATGATCAACAGCGAACAGCGTCTGAGCGAACAGTTTGAAAATCTGGCGAATCGTATTTTTGAGCACAGCAACCGCCGTGTTGATGAGCAAAATCGCCAAAGTCTGAACAGCCTGCTTGCGCCGCTTCGTGAACAACTGGACGGTTTTCGTCGCCAGGTTCAGGATAGCTTTGGTAAAGAGGCGCAAGAACGCCATACCCTGGCACACGAAATTCGTAATCTCCAGCAACTGAATGCGCAGATGGCGCAGGAAGCGGTAAACCTGACGCGGGCATTAAAAGGCGATAACAAAACGCAGGGTAATTGGGGAGAGGTCGTACTCACGCGGGTACTCGAAGCCTCTGGTCTGCGTGAGGGTTATGAATATGAAACCCAGGTCAGCATCGAAAACGACGCCCGTTCGCGAATGCAGCCTGATGTCATCGTTCGGCTACCGCAGGGTAAAGATGTGGTGATCGATGCGAAAATGACGCTGGTCGCCTATGAGCGCTATTTTAACGCAGAAGATGAATACACCCGCGAAAGTGCATTGCAGGAGCACATCGCCTCGGTGCGCAACCATATTCGACTACTGGGGCGCAAAGATTATCAGCAGCTTCCTGGGCTGCGTACGCTTGACTATGTGTTGATGTTTATCCCCGTTGAGCCCGCTTTTTTGCTGGCGCTCGACAGACAGCCCGAACTGATTACCGAAGCGCTTAGAAATAACATTATGCTGGTGAGCCCTACCACGCTGTTGGTGGCATTGCGCACGATCGCCAACCTGTGGCGCTACGAGCATCAGAGTCGTAATGCGCAACAAATTGCCGATCGGGCCAGCAAACTTTATGACAAGATGCGGTTGTTTGTGGATGATATGTCGGCAATAGGTCAAAGCCTGGACAAAGCCCAGGACAACTACCGACAGGCGATGAAAAAACTCTCTTCCGGTCGTGGAAATGTCCTGTCGCAGGCAGAAGCGTTTCGTAGTTTAGGCGTGGAAATTAAGCGCGAGATAAATCCTGAGCTGGCTGAACAAGCGACTACACAGGATGAAGAATACCGCTTGCGCTCGGTCCCTGAGACGCAACAAGATGCGTCTTACCCCGAGGATGAAGCGGCAAATCAGCAATCAAACTAGTCCATTTGGGGTAGTTGAACCCGGCAGAAGGGTAGGGCAAATTGGCCCAATCTGTTACACTTCTCGAACATTTTTTGGATGAGCAGGCACTGAGATGGTGGATAATTCACAAGAAACGACGCACTTTGGCTTTCAGACCGTCGCTAAAGAGCAGAAAGCTGACATGGTGGCCCACGTTTTTCATTCTGTGGCGTCTAAATATGACGTTATGAATGACTTAATGTCATTTGGCATTCATCGTTTGTGGAAGCGCTTCACCATTGATTGCAGTGGCGTGCGTCGCGGGCAAACCGTTCTCGATTTAGCAGGCGGTACCGGCGATCTGACGGCGAAATTCTCTCGCATGGTTGGTGAAACCGGCAAAGTTGTGCTGGCGGATATCAATGACTCAATGCTCAAAATGGGTCGCGAAAAGCTGCGTAATATTGGCGTGGTAGGTAACGTTGAGTACGTTCAGGCGAATGCGGAAGCATTACCTTTCCCTGACAACACGTTTGACTGCATCACCATCTCTTTCGGTCTGCGCAACGTAACGGATAAAGACAAAGCATTACGCTCCATGTACCGCGTATTGAAGCCAGGCGGACGTCTACTGGTGCTGGAATTCTCCAAACCCATCATCGAACCGTTGAGCAAAGCCTACGACGCATACTCTTTCCATGTTCTGCCTCGCATAGGTTCAATGGTAGCAAGCGATGCGGACAGCTACCGTTATTTGGCGGAGTCCATCCGTATGCATCCCGATCAGGACACCTTAAAAGCAATGATGCAAGATGCCGGGTTCGAAAGCGTTGATTACTACAACCTGACAGCAGGTGTCGTTGCGCTGCATCGTGGTTACAAGTTCTGACAGGAGAGTGGGGATGCCTTTAAAACCCTTAGTAACCGCAGGCGTTGAAAATCTGCTCAACACCTTTCTGTACAGTTCTCCTGCGCTGAAGTCAGCCCGAACGCGTTTACAGGGTAAGGTGCTGCGTGTTGATCTCAAAGGATTTTCAACACCGTTAGTCCTGGTATTTAGCGAGCGCCAGGTCGATGTGCTGGGGGCATGGGAAGGCGAAGCCGATTGCACCGTAATCACATATGCCAGTGTGTTACCGAAATTGCGTGATCGACAGCAACTCACCACGCTTATCCGCAGCGGTGAGCTGGAAGTCCAGGGCGATATCCAGGTAGTACAGAACTTTGTTGCGCTGGCCGATCTGGCGGAGTTGGATCCTGCAGAACTGTTAGCACCCTATACCGGCGATATCGTCGCGGAAGGGGTCAGCAAAGTCTTGCGTGGTGGAGCGAAGTTCCTGTGCCATAACTTTCAGCGCCAGCAGCGCTATGTCGCCGAAGCGATCACTGAAGAGTGGCGCATGGCTCCTGGTCCACTAGAGGTTGCATGGTTTGCTGAAGAAACAGCAGCCGTTGAGCGCGCGGTTGAATCTCTGGCCAAACGGCTGGAAAAACTGGAGGCCAAATGACGCCAGGTGAAGTACGGCGCCTTTATTTCATCATTCGCACTTTTTTAAGCTACGGTCTTGATGAACTCATCCCCAAAATGCGAATCACGCTGCCGCTTCGGTTGTGGCGTTACTCGTTGTTCTGGATGCCCAACCGACATAAAGACAAACCGCTGGGAGAAAGGCTGAGACTGGCTTTACAGGAACTCGGCCCGGTGTGGATCAAATTTGGGCAAATGCTCTCTACCCGTCGTGACCTTTTCCCTCCGCACATCGCCGATCAGCTTGCGCTATTGCAGGATCGGGTTGCCCCGTTCGATGGGCTTAGAGCGAAAAAACAAATCGAAGAGGCTATGGGCGGGCTGCCCGTTGAGGAATGGTTTGATGATTTTGAAATCACGCCACTGGCATCTGCGTCTGTTGCTCAGGTCCACACTGCGCGATTGAAATCGAATGGCAAAGAGGTGGTGATCAAAGTTATTCGCCCGGACATACTTCCGGTCATCAAAGCGGATTTAAAACTGATCTACCGCCTGGCTCGTTGGGTTCCTCGTCTGCTGCCAGATGGGCGTCGCCTGCGACCAACAGAAGTCGTCCGTGAATATGAAAAAACGTTGATCGATGAACTGAATCTGCTGCGCGAATCGGCGAACGCCATTCAGCTACGACGTAATTTTGAAGATAGTCCGATGCTGTACATCCCGGAAGTGTATTCCGACTACTGCAGTCAGAACATGATGGTGATGGAGCGCATTTACGGCATCCCGGTTTCAGATGTCACCACGCTTGAGAAGAACGGCACCAATATGAAACTGTTGGCCGAGCGTGGTGTTCAGGTCTTCTTTACTCAGGTATTCCGCGACAGCTTTTTCCATGCGGATATGCACCCCGGGAACATTTTTGTCAGTTATGAGCACCCTGAAAACCCGAAATACATTGGTATTGATTGTGGGATTGTGGGCTCTTTAAACAAAGAAGATAAGCGCTACCTGGCTGAAAACTTCATTGCGTTCTTTAACCGCGATTACCGCAAAGTTGCTGAACTGCACGTGGATTCTGGTTGGGTTCCGCCGGATACCAACGTAGAAGAGTTTGAATTTGCCATTCGTACCGTGTGCGAGCCGATTTTTGAAAAGCCGCTGGCGGAGATTTCCTTTGGTCACGTGCTGTTGAATCTGTTCAACACTGCGCGCCGCTTCAATATGGAAGTTCAGCCTCAACTGGTATTGCTCCAGAAGACGCTACTGTACGTTGAAGGTGTCGGACGACAACTCTACCCTCAGTTAGATTTGTGGAAAACGGCTAAGCCATTCCTCGAATCCTGGATTAAAGATCAGGTCGGTATTCCGGCGCTCGTTAGGGCATTTAAAGAAAAAGCACCGTTCTGGGTCGAAAAAATGCCAGAAATACCTGAACTGGTGTATGACAGTTTGCGCCAGGGCAAATATTTACAGCACAGTGTTGATAAGATTGCCCGCGAGCTTCACGCGAATCATGTACGCCAGGGACAATCCCGTTATTTATTGGGCATTGGCGCAACATTGTTGCTAAGTGGAACATTCCTGCTGGTAAGCCGCCCTGAGTGGGGGCTTATGCCGGGCTGGTTAATGGCGGGAGGCGTCATAGCCTGGTTGATCGGCTGGCGCAAAATGCGCTGAATTTTTCATCGCCCAAGGCAGGTCGTGTAACGTATACTACGGCCTTATTAATTCATCATCTATGACAGAGGAACATGTATGGGTGGTATCAGTATTTGGCAGTTGTTGATCATTGCCGTCATCGTTGTACTGCTATTTGGCACCAAGAAACTCGGCTCCATCGGTTCCGATCTTGGCGCGTCGATCAAAGGCTTCAAAAAAGCGATGGGTGATGATGAGCCTAAGCAAGATAAAACCAGCCAGGACGCTGATTTTACTGCTAAATCCATCACCGATAAGCAGGGTGAAGTGAAAAAGGAAGACGCCAAAAGCCAAGATAAAGAGCAGGTATAATCCGTGTTTGATATCGGTTTTAGCGAACTGTTATTGGTGTTCGTGATCGGCCTCATTGTTCTGGGGCCGCAACGATTACCTGTAGCGGTAAAAACGGTTGCTGGCTGGGTTCGCGCTTTGCGTTCCCTTGCAACTACTGTTCAGAATGAACTGACCCAGGAGCTTAAGCTTCAGGAGTTTCAGGACAGCCTGAAGAAAGTAGAGAAAGCGAGCCTGACAAATCTGACCCCGGAGCTGAAAGCGTCAATGGATGAGCTGCGTGAAGCGGCGGAATCGATGAAGCGTTCTTACAGCGTGCACGATCCTGAGAAAGCGAGCGATGAAGCGCACACTATCCATAATCCGGTGGTGAAAGAAGGTGAAGCGCAGCGAGAAGGGGTAACCCCTGCCGCCGCTGAAAACCAGGCCAGTTCGCCGGAGCAAAAACCGGAATCCACGGGTGCTAAAACGCCAGAGCAGACGGAAAACACTTCCGCCACGTTGATGGATGCAGAAAAGAAAGCTGCCGCACCTGTTGTCGAATCCTCCCCCTCGTCGAGTGATAAACCGTAAACATGGCTGTAGAAGATACCCAACCGCTCATTACGCATCTTATCGAGCTGCGTAAGCGACTCCTGAACTGCATTATTGCGGTTATCGTGATCTTTCTGGCGTTGGTTTACTTTGCCAACGACATTTACCATATGGTTGCGGCACCGCTGATTAAACAGATGCCGCAAGGTGCAACGATGATCGCCACCGATGTGGCCTCACCGTTCTTTACCCCTATAAAGTTAACCTTCATGGTGTCGCTGATCCTGTCAGCGCCAGTGATCCTCTACCAGGTATGGGCATTTATTGCGCCTGCTTTGTACAAACATGAACGTCGCCTGGTTGTGCCGCTGCTGGTCTCCAGCTCGTTGTTGTTCTACATCGGCATGGCATTCGCCTATTTTGTCGTCTTCCCGTTGGCGTTTGGTTTTCTGGCTAACACGGCTCCGCAAGGCGTGCAGGTATCGACGGACATTGCCAGCTATCTCAGCTTCGTCATGGCGCTATTTATGGCTTTCGGTGTCTCTTTTGAGGTCCCTGTCGCCATTGTGCTGCTATGCTGGATGGGCATTACGACACCTGAAGATTTACGTAAGAAACGACCTTACGTTGTGGTGGGAGCATTCGTCGTCGGGATGTTACTGACCCCGCCAGATGTCTTCTCGCAAACGTTGTTGGCGATACCGATGTACTGCCTGTTTGAAGTGGGCGTTTTCTTCTCTCGTTTCTATGTCGGTAAGCGACGTACGCGAGATGAGGACAACGAGGCTGAAGAAGCAAAAGAAGCCGAAGCCACCGAGAAAACAGAAGAGTAAATTCAACCGCCCGTCAGGGCGGTTGTCATATGGGAGGTAGCATGTTTGATATTGGCGTTAATTTAACCAGTTCACAATTTGCGAAAGACAGGGATGATGTTGTGGCGCGCGCCTTTGCTGCGGGCGTAAACGGTATGCTTCTGACCGGAACAAACCTGCACGAAAGCCAGCAGGCGCTGAAGTTGGCGCAACATTATCCGCATTGCTGGTCCACGGCTGGCGTGCACCCGCATGACAGTAGCCAATGGCAATCCTCAACGGAAGACGAGATTATCGCGCTGGCAAACCAGTCTGAGGTGGTCGCTATTGGCGAGTGCGGTCTGGATTTCAATCGCAATTTCTCCACGCCACAGGAGCAGGAACGTGCTTTTGAGGCACAACTGCGCATTGCCGCTGAACTGCAGATGCCGGTTTTCATGCATTGTCGGGATGCCCATGAGCGTTTTCTGACGTTGCTGGAGCCGTGGCTGGATAGTCTCCCGGGCGCGGTGCTGCACTGTTTTACCGGAACGCGGCAGGAGATGCAGGATTGTGTGGACCGAGGGCTTTATATTGGTATTACCGGCTGGGTCTGTGATGAGCGCCGTGGGATGGAACTGCGGGAACTGCTGCCGTTTATTCCGGTAGAAAGACTACTGATCGAAACCGATGCGCCTTACCTACTTCCTCGCGACTTAACGCCTAAACCGACGTCACGGCGCAATGAACCGGCGCACCTGCCACATATTCTTGAGCGTATTGCCCACTGGCGCGGAGAAGATCCTCAATGGCTGTCAGCAACCATTGATGCTAACGTCCGAACGTTGTTCGAAGTGACCTTCTAAACGGCTTAAATTTTTCGAAAACCGGTATTTTTCACGCTCTGCTTAACTTCTTTATTCAACAGGTTAAGCAGTAGCATGGAACGCGTTTCGCCATCCGGTTCGGTGAAGATCGCTTTTAGCCCCTCAAATGCCCCTTCAGTAATAATCACGCTGTCCCCTGGCTGAGGAGTTTGCGGGTCCACAATACCTTCAGGCTTGTAGATAGAAAGCTGGTGAATAACGGGAGAAGGGACGGTCGCAGGCGTCGCGCCAAAACGGACGAAATGGCTGACACCACGCGTGGCATTGATAGTGGTGGTGTGGATCACTTCCGGGTCGAACTCGACAAACATGTAATTAGGGAATAGTGGTTCACTGACTGTGGTACGTTTACCGCGCACTATTTTTTCCAGGGTGATCATAGGCGTCAGACAGTTCACCGCCTGTCTTTCCAGGTGTTCCTGGGCTCTCTGAAGTTGCCCACGTTTGCAGTACAGTAAATACCAGGATTGCATAATAACTCTTATCCGCTTGTTCTGAGCGCAAGCATAGCAAAAGCCATGCGTTAAGTTAATTATACCCACCTCAATGCAGGCTGAAACCCAATGGGTATATACGCCCGGGGCTTATATGTATCGCCAGAGTTCACGCTAATTTAACAAAAATACAGCATCACAATGATGAACGCCGTATAATGAAGCGCTTACGAAGAGGCCACAATGGACGCCATGAAATATCACGATTTACGCGACTTCCTGACGCTGCTTGAACAGCAGGGCGAGCTCAAACGCATTTCGCTTGAGGTGGATCCCCATCTGGAAATTACTGAAATTGCCGATCGCACTCTGCGTGCCGGTGGGCCTGCGTTACTGTTTGAGAATCCGAAAGGCTATTCAATGCCGGTGCTGTGTAACCTGTTTGGCACACCAAAGCGTGTTGCGATGGGGATGGGACAAGAAGATGTCTCGGCGCTACGAGAAGTCGGTAAACTGTTGGCGTTTTTGAAAGAGCCAGAGCCACCGAAAGGATTCCGCGATCTGTTTGATAAGCTGCCGCAGTTTAAGCAGGTGTTGAACATGCCGACTAAGCGGTTGCGCGGTGCGCCTTGTCAGCAAAAAATCTACTCGGGCGATGACGTTGATTTAAACTGCATTCCGATTATGACCTGCTGGCCGGAAGATGCCGCGCCGCTGATTACCTGGGGGCTCACCGTGACGCGTGGTCCGCATAAAGAGCGGCAGAATCTGGGCATCTATCGTCAGCAGCTGATTGGCAAAAACAAGCTCATTATGCGCTGGCTGTCCCATCGCGGCGGCGCGCTTGATTACCAGGAGTGGTGCGCAGCGCATCCGGGCGAACGCTTCCCGGTTTCTGTGGCGTTAGGAGCAGATCCTGCGACCATTCTGGGGGCCGTGACGCCGGTCCCTGATACATTATCCGAGTACGCATTTGCCGGGCTGTTGCGCGGAACCAAGACCGAAGTGGTTAAATGTATTTCCAACGACCTGGAAGTGCCTGCCAGCGCTGAAATCGTGCTGGAAGGGTATATTGAACCGGGCGAGCTGGCTCCGGAAGGGCCGTATGGCGATCATACCGGCTACTACAACGAAGTAGATAGCTTCCCGGTCTTTACCGTCACGCACATTACCCAGCGTGAAGATGCAATTTATCACTCTACCTATACCGGACGCCCGCCAGATGAACCCGCGGTGCTCGGCGTGGCGCTGAACGAAGTCTTCGTGCCTATTCTGCAAAAGCAGTTCCCGGAAATCGTCGATTTTTATCTACCTCCGGAAGGCTGTTCTTATCGCCTGGCCGTCGTGACGATGAAAAAACAGTACGCTGGTCATGCCAAACGCGTCATGATGGGCGTTTGGTCGTTTTTGCGTCAGTTTATGTACACCAAATTTGTTATTGTTTGCGATGATGACGTCAACGCACGCGACTGGAATGATGTGATTTGGGCAATTACTACCCGTATGGACCCGGCCCGGGATACGGTACTGGTAGAGAATACGCCAATTGATTACCTGGACTTTGCCTCGCCGGTTTCCGGCCTTGGTTCAAAAATGGGGCTGGATGCCACAAATAAATGGCCGGGCGAAACCCAACGCGAATGGGGACGTCCGATTAAAAAGGATCCTGAAGTGACTGCGCGCATTGACGCAATTTGGGATGAACTGGCCATCTTTAATGACGGCAAAAGCGCCTGAGGCGCGATCGTTTTGCCTATTGATCCGACAGAGAGAGCGCATGACAACCTTAAGCTGTAAAGTGACCTCGGTAGAAGCTATCACTGACACCGTATATCGCGTTCGTTTAGTGCCAGACGCGGCGTTTTCCTTTCGTGCTGGCCAGTATTTAATGGTCGTGATGGATGAAAGGGATAAGCGTCCGTTCTCCATGGCATCAACGCCGGACGAGCAAGGATTCATTGAGCTGCATGTTGGCGCCTCTGAGCTAAATCTTTACGCCATGGCTGTGATGGACCGTATTCTGAAAGACCGGGAAATCAAGGTCGACATTCCGCATGGCGAAGCCTGGCTGCGAGATGAAGACGAGCGCCCGCTGATCCTGATTGCCGGTGGTACAGGTTTCTCTTACGTGCGTTCTATTCTGCTTACCGCGCTGGCGCGTAATCCAAATCGCGATATCACCATTTACTGGGGTGGTCGCGAGGAGAAGCATCTCTACGATCTCTCCGAGCTGGAAGCGCTGTCTGTGAACCACCCGAATCTGCGCGTTGAGCCGGTGGTGGAACAGCCTGAAGACGGCTGGCGTGGTCGTACGGGAACCGTGTTAACGGCAGTATTGCAGGATTACGGCACCCTGGCGGAGCATGATATCTACATTGCCGGGCGTTTTGAAATGGCCAAAATCGCGCGCGATCTCTTCTGTAATGAGCGCAGTGCGCGTGAAGATCGCCTGTTTGGCGACGCTTTCGCGTTCATTTAAGCGCTGTGCGCCGGAGTCCTTCCGGCGCATTCCTCACCAACCTTACTTCTTCTAACAGGGTGCAAGCCCGGTCTCGTTGTTTCTCTTTTTCACCACGTTTTTTAGTAAACATGTTTTTCCTATCTATTAATCACAAATCTTAGCTTTTGTGACAGGTCTCTTTTTGTTTAGTAAACAAAATTGGCAAACTAGACGCAATCAAATTGCAAGGCGCAAACGAGGAAGACCATGAGACTCGGACTGGATATTGGCGGGACTAAAATCGAAGCGGTGGTGATTGATAACGCGGGTGAAATTGTTTACCGCGAGCGATGCGCGACACCAAAGCAGAGTTACGGTGATTTTTTCCAGGCCGTGACGGAGATGATTGCTAAGGCCAGACTGGCCGTTAATCAGCCTTTCTCGGTTGGCGTTGGGGTGCCCGGTGCGGTGGATAGCGAGGGGTTAATTAAGAACTCCAACATCCTGGTGCTGAATCAACAGGCCTTTGCGCAAGACCTTGAGCGAGCATCAGGAATGCCAGTGCCGGTTACCAATGATGCCAACTGCTTTACCTTGTCGGAAGCGATGGACGGTAGCGGACACGGGCATAGCGTGGTATTTGGCGTGATCCTCGGTACCGGTTGCGGCGGTGGACTATGCATCGATAACCGCTTGATCTCTGGACCTAACGCCTGCGCAGGAGAGTGGGGGCATAATGCCTTGCCGCGTTATCATGAATCCCGGGATGGGGCCGCAGTGACATGCTATTGTGGGCAGTTGAACTGCATCGAGAGCTTTATTTCTGGCAGCGGCCTGGAACGCCAGTATTTGAATCACACCGCGCAACATGCGGGTGTGCCACAAATTATGCAACAGGTAGAATCGGGTGATGCAGATGCCTGTTTGTTATGGGAACGCTATTGCGATCAACTGGCGCGTGCGTTGGCAAGCGTGGTGAATACGCTCGATCCCGATGTCATTGTGTTGGGGGGCGGGGTATCTAATATCGATTTACTGTATTCGGGTTTACAGGCGCGAGTGGCGCAGTACGTATTTGGTAAGCAGTGCCGCACACCGATAGTTCGGGCCCGTCACGGCGACAGCAGCGGCGTACGCGGCGCGGCCTGGCTGGGGGCGCAACAAGCCATAGTAGAATCAATGAGAGTGAAATGACGAAACCTGTACGTATCAGAGATATTGCCGAAGCTTGTGGTGTTTCAGTTGGTGCAGTTTCCCGCGCCCTAAAAGGGCAGCCGGGGCTGCGTGAAGACACCCGGCTGCGCATTATTTCTGTGGCGCAGCAGCAGGGTTATGATTTTTCCCGTCTGCGCACTGACAAGATCAAACGCGTCCTGTTTTTGCTTCACCGCCAGCACAATATCAGCCGGGCATTGCCATTTTATTCTCAACTGCTGCTGGGCATAGAAGATAATTGTCGTGACCATGGTATTGCGCTGAGCTTTCTCTCCATTGGCCCAGGCGATGCAGTAAGTGAGCAGGCGCTGCTGCACCAGCCTGATGCACTGATCTGTGCCGGATTTTTTGAGCCTGAATTACTTGGTTTGCTGCAACAGATGAAGCTGCCGTTGGTGCTGGTGGATCTCTGGGCGCCGGACCTGCCTTGCGTGAATCCGGACAACACCCAGGGCGGTTATCTGGCTACACAACATTTGATTGCACAAGGTCGCAGCCGTATTGCTTTTCTTGCCAGCACGCTTGCGCACTACAGCATCCGTCAGCGCGAGAAGGGTTACCGTCAGGCATTGTATGAGGCCCGTTTGCTGATGCCGCCAGAGTATGAAGCCATTGCGCCGCCGCTGCTGGATACCGAGCAATCTTTGGTGGAGGCGGTGAATGAATTGCTCAGTCTGCCAGAGCCGCCCGACGCTATTTTTGCCTATAACGATGCGGCAGCGCTGGTTGTTCAACGGGTGTGTGCGCAGCAGGGTATACGTATCCCGGAAGATCTTGCGCTGGTTGGGTTTGATGATATCGATGCTGCGGCCTGGTCACATCCACCACTCACCACCATTGCGGTTGATAAACAACAATTGGGGCGTGAAGCGCTGCGTTTATTGCTGGAAGAAAATCAGGAAGAGAATCTGCTGTTGCCGGTGCAGTTAGTGGTACGTGGTAGTTCAGAGAAATAAAAAACCCGCCCCTGACAGGCGGGAAGAACGGCAACTAAATTGTTATACAATGGCATTTGTGTTGTAGGCCGGATAAGACGTATCAGCGTCGCCATCCGGCATAGTCGCCGGGGGCGCTTCGCTTGCCCGGCCTACAATAAGTCACATGCTTTGATTAAACTCGCTCAAATACCGTCGCGATGCCCTGGCCTAACCCGATACACATCGTCGCCAGGCCAAACTGTACGTCTTTGCGTTCCATCAGATTGAGCAGGGTGGTGCTGATACGCGCCCCAGAGCAACCCAACGGATGGCCCAAAGCGATCGCCCCGCCGTTGAGGTTGATCTTCTCATCGATCTGCTCCATCAGCCCCAGATCTTTAATGCACGGCAGGATCTGAGCGGCAAAGGCTTCGTTCATCTCAAACAAACCGATATCGCTGGTGGAGAGTCCCGCTTTTTTCAGCGCCAGTTTTGAGGCCGGAACCGGACCATAACCCATAATTGAAGGGTCGCAACCAACAACAGCCATCGAACGAATACGGGCACGCGGCGTCAGACCCAGCTCACGGGCGCGGCTTTCGCTCATGACCAGCATCGCCGCTGCGCCGTCGGAGAGCGCGGAGGAGGTACCGGCAGTAACCGTTCCGCTAACCGGATCGAACGCCGGGCGCAGGGTGGAGAGCGCTTCAACGGTTGTCTCAGGACGGATAACCTCATCGTAGTTAAACTGCTTCAGTACGCCGTCGGCATCATGGCCGCCGGTCGGGATGATTTCGTTTTTAAATGCGCCAGACTGTGTTGCAGCCCAGGCGCGAGCATGTGAACGCGCGGCGAAGGCGTCCTGCATTTCACGGCTGATGCCGTGCATACGAGAGAGCATTTCCGCGGTCAGACCCATCATTCCCGCGGCTTTTGCCACGTTGCGGCTCATGCCCGGGTGGAAATCAACGCCGTGACTCATTGGCACATGGCCCATATGCTCCACGCCGCCAATCAGGCACGCCTGAGCATCGCCGGTCATGATCATGCGTGCCGCATCGTGCAGCGCCTGCATGGACGAACCGCACAGGCGGTTGACCGTGACGGCTGGAACGGAGTGCGGAACTTCCGCCAGCAGCGCGGCGTTACGGGCGATGTTGAAACCCTGCTCCAGCGTTTGCTGCACACAGCCCCAGTAAATATCATCAAGCGCGGATGGCTCCAGCGCAGGATTTCGCGCCAGCAGGCTACGCATTAAGTGTGCGGAGAGATCTTCTGCCCGCACGTTACGAAACGCGCCCCCTTTCGAACGGCCCATCGGGGTACGGATCGCATCAACAATTACAACCTGTTCCATTGTGACTCCTTAAGCCGTTTTCAGGCTGCCAACCGGGCGGGCAGGCTCAACCTGGGGATAATACGGTTCGTTATGGCGCGCCTTATCACGCAGACCAGCCGGAACTTCATACAGTGCTCCGAGGTGCTGATACTGCTGGGCCATATCGAGATACTTCGCGCTGCCGAGCGTATCCAACCAGCGGAACGCGCCACCATGGAACGGAGGGAAGCCCAGGCCATAAACCAGCGCCATATCGGCTTCTGCCGGGCTGGCGATAATGCCTTCTTCCAGACAACGCACCACTTCGTTGACCATTGGGATCATCATGCGAGCAATAATCTCTTCATCACTGAAGTCGCGTTTCGGCTGGCTGACTTCTGCCAGTAGATCGTCAACGGTGGCATCCTCTTCTTTCTTCGGCTTGCCCTTGTTGTCTTCTTTATAACGCCAGAATCCAAGACCGTTTTTCTGTCCGAAACGGTTCGCATCAAACAGGGCGTCTATCGCGTCGCGATAATCTTTCTGCATACGCTGAGGGAAGCCTGCGGACATCACTGCCTGCGCGTGATGTGCGGTATCAATTCCCACCACGTCCAGCAGATAAGCCGGGCCCATCGGCCAGCCAAACTGTTTTTCCATGACTTTGTCGATTTTGCGGAAATCCGCCCCATCGCGCAGCAGCTGGCTGAAACCGGCAAAATACGGGAACAGCACGCGGTTCACGAAGAAACCAGGGCAGTCGTTGACCACAATTGGGGTTTTGCCCATCTGGCTTGCCCAGGCGACAACTTTGGCGATGGTTTCATCCGAGCTTTTCTCGCCGCGAATGATCTCAACCAGTGGCATGCGGTGTACTGGGTTAAAGAAGTGCATCCCACAGAAGTTTTCCGGGCGCTTGAGCGCGCTGGCCAGCTCGTTGATTGGGATGGTGGAGGTATTTGAAGCCAGTACGGTGTCCGGGCGTACCTGATCTTCGGTTTCTGCCAGTACCGCTTTTTTCACTTTCGGGTTTTCCACGACAGCTTCAACCACCACGTCCACACGCTCAAAACCGCTATAGTCGAGGGTTGGATGAATAGTGGAAATCACGCCCGCCATTTTCAGACCGTCAATTTTGCCGCGCCCAAGCTGTTTGTTCAGCAGCTTGGCCGCTTCGGTCATGCCCAGCGTTAATGATTTGTCATTGATATCTTTCATGACAACCGGCACGCCTTTCCAGGCTGACTGGTAAGCGATGCCGCCGCCCATAATGCCCGCGCCCAGCACCGCAGCTTGCTTCGGTGCTTCAATATTTTTGGTGAGTTTTTTGGCTTTGGCTTTGACGAACTGATCGTTAAGGAAGATCCCAACCAGCGCGCGAGCTTCACTGGTGTGCGCCAGTGGAACAAAGCTTTTATTTTCCAGATTCAGCGCTTCTTCACGGCCAAAACGGGCCGCTGCTTCAATGGTTTTTACCGCGGTAATCGGCGCGGGATAATGCTTCCCTGCCGTCTGTGCCACCATGCCTTTAGCGATGGTAAAGCTCATAGCCGCTTCAATTTTGCTGAGTTTCAACGGCTCCAGCTTCGGCTGACGTTTGGCCTTCCAGTCGAGGTCGCCGTTAATCGCCTGACGTAATACCGCTATCGCGCCATCAAGCAGTTTGTCTTGCTTCACTACGCCATCGACCAGGCCGATTTTTAGCGCCTGCTCGGCACCAACATCCTTACCTGCCGCAATAATTTCCAGCGCGCTGTCCGCACCCAGCATACGTGGCATACGCACAGAGCCGCCAAAGCCCGGCATAATGCCCAGCTTGGTTTCCGGCAGGCCAATGCGCAGGTCCGGCGTTGCCAGACGATAATCGGTTGCCAGAACACACTCGCAGCCGCCACCCAGCGCGTAGCCGTTTACCGCTGAAAGGGTCGGAACAGGCAGATCTTCGAGGCGATTAAAGACGCTGTTGGCAAAATGCAGCCACTGGCTCAGTTGTTCTTCAGGCACGAGGAACAGTGAAAGGAATTCGGTGATATCGGCACCAACAATAAAGGCTGCTTTGTTAGAACGCAGCAGCAGTCCTTTTAAATTCGGTTGTTTTTCCAGCACATCAAGCGCATGGCCCAGGCTGGCAACGGTGGCCGTGTCGAGTTTATTGACCGAACCAGGGGCATCGAACACCAGTTCGGCGATGCCATCTTCCAGCCAGTCGAGGTACAGGGTGTCGCCTTTGTAAAGCATGTCAGTCTCCTGAATCCGCAAGGTGATCTGGTCATACCAGATGAATCGAGTGTGTGTTTTATGTTAATAAAATGCAAACAAATGATTAAAGAAATGACGATTCGATCACGCTCGGCAGAAATCACGCACTCACAAAGCGATGTGCTAAGATGCGGAGACTTGAGGTCAAAAAACAGAAGGATAGAAAATGGAATCGCTGGCCGCACTCTATAAAAATCATATCGTTACCTTACAGGAACGGACGCGCGACGCGCTGGAACGCTTCAAACTGGATGCGTTACTTATTCACTCTGGCGAACTTGTTAACGTCTTTCTCGACGATCATCCATATCCGTTTAAGGTCAATCCACAATTTAAAGCCTGGGTGCCTGTAACGCAGGTTCCTAACTGCTGGTTGCTGGTGGATGGCGTGAACAAGCCGAAACTGTGGTTCTACCTGCCGGTCGATTACTGGCACAACGTTGAGCCGCTGCCGACCTCCTTCTGGACGGAAGAAATTGAGATCATCGCGCTGCCAAAAGCGGATGGTATCGGTAGCCAACTGCCTGCTGCTCGCGGCAATATCGGTTACATCGGCCCGGTTCCGGAACGTGCGCTGCAACTGGACATCGCGGCCAGCAACATCAACCCGAAAGGGGTGATCGACTACCTGCATTATTACCGCGCCTATAAAACGGATTACGAACTGGCCTGTATGCGCGAAGCGCAGAAAATGGCGGTAAATGGACACCGTGCCGCAGAAGAAGCGTTCCGTTCCGGAATGAGCGAGTTTGACATCAACCTCGCTTACCTGACTGCCACCGGTCACCGCGACACAGACGTGCCATATAGCAACATCGTGGCGCTTAACGAGCATGCTTCGGTTCTTCATTACACCAAGCTGGATCATCAGGCACCGTCTGAAATCCGCAGCTTCCTGCTCGATGCTGGTGCGGAATACAACGGTTATGCGGCAGATCTGACGCGTACCTGGTCGGCGAAAAGCGACAATGACTATGCGCATCTGGTGAAAGACGTTAACGACGAAGAGCTGGCGCTGATTGCCACCATGAAAGCAGGCACCAGCTACGTGGATTATCACATTCAGTTCCATCAGCGCATCGCGAAGCTGCTGCGTAAGCATCAAATCATCACCGATATGAGTGAAGAGGCGATGGTGGAAAACGATCTTACCGGGCCGTTTATGCCGCACGGTATCGGTCACCCGCTGGGTCTGCAGGTACATGATGTCGCTGGCTTTATGCAGGACGACAGCGGTACTCATCTGGCCGCGCCGTCGAAGTATCCTTACCTGCGTTGCACCCGCGTACTGCAACCAGGCATGGTTCTGACCATCGAACCGGGCATTTACTTCATTGAATCTCTGTTGGCACCATGGCGTGAAGGACAGTTCAGCAAGCACTTCAACTGGCAGAAAATTGAAGCACTGAAACCGTTCGGCGGTATTCGTATTGAAGACAACGTGGTGGTCCACGAAAACAATATCGAAAACATGACGCGGGATTTGAAACTGGCGTAATGGACAGTTGGTTAATCCCTGCGGCGCCGGTTAGCGTCGTCGAAGAGATCAAAAAAAGCCGCTTCATTACGCTGCTCGCCCATACGGACGGCGTAGAAGCGGCAAAAGCGTTTGTTGAGTCAGTCAAAGCGGAACACCCGGACGCCCGACACCATTGTGTGGCGTGGGTGGCGGGTGCGCCCAATGACTCGCAGCAGCTGGGATTTTCAGACGATGGCGAACCGGCGGGTACGGCAGGTAAACCGATGCTCGCGCAGCTGATGGGGAGCGGCGTCGGTGAGATTACCGCTGTAGTCGTGCGCTACTACGGCGGTATCCTTCTCGGTACTGGAGGGTTGGTAAAAGCCTACGGTGGCGGTGTGAATCAGGCGTTGCGCCAGTTAACGACACAGCGCAAGACGCCATTAACCGAATATACTTTGCAGTGTGAGTACGGTCAGCTGGCAGGCATTGAAGCCTTGCTGGGGCAGTTTGACGGTAAAGTCGTTGCCAGTGATTACCAGGCTTTTGTTCGGCTCAGGGTGGCGCTTCCTTTTGCCAAAGTGGATGAGTTTTCGGCAAAACTGGCGGATTTTAGTCGTGGTTCATTGCAATTGTTAGCGATTGAAGAATAATCCCCACCTCATTTTAAAGAACTAAGGAAGCGGCAGAGATGCATTTTCGCGCCATCACCCGAATCGTTGGACTACTGGTCATCTTATTCTCGGGGACAATGATTATCCCCGGACTGGTAGCGCTCATCTACCGCGATGGGGCTGGGCGTGCATTCACCCAAACTTTCTTCGTTGCTCTGGCGATCGGCTCCATGCTGTGGTGGCCAAACCGTAAAGAGAAGGGTGAGCTGAAATCGCGTGAAGGATTTCTGATTGTCGTTTTGTTCTGGACCGTTCTGGGCAGTGTGGGTGCGCTACCGTTCATCTTTGCTGAAAGCCCTAACCTGACGATAACCGACGCTTTTTTTGAATCCTTTTCCGGATTAACCACTACAGGTGCGACGACGCTGGTGGGGCTGGATTCATTGCCACACGCGATTCTCTTTTATCGCCAGATGCTGCAATGGTTCGGTGGGATGGGGATCATCGTGCTGGCGGTGGCTATCCTGCCTATTCTTGGTGTTGGTGGGATGCAGCTCTATCGTGCAGAAATGCCGGGGCCGCTGAAAGATAATAAAATGCGCCCGCGTATTGCCGAAACGGCGAAAACGCTGTGGCTAATCTATGTATTACTGACGGTGGCGTGCGCGCTGGCGCTATGGTTTGCCGGGATGCCCGCGTTTGACGCCATTGGGCACAGTTTTGCCACAATCGCCATCGGTGGTTTTTCCACACACGATGCCAGCGTGGGGTATTTCGACAGTCCCACGATTAACACCATCATTGCTATCTTCTTGCTGATCTCCGGTTGTAACTATGGTCTGCACTTCTCTTTATTAAGTGGGCGTAGTCTGAAGGTCTACTGGCGGGATCCGGAATTCCGCATGTTTATCGGCGTGCAGTTGACGCTGGTGGCAGTCTGTACGCTAGTGCTATGGATACACAATACCTATGGCTCGGCGCTCACAACGATCAACCAGGCCTTTTTCCAGGTGGTATCGATGGCGACGACCGCCGGATTTACCACGGACAGTATTGCCCGCTGGCCCCTGTTCCTGCCAGTGCTGTTGCTGTGTTCTGCTTTTATCGGCGGTTGTGCCGGGTCGACGGGCGGTGGCTTGAAGGTGATTCGTATCCTGCTGCTGTTTAAGCAGGGTAACCGCGAATTGAAACGACTGGTCCATCCGAATGCGGTTTACAGTATCAAACTGGGTAACCGTGCGTTGCCGGAGCGAATTCTTGAAGCCGTATGGGGATTCTTCTCTGCCTATGCGCTGGTCTTTATTATCAGTATGCTGGCGATTATTGCGACCGGTGTTGATGACTTCTCCGCGTTTGCCTCTGTTGTGGCAACGTTGAATAACCTGGGGCCTGGACTGGGGGTTGTCGCCGACAACTTTGCCAGTATGAACCCTGTGGCGAAGTGGATCCTGATTGCCAATATGCTGTTTGGTCGTCTGGAGGTCTTTACTCTGCTGGTGCTCTTTACCCCTACCTTCTGGCGTGAATAATGGAGTAACACGTGAAAACACTGATTCTTTTTTCTTCCCGGGACGGACAAACGCGTGAAATCGCTGAGTATCTGGCTTCTGAACTCAAAGAGCTGGGCGTTTGGGCAGATGTTGTTAATTTGCATCGTACCGCGGAGCCGGACTGGCAAAATTATGACAGCGTGGTAATTGGCGCCTCGATTCGCTACGGTCATTACCATGCTGCTTTTCAGGAGTTTGTGAAAAAGCATGCCACACGGCTGAATTCGATGCCGAGCGCGTTCTACTCCGTAAACCTGGTTGCCCGTAAACCGGAGAAACGTACGCCGCAAACCAACAGCTATGCGCGTAAGTTCTTGATGAGTTCGCCGTGGCGACCAGACCACAGCGCAGTCATTGCGGGTGCTTTGCTGTATCCACGCTATCGCTGGTATGACCGCGTTATGATCCAACTGATAATGAAGATGTCAGGCGGTGAAACGGATACGAATAAAGAAGTGGTATATACCGATTGGGAACAGGTTGCGAGATTCGCGCGAGAAATAGCCCAATTAACCAACAAAGCGTTGTTAAAATAAGCGCAAAGAATAAAAAATACGCACTCGGAAGATTATTTTAAATTTCCCCTTGTCAGCCTGAAATAACTCCCTATAATGCGCCTCCACTGACACGGAACAACGGATTACAAGCCGCCGGGTCAGCGGGGTTCCACTGAGAACTCCGGCGAAGAAAGCGAAATTAAATGCTTGACTTCGTAGCGGGATGGCGTAATATGCACACCCCGCGCCGCTGAGAAAAAGCGAAGCGGCACTGCTCTTTAACAATTTATCAGACAATCTGTGTGGGCACTCGAAGATACGGATTCTTAACGTCGCAAGACGAAAAATGAATACCAAGTCTCAACGAGTGAACACGTAATTCATTACGAAGTTTAATTCATTGAGCATCAAACTTTTAAATTGAAGAGTTTGATCATGGCTCAGATTGAACGCTGGCGGCAGGCCTAACACATGCAAGTCGAACGGTAGCACAGAGGAGCTTGCTCCTTGGGTGACGAGTGGCGGACGGGTGAGTAATGTCTGGGAAACTGCCCGATGGAGGGGGATAACTACTGGAAACGGTAGCTAATACCGCATAACGTCGCAAGACCAAAGAGGGGGACCTTCGGGCCTCTTGCCATCGGATGTGCCCAGATGGGATTAGCTAGTAGGTGGGGTAACGGCTCACCTAGGCGACGATCCCTAGCTGGTCTGAGAGGATGACCAGCCACACTGGAACTGAGACACGGTCCAGACTCCTACGGGAGGCAGCAGTGGGGAATATTGCACAATGGGCGCAAGCCTGATGCAGCCATGCCGCGTGTATGAAGAAGGCCTTCGGGTTGTAAAGTACTTTCAGCGAGGAGGAAGGTGTTGTGGTTAATAACCGCAGCAATTGACGTTACTCGCAGAAGAAGCACCGGCTAACTCCGTGCCAGCAGCCGCGGTAATACGGAGGGTGCAAGCGTTAATCGGAATTACTGGGCGTAAAGCGCACGCAGGCGGTCTGTCAAGTCGGATGTGAAATCCCCGGGCTCAACCTGGGAACTGCATCCGAAACTGGCAGGCTAGAGTCTTGTAGAGGGGGGTAGAATTCCAGGTGTAGCGGTGAAATGCGTAGAGATCTGGAGGAATACCGGTGGCGAAGGCGGCCCCCTGGACAAAGACTGACGCTCAGGTGCGAAAGCGTGGGGAGCAAACAGGATTAGATACCCTGGTAGTCCACGCCGTAAACGATGTCGACTTGGAGGTTGTGCCCTTGAGGCGTGGCTTCCGGAGCTAACGCGTTAAGTCGACCGCCTGGGGAGTACGGCCGCAAGGTTAAAACTCAAATGAATTGACGGGGGCCCGCACAAGCGGTGGAGCATGTGGTTTAATTCGATGCAACGCGAAGAACCTTACCTACTCTTGACATCCAGAGAACTTAGCAGAGATGCTTTGGTGCCTTCGGGAACTCTGAGACAGGTGCTGCATGGCTGTCGTCAGCTCGTGTTGTGAAATGTTGGGTTAAGTCCCGCAACGAGCGCAACCCTTATCCTTTGTTGCCAGCGATTCGGTCGGGAACTCAAAGGAGACTGCCAGTGATAAACTGGAGGAAGGTGGGGATGACGTCAAGTCATCATGGCCCTTACGAGTAGGGCTACACACGTGCTACAATGGCATATACAAAGAGAAGCGACCTCGCGAGAGCAAGCGGACCTCATAAAGTATGTCGTAGTCCGGATTGGAGTCTGCAACTCGACTCCATGAAGTCGGAATCGCTAGTAATCGTGGATCAGAATGCCACGGTGAATACGTTCCCGGGCCTTGTACACACCGCCCGTCACACCATGGGAGTGGGTTGCAAAAGAAGTAGGTAGCTTAACCTTCGGGAGGGCGCTTACCACTTTGTGATTCATGACTGGGGTGAAGTCGTAACAAGGTAACCGTAGGGGAACCTGCGGTTGGATCACCTCCTTACCTTAAAGAACCTGCCTTTGTAGTGCTCACACAGATTGTCTGATGAAAATTAGCAGTAAGAAAATCTCTGCAGGCTTGTAGCTCAGGTGGTTAGAGCGCACCCCTGATAAGGGTGAGGTCGGTGGTTCAAGTCCACTCAGGCCTACCAAATTCTTTCTGATACCGCGTTGTGAAACGACTCGCATACTTCAGTATGCTTCGCCGCTCCACGCCTTGTCTCAGCAAGAATTAAGGTGAATGAGATAACTACGATGGGGCTATAGCTCAGCTGGGAGAGCGCCTGCCTTGCACGCAGGAGGTCTGCGGTTCGATCCCGCATAGCTCCACCATCCCTTACTGCAAAAACACAAGAAAACTTCAGAGTGTACCTGAAAAGGTTCACTGCGAAGTTTTGCTCTTTAAAAATCTGGATCAAGCTGAAAATTGAAACGACACACTGTTTCATTTCTCCGTAATAAGAAATGAAAAGCGGTGTGTTCGAGTCTCTCAAATTTTTGCAAGTCGATGATGAATCGAAAGAAACATCTTCGGGTTGTGAGGTTAAGCGACTAAGCGTACACGGTGGATGCCCTGGCAGTCAGAGGCGATGAAGGACGTGCTAATCTGCGATAAGCGTCGGTAAGGTGATATGAACCGTTATAACCGGCGATTTCCGAATGGGGAAACCCAGTGTGATTCGTCACACTATCATTACGTGAATACATAGCGTAATGAAGCGAACCGGGGGAACTGAAACATCTAAGTACCCCGAGGAAAAGAAATCAACCGAGATTCCCCCAGTAGCGGCGAGCGAACGGGGAGCAGCCCAGAGTCTGAATCAGCATGTGTGTTAGTGGAAGCGTCTGGAAAGTCGCACGATACAGGGTGAAAGTCCCGTACACAAAAGTGCATGTGTTGTGAACTCGAAGAGTAGGGCGGGACACGTGGTATCCTGTCTGAATATGGGGGGACCATCCTCCAAGGCTAAATACTCCTGACTGACCGATAGTGAACCAGTACCGTGAGGGAAAGGCGAAAAGAACCCCGGCGAGGGGAGTGAAAAAGAACCTGAAACCGTGTACGTACAAGCAGTGGGAGCACCCTTTGGGGTGTGACTGCGTACCTTTTGTATAATGGGTCAGCGACTTATATTCTGTAGCAAGGTTAACCGAATAGGGGAGCCGAAGGGAAACCGAGTCTTAACTGGGCGTTAAGTTGCAGGGTATAGACCCGAAACCCGGTGATCTAGCCATGGGCAGGTTGAAGGTTGGGTAACACTAACTGGAGGACCGAACCGACTAATGTTGAAAAATTAGCGGATGACTTGTGGCTGGGGGTGAAAGGCCAATCAAACCGGGAGATAGCTGGTTCTCCCCGAAAGCTATTTAGGTAGCGCCTCGTGAACTCATCTTCGGGGGTAGAGCACTGTTTCGGCTAGGGGGTCATCCCGACTTACCAACCCGATGCAAACTGCGAATACCGAAGAATGTTATCACGGGAGACACACGGCGGGTGCTAACGTCCGTCGTGAAGAGGGAAACAACCCAGACCGCCAGCTAAGGTCCCAAAGTCATGGTTAAGTGGGAAACGATGTGGGAAGGCACAGACAGCCAGGATGTTGGCTTAGAAGCAGCCATCATTTAAAGAAAGCGTAATAGCTCACTGGTCGAGTCGGCCTGCGCGGAAGATGTAACGGGGCTAAACCATGCACCGAAGCTGCGGCAGCGACACTATGTGTTGTTGGGTAGGGGAGCGTTCTGTAAGCCGTTGAAGGTGTGTCGTGAGGCATGCTGGAGGTATCAGAAGTGCGAATGCTGACATAAGTAACGATAATGCGGGTGAAAAACCCGCACGCCGGAAGACCAAGGGTTCCTGTCCAACGTTAATCGGGGCAGGGTGAGTCGACCCCTAAGGCGAGGCCGAAAGGCGTAGTCGATGGGAAACAGGTTAATATTCCTGTACTTGGTGTTACTGCGAAGGGGGGACGGAGAAGGCTATGTTAGCCGGGCGACGGTTGTCCCGGTTTAAGCATGTAGGCGGAGGTTCCAGGTAAATCCGGTACCTTTTAACGCTGAGGTGTGATGACGAGGCACTACGGTGCTGAAGTAACAAATGCCCTGCTTCCAGGAAAAGCCTCTAAGCATCAGGTAACACGAAATCGTACCCCAAACCGACACAGGTGGTCAGGTAGAGAATACCAAGGCGCTTGAGAGAACTCGGGTGAAGGAACTAGGCAAAATGGTGCCGTAACTTCGGGAGAAGGCACGCTGATATGTAGGTGAAGTGATTTACTCATGGAGCTGAAATCAGTCGAAGATACCAGCTGGCTGCAACTGTTTATTAAAAACACAGCACTGTGCAAACACGAAAGTGGACGTATACGGTGTGACGCCTGCCCGGTGCCGGAAGGTTAATTGATGGGGTTATCCGTAAGGAGAAGCTCTTGATCGAAGCCCCGGTAAACGGCGGCCGTAACTATAACGGTCCTAAGGTAGCGAAATTCCTTGTCGGGTAAGTTCCGACCTGCACGAATGGCGTAATGATGGCCAGGCTGTCTCCACCCGAGACTCAGTGAAATTGAACTCGCTGTGAAGATGCAGTGTACCCGCGGCAAGACGGAAAGACCCCGTGAACCTTTACTATAGCTTGACACTGAACACTGGTCCTTGATGTGTAGGATAGGTGGGAGGCTTTGAAGTGTGGACGCCAGTCTGCATGGAGCCATCCTTGAAATACCACCCTTTAATGGCTGGTGTTCTAACGTAGACCCGTAATCCGGGTTGCGGACAGTGTCTGGTGGGTAGTTTGACTGGGGCGGTCTCCTCCTAAAGAGTAACGGAGGAGCACGAAGGTTAGCTAATCCTGGTCGGACATCAGGAGGTTAGTGCAAAGGCATAAGCTAGCTTGACTGCGAGAGTGACGGCTCGAGCAGGTGCGAAAGCAGGTCTTAGTGATCCGGTGGTTCTGAATGGAAGGGCCATCGCTCAACGGATAAAAGGTACTCCGGGGATAACAGGCTGATACCGCCCAAGAGTTCATATCGACGGCGGTGTTTGGCACCTCGATGTCGGCTCATCACATCCTGGGGCTGAAGTAGGTCCCAAGGGTATGGCTGTTCGCCATTTAAAGTGGTACGCGAGCTGGGTTTAGAACGTCGTGAGACAGTTCGGTCCCTATCTGCCGTGGGCGCTGGAGAATTGAGGGGGGCTGCTCCTAGTACGAGAGGACCGGAGTGGACGCATCACTGGTGTTCGGGTTGTCATGCCAATGGCATTGCCCGGTAGCTAAATGCGGAAGAGATAAGTGCTGAAAGCATCTAAGCACGAAACTTGCCCCGAGATGAGTTCTCCCTGACCCTTTAAGGGTCCTGAAGGAACGTTGAAGACGACGACGTTGATAGGTCGGGTGTGTAAGTGTAGCGATACATTGAGCTAACCGATACTAATGAACCGTGAGGCTTAACCTTACAACGCCGAAGATGTTTTGGCGAAAGAGAGATATTTTCAGCCTGATACAGATAACATCGACATGCAAAAGCGTGTTGATAGACAGAATTTGCCTGGCGGCTGTAGCGCGGTGGTCCCACCTGACCCCATGCCGAACTCAGAAGTGAAACGCCGTAGCGCCGATGGTAGTGTGGGGTCTCCCCATGCGAGAGTAGGGAACTGCCAGGCATCAAATAAAAGCGAAAGGCTCAGTCGAAAGACTGGGCCTTTTGTTTTATCTGTTGTCTGTCGGTGAGCGCTCTCCTGCCCAGGACAAATCCGCCGGGAGCGGATTTGAACGTTGCGCAGCAACGGCCCGGAGGGTGGCGGGCAGGACGCCCGCCATAAACTGCCAGGCATTAATTAAAGTGAAGAAGCCCATCCTGACGGATGGGCTTTTTTGCGTCTGTGTGGAATGAAAACCGCGGACTGAACGTATTTTGTAGGCCTGATAAGCGCAGCGCATCAGGCACATCATAACAACACGGTTACCATCTTATCCATTGCGTAACAAAATCAGCAAGTTGCTGTATGTCGTTGATATCTAACAATGGAACATCTACCGCCAGCGGAACATCACTGGCAACTGCGATAACATATTCGTCTATCGCCAATTCTTCAGGACTATGCCCGCAACCGTCGCGAAAAAGCACGATCTTAGCGACAGGTTCATGCTTAAACCCTTCAACCAGCACCAGGTCCAACGTTGCTGCATCCATCCGGCTTACCAGATACGCTAAATCCAGTTCGGGCTCTTCCGGTGTTTCTACCATTAATGCCCAACGTTGCTGGCTGGCGACCAGCGTTTGTGCTGCACCGGCTTTACGCAGTTCATAGCTATCTTTACCGGGCTTGTCGACATCCATATTGTGATGAGTATGTTTAATCAATCCGGGACGTATACCTCTGACACGTAGCTCCGGGATCAACTTTTTGAGCAGCGTGGTTTTTCCCGTGCCGCTCCATGCCGCAATGGCGAGTAATGGGATCATGATTTATCCTGCCATTTTGCAAGCTCTTCGGGGGTGTTCACGTTTACGAACGCATCTTTATGATCGCTGAAATCGACAGCATGGCCGCCAGCCAGACGCATAAAGACCATGACACGTCGTTCACCGGACTGAAGATAATCCTGCAGCAAAGGCTGCATCGAGCGGTGCATCAACGCAATGGTTGGGTGATCTCTTTCCCCATCATGCACCCAGACAACCGGTGCAGCTTTGCGCTGTTCTTTTAAACGAGCGACCAGATTGTGAGGAATATAGGGCATATCGCACGGGCAAAACAGAAACCACTCCCCCGTTTGCTGCAGGAATACCGATAGCATCCCGGCCAGTGGGCCAGGGAAATCGGCCAAGGAATCGGGAATAACTTTCAGGCCGCTTTGCTGGTATATATCCCGGTGGCGATTGGCATTAACCACCACGGTTTCGACCTGCAAAGCGAGAATGTCGGCCACATGCCGCCAAAGAGGTTTACCGTCCAGTTCAAGCAGACCTTTATCGGTTCCACCCATCCGTCTGGCCTTACCGCCAGCCAGCACAACCCCTGTTATTGCACTATCCAGAATCACTGATATCGCCTCTTTTAATGTGGGATTGACCCTGCTAACGTATCTGTATTGAGCCTAAGGAGCACAACCATGAAATGTAAACGTCTGAATGAAGTTATTGAACTCCTCCAGCCTGCCTGGCAGAAGGAACCCGATCTTAACCTGATGCAATTTTTGCAGAAACTGGCGCAAGAGTCAGGTTTTGACGGCGAACTGGCGGATTTAACTGATGACATTCTGATCTATCACCTGAAAATGCGAGACTCAGCGAAGGATGCTGTCATCCCAGGTATTCAGAAAGATTATGAAGAAGATTTTAAAACCGCACTACTCCGCGCTCGTGGTGTAATTAAAGAGTAAAAGCTTGTAATCGCCGCCACCGAAAGCGCTGCGAAATGATATCCTGAATCATTCGTAGTATTTTCCGGATGATGGGATGAACGACAACGCTTTTAATTTCCAGACGCTACACCCGGATACCATCATGGATGCACTGTTTGAGCAGGGGATCCGGGTGGATTCCGGGCTTACCCCTCTTAACAGCTATGAAAACCGTGTCTATCAATTCCAGGACGAAGACCGTCGACGCTTTGTCGTTAAGTTTTATCGCCCTGAACGTTGGTCTGTCGATCAGATCCAGGAAGAGCACCAGTTTGCTCTGGAACTGGTAAGCGATGAAGTCCCGGTAGCTGCGCCGTTGGTACTGAACGGCCAAACGCTGTTAAGCCATCAGGGTTTCCATTATGCGATCTTCCCCAGCGTCGGTGGACGACAGTTTGAAGCCGACAACATCGATCAGATGGAGGCGGTGGGGCGCTATCTCGGGCGTATGCACCAGACCGGATGCAAGCGTACTTTTACCTTCCGACCGACGATTGGCCTTGAAGAATACCTGACTGAGCCGCGTAAAGTTTTTGAACACGCACAGCTTATCCCATCAGGGCAAAAAGCGGCTTTCCTGAAGGCAACGGATGCGCTTATCGCGGTGGTTACCGAACGCTGGCATACTCGTTTTACTACGTTACGCCTGCACGGTGATTGTCATGCCGGTAATATTCTGTGGCGCGATGGCCCGATGTTTGTCGATTTAGATGATGCCCGCAATGGTCCGGCTATTCAGGATTTATGGATGCTCCTCAATGGTGATAAAGCTGAACAACGCATGCAGCTAGAAACCATTATCGAGGCTTATGAAGAGTTTAGTGAGTTCGACATCTCTGAAATCGGACTGATAGAACCTTTACGCGCTATGCGTTTAGTTTATTATCTTGCCTGGCTGATTCGACGTTGGGCTGACCCTGCGTTCCCAAAAAACTTCCCGTGGTTAACCGGGGAAGATTACTGGCATCGTCAGACCGCGACCTTTATTGAGCAGGCAAAAATTCTGCAAGAGCCCCCCTTACAATTAACGCCAATGTATTAATCGGAGAAACTTGAACATGAAAAAAATATGGCTGGCGCTGGCTGGTATGGTCTTAGCTTTTAGCGCATCTGCAGCGCAGTTCCAGGATGGTAAACAATACATCACCCTGGAGAAGCCTGTTGCGGGTGAACCGCAAGTGTTGGAGTTCTTCTCCTTCTACTGCCCGCACTGCTACCAGTTTGAAGAAGTGCTTCATGTATCTGATAACGTGAAGAAAAAACTGCCTGAAGGCACCAAGATGACCAAATACCACGTCGAGTTTCTCGGGCCGTTGGGCAAAGATCTGACGCAGGCATGGGCGGTTGCTATGGCGCTGGGTGTTGAAGATCAGGTTACTGTTCCGCTGTTTGAAGGCGTTCAGAAAACGCAGACCGTTCAGTCTGTTGCTGACATCCGTAAAGTGTTTGTCGATGCGGGTATTAAAGGCGAAGACTATGATGCGGCATGGAACAGCTTCGTAGTGAAATCTCTCGTGGCACAGCAGGAAAAAGCAGCGGCTGATTTACAGCTGCAGGGCGTTCCGGCGATGTTCGTGAATGGCAAATATCAGGTCAACCCGCAGGGCATGGATACCAGCAGCATGGATATCTTTGTACAACAGTATGCGGATACCGTGAAATACCTGGTCGGTCAGAAGTAAAAGTAAAAGCCGGTCACTGACCGGCTTTTTTATTTGCGGCTTTAATCGCGTCGAGCTGCGCGTCTTTCTCACTCCACAGCGTATTCAACCACAGCTGAAAGCGGCGCTTGAATACCTTATCGTTCACGTAATCACCGTGTAACTCTTCATGGATTGGCTCCAGATTCACCCGCACGACAATCCTCGTTAGCTTACCGCTCAGCATGTCGTAGAAAGGCCGACTGCTGTTTTCCGGATAGCATAACGTGACGTTCAACATTTTATCGAACTGTGACCCCAGTACGTTTAATGCCATCGCAATACCTGCCGCCTTGGGTGGGAGCAGGTTTTGATAGGGTGAGCGGGTTTGCTCACGTTTATCTTTGGTAAAGCGCGAACCTTCGACAAAATTCACAATGGTTGTCGGGTGTACGCGAAACTTCTCGCAGGAACGACGGGTTGTTTCGACATCTTTACCACGGCGTTCCGGATGGCGAAGCAGATAGCCACGTGAATAGCGTTTCATAAACGGCATATCCAGCGCCCAGCAAGCCAGGCCAATAAAGGGCACCCAGGCCAGCTGTTGCTTGAGGAAATATTTATTCATCGGGATGTGCTTACGGAACAGAACGCAAAGCACAACGATATCGGCCCAGCTGTAATGATTACAAATGAGCAGATACCAGTTTTTCTTGCTAAGACCTTCCAGTCCTTCAACATCCCACTTCAGCCGTGGATTAAGGTGCAGCAGTAGCGCAAGACCTTCACACCAGCAGTACATCATGAAATTACAGAAGACAGAAACCTTGCGCCAGACGACAGGAATGGGCAAAAGGAGTTTCACAACCCCGGCAAGGATGATCGGCACAGAACAAAAAATCGTGACCAATATGGTCAATACGATACTCAGCAACAGCGTTATCGCAGCGAGTATTCTCGTCATAATTAAATTATTCAAAAGGTTAGCCATAGACAGTGCGCGAAAGAGGCGCAAGGGGCTGATTTTATCAGAAAACGAACCAAATGATGGATCTTCCCTGAATAGAAAAAAAGAGAATATCTATCCACATCAGGATATAAGCTGTAAAAATGGAATAAAATGCCGTGAGTTTATTTAACCAATTGAAATTGTTGTATAAATAAAATGGAGCATTAATTGCCTTGCTATATTTAAAGAGCTGAAAATTATTTATTCACAAAGTTATCCACAGCTGTCTTTGCGAGCAAAGCAGAAGATCTGCAAAAGTTTTTCGACAAATGCGGCGAAAAACTCATGTTTTCATCCTGTCTGTGGCATCCTTTACCCATAATCTGATAAACAGGCACGGACATTATGGTTCAGATCCCAGAAAACCCACTTATCCTTGTAGATGGCTCATCTTACCTGTATCGCGCATACCACGCGTTCCCACCGCTGACTAACAGCGCAGGAGAACCTACGGGCGCGATGTACGGTGTCCTCAACATGCTGCGTAGCTTGATTCTGCAATATCAACCAACCCATGCAGCGGTGGTATTCGACGCCAAGGGTAAAACCTTCCGTGATGAATTATTCGAACATTATAAGTCTCACCGCCCACCGATGCCGGACGATCTGCGTGCGCAGATTGAACCTCTGCATGCGATGGTACAGGCGATGGGGTTGCCACTGTTGGCTGTTTCTGGCGTGGAGGCGGACGATGTTATCGGTACGCTGGCGCGGGAAGCAGAGAAGATCGGTCGCCCGGTGCTGATTAGCACCGGTGATAAAGATATGGCTCAGTTGGTGACGCCGAATATCACCCTTATCAACACCATGACCAATACGATCCTCGGCCCGGATGAAGTGGTGAATAAGTACGGCGTCCCGCCGGAACTGATCATCGATTTCCTGGCGCTGATGGGGGATTCCTCAGATAACATTCCTGGCGTTCCAGGCGTAGGCGAAAAAACCGCTCAGGCACTACTGCAGGGGCTGGGTGGGCTGGATACCCTCTATGCCGAATCAGACAAAATAGCGGGGCTGACCTTCCGTGGTGCGAAAACCATGGCAGGCAAACTTGAGCAGAACAAAGAGGTGGCGTACCTCTCTTATCAATTGGCTACCATCAAAACGGATGTTGAGCTGGAATTGACCTGTGAGCAGCTTGAAGTGCGTCAGCCCGCTGCAGAAGAACTGCTTGGCCTGTTTAAACAGTATGAATTTAAACGTTGGGTTACCGACGTTGAAGCGGGTAAATGGCTACAGGCGAAAGGGACGAAGCCGGCGGCAAAACCGCAAGAAACTATTGTCGTCGATGAAACGCCTGAGGAGCCGGCCACGGTTCTTTCGTATGAAAACTATGTGACGATTCTGGACGAAGCGACGCTGGAAGCGTGGATCGCTAAGCTGAAAAAAGCACCTGTCTTTGCCTTCGATACTGAAACTGACAGCCTGGACAACATTTCCGCGAATCTGGTTGGCCTGTCTTTTGCCATTGAACCGGGTGTGGCGGCGTATGTTCCTGTTGCCCACGATTACCTGGATGCCCCTGACCAGATCGCGCGCGACCGCGCGCTGGAGCTGCTGAAGCCGCTGCTGGAAGATGAGAACGCGCACAAAGTCGGGCAAAACCTGAAGTACGATCGCGGCATCCTGGCGAACTATGGCATCGAGCTGCGCGGCATCACCTTTGACACCATGCTCGAATCCTACATTCTTAACAGCGTCGCTGGACGACACGATATGGACAGCCTGTCGGACCGCTGGCTGAAACATAAAACCATCACCTTTGAAGAGATCGCCGGAAAAGGCAAAAACCAGCTGACCTTTAACCAGATAGCACTGGAAGAGGCTGGTCGTTACGCTGCGGAAGACGCCGACGTTACGCTACAGCTGCATCTGAAGATGTGGCCAGAATTGCAGCAGCATAAAGGGCCGTTGAACGTCTTTGAAAATATCGATATGCCGCTGGTGCCGGTTTTGTCTCGCGTTGAGCGCAACGGTGTGAAAATCGATCCGGCTGTTCTGCACAAGCATTCAGAAGAGCTGACGCTGCGTTTGAATGAGCTGGAGCAAAAAGCGCACGAGATCGCCGGAGAAGCGTTTAACCTCTCTTCCACTAAGCAACTGCAAACTATCCTGTTTGAAAAGCAGGGTATTAAGCCGTTGAAGAAAACCCCTGGCGGCGCGCCATCAACGTCGGAAGAGGTACTGGAAGAGCTCGCGCTGGATTACCCATTGCCGAAAGTGATCCTGGAATATCGTGGTTTAGCAAAACTGAAGTCGACCTATACGGATAAGCTTCCGTTGATGATTAACAAGAAAACCGGGCGCGTGCACACCTCCTACCATCAGGCGGTTACTGCCACCGGGCGCTTGTCTTCAACGGATCCAAACCTGCAAAACATCCCGGTACGTAATGACGAAGGACGTCGTATTCGTCAGGCGTTCATTGCGCCAGAAGACTACCTGATTGTCTCTGCGGACTACTCACAGATTGAACTGCGTATCATGGCGCACCTTTCACGTGATAAAGGTCTGCTTACCGCGTTTGCCGAAGGGAAAGACATTCACCGCGCAACGGCGGCAGAAGTCTTTGGTTTACCGCTTGATTCTGTGACCAGCGAGCAACGCCGCAGCGCTAAAGCCATTAACTTCGGTTTGATCTACGGGATGAGCGCCTTTGGTTTGGCACGCCAGTTGAATATTCCGCGCAAAGAAGCACAGAAGTACATGGATCTCTACTTCGAACGCTACCCTGGTGTGTTGGAATACATGGAACGCACCCGCGCGCAGGCGAAAGAGCAAGGCTATGTAGAAACGCTGGAAGGTCGCCGTCTCTATTTACCGGATATTAAATCCAGTAATGGTGCTCGTCGCGCTGGTGCTGAACGTGCGGCTATTAACGCCCCGATGCAGGGAACTGCCGCAGACATTATCAAACGAGCCATGATTGCCGTGGATGGATGGCTGCAAACCGAGCAACCGCGCGTGCGCATGATCATGCAGGTACACGATGAACTGGTGTTTGAAGTGCACAAAGATGATCTGGAAAGCGTCTCCAAAAAGATCCACCAACTGATGGAAAACGAGACTCAGATTGACGTGCCGTTGCTGGTGGAAGTCGGGAGTGGTGAAAACTGGGATCAGGCGCACTAAGGGTTTACTTAATAACGCGCCTTTTTCGTAACTAAGCAACATAAGAGAGAGCTTTTTGTGATGTCCATTAGAATTCCCTATGTAAGGAATGAAAAAAAATTACAAAAAGTGCTTTCTGAGCTGCTCAAAAAAGAGTAAAGTTATTCTCGTAGGGTACAGAGGTAAGATGTTCTATCTTTCAGACCTTTTACTTCACGTAATCGGATTTGGCTGAATATTTTAGCCGCCCCAGTCAGTAATGACTGGGGCGTTTTTTATTGTGCGAAAGAAAAGTTTTGCACATGCTGTAGGCCGGATAAGACGCGCAGCGGCGTCATCCGGCATATCGGTGGGTTATTCCCCTTCCTGCACCTCTTCAACCGGTGCCAGTTCACTAAACCAGCTATCCAGTTTTTGCCGCAGTTTGTCCACACCCAGTTTTTTCAGCGATGAAAATGCTTCTACCTGCACATCACCGTTAAATGCCAGTACGGCTTCACGTACCATATTCAGCTGCGCTTTGCGTGCACCGCTGGCCAGCTTATCTGCTTTAGTCAGCAGTACCAGAACCTGAACGTTGCTCTCAACTGCCCATAGGATCATCTGTTGATCGAGATCTTTTAACGGATGACGAATATCCATCAGCACTACCAGACCTTGCAGGCTCTGACGCTTTTCCAGATATTCAGCCAGCGCGCGCTGCCATTTACGCTTCATTTCTTCTGGAACTTCGGCATAACCGTATCCTGGCAAATCGACCAGGCGTTTGCCGTCAACGGCTTCAAACAGGTTGATGAGCTGAGTACGACCCGGCGTTTTAGATGTACGCGCCAGACCTTTTTGATTCGTCAGGGTATTTAGCGCACTGGATTTGCCTGCGTTGGAACGGCCAGCAAAAGCCACTTCGATACCGGTATCGGAAGGTAAGTGGCGAATATCAGGCGCACTCATCACAAAGTGCGTCTGTTGATAATTCAAGTTAGTCAAAGCAGTCCTCTCCATCAATCAGGGCTTTGCAGCGATTATACCTGAACCCCAGCAAAAGGCTGGTTTTTCGACGAGTGGGCTGTGTAAGTAAAAACCTCGCGCTTTGTGAGACATTGCCGACAGTTTCTATACGAGATGACAGAGTAAAAAATGACAGAACTAAAATAAATCATATGGTTACATTTGGGCGCTATTCTTAAAATCAGAAATTGTTACCCAGGTTACTTGTACGTTTAAACCAAAACGGTAAAGTAGCGTCCATAGCGAGGAAGCTGAAAGGATAGACGACTCAGGATGAGGGTCAGGAGCGCCAGGAGGCGAAGACACAGGATTGTCAGGAAGACAAACGTCCGGAGACGTTAGTAAAAGGAAATGGAAACAACACGGAATGTTAGAGGCTAAGGGAAAAACAGGGTGTGTTGATAGCCAACAGGGATTGTAGAGCCCGTAAGGGTTGAGAGTCAGGAAAAAAGGCGACAGATTACTCTGTCGCCTTTTTTCTTTATTTCTGCTAGATTCCGGCGCAATTATATACTGAATAAAAACAGCCAAAGACGAATCATGATGAAACCAACTTCTACACCACGCGGTAAAGGTCCTGCAAAAGCGCGTCGTAAAACACGCGAAGAAATTAACCAGGAAGCTCGCGACCGTAAGCGCCAGAAAAAACACCGTGGTCATGCGGCAGGTAGCCGTGCGTCCGGTAGCGAAGGCGCATCTGGTGGCGGAAACCAAAATAAGCAAAAAGATCCTCGTATTGGCAGCAAAACCCCCATTCCATTGGGCGTGACCGAAAAAGTCACCAAACAGCACAAACCGAAGAGTGAGAAACCTATGCTTTCACCACAGGCTGAGTTGGATTTACTGGAAACGGATGAGCGCCTGGATGCGCTGCTGGAGCGTCTTGAAGCAGGAGAAACCCTGAGCGCGGAAGATCAGTCCTGGGTTGATGCCAAGCTGGATCGCATCGATGAGCTGATGCAAAAGCTGGGTCTTTCTTACGATGACGAGGAAGAAGAGGAAGAAGAAGAAAAGCAGGAAGACATGATGCGCCTGCTGAAAGGCGGCAACTAACGGTTTTACACCGTGGGTCTTCCCGTCCTGCTTATAACCCTTCCGGTTATATGTTATCTGGTGTGGTTATTCGTTAAACTACAGCGGTTGTCGCGGCGACAGAAGTGGCTGCGCAACCGACTTATCACCCGTACTGGGGTTAAGTCGGTACGCCGTACCCGCCAGAGACGCCATCGGAAGGAGTGAGCATGTCAGAGCAGTTAATAGACTGGGACCTGGCCCTGATCCAGAAATATAACTATTCCGGGCCACGATATACCTCGTACCCGACCGCGCTGGAGTTTTCTGAAGACTACGGCACTGAGGCATTTCTAAAGGCCGTGGCGCGTTATCCTGAGCGTCCTCTCTCGCTGTACGTTCACATCCCGTTCTGCCACAAGCTGTGCTACTTCTGCGGCTGTAACAAGGTCGTGACTCGCCAGCAGCATAAAGCCGATCAATACCTCGATGTCTTAGAACAAGAAATTATTCATCGCGCACCGCTGTTCGCCGAACGCCATGTCAGTCAGTTGCACTGGGGCGGCGGCACGCCAACGTACCTGAATAAAGCGCAAATCAGCCGTTTGATGTCGCTGCTGCGTAGCAACTTTAACTTTAACGACGACGCTGAAATCTCGATCGAAGTGGATCCGCGTGAAATTGAGCTGGATGTGCTCGATCATTTACGTGCTGAAGGTTTTAACCGCCTGAGCATGGGGGTACAGGACTTCAACAAAGAAGTTCAGCGCCTGGTGAACCGTGAGCAGGATGAGGAGTTTATCTTTGCGCTGCTGAATCATGCGCGGGAGATTGGTTTTACCTCAACAAATATCGATCTGATTTATGGCCTGCCAAAACAGACGCCGGAAAGTTTTGCCTTTACCCTGAAACGCGTTGCTGAGCTGAATCCAGACCGACTGAGCGTCTTTAACTACGCGCACCTGCCAACGCTGTTTGCCGCTCAGCGCAAAATTAAAGATGCCGACCTGCCCAGCGCGCAGCAGAAGCTGGATATCCTGCAGGAAACCATCTCTTCACTGACCGAAACTGGCTATCAGTTCATTGGCATGGATCATTTTGCCCGCCCGGATGACGAATTGGCCATTGCACAACGCGAGGGTGTTCTGCATCGCAATTTCCAGGGCTATACCACCCAGGGTGATACCGATCTGCTGGGAATGGGCGTGTCAGCCATTAGTATGATTGGTGACAACTACGCGCAGAACCAGAAAGAGCTGAAGCGCTATTATCAGCAGGTAGACGAGCAGGGGAACGCGCTGTGGCGCGGAATCGCCCTGACCCGCGACGACTGCATTCGTCGGGATGTTATTAAGCTCCTGATCTGCAACTTCCGCCTCGACTATGCCGCTGTGGAACAGCAATGGGATCTGCACTTCGCTGACTATTTTGCCGAAGACCTGAAACTGCTGGCACCGCTGGCGAAGGATGGGCTGGTAGATGTCGATGAGAAGGGGATTCAGGTCACGCCGAAGGGCCGTCTGCTGATCCGTAATATTTGCATGTGCTTCGATGCGTATCTGCGCCAGAAAGCGCGGATGCAGCAATTCTCGCGGGTGATTTAACGCTTTACCGGGTGGCGCTTCGCTTACTGTGCCTACGAAAATCTCAATACGTAGGTCGGGTAAGCGAAGCGCCATCCGGCGAACCCGCTAACTGAACAGCCCAACCAGCGCTGCGCACAATACTGCGGCGACCGCAGTTTGTGGCGTATGGCTTTCGACCGCACCGCTCGACAGCAGATTAATGATTGATTCCAGCATGATGACTTCCCCCGTTAGTCGGGCACGATCATACTTAACTCATCGGAACAGTAAAGCGCAAAATAGCAGCTATTTGCGCTCAATTATTAATCTTTACACAGTGACGATATGTCACTCCATTCCGAGTTCTTTTAGCTTACGCGTCAAGGTATTACGACCCCAACCGAGCAAGCGTGCCGCTTCCTGTTTATGCCCCTGGGTATGACGTAGCGCGGTAGTCAATAGCGTACGCTCCATCTCTGGTTGGGCCTCAGAAAGCAAGTTTTGATGACCGGAGCGTAATGCCCGATCCGCCCACTGTGCCAATAGCGTCGCCCAACTATCCGGCTGCATATGGGACGGTGCGTCTGGCACAGAGGTTTCAAACAGCTCGGTTGGTAAGTCCTGAATCAGTACTTCCTGCCCGGCGGCCATGACGGTTAACCAGCGGCAGGTGTTCTCAAGCTGACGTACGTTACCTGGCCAGGCCAGACGGGTGAGCGCAGCCTCGGTTTCCGGGTGTAATTGTTTGGCTTCCACCCCCAGTTCGCGGGCTGCCTCCTGCAGGAAATGACGCGCCAGGCGGGGGATATCTTCCCGACGTTCGCGCAGTGGCGGCAGATGTACCCGGATGACGTTCAAGCGATGGAATAAGTCCTCACGGAATTTGCCTTCCTGTACGCGCAGTTCAAGGTTTTGGTGCGTGGCGGCGATAATGCGCACATCCACTTTCACCGGTGCGTAACCACCCACGCGGTAAAACTGTCCATCGGCTAATACGCGCAATAAACGCGTTTGCACGTCCAGCGGCATATCGCCAATTTCATCGAGGAACAGCGTACCGCCATCTGCCTGTTCAAAGCGCCCCTGACGAATGGTATTCGCCCCGGTAAACGCGCCTTTCTCATGACCGAACAGTTCAGACTCGATCAAATCTTTCGGGATAGCCGCCATGTTCAGCGCAATAAACGGCGCTTTGACGCGTGGGCTGTGACGGTGCAACGCATGGGCGACCAGCTCTTTACCGGTTCCTGACTCCCCATTAATCAATACGCTGATTGAAGATCGGGACAGGCGACCAATAATGCGAAAGACGTCCTGCATTGCTGGCGCTTCGCCGATAATGTCGGTTGTGGGGCCATTGATCTGAACATTACGCGGCTGCTGCTGTTCCTGATAATGACTGATGGCGCGCTCGACCAACGCCACGGCTTCATCAATATCAAAAGGTTTGGGCAGATAATCAAACGCCCCTTGCTGATAGGCGCTGACGGCGGCATCCAGATCGGAGTGCGCGGTCATTATGATGACCGGAAGCATCGGATGCCGCTGTTTAATCTGTTTTAACAGCGTCAGGCCGTCCATACCCGGCATGCGGATATCCGACAACAGCACGTCCGGCGTTTTGCTGGCCAGCGCGTCCAGTACCTCTTTACCACTTTCAAATGTGGTACAGCTTAGCCCTGCCCCTGCGAGCGCACGTTCAAGCACCCAACGGATGGAACTATCGTCATCAACGACCCAGACTATTCCTCGTTGCATAAACGTCACCTTATTTCCTGATAGGCAGGTAAACCGAGAACTCGGTATGACCCGGCCAACTGGTAAATTCAATTTTGCCGGAATGTTGATCAATCAAATTACGGGCGATAGATAATCCAAGGCCGGTACCGCCTTCGCGACCGCTAACCATTGGGTAGAACAGCGTATCCTGCAAATGCGAGGGAATACCTGGACCGTTATCCTCTACATCAATTCGTGCCGCCAGACGGTAACGCATGCCGTGTAGCGTGAGCTGAAACGCGGTGCGGGTGCGCAGAATGATCTCGCCGCCTTCCGGTCCCAGCGCCTGCAAAGCATTGCGTACGATGTTCAGCAAAACCTGCTCGATCTGGTCCGGGTCGTGCAGTAATTCGGGCAGACTTGGGTCGTAATCCCGGATTAGCGTGACGTTTTCCGGCAGCTCCATCGAGACCAGCGCCACCACGCGTTCCGCCACTTTGTGAATACTTTCCGTGATGTGCATGCCGGGCTGTTGTGGCCCCAGCAGACGGTCGACCAGATTACGCAGGCGGTCCGCCTGTTCAATAATGACTTTGGTATATTCGGTCAGCGCCGGGTCCGGAAGCGCTTTACTGAGAAGTTGCGCCGCACCGCGTAATCCGCCCAGCGGGTTTTTAATTTCATGTGCCAGACCACGCACCAGATCGCGAGCGGCAATCTGCTGGGCGTGCTGGAGCTGTTCCTGACTCAGACGGCGCTGGTTATCCATAGGGGCCATCTCCAGCAAGATAAGGCCATCAGGCAGCCTCTGAGCGGTCACAGAGAGGATATGTGAGTGGCTGTCTATCACCAGCGTCACTTCGTTATCCGTAAAGCCCTGGCCTGCTTCCAGGCTCTCTCGCATCAGTCCGATGTTTAAGGAGAAATAACTCAACAGATCGGGAAGCGGTGTACCAAACAGTTTGCGGGAGCTTTGGGCGAGCAACTGCTGTGCCGCCGGGTTGGCGTAATGTACAGCCAGCTCATCGTCGACGAGTAAGATGCTGTTGATTAAAGAATTGAGGATCTGCCCAGCATCGGGCAGCGTGCCGGTTGCCATTCAGCAGTCTCCTGAAAAGTGTTGCACCAATTTAGTGCATTATAGCTTTTTACATCAAAAAAGCGCGAAAAAGCAGGTTGTTAGTGGAGAAAAAAGCCCATCCGGGGATGGGCTACAGATGACTGGCAAACATAGATGCCGGATGGCGGCTTTGCCTTATCCGGCCTACAAGGTAATGTTACCCTCCAGGCCTGATAAGTTTGCGCCATCAGGCGTCCTATCATTCACCATCGATCTCAAGCCTGCCTGAGCAGGCTAAAAGTTCCACGGCAACTCAAACGATTAAACGCTGTAGTACAGCTCAAACTCTACCGGGTGCGGAGTCATACGCACGCGGTCATCTTCTTCGCGACGCAGCGCAATGTACGCATCGATCGCTTCATTGGTGAACACGCCGCCTGCGGTCAGGAACTCGCGGTCCAGATCCAGTTCTTTCAGTGCTTCTTCCAGAGAACCAGCAACCTGTGGGATCTCTTTCGCTTCTTCCGGCGGCAGGTCGTACAGGTTTTTGTCCATTGCTTCGCCCGGGTGGATCTTGTTCTTAATACCGTCAAGACCAGCCATCAGCAGCGCTGCGAAGCACAGGTATGGGTTAGCAGCCGGGTCCGGGAAACGCACTTCGATACGACGCGCTTTCGGAGAAGCAACTACCGGGATACGGATAGACGCAGAACGGTTACGGGCAGAGTAAGCCAGCATTACCGGTGCTTCGTAACCCGGGACCAGACGTTTGTAGGAGTTGGTGGTCGGGTTAGCCAGGGCGTTGATCGCTTTAGCGTGCTTGATTACGCCACCGATGTAGTACAGCGCCTGCTCAGAGAGACCCGCATATTTGTCACCGGAGAACAGGTTTACGCCGTTCTTGGACAGGGACATGTGGCAGTGCATGCCGGAACCGTTATCGCCAAACATTGGTTTTGGCATAAAGGTTGCGGTTTTACCGAAACGGTGAGCGACGTTGTGAACGACATATTTGTAGATCTGAATTTCGTCCGCTTTTTTGGTCATGGTGTTAAAGCGGGTCGCGATTTCGTTCTGACCAGCAGTCGCCACTTCGTGGTGATGCGCTTCAACAACCAGGCCCATTTCTTCCATGATCAGACACATGGTAGAACGGATATCCTGAGAAGAATCTACCGGAGGAACCGGGAAGTAACCGCCTTTCACGCCTGGACGGTGACCTTTGTTACCACCTTCGTATTTGGTGGAGGAGTTCCATGCGCCTTCGATGTCATCGATAGCCACGTGGGAACCGGAAATAGTTGCGCCGAAACGGATGTCGTCAAACAGGAAGAATTCTGGCTCTGGTCCGAACAGAACGGTGTCTGCGATGCCGGTAGAACGCAGATACTCTTCAGCACGTTTAGCAATGGAGCGCGGGTCACGGTCGTAGCCCTGCAGCGTACCTGGTTCCAGGATATCGCAACGGATGATCAGGGTAGACTCTTCAAAGAACGGGTCGATGAGAGCAGTAGACGCATCTGGCATCAGAACCATGTCTGATTCGTTAATGCCTTTCCAGCCACCGATTGAGGAGCCGTCAAACATTTTGCCTTCTTCAAAGAATTCGGCATTTACCTGATGAGCAGGAATAGTGACGTGCTGTTCTTTACCTTTGGTATCAGTGAAGCGTAAATCAACAAACTTCACTTCGTGTTCGTTCAGCATCGTCAAAACGTGTTCAGCGGACATACTTACTCTCCCGGATTGGTCATTGTCGTCGTGGTAACGAAGTCTTCAATTCTGCAAAAATTGGCCGTGTCGCCATAAAAAATATAAAGCGAAATCTGTGCCAACTTTTAAATTGCCCCTAAAAGGCGTTATCATGCGCACCATCGTGCAAAGGGGCTGCACCATGAAGGTTGTATTGCACCATTATAGTGCTTTAATGTGAACATTAAGCACCATATTGGTGCAAAGCATGTCAGATTACCCCTTTTAACGCTCCGTGAATGTGATCACAAAGAAACTCTGCAATACTTGTTTGCGGAGGATGTTTGTGATCCTGTTTTGTACTGCGATTAATCCGTGTACAATAACGCGCTATTTCTAAAATGCCTGAGGCAAAGTTGTGATCGAAAATTTGCGTAACATCGCCATCATCGCGCACGTAGACCATGGTAAAACGACCCTGGTAGACAAGCTGCTCCAACAATCCGGTACGTTCGATGCGCGTGCTGAAACCCAAGAGCGCGTGATGGACTCCAACGATTTGGAGAAAGAGCGTGGGATTACCATCCTCGCTAAAAACACCGCTATCAAATGGAATGACTACCGTATCAACATCGTTGATACCCCGGGGCACGCCGACTTCGGTGGTGAAGTTGAACGTGTAATGTCCATGGTCGACTCTGTGCTGCTGGTGGTGGATGCAATGGACGGTCCGATGCCGCAGACGCGCTTCGTGACCAAAAAAGCCTTTGCCCATGGCCTGAAGCCAATTGTTGTTATCAACAAAGTTGACCGTCCTGGCGCGCGTCCTGACTGGGTTGTTGATCAGGTATTTGACCTGTTCGTTAACCTCGACGCTACCGACGAGCAGCTGGACTTCCCGATCGTTTACGCTTCTGCGCTGAACGGTATCGCGGGTCTGGATCACGAAGACATGGCTGAAGACATGACTCCGCTGTATCAGACTATCGTTGATCGTGTACCGGCTCCGAGCGTAGATCTTGATGGCCCGCTGCAGATGCAAATCTCTCAGCTGGACTACAACAACTACGTTGGCGTAATCGGTATCGGCCGCATCAAACGCGGTAAAGTTAAACCGAACCAGCAGATCACTATCATTGATAGCGAAGGCAAAACCCGTAACGGTAAAGTCGGTAAAGTTCTGACCCATCTGGGTCTGGAACGTATCGAGAGTGATATTGCCGAAGCAGGCGATATCATCGCGATCACCGGCCTGGGCGAACTGAACATCTCCGACACCATCTGCGATCCGCAGAATGTTGAAGCGCTGCCAGCTCTGTCCGTTGATGAACCGACCGTTACCATGTTCTTCTGCGTAAACACCTCTCCGTTCTGCGGTAAAGAAGGTAAATATGTTACCTCTCGTCAGATCCTTGACCGCCTGAACAAAGAGCTGGTGCACAACGTTGCGCTGCGCGTTGAAGAAACCGAAGATGCGGATGCGTTCCGTGTATCCGGTCGTGGTGAGCTGCACCTGTCTGTTCTGATCGAAAACATGCGTCGTGAAGGTTTCGAAATGGCGGTTTCCCGTCCGAAAGTAATCTTCCGCGAAATCGATGGCCGTAAACAAGAGCCGTTCGAAAACGTAACGCTGGACGTTGAAGAGCAGCATCAGGGTTCTGTGATGCAAGCTCTGGGTGAGCGTAAAGGCGACCTGAAAAACATGAATCCAGATGGCAAAGGCCGCGTACGTCTTGACTACGTGATCCCAAGCCGTGGTCTGATCGGCTTCCGTTCAGAATTCATGACCATGACTTCCGGTACCGGTCTGCTGTACTCCACCTTCAGCCACTACGACGATGTTCGTGCGGGTGATGTGGGTCAGCGTCAGAACGGCGTACTGATCTCCAACGGCCAGGGTAAAGCAGTTGCGTTCGCACTGTTCAGCCTGCAGGACCGCGGTAAGCTGTTCCTGGGTCACGGTGCTGAAGTTTACGAAGGCCAGATCATCGGTATTCACAGCCGCTCTAACGACCTGACTGTAAACTGCCTGACCGGTAAGAAACTGACTAACATGCGTGCGTCTGGTACTGACGAAGCAACGGTTCTGGTTCCGCCGGTTAAGATGACTCTGGAGCAGGCTCTGGAATTCATCGATGACGACGAACTGGTAGAAGTAACACCAACCTCTATCCGTATCCGTAAGCGTCACCTGACTGAAAACGATCGTCGCCGTGCAATGCGTGGCGCGAAAGAAGAGTAATTAACACTCTTTTTCAGGTAAGCACAAAAAAGCCGCTGATTATCAGCGGCTTTTTTATTTCGGAAAGATTAGAAGAAATACTTTGCCCCGACACGAATCTGGTTTTGTTCACGATGATAGGGCTCAACATTGCGATCTAACCAGCGTAATTCCAGATAGGGCAGCCAGTGTTCATTAATACGATACTTAAAGGTATTAGTAATTTCCCAGTGATGATCTTTTCCATTGCTGCTATTGAAGTCATTGACGCGCATAAAATAGTGCGGTTCAAAGGTGTAGGAGAATTTATCGGTAATGGTAAAGTTCCAGTAGTTACCTATTTCATAGGTGTCATTATTATCCAGATCACCATTTAAATCGGTTGAACTGTAGTTATTATGGTTATATCGATTCCGCACGGTAAGATTAAACCACGGAGTAAATTTATAGTTAACATCCAGATAAGCCGCACCACCGGAACCCGTACTCTTATCATTTATCAACCCACCTGGCTGGATAGTTAATTTATCTGTCGGTTTAAATAACGGATACCAGCCCTCTATTTCATTATAGCCGTGTTTTAACTCATCCTTGCGTTGCATGGTGTAGGTGTTGGTGAGCATGATACCCGCGCCCATATCGGAGTTATAGCCAACACGCATCATCACTTCTATCTGATCTGACGCCAGATTATATGCCTCGCGGTTCTCGACATAGGCACCCGCAAAAACAGAGGTAGAAGCAACCGAAGATAAGAGAATTATTGTTGTTAACTTTTTCATAATAAATCCATTTTTTAAGCGTAGGGAGGCCGCCATCCATTAAGATGGAATAGGCGGCTATTATTTTTATACGTTTACAGCAGAGGTATTATTTTTAGTGGTAACAGGATCCGATAGAGCATTGTTTTTCTTCCGTTGGCTGATTTCCTCAATAATAAAAGCAAAGCGAGTTTCGTTGAGCTTATAAAATAAACCCATCGTGAATGCAGCGATAATGGCCAATCCACAAGGCCAAAGGAAAATAAGCTGACGCAGGCCGAGCAAAGTTGCATCGCTTTGAGTTATGTTGGGGATATAACCGATTTGCGTCAGCATGATGCCCGGCAGGAAACCAGCGAGCGCAGCGGAAATTTTGCGCGAAAAGGTATAACCCGTATACACCGAACCTTCCGCGCGGATCCCTGTTTTCCATTCGCCATAATCGACCGTATCCGGAACCAGCGCCCAGTTCAGGCTGTTAACAAAAGCGGTTCCGAAGAAGGCCATACAGGAGAATGTCACGAACAAAAATGATGTGTTGCCCCAGAAAAAGTTCAGTACATCGCCGATAGCCCATAATGCCAGACCGCCGAGGTAAACCTGCTTTTTACCGAAGCGTTTCACCGCAGCGGGAACCAGCAGTACCCCAACCAGAATGCATCCCATGCTGAAGAACCCCATCCATGACAGCAGATGAATATCATTGAGCACGTACTGGGTGTAGTACACCTGGATTGCCAGCTTGATGTTGAATGCCGCCAGCGTGCATAAGTTGGCGACACACAGCACCAGCAGAGGAGGGTTACGGAAAATGGCACAGAACGATTTGAGAATGCTGGGCTTATGGTGATCCGGCACGATTTCAATGTAGCGTTCCTTCACTCCGCTGAAACACCACCACATGCTGAACAGCCCGCAGACTGAAAAGATCAGTGCGGCGATCAGATAACCCAGCGAGGATGAACTGACAAATAGCGCTTGAATCGGCATAAAGCCAACGGTGCACAGTAACAGACCAACGGTAGCGCCGCCCTGACGCCAGGCGGCGAGCTGAGCGCGTTCATTCGGGTTTTTAGTGATCGCAGGCACCATCGCGCCGTAGGAGCAGTTCATCAGGCTATAGAACAGACCGAACAGCATAAACAACACCGTTGCCAGTCCGGTTTTCACCGTTAGCGTAAAATCTGTCGCCAAAAACTGCGCGCTGGCAACAACTGCGACAGGAAATGACGCATACAAAATAAAAGGTCTGAATTTACCTTTTGCGCCAATATTACGCCTTGAGTCCAGCAATACACCGGTCAACATATCAGTGAAGGCGGTGAAGAACTTCGCCACCAGAAAGATAATCCCACCGTAATACGCCGGCATCCCTAGTTCATCGGTATAAAATTTAAGCAGATACAGTGTGCCGATACACAGCATCAAATTTGAGCCGAAGTCACCCACTCCGTAGGCGAATTTTTCACGCAGGCTCAGTTTTAGCGTTAGCGGATCATGAAAAGACATAATCGCTCCTCAATAGCGCCCCGTAGAGCGCTATTCATTATTATTATCAAACGGGTTGTTTACGCGCTTCTATCTCTTCAACGATGCGGACATACATCTTCTCGTTAAGGTTGTAGAAACAGCCCATAGCCACAATGGTGATCACCGCTAAAGCGCAGGGATAAATAAAGATCAACTGACGCAAACCTTCGACCGTACTTGCTGATTGCACCACGTTGGGAACGTAGCCGATTTGCGTCAGCATCCAGCCGGGGAAGAATCCTGCCAGCGCTTGTGAAACTTTACGAAAGAAGGTGAAACCGGTGTATACCGTGCCTTCAGAGCGTACGCCGGTTCGCCATTCGCCATATTCCACCGTATCGGAGACCAGCGCCCAGTTCAGGCTGTTAACGAATGCTGAGCCGAAGAACGCCAGGCAGGAGAAGGCGACAAAGCTGACGGAACCGCCACCAAAGAAGTAGTTAAGCAAATCCCCCGCAACCCAAATTAGCAAACCGCCAATGTAGACTTTTTTCTTGCCGAAACGTCTAACCATTCCTGGCATCAAGAAGACGCCGATGAAGATACAGCCCATGCTGAAAAAGCCCATCCAGGAAAGGAGGATTGGGTCATTCAGTACGTACTGGGTGTAATAGACCTGAATTGCCAGCTTAACGTTAAATGCGCCAAGCGTACAAAGGTTGGCAACGCACAGAATAAACAGAGGGCGGTTACCGGCGATGGCGCGGAAGGATTGCAATAATCCCGGTTTTTGCGCGGCATCCACGGGTTTCACTTCCACGTAGCGTTCTTTTACCCCGGCATAGCACAGCCACATAAACAGCAGGCCAAACAGCGAGAACAACGTGGCGGCGAAGATATAACCCAGCTGTGAATTGCCTTCGATCAAGTTCATTACCGGTACAAAGCCGACTGTACATAGCAACAAACCCAGGGTTGCGCCCCCTTGTCGCCAGGCTGCCAGTGAAGCGCGCTCGTCCGGATTTTTCGTAATCGCGGGAACCATTGCACCATAGGAGCAGTTCATCATGCTGAAGAACAGTCCGTACAGCATAAACAGCACCGTTGCCATCACCGTTTTACCGGTTACTTCAAACGGTGTACCGACAAAGTTGGCAATCGCCAGCAAGGTAACTGGAAATGCGGCGTAAAGAACGAACGGACGGAATTTCCCTTTCGGGCCGATTTTGCGGCGGGAATCGAGCATAATCCCGGTGCCCATATCGGTAAACGCGGTAAAAAATTTGGCGATAAGGAAAATGATGCCGCCATAAGTACCTGGTAAACCAAGGACATCGGTATAAAACTTGAGTAAATAGAGGGTACCAATGTCCAACAGGATATTGGAGCCTAAATCACCCATCCCATAGGCGAGTTTTTCTTTGAACGGCAAGCGTAGGGTTGCCGGATTAGAGGAATTCTGACTCATTATTATTCTCCATTTGCCCGCGAGTTGCCCCGCGGGCGAGCCGTGTTAGATGTTGCGTAAAGTGGCAAACAGTGACGCCCATTCACTCTTCGCGCGATAAAACACCGGAGGTTTGCCAATAGGCGTATCTACGGTAATTTCACCGCCAAGGTAAGTTTCCCCAGTCCAGACGTTTACCCAGCTATCCTCTGGCAGATACAGCGTCCAGTTTTGCTGGCCCTGTTCGTGAACCGGCGCGACCAGCAAATCTTGTCCCAGCAGATACTGATATTTCAGGGTATAGGTCCGAGCATCGTCTTCGTAATGCAGGAACAGCGGGCGCATCACCGGCAGACCGGTAGTGCTGTTTTGCGCGACAGCCTGTTTTAGATACGGTTTCAGGGTGGTAAAGACGGTGGTCATACGGGCAAAGTGGGCGATGGTTTCAGCATCACCATCAAACTGCCAGTTATCGCCAGGGCGGTTACCTTCGTGGGTGCGCATCATCGGCGTGAAGGCGCTGAAGTCACACCAGCGCAGTAGCAGTTCTTTGCTGCGTTTCATGTCAAACAGGGTGGTGTAGCCGCCGATATCGCTGTGGTGCAGACCGTGACCGGTCATCGCCAGCGACAGCGCCGCAGGAACGACGGAAGCCAGACCGTCGTCGAGGCTCCAGTCAACGTTCTGATCGCCTGCCCACATCATGGTGGAGTACTTCTGGCTGCCGGTGTAGCCCGCACGCATAAAGAACAGGATTTCGCCGAGTTTGCCGGTCTCCTGTAACGCTTCATAGTTGCATTTCGCCCACAGTGCGGGCCAGGCGTTATGCATAATTTCAGCGCTGACGCCGTTGTGCAGATACGTATCGGTTGGCAGATATTCGCCAAAGTCGGCCATCCAACCACCGCAGCCCAGCTCAATCATGTTCTTTTTGATGACTTCTTTGAACCAGTCGTAGGCTTCGGGGTTGGTCAGATCGACCACACCGCCGTAAAACTCGCCGAACTCAACCAGATAGTCAGCGCCTGAGGCATCTTTCGCCAGATAACCGCGTTCAGCCGCTTCGGCACAGAGATCTTTGTCGCTGGCGACGTACGGGTTGATATAGGAGAGGAACTGCACGCCTTCTTCTTTCCACTGCTTAATACGGTTATCCAACTGCGGATAGTTGTCGCTGTCCCACTTCCAGTTCCACATCACGCGCTTGCCAAAGGAGGTCATGCGGATCCCGGACCAATCCTGCGCCCAGATGCCGTTTACTTTCACGCCTGCGTTACGCATGGTATCCAGTTTGTTCTGGCAAATCTCAGTACCGCCCTGAATACCGAGCGTGACGCCATCGTAGATCCAGTCAGGCAGCTCCGGTTGGCGTCCTAACAGCGCAGTCAGTTTTTCCAGCAGAGAGATATAGGTTTCGGCGCACTCAATACGCAGAGTGGTTTTGTCTTCCCACAGAGCGAGTTCGTGATACTCCGGCGCGCTGAAATCGAAATTCATATAGCAACTGTTAGCAACGTGGCAGTAGTACTTCTGTGTGCTGACGAAGGTTGGCTGCGGAAAGAAGGTCCAGTAATAGTCACCGCCGGCATTTTCTTTGCAGTCGGCCTGCCAGGTGACATAGCTGTTTTTGTTGCGGCCCACGCCCTGTTCGCTGGTCCACAGCGGGAACGGTTTACCGCGTAAGTCGAAATAAGAGAACTGTTCGCCGCAGCCGTAAATATGATCGTCCGGGTTGGCCGCCAGACGCAGCCAGATACGGTTATGGCTGAGTTCCTCGTTATGGAGGTCGAGCTTCAAACGACCCTGATCATCGGTAGAGATGTGTAGCGTGGCGTTGATGGTATTACCGCGGCTGAAATGTACCAGCCAGCCATCAGGTGACTCGCTAACCGTGGCGTCGGTCAGAGCAATCTTCTCATTGAGTTTGTCTTTGATGCTGAAGTTGCCGCGAAACATGTCAATGTCGGCAACGCCAGTGCCGATCCACAGACAGGGGGTTTCTGTGCTGTGACGTAAAATCAGGCGCTGGTGGTATGTTAAAGCAAATCCATCAGGTAATGATGTGAGTTCTAAGGCGGTTGACCGTTGTTGTAGCGAATTCATTATCGTCTCCGTAAAAATAGGGTAATTCGGTAATTTGTCGGAAATCTGTTATTCACTGCCGATTAAAAAATGCATTTGATGTGTTTCTCCGGGCGCGAGATGAATCAGGCTAATTCCGGAGTTAAAGGCGTCTGGCGGGCAGGTCATCGGTTCAACCGCCAGGCCACGCCGTGCTAATTTTTCGCCGGTGTACACCTGTAGCCAGGGCTGGTGGCTGCGTAAAAAAGTGGACATGTTTTGCGATGGGCTGGTTATCCTGACTTCCCACTCAGCATCAGGTGGCATGGTCCTGAACGTATGATCGATAGTGGTCTGCGCAATGCGTCGCTGCGTTGTGAAATCCCGTTCATCGCATGTTTCTTCACTCGCTGGGAGTGTTAATTCACAGTCATCGATAGGATGCAGATTGCAGGTCAAGTAGGGATGTGCTCCCGCGCCATACGGGGCAATTTCGTCACCCACATTCTGTGTCCGAATAATGACGTGCAATCCGCTGTCTGCCTCCAGTCGGTAAATCACCTCTGAAACCAGCGCAAAGGGATAGCCATAAGAGGGCGGCAGAAAAATCGTCAACGACACTTCCGTGTTCGACAGTTGATTAATCTGCCAGTCCCGCCAGGCCAGCAATCCATGGATGGCGGTATGTGAAACATGGTCGTTAACGGCAAGTTGGAAGGTCTTGCCGTTATGTTGATAGCAGCCATCTGCAACGCGGTTTGGCCAGGGAACCAACACTTTTCCTAAATGTGCCAGCGGCATCTCTTCCGGCTCATGTGGAATCACAATGTGACGCCCACGGTGCGTCAATTCTGCTAGTCCAGCACCAACCGTGACGATTTTCGCCTGGAAGTTTCCGGCTTGAAGATGAATGGTTTTTCCACCGTTATGCATGGCTGCTCACCTTGTTACTTATTTAGCGTTGATATCCAGCAGACCGGCAGCTACTGCCGGTGCAAGGCCCGGAGCCAGCGGTAGACGCGGGATTACCAGGCAGTGCAGTAGGTGATAAATGTCCTGCTTACCGTCCCAGACTTTGGTAGTCACCTTGTTATCGGTGTCCAGTTCCTGCCACCATGAACCGGTCTCGTAGTCCATCAGATATGTGATGCAGTAATCCCACCACTTCTGGTACCAGGCTTCGTATTGGCTGTCGCCGGTGAGGGTATACAAGGCATAGGCGGTACCCATGGCTTCGACTATCGGCCAACGCACTCTTTCGCGAACGATGGGTTTACCATCCCAGTCCACCGAATAGACAAAACCATCTGCGCCGTCCGGTGCCCAGGCATCACGGATGGTGGCGTGGAACAAACCTTTGGCATCTTCCAGCAGCCATTTGGGAGGCGTTTCAAAACGGGCTTCCAGCGCGGCATGCAGATGAAGCATCAGGCGGCCCCATTCGATCCAGTGGCCCGGCGTGCCGCCGTAGGCGCGGAAACGGTGAGCTGGGTTATCCTTGTTGTAATCGCGGATTGGGTTCCACTGTGAATCGAAGTGTTCGTTAACGCGATACTCCCCGCTGCGGGCTACGTCGTGAATAATCACCGAAGCAATTCGCAGTGCGCGATCGAGCCATTTACGGTCATGGGTAACGTCATACACGATCAGGAAAGCCTCGACCGCGTGCATGTTGGCGTTACCGCCGCGGTAATCTTCCGTCTGGCTAAAAGCTTCGTCCCAGGATTCCAGGCACATCTGCTCCTCTTCGCTCCAGAAGTACTTTTCAATCACGTCGATAGCGTCATCCAACAATTGTCTGGCCTGCGGATGACCGGTGGTGACCGCACTTGCCGCACCGAGCAAAACAAAGAAATGCTGATAGCCCTGTTTGGAGGCGTCCATAACGCCTTCATCATTTACGCAGGCGTACCAACCGCCGTAGCGAGTGTCGCGTAGCGCACCGTTCAGTGCTTTAATGCCGTGATCGACTAGCTGATATGCGCCAGGACGGCCCATTGACGCGGCAACGGAGTAGACGTGCAGCATGCGGGCGGTGATCCACAGATGTGTCCCCATATCTGCTCTGACCTGACCAATGTTTCCCAGCCAGCCAAATCCGGTGGGTACCGCCGCATTCTTACCAAAGTTAAAGATGCGGTCGGTTTCTTGCTCCAGCCAACGGTTGTGGCTTAGGGTGTTGAACCATTTCATTCTTAGATCCTCTTAGCGCCGGGCCATCATTTCGTCGACGATATCGCCCAGGCGTTGCAATTTAGGCGCGGAAACATCGCGCAGCATCAGTTCGGTATCTGGCAGGCCAACAACCGATGACCAGACCGCACGTCCGGCCAGGAAGCCAGATGCGCCTGCGGTCATTGCTACGCTGACTGCGCGCGGGAACAGTTTTTCATCCACACCAGAGGAGAGAATGACCCACGGCATGTTGATGTTCTCATTCAGGCGTTGAGAGGCGCTAAGCAGTTCTTGTTGGGTACCTTTGCCGTACAGCGGCATTTCGACCTTGTAGAGATCGGCACCGCTATCACCCAGCTCTTTTGCGGCATCGATAATGGCCTGTTCGCGATCGAACTTATCGCCACGACGCGGTGGGCGAACAACCGGCTCGATGATGCTCAGCAAGCCATTGGAATGGCATAGCTCATTGAATTCTTTCACCATGTCCAGGCGCTGTTGGGCATCTTCATCGCTACGCCATAGCACCAGCAGTTTGAGAGCCTTAGCACCATCTTGCTTCACGGCCTGCGGGTTGATTTTTTTATCAATCACCACGCTATCGACCGGAATACCGTTACCCGGAATGAACTCATCAGCGGCCACAATCATGGCGCAGCTTTTGGCGACAGCGTTTTGCTCTACAACCTGGCGGTAGCAGAACTGCTGATCGACCAGAATGGCGGAGGCATAGGGGGACAGGATCTTCGCCGCATTGACTTTGAAATCGGTCAGCACGCTGTCATTGACCGGGGATTTTGCACCTGCTGCGGCAAACATTAAGCGCATGGCTTCGCGCTGATCGACTGCCAGCATGGCAAATCCGCCAGAAGCTCGGGTGATATCTTTCAGGGTGTACTTCGTCATTGTTCAGTCCTTACTTATCTGTATGTTTATTTAGCCCGGCGGATGCGCGAACCTGTTCAAGAATGGCCGTCCAGTCTTCACGGCCACGGCCAGCGGCACGCGCCTGGTTATAGACTTCGCGGGAGGCAGCACCGAGTGGCATCGGCACATGCAGTTGGTTGGCAACGTCCAGCGCGATGCCAAGATCCTTGTGAGCTAAATCGATCATGAAGGCCGGGGAAAGATCGCCTTTCAGCACTTTGTTCGGCCAGGAGGTAGTGAAGTGGCCTTTCCCGGCGGGGGTGCCGCTCATAACTTGCAAGGCCACATCAAAGGAGAGGCCAAGTGCCTCGCACAATACGGCTGCTTCGGCAGAAAGAGCGTTCAGTGCGATACTCATGTAGTTGTTGATGAGTTTCACGCGGATCCCCATGCCGGGACCCCCTGCATTGATCAATTCATTACCCATCGCCATCAGAACCGGTGCGGCGCGTTCTACCTGCTGTGCCGTTCCGCCTGCCAGCAGCAACAGCGTTCCCGCGATAGCGTGATCGGAGGTGCGTCCAACCGGGCAATCCATCATGTCGAAGCCTTTGGCACGCATATCGGCAATAAGCTTGTCGGTTTGCAGTGGATGAATGGTCGACATATCAATCACTAATGCCTGTGGGGAGAGGCTTTCGCAGATACCTTGCTCTCCGAACAGTACGCTGCGCACCAGATCGCCGTTTGGCAGCATGGTGATGACAAATTCCGCCCCTTTTGCGGCCTGAGCCGGATTGCTGGCAGGCTGTGCTCCTTTTTCTACCAGGCGCTGAACAGCATCCGGGTTAACGTCAAAGACGCTGAGTTGATGACCCTGCTTCAGCAAGTTGCTCGCCATGGGTGAACCCATCTGACCTAATCCGATAAATGCTATAACTGCCATAACGTTCTCCTGAGACGTGGATGTCATTTTTTGTCATTTAAGCTCGTTTGTTTTTGTCTGTTTTTGATCGTATTTGTAATTTATGGTCAAAAAATTGACAGCCGTCACTTTTTAAACATTTTGTGAAATTAAAATGGTCCCATCTTGAAACGCCTAAGGAATGACCATGATTCGTATTGCTTGTGTAGGTATTGCCGTGATGGATCGCATCTATTACGTGGAAGGATTACCGACTGAAGGAGGTAAGTATGTGGCGAAGCGTTATACGGAAGTGGGCGGCGGGCCTGCTGCAACGGCCGCAGTGGCTGCAGCGAGGCTGGGCGCGCAGGTGGACTTTATTGGCCGTGTGGGCGATGACGACACCGGAAATAGCCTGCTGGCGGAGCTGGAATCCCTGGGGGTAAACACCCGCTACACCCGGCGCTACGCGGGGGCAAAGTCTTCGCAATCGGCAATTATGGTTGATGCGCAAGGGGAACGGATTATCGTTAACTATCCCAGCCCGGATTTATTGCCGGATGCTGATTGGTTCAATGAGATTGATTTTTCCCAGTGGGATGTGGTGTTGGCGGATGTTCGCTGGCACGAAGGGGCCAGGCAGGCGTTCGCGCTGGCGCGTCAGGCGGGAGTGATGACGGTACTGGATGGCGACGTAACGCCACAAGATATCAGCGAGCTGGTGGCGCTAAGCGATCATGCTGCATTCTCTGAACCTGGACTGGCGCGTTTAACCGGGATAAACGATTCTGTCGCTGGACTGAAACAAGCACAAACGCTCACAAATGGACATGTTTACGTAACGCGGGGAAGTGAAGGCTGTGACTGGATAAAAAATAATACGTTGCAGCATCAATCTGGATTTAAAGTCGATGTTGTGGATACTACGGGAGCTGGAGATGTTTTCCACGGTGCGCTCGCATTCAGCCTGGCCGGCGGCGATGCTCCAGAAGAGGCCGTCAGGTTTGCCAGTGGGGTTGCTGCGTTAAAATGCACTCGCCCGGGAGGAAGGGTCGGAATCCCTGACTGTGATCAAACCCGATCTTTTCTGTCACTTTTTGTATAAAATGCCAGGGCAATGGTTTTTCGAGGAAATTTCATGAGTCTTACCGAACTGACCGGTAACCCGCGACACGATCAACTGCTTATGCTGATTAGCGAGCGCGGTTATATGAACATCGACGAGCTCGCCAGCCTGCTGGACGTGTCCACGCAAACCGTGCGTCGTGATATTCGTAAACTCAGCGAGCAGGGATTAATTACCCGTCATCATGGTGGCGCGGGTAGAGCTTCCAGCGTGGTGAATACGGCGTTTGAGCAGCGTGAAGTCTCCTGGACGGAAGAGAAAAAAGCCATCGCGGAAGCGGTGGCTGATTACATTCCTGATGGGTCAACGGTGTTTATTACCATTGGCACCACCGTTGAGCAGGTGGCGCGCGCACTGTTAAACCATAATCATTTGCGTATTATCACCAACAGCCTGCGTGTGGCGCACATTCTGTATAACAACCCACGTTTTGAAGTCATGGTGCCGGGGGGAACGTTACGTCCGCATAACAGTGGCATCATTGGCCCTTCTGCCTCGGCATTTGTCGCTGATTTTCGGGCCGACTACCTGGTTACCAGCGTTGGCGCGATTGAAAGTGATGGCGCGCTACTGGAGTTTGATGTCAATGAAGCCAGCGTAGTGAAAACGATGATGTCCCATTCAAGACACATTCTGCTGGCTGCGGATCATACGAAATATACGGCTTCTGCCGCGGTAGAAATTGGTAACGTGTCTCAGGTGACCGCGTTGTTTACCGATGAATACCCAGGTCCCGCATTGCATAATTTACTCCAGTCACAGCAGGTGGAAATTGTGCAAGTGAGTCCTTCACAGGACGATGCTCTGGCCGTGTAATTCTCTCCAGTGATGGCTCGATAAGTTCGTAGTCATCACTCTCACATAGTCAAACTTCTCCTTTCCCGCTACAGTTATTCATCCACGGCGAATAAGGAGAAGGGCATGCTCTATATCTTTGATTTGGGGAATGTGATTGTCGATATCGACTTCAATCGCGTGTTAGGTACTTGGAGCGATCTGAGCCGTGTACCGCTGGCTTCGTTAAAGCAAAGTTTCACCATGGGAGAGGCTTTTCACCAGCACGAGCGAGGTGAAATAACGGATGAAGCCTTTGCCGAGGCGCTATGTCATGACATGGCGCTACCGCTAAGCTATGAGCAGTTCTCCCACGGCTGGCAGGCCGTTTTTGTTGCCTTGCGTCCTGAAGTCATCGACATCATGCAAAAGCTGCGTGAGCAGGGGCATCGGGTGGTCGTCTTGTCGAATACTAACCGTCTGCACACGACGTTTTGGCCGGACGAATACCCCGAAATCCGTCAGGCTGCTGACCATATTTACCTTTCCCAGGATCTGGGCATGCGTAAACCGGAAGCGCGGATTTACCAGCATGTCCTGCAGTCTGAAGGTTTTTCTGCGCATGAGGCGGTATTTTTCGACGACAACGCCGATAATATTGAAGGGGCTAATCGGTTAGGGATTACCAGCATCCAGGTTGTCGATAAAACGACCATTCCGGACTATTTCGCGAAGTTGCTATGCTAAAAAATGTTCAGCAACAAGCCAGGCACCATACACGTCCTGTTCGGGCCTGGCTGAAGCTACTATGGCAGCGGATTGATGAGGACAACATGACGACGCTGGCAGGGAATCTTGCCTATGTCTCATTGCTCTCATTAGTGCCGCTTATTGCCGTAGTTTTTGCGCTTTTCGCCGCATTTCCGATGTTTTCTGACGTCAGCGTCCAGCTACGTCATTTCATTTTCGCAAACTTTATCCCGGCGACGGGAGATGTCATTCAGCGTTATATCGAACAGTTCGTTGCCAACTCGAATAAAATGACCGCCGTTGGGGCGTGTGGGCTGATTGTGACAGCGCTATTACTGATGTATTCCATTGATAACGCGCTGAATACTATCTGGCGCAGCAAGCGTACTCGGCCTAAAGTTTACTCTTTCGCCGTTTACTGGATGATTTTAACGCTGGGGCCACTGCTGGCGGGGGCCAGTCTGGCAATCAGCTCTTATCTGTTGTCATTGCGCTGGGCCAGCGATCTCAACACGGTGATTGATAACGTCCTGCGTATTTTCCCGCTGGTGCTTTCCTGGCTCTCGTTCTGGCTGCTTTACAGCATCGTACCGACTACGCGTGTACCTAACCGTGATGCGGTTATTGGTGCCTTTGTGGCCGCTGTGTTGTTCGAAACCGGAAAGAAAGGATTTGCGCTCTATATCACGATGTTCCCGTCTTATCAGCTCATTTACGGTGTCCTGGCGGTGATCCCCATTTTATTCGTCTGGGTATACTGGACCTGGTGTATCGTCTTGCTAGGCGCGGAAATAACTGTCACTCTCGGGGAATACCGCAAACTTAAACAAGCCGCAGAACAAGAAGAAGCAGAGCAACCATGATTGCATTAATTCAGCGCGTAACCCGTGCCAGCGTCACCGTGGAGGGCGAGGTGACGGGTGAAATTGGCCCAGGACTTTTGGTCCTGTTAGGTGTCGAAAGGGATGATGACGAACAGAAAGCGAACCGCCTGTGCGAGCGCGTACTCGGCTATCGAATCTTTAGCGATGCCGAAGGCAAAATGAACCTTAACGTGCAGCAGTCAGGGGGCAGCGTGCTGGTGGTTTCACAGTTCACGCTGGCGGCAGATACCGAACGCGGCATGCGCCCGGGGTTTTCAAAAGGGGCTGCGCCCGATCGTGCAGAGGCGCTGTATGATTACTTTGTTGAGCGTTGCCGCCAACAGGAAATGAATACGCAAACCGGTCGATTCGCTGCGGATATGCAGGTTTCACTGGTTAATGATGGCCCCGTGACGTTCTGGTTACAAGTATGAACCAGCTACCGGTGTGGCCGCGGACAACAAGAGAGAATACGACGATGTATCACCTTCGAGTACCGCAAACAGAAGAAGAATTGGAGCGTTACTACCAGTTTCGCTGGGAGATGCTGCGTAAACCGTTGCACCAGCCTAAAGGCTCCGAACGGGATGCCTGGGATGCGATGGCGCATCACCAGATGGTGGTGGACGAAGAGGGGAATCTGGTCGCGGTAGGACGTCTGTATATCAATGCGGATAACGAAGCCTCCATACGCTTTATGGCCGTTGACCCCTCCGTGCAGGAGAAAGGGTTGGGCACGCTGATGGCGATGACCCTGGAGTCTGTGGCGCGTCAGGAAGGGGTAAAGCGCGTAACCTGTAGCGCCCGTGAAGATGCGGTCGAATTTTTTGCCAAACTGGGGTTTGTGAGCCAGGGAGAAATCACCACGCCGCAAACCACGCCGGTGCGTCACTTTTTGATGATTAAACCCATCGCGACGCTGGACGACATCCTCCATCGCGGGGACTGGTGCGGACAACTACAGCAAGCCTGGTACGAACATATTCCATTAAGCGAGAAAATGGGTGTGCGCATTCAGCAATATACCGGGCAGAAATTTATCACCACGATGCCCGAGACGGGCAATCAGAACCCGCACCATACGCTGTTTGCCGGGAGTCTGTTTTCACTGGCGACGCTAACGGGCTGGGGACTTATCTGGCTGATGCTGCGTGAGCGTCATCTGGGCGGGACGATAATCCTTGCTGACGCGCATATACGGTACAGCAGGCCGATCACCGGGAAACCTACAGCCATCGCCGATCTGGGTTCGCTGAGCGGAGATCTGGACCGTCTGGCAAGAGGTCGTAAGGCGCGCGTTCAGATGCAGGTCGGGGTATTTGGCGACGACACGCCGGGCGTGGTGTTTGAAGGCACCTACATTGTGCTACCCGCAAAACCGTTTGGCGCATATGAAGAAGGCGGGAACGAGGAAGAGTAAGTCCTCTAGCTGAAATGTAATATTGGGTTCATTTGCTGATGTAAAATGCGGATTATGAAAATGCCATAATCCGCATTTTGATAAAAAATCGCATGCTGTCGATGATTGTATTGACGGGTACCTTCCTTAATCGCAGAACAGTTGTGTCCCATCAAAGCGTTTTTCTCTAACAGTAAAAAAAGCTGTTCCATTTCAGTCGTGTATTTATCCGCCTGCTGATAACCGAATTTTTTTCCAGGTGTATTCATAGATAGATTCAAAATCTTCGACTGCCTGATTAGAGAGTTTATACATTCAGACTGCGCTTTTTCCTGTGCGCGATCTCCTGTAGAGTCAGGTCGCTTGTGCCGCTGTGTATCCCATCCTCCAGCGCGTCGCGTAATGCGTTGTTTCGCAATTCTTGTTCTTCCAGTAAACGTAATGCCGAACGGACAACTTCGCTGGTGGAACCATAGCGCCCACTTTCAATCATTTCGTTAATAAAACGATCGAGATGCTCGCCAATCGTAATGCTGGTAGTTCTGGGCATAGGCTTGTCCTTTGTGTTATCTATCCACACAAGATAGCACCCGTGGACGAAAACATGAACAACCTTACTGACCTAGCCGCCAGGCAACATCCCGCATTGCGCTTCGTGCCGCCCGACTCACCCCTGCTAGCTGGAAAAATCCGTGGATAACGCCGAGATAGCGTTGGCAGGTGCACTCCACGCCCTGTTCCTGGAACTTTTGATACAGGGCCTCACCCTCATCTCGCAGTGGATCGAATTCAGCTGTAATGATGTGCGTGGGCGGTAAACCGTTGAAGTCTTCGCGCCAGAGCGGGCTGACTTCGGGATGCAGTGGATTGGTTTGCGGCATATACATCTCGTAGCCCGACAGCAGCGTGTCGCGGGTGATAATGTAATCCTTTCCATTGTGGTCATAGCTCGCAAAGCTGGCGGTTGCATCCAGCATCGGGTAGATCAGCATAAGCTGCGCAGGTTGCCATTGCCTGGTAGCTTTCAGGCGTAGTGCGGTGACCAGCGCCAGATGCCCGCCAGCGCTGTCGCCAGCCAGCGTAATGTTGCTGCGGTCGACACCCAGTTTCTGGGCATACTTCCAGATAATGTTGGCCCCCGATTCAGCATCGTTATGTGCTGCCGGGAAGATGTGCTCTGGTGCGAGGCGATACTGCACCGCAATGACCCGACAGCCGCTGTACCAGGCGAGTTGCCTTAGCTGGTTATCATGTGTGGTAAATCCGCCGCTGACAAAGCAGCCGCCGTGATAATAGATAACGCAGGGGAGATTTCCCGTGCTGCCCCGCGGCGAAACTACGCGAAACATCATGGCATCGAGTTCAATATCTTCAACCTGTACGCGGGTTTCAGTGTCTCCGGCCAGGACCGTGCTGGCGATGTAGCCTGCTCTCCGGTCATCAATATTCTGCTCGCGCGAAGAAGGGCGTCCCGCCGCGATAAATGCCTCAACCAGCTGTGCAATCCCGCTTTCCAGTGCCATTTTCACATCTCCTTATCTGTATGGATATACAGGTTTATAACCTGGATAACTAAGAATGAAAATGGGAAAAATGGGGGTGGTTATGATTTTGGAAAGCGGCTCGCAGATTAAATACCGTCATTGGTTTCTGCTGTTTGAATTCTGTATTGTGAGGAAAATGTACTATACGCCATTGACGTATAGTTAATTTCTATTAATATAGTCCAATGGCGTACTCAAAATGCTATTCATAGAAACGGAAATCTTCACTGAAGACGTCAAAAAATTACTGGATGATGATGAATACCGTAGATTACAGATATTCCTTGCGATTCAGCCTGATTGTGGCGATCTGATACAAGAAACGGGCGGACTGAGAAAGGTTCGCTGGAGATCGCGAGGGAAAGGCAAACGTAGCGGTGTGAGGATTATTTACTTTCATCAAATCAGAAAATCACAAATTCGATTGTTGCTGATTTATCAGAAAGGGATCAAGGATGATCTGACTCCACAAGAAAAAGTGCTGCTGCGTATGTTGAATGAGAGGTGGTAAATGGATAAGGCACTATTTGAGCGATTAACTCAAAGTATGGTTCAGATGAATGAGATCGCTGAAGGAACGCGACAACCTTCCCGTACCTTTCATATTGACGCCATGAAAATAAAGGAAATTCGCCAGTCTTCAGGATTATCACAGACTCGTTTCGCAGATTTGATATCGGTAAGCGTGGATACGTTGCGAAATTGGGAGCAAGGGCGTCGTTCACCGACCGGTCCAGCAAAAGCGTTGTTACGTGCTATTGCCAATGATCCAAAACATGTCATTCAGGCACTAAGATAATCCCCGGCAGTTTGGTTCAATTGCCGGGGGAAGATCTTAAAACTTACTCCCCTTCACCCGGGAACAGGAACGGGTTGATAGAGCTGCGGGCAAAGCCCTCTTGCTCCATGTGCGCGTCCAGCATCAGTGAAGCGAGATCGTCAGCCACGGCTTCAACTTTAGGGTCTTTTTCCTGATAGAGAATCTTCAGGTAAGTCCCACAGTCGCCGCAGCTTTCAGCTTTAATTGCCGCCTGTTCGTTATCCAGCGACCAGTAGTTCAAATCACGGCTTTGCTCGCAGTTGCTGCACTTCACGCGTACCACGTGCCACTCGGTTTCACACAGGTTGCAGTGCAGATAACGCAGCCCCTGAGTGGTACCGATTTGCACCATGCTGGAGACCGGCATTGAACCACACACCGGGCAGTACTGACGCTGTTCACCGTATTCCGCACGGGCTTTTCCGGGGATCAGGCTTGCCATCTGCGCCCAGTAGAGCGACAGGGCAGCCCAAATAAACGGCGCTTTATCGCTGCTGACGGAGGCGAAATCAGAGGCAAACAGCGCGCTGGCCATCAGCTCCAGTTCCTGCTCTGAGGCTTTTTCCAGATTTTCGATCACGGCAAGCGCAGGGCCGCTCATTTCTGGTTTCAGCTCAGCAATTAACGACTGCAGCAGTTTTTGCCAGTGCTTGTCGCGTGGCAGAACGTGGATATCCAGCGGCGGTTTGCCCTGATCGTTCGCTTCTTTGATTCGAGCGGTCAGATCCATCTGCAGCGGATGGTCGTACAACACCACTTCCTGCGCGTGGGCGATCAGTGCGGCAAAGCGCAGGTAGTCGCCCAGCGGGTTGTTCTCGGCCAGCTCGCGCAGGCGCTCAGCGCGGCGGTTATACAAATTTTTGAGTCTGGGGAATAATAACGGCGGAATCATATCCGCCGTGCGTTTCTCGCTCTTCTCCAGCTCATCTTGCGGGATTATGCGAATACTCATTCAGATGACTTTTCCTGTTTCTGGCGGACTTCACGGTACCAGCGCGGGTGATGTTTCTTCGCCCATGAACTGGTAACCCATCCTTCCACCATCGCGGTAATGGTGCCTTTCACCCAAAGGGCGGCGTAAATGTGCACCATGATAACCACAATTAACGCTACTGCGGCAAATGAATGCAGCATTAACGCGAATCGGATCACCGGGATTGAGAAAGCAGGCGCAAAATACGGACGCCAGATGACCACTCCGCTCACCAGCAACAGGACCAGGAAGATAATCGCCGCCCAGAATACGCATTTCTGGCCGAAGTTATAACGTCCCGTGTCACCTACTTCCTCGTTGACGACAATCTTACGAATATTCTTCGCCCAAAAGATATCATCCCGATTGATTAGATTGTGGTGCCAGTAACGGAAAAACATGATGATAAACGAGGCAAACATGATCACGCCGACAAACGGGTGCACAATTCGCGCCAGTTGTGGAGTGCCCATGATGTGCATCAGCCAGTTAAAAGACGGGAAGAGAAAGCCCATCCCGCTCACCGCCGCCAGAATGAAGCAGAAGGCGGTGATCCAGTGGTTGATGCGTTCCGGCGCCGTGTAGCGCACGATGGTGTCACGTCGTTTCATTTGCGCACCTCGTCGTCTTTTTCATGCAGATTGTCTTCTTCCTCTTCCGCACGGTTCGGGCCAACGCCGACGTAGTGGAAGATGCTGGCCGCAAATGTCGCTGCAAAGCCGACGGCTGCGAGGGGTTTCCAGATGCCTTTCCAGAACTTAACGGTAGCGCTGATCTCCGGGTTCTCCGGCAGGCCGTGATACAGATTTGGCTTGTCCGCATGGTGCAATACATACATCACGTGCGTACCGCCAACACCCGCCGGATCGTACAGACCCGCGTTTTCGTAACCACGCGTTTTTAGCTCCGCCACGCGCTCGCCTGCCAGGGTTTTCATCGACTCTTTGGTGCCGAAATGAATGGCACCGGTTGGGCAGGTTTTCACGCAGGCCGGTTCTTGCCCGACCACAACACGGTCAACGCACAGCGTACATTTGTAGACGCGGTTGTCTTCCGGATTGAGGCGCGGCACGTCGAACGGGCAGCCCGCGATGCAGTAGCCACAGCCTATGCACTGCTCAGACTGGAAGTCGACGATACCGTTGGCATACTGAATGATTGCGCCTTCAGCCGGACACGCCTTCAGGCAGCCCGGATCGGCGCAGTGCATACAGCCATCCTTGCGGATAAGCCATTCCAGTTTGTCGTTTTGTTCCACTTCCGAGAAGCGCATCACCGTCCAGGATTTGGCGGTCAAATCAGCCGGGTTGTCGTACACCCCAACGTTGTTGCCCACTTCATCACGGATGTCGTTCCATTCAGAACACGCCACCTGACACGCTTTACAGCCGATACAGGTGGTGACGTCGATAAGCTTCGCCACTTCTTCCTGATGGTCCCGCGCCTGAGGCGCGGGGGTGAAACCGTTAGTGGCGGAACGACGAATGATGTCTTGCGATTGATAAGCCATAGGTCGTCTCCGTTACACCTTTTCCACGTTCACGAGGAAGGACTTAAATTCCGGCGTCTGCGTGTTCGCATCACCGACGAATGGCGTTAACGTGTTAGCGATAAAGCCTTTTTTCGCCACACCTTCGTAGCCCCAGTGAATCGGAATACCGATAGTGTCGATATCCTTACCGTTAGCCTTCAGCGTGCGAATACGTTTGGTCACCACCGCCTTGGCCTTAATGTAGCCGCGATTAGAGGAGACTTTGACGGTATCGCCGTGGGAGATACCGAGCTTATTCGCCAGTTTCTCGCCAATTTCCACAAACTGTTCCGGCTGAGCGATGGCATTCAGCAGCGCATGCTTGGTCCAGTAGTGGAAGTGCTCGGTCAGACGGTAGGTTGTACCGACGTACGGGAACTTATCTGCTTTACCCAGTGCTTCTTCGTCACCTTTAAAGATGCGCGCGGCAGGGTTAGAGATAACGTTCGGGTGCAGCGGGTTAGTCCCCAGCGGTGTTTCAAACGGCTCGTAGTGTTCCGGGAACGGACCTTCCGCCATCTTATCGATAGCAAACAGGCGTCCCATCCCTTCCGGCTGCATGATGAACGGCCCTACGTTGCTGCCAGGTGCGGCGGCACTGTAGTCCGGAATATCCATCCCGCTCCACTTCGCCCCATCCCATTTCAGGATCTGACGTTTTGGATCCCACGGATTCCCCTGCGGATCAGCGGAGGCGCGGTTATACAGAATGCGTCGGTTAAGCGGCCATGCCCAGGCCCAGCCCAGCGTATTACCAAGGCCTGACGGGTCGGCGTTATCGCGACGTGCCATCTGGTTGCCTTCCGGCGTCCAGCTACCGGCAAAAATCCAGCAGCCGCTGGAGGTCGTGCCATCGTCACGCAGTTGGGCGAACGAGCTAAGCTGTTGGCCTTTCTTGACGATAACCGCACCGGTTGCCGGGTCGGTAATGTCGGCCAGCGCTTTACCGTTACTCTCCATCGCCACTTCTTCCGAAGCCGGTTCGTGCGGGGTGGAGTAGTTCCAGGTCATGCTCAGCACCTGTTCCGGGTTCGCGCCACCTTGCTCGGCATACATCTTGCGCAGACGCAGGAAGATACCGGCGAGGATTTCGCCATCGGTAACGGCAATCCCCGGGGCATCCGCGCCTTTCCAGTGCCACTGCAGCCAGCGACCGGAGTTAACGATAGAACCGTTCTCTTCGGCGAAGCAGGTGGACGGCAGACGGAATACTTCGGTCTGGATTTTCGACGGATCAACATCGTTTGACTCACCGTGGTTCTGCCAGAAAGTGGAGGTCTCGGTGTTGAGCGGGTCGATAGTGACCAGGAACTTCAGTTTGGACAGTGAAGCCACAACTTTGTTTTTGTTCGGGAATGACGCGACCGGGTTAAAGCCCTGGCAGATATAGCCATTCACTTTGCCCTGATTCATCATCTCGAAGTACTGCAGGACGTCGTACCCTTTATCCCACTTCGGCAGCCAGTCGAAGCCCCAGCTGTTTTCCGCTGTCGCTTTATCGCCAAAGAAGGCTTTCATCATCGAAACGAAGAATTTCGGGTAGTTGCCCCAGTAGTTCACCTGACCTTCCAGCAACGGTTTTGGCGTGTTGGCGGCAAGGTAGGTTTGCAGGTCAGTCTGTTTCTCGCTTGGCAGCGTCATATAGCCTGGCAGGCTTTGTGACAGCAGGCCTAAGTCGGTCAGACCCTGAATGTTGGAGTGACCGCGCAGGGCGTTAACGCCACCACCGGCCATCCCCATGTTGCCAAGCAGCAACTGGATCATCGCCATGGTACGGATGTTCTGCGCACCCACGGAGTGTTGTGTCCAGCCCAGGGCGTACAGGAACGACGCGGTTTTATCTTTGGCACTGGTTTCTGCAATGTACTCACAGACCTTCAGGAAGTCGGCCTTTGGCGTACCGCAGATGTTTTCTACAACGTCCGGCGTGTAGCGGGAGACGTGCTGTTTCAGCAGGTTCCACACGCAGCGCGGATGTTGCAGGGTGACATCGCGTTTGGCGAAGCCTTTTTCATCCAGCTCGTAGTTCCAACTGGTTTTGTCATACTTGCGTTTGTCCGCGTCGTAGCCGGTGAACAGGCCATCTTCGAAACCGTAATCCTCACGCACGATCAGGCTGGCGTTGGTATAGGCCTCAGTGTATTCGCGGTTGAATTTTTCGTTGTTCAGCAGGTACAGCAAAACGCCTGACAGGAAAGCAATGTCAGTACCGGAACGAATCGGCGCATAGAAATCAGCCACCGCAGCGGTTCGCGTAAAGCGTGGATCGATAACAATCAGCTTCGCGCCGTTGTGAATTTTGGCTTCCATCGCCCAGCGGAATCCGACCGGGTGAGCTTCAGCGGCGTTACCGCCCATCACCACGACGAGGTTGGCGTTTTTAATGTCGACCCAGTGGTTGGTCATCGCACCGCGACCAAATGTTGGAGCAAGACTTGCTACCGTTGGTCCGTGTCAGACGCGTGCCTGGTTGTCGACCGCGAGCATACCGAGCGCGCGGGAGAATTTTTGCGTTAAATAGCCGGTTTCGTTACTGGAAGCGGAAGCACACAGCATTCCGGTGGAAAGCCAGCGGTTAACGGTTACGCCTTCAGCGTTTTGTGCAACGTAGTTAGCGTCGCGGTCTTCTTTCATCAGCTTAGCGATGCGGTCAAATGCCTCATCCCAGCTAATCTGTTGCCACTTATCTGAGCCTGGTGCGCGATATTCCGGGAATTTCAGGCGGCTTTCGGAGTGGATGAAGTCCACAAGTCCTGCCCCTTTCGGGCACAATGCGCCACGGTTCACCGGGTGATCCGGGTCCCCTTCGATATGGAAGATGGATGCTTTGGCGTTTTTTGCGCCGTCACCGAGGCTGTACATTAACAGTCCACAGCCAACGGAACAGTAAGTGCAGGTGTTACGGGTTTCGCGGGTGCGCAGCAGTTTATACTGCCGTGTTTCCGCGAGCGCTACGCCGGGTGCAAAGCCCAGTGCCGCTGCCGTGGTGCCTGCCATACCGCCAGCGCAGATCTTAAAGAACTGCCTTCTGCTGACCTGCATGGTTCGCTCCTTGTTTCGACATTGTCACGTTCCCTTCGCTTTTCTGTAACGCGAACGCGAGGGAAGTGGTTGTTATTTTTCTTTGCGGACGGGACCGCAAAGGTCCAGAATTGGGTGAATTTCCCTCCGTCCAGGAGGGATTTGTAAAGAATACCACAATGTTGGTATGCGTGTTCCAATATGGTTAAAAGAAAGTGAATAAGATTATTCAAGAAAACATCAAGAATGTGACATCTTCGACAGGATCGCGCCAGTTGACCCTCTGGAAGCGCGAGGATTTGCAACATCCTCAGCCTGATGAGGTAGCTGAAGAAGTGCCTGTTGCGCTGGTATACAACGGGATTTCGCACGTGGTGATGATGGCATCACCGAAAGATCTTGAGCACTTCGCGGTGGGTTTTTCACTTTCTGAAGGCATTATTGAGTCCCCGCAGGATATCTACGGAATGGACGTAGTGCCTTCCTGCAACGGATTGGAAGTGCAGGTTGAACTGTCCAGCCGTCGCTTTATGGGGCTGAAGGAGCGTCGTCGCGCGCTAGCCGGTCGCACAGGTTGCGGCGTTTGTGGCGTGGAGCAGCTCAATGACATTGGCAAGCCGGTCCAGCCGCTGCCGTTTACCCAGACATTCGATCTGGCGAATCTTGATAACGCTTTACGACACCTCAACGATTTTCAACCCGTGGGGCAACTGACAGGCTGCACGCACGCGGCTGCCTGGGTACAGCCGTCAGGTCATCTGGCGGGCGGGCATGAAGATGTTGGACGTCATGTTGCGTTGGATAAACTGCTGGGACGACGTGCAATCGAAGGGGAAACCTGGCAACAGGGCGCGGTATTAGTCTCCAGCCGTGCCAGTTATGAGATGGTGCAGAAATCGGCGATGTGCGGTGTGGAGATCCTGTTTGCTGTTTCTGCGGCGACAACGCTCGCCGTGGAAGTTGCCGAACGTTGTAACCTGACGCTGGTGGGTTTTTGCAAACCGGGCAGGGCGACGATCTATACGCATCCGCAACGTCTGGTCGCGCTGTGACGCCACCAGGCGGCCAGAATACTGCCGGAAAATGCCAGTTCCATGATTACGGCAACTGGCGAGCCAACAATCACATTGTTCAGCAGCCAACACAGGCTGCCGCACAAGGTGTATCCCCGTAATTTTCCGCTGCGTTTTTGAAATGACGCAAAGGTCATCAGCAGGCTTCCCATCAGCGGCAAAATACTCGACAGATTTTGCCAAAGATAAATGCTACATAGCAGCGACCCCAGCATAAATCCCCACATCACCCAGCGGTGAAAGGTGACGATGGCTGTCGCGTAGCGGCATGCGGCAATGATCATTAACCCAGCCGCAGCGTGTTGATCCAAAAGATAGAAATGGATAGCTAACAGAGACGTAGAACTGGTGAGCAGCGTTAAAGTGATAGCCCGGCGTTGAAAATGAAAAGCGGAAATATCCAGTAAGAAGCTGATGCCAGCCAGCATCTGAGAAAGAAGAAATGCGTTCATTGTGGTCGCCATCTATTAAAGAGTGACGGGACAATAATCGACGCATCACCGTAAGGCGTTAACCTTTGTTAAGACGCTGGCGAATACGGGACAGGCTAACGGGGGTAATGCCGATATAGCTGGCAAGATCGCGCTGGGTGAGCTGTGACTCCCAGTCCGGGAAGTGTGTTTGTACGTACTGATAGCGTTGCTCTGGGGTATTGAGCAGCAGCATTTGCTCTTTTTTCTCTTTGTAGATCAATTGCTGGACCAGTAGCTGAGTCTTAATATCCTGATTTTCCGGCGCATCAAGCAAAGCCAAGGGTATTTCAGTGGTTTCTCCCGCGGCGATCATTTGTAGGCTGTAATCGGCAGGTGTGTTAGTTAGCCAGTTCAGGTACAGAAAGCAGTATTCCCCGGCAAAGTAGAACTCTTTAACCCTTTCAACGCCGTTGTCCGCGTGATAAACCGCACGAGCCACACCATGATGTAAAAGATGAATTTTACTTTGTGGTTCACCCTGACGAAGTAACCAATTACCCGCCTGTTGCGTTTTTCTACGGCTGCCAGCAAGCCATTGTGATTCCTGATTACGTAACATCTTATCTCTCAAATAATTTGAATAAGACTGGCAAATCCTTCCGCTTTCAGTTGTTCGGGTATCAGCCTATTATTTATCACATCAAGGCACGGTGCCTTACTCAAACAACTAAGTTAAAGGGTTTATATCATGAAAAGCATCAAAACTTTTGTCGCAGTTATCGCTCTGGCTACTTCTTTCGGTTCCTTCGCTGCTCAGACAGTGACCGCAACCGGTTCTACGCTGGAAAGCGCTGAAGCAAAAATCGCCGCTCAGGCTGAACGTGCAGGCGCCAGCGATTACAAAATCACTCAGGCATACACCGGTAACCGCGTGCACATGACCGCCGAACTGCTGAAATAAGATACCTTAGTACTGTCGAAAGAGCGCCCTTGAGGCGCTTTTTTAGTTTATACCCGCCATTCGCAGCAATGCGGTCACCACTGCGGCAGCGACGATCACCACGATTAGCGGCATCTTGCGCCATGCGAGAAATACCGCAAAAGCCACGCCCAGCACGCGCGCCATGCCAGAGAAGTGTTCTCCTTCGTATAAGGTGGTCGCCAGCGCCACGGAGAACAATAATACCGTTGCGGCGTCGGAAAGCAGCGCCTGCGAGCGTTCCGAGAACGCTAAACGGCTCCCAAGCTTCGCTCCCCCTAAACGCATCAAATAGGTTCCCAGAGATAACATGGCGATACCGACGATAAACAGCGTCATGTTGCCCATTATTTTTTCCTCGTCAGTAAGCCAAACAGTGAAAGCAGAACCGGTAAACCAACCGGCGCAAAGGGGATGGCGGCAAGCGACAACCCGGCGCCGCTACAGGCGCGAATCAGCGTGGTGCGGTTTTTAAAGGCCGGGACCACTAAGGCTAATAAAATTGCAGGGAAGACGGCATCCAGACCGATGGTTTCCGGGGCGGGGAGCAGTTTGCCGACGCCCGCGCCGATCAGTGTGCCAACAGGCCAGAAAAGCGCGACGCCCAGACCGCACAGCCAGAAGGCGGCTTTACGTTGTTCGGGCGTTTTTTGCGACAGGCCAAAGACTACGCTTTCGTCGTTCATGATATGACAGCCGAGGAAACTCGCAGCCCGCGAGCCCACCAGATCGCGCACCGTGACGCCAAACGGCACGTGTCGGGCGTTGACCAGTAAGCCGGCAGCCGCAGCCGCCAGTGGGTTACCGCCACTGGCGACGATGCCGATAAACATAAACTCGGACGCACCCGCCAGTACCGTAATCGAAAGCACAAACGGTACCCACAGTGGGAAGCCGTAGGCCATCGCCAACGAGCCGTATGACATGCCGACTACGCCGACGGCCAGACAGACTAAAAATATTGCTTTTATCGTGTCGCCATTGAGACTGGAAAAATAATGTTTCATACCGTTTTAGCCATATCGAACGAATTTCCATTATAATGAACGCGACCAGTTAATATTACAAGTCGAACGAATCGTTCGATATAGAGAACATGGAGTCGTGAATGACCCAGCCCATCAGTATGATCGCGAAAAGCCTTGTGCGTGAACGTCAGCGCACCGGTTTGTCATTGGCAGAGATTGCCCGTCGCGCAGGGATTGCAAAATCGACACTCTCGCAATTGGAAGCGGGCAATGGCAATCCTAGCCTGGAAACGCTCTGGTCGCTGTGTGTGGCGTTAGATATTCCCTTTGCTCGCCTGCTGGAGCCGCAGGAACAAAAAACGCAGGTGATTCGCCGCGGCGAAGGAACAAAGGTGGTGGCTGAGCAGGCCCACTATCAGGCCATTTTACTGGCCGCCTGCCCGCCGGGGGCGCGGCGGGATATCTATCTGCTGCTGACGCAGCCGGGCGCGGATCGTATTTCACAGCCGCATCCACCGGGATCGGTTGAACACATCATCGTGACGCAGGGTAAGGCGATGGTAGGATTGACGGAAGCCCCGGAGGAGTTAGGCGAGGGGGACTATATTTGTTACCCCGCCGATCGGGCGCATATTTTTAAAGCGCTGGAGCCTGACACCCAGGCGATTCTGGTCTCTGAGCAAAATTGAATTGTCGGATGGCGCTATCGCTTATCCGACCTACAAAAAACGAAACCGTAGGCCCGGTAAGCTTGCGCCACCGGGCATATAACTTACTGCAAATAAAACACTTCTTTTAGCTCTGCGCTAACCGGGCTGTTGTCCGGGTTTGCTGGCATTACGTCACGCATATGCTTCCACCAACGTTGGCAAACGTCGGTGCTGGCAACGGCATTCCAGCGTTCTTCGGACTCAATCTCAACGGTGGCGAACAGCAGATTGCGCGCCTGATCGAGATAAATCGCGTAGTGATGGGCGCCGTGCTCTTTCAGCACAGCTTCCAGCTCTGGCCAGATGGGATTGTGCCGACGTTGATATTCAACGTGCGCGTCGGCATTCACCTGCATCACAAAGGCCTTGCGGATCATAACGCCTCCAGATACAGCTCACGGACCTCGTCGCGGCTGGCGGTGCGCGGGTTGCATGGCGCACACGGATCGGCCAACGCTTTATCCAGCCAGCCTTCAATATCCTCTTTCGTCACGCCAAGGGAACTAAAGCCCGCAGGAATACCGACACGCTTGCTGAGTGCACGAATCGTGTTGATGGCCTCCATACTTGCCGCTTCATCGCTCATGTCACGGGTATCGACGCCCATTGCCTGCGCCACGCGGGCAAAGCGCGTCACGGCGTTAGGACGGTTAAAGTTTTCGATTACCGGCAGCAGGATGGCGTTGCAGACGCCGTGTGGCAGATTATGGGTTGCGCCCGGCTGGTGCGCCAGCGCATGCACCAGACCCAGACCAGCGCTGTTAAATGCCATCCCCGCCAGATACTGACCAAACGCCATTTGCTCACGAGCTTCGAGGTTATGACCGTCGTCGACCGCTTTTGGTAGCCACAGGTTGATCAGGCGAATCGCTTCCAGTGCGTTAGCATCAGTGAGCGGATGTGCACCAACGGAAACATAGGCTTCCACCGCGTGGGTCAGGGCGTCCATACCGGTTGCGGCGGTGACGGAGGCCGGGATTTCCAGCATGACGCTGGCATCATCCACAGCGATATCCGGGATGATATTTGGGTCGATGATCACCTCTTTGACCTTACGGGCAGAGTCGATAATGACCGCGTTGCTGGTCATCTCTGCTGCCGTACCGGCGGTAGTGTTGATGGCGACCAGCGGGACGCCAGCATTTTTCACTTTGCCCACGCCGGAGTAAGCGGTAGAAGGGCCAGGGTTGGCTGTCAGGATTTTCACCGCTTTGGCGGTATCGATCGGGCTGCCGCCACCGAAGGCGATGATGTAGTTACATTCTGCGCCCTGATAGGCCGCAAACCCTTTCTGTACCAGCTCTTCTGTCGGGTTCGGGAATACTTCATCAAACAAGTGGTAAGACATTTGATGTTTATCCAGCGCGGCAAACAGGCTATCCAGCAGGCCCAGTTTTACCAGTTGACCATCGGTGACGATCAGCGCTTTGCCCCATTGTTTATTCGCCACGAGATTCACCATATCGGCAATCGCGCCGGCGCCATGCAGGCTAATTTTTGGCAGTGCCAACATAAAGCTCATCATTATTCTCCTTAATAATAAAATCCTGTAGGCCGGATAAAGCGAAGCCGTATCCGGCGTTGAGTTGGGAGGTATCAGTACAGCTCTATGGCGCTTGCCAGCGGCGTAACACCAAAGCGTTTGCCAAGTGCGACCAGCTCTTCACGTGAGATGGTCTGCTTCATACCGCCCATCGAAAAGATTTTGACCAGAACTTCGGCGGATTTCTCTGCGGTATCTATCAAACCGAACGCTTCGTCTAGGGTAGGTCCGCTTCCGAACACGCCGTGGAACGGCCACAGAACAAGCGAATGTTTCTGCATTTCCTGTGCGGTCGCCTGGCCGATTTCATCCGTACCCGGCACCATCCACGGGAGAATGCCAACGCCATCCGGGAACACCACCAGGCACTCGGTGCTGCCTTCCCACAGCTTGCGGGTAATCAGCGCTGTGTTGTTTTCCAGTACGTAGGTCAGAGCGATCAGGTTGGTGGCATGGCAGTGCATGATCACGCGGTCTTTACCGTTCGTCGCTTTAATGCGTTCGCAGTGAGAGAGGAAGTGAGCCGGCAGTTCAGAGGTCGGCACGGCCTCGTGGGTCAGGCCCCAGAGGATGTGGTAGCCCGCACCGTCGCTGTCTATTTGTACCACGCCCAAGTTTGCCGCGGGATCGAGCTGGACGTTACGGAAAAACTTACCGGAACCGGTGACGATAAACGGTGTGTTTGCCAGCAGCGGCATCGGCTGACTTAGCGCAATATAGCGTGGTTTTTCGTGGAAATCGGCGCTAAACGGCGCGATATCTGCTTCATCAAGACGCAGCGTCAGGTTGCCGCCATTACGCTCGTCCCAGCCTTTCAGCCACGCATCAGAAGTGGCTTTGATCATCCCCTGGACGAACCAGGAAGTCGTAATTTTTTGCATGTTCGGTGTTCCTGTTTATTGCCCGAACGTTATCGGGTCTTACGTAGGCCGGATAAGCGAAGCGCCATCCGGCAATCGTGTTTCATTTTTTGCCGGATGGCGACGCGGGGCGTCTTATCCGGCCTACAAGCCTGGCGTCACGGTTAGCTACGTTTGCTCAAAATCTCTTTTTCATAAGCGCGCACGCTGTCCAGCCACTGGCTGCCCGCAGGCGTGTCATGGCGCTGGCAATACATCTCCCAGACGGCCTGCCACGGCAGCGATTTTTGCTCTTCCAGCAGGGCCAGGCGTGCGGTGTAGTCGCCGCTGGCTTCGAGCTGACGCAGTTGCTCGGTGGGTTCTAACAGCGCGCGCAGCAGGGCTTTTTTCATATTGCGAGTGCCGATCACCCACGCGGCGATGCGGTTAATGGAGGCGTCGAAGAAGTCGAGGCCAATGTGTACGCGGTCGAACAGGTTGTGGCGAACGATCTCGCTGGCAATCGCCTGAGTTTCATCATCCAGCAGCACCACGTGATCGCTGTCCCAACGCACCGGACGACTGACGTGCAGCAGCAGGCGCGGTACATACAGCATGGCGGCGGAAATTTTGTCGGAGATCACTTCAGTCGGATGGAAGTGGCCCGCATCCAGACACAGTGCGGTCTGGCGGCTGGTGGCGTAACCCATGTAAAACTCGTTAGAGCCCACGGTGTAGCTTTCCGCACCGATGCCAAACAGCTTGCTTTCGACGGCATCGATATGGTGCGCCGGGTCGAGTTTCTCGCTGATCACTTCGTCCAGTGCGTCCAGCAGACGCTGGCGCGGCGCTAAACGGTCAACGGTGATGTCTTTCATGCCATCCGGGATCCAGATGTTCATCACCGATGGTGTACCCAACTGCTCGCCAAAATACGCCGAGACGCGACGGCTGGCTTTGCAGTGATCGATCCAGAACTGGCGAATGGTGTCGTCGGCGTGCGCCAGAGTGAAACCGTCGGCGCTCAGCGGGTGTGAGAAGCAGGATGGGTTGAAATCCAGCCCTAACTGGTTCGCTTTCGCCCACTCCACCCAGTTTTTAAAGTGCTCAGGTTTGATTTGGTCGCGTGCAACCGGCGTATCAGATTCCAGATAGATCGCGTGCAAATTCAGACGTTTTGGACCAGGAATCAGGCTCAGCGCCTGCTCCAGATCGGCCCGCAGTTCGGTGGCGTTACGCGCTTTACCCGGATAGTTACCGGTAGCCTGAATACCGCCAGTGAGCGAGCCTTCCGGATTTTCGAAACCGGCGACATCATCGCCCTGCCAGCAGTGCATGGAGACCGGCAGACGATCGAGCTGGCGTAAGGCCGCCTCGACATCAATGCCTACCGCGGCGAAACGCAGTTTTGCCAGTTCCCAGGCTTGTTCAAGTTGAGTGGTCATGCGCAAAGCTCCTTTGTCTGTCGTAGTGATTGAAACTGCGCCTGGTAGCGGGCAATTTCACTTTCAGGATTGGGAATGAAGGTGGTCAGTTCGTAGTTGGCGCGCACCACCTGACGGAAATCATCGACGTTGTTCAGCTCGTCCTGCGTCATCAGCTGGATGCCAATATTGCCGAGCGTGGAGGCCTCAATCGGCCCGGACATCACGCGAATACCGCAGGCGTCCGCACACAGCTGGTTCAGTAAGGTGTTCTGGCAGCCGCCACCGACAATGTGCAGTTGGCTAAATGCTGCACCACGCAGTTGTGCCAGTTCTTGCAGGATGTCGGCGTACAGCAACGCCAGGCTGTCGAAGATACAGCGCGCCAGTTCGGCGTTTTGCAGAGGAACGGGTTGGCCTGATTCACGGCATGCTGCCTGAATTTCTGCACTCATATCGTCGGGGTTGATAAAGCGATCGTCGTTCGGGTTTATCAGGAACTGGCAGGCCGGCAGCGCTTGCGTTTGGCTGATAAGCGTTGGCAGGTCGGTAATCTGGCGCTCTTTTAATACGCGCTGGAGCAGCCACAGCCCCATGATATTTTTCAGGACACGGTAGCGTCCTTCCGCGCCGCCTTCATTGGTGATATTCGCCGCCAGCGCCACATCATTGGTATACGGTGTTCTGCTCTCAAAGCCCATCAGCGACCAGGTCCCGGAAGAGAGATAGGCGCTGTTTTTATCGGCCAGCGGAGAAGCAATGACCGCGCTGGCCGTGTCGTGACTGGCGACGGCGACAACCGGAATTTGGTTTTTCTGTGGGCAAATCCAGTGGCCGATCACGTTCCCAGGATGCGTCGGGCGACCAAACCAGGCTTTGTCTGCCCCGGTCCACGCCAGCAGTGTGTCATCCCAGTCGTCGGTATTGATATTGACTAGCTGGGTGGTGGTGGCGTTGGTGTATTCCCAGTTCATTTTGCCGGTCAGGCGAAAGCTGAAGTAGTCGGGGATCAGCAGGGCATGGGCCACCTGCGGGAGCAGTTCTGGCTGCTGTTCAACCAGTGCACGCAGTTGATACAGGGTGTTAAAGGGCAGAAACTGAATGCCGCTACGGCGGTAAATTTCACCTTTACCCGGCTGTTCCATCGCCTGCGCCATAATGCCAGTCGTGCGGCTGTCACGGTAAGAGACCGGCAGACCGACACGTTGACCGACGTTATCGATCAGAACGTAATCCACGCCCCAGGTATCAATGCCGATGCTGTCTATCCGAATGCCTTCATCGCAGACTTTTTTCAGGCCAAGACGAATATCGTTTTCCAGGCTGTCGATGTCCCAGGTGTCAAAACCGTCTGTTTTTTGCAGGCAGTTCATGAAGCGGTGGATTTCACGTAGCGTCAGGGAGCGGTGTTCACTGTCATAACGCGCCAGCATTACGCGCCCACTGGATGCGCCGAGATCGACTGCGACACAATGGCGAAAAGTCATAGCGAGGTCCTTCTGAGTTTTATTGCACTCAGTCTAAGAACCCCAGATAACGCGTACCTTCTTGACAGTGACAGCCACAATTAGCGGCTGGCAACATGGCAAAGGTGAACGTGACGCTGTTCACAATTTCTATTAATAGCACCTGTTTTAGCAGATGTGACGCCTTCCGCAATTCCCGATCTTTCCCGCCATTTCTTGAAGAATTGACCGTGTTTACGCACTTTGGCGTCAAAAATTTAAGGTGAGGGTGATAACCCTTAATTACTATTCAGCCATGTTCATTTGATCGGGAAGGATGTCATCATGACGGTATTGCATTGCGTGGATTTTTTTCCGACAGGTAAAGCGCCAGTAGCTATTGAACCTCGGCTTCCTCAACCTGCGTTTCCAGAGCATCATCATGATTTTCATGAAATTGTGGTGGTCGAACATGGAACGGGGATCCATGTGTTCAACGGGCAGCCTTACACAATCAGCGGCGGTACGGTGTGTTTCGTTCGCGATCATGACCGGCATTTATATGAACATACTGACAATCTGTGCCTGACCAATGTGTTGTATCGCTCCCCGGATGCGTTTCAATTTCTGGCTGGGCTGAATCAGCTTTTACCTCAGGAACAGAATGGGCAGTATCCCTCCCACTGGCGGGTGAATCAGGGGGTATTGCAGCAGGTTCGACAACTGGTGGGGCAGATGGAAGCGCTCGGTGAGGGGATGGATACACCAACGGCGGCAAATCGCGAGATCCTGTTTATGCAGCTGCTGGTGCTGCTGCGTAAAAGCAGCCTGATGGAAGCCGCGACCGATAACGACGCGCGGCTTAACCTCCTGATGGCGTGGCTGGAAGATAACTTTGCCGACGAGGTGTGTTGGGAGGCGCTGGCCGAGAAGTTTTCCCTCTCTTTGCGCACTCTGCATCGCCAGCTCAAACAGCAAACCGGATTGACGCCGCAGCGCTACCTTAACCGCTTGCGGCTGATCAAGGCCCGGCATCTGCTTCGCCACAGTGATGACAGTGTGACAGATATCGCTTATCTCTGCGGATTCGGCGACAGTAACCACTTTTCGACGCTTTTTCGTCGTGAGTTCAAGTGGTCACCACGCGATATTCGTCAGGGGCGCGATCTCGTTGTGGCAAGCCGCCTCCAGTAACGCGAAAGCTATCAACGTTTTTTACCGCCGAATCTCAGATAATCATGTCCCTTAACGCCGGATGGTGGCTACGCCTTATCCGGCCTACGTGTCACGTAATCTGTAGGTCGGATAAGGCGTAGCCGCCATCCGACAGGGAATATTGTGATGGCGAATCATCTGGTCCTTCTGAAATCAGACTTCTTTGCGCATGAGCAGCAGGCTGTGGCCGTGGCTGACCGTTATCCGCAGGATGTCTTTGCTGAGCATACCCACGAGTTTTGCGAGCTGGTCATGGTCTGGCGCGGTAATGGTCTGCATGTCCTTAACGATCGCCCGTACCGGATAACCCGTGGCGATCTGTTTTACATTCGCGCCGAAGATAAACACTCCTACACCTCCGTGAACGACCTGGTGTTGCAAAATATCATCTACTGCCCGGAGCGGTTGACGCTGAATGTTGACTGGCAAGGGGCGATCCCCGGATTTGACGGTACGCCGAGGCAGCCGCACTGGCGACTCGGTAGCGTTGGCATGAGCCAGGTCCGACAGGTGATAAGCCAGCTTGAGCATGAAAGCAATCAACGTGATGCACAGGCTTTTACCATGGCTGAACTGCTGTTCGGGCAGTTGGTGACACACCTTAAGCGGCATCGTTATGCCACGGATACGCTCCCGGCGACCTCCAGTGAAACGCTGCTGGATAAACTGATCACCGCATTAGCCGGTAGCCATGAGCATGCGTTTGAACTGGATACGTTTTGCGAGCGCGAACAATGCAGCGAGCGCGTTTTGCGCCAGCAGTTTCGCAGCCAGACCGGGATGACCATCAACCAGTATCTCCGCCAGGTGCGGGTTTGCCATGCGCAGTATCTGCTCAAACATAGTCGGTTGATGATTAGCGAGATTTCCATGCGCTGCGGCTTTGAGGACAGTAACTACTTTTCGGTGGTATTTACGCGGGAAACCGGGATGACGCCGAGCCAGTGGCGTCATCTCAGTACTCAGCATGCTTAGCTGGCCATTCCCAGACCGACAATGTTTGCCGCGACAATGATCACTACGCAGCCGAGGCTTAGCACGCTGACCGGACGACGACCCGCGTTTTTCCACTCTTTCAATACCAGACCGACAATCCCGCCGCACAGAACATAGAAGCTCATGTGCAGCATCCAGCTTACATAGTCATACTGCGCCGGAATACGTGCGTGGCCCCAGGCGTAGAAGAAGAATTGCAGATACCACATCAAGCCACCAAGCGCAGAGAGCAGCACGTTGGTGATAATCAGCGGTTTGGCTAACGAGAAGTCGGCTTTTATCGACAAGTTCTTCACTTTTGCCAGACGAATGAAGCAGAAGCCCAGGTTAACAAGCGCGCCACCGCCCATAATGACCACATAGCTAGGCAGGGCGACATACAGCGGATCGACGCCCAACGCGGCGGCGGCATCGTGCATCGGTTTCGCTGCGTTCATCGCAAAGGACATCCCGGCGGAGAAAATACCGCACATGACGGCCAGAACCAGACCTTTTTTCAGGTTGAAATCTTCCGCTTTGATGCCCATTTTTCGTTCTTTTAACTGACCGGCACGGGTAACAATGCCCACGCCAATCAGCGCGACCAGTACGCCAAGCAGCGTCATGCGGCCACCAGAGGTATTGATCAGTACATCAAAATTGCCGTTGATAATCGGGGTCATCAGCGTGCCGACAATCAGCGTAATACCTATCGCAATCCCGATACCCATCGACATACCGAGATAGCGCATGGTCAGGCCATAGTTGATATTGCCAATCCCCCACATTGCACCAAACAGAAATACCGGCGCCAGTGTGGAGAGGCTGAAGGAGCTGAAGTAGGCCCAGAAATCGGGAAGTAACATGGCGCTGATGGTCCACGGCAGGATTATCCAGGAGACGATCCCGCCAACCGACCACATCGTTTCCCATGACCAATGTTTGACTTGCTTGAACGGGGCATAGAAACAGGCGGCACTGGCTGCCCCTATCAAATGCCAAAAGATACCCATCGTAATCGCGTTACTCATGACTTAATCCTCGTTATTTTTTATCGTCGGTAATGACCCCTCCGACCTAACGAGTTTAAAAATTACGCAGGTGGTTAACCTTTTAACGATTGCCGTCCTTTTGCGCATGTTGGCAATCATCACGTTAAGTGGGTGATTCGGCTCACATCTTTAACAATGGTTTTGATTCATTAAGACCCTGTAAAAAGTACGGCATTGATAATCATTTTCAATATCATTTAATTAACTATAATGACCCAACTGCTTACGCGGCGTTAACACTGGCCGCCCGACAATACTGGAGATGATTATGAGTTATACACTGCCATCCCTGCCGTACGCTTATGATGCCCTTGAACCGCACTTCGATAAGCAGACGATGGAAATCCACCACACCAAACACCACCAGGCTTACGTAAATAACGCCAACGCTGCGCTGGAAAGCCTGCCTGAATTCGCCAGCCTGTCCGTTGAAGAGTTGATCACCAAACTGGATCAACTGCCAGCAGACAAGAAAACCGTACTGCGTAACAACGCGGGCGGTCACGCTAACCACAGCCTGTTCTGGAAAGGCCTGAAAACCGGTACTACGCTGCAGGGCGACCTGAAAGCGGCTATCGAACGTGACTTCGGCTCCGTTGACAACTTCAAAGCTGAATTTGAAAAAGCAGCGGCAACCCGCTTTGGCTCCGGCTGGGCGTGGCTGGTTCTGAAAGGTGACAAACTGGCTGTTGTTTCCACCGCCAACCAGGATTCCCCGCTGATGGGTGAAGCTATCTCTGGCGCTTCCGGTTTCCCAATCGTGGGCCTGGACGTTTGGGAACACGCTTACTACCTGAAATTCCAGAACCGTCGCCCGGACTACATCAAAGAGTTCTGGAACGTCGTGAACTGGGACGAAGCTGCCGCGCGTTTCGCAGCAAAAAAATAAGTTCTACGCTTTAACAAAGCCCTGCAAGCGATGCTTGTGGGGTTTTTTTGTGATCAAACTCAATATAAAAACAATGATCCACTTAAATTGAAACAAGGTTTTATTATGCGAGTGGGATCACTTTTATAGTCTCTATGAATGTCTATCTTCTTTTCATCAAGACGGGCGCATCTCAAAGTAAGATGCAATCGCCCATAAAAATTGCCCCATTTTTATGTCTACAGGTGATGGAAATGCAGATCAAACGTACGATAGAGAAAATCCCAGGCGGTATGATGCTGGTGCCGCTTTTCCTGGGCGCGTTGTGTCACACCTTTTCCCCCGGTGCCGGGAAATATTTCGGCTCTTTTACCAACGGTATGATCACCGGTACGGTGCCTATCCTGGCAGTCTGGTTCTTTTGCATGGGGGCGTCGATCAAGCTAAGCGCCACCGGCACCGTGCTGCGTAAATCAGGTACGTTAGTCATCACCAAGATTCTGGTGGCGTGGGTGGTTGCAGCGATTGCTTCACGCATTCTGCCGGAACATGGTGTAGAGGTTGGATTCTTCGCAGGGTTGTCTACGCTGGCGCTGGTGGCCGCGATGGATATGACCAACGGCGGGCTGTATGCCTCGATTATGCAGCAGTACGGCACCAAAGAAGAGGCCGGGGCGTTTGTCCTGATGTCGCTGGAGTCTGGCCCGCTGATGACCATGGTGATTCTGGGAACCGCCGGGATCGCGTCGTTTGAACCACACGTATTTGTTGGTGCAGTATTGCCGTTCCTGATTGGCTTTGCGCTGGGGAATCTGGACCCTGAACTGCGGGAGTTCTTCAGCAAAGCGGTGCAGACGCTGATCCCGTTCTTTGCCTTCGCATTAGGTAACACCATTGATTTGAGCGTGATTGCGCAGACCGGCGTGCTGGGTATTCTGCTGGGCGTGGCGGTGATTATCATCACTGGTATTCCATTGATTATCGCCGATAAACTGATTGGTGGTGGCGATGGTACGGCGGGGATTGCCGCTTCCAGTTCTGCGGGGGCGGCGGTTGCTACGCCTGTGCTGATTGCTGAAATGGTTCCGGCATTTAAACCGATGGCACCGGCAGCAACTTCCCTGGTCGCCACGTCGGTGATTGTGACCTCCATTCTGGTGCCGATTATCACGTCTATCTGGTCGAAAAGGGCCAAAGCAAGGGCGGCAGAAATTGATATTCGTGGCACCGTGAAGTAAGTCTCTTAAGCCGGATGGTCTGCACCATCCGGCTTAATTATTTACCCTTTGACGACAAACACCTCATCGATTGTTCGACACTCACTCTCGTTCAACTCTCCACCGGCATTACGTGACACGCCGGTACAATAGCCAAACTTACGCGATACCACGGTTTTGATGGTGGTGACAAAATCTTCGCCGATAGCATAGATGGACATGTAGGTGCCAATCTGGTCCTGAATATTGCGAAGCGCTGCCAGGTCGCCCTGTTTAAACGCTTCCCGCGCGCTGACAAACAGTTCCGGCATGACGTTGTTCAACCCTGAAATAATCCCCGCGCCACCTGCTAACAGGTTGGGAATGTAGTATTCGTCATAGCCGGACAGCACGGCAAAATCCTCCCGCACGGCGCGGGTGGTCTGAATCATGCTGCGGGTATGGGACTGACAGTCGACGGTGTCTTTAATGCCAGCGAAATTCGGGAACTCGGCGGCGAGGGAGGCAACCAGCTCGGGGGTTAAATCGCAGCCGGTGCGTGCCGGGAAGTTATAAGCAAACCATTTGCCGCTGAGTTTCTGCCCCAACTGACGGAAGTAGCTCAGCAGCTGTTTCGCCGTTTGTCCGTAGTAATAGGGCGGCAGGATCATCACGGCATCGTAATCTGAGCGATACGCTTCCTGTGCCATCAATAAAACATCATTCTGGCAGGTGGATGAGACGTTGGCGACCATCTTTAGCGAGCTCATGGCACGGGCTTCGCGGATCAGCAGCAGCCTTTCTTCGAGCGTAAAGGAGGCAAATTCCCCGATGCTACCCATCAGCAAAATCACGTCGATTTTGGCCTCGGTAAGGCGTTTGAGATGCTGGCTTAGACCGTTGAGATCGATCTTGCCGTCATTGTCCATTGGCGTAATGGAAGGACACCAGACGCCAGCAAATTGCGATTGACCAGTCACGTTGTCGACTCCTTATTTGAAATGATGTTTCAAAACTAGATTACATTGATAGCATGTGTCCCTAAGTTTCATGTGAACCGTGCTCTCATTTTGAGCGACTGGGGTAAAATAAATGTGGTGTAATGGGGGAAATTTATCGGGAGAGGGAACAGATGCGATATCCGGTCGATGTTTTTACGGGCAAAGTTCGGGACTACACGGGAAGCCGTCCTAGCGCGATTGCTAAAGTCCAGATTGACGGTGAGCTGATGCTGACCGAACTGGGGCTGACGGGGGATGAACAGGCGGAAACGAAAATTCACGGCGGGCCGGATCGCGCGCTGTGTCACTATCCGCGTGAGCACTACCAGCACTGGAGACAAGCATTTCCGGAGCAGGCGGAGCTATTTGTCGCGCCTGCGTTTGGTGAGAACCTCTCTACTGAGGGGCTGACTGAAGATAATGTGCATATTGGCGACATTTTCCAGTGGGGAGAGGCGCTGATTCAAGTCACGCAGCCGCGCTCGCCATGCTTTAAGCTGAATTTCCATTTTGGCATCAGCGATATGGCCAGCCAGATGCAGGATGCGGGTAAGACAGGCTGGCTGTGCAGCGTCATCGCGCCTGGTCAGGTGTCAGCAGACGCGCCGTTGATCCTGGCGTCACGCGTGAGCGACGTCAGCGTACAGGAGGCAATTGCTATCGCCTGGCATATGCCGTTTGATGATTCGCAATATCATCGTTTACTGTCGGCTGCCGGGTTATCAAAAAGCTGGACCAGAACGATGCAAAAGCGCCGTTTAAGCGGCAAGATCGAAGACAATTCCCGCCGTTTGTGGGGAAAATAAACCTACCTTCATCTGGCAATTAAATCAGGTGGCGACACCTGATTTACCTCTCCCCCGTGGTTCATCCCCTGCGTACCAAACCGGGCAAAAACCTGACGATCATAGTTTGCTTCAAAGCCATTCTTGATACCTGGCCCACAAAAAGAAACTCTGCGTTGAAAAAAAACTTGAGTATTTCCTGCACTCAAATATCTTAGCTTCAAATTGGTTTAAACCAGATGAGCGAAATGAAAAAGAAAAACAATGTTGATGTGCTCAGGGAGCGCTTTGAAAGCTGGTTAAACGAGAAGAATTTACCAGCGGGGTCCAAATTGCCTTCGGAAAGGGAGTTATGTGAGCTGCTGGATGCAAAGCGTATGACCTTACGTCAGGTTCTGATTGAGCTTGAGATCGATGCGCGTATTTTCCGTAAGAACCGCAGTGGTTGGTTTATTTCGTCGAAGCGATTTATTTATAACCCTAAATCACTTTCCAGCTTCAATGCTGAAGCCTGTGCTCAGGGACGTAAGCCTTTTTGGGATTATTTAACCAAAGAAACCATTGATACAGTCCCACACCATGTTGAGGATGTTTTTCTCTCTTCGGGCGATCGTTATTTAGTTACCGGTTGGTGCGGTCTTGATTCACATAAAGTGTTTTACCATGAATCCTATATTGATGCCGATGTTGCGCCAGGATTCATTAATAAATTGGGCAATCAGTCTTTTGCCAGCGTCTGGGAAGATGCATTTGGCCATGTTTTAAATATCAAAGAAATGATTTTTAAACCGGTCAATATGCCAGAAGTGGCCTGCAAAGAGCTGGGTGTTGCGCCTAATACGTATGGAATTTTAGTAGAAAAACATCGGGCTACCCGAGATAAAAAAGTGGTTCAGGTTGATTTCGAATACTGGCGACTTGAATCAGTGGAACTTGTTATTCGCGATGAATGAGAAAAATAATGGGAAAATGTAACCAAGAACTTCTTGCGGAACGCGCGAGAAATATACCGCTGTACCTACATGCTTATGCTTTTCATCTGAATATGCGCTACGAGAGAGTCCTGCCGGGGGATCTTCTGGATATTGCGCATCAGCAAAAATTGAAGGGTGTAAAAATACATGTTGAGGATGGTGAGTCCCAATCACTGCAGAAACTGAACGATCAGCAGCTACACGATTTTAAAGAGAAGGCCAAAAAATATAATCTGGATGTGCATATCGAAACGAGCGCATCGGATAAGGCGACATTGACGGATGCCATCCGTATTGCTGTTGCTACTGGTGCAACTTCAGTGCGTTTCTACCCGCGTTATGAAGGGCATCTCAACGATGTTATGGCGAAGATTGCCAATGATATTGCGTGGCTGTCTCAGTATGACGATTGCGGACTAAGCTTTACTATCGAACAGCATGAAGATCTGCAAGGCCATGAGCTGGTGACGCTGGTTAATAATAGCGGGATGAAAAATCTCTCTATTCTGTTTGATTTTGGCAACATGATTAATGCCAATGAGCAGCCGCTTTCTGCGTTAGAGGTTATGTCTCCTCTGATCACTCAGGTGCATATCAAAGACGCAAAAATTATTAAAGAAGGTAAAGGCTGGGGGCATGAGGCTTGTCGTTCAGGACACGGCGATTTACCCATGGAAGAAATGCTTAAGGCATTATTACTTTTAGGTGAAGATAAACCGCAAGTACATGCTTTTGGCCTGGAAGAAGAAGTTGAATATTATGCCCCTGCATTTCGCTTCGACGATGAGGGTGATAATCCATGGATCCCATGGCGCGATGCAAGTTATACGCCGCTGCCTGACAGTAACATGATTGATGCGCGACTGGCGCAGGAAAAAGAACATGCTCTTGCCCAAATAAAATACATTCGTGATATATGTGACAAGTTTATAGGCAATTAATTAGTTTTCTTAAAACATTATTAAATGCGGAAAGGATTATGAAAATAATCCCCTGGCTTTATTAATTATATAATCTAATTTAGATATTTCTCTCAACAAGCAATGAGGGTTTAATCATGTTCATGAATAAATGGGCAAGGCTCTGTTTTTTGATTTTAGGCGGCGGCACGATATTCAAGCTTTCAAGTATGAAAGATGTTTTCTATGTGCCAATGCAGAATGACTGGGGTTTAACCAATACGCAAATTGGGTTGAGCTTTACGGTTTATACGATTGTTCAGACCACCGGACTTTTTCTTTCTCTCTATATCGCAGACCGTTACTCCAAGAAAATATTATTACCGTTCGGTCTGATTGGCGTTGGGTTATGTGGTTTATATTTAGCGACCCTACCGTCATTTACCGGTTATCTCATTTGCTTTGCCGCGATGGCGTTCTTTGCCGATGTGGTTTATTGGCCGGTATTGCTGAAAGCTGTTCGTTTGCTGGGCACGAAAGAAGAACAAGGACGCATGTTCGGCTTTTTAGAAGCCGGACGTGGCGTGGTGGATGTTATCGTTGCTTCTGGCGCTCTGTTTGTCTTCGTCCAGTTTGGTGAAGGTAAAGCGGGGATGCAGGCGGGCCTGTTGTTCTATACGGTAATTACGCTTGTGGCAGGTATTGTGACGTACTTTATTGTCGATGATGACAAAGTGAAAGGCGGCGAGAAAACCAGTGCCAACATGGAAGTGTTAAAGGGTATCAAACATGTTTTGTCCTGCCCTAATGTTTGGCTGGCTTCTTTAGGTATTTTCTTCGTTTATGCCGCGTACTGTGGACTGACTTACTTTATCCCGTTCTTAAAAGATATCTATATGCTGCCGGTAGCTCTCGTCGGTGCGTACGGCATCATCAACCAGTATGCGTTAAAAATGGTAGGTGGGCCGATTGGCGGAATGTTGGCAGATAAAGTTGCTAAATCACCGACAGTGTATCTGAAGTGGACGTTCCTGATCTCTGCTGTGGCGATGCTTGTGTTCATGCAGTTACCGCATCAAACAATGAACGTGTATATCGGTATGGCGGCGACATTAGGGTTCGGAGCGATTATCTTCTCACAGCGCGCCATTTTCTTCGCGCCAATGGATGAGATTGGTACCCCACGTGAGTACGCGGGTTCAGCAATGGCATTTGGCTGCATCATCGGATATATGCCAGCGATGTTTGCGTACACGTTATACGGCTATTTACTGGATACCAATAGCGGCATCACGGGCTACAACTATGTCTTTAGCGTGATGATTGCGTTCAGCTTAATGGGCTTTATCTGTTCGACCATTCTGGTGAAGCGGATTAAAAAGCAAAAGCTAGCGGCGGCAGAAGTGACAGCATAATGTGAGAGCTTCCCCGGCACGAGGCTGCCGGGGAAGCCTGTTAAGCGCGTTTGTACAGCGGCAACCAAATCACCAGCCGTAAACCACCCAGCGGGCTGTCTTCGGCCTTCACCCAGCCACGATGCTGCTGGATTGCGGTTTCAACAATCGCCAGACCCAGACCTGTTCCGCCAGACTCGCGATCGCGCGCTTCATCGGTACGATAGAACGGACGGAAAATCTGTTCTCTGTCTTCAGGGCTTACGCCCGGACCATCGTCGTCTACGGTAATGGTAATCCCGTCGATATCCACCGCGAAGCCAACTTCAATCTTGGTGTGTGAATAGCGCAGGGCGTTGCGCACAATATTTTCCAGCGCGCTTTCCAGCGCATTTGGGTTGCCGTACAGCGGCCACGGACCCGGCGGGAAATTCACCGTGAGTGATTTACCCATCTGCTCAGCTTCAAAGGCGGCGTTATCCAACACTTCACCCCAAAGCTGATTAGCTTTCACTGTTTCGCTGACCAGCGCGTTTTTCTGCTGATTACGTGACATCACCAGCAGGTCGTTGATCATGCTGTCCAGTCGGTGAGCTTCTGTTTCAATGCGCTCCAGCTCTTTGCTCTCACCGCTACGACGGCGCAGCAGAGCGGTGCCCAGTTGCAGACGCGTTAGCGGTGTTCTCAGCTCGTGAGAGATGTCCGACAGCAGGCGTTGCTGTGTGGTCATCATCCGTTCCAATGCCGTCACCATCTGGTTAAAGCTTGCGCCTGCCGCCAGGAACTCCTGCGGACCGGCTTCCAGCTCAGGATGTTGACGTAGGTTACCCTGAGCTACTTCATCCGCCGCGTTTTTCAACTTACGCGCCGGTTTCGCCAGACTCCAGGCAAGCCAAAGCAATAGCGGTGAGCTGACTAACATGGTGACGATCAGCAACAACAGCGGTCGGTCGAACAGCAGGTTGATAAAGTCAGATTGTGAGCTGCTGGCAGGTCGTATGAGATACAACTGGTAGTTATCTTCACCGTCTCTGACGGAGAAAGGCCCGACCATCTCAACGCGACCGTATTTTTTCTTTTGCGGATGGTCGGCGTTATCGGCCTGACCAATAAAGTTACGAATGATCTGCATTTCGTTGCGTTCTGCGCCGATCACGCGTCCTTCCGTCGTAACAAGTAATAGCCGCTGTCCTGGCGGCGCCCACTTGTCTATCGCCCGAAACAAGCGACGCCACCACATCAAATCGTTGGGTGGATCGTTCGCCAGTTCAGCTTCAACGTGTTGCTCAATCATTAACCCCTGGCGCTGCTCGCTGTCCAGTAGCTCGGTCATCTGGCGTGAGTCGAGCTTGGGTAACATCAGTACCAACATCAACACCAGTGCCAGCGTCAACCAGAAGATGGCAAAGATGCGTGCGGTTAAGCTCCCTATCATGAAGCGGAGACCATCAGGTAGCCGCGACCACGCAGGGTTTTAAACCACGGGTGTCCGTCTTTACGCTCTGGCAGCTTACGACGCAGGTTCGAGATATGCATATCGATCGCGCGATCGAAAGGCGTCAGGCGTTTGCCCAGCACTTCCTGGCTCAGGTGCTCACGCGAAACCACCTGACCGAGATGCTGAGCCAGCAAATAGAGCAGGGTGAATTCGGTGCCGGTTAACTCCAGAATTTGCCCGTCAAAGCTGGCTTCCTGGCGACCCGGATTAAGGCTTAACGCATCTACTTCCAGCGTCGGCGAGCCGTTATCGCTGTTCTGCTGCTGTTCGCTCCAGTGTGAGCGACGTAGAATAGCGCGGATGCGCGCGACCAGTTCACGGTCGTTAAACGGTTTAGGTAAATAGTCGTCCGCGCCCAGCTCAAGGCCAAGTACGCGATCCAATTCGCTGCCGCGAGCGGTCAGCATGATTACAGGTGTCTGGTGTGTCTGACGAAGTGCTTTCAGCGTATCAATGCCGTTTTTCTTCGGCATCATGACGTCGAGCAAAAGTAAATCGATGCTGTCATCCAGAAGCTCAAGCGCCTGTTCCCCATCATAGGCAACCAGCACATCGAAACCTTCCATTTCGAGCAACTCCTTTAACAGGGAAGTCAGCTCTCGGTCATCATCAACTAACAGGATTTTATTCATTGTTTACGTACCTCCGAGGCAGAAATTACGTCATCAGGCGTCGCTAATCTATGACTTTACGTTGTTTTACACCCCCTGACGCATGTTTGCAGCCCGAATCGTAAACTGTCTCTCGTTGAATCGCGACAGAAAAGATTTTGGGAGCAAGTGATGGGCAAAGTTACCGCTGCCGTCATGGCCTCAACGCTGGCACTCAGTACATTTAGCCATGCAGCTGAAGTCGTCACAGGCGATCACTGGCACCTGGGTGAAGGCTCATCGCAACGCAGCGTTCAGAGCCACATGTTTGACGGTATCAGTTTAACCGAACATCAACGTCAACAGATGCGAGATTTAATGCAGCAGGCAAGACACGAACAGCCTCCTGTTAATGTTAGCGAAATGGAGACAATGCATCGCCTTGTCACCGCAGAGAAATTTGATGAAAGCGCAGTGCGCGCTCAGGCAGAAAGAATGGCGCAAGAACAGGTTGCCCGCCAGGTTGAAATAGCCAGGATCCGCAACCAGATGTATCGCCTGTTAACGCCAGAGCAGCAAGCGGTTTTAAATGAGAAACATGAACAACGAATGGAGCAACTGCGCGATGTAGCGCACTGGAAAAAAAGCTCATCGTTGAATTTATTGAGTAGTAGCAACTCACGTTCCCAGTAGTAACCCTGTTTTCCTTGCCATAGACACCATCCCTGTCTTCCCCCACATGATGTGGGGGTTTTTTTTGCCCAAAATTTGTCCCTCGGTTATTGCCTGACTGTTTTACTTCATCCGTTATACTAGCGGCATATCCTGGCAGGAGTGTTTATGAATCAAACCTATGGGCGGCTGGTGAGCAGGGCGGCAATCGCGGCGACCGTGATGGCATCGCTGTTACTTTTGATCAAAATTTTCGCGTGGTGGTACACCGGATCGGTCAGTATTCTGGCTGCACTGGTGGATTCTCTGGTGGACATCGCGGCGTCGTTAACCAACCTGTTGGTGGTGCGCTATTCGCTGCAACCGGCCGATGATGAGCATACGTTCGGACACGGAAAAGCGGAATCGCTGGCGGCGTTGGCGCAAAGCATGTTTATTTCTGGTTCGGCGCTGTTTTTATTCCTGACCGGGATTCAGCATCTCATCCAACCCACGCCGATGAAAGATCCTGGCGTTGGGGTGGTTGTCACCATCATTGCGTTAGTGTGTACAATCATTCTGGTCTCGTTTCAGCGCTGGGTAGTGAAGCGCACGCAAAGTCAGGCCGTTCGGGCAGATATGCTTCATTATCAGTCTGATGTTATGATGAACGGTGCGATTCTCATTGCGCTCGGGCTGGCATGGTATGGCTGGCATCGTGCAGATGCCTTGTTTGCGCTCGGGATTGGCATCTATATTTTATATAGCGCATTACGCATGGGGTATGAGGCAGTGCAATCTTTGCTGGATCGCGCTTTACCCGATGAGGAACGTCAGGAAATTATTGATATCGTGACGTCATGGCCTGGAGTCAGCGGCGCTCACGATCTTCGCACGCGGCAGTCAGGGCCGACCCGCTTTATTCAGATTCATTTGGAAATGGAAGATAATCTGCCGCTCGTTCAGGCGCATTTAGTGGCTGAACAGGTTGAGCAGGCAATTTTACGGCGTTTCCCGGGATCGGATGTCATCATTCATCAGGATCCCTGTTCAGTCGTACCCAAGGAAGGCAAGATGTTTGAGCTTTCATAATTCGTTGTAAAAAAAGTGAACCGGGCCAGCATTTTGTGTATAAATTACCACCATTTGGCCTGACCTGAATCAATTCAGCAGGAAGTGATTGTTATACTATCTGCATATTCGTTGGATCGTTTCGATATGCGGAATCGACTTCCGGCAGCAGATTTCATTTTGCATTCCAAAGTTCAGAGGTAGTCATGATTAAGAAAATCGGTGTGTTGACAAGCGGCGGTGATGCGCCGGGCATGAACGCAGCAATCCGTGGTGTTGTACGTGCAGCGTTGACGGAAGGGCTGGAAGTCATGGGGATCCATGATGGCTACCTGGGTTTGTATGAAGACCGTATGGTCCAGCTTGACCGCTACAGCGTGTCCGACATGATCAACCGTGGCGGTACTTTCCTCGGTTCTGCTCGCTTCCCGGAATTCCGTGATGAAAACGTACGTGCGGTGGCGATCGAAAACCTGAAGAAGCGTGGCATCGACGCCCTGGTTGTTATCGGGGGTGACGGTTCTTACATGGGTGCAAAACGCCTGACCGAAATGGGCTTCCCATGCATCGGTCTGCCGGGCACTATCGATAACGATATCAAAGGTACCGACTACACCATCGGTTACTTCACCGCTCTGGGTACCGTTGTCGAAGCGATTGACCGCCTGCGTGATACATCTTCTTCTCACCAGCGCATTTCCATCGTCGAAGTGATGGGCCGCTACTGTGGTGACCTGACCCTGGCGGCTGCAATTGCCGGTGGTTGTGAGTTCGTGGTGGTTCCGGAAGTGGAATTCAGCCGTGACGATTTGGTTACTGAAATCAAAGCGGGCATCGCGAAAGGTAAAAAACACGCAATCGTAGCGATCACTGAACACATGTGTGACGTTGACGAACTGGCGCATTACATTGAGAAAGAAACGGGTCGTGAAACGCGTGCAACCGTACTGGGTCACATTCAGCGTGGTGGTTCCCCGGTTCCTTACGACCGTATCCTGGCATCCCGTATGGGCGCCTATGCCATTGAACTTCTGCTGGAAGGTCACGGCGGTCGCTGCGTAGGTATTCAGAACGAGCAGCTGGTTCACCACGACATCATCGACGCTATCGAAAACATGAAGCGTCCGTTCAAAGGTGACTGGCTGGACTGCGCGAAAAAACTGTACTAATTGCAATTGCCGGATGGCGGCTTGCGCCTTATCCGGCCTACATGATGCAAATCGTAGGCCTGATAAGCGTAGCGCCATCAGGCAAAAACTCGACTCCATATATTCCCCCAAGTTATAGCAAATCTTTTTTTATTCTTTAATGTTTGGATTCCTTTCTGGCACGCTTTGCTCATCACAACACTACCTAAGAGAGCTGGGCGATGAAAAAATGGGGCGTAGGGTTAACATTATTGCTGGCATCGACCAGCGTTCTGGCAAAGGATATTCAGTTACTTAACGTGTCGTACGATCCAACGCGTGAACTGTACGAGCAGTACAATAAGGCCTTCAGCGCGTACTGGAAGCAGGAAACGGGCGACAACGTTGTGATCCGCCAGTCGCACGGCGGTTCGGGTAAACAGGCGACTTCCGTCATCAACGGTATTGAAGCCGATGTTGTGACGCTGGCACTTGCTTACGACGTGGATGCCATTGCTGAACGTGGCCGTATCGATAAAAACTGGATTAAACGCCTGCCGGATAATTCTGCGCCTTACACCTCCACCATCGTGTTCCTGGTCCGCAAAGGCAATCCCAAACAAATTCATGACTGGAACGATTTAATCAAACCGGGCGTGTCGGTCATTACGCCAAACCCGAAAAGCTCCGGCGGAGCTCGCTGGAACTATCTGGCGGCATGGGGCTATGCCCTGCACCACAACAACAACGATCAGGCCAAGGCACAAGACTTTGTGAAGGCCCTGTATAAAAACGTTGAGGTACTCGATTCTGGTGCACGTGGCTCAACCAATACCTTCGTTGAACGTGGTATCGGTGATGTGCTGATTGCCTGGGAAAACGAAGCGCTGTTGGCAACGAACGAGCTGGGCAAAGATAAATTCGAGATAGTGACCCCGAGTGAATCTATCCTCGCGGAGCCGACCGTATCCGTGGTTGATAAAGTGGTGGAAAAGAAAGACACCAAGGCGGTAGCGGAAGCCTACCTGAAGTATCTCTACTCGCCGGAAGGTCAGGAGATAGCAGCGAAAAACTTCTACCGTCCACCTGATGCAGAAGTCGCGAAGAAATACGAAAACGCATTTCCGAAGCTGAAGCTGTTCACTATCGACGAAGAGTTTGGCGGCTGGACGAAAGCGCAGAAAGAGCACTTCTCTAACGGCGGTACGTTCGACCAAATCAGTAAACGATAAATAAGTCTGTGATTTACCGACCCGGTGGCCTAACGCGACCGGGTTTTTTATTTGTCATGGTTTTGCGTTACTCTTGCCCTTCAATGGGATACAGGAAACGCGTAATGAAAAAAGCAGGCTATCTTTTACTGGCGGTGATAGTGGTCGCCGCCGCTGCAGGTATCGGGTACTGGAAATTCACCGGCAACCCGGACGCATTACGCCAGATCGTTCTTCAGCAATGCCTGCCGCACCAGTTGCAGCAGCAGGACCCCGCCCCATGCGCTGAAGTAAAGCCGGATGCCGGATATGTGGTGTTCAAAGACCGTAACGGCCCACTGCAATATCTGTTGATGCCTACCTGGCGGATCAACGGTACGGAAAGTCCGCTGCTGTTGAAATCAGGCACGCCGAACTTTTTCTGGCTGGCCTGGCAGGCGCGTAGCTTTATGAGCCAAAAATACGGCCAGGAAATCCCTGACAAAGCAGTCTCTCTGACCATTAATTCACGTAGCGGGCGTACGCAAAATCACCTGCATATTCATATCTCCTGCCTGCGAACCGATGTCAGAAAGCAGCTGGATGACAACCTGGCGAAAATCAGCACCCGCTGGCTACCATTACCGGGTGGGCTGCGCGGTCATGAATATCTGGCGCGTCGCGTCACGGAAAATGAACTGGCACAACGCAGCCCGTTTATGATGCTGGCGGAAGAGGTGCCGGATGCGCGTGAGCATATGGGCAGCTATGCGTTGGCGATGGTGCGCCAGAGCGACGAATCCTTTGTCCTGCTGGCTACTCAGCGCAATCTGCTGGCTCTGAATCTCGCCTCCGCTGAGGAAATTCAGGATCATCAATGTGATATTCTGCGTTAACCCCACCTAATCTGGCGTTTACTCCGCATGCCTGTCCCCGTATTCTTGTTGAAAAAAACAACAGGAGACAGGCATGTCGCTCTGGCTTACACACCCTCTGTTTATCCCCTCTCTGGTGGTTGGTATCACCATTCTGCTCTGGGCTACGTCGCTGCTGCCGGAGTTTATAACGGCGCTGCTGTTCTTTGCCGTGGCGATGGTCGCCAAAATCGCGCCACCGGATGTGATTTTTGGCGGCTTTGCGTCCTCCGCATTCTGGCTGGTGTTTAGCGGTTTTGTACTGGGTATCGCGATTCGTAAAACGGGGCTGGCGGACAGGGCGGCGAGGGCGCTGTCATCGAGGTTGACTGATTCCTGGCCGTTAATGGTGGCGAGCGTAGTGCTGCTGAGTTACGCGCTGGCATTTGTGATGCCATCCAACATGGGCCGCATTGCGCTGCTGATGCCGATTGTCGCGGCGATGGCGAAACGGGCTGGAATTAACGACGGCACGCGCGCCTGGTATGGTCTGGCACTGGCCGTCGGGTTTGGGACGTTCCAGCTTTCTGCGACGATTTTACCCGCTAACGTACCGAATCTGGTGATGAGCGGCGCGGCGGAAGGCTCTTACGGCATCCACCTCAATTATCTTCCCTATTTGCTGCTGCATACGCCGGTTCTGGGTTGGCTTAAAGGCGCGGTGCTCATTGTGCTTATCTGCTGGTTGTTCCCTGGCAAGCCGCATGCGCCGCGCGATCTCACGCCGCCGGAGCCGATGAGCCGGGATGAAAAACGTCTAGCCTGGATGTTAGCGGTGGTGCTGTTCTTGTGGGTAAGCGAAAGCTGGCACGGCATTGGCCCCGCGTGGACCGGGCTGGCGGCGGCAGTTATCACATTGCTACCACGGGTTGGCTTTATCAATGGCGACGAGTTTTCCACTGGGGTCAACATTCGTACCTGTATTTATGTGGCGGGTATTCTGGGGCTGGCGATCACCGTCACGCAGACCGGTATTGGTAGCGCTGTTGGCGAAGCGCTGTTACAGGTGATGCCGCTGGATGCGGAAAAGCCGTTTACCAGTTTCCTCGCGCTGACCGGTATTACCACAGCGCTTAATTTTATTATGACGGCGAACGGTGTTCCGGCGCTGTATACCACGTTGGCGCAAAGTTTTGCCGATGCGACAGGATTCCCGCTGCTGTCGGTGATTATGATCCAGGTGCTGGGTTATTCCACGCCACTGTTGCCGTATCAGGCTTCACCGATCGTGGTGGCGATGGCGCTCGGGAAAGTACCTGCAAGGGCGGGGATGCTGCTGTGTATCGCACTGGCGGCGGCAACGTATTTGATTCTTCTGCCGCTGGATTACGCCTGGTTTACGGTGTTAGGAAAACTGTAGCTGTATCAAAATGTTAATTTTATGTTTTGTGAGATGATGAATTGTTTTATTTGGGCTGATGGCGGTTAATACCGGGGCGCAGATTTGCGCACTGGAAACTCAAGGATTGATTCATGGACAGTTTGACCCCTATCCGCTGTTGGCCTGCCATCATCTCGCTCGTGATTACGCTGACCATCTGGTTTGTTATCCCGTGTCCTCCTGACGTAACCCCGCAAGCGTGGCACCTGCTGGCACTGTTTATTGGTACGATCGCAGCGATTATCGGTAAAGCCATGCCCATTGGCGCCATTGCGGTTGTGGCGATTATGCTGGTGGCGATGACCGGCGTCACTAACCCCGGTAAACCCTCGGCCGCACTGAACGATGCGTTGAGTGGCTTTTCGAACCAGTTAATCTGGCTGATTGGTTTATCCATTATGCTGTCGCAAAGTCTGTTAAAGACTGGCCTGGGAGCGCGTATTGGCTACGGGTTTATTGCGCTATTTGGTAAAAGAACGCTGGGTATTGCGTGGGCATTAACCCTTGCGGAAACGCTAATTGCACCCGTAACGCCAAGCAATACCGCGCGTGGAGGCGGCATTATCCACCCGGTAATGCGGGCGATTGCGGAAAGCCTCGGCTCGCAGCCAGGCCATGCCGAGAATGGCTCAACGGGCCGTTATCTCGCGCTGGTGAACTACAACATTAACCCGATCAGCTCGGCAATGTTCATCACCGCGACCGCACCTAACCCGTTAATCGTCAGCTTTTTGACGAAGGGGACGGATGGCGTGCTGAACATGACCTGGGGAATGTGGGCTATTGCGGCGCTTCTTCCTGCTCTGGTATCACTGGTTGTCATGCCGATTGTAATCTGGTGGCTCTATCCGCCAGCTATCACGCGCACGCCAAATGCGCCGCAGTTCGCGCGGCAAAAACTGGATGCGCTGGGTCCACTATCACTGGCAGAAAAAATTACCCTGGCAGTGTTCATTTTGCTGCTCTGCCTGTGGGCGGGTGTTCCAGCGATGCTGATGGGCAGTGCCTGGAGCGTAAACCCCACTAGCGCCGCGTTAATTGGTTTGTCGATTCTATTGATGGCGGGCGTATTGAGCTGGGATGACATTCTTAAATGCCGCGGGGCATGGGATACGATAGTCTGGTTTGCCGCGCTGGTGATGATGGCGGATTTTCTCAGCAAACTGGGATTGGTGGGATGGCTGGCAACCAGCGTTGGTAGTGCAATCGACCATCTTGGCGTGCACTGGAGTGTTGCAACGCTGCTGTTGATTCTGCTTTACGTCTACTCGCACTACTTTTTCGCCAGCACTACTGCGCATATTACGGCTATGTTCGCTGCGTTCTTCGCCGCAGGATTAGGCCTCGGCGCGCCGCCAGCATTGCTTGGTTTAATGCTCGGTTTCTCCTCCTCCCTGATGATGTCGCTCACGCACTATGGCACGGGTACTGCGCCGATCATCTTTGGTTCGGGCTATGTCACGCTGGCGGAGTGGTGGAAAACGGGCCTGGTGATGAGTGTGGTCAACCTGACCATTTGGGGGGTGACCGGCGCCTTCTGGTGGCACTGGTTGGGATACTGGTAGTTAATACAGCGGGAGGAGTGCTCCTCCCGCCTTAACAACTTAAGCCTGTTTAGCGGCTTCTGCTGCTTTAACGATGACGGCGAAGGCGTCTGCTTTCAGAGAAGCACCACCAACCAGCGCACCGTCGATGTCCGGCTGAGCAAACAGTTCTGCCGCGTTAGCCGCGTTTACAGAACCGCCGTACTGGATGATTACTTGCTCAGCGATTTTCGCGTCAGCTTTAGCAATGTGGTCACGAATAAATTTGTGAACAGCCTGAGCCTGAGCAGGAGTTGCAGATTTACCGGTACCGATAGCCCATACTGGTTCGTAAGCGATAACGACGCCTTCGAATGCTGCCGCGCCCTGAGTTTTCAGAACCGCGTCGATCTGACGTGCACAAACTTCTTCAGTTTTGCCCGCTTCGTTTTCTGCTTCGGTTTCACCGATGCACAGAACTGGAGTCAGACCCTGCTCTTTCAGCACGGCGAATTTTTTAGCGATCAGCTCGTCAGATTCTTTGTGGTAAGTACGACGCTCAGAGTGACCGATAATGATGTACTGTGCGCCGATGTCTTTCAGCATTTCAGCACTTGTTTCACCAGTGAATGCGCCAGACAGGTTCAGGTCAACGTTCTGCGCGCCCAGAATGATGTGGCTACCGGCAGCGGCGTGTTTCGCCAGGTCGATATACATTTCCGGCGGAGCAATCGCTACTGCACAGCCAGCAACGCCAGCCAGTTCTTTACGCAGATTAGCAACCAGTTCGTTTACCATGTGGCGGCTGCCGTTCAGTTTCCAGTTACCCATCACTAAAGGATGTCGCATTTCATTTCTCCACGCTTGTCAGCGAATTAAGGAATATGGCCGCCCCTCAGGGCAGCATGGTCTGTGAAACAGTATAGAGATTCATCCCCCGAAAGGCTTTGCTTTTTGTCATTTCCCCGTCATTCTCCACGTTGCAGGTGCGTTGGCTGTACTCTCTCACCCCAGTCACTTACTGATGTAAGCTCCTGGGGATTCGTTGCGTCGCCGCCTTCCTGAAACGTGAATAATTTAGGGGGAATTCGACCCTTCGAGGTTTTCAGATAGAGCCAGCTTAATCGGTTCAACAGCGAAGGTCAGCCCCTTTTCACCGTTATCTGCCACGACATAGCGAATTGCGCCTTCTGTTTCGGCGTAATAGTGCTTACCTTTGCCTGCGGCGAGCAGTTTTTGTAGCTTTTTCTGGCTCTGTTCCTTCGTCAGTAGCGGTGCGACGGTGCGGATGACGGCGGTCATGTATTCCAGCGCTTTCGCTTTAGCTGCCTTTTGCTCTGGTCCCTGAATTGGTAACCAGGTTATCTGCATGCTTTTGATTTTCAGGGTACCGCGCTCAAGGGCGGAAGACGCATACAGGTTTTCATTGATTTTGCTGGCCGCGCGGGTGAGATTTGCCCGATCGCGACTGCTGTCGATGGCGCGGAACTCATTCAGGATAAGCTTCGGATTCTGTGTATTAAAGTTTTCGCGAAACTGGCTAATCGACAGGTCAAAGGTCGGCGCGCCCGCCAGTAAATAGGGGGCTGTGGTTGCCGTCGATGGCTCTTCCGCCAATGCCGCAGGGCTGGCGGTTAAGGCTGAAAACAATAATAAAAACAGTGTAAATCCGTGCTTCATCAATCGTACCTTTCATTCTCACTGCTCACGATTAAAACGGTAACCGTCGAGCTTGTCAAAAGGGTAAACTGTTCTGGAAGGTAATAATAAAGGAACTTACATGACCATACAGCAGTGGTTATTCTCATTTAAAGGGCGCATCGGGCGCCGTGATTTCTGGATTTGGATTGGCCTATGGATCGTCGGCATGCTGGTTTTGTTTTCGCTGGCGAGCAAACAATTACTCGATATTCAGACCGCGGCTTTTTGTCTGGTGTGTCTGCTATGGCCAACGGCGGCAGTGACGGTAAAACGTCTGCATGACCGTGGGCGTTCTGGAGCGTGGGCGCTGTTGATGATTCTTGCGTGGATGCTGCTGGCCGGAAATTGGGCGATGTTACCCGGCGTCTGGCAATGGGCGGTAGGCCGCTTTGTTCCAACGTTGATTCTGGTCGGCATGCTTATCGATCTGGGTGCGTTCATCGGCACCCAGGACGCAAATAAATATGGTAAGGATACGCAGGACGTAAAGTTCAGGGCTGACTCGTAGGCCGGATAAGCGCCATCCGGCAAAATGCCCGGGTGTTAACCGGGCATTGAAACGTTCTTACCAGTAGTGCTCTGCGGTCATATGGCCTGGTCGGCGGCGCAGGTGTTTGGTCATCTGCCGGGTGTCCTTCAGCAACTGCTGCGTGTCGCGTACCATCTGCGGGTTTCCGCACAGCATCACATGACAGGTTTCTTTATCCATTGGTAGCCCGACCGCTTTTTCCAGTTCACCGCTTTCAATTAGCGCCGGTACACGCCCGGTCAGCGAATCTGCCACGGTTTCACGGCTGACTACCGTCTGGATGCGTAATTTACCTTCGTAGCGCTTTTCCAGCGCCTGCATCAACGGCAGATAGCTCAAATCGGCGGCATAGCGCGCGGCGTGGACCAGCACCAGATTTTTGAAGCGATCCAGGTCGTTGCCTAATTGTAGAATCGACAAGTATGGGCCGATAGCCGTGCCGGTTGCCAGCATCCACAGCGTGTCGCAATCGGGGACTTCATCCAGCACGAAGAAACCAGCAGCTTCACTCACCACCTGGACTTCATCGCCAGGCTTCAGTGCTGCCAGACGAGGGCTGAGTTTGCCGTCGGGAACCGTCACCAGATAAAACTCTAAATCGGGGTTATCAGGGGCATTGACGTAAGAATAGGCGCGCTGGACGCGCTCGCCCTCGATCTCAAGGCCAAGCTTGGTGAATTGACCTGCAGTGAAAGGAAGAACCGGAGCTCGCACGGTCAAACTAAACAGGGCATCGGTCCAGTTCTGTACCTTCGTGACTTTGCCTGTTACCCAATCTGCCATGGTTCTCTCCTGTCTGCTTTGATTGCCTTATCTTCGTTCGTTGGACGAAAGATTTCCAGCCCATATGGGCTGGAAGGCTCTATTGATCAAATCAATTACAGGATGTGCGCCTGCACATCGGGATCTTTGCGATCGAGGTAGTGAATCGACTGAATGCGGCGGATCGTACGTGATTTACCGCGGATCAGCAGCGTTTCGGTGGTCGCGATATTACCTTTGCGGCTAATCCCTTCCAGCAAATCGCCTTTGGTGATGCCGGTGGCAGAGAAAATGACGTTGTCGCTACGCGCCATTTCATCGAGGCGCAGCGCTTTGCCCGCTTCAATGCCCATGGCGGCGCAACGAGCCAGTTCCTGTTCGCCAATGCGACGGTTTTCTTCGCTGTCGCCTTTGACGTCATGACGTGCCAGCAAACGGCCCTGCATGTCACCGTCCAGCGCGCGGATAACGGCGGCCGAAACGACGCCTTCCGGTGCGCCGCCAATGCCGTACAGCACGTCAACTTCACTGTCTGGCATGCAGGTCAGAATGGAGGCAGCAACGTCACCGTCTGGAATAGCAAAGACGCGCACGCCCAATTTTTGCATTTCGGCGATTGTTTCATCATGGCGTGGCTTGGCCAGAATGGTGACGGTCAGTTCACTCAGCGGCTTATTGAGTGCAGCGGCAACGTTCTGCAGGTTGGCTTCCAGCGACAGGTTCAGGTCGATAGACCCTTTTGCGCCTGGGCCGACAATCAGCTTTTCCATGTACATGTCTGGCGCGTTCAGGAAGCAGCCTTTATCGCCAACAGCCAGTACGGCCAGCGCGTTTGCCTGACCCATTGCCGTCATGCGTGTGCCTTCGATAGGATCGACGGCGATGTCGACCGCATCACCAAGACCGGTCCCGACTTTCTCACCGATAAACAGCATCGGTGCTTCATCGATCTCACCCTCGCCAATCACGATGGTGCCGTCAATGTTGACCTGGTTGAGCATAATACGCATGGCGTTTACCGCCGCGCCGTCAGCGGTATTTTTGTCGCCGCGGCCCAGCCATTTATAGCCAGCCAGCGCGGCCGCTTCGGTCACGCGTGAAAATTCAATGGCAAGTTCTCGTCTCATTGCAAACTCGTAGCTGAAAGGAATGGCGCGAAGTATAGCACAGGGGAGGGGGCGAGATTATTGATGTGTGTGCGGGGTTGCCCCCGCACGAAGATATTGCCGGATAAGGCACAGTTGCCATCCGGCTATGACGTATTACTCGTCGTGATCTTCCCATGCCATGGCGCGTTTGACCGCTTTTTTCCAGCCGCTGTAACGGAAGTTACGTTCGGTGGTTTCGATGCCTGGGCGGAATTCACGCTCGATGACCGCTTTTTCCTGCAGCTCATCCAGATTCTGCCAGAAGCCTACTGCCAGACCGGCCAGGTATGCCGCACCCAATGCGGTGACTTCGCGGACTTCCGGGCGCTCAACGCGCGTGCCGAGAATGTCGGACTGGAACTGCATCAGGAAGTTATTGGCGACCGCACCGCCATCAACGCGCAGGGCGTGCAGGCGAATACCGGAGTCAGCCTGCATTGCTTCCAGAACATCACGAGTCTGATATGCAATAGACTCAAGCGTGGCACGGATGATGTGGTTGGAGTTTACCCCACGGGTCAGACCAAAGATGGCGCCGCGAGCATACGGGTCCCAGTATGGTGCGCCCAGGCCAGTAAATGCGGGAACGACGTAAACGCCGTTGGTGTCTTTCACTTTGGTGGCGAAATATTCGGAGTCGAACGCATCGCTGATGAGTTTCATTTCATCACGCAGCCACTGGATAGATGCGCCAGCCATAAATACCGCACCTTCCAGCGCGTAGTTCACTTCCCCGGTCGGTCCGCAGGCGATGGTGGTCAGCAGTCCGTTTTCGGACTTAACGGCTTTCTCGCCGGTGTTCATCAGCATGAAGCAGCCGGTACCGTAAGTATTTTTCGCCATCCCTTCCTTCACGCACAGCTGGCCAAACAGCGCCGCCTGCTGGTCACCAGCGATACCGGAGATAGGAATACGAATGCCGCCTTTACCACCGATGTTGGTTTGGCCGTACACTTCAGAAGAACGACGTACTTCCGGCAGCATTGCACGCGGAATATCCAGCGCATCCAGCATCGTGTCATCCCAGTCCAGGGAGTGGATGTTGAACAGCATGGTACGTGAGGCGTTGGTGTAATCCGTGACGTGTACACGTCCCTGCGTCATTTTCCAGATAAGCCAGGTATCTACGGTACCGAACAGCAGTTCGCCGCGACGAGCGCGCTCACGTGAGCCTTCTACGTGGTCGAGGATCCACTTCACTTTGGTGCCGGAGAAGTACGGGTCAATGACCAGACCTGTATTATTACGGATGTACTCTTCCATACCGTCGCGCTTGAGCTTTTCGCAGATATCCGCGGTACGACGACACTGCCACACAATCGCGTTATAGATAGGTTTACCGGTTTCGCGTTCCCAGACAATGGTGGTTTCACGCTGGTTGGTAATACCGATCGCTGCAATTTCATCGGAACTGATATCGGCTTTCGCCAGAACTTCTACCAGCGTGGAGCTTTGGGTCGCCCAAATTTCCATCGGGTCATGTTCTACCCAACCTGCTTTCGGGTAAATTTGTTCGAATTCGCGCTGTGAAACGGCAACGATATTCGCATCGTGGTCCATTACGACCGCGCGGGAGCTGGTGGTGCCCTGGTCGAGCGCAACGATATATTTTTTTTCAGTCATAATTTTTTGTCCCGTAGTCACATTACTGTGAAGCTTTTTGTTGAGTGTTGGCCGCAACGTCTTTTTCTTCAATCGCGCAGACATCGCACGGTAAATGACGACCAATCAGTTTGCGATATGCCCATGCGCCCAAAATCGCGCCGGTAATCGGGCCAAACACCGGAACCAGGAAGTAAGGGATATCGCGACCACCCGTGAAGGCAATCTCACCCCATCCGGCCATCCAGGCGAAGAGTTTCGGTCCGAAGTCACGTGCCGGGTTCATCGCAAAACCTGTCAGCGGACCCATGGAAGCACCAATAACGGCAATCAACAAGCCGATCAGCAGTGGTGCCAGCGGACCACGAGGTACACCGTTACCATCGTCGGTCAGAGCCAGAATCAGCCCCATTAGAATAGCGGTAATGACCATTTCAACCGCGAAGGCCTGCACAAAATTGATATGCGGGTTCGGATAGGTGGAGAAAGTACCTGCCAGACCCAGGCTTTCGGTACTGCCGCGTACGATATGGTTAGTTTGTTCGAAATCGAGGAAAAGATTGTAATAAAGCCCGTAAACCAGTGCCGCTGCGCAAAAGGCGCCGGCAATTTGCGAAATAATAAAAGGAACAACTTTGCGTTTATCAAAACAGGCGAACAGCCAGAGTGCGATGGTTACCGCGGGATTCAGGTGTGCACCAGAAACGCCTGCGGTCAGATAGATAGCCATCGCTACCCCCAGACCCCAGATGACACTGATTTCCCACTGACCGAAAGTAGCCCCAGCCACTTTAAGTGCAGCGACACAGCCCACACCGAAGAAAATCAACAACCCGGTACCGAGGAATTCAGCAATGCACTGGCCTTTTAAGGTTGATGTTTGACTCATAATCGGATCCTGAAGAGAGTTTAATGTTTATTGTGTGCGAGAAGGTCACTGACATCCCCGGAGCCGGTAGGCACACTGTTAATTTATCGTTAACGCGCAAAAACGAGAAATATCGAAATTAAAATGTGTGTACTGCATCAACAAAATGAGCGTTTTCGCGCCATTGTGAGGTATTTGTTATACAAAAATAGTGTGAGCTGAATCATTTCACTGATCAACCTGTTAACACTTAAGAGTTATGACAGTAATGTCACCAGGAGAAAGACTAAAAGTGTTGCAAACCGCAATCTGCGCGGGATGCCGCTGGACAGGGATGACGCGGCTTCATACAATCGGTGTTAAGTAGAGTGCGCTCGTTTTTATTAAGGCGTCGCCGGTTATCGGGACGAGGATTTTTATCCATCAACGCCTTGCAATTCAGGAGAGGTATGACGATGTCATTAGAAGTGTTTGAGAAACTGGAAGCAAAAGTACAGCAGGCGATTGATACCATCACGCTGTTGCAGATGGAAATCGAAGAGCTGAAAGAAAAGAACAACTCACTGTCGCAGGAAGTTCAGACTGCACAGCAGCAGCGTGAAGAACTGGAGCGTGAGAACAATAGCCTGAAAGAACAGCAGAGCGGCTGGCAGGATCGTCTGCATGCCCTGCTGGGTCGTATGGAAGAAGTCTAATTCTGATTTCTTGAAAAAGGCATCCATAATGGATGCCTTTTTGCTATGTAGAGATTAGGATATCGTATTTTTTAAATATCAAAGAATACGATATGACAAAAAGAAACGATATTATTGATGATTCGGATCGACTTATCACCAGAGATATTAGATATGGTCTTATCTATACAGATAATTTAGGATGGATTGATTTAGGCCATGCTAATCCGGCAGGGGCTGAAAAATTATGGTTTGAAATGACAAGGCCTCGTGGTGGTGATAGTGAGTTTTATGAAGTGAATTATCATCAAAGTATGTCCAAAAACATTCATGGCATAAATATCAATACTGGTATATATCGTAGATTTATGGTGCGCCGAGGATTGCAGGAGCGAACCTTACAAGGTATTGCTTTATCGATATTCTTAGGTACGTCACATCGCTTTGAGTCCTTACAGGACTTTTGGCCTTATGTTTATTTAACGGATAGTGGTTATAGTGCTGAAGATTTGGTCTCAAATCTATTTGGTTTTTACCAAGCGGTAAATTATGCAGATTACACCTCTTACCTTCAGATATGCTCGAAAGAAAAGGCTTATCGAATCTGGGACTTCTATGGCCCAGTTGGTGAGTTTAAGAATAAAAGTGTTATTCCGTTACTGTTTCCTGACCCTATCAATAAAGATAAGAGACATGAACCCTATTCGGGTGAATTACCTTTATTTATGGATGTAATAAGACCTATTGCTAATCCTGATTATGTTCGGGAACTTCACATATGAAATCCAGGAGATCAGGTTTTATTATTGTGTTTATGCTTTTTATTGCGCTATTTTATTGTCATTTTATGGTGAGCATCTATACAGAAAAAATCTACACTCAGCAGAATTTATTATTTTATCATCTGCTAACACCGAAACCTCTTAAACAGGCTCCAAGGATATCTAACGACTGGTTTTTTGTAAGCTATGCAGATGATGGTAGTCATCTTCAACGCAGTGAGATAATTTTTACCGGGATACAAAAGAGTGGCATTCAGATAGCTGAGGATAAATTAAATGCTTATATCGAAACTTATCCTGTCAGTCGTGAGACGATGAGTATCGTTGTCGAAGAAAAATATAAAAAGTATGATATTAAAGTCATTCATTACGAATCAAATGAATGAAAAAAAGGCCATCAAAATTGCTGATGGCCTTTTTCGCTTACTCGATATCGAGCGGGTCTTCGGAGAGGATTATCCCGGTGTTATCGGCGTACAGGTGGTCGCCGGAGAAGAACGTCACGCCACCGAAGTTGACGCGTACATCGCTTTCCCCAATGCCTTCACCTGAGGCACCTACCGGAATAGCGGCAATCGCCTGAATGCCGATATCCAGTTCTTCCAGATCGTCTACCTGGCGTACTGAGCCGTAGATGACCAGACCTTCCCATTCATTCTGTACGGCCAGCCGTGCCAGTTCGGCATCGACCAGCGCACGACGGACAGAACCGCCGCCATCGACCAGCAGAATGCGACCACGGCCGTTTTGTTCGAGCAGATCGTACAGCAACCCGTTGTCCTCGAAACATTTTACCGTGATGATTTGTCCGCCAAACGACGACCGTCCTCCAAAGTTAGAGAACAGCGGTTCCACGACGTTGACATCTTCCTGATAGATGTCACAAAGCTCGGATGTATCGTATTTCATAGGCTTAACGTTCAGTTGCTGCGAGAATTTTTAGTATATCGCGCTATGTGTACTGTTGGCAAAATCATCAATTGTTAATTGATATTTGTCAGTTAAAGAGACCACTGACTTAAGAAAATTCCAACGACAAACAGCAGGTTAGTTAACAATGCCGCTTTTACGGTGCGTTCCAGCATCGGACGCATTGCAGCCGGGTCCATCTCGCGCATTACATAGCGAGCCTGTTTGATCAGCAGCGGAGCGGCGAGGATAAACAGCCATCCCCACAGGCTTTGCAGTGAGAACAGGTTGAACAGTGCCAGACAGACCAGCGTGCCCATCAGCAGACAGGCGTGGTAGCGGCGGGCATTGACAGCACCTAAACGTACGACCAGCGTGTTCTTGCCGTTCTCTCTGTCGCTGTTGATATCGCGCAGGTTGTTGACGTTGAGCACGGCGGTTGCCAGCAGGCCGCAGGCGGTGGCAGGCAGAATCAGCGCTGGAATCAACGTATGCGCCTGCAGATACCAACTTCCCATTACGCTGAGCCAGCCGAAGAATACCAGCACAGAAATATCGCCCAGGCCGATATATCCGTAAGGGCGATTACCCACGGTGTAGGTGATCGCGGCGATAATCGACAGACCGCCGAGCACCAGGAAACCGACAAAATCCGCCAGCGTGTGACAGGCTACAGCAACCAGGGCCAGCCCGGACAGACAGATCAGCACCACGGTGACGATCAGCGCGCGCTTCATCTGCTGTTGGGTGATGACCCCTTTTTGCATACCGCGCAGCGGTCCAATACGGTCGGGTTTGTCGCTGCCTTTAACGGCATCGCCATAGTCGTTAGCGAGATTGGACAGAATTTGCAGCAGTCCTGCCGTAATCAATGCCAGCAGAGCAACCAGCGGATCGAAGTATCCTTGCCACCATGCTAATGCCGTACCGACGATGATCGCCGCGAAGGCGAGCGGTAAGGTCTTAGGTCGTAAACTTTCCAGCCAGGCTTGTGAGCGGCTAATTTGTTGTTGTTCAGTCATATTTAGCGCCAATAAAAATGGGGCTTTATCAGCCCCATCAACAGTGATGAAAATGCATTGAACGCGATTATAGGATAAAACGGCTCAGATCTTCATCTGCGACCAGCGCATCCAGATGTTTGCTCACATATTCGGCATCAATTGTGATGCTTTGGCCGTTCAAATCGCTCGCATCATAGGAAATATCTTCCATCAGACGTTCCAGAACGGTATGCAGACGACGTGCACCGATGTTTTCGGTGGTTTCGTTAACCTGCCAGGCCGCTTCGGCAATGCGTTTAATACCGGATTCAGTGAAGTTGATGTCCACACCTTCAGTCGCCATCAGCGCTTTGTACTGGACGGTGATGGAGGCATTCGGTTCGGTAAGGATACGCTCAAAATCGCTGGTGGTCAGCGCCTGCAGCTCGACACGAATCGGCAGACGACCCTGCAGTTCTGGGATCAGGTCGGACGGTTTGGCTACCTGGAATGCACCAGAAGCGATAAACAGAATGTGATCTGTTTTCACCATGCCGTGCTTGGTGGAGACCGTGCAGCCTTCAACCAGCGGCAGCAGGTCGCGCTGTACGCCTTCACGGGACACGTCCGGGCCGGAGGATTCGCCGCGCTTACAGATTTTGTCGATTTCGTCGATAAACACGATCCCGTGCTGCTCAACGGCGTCGATAGCTTCTTGTTTCAGCTCTTCCGGGTTCACCAGTTTGGCCGCTTCTTCTTCAATCAGCAGCTTCATCGCGTCTTTGATTTTCAGCTTACGCGGTTTTTGCTTCTGACCGCCCAGGTTCTGGAACATGGACTGCAGCTGGCTGGTCATCTCTTCCATTCCTGGAGGCGCCATAATTTCAACGCCCATCGGTGCGGCGGCGAGATCGATTTCGATCTCTTTATCATCCAGCTGGCCTTCACGCAGTTTTTTACGGAATGCCTGACGCGCTGCAGAAGGTTCCTGCGGCTGCTCTGACTGCCCCCAGTTATTTTTAGCTGGTGGGATCAGCACGTCGAGAATGCGCTCTTCCGCCATCTCTTCGGCACGGAAGCGGTTTTTCTCGATTGCCTGCACGCGGACCATCTTAATGGCAGCGTCGGTCAGATCGCGGATGATGGAATCTACTTCTTTACCAACATAGCCGACTTCGGTGAATTTTGTTGCTTCAACTTTGATGAACGGCGCGTTGGCCAGTTTTGCCAGACGACGGGCGATTTCGGTTTTACCGACACCGGTCGGGCCAATCATCAGAATGTTTTTCGGCGTGACTTCATGACGCAACTCTTCGTTGAGCTGCATACGACGCCAGCGGTTACGCAGGGCGATCGCCACGGAACGCTTAGCGTTATCCTGGCCGATGATGTGTTTGTTCAGTTCGCTGACAATTTCGCGTGGGGTCATTTCAGACATGGGGGATCCTTACGCTTTGGAGTTCAATTCTTCGATGGTATGGAAGTGGTTGGTATAAATGCAGATATCCCCTGCAATATCCAACGCTTTCTCAGCAATCTCGCGTGCGCCAAGCTCGGTATTTTCAAGCAGAGCGCGTGCAGCAGCCTGGGCGTAGGGACCGCCGGAGCCGATAGCAATCAGATCGTTTTCTGGCTGGATGACGTCGCCGTTACCGGTGATGATGAGCGATGCAGTTTCATCTGCGACGGCCAGCAGCGCTTCGAGTTTGCGCAGCATACGGTCGGTACGCCAGTCTTTTGCCAGTTCAACGGCCGCTTTCACCAGGTGACCCTGGTGCATTTCCAGCTTGCGTTCGAACAGTTCGAACAGCGTGAATGCATCCGCAGTACCGCCCGCAAAGCCCGCAATGACTTTGTCGTTATACAGACGGCGGACTTTCTTCACGTTGCCTTTCATTACGGTGTTACCCAGTGTGGCCTGACCATCACCGGCGATTACCACATGGCCGTTACGGCGTACGCTTACTATTGTTGTCACGAGCAGACCCCTTGGTTACAAATGCAGAATACAGGCCCCGCACAGGATGCGGGGCGTAATGCAAGTATAGATGGGGGGGATTTTGGGGGTTTCAACCCCCAGTGGCGAGTCGAATGCAGTTTGTGTGACCAGCAACCTTCAGGCGGCTGATGGTGTTGTCGGCATTCTCTTTGCCTTTGACCGGACCAATGACCACACGATTCCAGCCGTTATTGGTGGTAATACGCGAGTTGAACCCTTCAAAGGCCAGCTGCGCGCGCACGGTTTCTGCCTGCTCAGCGCCTTTAAATGACCCGCACTGAACCATCCAGCGGCGTTCATCTTTTTTCTCCGCCGTCTGTTTTGGCGGTTGCGTTTCATTCGTTATTGGCGCGGCCGGTTGCGTTTTCGGCTGAGCGGCGGTGGTATGCGCAGGCGTTTGCAGCAGATCCTGATACGGCTGTTGCGCCGCCGGTTTTGGCTGCGCTTTCGGCTGCTGTACCGGCGCGGCTTGTGCTGTACGCGTTTGCTGCTGCTGATACGGCTGTTCTGTTGCCCGTGGACGCGGCTGCTGAGCCTGCTGCTGTGCGTTATTCCACTGCTGCTGTTGCACCTGACGCTGACGCTGCAGCGTTTGTTGGCGCTGTTCAGGCGTTTGCTCGTTCCACGGTACTTCGTTGAGCTGTGTCGGCTGTTGACGCATATCAGCCTGCATTTGCGCCAATAGCTGGCGCTGCTCATTGGTTAGCTGATCGGCATTCAGCACCTCGCCGCCCGCAGACGGTTCGGTAGGCGCACGTACGCCAGGCTGACGGCTTTCCAGCTCTTTGATGTATCGCCAGCGCTCTTCCGGTTTTGGCGGAATGCCATTACCGGTGACTTTCTGGTTTTGCAGCGTTTCGGACTCTTCTTTCTTGTGATGCGTAATGAAGTACAGACCACCGATAAAGGTCACGAGTACGGCTGCAGCAATAGCAACCATTGCGGGCGATACCGCAGGCGTATTGCGTTGTTTTTTCCGTGATGTGCTCTTCTTGCGCCGCGAAGGTGCCGGTTGGCCGCGACGTACATAATCTCGTTGTGCCACTATCGTTTCGCTGTATTTATTCGTTCGTCAGCCCGCCATGTTACTTAAGCGACGGGCCTTTGACCAGACAGGGGAGTCCGAAAGCACTTTACTTTACGTCAGTGCCCGGGTAGTACCCCGAATAATAAGCTCGCAGTCCAGTAAACGTGAGCCACTGCTGACGCTCTGCCCTTGTAATTGATCGAGCAGTAACAGCATAGCTTCACGTCCGATATCGAAACGCGGCTGTGCGACGGTTGTCAGGGGTGGATCACAAAATTCCGTGAGCGAAATGTTATCAAAGCCAATAATGGATAAATCATCAGGGACTTTCAGACCCTGACGTTTGGCGTAAGAGAGTGCGCCCAGCGCCATGACGTCGCTGTGACAAAAGACAGCGGTAGGAGGCTGCGGTAGTTCAAGGAGCTGCTTCAACGCATTGGCTCCCGCTTCATAGGTAAAGTCACCGCGCGCGATGAAATGCGGATCGACCGTAATTCCGCTGCGACGTAATGCCTGAACGTAGCCTTGCAGACGGTAATGGCACAGCGGCATATCTTCGGGTCCGGCGATACAGCCAATGCGTTTATGCCCCAGTTCCAGCAGATAATTCATCGCATTAAAGGCGGCGGTGAGGTTATCAATGTGCACGGTAGGGAGTTCCAGCTCTGGCGCGAACTCGTTCGACATGACCATCGGCGGTAAATTGCGCTGTTCTTCCACGCTGGCATCAAACGGCAGGCGCGAGCTGAGCAGTACCATGCCATCGATCTGCTTGGTGATAATGAGGTTAAGAAACGTCTTTTCCTGCTGGTTCTGGTGCGCGCAGTCGCCAATAAGCACCAGGTATCCCTGTTCTGCGGCAGTCACTTCGATGCCACGAATCACTTCGCTAAAAAACGGATCGCAGATATCCGGCACAATCACCAGAATGGTACGTGACTCATTACGCTTAACGTTACGTCCCATTGATTGGGGTAGATATCCCACTTCCAGCGCTGCCTGCTCAACCTTGTTACGGGTTGACTGCGAGACTTTGTCCGGGTTCATTAATGCGCGGGATACGGTTGCCGTTGAGACTTTCGCCTTCAGAGCAACATCTTTCATCGTAGCGGCGGCAACCTGCTTATTCGGTTTCACTCTTTCTCCTCGCCAGAGAGCTGCTGGCACAGACTCGTCCCTGGATAACCTTCATCTGAAACATTTTTATCAGATAGTGAATGGAAGCGGTTACAGAATTTTCATAAAAAGTGTGATGGATCTTTAATTTTACGATCCGCCTCGCATCGTGAGGGGTTATCCCTCGATGGGATCGACATCCAGCACCCATTTAACCTTGCGTGCATCGGGTAGCGTATTGATCAGTGCCAGCGTGCCGCTGACGATATGTTGCAGACGAATTCGTGATGGATGTTGCAACAATATTTGCCAACGATAACGACCACCGCGTTTGGGCGCCAGTGCGGGAACCGGGCCGAGCACCCAGAGTTTGTCATCGGCCAACGGGCTGGCTTGAATGAGATTCCGTAGTTGCTGCAAGAACATTGGTGCATGCTGGTTGTTATGATCTTCTGCCCGCACGATCACATGGCTGGTCCACGGTGGAAGCTGGAGCGTTTGTCGCTCGGCCAGCGCCTGTTCGGCAAACGCGTCATAGCCTTTATACAGCAAGGTTTGCAGCAGCGGATGTTCAGGATGGTGCGTTTGCAGCACCACTTCGCCTTGCTTCCCGGCGCGTCCGGCACGGCCAGAGACCTGCGTATAGAGCTGGGCGAAGCGTTCTGCTGACCGGAAATCTGCGGAGAATAGCGCGCCGTCAACGTCCAGCAGCGCCACCAGAGTGACGTCCGGGAAGTGGTGGCCTTTGGCCAGCATTTGCGTGCCTATAAGAATTCGTGCGCCGCCGCGATGCACTTCCGCCAGATGCTGCTCCAGCGACCCTTTACGGCTGGTGGTGTCGCGATCGATACGTGAAATTGGCACACCGGGGAAAAAAGGTGCCAGAGCCTGCTCAAGCTGTTCGGTGCCGAGTCCTACTGGAACCATATGCGTCGAACCGCAGGAGGGGCACTGACGCGGTATTGGGCGCTGGCTGTCACAGTGGTGGCAACGCAGGTGGTGCTGCGCCTGATGTAGCGTGTAGTAGTGATCGCAACGCGGACATTCTGCAATCCAACCACAGTCGTGGCACAGCAGCGCAGGCGCAAAACCGCGACGGTTCAAAAACAGGATCACCTGGTTATCCGCCTGCAGGTGCTGACGCATACGGGCGATTAGAGCAGGGGCGAGTCCGGCCTGCACCTGCTGACCTTTGAGATCCAGCACGTGCTGAGTGGCTGGGCGCGCATTTCCGGCGCGGCGCGTCAGGCGCAGCATGCGGTATTTGTTCTGCCGCACGTTACACAGCGTTTCCAGTGCCGGAGTGGCTGAGCCGAGAATAATCGGGATTTGCTCGCTATGGGCGCGGTAAACCGCGAGGTCGCGCGCATGATAGCGCCAGCCTTCCTGCTGTTTATAAGAGCTGTCGTGCTCTTCGTCGATGACAATCACGCCGAGATTTTTAAACGGCGTAAACAGCGAAGAACGCGTGCCGATAACAATCGCCGCCTCGCCATTTTTTGCTTTCAGCCAGGCTGAAAGACGTTCACTGTCGTTTAAACCGGAGTGCAGGACTTCGACCGGCGCATTAAAACGTTCGCGAAAACGGGCAATAGTTTGCGGCGTCAGGCCAATCTCCGGCACCATCACCAGCGCCTGCTTGCCTTGGGCAAGGACGTTTTCCAGAACGCTGAGATAGACCTCTGTTTTGCCTGATCCCGTTACGCCCGCTAATAGCCAGGCGCTAAAACTGTCTGAGGCGCTGTGAATCGCCCCGACGGCGGTGGCCTGCTCGGTGTTCAGCCGCAGACGCTCACCGGAAACCGCGTAGTGCGTACGCCAGTCGCTAAAGCCTGGTGTTTCGCTCGCCAGATCGCACAGCCCTTTTTTCCGCAGTGCCTGTAATGCGGCATCATTAAATTCCAGTTCAGCCACCTGGTCGCGCCAGATTTTCCCCTGGCGTAGCGCAGCCAGTGCCTGTTGCTGCTTGGGAGAACGCTTCAGGCTGTTGAGGTCAATAACCTGGCCTTCTTCAGTAGCAAACCAGTACCACATGGGCGCGTTTGTCGCCGGGCGTCCCTGGCGCAGTAAAATTGGCAGAGCGTGAAACAGTACGTCACCGATGGGATGATGATAATAATCAGCCGCCCACAACAGCAGACGCCAGACGGAGGTCGAGTAGACCGGTTCGTTGTCCAGCACTTCGAGAACGGCTTTCAATTCGCTCCGCGGCAGTTCACTGTGCTCGCTGACGGAAAGGACAATACCCACGCGCTCCTGCTGCTTGCCAAAGGGCACGCGTACACGACACCCGGCTTTGGCACTCAAGCCTTCCGGCAGGAGGTAGTCAAAGGTGCGAGGTAGCGGAACAGGTAAGGCAACGTGCGCAACGGGCATTGAATCATCCTGACTTGAAATCTGGCGGGTTAGTATACACATTAGTGGAGGGTAGAATGCGGATCAGTTTGCATGGGCAGGTTAATTTCTGTATGATTCGCCGCCTTTGATGCAAATTGATTGCGTCAAACAATGACCATTACCCGAGAGTTTCAGGCTGTTGATGCAGCGTGAAAGGTGACGGGGAATAATTAACATCGCGTGGTGTCTGGCGTTAGGGCTGGAAGAGCGACGCGGCCTTAAACCGAGGTTTTCCCATGAAAAAAGATATTCACCCGAAATACGAAGAAATTACTGCAAACTGCTCTTGCGGTAACGTCATGAAAATCCGCTCTACCGTCGGTCACGATCTGAACCTGGACGTGTGCGGTCAGTGCCACCCGTTCTATACTGGCAAGCAGCGTGATGTTGCTACCGGTGGCCGTGTTGATCGCTTCAACAAGCGTTTCAGCATCCCAGGCAGCAAGTAAGTTTCAGCTGTCAGAAAAAAGCGCCTTACGGCGCTTTTTTTGTTTCTGTGTTTCAGAACTGAAATATATATTGATGCATTGAATAATCTATTTTATTTAATAAATAAAACGGTGTTTTATTTTTTCGGTAAAATATTACAACTGGTGATCTGCATCCTTTTTATCTTCTGTCTTTTGCCACTTTTACCAGTTCCTGGCAAAATACCAAAGGTTTCTGCTTTCTTTCTAAAATACACTTTCGTGGAAATATAAAATTAATCTAAAAGCCTTTTTGTTTTCCCATTTTATGGACAAACGAGATGGATTATTTCCGTTATTGAGTGTGAAGAGGGATTGTCATGAAATTTAAATCTGCGTTATTACTGATTCCATTATTCTCTGCGGCCGCACAAGCGGGTTATGTTGATTACCGGCATGAATATTATGACGATGGACGTAATTACGATCGTGTGTATATGTCTCACCGTTTTGCCACGGGTTTTGGTGTGGCAGTAGAAGCCATTTCTCGTTCCGAAAACACGCAGTCAAATGATGCGTGGAATAATATGGAAAGTAATGGTAACGAGTATACCGCAAGCTACCAGTTCACCTGGCAGGGTCTTGTCTGGCAGCCCGGCATTGCGATCGAAACGGGCGATAATATCGCGATTTATAAGCCTTATATCCGCGTGCAGTACAACATCAACGACAACTGGTGGACCGCGTTCCGCTATCGTCAAGAGTACATGCGCAGAAACACTGACGGCAAAGATGACCGCATGGTCTATCGTCCGGAAGCCTGGCTTGGTTATAACGTCAATGACTGGATGTTTGAGTTAAATGGTATTTATAAAATTGCCGATAGCGAAGATTTATATAACAACCGGAAAGATGATTATGAATATAACTTCCGCGTGGCCTACAAATTAGGCTCCTGGGTTCCATTTGTTGAGGTTGGCAACGTTTCCTCGGGTTATAACACAACAACGACAGACGATCGTCAGACCCGTTATCGTGTCGGTCTTGGTTATAACTTTTAATCGGTAATAGTTTTCGTATCGGCTGATTACGTCGATAAGCATAGTTTGTGTGAATAATATGTCTAAGGAGTTGACATCATGTCTAATGATGGAACTATTATCGGAAATAATGAAACCACTGCCGTCAGGCCTTTCGGAATTAGAGATAAAGTTGGTTATTTATGTGGTGACCTCGGAACCTGCTTTATTCTTGGCTTAGTTAATAGTTTTTTAATGATTTATTACACTAACGTCCTCGGTATTTCCGGCGTTATTGTTGGCTCACTCTATTTTGTGACCAAACTCTTTGATGCGTTCGTTGATGTTGGTGTAGGGCGCTTATGACTGATGTTTGTGACTACCATCAGTATGTCACTGGCGATCGCGAGGATGGCACGGTTTATGGTGTGAACTTCTTTGCGCGCAAGGTTGGTCAGGCATGCGCAGGAGCGATTGGTGGCTTTATGTTGGCTATCATTGGCTATCAATCATCGTCAACAGGTGGTGCAGTGCAAACCAGCATTGTGCAGGAAAATATTTATACGATGGCGAATCTCTTGCCGGCGCTATGCCTGTTTTTGGCGGCGGTCATTCTGATTTATTTCTATCCATTGAACCGTACGGAAACGCTCAAAATGGAAGAAACATTGAATAAACTCAATGGTATTAGTAAGTAACACTGTGAGAAAAGGCGGGAGCATTCCCGCCTCTACACGCCCATTGCTGTTCTAACTATCAGTATTCCCACGTTTCCGGGTTGATACCCAGTTCACGCATGATTACCTTTGCTTCTTCCGGGATTTCATCACTGCGTTCTTTACGCAGGTCGTCATCGTTGGGTAAGGGTTGCCCAGTAAAAGCATGCAGAAACGCTTCACACAGCAGTTCGCTGTTGGTGGCGTGGCGCAGGTTGTTCACCTGACGACGCGTGCGTTCATCGGTAAGGATTTTTAACACCTTCAGAGGAATGGAAACCGTAATTTTTTTGACTTGCTCACTCTTCTTACCGTGCTCAGCGTATGGGCTGATATATTCGCCGCTCCATTCAGCCATGAGATACCTAATCCTCTTCGTCATTAATATTGAGGCCAGAACCTGAGCCCGGACCATAATTGCGCGTAGTTTATCGTAGTGGCGTGGCCCTGACACGAAGTAAGCCGACGCAGATGTACGCTAATGCATATAATTTTAACGGCTATTTCCAGTTTGCTCAATCTATACGCAAAGAAGTTTAGATGTCCAGATGTATTGACGGCTATCGTAACTATGATTACTCTGGTGTCTGACTTTTCACCGACTCAGCCAGGATCTCCTCAATATGACGCGTAAACAGGCCACCATCGCAGTGCGTAGCGGGTTAAATGACGACGAACAGTACGGTTGCGTTGTCCCGCCGATTCACCTCTCCAGCACCTATAACTTTACCGGATTTAATGAACCTCGCGCCCATGACTATTCGCGTCGCGGCAACCCAACGCGCGATGTTGTTCAGCGTGCGCTGGCGGAACTGGAAGGCGGTGCAGGTGCTGTGCTGACCAATACTGGCATGTCGGCGATTCATTTGGTGACCACGGTCTTCCTCAAGCCAGGCGATCTGCTGGTCGCACCGCATGACTGCTACGGCGGGAGCTACCGACTGTTTGACAGTCTGGCAAAGCGTGGCTGTTACCGGGTCCTGTTTGTCGATCAAGGAGATGAGCAGGCATTACAGGCCGCATTGGCGGAAAAACCGAAGCTGGTGCTGGTAGAAAGCCCAAGCAACCCGCTGCTGCGCGTGGTGGATATTGCGAAAATCTGCCAGCTGGCGCGTGAAGCTGGCGCGGTCAGCGTGGTCGACAACACTTTTTTAAGCCCGGCACTGCAAAATCCACTGGCATTGGGCGCCGATCTGGTGTTGCATTCATGCACGAAATATTTAAACGGTCACTCAGACGTGGTGGCTGGTGTTGTGATAGCGAAAGATCCGGAAACGGTCACTGAACTGGCATGGTGGGCGAATAATATTGGTGTGACCGGCGGCGCGTTTGATAGTTATCTGCTTTTGCGCGGCCTGCGTACTCTGTCTCCTCGAATGGAGGTGGCGCAACGTAATGCTCAGGCGATAGTCGATTATCTGCAAACTCAGCCGCTTGTGAAAAAATTGTATCACCCGTCATTGCCGGATAATCAGGGCCATGAGATTGCCGCGCGTCAGCAAAAAGGCTTTGGCGCGATGTTAAGTTTTGAACTGGATGGTGATGAGCAAACGCTGCGCCGCTTCCTCGGAGGGTTGTCATTGTTTACGCTGGCGGAATCGTTAGGGGGCGTTGAAAGTCTGATCTCCCACGCCGCAACCATGACACACGCGGGCATGGCGCCAGAAGCGCGTGCTGCTGCCGGAATTTCCGAAACGCTGCTGCGTATCTCCACCGGTATTGAAGATGGCGAAGATTTAATTGCCGACCTGGAAAATGGCTTCCGGGCTGCAAACAAGGGGTAAACATGAGTGTGATTGCGCAGGCAGGGGCGAAGGGTCGTCAACTGCACAAATTTGGTGGTAGTAGTCTGGCTGATGTGAAATGTTATCTGCGTGTCGCAGGCATTATGGCGGAGTACTCGCAGCCTGATGACATGATGGTTGTTTCAGCCGCAGGCAGTACCACTAACCAGTTGATTAGCTGGCTGAAATTAAGCCAGACCGATCGCCTTTCTGCGCATCAGGTTCAACAGGCGTTACGTCGCTATCAGAGCGAGCTTATCAGCGGTTTGTTACCGCCTGATATAGCGGATGGACTAATTGGTGCGTTTATTCACGATCTGGAGCGTCTGGCTGGATTACTCGACAGTGGCGTGAACGATGCCGTCTATGCTGAGGTTGTTGGGCATGGTGAGGTATGGTCCGCGCGTTTGATGTCTGCGGTCCTTAACCAACAGGGGCTGGAGTCAGCCTGGCTGGATGCGCGCGATTTTTTACGTGCTGAACGCGGTGCCCAGCCGCAGGTAGATGAAGGTCTTTCTTACCCGTTGCTACAGCAACTGCTGGCGCAGCATCCGGGTAAACGGCTGGTGGTTACCGGCTTTATTAGCCGCAGCAATGCCGGTGAAACGGTCCTGCTGGGGCGTAACGGCTCCGACTACTCGGCGACGCAGGTTGGCGCGCTGGCGGGCGTTTCCCGCGTAACTATCTGGAGCGATGTCGCCGGGGTTTACAGCGCGGACCCGCGTAAAGTAAAAGACGCCTGTTTGCTGCCGCTGCTGCGTCTGGATGAAGCCAGCGAGCTGGCGCGTCTGGCGGCACCGGTTCTCCATGCCCGTACCTTACAGCCGGTTTCCGGTAGCGATATCGATCTCCAACTGCGTTGTAGCTATACGCCGGAGCAGGGTTCAACGCGCATTGAACGCGTACTGGCCTCCGGTACCGGGGCGCGTATTGTGACCAGTCATGATGACGTCTGCCTGATTGAGTTTTTGGTTCCGACTGGTCAGGACTTTAAGCTGGCTTATAAAGAGATTGATCAGGTTTTAAAACGTACCCAGGTGCGTCCGCTGGCAGTGGGTGTGCATCCTGACCGCCAACTGCTGCAATTTTGCTATACCTCCGAAGTTGCTGACGGCGCACTGAAAATTCTTGATGAAGCTGGTCTGCCAGGCGAGCTGCGTCTGCGCCAGGGGCTGGCGCTGGTGGCGATGGTCGGGGCGGGCGTCACCCGTAATCCGCTGCATTGCCACCGTTTTTGGCAACAGTTGAAAGGTCAGCCGGTTGAATTCACCTGGCAATCGGAAGAGGGTATCAGCCTGGTCGCGGTACTGCGTACTGGGCCAACAGAGAGCCTGATTCAGGGTCTGCATCAGTCTATTTTCCGCGCGGAAAAACGCATTGGTCTGGTGCTTTTCGGCAAAGGCAACATCGGCTCACGCTGGCTGGAGCTGTTCGCTCGCGAGCAGAGCACGCTCTCGGCGCGCACCGGATTAGAGTTTGTGCTGGCGGGTGTGGTTGATAGCCGTCGTAGCCTGCTGAATTACGAAGGGCTGGATGCCAGCCGCGCGTTAGCTTTCTTTGATGACGAGGCGGTAGAGCAGGATGAAGAGTCTCTATTCCTGTGGATGCGTGCTCACCCGTATGATGATTTAGTGGTGCTGGACGTTACTGCCAGCGAGCAACTTGCGGATCAGTATCTGGATTTTGCCAGCCATGGTTTCCACGTTATCAGCGCCAACAAACTGGCGGGGGCGAGCAGCAGTCATAATTATCGCCAAATTCATGACGCTTTTGAAAAAACCGGCCGCCACTGGCTGTATAACGCCACCGTGGGAGCAGGTTTGCCGATCAATCATACCGTGCGCGATCTGATTGATAGCGGAGATACCATTCTGTCGATCAGCGGGATCTTCTCCGGTACGTTGTCGTGGTTGTTCCTGCAATTTGATGGCACGGTCCCATTCACCGATCTGGTGGATCAGGCGTGGCAACAGGGGCTGACTGAACCCGATCCGCGCGTAGATCTTTCCGGCAAAGATGTGATGCGTAAGCTGGTGATTCTGGCGCGTGAAGCAGGTTACGACATCGAACCGGACCAGGTTCGCGTGGAATCGCTGGTGCCTGCGCACTGTGAAGAAGGCTCTATTGACCATTTCTTTGAGAATGGTGATGAGCTTAACGAGCAGATGGTGCAGCGTCTGGAAGCGGCGCGTGAAATGGGGCTGGTGCTACGCTATGTGGCGCGTTTTGATGCTAACGGTAAAGCGCGCGTTGGTGTTGAAGCGGTTCGTCCTGAACACCCGCTGGCGGCGCTGCTGCCGTGTGATAACGTATTCGCCATTGAAAGCCGCTGGTATCGCGATAACCCGCTGGTGATCCGTGGACCGGGCGCAGGTCGTGACGTTACCGCCGGCGCTATTCAGTCAGACATCAACCGTTTGGCGCAGCTGCTGTAGTTTGCGTTGCCTGATGACGCTTACGCTTATCCGGCCTACATATTTCATGAATCGTAGGCCCGGTAAGCGGCAGCGCCACCGGGCAAATCGTGCTGGGTGATCAGGGCGTTGTATTGATCTACCAGCGTCCTTATCGTCTGAAATACCGAATGGGCGGAGTAGCGGGGGCTTTGCTGAAATTCCGTCTGTTGCCGCAACCAGGCGAGAAAATGATGGCTTGCCGCCAGAGTTTTTGACGCGCCTTCTTCAACACGCCCCTGCGTTAACAAACACACCATTTTACGCGTATCGCCTCGTTGCCAGATTTGCCACTCATTTTGCCACCATCCCTGATAGGTTTTACCCAGCAATTGCCAGGGCAGCGTGCGCTTATCGTTATTCATTTCTTCATCAATAAACCACAGCGAGGCGCGATGATGGCGAAACTGTTTCGACCATGCGGTAATCGCTGCGCCGCGCAGGAAGCATTCGTGGGCAATAATATGGTTTTTTACCTCTGGCCACAGATGGCTCAGCAGGCGGAAATGCCCATGGGCAGTAATGACCGGGCGTAAAATCGCGCCGCTGGCGTTCCGTTTGAGTATGGCGCTGCCGTACTGAATTTCGTCAAACTGGCTGCGGCGTAAAAACTGTGTTTCCCGCTGGCTGACTCGCTCAACGATATCGTCATGAATGACTGTTGGCTCAGCGCTGCTGCGCCAGCGGTAAAGCAATGATGCGCCGGCAGTGTGCGGCGTGTAGTTGCTGGAAATATGCAGGACATTGCCGCGAATAGCGTCAAAAGAGAGTAATACATAGAGTTGCTGGCCTGCACTCACGCCCTGAAAAGGGACGGTCAGGGGGACTGTCGCTATTTGTTCTGGCGGAAGGGGGGAAGTGGGCTGCGGGTGCTTTGGTGTCCAGACCTTTTTGCAGCTCCGGCACTGAACGCGTTGGCTGCCCTGGGGATTATGTCCATAGCGGATGGTTTCCTGCTGATAACAACGTGGGCAAAAATGACCGCTTTGGGCTGCAAAATCCGTTAAATATGCCGACAACCAGCTACGGAACTGTTCCTCATTAAACAGCGGGGGATAGCTGCCGCATGCCCGACAATGCAGTGCGGCATAACCCAGCCGATATTCTGGCCAGCTGTAATCTGCTGAGCTCGCCAGCCCCAGATTTTGGCAGCCATAGGACTTGCAGCAATTGATGGTGAACAGTGAGGTCATCGTATTACCAACGATTTTTAATAGTCGTTGATTTTGGCCCGCAACTATCACCGATGGATGTGAGTCTTCTCACATAAAAAAACCTTTCAGAACGTAACGTAGCGATTCCTTATATAACTGAAAGGGATTGATTATGAAGTTAAAAATGCTTGCTGTCGGTGTTCTGGTATCTTTGCCGCTCTGGGCGAGTGCCAAAGACGTTACGATTATCTATACCAACGATCTCCATGCCCATGTCGAACCTTATAAAGTCCCATGGATTGCTAATGGCTCACGTGACATTGGCGGTTGGGCTAATATCACGACGATGGTGAAGCAGGAGAAAGCGAAAAATAGCGCCACCTGGTTTTTTGATGCCGGTGATTATTTTACCGGGCCGTATATCAGCAGCCTGACCAAGGGTAAGGCGATTATCGATATCATGAACACCATGAATTTTGATGCTGTCACCATGGGTAATCATGAGTTCGACCACGGCTGGGATAACACGCTGCTCCAGTTAAGCCAGGCGAATTTCCCCATTGTGCAGGGCAACATCTTTTATCAGAACAGCAGCAAAATGTTCTGGGATAAGCCTTACACCATTATTGAAAAAGACGGTGTGAAGATTGGCGTGATTGGTCTGCACGGTGTGTTTGCTTTTGATGATACGGTTTCCGCTGCGACGCGCATTGGCATTGAGGCGCGGGATGAGGTGAAGTGGCTGCAACGTTATATCGATGAATTAAAAGGTAAGGTCGATCTGACGGTGGCTTTAATCCACGAAGGTACGCCGGCGCGTCAGTCCAGCCAGGGAAGTACAGATGTGCGTCGTGCGCTGGATAAAGATATCCAGACTGCAGGTCAGGTGCATGGCCTGGATATCCTGATCACCGGCCATGCGCATGTGGGCACGCCAGAGCCGATTAAAGTCGGTAATACCCTGATTCTGTCTACCGACAGCGGCGGTATTGATGTGGGTAAACTGGTGCTGGATTACCAGCAAAAACCGCATCAATTTACCGTTAAGAACTTCGAACTGAAGACCATTTTTGCTGATGAGTGGCAGCCAGACCCGCAAACGAAACAGGTCATTGATGGCTGGAATAAAAAGCTCGATAAAGTGGTACAACAAACGGTAGCCAACTCTCCGGTTGAGCTGACGCGTGCTTACGGTGAATCTTCTTCCCTGGGAAATCTGGCGGCAGATGCATTGCTGGCTGCGGCGGGTAAAGATACCCAGTTAGCACTCACTAACTCGGGCGGCATCCGGAATGAAATCCCGGCAGGTGCTATCACGATGGGTGCCGTCATTAGCACCTTCCCGTTCCCGAACGAGCTGGCAACCATGGATCTCACCGGGAAGCAGTTACGTAGCCTGATGGAGCACGGCGCGGGTTTAAGCAACGGCGTATTGCAGGTGTCCAAAGGACTGGAGATGAAGTATGACAGCAGCAAACCGGTTGGCCAGCGGGTCACCGTATTGACGCTTAACGGTAAGCCAATTGAGGACGCTGTGGTTTATCACATTGCCACCAATAGCTTCCTGGCAGACGGCGGTGATGGTTTTACGGCATTCACCGAAGGTAAAGCGCGTAACACATCCGGTGGTTACTATGTCTCTAATGCTGTCGTTGATTATTTCAAAGCGGGAAATACGCTGACGGATGAGCAACTCAAAGGCATGCGTGTGGAAGATGTGAAACCGTAGTGAGGTCAGGCCAGCAGATATTCCGCTGGCCTGTTGTTTTAGCCTTTGTGGGAGGCAAACACCTCTTTTGCGGCGAACAAGCCGTTGAGTGCCGCGGGGAAGCCAGCATATACGGCCATCTGCATAATCACTTCAATGATCTCATCCTGCGTTAAACCCACGTGTAATGCCGCGCCAATATGCACTTTCAACTGCGGTGCGGCGTTACCCAGCGCAGTTAATGCCGCGACGGTAGCGATTTCTCTACTGCGTAAATCCAGCCCCGGCCTTGAATAGATGTCGCCAAAAGGAAATTCAATCAGGTATTGGGCGAAGTCTGGCGCAATATCCTGCAGACTTTCGACGACCGCATCGCCCCCTTTACCATCCACTTTTTGCAACATCTCCTGACCGGTAATAAAGCGTTCTGAAGGCATCATTCCTTCCTCTTTCGTGTGGTTTGTAGTGTGAGGATAGGGCGTGCGGAATGATTGGGATAATACCGTTTCCGTGATACCTTTTCGGTATGACAACATCGTCTTTGCACTCTCTGGACATTCGCCTGCTGCGTTACTTTTCCGTAGTAGCGGAAGAGAACAATATGAGCCGGGCGGCGCAGCGCTTGTTTATGTCGCAGCCGCCGCTGAGTCGCCACATTCGCCAGCTTGAAGAACGCCTGGGAGTGACGCTTTTTGTCCGTCATACCCGTGGGCTTACGCTGACGGAGGATGGTCTGCGCGTACTGGAAATAGTGCGTCCGCTATTGGCGCTACAGGATAAAACCTGGGCGGCGCTGGGTCAGTTAGCGAAAACGGGGGAGCAATCTCTGCGCTTAGGGCTAAGTACGGCGTTTGAGCAGGGTGTCTTTACGGCGCTTGAGTCCCGGCTTAATATGCGCGTACAGAAGCTACATATTGTTCGTCATGGTTCGCCTGAGCTGGTGCGGCAGGTTCGTCGGGGAAAACTGGATGCAGCGCTGGTGGCGTTACCGCTTGAGACTCCTGGGCTTACTGTTATGCAACTTGGCTGGCAAGAGCCGATGATTGCCGCATTACCCGCGATCTGGCCAGAGGCGAGCCTGCCGTCACTCTCATTAACGACGCTGAACCACCGGCCACTGTTCTGGTTTAAACGCGAACGGAACCCTGCCTTCTTTGATTACACTCGACACATTTTTCGTCGTGCGGGTTACTCGCCTGCCTGTATTGAAGAGCCGCTGGAACATGACGTGCTGCTGGCGCGGATCGCGCAGGGTGACGGCCTGAGCCTGATTCCGGCCTCCTTTTCCGCGATCCAACGTCAGGGCGTGATATTCCTTCCTCTTACCGATACCGAATTGCGTATTAGCATGGGGTTGCTGATGCTGCCTGAGAACGTAACAAAATTAGCATGGCTGCAGACGGTCGTGACGCAATCCCTCATCATTTCAGGCTGATGTGAATTTTTTTCACGTTGGCTGAGTATTCCTCACCTTTAACGATGATTTTTGTGTTGACGCCAGCATGCTTTTCCGTCATTTTTACATCTAGACGTCTAAACGTATAGCAGTTCACAACACAACATATAACGACAAAAGATTGATGAGGTAAGGTATGAGCTTTTTTCACGCCAACCAGCGGGAAGCGCTGAATCAGAGTCTGGCCGAAGTACAGGGGCAGATTAACGTTTCTTTCGAATTTTTCCCGCCGCGCACCAGTGAAATGGAGCAAACCCTGTGGAACTCTATCGATCGCCTGAGCAGCCTGAAGCCGAAGTTTGTTTCAGTCACCTACGGTGCAAACTCTGGTGAGCGCGACCGTACGCACAGCATTATTAAAGGCATTAAGGATCGCACTGGTCTTGAAGCAGCTCCGCACCTGACCTGTATTGATGCAACCCGCGATGAGCTGCGCACCATTGCTCAGGACTACTGGAATAACGGTATTCGTCATATTGTTGCTCTGCGCGGTGACTTGCCGCCGGGAAGCGGTAAACCGGATATGTATGCCTCTGACCTGGTGACTCTGCTGAAAGACGTTGCGGACTTTGATATCTCCGTTGCGGCTTACCCGGAAGTACACCCAGAAGCGAAGAGCGCTCAGGCCGATTTGCTGAACCTGAAGCGTAAGGTTGATGCCGGAGCAAACCGCGCCATTACTCAGTTCTTCTTCGATGTAGAAAGCTATCTGCGCTTTCGCGATCGCTGTGTGTCTGCGGGAATCGATGTGGAAATTATTCCGGGTATCCTGCCAGTCTCTAACTTTAAGCAGGCGAAAAAATTTGCCGATATGACCAATGTTCGTATCCCTTCCTGGATGTCGACCATGTTTGATGGTCTGGATGATGATGCGGAAACCCGCAAGCTGGTAGGTGCAAACATCGCTATGGACATGGTGAAAATCCTCAGTCGCGAAGGGGTGAAAGATTTTCACTTCTATACCCTTAACCGTGCCGAGATGAGCTACGCAATTTGTCACACGCTGGGAGTAAGACCAGCATAATTAGTGCCTCAGCCCTCTTCGGAGGGTTTTTTATTGATCATTTTGATCTACATCTCTGTAACTTTAAATATAAAAGGAATGAGCTATCGAATCTGTGGGTTTTTTCGACTATATCTTATCTCTGGTGGTGTATATCGTAGTCAGAACACTGTAAAGGGAGCATATAGATGAGCATGTCCGACGATAGCCAGAACGCATCAACTGCCGGTAAGTGTCCTTTTCATCAGGGCGGGCCGGATCACAGCGCGGGAGCAGGAACGAACAACCGCGACTGGTGGCCCAATCAACTCCGTGTAGATCTTTTAAACCAACATTCCAACCGTTCTAACCCGCTGGGTGAGGACTTCGACTACCGCAAAGAATTTAGCAAACTCGACTACTCTGCCCTGAAAGGGGATCTCAGAGCCCTTCTGTCCGAATCTCAACCGTGGTGGCCCGCTGACTGGGGAACCTATGCCGGATTATTTATCCGCATGGCATGGCACGGTGCAGGGACCTATCGCTCCATCGATGGACGCGGTGGCGCGGGTCGCGGACAGCAGCGTTTTGCACCACTGAACTCCTGGCCGGACAACGTCAGCCTGGATAAAGCGCGTCGTCTGCTGTGGCCAATCAAGCAGAAATATGGCCAGAAAATTTCCTGGGCCGACCTGTTTATCCTTGCGGGTAACGTGGCGCTGGAAAACTCAGGCTTCCGTACCTTCGGCTTTGGTGCCGGTCGTGAAGACGTCTGGGAACCGGATCTCGACGTAAACTGGGGTGATGAAAAAGCCTGGCTGACCCACCGTCATCCGGAAGAACTGGCAAAAGCGCCGCTGGGCGCAACCGAAATGGGCCTTATCTATGTGAACCCGGAAGGGCCGGACCATAGCGGCGAACCGCTCTCTGCGGCCGCGGCTATTCGCGCTACCTTCGGTAACATGGGTATGAACGACGAAGAAACCGTAGCGCTGATTGGCGGCGGTCATACGTTGGGTAAAACCCATGGTGCAGCACCGGCTTCGCATGTAGGCGCCGATCCAGAATCCGCACCAATTGAAGCGCAGGGCCTGGGCTGGGCCAGCAGCTACGGCAGCGGCGCGGGTGCAGACGCAATTACTTCCGGTCTGGAAGTGGTCTGGACGCAGACGCCGACCCAATGGAGCAACTATTTCTTCGAGAACCTGTTCAAATATGAATGGGTACAAACCCGCAGTCCGGCAGGTGCGATTCAATTTGAAGCGGTTGATGCGCCAGAAATTATCCCCGATCCGTTCGATCCGTCGAAAAAACGTAAGCCAACAATGTTGGTTACCGACCTGACGCTGCGTTTCGATCCTGAATTCGAGAAGATCTCCCGCCGTTTCCTGAACGATCCGCAGGCCTTCAACGAAGCGTTTGCCCGCGCATGGTTTAAGCTGACGCACCGTGATATGGGGCCAAAAGCGCGTTACATCGGACCGGAAGTGCCAAAAGAAGATCTGATTTGGCAAGACCCGCTGCCGCATGCGTTCTTTAACCCAAGCGAAGAAGATATCCTGAAACTGAAGGCGACCATTGCTGCTTCCGGGTTGTCCGTGGGCGAGCTGGTGTCAGTGGCGTGGGCTTCTGCATCAACGTTCCGCGGTGGGGATAAACGTGGCGGCGCTAACGGTGCGCGTCTGGCGCTGGACCCACAGCGTGGCTGGGATGTGAATGCTACCGCGGCACGCGTACTGCCTGTGCTGGAAGGCATTTATAAGTCAGCCCATACCGCTTCGTTAGCCGATATTATCGTGCTGGCCGGTGTTGTTGGTATAGAGCAGGCGGCTAGCGCTGCGGGTGTCAGCATTAAAGTACCTTTTGCGCCGGGCCGCGTGGATGCGCGTCAGGACCAAACGGATATTGAGATGTTTGAACTGCTTGAGCCGATCGCCGATGGCTTCCGTAACTACCGCTCCCGTCCTGACGTATCGACCACCGAGTCGTTGCTGATTGATAAAGCGCAGCAGCTGACGCTGACCGCACCGGAAATGACCGTGCTGGTGGGCGGTATGCGCGTACTGGGCACCAACTTCGACGGCAGCCAGCATGGCGTCTTTACCGATCGTCCTGGCGTGCTCAGCACTGACTTCTTCGTCAATCTGCTGGATATGCGCCATGAGTGGAAGGCGGTTGATGAGTCAAAAGAGCTGTTCGAAGGTCGTGACCGTCTGAGCGGTGAAGTAAAATACACGGCAACCCGCGCCGATCTGGTGTTCGGTTCTAACTCCGTACTGCGCGCAGTGGCTGAAGTTTATGCCTGCAGCGATGCTCACGAGAAGTTCGTGAGAGATTTCGTTGCCGCATGGGTGAAAGTGATGAACCTGGATCGTTTCGATCTGCTGTAACAGATAATGCCGGATGTCGCTTGTGCGTATCCGGCATAGTATGAATAAAAAAATCCCCGCGATTGCGGGGATTTTCTATTGGCAGGTTATTCCCACTCTTGCAGGTAACGTTGACCGTACTGGTCAGCCACCAGCAGGGCGGCATACACCTGGTCCGGAGTTGCGCCGCCAGGCATGTTGTGGATGGTTTCGCCTTCTGCACAGGCTGCCTCAGCCACAATGCGCATTTTCGCCGGGATATCCTGTTTGATGTCCAGTTGCGCCAGGGTAATCGGCAGGCCAACGGAATGACACAGCGCGGCAACGGTTTCAATTTCATCAACTGGCGCGTTTTCCAGCACCAACTGCGTCAGCGTACCGAAAGCCACTTTCTCGCCGTGGTAGTAGTGATGCGCATCCGGGATTGCGGTCAGACCGTTATGAATGGCGTGAGCAGCTGCCAGACCACCGCTTTCAAAACCGACACCGCTCAGATAGGTGTTGGCTTCAATAACGCGCTCCAGTGCTGGTGTAACCACGTGCTGCTCGGCTGCCAGCATCGCTTTTTCACCTTCTTCGATTAGCGTATTAAAGCACAGCTCTGCCAGCGCCAGCGCCGCCTGAGTACACTGACCGCCCGCCATGGTGGTTGCGCCGCTGCGTGAACAAGCACGTGCTTCGAACCAGGTTGCCAGCGCATCGCCAATACCCGCAGCTAACAGACGCGCCGGTGCGCCCGCGACAATTTTGGTATCCACAATGACCCTGTCCGGATTGTTGGGCAGCAGCAGATAGCGATCGAATTCACCGGCATCGGTGTAAATGACGGACAGCGCGCTGCACGGCGCATCGGTAGAGGCGATGGTTGGGGCAATGGCGACAGGCACGCCCATAAAGTGCGCCAGCGCTTTGGCGGTATCCAGCGTTTTACCGCCGCCAATACCAAGTACTGCGCCACACTGCGCTTTTTCCGCTACGCCGCGCAGACGGTCGATTTCGTTTTGTGAACATTCGCCGCCAAACGGTGCAATTTCCAGCGCCAGTCCGGCATCCTGAAAGCTTTTTTCCAGTGCGCTCTGAGCAAAGCCTAAGACAAACTTGTCCCCAACGACCAGCCAGCGTTCTGCCAGTGGTTTGAGGTAGCTGCCAAGACGGGTAATAACATCGGCACCCTGGATGTACTTACCAGGTGATTGAATAATGCGATCCATACTTTATTTCCCTCACAGGTTGATGTGACCAAATGCGTTGTTCCAGTCCTGCTCAAACTTCTCTATTGCTGACTCTACCGCAGGGGTATTGAGCATTTGTTGCGCTACGTCTAATGGCAGGGTGATAGCTTCACATCCTGCCAGTAAGCAATCCAGCGCCTGACGCGGGGTTTTAAAGCTGGCTGCCAGTACCATGCTGTTTGGCGCATGCAGCTCCAGTAACGTTTGCAGTTCCTGTACTGTGCGAATCCCGTCGCCGCCCTGTGCGTCGATACGGTTAACGTAAGGCGCGATATATTTAGCTCCTGCCAGCGCAGCCAGTAGCCCCTGAGAAGCACTGTAAACGGCGGTTCCCAGCGTGGTGATACCCTCTTTTTTCAGCATCTTAATCGCGGCCAGACCTTCGGATGTCACCGGGATTTTCACTACCAGACCAGGCACCGCGTTGCTCAGGCGTTTGGCTTCTTCCACCATGCCCTGTGCGTCTCGGCTCATGGTTTGGGCAAACAAAATCCCCTCTTCGCCGATGGCGTTTTGCAGGCGTGGCAGTACATCCCAGATGGATTCTTTGCTTGCCGCCACAATGCTTGGGTTGGTGGTAACACCCGCGATAGGGAAGATGCGTGCCAGACGTTCAACTTCCGCGACGTTGGCGGTATCAAGGTAAAGTTCCATACAAAAACATCCTCTTTAAAGTTCAAGTTCATGTTGCAACAGGCTGGCGATAGCATCGGCTGAGGCGGCACTAACCAGCGCGTTACGGAATTCTTCATGCATAATGCGGCGCGCCAGACGCGAGAAAATACGCATATGCTGATCGCCTGCGGCATGTTTGTTGAGCGTCAGCATAATAATGAACTGTGCATCATCATCACCCCAACGTACCGGCGCTTGCAGGCGCGCTACGCTGATGGTGGACTGCTCAATATGTTCGGATTTGCTGTGTGGAATGGCGAAGCTAAAACCTAATCCGGTAGAGAAGACGGCTTCGCGTGCCCACAGGTCTGCTTCCAGTTTACGTGGATAGCGGCAACGGCCTGCCAGCAGGAGGTTGTCGGTCATCCCTTTGATGACCTCTTCTTTACTGCGCCAGTCGCTATCCAGCGTGATGCACTCGGCGGTAACCAGCGGAGTATCCTGTTGGGTCATGCGGAACTGGGCCAGCAGATGTTCGACCTCCAGCGAAGTTCGACAAGCCATCGCTTGATTCAGCAACTGACGGCAGGCACGGCTGTCGAGTTGCGCCATCCGCGCTTTGGCGGCGGGAATGGAGGGAGCGCTCATACTGATCTCGTCCAGACCCAGTCCCACCAGCAATGGCAGCACCGAACCTTTGGCACCCAGTTCGCCGCACAGGCCAATCCATTTCCCCTGCCGATGTACTGCCTGCACGGCGTAATCCAGCGCGCGCAGGAAAGCCGGATTCAGGCTGTTGTAGTGGCGGGTAACTTTGGCGTTGTCGCGGTCGACCGCCAGCAGGTATTGCGTCAGGTCATTGCTACCAATACTAAAGAAATCAATCTCTTCACAGCATTGGTCAATGATGAACATCACAGACGGAACCTCCAGCATAATACCGAGCTGGATCTTCTCATCAAACGGAATGTGTTCACTTCGCAGTTGCTGCTTGGCTTCTGCCAGTTTCTCTTTGACCCACAGGATCTCTTCCATTGAGGAGATCATTGGGATCATGATTTTCAGGCTACCGTGCGCTGAGGCGCGCAGGATCGATCGCAGTTGCGTAGTAAACAACGTGGCATATTCTTCATAAATACGCACCGCGCGATAACCGAGAAATGGGTTGGTCTCAGCAGGAATATTCAGATAATCAACGGGTTTATCACCGCCGATATCCATGGTGCGTACAATAATGCTGCGTCCCTTTGCGGGTTCCAGCGCCTGGCAGAAAATGTTGTATAGCTCGTTCTCATCCGGGGCGCAGGTACGATCCATATACAGCATTTCCGTACGGAACAGGCCAACCGCTTCCGCACCGTTACTAAAAGCTGCTTGTGCTTCCACGGAGTGGGCGATGTTGGCGGCGACTTCCATACGGATGCCATCAGCCGTGCGTGCCTCCTGGGTCAGCCAGATACGTTGCTGTTCCCGAATGGCATCCTGGATACGGGCTTCTTGCTGATAATAACGTACGATGGATTCATCAGGGGCAACGACGACTGCTCCTGCGTTACCATCGATATAAACCGTTTGCTGTAGCCATGGCATCAAAGATTCAATATCTACGCCAACCAGCGTAGGGATGTTGAATGACCGGGCGAGAATCACCGTGTGTGACGTAGTACCACCGCTTTTTAACAGCAAGCCTTTCAGCAATGTTTTGTCCAGTTCGAGGAACTGGCTCGGTGTTAGCTCATCCGCCATGCAAACCGTAGGCTGGGTCAGTTTTCCCGGTGCAGGGAAGCGCTGTTCCCCATAAATTTGCTGCAGAAGCTGGAAGCAAACATCGCGTACATCCAGTGCACGCTCCTGTAAATAACTGCTACTTGAACGGGCGAATTCATCACAAAAATGTCCGGCACTTTCGACAACCGCCTGGGCGCAGCTTAACCCGCGTGATACGCCAGCGAGCAGGTGCTGGCGCAGTGAGAGGTCGCTTGCCAGCGAGCGGTGTGCTTCCAGAATCGCACTGGTAGCGCCGTCGCTGTCGAGTAATCGAAACTCAATATTTTTCATCAACAGCGTTAAACCGTTATCCAGTGCCGCTTGCTCGGTTTCAATATCTTGAGCGGATGGAAGGTTACTGAGCGCGTTAAGATCCAGCGAAGAAAGCAGACTCAGAACGCCTCCTGCGCTGCCGCTGCAGACGGTGCGAGCGCGGAAAAGCTGTGGATTTAAATGGGTGAGCGATGCCGGAAGTGGCTCCAGCTCGTTGTTTTTGGCTTCCGCTAGCGGTGCATCGCAGTGCGGAAATTCATTTCGTAACCATTGGCTCAGATGCTGGTGGGCTGCCTGTTCATCTGTACCGGAAATCAGCAACTGGCAGCTATCACCCGCCAGAGTATCGGTGCCAATCAGCGATAGTGCGCTCTTAGCGTTGCCCTTACGTTCGGTACGCAGGTTGTGCCACTCAATGTGTGAGGTAAAGGTGTTGCACTGCGTTTCTATGTGGCTTGCCGGGCGTGCATGTACGCCATTGGGTAGCTCACAGGTAAATTCCACAATCAGGGCCATAGCCTCATCTCCCATAACGATTTCTCGCTACAGGATAAAAGGGCAACGCCTGAGCCTGCCATGTGACAAATCTGCCAAAAACTGGATAAATGTAATGTAACTATCAAAGTGAGACATCCCTCACAAGTCAGCGTATCCACTATAAATTCCGAGAAACTGCAAGTTATGAGGCGGATCGCATTTTTGTACTGATATTACAAAAGTCCAGCAAATGGCCTTTTTATCCACTGTTTGCGTCGCGTCAGATTGCCTATTGTTTTCCGCAACAAGTTTATGGATATGGGCTTTAGGCAGCCCGGGAGCGACTTATGAAAGAGTTGGTACAAATCCTGAAAAATACTCGTCAGCACCTGATGACCGGTGTTTCGCATATGATCCCCTTCGTCGTAGCGGGTGGTATTTTGCTGGCTGTCTCCGTCATGCTGTATGGCAAAGGCGCGGTACCGGATGCTGCGACCGATCCTAATCTTAAAAAGCTGTTTGATATTGGCGTCGCCGGGTTGACTTTGATGGTGCCATTTCTTGCTGCTTATATCGGCTATTCCATCGCTGAACGTTCTGCTCTGGCCCCTTGTGCGATTGGCGCATGGGTGGGAAACAGCTTCGGTGCAGGTTTCTTTGGCGCATTAATTGCTGGGATTATTGGCGGTATCGTTGTCCATTATCTGAAGAAGATCCCCGTACATAAGGTGTTGCGTTCGGTAATGCCTATCTTCGTTATTCCCATCGTCGGCACTTTTATCACCGCAGGTATCATGATGTGGGGGCTGGGGGAGCCTGTTGGCGCGTTAACTACTAGCCTGACCGAGTGGCTGCAGGGTATGCAGCAGGGCAGCATTGTGCTGCTGGCGGTAATTATGGGACTGATGTTGGCCTTCGATATGGGAGGGCCAATTAACAAAGTTGCCTACGCCTTCATGCTGATTTGCGTGGCGCAGGGGGTTTATACCGTCGTGGCAATCGCCGCAGTAGGGATCTGCGTACCGCCGCTGGGTTTAGGTTTAGCGACGCTGATTGGTCGTAAGAATTTCTCTTCTGAAGAACGCGAAGCCGGTAAAGCTGCGCTGGTAATGGGCTGCGTTGGCGTAACGGAAGGCGCGATTCCGTTTGCTGCAGCCGATCCGCTGCGTGTCATTCCATCGATTATGGTGGGTTCCGCCTGTGGCACGGTAACCGCCGCCCTGTTTGGTGCGCAGTGTTATGCCGGCTGGGGCGGGCTGATTGTTCTGCCTGTAGTGGAAGGAAAACTGGGTTATATCGCGGCGGTTGCCGTTGGTGCTGTAGTGACCGCCGTGTGCGTTAACGTACTGAAAAGTCTGGCGCGGAAAAAAGTGTCTCAGGTCGATCAGAAAGAAGATGACCTGGATTTAGATTTTGAAATGAATTAAGTGAGGAATGAGTCATGACCAAGATTATCGCAGTAACCGCATGTCCTTCTGGCGTTGCCCACACCTATATGGCAGCCGAAGCGCTGGAAAGCGCCGCTAAAGCTAAAGGTTGGCAAGTAAAGGTTGAGACTCAGGGTTCGATCGGTCTGGAAAACGAACTGACCGCGGCGGATGTGGCGGAAGCCGACATGGTCATTCTGACCAAGGATATTGGTATCAAGTTTGAAGAGCGCTTTGCGGGCAAAACTATCGTTCGCGTCAACATCAGCGATGCAGTGAAACGTGCCGACGCCATCATGAACAAGATTGGCGCGCATCTGGCGCAAACCGCTTAACCGTTTGTTTGCCGGATGGCGGCTTCGCCTTATCCGGCCTACAGATGCGTAGGCCTGATAAGCGTAGCGCCATCAGGCAACTATTCCCGCAGGAGTTCCTCATGACGAACCGTATCCAACGTTTAAAAACCGCTCTGTTTCAGAACAACCGTGAAATTTCGCTTGAACGTGCGCTGTTATATACCGCCAGCCACCAGCAGACGGAGGGAGAGCCGGTTATTCTGCGTCGGGCGAAAGCCACCGCATATATTCTTGAGCACGTTGAGATTTCGATTCGTGATGAGGAACTGATTGCCGGAAACCGTACTGTTAAACCGCGTGCGGGCATTATGTCACCGGAAATGGATCCTTACTGGCTGCTTAAAGAGCTGGAGCAGTTTCCAACCCGTCCGCAGGACCGTTTTGACATCAGCGAAGAGGATAAACATCTCTATCGCGATGTGCTGTATCCGTACTGGGAAAAGCGGTCGATGAAAGATTTCATCAACGGTCAGATGACCGATGAGGTTAAAGCTGCCGTCAGTACCCAGATTTTTAGCATTAACCAGACTGACAAAGGTCAGGGACATATCATTATTGATTATCCACGCCTGTTGAATCATGGGCTTGGCGAACTGGTAGCGCAGATGCGAGCGCATTGTCTGCAGCAGCCGGAGAATCACTTTTATCAGGCTGCGCTGCTGCTGCTTGAGGCTTCGCAAAACCATATTCTGCGTTACGCTATGCTGGCAGAGAAGATGGCGGAAAGCTGCCCGGATGCGCAGCGACGCCAGGAATTACTGACGATTGCTGAAAACTCTCGGCATAACGCCCAAAGCAAGCCGCAAACCTTCTGGCAGGCATGTCAGCTGTTCTGGTACATGAACATTATTTTGCAATATGAATCCAACGCCAGTTCTCTTTCACTCGGACGCTTCGACCAGTATATGCTGCCGTTTTATCAGGCTTCGCTGACGCAGGGGGAAGACCCGGCATTCTTACAAGAGATCCTCGAATCCCTGTGGGTGAAATGTAATGACATCGTACTGCTGCGATCCACCAGCAGCGCGCGCTATTTCGCTGGCTTCCCAACAGGCTACACCGCGCTACTGGGGGGATTGACGGAGAATGGTCGTAGTGCGGTAAATGTATTGTCTTTCCTCTGTCTTGATGCGTATCAGAACGTACAGCTACCACAACCAAACCTCGGTGTGCGCACGAATGCGTTGATCGATACACCGTTCCTGATGAAAACAGCACAGACTATCCGTCTTGGTACCGGCATCCCGCAAATCTTTAACGATGAAGTGGTGGTGCCCGCGTTTCTTAATCGCGGTGTTTCGCTGGAAGATGCGCGGGATTACGCGGTAGTAGGCTGTGTCGAGCTGTCTATTCCAGGCAGAACATACGGTTTGCACGATATCGCTATGTTTAATCTGCTGAAAGTGATGGAAATTTGTCTGCATGAGAACGAAGGCAACCGCACTCTGACGTACGACGATCTCCTGGCGCATATTCGTGCCAAAATCAGCCACTACATCACGTTGATGGTGGAGGGCAGTAATATCTGCGATATCGGTCACCGCGACTGGGCGCCGGTGCCGCTGCTCTCCTCGTTTATTAGCGACTGTCTGGATAAAGGGTGCGATATTACCGACGGCGGTGCGCGTTATAACTTCTCCGGCGTACAGGGGATCGGTATTGCAAACCTGAGCGATTCGCTGCATGCGCTCAATGGGCTGGTATTCGAACAACAGCGCTTATCTTTTGATGAACTTTTGTCGGTGCTAAAAGATAACTTTGCTACCCCGGAAGGCGAGAAAGTTCGCGCCAGGCTGATCAATCGCTTCGAAAAATACGGCAACGATATCGATGATGTAGATAACATCAGCGCCGAACTGCTACGTCATTACTGCAAAGAGGTAGAGAAATACCAGAATCCGCGCGGCGGGCAATTTACGCCGGGTTCGTATACCGTCTCTGCGCACGTGCCGCTGGGTTCGGTCGTTGGGGCAACACCGGATGGCCGCTTCGCCGGGGAGCAACTGGCAGATGGGGGGCTGTCGCCGATGCTGGGACAGGATATGCAAGGACCGACGGCGGTATTGAAGTCGGTCAGCAAGCTGGATAACACACTGCTTTCCAATGGGACGTTGCTGAACGTGAAGTTTACGCCAGCCACACTGGAAGGTGAGGCCGGTTTACGCAAGCTGGCGGATTTTCTGCGGGCATTTACCCAGCTCAAACTCCAGCATATCCAGTTTAACGTGGTGAATGCCGACACATTGCGCGAAGCGCAGCAGCGCCCGCAGGATTTCACCGGGCTGGTGGTGCGCGTGGCGGGTTACAGCGCCTTCTTTGTCGAGTTGTCGAAGGAGATCCAGGATGACATTATTCGCCGCACCGCGCATCAACTGTGAGGTAATTGACCCACGAGGCGAGGAAGTCGCGCGTATATTCAACATTCAGCGTTACTCACTGAATGATGGGCAGGGTATTCGTACGGTCGTCTTTTTTAAAGGCTGTCCGCATACCTGCCCTTGGTGTGCTAACCCGGAATCACTCTCGCCACGTATTGAAACGGTACGGCGGGAGAGTAAATGTCTGCACTGTACACCCTGTCTGCGTGATGCCGACGAGTGTCCCTCTGGGGCATTTGAACGTATTGGTCGTGATATCACGTTGGACGATCTGGAACGTGAAGTGATGAAAGATGATATTTTCTTTCGCTCTTCTGGTGGGGGGGTAACGCTTTCCGGCGGTGAAGTGCTGATGCAAGCGCCCTTTGCCACACGGTTCCTGCAACGTCTGCGGCGCTGGGATGTGCGCTGTGCAATTGAAACGGCTGGCGATGCGCCGGCCGGTCGCTTGTTATCGCTGGCAAAAGAGTGTGATGAGGTGTTGTTCGACCTCAAAATAATGGATGGAGATCTGGCTCGTGAGGTCATCAACATGAACCTACCGCGTGTACTGGCGAATTTACGGCTATTGGTGGAGGAAGGGGTTAATGTCATACCTCGCCTGCCGCTGATTCCGGGCTTTACGATGAATTCAGATAACACGCGTCATGTGTTGACGATGTTGTCATCACTAGGCATAAAACAGGTACACCTGCTACCGTTTCATCAATATGGCGAGCCCAAATACAGCCTGCTCGGTTTGCCCTGGTTGATGAAAGAAGTGCCCGTACCGACGGCGCAAGAGGTGGATATTATACATAAGATGGCAGAATGCGCCGGATTTCAGGTAACAGTAGGAGGATAGTATGACCATCGCACCTGTACGATATCTGGTTGCTGTCACCGCGTGCGTAAGTGGCGTGGCCCATACCTATATGGCAGCTGAGCGGCTGGAGAAACTCTGCCAGCAGGAAAAATGGAGCATCAAGATCGAAACTCAAGGGGCATTGGGAACCGAAAATCGCCTGATGGAAGAGGATATTAACCGCGCTGATGTGGTGTTGCTCATTACTGATATTGAACTGGCAGGAGCAGAGCGTTTTACGCAGAGCCGATACGTTCAGTCGGGCATTAGCGCATTTCTGCGTGAGCCGCAGCGGGTGATGAGCGCCGTACGAAAGCTGCTTTCAGCGCCACAGCACACACATCTTACTCTGGATTAGCTTCTTTCTCCGTCAATTGGCTGTGGTACTGCCGACGGTATTCTGATGGTGAACGTTCGGTATTTTTGCGAAACAGGCGGCAGAAGTAGTTGCTGTCAACAAACCCACAAATGTGCGCCACCTCTTTAATCTTCAATTCGTAACCCTTCAACAGCGTTTTTGCGTGCTCCAGTCGCGTGTGGTTCAGGTATTCGTTAAAACCGATAGCACCCGTTTTTTGAAAAAGGTGGGAAAGATAATTGGGTGAGATGTAGAACGCCTGCGCGACGGATTCTCGGGTGAGCGGTGAAGCGTAGCGTTCGTCAATATAGTTGCGAATGGCTTCGAAAAGCGCCTGGCTGCGTGATGCGGTTTGGATCTGGCTGCCGAGCAGATCGCGGCAGTGGCTCAGTAAGCTTGCAACGATTAGCCTGGCGGTTTGCTGCTCCTGCGGCTGCATCTGCATTTCATTGAGCGTTTGCAGCAGGAATGAGCCAACACGCGGTCCACGCCGCGCAACGTGCTGGCGGGTAAGGTTTTGATATTGCTTACCGTCCCACTGAACGATGCTAAAACCCAGTTGCTGTTTGCCAAATAAGATACTGAGCGTGGTCACCGGTGTGAGCCACTGTGGAAAGTTCCAGCCACCAGCCGGAACGAACAAGGCATCGCAAGGCTGTAACGTCGCGGATGTGCCAGCAACACCGTTATCGGTGAATTCACCTTCCAGCACAATCTCCAGTCGGGGAAAATCGACCTGATACGCCAGTTCCGGCGTTGAGCTACTGGTGCTGGCAAAGTAAATCTGCCGCAGCGGTGTGGGGCCGTTGATCAGGCGAGAGAGCAGGTGGCTGATGTCGTGATACATGTTAATCCCTTGCAGGCAGCAGACAGGGAAACAGTAACGTTGAAAACAATCGCCCTCAAGTGATTATTGCCGGATGGCGGCTAATGCCTTATCCGGCCTACAAGTCTTTGCGAGCTGTAGGCCGGATAAGCGTAGCGCATCCGGTAGACTGTTACTGATTACCGATTTGATCGCCGTAAGGCAGGGTATCGTAATCAATCAGGGCATTCTTTTTGTACGGGTTGCCAATCCAGCGGGTCGTCTCTTTGAACTGCGGGCTGGTAATGGCACGAGTTGGATCGAAACCATCATAGGTGAAGCCCGCTAAATCAGACCAGGTGTGGATAAGCTCTGAGCTGCTGTATTTACGATTCACATCCTGTGAGAAGTCACGCGGGTGTGCGGCCTGCCATTTTTCCGAGGTCCACAGCAGGAACGGCACCGTATACATATGGCGCGTTGGGTTGTCTTCATTACGACCCTGCGTTTTATGCGGCGGCGTATCGTATACCTCTTCCCCATGATCGGAGAAGTACAGCAGGAAGCCGTTCGGATCGGTCGCTTTATAGTCTTTGATCAGACTGGCAATGATATGGTCATTGTAGACATTCGCGCTGTCGTAATCGTTGTAAGCTTCCAGCTCATCGTTACTCAGGCCAGCGGGCACATTGTCGATATTATTGTCGAACTTACCCTGACCATCCGGGTAACGGAATTTGTACTTAATATGCGTACCCAGCAGGTGAACGATGATGAACTTTTTCGGTGCCGGGTCAGCCAGTACTTCTTTAAATGGCGCCAGCACGTTGCTGTCATATTCGCGCGCACTTTGGGTACGCTGCTGGTTCATATAGAACTGTTTATCCGTCTGCTTAGAGAACACCGTCAGCATGGTGTTGCGGGCGGTCATCGTCTGCTGATTGGTGATCCAGAAGGTTTTATAACCTGCCTGTTTCATCATGTTCATCAGGGACGGCTGAGTCAGATACAGGTCCGGGCTCTTCTCGTTGGCGAAAGTCAGCGCCTGCTGCAGGATTTCAATGGTGTACGGACGTGAGGTCACGACATTATTGAACACGGTGAAGTTAGGATCGGATTTATGCAACGCATCCAGTTCTGGCGTCGTTTCGCGCGGGTAACCATACAGGCTCATGCGGCCACGCTGCGTTGACTCGCCAATCACCAGCACCAGCGTACGTGGAGCATCGCCGGAGCTATCTTTGAAGTTGGCCAGCGGCGGCAGGGCATTGTTCTCATTCAGCAGGCTATTCAGCGAGGTCAACTGCTGACGATACTGATAATACCCGGAGATGAACTGCCACGGCGCCGCAGGCTCCATACGAGAGGCGAGACCATCCAACGTTTTTTCAAACGGTTTATGTTTGATGAACGTATTAACCGCCATTGGGTGCAGAATCAAACCGTATAACAGCGCAAATGAAACCAGATAACGCCAGGGCGATGGAATATGCACTGGGCGCAAACGCGTCCATAACAGAATAGCCACAGCCGTATAGGCCAGGGCGATAAGAACAATTTTCAGGCTGAAATATTGGCTCAGATATTCGCTGGCTTCGTTCGCATTGGTTTCAAACATTACGTACAGAACGCTTTGCGAAAACTCTTGCCCGTAGATGACGTAATAGCTCAGCGCAGCCAGCGAGGCCGCCCATAACACCACGCCAATGACGGCAGCAATAATGCGGATACGGTTTGGAAATAAGAATACCGGAATCAACCACAGCGAACTGAACAGCAAGGAGTCGCGTAAACCGGTAGATCCGCTGTAGCCACTAAAATAGATAACGGCCTGCAGTAATGAGGAAAAAAACCAAAAATAGAGGAGCGCCCAACCCAGGGCTTTCCAGCTAAATACGGGTTTAGACTGGAGTTGTAAGGATTGCATAATGTGAGCCTGTCTTTAATCGTAGCGCCAAGAGTAGCGACCAAATATTAAGAGGAACTTAAGCGTCGTGATGTAAAAAAACGCGTTTTGTTGATGATTCATTCATTAAGAGAATGAATTAAGGCGGGAATATATTGAAAATGAAACCGTTATGACAGCGATTTTTGATGTCGCCTTCGTACAATAGCACGAAGGCGACGGGAGGCGACGTTAGCCTGTATTACGCATGCCGGCTGCGACACCAGCGATGGTCACCATCAATGCTTGTTCCACGCGTGGGTCCGGTGCATTGCCCTGTTCTTCTGCCTGTCGTGAGCGGTGTAACAGCTCTGCCTGTAAGACATTCAGTGGGTCAGTATAAACATTCCTTAACTGAATGGACTCGGCAATCCACGGCAGGTCGGCCATCAAATGTGAGTCGTTGGCAATCGCCAGTACGACATCGATATCTGCTGCCAGGCGTTGGCGTAGCTCTTCACCCAGCGGCCACAGTTCTTTTTTGACCAGGCGCTGATCGTAATACTCTGCCAGCCACAGGTCTGCTTTCGCGAAAACCATTTCCAGCATACCAAGGCGTGTGGAGAAGAATGGCCAGTCGCGGCACATGGCTTCAAGTTCGCTTTGCTTGCCGTCTTCGACCACTTTTTGCAGCGCGGTACCTGCACCCAGCCAGGCCGGGAGCATCAGGCGGTTCTGCGTCCAGGCGAAGATCCACGGAATGGCGCGCAGAGACTCTACCCCGCCGGTCGGACGGCGTTTTGCCGGACGTGAACCGAGCGGGAGTTTACCCAGTTCCTGCTCAGGTGTTGCCGAGCGGAAATAAGGGACGAAGTCTTTGTTTTCACGCACATATCCACGATAGAGCTCGCAGGAAATATCGGAAAGCTCATCCATGATATGACGCCAGCTATCTTTCGGTTCTGGCGGTGGTAACAGGTTGGCCTCCAGAATTGCTCCGGTGTACAGCGACAGGCTGCTGATGGTCACTTCCGGCAGGCCGTATTTAAAGCGGATCATCTCCCCTTGTTCTGTCACGCGCAGCCCGCCTTTCAGGCTGCCCGGCGGTTGAGAGAGTAGCGCCGCATGTGCAGGCGCGCCGCCGCGACCAATGGAACCACCGCGACCGTGGAAAAGCGTCAGTTCGATACCGGCTTTTTCGCAGGTTTTGATTAGCGCGTCCTGAGCCTGGTATTGCGCCCAGGAGGCCGCCATCACGCCCGCGTCTTTTGCAGAATCAGAGTAGCCAATCATGACCATCTGTTTGCCCTGAATAAAGCCGCGGTACCAGTCGATATTTAAAAGTTGAGACATGACGTCATCGGCATTGTTGAGGTCGTCCAGCGTTTCAAATAGCGGAGCGACCGGCATAGCAAAACCAATTCCGGCTTCTTTCAGCAGCAGATGCACGGCCAGCACATCCGACGGAGTTTTCGCCATCGAGATAACATAGGCGGCAATGGAGCCATATGGGGCTTCGGCAATGACCCGACAGGTGTCGAGCACTTCGCGGGTGTCGTTGCTCGGTTCCCAGTTACGCGGCAGGAGCGGACGCTTGGAATTCAGTTCGCGGATCAGGAAAGCCTGTTTATCCGCTTCCGACCAGTTTTCGTAGTCGCCAATGCCCAGATAACGGGTCAGTTCGCCCAGGGCTTCAGTATGACGGGTGCTTTCCTGGCGAATATCAATACGCACCAGCGGCACACCGAAACACTTCACGCGCCTAAGGGTGTCGAGCAATTCGCCATTGGCGATAATGCCCATGCCACAGGCCTGCAGAGACTGGTAGCACGCGTATAGCGGGTCCCAGAGCTGTTCGTTTTGGGTGAGAAGTCCCGCAGGTTTCGGCAATTTCTCGCCTTTCAGACGGGCTTCAAGCCAGGCCTGGGTTGCCATCAGACGAGAACGCAGGGTTTTCATCAGATAGCGATAAGGTTCAGCTGCACCTTCTTCGCCTACCAGCGCCATCAGCTCCGGCGTGGCATCCACCATCGACAGCTCAGAAATCAGAAACTGGATGTCTTTCAGGAACAGGTCTGTCGCTTTCCAGCGGCTGAGCAGCAGCACGTGACGGGTGATATCTGCCGTTACGTTCGGGTTACCATCACGGTCACCGCCCATCCAGGAAGTAAATCGAACCGGGACAAAATCAACCGGCAGCTTATAACCCAGATGCTCTTCCAGTTGTTCATTCAGCTCACGCAGGTAGTTCGGTACACCTTCCCACAGGCTGTTTTCAACTACCGCGAAACCCCATTTAGCTTCATCAACCGGGCTTGGGCGCAGCTTGCGGATCTCATCCGTATGCCAGGACTGGGCAATGAGCTGACGCAGACGGCGCATCAGTTGGTTGCGTTCATAATCGACGAGGTCTTTGTTATCAAGCTGCTTGAGGCAGGCGTTCACTTCACCCATTTTATGGATCAGCGTACGACGAGTGATCTCGGTCGGGTGGGCGGTGAGTACCAGCTCCAGAGAGAGTGATTCTACGGCTTTCTTGATGGTGGCGTCATTGAGGTTGGGCTGCTCTTTCAGTTTACGCAGAGTGCGAGCAATCACTTCTGGGTTGCTGGCTGCTTCGCCTTTTGGCGAAATGCTGTGGTATTGCTCGGCGGTGTTGGCCAGGTTCAGGAACTGGCTAAATGCGCGGGCAACCGGCAGCAGCTCGTCGTTAGACAGATTTTGCAGTGTGGTGAGCAATTCCTGGCGATTAACTTCATTGCCAGCGCGAGATGATTTGGACAGCTTACGAATTGTTTCTACGCGATCAAGAATGTTCTCTCCCAGCGCATCCTTGATGGTCTCTCCCAGCACTTTGCCGAGCATACTGACATTACTACGCAACGCGGAATATTGTTCGTTCATATTAACCCAGACACCCCATCTATTTTGAATATGTCCTGTATCTTTCACGCCTGACTATCACGCGAAATCTTGCGGACTTAACTTTTTAGCCGTCTTTTATAAAGCCACGTAAAACACGTGACGTCAATTGCTGCGAAATCGGTTCAGCAAACGAATAAATGCCGTGAATTTACGTTATTTAATTCACATCCAATCAAATAAGCGTTGCTTATGGGAATGTTAAAAAATCACCCCGCTTACCACTAAAGGATTAGCGGGGTGACAAGCAGTTAATGCCAGCAGAAATGATGCACAACCTGGGTGATTAATTCGCGAGTTGGCTTAATAAAGCGCGTTTCCAGATATTCATCCGGCTGATGCGCCTGATTAATAGAACCTGGACCCAATACCAGCGTCGGGCAAAGCGTCTGGATAAATGGCGCTTCGGTGCAGTAGTTCACCACTTCAGTCTGTGCGCCCAGCAGTTTCTCAACCACCTCTACCAGTTGATGGTCAGGTGGACACTCATAGCCTGGAATCGGTGGATGCAGTTCCGATATGGTCAGACGACCCGGCCAGCGTTCGCTGACAGGGGCCAGCGCTTCGTTAAGTAACCCATTGAGATCGTTTAGCGTCATACCCGGTAGCGGGCGAATATCCATATGCAGTTCGCAGCAGGCGCAGATTCGGTTGGCGGCGTCGCCGCCGTGGATGTGGCCCAAATTTAACGTTGGATACGGAACGGTAAAGGCATCATGGTGATAGCGCGCTTTCAGGTCATCGCGCAGATGCATGATGTGGCCGATGGCATCATGCATCAGTTCAATCGCATTAACGCCACGCGCCGGATCGCTTGAATGACCCGATTGTCCCAGAATGCGTATCGCATTAGAGATATGGCCTTTGTGTGCGCGAACCGGTTGCAGTGAAGTGGGTTCGCCAATAATCGCGCAGTCTGGGCGCAGAGCAGTGGTTTCAGAGAAGTAGCGAGCTCCCGCCATGCTGGTCTCTTCGTCAGCAGTGGCCAGAATGTAGAGGGGCTTTTTCAGCTTCGTGACGTCGACATCACGCAACGCGTCGAGGATAAAGGCGAAGAAGCCTTTCATGTCCGCCGTACCCAAACCATAGAGCTTATTGTCATGCTCGGTCAGGGTGAACGGATCGCGCGTCCAGCGTCCGTCGTCAAAGGGTACGGTATCGGTATGGCCCGCCAACAACAGACCACCAGAGCCCTGTCCAATGCTCGCCAGCATATTGAATTTATTCCGCGTATCGGGAACCGGCTGGACCTCCACATTGAAGCCTAAATCTTTAAACCAGCCCGCCAACAGAGTGATTAAACCTGCATTGCTTTGATCGAGCGCTTCTTCGGTAGCGCTAATCGATGGCGTGGCAATCAGAGCGCGGTAAATCTCGATAAATGGCGGTAAATTGTTTTTCATTGTTGACACACCTCGGGTCATGATAGTATCAATATTCATGCAGTATTTATGAATAAAAATACATTAACGTTGAGCGTAATAAAACCCACCAAGTGTAAGGTGAGGTGATAAAGGCTTATACCTGGCAACAGAATCTAAGAAGGTGAGCAGCCCCGATGTTGAATACGCTGATTGTGGGCGCCAGTGGCTATGCCGGCGCAGAGCTTGTGACCTATGTAAATCGCCATCCTGATATGACCATAACCGCTTTGACCGTCTCAGCGCAAAGCAATGATGCAGGAAAATTAATCTCCGATTTGCATCCGCAGTTGAAAGGCATTGTCGATTTACCGTTGCAGCCAATGTCAGATATCAGCGAGTTTAGCGCAGGGGTGGATGTTGTGTTCCTCGCAACGGCTCATGAGGTAAGTCATGACCTGGCTCCGCAGTTTTTGCAGGCCGGTTGCGTGGTGTTTGACCTCTCTGGTGCGTTTCGCGTAAATGACAGCGCGTTCTATGAAAAATATTATGGTTTTACCCATCAGCATCCCGACCTGCTGGAGCAGGCAGTTTACGGGCTGGCGGAATGGAAAGAAGACCAACTGAAAGAAGCGAATCTGATTGCTGTGCCGGGTTGTTACCCGATGGCGGCGCAGCTTTCGCTGAAACCACTGATTGACGCCGGGTTGTTGGATCTCGGCCAGTGGCCGGTAATTAATGCGACCAGCGGTGTGAGCGGTGCGGGCCGTAAAGCGGCTATCTCTAATAGTTTTTGCGAAGTAAGCCTGCAACCGTATGGCGTGTTTACCCATCGTCATCAGCCGGAAATCGCTACTCATCTGGGGGCTGAAGTGATTTTCACCCCGCATCTGGGCAACTTCCCGCGCGGAATTCTGGAAACTATCACTTGCCGCCTTAAAGCGGGTGTAACTCATGCTCAGGTAGCGCAGACGCTGCAACAGGCGTATGGCGATAAGCCGCTGGTGCGTCTGTATGACAAAGGGGTTCCAGCGTTGAAGAATGTGGTTGGATTACCATTCTGCGATATCGGGTTTGCTGTGCAGGGTGAGCATCTGATCGTTGTGGCGACGGAAGACAACTTATTGAAAGGCGCGGCGGCACAGGCGATGCAGTGCGCAAATATTCGTTTTGGCTTTGCCCAAACGCAGTCTCTTATTTAAGGGTGCAACAATGAATCCATTAATTATCAAGCTGGGCGGCGTTTTACTGGATAGTGAAGAGGCGCTGGAGCGCTTGTTTACCGCCCTGGTGAATTATCGTGAGTCGCACCAGCGTCCGCTGGTCATTGTGCACGGTGGCGGCTGCGTGGTCGACGAGCTGATGAAGCAGCTGAATCTGCCGGTGAAAAAGAAAAATGGTCTGCGCGTCACGCCTGCCGATCAAATTGACATTATTACCGGTGCCCTGGCGGGAACGGCGAATAAAACCTTGCTGGCCTGGGCGAAAAAGCATCACATCGCGTCTGTGGGTCTGTATCTTGGCGATGGCGACAGCGTAAAAGTGACGCCGCTCGATAAAGAACTGGGTCATGTTGGACTGGCGCAGCCGGGTTCGCCTAAGCTGATTAACACGCTGCTGGAAAGCGGTTTTCTGCCGGTAGTGAGCTCTATTGGTGTCACTGATGATGGTCTGCTGATGAACGTGAATGCCGATCAGGCTGCAACGGCGCTGGCGGCAACGCTGGGTGCGGATCTGATCCTGCTCTCTGATGTGAGCGGTATTCTGGATGGCAAAGGCCAGCGCATTGCCGAAATGACCGCAGCGAAAGCGGAACAGCTGATTGAACAGGGCATTATTACCGATGGCATGATCGTGAAGGTGAATGCGGCGCTGGATGCCGCGCGTACGCTGGGCCGTCCGGTGGATATCGCCTCCTGGCGTCATGCAGAGCAGCTTCCGGCGCTGTTTAACGGCACGCCAATTGGTACGCGTATTCTGGCTTAACTATTAATGTGCCGGATGGTGGCTTCGCCTTATCCGGCCTACGTGGGTTTTGTAGGCCCGGTAAGCGCAGCGCCACCGGGCAAAAATATCATATTAAGGAAATTCGTTATGGCACTTTGGGGTGGGCGTTTTACACAGGCAGCAGATCAGCGGTTCAAACAGTTCAACGACTCGTTGCGTTTTGACTACCGCCTGGCAGAACAGGATATTGTTGGCTCTGTGGCCTGGTCCAAAGCGTTGGTAACGGTCGGTGTACTGACTGCCGATGAACAGCTGCAGTTGGAAGAGGCGCTGAATAACCTGCTGGAAGAGGTTCGCGCGAATCCTCAGCAGATTTTGCAAAGCGATGCCGAAGATATTCACAGTTGGGTGGAAGGTAAGCTGATTGATAAAGTCGGCCAGCTTGGTAAAAAACTGCATACCGGGCGTAGCCGTAATGATCAGGTCGCGACCGATCTCAAGCTGTGGTGCAAAGACACGGTTATCGAATTACTGTCGGCCAATCGTCAGTTGCAAACTGCGCTGGTGGTGACGGCGGAGAATAACCAGGACGCCGTCATGCCGGGTTACACCCACCTGCAACGTGCGCAGCCGGTGACGTTTGCTCACTGGTGTCTGGCCTATGTTGAAATGTTGGCGCGTGACGAGAGCCGTTTGCAGGATGCGCTCAAACGCCTGGACGTCAGTCCGTTAGGCTGCGGCGCGTTGGCGGGTACGGCGTATGAAATCGATCGAGAGCAGTTGGCGGGTTGGTTGGGCTTTGCCTCGGCAACGCGCAACAGCCTGGACAGCGTTTCTGACCGTGACCACGTGCTGGAGTTACTCTCCGATGCCTCTATCGGCATGGTACACCTGTCGCGTTTTGCTGAAGATCTGATTTTCTTTAACACCGGCGAAGCGGGCTTTGTTGAACTCTCCGACCGTGTGACTTCCGGTTCATCTCTGATGCCGCAGAAGAAAAACCCGGATGCGCTGGAGCTGATCCGTGGCAAATGCGGTCGCGTGCAGGGTGCGCTGACCGGCATGATGATGACGTTAAAAGGCCTTCCACTGGCATACAACAAAGATATGCAGGAAGACAAAGAAGGGCTGTTCGACGCGCTCGACACCTGGCTGGACTGCCTGCATATGGCCGCGCTGGTGCTGGATGGCATTCAGGTGAAACGTCCGCGTTGTCAGGAAGCGGCGCAGCAGGGTTATGCTAACGCCACTGAGCTGGCGGATTATCTGGTGGCGAAGGGCGTCCCGTTCCGCGAAGCGCACCATATTGTGGGGGAAACGGTGGTCGAGGCGATTCGTCAGGGCAAACCTCTGGAAGCGCTGTCGCTTGCCGACTTACAAAAGTTTAGCCAGGTGATTGGTGATGACGTTTACCCGATCCTCTCGTTGCAATCGTGTCTGGATAAACGTGCAGCGAAAGGTGGCGTGTCGCCGCAGCAGGTTGCGCAGGCGATCGACTACGCGAAGGCACGCTTGTAGGTCCGATAAGGCAAAGCCGCCATCCGGCACTGTGCGCCGTTCTGCCTGATGGCGCTACGCTTATCAGGCCTACCAAACCATAACCCGGCCGAGCTTTGCGACGCCGGGCTTTTTTATGCAAAAAAAATGCGGACGCAAGGTCCGCAAAAGTTCACGTTGGCTTTAGTTATTTCGAGTATGAGAAAAACTCTCAAAACGGACAGTAGCTTCAAGGGTTAAAGGGGTACCGTTCCGTTTCTGTGGTGCATTATTAAACAGAAAGCTTGATAGGGATAATCGTTCGTTGCTATGCTACCTATCGCTACGAACTATCGTGGCGATGGAGGATGAATAATGAATATTCGTGATCTTGAATACCTGGTGGCGCTAGCCGAACATCGTCACTTCCGACGAGCGGCAGACTCCTGTCACGTTAGCCAACCCACGCTGAGCGGGCAGATCCGCAAGCTGGAAGATGAGCTTGGCGTCATGTTGCTGGAGCGTACGAGTCGCAAAGTGCTGTTCACCCAGGCCGGTTTGCTGCTGGTGGATCAGGCGCGCACCGTGCTGCGCGAGGTCAAAGTGCTCAAGGAGATGGCAAGCCAACAAGGCGAGACAATGTCTGGCCCGCTGCATATTGGTTTGATCCCAACGGTGGGGCCATACCTGCTGCCGCATATTATTCCGATGTTGCACCAGACCTTCCCAAAACTGGAGATGTATCTCCATGAAGCGCAGACACATCAGCTGTTGGCGCAACTGGATAGCGGCAAGCTCGACTGCGTCATTCTGGCGCTGGTCAAAGAGAGTGAGGCGTTCATCGAAGTACCGTTATTTGATGAGCCTATGATGCTGGCGATCTATGAAGATCACCCATGGGCAAACCGTGACTGTGTACCGATGTCCGATCTGGCGGGTGAAAAACTGCTGATGCTGGAAGATGGCCACTGTCTGCGCGATCAGGCGATGGGTTTCTGCTTTGAAGCGGGTGCTGATGAAGATACCCATTTTCGGGCAACCAGTCTGGAAACGCTGCGTAACATGGTGGCGGCAGGTAGCGGTATTACGTTACTGCCTGCGCTGGCCGTTCCGCCGGAGCGTAAGCGTGATGGTGTCGTTTATCTGCCATGCATTAAACCCGAACCGCGTCGTACGATTGGTCTGGTGTACCGTCCTGGTTCGCCGCTGCGTAGCCGTTATGAACAGCTGGCAGAGGCCATCCGTGGATCAATGGATGGCCATTTCGACAGTGCGTTAAAACAGGCGGTTTAAGCCATTTAGCGCCGCTACCCGATAGGCTTCTGCCATGGTTGGGTAGTTAAAGGTGGTGTTAACGAAGTACTCGATAGTGTTACCACCACCTTTTTGCTCCATTATCGCTTGTCCGATGTGAATAATTTCGGCCGCGCGCTCCCCAAAGCAGTGGATCCCCAAAATCTCCTTGGTTTCGCGATGGAACAGGATCTTCAGCGTTCCGACACTCATACCCACGATTTGTGCACGTGCCAGATGCTTAAACTGGGCGCGGCCAACCTCGTATGGAACTTTCATTGCCGTGAGCTGCTGTTCTGTTTTACCAACGGAGCTGATTTCCGGAATGGTGTAAATCCCGGTTGGGATATCTTCGATCAGATGCGCGGTGGCTTCGCCTTTTACCAGTGCCTGGGCGGCAATGCGTCCCTGGTCGTAGGCCGCCGATGCCAGGCTCGGATAACCAATCACATCCCCTACGGCGTACACATGCGGCAGCGCCGTCTGGTACATGCTATTCACTTTGAGCTGCCCGCGGCTGTCGGTTTTCAGACCAATGTTTTCCAGCGCCAGCGAATCGGTATTACCGGTACGGCCATTGGCGTACAGCAGGCAGTCGGCCTTCAGTTTCTTACCGGACTTCAGGTGCATGATGACGCCGTCATCGCAACCTTCAATCTTCTCATACTCTTCGTTGTGGCGAATGACCACACCGCTGTTCCAGAAGTGGTAAGAGAGCGAGTCGGACATCTCCTGATCGAGGAATGCCAGCAGACGATCGCGGGTGTTGATTAAATCAACTTTGACGTCCATTCCACGGAAGATCGACGCATATTCACAGCCAATGACCCCTGCGCCATAAATCAGCACATGACGGGGTTCGTGGTGCAGGCTCAGGATAGAGTCACTGTCGTAAACCCGGGGATGCGAAAAGTCGACATCAACAGGGCGATAAGGACGCGAACCGCAGGCAATAACAAACTTATCCGCAGTCAGCGTTTCCACCGTACCGTCGTGACATTCCAGGGCGATCGTGTGTTCATCAACAAAACGGGCATTTCCCTGCAAAATTTCGCAGTGGTTGCGCTCGTAAAATCCTTGCCGCATACGCGTTTGCTGATTAATAACGTTATCAGCGTGGTTGAGAATATCGGCGAAAGAAGAACGAAGGAGTCGGGAGTGGTCGCTGTACAGTGGGTTCTGATTGAATTCAATAATGCGGCTGACGGCGTGGCGGAGAGCTTTCGACGGGATGGTGCCCCAGTGGGTACAACCTCCGCCGACATTATGATAGCGCTCAATCACCGCGACGCGCGCTCCTTGCTTAACCAGACCCATTGCCGCGCCTTCGCCGCCGGGACCGGAACCTATTACTATTGCATCGTAATCGTAAGAATGTGACATGGTCAGGCTTACCTGTTCTTATACATAAAAGCAACAGAATAGTAACATCGTTGTTGAGATAACCCAATTATCGTTGTGCTTTTTTGCGAAGTCGAAGCACAAACTGCGCGTAAACAATCATTCACAAAGCCATGCCAACCGCCTAATCTCTGGTATAGTGCCAGCAAGGTATGTGGAAGGATTCAGACATCGTGATGGGCGTTAGAGCGCAACAAAAAGAGAAAACCCGGCGTTCGCTGGTAGAAGCCGCATTTAGTCAACTCAGCGCTGAGCGTAGTTTTGCCAGCCTCAGTTTACGCGAAGTCGCTCGTGAAGCGGGCATTGCGCCAACCTCGTTTTATCGCCATTTCCGCGATGTGGATGAACTCGGCCTGACGATGGTGGACGAGAGCGGTCTGATGCTGCGTCAGTTGATGCGCCAGGCGCGCCAGCGTATCGCGAAGGGCGGGAGTGTGATCCGCACCTCGGTCTCAACATTTATGGAGTTCATCGGCAACAATCCCAACGCCTTCCGTTTATTATTGCGCGAGCGTTCGGGGACATCCGCAGCGTTTCGTGCAGCGGTCGCTCGTGAAATTCAGCACTTCATTGCGGAACTTGCGGACTATCTGGAACTCGAAAACCATATGCCTCGTGCGTTTACTGAAGCGCAAGCCGAAGCCATGGTAACCATTGTGTTCAGCGCCGGGGCAGAAGCACTGGATGTTGGCGCTGAGCAGCGCCGACAGCTGGAAGAGCGGCTGGTATTGCAACTACGCATGATCGCGAAAGGCGCATTTTATTGGTACCGCCGTGAACAAGAGAAGATGACGCACCACTCCGAGTAACGAGAAGGACAAGCAATGAAACAGTCAGGTCAAGATAAAGGTACGCTGCTGCTGGCGCTGGTTGCTGGCTTATCGATCAATGGTACATTTGCGGCGCTGTTTAGCTCCATTGTGCCATTCTCAGTATTCCCGATCATTTCGCTGGTGCTGACGGTTTATTGTCTGCATCAACGCTATCAGAACCGCACCATGCCTGTGGGATTGCCGGGCCTGGCTGCCGCCTGCTTTATCCTCGGCGTTCTGTTGTACAGCACCGTAGTACGCGCTGAATATCCGGATATTGGTTCTAATTTCTTCCCGGCGGTACTGTCGGTGATTCTGGTGTTCTGGATCGGCTTTAAAGTGCGTAACCGTAAGCAGGAAATAGCAGAGTAACAGTTGTAACTGTAGGCCGGATAAGGCAAAGCCGCCATCCGGCAATCTGAAGCGGCCGGCCTACGTTCAGTTTTACTTCTTGGTTAACAGTACGCCGCACTCCATATGGTGCGTATACGGGAACTGATCGAATAGCGCCAGACGTGAAACATTGTGCGTCTGGCTTAACGTTTCCAGATTCTTACACAGCGTCTCCGGATTGCAGGAGATGTACAGAATACGCGGATACGCCTGCACCATTTTCTCCGTTTCGCTGTCCAGACCGCTGCGCGGTGGGTCAACGAAGATAGTTTCACACTGGTAACTCTTCAGATCGATTCCCTGCAAACGGTTGAACTCGCGAACGCCGTTCATCGCCTGAGTAAACTCTTCGGCCGCCATGCGGATTATTTGTACGTTTTCAATCTGGTTAGCCGCAATGTTGTACTGTGCAGCAGCAACGGACGGCTTGGCGATTTCCGTTGCCAGTACGCGGTTGAAGTTTTGTGCCAGGGCTAACGAGAAATTGCCATTGCCGCAATACAGCTCCAGCAGGTCGCCTTTTGAGCCCCTGGTGACATCAATCGCCCACTCCAACATCTGAATATTCATGGCGGCGTTCGGCTGGGTGAAGCTGTTCTCAACCTGGCGATAGATAATCTCTTTACCCGCAACCGGCAGGCGTTCGTCAATGTAGTCCTGATCCAGCTCGATTTTGGTTTTGGTTGCCCGGCCAATCAGATGCACATTCAGGTTTTTCGCCCGTAGCGCATCCCGCAGCGCTTCAGCTTCCTGACGCCATTCGTCATCCAGCTTTTTATGGTACAGCATCGAGACCACCGCCTGATCGCTCAGGGTTGTGAGGTAATCAATCTGAAACAGTTTGTGACGCAGGACGTGGTTGTTGCGAACGCCTTCGATCATTGCCGTCATCAGCGTGTTGATAAGCTCACTGGCTGCCGGGAAGCTGTCGACACGGATACGGTTTTTGGTCTGGCTGTCGAACATGATGTGGTACAGATCATCACCGTCATGCCACAGACGGAATTCCGCGCGCATACGGTAGTGGCTGACCGGTGAGCGAAACACTTCCGGAGCCTGTGCATAAAATGGCGTCATTAAGCTCTGCAGACGCACCACTTTTTCAGCTAACTGTGCGTCGTACTGTTCTGTCGGAAGGTGTTCGGGGGTCATGATGCGTCCTGAAAAATAAAAGTACGCGGGGATTGTAGGGATTGCTCATCAGATGTCCAGTCATTGATGATTTCCGATATTGTGATACGCAGTCTGGACAGTGGGTTGTAACAAACTGTAGCATCCGTTTTCCGGTCCTGTGAGTTAAAAGGGAATCCAGTGTGAATCTGGAGCTGACGCGCAGCGGTAAGGAAGGTAGGGGATGAGCGCACCTGGTGCAGACACTGCGGCATGCCGTGGGAAGTTATCGTCTCTTTAAGTTGCCTCCAAGCCCGAAGACCTGCCGGCTAACGTCGCATCTGGCTTTCATCATCGCGTACTATCGGTGGGACCTGCGGCATCCTTCTTATATTGTGGATGCTTTACAATGATTAAAAAATCGTTGCTGTGCACGGCACTTTCCGTCACGGCATTTTCTGGTTGGGCACAGGATACTAGCCCAGATACTCTCGTCGTTACTGCCAACCGTTTTCAGCAGCCTGTTAATACTGTCCTTGCCCCCACTGATGTGGTGACGCGTGAAGATATTCAGCGCTGGCAGTCAAAAGATCTCAATGATGTCATGCGCCGATTGCCGGGCGTAGATATTTCGCAAAGCGGCGGTATGGGGAAAAGCTCCTCGCTGTATGTTCGCGGTACTGAGTCCCGGCATGTGCTGGTATTGATTGATGGAGTGCCGATGGCGCGTGCGGGCATCGGTAATGCGATTGATATTGGTCAGATTCCGGTATCGTTGGTGCAACGTGTTGAATATATTCGCGGGCCGCGTTCAGCTGTGTACGGATCTGGTGCGATCGGTGGTGTGATGAACATCATTACGATGAGTAATGAAGAGAAATCACAGATCAACGCAGGTATGGGGACTGATGGTTATCAGACCTACGACGGCACGATAAATAAACGATTTGGTGACACGATGGTGACGGCGGCTGGCGCTTACCAGACGACCAAAGGTTTTAACATTCAACCTGACTCCCCTTACAGCGGCGACAGCGATCGCGATGGTTATCGCAACAAACTGTTCTGGGGCGGCTTGCAGCACAAGTTTAACGATAACTTCTCCGGTTTCTTCCGTGGTTACGGCTACACGGCGAATAGCGATTACGATCAGGGCTCTTATGGCTATGCTGGCGGTAATGACGAAGCTCAGAATTACACTCAGTCCTGGGATTCCGGCCTTCGTTACAGCTCAGGTATCTATTCCGCCCAACTGATTGCTAACTACCAGCATCTCAAAGATTACAACTATAGCAATCAACTCGGTCGTTATGCGGGGGATGCTACGCTGGATAATATGGAACAGCGCTATATTCAGTGGGGAAATAACGTTGAGGTTGGGCATGGAGCGATTAGCGGTGGTGTCGACTGGAAACAAGAAAAGCTGACTTCCAGTAGTACCACGAAATCGGACGCTTATAAACGTGATACGACCGGACTTTATCTAACTGGGCAACAACAAATTGATAGCGTCACGCTGGAAGCCTCAGGCCGTGAAGATCATGATGAACAATTCGGCTGGCATGGCACCTGGCAGACTGCTGCAGGCTGGGAGTTTGTTGATGGCTATCGTGCAACGCTCTCTTACGGCACAGGTTTCCTGGCTCCTTCACTTGGTCAGCAATACGGGGCTACGCGTTTTGCCTCTTCCTATGGGCCGGGTATTGCAGCCAACCCGAATTTGAAACCGGAAGAATCTAAACAGTGGGAAGCAGGGATTGATGGATTGACAGGGCCGCTTGATTGGCGTCTTTCGGCATATCATTATGAAATTCAAAACCTGATCGATTACAAGAATAACCAGTACGTCAACGTTAAGTCAGCCACGATTAAAGGGCTGGAATGGACTGGGAATGTTACGACTGGCCCGGTAGATCATCACCTGACGCTACAGTATGTTGACCCGCGGGATGATGATACGAATAAGGTACTCTATCGCCGAGCAAAACAGCAGGTTAAGTATGAGTTAACTGGGCAGGTTCAGGACTTGGGGTGGAACGTTGCTTATCAATATATAGGTGAACGTTACGATAATGATTACGACAATAATCGTGATGTTAAATTAGGCGGCGTCAGCTTGTGGGATATCGGAGTGTCATATCCAATCACCTCACAGCTGACAGTTCGTGGTAAAATCGCCAACCTGTTCGATAAAGATTACGAGACAGTTTATGGCTACGCAACTGCAGGACGGGAATACACCTTGTCTGGCAGCTACACCTTCTGATCCCCGTCCCACCGTGCTGGTGTTTGATTCCGGCGTCGGTGGGTTGTCGGTCTATGACGAGATCCGGCGTCTTCTGCCGGATCTCCACTATATCTACGCTTTCGACAACGTCGCCTTTCCTTATGGAGAGAAGAGCGAGGAGTTTATCGTCGAGCGTGTTGTTGAGATTGTGACTGCGGTCCAGCAGCGCTATCCCCTCTCTCTTGCGGTCATCGCGTGTAATACAGCAAGCACGGTGTCGCTCCCTGCGTTACGTGAGAAATTTGCTTTCCCGGTTGTGGGCGTGGTGCCTGCGATTAAACCGGCAGCGCGACTCACGGCGAACGGTGTTGTGGGGCTACTGGCTACACGTGCAACGGTGAAGCGCTCGTATACCCATGAGCTGATTGCGCGATTCGCTAACGAATGCCAAATTGCAATGTTGGGTTCTGCTGAGCTGGTGGAACTGGCGGAAGCGAAGCTGCACGGTGAAACAGTTTCTCTGGAAGAACTGCGGCGTATTCTGCGTCCATGGCTGCGGATGTCTGAACCACCTGACACAGTAGTGCTCGGTTGCACTCATTTCCCTCTATTACAGGAAGAGCTTTTACAGGTCCTGCCCGAGGGGACGAGACTGGTGGATTCTGGTGCCGCGATAGCGCGCCGCACGGCCTGGTTGTTAGAGCATGAAGCGCCAGATGCGAAATCAACCGATGAGAACGTTGCATTTTGTATGGCAATGACGACAGAAGCTGAACAACTATTGCCTGTGCTACAGCGCTATGGCTTTAAAACGCTCGAAAAACTGTCAGTTTAAGTGGTTTTGATGAAAAAATACGCACTCGGAAGATTATTTTAAATTTCCCCTTGTCAGCCTGAAATAACTCCCTATAATGCGCCTCCACTGACACGGAACAACGGATTACAAGCCGCCGGGTCAGCGGGGTTCCACTGAGAATCTCGTAGAGAAAAGCAAAAATAAATGCTTGACTCTGAATGAGGAAAACGTAATATACGGGACCTCGCGACAGTGAGCTGAAAGCCGCGTCGCAACTGCTCTTTAACAATTTATCAGACAATCTGTGTGGGCACTCGAAGATACGGATTCTTAACGTCGCAAGACGAAAAATGAATACCAAGTCTCAAGAGTGAACACGTAATTCATTACGAAGTTTAATTCATTGAGCATCAAACTTTTAAATTGAAGAGTTTGATCATGGCTCAGATTGAACGCTGGCGGCAGGCCTAACACATGCAAGTCGAACGGTAGCGCAGAGGAGCTTGCTCCTCGGGTGACGAGTGGCGGACGGGTGAGTAATGTCTGGGAAACTGCCCGATGGAGGGGGATAACTACTGGAAACGGTAGCTAATACCGCATAACGTCGCAAGACCAAAGAGGGGGACCTTCGGGCCTCTTGCCATCGGATGTGCCCAGATGGGATTAGCTAGTAGGTGGGGTAACGGCTCACCTAGGCGACGATCCCTAGCTGGTCTGAGAGGATGACCAGCCACACTGGAACTGAGACACGGTCCAGACTCCTACGGGAGGCAGCAGTGGGGAATATTGCACAATGGGCGCAAGCCTGATGCAGCCATGCCGCGTGTATGAAGAAGGCCTTCGGGTTGTAAAGTACTTTCAGCGGGGAGGAAGGTGTTGTGGTTAATAACCGCAGCAATTGACGTTACCCGCAGAAGAAGCACCGGCTAACTCCGTGCCAGCAGCCGCGGTAATACGGAGGGTGCAAGCGTTAATCGGAATTACTGGGCGTAAAGCGCACGCAGGCGGTCTGTCAAGTCGGATGTGAAATCCCCGGGCTCAACCTGGGAACTGCATCCGAAACTGGCAAGCTAGAGTCTTGTAGAGGGGGTAGAATTCCAGGTGTAGCGGTGAAATGCGTAGAGATCTGGAGGAATACCGGTGGCGAAGGCGGCCCCCTGGACAAAGACTGACGCTCAGGTGCGAAAGCGTGGGGAGCAAACAGGATTAGATACCCTGGTAGTCCACGCCGTAAACGATGTCGACTTGGAGGTTGTGCCCTTGAGGCGTGGCTTCCGGAGCTAACGCGTTAAGTCGACCGCCTGGGGAGTACGGCCGCAAGGTTAAAACTCAAATGAATTGACGGGGGCCCGCACAAGCGGTGGAGCATGTGGTTTAATTCGATGCAACGCGAAGAACCTTACCTACTCTTGACATCCAGAGACTTAGCAGAGATGCTTTGGTGCCTTCGGGAACTCTGAGACAGGTGCTGCATGGCTGTCGTCAGCTCGTGTTGTGAAATGTTGGGTTAAGTCCCGCAACGAGCGCAACCCTTATCCTTTGTTGCCAGCGATTCGGTCGGGAACTCAAAGGAGACTGCCAGTGATAAACTGGAGGAAGGTGGGGATGACGTCAAGTCATCATGGCCCTTACGAGTAGGGCTACACACGTGCTACAATGGCATATACAAAGAGAAGCGACCTCGCGAGAGCAAGCGGACCTCATAAAGTATGTCGTAGTCCGGATTGGAGTCTGCAACTCGACTCCATGAAGTCGGAATCGCTAGTAATCGTGGATCAGAATGCCACGGTGAATACGTTCCCGGGCCTTGTACACACCGCCCGTCACACCATGGGAGTGGGTTGCAAAAGAAGTAGGTAGCTTAACCTTCGGGAGGGCGCTTACCACTTTGTGATTCATGACTGGGGTGAAGTCGTAACAAGGTAACCGTAGGGGAACCTGCGGTTGGATCACCTCCTTACCTTAAAGAACCGACCTTTGCAGTGCTCACACAGATTGTCTGATGAAAATTAGCAGTAAGAAAATCTCTGCAGGCTTGTAGCTCAGGTGGTTAGAGCGCACCCCTGATAAGGGTGAGGTCGGTGGTTCAAGTCCACTCAGGCCTACCAAATTCGCCTCCGTGCTGTTACGGCGATGCTCGCATACTTCAGTATGCTTCGCACCACCGCGCCTTGCCCGGAAACGAATTAGGGTACAGAGATTAGCATTCTACGATGGGGTTATAGCTCAGCTGGGAGAGCGCCTGCCTTGCACGCAGGAGGTCTGCGGTTCGATCCCGCATAGCTCCACCATCCTTTACTTACTGCAACAACACAAGAAAACTTCAGAGTGTACCTGAAAAGGTTCACTGCGAAGTTTTGCTCTTTAAAAATCTGGATCAAGCTGAAAATTGAAACGACACACTGTTTCATTTCTCCGTAATAAGAAATGAAAAATGGTGTGTTCGAGTCTCTCAAATTTTCGCAATCAGAAGTGAAACATCTTCGGGTTGTGAGGTTAAGCGACTAAGCGTACACGGTGGATGCCCTGGCAGTCAGAGGCGATGAAGGACGTGCTAATCTGCGATAAGCGTCGGTAAGGTGATATGAACCGTTATAACCGGCGATTTCCGAATGGGGAAACCCATGTGATTCGTCACACTATCATTACGTGAATACAGGCGTAATGAAGCGAACCGGGGGAACTGAAACATCTAAGTACCCCGAGGAAAAGAAATCAACCGAGATTCCCCCAGTAGCGGCGAGCGAACGGGGAGCAGCCCAGAGTCTGAATCAGCATGTGTGTTAGTGGAAGCGTCTGGAAAGTCGCGATACAGGGTGAAAGTCCCGTACACAAAAGTGCATGTGTGTGAACTCGAAGAGTAGGGCGGGACACGTGGTATCCTGTCTGAATATGGGGGGACCATCCTCCAAGGCTAAATACTCCTGACTGACCGATAGTGAACCAGTACCGTGAGGGAAAGGCGAAAAGAACCCCGGCGAGGGGAGTGAAAAAGAACCTGAAACCGTGTACGTACAAGCAGTGGGAGCACCCTTAGGCGTGTGACTGCGTACCTTTTGTATAATGGGTCAGCGACTTATATTCTGTAGCAAGGTTAACCGAATAGGGGAGCCGAAAGGGAAACCGAGTCTTAACTGGGCGTTAAGTTGCAGGGTATAGACCCGAAACCCGGTGATCTAGCCATGGGCAGGTTGAAGGTTGGGTAACACTAACTGGAGGACCGAACCGACTAATGTTGAAAAATTAGCGGATGACTTGTGGCTGGGGGTGAAAGGCCAATCAAACCGGGAGATAGCTGGTTCTCCCCGAAAGCTATTTAGGTAGCGCCTCGTGAATTCATCTTCGGGGGTAGAGCACTGTTTCGGCTAGGGGGTCATCCCGACTTACCAACCCGATGCAAACTGCGAATACCGAAGAATGTTATCACGGGAGACACACGGCGGGTGCTAACGTCCGTCGTGAAGAGGGAAACAACCCAGACCGCCAGCTAAGGTCCCAAAGTCATGGTTAAGTGGGAAACGATGTGGGAAGGCCCAGACAGCCAGGATGTTGGCTTAGAAGCAGCCATCATTTAAAGAAAGCGTAATAGCTCACTGGTCGAGTCGGCCTGCGCGGAAGATGTAACGGGGCTAAACCATGCACCGAAGCTGCGGCAGCGACGCTTATGCGTTGTTGGGTAGGGGAGCGTTCTGTAAGCCGTTGAAGGTGTGCTGTGAGGCATGCTGGAGGTATCAGAAGTGCGAATGCTGACATAAGTAACGATAATGCGGGTGAAAAGCCCGCTCGCCGGAAGACCAAGGGTTCCTGTCCAACGTTAATCGGGGCAGGGTGAGTCGACCCCTAAGGCGAGGCCGAAAGGCGTAGTCGATGGGAAACAGGTTAATATTCCTGTACTTGGTGTTACTGCGAAGGGGGGACGGAGAAGGCTATGTTGGCCGGGCGACGGTTGTCCCGGTTTAAGCGTGTAGTAGCGGAGGTTCCAGGTAAATCCGGTACCTTATTAACGCTGAGGCGTGATGACGAGGCACTACGGTGCTGAAGTAACAAATGCCCTGCTTCCAGGAAAAGCCTCTAAGCATCAGGTAACATCAAATCGTACCCCAAACCGACACAGGTGGTCAGGTAGAGAATACCAAGGCGCTTGAGAGAACTCGGGTGAAGGAACTAGGCAAAATGGTGCCGTAACTTCGGGAGAAGGCACGCTGATATGTAGGTGAAGCGACTTGCTCGTGGAGCTGAAATCAGTCGAAGATACCAGCTGGCTGCAACTGTTTATTAAAAACACAGCACTGTGCAAACACGAAAGTGGACGTATACGGTGTGACGCCTGCCCGGTGCCGGAAGGTTAATTGATGGGGTTAGCGCGTAAGGAGAAGCTCTTGATCGAAGCCCCGGTAAACGGCGGCCGTAACTATAACGGTCCTAAGGTAGCGAAATTCCTTGTCGGGTAAGTTCCGACCTGCACGAATGGCGTAATGATGGCCAGGCTGTCTCCACCCGAGACTCAGTGAAATTGAACTCGCTGTGAAGATGCAGTGTACCCGCGGCAAGACGGAAAGACCCCGTGAACCTTTACTATAGCTTGACACTGAACACTGGTCCTTGATGTGTAGGATAGGTGGGAGGCTTTGAAGTGTGGACGCCAGTCTGCATGGAGCCATCCTTGAAATACCACCCTTTAATGGCTGGTGTTCTAACGTTGACCCGTAATCCGGGTTGCGGACAGTGTCTGGTGGGTAGTTTGACTGGGGCGGTCTCCTCCTAAAGAGTAACGGAGGAGCACGAAGGTTAGCTAATCCTGGTCGGACATCAGGAGGTTAGTGCAAAGGCATAAGCTTTGACTGCGAGAGTGACGGCTCGAGCAGGTGCGAAAGCAGGTCTTAGTGATCCGGTGGTTCTGAATGGAAGGGCCATCGCTCAACGGATAAAAGGTACTCCGGGGATAACAGGCTGATACCGCCCAAGAGTTCATATCGACGGCGGTGTTTGGCACCTCGATGTCGGCTCATCACATCCTGGGGCTGAAGTAGGTCCCAAGGGTATGGCTGTTCGCCATTTAAAGTGGTACGCGAGCTGGGTTTAGAACGTCGTGAGACAGTTCGGTCCCTATCTGCCGTGGGCGCTGGAGAAGGGGGGGCTGCTCCTAGTACGAGAGGACCGGAGTGGACGCATCACTGGTGTTCGGGTTGTCATGCCAATGGCATGCCCGGTAGCTAAATGCGGAAGAGATAAGTGCTGAAAGCATCTAAGCACGAAACTTGCCCCGAGATGAGTTCTCCCTGACTCCTTGAGAGTCCTGAAGGAACGTTGAAGACGACGACGTTGATAGGCCGGGTCGGGTGTGTAAGTGTAGCGATACATTGAGCTAACCGGTACTAATGAACCGTGAGGCTTAACCTTACAACGCCGAAGCTGTTTTGGCGAAAGAGATATTTTCAGCCTGATACAGATAACATCGCATGCCAGGGTGTGTGATAAAACAGAATTTGCCTGGCGGCTGTAGCGCGGTGGTCCCACCTGACCCCATGCCGAACTCAGAAGTGAAACGCCGTAGCGCCGATGGTAGTGTGGGGTCTCCCCATGCGAGAGTAGGGAACTGCCAGGCATCAAATAAAAGCGAAAGGCTCAGTCGAAAGACTGGGCCTTTTGTTTTATCTGTTGTCTGTCGGTGAGCGCTCTCCTGCCAGGACAAATCCGCCGGGAGCGGATTTGAACGTTGCGCAGCAACGGCCCGGAGGGTGGCGGGCAGGACGCCCGCCATAAACTGCCAGGCATTAATTAAAGTGAAGAAGCCCATCCTGACGGATGGGCTTTTTTGCGTCTGTGCGGGGTGAAAACCGCCGGATGCGGCGTACCGCCTTATCCGGCCTACAGGGTCCGGGCTGAATGTATTTTGTAGGCCTGATAAGCGCAGCGCATCAGGCACATCACAACACCGCACCATCGGGTGCAAAGCTATATCCTGAGCCTCCATAACACAAGCCATCCTGCGGTATATGCGGTAAACTAGGCGCGATTTTGCATCAGGAAAGCGTCTATGAATCACTCCCTTAAAGCCTGGAACACCTTCGGTATCGATCAGCAAACAAATGAACTTGTCTGCGCCGAAAATGAACAACAATTACTGAATGCCTGGCAATCAGCCAATGCATCGCATCATCCAGTACTGATCCTGGGCGAAGGGAGCAACGTCCTGTTTCTTGATGCCTTCCAGGGGACGGTGATCGTCAATCGTATTAAGGGTATTGAGATTACAGAACAACCTGATGCGTGGCATTTGCACGTAGGTGCGGGTGAAAACTGGCATCATCTGGTCCAGCATACGTTGCAGCTTGGTATGCCTGGGCTGGAAAATCTGGCGCTTATCCCAGGCTGCGTGGGTTCATCGCCAATCCAGAATATTGGTGCCTATGGCGTAGAGCTACAGCGCGTCTGCGAATACGTAGACTGCGTTGAGCTGTCGACTGGCAAACATCTGCGCGTTGGTGCAGCAGAATGTCGCTTTGGTTATCGTGACAGCATCTTCAAACATGAATACCAGGATCGCTTCGCAATTATTGCTGTTGGTTTACGCTTGTCTAAACAGTGGCATCCGGTACTGACCTATGGCGATCTGACGCGCCTGGATCCTACAACGGTGACGCCTCAGCAGGTTTTTGATTCTGTCTGCCATATGCGCACGACAAAACTGCCCGATCCGAAAGTAAACGGTAATGCAGGAAGCTTCTTTAAAAACCCGGTTGTCACCGCAGAGATTGCGCAGGAGCTCCTGGCAAAATTCCCAACAGCACCTCATTACCCGCAGGCTGATGGTTCTGTGAAACTGGCAGCCGGCTGGCTTATCGATCAGTGTCAGCTAAAAGGCATGCGCATTGGTGGCGCAGCGGTACATCAACAGCAGGCTCTGGTGCTGATCAATGCAGATAATGCGACGAGTCAGGATGTGGTGCAACTTGCACATCATGTACGTCAAAAAGTCGGTGAGAAATTTAATGTCTGGCTCGAACCAGAGGTCCGATTTATTGGCCCGCAGGGTGAAATGAATGCTGTGGAGATCATTGCATGAAGGATAATACCGTCCCTCTGACGCTTATTTCATTACTCGCTGATGGCGAATTTCATTCTGGTGAGCAGCTCGGTGAAAAGTTGGGAATGAGCCGTGCCGCAATCAATAAGCATGTCCAGACGTTACGCGACTGGGGGGTTGATGTCTTTACTGTTCCAGGTAAAGGATACAGCTTACCGGAACCTATCCAACTATTAGATGCCTCACTTATTCATTCTCAACTGGATGGTGGAAATATCACAGTCCTGCCGGTTATCGACTCAACCAATCAGTACCTGATGGACCGAATAGGTCAACTGGAGTCAGGGGATGCCTGTGTCGCTGAATATCAGCAAGCCGGGCGCGGCCGCCGTGGTCGCAAATGGTTTTCACCGTTTGGTGCCAACCTGTACCTTTCAATGTTCTGGCGGCTGGAACAAGGACCGGCTGCCGCGATTGGCCTGAGTCTGGTTATTGGTATCGTCATGGCTGAGGTTTTACGCGATCTGGGCGCAGAGAAGGTACGTGTAAAATGGCCCAACGACCTCTATTTGCTCGACCGTAAGCTGGCAGGGATCCTGGTTGAACTGACCGGTAAGACAGGGGATGCCGCGCAGATTGTTATCGGTGCGGGTATTAATATGTCCATGCGCCGGGTTGAAGAAAATGTGGTTAATCAAGGCTGGATTAACTTGCAGGAAGCGGGCATTAACATTGATCGCAATACCCTTGCTGCCCGACTGATACGTGAGTTGCGTGCTGCGTTAGTGCTCTTTGAGCACGAAGGTTTAGCGCCGTATCTGTCTCGCTGGAAGAGACTGGATAACTTTATCGACCGCCCGGTCAAACTTATTATTGGCGATAAAGAAATATTTGGCATCTCTCGTGGAATAGACGCGCAAGGTGCATTATTGCTTGAACAAAATGGCGAGATCAACCCCTGGATGGGTGGAGAAATATCGCTAAGAAGCGCTGAGTAATAAGAAGGGGAGCTGTTGCTCCCCTTTTTTATTTATTTTCTCAACCTGACTTGCTCAACGGCATGATTGGCACTTTTCGTCATGATTAAGCTTGCTCGCTCACGCGTTGGTAATATATTTTGTTTTAAATTCAGCCAGTTAATCTCTTTCCATAACGATGTGGCGGTGTTGATAGCCTCATCTTCTGATAATTTTGCATAGTTATGGAAATAAGAGTCCGGGTTGGTAAACGCCCCTTCACGGAATTTCAGGAAACGGTTGATATACCACGTCTGGAGTAATTCTTCTGGCGCATCAACATAAATAGAAAAGTCGACAAAGTCAGAAACAAATACATGATGCGGATCGTGAGGATAGTCCATCCCGCTTTGTAATACATTTAGCCCTTCGAGTATTAATATGTCGGGCTGGGCAACGGTTTTGTCGCCATCAGGGATCACATCATAGATGAGATGGGAATAGACCGGCGCCGTGACGTTAGGTACGCCTGATTTCAGATCGGAAACGAATTTAACCAAGCGATGCATATCATAGGACTGGGGGAAGCCTTTCTTCTTCATCAGTCCACGATCTTTCAATACCTGGTTAGGGTGGAGAAAGCCATCGGTAGTAATCAACTCAACCTTGCGATGCTCGGGCCAGCGACTGAGCAAAGCCTGCAAAACACGCGCAGTCGTACTTTTACCGACGGCGACGCTGCCAGCAATGCTAATAATATAAGGAATACGCTCGCCATTCGTGCCTAAAAATTGCTCCAGCACGGCCTGACGTCGCAGGTTCGAACTGATGTAAAAGTTTAGCAAACGCGAGAGAGGCAAATAAATCTCGGCAACTTCTTCCAGCGATAAGTCTTCGTTAATGCCTTTAAGACGAGCAATCTCTTCCTCGGTCAGGGTCATCGGCACGGAATCACGAAGCGCAGCCCACTGGTTGCGATCAAACTGTAGGTAAGGCGACGTTAACGCTTGCTCTTTTATACTCATACGCATGGTCTGGCTGTCATTGCTATATCAGGTCTGCGGTAAAAAACGAAATCATCCCGGTACGCAATGGCACGCACATTTCAGTTAATTTGGACAATGGGCAGGAGGGTAACACCAGATGGGGGGGAATAATAAGAAAAAATCATCCTCTGAAATGCAATGTGACGGGTATTCCAGATGTATAAAGATGTGCTTTCTCTCTATCAAAGCGTACCTGCCGGAGCAAAATTCCTCCCAGAGGAGGCACGTGACGTTGGAAATTTGTCCAATCCAAAGAGGAAATAGATTATTTATCGGTCGTATAGTGCAAAATGTGAGCGATAGAACATTTTATGCAATTTTTTAGTTGCATGAGTGCGCGTGTCTCCATAAAATGCGCGCTACTTGATGCCGACTTAGCTCAGTAGGTAGAGCAACTGACTTGTAATCAGTAGGTCACCAGTTCGATTCCGGTAGTCGGCACCATCAAGTCCGGTGGGGTTCCCGAGCGGCCAAAGGGAGCAGACTGTAAATCTGCCGTCACAGACTTCGAAGGTTCGAATCCTTCCCCCACCACCACTTTCTGGCAGCGTTATCGCCGCCTGAGTTGATTAAAAAATTAATCAGCTCGAACAGAAAAGAGAGAAATCTCTTTTTTGTTGCAGAAAGAACTGGGTAGCCGAGTTTCAGGATGCGGGCATCGTATAATGGCTATTACCTCAGCCTTCCAAGCTGATGATGCGGGTTCGATTCCCGCTGCCCGCTCCAGACGTGCTGATATGGCTCAGTTGGTAGAGCGCACCCTTGGTAAGGGTGAGGTCCCCAGTTCGACTCTGGGTATCAGCACCACTTCACTTCTCCTTCCCGTTTCTCTCTGTTTACTTTTAAAAGCATTCAACAGCTCAGGTATATTGCCTGGTTGATGTGGTGATATCACCGATTTATCCGTGTCTTAGAGGGACAATCGATGTCTAAAGAAAAATTTGAACGTACTAAACCGCACGTTAACGTCGGTACTATCGGCCACGTTGACCATGGTAAAACAACGCTGACCGCTGCAATCACTACCGTTCTGGCTAAAACCTACGGCGGTGCTGCTCGCGCATTCGACCAGATCGATAACGCGCCGGAAGAAAAAGCTCGTGGTATCACCATCAACACTTCTCACGTTGAATATGACACCCCGACTCGCCACTACGCACACGTAGACTGCCCGGGCCACGCCGACTATGTTAAAAACATGATCACCGGTGCTGCGCAGATGGACGGCGCGATCCTGGTTGTTGCTGCGACTGACGGCCCGATGCCGCAGACTCGTGAGCACATCCTGCTGGGTCGTCAGGTAGGCGTTCCGTACATCATCGTGTTCCTGAACAAATGCGACATGGTTGATGACGAAGAGCTGCTGGAACTGGTAGAAATGGAAGTTCGTGAACTTCTGTCTCAGTACGATTTCCCGGGCGACGACACTCCGATCGTTCGTGGTTCTGCTCTGAAAGCGCTGGAAGGCGAAGCAGAGTGGGAAGCGAAAATCATCGAACTGGCTGGCTTCCTGGATTCTTACATCCCAGAACCAGAGCGTGCGATTGACAAGCCGTTCCTGCTGCCTATCGAAGACGTATTCTCCATCTCCGGTCGTGGTACCGTTGTTACCGGTCGTGTAGAGCGCGGTATCATCAAAGTTGGTGAAGAAGTTGAAATCGTTGGTATCAAAGAGACTGCTAAGTCTACCTGTACTGGCGTTGAAATGTTCCGCAAACTGCTGGACGAAGGCCGTGCTGGTGAGAACGTTGGTGTTCTGCTGCGTGGTATCAAACGTGAAGAAATCGAACGTGGTCAGGTACTGGCTAAGCCGGGCTCTATCAAGCCGCACACCAAGTTCGAATCTGAAGTGTACATTCTGTCCAAAGACGAAGGCGGCCGTCATACTCCGTTCTTCAAAGGCTACCGTCCGCAGTTCTACTTCCGTACTACTGACGTGACTGGTACCATCGAACTGCCAGAAGGCGTAGAGATGGTAATGCCGGGCGACAACATCAAAATGGTTGTTACCCTGATCCACCCAATCGCGATGGACGACGGTCTGCGTTTCGCAATCCGTGAAGGCGGCCGTACTGTTGGTGCGGGCGTTGTTGCCAAAGTAATGAGCTAATTGCCGAATAACATTTGACGCAATGCGCAATAAAAGGGCATCATTTGATGCCCTTTTTGCACGCTTTCACACCAGAACCTGGCTCATCAGTGATTTTTTTTGTCATAATCATTGCTGAGACAGGCTCTGAAGAGGGCGTTTAGTCCGAAACGCACCAGAGCATTTCGGTTTGGATCGCCTCGCTTACGCGGGGTGAAAATGTTTGTAGAATACTTCTGACAGGTTGGTTTATGAGTGCGAATACCGAAGCTCAAGGAAGCGGGCGCGGCCTGGAAGCGATGAAGTGGGTTGTTGTCGCTGTATTGCTGCTTGTAGCTATCGTTGGCAACTACCTCTATCGTGACATGATGCTGCCGCTGCGTGCGCTGGCCGTAGTGATTCTGATTGCCGCAGCGGGTGGTGTCGCGCTGTTGACAACAAAAGGTAAAGCGACCGTTGCTTTTGCCCGTGAAGCGAGAACCGAAGTCCGTAAGGTCATTTGGCCAACTCGCCAGGAAACATTGCACACCACATTAATTGTGGCTGCGGTTACCGCAGTAATGTCACTGATCCTGTGGGGACTGGATGGTATTCTGGTTCGCCTGGTATCCTTTATCACTGGCCTGAGGTTCTAAGATGTCTGAAGCCCCTAAAAAGCGCTGGTACGTCGTTCAGGCGTTTTCCGGTTTTGAAGGCCGCGTAGCCACGTCGCTGCGCGAATATATCAAGTTACAAAATATGGAAGAGCTGTTTGGCGAAGTCATGGTGCCGACCGAAGAAGTGGTCGAAATCCGTGGTGGCCAGCGTCGCAAGAGCGAACGTAAATTCTTCCCGGGCTATGTACTGGTCCAGATGGTGATGAATGACGCAAGCTGGCACCTGGTGCGCAGCGTGCCGCGTGTGATGGGCTTTATCGGCGGTACATCTGACCGTCCGGCGCCGATCAGCGACAAAGAAGTTGATGCGATCATGAACCGTCTGCAGCAGGTTGGCGATAAACCGCGTCCGAAAACGATGTTTGAGCCAGGTGAAATGGTTCGCGTTAGTGACGGTCCGTTTGCTGACTTTAACGGTGTGGTTGAAGAAGTGGACTACGAGAAGTCCCGCCTGAAAGTCTCTGTTTCTATCTTCGGTCGTGCGACCCCAGTAGAACTGGACTTTGCCCAGGTAGAAAAAGCCTAAACAGCGATCAAAAAAGCGGCGATTTAATCGTTGCACAAGGCGCGAGATTGGAATACAATTTCGCGCCTTTTGTTTTTATGGGCCCTGTCCGTAAAACGAATTTAATCACGGGGAGCCTCCTTGAGGCGCTATAACCCAACTAGAGGAATTTAGAATGGCTAAGAAAGTCCAGGCCTACGTCAAGCTGCAGGTTGCAGCTGGTATGGCTAACCCGAGTCCGCCGGTAGGTCCAGCACTGGGTCAACAAGGCGTGAACATCATGGAATTCTGCAAAGCGTTCAACGCAAAAACTGATTCCATGGAAAAAGGTCTGCCGATCCCGGTTGTTATCACCGTTTACGCTGACCGTTCTTTCACTTTCGTTACCAAAACGCCTCCGGCAGCAGTTCTGCTGAAGAAAGCGGCTGGTATCAAGTCTGGTTCCGGCAAGCCGAACAAAGACAAAGTGGGTAAAATTTCCCGCGCTCAGCTGCAGGAAATCGCGCAGACCAAAGCTGCCGACATGACTGGTTCCGACATTGAAGCGATGACTCGCTCCATTGAAGGTACTGCACGTTCCATGGGCCTGGTAGTGGAGGACTAAGAAATGGCTAAACTGACCAAGCGTATGCGCGTGATCCGTGACAAAGTTGATGCAACTAAACAGTACGACATCAACGAAGCTATTGCTCTGCTGAAAGAGCTGGCCACTGCTAAATTCGTAGAAAGCGTAGACGTTGCCGTTAACCTCGGCATCGACGCTCGTAAATCTGACCAGAACGTACGTGGTGCAACTGTACTGCCGCACGGTACTGGCCGTTCCGTTCGCGTAGCCGTATTTGCCCAGGGCGCAAACGCTGAAGCTGCTAAAGCTGCAGGCGCTGAGCTGGTAGGTATGGAAGATCTGGCTGACCAGATCAAGAAAGGCGAAATGAACTTTGACGTTGTTATTGCTTCCCCGGATGCAATGCGCGTTGTTGGCCAGCTGGGTCAGGTTCTGGGCCCGCGCGGCCTGATGCCAAACCCGAAAGTTGGTACTGTAACCCCTAACGTTGCTGAAGCAGTTAAGAACGCTAAAGCAGGTCAGGTTCGTTACCGTAACGACAAAAACGGCATCATCCACACCACCATCGGTAAAGTGGATTTTGACGCTGACAAACTGAAAGAAAACCTGGAATCTCTGCTGGTTGCGCTGAAAAAAGCGAAACCGACTCAGGCTAAAGGCGTGTACATCAAGAAAGTTAGCATCTCCACCACCATGGGTGCTGGTGTTGCCGTTGATCAGTCCGGTCTGACTGCGACTGTGGCGAACTAATATTCGCCTTTACGTGGGCGGTGATTTTGTCTACAATCTTACCCCCACGTTTCTGTTTAAATAAACAGAACTCTATGCGAGTCATTTGAATTGTAGCAAGGCAGCAATTGAGTGAATCGTCGGGAGTGTAATTAACTACATGACCGGTGTGAACGAGAGCAGCTAACGCGGTTACAGTTCAAAGGGCGAAGTCATAGACAAGATTTGTTCGTTGGAGCCTGGCCTATCCAGGCCTCCGTCGAAGACCGCAGGTGTTTCGTAAGAAACTTAATGCCCTGCGTAGACGGTGACAGAACGCTAAGATTATTTCTGATACTCTGGCTTGTTTCTGCTCACCGTATTTAGACGCTCTTTCCGTTGGGGAGAGTGAAGTGAGTTCCGGAACATGAGTTCCGGCAAACATCCAGGAGCAAAGCTAATGGCTTTAAATCTTCAAGACAAACAAGCGATTGTTGCTGAAGTCAGCGAAGTAGCCAAAGGCGCGCTGTCTGCAGTAGTTGCGGATTCCCGTGGCGTAACTGTAGATAAAATGACTGAACTGCGTAAAGCAGGTCGTGAAGCTGGCGTATACATGCGTGTTGTTCGTAACACCCTGCTGCGCCGCGTCGTTGAAGGTACTCAGTTCGAGTGCCTGAAAGACACGTTTGTTGGTCCGACCCTGATTGCATACTCTATGGAACACCCGGGCGCTGCTGCTCGTCTGTTCAAAGAGTTCGCGAAAGCGAATGCAAAATTTGAGGTCAAAGCCGCAGCCTTTGAAGGTGAATTGATCCCGGCATCGCAAATCGATCGCCTGGCAACTCTGCCGACCTACGAAGAAGCAATTGCACGCCTGATGGCAACCATGAAAGAAGCTTCGGCTGGCAAACTGGTTCGTACTCTGGCTGCTGTACGCGATGCGAAAGAAGCTGCTTAATCGCAGTTATCTTTCTCAAGCATCTGCTTACGTATAAACTTATTCTGATTTTCAGGAACAATTTAAATGTCTATCACTAAAGATCAAATCATTGAAGCAGTATCCGCTATGTCCGTAATGGACGTTGTAGAACTGATCTCTGCAATGGAAGAAAAATTCGGTGTTTCCGCTGCTGCTGCTGTAGCTGTAGCTGCTGGCCCGGCTGAAGCTGCTGAAGAAAAAACTGAATTCGACGTAATTCTGAAAGCTGCTGGCGCTAACAAAGTTGCTGTAATCAAAGCAGTACGTGGCGCAACTGGCCTGGGTCTGAAAGAAGCTAAAGACCTGGTAGAATCTGCTCCGGCTGCCCTGAAAGAAGGCATCAGCAAAGACGACGCAGAAGCACTGAAAAAATCTCTGGAAGAAGCTGGCGCTGAAGTTGAAGTTAAATAAGCCAACTTTTCTGGTTGCAGCCTAAGAAATTAGGCTGATGGCTGGTGACTTTTTAGTCACCAGCCTTTTTGCGCTGTAAGGCGCCAGTAGCATTTCACACTGTTTGACTACTGCTGTGCCTTTCAATGCTTGTTTCTATCGACGTCTTAATATACTGCGACAGAGCATCAGTTCTGTGTAAATCGCAATGAAATGGTTTAAGCGTGATAGCAACAGGCATTGCGGAAAGTATTCGATTTTCCGGTCAACAAAATAGTGTTGCACAAACTGTCCCTTCGTCGGACAGATGGGTCGACTTGTCAGCGAGCTGAGGAACCCTAATGGTTTACTCCTATACCGAGAAAAAACGTATTCGTAAGGATTTTGGTAAACGTCCACAAGTGTTGGACATACCTTATCTCCTTTCTATCCAGCTTGACTCGTTTCAGAAGTTCATCGAGCAAGATCCTGAAGGGCAGTATGGTCTGGAAGCAGCTTTCCGTTCCGTTTTCCCGATTCAGAGCTACAGCGGTAATTCCGAGCTGCAATACGTCAGCTACCGCCTTGGCGAACCGGTGTTTGACGTTCAGGAATGTCAGATCCGTGGCGTGACCTATTCCGCACCGCTGCGCGTAAAACTGCGTCTGGTGATCTACGAGCGCGAAGCGCCGGAAGGCACCGTAAAAGACATTAAAGAACAAGAAGTCTACATGGGCGAAATTCCGCTCATGACTGACAACGGTACCTTTGTAATCAATGGTACTGAGCGTGTTATCGTTTCTCAGCTGCACCGTAGTCCTGGCGTCTTCTTTGACTCCGACAAAGGTAAAACCCACTCTTCGGGTAAAGTGCTGTATAACGCGCGCATCATCCCTTACCGTGGTTCCTGGCTGGACTTCGAATTCGATCCGAAGGACAACCTGTTCGTACGTATTGACCGTCGCCGTAAACTGCCTGCGACCATTATTCTGCGTGCACTGAACTACACCACTGAGCAGATCCTTGACCTGTTCTTTGAAAAAGTTGTTTTCGAAATTCGCGACAACAAGCTGCAGATGGAACTGGTGCCGGAACGCCTGCGTGGTGAAACCGCTTCCTTTGACATTGAAGCTAACGGCAAAGTCTACGTCGAAAAAGGCCGTCGCATCACTGCGCGCCACATTCGCCAACTGGAAAAAGACGATATCAAACATATCGAAGTTCCGGTTGAATACATTGCTGGTAAAGTTGCGGCTAAAGACTACGTTGACGAATCTACTGGCGAGCTGATCTGCGCAGCTAACATGGAGCTGAGCCTGGATCTGCTGGCTAAGCTGAGCCAGTCTGGTCACAAGCGTATCGAAACGCTGTTCACTAACGATCTGGATCACGGTCCGTACATTTCTGAAACTGTACGTGTTGACCCAACCAACGATCGTCTGAGCGCACTGGTAGAAATCTACCGCATGATGCGTCCTGGTGAGCCGCCGACTCGTGAAGCTGCTGAAAGCCTGTTCGAGAACCTGTTCTTCTCCGAAGACCGCTATGACCTGTCTGCGGTTGGTCGTATGAAGTTCAACCGTTCTCTGCTGCGCGACGAAATCGAAGGTTCCGGTATCCTGAGCAAAGACGACATCATCGAAGTGATGAAGAAGCTCATCGATATCCGTAACGGTAAAGGCGAAGTCGATGATATCGACCACCTCGGCAACCGTCGTATCCGTTCCGTAGGCGAAATGGCGGAAAACCAGTTCCGCGTTGGCCTGGTACGTGTTGAGCGTGCGGTGAAAGAGCGTCTGTCTCTGGGCGATCTGGATACCCTGATGCCTCAGGATATGATCAACGCCAAGCCGATTTCTGCAGCAGTGAAAGAGTTCTTTGGTTCCAGCCAGCTGTCTCAGTTTATGGACCAGAACAACCCGCTGTCTGAGATTACGCACAAACGTCGTATCTCCGCACTCGGCCCAGGCGGTCTGACCCGTGAACGCGCAGGCTTCGAAGTTCGAGACGTACACCCGACTCACTACGGTCGCGTATGTCCAATCGAAACGCCTGAAGGTCCGAACATCGGTCTGATCAACTCCCTGTCCGTGTATGCACAGACTAACGAATACGGCTTCCTCGAGACTCCGTATCGTAAAGTGACCGACGGTGTTGTAACTGACGAAATTCATTACCTGTCTGCTATCGAAGAAGGCAACTACGTTATCGCTCAGGCGAACTCCAACCTGGATGACGAAGGCCACTTTGTAGAAGATCTGGTTACCTGCCGTAGCAAAGGCGAATCCAGCTTGTTCAGCCGCGACCAGGTTGACTACATGGACGTATCCACCCAGCAGGTGGTATCCGTCGGTGCGTCCCTGATCCCGTTCCTGGAACACGATGACGCCAACCGTGCATTGATGGGTGCGAACATGCAACGTCAGGCGGTTCCGACTCTGCGCGCTGATAAGCCGCTGGTTGGTACCGGTATGGAACGTGCTGTTGCCGTTGACTCCGGTGTTACTGCAGTTGCTAAACGTGGCGGTACTGTTCAGTACGTGGATGCTTCCCGTATCGTTATCAAAGTTAACGAAGACGAGATGTACCCGGGCGAAGCAGGTATCGACATTTATAACCTGACCAAATACACCCGTTCTAACCAGAACACCTGTATCAACCAGATGCCTTGCGTATCTCTGGGCGAGCCGGTTGAACGTGGTGATGTGCTGGCAGACGGTCCGTCCACCGACCTCGGTGAACTGGCGCTGGGTCAGAACATGCGCGTGGCATTCATGCCATGGAATGGTTACAACTTCGAAGACTCCATCCTCGTATCCGAGCGTGTTGTCCAGGAAGACCGTTTCACCACCATCCACATTCAGGAACTGGCATGTGTGTCCCGTGACACCAAGCTGGGGCCAGAAGAGATCACCGCTGACATCCCGAACGTGGGTGAAGCTGCGCTCTCCAAACTGGATGAATCCGGTATCGTTTATATCGGTGCGGAAGTGACCGGTGGCGACATTCTGGTTGGTAAGGTAACGCCGAAAGGTGAAACCCAACTGACGCCAGAAGAGAAGCTGCTGCGTGCGATCTTCGGTGAGAAAGCGTCTGACGTTAAAGACTCTTCTCTGCGCGTGCCAAACGGTGTTTCCGGTACGATTATCGACGTTCAGGTCTTTACTCGCGATGGCGTAGAAAAAGACAAACGTGCGCTGGAAATCGAAGAGATGCAGCTGAAGCAGGCGAAAAAAGACCTGTCTGAAGAACTGCAGATCCTCGAAGCTGGCCTGTTCAGCCGTATCTACGCTGTGCTGGTTTCCGGTGGTGTTGAAGCTGAGAAGCTCGACAAACTGCCGCGTGACCGCTGGTTAGAACTCGGCCTGACCGACGAAGAGAAACAGAATCAGCTGGAACAACTGGCTGAGCAGTACGACGAACTGAAACACGAATTCGAGAAAAAACTCGAAGCGAAACGCCGTAAAATCACTCAGGGCGACGATCTGGCACCGGGCGTGCTGAAGATTGTTAAGGTGTATCTGGCGGTTAAACGTCGGATCCAGCCTGGTGATAAGATGGCAGGTCGTCACGGTAACAAGGGTGTAATCTCTAAGATCAACCCGATCGAAGATATGCCACACGATGCTAACGGTACGCCGGTAGATATCGTACTGAACCCGCTGGGCGTACCATCGCGTATGAACATCGGTCAGATCCTTGAAACCCACCTGGGTATGGCTGCAAAAGGTATCGGCGATAAGATCAACGCCATGCTGAAACAGCAGCAAGAAGTCGCGAAACTGCGCGAATTCATCCAGCGTGCTTACGATCTGGGTTCAGATGTTCGTCAGAAAGTTGACCTGAATACCTTCAGCGATGAAGAAGTTCTGCGTCTGGCTGAAAACCTGAAAAAAGGTATGCCGATCGCAACGCCGGTATTCGACGGTGCGAAAGAGTCTGAAATCAAGGAACTGTTACAGCTGGGTGGCCTGCCGACTTCCGGTCAGATCACACTGTTCGACGGTCGTACCGGTGAGCAGTTCGAGCGCCAGGTTACCGTTGGCTACATGTACATGCTGAAACTGAACCACCTGGTTGATGACAAGATGCATGCGCGTTCTACCGGTTCTTACAGCCTGGTTACTCAGCAGCCGCTGGGTGGTAAGGCGCAGTTCGGTGGTCAGCGCTTCGGGGAGATGGAAGTGTGGGCGCTGGAAGCATATGGCGCAGCATACACCCTGCAGGAAATGCTCACCGTTAAGTCTGATGACGTGAACGGTCGTACTAAGATGTATAAAAACATCGTGGACGGCAACCATCAGATGGAACCAGGCATGCCGGAATCCTTCAACGTACTGTTGAAAGAGATTCGTTCGCTGGGTATCAACATCGAGCTGGAAGACGAGTAACTCTCGATCAAACAGGTCACTGGTGCTGGCGTAACAGCCAGCGCCAGATTGTGCTAACTCCGACGGGAGCAAATCCGTGAAAGATTTATTAAAGTTTCTGAAAGCGCAGACTAAAACCGAAGAGTTTGATGCGATCAAAATTGCTCTGGCCTCGCCAGACATGATCCGTTCATGGTCTTTCGGTGAAGTTAAGAAGCCGGAAACCATTAACTACCGTACGTTCAAACCTGAACGTGACGGCCTTTTCTGCGCCCGTATCTTTGGGCCGGTAAAAGACTACGAGTGCCTGTGCGGTAAGTACAAGCGCCTGAAACACCGTGGTGTGATCTGTGAGAAGTGCGGCGTTGAAGTGACCCAGACTAAAGTACGCCGTGAGCGTATGGGCCACATCGAGCTGGCGTCTCCGACCGCTCACATCTGGTTCCTGAAATCTCTGCCGTCCCGTATCGGTTTGCTGCTCGATATGCCGCTGCGCGATATCGAACGTGTACTGTACTTCGAATCCTATGTTGTTATCGAAGGCGGTATGACTAACCTGGAACGTCAACAGATTCTGACTGAAGAGCAGTATCTGGACGCGCTGGAAGAGTTCGGTGACGAATTCGACGCGAAGATGGGTGCGGAAGCTATTCAGGCCCTGCTGAAGAGCATGGATCTGGAGCAAGAGTGTGAAACTCTGCGCGAAGAGCTGAACGAAACCAACTCTGAAACCAAGCGTAAGAAGCTGACCAAGCGTATCAAACTGCTGGAAGCCTTCGTACAGTCTGGCAACAAGCCAGAGTGGATGATCCTGACCGTTCTGCCGGTTCTGCCGCCAGATCTGCGTCCGCTGGTTCCGCTGGATGGTGGTCGTTTCGCAACATCGGATCTGAACGATCTGTATCGTCGCGTTATCAACCGTAACAACCGTCTGAAGCGTCTGCTGGATCTGGCTGCGCCGGACATCATCGTACGCAACGAAAAACGTATGCTGCAGGAAGCGGTTGACGCCCTGCTGGATAACGGTCGTCGCGGTCGTGCGATCACCGGTTCTAACAAACGTCCTCTGAAATCTTTGGCCGACATGATCAAAGGTAAGCAGGGTCGTTTCCGTCAGAACCTGCTCGGTAAGCGTGTTGACTACTCCGGTCGTTCTGTAATCACCGTAGGTCCATACCTGCGTCTGCATCAGTGCGGTCTGCCGAAGAAAATGGCACTGGAACTGTTCAAACCGTTCATCTACGGCAAGCTGGAACTGCGTGGCCTGGCCACCACCATCAAAGCCGCTAAGAAAATGGTTGAGCGTGAAGAAGCTGTCGTTTGGGATATCCTGGACGAAGTTATCCGCGAACACCCGGTACTGCTGAACCGTGCACCAACACTGCACCGTCTGGGTATCCAGGCATTTGAACCGGTACTGATCGAAGGTAAAGCTATCCAGCTGCACCCGCTGGTTTGTGCGGCATATAACGCCGACTTCGATGGTGACCAGATGGCTGTTCACGTACCGCTGACGCTGGAAGCCCAGCTCGAAGCGCGTGCGCTGATGATGTCTACCAACAACATCCTGTCTCCGGCGAACGGCGAACCTATCATCGTTCCGTCTCAGGACGTTGTATTGGGTCTGTACTACATGACCCGTGACTGTGTTAACGCCAAAGGCGAAGGCATGGTGCTGACTGGCCCGAAAGAAGCTGAGCGTATCTATCGCGCAGGTCTGGCCTCTCTGCATGCGCGCGTTAAAGTGCGTATCACCGAATATGAAAAAGATGAAAACGGCGAATTCGTTGCGAAAACCAGCCTGAAAGACACGACCGTTGGCCGTGCCATTCTGTGGATGATCGTACCGAAAGGTCTGCCTTTCTCCATCGTCAACCAGGCGCTGGGCAAGAAAGCTATCTCCAAAATGCTGAACACCTGTTACCGCATTCTGGGCCTGAAGCCGACCGTTATCTTCGCTGACCAGACAATGTACACCGGCTTTGCATATGCAGCGCGTTCAGGTGCATCTGTTGGTATTGATGACATGGTCATCCCAGAGAAGAAACACGAGATCATCTCTGAAGCGGAAGCTGAAGTTGCTGAGATCCAGGAGCAGTTCCAGTCTGGTCTGGTAACCGCAGGCGAACGCTATAACAAAGTTATCGATATCTGGGCTGCGGCGAACGATCGTGTATCCAAAGCGATGATGGATAACCTGCAAACCGAAACCGTTATTAACCGTGACGGCGTAGAAGAGCAGCAGGTTTCCTTCAACAGCATCTACATGATGGCCGACTCCGGTGCGCGTGGTTCTGCAGCACAGATTCGTCAGCTGGCCGGTATGCGTGGTCTGATGGCGAAGCCAGATGGCTCCATCATCGAAACGCCAATCACCGCGAACTTCCGTGAAGGTCTGAACGTACTCCAGTACTTCATCTCTACTCACGGTGCTCGTAAAGGTCTGGCGGATACCGCACTGAAAACAGCGAACTCCGGTTATCTGACTCGTCGTCTGGTTGACGTCGCGCAGGACCTGGTTGTTACTGAAGACGATTGCGGCACTCTGGAAGGCATCACCATGACCCCGGTTATCGAGGGTGGTGATGTTAAAGAGCCGCTGCGCGATCGCGTTCTGGGTCGTGTAACTGCTGAGGACGTTCTGAAGCCGGGTACGGCGGATATTCTGGTTCCACGCAACACGCTGCTGCACGAACAGTGGTGTGATCTGCTGGAAGAGAACTCCGTTGACTCCGTTAAAGTCCGTTCCGTTGTATCTTGTGACACCGACTTTGGTGTATGTGCGCACTGCTACGGTCGTGACCTGGCGCGTGGCCACATCATCAACAAAGGTGAAGCAATCGGCGTTATCGCGGCACAGTCCATCGGTGAGCCGGGTACACAGCTGACGATGCGTACGTTCCACATCGGTGGTGCGGCATCTCGTGCGGCTGCTGAATCCAGCATCCAGGTGAAAAACAAAGGTAGCATCCGTCTGAGCAACGCGAAGTCGGTTGTGAACTCCAGCGGTAAACTGGTTATCACCTCACGTAACACCGAACTGAAACTGATCGACGAATTCGGCCGTACCAAAGAAAGCTATAAAGTGCCTTACGGCTCCGTTATGGCGAAAGGTGATGGCGAACAGGTTGCTGGCGGCGAAACCGTAGCAAACTGGGATCCGCATACCATGCCGGTTATCACCGAAGTGAGTGGTTTTGTCCGCTTCACTGACATGATCGACGGCCAGACCATTACTCGTCAGACCGACGAGCTGACCGGTCTGTCTTCTCTGGTGGTTCTGGATTCTGCAGAGCGTACTGCGGGTGGTAAAGACCTGCGTCCGGCACTGAAAATTGTTGATGCTCAGGGCAACGACGTTCTGATCCCAGGCACCGATATGCCTGCTCAGTACTTCCTGCCGGGTAAAGCGATTGTTCAGTTGGAAGATGGCGTACAGATCAGTTCTGGTGACACCCTGGCGCGTGTTCCGCAGGAATCCGGCGGTACCAAGGATATCACCGGTGGTCTGCCGCGCGTTGCGGACCTGTTCGAAGCACGTCGTCCGAAAGAGCCGGCAATCCTGGCTGAAATCAGCGGCATCATTTCCTTCGGTAAAGAAACCAAAGGTAAACGTCGTCTGGTTATCACCCCGGTAGACGGTAGCGAACCGTACGAAGAGATGATTCCGAAATGGCGTCAGCTCAACGTGTTCGAAGGTGAACGTGTAGAACGTGGTGACGTGGTTTCCGACGGTCCGGAAGCGCCGCACGACATCCTGCGTCTGCGTGGTGTGCATGCTGTAACTCGTTACATCGTTAACGAAGTTCAGGACGTATACCGTCTGCAGGGTGTTAAGATTAACGATAAACACATCGAAGTTATCGTTCGTCAGATGCTGCGTAAAGCCACCATCGAAAGCGCTGGTAGCTCCGACTTCCTGGAAGGCGAGCAGGTTGAATACTCCCGCGTCAAGATCGCAAACCGCGAGCTGGAAGCGAACGGCAAAGTGGGTGCAACGTTCTCCCGCGATCTGCTGGGTATTACCAAAGCGTCTCTGGCAACCGAGTCCTTCATCTCTGCAGCATCGTTCCAGGAAACCACGCGTGTCCTGACCGAAGCAGCTGTTGCAGGTAAACGTGATGAACTGCGCGGTCTGAAAGAGAACGTCATCGTAGGTCGTCTGATCCCGGCAGGTACTGGTTATGCGTACCACCAGGATCGTATGCGCCGTCGCGCAGCGGGCGAACTGCCAGCTGCACCGCAGGTAACTGCTGAAGATGCGTCTGCCAGCCTGGCAGAACTGCTGAACGCAGGCCTGGGCGGTTCTGACAACGATTAATCGTTGCCGGCCATAATAAAAAACCCGCTTCGGCGGGTTTTTTTATGTCTATGTTATTTCTGATGGCGTTTATCAGGTCTACGAAGCCATCCGGCAGTGTCATTAATTTATCGGTGGTAACCGCCGATAAAGCTCAATCATATCGCCGGCCAGATCCTGAATCACCATGGCATTCATCAGGTGGTCCTGCGAATGGACGGTGATGAGATTAACCGGTAGTTTGCCGGTGCCCTCGTCAATACCGATCAGCTGGGTCTGGATTTTATGCGCTTGTTTGACGTACTCGCGTGATTCCGTCATCGCTTGTTCTGCACCGGCGAAATCACCCTTACGCGCCAGTTGCAGTGCCGTCAGGGCCTGGCTGCGTGCAGCGCCAGCGTTTACCAATAACTCCATGATGATCGTTTCTAACTCTTCCATACCATCACTCCAGTAGTTTCAGCGCCTTATCCAGTACCGCATCGCCTTTCATCATGCCGTAATCCATCATGTCGATAACGGCGACCTTTTTGCCTAGTGGGTCGGCGATCGCCTGTAGCTTGGCCTGTTCATACTTAACCTGTGGACCGAGCAAAACGATATCCGCTGTAGCGATATTCTCTTCAAACTCGGCCACCGGGACGGCTTTGATAGTGACGTCGACGCCTTTTTTCTGGGCGGCATCTTTCATCCTTTGCACCAGCATGCTGGTGGACATTCCGGCGGCACAGCATAAAACGATGTTTTTCATAAGCAGTCTCGATCAACATGTGTGAGTTGATAATTATCGCGAGCCAGCCATAGCAACAACTGCTTTGCAACGATTGTGTGCAAGGCATCACAAAGAAAGCCGCTTTTTCTGAAACCGGTTACAAAAAGAGGCGGAACCCTGCGATCTGGACCAGGGCCAGCGGCTTTTTGACTCGCTTATCACATGCTGGAATATATAATTACTGTCAATAAATACATGTTATAAAAAACAGTATTGACAGCGTTTTTTAAACCCGTATGTTAATACTTAACAGCGGAGAAATTGTAGTTTGCTGTTAACGTAGTAAGTGTTAGTAGAGCTTGATTGGGGTTTGCGATAAAGGCCACGAAGTATTTTTTGTATGGGATAGTCGATGCTGAAAACGCTATTTTTTCACTTCGACAATGCTTTCAGGCCACGTAGTTGATATATCTAATCGCAAAAAGTCAGTAAAACGCGACGATGTAACGCCATGATTTATAGTAAATATTTGTGATATCTGCTTTTCTGGTTATCACAAGGGAAATAAGGCAACGCATCAAAGAGTATATGTCGCGAGGGGAAGTGTACTTGTTTAGGTCACCAGTCTTGAGTTCTATTATCAAGCGGGTGGAATGTGTTTAACGGTAAATAGAGGAAAGCTTTAGTTAGTATCAATATCCAATATTATCTGTAGTAAACGTGTACATTTTAAAGTAGTACCATCAGCAGTATTAAATCGTTAAGTTTATTAATGTTAAATTTGAAGTGTGTAGTAACGTAAAGCCCTGACTGCAATAGTCGGGGCTTTTGTTCATTGTAGATCAAGCTGTTATCCAGGATGCTTAGCCGCGATGGTTCAACATTGCATCACTCAGTGGGTATTAAAAAAATTAATGCTTGCTTAATGATTAGAAGTAGGTCTACTATAGCGGCATCGGTTTGGAACACAGACCTTATGCAAGCAGTTTTAGTAAAGCAGTTCTCAGTTCAAGCGTTATCCTCAGATACTCTTCTTCATGAGCCTCCTCCCTAAGTGCCCCATAAGTTAATTTCTGCAAAACAGGCCATCTTCGCTGCATAAGCGGCTCAAAAACATGAAAGGAAGTATCTATGTCTAACAAAATGACTGGTTTAGTAAAATGGTTTAACTCTGATAAAGGCTTCGGCTTTATCACTCCTCAGGACGGTAGCAAGGATGTGTTTGTGCATTTCTCCGCTATCCAGAGTAACGATTTTAAAACGTTAGATGAAGGTCAAAAGGTGGAGTTCTCCGTGGAGAATGGCGCTAAAGGCCCGTCTGCTGTTAACGTTGTCGCGCTGTAATCGCCGATAATTTCACGAGCGCTTACGATAGCGATGAAGGCCAGAGCCCGAGCAGTTAAGTGTCAGTGAAGAAAAAACCCGCGAAAGCGGGTTTTTTTGTTTATGCGATTGCTCCTGACCTACGGTACCTGTGAAGCGCGCCCCAGATAGCTGTCCCAGTCTTTCCACACGGGCTGTAAACCCTGGGCCATGAGTGCTTCAGCAACGGCTTCTGGGCGACGATCGTCGTGCGGGGAGAACTGTTCCAGTTCGGGGTGGTTATCGGCATAACCACCGGGCTGGGTTTTTGAGAAGGCGCTGACGTTGTTGATCGCCAACGGGATCACATGGTCACGAAACCATGGCGATTCGCGGGTGGAGAGCGACAGCTCAATTTCTGGCGCCAGTAAACGAAACGCGCAAATGGTCTGGACCAACTGTCGCTCATCCATGATCGATGCAGGCTCAACGCCTCCGGTGCATGGGCGCAGGCGAGGGAAGGAGATAGAGTAACGGCTCTGCCAGTAATGCTGCTGCATCCATAGCAGATGTTCAGCCACCATATAGCAATCAACCCGCCAGCTGTCGGACAAACCAATCAACGCGCCAAGACCGATTTTGTCGATCCCTGCGCGGCCCAGCCTGTCCGGCGTTTCCAGGCGCCAGAAGAAATCCTGCTTTTTCCCTTTTAAATGGTGACGAGCGTAAGTTGCCTCATGATAACTCTCCTGATACACCATCACGCCATCCAGCCCCAGCGTCTTCAGCTCTGCATATTCAGCCTCTGACAACGGCTGTACCTCCATCTGTAAAGAGGCGAACTGGCGGCGAATGGCAGGCAAATGGCGACGAAAGTAATCCATCCCCACTTTTGCCTGATGTTCACCGGTGACCAGCAGCAGATGCTCAAAACCCAGCTCACGGATAGCCGCACACTCCCGTATTATCTCATCTTCGTCCAGCGTTTTACGTTTGATACGGTTGCTCATCGAAAAACCGCAGTAGGTGCAGTCGTTGGCGCAAAGGTTGGAGAGATACAACGGCACGTAAAAGCTCACCGTGTTACCAAAACGCTGACGGGTGAGCTTCTGCGCCCGCTGCGCCAGCGGCTCCAGATAATCGGCGGCGGCAGGAGAGAGCAATGCCATCAGATCGTCGCGACTAAGATGCGAAGCGTTGAGGGCGCGCTCCACGTCAGCGGCGGTTTTACCGTTGATACGCAGGCGGATGTCGTCCCAGTCCAGCTGTCGCCAGCGGTCGCTGAACGTTTTCATGCGAAGGCCTCCAGGAATCCGGTTAACGGGCTGGTGGGACTTGCCTGCGAACTTTTGCTTCCTGGTACCGCCTGGCGTGCCAGCAAGCCAGCTTCAACGGCCAGACGGAAGGCGGTTGCCATCATCACCGGGCTGTCGGCTACCGCGATTGCCGTATTGACCAACACCGCGTCGGCACCCATTTCCAGCGCCTGCGTGGCGTGGCTGGGGACGCCGATGCCTGCATCAACCACCACCGGCACGGTCGCCTGTTGGATAATAATCTCCAGCATCGCTTTGGTTTCCAGCCCCTGATTAGAACCGATGGGCGCGCCGAGCGGCATGACTGCAGAACAGCCTACTTCTTCCAGCCGTTTGCACAGCACCGGATCTGCGCCACAGTAAGGCAGTACCACGAAGCCCTTTTTCACCAGTGCTTCTGCGGCTTTCAATGTTTCGATTGGATCGGGTAACAGCCAGCGGGCGTCCGGGTGGATTTCTAATTTCAGCCAGTTTGTGCCCAGCGCTTCACGCGCTAACTGGGCAGCAAAAATCGCCTCTTCAGCAGTTTTTGCCCCCGAAGTGTTGGGCAACAGCGTCACACCAGCTTCTACCAGCGGCGCCAGAATGGCATCGTTGTGCTGACGTAAATCCACGCGCTTCATGGCCAGCGTTACCAGTTGGCTGCCGGAGGCGCGAATCGCCTCGACCATCAGCTGCGATGAAGCAAATTTTCCGGTGCCGGTGAACAGATGCGAATCAAACGTTTTGTCGGCAATACGTAACATATCAACCCCCTGCAATAACCTGAAAAAGCAGGATCTGGTCGCCTTCCTGCACGATTTGCTGCTCCCACTGCTCGCGCGGGAGGATCTGCTGATTGAGCGCCAGCGCCGCGCCCGGTTTAAGCTGATTAAGCGCAGTGAGCAGCCCACTGACGGTTTGTCCTTCGGCGCACTGCATCGGCTCATCATTGAACTGAATCTGCATGTTGCCCTCCGCATACCGGGCAGCCGCTGGCGCGTCGTAGTGCGAAGCTGCGCCACTGGCTGGTTTTACCGTCAAACAGGCGTAGCTCTCCGCTGGGCGTCTCAATACCGCTGAGCAATTTAATCGCTTCCAACGCCTGCAAGGTGCCCATCACGCCCACAACCGGTCCGACGATACCGGCGGTACGGCAGTTGCGTTCGGGCTCTACATCGTCCGGCCACAGGCAGCGGTAACATCCTTGTTCCCACGGGGGCGTCAGCACCATCAGTTGGCCGCCAAAGCCGACGGCGCTGGCGGTGACGAGCGGGGTGTTGAGCGTTACGCAGGCGGCGTTAATTTCCTGGCGCGTGGCCATGTTATCGGTACAGTCGAGCACCACATCGGCACGCGCTACCGCATGCCGAAGCGCATCGCCTTTCAGTCGCTGCTGGAGCGATACCAGTTCGATATCCGGGTTGAGCCGCGTCAGGCGCTGCTGGGCAACCTGCGATTTTGAACGTGCGATATCATCAGTGGTAAACAGGATCTGGCGCTGCAGGTTGCTCAGATGAATGTCGTCATCGTCTACCAGCGTCAGTTTTCCGATGCCTGCTCCCGCCAGATACAGCGCGGCAGGCGAACCTAACCCGCCTAAACCGACAATCAGCACATGGCTATCGAGTAGCTTTTGCTGGCCTTCAATGGCGATATCGCCGAGCAGGATCTGTCGGCTGTAACGCATAAAGTCGCGGTCATTCATCGCCCACTCCCGCGATATCCAGTAGTTGGGCCGTGGCGACCTGCCAGTCAGCCGCCTGGGTAATGGCGCTGACCACGGCAATGCTGCCGACGCCGGTCGCCAGTACCGCCGGGGCGCGCTCAAGGCTGATACCGCCAATGGCGACGGTCGGGTAATCCGCTAATCGTTCAATATGGTTTGCCAGTTGCGTGAGTCCCTGCGGGGCGGAAGGCATCTGTTTGGTTTGCGTGGGAAAAACATGACCCAGCGCGATATAAGAAGGCTTAGCGGCGAGCGCGACGTCGATCTCCATATCATCGTGAGTGGAGACCCCCAGGCGCAGCCCCGCCGTCTGAATCGCCTTCAGGTCGGTGGTTTCAAGGTCTTCCTGGCCCAGATGTACACCGTAAGCGCGGTGCTTAATTGCCAGACGCCAGTAGTCGTTGATAAACAGACGGGCGTCATAGCAACGCCCCAGTTCAATGGCGGCCATAACGTCGGCTTCGACCTCTTCATCACGCTTATCTTTAATGCGCAGTTGGATCGTGCGTACGCCCGCCTGCAGCAAGCGTTCAATCCATTGCACGCTGTCCACCACCGGGTAAAGCCCGAGGCGAAACGGCACGGTCGGGAAATCAGGCTGGTACATTACGCCTCCTCTTTTTTGAGGTAGATTTCGCCGCCTTTGGCGCGGAAGTTCTCCGACATATCTGCCATGCCGACTTCAATCGTTTGTGCGGCAGCGTAGTCGCGAACCTCCTGGCTGATTTTCATCGAGCAGAACTTCGGCCCGCACATGGAGCAGAAGTGGGCGACCTTACCGGATTCCTGTGGCAGGGTTTCATCGTGGTAGGCACGGGCGGTGAACGGGTCGAGCGCGAGGTTAAACTGGTCTTCCCAGCGGAATTCGAAGCGCGCTTTCGACATGGCGTTATCGCGGATCTGCGCGCCCGGATGACCTTTTGCTAAGTCAGCTGCATGGGCGGCAATCTTGTAGGTAATCAACCCTTGTTTAACATCTTCTTTGTTCGGCAGGCCGAGGTGCTCTTTTGGCGTGACGTAGCACAGCATCGCGCAGCCAAACCAGCCGATCATCGCCGCACCGATCCCGGAAGTGAAGTGGTCGTAGCCCGGTGCGATATCGGTGGTCAATGGCCCTAAGGTGTAAAACGGTGCTTCATGGCAGTGCTCCAGCTCTTCGGTCATGTTGCGCTGGATCATATGCATGGGCACATGACCCGGGCCTTCTATCATCACCTGCACGTCGTATTCCCAGGCGATTTTGGTCAGCTCGCCCAGCGTATGCAGCTCGGAGAACTGCGCTTCGTCGTTCGCATCCTGAATTGAACCCGGGCGCAGGCCGTCACCCAGCGACAAAGAGACGTCGTAGGCGGCGCAGATTTCGCAAATCTCGCGGAAATGTTCGTACAGGAAGTTCTCTTTGTGATGAGAAAGGCACCATTTCGCCATAATTGAACCGCCGCGTGAGACAATGCCGGTCAGGCGTTTGGCAGTCATCGGCACGTAGCGCAGCAGCACGCCCGCGTGAATGGTGAAGTAGTCGACGCCCTGTTCGGCCTGCTCCAGCAACGTGTCGCGGAAGGCTTCCCAGGTGAGATCTTCGGCGATCCCGTTGACCTTCTCCAGCGCCTGGTAGATCGGCACAGTACCGATCGGTACCGGACTGTTACGCAGGATCCACTCACGGGTTTCGTGGATATAGCGACCGGTGGAGAGATCCATCACCGTGTCCGCGCCCCAGCGCGTCGACCACACCAGCTTCTCTACCTCTTCTTCAATGGAGGAGGTGACGGCAGAGTTACCGATGTTGGCGTTAACCTTCACCAGGAAGTTGCGACCGATAATCATCGGCTCGGATTCCGGGTGGTTGATGTTGGCAGGAATAATCGCGCGGCCCGCGGCCACTTCATCACGCACGAATTCCGGCGTGATGTTTTCCGGCAGGCGTGCACCAAAGTTCATCCCCGGATGCTGGTGGCGAAGCACTTCACTGCGAATGCGCTCGCGGCCCATGTTTTCACGGATGGCGATGAACTCCATCTCCGGGGTCACTATTCCCTGGCGGGCGTAGTGCAGTTGGGTGACTCGCTTACCCGCTTTGGCGCGCTTTGGCGTCAGCAGGCCGGTGAAACGCAGCTCGTCCAGGCCATCGTCGGCCAGACGTTCTTTGGTATAAGCGGAACTCCGGTCGTCTAATTCTTCGCTATCGTTACGCGCCGCAATCCACGGCTGGCGCAGCTTTGCCAGACCCTGCTGGACGTTAATCGCCACGTCAGGATCGCCATACGGTCCGGAGGTGTCGTATACCGGAACGGCTTCGTTCTCTTCGAACTGCGGGTTGTCTTTGCTACCGCCAGTCAGTGTTGGGCTGAGCTGAATTTCGCGCATCGGAATGCGGATATCCGGCTGCGAACCGGTAATATAAATGCGTTTTGAGTTAGGGAAGGCGGTCCCTTCCAGGGTATCGATAAAGTGTTGGGCTTGAGCGCGCTGTTCGCGGCGTGATGGTTTAGTAGTGGCAGACATAGCTCATTCCAAATAAAAGTAAGGATATGGCTTGTCAGACGACGGATGAAGCAAGAGAGAAGCTCGCCCGGGGGCGATGCTATTGCAGATTGACTCTTGTTCCCTTCGCAGGTTTTAACCTGATCAGGTTCCGCGGATCCCGAATTAACGGTCTCAGCCTTTTCCACTCATGCTGCTGTGGAAAATAAGCACTCCGACAAGAAGTAACCTCAGTAAAGAGGTAATGAATGTAAACTACGCGTTAATGCCGCAAATCTCAAGCATGACGTTTGAGAGTGTTACTCTCGTGCATTGCGTCAAATACCAGCATGATCAGCTTATCTTCCAGCACGAATCGGGCTTCCAGTGCCTCGCCGAGATCCGATAAAACCTGTTGAAATTCAAGGAAGTTATCATGATCAATCGCAGTTTCCAGGCTGGAGTCATAGTAGTCCATGATCAGCTGCGTATTGGCTTCCAGCAGCGGCCAAATTTTTGTGGCTTTTAAAAGCTGCCCGTTCCCTTCCAATTTATGGAGAATACGTTCATAAATACTGAAGTGTCCGGTGGAGAGGTAATCGACCAGGCTCTGACAAAAATCATCCAGCGCCTTTTCATTGAGTCGCATGTACGATTCTTTGCCAGGCTTAATGCCAACCAGATTGTAGTAAGCCACGAGCAGGTGCTTACGTACATGTAGCCAGCGATCAACCAGTTTATTACTTCCTCCGACGTGCTCCGTCAGGCTTTCCAGCTGGTTTAGCATGATTGACTCCGCAAGATGGTGTTTAGGAACTGCTCACCCGTAAATGTAAAAATAATGTAAACAACATGCCTGTGAAGCAAAGGTTGCGCAAGAGATATGGATCGTATAATTGAAAAATTAGATAGCGGCTGGTGGATCGTCAGTCATGAGCAAAAGTTATGGTTACCTCATGGCGAGCTACCTTATGGCGACGCAGCCCGTTTTGATCTGATTGGTCAGCGCGCGCTGCCAATAGGCGAGTGGGAAGGGGAGACTGTCTGGCTGGTGCAGCAGCAGCGTCGACACGATATGGGGTCGGTGCGCCAGGTCATTGACCAGGACGTTGGCCTGTTTCAACTGGCCGGACGCGGCATACAGCTGGCGGAGTTCTATCGCTCGCATAAATTCTGCGGCTACTGCGGCCATCCCATGCACCCGAGTAAAACGGAGTGGGCGATGCTCTGTAGCCACTGCCGTGAACGTTATTACCCGCAAATTGCCCCGTGCATAATTGTCGCTATTCGCCGAGATGATTCCATCCTGCTTGCCCAACATGTTCGCCATCGTAACGGCGTGCATACCGTACTGGCAGGTTTTGTCGAAGTGGGCGAGACCTTAGAACAGGCGGTGGCGCGTGAAGTTATGGAAGAAAGCGGGATTAAGGTGAAAAATCTGCGCTATGTCACTTCTCAGCCCTGGCCATTCCCGCAGTCTTTGATGACCGCATTTATGGCGGAGTATGATAGCGGCGAAATCGTCATCGACCCGAAAGAGCTGCTGGAAGCGAACTGGTATCGCTATGACGACTTACCGCTCTTACCCCCGCCGGGTACTGTCGCGCGTCGATTGATTGAAGACACTGTGGCAATGTGTCGGGCTGAGTACGAGTAAAGAGCGAGTGGTGATACACTGATGGACTGACGCAATAAGGAACTGCAAAAATGACCGAACTGAAGAACGATCGTTATCTGCGTGCGCTGCTGCGCCAGCCCGTTGATGTCACTCCGGTATGGATGATGCGCCAGGCAGGCCGCTATCTACCGGAATACAAAGCTACCCGTGCCGAAGCGGGCGATTTTATGGCGCTGTGCAAAAATGCCGAGCTGGCCTGCGAAGTCACGTTGCAGCCGCTGCGTCGCTATAAACTTGATGCCGCGATCCTCTTCTCGGATATCCTGACGATCCCGGATGCGATGGGACTCGGGCTGTATTTTGAAGCAGGAGAAGGTCCACGCTTTACCTCTCCGATTACCAGCAAGGCTGACGTCGACAAACTGCCGATCCCTGACCCGGAAGATGGGCTGGGGTACGTGATGAACGCGGTGCGTACTATCCGCCGTGAACTGAAAGGCGAAGTGCCGCTGATCGGCTTCTCCGGTAGTCCGTGGACGCTGGCGACCTACATGGTTGAAGGCGGCAGCAGCAAAGCCTTCACCGTGATTAAAAAGATGATGTACGCCGATCCTAAAGCGCTGCATCTGCTGCTTGATAAGCTGGCGAAGAGCGTCACGCTGTACCTGAACGCGCAGATCAAAGCGGGTGCGCAGTCGGTGATGATTTTCGACACCTGGGGTGGCGTGCTGACCGGTCGCGACTATCAGCAGTTCTCTTTGTACTACATGCACAAAATCGTTGATGGCCTGCTGCGCGAGAACGAAGGTCGTCGCGTACCGGTGACGCTGTTTACCAAAGGCGGTGGTCAGTGGCTGGAAGCGATGGCGGAAACCGGCTGTGATGCGTTAGGTCTCGACTGGACCACTGACATTGCCGATGCGCGTCGTCGTGTAGGTCATAAAGTGGCGCTCCAGGGCAATATGGATCCGTCCATGCTGTATGCGCCGCCAGCCCGCATCGAAGAAGAGGTGGCGACAATTCTGGCCGGATTCGGTCAGGGTGAAGGGCATGTCTTTAACCTGGGACACGGCATTCATCAGGACGTCCCGCCAGAACATGCGGGTGTCTTTGTGGAGGCGGTACATCGGTTGTCCGAACAGTACCACCGCTAAGGAGTTATCATGGATCTCGCGTCATTACGCGCGCAGCAGCTTGAACTGGCTTCTTCAGTGATCCGCGAGGATCGTCTGAAGAACGATCCGCCGGATCTGATCGGCGGGGCGGACGTTGGGTTTGAGCAGGGTGGCGAAGTGACGCGAGCCGCAATGGTTTTGCTGAAGTATCCCACGCTTGAACTGGTCGAATACAAGGTGGCGCGTATCGCCACCACCATGCCCTACATTCCCGGTTTTCTCTCCTTTCGTGAAACTCCCGCGCTGATGGCCGCCTGGCAACTGCTCTCGCACAAGCCAGATCTGCTGTTCGTTGACGGGCATGGCATTTCTCACCCGCGTCGTCTGGGCGTGGCCAGCCATTTTGGTCTGCTGGTGGATGTCCCGACGATCGGCGTGGCGAAAAAGCGGCTGTGCGGCAAGTTTGAACCGCTCGCTGCTGAACCTGGTGCGCTAGCGCCGTTGCTGGATAAAGGCGAACAACTGGCATGGGTCTGGCGCAGCAAAGCGCGCTGTAACCCGTTGTTTATTTCTACGGGTCACCGCGTGAGTATGGACAGCGCACTGGCGTGGGTTCAACGCTGTATGAACGGCTATCGTTTGCCGGAACCAACACGCTGGGCAGATGCGGTAGCATCCGAACGCCCGGCTTTTACTCGGCTTGCAGCAAAAACGCCCTATATCGGGTAAACTGCGGCTAATTTCCGTATTTGAGAACTCATCATGTTACAAAATCCGATTCACCTGCGTCTGGAGAAGCTGGAAAGCTGGCAGCACGTCACGTTTATGGCCTGTCTGTGCGAACGCATGTACCCAAACTACGCCATGTTCTGCAAGCAAACTGAATTTGGCGATGGACAGATTTACCGCCGAATTCTGGATCTGATTTGGGAAGCGCTGACGGTTAAAGACGCGAAAATCAATTTCGACAGCCAGCTGGAAAAATTTGAAGAGGCCATTCCTTCTGCAGACGATTACGATCTGTACGGTGTTTATCCGGCGATTGATGCTTGTGTGGCATTAAGCGAGCTGATGCATTCGCGTCTTAGCGGTGAAACGCTGGAGCATGCAATCGAAGTGAGTAAGGCTTCGATTACGACGGTTGCGATGCTGGAAATGACTCAGGCTGGTCGCGAAATGACCGATGAAGAGCTCAAAGAGAACCCTGCCGTTGAGCAAGAATGGGATATTCAGTGGGAAATTTTCCGACTTTTAGCCGACTGTGAAGAACGCGATATTGAGCTGATAAAAGGGCTGCGTGCAGACCTGCGCGAGGCTGGCGAGAGCAATATTGGTATAAATTTTCAGCAATGACACCACAAAACGTGATTTAACGCCTGATTTGTCGTGCCTGAAGGCTTCCCATCCGCCCCCGGTCTGGTCTACATTTGGGGGGCGAAAAAAAGTGGCTATCGGTGCGTGTATGCAGGAGAGTGCTTTTCTGGCATTTCCGTCGCACTCGATGCTTAGCAAGCGATAAACACATTGTAAGGATAACTTATGAACAAGACTCAACTGATTGATGTAATTGCAGACAAAGCAGAACTGTCTAAAACACAGGCTAAAGCTGCTCTGGAATCCACTCTGGCTGCTATTACTGAGTCTCTGAAAGAAGGCGATGCTGTACAACTGGTTGGTTTCGGTACCTTCAAAGTGAACCACCGTGCTGAGCGCACTGGCCGCAACCCGCAGACCGGTAAAGAAATCAAAATCGCCGCAGCTAACGTACCGGCATTTGTTTCTGGTAAAGCACTGAAAGACGCGGTTAAGTAATTCGCGTGGCAGTGAACAGTTTTAACGAAGGGGCGGTTTCGCCCCTTTTGTCCATCTGGCGTCATACGCTTTGGCTTTCAGGTGTTCTGTTACTGTCTGCCTGCGGTAGCCATTCTGAGCTTCCTCCTTTCACGGCCAGCGGCTATGTTGGCGATCAGGGGGCGGTACGCATTTGGCGTAAAGACTCCGGTGACGATGTTCACTTGCTCTCGGTATTTAGTCCGTGGCGTAAAGGCGAAACCACTACCAGTGAATACCGCTGGCAGGGTGATTCGCTCTCTCTGATAGAACTCAACGTTTACAGTAAACCGGCTGAACATGTCCGTATACGCTTCGATGACCGGGGCGAACTGAGCTTCATGCAGCGTGAAGTCGACGGGCAAAAGCAGCAGCTTTCCAGCGATCAAATCGCGCTTTACCGCTATCGTGCCGATCAAATTCGCCAGACCAGCGATGCGCTGCGTCAGGGACGGGTGATATTGCGTCAGGGACGTTGGCATGCGGATAACACGGTCACAACCTGTGAAGGTGAAACGCTGAAGCCAGACCTGGAGTCGTGGGCGATAAACCATATCGAGCGCCGCCAGAGACATTCATCCGTAGAGGTGAGTGTGGCATGGCTGGAAGCGCCCGAAGGGTCGCAGCTACTGCTGGTCGCCAATGAAGATTTTTGTCACTGGCAGCCTACAGCCAAAACTTTCTGAAAACCTGAAGACAGGTAGCCAGCAGGCCTGATCCGTATAGCGTCATCAGGCATTAAGTCTTTTACCAGTGGCCCATTCCCATATGACCGCCGCCGCGATGGTTACCGCCACCGCCGCATCCGCCGTAGCCCATTCCCGCGCCACGTGGCACGCCAGCCTGCGCCATTGCGACATCACGTTTAACGCGCTGCTCGTCCAGAGACTGATTCAACGCTTCCATCTCTTTTGCAACGGCGTTAATTTTTGCCGTGTCCGGCGAGCTGGCCGTTAATAGAGCATTGTACTCATAACGTTTGGATGTCAGCTGTTGGCGCAACGCGCTGGTCTGGGAATAATAATCATCATAGATTTTCTGTGCGGCAGCCTGCTGATCAGCGGTCATTGGCGTGCCCCGTTGCTGCATTCCATCACCATATCCCCAGTGATTCTGTGCCAGTACCGGGGTGGAGCCAAGTGCGATAAGAGAAAGTGCAATCAGTGCCAGTTTGTTGTTCCGTTTCATCGTTCGTTCTCCTGTTGGTTAGCTTACATTCCCTTTTGCATCTTCCGTGCCAAAGCGGCAATCCGAGTCCTGCGGGCGTTGTACCCGCCGTCTTTGCAGGGAAACGAGTAAAAATGACTCGCCAGAACGCGCCAGCGAGTCATTTTTACCCGTTACTTTCAGCTGTTTGTGTCTGAGGGCAGGGTTATCAGGGGGAAAAAATGGCATGATTTCTGCTGTATACCTGCAACGATGAAAGGAACAAGCGGGGTGAAGGGAGAGCGTATGCGTCTTTATAAGGATACGGTGGCAAAGTGGTTGAGCCGACTCTTGCTGGCGGCAATCCTGGTTTTGGTCGGCTGGTTTTCGATTATGACCATTCGGGACTATGGGCGGGAAAGTGGCGCCGCGCGGCAAACGCTACTGGAAAAAGGCAGTGTGCTCATTCGCGCTCTGGAGTCTGGTACGCGCGTAGGCATGGGGATGCGCATGCATCATGCCCAGCAGCAGACGCTACTGGAGGAAATGGCTGTACAGCCTGGCGTGCTATGGTTTGCTGTCGTCGATGAGCATGGTGTCATTATTACCCACAGCAATTCCGCGATGGTCGGCAAAACGCTCTATTCATCGGATGTCCTGCGACAGCTTAGTCCTGGGGAGCAAGAAAGCTGGCGGAATATTGAAATTCCAGCGAGGGATGGTGAAAAAACGCCAGCACTGGAAATTTATCGCCAGTTTCAGCCGATGTATGGTCCAGGACGCCACGGCATGGCGCGCTGTGCCAGCAATGACGGGCAGCTTATCTCCCCAGCACAAACCATATTTATCGCCTTTGATGCCAGCGATCTGACAGCGACTCAGGCAAGGGAGTGGCGTAACACACTGATAGTCCTCTCTGCGCTGGCGGCTGTGTTGCTGGCCACCGTGCTGACGTTCTTCTGGTATCAGCGCTATCAGCGTTCGTACAAAGAACTCCAGGATGCGATGAAGCGTAAAGAAAAACTGTTAGCGCTCGGTCATCTTGCGGCTGGGGTGGCGCATGAAATTCGTAACCCGCTTTCATCGATCAAAGGGTTAGCGAAGTATTTTGCCGAGCGAACCCCGGCAGGAGGCGAGTCGCACGAGTTGGCACAGGTGATGGCGAAAGAGGCGGATCGTTTAAATCGGGTGGTGAGCGAGTTGCTGGAGCTGGTGAAACCTGCGCATCTGACGCTGCAACAGGTGAATCTTAATGAGGTTATCACCCACTCATTACACCTGGTGAGTCAGGATGCGGCAAGCCGGGAAATCCAGCTCCGCTTTTCGGCCAATTCTACGCTGCCCGCTATCCAGGCCGATCCTGACCGACTGACTCAGGTTTTGTTGAATCTGTATCTGAACGCCATTCATGCGATTGGTCGTCAGGGCACGATCACGGTTGAAGCGAATGAAAGCAGCGGCGATCGCGTTAAAATTGTGGTTACCGATAGTGGGAAGGGGATTGCGGCGGAACAGCTGGAGGCCATTTTTACGCCTTACTATACGACCAAAGCTGACGGAACCGGCCTCGGGTTGGCGGTAGTGCAGAACATTATCGAACAGCACGGTGGCACCATTCAGGTGGCAAGCGTTGAGGGCAAAGGCGCGACCTTTACCCTTTGGCTGCCGACCAAAGCGAAACAACAGGATTAACAAGGATGACGCGCGGAAAAATCAATATTCTGGTGGTAGATGACGATATCAGCCACTGCACCATTTTACAGGCGCTGCTGCGCGGCTGGGGTTATGAGGTCGCGCTGGCCTATAGCGGGCGAGCGGCGCTGGAACAGGTGCGCGAACGCGTATTTGATTTAGTGCTGTGTGATGTACGCATGGCGGAGATGGACGGCATCGCAACGCTGAAAGAGGTTAAAGCGCTGAATCCGGCGATTCCGGTCTTGATCATGACGGCGTTCTCCAGTGTGGAGACCGCCGTTGAGGCGCTTAAAACCGGGGCGCTGGACTACTTAATCAAGCCGCTGGATTTTGACCGTCTGCAGGAGACGCTGGAAAAGGCGCTGGCGCATACGCGGGAAACGGGCGCTGAACTGCCATCGGCGTCGGCTGCGCAGTTTGGCATGATTGGCAGCAGTCCGGCGATGCAGAAGTTGCTCAATGAAATCGCGATGGTTGCGCCCTCGGATGCTACGGTGCTTATTCACGGAGACTCCGGTACGGGGAAAGAGTTGGTGGCCCGGGCGCTGCATGCCAGCAGCGCCCGTCGCGATAAACCGCTGGTGACGCTCAACTGCGCGGCGCTTAATGAATCGCTGCTGGAGTCCGAACTTTTTGGTCACGAGAAAGGGGCGTTTACCGGGGCGGATAAACGGCGGGAAGGTCGCTTTGTGGAAGCCGATGGCGGCACGTTATTTCTTGATGAAATCGGTGATATTTCACCGCTGATGCAGGTGCGTCTGCTGCGGGCTATCCAGGAGCGAGAAGTGCAGCGTGTTGGTAGCAATCAGACTATTGCGGTTGATGTCCGGCTGATCGCCGCCACGCATCGTAATCTGGCCGAGGAAGTCAGTGCCGGGCGCTTTCGTCAGGATCTCTACTATCGCCTGAACGTCGTCACCATTGAAATGCCAGCGCTGTGCCAGCGCCGGGAAGATATTCCGCTGTTAGCCGAACATTTTCTCCAGCGTTTTGCCGCGCGTAACCGTAAAGCGGTGAAAGGCTTTACTCCGCAGGCGATGGATCTGCTGATCCACTACGACTGGCCGGGCAATATTCGTGAGCTGGAAAATGCGATTGAGCGCTCGGTGGTGCTGCTGACGGGAGAATATATTTCCGAACGCGAGCTGCCGATGGCGATTGCCGCGACGCCGATAAAAACGGAGTTCAGTGGCGAGATCCAACCGCTGGTGGATGTCGAAAAAGAGGTGATTCTGGCGGCGCTGGAAAAAACGGGCGGCAATAAAACGGAAGCCGCCCGTCAGTTAGGCATTACGCGTAAAACGCTGCTGGCGAAAATTTCGCGTTAGCGTTGCTCGCGTTCAATGGCGCGCCAGCCGATGTCGTTACGGCTGAAGCTGCCATCCCAGCGGATGTCGGTCATCAGGGCGTAAGCGCGTTTCTGCGCTTCAGCCACAGTATGACCCAGGGCGGTGGCGCACAGCACGCGACCGCCGCTGGTCAGCACGCGATCGTCTTCGGCGAGTTTAGTGCCCGCATGGAACACTTTTCCGTCTTCTACTTCTTCCAGCGGCAGACCGTGGATCTCATCTCCGGTGTTGTAGTTGCCCGGATAACCTCCGGCAGCAATGACGACACCCAGCGAGGCGCGTTCGTCCCACTCGGAGGTTTTCTCATCCAGCTTGCCGTCGCAGGCGGCCAGGCAAAGCTCCACCAGGTCCGATTTCATGCGTAGCATGATCGGCTGGGTTTCCGGATCGCCGAAGCGGCAGTTGAACTCGATAACCTTCGGATTGCCCTGTTTGTCGATCATCAGACCCGCGTACAGGAAACCGGTGTAGGTATTCCCTTCCGCCGCCATACCTTTTACGGTTGGCCAAATAATGCGTTCCATGGTGCGCTGATGCACTTCATCAGTTACCACCGGTGCTGGTGAGTAAGCACCCATACCGCCGGTGTTCGGGCCAGTGTCGCCGTTGCCTACGCGTTTGTGGTCCTGGCTGGTGGCCATCGGCAGCACGTGCTCGCCGTCGACCATTACGATAAAGCTCGCTTCTTCGCCGTCGAGGAACTCTTCGATCACGATACGGTGGCCCGCATCGCCAAAAGCGTTACCTGCCAGCATGTCATGAACGGCGGCTTCTGCTTCCTCCAGCGTCATCGCCACGATAACGCCTTTACCAGCAGCCAGGCCGTCAGCTTTGATGACGATCGGCGCGCCTTTCTCACGCAGATAGGCCAACGCTGGCTCAATCTCAGTGAAGTTCTGATATTCCGCCGTCGGGATCTGGTGACGGGCGAGGAAATCTTTGGTGAAGGCTTTGGAGCCTTCCAGCTGTGCAGCACCTTCGGTTGGCCCGAAGATCTTCAGGCCAGCGGCGCGGAACGCATCGACCACGCCAATCACCAGCGGCGCTTCCGGGCCGACGATGGTCAGGTCAATTTTCTCGTTCTGGGCAAAGCTCAGCAGAGCTGGAATATCGGTGACGCCGATAGCCACGTTCTGCAGTGCTGGTTCCAGTGCGGTGCCCGCGTTACCTGGTGCAACAAAAACGGTATCAACCAGCGGGGACTGTGCGGCTTTCCAGGCCAGGGCGTGCTCGCGCCCGCCGTTGCCAATCACTAATACTTTCATCGTCTGCTCCGTGGATTAATGGCGGAAGTGGCGCATGTCGGTAAAGATCATCGCGATACCGTGTTCATCGGCAGCGGCAATGACTTCGTCATCACGGATAGAACCACCTGGCTGGATAACGCAGCTCACGCCAACGGCGGCGGCAGCATCAATACCATCGCGGAACGGGAAGAAGGCGTCAGAGGCCATTGCAGAGCCTTTCACTTCCAGACCTTCGTCAGCCGCTTTAATCCCGGCGATTTTTGCGGAGTACACGCGGCTCATCTGGCCTGCGCCTATGCCGATAGTCATGTTCTCTTTGGCATAAACAATGGCGTTGGATTTCACGAACTTGGCGACTTTCCAGCAGAACAGTGCATCGCGCAGCTCTTGCTCGGTCGGCTGACGTTTGGACACCACGCTCAGTTCGCCTTCGCTCACCATCCCCAGATCCCTGTCCTGAACCAGCAAACCGCCGTTAACGCGTTTGAAGTCGAGGCCCGGTACACGCTGTGCCCATTGACCGCAGGTCAGAACGCGAACGTTCTGTTTGGCGACGGTGATTTTCAGTGCGTCTTCGGTTGCGGACGGGGCGATGATCACTTCCACGAACTGACGGGAGATAATTGCCTGCGCGGTTTCGGCATCCAGTTCGCGGTTGAAAGCGATGATGCCGCCGAATGCGGAGGTCGGGTCGGTTTTATAGGCGCGGTCGTAAGCGTCGAGAATAGAGGTACTTACCGCCACGCCGCACGGGTTAGCGTGCTTAACGATCACACAGGCTGGCTCGCTGAACTCTTTCACGCACTCCAGCGCCGCGTCGGTATCGGCGATGTTGTTGTAGGAAAGCGCTTTGCCCTGTACCTGCTGCGCGGTGGCAACGGACGCTTCTTTAACATTCTCTTCTATATAGAAGGCAGCCTGCTGGTGGCTGTTCTCGCCGTAGCGCATATCCTGCTTCTTAATGAAGTTCAGGTTCAGCGTACGTGGGAAACGACCGGCGGCCTCTTTGCTCTCACCGTGGTAAGCCGGAACCATGCTGCCGAAGTAGTTGGCAATCATGCTGTCGTAGGCGGCGGTGTGTTCGAAGGCTTTAATCGCGAGGTCAAAGCGGGTTTCCAGAGTCAGGGAGCCTTCGTTGGCATCCATCTCTTTAATAATGGCGTCGTAGTCGCTGCTCTTCACAACGATCGCTACGTCTTTATGGTTCTTGGCAGCGGAACGCACCATGGTAGGGCCGCCAATATCAATGTTCTCTACCGCATCTTCCAGCGAGCAGCCTTCGCGTGCCACTGTCTCGGCGAACGGATACAGGTTTACAACCACCATATCGATAGGGGCGATACCGTGCTGTTCCATAATTCCGTCATCCTGACCGCGACGACCAAGAATGCCGCCGTGGACTTTCGGATGCAGGGTCTTCACGCGTCCATCCATCATTTCCGGGAAGCCGGTGTAATCGGAAACTTCGGTCACTGGCAGACCTTTCTCCGCTAGCAGGCGCGCAGTGCCACCTGTAGACAGCAATTCCACACCACGTGCGGAAAGTGCCTGAGCGAATTCGATGATACCGGCCTTGTCAGAAACACTGAGCAGAGCGCGGTGGACTGGACGACGTTGTTGCATGGTAAATCCCCTGGATTTGACTATTACAGAGAGCGTTAGGTGAATTCTTGGCTAAAAACTCAGCTAACGCCCCTTACGGGGCATCCTTGTTTTGCGGGGGCATTGTAACGAAAACGTTTGCGCAACGCTCGCGAATTTTTAATTTTCGATTTTGACCTCTTCTTTTTCTGTTGAAGGAGGCTGATATAACGAGAGGATCGTAGAAACGATCGTGTGGTTTGTGGATAACTCTGTGTGTAAATGGGTATAAAGCGGGGTTTCGCTGTGGAATGCAGCAGTCAGTCATTTTTCTGTCATTTAAGGGTTGCGGGCCGCAGGAAACTCCCTATAATGCGCCTCCATCGACACGGCGGATGTGAATCACTTCACACAAACAGCCGGTTCGGTTGAAGAGAAAAACCTGAAAATGAGGGTTGACTCTGAAAGAGGAAAGCGTAATATACGCCACCTCGCGACAGAGCGCTAAAGCGCGTCGCAACTGCTCTTTAACAATTTATCAGACAATCTGTGTGGGCACTCGAAGATACGGATTCTTAACGTCGCAAGACGAAAAATGAATACCAAGTCTCAACGAGTGAACACGTAATTCATTACGAAGTTTAATTCATTGAGCATCAAACTTTTAAATTGAAGAGTTTGATCATGGCTCAGATTGAACGCTGGCGGCAGGCCTAACACATGCAAGTCGAACGGTAGCACAGAGGAGCTTGCTCCTTGGGTGACGAGTGGCGGACGGGTGAGTAATGTCTGGGAAACTGCCCGATGGAGGGGGATAACTACTGGAAACGGTAGCTAATACCGCATAACGTCGCAAGACCAAAGAGGGGGACCTTCGGGCCTCTTGCCATCGGATGTGCCCAGATGGGATTAGCTAGTAGGTGGGGTAACGGCTCACCTAGGCGACGATCCCTAGCTGGTCTGAGAGGATGACCAGCCACACTGGAACTGAGACACGGTCCAGACTCCTACGGGAGGCAGCAGTGGGGAATATTGCACAATGGGCGCAAGCCTGATGCAGCCATGCCGCGTGTATGAAGAAGGCCTTCGGGTTGTAAAGTACTTTCAGCGAGGAGGAAGGTGTTGTGGTTAATAACCGCAGCAATTGACGTTACTCGCAGAAGAAGCACCGGCTAACTCCGTGCCAGCAGCCGCGGTAATACGGAGGGTGCAAGCGTTAATCGGAATTACTGGGCGTAAAGCGCACGCAGGCGGTCTGTCAAGTCGGATGTGAAATCCCCGGGCTCAACCTGGGAACTGCATCCGAAACTGGCAGGCTAGAGTCTTGTAGAGGGGGGTAGAATTCCAGGTGTAGCGGTGAAATGCGTAGAGATCTGGAGGAATACCGGTGGCGAAGGCGGCCCCCTGGACAAAGACTGACGCTCAGGTGCGAAAGCGTGGGGAGCAAACAGGATTAGATACCCTGGTAGTCCACGCCGTAAACGATGTCGACTTGGAGGTTGTGCCCTTGAGGCGTGGCTTCCGGAGCTAACGCGTTAAGTCGACCGCCTGGGGAGTACGGCCGCAAGGTTAAAACTCAAATGAATTGACGGGGGCCCGCACAAGCGGTGGAGCATGTGGTTTAATTCGATGCAACGCGAAGAACCTTACCTACTCTTGACATCCAGAGAACTTAGCAGAGATGCTTTGGTGCCTTCGGGAACTCTGAGACAGGTGCTGCATGGCTGTCGTCAGCTCGTGTTGTGAAATGTTGGGTTAAGTCCCGCAACGAGCGCAACCCTTATCCTTTGTTGCCAGCGATTCGGTCGGGAACTCAAAGGAGACTGCCAGTGATAAACTGGAGGAAGGTGGGGATGACGTCAAGTCATCATGGCCCTTACGAGTAGGGCTACACACGTGCTACAATGGCATATACAAAGAGAAGCGACCTCGCGAGAGCAAGCGGACCTCATAAAGTATGTCGTAGTCCGGATTGGAGTCTGCAACTCGACTCCATGAAGTCGGAATCGCTAGTAATCGTGGATCAGAATGCCACGGTGAATACGTTCCCGGGCCTTGTACACACCGCCCGTCACACCATGGGAGTGGGTTGCAAAAGAAGTAGGTAGCTTAACCTTCGGGAGGGCGCTTACCACTTTGTGATTCATGACTGGGGTGAAGTCGTAACAAGGTAACCGTAGGGGAACCTGCGGTTGGATCACCTCCTTACCTTAAAGAACCTGCCTTTGTAGTGCTCACACAGATTGTCTGATGAATGATGAACTTCTGAATGTACTTTCGAGTGCATTAAGAAGTTTTGCTCTTTAAAAATCTGGATCAAGCTGAAAATTGAAACGACACACTGTTTCATTTCTCCGTAATAAGAAATGAAAAATGGTGTGTTCGAGTCTCTCAAATTTTTGCAAGTCGATGATGAATCGAAAGAAACATCTTCGGGTTGTGAGGTTAAGCGACTAAGCGTACACGGTGGATGCCCTGGCAGTCAGAGGCGATGAAGGACGTGCTAATCTGCGATAAGCGTCGGTAAGGTGATATGAACCGTTATAACCGGCGATTTCCGAATGGGGAAACCCAGTGTGATTCGTCACACTATCATTACGTGAATACATAGCGTAATGAAGCGAACCGGGGGAACTGAAACATCTAAGTACCCCGAGGAAAAGAAATCAACCGAGATTCCCCCAGTAGCGGCGAGCGAACGGGGAGCAGCCCAGAGTCTGAATCAGCATGTGTGTTAGTGGAAGCGTCTGGAAAGTCGCACGATACAGGGTGAAAGTCCCGTACACAAAAGTGCATGTGTTGTGAACTCGAAGAGTAGGGCGGGACACGTGGTATCCTGTCTGAATATGGGGGGACCATCCTCCAAGGCTAAATACTCCTGACTGACCGATAGTGAACCAGTACCGTGAGGGAAAGGCGAAAAGAACCCCGGCGAGGGGAGTGAAAAAGAACCTGAAACCGTGTACGTACAAGCAGTGGGAGCACCCTTTGGGGTGTGACTGCGTACCTTTTGTATAATGGGTCAGCGACTTATATTCTGTAGCAAGGTTAACCGAATAGGGGAGCCGAAGGGAAACCGAGTCTTAACTGGGCGTTAAGTTGCAGGGTATAGACCCGAAACCCGGTGATCTAGCCATGGGCAGGTTGAAGGTTGGGTAACACTAACTGGAGGACCGAACCGACTAATGTTGAAAAATTAGCGGATGACTTGTGGCTGGGGGTGAAAGGCCAATCAAACCGGGAGATAGCTGGTTCTCCCCGAAAGCTATTTAGGTAGCGCCTCGTGAACTCATCTTCGGGGGTAGAGCACTGTTTCGGCTAGGGGGTCATCCCGACTTACCAACCCGATGCAAACTGCGAATACCGAAGAATGTTATCACGGGAGACACACGGCGGGTGCTAACGTCCGTCGTGAAGAGGGAAACAACCCAGACCGCCAGCTAAGGTCCCAAAGTCATGGTTAAGTGGGAAACGATGTGGGAAGGCACAGACAGCCAGGATGTTGGCTTAGAAGCAGCCATCATTTAAAGAAAGCGTAATAGCTCACTGGTCGAGTCGGCCTGCGCGGAAGATGTAACGGGGCTAAACCATGCACCGAAGCTGCGGCAGCGACACTATGTGTTGTTGGGTAGGGGAGCGTTCTGTAAGCCGTTGAAGGTGTGTCGTGAGGCATGCTGGAGGTATCAGAAGTGCGAATGCTGACATAAGTAACGATAATGCGGGTGAAAAACCCGCACGCCGGAAGACCAAGGGTTCCTGTCCAACGTTAATCGGGGCAGGGTGAGTCGACCCCTAAGGCGAGGCCGAAAGGCGTAGTCGATGGGAAACAGGTTAATATTCCTGTACTTGGTGTTACTGCGAAGGGGGGACGGAGAAGGCTATGTTAGCCGGGCGACGGTTGTCCCGGTTTAAGCATGTAGGCGGAGGTTCCAGGTAAATCCGGTACCTTTTAACGCTGAGGTGTGATGACGAGGCACTACGGTGCTGAAGTAACAAATGCCCTGCTTCCAGGAAAAGCCTCTAAGCATCAGGTAACACGAAATCGTACCCCAAACCGACACAGGTGGTCAGGTAGAGAATACCAAGGCGCTTGAGAGAACTCGGGTGAAGGAACTAGGCAAAATGGTGCCGTAACTTCGGGAGAAGGCACGCTGATATGTAGGTGAAGTGATTTACTCATGGAGCTGAAATCAGTCGAAGATACCAGCTGGCTGCAACTGTTTATTAAAAACACAGCACTGTGCAAACACGAAAGTGGACGTATACGGTGTGACGCCTGCCCGGTGCCGGAAGGTTAATTGATGGGGTTATCCGTAAGGAGAAGCTCTTGATCGAAGCCCCGGTAAACGGCGGCCGTAACTATAACGGTCCTAAGGTAGCGAAATTCCTTGTCGGGTAAGTTCCGACCTGCACGAATGGCGTAATGATGGCCAGGCTGTCTCCACCCGAGACTCAGTGAAATTGAACTCGCTGTGAAGATGCAGTGTACCCGCGGCAAGACGGAAAGACCCCGTGAACCTTTACTATAGCTTGACACTGAACACTGGTCCTTGATGTGTAGGATAGGTGGGAGGCTTTGAAGTGTGGACGCCAGTCTGCATGGAGCCATCCTTGAAATACCACCCTTTAATGGCTGGTGTTCTAACGTAGACCCGTAATCCGGGTTGCGGACAGTGTCTGGTGGGTAGTTTGACTGGGGCGGTCTCCTCCTAAAGAGTAACGGAGGAGCACGAAGGTTAGCTAATCCTGGTCGGACATCAGGAGGTTAGTGCAAAGGCATAAGCTAGCTTGACTGCGAGAGTGACGGCTCGAGCAGGTGCGAAAGCAGGTCTTAGTGATCCGGTGGTTCTGAATGGAAGGGCCATCGCTCAACGGATAAAAGGTACTCCGGGGATAACAGGCTGATACCGCCCAAGAGTTCATATCGACGGCGGTGTTTGGCACCTCGATGTCGGCTCATCACATCCTGGGGCTGAAGTAGGTCCCAAGGGTATGGCTGTTCGCCATTTAAAGTGGTACGCGAGCTGGGTTTAGAACGTCGTGAGACAGTTCGGTCCCTATCTGCCGTGGGCGCTGGAGAATTGAGGGGGGCTGCTCCTAGTACGAGAGGACCGGAGTGGACGCATCACTGGTGTTCGGGTTGTCATGCCAATGGCATTGCCCGGTAGCTAAATGCGGAAGAGATAAGTGCTGAAAGCATCTAAGCACGAAACTTGCCCCGAGATGAGTTCTCCCTGACCCTTTAAGGGTCCTGAAGGAACGTTGAAGACGACGACGTTGATAGGTCGGGTGTGTAAGTGTAGCGATACATTGAGCTAACCGATACTAATGAACCGTGAGGCTTAACCTTACAACGCCGAAGATGTTTTGGCGAAGAGAGATATTTTCAGCCTGATTACAGATTACATCGACATGCAAAAGCGTGTTGATAGACAGAATTTGCCTGGCGGCTGTAGCGCGGTGGTCCCACCTGACCCCATGCCGAACTCAGAAGTGAAACGCCGTAGCGCCGATGGTAGTGTGGGGTCTCCCCATGCGAGAGTAGGGAACTGCCAGGCATCAAATTTAGTGAAGAAGCCCATCCTGACGGATGGGCTTTTTTGCGTCTGTGCGGGATGAAAACCGCCGGATGCGGCGTACCGCCTTATCCGGCCTACAAAAGCCCGTCAGTGAATGCGTTTCAGTAGGCCTGATAAGCGCAGCGCATCAGGCAACACGTCTGCACACTACCGGATACGGCATATCGCCTTATCCGGCCTACAAAAGCTAGTCCTGCTACCCGCGTACGAGGTTGAGTAACGGGTACGGTCGTCCGAGATCGTCCACCTCTGTACGTCCCGTCACGCTAAATCCCATCTTCTTATAGAATCCAACCGCCTGCTCATTCTGCTCGTTAACGTTGGTTGTTAGCGTTGAACTCATTGATAAAGCATGTTCAATCAGCAGTTTACCAACACCACTACCACGCACATCCGGATCGACAAACAAAGCATCAATATGCTGGTCGGTCAGGAGCATAAAAGCGACGGGCTCATCCTGTTCTGTCACTGCAACCCACAGAGGGGCTTCTGGTAAAAATGAACGTACCAGCTCCTCCAGCTCAATCCGATAATCCGCAGAGAGGAAATGGTGCGTGGCATCTACTGAGCGACACCAAATAGAAACTAACTTATCTCCTTCGTCCTGACGCGAACGACGAATGGTAAGGTTCATAGCATTCTCCTTTTTTTCTTTACTGCACTATTCTACAGCAAGGAGCCGTGAAACTTTCTCAACTTGAGGATGCAAGCTCGACATTCGCATGATTCCTGGGTATCTTCAGCTATCTGGATGTCTAAACGTTTAAACGTATGTTGTGAGGTTATCAGGTTATGCCAATTCGCGTGCAGGACGAGCTACCCGCCGTCAATTTTTTGCGTGAGGAAAACGTCTTCGTGATGACGACATCCCGCGCTTCCGGTCAGGAAATTCGTCCACTGAAGGTGCTCATCCTCAACCTGATGCCCAAGAAGATTGAAACGGAAAACCAGTTCCTGCGCTTACTGTCTAACTCACCGCTGCAGGTTGATGTTCAGCTATTGCGCATCGATGCCCGCGAGTCACGCAACACCCCAACGGAGCATCTGAATAACTTCTACTGTAATTTCGAGGATATCTGCGATCAGAACTTTGACGGATTGATCGTGACCGGCGCGCCGTTGGGTCTGGTTGAATTTAATGATGTGGCTTACTGGCCGCAGATTAAACAAGTGCTTGAATGGGCCAAAGATCACGTTACCTCGACGCTATTTGTCTGTTGGGCGGTGCAGGCCGCGTTGAATATCCTGTACGGAATTCCCAAGCAAACCCGCACGGACAAACTCTCAGGCGTCTATGAGCACCATATTCTGCACCCTCATGCGCTACTGACGCGTGGATTCGATGATGCGTTCCTGGCCCCGCATTCCCGCTATGCTGATTTCCCTGCAGCGCTTATCCGCGACTACACCGATCTCGAGATCTTTGCTGAAACCGAAGAGGGAGATGCCTACCTGTTTGCCAGCAAAGACAAACGTATCGCCTTCGTGACGGGTCATCCTGAGTATGACGACCACACACTTGGCAGCGAATATTTTCGTGACGTCGAAGCGGGCTTATCGCCGGAAGTACCCTATAACTATTTCCCGAAAGATGACCCGCAAAACAAACCGCGGGCAACCTGGCGTAGCCACGGTAATTTGTTGTTTACCAACTGGCTCAACTATTACGTCTACCAGATCACGCCATATGATCTGCGTCACATGAATCCAACGCTGGATTAATCTTCTGTAGCAGACGATCCTTAAGCGTTTCAGCATATTGAATCAGGCACCTTCGGGTGCCTTTTTTATTTCCGAAACGCACCTCATCGTGTAATTAAATTTTATTTATATTGTTATCAACAGGTTAATTGATAATTAAATTAAAAATGGAAATTGTTTTTGATTTTGAAATTTAAATGAGTAGTCTTAGTTGTGCTGAACGAAAAGCGCACAACGATCCTTCGTTCGCATTGGGGATGTGTTTGGATCAATGACGAGGAACTACGCAATGAATCAACAGGCAACGACAACCGATGAACTGGTCTTCACCAGGCCGTTTGGCGAACAGGAACAGCAAATTCTGACCGCTGAAGCAGTGGAGTTTCTGACTGAACTGGTGACAAGATTTACGCCAAAGCGGAATAAACTTCTGGCTGCACGTATCCAGCAGCAGCAGGATATTGATGACGGTAAGTTGCCTGATTTTATTTCGGAAACAGCTTCCATTCGTGAAGGTAACTGGAAAATTCGCGGAATTCCTGATGATTTACTGGATCGCCGCGTAGAGATCACCGGACCCGTTGAGCGCAAGATGGTCATCAACGCGCTGAACGCGAACGTCAAAGTCTTTATGGCCGACTTCGAAGATTCACTGGCTCCTGAGTGGAGCAAAGTTATCGACGGGCAGATCAACCTGCGCGATGCGGTCAATGGCACCATTAGCTACACCAACGAAGCGGGTAAAATTTATCAGCTCAAACCTAATCCGGCTCTGTTGGTATGTCGCGTTCGTGGTCTGCACCTGCCGGAAAAACACGTCACCTGGCGTGGCGAATCCATCCCGGGCAGCCTGTTCGACTTTGCCCTCTATTTCTTCCACAACTACAAAACGTTGCTGGCGAAAGGCAGCGGCCCTTATTTCTATCTGCCAAAAACGCAGGCATGGCAAGAAGCGGCATGGTGGAGCGAAGTGTTCAGCTATGCCGAGGACCGCTTTAACCTGCCGCGCGGCAGCATTAAAGCGACCCTGCTGATTGAAACGCTGCCTGCCGTCTTCCAGATGGACGAAATTCTGCACGCCCTGCGTGACCACATTGTGGGTCTGAACTGCGGTCGTTGGGACTACATTTTTAGCTATATCAAAACACTGAAGAACCACCCGGATCGCGTGCTGCCGGACCGTCAGGTGGTGACGATGGATAAACCATTCCTCAGCGCCTATTCGCGTCTGCTGATTAAAACCTGTCATAAACGTGGCGCATTCGCGATGGGCGGCATGGCAGCGTTCATTCCCAGCAAAGATGCGGAACGTAACAACCAGGTTCTGACCAAGGTAAAAGCGGACAAAGCACTGGAAGCAAATAACGGTCATGACGGCACATGGATTGCCCATCCGGGACTGGCAGATACCGCCATGGCGGTGTTCAACGACGTACTCGGTGAAAACAAAAATCAGCTGTTCGTGACCCGTGAAGAAGATGCCCCGATTACCGCAGAGCAACTGCTGGCACCTTGTGAAGGTGAGCGTACTGAAGAAGGCATGCGCGCCAATATCCGTGTCGCGGTGCAGTACATCGAAGCGTGGATCTCCGGTAACGGCTGCGTACCGATTTACGGTCTGATGGAAGACGCGGCCACCGCCGAAATCTCCCGTACCTCCATCTGGCAGTGGATCCACCACGAGAAGACGCTCAGCAACGGCAAGCCGGTTACCAAACCGCTGTTCCGTCAGATGCTGGCCGAAGAGATGCTGGTGATTCAGGACGAGCTGGGCGAACACCGCTACAGCAGCGGGCGTTTTGACGATGCCGCGCGCCTGATGGAGCAAATCACTACCTCTGATGAACTGATCGATTTCTTGACCCTGCCAGGCTACCGCCTGCTGGCGTAATTCACCGCATAACAATATGGAGCATCTGCACATGAAAACCCGTACTCAACAAATCGAAGAATTACAGAAAGAATGGACTCAACCGCGCTGGGAAGGCATCACCCGTCCATATAGCGCGGAGGAAGTGGTGAAATTACGTGGCTCGGTCAACCCGGAATGCACGCTGGCGCAGCTTGGCGCGGCGAAAATGTGGCGTCTGCTGCACGGCGAATCGAAGAAAGGTTATATCAACAGCCTCGGCGCGCTGACCGGCGGTCAGGCGCTGCAGCAGGCGAAAGCCGGTATTGAAGCGGTCTACCTTTCAGGCTGGCAGGTGGCGGCAGATGCCAACCTGGCATCCAGCATGTACCCGGACCAATCGCTGTATCCGGCGAACTCTGTCCCGGCGGTGGTGGATCGGATCAACAACACATTCCGTCGCGCCGATCAGATCCAATGGTCAACCGGTATTGAGCCGAACGATCCTCGCTATGTCGATTACTTCCTGCCGATCGTTGCCGATGCGGAAGCAGGGTTTGGCGGCGTACTGAACGCGTTTGAACTAATGAAATCGATGATTGAGGCTGGTGCAGCGGCCGTTCACTTCGAAGATCAGCTCGCATCGGTGAAAAAATGTGGTCACATGGGCGGCAAAGTGCTGGTTCCGACTCAGGAAGCTATCCAGAAACTGGTGGCCGCCCGTCTGGCAGCCGACGTCATGGGTGTGCCGACGCTGGTGATTGCACGTACCGATGCCGACGCAGCCGATCTGATTACGTCTGATTGCGACCCATACGACAGCGAATTCATCACTGGCGAACGTACCAGCGAAGGGTTCTACCGTACGCATGCGGGTATTGAGCAGGCGATCAGCCGTGGTCTGGCCTACGCACCGTATGCGGATCTGGTGTGGTGTGAAACCTCCACGCCGGACCTCGAACTGGCGAAGCGTTTTGCCGATGCGATTCACGCGAAATTCCCAGGCAAGCTGCTGGCCTACAACTGCTCGCCGTCGTTTAACTGGCAGAAAAACCTGGATGACAAAACCATTGCCAGCTTCCAGCAGCAGCTGTCGGATATGGGTTACAAATACCAGTTCATTACCCTGGCGGGTATCCACAGCATGTGGTTCAACATGTTCGACCTCGCGCACTCCTATGCGCAGGGTGAAGGCATGCGCCACTATGTTGAGAAGGTTCAGCAGCCAGAATTTGCGGCAGCTAAAGACGGTTACACCTTCGTCTCCCATCAGCAGGAAGTGGGCACAGGTTACTTCGACAAAGTCACCACCATCATTCAGGGCGGAGCTTCCTCGGTGACCGCGCTGACTGGCTCGACCGAAGAATCGCAGTTTTGATTAATGCCCGGTGGCGCTGCGCTTACCGGGCCTACGAAGGGATGTAGGCCGGATAAGCGAACGCGCCATCCGGCATGACGTTGTGCCGGATGGGAGACATTGATGACGCGTGGCCTGGAATTACTGATTGCTCAGACTATCTTGCAAGGTTTCGACGCCCAGTACGGGCGTTTTCTGGAAGTCACCTCCGGCGCGCAGCAGCGTTTTGAACATGCCGACTGGCATGCGGTTCAGCAGGCGATGAAAAGCCGTATTCACCTTTACGATCATCACGTAGGTCTGGTGGTGGAGCAGTTGCGCTGCATTACTGACGGCAAAAGTACCGACGCGGATTTTTTACTTCGCGTGAAAGAGCATTACACCCGGCTACTGCCGGATTACCCGCGCTTCGAGATTGCGGAGAGTTTCTTTAACTCCGTTTACTGTCGGTTATTTGACCACCGCTCGCTGACTCCCGAGCGGCTGTTTATTTTCAGTTCTCAGCCAGAGCGCCGTTTTCGCACGATCCCACGTCCGCTGGCGAAAGACTTTTTTCCGGATACCGGCTGGGAGTGGCTGCTGACGCGCGTTCTTAGCGATCTGCCCCTGCGTCTGCCGTGGCAGAACAAACATCGTGATATCCACTACATCATCGAATACCTGACCGAAACCCTGGGAGCGGATGTGTTGCCCGGCTGCCATTTACAGGTGGCGAACGAACTGTTTTATCGCAACAAGGCTGCCTGGCTGGTCGGTAAGCTGATTACTCCTTCGGGGACGCTACCGTTTTTACTGCCAATCCACCGGACTGATGAAGGCGAATTGTTTGTCGATACCTGTCTGACCACGACGGCGGAGGCGAGCATTGTGTTTGGCTTCGCCCGCTCCTATTTTATGGTTTACGCCCCTTTGCCCGCGGCGCTGGTGGAGTGGCTGCGCGAGATCCTGCCCGGTAAAACCACCGCCGAACTGTACATGGCGATTGGCTGTCAGAAACACGCGAAGACCGAAAGTTACCGCGAATATCTGCTCTATCTTGCCCATTGCGATGAGCAATTTATTGAAGCACCAGGGATCCGCGGCATGGTGATGTTGGTGTTTACGCTGCCGGGTTTTGACCGAGTGTTTAAAATCATCAAAGACAAATTTGCCCCGCAAAAAGAGGTGTCTGCCGCCCACGTCCGCGCCTGCTATCAACTGGTCAAAGAACACGATCGTGTTGGGCGGATGGCTGACACCCAGGAATTCGAGAATTTTGTGCTGGAGAAACGGCAAATCGATCCGGCGCTGATGGCGCTGTTATTGCAGGAAGCCCCGGAAAAAATTACCGATCTCGGCGATCAGATCGTCATTCGCCATCTGTATATTGAACGACGGATGGTGCCGCTGAATATCTGGCTGGAGCAGGTCGAAGGTCAGCAACTGCGCGATGCCATTGAAGAGTACGGCAACGCCATTCGTCAGCTGGCCGCCGCCAATATTTTCCCCGGCGATATGCTATTTAAGAACTTCGGCGTGACCCGTCACGGGCGTGTGGTGTTCTACGATTACGATGAAATCTGCTACATGACGGAGGTGAATTTCCGTCATATCCCGCCGCCACGCTACCCGGAAGATGAGATGAGCGCTGAGCCGTGGTACAGCGTATCGCCGGGAGATGTCTTCCCGGAAGAGTTTCGTCACTGGCTATGTGCCGATCCGCGTATCGGGCCGCTATTTGAAGAGATGCACGCTGACCTGTTCAGCGCTGACTACTGGCGCGGCCTACAGACGCGCATCAAACACGGTCACGTGGAAGATGTTTACGCCTACCGGCGTCGGCAGCGGTTCAGCGTGCGTTATGAAACCGACCGTAGGCCGGATAAAGCACTTGCGCCGCCATCCGGCAATGTGCGCCGTGCCTGATGCGCTACGCTTATCAGGCTTACAAATCTGCCCTAACCTTGGATAGCCGGCCGGGTAAGGCGTAGCCGCCACCCGGCAACCCCATCTTAGCGAAATCCGCCGTACGCCAGCGTTACTTCTTTCGCCGCTTTGATCGCCATGGCGCCAAACTCGGTCACGCGATCGTCGGTAATACGCGAAATGGGTCCGGAGATGGAAATCGCAGCGAACGGCTCGCGGTGCTCGTCATAAATGCACGACGCCACGCAGCGCAGACCCAGCGCATGTTCCTCATCATCAAAGGAATAGCCGCGCTTGCGCGTCTGGGCCAAATCCTCTTTCAGATGCACTGGCGACACCAGCGTGGCGTGTGTATAAGCATGCAGGCCTTTGCGGTGCAGCAGGCCAGTCACTTGTTCTTCGCTCAGTTGGGATAAAAACGCCTTACCCGCACCGGAGGCGTGCATCGGCAGCTTGCCGCCGATAGGCGCGGACATGCGCATCAGTTGGGTGCACTGCACCTGGTCGATAATAATGGCCTGATGGTCGCTTTGATCCAGCACGGCCAGGTTTACCGTCTCACCGGAATCTTCCATCAGCTTGCGCAGGATCGGATGCACAATTGCCAGCAGATTACGGCTTTGCAAAAAGCTGCTGCCTACGATGAACGCATGCGCACCTACGGCCCAGTGGCCTAATTCACCCACCTGACGGACAAAACCCTGCTGCTGCATGGTGGTCAGCAAACGGTGGGTCGTGGAGTTTGGCAGGCCGGCCTGCTGAGCCAGCTCGGTCAGCGCCACGCTGCCGTTGGATTCCGCAATCCACTCCAGCAGCTTCAGGCCGCGGGTCAGAGACTGAACCTGCCCGGTTGCAGGCGCAGTAGCGGCGGCGGGTTTTCTACCGCGTTTCGCGGGGACAGTGGCTACCATGGCAGACTCCTTTTCTGTATCGTGGAAATCATTTTCGTTTTATTCAATTATAATGCAAGAATTCCTGTACTGATCGGATGAGTGAAGCTGAACATGTCTCATGTTGGCCGTTGTTCTCTTTTCCGCCTCTCAGGTTTGTGCCAGTATGACCTGTTGAGTTTTTTTCGGTCTGGTTGAGCGTTGTCGGGAGCGAGTGTGAGCAGCAAAGTAGAACAATTACGTCAGCAGTTAAATGAACGTATTCTGGTGCTGGACGGCGGTATGGGCACCATGATCCAGGGATATCGTCTGAGCGAAGAGGATTTCCGCGGCGAACGCTTTGCCGACTGGCAGTGCGATCTGAAAGGTAACAACGACTTGTTGGTGCTCAGCAAACCGGAGGTCATCGCCGCCATCCATAACGCCTACTTTGAGGCGGGCGCGGATATCATCGAAACCAACACCTTTAACTCGACGACTATCGCCATGGCGGATTACCAGATGGAATCCCTGTCGGCGGAAATCAACTTTGCGGCAGCCAAACTGGCGCGTGCGGCGGCTGACGAATGGACGGCGCGCACGCCGGAAAAACCGCGCTACGTCGCGGGCGTGCTCGGCCCAACGAACCGTACGGCGTCTATCTCGCCTGATGTTAACGACCCGGCTTACCGCAACATTACCTTTGATCAGCTGGTGGCCGCCTACCGTGAATCCACCAAAGCGCTGGTGGAAGGCGGCAGTGACCTGATCCTGATTGAAACCGTCTTCGATACTCTGAACGCCAAAGCCGCTATTTTCGCGGTTAAAACCGAATTTGAAGCGCTGGGCGTTGAGCTGCCGATTATGCTCTCCGGCACCATCACCGATGCTTCCGGGCGTACGCTCTCCGGCCAGACTACCGAAGCATTCTACAACTCCCTGCGCCACGCCGATGCGCTGACCTTCGGTCTGAACTGTGCCTTAGGTCCGGACGAATTGCGCCAGTACGTGCAGGAACTGTCGCGCATAGCCGAATGCTACGTGACCGCGCACCCGAACGCCGGTCTGCCGAACGCCTTTGGTGAATACGATCTCGACGCCGACACCATGGCGGCGCAGATTCGCGAGTGGGCTGAGGCCGGTTTCCTGAATATCGTCGGCGGCTGCTGCGGCACCACGCCGGAACATATCGCCGCCATGAGCCGCGCAGTGGATGGCTTACCGCCGCGCCGCTTGCCGGAAATCCCGGTTGCCTGCCGCCTTTCCGGCCTTGAGCCGCTGAACATCGGCGACGACAGCCTGTTTGTGAACGTCGGCGAGCGTACCAACGTCACCGGTTCGGCCAAGTTTAAACGCCTGATCAAAGAAGAGAAATACAGCGAAGCGCTGGACGTCGCCCGTCAGCAGGTGGAAAGCGGCGCGCAGATCATCGATATCAACATGGATGAGGGGATGCTCGACGCCGAAGCGGCAATGGTGCGTTTCCTCAACCTGATCGCCGGTGAGCCGGATATCGCCCGCGTGCCGATTATGATCGACTCCTCGAAATGGGACGTTATCGAGAAAGGGCTGAAGTGCATTCAGGGTAAAGGCATCGTTAACTCCATCTCGATGAAAGAGGGGGTTGAGACCTTTATCCATCACGCGAAGCTGCTGCGTCGCTACGGTGCCGCGGTGGTGGTGATGGCCTTTGACGAGCAAGGGCAGGCCGATACCCGCGCACGTAAAATCGAAATCTGCCGTCGGGCGTACAAGATTCTTACCGAAGAGGTAGGCTTCCCGCCGGAAGACATCATCTTCGACCCGAACATCTTTGCTGTCGCGACCGGTATTGATGAGCACAACAACTACGCGCAGGACTTTATCGGCGCGTGTGAAGACATCAAACGCGAACTGCCGCACGCACTGATCTCCGGCGGCGTTTCTAACGTTTCATTCTCGTTCCGTGGCAACGACCCGGTACGTGAAGCCATTCACGCGGTATTCCTCTACTACGCCATTCGCAACGGCATGGACATGGGGATCGTCAATGCCGGGCAGCTGGCAATTTACGACGACCTGCCCACCGAGCTGCGCGATGCGGTTGAAGATGTGATCCTCAACCGTCGTGACGATGGCACCGAACGACTGCTGGAGCTGGCAGAGAAATATCGCGGCAGTAAAACCGACGACACGGCGAATGCCCAGATGGCGGAATGGCGCACCTGGGAGGTGAAAAAGCGCCTCGAATATTCGCTGGTGAAAGGCATTACCGAGTTTATTGAGCTGGATACCGAGGAAGCGCGCCAGCAGGCTGCGCGTCCGATCGAAGTTATTGAAGGACCGCTGATGGACGGCATGAACGTCGTTGGCGATCTGTTCGGCGAAGGAAAAATGTTCCTGCCGCAGGTGGTGAAATCCGCCCGCGTGATGAAGCAGGCGGTGGCGTACCTCGAACCGTACATTGAGGCCAGCAAAGAGAAAGGCTCCAGCAATGGCAAAATGGTCATCGCGACCGTGAAGGGCGATGTGCACGATATCGGCAAAAACATTGTCGGCGTGGTGCTGCAATGTAACAACTACGAAATCGTCGATCTTGGCGTGATGGTGCCCGCGGAGAAAATCCTCAGAACGGCGCGTGAAGTGAATGCCGACTTGATAGGCCTTTCCGGGCTGATTACCCCGTCGCTGGACGAAATGGTCAACGTGGCGAAAGAGATGGAGCGTCAGGGTTTCACTATTCCGCTGCTGATTGGCGGCGCGACCACCTCAAAAGCGCACACGGCGGTGAAAATTGAGCAGAACTACAGCGGCCCGACGGTGTACGTGCAGAACGCCTCGCGTACCGTTGGCGTGGTGGCTGCGCTGCTCTCTGACACCCAGCGCGATGACTTTGTCGCCCGTACGCGTAAAGAGTACGAAACCGTGCGTATCCAGCATGCGCGTAAGAAACCGCGTACCCCGCCAGTAACGTTACAGGCTGCCCGCGACAACGATCTGGCCTTCGACTGGGAAAACTACACCCCGCCGGTGGCGCATCGTCTGGGCGTGCAGGAAGTGGAAGCCAGCATCGAAACTCTGCGCAACTACATCGACTGGACGCCGTTCTTTATGACCTGGTCGCTGGCCGGGAAATACCCGCGCATTCTCGAAGATGAGGTAGTAGGAGAAGAGGCGAAGCGCTTGTTCAAAGACGCCAACGACATGCTGGATAAACTCAGCGCTGAGAAGACCCTGAATCCGCGCGGCGTGGTGGGGTTATTCCCGGCCAACCGCGTGGGTGACGATATCGAGATTTACCGTGACGAGACGCGTACGCACGTCATCAACGTGAGTCATCATCTGCGCCAGCAGACGGAAAAAGTCGGTTTCGCCAACTACTGCCTGTCTGACTTTGTTGCGCCGAAATTGAGCGGCAAAGCGGATTACATCGGTGCTTTCGCGGTGACCGGGGGACTGGAGGAAGATGCGCTGGCGGATGCCTTTGAAGCCCAGCATGACGACTACAACAAGATCATGGTGAAAGCGATCGCCGACCGTCTGGCGGAAGCATTCGCAGAATATCTGCATGAGCGTGTGCGTAAAGTCTACTGGGGCTATGCGGCGAATGAGAACCTCAGTAACGATGAGCTGATCCGCGAAAACTACCAGGGGATTCGCCCGGCACCAGGCTATCCGGCGTGCCCGGAACACACCGAAAAAGCCACCATCTGGGAACTGCTGGATGTGGAAGCACACACCGGAATGAAACTCACCGAATCCTTCGCCATGTGGCCAGGCGCGTCGGTTTCCGGCTGGTATTTCAGTCATCCGGACAGCAAGTACTACGCCGTGGCGCAAATCCAGCGCGATCAGGTTGAAGATTATGCCTTCCGTAAAGGCATGAGCGTGGCGGAAGTGGAGCGCTGGTTAGCGCCGAACCTCGGCTACGACGCCGACTGATTCACAAAACTGTCATCTTTCTTTACAACAAACAGGGCGCTCAATGAGTGCCCTGTCTCTTTATTACGTTTAAACCCTTATACTGAAAGGGGGCCGTTGCCGGATGGCGGCGTAAACGCCTTATCCGGCCTACATAGGGATGATTTGTAGGCCTGATAAGCGCAGCGCCATCAGGCAAATGAGCCTCAAAAAACCATAAAAATAAGGAGAACCTGATTCCGTGTTAACTCTGTTACACCTGCTTTCTGCTGTATCTATGCTGGTTTGGGGTACGCATATTGTGCGTACCGGCGTGATGCGTGTCTTTGGCGCCCGCTTGCGTACCGTCCTCAGCCGTAGTGTTGAAAAGAAGCCGCTCGCCTTTTGTGCGGGTATCGGCGTGACGGCGCTGGTGCAAAGCAGCAACGCCACCACCATGCTGGTGACCTCGTTTGTCGCCCAAGATCTCGTGGCGCTTACCCCGGCGCTGGTCATTGTGCTGGGTGCCGACGTGGGGACCGCGCTGATGGCGCGTATCCTGACCTTCGATCTCTCATGGCTATCCCCACTGCTGATTTTCATCGGCGTGATCTTCTTTCTCGGGCGTAAGCAGTCCCGCGTGGGGCAACTGGGGCGGGTTGGCATCGGGCTGGGGTTGATTTTACTTGCGCTGGAGCTGATTGTGCAGGCGGTCACGCCGATAACTCAGGCTAACGGCGTACAGGTTATTTTCGCCTCGTTGACCGGCGATATTATGCTGGATGCGCTGATTGGCGCCATGTTTGCGATTATCAGTTACTCCAGTCTGGCGGCGGTGCTGCTGACGGCCACGCTGACCGCGGCAGGCATTATCTCGTTCCCGGTGGCGTTGTGTCTAGTGATTGGTGCCAACCTCGGCTCCGGCCTGTTGGCGATGCTCAACAACAGTGCTGCGAATGCTGCTGCCCGTCGCGTGGCGCTCGGCAGCCTGCTGTTTAAGCTGGTGGGCAGTCTGATTATCCTGCCGTTTGTTCATCCGCTGGCCAATCTGATGGATGAACTGCCGCTGCCGAAATCTGAACTGGTTATCTACTTCCACGTCTTCTACAACCTGGTGCGCTGTGTGGCGATGGTGCCGTTCGCCGAACCGATGGCGCGTTTTTGTAAGCGCATCATTCGCGATGAGCCGGAGCTGGATGCACATCTGAAACCCAAACATCTGGACGTCAGCGCGCTGGATACGCCGACGCTCGCTCTGGCCAATGCCGCCCGTGAAGCCCTGCGTATCGGCGACGCGATGGAGCAGATGATGGACGGGCTGAAGAAAGTAATGCACGGCGAACCGCGTGAAGAGAAAGAGCTGCGCAGGATGGCGGACGACATTAACGTGCTGTACACGGCAATTAAGCTCTATCTGGCGCGGATGCCAAAGGATGAGCTGGCGGAAGAGGAATCGCGCCGTTGGGCGGAGATTATCGAAATGTCGCTCAACCTTGAGCAGGCTTCCGATATTGTCGAACGTATGGGCAGCGAGATAGCCGATAAGTCGCTGGCCGCCCGCCGGGCATTCTCTGTCGAAGGGCTGAAAGAACTGGATGCGCTCTACGATCAGTTGCTCAGCAATCTGCAGCTGGCGATGTCAGTGTTCTTCTCAGGAGATGTGACCAGTGCCCGTCGTCTGCGTCGCAGCAAGCACCGCTTCCGTATTCTCAATCGTCGTTATTCGCATGCGCACGTTGACCGTCTGCATCAGCAGAACGTGCAGAGCATCGAGACCAGCTCCTTGCACCTGGCGCTGTTGGGCGATATGCAGCGTCTGAACTCGCTGTTTTGTTCCGTGGCTTACAGCGTGCTGGAACAGCCGGATGAAGACGATGAGCGGGATGATTACTAATGAGGACAGGTGAAATATTGCCCGATGGCGCAGTCCGGTAGGCCGGATAAGGCGAAGCCGCATCCGGCAATGTGCGCTGAACTGCCTGATGGCGCTGCGCTTATCAGGCCTACAGTTGTAGCCCGGATAAAGCGAAGCCGCCATCCGGCATCAGACAACAAATCAACTAAAAGCAGTGGCCTGCTTCAACGGCAACCGCTTCTTCACCCGCTTTAAAGATATACGTGGTGTTCGGGCCGCCGAGCACGGACTTACCGTTACTCACCTTAATCCAGTTCCCTTCCGGCAGGCCAATCACCGTCAGCTCCGGTGCCACAACCAGCAGCTCGCGGATACGCTGTTCACGCGTTTCGCCTTTATGGCCTTCCGGCAGCGCGTTGGTGAAGTGTGGGTTAATCTGCAGCGGGAACAGACCCAGCGCATCAAAACCTTTTGGATCGACAATCGGCATGTCGTTGGTAGTGCGGATGGTCTGGCAGGCAAGGTTGGAACCTGCGCTCCAGCCGATGTACAGCGCACCGCGTTTGACGACATCCACAATCGGCGCCAGCAGTCCGCGTTCGCGGCTTTCTTTCAGTAACTGGAAGGTATTACCCCCGCCGACAATCACCAGCTCTGCGTTTTCAATAGCGGCAATCGGATCGGCAACGGTATGAATACCCGTAACGTTGACACCCATTGGCGCAAAGATGGCTGCCGTTTTCGCTGTGTACTCATCCCAGGTTTGCGTCACGCCAGCGAACGGAATAAACACCGCCGTACGGCGACCATTCAGTTGTTCAGCAATCAGCGGCAGCGCATGTTCCATCCAGCCTTTGCCCGGCAGCGTCGAGTTACTCAATAAAAGCAGTTCCATCATTTCTCCATGTAATCAGAAAATTACAAACCGCGCTAATGCTACCACTATCAGGCTAACGCCTTACTGATATGGCTCACGATGTTGGAAGGGGGAGATAGAAGCTGAGGCTATTTTTTAAGTGTCAATTCAATGCCGAGTACCTTCATCACTGCAAGGGTGGTTTTCAGCGTCGGGTTACCTTTCTCACTAAAAGAGCGATAAAGCTGCTCGCGGGATAATCCCGTTTCTGCCGCAATGTTCGCCATTCCCTTAGCGCGAGCTACCACGCCCAGTGCTTTTGCAATGTATGCTGCATCGCCTGTTTCGAGGGCATCGGCCATAAACACGGCAATTTCTTCATCATCAACCAGCGCAGTCGCGGGATCGTAGTGAGTAAGTTTATTCATGGCAGAAGATCTCCTGTGAATCCAGTGTACGGGCGAGCATTTTTGCAAGAGTAATATCGTTGGCTTGTGAGCTTTTATCGCCCCCACATAACAAAATGATGATGCGGCAACCTTGCTGTTTAAAGTAAATCCTGTAGCCAGGACCGTAAGAAATGCGCATTTCGCTGACGCCTTCCCCAACAGGTTTAACATCACCAGCTAAACCATTAGCCAGACGAAAAAGGCGTGTGGCAATGAGCGTTTTAGCTCTCCTGTCCCGTAGGTTTTGCTCCCAACGCCGGAAAACCATTGTCTGAAGAATTTCCATGATGACGTTCCATGTATTTTATAAACTACATTATGAATTGACAAGTTGAGACTAGAGAGTAAAAAAATGGGGAGTAAGGGGAAATGCTTGCTGGAGGAAACAGGAAAGTGTCTCGCAATAATACGTAGTTTTTCAGGATGCTGCGGTTGATACGAGAATCGATGATAGGGGATTGGGAGGGCTTTGTGCCAGGAGCGGAAGCTATATGTCCACTAGAATATGACAGATTCATGCATGGTGATTCACCACTACACGTAGTTGCCGTCTTAGCAGGGTTTTATCTTGGAAAGAATAAAATCCACTCGCTCTTCTACAGAAACACATGGTAATTCAATCAACTGATAGTCATACATACGGTATGTTTTTACCATTGCGTGATATGTCGCGATGGCAACATCGAAAGATTGTTTGCGCTCTGTGTCCTGTACATATATTTCACGCCAGGGTGGTGCAATAAATACGATTCGGTTATAGCGAAATTTCTCGATGGCGTTTTCCAGATGCCTCGGTATGGTAAGTTCAGAAAGACATAAATAACCTACAACATCAGGAACACCACGATCAAAGAAGCAGGGTTGTGTATGCCCTTCCGCTTCATGCCACGAACGCATTTCCCAGGATAGCATCAGCTCTGCAAATGCAGTCTGGTTGGCCCACGGTAATGCATCGCCGCCGATGTTAACCTGGTCTTGGATCACACCTCTTCCAGCTTCTTTAGAACACCAAAACCCTCGTTTTATAATCGTATCAATTATCGTGCTTTTGCCTGACCCTGGGCCACCAGTCAGAATGAATCGATGCTGAAACGCTGAAGACATTGAACTCTCCCAAACCTTCTTAGACGCGATGATTTAGCAATTGATGGCGTACTTTTTGCGTATCGTCATATTACCTGCTGATGGCATGACTAACTACGTTTTATCCCCATTTTAATGTCCGCTATTCTCTCATTTCACAGGCCGATCTACTTTATTTCTCACTCGCCGAGGCGTTCCGCCATCTTGATTGTAGCCATCTCACTACTGAAGAAAATCTGGCGCTATCGTTTGGCTGTGAAGAGGCGCTGGCAGGGTTGTACCAGACGCTGAATTTTATGGGCGAAAGCCTGCTGACCATGGCGGGTGAAGGTCAGGAACATTTTGCGTATGAGAGCATATGCCAGTTAGGACACAGTCTGGTCAACATCAGCCAGTTGATTCCCGCACTGGTGCAGTTAGAAGCGAAAGCTGACCAGCAACTGTTCGCTGTTGCATAGTACCTAAAATTGACAGAGCGCCCACCCCTGGCGCTCTGTTCCTGCTCTCTTACCCCGCCCGCGCAAATTCTGCCGCTTCGGCGATTAGCGCGTCATCTGGGCGTACGCCGGTGTACATGGCGAACTGCTCTACGGCCTGTAAGGCAATCACCTCTGCACCGCTGATGGTCTTTTTACCTAATTGCTGTGCCAGTTTGATTACCGGTGTTTCCGGCGGCAGGGCGACGACGTCAAACACCACGCTGGCGGCAGCGACCATTGCTTCGCTGTAGGCCAGTTCATCGCTCTCTTTACCGCCAGCCATGCCGACTGGCGTCACGTTGACCAGAATATCGCAGGTAATCCCTTCCGGCTGCGGTTGCCACTGGAAACCGTACTGTTTTGCCAGCGCCGGACCGCTCTCCCGGTTACGGGCGGCGACGATCACATCGCGAAAACCGGCATCGCGAAATGCAGCAATGACCGCTTTACCCATTCCACCGCTGCCGCGGATCATGACGCGTGCGTGGTTATCAAGCTGGTGGCTGGTAATCAGGCTTTTTACCGCAATGTAGTCGGTGTTAAATCCTGTCAGCGTACCGTTGTCATTGACAATGGTGTTAACGGAATCAATGACTTTTGCGGAAGGATCGATGGCATCCAGAAACGGCATGCAACTCTCTTTAAACGGCATAGAGACCGCACAGCCGCGAATCCCGAGTGCGCGAACGCCTTTCACTGCGGCCTCAATATCCTGCGTAGTAAAGGCTTTGTAGATAAAATTTAACCCTAACTTTTCATATAGATAGTTATGAAAGCGTGTGCCAAAGTTGCCGGGGCGACCGGCAAGCGACATGCACAACTGGGTGTCGCGGTTAATCATGTTAAATTTCCTCGGCGTGAGACAATATGTACTGTTCGGCTTCCTGCGACCAGATCCCCTGATGACGCTCCAGGATATCGCGCAAGGCCGGATCGTCAATCTGGGTGAGCGCAGTTAACGGCAATGCTTTTCCGGTGTAAACCAGTTTTTTACCCCCACCGACTTGCGGCAGTTCCAGCGTTGTTTCACCTGCCGCATTCAATCCCAGAATGTGTGTCACCACTTTTGCCGCCTGAACTTTCTTCTCTTCGATCAGTTTTACCGCCGTGCGCATGTCGTCGGTATTGCCGCCAGATGTCCCAACATAATGGGTGAAGGCATAGTGCACGTCGTAGAAGTTAATCGGCGCGCTAAACTGCTTATCCTGCGGACCGGCAAAGAAGTTCATGCAACCATCAGCAGCCAGCAAAGAAGAGGCCAGCGTAACCAGCTGTTCGTTGGGCACAAAAACAAAGATGTCATCAAACCCGTGTCCGCCGCTCAGCGCCATCAAGGTGTCATAACCCGCATCCTGGGCGTGGAGATAATGGATCAACGTTTGTGGTTCTGATGGATAGTGCTTGCGGGCGTAGTTCAACTTGTCGTTATTGGTGTCGGTCACCACCAGCAGCGCCGGGTTAACCGGTCCATGCAGTGCATAGTCGATCGCCAGTAGTCCCATTGGCCCGGTACCGCCGAGGATTAACGTGCGCCCCTGCGGACGAATGCCCATCTTATGGTTATAAGTGCCTTCCTGTAGGTGATAGTTGGCGTTGAATGCGCCAATCACGCAGGACAGCGGCTCAACCAACGAGCCTTCAAAATAGGTTTCACCTTCGTAGGCTAACAGGCAGTCCTGCTCCATGACTTCATCAGGAATGATGACGTGCGTGGCTTCACCGCCTACCCACGGGAAGGAGTAGCCGGGGCAGTCCGGGCGATCCGGCAGTTGCAGGTTAGCCTGAATGACATAGCGCTGGCCGGGATGAAACTTATGCTGCCATTTTTTGCCTACGGCAATAATATCGCCGCAAAACTCGTGACCGATGATGATCGGGTTGGTAGCCACATCGTCCGGCACCTTTTTGTGGTTCTCGCCCTGGTTAGCCTCTTTCCAGGAAGAAAGGCACAGGCTGTCGGTTACGACTGAGGCCAGAATTTCATCGTCCTGCATTTCAGGAAGATCGAAGGTTTCCAGGCGCAGATCGCGTTTACCATAAAGACGTAAAGCTGTTGTTGTTTGCATTGTTACCACCTCTTCCTCTTTCGAGGACTATTTGTTGAAGTTGCCCCGGCATCGCCGGGGCGAAAAAATCAGGACAGGAAGCCCAGCGCGTTACCGATAATTCCCAGCGCAAACAGGGCGAAGATCAGCCATACCGGATTAATTTTCCTGTTGAGCAGACGCACCATCAGCAGCGTCAGACCCAGCGCCAGCAGGCCGGGGCAGAGTTGGTCGAGAATGTTCTGCACGGTCATGGTGACGGTGGTGCCGTCTGCGCCAGGCGTTTGCGATACCACCAGCGGCACGTTGATGCTGGTCCATTTGGTGACCAACACCCCCATGACAAACAGGCCGAGAATCGATGCGCCTTCGGTCAGTTTCTGCAGCAGGTTGCCGCCCATGTCGCTGACGATATTGACCCCTTTACGAAAGCCAAGCTGTAAGCCGTACCACTTCATGGCAAGACGTACTGCATTGAAAATAAAGAAGAACAATAGTGGGCCGAGAATGTTTCCGGACAGCGCCAGCGATGCGCCGAGCGCGGCGGTAATCGGGCGCAATGTTCCCCAGACCAACGGGTCGCCAACACCGGCCAGCGGGCCCATCAGCCCAACTTTGATGCCGTTGATGGCCCCGTCGTCAATTTCCGCACCATTAGCGCGAGCTTCTTCCATCGCGGCGGTCACGCCAATCACCGGGCCGCACACGGCAGGCGTGGTGTTGAAAAACACCAGGTGGCGTTTGAGTGCTGCAACCTGGTCCTCTTTCAGCGGATACAGGCGCTTGATGGCAGGGATCATGTCGTAGCAAAAGCCCAGTCCATGAATGCGTTCAAAGTTGAATGACGCCTGTTGCAGATTGGAGCGAACAAACATGCTAAACAGGTCAGATTTGGTCAGTTTTTTCTGTTCCATGGCTGGCTCCATTAGTCATCAAGCTGATCGAGAGCTTGAGAAGAGGCGGGTTGCGCCTGCGGTTCGGCTTTACGCCACTGTGGGTTCAACTGGATGTAGACCAGCGCGATAATCACGCCAACCCCACCGAAAGCCAGCAGGCTCAAATCGAGATAACCCCCAGCGATAAACCCGAGGAAGAAGAAGGGCATCAGGTACTTCACGCCCATCATGCGCAGCACCATGGCGTAGCCGACCACCACGATAAAGCCACCGGCAATCTGCAATCCGCGGGTGACGAATTCCGGAATGGCGTTGAGCATATTGCTGACCATATCGGCGCTGACAAACAGCGAGACGATTAATGCAGGGATGGCAACGCGCAGCGCCTGTACGCCGAGAGCGGAAACGTGCAGCATGTCGATGGTGCGAAAGCGGGCGTCTTCGGCTGCTTTATCTGCCGCGTGCTGGAACACCACGGTGATGGTACGGGCAAAGACAGTTAGCACCTGACCTGCCGCCGCGACTGGCAGGGCGATGGCGATACCGGTAGCAATGCTTTGCTGACCGACGATAACCAGAATGGCGGAGATAATACTGGCGAGCGCCGAATCGGGAGACTGCGCTGCGCCGACGTTCATCCAGCCAAGAGCGATTAACTCCAGCGTGCCGCCGAGCATAATCCCGGTTTTTAAATCACCAAGGATTAGGCCGATAACGGTACAAGCAATTAGCGGACGGTGGGTCTGGAACTCATCCAGCACGCTACCCATTCCGGCAATACAGGAAAATAGGAATATGGCGATAATTTGTAGGGTACTTATTTCCATAATATGTCACCTTGTGAATGTGATCATCCCTGCCTGTTAAAGCATAAGTACACAGGCATTTTTATTTATTCAGCGAACGATTGTTCTTCTATTTTTTCGAGAATATTAATAGATGGATCGGATGCGACAACGCGTAAATCCAGCGTAACACCCAGTTTATCTAACTCACGAAACGCATTAATGTCGTCGCTGTCTAAAGAAACGGCTTTGGTTAATTGTTTTTTACCTGGTCGCCAGGCCATGCCGCCAATATTTAACGTGGCAATTTTTACCCCTTGTTTTACCATTGCTAATGCATCCTGTGGGCGGGTAAATAGATAAAAAACGGTTTCGTTCTGGTATTGCGGATTATGGTAAACCGCGACCGCCTTTTCGATATTAACGACGTTCACTTTCATTCCCGGTGGGGCAGCCTGACGTAATAATGTGCGGCGTACTTCATCGTTATAAACGTCGTCATTACAGATAATAATCCGTTGGGCATTCGCCACCTTCGACCAGACGGTGGTGACCTGACCGTGGATCAGGCGGTCATCAATACGAGCAAGGGTAATGTTCATCAGAAATCCTCTTCGGCCGTTTCCAGATGCTTCCAGACGACACAGGTTTGTTGAGCAATGGTCGTCAGGTGTTCGCACAGTTCATCTACATTCATACTGCTTTGGTTGTCTACCAGCTCCAGCGCCAACGGCAGTGATAACCCGCTAATGACCCGTATCGCCGGATTGTGCATCGCCAGCGTCGCGGCAGCATTCCAGGGACTGCCACACTGTAAATCGACGGCAATCAGCCATTCATCGCCAGTGTGAATACTTACTAACTTTTTTAGCTTTTCCACAATGTCGCTGGCGTTCTCTCCGGGGACAAATGCCACGGCTTCAACGTTGGCATCACCGTAGACCATCTGTACCGATTCCAGCATGGCGCAGGCCAGTTTGCCGTGAGCACAGAAGATTGCATTGACCATAAAACCTCCTTAGCCGCGCGTTTTTCCGCCCGCAATGTTAGTGGTTACTCCGGTGATGTAACTGGCGCGCTCAGATAAAAGATAACAAACAAAATCAGCAACTTCGCTTAAGCGACCTGATCGACCAATCGGGATCGCGTTCTTGGTGTAGCCCTCGCGCAGCTGTTCGACGGTGATGTTGCGGGTCCAGGCCAGCGCTTCTTCATACTCGGGGGTCCGCAGTCCGGTTTTTTCCAGAATGCCAGGTGCAATACCAACCACGCGGATGCCGTGTTTGCCCAACTCTTTCGACCAGGAACGGGTAAAACTATTCAATGCGGCTTTGGTCGCGGCGTAACAGCTTTGACCTTCAGAACCTTCCAGTCCGCTTTCGGAAGAGACATTCACAATCACGCCGTTACGCTGTTTTATCATTTGGCGTGCCGCTGCCTGCGACATTAAGAACACACCTTTCTGGTTGATATTAACCATTTTTTCGAAAGCAGCTTCGTTGAGTTCGTATTGCCCGGCGGGTGCTTTTTCATCGACCAGCAGACGCGGAAAATTAACGCCAGCATTATTTACCAGCCCATCAATATGTCCGTAGCGTTGGATAATTTCAGCGACAGTATGATTAACCTCTTTGGCACTGGAAATATCCGTTGGCCAGAATTGATACCCGTCATGGCTATCGTATTTACCTTCTCCACCATGAATATCTGCCATTTGTACATTAGCGCCTTGCGCTAATAACTCTTCGACAATCGCCAGACCAATTCCGGATGCACCACCGGTAACAATAATGACTTTGTCCTGCAAGTTTAACCACGTTTGCATAATAAACTCCCGATTCAGATAAGGGGATCCCACATAAAATTAATTATGGCAGGACCAATTAGAATTTATTTACTTCAACAATAATTCAGCGGTATGACTGTTGGTGACTAAACAGTTAATATAATTCCCACGTAATGCGCCTAATATCCCACTGTATTTTTCTTCACCCATTGCAATGCCAATGGAGTAACGCGCCTGTTTTAATTTATTGGTTTCGATGGAGAGCGTCTTTTCACTCATATTGGTCTCTACGGTTACACCGTTGATATCGTAAAAGCGCGAGCAAATGTCTCCGGCGACCTGGCGGGCATGCAGGTCATCACTCTCTTCACTGCCGTAAAAGGCGTGCCAGTTGGCGCCATCACGTATCGCCGGAGATCCAATCCCGACCAGCGCGATGTCCAGATTATCCCAGTACGCAGAAATCGATTTAAAATGTCGTGACTGCATGATCCCGTTACGGATCAGCGGGTTTTCCAGCAGCGCCGGGAAATCTGCCAGGTGTGATTCCCCTTTGAGCTTTGCCGCAGCGCCGTAGGTCAGCGTATTGACGTGGTAGCGGCTTTCAAGCTTGCCGGATGGTCCGCCGATAATCGGCACACAGATCAGCTGGCGCGACTGGCTGGCAGGAGATAATCCTTCCACCAGTCCCCGTACCGCGCGGCCCCATGAGAACCCGATAATGTCCCCAGGTTCCAGTAAGCGTTCCAGCAACTGTGCGCCATGTACGCCCATCATATTAAGTTGTTCATCTTCCTGCTCGCTATCGCAGGAGACTACGACCGCCTCTTTCAGGCCAAATTTCTGTTTTAGCTGCTGTTCCAGCCACAGATTTTCGTTGTAGTCGTAATTAATGGCGATGGTGACGATACCCTGCTCGCGTCCACGTTTTAGTAACCGGCTGATCGTGGTGCGATAAATACCCAGCTCGCGGGCGATTTGCGCTTGTGTCATATCCTGTTCGTAATACAGCTGCGCTATTTTTACGATCAGGCGGATATCATCGCTGTTTTCCGTCGCCATTTTTGGACTCCTGCACATTTGTGCAAATCACGAAATTGCCTTCTTAATCTGATATAACCCCATCTGTTCTCCATCTCAAAGCTATTTTCACTTATTTCAGCGCCCTGAAATGACCGATTGTGTTGCACATTTGATGTGGTGATGGCGCGTTGTCGGCACAGATGTGCATACCTCTCTAATGTATTGATTCTGCTTGTTTTCACTCAACAAAATTGCAGGGATGGATCGCTGACACTTTTGTGTCAAAAGGTGTGACGGATCACAAATAGCGCGTGGACAGTCGAACACGATTATTTTTTATCGTCCGCAAGGTAGGGTATATTTCGCTGTCAAAGGAGAAACTATGCTGCCCGACTCATCCATCCGATTAAATAAATACATCAGTGAAAGCGGAATCTGCTCGCGCCGCGAGGCGGATCGCTTTATCGAACAAGGGAATGTCTTCCTGAATGGTAAACGCGCCACCATCGGCGATCAGGTGATGCCTGGCGACGTCGTAAAAGTAAATGGTCGGTTGATTGAGCCGCGTGAAGCGGAAGATCTGGTTTTTATCGCGCTGAATAAGCCGGTAGGGATTGTCAGCACCACCGAAGACAGCGAACGCGACAACATTGTTGATTTCGTGAATCACAGCAAGCGCGTGTTTCCAATTGGTCGTCTGGACAAAGATTCTCAGGGACTTATCTTTCTGACCAACCACGGCGACCTGGTGAATAAAATCCTGCGTGCCGGTAACGATCACGAAAAAGAATATCTGGTGACGGTCGATAAGCCGGTCACTGATGACTTTATCCGTGGTATGGGGGCCGGTGTGCCCATTCTCGGTACCGTCACCAAAAAATGTAAGGTGAAGAAAGAAGCGCCGTTTGTGTTTCGTATTACGCTGATTCAGGGGCTTAACCGTCAGATCCGTCGTATGTGCGAACACTTTGGCTATGAAGTTACCAAGCTTGAGCGTACGCGTATCATGAACGTTGGTTTGTCTGGTCTGCCGCTTGGTGAATGGCGCGACCTGACAGATGACGAACTGATCGATCTGTTCAAGCTGATTGAGAACTCGTCCTCAGAAGCCAAACCGAAGGCGAAAGCGAAGCCCAAAACCGCAGGCATTAAGCGCCCGGTAGTGAAAATCGAAAAATCGGCGGAGAAAGAGAAATCGCGCCCGGCGGCAAACGGTAAGCGTTTTACCTCGCCGGGGCGTAAGAAGAAAGGGCGTTAACGTCTGCCGCGCGTTGGCGTATTTGCTGACCAGGAAAACGATGCTTCCGCATCCGGTTTATAAGCCTGCTTTTTCTTCAACTGGCGGGCTTTTTTCGCTTCTGCTTCGCGCAAGGCCATCAGTTTATCGATGTACTCTTTCTTGATGCTGTTGGTCTCTGCGTTGGTCAGCAGGCGACCATGCGCAATGCGCGCGCGGTCGAGCAGCGTTTTCAGTTCACGCTGTTCGCGCTCGGTCATCTCTTTTTGGGTAATGCGGGGGAGTGCCATATGGGTGCCCTCTGTTAGCCGATATCCTCAGTGTACGGTAATTCGTGCAGAATAAAACTAATCCTGAAAGAGCCTCGCAAAATATAGCTTGTTGAAGTGACGGAATTTCTATTCTGATTTAGCGTAATGACAGGAAAACGTGTGGGTGACGCATTTTATTGTTTGTATAAAATTTTATACAAGGATGTGTTATGCTTTCAATAAAGCGGGCCTTAAAGCCCATTGTCTGGATTGGCAGTTCATTTGATGATTTACGAAGCTTTCCTGAAGATATACGTAAAACCGCTGGTTTTCAGCTACATCGTTTACAGGCTGGATTAGAAGCTGCTGACTGGAAGCCGATGCCAGAGATAGGTCGAGGTGTTAGGAGGTAAGGCTCAGGTATGAATCTGGCGCATACCGAATCATCTACATTGCTCGCTATGCTAACGCGGTCTATGTACTGCATTGTTTCAATAAAAAGACGAAACGTACTTCTGAGCACGATAAACACATTGCTAAAGTTAGATATCGAACCGCTTTGCAAGAAGACAGGAATCAGAAATGAACAATACCGTTGATAATAAGGTTCGCCATGTAACCTCTCCGGATGTCAATATTTTTGCCGAACTGGGGTTTGCAGAAGCGGAAGCGAAGAGCTTAAAGCATGATGCTGAATGCGAGGTCGAACAACTCATTCGCCTGAAGCAGCAGTTGATGCAAGAAATTTCCGGATGGATTGATGAAAACCATCTGAAACAAGCGGAAGCTGCTGTGAAACTGAATATTTCCCGGCCCCGTGTTTCAGATGTTGTTAATCAGAAAATCAACAAATTTACCCTTGATGCGCTGGTCATGATGCTGGTGAAGTTAGGAAAACCAGTAACAGTTCAGATTGGGTAATGTTAGATATTGTTTATTGTATCTGATCGCTGCGAACGCTTTCCCAGCTCAGCCCGAAGCGGGCGAGATATTTTCGCAAGCGGTCTGCATCGTTAGGATTGGCTTTCTTCTGCCGTGAGACGGCAAACAGTTCGCGCCCCGCCTCCGACAGCGACGCGCTGCGGCGGCACACTTCCAACACCGTTTCTAACTGGCGGCGATCGAACAGGTCAATGTCCATGTTCAGTTCAGGTTGCGAAGCGGTAATCTGCCAACTCTCCTTTAACAGCGCAATTTCTTCTTCGACAAGGGATAAGGTGATGCGCCCCTGTTCGGCAAGTGTCGCCATTCGCGCGATGGATGAACTTAGCTCGCGAAAATTGCCGCGCCACTGCGCCTGTGGGGAACAGGCAAATGCCAGATAACAAACGCGAGCCTCTTTGTCGAAACGGATCTGCATCTGTTTACGGCTGGAAAAACGGTGTAGCTCATACTCGACGTTCGGAGCGATATCTTCCCGCCGCTGCGCCAGACCGGGCAGGGCGAAGTTCCACATATTGATACGCGCGTAGAGATCTTCGCGAAAACGGCCCTCGGCGACCCATTGCTGCATGTCGCGATGGGTTCCGGCAATCAGCTGAAAATCGCTGTGTACTTCTTTGTCCGATCCAAACGGGAAAAAGGTTTTTTCCTCTATCGCTTTTAGCAGCATGGCCTGCTCGTCCAGCCCTAACTCGGCTATCTCATCAAGGAACAGCACGCCGCCATCCGCTTCACGCAGCAGTCCGCTGCGCGCCGTGAGTGCGCCGGTAAACGCCCCTTTCACGTGACCGAACAACGTAGACATCGCATTGTCGCCACGCAGGGTTGCGCAGTTGACGGCGACCAGTTTCCCTGCCACCAGATGCCGCGACTGGCGTAGCTGAAAAATACGTTTCGCCAGAAAGGATTTACCCGCGCCGGTGGGGCCGGTGAGCAGGATCGGGTCGGTCGAACGTAGAGCCACACGCTCAATGCGATCGATCAGTTTATTGAAGGTGGCGTTGCGCGTATCAATCCCGGCCTTCAGAAAAGAGACTGACTGCTGCTGTTCGCGCTGAAAACGACTGGTGAGCGTGGCGTAGCGGCTTAAATCGAGATCGATTATCGAGCAAACGCCGGCGGTGACGGCCTCATCCGATGAACCGGCTGGTGCCGGGCTGGTTTGCAGCAGGCTGGCGGGCAGGTAGCGGGCTTCCGTTAGCAGAAACCAGCAGATCTGCGCGACGTGCGTCCCGGTGGTGATGTGCACCAGATACTCTTCGTTTTCTGTATCAAAGCTGTAGTGGGTGGCGAAGTCGAGGAAAGCGGCGTAGACCTCTTCAAAATCCCAGGGGTCGTTAATAGTCACGGCATGCGGGCGTACTTCGGTGTCAGGTGAGAGCAGCGCGACGTCTTCAATCAACCTTTGCGCCATGCCTTCATCGCGTGGCTGGTGGAGTAGTTCCAGTCTGTCGACAGGGAAATCAGGCTGTTGGCACAATCCAACCGTGGGGCGCCACTTTTTAAACCGATTGGCGCGTTTACCGCGTTTGTCCAGCACCGTACCCAGTACGCCAATTACAACCCGCCGCTTTTTCATGGTTTATCCAAAAAGATAAGTTAAGAGATTAAAAGATAAAAAAATTAACCGAGTGAGACAACTGCCAATATTGGCGACAACAATTAAATTTATATAAATCAATTTATTAAAAATAAATTCTGACGATTTTCATTTCTGGCACGCTTCTGGCAATAACTCTTACGTCAATCACGCTGAAAACGCAGGGGGTTAAACCCCGCCGGCACGTCAGGAACGGCACAGGCTGTTTTCCGGGAGTGTTCCGTCAGCCGCTGACACACAGTGGGTTCGATTCCCAATTTCATCCTCCGAATGAAAACTGGTTGTTAATCATAGAAATAAAACGGAGCGATGCGCAGTTAGCACGCTCCAGAACAGGCTGCCGGTAAAGATGCCGTGCGACAGGCAAAAGGGAATTCCCCTGTCGCTTCGTCCCTGCACCCGCACCTGACTCACAATAAGGAATAAAAAATGAAGAAAAAAATCACTATTCGTAAAGGCCAGCTTGGCCTGTTATCCCGACAGGGTGATTACTATCAGGTACTGGATGCAGGTGAACACCGTTTGCCATGGTTTAACACACCGGATGTTCTGGTGATCAATACCGATGGCAGCGAAATTCCGGAAGCTCTGGCGGAGTATTTACGTCGCTTCCAGCCTGCATGGGTGGAGCAGTACTGTGTGGTGGCCGATTTAACCGATACCGAAGCGGGTGCGCTGTATGTGAACGGCGTCTTGCAGGAAATTTTGCCACCGGGAACGCGCCGTCTGTATTGGCGCGCAGAGGAAGCACTGAAGCTGGTGCGTATGGATACGCGTCAGGTTTCGGTACCGGTTGAGGTGATGAATGCAGTGTTACAGCCACGACGTAACGGTACGGTGAAAGGCCGTGAAGCTATCTTAACGGTACAGGTTCCTGCGTGGCATGTTGGTGTGCTGAAAATTGATGGCGAAACCCAGACGCTGTTGCCGCCGGGGTTGACCGCATACTGGAAGATAAACCATCTGATTGAAGCCGAAGTTGTTGATACTCGTTTACAGGTACTGGAGGTCGGTGGACAAGAGATCCTGACCAAGGATAAGGTCAACCTGCGTTTAAATCTGGCCGCAAACTGGCGTTATGGCGATGTGTTGCTGGCTTTTGGCCAACTAACCAAACCGCTGGATCACCTTTACCGCGAATTGCAGTTTGCCCTGCGGGAAGCGGTGGGAACGCGCACGCTGGACGAGCTGCTGGAAGATAAGCAGGTGATCGATGAGGTGGTGAGCGCACAGGTGAAAGCCCGAATGACACCGTTTGGTATCGAGGTCGCTTCGCTCGGCGTGAAAGATATTGTCCTGCCGGGTGATATGAAGGCCATCCTGTCCCAACTGGTTGAAGCTGAGAAATCCGCCCAGGCCAACGTGATCCGCCGTCGTGAAGAGACTGCCGCGACGCGATCGCTGTTGAATACCGCGAAAGTGATGGAAAACAACCCGGTGGCGCTGCGCTTAAAAGAGCTGGAAACCCTTGAAAGAGTCGCTGAACGTATCGATAAAATCTCGGTGTTCGGAGGCCTGGACCAGGTGCTGCACGGTCTTGTGAACATAAAAGGATAAGAATAATGAGCTACAACACAGTGGACGGCGCGATGCGCGAAAGGGTATTGCGCCAGCTAAAAGAGGTAGAGCAGCGCTATGGCGTCAGGGTGCTGTATGCCTGTGAATCCGGCAGTCGTGGCTGGGGATTTGCCTCGCCGGACAGCGACTACGACGTGCGATTTCTCTATGTTCATCCGCCTGAGTGGTATCTGCGGGTTGAAGCGCCACGAGATGTTATCGAGTTGCCGATAGATGATGAGCTGGACCTCTGCGGCTGGGAATGGCGCAAGGCGCTGGGGTTACTGAAAGGCGCAAACCCTACGCTTATTGAGTGGCTGGATTCGCCAGTGGTCTATCAACAGGATGAAGTGACCGTGTCGGCGCTGAAAGCGTTGGTGCCCAAATGGTTTTCCCCGCTACGTGCCCGCTGGCACTACTACTCGATGGCGCGGAAAAACTTCCGTGGCTATCTGCAAGGTGACGACGTGCGATTGAAAAAGTACTTTTACGTCATTCGCCCGCTGCTGGCGGTGCGTTGGGTGGAGGAGGGGAAAGGCGTGCCACCGATGCGTTTTGCCGATCTGCTGGCGGGAAGTGAACTGGATGCGCCATTGCGTCAGGAAATTGATGAGCTGCTGGAGCGCAAGCAGTGTGCGGGTGAAGCGGAATACGGCCCGCGTCGTCCACTGTTGCATGCGTTTATCCGCGCCGAGCTGGAAAGAGGAGAGATTCCGCCGACGTTACCGGATAGTCGGGAAGGCGATGTCAGGGAGTTGGACAGATTGTTATATGAAACGGTGATGCGGTGAAAATGCCCGATGGGACAAGAGCCATCGGGCGTTGGCATCTACTCACTCAAACAAATTATGGTGCAGCTTCTGTACCACCTGTTCGGCTTCAGTACCGGGCACCAGGAAGCACAGGTTATGGCTGGACGCGCCGTAGCAAATCATGCGGATGTTGAATGGCTCCAGTACGCCGAACACCTCTTTACCCACGCCACAGGCTTTGGACAGGTCGTTGCCAATCAGTGCCACCAGCGCCAGGCCTTCTTCCACTTCAACCCGACACAGGGCAGACAGTTCCATCAGCAGAGACTGTGTTAACAGTGTATCGCCGGTGGAGGTCGAACCGGTGGTATCCAGCGTCAGCGCCACGCTGACTTCGGATGTGGTAATTAAATCGACCGAAATATTGTGGCGTGCCAGGATGCCGAACACTTCCGCTAAAAAGCCGCGAGAGTGCAGCATATTCAGGCTATGCAGCGTCAGCAGCGTTTGCTTACGACGCAGTGCCAGCGCCCGGAACAGCGGTGGATTCGCGGTTTTATTGCATACCAGCGTACCGCCTGCTTTTGGAGCCTTACTGGAGCCAACAAACACCGGGATATCGCTACGCACGGCAGGTAACAACGTTGCCGGGTGCAGCACTTTCGCGCCAAAGGTCGCCATTTCTGCGGCCTCTTCAAAGGCGATTTCATCAATACGCTGCGCCGCCGGAACAACGCGCGGATCGGTCGTGTAAATGCCAGGAACATCGGTCCAGATATCGACGCGCGTGGCGTGCAGCGCTTCGGCCAGCAGGGCAGCCGTATAATCGCTCCCGCCGCGCCCCAACGTGGTGGTGCGGCCTTTACCTTCACTGCCGATAAAGCCCTGAGTAATCACCAGACCTTCGCTCAGACGCGGGGCCAACTGGAGCGTTGCCAGTTCGGCCAGCGCCGCGACGTCAGGTTCTGCGCGGCCAAAACGATCGTTGGTGCGCATCACTTTACGTACGTCAAACCACTGCGCCTGCACGTTGCGCTCACGCAGGATCTCGACGAACAGCAGGGTAGACATCAGTTCACCGTGGCTAACCAGTTCGTCGGTCAGCGCGGTTGAGGTCGCCAGTGACGCTGCTTCTGCCAGCGTGGTGATGTTTTCCAGCAGACGTTCAATCTCTTCACGTATCACGTTTGGATAACGCAGGCGTTCCAGAATATTGAACTGAATTTGACGAATGGCATCGAGTTTTTCGAAGCGCGCGGTTGGCTCCAGCCCTTCAGCCAGTGCGACCAGCAGGTTGGTGATTCCCGCAGAAGCGGAAAGTACCACTACACGGACGTTAGCATCAGAAAGTACTACATCAGCGCTGCGATTCATGGCATCAAAATCCGCCACGCTGGTACCGCCAAATTTGGAGACAACTACATCAGTCATAACTACCTCGTGTCAGGGAATGAATAGAGCGACCATGGCACATAAGGCAGAACAGAAACCGGTGCAGGCGCAAATGCAAATACCGTATTTATAAATAAAATGTGTAGCTTGCACTGTCAACGCTGGGATTATGCGGATTTTTCATGCTGCAACTGCGTTGAGTAACGGTACTAATAACAATGCTGATAACCGCTATACTTTTTAGCCACGTTTGGCGGATGCCCTGGCAATGGCATTAAAACAATCACACTTTTCTGTGACTGGCGTTACAATCGATCTCAGTCACAATTCTCAAAATCAGAAGAGTATTGCTAATGAAAAACATCAATCCAACGCAGACCTCAGCCTGGCAGGCACTACAAAAACACTTTGAAGAAATGAAAGACGTTACTATCGCGGATCTTTTCGCGAAAGATAGCGATCGTTTCACTAAGTTTTCCGCGACGTTTGACGATTTGATGCTGGTGGATTTCTCCAAAAACCGCATCACTGAAGAGACGCTGGCTAAACTGCAGGATCTGGCGAAAGAAACCGATTTGGCGGGTGCCATCAAGTCCATGTTCTCCGGTGAGAAAATCAACCGCACTGAAGACCGTGCCGTGCTGCACGTGGCGCTACGCAACCGTAGCAATACGCCTATCATCGTTGACGGCAAAGATGTCATGCCGGAAGTGAATGCTGTGCTGGAGAAGATGAAATCCTTCTCTGAAGCGATCATCTCCGGAAGCTGGAAAGGCTATACCGGTAAAGCCATCACTGATGTAGTAAACATCGGTATCGGCGGTTCTGACCTCGGCCCGTTCATGGTGACTGAAGCGCTGCGTCCTTACAAAAATCACCTGAACATGCACTTTGTGTCTAACGTCGATGGTACGCACATTGCCGAAGTGCTGAAGAAAGTGAACCCGGAAACCACGCTGTTCCTGGTCGCTTCCAAAACCTTCACCACCCAGGAAACCATGACCAACGCCCACAGCGCGCGCGACTGGTTCCTGGCGACCGCAGGCGACAACAAGCACGTTGCCAAACACTTCGCTGCGCTCTCCACTAACGGTAAAGCGGTTGGCGAGTTCGGAATTGATACTGCCAATATGTTCGAGTTCTGGGACTGGGTTGGCGGTCGTTACTCCCTGTGGTCTGCAATCGGTCTGTCCATCATCCTGTCCGTAGGCTTCGACAACTTTGTTGAGCTGCTCTCCGGCGCGCATGCGATGGACAAACACTTCTCCACCACTCCGGCTGAGAAAAACCTGCCGGTGCTGCTGGCGCTGATCGGTATCTGGTACAACAACTTCTTCGGTGCCGAAACCGAAGCAATTCTGCCGTATGACCAGTATATGCACCGTTTCGCGGCCTACTTCCAGCAGGGCAACATGGAATCCAACGGTAAATACGTTGACCGTAACGGCAATGCGGTGGATTACCAGACTGGCCCAATCATCTGGGGTGAGCCGGGTACTAACGGCCAGCATGCGTTCTACCAGCTGATCCACCAGGGCACCAAAATGGTTCCATGCGATTTCATCGCGCCGGCCATCACCCACAACCCGCTGTCGGATCACCATCCGAAACTGCTGTCTAACTTCTTCGCGCAAACCGAAGCACTGGCATTCGGTAAATCTCGTGAAGTGGTTGAGCAGGAATACCGCGACCAGGGTAAAGATCCGGCAACGTTGGACCACGTTGTGCCGTTCAAAGTGTTCGAAGGTAACCGCCCAACGAACTCCATTCTGCTGCGCGAAATCACGCCGTTCAGCCTGGGTGCGCTGATTGCACTGTACGAACACAAAATCTTCACTCAGGGCGCTATCCTGAACATCTTCACCTTTGACCAGTGGGGCGTTGAGCTGGGCAAACAGCTGGCGAACCGCATTCTGCCAGAGCTGAAAGATGGTTCCGAAGTGAGCAGCCACGACAGTTCTACCAACGGTTTGATTAACCGTTATAAGTCCTGGCGTGCCTGATAGCACACACTTGTAGGCCGGATAAGGCGTTTAGCCGCATCCGGCATTAATGAAATAAAAAGCCGATATTAATATCGGCTTTTTTATAAGAATGCTCCAGGATATCTACGTTTTAACTTCATACCTTAATTGAGCTTAATCCTAAAATAATTTTATTAATGTTATTCAATTTCTGATGTTTTCGGATTTACCGGATATTGCATTTTAATTTTTATATTTTAATTTATTGATTTAATTGTTTTTGTTGTATTTTTTAATCATTTTTCCTTTCGTTATCTAATTATCCTAAATTCCCGCGTGGCGTAATTTGCACACTTTGGCTTGTGTATACTCGATCTCGCCCGAAATTCTTTTGGGTAAATCTCCATTCATACAATGAAGGGAATTTGTGATGAAAAAAGTTCTGTATGGCCTGTGGGCTATATCTGCGCTTGCGGCGACTTCTGTCTATGCCGCCCCCGTTCAGGTGGGTGAGGCAGCAGGGTCGGCTGCCGCGTCGGTTTCGGCAGGAAGTTCCTCCGCAACCAGCGTGAGCACCGTAAGTTCTGCAGTGGGGGTCGCCCTGGCGGCGACCGGTGGCGGCGATGGTTCTAATACCGGAACCACAACCACCACAACCACCAGTACCCAGTAATAAAGGTACGTTTAATTCTAACCACACTTCGGTGTGGTTATTTTGAATTGCCAAAAGTATGTGGGATTTGTAGGCCGGATAAGCGTTGCGCCACCCGGCAATAATGCGGAGAAACGTCGTGAAGCGACCAGCGCTCATAATGGTTTGCCTGTTACTGCAGGCGTGCTCAGCCACCACCGAAGGGTTGGGGCATTCGCTGTGGGATAGCGTGTTTGGTACTCCCGGCGTACAGATGACGGACGATGAAATCCAAAATATGCCCTACGCCAGCCAGTATATGCAGCTAAACGGCGGTCCCCAACTGTTTGTGGTACTCGCATTTGCGGAAAACGGACAGCAGAAATGGGTGACTCAGGATCGGGCTATTCTCGTCACGCAGCATGGGCGCATTGTGAAAACGCATCTCGGCGGGGACAACCTAATTGAGGTGAATAATCTGGCGGAAGACCCACTCATCAAACCCAATCAGATAGTCGATGGCGCAACGTGGACCCGCACAATGGGCTGGACTGAACATCAGCAGGTACGCTATGCCACCGCGCGATCGGTTTTCAAATGGGATGGCGCAGACACCATCAAGGTCGGCAGCGATGACACCCCGGTACGGATCCTCGATGAAGAGATAACTACCGATCAAACGCGCTGGCATAACCGCTACTGGATCGACAGTGAAGGGCAGATTCGCCAGTCGGAACAGTATCTTGGCGCGCATTACTTCCCGGTGAAAACCACGCTGATTAAGGCGGCAAAATCATGATCAAACGAGTCGTTATGGCGCTGCTGTTGAGCCTGAGCGCAGCGTCTGTTTTTGCTGCGGGCAGCGTCAAGGTCTTTACCTCCGCCAGCGAAGAGCCAAAAACGCTGACCGGGGCCGAACATCTGCTCGACCTGGTCGGACAGCCGCTGTTGAGCAATAGCTGGTGGCCAGGCGCGGTTATCAGCGAAGAGCGGGCAACGATGGAGGCGGGGCGTCAGCAGCAGGCATTACTGGCTCGTCTGGCAGCGCTGAGTGCTGAAGAAAGCGGTGACGATGCCGAGGCTATCAACACCTTACGCCAGCAAATTCAGGCGCTGAAGGTGACTGGCAGGCAGAAAATTAACCTTGACCCGGATGTGGTGCGCGTCAGCGAGCGAGGTAACCCGCAGTTGCAGGGCAATTACACGCTGTGGGTCGGAGCGCAGCCAACGCATATCACGCTGTTTGGCCTGCTAAGCCATCCGGGTAAACAACCGTTTATGCCCGGGCGTGATGTTGCCAGTTATCTCGATGGGCAAAGTCGGCTCAGCGGCGCGGATTGTAGCTTCGCCTGGGTTATCTATCCTGACGGGCGCACGCAAAAAGTACCTGTCGCTTACTGGAACAAACGTCACGTTGAGCCGATGCCCGGCAGCATCATTTATGTCGGACTCTCTGATGCTGTCTGGAGCAGCACCCCGGATGAAATTAATGCCGACATTCTTCGCACCCTGACCCAGCGGATACCCGAATAATGAGAAAAACTTACCTGCTCAGCTTACTGGCGCTGGGCGTAAGCGTTGCCTGCCACGGTGAAAGCTGGCCCGCGCCCATTGGACCTTCGCAGTCCGATTTTGGCGGCGTGGGGCTGCTGCAAACCCCAACCGCACGCATGGCACGTGAGGGCGAAATGAGCCTCAATTACCGCGATAACGATCAGTACCGCTACTACTCTGCGTCGGTGCAGCTCTTCCCGTGGTTGGAAACCACGCTGCGCTACACCGATGTGCGTACCAAAAAATACAGTAGCGTGGAGTCGTTTTCTGGCGATCAGACTTACAAGGATAAAGCTTTTGATCTCAAACTACGGCTGTGGGAAGAGAGCTACTGGATGCCGCAGGTGGCGGTTGGCGCGCGAGATATTGGCGGAACTGGCCTGTTCGATGCGGAGTATATTGTGGCGAATAAAGCCTGGGGGCCGTTTGATTTCTCGCTTGGCCTGGGCTGGGGATATCTCGGGACCAGCGGTAACGTCAGCAATCCGTTTTGCTCATACAGCGATAAATTCTGCTATCGCGATAACAGCTACAAGCAGGCCGGTTCTATTGACGGCAGCCAGATGTTCCACGGCCCGGCATCACTGTTTGGCGGCGTCGAGTATCAGACACCCTGGCAGCCGTTGCGTCTGAAACTGGAGTATGAGGGAAACAATTACCAACAGGATTTTGCGGGCAAGCTGGATCAGAAGAGCAAGTTTAACGTCGGCGCTATTTATCGCGTCACCGATTGGGCCGACGTTAACCTCAGCTATGAGCGCGGGAACACCTTTATGTTTGGGGTCACGCTGCGGACTAACTTCAACGATCTGCGGCCAAACTATAACGACAACGCCCGCCCGAAATATCAGCCACAGCCGCAGGATGCCATCCTGCAACATTCGGTGGTGGCGAATCAGCTAACGCTGCTGAAATATAACGCCGGACTGGCCGATCCTAAAATTCAGGTGCAGGGCGATACGCTGTATGTGACCGGTGAACAGGTGAAATACCGTGATTCGCGCGAAGGGATCGAACGTGCCAACCGGATCGTGATGAACGATCTTCCCGACGGGATCCGCACGATCCGTATTACGGAAAATCGTCTTAACTTGCCGCAGGTGACGACCGAAACGGAGGTTTCCAGCCTCAAGCGTCATCTGGAAGGTGAACCGTTGGGCCATGAAACCCAGCTGGCGCAAAAACGTGTTGAGCCCGTGGTGCCGAAAAAGACCGAGCAGGGCTGGTATATCGATAAGTCACGCTTCGATTTCCACATCGATCCGGTGCTTAACCAGTCGGTGGGCGGCCCGGAAAACTTCTATATGTATCAGTTGGGCGTGATGGGAACGGCGGATTGGTGGGTTACCGATCACCTGCTGACCACCGGGAGTTTGTTCGCCAACCTCGCCAATAACTATGACAAATTTAACTACACCAACCCGCCGCAGGATTCGCATTTGCCACGAGTGCGTACCCATGTGCGCGAGTATGTGCAAAACGATGTCTACGTGAATAACCTACAGGCCAACTACTTCCAGTCACTCGGAAACGGGTTCTACGGACAGGTTTACGCTGGTTATCTGGAAACCATGTACGGCGGAGCGGGGGCAGAAGTGCTGTATCGTCCGTTAGACAGCAACTGGGCGTTTGGTGTTGATGCCAACTACGTGAAACAGCGTGACTGGCGTAGCGCGCAGGACATGATGAAATTCACCGACTACAGCGTGAAGACCGGGCATTTGACGGCGTACTGGAATCCGTCATTCGCTCAGGATGTACTGGTGAAAGCCAGCGTGGGCCAGTATCTGGCGGGAGATAAGGGCGGAACGCTGGAAGTGGCGAAGCGCTTTGACAGCGGCGTTGTGGTAGGCGGCTATGCGACCATCACCGACGCCTCGCCGGATGAGTACGGAGAGGGTGATTTTACCAAAGGGGTGTACGTATCCGTGCCGCTGGATCTGTTCTCGTCAGGTCCGACCCGCAGCCGTGCGGCGATTGGCTGGACGCCGCTAACGCGAGATGGCGGCCAGCAGCTTGGACGTAAGTTTGGTTTGTACGACATGACCAGCGACAGAAGTGAAAACTTCCGTTAATCGAGCCGTTTGCCAGCCGGATGGCGCTACGCTTATCCGGCCTACAAACTGCCTGTACTGCTGGCCGGATAAGGCATTTACGCCGTCAGCAGGCAAGTTACAGGCGACGCAATAATTTTGCCGGGTTTCCTGCATACACGCCTTTCTCGGTGATCGATTTGGTCACCACACTCCCCGCACCGATGACCGCGCCATCGCAGATGGTGACCGCCAGAATGGTCGCTCCACTGCCGATTGAGACATCGTTGCCAATCGAAATTCTTCCCCAACTGTTGCGGTCGGCGTTGGGTTTTCCTTCGCGAAACATATCGTTGGCGAACATCACGCCATGACCGATAAAACAGCGGGCACCCAGGGTGACATATTCGCAGATGAAGGTGTGCGACTGAATTTTGCTGTCTGCGCCAATTTGCGTATTACCCTGGATTTCAACAAATGGCCCGACAAAAACGTTGTCACCCAATGTGCAATTGTAGAGATTTGCGGGTTCATAAATCACCACGTTCTCACCGCAGGTAACGTTGCGGACAGCGGATTGTCTTAGCTGCATACTTCATCCTGTGAAATGTGTCGTGACATTCATCATTCCCCGCTGACCTTTCTTGCACAAAACATAAACAAAAAATGTAGATCTCTGTCACATTTTTGCGTTATACAGGAACCTCGCCACTGAGTAAGAGGTGCTGTTATGACGTCGCTATCTCGTCCGCGCGTGGAGTTTATCTCCACCATCTTACAGACCGTGTTGAATCTGGGACTGCTGAGTCTGGGCCTGATCCTGGTTGTATTCCTCGGGAAAGAAACGCTGCATCTGGCGGATGTGCTGTTCGCGCCGGAACAAACCAGCAAGTATGAGCTGGTGGAAGGGCTGGTGGTTTACTTCCTCTATTTTGAATTTATCGCGCTGATTGTGAAGTACTTTCAGTCGGGGTTTCACTTTCCGTTGCGCTATTTTGTTTATATCGGGATCACCGCGATTGTGCGGTTGATCATTGTCGATCATAAAGCACCGATGGATGTGCTGATCTATTCTGCGGCGATCCTGCTGCTGGTGATCACCTTGTGGCTGTGTAATTCAAAACGGCTGAAGCGAGAGTAAAAGACAACACGCCGCAATCGGGCTGCGGCGTGTTGCAGGTCAGGATTACTGCGCAGAGGCAGGCTGGGTTTTCTCTGCGGCGGGTTCCCACAGTTCTTCAAGTTCTTCCAGCGTTTTGCCTTTGGTTTCTGGTACAAACTTCCACATAAACAGCGCCGCCAGAATACCCATACAACCGTAAATCCAGTAGGAGAAACCGTTGTGAAAATGGGAAACCAGCCACGAATTTTTGTCCATCATCGGGAAGGTCCAGGAGACGAAATAGTTCGCCAGCCATTGTGCGGCCACCGCAATGGCGAGCGCTTTGCCGCGAATCGCATTGGGGAAGATTTCTGCCAGCAGCACCCAGCAAACCGGTCCCCAGGACATGGCGAATGCGGCGACGTAAAACAGCATCGACAGCAGTGCAACCAGCCCGGAAGCCTGGGTATAAAACGCGGTACCGAGGCTGAACATACCGATGGCCATGCCCAGAGCGCCAATAATCTGCAGCGGTTTGCGACCAAATTTATCCACCGTCATAATCGCCAGCACGGTAAAGCTCAGGTTGATCACGCCAACAATGATGGTCTGTAACAGCGCCACATCGGTGCTGGCTCCCAGCGTTTTAAACACCTCTGGGGCGTAGTAGAGCACGACGTTAATACCGACGAATTGCTGGAAGATAGACAGCATTACGCCGATGACGATAACGCCTGCGCCAAACATCAGCAGGCGACCACCGGTTTTACGACCATGGTCCAGAGACTGATTGATCTCCTGCATGGCCTGGGTGGCGAGGGTGCTGCCCATAATTTTGCGCAGAATACCTTCCGCCTGCTCGTGTCTGCCACGCGCCATCAGCCAGCGCGGGCTTTCTGGCACGGTGTACAGCAGTAGTAAAAACAGCAGGGCGGGAATACTTTCGGACGCAAACATATAGCGCCAGCCATCGGTATTCAACCAGTTAGCGTCGCCAGAACGGGCGATAAAATAGTTAACGCAATACACCAACAGTTGACCAAAAATAATGGCGAATTGGTTAAATGACACCAATTTTCCACGAATATGTGCGGGTGCCAGTTCAGCAATATACATTGGTGAGAGCATTGAGGCTAAACCTACGCCAATACCACCAATGATACGATAAATAACAAATTCGGGAACGTATCCGGCCAAATAAACAGGTACGGTGTTATCTGGATTAATAGTTGTAAAACCTAATTCTGGCCAGGCGGAACCAATACCGGAAATAAAGAACAGCAGAGCCGCGATTTTCAGCGAGTCCCGGCGGCCAAACCGGTTACTGCAATAGCCGCCCAGTGCACCGCCGATGATGCAGCCTATCAACGCACTGGCGACGCAAAAGCCCAACAGCGAGTTGGCGGCGGATTCACTTAAATGTTGTGGCGCGACAAACACGGTATTCAGGGATTCTACCGTACCGGATATGACCGCAGTGTCGTAGCCGAATAATAGCCCTCCTAACGTTGCCACTAATGTAATCGAAAAAATATAACTGGAATTATATTGAGAGTTCATTCAGACCTGCCTTAGAGGATACAGCTCTTTTGATCAGTGCCGTGATGTTGAATTTAACAGGCAGGGAAGACAATTATCATTTTTTACATTGCAATTACGTTTTGTCTTTTCTGTGATCTTAATTCTGTTTGATTTATCTATATTCAGACAGGAAATAGAATTGCAGTGATGGAGAGCACGAAAGGAAATAATCGTAACAGTGATGCAAAATAACATAAAAAAGGGCGCTCCGTAGAGCGCCGAATAACAGTCACAGGTTGGGATAACATAAGTTGAGGGTTGCAGTGGCATTGCCCGTTGCCGGGCAGGTACTTCGGTAAAACTTAACCTTTCACACCACCCGCGGTCAGACCGTTGACTAGCCAGCGCTGCGCCAGCAAGAACACCAGAGTGATCGGAATGGCTGAAAGTACAGCCGCGGCGGCAAAGTCGCCCCACAAATAGTTCTGTGGGTTGAGGTACTGCTGCATACCTACCGCAAGGGTATAGCTGTTCACATCACGCAGCAGCAGTGACGCGACCGGTACTTCGGTAATAGCGGCAATGAAAGACAGAATAAACACGACCGCCAGAATCGGAACGGAAAGCGGCAGCAGTACCAGGCGGAATGCCTGCCACGGTGTGGCGCCATCCAGCGCGGCCGCTTCTTCCAGCGAACCGTCGATGGTTTCAAAATAGCCCTTAATCGTCCAGACATGCAGTGCGATACCGCCGAGATAGGCGAAGATCACGCCGCCGTGCGTGTTCAGGCCGATAAACGGAATGTACTGGCCCAGGCGATCAAACAAAGCATACAACGCGACCAGAGACAGCACCGCTGGGAACATCTGGAAAATCAGCATCCCTTTCAGCAGGGTTGCTTTGCCCGGGAAACGCATACGGGCAAAGGCGTAAGCACAGGTAGTGGAAAGCGTCACGATACCGATCGCGGTAATGCTGGCCACTTTCACCGAGTTCCACAGCCATAACAGTACCGGGAACGGCGGTGGCGTCACGCGGCCATCCGCGTGTTCAACGCTAAAGCCCAGCGCCAGTTTCCAGTGTTCCCAGGAGATGTTTTCCGGGATCAGGCTGCCGGTGGCAAAGTTACCTTCGCGCAGCGAGATAGCGATAACCATCAGCAGCGGGAACATGATCGCCGCGATAAAAATCAGCAGCCCTAAGTGCGTTGCGAATAAACGTAACTTTTGTGATTTCGGTTGGACCATAGCCATTGTCGTTATCTCCCTTAATCAAACTTCATACGTGTGGCTTTCAGGTTCACAATCGCCAGCGCACCAACCAGCAGGAAGATCAGCGTGGCAATCGCCGCCGCCAGACCGAAGTCCTGACCACCGCCGCCTTCAAAGGCGATACGGTAGGTGTAGCTCACGAGCAGGTCGGTATAACCGGCTGGTGTGGTGGTACCAAGACGGTCCGGACCACCGTTGGTCAACAGCTGAATCAGCACGAAGTTGTTAAAGTTAAAGGCGAAGCTGGCGATCATCAGCGGCGTCAGCGGCTTAATCAACAGCGGTAGCGTTATCTTAAAGAAGTTCTGGAACGGACCTGCGCCATCCATCGCCGAGGCTTCATATAGGTCGTCAGGAATCGCTTTCAGCAGACCCATGCACAGGATCATCATGTATGGATAACCGAGCCAGGTGTTGACGATAATAATCATCGAACGCGCGGTGGTTGGGTCGCTGAACCAGGCCGGTTTGATGCCAAACAGCGCGCTCAGCATCATGTTGATTTCACCAAAGCTCTGGTTGAATAAGCCCTTGAAAATCAGAATCGAGATAAACGACGGTACGGCATACGGAAGAATCAGCAGGACGCGGTAAATCGCTTTGCCTTTGAGAGACTCCCACTGTACGAGACAGGCCAGCACCATGCCCACGGCAACGGTCAAAATAACGGTCAGTACCGAGAAGACCACCGTCCAGACGAAGATGGCGAAGAATGGTTTCTGGATGCCTTCGTCGGTAAACACGCGGGTGAAGTTATCCCAGCCGATGGCAACGGTGTAGCCCGGGCTGAGTTTTTCGCTACCCCAGCTACCGTCAGCGTTAATCGCCTGATAATAACCAATATCGTTGTTGGCGCGGTATTTTACGCCGCTCTGGCTGTTGGTGAGTGTGCCGTCTTCAGTGAGCGTATAAAGTGGCTGCGTGCCGGAAAACTGGCGCAGCGAACTCATGGTAACTTTGCTTTCATCCGGCAGGATGGCGGTCAATTGGGTAAGCGCCTGGCGATTCTGCGTGATGATACGCAGCGTTGCACGTTCGCCTGCCGGTAGCGCCTCGGCTTCTTTCAGTTGCAGTTTCTGCTCGCCGCCAAATTTAAAGGCGTCAGAAAGGTAATTCTTGCCGGTTTCACCGTCGGTGAGGGCCAGTTGCCACTCATCACCCGCCGGATACAGGCCAAAATTGTAGGTTTTACCCGCCTGATAAGAACGATCCATCAGGACTTCCTGAGCACGTTCAAATGTCAGCTGGTTGGTACTGCTGTAGTTGGTAAAAGCAATGGCGATCGTACAAACCAGCGGAAACAGGACAAACAGCCCCATACCGGCAACGCCCGGGTAAACATAGCGCCAGGCATAGGCTTTACGGTTAGCGAAAATATACAGGCCAGCAGAGCTTAAAATCAGCGTCATGATGGCAAACAGGTACTCCCCCTGAGCGTACATCAAAACAACAAGGTAACCGACCAGCAGCCCAAGCAGACCCATCACTGACCATTTCAGCGTGTCGCTTTGCCACCAGTGTTTCTTTTTAATGACATCCATGGGGTTCAATCCTCAACAACAATGAAAACCTGTTGGTCAGCGTGCCTGATGACGCTGCGCTTATCCGGCCTACATACCCTGTAGGCCGGATAAGGCATTTATGCCGCCATCCGGCACGTTCACAACTGCATTACTTGGTGATACGACCCTGCGCGTCTTTCAGTGCGGCATCGACGGTCTGACGGCCGCTGGCTGCGTTGATCACTGCGGTACGAACGGCATACCAGAATGCGGACATCTGTGGGATGTTCGGCATGATTTCGCCTTTCTGGGCGTTATCCATGGTGGCGGCGATACGTGGGTCTTTCGCTAACTGATCCTGGAAGGATTTCAGCGCAACGGCACCCAGCGGTTTGTCCTTGTTCACTTCATCCAGACCTTGATCGGTCAGCAGGTAGTTTTCGAGGAACTCTTTCGCCAGTTCTTTGTTCGGGCTGGCGGCGTTGATACCGGCGCTCAGAACGCCAACAAACGGTTTAGACGCTTTGCCTTTGAAGGTTGGCAGTAGCGTGACGCCGTAGTTGATTTTGCTCTTATCGATGTTGGACCACGCCCACGGACCGTTGATGGTCATCGCGGTATCGCCTTTGTTAAAGGCCGCTTCGGCGATGGAGTAATCGGTATCCGCGTTCATGTGTTTGTTCTTGATCAGATCAACCAGGAAGGTCAGACCCGCTTTCGCGCCAGCGCTATCCACGCCAACATCTTTCACGTCGTACTTGCCGTTTTCAAACTTGAACGCGTAACCACCGTCGGCGGCAATCAGCGGCCAGGTGAAGTACGGTTCTTGCAGGTTAAACATCAGCGCGGATTTACCTTTCGCCTTCAGCTCTTTATCCAGTGCAGGAATTTCTTCCCAGGTTTTCGGTGGATTTGGAACGAGGTCTTTGTTGTAAATCAGCGACAGCGCTTCAACCGCGATCGGGTAGGCAATCAGTTTGCCGTTATAGCGTACGGCATCCCAGGTGAAGGGATAGAGCTTGTCCTGGAACGCTTTGTCAGGCGTGATTTCAGCCAGCAGGCCAGACTGAGCGTAGCCGCCAAAACGGTCATGTGCCCAGAAGATGATGTCCGGACCGTCGCCAGTCGCGGCAACCTGCGGGAATTTCTCTTCCAGTTTGTCAGGGTGCTCAATAGTGACTTTGATCCCGGTGTCTTTCTCGAATTTTTTGCCCACTTCAGCGAGGCCGTTATAGCCTTTGTCGCCGTTAATCCAGATAACCAGCTTACCTTCTTCAATCTTGGCGAGAGCCGAGGCGGAAAACATCATCGTCGTTAATGCAGACAATGCGAGGATGCGTGCGCCAGTTTTGATTTTCATAGTTCCCATCCTGTTTGGTGATTTTGCAGAGGTGGCTTAACGGTTACTAGTTTCTTTATACGACAACCTCTTTCCATCCTCCTTACCCCTACGCCCCACCCGCTCTTTATGTGATCTGTGTTACATAAATGTGAGTATTGCGTACTGGCGCACATAAAAACCCACCGATTTTTGCAGGCTGCATCACGAAATTCCTCTGAGGCTGGTGGCCCGGGTCTCAGACGCTGCTCTCTCATCCTCCCGCCTCCTCCCCCATAAAAAAGCCGGGGGGTGGAGGATTCACGCAGTCAAGGGATCGCGCATAGTCAGCCCATCATGAATGTTGCTGTCGATGACAGGTTGTAACGAAGGGAGAAGGGCATGGCGAGCGTACAGCTACGAAATGTAACGAAAGCCTGGGGTGACGTGGTGGTATCGAAAGATATCAATCTCGACATTCACGAAGGGGAATTCGTGGTGTTTGTCGGACCGTCAGGCTGCGGTAAGTCGACCTTGCTGCGTATGATCGCCGGACTTGAAACCATCACCAGTGGTGACCTGTTTATCGGGGAGACCCGGATGAACGACATTCCGCCCGCCGAACGCGGTGTGGGCATGGTCTTTCAGTCCTACGCGTTGTATCCCCATTTGTCTGTCGCGGAGAACATGTCGTTCGGCCTCAAACTGGCCGGGGCGAAAAAAGAGGTGATGAACCAGCGTGTGAATCAGGTTGCGGAAGTTCTGCAACTGGCGCACCTGCTGGAGCGTAAACCGAAAGCGCTTTCCGGCGGACAACGTCAGCGTGTGGCGATTGGCCGTACGCTGGTCGCCGAACCGCGCGTATTCCTGCTGGACGAACCACTGTCGAACCTCGACGCTGCTCTGCGCGTGCAGATGCGTATTGAAATATCCCGCCTGCATAAACGTCTCGGCCGCACGATGATTTACGTCACCCACGATCAGGTCGAAGCGATGACGCTGGCCGACAAAATTGTGGTGCTGGATGCCGGTCGCGTCGCGCAGGTTGGTAAGCCTCTGGAACTGTATCACTACCCGGCTGACCGCTTTGTCGCGGGCTTTATCGGTTCGCCAAAAATGAACTTCCTGCCTGTGAAAGTTACCGCAACGGCGATTGATCAGGTGCAGGTTGAATTACCAAACCGCCAGCAAGTCTGGCTCCCGGTAGACAGCCATGCGGTACAGGTTGGCGCCAACATGTCTTTAGGTATCCGCCCGGAACATCTGCTGCCCAGCGATATCGCCGATGTCACCCTCGAAGGTGAAGTGCAGGTGGTCGAGCAGCTTGGTCACGAAACACAAATTCATATCCAGATCCCCGCCATCCGTCAAAACCTGGTTTACCGCCAGAACGACGTGGTGTTGGTAGAAGAGGGTGCCACATTCGCTATCGGCCTGCCGCCAGAGCGTTGCCATCTGTTCCGTGAAGATGGCACTGCATGTCGTCGGTTGCACCAGGAGCCAGGCGTTTAAGGTCCCCATAAAAAAACGAAACGCAAAACCATTCGCAGTTTTAGAAGGTGGCAGCGTTTAAAGAAAAGCAATGATCTCAGGAGATAGAACGATGATTACTCTGCGCAAACTTCCTCTGGCGGTTGCTGTGGCAGCAGGCATTATGTCTGTTCAGGCAATGGCTGTGGATTTCCATGGTTATGCTCGTTCCGGTATCGGCTGGACGGGTAGTGGCGGCGAACAACAATGTTTCCAGGCAACAGGTGCACAAAGTAAATACCGTCTCGGTAACGAATGTGAAACCTACGCTGAAATTAAATTAGGCCAGGAAGTGTGGAAAGAAGGCGATAAGAGCTTCTACTTCGACACAAACGTCGCCTACTCCGTAGCACAGCAGAATGACTGGGAAGGGACTGACCCGGCCTTCCGTGAAGCCAACGTGCAGGGTAAAAACCTGATTGAATGGCTGCCAGGCTCTACTATCTGGGCCGGTAAGCGCTTCTACCAACGTCATGACGTGCACATGATCGACTTCTACTACTGGGATATTTCAGGTCCTGGTGCCGGTATTGAAAACATCGATCTGGGCTTCGGTAAACTGTCTCTGGCCGCGAGCCGTTCTCAGGAAGCGGGTGGTTCATACGCGTTCAGCAGCCAGAATATCTATGATCGTACCAAAGACACCGCTAACGACGTATTCGACGTTCGTTTAGCGCAATTGGCAACAAACACTGATGGTATGTTGGAACTGGGTGTTGACTACGGTCGTGCGAATACGACAGATGATTACAGCCTGGCAGACGGCGCATCAAAAGATGGCTGGATGTTCACCGCTGAACATACCCAGAGCATGCTGAAGGGCTACAACAAGTTTGTTGTTCAGTACGCGACAGACTCCATGACCACGCAGGGTAAAGGTCTGAACCAGGGTTCTTATGGTTCTTCTTCCTTCACCATTACTAACCCAGACGGTAGTAAAACCAATTACGCCAATAACGTGATTAATAACAACGGTAGCCTGGTTCGTATTCTCGACCACGGTGCCATCTCCCTGGGCGACAAGTGGGATCTGATGTACGTCGGTATGTACCAGAACCTCGATATGGATAACGATCTGGGTACTGAATGGTACACCGTCGGTATTCGCCCGATGTACAAATGGACGCCAATCATGAGCACCCTGATGGAAGTCGGCTACGACAACGTCAAATCTCAGCAGACCGGCGATCGCAACAGCCAGTACAAAATCACCCTCGCGCAACAATGGCAGGCTGGCGACAGCATCTGGTCCCGCCCGGCAATTCGTGTCTTCGCAACCTATGCCAAGTGGGATGAGGAGTGGGGCTACGTCAAAAATGGTAACGACGTAACCAAATATGCAGCTGCAACGAACTCTGGTATCAGCACCACCAGCCGTGGTGACAGCGATGAGTGGTCCTTCGGTGCTCAGATGGAAATCTGGTGGTAATTCAGCACTAACCTGACGTAAAGACCGAAAGAGGGGCGTAAGCCCCTCTTGATTACGGTTTAGCGCGCTATTGCCTGGCCACCGCTGAACCCATGCTATCTGAGGTGATAACAATGAAAATGAAGAAAAGTCTCGTTGCCCTTTGTTTATCTGCAGGGTTATTTGCCAGCGCGCCTGGCATCAGCCTGGCCGATGTAAATATTGTTCCGCAGAACACTACCGCGGCCCCAACCATTCCCACTGCGGCGCTGCAACAGTTAACCTGGACGCCAGTTGATCAATCCAAAACTCAGTCCACACAACTTGCCAATGCAGGTCAGCGTTTAGATGTTGCTGGTATTACTGGCCCGGTCGCGGCCTATAGCGTACCGGCGAACATTGGCGAACTGACCCTGACGCTGTCCAGTGAAGTCAACAAACAAACCAGCGTATTTGCGCCAAACGTCTTAATTCTTGACCAAAACATGACGCCATCTGCGTTCTTTCCCAGCAGCTATTTCACCTACCAGGAGCCCGGCGTGATGAGTGCCGATCGTCTGGAAGGCGTAATGCGTCTGACGCCAGCGCTGGGCCAGCAAAAACTGTATGTTCTGGTCTTTACCACAGATAAAGATCTCCAGCAGACCACGACCCTGCTCGACCCGGCGAAAGCTTATGCCAAGGGCGTCGGTAACGCTGTTCCCGATATTCCGGACCCGATCGCCCGCCACACCACCGATGGTCTGCTGAAACTGAAAGTCAAAACCAGCTCCTCCTCCAGCGTGCTGGTCGGGCCGCTGTTCGGTTCTTCCGGCCCTGGCCCTGTCACTGTCGGCAATACCGCAGCGCCTGCAGTGGCCTACGCGGCTCCGGCAGCAGCCGTTGCCGCTCCAGCGCCGCAGCCGGTGAAGAAAAGTGAGCCGATGCTGAACGACACGGAAAGCTATTTTAATCAGGCGATTAAGGATGCAGTTGCAAAAGGCGATGTTGATAAAGCGCTGAAGCTGCTTGATGAAGCGGAACGTCTGGGATCCAAATCTGCCCGATCCACCTTTATCAGCAGTGTAAAAGGCAAGGGGTAAACATCTCCCCACATTGTTGATTTTGCAACAACTGGTGCGTCTCCTGGCGCACCTTTTTTTATCCTTCGGTGCGAATTGTTACACTTATGTTGCCCTACCGATCACTTAATCGTGTTTGCTCACCCCGTAATGCCTTTTCTGCGATACAATGCCTTTAGGTTATAAATCGGAGAGTAAGGCATGCCACACCCTGCGTTAACGCAACTGCGTGCGCTGCGTTATTTTGATGCGATCCCGGCGCTGGACGCCCAACTGCTCGACTGGTTGTTACTGGAAGATTCCATGACCAAACGTTTTGAGCAGCAGGGCAAAGAAGTCACCGTCACGTTGATTCGCGAAGCGTTCGTTGGGCAAAATGAGGTGGCTGAAGAACTGACTCTGCTGCCCAAAGAGTCCCGCTATTGGTTACGCGAAATCCTGTTATGCGCGGATGGTGAACCCTGGCTTGCCGGGCGTACCGTGGTGCCTGAATCAACCTTGTGCGGCCCTGAACTGGCCTTACAGAACCTGGGGAAAACCCCGCTCGGACGCTACCTGTTTACGTCATCGACATTGACCCGAGATTTTATTGAGATTGGCCGCGATGCAGCGCTGTGGGGGCGTCGTTCCCGCCTGCGGCTGAGCGGTAAGCCACTGATGCTTACCGAGCTTTTTCTGCCTGCGTCGCCGTTGTACTGAGAGGAAGATAAAGATGGAGTGGAGTCTGACGCAGAATAAGCTGCTGGCGTTTCACCGCTTGATGCGTACGGATAAGCCAATCGGCGCCTTACTGCTGCTCTGGCCTACGCTGTGGGCTCTGTGGGTGGCGACCCCAGGCATGCCGCAACTGTGGATCCTGGCAGTTTTTGTCGCTGGCGTTTGGTTAATGCGCGCCGCCGGATGCGTGGTGAATGATTATGCCGACAGGAAATTTGACGGGCACGTCAAACGCACCGCGAATCGACCGCTGCCGAGTGGGGCTGTCACCGAGAAAGAAGCCCGAACGCTGTTTGTGGTACTGGTGCTGCTGGCCTTCCTGCTGGTTTTGACCCTCAACACGATGACCATTTTGTTGTCCGTTGCGGCATTAGCATTAGCGTGGGTTTACCCGTTTATGAAGCGCTATACGCATCTGCCGCAGGTGGTGCTGGGGGCGGCGTTTGGCTGGTCGATCCCGATGGCGTTCGCCGCCGTGAGTGAATCCGTACCGCTGAGTTGCTGGCTGATGTTCCTTGCGAATATTCTCTGGGCGGTGGCCTATGATACGCAGTACGCCATGGTTGACCGGGATGATGACCTGAAGATCGGCATTAAATCGACCGCGATCCTGTTTGGTAAGAACGACAAGCTGATTATCGGTGTTTTGCAGGTTGGCGTGCTGGTGTTGATGGCGCTGGTGGGTTGGCTAAACGGGTTAGGGCTGGGTTATTACTGGTCTCTGCTGGTGGCGGGCGCGCTGTTTGTCTATCAGCAGAAACTGATCGTCAATCGCGAACGTGATGCCTGTTTTAAAGCGTTTATGAATAATAATTACGTCGGTCTGGTGTTGTTCTTAGGACTGGCGATGAGCTACTGGCATTTTTGAGTTTGGTCTAGTCTGCAAAATAAAAAACCGGTCAGTTCATTCCGACCGGTTTTTTTATGCTTACTCGCCTTGTGTAGCGCTCTCGATGGTCAGACGCACATCTGACGTGACCAGTTCGGCCAGCATCTGATAGATCTTCATCGTCTCTTCCGGTTCGGCATCTCCGGTATCGCTGATGAATCCCTCGTCACGCAGCGTCAGCACCAGAGAGCTGAACACGGCTTTATCGAAGAATTCCGGCGCGTTAATGCCGTGCAGCACTGAGAGGCGTTGCGCCACGGTGCGGCTTTCTTTCTCCAGCGTGCCACGGTTGATGGACGGGTTCGCGCTCAGCAGCCAGAAGGTAATGGCGTAGCGCTGCAACGTCTCGCGAGCACCTGCGGCCAGCAGCTGTAGCGTGCGGGAGCGGGCTGGATTGATATGCAGTTCGTCATCGGTCAGGGTGATGAGTCCCTGGCGCTGCATTTCGCTGGCCAGTTCGTCAATCACTCCGGCAAGTTCATCACGCTCCCAGCGTAAGAACAGCTCCGCTTTCAGCATCGGATACAGCGCATCAATATGCTGCTGTAGCGCGGCGCGTGAAATACGACGATGCTGAGTCACGATGGCTGCCATCAACGAAGGCAGAACCAGCATATGCGCAATGTTGTTGCGGTAGTAGGTCATCAATACCGCCTGCTCGCGCGGCAAAATGATGATGTCGCCGATGGTGTCTTTCTCGACCTCAAACTTGTTCATCTGCAAGGCGTGATCGATCAATTCACTGGCGCTCTGTGCCGGCACCGTCGAATCCGCAGCATACGGCACGTTGCGCAGCAGGCTCAGGTAGCAGTCGAGTTGTTCGGTCAGCTGTTCACGGGTCAGAGAGCGCTGGCGAGAGGCCAGTAAAGCAGTACAGCACAGGTTCATGGCGTTGGCCGCGCCTGCGTTGTTAATGCGCACCATCAAATCGGCGGCAATGTTATTCACCGTCGGCGTCAGCCAGGCCGGGCGGATAGACTCGATAGGGTCGATAGATTCACGCCACTCCGGCACATGCTGGTTGAGGTAAGTCATCAATGGCATTGGTTCACCAAAGTTGACGTAGCCCTGACCCAGGTTACGCAGCTTGCTTAAGCCACGCAGCATTTGCGGCAGGCTTTCTTTCTCTTTCGTCGCGCCACGCAGCTCTTTTGCGTAGGTGCCCACTTCCATTACGTGCTCATAGCCGATGTAAATAGGAACGAGGGTAATCGGACGTGTACCGCCGCGCAGCATCGCCTGAATAGTCATCGACAGCGTGCCGGTTTTCGGGTCGAGCAGACGACCGGTACGTGAACGGCCCCCTTCGACAAAGTACTCAACCGAGTAGCCGCGGCTGAACAGCTCGCCCAGGTATTCGCGGAAAACGGTGGAATAGAGCTTGTTGCCCTTGAAGGTACGACGAATAAAGAACGCGCCCAGACGGCGGAAAATCGGACCCGCTGGCCAGAAGTTCAGGTTGATACCGGCTGCGATGTGCGGCGGCACCAGACCCTGGTGGTACAGAACGTACGACAGCAGCATATAGTCCATATGGCTGCGGTGGCACGGAACGTACACGATTTCATGCCCATCGTGCGCCAACTGGCGTACACGTTCAGCATTGTGAACGTTAATCCCCTGATACAGACGGTTCCAGGTAAAGCCCAGAATACGGTCCGTCAAACGAATCATTTCGTAGGAGAAGTTGGCGGCAATCTCTTCCATCAGCGCAATGGCATTTTGCTGTGCTTTTTCGTGGGAGATTTTTTTACTGCGCGCTTCATCTTCTACCGCACGAGCGATCGCTTTTGAAGCTAACAGCTTATTAAACAGATCCTGGCGGGCAGGGAGGCGCGGGCCGACAGCGGCCAGACGCTGGCGAGCAAAGTGCATGCGCGCCACGCGTGCCAGCTTCTGAGCGATGATCTTATCCGTACCATGTTCATCCGCCATACGGCGCAGAGAGACCGACGGGGAGAAGCGGACAAAACTGTCGCGACCCAGCCAGGACACCGCAAAGAATTTCTGTACGCCGTTTAGCATACGTAACGGCGGATTGACCTCGCCTTTTTCACGCCCTGGCGCACGGCCAAACATCACCGAAACTGGCACCATCTGCACATCCAGATCTGGATTGCTGCGATGCAAGTCGAGATAGTTGTGGAACAGCTTGATGGACTCTTCTTTCGGCGTGTAATAGGTGAATACACGCGGACCGCCGTGAATAAACACGTAGCGCGGTAACAGCGTTCCGTCTATCTCTAGTGGTTCCAGGGGATCGGGGAGGTCGTGCACCAGACATTGGGCACGCAGCGTCAGCAAGTCAGCTTTCGAATTGTACGGTAGGACGTACATAATGGGACGCGAAGTATCGAGTCCCAATTCCGGAGCAGGTTCTGCTGGAATAGACTTGCTTTTTACCAGGACGCTTAATGGTAAATTCAGTAATTTGTAGTAAATTCGTGGCCAGCCGGACATAAACGATGTAAAGCCTCTGGTTAATAATGCAAATGCGCTGCAAGGATATCAGAAAGTTTAGTGAATTTCTGTGGTATCCGGTCATACTTCGCGCTGCTTTGCCACACCCTGAACAAACGGGGTAACGTTACAATGACATTGACGCTAATAATGTAAAAAGGTTCTTTTTGATGGCCAATAATACCACTGGATTCACCCGAATTATCAAAGCTGCAGGTTATTCCTGGAAAGGTTTTCGCGCCGCATGGATTAATGAGGCGGCATTCCGTCAGGAAAGTGTTGCTGTCCTGCTGGGCGTCGCCATCGCCTGCTGGCTGGATGTTGATGCAATTACCCGCGTGTTGTTGATTGGTTCTGTGATGCTGGTGATGATCGTTGAAATCCTCAACAGTGCGATTGAAGCGGTGGTTGATCGTATTGGTTCTGAGTACCACGAACTTTCCGGCCGGGCGAAAGATATGGGGTCGGCTGCGGTATTGCTGTCTATTTTTGTCGCTCTAATCACTTGGGGCATCCTGTTGTGGTCGCATTTGCGATAAGGCTTCCACAACTGCATAAATCTCCTGTTTTTTGTGCAGTTTGCGGTTCCAAAATCGCCTTTAGCTGTATATACTCACAGCATAACTGTATATACACCCAGGGGGCGGAATGAAAGCGTTAACGGCCAGGCAACAAGAGGTGTTTGATCTCATTAGAGATCACATCAGCCAGACAGGTATGCCACCGACGCGTGCGGAGATCGCGCAGCGTTTGGGGTTCCGTTCCCCAAACGCAGCTGAAGAACACCTGAAAGCGCTGGCGCGTAAAGGTGTGCTGGAAATTGTATCCGGCGCATCGCGCGGTATTCGACTGTTGCAGGAAGAAGAAGAAGGGTTACCGCTTGTGGGGCGCGTGGCAGCCGGTGAGCCACTTCTGGCGCAGCAGCACATCGAAGGCCACTATCAAGTCGATCCTTCACTGTTCAAACCGAACGCCGATTTTCTTCTGCGCGTTAGCGGTATGTCGATGAAAGATATCGGGATTATGGACGGTGATTTACTCGCTGTGCATAAAACCCAGGACGTGCGTAACGGCCAGGTTGTTGTTGCCCGTATTGATGACGAAGTTACGGTTAAGCGCCTGAAAAAGCAGGGAAACAAGGTTGAACTCCTGCCAGAAAACAGTGAATTTAAACCTATCGTTGTCGACCTGCGCGAACAAAACTTCACTATTGAAGGGCTGGCAGTAGGCGTCATCCGTAACGGTGAATGGCTGTAATTTTCTGTTGAATCCCTGTAGGCCGGATAAGACGATGACGTCGCCATCCGGCAACGTGCCCGGTAGCGCTGCGCTTGCCGGGCCTGCATTACATTGTCCAGTACGTCTAACTTCTTCTCAGGCCCTCCTGTATGCCTTTCTTTACCTCTTCTGATAAAGCACTCTGGCACCTCGCCTTACCCATGATCTTTTCCAATATCACCGTTCCCCTGCTGGGACTGGTGGATACCGCGGTGATTGGTCATCTGGATAGTCCGGTCTATCTTGGCGGTGTTGCGGTTGGTGCTACGGCAACCAGTTTTCTTTTTATGCTGCTGCTTTTTTTGCGCATGAGCACCACCGGTCTTACCGCCCAGGCATTTGGTGCGAAAAATCCGCAGGCGCTGGCGCGCGCACTGGTGCAGCCGCTCATGCTGGCGCTGGGAGCAGGGTTGCTTATCGCACTTTTTCGTACGCCGATTATCGATCTGGCTCTGCACATTGTTGGCGGAAGTGAAGCGGTACTGGAGCAGGCCCGACGTTTCCTCGAAATTCGCTGGTTAAGCGCACCCGCCTCGCTGGCGAATCTGGTGCTGCTCGGCTGGCTGCTTGGCGTTCAGTATGCGCGTGCGCCGGTTATCTTGTTGATTGTCGGTAATATTCTCAACATTGTGCTCGATATATGGCTGGTGATGGGCCTGCATATGAACGTGCAAGGTGCGGCACTGGCAACGGTGATTGCTGAATATGCCACCTTGCTGATCGGCCTGATGATGGTGCGCAAAGTCCTGCATATGCGCGGAATTTCGCTGGCAATGCTGAAGCAGGCGTGGCGTGGCAACTTCCGCCGTTTGCTGGCGCTTAACCGTGACATCATGTTGCGCTCGCTACTGCTGCAGCTCTGTTTTGGCGCAATCACGGTGCTGGGTGCGCGTCTGGGAGGCGATATCATTGCGGTTAATGCCGTTCTGATGACCCTGTTAACCTTTACCGCCTACGCGCTGGATGGATTTGCCTATGCCGTGGAAGCGCATTCGGGCCAGGCCTATGGGGCGCGAGATGGTAGCCAGTTGCAGGACGTCTGGCGGGCGGCCTGCCGACAGTCCGGTATTGTGGCTATTTTGTTTTCGCTGGTTTATGCCCTGTTTGGCGAGCAGATTGTTGCGCTGCTGACCTCGCTGCCGCAGATCCAACAGCTGGCCGATCGCTATCTTTTCTGGCAGGTGGTGTTACCGCTGGTGGGTGTCTGGTGTTATCTGCTCGACGGAATGTTTATTGGCGCGACGCGCGCGGCAGAAATGCGCAACAGTATGGCCGTTGCTGCCACAGGATTCGCATTAACGCTGCTGACTTTGCCGTGGCTGGGAAACCATGGCTTGTGGTTGGCGTTAACCGTTTTCCTGGCGTTGCGCGGGCTTTCACTGGCCTTTATCTGGCGACGTCACTGGCGTAATGGAACCTGGTTTGCCTGAGCGGGATGGTTAAAAATTCCGAATAGTAAATAAAACCCAGAATCACTGACTACACTTATTCTCACGTCCAGCAAAAACAGCATGTGTCTGGACATGGCACTCTCGCTATTCACAACCTAACGATGAGGACTTGATGATGAATAAAGACGAAGTCGGCGGCAACTGGAAGCAGTTTAAAGGTAAAGTGAAAGAGCAATGGGGCAAACTGACCGATGATGATATGACGGTCATTGAAGGTAAACGTGACCAACTGGTCGGTAAAGTCCAGGAGCGTTACGGTTACGCGAAAGATCAGGCGGAGAAAGAAGTTAACGATTGGGAAAAACGTAATGATTACCGCTGGTAATTAACCCTTCCCTCCTGAGAGTACAAGGATGTACGCTCTCCCGCTTACCTAGCGCCCAACTTTCTTCTTCACCTGAATCGTATGGTCATGCTGGCACTCGCCAGGATGGCGGCAAGATTCAACTTCCACACAGGCCGGACACAGCCCGTGGGCTTCAATAACGTTATGCCGCAGTGCAAAGCCCATTTTTGCCGCCAGCGTATGCATAATGTCTTCCACGCCTTCCGCACACTCTTCTTTTACCACGCCACAGCGGTCGCAAATGAACATTGCGGAACTGTGGGTTGGCTGATCGAACAGATGACAAAGCACATAGCTGTTGGTGGATTCCACCTTGTGCACGAAACCTTGTTCCAGCAGAAAATCGAGCGCACGATATACGGTAGGTGGTTTAGCCTGTGGCTCAGTTTCCCGCAACAGGTCGAGCAGGTCATAGGCGCTGATCGCACCTTCCTGCAGGCTCATCAGACGCAGTACTTCGAGGCGTTGTGGCGTAAGCCGCACGTTGCGTTGCGCGCAGAGTTTTTCAGCTTGAGCCAATAACTCTTGCGTAGTGGTTTTGTCCATTTGGCGCCTCGATTTGCGTGGAAGGTTAATCCCTTACTTTAACATGTTCTGCTTAAAACGCCGAGATCCACCGTGGTGTGCTATACCTGACGCATCGCAATACTGGAAAATAACCATGAAAAGACCCGATTGTATTCGCCACTGGCGTGAGGTTGAGGGGGCTGATGACTCCACTTATCCTGACAGCGATGAGCTATTTGCTATTGGCGCGCCGCTTGCCCGCAAGTTGGGGTTAGGACGACTCGGCATTCATCATGAACGCCTGCCGCCGGGTCGGCGCACGTCGTACCCGCACGCTGAAAGCGATGAAGAAGAATTTATCTACGTGCTGGAAGGTTATCCTGAGGCCTGGATTAACGGGTATTTATGGAAGCTGGAACCGGGCGACAGCGTCGGTTTCCCGGCAGGTACAGGCGTGTGCCATACCTTTATCAATAACACCAGTGAAGAGGTGCGCCTGTTAGTCGTGGGTGAGGCGAACAAAAAATACAACCGCATTTATTATCCGCTTAACCCGGTCTACGCCGCTACACGTGAGGATCGCTGGGTCGACCATCCGCCACAGTTTTTTGGATCTCACGACGGAAAACCGGGGCGTAAATAGCTTTTGTTTAGGGTCAGGGGGAGTGAGCCGCGAGGATGTGGCTCACTATCGTAACGGTCTATGCTATAGTAGCGCCCCTTTTTTAACCGGATGCTTGAATATTCGCCATGCTGCCTGAATCTCAGTCTACCGCTTTTCCCGCTCATCGTTTTTCTATCGCGCCGATGCTCGACTGGACGGACAGACACTGCCGCTACTTTTTGCGCTTACTGTCCAGCCAGACGCTGCTCTATACGGAGATGGTAACCACTGGGGCAATCATTCATGGTAAAGGCGATTATCTGGCGTATAGCGAAGAAGAACATCCGGTCGCATTGCAACTGGGCGGGAGCGATCCTGCGGCGCTGGCGCAGTGTGCTAAGCTCGCTGAACAGCGGGGCTACGACGAAATTAACCTCAACGTGGGTTGTCCTTCCGACCGCGTACAGAATGGTATGTTTGGTGCCTGCCTGATGGGGAATGCGCAACTGGTCGCCGATTGTGTCAAAGCGATGCGCGACGTGGTGTCGATTCCGGTTACGGTGAAAACTCGTATCGGCATTGATGACCAGGACAGCTACGAATTCCTCTGCGATTTCATCAACACGGTATCTGGCAAAGGCGAATGTGAGATGTTTATCATTCACGCCCGCAAGGCCTGGCTGTCAGGGTTAAGCCCGAAAGAAAACCGCGAAATTCCACCGCTGGATTATGACCGTGTTTATCAGTTAAAGCGCGATTTTCCGCATCTGACGATGTCGATCAACGGCGGCATTAAATCGTTGGAAGAAGCGAAAATTCATCTGCAACATATGGATGGCGTGATGGTGGGGCGTGAGGCGTATCAAAACCCAGGCATTCTGGCGTCCGTTGACCGCGAGATTTTTGCAGCTACCACCAAAGATTCCGATCCAGTCGCCGTGGTGCGTGCCATGTACCCGTATATTGAGCGTGAACTGAGTAAGGGAACCTATTTGGGACATGTGACACGCCATATGTTGGGGCTGTTTCAGGGTATTCCCGGTGCGCGCCAGTGGCGTCGTTACCTGAGCGAGAATGCACATAAAGCCGGGGCAGATATTAACGTTCTGGAGCACGCGCTGAAGCTGGTGGCAGACAAGGGTTAAGTTTTCACCAAAAGTTAGTTAATTTCACCACGCCCTGCGCTTTGTCGCGGGGCGTTTTCTTTATAAATCAACGCATTATTTTTGGCATGTTTCTTGTAAAGCAATGGAGAGAATTTCATTTCGGGAGAGAGCCATGCTGGAACTACTTTTTGTGATTGGATTTTTTATCATGCTGATGGTCACCGGCGTATCTTTGCTGGGCGTTCTGGCCGCATTGGTCGTAGCCACCGCCGTGATGTTTCTGGGCGGACTATTTGCCTTGATGATTAAACTGTTGCCCTGGCTGCTACTGGCTGTTGCCGTGGTGTGGGTGATCAAGACGATAAAAGCGCCAAAAGTCCCACAGTATCAGCGCAATAACCGCCGGTTTTACTAAGGTATTGAGCGGTACGTCACAACCTGCAACATTGCCTTTAGAACCAAATAGGAATTGATTATCAAATCTGTCACTATTGCCAGGTTAACGAATTCATCGAGCTGTACCCTACATACAGCCGAACTAAAAAAGAAAGGGCTTCCTGCGGGAAGCCCTAATTCTTTCTTTCCCCGTCATCTTAAGGAATTAGCAAACTCGATCCCTGCGTGGCACGGCTTTCCAGTACTTCATGAGCACGCTGTGCATCGTGCAGTGCGAACGTTTGACCAGGCGCGACATCCACTTTGATCACTCCGCTGGCAATCAGCGAGAAAAGCTCATTGCTGGCTTCGGTTAATTCGCGGTGGTTGGTGATGTAACCCTGTAGAGAAGGACGGGTCACGTAGAGCGAACCTTTCTGGTTCAGAATGCCTAAGTTCACGCCAGTAACCGGCCCGGAAGCATTACCAAAGCTGACCATTAGTCCCCGGCGCTGCAAACAATCCAGCGAGGCTTCCCATGTATCTTTCCCCACCGAGTCATACACCACCCGCACTTTTTTACCGCCAGTTACCTCTTTCACTCGCTCAACAATGCTCTCTTCACGATAGTTGATGACCTGCCATGCGCCAGCCTGCAGCGCAATTTGCGCTTTTTGCGCACTGCCGACAGTACCAATCAGCTTCGCACCCAATGCTTTTGCCCACTGGCAGGCAATCATACCGACGCCACCTGCGGCTGCGTGGAATAAAAACGGTTCGTCAGGCTGGATTTCATAGGTTTTGCGTAACAGATAAAAAACGGTTAGCCCTTTAAGAAACGAGGCGGCAGCTTGTTCAAACGAGATAGCGTTAGGCAGGATGGCGGCTTTATCGGCCGGAACGTTATGCACTGAGCTGTAGGCGCCAAGAGCAGACTGGGCATACACCACGCGATCGCCAGCTTTAATGTGTGTTACTTTGCTGCCAACTTTGCTGACTACGCCGGCGGCTTCGGTACCCAGCCCGCTGGGCAGAGATGGCGGCGGATAAAGACCACTGCGGATGTAGGTGTCGATATAGTTGATCCCAATCGCTTTGTTCTCGACCTGGATTTCGTTTTCCGCCGGGTCTACGGGCGTAAACTCCACCGCCTTGAGTACATCAGGGCCACCATGCTTGTGAAATTCAATACGTGTTGCCATGCTTCCTCCAAAAGAAATGTGGTAATCTTTCGACCCAATCATTATCTCGGTAACTCCATTCACTATGGCAGGAAATAAACCCTTCAACAAACAACAGACTGATGCTCGTGAGCGCGATCCCCAGGTCGCCGGGCTGAAAGTACCGCCGCACTCGATTGAAGCGGAACAGTCGGTGTTGGGCGGTTTAATGCTGGATAACGAACGCTGGGACGATGTCGCCGAGCGTGTGGTGGCGGAAGATTTTTATACCCGTCCGCACCGGCATATCTTCACGGAAATGCATCGCCTGCAGGAGATGGGAAAACCCATCGATCTGATCACGCTGGCAGAGTCGCTGGAAGTTCAGGGACAACTGGACAGCGTCGGCGGTTTTGCTTACCTGGCTGAGTTGTCTAAAAACACGCCAAGTGCGGCCAACATTAGCGCCTATGCGGATATCGTCCGCGAACGTGCCGTTGTCCGTGACATGATTTCGGTGGCTAACGAAATCGCGGAAGCCGGGTTTGATCCGCAGGGACGTTCCAGTGAAGACCTGCTGGATCTCGCGGAATCCCGCGTCTTTAAAATCGCTGAAAGCCGCGCCAACAAAGACGAAGGCCCGAAAAACATTACCGATGTGCTCGACGCCACCGTCGCGCGTATCGAGCAGCTGTTCCAGCAACCGCACGACGGCGTCACCGGGGTGAATACCGGTTATGACGACCTCAATAAAAAGACTGCTGGTTTGCAGCCGTCAGACTTAATTATTGTCGCCGCGCGTCCGTCGATGGGTAAAACGACATTTGCAATGAACCTCGTTGAAAATGCGGCGATGTTGCAGGATAAGCCGGTTCTTATCTTTAGTCTTGAAATGCCCTCAGAACAGATCATGATGCGTTCCCTGGCCTCGCTCTCACGCGTAGACCAAACTAAAATCCGTACCGGTCAACTGGATGATGAGGACTGGGCGCGAATTTCCGGAACAATGGGTATTTTGCTGGAGAAACGAAACATCTATATTGATGACTCTTCCGGCCTGACGCCAACGGAAGTGCGTTCGCGTGCCCGTCGTATCGCCCGTGAACACGGCGGTATCGGACTTATCATGATCGACTACCTGCAGCTGATGCGCGTGCCGTCGCTTTCCGACAACCGTACGCTGGAAATTGCTGAAATTTCCCGCTCGCTGAAAGCGTTAGCGAAAGAACTGCATGTACCGGTGGTGGCGCTGTCGCAGCTTAACCGCTCTCTGGAACAACGTGCCGACAAGCGTCCGGTCAACTCGGATCTGCGTGAGTCTGGCTCCATCGAGCAGGATGCCGACTTAATCATGTTTATCTATCGTGATGAGGTTTATCACGAAAACAGCGACCTGAAAGGGATCGCAGAAATCATTATTGGTAAGCAACGTAACGGCCCGATCGGTACGGTGCGCCTGACGTTTAACGGTCAGTGGTCGCGCTTCGATAACTATGCGGGCCCACAATACGACGACGAATAAATCTCCGTCATCCTTCATGCTGCAGATGCGTTGACTACGCCCGTTCACCCCAGTCACTTAGTTTACTAAGCTCCCGGGGATTCTCTGGCTTGTCGCGTGACTTGGACTGCGTCCTCGCCCCTTCGGGGCCAGCGCAGGCGCTGTTCAAAAACGCCAAAGCGTTTTTGTCCTGCAACACGAATGATTTAGGAAATTCTTTTATTAAGGAATACAAATGCAAGCGGCAACTGTAGTCATTAACCGCCGCGCTCTGCGACACAACCTGCAACGTCTGCGTGAACTGGCTCCAGCCAGCAAACTGGTTGCGGTCGTGAAAGCGAACGCCTACGGCCATGGTCTGTTAGAGACCGCGCGAACGCTCCCCGATGCGGACGCTTTTGGTGTCGCTCGTCTTGAAGAAGCCCTGCGCTTGCGAGCGGGAGGGATCACGCAGCCCATCCTGCTGCTGGAGGGATTTTTTGATGCCTCCGATCTGCCGACTATTTCCGCGCAGCGCCTGCATACTGCCGTCCACAACCAGGAGCAGCTCGAAGCTCTGGAAGCCGCTAAACTGGCTGAACCCGTTACCGTCTGGATGAAGCTCGATACCGGTATGCATCGCCTGGGCGTACGCCCTGAGCAGGCCGAGGCGTTTTATCAGCGCTTAACACAGTGTGAAAACGTGCGCCAGCCGGTCAATATCGTCAGCCACTTTGCTCGTGCGGATGAGCCTGAGTGTGGCGCGACCGAAAAACAACTCGATATCTTCAACAGTTTTTGTGAAGGCAAACCGGGGCAGCGTTCGATTGCCGCGTCGGGTGGTATTTTGCTGTGGCCGCAGTCTCACTTCGACTGGGCGCGTCCGGGGCTGATTCTGTATGGCGTATCGCCACTGGAAAATCACTCCATCGGCGCTGATTTTGGCTGCCAGCCGGTAATGTCGCTGACCTCAAGTCTGATTGCGGTGCGTGAGCACAAAGCGGGCGAGCCGGTTGGTTATGGAGGAACCTGGCTGAGCGAGCGCGACACGCGTCTTGGCGTGGTAGCGATGGGCTATGGCGATGGTTATCCGCGCGCAGCGCCTTCGGGGACGCCGGTACTGGTCAACGGCCGTGAAGTGCCGATTGTCGGTCGCGTCGCGATGGATATGATTTGCGTCGATTTAGGCCCCGAAGCGCAGGATAAAGCCGGCGATTCGGTGATTCTGTGGGGCGAGGGCTTGCCCGTTGAACGCATTGCTGAAATGACGAAAGTAAGTGCTTACGAACTTATTACGCGCCTGACCTCAAGGGTAGCGATGAAGTATATCGATTAGCAGCATGATGTGCCGGACAGGTGGTTACGCCGCCTTCCGGCAATATTCCTCTCAACATCCTCTCGATCTTCTCCCACTTCCGGTTTATTGTGTTCTTAACCCCTGCCTGTAAACCCGGAGAACCACACGTGTTTCAAAAAGTTGACGCCTACGCCGGCGACCCGATTTTATCGCTCATGGAGCGCTTCAAAGAAGATTCACGTAGCGACAAAGTGAATCTCAGCATCGGCCTGTATTACAACGAAGACGGCATTATTCCTCAGCTTAAAGCTGTGGCGGAAGCGGAAGCCCGCCTCAATGCCAAACCGCATGGCGCTTCGCTGTATCTGCCGATGGAAGGTCTGAACACGTATCGCCATACTATTGCGCCGCTGCTGTTTGGCGCAGAACATCCGGTTCTCCAGCAGCAGCGCGTCGCAACCATTCAGACGCTGGGCGGCTCCGGTGCGTTAAAGGTTGGCGCAGACTTCCTGAAACGTTATTTCCCTGATTCTGGCGTGTGGGTCAGCGATCCGACCTGGGAAAACCATATCGCGATTTTTGAAGGTGCCGGATTCGAAGTAAGCACTTACCCATGGTATGACGACACGACCAACGGCGTGCGTTTCAACGACCTGCTGGCAACGCTGAATACCCTACCGGCGCGCAGCATCGTGCTGCTACATCCGTGCTGCCATAACCCGACAGGGGCGGATTTAAGGCCTACGCAGTGGGATAGCGTTATTGAGATCCTGAAAGCACGCGATCTGATCCCGTTCCTGGATATTGCTTACCAGGGCTTTGGTGGTGGAATGGAAGACGACGCCTATGCGATTCGCGCCATTGCCAGCGCCGGATTGCCCGCTCTTGTCAGCAACTCATTCTCGAAGATTTTCTCCTTGTACGGCGAGCGTGTCGGCGGACTGTCAGTGGTATGTGAAGACGCTGATACCGCCAGCCGCGTGCTGGGGCAGCTAAAAGCGACGGTGCGTCGAAACTACTCCAGCCCGCCAAACTTTGGTGCGCAGGTAGTTGCCGCGGTACTGGGTGATGACGCGCTGAAAGCCAATTGGCTGGCGGAAGTTGAAGAGATGCGTACCCGCATTCTGGCGATGCGCCAGGAGTTGGTTAACGTATTGAATACGGAGATCCCAGGCCGTAACTTTGACTACCTGCTGCAACAGCGCGGGATGTTCAGCTATACCGGGCTTAGCGCAGCCCAGGTTGATCGTCTGCGCGATGAGTTCGGTGTATACCTGATCGCCAGCGGTCGCATGTGCGTGGCCGGGTTGAATCACGGTAACGTGCAGCGCGTGGCGAAGGCATTTGCCGCCGTCATGTAACCGACTTTGCAGGCCTGATAAGCGTCGCGCTATCAGGCCTGTTTTCCAATGTGATCGTGCTCCTTTTCCAGGACAAAACCAGAGAAAATCCTTCCTTTCCCTCCCCCTAAGGGGTAAGGTCAGATAGTTTTTTGACCAGTTGTTAATAAAAAAATGATAACTAACTGACTACTTAGGGAAAAATATGCGCAAGTTTACGTTGGCACTGAGTGCCGTTTGTTTATTGTTCACGCTTAATCAGCCAGCCCAGGCACTCGTTTCTTCTCCCTCTCAGCTCAATCCAGGCACTAACGTTGCAAAGCTCGCTGAGCAGGCTCCCATTCACTGGGTCTCCGTGGCACAAATTGAAAACAGCCTGACCGGACGTCCGCCGATGGCCGTCGGGTTTGATATCGATGACACTGTCCTCTTTTCCAGCCCAGGCTTCTGGCGCGGTAAAAAAACGTATTCTCCGGACAGTGAGGATTACCTGAAGAATCCGGCCTTCTGGGAAAAAATGAACAATGGCTGGGACGAGTTCAGTATTCCAAAAGAAGTCGCGCGCCAACTGATTGATATGCACGTGCGTCGCGGTGACAGCATCTTTTTCGTGACCGGGCGTAGCCAGACGAAGACTGAAACGGTGTCGAAAACGTTGTCTGATAACTTTCACATCCCAGCTGGAAATATGAATCCGGTCATTTTTGCCGGCGACAAGCCGGGTCAGAACACCAAAACGCAGTGGCTGCAGGATAAAAATATCCGCATGTTCTACGGTGACTCCGATAATGACATCACTGCCGCTCGCGACGTGGGTATTCGCGGTATTCGCATTTTGCGCGCCTCTAACTCCACTTATAAGCCGCTGCCACTGGCCGGTGCGTTTGGTGAAGAGGTGATCGTCAACTCGGAATATTAAGGACGCTGGCTGCGGATTGCTGTTTTTTTAAACAAATTTACATTGCTGGCTTTTACCTTTTGCGGACTTGCTGCACACTGAATAAAAGATGTTCTCATGAGGCAATATGCTGGTAAGGGGAATAAAGATGACGAATTCGGAGTTGCTGCAATACTGCATGGCAAAAACGGGCGCGGAGCAGAGCGTTCACAGTGACTGGAAGGCCACGCAAATCAAAGTCGAAGATGTGCTTTTTGCCATGGTAAAAGAGGTGGAAGAACGCCCGGCGGTGTCTCTGAAAACCAGCCCTGAACTGGCAGAACTGTTGCGCCAGCAGCATAGCGATGTTCGGCCAAGCAGGCATCTCAATAAGGCGCACTGGAGTACGGTGTATCTGGACGGCTCGCTGCCGGATTCACAGATTTATTATCTGGTCGACGCCTCTTATCAGCAGGCTGTGAACACGTTGCCGGAAGATAAACGCCGGATACTGACGCAGCCCTGATCCGTTTCGCCGGATGCGGCGCAAGCGCCTTATCCGGCCTACAGGCTTTATGCATATTCTGTAGTTTCGTAGGCCTGATAAGCGTAGCGCCATCAGGCACAACGGTTGCCGGATGCGGCGCAAGCGCCTTATCCGGCCTACAGGCTTTATGCCCGGTCTGTAGTTTCGTAGGCCTGATAAGCGTCGCGCCATCAGGCACAACCGTAGCCGGATGCGGCGCAAGCGCCTTATCCGGCCTACAAGCTTTATGCATATTCTGTAGGCCAGACAAGTGTTGCGTAATTACAACAGCGGTTTGAGGAAGCGGGCCGTGTGTGAGGCTTCACACTCAGCGACCGTTTCTGGTGTGCCGGAGACAAGGATTTCGCCGCCGCCGCTGCCGCCTTCCGGACCGAGATCGACAATCCAGTCTGCGGTCTTAATCACGTCCAGATTGTGCTCAATCACTACGATGGTGTTGCCCTGATCCCGGAGTTGATGCAGCACGTCCAACAGTTGCTGAATATCCGCAAAATGCAGACCGGTGGTCGGCTCATCGAGAATATACAGCGTTTTCCCGGTACCGCGTTTGGACAGTTCGCGCGCCAGCTTCACGCGCTGTGCTTCACCGCCCGAGAGCGTGGTAGCGGACTGGCCCAGTCGAATGTACGTCAGGCCAACGTCCATCAGCGTTTGCAGCTTACGCGCCAGCGCCGGAACGGCATCGAAGAACTCACGTGCTTCTTCAATCGTCATATCCAGCACTTCGTGGATAGTCTTGCCTTTGTACTTAATTTCTAACGTTTCGCGGTTATAGCGCTTGCCTTTGCACTGATCGCACGGCACGTAGATATCCGGCAGGAAGTGCATCTCGACTTTGATCACGCCGTCGCCCTGACAGGCTTCACAGCGCCCGCCGCGGACGTTAAAGCTGAAACGCCCCGGCGTGTAACCGCGTGCACGTGACTCCGGTACACCGGCAAACAGTTCGCGCACTGGCGTAAACACGCCGGTGTAGGTTGCCGGGTTAGAACGCGGCGTACGGCCAATCGGGCTTTGGTCAATGTCGATCACTTTGTCGAAATGTTCCAGGCCCTGAACGTCGCGATACGGCGCAGGTTCAGCCAGCGTCGCACCGTTCAGCGCCGTCTGCGCAATCGGGAACAGTGTGTCGTTAATCAGCGTCGATTTACCCGAACCGGAAACACCGGTAATGCAGGTAAATAAACCCACCGGCAGCGTCAGGGTGACATCTTTCAGGTTGTTACCGCGTGCGCCGGTGAGCTTCAGCACTTTCTCTGGGTCAGCCGCAACGCGCTGTTTAGGCACTTCAATCTTGCGTTTACCGCTCATGTACTGGCCGGTCAGCGACTCAGGCACTGCCATGATGTCGTCAAGCGTCCCTTCGGCGACGACCTGACCGCCGTGAACTCCCGCGCCCGGGCCGATATCGATAACGTGGTCAGCGGCGCGAATCGCGTCTTCATCGTGCTCGACCACAATAACGGTATTACCCAGATTACGCAGGTGGATAAGCGTACCCAGCAGACGTTCGTTATCGCGCTGGTGCAGGCCAATAGACGGCTCATCCAGTACGTACATTACACCGACCAGACCCGCGCCGATCTGGCTTGCCAGGCGAATACGCTGGGCCTCACCGCCGGAGAGTGTTTCCGCCGACCGCGATAGCGTCAGGTAGTTGAGGCCGACGTTGACCAGGAACTTCAGACGATCGCCAATCTCTTTAAGAATTTTCTCGGCAATCTTCGCCCGCTGACCTGCGAGCTTCAGATTGTTGAAGAAATCCATTGCATGACCGATGCTCATGTCAGAAATCGCAGGCAGCGGCGTATTTTCAACAAATACGTGACGGGCTTCCCGGCGTAAACGCGTCCCTTCACAGCTGGCGCAAGGACGGTTACTGATGAACTTGGCTAATTCTTCACGTACCGCACTGGATTCCGTCTCTTTATAGCGGCGCTCCATATTGTGCAATACGCCTTCGAACGGATGGCGGCGTACGGATGTATCACCGCGATCGTTCATGTATTTAAATTCGATATTCTCTTTACCGGAACCGTACAGCACCACTTTATGCACGGTAGGATTAAGGCTGGCCCACGGGGCTTCGACATCGAACTTATAGTGTTCTGCCAGAGACTTAAGCATCTGGAAGTAATAGAAGTTACGGCGATCCCAGCCGCGGATAGCGCCACCGGCCAGCGACAGTTCCGGGTTTTGGATCACCCGATCAGGATCGAAATACTGCTGCACGCCGAGACCGTCACAGGTTGGACACGCGCCCGCCGGGTTGTTAAACGAGAACAGCCGCGGTTCCAGTTCGCGCATGCTATAGCCGCAGATAGGGCAGGCGAAGTTGGCGGAGAACAGCAGCTCTTCCGCTTTCGGGTCGTCCATATCGGCAACGACCGCTGTGCCGCCGGACAGTTCCAGCGCGGTTTCAAAGGATTCCGCCAGTCGTTGGGTGAGATCGTCACGGACTTTAAAGCGGTCAATCACCACTTCAATGGTGTGTTTCTTTTGCAGCTCAAGCTTGGGCGGATCGGAAAGGTCACACACTTCACCGTCGATACGGGCGCGGATATAGCCCTGGCCTGCCAGGTTTTCCAGCGTTTTGGTGTGCTCGCCTTTACGCTCTTTAATCACCGGTGCCAGCAGCATCAGACGCTTACCTTCCGGCTGCGACAGGACGTTATCCACCATCTGGCTTACGGTCTGCGCTGCCAGGGGGACGTCGTGATCCGGACAGCGCGGCTCGCCAACGCGGGCAAACAGCAGACGCAGATAGTCGTGAATTTCGGTAATTGTACCTACCGTGGATCGCGGGTTATGGGACGTCGATTTTTGTTCAATTGAGATGGCAGGAGAGAGCCCCTCAATGTGGTCGACGTCCGGTTTTTCCATCAGCGACAGAAATTGACGCGCGTACGCGGAAAGGGATTCAACGTAACGACGCTGCCCTTCGGCATATAAGGTGTCGAAAGCGAGCGAAGATTTGCCTGAGCCCGAAAGCCCGGTGACGACAATCAGCTTGTCGCGCGGGATGACGAGGTTGATGTTTTTGAGATTATGGGTGCGGGCGCCCCGAACTTCGATCTTATCCATTCATCTTTTCCGGATTAAACGCTTTTTTGCCTGGCTGCATGGTGCTACCGGCGATCACAAACGGTTAATTATGACACAACCTGACCTGAATGGATATACAGTATTGGAATGCAAAACGCAGACGTCTGTGCAACAATGTCTGGCTGGGGTTGTTTACTGGAATCAACTTCGCAACGTAGTAAAAGCGCTATTGGAAATGCTACAATCCCGCGCTTACACTTATTCAGTAACGTTTTTCAGGAGACACGATCATGGCCAGCAGAGGCGTAAACAAGGTGATTCTCGTCGGTAATCTGGGCCAGGACCCGGAAGTACGCTATATGCCGAATGGTGGCGCAGTTGCCAACATTACGCTGGCTACTTCCGAATCCTGGCGTGATAAAGCGACCGGTGAAATGAAAGAGCAGACTGAATGGCACCGTGTTGTGCTGTTCGGCAAACTGGCGGAAGTGGCCAGCGAATATCTGCGTAAAGGTTCTCAGGTCTATATCGAAGGTCAGCTGCGTACCCGCAAATGGACCGATCAGTCCGGCGTAGAAAAGTACACCACAGAAGTTGTGGTTAACGTTGGCGGCACCATGCAAATGCTGGGTGGTCGTCAGGGTGGTGGTGCTCCGGCAGGTGGCGGTCAGCAGCAGGGCGGTTGGGGTCAACCTCAGCAGCCGCAGGGTGGCAACCAGTTCAGCGGCGGCGCACAGTCTCGCCCGCAACAGTCAGCGCCGGCAGCGCCGTCTAACGAGCCGCCGATGGATTTCGACGACGATATTCCGTTCTGAATGACATAAAGCAATTATTGTTAAGTAACTCACAATCAGGTCTATCTAATAGATTGGTTTTACAGGCAATAAATGAAAAATAAAGCCCTTTGAGTGTGTAAACATTTGAAGGGCTTTTTTGTTTTACATGGTTTTGCTTCTTTGTGAAATCGTATAATTTAAAATATTGTAAAGATAGGATTTTATGACTATCCTTGTTTTGTCAACAAGGGTGCTGTAATGAAAATAGAGCTAGTCACACACAAAACGGGCGAACAAATACCAATGATACTGGATGCTTCTGGTATGCCAGTTGTCTTACCCAATGAGTTTGTCCTTTCCAGACGATCCCTTAGTACCAATACATTGGTTCGGAATTTGAGAGAGCTGTCAGTGCTCTATCGTTGGCTGGATAAATCAAATTGTGACCTATCTGCGAAATTACTGGCTCAAAACTCATTCAACGAAGCGGAATTAAAAGGTGGTTTGATCGAAGCGTTAAGAATCGATCAGGCCAATGGGCGTATGAATGCAGTAGCGCCTAATACCTTCAATCAACGGTTAACAACTATCCGACAATTTTTCAGTTGGTGCATGGACGTCCTGACTAGTCAGCTGCCCCTATCTTCCTTGGACTATGAGCGTTTAAGGGAGAGAAAGTCATTTTTGCTTAAAACGCTCGATGGTAGCTTTATGTCTGCCACACCAATGAGAAAGAGTCTAAGAAAGGGCCTTAACGAGGCAGAGGTTAATTTCTTGTTTGAGGTATTGAACCCCGATGCTGAGCAGGGTTATGGGCGAGATTCTGCTGTAAAATTTAGAAATTATGTATCTGTTGGGCTGATGCTATTTTGTGGTTTAAGGCCAGGTGAGCTGCTTAGCCTCAGGGTAGAGGATGTCCAGGTTGGTGCGATTTCGGCGATAAAGGTTGAGCGTAGACCAGCGGACCCACTAGATGTAAGACGACCGAGGCCTCAAATAAAGCGCAATGGTCGAATCATCCCGATTGAGAATAGGCAGCTTGCATTTGCTTTGAATGAGTACATTGTTACTTGGCGTGAAGTGCTTGAAAGTAAAAGCCAAGACGAATCAGACTATTTAATCTTGAGTGATGAGGGTTCGCCTTTGTCGCAATCCTCAATTACACAGTTCTTTCAATTGTTGCGATCGCAATACGCTGACGATCTTCCTGAAAACTTAACGGCCAAGTCTCTAAGGCATACATTCTCATCCCGGCTAGAACGGGTGTTGCGTGCTTCAGGAATGGATGAGCAGCGCAGAAGGGAGGCCCTAGCCTTGCTGCGTGGCGATAGTAGTTTGGATTCACAAGATACTTACATAGCCCAAGAAGTGGAGGAGCAGGCGGTTAAGTCATTGAGGCGTTATCAGGCAGATATGATGTCCGAGAGGTAGCCAAAGTGAGTACGAACTTATCGAAAACACAATCTGTAGATCAGTCTTGGTCTGAGATGCAGATCTTGGTTACTCGAGAGGGGAAAACAATTGATATATCAGGCGATAAATGGTTGCTCCCCATAGTGATTCGTGGCCACTCAACACTCGATTTTGGCAAAGTCTCAAATTTACAGCTGAGAAATGCGTTGAAGCACTATGTGTCTGACCAAGTTAGACGTACTTCAACATCCGCTGGATACAAAGTTTTTCGTGATGTATGGAGACTAGTTCTTAGGGATTGGGGGAAAGATAATCAACCGGAAAGTGCTAAAGATCATCTTATTGATTTATTTGAAAACTCTATCAACATTCAGCGCTCTCGGCACAAGCTTTGGACAATGTATATGCCAATTCGGTGGTATATCTGGTGTTCTGACAACATTTCAGATAGTACATTTTCAGATGCATATGCCGCTGAACTTGAAGCAATGGTTATACCCGGAGGTCCAAAGGGAGAGGCAGTTAGGATGTCCGACCCCGATATGGGGCCATTACATAAATCCTTAGAGCTCCCTCTTTTGATTGCCGCGCTAAAAGAGGATAAGAGCCTAGAGTTTGAGCATCTCCAGCAAAAAGCTGTTATGGCTTTGTCACTAGCTTTCGGCCGAAACCCCGCAAACCTGACATACCTGAGGGAGGGTGATCTCGTTAAGCTTGATCCATCGAGCGAAGACCCCTGTTATATCATTCGGATGCCGCGTATTAAGAAGAGATTTGTTAATCCTCGCGATGACCTGATGGATGAATATTTAGATCCCCATTTCGGAAGAATTCTAGAAAATCTTGTCGAGCAAAATAACTTAGTGCCTCTTAGCTTTAAAGGTGCAGACTTCTCTACCCCAGAGAATAGACCTCTTCTAATAAAATCAGGCGGTAACCGCGTTGCTATGCTTTCTCTAGATGCAGAGAATGTTTTCAATATGACGAGTGGGGATATATCTCGTTTAATTACAGCCTTTATAAAACGTCATAGCATAATTTCCCCTCTTACTGGTGAATTCATGCATGTCACACCAAGGAGGTTACGATACACCTTGGCAACAGGCCTTGCGACAGAGGGAATCAGCAGGCGTGAGCTAGCCAGGATATTAGATCATACGGATACCCAGCATGTAGGGGTATATTTTGATGTTGCCGGAAAAGTTGTTGAGCATCTCGACAAGTCGATGGCAAAAGGATTCTCGAAGTACCTCAATTTCTTCAAAGGTAAGCTTATTGATAGTAATGAAGACGCTATCAATGGTGAGCGAGATGACAAGTACCTGACGTTTGTCGATGAGGAAAATCCGGATGATCAGTCTGATATTGGTGTGTGTGGGGAGTCTAGTGTCTGCCACCTTGATCCTCCTTATTCATGTTATTTGTGCCCTAAATTTCAGCCTTATCGTCATGCTGCTCATGAGCATGTCTTGGAATGTTTGCTGGCAGGCCGTGAAGAGCGTTTAAAAAAATACGAGAATGCGCGATTGGGTATACAGCTTGATGAGGTAATCGCTGCGGTCGCACAGGTGGCTCAGCTTTGTGAAGAAGGGGGCCAGAATGTCTGATGGTCGCTCCAATCGGAAGGCCAAGGTTATCCCCTTCATTGATCGTCTTGAGCGCGATAGAAAGGCAAATACCCAGGCTTTGGTCGATAAAGCTAAGCTAATGAAGCTAGAAGGGTTTGAGTCGGTTTTTTGGGGTAATCCTGTATGGCAAGTGAATGCTGGCCGCCTAGTCAAGCTTACGGGTAAAAACGCTAAAACTGCGTCGTTTGCTTTTACGCTTCCCCCTAAACTTGGCTCAGAACCTCTACGTCATGACTGGGAGGAGGTTGCCAAGGCATTACTGATTCTTCGATTCCACAGAAAACATCAATCAACACCCAATCAGCGTGACTTCATTACCGCTGTTGGGTATATCTCATTTGCAGCTAACCAACTGGGGCAGGAGTTTGTTGGGATCACGCCAGAAGTGCTGGATAATGCGTGTGAGTTAATCTCTCAACACTACAGAGACACTACTGCCTACAACCTTCACAAGCATGTTGCAGAGTTCGCTGCACACTGTGATGCTAATGGTTTGTGCAGGGTGCTGTTGCAGTATAAATATTCGAAGATGGTACGCCCAGTGAATACAGGAGGTCTGAATTATAAAAGGCTGGATGATCCTGAAGTTCTGGAGACAAAATCTGAGAAGCTTGTTGCTCCTGCCGTGTTTCGGGTTATCGGTGAGCTCTATTTGACGGTTCCAAAAGAACATAAATACAGATTGTATGTCCTGATATTGACTCTGCTTGCTTGTACTGGCCGCCGCTTTAGTGAGATTTTATTACTTCCGCTTCAAGAAGTTACGTTAGACGAAGACCAAAAAGCCTTCATAGAATATTTCCCTCGAAAGGCTAGTCTCGGTGATCTATTTACACCTAAAAGAAAACTCTACTTGCCGTCAGAGGTCGTAACAATAGTTAAAGATGTACTTGATGAGGTACGCGCGGCAACAGATTCGGTGAGAATTACCGCAGAGGAAATGCATCGTTCTCGCGGCCCCGATATTCGTTTTTTGAATAAAATTCCAGAGAAAAGAAAGTTATACATTGATGACCTGTTAAAAATGGGGATAAGCAGCAATACCATTTGTTCTACTGGATGGATTCGAAAGATTGGTCTTGTTTGGCAGGACCATGAGCGAGTGACCAAGCAAGGGAAAAAGCCTAATAACCCTATTTGCTACACAAATAAAGATGGTGTCAAAGCGTATTGTTTTAGAGACTTTTCTGAAAAACTACTACGAGCATTCCATATTGATCAATTTGGTAAAGAATACTATCTGAAAGATCTTTTATTTATTCGCTCATTGGGACTTTCAACTGGAAGCTATGCTCACTGGTTAGCTACAAGCTGTAGCCAGTCTATGTTCACCACATTTCTCCGTTATTTTCCTGCTCTTGCTGCTGAATACGCTTCCAATAGTATCGAGGTAGATTTTACCAGTCACCACTTCCGCCACACGCTCAATACTTTACTTGATGAAGGTGGGTTAAGTGATCTTCTGCAAACTGAATGGTTTGGGCGAACCAATCCCAGGGACACCAAAGCCTATCAGCATACATCCCGCGAAAAACGTGCACTGATGCTCCGCGAAGATATCAAAAAAGGCTTGGTCGGTGGTCTATTGGCTGAGCAACTCAAAGTAGTTCCGGTAGAAGTACAGGATGCCATTCTTAAAGCACGCATTCAGGCTGTGCATGATGTCGGTACAGGTATCTGCGTCCACAACTTTTCTCAAACACCCTGCGAGCGCCATTTACAATGTTCGGCAGATTGTAAAGACTACGTGTGGGTCAAGGATGATAAGGGTAGGCTGGACGAGCAGAAGCGCCAATATGCCCTTACCGCATTGGCCCGAAAAAATGCTGAGAAACAGTTAAGTAGTAACAAGCCCAAAAAGAGCGCTGATTGGATAGCTCATAACGATAAAAAACTCAAAACGCTGGCTGTGCAACTGGCTGATAACGGGGTGGAGTACTTTGATCCCGAACAATATTTAAACGAGGTAGAGCATGGTTAAGCGCTTCAGGCGCATGTCCGACAGTGACATCAATACAATTGTTGCCGATTTGGATCGCTGGGCGCTGGGCGAGCTTGGCTCAAAACTCACCTGGGCTGTGCTAGAAGAGCGCTTTGGCTTTAGCCGCCAGTCGCTCCAGGCTAAATCTGAGATCAAAGCTGCTTATGACAACGCCAAGCGAGCGCTGTCGGGCGGATTGGTGAAAACCAAAGAGCAGGCCACCAAAGAGGCCGAAGAGCTTCAGGTAGAGGTGGATCGCCTCAAGGCTGAGCTAGAAGCCTACAAGCGAAAGGAAGAGCAATGGCTGCGCCGCTGGCAGCAAATCGCCTTTCATGTACGGCAGAAAGGCATACAGATGGCCAGCGTTGATAAGGTCCCGCCAGAAGGGGCTGATCTGCCCTCTAACACTGAAACAGCGCAGATTCTCCGGCCGTTTGATAAAGAGATACCGCCATCCGGGCGGATCTAAGGGCGTGATGCACAAAGGAATTGCGATCCTGTGGTTTTCTATATAAATTAGCTAAATTATCTAGCTGTCACTGTCGCGCAGGCTGAAAAATGAACGAAAACGAGATTTACGAGCGCATCAAGCAGGTTCTTGCGGATGCCCCTCGCAATCAATACACCGCTGAGCTGCATCTGCAAATGATCAAATATGCTGATGAGCTGAAGAACATCACCGCCAAAGAGTTTTGTGAGGGGGTAGGCCTGCGAAGCAGCTTTGGCACCGAATTTAGCAAAATGCGCAATCTGACTCAGCGCCTGAAAGCGGCCGGGCTCGATACAGCCAAGCTATAACAACTCAAATTTAATCGTGCCGGACCAATGCTCGGTACTGTAAGGAACAACCATGGCCATTAAGAAAACCGAACTTTACTCCTCCCTTTGGGCCAGCTGCGATGAGCTGCGTGGCGGTATGGATGCAAGCCAGTACAAAGACTATGTGCTGACCATGCTGTTTATGAAGTATGTCTCCGATAAGTACAAAGGCGACCCTTACGGCATGATTGTAGTGCCACAAGGTGCCAGTTTTGACGATATGGTTGCGCTGAAAGGCGACAAAGAAATTGGCGACAAAATCAACAAAGTCATCAGTGCGCTGGCCGAAGAAAACGACCTCAAAGGTGTCATCGACGTTGCCGACTTTAACGATGAAGACAAGCTTGGCAAAGGTAAAGAGATGGTTGATCGGCTAGGTAAGCTAATCGGCATTTTTGAAGGGCTAAACCTTGGCGATAACCGCGCCGATGGCGATGACTTGTTGGGTGATGCTTACGAATACTTGATGCGCCACTTTGCAACCGAATCAGGTAAATCTAAAGGGCAGTTTTATACGCCCTCAGAAGTGTCACGCATCTTATCTAAAGTGATTGGTATTGATGGCGACACCCCGCAAGATGCCACCGTGTACGACCCAACCTGCGGCTCGGGCTCCCTGTTGTTAAAAGCCAGTGATGAAGCGCCGCGTGGGTTGAGTATTTTTGGCCAGGAGATGGACAACGCCACCAGTGCCTTGGCGCGCATGAACATGATCCTGCACAACAACGCCACCGCCAAAATCTGGAAAGGCAACACCATTGCTGACCCGCAGTGGAAAGAGGCAAATGGCCAACTTAAGACTTTTGATTTCGCCGTGGCCAACCCGCCGTTTTCCAACAAAAACTGGACCAGCGGCATTAACCCGAACGACGACGAATTTGGCCGTTTCACTTGGGGCATTCCGCCAGAGAAAAATGGCGACTACACCTTTTTACTGCACATCATTAAAAGCTTAAAAAGCACCGGTAAAGGCGCGGTCATTTTGCCGCACGGTGTTTTGTTCCGGGGCAATGCCGAAGCCCGTATTCGTGAAAACCTGATTAAACAAGGTTACATCAAAGGCATTATCGGCTTACCGGCCAACCTGTTTTACGGCACCGGCATTCCTGCTTGCATTATCGTGATTGATAAAGAGCACGCGAAGCAAAGAGCCCTCAGCGCGACTGGCGAAGCCAGTGATAAACAGGGCATTTTTATGGTCGATGCCAGCAAAGGCTTTGCCAAAGACGGCAATAAAAACCGCCTGCGCAGCCAGGATATTCACAAAATCGTCGATGTTTTCACCAGGCAGCTAGAACTACCGCGCTACTCCCGTATGGTGCCGCTCAGTGAAATCGCCGGTAACGACTACAACCTCAATATTCCACGTTATATCGACTCCAGCGAACCGGAAGACTTACACGACTTAAGCGCTCATCTTCAAGGCGGTATTCCAAACCGCGACATTGATGCCTTAGAGCGCTTCTGGCAAGTCTTCCCGAGTATTCGAGCAACTTTGTTCAAACCCGCGCGCGAGGGCTATAGTGAGGCCTTGGTAAAAGCCTCACAAGTGAAAAGTACTATTCTGAACCATGACGAGTTCAAAACCTTCGCCGCACAAAGCTTAATGCCCTTTACCGAATGGGCGCAGCGCTCAAACCTGCACGCCATTGAACAAGGTGAGCTGCCTAAACAGATTATCCATCGTATCAGCGAAGACCTGTTGCAAAGCTATGCGCAAACGCCACTGCTCGGTAAATACGACATCTACCAGATCCTGATGGATTACTGGGCGGATAGCATGCAAGACGATGTGTATGTGCTAGTGCAAGACGGCTGGTCAGCGGGCAAGGTGTTGCGTGAGCTAGTCGTTAAAAAAGGTGAGAAGCTCAAAGAAACACCTGATCTAATGATTGGCAAAGCCAAATACAAAGCTGAACTTATTCCTCCGGCGTTAATCGTGGCGCGGTTTTTTGCCGCTGAACAAGCCAAAGTGGGTAGCCTGCAATCGCTACTTGATAGCGCCAGCCAAGCGCTAGAAAGTTTTATTGAGGAAAACTCTTCATCAGGCGACGACGGTTTGCTGAATGATGCGCTGAATGACAAAGACAAAGTCACCAAAGCCACAGTCACGGCACGTTTGAAACTCACCACCGACTCAGATGAAAAAGCCGCGCTAAAACAAACCAAAAAGCTCTTTGATGCCGAGGCCGATGCTAAAAAAGCCCTAAAAGAAGCGCAAGAAGCTCTCGATTTAGCGGTGTTTAAGCAATACCCCAAACTTAGCAACGATGAGATCAAAACTCTGATTGTGAACGACAAATGGCTGGCAACGCTTGAAAGCAATATCGTCGCCGAAATCGAGCGCGTGACACAGCAAATGGCGAATCGTGTCAAAGAGTTGGAAGAACGCTACAGCGAACCACTGCCAACCATCACCCAATCGGTAGAGAACCTCAGCGATAAAGTGGCAGGTCACTTAAAAGCCATGGGCTTGGAGTGGGCGCTATGACAAATTTTTCGGGAGAACCTCTTTCTTCAAAAACAGCGAACGCCGCTTGCGGCGGCCCGAAGGGCGGCGGCATGGATAGCCGACGTAATGGAGTGGCTGAAGTGAGTCCGAAGTATCTGGCGGAAGCGGCTTCGAATGCTGTGCCCGTTGGATATAAACAAACTGACATTGGAGTAATTCCAGAGGATTGGGATGTTTCACCGCTATCGAGAATGACTAGCTTAATGACTAACGGTTTTGTTGGTACTGCGAAAACTCACTACACAGATAGTGATGATGGTGTTACATATATCCAAGGATATAACGTTGAGGAAAATAGCTTTAACTTCAATGGTATAAAACGAGTCACGCCTGAGTTTCACAAGAAGAACTCAAAATCATGTTTGCGCGAAGGTGATGTTCTGATGGTGCAAACTGGCGATGTAGGTTTAGTTACAATTGTGCCGCAGGATTTAGAGGGTGCGAACTGTCATGCCTTGATTATTAGTCGTTTTAAGAAAGAGACATACGATCCTCAGTACTTCTCGTATTATTTAAATTCTCAGAAAGGTAGATCGAGGCTTAAAGAACTCGAAACTGGCACAACAATGAAGCATATCAATGTTGGTGATTTGCTTCACTTCGAGGTTCCATATCCAAGAGCCAAACACGAACAAACCGTCATCGCGAACGCCCTATCCGATGTCGATGCGCTGATCAGCGAGCTGGAAAAACTGATCGCCAAAAAACAGGCCATCAAAACCGCCACCATGCAACAACTCCTCACCGGCCGCGCCCGCCTGCCGCAATTTGCGTTGCGCGACGATGGCACGCCCAAAGGCACCAAACCAAGTGAGTTGGGAGAAATACCGGAGGATTGGGAGGTTAAGACATACGGTGAAGTATTTACCTTTTTATCAACCTCAACTAATTCACGAGCTGACTTGTCTGAAGACGGTGATTTTGGGTATGTCCACTACGGTGATATTCATACCGAATGGAACAATAAGCTCGACTTAAATAAGGAAAGGTTACCGCGAATATCTAAGAATATCGTCAGCTCTGCATTCGTCATGGATGGGGATTTGATTATGGCAGATGCCTCTGAAGACTACGAAGGCATTGGCAAAACCGTTGAAGTCTTTAATGTCGGAGATAAACAGCTTGTTGCGGGTCTACACACATTCCTATTACGTGATAAAGAGAAAGTGCTTGCAGACGGTTTTCGAGGCTATTTACATAGTATCCCAGCAGTGAAAAGCTCTTTTGATCGATTGGCGACTGGTATGAAGGTTTATGGCATTTCTAAAAATAATCTTTCGTCTGTTTGTATTCCCGTACCAAGTCTCGAAGAACAAATCTCCATCGCTACCATTCTCTCCGATATGGACGCTGAGATTCAGGCACTGGAACAACGCCTTGGTAAAACCCACCAAATCAAACAAGGCATGATGCAAGAGCTACTGACGGGTAAAACGCGGTTAATCAAGCCATCAAAGGAGGTTATTCATGAGTGAATCTGTATTTGCATACGGAAGCCGCTGGTTAAAGGCAGACTTCCACCTCCATACTCGCGCTGATAAAGAGTTTACTTATACTGGTGAAGAAAATGACTATGCTAACCAGTATGTTGCGGCGCTTGCGAATGCGGGCATTGGTCTTGGGGTTATCACCAACCACAATAAATTTGATGCAGATGAATTTAAGGCATTGCGCAAGAAAGCCAAAAAATCAGGCATTGGTTTGTTGCCGGGCATTGAGTTATCCATCAAAGATGGTCAGGCTGGTGTGCATACCTTGGTGGTATTTTCGGATGAGTGGATTAATAACAAAGAAAATGAGAATTACATCCAAAGTTTTCTTAGTGTGACATTCGCAGGCCAAGCAAACTTTGAACAAGAAAATGCACGCTCGAACCACGATATTTTGGAAACCATTAAAGTATTGGACGGGTACAACAAGGATTATTTCTTGGTATTCGCTCATGTTGAAGCACCAAATGGCTTATGGGGTGGTCTTGCTCCGGGACGCATCAAAGAGCTATTTGATAATGCGACAGTACGACGCAGAGCGTTAGCTTTTCAGAAAGTAGATACGCATGATAAGCGGATAAAAATCCAGCAAGAGTTAGGTAATCTCTATCCGGCTGAAGTGCAAGGGTGTGATGCCAAACAGCTAACTCAAATGGCAGAGCGTAAAAAAGCCAGTTACCTGAAATTAGGCTCATTCAGTTTTGAGGCGGTCAAGTTTGCGTTGCGCGATAAAGCCTCCCGAGTCCGCGCCGAGCTGCCTAGCTATAAACATTCTTATATTCAAAAAATCCGTTTTGAAGGTGCTGGTACTTTAGGTGGTACAGAAATCTGCCTTTCGCCTGAGCTTAATACCCTGATTGGCATTCGAGGCAGTGGTAAATCATCCGTGCTTGAGGGGGTACGTTACGCACTGAATATTCCCTTTGGCGATAAGTCGTCGGATGTGGAATACAAAGAGGGACTGGTAAAACACTTACTGCGTAGTGGCGGAAAAATTACCATCGACGCCATTGACCGCCGTGGTCAGCCCTATCAAATCCGCCGCATTTTGGGTGAGCGCCCCGATGTGTATGTGAATGGTCAGTTGCAACCCGGCGTGTCGGTGCGTGAAACGGTATTGCATCAGCCGATCTACTTTGGCCAGAAAGATCTTTCCAGCACAGGCGCTGGCTTTGAAAAAGATTTGATTGAAAAGTTGCTTGGCGAAGCGCTGGTGCCCGTTCGACAAAAAATTGAGCAGGGCCGGCAGCGGGTGGTGGATGCGATTAATCAGATTAAGCGTCTTACCCGAGCGGCAACGCAAAAGCAAGAATGGTTGCAGAAAAAGCAAGATGTCGAATTTAAGCTCAAGTTCTATCAGCAACACGGTGTTGAAACTAAGCTACAAAAGCAAATTGACTTTGAGCGGGATGAACGAAAAGCACAACAAGTCATTCAAGGTGCTGAGCATTATCTTTCCGAACTCAATAGTTTTGTGGCCAGTTTTGAAGATGAGCTAAAAAACCAGGCTTTGTATAAATCTGCCCAGAATCAGATATTTTTTGATGACTTTTTTGCGACCTACCAGCAGTTGATTACTGGCTTTGATGGCATCAAGCAAACAGTGCTCAATGGTCACAATACGGTTGCACTATTACAGCAGAAGCTAGCTGGCTTTGTACAACAAAAGCAGGCGCTAAAAGAAGAGTTTGCCGAGATTGAACGCAAACTGGCCACCGAGCTTAAGCAAGCCGGTGCACAGGCAATTAGCCCGCAAGAGTTTAAGCAGCTTAAAAGCCTATTAGACCAAGCCGATCAAATGTTAGCCATACTCGCCAAAAGCGAGCAGCAGTATGCAGATTTGAATCAATCCCTAGAGCGTGAATTAGCGCAGCTTAATGATTTATGGCTGGAGGAGTACCGCACTATTGAGCAGGTACTGAACAAAATCAATCGGGTTGATTCGCCCCTTAAAATTGTGCCGCAATTTAAAGCGAATAAGGCTGCCATGCTTAAGCACATTCAAGACTTGTATCGCGGGAGCCGTATTCGTGAAGCAACGTTGCAAAGTGTGGTGGATGAATACAGTGATTTCGCAGCGGCCTATCGCGACGTTGAAAAGCTGAAAAGCACGCTTAGCGGGTCTTTTGATACCTTCTGGCAGTATTTTGAAGACAACCTAGAAGCCTTGTTAACCTGGCAAGTGCCGAATGTATTTACTATCGAGTATCACGGCAAAGCACTGGCGCACCACTCGTTGGGGCAACGGGCATCGGCGTTGATGCTGTTTGTGCTAAGTCAGCAAGAAAACGACGTGGTGATCATTGATCAGCCAGAAGATGATTTGGACAACCAAACCATCTATGACGATGTCATCAAGCTGATTAGAGAGCTTAAACCTTCTACTCAGTTTATCTTTGCGACACACAACGCCAATATTCCGGTGCTGGGTGATGCGGAACAGGTGATTGCCTGTGAGTATCAAGATGACCATATCGCGTTAGTTAACGGCAGCATTGACTGTGCTGACGTTCAGCAACGCATTGTAAGTATTATGGAAGGTGGTGCCGAAGCCTTCGAGAAACGTAAGCAGGTATATGAAGCATGGAAACCGAAGAACTCTTAGCGATTATTGCCAACGGTGAAGATTCAAGGCATCAGTTTAAACAAAATATTACCCGAGCTGAGAGTTTGGTGCCGGAGTTGGCGGCATTCAGTAATTCTAAAGGCGGTTTATTGTTGATCGGGGTTACTGATGACGGTGACATTCAAGGGCTAACCGTTGACGATATGGGACGCATCAACCAGCTCGTTTCTAATGCAGCCAAGGATGTAAAACCACCGATTTCCGTTACCACGGAAAATGTTGCTTTACCCAGTGGTATGGTGATGGTTGTTGATGTGCCTGAAGGCATAAGCAAGCCTTATATGGATGGCAACCTACATGTATGGGTAAAAAATAGCGCTAACAAATCCAAAGTCAGTGCGCGAGAAGAGCTGTTGAGAATGTTTCAATCATCTGCGTTGGTCCATGCGGATGAGATATCTGTGAACGGTAGTTCTATTACAGACGTAGACCAAGAGTTTTTTGACGCATTTTTTGAAAGGGAGTACGGCGAACGAGTTGAAGACCAAGACGTATCCCGTGTTCAACTGCTTGAAAACATGAATTTGGCAAAGAACGGGCAGCTTAACATCTGCGGCACTTTGCTGTTTGCGTCACGTCCACAAATACGCTTACCCGTTTTTATTGTAAAAGCGGTGGCTTTTCCGGGTGTTGATATCGAAGACGAGCATTATATCGACAGCCAGGATATTAACGGCAAGCTATCGGATGTTTTCCAAAAGGTTCTGGGTTTTGTGTTGGCTAACATTCGCCATGTGCAGAATGAACAAGGCTTCAACTCAGTCGGCGAGCCTGAAATTCCGCGAATCGTGCTTGAAGAGCTTATTGCCAATGCGCTTATTCATCGCGATTACTTTGTATCCGCGCCGATTAAGGTTTTGGTGTTTGCTGATCGAATTGAAATCGTGAGCCCTGGTCACTTGCCCAATAACTTAACGATAGAAAATATCAAAATGGGTAACTCGAATGTTAGAAACCCAATTTTGGCCTCATTTGCCCCAAAAGTGTTGCCATATAGGGGCTTGGGGAGCGGCATAAAACGAGCGATAAAAGCCTATCCAGACATTGAGTTTATTGACGACAGGGCTGGCAATGCGTTTAAAGCCATTATCAAAAGACGCATAGAATAAGGATGTTAGAATGAGTAACGTTGGTCAGCGTGAGCGCGCTACCCAAAATCGTATCGTTCAGTTTTTTCAAACTGACTTAGGTTATCGCTATTTAGGCGATTGGCAGGATCGCGCTAATAATAAAAATATTGAAGTGGATATCCTCGTTAATTGGCTAAAAAAACGCGGTGTCAGCGAGGCGTTGATCAATCGTGCTATTCGCCAATTGGATACGGCAGCAGCGCTGGGCGAAGGTAAAAAGCTCTATTACGCCAACAAAGAGGTTTATCGCCTGCTGCGTTACGGCGTGAAAGATAAAGAAGGCGCAGGTCACTTAAACGAAACCGTGTGGCTGATTGACTGGAAAAACCCAGAAGCAAACGATTTTGCCATTGCCGAAGAAGTCTCTATCAAGGGCGAGAACAAAAAGCGTCCAGATATTGTGCTGTATGTCAATGGTATCGCGCTAGGTGTGATTGAGCTGAAACGCTCTTCTGTGTCGGTTTCCGAAGGTATTCGCCAGAACCTCGACAATCAGAAGAAAGATTTTATCCGTAACTTCTTTACCACCATGCAATTGGTGATGGCGGGTAACGACACACAAGGCTTGCGTTACGGCACCATTGAAACACCAGAGAAGCACTATCTTGAATGGAAAGAAGAGATAGAAAACGGGTATAACCATAAACTCGATTTCCATCTGAGCCGCGTGTGTAACAAAGCGCGCTTTCTGCAAATTGTCCATGATTTTATTGTTTTCGATGCGGGTATTAAAAAGACCTGTCGTCATAATCAGTTCTTTGGTATTGAAGCGGCAAAACGCCATATCGCAAGGCGAGAAGGCGGCATTATTTGGCACACGCAAGGTTCTGGTAAAAGCCTCACTATGGTGTGGCTGGCCAAATGGGTACGCGAAAATGTCAAAGACGCCCGTGTATTGATCGTGACCGATCGCACTGAGCTGGATGAGCAGATTGAAAAGGTGTTCACTGGTGTTGAGGAAGATATTTATCGCACCAAAAGCGGTGCCGATTTGGTGGCGACGCTCAATCAGCCCAACCCTTGGTTGGTTTGCTCTTTAGTCCATAAATTTGGTCGGCAGTCTGATTCGGAAAACGATACCGCGACGGATGAGTTTATTGCCGAGTTAAAGAAATCGCTACCATCGGACTTTAAAGCCAAAGGCGATTTGTTTGTGTTTGTGGACGAGTGTCACCGTACTCAATCGGGCAAGTTGCACGAGGCGATGAAATCCATCCTGCCAGAAGCCATGTTTGTCGGCTTCACCGGCACGCCCTTGATGAAGAAAGACAAGAAAAAATCGGTTGAGGTATTTGGCCCTTACATTCATACCTATAAATTTGATGAAGCCGTGGCCGATGGTGTGGTGCTTGATTTACGCTATGAAGCACGAGATATCGACCAAAATGTCACTTCGCAGAAAAAGGTCGATGAATGGTTTGAAGCCAAAACTCGCGGCTTATCTCGATTAGCGAAAACCCAGTTGAAACAGAAATGGGGCACCATGCAAAAGGTGCTGTCCAGTAAATCGCGTTTGCAGCAAATTGTGAACGATATCTTACTGGATATGGACACTAAGCCACGCCTGATGGATGGCTACGGCAATGCCATGTTGGTCTGCTCTAGTGTCTATCAAGCTTGTAAAGCTTATGAAATGTTCAGCCAAACAGATTTAGCCGGTAAGGTGGCTATTGTCACCAGTTTTCAGCCGACCGCTGCAAGCATTAAAGGGGAAGAAACCGGTGAGGGTTTAACGGAAAAGCTCTTTAAATACGATATTTACCGCAAAATGCTTGCGGATTACTTCGAGCAACCGGAAGACAAGGCCGCAAATCGCGTTGAAGAGTTTGAAAAAGAAGTTAAAAAGCAATTTATTGATGAGCCAGGACAAATGCGCTTGCTCATCGTGGTCGATAAGTTGCTGACTGGCTTCGACGCCCCTTCGGCTACCTATTTGTATATCGACAAACAGATGGCTGATCACAATCTGTTTCAGGCCATTTGCCGCGTGAACCGCTTGGATGGCGATGATAAAGAATACGGTTACATCATTGATTACAAAGATCTGTTCCACTCGTTGGATAAAGCGATTTCTGATTATACTCAAGGCGCATTTGATGGTTATGACAAGGAAGACGTTGCAGGGCTGCTGAAAGATCGTTTAGAGCAAGCCAAGCTCGATTTGGATAATGCGCTGGAAATGGTGCGCGCCTTGTGTGAGCCGGTAAAAGCGCCACGCAATACGGAAGACTACATTTATTATTTTTGTGGTAAGTCAGGTCTGAACCAAGACGAGCTCACCGAGAAAGAAGCACTGCGTTTAACGCTTTATCAGAACGTTGCCAAACTGCTGCGTGCGTTCGCCAATATCGCCAATGAAATGCCTGATGCAGGCTATTCTGCGCAAGATGTAGACTTGATAAGAGCAGAAGTTGCTCATTTTGAAAAAGTCCGTGACGAAGTAAAACTGGCCAGTGGCGATTTGGTAGAAATGAAACGCTTTGAGCCTGCCATGCGCCACTTGTTAGATATGTATATTCGTGCGGATGACAGCGAAGTACTGATGGATTTTGAAGAGCTGGGGCTTATTGAGCTCATTGTCGAAAAAGGTGCTGATGCCGTGGAGGCTTTGCCTGAAAGTATTCGTAAGAATCAGGAAGCCATGGCCGAAACCATCGAAAATAACGTGCGTAAAACCATCGTTGATGAAAACCCGGTTAACCCTAAGTATTACGAGCAAATGTCGGTGTTATTGGATGAGCTGATTGAGCTTCGTCGCCAAAAAGCGATTGAATATCAAGAGTATTTGGAAAAAATCCGCGAGTTGTCTCGTAAGGTTATACGTCCGGAGCAGACAGCGGCTAACTATCCGCCATCGATGGACTCTAATCCAAAACGCGCGTTTTACGATAATTTTGGTCAAGATGAAGTGCTGGCTACCAAAATAGATAGTGCCATTCGTTATACCAAAAAAGCGGATTGGGTGGGAGATCGCTTTAAGGAGCGAGAAATTGCCAATGCGGTGCGAGAAGAAACGACGGGGTATGATGTGGATATTCAGGGTGTAATGGAATTGGCAAAAGCGCAAAAAGAGTACCATTGATGCCTAAGGTAGAAATTGGTTCTATTGCGATGCAGTTAAATCGTAAGGCAATTAAAAACCTTCATATCAGCGTGTTGCCACCTGATGGGCGTGTGCGTGTTTCTGCTCCTGAATCTATGACAGAAACCGCAATCCGTATGGCAGTGATCAGCCGCATTCCTTGGATCAAGAAACAGCAGAGTGATTTTGCCAAACAACCTCGCCAATCTGATCGAGCAATGGTTAGCGGTGAATGTCATTACCTGTGGGGCAGGCGTTATCGTCTGAATCTTATTGAGCGTTCCGGAAAGCATGAAATCAAGCTAGGTCGTGGTCGATTGCATTTATATGTCAATCCCGCAACAACGCTTGAGAACAAGACGCTGGTAATGAACTCATATTATCGAGATGCACTTAAAGCGCGAATCGCTGAGTTACTGCCTGTTTGGGAGGACAAGATCGGCGTTACAGCTGCCGATTGGGGAGTCAAAAAGATGAAAACCAAATGGGGTAGCTGCAATATTAAGGCAAAGCGCATTTGGCTAAATTTAGAGCTCGCGAAAAAGCCTCCCGAATGTCTAGAGTACATATTGGTACATGAATTGGTGCATCTGCTAGAGCGTAATCATAATGAGCAATTTAAGGCGCACATGGATAGATTACTGCCTGATTGGCGAGAGCGCCGTGATTTGTTAAACCGAATGCCTTTAGCACACAACAGTTGGATTTATTAAGGATTTACGTATTTTGCGTGTAATTTGGTGCTCATAAAGAAGCCACTATGAACACAAAACAGAGCTCGACGTGTGAAATTCTGGGTGTTCACATAAATCAGAGTGCACCCTTTTAGGGGCTAGCTTTCCGTGTCAGACTTATATGTGACTGGTAGTTAAACTAAATGTAGTATTAACTTTCACATGTGAAAGTTCTAGGGTCACAGCTTAAAACCGTGATTTGAACCATCCGGTAGATCGACATGAAGGCGAAGTTTTCCTCCTGCTGATGCAACAAGCTGCTTCAGTCTCTGTAGGCTATCGATTGTGCAGTTATCAATGTGGCAGCCTGCATCAGCCCCGATACGTTCTAGTAACTCGATTAAATGGATATGGATTAGCTGCCTCGAAGCGATTTCTTTTGCGGAATCAACGAGCTCTTGAGGTTGTTCTGCAATGATATCTTCTAATTTTCTGCTCATTTTTTCGGCCTTTGGGTTGAGCTGAAAAACTTTCACATGTGAAAGTTTTTCCTAGAACAGTATGTGTGGGTATTTTAACCATCAAAGAGAAGTAAAACCAATTTTTCCTTGGCTGAATAAAGCTTGTTACCCCACTTACCATCGAATCAGCATACTTTTACTCTATTCCCTAACATGGAATCTTTTTCACCCCAAAAGGGCAATTACAGAGTTTTACTCGTCTGGGCGTCTGTTGTACTCTTTACTTATCGTCAGCGCTTGCTGGCTATAATGGTAGCTGGCCCAAAACAGCAATATATTAACCTAAGGAGACAATCCCTCTAGGGTACTCTTACATAATCATTGGAGAGAGGCATGACCAACCGGGTACTCCAAGCCCCGTTTGGTTTTTTGTTGAACGGGTGCTGTCGCTGAAAGTGTCAAGTTATTATCTTTACGTTTAGCGGGTAGCAATCCCATAGCACTAGCCCAGAATGTTGACAATATTGAGCTTAACTTAACAAGATTGGGTTGTTGTTACAGTAAAAGTCAATATTTTCAGTGGCTTGAGATGTTTTTGCGTTGTGTTATGTGAACTACCGTTCTAATCCCACTGCGCTACGCTGAAAATAATGGCTACCTCAAGACTGGGGTAGCCATATGCAATTTTGTTATCAGTTCAACACCATCGGCCAATCTGGCGGTGTGTGGCTCATCACGTCAACCATTACGGTTTCAATGTTCTTCCAGATAGCGGACATATCCACCAGGGTTATGCCGAGCAATCCAGTCGCAAACCAGCAGGCAAAAACCAGCCCCAAACCGCTGCTAATGACGGCCAGGCCAATATAATCTGATTTACGAAAACGGATATTGAGCGTACTGGCTAAAAACATCAGCACCGCGCTGAGTAGTTGCCACCGCAGAAGAACCACGCCAGTTGTTATTGTCGCCATGAAAAACGTCCTCAGAAAGTCTGGATGCCCAGGACAGCGCGGGGGTGTTCACCGAGGGTGTGATACTCTGGCTATCGACGGGCAATAACATGAATGAAACATTGTTTCTGTTACATGATTTTTGTGAACTATATCACATCTGGTCGTTTGTTCACCAGTATTGGCCGTTATTTTTGCAGGCTTATAACCACTCTAAATGTGTGGTTTTGTTTAATGAAGAGTTGATAATAAATAACCATCTTTTAAACATACATTTAATCTACTTGTTATATTTATCCTAAATTAAACGTTAAAAAAATTTAATGAATTTCTTAAATGCAGCCAGGATAATGCTCATAAAAAATTACTCCGTGGGGATAATAACGTTATGAAATAAGCATAACTTTAAGTTTGCCTTACGGAAAAATAATATCATCATCAACTATTATCAGACTTTTACATAGAGAAGTCTGTTGCTAATACTGATAGATTCATGCAACTTAATCAGTCGGTGTTTATAGCATCCTGCCTTGATGGGTTCTGGCATATACGAAACAGGGAAATAGGGCTGACATGAATCACAGTGCGCGACGCAAGATGCTGAAGTTCCTGGGAACATTCATGGTGGTATTGTTCCCCGTGGTGCTGGCGATATGGTTTGCGCACATCCGGGCGATGACCGAAACCCATAGCCAACTCCGCTCTTTTGCTCAACTGGTGTTAAATAAAACAGAATTGGTGATCCTACAAGCTGATTTGGCGCGTGATATGGCCCAGTTGTATCAGGGTAAGATGTGTACCCCGGCACATCAGAAAAGTATGCTAAATATTATTCGCGGTCGTTTATATATCAGTGAGCTAATTTATGCGCAGGGCGATCATTTTTTGTGCTCTACGTCTATGACGCCGCCTGTTACTTATATTATGCCGACACCTGACTATAAACGTACGCCGGATATCGCCATCTATTACTACCGCGATACCCCTTTTTTCGCTGGCTACAGAATGACGTACATGCAACGCGGGAACTACGTCGCAGTCATCAATCCATTGTCCTACAGCGAAGTCATGTCAGATGATCCGGATCTCTCCTGGGGCGTGTATGACACAGTAACAGATACGTTTTTCTCTGCCAGCGAAGCGGCAAATATTGCGCAGTTCGCGCCGCTCATACGCGGTGAAGCCTCGACCTTTCAACAAGACGATCGCTTCTACACCATCGTGCATTCTGAAAAACGTCCAATTGCGATTATTGTGTCGACCTCAGACAACCGAGTAAGTCAGATTTTCTATCACGAGGCGGTATTAACCATCCCCTTCGGGATTATCTGCAGCATCCTGATATTGCTAATGTGGTGGCGCACGCGCCAGGAATACTTATCCCCTCGGCGTTTGCTAAAACGCGCGATCAAAAAACGTCAGCTTTGCCTGCATTACCAGCCGATTATTGATATTAAGAATGGGCAATGTGTTGGTGCTGAAGCTCTGCTGCGCTGGCCGGGCTGTAAAGGTGAGGTGATGAGCCCGACGGAGTTTATTCCGCTGGCTGAAAAAGAGGGAATGATTGAGCGGATCACGGATTATGTCGTTGAAGAGGTGTTCAACGATTTGGGGTATTTTCTTTCGGCGCATCCTCAGCTTTCTATATCGATTAACCTTTCCGCTTCTGACTTTCATTCATCCCGATTGATTGCTCTGATTAACGACAAAAATCGTGAGTACTCCGTGGCGGCCCAGCAAATTAAAGTCGAAGTGACCGAGCGTGGGTTCATAGATGTACATAAAATGACCCCCGTAATCCAGGCGTTCCGCAAAGCGGGTTATGAAGTGGCATTTGATGATTTTGGCACGGGATATTCCAATCTGCATAATTTGTCAGCGCTGAATGTCGATATCCTGAAGATCGACAAATCGTTTATTAGCACGTTGTCCACTAACAGCACCAGTCACTTGATTGCCGAACATATTATTGAGATGGCACAAAGCTTACACCTGAAGACGATTGCGGAAGGGGTGGAAACGAAGGAGCAAATCGAATGGCTGCTTGAACGCGGCGTACAGTATTGTCAGGGCTGGTATTTTGCGAAGGCGCTGCCGCCGCAGGAGTTCATGCACTGGATACAACGGTCGCCCGCCATACTGACGCAGAGCGGGCAATAATCTTACAGACGATGGCGGTAGTCGCTGGGAGTACGATCAAATTCGCGGCGAAACACACGCGAGAAGGTTTGTTGCGACACATAACCAAGATCCATCGCGATATCAAAAATAGGTCGCTCAGTTGTCCGCAGTTCAACGGCGGCCAGCAAAAGCCGACGCTGGCGGATGTAGTCACCCAAGGTCTGGCGCGTCACCGTGCGGAACATTCTTTGTAAATACCACTTCGAGTAACCTGATTTTTTCGCCACCGCCTCAATGTTCAGCGGTTGATCGATATGTTCATCAATCCATTCAATAAGGGTCTGAATAATCTGCTGATGGGACATAGGGCTGCCTCTTTCTCAGTATTCGATTCGTCGTTTTGTCTGTGGGCGAGTATAATTCCTCAAGTTAACTTGAGGTAAAGCGATTTATGGAAAAGAAATTACCCCGGATAAAAGCGCTGCTCACACCAGGTGAAGTCGCCAAACGTAGCGGCGTGGCGGTATCGACCCTGCATTTCTATGAAAGCAAAGGGTTAATCAGTAGCATGCGCAACAGCGGCAATCAGCGCCGATACAAACGTGATGTGTTGCGTTACGTCGCGATAATCAAGATTGCTCAACGCATCGGGATCCCGCTGGCCACGATCGGTGACGCGTTAGGGGTATTACCTGAGGGGCATTCGCTTAGTGCCAAAGAGTGGAAGCAGCTCTCTTCGCAATGGCGTGAAGAACTGGACCGACGCATCCATACTTTGGTGGCGCTACGTGATGAGCTGGATGGGTGTATTGGTTGCGGATGCTTGTCACGTAGCGATTGCCCGTTGCGTAACCCTGGCGATCAGCTTGGCGAGCAGGGGACCGGAGCGCGCCTGCTGGAAGATGATTAATTGGTTTAAAATATGTGACGGGTATGAAGGATATAAAACTAAAGCGCCACAGAGGGCGCTTTAGTTTGGTTCCGGTCTTTGTCTTTCACTCTATCCCGCTGGTTCACGGGAGGGTTTCCCCCGACATCAACACCCCTCAGTCGAGCACATTAGGGGAGGTTCCGGCCTGTGTTGATAATGTAAGTGTAAGCCACCTCCCTCCATTTGCCAGTGAAATGGTGATTTTTTAGCCAAAAAATTTTACGCATCTGCACCTGTTTTCTTGCGCGAGTTGCGCGAAATAAACACGTCGATATTGTAATAACTCCGCGAAATTTGTTGCCAAATTGCGCATTGACGATAACGTTTGCGCATCGACTGGTTATTTCTTGCGCGTTATAAGAAGAAATGAGTAAAAAGCGGCAAAGTTCAGTTGAAAACCAGCGTATGATCGCTGGATAATCGTTTGCTTTTTTTTACCACCCGTTTTTTATGCGCGGAGCTAAACGTTTGCTTTTTTGCGACACCCCTATTGACGCAAACCTGGCACATGGAGAAAACGTTTAGCAGGCAGTGGATTGTCCAGCACGCATAATGACGAAAAAATAAACTCTCAGGGGATGTTTTCTATGTCTACGCCTTCAGCGCGTACCGGCGGTTCACTCGACGCCTGGTTTAAAATTTCGCTCCGCGGCAGTACCGTTCGTCAGGAAGTCGTTGCCGGATTAACGACCTTCCTGGCCATGGTCTACTCCGTTATCGTGGTTCCGGGGATGCTGGGTAAAGCCGGGTTCCCACCTGCTGCTGTATTTGTGGCGACCTGTCTGGTCGCGGGCGTCGGTTCTATTGTGATGGGCCTGTGGGCAAACCTGCCGCTGGCAATTGGTTGCGCCATTTCTCTGACCGCATTTACCGCATTCAGCCTGGTGCTGGGCCAACATATTAGCGTGCCCGTTGCGCTGGGTGCGGTGTTCCTGATGGGTGTCCTGTTTACCATCATTTCCGCGACCGGTATCCGTAGCTGGATCCTGCGCAATCTGCCGCAGGGCGTTGCGCATGGTACGGGGATTGGTATCGGCCTGTTCCTGCTGCTGATTGCGGCAAACGGTGTCGGTCTGGTAATTAAGAACCCGCTGGACGGCCTGCCGGTTGCGCTGGGTGACTTCGATACCTTCCCGGTCATTATGTCGTTAATTGGTCTGGCGGTGATTATTGGCCTCGAAAAACTGAAAGTACCGGGTGGCATTCTGCTGACCATTATCGGTATTTCTGTGGTTGGTCTGATTTTCGACCCGGCCGTGCATTTCTCCGGCATTTTTGCCATGCCGTCTCTGAGTGATGAAAACGGCAATTCGCTGATCGGCAGCCTGGATATCATGGGGGCACTGAACCCGATTGTCCTGCCGAGCGTGTTGGCGCTGGTCATGACCGCTGTCTTCGATGCAACCGGAACCATCCGCGCGGTAGCCGGACAGGCGAATCTGCTGGATAAAGACGGACAGATTATCGACGGTGGCAAGGCGCTGACCACTGACTCCCTGAGCAGTGTGTTCTCTGGTCTGGTGGGTGCAGCTCCGGCGGCGGTTTACATTGAATCCGCAGCGGGTACGGCGGCAGGCGGTAAAACTGGCCTGACAGCGATCACCGTTGGCGTGTTGTTCCTGCTGATTCTGTTCCTCTCTCCGCTCTCTTATCTTGTACCTGTGTACGCAACGGCACCTGCGCTGATGTATGTGGGTCTGTTGATGCTGAGCAATGTTGCGAAAATCGATTTCGCTGACTTTGTCGACGCAATGGCAGGACTGGTTACGGCCGTATTTATCGTGCTGACCTGTAACATCGTTACCGGCATCATGATTGGCTTTGCTACCCTGGTAATTGGCCGCATCGTTTCTGGTGAATGGCGCAAACTGAACATCGGCACCGTGGTGATCGCCATCGCGCTGGTGGCCTTCTACGCCGGCGGTTGGGCTATCTGATTCTGATTTCCTGATGATCCTAAAAACGGGTGGCTTTGGCCGCCCGTTTTCATTTTCAGAACACACTCGTTGTCTTTTGCGTTACTCTCAATTAGATAGAATTGAGGCACGACGCCTCTCATTAGCAATCATAAGAAACATCGCAAACAGGGAACGCATGGAAATCTTTTTCACCATACTCATCATGACCCTTGTGGTCTCGCTGTCGGGGGTATTTACTCGCGTATTGCCCTTCCAACTTCCTTTACCTCTTATGCAGATCGCCATCGGCGCCTTGCTGGCGTGGCCGACGTTTGGTTTGCATGTGGAATTCGATCCTGAGCTGTTCCTGGTTCTGTTCATCCCGCCGCTGCTCTTTGCCGATGGCTGGAAGACGCCAACGCGTGAGTTTCTTGAGCACGGGCGAGAGATTTTCGGCCTGGCGCTGGCGCTGGTGCTGGTCACGGTGGTCGGCATTGGCTTTATGATTTACTGGCTGGTGCCGGGGATCCCTCTCATCCCAGCCTTTGCTCTGGCTGCTGTGCTATCGCCAACCGATGCCGTCGCACTTTCCGGCATTGTGGGAGAGGGACGTATACCGAAGAAAATCATGGGTATCCTGCAGGGCGAAGCGTTGATGAACGACGCCTCCGGTCTGGTCTCTCTGAAGTTTGCCGTCGCCGTGGCGATGGGGACGATGGTGTTTACCGTTGGTGGCGCAACGCTTGAGTTCTTCAAAGTGGCGATTGGCGGCATCCTGGCTGGTTTTGTCGTCAGTTGGCTGTACGGCCGCTCCCTGCGCTTTCTCAGCCGCTGGGGCGGTGACGAGCCGGCAACGCAAATCGTCCTGCTGTTCCTGCTACCGTTTGCGTCTTACCTAATTGCGGAACATATCGGCGTTTCCGGTATCCTCGCGGCGGTCGCTGCCGGGATGACGATCACCCGTTCCGGGGTGATGCGCCGCGCGCCGCTGGCGATGCGTTTACGTGCTAACAGTACCTGGGCGATGCTGGAGTTTGTATTTAACGGCATGGTCTTCTTGCTGTTAGGGCTACAGTTACCGGGAATTCTGGAGTCTTCTTTGGCGGCGGCTGAGGCCGATCCGAATGTTGAAATCTGGATGCTGTTTACCGATGTCGTGCTGATTTACGTGGCGCTAATGCTGGTGCGTTTTGGCTGGCTGTGGACCATGAAAAAGTTCAGTCTGCGCTTCCTGAAGAAAAAACCGATGGAGTTTGGATCCTGGACGACGCGTGAAATCATGATCGCCTCTTTTGCCGGTGTACGCGGGGCCATTACCCTCGCCGGTGTGCTCTCCATTCCACTGTTGTTACCGGACGGTAGCGGCTTCCCGGCGCGATATGAGCTGATCTTCCTTGCCGCAGGCGTGATCCTGTTCTCGCTGTTTGTTGGCGTGGTGATGCTGCCGATTCTGCTACAACATCTGGAAGTGGCAGACCACTCGCAGCAGCAGAAAGAGGAACGTATTGCCCGCGCCGCCACGGCAGAAGTGGCGATTGTCGCGATCCAGAAAATGGAGGAGCGACTGGCCGCAGACACCGAAGAGAACATCGATAACCAGTTGCTCACCGAGGTGAGTTCACGCGTGATTGGTAACCTGCGCCGACGCGCCGACGGGCGCAACGATGTGGAAAGCTCGATGCAGGAAGAAAACCTCGAGCGACGTTTCCGCCTGGCAGCGCTGCGTTCAGAACGCGCGGAGCTTTATCACCTGCGCGCCACGCGTGAAATCAGCAATGAAACGCTGCAAAAACTACTGCACGACCTGGATTTGCTGGAAGCGCTGTTGATTGAGAATCAGTAAACGATAGCGCCTGATGCGCTACGCTTATCAGGCCTACAAAACCGGCAACAGCGATGTAGGCCGGATAAGGCGCTAGCCGCATCCGGCGAAGGGGTGCCTGATGCGCTACGCTTATCAGGCCTACAAGACCGGCAACAGCGATGTAGGCCGGATAAGGCGCTAGCCGCATCCGGCGAAGGGTGGGCCAAATGCCGCGCAACTGGCTGCAAGAAATTATTCATCGTGTAATTTGCGAGCGGCTTTCCTGAACGAATCCATCCCTCTTGTCGATTCCCTCTTTTCTCCATACGGTTGAGGAAAGGGGGAAACATGTCCAACTATCGACGAAATTACATCAATGGGGGAACCTGGTTTTTTACGGTAAATCTGCAGGACCGTCGAAGCCATCTTCTGACTCCCAACATTCACGCGCTTCGGTGTGCAATCGCTGCGGTCAATAAGGTTAGGCCTTTTCGCATCAATGCGTGGGTCGTTTTACCCGAGCATATGCATTGTATATGGACGTTACCTGGCAATGATGCGGATTATTCCTCTCGCTGGCGGGAAATTAAGAAGCATTTCACCCACTCATTGTCTTCCCGACATATCTGGCAATCTCGCTTTTGGGAGCACACCATCCGTGATGAACATGATTATCGCCAGCATGTTGATTATATTTACATTAACCCGGTGAAGCACGGTTGGGTAAAGCAGGTACAGGCTTGGCCTTTTTCAACATTTCATCGTGATGTGAGGCACGGTTTGTACCCGCAAGATTGGGCAGGTGAAATCATGGATTTTAATGCGGGTGAACGTGCCTGATGCGCTACGCTTATCAGGCCTGCAACACCGGCATACCGATGTAGGCCGGATAAGGCGTTAGCCGCATCCGGCATTTTACGACGCTTGCGGTAGCCAAAACCCTTCACAGCATTTGAGCCACGCCTGGGCGCTGTGCGACAGATACACGCCTTCGCGCCAAATCATGCCCAACTGCCAGCGTAAGTCACTCTCCAGAGGGATCCAGCGCAACGTTTGCTTATCCAGCCGCTGGCAAATCGGCTCCGGTAAAATGGCAATCCCGACCCCGGCTTGTACCATTGCCGCCAGAAAATCCCACTGCCCGCTGCGCACCGCGATGCGGGGTTTGACGTTGTGTTGGCTAAACAGCTCAAGCAATTGGCGGCTCAACGCGAAATCTTCGTTGTAGATAAGCAGCGGATGTTCCGCCAGCGCCTCGGGGGAAATGGATTCGCACGTTGTCCACTGACCGGAGCGAGGAACCAACACGCAGAGTGGATGGCTAAAAAGCGGTAAGGTTGCCAGACCGCTCTCTTCTTCAACTGGCAGCGCGGTCATCGCGACATCCAGGTCACCGTTCATTACCGCCTGCTGAACGGTTAAGCCGCCAAATTCAGAGACCTTCAGCTCAACGCCGGGATAGCGCTGGCGAAACAGGCCGATCGGCCCAGCCATTAACATCCCCACCATGGGCGGGATACCGAGGCGCAGCACGCCCTTGTTGAGGTGATTTATGTCACTGAGTTCCGCTTCAAGCTGGCGAAACTCGGCAAGGATCGCCAGGCCGCGTTCGAAAACGACCTGCCCGGTATCGGTTAACAGCAGTCGCCGACCATCGCGGATTAACAGCGTGCAGTTAAGCTCGTCTTCAAGGTTCTTCAACATCTTGCTGATGGTGGGCTGGGTGACAAAAAGCTTCTCCGCTGCGCGGGTAAAGCTCTGCTGACGAACCACCTCAACAAAATATCGCAGCGTTCTGATATCCATGATTATTCCTTAAGACTATGCCTGCAATGAGTTTAATTCATTTCAGTCCTGGACGGGGGCTCTCTATACTGGCGCTCTCTATTTTTTAAGGACATACCCTCATGGCTGTGGCGATAAGCCGCGTGACGCCTGCTGTTATTCATCGACTCCAGATTCCCGTTCAGGTTCTGTTGTATGCAGGTCTCTTTGTATTTGCTCAATATCTTGTCTCCTGGCTGCATCTGCCGCTTCCTGCCAACCTGGTCGGGATGGTGCTGATGCTGGCGTTAATTGTCTGTCGGGTTATCCCGCTGAACTGGATTCGCGCAGGTGCTCGCTGGTTACTGGCTGAAATGCTGCTGTTTTTTGTTCCGGCGGTGGTCGCCGTTGTGAACTACACGCAGCTGTTGCTGGTTGATGGCTGGCGTATATTTGCCGTGATTGCGATCAGTACGCTGATGGTGCTCGGCGCAACGGCGTGGGTGGTGGATAAAGTGTATCGCTATGAAATGCGCAGGCTAAACCGTGAGTAATTTCCAGTTAAGCGTGTTGTGTCTGGTGATTACGCTGGGTATCTACTTTGCCAATAAGCGCCTGTATCGCCGTTTTCGTAAATTACCCCTAATGCCATTAGTTCTCACCCCGGCCCTGCTGGTGCTGATGCTGGTCTTCGGCCATATCTCCTGGCAAAACTATATCGGTGAATCGCACTGGTTGCTGTGGTTGTTAGGCCCAGCGACCATCGCGTTTGCCGTTCCGGTGTATGACAACCTTGCCGTGATTAAGCGTCACTGGATGTCGCTGACGGCGGGCGTGGTAACGGCAACGCTGGTGGCCGTCACCAGTTCCGTATGGCTGGCGCGCCTGTTTATGTTGCCTGATGAGATCCAACGCAGTCTGGCGGTGCGCTCCGTCACCACACCGTTTGCGCTGGCGGCGGCAGAACCGTTGGGCGGGCAGCCGGACCTGGTGGCATTGTTCGTGGTGGTGACCGGCGTATTTGGTATGGCGGTCGGCGATGTGCTGTTTTTACGGCTTTCCATTCGTGAAGGGATGGCGAAAGGCGCAGGATTTGGCGCAGCATCGCACGGCGCAGGCACGGCACGCTCTTATGAACTCGGTCAGCAGGAAGGGGTCGTTGCCAGCCTGGTGATGATGCTTTCCGGCGTGGTAATGGTGCTGGTGGCACCGCTGGTGGCGAGGCTGATGTTCTGAGAAAGGATGTAATCCTCCGGCCCGAAAGCCGGAGGAGAAGGGAAGTTAGTGCGCGCGACCTTGTTCTACGCCGTACCCGGTCTGGGAACGGATGAACTGAGCACGGAACTGCTCGCGTTCGCGGTTGCCTTCTTCTGAGTTGTCGGTGGCAGAGAAGAACCAGATCCCGAGGAATGCTACGCTGATGGAGAACAGCGCCGGATACTCATACGGGAAAATGGCTTTTTCGTGACCGAGGATCTGGACCCAAATCGTTGGACCAAGAATCATCAGCACCACTGCCGTCAGCAGGCCTAACCAGCCACCCAACATTGCGCCACGCGTGGTCAGTTTCGACCAGTACATAGAGAGCAGAATGATGGGGAAGTTACAGCTCGCCGCGATGGCGAAAGCCAGGCCGACCATGAATGCGATGTTCTGGTTTTCGAACAGCACGCCGAGCACGATGGCAATCACGCCCAGCACCAGCACGGTGATTTTCGAAACCCGCAGCTCTTCACGTTCGGTGGCGCCTTTGCGGAACACGTTGGCGTACAGGTCGTGAGACACTGCCGATGCGCCCGCCAGCGTCAGACCGGCAACCACCGCCAGAATGGTGGCAAACGCCACGGCTGAGATGAAGCCGAGGAACAGGTTACCGCCCACCGCATTCGCCAGGTGAACCGCCGCCATGTTATTACCGCCAATCAGCGCGCCCGCAGCATCTTTGTACGCCGGATTAGCACCTACCAGCATGATTGCGCCAAAGCCGATGATAAAGGTCAGGATATAGAAATAACCCATAAAACCGGTGGCGTAGAACACACTCTTACGTGCTTCACGGGCATCGCTAACCGTGAAGAAGCGCATCAGGATGTGCGGCAAGCCCGCCGTACCAAACATCAGGCCGAGACCTAACGACAGTGCGGAGATTGGGTCTTTTACCAACCCGCCCGGGCTCATAATGGCTGAACCTTTCGGGTGTACCGCCATCGCTTCGGTGAACAGATTATTGAAGCTAAAGCCGACGTGCTTCATCACCATAAAGGCCATAAAGCTGGCACCGAACAGCAACAGTACGGCTTTGATGATCTGTACCCAGGTGGTCGCCAACATGCCGCCAAACAAAACGTACATCATCATCAGCACGCCAACCAGTACGACAGCGATGTGATAGTTCAGACCAAACAGCAGCTCAATCAGCTTACCTGCGCCAACCATCTGCGCGATCAGATACAGCGCAACCACCACCAGGGAACCACAGGCGGACAGAATACGGATTGGCCCTTGCTTCAGACGATAAGACGCAACGTCTGCAAAGGTGTAACGACCCAGGTTACGCAAACGCTCAGCAATCAGGAACAGGATAATTGGCCAGCCGACCAGGAAGCCGAGTGAATAGATCAGCCCGTCATAACCGGAGGTAAAGACCAGCGCGGAAATCCCGAGGAACGATGCCGCCGACATATAGTCGCCCGCAATCGCCAGCCCGTTCTGGAAACCGGTGATGTTACCGCCAGCGGTGTAGTAATCATTACGTGAACGTACGCGCTTAGACGCCCAGTAGGTAATGCCGAGCGTAAAGATGACGAAAATCAGGAACATAATAATCGCCTGCCAGTTGGTTGGCTGGCGTTGGACTGCACCGCTAATAGCATCCGCCGCGTTTGCGGCGAAGGGCAGCGTGGCGGCAAGCGCCGTCAGGACTCTCTTCATGATGCTTTAACCTCGTGCAAAACCGCATTGTTCAGGCGATCGAATTCACCGTTTGCCCGCCAGATATAGATCCCGGTCAGGATGAAGGAGATAAGGATCACACCGACCCCAATCGGAATACCGCGGGTGACGCTGGTTCCCGCGTGTAGCGGAGTACCCAGCCATCCCGGCGCAAAGGCAATCAATAATATAAAGCTGATATAAACTGCCAGCATGATGATGGACAGAATGGTGGCAAACCGTTGCCGTTTTTCTACTAACTCCCTGAAACGCGCACTGTCTTCTATCCGCTGATAAATTTGGTCATTCATCACAGAGCTCTCCAGAGGTCCCCCTGCGTCTTTCGTGCTACAGGTTCGTTGGCCGCACTCGCCCACCCCAGTCACATAGTGAACTATGCTCTTGGGGATGTGCTCGCTTGCCGCCTTCCTGTAACACGAAATCCTTTGGGGGAGGTTTTTTATATTTCCCTCCCGGTGAAGAGAGGGTAGGGTCAGATTTGTAGGCCGGATAAGACGCTTTCGCGTCGCCATCCGGCATTTTCAGGACTTTGTTATGATGGCATCGCGATGGCCTGCTTCTCTTCGAGCAGTTTCTCCACGACGCCAGGATCGGCGAGGGTCGAGGTATCGCCCAGATTGCTGGTATCGCCCGCCGCGATTTTGCGCAGGATGCGGCGCATGATTTTGCCGGAGCGGGTTTTCGGCAGTGAGTCGGTCCAGTGCAGCACGTCTGGCGTTGCCAACGGACCAATTTCTTTACGCACCCAGTTGCGAACCTCGGCGTACAACTCAGGTGACGGCTCTTCACCGTGATTCAGCGTGACGTAGGCGTAGATCGCCTGGCCTTTAATATTATGCGGAATTCCCACCACCGCGGCTTCGGCAATCTTCGGATGCGACACCAGCGCCGATTCGATTTCAGCCGTTCCCAGACGGTGGCCAGAGACGTTCAGCACATCGTCCACACGTCCGGTAATCCAGTAATAGCCATCTTCGTCACGGCGCGCGCCGTCGCCGCTGAAGTACATATTCTTGAAGGTAGAGAAGTAGGTTTGCTCAAAGCGTTCGTGATCGCCAAACAGCGTTCTCGCCTGGCCTGGCCACGAGTCGGTAATCACCAGGTTGCCTTCGGTCGCGCCTTCCAGCGGATTACCTTCGTTATCGACAATCGCAGGCTGCACGCCAAAGAACGGACGGGTTGCGGAACCGGCTTTCAGCTCGGTAGCGCCCGGCAGTGGGGTGATCATGAATCCCCCGGTTTCGGTCTGCCACCAGGTATCGACGACCGGACATTTTTCGTTGCCGATCTTCTTCCAGTACCACTCCCACGCTTCCGGGTTGATCGGCTCGCCAACGGAACCAAGGATACGCAGCGACGAACGGTCAGTACCTTCAATCGCTTTGTCGCCTTCTGCCATCAGTGCGCGAATGGCGGTCGGTGCGGTATACAGAATATTGACCTGGTGCTTGTCCACAACCTGTGACATACGCGCAGGCGTTGGCCAGTTTGGTACGCCTTCGAACATCAGCGTGGTTGCGCCGCAGGCCAGCGGGCCGTACAGCAGGTAGCTGTGTCCGGTTACCCAACCCACGTCAGCGGTGCACCAATAGATATCGCCTTGATGGTAATCAAACACGTACTTAAAGGTGGTTGCAGCGTAGACCAGATACCCGCCGGTAGTGTGCAGCACGCCTTTCGGCTTGCCGGTTGAACCGGAGGTATACAGGATAAACAGCGGATCTTCCGCGTTCATCTCTTCCGGTTGGTGTTCTGAGCTGGCTTTCTCGATAAGATCGGACCACCACAGGTCACGGCCTTCCTGCCACTCCGTTTTACCACCGGTACGTTTGAGGACGACCACATGTTCAACGGTCTTCACGTTCGGGTTTTTCAGCGCATCATCGACGTTCTTTTTCAACGGGATAGCGCGTCCGGCGCGTACGCCTTCATCGGCGGTGATCACCAGGCGTGAATTAGAGTCGATGATACGTCCGGCGACGGCTTCCGGTGAGAAACCACCAAAGATGACAGAATGCACGGCCCCAATGCGGGCACAGGCCAGCATGGCAACCGCAGCCTCTGGCACCATCGGCATATAAATGGCCACCACGTCACCTTTTTTAATGCCTAAATCCAGTAGCGTATTGGCGAAACGGCAGACATCGCGATGCAACTCGCGATAGGTAATGTTTTTGCTTTGGGTAGCGTCATCGCCCTCCCAGATAATGGCGGTACGATCGCCGTTTGCCTGCAGATGGCGGTCAAGGCAGTTTGCGGCCAGGTTCAGGGTGCCGTCTTCGTACCATTTAATAGACACGTTGCCTGGTGCGAAGGAGGTGTTCTTCACCTGGCTGTACGGCTTGATCCAATCAAGAATCTTTCCCTGCTCGCCCCAAAATGTGTCGGGTTCGTTAACGGATTGCTGGTATTTCTCTGCGTACTGCTCCGGATTTATCAGGCAACGATCCGCAATGTTTGCGGGAATAGCGTGTTTATGTATTTGGCTCATGGCTTTTGTTCTCCTTGTAGGATGTTAATAATATGTCTCATAAACGTTAAATGTAGGGGCTTTGAGAGTTTTGTTTAGTATTTGCGCGGCAGATCACGCAATAAACGAATTGTGCAAATTAGCGACAAACTGAATTTTGAAGGGAACTAGCAAAAATTGATTAAATCTCGCGATAACATGCAGTTACCTAAAGGATTGTTGAAAAGGTGATCTGTCTCTGAATTAGACAAAAGAGTGAGAGATTAGAGGGGTGTTATAACTCTAAAGTGGTATTTTACATACACTTACAATTGATTAAAGACAACATTTTAAGTGTGGTTTCTTGTTACAAATAGGGTGGAGCAATGTCATGACAGTATTCGTGTGGTTGCTGTTGTGGAAAACAATAAAAGAACCGCCATTGCAGATAATGGCGTCATCTGGATGAGACCCCTATGGCAAGGATAAAATCACGCGTACGCCGTTTCTTCAGCCTGTTATTACCTTTATTATTTATTTCTGCTGTTCACGCTGAACAAACTTCTGTACCTGCAAAAACCGTCACCGTTGAAGCGAAGAATGAAACTTTCGCACCTCAGCATCCCGATCAATATCTCTCCTGGAAAGCCACGTCTGAGCAATCAGCCCGTGAAGATGCGCTGGCAGAAGATCCGCGTCTGGTGATCCTGTGGGCGGGATACCCATTCTCGCGCGATTACAATAAACCGCGGGGACACGCGTATGCCGTGACCGATGTCCGTGAAACCTTACGCACAGGCGCACCAAAAACGGCAGAAGATGGTCCGTTGCCGATGGCCTGCTGGAGCTGTAAAAGCCCGGACGTAGCGCGTCTTATCCAGAAAGATGGTGAAGATGGCTACTTCCACGGTAAATGGGCGCGCGGCGGTCCGGAAATTGTTAACAACCTCGGTTGTGCGGATTGTCATAATACCGCGTCACCAGACTTCGCCAAAGGCAAGCCAGAACTGACCCTGTCGCGTCCTTATGCAGAACGCGCGATGGAAGCCATCGGTAAACCGTTTGAGAAAGCCGGTCGCTTTGACCAGCAATCCATGGTCTGTGGCCAGTGCCACGTGGAATACTACTTCGACGGTAAAAACAAAGCCGTTAAGTTCCCGTGGGACGACGGCATGAAAGTCGAGAACATGGAGAAATACTACGACAACATTGCTTTCTCTGACTGGACCAACTCCCTGTCTAAAACGCCGATGCTGAAAGCGCAGCACCCGGAGTATGAAACCTGGAGTGCGGGCATTCACGGCAAGAACAACGTGACCTGTATCGACTGCCACATGCCGAAAGTGCAAAACGCGGAAGGCAAGATCTACACCGACCATAAGATTGGTAACCCGTTCGATAACTTCCCTCAGACCTGCGCGAACTGCCACACCCAGGACAAAGCGTCCCTGCAAAAAGTGGTCGCCGAGCGTAAACAGGCCATTCATGACCTCAAAATCAAGGTTGAAGATCAGCTGGTTCATGCGCACTTCGAAGCGAAAGCCGCATGGGATGCTGGTGCGACTGAAGCGGAAATGAAGCCGATTCTGGAAGATATCCGCCACGCACAATGGCGCTGGGACCTGTCTATCGCCTCACACGGTATTCATATGCACGCGCCGGAAGAAGGTCTGCGGATGCTGGGTAGCGCAATGGATAAAGCCGCCGACGCGCGTACCAAACTGGTCCGTCTGCTGGCGACCAAAGGCATCACGCATGAAATTCCGTTGCCGGATATCTCGACCAAAGAGAAAGCCCAGGCGGCGATTGGTCTGAACATGCAGCAAATCAATGCTGAGAAGCAGGACTTCATCAAAACGGTGATTCCGCAGTGGGAAGAACAGGCACGTAAAAACGGTCTGTTAAGCCAATAACCCCATTCCGCCCCGCAAGGGGCGGATAACTCAACGGAGTGAATATGAGCGTATTACGTTCGTTATTAACTGCTGGGGTGCTGGCGTCAGGCTTGTTATGGAGCCTGAGTGGAATCACTGCCACGCCAACGCCGCAGGAGTCGGATCAACGCTGGACGGTTACCCAACAGCGTAATCCGGATGCCGCCTGTCTGGACTGTCATAAGCCGGATACCGAAGGCATGCATGGTAAGCATGCGGAAGTCATCAACCCGAATAACAAATTGCCGGTCACCTGCACCAACTGTCACGGCCAGCCGTCACCGAACCACCGTGAAGGGGTGAAAGATGTGATGCGCTTTAATGAGCCGATGTACAACGTGGAGCAGCAGAACAGCGTCTGTATGTCCTGTCACCTGCCTGAGCAGCTGCAAAAAGCGTTCTGGCCGCACGATGTCCACGTAACCAAAGTGGCGTGTGCCAGCTGTCACTCACTGCATCCGAAGCAAGACACGATGCAGACGCTGAGCGATAAAGGACGGATCAAGATTTGCGTCGATTGCCACAGCGATCAGCGTAACAATCCGAACTTTAACCCGGCGTCGGTACCGTTGCTTAAGGAGCATCCATGAGTTGCTCTCGTCGCCAGTTTATCACCGGCGTCGGCGCGCTGGTGGCAGTGAGCGGGACGGCGGGGCGCGTTGTGGCGAAGACGCTGAACATCAACGGCGTGCGTTACGGTATGGTACATGATGAGTCATTATGCATCGGCTGTACGGCCTGTATGGATGCTTGTCGCGAAGTCAACAACGTGCCGGAAGGTGTATCGCGTCTGACGATTATTCGCAGTGAGCCGCAAGGAACGTTTCCTGATGTGAAGTATCGCTTCTTCCGTCACTCGTGCCAGCACTGCGACCACGCTCCCTGCGTCGACGTCTGCCCGACGGGGGCATCGTATCGCGATGCCGCCAGCGGCATTGTGGATGTGAACCCGGACCTTTGCGTTGGCTGCCAGTACTGCATCGCCGCGTGTCCTTATCGCGTGCGCTTTATCCATCCGGTGAGCAAAACGGCGGATAAATGCGATTTCTGCCGGAAAACCAACCTGAAAGCGGGTAAACAGCCCGCCTGCGTTGAGTCATGCCCGACGAAGGCGCTGACGTTTGGTAATCTGGACGATCCTAACAGCGATATCTCCCGTTTGTTGCAGCAGAAAACGACCTACCGTTACAAGCTGGCGTTGGGTACAAAACCGAAGGTCTACCGCGTTCCCTTTAAATTTGGGGAGGTGAGCCAATGACATCCGCTTCTGCATTTCATTTTGAATCCCTGGTGTGGGACTGGCCCATTGCCATCTATCTGTTCCTGATTGGCATCTCAGCCGGACTGGTTACGCTGGCGATTCTGCTGCGTCGTTTCCATCCGGAGGCGGGTGGTTCGGACAGCACGCTGTTGCGCACTACGCTGGTGTTAGGCCCAGGGGCAATTATCCTCGGTCTGTTAATTCTGGTGTTCCACCTGACGCGTCCATGGACTTTCTGGAAACTGATGTTCCACTACAGCTTCACTTCGGTGATGTCGATGGGGGTCATGCTGTTCCAGTTGTACATGGTGGTGCTGGTGCTGTGGCTGGCAAAAATCTTTGAAAAAGAGGTGATTGCTCTGCAACAGCGCTGGCTGCCGCGGTTAGGTATCGTGCAGAAAGTGCTAACGCTGATCGCGCCGTTCCATCGTGCGCTTGAGACGTTAATGCTGGTGCTGGCGGTCCTGCTCGGGGCGTACACCGGCTTCCTGCTGTCGGCGCTGAAATCCTACCCGTTCCTGAATAACCCGATCCTGCCGGTGCTGTTCCTGTTCTCCGGGATCTCCTCCGGGGCAGCGGTGGCGCTGATCGCCATGGCGTTACGCCATCGTAGCAACCCGCACAGCACTGAAGCACATTTCGTGCATCGCATGGAAGTCCCGGTGGTGTGGCTGGAGATCTTCCTGCTGGCGGCGTTCTTTGTTGGTCTGGCGCTGGGCGATGACGGCAAAATGCGCGCGCTGGCGGCGGCACTGGGCGGCGGTTTCTGGACCTGGTGGTTCTGGCTTGGCGTGGCTGGGCTTGGGCTGATACTACCGATGCTGCTAAAACCCTGGGCCAACCGCAGTTCGACGTTTCATGGCGTGCTGGCAGTGTGCGGCGCCAGCCTGACCGGCGTACTGCTGCTGCGCTTTTTTATACTCTATGCGGGTCAGCTAACCGTTGCGTAAGGTGATATCTGGACGTTCTCCTTCCTGAAGCCGGTTTTCTGGCGCTGTTATTAAGCCTCGGGGTCAACGTGTTGACCCCGCTTGCCGTGTTGGTGGGTGTCCGCCAGCGCTGGCAAGGGGTGATGCGCCTGGCAAGCGTTGGTGTGTGGGCGCAATTTGCCCTGCTGCTGCTGGCTTTTGTCATTCTGGTATTCTGCTTTTTGACCAGCGATTTTTCGGTGGTCTACGTTGCTCAACACAGCTATAGCCTGCTGCCGTGGGGATTAAAACTGGCGGCGGTGTGGGGCGGTCATGAAGGATCGCTGCTGCTGTGGGTGCTGTTTCTTTCCGGCTGGAGCGCGCTGTTCGCTTTACGCTATCGGCGTGATACCGACGCGCTGTTTCCGCTGACGCTCAGCGTTCTTTCAATGATAACGGCCCTGCTGCTGCTGTTTGTGGTGGTATGGTCCGATCCGTTCGTGCGCATCTTCCCGCCTGCCATTGAAGGGCGCGACCTTAACCCGATGCTGCAACATCTCGGGTTAATCCTCCATCCACCTCTGCTGTATCTGGGTTACGGTGGTTTGATGGTGGCGGCAGGCGTGGCGCTGGCCTCGCTGCTACGTGGTGACTTTAATGCGCAGAGCGCCTGGGTGTGCTGGCGCTGGGCGCTGCCCGGCTGGTGCGCGCTGACGCTGGGAATTATCCTCGGCTCCTGGTGGGCCTATTGCGAGCTGGGCTGGGGCGGCTGGTGGTTCTGGGACCCGGTTGAAAATGCCTCCTTATTACCCTGGCTTTCCGCCAGCGCGCTGCTGCATAGCCTGTATATCACGCGCCAGCGCGGAATCTTCCGCCACTGGTCGCTGCTACTGGCGATCGTCACGCTGATTTTATCGCTGCTTGGGACGCTGATTGTACGTTCCGGCATTCTCGTTTCGGTGCATGCTTTCGCGTTGGATAACGTCCGCGCCGCGCCACTGTTTGCGCTGTTTACCGTGTTGAGTCTGGCGTCGCTCGGGCTGTACGCCTGGCGGGGCCAGCAAGTCCGGCAGAATGCGCGTTTTGGCGGTTGGTCACGCGAGATGCTGATTCTGGTTGCGCTGCTGCTCTTTAATGCGGTGCTGCTGATTGTGTTGATTGGCACGCTCTACCCGATGATTTACGGGCTGTTCGGCTGGGGACGGCTCTCCGTAGGCGCACCGTACTTTAACCGCGCTACGCTGCCCTTTGGCCTGCTGATGCTGCTGGTTATCGTGCTGGCAACGGTCAGAAGCCGCAACGTGTCTTTCCGCATCCAGCTTCCGGCACTGCTGGCGCATGCCGGGGTGCTGGTGTTTGCGGCGGGGATCGTCTTTTCCAGCGGTAGCCGTCAGGAGATAAGCCTGAACCTGAGCCCTGGGCAGCAGGTTGAACTGGCGGGTTACATTTTCCGTTTTGAGCGTCTCGACCTGGAAGCCAAAGGTAACTACACCAGTGAAAAAGCGCAGATCACTCTGTGGCACAATGAGAAACGTATTGGCAGCCTGCAACCTGAAAGGCGCTTCTATGCCGCGCGCCGTCAACAGATGATGGAGCCGGGGATCCGCTGGAATCTGATGCATGACTGGTACGCGGTAATGGGTGAAAAAACCGGACCTGACCGCTATGCCATGCGTTTGTACGTGCAGACCGGCGTGCGCTGGATTTGGGGTGGGGGACTGTTAATGGTCTTTGGCGCGATGCTGAGCGGATGGCGAGGGAGAAAGCGCGATGCGTAAATTAATTACAACGTTGCCGGATGGCGGCGTAAACGCCTTATCCGGCCTACAGGGGGCGCGAACCGTAGGCCGGATAAGCGCAGCGCCATCCGGCAAAAAGTTTTTACTCTTAACGCTCGTCCTGTTTTTCATCACTTTCGCCACCCATGCCCAGGTGGTGGACACATGGACGTTTGCCAACCCGCAGCAGCAGGAACAAGCGCTTTCTATTGCCAGCCAGCTTCGCTGCCCACAGTGTCAAAACCAAAACTTGCTGGAATCCAATGCACCGGTAGCGGTTAGTATGCGCCATCAGGTTTATAGCATGGTGGCGGAAGGGAAAAGCGAAGCCGAGATAACGACATGGATGACCGAGCGTTATGGTGACTTCGTGCGCTACAACCCGCCGCTGAATGAGCAAACGCTGCTGCTGTGGGCGTTGCCGTGCCTGCTGTTATTGCTGGTAGGTGTGGTGGTCTGGCGAGTGAGAAGACGTCAGCATACGGAGGAAGGTGAACAATGAACCAGTCCGAATCGCTGTTACGCCCAATGCCTGTGAAGCGGCTGACCGCTGCGGCGGTGCTGATGGTTGTGGCCTGCATTGGAGGCTACTTGTTGACGCCAAAATGGCAGGCGGTTCGTCAGGAGCAAACGAGACTGGCAGACCCTTTACATGCTTTCTCCGATGAAAATGTTCAGGAAAAACAGTTGCTTTTGCTGCAATTGCAGATTCGCGCTAATCCCCAGGACGGCGTGAAATGGGCGCAACTCGGGGAGTACTATCTTTGGCAAAACGCGTATCATAATGCGCTGCTGGCCTACGAACAGGCGCTGCGTGTCGGCGGTGAAAATGCTGAGATCTATTCAGCGATGGCAACGGTATTGTATTACCAGGCCGGACAACATATGACGCCGCCCACTCGCGAGATGATTGATAAGGCTCTGGCGCTGGACCCGGCAGAGGTCACCGCGCTGATGCTGTTAGCCTCAGATGCGTTTATGCAGGCAGACTACGCCCAGGCTATTTCAGTGTGGCAAAAGGTTATGGATTTAAATTCGCCTAGGGTGAACCGGGCACAGCTCGTTGACTCTATTAATATGGCGAAGTTATTGCAGAATCGGCAAAAATAAATTTGTTTTTTTTGTGATTTGTATCATTTGGCCTGTTTAAAAAACAGGCAAACGAACAAATGGGCGAAAAAAACTCACACCATGACTTCTTCATTTTTGAACATATTAAAATTCTTTTATAACAAAAAGTTATTCATCAATACCGCGATAAAATTGCATTTTTATGCATAAAATCAGCCAAAAGCCCTGTTCTTAGAGGGTTGCGCGGAATGCCATGCAGATGATAATGATAATAAGCGTTAAAAAACTCCATAAACGAACGCAACACAATTCATACCCTTTCAGTATGTACTATTCCCACACACCGCATGTGGAATAGCGCTCCATCGAGGAAGTCCGTTGTTATGAAAAATTTGAAAGTCAGCCTGGCATGGCAGATTCTAATCGCCATGGTGCTGGGCATTCTGCTAGGGAGTTACCTGCATTACCATAGTGACAGCCGTGAATGGCTGGTTGTAAACCTGCTGTCACCGGCGGGCGATATCTTTATCCATCTGATCAAAATGATCGTTGTGCCCATTGTCATCTCTACGCTGGTTGTCGGTATTGCCGGAGTCGGTGATGCAAAACAGCTGGGCCGCATTGGCGCCAAAACTATTCTCTATTTCGAAGTGATCACCACCGTGGCGATTATCCTTGGGATCACGCTGGCTAATGTGTTCCAGCCGGGTTCCGGGATTGATATGTCGCAACTGGCGACCGTAGATATTTCGAAATATCAAAGCACGACTGCAGAAGTACAGAGCCACGCGCATGGTTTGATGGGGACAATTTTGTCACTGGTGCCGACCAATATCGTCGCCTCGATGGCAAAAGGCGATATGCTGCCGATTATCTTCTTCTCGGTGCTGTTCGGTTTAGGCTTGTCTTCCCTGCCGGCAACTCACCGCGAACCGCTGGTTACCGTGTTCCGTTCTATTTCCGAAACCATGTTTAAAGTGACCCACATGGTTATGCGCTATGCGCCAGTCGGCGTTTTCGCGCTGATTGCCGTTACCGTCGCGAACTTCGGTTTTGCCTCTCTGTGGCCGCTGGCGAAGCTGGTGCTGTTGGTGCACTTTGCCATCCTGTTCTTCGCGCTGGTGGTGCTGGGGATTGTCGCGCGTATCTGCGGTTTGAGCATCTGGATCCTGATCCGCATTCTGAAAGACGAGTTGATTCTGGCTTACTCTACCGCCAGCTCCGAGAGCGTACTGCCGCGTATTATCGAGAAGATGGAAGCCTATGGCGCGCCAGCTTCAATCACCAGCTTTGTGGTGCCGACCGGCTACTCATTCAACCTTGATGGTTCAACGCTGTACCAGAGTATTGCTGCGATCTTTATTGCACAGCTGTACGGTATCGACCTGTCGCTGTGGCAGGAAATCGTGCTGGTGTTGACGTTGATGGTGACCTCGAAAGGGATTGCGGGCGTGCCGGGCGTATCATTCGTGGTGCTGCTGGCAACGCTGGGCAGCGTGGGGATCCCGCTGGAAGGCCTGGCGTTTATTGCTGGTGTTGACCGTATCCTCGACATGGCGCGTACCGCGCTGAACGTGGTGGGTAACGCACTGGCGGTGCTGGTTATCTCCAAGTGGGAACACAAATTTGACCGCAAAAAAGCGCTGGCCTATGAGCGCGAAGTATTAGGTAAGTTTGATAAGACCGCCTTGTAGGTCAGATAAGGCAACGCCGCCATCCGGCAACCTGCTCCGGGTTGCCTGATGGCGCTACGCTTATCAGGCCTACAACGACTACCCGTTGGTTAACTTTTCAAACTCTTCGCAGCCGGTATCGAATCCTTCCGTACAGCTCAGATTCAGCCAGTGCAGTGCCTTCTGTTTATTCTTCACGATAAAACCCTGCTCACCGTTTAAGAACATCATCCCGGCCCAGTATTCGGAATAGCCGGTGCGGGAAATGGCAGAGCTACGTTTGAAATACCACGTCGCTTTCTCATCGTCTGCAGGAATACCCACGCCGTTGGCGTAAATCAGCCCAAGCAGCATTTGCGCGTCGACGGCGGAGTCGTTTTCCAGGTCCTCGGAGGCGTTTTGCAGCAAGGTAATGGCTTTGGGGTAATCGGTGTGTCCAGCCTGAGTGTTGACCAGAATACGCGCCAGCGTAATTTCCCCGGTTTTACTGCCTGCCTGGGTCGCTTTTTCCGCCAGCGTTTTGGCCTGGGGGTAATCCAGACTGACCGGGTTAGTAATCTTAATCTGTGCCAGCAATGCGTAAGCATCGGCATCACCATTGTCGGCGGCTTTTTGCGCCCAATATTCCGCTTTACCCAAATCGCCTGAGCTAAACCAGGTATCAGCGAGGAAATATTGTGCACGTCGGTCTCCGGACTCGGCGGCTTTCAAAAACTGACTACCGGGCTCTTCGGCATGGACAAAGCATGTCATTAACACCATCAAGGCGAAAAGTCGTTTCATCTTATATTTAGATTTAGTGTAGGGAATGAACAGTATAGAGAGATTATGTGCATAAAAAAACGGCCTCCGAATGGAGGCCGTCAGGGGAAGCTTAACCCATCGCGCTTTCGCGTAGGCTGGCTTTCAGCTTGGTGTACTCATCAATGACATACTGCTCGGCAGCGCGCTGATCGGCAATGCGTTCAACGTTTACAGCACAGTACTTGTACTCCGGCGTTTTGGTAATCGGACTTAAGTTCTCGGTTACCAGTTCATTACATGCACCAATCCACCACTGGTAGGTCATGTAAATCGCGCCTTTGTTTGGACGATCGCTGACTGCCGCACGGGTAATGACCCGGCCTTTACGCGAGTTCACCCACACCAGCTCTTCATCCTGGATGCCCAGGCGTTCTGCGTCGGCGGTGTTGATCTGGGCATAGCCCGGTTCATCCGCCAGCGCGGCCAACGCCGCACAGTTACCGGTCATCGAACGGCAAGAGTAGTGGCCGACTTCACGCACTGTAGACAGTACCATCGGGTACTCCTCAGTGAGTTTGTCGATTGGCGCTACCCAGTCGCAGGTGAAGAACTGCGCCAGGCCGTTCGGGGTGTCGAACTTCTCTTTGAAGAGATAAGACGTACCCTGGTCGGCTTCTGAGGTGTCGCGGCAAGGCCACTGGATATAACCCAGTTCGCCCATTTTCTCGTAAGTGGCACCATAGAAATCCGGGCACAGATGACGCAACTCGTCCCAGATTTCCTGGGTGTTGTTGTAGTGCATCGGATAGCCCATACGGGTGGCGATTTCACTGATAATCTGCCAGTCCGTTTTCAGATCCCACTTCGGCTCAACGGCTTTAAAGAAGCGCTGGAAGCCACGGTCAGCTGCGGAGAATACGCCTTCATGCTCACCCCATGACGTAGACGGTAAAATAACGTCTGCGGCAGCGGCAGTTTTGGTCATGAAGATATCCTGCACGATAACCAGTTCCAGATCCTCAAAGCCTTTGCGCACTGCGGAGAGTTCAGCATCGGTTTGTAATGGATCTTCACCCATGATGTACGCCGCGCGGACTTCGCCATGCGCTGCACGGTGCGGCAGTTCGCTGATGCGATAACCGGTATGAGCAGGCAGACTTTCCACGCCCCAGGCTTTAGCGAACTTCTCGCGGTTAGCCGGATCTTTCACATACTGATAGCCCGGATAGGTATCCGGCAGCGCGCCCATGTCACATGCGCCCTGAACGTTGTTCTGCCCACGAACCGGGTTAACGCCCACGCTCGGCTTACCGAGGTTGCCGGTCAGCATTGCGAGGCTGGTCAGTGAACGCACGGTTTCCACGCCCTGATAGAACTGGGTAACACCCATGCCCCACAGGATTGCCGCGCTTTTCGCCGTGGCATACATACGTGCAGCCTGACGAATATCCTGCGCGCTAACGCCCGTGATATCTTCGACAGACTCCGGCGTATAGCCTTCGACGATCTTGCTGTACTCTTCGAATCCTTCCGTACGGGAGGCGACGAACGCCTGGTCGTACAGTTTTTCTTCGATGATGACATGCCCCATGGCGTTGAGCAGCGCGATGTTCGAGCCGTTTTTCAACGCGATGTGCATGTCGGCAATACGCGCGGTTTCAATTTTGCGCGGATCGCAGACGATGATTTTCGCCCCGTTACGTTTAGCATTAATCACGTGATTCGCCACGATCGGGTGGGAATCCGCCGGGTTATACCCGAAGATGAACACTAAATCCGTGTTATCAATTTCATTGATAGCATTACTCATTGCGCCGTTACCGACCGATTGGTGCAGACCTGCAACCGATGGGCCGTGTCAGACGCGAGCGCAGCAGTCAACGTTATTGGTACCAATAACGGCGCGCGCGAATTTTTGCATTACATAGTTGGTTTCGTTACCTGTACCGCGAGATGAACCGGTCGTCTGAATAGCGTCCGGGCCGTACTTCGCTTTGATGGCGCTCAGGCGATCGGCGACGTAATTCAGCGCTTCATCCCAGGAAACAGATTCCAGTTTGCCGCCACGCTGGCGACGGATCATAGGGGTTTTCAGACGAGGGGTCAGGATCTGGGTATCATTGATAAAATCCCAGCCATAGTAGCCCTTCAGACACAGGGTACCCTGGTTGGTTTTCCCCTGCGCCGCTTCAGCCCGGACGATTTTGCCGTTATCGACCACCAGGTTGATTTTGCAACCTGATGCGCAATATGGGCAAACCGTGACGACTTTTTTCATCGGTCTCGCTCCAGTTAATCAAATCGCGCATACGCGCTTGTCGTTTTTGTTATGCATCTTTTATGCCATGTTTTTATCAGGGGCATTAGTCGATATTACGGGCGAATTTTGCGCAAAACCCTGACGAAAAACAGGCTGTCGTCATATTTGACGTGACGAATCTCCAATACGTGACGCCCCGGCAGTGTGACCGAGGTTATGTTTCCCGCACATCCTTGTGCCTTATCGCTGTCACTCTGTGCAGAATCAATCACACTCATTTAAGTTGGCCAGAAATGGGGAAAAACAATGAAGCCAGCCATACTGGTTGTGGATGATGACATCGCTGTCTGCACGCTTTTACAGGATGTGCTGAGCGAACACGTCTTTACGGTGACCGCCTGTCACACCGGGCAGGAGGCGCTGCGCTGCATTGAGACTCAGCCGGATATCGCTCTGGTATTGCTGGACATGATGTTGCCCGATATCAACGGTCTGATGGTGTTGCAGCAGGTGCAAAAGATGAGACCCGGATTACCGGTAGTCATGCTGACGGGCTTAGGCAGCGAGTCGGATGTGGTGGTCGGACTGGAAATGGGGGCTGACGACTATATCGGTAAGCCGTTCAATGCGCGGGTGCTGGTGGCTCGGGTAAAGGCGGTGCTCAGACGCGTTGGCGTGTTAACGGCAGAAAGCGGCGGCCCACAGACCACGGGGCTTTCTTTTAATGGCTGGCATCTTGATACCGCCGGTTGCCAGTTACATAATCCCCAGCAGTTGAAGGTGGAGTTGACGCAAGGGGAATACAGCCTGCTGTTGGCGCTGGCCCAAAATGCCCGGCGGGTGCTGAGCCGGGAACAACTGCTGGAGCTGACGCGCAGCGACAGCGTTGAGGTGTTTGACCGCACTATTGACGTGTTAATCATGCGGTTGCGGCGAAAAATAGAGAACAACCCGCACCAGCCAATGTTGATCAAAACCCTGCGCGGGCTGGGTTATGTGTTTGCCGCCGACGTGCAACATCACGATAAGGCGGCGTGAACGTGTGCAGTTGCCGGATGCGGCGTAAACGCCTTATCCGGCCTACAAAAGCGATAACAACTCCGTAGGCCTGATAAGCGCAGCGCATCAGGCGTCAGCCATTTCTGCTTTCAACTCTGCCAGCGTCTTCGCGCCATCTATCGCATTCGCGCACAGCAAACTTGCCCGCGCACAGGCGTGTGCCAACCTGACGCTGTCCGTCAGCGACCAGCGCTCATGACAGCCATACAAAAATCCAGCGCAAAACGCATCTCCCGCCCCGACGCTGCCAACGATCTCCTCCTGCGCCAGGTACTGCGACGGGATCCAGACGCCCGGCAGATCCGGCGCTTCACCCCAGGCACCTTCCGGACAGTGGATCACCACCCGCTGGCGTACACCTGCATCCAATAATTCGCGTGCGGCGGTGGCGATGTGCGCAATATGCAGTTCGCCGTTGGGCTGGCGGATCTCCAGCCCGCTGAACTCCCCGGCTTCCAGCTCGTTAATCACCAGATAGTCTAGATGGCGCAGGGCTGGCATCACCAGCGGTTGATAGCGCGGGTCGCCCTTGCGTGAGACCAGATCCAGCGACGTTTCAAAGCCGTTGTCGCGCATTTGCGCCAGCAGGCGTGCGCTACGCGTCCCGTACTCCTCATCCGGCATGTCCAGACTGTCGAGCAGCAGCAGATATCCCAGATGGAAGATTTTCATCGAGGTATCCAGTTGCTCAAACGCAGGCAGATCGAGTAGCCGATTGGCACCGGGCGAGTGGAAAAAGGTGCGCTGACCGCTGGGATCGGTCATCACCTGCGACATCGACGTGGGGGCGAATGTGGTGCGCTGCACGTGTTGGCGATTAACGTGATACTGCTCCAGCATCGCCATGATGTAGTCGCCGTCGCTGTCCTGACCGATTAACCCCACCGCCTGTAACGGCAGCCCGGTGTGCATTTTTGCCAGCGTCAGCAGCACATTGAGCGGTGCACCGCCCGTGGCGCGTTCGCTACGGGTGATTTCCGCCAGCCAGCCGCGTTCCGGCCACTGCACAATTTGATGCACGTGATCGACCAGCATGTTACCTGCGGCGATAACGCCTTTGCGTTCCATCAGACCCGTCCCGCGCTGCCAAAAATGCGCATCTGTTCCGAAACGGTATCGGTAATGGCCTCTTCAATGCCGAGCAGCAGTTCGGCGAATTCGTCGTACAGCGGCTGGCGATTCGCCATCCGTGTTTCTACCGCCGACAGCGCCGCCTGCGACATGCCGGTATAGAAGTTGATTTTGTGAATGCCGAGTTCAATCGCACGCTTGAAATCGTCGTCGCTGATGCCGGAGCCGCCGTGCAGTACCAGCGGGATTGCCGCCTGCTGGCGAATGGCTTCCAGACGCGGGAAGTCGAGCAGCGGTTCGCCTTTGTATTTGCCGTGGGCATTGCCAATGGCGACCGCCAGCGCGTCAATCCCGGTTCTGTCGACGAAATCACGCGCCATCATTGGGTCGGTAAACAGCGACTCGTCGGCATGACCGTACAGCGCGCCGCCCTCATCACCGCCCACCGCACCCAGTTCGGCTTCCACCGACACGCCGACGGCATGGCACATTTTCACCACTTCGCGGGTCTGGCGGATATTTTCTTCATACTCCAGCGTGGAACCATCGAACATCACTGAACTGAAACCTAAGCGTAGCGCCCGCACCACTGACTCAAAGTGCAGGCCGTGGTCAAGGTTCAGCACCACCGGAATGTCATGCCGCGCGGCTTCGAACTTGACCGCCTCGACCAGAGAATCCAGCGAGATATATTTAAAATGTACTTCGGCGATATTGATGATAAACGGCGAACGTTCCTGCTTTGCCGCGGCAAACAGCGCGCGCAGGAAGTGTGAATCCAGAACATTAAATGCCCCTAAAGCATAGTGATGCTCACGGGCATGTGCAAGGCCATCAGCGAGAGATATCAACGGCATAATGCGCTCCTTGGTTAGCGGAACAGGCGATATTCGTTACACAGCACCAGCTGCGCCGGCTCGTCTTCTTCAATGTCGTTATAGCGGGCGATCGGTTGCAGAAAGTGGTTATCGTGGTCGTCGTCATTAACAGAAGAAACCTCGCCGACCAGCACGTCGCCAAAACCTTCTTCCGCCCAGAAGCTGTGATACAGGCCCGGCGGCAGGCAGATGCTTTCACCCGGCGTCAGGCGTAACTGACTGCCCGCTGCATGGGTTTGCCGACAGCCGTCAATCACTACGCTCACGTCGCTCTCCTCCGTTTGTTCCCGGATCCCCGCATTCCACAGTTCCACAACTAAATTGCCGCCGCCGCGATTGATAATGTCTTCGCGTTTGCGCCAGTGAAAATGCATCGGCGTGACCTGCGCATCGCGAACATGCATGATTTTCTCGGCGTAGCATTTCTCGTAAGGCATTCCTTTCGGCGAGCCATTACGCAGAGTGAACAGCGTTAACCCTTGCGCGGCGAAATTGTTGCCGCCAAATGCGGTGACATCCCAACCGAGCTTAAGGTCGAACACTTCGCTCCAGGCTGTGGCATCAAGCTTGCGCCATTGGGTCGGGGGGAAGCTGGCAAAAGGGGGGAGATGCACGTCGTGCTGAGAGAAAAACTGGCGCGTGTGGCCAAGGATCTCGTTTATTGCGGAGCGTTTCATTGATTCTCCTGTGGCTGATAAGATGACCTTTATGCGGCCCTCTCTCAAAGGGAGAGGGAGAAAACCAAAATCTTTCCTTAGGAACACATGGGCATAATCCAGTTACCTCTCCCCTCACAGCAGAATAGGGAATAGTTATATTTTATTGTGTTTTTTTATGGGAGGATGTGATTTATTCAATAAAAAAATAAATAAAAAGAATGCTTCTATAAATGTTATTGTAAATCATTGGGTTAATGTTTTGTTTTTTTTGTTCCCTCTCAGTTTTTGGAACCATTTGGATGTGACTGCTTGATCGTTGCCTCACGGTGAAAAACGAATGCGGCGTTATATAAATCGTTTTGTTAAAAAATTATTTCATTGAATCTAAAATCGCGTCAGTTAATCGTTTATTTATATGTCGTAATTATATTACGTGTTTGACTAATAATAATTAATTTACTTTCCAGATTTTTTCAGTAAAAAAACAACCTTTTTTTATTATTGTTGATATGCTGACAGGACTTTATTTCTTATGTATTACTTTCTTTTTGCAAGGGATGCGATAATGAAAAAGGGTTCGGGTTTCTATAATCTTGAAGGTATAGTTTCAGAGGAGAGTATCAATAAGTATTTATTCTCCGTAAGGGGCGAGAGTAAGTTAGGGTTGCTGGATGTTGAAACAATTGAAGGTCATGAAAAGTTAAGTAAACCATACAGTTATAAAATTACATTCACATCAAAACAAAAAAGCATCCCTCCTGACTCACTTCTTAACATTGAAGGCTCGCTGAAAATCAGAGCACCTAATCATAGCTGGAATAAATATATTCAAGGTTCTGAGATGTGGCTATATGAACGGCAAATTGAAGGCGTCATTACGTCATTTTCGCTTATTAGTACATCAGCGGATGAATCACTGTATGAAATCAGGCTGGAGCATAAGCTGGCATTACTCTCACGACGCAAGCGTTCGGCTATTTACCTGAACATAAATGTGCCGAAACTGGTCACGCAGATCCTCAAAGAACATGCTTTTGCCGATTATGAAATCGACTTTGATAATCTTGTTTGTATCTATCCCAACCGGGAAATGATCGTCCAGTGGGAGGAGTCGGATTTAGCGTTTATCAGCCGCATCCTGTCAGAAGTTGGGATCTGGTTCAGGATCGCAAATCATCATGCTGTTTCGCACATTATGGTGGTTATCTTCAGTGATTCACAATGCCAGTACATTTTTGATCAAAAGATTATGCACTCATCCCACGCTGGGCTGACATCAAATGATTATTCGATCGATAAGCTGGTATCAAAGCACAATGTTGTCTCGGCAGACGTTAGGGCGAAGAACTTTGATTACAGGCTGGCAAACTCGCTGATGCTAAATGCTGACGCCGATGTGTCTGCGGAAAGGGCTACGACATATGGCACAGAGTATCGCTATGCGGATATCCATCATCAGCCGGGATCGCAATTTGCCGAGGTGCAGCCAGGTGAATCCAGCTGGTTCTATGCCAAACTGCATCACGAAATTATTCTTAATAATCAGTCCATTTTAAACGGTGTGACCACCAGTCCGTCGATCGTGCCGGGGATGGTGCTGGAAATCGACGGTACCATTCCACATGCTTTCGACTCTGGATTTGTGGTAACGGCAATGCGGGTGACGGGGAGGCGAGATGCAGCGCTCCAGTCCCGGCTTATCGGTATTCCCTACAACCAGAACGTTTGTTTTCGACCTCAGCCGCTACCCCGGCCACGTATTGCGGGTACTGTTCCCGCGATCGTTTCATCATCAATAGACAATGACAAATATGCTCATATCGATGTGCAGGGTCGATATTGGGTGAAGTTTGATTTTGACCTCGACCAGCACAGGCAAGGTTATGAAAGCATGCCCGTTCGTCTGGCGCGGGTTTATGCCGGCGATACTTATGGTCATCACTTTCCGCTCATCCAGGGCACAGAGGTCGCCATTGCGTTTGAAGGCGGCGATCCGGAAAGACCTTTCATTGCGCATGCCTTGCATCATGCTCCAAAGCCTGACCCCGTCACCAGCCGCAACAATACCCGCAACGTCATCCGCACTGCGGGTCTTAATAAGCTGCGGATGGAGGATCGGCGCGGGCAGGAACACGTCAAACTGAGTACCGAGTACGGTAAAACGCAGTTGAATATGGGCCATCTTGTTGATGCTGGTGGTAAACCGCGCGGCGAAGGCGCAGAACTGCGCACCGATGACCGGGCGGTCCTGAGGGCGGCAAAGGGGATATTACTCACGACCGAGGCGCAGCCAAAAGCCCAGGGCAAGCAGCTTGATATGAGCGCAGTGGTTCAGCAGCTTCAGGCCGCGCTTACGTTGGCAACGTCGCTTCAGCAAAGTGCGCTGACGGCGCAGGCGTTAAATGTCGAACTTGGACCGCAGCAGCAGCTTAACGCCGCACTTGAACAGCTCACCCGCTCGGGACTGGTGGCCTACGCCGATCATGGTATGGCCCTGCTTACGCCACAAACGATGGCATTATCAGCAGACAAAGATTTGTCGCTAAACGCCGCCAGCAACGGCAGTTTTAACGTCTTTAAAAAACTCTCAATGGCCGTTGGACAGGGCCTGTCACTTTTCAGCAGAGCTATCGGAATCAAAATCATCGCCGCAAAAGATGATATTTCCGTCCAGGCGCAGCGCGGCGAAATGGGCCTGCTTTCTGATAAGCATTTTCATATTCAGAGTATGAACGGCAACGTAACCATCAGCGCCAGGAAGAATATCCAGCTTTTGTGCGGTGGTGGCGGTATCAGAATAAATGAAGACGGCTCTGTAAAAATATTCTCCCCCGCAAAAGTGCAGTTGAAAGGCACCACTCTTGACTGGAGCGGACCGGAGTCGGCGAAAGATAAAACCCCTGTCTTTCAGGAGGAGCAGTTTCATCGCCGTATTAAATTACATGGCTCTGGCAACCCGGACGATGTTCTGAAAAAGACAAAATTCAGACTGACTAAGGCATCAGGTGAAACCATTGAAGGCGTCACAGACGATGAAGGAATGACGCCGTTATTGGATATGACTGAAATGGACGAAATGAAAATGGAGATTTTGCCAAATGAGTAACAGTCCCTTTAATCCGCGGGTGGTGGCGACCGGTGTACAGGGCGTGCCTAAATCAACGGGCGGAAAAATGGCTGTCTGCGACGTGCCCGTTAAGTATCCCATGCCCTGTATTGTGATCCTTGTGCACGGTGTCAACGATGTTGGCGAGGCCTATCAGAATCAGGAGCAGGGTATTATCGCTGGCCTGAATGAACGTCTGGGCCGCACGGATATGTATCCGCATGAATGGCAGCAGTACAAAATGGATATGGGCGATGGCGAGCAGCAGAATGTAAAAATGCCCGGACGCAGCCCGGTAATTCCATTTTATTGGGGATATAAACCTGTCGATCATGCGACGTATATAGAAGACCAGCGGCGTTATCGCGAAGAACGGGCAAAATCAGGAGACGCCGCAAAACTGCCTTACAACGCCTATCAGGAAGATGACAACACAAAGCTGGAAAAGCTGGGGCATATTCCCCAAACCACCTTGAAATATCAGAATGATAATTTTGGCAACGTGCTGGACGATGTGTATGCCAAAGGCGGGGGTACCTTTGCCAATGCGACAACCACTATTCCGGATATGTTAGGCCCTGGCTCCGGTGGCCCTGCGAACGCTACGGCAGGATTTGCTTCATTTCATCTGAATGCTGGGGATTTTACGCACCCTATTTATGATAATCCGCACCGTATTTATCAGTTTTTTGCCGCGCAGCGGCTGGCTGATTTAATCCTGATGATTCGAAGAGAACCGGCAACAAAATTCGATCCCATTAATATTGTTGCGCACTCCCAGGGGACTATTATCACTATGCTGGCCAATATGCTGGTTATGCAGGCTAATGAGAAACCCGCTGACTGCGTGATACTTAATCATTCTCCCTACGCACTGGAAAAAACGGCTGCTGAAGGTATGACGCCTGGACATCATCAAACGGATCGCGCCCGACAGCAGACGTTTAAAAATTTCTGTCATTTAATGGCGACCAACGCCAGATATGGCAAGGGGGAATATCACACGCAGGCCGAGATTGATGAACTAGAAGGCGCGCTGTGCCTGAGTAAAACCAATTCTCAATGGCGCAAGAATAAACTCTATACGCGTAATAACTTTGGCAAGGTATATAACTATTTTTGCCCCAATGACAGTGTGGTTTCATTACTTAACGTTCAGGGGTTGGGCTGGCGGGGAGTCCCCCACGACATTGCCAGCGGCATAGACAATCTGCGCCAGCGGGTTTTCTGCGAAAATGGTCCGGAAATAGGCGGCAGCCCACTGAGCGTGCCTTTTGAAATGCCGGCGTTAAAAAAGGGTTGTTTTGATCAGGATACGCTGGCGACCAGACAATATACATTTGCGGATGTTGTTGTGAATGGTGAGCAGCTCCCCGTCACCTTCAGACACCAGTTACAGGGTGCGGGAAGTAAGTATAAATATTCGATAGCGCCGGGTTCACCCGATCAGGACATCTCATTTTCTGCAAAAGCCACGGTTATTGCGCGCACTGAGACAGATTTCAAAAATCTCAGCGGCGCAGGTTTCGATTATTTACAGCCGGGCCAGGAATTAACGCCAACTGAACTTGCGATGTTCTCCAAAAAATATGGTAAGCCTTATACCAAAGGCGTTGTTCTGGGCGGGGGATACAATAAGACCGTTCAGTTGATTTATGAAAAAACGCCGGATGAGCTGCAAAAAGAATGGCTGCAATCAGAGCGGATTGGTTACAGCCAGCATTCCTCTATTGTTATGTCGAGAGATGCCCCCGCGAAAGCGATGGCCTTCGATCTGGCGGTGGGGATATGCGGGGCATTCGATCACCGCTGCGGAGAATTCTGGACTGAGCTACTCCTGCGCGGAGACTGGCGTATGAAGCGTAATGGTCTGCCAATAACTGTGGATTATTATAATACAGGAGTTCTAAGTGCTTTATATACAAAACCATTTATGAACAGGCCGGATGATATTTTACCAAAAGGTCAATTTGGTGTTGTTAATGAATATTGCCATTCAACAACGGTTAAACCTGCCAGACATAATGAAATATACAATACCGAGACTCCCAATCTGCAATGGGATATGCCAAAACCGCTTAACGTTTAAGGATGAATTATGAAACCAGGAATTATGGTAAGAGTATTAATCGGCGCAGTTTCACTATTCTCTATCACTGCCTGTACAAAAAAAATACCCTCGCAGGTTATTTATCGTTACGACGATAATCGTTATCTGGAGTTAAAAGGCTATTATTGTGAGGGAGCACTTTGGTATCACGATGGTAAAAAAAATATTCACAAAGAGTTAATTGATGGAAGATTTGCCTCCTTCAGACTTTTCTCGGGAAACTATATTCATCCTTCTGATAAATATATACTTATCCCAAACTGGGAGCCGACTGCTTATCTGATATCGAAAGATTATGGACAAACGTGGCAGGTGGCAACATATATGGCCTCTTTCCCGGCGCTGGAGAGAAACTCAGATGGTATTATGCGCGACTATCCTGAAGGAAAAGAAATAAAAAGAGTGGTGGTGGTCAATAACCAGGCGTTTATTTCCACAGCGCAGGGCCATTTGTATATGAGTTCATATCCTTTTGACGACCCGCGTCTGGCGCCGGGTGGTCCGGGTATAGATTATCAATACTTTGATGACACCTATTATCTCTACAGACCTGGCAAGCATAAATCCGGTGGCAAGTATGTGGACGGCCATACCAGTCCTGAGTTTCCTGGTGCTGCGTGGGGAACGGTGGTGTTTATGAAAGCATCCTTAGCCAATTTAACGGAAGGTTATAAGGCTAACTATCAAAACCTGCCGGACAAAGAACCGGAGGTGGTGGGCTATAAGGGCTGGACCCGGATGTACTGCGATATGGATGCAGGGAAATAATCTGCAATGGGATATGCCAAAACCGCTTAACGTTTAAGGATTAGTTATGCTAATGGGAGATGTGGTAAGAGTAATCGTCGCAGCAATTTCACTATGTGCTATCACTGCCTGTACAAAAAAAACACCATCACAAGTTATTTATCGCTATGATGATAGCCGGTATCTCGAACTAAAAGGTTTCGATTGTGAAGGTGCACTTTGGTATCATGATACCAGGCGGAATATACATAAAGAATTAGTAAATGGCATTTATTCAACGTATCAGATATTTTCCGGGGTATATATTCATCCGTCAGATAAGTATATTCTTATACCGCGATGGGAGCCAGGTGCATACACAATATCTAAAGACTATGGACAAACGTGGCAGGTCGCAACGTATATGTCCCCATCTCAGGGGCAAGAGAAAAATTCTGATGGGAATATGGTAGATAGACCTGAAGGAAAAGAAATAAAAAGAGTGGTGGTAGTTAATAATCAGGCATTTATTACCACGGCGAAGGGGCATTTATATCTGAGCTCATACCCTTTTGACGACCCGCGTCTGGCGCCGGGTGGTCCGGGTATAGATTATCAATACTTTGATGACACCTATTATCTCTACAGGCCAGGCAAGCATAAATCCGGTGGCGAGTATGTGAACGGCCATATAAGACCTGAATCTCCAGGTGATGCCTGGGGAACGGTGGTGTTTATGAAAGCATCTTTAGCCCATTTAACGGAAGGTTATAAGGCCAACTATCAAAACCTGCCGGACAAAGAGCCGGAGGTGGTGGGCTATAAGGGCTGGACCCGAATGCACTGCGATATGGATGCAGGGAAATAATCTGCAATGGGATATGCCAAAACCGCTTAACGTTTAAGGATGAATTATGAATAAGGGAAGTGCGTTAAAAATAATAATCGGAACTATTTCGCTATGTGCTATCGCTGCCTGTACAAAAAGAACACCCTCACAGATTATTTATCGCTATGATGATAACCGATATCTGGAATTAAAAGGCTATAATTGTGAGGGAGCGCTTTGGTATCATGATATCAGGCGGAATATACATAAAGAATTAGTAAATGGCATTTATTCAACGTATCGGATATTTTCCGGAGTATATATTCATTCGTCAGATAAGTATATTCTGATACCGCGATGGGAGCCAGGTGCATACACAATATCTAAAGACTATGGACAAACGTGTCAGGTCGCAACGTATATGTCCCCATCTCAGGGGCAAGAGAAAAATTCTGATGGGAATATGGTAGATAGACCTGAAGGAAAAGAAATAAAAAGAGTGGTGGTAGTTAATAATCAGGCATTTATTACCACGGCGAAGGGGCATTTATATCTGAGCTCATACCCTTTTGACGACCCGCGTCTGGCGCCGGGTGGTCCGGGTATAGATTATCAATACTTTGATGACACCTATTATCTCTACAGGCCAGGCAAGCATAAATCCGGTGGCGAGTATGTGAACGGCCATACCAGTCCTGAGTTTCCAGGTGCTGCGTGGGGAACGGTGGTGTTTATGAAAGCATCTTTAGCCCATTTAACGGAAGGTTATAAGGCTAACTATCAAAACCTGCCGGACAAAGAGCCGGAGGTGGTGGGCTATAAGGGCTGGACCCGGATGCACTGCGATATGGATGCAGGGAAATAATATGAAAGGTGTAATCAGGCTAAACGATCCGCTGGAAAATGGCGGATATGTCAATAAATCTTCTGGTAGCAAGTTTATGGGAATTCCTGTCGCTTTACAGGGGGATACTGTGGTTTGTATTCTGCACAAAGGTACCTTCCCAATACTTGATTTTGAGCCAACCTGGACAATGGACGGCAAAGGCGTCGTTGTGGATGGCTGTAGGGCCGCATGTGGTTGTGTAATTAAAACCACACTGCCAACGGCGGGGACAAGCAAATGAGGAAATGGAAGATACCAAGCAAGAATCCCTATGAAGAACCAGAAAAATTCCCGCTTAATATTATGCTGATCATTAGCTGTGCTATCTTTCTGTTTTTTATAACGTACAATATATTCAGCTGGTTGCAGGACAAGAAAGTTCCTGATGATCTGATATGGAATGCAATAGGTATCCCGTCGCTAATAGTGTTAGCAATCTGGTGTGTGGTGGTAATCACTTACGGTGTTATATCTTTTCCATGTTACTATGCGGGTTATCTTGAGAAGTATGGTATGAACCAGTGGAAAAACTGGGCAATACGGGCATTGCCTCTTTTAGACTATTCATCCATTCTCCCGGTGCCTGAACTGGCATTAAAAATTCAGAAACTAGAGGGTGAAGCGCCAGCAGGTTCTGCAACGCCGTTACGCATTGATATTGAAGTTGACTCAATGGATGACACCAGAGTTGATAAAGTACTAAGGCAGTTGATAGAGCCCCTCAAATGTTCTCTTGTCAGGGATTATCGGCCTTTTACTACCTGGCTGTACGTTAAGGGAGCGGATGACACTATCGGCAATAGTTTCAAGGCGGTGCTGGCAAGTCTGAGCATCCCCAAAGATAAGGTCGGAAAAATTAATATTCTTCACAAATGTCCTGATTATTTTTTAATAAATGAGTGGGTTGATTTAAATATTTCTGAAAATAACCTGGTTATTACCGTTGAATTGCATGATGAAAATAATGCTGATTTTTTTGAAAGTGCTAACGCCTTTATTTTTACCAATACACAACTGCTTAAAGATAAAGACACACCTTTATATTTATTACGCATGATGGACAGTACCCCTTACTATCTTGATGAAATCGTAAGTACATATCTTTCTGCACAGCAAGTTGATGTTAGTAAAATTAAAAAACTATGGTTCAACTCACTGGATAAGCAGTCAAAATTCGTATTGTTTAGTGGGATAGAAAACGCAAAAACGAGCATTTTGGCCGATAGTCGATATGAACTGGAGGTCGTCACCGGGCGAAGCACAGAGGTTCAGCGCTGGGTTGTATTAGCGTTGGCTGCGGATGCTGCAAAATATGGTCAAGGCCATCAGTTATTCGCCAGTACATCCGCAGATACTATTCAATCCGGCATAATAGCTGCTAAATATCCAGGATCGTGTCCGGCACTTGATAAGCTGGATTTCCATGATTATTGGAGAGTCATAAAATTGTGCGCAATTATTTTATGGTGTATGGGATTTGTAAGTCTCGTACCACTGGAACTGTTCCAAAGTCACCCCTGGTATACGTTTACACCTTTAGTTATTGGTATTCCGGTTATTTATACGGCGGTTATGATTTTTTCTTTTATGCTGAGTCATAATATAGAGGAGGAAATGGATATTTATTACTCTCAGTTTTTATGAGGTAAGCGCCCTGACGGGCGCTCTTGCTTCTTTGACTCTCTTTGTGACAGGAGAGCATTAGTCGGTTCAGGATTTATTTAACCGTCCAACCCTTATAACTGCCGACGTTGTTTTTATCGATCATCGTCACCGGGATCAGCACGGGTTCTTTCGGAGCGGGTTTCCCCTGCAATATGTCATAGCCGATTTCGACCGCTTTGGCAGCCATCACCTGCGGATCTTGTGCCGGAGTCGCCACAAATAGTGAGTTTTCGCGCTTAAGCGCTTCTTCACCGTCCGGGGATCCATCTACGCCGACAATAAAGAATTCGCTACGCTGCGCCTGTTTTGCCGCCAGATCGGCACCGATCGCCGTCGGATCGTTAATGGCGAATACGCCGTCGATCTTCGGATTCGCCGCCAGTAACGCGGTCATGATCTCCAGCCCGCCTTCGCGACTGCCTTTGGCGTTTTGGTTATGCGACAGCACCTTGATGTCCGGGTGGCGTTTGAACTCAGTCTGGCAGCCTTCCACGCGGTTCTGGACGGCGGAAACCGGCGGCCCGTTGATGATGACGACGTTGCCTTTGCCTTTCAGGCGGTCGGTAATGTATTTACAGGCCATTTCACCTGCCTGGGTGTTATCGGAGGTAATGGTCGCGTCTGCGCCTTCCGCCGCCACGTCAACGGCAACCACCACAATCCCGGCGTCTTTCGCGCGTTTTACCGCCGGGCCGATGCCTTTGGAGTCGGCGGCGTTAAGGATAATCATGTCGACTTTTGCGGCAATAAAGTTGTCGATCTGCGACACCTGTTGCCCCAAATCGTAACCGCTGGAAACCAGCGTTACTTTAACGCTATCACCTGCCAGCTTGCGTGCTTCCAGCTCCGCGCCTTTGGTGATCTGCACGAAGAACGGGTTGGCCAGATCGCCCACCGTAACGCCGATCGATTTCAGTTCTTTTGCCTGCACAAACGGAGCTGCAGCAAGCAGGGCGCCAGCACAGAGCGCGGTTACTAATGGCTTCAAACGCATACTCGTTTCCTCACGTAGGGTATTGTTGTTATACGCCTGATGGCGCTGCGCTTATCAGGCCTACGAATGTTTAGGCCAGTAAGCTTGTCTATGCACTTTGATGGTGTCGGGTACGGTATTTGTCGATCAGCACCGCTATGATGATCACCGCCCCTTTGATCACCAGTTGCCAGAAATAGGAGACGCCCATCAGCGTCATGCCGTTATTGAGCGTGGCGATTATCAACGCCCCCACCAGCGTGCCGGTGATAGTGCCGATCCCGCCAACAAAGCTGGTGCCGCCGAGGATCACCGCCGCGATGGCGTCCAGCTCGTAACCCATACCTAAGTTGCCGTTGGCGCTATACAGCCGCGAGGCGCTCATCACCCCGCCAAGACCTGAGAGCAAACCGCTCATGCCGTAGACGAACAGCAGCACCAGCCACACTTTGATCCCGGTTAAACGTGCGGCCTGCATATTGCCGCCGACCGCGTAGATATGAACGCCGAGCGTGGTGCGGCGCAGAATGAACCAGCACACCACCACCACCGCCAGCGCAATGACCACCAGCCACGGAACCGGGCCGAGATAGTTGTTACCGATCCACTCAAAGCTGATATTGGAGTTAATCACCGTTGTACCGTCGGCCAGCAGATAGGCCGCACCGCGCAGCGCTGTATAGGTTCCAAGCGTGACGATAAACGGCGGTAGTCCGGCAAAAGCGACCAGCGCGCCGTTAAACAGCCCCAGCACCAGACCGAGCATCAGCGCCGCCGGAATCGACAGCATGGCAAGCTCAGGAATAAGAGAAACGACCATGGCTGCGACAGCGGTGGTACCGAGAATCGAGCCAACCGAGAGGTCGATCCCACCGGTCAAAATAATGAAGGTCATGCCAGCCGCCAGCACGATGTTGATTGAGGCCTGACGGGTAATATTCAGCAGGTTGCTTTCGGTAAAAAAGTTAGGCGCGATAAAGCCAAATACCGCCACAATCAGGATGAGAATCGGTAAGATACCGACCGTTTGCATCAGATCGCTCATCAGCATTTTTTTTGCGGAGGCGGATTTCGCCACCTGCTGGGGAGTGGTTGGATTATTCATGGGGCACCGCCTGATGGTGGGAGTCGTTCACGCCGGTTGCCAGCGTCATAATATTTTCCTGGGTAATACTTTGTCCGTTCAGCTCGCCGGCAATGCTGCCTTCCCGCATGACGTACACGCGATCGCTCATACCGACGACTTCCGGCAGTTCGCTGGAGATCATCAGGATCGCTACGCCTTTGCGCGCCATATCGTTCATGATCCGGTAGATCTCGCTTTTGGCACCGACGTCCACGCCGCGCGTGGGTTCATCGAGGATCAAAATACGTGGGCCGATCGCGACCCAGCGTGAAATCAGCAGTTTTTGCTGATTACCGCCGGACAGCCCACCCGCGCGTACCTGTGCGTGCGGCACGCGGATGTTGAGCAGCTTGATGGCGTCATCGGAAATAGCCTGCGCCTTTTTGCGATCAAGCATGCCCCAGTTGGCGTCACGCTCCAGCGTTGCCATGGTGATGTTTTCTGCCGCTGCCAGCTCTAAAAATAATCCCTGTTCTTTGCGGTTTTCCGTCAGAAAGCCAATGCCGTGGTCAATCGCCTCGCGGGGGGAGTGGATCACTACCGGTTCACCGTCTACTTCAATCATGCCGCCGATGGCTTTACGCACGCCAAAAATAAGCTGAGCCAGTTCAGAACGCCCGGCACCGACTAACCCGGCCAGGCCGACGATCTCCCCGGAGCGCACCAGCAAGCTGCACGGCTGGACTTTATGGCCGTCGGTCAGGTGATGAACATTGAGGCGTGCTTTACCTAAGGGAATGTCGCGCTCTTTGTTGAACAGATCGCTCAACGGACGGCCCACCATCATGCGTACCAGCTCCGAGGCGTTGAGCTTGTCGCGGGTCAGGCTGCCAACATATTGCCCGTCACGCAGGACGCTGACGCGGTCCGAAAGTTCGTACACTTCCGCCATGCGATGGCTGATGTAGATAATCGCCATCCCCTCATCGCGCAGGCGCATGATCAGTTCAAACAGGCGGTGGGTTTCACGTGAGGAGAGGGCGGCGGTGGGTTCATCCATTACCAGAATGCGGCTGTTACGGTGCAGGGCGCGGGCAATTTCCACCTGCTGCTGTTCGGCGATGGTCAACGTCATCACACGGTCGCTAGCCTTAAACTGGGCGCCGAGTCGGTCGATGACTTTCTGCGACTGCATGACCATCTCTTTACGCTGGACCAGCCCGCCGCGCGACAGCTCGCTGCCAAGAAAGATATTTTCCGCTACCGTCAGGTTCGGCGCGAGCTGCATCTCCTGATAAATCAGCGTGATGCCTGCGCTAAGCGCATCTTTAGGACCGCGAATATGGAACGGCTGACCGTCAATCAGGATCTCACCGCTGGTGGCGGTATAGGCGCCCGCGAGGATCTTCATCAGGGTGCTCTTCCCCGCGCCATTCTCGCCCATCAGGGCATGAATCTCACCTGGCCAGACCGTTAAATCGACCCCTTTCAGCGCATAAAATTTGCCAAACGCTTTAGCAATGTTGCGCATCTCCAGAACCGGTGTCCTGCTCATGGCGGATCTCCTGTGGGGTGGCCGATATCAGCAGTCCATCACAGGAATGTAAATGCAAAATGTCAGAAGCCGTTCATATTTGTCATATTGCGATTTTTCTTCACGGAGCGTGATATGCCGCAACCGGGACGTCACTTTTTCGCCAGTGCGCGCGGACGATTGCTGTTCTTCAATCTGCTGGTGGTGGCGGTCACGCTGATGGTAAGCGGCGTGGCGGTGCTGGGTTTTCAACACGCAAGCCAGATTCAGGAGCAGGTGCAGCAGCAAACCGTTGACGACATGACCGGTAGCATGAACCTGGCGCGGGATACGGCGAACGTGGCGACGGCGGCGGTGCGGCTGTCGCAGGTGGTCGGGGCGCTGGAATACAAAGGGGAAGCGGAGCGGCTGCAGGAGACGCAAAGGGCGCTGAAGCAGTCGCTGGAACAACTGGCTACCGCGCCGCTGGCACAGCAAGAGCCGGTGCTGGTCGAGCGTATTATCCAGCGCAGTAATGAACTACAAAGCAGCGTAGAAGGGATGTTGCAGCGCGGGCAGCGGCGACACCTGGAGCGTAACGCGTTGCTCAGTTCGCTGTATCAAAATCAAAGCTATTTACGTCATCTGCAAAAGTTGACCGGCGCGCAGGATGATGCGTTGCTGGGGCAGATGGACCGCTTAATTGTTGCCGCCATCGACACGCCCACGCCGCGTTCGGTGGTGAAACAACTGGATGCGGTGATGCCTGCGCTTCCCTTGCGCCATGCTAGTCCGCTGATTAGCGGTATCCTCAACGACTTCAACCAGGAGCTGCATAAGCTGGAGCCGCTCTCTTCCGCGCTGGAGCAGAGCGATTTGGCCATCAACTGGTATATGTTTCATATCAAAGCGCTGGTGGCGATCCTCAACAGCGATATCAATCAGTATGCCTCGCAGGTGGCGCTGATCTCAGAGCAGCGGGTGGCGCAAAGCCATCAGGAACTGCAATCCGGCGCGTTGTTTATTTTAGTGTTTGCGCTGCTGGCGGTGGTGATCACCGGTTTTGCCGGGTGGTATATCTACCGTAATCTCGGTTCCAACCTGACGGCCATTTCACGGGCGATGACCCGGCTGGCGCACGGTGAATCAGACGTCAGCGTCCCGGCCCTGCAGCGTCGCGATGAGCTGGGCGAGCTGGCCCGCGCTTTTAGCGTCTTTGCCCGTAACACCGCGTCGCTGGAGCACACAACCCGACTGCTAAAAGAAAAAACCAGCCAGATGGAAATCGATCGCACCGAACGTCAGGGGCTGGAAGAAGCGCTGTTGCACAGCCAAAAGCTGAAGGCGGTGGGGCAACTGACGGGTGGATTAGCACATGATTTCAATAACCTGCTGGCGGTTATTATTGGCAGTCTGGATCTGGTGAATCCGGAGTCGCCCGATGCGCCACGGGTCAATCGGGCGCTAAAAGCCGCCGAGCGTGGGGCGTTGCTTACCCAGCGACTGCTGGCCTTTTCGCGCAAACAGTCGTTGCACCCTCATGCGGTGGAGCTGAAAACGCTGCTGGAAAATCTGGGCGAACTGATGCGCCACTCTCTTCCGGCCATGTTGACGCTGGAGATTGAAGCCCAGTCTCCCGCCTGGCCCGCGTGGATTGACGTCAGCCAACTGGAAAACGCTATTATCAATCTGGTGATGAACGCCCGTGACGCCATGGACGGGCAGGCGGGCACGATTAAAATCCGTACCTGGAATCAGCGGGTCACGCGCAGCGATGGGCGCAAGCAGGATATGGTGATGCTGGAGGTTGCCGACCAGGGGAGCGGGATGTCACAGGAGGTGAAAGCCCAGGTCTTCGAGCCGTTTTTCACCACCAAACAGACCGGTAGCGGCAGCGGACTGGGGCTGTCGATGGTTTACGGTTTTGTGCGCCAGTCCGGAGGTCGGGTGGAGATTGAAAGCGCTCCCGGGCAGGGAACGACGGTCAGGCTGCAACTGCCTCGCGCCGTTGTGCCGGTGCAGGCTCAGGCAGAACCGGTGGCGGTACATGCGGCGAACAGCGGTGAAAAACTGGTGTTGGTGCTTGAGGATGAAGCCGATGTACGCCAGACGTTGTGCGAGCAGTTACACCTGCTGGGCTACCTGACGTTAGAGGCCGCCAACGGCGAACAGGCGATGCATATGCTGGCGGCTTCATCCGAGATTGATATTTTAATCAGCGACTTAATGCTACCAGGAGGGTTGAGCGGCGTGGATGTGGTGAATCATGCGCTGGCACATTATCCGCAGTTGTCCATCCTGCTGATTAGCGGTCAGGATTTACGTCCGGCGCATAACCCGGCGTTGCCGGATGTGGCGCTATTGCGAAAGCCTTTTACTCGGGGAGAGCTGGCGCAGGCGCTGCGGCATTCGCGTAATTGAGATTCCTCCGCTACCCGCGCAAATACGCTTTGATTACCGTGGGGCGAGTTTCTTGATGAGGCTGGTTTTATGCAACGCTCCGCGACATTCCTTCTTTTTAGTTTGCTAATGCTGACCACCGTATCGGCACAGGCGGATATTATCGATGACGCCATTGGTAATATTCAGCAGGCGATTAACGACGCATACAAACCGGACAACGGGCGGGATTATGATGACTCCCGTGATGAAAGCTGGCAGCGCCAGATGAGTGACGACCGGCGCAGGCAATATGACAATCGCCGCCGCCAGTTTGAAGATCGACGTCGCCAACTGGATGACCGCCAGCGCCAGCTCGATCAAGAACGGCGTCAGTTAGAGGACGAAGAGCGCAGAATGGAAGAAGATTACGATCGTTAGCGAAATCTTTCGCTGGCAAGATTATAGACTTCACTACGCTCGCGTTTACCGACGGCAACGACCACGATGACCAGGGTGTCGTCAATGACTTGATAAACAAGACGAAACCCTGATGTTCGTAGTTTGATTTTGTAGCAATCTTTTATTCCCCTGAGCTTTGCTGAAGGAATATGCGGATTTTCACAGCATTTCTTTAGTTTTTTGGCAAATTGCTGCTGAATAGCTTTATCAAGTTTTTGCCATTCTTTCAGCGCATCTTCCCTGAACTTTACCGTATAACTCATAAGTAGCTGTCCAGATCCACATCCACCAGGGGTTGTTGGCTACGTTCATGGACTAATTTAACCAGCTGTTGATCGTCCAGCGCATCGAGCATTTTTTCGTAAAGCTCTGCTGGCACGCAATAAAAAGCGGGCTGGTTACGGTTCAGAATTGCGACCGGAAACCCATCTCCTGCGCTAACAGTCGCCATCGGGTTCTTTTTTAGCTCACTCACACTCGCGGTGGTATCGCTTAAAATGATATGCGGCATAACCTCTCCTAAAGACCATTTAACTGGTCTTAATATAGGATTTAAGAGACCTGTTAACAAGTCTTATTGTCCGGGAAATTACTCCAGCACAATCTCCATTCCGTCATATCCTGCCTCAATCCCTACTGGTAGCGGATGTTCCATCATCCACAGGTCAAACTGATGGCTGATATGCGTCAGGATCACCCGTGGGCAGCGGATAACTTCGTTTAAGGCGATAACGGTGTTTAAATCACAATGATTGCGCGGTGGCTCGGCGCGCGGGGCATGGCTGCAGTCGATGATAATCACCTGAGGCTGGTTATTGTGGAGAAACTTCAACGTCTTGTCGGGAAGTACGGCGGTATCGGAGAGCCACGCCACGCGGCTATGTGCGGTCTCCAGCAGATAACCAAACGTCAGCTTTGAATGGTTGAGCGGTAGCGGTGTTACCTGCAATCCTTGCAGGTCGAACACCACGAACGGTGCCACGGTATGGCTAAAATCGAGGATGCCGGGATGCTTAAACAGATCGTCGCAACCCTGTTCATCCGACGGACCGTACACCGGGATAGTCGCCCCCACACCCCAGCGCAACGGAAACAGCCCTTGCACATGATCCATATGATAGTGGGTCAGTAGAAACTGCTGGAAGCTGCCCGCTGGCCAGTCGTCCATCAGATGTGGGAGCCCCGCGTCCAGCAGCGTCACCGTATTATTGAACTTGACCACCCCGCTACAAGGGCGTCGACGGTATTGCGCCTGTAAGCGTGCTCGTTGGCAGGCCGCACAGTCGCAGCCATATGTCGGCACCAGCTGCGCGCCGCCCGTTCCCGTCAGCGTAATGGTCAGACTCATGGCTCCCCCTACAACGGTTTAGTGAAGCGAAAATGGCTCTGGGTATAGCCTTCGCGCTGATAAAAACGGTGAGCGTTAAGGCGTTGAGTGCTGGTGGAAAGCTCGGTCATCTCTGCACCCGCTTCGCGCGCGGTGGCTTCGGCCCAGGCCAGTAACTGACTGCCTACCGTTAATCCTCGCGCCTGCGGCATCACCACCAGTTCCTGTATTTCGCCAATCCAGTTAGCGTGGTGCAGATGAAACTGCAGGTGCAGACCGATCAAGCCGACGACCTGTCCGTCGAGCAGCGCCAGTTGGTAGTGCATATTGGGATCTTGCAGATTTGCGGCGTACCCGGCACTAAAGGCCTGCAGGTCGAATTGACCCTGTTTCAACTCACAGATGAGCGCATAAACCGCATCGGTATCGTATAGCGTTGCGCGGCGTAATTCACAGACAGACATGTTTCTTCTCCTTGCGTCCCATCAGTGTGAGTAGTGTATCGACAGACTGTAGTAAACTTCCATCGTTGTTCAGGACGTGGCAGTCATACGGGGCGTAGCGGGCTGCGCGCTCAAGACGGGCGGCGATTTCCGTTTCGCTCTCCCGTCCACGAGCCTGCAAGCGCTGGCGTAAAATCGCCGGAGAAACCTGTAAGCAAATGGAGAGTAAAGATGTGCCGTAACGGGCCTGCGCCTGGGGCAGATGTGCACGCGAGCCGTTGACCACCACATCAAAACCGGCGTGTAGCCAGAGGTCAATCTCCACACCAACGCCGTAGTAGAAGCCATTGGCGTGCCAGCTCAGTGCCAGCAGGTTCTGCCCGGCGCGGGTAAAAAATTCTTGTTCGCTCAGCGCAATATGATTTTCATTCCCGGCGTTGGCGGCGCGGGTGATGTAACGGTGCGCCACCAGCAGTTGCGCCGGTTCCTGCTGGCGGAGTTCGGCCAGCAGACTGTCCTTACCGGAGCCGGATGGCCCCATCAGCCAGATCAGTTTACCCATAGTCAGAATACCCTTTTGCCCTGACGCCAGACGTGGTCGATATGGATGTTGCCGCCTTTGCGGTGTGCCAGCACCAGATCCGCGCGTTTGCCTTCGGCTACAACGCCACGATCGTCGAGATTTAATGCCCGCGCCGGATTGCGGGTCACCATGTGAATGGCCTGCGGCAGGGTAAAGCGGTTGGCGTCGTCATCCGCCACGCGAAATGCCGCGTCGAGCAGGCTGGCGGGGTAGTAATCGGAAGAAAGAATATCCAGTAGCCCCAGCTCAGCCAGCTTATGCGCCGCCACATTGCCGGAATGAGATCCTCCGCGCACGATGTTCGGCGCGCCCATCAGCACGTTCATACCATGCAGGCGCGAGGCTTCAGCCGCTTCGAAGGTGGTGGGAAATTCGGCGATCACGCTGCCAAGCTGGTGCGATTCCAGCACATGATCATGGGTGGCATCATCATGGCTCGCCAGCGCAATCTGGCGCTCACGACACATCTGGGCAATCGCCGCGCGATTGGGCTGTGACCAACGCGCCGCCAGCGCTAACTGTTCTTCTTCATAGCGGGCCATCTGCTCGTCGGTGAGCGAATACTTGCCTTGATAATACTCGCGGTACTTCTCGCGATTGGCGAACTGACGCTGGCCTGGCGAGTGATCCATCAGCGACACCAGCGTTACCGGCTCGCGGCTGACCAGTTTTTCAAACAGCGGCAGGGTAGTGTGATGCGGCAGCTCACAGCGCAGGTGCAGGCGATGCTCGGCGCGATTGACCCCGCGCTTTTGCGTCTCTTCGACTGCATTGATCATCTTCTCCAGATTTTCCAGACGGTCGCCGCCGTCGCGTACATCGCCAATTGCCACCGCGTCCAGCACGGTGGTAATGCCGCTGGCGACCATTAGCGCGTCGTGACTGCTCATCGCCGAGTGGGCAGGCCAGTCTACCTTCGGGCGCGGGGTGAAAAATTTGTCGAGATTATCGGTATGCAGCTCGATAAGCCCTGGTAGCAGCCAGCCGCCTTCGCCGTCCAGCGCCTCAGGTAGACGGCTCTGGGTTTCGGCAAAGGCGCGAATAACGCCGCCCTCAATTTCCAGCGATCCTTGCACCACTTCATCTTCCAGCACCAGCTTTACGTTGTTAATAATCATGCTGTGGTTCCCATCAGGTGCAGACGATCCGCTACGCGGTCGCGCACGGTTTGATCGTGAAAAATGCCGACAATGGCTGCGCCGCGGGCTTTCGCTTCTTCAATCAATGCAACGACGGCGGCGCTATTTTTGGCGTCCAATGAGGCGGTAGGCTCATCGAGTAGCAGAATCGGGTAATCGACGATAAACCCGCGGGCGATGTTGACGCGCTGCTGCTCGCCACCGGAAAAGGTTGATGGCGCAAGGTGCCACAGGCGTTCCGGTACGTTCAGGCGGGTAAGCAGGTTAGCTGCTTTGGCTGTACACTCCTCACGGGAGACCCCCAGATCCAGCAGCGGTTGCATCACCACGTCCAGCGCGGAAATCCTCGGGATCACGCGCAGGAACTGGCTCACCCAGCCGATGGTTGAACGGCGAACCTCCAGTACTTTGCGCGCCGGGGCCTGCACCAGATCGACCCATTCATCGCTGTGGCGGATGTGGATGTGTCCTTCATCCGGCAGGTAGTTGGCGTACAGCGAACGCAGCAATGTAGATTTGCCGCTGCCCGAGTGACCGTGCAGCACCACGCATTCGCCGCTTTTAACGTCCAGAGTGGCGTTTTGCAGCACCGGCAGACGCACGCCGTTTTGCTGATGCAGGACAAAGGTTTTACTGACATTTTCAACGCGGATCGCGTTCATTTTTAGCCTCTTTAGACATTTTTGCGTTCAATTGCCTGATGGCGCTTCGCTTATCAGGCCTACAACCAATGACGCTCCGTAGGCCGGATAAGACGTAGCCGCCATCCGGCACAAGCGATACCACTCCGTAGGCCGGATAAGGCATAGCCGCCATCCGGCACAAGCGATGCCGCTCCGTAGGCCGGATAAGGCATAGCCGCCATCCGGCACAAGCGATGCCGCTCCGTAGGCCGGATAAGGCGCAGCCGCCATCCGGCACAAGCGATACCGCTCCGTAGGCCGGATAAGGCATAGCCACCATCCGGCACAAGCGATACCACTCCGTAGGCCGGATAAGGCATAGCCACCATCCGGCACAAGCGATACCACTCCGTAGGCCGGATAAGGCATAGCCGCCATCCGGCACAAGCGATGCCGCTCCGTAGGCCGGATAAGGCATAGCCACCATCCGGCGCAAGCGATACCGCTCCGTAGGCCGGATAAGGCATAGCCGCCATCCGGCACAACAAAAAATCAGTTCTGCAACACCGACGACACCAGCAACTGGGTATACGGATGATGCGGGTCGTCGAGTACGCGGTCGGTTAACCCACTTTCCACCACCTGACCCTGCTTCATCACCAGCAAACGGTCCGCCAGTAGACGCGCCACGCCCAGATCGTGGGTGACAATCACCACCGCCAGATCCAGTTCCACCACCAGGCCACGCAGCAAATCCAGCAGTTTGGCCTGTACCGACACGTCCAGCCCGCCGGTGGGTTCATCCATAAACACCAGCTTTGGGTGGGTGACGAGGTTGCGGGCAATCTGCAGGCGCTGCTGCATGCCGCCAGAAAAGGTGGTGGGCAGATCGTCGATACGCGAGGCAGGGATCTCTACCTCCTCCAGCCAGCGCTGCGCGGTGGCGCGGATGTCGCCATAGTGGCGCGCGCCGGTGGCCATCAGGCGTTCGCCGATATTGCCGCCTGCGGAGACCTGACGGCGAAGGCCATCCAGCGGATGCTGATGCACCACGCCCCATTCGGTGCGCAGCAGACGGCGACGGTCGGCCTCATTCATGCCGTACAGCGAACGGTTCTGATACAAAATCTCACCGCTCTGCGGCGTCAGCCGTGAAGAGATCGATTTCAGCAGGGTGGTTTTGCCGGAACCGGACTCGCCGACGATGCCCAGCACTTCGCCAGGCCACAGGTTAAACGAGACGTCGCTGAAGCCTTTGCCCGGCGCGTAGAGATGGGTCAGGTTGTTGACTGAAAGCAGCGGTTGCGTCATTTGCTGAGGGCCTCGCTCTGTTGGCGGCAGTAGTCGGTGTCGGAGCAGACAAACATGCGTTTGCCGGTGTCATCGAGCACCACTTCATCGAGATAGCTGTGGGTTGAGCCGCAGATGGCGCAAGGCTCATCCCAGCTCTGCACGGTAAACGGGTGATCGTCGAAATCGAGGCTCTCTACGCGGGTGTAAGGTGGAACGGCATAGATGCGTTTTTCGCGACCTGCGCCAAACAGTTGCAGGGCCGGCATCATGTCCATCTTCGGATTGTCGAATTTCGGGATGGGCGACGGGTCCATGACGTAGCGGTTATTGACCTTCACCGGATAGGCGTAGGTGGTGGCGATATGGCCGAAGCGGGCGATATCTTCATACAGTTTCACCTGCATGATGCCGTACTCTTCCAGCGCGTGCATGGTGCGAGTTTCCGTTTCACGCGGTTCGATAAAGCGCAGCGGCTCAGGGATCGGTACCTGGAAGATGATTATCTGATCTTCCACCAGCGGCGTTTCCGGGATGCGGTGGCGGGTCTGGATCAGCGTCGCATCTTCCGTACGCTCAGTGGTATTCACCCCGGTCACACGCTTGAAGAAATTACGAATCGACACGGCGTTAGTGGTGTCGTCTGCGCCCTGGTCAATCACCTTCAGTACGTCCGGCTCGCCAATCACGCTGGCGGTAAGCTGAATACCGCCGGTTCCCCAGCCGTAGGGCATCGGCATTTCACGTCCGCCAAACGGGACCTGGTAACCCGGGATTGCCACCGCTTTCAGAATTGCGCGGCGGATCATGCGTTTGGTCTGCTCATCAAGATAGGCAAAGTTGTAGCCGGAGAGGTTAGTGGTCACGGGTGGCCTCCTGTTGCAGGCGTTTGAGCAGTTCCAGTTCGGCCTGGAAATCGACGTAATGGGGAAGTTTGAGGTGCGAAACAAAACCCGCCGCCTCGACGTTATCCGCATGCGCCAGCACGAACTCTTCGTCCTGCGCCGGTCCTGTGACCGTTTCATCGTATTCGGCTGCCTGTAGGGCGCGGTCCACCAGCGCCATCGCCATCGCTTTACGTTCGCTCATACCGAACACCAGCCCGTAGCCGCGGGTAAAATGGGGAGATTCGTTTTCTGGTGCGACAAACCCGTTCACCATTTCGCATTCGGTCATCAGCAGTTCGCCGACGTTCACCGCAAATCCCAGCTCTTCCGGTACGGTTTCCAGTGCCACATAGCCGCTGCGGATTTCGGTGGCAAACGGGTGGTTGCGCCCGTAGCCGCGCTGGGTGGAGTAGGCCAACGCCAGCAGATAGCCCTCATCACCGCGCATCAGCTGTTGCAGACGTGAAGCACGTGAGCAGGGGTAAACCGGCGGCGTGCGGGTGATGTCGTCGGGTGTCGCGCCATCATCCTCTTCACGCTTTGCCAGCCCCTGGTTGGCCAGCAGGGAAAAAACGTGCGGGGAGGCATCCTGCGCGCTATCCGCGCAGCGCAGAGGCGGCGTTTCGCCATTGGCCAGCAGGGTAAAATCCAGCAGGCGATGGGTGTAGTCATAGGTTGGACCCAACAGTTGCCCGCCGGGAATATCTTTGTAGACCGCCGAGATTCGGCGCTCAAGGCGCATTTCTGCGCTGTTAACCGGTTCACTGACCGCCACTTTTGCCAGCGTAGTGCGGTAGGCGCGGAGCAAGAAGATGGCTTCGACGTTATCGCCGCTGGCCTGCTTCAGCGCCAGTGCCGCCAGTTCGCGGTCGGCAATGCCGCCTTCGGTCATCACCCGGTCAACGGCCAGGTTCATCTGCTGTTCGATTTGCGCCACGCTCAGTTCAGCTATGGTTTCATCGCCCCGGCGTCGGTTTTCCTGTAGGGCGTGGGCGTTGGCTATCGCCTTTTCGCCCCCTTTGACGGCGACGTACATCAGCACACCTCCACATGGGTGGTTCGCGGAATAGCCAGCAGGCGTTCGCCGCAGGTGAGGATCAAATCGACCCCCAGTGGGAACGGGTGCGGGCGTTCGGTGAGTTCGTGAATCAGGCATTCCGGCAGCTGTGGCGCGATCATGCGCTCTTCGGCAATGCCCGCTCCGGTCAGACGCAGCATGCGTCCGCCGCTTAAGCCAGAGACCTGCACAATCAGCGTGGCGCTGGTCTCTGGCGCGACGGCTGAACCGGCGGAGAGGGCGTTAAGCTGTTCGCTGCTGATGCGCTCGTCGGCGACGGCAAAGGCCGCCAGCTGCGGCTGATCCACCAGCGGCGCGTTGGTATGAAAACGCAGGTTCTGGCGGGCAATATCGTTATCCATCGACGGCGCCAGCCAGACCGGCGTGTCGCCATCGACCAGGGTCAGCAGCACGCTGGTGGTCGCCAGACCCAGCGGCTGCCAGCCGTGTTTCAGTTGATGCAGGGCGACGATTACGCCCGGTTCGCTCATGGCTTTCAGCAGGCGACGAAAGCTCTGCTGAGCATCCTGAACGGGTAAATTAAAAGCGGTCAGAAGTGCTGTAGATCGTGTCATGCGTTATCTCCGCGTACCAGCGTGAAGAAGTCGACCCGGCTGGCGTTGACTTCGGCACGGCGTGCGTTAATCAGCGCATCGCGTTCCGCTTCCAGCGGGGCAATTAAGGTTTCCATTAGGTTCTGGAAATGCGTTTGTTCCTGCAGCAGTGCGTCAATCACCGCGCACTGCTCGGCATGTTGTTTATTGCGTCCCAGCAGGTAGCTGTAACCCAGCGTGCCGCTCTGCAGGCGTACCACTGCGCGGGTAAGCGTGGTGTCGCCAGCAAAGAAGCGGTTGCCGGTACCGCCCATACGGGCCTGGATCTGCATCAGTCCGCTTTCCGGAGCGCGGATAAGTTCATAGTCCGGCGTTAGTTTGAGCGCGGTGATGCGGGCGTTCAGGGCATCGGCATTGCTGTAAGCCAGCGCGCGCATCCAGCGCTGGCGGGTGGCGGTATCGAAATGCATTCAGTGCTCCATAGTGAATTCGATCATGTCGGCGCGGGTCAGGCTGACGGAGTATTCCGCCGCGTGTTCTTCGCCTTCACGGTGGTTCAGGGTGCGCACGCACAGCAGCGGCGCCATATTGGGGATTTCCAGTACCTTGCTCTCTTTGGCCTGCGCGCGGCGGGCGCTGATGCGCGTTTGCGTGCGTAGCAGCGTCAGACCGGACTGTTCGCGCAGGTAGTCATGCAGTGAACCGCTGTTGAAGCCTTGCAGCAGCGGCCACAGCGAGAGGTCGGAAAAATAGTGGTCGATCTGGCACAGTGCGATACCGTTAACCCGGCGCAGGGTGCGCAGGTGAATCACGTTATCGCCCTCGTTTATGCTGAGCGCATCGGCAATGTGGCTGGAGGCCGGACGCAGCACCGCCAGCAGTTTTTCGCTGGTGGGATGGCTGCCCTGGTCCAGCAGATTCTGACTAAAGCGCGCCTGGGCATTAAGCGGGTAATCGAACGGGCGCGTCAGCACCAGCACGCCGACGCCCTGACGACGCTGAACCCAACCGCGTTCAACCAACTGGTCAATGGCGCGGCGCAGGGTGTGGCGGTTTACCTCGTAGCGCGCGGCAAGCTGCTGCTCGGCGGGCAGATAGTCACCGCAGCGATAATGTTGACGTAGCTCCTGCTCAAGTCTCGCGGCAATTTCCTGATAACGCGTTGGATAACTGGTCGGATGTGTAGACAAGTGCATAGCAATCAATGCCTCGCTAATCAGATAAAGTGCTTACGCAAACGCTGGGAAAGGAAATCCAACAGGCTGACGGTGACGATGATTAACACCATCAAGGCGCAGGTTTGCTGGAACTGAAAGCCGCGAATCGCTTCCCATAAGGTCACGCCAATACCGCCTGCACCCACCATTCCGACCACCGTGGCCGAGCGAACGTTGGATTCAAAGCGATACAGCGAGTAGGAGATAAGCAGCGGCATCACCTGCGGCAGAACGCCGTACAGAATCTCTTCAATTTTGTTGGCACCGGTGGCGCGAATGCCTTCTACCGGACCTGGCTCAATAGCTTCTACCGCTTCGGAAAGCAGTTTGGAGAGCACCCCGGTAGTGTGGATAAACAGCGCCATCACCCCGGCGAATGGGCCTAAGCCGACGGCGACCACGAACAGCATCGCGAAGACCATTTCATTGATGGCGCGGCAGGCGTCCATCGCTCTGCGCATCGGCTGGTAAATCCACCACGGCACGAGGTTATCGGCGCACATCAGGCCGAAGGGAATTGATAGCACAACGGCAAGGGCAGTCCCCCAGACGGCAATTTGCAGGGTGACGGCCATTTCACCGAGATAGTCCTGCCACTGGCTGAAGTCCGGCGGGAAGAAGTCGGCGGCGAAGGTCGCCATATTGCCGGAATCCTGGATCAGCGTGAGCGGGGCCATTTCGGCACCTTTCCACGAGACCACCAGCACGGCGAGAAGAATGGCCCAGCTCAGCAGCGAGAACCAGCTACGTTTGGGCGGGGCGACGGTGATGGTTTGCATGTTTAGCTCCTGGGTGTCGATGTTTCGGGTCTGTTGTAGGCCGGATAAGGTGCTGGCACCGCCATCCGGCATGGAATCCCTTGCATTGCCTGATGGCGCTGCGCTTATCAGGCCTACAATTTGGTCACCAGGTTTACTGCACCGCTTTGGTGACGCTGGTCATAGCGCCCAGTGCGGCGGTCAGACGGTCAAGGTCATCGAGCTGCGCTTTCAATGCCGAGGTTTTGCTGGTTTTCTCTTCCTCGTTCAGCCCTTTGTTGTCCTTCACACCCTGCATCTCTTTAAACAGTGCCAGCTGGCGAATCGGCACCAGTTGCAGATCGCTGGAGGCGCGGAACGGTGCCCATCCCAGGCGTTCCAGTACGGTTTTCTGTTCCGGCGTTTTGCCGTAATTCATAAAGAAGTCGTACACCTTGTCCTTGGTGGTTTCGGAGAGGTTTTTACGCCAGACGATCGGATCGCCCGGGATCAGCGGCGACTTCCAGATCACCTTCAGTTCTTTCAGTTTTTCCGGCGCGGAAGTTTTCAGCTTGTCGAGGTTTTCGGTGTTGTTGGTGGCGACATCGACCTGCTTGTTGGCGACGGCCAGCGCGTTGGTTTCGTGTCCGGCGTTAACGGTGCGTTTGAAGTCGCTGGCGGAGATGTTGTTTTTGGCGAAGACGTAGTAACCGGGGACGAGGAAGCCTGACGTTGAGTTGGGATCGCCGTTGCCGAAGGTCAGATCCTTACGTTTGGCGATCAGATCGTTCAGGTTATTGATCGGACTGTCTTTGTTAACGATCAACACGCTCCAGTAACCTGGGGATCCGTCGGCGGCGACGGTCTGGGCAAACACTTGCCCATTAGCGCGATCCACCGCTTCCATTGCCGAGAGGTTGCCGTACCAGGCGATATCAACTTTGTTAAAGCGCATTCCCTGGATGATCCCGGCGTAGTCCGGGGCGAAGAAGGCGTTCACTTTCACGCCCAGTGATTTTTCCATGTCCTTCAGGAACGGTTCCCACTGCGGTTTCAGGTTTTGCTGTGATTCGGTCGAAATAATGCCAAAGTTCAGCGCTTTTTCCTGCTCTTCGGCATGGGCCGGGGTGAGCAGTGTGCTGAGACTAAACATGCTGGTGAAAGCCAGCGCGGCAACGGTCTTATAGCTCATTTCCATTCCTCATTGTGGGGATGTCAGGCAGCCTGCGCGTTCTGTTCGACGCGGTTCATGCTGCGGTAGAGATGGTCAAAACGATCGTTATCAAAATGCTGGCTGCTGCCATCAAAGAAGACGTTGCCCTGGCGCAGCGCGACGATGCGTTCGCAGTAGCGCAGGGCGTAATCCACCTGATGCAGCGTGACGACCACGGTGATGCCGTCGGTCTGGTTTATGTCGCGTAGGGTGTCCATCACGATCCGTGCGGATTCCGGGTCCAGCGAAGCAATCGGCTCATCGGCGAGGATCACTTTGGCCTGCTGCATCAGCGCGCGGGCGATTGCGACACGCTGCTGCTGACCGCCCGAAAGCGTGGAAACGCGCTGGTATGCAAAGTGCGCCATGCCCACGCGGGTCAGCGCCTGGAGCGCGCGCTGTTTTTGTTCCTGGCTAAACCAGCTAAAACAGGTACGCCAGAACGGCGTGCTGCCGAGCGCGCCAATCAGGACGTTCTCCAGCACCGTCAGGCGGTTCACCAGATTGAACTGCTGGAAGATGTAGCCGGTGTGGGCGCGGCTTTTGCGGATATCGCGCGCCAGGCGGCCTTCATGTTGAACGGTGCGGCCCAGCAGCTCGACGCGGCTACCGGGGGATTTATTACCGGTGATCAAACCGCTTAAATGACGTAAAAGGGTGGATTTGCCGGAGCCAGACGGCCCAAGCAGAGCCACCATCTCACCGGAACAGATGTTCAGATCAACCGCATTGAGCGCCTGATGTTGATTGAAGGACTTGGAGAGTTTCTCGACGCGAATAATCGTTTGCATGATGCGGCCTCCCTAAAAAAGTGGCCCCATCGTGGCGGATTAATGTGACGTTTTCGTTAAGGGATGGTTACTCGACGATGAAGAGTTGAGTGCTATTTGATGACAGTACGGGAGGGCTGGCCTCCCGTTGGATTACTCTGTAGGGTGTTGCTGTTGTTTGACGACGTTGATCATCCACGGCACGCCATACTGGTCGCTCACTTTACCGAAACCGTGGGCCCAGAAGGTTTCCTGCCAGTCCATTTCGATTTTTCCGTTTGCTGCCAGGTTATCAAACCAGCGTTTGCCTTCATCGACGTTTTGCGTGTCGAGCACCAGCGTGAAGCCAGAGTAGTGAGCATTTCCGTGCGGGGCGCTATCGCTCATCATGATGTCACTGCCCGCAACGCGCAGGTTGGCGTGGGCGATGGCGGTGTCGGGGAATTTCATGCCTGAAGGGCAACCATCTTCGCTTGCCTGCGCCGATTTGGGCATTTCACCGAAGTTGATTTTGTAGAGTAGCTCAGCGCCTAACGTTTTTTGATAGTAGGCGATAGCGTCAGCGCAGTTGCCTGCAAAGGAGATATAGGGACTTAACGGCATAATCTTTACCTCAGGTAAAAGAAGCCAATTAAGTGTAGTTAGCGTCTGCAAAAATAAACCAGGCGGGAAGTATGAGCTTCCCGCCTGGCAGATGAGCTGGTGTTGACCTGATTAGCGTCGCGTTATCAGGCAATTAGCATCAGTTCTTTTTCACAAACTCAGATTTCAGCTTCATTGGGCCAAAGCCATCGATTTTGCAATCGATGTTGTGGTCACCTTCAACCAGACGAATGTTTTTCACTTTGGTACCAATCTTCAGCATGGAAGAGCTACCTTTTACCTTCAGGTCTTTCACGACGGTAACGCTGTCGCCGTCAGCCAGCAGGTTGCCGTTGGCATCTTTAACGATCAGTTCGTCGCTGTCCTGCGCCGGTTCAGCATCGTTCCATTCGTGAGCGCATTCCGGGCAGATGAACATGCCGTTATCTTCGTAAGTGTATTCGGAGTTGCATTGCGGGCAGTGTGGTAATGACATGTGGATTTCCTCAAAAGTCAGCAGGGGCAAATGCGCCCAAAAAATGGCAGATTGCCGAAAAAGGCCGCAATTATACATAAAATCCCTGCATTTGTCGGGACTACTGCGCGATTACGCAAAATGATCTGCTGTAAAGACCCTCTGCTTTCACCTCAATGAAAGTATGGCGGAATATTTTTTAAGGGAAATTGCTACGCTTAGATATTTAAGATAAGGTGAGGCGAAATATCTGATATTCATAGGTAACATTGCTTAGAAATGCCTAAGTCATTGTGATTGAATATCATTGAACCCCTTAAATTTAGTAGGGGGATTCCGCTGGCATTTTTTAAAACTGAACTACGCTGTCTATCTTTCTTACTTATTTTCATAAGTGAGAGGCATCAGGCCAGCGGTTATACACCAAATTTATTTTAATAATATCAATTGGTTGTTTTGATTTTAATTATTTCTATACGTAATTATAAAAGCCAAAAAATCTATAAATAAAACGATTGGGCTAAATAAAAGTAATGCCATTTGCGTTAAGGAAAAATTTTCCATGCACACACAGACAATTTATGAATTAAGTCAGGAAGCGGAACGCTTGCTGATGCTCTCGCTTGAACATCTCAGGCAATTGCAAAAATTGCCCGTGACCTCGTTGGATGATGTCGCGCTAAAACAAGGAGAGCATAGCAGTCAGGTTGTTCAGCCCCTGCATTTCAGCGCGCGTGGCATGGATGTCCAGCAAGCAACGCTCAATAATGAGCTGCGCAAGATTACGCGTCTGGAAATGGTGCTGGCGATTGTTGGCACGATGAAAGCGGGAAAATCGACGACGATTAACGCGATTGTGGGGACAGAGGTGTTACCTAATCGTAATCGCCCCATGACGGCGTTACCAACGCTAATACGCCATACGCCGGGGCAGAAAGAGCCGGTGCTGCATTTTTCACATGTCGCGCCGATCGATGCCTTAATGAAGGTTTTGCAGCAACGCGTGCGCGAGTGCGATCGCCTGCGTCTTACGCAGACCCTGGAAATTGACAAGGATATGAATGTCCTGCTGCAACATATTGAAAATGGTGTGGCATTTGAACGGTATTATCTTGGCGCACAGCCTATTTTCCATTGTCTTAAAAGCCTGAACGACCTGGTGCGCCTGTCAAAAGCATTGGACGTTGATTTTCCTTTTGCTGCCTATGCTGCGATTGAGCATATTCCGGTTATTGAGGTTGAATTTGTCCATTTGGCTGGACAGGCAAGCTACCCAGGGCAATTAACGCTGCTGGATACGCCGGGGCCGAACGAGGCGGGACAACCGCACTTACAAAAAATGCTCAATGAACAGCTGGTGCGGGCCTCTGCGGTGCTGGCGGTGTTGGATTACACCCAACTGAAATCGATTTCCGATGAGGAAGTGCGTCAGGCGATTATGGCGGTCGGCAAGTCAGTTCCTCTGTATGCGCTGGTGAACAAGTTCGATCAGAAAGACCGCAACAGTGACGATGAAGACCAGGTGCGGGCGTTGATTTCCGGCACATTGATGCAAGGCGGAATCGCCCCTGAAAGAATTTATCCGGTCTCCTCAATGTGGGGCTATCTGGCGAACAGGGCGCGTCATGAGCTGACGATGCGCGGGCGACTGCCGGATCATCAGGAGCAACGTTGGGTGCAGGATTTTGCCGAAGCGGCGCTTGGCAGACGCTGGCGCACCACCGATCTTGACGATACGGAACACATCCGCCATGCCGCCGACCTGTTGTGGGAAGACTCGCTGTTTGAACAGCCGATCCAGAAAGTGATCCACGCCGCTTATGCTAATGCTTCGTTGTATGCGCTTCGCTCTGCGTCACATAAGTTATTGAACTATGCACAAAGCGTGCACGAATATCTGGAATTTCGCGCCCACGGGTTAACGGTCGCCTATGACAAACTGCGGCTGAACATCACGCATATTGAAGAGGATATGCAGCAGTTAGAAGTGAGCCAGGGGCGGGTGAGCGATGAAGTCAGCCATGAAGTAGAACTGGCGCTGGAGGCTGCCGCTGCCTATCTCAGTGAGCAACAGACTGAGATTCTTTGCGGTATCAATACGTTCTTTGTCAAAGATAACGTCCTGATGATGTCACAACACGGTCTGGGGAATGCTGTGAATACGGCAGAAATGGCCGGAGAGATGTTGGTGCTGCATGATGAAGGGCAGGCGAAAATTGTGTTAGATAAAATTCGCTCATCCTGTGAGGGGGTATTGCTGGCGGCGCAGGAAAGCATCAGCCGGGACTTAGCCCTGCGTTTTGAACAGCTTGAGTCGACGCTCTCCCGGGCGCTAAATGACGCGATGCGGCCAATTGAGCAAAGGGTGAAAGAGGAGCTAAACCACGCCGGTTTTCGTGCGCGGATCCGTTTTCCAGCGTTCCATACGGCGATGTTTAATTTCAATACCCGCCAATTGTTTAACGAGGCCATTGAGCAGGATATTCCGGCAGAAAATGCGCCGTCTACTGGCGGTGTGGTGCGTGACACTTTCTCTCGTTGGCTAAATCAACCCAACTGGGGATGGAATGATTACGTCGAAACAAAAACGCGTTATCTCATTGATATGGGCGCATTGCATAAAAACCTTGTGCAGTACGTCTCCCAGTTTTGCCAACAAATTCGTAAAGCTTTAGCTGCTCAGGTCGATATCTCCGTTACGGCTGGCATGGCCACATTTTTTGCTGATTTCTCTCTGTGCCTGGCGCAATTGCAGGCGAGTCTGAGTGAGAGCCTGACGCTACGCCAACAAAATGAATCGGCGGTGAATGCAATGAATGAGCAATTGCAGCAGCGCATTACGATTGCGGCATGGCTTTATGAAGATTCCCGATTGCTGCGTGACGATATCAATACCCTTTTTGCAACCGAGCACACATGACTAACGTTTTACTGGAAGGCCCCGGGAGGACGCTGGAGTGTGTCTACCCGAAGTTTATGGTCGATCTGGTTCAGGGAGATGAAACCAAACGTTCCGGCGGTTTTCTGCAACAGCAGAAGCGGCTGCGTGCGCGTCTGACGCAGGAAGTGTTATCCCAAACGCAACTGCGTGCGTGGGTGATGGCGGGAGTGTCCAGCGAGCATCTGGTGATGCGCCTTAAGCTGGTGGAGAAGCTGGCAGGCATGATTGACCCGGGTCATCTGGCGCTGGTACGGATCGCCGAAGGGCTGATGTTTTTGCAACAAACAGAACACCCGCGTGGGCTTTCAACCCCCGGTCTTTTACAGCAAATAAATTCACTGACTGACTGGTTTACCCAACGCGCGGCGTATAAAGAGAAGGCGCTGACCCAGCGCGGCCTCACGGTTCAGGCGGGCGAGCATAGCGAACAAATTTTTACCCGCTGGCGGGCTGGCGCGTATGACGGCTGGTCGTTACCAGGACGCTGTTTTGTCGCGCTGGAGGAGCTACGTTGGGGGGCTTTTGGTGATGCCTGCCGGTTAGCGAATGCCGATGTGGTGTTAATGCTAAAAGATAACCTGCGAACCATGGCGGCTCAGGCATTGGCGGACAGCGTGAATGCAGCGCCCGCTACGCGTCATTACTATCATCATTGGCTCAGCACGCCAGCTGTCGGCGGATCGGGCGAGTATAACGATATGCTGAGCTGGCTGGGGAGCTGGTGCGATGCGCAACGCCATCCGGTAAGCTGGTCGGTGACGCAGCGGTGGCAAAACGTGGCCTTGGGGATGCCGCGATTGTGTTCGGCAAAGCGGCTGGTCGATGCGATGGTTGAGGAGATTTTTGCACCGACCCTGCTCGTCAATTGAGCAGGGCTGGTGAGTAGGATAAAGGCAGGTTTAGTGGTGCAGAGAGTCTGCCGGGGTGGCCACCGCTTCGTTGGTGACCAGGTTTTTATTAAAACGTTTGGCGTACAGCGCGGTGATAATCGGCACCAGAATGGCGGTGACAATTACGCTGGCGGCAACCAGCGCCGTAGCGGATGCGGCAACCGGTTCGAACGCTGGGTTAATCTGGGCGATAATCACCGGGTTTGCTACCGCAGCGCCTGCTGCTGAAGAGGCTGCAACGCCTGCCGTACCGTTCCCGCCACCAATAACACGGTCAGCAATAATCAGCGGGATACCGGTGATGACGATAACCGCGACACCCAGCATGATACCCAGCAGACCGGTATCAACGATCACGCTCAGGTTAATAGTGTTACCCAACGCGAAGCCGAAGAACGGGATCAACACCGGTGTGGCTTTGCTGAAGAAAGAACGCAGGTCGTGATCCAGGTTGCCCAACGTAAAGCCAATCAGGAACGGTAATACCGCGCCGATGAAATGGTGTGGCTCGAAGGAGGCCAGACCCGCAGAGCCGAGGATCACCATGGTCATTAACGGACCGGATTCCAGAGACATCAACACAAATGCGCCGGACTCTTCTTTGGTGCCGTACTGGTTCATCAGGCTGGCGTACAAACCACCGTTGGTCATGTCCATTGCGGAGACAATTGCCAAAACTGAGAGGCCTGCAAAGAACCCGGTTTGAATACCGGTATCAGGAATAAATGAAGCAGCAATCATTGCCACTACCCACGCCACGGCTATTTTGGTTATTACCAGCGTACCGGACTTGCGTAATACCGTACCGGTTGCCCGCAAATCAATAGATGCGCCGATACAAAAAAACCACACTGCCAGAATCGGTACCGTTCCGCTGATCATTCCTTTGGTAAACGAACCGAAATACGCACCGGTATCCGGAGCTAACGTATTTAACACTGCGCCTAATAACAGAGGAATCAACATCATTCCGCCGGGGATGCGTTCAATCGTGGCTTTAATTTTCATAAACGTCCTCATGTCTTGTCGCTGCTAAAACTCGCGCAAGAGGGTAAAAATTAATAAATTCAAATGGTTACTGGTATTTCTTGACAAAGAAAATCGCTATCTCTTTGTTTTATAAAATCTAACGCGGCATACGTTGAGCGTGTTGCTGCTCCCAGGGATATTGCGTCTGGAATTAGTTTGCATTCATGGGAACATTGATTCAATCAAAATAAAACGATGTTTTAGTTATCTTCATCACATATTCCGAGCAAAAGTTCCCGGCCGCTCTGATTATTAAAAAAGCTGTGATCTTTTTGTGAAGGGATTAGGTGGTTTTTTTGCTAGCAGAATAATAGTGACCGCTGTGATTGTTGGTGCAATAAAGCGATTTATTCTTGTATTTAATTGTCAGTAAATCGCAAGCATTACATGTAAAAAAGCTGACTAAGAATGACCTAATTTACGCATGTTGACGAAATGAAAAACTATATGTGAAGTTGATCACAAATTTAAACGCTGTTAGGGTAAAGAGGTCATTAACCGCCCAATCAGGCGTCAACAGGTTCGGTTGTACTGTGCGTTTCTCGTCAGTGTAAGTAAACCTGCTACGCTTGTTACAGGGAATGCGCCTGTGCATTCCCCGCTCGGTGATGACCCTGACGCATGGGCGTTAGGGGACTCGAACTGGAGCGTGACAGGGCTAAGTCTATGAGGACGAGTATGCTAAAAAGGAAAAAAATAAAACCGATAACGCTGCGCGACGTTACCATCATTGATGACGGTAAATTGCGAAAAGCCATTACCGCAGCGTCGTTAGGTAATGCGATGGAGTGGTTCGATTTTGGTGTTTATGGATTTGTTGCTTACGCATTAGGTAAAGTGTTCTTCCCGGGGGCTGACCCCAGCGTGCAGATGGTTGCTGCACTCGCCACCTTCTCTGTTCCCTTTCTGATTCGACCGCTTGGCGGATTGTTCTTCGGTATGCTCGGCGATAAATACGGTCGTCAGAAGATACTCGCTATCACCATCGTGATCATGTCGATCAGTACATTCTGTATCGGTCTTATTCCCTCTTATGCCTCAATTGGTATCTGGGCACCGATTCTGCTGTTGCTGTGTAAGATGGCGCAGGGGTTCTCGGTCGGCGGAGAGTATACCGGGGCATCGATTTTTGTCGCAGAGTACTCGCCAGACCGTAAGCGCGGATTTATGGGCAGTTGGCTGGACTTCGGCTCGATTGCCGGGTTTGTGCTGGGCGCGGGCGTGGTGGTCCTGATCTCAACTATCGTCGGCGAGGATAACTTCCTTGAGTGGGGCTGGCGTATTCCGTTCTTCCTGGCGCTACCGTTAGGGCTGATTGGTTTGTACCTGCGCCATGCGCTGGAAGAGACGCCGGCGTTCCAGCAGCACGTGGATAAACTGGAGCAGGGCGATCGTCAGGGTCTGCAGGAAGGTCCTAAGGTCTCGTTTAAAGAGATTGCGACTAAGCACTGGCGCAGCCTGTTGGCATGTGTTGGTCTGGTGATTGCCACCAACGTCACCTACTACATGCTGCTCACCTATATGCCGAGCTATCTGTCGCATAACCTGCATTACTCTGAAGACCACGGCGTGTTGATTATTATCGCCATCATGATTGGTATGCTGTTTGTGCAGCCGATTATGGGGTTGCTCAGCGACCGTTTTGGGCGTCGTCCGTTTGTGATCATGGGCAGTATTGCGCTGTTTGTGCTGGCGATTCCGGCATTTATTCTGATTAACAGTAACGTTATCGGCCTGATTTTCGCCGGGTTGCTGATGTTGGCGGTGATCCTCAACTGCTTTACCGGGGTGATGGCGTCAACGTTACCGGCGATGTTCCCGACGCATATTCGCTACAGTGCGCTGGCCGCCGCGTTTAATATCTCGGTATTAATCGCCGGTCTGACTCCGACATTGGCCGCATGGCTGGTGGAAAGCTCGCAGAATCTGATGATGCCCGCTTATTATCTGATGGTGATTGCGGTAGTAGGTTTGATTACCGGCGTGACCATGAAAGAGACGGCTAATCAGCCGCTGAAAGGCGCGACACCTGCTGCTTCGGATATTCAGGAAGCGAAAGAGATCCTCGGCGAACACTACGATAACATTGAACAGAAAATCGAAGATATCGATCAGGAAATTGCTGAGCTACAGGTTAAGCGCACGCGTCTGGTGCAGCAGCATCCGCGTATTGAAGAGTAACGGTATTATTGCCTGATGGCACTACGTTTATCAGGCCTACGGGCAGCATTGTACTCAGTAGGCCGGATAAGGCGCTAGCCGCCATCCGGCGCATGGCCCGGGCATTCGTGTTATTGCCTGATGGCACTACGTTTATCAGGCCTACGGGCAGCATTGTACTCAGTAGGCCGGATAAGGCGCTAGCCGCCATCCGGCGCATGGCCCGGGCATTCGTGTTAATGCCTGATGGCACTACGTTTATCAGGCCTACGGGCAGCATTGTACTCAGTAGGCCGGATAAGGCGCTAGCCGCCATCCGGCGCATGGCCTGGACATTCGTGTTATTGCCTGATGGCACTATGCTTATCGGGCCTACGGGCAGCATTGTACTCAGTAGGTCGGATAAGGTGTCTTATGATATCAACTTAAGGTTGGCTTAATCTGTGTCAGGCAAACTCTCCTCCATAGTTTCGGAGGAGAGTGTCATGAAAACCCGTATTTATGAAAGTTTGACCACCGTGTGCAGCGTGCTGATCGTCAGCAGCTTTTTGTATGTGTGGGTGAGCTCTTACTGATTTTTCGCCAATTCCACCCATGCGCGAGTGCCGCTGGCTCCCTGGCGATTTTGCAGATAGAAATGCCCGTGATGTAACTGGGTGATGCGACTGACAATGCTCAGCCCCAGCCCAATCCCACCAAAACGGCTGTCCATACGGACGAATGCTTTACTCAACTCCCCGCATTTACTTTCATCAATGCCCGGCCCTTCATCCTCGACGGCCAGGACGGCATCATGCTCGGTGTTCAGGCTAATCGTAATATGGGTGCCTTCCGGGCTGTAACGATGCGCGTTTTCCACCAGATTTCGTAGCAGCATCCGCAACAGCGTAGCATCGCCACGCACGACAACGTCCGCCGCGCTTTGTGGCAGGAGCAGCGTCTGTTTCCGTTGGTCCAGCATGGTGCTGAGTTCATCGTAAGAGGGCAGAATAACGTCCTCCAGCAGTTTGACATGCTGATAGCTCCCGGCCGAAAACGACTGTCCGACGCGGGCGAGTTGCAGCAGCTGCGATACGCTGTCCATCATTTGATCAAGGCGGGCAATCAACGGCGTAACGTCGACCTTATGGGTTTTGGATAATAATTCCAGATGCAGGCGAACGCCTGACAGCGGTGTGCGCAGTTCGTGGGCGACATCGGCGGTAAATAAACGTTCGTTTTCAATAGTGCTGGTCAGCCGCGTTACCAGGTCATTGAGCGCTGAGACAACGGCCTGGATCTCAACGGTTGAGCTGTGAATTTCAATCGGGGCCAGGTTATCGGCTGCTCGTGCCTCTAACTCTTTTTGCAGATCGGCAAGGGGACGGGTTATTCGTCGCACCGCCTGGTAGCAAATTAGCAGCGTCAGGCTGACCATAAAGATGCCGGGGACGATCAGGCTGGCGATAGCCTCGCGGATCTCATGCATGATGTGGCGATCGTTGTTACGGTTATCGCGCAGCGCCTGTTCGAATAACTGTATTTGCTCGGTACTTTCGTGCCACAACCAGAAGGTGCTAATGAGCTGAAAGACCAGCAGAATTAGACCGATCGTCAGTATTAACCGTTGGCGAAGAGGGAGAGGTCGTTTTAGATATTGCAGCAGCTTCACTTAGCTTTCCTCAGTGGCGACCAGCATATAGCCAAATCCCCTGACCGTGCGGATACGTGATTTCCCCACTTTATCGCGCAGATTATGGATGTGGACTTCCAGAGTATTGGTCGACGGTTCGTTATCCCAACTGTAGATGTCGTTATACAGAATTTCCCGGTGAACAGGACTGCCTGCCTTGAGCATCAGACGCGACAGGAGCGCGTATTCTTTCGGCGTTAAGATAACCTCTTGTCCGTCCATCCACACCTGGCGACGACCGATATTCAGCGTCAGATTGCTGACAATTAATTCACTTTCACCCTGATTGTTGTGGCGACGCAGAAGTGCCCGGATGCGGGCGTGCAGTTCTTCCAGTGCGAACGGTTTGACCAGATAGTCATCGGCACCCACGTCCAGCCCGCTGACCCGGTCTTTGAGCGTGTCACGGGCGGTGAGGATCAGCACGGGGAGAGAGTATTTCTTCTGTCTGATGCGGGTCAGGAAGTGCAAGCCGTCTTCATCCGGCAAGCCCAGGTCCAGAACAACCAGACTGTAATGTCCGGTCTCCAGACACTGCTCGGCTGCACGGGCGGTTGACACGCCATCACAGGCGTAGCCTTCTGTTTGCGCAGCGAGTATCAGTCCCTGTAATAACAACGTATCGTCTTCAACAATCAGGATTTTCATTCGTTTAGTCTCCCCGGCAGGGTTGCAGAATATCATCTGCCGCCTGATATTTCTGTGTTTGCACGCCCGTTAATCCCAGCAGAGTTGAGAAGAGATTATCCTGCGAGAAGTCTTCTGAGCTTGCCCGTTTTTGCAAACATGTCTGAGAGACCTGATAGCGTTGCTGATAATCCTCGGAGAGCCACAGCAGCATCGGCACATGTTTTTGTGTATCTGGTGCAATCGAATACGGCAGGCCGTGCAAATAGACGCCATTTTCCCCTAAGGATTCGCCGTGATCGGAAAGATACACCAGGCTGGTGGTGAAATTATCCTGATGTTCTTTCAGTATATTGATCGCTTTATCAACAATATAGTCAACGTAAAGAATGGTGTTGTCGTAAGTATTGACCAACTGTTGCTGCGAACAGGTCTGGATTTCGTTGGTATCGCAGGTTGGCGTAAATTTCTTAAACTGCGCAGGATAGCGGTTGTAATAGGTCGGACCGTGGCTGCCGATGGTATGCAGCACAATCACGCCGTCGCCTTGCAGATTATTAATGTACTCTTCCAGCCCGTGGAACAGGACTTCATCGTAGCATTCGCCGTCAATACACTGCCCTGGCAGGTTCAACTTAGTCATATTCTGGTGTGGAACCCGGTCGCAAGCCCCTTTGCAGCCGCCGTCGTTATCGTTCCACAGAACGTTAATTCCCGCCCGCTGAATGATGTCGAGTACGCCTTCCTGATGCTGTGCCAGTTCTTCGTCGTAGTGCGCGCGTGGCATATCCGAGAACATGCAGGGTACTGATACTGCCGTTGCCGTTCCGCAGGATGTGGTGCGGGGGAAATAGACCACATCATCTTTTTCCAGCAGCGGATTGGTCTGGCGCGAGTAGCCTGACAGCGAGAAGTTATCGCCGCGCGAGGTCTCGCCGAGAACCACAATCGTCAGGTTCTTACGCTTTTCTTTCACCATCAACGGATTGCGATGTGCATCCTCGCCAATGCGCACCAGCGGCAGGTGGGCCAGTCGCTGGTGTGAATACCAGGATGACGTCGCCACAATGCTGTTGGATGGACTGAGGGATTTCACCAGTTCTTTGTTGTTGCGAAACAGTGAGGCGTAATCTTTATAGAAGAACGCAGCGACCAGTACGATCAGTAGCGCGGAGATCAGAATGTTCGCGCCACGAAATAGTACGCTGCGCATAACTGGCGTGATCGGTTTGATTTTTACCCAGCAGGCAATGAGCGCGGCCAGAATGCCGCTCACCCCGAGTGTGATGAGCATTTGCGGCGTCAGCAAAGCAAAGGTTTCGGCGGGCGTAGTGTCCATCATATTGGCGATCATCGAGCGGTCGATGATGATGCCGTAGGTCATGATGAAATATTGGGCCGATGCGCCAACCAGAATGAAAATGCATGCCACCAGGCGATTAAGCCACAGGAATGAGGCCAGCGTCAGCACGATGTTCATGACGCTGAACGCGACGACCGGCATTGATAAAAACACCAGCACGTTACGCACAGAGTCCAGAGGCAGGTCTTGCAGCACTTGTTTATAGAACGCAATGTTCAGGAAGGTCGCAAGATAAAATGAGATCAGCAGAAGCCAGCTGATTAGCCCGAGAGTGGGCCTTTTAAACAAGAGCTTTAACATTAAGGGGGTTCCATCGACTATGTGGCGCAAATCCTCTCAAAGTAAAATTAAGCCAACCTTAAGTTCTTAATGTTGATTTTTCGAAGAGCGGTAGGAGAACGTTGACCCGATGAACTTACGCCATCGGGCCACGACGATTGTTGGCGTTAGTTATTGTTTACCGGGGCATCCAGTGGATACGGGTTTTTATGGATCCGGTTGTAGTTCAATGCGTACAGCGCGGTGATGATCATCAGCGTGACGAACGACCACATCACTTCTTTGGCACCGGAACCGACAACCGCCCAGATGCAGTAGACAAAGGCGATAAAGGTCACCAGTAAGTACATCGGGCGTGCTTTACCAAAGTGGCCATGGCCGAGCAGCAGCAGCGCGGCGCAGGTGTACAGATACGGCACCAGGGTGAAGATAACGGAAACCGAAGAGACCAGACCAAACTCTTTCGCTGCGTTTGGCGACATGCTGCTGAACTGGAAGATGGTCATCAGGATGCCGACGATAATTAACCCGGCCACTGGCGTACCGGCTTTGTTCACGCGGGCAAAAATCGGTGGGAACAGGCCGTCATCGGCTGCGGCTTTGGCGGTTTGCCCGGCAAGCAGCGTCCAGCCGCCCAGAGAACCAAGACACCCGGCAGCAGCACAGAAGGAAACTATCGCCCCAGCGGTGTCACCCAGCGCCATACGTGCGGCATCACCGAACGGAGAGGCTGATACACGCAGCGCCGCGTTAGGGATCATACCCATGATTGCGGTGGTGGAGAGCACGTAGCAAACAGCGGCAATCAGCACGCCGCCCATGGTAGCGATAGGTACGTTACGTTTGGGATTTTTAACCACGCCAGCCGCAACGGAGGCGCTTTCCACCCCGATAAATGACCACAAGGTGACGTTCAGAGTGCTTTGAATCGCGCCAAAGGTGTTCATCCCGCTGACGTTCCAGGCTGCCATATAGGTTTCACCGCGGAACCAGAACCAGCCGAAGACGGCAATCCCGACAATTGGCACCAGTGCCAGTACCGTTGCGACGGCCTGCACGCGGGTGATCATTTTCGGTCCGACAATGTTCAGTAATACGAAGATCCACAGCACTACGACGCAGGTTAGCGTCAGGACCAGCGGATCTTTTAAGATGGGGAAGAAGTAGCTCAGGTAACCGACGCCAATGACCACCATGGCGATGTTACCAATCCAGCAGGCCAGCCAGTACAGCACGTTGGTCTGGTAGCCCAAAAAAGGACCGAAGCAGCGGCGGGCGTAAGCATAAGAACCACCGGGACTGGAGTCTAAGGACGACATTTTGGCGTACACCATCGACAGTGCCAGAGCACCGATAATCGTGACCAACCATCCGTAGATTGCAATCCCGCCAGTTGACGCAAGGTTTGCGGGTAGCAGGAATACACCGGAACCCATAATATTCCCCGACACCATAAGGGTGACGGGGATTAAGCCCACTTTGTGAGCATCAGCATCCGTCGACATATTTTTTAACTCCTGATAAGGATAAATGACGCCTTATCATACCTCGTCAAAAGTCTGTTTAATGATGACGGAGCTGGGGTATCGCTAATGCTGATATTATTATGGCTTATCGCTAACTGATTAAAAATCAGGCGGCGGATGGCTCCCTATGTTGGCTAACATAATGCAGAGGCGTCATCCCATAGAACTCTTTGAATACGGAGATAAAGTATGAGGTACTGTTATATCCACACAGTTGAGAGACCTGAGAAATGTTTTTGCCGTCCATCAGTAATTGATTGACAGCATATCGCATGCGACATGTGGTAATTATTTGGCTGTAACTTGTATTTTCACTTTTGAGCTTTTTCTTTAACAAACTGGGACTCAGACATAAGCAACTGGCAACCATGCTTAAATTCCAGTCTTTATGTATATCGCTCTCAATAATGTGATAAACGCTATCGCTGATACAGTTGCGTAGCATATACATGAGCAAAGAAATAAACTTTTTGCTGTCGAGAAAGCGTGATAACACCGTGAACAGTAGCGAACGCGTACGCTCTCTTTCAGCTTCGTTCACTGTGTCCATTACGCTGTGTTGGGCAGCCACCCTGAAGACATCCGGCGTCAGACACGCGGCGGTCATCACTGGGCTGGCACTGCGTTGCCAGAGTGGGATCTGTGAAAGGTCTTTATTTAAAAAGCGCAGATAATCTTTAATGATATCGCGGCTGATATGTACGACCAATGCGTTATTAAGTGATGAGAAATCGATAATATTATTATCGCATGCCACCAGTGCCATATGATTAGCTTTTAAACTGATGGCTTCTTTACCGTTAATCCTTAACCAAACATCCTTCTCCGTTAATACAACAACACAAGCTTCTTTGCTGCAAAGCCTCATACCCAACTCCAGGAATATGAACATAAAACACCGTAGCTCAACATCAGATGAGCCAAATCGGCTAAATTGAAATTGTATGATGAAACCAGGACTGCAATAAAATAACGTGTCTGAAATTAATTACAATGTTTGGCGGGATTTTTCTTATGTACACATTTTTGTACGCAAGTGGAAAGGCGCTATTTGCGTATAAAAAAAGCGCGGGGTGGTCCCGCGCAAAAAGGTATGACAATGTTATTGTTTTGCAGCAATACTCAGGAATTACTCAAGCATGACATGTCTACCTTAAACATCGGACTATCTATAAAACGACATTATGCTTTCACGCACATAACGTGGTACACACCGTCAATAATTTCCGTTCCTTCGGTTTCATGTTCAAATCCAGGGAAGTGGTGGTCCCAGGACTGCAACGAACGTAGATAACTAATCTGCGGGCTATTGGCGTCGCCAAAGTTTTCCCCGGACAGCAGCATCGGAATTCCTGGTGGGTAAGGAATAACGGAATTCGCGGCTATACGACCCGGCAGATTTTCAATGGCCACCATCTCAACGTTATCGCTGACTATCGCGTTATAGGCTTCACGCGGGGTGATTTCAGCAACAGGCAGGCCGGAGTAGGCCGCGTTAAGACGTGCGCCTGGGTTGTTCTCTTTCAGCCAGGCGAACATGGTGTCGCCCAGATCGTGAATGCCCATGTTGGCGTAAGTGTCTGGATGTTCCTCAACCAGTTCTGGCATCACCTGTGCCAGCGGGGTATTGGCATCGTAATGGTGTTTGAAAGAGCACAACGTGTTGATCAGTGTGCCCCATTTCCCGCGGGTAATCCCCATGGAGAACAGGAACATAATCTGGAAATCGGTGGTGCGTGTCGGCACGATGCCGTGACGGCCAAGCCAGGCGGTGACCAGTGCAGCCGGTACGCCGTTCTCTTCCAGTTCACCATCGTCGCCCATCCCCGGAGCCAGAATGCTGACTTTGATCGGGTCCAGCATGCTCCAGTTATCCGGCAGGTCTTTAAATCCGTGCCAGGATTCACCCGGGCGCATTACCCAGCAGTTCTGGTCGGTGGTCAGGAGTTGGGTTGGCGCATCGGCAAAGTCATAGGTTTTGCCGGTCTGCGGATCGGTCACAATCTCTTTGTTCCACGGTTTGAAGAACCAGTCGCCTTCGGCGGTGAATTCTTTGTACAACCGTGCCATGGCCTGACGGAAATCGACCGCTTCGTCGATCACTTCCTGGGTGAGCGACAGGCCGCTGTTACCGTCCATCATGGAGACCGCCACGTCGTTTGAGGCGCAGATGGCATACAGCGGAGAGGTAGTGGCGTGCATCATGTACGCCTGGTTAAAGCGGGAGAAGTTCACGGCCCCACGACCTTCACGAACGTGAATGTAAGATGCCTGAGAAAGCGCATTCAGCAGTTTGTGGGTCGAGTGGGTGGCAAAAACGGTAGGACCGTTATGATCGCCCGGCGCGCCACGCATGGCGTAGTGATCGGCGTAAATTGGGTTGAAGCGAGCATAGCCATACCAGGCCTCATCGAAATGGATGCGATCGCTGGTTTGCGCGAGCAGGTCCTGGGCCTCTTTGGCGTTGTAGCAAACACCGTCGTAGGTACAGTTGGTCACAACGCTGTAAGACGGTTTTTGCCCGGCTTTACCTTTGGTCAGCGGGCTTTCGCTGATCTTTTTCTGCAATGTTTCAGGCTGCATTTCCTGCGGGTAGATAGGCCCGATAATGCCGTACCGGTTGCGGCTTGGCACCATGTACACCGGTTTTGCCCCGGTGAGGATAAGCCCCTGCTCGATGGATTTATGGCAGTTACGATCCAGCACCACGACGTCATCATCGGTCATACAAGCCTGCATGATGGTGCGGTTAGAGCCGGAAGTCCCGACCACCACGGACCAGGAGCGGTCAGCGCCAAACACGCGGGCGGCATATTTTTCGCTCTCGCCAAACGCGCCGGTATGATCCAGCAGCGAGCCGAGCGATGCGCGTTCAATACCCATGTCGCTACGGAATAAGTTTTCACCATAGTAATCATGGTAGAAACGACCGGCCGGCGTTTTGGTGAATCCGACGCCGCCCTGGTGACCCGGAGCTGCCCAGGAGTATTCATGGATGTCGCCGTACTTCATCAGCGCGCTGAACAGCGGTGGCAGAAGTTGTTGGCGGTAGCGGGTCATCGCCGCAACGGCGCGACCGGCGATAAAGTCTGCGGTATCTTCCAGAATCCAGGCGAATTCATCGACAAGCTCCAGCAGGTCGCGATCCAGCGATGCGGTGGCTTTTTCGCGATCGCCCAGCAGGAAAACGGGAACGTTTTGCTGGCGCTCGTGGAGCTTGCCGATCAATTGCCTGACGTTCAGATGCTCGTCTTGTTGTTCCATTTGATAGCTGAACATCAGGCAATCAATGGCTTCATTGGCGGCGAGGATTGCGTAACCATCGTCGAATGAGGTGGACTTAATGACGGTAACATTTTGGCGGCTTAATGCGTCAGCCAGACGTTCGACAGCGCTACCGACCCAGGTGTCCTGATGCAGAAACTCACTTTCAACAATTAATACTTTCATCATCTTTTACCCGGTTGTGGAAAGGTTGCAATCTATGAATTGCAGACACACCGTATGAATGTGACGCAGGCAAGTATTATCCTGTCAAAATGGGCTGTAAAGCGGGTAAAAAATAGTCCGATTTGTGTTTAATTTGTTTTTAAACAGTAGGTTATGTTTGCTTGTTGGCGGTTTTTCACCGCCGTTTATCGACAGGGGGAATATTTTTTTGGCTGATACTGATATTGCCGAATGATATTAACCAGCGATTGTTTGCCGATGCTGCTGGCTTAGTTTGCGGTACTGCTGCGGCGACATGCCGACAAACTTGCTGAAGGTGTCATAAAAACGGCTGCTGGATCGGAATCCGGCGGTCAACGCAACGTCGAGAATGGTTTTATCGGTATCGCTAAGCAATGCGCGGACGTGATTAATCCGCATTGCCGTGATGTACTGCTTCAGGGTGAGTTGCATTACGCGTTGGAAAATCCCCATCGCGTAGTTGGCGTTGAGCTTCACGTGTTCCGCGACGTCGTTGATGGTGAGCGCCTGATCATAGTTGTCGGCAATAAAGCTCAGCATTTGGCTGACGTAAAACTGGGCGTGCCTCGACACGCTGTTTTTGTGGGTCCGCGAGGTTTTATTGACCAGGATAGGCTGCCAACCGGAAAGGCTAAACCGTTTGAGCATCAGACCAATTTCATCAATGGCGAGCTGGCGAATTTGTTCGTTCGGGTTGCTCAGTTCCTGTTGCCAGCGCTGAACCTCAAAGGTGCTCAACTGCTGCGACGCCAGCGATTTGATGACCATTCCATGTGTAACATGGTTGATCAGCTCGCGATCCAGCGGCCAGGAGAGGAAAAGGTGCATCGGTAAATTGAAGATAGCCATACTTTGGCAGTTGCCCGGACGCGTGAGCTGATGCGGTGTACAGGCCCAGAATAGCGTGATGTGTCCCTGTTTTATCTGCACGACTTCGTTGTTGATAAGGTACTCGACGTCACCATCAAACGGAACATTGATCTCCACCTGCCCATGCCAGTGGCTGGCAGGCATAGCATGCGGTGAGCGCAACTCGATATCCATCCGTTGATATTCTGAGTACAGCGATAGCGGGCTGCGGGTTTGTTCTTCATCGCTACTGCACATGTGCGGATCGGGAGGGAGAGGCGATGTCGGTAATGTACTCATGGTTGCTCCATTTCCTGAATTATCAGAATCATGTCATTTAACACGTATTAAGGCTGAGAATCAGGACACAAATTGGACCGTTACCATTGAGCATAGCGACATTTTGCGGCCGCATACTCTGCTTTTTGGGTAATTTTGTCCCATAAACTCAGATCCAATAGGGCGCAGAGTGATGATCTGAGTTTATGGGAATGCTCAGCAGGGAAGTCGGAGGTTTTCATCTATGCGCTGTGCCACCATGACTGTGTTCACTAATGTTCTGGAGAGTCATGATGTCTGCACCCAAAATTACCTTTATCGGCGCCGGTTCCACGATTTTCGTCAAAAATATTCTTGGGGACGTCTTTCACCGCGATGCGCTTAAATCTGCGCATATCGCCTTGATGGATCTCGATCCTACGCGTCTGGAAGAGTCACACGTTGTTGTGCGCAAGTTGATGGATTCTGCGGGCGCGTCTGGACGAATCACCTGCTATACCGATCAAAAAGCAGCATTACAGGATGCTGATTTTGTGGTGGTCGCTTTCCAGATTGGCGGCTATGAACCTTGTACCGTCACCGATTTTACGGTGTGTAAACGCCATGGTCTGGAGCAGACGATTGCCGACACGCTGGGGCCGGGCGGCATTATGCGCGCGCTGCGCACCATCCCGCATTTATGGCAGATTTGTGAGGATATGACCGAAGTCTGTCCGCAGGCCACAATGCTTAACTACGTTAACCCGATGGCAATGAACACCTGGGCAATGTATGCGCGCTATCCGCATATTAAGCAGGTTGGGTTGTGTCATTCGGTGCAGGGGACGGCGGAGGAGTTGGCCCGCGATCTGAACATCGACCCTGCTTCTTTGCGCTATCGCAGTGCCGGGATCAACCATATGGCGTTTTATCTGGAGCTGGAGCGCAAAACGGCGGACGGTGCCTATGTGAATCTCTACCCGGAACTGCTGGCGGCCTATGAATCCGGTCAGGCGCCGAAACCAAATATTCACGGAAATACCCGTTGCCAGAACATTGTGCGTTATGAAATGTTCAAAAAATTGGGGTATTTCGTCACCGAATCGTCGGAGCACTTCGCTGAATATACGCCGTGGTTTATCAAACCGGGGCGTGAAGATCTGATTGAGCGCTATAAGGTGCCATTGGATGAATATCCGAAACGTTGTGTGGAACAGTTGGCGAACTGGAAAAAAGAGCTGGAAGAGTACAAAACGGCTGAGCGGATCGACATTAAACCGTCGCGCGAATATGCCAGCACTATCATGAACGCTATCTGGACCGGTGAACCGAGCGTCGTGTATGGCAACGTTCGCAATGACAATCTGATCGATAACCTGCCGCAAGGCTGCTGCGTTGAGGTCGCTTGTCTGGTTGATGCGAATGGTATTCAGCCAACGAAAGTCGGGACTCTCCCGTCACATTTGGCGGCCATGATGCAAACCAATATCAATGTTCAGACCCTGCTAACGGAAGCCATCCTAACGGAGAATCGCGATCGCGTTTATCACGCGGCGATGATGGATCCGCATACCGCCGCGGTACTGGGGATTGAAGAGATTTATGCTCTGGTGGACGACCTGATCGCGTCTCACGGCGACTGGCTGCCGGCCTGGCTGCACCGTTAATACACAATCACGCCGGGCATTGCATCCGGCGTTTAACCTCTGACGTTTCCTCTTACAGAAGGCGGGCGCTGGTAACAGCGACCCGATACCCTATGAGCATATCTCTGACAACAAAACTCAGTTATGGATTTGGAGCGTTTGGTAAGGATTTCGCCATCGGTATTGTGTACATGTACCTGATGTATTACTACACCGACGTAGTGGGATTATCGGTGGGGCTGGTCGGAACGTTGTTCCTGGCGGCAAGGATCTGGGATGCGGTAAACGATCCCATCATGGGCTGGATTGTGAACGCCACCCGATCGCGCTGGGGAAAATTTAAACCCTGGATCTTGCTCGGTACGCTGGCGAACTCATTGGTGCTGTTTTTGCTTTTTAGCGCACATCTTTTTGAGGGTACTGCGCAGGTCGTATTTGTTTGCGTGACGTATATATTATGGGGAATGACCTACACCATTATGGATATTCCATTCTGGTCACTGGTGCCAACCATTACGCTGGATAAACGCGAGCGTGAACAACTGGTGCCGTACCCCCGTTTCTTCGCCAGCCTTTCTGGGTTTGTTACCGCAGGCGTGACGCTGCCTTTTGTGAGCTATGTTGGCGGAGCAGATCGTGGTTTTGGTTTTCAGATGTTTACACTAATTCTCATCGCGTTCTTTATCGTTTCCACCGTTGTGACGCTACGGAATGTGCATGAGGTTTATTCGTCAGACAGTGAGGCCACGGCAGACAGCAGTCGTCTTGGGTTGAAAGCGATCGTTGGGCTCATCTATAAAAATGACCAGCTATCCTGCCTGTTAGGTATGGCACTGGCTTACAATATTGCATCTAATATCATTGCTGGCTTTGCCATTTACTATTTTACCTACGTGATTGGCGATGCAAGTCTCTTCCCGTACTACATGTCTTACGCAGGTGCGGCAAACCTGTTGACGCTGATTTTCTTTCCTCGGCTGGTAAACGCGTTGTCACGACGGATCTTGTGGGCTGGGGCATCGGTGTTGCCGGTGCTTAGCTGTAGCGTACTACTGGTGATGGCGCTGGCAGATTTCCATAATATCTTACTGATTGTTATAGCGGGTGTTTTACTGAATATTGGTTCTGCGCTTTTCTGGGTGTTGCAGGTCATTATGGTGGCGGATACCGTTGATTACGGCGAATACAAACTTAATGTTCGTTGTGAAAGTATCGCTTATTCGGTGCAGACAATGGTGGTAAAAGGTGGGTCAGCATTTGCCTCTTTCTTTATCGCGTTGATACTCGGAGTGATTAATTACGCGCCAAATGTCGCGCAGTCTGCCGAAACCATCGTTGGCATGCAGTTTATTATGATAGCGCTACCCGCACTCTTTTTTGTGGTGACCTTAGTCCTATATTTCCGCTTTTATCGACTGAATGGCGACACCCTGCGCAGGATCCAGATCCATTTACTGGATAAGTATCGCAAGGTGCCGCAGCACCATGAGCAACCGGATATCCCGGCTATTGCGGTAGTGGCTCCAGGCGATGTGAAGGCATAGCGATGGAATGGCATTCGTTGATTGGGTATTTGGCGGCCAGCCTGACAACGCTCTCTTTCTTACCGCAAGCCATTAAGGTTATTGCCACCCGCAACACGCAAGGCATCTCCAGTTTGATGTATGTGATGTTTGTGTGCGGGCTGGTTTTGTGGCTGATTTACGGATTATTGATTGAAGATACTGCCGTCAGCATGGCGAACTTTCTGACACTGTTGTTCGCCTTGCCGATTCTGGTTATCAAGTATCGCAGTAGGTAATGTAGATTGCCGGAGAAGCGTTAGCGCTCTCCGGCCGTTTTCAACTGCCGATTGTGCCAGCCCGCTAACGCGAGGACCATTGTTAACGCACCGAGCAGGGCGCAGAACATGTCCGACTGGGTATCCCACGGATCACCTTGCGTGCCAAGGAAGTCATCCGCACCTTGTCCCATTGCCAGCGCCGCCCACCATTCGATCAGTTCATACATTGCGCTAATCGCCAGTGCTACGCAGCAGACCAAAAATGCCAGCATCTTACGACCACGGACAATATTGCCGCGCACTAAAATCTCTCTTGCCGTCAGGGCTGGTACCAGCCCCTGGAAGAAGTGGCCCAGCTTGTCATAGGGGTTTCGACTGAGATCCAGCCATTCCTGAACCTGAAAACCGACGGGGACTTTGGCGTAGGTATACATCCCGCCTACCATCAGAATGATGGCGTGCAAGAAAATCAACGTATAAAGCAGCGGCGTCAATGGGTACTGCTTCATGGTTGCCAGTAACAGCGGGACGACAATAATGACTGGCGTGACTTCCATCAGCCAGGTGATTTTCTCCGAGGCAGAGATACCGGTGTAGATAAGAATCAGCGCCAGGATCAATGCGCCGGTGCGCAAGATTGTGGGGTTCAGAGTGCGGAGCATTGCGAATTCACACGTAATGGAAAAGGTCACTATTCCCTGTGAACGGCAAAAATTCAATACCAGTAAATGGGGGGATAAAGTTGGCCCGGGGGGATCGCTGGACTGACGCCAAAAATTTAGTGCCAGTCCAGTGCCGGGCCGAATGGGTTACTTCGCGCAGTTAGCGCATTGTTTGCTGACGATTTGCTGGAAGAAATCGTTGCCTTTGTCATCGACCAGAATGAAAGCCGGGAAATCTTCTACTTCGATTTTCCAGATAGCTTCCATACCCAGCTCCGGGTATTCCACGCATTCCAGATGCTTAATGCTCTGCTGCGCCAGTACCGCTGCTGGTCCACCGATGCTGCCCAAGTAGAAGCCGCCGTGTTTGTGGCAGGCGTCAGTCACCTGCTGGCTACGGTTACCTTTTGCCAGCATGATCATGCTGCCGCCGTGAGACTGCAACAGGTCAACGTAGGAGTCCATACGACCCGCGGTGGTTGGACCTAAAGAACCGGACGGGTAGCCTGCAGGCGTTTTGGCCGGACCCGCGTAGTAGATCGGATGATCTTTCACGTACTGCGGCAGACCTTCGCCGGACTCAATACGTTCTTTTAACTTCGCGTGGGCAATGTCACGACCAACAATGATAGTACCGCTCAGTGACAGACGAGTAGAAACCGGGTACTGAGAGAGCTGGGCGAGGATCTCTTTCATTGGGCGGTTAAGGTCAACTTTAACCACTTCGCCTTCGCCCGCCTGGCGCAGAGATTCCGGAATGTACTGACCTGGGTTATGTTCCAGTTTTTCAATCCAGATCCCTTCGCGGTTGATCTTGGCCTTGATGTTACGGTCTGCGGAGCAAGAAACACCCATACCAACCGGGCAGGACGCGCCATGGCGAGGCAGGCGGATCACGCGGATATCATGTGCGAAGTATTTCCCGCCGAACTGAGCACCAAGGCCGAGTTTCTGCGCTTCTTCCAGCAGTTCTTGTTCCAGTTGCAGATCGCGGAACGCCTGGCCGTGAGCATTACCTTCAGTCGGCAGCGCGTCATAGTAGTGTGTGCTGGCCAGCTTCACCGTCTTGAGGGTGCTTTCCGCTGACGTACCGCCAATAACGAATGCGATGTGATACGGAGGGCAAGCTGCGGTACCCAGCGTGCGCATTTTCTCAACCAGGAAGTTTTTCAGTTTGCCGGGAGTCAGCAGCGCTTTGGTTTCCTGATACAGATAGGTTTTGTTGGCTGAGCCGCCGCCTTTGGCCACGCACAGGAATTTGTATTCGTCGCCGTCCACGCTGTACAGATCGATCTGTGCGGGCAGGTTGGTGCCGGTATTCACTTCTTTGTACATATCCAGCGCCGCGTTTTGTGAGTAGCGCAGGTTATCTTCGATATAGGTATTAAATACGCCTTTGGAGAGCGCCGCTTCATCGCCGCCGCCGGTCCAAACACGCTGACCTTTTTTACCCATGATGATTGCCGTACCGGTGTCCTGGCAGGTTGGCAACACGCCTTTGGCGGCGATTTCGGAGTTTCTCAGGAACTGCAGCGCCACGTACTTATCGTTTTCGCTGGCTTCGGGATCATGGAGAATTGAGGCGACTTGCTGTTGGTGTTCTGGGCGGAGCATGAAGGAGGCATCGTGGAAGGCTTGCTGGGCCAGTAGTGTAAGTGCTTCAGGGGCTACTTTCAGGATTGTTTCGCCTTCAAACTCGCCGACGCTGACGTGATCGGATGTCAGCAGGTAGTACTCAGTTTTGTCTTCCCCCAGTGGGAAAGCCGCCTGGTAAGTGAATTCAACTTTTGACATTTGCTTCCAGCCTTTTCATTTTTCTCAGGAATTTTAAAATTCTCTGTGTCTTCATGGTGGCGTGCCGTACCAACGTGGACGGCACGCGAACTGTGATTACAGGAAACCGTACATTGCGGCGAAGATCCAACCAAAGACACAGGATACGCTTACGCCGATCAAGCCAGGCAGAATGAAGCTGTGGTTGATAACGAAGCGGCCGATGTGGGTGGTGCCGGAACGGTCAAACTGGATAGCAGCCAGATCGCTCGGGTAGGTCGGCAGAATGTAGTAACCGTAACATGCCGGAGCAGAAGCCACGATGTACGCGGGATCAACCCCGATTGCCAGCGCGACCGGAACAATCGCTGCCAGCGCCGCTGCCTGGGAGTTTACAAATTTGGATACCAGCAGCAGAACAATTGCATAGGCCCACGGATACTCTTTCACCATATTGCCCAGCACACCTTCGATTTCTGTCATGTGCGCGCCGAACATTGTTTCTGCCATCCAGGCAATACCGTACACCGCCACAATCGCGATCATACCGGAACGGAAGACTTCGTTTTTAGATATTGAAGCGGGATTGGTCTTCGTCAAGATAATAATCAGCGCACCGGTCAGCAGCATGAACATCTGGATAACCAGCACCATTGACAGCGGTTTGCCGCTAAAGGTAGGACGCAGCTCAGAGAACGCGCCAAGCACGGCAACAACGGCGATAGCAGCCAGGAAGATCCACATGGCCAGCCAGTTGCTTTTCGGCAGCTTTTTGTCTAACAGCGTGGCGGTATCGCCATACACATAGTTGTGGTTTTCAGGTACGGAAATGAACTTCTGGAATTCTTCATCTTTATCCAGATCCTTACCACGGAACCAGCTGAAGATACCGATCGCCAGGATACCCAACAGGGTAGACGGGATGGTGATGCTGAGCAGGTCGAGGAATTCGAGATGCTTGCCTTCAAACGTTACGTTACCCAGCATTGCCACCAGTGACACCACGGCTACAGAAACCGGGCTGGCGATAATCCCCATCTGCGCGCCGATAGAACTCGCCGCCATCGGACGTTCCGGGCGAATATTGTTCTTAATGGCAACGTCATAAATGATTGGCAGGATGGTGTATACCACGTGCCCTGTACCGCAGAGAATCGTCAGGGTGCAGGTAACGAAAGGTGCGACGATGGAAACGTATTTTGGGTTACGGCGCAGCAGCTTTTCAGCGATTTGCAGCATAACGTCAAGGCCGCCGGAGGCTTGCAAGGTTGCCGATGCGGCCACCACGGCAATAATAACCAGCATGACATCTACAGGTGGTTTACCCGGCTGGAGATGGAAAACGAAAACCAGAATGACCAGGCCGATACCGCCTAATAAACCCAGCGCGATACCGCCCTTTCTGGCACCATAAAACAAACATATTAATATTATGAGAAGTTGTATACTAAATAACATTTTATTTACCCTCGCGAAAAACCCAGTCAATTTTTTGAAAAATGGATCTGTGCCACATTCTTTTTTGCCAGAATAAGCATCAAAAAATGGTCAGTATTCGATATGTCCGTATTTGCGATTAATGTTCAAATGTCTTGCTAGAATGTTTTTTTAAAGTTATGGCGATATTTAGTTTTTTTCTGTGGCTTTGATCAGAGGTGAGAATCCTCAGGCGATGGGAAGCAGAGCTGAACATGGAGAGCCGCGGTTGACGCTGTAATTTATCTGTTTTGCGTTTTCCGCTATTACATGAACCACCGGCAGAATGAGTGAGTGGGTTATTTATGTGATCACGGTCACGCCATTTCATGATGTGATGAAGTTGGCGTGGGGATACTTTTATTTGCTCACAAAAATGTACGGTGTCCATGGTACGTAGCATGGTCTCCATTGCTACCAGTCTAGATTTTGTATGTCTGGTTAATTTCAGACTAATCCTTTATGGGTAAAAATACACACTCTGCGAGTTAGATAATACTTAATTAACTTTTGTTATCGATTTTGAAATTAAAAACAGTGTGATGTTTGTCAATATTAAAATAATACATTTAACATGCCGGATACAAATATATTTGATCTAACGCAAATTTATAATTTTACAGTGCCAGCTGGTGAAATTGGGATTTTTCATTATTTTAATAATTGTTACTTTCAAATAACAAATAATCCCAAGTGTATTTATTGGCAATATTGTTTAAGCAATGAGTAGTGTTCAGCCTGCACGCGATAACGATAAACAGGTCTGCCGGTCACGCCATAATGGATGCTGGTAAATAAGATGTGACAATTGACGAGCCAGATAAGGTATTTACGGCAAGAGACGCGCGAGATATTGACCTCGTTGGCCAGCTCATCCGTGGAGAACTCCTGATCCTGGTGCTCATCAATCCACTGACACAGCGTGCGTAACGTTTGTGGCGTTAACCCTTTAGGTAAGCGCCGTGCTTCCTGTTCATTGGAAGAGCTGCCGTGAATCAGCTGGTCAAGCTCAGACTGTTCATAATACTGATGCTTGTCCATCTCATTTTTCTTGTGCAGCCAGCCGGTGAGCGCCTCTTCAAACCGGGAAGCCTGGAAAGGTTTGATCAGGTAGTCAACAACACCGTAGTGAAGTGAATCTTTGATGGTGGTGGCATCAGCGGCGGAAGAGATGACGATGACATCACACTTGCAACCTTCGCTGTGCAGAACCGGTAGCAGGTCCAGACCGTTTTCTTTTTGCATATAAATATCTAGCAAAATCAGATCGATATGATGACCGCTATGAAAGATTATCTCTTTTGCTTTCTCCAGCGTGGAGGCTGTGCCGCAGCAGTGAAAACCGGAGAGTTGCGCGACATAACGGCGGTTTAATTCCGCTACCATTGCATCGTCATCGACAATTAAGACATTGATCATCTGCTGGCCCTCTCACCATTCCACGGTAACTGTACAAAAAATTGGGTGAAGATCCCAGGTTCAGACTCGACGGAAATATTACCGCCAACGTTTTCAACCTGTTGTTTAACAAGCGCTAAACCAACGCCCCGTTCGGTTCCTTTTGACGAAACGCCCTTCTCAAAGATGTGCTCAATGTTTTCGGGGGCAATCCCCGGACCATCGTCATTCACTTCGCAATGCAACCAGCCGTGTCGATAATGCAAGGATACGCTGATCTCACCACCAGGTTCTTGACCTAGCGCTTCCAGGGCGTTTTCAATCAGATTCCCCAGAACGGTAATCAGCACCGCCACCTGATCTTCGTTGCTATTTTCCGGTAACTGGCTTTCATTGCTAATGACCAGACTATGGCCTAAATCAGATGTGCGATTAATCTTACTGAGTAAAAATCCTGCGATCACCGGTGATTTTATTTTTCCTAACAGTGAGCCAATTTCTTCCTGATAATTGTTTGCGGTCTTCAGGATGTAATTTTCAAGCTGCTTATAACTTTTCAGATGCAATAATCCCAGAATCACGTGCAATTTATTCATGAATTCGTGGGATCGTTCACGAAGTGCGTCGGCATAGTTGACCATACCATCCAGACGTTGCATTAGTTTTCGGACTTCAGTCTTATCTCTGAATGTTGAAATGGCACCGATGATTTTACCGTTGCTGAGTACCGGGACCGTGTTAATTAAGAGTAGCCGATCCTTCACCATGATCTCTTCATCGCGGCGCGGCGTTCCGTCATGTAGTACCTGTGAAAAATCGACCACCTGTGACCACGCATGGCTGAGTGTGGAGAGCTGGGCATCATCTTGTGATTTGTGATAATCCAGCAGCTCCTGCGCAGCCTGGTTAATCAGGGTCACTTCACCGCATTCGTCAACGGCAATAACACCTTCCTTTATAGAGTGCAGCATCGCCTGGCGTTGTTCGAACAGATTGGAGATTTCATAAGGCTCCAGGCCAAACAGAATGCGCTTGAGGACTTTGACAAATACCCATGTACCGAGCAGTCCAACCAGTACGCCAAATAAGATTGACCAGATGATGCTGCCGCGGCTGTTATTGATCTGCTCAGTCACCCGGCTTAGCTCAAGGCCGATCGACACGACGCCAATCTGCCGGTGATGTTCGTCATAGATAGGAGTAAATACACGTAGAGCTTTAGCCAGGAATCCGCGATTAATGGCGACATTCTCTTTACCCTGCAGGGCCAGCAATATGTCATCACCTTTAAATGGCTGACCGATTCGCTGCGCTTCGGGATGGGAGTAACGAATGCTTTGCATATCAGTGACGACGATGAACAAAAAGTCGTTGCTCTTATTCACCGCCTGGGCAATCGCCTGAATGCCGCTTTCCTCGGGCTTTTTCATTAGTCCCTGGCGGATCTCCGGAGAGTTGGCTAGCGTTCGTGCGACCGCAAGCGCTTTACTCGCTAATGCATCGCGCGTCATGTTGCTGATCTGCGAGAAATAAATCAGATGAACGACAAGCAGCACGGAGAAGAGTACTGCACTAACCATGAGGATCACGGTGGTGCCAAGCTTCATCGGGCGTTTACGTATAGCAGTACGTTGCAGGGAGTATCTCATCACGGTCCTGAAATCACGGTTTGTGCGGGTATTATTGCCTGATGGGGTGCGTAATTCAAAGGTGGTAGGGATTATGGCGCTTAAGTTGTCAGTCCTTCTTCTTTATATAGCGTAGAGTGAATTTCTTTCTATATAGAGGTTTTCATAATAGAGGTTTTCATACCGATTCTCTCCCTTTTTAGGGACGCTTACAGATAATTTCCTTACGATTGTGGATAACTCTGTGTGTAAATGGGTATAAGGCGGGGTTTTGCTGTGGAATGCAGCAGTCAGTCATTTTTCTGTCATTTAAGGGTTGCGGGCCGCAGGAAACTCCCTATAATGCGCCTCCATCGACACGGCGGATGTGAATCACTTCACACAAACAGCCGGTTCGGTTGAAGAGAAAAACCTGAAAATGAGGGTTGACTCTGAAAGAGGAAAGCGTAATATACGCCACCTCGCGACAGAGCGCTAAAGCGCGTCGCAACTGCTCTTTAACAATTTATCAGACAATCTGTGTGGGCACTCGAAGATACGGATTCTTAACGTCGCAAGACGAAAAATGAATACCAAGTCTCAACGAGTGAACACGTAATTCATTACGAAGTTTAATTCATTGAGCATCAAACTTTTAAATTGAAGAGTTTGATCATGGCTCAGATTGAACGCTGGCGGCAGGCCTAACACATGCAAGTCGAACGGTAGCACAGAGGAGCTTGCTCCTTGGGTGACGAGTGGCGGACGGGTGAGTAATGTCTGGGAAACTGCCCGATGGAGGGGGATAACTACTGGAAACGGTAGCTAATACCGCATAACGTCGCAAGACCAAAGAGGGGGACCTTCGGGCCTCTTGCCATCGGATGTGCCCAGATGGGATTAGCTAGTAGGTGGGGTAACGGCTCACCTAGGCGACGATCCCTAGCTGGTCTGAGAGGATGACCAGCCACACTGGAACTGAGACACGGTCCAGACTCCTACGGGAGGCAGCAGTGGGGAATATTGCACAATGGGCGCAAGCCTGATGCAGCCATGCCGCGTGTATGAAGAAGGCCTTCGGGTTGTAAAGTACTTTCAGCGAGGAGGAAGGTGTTGTGGTTAATAACCGCAGCAATTGACGTTACTCGCAGAAGAAGCACCGGCTAACTCCGTGCCAGCAGCCGCGGTAATACGGAGGGTGCAAGCGTTAATCGGAATTACTGGGCGTAAAGCGCACGCAGGCGGTCTGTCAAGTCGGATGTGAAATCCCCGGGCTCAACCTGGGAACTGCATCCGAAACTGGCAGGCTAGAGTCTTGTAGAGGGGGGTAGAATTCCAGGTGTAGCGGTGAAATGCGTAGAGATCTGGAGGAATACCGGTGGCGAAGGCGGCCCCCTGGACAAAGACTGACGCTCAGGTGCGAAAGCGTGGGGAGCAAACAGGATTAGATACCCTGGTAGTCCACGCCGTAAACGATGTCGACTTGGAGGTTGTGCCCTTGAGGCGTGGCTTCCGGAGCTAACGCGTTAAGTCGACCGCCTGGGGAGTACGGCCGCAAGGTTAAAACTCAAATGAATTGACGGGGGCCCGCACAAGCGGTGGAGCATGTGGTTTAATTCGATGCAACGCGAAGAACCTTACCTACTCTTGACATCCAGAGAACTTAGCAGAGATGCTTTGGTGCCTTCGGGAACTCTGAGACAGGTGCTGCATGGCTGTCGTCAGCTCGTGTTGTGAAATGTTGGGTTAAGTCCCGCAACGAGCGCAACCCTTATCCTTTGTTGCCAGCGATTCGGTCGGGAACTCAAAGGAGACTGCCAGTGATAAACTGGAGGAAGGTGGGGATGACGTCAAGTCATCATGGCCCTTACGAGTAGGGCTACACACGTGCTACAATGGCATATACAAAGAGAAGCGACCTCGCGAGAGCAAGCGGACCTCATAAAGTATGTCGTAGTCCGGATTGGAGTCTGCAACTCGACTCCATGAAGTCGGAATCGCTAGTAATCGTGGATCAGAATGCCACGGTGAATACGTTCCCGGGCCTTGTACACACCGCCCGTCACACCATGGGAGTGGGTTGCAAAAGAAGTAGGTAGCTTAACCTTCGGGAGGGCGCTTACCACTTTGTGATTCATGACTGGGGTGAAGTCGTAACAAGGTAACCGTAGGGGAACCTGCGGTTGGATCACCTCCTTACCTTAAAGAACCGACCTTTGCAGTGCTCACACAGATTGTCTGATGAAAAGTAAATAGCAAGGCGTCTTGCGATTGAGACTTCAGTGTCCCCTTCGTCTAGAGGCCCAGGACACCGCCCTTTCACGGCGGTAACAGGGGTTCGAATCCCCTAGGGGACGCCACTTGCTGGTATGTGTGAGTGAAAGTCGCCGACCGAAGTATCTCAAAACTGACTTTCGAGTCACGTTTGAGATATTTGCTCTTTAAAAATCTGGATCAAGCTGAAAATTGAAACGACACACTGTTTCATTTCTCCGTAATAAGAAATGAAAAGCGGTGTGTTCGAGTCTCTCAAATTTTTGCAAGTCGATGATGAATCGAAAGAAACATCTTCGGGTTGTGAGGTTAAGCGACTAAGCGTACACGGTGGATGCCCTGGCAGTCAGAGGCGATGAAGGACGTGCTAATCTGCGATAAGCGTCGGTAAGGTGATATGAACCGTTATAACCGGCGATTTCCGAATGGGGAAACCCAGTGTGATTCGTCACACTATCATTACGTGAATACATAGCGTAATGAAGCGAACCGGGGGAACTGAAACATCTAAGTACCCCGAGGAAAAGAAATCAACCGAGATTCCCCCAGTAGCGGCGAGCGAACGGGGAGCAGCCCAGAGTCTGAATCAGCATGTGTGTTAGTGGAAGCGTCTGGAAAGTCGCACGATACAGGGTGAAAGTCCCGTACACAAAAGTGCATGTGTTGTGAACTCGAAGAGTAGGGCGGGACACGTGGTATCCTGTCTGAATATGGGGGGACCATCCTCCAAGGCTAAATACTCCTGACTGACCGATAGTGAACCAGTACCGTGAGGGAAAGGCGAAAAGAACCCCGGCGAGGGGAGTGAAAAAGAACCTGAAACCGTGTACGTACAAGCAGTGGGAGCACCCTTTGGGGTGTGACTGCGTACCTTTTGTATAATGGGTCAGCGACTTATATTCTGTAGCAAGGTTAACCGAATAGGGGAGCCGAAGGGAAACCGAGTCTTAACTGGGCGTTAAGTTGCAGGGTATAGACCCGAAACCCGGTGATCTAGCCATGGGCAGGTTGAAGGTTGGGTAACACTAACTGGAGGACCGAACCGACTAATGTTGAAAAATTAGCGGATGACTTGTGGCTGGGGGTGAAAGGCCAATCAAACCGGGAGATAGCTGGTTCTCCCCGAAAGCTATTTAGGTAGCGCCTCGTGAACTCATCTTCGGGGGTAGAGCACTGTTTCGGCTAGGGGGTCATCCCGACTTACCAACCCGATGCAAACTGCGAATACCGAAGAATGTTATCACGGGAGACACACGGCGGGTGCTAACGTCCGTCGTGAAGAGGGAAACAACCCAGACCGCCAGCTAAGGTCCCAAAGTCATGGTTAAGTGGGAAACGATGTGGGAAGGCACAGACAGCCAGGATGTTGGCTTAGAAGCAGCCATCATTTAAAGAAAGCGTAATAGCTCACTGGTCGAGTCGGCCTGCGCGGAAGATGTAACGGGGCTAAACCATGCACCGAAGCTGCGGCAGCGACACTATGTGTTGTTGGGTAGGGGAGCGTTCTGTAAGCCGTTGAAGGTGTGTCGTGAGGCATGCTGGAGGTATCAGAAGTGCGAATGCTGACATAAGTAACGATAATGCGGGTGAAAAACCCGCACGCCGGAAGACCAAGGGTTCCTGTCCAACGTTAATCGGGGCAGGGTGAGTCGACCCCTAAGGCGAGGCCGAAAGGCGTAGTCGATGGGAAACAGGTTAATATTCCTGTACTTGGTGTTACTGCGAAGGGGGGACGGAGAAGGCTATGTTAGCCGGGCGACGGTTGTCCCGGTTTAAGCATGTAGGCGGAGGTTCCAGGTAAATCCGGTACCTTTTAACGCTGAGGTGTGATGACGAGGCACTACGGTGCTGAAGTAACAAATGCCCTGCTTCCAGGAAAAGCCTCTAAGCATCAGGTAACACGAAATCGTACCCCAAACCGACACAGGTGGTCAGGTAGAGAATACCAAGGCGCTTGAGAGAACTCGGGTGAAGGAACTAGGCAAAATGGTGCCGTAACTTCGGGAGAAGGCACGCTGATATGTAGGTGAAGTGATTTACTCATGGAGCTGAAATCAGTCGAAGATACCAGCTGGCTGCAACTGTTTATTAAAAACACAGCACTGTGCAAACACGAAAGTGGACGTATACGGTGTGACGCCTGCCCGGTGCCGGAAGGTTAATTGATGGGGTTATCCGTAAGGAGAAGCTCTTGATCGAAGCCCCGGTAAACGGCGGCCGTAACTATAACGGTCCTAAGGTAGCGAAATTCCTTGTCGGGTAAGTTCCGACCTGCACGAATGGCGTAATGATGGCCAGGCTGTCTCCACCCGAGACTCAGTGAAATTGAACTCGCTGTGAAGATGCAGTGTACCCGCGGCAAGACGGAAAGACCCCGTGAACCTTTACTATAGCTTGACACTGAACACTGGTCCTTGATGTGTAGGATAGGTGGGAGGCTTTGAAGTGTGGACGCCAGTCTGCATGGAGCCATCCTTGAAATACCACCCTTTAATGGCTGGTGTTCTAACGTAGACCCGTAATCCGGGTTGCGGACAGTGTCTGGTGGGTAGTTTGACTGGGGCGGTCTCCTCCTAAAGAGTAACGGAGGAGCACGAAGGTTAGCTAATCCTGGTCGGACATCAGGAGGTTAGTGCAAAGGCATAAGCTAGCTTGACTGCGAGAGTGACGGCTCGAGCAGGTGCGAAAGCAGGTCTTAGTGATCCGGTGGTTCTGAATGGAAGGGCCATCGCTCAACGGATAAAAGGTACTCCGGGGATAACAGGCTGATACCGCCCAAGAGTTCATATCGACGGCGGTGTTTGGCACCTCGATGTCGGCTCATCACATCCTGGGGCTGAAGTAGGTCCCAAGGGTATGGCTGTTCGCCATTTAAAGTGGTACGCGAGCTGGGTTTAGAACGTCGTGAGACAGTTCGGTCCCTATCTGCCGTGGGCGCTGGAGAATTGAGGGGGGCTGCTCCTAGTACGAGAGGACCGGAGTGGACGCATCACTGGTGTTCGGGTTGTCATGCCAATGGCATTGCCCGGTAGCTAAATGCGGAAGAGATAAGTGCTGAAAGCATCTAAGCACGAAACTTGCCCCGAGATGAGTTCTCCCTGACCCTTTAAGGGTCCTGAAGGAACGTTGAAGACGACGACGTTGATAGGTCGGGTGTGTAAGTGTAGCGATACATTGAGCTAACCGATACTAATGAACCGTGAGGCTTAACCTTACAACGCCGAAGATGTTTTGGCGAAGAGAGATATTTTCAGCCTGATACAGATAACATCGACATGCCCAGGAGGTGTGTTGATAAACAGAATTTGCCTGGCGGCTGTAGCGCGGTGGTCCCACCTGACCCCATGCCGAACTCAGAAGTGAAACGCCGTAGCGCCGATGGTAGTGTGGGGTCTCCCCATGCGAGAGTAGGGAACTGCCAGGCATCAAATAAAAGCGAAAGGCTCAGTCGAAAGACTGGGCCTTTTGTTTTATCTGTTGTCTGTCGGTGAGCGCTCTCCTGCCCAGGACAAATCCGCCGGGAGCGGATTTGAACGTTGCGCAGCAACGGCCCGGAGGGTGGCGGGCAGGACGCCCGCCATAAACTGCCAGGCATTAATTAAAGTGAAGAAGCCCATCCTGACGGATGGGCTTTTTTGCGTCTGTGCGGGATGAAAACCGCCGGATGCGGCGTGCCGCCTTATCCGGCCTGCAGGGGCCGGGCTGAACGTATTTTGTAGGCCTGATAAGCGCAGCGCATCAGGCACATCACAACACCGCACCATCGGGTGCAAAGCTATATCCTGAGCCTCCATAACACAAGCCATCCTGCGGTATATGCAGTAAACCCCCAATCTGAATTTTCTGTATTACCTCCCGAAAATATCAGGATCGCCTGCGACAGTTACGTGTACCTTTATCTATAAGTAAGGGTCTATCCGGAGAATAAAGTGTTCGGAAAAATGGTATTAAACTACATGCCAGGGCTAAAAAATTTATTAGCGTACGATAAAAGCTGGCTAAAACATGATGTTAAAGCCGGGTTATCCGTTGCTGCCGTAGCACTACCGGTTGCGATTGCTTACGCTGAGTTGGCGGGAGTCGGGGCTATCGTCGGATTATATTCCTGTGTTTTGCCAATGCTAGCTTATGCGCTGTTTGGTTCTTCCCGCCAATTGATTGTTGGTCCTGATGCCACGACCTGCGCGGTAATTGCAGCCGTTGTAGTTCCTCTTTCTGCCGGAAACCCAGAACTTCACTGGCAGTTGACAATTGTCATGACTGTGATGATGGGGGGATGGTGCCTGCTTGCCAGTAAATTTCGCCTGGGTGCGCTTGCTGACTTGCTTTCGCATCCCATTCTAACGGGTCTGCTTAACGGGGTTGCCGTGACGATTATTGTCGGGCAACTCGGTAAGGTGTTGGGGATTACGCTTGATGAAGAGCAAGTGATTGAGAAGATCATTGCCCTGCCTGGCCGACTCTCAGAAATTCATTTATTAACCTTAGGTATCTCCATCCTAACGTTAGCGATTTTAATAGCTATCAAAACGTTTCGTAGCCAATGGCCAGCACCGTTGATTGCTATTGTGATAACAACGGCGCTGGTATGGATTACATCTGCGCAGCAGTATGGGATTGCCACTATTGGGGGATCGGGATTTCAGTCTGGTTTGCCCGTCGTTCACTGGGGATCGTTTCAGCCTGGTCTGGCGCGTGATTTATTGATCCCTGCGCTGAACCTGGCGTTAGTCAGTTTTGTTAGCCTGATGCTAACCGCTCGCAGTTTTGCCGCAAAAAACGGATACGAAATAAATGCTGATGCTGAGTTCAGGGCTTTGGGTGTCGCGAATCTAATGTCTGGCTTATCTCAGGGGTTTGCGATTAGCGGAGCCGATTCCCGGACTGCGGTAAATGATTCCTCTGGAGGGAAAAGCCAGCTTGTTTCCGTTGTTGCTGCCTTAATCATCGGAATCGTCGTGGTATTTTTCACGCAGCCATTACAATTTATTCCGGTATCTGCATTAGGCATTGTTCTAATTTATGCATCGTGGTCATTAATTGATTTACGCGGACTCTGGAACCTGAGGCGAAGAAATAAACCCGCATTTCGCCTGGCGTTCTTCACCTTTGGCTGTGTTCTGATTATTGGTGTTATTCAGGGCATTGGCCTTGCGGTATTGCTGGGTCTGTTGCAGTTCCTGCGCACAGTTTTCCGTCCTACTGAACACTTATTGGGAATTGACGAACATGGAATGATTCACTCATTAGGTAATTCAACTGATGTGAAAATGATCCCTGGCGTGTTGATGTACCGATTTAACTCACCGCTGACTTATTTTAATGTGGCCTATTTTAAGCGCCGCGTTTTGAATTTAGTCGATGGTGCAGTACTACAACCTAAATGGGTGGTCATTGACGCCGTTTCTTGCTTTACCTATTCAGATATCAGCGTTCTGGCAACCATTAATGAGTTAAAACGGGACCTGAAGGGGCGGCAGATTAAGTTAATTCTTGCGGGCCGAAAAACGGAGTTAACACGCTGGTTTAAGGAGAGTCGACCGACAATGAAAGATGACGACATGATTCTGGCACCAGACCTTTATTTGGCGCTCCGGTTCATTCAAAGCAAAGAAAGCATGAGTGAGGGTGAATCTGGCGTTGTTGAATAATGCAGATTTAGGTAAGTGATCAGGCTGGATGGAAGGTCTGGGGGCGGATTTTTCGTCCAGCAGGACCTGACATTGACCGGAATCCACAAAGCAAGGAAATCAGCCCGTAAACTGATTTTGCCGAATCAACATAACGCCGGGCCCGAGGTGCCTGTGGCGATGAACATGCCCAGGCACCCATTTGCTAAAGGGCGATCAGCATCCGCGCGGGGACGGTGAGATCCCCGGCAGAGCATTGATACCGACATGCTACCTGAAATATAAGCAGTGTGACTGTTGTTAACCTTACGCTATGAATGCGACAGATCGCTTAAATGCTTTCCTTCCCATTGCTGGCTTCGAGCTCGCGAATCAGGCGCTTGTTGATCTTGCCGACGCTGGTTTTGGGAATTTCCGGGACTATCCTTATCTGCCGTGGGATCGCCCATTTAGTGATGTGGCCGCGGTCGACGAATCCTTGCAGATGTGCCGCTATGGCCTGCGGCTCCAGGTCTTCTCCTTCCTTGCAAACCACCAGAGCCAGGGGGCGTTCGCCCCACTGTTCATCAGGTATCCCGACGACGGCTACCGACCTGACCGCCGCGTGTGAGCTGATGAGGCTTTCCAGCTCCAGCGTGCTTATCCACTCACCGCCCGTCTTGATTACGTCTTTGATGCGATCCTTGATTTCCACTATCCCATGGGGATCGATAGAGGCAATGTCGCCGGTATGCAGCCAACTGCCATTCCATAGCTCAGCTCCTTTCTCGGGTTCCTTCAGGTAGCCCTGAGTCAGCCAAGGGGCTCGCACCACTATTTCACCCAGGGCTTCGCCGTCGTGCACTACCTCCCGACCTTCGCCATCGACGATACGCAGATCCACCAACGGAACAGGCAGGCCGGTTCGAATCCGCAAGGGTAACTGCTCATCCATGGGAAGGGCCAGCTCGGCATCGCTTAAGTGGGTCATACAGAGCAGGGGACAGGTTTCAGACATACCATAGCCAGCGTGAATGCGTATGCCCTTATGGTGGGCCTGTGTCGCCAGTCCAAGGGACAGTGAACTGCCACCCAGCAACATCTTCCATCCCGACAGATCGGTCCGTGTGGCTTCGTCGCACTCGAGGATCATTTGCAAGATGGTTGGCACACAGTGCGAGAAGGTTACACCCTCATCGTGATAGAACCGCACCAGCTTGTTGGGTTCGTAACGACCGGGGTAGACCTGCTTCACACCAAGCATTGTTGCGACATAGGGAGCGCCCCAGGCGTGCACGTGAAACATAGGAGTGATCGGCATGTAGACATCGTTCGATCGTAGCAGCGACTGTCCCTCGTGGGCTGCCAGGAGGCCCAACTCATTGAGCGTGTGCAGGACCAGCTGACGATGGCTGAAGTAGACCCCCTTGGGATTGCCCGTGGTTCCAGTGGTGTAGAACAAGGTCGCTACCGAGTTTTCATCGAAGTCGGGGAAGTCAAAGCGATCTCCCGCTGCGGCCAGAAGGGGCTCATATTCCCCCAGCACCGGCAGGCTGGTTGCCTTCGATTCTTCGTCGCTAAGCTGGATGTATCCCCGGACAGTGGTCAGTGTCTCTGCCAGTGACTCGACAACCGGCAAGAAGTCGTCGTGCACCAGTACCAGGTTGTCCTCGGCATGATTCATGGTGTAAGCGATTTGGTCCGCCGAGAAGCGGACGTTCACCGTGTGTAGCACGGCACCAATCATAGGCACCGCGAAGAAGCACTCGAGGGCGCGATGGCTGTCCCAATCTAAGAGGGCGACGGTGTCTCCAGGCATGACACCGGCCGCTGTCAGCATGTTTGCCAGGCGATGGATGCGCTGTTTGAGGGTGCGATAGTCGTAACGCAGCTTGTCGGCGTAGACGATTTCTCGCTCGGGATGAGAACGCCCACCCGACAGCAGCAAGCTCTTGATCAGCAGCGGATAGGCATGGGCTCCCTGCGCTGACTGTATGACTCTTGTTTTCACCATCCAGGTTCCTCGTTGACTCATTATTTGCTCGGTATGATGGCAATTGTAGATGAAGGTTGGTATTTACTCCCTGGCGTTTGCTTCAGATGTCGAGGCGGCACACCAGCTCCAGCCCCTGGGGATGAATGTGCGTACCCTGCAACGCCATCTGGAAGAGGGGGGCGACCTTCAGCGAGCTTATCAATGAAGTGCGGCGCGACCTGGCGCTCCCGCAACAGTATTGTGCCCAAGGTTGTTCAGATAAATTACTCAAATTTAGCCTACGGTTAAGCACGCCAGACAAAGAGGTGTGCCTGATACCGCTATATTTTGCCGTACTATGGTGGTTCCAGTGAAAGGTTTAACTGTCGTGATGAGGTGGGGTAGGAGTTTCTGTGGTCAGAACGATAAGAAATCTCGCGGAGCCCAGAAAGCAAAAAACCCGCCATAGGCGGGTTCTTCTAAATAGTGGTGCCCGGACTCGGAATCGAACCAAGGACACGGGGATTTTCAATCCCCTGCTCTACCGACTGAGCTATCCGGGCAACGGGGCGCATTAAACCGTATTCACGTCTGTCAGTCAATAAAATTTCTGGAAACATTGTTCAACCGCTTAATATTACGGCAATCTGCATGGTTATGCCTGAAGTTTGCACAAAACTATCCGGCAGAGGCGACGAAAACAGATAATGTTCGCTTAGGTCAGCGCACCGCCCATTCGGCACTGGGCAAAGCGCAGGATATCTTCAGCCAGGCGGTGTGCCGTTTCGACATCAGCATGACTACGATTAACCAGCATGCGGCTCAGGCAGCCTTCCAGCACCAGTTCCATCTGTTTGGCGACCATTGCCGGGTCGTCAACTTCCAGCGTCGTCAGCAGCTCATGGGTGAAGTCATGTGCCGCCTTTTTTTGCTGATCGGCTAACTGATGGATCGGATGCCCGGGATCGGGGTAAAACGTACAAGCGGCGATGAACAGACAGCCGGGATAGCGATTATTGCTCACGCATTCGGACAGCGCAGTGTAGCGCGCCAGTAATTTCTGCTCAGCGCTCAGCGTGTCATCCAGCAAAAGCTGACGCCGCCAGATATCCACCCGCTGGCTGAGGTAGCGTAGCGCATCGTACAGAATGGCCTCTTTATCGGGCCAAAAGCGCTGCAGTTCATCCAGAGGATAATCGATGCGTTCGGCCACCATTTCCAGCGTGGTATTGGCTATCCCTTGCACCTCAAGTAATTTCAGGGCTTCTCCCAGGACATCTTCACGTTGCACGGTATTCTCCTCCGTATTTCCTGTTGCAAGTGTCGCTCACGGTTGGCGATCGCGCAAATGTGCGCTGAAGGTCGCGGCATCCATAAAGCCCGTAACCCGAGCTTCCGGGTGCTCTTTCCCCTCGGCATCAAAGAACAAGATAGTCGGCAAACCTAAAACCTGTAGATGTTTCAGGAGAGCGACATCCTGGGCATTGTTTGCTGTCACATCCGCCTGCAATAGCACCGTGTTGCCTAGCGCTTGCTGAACCTGCGGATTACTGAACGTGTACTTTTCAAATTCCTTACAGGCTACACACCAGTCGGCATACAGATCCAGCATGACTGGTCTGCCTTTAGCTTGCGCCAGTGCTTGATTTAACGCATCTACCGATGCCACCGGTGTGAAGTTAAGATGTGCCTGGGTTTGAGCATGTGGCGCGCCGAACGCCCAGTCTTGCAATGGACGTACACTGACAAGCGCTGCGGCTAACAGGACAATCTGCACGATGCGCATCCAGGCGTGCTTTGCCTGCAGGCTGGTGATGAACGCCCAGCCAAAGAACGCGACGCCTAGCAGTGACCATAAGCGAACGCCCCACTCGTCGCCAACGATACGTTCGAGTAAGAAGACGGGAAGCGCCAGAATGACAAAGCCAAAAGCGGTTTTGACATGTTCCATCCATGGGCCACTTTTAGGCAGCAGGCGGTTGCCAAATACGGTAATCAGCATCAGGGGTAATCCCATCCCCAACGCATACAGATACAGTGTGCCGCCTCCCAGCCACATGTTCCCGCTCTGAGCGATATACAGCAAAATCGCGCTTAGCGGGGCCGTTGTGCAAGGAGAACAGATGAGGCCAGCAATCGCCCCCATCGCAAAGACGCTGCCGGGAGATCCGCCTTGCTGGCGGTTACTCATTAGCGTGAGACGCGTTTGCAGTGATGAAGGCAATTGCAGCGTGAACAAGCCAAACATCGACAGAGCCAGCAGCGTAAAGATGACGGCAAGGCCAATCAGGACGTAGGGATGCTGAAGCGCAGCCTGAAACTGCAAACCGGCGGCTGCAACAACCAAACCCAGCGCGGTATAGGTGAGCGCCATACCTTGAACGTAGATAAACGTCAGCAACAGTGCCCGTCCGGTTGATAAGCGTTGCTTGCCACCCAGTACGATACCGGAAATCAACGGATACATCGGCAATACGCAAGGCGTAAACGCGATACCAATTCCGATCAGCAATGCCCACAGCGCGGAGAAGGGGAGTTGGGCCGTGGGCTGCGGTTTTTCTTGCGGATCTGCAGTGGCTGGGGCTGGTGCAGGGGCCGCCGCGGAACCAGAAGACACTTCACTTAATGGCACCGTTTTTGTTTCTGGTGGATAGCAAAATCCAGCGTCGGCGCAGCCCTGATATGTGACCGTTAATGTTGCGCCAGACTTAGCCTGATTGACCGTGATCGGGACAGTCAGCTGTTTACGGTAAATCTCACTTTTGCCGTAAAACTCATCTTCATGCCAGACGCCTGGCGGCAGTTTTACCTCAGCAATATCGGCCTGAGATGGCGTAATGCTTATCTGTTTGCGATACAGATAGTAGCCATCTTTAACCTGCCATGTGAGGTTCAGATCGTGTTGGTTTTGCTGAAAATCAAAAACAAACGCCCGATCGGCAGGAACAAACTGCGAGCGGCCAGGCGCGTCAAATAATCCGGCAAAGGTAGATGTGCTGCACAGCAGCAGGATCAGCGTAAGGATGCGTTGAGCCATGAGCGGTAATCAAAGTCTCCGTGAGTGACGGGTAAAACCAGAAGTTCAGGTGTTTGATATGGATGATGTGACTTCAGGCAATCGAGAAGGGCTTGCTGGTGTGTGACGGTGGTTTTTAAAATCATCTGGACTTCATATTCCTGTTCCAGTTTGCCTTCCCAATAGTAGAGGGAGGTCGCACCGGGTAGCAGGGTCACGCAAGCAGCCAGCTTTTCCGCCAGCACTTTGGCGGCGAGATCCTGGGCGGTTGCTTCATCCGGGGCGGTACAGAGCACCACAACGGTATCGGGGATGGAAATATCCTGACTCTTTACATCAAGCATAAACACCTCGAAAGAACAGAGTAACCAGCAAAAGAATGGTCACTATACAACGGACGAGGGAAGGATGTTAGTTAAAGCGGGGTGGGGAGGAGGAACTGCAGGGCGCCCAGGCACCCTGCAGGAAAAACTTACAGCATGAAGCTGCCCAGCAAGAAGCCGAAGCAGACAGCCAGAACCACACCCAGAGTACCCGGGATGAAGAACGGATGGTTAAAGACGAATTTACCAATGCGAGTTGTACCGGTGTCATCCATCTGAACTGCCGCAACCAGAGTTGGGTAGGTTGGCAGAATGAACAGGCCAGAAACCGCGGCGAAAGACGCAACAGCAGTCAGTGGGGAAACGTTCAGAGCCAGAGCCATCGGCATCAGTGCTTTAGCGGTTGCAGCCTGAGAGTACAGCAGTGCAGAAGCAAAGAAGAAGATGACAGCCAGCAGCCACGGATGACCCTGAATTACGCTACCTGCAGTATCTTTGATCCAGTCAATGTTGTGAGATACGAAGGTATCACCCAGCCATGCAACACCCAGGATACAAATACAGGCGCTCATACCGGCTTTGAAAGTGCTGGAGTTCAGGATGGAGTCAGTTTCAACGCGGCAGATGATTGTGGTCAGCGTCGCGATGCTCAGCATGATGATCAGGATTGCGTTGGTGGTGTTCATCAGCGGTTTAGCGACCAGACCGAGGCTTGGGCTGTTGACGATCGCATATACGACGACACAAACCACGCCCAGCAGGAACAACCAAACAGAAGTTTTTGCGCCCGCTTTGATTTCAACTTGTCTTTCACCACGCAGTTCAACCAGGCCTTCTTCCAGACGCTTACGATAAATCGGATCGTCAGACAGTTTGGAGTTGAACAGCGCAGTTACCAGGAAGGACATGACCAGAACAGCCAGCAGGGTGGACGGAATGACCACGGACAGCAGGTGAATGTAGCTGATGCCATGACCTTCCATTACGGAAGACATGTAAACCACGGCTGCGGAGATTGGAGAAGCCGTAATCGCAATCTGTGCAGAAACCACTGCAGTAGAGAGCGGACGGCAAGGTTTGATCCCTTGTTCTTTCGCAACTTCAGCGATAACTGGCAGCGTGGCCAGAGAGATGTTGCCGGTACCTGCGAAGATAGTCAGGAAATAGGTCACGATAGGTGCAAGGATCGTGATGTATTTCGGGTTTTTACGCAGCAGTTTTTCAGTTTGATGAACCAGATAGTCCAGACCACCTGCAATCTGCATAGCTGAAATGGCAGCGATAACCGCCATGATGATGGAAATAACATCGAACGGGATATTACCGGGTTTTACGCCGATAGCGGCGAGAACCAGAACACCCAGCCCACCTGCAAATCCAATACCGATACCCCCAAGTCTGGCACCTAAAAAGATTGCCAGCAAAACGATGATAAGTTCTAAAACTATCATATTAGCCTTCCTTGTTGTTTAACAAGTTGATATTAAATTGTTGTTTTTAAGTAACTTCGAGTAAGAAAAAAGGCACGTCATCATGACGTGCCTTCTCCGGTACTACCCTACACGATTACTGTTCGCTTTCATCAGTATAACGTTTTGCTTTATAAGCAGGGTGCATCAGGTTCTGTGCAGAGAAGATATCGTCCAGTTCAGACTCGGTCAACAGACCGCGCTCCAGGACAACTTCACGTACGCTCTTACCGGTTTCGGCACAAATTTTACCGACGATGTCGCCGTTGTGGTGACCAATGAACGGGTTGAGGTAAGTAACGATGCCGATGGAGTTGAATACAAACGCTTCACAGACTTCTTTGTTAGCAGTGATGCCACTAACGCATTTTTCCAGCAGGTTGTAGCAAGCATTGCTCAGAATGTGAATGGATTCAAACATTGCCTGACCAATGACCGGCTCCATTACGTTCAGCTGCAGCTGACCAGCTTCAGATGCCATGGTTACAGTGATGTCGTTACCGATGACTTTGAAGCACACCTGGTTTACGACTTCCGGAACAACCGGGTTCACTTTAGCTGGCATGATAGAAGAACCAGCTTGCAGTTCCGGCAGGTTGATCTCGTTCAGACCCGCACGCGGACCAGAGGAGAGCAAACGCAGGTCGTTACAGATTTTGGACATCTTCACAGCCAGACGTTTCAGTGCGCCGTGCACCATAACGTATGCGCCACAGTCAGAAGTTGCTTCAATCAGGTCTTCTGCAGGAACACAGGCGAAGCCGGTGACTTCAGCCAGTTTCTGTACTGCCAGCGGAGAGTACTCTTTCGGCGTGTTCAGACCAGTACCGATTGCTGTCGCGCCGAGGTTAACTTCCAGCAGCAGCTCAGCGGTACGGCTAATGTTTTTCACTTCTTCTTTCAACAGTACGCTAAAAGCATGGAATTCCTGACCGAGGGTCATCGGTACAGCATCCTGCAGCTGGGTACGACCCATTTTCAGGATGTCCTGGAATTCAACAGCTTTTTTCTCGAAGCCTTCGCGCAGCTGGTTGAGTGCATCAATCAGTTTGATGATGGATGCGTATACAGCGATACGGAAGCCAGTTGGGTATGCGTCGTTGGTAGACTGACATTTGTTAACGTGGTCGTTCGGGTTCAGGTACTGATATTCACCTTTCTGGTGACCCATCAGTTCCAGACCGATATTGGCCAGAACTTCGTTGGTGTTCATGTTGACGGAGGTACCCGCACCACCCTGGTAAACGTCTACCGGGAACTGATCCATGCATTTTCCGTTATTCAGGACTTCATCACACGCCGCGATGATGGCATTTGCCACACTCTTAGGAATGGTTTGCAGCTCTTTGTTGGCCATAGCCGCTGCCTTTTTAACCATTACCATACCGCGAACAAATTCAGGAATATCGCTGATTTTGTTGTTGCTAATGTAGAAGTTTTCAATCGCTCTCAGAGTGTGGACACCGTAGTAGGCGTCCGCTGGAACTTCCCTGGTACCCAACAAGTCTTCTTCGATACGAATGTTGTTTAACATGTGAACCTTCTTTTTCAAGCTGCCAATGATTTGACTAAACACACAGGATATATGTGATTTCGATTGTTTCTCGACCGACGATTATCCCCTGCATCGGTCTGATACCCGAGATCATATGCTGGTTCAGGATTTCTACCGTAATCTGGATCACTTAAAGCGTGGAATTTACCCCTTATTTATTATTCTGTGAAATGGATCACCACTTTGTGATTAACCCCAAATATTAGTGTACAAGCCACTTGAAATTTTGCTAACCACCACAATATCAAATCGATGCGATTAACATAATTTTTCGAACAGAAGTTGAACAAAACGGCTGTTATTAACAGGAGATCCCTTTGCGCTGGATACCATTACTTGCCATTTTTCTCTATGTTTACATAGAGATATCTATTTTTATTCAGGTTGCCCATGTGATGGGCGTCCTGATGACGCTGATTTTGGTTATTTTTACATCGGTTATCGGTATGTCTCTGGTTCGTAATCAGGGATTTAAGAACTTTTTACTGATGCAACAGAAAATGGCGGCAGGTGAAAGTCCGGCTGCAGAAATGATCAAAAGCGTATCGCTGATTATTGCCGGTCTGCTGTTGGTGCTGCCCGGATTTTTCACCGATTTCCTCGGTCTTCTTCTTTTATTACCCCCGGTGCAAAAACATCTGACGATGAAACTGCTGCCACATTTGCGTTTTTCGCGTATGCCTGGCGGTGGTTTTAGCGCCGGAACGGGTGGCGGTGAGACTTTTGATGGTGAATTTCAGCGCAAGGATGACAAGCGCGACAGCATCGAACATAAAGACGATCGTCGGGATTAAGCATCAGTATGTAGGCCGGATAAGCATTAGCGTCATCCGGCAAAAGTGTTTATAGGCCGGATGATGGCGTCAACGTTGCCTTATCCGGCCTGCGGGGTAAAAACAGCCACAGTCCTGCCAGCATAATCAACGCGTATAGACTCTTCCAGCCGACCATCGCCAGTAGCAGTAGGCACAGCAGACCGCCAATGACTGCCAGTACGCGATAATGCCCTTTCAGTAATCGACAACCTGCCAGCATGCACAGCAGATAAATCATAATAAAGATGCCGTTGGCGTAGACGATTAACGCATCGAGATTGATTTGCAGCATATAGATGCACAGAGTACTGATTACGCAACAGCCCAATACGGCGTTTAGCGCATTGCGCGGAAGGTGTCGGGGGGACAGACGAGCCAGATAACTCTCCGGCTTATACTGCGCTTGCGACCAGACCAGCCGGGCGAAGCTTTGTATATAAATGTTGAGGCTGGCAAAACAGGCCAGATAACCAATGATGCAGGCGACCCACAGAGCTTGTACGCCAAACAGTTGCACGACGATCTCTGGCAGCGACGCTGCGGCCGCCATTTGCTCGCCGTAGGCACCAAAATGGAGAACGACAACGGTGCATGCCCAATAAACAGACCCTGCCAGCAGCAGGCCGATCATCAGTGCGCGTGGGAAGTCTCGCTCCGGATTTTTGAATTCAGACGCCAGGTGAGCAAACGCTTCAAGGCCGACAAAGCACCAGAACATGACCGACAACGCGGCGAACAGGCCGGGAAGCTCAATATCGGTAATCGCAGGGAAGGGGATTTCGCCAGGTGTCAGATCGCCCGCCCACCAGATAGCAACAATCAGGGCAACAATCAGTCCTGCAATGACCGTTTGTAGATTCGCGCTGGAGCTTGCGCCGCGAGAGCCGATGTACCAAACCAATGCCAGCGTACCGAGCTCAGCCAGCAAAAGCTGCTCGTCATGCCAGCCAAACATCGCCTGACCGAATCCGGCGGCGATATGCAATGCCGCAGGCAAACCGACAGGAATGACCGACAAAAATAGCCATCCGGTGACGCGCTCCAGGCGTGAACCAAAGGCCATGCCGACAAAATGCGCCACACCGCCTGCGCTGGGAAAATGACGACCCAGTACGGCGAAGACAATCGCCACAGGAAAGACCAAAACAATCAGCACCGGCCATGCCCACAGGCTGTTGTTGCCCGCAACCAGTGCGGCCAGCGCGGGGACGGCAAAAACGCCTGTACCTAACAATGATGTCGACAACAGGCCAACGCCCTGAGCCAGTCCCAGCTCTTGTTTCAGTCCGCTCATAAATTGTTATCCGGTTATGCCCATTGATCGGGCTACAGCGCAGATTTTTGATGGTATCACAATCAGATTTGCTTATGACGACGTGACTGAAATCGTTATGAAATGTGAGGTGCGTCGGCGTTTTGACGGGATTTTCTGCTGATAAAAAATTTTTTTCGCTTGCCCCCTTGAAGGCACAAAACCCCATCCCCATCTCTCTGGTCACTAGCCGGGAAACCGTTTACGGGCCGGCGTCACCCATAACTGATAAAGACTTTCTCAAAGGAGAGCTATCAATGAGTATTCGTCCGTTACATGATCGTGTGATCGTCAAACGTAAAGAAGTTGAATCCAAATCTGCTGGCGGCATCGTACTGACTGGTTCTGCAGCAGGTAAATCAACTCGTGGCGAAATCATCGCTGTCGGTAAGGGTCGCATCCTGGACAACGGTACCGTACAGCCGCTGGACGTGAAAGTCGGCGATATCGTTATTTTCAACGATGGCTACGGAGTTAAATCTGAGAAGATCGACAATGAAGAAGTGTTGATCATGTCTGAAAGCGACATCCTGGCGATTGTTGAAGCCTAATCCGCGAACGACACTGAACATACGAATTTAAGGGAAAGAGAAAATGGCAGCTAAAGACGTAAAATTCGGTAACGACGCTCGTGTGAAAATGCTGCGCGGCGTAAACGTACTGGCAGATGCAGTGAAAGTTACCCTCGGTCCAAAAGGCCGTAACGTAGTTCTGGATAAATCTTTCGGTGCACCGACCATCACTAAAGATGGTGTTTCCGTAGCACGTGAAATCGAACTGGAAGACAAGTTCGAAAACATGGGTGCGCAGATGGTGAAAGAAGTTGCCTCTAAAGCGAACGACGCTGCAGGTGACGGTACCACCACCGCAACCGTACTGGCTCAGTCCATCATCACTGAAGGTCTGAAAGCCGTTGCTGCGGGCATGAATCCGATGGATCTGAAACGTGGTATCGACAAAGCTGTCGCTGCTGCTGTTGAAGAACTGAAAGCACTGTCCGTACCGTGCTCCGACTCTAAAGCTATTGCTCAGGTTGGTACCATCTCCGCTAACTCCGACGAAACCGTAGGTAAACTGATCGCTGAAGCGATGGACAAAGTCGGTAAAGAAGGCGTGATCACCGTTGAAGACGGTACCGGTCTGCAGGACGAACTGGACGTGGTTGAAGGTATGCAGTTCGACCGTGGCTACCTGTCTCCTTACTTCATCAACAAGCCGGAAACTGGCGCAGTAGAACTGGAAAGCCCGTTCATCCTGCTGGCTGACAAGAAAATCTCCAACATCCGCGAAATGCTGCCGGTTCTGGAAGCTGTAGCGAAAGCAGGCAAACCGCTGCTGATCATCGCTGAAGATGTTGAAGGCGAAGCGCTGGCAACTCTGGTTGTTAACACCATGCGCGGTATCGTGAAAGTCGCTGCAGTTAAAGCACCTGGCTTCGGCGATCGTCGTAAAGCAATGCTGCAGGATATCGCTACCCTGACCGGTGGTACCGTTATCTCTGAAGAGATCGGTATGGAGCTGGAAAAAGCAACTCTGGAAGATCTGGGTCAGGCGAAACGCGTTGTTATCAACAAAGATACCACCACCATCATCGATGGCGTGGGCGACGAAGCTGCAATCCAGGGTCGCGTGACTCAGATTCGTCAGCAGATCGAAGAAGCAACTTCTGACTATGACCGTGAAAAACTGCAGGAGCGCGTAGCGAAACTGGCAGGCGGCGTTGCGGTTATCAAAGTTGGTGCTGCGACTGAAGTTGAAATGAAAGAGAAGAAAGCCCGCGTTGAAGATGCCCTGCACGCTACCCGTGCTGCGGTAGAAGAAGGCGTGGTTGCTGGTGGTGGTGTTGCGCTGATTCGCGTAGCGTCTAAAATTGCCGGCCTGAAAGGTCAGAACGAAGACCAAAACGTAGGTATCAAAGTTGCGCTGCGCGCAATGGAATCCCCACTGCGTCAAATCGTACTGAACTGCGGCGAAGAGCCGTCTGTAGTGGCTAACACCGTAAAAGCGGGTGACGGTAACTACGGTTACAACGCTGCAACTGAAGAATACGGCAACATGATCGACATGGGTATCCTGGATCCAACCAAAGTAACTCGTTCTGCTCTGCAGTACGCGGCTTCTGTTGCGGGTCTGATGATCACCACCGAGTGCATGGTTACCGACCTGCCGAAAGGCGATGCGCCTGACTTAGGTGCTGCCGGTATGGGTGGCATGGGTGGAATGGGCGGCATGATGTAATTTAATCTTCATACTTCAAGCCGCAGGTTCGTTGGCCGCGTCCGTTCACCCCAGTCACTTACTCATGTAAGCTCCTGGGGATTCATGAACTTGCCGCCTGCCTGCAACTTGAATTATTTGATTAAATACGCATCTCGCGAAAAATGAGAAACCCTCGGGCAGAAATGTCTGGGGGTTTTTCTTTTGGTCATCTTTTTAGTATATGATTCAGCTACGGACATAAGGTCCAACTAATTGAATATGGGGAATGACATGCACGTGAAATATTTAGCAGGGATCGTTGGTGCCGCGCTACTGATGGCGGGTTGTAGCTCCAGCAATGAACTGAGTTCAGCCGGGCAAAGCGTACGTTTTGTTGAAGACAAGCCTGGCGCAGAGTGCCAATTGATAGGCACTGCAACCGGTAAGCAAAGCAACTGGCTTTCAGGCCAGCACGGCGAAGAGGGCGGCTCAATGCGTGGCGCAGCAAACGATCTGCGTAACCAGGCTGCGGCAATGGGCGGTAACGTGATTTATGGCGTCAGCAGCCCATCGCAGGGAATGCTGTCCAGCTTTGTTCCTACCGCCAGTGAGATGATTGGACAGGTTTATAAGTGCCCTAATTGAGAACTGCTGCTGATGCCGGATGGCGACGCTAAAGCGTCTTATCCGGCCTACGGTACGAATGATCGTAGGCCTGATAAGCGCAGCGCCATCAGGCATTCTGAGTCTTATGCGCAGACTGAACGCGTAAATGATGCAATGCGCGCAGGCACTGATCCTGATTGAGCTTTTGCGTCTTATCACCCGTCAACGTTCTGACAAACACCTGGCACGGTACACCGGCAAGTTTTTTCAGCCGCGGGCTGAAGTCGAGAAGGCGGCGAGTAATGGCTTCGGCTTCTTTGCTACCGGAAAGGGCGCGAGTTTTCACGACCGAACCACAGAACTGGGCTTTTCCTTTATCATCTGTATAGCGGTAAATAATCGCCAGATAATGATTAAACAGGTTATGTTTCCATTCGGGTTGTGTATAAGAGTCGTATTCCAGATTGTCGTTTTGCTGACAATCAACATCGTACAGCGGCAGGAAATCCAGCAGCGATGTTATTCGTAGCGCGAGTTCTCTCATGCCAGCATTATTTATTGCGTGAATAATTGCATGCGCCAGCACCTGAATCTGTAATTCATTAACCAGTAATTCGCATGTTTGTCCGTCATGCAACGTCAGAGAAAATGTTAAATTCTCGCCTTTGTCATCCACTAACATCAGCGAATTTATGCGGCGGTTAATATCCGCATTTTTTAGTTCATCTTCCTGAATTGACGGAATATTCTCGTGCATTTTTTTGCTGGCTTTATCACATGCCTTTTCATATTGTATACGCTCGTCTTTGTTTAGCTGAGAAATAGCGTACAGCCGGCTCTCCAGCGCGATAAGCAGGTCTCTAAGTCCAAGTGGAGAGAGAAAAAAGAGTGATTCCTTGTTTCTTGGTTCTTTTATTTTTAATGCCATGGCAACAAATTCATTCTTTTGACGAATAATGCCAGTATTAATGCCCTTAATACTTATAGCCATAAAAGGTTCTCCCTAACCATATATTTATTAATATTCTGCATTTGAAATTATTGATAAAATTTACGAATGAATGATTTAACTGCGCTAATTAAAATAGCACAGATTAAAAGCGAGGCTCCACTTGTGGGGATTTAAATAATAAGTAATCGTGGTGAGTGTCCGGAATCGGACACTCAGTAATGGCTATTGTTGACGTAACTGCAGATCCAGCGGTGTTTTACTTGGCTCTCCACCAATTTCACGCGCCAGTTTGGGGACCATATAGCCGGAAACTAGCGTCAGAAGCTCACGCATAATGCGACGCGCTTCATCGTCGCTTACCATAAAGTGTGCGGCACCCTGCACTTTATCCAGCACGTGCAGGTAATAGGGCATTACACCGGCATCAAACAGTGCGTTGCTAAGGTTAGCCAGGGTTTGTGCGTTATCGTTCACGCCTCGCAGCAATACGCTCTGGTTGAGTAACGTAACGCCCGCGGCGCGCAGACTGCTCATCGCCTGGCGAAACGTCTCATCAATTTCATTGGCATGGTTAATGTGATTGACCAGCAGAATCTGCAAGGAGGAGTGCGCAAAACGCTCGACCAGTCCTTCTGTAATGCGCGCCGGGATCACTATCGGCAAACGGCTGTGAATACGCAGACGCTTAATGTGCGGGATAGCTTCCAGTTGCGTGAGCAACCAGTCCAGTTCGTGGTCCTTGGCCATTAACGGATCGCCACCAGAAAAGATGATTTCATCCAGCTCAGGGTGCGCGTTAATGTAGTCGATGGCGACCTGCCAGTTGCGCTTATTGCCCTGATTTTCGGCGTATGGGAAATGCCGGCGGAAGCAATAGCGACAATTTACCGCGCAACCGCCTTTAACCAGCAGCAGTGCCCGATTACGATATTTATGCAGCAGACCGGGAACCACGCTGTGCTGTTCTTCCAGTGGGTCGGTTGAGTAGCCTGGCGCGGCCACAAACTCTTCCTGGGCAGTCAGTACCTGACGTAAAAGCGGATCGTCCGGGTTGCCTTTCTCCATGCGGGCAATAAACGCACGCGGCACGCGCAGGGCGAAAAGCCGTCTCGCGTCGCGTCCGGCCAACAGTTTTTCATCTGCATCTATGTTCAAAAGATGCAGAAGTTCATCGGGATCGGTCACAACATCGGCAAGTTGCGATAACCAATCTTCTCTGGATGGGGTATTTAGGGTTACAATATGCGCCATTTTGTGGCTTAGCTACCAGTTAACAATTTTCAGAGGGCCTTATGGCAACGTACTATAGCAACGATTTTCGTGCTGGTCTTAAAATCATGTTGGACGGCGAACCTTATGCGGTTGAAGCCAGCGAATTCGTTAAACCAGGTAAAGGCCAGGCGTTTGCGCGCGTTAAGCTGCGTCGCCTGCTGACCGGTACTCGCGTAGAGAAAACCTTCAAGTCTACTGACTCCGCTGAAGGCGCAGACGTAGCCGACATGAACCTGACCTTCCTGTATAGCGACGGTGAGTTCTGGCACTTTATGAATAATACCACTTTCGAACAGCTGGCTGCAGACGAGAAAGCGGTAGGCGATAACGCTAAATGGCTGCTGGACCAGGCTGAATGCATCGTGACCCTGTGGAACGGTCAGCCGATCTCCGTAACTCCGCCGAACTTCGTTGAGCTGGAAGTTGTTGAAACCGACCCAGGTCTGAAAGGCGATACCGCTGGTACTGGCGGCAAACCGGCTACCCTGTCTACCGGCGCAGTCGTTAAAGTTCCGCTGTTCGTACAGATCGGCGAAGTGATCAAAGTGGATACCCGCTCCGGCGAATACGTTTCTCGCGTAAAATAAGTCTTCCATTTGATCTTATGGCGCAGGTTGCTGCGCCATACTTTTTCCAGGGCAGGAATGATGAAACGTCTTCTCGGTCTTGTAATGCTACTCCTTTTCACCAGCACCCTCCTGACAGGATGCAATACCGCGCGCGGCTTCGGTGAAGACATTAAACATCTTGGCAATTCAATTTCTCACGCCGCCAGCTAATCCTTTCATATAGTCTTAAAAACGGTTGTTTATCCATCACACTCCCGGATCTTGTCTATTATTAAGTAGCTATACACAAACAATATTGGCTAGAAAAGGAAGACGTTATGGTTAAGAAGACAATTGCTGCGATCTTTTCTGTGTTGGTACTTTCTTCCGTTTTAACCGCGTGTAATACCACACGAGGCGTAGGACAGGATATCTCTGAAGGCGGTAGCGCAATCTCTGGTGCAGCGACAAAAGCTCAGCAATAGCAATAATGAAGAACGGTACGACGTCGTGTCGTACCGTTAATCTCCCTTCCCTGGGAGTGACAGGAACGGCGAGAAGCGGTTCCCCAGGTGCAGTTTCATACGGATATTCCGCTTATAGGTGTAGACCGTTTTGCCATGAATGCTGAGCGCGTCGGCAATGGCATTGTTACTCACACCATCCATCCACATTGATAATACTTTCTCCTCTTGCGGCGTAAGCAAAGGCGTGGTGTTTTTGGCTATTTCTAATGCGGGGCGAACCTGAAGCGCTTCCTGAATTGTGTGGGAGAGTGTGTTCAGCGTGGTGTGCTTGGTCAAGACCGAATGGGCTACGGATTGAGAGGCCACGATGGGGGCATGCTGTCTGTCTGCTGATTGCAGTAAAATCAGTGGGATGACGCCACAACTCATAAAAAAAGGTTTAATTGGCGGACTGGAGTGCGTCTCGCTAATAAAACTGTATAAATCCGCGATCACCAGATGCGGTTTCCATTGCAAAATATGCTCTTTTGCTAACAGGAGATTATTGATTCCTGATACCAGAAATGAGGAGCTGAACCTGCCAGAATGATTAAGCAAGGCCTCTATCCCTGTGCGGGTAAAGTGGCACCGGTCAATCACTAAAATTTTAAGCATAAACGTTTCGCATTCAGAAGAGGGGCAATCGACTTTCTGGTTTCAGAAAGCCCTTCATCATAGAGAACTCCGATGAGTGCCAAATGCGGGAACTACGCCGCTAATTATGCTTAATTCTTGCTTTTAGCAGGCAGTGAATAAAAAGGTTGAAATTCATTTTCTTCCGGGCAAAAATGCCATTTCACACATCAGCTTTGCAGGACGACCTGCAAACGCTTCATTCACCGGGGACGGCCCCATAGTTCTGGAGCCTGATATGTCCTGGATCGTTTTATTAATTGCAGGTTTGCTCGAAGTCGTATGGGCGATTGGCCTGAAATACACCCACGGTTTTACGCGTCTTACGCCAAGCATTATCACTATTGCGGCGATGATCGTCAGTATCGCCATGCTCTCCTGGGCAATGCGCACGTTGCCTGTTGGAACAGCTTATGCGGTCTGGACCGGTATTGGCGCTGTTGGGGCGGCCATTACAGGGATTTTGCTGCTGGGTGAGTCTGCCAGCCCGGCACGTTTGCTGAGCCTTGGGCTGATCGTTGCTGGTATTATTGGTCTGAAGCTGAGCACTCACTAAGCGCCAGGCTGTTTCACCCAAATCAGTTTATTCACTTCAAACCCTTCCCGGGTCGCGATGGCTAACATTTGCTGTTTCATTTCATCTGAAATAGTAGGGGTCCGTGAAAGGATCCACAGGTAGTCGCGATCCGGACCACAAACCAGCGCGTGACGATATTCCCGGTCGAGTGCAATTACGTTATACCCGCCATAGAAGGGGCCGAAAAAAGAAACTTTAAGCGCGGCTCTGCTTGGGTCGCCGGTGAAATAGGCTTTCCCTTCCGTTTTCTGCCACATCTCCCTGTCAGGGTTATAGCCCTTGTTAATAACGTTGATGCCGCCGTCGTCGCGCAAGCTGTATGTTGCGGTCACTTTATCCAACCCGCGCTCGAAACGATGGTCGAAGCGTGCAATTTCATACCAGGTTCCCAGATAGCGTTTGGCATCAAAGTTATTTACCACGGTAACGCCTTTGGGCGGTGTCGGGGAACTACACGCGACAACCAGGAATGCAGCCGTAACTGCAGCAACGACGGGCAAAATGCGCATGGGATTTTCCTTGCTGTATTTTTGTTAAGTGTAGATGACAACAGGAAAAAAAGAGAAAGAAAGGAGGCCCAATATCCTGGGCCTCATCGTTAGTTATTGCAGCTTTTCAAGAATGCGCCAGGCCGCCTCGACACGGACAGGGTTAGGATAGCTTTTGTTTGCCAGCATCACGATGCCAAGGTTTTTTTCTGGAACGAAGGCTACGTAGCTGCCAAATCCTCCAGTGGATCCCGTTTTATGCACCCATGAGGCTTTCACTGCGGGGGCAGGCGGGTTTACCTCAACGGCGGGAAGCGCTGCCAATGCCACTTTGCTGTCGCTACCGTTGATGATTGAATCAGCTTTCAGCGGCCAGTTCAGCATCTCCCAGCCTAATCCCTGGTACATATCACCAATACGCCAGTAGCGAGACTGCGCAAGCGCAATGCCCTGCTGGAGCGTTTTCTCCTGAACGCGGCTGGCGTCCATGTTGACCTGAACCCAGCGGGCCATATCAATAACACTGGATTTCACGCCATAGGCTTCGGCATCAAGTTGTCCCGGAGAAACGTGTACAGCCTTCCCTTCGCGATAGCCCCAGGCATAATCTTTTTGTTCGTTCTGCGGAACTGTAATCCAGGTATGCGCCAGTTTTAATGGTTGCAGGACGCGTCTGGTCATTGCCTCTTCGTAACTCATTCCTGAGGGTTTCACCGCCAGCGCGCCAAACAGACCAATGCTGGAGTTAGCGTAAAGACGCTTAGCGCCCGGGGCCCATTGCGGCTGCCAGTTTTGATAAAAACGCAGTAATGCGGCTTTATCCGTAACGTCATCGGGGATCTGCAGCGGCAGGCCGCCTGCCGTGTAGGTGGCTAAGTGCAGCAGGCTGATACCCTGCCACTGTTTGCCTGTCAGTTCTGGCCAGTATTTCGTGACCGGATCGCTGAGCTTAATTTCGCCGCGGGCGATAGCATCGCCGCCCAACACGCCGTTAAACGTCTTACTGACCGACCCTAGCTCAAACAGAGTTTGCTGCGTGACTGGGTGGTTATTGGTGATATCGGCTTTACCCCAGGTGAAATAATAGGGTTTTCCCTGGTAGATAACGGCAACAGCCATACCCGGAATAGCCTGCTCCTGCATCAACGGGGTGATGGTGCGATTAACGATATCGGCAATCTGTTGTTCTGTTTTGGCGGCGGCAAACGTGGATAAAGGGGCTGTCAGCAGCAGAGCGCAGCATAACGATTTTTTCATCATGAAATCAGTTCCGTAATTAAAAGCAAAAGGGTGTCCGGGCCCGTCAGACGCAATCAGTGTGTTTGATTTGCACCGTGTTGACAAACGGTTAAATTTAGCAGCAGATATAAGTTTTTCTAACAGGCCGAATGATGACGCGTAGCTATATCCCTCTTAACTCGCTGCGGGCTTTTGAAGCCGCGGCCAGACATCTCAGTTTTACCCGCGCCGCGATTGAGCTCAACGTGACGCATTCTGCCATCAGTCAGCATGTAAAAGCGCTGGAGCAGCAGCTAAATTGTCAGCTTTTTGTGCGCGGTTCTCGTGGATTAATGTTGACGACTGAAGGGGAAAGTCTGTTACCTGTACTTAATGACTCTTTCGATCGTATGGCGGGGATGCTGGATCGTTTTGCCACCAAACAGACCCAGGAAAAACTTAAAATTGGCGTGGTGGGGACCTTTGCGGTTGGGTGTCTGTTTCCTCTACTGGGCGATTTTAAGCGCAGTTACCCGCATATTGATTTGCATATTTCTACCCATAATAACCGCGTGGATCCCGCTGCCGAAGGGCTGGATTATACCATTCGCTACGGAGGGGGAGCCTGGCACGATACCGACGCGCAATATTTATGTAGCGCGTTGATGTCTCCACTGTGTTCGCCAACATTGGCTTCGCAGATTCAAACGCCTGCGGACATCCTGAAATTTCCGTTATTACGATCGTATCGGCGGGATGAATGGACGCTTTGGATGCAGGCCGCCGGAGAGGTGCCCCCGTCACCGACGCACAACGTGGTGGTGTTTGATTCGTCCGTCACCATGCTGGAAGCCGCGCAGGCGGGGATCGGAGTGGCAATTGCACCAGTCAGAATGTTCACGCATTTACTCAGTAGGGAACGAATCGTTCAACCGTTTTTAACGCAGATTGATTTGGGAAGTTACTGGATAACGCGTTTGCAATCGCGTCCGGAGACACCCGCGATGCGTGAATTTTCCCGTTGGTTGACAGGAATGCTGCACAAATAAAAAGGCCCGCCAATGGCGGGCCTGATAATTAACGCATGTACTTAGATGGTCAGAATACCAATAGCCGTTACAACGGTCAGGATTGCTGCCAGTCCGTAGAAGACCCATTTGCCAGCAGGCACGTGGATTTTCAGGTCATGCATCGCGTGGTGCATACGGTGTAAACCACACCACAGCGGCAGAACGATCATCAGGAACAGAAACGCACGTCCGATGAAGCTCTGAGCGAATGCCAGTACGCGTTCATAGCTGAAAGCATCAGGAACAAAGCCCAGCGGCAGCATAATGCCTACCAGCAGGATCATTACTGGCGCAATGATTGCGCTCCACATACCGCCTGCACCAAACAGGCCCCAGAATACGGGTTCGTCAGAGCGTTTTGGATTTGGATTAATCATTCCGGACTCCTTACCAGAACAGGGCAACAAACAGTATGACTACTGTCGCAACCACAGTAACTGCCCAGAGACCTTTGATGATCGGCTCTGGCCCCATTTTTTCGTCTTTAACGATGATGTTGGCTGCTTTTGGCGCCAGCTCAAACCAGGTTTTGGTATGCAGCAGTGCTGCTGCCAGGGCGATAATGTTAAGGATTACCACCACCGGGTTTTGCAAAAAGGCGACAAAGCCCATCCAGGACTCTGCACCATGCTTGAGTGCAAACAGGCCGATAATCAGTTCAATGCTGAACCAGACTGCCGGAACTGCCGTGCCTTCACGCAGCATGTAAAAACGATAAAATGGCAGCTTTTTCCACCAGGTGGACGTCATTGGCCGCACATAGGCTTTACGTTTAGTCGTCATCGTGCACTCCTTAGCGTGGTTTCAGGGTAGCGATAAGAAAGTCTTTTGAACTTTCAACTTTACCCTGCTGAATGGCCGCAGCCGGATCGACGTGTTTCGGGCAGACTTCGGAGCAGTAGCCCACGAAAGTACAGGTCCAGACGCCGTTCGGGCTGTTCAACTGAGCCATACGCTCCTTCTTACCGTGGTCGCGGCTATCTTCGTTGTAACGATGCGCCAGCGTAATCGCAGCCGGTCCAATGAACTCAGGGTTCAGGCCGAACTGCGGACACGCGGCATAGCACAGACCACAGTTGATGCAACCGGAGAACTGATGATACTTCGCCATCTGCGCCGGAGTCTGGGTGTTTGGACCCTGATCCGGTGTACGCGGGTTACCGATAATGTACGGTTTGATTGCTTCCAGGCTTTCGATAAAGTGCGTCATGTCGACGACCAGATCGCGCTCAATCGGGAAGTTGCCCAGCGCTTCAACCTTCATGCCGTTGGTGTAATCACGCAGGAAGGTTTTGCATGCCAGTTTCGGTACATTGTTGACCATCATGCCGCAGGAGCCGCAGATCGCCATACGGCAGGACCAGCGGTAGCTCAGGTCCGGTGCCAGGTTATCCTTGATGTAGCCCAGCGCATCCAGCAGTGACGTGGTTTCATCATAAGGAACTTCGTAGAAAGCACTGTGCGGCGCGGTATCGGTTTCCGGGTTATAGCGCACCACCTCAACTTTCAGGTTTTTCATCTCAGCCATTCGCCTTCTCCTTCTTATCGGCTGCTTCCGCTTCGCCACCGTAAACACGTTTAGCTGGTGGCAGAGTGGTGATTTTCACGTCGCTGTATTCCAGGCGAGTCGTGCCGTCAGCATCGCGGAAGGCGAGGGTGTGTTTGAGGAAGTTCACATCGTCACGCTCGGTGCAGCCTTCATCCAGACGCTGGTGCGCGCCGCGGGATTCTTTACGCGCCAGAGCAGAGTGCGCCATACATTCAGCAACGTTCAGACCGTGACCCAGTTCGATGGTATACAGCAGGTCGGTGTTGAAGACGCTGGAGGTATCAGTGATACGTACGCGCTTGAAGCGTTCCTGCAGTTCCGCCAGCTTATCAACGGTTTTCTGCATGAGTTCCGGCGTACGGTAGATACCGCAACCTTCTTCCATGGACAGGCCCATTTCGTCACGGATCTTAGACCAGTTTTCGTTACCTTCCTGATTAACCAGATCTTTCAGACGTTTTTCAACGCCAGCAACCTGTGCATCAAGAGCGGCACTGTTTGCAGCGCCAGCCGTTGCAGCGCGTTCTGCTGCCTGCTCACCGGCCATACGACCGAAGACCACCAGTTCTGCCAGGGAGTTAGAGCCCAGACGGTTAGCGCCATGCAGACCAACAGAGGAACATTCGCCGACAGCGAACAGACCTTTAATGCGGGTTTCACAGTGCTGATCGGTTTCGATACCGCCCATGGTGTAGTGCGCGGTCGGACGTACCGGGATCGGTTCTTTAACTGGATCGACACCCACGTAAGCTTTCGCCAGTTCGCAGATGAACGGTAAACGTTCGAGCAGTTTTTTCTCGCCGAGGTGACGCAGGTCGAGGTGAACCACATCGCCACGCGGAGTGGAAATGGTGTTGCCTTTGCGCCATTCGTGCCAGAACGCCTGAGAAACTTTGTCGCGCGGACCGAGTTCCATGTATTTGTTTTTTGGCTCGCCCAGCGGGGTTTCCGGACCCATGCCGTAGTCTTGCAGATAACGGTAGCCGTTTTTGTTGACCAGAATACCGCCTTCACCACGGCAGCCTTCAGTCATCAGGATACCGGAGCCTGGCAGACCTGTTGGGTGATACTGAACGAATTCCATATCACGCAGCGGAACGCCGTGGCTCAGCGCCATGCCCATACCGTCGCCGGTTACGATGCCGCCGTTGGTGTTGTAACGGTAAACACGACCTGCGCCGCCCGTTGCCATAACAACAGCGTTAGCACGGATTTGCACCAGCGTGCCTTCCATCATGTTCATGGCAACCAGGCCGCGAGCATGACCGTCGTCAACCAGGATATCCAGAACGAAGTGTTCGTCAAAGCGCTGAATCTGCGGGAACTGCAAAGATGTTTGGAACAGCGTATGCAGCATGTGGAAGCCGGTCTTATCCGCGGCAAACCAGGTACGCTCGATTTTCATGCCGCCGAAGCGACGTACGTTGACGCTACCGTCTTCACGACGGCTCCATGGGCAGCCCCATTGTTCCAGTTGCGTCATTTCAGTTGGGCAGTGGTGGACAAAGTAATCCACGACATCCTGCTCACACAGCCAGTCTCCGCCTGCTACCGTATCGTGAAAATGGTAGTCAAAGCTGTCATGATCCTGCGCGACAGCAGCAGAGCCGCCTTCGGCAGCAACGGTATGGCTGCGCATTGGGTACACTTTTGAGATCAGTGCGATTTTAGCGTTGGGATTTGCTTGTGCGGCAGCAATTGCAGCACGTAATCCCGCGCCACCGGCGCCTATAATGGCAAGATCGGCTTGAAAGGTTTGCACGACATTCCTCCAGATTGTTGTTATTTCATCCCTGCCTGAAATCAGATGCTTCATCGGCTTCAAACAGGTTATGAACGCGTTTCCACTGCTCCTTTATAGGTACAATAGTATAGTCTTAGGGATGTGCGGGAAATTTGACGTGTTCGATTTTTTTAGCGTGTCATAGGGGGGAATTATCATTGAATTTGATTAATTTAATTACTAAACCACCCTAAGTCGCTTTTTTTATCCAATTGCCAGTGATGATTAGTGCTGCCTGAAATTTGTCTCGTTAGCGCGATACGAGTAGACTTCGTGCCCTTGTCATAAATCGGAGAAACAACCATGAGCGAAACGGCAACCTGGCAGCCGAGCGCGTCCATCCCCAATCTGTTAAAACGTGCAGCAATTATAGCGGAGATTCGCCGCTTTTTTGCCGATCGTGGCGTGCTTGAGGTTGAGACCCCTTGTATGAGTCAGGCAACGGTAACGGACATCCACCTGTTCCCGTTCGAAACGCGTTTCGTTGGCCCTGGACACTCCCAGGGAATGAATCTCTATTTAATGACCAGCCCTGAATACCATATGAAGCGCCTGCTGGTGGCAGGATGCGGCCCGGTGTATCAACTGTGCCGCAGCTTCCGTAATGAAGAGATGGGGCGCCATCATAACCCTGAATTCACCATGCTTGAGTGGTATCGTCCGCACTACGATATGTATCGCCTGATGAATGAAGTGGATGATTTGCTCCAGCAGGTGCTGGACTGCTCACCTGCGGAAAGCCTTTCTTACCAGCAGGCCTTCCAGCGCCATCTGGAGATTGACCCGCTGTCTGCGGATAAAACCCAACTGCGGGAAGTGGCGGCGAAATTGGATCTCAGCAATATCGCTGATACCGAAGAAGACCGGGATACCTTACTGCAACTGCTGTTTACGATGGGTGTTGAACCGCATATTGGTAAAGACAAGCCGACGTTTGTGTATCATTTCCCGGCCAGCCAGGCATCACTGGCGCAAATCAGTACCGAAGATCACCGCGTGGCTGAACGTTTCGAGGTTTATTTCAAAGGTATTGAGCTGGCGAATGGTTTCCATGAATTAACCGACGCGCGCGAACAGCAGCAGCGGTTTGAACAGGATAACCGCAAACGTGCCGCACGAGGCTTACCACAGCAACCTATCGATACCAACCTGCTGGAAGCGCTGAAAGTCGGCATGCCGGATTGCTCAGGCGTGGCGCTGGGCGTTGACCGTCTGGTGATGCTGGCGCTGGGCGCAGAGAGCCTGGCCGAGGTAATCGCATTTACCGTCGATCGCGCATAACTTACTCTTCTGCAATACAAAGTGGTGGCTTAATCGCCACTTTGTAGCATATTTTTTCATTTCCCTTCTAATAGCCACAATTTACACCTGGATATTTGATATCGTTTAGGTATCAATTCTGTGTTGATTTTTTTATCGCTGAACTCTGCAAAGAGAGCAGTGCCAACCGGTGAGCGGCGTTTGTTAAACGCTTGCCAGAGTAAGGGATGGTTTAATGACCCAAACAATAAAAAAGATGAGCCTGATAGGTCTCATTCTCATGATATTTACGTCAGTTTTCGGTTTTGCTAATAGCCCCTCCGCGTTCTATTTAATGGGGTATAGTGCAATACCGTGGTATATATTTTCTGCATTATTATTCTTTATTCCATTTGCTTTAATGATGGCGGAAATGGGTTCTGCCTATCGGAAAGAAGAGGGGGGAATCTATTCGTGGATGAATAATAGCGTTGGACCACGCTATGCGTTTATCGGCACGTTTATGTGGTTTTCTTCTTATGTGATATGGATGGTTAGTACTGCGGCGAAAGTCTGGGTACCTTTTTCAACCTTCTTGTTTGGCGCAGACATGACGCAGCACTGGCGTATTGCAGGGCTTGAGCCTACGCAGGTTGTCGGACTGCTCGCAGTCGGTTGGATGATCCTGGTGACCTGCGTGGCATCCCGGGGTATTAATAAGATTGCGCGTATTACGGCTGTAGGTGGAATTGCCGTAATGTGTCTTAATTTAGTTCTGTTGTTAGTGAGTGTCGCTATTTTGTTATTAACTGGTGGCCACTTTGCACAGGATATTAATTTCATCTCTTCGCCTAATCCAGGATATCAGTCTGGACTGGCAATGTTGTCATTTGTTGTGTTTGCCATTTTTGCTTACGGCGGAATTGAAGCTGTAGGGGGACTGGTTGATAAAACAGAAAAACCAGAAAAGAACTTTGCTAAAGGTATTGTCTTTGCCGCTATTGTCATTTCTGTTGGTTATTCACTGGCCATCTTTTTATGGGGCGTTAGCACTAACTGGCAGCAGGTATTAAGTAATAGCTCAGTTAACCTCGGGAATATTACCTATATCCTGATGAAAAGCCTCGGAATGACGTTGGGTAACGCGCTACATCTTTCCCCTGATGCCGCAATGGTGATGGGCGTATGGTTTGCACGTATTACCGGGCTTTCCATGTTCCTTGCCTACACCGGCGCTTTTTTCACCCTCAGCTACTCACCGCTGAAAGCGATTATTCAGGGCACGCCGAAGGCGTTGTGGCCCGCGCCGATGACCAAACTGAATGCCGTAGGGATGCCGACGACGGCAATGTGGTTACAGTGCCTGCTGGTGAGCCTGTTTATCCTGTTGGTTTCATTTGGTGGCGATACGGCATCAGCGTTCTATAACAAACTGACGCTGATGGCGAACGTCTCGATGACGCTGCCGTATCTGTTCCTGGCGCTGGCGTTTCCTTTCTTTAAATCCCGTCCGGGTCTGGAAAGGCCGTTTGTTGTCTTTAAAACCCGAGCGGCGACGCTGCTGGCAACGGGAGTGGTCGTGCTGGTGGTGACGTTTGCCAACGTGTTCACCATCATCCAGCCGGTAATTGAAGCCGGGGACTGGAACAGCGCACTGTGGATGACCGGCGGTCCGATCTTCTTCTCACTGCTGGCGATGGCGATTTATCAGAACTACAGCCGTCGCACGACCAACGAGCCTGAGTGGGCGGTGGAATAAAGGCCATCTGGCGTTTATTGCCTGTTGCCGATCCGGACGCATATTAAGCCCGAAAATGTCTGTAATCGGCGATGAAATGCCCGATGGCGCAAGCTTATCGGGCCTACAGGTTAATTGCAGACCCGTAGGCCGGATAAGACCCAACGGGTCGCCATCCGGCATTTCTTGCCTGCATTGTGCGTTACAAACTCCCTGCCGGGCGACTGCCTCTTCCTGCAGAACTTAATGTTCTCCCTGTTTGCTTACCGCCGAGGCTCTCCAGACGCATCTGGAACGGAGGGAACGGCATATCAATACCGTGCTCGCGGAAGCCTGCCAGAATCAGTTGATGGATTTCATGGCGCAGCGGCATGCGATGTCCCATCTCTGCGGCATAAATACGCAGTTCGAAGATTTGAATCCCCTGCTGCAGGTCAACCAGGAAGACTTCAGGTGCCGGATTATCGATAACCAGCGAACAGCGCTGCGCGGCAGTCAGCAGGATCTGCGTAACCTCCTCGCTATTCGCCTCAGACGGTGCCGGGATGGTTAACACCACACGGGTAACGGAATCGGATAACGACCAGTTGATAAACTGTTCAGTGATAAAGGCTTTGTTGGGCACGATGATCTCTTTGCGGTCCCAGTCGCTGATAGTGGTGGCGCGGGTATTAATTTTCGTCACGCTACCGGTAAGATCGCGAATCGTCACCGTGTCGCCAATGCGGATTGGTTTTTCAAACAGGATAATCAGGCCGGAAATAAAGTTGGCGAAGATCTCCTGCAAACCAAAGCCCAGACCGACACCGAGAGCCGCCACCAGCCATTGCAGTTTGGACCATTCAATACCGATCATCGAGAAACCAACCAGACCGCCAATCAGCATCAGCAAATACTTGGTAATGGTGGTGATGGCATAACCGGTGCCGGGGGTTAAATCCAGATGTTGCAGTAGTGCCAGCTCCAGCAGTGCGGGTAGGTTGCGCACTAACTGGGTGGTGATGATGAATACCAGAATCGCGATAAGCACCGCGCCCAGCGTTATCGGTTCTAAGCTTTCCACGCCCTGAACCGTGGAGGTGACATCCCACAATGAGATGTTTTCCAGGAAGCCGAAAGCGGAGTGAATTTCTGACCACAGTACAATGACCGAGAGCAGGGCGATAAGCATCAGGATAGAACGCACCAGGCGCAGCGATTGCGCGCTGATAGCATCCAAATCCACTTCGCTTTCATCAACGTCGATCGCGCCTTCAAGGCTGGTGGAATGCGGCGGTTCTTCTTCACCCCGCGCGCGCTGTGCCAGCATTTCAGCGCGTCGATGCTTGGCGCGGTCAAACGCCAGGCGGCGACGCTGAATCAGCATCCAACGGCGGATAACGTGATACACCACCAGTAATAAGAACCAAATCGCTACAGACGTTTCCAGACGTGCCAGCAGGGCTTGTGATGTGGCGAGGTAGCCTACTGCCGCGGCGAGAATGGCAATCAGCGGCGCACCCATCAGCATATTCCACAGCATGCTGTTGACCATGTTATCGCTGTTGCCCTCTTTATCGAGGTACAGCGGTATCCCGGCGCGTTTCAGGCTCAGGGTTACGACAGCCAGCGCACCGCAAATCAGAATAAAGCACAGACGCCCCAGTGAGGCGGAGAATTCCCGGTCATTGAGGTTATCAAACATAATAACCGCCATGATCAACGGGACAATCAGCCCGATGCTCATCAGGTAATAGTGCATGGCTTTCGCGACGCGGTTCCGCGGCCAGCCAAAGTGGGCAATGAACAGACCGTTGGGACGTGCAAAGGTGGCGCAGATCATTACTGCCCATAGCATGGGCACCGTGGCGGTAACGCCATCGCCGATCGCGACAGCCAACGGATAAGGCCAGGCTTCCTGCAATCCGTAACCGAGCGTTGCCCACAGCACTGGCAACGGCGAAGCGACGAGTATTGACCAGAATACCGTGCGTATTGTCAGCCAGAAGTGATCCTGGGTGACTTTCCCGACCCGCGCGGATGAGCGTTCAAGGAAACGGGTGAAGTGCTTGCGCGAAGAGAGGCTAAAGCCAACTAACACCAACGCCGCGAACAGCGGTAGCAGCGTTTCTTTGCTGGTCAGCATCATGATGCTGGCTTTGCCCAACTGATTAAACGTATCTAATGAGATCAGACGCCGCAGATCCTGAACGATGTCGACAGGCCAGGAGAGGGAGATAGGGCTAACGTCTGACGTCCAGAACAGGTAGCGGTGCGTCGCTTCGTTGACCTCTTTTAGCGCATCTTCCAGTTGGCTGTTGGAAACTTTGAGCTTGGTCAGCTCAAGGATCAGCGTATCGCCGCCCTGTAACAATGAGTTCAGCAGCTCACGCTGGGTGCGTAGCTGGGCGTTGAGGATGCTGCTCTGTTCAGCGGTCAGCGGTTGTCCATCGGCCTGATGAATCTGACGCAGTTGCGGCTGTTTGTTGAGGAGATCCTCATAGCGCATGCGGTGTACGCGAAGCTGCGCCATTTCGGTATCCAACTGCTGAGGTTTAGGCATTTCCGGCAGACGGGATACCTGCGCTCGCAGCGCTTCTCCCAGCATATTTGAAACCCCAAGCCACTGAGACTGCTCTCGCAGCGTATTCAATGCCTGACGCACCTGCAGCGTTTGGCTGGCGGCCTGACGCTGCTGCGAAGCGACCAGATCCATACGCTGTGCTTGCTGGTTCAAGGCCTGAGAAAGCTCGCGGTTTACCTTGAACTGGTCGACAATACCCTCCGGCAGTCCCGCGCTGTTTTCCGCCAGCAGTTCAGTGCTTTCCAGCGCTCGCTCAGCTTCACGCTGACGCTGACTGTTAAGCTGGTTGCGCAAAGCCTGCAGGTAAGCGTCGAGTTGTTGACTCTGTTTTTCCGCCAGTTCGGAGCGCATACGCGCCAGTTCCTGACGGTTATTGGCGGAAAGCTGCGCCAGCTCCAGTTCATCGACCTGGGCTTTAAGTTTGGCGGATTCAGCCTGCATCGCCTGATTCTGTGCGGAATTGCCGTTGGCGGTACCAATGCGTCGCTCAAGCTCATTGAGCTGGCGGCGGGCATCGGTTTGCTGTTGAGGAAGCTGGCTTAACGAGTCGGCGATTTCCCGGGCGCGATCCTGCTCCTGTTGGGCCTGACGACTCTTTTCCAGCAGTTGGCTGCTAACCTGGAGGATCTCCTGGTTTAACGCATCGGTAGTGAGTCCGGTTGGCACATTGCGCGGTTCATCACGCAGGTTGCTAAGCTGCGCGCGTAACGTTGCGGACAGCTTGGGGAAGTTATCAATAACCTGCTGGTATTGCTGGGCGCGCTCGAGAGAGCCTTTACGCTCCTCAAGGGCATTCAGCGCGGACTGGAGCGCCTCGACGGTTTCTGGCTGAGCGGGTTTTGCCGCTTTTGCCTGCTCCAGTTCCTGGGTGAGTTGTTTGGCATCGGGGGCCGTCGCAGCGTACGCCCCCAGGCTGAGGCACCAGGCCATCAGAAAAGTGATAATCAGGCGCACAGCAGCGATTCCTATGTTTAACTTTCGTCTTTTTTGTCGTCAACCAGCGGGCTGGCATCGTGTTCTGCTTCGATCTCTTCTTTCGCCAGCGGGGCCGGTTCTGCCTCTGGCGTCACGAAAGTCTCGGTCGAGATGGCCATTGGTTGGCCGATTTTGGTCACGGACAGATCCTGCAACTGCTCAACCAGGTTAACTTTGCCAGGTGCGAACAGGTTGATGACGGTGGAACCGAGCTTAAAGCGGCCCATTTCCTGACCTTTCAGCAGCGCCACCGACCCTTCGCTTTCGCCTTCCGGCCAGGTCCAGCGCTTGATGACGCCTTCACGCGGTGGAGTAATGGTGCCAGCCCATGCGGTTTCAATACTGCCGACGATGGTCGCGCCGACCAGAATCTGCACCATCGGGCCAAATTCGGTATCAAACAGACAGATTACACGTTCGTTGCGGGCAAACAGGTTCGGTACGTTTTGCGCAGTCAGGATGTTTACAGAGAAGAGATCGCCCGGCACGTACATCATTTCACGCAGGATACCGTTACACGGCATGTGTACACGGTGGTAATCGCGTGGAGACAAGTAAGTGGTCACAAACGTACCGTTGCGGAATTTGTCCGCCATCTGATAGTTGCCAGCCAGCAGCGCTTCAAGGGTATAACTGTGCCCTTTAGCCTGCAGCAGTTTGTCTTCCTCGATGTTGCCTAACTGGTTAATCACACCGTCAGCGGGCATGACCAGTACGTTTGGATCGGTATTAATCGGACGAGCATCGTCGCGCAGCGGGCGAACAAAGAAGTCGTTGAAGGTGCGATAGCTGGCGGTGTCCGGCTTTTGCGCCTCTTTCATATCGACCTTGTAATATTTCACGAACAGATCGATAACCAGTTTGGTCAGCCATCCCGCTCGTTTGCTCGCACCCCAACCCGCCAGGCGAGTGAGCCATAGTTTCGGCAGAATGTATTGTAGCGAAAGCTTAAATGAGTTTAACAAGGTAGCCTCCAGGCCATAATTTGTTCCCGATCCGGCATACGGGCCGGATCCTGAAAAAAGGGGGACGATTCTAGCGATGCTTAGCTTAGTTGTCAGTTGTCTGTATCAGAAAAGTTTTTACGCGTTTTTACCTGCGCCATGCTTTCCAGGATGCGGTGATAATTTTCAAACCGGGTTTCGGCTATGGCCCCTTTTTCTACAGCCTCACGGATAGCGCAGCCTGGATCGGTATCATGCTTGCAGTCGCGGTATTTGCAATGGCCCAGGTAGTCATGAAATTCGACAAAGCCATGCGTGATTTGTTCCGGCTCCAGATGCCACAGTCCAAACTCACGTACACCAGGGGAGTCGATAACGTCGCCGCCGTGCGGGAAGTGATACAGGCGAGAGGCCGTGGTGGTGTGCTGTCCAAGGCCGGAGTTGTCAGAGACATCATTGGTCAGGATCTCTTCCTGCAGGCCGAGGAGGTTATTGAGCAGGCTGGATTTACCTACGCCCGATTGACCGGCAAAAATGCTGATGCGATCGGTTAATGCTTCTTCAAGCGGTTTCAGGCCGTCTTTTGTGCGGCTTGATACCATCAACACCCGATAGCCAATGTTGCGATAGATATCCATCTGTTCGTTAACGAAGGCCATGCCTTCATCATCCAGCAGATCGATCTTATTCAGCACGATAATCGGTTCAACGTGTAGCGTTTCGCAGGCTACCAGATACCGGTCGATAATATTGAGTGACAGCTCGGGTAAGATGGCTGAGACAATAACGATCTGGTCGATGTTGGCGGCAATAGGCTTTACCCCGTCGTAAAAGTCGGGGCGTGTCAGTACCGAGGTACGATCGTGTACCGCTTCAACGATACCTTTGACATTCACGCCTTCAGCTGCCGCTTTACCCGGGCGCCAGACTACGCGATCGCCAGTAACCAGCGAGCGAATTGTACGGCGGATGTTGCAGCGGTGAATTTCACCGTCAGCAGACTCTACGTCGGCATGCATGCCAAAACGGCTGATAACGATGCCTTCAGCGGTTTCGCCAAACAGGTTGTCGTCGTAGTCGGGCTTCTCCGTGGACGTTTTAAGACGACGCTGGTGATTGGCGTTCACACGGCGCTGTTGGCCTTTGGAGAGTTTATTCTTACTCAATCGGACTGGCTCCTGGTCGCCCATGATGGGCAAAACATTTATGATACACACAATTTTAGATCAATGTAGTCACACTGAATGTGACGCTGAAGGGTGGAAAATAGCATGAGTGCCAATGAAAACAACCTGATTTGGATCGATCTGGAGATGACAGGTCTGGATCCCGAGCGCGATCGCATTATTGAGATCGCCACGCTGGTGACGGATGCCAACCTGAATATTCTGGCTGAAGGACCGACAATTGCGGTGCACCAGTCCGACGAACAGCTGGCATTAATGGATGACTGGAACGTACGTACGCATACCGGTAGCGGGCTGGTGGAGCGCGTGAAGGCGAGCACCATGGGCGATCGTGAAGCTGAACTGGCCACGCTGGCTTTTTTGAAAGAGTGGGTTCCGGAAGGGAAATCACCTATCTGCGGCAACAGCATCGGGCAGGATCGTCGTTTCCTGTTTAAATACATGCCGGAGCTGGAGGCGTATTTCCATTATCGCTATCTGGACGTCAGTACGCTCAAAGAACTGGCGCGTCGTTGGAAGCCGGAAATCCTTGCGGGCTTCACCAAGCAGGGAACACATCAGGCGATGGACGACATTCGTGAATCTGTTGCTGAGCTTGCTTACTATCGCGAACATTTTATTAATCTTTGATTTTGTTCTCCGGTGGCTTGCGCCACCGGTTTTTTGACGCTAAATTGTTCAGCTTGATTGCAAATTAATCACTTGAACAAATTTTCGAAAAAAACGCTTTCAGGGGGGTTGCAGCTAAACGGATTTCTCGTATAATGCGCCTCCCGTAACGACGCAGAAATGCGAATTACGACAGCAACAAAAGCAGTACAGATTTGCGGGAATAGCTCAGTTGGTAGAGCACGACCTTGCCAAGGTCGGGGTCGCGAGTTCGAGTCTCGTTTCCCGCTCCAAAATTTGAAAATGCTTGTAAAGCACAGACCACCAATCGCAGGATTTCGAATTGCGACAAGGCGGCAACTGAATGAGTCCTTAGGAGCTTACTAAAGTAAGTGACTCAGGCGAATGAAGGCAGCCAACGCAGTAGCGGTTCGAAAGACGAAGATTAAGCGGGAATAGCTCAGTTGGTAGAGCACGACCTTGCCAAGGTCGGGGTCGCGAGTTCGAGTCTCGTTTCCCGCTCCAAAATTTGAAAGTGCTTATTAAGCACAGACACACCCAAGCGGGAATAGCTCAGTTGGTAGAGCACGACCTTGCCAAGGTCGGGGTCGCGAGTTCGAGTCTCGTTTCCCGCTCCAAATTCTTACCCCAATAAAAATATCCATAACGAATAATCGCGTTGGGGACGTTTTGTTTCGTCATTGACATACTCTTGTAAACAGACTTATCCACAGGTTCGGGTATTATTCCTGGAATGCAAAAAACTTCGCCGGGTGAATAGTATCATTTTAACTATTTGAAATTATTAATTTAATTATCATTTCAAATTGTTAATGCGATCACTTGACGATTTTTTCCCTCTTGAATATCAATGTGTTTTTATTTTTATACACAAGCTGTGGATGACTTAAGCATCGCGCGGCAGACCCTTCTCAATGACCCTGACCAAACGTTGTTTCTGCGGTAGCTGCACCTCAACTACGCAGGCATTTCGCTTCTCGATTTGCTGAGCAACCGCCCACTCTATGTGTTCGTCGAGAAGTGGGTGCTCACCTCTGCGACTTTCCAGTGCGCGAAGAATGGCTTCATTCCAGGGAGCATTACCCAACGCAACGGCGATATTTCGCAGCCAGCGCAGGTGGCCAATACGACGAATGGCAGACCCCTCCGTGACTTTTAAAAACCACGCTTCGCTCCAGCGAAACAGCTCTATTAACTCCGGAGCATGAAGCTGCTTGCGCGGGTTGAAGTCATCCTCTGCCGTCAACTGTGAATAGCGGTTCCACGGGCAAATGAGCTGGCAATCATCGCAGCCGTAAATTCGATTCCCCAACAATGGACGAAATTCTTCCGGGATCGCGCCTTCCAGTTCGATAGTGAGATAAGAGATACAGCGGCGCGCATCCACCGTGTAGGGTTCAACAATGGCCCCGGTGGGACAGATGGTCATGCAGGCGACGCATTTCCCACATCCTTCTTCTACTGGTTGGTCGATCGGTAGGGGTAAGTCGATCAGTAATTCCCCGAGGAAGAAAAATGAACCGGCTTCGCGATTGAGGATAAGTGAGTGCTTACCTGTCCAGCCAAGCCCGGCTTTTTCCGCTAACGGACGCTCAAGAATGGGCGCAGAATCGACAAAAGGTCTAAAATTCAGCGAAACGCAGTGCTGTTGAATCATCTCTCCCAGCTTTTTTAAGCGGTTACGTAGCAGCTTATGGTAGTCGCGCCCCAGCGCGTAACGGCTGACGTAACCCAGAGAAGGATTCTTCAACGTGCTGGCGAAGGCCGCATTGGCAGGAAGATAGTTCATACGTACGCTGATGACACGTAGCGTACCGGGCAATAATTCGTGAGGTCGGGCGCGCATCATGCCGTGACGGGCCATCCAGTCCATCTCGCCGTGGTATTGTTTATCCAGCCAGGCCTGCAGTTTGGGTTCCGCTTCGCTGAGGTCGGTATCGGCAATCCCGACCTGCTGAAAGCCAAGCTCCAGCCCCCACTGCTTAATATTTTGCGCTAACTGATTGAGATCGAGGGGCTCTGACATGACGGACCATACAATGAAGAAAAACCCCGCAAGTATACCACACTCCATCTGGCACGCCGATGACATCAGGCGGATGGAGCGAGAGGTGGCAGACAGTTCAGGGCTGACGCTGTACGAACTGATGCAACGGGCGGGAGAGGCGGCGTTTCAGGTCACTCGTGAGGCTTATCCGAACGCCCGGCACTGGCTGGTGCTATGTGGTCATGGCAACAACGGCGGTGATGGTTACGTAGTGGCAAGACTTGCCAAAGCGCTGGGTCTTGAAGTTACGTTGCTGGCGCAGGAAAGTGACAAACCGCTCCCCGAGGAGGCGCAGCAGGCGCGTGATGCCTGGCTTAACGCTGGTGGCGTCATTCACGCGGCGGATATCAATTGGCCAAATAACGTGGACGTCATTATTGATGCGCTGTCAGGCACTGGCTTAAAACATGCGCCGCGTGAGTCTCTCTCGGTATTGATTGAACGTGCCAATTCTCACCCAGCCCCCACCGTGGCGATAGATATTCCCTCCGGCCTGCTAGCGCAGACGGGAGCGACGCCGGGCGCGGTCATCAACGCAGCGCATACCATTACCTTTATTGCACTCAAGCCGGGCCTGCTCACCGGTAAAGCGCGCGATGTCACCGGGCGTCTGCATGTTAACGCACTTGGGCTGGACGACTGGCTGGCGGGGCAGAATGCGCCAATACAACGTTTTGATGCTCAACAGCTTGCACACTGGCTAACACCGCGTCGACCCACCTCGCACAAAGGCTCCCACGGTCGACTGGTGATTATCGGCGGTGACCACGGTACGGCAGGCGCAATACGCATGGCCGGGGAAGCCGCGCTGCGAGCAGGTGCCGGGCTGGTCAAAGTGCTGACGCGCAGTGAAAACATTGCGCCTATTTTGACAGCCAGACCGGAACTGATGGTCGATGCGCTGACGCCGCAGACGCTGGAAGAGAGCCTGGCGTGGGCGGATGTAGTGGTGATAGGCCCCGGGCTTGGTCAGCAGGAGTGGGGCAAAAAAGCGCTGCAAAAAGTGGAGAATTTTCGCAAACCGATGCTCTGGGATGCGGATGCGCTGAACCTGCTGGCAATCAACCCCGATAAACGTCACAATCGCGTGATCACGCCGCATCCAGGTGAAGCCGCGCGACTGCTGGGTTGTTCCATTGCAGAAATTGAAGACGATCGCTTACTTTGTGCACAACGTCTGGTAAAACGGTACGGAGGCGTGGTGGTGCTGAAAGGCGCGGGTACGGTTGTTGCTGCTGAACAGGCGGAGTTGGGTATTATTGATACCGGCAATGCCGGGATGGCCAGCGGCGGAATGGGGGATGTGCTTTCCGGTATTATTGGCGCATTGCTCGGACAGAAGCTTACCCCGTATGATGCAGCATGTGCGGGATGTGTTGCGCACGGAGCGGCGGCGGATGTGCTGGCGGCGCGTTTTGGTACGCGCGGCATGCTGGCGACAGATCTCTTTACCACGCTACAGCGTATTGTTAACCCTGATGTGATTGACGTTTATCATGATGAATCGAGTAATTCCACTACCTGATGAGCAGGCGACTTTAGACCTGGGACTGCGGGTAGCCAAAGCCTGTGACGGCGCGACGGTTATATATTTGTACGGCGACCTGGGGGCGGGTAAAACCACCTTCAGCCGAGGATTTCTGCAGGCGTTAGGTCATAAAGGTAATGTAAAAAGCCCCACCTACACGCTGGTTGAGCCCTATTCACTCGATAACTTGATGGTATATCACTTCGATTTATACCGACTTGCGGACCCAGAGGAGCTGGAATTTATGGGGATCCGCGATTATTTTGCCAATGATGCCATCTGCCTGGTGGAATGGCCGCAACAAGGTAAAGGTGTACTGCCAGACCCGGACGTCGAAATACACATTGAATACCAGGCGCAAGGTCGAGAGGCGCGTGTAAGCGCAGTCTCCTCATCAGGTGATTTATTGCTGGCGCGTTTAGCCGATTAACCTTAAGGGTGGCGGGATGATTTATCGCATCAGAAACTGGCTGATGGCAACCCTGGTCCTGCTGTGCGCGCAGGCAGGGGCCGCCAGCCTCTCCGATCTTCAGGTGTCCAATGGCGATCAACAGGCGCGGATTACGCTGAGCTTTATTGGCGATCCTGAATATGCCGTTTCGCAGGACGGGAAACGAACCGTCGCGCTGGATATTAAACAAACCGGTGTGATTCAGGGGTTACCGCTGCTGTTTAGCGGCAATAATCTGGTGAAATCTATCCGTTCCGGCACGCCAAAAGATGCGCAGTCTCTGCGCCTGGTGGTGGATTTAACCGAGAACGGTAAAGCCGAAGCAGTAAAACGCCAGAACGGCGGCAATTATACCGTCGTGTTTACCATCAACGCTGATGCGCCGCCGCCTCCACCTCCCGTGGTTGCAAAGCGTGTTGAAGCGCCGATTGTTGCCCCACGTCCTGTCGAGCCAGCGCGCAATCCGTTTAAAGCAGAAAACGATCGCACTACGGCTGTGACTAACAGCAATACCTCCACGCGCCCTGCGGCGCGCGCCAGTTCCAGCAACGGCGATAAAGTGGTGATTGCCATTGATGCCGGACACGGTGGACAGGATCCTGGCGCTATTGGTCCTGGCGGCACGCGTGAGAAAAACGTCACGATTGCCGTGGCGCGCAAGCTGCGCAGTTTGCTCAATGATGATCCGATGTTTAAAGGCGTACTCACCCGTGATGGTGATTACTTTATCTCGGTGATGGGGCGTTCAGACGTCGCGCGTAAACAAAACGCCAATTTCCTGGTTTCTATTCACGCGGATGCCGCGCCAAATCGTGATGCCACAGGTGCTTCCGTTTGGGTGCTGTCAAACCGTCGGGCGAACAGTGAGATGGCCGGCTGGCTGGAACAGCACGAGAAGCAATCGGAGTTGTTGGGCGGCGCGGGCGATGTGCTGGCAAACAGCCAGTCCGATCCTTACCTCAGCCAGGCCGTACTGGATCTGCAGTTCGGTCATTCGCAGCGCGTAGGGTATGATGTGGCGACTAGCATGATCGGCCAGTTAGAACGTATTGGTTCGATGCATAAGCGTCGTCCAGAACACGCCAGTCTTGGCGTACTGCGTTCGCCTGATATCCCGTCAGTGTTGGTTGAAACTGGCTTTATCAGTAACAACAGCGAAGAACGTCTGTTGGCGAGCGATGATTACCAGCAGCAACTGGCTGAGGCGATTTACAAAGGATTGCGTAACTATTTCCAGGCGCACCCGATGCAAACCGGGCCGCAGGGCGCACCGGCGCAAACCGCCAGCGCCATATCGCCGGGTAACACGTTAACAAATTAAGGATTAGCCATGCCGATTCAGGTTCTACCGCCACAGCTGGCGAACCAGATTGCCGCAGGCGAGGTGGTAGAACGGCCTGCGTCAGTGGTGAAAGAGCTGGTGGAAAACAGCATCGATGCCGGTGCGACGCGCATTGATATCGATATTGAACGCGGCGGCGCGAAGCTTATCCGTATTCGTGACAACGGCTGCGGGATTAAAAAAGACGAGCTGGCGTTGGCGTTGGCGCGTCATGCCACCAGTAAAATAGCCTCGCTTGACGATCTTGAAGCCATCGTAAGCCTCGGATTTCGCGGTGAAGCGCTGGCCAGTATCAGCTCCGTGTCTCGTTTAACCCTGACGTCGCGTACGCAAGAACAACCCGAAGCCTGGCAGGCGTATGCCGAAGGGCGTGACATGGATGTCACAGTTAAACCCGCTGCGCATCCGGTGGGAACCACGCTGGAGGTGCTGGATCTGTTCTACAACACCCCGGCGCGGCGCAAATTTATGCGCACCGAGAAAACCGAATTTAATCATATCGACGAGATTATTCGCCGCATTGCGCTGGCGCGTTTTGATGTGACGATAAATTTGTCGCACAACGGCAAAGTGGTGCGTCAGTACAGGGCAGTGGCCGCGGATGGGCAGAAAGAGCGCCGACTGGGCGCGATTTGCGGCACGCCGTTTCTGGAGCATGCGCTGGCGATCGAATGGCAGCATGGTGATTTAACATTGCGCGGCTGGGTGGCCGATCCTAACCACACAACGGCAGCACTGGCAGAAATCCAGTACTGCTACGTGAATGGTCGGATGATGCGCGACCGGCTGATCAACCATGCTATCCGCCAGGCCTGTGAAGATAAGCTGGGAGCCGATCAACAGCCCGCTTTTGTGTTGTATCTGGAAATCGATCCGCATCAAGTGGATGTCAACGTACACCCAGCTAAACATGAGGTCCGTTTCCATCAATCCCGGCTGGTGCACGATTTTATTTACCAGGGCGTGTTGAGTGTCCTGCAACAGCAGCTTGAAACGCCGCTGCCGTTGGCTGATGACGACGAACCCGCCCCAAGGCACATTCCGGAAAACCGCGTTGCTGCTGGACGCAACCATTTTGCCGAGCCGGCTCCCGCGCGTGAACCTGCGACACCGCGGTACTCAGCATCCGCTGGCACTGGAAGTGGCAATAGTGGTGGCAGTAGTGGTGGCGGTGGCCGTCAGGCGGAAGCCAGTTGGCCTCATGCTCAACCCGGATACCAAAAGCAGCAGGGCGAAATTTATCAGCAACTGATGCAGACGCCTGCTCCAACGCGTAAAACGCCGGTCTCTGAAACGCCATCGACGCCTCTGACTGGCAACAGTCAGGGCTTTGGCCGGGTGCTAACGATTGTTGGTGCAGACTGCGCGTTACTCGAGTGTGATGGCCATATTCGGTTGTTGGCATTACCGGTGGCTGAGCGTTGGTTGCGTCAGGCGCAGTTAACGCCGGGTCAGGGAGCGGTTTGTGCTCAACCGTTACTGATCCCTTTACGTCTAAAAGTGACCGCTGATGAAAAAGCGGCACTGCAAAAAGGACAGAGCCAACTGGCTGAGTTGGGCATTGAATTTCAGCTGGATGCGCAGCATGTGACCATCCGGGCGGTGCCTTTACCCTTACGCCAACAAAATTTACAAATCTTGATTCCTGAACTGATAGGCTACCTGGCGCAGCAATCCGTATTCGAGCCGGGCAATATTGCACAGTGGATCGCACGTAACCTGATGAGCGAGCATCCACAGTGGAGCATGGCACAGGCGATTACGCTGTTAGCGGATGTTGAGCGGCTCTGCCCACAACTCGTGAAGGCACCGCCGGGTGGTCTGTTACAACCTGTTGATTTACATTCGGTATTGAATGCCCTGAAACATGAGTGATACCCGTAAGGCGAGCCTGCCAAAGGCGATTTTTTTGATGGGGCCAACGGCCTCCGGTAAAACGGCATTAGCAATTGAATTGCGTAAAGTTTTGCCCATAGAGTTGATAAGCGTTGATTCCGCCCTTATTTACAAGGGGATGGATATCGGTACAGCTAAGCCTGATGCAGCTGAATTACAGGCCGCACCGCACCGATTGCTGGATATCCGCGATCCATCGCAGGCGTACTCCGCTGCGGATTTTCGTCGCGATGCGTTAGCCGAGATGGCCGACATCACCGCCGCGGGCCGTATCCCGTTGCTGGTGGGCGGCACAATGTTATATTTCAAAGCCTTGCTTGAAGGACTGTCGCCGTTACCGTCGGCGGACCCGGTAGTCAGGGCCAGAATTGAGCAGCAGGCGGCAGAGCAGGGTTGGGACGCGTTACACCGACAGCTTCAGGACATCGATCCCGTGGCAGCGGCGCGTATTCATCCAAATGATCCGCAAAGACTTTCCCGGGCACTGGAAGTTTTTTTCATTTCGGGTAAAACTTTAACGGAGCTGACGCAAACGTCAGGAGATGCTTTGCCGTATCAGGTGCATCAGTTTGCAATCGCCCCGGCGAGCCGTGAACTGCTCCATCAGCGAATTGAGCAGCGTTTTCATCAGATGTTAGCTTCAGGTTTTGAAGCAGAAGTCCGGGCGCTTTTTGCCCGTGGAGATTTGCATACGGATTTGCCTTCCATTCGTTGTGTAGGGTATCGCCAGATGTGGTCATACATTGAAGGTGAAATTTCATACGATGAAATGGTTTATAGAGGTGTTTGCGCCACGAGGCAGTTGGCGAAGCGACAGGTAACCTGGTTGCGTGGTTGGGAAGGGGTGCACTGGCTTGACAGTGAAAAGCCTGACCAGGCGCGAAACGAAGTATTACAGGTTGTTGGTGCTATCGCGAACTGAATGTGTACAATTGAAACGTATCGTGCGCAATTTTTCAGAATCGAAAGGTTCAAAGTACAAATAAGCATATAAGGAAAAGAGAGAATGGCTAAGGGGCAATCTTTACAAGATCCGTTCCTGAACGCACTGCGTCGGGAACGTGTTCCAGTTTCTATTTATTTGGTGAATGGTATTAAGCTGCAAGGTCAAATCGAGTCTTTTGATCAGTTCGTGATCCTGTTGAAAAACACGGTCAGCCAGATGGTTTATAAGCACGCGATTTCTACTGTTGTCCCGTCTCGTCCGGTTTCTCATCACAGCAATAATGCCACCGGCGGCACAGGCAGCAACTACCATCACGGTAGCAACGCGCAAGGTTCATCTGCGCAACAGGACAGCGAAGAAACCGAATAAGGTTATTAGCTGTTTTACATACGGGGAGCCAGCGATCCTGTGTTCCCCGTTGATTTATATTAAGGGGTTGACGCTTGTTTGACCGTTATGATGCCGGTGAGCAGGCGGTACTGGTACACATCTATTTTTCGCAAGACAAAGATATGGAAGACCTCCAGGAGTTTGAATCTCTGGTTTCTTCCGCCGGTGTCGAAGCAATGCAGGTGATTACCGGGAGCCGTAAAGCACCGCACCCGAAGTATTTTGTTGGTGAAGGTAAGGCAATCGAAATTGCCGAGGCCGTAAAAGCGACTGGCGCTGCGGTGGTGATTTTTGATCATGCTCTAAGCCCTGCCCAGGAACGTAACCTGGAACAGTTGTGCCAGTGTCTTGTTATCGACAGGACTGGTCTCATTTTAGATATTTTTGCCCAGCGTGCGCGAACCCATGAGGGTAAGTTGCAGGTTGAGCTGGCGCAGTTGCGCCATATGGCTACGCGTCTGGTTCGTGGCTGGACTCACCTTGAACGGCAAAAGGGCGGGATTGGTTTGCGCGGCCCGGGTGAAACCCAGCTCGAAACCGACCGTCGTTTGCTGCGTAATCGCATTTTGCAGATACAGTCGCGCCTGGAAAAAGTTGAAAAGCAACGTGAGCAGGGGCGACAGTCGCGCAAGAAAGCGGATGTCCCAACCGTATCACTGGTGGGATATACCAACGCCGGAAAATCCACCCTGTTCAACCAGATCACCGAAGCCCAGGTCTACGCAGCAGATCAGCTGTTTGCGACCCTGGACCCGACGCTACGCAGAATAGACGTTGCGGACGTGGGTGAGACTGTGCTGGCGGATACCGTTGGGTTTATCCGTCATTTGCCGCACGACCTGGTGGCGGCGTTTAAGGCCACCTTGCAGGAAACACGTCAGGCGACATTGCTGCTGCACGTTATTGATGCAGCAGATTTTCGTGTGCAGGAAAACATTGAGGCCGTCGATACGGTGCTCGAAGAGATCGATGCGCATGAGATCCCGACCCTGCTGGTGATGAATAAAATCGATATGTTGGATGACTTTGAGCCGCGTATCGACAGAGATGAAGAGAATAAACCCATTCGCGTTTGGGTATCAGCGCAAACGGGGATTGGTATACCACAACTTTTTCAGGCTTTGACTGAGCGACTTTCCGGTGAGGTGGCGCAGCATACGTTGCGTTTGCCGCCGCAGGAAGGGCGTTTGAGAAGCCGGTTTTATCAACTTCAGGCAATAGAAAAAGAGTGGATGGAGGAGGACGGCAGCGTAGGTCTGCAGGTTCGTATGCCGATCGTAGACTGGCGTCGCCTCTGTAAACAAGAACCGGCACTGGAAGACTATGTTGTCTGATCTGACGGATATGGCCTGAAGATTTTTTCGCCTCTATACCTTGTGGATTTTGTGCGGCAGGAAGGCGGCAAGTCCTGAAATCTCCAGGAGCATAGTCAACTATGTGACTGGCGTTGAGGGACGCAGCCAACGCAACGGCAGCGCAAAAGACGCAGGTATAGCATCGCATAACAAATATGGAGCACAAAAATGGCGTGGAATCAGCCCGGTAATAACGGACAAGACCGCGACCCCTGGGGAAGCAGCAAACCTGGCGGCAACCCTGAGGGAAATGGAAACAAAGGTGGTCGCGAGCAGGGACCTCCCGATCTGGACGATATCTTCCGCAAACTGAGTAAAAAGCTCGGTGGTCTGGGTGGCGGTAAAGGTACTGGCTCTGGCGGCGGTAGTTCATCGCAAGGCCCGCGTCCGCAACTGGGCGGTCGAGTCTTTACTATCGCAGCGGCCGCTATCGTCATTATCTGGGCGGCCAGCGGTTTCTATACCATTAAAGAAGCGGAACGCGGCGTGGTGACACGCTTCGGTAAATTCAGCCATTTGGTTGAACCGGGTCTGAACTGGAAACCGACCTTTGTCGATGAAGTGACACCGGTCAACGTTGAAGCCGTGCGTGAACTTGCCGCATCCGGCGTCATGCTGACCTCTGACGAAAACGTCGTGCGCGTCGAAATGAACGTACAGTACCGCGTGACCGATCCGCAGCGTTACCTGTTTAGCGTAACCAGCGCGGATGACAGTCTGCGTCAGGCTACCGACAGTGCTCTGCGTGGGGTTATCGGTAAATACACCATGGACCGTATCCTGACCGAAGGGCGTACCGTTATTCGTAGCGATACCCAACGTGAACTGGAAGAAACGATCCGTCCGTACAACATGGGTATTACCCTGCTGGACGTCAACTTCCAGGCTGCACGTCCGCCGGAAGAAGTAAAAGCCGCGTTTGACGATGCTATCGCAGCACGTGAAAACGAACAGCAGTACATCCGTGAAGCGGAAGCGTACACCAACGAAGTTCAGCCGCGTGCAAACGGTCAGGCGCAGCGTATTCTGGAAGAAGCGCGTGCGTATAAGACTCAGACAATCCTGGAAGCACAGGGTGAAGTGGCTCGCTTCGCAAAAATTCTGCCGGAATATAAAGCCGCACCGCAAATTACCCGCGAGCGTCTGTATATCGAAACCATGGAAAAAGTGCTGAGCAATACCCGCAAAGTCCTGGTTAACGATAAAGGCAGCAATTTGATGGTTCTGCCGCTGGATCAAATGCTGAAAGGTGGTAGTGCGCCAGCAGCAAAGACTGACAGCAGTTCAAACCTGCTGCGTCTGCCGCCAGCAACGACTTCCAGCACTGGAGCAAGCAACACATCGTCCACCAGTCAGGGCGATATTATGGATCAACGCCGCGCGAATGCGCAGCGTAACGACTACCAGCGTCAGGGGGAATAACGATGCGTAAGTCAGTTATTGCGATTATCATCATCGTTCTGGTAGTTCTGTTCATGTCTGTCTTTGTGGTCAAAGAAGGCGAGCGCGGTATTACTCTGCGCTTTGGTAAAGTTCTGCGTGACGATGAAAACAAGCCGCTGGTCGTAGCACCTGGCCTGCACTTCAAGATTCCGTTTATTGAATCTGTGAAGATGCTGGATGCGCGTATTCAGACCATGGACAACCAGGCCGATCGCTTTGTTACCAAAGAGAAGAAAGACCTGATCGTTGACTCCTACATCAAGTGGCGCATCAGTGACTTTAGCCGTTACTACCTGGCAACGGGCGGTGGCGATGTTTCTCAGGCGGAAGTCCTGCTGAAACGTAAGTTCTCTGACCGTCTGCGTTCTGAAATTGGTCGTCTGGACGTGAAGGACATCGTTACCGATTCCCGCGGTCGTCTGACCCTGGAAGTTCGTGACGCGCTGAACTCCGGTTCTGCTGGCACGGAAGACGAAGTGGCGACTCCGGCAGCAGATAGCGCGATTGCCGAAGCGGCTGAACGTGTTCAGGCTGAAACGAACGGTAAAGTACCGGTCATCAACCCGAACAGTATGGCGGCATTGGGCATCGAAGTTGTTGACGTGCGTATTAAGCAAATCAACCTGCCTGCTGAAGTGTCCGAGGCTATCTACAACCGTATGCGCGCTGAGCGTGAAGCGGTAGCGCGTCGCCATCGTTCACAAGGCCAGGAAGAGGCGGAAAAACTGCGTGCAACGGCTGACTATGAAGTCACTAAAACGCTGGCAGAATCTGAGCGTCAGGGCCGTATTATGCGCGGTGAAGGCGATGCAGAAGCCGCTAAGCTGTTTGCCGATGCGTTCAGTCAGGATCCGGACTTCTACGCCTTCATCCGTAGCCTGCGTGCTTACGAGAAGAGCTTTGAAGGGAATCAGGACGTAATGGTCATGAGCCCAGACAGCGATTTCTTCCGCTACATGAAGACACCAAATACCGCGACACGCTAATCGCGTTCCAGCGGTTTTAAAGCAGCAAAACCACCGGCATCTCCAGGGATGCGGTGGTTTTCTTTTTATATAAGGGCGATGGATGAATTCAACAATTTTGCTGGCGCTCGCGCTGGTTTTGGTGCTGGAAGGGCTGGGTCCGATGCTTTATCCCAGCGCATGGAAGAAAATGATCTCTGCAATGGCGCAACTTCCCGAAAATATTTTGCGTCGTTTTGGTGGAGGTCTTGTGGTTGCGGGCGTTGTGGTCTACTACATGTTGAGGAAAACGATTGGCTGATCAATAAGTAGACTAATTTGCGGATTTTCGCATGCAAAAAGTGCTGTATATCTGAAAAAGCGGTGGTAGAATCCATTTTTAAGCAAACGGTGATTTTGAAAAATGGGTAACAACGTCGTCGTACTGGGCACCCAATGGGGTGACGAAGGTAAAGGGAAGATCGTCGATCTTCTGACTGAACGGGCTAAATATGTTGTGCGCTACCAGGGTGGTCACAACGCAGGCCATACTCTCGTAATCAACGGTGAAAAAACCGTCCTCCATCTTATTCCATCAGGCATTCTTCGCGAAAACGTAATCAGCATCATCGGTAACGGTGTTGTTCTGTCTCCGTCCGCGCTGATGAAAGAAATGAAAGGACTGGAAGATCGTGGTATCCCGGTTCGCGAGCGCCTGCTGCTGTCTGAAGCTTGTCCGCTGATCCTTGATTATCACGTTGCGTTGGATAACGCTCGTGAGAAAGCGCGTGGCGAGAAAGCGATCGGTACTACCGGTCGTGGTATCGGTCCGGCTTATGAAGACAAAGTAGCTCGTCGCGGTCTGCGTGTTGGCGATCTGTTTGATAAAGCAACTTTCGCTGAAAAACTGAAAGAAGTGATGGAATATCACAACTTCCAGCTGGTGAATTTCTATAAAGTTGAAGCAGTTGACTACCAGAAAGTGCTGGATGATGTGATGGCTATCGCCGACATCCTGACCTCAATGGTTGTTGATGTTTCCGATCTGCTGGACCAGGCGCGTAAGCGTGGCGATTTCGTCATGTTTGAAGGTGCGCAGGGTACGCTGCTGGATATCGACCACGGTACCTATCCGTACGTAACGTCCTCCAACACCACCGCAGGTGGCGTAGCAACCGGCTCCGGCCTGGGCCCACGTTATGTGGACTACGTTCTGGGTATCATCAAAGCTTACTCTACTCGTGTAGGTGCGGGTCCGTTCCCGACTGAGCTGTTTGATGACGTTGGCGAGTTCCTGTGCAAACAAGGTAACGAGTATGGCGCGACCACCGGTCGTCGTCGTCGTACCGGTTGGCTGGATTCCGTTGCTGTACGCCGTGCAGTACAGATTAACTCCCTGTCTGGCTTCTGCCTGACCAAACTGGACGTACTGGACGGTTTGAAAGAGGTGAAAATCTGTGTTGCTTACCGTATGCCGGATGGCCGCGAAGTAACGACTACTCCGCTGGCAGCTGACGACTGGAAAGGTATCGAGCCGATTTACGAAACCATGCCGGGTTGGTCTGAATCCACCTTCGGCGTGAAGGAACGTAGCGGTCTGCCGCAGGCAGCGCTGAACTACATCAAGCGTATTGAAGAACTGACCGGTGTGCCGATTGATATTATCTCAACTGGCCCAGACCGTACTGAAACCATGATCCTGCGCGACCCGTTCGACGCATAATTCTGGTTATAGCGTAGCGTCAAACGGCGCTGCGCTTGCACTAATTTAGGCCGGATAAGGTGCTTTGCATCAGAATCCGGCTTAAAATCACGTAAGTTCCTCGCTTTTTTCCTTCCCGAACTGAAATAAATTAGCGACCTGGCTGGTGGCTGGTTTATCATCAATGTAATTAATACTACCAGGTTTATCCGTTTTATCCCTTTTCCTGAGGTTGATGTGCAGTTAACAAGTTTCACCGATTACGGATTACGTGCGCTAATCTACATGGCGTCACTTCCCGAAGGACGTATGACCAGTATTTCTGAGGTGACAGAAGTCTACGGCGTGTCCCGTAATCATATGGTCAAAATAATCAATCAACTTAGCCGGGCGGGCTTTGTTACTGCTATTCGAGGAAAAAATGGCGGTATCCGCCTGGGTAAACCCGCTAAGGATATTGGTATTGGTGATGTGGTTCGCGAGCTGGAACCCTTATCGTTGGTCAACTGTAGCAGCGAGTTTTGCCACATTACCCCGGCCTGTCGACTCAAACAGGCGCTTTCTAAAGCAGTGCAAAGTTTTCTCACGGAACTGGACAACTACACACTTGCTGATTTGGTTGAAAAGAATCAACCGCTTTATAAATTATTGCTGGTGGAGTAACGACTCCCGCCAGCAGCGATGATGACGGAGGAACCGACATGTCACAAGATCCTTTCCAGGAACGCGAAGCAGAAAAATACGCGAATCCTATCCCGAGCCGGGAATTTATCCTCGAACATTTAACTAAACGTGAAAAGCCGGCCAACCGCGATGAGCTGGCCGCTGAACTCAATATTGAAGGTGAAGAGCAGCAAGAAGCGCTGCGTCGTCGCCTGCGCGCGATGGAGCGTGACGGACAACTGGTCTTCACCCGTCGTCAATGCTATGCGCTGCCGGAGCGTCTCGACCTGCTGAAAGGTACCGTTATTGGCCACCGTGATGGCTACGGCTTTCTGCGCGTTGAAGGCCGCAAAGATGACCTGTATCTGTCCAGCGAGCAAATGAAAACCTGCATTCATGGCGATCAGGTGCTGGCGCAGCCGTTGGGCGCGGACCGTAAAGGTCGCCGCGAAGCGCGTATTGTGCGCGTACTGGTGCCGAAAACCAGCCAGATTGTCGGCCGCTACTTCACCGACGCTGGTGTTGGATTTGTCGTCCCAGACGACAGCCGCCTGAGCTTCGATATTCTGATCCCGCCGGAAGAGGTAATGGGCGCTCGTATGGGCTTTGTGGTTGTCGTTGAACTGACCCAGCGTCCAACTCGCCGCACTAAAGCGGTGGGTAAAATTGTTGAAGTGCTGGGTGACAACATGGGAACCAGCATGGCCGTTGATATGGCCCTGCGTACTCATGAAATCCCATATATCTGGCCGCAGGCGGTTGAGAAACAGGTCGCCGGGCTGAAAGAAGAAGTGCCGGAAGAGGCGAAAGTAGGACGTGTCGATCTGCGCTCCCTGCCGCTGGTGACTATCGATGGCGAAGATGCGCGCGACTTCGACGATGCGGTTTATTGCGAGAAGAAACGCGGCGGTGGTTGGCGTTTATGGGTGGCGATTGCTGACGTAAGCTATTACGTTCGCCCGCCGACTCCGCTGGACCAGGAAGCGCGTAGCCGTGGCACATCCGTTTACTTCCCGTCGCAGGTTGTTCCGATGCTGCCGGAAGTGCTGTCTAACGGATTGTGTTCACTCAACCCGCAGGTGGACCGGTTGTGTATGGTCTGTGAAATGACCATTTCGTCGAAAGGCCGTTTAACCGGCTTTAAATTCTACGAAGCGGTCATGAGTTCTCACGCACGTCTGACCTACACCAAGGTCTGGCACATGCTGCAGGGCGACCAGGAGCTGCGTGAGCAGTACGCACCGCTGGTTAAACACATTGAAGAGCTGCATAACCTCTACAAAGTGCTGGATAAGGCCCGTGAAGAGCGTGGCGGTATCTCGTTTGAAAGTGAAGAGGCGAAGTTTATCTTCAATGCTGAACGCCGTATTGAGCGTATCGAGCAGACGCAGCGTAACGACGCGCACAAGCTGATTGAAGAGTGCATGATCATGGCGAACATCTCCGCGGCACGATTCGTTGAGAAAGCCAAAGAGCCAGCGCTGTTCCGTATTCACGATAAGCCGACGACCGAAGCGATTAACTCGTTCCGTTCCGTCCTGTCAGAGCTGGGGCTGGAGCTGCCTGGTGGCAACAAACCTGAGCCGCGTGATTACGCTGAACTGCTGGAGTCGATTGCTGACCGTCCTGACGCAGAAATGCTGCAAACCATGCTGCTGCGTTCGATGAAGCAGGCAATTTACGATCCGGAAAACCGTGGTCACTTTGGCCTGGCGCTGCAATCTTATGCACACTTTACTTCACCGATTCGTCGTTACCCGGATCTCTCCTTGCACCGGGCGATTAAGTATCTGCTGGCGCAGGAGCAGGGCCATAAGGGCAACACCACGGAAACCGGTGGCTACCATTATTCGATGGAAGAGATGCTGCAACTGGGTCAGCACTGTTCGATGGCCGAGCGCCGTGCTGATGAAGCCACGCGTGATGTCTCTGACTGGCTGAAGTGCGACTTTATGCTGGACCAGGTGGGTAATGTCTTCAAAGGCGTGATTGCCAGCGTGACCGGATTTGGTTTCTTTGTCCGTCTTGATGAACTGTTTATCGACGGTCTGGTGCATGTCTCCTCTCTGGATAACGACTACTATCGTTTCGACCAGGTTGGGCAGCGCCTGACGGGGGAATCCAGCGGCCAGATGTATCGCCTGGGCGATCGCGTGGAAGTTCGCGTGGAAGCAGTCAACATGGACGAGCGTAAGATCGACTTCAGCTTGATCTCCAGCGAACGTGCGCCGCGTAATGAAGGTAAAACCGCCCGCGAAAAAGCCAAAAAAGGCGATGCGGGTAAAAATACCGGTAAACGTCGTCAGATGGGCAAAAAGGTGAATTTCGAGCCGGACAGCGCTTTCCGCGGCGAGAAGAAAGGCAGAGCCAAACCTCAGGCGGATAAGAATGCGGCTGAGAAGAAAGGCGATAAAAAAGCGAAAAAGCCCTCGGCAAAAACGCTTAAAATTGCTGCCGCCACTAAAGCTAAACGTGCGGCGAAAAAGAAAGTCGCACAATAACAGCCATAGACTGTAAGTCGGGCAACCTTCGCGTTGCCCGGCGTTACGCATAAACTATTAACGAGTACATTCATGAGTGAAATGATTTACGGCATCCATGCGGTGCAGGCCCTGCTGGAACGTGCGCCTGAGCGCTTCCAGGACGTCTTTATTCTCAAAGGTCGTGAAGATAAACGCCTGCTGCCGCTGATCCACGCACTGGAAGCACAGGGTGTTGTCATTCAACTGGCTAACCGTCAGTTTCTGGATGAGAAAAGCGAGGGTGCGGTACATCAGGGGATTATTGCTCGCGTGAAGCCGGGCCGTCAGTATCAGGAAAACGATCTGCCGGATCTGATTGCTACGCTCGATCAGCCGTTCTTTTTGATCCTCGATGGCGTCACCGATCCGCATAACCTGGGCGCATGCCTGCGTAGCGCCGATGCCGCTGGCGTACATGCTGTAATCGTACCGAAGGATCGTTCCGCACAGTTGAATGCGACGGCGAAAAAAGTGGCCTGTGGTGCGGCAGAAAGCGTACCGCTGATCCGCGTGACCAACCTGGCGCGCACCATGCGTATGCTGCAGGAAGAGAATATCTGGATCGTCGGAACCGCAGGTGAAGCCGACCATACTCTCTATCAGAGCAAAATGACCGGTCGTCTGGCGCTGGTGATGGGCGCAGAGGGTGAAGGTATGCGCCGTCTGACCCGCGAACACTGTGACGAACTGATCAGCATCCCGATGGCAGGGAGCGTTTCGTCATTGAACGTTTCAGTTGCGACGGGCATCTGCCTGTTTGAAGCCGTCCGCCAGCGCGGCTAATTCATTCTCTATGTCTCTTAAGCCATCCCTCGGGATGGCTTTTTTGTGACCTGAATCCCAGGCACTCTCTTGTCTGGCTGACCATACTTAAAGCGACGGCCATTGACGGAGGGAGACACAATGCACTGGCAAACGCATACCGTTTTTAACCAACCTGTACCGCTCAATAACAGTAACTTATATTTGTCCGATGGCGCGCTGTGCGAAGCGGTTATCCGCGAAGGCGCTGGTTGGGACAGCGATCTTCTCGCCAGTATTGGTCAGCAGCTAGGGACTGCCGAGTCGCTCGAACTGGGCCGTCTGGCCAATGCTTTTCCACCTGAACTGATGCGCTACGACCCGCAGGGGCAGCGACTGGATGATGTGCGTTTTCATCCTGCCTGGCATTTGCTGATGCAGGGATTGTGCGCCAACCGCGTACATAATCTGGCCTGGGAAGAAGATGCGAGGCAGGGAACATTTGTTGCCCGGGCGGCGCGTTTCATGCTGCATGCGCAGGTTGAAGCAGGTACGTTGTGTCCGGTGACCATGACTTTTGCCGCCACGCCGCTGTTACTTCAAATGTTACCCGCCCCCTTTCATGACTGGATAACGCCGCTGCTAAGCGACCGTTATGACTCGCATTTACTGCCTGGTGGGCAAAAGCGTGGGCTGCTTATTGGCATGGGCATGACCGAGAAGCAGGGTGGTTCAGATGTGCTGAGCAATACCACTCAGGCAGAACGTCTTGCTGACGGCTCGTATCGGCTGGTGGGACATAAGTGGTTTTTCTCCGTGCCGCAAAGCGATGCCCATTTAGTGCTGGCCCAGGCTAAGGGGGGATTATCCTGCTTTTTTGTGCCGCGATTTTTACCTGACGGGCAGCGTAATGCTATCCGTCTTGAGAGATTGAAAGATAAGTTAGGCAACCGCTCCAACGCCAGCTGCGAGGTTGAATTCCACGATGCGATTGGCTGGCTATTGGGTGACGAAGGGGAAGGTATACGCCATATCCTGAAAATGGGGGGGATGACGCGTTTTGACTGTGCGCTCGGTAGTCACGGTATGATGCGGCGTGCTTTTTCCGTCGCGATTTACCATGCGCACCAGCGGCAGGTCTTTGGCAAGCCATTGATTGAACAGCCGATGATGCGTCAAGTGTTAGGTCGGATGGCGCTCCAACTGGAAGGTCAAACGGCGTTACTGTTTCGACTGGCGCGGGCCTGGGACCGCCGTGCTGATGCTAAAGAAGCGCTGTGGGCCAGGTTGTTCACGCCAGCAGCGAAATTCTCCGTTTGCAAAAGCGGTATGCCATTTGTGGCAGAAGCGATGGAAGTGCTGGGTGGGATTGGCTATTGCGAGGAGAGCGAGCTGCCGCGTTTGTATCGTGAAATGCCGGTAAACAGTATCTGGGAAGGCTCTGGCAACATTATGTGCCTTGATGTATTGCGGGTACTGACCAAACAATCCGGCATATACGAGATGCTCAGTGAAGCCTTTGCGGAAGTCAAAGGGCAAGACCGACATTACGATCGAATGGTACGTCAGCTCCAGCAGCGTTTACGTAAACCCAGCGAGGCATTGGGGCGGGAGATTACGCAGCAGCTTTTCCAGCTTGGTTGCGGAGCGCAGATGTTGCGCTATGCCTCTCCACCAGTGGCGCAGGCCTGGTGCCAAATGATGCTTGATACGCGGGGGGGACTACGATTGTCTGAGCAGGTGCTGAATGATTTGCTTCTGCGGGCAACGGGGGGATTACGGTAATAATATGCCTGATGGCGACGCTTTCGCGTCTTATCATGTCTACAGTTCACTGTAGCTCAGATAAGTTTACGCCATCCGGCAATGTGTTAAGCATAGAGTATGGCCTGTACGCGCCAGTTGTCGGGCTGCTGATCTTCGTACATTTGAATGATCCGATACCATGAGGCACCTTGTTCATCCGCTTTTAACGCGACAACACGTTCTACATCCTGCGGATTTCCTGCAATGTTACTGACAGATATCTGGCCAATTTCGTTCAGGCCAGTAACACAGTCAGCACTGGCGAATTCGGCAGACTGCGCCGTAGTACCTACCAGTCCGGCAGAAAGCAGCAGTGAGGATAAGGCAAGTGATTGTTTCATCGTCAGCTCCATTATTCGTACCCCTACACACGGCAGGGCATTCCATCGCGATAATAAACCTCAAGCTTCCTGCTGTTGGTTTATTGTGCACAGGTAAACGCATAGGGGCGCAAAGCAATGTAAAGCTGACTAAATTTCAACCCAATGTTATTTACGATACAAAATAGCCTGTGAATACCATTGGCCTGTCACGATAGTTTCATCCACTAATAAAACCACGTAGTAATCAGCTTTAGCCGCGGCGGCTTTGGCACGGATCTCTGCCAGCGCATCATCCGGAGAGCCTCTTACCAGCGCGCTAACCGTCCCTAATCGCTGTAACCCATTACTCTGGTCACGGCGGATCTCCTGCGGGTGGTCGGCAACTGGCGGTGCGGGTTGTGGCGTTCCCTGTAGCACACTACAGGCGCTTAAAAACATAACCAACAACAAAGAGGCAAACCGACGCATAACTCTATCTCGTTTCCTGATAGCCATAGTGTAGTGCCTTATTAATTTCCCTTTAGGGGAATGTTCCCGAATTGTTATCTCTCACGCGATTTTCGAATGAAAATGTTGCGAAAGCGTAACCCAGTTCTCAACATTATGAATCATTGCCGAACACATTCGCTTGCGTTAAGTATTGCTGCATGGCATACCAGAAAGAAAGAGGCGACAAATGATCGAAATTGAAACACGACAGTTGGCGGGTATCCCTGTCCTGCACGCCGTTCCGGCTGGCAAACGCGAATGTTCACTCCCTTGTATTATCTTCTATCACGGGTTTACCTCTTCAAGCCTGGTTTACAGCTATTTTGCCGTTGCTCTGGCTCAGGCTGGGTTCCGGGTCGTCATGCCAGATGCGCCAGACCATGGCGCTCGCTTCAAAAGCGATGCCCAGGTGCGGATGCATCGCTTCTGGCATATTTTGCAGCAAAATATGCAGGAGTTTACGACGTTACGTGCGGCGCTGGTGGCGGAAAATTGGCTTTCAGATGAGCGGCTTGCCGTCGGTGGGGCGTCGATGGGGGGAATGACAGCATTGGGCATAATGGCGCGCCATCCTGAGGTTAAATGTGTAGCCAGCCTGATGGGTTCAGGCTATTTTACCCGGCTTGCGCAGACGCTGTTTCCCCCTTTACTGGTTCAGACCCCAGAGCAACAGGCGGAATTTGATGCCGTTATCGCCCCGCTTGCCGAATGGGATGTTACGCATCAGTTACCACGCCTCGCTGACAGGCCGTTGCTGCTGTGGCATGGACAGGATGATGATGTTGTACCGGCTGTTGAAACTTTCCGCTTACAGCAAGCGCTGATTCAGGCAGGTTTGGACAACAATCTGACCTGCCTGTGGGAAGCGGGCGTACGACATCGCATCACGCCAGAAGCGCTGGCTGCGACGGTGACGTTTTTCCGCCAGCACCTTTAAACGCGCATAATGCTCACGCCCTGAGCTTCGAGCTGTTGCAGGATCTCAGGGTTCGCATTTTTGCCGGTAATCAGCATATCGATTTGATCGGCGCGGCTGAACAGCATCCCCGCGCGTTCACCGACCTTACTGCTATCGACCAACACCACCAGTTTGCCCACCACGTTAAGCATCTTCTGCTCCGCCATCGCGGTGAGCATATCGGTTTTATACAGTCCATCTGCGGTCAACCCTTTGCCACTGGTGAACATCCAGTGCCCGGCATACAGGCTATTTTCACTGCCTTGCGGGCTAAGCGTGATGGATTGGCTTTTGTTATATTGCCCTCCCATGATGATCACGCTGTCATGCTCCTGGTCGATCAGATAGTTTGCCAGCGGCAGATAATTAGTGATGATCTGCACCGGCTTGCCGCACATTTCGCGACCCAGCAGAAAGGCGGTCGATCCGCAGTTGATCACCACGCTTTCACCCGCATTCACAAGCTGGGATGCCGCCTTGGCAATGCGAACTTTTTCATCGTGGTTCTGTGCCTGGTGCAGATTCATTGGCGTCCAGCGCGGTCGCTGCTGGGTAATAGCTTCTGCGCCGTTGCGGACTTTCTTGAGTTTGCCGCTTTCATCGAGTTTGTTGATATCCCGGCGTGCTGTGGCGGGTGAAATCCCCAGACGCTCAATCACGTTCTCAACGGTAACAAAGCCCAACTGCGCCAGCATATCCAGCAATATTTGATGTCTTTGTGCTTCAGTCATGAGCTATTCCGATACAAATTGATTTGAAAAGATGATATTTGAAATAGCCTGGAAATACTAAAGTAAATGGGAAAAAATGCCGGGATGGCCCGGCATTTTGTGTGGATCACAAGAACGATTTAAACGGTAAATCCGGTTCAATCGTGAAGCAGTCGTCAAAGCCGCGCGGATAGTGATATTCAAAGTTATCTTTGTCCAGCGGCCAGGTAAACTTGCCACCCACCTGCCAGATAAAAGGCTTAAAGCCATACTTCAGCCGATCCTTTTTCATCTCCCACAGTACGCGGATCTCCTGAGGATCGGCCTGGAAGTTTGACCAGATATCGTGATGGAAAGGGATCACCACTTTTGTATTCAGGGCCTCCGCCATACGCAGCATGTCGGAACTGGTCATTTTGTCCGTAATACCCCGTGGGTTCTCGCCGTAGGATCCGAGCGCGACGTCGATCTGGTGCTCATTGCCATGCTTTGCATAGTAGTTGGAGTAGTGTGAATCACCGCTGTGATAAAGCGTACCGCCCGGCGTTTTGAACAGATAGTTTACGGCACGGGCATCCATACCATCCGGCAGCACACCTGCCGCTTTTTGATCGGCAGGAAGCGTGATCAATGCCGTACGATCAAACGCATCAAGCGCGTGAATTTCAATATCTTTCACTTTCACCACATCGCCAGGTTTTACCACGATGCAGCGCTCTTTTGGTACACCCCAACCGATCCACAGATCCACACAAGTCTGCGGTCCAATAAACGGCACGTCGTCGGCACAGTTCTGCATGACGGCTGCCGCAACATTTACGTCGATGTGATCGTTATGATCGTGCGTGGCCAGCACCGCATCGATCTGACGAATGGCAAACGGATCAAGAACAAACGGTGTGGTGCGCAGGTTTGGCTGCAGTTTCTTCACGCCCGCCATGCGTTGCATCTGGTGACCGGTTTTCATCAGCGGGTTACCGTGACTCTGTTTACCCGTACCGCACCAGAAATCGACGCAGACGTTAGTTCCGCCTTCAGACTTTAGCCAAATTCCGGTACAGCCAAGCCACCACATAGCGAAAGTGCCAGGTGCGACCTGTTCCTGCTCGATCTCTTCATTGAGCCAGCTTCCCCACTCCGGGAATGTGCTCAGAATCCATGATTCACGCGTGATGCTTTTTACTTTACTCATCGCAATTACCTTCATGTTTGTTCAAGTTGAATCAAATGATGATTTGTTTTGATTGATACTGACATCATTTTCTCAAGAAGGCAATGCGCTGATTTTTGGTGTTGAATGGGAAAATGTGAACAAATTACAACGTGACAACATGGTTTATATGAAATGTATTTTTGTATTTTATTGTTTTAAATGAATTTATTTTGACGTGTATGAATTTGAAGTAAATCCACTCTGCAAGTAAGAGAATTATTTGCGTACTTCATCACATTTAATCAAATTCAATCTTGTTGTGATTACTTTTGAAAATTAGAGTGAGGGCACAACATCCTGGGCATCTGTAATGAATGTTCAGCAACTTCGTCTACTGGAGATCGTTATGGAGATCCTCTACAACATCTTTACCGTCTTTTTTAATCAGGTCATGACCAATGCACCGTTGCTGTTGGGTATTGTGACCTGCCTCGGCTATATCCTGTTGCGTAAAAGTGTCAGCGTCATTATCAAAGGCACGATCAAAACGATTATCGGTTTTATGTTATTGCAGGCAGGGTCGGGCATTCTGACCAGCACGTTTAAACCGGTGGTGGCGAAGATGTCTGAGGTTTACGGTATCAATGGCGCGATCTCCGATACCTATGCCTCCATGATGGCAACCATCGAACGAATGGGTGATGCCTACAGTTGGGTAGGGTACGCCGTACTGTTAGCGCTGGCGCTGAACATTTGTTACGTACTGCTACGGCGTATTACCGGTATTCGAACCATCATGCTGACTGGGCACATCATGTTCCAGCAGGCGGGGCTGATTGCTGTCTCTTTCTACATCTTTGGTTACCCGATGTGGACCACCATCATCTGTACCGCGGTGCTGGTGTCGCTCTACTGGGGGATTACCTCCAATATGATGTACAAACCGACGCAGGAAGTGACCGACGGCTGCGGTTTTTCCATCGGTCACCAGCAGCAGTTCGCCTCATGGATTGCTTACAAAGTCGCGCCGTATCTGGGTAAGAAAGAGGAGAGCGTAGAAGATCTCAAGCTGCCAGGCTGGCTGAATATCTTCCATGACAACATCGTTTCCACCGCGATTGTGATGACCATCTTTTTCGGGGCGATCCTGCTCTCTTTCGGCATAGATGTGGTTCAGGCGATGGCGGGTAAAACCCACTGGACGGTCTATATCCTGCAAACCGGTTTTTCGTTTGCTGTCGCTATCTTCATCATCACCCAGGGCGTACGTATGTTCGTTGCTGAACTTTCAGAAGCGTTCAACGGTATCTCTCAACGTCTGATCCCCGGCGCGGTGTTGGCTATCGACTGCGCAGCGATTTACAGCTTTGCCCCCAACGCGGTGGTCTGGGGCTTTATGTGGGGCACCATCGGCCAACTGATTGCAGTAGGTATTCTGGTTGCCTGCGGCTCTTCCATCCTGATTATCCCAGGCTTTATCCCGATGTTCTTCTCGAACGCCACTATCGGCGTATTTGCTAACCACTTTGGCGGCTGGCGCGCGGCGCTCAAGATTTGCCTGGTGATGGGGATGATCGAAATCTTCGGCTGCGTTTGGGCGGTGAAACTCACCGGTATGAGCGCCTGGATGGGCATGGCGGACTGGTCAATTCTGGCACCGCCGATGATGCAAGGCTTTGCCTCCATCGGCATCGTGTTTATGGCCGTCATTATTCTGATTGCACTGGCTTATATGTTTTTCGCAGGACGCACGTTGCGCGCTGAGGAAGACGCAGAAAAACAACTGGCAGAACACTCTGCTTAATAAGGAGTTCCGATTATGACCGTACGTATTCTGGCTGTGTGTGGCAATGGGCAGGGCAGTTCCATGATCATGAAAATGAAGGTGGACCAGTTTTTAACCCAGTCAAATATTGACCATACGGTAAACAGCTGCGCCGTGGGTGAATACAAAAGTGAACTGAGCGGTGCGGATATCATCATCGCTTCTACGCATATCGCCGGTGAGATTACCGTTTCTGGCAATAAATATGTCGTTGGCGTACGCAACATGCTGTCTCCTGCCGATTTTGGGCCAAAACTGCTGGAAGTGATCAAAGCGCATTTCCCGCAGGACGTGAAGTAAGGGGCGGCATATGAAATTACGTGACTCGCTGGCAGACAATAATTCCATCCTTTTGCAAGCCGAGGCCAGTACCTGGCAGGAAGCGGTAAAGCTTGGTGTGGATCTGTTGGTTAAGGCCGATGTGGTTGAACCACGCTACTACCAGGCCATTCTTGATGGCGTTGAGCAGTTTGGCCCGTACTTTGTGATTGCGCCAGGCCTGGCAATGCCGCACGGCCGTCCGGAGGAAGGGGTTAAGAAAACCGGTTTTGCGCTGGTGACGCTGAAAACGCCGCGGGTGTTTAACCACGAAGATAACGACCCGGTCGATATTCTGATAACGATGGCGGCAGTTGACGCCAACACGCATCAGGAAGTGGGCATCATGCAGATCGTGAATCTCTTTGATGACGAAGCCAATTTTGACCGTTTACGCGCCTGCCGCACCGCGCAGGAAGTGTTGGATTTAATTGATAACGCCACTGCGGCGGCTGTTTAAAAGGATACCAAAATGTCATTACCTATGTTGCAGGTTGCGCTGGATAACCAATCAATGTCTTCCGCGTATGAAACGACGCGTTTGATTGCCGAAGAGGTCGATATCATTGAGGTGGGCACTATTCTTTGCGTGGCAGAGGGCGTGCGCGCCGTACGCGATCTGAAGGCGCTTTACCCGCATAAAATTGTGCTGGCGGACGCCAAAATTGCCGATGCGGGAAAAATCCTCTCCCGCATGTGTTTCGAAGCCAACGCTGACTGGGTCACCGTCATCTGCTGTGCGGATATCAACACCACCAAGGGGGCACTGGAGGTGGCGAAAGAATTTAACGGTGATGTACAGATTGAACTGACGGGTTACTGGACCTGGGAGCAGGCGCAAGAGTGGCGTGACGCGGGCATTGGGCAAGTTGTGTATCACCGCAGCCGTGATGCGCAGGCAGCGGGTGTGGCATGGGGAGAGGCGGATATCAGCGCGATCAAACGCCTGTCCGAGATGGGCTTTAAAGTCACCGTCACCGGCGGTCTGGCGTTGGAAGATCTGCCGCTGTTCCAGGGAATTCCGATTCACGTCTTTATTGCCGGTCGCAGCATTCGCGATGCCGCCTCTCCGGTGGAAGCGGCCCGTCAGTTCAAACGTTCTATCGCCCAGCTGTGGGGATAAGGAGCGACTATGTTGTCGAAACAGGTCCCGCTCGGTATTTATGAAAAGGCACTCCCCGGCGGGGAGTGCTGGCTGGAGCGTTTGCAGCTGGCGAAGGAACTGGGCTTTGACTTTGTCGAAATGTCGGTTGATGAAACCGACGCTCGCCTGGCGCGTCTTGACTGGAACCGCGAGCAGCGACTGGCGCTGGTGGCCGCTATCGCCGAGACAGGGATACGGGTACCGTCCATGTGCCTGAGCGCTCATCGTCGTTTCCCGCTTGGCAGTGAAGATGATGCGGTGCGCGAACAGGGGCTGGAGATCATGCGTAAAGCCATTCAGTTTGCGCAGGATATCGGTATTCGCGTTATTCAACTGGCGGGTTACGACGTTTATTACCAGCAGGCCAATAACGAAACGCGTCGTCGGTTTCGCGATGGGCTGAAAGAAAGCGTAGAGATGGCGAGCCGTGCACAGGTGACGCTGGCGATGGAAATCATGGATTATCCACTGATGAATTCGATCAGTAAGGCGCTGGGATACGCTCACTATCTCAACAATCCGTGGTTCCAGCTGTATCCCGATATCGGCAATTTGTCGGCGTGGGACAACGACGTGCAGATGGAGTTGCAGGCGGGAATGGGCCATATCGTTGCCGTACACGTGAAAGATACTAAACCCGGCGTATTCAAAAATGTGCCGTTTGGTGAAGGGGTTGTCGATTTTGAACGTTGTTTCGAAACGCTCAAACAGAGTGGCTATTGCGGACCGTATCTGATTGAGATGTGGAGTGAAACGTCGGACGACCCGGCTCGTGAAGTGGCGAAGGCGCGCGACTGGGTGAAAGCGCGTATGGCCAGCGCCGGTCTGGTGGAGGCGGTGTAATGCAAAAACTCAAACAGCAGGTTTTTGAGGCCAATATGGATCTGCCGCGCTACGGGCTGGTGACGTTTACCTGGGGTAATGTCAGCGCCATCGACCGCGAACGCGGGCTGGTGGTGATTAAGCCCAGCGGCGTCGACTACCAGACAATGACAGTGGACGACATGGTAGTTGTGGATCTGCACGGCAACGTGGTGGAAGGACGCTATCGTCCTTCTTCCGATACCGCCACCCATCTGGCGCTGTATCGTCGCTATTCCTCTCTTGGCGGCGTGGTGCATACCCACTCAACCCACGCGACGGCATGGGCGCAGGCAGGTCTGGCAATTCCTGCGCTAGGCACGACGCATGCGGACTACTTCTTTGGCGATATCCCCTGCACCCGGGCGTTAACTGAAGCGGAAGTTCAGGATGAGTATGAGCTGAATACCGGCAGGGTGATTGTTGAAACGCTGGGGGAGGTGGAACCTTTGCATACGCCAGGCGTAGTGGTGTACCAGCATGGCCCGTTTGCCTGGGGCAAAGATGCTCATGACGCGGTACATAACGCGGTGGTGATGGAAGAGGTGGCAAAAATGGCATGGATTGCGCGTGGCATTAATCCGGCTCTTAGCCCCATCGACAGTTATCTGATGAATAAACACTTCATGCGTAAGCACGGCCCAAACGCCTACTACGGGCAGAAGTAACGTCTTTGCCCCGGACAACGTGCATCTACGGATGTGCGTCACCGATCTGTTCGGGGCAATCTTCAGCGTTGCTGGTAAGCCGCTGGTGTAAATCGCATTCCTGCTAAAACTATCGCACAAATGACAGCACCAGCGTAAAACGTCGAGGCTGCGCCCATCGTTTCCCACAGAATGCCCGCGCCGGTACTGGCTACCAGTAGGGCGATGCCACTGATCAGATTAAACATACCGAAGGCCGTACCGCGTAGCTCTGCTGGCGCGGTATGCGCAATCATGGCAGCCAGCAACCCTTGCGTCATGCCCATATGAATCCCCCACAGTCCCACGCCTATCAGCAACGTGCTCCAGTGGTGACTCATCGCCAGAGTGATATCCGCCGCGATCAGGACCAGCAGGCCCGCCTGTAACATGCGGGTGTGGTTCATGCTGTCAGACATTTTACCAAAAGGATAAGCCGACAGACTGTAGACCAGATTCATGGCGACCATCACCAGCGGAATGGCAAACAGTGGGATATCCATTTGATATGCGCGCAACACGAGAAACGCTTCGCTAAAGCGGGCGAGCGTGAAGAGCGCGCCCAGTCCCACGACCCACCAGTAAGCTGCACTCAGCTTTTTCAGGTTTTCCCGTCGTAATGGATTGGTGCGTTTATCAGTGACGGGGGTTTTCGGTTCACTCAGGCCAAACCATAGCAGGGTGATAGAGAGTACTCCAGGGATGACGGCAACCCAGAAGATAGTGTGAAAATCGTTGTTCCATAGCAGCATTAGCCCGACGGCGAGCAGGGGGCCCAGAAATGCGCCAATGGTATCCAAAGACTGGCGCAGACCATAGGCGGCACCGCGGATCTCGGACGGGGTGACATCTGCGACTAACGCATCCCTGGGGGCGCCGCGAATACCTTTACCCACACGATCAATCATGCGAGCGCTGAATACCATGCCTGATGAGCCCGCCATCGCGAACAGGGGCTTACTTAGTGCCCCCAAACCATAACCGAGCATCGCCAGCCCTTTGCGCTTTCCCAGATAATCACTGAGGACGCCGGAAAAAACCTTAATGATGAGCGCGGTGGCTTCAGCTAATCCTTCAATCAGGCCAATGATAATGACGCTGGCTCCCAGCGTGGTTGCCATAAACAACGGCAGCAGGCTATGGATCATTTCGGAGGAGACATCCATGAGCAGACTCACGCCGCCCAGCACCCAAACGCCTTTTGGTATGCGATTCAGCGTCGCATAGCGTGCAAACATGGTTTCGCTCCAGAGAATCAGTTCGGTAATGCTTTATTTAATCAGTAAATGATGACCAGGATAAGATACAAAGAAAAATAATTCTCATTTACCTGATGCGCAAAAAAAGCCCCCAGTGAAGGGGGCAAGTCAAACTGTGGCAATGTTCTCGTTGGTTATTTCTGGTGTTAACGATAAATATCTGCACTGGCGTGCATATTTCCGTTACTACCGGGTTCCCTGGTGAGGATCACGTGGTAGTAGGTTGCGCCTTGCGCATCGGTCTCTTCATTCAGGGCCTGAGTGGCTTCACTTTCAGTGGCGAAGTTATGATTTATGTAAATGACGCCTAAGCTCTGCACATCATCCATGTTCCTGGCCTGATGGTTATCAATTTTGATGGCTGCCGTTGCATTTGCACTGAGCAAAAGCACAGCCAGAAGGGTCAAAACACGGGCTCGCATATGTACCTCCTCGACTGCGGTCTCTGGTTGCCTCTCTCCTGTGAGTGATTAACTTCTGATGTAATTTTAACCGCTACCAGCGCAGTCGATAGCGACCATTTCTGATGCAGTTGTTCAAAAAATTACCGCATAGCCATCTTTTCTTTAATTAACAGTCTGCTGGTGTATACCGCTGCGGTGAAAAAATACCTGCCTTTCGCGCATAAGCTCTTACTAAATAGTCAATTTAATCGGGTGAGTACGCCGTTTATAGTGAGCCGGATAATTAATATAACTTTATGATAATAAGGCAAAAACTTATGGATACTTCATTCATGGATTTCAGCTATTTCGTGGTTATGTTTATGGTCGCGCTGGTGGCTGGCTTTATTAACGTGGTGTCGGGTGGTGGTGGATTTCTCTCTATTGGCGCACTCTTAATTTCTGGTTTACCCCCGGCTAATGCGCTGGCAACCAATAAAATTCAGGCTCTGGGTAGCTCGCTGACCTCCGGAATTTACTTTTTACGCCGAGGACATATCAACGTGCAGGAGCACAAGTATGTGTTTTTATCTGCCTTTATCGGTTCTGCGCTGGGAACGACGCTTATCCAGTTCATTGAACCGGAACTGCTGAAGAAACTGCTCCCAATCCTGATTATCGCAGTCGCCATTTACTTTATTTTTGCGCCAAACCTTAGCGAACCGAAAAGAAAGCAGCAGGTATCCCTGTTTCTCTTCTCGTTGATCGGTGGGGGATGTATTGGTTTTTATGATGGCTTTCTCGGGGCTGGGGCAGGTTCCTTTTATACCCTCAGCTATATTCTGCTGTGGGGATACAGTATTGATAAAGCGCAAATCCACTCGAATTTTATTAACCTGGCGTCGAACATCGCCTCGATTTTGTTCTTCATTTTCGGCGGTAAAATGATCTGGTCGCTGGGTTTGGTGATGTTTGCAGGGCAATCCCTTGGCGCACGTCTTGGTGCGACAGTCGTACTGACGCGCGGTAAGAAAGTCATCCGACCCATGATTGTCATTGTCTCCATTTGTATCAGCATCAAAATGCTGCTGGATATGTATTAATGGCAACATGATAAATAATCGTACAAGCACCTTGAGTTTACCTGCTGACCCCAGTATTATGACGCGTCATTTTTCAGCCGACCTTTAACACGTTCCTTGCCTCCATGGGCCTCGGCTGACCCAGACAGGAGGCTGAATAATCCGTAAGGAGCAATTCGATGCGTCATTACGAAATCGTTTTTATGGTCCATCCTGACCAGAGCGAACAGGTTCCGGGTATGATCGAACGCTACACTGCTGCCATCACTGGTGCAGAAGGCACGATCCACCGTCTGGAAGACTGGGGCCGCCGTCAGCTGGCTTACCCGATCAACAAACTGCACAAAGCTCACTACGTTCTGATGAACGTTGAAGCGCCGCAGGAAGTGATCGATGAGCTGGAAACTACCTTCCGCTTCAACGATGCCGTTATCCGCAGCATGGTTATGCGTACTAAACACGCTGTTACCGAAGCATCTCCTATGGTTAAAGCGAAAGACGAGCGTCGTGAACGTCGCGATGATTTCGCTAACGAAACCGCAGATGATGCTGAAGCTGGGGATTCTGAAGAGTAATTTCTGATGACCAACCGTCTGGCGTTGTCCGGCACTGTGTGCAGGGCCCCCCTTCGAAAGGTCAGTCCATCAGGAATTCCTCATTGCCAGTTCGTGCTTGAGCATCGTTCTGTGCAGGAGGAAGCCGGGTTTCACCGGCAGGCGTGGTGCCAAATGCCCGTTATTATTAGCGGACACGAAAACCAGGCCATTACTCACAGTATAACGGTCGGTAGCGCAGTGACCGTTCAGGGGTTCATATCTTGCCACAAGGCAAAGAACGGCCTGAGCAAAATGGTTCTGCATGCCGAGCAGATTGAATTGATAGATTCTGGAGACTAGCCATATGGCACGTTATTTCCGTCGTCGCAAGTTCTGCCGTTTCACCGCGGAAGGCGTTCAAGAGATCGACTATAAAGATATCGCTACGCTGAAAAACTACATCACCGAAAGCGGTAAGATTGTCCCAAGCCGTATCACCGGTACCCGTGCAAAATACCAGCGTCAGCTGGCTCGCGCTATCAAACGCGCTCGCTACCTGTCCCTGCTGCCGTACACTGATCGTCATCAGTAATCGGTCACGGTCCATTAATACGACTTTGAGAGGATAAGGTAATGCAAGTTATTCTGCTTGATAAAGTAGCAAACCTGGGTAGCCTGGGTGATCAGGTTAACGTTAAAGCGGGCTATGCTCGTAACTTCCTGGTACCACAGGGTAAAGCTGTTCCTGCTACCAAGAAAAACGTTGAATTTTTCGAAGCGCGTCGCGCTGAGCTGGAAGCTAAACTGGCTGACGTTCTGTCCGCTGCTGAAGCTCGTGCTGAGAAAATCAACGCACTGGAAACCGTAACCATCGCGTCTAAAGCTGGCGACGAAGGTAAACTGTTCGGTTCCATCGGTACTCGCGACATCGCTGACGCTGTAACTGCAGCTGGCGTTGAAGTAGCTAAGAGCGAAGTTCGTCTGCCGAACGGCGTTCTGCGTACCACTGGCGAGCACGAAGTGAGCTTCCAGGTTCACAGCGAAGTGTTTGCTAAGCTGACTGTAAACGTAGTTGCAGAATAAGTTTTTATTCTGATGACCGCGTAAAAGCGCCGGCCCTGTGCCGGCGTTTTGCTTTTCTGTTCCCCCGCTTTTCTCTCTGGCTATTCTTTATCCTTTTCGGGATAATCACAAAAATAAAACATTATTTCAAAGTGGTGATGGAATGGAACCAACGCACCAACCTCTGTTTGCGCGTAAAAATATTGTCTACCTGAGCGCGGCGTTCTGCTGCCTGCTGTGGGGGAGCGCCTATCCGGCGATCAAAAGCGGATATGAGATCTTCCAGATTGCCACGGATGACATTCCCTCAAAGATTGTCTTTGCCGGATATCGCTTTCTGTTTGCGGGATTATTGCTGCTACTGCTGGCGGTAGCGCAGCGTAAACCGATTGGCCGGTTAAGCCCGCGTCAGTACGGCCAACTCACGCTGTTGGGGCTAACGCAAACCTCGCTGCAATACATCTTCTTCTACATTGGCCTGGCGTTCACGACGGGAGTGAAAGGGTCCATCATGAATGCGACCGGGACCTTCTTCAGCGTGCTGCTGGCCCATTTTATCTACCATAACGACAAACTGAGCTACAACAAAGCGCTGGGCTGTATTCTGGGCTTTACCGGCGTAATGGTGGTGAACTTTAGCAGTGGAATGGATTTTAGCTTCAGCCTGTTAGGCGACGGCTCAGTAGTGATGGCAGCCTTTATTCTCTCTGCTGCCACGCTATATGGAAAACGTATTTCTCAGACGGTGGACCCGACGGTAATGACAGGGTACCAGTTGGGCGGTGGCGGCCTGGCGTTGGTTATCGGCGGCTACGCTTTTGGCGGCACGCTAACCGTACACGGTGCGTCTTCGGTGGCGATTCTCGGCTACCTGACGTTACTCTCTTCGGTCGCTTTCGCCTTGTGGAGTATTCTGCTCAAACATAATCGCGTGGGGATGATTGCGCCGTTTAACTTCCTGATCCCGGTTTCGGGTGCAGTGCTGTCGGCAATATTCCTCGGTGAAAACATTCTCGAATGGAAATATGCGGTAGCGCTGGTGCTGGTGTGTTCGGGGATCTGGTGGGTGAACAAGGTGAAACGCTGACGTTTCACCTTGATGCCTGATGGCGTTATCGCTTATCAGGCCTGGAATCGCGGGGTCACAGCGCTTAACGGGCGCGAATAAAACTGCCGTTAGGCTGGCGGGTAAACAGGACCTGCTGGCCATTTCCGGTATCAATGGTTAATCCTGTCACTACGCCATTGGCATTCTGCCTGATCTGTATCATCTGACCGTCTTTCAGATTGCTCAGTGGTTTTCCGGCGCCTTCAACCTGTGCCATCGCATACACATCGGTTGGCGGGAGGTTATGGTCACGGAATACCTGCGCCAGCGTTTTACCTGAGTCTACGCGGTAGGAGCGCCACTGCTGGTCAATTCCGCTATCCTGTTGGAAAGGTTGTGTCTGCGGCTGAGATTGCTGGACCTGAGGCTGCGCATCAGGTTCGCCTTCCTGGATTGGCTCTGGCGCAACCGGAGCGACCTGGCCGGGATCATTTTGCGGCGGGACAAGCTGTGCCTGCAACTGAGCCTCGGTCGGTGGCTGCGATTGTGACTGTAAATCCAGCTGGGCAGTACGCGTCACTACAGGGGGATCGCTGGTGTCACTGGAAGGGAGCAGGAAACCTATCACCAACACAATAGCAGCAATAATAATGCCGCGGCGGTGCATAGGCGGTAGCGGGTCCATAATGCGAAAATTGTCCGGTGCATGCCAGATTTTCGCCAGGGTTGGTTTTAATTCAAAGCGCCCGGGCATGGCTTTCCTCCTGCTCCGCGTCTCGTTCCTCGATCATAGAGTATAGATGGCTAACGCTATGATGTTCGTCATATTACCCGCTTTCGTGACGTCAACGCGGGATATTCCTATTGTTTATGTTTCCTCGCGATTTGTCATCTGTTCCCGAGACAAAGTTTTACCGGATGCGGCATGGCTGATATGCTGCCCGCTACTTTACATCCGATGAAAGGAAATATGATGGCTAACCCGACTTTTGACACTATCGAAGCGCAAGCAAGCTACGGCATTGGTTTGCAGGTAGGACAACAGCTGAGCGAATCCGGACTGGAAGGACTGTTGCCTGAAGCGCTGGTAGCGGGTATCGCTGACGCGCTGGAAGGTAAGCACCCGGCAGTGCCGGTTGATGTTGTGCATCGCGCACTGCGTGAAATCCACGAACGTGCTGATGCAGTTCGTCGCGAGCGTTTCCAGGCTATGGCGGCTGATGGCGTCAAATATCTGGAAGAAAACCGTGAGAAAGACGGTGTGAACAGCACTGAATCCGGTTTGCAGTTCCGTGTTCTGACCCAGGGTGAAGGTGCTATTCCGGCACGTACTGACCGCGTTCGCGTGCACTACACCGGTAAGCTGATCGACGGTACCGTATTTGACAGCTCTGTCGCACGTGGCGAACCGGCTGAATTCCCGGTTAACGGCGTAATCCCAGGCTGGATTGAAGCGCTGACCCTGATGCCGGTAGGTTCCAAATGGGAACTGACTATTCCTCAGGAACTGGCTTACGGCGAGCGTGGCGCTGGCGCGTCCATTCCTCCGTTCAGCACGCTGGTATTCGAAGTTGAGCTGCTTGAGATCCTGTAAGCAGTGACTTCTGTTCCCCCCGAGGCCGGGGGGAGCAAAAAAATAGCGTGAAAAGCTATAGTTACGTCGTTGTCGATATTTTATCTTGCAAATGCCCCATCAGCGTGTATTTTTGTGAGCTGATTCGCGCTATCAGAGTGATATGACACTCACTTTAAACATTAAATTAACATTATATCTAAATCTTAGTATTCATCCCGCCAATTCTTACCTAATATCGATGAGTCCTGATAACAGGATCGTCGTATCATAGACACACTAAAGGCCGTAGAGCCTGAACAACACAGACAGGTACAGGAAGAAAAAACATGGTAGATCAGGTAAAAGTCGACACCGCTGAAGAGGCGTCGTCTGAACAGTCGCTACGGCGCAATCTCACAAACCGTCATATTCAACTTATTGCTATTGGTGGCGCTATCGGTACTGGCCTGTTTATGGGCTCCGGTAAAACCATCAGTCTCGCCGGACCGTCGATCATCTTTGTGTATATGATCATCGGTTTTATGCTGTTTTTCGTGATGCGTGCAATGGGTGAATTGCTGCTCTCGAATCTGGAGTACAAATCGTTTAGTGATTTTGCCTCTGACCTGCTCGGGCCATGGGCCGGGTATTTTACCGGTTGGACCTACTGGTTTTGCTGGGTCGTTACCGGGATGGCAGACGTTGTCGCCATTACCGCGTATGCGCAATTCTGGTTCCCCGAACTGTCAGACTGGGTCGCCTCGCTGGCGGTGATCGTGCTGCTGCTGAGCCTTAACCTCGCCACCGTAAAAATGTTCGGTGAGATGGAGTTTTGGTTCGCGATGATCAAAATCGTTGCCATTATCGGCCTGATTGTCGTCGGTCTGGTGATGGTGCTGACGCACTTCCAGTCGCCAACCGGCGTTCAGGCATCGTTCACGCACTTGTGGAATGACGGTGGCTGGTTCCCGAAAGGTCTGAGCGGCTTCTTTGCCGGCTTCCAGATAGCGGTGTTCGCATTTGTGGGTATTGAGCTGGTGGGTACGACCGCAGCGGAAACCAAGGACCCGGAGAAATCTCTGCCGCGCGCCATTAACTCGATTCCAATCCGTATCATCATGTTCTACGTGTTCGCGCTGATCGTGATTATGTCCGTTACGCCGTGGAGCTCGGTAGTGCCAACCAAGAGCCCATTCGTTGAACTGTTTGTGCTGGTTGGTCTGCCTGCTGCGGCGAGCCTGATCAACTTTGTTGTACTGACTTCAGCTGCCTCTTCTGCAAACAGCGGCGTGTTCTCTACCAGCCGTATGCTGTTCGGTCTGGCGCAGGAAGGCGTTGCGCCTAAAGCGTTTGCCAAGCTGTCTAAACGCGCAGTTCCAGCGAAGGGTTTAACCTTCTCCTGTATCTGTCTGCTGGGCGGCGTGGTGATGCTGTACGTGAACCCGAGCGTGATTGGCGCCTTCACCATGATCACCACTGTATCGGCGATTCTGTTCATGTTCGTCTGGACCATCATTCTTTGCTCGTACCTGGTGTACCGCAAGCAACGTCCTCACCTGCATGAAAAATCAATCTACAAGATGCCGTTAGGCAAGCTGATGTGCTGGGTATGTATGGCGTTTTTCGTCTTCGTACTGGTACTGCTGACACTGGAAGAAGATACCCGCCAGGCGCTGATCGTGACGCCGCTGTGGTTCATCGCGCTGGGTCTGGGCTGGTTGTTTATCGGTAAGAAACGTATGGCAGGCGTGCGTTAATCGCTAAGACGTGAGATGTAGGCCGGATAAGGCGTTTACGCCGCATCCGGCACTATGCTGGCGGGATTGCCTGATGCGGCTTCGCCTTATCAGGCCTACGTTCGAGGTCGTTGTAGGCCCGGAAAGCGCTAGCGCTACCGGGCTTTTTTATTCACCTGCGAGGGCTCGCGGGAACAACACATTGTTTTCCAGGCTGATGTGTTCCATCAGGTCGTCGATCATCTCGTTAATGCCGTTATACATGGCTTTCCAGGTAGTGCAGGCCTCTGGTGGCGGCGTGACGTTATGGGTGATGTGTTTGATCACTTCTACCAGTTCACCCGCATCGTCATGTTCGCTTTCCATCACGCTGATTGGCCCCATCGCCTGGCTACCCATGCCCTGTTTGATCATCGGGAACAGGATCTGTTCTTCTTTCATCATGTGGCTGGACAGCTCTTCATGCAGCATGGTCAGGTTTTTCGCCAGACCGCGCGGTACGTTCGGTTTGTCTGCGTGAACGCGTTCAACTTTAGTGGCCTGCAGGATCAGCTCCGGCAGCTGTTCGCGGTGTCTGTCGTGATAACGCACGATGATATGGTCGATGATTTCAGCCAGAGCCACGGTACGCCAGTCTTTCTCCAGCGGCTGTTCAGCCAGCTGCGCGAGCTGCGCCTCAATAACGTCTAAATCCAGCTCTTTACGCGCGGCAGCGCGTGCCAGCGTTTGCTTACCGCCGCAGCAGTAATCCATATCGTATTTACGAAACAGGGCCGAAGCGCGAGGAATAGAGAGCGCCAGTTCACCTAAAGGTTGATCGCGATAAGACATTGCCGTTACCTCATTCTCAATAATATAAGGTGTATTTTAAATGCAACTTATGGCGAAGGATATAACCCTTTCGGGGTGGGGTATTTTGTGATGGACGTCACGAAAATTTCTTATCTCGTTAAGATGCTGAATCTTATTGGAAAGGAGAGATACGGCGAAAAAATCCGCACGACAGGATTAAATAAGCGCACGCCGCTGCCGATAGTTAGACCTCAGACAATACCTGCATAATAAAAGGCAACAGATGTTCAAACGAATCAAAGTGATAACCTTACTTATCACCGTGCTACTCGCGCTGGGCGCAATGCAGCTCATCTCCGCAGGCGTCTTTATTGGCGCACTCAATAACGATAAACAGAACTTTAACGTGTCTCAACTTTCCAGCCAGAACGTGGCCGAGTTTACCGATGCGTGGATTAGCCTGAACCAGGCTCGCGTCACGCTCAACCGGGGCATGCTGCGTTTACAGGGAACGATGGCCAGCGATATTAACGGCGGTCAGTTGCAGGAGCTGGTGAACACGGCAAATCGCCTGTTGGCCGAATCGAAAGAGCATTACGATAAATACTACGCTCTGCCGGAAACGCCGGGGCTGGATGAGCATCTGGCCGATCGACTGGAAGAGCAGTACGGCATCTATTCTGCGACGCTGGCAAAAATGAACGCGCTGCTGGCTGAAGGAAAGCTGGAAGAGATGTTCAAGCAGAATGCCGAGCAAAAGCAAACGGCCATGCAGGAAGTTTATCGGCAATGGCGTAGCGCGCAAACGGCGCTGGCCACTGCCGGAGTGCAGGACAATGAGAGTGATTACCAGAAGATAATCTGGCTGCTGTCCGCGGTGATGCTGATTGTCGTCACCGTGATTATCGCCAGTTGGCTGGCGATGCAGCGAGTGCTGCTCAAGCCGCTCCACGAGGTGATGGGACATATTCGCCACATTGCCGCAGGCGATTTGACGCACCCCATCAGCGCCGACGGCAGTAATGAAATGGCGCTGCTGGCAAGCAACGTCCGTGACATGCAGCAGGCGCTGGCGAATACGGTCAGCGTGGTGCGTGACGGGGCTGATACCATCTATACCGGCGCGGGTGAAATCGCCGCAGGCAGTAACGATCTCTCTTCACGTACCGAGCAGCAGGCTGCCTCTCTGGAAGAGACCGCAGCCAGCATGGAACAACTTACCGCAACCGTGAGACAGAACGCAGATAACGCGCGTCAGGCGACCAGTCTGGCAAAAAATGCTTCACAGACGGCGCAAAAAGGCGGAACCGTTGTCGATAGCGTGGTGCGTACGATGGATGAAATCGCCACCAGTTCCAGCAAAATCGCGCAAATTACCAATGTTATCGACGGTATTGCCTTCCAGACCAATATCCTTGCGCTAAACGCGGCGGTGGAAGCGGCGCGTGCGGGCGAGCAGGGGCGCGGATTTGCCGTGGTCGCAGGCGAGGTTCGGACGCTGGCGCAGCGTAGCGCTCAGGCGGCGAAGGAGATCAAAGCGCTGATTGATGACTCAGGGAATCGGGTCAATGCCGGTACGGCGCTGGTGCATGAAGCGGGAGAAACGATGGCGGAAATAGTTAGCGCCGTGACCCGCGTGACCGACATCATGGGGGAGATTGCCTCAGCTTCTGATGAACAAAGTCGGGGTATCGATCAGGTAGGCCTGGCGGTTGCCGAAATGGATCGCGTCACGCAGCAAAACGCCTCGCTGGTAGAAGAGTCCGCTTCCGCCGCTGCCGCGCTTGAAGAGCAGGCCGCGCGGTTGAACCAGACGGTAGCGGTGTTTAAAGTGTCGCGCCGGATGGCGGCGTAAACGCCTGATCCGGCCTACATGAGATCGTACAGTCCTTGTAGGCCGGATAAGCAGCGCCATCCGGCATATTATGATTGTGAAACCACCACGACGCTCGGTTTCTGCGGCTTGGCTCTGACGGCTATCACCACCCCAACCATCAGCAGTGCTATTCCGCTTACCGTCAGCAGAGGTGGAAATTCCTCGCGCAGAATAAAGGTGTACAACAGGCCAGCCAGCGTTTCGAAGACAATCAGCGGGCCGAGGATCACCGTCGGTAATTTTTGGCTGGCGACGTTCCAGCACAGTGCGCCAACCCACGAACACAATACCGCAATGGCTATCATCAGGCCGATAAACACACCCGGACGCGGACCGAAGGGCAGAGCGAAGTCCGGCGTTTGCCCGTTCAGCCACAGGCAGGCGGCAATATAACCGAGCAGAGAAACGGGCAACGTTACCAAAGCCTGGGCCGTCGCCCACATCATCGGGTGCTTATCCGGATTCTCGCGCAGCCAGCGGGCATTACGCAGCGCATACCATGCCCAACACACCACCGAGACAAGCGCCAGCGCGATGCCGGAACCATAACGCCAGCCACTAAAGTCTGGTAACCCCTGATTCAGCTCCGAGATATTCACGCACAGCAGTCCTATACCAATCAATACCAGCGCAGGCGACAGACGCCACCATGATAATTTGCCGTCACGCTGGCTGTAGAGTAGGTTAGCGAAGACTGGGATCACCACCGGTAATGTACCAATAATCATTGTGGAGACCGGTGCGCCGGTGCGCTGGATGGCGCTTGCCAGGCAAACGTAATAAATCAGATTCCCCATCATTGTTAGCGTCAGCGCAGTTACCCAGTCTTTCCGCACGAGTTGACGCAGGCGCGCACGTCCCAGCCAGGCAATCGGCAATGCGATCAGCCCCAGCGCCAGATAACGCCCCATCGACTGCAATACCGCTGGGTATTCCGGTACGATCAGCGGTCCAACAAAAATTAATCCCCACATCAGCCCGGCCAACAGGGCATACAACACACCGCTAATCATTTTGGACATCCACATCGTTTAACAATAAGTCGAGTGTAGGCAGGAAAAATGCTGCCGTATTGTATGAGATTGCTGATCAACGCCGGACGACTTGTTTCTGATAACGTACCGGCGTAATGCCGTAGCGATGGGTAAACGCGCGGGTGAGATGCGACTGGTCGGTGAGGCCGGTTGCGGCGGCGACCTCTGCGGCGGGCATACCGTAAGTGAGAAAACCTTTGGCTCGCCACAGCCGGATCGCCATCAGCATCTGGTGCGGCGTGACGTGGAAATGAGACTTAAACTGGCGCTGAAAATGCCAGGGACTCAGCGATGCAACCCGCGCCAGCTCGTCGAGCGTGACCGGATGCATATAATTATCATGCAGATACTCGCGTACCCGTTCAAAGCGATGCGCCCCCTCCGGCAATACCGGCGCATGGCGGGCCAGCGGCTGGAACGTGTCGATCAGATCGAGTAGGAGTCCTTTTTGCGCCAGCGGATCCTCCGTGTTCCACAGGCCGTGGATCAGCGAGCAGATCTGGCGCGAGCGCAGCGGATCGTGACGCGTTACGTCATGAAACCACCAGTGGCGGATCCCGGTGACCTCTTCCAGAAGGTCGGGTTCAAGGTAAATCATCCGATAGCGCCAGCCGTCGGCGGTTTCGGCTTCGCCGGTATGCAGCTCATCGGGATTCATGGTGACGACGGAATGGGCGGGGGCAACATACTGCGTGCCGCGATAACGAAAACGTTCGGCTCCGGCTTCTATCGCGCCAATGCCAAACGCTTCATGGGTGTGCGGCTCGAAAGCGTAACGCGAGATGTGTGCATGATACAGCTCAACGCCCGGCACCTGCGCCAGATGGCGAAAGCGGGCGCTGTCTTTCTCATCAATAAACTGCTCAGGTACACCTTGCACGTTTTCTCTCCCCACGCATCATCCTGTCATTATCAGAGAGGATGCGCGGGGATGCCACCACAATTAACTAATTTTTAACACTTACACGATGCCTTTGACGCTGTCAGCCAACGAGGTTGTCGGGCGACCAATCAGTTTGCTCAGCGTATGGCTGTCGTCGAACAGACCACCTTTGGAGGCGCCAGTGTCTGAGTCAGCCAGCATGTCCGCCAGCCCGGCAGGCAGGCCTACACCTTTTAGCGCGGCGGCAAAATCTGCTTCGCTCAGGTTCTGATACACCACTTTTTTACCACTCTGTTTTGCCAGCTCGGCAGCCAACTGGCTCAGGGTCCAGCCTGCGTCGCCCGCCAGCTCATAGGTTTTACCGGAATGACCGTCTTCACTGATGACGCGTGCGGCGGCAGCGGCATAGTCGGCGCGGGTCGCTGAGGCAATTTTGCCTTCACCTGCAGCCCCGATAAACACGCCATGTTCCAGTGCAGCCGGTGCGCTGGCGAGATAGTTTTCGGTGTACCAGCCGTTACGCAGCAGCGCGTAGGCGATACCGGATTCAGCCAGCATCTTCTCGGTTGCCACATGCTCATCAGCCAGCCCCAGCGGGGAGGTGTCGGCGTGCAGCAGGCTGGTGTAGGCGATGAATTTCACGTGCGCGGCTTTCGCTGCGTTGATCACGTTACGATGCTGCGGGGCACGTTGTCCCACTTCGCTGGAGGAGATCAGCAGTAGCTTGTCGATACCCTGTAAGGCAGTTGTAAAGGCGGCTTCATCGCTGTAATCCGCCTGACGAACGGTAATGCCCTGCTGGCTAAGCGCCGTCGCTTTAGCGGGATTACGCACAATTGCCACAATCTGGCTGGCAGGAACGGTTTTCAGCAGAGATTCAATAACGTGTTGGCCCAGTTGGCCGGTGGCGCCGGTAATTGCGATCATGGGGTGACTCCTTGGTATTGGTCTTGTGTTTAATCACGCTAACACCTAAACTTACTTTTAGTAAGTACGCACAAAAAGGTTAGTATGAAAATGACAGCTTCGACGCTCTCCCAGCAGTTACGCGATGGCAACTTGTTTGCCGAACAGTGTCCCTCCCGTGAGGTGTTAAAACACGTCACCAGCCGCTGGGGCGTGTTGATTCTGGTGGCGCTGCGCGACGGTACGCACCGTTTCAGCGATTTGCGCCGTAAGATGGGCGGGGTCAGTGAAAAGATGCTGGCGCAATCCCTGCAAGCGTTAGAGCATGACGGGTTTATCAATCGGGTGTCGTATCCGGTGGTACCGCCGCACGTGGAGTATAGCCTGACGCCGTTGGGTGAGCAGGTGAGCGATAAAGTCGCCGCGCTGGCGGACTGGATAGAACTGAATTTGCCGCAAGTTTTAGCGCAGCGGGACGAACGGGCTGCGTAGTTTTGTAGGCCGGATAAGACGCTATTGCGCCGCATCCGGCACGAAAATTACTTACTTAAATCCAGCTGATAAATAGCGAAACCGATGTCATCGGTCGCGACTTTCTTCAGCGGATACTGGCCTTTCTCTTTAATAAATGCCGCGGCTTTGTCAGACGGTGATGTTTCAAAGCGAATATCCAGTGGTGTATCGCTATGAATTGGCGCCAGACGCCAGTTGTTATCTGCCGCCGGGTGAATTTCACCGGCACGCTTCGTCTCAGCACCAATCCACGCGGCCAGCACCGAGCGGTTTTCATCCGGAGAAGCAAACGCGATGTGGCTGTCGCCGGTTCCGGCAAACTTACCGCCGTAGGCGCGGTAGTTGTTGGTCGCGACGAGGAAGGTGGCATTCGGATCGATTGGTTTGCCGTTAAAGGTCAGATTTTTAATACGTTCCGCTTTCGGGTTAATGGTCTGACATTCACCGTCGTAGCGGGCGGGTTGTGAAACATCAATCTGATAATTCACGCCGTCAATCACGTCGAAATTATAGGTACGGAAGCCATCCCAGTTAATCAACGACTGTGGTTTGCTGCTGTGGATATCAATCTGATTGAACTGCCCGGCGGAACATTCCAGCCACTCTTTCACCTCTTTACCGCTGGCTTTCACCACCACCAGAGTGTTGGGATAGAGATACAAATCAGCGGCGTTACGGAAGGTTAACTGGCCTTTTTCGACTTCTACGAAGCTTGCCGGATCGTTCTTGCGTCCACCGACCTTAAACGGCGCGGCGGCGGAAAGTACCGGCAGTTTTGCCAGATCCGGATCGCCCTGAATAAAGTGTTCCACATAGGCTTTCTGCGCGTTGTTCACCACCTGTACGGTCGGGTCATCCTGTACCAGCGCCAGATAGCTGTACATGTTGTCGGCGGATTTACCGATCGGTTTGCTGACAAACTCACGCGTGGCGTCGTGATCGGCTTTCAGGATCTCAACGATTTTTTTGTCTTCTGCTGCCAGTGATTTTTTGGCTGCGGCGTCATAGATCGGGCGCGCCTCGGCTTTCGCCTGAGTGACCTGCCATTTACCGCTGTCGTTATTCAACACTAAATCCACCACGCCCAGGTGATCGCCCCACATACCCGGCATCACCGCAGGAACCCCATTCAGCGTACCTTTTGTGATATCTGCGCCTTTAATATTGGCAAAGTCTTTACCCGGGAAGACGGCGTGAGCGTGACCAAACATAATGGCATCCACGCCCGGTACTTCGCTGAGGTAATAAACGGAGTTTTCCGCCATCGTTTGATATGGGTCGGCAGAAAGCCCGGAGTGAGCAACCACCACCACAACATCGGCGCCTTTTTCTCTCATTTCCGGAACGTATTTGCGTGCAGTTTCCGTAATGTCGTTCACCGTGACTTTGCCGCTGAGGTTGGCTTTATCCCAGGTCATAATCTGCGGTGGAACAAAGCCGATATAGCCAATCTTCAGCGTCTGCTTGTTCCCTTCCTTGTCGACCACTTCAGTGTCTTTGATCAAGTAAGGCGTAAACAGCGGCTTTTTGGTCTTCACGTCGATGATATTGGCGTTAACGTAAGGGAACTTCGCTCCGGCTAGCGCGTTGTGCAGATACTCCAGACCGTAGTTGAATTCATGGTTGCCGAGGTTACCCACCGCGTAATCCAGGGTATTCAGCGCCTTATATACCGGGTGAGTTTCGCCCGCTTTCAGCCCCTTGGCCGCCATGTAATCCCCGAGCGGGCTACCCTGAATCAGATCGCCATTATCAACCAGCACGCTGTTTTTGACTTCACCACGCGCAGCGTTGATCAAACTTGCCGTACGTACCAGACCGAATTTTTCTGTCGGTGTATCTTTGTAATAATCGAAATCCATAATATTGCTATGCAAATCAGTGGTTTCCATTATACGCAGATCGACGGTCGCGGCATTGACGCTGGCTGCAATCAGCGTTGCCAGAAGCGTTGCACTAAACTTAATCATCAGGGGCATCCTTTTAAGATCTAAGCCACAAAAGAAAATGTATATAAATCTTCTTGCTTACAGAACTGTGAATCATGACATGAATATAGCGTTTAAAACCGCAGACGCTATCACAGTTGGCGGATCCCCTGACGATCGGGTATAAGTAAAACAACGAGTTAACACCACTGACAGAAACGAGGTGGAGAATGCTAGAACATGTATGCCAGCTTGCACGGAACGCGGGCGATGCCATTATGCAGGTCTACGATGGAATCAAACCGATGGAGATTACCAGCAAGCAGGATGATTCTCCGGTTACGGCGGCAGATATCGCCGCACATACGGTGATCCTCGAAGGATTACTGGCGCTGACGCCGGATATTCCGGTTCTGTCTGAAGAGGCGCCTCCTGGCTGGGATGTTCGCCAGCATTGGCAGCGCTACTGGCTGGTGGACCCGCTGGACGGGACCAAAGAGTTCATTAAGCGTAACGGTGAATTTACCGTCAATATTGCGCTGATCGAGAAAGGAAAGCCGGTTCTGGGCGTGGTTTACGCGCCGGTAATGAAAGTGATGTACAGCGCAGCAGAAGGTAAAGCGTGGAAAGAAGAGTGCGGCGTACGCAAACAAATTCAGGTTCGTGACGCGCGTCCGCCGCTGGTGGTCATTAGCCGCTCGCATGCCGACAATGAGTTAAAAGAATATCTGCAACAGTTGGGTGAGCACCAGACCACGTCGATTGGCTCATCGCTGAAGTTCTGCCTGGTGGCGGAAGGGCACGCACAGCTGTATCCGCGTTTTGGGCCAACCAACGTGTGGGATACCGCCGCTGGCCATGCCGTTGCAGCCGCAGCCGGAGCGCACGTTCACGACTGGCAGGGGAAACCTCTGGATTACACCCCACGTGAATCGTTCCTCAACCCCGGCTTCCGCGTCTCTATTTACTGAGTAATTTGTGCAGCAGGGCAATTACCTGCTGCACCTCTTCCTGCGTTAATGCGCCATCTTTTGCCCACTGCACGCGTCCGTCCTTGTCGAGTACGGCGATAGCGGAGCTCTCTTCATCCAGTTGCCAGGCTTTACGCGCAATGCCATTGCTGTCGACAATGAATTGCGACCACGGGTAGAGCTTCTTATTGCTCTCCAGACTGCTGCGCACAAACATACCGGAACCGGGAATGGCGTCATCCGTGTTGACGATAGTGGTGGTCTGGTATTTGTCGTGCGGCAGGTTGGCGGCTTTGATTGCCTCGATCAGCGTCGCATTTTTCTCTTTGGCGGAGGTGCGTCCGGCAATGTGTTGCACAATTCGCACTTTGCCTGGCAACTGCGCGCTATTCCAGCTTTTGTAGCTAAACTTATCGTTATCGAGAATCAGTTCGCCACGATCGGCGATCCCCACCGGCGGTACGCGCTGGTCAGTCTCAAACTTATGTGCGGAGGCAATCATCGGCAGTAGCAGGCACGACAGCGCCAGCAGTTTTCGTAAGGTCATAGGTTTTCCTTCTTTCTTTTATTTTGCAGGTGATCCGACCACTTGGGTCTGGAATTTAATCATATGTGCGAATGATGCTTTTTCCCGCAAGCGCGATGCCAGTTTGCGGACGGGCGCACAAATCCTGCGAAAAATGAAGGCTTATACTGAAGACAGCGAAGCGTTGAAAAGATAATTCTGAATAATTGTAACTTGAAGGTAAATAAACTTATACACGCTGGAAACATCAACGAGATAGTCTATAGTCATAGGGCATTAAAATTTGCGCCTGAGGATTGTCGGACCGATTGTGGTACCGCAAAGGCGTAATGCTCAGCAGGAGACAACAATGAAAATTTTCCAACGATACAACCCGCTGCAGGTGGCGAAGTACGTGAAGATCCTGTTTCGTGGACGGTTATATATCAAGGATGTAGGCGCTTTTGAATTTGATAAGGGTAAGATTCTTATCCCAAAAGTGAAGGACAAACTGCATTTTTCCGTGATGTCCGAAGTTAACCGTCAGGTCTTGCGTCTGCAAACTGAGATGGCTTGATCAAAGTGCTATGCAGTAGTTAAAAAAACGGCTCCTGATGGGAGCCGTTGATGTTTCTGTAAGGCGTTAAGATGCCTTTGCCTCTTCTTTTGCATCTGGCAGTTTTGGTACCAGAACAGTAGGTTTGCTGTCCAGACGCGTCACCAGCAGCTGATCGATCTTGTAGTTATCGATATCCACCACTTCAAATTTGTAGCCTGAATACTTCACCGAGTCGGTGCGTTTCGGGATTTTACGCAGCATAAACATCATAAAACCACCAATGGTTTCATAGTTGCCGGACTGCGGGAACTCGTCGATATCCAGCACGCGCATCACGTCATCAATCGGCGTACCGCCGTCGACTAACCATGAGTTTTCATCACGTGCCACAATCTGCTCTTCCAGACCCTGACCTACCAGATCGCCCATCAGCGTCGTCATAACGTCGTTGAGGGTGATAATCCCCACCACCAGCGCGTACTCGTTCATGATGACGGCAAAGTCTTCGCCTGCGGTCTTGAAGCTTTCCAGCGCTTCAGAGAGCGTCAGCGTGTCCGGGACGATCAGCGTATTGCGGATCTGTACGCCGCTGTTCAGCGCCATGCTTTGGTTCGCCAGTACGCGGTTGAGGAGATCCTTTGAATCAACATAACCAATGATGTGGTCGATATCTTCGTTACACACCAGGAATTTGGAGTGCGGATGTTCCGCCACCTTGTTCTTCAGGCTTTGCTCATCTTCATGGAGATCGAACCAGATAATATTCTCGCGCGAGGTCATTGAAGACGGGACGGTACGGGATTCCAGTTCGAATACATTTTCAATCAGCTCATGCTCCTGCTTGCGCAGAACACCCGCCAGCGCACCCGCTTCGACCACGGCGTAAATGTCGTCCGAGGTGATGTCGTCTTTACGCACCATTGGGATCTTAAACAGACGGAAAATGTTGTTTGCCAGACCGTTAAAGAACCACACCAGCGGGCGGAAGACCAGCAGGCAGAAGCGCATCGGGTTGATGATACGCAAAGCCACAGCTTCTGGCGCAATCATACCGATGCGTTTCGGGGTTAAATCCGCGAACAGGATGAACAGGCCAGTAACCAGCGAGAACGACAGAATAAAGCTTAACTGTTCGGACAGCTCTGGAGCGAAGTACTTCGAGAAAAGGCTGTAAAACGCCGGAGAGAATGCTGCATCACCGACGATACCGCCGAGAATGGCGACCGCGTTAAGGCCAATTTGCACGACGGTAAAAAACATGCCGGGGTTTTCCTGCATCTTCAAAACACGTTGTGCGTTTACGTTGCCTTCATCGGCAAGTAGTTTAAGTTTTATTTTGCGTGATGCAGCAAGCGAGATCTCAGATATCGAGAAAAACGCACTCACGGCGATCAGGCAGAGAATGACTAAAATACTGTTTAACATATCTTATCCGACCGTTCGGGTCAGATCCTCGGAAGGGAGAAGTTGATACTCGTCGTCTTTCAAGCTGCAGGTGCGTTAGCTGCACTCATTCACCCCAGTCACATAGTTCTCTATGCTCCTGGGGATTCACGAGTTTGCCGCCTGCCTGCAACTCGAAATCCTTAGAGTATAAATCCAATGGAATATTCATTGAAAACCGGCTCGTGGAAGTGAGCCGGTAAATTCAGAAGCTAGTATAGCGTAAGGTACTGTAAAGTCGCCAGAGGGGGAAATTATCCTTGTGGGGGCAGGCAAACACCAATACCACCAATGCCACAGTAACCGTAAGGATTTTTGTGCAGATACTGCTGGTGATCGTCCTCGGCATAATAGAACGGGGTTGCCGTAGTGATTTCCGTGGTAATGGTGCGCTCGTCGCCTGCGGCGGTCATTGCTGCCTGAAAACGTTCAAGGCTGGCCTGTGCGGCGGCGGTTTGTTCCGGCGTTAACGGGTAAATGGCGGAGCGATACTGCGTGCCCTGGTCGTTCCCCTGACGCATGCCTTGAGCCGGGTCGTGATTTTCCCAGAACACCTGCAGCAGTTGTTCGTAGCTGATAACATGCGGGTCATAGACGATGCGTACCGCTTCGGCATGCCCGGTATCGCCAGAACACACTTCACGATAGGTTGGGTTTGGGGTGTAGCCGCCGGTGTACCCGGCCGCTGTGCTGTAGACCCCTGGCAATGACCAAAATAAACGCTCAACGCCCCAGAAACATCCCATGGCGAAATACGCTATTTCCATACCGTCGGGCACGTTGGTCATCGAATGTTGGTTAACCGCATGCAGCGTTGCCACTGGCATCGGGGTGTTGCGTCCAGGTAGCGCATCTGCTTGAGTAACAAGATGCTTTCTATCAAATAAACTCATGGCCGTTCTCCCGAAATCAGTCATTTGGGTTAAGGTTGTAACGAGACGCGTCTTTGCCCACAATAAACGGCGTGAATACGTCTAGAGTTAAACATAAGAAATATTTGGGTTGTCGTCTGTTTTTCAACTCTTATTGTTGATTTTTTGTTAAGCCGAGGAACGGCATAGTATTTTTTTCCAGGGGTGGGAAAAAAGGATATTCAGGAGAAAATGTGCCACATATCCGTCAGTTATGTTGGGTGGGATTACTGTGCTTAAGTGGCTCCGCCGCCGCCGCGAATGTTCGCTTACAGGTCGAAGGATTATCAGGACCGCTGGAGAAAAACGTCCGTGCGCAGCTCTCCACGATTCAAAGTGATGAAGTCACTCCAGACCGACGCTTTCGTGCGCGCGTTGATGATGCCATCCGCGAAGGGCTAAAAGCGCTGGGCTACTTTGAGCCGACCATCGATTTTGAGCTGCGTCCACCGCCGGCAAAAGGCCGCCAGGTGCTGATTGCCAAAGTGACCCCCGGCGAGCCGGTGCTGATTGGTGGCACTGAGGTGATTTTGCGCGGTGGCGCGCGTACGGATAAAGATTATCTGGATCTGCTGAAAACGCGCCCGGCAATCGGCACCGTGCTGAATCAGGGGGACTATGACAACTTCAAAAAGTCACTCACCAGCGTGGCGCTGCGTAAAGGTTATTTCGACAGTGAATTTAATAAAAGCCAGCTCGGGATAGCGCTTGAGCGCCGCCAGGCGTTCTGGGATATCGATTACAACAGCGGCGAACGCTATCGCTTTGGGCATGTCACCTTTGAAGGCTCGCAAATTCGCGATGAGTATCTGCAAAATCTGGTGCCCTTTAAAGAAGGTGAAGAGTACGAGTCGAAAGATCTGGGCGAACTGAACCGTCGTCTGTCGGCGACCGGATGGTTTAATTCTGTGGTTGTCGCGCCAGAATTTGATAAAGCCCGCAAAACCAAGGTGCTGCCGCTGAAAGGCGTGGTCTCACCGCGAACCGAAAACACTATCGAAACCGGGGTCGGTTATTCAACTGACGTCGGGCCACGGGTGAAGACCTCGTGGAAAAAACCGTGGATGAACTCCTACGGGCACAGCCTGACGACCAGCGCCAGTATCTCGGCGCCAGAGCAGGTGCTTGATTTCAGCTATAAAATGCCGCTGTTAAAGAACCCGCTGGAACAGTATTACCTGGTACAGGGCGGCTTTAAGCGTACCGATTTAAACGACACCGAGCAGGATTCCACAACGCTTGCGGTTTCCCGTTACTGGGACCTCTCCAGCGGCTGGCAGCGCGCGATTAACCTGCGCTGGAGCCTCGACCACTTTACGCAGGGTAACGTCACCAACACCACTATGCTGCTCTATCCGGGCGTGATGATCAGCCGGACGCGTTCACGCGGCGGCCTGATGCCTGTCTGGGGCGATTCCCAGCGCTACTCTATTGATTACTCGAACACCGCCTGGGGTTCAGATGTTGATTTCTCCGTCTTCCAGGCGCAAAACGTCTGGATCCGCACGCTGTACGACAGGCACCGCTTTGTGATGCGCGGCAACCTCGGCTGGATTGAAACCGGCGACTTCGACAAAGTGCCGCCGGATCTGCGTTTCTTCGCCGGGGGCGATCGCAGCATTCGTGGTTACAAATACAAATCTATTTCGCCTGAAGGCAGCGACGGCAAGCTGAAAGGGGCCTCGAAGCTGGCGACCGGCTCGCTGGAATATCAGTACAACGTGACCGGAAAATGGTGGGGCGCAATGTTTGTCGATAGCGGTGAAGCGGTCAGCGATATCCGCAAAAGCGATTTCAAAACCGGCGCCGGGGTCGGCGTACGCTGGCAATCGCCGGTCGGACCTATCAAGCTCGACTTTGCCGTCCCGGTCGGCGACAAAGATGAACATGGTTTACAGTTTTACATCGGTCTGGGGCCTGAATTATGAGTTTATGGAAGAAGATAAGCCTCGGCGTGCTGATTTTTATCCTGCTGCTGTTAGGCACGGTGGCGTTCCTCGTTGGCACCACCTCGGGCCTGCATCTGATCTTCAAAGCGGCTAATCGTTGGGTTCCGGGTCTGGAAATTGGTCAGGTCACCGGCGGCTGGCGGGATCTATCGCTCAAAAATATTCGTTACGACCAGCCTGGCGTGGCGGTGAATGCTGGTGAAGTGCATCTGGCCGTGGGGCTTAACTGCCTGTGGGACAGCAGCCTGTGCGTCAACGATCTGGCGCTGAAAAACATCAACGTGGCGATCGACAGCAAAAAGATGCCGCCATCTGCGCCGGTTGAAGAAGAAGAGAGCGGTCCGCTCAACCTTTCCACGCCTTACCCAATCACGCTTTCGCGCGTGGCGCTTAACAACATCAATATCAAAATCGATGACACCACGGTTTCGGTGCTGGATTTTACCTCCGGCCTGAACTGGCAGGAAAAAACGCTGACGTTGAAGCCAACGTCATTACAGGGGCTGCTGATTGCTCTGCCTAAAGTGGCGGAAGTGGCACAGGAAGAGGTTGTCGAACCGAAGATTCAAAACCCGCAGCCGGATGAAAAACCGCTCGGTGAAACGCTAAAAGATCTGTTCTCAAAGCCGGTACTGCCGGAAATGACAGATGTCCATCTGCCGCTCAATCTCAATATTGAAGAGTTTCGCGGCGAGCAGCTGCGCGTGACCGGGGATACGGATTTAACAGTACATAGTATGCTGCTGAAAGTGAGCAGCATTGACGGCAACATGAAGCTCGACGCGCTGGATATCGACTCGAATCAGGGAACGGTAAAAGCCAGCGGTACGGCGCAGCTCACCAACACATGGCCGGTGGATATTACCCTCAACAGCACGCTGAACGTCGATCCATTAAAAGGCGAAAAGGTGAAGCTGAAGGTTGGCGGCGCGCTGCGCGAACAGCTGGAAGTCGGCGTCAATCTGTCTGGTCCGGTAGATATGGACCTGCGTGCGCAGACGCGCCTGGCAGAAGCCGGATTGCCGCTCAACATTGAGGTGGTGAGTAAGCAGGTTTACTGGCCGTTTACCGGTGAGAAACAGTTCCAGGCCGATGACATCAAGCTCAAACTGACCGGCAAGATGACCGACTATACGCTGTCGATGCGTACCGCCGTGAAAGGTCAGGATATTCCTCCAGCTACTATCACGCTGGACGCCAAAGGCAACGAGCAGCAGATCAATCTCGACAAACTCAGCGTTGCGGCGCTGGAAGGGAAAACCGAGCTGAAAGCGCTGGTGGACTGGCAGCAGGCGATCAGCTGGCGCGGGGAGCTAACGCTGGATGGTATCAATACCGCGAAAGCGATCCCGGACTGGCCGTCAAAACTGAATGGCCTGGTGAAAACGCGCGGCAGTCTGTACGGCGGAAGCTGGCAGATGGAGGTTCCGGAGCTGAAGCTGACCGGCAACGTGAAGCAGAACAAGGTCAATGTGAACGGTTCGCTGAAGGGGAACAGCTACCTGCAGTGGACGATTCCGGGCCTGCATCTGGAACTGGGACGTAACAGTGCGGACGTAAAAGGCGAGCTGGGGGTTAAAGACCTCAACCTCGACGCGACGATTGATGCCCCAAGCCTGGATAACGCGCTGCCGGGGCTGGGCGGTACGGCGAAAGGGCTGGTAAAAGTTCGCGGTACGGTTGAAGCACCACAGCTGCTGGCGGATATTACCGCCCGTGGTCTGCGCTGGCAGGAGCTTTCCGTTGCTCAGGTTCGCGTCGAAGGCGATGTGAAATCGGCCGAGCAAATCGCCGGTAATCTCAACGTTCGCGTAGAGCGAATTGTACAACCTGACGTGAATATTGGTCTGGTAACGCTCAACGCCAAAGGCAGTGAAAAGCAGCATGAACTGCAGTTACGTATTCAGGGTGAGCCGGTTTCCGGGCAACTGGATCTTGCCGGGAGCTTTGATCGCAAAGAACAGCGCTGGAAAGGGGAGTTAAGCAATACCCGCTTCCAGACGCCGGTCGGTCCGTGGTCGCTCAACCGGGCTATCGCGCTGGATTATCGTAATCAGGAACAGAAAATTAGTATCGGACCGCACTGCTGGAACAACCCGAATGCGGAGCTGTGCGTACCACAAACCATTGATGCCGGTGCAGAAGGTCGCGCGGTGGTGAATCTTAACCGCTTCGACCTGGCGATGCTAAAACCGTTTATGCCGGAGACAACCCAGGCCAGCGGTGTGTTCACCGGCAAAGCTGATGTGAGCTGGGACACTACCAAAGAGGGGCTGCCACAGGGGCAGGTCACCCTGAGCGGACGTAACGTGAAGGTCACGCAAAGCGTGAATGATGCCCCGCTCCCCGTGGCGTTTGAAACGCTGAATCTGACCGCCGACCTGCACAATAACCGTGCCGAGTTGGGCTGGCTGATTCGTCTGACCAACAACGGGCAGTTTGACGGGCAGGTGCAGGTAACGGACCCGCAAGGGCGTCGTAATCTGGGCGGTAACGTCAATATTCGCAACTTCAATCTGGCGATGGTGAACCCCATCTTCTCGCGCGGTGAAAAAGCGGCAGGGATGATCAACGCCAACCTGCGGCTGGGCGGCGATGTGCAAAGCCCGCAGTTGCTTGGACAGCTGCAACTGAGTGGTCTGGATATTGACGGTAACTTCATGCCGTTTGACATGCAGCCAAGCCAGTTAGCCGTTAACTTCACCGGAACACGCTCAACGCTGGCGGGCGTGGTGCGTACGCAGCAGGGCGAAATTAACCTGAGCGGCAATGCCGACTGGAGTCAGATAGACAACTGGCGGGCGCGCGTTGCGGCTAAAGGCAGCAGGGTACGTATTACCGTACCGCCGATGGTCCGCCTCGACGTATCGCCGGACGTGGTCTTTGAAGCCACGCCGAGCCTGTTTACTCTCGATGGCAACGTGGATGTGCCGTGGGCGCGTATCGTGGTACATGACCTGCCGGAAAGTGCGGTTGGGGTTTCCAGCGATATGGTTATGCTTAACAACAACCTGCAGCCCGAGAAACCGCAGACCGCCGGCATTCCGATCAACAGCAACCTGAACATCCACGTCGGTAACAACGTGCGTCTTGACGCCTTTGGTCTGAAAGCGCGTCTGACGGGCGATCTGAAAGTGGTGCAGGATAAGCAAGGTCTGGGGCTTAACGGGCAAATTAATATCCCGAGCGGTCGCTTCCACGCCTATGGTCAGGATCTGATTGTGCGTAAGGGCGAGCTGTTGTTCTCCGGTCCGCCGGATCAGCCGTTGCTCAACATCGAGGCAATTCGTAACCCGGATGCCACCGAAGACGACGTGATCGCTGGCGTTCGCGTCACCGGTACCGCCGATGAACCGAAGGCGGAGATCTTCTCCGACCCGGCAATGTCGCAGCAAATGGCGCTTTCCTACCTGCTACGTGGACAAGGGCTGGATAGCGAACAGAGCGATAGCGCAGCGATGACTTCAATGCTTATTGGTCTGGGGGTTGCACAAAGTGGTCAGGTTGTGGGTAAAATCGGGGAGACATTTGGCGTAAGCAATCTGGCACTGGACACGCAAGGGGTGGGCGACTCATCTCAGGTGGTTGTCAGCGGATACGTACTGCCAGGTCTGCAGGTGAAATATGGTGTGGGTATATTTGACTCCTTAGCGACACTCACGCTACGTTATCGTCTGATGCCTAAGCTATATCTGGAAGCAGTGTCTGGCGTAGATCAGGCACTTGATTTGCTCTATCAGTTCGAGTTTTAGCAATGCGAATATTTGTCTACGGCAGTTTACGAACCAAACAAGGCAACAGCCACTGGATGACCAATGCCCTGTTGCTGGGAAATTTCAGTATCGATAACTACCAGTTGTACAGCCTGGGCCACTATCCAGGCGCGGTTCCGGGAAATGGAACAGTACACGGGGAAGTTTATCGTATTGATAACGCCACGCTGGCAGAGCTTGACGCTCTGCGTACCCGCGGCGGTGAATACGCACGCCAGTTAATTCAAACGCCGTACGGAAGTGCATGGATGTACGTGTACCAACGTCCGGTTGATGGCTTAACGCTGATTGAAAGCGGTAACTGGTTAGACAGAGACCAGTACTGATATATCGCCTACCAGAATAAACAACGCCGCCTTCGGGTGGCGTTGTTTATTAAAGGCTTAAAACTCCACGCGCGCGCCGAGGTTATAGCGGCGGCCTTCCACCTGCGCGGATTCATTCCATGCAGTCGTCAGTTTCGGATCTTCATCCAGCACGTTGTAGATCCCTGCCATCAGCTGCGTGTGCTTATTGAGCTTATAACGTACGCCTACGTCGACCATCGTGTAGTCATCGTACTTATAGTTATTGCCGCTGTTGCGGTTACTGCTGCGGTAATTCACCGTACTCCATACGTCCAGACTCTGCGTTGCCGCCCAGTTCAGCGACAGGTTCGCCATATGGCGCGGGTAATCGTTGAGCGCGTAGCCTTTGTTTACGCCGCTTTTCTGTTCGCTATGGTTCCAGGTGTAGTTAGCGTTGGCTTTTACATCGGCGCTAATCTGCCAGTCGGCATTCAGTTCTATGCCGTACACGTCCGCCTTGCTGACGTTGAAGTATTTACTGACGGAGTCCGCCTTGTAGCCATTCACGGAGCACTGATTCGTCGATGTAGTTTCGCAAATGGTTTGTTCAGCAATTTTGTCTTTGAACTGCGTATAGAAGACGGTGCTATCCAGTGACAGCGCATTCCCCGTCCAGTAGAGACCCAGCTCAGAGTTAACGCTTTGTTCTGGTTTCAGATCGTCGTTACCGACGGTCAGGAAGGGATAAGGTACGGTCGAGCCGTATGGGGTGACAAAGTCGCTGGATGTCGCACGCAGCTCAGGTTTTTTATAACCAGCGGAAACGCCGCCCTTCAGCGCCCAGTCATTGCTGAAGGCCCAGTTACCGTACATTTTCGGCGTAATATGTGTGCCAAAGTTATCATCCTGGTCCATACGCGCTGATGTAGTCAGGATAAAGTCGTCAATGCTCCAGCCGTCTTCAGCAAACAATGCCCAACCGTTACGGCTGATTTTTGTCACTGGCTCAGATCCGGGCAGCGTTTTGTTGGCCACATCAAAGCGGTCATTCAGCTCTTCGCGGGTGAAATTCGCCCCAACGGTCAGTTTATGGTTGTCGAGCGTGAAGGTGGTTTGCGAATTAGCGACGTAGTTCTCCATCTGCACATACTGCGGCGACTGGCCGTCATAAACGTACTTCGAACGGCCTTTTTCATAGTTTATGTAGTTGGTCGTTGCAATGGTGTCGTCGGCATACCAGCCGGTATGCGTTAGGGTGGCGGCGTTACGATCGAACAGCCATGACCACGGCGCGCCGCGCTTCTGGGTACGGTTTTTCTCCTGCTCACCGGTGACCACATTGAGGTCGAACAGGTTATTTTCGCTAGCGGCCAGGCCCAGCGTCATATCAACGGATTTACGGTTGTGTTTACCGAAATAGTTATTGCGATCGTCATCGCGACGGTCAAGCCAGTCGGCCGCTACGCTAAGGCCGAGAACATCGGGCACAATCGGCCCCATGGTAAACAGATTCATCTGGCTGGTATTACCCAAATACTGGTGTTCCTGAAGCCAGGTATTGGCGGCAATTGCCGTCGTCCACTCTTTTGCGCCATACGGTTTTTTGGTAATCACGTTGACCACACCGCCGATGGCATCTGATCCGTACAGCGAGGACATGGGCCCGCGGATAACTTCGATACGCTCAATGGCCTCCATCGGCGGTAAGAAGTTGGCTTCAGTACCGATGTCATGTCCGTAAGGGCGAGATTCACCGGTATTTTGTTTGACGCTGTTGACCATAAACGCGGTATAGGACGGGTCCATGCCGCGGATCATAATGCTGCCAGCGTTCATACCGCTGCTGTTGGTGACCGAGACGCCAGGAAGGTTTTTAATCGCTTCACCAATGCTACGGTCCGGCTGAATATCCAGCGTTTTACGATCGATAACGGAAATGGTGGCCGGCGCTTCGCGCTTTTGCTGCGAGAACCCGGATGCGGTGATCACCATTTCATCTTCGCTATTGCGTGAGGTTTCGGTGAGTTCTTCTGCCTGAGTGGGGAAAATAACACCGCCTGAGAATGCAACGATCCCTGTCAGCGTAATAAGTTGACGCGTTTTCATAATATAGACACCTGAAAAGTAAAAAATAAAAGCATCACCTTGCAGCCCAGAAAAGCTGCAAGGTGTCAGAAGCGTTTTTAATTATTAATATTTGGAGAGGTCGATTTGCATCACGTAGTCGGGCTTCACACCGGTCATTTTTTCCGGCTGTTTGACGCTGACATACAGGGTGTTGGCATCAGACGAGAGCGCCAGGCTGTTAGGTAACGCATTGGTTTCAATGCTTTGTTTTACCTGATAAGTCTTGCTGTCCACAATGCTGATGCGCTTTGCATTACGGTGGGTGATATACACTTCCTGGCGCTTTTCGTTATATATCACTGCCAGGGAGTTGATAACCTTAATGGGGGCAATAACCTTACCGGTATTAATATCAACAACCAGTACATCCGCTAAATCAGGATCGGTCAGGAATGCGCGATTATTTTTTGCATCCAAAGCAATATTCAGGAAAAAATGTTTTTTGCCTGGCTCAATACTAAAGCGGTTAATAATTTGATGGTTAGTGGTATCCAGCGTAATAAGTTCGTTGCGGCCATTTACGACATACAGGCGGTTCTTATTGGCATCTACGGCCATACCGGTCGGATACTGGCCCATGTTTTCAAGGGTGGCGATTTTCTCGCGCTTTTGCGTATCCACCACCCAGACAATGCCCTTTTCAGCCACGCCGGAAACGTACAGGCGGTGATGCTGTTTATCGAGCACCATTTCGCGGGTATGGACAATTTCTTTCGGGTTTTTGGCTTCGCTCAGTTGCAGTATCGCCAGCTCTTTACCGCTGCGGGTATCAATGAGCGTGACCGAACCCTCCAGCGTGTTGCCGACATAGAGCACCTGGTTTTCTGCATCCAGGGCAGTGGCAAAGGCACGACGGCTGGTTTCGATAACTTCAGTCGTGGTGAGCTTTTCCAGATCGAGTTTATAGATAAGCCCGCTGGTTTTATCTTTATCAAACGACGGCGACGAGGCAGCAAAAAGCGCATTCTGCTGGCTATCAACCGCCAGTTCATACACGCCGTTGCCAACGTCGCGGGTCAGAAAATCTTGCTCAGGTAGCGTCTGCGCCACGCTGGACAGGCTGGTAAATAACAGTGCTGTGGCGAGAGCCACGCAGGAATAGCGTTTCAGGGACTTCACATTGTGGAGGTTCATTGACTTTTATTCACATTTATTTACATGCTGAGAATGATAATGAGATCTAATCTCATTCGCAATTAAGATAAATGAAATGTGACTACCCAATCTGGTAGGTCAAAAAGAAAACAGCGAAGGGGAGGGGGAAAAGAAAGTAGAAATTAAAAAACCCTTACTAACCAGGGGCTGGCGTTCAGGGCTTTAAGCTAACGCGAACTTACTTCTTCGCGCGCTCGAAGGAAGCAACGATTTCAGCTTTAGCAGCTTCAGCGTTGTCCCAACCGTCAACTTTCACCCATTTGCCCGCTTCGAGATCTTTGTAGTGTTCGAAGAAGTGGGTGATCTGCGCTTTCAGCAGTTCCGGCAGGTCGGTCACATCTTTGATGTGATCGTATTCTTTGCTCAGCTTGGTGTGCGGTACCGCAACCAGTTTTGCATCTTCACCGGATTCGTCGGTCATTTTCAGTACGCCAACCGGACGGCAACGGATCACTGAACCTGGCTCCAGCGGGTACGGAGTCGGGACCAGAACGTCTACCGGGTCACCGTCCAGAGACAGGGTGTGGTTGATGTAACCGTAGTTGCACGGATAGAACATCGCGGTGGACATGAAGCGGTCAACGAACAGGGCGCCGCTCTCTTTGTCAACTTCGTATTTGATCGGATCTGCGTTCGCAGGGATCTCGATAACAACGTAGATATCTTCCGGCAGGTCTTTACCGGCAGGGACGTTGAGTAAGCTCATGTCTGTTTCCTTTAAATAAGCTATGGCAAACAAGTGGCGGGTATTATAGCCAACTCGCGCGGAATGTCTCCGCTTGTTTTCGCTTTCTCTGCGTGCATTTTCTTCTTTTTACCTCTCTCTCGTGACAGAAAAATCCATATCTTCAGCCGCATTTTTCATAGTGAGATGAAAGCGATTACAAAGTTGTGATTAACGTTTTATTTACTTTTTTGAAGTGTGATGTAACGCAATCCGTTACATGCTCAATTGTCTATAGTTTTTTCGCAACGGTTAATTAACCAACAATAATCACCCTACGAGGACGCACTTATGTGGAAGCGCTTACTTTTAGTCACAGCAGTTTCGGCAGCCATGTCGTCTATGGCAATGGCAGCCCCTTTAACCGTAGGATTTTCGCAGGTTGGCTCTGAATCCGGCTGGCGCGCCGCAGAAACCAATGTCGCGAAAAGCGAGGCCGAAAAGCGGGGAATTACGCTGAAAATCGCTGATGGCCAGCAAAAGCAGGAAAACCAGATTAAAGCAGTCCGCTCATTTGTTGCGCAGGGCGTCGACGCCATCTTTATTGCGCCGGTCGTGGCAACGGGTTGGGAGCCGGTGTTAAAAGAAGCTAAAGATGCCGACATTCCGGTCTTTTTGCTCGATCGTTCCATCGATGTAAAAGACAAATCTCTCTATATGACCACCGTCACCGCCGACAACGTGCTGGAAGGTAAATTGATCGGCGACTGGCTGATTAAACAAGTGGATGGCAAGCCGTGTAACGTCGTTGAGCTGCAAGGGACCGTTGGGGCCAGCGTGGCGATCGATCGTAAGAAAGGCTTTGCTGAAGCTATCGCTAATGCGCCAAACATCAAAATTATTCGCTCTCAGTCCGGTGACTTCACCCGCAGTAAAGGGAAAGAAGTGATGGAGAGCTTTATCAAAGCGGAAAACAACGGCAAGAACATCTGTATGGTTTACGCCCACAACGATGACATGGTGATCGGTGCGATTCAGGCGATCAAAGAAGCGGGCCTGAAACCTGGCAAAGATATTCTCACCGGTTCTATCGATGGCGTACCGGATATCTACAAAGCGATGATTGACGGCGAAGCCAACGCCAGCGTCGAACTGACGCCGAATATGGCCGGCCCGGCATTCGACGCGCTGGAGAAATTCAAAAAAGACGGCACGATGCCTGAGAAGCTGACCATTACCAAGTCGATCCTCTATCTGCCGGATACGGCGAAAGAAGAGTTAGAGAAGAAGAAAAACATGGGCTACTAAGCCTTCATGAAAATGCCGGGGGCGCTGCGCTTGCCCGGCCTACATTACGCTCTTTTGTAGGCCGGATAAGCGTAGCGCCATCCGGCGTGATGCAGGGGGAACCATGACCACCGACCAACATCAGGAAATCCTCCGCACCGAAGGATTAAGCAAATTCTTTCCCGGCGTCAAAGCGTTGGATAACGTGGATTTCAGCTTGCGTCGTGGCGAGATTATGGCGCTGCTGGGAGAAAACGGAGCCGGCAAATCGACGCTCATCAAAGCGCTGACCGGCGTTTACCATGCCGATCGCGGCACTATCTGGCTCGAAGGCCAACCGATCACCCCCAAAAACACCGCCCATGCCCAACAACTGGGGATTGGCACCGTGTACCAGGAAGTGAACCTCCTGCCCAATATGTCGGTTGCCGATAACTTATTTATTGGTCGTGAACCGCGGCGTTTTGGCCTGCTTCAGCGCAAGCAGATGGAAAAACGCGCGACGGAACTGATGGCGTCATACGGTTTTTCCCTTGACGTGCGCGAGCCGCTGAACCGCTTTTCCGTGGCGATGCAACAAATCGTCGCCATCTGTCGGGCGATCGATCTCTCCGCGAAAGTGCTGATCCTCGATGAACCCACCGCCAGCCTCGATACCCAGGAAGTTGAAATGCTGTTTGGCCTGATGCGACATCTGCGCGATCGGGGCGTCAGTCTGATCTTCGTCACCCACTTTCTCGATCAGGTTTATCAGGTCAGCGATCGCATTACCGTCCTGCGGAACGGCGGCTTCGTTGGCTGCCGTGAAACCCGAGAACTGCCTCAGATCGAACTGGTCAAAATGATGCTGGGCCGTGAACTGGATACCCATGCACTACAGCGTGCGGGCCGCACGTTGCTGAGTGATAAACCGGTGGCGGCATTCAGCGGCTTTGGCAAAAAAGGCACCATCGCGCCATTTGATCTACAGGTGCGTCCCGGTGAGATCGTCGGTCTCGCCGGACTACTGGGGTCCGGGCGAACGGAAACGGCGGAGGTGATCTTCGGTATTAAACCCGCAGACAGCGGAAGTGCGCTGATTAAAGGCAAACCGCAGACCTTGCGATCGCCACATCAGGCTTCGTGTCTGGGGATCGGTTTCTGTCCGGAGGATCGCAAAACGGATGGCATTATTGCTGCCGCTTCGGTGCGGGAAAACATCATTCTGGCATTGCAGGCGCAGCGCGGCTGGCTGCGGCCTATTCCCCGGAAAGAGCAAAACGAGATTGCCGAGCGTTTTATCCGCCAGCTTGGTATTCGTACTCCGAACGCTGAGCAACCGATCGAATTTCTCTCCGGCGGCAATCAGCAAAAAGTATTGCTCTCGCGCTGGTTACTGACCAAACCGCAGTTCCTGATCCTCGATGAACCCACGCGTGGGATCGACGTTGGCGCGCATGCGGAGATCATCCGCCTGATCGAAACGCTGTGCGCGGATGGTCTGGCGCTGCTGGTCATTTCATCCGAACTGGAAGAGTTAGTGGGCTATGCCGATCGGGTCATTATTATGCGCGATCGCAAACAGGTGGCCGAGATCCCCCTGGCTGAACTGTCCGTACCGGCGATCATGAATGCCATTGCGGCCTAAGGAGACTATGGTGATGCCTCAATCTCTCCCTCAATCCAATCCGTCTAAACGGCGGTTCCGTTGGCCAAAGGGGATGCCACAGCTGGTGGCGTTACTGCTGGTGCTGCTGGTGGATAGCCTGGTCGCCCCGCATTTCTACCAGGTGATTTTGCAGGATGGTCGGCTGTTCGGTAGCCCGATTGATATTCTCAACCGTGCCGCGCCCGTGGCGCTATTGGCGATTGGTATGACGCTGGTGATTGCAACCGGTGGCATCGACCTTTCCGTGGGGGCCGTCATGGCTATTGCTGGCGCCACTACCGCGGCGATGACGGTGGCCGGGCACAGTCTGCCGGTAGTGCTGCTTGCCGCCTTAGGCTCCGGCATTCTGGCTGGGCTGTGGAACGGGATTCTGGTGGCCATCCTCAAGATCCAACCGTTTGTCGCCACGCTAATCCTGATGGTGGCCGGGCGCGGGGTGGCGCAGCTTATCACTTCCGGGCAGATCGTCACCTTTAACTCGCCCGAACTGTCATGGTTTGGCAGCGGCTCGCTCTTACTGTTCCCTACGCCGGTAATTATTGCACTGCTCACGCTGGTGGTGTTCTGGCTGCTGACGCGGAAAACGGCGCTGGGTATGTTTATCGAAGCGGTGGGTATCAACATTCGTGCGGCAAAAAACGCCGGGGTGAACACCCGCATTATCGTGATGCTCACCTATGTGCTGAGCGGCCTGTGCGCGGCTATCGCTGGCATTATCGTCACGGCGGACATTCGCGGGGCAGATGCCAATAACGCCGGATTATGGCTGGAGCTGGATGCCATCCTGGCGGTGGTTATCGGCGGCGGATCGCTGATGGGCGGGCGCTTTAACCTGCTGCTGTCGGTGGTAGGCGCACTGATTATTCAGGGCATGAATACCGGGATTTTGCTGTCGGGCTTCCAGCCGGAACTGAATCAGGTGGTCAAAGCCGTGGTGGTGTTGTGTGTGCTGGTCGTGCAGTCACAACGCTTTATCAGCCTGATAAAAGGAGTGCGTGGTCATGATAAAACGTAATTTACCGCTGATGATCACCCTCGGCGTGTTTGTGCTGGGTTATCTCTACTGCCTGACGCAGTTTCCCGCTTTTGCTTCCACCCGGGTCATTTGCAATATCCTGACCGATAACGCCTTTCTGGGCATTATTGCCGTAGGCATGACCTTCGTGATCCTCTCTGGCGGGATCGACCTTTCCGTTGGCTCGGTGATCGCCTTTACCGGCGTATTTCTGGCAAAGGCCATTGGCTATTGGGGCATTTCTCCGCTGCTGGCGTTCCCTTTGGTTTTGCTGATGGGCTGCGCGTTTGGTGCGTTTATGGGGTTACTGATTGATGCGCTGAAGATCCCGGCATTTATTATCACTCTGGCGGGAATGTTCTTCCTGCGCGGCGTCAGCTATCTGGTCTCAGAAGAATCCATCCCAATTAACCATCCGGTTTATGACATGCTCTCAAGCCTGGCATGGAAAATTCCCGGCGGTGGTCGCCTGAGCGCGATGGGATTGCTGATGCTGGCGGTTGTCGTCATCGGCATATTCCTGGCGCACCGTACGCGCTTTGGTAATCAGGTTTACGCGATTGGCGGCAACGCCACTTCTGCCAACCTGATGGGCATCTCAACCCGCAGCACCACCATCCGCATTTATATGCTGTCTACCGGGCTTGCGACGCTTGCCGGCATTGTCTTTTCCATTTACACCCAGGCGGGCTATGCGCTGGCGGGCGTTGGCGTCGAACTGGATGCGATAGCCTCAGTTGTGATTGGTGGAACGCTGCTCAGCGGTGGGGTCGGTACAGTGTTAGGGACGTTGTTTGGCGTCGCTATTCAGGGGCTGATCCAGACCTACATTAATTTTGACGGCACATTAAGTTCCTGGTGGACGAAGATCGCGATTGGCATTTTATTGTTTATTTTTATAGCGTTACAACGCGGTCTGACGGTGCTTTGGGAAAATCGTCAAAGCTCGCCGGTTACCCGAGTGGGTACGGCGGCAACACCAAAGTAACATCCTGATTTTGCACAAAACATTTAAATACCTAAACTTTTTCCGGTTGTAGTCGATAGGTTCTGTACAGGTCTGTTTTAACCCTACAACCGGAAATATAACGATGCCAAAATCCCTTTCAATTCGATCAAGTTTGTTGGTGTTATTGTCTCTGCTGACGTTCCTTCTGTTACTGACCGGTGGCATGGGGCTATATGCGTCTACCCGTGTCATTACCTCTTTGATTTATCACGGTATTATGAGCGCTGCAATGTTGGCTGCTATCGCATTGCTGGCGGTCATTTGGTTTATGCTGCGAAATAAGTTTCTCAAACCGTTGGATAACATGGTTGAGCAACTGGAACGTCTGGCAACGGGGGATTTGTCGCCGGTTACCGCGTTGTCGGCCAGCGCCGAATTCAACCGCCTGAACGCGGCAATGGATGACATGCGCCATGCGCTGGGCGACTCGGTACAGCGCGTACGCGATGCCAGCTCGCAAATTGATATTGGCAGTCGTGAACTGACGGCCGGTAACCAGCACCTGGCGCAACGCACTGAATCGACAGCCACTTCGCTGGAGCAGACCGCCGCCAGCATGGAAGAACTCACGGCGACGGTGAAACAGAATGCGCAGAACGCGGAACAGGCGCACCAACTGGCAAAATCGGTGTCGGATACCGCCGATCGCGGTAGCGAAATGGTATGCTATGTGATCGAGAAAATGCGCGATATTTCCGGAAGTTCCAGCCGAATCGCCGACATCCTCAGCGTGATTGATGGCATTGCTTTCCAGACCAATATTCTGGCGCTCAATGCTTCCGTTGAAGCTGCGCGGGCTGGTGAGCAGGGGCGGGGCTTTGCGGTTGTGGCTGGTGAAGTGCGTAATCTGGCCAGCCGCAGCGCCGAGGCGGCCAAAGAGATCCGTACGCTAATCAGCGATTCGCACACCCATGTGGGGGAAGGCAGTGAACTGGCGCAGCAGGCGGGCGAAACCATGGATGAAATCGCGACCGAGGTTATGCGTATGACCAAACTGATGCGTGAAATTGCCAGTGCGTCCCAGGAACAGAGTCGCGGCATAGAGCAGGTGAATATCGCGGTGATTCAGATGGATGAAACGGCGCAGCAAAACGCGGCGCTGGTACAGCAGTCTTCAGCGGCTACCCGCTCGCTGGAAGAGCAGTCTTCAGCGCTAATCGAAGCAATGGCCGTATTTAAGCTACAGAAAGCGTAAGCAGACGATGGATTTTGTAGGCCGGATGGCAACGCTACGCGTTTTATCCGGCCTACGTCCGTGCGATGAATAATAATTACGCGTCCGGGAACTCGCGGATAAAGCGTTCTACATCTTCAACCATATGGTCGTTACCCACGAAGAAGGAACGGCGCTGGTGCAGACTTTCTGGGGTGATATCCAGAATGCGTTCTTTACCATCGCTGGCTTTGCCGCCCGCCTGCTCGGCCAGGAAGGCCATCGGGTTGCATTCATACAGCAGACGCAGTTTCCCTTGCGGGTGGCTGGCGGTGCTTGGGTACAGGTAGATTCCGCCTTTCAGCAGATTGCGATGGAAATCCGCAACCAGAGAGCCAATGTAGCGCGAGGTATACGGGCGCTGGGTTGGCTTATCTTCTTCCTGGCAGAATTTAATGTACTTCTTCACGCCGTTCGGGAATTTGATGTAGTTACCTTCGTTAATGGAGTACGTGCTGCCTTTCGCCGGGAAGCGCATACGTTCCTGGCTGAGGCAGAATACGCCCAGAGAAGGATCGTAGGTGAAGGCATGTACGCCACAGCCGGTGGTATACACCAGCATGGTGGAAGAACCATAAACAACGTAACCTGCAGCAACCTGCTTATTGCCCGGCTGCAGGAAATCCTCTTCCGTAACCGGTGTGCCGACTGGGGTTACGCGGCGATAAATAGAGAAAATCGTACCGACAGAGACGTTAACATCGATGTTGGATGAGCCATCCAGCGGATCCATTAGCACAACGTATTTAGCGTGTTCACAGCCTTCAAAGACGACGATTTCATCTTCTTCTTCTGAGGCAATGCCCGCCACAATGTCGCGCGCCTTCAGTGCAGCTTTCAGTTTTTCGTTCGCGAACAGATCGAGTTTTTGCTGAACCTCTCCCTGCACGTTCTCAGCACCGCTGGCACCCAGGATATCGACCAGACCGGCCTTATTGATATCGCGGTGGATGATCTTGGCGCCCAGCTTTATTGCCGACAACAAAGCAGTGAGTTCACCGGTAGCATGAGAAAACTCGTGCTGCTTTTCGACAATAAATTCACCTAACGTTTTCATAACACTTTCCCTGCAATTTATGTGGAGTAAAGCGACCGCAACAATATTAACAAATATTTCCATTGCTGCGCTTAGGTGAATCGCGCCAGCAAACTGCGGAATATCCTGAAATGCGTTTCTCACTTGCCGGACATGTGCGTAAAATGGCCCCCAGATTAAAAAAGGATAGTGACGTATGCGCATTCATATTTTGGGAATTTGTGGCACTTTCATGGGCGGTCTGGCGATGCTGGCGCGCTCGCTCGGTCATGAAGTAACCGGTTCGGACGCCAATGTGTATCCGCCGATGAGTACCTTACTTGAGAAGCAAGGCATTGATCTGATTCAGGGTTACGATGCCAGTCAGCTCGACCCACAGCCGGACCTGGTGATCATTGGCAATGCCATGACCCGTGGTAATCCGTGCGTGGAAGCGGTGCTGGAAAAGAACATTCCGTACATGTCTGGCCCGCAGTGGCTGCATGACTTTGTCTTGCGCGATCGCTGGGTACTGGCGGTTGCGGGTACGCACGGTAAAACCACCACCGCCGGGATGGCGACCTGGATCCTCGAAGCCTGCGGCTATAAACCTGGCTTTGTGATCGGCGGCGTTCCGGGCAACTTTGAGGTTTCCGCGCGCCTCGGCGAGAGCGACTTCTTCGTGATTGAAGCGGATGAGTACGACTGTGCGTTCTTCGACAAGCGTTCTAAATTCGTACATTACTGCCCGCGCACGCTGATCCTCAATAATCTTGAGTTCGATCACGCGGATATCTTTGACGATCTTAAAGCTATTCAGAAACAGTTCCACCATCTGGTGCGTATCGTGCCGGGCCAGGGACGCATCATCTACCCGGAAAACGACATCAATCTGAAACAGACGATGGCGATGGGCTGCTGGAGCGAACAAGAGCTGGTGGGCGAACAAGGTCACTGGCAGGCGAAAAAGCTGACCACAGATGCCTCCGAGTGGGAAGTGTGGCTGGACGGTGAAAAAGTCGGCGAAGTGAAGTGGGGCCTGGTGGGCGAGCACAACATGCACAACGGCCTGATGGCGATTGCAGCCGCGCGTCATGTTGGCGTCGTGCCTGCGGATGCGGCCAATGCATTGGGCTCGTTCATCAACGCCCGTCGCCGTCTTGAGCTGCGCGGTGAAGCCAATGGCGTGACGGTGTATGACGATTTTGCCCATCACCCGACGGCCATTCTGGCAACGCTTGCGGCACTGCGCGGTAAAGTGGGCGGCACGGCGCGCATCATCGCGGTGCTGGAACCTCGCTCGAACACCATGAAAATGGGTCTGTGCAAAGACGATCTGGCGCCGTCGTTAGGGCGTGCAGACGAAGTGTTCCTGCTGCAACCCCCGCACATTCCGTGGCAGGTAGCAGAAGTCGCTGAAGCCTGCGTTCAGCCGGCACACTGGAGCGGCGATGTGGATGCACTGGCAGATATGGTGGTGAAAACCGCACAGCCTGGCGATCACATTCTGGTGATGAGCAACGGCGGGTTTGGCGGTATTCATCAAAAACTGCTGGATGGTCTGGCGAAGAAAGCTCAGGCAGAAGAAGAGTAAAAAAATGCCCGGTGGCGCTACGCTTACCGGGCCTACAAAGGATCGTAGGCCGGATAAGGTATTTGCACCGCCATCCGGCACTTTCGGCGGACGAAGAGGTTACGCCTCGTTTTCCGCCAGTTCACGCAGATACTGGAAGATCTGGCGGGAAGATTTTGGCGGCTTGTTGCCCGCTTTTTCTTTCCTGGCGTTACGCACCAGCGAACGCAGTTGCTGACGGTCGGCGTCAGGCCACAGGTTCATCACTTCTTCGATAGCTTCATCGCTACCGTCAACCATACGGTCACGCAGTTGCTCCAGCTTATGGAAGACAACGACCTGTTGGTTATGACGGTTTTTTAGCTTGTCCAACGCCTGACGGATAGGATCAACATCGCGCTGGCGCAACATTTTGCCAATCAGCTGCAGCTGACGACGGCGACCTTCCATCTTAATACGCTGGGCCAGCTCAATCGCGGCACGTAAATCCGCATCGAGCGGGATTTTGTCCAGCGCGTTTTTCCCCAGTTTTACCAGTTCCACACCCAGGTGTTTTAACTCCTCGGCGTCACGTTTTATTTCACTTTTACTGACCCAGATAATTTCATCGTCTTCGTCTTCGATGTCATCACCGGGAACGTCGTCGAGCCAGTCTTCGGGCTGCTTAGTCATGTCAGGCTCCTTAAAAAAAGAGGCTAATGTTACCAGTTAAGATGCGCACTGAAAAACGGTTCTCTGTTAGACTTCAGAGAAACTCTCTCTACATTATGGCATTTGCGATGAAAGTAATCTCACAAGTTGAAGCGCAGCGTAAGATTCTGGAAGAAGCAGTCTCGACGGCACTGGAATTAGCATCAGGTAAGTCGGATGGCGCGGAAGTCGCTGTGAGCAAGACCACGGGTATTAGCGTCAGCACCCGTTATGGTGAAGTGGAGAACGTCGAATTCAATAGCGATGGTGCACTGGGGATTACGGTTTACCACCAGAACCGTAAGGGCAGCGCATCGTCCACCGATTTAAGCCCGCAGGCGATTGCACGCACCGTGCAGGCCGCGCTGGACATTGCACGTTACACTTCGCCGGACCCGTGCGCGGGCGTGGCAGATAAAGAACTGCTGGCCTTTGATGCGCCCGATCTGGACCTGTTCCACCCGGCGGAAGTTTCCCCTGACGAAGCTATCGAACTGGCTGCCCGCGCTGAACAGGCGGCGTTGCAGGCCGACAAACGCATCACCAACACCGAAGGCGGCAGCTTTAACAGCCACTATGGTATCAAAGTGTTTGGCAACAGCCACGGTATGCTGCAGGGCTACTGCTCCACGCGCCATTCCCTTTCCAGTTGCGTAATCGCAGAAGAAAATGGTGATATGGAGCGTGATTACGCTTACACCATTGGCCGGGCGATGGGCGATCTGCAAACGCCGGAGTGGGTGGGGGCAGACTGCGCTCGCCGTACCTTATCTCGCCTGTCTCCGCGTAAGCTTTCCACCATGAAAGCGCCGGTGATTTTCGCCAATGAAGTGGCGACCGGACTGTTCGGACACCTGGTTGGCGCCATTGCGGGCGGCTCGGTGTACCGCAAATCCACCTTCCTGCTCGACTCGCTGGGCAAGCAAATTCTGCCGGAATGGCTGACCATTGAAGAACATCCACACTTGCTGAAAGGGCTGGCGTCTTCACCGTTCGACAGCGAAGGCGTACGGACCGAACGCCGCGACATTATTAAAGACGGTGTGCTGACTCAGTGGCTGCTGACCAACTACTCCGCACGTAAGCTGGGGCTTAAGAGCACCGGTCATGCAGGCGGGATCCACAACTGGCGAATTCCGGGACAGGGTCTAAGCTTCGAGCAGTTGCTCAAAGAGATGGGCACAGGTCTTGTGGTTACCGAGCTGATGGGACAGGGCGTAAGCGGCATTACCGGCGATTACTCGCGCGGCGCGGCGGGCTTCTGGGTCGAAAACGGTGAAATTCAGTACCCGGTGAGTGAAATTACCATCGCCGGTAACTTAAAAGAGATGTGGCGTAATATCGTCACCGTCGGCAACGATATTGAAACGCGCAGTAATATTCAGTGTGGTTCGGTCCTGTTGCCGGAGATGAAGATCGCCGGGCAATAATACCCGTCATACTTCAAGCTGTGGCGTGAATTATTGAGGGTATCTGGCGTTTGTTTATTTTTGAATAATAAAAAAGGAAGTGAGCAATGCGTAAACACCTGTTAGCGATCGTCGCAGCTTCAACGCTGGTTCTTGGTTCTTCTGCGTTTGCAGCCGATCTTGAAGACGATATGGGGATCCTCAACGACAACCTGAAAATCGTCGAAAAAACGGATAATGCGACTGAACTGAAAGATGCGTTAACCAAAATGCGTGCAGCTGCGCTGGACGCGCAAAAGGGAACGCCGCCGAAGCTGGAAAACAAATCCCCGGACAGCCCGGAGATGAAGGATTTCCGCCACGGCTTTGACACGCTGATCGGTCAGATCGACGGTGCGTTGAAGCTGGCGAACGAAGGTAAAGTTAAAGAGGCGAAAGCCGTTGCGGAAGAGCTGAAAACCACGCGCAACGAAAACCACAAGAAGTTCCGCTAATCTGCGCTATCCGGCCTGCATACCCGTAGGTCGGATACAACACCCCGCTACTGCACGTCCCATAAGTAAACGCTATCCCCATCACATTTTTTCATTTTTATCGCCCATTCATTGTTCGCACTTCCTTCCATTTTTCTGCTCGCTCTTGCGATCTCAATCACATTCTTCCAGTGATAAATCGTGGTTCCAGCTCTTTTTGCGGCACAGATCACTATCGCTGCACACCTTTCCACTTCGAAGTGGAAAACAACTCGCTACAAACTCATAACCTCCGTCGCTAATTTATCCTCAGAGACATTAACGGGGTAAGACGAGTGAATAACGGAGCTGTAATGAATGACATGGGGGAATCGGTGGAACTGGCCGACCGCATGCTGGCGCAGGTGTATGCCTTGCTGCGTGAACGCAACATTATTCCCAACGCCGTACAGGAACAGATGCTGACGTCGCATGTTCGCGCCATGGCGCACCGCTCGGTAACGGGTGAACCCTTACCAGAGGTCGATGCCAGCTTGTTTGATGAAATATCTGCCGAATCAATGGCGCTTGCCCGCGACGTGGTCGCCGAGTTTGGCAATCTTCCTGAGGAAGAGGCCTGGCTGCTGTCGGTGCACTTCGAAGTCGCGAAAGACAACCTTTAAGGAGCAAAAGATGGAACAGATTACCGTAGTGATTGGCGATCGTCTGGGTAAAGGCCAGAAAGTGGCGGCAGGCGTAGAGAAAGCGGGTGGCCGTGCCGTTGTGGTGCCGGGCGTTGCAGCAGATATGAAGCTGGGTGACGTGATGAAAGCGGAAAACGCCACCTTTGGTATCTCGTTTTGCGGCAGCGGTGGTGCGGGTGCGATTACCGCGCAGACCAAATACGGCTACAAGGCGAAATACGGCATGCGATCGGTCGATGAAGGGGTAACCGCCATCAACGAAGGGTGCAACGTACTGGGATTCGGCTTTATGGACAAAGAAGAGCTCGGCGAGCGCCTGGTGCAGGCGTGGCAAAAGAAATACGGCGCTTAAGCATGAAAGAGCAATTCACCACCACGGTGAGAGTCACGGGTAAGGGCGAGACCAAAGCTCGCGCCTTTGCCGATGCCCTGAACCACGTTCAGGCTGCGGTGATGAAAGCGTCGCCGCATATCTTACTGCGTATTGAGCCACAGGATGTGCAGGTTGTTCAAGCGCGTGAATCGGTGCGTAAAGAGGCGTTTTTATTCCTCTTATTGCGCCGGGAAAGACGCACTTTCAGCGTGGAGCTGGACGTGACCGTCAACGTGACTGCCATCAATCTCGACAAGGTGGATTTCGTTACGCAACGCTGATTTTCTATTAAAAGGCATAATTATGTTCCTGATAATATTAATAAAATCGCTCATCATCGGCGCGTTGGTTGGCGTTGGTGTCGGCGCTGGGGCTGCACGCATGTTTCATGCGCCTACCACTCAAGGGATGGGCGCGTTTCGTACTCTGGGAGAACTGAATTCCTGCGAAGGGGATCCGGCTTCTCACTTCTCGTTCGGCCTGGGCTTCTTCTTTAACGCCTGGGCTTCCTCTGTTGCGGCGGGGGCGTTCACGCAGGACGTCGACCATCGCATCATCCCCAACTGGGGCGCCGCCGCGCTGATGATTAAAAATCGCAACGTCGGTGAAACGCTGCACGACCCCAAACACATGGCAATTGCCTGCGGCGTTATCGGGATGATCGTGGTGACCTTCCTGAACCTCACCGCATCATCTGTACCGGAAGCCTTGCAGGTTACCGCCGTCAAGGTGCTGGTGCCCGCGGCTAACCTGCTGGTTAACACCGTGATGCCAGTAATCTTCTGGCTGGCGGCGATCGATGCCGGTAAGAAATCTGGCTTCTGGGCCACCGTTTTTGGCGGCGCGGCGCAGCTGATCATGGGTAACGCCGTTCCGGGTCTGGTTCTCGGCATTTTGATCGGCAAAGGTGTTGAAGAGAGCGGCTGGAACCACGTCACTAAAGTGATGATGGTGGCTATCGTCGCGCTGTTTGTCCTGAGCGGCTTCTTCCGTGGCTTCGACATGAAGATGATCGAATCCTTCCATCTGACCGTGCCTAACTGGCTCGAACTTATCCACAACTCGCTCAGCGGCAAATAACGGAGGTCATCATGGAACAGAATAAAGGTTTTTGGTTCGCTGACTGGTCGTTCCCGATCTTCGTGGGCCTGCTCTCCTCTGGCGTGTTTGCCGGAACACACATGTACTACCTGTACGGTATTGGCGCATTTAACGAAGTGGCTTTTGTGGCGATGCTGAAGGCGGGAATGGATACCGGATCCTACGGAGCAGTGGCGGCATTTGGCGCAAGCTTCCTGTTTGCCCGCATCATTGAAGGTTCGCTGGTGGGGATTTTGGATATCGGCGGGGCGATTCAAACCGGGGTTGGGTTAGGTGTTCCGGCGCTGCTGCTGGGCGCGGGCATTATCTTCCCGGTCGCCAACTTCGCCGCCTCGCTGGTCACCGGTCTGGTGATTGGTCTGGCGATTGGCTACATCATCATTCTGGCGCGTAAGTTCACCATCAACCAGAGCGACTCGACCTACGGTGCGGACGTCATGATGGGGGCCGGTAACGCCTCCGGACGCTTCCTCGGGCCGTTGATTATCCTCAGCGCGATGACGGCTTCGATTCCTATCGGAATCGGTTCTCTGGCAGGCGCGCTGCTGTTTTACCTGTGGCAAAAACCGATTACCGGCGGGGCGATCCTCGGCGCAATGATCCTCGGGTCCATCTTCCCGATTGCCATTAGTTGATGGTGTGTCGTTGTAGGCCGGATAAGGCGCAGCCGCCATCCGGCAATGACGCCTGATGGCGCTGCGCTTATCAGGCCTACACGACCGCCCCCATTTCAACAGGAGAGAGAGACATGTTTGATTTACTCCTGCGCCGTGCGCGCCTCGTTGACGATACGGTGAGCGATATTGCGCTCAAAGACGGCAAGATTGCGGCGTTGGGCGACGTTGATGGCCCGGCGCTGAAAACCATCGAGCTGGGCGGTGAGTGCTACGTCAGCGCAGGCTGGATTGACTCCCACGTTCATTGCTACCCGAAATCCCCGATTTACCACGACCAGCCGGATAGCGTTGGTATTGCGACCGGCGTCACTACCGTAGTGGATGCGGGCAGCACCGGGGCGGATGACATCGACGATTTTTACACCCTGACCCGGGAAGCTGCCACCGAAGTGTACGCGTTGCTGAATATCTCCCGCGTTGGGCTTATCGCCCAGAATGAGCTGGCCAACATGGCCAATATTGACGCTGATGCGGTGCGAGAGGCGGTGAAACGCCACCCTGATTTTATCGTCGGTCTGAAGGCACGTATGAGCAGCAGCGTAGTCGGTGAAAATGGCATCACGCCGCTGGATCGCGCCAAAGCGATGCAAGCGCAGAACGGTGATCTGCCGCTGATGGTGCACATCGGCAACAACCCGCCGGACCTGGATGAGATCGCCGAGCGCCTGAGCGCAGGTGACATCATTACCCACTGTTACAACGGTAAGCCGAATCGCATTCTGACGCCGCAAGGCGAGCTGCGGGTGTCAGTGACGCGGGCGATTTCACGCGGCGTGCGTCTGGACGTTGGGCATGGCACCGCCAGCCTGAGCTTTGCGGTGGCAAAACGCGCTATCGAACTGGGTATTTTGCCGCACACCATCAGCTCCGATATTTACTGTCGTAACCGTATCAGCGGCCCGGTGCATTCCCTGGCGAATGTGATGTCGAAATTCCTCGCCATTGGGATGTCGCTTCCGCAGGTCATTGAATGCGTTACCGCCAATGCCGCCGATGGTCTGCGCCTGAAACAGAAGGGGCGGCTGCAGGTCGGTCTGGACGCCGATTTAACCCTCTTTACGCTTAAGCGCCAGCCAACCGTGCTGGTAGATGCAGAAAACGACAGCCTGCAGGCTGAACAACTGCTGGTGCCGCTTGCCGCAATACGTGCGGGCAAGGGCTATATGACCGAACAAGGGAGCGCGGAACATGCCTTCGATTTTTGAGAAATACGATTTAAAACAGGTGATTAATACCTCCGGCCGCATGACGGCGCTCGGCGTTTCCACGCCGCGACCAGAAGTGGTTGAAGCCGCGATGGCGGGGATGAACCAATATTTCGAGATGAAAGACCTGGTCAATAAAACCGGCGACTACATCGCGAAATTACTGGAAGTGGAAGGGGCAACGGTTGTCTCTTGCGCCTCGGCCGGGATCGCCCTGTCGGTGGCTGGCGTATTGGTTAAAGACAGCGACTGGCTGCTGGAGAACCTGCACGTCACGCCCATCGAGAACAACGAAATCGTGTTGCCCAGAGGTCACAACGTCAACTTTGGCGCACCGGTGGGCACCATGGTAGCGCTTGGCGGCGGCAAGTTAGTGGAAGCCGGTTATGCCAACGAATGTTCCGCGGCGCAGTTGGCGGCGGCCATTACACCGCGTACGGCGGCCATTCTGTATATCAAATCTCACCACTGCGTCCAGAAAAGTATGCTCAGCGTGGAGCAGGCTGCGGTGGTGGCGCGTACGCATAATCTGCCGCTGATAGTGGACGCGGCGGCGGAAGAGGATTTGCAGTGCTACTACCGGGTTGGTGCAGATCTGGTGATTTATAGCGGCGCCAAGGCGATAGAAGGACCAACCAGCGGTCTGGTGATTGGTAAAACCCAATATGTTGAGTGGGTGAAGCGCCAGACGGCGGGGATTGGCCGGGCGATGAAGGTGGGCAAAGAGGGAATTCTTGGACTGACCTGCGCCATCGAACTGTATCTGAACGCGCAGAAAGAGAACGGCGCGGAGATGGTCGAGAAAATGACGCCGTTCATTAATGCGTTGAACCAGCTTAACGGCGTGAGCGCCCGCGTGGTGTGGGATAGTGCAGGGCGCGACATCGCACGCACGGAAATTAAGTTTGATGAAGCGGTAACCGGGATCGCCACGGGGGAACTGGTCGACGCGCTGAAACAGGGGGAGTACGCGATTTACTTCCGTGGTTACAAAGCCAATGAAGGCATTATCGAAGCCGATGTGCGCAGCGTCGATCGCGCGCAGCTGGAGATTGTGGCCCGTCGAATTGGTGAAGTGATTTCGCAGGAGAAAAACGCATGAAACTGACCCCTAACTTTTATCGCGACCGCGTCTGCCTGAACGTGCTGGCAGGCTCCAAAGAAAATGCCCGGGATATTTACGCGGCGGCGGAAGGACACGTGCTGGTTGGCGTGTTGTCAAAGAATTACCCGGATGTCGCAAGCGCGGTAGCGGATATGCGTGAATACGCGGCCCTTATCAACAATGCGCTCTCCGTAGGGCTGGGGGCGGGCGATCCTAACCAGTCGGCGATGGTCAGTGAAATCTCCCGTCAGGTGCAGCCACAGCATGTCAATCAGGTCTTTACCGGCGTGGCCACCAGTCGCGCGCTGCTGGGCCAGCAGGAGACAGTGGTCAACGGTCTGGTCTCGCCAACCGGCACGCCGGGCAAGGTGAAAATCTCCACTGGTCCGTTGAGCAGCCAGACGCCGGACGGTATTGTGCCGATAGAAACCGCGATTGCGCTGCTCAAAGACATGGGCGGTAGCTCAATTAAATACTTCCCGATGGGCGGCCTGAAATGCCGTGACGAGTACATTGCGGTCGCGCAGGCCTGCGCCCGTCATGACTTCTGGCTGGAGCCAACCGGCGGTATCGATCTGGATAATTTCACTGAAATCCTGCAAATTGCCCTCGATGCCGGAGTGAGTAAAATCATTCCTCACATCTATAGTTCGATTATTGATAAGGTGAGTGGTAACACTCGTCCGGACGACGTACGCCAGCTGATGGCGATGACCCGGGCCTGCGTAGGCTAACTGACAGATGAGGAAACTGACGTGCGATTCCCCAACCAACGTTTAGCACAGCTGTTTGACATGTTGCAAAACGAAGCGCTTCCACAGGACGAGCTGGCGCAGCGGTTGTCGGTTTCCACACGCACCGTACGGGCGGATATCACCGCGCTAAACGCGCTGCTCACCCAGCACGGCGCACAGTTTGTCCTCAGCCGGGGTAATGGTTATCAGCTCAAAATTGACGACCCGGCAAGTTTTCACACCCTGCAAACGCAGCAGCCCAATACGTTGCTGCGCATCCCACGCACCAGCCAGGAACGGATACACTGGCTGGTGGTACGTTTTCTGACATCGGCTTTCTCACTGAAGCTGGAAGATTTAGCTGATGAATGGTTTATCAGCCGAGCGACGCTGCAAAACGATATGGCTGAGGTGCGCGAGCATCTGCAACGTTATCATCTGACGCTGGAAACGCGTCCCCGTCACGGCATGAAGCTGTTCGGCAGCGAAATGGCGATCCGCGCCTGTTTGACCGATCTGCTGTGGACGCTGGCACAGCAGGATCCGCAGCACCCGTTAGTAACGCAAGAAGCGCTGAATGCAGGGCTTACTGAACAGTTGCAACCCGTTTTGCAGGACATTTTTGCCCGTTTCCATATTCGTCTGACCGATGAGGGCGAGCTGTTTTTACGCTTGTACTGCGCGGTGGCGGTACGGCGGATTAGCGAAGGGTATCCACTCCCGGATTTTGCCGCAGAAGAGGCCGATCAATCGGTGTGCCTGGCCACGCGGGAAATCGCGGCGGTACTGCACCGCCTGGCAGACAAACCGCTTTCCGTTTCCGAAGAAAACTGGCTACAGGTGCATATTGCTGCCCGCCAGGTTCAGGAGATCGCGCCCAGTGCTATCAATGCGGATGATGACGAAGCGTTGGTCAATTACATCCTGCGTTTTATCAACACCCAGTACAACTACAACCTGTTGAATGACAAACAGTTGCATGCTGACCTGCTGACGCATATTAAGACGATGATCACCCGGGTGCGTTACCAGATAATGATCCCCAATCCGCTGCTGGAAAATATTAAACAGCACTACCCCATGGCGTGGGACATGACGCTGGCCGCCGTCTCGGGATGGGGAAAATATACGCCGTACACCATCAGTGAAAATGAGATTGGCTTCCTCGTGCTGCATATCGGTGTTGGGCTGGAGCGTAGTTACAACATCGGTTACCAGAGACAGCCGAAGGTTCTGCTGGTATGCGATGCCGGAAATGCGATGGCGCGGATGATTGAGGCGGTGCTGGCGCGTAAGTATCCGCAGATAGAGATCGTCGATACCGTAACGCTGCGCGACTACGAACAGCGGGAAAGCATCAGCGAAGATTTTGTCATCTCTACCGCGCGGATCGGTGAAAAAGATAAGCCGGTGGTGATGATTGCGCCATTCCCTACCGATTATCAACTGGAGCAAATTGGCAAACTGGTGCTGGTCGACAGAACCCGTCCGTGGATGTTGAACAAATTCTTCGATGCCGCCCATTTTCGTGTGATTGACGAGTCAATGGATCAACAAACGTTGTTCAAAACCTTATGCCGTCAGTTGCAGGATGAAGGTTTTGTCGATGCGGAGTTTCTTGATTCGGTGGTTGAGCGTGAGGCCATCGTCAGCACCATGCTGGGTGACAGCATTGCCTTGCCGCACGCCCTTGGTCTGCTGGCAAAGAAAACGGTGGTCTACACCATCCTCGCCCCACAGGGTATCGCCTGGGGCGATGAAACGGCCCACGTGATCTTCTTGCTCGCCATCAGCAAGAGTGAATACGAAGAGGCGATGGCTATCTACGATATCTTCGTCACCTTCCTGCGCGAACGCGCGATGACGCGGCTCTGCGCGTGCCGTAATTTCACTGAGTTCAAAGCGGTTGCGATGGAGTGTGTGAGCCGTTTTTGAGAAGCGTTATCCAGAATTCGATGTAATGCGAATGTAATGCTAAACTGCATTACACATTCGATTTTACTGGAGGCATAATGGCCACGCTGAACGTCCGTCTGGATGACAAACTCAAAAATGAGGCTTATGCCGTGCTGGAAAAACTGAATATTACTCCAACGGAAGCTGTGCGATTACTGTTTCAGTACGTCGCGGAAACGGGGCGCATGCCGGTGAAAACCGTCACCCTTAGCGACAGTGAAGATGCACTCATTCAGACAGTCCGGGAAAGGCTTGCCAGCCCGCAAAAGGGAATCAAGGTTAGTCTGGATGACTTATGAGCTGGAATTCGACCCGAGAGCCTTAAAAGAGTGGCATAAACTGGGTGATACGGTGAAGACTCAGTTTAAGAAGAAGTTGGCCGACGTGTTGTTGAACCCCAGAATTGACTCTGCCCGTTTAAATGGTCTTCCTGACTGCTATAAAATTAAGCTTAAATCGTCCGGGTACCGTCTGGTGTACCAGGTTCGGGATGAGGTTGTGGTCGTGTTTGTTGTCGCGGTAGGTAAGCGAGAACATTCAGCCGTTTATCACGATGCAAACAAACGGCTTTAGCGATTAACGCAAATGATGTACAACCTGGTTGCTGCTACCGCGCCAGATCAGCGCCGGGTCTTTAAGATCCTGCACAAATTTACCATCGACCAGCACGTTGATGAGATCCACCACCTGCATTTGTGCGGCGTTGAGTTCATCAAGCTTGTAGCCGGTCCACACCCAGATATCTTTCCCCGGACACTCAGCGTGAATACGCTGTACCAGTTGCAGGATATCCGGCACGTTTTGCGGATGCAGCGGATCGCCGCCGGACAGCGAAATACCCTGGCGAGGGATTCGCGTGTCGTTCAGATCGGCAATGATCTTGTCTTCCATCTCTTTGGTAAACGGCTGGCCGGAATTGAGTCGCCAGGTGCTTTTGTTATAGCAACCGGGACATTCGTGCACGCATCCTGACACAAACAGGGTGCAGCGGGTTCCTGGGCCGTTGACGATATCGACGGGATAGTATTGATGGTAGCGCATAGCGGGTGTCCAGAAAGCATGTAGGCCGGATAAGGTGCTTGCACCGCATCCGGCAACATTGTGATGCCTGATGACGACGCGATTGCGTCTTATCAGGCCTACGGCCTTTGCAAACGGAAATTAACCTATCTGCCCATTACCTAAATGCTTAACGCGGCGCTTCACTTCTTCCTGCTTACCGGCGTTAAACGGACGAGCGTCCGGGCTGCCTAAATAACCGCATACGCGGCGAGTGACCGATACGCGCGCGGCGTCGTGGTTACCACATTTCGGGCAGGTAAAGCCTTTGCTGGTGCACTCGAACTCACCGGTAAAGCCGCACTCGTAGCATTCATCGATTGGCGTGTTGGTCCCGTAATACGGCACGTGCTGATAGCTGTAATCCCAGACGTCTTCCAGTGCTTTCAGGTTGTGCTGAATGTTCGGGTACTCGCCGTAGCAAATGAAACCTCCATTCGCCAGCGGCGGGTACGGCGCTTCAAAATCGATCTTGTCGTACGGGTTAACCTTTTTCTCCACGTCGAGGTGGAAACTGTTGGTGTAGTAACCTTTGTCGGTAACACCCGGCACCACGCCAAACTCGGCGGTATCCAGACGGCAGAAACGATCGCACAGGTTTTCACTTGGTGTACTGTACAGACTAAAGCCGTAGCCGGTTTCGTCTTTCCACTGATCGACCGCCTGACGCAGACGTTCCACAATGGCGATAGCTTTAGCGCGAAGCTGCTCGCTGTCGTACAAGTGTTTGTCGCCAAACAGCGCGTTGATGGTTTCGTGAATGCCGATGTAACCCAGAGAAATCGACGCGCGGCCGTTTTTAAAGATTTCTGACACGTCATCGTCTGCTTTCAGACGCACGCCGCAGGCCCCTTCCATATACAGGATTGGTGCAACGCGGGCCTTCACGCCTTCCAGACGCGCAATGCGGGTCATCAGCGCTTTACGCGCCAGGATCAGACGGTCGTCGAGCAGTTTCCAGAAGGTGGTTTCATCGCCATGAGCTTCCAGCGCGATACGAGGCAGGTTAAGGCTGATAACGCCGAGGTTGTTACGGCCATCGTGGACCTGTTCGCCGTTCTCGTTTTCCCATACGCCCAGGAAGCTGCGGCAGCCCATCGGCGTTTTGAAGGAGCCGGTCACTTTAACCACCTGATCGTAGTTCAGGATATCCGGATACATACGCTTGCTCGCGCACTCCAGCGCCAGCTGCTTGATGTCATAGTTCGGATCGCCAAACTTGTGGTTCAGACCGTCACGAATCGCAAACACCAGTTTCGGGAACACGGCGGTTTTACGATTTTTACCCAGGCCAGCAATGCGGTTACGCAAAATGGACTGCTGGATCAAACGCGATTCCCAGCTGGTTCCCAGGCCGAAACCGAAGGTGACGAACGGCGTCTGACCGTTGGCGGTATGCAGGGTATTCACTTCATACTCAAGGGACTGGAATGCGTCGTAGCACTCTTTCTCGGTACGGGAATGCGCATAACCGTCGGCATCTGGGATCTGCCACTCTTCAGCGGTTTTGCGATGCTTATTAAAGCTCTCGGTCACGAACGGTGCGAGAACTTCGTCAATACGGTTAATGGTGGTACCGCCATAAATATGGCTGGCAACCTGCGCGATAATTTGCGCGGTGACGGCCGTCGCGGTGGAGATGGATTTTGGCGGCTCAATCTCCGCGTTACCCATCTTAAAGCCCTGCGTCAGCATACCTTTCAGGTCGATCAGCATGCAGTTAAACATTGGGAAGAACGGAGAGTAGTCGAGATCGTGATAGTGAATATCACCACGCTCGTGCGCCTGGACGACATCACGCGGCAACAGGTGTTGACGCGCATAGTGTTTGGCGACGATACCGGCCAGCAGGTCGCGCTGGGTCGGGATCACTTTGCTGTCTTTGTTGGCGTTTTCGTTCAGCAGAGCAGAGTTGGTTTGCTCAACCAGACCACGAATTTCCTGGTTCAGACGGCCACGTTTCTCACGCTGTATATCACGGTCGTGGCGATATTCGATGTACGCACGGGCGAGTTGTTTGTACGGACCTGACATCAGCTGGTTTTCTACCGCTGTCTGGATCTCGTTAATATCGACCTGGCTGCGCTCATTCATCTGGCTACTAACGACTTCTGCGACGGTGGCACAGTAATCTGCGTCATCGACTCCCGCTGCTTTAGCTGCACGCAGAATGGCTTCTTTGATGCGCTCTGATTTAAACGGCACTTTACAGCCATCTCGTTTCATCACATGCGGTGTCATGATCACTCCATATTTATAAGAACAGGTTATCCACAGAGGTTGGAGAAGCGGCCATGGCTTTATTCATCTATCTGGCCAATGACTTCCCGCAATCCTGACCCACTTTATCCACAATTCCACCGTTAAACGGTGCACTGTAGTTGTAGCAATTGTAGTCGATTAATACAACATATTGGGTCGGCGTGCATTTTAAGTTCTATATGTAGTGATTTGCATCAAGGATGTTTACGATTTATTTGATGTAGCGCAAAGTAAAAATCGGAGCGTACAGATGACGGGCAGTACAGCGATTGTAAATTGTGGGCAGAAAATTCTGATTAATTATTCAACAAAAACAGGAAGCTAAGCTAAGCGTATGTAGCAACGCCCGGTAGCGCTATGCGTACCGGGCCTGAACATAATTGCAAGCTATTTTTGCAACCACCAGACGGCCTCAAAAGGACGCAGTGTCATGTCCCCAGGTTGGCTGGCAACCTCGGCATAGTTGTGCATCAGCACCTGCCAGTTTCCGTCGGTCTGGGATGGCTGCCAGTTCTGGAAGGTATCGCTTAGATTGGCAATGACCAGCAGCCGCTGCCCTTGCCACTCTCGTTGATAGCACCACAGATGCGGGCTGTCCGGTAGCAGATCCTGGTAGTCGCCCCAGGTGATAACCGGCTCCGCTTTGCGCAAGGCGATCAGCTTCTGATAGGTGTAGAACACCGAGTCGGTATCGTTCAGTGCTGCCGCCACGTTGATGTCTGCCGCGTTGTCACACAGATTGATCCATGGCTCGCCGCGGGTGAAGCCCGCGTGTTTGCTGCTATCCCATTGCATCGGCGTGCGGCTGTTATCGCGTGATTTACTGGCGAGGATCGCCAGCAGTTCTTGCGCATCGCGTCCCTGGCCGTTCAACTCGGCAAACATGTTATGGCTTTCCACATCGCGATAATCGGTAATCTGGCGGAAGTGCGGGTTGGTCATGCCAATCTCTTCACCCTGGTAGATGTAGGGGGTGCCCTGCATGCCATGCAGCACCATCGCCAGCATTTTGGCCGACGGAACGCGGTATTTACCTTCATCGCCAAAACGCGACACGATGCGCGGCTGATCGTGGTTACACCAGAACAGCGCGTTCCATGCCTGATTGTGCATGCCCTGCTGCCAGTGGTGGAACAGGGCTTTTAGCGCCACATAATCGGGTTTTGCTAACGTCCACTTCTCACCGTTGGGGTAATCTACTTTCAGGTGGTGGAAGTTAAAGGTCATCGACAGTTCACTACCATCTTGTGCGGCGTACTGCTGGCAATGTTCCAGCGTAGTGGAAGACATTTCGCCGACCGTCATCAGGTTGCGTGGGGTAAAAACATCGCGGTTCATCTCACGCAAAAATTCATGCGCGCGTGGGCCGTCGGTATAAAAACGGCGTCCATCGCCGTCGGGGTCGTTCGGGAAGTCCTGATCTTTAGAGATAAGATTCACCACGTCGAGGCGCAGTCCGTCCACGCCGCGATCGGCCCAGAACTCGCACACTTTCTTTAACTCGGCGCGGACCGCCGGGTTTTCCCAGTTCAGGTCGGCTTGTTCCGGAGCAAAGAGGTGTAGATAGTACTGCTCGCTTTCGGCGTGCCAGCCCCAGGCGTTGCCGCCAAACTTGGAGCGCCAGTTATTTGGCGGGCAGTCTGGCGTGCCGTCGCGCCAGAAATAAAACTGACGATACGGGCTGTCTTTATCCAGCGCTTCACGAAACCAGGCGTGCTGGGTTGAGGTGTGGTTAAACACCATGTCGAGAATAATACGGATGCCGCGCGCTTTCGCCTGCGCCACCAGTTCGTCAAAGTCTTCCAGCGTGCCGTAGGCCGGATCGACAGACGTGTAGTCTGCGACGTCGTAACCGTTATCAACCTGCGGTGAAATATAGAACGGCGTCAGCCAGATGGCATCAACGCCCAGCTTTTGCAGATAGTCGAGGCGCTGCGTCACGCCGCGTAAATCTCCGGTGCCGCTGCCGGTGGTGTCCTGAAAACTCTTGGGGTAAACCTGATAGATAACGCCGTTTTGCCACCAGTGGGGAATATTCATGGTTGTTTCCTGGAAATACGCTGGGGCGCAACTGCGCCCCGAAGAAAAGTTAGACAATCTGTAATGTGCCCAGACGGTGTTTACGCTGGTAAACGAATGAGGTCAGTATCATTGGGATAACAATCGCAATGACCATCGCCATGCCAAAGACCTGCCAGTAAGTCGGCTGGATGGAGAGGATGCCTGGCAAACCGCCGACGCCAATCCCGTTTGCCAACACACCGTTCAGGCCGCACAGCAGTCCGGCGAGACCGGAGCCGATCATCGCGCACAGCATCGGGAAGCGGTATTTCAGGTTGATCCCGTACATTGCTGGTTCAGTTACCCCGAGATAGGCGGAGATCGCGGCAGGAACGGAAATTTCACGTTCGTTGTGTTTGCGACTGGAGATAATGATCCCGACCACCGCAGAGGCCTGAGCGATATTCGATAGGGCGATCAGTGGCCATACTGGCGTGCCGCCCATGCTCTGAATCATCTGCATATCGATAGCCAGCGTGGTCTGATGCACGCCGGTGATCACCAGCGGGGCGTACAGGAAGCCGAACAGCGCCGCGCCAATCGGAGCAAAACTGCCGGTCAGCAGATGACGGACCGCAAACGCGACACCGTCGCCGATCATGCGGCCAAACGGACCAATAAAGGCATGGGCGAGGAACACGGCGAGGATCAGCGAGCACACCGGGACGATCACCAGATACAGGTAATCCGGGACGATGCGCTTCATGCGTGTTTCAATAAATCCGAGCGCCAGACCAGCCAACAGTGCCGGAATGACCTGCGCCTGGTAGCCCACTTTCTCAATGCTGAACAGGCCGAAGTTCCACACTTCCGGCACCTGCTGGCCGAGCAAATAGGCGTTCATCAGTTGCGGTGAAACCAGGGTTACGCCCAGCACAATACCGAGGATCGGCGTACCGCCCATTTTCTTCACCGCCGACCAGCAGATCCCGACCGGCAAATAGAAGAAGATCGCTTCGCCAATCAGCCACAGGAAGTCATAGAGGGTTTTCAGCGAAGGATGCATCTGCGCCAGCGTCTGCCCGTTACTCATGGGCAGATCGCCGATCACGTTACGGAAACCTAAGATCAGGCCGCCGCTAATCAGTGCTGGCAGCAGAGGGAAGAAGATCTCCGCGAAGTGAGAAATCAACTGCTCGTGCCATTTCATATTCTGCCGCGCCGCTTTCTTTGCCTGCTCTTTGTCGGCGCTGGCCTGACCGGTTGTCGCCAACAGCGCTTTGTAGTAATCGCCCACCTCGGTGCCAATTACCACCTGAAACTGCCCGGCGTTGGTGAAGCAGCCTTTGACCATTGGCAACAATTCGATCTCTTTCGGCCTGGCGTTCGCAGGCTGATTCAGCACAAAACGCAGGCGAGTAATGCAGTGACTCACCGTAGCGATATTGTCGCGCCCGCCAACCAGCTCAATCAGCCGGTCGATGTCTGCTTGTTTTATTTTGCTCATGATGGTGTGTGTTCCCCGTAGACCGGAAAAGACGCTGTTGCGTCGTCATTCGGCAACTCTCTCGTTGTTGACGCCAGAGTATATCTTCGATGAATTTTTAAAAATGGGAACGTTCCCGAAACGCAGCGAAGATCACAAATTAATGCTCAGAAAGCGATCAGGAGAGGGTGGAAGGAATAACGATTTGTCGTGGTTCGCTACGGCCGTTGATCTGTTCGATCAGCTGCGAGGCCGCTTGTCGCCCGGCTTCGGCGTATCCTGGATCGACGGTGATAATTTCCGGATGGAGGAATTTCATCAGCGGCGTGCTGCCCACGCTTGCCAACTGCAGGTTCTCTATTCGCTGCTCCTGCAAGTATTTGCTGACGCCAAGGGCAAGGGTATCCGTCGCACAGACTAAAGCGGTGGTTTCCGGAGTGATGACGTTGGCGGCCTGCTCATAGCCCTGCTTCATGGCCAGACCCGGCAGCGCGGCCACAGGATGCAGTTTATGTTTTTTACAGAATGCCAGGTAAGCCTCATGGCGGCGTTTACCAGTGGTCACATCGCTATGCGGAACACCAAGAAAGCTAATATGGCGATGCTCGCGTTCGTATAAACGCTGCATCAGGGTACGAATGGCACCCTCATCGTCATAGCAGACGGAGGCAAAGCCTTTGGCATCTCTTGCCAGAAGCACCAGAGAATCCTGCCAGGAGGCGAGCATGGCTTCAGTAATGCCGGTAAAACCAAACAGCACCACGCCATCAATGTTGCGGCGTCTGAGCATGCCGAGATGTTCTTCAACCAGCTCGGGCGAGAACTGGCTTTCCATCATGATCGGATCGTAGCCCTGTTCATAAAAGGCGGGCAGCATGGTCTGCACGGCGAGATTTTCTGAAAGAGAATCCAGGCGCGTGACGATAATCGCCACCACCTTGTCGCTTTGTCCGCGCATGGCGCGTGCGGAGCGGGAAGGGGAAAAACCGTGCTGATTCATCACCGCCTCAACGCGTTCGCGGGTGCGTTCACTCACGCCGCTTTCATTGTTGAGCACACGGGAAACGGTTGATTTTCCCACACCGCTTAAGCGGGCGATGTCTTTAATGGTCAGCCGATTTTGCATCCTGTTTTCCCGTGTTGCGTGTGAAGTTATGCCAAATAGAGAATAACTTTACTCAAGCGCGGCGCAATGGGCAAAGTCTGGTATACGTTTGGTTTAGTTTCCATGGTTTATCATACCGCCATAATTGCCACAAACCTTATGGTTTTCTGCGTATAATCCGCGACGCAAATCATTCACTTACCGGAGGCTATATGGATCCCGATCCCACCCCTCTCCCGAGATGGAGAAACAACCCTTTCCGGTAAGCCTGTCTTTCACTGTCTTACCGGAGCAGTAAGACAGTGACGTTCTGACGTCCCTGTTGTGATTTTAATATTGCCACCAGGCAAGGCTTTGCCACGCCTGAAGGATTTACTGCGCCTGTTTATACAGGTGCAGAGGGACTGCCTATGTTCAAAAATATGACCCGCCAGCTGTTTGCCCGGCTAAACCGCCATTTACCGCATCGTCTGGTGCATCGTGATCCATTGCCGAATGCTCAGACCGTTGCCAGCACGCCGATCCCGCCATCGCTAAGCGAACATTGCCTGAAAATGGCGCTGATGGACGAAGACGCGCTGTGGAAAACGTTCGGCGCTCATCCGGAAGGCTTAAACGCCGCAGAAGTCGAAAACGCCCGCGAAATACATGGCGAGAACCAGTTGCCGGCGCAGAAGCCGTCGCCCTGGTGGGTGCATCTGTGGGTCTGCTACCGCAATCCGTTTAATATACTGCTGACCATTCTCGGGGCGATTTCCTATGCCACCGAAGATCTGTTTGCCGCTGGCGTCATCGCCCTGATGGTCGTCATCTCTACGCTGCTGAATTTTGTGCAAGAGGCGCGTTCCACCAAAGCGGCTGATGCGCTGAAAGCGATGGTCAGCAACACCGCCACGGTGCTGCGCGTCATCAACGAGAAAGGGGAGAACGGCTGGGTTGAACTGCCGATCGACCAGTTGGTTCCCGGCGATGTCATCAAGCTGGCGGCAGGGGATATGATCCCGGCCGATCTGCGCGTGGTACAGGCTCGTGACCTGTTCGTAGCCCAGGCTTCGCTGACCGGTGAATCGCTGCCGGTGGAGAAAGTGGCAACCAGTCGCGATCCGCAGCAAAGCAACCCGCTGGAATGCGATACCCTGTGCTTTATGGGCACCAACGTGGTGAGCGGCACGGCGCAGGCCATCGTGATTTCAACCGGAGCCAATACCTGGTTTGGGCAACTGGCCGGTCGCGTCAGCGAGCAGGAAAGCGAGCAGAATGCCTTCCAGAAAGGGATCAGCCGCGTCAGCATGCTGCTGATCCGCTTTATGCTGGTGATGGCGCCCATCGTGCTTATCATCAACGGCTACACCAAAGGTGACTGGTGGGAAGCGGCGCTGTTTGCCCTGTCTGTGGCGGTGGGACTGACACCGGAAATGCTGCCGATGATCGTCACCTCAACGCTGGCGCGTGGGGCGGTGAAGCTGTCAAAACAAAAGGTTATCGTTAAACACCTCGACGCTATCCAGAACTTTGGCGCGATGGATATCCTGTGCACCGATAAAACCGGCACCCTGACTCAGGATAAAATTGTACTTGAGAATCATACGGATATCTCTGGTAAACCCAGCGAACATGTCCTGCATTCTGCGTGGCTGAACAGCCATTATCAGACCGGGCTGAAGAATCTGCTGGATACGGCGGTGCTGGAAGGTGTGGACGAAGAATCAGCCCGCCAGCTCTCGACTCGCTGGCAGAAAATCGATGAGATCCCGTTTGATTTTGAACGTCGCCGCATGTCGGTAGTGGTGGCAGAAGAAACCGATGTGCACCAGTTGGTCTGTAAAGGGGCGCTACAGGAGATCCTCAGCGTGTGTACCCAGGTGCGTCACAACGGTGAGATAGTCCCGTTAGATGACAACATGCTGCGTCGGGTGAAACGCGTTACGGACACGCTGAACCGCCAGGGGCTGCGTGTGGTGGCGGTGGCGACGAAATACCTGCCAGCGCGTGAAGGTGATTACCAGCGTATTGATGAATCAGATCTGATCCTCGAAGGCTATATTGCGTTCCTCGATCCGCCGAAAGAGACCACCGCACCTGCGCTTAAAGCGCTGAAAGCCAGCGGCATTACGGTGAAAATCCTCACTGGCGATAGCGAATTGGTGGCGGCAAAAGTGTGTCATGAAGTGGGCCTGGATGCGGGGGATGTGGTTATCGGTAGCAGCATTGAAGGGTTAAGCGATGATGAGCTGGCTCGGCTTGCTCAGCGCACCACTCTGTTTGCCCGTCTGACGCCAATGCACAAAGAGCGCATTGTCACGCTGCTCAAGCGCGAAGGCCATGTGGTCGGCTTTATGGGCGATGGCATCAACGACGCCCCGGCGCTGCGCGCGGCGGACATTGGTATCTCCGTTGATGGCGCGGTCGATATTGCGCGTGAAGCGGCGGATATCATTCTGCTGGAAAAGAGCCTGATGGTGCTGGAAGAAGGGGTGATTGAAGGACGCCGTACCTTCTCTAACATGCTGAAGTACATCAAAATGACGGCCAGTTCAAACTTCGGTAACGTGTTTAGCGTACTGGTGGCGAGCGCCTTCTTACCGTTCCTGCCGATGTTACCGCTGCACTTACTGATTCAGAACCTGCTGTACGATGTATCCCAGGTGGCGATTCCGTTTGATAACGTCGACGAAGAGCAGATCAAAAAGCCGCAGCGCTGGAATCCCAGCGAATTGGGCCGCTTTATGATCTTCTTTGGACCGATCAGCTCGATCTTTGACATTCTGACCTTTTGCCTGATGTGGTTCGTCTTCCATGCCAATACGCCTGAACATCAGACGTTGTTCCAGTCTGGCTGGTTCGTGGTGGGCCTGCTGTCGCAAACGTTGATTGTGCATATGATCCGTACCCGTCGTGTGCCGTTCATCCAGAGCCGCGCCGCGTGGCCGCTGATGTTGATGACGCTGGTGGTGATGGTTGTCGGCATTGCATTACCGTTCTCGCCGCTGGCCAGCTATCTGCAATTGCAGGCATTGCCGCTGAGCTACTTCCCGTGGCTGATTGCGATTCTGGCGGGTTACATGACATTGACTCAATTAGTGAAAGGTTTTTATAGCCGTCGCTACGGCTGGCAGTAAACATCAAACGCCTCAGCAGGATGGTGTTAATACCATCCTGCATTCCTCATTTTCATTCGAAGATATTACCTCGCAACATTAGTGTTTTATTTTTATTGAAATGCTAACGGGTGTTATTAGTATCAAATCGCCTTCCTTGCGTTGTTTTTTTATCAATAAAACGATCTGCATTGCAAAAATGAAACAGTGTGCTAAAAATTTTAAGCATCTGCGGTTTTTTGTGAACGCAGTCATCGAAATAAATTGTTACACCAGTTAGTCTGCGCAGGTAACGTCGTTAAGAAAGTTTCTCGCTGCCCGTTTTTAATTCCGGCAGTCATTTGCTCTGCAAGCTATTCCTGTTAATGGATATTATGAACTTCTGGAGAAGGACAAATGAAACTGACAAAAAACCTGTTAAGTCTGTGTATTGGCGCGTCTGTATTCCTGGCGAGTCATGCAACGCTGGCACAAACTTTTCGCGCCGCAGATGTGCATCCGGCTGATTACCCGAACGTTGTCGCAGTGAAACATATGGGGGAAAAACTTAGCGCTGCGACCGACGGCCGTCTGGAGATTAAAACCTTTCCTGGTGGCGTGTTAGGCGATGAAAAACAGATGATTGAACAGGCGCAATTAGGCGCTATCGATATTATTCGTGTCTCAATGACGCCTGTTGCCGCCATTCTCCCTGAAATTAACGTGTTTACCCTGCCATATATTTTCCGCGATGAGGACCATCTGCATAAGGTTCTCGACGGCATGATCGGGCAGGAAATTGGCGACCGTCTGACGGCCAATACCAAATCGCGGCTGGTGTTTCTCGGCTGGATGGATGCCGGCACGCGTAACCTGATCACCAAAAATCCGGTGGTGAAACCGGAAGATTTACACGGTATGAAAATCCGTGTTCAAGGAAGTCCGATAGCGCTGGATACCCTGAAAGCGATGGGCGCTAACTCCGTTGTCATGGGCGTCAGTGAAGTATTTAGCGGCATGCAGACCGGCGTTATTGATGGCACGGAAAATAACCCGCCAACGTTTGTTGCGCATAACTATTTGCCGGTCGTGAAAAACTATACCTGGAGCAAACACTTTATTATTCCTGAGCTTTTTCTGTTTTCGAAAGCTAAATGGGATAAGTTGAAAAAAGAAGATCAGGATCTCATTATTAAACTCGCCAAGGAAGCACAGATAGAGCAACGAAAACTTTGGCAGGATTATAATGCGAAATCACTGGAGACCATGAAAGCCAACGGCGTTCAGTTCCACGATATTGATACGGATTATTTCTATAAAGCCACGCAGTCAGTGCGGGATAATTATGGTAAAGACCACCAGGATTTGATCAAACGTATTCAGGATGTGAAGTAATTCATCAGGTGGAGGATATCAACCCTCCGCCTGAATCTTTTGATTAATTCGAGGTGATAATTATGGGTGAATGCTATTCATCGGTAATGGATTTTCTTTATCGGGTGTCAATGTGGATTGCCGGTATCGCATTATTGGTCATGGTCGCCATTATCCCCATTGGCATATTCGCGCGTTATGTTCTGAATAACGCCCTGTCATGGCCTGAACCCGTCGCTATTCTCTGTATGGTGACATTCACCTTTATTGGCGCGGCGGTGAGCTATCGTGCAGGCTCGCATATCGCGGTGAGCATGGTGATTGACCGTCTGGGGGATGCTTCCCGCCGTTATTGCTCGGTAATCGCTGACGTTATGTTGGTGGCGATAAGTCTGTTCATTCTGTGGTACGGAACCAATCTCTGTCTTGAACTGTGGGACCAGCCTGTGGCGGAATTCCCGCTTTTAAGCGCCGGGCAAAACTATCTTCCGTTGCCGATAGGCTCTGCCATAACGCTGCTGTTTATCGCTGAAAAGATTTTCCGTGGTCCGCAGTACCAACGTCCCGTTGTCATGCTGGGATCGACCAGCTAGTTACCGCCCCCATTTCAGAAAGGAAAGCAGATGGATGCATTTATTCTCGTCTTTACGCTCGGCATTATGCTGGCGATTGGGGTACCGGTAGCGTACGCAGTTGGCATTAGCGCCATCATTGGGGCCTGGTACATAGATATTCCACTGGAAGCGGTAATGATCCAACTGACCAGTGGGGTGAATAAGTTTTCGCTGCTGGCGATCCCATTCTTTATTCTGGCCGGGGCTATTATGGCCGAAGGGGGAATTGCGCGGCGACTGGTGAACTTTGCCTATATTTTTGTTGGTTTTATCCGCGGCGGACTGTCGCTGGTAAATATTGTGGCATCAACCTTTTTTGGTGCTATTTCCGGATCGTCCGTGGCGGATACCGCGTCCATCGGTTCGGTAATGATCCCGGAGATGGATAAAAAAGGTTATCCGCGTGACTTTGCCGCAGCGGTAACGGCCAGCGGTTCGGTACAGGCGATTCTTACGCCGCCCAGCCATAACTCGGTTATCTACTCGCTGGCAACCGGTGGCACGGTGTCGATTGCCGCGCTGTTCATCGCCGGGATCCTGCCGGGGCTGCTGTTAAGCCTCAGCCTGATGGTGATGTGTGTGGCGTTCGCGCACAAGCGCGGTTATCCAAAAGGAGAACGTGTACCGTTTCGCCAGGCGCTGAAGATTTTCGTTGATACGCTGTGGGGCCTGATGACCGTTGTGATCATCATGGGCGGTATCCTGTCAGGTATCTTTACCGCAACGGAGTCTGCGGCAATTGCCTGCCTGTGGGCCTTCTTTGTCACCATGTTTATCTATCGTGACTATAAATGGTCTGAGCTGCCGAAGCTGATGTTCCGCACGGTGAAAACGGTCACTATCGTCATGATCCTGATAGGCTTTGCCGCCGCGTTCGGTGCCGTCATGACCTATATGCAGTTGCCGATGCGTATCACTGAAGCCTTCACCAGCATCTCGGACAACAAATACGTCATCCTGATGTGTATTAACATCATGCTGCTGCTGATCGGTACGCTGATGGATATGGCACCGCTGATCCTTATTCTGACGCCGGTTCTGCTGCCGGTGACCAACGCGCTCGGCATTGATCCGGTTCATTTTGGTATGATCATGCTGGTGAACTTAGGGATCGGCCTGATTACGCCGCCGGTAGGGTCGGTGCTGTTTGTGGCCAGTGCGGTGAGTAAACAGAAAATAGAGCAGGTGGTGAAGGCGATGTTGCCATTCTACCTTGTGCTATTCCTGGTGCTGATGCTCGTGACGTACATTCCGGCGATTTCGCTGTTCCTGCCGAAACTGTTTGGTGTGATGTGATAAATGCCCGGTGGCGCTCGCGCTTACCGGGCCAACCTAAATTCATTCCGGGCTTCCATGCCCGTTTTTTTTTGTGTTTCACCCAATACAGCTAAATATTTTCTGAATTATGGCATTGCCAGTGTCTTCCAACAGAATATGCTAGATTATAAATGTTAACATCTTGTCATGTTAATTATTCTTAGGAAGTATTATGATCGGTTATATATTGGGGAGAGAGGAACCTGAATATAGTGTTGATGTTGGAAGTGGTGAATGGTGTAGTGCGGGGCATTTTTCAGATCAATTTTATTATTATAAATATTACCTGGAGCAGTTGATTGATGGGAGCTTATATTTAAAGTATCGCTATCCTTTTTCACGAGAAAATTTACTGCATTATTTGCAAAATACGGGTGAAGACATACATATTAACTTAACTGATATAATGGGAAAATCAGCCCAGTTAAGGGATAATTATGTACAATTATTGAATGAGGCAAAGAGTTTTTGTAAAACATTACCGCCAGGTCAACATGAGTTTACTTCTGCGCATGTTAATACTGATGATTTTATTTCTAGCGATCCAGACTTGTTTTATGCTATAGGAGGTTATCAATACTGGGGTAAAGGTCGGGTGCAAATTACCGAAGATAAATATAAAAATAAGATGAGCAATGGTAGTAGATTATGTAGTTATAATTTGACATTTCAGTTTAAGTTTTTTGACAGGTATAACTGGAATGTAAGTGTCGCAAATTCTGGCGTTCGTTTAGGTAGTGTCGTTCCTGTGAGTGATACTTTTATGGGGAGGTTTCATCAGGAGTGTCTGGCCAGAGAGTACAATATTTTTGGTGCCATTGAGTCAGAGGTAAAATGGCATGACTGAGCATAGCACTTTATTTTACATGGAAAAAATACTCACTTTCGCTTTAGTTTGTGCCTTTTGTTATATGCTGTATATTATTTCGGTTTGCTGGTTACCCGTGCGTGAAAGTCACTATCTTCTGGTTGTACAATGGTGCCGTAACGATGATTCAAATACCCACTATGCAAAGAATTTATCTTGGCATGGTTTATATGTTTATTTGGAGAAATCGTCTGGGAATATTATTGTAAGGGAAATGAACACTCCTCTACACGATCCATTTCAGCCTTACCGGTACGTTTACCGTAAAATTGCACATGAAAATGATATATCCTTGGTCGCAGAGAAATGGGGGGTAATTAAGTGTCAGGAAAAAAATAAAGCGCTCATTGGTTCATCTGGCTATTCTTTTTTATGGGGACATGATCAATGAACACTTTTATAAGACGAACTACTCTAAAAATATTTTTTTTACTAATTATAATGTTTATCTGTGTTTTTTCTATTAATTCAGTTGAAAGATATAACAATATTGTTAGTTTTAATATTCACAATAAGATAGTTTATACATTGGAAAAGATGAAAAATGATAGTGATGATGATATTAAATTTAATGTTTATAGTTCAAGGTTGAACTGGGTTTTAGGACAAACCTGTTTCTCAGAGAATATAGAATTACAGCAGAAAGGGGAAATGGAATTATATAATTGGGGAGTGGGGATAATCGAAAATGAAACCATTACCTTAAAGTATAATGGAAGAGAATTGATTTTTTCAGTTATAGGCTGCAATACTTAAGGAACCCTGCCAGAGCAGGGCTCTCTAATAAGACTTAGCGACGAACGGCGATCGCTTCAATCTCGATTTTCACGTCTTTCGGCAGACGGGCAACTTCTACGCAAGAACGCGCAGGGAAGGTCGCGTTGTGTTCGGTGAAGAACGCTTCGTAGGTCGCGTTTACAGTTGCGAAATCGTTCAGGTCTTTTACGAAGACGGTCGTTTTTACGATGTCGCCCACTTTCAGGCCTGCTGCTTCAACGATAGCTTTTACGTTTTCCAGCGACTGACGTGCCTGAGCGGACACGTCTTCCGCTACGGCACCGGTTTTCGGATCGACCGGGATCTGACCGGAAGTGATTACCATGCTACCCAGATCAACGCCCTGAACGTATGGGCCGATTGCTGCTGGTGCATTTTCCGTCGCGATAGTCTTGCTCATGATTTCTCCTGAATTACAGCGGTAGTAGAATGTTCCCGCTCATTATAGGGAGCCGGGATCTCATAACCAACCCCAATTAGTTGGCCAGCACCACATAATGCGAAAACTCTTTTTCACAGTATTTGCATTTGAGTGCGATGTCATCAGCACGCTTTTTCACTGCAAAACTGGAGGAAACCGGCTCAGCATGGCTGATACAGTTGCTGTTCGGGCAAACCAGTACATTGTCGATACGCTCAGGCAGGCTCGGACGAGATTTACCCACCACGTCGTAATCGTCAATGCGGTTTACCGTTGCCTGCGGGGCGTACAGGGAGAGCTGGTTTACCTGCTCGTCGGTCAGGAACGTGTTTTCAATTTTAATCAGGTCCTTACGGCCCATCTCGCCTGACGGCAGGTTCAGACCGATGGTGATACGCTGGTCGGTTTCCGTCAGTTTGAACAGCGTCAGCAGCTTAAAACCAACCTGTGCGGGAATATGGTCAATCACGGTGCCACGTTTGATGGCTTCAACCTGCAGTTTGTTATCGTGTGTCATCTCTTTTTCTCCCTTACAGTGCCAGTTCGCTATTCAGTACCAGTGCCAGTAACGCCTGGCGGGCGAAGATGCCGTTGCCAGCCTGCTGGAAATACCAGGCGTGCGGCGTCTTGTCGACGTCGGTGGTGATCTCATCGATACGCGGCAGCGGATGCAGTACCTTCATGTTTGCTCTGGCGCCGTTCAGATCGCTGGCGCGCAGAACAAACTGCGCTTTCACGTTGGCGTATTCGGACGGGTCCAGACGCTCTTTTTGTACGCGGGTCATATAGAGGATATCGACCTCCGCCATCACCTCTTCAATAGTGCCGTGGAGGCTCCAGGCGATACCTTTTTCATTCAACATATCCAGAATGTATTGCGGCATCGCCAACGCGTCCGGGGCGATGAAGTAGAAACGGTTACCTTCGAACTTCGCCAGCGCCTGGGTCAGGGAATGGACGGTGCGGCCATATTTCAGGTCACCCACCATGGCGATGTGCAGATTGTCCAGGCGACCCTGAGTTTCCTGAATGGTGAACAGATCCAGCAGCGTTTGGGTGGGATGTTGGTTGGAGCCGTCGCCTGCGTTCAGTACCGGAACGTTACCGGAGAACTCCGTAGCCAGGCGCGCGGCGCCTTCCTGCGGATGGCGCATTACGATGGCGTCGACATAGGTGCTGATGACGGAAATAGTGTCGGCCAGCGTTTCACCTTTTTTGCCCAGAGAGGTATTGCTGCTGTCAGAGAAACCCACCACGCTGGCGCCCAGGCGGTGCATGGAGGTTTCAAAGGATAAACGGGTGCGGGTTGAGGCTTCAAAGAAGCAGCTGGCGATAACCTTATGCTTTAACAGCTCCGGCTGTGGGTTAGCTTTTAATTTCGCCGCTGTTGCGAGGACCAGATTGAGGTCATCGCGGCTGAGGTCGTTTATGGAAATGATGTGTTTTTGATAGAGCGGGTTAGCCATGTTTATCTCCTGACGCCTGGGCAAAAAAAAAGCCCCTCAATTGAGGGGCTCGGAATGGGTGATCAACGGAAAGAAAAACGGCAGGCCAGCGTCCTTTTTCAGACGCGGTAAGACAAAATGTCGTACACACTGAACCATACATCCTCCCGGCAAATTGTCCGCGATTATACTCAGCTCCGTTATGGGATCAAGCGAAAAATTCACAAATTATTCATCGCAAACGATTCTCATGAATATTCATTCACCCTGAATGCCAAACAGCAACAATGGGATAAACATGCGTTGACGCAAAATATCGGCAAATAGCAGTAGTATGGCAGACCGTTTTTTCGTATAACAACTAAAATGAAACGATGTTTTAATTAAGGGGTTTAAGATGATTGTCGGCAATATTCACAACCTGGATGCCTGGCTGCCGGAAGAGCTGCGTCAGGCGATTGAACACATTAAAGCGCATGTGACGGATGCGACGGAAAAGGGTAAGCACGACATCGACGGCGATCGTCTGTTTTATCTGATTGCTGAAGATATGACGGAGCCGTTTGCACAGCGCCGCGCTGAGTATCACGCGCGCTATCTGGATATTCAGATCCTGCTCAAAGGTCAGGAAGGCATGACCTTCAGCACGCAGCCTGCGGGCGCGCCGGAAACTGACTGGCTGGCGGATAAAGATATCGCTTTCCTGCCGGAAGGAGTACAGGAAAAAACGGTGGTGCTGAACGAAGGTGATTTCGTTGTGTTCTATCCGGGCGAAGTGCATAAACCGCTGTGCGCGGTCGGTGCACCAGCGCTGGTACGCAAAGCCGTGGTGAAAATGCGGGTGGCATAAGCGTATGTGCCGGGGGCGGCTTCGCGTTGCCCGGCCTACAGGAGCGCTATTGTAGGCCGGATAAGATGCTTAGCATCGCCATCCGGCATTCTTTTCATCCATGCCCTCACTTCGCCAGCGTCGCCACCATCACCGCTTTGATGGTGTGCATCCGGTTTTCCGCCTGATCAAATACGATACTGGCGGGGGATTCAAAGACCTCATCGGTCACTTCCATTCCACCGTGCAGACCATATTCCTGTGCCATCTGTTTGCCAAGCGTGGTTTGATCGTCATGAAACGCGGGCAGGCAGTGCAGGAATTTCACCTGCGGATTGCCGGTCAAAGCCATCATCGCGCTATTAACCTGGTACTTACGCAGCAGCGCAATACGTTCGGCCCACTTCTCTTTTGCTTCGCCCATTGATACCCAGACGTCGGTATAGATGAAGTCCGCGTCTTTCACGCCCGTGGCGACATCTTCGGTCAGCGTAATATTGCCGCCGTTTTTCTGTGCCAGCGCTTTGCACTCCGCAACCAGACTTTCCTCCGGCCAGCAGGCCTGCGGTGCGACCAGACGCAGATCCAGCCCGGTTAACGCGGCGGCTTCCAGCATGGAATTGCCCATATTGTTGCGGGCATCGCCGGTGTAGACCAGCGTCATCTCATTAAACGCTTTACCCGGCAGGTGTTCCTGCATAGTTAACAGATCCGCCAGCAGCTGGGTGGGATGAAACTCGTTGGTTAATCCGTTCCACACCGGAACTCCGGCATATTCCGCCAGCGTCTCGACAATCTCCTGGCCGTGGCCCCGATACTGAATACCGTCGTACATGCGGCCGAGCACGCGGGCCGTGTCTTTGATCGACTCTTTATGGCCAATCTGGCTGCCGCTTGGCCCGAGGTATGTCACGCGCGCGCCCTGATCGTATGCGGCAACTTCGAAAGAGCAACGGGTACGGGTTGAGTCTTTTTCGAAGATGAGCGCGATGTTTTTACCGGTGAGCTTTGCGACTTCAGTGCCGTTTTTCTTATCTGCCTTCAGCTGTGCGGCGAGCTGAAGCAGTGACGTGAGTTCAGCAGAGGTGAAATCAAGCAGTTTCAAAAAATGTTTCTGATAAAACGCAGACATGGTTCCCTCACATGGCTTAGGCCATTTATTGAATTAAAATTCAATTTATATGTATGTTTATTCATTTGCAACCTTGTTTAACAAATCTTTCCTGGAAAGGTGGAGGCAATGACAGCGGTATGTGACAATAAGAGTATCGGCAGGACATTATGAGGAACGAGCCATGGCAAACCCGGAACTACTGGAAGAACAGCGTGAAGAAACGCGCTTGATTATTGAAGAGTTACTCGAAGATGGCAGCGATCCAGACGCGCTGTACACCATTGAGCATCACCTTTCCGCGGATGACTTCGAAACCCTGGAAAAAGCGGCAGTAGAAGCCTTCAAGCTGGGTTATGAAGTGACCGAGCCGGAAGAGCTGGAAGTGGAAGAAGGCGACACGGTTATTTGCTGTGACATTCTGAGCGAATGTGCACTGAATGCGGAGTTGATCGATGCTCAGGTTGAGCAACTGATGAACCTGGCCGAAAAATATGATGTGGAATACGACGGTTGGGGCACCTATTTTGAAGACCCGAACGGCGAAGAAAGTGAAGACGGCGACGATGAAGACCTCGTCGACGAAGATGATGACGGCGTGCGTCACTAAGTCATCAACTGACCTGCGGTAGCCCAGGCTGCCGCAGGCCAAGGACAACGTATGGATTACCTGCAAATACTCTCCCCGATCCACAACTTCCTGCACTGTAAAACGCCCCAGGCCTGGCTTGATAAAGCGCGAGACCCGGCGAATCTCCCACTGTTATTGACCGATCACCTCGTCTGTGAGCTGAAAGCTGCGCAAACGGCGATGCTGCTGGTGCGTAAGTATGTCGCGGATAAACAGGGATCGCAGGCGCTGCTGGACTGGCTGAAACCCTATGAAGCGTTTGCTTTCAGAGAAGGGGATGAGCCGGATTTTATCGCGCTGAATAAACAGATAAGCAAAAGCGTGATGCCGCAAACCGACGACCCGTGGGGACGCAAGCTTATCGACAGCATGGTTTTGCTGATCAAAGAAGAGCTGCATCACTTCTGGCAGGTGCGTGAGGCGATGATGAGCCGCAACATTCCCTATATTAAGATTACCGCCAGCCGTTACGCTAAAGGCATGCTCAAAGAGGTACGCACCCACGAGCCGCTGACGTTAATCGATAAACTGATTTGCGGGGCTTATATTGAGGCGCGTTCCTGTGAACGGTTCGCCGCGTTGGCACCGTATCTGGATGACGATTTGCAGGCGTTTTATCTGTCGCTACTGCGATCCGAGGCGCGGCACTATCAGGATTACCTGGCGCTGGCGCAGCAGGTTTCAACCGATGATATCAGTAGTCGGGTGCAGTTTTTTGGCGAAGTAGAAGCCGCGTTGATCACCTCTCCTGACGATGAATTCCGCTTCCACAGCGGTGTGCCAGCTTAATTCCTTTCTTTGACGCGCGGTGTCCATCGCCGCGCGGATTAATCCTTCCTGTTTCTGTTAGCAAAATCTGGTGGCTGGAAATCGCTCGCTGCTGCCGTAATAATCAAAACACACGAAGGGAAATATATCCCCGTAACAGAGATGATTTGGCATAAGGATGGTTAATGAACTGGGCACACGTTTTGTTGGCAGGTTATATCGGGGCGGTGATTGCTATCGTCGTCGGCATGTTTCGCAAAAAAGGCTGGCTGGGCAAGATCTCCGGCGCGGTGGTTTTTGTGGTGGCGATCATCGCGTGGAATCTGTTTGATGTGCACTACCTGATCCCACGCGAAAGCCCGGATTATGGTCTGACCGAAGAGCAGCAATTTGAAAAGGCGATGCTCTCCAATCCGGCGTTTCAGGTGATTAAGGAGCAGGAACCTGAGCTGACACAAAAAATTATCAGCCAGGCAGCGCAGATGAAGAAAGCAGGGAGTAGCGAACAGCAGGTTATCGACGCGATACAGCCGCAAATTCTTCAGTTGCAAATGGCAAGATTGCAGCAGGCGCCAGATGCCAATGTCATTGAATATATGAAAATTAACCTTGAGCAGATCGCTTCTGTGGCCAAAATAGGTGATGACGAATGCTTCCGCTTTCTATTTCCGGCGGTAAAAGGTGGAATTAATCCGGCACGTCTGGTTCCGCGTGAGATCATGGATCGTCGTATGGCGAGTGACATGAGCATGATGTATGCCTCTCACGGCCCGAAAAAACATACGGTCACGGCAGAAGAGAAACAGCTGGCGTTGCAGGATCTGCAAGCAATAAGCCCTGGGCTAGTACAGCGTTATGGGCCGGATATTCAGATCATGGCCGATCCGACTAAAGCGATCGGCAAAGAGAAGATTGCCTGTGAGATAGTGCAGGATCTCTGGTCACAGGTACTGAAACTGCCAACCGCTCGCGCGGCTGGTGTTATTAGACTGATGCTCTCAGCCGAGATGCAGTAACGCGGCTAAAGCCTCTCGGCGTAAGGTCAGAGGGGCTTTAACATCCGCACTTCACAATCTACGTGCCCGGTACAGCCCAGCGCTTCGCTGATATGCTCAAAGCCTAAATGCTCATACAGGCGGATTGCCTCGGTCAGAAAAGCCGTGGTCTCCAGATAGCACTGCTTAAAACCCTGCTCGCGGGCATGTTCGAGCGCCATCAACGCCAGTTTTTTCGCCAGCCCCTGACCGCGCGCACTCGACAGGAAGTACATCTTTTGCAGCTCGCAAATGTCCGGTTCACTACATCCTAACGGTGCAACACCACCGCCGCCCACGACTTCACCGTTTTGCTCAACCACCCAGTAGGCCGCGCCTGGCTGGCTGTAAACCTGGAACAGTTCGTCCAGATTAGGATCGGCAACGGTATAGCCTTTATCGGCGGTAAGCCCGTATTCAGCGGAAACTTTGCGGATAACCGTAGCGATGGCTGCATTGTCTGTTTCGGTGATTCGACGCAGGGTTAGCGTGGATGGAAGCACAACATTCATAATATGACTCAATTCTAAAAATACAGTTATATATTTATTTAATACCACTCTCTTCTGTTGGGTGCAAGACGTTCCTGAATCAGAAAAAAATAAAATACATTAGGTAATTAAAGATAGTATTGTAACCGAACCAGTAATTGAATACTGGTTTTTATTTTTTATATTAATGGAATGTATATTAGGGATGTTGTTCATGAATGATTTTGTTCGTGGTCAGGAAAATCAATGCCACACATTTATTTTTACCGGTAAAGGGTGGCGGTATTTTATTATTTGCATCGTCAATTTTTTGTTGTGTTGTATAACTCTCGGGATTTATACGCCGTGGGCGGTAGTGAAATGTCGGCGTTATATTTACGAAAATATGACTCTCAACGGTCAGCCCTTTACCTATAAGGCGACAGGTGGCGCGATATTTGTAAGCTTTTTGTTGATCATGGTAATTTACGGCATCAGCGTGAGTTTTATCGCCAACGACAACCCTCTCATCGGTTTTACTTTGATTGGCTTACTGGTAGCAGTTCTTCCATTAATGACCATAAAAAGCTTGCAGTACCAGGCAATGATGACATCGCTTAACGGCGTGCGTTTTGGTTTTGGCTGCTCAAAATTACAGGCGTGGCTTTTTATGCTGGTAGTGCCGGTAGTGCTGTCTCTGGTGGTCTGGGGTGTGGTTTATCTTCTTGGACTTGCTACTGGATGGCTAAATGGTAGCGTGGGCTCGCTCTTTAGAATAGTCCTTATTGCACTGGTTGGTATTGTGGGGATTGGTATCACCAACGGTATTACCTATGCAAAATGGATGCAGTTAGTGGGTAATGGCGGGAATTTTGGTATTCACCGCTTTTCTATTAACGTCAATATGAATGCGTGTGTGCTGGGGTGTATTAAAGCCGTGCTGGTGCTGCTACCGTTTGTTGTTGTGATTGCCTGGCTGATTGCCCCCATCTTTCTGCAAATGGTGATGCTGGCGGTGTTAGGCGTGGCCGACGACGAATTTATCCTGGAGCATCACAGCAGAATAATGGCGTGCTACTTTCTCTATTTCGCCGGGGTTATTGTAGTCGGAAGCTATTTGTACACCACGCTACGTAATCTGTTCATGAATAACCTGGCGCTGGCTGAGGGAAAAATTCGCTTTCATTCTTCGGTTACTGCGCATGGCCTGGTCTGGCGTTTTGTACTGGTGATGTTTATTTCGGGCATCACGTTTGGGCTGGCTTATCCGTGGATGAAAATGTGGCTTGTCAGCTGGCTGGCCAGTAATTCCCATGTACAGGGTGATTTGGATTCGCTGGAACTGACCAACGACGATAATACGTTGGAATCGGGTCCGGCAATGTGGCTTTCACGTGGAGTGATGACCTACTTTCCGTTCATCTGATACAAAAAAAGCCGGAGCACGCTCCGGCTTTTATCGTCTGCGGTGTCGGATGCGCTACGCTTATCCGACCTACGTTGACGGTGCCCGTAGGCCGGATAAGCGCAGCGCCATCCGGCAAACGTACAGGCACGATGATATTACAGCGCGGCGATGACCGCCTGCTGTTCAATCAGCTTCGCTTTAGCTTCTGCGTAACCGTCCAGCTTCTCACGCTCTTTGGCGATGACTGCTTCCGGTGCGCGGGCAACGAAACCTTCGTTGGAAAGTTTGCCTTCGATACGGGCAATCTCGCCTTCGATTTTCGCCACTTCTTTCGCCAGACGTGCCAGCTCATCTTCTTTGTTGATGAGGCCAGCCATCGGGATCAGCAGTTCGGCGCCGTCGATGATTTTGGTCACGGAGACCGGGCCTTTGTCATCGGCTGGCAGCACGGTAATGCTTTCCAGACGTGCCAGGTTCAGCAGGAAGCTGCGGTTGTCGTTCACACGACGCATCGCATCAGCGCTGCAACCACGCAGCAGCAGCTCCAGCGGTTTGCCCGGGGCGATGTTCATTTCCGCACGGATGTTACGTACGGCGACGATCGCCTGCTTCAGCCATTCGGTATCGGCCAGCGCCGCTTCATCAACCTGCGCTGCGTTATATTCCGGGAACGGCTGCAGCATGATGGTATCTGCAGTGTTGCCACAAATCACTTTCACGCGCTGCCAGATGGTCTCGGTGATGAACGGAATGATTGGGTGCGCCAGGCGCAGCAGACCTTCCAGCACGGTAACCAGCGTATTGCGGGTGCCGCGCAGTTCAGATTCGGAACCACCGTTCATGACCGGCTTGGTCAGCTCCAGATACCAGTCGCAGAACTGGTTCCAGGTGAACTCGTACAGAATGCCCGCGGCGATATCGAAGCGGAAGTTATCCAGCGCTTCGCGGTACGCTTTGATGGTCTGGTTGAATTCAGCGAGGATCCAGCGGTCCGCCAGAGACAGGGTCATTTCGCCGCCGTTGAAGCCGCAATCCTGATCTTCGGTGTTCATCAGCACGAAGCGGCTGGCGTTCCACAGCTTGTTACAGAAGTTACGGTAACCTTCCAGACGCTTCATGTCCCAGTTGATATCGCGACCGGTAGAGGCCAGCGCTGCCAGGGTGAAACGCAGGGCGTCGGTGCCGTGCGGCTCGATGCCGTCCGGGAACTGCTTCTCGGTACGCTTGGCAATTTTCTCAGCCAGCTGCGGCTGCATCATGTTGCCGGTACGTTTCTCCAGCAGTTCTGCCAGAGAGATACCGTCGACCATATCCAGCGGGTCAATCACGTTGCCCTTGGATTTGGACATCTTCTGGCCTTCGTCGTCACGGATAAGACCGGTCATGTAGACGGTCTTGAACGGAACCTGCGGCTTGCCGTTTTCATCTTTGATGAAGTGCATGGTCATCATGATCATGCGGGCAATCCAGAAGAAGATAATGTCGAAGCCGGAAACCATCACGCTGGTTGGGTGGAACTGACGCAGCGCATCGGTGTTTTCCGGCCAGCCCAGCGTAGAGAAGGTCCACAGTGCAGAAGAGAACCAGGTATCGAGAACGTCTTCGTCCTGGCGCAGTGCAACGTCGGCGCCGAGGTTGTTTTCCTGACGCACTTCGTCTTCGGTGCGGCCAACGTAGACATTGCCGTCGTTGTCATACCATGCCGGGATACGGTGACCCCACCACAGCTGACGGGAAATACACCAGTCCTGAATATCGCGCATCCAGGAGAAGTACATGTTTTCGTACTGCTTCGGTACGAACTGGATGTCGCCATTCTCAACCGCTTCAACCGCCGGTTTTGCCAGCACGTCGGCACGGACGTACCACTGGTCGGTCAGCATCGGTTCGATAACCACGCCGCCACGGTCGCCGTAAGGTACGGTCAGGTCGTGCGGTTTAATTTCTTCCAGCAGGCCCAGCGCATCAACGGCGGCAACCACCGCTTTACGCGCAGCAAAACGTTCCAGCTTCTGGAACTCAGCCGGGATTTCATTGGAGTAAACGTCGGACTCTTCGCCTTTGGTGTCGTACACTTCCGCGGTTTCGCGGATGTCGCCGTCAAAGGTCAGAATGTTGATCATTGGCAGGCCATGACGTTTCCCGACTTCGTAGTCGTTAAAGTCGTGCGCCGGGGTGATCTTCACGCAGCCGGTGCCTTTTTCCATGTCGGCGTGTTCATCGCCGACGATCGGAATGCGACGGTTAACCAGCGGCAGGACAACGAATTTGCCGATCAGATCTTTGTAGCGCGGATCTTCCGGGTTAACGGCTACGCCGGTATCACCCAGTACGGTTTCCGGACGGGTGGTGGCGACGACCAGGTAATCTTTACCGTCTGCGGTTTTCGCGCCGTCAGCCAGCGGATAGCGGATGTGCCACATGGAGCCTTTAGACTCGCGGTTTTCCACTTCCAGATCAGAAATAGCGGTGCGCAGTTTCGGGTCCCAGTTGACCAGACGCTTGCCACGGTAGATCAGATCTTCTTTGTACAGGCGAACAAAGACTTCTTTCACGGCATTGGAAAGACCTTCGTCCATAGTGAAGCGCTCGCGCTCCCAGTCAACGGAGTTGCCGAGACGGCGCATCTGACGGGTAATGGTGCCGCCGGATTCCGCTTTCCACTGCCAAATTTTGTCGATAAACGCTTCGCGACCGTAGTCGTGACGGGTTTTACCTTCTTCAGCGGCAATCTTACGCTCAACCACCATCTGGGTAGCGATACCCGCGTGGTCGGTACCGGCCTGCCACAGGGTGTTTTTACCCTGCATGCGCTGGTAGCGAATCATGGTATCCATGATGGTTTGCTGGAAAGCATGACCCATATGCAAACTGCCGGTGACGTTCGGCGGCGGGATCATGATGCAGAAGGACTCTTTGCTTTCATCGCCGTTAGGTTTGAAATAGCCCTGCTTTTCCCAGTGCTCGTAAAGCGGCTGTTCGATATCTTGTGGGTTGTATGTCTTTTCCATTATTTCCAGGTTGCCGTATTCAGGTTAAAACCAGCCACGCGGTAAGCTTTGTAGCGATCGCGTGCCGATTGTTTCAAAGAATCTTCGTAAGGAACGAAGTCTATCACTTCTGTGAAAGCGGTGGCAAAATCTGCAAAGCCAACGCGCAAACTGATGAGCAGGTCGCGCGGGCTGCTATTGCGTTTCTCCGGCCAGGCAATCTCTACCGGCGCGCCGCCTCTGGGGCCTTCTCCCGCCAGATTATGCGGAACAAAACTTTCTGCCGGTCTCGCCCACAGAGCTTCATCCAGTCGAAGAGCCTGCTTTTCGTTTTCACAGGCGATCAGCACGCGCTTGCCAGCACGCCAACGTTCTGCGGCAATTTCACACACCAGTTGTTCAACGGCGCTTAAGCCATCGACGGTGTTGTCATTGTCCAGAATATAGAACGTTGCGTTTCTCATGATATGGGGCTTCTTGTTGTGGATTTAAATGCAAAGCCGGGTGGCGCTACGCTTACCCGGCCTACGGTTGAGTGACGTTGTAGGCCGGGTAAGGCGAAGCCGCCACCCGGCGTTTTACATCACTCTTCGCCGTTAAAACCGGCACGATTGAGCAGGAACTGCGACAGCAGCGCGACCGGACGACCGGTTGCGCCTTTGGCTTTCCCTGAACGCCATGCTGTACCAGCGATATCCAGGTGCGCCCAGTTGTACTTACGGGTAAAACGTGACAGGAAGCAGCCCGCGGTAATGGCACCGCCAGGGCGTCCGCCGATGTTCGCCATATCCGCAAAGTTGGACTCTAACTGCTCCTGGTATTCATCACCCAGCGGCAAACGCCACGCGCGGTCACCAGCCTGCTCGGACGCACCGATCAGCTCATGCGCCAGCGGGTTGTGGTTCGACATCAGGCCGGTGATGTGATGGCCCAGCGCAATCACGCACGCGCCGGTCAGGGTCGCGACGTCAATCACCGCTTCTGGCTCAAAGCGCTCGACGTAGGTTAACACGTCGCACAGCACCAGACGGCCTTCGGCATCCGTATTGAGCACTTCAACGGTCTGTCCAGACATCGTGGTCAGCACGTCGCCTGGGCGATACGCGCGGCCACCCGGCATGTTTTCACAGCCCGCCAGCACGCCGACAACGTTGATGGGGAGCTGAAGCTCGGCCACCATGCGCATCACGCCGTATACCGCTGCCGCGCCGCACATGTCGTATTTCATCTCATCCATGCCTTCGGCTGGTTTGATGGAGATACCGCCGGAGTCAAAGGTTAACCCTTTACCGACCAGCACAATCGGACGCGCGTCTTCGGACGGATTGCCTTTGTACTCGATGACCGACATCAGCGACTCGTTCTGCGAACCGTGACCGACGGCCAGATAAGAGTGCATGCCCAGCTCTTTCATTTGCTGCTCGCCGATCACTCGGGTCACAACATTTTTGCTGTAGCTGTCTGCCAACTGGCGCGCCTGAGAGGCCAGGTAGGCGGCGTTACAGATGTTCGGCGGCATGTTGCCAAGATCTTTTGCCGCTTTAATGCCGGCGGCGATCGCCAGACCGTGTTGGATCGCACGCTCACCGCTGGTCAGCTCGCGGCGGGTGGGCACATTGAAGACCATTTTACGCAGCGGGCGACGTGGCTCGCTTTTGTTGGTCTTCAGTTGATCAAAGCTGTACAGCGTTTCCTGTGCCGTCTCAACGGCCTGACGTACTTTCCAGTAGTTATTGCGCCCTTTGACGTGCAGCTCAGTCAGAAAGCAGACGGCTTCCATTGAGCCTGTATCATTCAGGGTATTGATGGTTTTCTGAATGACCTGCTTGTACTGGCGCTCATCAAGTTCGCGCTCTTTGCCACACCCAATAAGGAGAATTCGCTCAGACAGAACGTTAGGAACATGGTGCAGCAACAGGGTTTGACCCGGTTTGCCTTCCAGTTCGCCGCGACGCAGCAGTGCGCTGATGTACCCGTCGCTGATCTTGTCGAGCTGCTCTGCAATCGGAGAGAGGCGGCGTGGTTCAAAGACACCCACGACGATGCACGCACTCCGCTGTTTCTCCGGGCTACCGCTTTTTACACTGAACTCCATGCACTACGCTCCTGAATCTTAAAGACAACGGCGGTGGCTACGGATAGAATTGCAAGCTTTCGTAACTCATACCCGCTGTTGCGGTGACTTCGTGTTAATCTTAACGTTATTACGGCATTGGCACGTCAGAACAATTTCTGAGAGGTGGATCCGTTGAGTATAATGATCTTAGCGACGATTTCGACGACTCAAGAGAATAAATGACGTTTAAGCCATGAAACAAGCTAAATTCCGGCAAAAGACGGGTTTTTACGGGCGTATTTAAAGTGATAATCATAAGATATCTGGTTCGGGAAACGCTCAAAAGCCAACTTGCGATCCTATTCATCCTGCTTTTGATCTTCTTTTGTCAAAAGTTGGTCAGGATCCTTGGTGCGGCTGTTGACGGTGATATCCCGGCAAATCTGGTGCTCTCGCTGCTGGGGCTGGGCGTGCCAGAAATGGCGCAACTTATCTTGCCCTTAAGCCTGTTCCTCGGGCTGTTGATGACGCTGGGCAAACTGTATACCGAAAGCGAAATTACGGTCATGCACGCCTGCGGGCTGAGCAAGGCAGTGCTCGTGAAAGCGGCGATGGTGCTGGCGCTGTTTACCAGTATTATTGCGGCGGTCAACGTGATGTGGGCCGGGCCGTGGTCCTCCAGACATCAGGACGAAGTCCTGGCGGAGGCAAAAGCGAACCCCGGTATGGCGGCGCTTGCTCAGGGGCAATTCCAGCAGGCGACCAACGGCAGTTCGGTGCTGTTTATCGAAAGCGTTGACGGCAGCAATTTCAAAGACGTGTTCCTCGCGCAAATCCGCCCGAAAGGCAACGCTCGTCCTTCGGTCGTCGTAGCCGATTCCGGACATCTTACCCAGATGCGTGATGGCTCTCAGGTCGTGACGCTGAACCAGGGGACGCGCTTCGAAGGTACTGCGCTGCTGCGCGATTTCCGCATTACCGACTTCCAGGATTATCAGGCGATTATCGGTCATCAGGCCGTGGCGCTGGATCCAAACGATACCGATCAGATGAACATGCGTACGCTGTGGACGACCGACACCGATCGTGCCCGCGCGGAGCTAACCTGGCGTATCACGTTAGTATTCACCGTATTTATGATGGCGCTGATGGTCGTACCGCTGAGCGTGGTGAACCCGCGTCAGGGGCGCGTGCTGTCGATGCTGCCAGCAATGCTGCTCTATTTGCTGTTCTTCCTGGTTCAGACGTCGCTGAAGTCGAACGGCGGTAAAGGTAAGCTGGATCCAGTGTTCTGGATGTGGACGGTTAACCTGGCGTATCTGGCGCTCGCGATTGTGCTTAACCTCTGGGATACGGTGCCGATGCGCCGCTTGCGTGCCCGTTTTATGCGTAAAGGAGCGGTATAATGCAGCCTTTTGGTGTACTTGACCGCTATATCGGTAAAACCATTTTCACCACCATCATGATGACGCTGTTCATGCTGGTGTCGCTCTCCGGGATCATCAAGTTCGTTGACCAGCTGAAAAAAGCCGGGCAGGGGAGCTACGATGCGATGGGCGCCGGGCTGTATACCCTGCTCAGTGCGCCGAAAGATATCCAGATCTTCTTCCCGATGGCGGCACTGCTGGGGGCATTGCTGGGGTTGGGCATGCTGGCCCAGCGCAGTGAACTGGTGGTGATGCAGGCTTCTGGCTTTACCCGTATGCAGGTGGCGTTGTCGGTGATGAAAACCGCGATTCCGCTGGTGCTGCTGACGATGGCTATCGGCGAATGGGTCGCGCCACAAGGCGAACAGATGGCGCGTAACTACCGTGCGCAGCAGATGTACGGCGGCTCGTTGCTCTCTACCCAGCAGGGGTTGTGGGCGAAAGACGGTGACAGCTTTGTCTACATCGAGCGGGTGAAAGGCGACGCAGAGTTAGGCGGGATTAGCATCTACTCGTTTAACGACAAGCGCCGTCTGCAGTCTGTACGCTACGCTGCGAGCGCGACGTTTGACCCGGAGCAGAAGGTCTGGCGTTTGTCGCAGGTAGATGAATCCAACCTGACCGATCCGAAGCAAATCACCGGCTCGCAAACGGTGAGCGGCACCTGGAAAACCAACCTGACACCCGACAAGCTCGGCGTTGTGGCGTTGGATCCTGACGCGCTGTCGATTAGCGGTCTGCATAACTACGTGAAGTACCTGAAGTCGAGCGGCCAGGATGCCGGACGCTATCAGCTCAATATGTGGAGCAAAGTCTTCCAGCCGCTGTCTGTAGCGGTTATGATGCTGATGGCGCTGTCGTTTATCTTTGGTCCGCTGCGTAGCGTCCCGATGGGCGTGCGCGTGGTGACAGGGATTAGCTTTGGCTTTGTGTTCTATGTGCTGGACCAAATCTTTGGCCCGCTGACGCTGGTGTACGGCATTCCGCCGATTATCGGTGCGCTGCTGCCAAGCGCCAGCTTCTTCCTGATAAGCCTGTGGCTGATGCTACGTAAGTCGTAATCACAGTAATCGTAGGCCTGATGGCATTGTGCTTTTCAGGCCTACTCCGGAGCCATAGGCCGGATAAGGCGTTTACGCCGCCATCCGGCAACGTAACACGGGGCTAGCGTTTTCTCCCGCCCATCAAACTCCCCAACATGCCGCGAATTATCTGATTGGTAACCTGTCGCGCCGCGCTTTTCGCCACGCTCTGCACTACGCCATCGCGCTTACCGCCGCGCGGTCCGGTGCTGCCAAACAGAATATCCTTCAACCCACCGAGAATACCGCCATCCACATCGACAGCTTTACCGTTGGCGGGAGGTGTATTTTGCTGCTCGGTACTGGCCTGCACGCCTTGCTGTAAACGTTCATAGGCGGACTCGCGGTCGATCTCTTCTTCATATTTACCGTACAACGAAGAGTGATTAATCAGCCCGTTGCGCTCGTCGTCCGTCACCGGTCCCATCCGTGAGCATGGCGCAATCACCATCGCCCGTTCAACCACCGACGGGCTGCCTTTGGCGTCCAGAAACGACACCAGCGCCTCACCGGTACCCAGCTCCTGAATGGCTTTTTCGGTATCAAATGCCGGGTTGGCGCGCATGGTTTGCGCCGCGCTTTTCACCGCTTTCTGATCTTTCGGCGTGAACGCGCGCAGGGCGTGCTGCACGCGGTTCCCCAACTGACCAAGCACGTTGTCCGGAATATCCGACGGGTTTTGCGAGACGAACCACACTCCGACCCCTTTCGAGCGGATCAGGCGGATCACCTGTTCGATTTTATCCAGCAGCACCTGCGGAGCATCGTTGAACAGCAGGTGCGCTTCATCGAAGAAGAACACCAGTTTTGGCTTCTCCAGATCGCCCGCTTCCGGCAGCTGTTCGTACAGCTCGGAGAGCATCCACAGCAGGCTGGCGGCGTACAGTTTGGGCATTTGGTAGAGCTTCTCGGCGCTGAGGATATTAATCATCCCTTTGCCGCTGGCGTCGGTACGCATCCAGTCTTTGATGTCCAGCATCGGTTCGCCAAAGAAGTGTGCCGCGCCCTGTTGCTCCAGCGATAGCAGCCCGCGCTGGATCGCTCCGACCGAGGCGCTACTGATATTGCCGTACTGATTCTGGAAGGATTTAGCGTTATCGCCAATGTACTGGGTGATGGCCCGCAGGTCTTTGAAATCGAGCAGCAACAGACCCTGGTCATCGGCAATACGGAAGATAATATCCAGCACGCCGGACTGCACGTCGTTGAGGTTCAGCAGACGGGCCAGCAGCAGCGGACCGAGGTCAGATACCGTGGCCCGCACGGGATGACCTTTTTCGCCGAAGATATCCCACACCGTGACCGGATTAGCATGCGGTTGCCAGTCGGTAATGCCGATATTTTTCAGGCGGGCGAGCAGCTTTTCAGAGGCTTGTCCTTCCTCGGCCACGCCGGTTAAGTCACCTTTCACATCGGCCATAAATACCGGTACGCCAATCTCGGACAGCGATTCGGCCAGCTTCTGTAGCGTGACGGTTTTACCGGTCCCGGTCGCGCCGGTAATCAGCCCGTGACGGTTGGCCATGCCTGGCAGTAAAAACAGTTCGGTGTCCGGCGTGCGGGCAATTAGCAAGGGTGCGCTCATTGAGATTTCCTCCATTTATCCTGCCTGGAGTATAGGCAACCGTGACGCACTCTTCACCGCTAAATTGCGGAGATTGTGAGGAGAATTTAACCTGTCTGGAATAGCGGGGAGAATAGCCGGGAAGCTTACGCCACCCGGCAAAGACGATCAGAAGTCTGCTTTAAGTACTACGCGGTAGCGGGCCTTACCGTCACGCACGTGCTGGATAGCTTCGTTAATTTGCGACATCGGGTACAGTTCGGTGGTGGGCGACACCTTGCTGCGCCCGGCAAACTTCATCAGCTTGCGCAGCTCGAACGGCGTACCTGTTGCCGAACCGGAGATGCTGCGATCGCCGGCTATTAAGGTGAACGCCGGAACCGGCAGCGGCTTCAGCACCGCGCCGACGGTATGGAAGTTACCGCCGTAGGCCAGCGCTTCAAAATAGGGCTGCCAGTCGAGATCGACGTTAACCGTATTAATGATGAGATCGAACTGGCCCGCCAGCGCTTGTAGCGCATCCGGATCGCGGCTATTGACCACCTTATCCGCTCCCATCACCAACACTTCCTGCTCTTTCGCCGGATTGGAGCTGAACGCGGTCACTTCGCAGCCCATCGCGTGTAACAGCTTAATGGCGATATGCCCCAGGCCGCCGATACCGATCACCCCGACGCGGCTGGTGGCGGTGATATGGTGCATCAGCAGCGGTTTGAACACCGTGATGCCGCCGCACAGTAAGGGACCAGCTGCCGCCAGATCGATACTGTCCGGCAGCGGGATCACCCACTGCCAGTCGGCCCGCAGCTTCTCGGCAAAGCCGCCGCGATTAAGAATTGTGGGAACAGACCCTTCCAGACAGTTAATCTGATTGCCGCTGATACAGGCATCGCAGTGCCCGCAGCTGCGCGCTGTCCAGCCAACGCCGACGCGCTGACCAACCTTCAGACCTTTATCCTGCGCCGCGCTGCCGAGCGCTGCCACACGGCCAATCACCTCATGCCCGGCAACCAGCGGATACTGAGAGAATCCCCATTCGTTGTCGATCATCGACAAATCAGAATGGCAGATACCGCAGTAATCGACCTGGACTTCGACATCTTCCGGCTTAAGCTCGCCCGCATCATATTCATAGAGTTCGAGTTCGCTGCCCGCCGCTTTTGCGGCGTAGCTTTTTATCATCGACATCGTGTTTCCCTCAGTATGGTGTTGAACTGGAAGTGTAGAGCATGGGGAAACGGGACGCTTCGCAGAAGGGGGGATTAAGGAGGGGGCAAACTGTGATGATGGTTACAGGTAAGAAAGGTAATGCTGAAATTTTCAACACTTAGCGAGCCAGACACACGCTGGCGCTTGCATGGTGGCGCATGACAGGTATAATCCACAACGTTTTCCGCATCCCTTCCGTGCCGGAGTGGCGAAATCGGTAGACGCAGTTGATTCAAAATCAACCGTAGAAATACGTGCCGGTTCGAGTCCGGCCTTCGGCACCATCGGAACATCAATAGACGTCAACGGACGTCTTTTTTTGTGCCTGAAATCCAGTATCCGCAAGGCTTCCCTCGCTTTTTCACTCAACCTAAGTCAACCTGATTCAATCTACATCAACTTACTGATGCGGGTACAACTGCGGGTATATCCCGGTTCGATAATGTTTGTACCCACACAGAACCCTTGAAAGGATACTCATCATGGCTCTGAGTGATGTGAAGGTTCGTTCGACTAAGCCTGAAGAAAAAGCCTATAAGCTTACTGACGGTGAAGGCATGGTGTTGCTGGTTCACCCTAACGGCTCTAAATACTGGCGGCTTCGTTATCGCTTTGGCGGCAAAGAGAAGATGCTGGCGCTGGGAAAGTACCCTGAAGTGTCGTTGGCGGATGCCCGGGCACGCCGGGATGAAGCCCGTAAACTGTTAGCTAATGGCGTCGATCCCAGTGAGGACAAGAAAGCCGTTAAGGTAGAGCAGGAGCAAGAGGCAATAACGTTTGAAGTGGTTGCCAGAGACTGGCACGCCAGCAATCAGAAGTGGTCTGCATCACATAGCGCTCGTGTATTGAAAAGCCTCGAAGATAATCTCTTTGCTGCTATCGGTAAGCGGAACATTGCGGAACTTAAGACTCGGGATCTTCTTGTACCCATTAAAGCTGTCGAGTCATCCGGGCGTTTTGAAGTCGCCGCCCGTTTACAGCAGCGAACTACCGCGATTATGCGTTTTGCTGTGCAGAGCGGTTTAATCGACTACAACCCTGCACAAGAAATTGCCGGTGCAGTTGCTACGGCAAAAAGACAGCACCGTGCTGCTCTGGAACTTAACCGTATTCCGGAATTACTTCATCGCATTGATCACTATTCTGGTAGACCGTTAACCCGACTGGCGGTTGAACTCACTTTGTTGGTTTTCATCCGTTCAAGCGAGCTGCGTTTTGCCCGCTGGTCAGAAGTCGATTTTGAAACGGCCATGTGGACGATTCCAGGTGAGCGCGAACTGCTGGAAGGAGTTAAACATTCTCAGCGTGGTTCAAAGATGAAGACGCCGCATCTTGTTCCCTTGTCGCGACAAGCTCTGGCTATTCTTGAAAAGATCAAAAGCATGAGCGGAAATCGTGAGCTGATTTTCGTTGGCGATCATGATCCCCGTAAACCCATGAGTGAAAATACGGTAAACAAGGCTCTGAGAGTGATGGGCTATGACACGAAAACGGAAGTCTGTGGGCATGGTTTCAGAACGATGGCGTGTAGTTCACTTATTGAATCAGGATTGTGGTCGAAGGATGCGGTTGAACGGCAGATGAGTCACCAGGAGCGTAGTTCTGTGCGTGCGGCTTATATCCATAAGGCGGAGCATCTGGGAGAGAGGAGACTGATGCTGCAGTGGTGGGCGGATTATCTGGATGCGAATCGGGAGAAAGGGATTAGTCCGTTTGATTTTGGAAAACTAGAGGCTACGCGGTAGTACCGGCTGTCTTGAGGATAAATTTCCGCTGAGGATTAAGTACTCTGATCAAAGCCTGCCGCCTTATGGCGGCAGGCATAGAGATAAAGTTTTTTATTTTTTTGATACAACCTAGGTAACGCATTGGAACTACTTGATAAAATTTTCTTCGGTTAGAATGAGTGCATCATCCTCTACGGGTACTGTATTTTTTAGGAATAACAATGGCTGTTAATCAGGCGAAAATTTTTGAACATCTCGAACAACTGGTTGAAAACCCAGAGAAAGACGAATTTATCTATGGCTTTTTAACTGCTTTTGAGTTCCCTAAATCTACCCTGAGTCAGATTCGGCAAGGTGGGGCGCGTAATGTTGCGAAAGAGCCAGGACACGTTGCATTAAAAAATAAACTTTACTACCAGCCAGTGGCGGATACTGATGATCTCGAATCTGCTTTTGAGCAACGTATTGCCGATTCTGCTGTAGCAAAAAATAAGATCCGCTTTGTTCTAGTAACAAATTTTGTTCGCTTTTTAGCCTGGGACACACTGACGAAGGAGCGTCTTGATATTGAGTTTGAAGAGTTGCCCCGCAACTATGGTTTTTTCTTACCGCTGGTCGGGCTGGAGAAGGCTATTCTCAATAGTGAAAATCCGGCTGATGTGAAAGCCGCTGAAAAAATGGGAAAGCTGTTTGATCTTATCAAGGAGCGTAATGATTTAAGCAAAGCAGAAGATATCCACGCGCTTAATGTTTTCCTCACTCGCTTGTTGTTTTGCTTTTTTGCCGAAGACACCGGAATCTTTGAAAAAGGGCAGTTCACTTCGGCTGTGAAAAGTTACACCGCCGAGGATGGCAGCGATTTAGATCAGTTTTTGACAGACCTGTTTACTGTGATGAACAGCAAACCGAATAGTAAATTGCGTCAATTGCTTCCCATTCATTTGTCCGCATTCCCTTATGTTAATGGTGGCTTATTCGCCAGTGATGAGCCTGTTCCAGAGTTGGGGTTGAAGGGCAGACGTATCTTACTTGAATGCAGTGCTATGGACTGGAGCGAGATTAACCCTGACATTTTCGGCAGTATGTTCCAGGCCGTGATTGATGTGGAGCAGCGTAGCCGTTTAGGACAGCATTACACTTCTTACAGCAATATCATGAAGGTTATACAACCATTATTTCTTGAGCCATTGCGTTCAGAGCTTGAAAAACAACGCACAAACACGAATGGTCTCAAACGGTTGCTTCTCCGTCTGGGGAAAATGAAAGTTTTTGATCCTGCGTGTGGTTCAGGGAACTTCTTGATTGTCGCCTATAAAGAACTACGTCTTTTAGAAATGGACGTGATTCAGGCTCTTTTGCAATGCGACCCACAATCCATTTTTATGAGCGGTATCCATCTCGACCAGTTTTACGGCATTGAGATCGATGATTTTGCCTGTGAAATAGCTCGGCTTTCTCTCTGGCTTGCGGAGCATCAACTAAATAAGCAGTGGGAAGAACATATTGGTTCAGCACCACCAGCGTTGCCGTTGCGATCATCAGGTAAAATTTGGAGCGGTAATAGCCTGAAAAAAGACTGGCAGGAAGTGTGTCCAAAAGGGACTGATGATGAAGTTTATGTGATTGGTAACCCGCCGTTTTTAGGGACGTTAGGCCGCTCTGATGAACAGCGTGCTGATATGCAGGCGGTATTTAGAGGTTTTAAGTCATTAGGTGGTTTGGATTTTGTTGCCTGCTGGTTCTGGAAGGGAGCGCAATATATCCAGAATAGCCGTGCTGAGCTGGCACTGGTAGCTACAAATTCGTTATGTCAGGGAGAGCAGGTAGCAACATTATGGCCTTCTATCTTCGAGCTGGGACTGAGTATTCATATTGCCTACCCTACCTTTACATGGGCAAACAATGCACGCGATAAAGCGGCAGTACATGTAGTCATTGTTGGGCTATCAGGACGAAGCAAAAACCGTCAGCTCTTCCAACAGGTAGACGGGCACTGGCACAGTAAGCAAGTGAGCAATATTAGCCCTTATTTGGTGGAAGGCAGCAACATTGCCGTGGTACCAACCATCAAACCAATGGTCGACGGTATCCCTCCGTTATTATTTGGTAATAAACCTACCGATGGCGGCAACTTGCTGTTGAATCGAGCTGAACGTGATGCATTACTCCTGCAGGAACCACAAGCCTCTCGCTGGATAAAAAAAATATTAGGATCTGACGAATTTCTCAATAGCCAAGATCGCTGGTGCCTGTGGTTAGTGGGGATTACTGATGAAGAACTTCAATCTATGCCTAATGTATACAGTCGCGTTCAAAAAGTGGCTGAAATGCGTAGAAAAAGCGCTAAGTTAAGCACACAAAAAAAAGCTAATACACCACATATCTTTGATGAAATTCGGCAGCCTACATCTGGGGATTACATTCTGATACCACGAGTCTCATCTGAACGCAGAACGTATATCCCCCTTGGTTTTTTTAACTCCGACATCATCAGTTCTGACAGAAACTTTATTCTTCCAAATGGTAGCTTGTATGAATTCGCCATCATGACTTCAGTAATACACAATGACTGGATGCGATTGGTTGCTATGCGCTTAAAGAGTGATTACAGCTATGGCAATAAAGTAGTTTACAACACCTTCCCGTGGCCTAAGACGAACGATGCGCAGCGCAAATCTATTATTGCGCTGGCAAAAACTGTGCTATTGACGCGTGAGAATTATCCAGAAAACACGCTGGCGGAGTTATATGATCCACTTAAGATGCCAACTGATCTTTTTGAGGCCCATCAGGCGTTAGATAAGGCCGTTGATCGTCTTTACCGTGACAAACCATTCAGGGACTCCACTGAGCGTTTGAGTTGCCTGTTAGAGCGTTACGAAGCGCTGACTAAAGCATAAGGGGTCGCTCTGCCAGCCAGGGCATACAGAGGATTGCATTGTGGAAAATATTTTACAGGTGACTTACGGGCAAACTGGGCAAAGTGCGAGTCTAAATGAGTTTGGTATGCGGGAAATGCAGGCTCGAGCCTTTGAGCAGCGTAATAGCTCTTATCTACTTATCAAAGCTCCGCCAGCGTCTGGTAAATCAAGAGCATTAATGTTTCTTGCCCTGGATAAACTTGTTAATCAGGGTTTACGCAAAGCTATTGTCGCGGTCCCTGAAATGTCTATCGGAGGTTCGTTTAAAGATACTGAACTTACGAAGCATGGTTTCTTTGCTAACTGGAAAGTAAAACCTGAAAATAATCTGTGCATTGGCGGTGGAGAGGCTGGGAAGGTTGAAGCCTTTAAACGATTTATGGCGAGTCCTGACGACATTCTGGTCTGTACTCATGCCACCCTGCGTTTTGCTTTCGATAAGCTGAATGTTGAATCGTTTAATGATTGCCTAGTTGCAATTGATGAGTTCCATCATGTCTCCGCGGATGAAAACAACCGTTTGGGCAATCTGATTGATGCTCTGATGAAAGGTTCTAATGCACATATTGTTGCAATGACTGGTTCTTACTTCCGAGGGGATACCGTACCCATTCTGCAACCCGAAGATGAAGCTCAGTTCACGAAAGTGACATATACCTACTACGAACAGCTCAATGGATACCATTATTTAAAATCTTTAGGCATTGGCTACCATTTTTATCAGGGTTCATACATCAAGGCACTACCTTCAGTGCTGGATGCTAGCAAAAAAACCATCATCCATATTCCCAATGTTAATTCCGGCGAATCAACAAAAGATAAACATGCTGAGGTTGATGCCATCTTGGATGCGCTGGGTGAGGTGAAGCTGCAAGAGCCAGATACCGGTATCTATCGAGTGAAACGCAAAAGCGATGGCAAGTTATTGCGTGTAGCGAATCTGGTTGATGATAACCCGGCAGAAAGACCGAAAGTACAGGCGTATCTTCGCAATATCCACTCTGCCGACGATATGGATATCATTATTGCGTTAGGTATGGCGAAAGAGGGGTTTGACTGGCCTTTCTGTGAGCATGTGCTGACCATTGGTTATCGCAGCTCGATGACCGAGATTGTGCAAATAATTGGGCGTGCGACACGCGATTGTGAAGGCAAAACTCACGCACAGTTTACTAACCTTATTGCTCAGCCTGATGCTCAAGATGATGACGTTAAAGTATCAGTAAACAACATGCTTAAAGCCATCACTACCTCGTTGTTGATGGAGCAGATCATGGCTCCAAATATTCAATTTAAACCACGATCTCAATGGACTGGCGAGCCGTTACCTGCCAATACGGTTCTGGTTGATGATCATGCGTTACCGGTATCAGACAAGGTTCTAACAATCCTTAACGGCGGTAAAAACGAGATCCTGGCGGCGCTAATGGCGAATGAGCAGGTGGTTAAAGAGGCTATTACCGAGTCAACACCGCCTGAGGTAATTACTCAGGTAGTGTTACCATCGGTAATACAAACCCTTCACCCTGACCTCACTGAATACGAACTAGAACAGGTTCGCAGTGGTATTTTGCAGAGTCTTTTTGTAGGTCAATGTGGTGGTCTTATTGATGAAGCCGACTTACCGACTGATGCTATTATCGATAGCGCCCCGGGTCAGCGTACCGGAAATTCGAATGACACATTAAACATCAATAATCAGTTCATAAAAATGGGTGATAAATTCATCAATATTGAAAACTTGAATATTGACTTAATTGATGCGGTAAATCCTTTCCACGGTGCTTACGAGATTCTATCAAAATCAGTCACCGCGACGATGCTAAAAACTATTCAGGAAGCAGTCAGAGCTAATCAGGCACAGGTATCTGAGGAGGAGGCGGTAATGCTCTGGCCAAGAATTAAAGCGTTTGCCAGTGAGCATAAAAGGGAGCCATCGTTGAATGCCAGTGACGCAATAGAGGTTCGTTATGCAGAAGCGTTAGCTTACATCCGAAAAATGAAACAACAGCGTACTGTGCGACAGGAACCGTAACTTATGCTCAGACTTTCACCTCTTCAAGTTCGTCAAAAAGTGACAATTGATGACATTTTTTCCGAACCAGACGATCTTGGTTTACTCGTAGTCGAACCACTAAAAATATATTCCCCTACGGGTAATCTGCCTGTAAGCAGATTAGAAGAGATTAATGCATTTTATGTGGTTCATGGGCGTCCACCTCTACCCGATTCGGCGGAATTTAAGGAAACGTTGCTAGCACAACGTTTGAGGGTTCTCAAGGATAATAAGCAATATCGCGAGATGTTGCAGCCATTTGATATTCATGGCTTACTCGCAGGTGAAAATAACGAGAATACCCTTGAATCATCTGTATCATTCTCAGTTCCTCCCGTCGAGGTTGATAGGTCGGAGTTGGTCACCTCTCTGGACGATATCTTTGCTGATGATGATGATGGATTGCTCTCATTTGCTGAGCCCGATATTTTCACGTTAAAACATGTTCCGATTGTAAAGAAAACACAGCCTGACGAAATTGCCAAACGACAGCCGTGTCCTGATTTTTATCGATTTTCCCCACTGTTTGAGACAGTCCAAAATGGTCTGAAAACTGGGGCGTTTTCATTTGTTCGCTTCCGCCACGAGTTAAAAATTCATGAAGGTGATTTTTTTATTCTCAATGGGGTTATGGGCTATGTAGATAAAGTTGGTGAGCGGTTGGAGGAATATGGACCTTGGAATGCACGTTTACATTTGGTGTTTGAAAACGGAACTGAGATGAATATGCTTTTCCTCTCGCTTACGCATGGTCTGGTACGAGATACAGAAGGTCGTAAAGTTGTTTTAAATGGACAGGCAATTCGTCCTGATGAAGCTCCGGTTCCGACAGGATATATCTATGTCCTTGCCACGCATAGCGACAAGCCAGCTCTTCAACGTTTTAAACCTGAGTTGTATAAAATTGGCTTTACTGAAGGAACTATCGAAGAGCGCATCAAACACGCTGAAAAAGATAAAACATTCCTCGAAGCACCCGTTCGTATAGTCATGACTACGCAATGCTTCAATATCAATACTCACAAATTTGAAACGCTTATTCACGGTTTTTTAGGTAAGCAACGGCTCAATATCACATTGCGGGGTTTAGATGGACAAACTTATCATCCCCGTGAATGGTTCCATGTGCCTTTAGCGACTGTGCTCTCTGTGATCAAGTACATTCTTGACGGTACAATTTCGCAATATCGGATGGACAATACGACAGGGAAGATTGTGGCGAAGAGAGATACTGGTCATTCGTGAAGCGAGAGGAAATCATTTGGCTATGATTCGAGCATTCTAATGCTGTATAATTTTTCTCCACATAACAAGAGTTGCTCTAGGAGATATAAGCTGACACTACCCTAGGAATTGTAGCGTCAGCCTTCATCGGCAATTTCAGCGCAGCATCGGCTATTTAAGATTTGCGAGTGAACAAATTGACAACATTTGATTTTTCATCTTCTCTTACTGCAGGTGTCAGACTATTCTTGAGTTTAATTTTTGAATTAATATCAAGTAATGGTTTATCTGCTAAATATCCGCGAGGAAGAGAAAGAATATCTTCAGCATCAACACGGGACATGCTTAAAGTTTCAAGTAAGGTTGATTTAGAGAATGTGTTTGTTTCAAACAACAAATTGACACATCGAGGCAGCAATCTCACTGACTCTGGTTTACGAAGATCATCAAGTGGTTCACCTTTTCTCCAGCCTCGAGCAGAAACGCTTTTATATAGGCGCTGGTATTCTAGCGGAGAAATGAGTTCCAATGATTTAGCTCTATGAATCATGGATTGAGCAGACATTCCCCAGCGAGTTTTCAATGAAATAAAATTCTCAAGCGTTGGAAACGGAGGTAATTCTACCGAAAATGCTTCCTCTGGTAACATCAAACATGCTGCAAATTTATGAGCTTGTTCCTCAATTGGTTTAAAATTGACAGAGTCAAGTCTTTCGACATATCTGTGCAACACTACGTGCCCAAGCTCATGTGCAGCGTCAAAACGACTTCTGTAATAATTATCTTTGTCACTGGCAAGAATAATGTAAGGACGACTCTCTGACTCATTCCATTGAGAATATCCATCCATCATTGCGCTTCCCTGTTCAAAACGAGAACATACAACTCCGGCATTTTCGATAATCAAAAGCAAATCGGTAATAGGAGCTATACCCAAACCCCACTGCTGACGGCATTTTGCAGCCATCACTTCGATCATTTCATCATCAATTGCGCGGTAATCAGTAACCTCTAAATGAGGAACATCTACTTCAGGATAATCAAGGTACTCCTGTAAAGTTGTGGAAACTTCCTGCAACCATCCCATATAACGCTCAGAAGCATTGCACAGATCTTTCGCTGTGTTTGCCATAGTTCTGAAGAAAACTGGATTGTTCTCTTTTTTCACCGTTGGTTTGATAAACCATGTGACAGGGCAGTTCAGAACCCGTCCCAAGATCGCAATGACTTCTGCATCAGGAGAGTGACTGCCATTCTCCCATTTCGTAATCGTAGAGGGGGAACGGTCAACCAAACGACCCAAATTAATTTTAGATAACCCTCGTGCTTCACGAAGCTGAGTTAACCTTTCCGGCTGAAATCCCGTTATTCCCACTCTCATATTTTCACCACGTTAGCCTTCCTGTTCTTTCAGGCGTTTCTTCAGCTGTGGAATAACCTTATCTGGTATGACCACAGCTTGTTCAGTATGGTAAAGCTCAAGTAGCTCGCTTACTGAACGGTTAAAGTGATACCCCTTCATATTTGTAAAGGGAACGACAATCCTTAGGTCCAACATGTTATCTTGCGAATGACCGTGAGGTGGGTTGATATTTAAGACCAGCATTCCTAGAGTGCCAACTCCACCTTCAGATTGATCACGTTCGCTAAATAAATCTGGCGTATATCCTTCAAAACTCTCGTTTAATTCTGCTAATAAAGAACGATGTTTTGCACCTCGAATGCACTTTTCATCATAGTTCAGTCCGATTCGACTAATCTTCACTCCTGCAGAATTTACTATGATGTAGCTCTCACCTTTAGGTGTCGTGTCCACGTCACAACAAACAATACCCGAGTTTTCTGCAGCTCTTCGAAAAGCCGCATTCAGTACATAATGTCGTGCTTGAGGGCGAAAGCGTGATTGTTCTGGCTCACCTAGTTTTGCGATGCTTCCCATTGTAAGCGCATTTGCAGCCACGTATGCGGTATGGAGTTCTTCTTGGATGTTAAGCCAGAATTCTCGCTGAAAAGCATTTACGATCAGTCCGCTAATGTCCTTTTGTACGTCATCTTTACTCATTTAGATACCCTGATTGCGTTAAGCAGATTTAATCATAGTTTTTTTTCGTTTTGACAGCAAGAAGAGATCATCTCTATGAGGTGCCTGAACTATTCGTAGTAAGAATGAGCCTTAGAAACTTGGGCACAGGGACGTTGCTTTCGCTCGCAATAGTGAATGTTTAGCTACGTGGTTTTGGGTATGTTGCGTTAGGCTTCATCTGTAGGGTAGCTGCTGCAATATGAACGAAACAGGCGTACGATTATGCTTAATATTCAAACCATTCGTTATGACGTCACGCCGACCAACTTGCCAGGATTTTCATGAGAAAGATTAAAAGACTCAACGCCGACATCCCAGACGATTTAAAACCGGCTCGTATTGTTCAAGAAGAAAGCGAGTTGAGAAAATATTTTCTCCAGTCACCTAAATTGCGTAGTCACAGTCGTCCTCCCATTAATAAAGAAATTTTTTATTCTGAAAGCGTTTGGTCTGCATTGCAGAAAACCTTCCATAGCCGCTGTGCTTGGTGTGAAACCCATGTTGCGTCACATGATGGAGAAATTGTCCATTTTCGCCCTCTCAGTAACGCAAAAGGGCTAAAGGAAGAGGAAAGTCTGGATTCTTACGGTTGGTTGGCATATGTGTGGGACAATCTTTTTTTGTCGTGCTCAGGGTGTAATCGTGTGCGTCGTAATTACTTCCCTGTTGGGTCCGCACGAGCTCCAGTTCTTTCGACGTGGAGAGGTGCAAACATTCTAGAAACTGTATTGTTGATTAACCCCTGTCTGGATGACCCCATTCGGCACCTGTCGCTCAGTCGTGATGGGACACTGGTGGCCTTAACAGATAAGGGGCAGCACACCCTCATGCTTTTTGATCTCAACCGAACTGACCTGATTTTTTCCCGAAAAAAACAAATCAATCATGTCCATTCCTTCTTCTCCGGAAGGGACGGTTCTGTCGATGAATTCCAAAAATTTTATTTAAGTGATGATTGCCCTCAGGGTATAGTAAATTTGATCATAGCTATGTTTATGAAGGAGCATGTTGGGGGGAGACCATGCCGTTCCACAAACAAAGTCGAATCTTTTATCAACGACAGCGTGAAACTTGGGTACTTTGCATTTGATAACAATGCGGATACCTTAGGAGAGATATTTGAGGAAATTGAGCAGCTGAGTTACAGGGATGTTGAATATGACAAATTTGCCAGCATCTTAGATTATGAAAGTCAGGCCTCTCGTCATCTGAAAAAAATCGATATTCATCATTTTAAAGGCCTTGGTCACTTCACCCTGAATCTGAAACACAGTGAGTCAAAATCTCTTGCCCCTTGTATGATGCTACTAGGAGAAAATGCGACAGGCAAAAGTTCAATTCTTCAATCTATTGCACTAGCAATGATGACCGCAGCTCAGCGTAAAAAACTGAACCTGCTCTATGACGACTTTATTGCCCGGGACAATGGTGAGTGGACTGTAGATCATATTCAACCTGCTGAGATTAGTCTTACATTTAATGATGGTACGAGTAGCATGTTTCGTATCGATGAAAATTTCAATGCCATCGGGGAAGGTGTTAGCAACATTGTTTTTCTGGCATATGGGGCAAGACGCTTTGTGAAACCACTTAAGCAAGGAGGCCTAAGAAATAGTATTATAAGCAATACGTTATTCAATCCAGTTGCTCTGTTGTCAAATCCAACCGGATGGTTACAAGAATGTGATGATGACGTGTTTCTGTCAGTTGCTAGGGCAATGAAGGAGATCCTTGCTCTAAAACAGGATGATATCATTTTCCGCAATGACCAAAGACATATCATGGTCCGTGCGCACAAGCGTAACACACCGCTTGAAAATATGAGTGATGGCTACAAGGCTTTGTTTTATGTGGCTATCGACATTATGCGTCATATGCTTAAGCGTTGGGACAGCCTGGAATATGCTTCCGGAATTGTCATAATTGATGAAATTGAAACACATCTGCATCCACGGTGGAAAATGCAGGTGGTGAGCGCTTTCCGGCGAGCAATGCCAGGAATCCAGTTCATATTTACGACCCACGACCCTCTATGTTTGCGAGGAATGTTTGATGGTGAAGTGCATGTGTTAAAACGTGATGAAATGCACTCAATCACCGAGGAAGACGATCTGCCTAGGTTTCAGGGATTGAGAACGGAACAACTTCTAACATCTGAGTATTTTGGTCTTCTTACACCTAATGATCCGGATCTTGAACGGAGGCTAGAAGATATTGCCGGACAAGAGGGAGACCATCAGGCGGAATATATTCGTCAGGTAGAACAGGAACTCAGTGAAATGACTGTGCTTGGCACGACTCTGAGCCAGCGTGTAGTCCATGAGGCATTAGCGCGATATTTGATTTCCGTAACGCGAAAGCAGCCTGAAGCCAAAGATATTAAAGAGGATGCCATCAGAGCTATCCTTAACGTCCTGGTTCAAAAAGGTTATTGATCATGATTAAAATTGATCGTTCAGCCGAGCCGGTACCGACCTCACTAACTATGGCGGGTAATGTTGTTGATAATGAACGTAGTGCCGCGCAAAGCTATTACACAGCTGTACCAGCTCCTAGTAAAACTTATAAATTTAAGCGTTATAAAGAAGATGATATCGTCGAAGCTTTAGAACGCCTTTTTCATGGGAAATGTGCCTATTGTGAGAGTAAATACATTGGCACCCAGAAAATGGATGTTGAGCATTATCGCCCCAAAGGAAAAGTAAATGAAAGTCAGACACACCCAGGCTACTGGTGGCTAGCTCTTGATTGGGATAATTTATTGCCCTCGTGCACAGACTGCAATCGACGTCGCGGACAGAAGATCGCTGTTTTAGAGGCAGATGGAACTATTGTTTTTACCGATACGATGGAAAATGCTGGTAAGGAATGTGCCTTTCCTGTTTCCGGCCCCTACCGGGCGTGGAATAGCCAAGATAACCTCGCCCTTGAAGTCCCTCTATTGATCAACCCCTGCCAACATGATCCTGATGACCATCTTAGTTGGCATATCAGTAATACGAAGGCGCCGATCCTATTGGCAAAATTATTGGGGGCACAGCCGGATCAGAAGGGTGTAAGTAGCATTGAAATCATGGGGTTAAATAGATTTGGACTGGTGAATGAGCGGGCAGCAGTGTTACAACAGATTGAAGTTCAAGTAAAAAATATTTACCAGCTGATAGATATTACAGCGATTATGCCAGCCTGTGAAGCGAGGGATAGCTGCCTAATAAAGATTGGGCAGGATATCGATGAGTTGCAAGCCTGCTATAAACCTAACCGGCAGTATGCCTCAATGGTGAAATCCTACATCGAACCGCATATGAAAACGCTAAAGCGATATCTTGTTGGGTTGTTGCCATGATTTAATCGATGTAGCCGTTGTCACTGTAATGATACGCTATCCACATAGCCTCGTTCCCTCAAAAAAAACAGCGTGGCAGTCTACATGCTAGTTGGCAGTATGCAGACTGCCAACTGACATTTTTCTGAAGACAGTTTGGCTGACTTTTCATGAGGGTAGTGATGCCATCCTTTAACTAGTTTACTGTCGCGAATGGTACTGTAAGCCAAAGACTGAATTGTGCCGAGGTGAATCAGCTTAGGTTCAAAGCCTTACCCATTGCCCTCTCTATCAGTCCAAGTAATTCTTTTTGTCTCTGCTCGTAGAATGCTTCAAAATTGTCAGTGCGTAATGAGTCTACTGGGATGTTATGACTTCTCAAGAGATCATTCATCGCGGCGTCAGCTAGTTGTACTTGGGGATGAGATTGCAACGACGCTAGATAAACCGATGGGGCTGAACCGCCAATCATTCTGTTTGCTTTAAATGAAATCGGTGTTTTGTTAATGATAGAATCATACTTACGTCTTGGTATTCCGTTCTTCTCGCACCAATCTTTCGGGAAAATATGATGGATATCGACTGGAACTTCGTCGGCCTCAAGGCTACGGATTTTCGATTTCCAGAAAAGATCCTGAGCACCATCGCGTAAGACTAGAACGTTTATACCCTTATAAGCAGCACTAAGTCTGGATGATAGTGACCCAAGACGATCAATCTGGAAATTGGCATCATTAATTGTTCTTGGAATTTCCCCATTTTTCTCAATCCAGCCGAGTAGTTCTTCAACGTCGTTGGCTATGCGTGTTTCTACCGCGCCACCGTAAAGCTCGCCCAATACACCGCACCAGAACCATCTGGCCAGTTTCTGATGAATTTGTGGTTCTCTCCAACGTTCTTCGTCCTCGCTGCAAAGTAGGGTCATCACAGCTGCTAGGGGGGCAATCTGGGTTCGGTAGGGTAACTCACGTTGAGAGCTAAAACATTCCTGGCGAAGAAACTTAGCTGCGCACTTGAATCCATTTTCTACATCGTCAGCCCAATTTTTGTAAGCTTCTAAGGGAAGTTCGAGAACAGAAGCTCGTTTTGCACTGACTGGGGATACTTGTTTACCCGTTTTTCCTGCAACTATATCGGCTTTACGTTTTTCCAACGTGTGCAGCATGGTGATAGCTTGTAGAAAATCTGTGCTTTCAATACCATTTAAGATCGGTTCTTCGGAAATACGCTGTTTACGCGAGGTAACACATCTGTCATCACTTCCAAACCAATCATCACGAAGATTGTATCCATCAGCTGCATAGCTTGCAGTAACAAGCTCAAATACGGATAGCGGTACGCCACCAGTATTTACTTTTTCGAATACGAGGCATACAGCTTCTTTGGTGGTATCTTTTTTCAGAATAATTAATGGAATTTGATAGTCGTTATAAGCATCCAACACTTGTGTTTTGAATTCAAAGAAATGTGGTACAGCTGCAGCATTATGGTTATAAAGATCTTGTAACCATGTCATTGCTTCGAGGATTTCCGAACATGGGAAATAAAGTTGTTGGCATTCGAGTTCTCGGGTAGAAAGATCAAGATCGACTTTTCGACCAAAATCACTGCGTATTTGACGATTACCATCAGTCGCAATAATAGCTTCATCCAGCCTGTCCGCTCCCGTAAGAGCTGTAGGGATATGGATATAGTAATAGCGATCGATGGGTTTTCCCTTATCGGTCGTTGTTTTCACTGGGCCCTGAAGTTTTAGCACCTGAGTTAATGTTGTTAACCGTTGCTGCCCATCTAAGATTAGTTTTTCTGGGGATGGCAAATCAGAAGAGGGAACATTTTCCACCGGTCTGACCTGAAAACGGACTTCACCTCCTGTTTCCAGAAGCATCACTGCACCTACAGGGAATGAGCGACCAAGACTGACGAGTAGGCTACGGACATGTTCATCATCCCACACCCAACCTCGTTGAAAATCTGGTAACTGAATTTTCCCCTCTATGATCTCTTTGAGAAGGTCTTTAAGGGGAAGTTTAGTGCTATCAAAAGTCGACATCTTCACGTCCTTGCGAGTTAACAATTGTTCGAACTATACAATGATGTTGGATTGTATGCATTGTCGTTGGCTGGATTGTATCAAGCTAAGTGAGCGAAGCTTTTCAAAGTAGCACTACTTACCTCAGAATGTAAAAATCCATTACATAACAACAATTTGTTACGAGTACAAGTTGAAGTATCTCCTTACTAGAAAATTAACTTTGTAGTTGGGTGATCATCGTAACGTAACAAATTTAGGAGGTTACTAGGGCTAACTACATGCCAAAATCTCTTCCTTATTTATTGCATACGGGATAAGGCAAACAGCTTATTAAAAATTGAGAATACCAGATCAATAGCCCTCGATATGTACAGTGATACACCATGTTTAGCGATACAAACAAATACTTGCGATCGTACTCGCATCGTGGACAATGTTTAACCATGAGGATTTTATATCAACGAAATCAATAGTTTTATTTAAGTCACGGGATGGGGAATGGACAGCAATACTCAAGGATTCACTTCATACTGGCGTAATACCTTAGCTGATGCCGAGTCTGGAAAAGGGGCATTTGAGCCCAAAGATGAAGATTCATTCACGCAATGGATAGATGTCGATCAGAGAAGGTTGAGTGAAGAGATCGTGCAATCGTTCTTCAAGGGCGAAGACGAGCAGGTTAAAACCATCGAGGTGTTGTTACGGCCGCAGGTATGGATCCGTCAGTTAAAACATGGCAAAGAGCGGACTGCTGGTGCTCCTGGTATCGTTACACCTTTGGTTACCGCAGCTCTCCTTAACCGCGAAGGCTTTTTATTCCCTACATCGCCTGCCACCATTCCCCGTGACCTGCTTGAACCTCTCCCTAAAGGTACCTTTTCTATTGGTGAGATGGCGGAATATGACAAGTACAAAACCACGCATAATTCAATCACTTTTAGTCCCGGTAATGAGGATGGGCTGCGTGATGAGACTGATGAACAACGAGTGGAACGATATGCTCGTTATCAGCAGTTGTGGCAAAAGTACCTTAAAGACACTGATGAACTTTTAAAAAATGTTACTGGCAGATGGCTCGCATCACCGGAGCAATATGAACCTGCTGGATATGGCTACATCATTAAAGCCAATCAGTCTGGAGGGGCCAGCATTCATATCCTGCCTATGTACGATCATCTGCTGTCGTGCAAAAAAGAAGTGCCATTACTGGCGTGCTTTGCCTCGGCAGAGAAGTCTCCTGTTGAACCGCTCCTTGCCAGCAATGCCATGTTCTGCGAGCGTCTGGGGCATTCCGGTGATAAATTTCCTCTGGCTGTGGCGCAGCGCGATGCCCTTAGCCATTACCTCACTCAACAGCCGGGCGATATTCTTGCCGTGAACGGTCCTCCGGGAACCGGGAAAACTACTCTGGTTCTTTCAATCATTGCTACTGAGTGGGCGAGGGCAGCTTTAAACAAAACTGAACCGCCGGTGGTGATTGCGACATCAACCAACAATCAGGCCGTCACCAACATTATCGAGGCCTTCGGTAAAGATTTTGCTACCGGCACTGGGCCTATGGCCGGGCGTTGGTTACCTGAAGTAAAAAGCTTTGGCGCTTACTTCCCGTCTTCGGGACGGAGAGCCGAGGCGGTAAAGAAATACCAGACGGAAGACTTTTTTAACCGTGTTGAATCCCTTGAATATGTTGAAGATGCCCGGTGCTTCTTCCTTGAAAAGGCAAGGGCAGCTTTTCCGAATAAGGAATGTCATTCACCTGAACAGGTTGTGGATCTCCTGCATCAGCGTTTGGTTGAACTCTCTGCAGAGCTTGAGCAAATTGAGCCTGCGTGGGATGACCTTAACGCAATCCGTCAGGAGCGGCATGCCATCAGTGACGATCTCGAACAGTATATTCAGGATAAGAGAACGTTACTGCTCACTAGCACAAATGACATCTCGCTATTAATGCAGGGCAAAAAACAGTGGGAACAATATCGTGCTGGTGAGTCGATCATGTTCGCTCTCTTCTCCTGGCTTCCCGCCGTTCGTACTAAGCGTCACTATCAAATGAAGCTGTTTTTGGAGGCTACGTTTGGCGAAAGAATGACAGCATTCCAAGGCCCTCAGCCTGATGGAATTGATGCCTTTATCGATGGATTGATTGAACAAGCTCATAAAGAGCAGGCCAGGTATCAACAGCAAATTGATCTTGCTGAGGACATTTCCCGACGTGAAAGCGAAACAGCTATGCGCTGGCACGATATTACTCACTCACTGGGAAATCCGGGCGAAACAGAGTTAAGTCTGCACGAAGCTGATGAGCTTGCCGATACACAGCTCCGTTTCCCAATGTTTTTGCTGGCGACCCATTATTGGGAGGGGCGGTGGCTGATGGATATGGTTGCTATCAATAATATTCAAAAAGAAAAAGGTCGTACTGGTGCGAAAAGTACAAAGGCCCGCTGGCATCGTAGAATGAAGCTAACCCCCTGTGTAGTCATGACGTGCTTCATGTTGCCTTACCATATGAAAACCAGCGAGTTCGTCGGCGGCAATAAGAAATTCGACGATAACTATTTATATAACTTTGCCGATTTACTAATTGTCGACGAAGCGGGGCAGGTGCTTCCTGAGGTTGCTGCAGCCTCCTTCGCACTGGCGAAGAAAAGCTTGGTGATTGGCGACACAGAACAGATTGCGCCTATCTGGAATAGCTTGCCCGGTATTGATATCGGCAACATGGTTGAGGAGAACATCCTTCCTGGTGGTACTCAAGAAGAACTTACTGAATCTTATGCCTTGGTGTGTGATTCAGGAAAGAGTGCTGCATCTGGCAGTGTCATGAAGGTCGCTCAGTTTAATTCGCGCTATCAATATGATCCGGACTTTGCGAGGGGGATGTATCTGTACGAACACCGTCGTTGCTTCGATAACATAATTGGCTACTGTAACACCCTCTGCTATCACGGTAAGTTGCAGCCCAAACGCGGAGAAGAAAAAGAGACAATATTTCCTGCAATGGGATATTTGCATATCGATGGTAAAGGTATGCAGGCAAGTGGTGGAAGTCGCTATAACGACTTTGAAGCGAAGACGATAGCGGCATGGCTTGCAGTGCACAAAGAGGAAATCGAGCGTCATTATGGCGAACCTCTACATAAAGTAGTGGGGGTTGTTACCCCATTTTCGGCACAAGTCAGTACGATTAAATCGTCATTACGTAAGCTGGATATTAATTGTAGTGGCGATGAAAATTCGCTGACAGTCGGTACTGTCCATTCATTGCAGGGGGCGGAAAGGGCGATTGTGCTTTTCTCCCCTGTATATTCGAAGCATGAAGATGGCAGTTTTATTGACAGCGACAGTAGCATGCTGAACGTCGCCGTTTCACGAGCTAAAGACAGCTTCCTGGTCTTTGGTGATATGGATCTGTTTGAGATCCAATCCGGATCGTCACCTCGGGGATTGCTGGCGAAATACCTGTTTGCTTCCACTGATAATGCATTGCAGTTTGAGTTTCAGGAGCGTCAGGATTTAAGTACCTCACAAACGCAGATTTCAACCCTACACGGGGTGGAGCAACATGATGCGTTTCTGAATCAGACTTTTGACGCCATTAACCAGAGCATTACTATCGTTTCTCCATGGCTCACCTGGCAAAAGCTGGAACAAACAGGTTTTCTGGCATCGATGTCTCAGGCGCGCACCCGTGGTATTGATATCACTGTAGTAACGGATAAAACGTTTAATACAGAGCATGCAGATTTTGAAAAGCGCAAAGAAAAACATCAGCGCCTAAATGAAGCAGTGGAAAGGTTGAATGAAATGGGCGTCACGACGAAGCTGGTTAATCGTGTTCACAGTAAGATTGTGATTGGTGATGAGGGGCTGCTCTGCGTCGGTTCCTTTAACTGGTTTAGCGCTACGCGCGATGAGAGATATCAACGATACGATACGTCGATGGTATACCGTGGCGAAAGTTTAAAAAGCGAAATTAAAACGATATATTCTAGCCTGGAACAACGTCAGTTGTAATTCTCAATTATCGTTTCTAGGTTAACTGCCGAGACACTACCAGGTAACATCGCTTTAGGGATGCTACTTGGTGGTTACTTACTGCAGTATTTTGTAGCTTTAGGACTACAATTGCCCAGCACTTAAGAAGGTTAGATAGTACCAACAGAGCATTATTTTATGCACGCTAAAAAATTTTACGCATTAGCTTGATAAAGAAAAATATGTCACTGAGGCTGCTAATACCTTGGAATAAACTAATAAAGGATATATTTTTGTTGAAACTGGTTTTAACGTTGGATTTATCCATAACCTTTTTCCGATATAACCCCAAAAAGTGACGAGCCTCAACTAGCGCATGCCGGTACAAAAATATCTTTATTTTTTTGTTTTGTTTATCATCCGCTAACTGGATGATATCTTCGATCACTTCAACATAGCTTATAGCACGAACATCGTAGTAATCCGGCCGATGCGTGATAGAGGCCTTATTGTTGATATAGATATAGTCCTTAATATCCAATGTGCAGAATCGACCATTGCTCGCCGCAAGATGAACCGTCCAGAGAATGTCTTTATGGCTTCTTCCGGGCTGGAAGTGCAGTGAATGCTGTTTGATATAGGATGATCTGACCATTTGCAGCCACAGGTAATGCGGCCATTCGCGATGGATAACGCAGTGTCTGATCCACTCATGACCTGACAACGTCGCTTCACAGGGCTGCTTAGTATGAACGGCTCTTCGGTGGTTGTCAGCGCCAGAATGCCAGCCATTAAAGATCACGACGTCGGCTTGCGACGCGGTAGCTGCTTGCCATCGTTTTTCAATGAACCCGTCGGTAATATCATCGTCAGCATCGAGGAAAACAACCCACTCTCCCCGATGGATGTCTAGTGCCGTATTGCGTGCTGCGTAGACGCCTTGATTGGTCTGCTTGATGAGAATGAGTCGGTCATCATGGATTTGACGAAGAATGTTGGCTGTTTCATCAGTAGAACCGTCATCGATAACGATAAGTTCAATAGCCACGTGGGTTTCACTGAGGATTTTATTAACCAGACTATCAATGGTCTCAGCGGCGTTGTAAGCAGGGATAATGACGCTGACATCGATTCTATTTTTCATATTGAGCTATGATTTTCCTTCGTTGTCATCCCTGAGGCGTCTGATTGGGATAATCCGTCTTTCCCTGATTTCCTGGTCGATATCAAACAAGCACTCGTCGCAGAATTCTTTATCGAGTGAGAGCAATCGCTCAAGGACACTTCTTTTTTTGTTGCAACGTGCGCATCTCTTCATCTTTCCGCGTCTTTGCGACCTCGTAATTTGGGATACATGGAAAATGGGCGTAGCAAGCCTCGGCTAGATAACTAACCGTAATAAAAGGCTTTTCTGCGAGTAAGTTAAGACAAGGATAACCAGGCAGGGCGCATGAAAGATAATCGTTTTGATAGATCGGTTTTTCGATATTGATCGTTGGCACCGATCAATATGAAATGCGGTTCCGTGACTTATATTACCGGCAGGCTCATGACTTCAGGCAAAATGGCGACTGTGTTTTTGAATGTGAGAACGACTTTTAGAATGCGCAGCTGTTTGGTCTGGAGCGGGTTTTATAAAGGATATATGAGCGGCAGGTAGGGGCCCTGAGGCCCCCGATTTATCGTTCTCAGGATTGTGCGGTGTAATAGACGAAAGCTAGCTTGTTGCCATCAGGGTCTCTGACGTAAGCGCTGTAGAATCCTTCGCCGTAATGTGGACGCAGGCCCGGAGCTCCTTCGTCAGTGCCGCCGTGGCTTAACGCGAGCGCGTGAAGCTGCTGGATGTGTTCGGCAGAACGTGCAATCAGGGCGACCATCACACCATTTCCTGTCGTGGCATCCTGTTTATCAAAAGGTCTACCGACACCCAGTGCTGTCGTGTTATTACCGTTGAAAACGCCCCACCATGCGACGTCCTCATTCCTGCCACCACGGGGATACCCCAGCATCTCCATCAACGGATCGTAGAATGTAATAGCGCGTGGCAGGTCGTTGGTTCCGAGCATAATGTAAGAAAACATCGGCTCTCCTTAAAGGATTCAGGGGGAGTGTAGATAATCAGCTCAAATCACTCGTCCGCTTTATGCGCCCAGGCGGGCATTGCCGTCAGATAACGTTTTGCCCGCTTCTGTGCTTCTTCCGGGCCGACTTTTTGCCAGGAATCAAGGAAGCTGGCTAAGCCTGATACCGCTTCTTCCCAGGGTTTAATATTGCCGTTACTGTCACAGCAGTACGCGCAATATTGATCGCTGGCACTGTGTGCATCGGGTGCAGACATCGGCATTCCGCAAGCCTGACAGAACTTTTCATGTTGTGACATATGATGCTCCTTATGGTGACGTCCTGATTAATAAACATACAGAATATGTATTGTGCAGGTGATGCAACAGATCAAAGCAAAGGCTAAGCCCCCGGTATCTCCAGTCAGAAATACCGGGAACCTGTTATTACTTGGCGATGAGCGCGAACACGCCCCAGCCAAAGTATTCCCGCGCGTACGTTACGTGGCGTTTCGGCGAGATGTTTAGCTCGGCCCTGACTTCGGCGGCGAAGTCGTCGTCAGGATTCGCTTCCAGCCAGCGGCGCATGGTCAGCCATTTCGCGGCTTCATACCGGTCCCAGCCTTCCTGGTCTGCCAGTACCATTTCCACCACGTCGTAGCCGAGTTCATCGAACGCGCCGACAAGCCCCGGCAGCGTCAGGAAATCGGTCGTCGAGCTGACGCCACAGGCCTGTGCTATCTCGTCCGTTGCAGGCACCTGACGCCAGTAGGGTTCACCGATGAGCATGATCCCGCCCGGTTTCAGGCTCTGCGCCAGCAGTTCGACCGTCCCGGCAAAGCCCCCGGCAATCCAGGTCGCGCCGACGCAGGCCGCCACGTCACATTTCTCATTGGCGACGTAACCCGCCGCATCGTTATGAATAAAATGGACGCGTTCGTTGACGCCGAGTTCTTCCGCGCGTCGCTTTGCCTGCGCGGTGAAGAGCGAACTCATGTCGATGCCAGTCCCCGTAATGCCATGATCCCGGGCCCAGGTACAGAGCATCTCGCCCGAGCCACTGCCGAGGTCAAGAATGCGGGTGCCCGGCTTCATGCGCAGCACGCGACCCAGCGTGGCGTACTTCTCTTCGGTGAACGGGTTATGGATGCGGTGTTCACTTTCGCTGATGGTAAAAATACGTGGGATATCCATTATTTAATTCCTGTTATTGGGTTAAGCACCAAAAAGGGCACAACAAGATTGTTATTCACGCCAGTGTTCCGGTTTCATCAGGGCCTGCGCGCACTGGATGTGGCCGGTCACGTTCATGGGCTGACCGGTGAGTGATTGCATCATCCAGCAGGCTTTATGCTCCTCCGGGATGGGATAAGGAGCTGGATAGCCTTTGTCTCCGGCACAGGGTTCGAACCCATGTCGGGGGTAATAGGTGACGTGGCCGAGAACAAATACCGTCTGGCAGCCCATCAACCTCAGGTGCCCAATGCCAGTGCGTATCAACCGTCCTCCCACGCCCATCCCCTGGAATTCCGGTATGACCGCCAGGGGAGCAAGGATATGCATCAGAGGTGAATCCATTTCCCCTTTGAAGGCCGCCCGGGTAAATAAAATATGCCCGACGGCTTTGCCTTCATGTCGGGCCAGCAGCGATAACGCAGGGCGCGCGCTTTCATCCTCAAGTAAAGAGGCCACTAAATTGGCTTCTTTGCTGAAGCCAAATGCGCGGGTTTCGACTTCCCGGATATCACTGGCATCACTTTCGTCTGTGATTTGAAAAGTGAAGTGTTGTGCTGTCATAGAAACTCTCCTTAGCGATTATCGAGCTGAGCGCGAACGTTATTCAGCCCGGTGGTATTGATTCGATAGGGCTGACCATTGACGGACTTGATAAGTTTTTTGGTTTTGAGTTTTTTGAAGACGGCGAGCGTGCAGTCGGTCAGCAACAGCCCTTCGCGGCTGTAGCATTCAACGGAGGTGACGCGGCCTGAAGCATCGCGGACGTGCGCAATACGTCCACCTTTGGCGAGAACGTGTAAGGTACGTTGTTCCTGACGGGATAAATTCATACTGAAGAACCTGTTTAATCATCATGTGCAAAACGTGCAAACACACAGGGGTGTCCGCATTCGATTTCGGCGCATTGATAATCAGTCCGGCCTGAAAAGGTCGGTAAGCTGATTATCGGATGATTACATTCTCCAGCATCAAAGCCTCGGGTTGAGTTGAAAGGTATTTACAGGGTGAATGATAACACGCAGTTTTATCAGGGGTATCCGCAAAGCGGAAAAGTGTGATCTCGTCTGGAAAACATTATTCAGCCTGCTTGCAGTACGAAATCAGAAATAAAACAGAGGGCTGAAGATAGCCCTCTGTTTTCGCTATCAATCATGGATTACGGCGCAGTACTGAAAAACTCCCCAAACTTCACTGCCAGCCAGCCAACCGGTGTGGTCGCCCCCCCGACAATATTGGTAATTTCAGACATCCCCTCCGGAACCGGAATGTTGGAGTTAACCGCTGCCTGAGTATATTCCTTAGAAATGTCCGTTCCGACGTACAAAATGCAGCTGACGATCAGCGTGCCGCTAATGAACATGCGGAACATATTACGTTTACAGAATGGCGTGACCATCGCCAGCAGGAACATCAATGAAGCCAGATCGACAAATGGCAGTACGCGGTTACCGGGCAGAATGATAGACAGCACCACGGCCATCGGGATTAACAGCAGTCCGGTTGCCAGCACTGAAGGTTCGCCAATCAATAACGCGGTATCCATGCCGATGTAAAAGTCGCGATCGGGGAATTTGGCCTTCAATTTTGCTTCTGCGGCATCACGGACGATCAGTAATCCTTGCACCAGTATTTCTATCATTTTCGGCAACAGCAGCATCGCAGCGGAAACCTTGATTGCCAGCGAAACGGCAGCCGAAACGTCATACCCGGCAAGAAATGCTAGCAGCAATCCCAGTACAAAACCTAGCGTCAATGGCTCACCAAATACACCGAACTTTTTATTAATGCTTTCCGGATCAAAATTAATTTTATTGATAAGCGGAATCTTATCAATAATGTAATTACAGGCAATGCCAAAAGGAACGTAGGCTATACAGGTAAGGTGAGGGAAAGAAATCCCTTTGAGATTATAATTTTTTTGTAAATACGGGGCGGTTAAATCGGCTGCCAGTAACGTTAAGACAAAAATACCAAATGTTATGCCAATAGAAAGCCAGTAGTTACCGGTTCCGGCATACACGACCGAGCCCATGATCAGGAATATCCAGTAGTTGAAGATATCGATATTCACCGTTTTGGTTAATTTGAGCAGCAGCATGGCCAGATTGATGACAATAAAACCGACCACCACAGGCAGCATCAGCGGGGAGCCCCAGCCAATTGTTGAAGCGGTCGGCCACCCGGTGTCGACGACATTCAGCTGCAGGCCGATGCGCTCGACCATTGCCTGTGATGCAGGGCCAATGTTCGTCAGCAGCAGGCCAATTACCAGGCCGACGCCTTCGAACCCAATACCGACCAGCATCCCGGCTTTAAATGCCGTACCGATTTTTACCCCAAAGCAAAGTGCAATAATAAAGAATATTACTGGCATCATTACTGATGCCCCCAGACTAATAATGCTGTTGATAATATCCATAATGATTCCTTAACAAGGCAGCCGAATTGGGCGCGAGCGAAGCCGTGCCCAATGGGCTGTATAAAAACCTTAAAGGTCTTTTTTATATTTAACTGAGTTTCTTCAGCAAGATCTCAGCAAATAGCTTGGGTGAATTACTGAAGGCGTCGAGCGTACTGCCCGCAATATGCGGGGTGATGGTTACGTTATTCAGTAAATAAAACGCGCTGTCATCAGGTAACGGCTCATCGTCGAAAGTATCCAGCGCCGCCCCCATAATTTTTCCGGTCTGTAGAGCGTCAACCAGATCGCGTTCATTAATTAGCCCGGAGCGCGCGGTGTTAACAATAATGGCGCTGCTTTTCATTAACCCGAAATGGTGTGCGTTGATCAGGTTTTCGGTTTCCGGCGTCATACGGGCATGGAGTGAGACAACGTCAGCCCGTGTTACCAGCTCGTCGAGGGTATCGACTTTCTCATAGCGTTCGTGGCCGGAAACGTACTTATCATAAAAGATAATTTCCGTGCCGAAGGCGCTAAGAAAACCCGCGACGAGTTGAGCAATATGACCCAGGCCAACCAAACCGACAACCTTACCGCCAAGCTCTGGAATAGCCTGATGATTCGGGCTGTCTTTACGCCAGAACTTATCGCGTAACGCATCATGAGAACGGGCAATATTGCGCATTTCGGCCAGCATCATCCCGACCGTAAATTCCGCTACGCTGCGGGCATTGCGCCCCGGCGTGTTCATTACCTCTATTCCTCGGGCCAGTGCGACCTGCTGGTTGACGTTTTCAACGCCCCCTCGCAATACCCCGATGTATTTGAGCTGTGGCAGTTTATCCAGCACTGCCGTATTGACCGGAGCAAACTGGGTTATCAGGATTTCAACGTCGTCAGCACCCTCAAGTAAGGCTGCAGGTAACGTGACCGCTTCTGCGCCTTCCTGCTCGACCCGCAGATTATCCTCCTGCAATTTTTCGATCGAATCATGCGACCATTCACGAACTTCAACGTCGATACCTTTATCCCTGAGCGCGTTAAGACCTGCATCCATCATCGCTTTGTTGATAAAAAGATCGGCAATTGCCAGACATTTCATAGTGATTCTCCATAGATTAACGCATCAACATACCGCCGGTTACATCCAGAGTTGCTCCCGTCATATAGCTAGTTTTAGGAGAAACCATGAAGACCCCGATGTCGGCAATTTCATTTGGCTGAGCTACCCGACCTACTGGAATCCGGCTGACGTAATAGGCTGGGTCCTGTTCAATATTTTTACGGATCATCGCGGTGTCCATAATCCCGACAGCGATGTTGTTCACGTTGATATTTTGTTTTGCTACCTCTCTTGCCAGCGAGATAGAGAAAGCTACCAGGCCCGCTTTACTGGCCGCGTAATGGGCATGGCCGGTTGTGGATCCATGGAATGCAGCCTGTGAAGTAATATTCAAAATGCTGCCTGCCTGATCTTGTTGCAGGCAGTGATTCACAAACAATTGGCTTAAATGGAATACCGCTTTCAGGTTCACATTCATTACCAAGTCCCAGTCTTGTGGGGTTATCTCGGTGACGTAACCACTGAGCCAGATACCGGCGTTATTGACCAGAATGTCGGCCTTTCCCATCTGCTCAATGCAGGCCGCAAAGAGATGCTCCCGGCTTTTCTCATCGGCAAGATCGGTTTTCACCGCAATAATTTTGACGTCAGTGGTGGATTTCACCTGTTCAATCAGTAATTCCGGGCACTCTTCATCACGCAGGTACGTGAAACAGATATTGACGCCTTCTTTAGCCAGGGAAAGGACAAATTCCCGGCCAAGCCCCGTGGCTCCACCGGTGACGATGGCTGTGCGGTGTTTCAGATTTAGATCCATTCATTCCTCACTTAATGCGTGATGTAGTTACTGCAGCTTTTCCATGGGGACTGCATTTCAGATAACAGGTTTTTGTAGAGCTGATATTTGTCCTGGTACACTTGCTGATGGGCCGGATTCGGCGTCACGGTACGCGCGACGCGCACCATTTCATTGGACGCGGCGAAGACATCATCAAACCAGCCAATCATGACAGCGGCTGTCATTGCGGTACCGAGTGTGCCGTGTTCTTTGACATCAACAATCTCAAGCGTGCACTGGAAGATATCGGCAAAAACCTGTAGCCAGACCGGCGAGTTGGTGACTCCCCCAGCAATTCGGATGGTGCGACTCAAATCCGGATTGATGTTCCGTAAACGTTCGGTGTGATAGAGATGGCTGAACGCCACACCTTCGTAAATCGCGCGCAGGAAATGCGCTTTTTTATGGAAACTGTTCACCCCAATAAAGCCTGCTGAGGCATCGGGAATGGTGTTAGAGCCAAATACGAAAGGAAAGAACAGCAGATGGCTTTCTTCTGGCGTCGTGGATAAGACCAGCGAGTTACACAACTCATAGACGGAAGATCCCTGAGCAGCAGCGGTTTCCCGGTCGTTCTCCATGAAATTATTGATAAACCATTCAAGATTACTGGCAGACGTCGGACTAGCCTCTGTTATCAGCCATTTACCGTCGATCGGGTAAATCGAAGTCATAAACAGATCTTTGTCGATAACCGGATGGTCAGTCACATATTCATTGATGCTCCAGGTTCCGGTGATGATAGCCAGCTTATCAAGAGTGTTAATCCCGGAGGCGACAGACGAGGCGGAAATGTCGAACACGCCGCCAGAGACGGGGGTGCCTGCGCATAAGCCTGTCTGACGGGCGACTTCATCGGTTATCCGACCGCAGCAGTCCGTGGACAGTTTGACGGGTGGCAATTTCGTGCGCAGGTCAGCAAGCCCCCACCATGCCAGTAGTTCATCGTCATACTTGCGGTCACGTACGTTAATCAGGTTGGTCCCGGAGATGTCAGTAAGCTCAAGATAAGCCTCTCCGGTCAGGTAGAAGCGGATCAGGTCTTTTACCATAAAAATGGTATGTGCTTTCTGCAGCACCTCCGGCTCGTTATCCTTCAGCCAGGCCAGCAGAGCAATGGGTTGTCCGGCCCAGATTGACTGCATGGTTTTAGGCAGGATGTCGGTCAAAAACTCGGGTGAGTTTTGCCACTTTTCTACGTACTCTTTTGCCCGACTGTCGGTTGAGATAATGCCGTTGCGGACCGGGTTGCCAGCTTCATCTACCAGATACAAACCGTTCCCATGTCCGGTGACGGCGATTCCTTTGATTTGACTGGCGTCGATCCCTGATTGCTCAATCGCTTTTTTGATGACCTCGATGTTAGCCGCCCACAGCTCGGTAATATCGCGTTCGGTATGAAATTCCCTGGGTGTCAGCATCTGGGTGGATTTTGACGCGATAGAAACCACGCTGCCGTTGCGATCGTAGATAGCCGCCTTAGTGACTGTCCCGCCATTATCGATACCCATTACATATTCATCTTTCATTACCGTGGACTCCTTATTGGTTACCATAAACCCGGCTCGCTGGTGGTTATTCCTTTAAACCCGGCATGGAATATTTTATCTACAAGGTATTTCCGCTTTACAAAGCCTCCGGCGATGAATATCACGTCAAAGCCATTTAAGTTTCGGCTAATCAATTCCAGGCACTGGCAGGCATATTCAGCAGGTAAGATTTCTATTGCATCCGGCGGGTTATGTTTAACGATATCGATAGACTGATCCAGTGATCGAGAATCGATAAGTAACACCCGAAAAATAGTCAATAACCCCTCTTTTTTTGCATAGCGCAGGGCGGAGAGATTGGAAGAAATAACACCATCAACTTTATAATAACTTTTCAGTAGATTGATCCCAGCCTGATCGGGTTTAAACCCGCCGAGTAACTCCAGATGGACCAAAACCTTCTTACCACTTTGATGACATTTGCCTATCAGTGATTGCAGATTTCCGATATTGGCCTCTGACAACAGAACATATTCCGATGCACAGGATAATGCCTTGTCAAAATGTTTATACTTTCTAACTGAAGGAATGATGGTGTTATTTAAAAACATATTAGTATCCGATGTTATTTAGCCATATAGAGGCTGTATGCTTCTTCCGCAGAGGCATTTTCGTGGACGATAGCATTCAGGCCTGCGACCACTCTGTCTGGTCGCGGGTCCTGAGTGATATTTCGACCCACTGCCACGCCTTTAGCCCCAACCTGCATACAGTGCTGAACAAACTTGAAGTAACCATCAATGCCGGTTTTTGGGCCACCAAGTGCAAGGACGGGAACGCCTGCCGCTTCGACGATCAAGCGGTCTTCCGCTGTACCTGTAAAACGTGTTTTGATGACATCGGCCCCCAGTTCCACTGCGGCGCGAGCCGAGGCGGCGATAATTGCCGGGTTGTTCGAGTCGTCGCTGGTCACGGGGTAGCCGTAGGGAAGTGATTCGACAATTAGCGGCATGTTCCAGCGGTCTGCGGCCTGTGCCAGTTGCATTGCCATGATGTGCGTTTTTTCTTCGTTGAAGGCACCCGGGAAGGTCATGCAGACGACACCTTCAGCGCCGACTTTTAATGCATCTTCAACGGTAAACATCGGGGTAGTATCGGGAACGGTATTATCAAAAATACTGACTGTACTATCGACGCGTAATACAACAGGAACCGAATTTAATGGCTCACGAAAATTTTTCAGCATGCCGTACGTGACCAACGCACAATCCAGCCCTTGCTCAACCAATGCCGGCAGTTGGTTTATCGTATTATCAATACCATTTGTTTTCGTGGAAAAATAGTAACCATCCAGCGCTAATGTCACTGATTTACCATCTTTTGCAAAAATCTTTGAGAGACGGCGTTCTTTAGACATTTATTTACTCCTTAGCAAGATAAAAAAACAAAAAAAAGCCCTCAGAGACTCACGTCTCTGAGGGCTTTCTATTCACATACCCTTGTGATAATGGTTCAGAAATCTAAATCATTATCAGTTAATTTGTTTTGCAATTTGAGAGGGGTTTAAACTTTGTTTATATTTAAATCCGTTCTCTTGCGTGCTTAAATAACTAACATGCTCAGGATTAGCTTGTCTAGCGTGAGTGCCAAAACTGAGATACTGATCACGTCAATTTTTTATTCTTGTAAGAATCAACGGGACAACGATTTAAAATAACCAGTTGAAATCGAACAATTAATGATTCTTTCGAAAGGTCGCTAGTGGTTAAGATATTTTAGCCCTACAGGTCGTCGATATCACATCCGTTATTCCAGCAAATCGTAGAACACAAACGCCAGCTTATTACCATCCGGATCGCGTACATAGGCGCTATAGAACCCGTCACCGTACTGGGGACGATATCCCGGCCCCCCTTCATTCGTACCGCCAAGCGACAGAGCGAGAGTATGGGCCTGCTGTACCTGTTCTACGGACACAGCATTCAATGCCACCATGGTCCCATTACCCGCGGACGCCGGTTGTTTATCAAATGGTCGGCCCACGCAAAGGCCAGTCATGGTGTTCGCACTAAATGTCCCCCAGGACGCGCCTTCCTCGTTGCGCCCCGCGGGCGGGTGACTAAGTAATTCCATCAGCGGATCATAGAATGCGATAGCGGTGGGAAGATGGTTCGTGCCCAACATAAAGTAAGAGAACATGGTTCCTCCTTTGTATCAATGCTCTGGCTGAATGAGCCATCTGAAGATGAGCCGCCCGTGAAGTGTTTCAGACGGCTTACCTGACTATATCCGACGGGTTGCGGTTTTCATACTCACCACAAATGCCTTCAGTTCTGCCAGCATCACATCTTCATTCGCCGCATATTTCTCGATGATGTTGACGATGGCGGAGCCGGATATTGCGCCAGCCGCGCCCGCATGGATAGCGTCAGAAACCTGCTGGGGTGTGGAGATCCCAAACCCTTGCACCGCTGGTGGTGCCTGATACTCCTCCAGTTTTTTCACCAGATGATGTAATGACCCTGTCGCCTGCCGTTCCGTACCCGTTACCCCGGCGCGAGAAAGCAGGTAGGTGTATCCGCACCCGTAAGTTGCTATCTGATGTATCAGTTCATCGTTGGCGTTCGGCGGGCAGATAAAAATTGGCGCGATGTGATGGTTTGCCGCTGCCTTGCGAAACGGCGTTGACTCCTCGAACGGTACATCTGCCACCAGAACCGAATCGACTCCGGCACGCTCACACCTGGCATAAAACTCATCAATACCCCGGTTAAAAACCAGATTGGCGTAAACCAATAAACCAATGGGGATGTTGGGATGCTTATGGCGAATAGTGGCTAACATCTCAAAACAGGTCGTCGGCGTGACATCCGCAGCGAAAGCCCGCAGTGCGGCGTTCTGAATGGTTGGGCCATCCGCCAGCGGATCGGAGAAAGGGATCCCGAGTTCCAGCGCGTCAGCCCCCGATTCAATCAGAACGTCAATAATCCTGAGTGACTGTAACGGATTGGGATCACCTAACATCACGAAAGGAACAAACGCACCTTCTCCACGGTTTTCCAGCTCTGCGAACAGGTTGTTATAGCGTTCCATCACATTTCTCCTCGTGCGTGCAGAATATCGTTTACGGTAAAAATATCCTTGTCTCCCCGACCGGAGAGGTTAACCACCAGCAACTGCTCTTTGTCAGGATTATCACGCATCATTCTCAGGGCGTGAGCCAGCGCATGAGAGGACTCCAGGGCGGGAATAATGCCTTCTTTCCGGCTCAGGGTTTTGAAGGCATCCAGTGCCTCATCGTCGGTAATGGAGACGTAGTTTGCTCGCCCCGTACTGTTCAGGTACGCATGCTGTGGTCCGACGGAAGGGAAATCCAGACCGGCAGAAATGGAACAGGATTCAATGATTTGTCCCTCATCGGTCTGCATCATTGGTGATTTCATGCCAAAGTAGATCCCCACACGACCGTGTTTCAGCGGGGCACCGTGCTCGCCGGTTTCAATTCCGTGACCCGCCGGTTCAACGCCGATAAGGCTTACATCTGCCTCATCAATAAAGTCGGCAAACATGCCGATAGCGTTGGATCCACCACCCACGCAGGCGATCACCGCATCCGGCAGGCGTCCTTCTTTTTCCAGAATCTGTACTTTTGTCTCCTCGCCGATCATGCGCTGAAACTCACGCACGATGGTCGGGAACGGATGTGGTCCGGCCGCTGTACCGAGCATAAAATGCGCCGTTTCATAACTCCCGGACCAGTCGCGAAGCGCCTCGTTCGAGGCATCTTTCAGGGTGGCAGAACCGCTGTGTACCGGGATCACTTCAGCCCCCATCAGACGCATACGAAAAACGTTCGGCGACTGGCGCTCTATATCCTTTGCCCCCATATAAATGCGGCATTTCAGGCCAAGCAGTGCGCTGGCGAGCGCCGAGGCGACGCCGTGCTGTCCGGCCCCCGTTTCGGCAATGATTTCAGTTTTCCCCATGCGCTTTGCCAGCAGCGCCTGGCCCAGTACCTGATTGGTTTTGTGTGCACCGCCGTGCAGCAGATCTTCACGTTTGAGATATAACGTGGTGCGGGTTCCTCTGGTGAGGTTGCGGCACAGGGTCAACGCTGTAGGACGCCCGGCGTAGTTTTTCAGCAGTCCGGTAAATTCGGCCTGAAAGGCCGGATTTTTCTGTGCGTTAACAAAGGCCTCTTCCAGTTGAAGCAAGGCGGGCATGAGGATTTGCGGGACGTACATTCCGCCATATTCGCCGAAGCGTGGGTTAAGTATGGTGCTCATTATTGCTCCTTAATGTTTGCGCAGTGCCTAGAAACCGAGCCGGGTGCTGCGGTCTGGACTCTGCACATGAAGTAAAATCAGTGACTACGCAGTGCTTCCTGGCTGCGTTTACGCGATGGACTTTTCGCGTATGAAAAATTTGGGCAAAAAAAAGCCCGCTCATGGCGGACAGGGTATCGGTGTGCAAACTGCATACGTGACGATACTGCCCGCTAACGGGAAGTGCGCCACCAGCCATGCAGAGTCATCATTGAGAATGTCATTGTCCGATACCTGTTTAAAGTGAACTCTTGTACTAGTAAACTGGTTCTGAATGGCAAGGTCAACTCTTTTTTGGCGATTTTGTGTCCGGAGGTCCGTTCGTTGCATTCAGGAAGAAACATCACCAGGATTGATTAAACTCATAATTTTTCCTATGACAAAACTAGGTTGCAGCGAAATAATGTTGAGCATCGGCGAAATCAAGAGATGAGTTGAGTCTGGACAAATAAGTGGTATCACGATGAAAATGCTTAAATCAGCGAAAGCTGAAGATCGCAGAATATAAGTTTCAGCTATCTGCGGAAATGCTGTTCGCCCAGCGCAGGATAGTTCTGACACATCGTTAAAAGAAATAAACTCATCATGAGGTCAGTTGCGCCAGTATGGTAATGTCTTAACAGAAGGAAAGACTCCAGATGAGCTTCAGGTGAATTACATTGCCTCTTACATAAGCTTAAAGTAGTTATGATACTTAGGGAGAAATATGGATGAGCATGCGGTTCTGAAATTGCTTAATGAGCTGGATATATCTTTTCGGTACATATCACACCCGGAAGTGAAGACGGTCGCTGACCATGCGACTTTTGCAGCAGATTTTCCGGCACAACTGCTGAAGAACCTGTTACTGAAAAATAGTTCTGGGAAACATTTTTACCTGTATATCCTTGATGGCAATAAAAAAGCTGATCTTCGTGGGCTAGCACTCCAGCTTAAAGAATCACGCCTGTCTTTCGCTTCATCAGACGAGTTATTGGAAACGTTAGGTGTTGAACCTGGCGGGGTAACACCTTTTGCTATTCCACATAACAAGGTGAGAGATATTCGCATAGTTATTGATCCTTCTGTATCCCCGAGTCAGCCACTGGGTTTTCACCCTTTGGTCAACACAGCTTCGGTCTGTATTTCTAAAACGAATTTGTTGCGGTTATTGGAATTTTACGGCTTCTTTCCTGTGGATATTCAAACTGGTGGAATGTTCTGGTTACTTGTGAGAAAAGCCGAGTTGCTTAAGTAACCAGACTTTGATCCTCCGCCCTCAGCGAAAGGCAGTAAGGCCCTCTCAACTTGCAGGGCCTCTGGCATATGACTATCGCGTTATTGAATATACCCAATCGCCGCAGCGGGGACATTTCTTGCTGCCGTAGTAGGTGTGTTCACACCGGGTACATCGCCAAGACCCAATTCGGGTATTCAGGGGGCCTCGTAAGGCTGCGTAACCTGCTGGCGGTTGGTTTCCCCTGCGACCAATTCCAGTCTTTGCTGGAGGCTTTGATGGACTGATTGCGTACCGGCAGTTTTGGTTTTTAACCCGTTCACTTCGATTATGTCGGGAGTGAACAAAAATCTCATTGCCTGACCTGTCTTCCTCGATAACAACCTCGGCATGACAGGAATCGCAAAGTAGTCTTCCACGATAATTAAGGGAAAGCTCTTCAGGCGTCACCCATTCACCATCTTCAGTGATGGCGTGTTCAACCGGTTTGAACTGCATCATGACCGTACTCCTGTGCAGATACACTGGCGCACGTAAACCATTCCGCGTGGATAAACGCGACTCGCTGTGGTACGCATATCATGCCACCTCGCTGCGGATGATTTCGGTACTATGGTCGCCAGTACGGCAATTCATGCAGTACCGTTCGCCGTGGTAATCACTGTCGCACTCCGAACAGTGCCAGTCGGCCTTGCGCACTACCGGGAGGACATCCGGGACGTAACGGCGCAGCATGCGTATCCGCCGCGCTTCTTTCGGCTCAGGGCGTACGTACGGGCAATGGTGACGACCGTTCTCGGTCAGGTCTTCCCATGTGTGCTCAAACCACGGGCGGTTAGTACCCCATTCAGGGTGGAATACCAGCGCACTGCCGCAGAGGTGGCAGGTATAGCGGTCGTAAGGGTGAAGCTGTGCAGTGACCGCACCCGTGAGGCGCTGATTGCCGTCAAGCGCGATAAAAGATTTTGCGTAAATCGTCATAGTATTGGTCCTTTGCCATACGACAGGCAGCAGTGAACCGTCCCGGGGAGGGCATCAGTGCAGGTCATACGACTGGTGGCGTTAAATCTGGTGGGAGATGTGATTGCGTTCGACAGATTACTGACGGGACTGTGCTATGCGTTGCTGTAGCCAGGCTTCCACTTCGCTTTCAAGCCAGCGGGAGCTTCTGCCCAGCTTAATTGGCTTTGGGAATTCACCGTCTTTAATGAGCTTGTAGAACCATTTGTCGGTTAAGCCGGTAAGTTTTGTGATAAACGCCATATCGACAAATTTGTCGTTAAGAAGGCTGACAGGTGTGGTCATCGTTTTTCTCCGTTGGTGGTAAGGGAGAAGAAGTCAGGGATTCGAATACTGCAGACTTCTTCAAACGATGACGCACTGGCGTATTATTTTACCGGGTGGGCTCAACGGGCCTTCCGTCGTCTTCCTGCCACAGGCGTTGTAGGTATTTCGCTTAACTGGCAGATAACCCCCAGGCTTTTCTGTGCCTGCTTGCTGAGATAGCTCAGGATGTACCGCATACCTCTGCGGCCACAGGCATCGTCATAAGAGGTCACCCATTCTCCTCGCACGCGGTAATGCTCTTTAGGTTCACAACGGTGTGTATGCCCTTCTCCCCACGTCACATTCTTCCAGGTATCCCTGAGTGCTTCAAAGACAGTCCAGACCTGGCGATGCTTCTGACCGTTGAGGTAAAACGCGGCGTGGATGTGGTAACCATGCTGTTCAGTTTGTTCCAGCACCCATGCGTAACCCACCAGCCCGTTGATATCACTACTGCGTTGAATCAGTAACGTGATATCGGCCACTGTTGAATGAATATCTCCCTCACTATGCGAATCGCTGTACTGAAGGTAAGAGAAGTCCACCCGTAGCATCAGCAGCTTGGAATAACGCTCAAATAATTGGTCCTGATGTCGTCGTAGCTTTCGGTTCAGGGCTGTGTGCTGAACGTAACTGAGATTGATATCGGTCGTGTCGTGGTAGCTCATGTCTGATTCTCCATGTGAGTGTAATCGTCATGGGAATGGACATGGGCGTCAGTTTTGAAATGAGATGAGGGGGCGTAATGTACTGCGCTACTCTGATGATTGCCGTGCTCGGGCATCGCTTCTGGGAAGTGGAGGGTTACGAAAGTGCTTCTCTATAAAATATCATTTTATTCCTTAATTAAATGATTTCTGCCCCGTGATTCATGCGCTTTAAGGCAGGAACATTTGCTCATCTCATGGCGTTAACCTTGTTGGCATCTTCGCCAGTCTTGACCAGATGATTTTTAAAAATCTTACCATCTCAAGGCTCTCCCCCAGGACCTAACTCAGCGGCATAAAGGAGCCGTATTTAAGCCACTTTCCGCTATATTGCTGTAACAAATAGGTCAAAAATAGACGGAGTAGGCTGTATACAAAGCATTTATAGCAATAAACCCAGTGGTAACGGCTTCTGTAAGTGAGATAAAGAATTAAAAAACGACGATATATATCATAAAAAATGACGATTAATTGTATTAAAATCGAGTGGTTTCATACTAAAAAACAAACATGATAAACGTCAAAATTCGTACAGTTGAAGTATGAAAATTGTGTGTTCGGACGAGTGACAATTTCAATGTTGCAGCGAGTTGGGAGGAGCGAGGGATGGCAGGCCTGAAGGATGACTTTAGAGTGTTTGACTTACGCCGGGAAGACCTGGCCTATGAGAGTCCTAACCAAAGGTGGGGGGAAATCAGCCATCAATATTTCTTTGTTGGATTCGAGCGCCTGGAGGAGGATGAAAGGCCAGATAAGGATGAAAAGTCCCAAGCTAGCTTCAGAATGTTCGATATGCTGGACAAACTTTATCTGAACCAGGCGACCAGCGATGGGCAAGAGTTTAGAAGACCGAAGACGAAGTTTCGTGATTCTCAGCCAATCCACAGCGTACAGTTAGAGAAAAAGTGGAAGGATACGCTTGTAAAAGCGATCTCTGATAAAGAGAAGGCATTAACTTATCTCAGCGAGAACTATCGGAAGGTTGTAAGAAAGCAACGTCAGATTGAAATGTTAACTCTGTGTTTTTATTTACCTCTTGATAAAGGGGAGAAGATGCAGAACATACGGATTAAAAAAGATGACTCTCGTTTCAGACTACAACTCGCTGAACTTGAACGACGCTTTACCTTGATGAGGAAAAGGATAATTGCGGATCCGCTTTATAAAGCCGCCTGCGGTTACTCGCGAGTGATACTGATAAATGCGAGATTTGAGCCTTTCTATCTGGTGAATTTTTTTTTCAAAAAGAATCCAGACAGTCGGATCGACAGCTTAGTCTCATTAGACATTTACAGGAAATGGGTGCAATCGGGTAAGAAAGAAAACAAATCTGGTGAGCAGGTTGGGTACTATTGCTTTAAGGATGCATCCCGGCCACATGTTCCAGAAGACAGTGGGCTATTTATTCGCAGGCCAGACCGAGTAACCGATGTTGGTCAATTTTCAGACCCGATCTCCTTGGTTTTATCTGAAGAAAGGAAATTCGAAAACAACCGCAAAGATTATCTGGCGTTCTTTCGCCTTCAGGCCCAAATCTATAATGTTATTCCAGGTGCTCGAACCCTGACATGTTCTGACGATTTTACCTACATCAACGCAGCCGAGAAGAAACGCAGAAAAGCCAAAAAAGAAGACCTGAAGAAGAAATCCAAAACAGCATTACCTGTCACTGAAACTTCAGCTATACCCGGAAATGATCTCTATGATAAAGAGGGCTCTCCCGAGTTGCCTTACCTGTTCGACGAATTTAATGATGACCTGCCTTCAAACTTTGAGGAGCATGTCTACGGGATTTTAAAAGAGGAGAAGCCGTAACATTACTTTGAGTGGTAGCTGATCGACGTCAGAAAATGAACCAGTGGCTATGGTTTCTCAGGCAAATGCGGTACATAGTGGCAAACTCAAACAGCCACCAGGTATCATTCCAGTCATGTTACTGGATAGATCAACGTCTGCTATGAGCTGTGAGTTCAACGGGTCGCTGCAACGCTATCCTTAATCAAGGGGGACGTTGCCATGAAACGAAGAACGCGCATTTACTACACGCCAGAACAGAAAGCGATTATCTGGGACAGGTATAAGCAAGGTGATTCCCTGCATGATATCGCCAGAATGTTCGACAGATTTCATTCTTCCATTATGCCCACTATCCACCAGACAGGCGGCTACCGTCCTCCCGTGCGAAAACGGCACCGATTAGCGCTTTCGCTTGATGAAAGAGAGGAGATATCCAGAGGGCTGGTAGCAAAACTCAGTATCAGGGACATCGCCGCCAAATTATCAAGAGCGCCCTCAACGATTAGCCGTGAGGTCAGGAGGCACGGTGGTGCAAAACAATACCGTGCAGCAAAAGCCGATGCTACTGCGTGGGAAAATGCACTGAGACCAAAACCTTGCAAGCTAATTGAAAGCCCCGCATTGTGTAAAATCATTGCAGAGAAGATGCATCAGGACTGGTCGCCGGAACAGATCGCCGGTTGGCTGAAACGCTGTTATCCGGATAATCAGGAAATGCATGTGTCACACGAAACGATTTATAAAACGCTTTTTATACAAACCCGGGGAGCATTAAAAAAAGAGCTGCAGCAATGCCTCAGAAGCGGAAGAGCAGTGCGTAGATCCAGGACGTCATCGCTTAAAGGGAAAGGATTAGGATCAATCCCGAACACGATACCTATCAGCGAAAGGCCACCAGAGGCCGCTGACAGAGCCATTCCAGGTCACTGGGAAGGTGACTTGATTCAGGGCTCGAAAAACTCCTATATCATCACCCTCGTAGAACGTCATTCCCGTTTTGTTATGCTGGCGAAGATCAGAGACAACAAGACCATAACGGTTATATCTGCACTCATCAGACAAGCCCGGGAATTACCTGCTGAGCTTTATAAAACATTAACCTGGGATCGTGGCGCTGAAATGACCAGTCACACACGATTTACTGTAGCGACAGACATTCAGATTTATTTTTGTGATCCTCAATCTCCCTGGCAACGTGGCTCAAATGAAAATACGAACAGATTGCTCAGACAATATTTTCCAAAAGGAACTGACTTATCGGTTCACAGCCAGCAAAGACTTAACAGTGTTGCCAGACAGCTCAACGAAAGGCCGAGAAAAACGCTAGACTATGAATCACCCGCAGAACGGTTCAATAAGTGTGTTGCGTCCATCAGTTGAACTCACAGCGAAAAGCGGACATTGTGCTTAAATAATGATGACTCTGGCAGGATGGGTTTTCAATGCTTGAAAGGTAGCCACTAATTCAGGTGACGTAAATGTGTAGCAATCCCCCACTTTAGGCCGATACATTTTCCATTAATCAGGTCGATAACAGAATAACTTGCATTGGGGTGAGCATAGCGAGGGAAACTATTGACAGTCCCTTCTTTAAGAATTGCCAGAGTGCCCTGACTGACATGCCCGTGAGACACAATACATATTGTTTGTTGATGTGATGAGGTATCTTCCAGGTTTTGTAAAAAACGCATAACTCGCTGAGAAGCATGCGCCAGTGACTCCCCCCCAGGTGGACAATACTCTGCATCAAGCCTGAATAACTCATTTGCATAGTTTGGATGTTTTTGTCTGAGTAGTTCTAACGGCATACCTTCAAACTGACCAAAGGCCTGCTCTTTAAGGGCCGGTTCAGCCGTCAGTGAACAATGAAAGTGTTCAGCCAGGCTTTGCCCCATTTGCCAGGCACGCCCAAGCGGAGAAGCGTAAACACGCTCTATTTGATACTCACTTGCACTAAACGCTGCTAGTAGGACGGATGTTTCACGCAAACCCCGACAGGTCAAGGGGCTATCGCTGTGCCCCTGAATAATTCCTTCCAAATTCCACTCTGTTTCTGCGTGTCGAACAAGTATCAATTTCATCGTTAGCTGGCCATGCTCGTTGTTGATCAAAATGTCCCAACTGCGCGATGTCAAACACACACCGTTGAAGCAGCGGAAGGCTTTCCTGTTTTGGAAATAATGAACAAGTGTAGTTTATTGCCATTATGCAGCGGCTCTGGGGGTGAGGCGCTGAATTTTATCCGTAGTTAACTTCCGCTCTTGGCACAAAGCAGACCCACATAACTATTTCATTAGCCTTCATCCAGTGTTCGCTTAAACCGCTCGTCAGAGCTGAGATCTAAAATTTAGTCAGTTATATATCATCTTACTGAATACCTTTACCTTTCTCTTCAACAGACCATCCACTCCGGATGGTTTTTTTACATTTAGAGGCCGATATGAAACATCCCTCAGGCTATGCCCTTATCCGCCGCCATCTGCGGCGTTATCCGCACGCGCTGCGCCAGCATCTAATCCAGGAACTTAACCGTCTGGTCACTTATGAACCGGTGATTGGCATCATGGGTAAAACTGGTGTCGGTAAATCCTCGCTGTGTAACGCGCTGTTCCGCAGTGAAGTCTGTGCAGTCAATGCAGTGGAGGCCTGTACCCGCCAGCCACAGCGCGTACGGCTACGTTTCGGTAATCACTTCCTGACGCTCGTTGATTTACCCGGCGTGGGTGAAAGTTTTACCCGTGACGGTGAATATCGTGAGCTGTACCGGGACCTCATGCCGCAACTCGATATGGTGCTGTGGGTGCTCAAGGCCGATGACCGGGCTTATGCGGTAGAAGAGCAGTTTTATCGGGACGTGTTCGTGCAGTACAGCGGGCCGCAGCCGCCGGTGTTATGGGTGCTCAATCAGGTGGACAAAACCGAACCGGCGGAGCAGTGGAACTGGTTATCGGCTCAGCCCTCGGCGTTACAGGCTGAGCGTATTGTACAGAAGCAGCAGGCTGGGGCTCGTCAGTTAGGGATTGCTGAGCAGGATATTCTGCCGGTCTCGGTGCGGGGGCGTTATCGCCTGTCACGTCTGGTGGAAGCGATGATTACCCGCCTGCCAAAGCAGGCCCGCAGCCCGCTGGTTCCCCACTTGCAGAACGGGTATCGCACCACCAGCGTCATCAGCAGCGCAAGCAGCAGCTTTGGTGATACCGTGGTGGACGTTATCGATAAGATTATTGACCTGGCTCCGTTGCCGCAGGTGGCTCGCAGTGCGCTGCAGGCTGTAACACATACTGTCGCCCGTGCGGCACGCTCCCTGTGGGGATTTTTCTTCGGTTAGACACTTCGCTTTCGGTGAATGGCCTTATCGGTTTCGATAAGTTTTCTTGTTTCATTACGATCGATTTTGTCGATCGAGCCGATCGATATTCATCGTTGTACATGATTAATCCGGTAGCCACATAATCCATAGGGTATTATGTTGTTTGTTAATTTTAACCATCAAAATCAATGCGATGTATCGCAGGGGTTGTCACGCATTAAGGAAAGTATATGCCGTTAATTCTGTTATGGGGCGGTCTGGCCCTGTTGCTGGGTATCGTGGCTTCCGCTAACGGACGCTCGTTCTAGGGCTAGTTCATTCTCGGTCTGATAATCGACCCGATACTGGCGGGGCTGCTGTACTGGCTTATTGCAAAGGATCGCACATGAAAACATTTCTGCGTCTGTTCGGTAAGTTCACCCGCTGGTACATCACCCTCATTATCTTTATGGCCTGCCTGCTGTTCATTATCACCACCCTGGGCAATATGGCTGGCTTCTGACAGGACACTCCAATGAAAAATAAACTGATTATTTCATTTTTACTGGCTTCAGTGCTGACGCCTTCTGTCTCGCATGCGTTTGGCAACCGTGATAGCTGGTTAAGTGGCTATGCGCAGGGAACGTCTGAATACACCATCCTCGGTAAAGGGCAATCACAACTTTATCTGGCCTGCGATAGTTCCGGCTCACAGCCAGCGACCATTATCTTCACTGATGTGAACGGCCATCAGGTCAGGATGGACAGCGGCCAGACACTTGCCATGAGAATTGATAATGCTGAAGAAGTGAATATCAGCGAAAGCGAGTCTCATGTGGGATCTGACAATGTGATGTGGGCATGGAACAAATTACGCACCGGCAAACGTGTCGTGGTTTCAGGTAGCGGGGTAAAACCTGTCACTTTCACTTTAGCGGGGGCTGCTGCAGTTCTTCCTGCGTTCGGTGACAACGGCTGCGTGCCCGGATTTGCACTGTAATTCTGCCTCACTCTTACAGGTTAAAGGAAATTTAATGAAGAAAATCATCACAGTCGCAGCACTTTGTCTGCTGTCATTTTCTTCGCTGGCCGCTTCTTCACCGGTCAGCGTCAGTGTTAGTCCCGGAAGCTACAGCCACTACTCATCGATTCGGATTACATCAACAGTCGATTCGGTTGTGATTAAACAACTCATTGTCAACAAGGGAAACTGCCAGGATGCAGAATTCGCCAGCCCGTGGAAACCGGTACGTCTGGGATTTGGCGGTGCTGTATCCCATGAATTTACCGGCAAGGGGCTGATGGTTCCCTGTAATGTACTGGAAGTGGTGGTCCAGACAAGCGAAGGCGCATGGCAGTTTGATTTTGACAGCTGACACCGCGCGCTTTTCCACCTTTCTTTTCTATCTGAACGCCCTGCTCAAACGAGCAGGGCGTTTTCTTTTGCCTCTTTTAAAGGAATTACTCATGAGATTAGCCAGCCGCTTTGGCCGTATAAACCAGATACGCCGTGACCGTCCTCTGACCCATGAAGAGCTGATGAGTCATGTTCCCAGTGTATTCGGGAGTGACAAACATGAATCGCGTTCAGACCGTTACACCTACATTCCGACCATCACCATCCTCGAAAGCCTGCAGCGCGAGGGTTTTCAGCCGTTCTTTGCCTGCCAGACAAAGGTTCGGGACCAGAGCAAGCGGGAGCACACCAAACACATGCTTCGCCTGCGTCGCGCCGGGCAGCTAAACGGTCATCAGGTACCGGAAATCATTTTACTCAACAGCCATGACGGCTCATCAAGCTACCAGATGCTGCCTGGGCTGTTTCGTGGCGTCTGTACTAACGGTCTGGTCTGCGGTCAGTCATTCGGAGAGGTGCGGGTACCGCATAAAGGCAATGTCGTCGAGAGGGTGATTGAAGGGGCTTACGAAGTGCTCGGGGTCTTTGACCGGGTGGATGAGAAACGTGATGCCATGGCGTCACTGTTACTTCCGCCACCAGCACAGCACGCTCTGGCGAATGCCGCGCTGAAATATCGCTTTGGTGAGGACCACCAGCCGGTCACGGTATCGCAGTTGCTGACCTCACGTCGCCGGGAGGATTGCAGCGATGACCTGTGGACCGTCTACCAGCGCGTACAGGAGAACCTGATGAAAGGGGGATTGTCAGGACGAACCGCACAGGGGAAAAGCAGTCGCACCCGTGCCGTTACCGGTATTGATGGCGACGTGAAGCTCAATCGTGCCCTGTGGGTAATGGCAGAGAATATGCTCGAGTTTTTTGGGCGTTAAACAACGGTAGCAGCATAAGGAGATAGTTTAATGGATACACAAAACCTTCAGTTCGATGAGCAGACAGCAATTACTGCCTCAGTGGTACCTGATGAGTTACGCATCGGCTTCTGGCCACAGCACTTTGGCTCCATCCCGCAATGGATAACCCTTGAGCCCAGAATTTTTGCCTGGATGGACCGCCTGTGTATCGATTATCACGGTGGTATCTGGCGCTTTTCGACGCTCAGCAACGGCGGCGCTTTTATGGCTCCTGAGACAGAGCAGGACGAGACTTGGACATTGTTCAACAGTATGAATGGTAACGGCGCGGAACTTACTGGTGAAGCTGCAGGGATAGTCGCCTGTCTGATGGTATACAGCCATCATGCCTGCCGTACCGAATGTGACGCGATGACAGAGCACTATTATCGCTTACGAGACTTCGCGTTAAACCATCCAGAGTGCAGTGCCATTATGTATCTAATCGACTAAGGAATACCTGACATGAATACCGTATTATGCCCGGAGTCTTCACAGCGTGAACTCTTTCCGCTGACGGTTATGCCTCGGCAGGGTTGCCTGCTTCCTGCGACATCCGGATTAACACCCTACGCCCAACGGACCATCCGTCGCGCTATCAACCTGCTGGATAAATATCTGCGCCAGCCCGGCATACCCTTTACCTCAAGTACTGCTGCCCGTGACTGGCTTCGGTTACAGCTGGCAGGGCAAGAACGGGAAGTGTTTATGGTGCTCTATCTGGATAATCAGCACCGTTTACTGGAGAGCGAAACGCTGTTTGCCGGTTCGGTTAACCATGTCCATGTCCACCCGCGTGAGGTGGTGAAGTCAGCGCTTCGCTTTAATGCTGCGGCCGTTGTGTTTGCGCATAATCATCCATCAGGCGATTCGGAACCCAGCCAGTGCGACCGCAACATTACGGGCAGGCTCCAAGAAGCGTTAGCACTGGTTGATATCAAAACGCTCGATCATCTGGTCATCGGCTCAGAGGGCATTGTGTCGTTCGCGGAGCGAGGCTGGATATGAAAATCATCAGTAAACGCCAGGCAATGACCCTATACCGGCAACATCCTGGCTCCCGGCTGTTTCGCTTCAGTACGGGAAAATATAAATGGTCAGGCAATATCTGCCATTATGTTGGCCGCGAGGTGGAAGATATACGCGGCGTTCTGGCCGTATTTGCTGAACGTCGTCAGGACCGCAATACTCCCTATGTCATTCTTCGAAGTGTCACTCTCAATTAATCCTTCCCTTTAATCAGGAACAATAATGAACAATCACTCCGAATCCGGTACTAAGCCGGATAATCCCGCCTGCCAGCAGTGGGGACTAAAGAGTACGAACACACCCTGTTTTGGCGCTCGTCTGGTGCAGGAGGGCAACCGCCTGCATTTTCTCGCTGACCGGGCCGGATTTAATGGTGCCTTTAACGACGATGACGTGCTGCACCTGGATCAGGCCTTTCCGTTGATACTCAAGCAACTGGAGCTGATGCTCACCAGCGGAGAACTCTCTCCCCGGCATCAGCACAGTGTCACCCTGTATCACAATGGACTGACCTGCGAAGCTGATACCCTTGGTAGTTGCGGCTACGTATACATCGCTGTTTATCCCACCCAACGTTAAGTATTTTCGCGAGAGAAAAAATGAAATTTCTAACTGCAACAAACGTGCGGGCGGCGAAGCCATATCTGTCCCCCGTGGCTGTCTGGCAAATGCCACTTAAACACCTGCTGGGTCAGCACTACAGTCTGTCACTGAACGACACGCCATTCAGTGATGAAACTGTTATACAGGAACATATAGATCCCGGTATCACTCTCGCTAATGCCGTTAACTTTCTGGTAGAAAAATATGAGTTTGTTCGTAACGATCGCAAAGGATTTAGCTTGTCGGAACAATCGCCATATCTTTGGCTGTCGTGCGACAGGCCACTGGCCTGAGGCAGCGTGCCCATGCAGTAGAGTAAATATTGTGAGCGGCCTTCTTGATTTCCACCAAAGACCTATCCTCATCGTTTGCTAATGGCATTAAGCGCCTGCTATTCCGGCGGCGCGTTTGCTTTTTTACGGAAAAAATACCATGCAAACTGAAGTTTAAACCGACAACAACAAGCTGATTTGCTAGAGCATATTGTACGTATCTTGAAGGGGGCGATATCGCGCTAAGTCAGATAGGAGCCCTAATCAAAAAATTGATGAGATCTCTAGTGTTACTTCCTTCGTTCGATAGCAGTGTGGATGAGCATTAAGTATTGCATTAGGGACAACCCTTCGATTGCTGGCGGTTGCAACCACTAGACAAAGCTATGCCAATTAATACCTGTAATAATGCTCACAGCATCATGAGTGATCTGATGTTGCCTTAGGCATGCTAGCGCTGATGGATGTAGAGGCCTGTAGTCAGTGGGCAGAGAACGGAGAACCCTGGAAAGGGCAAGTTCCTTCTCCGTAGTCTTTCGGCTAGAACCGTTCTCAATTTTTGCGGTTATCGTTACAGGGCTACACAAGGGAGACTGTAAAGGGGATTAAAAGGCTGCATCATACTGTGAGTACAATGGTGCGAAGTAACGCTATCCTTAATCGATGGGGTGTTGCCAACATCACAGTCATATTGGTTGTTGGATATGTATTACTCTTTATTAGCTAGCAATGTATTTTATATACGTGTCATTATGCGTTACAATGACAATCAGTGTTAGTAATAAGTTCAAGTTCGTTGTGTCATGAGGGAGGGACAATGATAAGTGCTAGTTCGAGAGAACGCTGGAATACTAAAACGATAATAACCATCAGTCTTTTGGTATCGATAGTTCTAATTATAATTTCATTCTTTTATCCAAGTAATTATAATGACTGGAAGAACATCCAGATTAGCGTGGCTTGCTCGATTTTGGCAAGTAATATTATTATGTTTTTAACTTCTGAATATATGCTAAGAAGTCAAAGGCGGGCGGAAATAATTGACCGCTGGGGCGTTGAATCCATATATAAAACCAGAGCCGAAATGAATGCATCCACTAATGCTTCGTTATTGCAATGCAAAAAAAATATCGAAATCATAGCATTCGGCTTGAAATCGTTTCGCGAGACAAAAGCAGTGGAGATTAAAAGCCTATTGGATAAAGGCGTTAGTGTAAAAATACTTACGTTAAATCCTGCTTCTAAAATCTTAAACTTAGTTGACCAAAGAGAGAACTTAGTGGAAGGTTCAACAAAAAAGTCAATCCAAGATTTGAGTGATTGGGTTTTAAGTTTAAAAGCAAGCTCAGGAAAAAATAATATTGAAATTAGATATTATGATTCCATTCCATTAGATTTTTACTTTAAGGTTGATGACAGAATTTATGTTGGGCCATATTTAAAGGGTGTTTCTAGTCAGCAAACTATATCGTATGAATTTTCTCTTGGAGAAGGATATATATACTGGTCGAATTATTTTTCAAAAGTTTGGGATGAATGTAAATGATTAGAAAACCTGATTATGAAAGGGGGCGTTTTTTTATCAGTCCCATTTTGGGTTGTAATGCGCAATGTCGTTTTTGCTACATTTATAATAAGGGCTATGGAACTAAGGCTGTAAGAAACGAATTTAGCATTTCTCAAGTTTTAGAATATATCTACTCTCATCCTAATTTCAAATTAGGAAGGGATGGGTCAATTATTTCAATTGGTGCTTGGGGTGATCCGTTTCCAAGATATAATAAAGAATTATGTTTACATAGTTTACATTGGCTTAAAGAATTATCATCCCTGTATAATCCTATTCAAATAATGAGTAGGTATGAATTGCATACGAATATTATAGATGGAATTGCTAAAGCAAACCACTATATTGGCCATATATTGTACTCGACATCCATAAGTTCAATTGGAAGATTTAGAGAAATTGAACCTTACTCAGATATGCCGGAAAATAGACTTAGGAGCCTGAAACTACTAAGGGAATCAGGTGTCGCGACTAATGTAATGGTGAAGCCGTTTATACTTGGAATAACTGACTTAGAGGCGACCGAAATTGCAATGGTCATGAAAAAATATGAAGTTGAACAATGCGTTGTTGGTGATCTTTTGTTAGACAGTCGAGTTAAAAAGGAATTTACTGATATTGGCTTGCCGATCTCTATGGAAAACGAAGAAAAGCAAATACTTGATTGTACTTCAGGAGAGAGTTATGAACTGAGTGCATCTGGGAAAGTTATTTTTTTGTCACGAGTTATTTCTGACTTGGGTATTAAAGTTTTTAGAAAATCTAGTTGTGTTAACTCCTATATTTTAAAAGTACCAAATCCAGCCAACTATATACAGTCGGATCCGAATAAATATTGTATAAATTGCGGGGTATGTAAGTAATTGAATTCTTACACCGTATGCGATAAGGAGTTCATCAGTGATGATTACAATAGCTATTTCAGAGGTATTGACAGAATCTTGGATAAATGTAATATTAACTTTTGAGCTTCCTATTGTTACTTGTAGATTGGATTAACCCATGTATAGCTTATATTTGGTCAGAATCGGACGTAAAACCTTTACGCAATGGATAATATTTAATCGCATGTGTTAGAAGCATAAATAATGTTTTTCAAATGTAATGTGGTAATATTACTCACGAATTGATATACTTTTTAAGGTATTAATCAATCTTGATATTTATAGAATAAAAAATGCAATGAAGGTATTTCTTGTAAAGAAAGTGATTGTTTTAAAATGGATGCTTATAACAAAATGTATTCATTCTTCGTAGTTTCGTTACTCTGTTATACTAAAGATTTGCTGGTACCTAATGCATAAAACGCTGACGAGATAAATAAATATATATGTATTCACCATATTCAAAAGAATGCCTTTTTGAAAGGCAGCAACAAAATAAGTATGAGAGAATAGGTTCCGAATATAAAGGGCTAGATGCGAGCAAGTGGCCTAGATTGTATATTGAATGGGATCTAACTCCAGAAAATTTCTACCGTTCCTTAGATGGTGAAAATATGGAGTCCGTTTCACAGGCTTATGATAAAGGATTTGCTATAGGTAAAGTAGCTACAGATAGCATTTATAAAAACCTTTTCTTTAACTGCATAGTAAAAAATAGCAATGATTTCTGGTCTGTTTGTAATGAAAATAAAGCATGTGGTGTGCTAGGTAGATGGAAGGAACAACAACTAATTACTCCACCACTACTAACACCATATGATGGTACTTTGATTATTGCTGGTGGAAATCATAGGTTTAATGTTGCTCGCTTAGCTGGAGCTGAAATGATTTACTTTATTACGCCTAAAGAATCGCAAAGTGAAATTGACTCAATCATATCTTCGGTTTTATGGTAATTTGGTTGATTGTAAACCTTAAGTAAATTACTTTAATAGTATTTTGTAAATTAGTACATTGAAACTATTAGCTTAGTAGTTATCAATTATATTACTTGTAATGACTGCTTCTCGCTGTGAGTTCAACAGTAAGCCATCCTTGTACCAGAGTATTTCAGTGTTAGTATTACGATATATCGATCAACGAGTGAAACTCCGGGTATATGATGGTAACCAGAGAAAGCATGAAAAAATGGATCATCGAGTGTCTTCGGGAACGGGGTGGTAGTGCTTGGCCACGTGAAGTATCAAAGTATGTATGGGACAGATACGAGGCTGAGCTTAGGGATTCCGGCGATATGTTGTATACGTGGCAATATGACATTCGTTGGGCCGCTCAACAATTGAGAAACGAAGGTACTCTAAAACCAGTAAATAGACGCAGAGATTTGCCATGGGAACTAGTATAGTAAAGCAAGGGTTAGCGTTTATTTCGCAGCCAAATCTGACTTTGTTCTGAGTGGATGGGAATTGATATCTCTGAAGAAAACTTTCCTACCTGCCTGAATCTTGCTTTGATAGCCATATCGGTGTTCTACTGGTATGGCTTTATACCCACTCGAAATGTCTATTTTTTGTACGGATTTTAACTTGTGGGTACAAGTGCGGGTATAACTATTTATGCCTTCTAATAAACTATATTGATATCAGTCTATTGGGTTTGAAATTCGAGTCCGGCCTTCGCACTCACCCCCTAAACACCTCCTTCCTGTGCCACTCCACAAACCCTTCTTTTGGGTAATTCTCGCGCATCATCGGTAGCGCTATCGATTTACCGTCGAAATCCCAGAACAGTCTGCCCACCATACCGCTGCCATTCACTGCGGGCGACACTTGAACCCGCATACTCTCATCCAGCCCAATCGAACCTTTATCAAAGGCTTTATGATGAATTGCACACAGCGCCAGGCCGTTTGAAATCTCGCACGGGCCGCCGTGCTGTTTCCATTTGATATGGGCGGCTTCCAGGGCAACCGAAGTGCTGTCGTGGCGCATATTGAAGCCACAAATGGCGCATTCATAGTTATAGGCACGCAGAACCTGCTGGCGGAACAACGGGTCCCGCTGTTTGCGGATTTGCAGGATATCAAATCCCAGTTCATCCGCGATCTCTTCCTGGATGCTTTCGGTGAAGTGAGCCTCGAGAATTTGCTGTGCCAGGGTGTTAATGAGGTTTTTGCTCTTTTTCAGCAGGGCAAAATGTTGTTCATCAAAGCCTCCGGCAACGTTATGCGTCACCAGTTCTCCGGCGGGGGGCTGTTTGCTGCTGCCGGATATTGAGCAATGCTCGGCGTTTTGGAGCTCCCAGAATCCATCGCCCTGTAAGCGCCAGAAGGGCATATCCGGGCGATATTGTGCGCGTTGCGGTCCAAATCGCTCCAGCAGGCTATGCAACGGGTCGCGAACTTCCGAACCGTAGTCAAACAGGCGACCGTGACCCTGCTGATAACCCGCCAGCACGTGAAGCAGCAGTAGGGGCTTGTGCGGCGCGCGTTGTTCGCCTTTACGCCAGATGGTGATGTCAGCAATTGCCTGTTGCAGGGATTTACTGGAAGTCATTGATTTCATTTTCGGGTAAATAATTGCGATGATGCTCGCAAAATATCACTTAATCAAGCGTTGCTGTGTCTATTACGGCCAACACTAAAAATAATATTCATTATCGAATTCGCAGATTAAATAAAACACTTTTTTCGCCATATTATTTTTGAGTTATTCATGCTTATTCATAGGGGGTGGTATAAAAATAAACCTTGCTTTAGTAAGTGTTATTTTTCTAACTATACGAAAAGGAAAGGTTGTTTCCTTGGGTGTTATGCTGGTTTCTGCTTGTTAATAAAAGCAATATCGGTAGTTTGAAGTGTTGGGTTTATCATATTTTAAACATGCATTACATTCCCTTTATATTTTTGAATGTTTGGCAGAAATAGGACGCTCGGTTCCCAATACACAGAGCGAAATAGATACGGGTGAAGATAAAAATTATTCCCTTTGACGAAAAGGTCTACGGATACACCACATCAAAAAAGGCGCCAGTGGGCGCCTTTAAACCTGACCATCACCCCTCTGGCTTTGCGAGATGGATAAGCGTGTCGACACGCGCGGGGGAGAGCGGTTCGCGCGGCTGCGGCAGCGGCCAGCCGTACAGCCAGCGGGCGCTGGTGGCGCAGACTTTCCCCTGACAGGCCCCCATTCCACAGCGTGAGGCGAGCTTTGCCGTTTGCCAGCTTTCGGCGTTTTGCACGTCGCCACAACGAATATCCTCACAACGGCAGAGTAGCGTATCCGCGGTGGTCGCGGCTTTTAGCGACTCCGGCAGCGCAAACGTCGTATGCAACGCTTGGGCAAAACGCTGCCAGCGGGTGCGCGCGGAGATGGCGCTTTGGGCCTTTTGCGGACAATTTGCGGCGGCGTAGCCGGCAATTTCTCCCTCGGCTAACGCCAGCTCGCTGCCGCCAAAGCCCGTGCATTCTCCTGCCGCATAGATATCCTGCACGCTGGTGCGTTGCGCCGCATCGACCCAAATAGCCTGATTTTCTGTTTTGCAGCCAAAGATTGCGGCAGGTTCTATATTCGGTACCAGCCCATAGCCAATGGCCAGCCTGTCGCAGATGATCTCCCGGGTTTGCCCCTGGTGGCGCACGGTCACTGACTGCAGACAGGTATCACCCTGCGCTTGGATGACCTGGCTTGCCGGATGATATCGGGCTGGAAAGAGCTCGCCGAACTGACGCAATTTTTCAGGCCAGCGCCATAGCCCGGTTGCGAAACGGGCCAGTGCGCTCATCGGGGCCTGTTCGATGATGGCGACAATATTCCCGCCAGCGCGTTTCACTGTACTGGCGACCGCCAGCAGAAGAGGACCGCTGCCTGCAATGACCACGCGTTCCCCCTTGAGCTGCAGACCGTGTTTTATCTGCGCCTGCAGGCCTCCAGCCCCCGTCACATTGGGTAGCGTCCAGCCGGGAAAAGGCAGCGAGAGTTCTCTGGCGCCGCAGCATAAAATCAGCCGCTGCCAGCGGATTTCGCCGCAGTCGCCTGCGGTTTCGAAGACTACGGAATGTGGGTCGGGGCGGGCAATTAGCCGGGCACCGCTCAGCAGCGTAATGTGGGGATGTTCCGCCACCGCCTGACGAAGCCGTCTGGCGTGCCGGGGGAGTGAGACCTGCGGCCCGTCGCGCCAGATTTGCCCGCCGGGGCGAGGGTTGTCATCAAGGATTATCACTGATTTTCCACAGCGTGCGGCAGCCAGTGCCGCCGACAATCCGGCAGGCCCTGCGCCAAGGATCAGGATCTCACAGTCAACGCTTTGCATGATGGCTCCTTTCAATCACCATTTCGGGCTGGCATTCCGTCTGGCAGGCCAGCACCCGGTGCCCGTTCACCGTGACGCGGCACTCCTGACAAACTCCCATTCCGCAGAAGGGCGCGCGCAGTTGACCACTCACCGAACGACGGGTCACGCCGTTGCCCACCAGGACCAGTGCTGCTGCAATACTCATTCCGACGGGAACCTCACAGGTCTGGCCGTCGATAATTACGTTCAGGGTTGTCATGCGATGGCCTCCTGCTTGTGCAGGCGTGCGGGAAGCCAGGTATCCGGGGACACCGCCGGGCGCTCGCCAAGGATCTGGGCGCAAATTAACTCGGCGGTTGCTGGCGCGGTTGTGACGCCCAGTCCTTCATGTCCCAGCGCCAGCCAGATACCCGGACGCGCAGGATGTGGGCCAATCAGCGGGTTGCCGTCAGCCGATGCCGCCCGAAAACCGCTCCAGCAACGAATGATATTAAGCGCCTCCAGAGAGGGTAAAAAATGGCGCGCGCGCGCCAGCATCTGTGCCAGCAGAGGGAGGTCAACCTCGCGGTCGGTGTTATCAAACTGGCGGGAGGAGCCAATCAGCAACTGTCCGGTGGGGCGTGGCTGAATGTTAAATGCCACTGAGGTGCCGCCTGCATGGGCGCTGGCACCGTATCCCAACTCTACCAGCTGGTGGCTGAGCAAGGGGCCGTAGCGGTCGGTGATCGCCAACTGACCTTTTTTGGGTCTGAGCCAGTTTTCACCCAGCAGCGTGTTGGCACCCAGACCGCTGGCGATGACGATGGCGCGCGCGCGCAGTCGTTTGCCGCTGTGTAGAGTGACGTAAGGGGCATCAACAGAGAGGGCGCTATCCCGAAGGTGCGTTAAATCGGCATCGTTAATAAACCAGCGGGCGACGTTTGGGGCGTAAACTATCCCGTCGCCGGGGACCCACAGCCCGCCAGCGAGTCCGGCGGTGAGCAGCGGTTCGCGTGCGGCAAGCCGATCGCGGGTCTGCATTTCACTGACAACCTGGTATTGTGCCATCCGTTGTTTTTTTTCTTCTGCCAGCGCAAGCTCTTGCGGCGTTTCTGCCAGCCACAGCGTGCCGCATCCGCGCCAGGCACAGCTTTCCGGCATCCGGGGCGTCAGTTTGCGCCAGCTCACCAGAGACCAGGCAGAGAGTGCGAGCTCCGCAGGATCGTCATCCATGCACACCAGGTGACCCATACCCGCCGCCGTCGCGCCCGCATTGCCGTCATCGACCAGCGTGACTCGCTGCCCGCGAGCGGCCAGTTGCCAGGCGCAGGCGGCCCCGATAATCCCGGCACCGATAACGATGACGTCACTTTCGATCACAGCGAGATCCCCCAGCAGAACGGATCTTCAGGATTGAGGATCAGCTTGTTATCACCACAGACCCATGCCTCTCCGCGGATCGTCGGAACGATCTTGTCGCCATGCGGCACGAAATGCGCCGTAAATTCGCTGCCGATGATGCTCGCCTGCCGCCAGGATTCTCCGGATTTGAGTTTTCCGTCCTCTGCCAGACAGGCCAGCTTAGCGCTGGTGCCGGTGCCGCAGGGCGATCGATCCCAGGCTTTACCGGGGCAGAGTACAAAGCTGCGGCTGTCCGCGCGATCATCTTCTGCAAACAGTTCGATGTGATCGATAATGCCGTCATGTTCGCCACGAATGCCTGCACGATCTAACCCTTCACGGATTGCCCATGCGTACTCCGTCAATTCAGGGATCTTTTCCGGCGAGACCGCGAACGGATGATCGTTGACAAGGAAGAACCAGTTGCCGCCCCAGGCGATATCACCCGTTACCGTACCGTGGACGGTTTCAACCTGTACCTGCTTACGCCAGCGGTAGGCCGGTACGTTTTCGACCGAGACGCTGCCGTCTTCGTGCAGCGTGGCGGTCACATCGCCCACCGGCGTTTCAATCAGATGTTTACCGGGTTGAATGCGCCCAAGCCATGCCAGCGAGGCAATCAGCCCGATGGTGCCGTGACCGCACATGTTCAGAAAGCCGCAGTTGTTAAAGAAGATGACTCCCGCCGTGGCCTGTGGCGAAACTGGCTCACAGAGCAATGCACCGACCAGAACGTCGTTACCGCGCGGCTCAAGAATAATGGCTTTACGCCAGTCGTCGTAGTCGCGGGAAAAACGCTCCCGACGCTCGCTCATGTTCCCCGTTCCCAGATCCGGAAAGCCGTCGATGACCAGGCGAGTGGGTTCACCGCCGGTGTGAGAATCAATCACTCTCAGTTCACTGTACTGTGCTGTCATAGGATCTCCGGAAAGTTAATGTTTTGTTGCTAAATGCTGACGCAAGCTTTGCGTCCCTGCTTGATCGCTTTCGTCACCGCAAATGACGAAATCAGCATAATGACCGCTGTCATCGTTAAGGTATTATCATATTTATTTGTTATTAATCATTTTGTTAGTGACGTGGTAAACCAAAATAGGCAACTGCGCCAGTGGCTGGAAAAGGGGAAATTATAAATCTACGGCAGGATCGCAAAACGCAGTAAGGATGCTTGCTAGGTTAAAAAAAAGTTAATAAATATTCAGATCACTAATCGGGAGGAAGCGTGATGTCCTGTGTGATTAATGATGTGCGGGCCCCGTCGCCGGTGCCTGAAGTGGCTGAACTTAGCCAGATATGTGAGGGGTTGGCGCGTCAGCGTCCGGACAATATCCAGACGTTGCTCCATGCGATGGCATTGATTGCGCCGCTGCTCAATGCCATTCCGAATGTGGTTTTTTTTATCAAAGATGTGCAGGCCCGCTATTTAATGGTCAATATGACCCTGGCACGACGCTGCGGGTTTAAGACGGTGGTTTCTCTGTTGGGTAAAACCTCTGCTGATGTTTTCCCTTCAGCGCTTGGGCTGGGCTATACCGAGCAGGATATGCGGGTGCTGCGCGAAGGGGTAACGCTGCGCGATCAGCTGGAAATGCATCTCTACAACGGTCGTGAACGCGGCTGGTGTTTGACCCAGAAGCTGGCGCTGCGGGATGCGCAGGGCCAGGTCATCGGTATGGCGGGGATTTCACACGATCTGCAGGAAGCGCAGGCGCGTCACCCGGCGTGGCAGCGGCTGGCGATCGTCGACGATCATATCCGCAACCATTATCACCGTCCCATCGCGATGGAAGAGCTAACTGCCCTGAGCGGCATGTCGGTGGCGCAAATTGAGCGCTACTGTAAGCGTATTTTTCATCTCACGCCGCGCCAGATGATCCACAAAGTTCGGCTGGAAAAAGCCACCGAACTGCTGGCGGGCGATACGCCGATTACCGATATTGCGTTGCAGTGCGGTTATACCGATCACAGCGCGTTTAGCCGCCAGTTTAAGGCGATGACGGGCTCTACGCCGCGTGATTTTCGCATTACGCTTGCCGGGTAAGACACACTCACTGTGCTAATTTCGTCATCAAAGAGGAAGAAAACCACCAAGCAGTCGGTCGCCTGAAACGTCAATCTGTCAGTGAATATTCACCATTCATTCACTTTAAATTAACAAATTGACGACAAGGAACCGAACATGAGCAAGAAAGCCATTCACTGGAGCGGTGTATTCCCGGCAGTCAGCACCCAGTTTCGTAGCGATTATTCCCTGGATCTGGATGCCACCCATACGGTGATGAAAAACCTGGTCAAGGATGGTGTTTCTGGCCTGGTGGTGTGCGGCAGCGTGGGGGAGAACACCTCTCTGACCACGCAGGAAAAGCTGCAGATCATCGAAGTAGCGAAAGATGCTGCGGGCGGTCAGATCCCGGTCATTGCGGGGGTGGCCGAATTCACCACCGCGTTTGCACAGAAGATGGCGAAAGAGGCAGAGCGCGTGGGCGTCGACGGTATTATGGTGATGCCTGCGCTGGTGTATTCCTCAAAACCGCATGAAACAGCGGCCCACTTCCGCAGTGTGGCTACGGCTACCGACCTGCCTATCATGGTGTACAACAACCCGCCGATTTACAAAAACGACGTGACGCCGGATATCCTGGCGACGCTGGCCGACTGCGACAACATCGTCTGCTTCAAAGACTCCTCCGGCGATACCCGCCGTTTTATCGACCTGCGCAACTCCGTTGGCGACCGCTTTGTGCTGTTCGCTGGGCTGGATGATGTGGTGGTCGAGAGCATTGCCGTTGGGGCGGAAGGCTGGATCTCCGGAATGTCGAACGCCTTCCCGCGTGAAGGGGAGACGTTGTTCCGCCTGGCGAAACAACAGCGTTATGAGGAAGCGATGGCGCTTTACCGCTGGTTTATGCCGTTGCTGCATCTGGATGCGCGCCCGGATCTGGTGCAGTGCATCAAGCTCTGTGAAGAATTGCTGGGGCGTGGCAGCGCCATTACCCGTCCACCGCGTCTGGCGCTGGAAGGGGATACCCGTGCGCAAGTGGTGGCGATTGTTGAGAAGGCGCTGGCGACCCGTCCACAGCTGCCGGATGTCGGCCTTTAAGTAAAGGAGTGATGATGACGATACCTCTCTCTGTTTCGGGTCAGCAGTTTATCGCCGGATGCCGCGTGGCAAGCGGTGAGGCGACGCTGCCAAGCCTGCGTGCCGCTGACGGCAAGCTGACCGGATACCATTTTTACCCGGCCTCTCGTGAGGAGGCCGCCGCCGCGGCGGAGGCGGCTGACCAGGCGTTTCCTGTCTATTCACAGACAGCGCCAGACGTGCGTGCCCGCTTTCTCGACTCCCTTGCTGACGAGCTGGATTTGCTCGGCGAGGATTTTTTCGCCATAGCCCACCAGGAAACGGCACTGCCGCTGGCGCGGTTACAGGGAGAGCGCACCCGAACCAGTAATCAGCTGCGCATGTTTGCCGGGGTGCTACGTCGGGGCGATGCCTTTGGCGTACGTATTGATACCGCACTCCCTGACCGCCAGCCGCTGCCACGCCCGGACCTGCGTCAGTATCTGACCGCGCTTGGCCCGGTGGCGGTGTTCGGGGCCAGCAATTTTCCGCTGGCCTTTTCTACGGCAGGAGGCGATACCGCATCCGCGCTGGCGGCGGGTTGTCCGGTGGTGGTGAAAGCCCATCCCGGACATATGGCGACGGCGGAATTGACTGCCCAGGCGATTGTGCGTGCGGTCACGGCATCTGGCCTGCCTGCGGGCGTTTTTAACATGATTTTCGGCACCGATATTGGCGCGGATCTGGTTCGCCATCCGGCGATTCAGGCGGTGGGTTTTACCGGTTCGCTGCGCGGCGGTAAGGCGCTCTGGCAGCTGGCGCAGCAGCGTCCGCAGCCGATCCCCGTCTTTGCGGAAATGTCGGCCATTAACCCGCTGATTATTCTGCCGCAGGTCGTCGCCACGCGGGCAGAAACGCTGGCCAATGAGCTGGTGTCCTCTTTCACTTTGGGATGTGGGCAGTTTTGTACCAAGCCGGGGCTGATCCTTGTCTTACGCGGCGAGGGTATGTCCCGCTTCACGCAGGCGCTGAAGGTCGCGGTTGACCAGGCACCGGCACAGATCATGCTGAATGCCCCGACGCTTGCCCATTATGAAGAGGGTGTCAGCGCGCTTGAGGCACATCCGCATATTCAGCGTCTGGCAGGGTCTGATGAATCGGTTATCGGCCGCGCGCAGGCCCGGTTGTATCAGGCTCCGGCTTCGCTGCTGCTGGCACAGGATCTGCTGCTACAGCAGGAGGTGTTTGGCCCGCTGGCGGTGTTGGTCGAGGTGGCCGATGAGGCGGAGTTGCAGTCCATTTTGCGCGTGATTCCGGGCCAACTGACGGCTACTGTGCACGCCGAATCTGATGATGGACCGCTGGCGCAGCGCCTGCTGCCAGCCCTCACCGAAAAAGCGGGACGCGTTTTGTTTAACGGTTATCCAACCGGTGTCGAGGTTTGTGATGCCATGGTGCACGGTGGTCCGTGGCCTGCCACCACCGATGCTCGCGGTACCTCGGTAGGGACGCAATCCATCGACCGTTTTTTACGCCCGGTATGCCTGCAAAATGTGCCTGCCGCGCTGCTTCCGCCTGCTGTCCAGGATGACAACCCTCTGAACCTGCTGCGCCTGATTAACGGGCAGTGGACCCGGGAAGCCATTTCCCCCTCTGTTGACTGAAGGGCATGACCATGACGATTCACTCTACGCACCAAACACAGGCCCGCGTTGCTGAGGTGGGTAAATTTAAAAAGCAGCTAACGCTAACCGACCTGACGTTTATTGGGCTTGGGGCTATCTTCGGTTCCGGCTGGCTGTTTGCCGCAAGCCATGTGGCATCGATTGCCGGACCTGCGGGCATTGCCTCGTGGGTCATCGGCGGGATTGCCGTTCTGCTGTTAGGGATTGTCTATTGTGAGCTGGGCGCGGCACTGCCTCGTGCCGGGGGGATTATCCGTTATCCGGTCTTTTCCCACGGTGAGTTGATGGGGTATCTGCTTGGATTTATTACGCTGATTGCGTTTTCAAGCCTCATCTCCATAGAGATTGTTGCTGCGCGGCAGTATGCGGCAGCATGGTTCCCGATGCTGACTCAAACTGGCTCAAGCGACCCAACGCTGCTGGGATGGGTGGTGCAGTTTTTGCTGCTGTGTTTGTTCTTCGGGCTGAATTACTACAGCGTAAAAACGTTTGCCCGTTCCAATAACATCATCAGTATTCTGAAATTTTTGGTGCCGCTAGCGGTCGTTGTGACGCTATTTACCTTTTTCAAACCTGAGAACCTGCACGTTCAGGGGATTGCACCCTTTGGTATGTCGGGCGTTGAGGCTGCGATTAGCGCCGGTGGGATCATCTTCGCCTACCTGGGGTTGACGCCAATTATTTCTGTGGCGAGTGAAGTAAAGAATCCGCAGCGTACCATCCCGGTGGCGCTGATTTTATCCGTGGTGCTGTCGACGATTATTTACGTGCTGTTGCAGCTGGCATTTCTTGGCAGTATTCCGACCGATATGCTGGGTGGCGGCTGGGCAGAGATCAGCAAGCAATTCTCGCTGCCGTACCGGGATATCGCCATTACGCTCGGTATGGGCTGGCTGGCGTTTATGGTAGTGTGCGACGCGATTGTCTCCCCAAGTGGTACCGGCAATATCTACATGAACGCCACGCCGCGCGTGATTTATGGCTGGGCGAAAGCTGGCACCTTCTTTAAGACGTTTACCCACATCGATAAAGAGTCTGGCATTCCACGTCCGGCGCTGTGGCTGACCTTTGCATTGTCTATCTTCTGGACATTGCCGTTCCCGTCATGGGAACAGCTGATAAGCGTGGTGTCGGCGGCGCTGGTACTGAGCTACGCCATTGCCCCGGTCACGGCGGCGGGGCTGCGTCGTAATGCACCGGATTTGCCGCGCCCATTCCGCGTGCGTGCCTTCGGGATTATCGGTCCGGTGTCGTTTGTGATTTCGGCGCTGATTGTATTCTGGTCTGGCTGGGGCACGCTGTCATGGCTGCTGGGACTGCAGATTGTGATGTTTGTCGTCTATGTGCTTTGCAAATCAAAAGTGCCGGTACACACCGTGAGTCTGGCGCAGCAGGTGAAATCGTCTCTGTGGCTTATCGCCTTCTACGCGCTGATTATGCTCTTCTCCTGGCTGGGTAGTTTTGGGGGCACAGGGGTGATTGGTCATCCGTGGGATACGGTGGTGGTGGCGGTGATGTCGCTGGGAATTTACTACTGGGGTGAGCGAACCTGTCTGCCGCGGGCTAACTTTACCGGTGATGAAGAAGAGTAAAGGAGTCGGTCATGGAGATGGTAAACCTCTCGTTAACAGAGGCTTATGCGCTGGCATATAAGGTGCTGCGCGGGAACGGATTCAGTGAAGCGCATGCCGTGGCGATCGCGACCAACGTGACCCACGGTGAGCGTGATGGCTGTGCCTCGCATGGTTTGTGGCGGTTGCTGGGGATTGTGGAGACGCGACGTAAAGGAAAGGTGTCACCTGACGCTGAACCGGTTATCACCGATACCGCGCCGGCCATTGTGAAGGTGGACGCCGGTGGGGCATTTTCCCTGCTGGCATTCGAGCGCGCGCTTCCGCTGCTGATAGAAAAGGCGCGCCACAGTGGTATTGCAGCCCTGGCGATTAACCGCTGTGTGCACTTTTCGGCGCTGTTTGCCGACGTTGAGCCGCTCACCGAGGCAGGGCTGGTGGCGCTGGCGACGACGCCCAGCCATGCGTGGGTTGCTCCCGCAGGCGGGACGCAGCCGCTTTTTGGCACTAACCCGATAGCATTTGGCTGGCCGCGTGAAGAAAAACTCCCGTTTATCTTCGACATGGCCACCAGTGCGGCGGCACGGGGAGAGATCCAACTCCATCAACGGGCGGGAAAAGCGGTGCCGGAAGGGTGGGGAATTGACGGTGACGGTCAGGCCACCACCGACGCGCAGGCGATCCTCGACGGTGCGATGTTGACGTTTGGCGGGCATAAAGGGTCGGCACTGGCGGCAATGGTGGAACTGCTTGCCGGACCGCTCATCGGCGATATGACCAGCGCGGAATCGCTGGCGTGGGATAAGGGGGCTGGCGGGTTGCCCTATGGTGGCGAGCTGATTCTGGCCCTGGACCCGGCCCGCTTTCTGGGACTGGAGGCTCCGCAGCATCTTGCACGTGCCGAGAGACTCTTTGCCGATATGCAGCGGCAAGGGGCGCGTTTGCCGGGCGAGCGTCGCTATCATTCCCGTACGCGTACAACTCGTGACGGTGTAGAAATAACCCATTCGCTGTTCAAGGATATATCCGCGTTAGTGAAATAATTATCGCGAGAACAGGAGGGAGGATGTCCCTCCTGTTATACGTTTATATAAATAGTTACTGTGATTAGCGATGCGCAGGTGTTGGCGCACCTTCGTATCGCGCTAATAAAACCCATGTAAATTCCCCCAGTGATCTTCGGTAAGTCCAGATGTAAATAAGATGAAATAAGCGCGAATAGCATGCTTTCGGAATAAATAGAAAACGCCTTCATCCCAATAAACCCGGTATTATTCATCGCATTTATTCATTATCTTTCACACGCCTGAATATCCCCACGCTCCAGAAAACAACGCCTGTCGGCATCAGACCAAAAATGCGATCTAACTCACTGAAGCAAATAGCAAACTCTGAAACAACACTGTTTTGTACACTTTTCTTTACGATTTTAGTGATCTAAATCACAAATATCACTCCATGAAGTGATCCGACTCTCACAAATTGGGGTGTACTCATTGAGCAATACATTATGAGAACAGCCTGGAAAGTTAAGTTTTCAGTATTTTCCCTCTCCAGTGACATGCAACGGTGAAGGGCAAATCAACACGCAAAAAAAACTCGTTGAATATGAACGGGTAAAAAAATGACGTGTGATTTGCATCACTCACATTTACAGCTTTTTAAATTATTGCCAATGATTAATGTTGACTGGGCTATTTCCATAATCAATCAAATCTTGCATAGTGCCTCCACATTATTTCTCCCCCTGGCTCAGGAGGCGAATAGTTATATTTCATCAGACTTTATTGATGAACCAGGTATGCTTTACTTCACATTAATACGTACATGACCACTGTTACTGGAGAAACAAAATGAATTATCCGGCAGAACCCTTCCGTATTAAAAGCGTTGAAACTGTATCTATGATCCCGCGTGATGAGCGCCTTAAGAAAATGCAGGAAGCGGGTTACAATACTTTCCTGTTAAATTCGAAAGATATTTATATTGACCTGCTGACCGACAGTGGCACCAACGCAATGAGCGACAAGCAGTGGGCCGGAATGATGATGGGTGATGAAGCGTACGCGGGCAGCGAAAACTTCTATCATCTGGAAAGAACTGTGCAGGAACTGTTCGGCTTTAAACATATTGTTCCGACTCACCAGGGGCGTGGCGCAGAAAATCTGTTATCGCAGCTGGCTATTAAACCTGGGCAATATGTTGCCGGGAATATGTATTTCACTACCACCCGTTATCACCAGGAAAAAAATGGTGCGGTGTTTGTCGATATTGTTCGTGACGAAGCGCACGATGCCGGTCTGAATATTGCTTTTAAAGGTGATATCGATCTTAAAAAATTACAAAAACTGATTGATGAAAAAGGCGCCGAGAATATTGCCTATATCTGCCTGGCGGTGACGGTTAACCTCGCGGGCGGGCAGCCGGTCTCGATGGCGAACATGCGTGCGGTGCGTGAACTGACACAAGCGCACGGCATTAAAGTGTTCTACGACGCTACCCGCTGCGTAGAAAACGCCTACTTTATCAAAGAGCAAGAGCAGGGCTTTGAGAACAAGAGCATCGCCGAGATCGTGCATGAGATGTTCAGCTACGCCGACGGTTGTACCATGAGTGGTAAAAAAGACTGTCTGGTGAACATCGGCGGCTTCCTGTGCATGAACGATGACGAAATGTTCTCTTCTGCCAAAGAGTTAGTCGTGGTCTACGAAGGTATGCCATCTTACGGCGGCCTGGCCGGACGCGACATGGAAGCCATGGCGATTGGCCTGCGCGAAGCCATGCAGTACGAGTACATCGAGCACCGCGTGAAGCAGGTTCGCTACCTGGGCGATAAGCTGAAAGCCGCTGGCGTACCGATTGTTGAACCGGTAGGTGGTCACGCGGTATTCCTCGATGCGCGTCGCTTCTGCGAGCATCTGACGCAGGATGAGTTCCCGGCACAAAGTCTGGCCGCCAGCATCTATGTGGAAACCGGCGTACGTAGTATGGAACGCGGAATTATCTCTGCGGGCCGTAATAACGTGACCGGTGAACACCACAGACCGAAACTGGAAACCGTGCGTCTGACTATTCCACGCCGTGTTTATACCTATGCACATATGGATGTCGTGGCTGACGGTATTATTAAACTTTACCAGCACAAAGAAGATATTCGCGGGCTGAAGTTTATTTACGAGCCGAAGCAGTTGCGTTTCTTTACTGCACGCTTTGATTACATCTAAAAAATAGTTATGGCCCCATCACGTGATGGGGCTTTTTTGTATTCCTTTTCCATGAACAGGAAGCCTTTGCGGTGCCCGTTACCGTGACATAACTAAAAAAAGTAAACCCTGACTCCGACATTTTTATTATCCGCATGATGTACAAATGACAGCTGTAATTATAACGAATAGTCTACAGGAACATTTATCATGGATATTAATGCCATTGAGCGACAGAGTAGTACCCCCGGACTGATTAGCGGAACCATGTTGGTTATCGCGACCGTAGTGGGTGGCGGGATGTTCTCCCTGCCGATTGCGATGGCCGGCGTATGGTTCCCCGGTGCGTCTGTTATTCTTCTGTTTATCGCCATCATGATGTTATTAACCGGTCTGATGCTGGTTGAAGTCAACCTGCATTATGGTGCTGGTGCCAGTTTTAATACCTTTACTCAGGATTTATTAGGCCGTAAGTGGAATATCGTTGTCGGTATCGCTTTCGGCTTTGTGCTGTATATTCTGACCTATGCCTATATTTCCGGATCGTCAGCGGTGATGGCGCAAACCGTGTTCAAATACAGCGGCGTGCGCTTTCCGGCGAATGTCTCGGTGGTGATCGTCAGTATGCTGGTCGGCGCGATTGCCTGGTACAGCTCCTTGCTGGTCGGACGCATCACTACCGTGTTGATTATCGGTAAGTTTATCGCGTTCTTTGCTACTTTCTCTGGGCTGGTTGGTCATATTGAAGTGGCGAAACTTGTCGACAGCGTGGCGGTGGCGCTGCCCAACTCACAGTACCTGCCTTACATTCTGATGACGCTGCCGTTCTGTATTATCTCGTTTGGTTTTCACGGTAACGTGCCGAGCCTGGTCAAGCTGTATGGCACGCGCGGGATTTCGAATATTACGCGCTCTATTATCATCGGCACGCTGTTTGCCCTGCTGCTGTACATCTTCTGGCTGGGCGTCACGATGGGTAACATCAGCCGTTCCGCGTTCCCGCCAATTATCGCCAAAGGCGGCAATATCGACGTGTTTGTTGAGGCCATCAGCGAGCTGTTCACCAGCCGGTATATGGATCTGATCCTGACCTTCTTCGGCAACTTCGCAGTAGCCAGTTCACTGCTGGCGGCGACGCTTGGCTTGTTCGATTATATCGCCGACCTGTTTCACTTCCCGGATGACGGCATGGGCCGCCTGAAAACCGCGCTGGTGACCTACTTCCCGCCAGCCGCCGTGTGCTTCTTCTTCCCGAACGGTTTTGTGCACGCGATTGGCTACGCCGGTCTGGCCTTTACCATCTGGAGCGTGATCCTGCCGCCGTTCCTGGTGAAAGCCGCGCGGAAACGTTTTCCGACCGCCAGCTATACCGCGCCCTGTAATAACACCGTGCTTAACCTGGTGATTGTCTGTGGAGCGGTTGTCTATCTGACGGTTGTTCTGGACGTATTTGGTCTGCTGCCAACGTTTCGTTAGACGGAGTCAAAATGAAAAACGTGTTGTCTGTTCAGTCGTCAGTCGTTTATGGCTATGCCGGAAATAAAGCCGCTGTGCTGCCGATGCAGCTTTCGGGGATCGATGTCTGGCCGTTTTACACCGTACAGTTTTCCAACCACACCCAGTACGGGATGTGGCAGGGCATGGCGATGCCGCACGGCGAGCTGAGCGCCATCATCAGCGGGCTGGATGACCTGCAAAAGCTGGCGCAATGCGACGCTGTGCTGTCCGGGTATCTTGGAGATAAACGTCATTGCGAAGAGGTGAAGCACGCGGTCACCACCATTCGTCAGCGTAATCCGCAGGCGCTCTATTTTTGCGATCCGGTGATGGGCGACCCGCAAAAAGGCTGCATTGTCGCGCAGGGCGTAGAGTCCTTTTTTGTCGATGATGCCATTCAACTGGCCGACATCATGGGACCGAATCTCTATGAGCTGGGCGTGCTGACGGGCAGACAACTGCGTAGTTTTGACGAGGTGGTGGAAGCTGCGCAGCAGCTGGTGTCGTGGGGTGTGAAGAAGGTGCTTGTGAAGTATCTCGGCGACTGCTCACGGGACACACAGGCGTTTGAAATGCTGCTGGTAACGCCGGAACAGACGTTACACATTGCCCGGCCGCTGTATACCTTTGCCAAAATGCCGGTGGGCGTTGGGGATCTGATTTGCAGCGTGATGCTGGCCTCACTGCTCAATGGTTATGAGGACAAGCAGGCGCTGGAGCGGACCACCAGTGTCGTCGATGCGGTGATGCGACTGACGAAAGAGCATGATTCGTATGAACTGCGACTGATAGATGCGCGTCACCAGATAATGGATCCGCAAATTCGCTATCGGGCAGCGGTACTGTAGCGCCGCAAGGAGGCCCTATGTTTCTGACATTGCTGCGACTTCAGCATCCTCTGGTCTACCGTTTCGCGTGGCTTCGTCTGTGGGTGGCGGTGTTAAGAGCATGCGGTCTGCGTAAGAGGAAGGGGTGAGCATTTTACGCTGCTGTCGCTGCCGGATGCGGCTCGCGCCTTATCCGGCCTACAAATGAGCGTGAAACGCAGGCCTACAAATGAGTGTGAAATGTAGGCCTGATAAGCGATGCGCCATCAGGCATAAGTGCCAGGTATTACACGCGGAAGTAGCGTGGTGGAATCAACGCGGAAAAGGCGTCGAACTTCTTCACCATCTTTTTCCAGAACAACATAACAACAATCCTCGATTTGAAACATCGGCGCTATTTTAGTCAGCGCCGACAAATCGTAAAGCCTGTCGCCTTGTTCCGTTCCTGGGGCGGTGTAAACCTTTTTGGTCACTGTGTCGTCAAATACGATTGCCGCGAATTTGACGGGGTTGACAATGGCTTACGCCATAAACCAGTAATAAAAGAGACCAACCTTTAAGCCGAGGATCACAATGTAGGCGCAGCAGTATTTCATGGTGCCAGACATAATCTGGTTGGCCTGACCGTCCATTTTGGTGGCAGAAACCGCGATGGCGATGCTTTGCGGCGAAATCATTTTCCCGCCCGTAGCGCCAGAGGTATTGGCCGCCGCCAGCCAGTTGGGATCGATATGTAACTTGCTGGCAGCAATGGTTTGCAGCTTGCCGAACAGAATGTTCGAGTTGGTATCGCTGCCGGTAACGAACGTGCCCAGCGCGCCAATCACCGGGGCGAGGAAGACGTACGAGCTGCCGGTCAGATCGACAATCGACTGCGCCAGCGTGGAGATAATCCCGCTGAGATCCATCACCGTGGCCAGCGCGACGATCGCCATAATTGCGACGATAGAGTTTTTAAGCTGGAAAATCGTTTTGATAAATACTTCCAGCATCCCGCGTGCGGACGCTCCCTGAATAAAACCGCCGATAATGGTCGCAAAGATGATCAGCATCCCTGGTGTGGTCACCCATTCAACTTTCAGTGCCATCGTTTTGCCGTCAGCCAACGTGAAATGCAGCACCGAAGCCAGTTGGGACGCCGCGCCTTTTATTGTCGGGAACAGCGGCGAACACAGCAGGATAAATACAAAAATAAACAGATAGATAGAGCCCACGCGGAACAGCACTTTTGCCGAGCGTGGCGTGGTTTCGCGGGTATGGCTGACCTCAATGCGCCACTCGGGATCGGTTTTCCCTTTGCGCAGGCGACTGACCATCGCCACGGCAAACAGGCTGACCAGGCTACCGGCAAAAGCGGGTAATTCCGCGCCAAGATGGATGGCGACAAAATATTGCGGAACCAGCGTGGTGATGCCGCAAATCAACGTGATCAGAAATACGCCACGAATGGCTTTCAGGCCGCCGCCAATAATGCAGACAATCACAAACGGCAGCAGGATATTAAACAGCGCGAGCTGCAAAATAATGGTTCCGCCTAAGGTATAAACCGGCAGATTAACCTGCTCTGCCAGAATAGAAACCGGGATCCCGACCGCGCCGAATGCGGTGGGAACGGTATTCGCCACCAGAGAAGCAATAGCAGCCTTCAGCGGGTTGAATCCCAGCGCAATAAGAATGCCGATCGGAATAGCGACCGCCGTGCCATAGCCCGCTGCGGCTTCAAGAAATCCACCAAAACACCATGAAATCAGCAGCACCTGAATACGCTTATCTTCGCTAATGCTGGCGAGAATATCGCGCAAAATATCCAGCGCTTTGGTCGCCTGCATGACGTTATAACTGAAAATAGCGCCTAGGATCACAATCACAATCGGCCATAACCCCTTCAGTGCACCATAGCCTATCGCGGCTTTCAGATTTTGTACGGGCATTTCCCAGAATATTGCCGATAGTGCAGCGGTGAATACCAAAGAAATCAGTACGGAATAATGGATGGGCATTTTTAATTTCAGTATTAAAAATACCATAAGTAGTAAAGGAGAGAGTGCCAGGGCAAACATAAAATATTCGTTCATTGCTATTCCTGATTGGTTCATTAAACCTGATTTATATTTATGGCGGGAAGGCTACATTGCCGTGTAAATAAAATATGTAAACTGAATCGCTTCAGTGAATAAAGTAATTATGATTTGTGGTTTTGTAACTATTGTAATCTTTTAATTAAAATTCAATGCCATGTAAATATACTTAAGAGCAAGGTGAATACCCATAAGTGGTTATTTAATAACATTTTTAATAATGGTAGTGACGAAGGTAGTAATCATTCGAAACTATTTTATAAGGTGTTAATAACACAGTTGTTTTCAATATAAAAATGTGAGCAAGTCCGAAATAAATAAACATGGGTATTGCATATGCATGTTGATTAGTGGATTATTTGGTTTTGTCATACAAATGAAAATACAGACATTTGCGATTGTCCTTATATAAGAAGATGAGAGTCGCTATCAAAGGAAAACGATCCGTGCATCATAATGAACCCAGACATTAGTAAAACAAGCAAATACAAAAACTGGGCGTGAAATACAGCTGAATCTTTGCTTGATATCGCGATATCAAGCGCAATAAACAGAAATGAAGCAATGGAGTAGTTATTGTGAATGTAAATTTCTTTGTCACCTGTATTGGTGACGCACTGAAATCACGGATGGCACGAGACTCCGTATTGCTGCTGGAAAAACTGGGTTGTCGCGTTAATTTCCCCGAGAAGCAAGGGTGTTGCGGTCAGCCAGCCATCAACAGCGGTTACATCAAAGAGGCGATCCCCGGGATGAAAAACCTGATCGCCGCGCTGGAAGACAACGACTACCCGATTATCTCTCCGGCAGGCTCCTGCACCTACGCGGTAAAAAGCTACCCGACGTATCTGGCCGATGAACCGGAATGGGCGCTGCGTGCTGAGAAAGTTTCCGCGCGTATGCAGGATCTCACCTCCTTTATCGTCAACAAACTGGGTGTGGTGGACGTTGGTGCCAGCCTGCAGGGCCGCGCTGTGTATCATCCTTCCTGTAGCTTGACCCGCAAACTGGGGGTGAAGGAAGAGCCGCTTACGCTGCTGAAAAACGTGCGCGGACTGGAGCTGTTGACGTTTGCCGATCAGGATACCTGTTGCGGCTTTGGCGGGACGTTCTCGGTCAAGATGGCCGAGATATCCGGTGAGATGGTGAAAGAGAAAGTCTTACATCTGATGGACGCAAAGCCGGAATTTTTGATTGGCGCAGACGTGAGCTGCCTGCTGAACATTGGCGGTCGACTGCAACGGGAAGGCCAGCCGGTCAAAGTGATGCATATTGCTGAAGTGCTGATGAGCCGCTGAGGGGAAAGAGATGTCGATAAAAACCAGCGATGTAGAATTTAAACTGCGTATTCGTCAGCAGATAGAAGATCCGATTATGCGCAAAGCCGTGGCTAATGCGCAGGAGCGTATCGGCGCGAATCGGCAAAGAATGGTCGATGAGTTAGGCCACTGGGAAGACTGGCGCGATCGTGCCAGCCAGATCCGCGATCACGTTCTGAGCAACCTCGACGCTTACCTGTACCAACTCTCCGAGAAAGTGACGGAAAACGGCGGACACGTCTATTTCGCCAAAACCAAAGAAGATGCAACTCGCTACATTTTGCAGGTCGCGCAGAGTAAAAATGCGCAGAAGGTGGTGAAGTCCAAGTCGATGGTGACCGAAGAAATCGGCGTCAACCATGTGTTGCAGGATGCCGGAATCCAGGTGATCGAAACCGATCTCGGGGAATATATCCTGCAGTTGGATCAGGATCCGCCTTCGCACGTCGTGGTTCCGGCGATTCATAAAGATCGCTACCAGATCCGCCGCGTGCTGAACGAACGTCTGGGGTATGACGGCCCGGAAACCCCGGAAGCTATGACCTTGTTCATTCGTCAGAAGATCCGCGAGGATTTCCTCAGTGCCGAAATCGGTATTACTGGCTGTAACTTTGCCGTGGCGGAAACCGGCTCGGTGTGTCTGGTGACCAACGAAGGCAACGCGCGCATGTGCACCACGCTGCCGAAAACGCACATTGCGGTGATGGGCATGGAGCGTATCGCGCCGACCTTTGCCGAGGTGGATGTGCTGATTACCATGCTGGCGCGCAGCGCCGTGGGCGCACGTCTGACGGGCTACAACACCTGGCTGACCGGCCCGCGTGAGGCGGACAACGTTGACGGACCGGAAGAGTTCCATCTGGTGATTGTCGATAACGGTCGCTCGCAGGTGCTGGGCTCAGAGTTTCGCGATGTGCTGCGCTGCATCCGCTGCGGAGCCTGTATGAACACCTGTCCGGCGTACCGCCACATCGGCGGACACGGCTATGGCTCTATCTATCCCGGCCCTATCGGCGCGGTGATTTCTCCGCTGCTCGGCGGCTATAAAGATTTTAAAGACCTGCCGTACGCCTGTTCTTTGTGCACGGCTTGTGACAGCGTCTGCCCGGTGCGTATTCCGTTGTCAAAACTGATCCTGCGTCATCGCCGGGTGATGGCCGAGGAGGGCATTACGCCGAAAGCCGAGCGACGGGCGATCAAGATGTTCGCCTATGCCAATAGCCATCCGGGGCTGTGGAAAGTCGGGATGATGGCGGGCGCGCATGCGGCGAGCTGGTTTATCAATGGCGGCAAAACCCCGCTCAAGGTTGGTGCGATTGGTGACTGGATGGAGGCGCGCGATCTGCCTGATGCTGACGGCGAGAGCTTCCGCAGCTGGTTTAAGAAACATCAGGCGCAGGAGAAAAAGAATGGATAACCGTACCGCGTTTTTAAACACCATCGCCCAGGCGCTGGGTCGCCCGCTGCGCTTCGAACCGCAAGCGGATGCCGCACCGGTTAACAACTATGCCAACGAGCGCCTGACCGAGTTTAGCCCCGAGCAGCGCTGCTCTGCGTTTATCCAGTTTGCCAGCGAAGTGATGCTGGCCCGCTGCGAACTGACCAGCGAGGACCAGGCCGCAGACGCGGCGCTGCGCCTGTGCGAAGAATTGGGTCAGCAGCCGGTGGTGCTGAGCGGCGACAGCCGGCTGGTGGAGCTGGGCATCACCGAACGCTTGCAGCAGGAATGCAACGCCGTGGTCTGGGATCCGGCGCGTGGTAGCGAAAATATTACCCAGGCCGAGCAGGCGAAAGTCGGCGTGGTGTATGCCGAATATGGCCTGACCGAGTCCGGCGGCGTGGTGCTGTTTTCCGCACCGGAGCGCGGGCGCTCCCTGAGCCTGTTGCCGGAGTCCTCGATTTTCGTGCTGCGTAAAAGCTCCATTCTGCCGCGCGTGGCGCAGCTGGCAGAAAAACTGCATCAGAAAGCACAGGCCGGTGAGCGTATGCCATCGTGCATTAATATCATCAGTGGACCCAGCTCGACGGCGGATATTGAGCTTATCAAGGTGGTTGGGGTGCATGGTCCGGTGAAGGCGGTATATCTGATTATTGAGGATTGTTGAGGCAGGATGGAAAACCGCTCTGGCGCTGTGGGCCAGAGCGGTATCAACGTTATGCAATCATGCTGATGATCAACACGATTATCAGGCCAACCACGGAGTTTACCAGCTCCAGCAGACCCCAGGTTTTCAGCGTATCCTTCACCGACAGATCAAAGTAGCCTTTGAACAGCCAGAACGAAGCATCGTTGATATGGGTCAGCGTGTTGGAGCCAGCCGCTGTTGCCAGCACCAGCAACGCCGGGTCGACGCCCACCAGTTGACCGGTTGCCGGGTCGAGGATTGCTGCGCTAATAATCCCCGCCGCCGTCATGGCTGAGACCACGCCCTGACCCGTTGCCAGACGAATCAGCACGGTTATCAACCACGCCATGATGTAGGGAGAAATATTGCCGTGTGACATCAGCATGCCGATGGTATCGCCGATGCCGGTATCGATAATGGTTTGCTTCAGTACGCCGCCCGCGCCGATGATCAGGATCACCATGGCGATGCTTTTCACCGCGTTTTCAAAGGCGTTCATTACCCACTGCATGTCATGACCGCGCGCGGTACCAAACAGCACGAAGGCGACAACCATGGCGATAAACATCGCAATCGGCGAGGAGCCTAAGAAGTTGACCACTTCCCACGCCTGCGTCCCTTTCACCAGCCAGATGTTGGCGATGGTGGTGGATATCATGATGATCGCCGGGATCAGCGGCACCAGAATAGACACGCCGAAGGACGGCAGGTTGTTCTGGTCAACCGGTACGTCGGCCTTCATGAATGACGGCGTTGGACGATCGAGGTTGCCGAGGAATTTCGGCAGGATAAGTCCGGCGCAGATCACGCTTGGAATGGTCACCAGGATACCGTAGATGTAAACCATGCCCATGTCAGCGCCGTAGGCGTTAACCAGCGCGACCGGACCCGGCTGCGGTGGGAACAGTGAGTGGGCGGTGGTGGCGGCGGCAACCGCAGGAATCGCCAGCTTGAGGAACGGGATCTTCGCTTCCGCGGCAATGACGATCACCAGCGGTGCCAGCATAATAAACGCCACTTCATAGAACATCGCCAGGCCGAAGATCAGACCAATAATGATCACCGACAGCTGCACGTAACGTAGACCGAGTCGCGCCAGCAGCGTATGGGCAATCTGATGCGCTGCCCCGGAATCAACCATCAGCTTACCGATGACGGCCCCGAATACCACGATAATCGCCAGCTCACCCAGCGTGCTGCCAAAACCGGATTTCATGGTATGCAGCAGTTCCATTAAATCCATTCCCGCCAGCATACCGACCGAGAGTGCCGCCAACAGCAGAGCGACCATCGAGTTTATCTTGAATCTTAAATTGAGCACCAGCATCAGGCCGATGCTGAATACAACCCACAGAATATTGAGAACGTGCATATAACGTCTACCTTACTTTGGTTGAACTATTATGATTTTGGTTGAGATGTTACAGATATTGGTCAACCTATGATGCGATGGATGTCACATTGCGTTACATGTTTACATTAATACTGGGTTGTATGGCCGTTAATTAGCGGTATGGTCAGCAGATATCGTGATTTGGTTAACCAATTTATCGCTTCAGGTTGACATGTAATACCAAAAGGAGGAATTTATGTGCCATATCGTCGAGTCCATAACGTAAACGAGGAATAAAACATGGAACAGACATGGCGCTGGTATGGTCCTAACGATCCGGTCACCTTAGCGGATGTGCGTCAGGCGGGTGCAACGGGCGTTGTCACTGCCTTGCACCATATCCCGAACGGGGAAGTGTGGACGGTTGATGAGATCCTGAAACGCAAAGCCATTATTGAGCAGGCGGGCCTGGTATGGTCGGTCGTCGAAAGCGTACCGATCCACGAAGACATTAAAACCCGTTCCGGCAACTATCAGCAGTGGATTGCCAACTACCAGCAAAGCCTGCGTAACCTGGCCGAGTGCGGCATTCGTACCGTATGCTACAACTTTATGCCGGTTCTCGACTGGACCCGTACCGACCTGGAATACGTCCTGCCGGACGGCTCCAAAGCGCTGCGTTTCGATCAAATTGAATTTGCCGCCTTTGAGCTGCATATCCTCAAACGACCGGGCGCGGAAGCGGACTACACCGCCGAAGAGATTGCGCAGGCGAATGAACGCTTCACCACCATGAGCGAAGAAGACAAAGCACGTCTGACCCGCAATATCATCGCCGGTTTACCGGGCGCGGAAGAGGGCTACACGCTCGACCAGTTCCGCCAGCATCTTGAACGCTATAAGGATATCGATAAAGCTGCGCTGCGTGAGAATTTTGCCGTCTTCCTGAAGGCGATTATTCCGGTAGCAGAAGAGGTCGGTGTGCGCATGGCGGTACACCCGGACGATCCGCCGCGCCCAATCCTTGGCCTGCCACGCATTGTTTCCACCGTGGAAGATATGCAGTGGATGGTCGATACGGTCAACAGCATGGCGAACGGTTTCACCATGTGTACCGGCTCCTACGGCGTTCGTGCGGATAACGACCTGGTCGACATGATCAAACAGTTTGGCCCGCGCATTTACTTCACCCATTTGCGCTCCACGCTGCGTGAAGATAACCCGAAAACCTTCCATGAAGCGGCGCATCTAAATGGCGACGTTGACATGTACGAAGTGGTGAAAGCGATCGTTGAGGAAGAACAGCGCCGTAAAGCCGAGGGCAAAGAGGATCTGATCCCTATGCGCCCGGACCACGGTCACCAGATGCTTGACGACCTGAAAAAGAAAACCAACCCAGGTTACTCCGCGATTGGTCGCCTGAAAGGCCTGGCGGAAGTGCGTGGCGTTGAGATGGCTATCCAGCGCGCTTTCTTTAGCCGCTAAAGCAGTGTTGCCGGTCGCCTGTCTGGCCGGCTTTTTTCTTTTCTCACCGTTGGTCTTTCCGACGGGATCTGGAGTTCACGATGACAACGACAATTGCCAATAGCAACCTGCCGGTTGCGCGCCCCGCATGGGACAGCTCTCGTCTGCAATCCCGCATTGTTCACCTGGGATGCGGCGCTTTTCACCGCGCGCATCAGGCGCTGTACACCCACCATCTGCTGGAAACCACCGACAGCGACTGGGGTATCTGTGAAGTTAACCTGATGCCGGGTAATGACTGCATACTGATTGAAAACCTGCGCAAGCAACAATTGCTGTATACCGTGGCGGAAAAAGGCGCGGACAACACCGTGCTGAAAGTGATCGGCTCAATGAAAGAAGCCCTGCACCCGGAGCTTGATGGTTGTGATGGTATTTTACAGGCCATGGCACGCCCGCAGACGGCAATTGTCTCGCTGACGGTCACGGAAAAAGGCTACTGCACCGATGCTGCCAGCGGCCAGTTAGATCTCAATAACCCACTGATTAAACACGATCTGGCAAATCCGGCCGCGCCGAAATCGGCGATTGGTTACATCGTACAGGCGCTGCATCTGCGTCGTGAGCAGGGGCTGGCGGCCTTTACCGTGATGTCCTGCGATAACGTGCGTGAAAATGGGCATGTGGCGAAAGTCGCGGTGCTGGGCCTGGCGCAGGCGCGTGACCCGCAGCTGGCGCAGTGGATTGAAGCGAACGCCACTTTCCCGTGTACCATGGTAGACCGCATTGTTCCGGCGGCAACGCCGGAAACGTTGCAGGAGATTGCCGACCAGTTGGGCGTTTACGATCCGTGCGCTATCGCCTGCGAACCGTTCCGCCAGTGGGTGATTGAAGACAACTTTGTTAACGGTCGCCCTGACTGGGACAAAGTCGGCGCACAGTTTGTTGCCGACGTAGTACCGTTTGAAATGATGAAACTGCGCATGCTCAACGGCAGCCACTCTTTCCTTGCTTATCTGGGCTATCTCGGCGGCTATGAAACCATCGCTGACACCATGACCAATCCAGCATACCGCAAAGCGGCGTTTGCGCTGATGATGCAGGAGCAAGCGCCAACGCTGTCGATGCCGGAAGGTACCGATCTCAACGCCTACGCGACGCTGCTGATCGAGCGTTTCAGCAACCCGTCTCTGCGCCACCGTACCTGGCAGATTGCGATGGACGGCAGCCAGAAACTGCCACAGCGCCTGCTGGATCCGGTGCGTCTGCATCTGCAAAACGGTAGCGGCTGGCGTCATCTGGCACTGGGCATCGCGGGCTGGATGCGCTACACCCACGGTGTGGATGAACAGGGGCAGGTCATTGATGTTGTCGACCCAATGCAGGCCGAATTCCAGCGCATTAACCAACAGTTCCAGGGAGCCGAACGCGTGACGGCGCTGCTGGGGTTGAGCGGCATTTTTGGTCATGATCTGGCGGAAAACACCGACTTTGTTGCGACGGTTACCGCGGCGTATCAACAGTTGTGTGAACACGGCGCACGCGAGTGCGTTGCAGCGTTAAGCGCTGACGAATAACCTCCCAGGTATGACGGGTCAATCAAAATACTAATTTGGTTGACCCGTTTTCTGTTTTTGGCTTCCCGCAAATGCTATAGTTCAGGCGAAAAAACGTTATTGGTAGGCCGGATAAGGTGTGCGCAGTCATCCAGCCTCCGGATTCTGAATTGACGCATCTGACGGACATAACACGATGAAATCGAACACTTCTCAGCAAAGACCCTACCAGGAAGTGGGTGCAATGATCCGCGATCTGATTGTCCAGACGCCGTACCAGCCTGGTGAGCGCTTGCCGCCGGAGCGTGAAATCGCCGAGAGACTCAATGTCACTCGCACGGTGGTGCGCGAAGCGTTAATCATGCTGGAAATTAAAGGTCTGGTGGACGTGCGTCGTGGCGCTGGGATCTACGTGCTCGACAATGCGGATGCGCAGACCATCGACAGTTCGGATGTGAATCATTGCAATGATGCAGGCCCGTTTGAGCTGCTCCAGGCGCGACAGCTGCTGGAAAGCAACATCGCCGAATTTGCCGCGCTGCAGGCCACCCGCGAAGATATCGTCAAAATGCGCCAGGCGTTGCAACTGGAAGAGCGGGAGCTGGCCTCCAGCGAACCGAATGGTTCTGAAAGCGGTGATATGCAGTTCCATCTCGCTATCGCCGAGGCCACGCATAACAGCATGCTGGTGGAGCTGTTCCGCCAGTCATGGCAGTGGCGCGAGAACAACCCTATGTGGATCCAGCTTCATAGCCATCTCGATGATACCCACTATCGTAAAGAGTGGATGGGTGACCACAAACAGATCCTGGCGGCGTTAATCAAAAAGGATGCCCGTGCGGCCAAGCTGGCGATGTGGCAGCATCTGGAAAACGTCAAACAGCGCCTGCTGGAGTTTTCAAATGTTGATGACATCGACTTCGATGGCTATCTGTTTGACTCCTGGCCGCTGGATAAAGTTAACGCTTGATTTTACCACCTCTCCCAGGCGGGCTGTTCCGGCCCGCTCGGCATTGCATAGCAACCTTTCTTTTCACGTCTTAAACCTCATGTAAAAAATGGTTTCCATAGTCTTCAATGATCATTTTTTTCGCTGCCCCTGTGTGATGTAAATTGATTTTCATCAATTAAAAACAACTTATTTTTGCTTGCGAAAAAATGCGCTATTTACCTTATTTTTACCTTTTCGTGCGTATTTTTAGACAAAACTGGTCTGTATTAAGTGAGAATCAAAGTAATTTCCGCTGTGGTTAGGGCAGGGCCGCCTGGCATAACAGCGCATAAAAACACGTGGTTTGCGTAAAAGTAGACATTAATAACGACATGTAACCTATTGGCTGCAATGATGTTTTGACTGTATATCATTATCCATGTGAATGATTCATGCTTTTTTAATCAAATGAATAAAAACGAATATATGTAAAGTTAAAATTACACATTATTCTATAAACAAGTTATCTTTCACTTGAAATATCGTTCCATTTTTCTGCTATTTATTAACAGTTTTATTACGATTGTGAATGTTTTTTACCGTTGACATGTTTTTACACTGACTGCATATTTCATCGCCATAAGCGTCTTATTGCGTTCAGGAGATGATGACGATGCCCTCTCGAGATTACCCTGATATCCGAAAAGCCAGGGGAACCCGATCAAAAGATATGGTTCTATTAAGTGCCCGTGTCGATACTTCTCTATGGGAATATGTTCGGATGCTGGCATTTGAAACCCGTAAAAGTAAACAAGATATTATCGCTGAGGCGTTAATGTTACATCGCTCTATTAATCAGAGTGAGAATCAAGAGTAAACATATCTGCTCTTAGCCTGGATTTAACTGAAATCCGAGTAGTGAATTATTTATTGCCACTTCATTATTGCCTTTATTGGTGTGTTATTGATTTCTCCCCTTGATATTCAGGGGGCTTTTTTATGAGGACTTCCTGCCTTCATAACAAAGTTGATAGCAAAATTCACAATTAAAAGTGAGTAAAAATATGAAAAAGTCAGCAGTGGTATTAGCAGTGATGGCATTAGGCGTCACTTCCGTTCATGCAGCGGAAATTTATAATAAAGATGGCAACAAACTTGATTTGTACGGCAAAGTGAAAGCGGTCCACTCCTGGACTGACGGCACCGATGCTGACGGTACCTACGCACGTCTGGGTTTTCGCGGTGAGACTCAAATCAACGATCAACTGACTGGCTATGGTCAGTTTGAAAGTCAGTTTGATGCCGCTAAAGCAGAAGGTTCTCAGAATGGTGTTAATACACGTCTGGCGTTTGCTGGTCTGGATTATGGCCATGACGTTAGCTTTGACTACGGTCGTAACTACGGTATCGCTTACGACGTGGGAGCTTACACTGACACTCTTTCAGAGTTCGGCGGTGACTCCTATGAAAATACTGACCGCTTCCTTACTACACGCACTTCTGGCGTTGCAACACTCCGCACCAAAAATCTGTTTGGTGCCGTTGATGGCTTGAGCCTGGGCGCGCAATATCAGGGTCAGGATGATTCCGATAAGGATCCGACGAAACAGCACGGCAATGGCTACGGCTTCTCCCTAGGCTACGACAATATCGCTGATTCCGGCGTATCTGCCATTGCAGCCTACACCAACAGTTCTGTGACTGCTCAGCAGAAACAAAATGGTTGGGATGGCGAAAACGCAGAATTCTGGGGTGCTGGCCTGAAATATGATGCAAACGCTATCTACGTTGCGACCATGTACGGCGAATCCCACAACCTGATTCAGGATGCGGACAAAGCGCAGCACTTTGAAGCGATGGCGGCCTATGTGTTTGATTTTGGTCTGCGTCCGAACGTGGCATACGTTCATGCACGTGACAACAACAACACTGATCTGACCGAATACGTTGCGCTGGGCACAGACTACTACTTCAACAAAAACATGGTTGCTGATGTGGGTTACAAAATTAACCTGCTCGATGGCAAAGACGGCGACAATCAGGTTGTTGCGGGTCTGACCTATCAGTTCTAAGTAGTTATACTAGTACGAAAAAGGCGTCTTGGTTAAGACGCCTTTTTTACATCTATTGGAGTTTAAACCGGCTGGCTTTCTTTCATCTGTACACCGCTAAACAGCCATTGCCAGATGCCCACTTTTACCCATGCGACCACGCAGAGGATCAGATAAAAAAGCGGATTATGGGTAATGGTAACGCGCATGACTTCCATTAAATCCACATGCAAATTTCCGGCAATTGCCATATTGATAACAAAAATAGAGGCTACCGCGCTGGCCAGTAAAATAAGTATGGCATGTAACTTTGTTATCTCCGGTAACTTGCCAGAGGCCCATTGCCATAAGAATGTTGTTGATAACAGGAAGATAATAAACAATCCCAGTGCGCCAAACAGGCCAAAGTCTTTATAATCCTTTAGCGTACCAATTAAACCCGCCAAAATAATTAACCCCAGTAGTATTTTTTTAAACCACGACATGTGCCTTTCCCGAAGATGGTGTTGATGTTGAATTAATATGTCCATTTTTACGCATTTTAAATTGAGTTTATAAATGAACAGCCGGGAATTATAAATTGTCTGACGGGTAATTGCCGATTATTTGCGGTTTATTAAATGCTGACATTTAATTGCGGACTAATCCGAATATAACTTCTTTAGATGTTTGCCGTTTATACTCTTTTGGGCGAGGCGAAACGCTGTTTGTATAATTGCGTGAGGCTGATAAGCGCCGCAATAAACAACGCGACCGCGCCGCACACCGTGGCGTTAACGATCGCCTGTGCGCCGCTTCCCAGCAGGCTGGTTAATAGCGGACCAAGTATTTGTCCAATGCCGTAAGTCAGAGTGACCAGGCCCAGCAGATTAATATTGCGCGGCACGCTTAGTTGACGGGCAAGCGGCATCACCAGTGAAGTAGTTCCCATAAACGTTGCGCCAAACCCCATGCTGCTTATCACCAGCAGCGGCAAGGAGCCGCTGGCGAGCGTCATGACCACGCAGGCGCTTTGAATCAGCAAATTCGCCGTCAGGCATTGCAATACTCCCCAGCGTCGGGCGGCCCACAGCCAGGCGAAACACCCCGGAATTATCGATATGCCGACCAGCGACCAGAGATGGGCAGTCAACAGCGGCGAACCGGCACTTTTCGCCATCAGCGGCAGGTAGGTGGCGACAATGATGTAGCCAAATCCGGCCAGCCCGTACAGTAGAGCCAGCAGCCACCAGGATATAGGCTGATGCTCTGTTTTTACCGGGGCCGCAGCGGGGAGCACGTGGTTGCGAGATGGCAGGAGTATAACCAGTAGCACAAAGAACAGAGCCGAGGCTGCCGCTGCGCCCAGCCAGAGCGTGTGCGATGAAAGCGCAAAATGCAGACCGCTAATAACATATTCATTGCCCAGCAAAATGCCTGCGCCAACGCCGGAGAACAATGCCGCGATCACGAAGGGATGCCGGGTATGATGCAGAACGATCATTGAGCCAAAGATCATCATACCTGCACTGGCGACGCCCGCCAGAAAGCGGATCAGCATCACCAGCGCGGGCTGCGTTAAGCTTGCCATCGCCAGAATCAGCCCTGCGGTAGCGAGCGCGGACGTTAGCAGCATCGGGCGTAAGCGTGAGGGAAGATGGAAGAGCCCGAAGGAGAAGAGCAGGCTTCCCGCCAGATACCCGGCGTAGTTGGCGCTGGCAATCCAGGAGAGTTGCTCAAATGTAAATTGACCTTCCGACAGCAGTACCGGCAGCATTGGTGTATACAGAAAGCGCCCAATTCCCATACCCAGTGTTAAGACCAGCATGCCAAAAAGCGCGACGCTGATGGCATGACGATTTGAATCTGGGCTTCCCTGGGACATACGGACTCTCATTTCGCGCTGTTAGCTGATAATTGTTATATTACATGCGTAAATGATAATGAAAAGTAAAATAAAACTAAGTCCCCTGGTACGTTCAGGAAGGGGGAAAAGTGGCAAGGCAGCGCCAGCCTCCGTTTTCAAGACGGTAGATAGATTCGGTATGACCCGGAATTATCCACTCATCCTCCTTGCCAGCAACGCAGTCGATGTAAATGCACAGCCCGCAGCCACCGCGTAGCTCGCGGGGAATATCTGCCACCCGAAAGCACATACCCGCAGCCTGTAGCGCTTTACGCGTTTTGATGACGCCGAGGGTAGAATGAAACAGGAACAGTGCTTCCTTCACTTACGTTTCCCCTGACGCTGGCCTATTAACGCGGCCCCAATCGCCCCGGCAAACTGCGCATCGGGATGCGTGTGTACGGGAATGCCAACGTGGCCTTCAAGCATACGGGCAAAGGCGTGACAGTGGCTTACTCCCCCGGTAAATAACAGTGGAGCCTGCCCTGAAAGCCGCCCGATGAAATTCGCGCTGCGTCGGGCCATCGCGTTGATCACTCCCGCTAAAATTGCCTCCGGCGCGACACCCGCAGAGCGCAGGCTGATGACCTCTGACTCGGCAAAAACCGTACACATGCTGGTGATGGCATGTGGTTCGACGCCAGCGGTAATCGCATCTAACTGCTCTACGCTGGCGCCGAGCGTACGTGAGATGACTTCCAGAAATCGTCCGGTCCCTGCCGCACATTTGTCGTTCATCAAGAAATCGCTGAGGTTGCCATCATCATCTAACTGGATGACTTTACTGTCCTGACCGCCGATATCAATCACTGTGCGGGTGCCGGGAGCCAGCAAGCGTGCTCCCAGCCCGTGGCAGGAAATTTCAGTGACCTGTTTGTCGGCATAATCCACAAGCTGCCGTCCGTAGCCAGTGAGGGTTAAAAATGGTCTATCGTCCAGCCCCGCCTGCAGCGTTTCCCATGCCTGCGCGATCGCTTCGGCAGGGCGAAATGGCGTTGGGCAGAGGAAGCGACGTCTGATGACGTTCCTTTCCAGCAAAATACCTTTAGTCGCCGTGGAGCCGGAATCGATCCCTATTGAGTATGTCATCCCTGTTCCTCACAACATTTCAATGAACGCGGCGACACGAGTGCTAAGTTGGCCGATATCCGAGCTGGAATAGTCGGTTTCAATAGCGATATAGGGAATGTTGTGCTGTTGGCGGACGTGTCGTTTGATGGCGAGTGATTCAACGGCGTAAGTGTGGCAAGCCTGTAAAATGACATCGACGACGCCGTCAGCCTGGTACTCTTCAACCATTTGGCTGAGCATTTGCAGACGTTGATCGTTAGGGGAAATACATGAGCAGCCTATGGCGAGGTATTTATCGGTCAGTGCGTCGTAGACGTCGCCAGTTTCCTCCACGCACTGTTCAGTGGCTTTCGCACCGGTACAGTTTTCATAACCCACCACCCAACCGCCGTTTTCTTCAATGGCACGAACCACTTTTTCTGCCGCGCCGCCGATGGGGCAGCCGGTTATCAGTATGCGTGGACGCGACGCCAGACGTTTCCCGGCCTGCCATTTCTGATGTACCCGCTCGGCCATGCTATTAAGCTCGTCGATCAGTGCTTCTTTATCAAAGCGGAAGGTTGCACCGTAGACGACTTTCAGAATGTCACTGCCGCTGAGTGCGGGTGGGTTGAGCTGACCAACGCGGTAGAAGTTCGCCAGTGCACGACGTTCCTGGTTTTTGAGAATGACGGCTTCACGTAGCGCGGCTTCGGTAATCGGGGTGCCAAAACGGGCTTCGATTGCCTGCTGCAGACGCAGGATCTCGGCTTTCCACAGCGCCCGCGAAGCCGCATCACTGGCGCTGTTGGGCAGTTGCATCACATGTACCGCTTTAAATTCAGCCATGTACTCGTACATCTTCTTTTTACCATCGCAGGTCGTTTCGCCCACCACCAGGTCAGAGAAGTAGAAGTACGGACATTTATCCGTTTTACCAAACCCGTAGCTGCTTTTGATCAGCGGACACAGGTTTCGTGGCAGATCTTTTTCGGCCTCTTCAATCGTTTCATCAGAGGTTGAGCATAGCGAAACGACGACCGCGCCTGCCGCCATCGCTATCTCCTGCGGCATAAAGGTGCAATAGGTCCCAACGAGCGGGATACCCTGCTCTTTAAGATCCATTACGGTGAGAAAACCTTTCTGACGGGCGTCGGAGAATTGATTAAAAATGGCGGGTAAATCGGTGATTAGCGACATGATTTTCCTTCCCCGTAACACGGGAGACAGTAAAAAGACGTCGCATTATAACCATGCAATTTATCTGGCTTTATTGATGTACAACAATTGTGCGCTTACAGATTACGACTGTAGACCCGTGAGACTTCCCCCCACGGATGATAGCCCGGTCCGTCAAAGTAAAATCCCGCTTTCTCGTATAAACCTTCCAGGTCAGTACACAAATGGAGCTGCATAAAGCCTAGCTGTTTAGCCTGCTGCGCAATATGTTCAATCAGGCGAAACGCCAGACCGTGACCACGATAGCGAGGATCGACATAGAGCGCGCATAGCCACGGCCACAGTTCGCCGCGACTGATAAAATCATTAGTGATCAATCCGGCGCAGCCAACGATGCTGTCGCCGTCCTGCAGCCAGTACCACTGCGGTAGCGGGTTCTTTGCGCCAATGCAACGATGCAGCGCATCTTCGTATACCTTCACGGAGTCTTCTGAGGCCCATTGTTGCTGAAAGTAAGCGGTGACCTCGTGCAGTTTTTCAGGTGTTTCGCGCAGGGAAAAAATGCGGATGTTCATCGTCATTGAATTTTTCTCCTTAAAAATTCGCCAGCGTCAGCAGGGAAGGAATTTGCGACAACAGATATAACACCAGCCCAATAGAACCGCCAACCAGCGTGCCGTTGACGCGGATAAACTGCAAATCTTTACCGATGTTCAGCTCGATTTGCTGCGACATATCGCGTGCATCCCAGCTTTTCACCGTGTCGCTAATATGGCGCGTCAGGAAGGTGGCGAACTCTGGCGCCACTTTATGTGCGGCCTGCTCCAGATGCCCATTCAGTGAGGCGCGCAGGGCGCTGTCGGCTACCAGTGTTTCGCCAAACCACTGCCCGGCGCTGGCGATGCGCTGCTTCACGCGGGAATCGTCGGCGTTAATGTCGGTTTTCACCCACTGGCGCAGGTCTGCCCACAGCTCGCCAAGATAACGGTTGAAGGCTTCATCTTCCTTCAGATAGCTTTTCAGGCTTTCGGCCCGCATGGCCATCTCCGGATCGTGTTTGAGTTTATCGATGAGCTTAAACGTGGCGCGATCGAAGGCATGGCGGATCTGATGCGCGCGATCGTGGCTGATGTCATCCAGCAAGGAGTTAACGGCATCAGATACCAGCTCGGCGCTGTGTTCGCCCAGCCATTCGGTCGGCAGGATTTTTGCTTTCAGCGGATGTTCGGTCTCCAGCCAGTGCACTACCTGTCGGGCGATAAACGCCCGCGAGCTGTCGCGCTGGAGCAGGGCGATCAGTTGGGCGATCAGCGTGTCGAGCAGCACCTGATGGCGATTGTTTTTGGTCATGCTTTCCAGCATTAGCGCGCTGGTACCGGAGAGATCGACCTTGTCGATGGCCTTGTGCACCGCCCGCTTGATCAGCCGTTGAATGCGCGAGTCGTCGGTCAGTTCGAGAAAACCACTCATGATCTGCAGCAGATGCTGGCCAATACGCTGGGCGTTTTCCGGCTGGCTGAACCAGTTGCCGATCAACAGCGCCGGTTCATGGCGGCGGATCAGCGCGACCAGCGACTGGGTATCGAGAAATTTTTCCTGCACAAACTGACCGAGGTTTTCGCCGATCCGATCCTTATTGCGCGGGATAATCGCCGTGTGCTGCGAGATAAACGGGATCGGCACCCGGCGAAAAAGCGCCACCACGGCAAACCAGTCCGCCAGCGCGCCCACCATCGCCGCTTCGGCGATCGCTTTGATCCCCAGTACCCAAAAGTTAGGCGGCAGAAAAAGCGTGATGACGAAGGTGGCAGCGGCAATCAGCAGCAATGAGAGCGCCAGTCGCTTGGCGCGTTTGAGTTCAGCAATTTTATTCATAGGCTTAAGGATAGAGCCAGACGGGGGGATCGCGCAAAAAATGTGGAGCGCCTCCCATTTTCAGGTGGGCTGGGCTTACTCAGGGATCCAGTTGTCCCAGGCGGGCAAGGGGCCGAGTTCCGCCACCAGAAAATCGATAAACGATCGCACCTTCGGATTGCTGTACTTGCTGGGAAAGTACAGCGCATACAGGGCGTGAGTTTCACAGGTGATAGTGCCGTCGAGCATCAGCGGCGTTATCTCTTCTTTTTGAATATGATCGCCAATCAGATAGGTGGGCAAATACGCCACTCCCTGATCTTCTAATACTGACTTCAGCAATACCAGACTGCTGTTGGCCTGGATCGGCATATGCAGTTTCAACTGATGCAGACGATCCTGTTCATCCGCCACTTTCAGTACCGGCGTGAGGCCTGGATAAACCAGACAATCATGATCCACCAGATCGCTTCGACGCTGGGGCATGCCTTTTTTGGCGAGGTAGCCGGGTGAGGCACAGTACGCCCAGCGAACAGGCACCAGCTTGCGCATCGCATAGTTCTGCGGCGGTGCGGTGGAGATGCGCAGGGCGATGTCGAAATCCGTTTCGTTCAGATTCACGAAGTTATCGTTGAGATCGATATACAGATTCACATCCGGAAACTGGGAGCGATATTTATCTACCAGGTTCACCAGCCGGGAATAACCAAACGCAATTGAGCAGGTTATGCGTAATTCACCCTGCGGGCTGTGGTAATAACCTGAAGTGGTATTCAGCGTTTCATCGAATTCTTTCAAAAGCTTATTAGCGCGATTGAAGAGATATTGCCCGGCGTCGGTCAGGGTAATACTGCGGGTGGTGCGTTTAATTAATGTCGTGCCCAGCGTGTCTTCCATCGCAGCCAGACTTTTGCTGACCGCAGACGGCGATACGTTGAGCTGCGCCGCGGCTTCTGACAATCCTCCGCAGTCGACGATTTTAGTAAAAAACTCCAGATGCTTGAGTGAAATTGGCGTACTCATAGTTTCCTTTAATTCACAAGTGATTTGCAAAAACGGTACGAATAGGCCGTTACATTCGCGTTTTAAACATGCAACTATTGAATCACAGGAAATAACTTGCTGGCAAAATGAAAAAATAACAACTTAGGTGAGTTACGTCACAAAATAAAAGGAGGCGAAACGGAAACTCATCACATTGTGAATTTAATCTCATTAATTATTATTCTAAAGGTACCGATTATGTGGTCACGACTCGAACCCTACAGATCGTCGATTATTTTATTAGTTGCTCTGGTGATTGGCGGCTTATTAGGTATTTATGCCCCATCGTTTGCAAGTAAACTCCAGCCAATAGGTCAGATATTCTTAAACCTGCTATTTATGATTATTGTGCCGCTGGTGGGGATCAGCGTTATGTCTTCGATCGCCAGTATGACCGACCTAAAAAGGCTGGGGCGCATTATGGCGATTATCTTTATTGTTTCGATCGCCATGGCCTTTATTCCAGCCGCCGGGATCGTCGCGCTGGCGCTCTGGTATAACCCGGCGCAGGGCGTCACTATCGATCTCTCGCAGTCGGTGCAGGCGGGCAGCGGTAAGATGGATTTTGTCAGTATGATCACCACCAGCGACTTTATCGGACTGTTTTCTAAGTCCAATATTCTGGCGCTGATCGTAATGGCGATCATCGCCGGTGTCGCAATTGGCCAGTCGGATCAGGCCGGTAAACGTATTGCGTCGCTGCTGGAAGACGCCAATACCGTGATCATGAAGATCGTCTCGATCATTATGAAGGTCGCGCCGATTGGTCTGGGCTGCTACTTCGCCGCCACCATGGCCAGTCAGGACTCTGCACTACTGTTAACCTTTGCCCGCGCCATCGGCCTGTTTATGGTTGCCACGCTGGTCTACTTTGTCTTTGGCTCGATTCTCTATTCGTATATTGGCGGCGGTATTCCGGCGGTCAAAGCCTTCTGGCGTAACGCGATTGAACCGTCTGCGACCGCGCTGGGTACCTGCTCTTCACTGGGGACGCTCCCGGTGACGCTGCGTGCCGGTAAGGCGATGGGAATTAACCCGGAAATCGTTGATGTCTCCATTCCGCTGCTGGTTAACCTCAACAAGGGCGGCGTGGCGATGATTGCCGCGCTAAAAATTGTCTTTATCTATTCCGTGCTGGGCATGGAATTCACCACCGAAACCTTCTTCCTGACGATGCTGATTGCGGTGCTCTCCGCCATTATCGTTGGTGGCGTGCCGGGCGGGGCGTTCCTCGGTGAAATCTTTATTGTCACCACGCTGGGCCTGCCGATGGAAGCAATCCCGATGCTGGTGGTGCTGGGCACCATTACCGATGCGCCGGCCACACTGATTAACGTTATCCATGATTTGAATGCGGCGCAGATTGTTGAACGGTTCGCTGGAAAAAAGCAGACCAACGCTGAAATAAACTCTACTGCTGCGGTGGTATAGGTTTCACACGGATTAAGAACAGGAGATGTTATGAAAGACGCAATGAAGCTTGAAACGCACCTGGTTGTTGCTGGTCGCGACAAACGCTATACCCAGGGAGCGGTGAATCCGGTTATCCAACGCGCCTCTTCACTGGTATTTGATACCGTGAAGGACAAGAAATTTGCCACCGCCAATCGCGCGAACGGCGAGCTGTTTTATGGTCGTCGCGGAACCTATACCCACTTTGCCTTCCAGAAGGCAATGAGCGAACTGGAAGGCGGCGTTGGCTGTGCGCTGTACCCATGTGGTGCTGCGGCGGTGACCAATGCGATTCTGGCGTTTGTTCAGGGTGGCGATCATATTCTGATGACGGGGGCGGCCTATGAACCAACCCAGGATTTCTGCAATAAGATCCTGAGTAAATTCAACGTGGAAACAACGTATTACGATCCGCTGATTGGTGCAGGTATCGTCGATCTTCTGCGTCCGGAAACAAAGGTTGTATTCCTTGAGTCACCAAGTTCTATCACCATGGAAGTCCAGGACGTGCCGGGGATGGTGAAGGCTATCCGCGCGGTGAATCCGGAGATTGTCATTATGATCGACAACACCTGGGCGGCGGGCGTGCTGTTCAAAGCGCTGGATTATGGCGTGGATATTTCCATTCAGGCGGGAACGAAGTACACCATCGGCCATTCGGACGCCATGCTGGGCACGGCGGTGTCGAACGCCCGTTGTTGGGATCGCCTGCGCGAGAACTCCTATCTGATGGGGCAAACGCTGGACGCCGATACGGCCTACAACGGCAGCCGCGGATTGCGCACCCTGGCGGTACGCCTTAAGCAGCATCAGGAGAGCAGTATCCATATTGCCCGCTGGCTGTCGGCAAGGCCGGAAGTGGCACGGGTGAATCATCCGGCATTACCGGAATGTCCGGGCCATGAGTATTTTCAGCGTGATTTTATCGGAAGCTCAGGCCTGTTCTCGTTTGTGCTGAAAAAGAGACTGACCGACGAACAGATGGCGAATTTCCTCGATAACTTCTCGCTGTTCCATATGGCCTATTCGTGGGGCGGATTTGAGTCGCTCATTCTGGCGAACCAGCCGGAAGAGCTGAACAGCATTCGCCCGGCTGGAGAGGTAGATTTCAGCGGCACGCTGGTCAGGGTGCATATTGGTCTTGAGGATATCGACGACCTGATTGCCGATCTGGAAGCGGGATTTGCACGCATTGCGTAAGGTGAGGTGAGCGTAGCCGGATGGCGCTGATGCTTATCCGGCCTACGTAACCCAGTAGGCCGGATAAAACGCCTGTACGACATTCGCGATGAAGCTATATTCACAATCAAATTAACTCATAAGTAGTCATTTAAGATCATTTTTTATCAAAAGTAATCTTTGTCACAATTTTCAGCATCCCTCCTGGGTAGCATAGCCACTGGTTTTAAGTGTTATGGCATATAAGGGATGATGAGTTATGAAGCTGAAAGATTTATTCTCAAGGACACCGACGGAACGCCGCCATTATGGTGTTGCCGTGCTAGTCGGTATCATTTCTGGCGTACTTTCTGCATTTGTTAAGTGGGGAGCCGAAGTTCCGCTTCCACCCAGGACATTTTCTCTGGGAAGAAATGAGTTTAATCCTCCGTACCTTTTTCTCCGAGACTATTTAGGGATTGACCCCACGCAAACGGTCTATACCTTTTCTGAACATGTGATTAATCCGGTTATGGTCACGCACATCATATTTTCATTAGTGTTTGCAGTCGGATATTGCGTTGCCGCTGAAATTTTTCCAAAAGTTAAACTTTGGCAGGGGGTACTGGCAGGTTTAATCGTGACGGTGGCAGTTCATGGCATCTTCATTCCCGCCCTTCATCTTTCGCCGCCCTTGTCTCAGCTACCATTTGATGAATATGTGTCGGAAATTATTGGACATATTTTCTGGTTTTGGGTCATTGAAATGATTCGTCGTGACCTGCGTAATCGGATCACGCATGAACCCGATGCGGAAGTTCCGTTATCTCTCGTCAGATGATTAAAAGTTGATGCACTATGATGGATTGCCCCCGACCGCTAAACACAAAACCACTGTTCGCGAATGGGGGCGGTTCATAGGAGGTTAACTCTCTGTGACTAATGCGGTGGCCTCATGCTGACGTACGCGCTTTAGTAAGCCTGCCAGCGTGAACACGACGGCAATACCAGCCACCACCGCCAGCAGATGAAACGAAATCCTGCCGCCGTTGAACCATAACCAACGCCCAATTTCGACAGAAACCGCCATCACCGTCAGGATCACCATATTCAATGACGCCGAAACCGTACCCTTCGGTAAGTTGTTGGAAAATAGTGTAAAGCGGAATAACGTTGGGAAGATCATTCCAATGCCAAACGCATACAGGCTGGTCCCCAGCACTGACCACAACCACACGTGCGGCCACAGTAAATTGCCAGCAATCAATACCGCCAGCCCGCTCAACTGAATGGGAACCGCTCGCCAGATAAAGCGTGGCCGGGTCGGATCCTTCACGAAGCGGACGACCACCATATTGGCGACGATCACCGCGCCAAATACCGGGGCCTGTGCCCAGGCAAACTCCGATGTGGTCATGCCGCCAGCATCGATCAGAATAACCGGTGAGACCGCCACCCAGCTCATCATCGGGATATAGCTTAACGACAGCGTGGCTGCGCCAAACAGGAACACCCGGTTGCGGAAAACGTCGCGAAAATCACGCACTACGCTGCGCGCACTGAACGGCACCGCGCCACGCTGGACGGTTTCTGGCATTGCTAATGTGAGTCCAATGAGTGCGATAAGCCCCATGACGGCGATAATGGCAAACAAGATCTTCCAGTGTACAAAGTGCATTAGCGCCGCTCCGGAGAGCGGGCCGATAACCGGTGCCACCAGCACAATAGAGGTGATTACCGCCATTAGCTTGATGGCCTTTGTTTGCCCAAATGCCTCCTGCACCGTGACATAGCCGACGGTGGCGATAAAACAGATGCTGGTGCCTTGCACAAAACGAGCGGCCAGAAATTGCGTCATCGAGGTGGTGAACAATGTGGCAGCGCAGGCGAGCGTAAAAATTAGCGCTCCCGCAATCAGTACCGGACGGCGGCCAATTCGGTCGGAAAGCGGCCCCAGCAGCCATTGCAGCGCCATGCCGCCCGCCAGATAGAGGCTGACCGCCGCGGGCGCCAGGCTGACGTCGGCGTTGAAATCGCGTACGACATTAATGATGCCGGGCTGGATTAGGTCCGTCGACAGATAGGCGGCGAAGTCATATAAAATCAATGCGACAGGAAAAAAAAGCGTTGTGGCGCGTTGGGAGAAAAACGCGAGAATCCGTTGCATAAAACAGCTCCTTGTCGGGAGAAAACCCTCAACGGGAATAGCGAAATTCAATACCGTCTTTGAGACGTCAGACCGATGACAGAAAAAAAGCAGACTGCAAATGTACTGAATTTCATGTAATCAAAAACGCTGTCTGCGCGAAGCGCAAACAGAAGATACGCTCACTGACGCGGGGTCAGAAAACGTAACGATTACAGGTAACAATCAGCACATCGCACCTCAGGAAGAGTAAGTTGAACGGGTAATAACCATCCGCAGTGTAATGCGGATTGGATATTAATTAAACGAGTTTATCCGGTTTATGTGCAGAAAATCGCCCTGCAAATCAGACTACGATGCTCTGCAAAAACCGCAGAGCGATGGCACAACCGAAGATAATCAATACACCGCCAGCGATACGTTCTACCCATAATATCCCTCTGGATAACCGTCGCTGGATCTGCGGTAAACCGATGAACATCACGATCAGCAGATCCCAGCACAGCACTATGCTGGTCATCCAGATCCCGCTCATGGTTTGTTGCAGCAGCGTCACCGACGGGCCGAGCAGGGCGGTCATTAGCGCCAGATAGAACAGCGCATTTTTTGGGTTGAGCAGTGACGAACCCAATCCCAGTAGTATCTGTTTGCCAAATCCTGGACAGGTAGACTGGGCGTCTGTTCCGGTCAGCGTTTGCGGGCGGCTGCGTACCAGCAGGCTGCCAATCCACAATAAATAGAGCGCGCCCAGCAGCTCAATAACCGTAAACAACAGGGGAAGCTGGCGCAGGATCCCCCAACCGATAATTGCCAGCAGAATATACAGCCCGTTGCCGAAAGCGATCCCCACGCACAACCCGGCGCTGCCGCGCATTCGGTATCGTGCGGCGTAACCGACCAGTAAAAAGAAGTCCGGCCCGGGGCTAAGCAATGCGACGAAATGCGCCAGCGCCAGCGCGGGAAAAGCAGAAGGAAAAAGTACCGAAAGCAGCGACATAGCGACCTCAGAGAATGAATCTGAGATCACCGTACGCCTGACGCAGCGCTAATTATTGTCTGATATTGATCGTCCCAACGCGTACTGGCGCGGTGTGGCGGCGGTGTAGCGAACAAAGGTGCGATGGAAATGGCTCTGGTCGGCAAACCCGCTCTGGTAGCCGACATCGGCAATTTCGTCTCCGGCCCGCAGCCGCTGGCGAGCATAGTCAATCCGTATGATGTTCAGATAACTTCCTGGCGTCAGCCCGGTGTCCTGCTTAAAGGTACGGATCAGCGTCTCTTTACGCATGTGACATTCATGTGCCAGCTCATCGAGCGAGGGCGGCGCGAGCAGGCTGGACTGCAACCGTTCGCGCAGATACTGGCTGGTTGCGCTTAGGTTTTCTGGTGTGACCGACTGTAACGGCAGCGAGTGAAGCAATGTTTGCGCGGCATCCGTTATTTGTGCGGTTTGGCGTTGCGGCATAAGCGTCACAAGGTGCATATAACGCTGGAATAATTGCGCATCGCGGATAACGGGAGCAGGCGTGCAAAGCCGCTGATTGGTGTTCTGTGCAGGCAGATTAGCAAGACACCACTTGGCATCAAGATAAAGCATATGATAGCTGCGAAACTGTCCGTTAACAGGATTACAGCTGTGAGGTGCCAGCGGCGGTATCACAATCAGATCGCCCACCTGCAGATGGTATTCCTCGCCATCGCACAGACAGCACGTTTCCCCCTCGAGAATTGCCCCAATCGAGAGCTGAGAGTGGTGATGCCGCTTATAGGCCTGCTGGCTTTGCCAGGTGCTGCGCAGTTCCAGCCACGGCAACTGCTCATCACGCCAGAACGATTGTGGAATATCTCGGGTATGCGTCACATCGTGTCCTCCCTGAAAGTGATGATTTGTTATAGCACAGGCCGAGTGGTGAAAAAGTGGGAATGCGCATTGAGATGGCGATTCTGCGTGACGTGTTCCAGACAAATGCAGACGTTACATAAGGGCGTTGTTATCCCGGAAATCGTCTCGCAAAGAGAGAAAGTTGCAGGGGAGGATGTGGTTTTCCGGCGCTACAGTCATGGCATCTTATTTTCAGGTGAAGGATCGCCATGAACAAAGCTTCCGCTTCAACACCGCATGACGCGGTTTTTAAAACATTTTTACGTCACCCTGAGACTGCACGGGATTTTCTGCAAATACATCTTCCCGCTTTGCTGCGCGAGCTTTGCGATCTTCAGACGCTTAAACTCGAGTCAGACAGTTTTATCGAAGAGAATTTACGTGCGTACTATTCCGATGTGCTGTGGTCGGTGAAAACGACGGATGGGGATGGATATATTTATGTGGTGATTGAACACCAAAGCACACCGGATGCGCATATGGCATTCAGACTGATGCGCTATGCGGTAGCGGCCATGCAGAAACATTTAGATGCCGGGCATCAGCAGTTGCCGCTGGTGGTGCCGATGCTGTTTTATCACGGCGCTAAAAGCCCGTACCCTTATTCGCTGTGCTGGCTGGATGAGTTTGCCAACCCGAAGCTGGCTCGTCAGCTGTATGCTGCGGCGTTTCCGCTGGTGGATATTACGGTTATTCCGGATGACGAAATTGTGCAGCATCGACGTATGGCGCTGCTGGAGTTAATCCAAAAACATATCCGTCAACGCGATCTTATGGGATTGGTCGAGCAAATTGTTTCCCTGCTACTTACCGGACTGACTAATGACACTCAGATAAAGACGCTGTTTAATTATATTTTACGAACTGGCGATGCACCTCGATTCAGTGAGTTTATTCGCGGGGTTGCCGAACGTTCACCGCAGCACAAGGAGCAATTGATGGCGATCGCGGACAGATTACATGAGGCAGGACTACAAAAAGGCAGGCTGGAAGGGCTTCGAGAGGGGCGACGTGATGAGGCACTGCGTATTGCCCGCACCATGCTGGCAGATGGCATCGATATCAGCACGGTACAAAAAATCACCCGACTTTCCGCTGAAGAGATTCAGGGTTTAAGCCATTAGAGATAGCTTAAACTGCCTAATTGCCTGCCCGGAAGCGCCGGGCAGCTCGATCTACTCTATTGCCGTTTTTACCGCCTCTCCGAGCTTCTGCATTACTTCCCGATGCTTGTCGTTTGGCGGCAATGCGCAGTTGATGCGCACACAGTTGCGATACTTCCCCGATGCGGAGAACAGAGAACCCGGTGCAACCTGGATTTTGAGGCGACAGAGCTGCTTAGCGACACAGACCATATCGACCTGGAGCGGCAGCTCGACCCACAGCATAAAGCCGCCTTTCGGTCGGGTGACGCAGATCCCGCAGGGGAAGTATTCCCGTACCCAGCAGGTGTAGATCTCCATATTGCGCTGATAAATCTGGCGCATACGCCGGATATGCCGATGATAATGACCTTCGCGCACAAAGGTCGCCGCCGCCAGTTGCGTAGCGGGAACGTTAGTGCCGATGACGGCGTACTTCATGTGCAGCAGCTTGTTGTAATAGCGACCGGGCACCACCCAACCCACGCGCAGTCCGGGGGCGACGGATTTGGTAAACGAACTGCAGAGTATTACCCGACCGTCGCTGTCCCAGGAGTGGATCGTGCGCGGGCGTGGGTACTCCGTTGCCAGTTCGCCATACACATCGTCTTCAAAAATAACGATGTCGTGGCGCTGGGCGAGGGCGAGCACTGCCCGCTTACGCGCATCCGGCATAATGAATCCGAGAGGGTTGTTGCAGTTGGGAACCAGCAGCACACCTTTGATCGGCCACTGATCCAGCGCCAGCTCCAGCGCTTCAACACTGATCCCGGTATCCGGATCGGTTGGGATCTCAATCACCTTGATCCCTAAGCCGCGCAGTAGCTGCATCGTGCCGTAGTAGGCCGGTGATTCAACGGCGACAATATCGCCAGGCTGGCAAACCGTTAGCAGCGCCAGCGACATTCCGCTCTGACTGCCGCTGGTGATCACAATATCGTCTGCATTGACCACCGAACCGCCGTCCAGCATCAGCCGTGCAATCTGTTGACGCAATTCCCGGCAGCCAGGTAATTCATCGTAACCCAGCACCGCCTTGAGATTATGCTGCGCAACGCGGCTTAGCTCGCGCCACAGCGGCTTCAGGCTGGGTTGATTGATATCTGGCACGCCACTGCTAAAAGGGATTATCGATTTATCCGCATGACCTGCCAGCATGTCCAGCACCTGATCCCACTGGGTTATCTCGACCGGACGCTGTACCGGGCGCGACATTGGCGGCACCGGCGGCTGCGCTTTTTGCGGTGCGACAAAATAACCGGAACGCGGCTGCGGTGTGATCAGCTGTAGTTGTTCCAGCGTCTGATATGCCTGCTGGACGGTGCTGATACTGACCCCATGTTCCTGACTCAAGCTACGCACCGAAGGCAATTTTTCGCCATGGCGATACAGCCCCTGCTCAATGCGTTCGGCCAGCAGATTGGCCAGATGTTGGTAACGCGTCATGCTGTATCCCTCATGGGTACCATACAGATTAAAAAACCAGTACAGAATGGCGTGAAAAAAGCGATGCAGAACTCTTTTTAACCAATCTGTATGTTAAATAAAAGTACTTTTTGAGTCTGTATTGTTTTGGGCCAGATCCGTGAAGATAAAGCCTCTGGCAAGGCGGGGAGGCAAGGTATGGAATTTCACGAGAATAAAGCAAAACAGCCGTTTATTGGGTTTGTACTGATCTGGCGGGCATACAAGGCGTGGCGGCTGCGGGCGCAAACGCGGCGCCTATTGCAACAGATGAGCGATGAGCGGTTGCGGGACGTCGGGCTGCGACGCGATCAGGTGGAGTAATTATTTTCTATCGACCGAGGCCGGGTGTTAGCGCATCCGGCCTCTTTTATATTCACGGTGTTTATCAATTCATGCTTGTTGATAGTCTGTTTCTTGATACTTATCCTGATAAGTATTATTTTCTTTTCAGCGATGAGGGGAAGTAAGATGACTGAAGATGAACTGTTTGCCCGCCGTCCGATGGGGATGCGCATGGCGATGGTGGTGCGCCAGTGGCGGGCCATTATTGATGCTGCCATCACCGATACTGGCCTGACGCAATCAAGCTGGACGGTATTGATGCAGCTGTATCAACTAGGAGACAACGTCTCGGTCAGTGAACTGGCGGAGGTGCAGGGCATTGAACTGCCGCCGCTGATGCGCACCCTCACACTACTGGAAAAGCAGGGCTACCTACTGCGTTCCACATCGCCTTATGACAAACGCATCCGACTGTTAACGCTGACCGCGCAAGGCCGCTCAAGGCTTGAAGAACTTAACCGGGTGATAGAGACATACCAACATCGCGTCACCTACACCATCCCTGAGGCGGAACTCGCTTCCTTCAGCGCCACGCTCAATCAAATCGCCTGCAATCTGCGGACAATCCGCGAAGAAGACAATCAACACTAAAAAACTATGATGACCCCAGAACAAAAATTTGCCCGTTGGGTAAGGGTGAGTATTGCCGCTTTCCTGGTAATATTCGCCTGGTTTATCGTTGCCGATATCTGGATCCCGCTGACGCCGGACTCCACGGTGATGCGTGTGGTAACGCCCGTTTCCTCACGCGTTTCCGGCTACGTCTCGCAGGTGCATGTGCATAACAATAGCCAGGTGAAGAAGGGCGATTTGCTGTACGAACTGGATCCGACGCCATTTATCAATAAGGTCGAGGCTGCGCAAATTGCCCTTGAGCAGGCGAAGCTGAGTAACCAACAGCTGGATGCGCAGATCGCCTCTGCCCGTGCCAACCTGCGCACCGCGCAATTCAACGCCCGCAACGATAAGACCACCTTAGACCGCTATCAGCGCCTGAGCGCCATGCAGAACGTGTCGCAATCCGATCTCGACAAGGTGCGTACCGCCTGGCAAACCAGCGAGCAGTCGGTGGCGGCGCTGAATGCCAGTATTCAGAACCTGCTGATCCAGCGCGGAGAGCTCGATGACAAACGTAACGTAACGCTGCAAAAATACCGTAACACGCTGGAAGAGGCGCAGCTGAACCTCGGCTGGAGCAAAGTATATGCCCAGACCGACGGCACGGTGAGTAACCTCCAGCTTAGCCCCGGACTTTACGCCACTGCCGCCACGCCGCTACTGGCGCTGGTCAGCCATCAGACCGATATCGTGGCCGACTTTCGCGAGAAAAGTCTGCGCCACACTAAAGTGGATACCGATGCCGCCGTGGTGTTCGACGCCATGCCGGGCAAGGTTTTCTCTGCCCGCGTCACCAGCAGCGATGCCGGTATTCTGGCGGGCCAGGAACAGGTTAATGGCCAGCTGTCGCAACCGGAACAGTCCACCCGCTGGGTGCGCGATGCCCAGCGTATGCGCATTCACGTCGCGCTGAACGAACCGCTTGACACGCCGTTACCGACCGGGGCGCGCGCCACGGTACAGCTGTATAACAGCGAGGGCGTGTTCGCCCGCACCTTTGCCGGGGCGCAGATCCACCTCGTTAGCTGGCTACATTATGTCTATTAACACGCTGGCCCACGTCTTTACGCCGCACGGGAATATTGTCTACACCGCCAATGATTTTCGCCAGACCCTGCGTATCTCCGTTGCCGGGACAATCGCGCTGAGTATTTCGACCTTCTACAACGTGCAGTACGGCGTGTTCTTTGTGGTTTATCCGCTGATGCTGCTGTCGCTGGTACCGGTATTCAACCGCCATGTGGCAACACAGTTCGTGTTCAGCGCGGCGGTGAACTGCGTTGAAATGGTGCTGATCGTCGGTTATCTTTCACAGTGGCCGCTGGTTATGACACTGGTGGTGTTCGGCCTGTATGTGATGCGTTTTCGTTTTATGAGCAAAGGACCGCTGTTTCTGCTCGGTTCGATGGGCGTGGTGTGCCAGAGTACGATGCTCAACTTTATGAGCTATCCCACCACCAACTGGCATACGCTGATGTTCTCCAATATGGAAGCCTGCGTCATGGCGGTGGCGCTGAGCGCGCTGCTGCATTATCTGATCCCGGACGTGGAACCCCGCCAGCCACCGCCGCGCATTGAGAAAGATGCCGCCCGGGTGCGCCATGAATCGCTGCTTTCCGGCACGGTGGCGACGATGATTTTTGTGGTCTTCCAGATCTGCGATTTGAGTGATTCGCTGTCGGCGCTGATGGCCGGCATTTTGATCCTGTTTCCGATGCACTACCGTGGCGCTGTGATCAGCTCGATTTGGCGCGTGGTCGGCGTGGTGCTGGCCTGCCTGTATATTCTGCTGGTGCAACTGCTTATCTATGATTTCAGCAACCATATGCTGCTGATGATGCCGCTGATTGGCCTCGGGCTGGCGTTCAGTGCCCGCCTGCACGTAATGGAAAAAGTCGGGGCAGGCGTGGGTTTTGCCAGTATCACTACCATCGGCATTATGTTTGGCCAGAACCTGCACCCGGATCAGGACCTGGTATTCAGCGATCTGTACCGCATCACCTCCGTCACCGTCGCGCTGGTGGCAACGCTCACCATGGTATTTCTGGTGCACCGGGTTTTGAACTGCTTTGCCGCGACGCGGTTTGTGATTACCGAGTGAGTGGGGGCAAGTGCCGGATGGCGGCTGTGCCTTATCCGGCCTACGGGGAAGTGCTATTTCCAGGCCCGGTAAGCGTAGCGCCACCGGGCAATTCAGCAGGGGATTACTTCTTCAATCCCGCAAACGCGGCTCTGATCTCGTCTTCCGGCAAATTAATGCCGATAAACACCAGTTGGCTGTGCGGTTGCTCGTCGCCCCACGGGCGGTCCCAGTCGGCGCTGTACAGGCGCTGGACGCCCTGGAACAGCAGGCGGTTTGGCTCGCCTTCAATCCACAGCATACCTTTGTAGCGCAGCAGCTTCTCGGCGGATTCCAGCAGCAGGTTTTCCATCACTCGCGACACGTCGCTAATGTTGACCGGGTAATCCAGCTCGACGACGATCGAGGAGATATCGTTTTGCTTGTCGGCGATAAAGTGGAAGCGCGGTTTGGCGCTGACTACGTTCTCTTCCAGCATAAAACCGTTGGTATCGAACAGCAGGGAGAGGTCGATATCACCATGCGTCACGGTGTAAATCGGTGCACGGGCGTTGATGCGCGCCAGGCGCTCACGCAGTTTTTCACTTTCACCTGCGACGTCGGTTTTGGTCAGCAGGATCCGGTCTGCGTAGCCTACCTGCGACTGGGCGATAGTGAACTGGTTCATCTGCTCGTCGGCATGTACCGCGTCAACCAGCGCAATTACGCCGTCCAGCAGGTAGCGTTCGCAAATCACTTCATGGGAGAAAAAGGTCTGAATAATCGGGCCGGGGTCGGCCATGCCGGTGCACTCGATCACCAGACGGTCGAAATTGATGGCGCCTTTGTCGAGGTTGTCGAGCAGGTCTAACAATGCGTCTTCCAGTTCACTGGAGCGGGTACAGCAAATACAGCCGTTGGTCAGGGTTTTGATCTGCGTGGCGCGATCGCCAATCAGCTGATCGTCCACCGAGACTTCACCGAATTCGTTTTCGATAACGGCAATCTTGTAACCGTGCTGCTCGTTGAGAATATGGCGCAGCAGGGTGGTTTTACCCGCGCCAAGAAAACCGGTGAGTAGGGTAACTGCAATCGGGGTCATTCACTTCTCCTTCTAACAGCAACTGCTTCCGCCGCTACCGTAGCGGGCTTCCTGGCGCTCGCGGAAGAATTCTTCGTAGGTCATGTACGGCTTATCGGGATGGTTGGTCTTCATGTGCTCGACGTAGTTGTCGTAGTCCGGAATGCCAATCAGCATCTTTGCCGCCTGACCGAGATACTTCTTTGCCTGACCTAAAGTACCAAACATGGAACGCCCCGGATATATGTTGAGCTCGTGGATGCAGGCTATTTCACTTGCCATTTTGACCGCGGGCAGTGCTCGCAATCCTCACGTACTGTGTGTACGCTCCGGTTGCTGCGCGCTGTCCGCGGCCAAACTGACTGCGCCAATTACGCCTGCGGCACTAAGTGATTGAGGCCGGGAGCGCTGTGCGCCACCCGGCTTCAGGTTAGTGGTGTGAAGAGGTCTTCACGCCGCCTTCCGGCACCGGTACATACGGTGTCTCTTTATCAGAGCGACCGTTGATGGCGCGGGCTTTCTGCCAGGTACGGAACCCGTAGAAAATGATGCTGTACACCACCACCAGGAACAGAATACTCAGACCTGCGTTGGTGTAGTTGTTGACGACGATGTGGTTCATGTTGGCAATCTGCTGAGCGGTCAGTTCGCCGCCGTTAGCAATCTTCTCTTTGTACTGATTCGCCATGAAGAAGAAGCCTTCCATCTGCGGGTTGGTGCTGAACAGTTTCAGACCCAGCGCCCAGGTGGTGCAGATAAGCAGCCATACAGCCGGAACAACGGTAACCCAGATGTATTTGGTGCGCTGCATTTTAACCAGCACCACGGTGCCCAGAACCAGTGCCACGGCAGCCAGCATCTGGTTAGAGATACCGAACAGCGGCCACAGGCTCTTAACGCCGCCCAGCGGGTCAACAACGCCCTGATACAGCAGGTAACCCCACAGGCCTACGCAGCCCGCAGTACCGATGATACCCGCAATCAGGGAGTCGGTTTTCTTCAGGAACGGCACGAAGTTACCCAGTAAATCCTGCAGCATAAAGCGGCCAGAACGGGTACCGGCATCCAGTGCGGTCAGGATGAACAGCGCTTCGAACAGAATACCGAAGTGGTACCAGAAGCCCATATCAGCCATCGGCAGCACTTTGTGGAACACGTGAGCGATACCAACAGCCAGCGTCGGTGCGCCACCTGCGCGGTTCAGAACGGACGGTTCACCGATGTCTTTCGCGGTTTGCAGGATCTGCTCAGGCGAAATGACGAAGCCCCAGGAGCTGACGGTCGCTGCCGCATGTGCGGTGACGTCTTTCAACTGCGCCATAATCAGCGGTGCGTTTTCGCCGCTCATTTCATGCAGGTTCGGCATGGTGATGCCAAGGCCCGCAGGCGGGGTGTTCATCGCGAAGTACAGACCTGGTTCGATGATAGACGCGGCAACCAGCGCCATAATTGCGACAAAGGATTCCATCAGCATCGCGCCGTAACCGATAAAGCGCGCGTCGGTTTCACAGGCCAGCAGCTTCGGTGTGGTACCGGAAGCAATCAGCGCGTGGAAGCCAGATACCGCACCACACGCGATGGTGATGAACAGGAACGGGAACAGAGCGCCTTTCCACAGCGGGCCAGTACCATCAACGTACTGCGTCATTGCCGGCATTTTCAGTTCCGGGTTGAGGATAACAATCCCCACCGCCAGACCGACGATAACGCCGATTTTCAGGAAGGTAGCCAGATAGTCGCGCGGGGCGAGGATCAGCCATACCGGCAGCAGCGCAGAGATAAATGCGTAGCCGATCAGGGTAAAGGTAATGGTGGTGTCTTTAAAGGTCAGCGCCGGGCCCCAGTACGGGTCGTGCGCAATCACGCCGCCGAAGTAGATAGAGGCAACCAGCAGCACAATACCAATCACCGACACTTCGCCCACGCGTCCCGGTCGCAGGAATCGCATGTAGATCCCCATGAACAACGCGATAGGTACGGTTGAGCAGACGGTGAACACACCCCACGGGCTTTCTGCCAATGCTTTCACTACGATCAACGCCAGTACTGCGAGGATGATGATCATGATTAAGAAGCAGCCGAACAGCGCAATGGTTCCCGGTATCGGGCCCATCTCTTCTTTGATCATCTCACCCAGAGATGCACCGTTACGGCGGGAAGAGATAAACAGCACCATGAAGTCCTGCACCGCACCGGCCAGCACGACGCCTGCCAGCAGCCACAGCGTACCAGGCAGGTAGCCCATCTGCGCAGCCAATACCGGCCCAACCAGCGGACCTGCACCTGCGATAGCGGCAAAGTGGTGACCAAACAATACGTTACGGTTGGTTGGAACGTAGTTCAGACCGTCATTATTGATGACCGCCGGCGTGGCACGCGTTGGGTCAAGTTTCATCACCTTTTGGGCGATGTAAAGGCTGTAGTAACGATAGGCCACCAGATAAACAGAAACTGAGGCGACCACGATCCACAGGGCACTAATGTGTTCACCCCGACGTAATGCCACTACCGAGAGGCAGAATGCACCGATGATTCCGAGAATCACCCAGGGTATGTGCTTGAATATCTTTTTCGTATCCATAGTAAAACCTGGTATCTAATTAATAATTGGCCGAAGCCGCGTGGGTTTGATCTTGTGTTTGAGGAGGTTATTTGACTGCTATGTTGGGGGGATCTTGCCAGAGAATTACGCGCGTAAAGTAAGGTAAATAAGTGAGCGGTTGTATGTCAGCTTAAGCGGTCCCAAGTGTCAGTGAGCGGTAAACTGCGGGGGGAACGGGGAAATTTATGTGATTGAGATCACTAATAAACCCGCTTAGCGCTTTGGCAGACGGCGTGGATCGATGAATCGTCGATGCTGAGATCGATTCAACTAGCACAAATTTCATAAAGTTTTCCCTTTCCAGGCCGAAAATTCTGACATCTGTCTAGCGGAAAGAGAAAACATGTTAAAACGAATGAAGATTGTTACCAGCTTACTGCTGGTATTGGCGCTATTTGGCCTTTTACAGCTCGCCTCTGGCGGCTTGTTTTTTAACTCACTTAAGAATGACAAAGAGAACTTTACCGTTCTGCAAACCATTCGCCAGCAACAGTCTGCGCTGAACGCCACCTGGGTTGAGCTGCTGCAAACGCGTAACACCCTGAACCGGGCAGGCATTCGCTACATGATGGATCAGAGCAATATCGGCAGCGGCGCGACCGTTGCCGAGCTGATGCAGGTGGCGAGTACGGCGCTGAAGCTGACGGAAAAAAACTGGGCGATTTACGAGTCGCTCCCACGCGATCCGCGTCAAAGCGAAGCCGCTTTCCAGGAGATCAATCGCACCTATGACATCTACCACGGCGCGCTGGCGGAGCTGATCCAGTTACTGGGTGACGGGAAGATCAACGCGTTCTTTGATCAACCGACGCAGAGCTATCAGGATGGCTTTGAGAAGCAGTACATGAGTTACATGCAGCAGAATGATCGCTTGTATGACATCGCGGTGGAAGATAACAACAGCTCTTACAGCCAGGCGATGTGGGTGCTGATCTGCGTGCTGATTACCGTACTGGCGGCGATTATTGCGGTCTGGTTTGGTATCAAGCTGACCCTTATCTCTCCTATGAACCGTCTGATCGACAGCATTCGTCATATCGCCAGCGGTGACCTGGTGAAACGTATTGAAGTGGAAGGGTCCAACGAGATTGGGCAACTGGCGGAAAGCCTGCGTCACATGCAGGGTGAGCTGATGAATACCGTGGGTGACGTGCGTAACGGTGCCAACGCGATTTACAGTGGGGCCAGCGAGATTGCGATGGGCAATAACGATCTCTCCTCCCGTACCGAGCAGCAGGCTGCATCTCTGGAAGAAACCGCAGCCAGCATGGAACAGCTGACGGCGACCGTGAAGCAGAACGCCGAAAACGCGCGTCAGGCCAGCCATTTGGCGCTGAGTGCTTCTGAAACCGCGCAGAAAGGCGGCAAAGTGGTGGATAACGTGGTGCAAACCATGCGTGACATCGCGTCCAGTTCGCAGAAAATCGCCGACATTATCAGCGTCATCGACGGGATTGCCTTCCAGACCAACATTCTGGCGCTCAACGCCGCAGTAGAAGCCGCGCGTGCGGGCGAGCAGGGGCGTGGTTTTGCGGTGGTTGCGGGTGAGGTTCGTAACCTGGCCCAGCGTAGTGCGCAGGCCGCGCGCGAGATCAAGAGCCTGATTGAAGACTCGGTCAGCCGCGTGGATGTCGGTTCAACCCTGGTAGAAAGCGCCGGTGAAACCATGGATGAGATCGTCAATGCGGTAACCCGCGTGACCGATATCATGGGTGAAATCGCCTCTGCTTCTGATGAACAGAGCCGCGGTATTGACCAGGTGGGTCTGGCCGTTGCCGAGATGGATCGCGTGACGCAGCAGAACGCCTCGCTGGTGGAAGAATCCGCCGCCGCCGCTGCGGCGCTGGAAGAGCAGGCTAGCCGCCTTACTCAGGCCGTTGCCGTGTTCCGTATTCAGCATGACCAACAGCGCGCGCGTGACGTTGCGGCCGCTAAACCGGTTTCAACGGTCCAGCCGCGCAAAGCCGCGGTAACGGATGCCGGGGATAACTGGGAAACGTTCTAAGCCTGTGATGCCGGATGGCGCTATCGCTTATCCGGCCTACGGGAAAGTTACGTGGTTGCCGGATGGCGCTATCGCTTATCCGGCCTACGGGGAAAGATACGTGGTTGCCGGATGGCACTATCGCTTATCTGGGCTACGGGAAAGTTACGTGGTTGCCGGAAATGTTACGTAGGCCCGATAAGGCGTAGCCGCCATCGGGCAATTAGCGCAACATCAGGTGCATGGCGCAGCGCGATTCAAATGCCAGTCCATGCGCCGCTTCCTCTTCTCTTTTCTGGCGCAACTTTGCAGGCAGAGTCTCGTCAGCCAGCATTTCAAATCCCAGTCGCGCGTACCATGGCGCATTCCACGGCACATTGCGGAAGGTGGTCAGCGTGAGAGACGTGTAACCTTTCGCGCGCGCCTGTTCGGCAACATACTCAATCAATCTGCGGCCAATTCCTTTTCCCTGCCACTCCAGATGCAGCGACAGTTCAGCAATAAACAGCGATGACCCCAGCGTTTCGGCAACCAAAAAACCGACCGGAAGCGCATCGACCTGCGCCAGCCAGCTCATGCCAGCGGCGGCAAAAGCCTGATGCTGAGCAGCCGATAAAATCTGGTCTTCAGCAATCCACGCCAGTTCGGGGATGCGTAAAAAACGTTGCCCCGCAGATCGTTCGATGGCGGGAAGAGCGGCAGTGTCTGCCAGAGTAGTAGCGCGCAAGGTGATGTTCATACGAGGAGCATAACATGCCCGATAAACGCGGTGTTATCGGGCATCTGGAGGATTAATCTTTACGCGGATCGCTGATGGGTTGGCGAACCAGGAAGATGTAGGCGAGGGCACCCACCATGGTGACGCAGCCGCAGATGATCAGCGCCAGGCGGAAAGAGTTGGTGGTATCAACAATAAAACCGGTGACGATCGGTGCGAACGACGCGCAGATAAAGCTGGCAAAGTTCTGGATACTGCCCACGGAAGCGGTCATACGTGAGGCGACGGCGACGTGGATCAGACCCCAGCACGAGGTACCTGCGAAGTGGATACAGAACAGCGCCATACCGATCAGTAACACGGCGGCCATTGACGTTGTGGCCTGCGGCACGACGAAGGTGAAGGCTGCAGAGCAGAACATCCCGGCGATAATACAAATCTTACGGCTCTTAATCGGTGCCATACCGCCTTTCACCAGCCAGTCGGTGACAAAACCGTTAATCAGCATGCCGGCTGCGCCAAACAGGAACGGGATCGCCGCCATTAATCCGGTGCTTTTTAAATCCAGGTTGTAGGAGGTTTGCAGGTAGCCCGGCAGCCAGGCCAGGTATAGCCATGCGGTATAGTTGATGCCGCTAAAGCCCAGCATCATGCCCCACATGGTACGGTTGCGGAACAGGCTGCGCCATTCGGCAAAGCTCAGCGGATCGCGGCGGGCATTGACGCTACCGGCGTTCAGGTACGCTTGTTCCGTGGCGCTCAGCTCAATTTGCTCGCGGTTGCGATACAGCATGTACCAGCCGATGGCGAGGAAAATACCCAGCACGCCAATGGTGATGAACATCCAGCGCCAGCCCATTACCAGCATCATGGCAGCCAGAATCGGCGGGCTAATGGCAACCCCGATGGTGGAGGCGGCGTTGAATAATCCCATCGGGCGGCCGCGCTCTTTGATGTTAAACCAGTCGTTGATGACCTTTACGCCGCACGGGTTCATTGGCGCTTCGCCGATCCCCATCCCGATACGCACCAACACAAACTGGGTGAAGCTGTGCACCATGCCGGACATCGCCTGAAACAGCGACCAGAAGAACATCCCCAGTCCCAGCATAATGCGCGGACCTTTGCGATCCAGCAGCGGACCGCAGGGCAGTTGCGCAATACCGTAAGCGAGAGAGAATACCGACAGCAGCACGCCGATTTGCGTGGCGCTCAGCCCCAGTTCTTCACGAATCGTTAAGTTGGCGACAGACAGTGAGCTGCGGTCGAGGTAATTAATCACCGCAGCAAAAAATAATAAAATCATTGCTGTGGTCTGGATACGTTTAATTCGGCTACTGCGTTGCACCATGCCCTCAGGCGGAACATTAATATCCGCAGATGACGACGTGCCAAACGAAGAACTTGGGTCGAGGGTAATATTATTTTTTTCCACGCCGGACTCCTGAACCTCAATAATTTATTTTTCACACAGCAGGACTGTGCAGTATTGAAAAAATACCAGTGATGAATCAATTTGCTCATCACCGCTCACAAAAATTTTTAATGCAGTCGACTTAGCGTGAGCATAGGCAAGAGGTATTTTTCAGGCGTTTTTATTTTTATAAAATCGTGCTCCCGGTAATGATTTGCTGTTTTTTATCGGTACTTAATGCGCGACGGTACGATCCTGGTTGATGGAGCGAATCATCGATTGTTTGGCTGAATTCAAATGGTTACAGAGCGCCAGGGTGGCATCCAGGTCGCTGCGACAGATCAGCGCGCTGAGGATGGTCATATGCTCATCAATGGCAATGATGTTACGCTGCTTAAGGTCGCTCTCATCCCACTGATAGTGGAAGTGGAAAATCACGGAGATAATTTCAAGTGATTGATTAAAAAATACATTATCGGCAGCAGAGAGTAGCAAAGCATGGAACTCACGATCTAACTGCGAGAACATGCGAAAGCTGCTGCCAATGCTGTCGCGCAGGATCCGATGGCGCTCCAGCAGCGTTTTAGCCTGCAACCAACGCGGGTCATCGTCCGGCAGATTGAGGAAATGCTGCAGAGAATGCGTTTCCAGCATCTCTCTGAGTTCAAACAACTGTTCCGCATAGGCCTGATCGAACTGCTTCATGCTCCACTGACCACGTTTTTCATTTTTAATCAGGTTGTAACGCTCGAATTTTAAAAGATATTCCCGCACTACCACCGGGCTGACGCCTGCGGCTCTGGCAAGCTGCAGTTCGGAGAAGCTCTCGCCTGCACGCAGCTGTCGCTGGTTGATCATAGTGAAAAACGCCTGTTCAAAAATCCGGTTTTGCTCGGTCATGGAGGCGGTGGTGCAGGCAAAACCATCGTCATGGTCGGGTTTTCGCACGATGACATAGTGGCTGCCGACCTGGGTCAGAACGCCGCACTCGCTTAAGTGGCTCAGCATATGGCGCACGGTGGTGCGGCTGATGTTGTACATCTCCGCCAGTGCGCTTTGTGAGGGGAGTGGAGAAGGGATATGACCACGCGCCATATCATCGATTATCTGGTTAATCACATTGTGGCGTAAGTTCTGCGAACGGCTCATGGCTTCTCCTTTTTATCTATTAAAACCCGATTTAAAACATTTTTATGCGCTGGAATTCACAGATTGTGTTTCTGCTTTCTCCGTCTTTTTTATTTTCGTTGATATCTGAGGCAACAAAAAAACAGGAGAGCAGAATCATGTCTACGATGAATACGTTGATTTGCCAGGAACCTAAAAAATTAGTCTGGAAAGAGCGCGAAATACCTATTCCGGGTGAGGGTGAAGCATTAATTAAAATTAAGTCGGTAGGGATTTGTGGTACCGATATTCATGCCTGGGGTGGCAATCAACCTTTTTTCAGCTACCCGCGTGTATTAGGGCATGAAATATGTGGGGAAATTGTCGGTCTGGGTAAGAATATACAGAATCTGAAAAATGGTCAGCAGGTGGCGGTTATTCCTTACGTGGCCTGCCAGCAGTGTCCGGCATGCCTGAGCGGGCGCACCAACTGCTGCGAGAAGATTTCAGTGATTGGCGTGCACCAGGATGGCGGTTTCAGTGAATATCTGTCCGTTCCGGTGACCAACCTGCTGGATGCGCAGGGGATTGACCCGCAGGCGGCGGCGCTGATTGAGCCTTACGCTATCAGCGCTCATGCGGTACGCCGGGCGGCGGTGGCTCCGGGTGAGCAGGTGCTGGTGGTCGGCGCGGGTCCGATTGGTCTGGGGGCGGCAGCGATTGCCAAAGCCGATGGCGCACAGGTGGTGGTCGCCGATACCAGTCCAGCACGCCGGGAGCACGTGTCTTCCCGGTTGGGACTCCCGGTTATCGACCCATCCGCTGAAGATTTTGATACGCAGTTGCGTGACCAGTTTGGCGGTTCGTTGGCGCAAAAGGTTATTGATGCCACGGGGAATCAGCATGCGATGAACAACACGGTGAATCTGATTCGTCATGGCGGCAGCATCGTTTTCGTTGGGCTGTTCAAAGGCGATTTGCAGTTCTCTGACCCTGAGTTCCACAAGAAAGAGACCACCATGATGGGCAGCCGCAACGCCACGCCGGAAGATTTCGCCAAAGTGGGCCGTTTGATGTCGGAAGGCAAACTTACCGCCGACATGATGCTCACGCACCGTTACGCGTTTGCCACACTGGCAGAAATCTACGAACGGGATGTGATTAACAACCGTGAGCTGATTAAAGGCGTGATCACGTTCTGAGAGGGGAAATGCGATGAAGACATTGAATCGACGTGATTTTCCGGGGGCCAGCTACCCAACGCGCGTGATCCAGTTTGGTGAAGGTAACTTCCTGCGGGCGTTTGTTGACTGGCAACTGGATATCCTCAACGAGCAAACCGATCTGAACGCTGGCGTGACCATCGTTCGCCCGATCAATACCGATTTTCCGCCGTCGCTGAATACCCAGGACGGGCTGTATACCACGCTGATACGCGGGCTTAACGAGCAGGGTGAGGCAGTGAGTGAGGCACGGCTTATCCGTTCGGTGAATAACGAAATCAACCCGTATCAGGATTTCGCGGCGTATCTGGCGCTGGCGCACAATGCGGACATCCGTTTTGTGTTTTCGAATACCACCGAAGCCGGAATTAGCTATCACGCAGCGGACCGTGTGGATGATGCGCCGCCGGTGAGTTTTCCGGCCAAGCTGACACGCCTGCTGCTGGAGCGTTTTAACCACTTTGCGGGCGCGGTGGATAAGGGGTGGGTAATTATCCCGTGCGAGCTTATCGACTATAACGGTGAGGCGCTCAAAACCCTGGTGCTGCGGTATGCGCAGGAGTGGCAACTTCCTCCGGCATTTGCCGACTGGGTGGAGACGGCAAACACGTTCTGTTCCACGCTGGTCGACCGTATTGTCACCGGCTATCCGCGCGAAGAAGCCGCTGCGCTGGAGGCTACGCTAGGCTATCACGATGCGTTTCTCGATACCGCGGAGCATTTTTACCTGTTTGTGATCCAGGGACCGCAGTGGCTGGCAGAGGAGCTGAAGCTGGCGCAGTGTCCGCTGAATATCCGTGTGGTGAGTGATATCAAACCGTACAAAGAGCGCAAGGTCGCTATCCTCAATGGTGCGCATACGGCTCTGGTGCCGGTCGCGTGGCTGTGCGGGCTGGAGACCGTTGGCGAGGCGATGCAGGATGCTGATGTCCGCCTCTTTGTCGAGCGGGCGATTAGTGAGGAGATTATTCCGGTGTTGGATCTCCCGGCGGACGAATTGCGTGAATTTGCCGACGCGATGAGCGGGCGTTTTCAGAACCCCTACATTCGCCACCAGTTGCTTTCCATTGCGCTTAATGGGATGACCAAATTCCGCACCCGAATTTTGCCGCAGCTGCTGGCGGGTCAGCACAATGGGCGCTGGCCCGTGCGGTTAACGTTTGCCCTCGCTGCGCTGCTGGCGTTTTATCGTGCAGAGCGCGACGGGGAACGCTATCCGATACAGGATGATGAACAGTGGGTAAGCCTGTATGCCAGCCTGTGGCAGCGAGTAGGCAATGATTTAACGCTGCGTGAACTGGTGGATGCCGTGCTTGGCGATGCGGCGCACTGGGGAGAGGATTTGACGTTGCTACCTGGCCTTGCCGGGCAGGTGACGGCCAATCTGGAGATGATTCTGGTACAGGGTATGCGCCAGACGGTGAACGGTCTGGAATAAGGTTGCCATGCAGCGCCCGGTGTGGTGTTGGGCGCTGTTTTTTTTCAGACAATACATTCGGTTCACGATAGGCCTGATAAGCAAAGCGCTATCAGGCCTTTCATGTTACGAACCCTGAGCCACTACTTTGATTTCAACCATCCCGATCCCCAGCTTACGCGGTGAGTGACCGAGAATATTGCCCTCGTTGGTGGCGACCGGATCGGGTGGAACAATTACCAGCGTATCGGCATCCGCCGGGTTATCAAAATGTAAGGTGGTGGTGCTGACATCATGGCCTAACACCAGCGTCTGCTCCTCGTTGCCAACGCGCACGGGGATCGGACGATTGGCATTGTCACCGAAGGCTTTCGCGGTAATGACCAGATCGAATTTCTTCGGTAGCGGGGCTTTGTACTCAATCGTTACTTCTTCGCTGAGCTGCGCATTGGACCAGCGTCCCCAGGATTCGGGGCGTGAAATGCCGCTAAACTGTTTGACCTCTTCCGGCGCGCCCGCCACGTTGAAAACGAAGCTATCTGCTTTGTAGCGAATGTCGTTATCGACAATTTTCAGCGTATCGACGTTACCTTTATAGCGCTCCATGTCGATTACCGTGTCTTTAAATACGGTTTTACTTTTCCACTTGGCTTTATCGACGTGCTGTACGATTTGTTGTCCGCCCAGTTGCCCCTGTGATACGCACCAATCGGTAGAGAGTGCCAGCTCCGGCGCCCACAGTTGTGCCATTTTGTAGCAGCGATCGACCCAGACGAAGTTATCGCGTGGGGCGAAATCTGCCAGTTGGAAGCGCAGCGGGGCCGAGTATTCGCTTTCCGGCAGCGGCTCGACGCGTTTGTCCGATACGCGCAGCAGCAGCGGCAGGCGGAAATGACTGCCGGAGAAAGAGATCATATTTTTGTCCTGGTCGACGGTGAACTCTTTCATCTCATTCGGGAAATTCCACAGGCGAATGATATCGGGCTTCCACGCCAGCATTTTTTCTTTGATGTTCAGGAACACTTCCGAGACGGATTCGCTCGACAAGCTGCTGCGGCCAAGGCCGATAAAGTTATCGCCGCCGAGAATATCCAGTACCGTTGCGCCGTTATCCATCGTGTTACGCTTTACCGCCAGCGTGTCCTGTTGCGGTTGATCGCCGCGCAGTACGAAGAACAGGTTGTTGCGGTCCTGCTTGTTCAGATACTTCCATGCGGTGTTGTTCATCGCCAGATGATCGGAAGACACCACGATAACGGTATCTTTAAACCACGGCGATGCTTTGATTTTATTGATAAATTCGGCAATGTTTTCCTGGCTGCAGCTGACCGCGCTGAACGATTGGTTGGCCTTCCCGTCGATGTCATAACGTTTACGGTTGCAGCTACGGGAGATAAATCCATCCGGATGATGGGTATCCACGGTCAGGGTAAATAGTGAAAAACGCTGGCCCGAGCGCGAAAGCTCTTCGAATTTTTTCCACGCTTCGTCCAGCACGGTATCGTCGTAGAAGCCCCAGTCGTTACGATAGGTCGAGTCCGCCACCACGCTTTTTAACTCTTCCGCACCATACAGATGGTCAAAGCCGTGAGATTTCAGGAACACGTCTTTGCCAGCAAAGCGCAGGTTGGCACCCTGCACAAAGTAGTTCTGATAGCCGGAGTTTTTCAGGATATCGCCCAGACAAATATTGTTAGGGAAGAAACTTGAAACCGACGCAGAGGCGTTGCCTTCAAACGGCGCAAACAGCGGAATTCCGCACTGGGAGGCGACCATGCCCGCGATGGTGTAATCCGTACCCGGCAGCTGCATGGTGTTGCTGAAATCCAGACCTTCGTTTTTCAACGCGCCGAGTTCCGGGGTCAGATCCGGGAATGCGTCGTTATTAAAATAGGTGCGTTCGAGGCTCTCACCGTAGATATACACCAGGTTCAGCTTCGGATTGGGAATGGTTTTCGATGGCTCTTTATAATACGTCGGGAAATCCGGATCGCCATCGCGTGACTGCGACTTCACCAGTTCGGTTATCTGATGAAATGCCGGGCTGGCGTCAACGGAGGCCAGCGCCAGCAGCAGGGCCAGCAGACTGTAACCCACATGATGTGGATGATGGCGACGGCGGCGTAGGATCCAGCCGAGAGCGACAAAAACGGTCGTCAGCGCCAGCGCGATCCCAACGCCCGGCAGAATATATTTGCCGATACCCGCGCCGGTCAGGCTGTTGGTCAGCGTATAGAGAACCGCGTCATTGATCCCGTCGCCGGTGAAATAGTCACTGGCATAAAGCGTGATATTCAAGACAATAAAAATCCCCAGCACCGTTAACGTGGCGGCAAACCACCAGGTGTTGCGACCCGCTTTCCAGGCATAAATCAGCACTGAAGCGAGAAACAGAGTGATGGAGATTAATTCTGACAACGGTCGATCCTCAGTAAACCGGGCAACTGCCTGGCAGGCTAATCATTTGGTGAGAGAACAATGTAATAGCGTTGTTACATTGCTGCAATTGTAGTGACATTAAATTACGTTGTTATTCAGAATTGGTTTAGATATGCGCGTTTTTGTGGGGAAAGACTGTTTATTTGGAATGTGAATGTATTGTCGAAAACAAATAGATGCCGCGCAGGTTATACGCGGCATGTCGTGCGTCAGGAAATGAAGTTCATGCCCTGTTTTAACACCAGATCGCAGGCCTTGGTTTTTACCTGCTTCGCCAGCGAGCTGTTGCCAATTGTGTTCAGGTCCAGCTGTTGACCATCTTTGGCGTTGAGCAGCCCCTGAATACCGTCCATATAGTTGGTGTCTTGCTTCTGCTCAGGCGCGCTGAGTCCCAGTTTATCCATTACCTGGTTTTTGACGTTTTGCGCGTCGGTGACCGAAGCCAGCTTCTGTTTCGCGCAATATTCAAGGATCCCGGCTGCGTTATTCATGCTGCTGGAGGTCAACGACTGATTGCTGCCATTCAGCAGGCTGGTCAGGGAAGAGAGCGACGAGCTGCTTTGCGAGCCGGAGCTTTGTTTGCTCAGCTCACTGGCCGCGCTGGAGAGCGAATCCTGCCAGGAGGCGGCGAAAACGCTGGTGGAGATGAGCGTGCTGGCGGCAAGCGCACAGCACAGCAGACGTTTGGTAGTTTTCATCATTATATGCAACTCGTGTTATGCCTTTTCAGCGCAGTATAGCGCTGGCAGTCTTAGGAGTGGTCCTAATACCTTAATACTCTTTCCCGGTTACCCGACTACGGTAGCTTTCCCAGTTAAAAATGACCCACAGACTGTTGCCAAGGCGCATACGATCCATCACGCGCTCACCCAGCAGCTTGTTCATTTCATCCATATTGCTGTTAGTTAACATGCCGGTCGGACGTTTTGAGGATGAACGGCGATCGACGATCTGATTAATGATCACTTTTTCATAGCGGGATTCGGTCTGCATGCCGATCTCGTCGATCACCAGCAGATCCACATTGCTCAGATCGTTGAGCAGCTGTTCTTCGCTGGTTTCACGATTACTGAACGTTTCTTTCATCGCCGACATGATATCGGCCACGGTAATGATCAATACCGACTTGCCGCGCAGTAGCAGTTCGTTGCAGATGGCGGCGGCTAAATGGTTTTTGCCGGTGCCGGGTTTGCCGGAGAAGATAAAGCTGGCGATGTTGCCGTCAAACTCTTCAACATACTGGCGGGCTTTGCTCAGGGCGTTCATCTGACCTTCGCACTCTACCCGATAGTTTTCGAACGAACAGTTCTGATGCAGCGGACGGATACCGGAACGGTTGAATGTGCGCTGCATTTTCATAGCCCGGTTTTCGCGGGCCAGCGCTGCGGCACGAATTTCACCTTGCTCTTTTTGCCATGCCAGCAGTTCTTCGCCCGTTTTAAATGCGGGCTCGACATTAGGTGGCATCATTTTTTGCAGACGTTTCATCAGGTCGCCAACGTTTTTCATCGTTATCCTCTAAAACCCGGTGGAATGTGGCTGTCAGGTTCACTGACGCTGTTCACATCGCGCTTTGGCATTCCGCCATTGCTGGCCCGTCCAATCTGAATGCTGCGCGCCAGTTTTTGCTGCCACTGAATATGGTGAAAGACTTTTCCTTCAGCCTGCCAGTAGGCAACAAATGAGGCCAGCTCTTCAGCAGTAACCGGCTCTCTCAACGCTACACCCCATAAAGCAGCCTGACGCTGAAAGTCGGCATCAGGCTGCCAGGCAGCGTACATCGCAAATTTCCCCATTGGTACGGCAACGGGAGCGGCTTGCGGCTCTTCATAAAATTGATCATCTAATGTCACATCGCTTCCCGGGCGTGACAGTTTCTCCTCAAGCGCCAACAGCTCAGCCAGTCTCGCAGGCGTCACCGCGTAAAACGCTGGCGCATTGTTAGCGAATACGGCTACGGCGCCACCCGCAGACTTGGCCAGCACGGCGTGGTGATCGTGTAGTAAGGCGTCAATGCTAGTGACGTCTGGCGTCAAAATTTTGCAGGGCATAATGTTTCTCAATACTGAACAACAACCGAGAAGGGGACTGCTTTTATAGTAACACAGAGAAGAAGGAGAGCAGCAGATGAGGGGGGAGATTCCCCTCTCTGCATGGTATTAAAGAAAGTGCACCGTCAAACGCGTGGGCGTTTGCGATACAGCCATAATCCTGGCACGGATAGCCCGATGGAGAGCGCACCGACAATCGATGAGGCTTTCAGGAAATTGGTCAGCAGGGTGATCATCAGCGCTTCGCTGTAGCCAAAATGACCGATTTTTACCGCCGAGATCATGGCGGTGTAGGCGGAGATCCCAGGGAACATCGGGATCACTGCCGCAACGGTAAAGACTTTCGGATGCGCCAGATACCAACGCGACCACTGGATCCCAATGCAGCCGACCAGCAGCGACGCCATAAAGGTTGACCATTCGATATTAAATCCTGCGCTCATCATTACCATTCGCGAACCGTGGCCGAGCGCGCCGAGTAATGCACACCAGGGGAGCGCCCGATGAGGGACATTAAATACCATGGCAAAGCCAAGCGCCGGGATCGCCGACAGGATCATGTCCTGCATCAGCGCCAGTATGAAATCGATCACGCCCATCCGCGCAGCCCCCATAAGGTCATCGATACGATCACGCCAATACAGGTCGCCAACGTAAGCAGACTGGCAATTGCCCAGCGAGCGAGCCCGGTATTAATGTGTCCCTTAAACATATCCGCGACGGAGTTGATCAACGGAAAGCCCGGAACCAGCAACAGCACGCTGGCGGCCATCGCGATAGTTGGAGTATTGCTAAAGGTCGGCAACGTCAGCAGCAAACCTGAAATGGTGGTCGCCACAAAGGCGGTGATGCAAAAATTGATTTGTGGGTGCAAATGCCGAGACGCCAGAATCTGGCGGATATACATCGCCACCATGCTGGCGAAAAAGGTGATCACCGCACCATCCCATCCGCCGTTATTGAGCTTACAAAAGCAGGCGCAGGACAAACCGACCATAAAGGCGACCAGCCATCTTGGATAGCGTAGCGGCTTAATCTGGCTAAAGCGTTTCTCTACCCCTTTAATATCCAGCAGTTTATGTTCCGCCAAAATGACAATGTGCTGCACTTCCGTCACGACGTGCATATTAATGCCGCGATCCTGATTTTTTCGCGTTGATGTCAGGCATTGCCCGTCTTTAATGGTGGTCAGGACGATAGCGTTAGAGGAGATGGCGCTTTCTACGCTATCCATGCCAAGTGCCAGCCCGAGGCGGGTGGATAACTCGTCAACCAGAGCGCTTTCTGCCCCATGCTGAAGTAAAAAAAGTCCGCATTGAATACATAACCGTGTAACCGTTCGCTGTGACGACTGCTCTGTTTGCATGGCTCGCTCTGACTGAAAAGGATCTCTTTAAGTGACGAATGTCTTCTTTTTATCATGAAGCATGAGCCCGCTGGCTCTGGCTAAGATCAATCTTTATGTCGAAAAAAGACGCAGATGATACAGTTATGGCATCTTAACTCCCCCGCTAGTTAAGGTACGAGGGGGAGACATGTTTGAAATGTAGCGTTATTTTCCCGTATGGCAAATACGTAAGCCATGCTAACGATCTATTGTAGTTATTTTAATTGTACAAATAATGTATTCATGCGCAATTATGTAATAATAGCTTGCCAGTTTTGCATTATTTGGATTGTAGTACCAATACTTTTATTTTAGAAAATACCAAGGATAAGCAATTCACCCCGTTTATTGTTCGGAGTATTTTCCCGTGAATTAATAGCTATTAATTTTATTGGAAAATTTGAATTAAGTACGATTACGGACTGGTGAGTGTGGAGGGGATATGTTGCCAGGACGCTGCAAAAACGCAATTATTATTAGTAAATCACCGATTATACAAACCGGACTTAAAGGTGTAATGCAGGCGCAGTTCGCCGATTACGAACTTACCTACTGTCGTTCTGTTGAAGAACTGACGTTATTACAGCTACGGTGTGCTGATTTGGTGATTGCTGATTTAACCGGAGACTGCAATTATCCTCGTTCAGTCTGCGAACAATATTATTCTTTATTATCTCAATATCGTGATATTCACTGGGTATTTCTCGTATCTCGTATTTTTTATCCTCTGGCTGTTGAACTACTGATGTGTCCTGTCAGTTCGCTGCTCTCTGACGCAGAGCCGATTGAAAGTTTAGTGAATGTCATTCACGCGGGAAATACACGCGCAGAGAGAATAAGCAAGGCGCTGCTCTCTCCGCCCGCTATGCCACAATTGTTAGATCATAGCGTACGATCTATCGTTCTCACTCTCTCTGAAAGGAAAGTATTGCGCCTCCTTGGGAAAGGCTGGGGAATCAACCAGATTGCGACGCTACTGAAGAAAAGCAATAAAACAATCAGCGCCCAAAAGAATAGCGCTATGCGTCGCTTGTCGATAAATAGCAATGCAGAAATGTATGCCTGGATAAATAGTTCTCAAGGATCGCGAGAACTTAATTTACCTTCAGTTTATGGAGAAACCACGGAATGGAAAGCAGAATCATCAAAAGAAACGTTGCACTGGTAGAAAAGTGCACGATGAGCAGCGTGGGTATTAAGAGTTTATTTAATACCATGCCGGATGACCAATATAAACTTCATCTCTTTTCAAACCAGCCCGCTTTTAGCCAGGCAATGTTAAAGATGTCGTTTTCGGCAGTTATTTTTTCCCTCTCTGCAATCAGAACCGATCGTAGGGCAGGGTTGGCCTATTTAACGGAGCTGGCGATAAATTATCCGCGGATTCGCCGTGTGGTGATTGCCGATGATGATGCTGAAGCGCGTTTAATTGGTTCCCTGTCCCCCTTGCCGTTAGATGGCGTTGTGAGTAAAGCTTCTTCGTTAACGGTGTTGCAGGACGCGTTATTTACGGCGTTAAGCAGCCCTGGTCGGGGAACCGAAGGCACGAAAAACCATTGGTATATTAATCAAAGCCGTATGCTCAGTCCGACAGAACGAGAAATACTGCGCTTTATGTCGAATGGCTATTCGATGCCACAGATTGCTGTTCAGCTTGAACGGAACATCAAAACCATTCGGGCACACAAATTTAATGTGATGTCCAAACTGGGGGTCAGCTCGGATGCCGGGTTATTGGATGCCGCTGACATCCTGTTGTATCTGCGTGCTGGCGAGCCAGCGCCTTTTATGCAGGCGGTTTCGTGACGGGCAACATTGACGTGTTTCTTGCCGGGTTTGGTCGCAGGTTTAGCGCGTGAAACATTACTGACACACGTCAACCCAGGTGGCAGAAGTCAGTTCAGCCATCCTTTCAGGCGTGATGCGAACTGCGCTGTGGATGGCACCTGCGGCAGGCAGCACTTCAGCGTAGTGCTTCAGAGAAACATCACAGTACACTGATATCGGTGTTTCTAATCCGAAGGGGCAAACGCCGCCAACGGGGTGCCCCGTCGCGTTCACGACCTCATCACTACTTAACATTCGGGCTTTGGCACCGAACGTACTCTTTAGCTTTTTATTATCCAGTCGGGCATCGCCTTTTGCCACGACCAGGATGATATCGTTCTTCACCTTTAGCGAAAGTGTTTTCGCTATTTGGCCAGGTTCAACGTTATGGGCTTTTGCTGCCAGATCAACGGTTGCTGTGCTCTGGTTTAATTCGATGATCTCAATATCTGGTGCATGTTGCGCCAGGAATTGGCGTACTGATTGCAAACTCATTCTTCTCTCCCTATCGCTTACAGATAGCCCTGCACAGCAGAAAACTGCAGGATGTAATTTGTCATAGGGGCAACCACACTGTAAATATTTTATTGTAACAACATAGCAACATTGGCAGTTTTTCGATCGTCTTCACAATCAAAGAAACCGGTTACAGTAACCGGTTGCAGAATGCTGAAATGACGATTAATACTGAAGTTGTCACTTCCTCTGTATCACATAATAAGAGCCATCTATGAAACTTAACTCGAAAAGCGGTAGTGCTGTTGTTCCTCCCGGCACGGTTGCGAAAAGTAGTAATGGGCTTTACGTGGTGGTGTTGATTCCAGCACGGTTGCAGGGTTTTGCACAACGGGAGAACGGCTATGTCTACTAACCATGCTGTGTTTAACGTGATTTTCCGCTTTGTTGAAAATTACGTCAGCCCTGTTGCCGGGCGCATCTCTTCACAACGACATGTAATGGCCATTCGCGACGGTTTTATTTCGGCGATGCCTTTTATGATTGTAGGCTCTTTTCTGCTGGTTTTTGCCTATCCGCCGTTTTCTCCGGATACCACCTGGGGATTCGCCCGTGCGTGGCTGGATCTGGCAAAACAGTTTGAAGGCCAAATCCTCACCCCGTTTGATATGACGATGGGGATCATGTCGGTCTACATATGTGCGGCAATTGCCTATAACCTGGGCAAGCACTATGTGAAGTCGTATCAGTTAGATCCGTTTATGTGTGCGATGCTATCAATCATGGCTTTTTTGCTGATTGCCGCACCGAAAACCAAAGGCACGATGCCGGTTGATAGCCTGGGAGGCACGGGGATTTTCACCGCCATCCTGGTGGCCATTTACTGCGTTGAAATGATGCGCTTCCTGAAGGCGCACAACATCGGCATCCGTTTACCCGATCAGGTGCCGCCGATGATCAAAAACTCCTTCGATCTGCTGATCCCGGTGCTGGTGGTGGTGCTAACGCTGTACCCGCTGAGCCTGGTGATACAGTCGCAGTTTGACATGCTGATCCCGCAGGCCATTATGGCCATCTTTAAACCACTGGTGTCGGCTGCAGATTCTCTGCCGGCGATACTTTTGGCGGTACTGATCGGTCATCTGCTGTGGTTTGCGGGTATTCACGGCGCGGCAATTGTGTCGGGGATGCTGCAAATGTTCTGGCTCACCAATCTCGGGATGAACCAGTCGGCGCTGGCGCAGGGCGCACCTTTACCACATATCTTTATGGAAGCGTTCTGGACGTTCTTCATTGTGGTGGGTGGTTCCGGCGCGACGATGGGGTTGGTGATTTGCTATCTGCGTAGTCGTTCCGCTCATCTACGCTCGATTGGACGTTTGAGCGTAGTCCCCAGCATTTTTAATATTAACGAACCGGTGATATTCGGTACGCCGATTGTCATGAACCCGGTGTTTTTTATCCCCTTCCTGCTGGCTCCAATGGTGAATGCGGTACTGGCCTGGGCGGCGATGAAACTGGATTTAATTGGGCGGGTCATTTCAGTGGTTCCCTGGACCGCACCGGCACCGGTTGGCGCGGCATGGGCATTAGGCTGGGATTATCGTGCGGCTATTCTGGTGGTGCTGTTGGCGCTGGTGTCGGCCGTTATCTACTTCCCGTTCTTTAAAGTCTACGAAAAGCAGCTATTGGCGCAGGAAAAAGAAGAGGCGCAGCGTATGGAAGAGGAAAACCAGCAGGTTGCATAAATATCTGGCGAGGGGCTACGGCTCCTCGCTTACTTCAGCGTGCAGTCTCCGCATTGCTGAACGTCAGGCAGGCGATAGCGTTGGCAGCAGGTTCTGCGTACTAACAGCCCCTCACGCGGAACAACGGTTCGCCATAGAGGGTTATCCTGACCGCAGGAGAGTTGTTTCTCAAAAAAGCAGGTCTGGCGCAGCGTGGCCAGCAGTTCCTCACCTAGCAACGGCTTCATTTCCGTTAAATACCAGTGAATTAAATATCCGGTGTTGCTCCAGATAAGCTTCGCGTTGATCTCGTCAGTTGCTTCCAACGCCTGCACAACCGGCGTCAGCGCTGAGAGAATCAGCGTTTCCATGCGTTGTTGAGGAGACAGGGCTGTAGCCTGGTGATCCTGATGGACGTCGATCCAGAAGCAGGCCGCACGGCCTGTTTCGTGAAACTCTACGCGCATATGTTCAGGAGAGACGTCGATAGCCTCTTTTTGCGTCAGTAGGGCCACCATTAACGGAGGCATCATCAGGCCGATATACCATTGCGCCCAAAGAGAAATCAGGGGCTTATTTTCGCGGGGTAGCGTGGGCTGGTTGCGATAGATATGGTCTGAATAAACGGCCAGCAGCGAGCTAAGCGTCGCCGGTTGCGTCCATTCATGCAGCGTCATTGCACCTGGCACAGGCGTTTCGTCAAGACGAATGAAGTCCAGCAGGTGCTCGCGAGTTTTGGCTATCGTTGCGCGTACGGCTGCAGCCAGCGAGGGCATCTCTGAGGGGAGATGGCTACGCCAGATGACATCTTCAACGATCGGTGCGGAACGATAAGCCATGTCGATATAAGGATGTTAATCTTAATGATAATGATTGCTAATCCTATAATTGACATTGAGCGATGGCAAGATCTTTGTCGCCATCCCGAGCGGCAGCGCACAGAAAGCTCAGGTAGAGGGGCAGTTTACCCGCAGCTCATCGCTGACCAGGGTATTGTTACGCCCAAGATTCTTGGCCTCGTAAAGGGCTTTATCCGCTTTGGCGATAGCAGCATCAATATCCTGTTCTACCAGAGGTGCAATGCCGATACTGACGGTTACGTTGGTTGCCACGCTCTCATTAAACATGTGAGGGATTTTAAGGTCGTACACTTTCTGGCGGATACGTTCGGCGGCAGCCTGGGCCTGCTGTGGATCGACCGCGGTCAGCAAAATCATAAACTCTTCACCGCCAAAACGCGCCACCACGTCCCGGGAGCGTACGGAGTCTCGGATGGCGGCAGAAACACGGATCAACGCCTGGTCGCCCATCATATGTCCGTAATGATCGTTATAGGATTTGAAATGGTCGATATCCAGCAGCAGAACGAAGTGCCTCGAATTACTCAGAGCCAACAGCGTATCGAGCCGGTGTTGCAGCCCCCGGCGATTATACAAACCGGTTAGCGGGTCGAGCATGCTGAGCCCGTTCAGGGTTTCCCTTTCCTCCAGCAGTTTGTACATCAGTTGCTGAGCGAATCCATCGTAGCGCTTTTGTATCACATGCTGGATGGCGATACCGGCCATAGGCAGCGCCATAAAATAGAAAATCCGCAAACCATGTTCGCTGCCGTTAAGCCATAAACAAACGGCGACGGAGGGGAGTGAGTGGAGCGTAAACGCGATGATATTATTGGCAAAAGCGATAGAGCCAATAAACAGTACGCTGAGCAGCGCTATTAACAGGAAATAATAATCATTCTGACCTAGAGCGTTATATTTCAAGAATATATGTAACGCCCATAACAAGCCAAAAACGATTGAAATAAAAGGGAGATTAATTCTTTTATCCGCGTATTTCCCATGCCATACCAGCAGCAGTGTACTCATCACCAGCATCAGCAACGCCGGTACTGATAAGGCTTTGACCGCAAACAGTGGGAAAAAAAGCGTAAACAGCGCGGAGACTGCGTTGAGCAGTAGAAACAGTCGTAAAGAGAGTTGGTATTTTTTTGTGCGCAGAGTTCGCCAGGATTGTACTGTCATAGGTAAATATTGTTAGTTATCTGCAATGTACGAAGGTGTGTTGGTAAATAAAACAAATAACGAACGGGGTATCATTCGCAGAGGTTTTTATTGTTTTTAGTTGAAGAGCTAACCGGTGAGCAATTTATCACCTTGGATTATTCATGTCATCAATCGTTAAGTAAAACTCATATAATTGATAGTGCTTCACGGCTGACAAATGAGAAATTTTATCATATGATATTGGTTATCATTATCAATGTCATAGGTGAAATCATGTTGCAACGTACGCTGGGCAGTGGATGGGGTGTTCTGCTGCCGGGAATGCTGATTGCCGGGATGGCATATAGCGACCTGTCGGTCTACGTATGGAAGGTGATGATTGTATTAGGATTACTGCTGACTTCGCTCATGCTGTACCACAAACGTTTACGTCACTTTGTTTTGTTACCTTCATGCGCGGCACTGATTGGTGGCATTGTTTTGGTAATGATGAACTGGAATCAGGGATGAACAAAACAGAGAAGGAAATCGAGAGGGAAATAAGATAATTGGTGCGAGGGGGGGGACTCGAACCCCCACATCCTAAGGACACTAACACCTGAAGCTAGCGCGTCTACCAATTCCGCCACCTTCGCACAGTCATCTTATTTTTTTGATATCGCTTCGTTGGTGCGAGGGGGGGGACTCGAACCCCCACATCCTAAGGACACTAACACCTGAAGCTAGCGCGTCTACCAATTCCGCCACCTTCGCCCAGTGCGAGCAATATCAACGTGGATTATGGTGCGAGGGGGGGGACTTGAACCCCCACGTCCGAAAGGACACTAACACCTGAAGCTAGCGCGTCTACCAATTCCGCCACCTTCGCATACCATCGACACTCAAAAAGTATCGTTACCACGGGGGCGAATTCTAGAGATTTTATGCAGGGCGTCAACAGTTAATTTTCGAACTTAACGTGATTGCCGAAAAAAAAGGCGTTTCTTCGGTTTTTGGCGTTTTATGTAGGCCGGATAAGCGATAGCGCTATCCGGCGTTGCTCGGTGTCACGCCGGATGGCGGCGTAAACGCCTTATCTGGCCTGGAGCAGTTAAGCTTTCTTCGCCTGGCGCGTCATCACGGTGCGATAGACCTTGAAACGTCCGGTCTGCGCGATAACTTCATGGAAGCCAAACACTTCATCCAGTACCTTCGGATAAGGCAGGAAGGCGTTCGCCACAATACGCAGTTCACCACCGCTGTTGAGATGACGCACTGCGCCACGAATCAGCGTTTGTGCGGCATCAAGGCTGGTCTGCATACCGTCGTGGAACGGCGGGTTGGAGATGATCATATCAAAACGACCCGTCACGTCAGAAAAGACGTTACTGGCGATGACGTCACCTTCAATGCCATTAGCTGCAAGCGTTGCGCGGCTGGCTTCAACGGCGGCGGCGCTAACATCGCACAGGGTTAAGCGCACTTTCGGCGAGTGGCTGGCTAAGGCGACGGAGAGAACGCCTGCGCCACAGCCGACATCCAGCACTTTGCCTTTGGTGTGCGGCGTCAGCGTGGAGAGCAGCAGTTGGCTGCCAACATCCAGACCGTCACGGCTGAAGACGCCCGGCAGCGTTTTGATGGTCAGATTTTCTGTCTGGTATTCATCCCAGTATTTTTCTGCATCAAAGACCGGCTGTTTTTCCAGACGACCGTGGTACAGGCCACAGCGACGTGCGCTGTCGACTTTGTTTAACGGTGCGTATTCGGCCAGCATCTGCTCTGCGCTACGTACGCCGCTGCGATTCTCACCGACAACAAAAATATCGGTGCCCACCGGTAACAGCGACAGAATGTTCATCAACTGGAACTGGGCTTCCGGCTTATTCTTCGGCCAGTAGTAGATCAGCGTATCGCTATCGGCAACGTCATCGGCCTGCGCGACGAGGCTGAAGCGGACGTTGTCGCCCATCTGGCGGTTAAGCACCTGCCAGTGGTGAAGCTGCTGGGTGTGCGCACGGCTGGCGGCGCTTTCAAAATGGGCAGGCAGGTCATCCTGCAAATCACCGGCAAACAGAATACGGCTTTGTTCGAAATCATCACTGTGGCGCAGCAAGACTTCACTTGCCGGGGTAAAAGCAGACATGGAATGCTCCTTAAATTGTACAGCGGGGGATTATAGTTGTTTGATGGCACGGATTCGACAAATTTGCTATATTTGCGCCCCTGATAGACAGGAGTGTTTCGCTATGACATCCCGACGAGACTGGCAGTTACAGCAACTGGGCATTACGCAGTGGTCGTTGCGTCGTCCTGGCGCACTGCAGGGCGAGATCGCGATTTCCATTCCTGCGCATGTCCGTTTGGTGATGGTTGCTGCACAGTTACCCGCGCTAACCGAACCGTTGATCAGCGATATTTTACGCGCATTAACCGTTAGCCCGGATCAGGTTTTACAACTGACGCCTGACCGTGTCGCCATGCTGCCGCAAGGCAGTCGCTGTAATAGCTGGCGGCTGGGAACCGAAGAGCCGCTGCTGCTGGAGGGCGCTCAGGTCGAGAGTCCTGCGTTTAATGAATTACGGGAAAACCCAGCGGCACGCGCCGCGTTATGGCAACAAATCTGCGCATATGAACACGATTTCTTCCCTCGAGCCGACTGATTTACCCGCAGCATTTCAGATTGAAAAACGCGCCCACGCTTTTCCGTGGAGTGAAAAAACATTTGCCAGCAACCAGGGCGATCGCTACCTCAATTTTCAGTTGAGGGTTGACGACATGATGGCCGCTTTTGCAATTACGCAGGTCGTACTGGATGAAGCGACGTTGTTCAATATCGCCGTCGATCCTGACTTTCAGCGCCGGGGCCTGGGACGTGAGCTGCTGGAGCATCTGATCGATGAGCTGGAAAAGCGTGGCATTTTGACCCTGTGGCTTGAAGTGCGCGCCTCGAATGCGGCCGCTATCGCGCTGTACGAAAGCTTAGGCTTTAACGAGGCGACGATCCGTCGCAACTACTATCCAACGGCCGATGGACACGAAGACGCCATCATCATGGCGTTGCCAATCAGCATGTAAGATAAGGTGTAATGATGAAGAAGTGGGACTGGATTTTCTTTGATGCCGACGAAACGCTGTTTACGTTTGACTCGTTTACCGGCTTACAGCGGATGTTTCTCGACTATAGCATTACCTTTACCGCTGAAGATTTTCAGGACTACCAGGCCGTAAATAAACCGCTGTGGGTGGATTACCAAAACGGCGCGATTACCTCATTACAACTGCAGCATGCCCGTTTTCAGAGCTGGGCCGAACGCCTGAAGGTTGAACCGGGCCAGCTTAATGACGCATTCATCAATGCGATGGCGGAGATCTGCTCACCGTTGCCGGGGGCAGTTTCTCTGCTCAATGCGATTCGTGATAAAACGAAAATCGGCATCATTACTAACGGTTTTACCGCGTTGCAGCAAATCCGACTTGAGCGGACGGGGCTGCGCGACTATTTCGACCTGCTGGTGATTTCTGAGCAGGTTGGGGTGGCAAAACCCGACCCCCGTATTTTTGACCATGCGCTGGAGCAGGCGGGTAATCCGGACCGTTCTCGCGTGCTGATGGTGGGTGACACCGCAGAGTCCGATATTCTTGGCGGCATTAACGCCGGGCTATCCACCTGCTGGCTAAATACGCACCACCGCGAGCAGCCAGCGGGCATTCAGCCGACCTGGACCGTAGCGTCATTAAGCGAACTGGAGCAGCTCCTGTGTAAACACTGATTGCCTCCCCCCCGTTGATGGGTAAAATAGCCGCAATTTTTCGTATTCAACTTGCCCGGCCCGTTGCCGTGCTTACCTAAGAAGATTTGACTATGACGTTGTCTCCTTATTTGCAAGAGGTGGCCAAACGCCGCACTTTTGCCATTATTTCTCACCCGGATGCCGGTAAAACGACAATTACTGAAAAGGTACTGTTATTCGGACAGGCCATTCAGACCGCCGGTACGGTAAAAGGCCGTGGCTCCAGCCAGCATGCAAAATCTGACTGGATGGAAATGGAAAAGCAGCGTGGTATCTCCATTACCACCTCTGTGATGCAGTTTCCGTATCATGACTGCCTGGTGAACCTGCTGGACACCCCGGGGCACGAAGACTTCTCCGAAGATACCTATCGTACTCTGACGGCGGTGGACTGCTGCCTGATGGTTATCGATGCTGCAAAAGGCGTCGAAGATCGTACCCGTAAGCTGATGGAAGTTACCCGTCTGCGCGATACGCCGATCCTGACCTTTATGAACAAACTCGACCGTGACATCCGCGATCCGATGGAGCTGCTGGATGAAGTCGAGAACGAACTGAAAATCGGCTGTGCGCCAATCACCTGGCCGATTGGCTGCGGTAAGTTGTTCAAAGGTGTCTATCACCTTTATAAAGATGAAACTTACCTGTATCAGACCGGTAAAGGCCACACCATTCAGGAAGTGCGTGTTGTTAAAGGTCTGAACAACCCGGAACTTGATGCTGCCGTGGGTGAAGACCTGGCGCAGCAGTTGCGTGACGAGCTGGAGCTGGTGCAGGGCGCGTCCAACGAGTTCGACCATGAGCTGTTCCTCGCGGGCGAAATCACCCCGGTCTTCTTCGGTACCGCGCTGGGTAACTTCGGCGTTGACCATATGCTGGACGGCCTAGTGGAGTGGGCGCCTGCGCCGATGCCGCGTAAAACCGACACCCGCGTCGTCGAAGCCTCAGAAGAGAAGTTCACCGGTTTCGTGTTTAAAATTCAGGCCAACATGGACCCGAAACACCGTGACCGCGTGGCGTTCATGCGTGTGGTATCCGGCAAGTATGAGAAAGGCATGAAAATGCGCCAGGTGCGCATTGGTAAAGACGTGGTGATCTCCGACGCACTCACCTTTATGGCCGGTGACCGTTCTCATGTGGAAGAAGCGTATCCGGGCGATATTCTCGGTCTGCATAACCACGGCACTATCCAGATCGGCGATACCTTTACCCAGGGCGAAATGATGAAGTTCACCGGTATTCCGAACTTCGCACCGGAGCTGTTCCGTCGTATTCGCCTGAAGGATCCATTGAAGCAGAAACAGCTGCTGAAAGGGCTGGTTCAGTTGTCAGAAGAGGGCGCAGTGCAGGTATTCCGTCCGATCGCCAATAACGATCTCATCGTGGGCGCGGTGGGTGTGCTGCAGTTTGACGTGGTGGTTTCACGTCTGAAGAGCGAGTACAACGTTGAAGCGATTTATGAATCTGTCAACGTAGCGACTGCGCGCTGGGTAGAATGTTCTGACGTGAAGAAATTCGAAGAATTTAAGCGTAAGAACGAAATTCAGCTGGCGCTGGATGGCGGCGATAACCTCACCTATATCGCACCAACCATGGTTAACCTGAATCTCACCCAGGAACGTTACCCGGACGTTCAGTTCCGTAAAACACGCGAACACTAATCGACCTTCCAGGGCACGGTATCCGCCGTGTCCTGCAACTTTTCCTGTCTTTTAAATCCCTTGCGGAATGTTCTTAAAACCTCGCGTTTTTCTTTTGTTTGCCTGTTTTTTAATCAATTCTGACTGCGATCACGAAATCGTGAACTATATTTAACAATGTGATGACATAAATATCGGCGTTTAATGCTTTTTAGGCTGCCTGTTGCAGCGTCTATTGCTGATATTTATTCCACTTACAAGATTAGTTGCTGGCTCAAGCCGTTTAACGGCAGAGCATAGCGTTTGGCAAAACATACAGGAATACATCGATGACAATGACAGGACTTAAGATTTCTAAAACGCTGCTGGCCGTGATGCTGACCTCCGCTGTTGCAACGGGTTCTGCTTATGCAGAAAACGCCACGATGGATAAAGCGCAATCCGGCGTCGAAAGTGCGGGGCAGAAAGTCGATAGCTCTATGAACAAAGTCGGTAATTTCATGGATGACAGCACCATCACCGCGAAAGTAAAAGCCGCGCTGGTGGACCACGAAAGCATTAAGAGCACCGATATTTCCGTCAAAACAGATCAAAAGGTGGTGACACTAAGCGGGTTTGTTGAAAGCCAGGCACAGGCCGAAGAAGCGGTGAAAGTGGCGAAAGGCGTTGAGGGCGTGACCTCCGTTAGCGACAAACTGCATGTGCGTGATAGTAAAGACACCTCCGTTAAAGGCTATGCGGGCGATACGGCAATCACCAGTGAGGTAAAAGCCAAGCTGCTGGCCGATGATATCGTCCCTTCCCGCAAGGTGAAAGTTGAGACCACCGAGGGCGTAGTGCAACTTTCAGGCACCGTCGATTCACAGGCTCAAAGCGATCGTGCTGAGAGCATCGCCAAAGCGATTGATGGCGTGAAAAGCGTCAAAAACGATCTCAAAACTCAGTAATTAGACTTAATTCGTCCTCCTGACGTTTGTCGGGAGGCGTGTTGTGCACCACACTGAAAATATCGCCGATGAGCAGCCTGAGCGCTCATAACAAGCGGTGACATTAACTATGGTAAAGGAGAAGCGCATGTTTCGATGGGGCATCATATTTCTGGTTATCGCGTTAATTGCCGCCGCACTGGGTTTTGGTGGACTGGCTGGTACCGCTGCAGGCGCAGCGAAAATTGTTTTCGTGGTGGGGATCATTCTGTTTCTGGTCAGCCTGTTTACAGGGCGTAAACGACCCTAGTAAGTAAACCGTAAAGATAACTTGCTACCAAGCCAGTCCAGTGGACTGGCTTTTACGGTTTTAGCGTCAGGCAATTTGCGTTACTTTGTTGTTCTATTACAAAACAACAGGAAGGCAGAGGTGGGGCAGAGAATACCCGTCACGCTCGGTAATATTGCGCCGTTATCGTTACGTCCATTTCAACCAGGCAGTGTGGCGCTGGTGTGTGAGGGCGGGGGACAAAGAGGCATTTTCACCGCTGGCGTACTGGATGAATTCATGCGTGCGCAGTTCAATCCCTTTGATCTCTACTATGGGACGTCTGCTGGTGCACAAAACCTATCAGCCTATCTGTGTAACCAGCCTGGTTATGGCCGTAAAGTCATTATGCGTTACACCACCCGCCGTGAGTTTTTTGACCCGGTACGCTTTGTGCGCGGGGGAAACTTAATCGATCTCGACTGGCTCGTGGATTCGACCGCATCCCAGATGCCGCTGGCGATGGATAACGCCGAGCGTTTGTTTGCCGCAGGGAAAGCGTTTTATATGTGCGCCTGTCGGGGCGATGATTACACGCCCGGCTATTTTTCGCCGAACCGGCAAAACTGGCTCGACCTCATTCGAGCCTCCAGCGCGATTCCCGGGTTCTACCGCACAGGGGTTGTATTGGACGGCGTGAACTATCTGGATGGAGGAGTTAGTGATGCCATACCTGTGCAGGAGGCAGCGAAGCAGGGGGCAAAAACGTTGGTAGTGATTCGCACTGTGCCTTCGCAAATGTACTACACCCCGCAGTGGTTCAAACGTATGGAGCGCTGGTTGGGTGAAAGTAGCCTGCAACCGTTTCTGAATCTGGTGCAGCATCATGAGACCAGCTATCGTGCTATCCAGAGTTTTATTGAGAAGCCGCCGGGCAAGCTGCGTATTTTTGAGATCTATCCGCCAAAACCACTCCATAGCATGGCGTTGGGCAGCCGTATTCCGGCGCTGCGGGAAGATTACAAAACCGGACGCCTGTGCGGTCGTTACTTTCTGGCGACAGTCGGCAAGCTGCTGGCGAAAAATGCGCCGCTGCCTCGTCAGACGCCGAAGATTGTGGTGCCGGGGCCGGTGGTAGTTCCTCCCGCGCCGGTGGCCAACGATGCCCATGTGCCAGTGGTGACCAATGCGCCTCAGGCGAACGACACGACGTTTGATAATGAGGATTTGGCGTGAGTTATCGTTTTATCGATACGCATTGTCACTTTGATTTCCCGCCGTTTACCGGAGATGAATCTGCCAGCATTCAGCGCGCGGTGGAGGTTGGTGTACAGAGCATTATCGTTCCGGCCACCCAGGCGGCGAATTTTCCCCGCGTACTGGCGTTAGCGGAAAATTATCCTCCATTGTTTGCCGCGCTTGGTCTGCATCCCATTGTTATTGAACAACATAGCGATGACTGCCTGGACCAGTTGCAACAGGAGCTGGATAAGCGCCCACAAAAGCTGGTGGCGCTAGGCGAGATTGGATTGGATCTGTATCGGGACGATCCGCAATTCGATAAGCAAGAGCGGGTGCTGGAAGCGCAGCTAAAGCTGGCGAAGCGGTATGAATTGCCGGTGATCCTGCATTCGCGGCGTACCCATGACAAGCTGGCGATGCACCTGAAACGTCATACTTTGCCACGAACTGGCGTGGTGCATGGTTTTTCCGGGAGCGTGCAGCAGGCAGAGCGCTTTGTGCAACTGGGATACAAAATTGGCGTGGGAGGCACTATTACCTATCCGCGCGCCAGTAAAACCCGCGAGGTAATAGCGCAACTTCCGCTGGAATCGCTGTTGCTGGAAACCGACGCGCCGGATATGCCGCTCAACGGCTTTCAGGGGCAGCCTAACCGCCCGGAGCAGGTAGTCAGAGTCTTTGACGTCTTATGCGAACTGCGCCCGGAACCTGCGGACGTGATCGCTGACGCGCTGTATCGTAATACCACGGCGTTGTTTAACATGTGATTGGAAGGCGTACCCAGCCTACAAAAGTGTCCGCTTCGTAGGCCTGATAAGCGAAGCGCATCAGGCATATTTTTGCCGGATGGCGGCTGCGCCTTATCCGGCCTACAAAAGTATGCGCTTCGTAGGCCTGATAAGCGAAGCGCATCAGGCATAACTTCGTCGGATGGCTGCTGTGTTTTCTCCGGCCTGCAAATGATGTAGCCGCATCCGGCAATCACAGGTACAGCGCCGGGAAGATCAAATTATCCACCCCGCGCTCGCGCAATCTTTGCGCCAGGTGTTCCACATCCTTCGGCGTGGCACTCGGCCAGTCCTTCGCTTCGCCATACACCCCGTGCGCATGAAAGGCATTCAGCCGTACCGGTACGTCACCGGTGCGTTTGATAAACGCCGCCAGCGCATCGATATGCTGTAGATAATCTTCCTGACCAGGAATAACCAGCAGGCGGAGTTCCGCCAGTTTTCTCTGCCCGGACAAAAAGGTAATACTTTGTTTAATCAGCGTGTTATCGCGGCCGGTAAGCTGCCGATGACACGTGCTGTCCCAGGCTTTTAAATCCAGCATTACGCCGTCGCACACCGGCAGCAGCTTCTGCCAGCCGGTTTCGCTCAGCATGCCGTTGCTGTCGACCATGCAGGTCAGGTGTTGCAACTGCGGATCGGTTTTTATCGCGGTAAATAGCGCCACAATAAAGGGGAGCTGGGTAGTCGCTTCACCGCCACTAACGGTTATCCCTTCGATAAACAGTGACGCTTTACGAATATGTTGCAGCACTTCATCAACGCTCATACTCTGCGCCATCGGCGTGGCCTGCTGGGGGCACATGTGCAGGCAGGTGTCACACTGCTGACACACATCGGACTGCCACCACACTTTCCCCGCGCTCAGGTTCAGCGCCTCATGCGGGCAATGCAGCACACACTCCCCGCAGTCGTTGCAGCGTCCCATCGTCCACGGATTGTGGCAATTTTTACAGCGCAGATTACATCCTTGCAGAAACAGAGCCAGACGACTGCCCGGCCCATCGACGCAGGAGAAAGGAATCAGCCTACTGACTAAAGCGCATCTGCTGTTCATGGCTAATCACGCGAGGTTGTCGTTCCAGAATGCGCGTATTGCGCGCGGCTTCTTCGCCAAGCCAGGTGGTGTTGGTTCGTGACCCTTCGGCGCGATACTTTTCCAGATCCGACAGGCGCACCATATAACCCGTAACGCGAACCAGATCGTTGCCGCTCACGTTGGCGGTAAACTCGCGCATTCCGGCTTTAAACGCCCCGTGGCACAACTGTACCAGCGCCTGAGGATTACGCTTGATGGTTTCATCCAGAGTGAGAATGTCGCTGATCCCGGCGTGATAAAACGCGTGATGTGGCGCGACGGTTTGCAGATGGGTGATCGGGTCCGGCTCATCGCCGTAAGGCAGGCGTGCCCCTGGCGTGGTGCCGATGTCAGAACTGATGCCCGACTGTGCATGCAGCATCGCGCGCTGCTTCCAGCCATATTTCACCGGGGTGTTTTCGACAAACTCAGCCAGGTAGGCGCTAATACGATAGCCGAGCTGATTGGCGAACTCATCTTTCCCATAGCGCGCATTCTGTCCCGCCTTATCGCACAGCAGGTTAACCGCCTCCGCCAGACCATACATCCCGAACATAGGCACAAAACGTTCGGGATCAATCAACCCTTCCTGCACGAGGAAGCTATTCTCAAAGAAATGTGATTTCTCATAGAGGAATTCACATCGTGAATCAATGATGGCGATTTGCTGCTGGCAGTAGTGCGGTAGGGTGCGCGTAAAGAAGTCATCGACAGAGGTGCTGCGCTCTGCGATGGCTTTCAGATTAAGCCTGACCAGCGTGCTTCCACCCCCGGCGAGCGGCAAAGAGTTGTAACAACTGACGACGCCATACTGACCTTTTGTGAAAATTTTATCATTTTCAGGGCCGTTGGAAATATGCGGCTTACTGCACTCGCAGATATTTTGCGCCACGTTGAGCAGCAGATCGTCAGGTGTGATTTGCGGGTCATAAATGAATGTTAGATTAGGCGAAACCTGCTTTAACTCTGCATCTGCGCGTAAAATTGCACGAGTAACTGGTGTATCGGCGGGGCCGATATTGGCATGCATAAACGCGTCTGGCAGGGTTCTGTCGAGATAACGCCAGAAACGTTTTATTCGAATATCGATCTCGTCTTGTGTTAGAATTCTAACATACGGTTGCAGCAGGGCATCGAGCTGACCGAGATAAACCGGCATAGACGTCACTGACGGAACATGGTGGTAAAGAATAGTGAGTAAGGATAACGCGTCATCAAGATCCCTGGCGCCTTCCAGCTCCAGCCACGATGAGCCATTGGCCAGAAAACGCGCGTAATCGGGTAAAACATAGCGCGGTTTGAACGGGGCATGACCTTCGTACATATCGCAGATTACCCCATCATCCAGCGCCTGACGTGCCTGTGCAGGCAGTTGCGGGTAAGGCAGCGCGTTTTCAGCTTCCAGCGCCAGAAAGTGGCGTTTCTGCTCAGGGCTGAGCACTGGGCTGGTCACGATTTGTTGGCAACGCTGTTGCAGCGCGAGTTCGCTTGAAGTGGGCATCGTTGATTCCTTTTTATCCCGAAGGTGTAACGCCATTGTAGAAAGCAACGCCGCCGCAACCTTTGATCCGGATGCGCCTGATGCCACCGCATCCCTTTAGAAAAGGTGATTTATTTGAAGTAGATCTCATTATAGTAATGCAAATCTGTATGTGGTTTTCATTAACTGTGATGTATATCGAAGTGTAATAGCGAGCGGATGTTAGAATACTAACAAACTCGCAAGGTGAAATTTTATACGGCGATGCCGTTGGAGAATGTTATGACCGATTTAACAGCAAGCAGCCTGCGTGCACTGAAACTGATGGACCTGACTACCCTGAATGATGACGACACCAATGAAAAAGTGATCGCGCTGTGTCATCAGGCGAAGACCCCGGTTGGCAACACTGCCGCAATCTGTATCTATCCGCGTTTCATCCCTATTGCGCGTAAGACCCTGAAAGAGCAGGGCACGCCGGACATCCGCATTGCAACCGTAACCAACTTCCCGCATGGCAACGACGACATCGAGATTGCGCTGGCTGAAACCCGCGCGGCGATTGCTTACGGCGCAGATGAAGTTGACGTGGTGTTCCCGTACCGTGCGCTGATCGCCGGTAACGAGCAGATTGGTTTCGATCTGGTTAAAGCCTGTAAAGACGCGTGTGCGGCGGCAAACGTGCTGCTGAAAGTCATCATCGAAACCGGTGAGCTGAAAGAAGAAGCACTGATTCGAAAAGCGTCTGAAATCTCCATCAAAGCCGGTGCTGATTTCATCAAAACTTCTACCGGTAAAGTGCCGGTCAATGCGACGCCGGAAAGCGCACGCATCATGATGGAAGTGATCCGCGACATGGGTGTTTCTAAAACTGTAGGTTTCAAACCGGCTGGTGGCGTTCGCACTGCAGAAGATGCACAGCAGTTCCTGGCGATTGCCGATGAACTGTTTGGCGCTGACTGGGCTGATTCTCGTCACTACCGTTTTGGCGCATCCAGCCTGCTGGCGAGCCTGCTGAAAGCGCTGGGTCACGGCGATGGCAAGAGCGCAAGCAGCTACTAAGCCTTATATTGCCGGAGCTGTAGCGACGTAGGCCGGATAAGGCGTAGCCGCCATCCGGCATTAAGACGACTGCCGGGTGGCGCGTTGCTTACCCGGCCTACAACGGCCTTCTACTCTTTTCCCCTGGGGGTTACCGTGTTTCTCGCACAAGAAATTATTCGTAAAAAACGTGATGGTCATGCGCTGAGCGATGAAGAAATTCGTTTCTTTATCAATGGTATTCGCGACAACACCATCTCTGAAGGGCAAATCGCCGCCCTGGCGATGACCATTTTCTTCCACGATATGACAATGCCTGAGCGAGTTTCGCTGACCATGGCAATGCGTGATTCAGGAACCGTGCTGGACTGGAAAAGCCTGCAGCTGAACGGCCCGATTGTGGATAAACACTCTACCGGCGGTGTGGGTGACGTAACGTCACTGATGTTAGGCCCGATGGTCGCAGCGTGCGGCGGTTACATTCCGATGATCTCCGGGCGTGGCCTGGGGCATACCGGCGGTACGCTCGATAAACTGGAAGCGATTCCTGGATTTGACATCTTCCCGGACGACGCGCGTTTCCGTGAAATTATTAAAGACGTGGGTGTGGCGATTATTGGGCAAACCAGCTCGCTCGCACCGGCGGATAAACGTTTTTATGCCACCCGCGATATTACCGCGACGGTGGATTCCATCCCGCTGATTACTGGTTCCATTCTGGCGAAAAAACTGGCGGAAGGGCTGGATGCGCTGGTGATGGATGTGAAAGTGGGCAGCGGCGCCTTTATGCCGACCTACGAGCTTTCTGAAGCTCTCGCTGAAGCGATTGTCGGTGTGGCAAACGGTGCGGGTGTACGTACCACCGCGCTGTTAACCGATATGAACCAGGTGCTGGCCTCCAGCGCAGGTAACGCGGTCGAAGTTCGCGAAGCGGTGCAGTTCCTGACTGGTGAATACCGCAATCCACGTCTGTTAGACGTCACCATGGCGCTGTGCGTGGAAATGCTGATCTCCGGCAATCTGGCGAAAGATGACGCCGAAGCCCGTGCGAAATTGCAGACGGTGCTGGATAACGGCAAAGCAGCAGAGATTTTTGGTCGCATGGTTGCGGCGCAGAAAGGCCCGACCGATTTTGTCGAAAATTATGCGAAGTACCTGCCAACGGCAATGCTCAGCAAAGCGGTATATGCTGATACCGAAGGCTTTGTCAGCGCAATGGATACCCGTGCGCTGGGGATGGCGGTCGTTTCCATGGGCGGCGGTCGTCGTCAGGCTTCGGACACCATTGATTACAGCGTTGGCTTTAGCGACATGGCGCGTCTGGGCGACAGCGTAGACGGACAACGCCCGCTGGCGGTGATCCACGCGAAAGACGAAGCCAGCTGGCAGGAAGCGGCGAAAGCGGTCAAAGCGGCAATTAGCCTTGACGATAAAGCGCCAGAAATTACACCGACAGTCTATCGTCGTATTACCGAATAACTGTATACTGATCTGATCGCTTTTTTGCGGCGCAGATGTATGGAGAACAAGATGAAACGTGCATTTATTATGGTGCTGGACTCCTTTGGTATTGGTGCGACTGAAGATGCGGATCGCTTTGGCGACGTAGGTTCAGACACTATGGGACACATTGCAGAAGCCTGTGCGAAAGGTGAAGCTGACAATGGTCGCAAAGGTCCACTGAATCTGCCTAACCTGACCCGTCTGGGCCTGGTGAAAGCTCACGAAGGTTCTACCGGTAAAATTGCTGCTGGTATGGACGGTAACGCGGAAGTGATTGGTGCCTACGCATGGGCGCATGAACTTTCTTCCGGGAAAGACACGCCGTCTGGCCACTGGGAAATCGCGGGTGTCCCGGTTCTGTTTGACTGGGGATATTTCTCAGATCATGAAAACAGCTTCCCGCAAGAACTGCTGGATAAACTGGTAAAACGTGCCAACCTGCCGGGCTACCTCGGCAACTGTCACTCTTCCGGTACCGTGATCCTGGATCAACTGGGTGAAGAGCATATGAAAACCGGCAAGCCGATTTTCTATACCTCCGCTGACTCCGTGTTCCAGATTGCCTGCCACGAAGAGACGTTTGGCCTGGATAAACTCTACGAGTTGTGCGAAATCGCACGTGAAGAGCTGACCGAAGGTGGTTACAACATCGGTCGCGTTATCGCACGTCCGTTTATCGGTGATAAAGCCGGTAACTTCCAGCGTACCGGTAACCGTCACGACCTGGCCGTTGAGCCGCCAGCACCGACCGTGCTGCAGAAACTGGTCGACGAAAAAGACGGTCATGTTGTTTCCGTCGGTAAAATCGCGGATATCTACGCTAACTGCGGCATCACCAAAAAAGTGAAAGCCACCGGTCTGGACGCGCTGTTCGACGCCACCATCAAAGAGATGAAAGAAGCGGGTGATAAGACCATCGTCTTCACCAACTTCGTTGATTTCGACTCTTCCTGGGGACATCGTCGCGATATCGCCGGTTATGCTGCGGGCCTGGAACTGTTCGACCGCCGTCTGCCTGAGCTGATGGAGCTGGTGGGAGAAGATGACATTCTGATCCTGACCGCCGACCACGGCTGTGACCCGAGCTGGACCGGCACTGACCACACCCGTGAACACATTCCGGTACTGGTTTACGGCCCGAAAGTGAAACCTGGTTCTTTGGGCCACCGTGAAACCTTCGCGGATATCGGTCAGACGCTGGCGAGCTACTTTGGTACGTCACCGATGGACTACGGTAAAAACATGCTGTAATACCCGTTGTCTTTCGCGCTGTAGATGCGTTGACTTCATTCGCTCACCCCGGTCACATAGCTAATCTATGCTCCCGGGGATTCACGAATTCGTCGCCTTCCTGCAACGCGAAATCCTTAGGGTATTTCACTGTTTTGCATACGTTTTGTAGGCCTGATAGGCGTAGCCGCCATCAGGCAATAACAACAAGATAAGGACAAAAAATGGCAACTCCACATATTAATGCAGAAATGGGTGATTTCGCTGACGTCGTATTGATGCCGGGCGACCCGCTGCGTGCAAAGCATATTGCTGAAACTTTCCTCGAAGATGTTCGTGAAGTGAACAACGTTCGCGGCATGTTAGGTTTCACCGGTACTTACAAAGGCCGTAAGATCTCCGTTATGGGTCACGGTATGGGTATCCCGTCCTGCTCCATCTACACCAAAGAGCTGATCACCGATTTCGGCGTGAAGAAAATCATTCGCGTAGGCTCCTGCGGCGCTGTGCGTATGGACGTTAAACTGCGTGACGTGGTTATCGGTATGGGCGCTTGCACCGACTCCAAAGTTAACCGTATCCGTTTTAAAGATCATGACTTCGCTGCTATCGCTGACTTTGACATGGTGCGTAACGCGGTTGATGCGGCAAAAGCACTGGGTGTAGACGCGCGCGTGGGCAACCTGTTCTCTGCTGACCTGTTCTACTCTCCGGACGGTGAAATGTTCGACGTGATGGAAAAATACGGCGTGCTGGGCGTGGAAATGGAAGCTGCGGGCATCTACGGTGTTGCTGCGGAATTTGGTGCAAAAGCGCTGACCATCTGCACCGTTTCCGACCATATCCGTACTCACGAGCAGACCACTGCCGCTGAACGTCAGACGACCTTCAACGACATGATCAAAATCGCGCTGGAATCCGTTCTGCTGGGCGATAAAGAGTAAGGTTGTTGTGGCCCGGTGGCGCTTCGCTTACCGGGCCTACGGGAATGCCGCTATTAATGCCTGATGGCGATTCGCTTATCAGGCCTACAGGAGCGGTCTTGTAGGCCGGATAAGGCGCAGCCGCCATCCGGCAATTCGCCACTAATCGCTTAACGCAAGGCCTTCGCCACCCACGCCGCCAGTTCACGCAGCTCGTTTTCCTGATCCGGATATTCCGTAACCAGCGCTTCGCAAGTCTGCTGTAAAACATCGGCGCGATACTGGCAGCCCTGTAGCCGCTCCGCCAGCGCTTCTAACGGCGCGGGATTGAGACTGTCGGTAAACACCTGTGTGCGCGTGATATGACCTTTTTCGACGTCGAAATGCAGCTCAACGCCACCCCAAGTGAAACGCTCGTCCAGCAGATGCGAGAAAGCAGGTGCCTGACCAAAATTCCATTCCCAACTGCTCTGGCGGGCAAAGGTTTCGGCAAAATTTGGCAGGTCTGGCGTTTTATCTGGTGAGATCACTTCCGCTTCAACGCGTTCGCCATAATGAGCAAAAAAGGCTTCCGTGATGGCCTGACAGACCTGTTCATGGGTGATGCCCGGTAACAGCTCCGTCAAATTCGCCACCCGTGAGCGGACAGAGGTGATCCCCTTTGCTGCGAGTTTCTTTTTGTCGGGATTGAGATAATTTGCCAGGCGGCTGAGATCGGCATTTAGCAGCAGCGTGCCGTGGTGGAATCCGCGATCTTTCGTTTCCCGATAAGCAGAGCCTGAAACCTTGCGATCGCCGTCTGGCGTTTTCACAACCAGATCGTTACGCCCGGAGGCATCTGCCGTCACACCCAGAGAATTCAATGCGTTGAGGACAATCGCGGTGGAAATGGTTTTGTCGTATTCCGGTTTACCGGCCATAAAGGTAAAGCAGGTATTGCCTAAGTCATGGAACACCGCGCCGCCGCCGCTGCTACGGCGGGCGAGCCGCACGTTGTCTTCCTCCATACGGCGGGTATTACACTCTTTCCACGGGTTTTGCGCCCGGCCAATCACCACCGTATCGGCGTTACGCCACAAGAACAGGACGCGCTGCGTGGCGGGCATCTGGCGAAAAATGCACTCTTCGACCGCGAGGTTAAACCACGGATCGTAAGAGTCTGAGATAAGCAGGCGTAGTGTAGTCATGGTTGATTTCCCTTCTGTTTTACAGTTTTTACTGCTTTTACTCTTTTTTCTCGTTGTCTTCTTCCTGCACCGGTTTGTTGGCGGTCAGCAGGAAAGGGGATTGCTGCCAGCGGGTACGCTTGCCTTGCAATAAGGTACGGGTGAGCACGACGCCAATCGCCAGCGCCAGCAGCAGCATCAGGCGTAAGATATTGGTGGTGTTATCTACCTGCTTCGCCTCGGTGGCGAGGGTGTGGGTATCCAGCGTCAGACGCAAATAGCCCAGCGGGCCATTTTTCCCCTGAATGGGTTCGACAATCTGCTGGTTAAAATAACCCCCGGCTTTTTTGCCGTCGAGCGCCAGTCGGTCACGAACGTTGACGCTCTCGCCGGTACGCGTAATCAGGTCTCCCTGTTCATCGTACACGCCAGCGTCCAGAATACGGCTACTTTCCGTCAGCTGTGTGAGTACCGCTTTGATGCGTTTTTCATCCGGCGTTTCGGTACGCATTAGCGGAGCAACATTTAGCGCCACCTGGCGGGCCAGCGTACGGGCCAGCTCTTCGAGCTGCGGATTACGCTGCTGCTGGTGACTTTGACTAAACCAGGATGCGCCCTGCATCAGGGCGACAAGCAGCGCAAGACAGAACAATACAATCACTGCACGATGAAGTCGGAATTTCAGTTTTGCGCGAGCCATATTCCACCTGCTGAAAATTTGAGACTTAATGTTGCCAGAAGCGCTGGTTACAGGGTAGCCTCATGCGTTATTTTCCCCTGATGATTCCGACCCGAACGATTTTACAGGAGCTTTAATGCCTAACATAACCTGGTGCGATCTACCTGAAGATGTTTCTCTGTGGCCAGGTCTGCCTCTCTCTTTAAGTGGCGATGAAGTCATGCCGCTGGACTACCACGCGGGTCGCAGTGGCTGGCTGCTGTACGGTCGTGGGCTGGATAAACAACGTTTAACGCAATACCAGAGCAAACTGGGCGCGGCGATGGTGATTGTTGCTGCCTGGTGCGTCGAGGATTATCAGGTGATTCGCCTGGCGGGTTCGTTAACGCCGCGCGCGGCAAAACTGGCGCATGATGCCAAACTGGATGTTGCGCCACTAGGTAAAATTCCGCATCTGCGCACACCGGGTTTACTGGTGATGGACATGGACTCAACGGCAATCCAGATCGAATGCATTGATGAAATTGCTAAACTGGCTGGAACCGGTGAGATGGTTGCGGAAGTCACGGAACGCGCAATGCGCGGCGAACTGGACTTTACCGCCAGCCTGCGTAGTCGCGTCGCGACGCTGAAGGGCGCTGATGCCAATATTCTGCACCAGGTGCGCGAAACGCTACCGCTGATGCCAGGCCTGACACAGTTGGTGTTAAAACTGGAAACGCTCGGCTGGAAAGTGGCTATTGCCTCTGGCGGCTTTACCTTCTTTGCCGATTACCTGCGTAATAAACTGCGTCTGACGGCGGCTGTGGCAAACGAGCTGGAGATCATGGACGGTAAATTTACCGGCAACGTGATCGGCGATATCGTCGATGCCCAGTACAAAGCCAATACCCTGACCCGCCTGGCACAAGAATATGAGATCCCGATGGCGCAGACGATGGCGATCGGCGACGGTGCTAACGATCTGCCGATGATCAAAACGGCCGGGCTGGGTATTGCGTATCATGCCAAACCGAAAGTGAATGAAAAGACGGAGATTACTATCCGCCACGCTGACCTGATGGGCGTGTTCTGCATTCTCTCCGGCAGCATGAACCAGAAATGATTAAATCGCCCGATGGCAAGGTGTCCGTAGGCCGGATAAGCGCCTGCGCCATCCGGCAAAAGCGTTAACGAAAGAGGTAAAACGTGGCCAAAGCTCCAAAACGCGCCTTTGTTTGTAATGAATGCGGGGCCGATTACCCGCGCTGGCAGGGGCAATGCAGCGCCTGTCAGGCCTGGAATACCATTACCGAGGTGCGCCTTGCCGCATCGCCAACGGTGGCGCGTAACGAGCGGCTCAGTGGCTATGCCGGGAATGCGGGCGTGGCAAAAGTGCAGAAGCTGTCTGACATCAGCCTTGAAGAACTGCCGCGTTTTTCCACTGGATTTAAAGAATTTGACCGCGTACTGGGCGGCGGTGTGGTACCCGGCAGCGCTATTCTGATTGGCGGTAACCCCGGCGCGGGGAAATCAACGCTGCTGCTGCAAACGCTGTGCAAGCTCGCTGAGCAGATGAAAACTCTGTACGTCACCGGTGAAGAGTCACTGCAGCAGGTGGCGATGCGAGCGCACCGGCTCGGTTTGCCGACCGCGAATCTGAATATGCTGTCGGAAACCAGTATTGAACAAATTTGCCTGATTGCCGAAGAAGAACAGCCGAAGCTGATGGTGATCGACTCCATTCAGGTAATGCACATGGCGGATATCCAGTCTTCGCCGGGCAGTGTGGCGCAGGTGCGTGAAACAGCGGCTTACCTGACGCGTTTTGCCAAAACGCGCGGCGTGGCGATTGTCATGGTCGGCCACGTCACCAAAGACGGCTCGCTGGCCGGGCCGAAGGTGCTGGAGCACTGTATTGACTGTTCGGTACTGCTCGACGGTGACGCCGATTCTCGTTTCCGTACTCTGCGTAGCCATAAAAACCGTTTTGGTGCGGTGAATGAGCTGGGAGTCTTTGCCATGACCGAACAGGGCCTGCGTGAAGTCAGCAACCCTTCCGCTATCTTCTTAAGCCGTGGCGATGAGGTCACCTCCGGCAGTTCGGTGATGGTGGTCTGGGAAGGTACGCGCCCGCTGCTGGTAGAGATTCAGGCGCTGGTCGATCACTCAATGATGGCGAACCCGCGTCGCGTGGCGGTCGGTCTGGAACAGAACCGTCTGGCGATTCTGCTGGCGGTGCTGCATCGTCACGGTGGCTTGCAGATGGCGGATCAGGACGTGTTTGTTAATGTAGTCGGCGGCGTAAAAGTCACCGAAACCAGCGCCGACCTGGCGTTGCTGCTGGCAATGGTCTCCAGCCTGCGTGACAGACCGCTGCCACAGGATTTAGTTGTCTTTGGCGAAGTGGGGTTGGCGGGCGAAATCCGTCCGGTACCCAGCGGGCAGGAGCGTATTTCGGAAGCGGCGAAGCACGGCTTTCGCCGGGCTATTGTCCCTGCCGCTAACGTACCGAAAAAAGTACCGGAAGGCATGCAGGTCTTTGGCGTTAAGAAGCTTGCGGATGCGTTAAGCGTGTTTGACGACTTATAATCCTCTGTATGCAGTGATGTTGTATAATTTGCCGGATGGCGACGCAATGCGTCTTATCCGGCCTACGGATTGATGTTGTAGGCCTGATAAGCGAAGCGCCATCAGGCAGTGTTACGCGATTTTTCCAGCAGGAGGCTCTTGTGTCATTTGAATATCTGAAAACCGCCATAAAGCAAAAGGGCTGTACCCTGCAACAGGTGGCGGATGCCAGTGGCATGACCAAGGGATACCTAAGCCAACTGCTGAATGCCAAAATCAAAAGCCCCAGCGCGCAGAAGCTGGAGGCGTTGCACCGCTTTCTCGGTCTGGAGTTTCCGCGCCAGCAGAAAAATATCGGTGTGGTATTCGGCAAGTTTTATCCGCTGCACACCGGCCATATCTATCTTATCCAGCGCGCCTGTAGCCAGGTCGATGAACTGCATATCATCATGGGCTATGACGACACGCGCGATCGCAGCCTGTTTGAAGACAGTGCCATGTCGCAACAGCCTACGGTGCCCGATCGTTTACGCTGGCTGCTGCAAACCTTTAAGTATCAGAAAAATATCCGTATTCATGCCTTCAACGAAGAAGGCATGGAGCCGTATCCACACGGCTGGGACGTGTGGAGCAACGGGATCAAAACGTTTATGCAGGAGAAAGGGATCCAGCCAAACTGGATCTACACCTCTGAAGAATCAGATGCCCCGCAGTATCTCGAACATCTGGGGATCGAAACTGTGCTGGTGGATCCCAAGCGAACGTTTATGAGCATTAGCGGTGGGCAAATCCGTGAAAACCCGTTCCGCTACTGGGAGTATATTCCGACTGAAGTGAAGCCGTTTTTCGTGCGCACCGTGGCGATCCTCGGCGGGGAGTCGAGCGGTAAATCGACGCTGGTGAATAAGCTCGCCAATATCTTTAACACCACCAGTGCGTGGGAATACGGGCGTGATTATGTCTTCTCCCATTTGGGCGGCGATGAGATGGCGTTGCAGTATTCTGACTACGATAAAATCGCCCTGGGACAAGCGCAATACATCGATTTTGCTGTTAAATACGCCAATAAAGTGGCATTCATCGACACCGATTTCGTGACCACTCAGGCCTTCTGTAAAAAGTATGAAGGGCGTGAACATCCGTTTGTGCAAGCGCTGATTGACGAGTATCGCTTCGACCTGGTGATTCTGTTGGAGAACAACACCCCGTGGGTGGCGGATGGCTTACGCAGCCTTGGAAGCTCAGTTGACAGAAAAGCGTTTCAGACGCTGCTGGTCGAGATGCTGCAGGAAAACAATATCAATTTTGTGCACGTTCAGGAGCCTGACTACGACGGCCGCTTCCTGCGCTGCGTGGAGTTGGTGAAAGAACTAATGGGTGAGCAAAGGTAGATTTTAATGCCGGATGCGCTGCGCTTATCCGACCTACAAGTCGCACTAACCTCATAGACAGGATGGCGCTGCGCTTATCCGGCCTACAAGTCGCACTAACCTCGTAGACAGGATGGCGCTGTGCTTATTCGACCTACAAGTCGCACTAACCTCGTAGGCCGGATAAGGCGTAACGCCGCCATCCGGCACTTAACGCTAATTACTTAGAAATACGCTTGTACTTAATACGTTTCGGCTCCAGCGCATCGGCGCCCAGCGTACGTTTCTTGTACTCTTCGTATTCGGTAAAGTTACCTTCGAAGAACTCAACCTTACCTTCATCCTGGTAATCCAGAATGTGGGTGGCGATACGGTCGAGGAACCAACGGTCGTGCGAGATAACCATCGCGCAGCCCGGGAATTCCAGCAGGGCGTTTTCCAGCGCGCGCAGGGTTTCGATATCCAGGTCGTTGGTTGGTTCATCGAGCAGCAGCATGTTGCCGCCAACCTGCAGCAGCTTCGCCAGGTGCAGACGACCACGCTCACCACCGGACAGCTCGCCGACGCGTTTGCCCTGATCCACACCTTTGAAGTTGAAGCGGCCCACGTAGGCACGGCTTGGCATCTCGGTGTTGCCGATTCGCATGATATCCAGCCCGCCGGAAACTTCTTCCCACACGGTTTTGCTGTTGTCCATGGCGTCACGGAACTGGTCAACGGAGGCCAGTTTGACGGTTTCACCCAGCGTGATGGTGCCGCTGTCAGGCTGTTCCTGACCGGACATCATACGGAACAGGGTAGATTTACCCGCGCCGTTCGGACCGATGATGCCGACAATTGCGCCTTTCGGTACGGAGAAACTCAGATCGTCGATCAAAACGCGATCGCCGTAGGATTTACGCAGATTGGTGACTTCAACGACTTTATCGCCCAGACGTGCTCCAGGTGGAATAAACAGTTCGTTGGTTTCGTTACGTTTCTGGTATTCGGTGTTGTTCAGCTCTTCAAAGCGTGCCAGACGGGCTTTACCCTTAGACTGACGGCCTTTAGCGCCCTGACGTACCCACTCCAGCTCTTTCTCAATGGATTTACGGCGAGCCGCTTCCTGAGAGGCTTCCTGGGCCAGACGCTGATCTTTCTGCTCCAGCCAGGAGGAGTAGTTGCCTTCCCACGGAATACCTTCGCCGCGGTCCAGCTCCAGAATCCAACCCGCAACGTTGTCGAGGAAGTAACGGTCGTGGGTAATCGCCACGACGGTACCTTCGAAGTCGTGCAGGAAGCGTTCCAGCCAGGCGACGGATTCGGCGTCCAGGTGGTTAGTTGGTTCGTCGAGCAGCAGCATGTCCGGTTTTTCCAGCAGCAGGCGGCACAGCGCGACGCGGCGGCGTTCACCACCGGAAAGGTTCTCGATTTTGGCATCCCAGTCCGGCAGACGCAGGGCGTCAGCGGCACGCTCGAGCTGCACGTTCAGGTTATGGCCGTCGTGCGCCTGGATAATTTCTTCAAACTTGCCCTGTTGCGCGGCCAGTTTATCGAAGTCGGCGTCCGGTTCTGCGTACTTGGCGTACACTTCGTCCAGGCCTTTCAGGGCGTTAACCACCTCGGCCACCGCTTCTTCAACGGATTCGCGGACGGTGTGTTCCGGGTTCAGTTTTGGTTCCTGCGGCAGGTAACCGATTTTAATGCCAGGCTGTGGGCGAGCTTCGCCTTCGATATCGGTATCAATGCCGGCCATGATGCGCAGCAGGGTCGATTTACCCGCGCCGTTCAGACCGAGTACACCAATTTTGGCGCCAGGGAAGAAGCTCAGTGAGATGTTTTTAAGAATATGACGTTTCGGCGGAACGACCTTGCCGACACGATGCATGGTATAAACGAATTGGGCCACGTTGGACTCGCCTCTATGTTTATCGTGATGATGAATAGTTATCAAAGGCGAAGTGTAGCCTTTTTCATTGCCCAATCCCAGCCAGCAGATCCCACTCGCAACAAAAGTAAAAAAGTGTCCGTGACGTGGCGCATTCTGCAATGTCTGGTTAGCATGAATTAATTAAGCGGCATGATGCTGCACAGACGTAACATGACAAGAGGAAGAGCTTGTGGACAAAGCCAAACAATTTACCTGGCGCCTGCTGGCGGCCAGCGTATGTCTGCTGACGGTCAGTCAAGTGGCGCGAGCCGATTCCCTGGATGAGCAGCGCAATCGCTATGCGCAAATTAAGCAGGCCTGGGATAACCGACAGATGGATGTCGTAGAGCAGATGATGCCCGGCCTGAAGAACTATCCTCTGTATCCCTATCTGGAATATCGTCAGATCACTGACGATCTGATGAATCAGCCGACCATTACCGTCACCAATTTTGTGCGCGCCAACCCGACGCTGCCCCCGGCGCGTACGTTGCAATCGCGTTTCGTGAATGAACTGGCGCGCCGCGAAGACTGGCGTGGACTGCTGGCGTTTAGCCCGGAAAAACCGGGTACCACGGAAGCGCAATGCAACTATTACTTCGCGAAATGGAGTACCGGGCAAACCGAAGAGGCCTGGCGGGGCGCGAAAGATCTGTGGCTGACCGGGAAAAGTCAGCCGAACGCCTGCGACAAATTATTTGGCGTATGGCGCGCCTCAGGCACTCAGGATCCGCTGGCGTATCTGGAGCGTATTCGTCTGGCGATGAAAGCCGGGAATACCGGTCTGGTGACGGCGCTGGCCGGACAGATGCCCGTACAATACCAAACCATTGCCTCTGCGATCATCTCGCTGGCCAACGATCCGAATTCGGTGATGACTTTTGCTCGCACCACTGGTGCCACGGATTTCACCCGACAGATGGCGGCGGTCGCCTTTGCCAGCGTGGCGCGTCAGGATGTGGAAAACGCCCGCCTGATGATCCCGTCCCTGGTACAGGCGCAACAGCTTAATGACGAGCAAACCCAGGAGCTACGCGATATTGTTGCCTGGCGTCTGATGGGCAATGACGTCACCGACGAGCAGGCCAAATGGCGTGATGATGCGATTATGCGCTCCAATTCCACCTCGCTTGTGGAGCGTCGTGTGCGCATGGCGCTGGGAACCGGCGATCGTCGTGGCCTGAATACGTGGCTGGCACGTCTGCCAATGGAAGCAAAAGAAAAAGACGAGTGGCGCTACTGGCAGGCTGATCTGCTGCTGGAGCGCGGACGTGATGCGGAAGCCAAAGAGATACTGCACCAGCTCATGCAGCAGCGTGGTTTCTATCCGATGGTGGCGGCACAGCGCCTGGGCGAAGAGTACGAGCTGAAAGTGGATAAAGCGCCAGCGAACGTTGATTCTGCGCTGACTCAGGGGCCAGAAATGGCACGCGTACGCGAGCTAATGTACTGGAACATGGATAATACCGCGCGCAGTGAATGGGCGAATCTGGTTACCAGCCGTACCAAGTCCGAGCAGGCTCAGTTGGCACGTTACGCGTTCAACAATCACTGGTGGGATCTGAGCGTTCAGGCGACGATCGCCGGTAAGCTGTGGGATCATCTGGAAGAGCGCTTCCCATTGGCCTATAAAGATCTGTTTACCCGTTACACCAGCGACAAAGATATTCAGCCAAGCTATGCGATGGCGATAGCGCGTCAGGAAAGCGCCTGGAACCCGAAAGTGAAATCACCGGTCGGCGCCAGCGGGCTGATGCAGATTATGCCAGGCACGGCGACGCATACGGTGAAAATGTTCTCGATTCCAGGTTACAGCAGTCCGAGCCAGCTACTGGATCCTGATACCAACATCAACATTGGTACCAGCTATTTGCAGTACGTATATCAGCAATTCGGCAATAACCGCATCTTTGCGTCGGCAGCCTATAACGCCGGTCCGGGGCGCGTTCGCACCTGGCTTGGCAATAGCGCTGGCCGCATTGATGCTGTGGCGTTTGTCGAAAGTATTCCATTCTCAGAGACGCGTGGTTACGTGAAGAATGTGCTGGCTTATGATGCGTACTATCGCTATTTCCTCGGCGATAAACCGGAGTTGATGAGCGACGCAGAATGGCAACGTCGTTACTGATCGTGTCGATTGTGTTATGCTATCGTACTCGTTAAAGAGTACAAAAGGGGGAAGCAAGCACGTTTCCCCCGCAACGATGGCGATATCTTATGACTCAGCAATCACCCTATTCAGCAGAGATGGCAGAACAACGTCACCAGGAGTGGTTACGTTTTGTCGATCTGCTTAAACACGCCTACGAACAAGATTTACACCTGCCGCTGCTCAATTTGATGTTAACGCCGGATGAGCGTGAAGCGTTGGGCACGCGTGTGCGTATCATTGAAGAGCTGCTGCGCGGCGAGATGAGCCAGCGTGAGCTTAAAAACGAGCTCGGGGCGGGGATTGCCACTATTACGCGAGGGTCGAACAGCCTCAAATCCGCACCGGTGGATTTGCGTCAGTGGCTGGAGCAGGTGTTGCTCGGGAAAAATTGATCCGCCGGATGCGGCTTTGCCTTATCCGGCCTACGATTGAACATCCGGCACAATGCTATAAATACACCGCGTTATGAAACGGGCTGAGCGCCAGAATCACCGCCTGGTGATAGACGCTTGAGCGCGTCAGCTTGCCCGCGGTAAAAACGCCGATTGCGCCTTCTTTACGGCCAATCTCATCAATACCTGTATAGTCCGACATCACCGGGCCGAGTGCTTCACCTTTACGGACTCTGTCGAGAATGACAGTAGGCAATGGCAGCGTGGCTGAACGGGCTTCACCACGCTGAATGCCGTTATCAATCACCACCCAACTAAAGGTGGCGTCATCGTCAATTCCTGCTTCAATGGCGACCCAGAAATCAGCCTGCGGGTGCAGGCGGCGAGCGTTATCAACGCGATTTCGTGCGCCAGTGCGCGTTTCCTGGTTTCCGAAAGGTTGTTCCGGCACGCCACTCTCGACGGCGACGGGTTCAATATGGCAGGATCCTTCCCCGAAAATCTCTTCAAATGCCCGCAGAATTGCCTGAATTTTGGCAGGATTGGTGGTCGCAGAGATAACCTTGTGCATAATTAAGCTCAGTTTGAAAATTCATCGCATCGCAGTATAACGGAAAAAAAGCATGTTACAGGTATACCTTGTTCGCCATGGCGAAACGCAGTGGAACGCCGAGCGACGTATTCAAGGCCAGTCAGATAGCCCACTAACCGCTAAAGGTGAACAACAAGCCATGCAGGTGGGAGAACGCGCCCGCTCGTTTGGTATTACGCATGTCATCAGTAGCGATCTTGGCCGTACACGACGCACCGCAGAAATCATCGCCCAGGCCTGCGGCTGTGATATCACCTATGATTCTCGTCTGCGTGAGTTGAATATGGGGGTGCTGGAAAAACGTCACATCGATACGCTGACGCCAGAGGAAGAGGGCTGGCGTCGCCAGTTGGTGAACGGCACGGTGGATGGTCGTATTCCGGAAGGGGAATCGATGCAGGAGCTGAGCGATCGCGTCAATGCGGCGCTGGCATCCTGTCTGGAGCTGCCGCCGGGAAGTCGTCCACTGCTGGTCAGCCACGGTATCGCGCTGGGTTGCCTGGTGAGCACAATTCTGGGATTACCGGCATGGGCTGAACGTCGCTTGCGTCTGCGCAACTGTTCAATTTCTCGCGTTGATTACCAGGAAAGCTTATGGCTGGCGCCGGGATGGGTCGTTGAAACGGCAGGGGACATCTCACATCTGGACGCCCCTGCGTTGGATGAACTACAGCGCTAGCGGCGAATCGGAATCAGGAATTCGCAGCGCAGGTTGATCGGGCGATCCCCCGCTTTGGCATCTTCTGCCGGGTAGTATCGCTCGATATCCTGTCCTTTACGGCGCGTCAGGTTCAGCATCGGCATGCATGTGCCGTAAACCGTCAGGATAAACTCTTGCACGCCGGTTCCCAGCCCTTCGTAGGTAAACATCACGTACTCGCCACCCTGTAACAGGATAGGCTGCGCCGACGGCACATAGCCATTGGCCTGCTCCGGCGTCAGTGCTGTGGTGTAAAACACTTCCTGTTCGTCATCTTTTTCAATGCTCGGACGCGTTTCGTTAAGCCCGTACAGCACTGGCGGGATCGCCGGAGCCTGAGCAAGGAAGTCGCGCCAGAACTGAATACGCATTTCATGACGGAAATCTGAAATCTGTTCCAGCGAGCAGGAATAGCTTTGCGTGGTGCCGAGCAGTTGCGTATCTTCCAGCGTAACGAACTCGTGCGCAGGCATCGCAAATTCACCCAGTCGCATTGGTGGGCGAATACCGAATGCGCTCCATTCCGGTGAACGGCGATACAGCGCAGGCGTTTGGGAAAATTGTTTCTTGAATGCGCGAGTAAATGTTTGTTGAGAGTCGAAGCGATATTGCAGCGCAATATCCAAAATTGGACGCGCAGTCAGGCGCAGCGCCACTGCGGATTTCGATAAACGACGGGCGCGGATATAGGCGCCAATAGCATGGCCCGTCACGTCCTTAAACATTCTCTGCAGGTGCCACTTGGAATAGCCCGCTTTTGCCGCCACATTGTCAAGCGACAAAGGCTGATCCAGATGACCTTCCAGCCAGATTAATAGGTCGCGAATAATGCCAGCCTGATCCATAAAATATCCTCATCCTTTCAACAACGAGTACCTGACGTCAGGTATGAGGATAATAGCATTTTTTGCTGTTTTAGCATTCAGTGTTTTTTTTGCTCATAAGTGCTTTTTTCGGACATACGAAAGCGTGATTATTGTAATCCTGTGATCTGTATACATTTTATCTTAGAATGTTTAATAATTACGCAGAACAACTTTTAAGAATGGTAACAATATGAAATATAAGAGCTTAGTCATTTCCTCAATTCTGCTGATGTTGGCGCAGGTCGCCCATGCGGAGCAGATTGGATCTGTCGATACGGTGTTCAAAATGTTTGGGCCGGATCATAAAATTGTGGTCGAAGCGTTTGACGATCCGGATGTTACCAATGTGACCTGCTACGTGAGTCGTGCGAAGACCGGCGGCATCAAAGGTGGACTGGGGCTGGCGGAAGATACCTCCGATGCCGCCATCTCTTGCCAGCAGGTTGGGCCGGTAGAACTGAGCGACAGAATCAAGAACGGTAAAGCTCAGGGCGAAGTGGTATTTAAGAAACGTACCTCGCTGGTGTTTAAATCTTTACAGGTCGTGCGTTTTTACGATGCGAAACGTAATGCGCTGGCCTATCTGGCCTATTCAGATAAAGTGGTCGATGGATCGCCCAAAAATGCCATCAGTGCGGTACCCATCATGCCGTGGCGGCAATAACAAGGAAGCACAATGCAACAGCCGTTGATCTGGTTGGTTGAGGATGAGCAGGGAATCGCTGATACGCTTGTCTACATGCTGCAACAGGAAGGGTTTAGCGTAGAGGCGTTTGAGCGCGGATTTCCCGTGCTGGAGAAATCTCGCCAGCAATGCCCTGATGCCATCATTCTGGATGTCGGGCTACCGGATATCAGCGGTTTTGAACTGTGCCGACGTTTACTGGAACGCCACCCGGCGTTGCCGATCCTCTTTCTGACCGCGCGCAGCGATGAAGTGGATCGCCTGTTGGGGCTGGAAATTGGCGCAGATGACTATGTTGCCAAGCCTTTCTCGCCGCGTGAGGTGTGCGCTCGTGTGCGTACGCTGCTGCGGCGGGTGCAAAAATTCTCCACGCCTTCATCGACGACGCGCTGTGGGGATTTTGAACTTAATGAGCTGGCCGCGCAAATTACCTGGTTCAGCATGCCGTTGAACCTGACGCGTTATGAATTCCTGCTGCTGAAAACATTGCTGATGTCGCCGGGACGTATTTACTCTCGCCAGCAGCTGATGGATTTAGTCTGGGCAGACGCGCAGGATACCTTTGACAGAACGGTTGATACTCACATCAAAACGCTGCGCGCCAAGCTGCGGGCTATCAATCCGGAGCTTTCCCCCATCAATACTCATCGAGGTATGGGATACAGCCTGAGGAATTGCTGATGCGCATTGGCATGCGTTTGCTGCTCGGCTATTTTCTGATTGTCGCGGTCGCCGCCTGGTTTGTTCTGTCGATCTTTGTGCAGGAAATTAAGCCAGGCGTTCGTCGGGCGACCGAAGGTACTTTAATTGATACCGCCACGCTGCTGGCTGCACTGGCGCGTGATGACGTGCTCTCTGACTCACCGGCTAACGGCAAGCTGGCGCAGGCATTTGCGCAGCTGCATAACCGCCCATTTAACGCCAACATCAGCGGCATTAACAAAGTGCGTAATGAATACCATGTCTATATGACGGACGCGCAGGGCAAGGTGTTGTTTGATTCAGCTAACCAGGCCGTCGGTCAGGACTACTCCCGCTGGAACGATGTGTGGTTAACGCTGCGTGGGCAGTATGGCGCCCGAAGCACGCCGCAAAACCCGAACGATCCGGAAAGCTCGGTGATGTACGTTGCCGCGCCGATCGTAGACGGTGGGCGTATTATCGGCGTGCTCAGTGTCGGCAAACCAAATGCGGCGATGGCACCGGTGATTAAACGCAGTGAACGGCGAATGCTGTGGGCCAGCGCCGTATTGCTGGGCATTGCCCTGGTGATTGGCTTCGGGATGGTATGGTGGATAAACCGATCCATTGCCCGGCTGGCGCGTTATGCCGACTCCGTTACCGAGAATCGCCCCGTCCCACTGCCTGATTTAGGCAGCAGCGAGTTACGCAAACTGGCGCAGGCGCTGGAAAGTATGCGTCTGAAGCTCGAAGGCAAGAACTACATTGAGCAGTATGTCTACGCGTTAACGCATGAGCTGAAAAGTCCGCTGGCGGCCATTCGTGGCGCGGCAGAGATATTGCGCGAAGGCCCGCCGCCAAACGTGGTAGCGCGTTTTACCGATAATATTCTGACGCAAAATGCGCGCATGCAGGCGCTGGTCGAAACTTTGCTGCGCCAGGCGCGACTGGAGAATCGACAGGACATTACGTTGACGGCGGTGGAGGTAGATACGCTTTTTGCTCAGCTCAAAGAGGCGCGTAGCGTGCAGCTGGCGGCAAAAAACATTACGCTGACCATTCTGCCTTCATCGCTTAGCGTCGCTGCCGATCCCGCGTTACTGGAGCAGGCATTGGGGAACTTGCTCGACAACGCTATCGACTTCACGCCACAGGGCGGGACGATTACGTTGAGCGCGCATCAGCAGGAGGAGCTGGTCACATTGCAGGTTACCGACAGCGGTAGCGGGATCCCTGATTTTGCGTTGCCGCGTATTTTTGAGCGCTTCTACTCGCTGCCCCGCGAGAATGGACACAAGAGCAGCGGTTTGGGGCTGGCGTTTGTCAGTGAAGTTGCACGACTGCATGAAGGTACGGTGACATTATCTAACCGACCAGAGGGCGGTGCACAGGCCTCGTTTACGCTTCACCGTCACTTCACATAACTTCAAATTCTCCGCACATAGCTGTTCTACCTTGCTGATATTGCAAAGGAGAACGCTATGTTTAAATCACCCCTGTTTTGGAAAATCGTCACCTTAGGCGGCGCAATATTACTGCTGTTAATTCCACTGACGATGGTCAGGCAGATAATCGTTGAGCGATCGGATTATCGTGATGAAGTCGAAGATGCTATTCGTCAGAGCACCAGCGGGCCGCAAAAGATGGTCGGGCCGCTGATTGCCGTCCCGGTGACGGAACTGTATATCGAGCTGGAAGGCGACAAACAGATCCAGCGTAAGCGCAGCTATATCCATTTCTGGCTGCCGGAGTCGTTGGTGGTTGAGGGGAATCAGAACGTTGAAGCGCGTAAAATCGGTATTTACGAAGGCCAGGTCTGGCACAATGATCTCTCGGTGAAGGCCGAGTTTAACGCTGAACGCTTGCGTGATTTAAACCATCCCAACGTCAGCGTCGGCAAACCGTTTATCGTGGTTGGCGTGGGGGATGCGCGCGGGATCGGCGTGGTGCAAGCGCTGCAGGTCAATGGGGAATCGCTGGCCGTTGAGCCAGGGACGGGGCTGGATGGAGGAGCTCAAGGGATCCACATTCCGCTACCTGACGCGAGCTGGGCGGAGCAAAACCTGAGCATGGTGCTGTCGTTGAATTTGAGCGGAACCGGAGATTTCTCCGTTGTTCCGGTTGGCCGTAACAGTGAAATGACTTTAACCAGCAACTGGCCACATCCCAACTTTCTGGGGGATTTCCTCCCGGCGAAGCGCGAAATCAGCGAGTCAGGATTTAAGGCGCAGTGGCAAAGCAGCTGGTTCGCGAATAACCTCGGCGAACGCTTTGATGGCGAAAAGATTGGCTGGAAGGGAATGCCTGCATTTAGCGTTGCCGTCGCCACGCCAGCGGATCAGTATCAGTTAACGGACAGGGCTACCAAGTATGCCATCCTGCTGATTGTACTGACCTTTATGTCTTTCTTCGTGCTTGAAAGTATGACCAGCTTGCGTCTGCACCCGATGCAGTATCTGCTGGTGGGGCTATCGCTGGTGATGTTTTATCTGCTGCTGCTGGCATTGTCTGAGCACATTGGGTTTACGGCGGCGTGGATTACAGCAAGCCTGGTAGGCGCGTTAATGAACGGGGTGTATCTGCAGGCGATATTACAGAGTTGGCGGAACAGTATTTTATTCACCGTGGCGCTGCTGGGGTTGGATGGGGTGATGTGGGTGCTGCTACGTTCACAGGACAGCTCTTTACTGCTGGGAACCGGCGTGCTGTTGGTCGCGTTGTGTGGCGTGATGTTCCTGACGCGTCATCTTGACTGGCACTCGCTGGCACAGCCAAAACCAAAGCCGACAGAAATTCCGGAGCCTCTGCCTTCGCAGAGTGACGAGTTTCGCTTATGGAAATAGGGCGGTGGGGAAATGAAAAACGGCGCATACTGCGCCGTTTTTTACCTGTAAGGATTGAATTAATCCTGCAGATCGCCGCAGAAACGGTAGCCTTCACCGTGAATGGTGGCGATGATTTCTGGCGTATCCGGCGTAGATTCGAAATGTTTACGAATGCGGCGGATAGTCACGTCAACGGTACGGTCATGAGGCTTCAGTTCGCGACCGGTCATTTTTTTCAGCAGTTCTGCGCGAGACTGGATTTTGCCCGGATTCTCACAGAAGTGAAGCATTGCACGGAATTCGCTGCGTGGCAGTTTATACTGCTCGCCGTCAGGACCAATCAGAGAGCGGCTGTTGATGTCCAGCTCCCAGCCGTTGAACTTGTAGCTTTCGACGCTACGGCGTTCTTCGCTGACAGTACCCAGGTTCATGGTACGGGACAGCAGGTTACGAGCACGGATAGTCAGTTCGCGCGGGTTAAACGGCTTGGTGATGTAATCGTCTGCGCCGATTTCGAGGCCGAGAATTTTATCGACTTCGTTATCACGGCCCGTCAGGAACATCAGCGCAACGTTAGCTTGTTCGCGAAGTTCGCGCGCTAACAGTAGGCCATTTTTCCCAGGCAGATTGATATCCATAATCACAAGGTTGATGTCATATTCAGAGAGAATCTGATGCATTTCCGCGCCATCTGTCGCTTCGAATACATCATAGCCTTCTGCTTCGAAAATGCTTTTCAACGTGTTGCGTGTTACTAACTCGTCTTCAACGATAAGAATGTGCGGGGTCTGCATGTTTGCTACCTAAATTGCCAACTAAATCGAAACAGGAAGTACAAAAGTCCCTGACCTGCCTGATGCATGCCGTAAATTAACATGATCGGCGTAACATGACTAAAGTACGTAATTGCGTTCTTGATGCACTTTCCATCAACGTCAACAACATCATTAGCTTGGTCGTGGGTAGTTTCCCTCTGGACCCGACAGTGTCAAAAACGGCTGTCATCCTAACCATTTTAACAGCAACATAACAGGCTAAGACATGCCGGACACCCAATAAAACTACGCTTCGTTGACATATATCAAGTTCAATTGTAGCACGTTAACAGTTTGATGAAATCAACGTATCCAAATGTTTGCTTTCATCACAAAATTGCAATATTACAACTAGTTGCACGAGCTAATTAATAAATGTAATGAATCCAACCAATGCGATCCATTTTAAAATAAATTATCATGGATAAACAGAGGGATATACAACTTTTGTTAACATAAAAAGCAATAGTACAGTTTGGAAATAGTTTAGCATTTTTTACCGGATGCGAAATCCTTTTTCAGTGACTTCTGTTAAAAAAATGTAAATTTGCGCTGCGTAATATGTTGACGTGCGTCACATTATTACTTGCAGACTGACCAAAAAGAGTATCGAAATGCGTTTAACAATTATTCTGGTTGCCCCTGCCAGAGCGGAAAATATTGGCGCGGCTGCCCGTGCGATGAAGACCATGGGATTCACTCAATTACGTATCGTTGACAGCGAGGCGCACCTGGAACCCGCCACGCGATGGGTCGCGCATGGATCGGGCGACATTATTGATAATATTAACGTTTTTCCAACGTTAGCCGATGCGCTTCACGACGTAGATTTTACCATTGCGACCACCGCGCGTAGCCGGGCGAAGTTCCATTATTACGCCACTCCGGTCGAACTGGTTCCCCTGTTACAGGAGAAATCCACGTGGATGGAACATGCAGCGCTGGTGTTTGGTCGTGAAGATTCGGGGCTGACCAATGAAGAATTAGCGCTGGCAGATGTACTCACTGGTGTACCGATGGTTGCTGACTATCCTTCACTCAATTTGGGGCAGGCGGTGATGGTGTATTGCTATCAATTAGCAGGTTTAATACAACAACCGGCCAAAAACGTTGAGGTGACGGATGAGCTTCAACTGCAGGCATTGCGCGCACGCGTTTTGCGTTTATTAGCCACGCTGAACGTTTCTGACGACATCAAGCTGACGGACTGGTTGCAACAGCGAATGGGTCTGTTGGGGCAGCGAGACACGGCAATGTTGCACCGTTTTTTACATGATATTGAAAAAAACATCACAAAATAAAATGTCGAACAATTTTTATTGTGTAGTGTTTTGTTCTTGGTTCAAGTGGGCTCGACATGCTGTATTGGTTGAAAGTAAAAGGGCAAGCAGTCGCTCATGAACAAGTTTCGGAATGTGATCAATTTAAAAATTTATTGACTTAGGTCAGCAGATACTTTAACCCTAAAAGAATACAGGACAGATAATAAATAATTACAGAGCACACAACATCATGAAACGCATCAGCATCACCATTACTACAACCATCACCATTACCGCAGGTAACGGTGCGGGCTGACGCGTACAGGAAACACAAGAAAAAGCCCGCACCTAAACAGTGCGGGCTTTTTTTTCGACCAAAGGCAATGAGGTAAACCATGCGAGTGTTGAAGTTCGGCGGTACATCAGTGGCAAATGCAGAGCGCTTTCTGCGGGTTGCCGATATTCTGGAAAGCAATGCCAGACAGGGGCAGGTCGCGACCGTTCTCTCTGCCCCCGCAAAAATTACCAACCATCTGGTGGCAATGATTGAGAAGACCATCGGTGGTCAGGATGCTTTAGCTAATATCAGCGACGCCGAACGCATTTTCTCCGAGCTGCTGGTGGGTCTTGCCGCCGAGCAACCAGGTTTTCCGCTGGCGCAGCTCAAAGCCTTTGTTGAACAAGAATTTGCTCAGATTAAGCACGTCCTGCACGGCATCAGCCTGCTGGGACAGTGCCCGGACAGCATCAATGCCGCGCTTATCTGCCGTGGTGAAAAAATGTCGATTGCTATCATGGCCGGCCTGCTGGAAGCACGCGGGCATAACGTAACGGTCATCGACCCGGTGGAGAAATTGCTGGCTGTCGGCCATTACCTCGAATCTACCGTTGATATCGCCGAATCTACGCGCCGCATCGCCGCCAGCCGTATTCCTGCGGACCACATGATTCTGATGGCAGGGTTTACCGCCGGAAATGAAAAAGGTGAGTTAGTGGTGTTGGGACGTAATGGCTCTGACTACTCTGCCGCCGTACTGGCCGCCTGTTTGCGTGCCGATTGTTGTGAAATCTGGACCGATGTCGACGGCGTATATACTTGCGATCCGCGTCAGGTACCCGATGCCCGACTGCTTAAGTCGATGTCTTATCAGGAAGCGATGGAGCTTTCTTACTTCGGCGCCAAAGTGCTGCATCCGCGCACCATTACCCCTATTGCCCAGTTCCAGATCCCGTGCCTGATTAAAAATACCAGCAATCCGCAAGCGCCCGGTACGCTGATCGGTGCCAGCAGTGATGACGATGATTTGCCGGTAAAAGGTATTTCAAACCTCAATAACATGGCGATGTTTAGCGTTTCCGGCCCTGGAATGAAAGGCATGGTGGGCATGGCGGCGCGCGTTTTTGCCGCCATGTCGCGTGCGGGCATCTCGGTGGTGCTGATCACCCAATCCTCTTCTGAATACAGCATCAGCTTCTGCGTCCCGCAGGGCGACTGCGCGCGTGCGCAACGCGCCATGCAGGATGAATTCTACCTCGAGCTGAAAGAAGGCCTGCTGGAGCCGTTGGCGGTGACTGAGCGTCTGGCCATCATCTCTGTTGTTGGTGATGGTATGCGCACCCTGCGCGGCATCTCGGCGAAGTTCTTTGCCGCGCTGGCTCGGGCGAACATCAATATTGTAGCGATCGCCCAGGGCTCGTCTGAGCGTTCTATTTCGGTGGTGGTGAATAACGATGACGCGACCACCGGCGTGCGCGTGACCCATCAGATGCTGTTCAACACCGACCAGGTGATTGAAGTGTTTGTGATTGGCGTAGGTGGCGTGGGCGGTGCACTGCTGGAGCAGCTTAAACGTCAGCAAACCTGGCTCAAAAAGAAGCATATCGATCTGCGCGTGTGCGGCGTGGCGAACTCGAAGGCTCTGCTGACCAACGTCCACGGTCTGAATCTGGAAAACTGGCAGTCGGAGCTGGAGAGCGCGAAAGAGCCTTTCAACCTTGGGCGCTTAATTCGTCTGGTGAAAGAATACCATCTGCTCAATCCGGTGATTGTCGACTGTACGTCAAGCCAGGCGGTAGCGGATCAATATGCCGACTTCTTGCGTGAAGGCTTCCACGTGGTTACGCCGAACAAAAAGGCCAACACGTCGTCGATGGATTACTATCATCAGCTGCGTTTTGCCGCCGCGAAGTCTCGTCGTAAATTCCTGTACGACACCAACGTGGGCGCGGGCTTGCCGGTTATTGAAAACCTGCAAAATCTGCTCAGCGCAGGTGATGAACTGCAACGTTTTTCAGGCATCCTTTCTGGCTCACTGTCGTTTATTTTCGGCAAGCTGGATGAAGGCATGAGCTTCTCGCAGGCCACCACCCTGGCGCGTGAGATGGGCTATACCGAACCCGATCCGCGTGACGATCTTTCCGGTACGGACGTGGCGCGTAAGCTGCTGATCCTGGCCCGTGAAACCGGTCGTGAGCTGGAGCTTTCTGACATTGTCATTGAGCCGGTCCTGCCAAAAGAGTTTGATGACTCCGGTGAGGTTTCCGCGTTTATGGCGAAATTGTCGCAGCTGGATGACGTCTTTGCCGCGCGTGTGGCGAAAGCCCGTGATGAGGGAAAAGTATTGCGCTATGTTGGCAATATCGAAGAGGACGGCGTTTGTCGCGTGAAAATTGATGCAGTAGACGGCAACGATCCGCTGTTTAAAGTGAAAAACGGTGAAAACGCGCTGGCATTCTATAGCCACTACTATCAGCCGTTACCGTTGGTTCTGCGCGGATATGGCGCGGGTAACGATGTGACGGCAGCGGGCGTCTTTGCCGACCTGCTACGCACCCTTTCATGGAAGTTAGGAGTCTGACATGGTGAGAGTTTATGCCCCGGCTTCCAGTGCCAATATGAGCGTCGGGTTTGATGTGCTCGGTGCAGCGGTAACGCCGGTGGACGGTTCGCTGTTGGGTGATGTGGTGTCCGTTGAGGCGGCTGACCAGTTCAGCCTGAACAACCTTGGGCGCTTTGCCAACAAACTGCCGTCCGAGCCACGTGAAAATATTGTCTACCAGTGTTGGGAGCGATTCTGCCAGGAGCTGGGTAAAACCGTTCCGGTGGCGATGACGCTGGAAAAAAATATGCCGATTGGCTCCGGGTTAGGCTCCAGTGCCTGTTCCGTCGTGGCGGCGCTGGTCGCTATGAACGAACACTGCGGCAAGCCGCTCAACGATACGCGCCTGTTAGCGATAATGGGCGAGCTGGAAGGGCGTATCTCCGGCAGTATTCATTACGATAACGTCGCCCCGTGCTTTTTGGGCGGCATGCAGTTAATGATTGAAGAAAACGGCATTATTAGCCAGCAGGTGCCAGGCTTTGATGAGTGGCTGTGGGTACTGGCGTATCCGGGGATAAAAGTGTCGACGGCAGAAGCGCGGGCGATTCTCCCAGCCCAGTATCGCCGTCAGGACTGTATCGCTCACGGGCGGCATCTGGCTGGATTCATCCATGCCTGCTATTCCCGTCAGCCTCTTCTGGCCGCGAAGCTGATGAAAGATGTCATTGCTGAGCCGTATCGTACCCGCTTGCTGCCAGGCTTTAGCCAGGCGCGTCAGGCGGTCGCAGAAATTGGCGCTCTGGCCAGCGGTATATCTGGGTCTGGGCCGACGCTGTTCGCCTTGTGCGATAAGCCGGATACGGCACAGCGCGTAGCAGATTGGCTGGGTAAAAATTACCTACAAAATCAGGAAGGCTTTGTTCATATTTGCCGGCTGGACACGGCGGGCGCACGGGTACTGGGATAATCAATGAAACTGTATAATCTGAAAGATCACAACGAACAGGTCAGCTTTGCGCAGGCTGTTACGCAAGGACTGGGCAAGAATCAGGGATTGTTTTTTCCGCACGATCTACCGGAATTCAATCTGACAGAAGTGGATGAGATGCTGAACCAGGACTTCGTTAGCCGCAGCGCGAAGATCCTGTCCGCATTTATTGGTGATGAGATCCCTCAGGAAATTCTGGAAGAGCGCGTGCGTGCGGCATTTGCCTTTCCGGCTCCGGTTGCCCAGGTTGCCGCGGATGTCGGCTGTCTGGAACTGTTCCACGGCCCAACGCTTGCATTTAAAGACTTTGGCGGGCGCTTTATGGCGCAGATGCTGACGCACATCAGTGGCGACAAACCGGTAACGATTCTGACGGCGACCTCCGGAGACACCGGGGCGGCGGTTGCGCATGCCTTTTATGGCCTGAAAAATGTGCGCGTGGTGATCCTCTACCCGAACGGCAAGATCAGCCCATTACAGGAAAAACTGTTCTGTACGCTGGGCGGTAACATTGAAACTGTGGCGATTGATGGCGATTTTGATGCCTGCCAGGCGCTGGTGAAACAGGCGTTTGATGACGAAGAGCTGAAGGTGGCTCTGGGGCTGAACTCGGCTAACTCAATTAACATCAGCCGTCTGTTGGCGCAAATCTGTTACTATTTTGAGGCTGTGGCCCAACTGCCGCAAGAGGCGCGTAATCAACTGGTGATTTCCGTTCCCAGCGGTAACTTTGGCGATCTGACCGCCGGGCTGCTGGCGAAATCACTGGGCTTGCCGGTGAAGCGTTTTATCGCGGCGACTAACGTTAATGATACGGTTCCGCGCTTCCTTGCAGAAGGTGAGTGGGCACCAAAAGCGACTCAGGCAACGTTGTCGAATGCGATGGATGTCAGCCAGCCGAACAACTGGCCGCGCGTGGAAGAACTGTTCCGCCGTAAAATCTGGCGTCTGAATGAGCTGGGTTATGCCGCTGTTGACGATGCGACAACTCAGGACACGATGCGTGAGTTACATGAGATAGGCTACACCTCAGAACCACATGCAGCGGTGGCTTACCGCGCGCTGCGTGACCAACTGAATCCTGGCGAGTACGGCCTGTTCCTTGGTACTGCGCATCCGGCGAAGTTTAAAGAAAGCGTTGAAGAGATTCTTGACCTGACGCTGGCGTTGCCAAAAGAACTGGCGGAACGCGCGGACCTGCCGCTGCTTTCTCATCACCTGCCAGCTGATTTTGCTGAACTGCGCAAGCTGATGATGACCCGCGGTTAACGGTTGCGCCCGCTGGCGCTTTGCATAGCGGGCCGACAAAACCTGTAGGCCGGATAAGGCGTTAGCCGTCATCCGGCCTTTTTACTATTGCTCGTGGCGTTTAAACACCAGTTCGCCGTTTCCTGATGCTTCTTCATCAAAGAAGTAGCCTTCGCTGTTAAATGCGGTCAGCTGCTCCGGTTGCGTTAAGCGATTCTCAATAATGTAGCGACTCATCAGGCCGCGCGCTTTTTTGGCATAGAAGCTGATGACTTTAAACTTACCGTTCTTCTCGTCGAGGAAGACCGGTTTGATAAGCTCAGCGTTGAGTTTTTTCGGCTTCACGGATTTAAAATACTCATCCGAGGCGAGGTTGATCACCACTCTGTCGCCTTGCGCTTCCAGCGCTTCGTTGAGTTTATCGGTGATAGTATCTCCCCAGAACTGGTAGAGATCTTTACCCTTCGCATTGGCCAGACGAATGCCCATCTCCAGACGGTAAGGCTGCATCAAATCCAGCGGACGCAAAACGCCGTACAACCCGGACAGCATCCGTAAATGCTGTTGAGCGAAGTCGAAATCCGCCTCGCTGAAGGTTTCAGCCTGCAACCCTGTATAGACGTCGCCTTTAAACGCCAGAATGGCCTGACGTGCATTGTCCGGCGTGAAGTCAGGCTGCCAGTCATGGAAACGGGTGGCGTTCAGATCCGCCAGCTTGTCGCTAATCCCCATCAGCTTGCCAATCTGCGGTGCAGAGAGCTGGCGTGCCACGTGAATAAGCTGCTGAGAGTGATCCAGCAACTCGGGCAGCGTATGACGTGTCGTTGCCAGCGGGCTTTGGTAGTCGAGCGTTTTTGCAGGTGAAATCAGAATCAGCATATCCAGTCCTTGCAGGAAATTTACTGCGACTTTAGCAAAAAAAACGACTGAATTGATCGATGGTTGCGATTGCCGCGCTATTCGCGCGGCGTTTCATCCCAGCTATCGGGCGCAAGCTGTTGTCTGATATCAGGATAACGGCGCGGATCGAATTCCGGGCGCACCCCGAGTTTTCGCTGGCGCAGATAATCGCTGGCGATGGTATGGACAACCGGAGAAAGCAGAAGAATCGCCGTCAGGTTAGTAATGGCCATACAGGCCATGATGATGTCGGCAAGTTGCCAGACCAGCGGAAAACTGATTAACGTACCGCCAATGACGGTGCAAACGGTGGCAATACGTAATAACCAGATAACCCGGATGTTGTCCAGTTTCAGGAAAATGAGGTTGTTTTCCGCATAAATGTAGTTGGCGACGATAGAGCTAAAGGCAAACAGAATCACTATTAAGGCAACGAATCCGGCCCCCCATTCACCCGTCAGCGAGACCATGGCTCGTTGCAGCAACTGGATGCCTTCCATTGGCACATAAGTGGTGCCATTACCCGCCAGTAAAATGATCATTGCGCTGGCCGTACAAAGAATTAGCGTATCGCCCAATACACCAATCATTTGCACAATGCCTTGTGCTGCAGGGTGTGGCGGCCAGGATGCTGCCGAGGCGGCTGCGTTCGGGGTAGAGCCCATTCCGGCTTCATTAGAGAACATACCGCGCTGAAAACCGCTGGCAATGGCCTGGCTTAGCGTATACCCGGCTGCACCGGCCGCGGCTTCCTGCCAGCCAAAGGCGCTTTTTATGATGGTCATGATAATGCCGGGGAGCTGTCCGAAATGCCAAAGGCAGATGACGAGGCTACAACCGATCCACAGCAGCGCCATCATCGGAACAAACCATTGCATCAGGCGGGCAACGCCTTTAATGCCGCCGACGATGACCAGTAATGACACTATTGCCAGTGCGATACCGGAGAAGAGGGGAGGGATGTCAAAAGCAAAGGTCAACGCACGAGAGACTGAGTTTGCCTGCACGCTGTTAAAAATCAGGCCATAGGCAATGAGTAAAAAGATGGCAAACAGCACGCCCATCCAGCGCATGCCCAATCCACGGGCCATATACCATGCAGGACCGCCGCGAAACTGTCCCTTGCTGTCGCGCTCTTTATACAGCTGGGCAAGGGAACATTCGGCGAATGAGGTTGCCATACCAATGACCGCCGAGACCCACATCCAGAAAATGGCTCCCGCGCCGCCGGCGGCGATCGCCAACGCCACACCCGCCAGATTTCCGCTACCGACGCGCGCGGCAAGACTGGTGCACAGAGCCTGAAAAGAAGTTAAACCGCCCGGCTGCGGGCTGATGCTGTTTTTAAGACTTTTGCCAAACTGGCGAATATAGCGGAACTGCACGAACCCTGTACGCCAGGTGAACCAACATCCTGCGCCAAGCAGGAGGTAGATCATCACCGATCCCCAGAGTATTTCATTAATAAATGAGAAAAAATCAGGCATTAACATCCCTCTTGTTGATGCCGGTAAGCGCGAATAATCCCGTGTAAGCGCTACCAATTATCGACCAGTATATACCTTATAAGGTGATTGATTGCGGGAGTTTACCATAACAATGGGTATATCCTTAATTGCGCATCACGAGCTGTGAGATGCGTAATCAGGGCTGAGCGGCGGGTCGGACAATCCAGGCGGTTGCGCTGAGAGTGCGTCGTGCTATCATCAGGGAAGATCGGTTACATCCCCCTAACAAGCTGTTTAAAGAGAATCGCTATCATGACGGACAAATTGACCTCCCTTCGTCAGTTCACCACAGTAGTGGCCGACACCGGAGACATCGCGGCAATGAAGCTGTATCAGCCTCAGGATGCCACAACTAACCCTTCTCTCATTCTTAACGCAGCGCAGATCCCAGAATACCGCAAGCTGATTGATGACGCTGTAGCCTGGGCTAAGCAGCAGAGCAACGACCGCGCACAGCAGATCGTCGACGCGACCGACAAACTGGCAGTAAATATCGGTCTGGAGATCCTGAAACTGGTCCCGGGTCGTATTTCTACTGAAGTTGACGCTCGTCTGTCTTACGATACCGACGCGTCCATCGCGAAAGCAAAACGTCTGATCAAAATGTACAACGATGCTGGCATCAGCAACGATCGCATTCTGATCAAACTGGCTTCAACCTGGCAGGGCATCCGTGCCGCTGAGCAGCTGGAAAAAGAAGGTATCAACTGTAACCTGACTCTGTTGTTCTCCTTCGCGCAGGCGCGCGCATGTGCAGAAGCTGGCGTATACCTGATTTCTCCGTTTGTTGGTCGTATTCTGGACTGGTACAAAGCCAACACTGACAAGAAAGAGTATGCACCGGCAGAAGATCCGGGTGTGGTTTCCGTAACGGAAATCTATGAGTACTACAAACAGCACGGTTACGAAACCGTGGTGATGGGTGCGAGCTTCCGTAACGTCGGCGAAATCATTGAGCTGGCAGGCTGCGATCGTCTGACTATTGCTCCGGCACTGCTGAAAGAACTGGCGGAAAGCGAAGGCACTATCGAACGTAAACTGTCCTTCTCTGGTGAAGTGAAAGCGCGTCCTGCACGCATCACCGAAGCTGAGTTCCTGTGGCAGCACAACCAGGATCCGATGGCTGTAGACAAACTGGCGGACGGTATCCGTAAGTTTGCTGTAGACCAGGGTAAACTGGAAAAAATGATCGGCGATCTGTTGTAATCATTAATGCGTGGCCCTGATATGGGTCACGCTACCTCTTCTGAAACCTGTCTGTCCTTCCCTTCGCAGTGTATCATTCTGTTTAACGAGACTGTTTAAACGGAATAATCATGAATACTTTACGCATTGGCCTGGTTTCCATTTCTGACCGTGCTTCCAGCGGCGTTTACCAGGATAAAGGTATCCCGGCCCTTGAAGAGTGGCTGGCATCTGCCCTTACCACCCCTTTTGAGCTGCAAACGCGACTGATCCCGGATGAACAGGCGATCATCGAACAGACCTTATGTGAGCTGGTGGATGAAATGAGCTGTCATCTGGTGCTGACTACCGGCGGAACGGGTCCGGCCCGCCGCGATGTAACGCCTGATGCCACGCTGGCCGTAGCCGATCGCCAGATGCCGGGCTTTGGCGAGCAGATGCGCCAGATAAGCCTGCACTTTGTGCCAACGGCTATTCTCTCCCGCCAGGTTGGTGTGATTCGTAAACAGGCGTTGATTCTGAATCTGCCAGGGCAGCCGAAATCGATCAAAGAAACGCTGGAAGGCGTGAAAGATGCCGACGGTAAGGTTATCGTGCCGGGTATATTTGCAAGTGTACCATATTGTATACAGTTGCTGGATGGGCCGTATGTGGAAACCGCACCGGCTGTTGTAGCATCTTTTCGTCCTAAAAGCGCAATCCGCGATACAAACACCTGAAAGTAGCCCGATCGTGACATAAGTGCCAATGACAGTGGAGTATTGAATTGTTTACGATATAGTAATTTTTGCTTTACATATATCGACAGACAGATTCAATAACTCCACTGACTCATGGTTTGCTATGTCACAACACACTCGACCGCTGAATCGCCAGGATTATAAAACTCTTACGCTTGCTGCCCTCGGCGGTGCGCTTGAGTTTTATGATTTCATTATCTTCGTCTTCTTTGCTGCTGTTGTTGGCGAACTCTTCTTCCCGGCAGACATTCCTGAATGGCTACGTCAGGTGCAAACCTTCGGCATTTTTGCCGCCGGATATCTGGCGCGTCCGCTGGGTGGCATCATCATGGCGCACTTTGGCGATCTGGTCGGGCGTAAGAAAATGTTCACCCTGAGCATTTTGCTGATGGCGATACCGACGCTGGCGATTGGTCTTTTGCCTACCTACGCCTCAATGGGGATCCTCGCGCCGCTGCTGTTACTGCTGATGCGTATTTTGCAAGGCGCTGCCATCGGCGGAGAAGTGCCCGGCGCGTGGGTGTTCGTGGCAGAGCACGTACCGGAGCGCCGCATCGGCATTGCCTGTGGCACGCTGACCGCCGGGCTGACGGTGGGGATTCTGCTGGGATCGGTGGTTGCGACGCTGGTGAATACCAGCCTGACGCAGCAGGCGGTGCATGACTACGGCTGGCGTATCCCGTTCCTGCTGGGTGGCGTGTTTGGGCTGGTGGCGATGTACCTGCGTCGCTGGTTGCAGGAAACGCCCATCTTCCTCGAAATGCAGCAGCGTAAAGCGCTGGCGCAAGAGCTACCGGTGAAGTCGGTGGTGAGCAAACATAAAAAAGCGGTGGTCATTTCCATGCTGCTGACCTGGCTGTTATCGGCCGGGATTGTGGTGGTGATCCTGATGTCGCCAGTCTGGTTGCAGAAGCAGTATGGTTTTGCACCGGCGTTGACGTTACAAGCCAACAGTGTCGCGACCATTATGCTGTGCGTCGGCTGTCTGCTGGCAGGGTTTATTGTCGATCGGGTCGGCGCTAGCAAAACCTTTATTGTCGGCAGCCTGCTGCTAGCCTGTTCAAGCTGGTTTTTCTATCATCTGACCGGTAGCCATCCTCAGCACTTGTTCTTGTTATACGGGCTGGTAGGGTTGTGCGTTGGCGTGGTGGGGGCTGTGCCTTATGTGATGGTGCGGGCGTTTCCGGCGGAGGTCCGCTTTACCGGAATCTCCTTTTCTTACAACGTGTCGTACGCCATTTTTGGTGGTCTGACACCAATCGCCGTGACGATGTTAATGAGCGTGTCGCCAATGGCTCCGGCCTGGTATGTCCTGGCGTTATCGCTGGTGGGGTTAGGTCTGGGGATTTGGCTGCGACAGGATATTTATCATCGCGATACGAGCGTGCAGGGCGAGTTACAGCGCTTGTAAGGAATATCCCCCCGTCCGGGGGGATAGCGTCAGATTAGTGCGCTTCACCGATCGGCAGGATGGTACGGCCAAACTGTTCGTTCAGCACTTCACCCATCGCCAGGTAAATGGCGCTTGCGCCACACACTAAGCCAATCCAGCCAGCAACGTGAATGATCGCTTCGTTACCTGCAATGTTGCCGACCGCCAGCAGTGCGAACAGCACTGTCAGGCTCAGGAAGACAAACTGCAACGCGCGGTTAGCTTTCAGCGTGCCGAAGAACATGAACAGTGTGAACACGCCCCACAGACCCAGGTATACGCCCAGGAACTGACCATTGGTTGCATCCGCCAGGCCCATTTTCGGCATGATTAGGATTGCAACCAGCGTCAGCCAGAACGAACCGTAGGAGGTAAAGGCGGTTAAACCGAAGGTATTGCCCTTTTTATATTCCAGCAGACCGGCAAATATTTGCGCGATACCGCCGTAGAAAATGCCCATCGCCAGAATAATAACGTCAAAGGCGAAGAAACCCGCGTTGTGCAGGTTAAGCAGAATGGTGGTCATGCCAAAGCCCATCAGGCCCAGCGGTGCCGGATTAGCCAACTTAGTGTTGCCCATAATTCCTCAAAATCATCATTGATTGAATGGTGAAATAGTTTCCCCAAATAACGATCACTGTCTTCGGGGCGCGGCATGATAATCAGGGGAGAGGACACTGTCTATGATCTAACGAAGGGAAAATGAATTATTTTCCCTGTGATGGGTATCACGCTTATGCATGGTTGAGCATTTTGCTAAGACAGACGATTTGAAGTACCGCCGGGAACTGAGGGATTTGGTGGACGATCTGGTGAGAAATACCCATCGCCAGATGGCGCTGAGTCATGGGCGCGGCAGTGGTTATTCCAGTTCAATGGCTTTCACATCAACCGCGTGTCTGCCCCGCATGTTTTCTATGGCTTCTGAATCAAAATGTGCAGAATTAATCGTCGCCAATAACTTTCAGCGTTGCCATGTCAGAGGAGTTTACTGACTGGCCTGAGAAGGTGATTTTAGACACGCAGCGTTTATTGTCGTTGTCGCTATTAATAGAGATCCAGTTGGTCGTTTGTCCCTCTTTAATGGATGACGGGACGTTCAGGCTTTGGCTGGAAGTGCGTACTGCTTTGAAGTAGACGGATGCGCCGTTAAGTTTAATATCACCGCGATCGGCGGTGAGCTGAATGCGCTTCACCACCCGGCAAACGGGAATTCTCAGCGTGAGGTCGTTGGTTGCATTGCGGGGCATCGCAATCATACCCAGAACTTTATGATCGTTAGCGTGCGCAGCGCTGCTCAGCAGCAGGCCCATAAGCAGGCTGGTTGAAAGGGTTAACACGGATTTCATGGAATTTCTCTTTGACGGCTGTAAAAGTGTGTGACATCAGACCATCTTACCGCCGACGGGAAACCGTTTCATGGTCGTAATCTTTTCTTTTTATTACAATTTTCACATGAATGGCCGTGCTGGTTTTGATTTGTTTTGTGAATTGTTTTTGATTGGAAACTATTCGTTTTTTTGCCTTTCTGCCTTGTTACCTTAATTTTATCGCCACTGTGCTAAAAAAAATTTTCATGCCCCCCTTGATGACGTGGGTTACGACCCCATCTTGTAGACAACCGCAGTGGTGAGTCTGAAAAAAAACGATTCAGGGTAGTTGAAACCGCACGTTTCGCCCTTATTACAGATTCACAACCACATGATGACCGAATTTTTAGTGGAGACGTTTAGATGGGTAAAATTATTGGTATCGACCTGGGTACTACCAACTCTTGTGTAGCGATTATGGATGGCACTACTGCACGTGTGCTGGAGAACGCCGAGGGCGATCGCACCACGCCTTCTATCATTGCTTATACCCAGGATGGTGAAACTCTGGTTGGTCAGCCGGCTAAACGTCAGGCAGTGACAAACCCGCAAAACACCCTGTTTGCGATTAAACGCCTGATTGGCCGCCGCTTCCAGGACGAAGAAGTACAGCGTGATGAAGCCATCATGCCGTACAAAATCATCGGTGCTGACAACGGTGATGCATGGATTGACGTAAAAGGTCAGAAAATGGCACCGCCGCAGATTTCTGCTGAAGTGCTGAAAAAAATGAAGAAAACGGCTGAAGATTACCTGGGCGAACCGGTAACTGAAGCGGTTATCACCGTACCTGCATACTTCAACGATGCTCAGCGTCAGGCAACCAAAGATGCTGGCCGTATCGCAGGTCTGGAAGTAAAACGTATCATCAACGAACCGACCGCAGCGGCACTGGCTTACGGTCTGGATAAAGAAGTCGGCAACCGTACTATCGCGGTTTATGACCTCGGTGGTGGTACTTTCGATATCTCTATTATCGAAATCGACGAAGTTGACGGCGAAAAAACTTTCGAAGTTCTGGCAACCAACGGTGATACCCACCTGGGTGGTGAAGACTTCGACAGCCGTATGATCAACTACCTGGTTGACGAATTTAAGAAAGATCAGGGTATCGATCTGCGTAATGACCCGCTGGCGATGCAGCGTCTGAAAGAAGCCGCTGAGAAAGCGAAGATCGAACTGTCTTCCGCTCAGCAGACCGACGTGAACCTGCCGTACATTACTGCAGACGCGACTGGTCCGAAACACATGAACATCAAAGTGACCCGTGCGAAACTGGAAAGCCTGGTTGAAGACCTGGTTAACCGTTCTATCGAGCCGCTGAAAGTTGCTCTGCAGGATGCTGGTCTGTCTGTTTCCGACGTTCAGGACGTTATCCTGGTCGGTGGTCAGACTCGTATGCCGATGGTACAGAAGAAAGTTGCTGAGTTCTTCGGTAAAGAGCCGCGTAAAGACGTTAACCCGGACGAAGCAGTGGCAATCGGTGCTGCCGTTCAGGGTGGTGTATTGACCGGTGATGTGAAAGACGTGCTGCTGCTGGACGTTACCCCGCTGTCTCTGGGTATCGAAACCATGGGTGGCGTGATGACTCCACTGATCGCGAAAAACACCACTATCCCGACCAAGCACAGCCAGGTGTTCTCTACCGCTGAAGACAACCAGTCTGCGGTAACCATCCACGTGCTGCAGGGTGAACGTAAACGCGCCGCTGATAACAAAGATCTGGGTCAATTTAACCTGGATGGTATCAGCCCGGCTCCGCGCGGTATGCCGCAGATCGAAGTTACTTTTGACATCGATGCCGACGGTATCCTGCACGTTTCCGCGAAAGACAAAAACAGCGGTAAAGAGCAGAAGATCACCATCAAGGCTTCTTCTGGTCTGAACGAAGAAGAAATTCAGAAAATGGTTCGCGAAGCAGAAGCGAACGCAGAATCTGACCGTAAGTTTGAAGAGCTGGTTCAGACTCGTAACCAGGGTGACCATCTGCTGCACAGCACTCGTAAGCAGGTTGAAGAAGCAGGCGACAAACTGCCGGCTGACGACAAAACTGCCATCGAGTCTGCACTGACCGCGCTGGAAACTTCTCTGAAAGGCGAAGACAAAGCGGATATCGAAGCGAAAATGCAGGCGCTGGCACAGGTTTCCCAGAAACTGATGGAAATCGCTCAGCAGCAGCACGCACAGCAGCAGGCTGGTGCAGCAGGCGCTGATGCTTCTGCAAACAACGCGAAAGATGACGACGTTGTCGACGCCGAGTTTGAAGAAGTGAAAGACAAAAAATAATCGCCCTTTGAACGGGTAATTACTGGCACGGGCGAAGAGGTTTCCTCTCCGCCCGTGCACGCATGTTAGGGGCAGATAAAAAGAGATGGCTAAGCAAGACTATTACGAGATTTTAGGCGTTTCCAAATCAGCGGAAGAGCGTGAAATCAAAAAGGCCTACAAGCGCCTGGCCATGAAATATCACCCGGACCGCAACCAGGGTGATAAAGAGGCCGAAGCCAAGTTTAAAGAGATCAAAGAAGCGTACGAAATCCTGACCGATGCGCAAAAACGTGCGGCTTACGATCAGTACGGTCATGCTGCGTTTGAGCAAGGCGGCATGGGCGGCGGCGGCGGTTTTGGCGGCGGGGCTGACTTCAGCGATATCTTTGGTGACGTGTTTGGCGATATCTTTGGCGGCGGTCGTGGTCGTCAGCGCGCCTCACGTGGTGCTGATTTACGTTACAACATGGATCTCACTCTGGAAGAAGCCGTGCGTGGCGTCACCAAAGAGATCCGTATTCCGACGCTGGAAGAGTGTGACGTCTGCCATGGCAGCGGCGCGAAGGCGGGCACTCAGCCGCAAACCTGTCCAACCTGTCACGGTTCCGGCCAGGTGCAGATGCGCCAGGGCTTTTTTGCCGTACAGCAGACCTGTCCACATTGTCAGGGGCGCGGTACGCTGATTAAAGATCCGTGCAACAAATGTCACGGTCATGGTCGCGTTGAGAAAAGCAAAACGCTGTCCGTTAAAATCCCGGCAGGCGTTGACACCGGCGATCGTATTCGTCTGTCTGGCGAAGGTGAAGCCGGTGAGCATGGCGCGCCAGCAGGCGATTTATACGTTCAGGTGCAGGTAAAACAGCACCCAATTTTTGAGCGTGAAGGCAACAACCTGTACTGTGAAGTGCCGATTAACTTTGCGATGGCAGCGCTGGGCGGCGAGATTGAAGTCCCGACGCTGGACGGTCGCGTGAAGTTAAAAATTCCGGGCGAAACGCAGACCGGCAAACTGTTCCGCATGCGCGGGAAAGGTGTGAAGTCGGTTCGCGGTGGCGCTCAGGGCGATCTGCTGTGCCGTGTAGTTGTTGAAACCCCGGTAGGTCTGAACGACAAGCAGAAGCAGTTGCTGAAAGATCTGCAGGAAAGCTTCGGCGGTCCTACCGGCGAAAACAACAGCCCGCGTTCAAAAAGCTTCTTCGACGGTGTGAAGAAGTTCTTTGACGATCTGACGCGCTAACGACAAGCTGAAAAGCTTTCTCGTTTGAAAAAACCGGTATTCTCCTTGGAGAGAATACCGGTTTTTTATTGTCAAGGATAAAAGTGAGTTGGATGGCCTTGAATGTGAGTTTTCTAACATGTCAGGTAAATATATCAGAGGTGATTTAGTAAGAAGATATTGACGTGTTTATTAATAAATATGAACTTATCATATCTCTAGCAACATTATTGGACACATTATTTTAAGCAACTTTTATCTATCCTGATGTGAGATTTACATCACTATCTTGTAATTACATTTGTTTAATATCTCTCCACACAGCAAACCTTCATTCATTGATGAATAAATTATAATTATGGAGAATAAATTCAATGCCTCGGATAAAGAAAATACTATTGGTCAGCCTTGTATTAGCCACTCCAGCCCTTTTTAGCCAAAATATACAGGCTCTGGAATATAAAAACTCTTTTGGATCAATTAATGCTGGTTATGCCGACTGGAATAGCGGTTTTGTGAATGTACACCGTGGTGAGGTTTGGAAAGCAACGGCTGATTTTGGTGTTAACTTCAGAGAGGCTGAATTCTATTCTTTTATTGAAAGCAACGTATTGAACCATGCAGTGGCGGGCCGTAACCATACCGTCTCTGCTATGACCCATGTGCGTCTTTTTGATTCTGACTATACCTTCTTTGGCAAGATATACGGTCAATGGGACAACTCTTGGGGTGACGATCTGGATATGTTTTATGGACTTGGTTATCTGGGGTGGAGCGGAGATTGGGGTTTCTTTAAACCTTATATCGGCTTGCATAACCAATCAGGTGACTATGTATCACCGAAATATGGACAGACCAGTGGATGGAATGGATATGTTATTGGTTGGACTGCTGTTTATAACTTCTCTTTATTTGGTGAAAGCTTTGTTTTATCTGACTGGAATGAAGTCGAGATTGATAGAAATGATGCTTACACGGAGCAGCAATTCGGTAGGAATGGTTTAAATGGAGGGTTAACGTTGGCATGGAAGTTTTATCCACGATGGAAGGCATCTGTAACGTATCGTTATTTTGAGAACAAATTAGGTTATGACGGATATGGGGATCAGATGATTTATATGGTCGGATATTCATTTTAATTAAAATTAAAGGAACTGAAATGAAAAAAAAAGTCGTTGCCAGCATGATTGGGTTGGCACTGTGCGCCGGGAGCACATTACAAACAGTTCAGGCCGCTACGGATAAGCGTCCTAACTTGGTCATCATCCTTACGGATGATTTGGGATATGGCGATCTGGCGGCTTATGGTCATCAAATCGTTAAAACACCTAATATTGATAAATTAGCTCAGGAAGGGGTGAAATTTACCGACTACTATGCGCCAGCCCCGCTGTGTTCACCTTCTCGTGCTGGTTTGCTCACTGGACGTATGCCGTTCCGTACGGGGATCCGTTCCTGGATCCCTGAAGGGAAAGATGTGGCATTGGGCCGTAATGAGCTGACGATTGCTAATCTGCTAAAAGCGCAAGGCTACGACACGGCGATGATGGGGAAATTACATCTGAATGCTGGAGGAGATCGCACCGATCAGCCACAGGCGAAAGATATGGGATTCGACTATTCCCTGGTGAATGCTGCAGGGTTCGTGACCGATTCCACTTTAGATAACGCGAAAGAGCGCCCACGCTATGGCACCGTGCATCCGACCGGATTCGTGCGTAATGGTAAACCGATTGGTAGAGCAGAAACATTTAGCGGTGAACTGGTTAGTTCAGAAGTTGTTAACTGGCTGGATAACAAGAAAGACGATAAACCGTTCTTCTTATACGTTGCATTTACTGAGGTCCATAGCCCGCTGGCCTCACCGAAAAAATACCTCGATATGTATTCGCAATACATGAGTGCCTACCAGAAACAGCATCCGGATCTGTTCTACGGTGATTGGGCTGATAAACCTTGGCGTGGCACAGGTGAGTATTATGCCAACATCAGTTATATGGATGCTCAGGTTGGTAAAGTAATGGATAAGATAAAGGCAATGGGTGAAGAAGATAACACCATTGTTATCTTTACCAGTGATAACGGACCTGTCACTCGTGAAGCGCGTAAAGTGTATGAGTTAAACCTGGCGGGTGAAACGGATGGGCTTCGCGGTCGTAAAGATAACCTGTGGGAGGGCGGAATCCGCGTTCCGGCAATCATCAAGTATGGTAAACATATTCCGCAGGGAATGGTAACGGATACGCCGGTTTATGGCCTTGACTGGTTGCCGACATTAGCAAACATGATGGATTTTAAACTGCCAACAGATCGCACCTACGATGGGCAGTCTCTGGTTCCATTGCTGGAACAGAAAACCTTAAAACGTGAAAAACCGCTGATTTTCGGTATCGATATGCCATTCCAGGATGATCCTACTGATGAATGGGCTATTCGTGATGGTGACTGGAAGATGATCATCGATCGTGAAAATAAACCTAAATATCTCTATAACCTGAAAAAGGATCGTTTTGAAACCCTTAATCAGATTGGCAAGCAGCCTGATATAGAAAAACAGCTGTACGGTAAATTCCTGAAGTACAAAAAGGATATTGATAACGATTCATTAATGAAAGCTCGAGGTGAAAAACCAACTCCGGTAACCTGGGGTTAATTGGATAACAATAAAAATATAGAGTATGCCACTTAGGGCTCTGCCCGCCTGATTCAGCACCTTGGTACTGAATCAGGTTCTTTTATTTATGGATCTAAATTAAATGCAGAGAAAAAGTTGTCAGGTCATGATTAAACCGACGGGTTCGGTATGCAATCTGGATTGTAAATACTGTTTTTACCTGGAGAAAGAGAAGCTCTATCCGCAAAGAAAAGCCAATTACAGGATGTCTGAAGATACGCTTGAATTGTTTATCAAACAGCATATCGTCGCGCAGGATGTGGATGAGGTGATTTTTGCCTGGCAAGGAGGGGAGCCAACGTTGATGGGGCTGCCATTTTTTCGACGGGCGGTCGAACTTCAGCAGATATACGCGGGTGAAAAGACAATAATCAATACTTTCCAGACCAACGGTATTTTGATTGATAACGAATGGGCGATGTTTTTTAAGCAGCATAACGTCCTGGTTGGGGTTTCCATTGACGGTGATGCAGCTTTGCATGATGAATGGCGCGTTACGCGTTCAGGAAAGCCGACTCACGAAAAGGTTGAGCAAGCCATTAAATGTCTGGTATGTCACGATGTCGAGTTTAATACGCTGACGGTCGTTAACCGTACAAATATGCGTTATCCGCTGCAGGTCTATGAATATTTGAAAAGCATTGGCAGCCGGTATATGCAGTTTATTCCGCTGGTTGAGAGAAGTGGTGACACAGGATTGGCACATCCTGTTAATAAACAAACTGCAATGATGCCCTGGTCTGTCGAGCCTATCGAGTTTGGCCATTTTCTTAATGCAATCTTTGATGTCTGGATCCGTAATGACATTGGTGATGTAGGTGTACAGATTTTTGAGCAAACTTTAGCGGCCTGGTGTGGATTACCGCCACAGGTATGTGTATTTGCGCCAACCTGCGGTAGTGCGTTTGCGCTGGAAATGAATGGCGATGTCTATAATTGCGATCATTTTGTTTACCCACAGTACAAACTGGGAAACATCCAGGATATGACGTTGCGCGCAATGAACACCAGCCAACAGAATCGACAGTTTGGCGACGATAAGCGCCGAACAATGGCGCAGGAATGTCATGCCTGTCAGTGGCAGTTTGCCTGTTATGGTGGTTGCCCTAAGCATCGTTTTTTACCTTCGGTTTCTGGTTCTTCGAATCAAAACTACCTGTGCGCGGGTTACCAGGCTTTTTTTGCCCATACCAGCCCAACGATGAATGCGATGAAAACGCTCTATAAAAATGGAATTTCACCCGCAGAGATAAAATCAATATTTGTGTGATAGCAATATTCGCAGGGAGTGAATATGTTTTCTCGAATCAATGTAGATGTGTGTAAAACACCCGATTGTAAAAACCTTGGAGTCTTTAATAGCCCCGATTACTTGGCACAGGGGAAAAATATCCTGTGCCGCGAATGTGGCTTTTTTTTCCCTATCATTTCTGAACGCTCTCTTAACCTTTTTCGTCAGTCGGTAAACCAGTCATGGAAGGGGTTGGTTAAGGTTTGCCCAACCTGCGGCAGTTCCTCATTAAAAAAGTATGGTTTTTCCGCTCAGGGGGAACCGCGAGTTTATTGCCTGCAATGTCATAAAACGTTTATTTCTCCTGTCAGGCATAAAGACGATCCTCGTCTGGAAGATCTTGCCCGGCTTATCCTGGAGGGGGCTTCACTTGTTGATATTCGTACGGCGCTGTCTGTCGACAGCACGGGCCTGAACCGCGTTCTACTAAAATTATCCCGTAAGGCAAATCAGGCTGAACGTGAGTTTGTTATTCCGAAATTCGACCTGGTGATGAGTACGCGTGCTTTTCGGATTAAATTTAACGGTAGTGACAACAGTCTGTATGTTCTGGTTACAGTTGAGGAGAATAGCGGTCGGGTTATTGCCGTTTCGACTAATTATTCAACCCAGCCTGTTGAGGGTGAGTACCAGTATGTTTCCTACTACGAAGAACGTTTACCCCCCGGAACATTAGCGCATCTTGTCCAGCGCAAGGAACTGATGACAATGCGACGAAATACCTTGTTTGATGTGGATTATGGTCCTGCAACGCTATACAGAAATGATTCTGGAATGCTGGTAAAACCTGTCCTGCCAGCTTATCGGCATTTTGAGTTAGTCAAAACACTTACTGATGAACGCTCCCTCAATGTTCAGCATTACATTGACCATGAGTGCTTCATATTAGGTGGTTGTATGATGGCTAATTTACAGCACGTCCAGCAAGGGCGCTGCCATATCTCGTTTGTGAAGGAAAGAGGGGACAGGCCTGCGCAAAGTGATATTCCGTACCGCATGTTTCAAAGTGGGGGGATTCGTAATAATGTCTGGCGTACCTATTCTACCCAAGATTATGCGATAGCGGCATGTAGCCTAACGAGTAATAAAAAAACGGGCATGCTGCGTCATGCTACGCTTGCCGGAGCAACGGAATTTATTACGTACATCAATAGTCATCCGTTTCTGACACAACTTAACCATATGTCACCCGGTAATATCGTCTCAACGCTGGATTATCTCCGCTATGCATTCAATACCCGTCACATCGAACGACATGACTACTAAGGTTCAGTACTGACTTTCAGCCGTTCCCACCTGGATTTATGCTTCGTAAAAACCGATCTATCAATCACAAATAATCTAATTTTAACGAGCTTTTTGAGGGTGTAAGATAGTATTTACGAAGTATTCACCCAATAGAGAGAATAAAAGTGAAACATCTGCATCGTTTTTTTAGTAGTGACGCCTCGGGGGGCATCATTCTGATCATCGCAGCCGTGGTCGCTATGCTGATGGCAAATATCGGGGTTACCAGTGGATGGTACCACGCCTTTTTGGAAACGCCCGTTCAACTGCGGGTTGGCGCGCTTGAGATCAACAAAAATATGCTGCTGTGGATCAACGACGCGTTGATGGCGGTGTTCTTCCTGTTGATTGGTCTGGAAGTAAAGCGCGAGTTAATGCAAGGTTCGCTGGCCAGTCTGCGTCAGGCGGCGTTCCCGATCATTGCTGCTATCGGGGGCATGATTGTCCCGGCGCTGCTGTACCTGGCATTCAACTATGCCGATCCCATCACCCGTGAAGGGTGGGCGATCCCGGCGGCAACGGATATCGCTTTTGCGTTAGGTGTGCTGGCGTTGTTGGGCAGTCGTGTACCACTGGCGTTGAAAATCTTCCTGATGGCGCTGGCGATTATTGATGACCTCGGCGCTATCGTCATCATCGCACTGTTCTATACCAGCGACCTCTCGCTGCTGTCGCTGGGTGTTGCCGCGTGCGCAATCCTTGTTTTGGCAGGATTGAATCTGTGCGGAGTGAGACGCACCGGTATTTATATTCTGGTCGGCGTAGTGCTGTGGACTGCCGTACTGAAGTCTGGCGTGCATGCAACGCTGGCGGGCGTGATCGTGGGCTTCTTCATTCCATTGAAGGAAAAACATGGGCGTTCACCGGCGAAGCGACTGGAGCATGTTCTGCATCCATGGGTGGCATATCTTATCCTGCCGCTGTTTGCCTTCGCCAATGCGGGCGTTTCGCTGCAGGGCGTCACTATTGATGGACTGACCTCGATATTACCGCTGGGGATCATTGCGGGTTTGTTGATCGGCAAACCGTTGGGTATCAGTCTGTTTTGCTGGCTGGCGTTACGCCTCAAGGTGGCGCAATTGCCGGAGGGAACGAATTTCCAGCAGATTATGGCGGTCGGTATTCTTTGCGGTATTGGCTTTACGATGTCGATTTTTATTGCCAGCCTGGCGTTTGGCAACGTCGATCCTGAGCTGATTAACTGGGCAAAACTGGGGATCCTGATCGGCTCCTTGTTGTCGGCAGTGATAGGTTACTGCTGGTTACGTGCCCGGTTAAACGCATCAGCCTGACGGGATAACCCTTTCGTGACAATTTTCAGGGAGAGAGTATGTCTCATATAAATTACAACCATCTGTACTACTTTTGGCATGTCTATAAAGAAGGGTCAGTGGTTGGTGCAGCAGAAGCGCTTTATCTGACACCGCAGACCATTACCGGGCAGATTAAAGCGCTTGAGGAACGCTTACAGGGAAAATTGTTTAAGCGGAAGGGGCGTGGGCTGGAGCCCAGTGAGTTAGGCGAATTGGTTTTTCGTTACGCGGATAAGATGTTCACCTTAAGCCAGGAAATGCTGGATATCGTGAACTACCGCAAAGAGTCTAATTTGCTGTTCGATGTCGGCGTGGCGGATGCGCTATCGAAGCAGTTGGTCAGCAGCGTACTGGATGCCGCTGTGGTTGAAGATGAACAAATCCATCTGCGTTGTTTTGAGTCAACGCACGAGATGCTGTTGGATCAACTCAGCCAGCATAAGCTGGATATGATTATCTCCGACTGTCCGATTGATTCTACGCAGCAGGAAGGGTTGTTCTCAGTGCGGATAGGCGAATGCAGCGTAAGTTTTTGGTGCACCAAACCGCTGCCTGAGAAACCATTCCCGGCCTGTCTTGAAGAGCGTCGGTTGCTGATCCCAGGGCGCCGTTCGATGCTCGGACGTAAGCTGCTGAACTGGATCAACTCACAAGGATTGAATGTCGAAATCCTCGGTGAGTTTGATGACGCTGCGCTGATGAAGGCGTTTGGCGCAACGCATAATGCTATTTTTGTTGCACCTACTCTGTATTCGCACAATTTCTATGCCGATGATTCTATTGTTGAAATTGGACGCGTAGAAAATGTGATGGAAGAGTATCACGCCATATTTGCGGAAAGAATGATCCAGCATCCGGCGGTGCAGCGTATTTGCAATGCGGACTACTCGGCATTGTTCAAGCCACAGTAGACATACTTACCGTAATACTTCCGGCTGCGGTACTCACCCGCAGCCGGCTTCATGCTATAGCCTCAATAAGCTACGATACTGCCCACCTTCGCGGATAAATACCGGAATTTTGTTCAATGGCGCGGCATAGTGCAACGTTTGCCCTCCCGAATAACTCTCGCCGGTCGTAAGATCCGTCCATGTTTCCCCTTCCGGTAGCCAGATATCACGTTCGCGCATACCTTCATGCATTACGGGGGCAATCAGCAGGTCAGGACCAAAACAGTACTGGTCGGTGATTGCCCAACTTGTTTCCTGTTCGGGGAAATCAAAAAACAGGGGGCGCATCACTGGCGTATTGTGCTTATGGGTTTCCTCCATCAGCGCTTTGATATAGGGCTTCAGTTTCTCTCGCAACGCCAGGCAACCCGTCAGTACGTCGCACACGTCCTCACCGTAGCTCCAGACTTCGTTCGGTGCACCGGTAGGACACTGGGCGATGCCATCCCGGTACGGTTGTTCCGGTAAAATCTGCGGATCGCGGTTGCCGTGCAGACGCATCACCGGGCTAAATACGCCCCACTGGAACCAGCGGATCAGCAGTTCATGGAAATGTGGGTCGTGAATATTACCGCCATGAAAACCACCGATATCCGTCGTCCACCACGGGATCCCCGCGATTCCCATATTGAGTCCGGCGGCAAACTGGTTGCGTAGCGATCTAAACGAGGAGTGAATATCACCTGACCAGACCAGTGCGCCGTACTTTTGACTGCCGGCCCAGGCGCAGCGTAGCAGGTTGATAACCTTATCTTCACCATCGGCTTTCATGCCATCAAAAAAGGTTTTGGCGTACATTCGCGGGTAGATATTGCCCACTTCCAGTACCGGCCCGGCATGGTAGCGATAGTTGTCATAGTCATAAACGCTGAACTCAGGTTCGGCTTCGTCTAACCAGAATAGCTTCACGCCTTTATCATAATAGTTGCGTTTGGCTTTGCCCCAGACGTAGTCCCGCGCACCCGGATGGGTAGCATCAAAGAAAGTGGTGTTGCCGAGGAAATCCATATTGATCGGCAAGCCACGTTCCGTTTGTACCAGCCAGCCGTTTTCGCGCATCTCCCGATAGCTTTCTGTGCGGTTATCCACCGTCGGCCAGACGGAGACCATCAGCTCAATTCCCAGCGATTTCAGCTCGGCAATCATGGCATCAGGATCGGGCCAGTCTCGTGCATCGAACATCCAGTCACCCTGATTCGGCCAGTGAAAGAAGTCGATAACGATCACCGAGATAGGCAGATTGCGGCGCTTATATTCGCGGGCAACCTCCAGCAGCTCTTCCTGCGTCCGATAGCGGAGTTTGCACTGCCAGAAGCCCATGGCGTAGTCCGGCATCATCGGCGGTGTGCCGGTAGCCAGCGCGTAAGCCCGGCTAATTTCTGCCGGGGTATCGCCAGCCGTGATCCAGTAGTCCAGCTGTTCGCTGACCTGTGCTTCCCATTCGGTAACGTTGTGGGCAAAGGTTACGCGCCCGACTGCCGGGTTGTTCCATAAAAATCCGTAGCCCAGACTGGAGAGCATAAACGGTACTGAGGCCTGGGAGTTACGTTGCGCCAGCTCAAGAACGCATCCTTTGAGATCCAGGTTAGCCTGTTGATACTGCCCCATACCATAAATTTTTTCCCCTTCGGTGGCTTCGAAGCGGGCTTTAAGTGAATATTTCCCACCCTGAATAGGTCGGAATTCGCGCCCTTCAAGGTTGAGTGCGCTGACGTACTGGCCGTGAGAAGATTCATCCTCGCCAATTTCGCCCCGCAAGCGCCAGAACTCCTGCAACAGAGGTTTGTGTGGATGACGGTAAAAGGTCACTTGTCCTTTTTGATTGACGATAGCGATAATTTTGCCGTTGGTCAGCGTCGCCTGGTGTTGCTCATAATCAATGTGGCAGTTGCTTTCTGCGACTGGCTCAGTCAATGCCCAGTCTTCATTTCTCATTACCGGCAGATGACGGCCACTGCGTACGCGCAGGTTGTTCTCGCCCCAGGGTTCAATCCATAAATAGCGATCGTTTTGCTGCCAGACCAGGCGACGCGGGTCATGTTGCATAAATGGCATGGTGGTGCCTCCCATATTTCGAGGGTGAAGGTAAAGATCGTTTTTAGTTGATGGTTTCCAGATCGTGGCGAATCTTCTCTTCCATCGCTTCGTATTTACGAAAGAAAAGTAGTGGGATCGCTGCGAGCGCGAAGAGTAGGGCGGGTGCCCAGATAAAGGCCCAGGTAATTCCCTCCAGACCCGCAGCACTCTGGGCATGGTTGGGGACATAGCCAAAACAGTTCATGATCCAGGCAGCGAAAGCGGTACCGAGGCCACTACCCATCTTGATGCAGAAGGTGCTGCCGAAGGCGATAAGAATGCCGGTAGCTTTAATACCCGTCTTCCAGGCACCGAAATCGACGGCGAAGCCCAGCATGGCAAACGGCATTGAGCAGGCGATACCGCTGCCGATATTGCCGAGTATCCAGGCGGCGATGAGAAAAGGAATGTTATCTGCTGCCAGCCACATCATGACGCCGCCAAGCGCGGCGACCAGCAGACCGCCTACCCATATCCATGTTTTAGCCAGGTATTTGCTAAAGAAGGGGATAGCGATGATAAACAGGATCTGAATTGTCGCCAGGCTATTAATCAGCGGAACCAGATCTTTGCGGTCGAGATTGTAGGTCAGATAGTAGACAATCGTTGTGGAGCGTTGTTGTAGGGCAATCCAGAAGATCAGGTTTGCCAGCACCATCAGGATCCATGGCCAGTTGCCTTTCATTGCCGCAAAACTCTTTTTCATCGGCAATTTAGGTTCTTGCTGTATTTTATCCGTATCCATTTCACGGATATTTTTAAAGGCGAAAAGCGTTAGTGAACAGGATATTACGGCAAATATAATCGCCGTATAAATAAAACCCGCATGATCATTTCCGTTACCTAAAAAAGCAACTAACGGCAGTGCAGTCGCATTCATTAATAAAACCCCAATCTGCCCACCGGTCATTCGCCAGGAATTTAAAACCAGTCTTTCCTTAGGAGATAAGGTCATCAGAGGTAATATTGCACTGAGTGGTGTATTAAGTCCGGTAAATAGAATGCTGGCAATCATATAAGATATTGCTGCATAGATAGCTTTTCCGGTCATACTGATATCAGGAGACCAAAATGACAAGGCGCTGAATACGGCAAAAGGTAATGGCAACCATAAAAACCAGGGGCGGCATTTACCGTAACGCGAACGCGTTTTATCGATGATGATCCCCCATATGGGGGCGTCTATGCCATCGACAATACGCGCCAGCAGCAGGATGACGCCTGCTACGGCGAGGCTAATACCTGCAACGTCTGTGTAGAAATATAAAATGTAAGTTGAACCGAAACAATACAGCAGATTACCCGCCACATCCAAAGAGCCGTAGCTAATACGCTGTAGTAAAGATAATGATGTTGACCCGCATGACTGGGTATCCTCAATAACAGAACTCATAATAATAACTCCGATACTGGAACGATACGCCCAGAAAAACAGCTTCTACTTTCCAAGCAAGTTTTAAATATTATTTTTTATGTCGTTACTGAATTTAACCTAAGATTAAAATGAGTGAGTAAGGTGTACATGAAAAGTAGTTAACCCTACCGCAGCAATCAATTATCAAATCTTACATCAGGATTGCGTTTATTCGTTTTTGAATGAACGATGTTTCTATTTGCTAAGGTGGTCACAGTTTTTTTAATAATGAAATAAAAAAAGGAAAACAGTGAAAGAAAATAACTTTCAAGTATTACGCGATGCGACTGAGGAAGGGATAGCTGAAAAAACAGGCTGGTCAGGAAGAGCGTGAACGAGCGAGAACAACATCAGTGGCTAAAGAGAAAAACGTCAGATAGCAGGCATAAAAAAACCCGCTTGCGCGGGTTTTTTCACAAAGCGACAACAAGCAGGCGATTAAGCCAGTTTGTTGATCTGTGCAGTCAGGTTTGCTTTATGACGTGCAGCTTTGTTTTTGTGGATCAGACCTTTAGCAGCCTGACGGTCCACGATTGGTTGCATTTCGTTAAATGCTTTCAGTGCAGTAGCTTTGTCGCCAGCTTCGATAGCTGCGTATACTTTCTTGATGAAAGTACGCATCATAGAGCGACGGCTAGCGTTGTGCTTGCGGGCCTTTTCAGACTGAACGGCGCGCTTCTTAGCTGATTTGATATTAGCCAAGGTCCAACTCCCAAATGTGTTCTATATGGACAATTCAAAGGCCGAGGAATATGCCCTTTTAGCCTTCTTTTGTCAATGGATTTGTGCAAATAAGCGCCGTTTAAATTGCAGCACTCGTTGCGTAGTGATGGCGCAGGATTCTACCAGCTTGCGTGGCGTGAATACAGCTTTTCCACGATAAAAATTGCATTGGCGTGCCCATGAAGGTCTGCAATTTGTTTCATAACAATGAAAACAATCCTCTTTCTGTTTCGTAGAAACAATCGCCGGTTAACGTTGACCGCGGTACAGGGTATACTTTCACGATTTTCACTGTTTTGAGCCAGACATGAAGCTGATACGAGGCATACATAATCTCAGTCAGGCCCCGCATGGGTGTGTGCTGACTATTGGTAATTTCGACGGCGTGCACCGTGGCCACCGTGCGTTGCTGCAGGGTTTACGGGAAGAAGGGCGCAAACGCAATTTACCGGTGATGGTGATGATTTTCGAGCCGCAGCCGCTAGAGCTGTTTGCGACCGACAAGTCACCTGCGCGCCTCACTCGCCTGCGCGAAAAACTGCGTTATCTGGCGGAATGCGGCGTGGACTACGTGCTGTGCGTGCGTTTTGACAGGCGCTTTGCGGCATTAACGGCGCAGACCTTCATCAGCGATCTGCTGGTTAAGCGCCTTGGTGTACAATTTCTTGCCGTTGGTGATGATTTCCGCTTTGGCGCTAGCCGAGCGGGCGATTTCTTGTTATTACAGGAAGCGGGCGCTGAGTATGGTTTTGATATCACCAGCACCCAAACCTTCTGCGAAGGCGGTGTGCGCATTAGCAGCACTGCGGTACGTCAGGCGCTGGCAGAAGATAACCTGCAACTGGCCGAAAGCCTGCTTGGGCATCCTTTTACTATCTCAGGACGTGTCGTTCACGGTGATGAATTAGGGCGCACCATCGGTTTTCCGACGGCAAACTTACCGCTGCGTCGCCAGGTTTCTCCGGTGAAAGGGGTTTATGCGGTTGAAGTGATGGGACTGGGTGACAAACCGTTGCCCGGCGTCGCCAACATCGGCACCCGCCCGACGGTAGCAGGCGTACGCCAACAGTTGGAAGTGCATCTATTGGACGTTGTAATGGACCTGTATGGTCGCCATATAGATGTAGTACTGCGTAAAAAAATACGCAGTGAACAGCGATTTGCCTCGCTGGATGAGCTAAAAGCGCAGATTGCGCGTGATGAGTTGACTGCCCGTGAATTTTTTGGGCTAACAAAACCGGCTTAATGCCTATACGAGTTTTAAATACGGAACCGAGAATCTGATGAGTGACTATAAATCAACCCTGAATTTGCCGGAAACAGGGTTCCCGATGCGCGGCGATCTCGCCAAGCGCGAACCGGGAATGCTGGCGCGTTGGACTGATGATGACCTGTACGGCATCATTCGTGCGGCCAAAAAAGGCAAAAAAACCTTCATTCTGCATGATGGCCCTCCTTATGCGAATGGCAGCATTCATATTGGTCACTCGGTTAACAAGATTCTGAAAGACATTATCGTGAAGTCCAAAGGACTCACGGGTTATGACTCGCCTTACGTTCCGGGCTGGGACTGCCACGGTCTGCCGATCGAGCTGAAAGTAGAGCAGGAATACGGCAAACCGGGCGAGAAGTTTACCGCCGCTGAGTTCCGTGCCAAGTGCCGCGAATACGCAGCGACCCAGGTTGACGGTCAGCGTAAAGACTTTATCCGTCTTGGCGTACTGGGCGACTGGTCGCATCCGTACCTGACCATGGACTTCAAAACCGAAGCCAACATCATTCGTGCGCTGGGTAAAATCATCGGTAACGGTCACCTGCACAAAGGTGCGAAGCCGGTGCACTGGTGCGTTGACTGCCGTTCCGCGCTGGCGGAAGCGGAAGTTGAGTATTATGACAAAACCTCCCCGTCCATCGACGTGGCGTTCCACGCCGCCGATCAGGATGCGGTGAAAGCGAAATTTGGCGTTTCTGACGTCAACGGCCCGATCTCTCTGGTTATCTGGACCACTACCCCGTGGACGTTACCGGCGAACCGCGCAATCTCTCTGGCACCTGATTTTGACTATGCGCTGGTGCAGATTGACGGCCAGGCTGTGATTCTGGCGAAAGATCTGGTTGAAAGCGTCATGCAGCGTATTGGCGCGGCTGAATACACCATTCTCGGCACCGTTAAAGGCGCTGAGCTGGAACTGCTGCGCTTTACCCATCCGTTTATGGGCTTTGATGTGCCAGCTATCCTTGGCGATCACGTTACGCTGGATGCGGGTACCGGTGCGGTTCATACCGCTGGCGGTCACGGTCCGGATGACTACGTCATCAGCCAGAAATACGGTCTGGAAATCGCTAACCCGGTTGGCCCGGACGGCGCATACCTGGCGGGTACTTATCCGGATCTGGACGGCGTGAACGTCTTTAAAGCCAACGACAAAATCGTTGCGCTGCTGAGCGAAAAAGGTGCGCTGCTGCACGTTGAGAAGATGCAGCACAGCTACCCATGCTGCTGGCGTCACAAGTCACCGATCATCTTCCGTGCGACGCCGCAGTGGTTCGTCAGCATGGATCAGAAAGGCCTGCGCGCGCAGTCCCTGAAAGAGATCAAAGGCGTGCAGTGGATCCCGGACTGGGGCCAGGCGCGTATTGAATCGATGGTTGCCAACCGTCCTGACTGGTGTATCTCCCGTCAGCGTACGTGGGGTGTGCCGATGTCTCTGTTTGTTCACAAAGACACCGAAGAGCTGCATCCGCGCGCTATCGAACTGATGGAAGAAGTGGCTAAACGCGTTGAAGTTGACGGCATCCAGGCGTGGTGGGATCTCGATCCGAAAGATATCCTCGGTGACGAAGCTGACCTGTATGTCAAAGTCCCGGATACGCTGGACGTGTGGTTCGACTCTGGTTCAACCCACTCCTCCGTCGTGGACGTACGTCCTGAGTTTGCAGGCCATGCGGCAGATATGTATCTGGAAGGCTCTGACCAGCACCGTGGCTGGTTCATGTCATCTCTGATGATCTCCACCGCCATGAAAGGCAAAGCACCTTATCGCCAGGTACTGACTCACGGTTTCACCGTTGATGGTCAGGGCCGTAAGATGTCCAAGTCTATCGGTAACACCGTTTCTCCGCAGGATGTGATGAACAAACTGGGCGCGGATATTCTGCGTCTGTGGGTGGCTTCAACCGACTATACCGGTGAAATGGCCGTTTCTGACGAAATTCTGAAACGTGCTGCCGACAGCTATCGTCGTATCCGTAACACCGCGCGCTTCCTGCTGGCGAACCTGAATGGGTTCGATCCGGTTAAAGACATGGTGAAACCGGAAGAGATGGTGGTGCTGGACAGGTGGGCGGTAGGTTGTGCGCAAGCGGCGCAGGACGAAATCCTGAAAGCCTATGAAGCCTATGACTTCCACGAAGTGGTACAGCGCCTGATGCGCTTCTGCTCCGTCGAAATGGGTTCGTTCTACCTCGACATCATCAAAGACCGTCAGTACACCGCGAAAGCGGATAGCGTGGCGCGTCGTAGCTGCCAGACAGCGCTGTTCCATATCGCTGAAGCGCTGGTTCGTTGGATGGCGCCGATCATGTCCTTCACCGCCGATGAAATCTGGGGCTACCTGCCGGGCGATCGTGAGAAGTATGTCTTTACCGGTGAATGGTACGAAGGTCTGTTTGGCTTAGGCGAAACCGAAGCGATGAACGATGCCTTCTGGGACGAGCTGTTGAAAGTGCGTGGCGAAGTGAACAAAGTCATCGAACAGGCGCGTGCGGATAAGAAAGTCGGCGGTTCTCTGGAAGCGGCAGTGACCCTGTACGCTGAACCTGAGCTGGCGGCGAAACTGACCGCGCTGGGCGAAGAGTTGCGTTTTGTACTTCTGACCTCTGGTGCGACGGTTGCGGATTATGCAGCGGCTCCTGCTGATGCTCAGCAGAGCGAACTGCTCAAAGGTCTGAAAATCGTACTGAGCAAAGCCGAAGGTGAGAAATGCCCGCGCTGCTGGCATTACACTACCGACGTCGGCCAAGTGGCGGAACATGCAGATATCTGCGGACGCTGTGTCAGCAACATCGCCGGTGATGGCGAACAACGTAAGTTTGCCTGATGAGTAAGCCTCTTTGTTCAACAGGACTACGCTGGCTGTGGCTGGTGGTAGTCGTGCTGATTATCGATTTAGGCAGCAAATACCTGATCCTCCAGAACTTTGCTCTGGGGGATACGGTGTCGCTGTTTCCGTCGCTTAATCTGCACTACGCGCGTAACTATGGTGCGGCGTTTAGCTTCTTAGCCGACAGCGGCGGCTGGCAACGTTGGTTCTTTGCCGGCATCGCCATCGGTATTTGCGTCATCCTGATGGTGATGATGTATCGCTCGAAGGCGACCCAGAAGCTGAACAACATCGCGTATGCGTTAATCATTGGCGGTGCACTGGGCAACTTGTTCGACCGCCTGTGGCACGGCTTCGTGGTTGATATGATTGACTTTTACGTCGGCGACTGGCATTTCGCGACCTTCAATCTGGCCGATACTGCTATCTGTATCGGCGCGGCATTGATTGTTCTCGAAGGCTTCCTGCCGTCGAAAGAGAAAAAAGCCGCATAAAAAAATGCCGGATGGCGCTATGCTAATCCGGCCTACAATATACTGCGATCCTTGTTGGCCCGGTAAGCGTATCGCCACCGGGCAAACAGGCGGCAGCAATTTTAAAGAGCAACCTGCATGTCTAAATCAGTACAGAGTAACAGTGCGGTGCTGGTGCACTTCACCCTTAAGCTCGACGATGGCTCCACCGCAGAGTCAACCCGCAATAACGGCAAGCCTGCGCTGTTTCGCTTGGGCGACGGTTCTCTGTCTGAAGGACTGGAACAACACCTGCTGGGGCTAAAAGAAGGTGATAAAACCACTTTTGCTCTGGAACCGGATGCCGCCTTTGGCGTGTCAAGTCCGGACTTAATTCAGTATTTCTCGCGTCGGGAGTTTATGGACGCGGGCGAGCCAGAAATTGGCGCTATCATGCTCTTTACCGCAATGGACGGCAGTGAGATGCCTGGCGTGATCCGCGAAATCAACGGTGACTCGATCACGGTTGATTTCAACCATCCGCTGGCCGGGCATACCGTTCATTTTGATATTGAAGTGCTGGAAGTCGAACCGGCACTGGAGGCGTAAAATGCAGATCCTGTTGGCCAACCCGCGCGGTTTTTGCGCTGGCGTAGACCGCGCTATCAGCATTGTGGAAAACGCGCTGGCTATTTATGGCGCGCCGATTTATGTCCGTCACGAAGTGGTGCATAACCGCTATGTGGTGGATAGCCTGCGCGAGCGCGGTGCTATTTTTATCGAGCAAATCAGCGAAGTGCCGGATGGCGCGATCCTGATTTTCTCCGCTCATGGCGTATCTCAGGCGGTGCGTAACGAAGCCAAAGGCCGTGACCTCACGGTTTTTGATGCGACCTGCCCGCTGGTAACGAAAGTGCATATGGAAGTTGCCCGCGCCAGTCGTCGTGGCGAAGAATCCATTCTGATTGGGCACGCCGGGCACCCGGAAGTCGAAGGCACAATGGGCCAGTACAGCAACCCGCAAGGGGGAATGTATCTGGTTGAATCACCGGATGATGTGCTGAAACTGAATGTGAAAAATGAAGGAAAATTATCCTTCATGACGCAGACAACGCTTTCCGTTGACGACACTTCTGACGTTATTGATGCGCTGCGTCAACGCTTCCCGAAAATTGTCGGGCCGCGCAAAGACGATATCTGTTATGCCACCACCAACCGTCAGGAAGCGGTTCGCGCGCTGGCGGAACAGGCTGATGTTGTGCTGGTGGTCGGCTCGAAGAACTCCTCTAACTCCAACCGTCTGGCTGAACTGGCCCAGCGAATGGGGAAAGCGGCGTATTTGATTGACGATGCGACCGACATTCAGGAAGCGTGGGTGAAAGAAGCGAAGTGTGTGGGCGTGACGGCCGGAGCCTCGGCGCCGGATATCCTGGTGCAAAACGTGATTGCTCGCCTGCAAGAGCTTGGCGGTGGGGAAGCGATCCCACTGGAAGGCCGCGAAGAGAACATCGTTTTCGAAGTGCCGAAAGAGCTGCGTGTGGATGTTCGTGAAGTAGAGTAAGTCTTTCCGGTTACGATTATGAGAAGATGCCAGACTTAACGTCTGGCATTTTTTATGGAGAAACCATGCGCTTACCGATCATTCTTGATACCGATCCCGGCATTGATGATGCCGCGGCCATTGCCGCCGCGCTGTTTGCCCCTGAGCTGGATCTGCAACTGATGACCACGGTAGCAGGCAATGTGTCGGTGGAAAAAACCACCCGTAATGCGTTGCAACTGCTGCACTTCTGGAATGCGGATGTTCCGCTGGCGCAGGGAGCATCAATGCCGCTGGTGCGACCGCTGCGTGATGCCGCTTCCGTGCACGGCGAGTCCGGTATGGAAGGGTATGAATTTGTCGAGCACGACCGGCAGGCGATGGCAAAACCCGCCTTCCAGGCGATTCGCGATGCGCTGATGCATGCCCCGCAGCCCGTGACGCTGGTGGCAATTGGCCCGCTGACCAACATTGCGCTGCTGCTGACCCATTATCCTGAATGCGTATTCAACATTCACCGTCTGGTGATTATGGGCGGCTCTGCCGGACGCGGGAACTTCACACCCAACGCCGAGTTTAATATTGCTATCGATCCCGAGGCCGCCGCGAAAGTCTTCCAGAGCGGGCTGGAGATTGTGATGTGTGGGCTGGATGTCACTAATCAGGCTATGCTTGCCCCGGACTATCTGGCGACGCTCCCCCAACTTAACCAGACGGGGAAAATGCTGCATGCGCTGTTTAGCCATTACCGTAGCGGCAGTATGAATACGGGGCTGCGAATGCACGATCTGTGTGCCATTGCCTGGCTGGTGCGCCCGGAACTGTTTACCCTGCAGCCGTGTTTCGTGGCGGTTGAAACCCAGGGCGAATATACCTCGGGTACGACGGTGGTGGACATCGAAGGGCGCTTGGGGCATCCGGCAAATGCCCAGGTTGCACTGGATCTTGACGTTGAGGGATTCCAGCAGTGGGTGGCAGAGGTGCTGGCGCTGGCACCTTGAGGCTGTGATCCGGCCCGCAATATGCAGACAGAATTAGCAGGTTAATCGATTAATCTGCTAATCTGATCCTGTTGTTCTCCTCGGGCCGGAGACACATATGAACCTTTCTTTTATCCAGCCACCGCAGGTGGCGTGGGCAAGCGGCGCTTTGGCCGACGGCCCGTTATTGCGCAAATCTACCCGTATTCAAGATCTTACTGACGTTTTTGCCGATGAAAACGCCCGTCAGCATTTGGCTGGCGAGCATGTCGTGTATGACGTTGAGATGCTGGATACGTCTTCCGCTGAAGGTGAACTCTACACCGGCGTTACCCATCTTTATCCTGGCCGGGTCGGCTGCGAGTATTTTATGACCCGCGGGCATTTCCATGCGCGTCGCGAACAGGGGGAAGTCTATTTTGGTCTGCGTGGCACCGGTTTGCTGCTGTTGCAAACCGAACAGGGCGACGCGAGGCTGGAAAAGGTATTCGCCGGATCCGTCCACATTATCCCCGGCTTTACCGCGCACCGGTTAATCAATACCGGGGAAGAGGTGCTGTCGGCGCTCGCCGTATGGCCAGGGATTGCGGGACATGATTATGCGGCGCTCGCCAGGGGCTTCAGAATAAGGGTCATTGAGGAAAATAAGAGGGTTCAGGCGAAGGAGGTACAGAATGGCTGACTTAGCGCATTCGTACGGCCTCGATATGACGGTTCATCATCACCCGCTTGGTTTTAGCTATGGGGATGAGGTTACCGGGCCGATGCCGGAAATTCGGCAACTCGATGACATTCGCGCCTCGCTGCGCGATCCGCATTGTGAGGGGCCGCAAGAGGTGTATGCCATTGCGATGGATGTGGCGCGAATGCAGGATCGCGAAGAGTTGAAAAAGCGGATGCTGTTATTTGGCGTGGTGACCTATGCGGCGGGACGGTTGGGGGAAGAGCCGGTGCGTAGTCAGGGACATATTCATCGTATCAGCCAGCACAGCGGCTGGTCCCCGCCGGAGCTGTACGAAATCTGGCAGGGAAAAGCGATAATCTATATGCAGGAGTATGTTGAGGACGACCCAGGCCGCTGTTTTGCTGTAATCGCCGGACCCGGTGAGAAAGTGTTGGTACCACCCGGTTGGGGGCATGCGACCATATCCGCAGATCCGGATGTCCCGTTAACCTTTGGCGCGTGGTGCGATCGTGAATATGGTTTTGAGTACGATGCCGTGCGTGCGCATAAAGGGTTGGCGTGGTACCCGTTACTGCAGGGAAACAACGTTATCTGGCAGCATAATCCGCGTTATATTCCCGGACGACTGCAGGCCGTAACGCCCCGACAATATACGGAGTTCTCGATTACTTCCGCACCTGTTTACCAGCAATTCGTTGAGGACCCGGCGCGTTTTCAATTTATCTCGCGCCCGGACAAGCATCCCGAGCTGTGGCAAAACTTTCACCCATAAAGAGCCGGGGCCATAGCCCCGGTACTGATTTTGTCTGGCCTACAAACTGAAAAACGCGGCACAGTACAGTAGGCCGGATAAGCGTACTTGCCATCCGGCAAATGACAGGCACTACCCCGCAAACAGGCCCGTGGCGACGCCGAGGGCGGCCAGTATCAACAGTAAAATCATCGCTTTCACTGGCGACACACCACGCTTGGCCATCAGATACCAGGTACCAAGTACCACAATCAGCGGCAGTAACTGCGGGAAGATACCGTCCAGCATCTGTTGAACATGGATATTCACCCCATCCTTGGTGATAAATTCCAGCCCGGTGCCAAGTTTAACGTAACTTGCCGCCACGCCCCCCATGACAAACACGCCCAGCAGCGATAACGCTTCACGCAGACGGGCAGACTTGCTGCTCACCAGCATTTCCACCGAGCCGGAACCCATCTTGTAGCCTTTCAGGAACAGGAACCACGAGCCGGGAATGATGATGGCCAACCAGGCAACGGTATAAAACAGTGGCCCCAGAATATTACCGCCGGCCGCCAGGGCCATACCGATGCTGAGCAGGATAGGGATCAGCATGCCAGGGATCATTGAATCGCCGATCCCGGCAATAGGGCCCATCAGACCAACTTTCAGGGTATTGATGGTCTCCCCATCGATCGGCTCACCGTTCGCTTTTTTCTCTTCCAGCCCCAGCACCATGCCATTTACGATCGCGCCTATCTGAGGTTCCGTATTATAAAACGAGGCGTGGCGGCGCAGCATTTCAGTACGTTGGGCTGCGTCGGGATAGAGCTTTTTCGCCACCGGAAGCATGCTCAGACAAAAGCCAAAAGATTCCAGACGTTCAAAGCTCATCGATGACAAGTTGTGCATCATCCATGCGCGCCAACAGCGGCGAAGATCTTTACGCGTAAGTGTACGTTCTTCCATCAGAATTCATCCTCATCATCATCGGCTACCGACTTTGCATTCGCGGCCTGCGGCGGTTCCGGTTTGTAGTTGTAATGGATCAACGCCAGCAGTGAACCGACGATCACCAGCGCGACCATGTTGAGTTTTAAAAAGACGATGCAGACAAAACCGACGAGGAAGTAGATCAGCATGGTGTAGTTTTTGATGATCTGCTTGAGCAAAATCGCGATCCCGACGGCGGGTAAAATGCCGCCCAGTACGTTCATCGTCGACAGAACAATTTTCGGCAAACTGTCCATAAAGCCGCTGATGTATTGCGCCCCGAAGTAGACCGCAATAAAGGTCGGAACAAAACGTAGGACAAAGTTTGTCACCTGTGGCCAGACGGCGCTGTTTAGGTAAATACCGCGTTCATCGCCCCGTTCCAGCGCCACATCTGCCCGGTGGTTCCAGAAAGAGTTCAGTACCATCATCGCGTTAAACAAAATGGTTCCGGCGATACCGATGGTGGCCGCCAGCGCGACCGCGACCTCGGGTCCTTTTCCGGAAAGGATCCCTAAAGCAATTGCCGGGTAAGCGACAAAGTTGAGGTCGGCGGGCATTGAACCGCCGGGCGTGACCATCGCGATATACACCGCCTGAACCGCAACGCCAATCATGATCCCGGTTTTAATGTCGCCGAGAATAATCCCGACCAGCATTCCGGAAATCAGCGGGCGGGTGATCAGGTACCAGCCGCCGGTCAGTCCCAGCAGCCAGGGACTGCTGAGGGCGCCGAGATAGCAAAGTATGCCAATCAACGTAGCTTCGATAATCATCGTGCGCTCCTTATTTCAGCTTCTGACGTGCGTCCTGCCAGCTGTAGCAACTGGCATCAGGCACCAGGCGAAACTCAACCAAGTGCCCATGCTGCGTTAGCCAGTCAAAAGCGGCAATTTCATCCCCGTTGACAGACTGATTCGGGCCGATGGTGGTGGTATCAGCACGAGCACTCATTGGACCCACATTAATCTTGCCGTTGGCATTTTTCAGGCTGATACCCGCTTCTTCAATGCGTTTCAGCGTCACGGGGGATTTACCAATGACAAAATAACGCTTCTCGCTGGCAATGACTTTTGGCAGTTTTTCAATCGCGGTGGCCGTATCAAACAACCAGACTTTGGTGTCCTGTACAGCGCCTTTCATCACCGAAGAGAGCAGAGGGTCGGCCGCGACGGCGTCGTCTATAGCGACAATTCCGTCACAGGGCAGCTCTTTGGCCCAACGTGTCACGAGCTGCCCATGGATTACGCGGTCATCGATACGTACAAAAGAAATACTCATAGTGGTTTCCTTTAAAAATCGTCGGACTGAACGGATAAAACCGGGGCGGCTTTAATCAGCGTGGGTACCGTCAACGCCAGCAGCTCGACGGCTGCGGCATGAACGTCCGTTAAATGGCAGATCTCTTCGCTTTGTAACAACATTGGGAAATTGACTCCCGCCACAACGGCAACGGGAGGAACCGTTTGTGCAGAAAACGCATGATGGCAGGCGACATTCCACGGCGTACCGCTTTGCATGTCACACAACACCAGAACGCCGTCAGCGTCTTTCCCGGCACTTGCGAGAACCTGAGAGAACGTCTGTTTAAACCCTTCGATACCTGCCTGTTCACTCAGCGTGACGGGATAAACATGCGGTAATTCTCCGTAAACCATACGACCGCTGGCGAGAAGCGCTTCCGCCAGGGGACCATGGGTGGCAACAATAACGTTAATCATGCGCTTATCCTCTGACCCAGGCTTTAATCGTGGCGAGCTGTTGACCGATGCCTTTGCCAAACGGCGAAATGCGGTACTCCCCAACGGCGGCTGGAATGATAAAGGTCTCTGCATAGTTGACGACAAACGGGGCAAACGCGCCGCTCGGGCTTTCAACAACGGCCTGAGCTCCTTCGACCAGGTTCAGGACGTTTACGCCGCCATGGGTATGGTGAGTGACCGGTGCCGTAAACCAGTGGCGACGCGTTTCGATAAACTCGCGTTCGTGCATTCCGGTTCTTTCTTCTCGCCAACCTTCTCCTTCAGCGATAGGTTCAATACGGTTGACTAGGTTGTCGTGCACCCATTGCGTGTCACGCTGCCAGTCAATAACCTGCTGACCGTGATCCAGATGCACCGGACGCGGTAAGCCGTCTAACCCTAAGCGACCCCAGTCCCACAGTTTGAAGGTGAAAATATACGGCGTTGCGCTGATCTCCAGCACCATGGTGCCAGCTCCCGAACAGTGGACGGTTCCGGCGGGGATCAGGAAGTGATCGTGTTTATGCGCAGGGATCTGATTCACGAATCGTTCATCATCAAACGTTTTTTCACCACGCCCTGCGGCCCGGAGATCGTCGAGCATATCCTGCGGCGCGATCCCGGTTTTGGTGCCGAGATACACTACGGCATCCGGCTCGGCTTCGAGAATGTAATAGCTCTCATCCTGGGTATAGTGCATGCCAAACTGCTGCTGAATGTATTCGGTGAGCGGATGAACCTGAAAGCTCAAATTCTGGCCGCCAATAGTGTCGAGGAAATCAAAACGGATCGGGAATTCCGCGCCAAAGCGCGCGTGAACTTTTTCGCCCAGCAGGGGACGGGGACAGGTCAGCACCAGATCCTGAGAGGGGATCTCGATCCGCACGTTGCCAAAACGCAGTAACAGGCTGTTTTCCTCGGGCACGCAATCAAAACACCACGCGTAATTGGGGGCTGAGGGATCGAGATCGAAGTGTTGTTTCATCCATTGCCCGCCCCAGACGCCTGGGTCAAAGAAAGGGGCAACGCGAAACGGTTGTTGGGTGGTTTGTTGCAGACCGGCGCGTAGCGCGTCGCCGCTGACCATCGCGGGACTATTTTCTACCGTGGTATCGAGCAAATAATCGGCGCGTTTGAGTAACGGCGTTTTGTGTTTGTCGAATACCCGCCATTCAATGAAAAAAGCACGTTTGTAACGACGAAGAATATCTTCATCCTGGTTTTCTGCCCCCCAGTTACCCAGCCCGTCATGGCGCATGCGCTGCTGAATTTCCCAGCGCGGAAGGTCAGCATAAACCAGCACGTCACCCGGGTGCGCCAATGCAGCGCCAGAGCCGTATACCACGACCAGCCCTTCACTAACGGCATCAATCTGTTGGCGGAGCAGGCTGAGTTTGTCGCTATCAAAAAATTCATCCAGGTGATGACAGGAAAGCACGCCGAATACGCGATCGTCGGTCAGGTTACGCGCCAGTAAATCATGCAGGGCCTGCTCATCGCGGCGGGCGGATTCAATATTCAACACCAGTGCGGCATCTAATGTCGTCACGAGCTGTTGCTCCAACTCTTCAAGCCGCACGCCCGGATAGCAATCCACGATCAATACGGTTTTGGTTGCGCCAGAAATCCTGGTGTTAATCACTGAATGGATCGACGACCAACCCTGCCAGGCGTGGTTGTCATAGCCCTGAACGTTAACCTCAGGGAATTTATTATAGGTTGTATGCATTTTCTGTCTCCGTGTTGGCTTATTTAAGATTAATCGATTAACCTTATTTTCATAGAGTGGTTAACGCGATTAACCCGCCATAATCAGAATCCCGTGCGGTGAAAAGCGCGTTAGCGTGATGTGAATCACACGTAAAAAGACAAGATTTCGGTTATTCGATTAACCTTCGTAATAAATCAGGAGAAGTCATGACAACAGTCACGTTGGCGCAGGTAGCGGAACGCGCGGGAGTCTCCACGGCAACCGTTTCAATGGTATTGCGTAACCGGGGGCGTATTTCTCAGGCCACGCGTGACCGCGTGCTCAAAGCGCTGGACGATGCCGGCTACGTTTATAATCAAACCGCCGCCAACCTGCGTAACCGGAGCAGTAATCAGGTCGGATTGTTGTTACACGATATCACTAACCCTTTTTACGGTGAGATGACGGCAGGGCTGAGCCATGAGATGGAGCGGCATGACCTGCTGCTGTTTCTGGCAAACAGCGAAGAATCAGGAGAACGGCAGCAAAAATTTGTCGACTCGTTGATGCGCAATAATGCCTGCGGCATGGTGCTCTGCGCGGCGCGCGAAACGCCGACATCCTTCTTTGAAGCGCTGAAAAGGCGCAATATTCCCGCCATCATGGTGGTCCGTCCCCTAAGCGATCCTGATTTTGATTTTGTGGGCACCGATAACTTTCTCGGTACGCAAATGGCGACCACCCATTTAGTCAAAATGGGGCACAAGAATATTGCGTTTATTGGCGGGAGCCCAAGTTCCGGAAGCCGGGCGCAGCGTATCGGCGGTTTCACCAGCACATTGCTGGAGCATGGAATATCGCCGAATCCGGAATGGATAGTGGCGACGCAGGCCAGCCAAATTGACGGCGCAAAAGTGGCGGAGTCGCTTCTTCTGCGCTTCCCGCAAATTACCGCCGCCGTTTGTTACCAGGATATCGTGGCGCTTGGGGTCATGCAGGCATTACGTAAAATGGGGCGCGAACCTGGGCATGATTTTGCGCTGGTGGGGTTCGACGACATCACTGAAGCGGCGCTGGTTCAACCTGCGCTCACCACCGTGTCGGTGGCGGCAAAAGAGATAGGTCGCAAGGCCGGGGAACTGCTTTATAGTCGCATTCAGGGAAATGACGAACCACCGAAACGTATTATTCTGCCGCCTGCGCTGGTGGTCAGAGAATCATGTGGTTTTAGCTGATCGTCATGCCTTTTACTGATATCTCTGCCTGTTTATCATTAAATTCTAATTATCGACGTTTTCGGCTGGCGGCGCAGCGTTGTGCTGGTTAATCTGAAAACGATTTACGTAAAATTAACAAAAGAGAATAGCTATGCATGATGCACAAATCCGCGTTGCCATCGCGGGAGCCGGAGGACGCATGGGGCGTCAGTTGATTCAGGCCACTCTCGGCATGGAAGGCGTACAGCTTGGTGCGGCGTTAGAGCGCGAAGGCTCGTCCTTACTGGGAAGCGATGCCGGAGAATTAGCGGGGGCCGGAAAAACGGGCGTTACCGTGCAAAGCAGCCTTGACGCGGTGAAAGATGACTTCGATGTTTTCATCGATTTTACCCGCCCGGAAGGCACGCTGGCGCATCTGGCGTTTTGCCGCCAGCACGGTAAAGGGATGGTGATTGGCACCACCGGCTTTGACGATGCCGGTAAACAGGCTATTCGTGATGCCGCGCAGGAGATTGCGATCGTTTTCGCCGCGAACTTTAGCGTCGGCGTGAACGTTATGCTTAAGCTGCTGGAGAAGGCGGCGAAAGTGATGGGCGATTACACCGATATTGAGATTATTGAAGCTCACCACCGCCATAAAGTTGATGCGCCGTCAGGCACTGCGCTGGCGATGGGCGAGGCGATTGCCGGGGCGCTGGATAAAGATTTAAAAGAGTGTGCCGTCTATTCGCGTGAAGGTTACACCGGCGAGCGCGTACCGGGCACGATCGGTTTTGCCACGGTGCGGGCGGGGGATATCGTCGGTGAGCATACCGCGATGTTTGCTGATATTGGCGAGCGTATTGAGATCACGCATAAAGCGTCCAGCCGCATGACTTTTGCCAATGGCGCAGTGCGTTCGGCAATTTGGCTAAAATCAAAGTCAAATGGTCTTTTTGATATGAAAGATGTGCTTGATTTACGCAGTTTGTAGCTTTTATTACCCTTCGTGATGTGGTTATTGTAATCATAATTATTTGATTACATAGGGCAATATTTTATTGCCCTTTTATTTTTAGCTTCTGAATGTGTTTTTTCTTTTAATTGGTTATTTTTCCGTGTTTTGTTGAGTTATTCTGTTATATCAATGTAAATTTTGACCAAATGGTCCACTTTTTTCTCTCCCTTATTCTGTTTTTACACTCTTTGCCTGCCGCAAGCGTTTTCCACCCTGAGTTAGCTGATCTTTTTGCCTGTTAAATCGTGTGATTTATCCCAGTGGCGCAAAATAATAATAAAAAAAGCCCTTTTGGGTAGACTTTTGTGTGAGCTATCTCTAGAATGCCGCCGTTTGCCAGAAATCCATAGGTAAGCAAATTTGCATTGATTCATGAGGTGTTAATGAATTAATATGCAAATAAAGTGAGTGAATATTCTCTGGAGGGTGTTTTGATTAAGTCAGCGCTATTGGTTCTGGAAGACGGAACCCAGTTTCACGGTCGGGCCATAGGGGCAACAGGTTCGGCGGTTGGGGAAGTCGTTTTCAATACTTCAATGACCGGTTATCAAGAAATCCTCACTGATCCTTCCTATTCCCGCCAAATCGTCACTCTTACTTATCCTCATATCGGTAATGTCGGCACCAATGAAGCCGATGCAGAATCTTCTCAGGTACATGCGCAAGGCCTGGTCATCCGCGACCTGCCGCTGATTGCCAGCAACTTCCGCGATACTGAAGACCTCTCTTCTTACCTCAAGCGCCATAACATTGTGGCGATTGCTGATATCGATACCCGTAAGCTGACGCGTTTGCTGCGTGAAAAGGGCGCACAGAACGGCTGCATCATCGCGGGCGATAACCCGGATGCGGCGCTGGCACTGGAAAAAGCAAAAGCTTTCCCTGGCCTGAACGGTATGGATCTGGCGAAAGAAGTGACCACCGCGGAGCCTTATAGTTGGACGCAGGGGAGCTGGACGCTAGCCGGTGACCTGCCGGAAGCGAAATCTGCCGATGAAATGCCGTTCCACGTTGTGGCTTACGATTTCGGCGCCAAACGTAACATTCTGCGTATGTTAGCGGACCGCGGCTGCCGCCTGACGGTTGTACCGGCGAAAACCTCAGCAGAAGACGTTCTGAAGATGAATCCGGACGGTATCTTCCTGTCCAACGGCCCTGGCGACCCGGCGCCGTGCGACTACGCAATTACCGCGATTCAGAAATTCCTCGAAACCGATATTCCGGTATTTGGCATCTGCCTCGGCCATCAGCTGTTGGCGCTGGCGAGCGGTGCGAAGACCATTAAGATGAAGTTTGGCCACCACGGCGGCAACCATCCGGTAAAAGATATTGATAACAACACCGTGATGATCACCGCGCAGAACCACGGTTTTGCTGTAGATGAAGCCTCAATGCCTGCCAACCTGCGCGTGACCCACAAGTCACTGTTCGACGGCACCTTGCAGGGGATTCATCGTACCGACAAACCGGCGTTCAGCTTCCAGGGGCACCCTGAAGCGAGTCCGGGTCCGCACGACGCAGCACCGTTGTTCGACCACTTTATCGAGTTAATTGAGCATTACCGTCAGTCCGCGAAATAATCAGGAGTAAAAGAGCCATGCCAAAACGTACAGACATAAAAAGTATCCTGATTCTGGGCGCGGGTCCGATTGTTATCGGTCAGGCGTGTGAGTTTGACTATTCCGGCGCGCAGGCGTGTAAAGCCCTACGTGAAGAGGGTTACCGCGTTATTCTGGTGAACTCCAACCCAGCAACCATCATGACCGACCCGGAAATGGCCGATGCCACTTACATCGAGCCGATTCACTGGGAAGTGGTACGCAAAATTATTGAGAAAGAACGCCCGGATGCGGTGCTGCCAACCATGGGCGGTCAGACAGCGCTGAACTGTGCGCTGGAACTGGAACGCCAGGGCGTACTGGCTGAGTTCGGCGTGACTATGATTGGCGCAACGGCGGATGCCATTGATAAAGCAGAAGACCGTCGTCGCTTCGATATCGCGATGAAGAAGATTGGTCTCGACACCGCACGTTCAGGCATCGCTCACACCATGGAAGAAGCGCTGGCGGTTGCCGCTGACGTTGGCTTCCCGTGCATTATCCGCCCTAGCTTCACCATGGGCGGCACCGGTGGCGGTATCGCCTACAACCGCGAAGAGTTCGAAGAAATCTGCGAACGCGGTCTGGATCTTTCCCCAACCAACGAGCTGCTGATTGATGAATCACTGATTGGCTGGAAAGAGTACGAGATGGAAGTGGTGCGTGATAAAAACGACAACTGCATCATCGTCTGCTCCATCGAAAACTTCGACGCGATGGGCATCCATACCGGTGACTCCATCACCGTAGCACCTGCCCAGACGCTGACCGACAAAGAATATCAAATCATGCGTAACGCCTCGATGGCGGTACTGCGTGAAATCGGCGTAGAAACCGGCGGCTCTAACGTCCAGTTTGCGGTAAACCCGAAAAACGGTCGCCTGATTGTCATCGAGATGAACCCGCGCGTGTCCCGCTCCTCGGCGCTGGCGTCCAAAGCTACCGGCTTCCCGATTGCGAAAGTTGCCGCCAAGCTGGCCGTAGGTTACACCCTCGACGAACTGATGAACGACATCACCGGTGGTCGTACTCCGGCCTCGTTTGAACCGTCCATCGACTACGTTGTGACGAAAATACCACGCTTCAACTTCGAGAAATTCGTTGGTGCTAACGACCGCCTGACCACGCAGATGAAATCTGTCGGTGAAGTGATGGCGATTGGTCGTACCCAGCAGGAATCGTTGCAGAAAGCGCTGCGCGGTCTGGAAGTGGGCGCGACCGGCTTCGACCCGAAAGTAAGCCTGGACGACCCGGAAGCACTGACTAAAATCCGTCGCGAGCTGAAAGACGCTGGCGCTGAGCGTATCTGGTACATCGCCGATGCCTTCCGTGCTGGCCTGTCCGTCGATGGCGTGTTCAACCTGACCAACATCGACCGCTGGTTCCTGGTGCAGATCGAAGAGCTGGTACGTCTGGAAGAAAAAGTCACCGACCTTGGCATCAACGGCCTCGACGCTGACTTCCTGCGCGTACTGAAGCGCAAAGGCTTCGCCGATGCGCGTCTGGCGAAACTGGCCGGCGTTCGCGAAGCGGAAATCCGCAAACTGCGCGACCAGTACAATCTGCACCCGGTCTACAAACGCGTGGATACCTGTGCAGCAGAATTTGCCACCGACACCGCTTACATGTACTCCACCTATGAAGATGAGTGCGAAGCGAACCCGTCCGTTGACCGCGATAAAATCATGGTGCTGGGCGGTGGTCCAAACCGTATCGGTCAGGGCATTGAGTTTGACTACTGCTGCGTACACGCCTCGCTGGCGCTGCGCGAAGACGGTTACGAGACCATCATGGTCAACTGTAACCCGGAAACCGTTTCAACTGATTACGACACCTCCGACCGCCTGTACTTCGAGCCGGTCACGCTGGAAGACGTACTGGAAATCGTTCGTATCGAGAAGCCGAAAGGCGTCATCGTACAGTACGGCGGACAGACCCCGCTGAAGCTGGCGCGTGCGCTGGAAGCGGCAGGTGTACCGGTTATCGGTACCAGCCCGGATGCCATCGACCGCGCGGAAGACCGCGAGCGTTTCCAGCAGGCGGTTGACCGTCTGAAGCTGAAACAACCGGCGAACGCTACCGTAACGGCTATCGAACAGGCTGTTGAGAAGGCGAAAGAGATTGGCTACCCGCTGGTGGTGCGTCCGTCGTATGTTCTCGGTGGTCGCGCGATGGAAATCGTCTACGACGAAGCCGACCTGCGTCGCTACTTCCAGACCGCAGTCAGCGTTTCTAACGATGCGCCGGTACTGCTGGACCGTTTCCTTGATGACGCGGTTGAAGTGGATGTGGACGCTATCTGCGACGGTGAAATGGTGCTGATTGGCGGCATCATGGAGCATATCGAACAGGCGGGCGTGCACTCCGGTGACTCCGCATGTTCTCTGCCTGCTTACACCCTGAGTCAGGAAATTCAGGATGTGATGCGCCAACAGGTGCAGAAACTGGCTTTCGAACTGCAGGTTCGCGGTCTGATGAACGTCCAGTTTGCAGTGAAGAATAACGAAGTTTACCTGATTGAAGTGAACCCGCGTGCAGCGCGTACTGTTCCGTTCGTCTCCAAGGCAACTGGTGTACCGCTGGCGAAAGTCGCGGCGCGCGTGATGGCCGGGAAAACGCTGGCACAGCAGGGCGTAACCAAAGAAGTTATCCCGCCGTATTACTCGGTAAAAGAAGTGGTGCTGCCGTTCAACAAATTCCCGGGCGTTGACCCGCTGTTAGGGCCAGAAATGCGCTCTACCGGAGAAGTGATGGGCGTGGGCCGTACCTTCGCGGAAGCGTTCGCCAAGGCACAGCTGGGCAGCAGCTCCACCATGAAAAAACAGGGTCGTGCGCTGCTCTCCGTTCGTGAAGGCGATAAAGAGCGCGTGGTTGACCTGGCAGCGAAACTGCTGAAGTTTGGCTTCGAGCTGGATGCGACGCACGGGACCGCGATTGTTCTGGGTGAAGCGGGTATCAATCCACGTCTGGTGAACAAGGTGCATGAAGGTCGTCCGCACATTCAGGACCGTATCAAGAATGGCGAGTACACCTATATCATCAACACCACCGAAGGTCGTCAGGCGATTGAAGACTCCAAGCTTATTCGCCGCAGCGCGCTGCAGTACAAAGTGCATTATGACACTACGCTGAACGGCGGTTTCGCCACAGCGATGGCGTTGAATGCCGATGCCACCGAGAAGGTAACCTCGGTGCAGGAAATGCACGCGCAGATCAAAAAGTAATAAACAAAAGGACCGGTGAATATTGCTCTAACCGGATCTGTAATATAATTTTGAAAGGGTTTCTGTAAAGAAACCCTTTTTTTGTCTTGCGTAAGGTCATTCCTGGACAAGTCCGTTTCCGTAACCACATTTTCAATGTAATAAGCACGATATTGCTCACACTAATCAACATTCAAGTCGCATACTATCCTTTATATCCACAATTTTAATATGGCTTAGTTTTTATTAATTTGGACAGGCCGTAGCCAGATTTTTAATTTGTGAAAATGGTGTGCTTATGTGTGAAAAATATGTTGAAAGACCGCTTTATTTGTTAATTGCTGACTGGATGATGGCCGAGGATCGTTGGATCACCGCAAAGGAAATTTCCCGCCATTTTGATATCGAGCACTGCAAAGCAATTAATACGCTCTCTTATATTCTGTCGGAAGTGGGAGAAATTGTTTGTGAAGTTAAGATGATCCCTAATCAGATTGCCGGTCGGGGTTGTCAGTGCCAGCGTCTGGTGAAAGTCGTGAGTATTGACTCTCATCTCTACAGCCGACTGAATCACAATTTGCAGGAGAAAAAGGTGAGCATGGCGAAAACGCCACGCCTGTCTGCCGTTCCTCCAACAGAGCTCAACCGTGAGCAGAAATGGCAGATGATGCTCTCCAAGAGTATGCGTCGCTAATAATCAGTTTGCCTGATGGCGGCATAAACGGTGATTGACGCGTAGGCCGGATAAGCGTGAGCGCATCCGGCATCAATTACTGTGCTGATTTGGGTTTTACGTCCGTTGTGCCTTTCAGGCGTGGCCGGTTTTCTTCGACCCGCGTTAAGGGCAGTGTTTCGTGTAGACCTGTGTGGCAGCGAGTTGCAAGATCCTGATACTCTTTGGTGTTTAGCCGTTTCCAGTGCAGTTCCTGGTCCGTGACTTCACGCAATACGCGAGCGGGTGAGCCAACCAGCATCTGCCTTGCCTCTCCCTGAAATCCGGCTTTGACAAAGCTCATGGCGGCGACAATGCTCTCTTCGCCAATCACTGCGCCGTCCATAATGACGCTGTTCATGCCGATCAGCGCATCTCTGCCCACCACGCAACCGTGCAGGATTGCGCCATGGCCGATGTGTCCGTTCTCATGCACGATGGTATCGGTGTCACAGTAGCCGTGCATGATGCAGCCATCCTGCAAATTAGAACCTGCCTCCAGGATCAAGCGACCATAGTCACCGCGCAATGACGTGTGCGGGCCAATATAAACTCCGGCACCCACTATGACATCGCCAATCAGCACGGCGCTGGGATGGACAAAGGCATCCGGATGTACCACCGGAATCAGGCCCTCAAAGGCGTAGTAGCTCATCGTTTTATCTCGGTTTTATTGCCGGATAAGCGAATCGCTATCCGGCATCGGCACATTAACGACCTTTCCACACCGGGTCGCGTTTTTCGGCAAACGCCTGCGGTCCTTCAAGCGCATCTTCCGAATGCAGTACAGATGGATAGTGCTTCAGCACGCCGCTGCGGATGTAGCGGTAGCCTTCTTCCACCGTCATTTCGCTAGTGGTGCGATAGATCTCTTTCAGTGCGGCGATAGCCAGCGGGGCGCTATTGACCAACTGCTGCGCCAGTTCACGCGCGCTATCCATCAGTTCGCCCTGGCTGACAACGCGGTTGACGATGCCCCAACGCAGCGCTTCTTCGGCGCTCATTCGTCTGCCGGTCATCACCATTTCGTTGACGATTGCCGGTGGCAGCAGCTTAGGCAGACGCAGTACGCCGCCGCTGTCAGGCACGATTCCGAGCTTGGCTTCCGGCAGTGCGAAGCTGGCATTTTCCGCGCAGACAATAAAATCCGCTGCCAGCGCCAATTCAAAACCACCGCCAAACGCATAGCCGTTTACCGCAGCGATGACCGGCTTATCGAGATCGAAAATTTCGGTTAAACCGGCGAAGCCGCCTGGGCCAAAATCGGCATCTGGCGCTTCACCTTCAGCTGCCGCTTTTAAGTCCCAGCCTGCAGAAAAGAATTTCTCACCGCCGCCGGTGATAATCGCTACGCGTAATTCCGGGTCGGCACGAAAATTAAGAAACGCTTCACCCATGGCAAAGCTGGTTTTGGCGTCAATGGCATTGGCTTTAGGCCGGTCGAGGGTAATTTCCAGGATCGGGCCGTTACGGGTCAGATGTAATGAATCACTCATAGTTCATCTCCAGATAAATAGATTTCCCGGCAGGAGGAGTTCCTGTCGGAAGGGTTATTTCAGATTTTTTTTGATTATTTTTCCTGAACAATTGCGCGGCAGGTCGGTTCTTATCTCCATAAAAGAGGGAACCTTGAATTTCGCCATATTGTTTTCGCAGAAGCTGAAGAACTCGGCTTCGCTTAATGTTTCACCTTCATTAAGGACGATAAACGCTTTAATGGCTTCATCACGGATCGAATCTTTAATACCGACAACCACAATGTCCTGAATTTTGGGATGCGCAGAAATAATATTTTCCAGCTCGACGCAGGAGACATTTTCTCCGCCGCGTTTAATCATGTTGCAGCGCCTGTCGACGAAATAAAAATAGCCATCCTCATCCTGATAGCCCGAATCACCGGTATGTAACCAGCCCTCAGGTTCCAGCGCTTTGGCGGTAGCCTCCGGCTGCGCGTAGTACTCTTTGAAGATTGTTTTGCCCGGCACGCCTTTAATACAGATTTCGCCAATTTCTCCGGCGGGCAGGGGACGGTTGTGATCGTCGCGGATTTCGGCTTCATAGCTAAATCCCACGCGGCCAATGGAGGGCCAGCGTCGTTTGTCTCCGGGACGGTCGCCGATAATACCGACGATGGTTTCAGTCATACCGTAGGAGGTCAGCAGCCTGACGCCAAAGCGTTCGGTAAAATCGTCTTTTTCCTGCTCGGATAAATTGAGATAGAACATCACTTCGCGCAGGTGATGCTGTCTGTCGGTTGGTGCAGCGGGCTGCACCATTAGCGTTCTGATCATCATCGGAATGCATTCGGTAACCGTCGCCTTATATCTATGCACCTGATTCCAGAACGCCCTGGCACTGTACTTCTCTAGCAGCACAAAGGTGCTGCCAGCGGAGAATGCGGGCATTGCGGCGGTACACTGACAGTCGATATGAAACGCGGGCATCACCGTCATGTAGACGTCATCATCGCGCAGGGCGATTTGCCAGGCAGAGTAGTAGCCTGCAAAACGCAGGTTGTAGTGGGTAATTACCACCCCTTTAGGCCGTGAGGTGGTGCCTGAGGTAAACAGAATTTCCGCCGTATCGTCAGTGGATAACGCGGGCGTATAGCACAGCGTGGCGGACTGGCGGGATTGCAGTTGGGTAAAGTGACTCACGCCGTCGTCAGCCGGAAGCTGTTCGCCAATCAGACAGATATGATTAAGCGGGGTGCTATTTTCCAGCCGTATCTGGCGGTACATAGGATAAAACTGGGCGCTGGTGACCAGCAGACTTACCTGGCTGTTTTGCAGGATCCAGGCACTTTCTTCACCCAGCAAGCGGGCATTAATCGGTACCATGATGGCGCCAATTTTTGCCAGCCCAAACCAGCAAAAAATGAATTCCGGACAGTTATCCAGATGCAATGCGACCTTATCGCCCTTGCGGATCCCTAAGGAATGGAACAGGTTTGCCGTGCGGTTAATCTCTTCATTGAGCGAGGCATAGCTAAACTGCCGAACGATTCCTTCGCAGGATTCGAAAATTAACGCCGTTTTATCTCCGTACACCCCGGCCAGGTCGTCCCACATCTGACGTAAGTTTTGTCCGCCAACGATATCCATATTGCTTTATCCACTGAAATCAGGCGTGAGCGCTAACCATCGAGGGGTCAGCGCGTCGCGTTTATTCCTCAACTCTGGCCAGGCCTTTGCCGACCAGCTCATTTATGTCTGCTTCGCTATAACCAATATTTTTCAGAATGGCGGCAGTATCCATGCCATGTGACGGCATGCCACGCCAGATTTTCCCCGGATTGTTTTTAAATTTCGGCATGATGTTTGGCCCTTTGCAGGTGCGGCCATCCATTGTTTGCCACTGAGTAATAGATTCACGGGCAACGTACTGCGGGTTGCCTTCCAGTTCAGGAATAGTCAGCACCTTCGCGCAGGCGATGTTCAGCTCAGCAAAGCGCGCCTGGACTTCGGCGATGGTGTGCGTTGCCAGCCAGGCGTCCAGTTTCTCTTCCACAAGCGGGCCGTAAGGGCATTCCACACGATGGATAAGCTGGGTGCCTTCCGGGACTTCCGGTGTGCCAAGAATGTGGGCGAGGCCAATATCCTTGAAGCATTCGTTGATTTGCGTGATGCCGACCAGCTCCATAACGATATAGCCATCGGCGCATTTATACAGGCCGCAGCCAGCGTAATACGGGTCTTTGCCTTTGGTCATGCGTGGGCAAATTTCGCCGCCGTTGAAGTAATCCATCATGAAATACTGACCCATGCGCAGCATCACTTCGTACATAGCGATATCGATGCTTTCACCTTTACCCGTTTCGCGCACTTTGTGCAGGGCCGCCAGCGCTGCTGTCGTTGCGGTCATCCCGGAGAAGTAATCGGCGGTGTACGGGAAGGCGGGCATTGGCTGATCCACGTCGCCGTTTTGGATCAGATAGCCGCTGAACGCCTGTGCGATGGTGTTATACGCCGGAAGATTGGTGTACTCCTCGGTACCAAACTGGCCGAAGCCGGAAAGGTGGGCGATAACCAGTTTCGGGTTATGTTCCCACAGCACTTCATCGGTAATACCGCGGCGGGCAAAGGCCGGGCCTTTACTGGCTTCAATGAAAATATCGGTGGTTTCCATCAGCTTCAGAAACGCTTCCCGGCCTTCATCTTTGAAAATATTAAGTGACAGGGCGTGCAGGTTACGGCGTGAGAGCTGCGGATAGTTAGGCTGTACGCGAATGGTATCGGCCCATGCGACGTTTTCAATCCAGATAACCTCAGCGCCCCATTCGGCGAACATTTGACCGGCGAACGGACCGGCAATTTCGATCCCTGAAAAGACAACGCGTACCCCGGAAAGCGGGCCGAAGGCTGGCATTGGTAAATGATTCATCATTTTTCTCCTGGCATTTATGGGTGTCCATGTAGGCCGGATAAGGCACTCGCGCCGCCATCCGGCATTGATTGCCTGATGGCAACGCTAAGGCGTCTTATCAGGCCTACAGGTTGCGTCGTTCTATCGGTATTGCTTGAGTACCGCACGACCCAACGTCAGGATCTGCATTTCGTCAGAACCACCAGAAACACGGTCAACGCGCAGGTCACGCCAGAAACGCGTGATGCGGTGGTTGCCCGCGATACCAACACCTCCCAGTACCTGCATGGCGGTGTCTACCACTTCAAACGCGGCGTTGGCGCAGAAGTATTTACACATTGCCGCGTCGCCGGAGGTAATGGTGCCGTTATCCGCTTTCCATGCGGCTTCCAACAGCATGTTTTTCATGGAGTTCAGTTTGATCGCCATGTGCGCGAACTTCTCCTGGATCAGCTGGAAACGGCCGATCGTTTCGCCAAACTGCACGCGTTGGTTGGCGTAACGCGCGGCGTCTTCAAAAGCGCACATTGCCGTACCGTAGTTGGTCAGCGCGACGAGGAAGCGTTCATGGTCAAACTCTTCTTTCACACGGTTGAAGCCATTACCTTCCCGACCGAACATGTCTTTCTCGTCCAGTTCAACGTCATCAAAGGTGATTTCACAGCAGCTATCCATGCGCAGACCGAGTTTCTCCAGTTTGTTGACCTTGATACCCGCTTTGCTCATGTCAACAAACCACTCGGTATAAACAGGTTTATCCGGCGATGCACCATCTCTCGCCATCACTACGATGTACGGGGTATAGGCGCTACTGGTGATAAAGCACTTACTGCCATTAAGATAAACCTTACCATTTTTGCGTGTATAAGTGGTTTTCAGACTGCCAACATCCGATCCCGCTCCCGGTTCTGTGATCGCCGAGTTCCACATCTGCTTACCGGTCCCCTGGAACGCCATGATTTTATCAATTTGCTCTTGGGTACCTTCACGCAGAAAAGTGTTAAAACCGCCTGGTAATTGGTACAACACGTAAGTCGGTGCGCCAAGACGTCCGAGTTCCATCCAGACGGCGGCAACGGTGACAAAACCGGCTTCCAGCCCGCCGTGTTCTTCCGGGATCAACAGGCTATCGATGCCCATATCCGCCAGCGCTTTTACAAAACGCTCAGGGTAGACGCTGTCGCGATCGCACTCGGCAAAATAAGCTTCCCAGTTCTCACTGGCCATCAGTTCACGAATACCGGCGACAAACAGTTCCTGCTCGTCATTTAAGTTGAAATCCATCTTTCAGCCTCTTGATCAATTGGGTTAATAAGAATTACTTGTCTTTCCAGTGCACTTTGGCGTCTTTAATAAAGGACAGCGTCACCATGATGTTGACGAAGAACAGCGGACATCCCCCGGCGATAATTGCGGTCTGAATGGGCTTCAGTCCACCCAGCGCCAGCAGAACGATGCCGATGACGCCGACCAGAACTGACCAACCGATACGCACCAACAGCGGCGGTTCTTCACCATCACGAACTTCGCGACAGGTGGACATCGCCAGGGTGTAGGAGCAGGCGTTAATCAGCGTGACGGTGGCAATAAAGCAGAGGATAAAGAATCCCCACATGGTGGCGGTGCTGAGCGGTAAAGCAGCCCAGGTTTCGATAATGGCGCGCGCCACGCCGTGTTGTTCAATCAGTTGTGGGATGTTGAGAATGTTTTTATCCATCAGCAGCAGCGTGTTGCTGCCAAGGACGGTCCACAGGATCCAGGTGGAAGCGGTCAGGCCCAGTACCATCCCGAAACACAGTTCACGTACGGTGCGACCCCGAGAAATACGTGCCAGGAAGATACTCATCTGGATAGCGTAAATAACCCACCACGCCCAGTAGAAAACAGTCCAGCCCTGCGGGAAGCCGCCTTTGCCGATGGCATCGGTATAGAACAGCATGCGCGGCAGATGCATCAGCAGCATGCCGACCGAGTCGGTGAAGTAGTTCATGATGAAGCTGGCGCCGCTGACGATAAACACCCAGCCGAGCATCAGGAAGCTCAGGTAACTACGTACGTCGCTGGCGATCTTGACCCCTTTTTGCAGGCCGCAGGCCACGCAAATGGCGTTCAATATGATCCAGCAGGTAATGATGATGGCGTCGAGTTGCAGCGTATGCGGAATACCGAACAGCCATTGCATACACTCGGTTACCAGCGGGGTAGCGAGACCGAGGCTGGTGCCCATCGCGAAGATCAGCGCCACCAGATAGAAGTTATCGACGATGGTGCCGAACAAGCCCTTAGCATGCTTCTCGCCAACTAACGGTACCAGCGTGGAACTAGGGCGGATAACGTCCATTTTGCGTACAAAGAAGAAGTAGGCGAACGCGACTGAAAGGAAGCTGTAGGTCGCCCACGGCAGCGGTCCCCAGTGGAACAAGCTGTACGCCAGAGCTATCTCTTTTGCGCCAACGGAGTTGGGGGCGAGAGCAAACGGAGGGGTAGAGATATAGTAGTAGATCTCGATGGAACCCCAGAACAGCACCGCGGCGGATGTACAGGAAGCGAACATCATAAAAATCCAGCTGGCGGTACTAAACTCAGGTTTTTCGTCGCCTAATTTCTTTTTCGAATACGGGCCAAAGACCAACCAGAACCAGCCGAAGAGCATGACGACCATATACCATTCGAATGCCCAACCCCAGACGTTGGTGACATAACTGAATACCGCATTAATAACGACGTTAGCGGCATCAAGATCTCTTACTGTTAGCCAACAAAGTATCCCAACAATTATTAATGGCGGAAAAAAAACCTTCGGTTCAATTCCCGACTTTCTCTTTTCATTTTTCATAAGTGAATTCCAGTGTGAAAACGAAATTTATTTAGCGTGCCCGTATGTGATCGTTTGTTTATTTGTTATTAATGATTTGTTGATAACTTTTTAACCTCTGGGGCGCCTCAGTGAGTAACTCATAATGGGTATTCATTTCCGGCTATTCTGTTATCTGTGTCACACTTTTTTATGCTGGTTATTTTGTCTGAAAATCCAATTAATTCTTTTATTAATCATTGGGTTGATGTTGATTTTTTAACTTTTTTAAGTGACTGGCGTTCAATATTGTTGAACCAGCAAACAATATTGAAAATTTTCGTATTTGACATGTTTCTTTCAATATTGGTGAGGTGCATAACACTATTGAAAGTTACGAATATCAATGTGTGACATTTTCAATATTGGTGATTAATGTTTTATTTCCGAATTAAAGAGCGTGATATCTGTATTTAACACCGCCGATATAAATACGTTTCCTTCATGATTTCTGGAGATGCAATGAAGATAATTACTTGCTACAAATGCGTACCTGATGAGCAGGATATTGCGATTAATAATGCTGATGGAACACTCGATTTCAGCAAAGCAGATGGCAAAATCAGCCAATATGATCTGAATGCGATCGAAGCGGCTTGCCAGTTAAAACAGCAGGTGGGAGAGGCTCAGGTTGTGGCCATGAGCGTCGGCGGCAAAGCGCTGACCAATGCAAAAGGGCGCAAAGATGTGCTCTCCCGTGGCCCTGATGAACTGATTGTTGTCATTGACGATCAATTTGAACAGACGCTGCCGCAACAAACCGCCACTGCGCTGGCTGCCGCCGCACAAAAATCAGGTTTTGATCTGCTTATTTGCGGCGACGGTTCTTCCGATCTTTATGCTCAGCAGGTTGGTCTGCTGGTGGGCGAAATGCTGAACGTGCCGGCGATTAACGGCGTGAGTAAAATCCTCTCTCTTACCGACAGCACGCTGACGGTAGAGCGTGAACTGGAAGATGAAGTTGAAACCCTGAGTATCCCGCTTCCGGCGGTGATCGCGGTTTCTACCGACATCAACACCCCTCAAATCCCTTCCATGAAAGCCATTCTTGGTGCAGCGAAAAAACCGGTCCAGGTCTGGTCGTCTGCGGACATTGGGCTGAACGGCGCGCAAGCGTATTCCGAACAACAGGTTGCCGCACCGAAGCAGCGCGAGCGTCAGCGCGTTGTGATTGAAGGTGACGGTGAAGAACAGATTGCCGCGTTTGTCGAGAATCTTCGCAAAATCATTTAATTATCAGGGGATGTTATGAACAAATTTTCCAGTGTCTGGGTATTCAGCGATACCCCTTCTCGTCTGCCGGAATTGATGAATGGTGCGCAGGCTTTAGGTGAAAACGTTAACACGTTTGTGCTCAGCGATGAGGACAGCGCGGCGGCATGCCATTTAGGCGCAGATCATGTCTGGCTGCTCAGCGGCAAACCAGAAGACCGTATGGTTGAAGACTACGCCGATGCGATGGCCGAAACCATTCGTCAGTACAGCGAGGGCGGCGCGGTGCTGCTGCCGAATACGCGTCGGGGCAAGCTGTTAGCGGCAAAGCTGGGCTTTCGCTTGTCGGCTGCGGTCTCAAACGACGCCAGCGCAGTCGCGGTGCAGGACGGAAAAGCGGCGGTCAAACATATGGTCTACGGCGGCCTGGCGATGGGAGCAGAAACAATCGCTTCACCGTTTGCCGTGATCACTCTCAGCAGCGGAACGTTTGATGCGCAGCAACCGGATACCGCTCACAGCGGCGAGGTGCACACCGTCCAGTGGCAGGCTCCGACTATCGCTGTGACCCGTACGGCAACGCAGGCGCGTCAGAGCAACAGCGTCGATCTCGACAAAGCCCGTCTGGTGGTCAGCGTGGGACGCGGTATTGGTAGCAAAGAAAATATCTCGCTGGCCGAAGCGCTGTGCCAGGCGATTGGCGCTGAGCTGGCCTGTTCACGTCCGGTGGCGGAAAACGAGAAGTGGATGGAGCACGAACGCTACGTCGGTATTTCCAACCTGATGCTCAAGCCAGAACTGTACCTTGCCGTGGGGATCTCCGGGCAGATCCAACATATGGTCGGCGCCAACGGCGCGCAGACGATTTTCGCCATCAACAAAGATAAAAATGCGCCGATCTTCCAGTACGCAGATTTTGGCATCGTTGGCGATGCGCTGAAGATCCTGCCTGCGCTGACGGCTGCTCTGGCGCGTTAAACCATTCGGGCAGGGTGCGAAAGTATCCTGCCACTGACAGGAGTACGTATGTCCGAAGATATCTTTGATGCCATCATCGTGGGTGCAGGTCTGGCCGGTTCGGTTGCGGCGCTGGTGCTGGCTCGGGAAGGTGCACAGGTGCTGGTCATCGAGCGCGGTAATTCTGCTGGCGCGAAGAATGTCACCGGTGGGCGCATGTATGCCCATAGCCTGGAACGCATCATTCCCGGCTTTGCTGAGCAGGCCCCCATTGAACGCATAATCACCCACGAAAAACTCGCCTTTATGACCGACAAAGGGGCGATGACCATCGACTATTGCAATGGTGAAGAGGCCGCATCGTCGCAGGTTTCTTATTCCGTCTTACGCAGCAAATTTGACGCCTGGCTGATGGAGAAGGCCGAGGAGGCGGGAGCCCAGCTTATCACCGGTATTCGGGTGGATAACGTTGTGCAACGCGAAGGCAAAGTCGTGGGTGTGGAAGCCGACGGCGATATTCTGGAAGCCAAAGTGGTGATCCTCGCTGACGGGGTGAATTCTTTGTTGGCAGAAAAACTGGGCATGGCAAAGCGCGTTGAGGCATCGCATGTTGCCGTTGGCGTAAAAGAGCTGATCGAATTGCCAAAATCGGTGATTGAAGATCGTTTCCAGTTACAGGGGAACGAAGGTGCAGCTTGCCTGTTTGCCGGTTCTCCAACCGATGGGTTGATGGGCGGGGGCTTCCTCTATACTAATGAAACAACCCTTTCTCTGGGGCTGGTCTGCGGTCTTCATCATCTGAAAGACGCGAAAAAATCGGTCCCACAAATGCTGGAAGATTTCAAACAGCATCCGGCGGTTGCCCCACTGATCGCCGGTGGCAAGCTGGTGGAATATGCCGCGCACGTCGTACCGGAGGCCGGTATGAATATGCAGCCTGAACTGGTGGGTGACGGTGTGCTGATTGCAGGTGATGCTGCCGGAATGTGTATGAACCTCGGCTTTACCATCCGCGGTATGGATCTCGCCATATCTGCAGGCGAAGCGGCGGCGAAAACGGTGCTTTCCGCAATGAAGCGCGACGACTTCAGCAAACAGTCGCTGGGCGAATACCGTCAGCATCTCGATGATGGTCCAATGCGCGATATGCGCATGTATCAGAAGCTTCCCGCTTTCCTTGATAACCCACGCATGTTTACCGCCTATCCCGAAATGGCGGTCAGCATCGCGCGCGACCTGTTCACCGTAGATGGCTCTGCTCCGGTGCCAATGCGCAAAAAAATCCTGCGTCATGCGAAGAAAGTGGGCTTCATCAACCTGATGAAAGATGGCCTGAAAGGAGTGACCGTATTATGACATCTCCCGTCAATGTGGACGTCAAACTGGGCGTCAATAAGTTCAATGTGGATGAAGACAGCCCGCACATCATTCTCAAAACCGATCCTGATAAACAGGCGCTGGAAGTACTGATTAAGGCTTGTCCAGCCGGACTGTATAAAAAGCAGGACGACGGCAGCGTCCGTTTTGATTACGCCGGATGCCTGGAGTGCGGAACGTGCCGCATTCTCGGACTTGATACAGCGCTGGAAAAGTGGGAATACCCGCGCGGGACATTTGGCGTGGAGTTTCGCTACGGCTAATAAGTACGAAGTTGTGCACCCGTAGGTCGGATAAGACGTGGTAGCGTTGCCATCCGGCAATCATGTGGCGCCAATGCCGGATGGCGGCCTAAACGCCTTATCCGGCCTACAGATGACGCTTTGCCCGTGTTGAAACAGGAAGTCGCTATGCAGCAGCCCAGGAACTTTGATGACATCAAATTTACCTCTATTCACCGCCGGATAATGCTGTGGGGAAGCGGTGGGCCATTTCTGGATGGTTATGTGCTGGTGATGATTGGCGTGGCGCTGGAACAGCTCACGCCAGCATTGAAACTGGACGCACAGTGGATCGGTCTGCTGGGGGCCGGCACGCTCGCCGGTCTGTTTGTGGGGACGTCGCTGTTTGGCTACATTTCCGATAAGGTCGGGCGGCGCAAAATGTTCATCATCGATATTATCGCCATTGGCGTGATATCGGCGGCAACCATGTTTGTTTCCTCACCCATTGAGCTGTTGGTAATGCGTGTGCTGATCGGCATTGTGATTGGTGCCGATTATCCAATTGCTACCTCGATGATTACTGAGTTCTCCAATACCCGCCAGCGCGCTTTCTCCATCGGTTTTATCGCCGCGATGTGGTATGTCGGCGCCACCTGTGCCGATCTGGTCGGTTACTGGCTGTATGATGTTGAAGGAGGATGGCGCTGGATGCTGGGCAGCGCGGTGATCCCTTGTATTTTGATCCTGATTGGGCGCTTCGATCTTCCTGAATCGCCGCGCTGGCTGCTGCGTAAAGGTCGGGTGAAAGAGTGTGAAGCGATGATGATCAAACTGTTCGGCGAACCGGTGGTGTTCGACGAAGAGGCGCCGCAGGAGACGCGCTTCCTGCAGCTGTTTAACCGCCGTCATTTCCCGTTTGTCCTGTTTGTCGCCGCTATCTGGACCTGTCAGGTGATCCCGATGTTCGCCATTTATACCTTTGGTCCGCAGATTGTTGGACTGTTGGGGCTTGGTGCCGGGAAAAGCGCGGCGTTGGGCAATGTGGTGATAAGCCTGTGCTTTATGCTGGGGTGCATTCCACCCATGTTCTGGCTTAATAGCGCGGGCCGTCGGCCATTGTTAATTGGCAGCTTTATTATGATGACGCTGGCGCTGGCCGTGCTGGGGTTAATTCCTGATATGGGAGCGTGGCTGGTGGTGCTGGCGTTTGCCGTGTACGCCTTTTTCTCGGGGGGACCGGGAAATCTTCAGTGGCTGTACCCAAATGAACTGTTCCCTACCGACATTCGCGCATCTGCCGTCGGGGTGATTATGTCCTTAAGCCGCATCGGCACCATTGTTTCAACCTGGGCGCTGCCGGTGTTCATTACCAAATACGGGATCAGCAATGTCATGCTGATGGGCGCAGGAATTTCGCTGATTGGCCTGCTGGTGTCCATCGCTTTCGCCCCGGAAACGCGAGGTCTGACGCTGGCGCAAACCAGTCAAATGACGATTCGCAGTAAGCCCGTGACCAGGGCGAGTTATTAGGAGTGTTCTGTATTTTCCCTGCAACTCAGTCAGTTAGCCTACAGTTAACTGGGTATATCACTGAAAACAACTGAAAAGCAGGGAGAACACCATGCAAAAACATATCCTGATCACCTCAATTTTTACCGCAGCAGCACTGTTTACCGTGGCCGGTTGTTCCTCAAACCAGGCGGTTAAAACCACCGATGGCAAAACAATCGTTACTGATGGCAAACCGCAAGTCGATGATGATACTGGCCTGGTGTCGTATAAAAATGCGCAAACGGGTAAGACGGAACAGATTAACCGCGATCAGGTTAAAGATATGAGTGAACTGGATAACTAGTTCAGTTTTCTCCATTCAGCCACTCAATAATATTGACTGTTAGCCTGTGGATTAAGTGACTAAACTCACTGTTATTACAATAATGCAGTGAAACAGGCTAATCATGATCCTCATCATTTATGCGCATCCCTATCCGCAGCATTCGCATGCGAATAAGCGGATGCTTGAACAGGCAAGGACGCTGGAGGGCGTGGAGATCCGCTCGCTCTACCAGCTCTACCCCGACTTCAATATCGATATTGCCGCTGAACAGGATGCGCTGGCACGCGCTGATTTGATCATCTGGCAGCATCCGATGCAGTGGTACAGCACACCTCCATTACTCAAGCTGTGGATGGATAAAGTCCTTTCGCACGGCTGGGCGTATGGTCATGGCGGTACTGCGCTGCACGGTAAACATCTGTTGTGGGCGGTGACGACCGGCGGCGGTGAAAACCACTTCGATATTGGCTCCCATCCCGGATTTGATGTGCTTTCTCAACCCTTACAGGCGACGGCACTTTATTGTGGCCTCAAATGGCTACCGCCGTTTGCGATGCACTGTACGTTTATCTGTGATGATGAAACCCTGCAAGCGCAGGCGCGTCACTACAAACAGCGTCTGATGGAATGGCAGGAGGCACACCATGGATAGCCATACGCTGATACAGGCGCTGATTTATCTCGGATCGGCGGCACTGATTGTCCCCATCGCCGTACGGCTGGGACTCGGGTCGGTACTGGGGTATCTCATCGCCGGGTGCATTATCGGCCCATGGGGCCTGAGGCTGGTGACGGACGCTGAATCCATCCTGCATTTTGCGGAGATCGGTGTGGTGCTGATGCTGTTTGTCATTGGTCTGGAGCTGGATCCGCAACGTTTGTGGAAACTGCGAGCCTCGGTGTTCGGCGGCGGCGCATTGCAAATGGTGGTCTGCGGAGGCCTGATTGGTGTGTTCTGTATGTTCCTCGGCCTGCGCTGGCAGGTAGCGGAGCTGATCGGCATGACGCTGGCGCTTTCCTCAACGGCTATCGCTATGCAGGCGATGAATGAACGCAACCTGATGGTGTCGCAAATGGGCCGCAGCGCGTTTGCCGTGCTGCTGTTCCAGGATATCGCGGCCATTCCACTGGTGGCGATGATTCCGTTACTGGCAGCGAGTGGCGCATCAACAACGCTTGGGGCGTTTGCATTGTCTGCCCTTAAGGTAGCGGGCGCACTGGTGCTGGTGGTGCTGTTAGGTCGTTATGTCACACGTCCTGCCTTGCGTTTTGTCGCCCGTTCGGGCCTGCGGGAAGTGTTCAGTGCCGTTGCGCTGTTCCTCGTGTTTGGCTTCGGTCTGCTGTTGGAAGAGGTTGGATTGTCGATGGCGATGGGGGCATTCCTGGCCGGGGTGCTGCTGGCAAGCTCTGAGTATCGCCACGCGTTGGAAAGCGACATTGAGCCATTTAAAGGACTGCTGCTAGGGCTGTTCTTCATCGGTGTAGGGATGTCTATCGACTTTGGTACGCTGATTGATAATCCCTTGCGCATTATCATTCTACTGGTCGGTTTCCTGGTTATCAAAACCGTCATGCTGTGGTTGATAGCGAAACCGTTGCAGGTGCCGAACAAGCAGCGTCGCTGGTTTGCCGTATTATTAGGGCAGGGCAGTGAGTTTGCCTTTGTGGTGTTTGGCGCGGCGCAAATGGCAAATGTGCTCGATCCTGACTGGGCGAAATCGCTGACGCTGGCGGTGGCGTTGTCGATGGCGGCTACACCGATTTTGCTGGTGATTTTGACGCGTCTGGAAAAATCGGCGACTGAAGAAGAGCGCGAAGCCGATGAAATCGATGAGGAGCAACCGCGGGTGATCATCGCCGGGTTTGGGCGATTTGGCCAGATAACCGGTCGTTTGCTGTTGTCGAGCGGGGTCAAAATGGTGGTTCTTGATCATGACCCGGACCATATCGAAACGCTGCGTAAATTCGGGATGAAGGTTTTCTATGGCGACGCGACCCGGATGGATCTGCTGGAGTCTGCCGGGGCGGCGAAAGCTGAAGTTATTATTAATGCCATTGACGATCCGCAAACCAGCCTGCAATTAACCGAAATGGTGAAAGAGCATTTCCCGCATCTGCAAATTATTGCTCGTGCGCGCGACGTGGATCATTACATCCGCCTGCGCCAGGCGGGCGTGGATATGCCGGAACGTGAAACCTTTGAAGGTGCACTGAAGACCGGACGTCTGGCGCTGGAAGGTCTCGGGCTAGGGCGCTATGAGGCACGTGAGCGGGCTGACGTATTCCGCCGATTCAATACCATGATGGTAGAGGAGATGGTGAAAGGGGAAAATGACGCGACTTCCCGCGCGGCCGTTTATAAACGCACCAGCGCAATGCTGAGTGAAATTATTGCGGAAGATCGTCAGCACTTATCGTTAATTCAACGCCATGGCTGGCAAGGCACGGATGAAGGTAAGCATACGGGCGACGTCGCCGATGAGCCGGAAGTGAAACCGTCAGCATAGGGTAAAAAATGTGATGTTCTGCAAACTTTACTGCTAATTGGCTGTTTTTGAACTACTGTAATGCTGGCGTACCACCTTAAATAGGTCGGTTCGCCAGCAGAACGGAAAATTTTCCTGTTCATCCTCTTTCCGCCAGTCGACGAAAGATTGCGCTTTCCGTATAGTGGCGACAATTTTTTTGTATCCGGGAAATATTCAATGATCAGTCTGATTGCGGCGTTAGCGGTAGATCGCGTCATCGGTATGGAGAACGCCATGCCGTGGAACCTCCCTGCCGATCTCGCCTGGTTTAAACGTAATACCTTAAACAAGCCGGTTGTCATGGGACGCCACACCTGGGAATCCATCGGGCGACCGTTACCTGGGCGTAAAAATATCGTCATCAGCAGTAAGCCTGGCACCGACGATCGCGTGCAGTGGGTGAAGTCTGTGGATGAAGCAATTGCGGCCTGCGGCGATGAACCTGAAATTATGGTAATTGGCGGTGGGCGTGTGTATGAGCAGTTCCTGCCAAAAGCACAGAAACTGTATCTGACGCACATTGATGCGGAAGTGGAAGGGGATACACATTTCCCGGACTACGAACCGGATGACTGGGAATCGGTGTTCAGTGAATTCCACGATGCCGACGCGCAAAACTCTCACAGCTACTGCTTCGAGATTCTGGAACGTCGTTAATACTGTAAGTGCCGGATGGCGGCGAAACGCCTTATCATCCAGCTAATGTAGGCCGGATAAGGTGCGAGCACCGCATCCGGCAAACGACTATCAGGCGTTGACCGCTTCGCCAGGATCCAGATTCAGATGGCGATTTGACGGCTGCACGAAGTACTGTTTGTCTTCCCAGCGCAGACAGGTGAGATCGCCTCCCCAGCAACACCCCGTATCCAGCGCGTAAATACCTTCTGGCGTGCCTTTACCCTCCAGCGATGCCCAGTGCCCGAATGCAATGCTGTATGCTTCACTGACAGGTCCAGGAATGGCAAACCAGGGCTTCAGCGGGGCAGGTGCGTCTTCTGGTGACTCTTTGCTGTACATATCCAACTGACCGTTAGGGAAGCAGTAACGCATGCGGGTAAAGGCGTTGGTAATAAAACGCAGGCGCGCCAGCCCGGTCAGTTCCGGGGTCCAGTTATTGGGCATGTCGCCGTACATCGCATCAAGGAAGAAGGGATACGAGTCGCTCGACAACACGGCTTCAACATCGCGAGCACAGTCTTTTGCCGTCTGCAGGTCCCACTGTGGGGTGATACCGGCATGCGCCATCACCAGCTTCTTCTCTTCATCTACCTGCAACAGCGGTTGACGGCGGAGCCAGTTAAGTAATTCGTCGGCATCCGGTGCTTCGAGCAGCGATGTGACCCTGTCTTTAGGTTTATTACGACTGATACCGGCAAATACGGCCAGCAGGTGTAAATCGTGATTACCCAATACTAACCGCACGCTGTCGCCCAGTGATTTCACGTAGCGCAAAACGTCCAGCGAGCCCGGTCCACGAGCGACCAGATCGCCGGTGAGCCATAGGGTGTCTTTTTCGGAATTAAAGTCTACCTGATGCAGCAAGGCTATCAGTTCATCGTAACAACCGTGAACGTCGCCAATAAGGTATGTCGCCATAGTTATTGTTTTAATGAATGAGTGTTGGAACGGCGAGTCGGAAAACGGGAATATCGATGGTAAAGGCGATGCCTTGTTCATCGATCATTTCGTAATGACCCTGCATGGTGCCCAGCGGTGTTTCAATCACCGCACCGCTGGTGTACTGGTACTCTTCGCCGGGTTCGATGTGGGGCTGGACGCCAACCACGCCTTCACCCTGAACTTCGGTTTCGCGGCCATGACCATTAGTGATCAACCAATAACGCCCCAACAGCTGCACAGGCGCTCGCCCCAAATTGCGGATAGTTACGGTGTAAGCAAAAACGTAACGTTCATTATCAGGTGAGGATTGCGCCTCAATGTAGACGCTTTGTACCTGAATGCACACTCGGGGCGAATTGATCATGTTTAACTCTCCTTCGATGGCGCGTTTTCTGACAGATAGTTAGCCATCCGGCAGTATTGCGCGACAGAGATATTTTCCGCTCGCATCGCCGGATCAATGCCCAGCTCTGTCAGTACTTCAACGCTAAACAGGTTGCCGAGACTGTTACGTACCGTTTTACGGCGCTGATTAAACGCTTCAGTGGTAATACGGCTCAGCACACGAACATCTTTAACCGGGTACGGCATCGTCGTATGAGGGACCAGACGCACAACGGCTGAATCAACTTTAGGCGCTGGCGTAAATGCGGAAGGCGGTACTTCAAGTACCGGGATCACATTGCAGTAATACTGCGCCATGACGCTTAATCGACCATACGCTTTACTGTTTGGCCCTGCAACCAGACGATTCACCACCTCTTTTTGCAACATGAAATGCATGTCGGCAATGGCATCAGTATAGGAAAAAAGATGGAACATGAGCGGCGTGGAGATGTTGTACGGCAGGTTGCCGAATACGCGCAGCGGCTGTCCCATCGTTTGTGCCAGTTCGCCGAAGTTCATGGTCATGGCATCTTGCTGATAAATCGTCAGCTTAGGCCCTAAAAACGGGTGTGTCTGTAGGCGTGCTGCCAGATCGCGGTCGAGTTCAATGACCGTGAGCTTGTCCAGACGTTCGCCTACTGGTTCGGTCAATGCCGCCAGACCTGGGCCGATTTCGACCATAGCCTGACCTTTCTGCGGGTTGATAGCAGAGACAATACTTTCGATCACAAACTGATCGTTGAGGAAGTTCTGCCCGAAACGTTTACGGGCTAAATGGCCCTGATGGACTCGATTATTCATTGGTATTAACAATCATTTTGATGGCGAGATTAAGCGCCGTAATAAAACTGCCGACATCTGCTTGCCCACGACCCGCGAGTTCAAGTGCGGTGCCGTGATCGACGGATGTGCGAATAAAGGGCAGGCCCAGCGTGATATTCACACCGCGACCAAATCCCTGGTATTTTAGCACGGGGAGACCCTGATCGTGGTACATTGCCAGCACGGCATCCGCGTGGTCGAGATATTTGGGCTGAAACAGCGTATCTGCGGGCAGCGGACCGTTTAATTTCATTCCCTGCGCACGCAGTTCATCGAGTACCGGAATGATGGTGTCTATCTCTTCCGTTCCCATATGTCCGCCTTCACCAGCATGCGGGTTTAGACCGCACACCAGAATATGCGGATCGGCAATGCCGAATTTGGTGCGTAAATCATGATGCAAAATGCCGATCACTTCCTGAAGCAGGGCGGGCGTAATGGCGTCGGCAACGGCTCTGAGCGGCAAATGCGTGGTTGCCAGGGCAACGCGCAGCTCTTCGGTCGCCAGCATCATAACAACTTTCTTTGCCTGTGAGCGCTCTTCAAAAAACTCTGTATGTCCGGTAAACGGGACGCCAGCGTCATTGATAACGCCCTTGTGAACCGGGCCGGTAATCAGCGCCGCAAACTCACCGTGCAGACAGCCATCACAGGCGCGAGCCAGCGTATCCACCACGTACTGCCCATTTTCTACCGCCAGTTGACCCGCGACGGCAGGTGCCCGCAGCGCAACCGGGAGCAACGTCAATGTACCTGCTGATTGCGGTCTGGCTGGGGTATCTGGAGAGTAGGGGAGGAGTGAAAGCGGTAAACCGAGCATCGCTGCCCGGTCACTGAGGAGTGCTGCATCCGCACAGACAACGAGTTCTACAGGCCACGCGCGCTGGGCGAGCTGAACCACCAGGTCCGGGCCAATCCCGGCGGGTTCGCCGGGAGTGATAACAACGCGTTGAGCACGAGTCATTAGTTGCTCAGAACTTTAACGTAAGCGCTGGCGCGCTGTTCCTGCATCCAGGTTGCTGCTTCTTCCGAGAATTTACGGTTCATCAGCATACGGTAAGCTCTGTCTTTCTGCGCTGCGTCAGTTTTATCAACGTTACGCGTATCCAGCAGTTCGATCAGATGCCAACCGAAAGAGGAGTGCACCGGGGCGCTCATCTGGCCTTTGTTAAGTTTGGTCAGCGCATCGCGGAAAGCAGGGTCGAAAATATCCGCTGCAGCCCAGCCCAGATCGCCGCCCTGGTTGGCAGAGCCTGGATCCTGAGAAAACTCTTTAGCGGCTGCCGCGAAGGTCGTTTTACCGCTCTTAATGTCTGCCGCGATTTGTTCCAGCTTCAGACGCGCCTGCTGATCGGTCATGATCGGCGACGGCTTAAGCAGAATGTGGCGAGCGTGAACTTCAGTCACGGAGATGCTCTGGCTTTGGCCACGCATATCGTTGACTTTCAGGATGTGGAAGCCGACACCGGAACGAATTGGGCCAATGATATCGCCTTTTTTCGCAGTGCTTAACGCCTGGGCAAAGATACCCGGCAGCTCCTGAATACGTCCCCAGCCCATCTGGCCGCCTTTCAGCGCCTGCTGGTCAGCGGAATAAGTAATAGCCAGTTTGCCGAAATCACTACCGTTACGCGCTTCATCAACAACAGAGCGCGCCTGGCTTTCAGCCGCGTTAACCTGGTCGGACGTTGGGTTTTCCGGTAATGGGATCAGAATGTGGCTCAGGTTCAGCTCGGTGCTGGCATCGTTTTGGTTGCCTACCTGCTGCGCCAGGGCATCCACTTCCTGAGGCAGGATAGTGACGCGACGGCGAACTTCGTTGTTACGCACTTCGGAGATGGTCATCTCTTTGCGGATCTGGCTACGATAGGTTGAATAGCTTAAGCCATCCTGTGCCAGACGGCTGCGCATCTGATCCAGCGTCATGTTGTTCTGCTTGGCGATGTTGGCAATAGCCTGATCCAACTGCTCGTCAGAGATTTTCACCCCCATCTTCTGACCCATTTGCAGGAGGATTTGATCCATGATCAAACGTTCCAGGATCTGATGACGCAGCGTAGCGTCATCCGGTAATTGCTGACCTGCCTGACCTGCATTCAGTTTTACTGACTGCATTAAGCCATCGACGTCGCTTTCCAGAACGACGCCGTTATTGACGACGGCTGCAACTTTATCGACTACCTGTGGGGCAGCGAAACTGGTATTCGCGATCATGGCGATACCGAGAAGCAGCGTTTTCCAGTTCTTCATACTTTTTCCATTATTAATTAACCGCAATGTGGATTACGTAGTATACCCTTCGTCTTTCAAGCCGCATTTTTGTTGGCTGCCTTCACTCACCCCAGTCACTTACTTATGTAAGCTCTTGGGGATTCTCTCAGTTGCCGCCTCAATGCAGCTCGAAATCCATTGGGTATCAATAAATCAGATCATAAAGAGCTTTGATACGGCAAAATGTTCGAACGCAGCATTTGGTTGGTGCCGAGACCGTAGTTGGAGCTCAGACCGCGCAGTTCGATATTAAAGCCGATCGTGTTGTCATAAATCGCGTGTTGCTGTTTGTCATCCCAACCGTTCAGCTTACGCTCGTAGCCGAAGCGAATGGCGTAACAGCAGGAGTTGTACTGTAAGCCCAGCATTGAATCTGCTTCTTTGTTCACGTTGGTATCGAAGTAGTAAGCGCCAACAATCGACCAACGCTCAGCAATTGGGAAGCTTGCCACCGCGCCCACCTGCGAAATCCCGTTTTTATACTGATCTGCCGTAGAGTAGTAAGACGGTAGAGTCGCCTGGATATATTCCGGGCTGGCGTAACGGTAATTCAACTGCAGCATCCGGTTTTCATCGCGACGGTATTCGATACTGCTGCTGCTGTTGGCGATACTATCCAGACGCGTGTCGTACTGGATCCCACTGCGTAAACCCCAGCGATCGGAGATACGCCAGTAGGTGTCGCCCGCCCATACCAGTGAACCCGTTTTGTCGTCATTCTCCCATTTAATGTTGTCATCGCCGGTGCGAGACTCGGTGAAATAGTAGATTTGACCCACAGAAATATTAAAACGTTCAACGGCAGCGTCATCATAAACGCGAGATGTGACCCCGGTCGTCACCTGGTTGGCAGAAGCAATACGGTCCAGACCGCCATAAGTACGGTCACGGAAGAGGCCGCTGTAGTCAGATTGCAGCAAGGATGAGTCATAGTTATAGATATGACTTTGGTCGCGATATGGGACGTACAGGTACTGCGCGCGCGGCTCCAGCGTCTGGGTATAACCCGGTGCCAGCATTTGCATGTCGCGCTCGAATACCATTTTGCCGTCAACTTTAAACTGCGGCATGACGCGGTTGGCTGACTCGTCGAGCTTGTTAACGTTACTCGGGTTGTTGTTGTACCAATCCAGATTGGTCTGCTGATAGTGCGTTGCCAGCAGCTTCGCTTCGGTATTGATACTGCCCCAGTTATTCGACAACGGCAGATTGATCGTTGGTTCCAGGTGAACACGCGTTGCTTCCGGCATGTTGTCATTGGTATTGACGAAATGGACCGCCTGGCCATAAATACGGGTATCAAATGGACCAACGTCATTCTGGTAATAGTTGACGTCTAACTGCGGCTGCGCAGAGTAGCTGTTACTGTTTTGTGCGTCGAAGACCTGGAACTGCTTGGTCGATACCGTAGCGTCAAAGTTTTGTACCGCGTAGCCGACGCTGAATTTCTGCGTGGCGTAGCCGTCGGTACTGGAACCGTATTTATTATCGAAATCGTTAAAGTAGCTGGTGTCGCTGACCTTGGTGTAGTCGACGTTGAAACGCCACACCTGGTCCAGTACACCGGCGTGCTGCCAGTAGAACAGCCAGCGACGTGAATTGTCATCCTTCGGATGTTCGTCCTCGTACACTTTATCGGAATTCAGATAGTCGAACTCCATCAAGCCCGCACCCGCCTGGGTGAGGTAGCGGAATTCGTTCTCCCACATGATCCCGCCACGACGGTGCATATAATGTGGCGTGATGGTGGCGTCCATATTGGGCGCAATGTTCCAGTAATACGGGAGGTAGAACTCAAAATAGTTATTGGTGGAATATTTTGCGTTCGGGATCAGGAAACCGGAACGGCGCTTATCGCCGACGGGTAACTGTAAATAAGGACTATAAAAGACCGGAACCGGACCCAGTTTAAAACGGGCGTTCCAGATCTCTGCGACCTGTTCTTCACGGTCGTGGATAACTTCGCTACCGACGACGCTCCAGGTATCTGAACCTGGCAGACAGGAGGTAAAGCTACCGTTTTCCAGAATGGTATAACGGTTTTCCCCACGCTGTTTCATCAGGTCGGCTTTCCCGCGCCCCTGACGGCCGACCATCTGGTAATCACCTTCCCAGATGTTGGTATCTTTGGTATTCAGATTGGACCAGCCCTTCGGCCCCTTCAGAATAACCTGATTGTCGTCATAATGGACATTGCCCAACGCATCGACGGTACGTATTGGCTCCGGCTGGCCTTCAGCCTGCTTCTGATGAAGCTGTACTTCGTCGGCCTGCAGGCGGCTGTTACCCTGTGCGATATCCACGTTGCCGGTAAACACCGCGTCATCGGGATAATTCCCTTTTGCGTTGTCGGCATTGATGGTGACGGGTAACTCATTAGTCTCGCCCTGTACCAGAGGACGGTCATAGCTCGGCACGCCCAGCATACACTGTGAGGCGAGATCGGCTGCCAGGCCCTGATGGCTATAGAGGGCGCTGGCAATCATGGTGGCCAGAAGAGTGGGAATACGTTTTTTCATACGTTGTATTTATTGTTCCATCATCAGTAGCGTCGCGCGTGACAAACGGTCACAGCCTAACTTATCTCATCTTCACTTCGCTAGTATTAATCCTGCCCATTTTATACCCGCCACCTTTCAAGCTGCATCTTCGTTGTCTTCCTCGTTCACCCCAGTCACTTACATGGGTAAGCTCCAGGGGACTCACTACGTTGCCGCCTTGCTGCAACTCGAAATCCAACGGGTATAGCGTTTGTGGTGTTAGGCACGGCATTGAATGACAGGTATGATAATGCAAATTATAGGCGATGTCCCACAATTGACCGCAGCCGTAAATCGGTAAAAGCACCTTATATTGTGGGACATAGCCTGGCTGAGAGCGGAAAGATTTGGGGAGTCTATGCAGTATTGGGGAAAGATAATTGGTGTAGCCGTGGCCTTAATGATGGGCGGCGGCTTCTGGGGTGTGGTTCTGGGGCTGTTAGTTGGCCACATGTTCGACAAAGCCCGCATGCGCAAAATGGCGTGGTTTGCCAACCAACGTGAACGCCAGGCGCTGTTTTTTGCCACCACTTTTGAGGTGATGGGACATCTGACCAAATCCAAAGGTCGTGTCACGGAAGCCGATATTCATATCGCCAGCCAGTTGATGGATCGGATGAATTTGCATGGTGACTCGCGAACGGCAGCACAACATGCCTTCCGGGTAGGAAAATCGGATAATTACCCATTACGTGAAAAGATGCGTCAGTTTCGCAGCGTCTGTTTTGGTCGATTCGATCTGATCCGCATGTTTCTGGAGATTCAGATCCAGGCGGCATTTGCCGATGGGTCGTTGCATCCTAACGAACGTGAAGTGCTGTATGTGATTGCTGAAGAGTTGGGGATCTCACGCACCCAATTTGATCAGTTCCTGCGCATGATGCAGGGCGGCGCACAGTTTGGCGGCGGATATCAGCAGCAGTCTGGCGGCGGTGGCTGGCAGCAGGCGCAACGCGGCCCGACGCTGGAAGACGCCTGTAATGTGCTGGGTGTGAAAACGACCGACGATGCGACCACCATCAAGCGCGCTTACCGTAAGCTGATGAGCGAGCACCATCCGGACAAACTGGTTGCGAAAGGTCTGCCGCCAGAGATGATGGAAATGGCGAAGCAAAAAGCGCAGGAAATCCAAAAAGCTTACGAGCTGATTAAGGATCAAAAAGGATTCAAGTGATTGAATTGCCGGATGCAGCTAGCGCCTTATCCGGCCTACGTTAATGAATGTAGGCCGGGCAAGCGAAGCGCCCCCGGCATAAATTGGCTCAGAATTTAAAAATCCGCCGGGACTTTAAACGTCATACTGTTGCCGTATTCGGGATGCGTGATGGTTAACATCTCTGCATGCAGCAACAGGCGTGGCGCTAACGCCAGAGCTTCCGGCGGAGCATAGAAGCGGTCGCCCAGGATAGGATGCCCTAAAGCCAGCATATGCACACGCAGCTGGTGGGAGCGTCCGGTAATGGGCTTGAGCACTACCCGGGCGGTGTTATCCGCCGCGAACTCCACAACTTCATACTCGGTCTGCGCCGATTTCCCGGTCTCATAACATACTTTTTGCTTTGGCCTGTTTGGCCAGTCGCAAATCAGCGGTAAATCAACCAGACCCTCGGCCGGAGCAGGATGCCCCCAGACGCGTGCGACATACTGTTTTTTCGGTTCGCGCTCGCGAAACTGGCGTTTTAGCTCGCGCTCTGCCGCTTTGGTTAGCGCGACTACAATCACGCCGCTGGTTGCCATATCCAGACGATGCACGGATTCAGCCTGCGGATAATCGCGCTGAATACGCGTCATCACGCTGTCTTTGTGCTCATCCAGACGACCTGGCACAGACAACAAGCCGCTCGGCTTGTTGACCACCATAATGTGGTCATCCTGATACAGGATGACCAGCCAGGGTTCCTGCGGCGGATTGTAGTTTTCCATCCCCATGTATGGCTCCGTTACTGATGCGTCACGACGATCAGGCGCAGGGCATCGAGACGCCAGCCCGCCTGATCCAGGCTTTCCATCACCTGCTGACGGTTGCTTTCAATTGCGCTAAGTTCGTCATCACGGATGTTCGGGTTAACGGCACGCAGCGCTTCGAGACGGGAAAGTTCTGCCGTCAGCTTCTCGTCAGCTTCTTTACGCGCTGCGTCGATCAGCGCGCGGGCTGATTTTTCCACCTGCGCTTCACCGAGTTGCAGAATGGCATGAACATCCTGCTGCACGGCGTTGACCAGTTTGCTGCCGGTGTGGCGGTTAACGGCGCTGAGCTGACGGTTAAAGGTTTCGAACTCAACCTGTGCAGCAAGGTTATTGCCGTTTTTATCCAGCAGCATGCGTACCGGCGTTGGTGGCAGGAAGCGGTTTAGCTGCAGTTGTTTCGGCGCTTGCGCTTCAACAACATAGACCAGCTCAACCAGCAGTGTACCAACAGGTAATGCTTTGTTTTTCAACAACGAAATAGTGCTGCTTCCGGTGTCGCCGGAGAGGATCAGATCCAGACCATTGCGGATCAGCGGATGCTCCCAGGTAATGAACTGGGCATCTTCACGCGACAGGGCGACATCGCGCTCGAACGTAATGGTGCAGCCATCTTCCGGCAGCCCAGGGAAATCCGGCACCAGCATATGATCGGACGGCGTCAGTACGATCAAATTGTCGCCACGGTCATCCTGATTAATACCGACGATATCAAACAGGTTCATGGCGAAGGCGATCAGGCTGGTATCGTCGTCCTGTTCTTCAATACTTTCAGCCAACGCCAGTGCTTTTTCGCCGCCGTTAGAGTGGATCTCCAGCAGGCGATCGCGACCTTGCTCCAGCTGTGCTTTCAGCGCGTCATGCTGTTCGCGGCAGGTTTTGATCAGATCGTCAAAGCCCTCGGTATTTTCTGGTTCAGCCAGGTAGCCGATCAGATTGTTATAGACCGTGTCATAGATGGTACGGCCGGTCGGGCAGGTGTGTTCGAACGCGTCCAGACCTTCGTGGTACCAGCGCACCAGCACGGATTGCGCGGTTTTTTCCAGGTACGGAACGTGAATCTGAATATCATGCGCCTGACCAATACGGTCAAGACGGCCAATACGCTGTTCCAGCAGATCCGGGTTGAACGGCAGGTCAAACATCACCAGATTGCTGGCGAACTGGAAGTTACGCCCTTCGGAGCCGATTTCAGAGCACAGCATTACCTGGGCACCGCTATCTTCTTCGCTAAACCAGGCCGCGGCGCGGTCACGTTCAATGATCGACATCCCTTCATGGAATACGGCAGCGCGGATACCTTCGCGTTCGCGCAGAACCTGTTCCAGCTGAAGCGCGGTAGTGGCTTTCGCGCAGATAACCAGCACTTTTTGCGAGCGGTGGCTGGTCAGGTAGCCCATCAGCCATTCCACGCGCGGGTCAAAGTTCCACCAGGTGCCGGTGTCGCCTTCGAATTCCTGATAAATCTGTTCCGGGTAGAGCATGTCGCGCGCCCGGTCTTCCGCACTTTTACGCACGCCCATAATGCCGGAGACTTTAATCGCCGTCTGGTATTGGGTCGGCAGCGGCAGCTTGATGGTATGCAGCTCGCGTTTCGGGAAGCCTTTTACACCGTTACGGGTGTTACGGAACAGCACACGGCTGGTGCCATGGCGGTCCATCAGCATCGAAACCAGCTCCTGACGCGCGCTCTGTGCGTCTTCGCTGTCGCTGTTTGCCGCCTGCAATAGCGGCTCAATGTCCTGCTCGCCAATCATGTCGCCTAACATGTTCAGCTCATTGTTACTCAGCTTGTTGCCTGCCAGCAGCATGGCGACGGCGTCGGCGACCGGACGATAATTTTTTTGCTCTTCAACAAACTGGGCGAAATCGTGGAAACGGCTCGGGTCCAGCAGGCGCAGGCGTGCAAAGTGACTTTCCATGCCCAGTTGCTCCGGTGTAGCGGTTAGCAGCAGGATGCCCGGCACACGTTCTGCCAGTTGTTCAATGGCCATATATTCGCGGCTGGGCGCGTCTTCGCTCCACACCAGGTGATGGGCTTCATCGACAATCAGCAGATCCCACTCGGCGTCACACAGGTGCTCCAGACGTTGTTTATTACGACGGGCAAAGTCCAGCGAGCAGATGACCAGTTGTTCGGTTTCAAACGGGTTGTAGGCGTCGTGCTGCGCTTCTGCATAACGCTCATCATCAAACAGCGCAAAACGCAGGTTGAAACGGCGCAGCATTTCGACCAGCCACTGGTGCTGTAATGTCTCTGGGACGATGATCAGCACGCGCTCTGCGGCGCCGGACAGCAGTTGCTGATGCAGGATCATCCCGGCTTCAATGGTTTTACCTAAACCCACTTCGTCTGCCAGTAAAACGCGAGGAGCATGACGACGGCCAACATCATGGGCAATGTTCAGCTGGTGAGGAATCAGGCTGGTACGTTGACCACGCAACCCACTCCACGGCATACGGTATTGTTCACTCTGAAATTTACGGGCGCGATAGCGCAGAGCAAAGCGATCCATGCGGTCAATCTGGCCGGCAAACAGGCGATCTTGTGGTTTGCTGAATACCAGTTTGCTGTCGAGCAGTACTTCACGCAGCATGACACCGGTTTCTTCGGTATCCAGGCGGGTTCCGATATAGGCAAGCAGGCCGTTTTCTTCTTTTACTTCATCGACATGCAGTTGCCAGCCTTCATGGCTTGTTATCGTATCGCCAGGATTGAACATCACGCGGGTCACGGGGGAATCACTGCGCGCATACAGACGGTTTTCGCCCGTCGATGAGAAAAGTAAAGTGACGGTTCGCGCATCCATGGCGACAACAGTACCAAGTCCCAATTCGCTTTCTGTATCGCTGATCCAGCGTTGACCAAGTGTAAAAGGCATATATGTTCGGCTCTATATCTTTAATTGCAGGCAATACTCGTCATTTTCCGGGCTAATCCCCGTTATTGAGAGCATACGACCCCGCTACCAGGCTAATAAATCAGTGGTAGTGGTGTTAAATGGGTCCAGGAATGGAAAGGGCGCTATGGTACTGGATGGCGGCGGTTTCGTCACGCGTCAAAATAACCCCAGTTGTCCTGTGAGTAGTGTAGCAAAATTATCGTCAATAAAGGGAAGAATTCCCTCGGCAACGGGTTGGATCTGGCGGGTCAGATAATGCTCGTAATCGAGTACAGATAGCTGATAATCAACAGGTTCTGGGCCATTGACCGTCCAGACATATTTTATGGTTCCGCGATTCTGATACTGTGGCGGACGCCCCAGCTTTACATTCTGCTCATCGGCGAGTCGCGCGGCACGAACGTGTGGTGGAACATTTCGCTGGTATTCACTTAACGGGCGACGCAGGCGCTTGCGGTACACCAGTTGTTCATCCATTTCACCAGCCATCAGACGGTCAATAGTCTCGCGAACAAACTCCTGATAAGGTTCGTTACGAAAAATTCGCAGGTATAGCTCCTGCTGAAACTGTTGGGCTAGCGGCGTCCAGTCGGTTCGTACCGTTTCCAGTCCCTTAAACACCATACGTTGCTCTGCACCGTCCTGAATCATCCCCGCATAGCGTTTTTTACTGCCGGTATCTGCACCGCGAATGGTCGGCATCAGAAAGCGACAAAAATGGGTTTCAAATTCCAGCTCCAGCGCGCTGGTCAGATTTTGTTGCTTCAGCGATTGCGCCCACCAGGTGTTGACATAGCTCACCAGTTCCCGACCAATTCGGGCTGCATCGTCTTCTGAGTGCGCCTTTTTCAGCCAGACAAAGGTGGAATCGGTATCGCCATAAATGACATCGTAACCCTGAGCCTCAATTAACGCTTTGGTCTGGCGCATGATCGCATGGCCGCGCATGGTAATGGACGAGGCCAGTCTCGGGTCGAAAAAGCGACAGGCGGTGGTGCCCAGCACGCCGTAAAATGCGTTCATGATGATTTTCAACGCCTGCGAGAGCGGTTTATTGCCGCGGCGTTTTGCTTCTTCGCGCCCGTGCCAGATCTGTGTAACGATTTCCGGCAGGCAGTGCTTTTTGCGTGAAAACCAGGCGTCAAGGAAACCTTCGGTGCTGTGTTCCGGATCCGGCTGCGCCATCCCTTCGATAAGCCCCACCGGATCGATTAAAAAAGTACGAATTATTGAGGGATACAGGCTTTTGTAATCCAGCACCAGTACGGAGTCGTACAATCCTGGGCGCGAGTCCATCACATAGCCGCCGGGACTGGCGTGCGCGGGGACTTCACCGAGATTCGGCGCCACATAACCCGCCCGGTGCATTCGTGGCAGGTAGAGATGTCCGAAGGCGGCAACTGAACCACCGTGCCGGTCGACCGGCAGACCGTTGACCGTCGATCGTTCCAGCAGAAATGGCATGATCTCGGTTTTGTGAAAAATGCGCGTGACCAACTCACAGTCTTTGAGATTGTAGGTGGCAAGCGCGGGCTTATCCTGGGCAAATCGACGGTCGATTTCATCCATTCTGTCCCACGGATTATCAATCGACTTCCCTTCGCCCAGCAGCTCCTGTGACACCGTTTCCAGCGAGAATGACGAGAAATTCCAGAATGCGGATTTGAGTGCTTCAATGCCGTCAATGATCAGACGACCTTTGGCCTGCGCGAAGAACACGCCGTTTTTGAAGCCATGCTCGCGCCACTCCAGTTCGCTATTATCACGACCAAAACGCAGGGGAATGCGGTAACGTTCGGCGTGCTTTTGCAGGACGCGTAAATCGAATTGCACGACGTTCCAGCCAATTATCACATCAGGATCGTGACGGGCAACCCAGTCATTGAGTTTTTCCAGCAACTGCGGGCGGCTTGCTACGTACTCAAGTTCAAAATCAAGCGTAGAGGCGTCGCCGTTTGGCGGGCCGAGCATGTAGACAATACGCTGCCCACAGCCTTCAAGACCGATGCAATAGAGTTCGCCGTGGCGCGTGGTTTCAATATCCAGCGATACCCATTTTAGCGGTGGTCGATAGTCAGGGTTCGGCTTCAGGCGGGCATTCACCAGCATGTCATTATGTCTGTCGCCTTCGACCCAAACAGGGGAGGTGATAAAGCGCTCCATCAGATACCGCTCAGGTGGGCGTACGTCGCCCTCATAGACGGTGACTGCGTTTTCGCGCAGCAGTTTTTCCAATCGCATGAGCTGGCGATGTGAGCGGCAATACAGTCCGGAAACAGGCTGGCGGTGGAAGTCTTGCAATTGCAGCGATTTCAGGCGATAGCCGTTTTCAGTGCGTAATAATGACATTACGCGAGGAACCTGACTGGTGGGAATAAACGCGACCGACTCCTGAGGCGCGAGCGTGACCTGCAGCGGCCCATCGTCTGTAGCCAGCCAGAATGAGACCTCAGTTCCCTGCGGGGTGTCCCGCCAGTGCCGGGTTAAAATAAAACCTGCTTGCGCCACGCTGCGTATCCGTCAAAAAACCAGGCATTATTATAGCCTGGTTCTGATAGATTAGCTGTGATTTTATACAGTTGTCATGCTCAAAAGAGGTTACTGTCCGTAATACGCTTTAGCACCGTGTTTGCGCAGGTAGTGTTTATCTAGCAGGGTTTGCTGCATATCCGGTAATTGCGGCGCGAGCTGGCGGCAGAAAATCCCCATATAGGCTACTTCTTCCAGCACGATGGCGTTATGCACCGCATCTTCGGCATTTTTTCCCCAGGCAAATGGACCGTGAGAGTGCACCAGCACGCCAGGCATCTGTGCGGCGTCAATACCTTGTTTTTCAAAGGCTTCAACGATTACGTTACCGGTTTCCCATTCATATTCGCCATTGATTTCTTCGTCGGTCATTTTGCGTGTGCAGGGAATCGAACCGTAGAAATAGTCCGCATGGGTGGTCCCCGTTGCCGGAATCGACTGACCCGCCTGCGCCCAGATGGTTGCATGACGCGAATGGGTGTGAACAATGCCGCCAATGGTCGGGAATGCCTGATATAACAAACGGTGTGTTGGGGTATCTGAGGAGGGCTTTTTCGTGCCTTCAACGACTTCCCCCGTGGCGATACTGACTACCACCATATCGTCGGCGGTCATTACGCTGTAATCGACTCCCGAAGGTTTAATCACAAACACGCCGCGCTCGCGATCGACGGCGCTAACGTTTCCCCAGGTCAGCGTCACCAGGTTGTGCTTTGGCAGCGCCAGATTCGCTTCCAGTACCTGACGTTTAAGATCTTCTAGCATGTTAACTCCTGAATGCCGGATGGCGCTTCGCTTATCCGGCCTACGTAATTTGTAGGCCCGGTAAATGAAATGCCACCGGGCAATCCGTTTCACCAATTAACGTTTGAACCCGTAATACACTTCGTTCCAGCGCAGCGCGTCCTTAAAGGCCGGCAGGCGGGTATCGTTATCGATCACCGCGATCTCGATATCGTGCATTTCGGCGAACTGACGCATGTCGTTCAGATCCAGCGCGTGGCTGAACACGGTGTGGTGCGCGCCACCGGCCAGGATCCAGGCTTCAGAAGCGGTTGGCAGATCCGGTTGAGCTTTCCACAGAGCGTTAGCGACAGGCAGTTTGGGCAGGGAGTGTGGCGTTTGTACCGTGTCGATGCAGTTAACCAGCAGGCGATAGCGATCGCCGAGATCGATCAGGCTGGCAACCACTGCCGGGCCGGTTTTGGTGTTGAAGATCAGACGGGCAGGATCGTCTTTACCACCAATGCCGAGGTGCTGTACGTCGAGGATCGGTTTCTCTTCCACCGCGATGGACGGGCACACTTCCAGCATGTGCGAGCCGAGCACCAGATCGTTGCCTTTCTCGAAGTGGTAGGTGTAATCCTCCATAAATGAGGTGCCGCCCTGCAGACCGGTTGACATCACCTTCATGATGCGAAGCAGAGCGGCGGTTTTCCAGTCGCCTTCGCCCGCAAAGCCGTAGCCTTGCTGCATCAGACGCTGTACGGCCAGACCAGGGAGCTGTTTCAGGCCGTGTAAATCTTCAAATGTGGTGGTGAAGGCGTGGAATCCGCCCTGTTCCAGGAAGCGCTTCATCCCCAGTTCAATACGGGCCGCTTCCAGGACATTCTGACGTTTTTCACCGTGGACTTGCGTCGCCGCCGTCATGGTATAGGTGCTTTCGTACTCATCGATTAGCGCGTTGATTTCACCGTCGCTAATTGCGTTCACTACCTGCACCAGATCGCCCACGGCCCAGGTGTTTACCGAGAAGCCGAACTTGATCTGCGCAGCGACTTTATCGCCATCGGTGACCGCAACTTCACGCATGTTGTCGCCAAAACGGCAGACTTTCAGGTGGCGGGTATCTTGTTTGGACACGGCCTGGCGCATCCAGGAGCCAATGCGTTCGTGCGCTTGTTTATCCTGCCAGTGACCGGTGACCACAGCATGCTGCTGACGCATACGCGCGCCGATGAAGCCGAACTCACGACCGCCGTGCGCAGTCTGGTTCAGGTTCATAAAGTCCATATCAATGCTGTCCCACGGCAGGGCGGCATTGAACTGGGTGTGGAACTGCATCAGTGGCTTGTTGAGAATAGTCAGGCCGTTAATCCACATTTTGGCCGGGGAGAAGGTATGCAGCCAGACCACCATCCCTGCACAGCGATCGTCGTAATTCGCGTCACGACAGATAGCGGTAATCTCGTCAGGGGAAGTGCCCAGCGGTTTTAATACCAGCTTGCAGGGCAGTTTGGCTTCAGTATTCAGTGCGTTAACGACGTGCTCGGCATGTTGGGTTACCTGACGCAGGGTTTCAGGGCCATACAGATGCTGGCTACCAATCACAAACCACACTTCATAGTTATCAAAAATCGTCATTGTCGTGTCCTTAATGTGTCAGGGTTGCCAGGTCTACCGGGGCTTGTTGCGCCGGAGCGGCAGTCGGAAGGTATTGCTGTTCAGCGCTTACTGCCCACTGCTGATAGCGGCGGTAAAGCTGTTCAAAACGTTGAGCCTGCTCTGGGCGAGGTTGCAGCGTGTTTTCCACGGCGCTTGCCATCTGCTGCTGAGCGGCAGGGATATCAGCGTGTACTTTCGCGGCAACGGCGGCGAAGATAGCTGCACCGAGTGCGCAGCACTGGTCTGAAGCGACAATCTGTAGCGGACGGTTCAGCACGTCACAGCAGGCCTGCATGATGACCGGGTTCTTGCGCGCGATACCGCCAAGCGCCATCACGTTGTTAACCGCAATGCCTTGTTCGGTGAAGCATTCCATGATGGCGCGTGCGCCAAAGGCCGTGGCGGCAATCAGACCACCGAACAGCGCTGGTGCATCGGTTGCCAGATTCAGGTCGGTAATGACGCCTTTCAGACGCTGGTTGGCATTCGGCGTACGACGACCATTGAACCAGTCGAGCACCACCGGCAGGTGATCCAGCGACGGATTTTTCGCCCAGGCTTCGGTGAGCGCAGGCAGCAGCTGTTTTTGGCTGGCTTTAATCTGTGTTTTCAGTTCCGGGTGCTGCGCCGCAAGCTGTTCCAGCGGCCAGCTCAATACACGGCTAAACCAGGCATAGATGTCACCGAATGCAGACTGACCAGCTTCAAGGCCAATAAAATTAGGTACCACGCTGCCATCAACCTGGCCGCAAATGCCTTTCACCGCACGCTCGCCAACGCTTTGCTTGTCGGCAATCAGAATGTCGCAGGTAGACGTGCCGATGACTTTCACCAGCGTGTTAGGCTGTGCACCTGTGCCGACCGCGCCCATATGGCAGTCAAAAGCACCGCCTGCAATCACCACACTCTCCGGTAGCCCCAGACGCTGTGCCCACTCGGCGCACAGGGTGCCAACCGGCAGATCCGCGGTGAAGGTATCGGTAAACATTGGGTATTGCAGATGGCGGTTGAGGATGGGGTCGAGTTCGTCAAAGAAACTGGCTGGCGGCAGACCCCCCCAGCTTTCATGCCACAGGGATTTATGCCCGGCGCTGCAGCGACCGCGACGAATATCCTGCGGGCGTACGGTGTTGGAGAGCAGGGCTGGAACCCAGTCGCATAGCTCAATCCACGAAACCGCAGCTTCGGCAACTGCGTGGTCCTGACGAGTTACATGCAGGATTTTGGCCCAGAACCATTCGCTGGAATAAATGCCACCGATATAGCGGGAGTAATCGATCTTGCCCGGTGTATGGCACAGGCGGGTGATTTCTTCGGCTTCTTCTACTGAGGTGTGATCTTTCCACAGGACAAACATCGCATTCGGGTTTTCCGCGAACTCCGGACGCAGCGCCAGTACATTACCGTCTGCATCGATGGGTGCCGGGGTTGAGCCGGTACTGTCAACGCCAATCCCGACTACTTCCGCGCGTTGTTCTGCGCTCAGCTCGGCCAGGACGGTTTTCAGCGCCGCTTCCATGGACTCAATGTAGTCGCGCGGATGATGGCGAAACTGGTTGTTTGGGCCATCGCAATACTGCCCTTTCTGCCAACGTGGGTACCACTCAACGCTGGTGGCGATCTCTTCGCCGGTGGCACATTCCACCGCCAAAGCGCGTACTGAATCACTACCAAAATCGAGGCCAATTGCAATCGCCATCGTCTTACTCCATCCAAAAATACGGGTATGGATAAACAGTAGTGAGTAGCGATAAAAACCGTCAGGCAGGATCCGCTAATCTTATGGACTAAAATGCTGTGACATCACAAAGTGTGACGCTGTGCAAATAATCAATGTGGACATTTCTGCCGTAGTTATAGACACTTTTGTTAGCCGATTTTGACGTTGGCGTAGTACATGTTTTTTACAAAGAGCTTTTCACAAGCGGGGTTGGTGGTCCATGGCCGCAAATACAGCGGCCCGCAGAGGCGACAGCGATGATGTCTGGCGTAATATGGACAAATTGTTTCTTGGCAGGACATAGGGAGTATTGAAATTATGGCTGAAACGCAAAACGATCCCCTGTTGCCAGGTTATTCGTTTAACGCGCATTTGGTGGCCGGATTAACCCCCATTGAGGCGAACGGATACCTGGATTTTTTTATCGACAGGCCGCTGGGTATGAAGGGTTATATCCTCAATCTCACCATCCGTGGCGAAGGGGTTATCAATAATCAGGGCAAGCAGTTTGTCTGCCGGCCTGGCGATATTCTGTTGTTTCCACCCGGAGAAATTCACCACTACGGGCGCCATCCTGATGCCAGCGAGTGGTATCACCAGTGGGTTTACTTTCGCCCGCGCGCCTACTGGCAGGAGTGGCTGACCTGGCCGGCCATTTTTGGCCAGACCGGTTTTTTCCGCCCGGATGAAGCACATCAGCCGCATTTTAACGAGCTGTTTGGGCAAATAATTAACGCCGGGCAGGGAGAAGGTCGTTATTCTGAACTGCTGGCGATTAATTTACTGGAGCAGTTGTTGCTCCGACGTATGGAAGCCATCAATGAATCGCTACACCCGCCCATGGACAACCGCGTTCGCGATGCCTGCCAGTACATTAGCGATCATCTGGCGGACAGCAATTTTGATATTGCCAGCGTCGCACAGCATGTCTGCCTGTCGCCTTCCCGTTTGTCGCATCTGTTCCGTCAGCAGTTGGGTATCAGTGTATTAAGCTGGCGCGAGGACCAGCGCATCAGCCAGGCGAAGTTACTGCTGAGTACCACACGTATGCCTATCGCCACCGTAGGTCGCAATGTTGGCTTTGACGACCAGCTCTATTTCTCTCGTGTTTTCAAAAAATGTACCGGTGCCAGTCCGAGCGAGTTTCGCGCTGGATGTGAATAAAAAGTGAATGATGTATCCTGAAAGTTGTCATAACTCGCAATCTATTCAGACAATTGATGGCTTGACGAAGTTGAGAGGGGTTATCAAAATCCCTGCTTCGTAAATTTGACGGACACATTATGCAAGCATTGCTGGAACACTTTATTCTCCAGTCCGCCCTGTACTCTCTGATCGCCGTACTTCTGGTGGCTTTTTTGGAGTCGTTGGCGCTGGTTGGTCTGATTCTGCCCGGGACCGTGATGATGGCGGGGTTGGGCGCGCTGATTGGCAGCGGCGAACTGAACTTCTGGCATGCCTGGCTTGCGGGCATTGTCGGCTGCCTGTTGGGGGACTGGATCTCCTTCTGGTTGGGCTGGCGCTTTAAAAAGCCATTGCACCGTTGGTCGTTCATGAAAAAGAACAAGGCGTTGCTGGATAAAACCGAGCACGCCCTGCATCAGCACAGCATGTTTACTATTCTGGTGGGGCGTTTTGTCGGACCGACGCGCCCGCTGGTGCCGATGGTAGCAGGCATGCTGGATCTGCCTGTCGCTAAATTTATCGTCCCGAATATTATTGGCTGCGTGCTGTGGCCACCGTTCTACTTCCTGCCGGGGATCCTGGCGGGAGCGGCAATTGATATCCCTTCTGATATGCAGAGCGGGGATTTTAAATGGTTGCTGCTGGCGACGGCGGTGTTGCTCTGGGTGGGCGGCTGGTTTTGTTGGCGGCTGTGGCGCAGTGGCAAAGCGGCTGTTGATCGCTTAACGGCGTATTTCCCCCGCAGCCGTTTGCTGTATCTGGCGCCGTTGACGCTCGGGATCGGCGTGGTCGCGCTGGTGACGTTACTGCGCCATCCGCTGATGCCGGTGTATATCGACATTCTGCGCAAAGTGGTGGGTTACTGACGACACCTTTGCCGGATGGCGGCTTTGCCTTATCCGGCCTACAAAATGTGCGACCTGCAGGCCGGATAAGGCGTTCACGCCGTCATCCGGCAACGCATTATGCTTTAATGCCCAATAGCGCCGAGGCGCTGGCGTTGCCGCTTAACAGATCGTCCGTTTTGCCCTGCCACGCGATGCGCCCATCGGCGACCACAATCGAGCGGGACGCAATTCGCGCCGCATCTTCTACGCTGTGAGAAACCATCAGTAAGGTCAGCTGCTTCTCGCGACAGACTTCGGCGACCAGCGTTAGCATCTCCTGGCGCAGCGCGGGATCGAGCGCTGAGAACGGTTCATCAAGCAGTAAAATAGGTTGTTCCCGCACCAGACAACGCGCCAGCGCCACGCGCTGTCGCTGCCCGCCGGAAAGTTCGCCGGGGAGGCGTTCCAGCAGAGAGTCGAGTCCCATTTGTTGAGCGATGTGGTGCATTTTCTCCCGCTGCGATGTGTTCAGCTTCAATCCCGGATTCAGGCCCAGGCCGATGTTTTGCTGTACGCTCAGATGGCTGAACAGGTTGTTTTCCTGAAACAGCATGGAAACAGGACGGCGTGAGGGCGGCGTGGTGGTGTGATCTTCACCATCAATCATCATGGTACCGCTGGCAGGCGTGAGAAAGCCGGCAATCAGATTCAGCAGCGTACTTTTCCCGGCGCCGCTGGGCCCGAGTACAGCTATTTGCTCACCGCGCGCGACCGACAGGGTAAAGCGCATGGGCAAATGGTGATAAAGCCATGTGATATCAATCAGTTTTAACATTTTGACCCGGCAATTTCTCAATAACGGTAAACAGCGTAAAGCATAGGATCAGCAGTAATAACGCCGTAACTGCGCCATCCTGACTGCGATAAGAGCCAATCTGCTGATATAAATAAAACGGCAGGGTACGGAAATCCTCATTACCAAATAACGCCACTACACCAAAATCGCCAATCGACAGGACGCAGGCAAACGCCATCGCCTGCGCCAGCGGGCGCTTCAGGGCGCGCAGTTCAACCACTTTCAGGCGCGACCATCCCTCAATGCCCAACGACTGGCACAACATACTGTAGCGCGCAGTGACGTCACGCATTGGGTTTTCCAGTACCTTCAGTGCATAAGGGATCGCCATCAGCGCATTGGTAAAAATGACAATGCTGTCGGCAGATTCAGGAAGACCAGTGGTGTTATTGAGCAGCAGAAAGAAGCCGGTAGCTAACACGATGCCCGGCATGGCGAGGATCATCATGCCGCTCAACTCCAGCATCTGACCTGCCAGCAGCTGCTGTCGGGCGCGCAGTTCACGACTGCTCCATAACAGCATCATGGTGAGTACGACGCATAACGCTCCTGCTGCTAATGCGATGCGCAGCGAGGTTCCCAGCGCCTGCCACAGCACTGGCTGCATCAGTACATCCAGAACCTGGCGGTTTAAGCCATCGACAATCACCGCCAGCAACGGCGGCAATAACAGCAACAGGGCAAGAATAATCAGGATTGCGTCAGCCAGTCGGCTGTGCAGGCGATCGTCGGGATCGCGCCAGCCTTGTACCAGGGTAGCACCGGGAGCAATCGCCCGGCTCAGACGTTGACTGAGGAGCACCAGCGCCAAACAACAAACCATCTGGATCAACGCCAGCATGGCTGCGCGGGCAGGATCGTAATCAAAATTCAGCGCCTGATAGATAGCCAGTTCGATGGTGGTGGCCTGTGGCCCGCCGCCCAGCGACAGAACGGTGGCGAAGCTGGCGAAGCACAACATAAAGATGAGTGCCGCGACGGGCAGGATCTGACGACGCAGCCACGGCCATTCAACAAAACGGAAGAAATGCCAGCCACGCATACCCAACTGAGCGGCTAACTGCCGCTGTTCGCCGGGAATATTCTCCAGCGACTGTAACAGCAGGCGGCTGGCCATCGGCAGATTGAAAAAGACATGCGCCAGCAGAATGCCCTGCAAACCGTATGGCGAAAACGTCCACTCCAGCCCGAATATATGCCAGAGCGAGGCCAGCCAACCCTGGCGGCCGTAGACGCTAAGAATACCGAATACCGCGACCAGCACTGGCAGGATTAACGTCATTGCGCACAGACGCAGCAGCGCCAGACGTCCTGGAAAACGACGACGATAGAGCGCTCTGGCAAGGAAAATCGCCGGGACAACCGACAGCACAGCGGATAAAAAAGCCTGCCAGAAAGAAAAGCGCACCACGTGCCACAGGTAGTCATCTTGCCACAGCGAGAGCCATTCTCCCTGCGGGGCGTTAAACCACAGAGCCAGAAATGCGGCCAGGGCAACGGCCACCATCAGCGTGGCGGCGGTAAGCCCTGGAACCAGCCAGCCGGGGATTAACGGCTGACGGCGCGTTGCCATTCGCTAATCCATGCCTGACGCTGGGCCGCAACCTGCTGCGGCGTAAATTCCAGCGCGATGGCCGGTTTATTCAGTTGCTCGAATCCTGGCGGTAGGGCGACTTGCGTCACGGGATACATCCAGTTGCCGGTCGGAATCGCATTCTGGAATGCCGGGGATACCATAAACTTCAGGAATTTCTCGGCCAGTTCCGGCTGCTTGCTGGCTGCGGTACGGGCGGCGACTTCCACCTGTAAATAGTGGCCTTCGCTAAAGTTGGCCGCGGCGTAGTTGTCTTTTTTATCGGCAATGATGTGATAGGCCGGAGAGGTGGTGTAGCTGAGCACCAGATCGCTTTCACCTTTCAGGAACAGGCCGTAGGCTTCGCTCCAGCCCTTGGTGACGGTGACGGTTTTGACTGCCAGTTTCTGCCATGCCTCTGGCGCTTTATCGCCATAGACTTTCTGCATCCATAGCAACAGACCCAATCCCGGCGTGCTGGTGCGCGGATCCTGATAAATGACGCGCCATTTTTGGTCGCTCTCTACCAGTTCTTTCAGGCTTTTGGGCGGATTTTTCAGCTTGTTTTTATCATAGACAAAAGCGAAGTAGCCGTAATCAAACGGAACAAAGGTGTCATTTTTCCAGCCGCCGGGTACGTTAACGGCGTCGTTTGCTACACCGCTTTTGGCAAACAGTTTGGTTTGTGTGGCGGCTTCCAGCAGGTTGTTATCCAGACCCAGCACGACGTCGGCTTTGCTGTTTTTTCCTTCCATGCGCAGGCGGTTAAGCAGCGAGACGCCATCTTCCAGCGCCACCAGCTTTAGCTCGCAGTTGCAGTCAGCTTCAAAAGCTTTTTTGATTGTCGGGCCAGGGCCCCAGTCAGCGGCGAACGAGTCGTAGGTATAGACGGTCAGTACAGGTTTAGCGAAGGCAGGCGCTGCGCACAGCAGTAAAAGCGGAAGACATTTTTTAAACACTTTGCACCTCAAGAGTTGGGTGGCAAAGGACTTGAGATAAGCCTCAAATCCCTTCGCCGGCATTATCCGGATCAGGTTCGACGGGTATCTCTCAGCCCATACACTTCATCATTCACGCTGCCTCTGTGTTGGCAGCGCTCGCTCACCCCAGTCACATAGTTATCTATGCTCCTGGGGACTCACTCGCTTGCCGCCTTGATGCATCATGAATGATCTTGTGTATGTTTTTTATTTAGCACCCCGTTGAGAACGGCGTTAGTGTAATGATTTTGTTGCTCAGCAGCAATTAAGGATCCGGCGGCGCAAACCATGCCGATTTAAAATCAAACCAGCCGAGGGTATTCATGCGCAGCCCGCGCATGCTTCGCTGTCCCTGAATGATCAGCCAGTGGTGGATCAACGGCACAATGGCCTTTGTGGCGAGCAGTTGTTGGCACCATGCCGCCAGGCTCATTTCGCCCGTTCGCCAGCGAGCCGCATCGTTTTCCCAGTCACGCGAGATACAGTTTTGCAGCAAAGGGACTTCGCACAAATGGGCGAACAGTGAGAAGTCCAGCGGGAGGGTAAAGTTGGCGCTGTTGAGCCAGATATCGCTGACGATTTCACCTGCATGCCATTGATCGTAGTCGATCTCCTGAATATTCAACTGTACCTGATGCTGCGCCAGCAACGTTTTCATGATCTGCGCGATAATCCGGTGTTCGATATGATCGCGATAGTAGGTGATTGTCAGCGTTTCCAGCCCTGCGGGTTTTTCACCGTGGCCAGGTTTCGCGTGGTGCCAGCGGGGGAGTAAACCATACGCGGGAAACCACAGTCGCTGGTACTGTTCGTCGGCGTGGCAAATTAAATTTGTTGGCGAGAGAACGCGGCTTGCCCACTCGCGTACCTCCTGATTAGCGCCACGGTGGCTACGCGCATCAAACAGCAGGTAGTAGCAGCCTTCTTCGAGGCGGCTTTCGATCGCCTTTTCATCCTCTGTGGGGCCTTTTAGCGTCAACCCGCCGCCCGGTTCTTCTCCGATATCGGGTAATACCCAAACGTTAACTTCGTCGATCAAGGCCCGGTAGCCAAAGTAATCATCAAATGCATGAATTTTCAGTTGGTTATTGGTGTTGCGCATTACCGCATACGGACCGGTACCAATCGGGTGACTGGAGAAGTTGTTTAGCGTTTCCCATTCTCGCGGCAGGATCATGGCGGGGACCTGCCCCAATAGCCAGGGAAGCCAGCGATCTGGCTGGGCCAGATGGATATCCAGCGTCCAGGCCGTGGGAGAGACGATCTGCGTGATGTGTGAGTACAGCGGCAGGGCGTTAATGCGCCTCAGCGAGGCGATAACATCTTCCATTTCCAGCTCGCGGCCATGATGGAAATGGATCCCCGGGCGCAGGAAGAATCGCCAATGCAAAGGTGAAATTTGCTGCCAGTGATGGGCAATGTCCGCTTCCAGTTCCCCATTTTCCTCATTTACCCGAATTAAGGCACTGAAGATTTGGCGGGCGATATGGGTTTCGGAGCGGCGTAATGCCGTGCCGGGGAGCAGGTTGTGCATGGGGCGATAATAGAGAACGCGCATGATATGCCGACCCTGGCGAAAGCTGCGACCCAGATGGGAGACCAGCATTTGCCGTACGGCCGTTTTGTCACCGACAAGCTGCACTAGTTGATCGATGCGATCCTGTTCCAGTAGGTCTTCCGCGCGCTGCTGCTGGAGCGCCAGCCCGGTATAGAGGAATGTCAGTCGCGAGCGTTTACCTCGTCCAACTTCAGCTTCCCACGTTAACCAGCCACGATCCTGCATGGTATTAAGCAGCGTACGCATATGGCGGCGCGAGCAGCTCAGCAGATCCGCCAGCTCGTTGAGCGTCGTGTCTTGCGTCTTGCCGTCACAGCATTGCCACAGACGGATGAACTGTTGTTGCAAACGACCAGAAGACATAAAAGGGGAACTCCTGCGGAAAACTCAGCAATTTTATAATCCCTATATTAAGCCAATAATAGATTCCGATGAAGCGATGAGACAACGAAGGGGTCATCTATGCGTCAGTTCTGGTTGAAGTACTTTACCGCGACAGAAAAATCGTCCTGGTTGGCTTGCCTGAGCGCACCGCAGCGCTTAAAGATGCTCGAAGAGCTGATGCAGTGGGAGATGACATCTGACTCCTGAATTGGGAATTGCAGACATCATGTGTGACTGAGTATTGGTGTAAAATCACCCGCCAGCAGATTTTTTCTGCTGGCTTTTTTCGTATCAGCCCAGCCAATAGGGATAACAATGCTCTGGATTATGACCATGGGACGGCGCCTCAACGGCGTTTACGCGGCATTTATGCTGGTCGCTTTTATGATGGGCGTGGCGGGGGCATTGCAGGCACCCACGCTGAGTCTGTTCCTGAGCCGTGAGGTCGGGGCGCAGCCATTTTGGGTCGGGCTGTTTTACACCGTCAATGCGATTGTCGGGATCGTCGTCAGCCTTGGCCTCGCGAAACGATCTGACAGCCAGGGCGATCGGCGTAAGTTGATCATGTTCTGCTGCCTGATGGCAATTGGCAACGCGTTGCTGTTTGCCTTTAATCGCCACTATCTTACGCTGATCACCTGCGGTGTGCTGCTGGCCTCGCTGGCGAATACTGCCATGCCGCAACTGTTTGCGCTGGCGCGGGAATATGCTGATAACTCCGCGCGTGAAGTGGTGATGTTTAGCTCGGTGATGCGTGCGCAGCTTTCGCTGGCCTGGGTGATTGGACCGCCGCTGGCATTCATGCTGGCGCTGAATTACGGCTTTACGGCGATGTTTTCCATTGCTGCAGGGATTTTTGCCATTAGCCTGGTGCTGATTGCGCTGATATTGCCGTCAGTCGCCCGGGTGGAGCAGCCTGTAGACGTGCCGCTGGAACAGACCGGCGGTTGGCAGGACAAAAATGTGCGCATGTTGTTTATTGCCTCCACGCTGATGTGGACCTGCAACACCATGTACATCATCGATATGCCGCTGTGGATAAGCCTTGAGCTGGGCTTGCCAGACAAGCTGGCCGGGATCCTGATGGGGACGGCGGCTGGGCTGGAAATTCCGGCGATGATTCTGGCGGGCTATTACGTGAAACGCTTTGGCAAACGGCGAATGATGATCGCGGCCGTCGCGGCAGGCGTGCTGTTTTATCTTGGTTTGATCTTCTTTCACAGCCGTACGGCGCTGCTGGTGCTGCAACTGTTTAACGCGGTATTTATCGGTATTATCGCCGGAATAGGCATGCTGTGGTTTCAGGATCTGATGCCCGGACGTGCGGGATCAGCGACCACATTATTTACCAACAGTATTTCAACGGGAGTCATTCTGGCAGGGGTGATTCAGGGGGCTGTTGCGCAAAGCTACGGTCACTATGCCGTCTATTGGGTGATTGCGGTGATTTCGGTGGTGACGCTGTGGATGACCGGGCGGGTGAAGGATGTTTAGTCCGGTGCAGTCCCGGCGTTGCAGTGCTCGACCGGACGACATTTCGTATTCGCTTTTGTCGTTTTTGTAGGCCGGATAAGGCGTTTACGCCGCCATCCGGCAACCTGTCTTTACGGCCTGATCGCGTTACGCTTATCAGGTCTATCCCTCTTTTTTTCATCTTGCACGTAAATGTAATGTTGATCACATAACGATCATTTTCCTCTTCCTTGATCTTCTTTTTTCTACTGTTACGCGTATACAGTTACGCGTAACAGTTATTAAAAAAGGAGTTTTTTATGAAAAACCTATTCGACCTGACCGGCAAACGCGCGCTGATTACCGGTTCCGCTCAGGGCATTGGTAACCTGTTGGCCAACGGTCTGGCGGCGCACGGTGCTGAGATTGTGATTAACGATATTACCCAGCAGCGCGCTCAGGCGGCGGCGGACAAACTGGTTGCCGAAGGCTATCGCGCCGTTGGCTATGGTTTTGATGTCACCAACGGGGAAGAGGTGGCGCGCGCCATCGCGCAAATTGAAAAGGAAGTTGGGGCCATTGATATTTTAATTAACAACGCCGGAATTCAGCGTCGTTTTCCCTTCACCGAATTCCCGGAGGCTGAATGGGACAAAGTGATTGATGTAAACCAGAAATCGGTCTTTCTGGTGTCGCAGCAGGTTTCCCGCTACATGGTGCAACGCCGCCGCGGGAAGATTATTAATATCTGCTCAATGCAAAGCGAATTAGGTCGTAAAACCATTACTCCATACGCGGCGTCAAAAGGCGCGGTCAAAATGTTAACCCGTGGCATGTGCGTGGAACTGGCGGAATACAATATTCAGGTCAACGGCATTGCTCCCGGCTATTTCGCTACCGACATGACCACCGCGCTGGTCAACGATGAAGCATTCTCCGCCTGGCTGTTCCAGCGCACGCCCGCCGCTCGCTGGGGTAACCCGGAAGAGCTTATCGGCGCGGCGGTTTATCTTGCCGCGCCCGCCTCTGACTTTGTGAATGGGCATCTTTTGTTTGTGGACGGCGGCATGCTCGCCGCGGTCTGATCAATAATGGGCCGCAACGCGCGGCCTGAGCGAAAACAATAATCCAAGGAGTGAGTATGAATATGCTCGCAAAACTGCCAGCGCGTCGCTGGTGGTATTTAATGCCGATTATTTTTATTACCTACAGCTTAGCTTATCTCGACCGCGCCAATTACGGCTTTGCCGCTGCCGCCGGTATTGAACATGACTTAGGAATTACTCAGGGAACAGCATCGTTAATTGGCGCGTTATTCTTCCTGGGCTATTTCTTTTTCCAGGTGCCGGGCGCGATGTACGCCGTTAAGCGTAGCGTGCGCAAAATGATTTTTTACAGCCTGATCCTTTGGGGGCTTTGTGCCGCGGCGACCGGCTTTGTCAGCAATATCCCAACGCTGATGGCGATCCGCTTTATTCTCGGCATCGTCGAAGCAGCGGTGATGCCCGCGATGCTGATTTATATCAGCAACTGGTTTACCAAAACTGAACGCTCGCGCGCCAACACCTTTTTAATTCTCGGCAACCCGGTCACAGTACTGTGGATGTCGATAGTCTCCGGCTACCTGATTGAAGCCTGGGGCTGGCGCGAAATGTTTATTATCGAAGGTATCCCGGCGGTGATCTGGGCGTTCTGCTGGGTGATTCTGGTACGCGACAAACCGGCGGATGCGGGCTGGTTGAGCGAGCAGGAGAAACAGGCATTACAGCAGGCGATGGATCGCGAGCAGCGCGACATCAAACCGATGCGTAACTACGGTGAAGCGATGCGTTCACGCAGCGTCATTATGCTTTGTGCGGTGCATGCGCTGTGGAGCATCGGGGTGTATGGCTTCATGATGTGGATGCCGTCAATCCTCAAAAATGCAGCTCAGATGGACATTGTGGCGGTGGGCTGGCTGGCAGCGGTGCCGTATCTGGCGGCGATCTGCCTGATGCTGACCGTCTCCTGGCTGTCCGATAAGTTCCAAAATCGTAAGCTGTTTATCTGGCCGCTGCTGTTGATTGCCGCCATCGCGTTCTTTGCCTCGTGGCTGTTGGGCAACCAGTCCTTCTGGCTCTCCTACGCGCTGCTGGTTGTGGCCGCCGCCTGTATGTATGCACCTTACGGGCCGTTCTTTGCGCTGATCCCCGAACTGCTGCCGCGCAACGTCTCCGGTGTGTCGATGGGGATGATCAACAGTTTTGGCGCGTTAGGGGCATTCCTCGGCGCGTGGCTGGTGGGTTACCTCAACGGCGTGACCGGCGGGCCGGGCGTCTCCTACACCTTCATGGCGATTGCTCTGCTGGCGTCGGTGGTGCTGATGTACTGCGTTCGTGCGCAAAATGAAACCACGTCGCCGTCGGCTGAGATGGCTACGCGTTAAGGTTGAGCGAGGAGTGCAGTCGCTAACCGGCTGTGATAAGGTTCTCTGCGAGCATAATGGGCTGTTGGTCGTAGAGAACCTCATGAAAAACAATCGGATGACATTACAGGATATCGCTAATCTGGCCGGGCTGAATAAGATGACGGTCAGCCGTTATCTGCGTGACCCGAATCAGGTGTCGCAACGCAGCCGCGAATTGATTTCGAAAGTGATGGAAGAGAACAACTACATCCCCAACCGCGCCCCGGAAATTCTGCTCAACGCACGCAGCAAAACCATTGGTGTGCTGATCCCCTCGTTTCGTAATCAGATCTTTGCCGACGTGCTGGCAGGGATTGAATCCGTCACCTCGGCCTGCCAGTACCAGACGCTGATCGCCAACTACGAATATGATGCCGAGCGTGAAGAACGCGAGGTGCTGAACCTGCTCTCTTACAATATCGACGGCCTGATCCTCACGGGAAAGCTGCATACAGAGCGAATGATCCAGTACGTGCGCGCCAGCGGCGTACCGGTGGCGGAACTGATGGATATTAGCGGCCAGTATCTTGATATACAGGTTGGGTTTGATAACGAAAAAGCCGCGTTTGAAATGACGCAGGCTTTTATCGACAGCGGTAAACGCAGCATTGCTTTCTTTGGCTCGATGGATGACCCCCGAGACCTTAGCCGTTTTCGCGGCACCGAGAAAGCGCTGGCGGCGCAGGGACTGGAAGCGTACCACCTGGCGCCAAAAACTATTTCGTCGGTGGCGCTGGGCCGCAAGATGTTCCAGCAGGCGATGGCGGAAAAGCCGGATATTGACGCTATTTTCTGTACCAACGATGACCTGGCGGTTGGCGCGCTGCTGGAGTGTCAGGCACAGCAGTACGATGTGCCGGGAAAAATGGCGATTGCCGGTTTCCACGGGCTGGAAATTGGCCGTGCGCGGCTGCAAAAAATCGCCAGCGTGATTACGCCACGCTTTGAGATTGGCAAAACGGCGGCGGATATTCTGATTAAGCGTTTGAACGGGAAAGATGCGCCGGGCAGCGTCAATCTTGGCTACCAAATCTATTACGGCGATACGCTGTAGGTGAAGAGAAAGGGCTGGCCACCGTGCGGTGACCAGCGGAAGAGATTACTGCATAAACGCTGGCTGCTTGTCTTCGTACTCGGTGATGGCCGCTTCATGTTGCAGCGTCAGCCCGATGCTGTCCAGACCGTTCAGCATGCAGTGGCGGCGGAAGTCGTCAATTTTAAAGCTGTAGGACTTATCGCCTGCTTTCACCACCTGCGCTTCCAGATCCACTTCAAATTTAATGCCCGGATTGGCTTTCACCAGCGCGAACATTTCATCTACCTGCGCGTCGCTCAGGGTCACCGGCAACAGTTGGTTATTGAAACTGTTGCCGTAGAAGATGTCGGCGAAGCTTGGTGCGATCACCACTTTAAAGCCGTAATCGGTCAGTGCCCACGGCGCATGTTCGCGTGAAGAGCCGCAGCCAAAGTTTTCCCGTGCGAGCAGAATTGATGCCCCTTTATATTCCGGGAAGTTTAAAACGAACTCAGGATTCGGCTGTTGGCCCTTTTCGTCCAGAAAACGCCAGTCGTTAAACAGATGGGCGCCAAAACCGGTGCGCGTAACCTTCTGCAAAAACTGTTTAGGGATAATTGCGTCGGTATCAACGTTGGCGGCATCCAGTGGGACAACCAGGCCGGTATGCTGGGTAAATTTCTCTGCCATGGTAGTTTCCTTATTTGATGCTGCGAATGTCGGCAAAATGACCGGTTACGGCGGCAGCGGCGGCCATGGCCGGGCTGACTAAATGCGTGCGACCACCGCGGCCCTGACGACCTTCAAAATTACGGTTGCTGGTGGATGCGCAGCGTTCGCCTGGGTTCAGGCGGTCATTGTTCATCGCCAGGCACATGGAACAGCCCGGTAAACGCCATTCAAAACCGGCTTCGATAAAGATCTTATCCAGACCTTCTGCTTCCGCCTGCGCTTTCACCGGACCAGAGCCCGGCACCACCAGTGCCTGCACACCCGGCGCAACTTTGCGCCCTTTGGCGATTTCTGCCGCGGCGCGTAAATCTTCAATACGCGAGTTGGTGCAGGAACCGATGAACACTTTATCGATAGCCACTTCCGTTAACGGAATACCCGGTTTCAGCCCCATATACGCCAGCGCTTTTTCAGCCGATGCGCGCTCAACGGGATCGGCAAATGACGCCGGGTCGGGAATATTATCGTTCACCGAGATGACCTGACCCGGGTTTGTTCCCCAGGTGACCTGCGGTGCGATCTCTTCTGCCTGCAGGGTAACGACGGTATCAAACGTCGCGTTGTCGTCGGTTTTCAGCGTTTTCCAGTATGTAACCGCGTGGTCAAAATCCTCGCCCTTCGGTGCGTGTAAACGACCCTGCACATAGTTAAAGGTTGTTTCATCCGGTGCAACCAGACCCGCTTTAGCACCCATTTCAATGGCCATGTTGCACAGGGTCATCCGGCCTTCCATGCTCAATGCACGGATGGCTTCGCCACAAAACTCAACCACGTGTCCGGTACCGCCTGCGCTACCGGTTTTACCGATAATCGCCAGCACGATATCTTTGGCGGTAATGCCAGGGGCTGCTTTACCGTTGACTTCAATCTTCATGGTTTTGGCGCGCCCCTGTTTCAGGGTCTGCGTCGCCAGAACGTGTTCAACTTCAGAGGTGCCAATGCCAAATGCCAGTGCGCCGAACGCGCCGTGTGTAGCGGTGTGGGAATCGCCGCAGACGATGGTCATACCCGGCAACGTTACGCCTTGTTCTGGCCCCATCACGTGAACGATACCCTGATACGGATGGTTCAGGTCGTACAGCTCGACGCCAAATTCGTTACAGTTCTTAATCAGCTCCTGCATCTGGATGCGCGCCATCTCACCCGACGCGTTGATATCTTTGGTCTGGGTAGAGACGTTGTGATCCATGGTGGCAAAGGTTTTACCCGGCTGGCGCACCTGACGGCCATGCGCGCGCAGACCATCAAACGCCTGCGGAGAGGTCACTTCATGCACCAGATGCCTGTCGATGTACAACAGTGGGGTTTCGTTTTGCGCCTCAAAGACGACGTGCGCATCAAACAATTTTTCGTACAACGTTTTGGCCATGATTACACCCCTTCTGCGACGTAACGGGCAATGATGTCGCCCATTTCATCGGTACTGACTGCGGCAGCGCCACGGGCTAAGTCACCGGTGCGAATACCTTCTTCTAATGCGCGGTTGATGGCGCTCTCAATTGCGGTTGCCGCATCATTGGCATCCAGGCTGTAGCGCAGCAGCAGCGCCAGCGACAGGATCTGGGCGATAGGGTTGGCAATGTTTTTCCCGGCGATGTCCGGAGCGGAGCCGCCAGCAGGTTCGTACAAACCGAAGCCCTGCTCATTCAGGCTGGCGGACGGTAACATGCCCATTGAACCGGTGATCATGGCGCACTCATCAGACAGAATGTCACCAAACAGGTTAGAGCACAGCAACACGTCGAACTGGGATGGATCTTTAATTAACTGCATTGTCGCGTTGTCGATGTACATATGCGCCAGTTCAACGTCTGGATATTCATTAGCAATTTCATTGACGATTTCGCGCCACAGAATAGACGTTTGCAGTACGTTAGCTTTATCAATCGACGTAACTTTACGGCGACGTTTGCGAGCGGATTCAAACGCGATACGCGCAATACGTTCGATCTCGAAACGGTGATAAACCTCGGTATCAAAGGCTTTTTCATGTTGTCCGCTGCCTTCGCGGCCTTTTGGTTGACCGAAGTAAATCCCGCCAGTCAGTTCGCGTACGCACAGGATGTCGAAACCGTTCGCGGCAATATCTGCGCGCAGAGGGCAAAACGCTTCCAGCCCCTGGTAGAGCTTAGCCGGGCGCAGGTTGCTGAATAATTTGAAGTGCTTACGCAATGGCAGCAGTGCGCCACGCTCTGGCTGCTGGTTTGGCGGTAAGTTTTCCCATTTCGGGCCGCCAACGGAGCCAAACAGAATGGCGTCAGCTTGTTCACAGCCTTCAACTGTTGCAGGTGGCAGCGGCTGACCGTGGTTATCGATCGCGGCACCACCCACGTCGTAGTGGCTGGTGGTAATGCGCATGTTAAAACGGTTACGGATTGCGTCCAGTACCTTCAGGGCTTGCGCCATCACTTCCGGGCCAATACCGTCACCCGGCAAAACAGCAATATGATAATTCTTCGACATCACACGGTTTCCTTGTTGTTCTCGTTGTTCTGAGCTTTGCGTTGCAATTCTTTTTCGACTTCTTCGGCGCGCCAGATGTTGTTCAGCACATGCACCATCGCTTTAGCAGAAGATTCGACGATATCTGTCGCCAGACCGACGCCGTGGAAACGACGACCGTTATAGTTGGCAACGATATCCACCTGACCCAGCGCATCTTTACCGTGCCCTTTGGCGGTCAGGCTGTATTTCACCAGTTCGATGTTGTACTCAGTTACACGGTTGATGGCCTGATAAATAGCATCGACCGGACCGTTACCGTTCGCCGCTTCGGCTTTAACTTCTTCACCACAGGCCAGCTTGACGGAGGCGGTGGCGATGTCATTGGAGCCGGACTGCACGCTGAAGTAATCCAGACGGAAATGCTCCGGTTCTTCCTGCTGTTTATTAATGAAGGCCAGCGCTTCCAGGTCGTAATCAAATACCTGACCTTTTTTGTCCGCCAGTTTCAGGAATGCGTCGTACAGGTTGTCCAGGCTATATTCATTTTCTTTATATCCCATCTCGTCCATACGGTGTTTCACCGCGGCGCGTCCGGAACGGGAGGTCAGGTTCAACTGTACCTGGTTCAGACCAATGGATTCAGGCGTCATGATTTCGTAGTTTTCACGGTTTTTCAGTACGCCGTCCTGATGGATGCCGGAGGAGTGGGCAAAGGCGCCGCTACCGACAATGGCTTTGTTTGCCGGAATTGGCATGTTGCAGATTTGGCTGACTAACTGACTGGTACGCCAGATCTCCTGGTGATTGATGCGGGTCTGTACATTCAGGATATCTTTACGCACCTTGATCGCCATGATCACTTCTTCCAGTGAGCAGTTACCGGCGCGTTCGCCGATACCGTTCATCGCGCCTTCCACCTGACGCGCTCCGGCGTGAACGGCTGCCAGTGCGTTGCCTACGCCCAAACCTAAATCATCATGGGTGTGTACGGAGATGATGGCTTTATCGATATTTGGTACGCGTTCATACAAGCCAGAAATGATTGCCCCAAATTCGAAAGGCATGGTGTAACCGACGGTATCAGGGATGTTAATGGTTTTAGCACCCGCGTTAATGGCAGCTTCAACCACGCGAGCCAGATCGGCGATAGGGGTACGGCCTGCATCTTCGCAGGAGAACTCCACGTCATCGGTATAATTACGCGCACGCTTAACCATGTAGACCGCGCGCTCAATGACCTCATCCAGCGTACTGCGTAATTTCGTCGCGATGTGCATCGGCGAGGTGGCGATAAACGTATGAATACGGAAAGCTTCAGCGACTTTCAGCGATTCTGCAGCGACGTCGATATCTTTTTCTACGCAGCGGGCTAAGGCGCAAACGCGGCTGTTTTTAACCTGACGAGCAATGGTCTGAACTGACTCAAAGTCGCCCGGTGAAGAAACGGGGAAACCTACTTCCATCACGTCAACGCCCATACGCTCAAGGGCCAGCGCAATCTGCAGTTTTTCTTTCACACTCAGGCTTGCCTGTAACGCCTGTTCACCATCGCGTAAGGTGGTATCGAAAATAATGACTTGCTGGCTCATGGTTTAGGTCCTTGGTTTCTTAGGGCGCCTTGCTTCGAGCATAAAAAAACCCGCGCAACGGCGCGGGTTTTTGTCTTAACTGGAGCTGACTTAATGCTGAATGTCGTCCACCAGTCTACCGCGCAATGAAGATGCGTTTAGTAGTAGTAGACCGTTAAAACGAGCAATGTAAGTCATCAATTAAGCTCCAGGCGAATGCGATATGCTTTTAGTGGTACTGGATATGAAGACTGATGTCAACCCTCACCCCAGCAAATGCCTTACTCAAGGGGAGAAGTTTCTGCAAAACTTAAGCGAATTGTGCTGAATTTTTCGGAGTACATAAAATTAATCAGTTGATGGTTGTACATACTTTTCATGGTTTGACATATTTGAGCATAATTATTTGCATTTATTGTAACGGCGAACTGAAGAAAAGGTCGTTCTTGGGATTTCATATCTTTATGATTTATCTGTTTTTATAGTAATCGTGAATGGCTATGGACAGTGTAACACCACATAATTGATAAATTAATGTTAACTTTTAATGTATTAATAATATAAACATTTAATTAAAACTTAAATACGTATTCACGATACGTATGATTGTATATTCGCCATGCTTATGGTTATATTGTTTTTGAAATTTAAACATATGAATCACCGTGCAGTGACACCTGCCACACTGCGCTCGCATTGGTCTTTTGTTCATTTAGGTTTGTGCCTTTATGTTTTCCTAATTTTAATGTTTTTTCTTTTTCTCATCTTATATGTATGGTAAATCATATTAACGGAGATTATTTCTTCACTCCGTCTGGGAAAAGGGAGTTTAGAGTGACAGTGGAGTTAAATATGCCAGAAGTAAAAATAATAGATAAAACAAATATTATAGATATGGGGAAGCCACAGCTTCGCATGGTTGATCTTAATTTATTAACCGTCTTTGATGCGGTGATGCAAGAACAAAACATTACCCGTGCCGCGCATACTTTGGGGATGTCCCAACCCGCTGTCAGTAATGCGGTCGCGCGCCTGAAAGTGATGTTTAATGATGAGCTTTTTGTTCGTTATGGACGCGGTATCCAGCCGACAGCAAGAGCCTTCCAGCTATTTGGTTCTGTTCGCCAGGCATTGCAATTAGTGCAAAATGAACTGCCTGGATCGGGTTTTGAGCCAGCCAGCAGCGAGCGCGTATTCAATCTTTGCGTATGCAGCCCATTGGATAATATCCTGACGTCGTTGATTTATAATCGGGTTGAGCAAGTTGCACCAAACATTCATGTCGTATTTAAATCTTCACTAAATCAAAATACAGAGCATCAATTACGTTACCAGGAAACAGAATTCGTTATTAGCTATGAAGAATTCCGTCGTCCTGAATTTACCAGTATTCCGTTATTCAATGACGAAATGGTGTTAGTCGCAAGTAAAAAGCATCCGCGCATTAGTGGTCCGTTACTGGAAAGCGATGTCTATAATGAACAGCATGCGGTGGTGTCACTTGATCGCTTCGCATCATTCAGCCAACCATGGTATGACACACCGGATAAACAATCCTGCGTAGCTTATCAGGGCATGGCATTAATTAGCGTTCTTAATATTGTGTCGCAAACGCATTTGGTCTCTATTGCGCCGCGTTGGTTAGCAGAAGAATTTGCCGATTCTTTAGAACTACAGATCTTACCTTTACCGTTAAAATTGAACAGCCGCACATGCTATCTTTCCTGGCATGAAGCTGCGGGCCGGGATAAAGGACATCAATGGATGGAAGAGCTGTTAGTCTCCGTTTGTAAGCAGTAGCATTTGGCAGAGTAAACTGGGCAATACATCCTGTTTATTCTGCTTTTGTCTTTATAACTGAAATTTTATGCTGAACTCTATTTTTTACGTCTGTCCAAAAGTGTCAAAAAATAGAGTAATTGCTGTAAGTTCCCATTTTTAAGCGATTATTTATCATACTGATTGCTTATGTTGGTTTAATTCTCCGTTTATTCGCGTCTTTCCTCCTTTTTATTCTTATTTACTCCAGTGCCACCCCTTCGGAGTCAATTGCCATGCGTCATCGTCAGCGGTTAATGTGTTGTTAAACCGTAATTCATTATAAGAGTGAGGCAAGCCATGGAGATGTTGTCTGGAGCCGAGATGGTCGTCCGATCGCTCATCGATCAGGGTGTGAAGCAGGTATTCGGTTATCCCGGGGGGGCCGTTCTCGATATTTATGATGCGCTGCATACGGTCGGCGGTATTGATCATGTGCTGGTTCGCCATGAACAAGCGGCGGTACATATGGCTGATGGCCTTGCGCGTGCCACGGGAGAAGTGGGGGTCGTATTAGTTACCTCCGGACCGGGGGCGACCAACGCGATTACCGGAATCGCAACGGCTTACATGGATTCCATTCCGCTGGTGATCCTCTCCGGACAGGTCGCAACGTCGCTGATTGGCTACGATGCCTTCCAGGAGTGCGACATGGTAGGTATATCCCGCCCGGTGGTAAAACACAGCTTCCTTGTCAAACAAACGGAAGATATTCCACAGGTGCTGAAAAAAGCCTTCTGGCTGGCAGCAAGCGGTCGTCCTGGGCCGGTGGTGGTGGATTTGCCGAAGGATATTCTGAATCCGGCGAAGAAACTGCCTTATAGCTGGCCGGACTCGGTGAGTATGCGCTCGTATAATCCGACGACGACGGGACATAAAGGACAGATCAAACGGGCGCTACAGACACTGGTCGCGGCGAAGAAACCGGTTGTCTATGTGGGCGGTGGCGCGGTCAATGCCGCTTGCCATGAGCAGTTAGCTCAGATTGCTGAAGCGTTGAATCTGCCGGTTGTCTCCTCGCTAATGGGGTTGGGCGCGTTTCCGGCCACGCATCTTCAGGCGCTGGGCATGTTAGGGATGCACGGTACCTACGAAGCGAATATGACCATGCATCATTCCGATGTGATCTTTGCTGTCGGCGTTCGCTTTGACGATCGAACAACAAATAACCTGGCAAAATATTGTCCGAATGCGACCGTGCTGCATATCGACATCGACCCGACCTCTATTTCTAAAACCGTTACTGCGGATATTCCGATTGTGGGTGATGCCCGTCTGGTGCTGGATCAAATGCTCGAACTGCTGGAGCAGGAGAAATCACAGCAGCCACTGGATGATAACCGTGACTGGTGGCAACAGATTGAGCACTGGCGTGCCCGTCAGTGTCTGAAATACGACACGCAAAGCGAAAGCATTAAGCCGCAGGCGGTGATTGAAACCATCTGGCGTCTGACAAAAGGGGAAGCGTATGTGACCTCTGACGTTGGCCAGCATCAGATGTTTGCCGCACTTTATTATCCGTTCGATAAACCGCGTCGCTGGATTAACTCAGGCGGCCTCGGCACGATGGGATTCGGTTTACCTGCGGCGTTAGGGGTGAAAATGGCATTGCCGGATGAAACGGTAGTGTGCGTCACCGGGGATGGCAGCATTCAGATGAATATCCAGGAGCTGTCGACGGCGCTGCAGTATGAACTGCCGGTGCTGGTGCTCAACCTTAACAACCGTTATCTCGGCATGGTCAAACAATGGCAGGACATGATCTACTCCGGGCGTCACTCCCAGTCTTACATGCAGTCGCTGCCCGATTTTGTGCGCCTTGCTGAGGCTTATGGGCATATCGGTATCCAGATTAATCATCCAGATGAACTGGAGAGCAAGCTGGGTGAAGCGCTGGAGCATGTGCGTAACCATCGCCTGGTGTTTGTCGACGTCACCGTCGACGGCAGTGAGCATGTCTACCCGATGCAGATTCGTGGGGGCGGGATGGATGAAATGTGGCTAAGCAAAACGGAGAGGACCTGATTATGCGCCGGATATTATCAGTATTGCTGGAAAATGAGTCGGGTGCATTATCGCGGGTGATTGGCCTCTTCGCCCAGCGTGGATACAACATTGAAAGCCTGACCGTCGCGCCGACCGACGACCCGACCTTATCGCGGATGACGATTCAGACGGTAGGGGATGAGAAAGTCCTTGAGCAGATCGAAAAGCAGCTCCACAAACTGGTGGATGTTCTGCGCGTTAGCGAGCTGGGGCAGGGCGCTCACGTTGAACGAGAAATCATGCTGGTGAAAATCCAGGCCAGCGGTTATGGCCGGGAAGAGGTGAAACGCAACACGGAGATTTTCCGCGGGCAAATCATCGACGTGACGCCGTCTATCTACACCGTACAACTGGCGGGCACCAGCGACAAGCTGGATGCGTTTCTGGCAACCCTACGTGAAGTCGCCAAAATTGTGGAAGTTGCTCGTTCCGGTGTGGTGGGACTCTCCCGTGGCGATAAAATTATGCGCTAATCGTCAACCGTAGGCCTGGTAAGCAAAGCGCTATCAGGCCTCATCGTGGAGGTCATGCCGGATAGCGGCATAAACGCCTTATCCTGCCTGCAGGTAACGAACCCGCTTTCGCTGATGCTACCTGCTGCGCTTTTTTTTGCGAAATCAGCAGTAACCAGAGACAAAAGCGGTTGCCGCAGTCATTATTCTGCGCTTAGATGTTAAGAAGTTTAACCCATGCCATCTAAAAGGTTATGGTTTGTACATTTTACGCAAGGGGCAATTGTGAAACTGGATGAAATCGCTCGGTTGGCCGGCGTTTCGCGAACGACTGCAAGCTACGTTATTAATGGCAAAGCAAAGCAATATCGCGTAAGCGACAAAACGGTTGAAAAAGTCATGGCGGTGGTGCGTGAGCATAATTACCACCCGAATGCCGTGGCGGCCGGGCTGCGTGCTGGACGCACACGTTCTATCGGGCTGGTGATCCCGGATCTTGAGAACACAAGCTATACCCGGATCGCAAACTATCTGGAACGCCAGGCGCGTCAGCGTGGGTATCAGCTGTTGATTGCCTGCTCTGAAGATCAGCCGGATAACGAAATGCGCTGTATTGAGCATCTTTTACAGCGCCAGGTCGATGCCATTATTGTGTCGACTTCTTTGCCGCCTGAGCATCCGTTCTACCAACGCTGGGCAAACAGTTCATTCCCGATTGTGGCGCTGGATCGTGCACTGGATCGCGAACATTTTACCAGCGTTGTGGGTGCGGATCAGGATGATGCCGAAATGCTGGCAGAGGAGTTACGCAAATTCCCTGCTGAAACCGTCCTCTATCTGGGCGCGCTTCCTGAATTATCCGTCAGCTTCCTGCGCGAACAGGGTTTTCGTACCGCGTGGAAGGACGATCCGCGTGAAGTCCATTTCCTGTACGCCAACAGCTATGAGCGGGAAGCGGCTGCGCAGCTGTTTGATAAATGGCTGGAAACGCACCCAATGCCTCAGGCGTTGTTTACCACGTCGTTTGCCCTGTTGCAGGGCGTGATGGATGTGACCCTGCGTCGTGACGGGCAACTGCCGTCTGATTTAGCGATTGCGACTTTTGGCGATCACGAACTGCTCGACTTCCTGCAGTGCCCGGTACTGGCAGTGGCACAGCGCCATCGTGATGTCGCAGAACGCGTGCTGGAGATTGTACTGGCAAGTCTGGACGAACCGCGTAAACCAAAACCAGGTTTAACGCGTATACGGCGTAATCTGTACCGTCGCGGTATTCTCAGCCGTAACTAAGTTTCCTCAATTGATGACGTCGGTGGGATAAGCCGCTGACGTCTTCAATTTTTCTATTCTCAGAAATAACCGCATTATATTTAAGAATATTCTTTAGAATTATCTGAAATTCATTCTTGAATACCCCCGAATTAAAAATGCAACTATCCATTTTTGGGTTATTGATACGTAACGACGCGTTACGCTTGTATTATTTTGTTACATGCTTGTATGGATTTGCCGAATTAACAAACACTTTGCTCTCGTATTGCGGCTATCTGGGGCTTACCTCGGCTCTGCGCGGCGTACAGAGCGATTAACTGGTACTGTTAACTCGCTGCATATTGTCCTAAAATGCCGCTCGCGTCGCAAACTGACACTTTATATTTTCTTTGGATGATATTCAGTTGTTTTAAACAATGATGAGTTGTTGGATTTTTTTCTTACAAATATTCATGACGTTAATTTGCTTCGTTTGCTGTACGGAATTTGTTCAACGCTGATATTAGCCGTAAACAATGGGTTTTTTGCTCCGCTAAGCGCCGCGACTTGCTTGACAAGGTTTTCCTCCGCTCCGTAAACTCCTTTAAGTGGGAATTTGTGGGATAAAGTGGTAATTGGGGGTGAGACTGGCATGTTCCGGGGAGCAACGTTAGTTAATCTCGACAGTAAAGGGCGCTTATCCGTGCCTACCCGTTATCGGGATCAACTGCTTGAGAGCGCTACCGGTCAAATGGTTTGCACCATTGACATCCATCACCCGTGCCTGCTGCTGTACCCCCTGCCTGAATGGGAAATAATCGAGCAGAAGCTATCGCGTCTGTCGAGCATGAATCCAGTTGAGCGTCGCGTACAGCGCTTATTGTTGGGTCATGCCAGCGAATGTCAGATGGATAACGCTGGTCGATTACTGATAGCACCCATTCTGCGGCAACACGCAGGGCTAACGAAAGAAGTGATGCTGGTTGGGCAGTTCAATAAGTTTGAGCTGTGGGATGAAACGACCTGGTATCAACAGGTCAAGGAAGATATCGACGCTGAGCAGTCTGTTACTGGCGCGTTGTCGGAACGATTGCAGGATTTGTCTCTATAAAATGACGGAAAATTATAAACATACAACGGTGTTGCTGGATGAAGCCGTAAACGGCCTGAATATTCGTCCAGACGGCATCTACATTGACGGGACATTTGGTCGCGGTGGTCACTCACGTCTGATCCTCTCCCAGCTTGGCGAAGAGGGACGTTTACTGGCAATCGATCGCGATCCGCAGGCTATTGCCGTTGCAAAAACGATTACCGATCCCCGTTTCTCCATCGTACACGGACCTTTCTCTGCGCTGGCTGACTATGTCGCCGAGCGTGGACTGACCGGTAAGATCGACGGGATTCTTCTCGATCTCGGCGTTTCTTCACCGCAGCTCGATGACGCAGAGCGCGGTTTCTCGTTTATGCGTGACGGTCCGTTAGACATGCGTATGGACCCAACACGCGGTCAGTCAGCGGCCGAATGGCTGCAAACCGCCGATGAAGCAGACATTGCCTGGGTGATTAAAACCTTTGGCGAAGAGCGCTTCGGCAAACGCATTGCGCGCGCCATCGTGGAGCGCAACCGCATCGAACCGATGACCCGCACCAAAGAGCTGGCGGAAGTTATTGCAGCGGCAATGCCGGTGAAGGACAAATTCAAACATCCCGCGACCCGTACCTTCCAGGCGGTGCGCATTTGGGTGAACAGTGAACTGGAGGAGATAGAGCAGGCGCTAAAAAGCTCGCTCAGCGTGCTGGCTCCAGGTGGTCGCCTTTCGATCATCAGTTTCCATTCGCTTGAAGACCGCATTGTGAAACGCTTTATGCGTGAACAAAGCCGTGGTCCTCAGGTACCGGCTGGAATACCGATGACCGAAGCGCAGATCAAAAAGCTGGGCGGCCGTGAGTTAAGAGCACTAGGCAAGATGATGCCGGGTGAAGAAGAGGTAGCTGAGAATCCTCGTGCCCGTAGTTCAGTTCTGCGTATTGCAGAGAGGACGAACGCATGATCAGCAGAGTGACAGAAGCCCTCAGCAAAGTTAAAGGATCGATAGGAAGCAACGAGCGCCATGCCTTGCCTGGCGTGATCGGTGACGATCTTTTGCGGTATGGGAAGCTGCCACTCTGCCTGTTCATTTGCATTATTTTGACGGCGGTTACCGTCGTGACAACAGCCCACCATACGCGGTTACTGACCGCGCAGCGTGAGCAGCTGGTTCTGGAGCGAGATGCGCTGGATATCGAATGGCGCAACTTGATCCTTGAGGAGAACGCGCTCGGCGACCATAGCCGTGTTGAACGGATCGCAACGGAAAAGCTGCAAATGCAGCATGTCGATCCCTCACAAGAAAATATCGTAGTACAAAAATAAGGATAAACGCGACGCATGAAAGCAGCGGCAAAAACGCACAAACCAAAACGCCAGGAAGAACAAGCCAACTTTATCAGTTGGCGTTTTGCGTTACTGTGCGGCTGTATTTTGCTGGCACTGGGTTTTCTGCTGGGGCGCGTTGCCTGGCTGCAAATCATCGCGCCGGACATGCTGGTGCGTCAGGGTGATATGCGCTCTCTACGCGTTCAGGAAGTGTCTACATCACGCGGAATGATTACCGACCGCTCTGGTCGTCCGCTGGCGGTGAGCGTTCCGGTTAAAGCTATATGGGCCGACCCGAAAGAAGTACATGATGCAGGTGGCGTGAGCGTTGGCGAACGCTGGAGAGCGCTGTCAACCGCGCTGAATCTCCCGCTCGATCAACTGGCTTCCCGCATTAACGCCAACCCGAAAGGGCGCTTCATCTATCTGGCGCGTCAGGTAAACCCTGACATGGCTGACTACATCAAAAAACTGAAGCTGCCAGGTATCCACCTGCGCGAAGAATCCCGCCGTTACTATCCTTCCGGAGAAGTGACTGCTCACCTCATCGGCTTTACTAACGTCGACAGCCAGGGGATTGAAGGCGTTGAGAAGAGCTTCGACAAGTGGCTCACCGGACAACCGGGTGAACGTATTGTACGTAAAGACCGTTATGGCCGCGTCATTGAAGATATCTCCTCTACCGACAGCCAGGCGGCGCATAACCTCGCGTTGAGCATTGATGAGCGTTTACAGGCACTGGTCTACCGTGAACTGAATAACGCCGTGGCGTTCAACAAGGCGGAGTCAGGCAGTGCGGTACTGGTGGATGTGAATACCGGTGAAGTGCTGGCCATGGCCAACAGTCCGTCCTACAACCCGAACAATCTCACCGGTACGCCAAAAGACGCGATGCGTAACCGTACCATCACCGACGTGTTTGAACCGGGTTCTACCGTTAAACCGATGGTGGTGATGACCGCGCTGCAGCGTGGCGTGGTACGCGAAAATACCGTCCTCAACACTATCCCTTACCGAATTAATGGTCACGAAATCAAAGACGTGGCGCGTTATAGCGAATTAACCCTCACCGGGGTTTTGCAGAAGTCGAGTAACGTCGGTGTTTCCAAGCTGGCGTTAGCGATGCCGTCCTCAGCGTTAGTAGATACTTACTCACGTTTTGGGCTGGGAAAAGCGACCAATTTGGGGTTGGTCGGAGAACGCAGTGGCTTATATCCTCAAAAACAACGGTGGTCTGACATAGAGAGGGCCACCTTCTCTTTCGGCTACGGGCTAATGGTAACGCCGTTACAGTTAGCGCGAGTCTATGCAACGATCGGCAGCTACGGCGTTTATCGTCCACTGTCGATTACCAAAGTTGACCCTCCTGTACCGGGCGAACGTATTTTCCCGGAAGCGACCGTTCGTACCGTGGTGCACATGATGGAAAGCGTGGCGCTGCCGGGCGGCGGCGGCGTGAAGGCGGCGATTAAAGGCTATCGCATCGCTATCAAAACCGGTACGGCGAAAAAAGTAGGGCCGGATGGCCGCTACATCAACAAATACATTGCTTATACCGCAGGCGTTGCGCCTGCGAGTCAGCCGCGCTTCGCGCTGGTTGTTGTTATCAACGATCCGCAGGCGGGTAAATACTACGGTGGCGCCGTTTCCGCGCCGGTCTTTGGTGCCATCATGGGCGGCGTACTGCGCACCATGAACATCGAGCCGGATGCGCTGACAACGGGCGATAAAAATGAATTTGTGAATAATCAAGGCGAGGCAACAGGTGGCAGATCGTAATTTGCGCGACCTTCTTGCTCCATGGGTGCCGGGTGCACCGGAGCGAGCACTGCGGGAGATGACGCTTGACAGCCGTGTGGCTGCATCAGGTGATCTCTTTGTCGCAGTATTGGGTCATCAGGCGGACGGGCGTCGGTATATCCCGCAGGCGATAGCGCAAGGTGTGGCTGCCATTATTGCAGAAGCAAAAGATGAAGCTACTGATGGTGAAATCCGTGAAATGCATGGCGTTCCGGTCATCTATCTCAGTCAGCTTAACGAACGTTTATCTGCACTGGCGGGCCGTTTTTACCACGAGCCTTCTGAGAAAATGCGTCTGGTCGGCGTAACCGGGACTAACGGTAAAACCACCACCACCCAATTGCTGGCACAGTGGAGCCAACTGCTTGGCGAAACCAGCGCGGTAATGGGAACAGTAGGCAATGGCCTGCTGGGCAAAGTGATCCCGACGGAAAATACCACCGGTTCAGCCGTTGATGTCCAGCATGTGCTGGCGGGGCTGGCTGCGCAGGGCGCAACGGTTGGCGCGATGGAAGTCTCTTCACACGGCCTGGTTCAGCATCGCGTCGCGGCGCTGAAGTTTGCCGCATCAGTATTTACTAACTTAAGCCGCGACCATCTCGACTACCACGGCGACATGGAACATTACGAAGCCGCGAAATGGCTGCTGTATTCCACGCACCATTGCGGCCAGGCCATCGTCAATGCGGATGATGAAGTCGGTCGTCGCTGGCTGGCGAAACTCCCGGATGCGGTTGCCGTTTCGATGGAAGACCACATCAACCCGAACTGTCATGGTCGTTGGTTAAAAGCGGTTGACGTGAAGTATCACGACAGTGGGGCAACGATTCGTTTTACCTCCTCATGGGGCGACGGCGAAATTGAAAGCCGCCTGATGGGGGCGTTTAACGTCAGCAATCTTCTGCTGGCGCTGGCAACGCTGTTGGCACTGGGCTATCCGTTAGCTGATTTACTGAAAACTGCGACACAATTGCAGCCGGTTTGCGGGCGTATGGAAGTGTTCAGCGCGCCGGGTAAAACCACCGTGGTGGTTGATTACGCCCATACGCCAGATGCGCTGGAAAAAGCGCTGCAGGCGGCACGTTTGCACTGTACAGGCAAACTGTGGTGCGTCTTCGGCTGCGGCGGCGATCGCGATAAAGGCAAACGTCCGTTGATGGGCGCAATCGCCGAGCAGTTTGCAGATGTTGTCGTGGTGACTGATGACAACCCGCGTACCGAGGAGCCGCGTGCCATTATTAACGACATTCTGGCGGGTATGCTGGATGCCGGACAGGCGAAGGTGATGGAAGGGCGCGCAGAAGCTGTGACAAACGCCATTATGCAGGCGAAAGAAAACGACGTGGTTCTGGTGGCCGGGAAAGGTCACGAAGATTACCAGATCGTCGGCTCGCAGCGTCTCGACTATTCTGACCGCGTGACCGCAGCGCGTCTGCTGGGGGTTATCGCATGATTAGCGTAACGCTCAGCCAACTGGCGGAGATCCTCCAGGGCGAATTGAAAGGGGCCGATCTGACCCTTGATGCCGTAACAACCGATACGCGTAAAGTGACGCCGGGCTGCCTGTTTGTGGCGCTGAAAGGCGAACGCTTTGACGCCCACGATTTTGCCGACAAAGCGCAAGAGAGCGGGGCGGGTGCGCTGCTGGTCAGCCGCCCGTTGGACACCAACCTGCCGCAGCTGATTGTTAAAGATACGCGTCTGGCGTTTGGTGAACTGGCGGCGTGGGTTCGCGCTCAGGTTCCGGCGCGCGTTGTCGCGCTGACCGGCTCATCCGGTAAAACGTCCGTCAAAGAGATGACGGCTGCCATTCTGAGCCAGTGTGGTAACACCCTATATACCGCGGGCAATCTGAATAACGACATCGGCGTACCGATGACGCTGCTGCGCTTAAACAACGATTACGACTATGCCGTGATTGAGCTTGGCGCCAACCATCAGGGCGAAATCGCCTGGACCGTCGGCCTGACGCGTCCGGAAGCGGCGCTGGTGAACAATCTGGCCGCCGCGCACCTGGAAGGTTTCGGCTCTCTGGCGGGCGTTGCGAAGGCAAAAGGTGAGATTTTTACCGGCCTGTCTGCGAACGGTATCGCCATTATGAATGCCGACAACAACGACTGGTTGAACTGGCAAAGCATCATCGGCGATCGCAAAGTCTGGCGCTTCTCCCCGAATGTGGCCAACAGCGACTTTTCTGCGACCAACGTTCATGTGACCTCGCATGGCACGGAATTTTCTCTGCAAACGCCGACCGGAAGTATTGATGTCCTGCTGCCGTTGCCGGGTCGCCACAACATAGCCAACGCCCTGGCGGCGGCTGCGCTTTCTATGGCGGTAGGCGCGACGCACGAGGCGATCAAAGCGGGTTTGAAAGATCTGCAAGCGGTACCAGGACGTCTGTTCCCGATTCAACTCGCAGAAAATCAGCTGCTGCTTGACGACTCCTATAACGCGAACGTCGGTTCGATGACCGCAGCGGTGCAGGTGCTGTCTGAAATGCCGGGCTATCGCGTACTGGTCGTTGGCGATATGGCAGAGCTTGGCGCAGAAAGTGAAGCATGCCATGTACAGGTAGGTGTTGCTGCGAAAGCAGCAGGTATCGACCGTGTACTGAGTACAGGAAAACTGAGTCAGGCAATTAGCGACGCCAGCGGCGTTGGCGAACATTTTGCGGATAAAAGCGCGCTGGCCGCGCATCTTAAAGCATTGATTGCAGAACATCAGGTCATGACGATTTTAGTGAAGGGTTCACGTAGTGCCGCCATGGAAGAGGTAGTACGCGCATTACAGGAGAATGGGACATGTTAGTTTGGCTGGCCGAACATTTGGTCAAATATTATTCCGGCTTTAACGTCTTTTCCTATCTGACGTTTCGCGCCATCGTCAGCCTGCTGACCGCGCTGTTCATCTCTTTGTGGATGGGCCCGCGCATGATTGCCCGCTTGCAAAAAATGTCCTTTGGACAGGTTGTACGTAACGACGGTCCTGAATCGCACTTTAGTAAACGTGGTACGCCAACCATGGGCGGGATCATGATCCTCACCGCGATTGTTATCTCCGTTCTGTTGTGGGCATATCCGTCGAACCCGTACGTATGGTGCGTGCTGGTGGTATTGATTGGCTACGGCATTATCGGTTTTGTCGATGACTACCGCAAAGTGGTGCGCAAAGATACCAAGGGGTTGATTGCCCGCTGGAAGTACTTCTGGATGTCGGTGATTGCGCTGGGTGTAGCCTTTGCGCTGTACCTCGCCGGTAAAGATACCCCGGCTACCGAGCTGGTGGTGCCGTTCTTTAAAGATGTCATGCCGCAGTTGGGGCTGTTCTACGTGCTGCTGGCGTACTTCGTGATTGTGGGCACTGGCAACGCGGTAAACCTCACCGATGGCCTGGATGGTCTGGCGATTATGCCGACCGTGTTCGTGGCCGCGGGTTTTGCGCTGGTGGCATGGGCGACCGGTAACATGAACTTTGCCAACTATCTGCACATTCCGTATTTACGCCATGCCGGTGAACTGGTGATCGTCTGTACGGCGATTGTCGGTGCGGGGTTAGGCTTCCTGTGGTTTAACACCTATCCGGCGCAGGTCTTTATGGGAGACGTCGGTTCGCTGGCGCTGGGCGGCGCGCTGGGCATTATTGCCGTGCTGCTGCGTCAGGAGTTCCTGCTGGTAATCATGGGCGGCGTATTTGTTGTGGAAACGCTGTCGGTCATTCTGCAGGTTGGCTCCTTTAAGCTGCGCGGGCAGCGCATCTTCCGTATGGCGCCGATTCACCATCACTATGAACTGAAAGGCTGGCCGGAACCGCGCGTAATTGTGCGCTTCTGGATTATTTCGCTGATGCTGGTGCTGATTGGCCTGGCAACGCTGAAGGTACGTTAATCATGGCTGATTACCAGGGTAAAAAAGTCGTCATTATCGGTCTGGGATTGACCGGGCTGTCCTGCGTGGATTTCTTTCTGGCGCGCGGCGTGACGCCGCGTGTGATGGATACCCGCGCAACGCCACCTGGCCTGGATAAATTGCCGGAAGCGGTTGAGCGTCATGTTGGCAGCCTGAATGATGATTGGCTGCTGGCCGCCGATCTTATCGTCGCCAGCCCTGGTATTGCCCTGGCGCATCCTTCGCTGAGCGCCGCTGCTGATGCAGGGATCGAAATTGTCGGTGACATCGAGCTTTTCTGTCGTGAAGCGCAGGCGCCGATCGTCGCGATCACCGGTTCCAACGGGAAAAGCACCGTCACCACGTTGGTGGGAGAAATGGCGAAAGCGGCTGGTGTGAACGTGGGTGTTGGCGGAAATATCGGCCTGCCCGCGCTGATGTTGCTGGATGACGAACGTGAGCTGTATGTACTGGAGCTGTCGAGCTTCCAGCTGGAGACAACCTCCAGCTTACAGGCCGTAGCCGCCACCATTTTGAACGTCACTGAAGATCATATGGACAGGTATCCGTTTGGCTTGCAGCAGTACCGTGCAGCCAAACTGCGCGTCTATGAGAATGCGAAAGTGTGTGTGGTTAATGCCGATGATGCGCTGACCATGCCGATTCGCGGGGCGGATGAGCGCTGCGTGAGCTTTGGCATCAACATGGGTGACTATCATCTCAATCGTCAGCAGGGTGAAACCTGGCTGCGGGTGAAGGGCGAAAAAGTCCTGAACGTGAAAGAGATGACGCTTACCGGCCAGCATAACTATACCAACGCCCTGGCGGCGCTGGCGCTGGCGGATGCTGCGGGTCTGCCGCGGGCATCCAGCCTGAAAGCGCTGACTACCTTTACCGGTCTGGCGCATCGTTTCCAGTTGGTACTGAATCATAACGGTGTGCGTTGGATCAACGATTCAAAAGCCACCAACGTTGGCAGCACCGAAGCGGCGCTGAATGGTCTGCACGTTGACGGTACGTTGCACCTGCTGCTGGGCGGCGATGGGAAATCCGCCGACTTTATGCCGCTGCAACGCTACCTGACTGGCGACAACATTCGTCTGTACTGCTTTGGTCGCGATGGCGCGCAGCTTGCCGCTCTGCGTCCTGAGGTTGCGGAACACACTGAAACCATGGAGCAGGCAATGCGTCTGCTCGCACCGCGTGTGAAGTCGGGCGATATGGTGCTGCTGTCGCCAGCCTGCGCCAGCCTTGACCAGTTCAAGAACTTTGAGCAACGCGGTGACGTCTTTACCCGTTTAGCGAAGGAGTTGGGTTGATGCGATTCTCTCTCCCTCGTCTGAAAATGCCGCGCGTACCGGGACTGGGTGTCCTGGCGTGGATCTTCGCGGCACTTAAAGGCTGGGTGATGGCTTCGCGTGATAAAGACGCGGACAGCCTGATCATGTATGACCGCATGCTGCTGTGGCTGACTTTTGGTCTGGCAGCGATCGGTTTTGTGATGGTGACATCGGCATCGATGCCCGTAGGGCAACGCCTGGCAGGCGATCCTTTCCTGTTTGCTAAGCGTGACGCGCTGTATATCTTCCTCGCGTTCTGTCTGGCGATGGTGACGCTGCGTCTGCCGATGGAGTTCTGGCAAAAGTACAGCACGACGATGCTGATCGCCTCGATCATCATGTTGTTGATCGTGCTGGTGGTGGGGAGCTCAGTTAACGGGGCATCGCGCTGGATCGCGCTGGGTCCACTGCGTATTCAGCCTGCGGAATTCACCAAGCTGTCGCTGTTCTGTTATCTCGCTAACTACCTGGTGCGTAAAGTCGATGAAGTGCGTAATAACCTGCGCGGCTTCTTAAAACCGATGGGTGTGATTCTGGTGCTGGCAGTCTTACTGCTGGCGCAGCCTGACCTTGGTACGGTGGTGGTGCTGTTTGTCACGACGCTGGCGATGCTGTTTCTCGCTGGCGCGAAACTGTGGCAGTTCATTGCCATTATCGGCATGGGGATTTCGGCGGTGGTGCTGCTGATCCTTGCCGAACCGTATCGTATTCGCCGCGTAACCTCCTTCTGGAACCCATGGGAAGATCCGTTTGGCAGCGGCTATCAGTTAACGCAATCGCTGATGGCTTTTGGTCGCGGTGAGGTTTGGGGTCAGGGGTTAGGTAATTCAGTGCAAAAACTGGAGTATTTACCGGAAGCGCACACCGACTTCATCTTCGCCATCATTGGGGAAGAGCTGGGTTATATCGGTGTGGTATTGGCACTTTTAATGGTATTCTTCGTCGCTTTTCGCGCGATGTCGATTGGCCGCAAAGCGCTGGAAATTGACCACCGTTTTTCAGGCTTTTTAGCCTGCTCCATCGGGATTTGGTTTAGCTTCCAGGCCCTGGTAAACGTCGGCGCGGCAGCAGGCATGCTGCCAACAAAAGGTCTGACGTTACCGCTGATCAGTTATGGTGGTTCCAGTTTGTTGATTATGTCGACGGCCATCATGTTTTTGTTACGTATTGATTATGAAACGCGTCTGGAAAAAGCCCAGGCGTTTACACGAGGTGCACGATGAGTGGTCAACCGAAGCGGTTAATGGTGATGGCAGGCGGTACCGGAGGGCATGTGTTCCCGGGGCTGGCGGTCGCGCATCATTTAATGGCCCAGGGCTGGCAGGTTCGTTGGCTGGGCACCGCCGATCGTATGGAAGCGGACTTAGTGCCGAAGCATGGCATTGAAATTGACTTTATTCGCATCTCCGGTTTGCGTGGCAAAGGTGTCAACGCGCTGCTTGCCGCCCCCGTGCGTATTTTTAATGCCTGGCGTCAGGCGCGCGCCATCATGAAGCAGTTTAAGCCTGATGTGGTGCTGGGGATGGGCGGTTACGTGTCCGGCCCTGGCGGTCTGGCTGCCTGGTCATTAGGCATTCCGGTTGTCCTGCATGAGCAGAACGGCATTGCGGGATTAACTAACAAGTGGCTGGCGAAGATTGCAACGAAGGTGATGCAGGCTTTTCCTGGCGCTTTCCCGAATGCGGAAGTGGTGGGTAACCCGGTACGCACCGACGTTCTGGCGCTGCCGTTGCCCGAAGCGCGTCTGGCGGGGCGTGAAGGCCCGGTTCGCGTGCTGGTCGTCGGGGGATCTCAGGGCGCACGCGTATTGAACCAGACGATGCCGCAGGTTGCCGCAAAGCTTGGTGACGCGGTGACTATCTGGCATCAGAGTGGCAAAGGCGCGCAGCAAACCGTTGAACAGGCGTATGCCGACGCGGGACAACCGCAGCACAAGGTCACTGAGTTTATTGATGATATGGCAGCTGCCTACGCGTGGGCGGATGTTGTAGTTTGTCGCTCCGGCGCGCTGACGGTAAGCGAAATTGCCGCCGCAGGTTTGCCTGCGCTGTTTGTGCCTTTTCAGCATAAAGACCGACAGCAGTACTGGAATGCGCTGCCGCTGGAGAAAGCGGGCGCCGCCAAAATTCTTGAGCAGCCGCAGTTTACTGTGGATGCCGTCGCTAACACCCTTTCCGGGTGGTCGCGAGAAACTTTATTAACCATGGCAGAACGTGCGCGAGCCGCTTCCATTCCGGATGCTACAGAGCGTGTTGCTAATGAAGTGAGCCGGGCTGCCCGGGCGTAATTGTGGTGATGCCTTTTGCATCGCATGAACTAAGAAGTTAATGGCTAAAGAATGAATACACAACAACTGGCAAAACTGCGTTCCATCGTGCCCGAAATGCGTCGCGTTCGGCACATTCACTTTGTCGGCATCGGTGGTGCTGGTATGGGCGGTATTGCCGAAGTTTTGGCCAACGAAGGTTATCAGATCAGCGGTTCTGACTTAGCGCCGAACCCGGTGACGCAGCAGTTGACGAATCTGGGCGCCACGATTTTCTTCAACCATCGCCCGGAAAACGTGCGTGATGCGAGCGTGGTGGTGGTATCCAGCGCCATTTCTGCGGATAACCCGGAAATTGTTGCGGCGCATGAAGCGCGCATTCCGGTGATCCGTCGTGCTGAAATGCTGGCGGAGTTAATGCGATTTCGTCACGGTATCGCCATTGCCGGGACGCACGGTAAAACCACGACCACAGCGATGGTCTCCAGTATCTACGCGGAAGCGGGGCTGGATCCGACGTTTGTCAACGGCGGTCTGGTGAAGGCCGCAGGCGTCCATGCGCGTCTGGGTCATAGCCGTTATTTAATTGCGGAGGCGGATGAGAGCGATGCGTCATTCCTGCATTTGCAGCCGATGGTGGCGATTGTTACCAATATCGAAGCCGATCATATGGATACCTACCATGGCGACTTCGAAAATTTGAAGCAGACGTTTATTAATTTCCTGCATAACTTGCCGTTTTATGGTCGTGCGGTGATGTGCGTTGACGATCCGGTGATCCGCGAACTGTTACCGCGAGTTGGTCGTCAAACCACAACCTATGGTTTCAGCGATGATGCTGATGTGCGCGTCGAAGATTACCAGCAGATTGGTCCACAAGGGCACTTCACGCTGCTGCGTCAGGGGATGGCCGATTTACGCGTGACGTTGAACGCACCGGGCCGTCACAATGCGCTGAACGCGGCGGCGGCGGTAGCAGTTGCAACAGAAGAAGGCATTGAAGACGACGCAATTCTGCGCGCGCTGGAAAGTTTCCAGGGCACCGGACGACGTTTTGACTTCCTTGGCGAATTCCCGCTTGAGCCGGTAAACGGTAAAGCCGGGACGGCGATGCTGGTGGATGATTATGGTCATCACCCTACGGAAGTGGATGCCACGATTAAAGCTGCACGCGCGGGCTGGCCGGACAAAAATTTGGTGATGCTGTTCCAGCCGCACCGCTTTACGCGTACTCGCGATCTGTATGACGACTTTGCCAACGTGCTGACTCAGGTCGATGCACTGTTGATGCTGGATGTGTACGCCGCGGGTGAAGCCGCGATTCCAGGAGCCGACAGCCGCTCGCTGTGCCGTACGATCCGTGGTCGCGGTAAGATCGACCCGATTCTGGTTTCCGATCCGGCTCAGGTGGCAGATATGCTGGCGCCGGTATTAACCGGCAACGATCTGATTTTGGTGCAGGGCGCTGGAAATATCGGCAAAATCGCGCGTTCCTTAGCTGAAATCAAACTGAAGCCGCAAAACCCGGAGGAAGAACAACATGGCTGATAAAATCGCGGTCCTGTTAGGGGGAACCTCCGCAGAGCGTGACGTTTCGCTGAATTCCGGCGCGGCCGTACTGGCAGGGTTACGCGAAGGTGGTGTGGATGCTCATCCAATTGACCCAAAAGAGGTTGATGTCACGCTTTTGAAATCGATGGGTTTTCAAAAGGTGTTTATTGCGCTGCACGGTCGTGGTGGTGAAGATGGCACGTTGCAGGGCATGCTGGAGCTGGTTGGTCTGCCGTACACCGGTAGTGGCGTCATGGCTTCTGCGATTTCGATGGACAAACTGCGCAGCAAACTGTTGTGGCAGGGGGCTGGTTTACCGGTCGCGCCTTGGGTCGCATTGACCCGCGCTGAGTTCGAAAAAGGTCTTAGCGATGAGGTGGTTACGGAGATTTCTGCGTTAGGTTTGCCGCTGATTGTGAAGCCAAGCCGTGAAGGCTCAAGCGTAGGGATGTCAAAAGTTGAAGAAGAAAATGCTTTGCATGGTGCATTAGCATTGGCTTTTCAGCATGATGAAGAAGTACTGATCGAAAAATGGCTCAGTGGCCCGGAATTTACAGTTGCGATACTTGGTGAAGAAATTTTACCGTCAATACGTATCCAACCCGCGGGAACCTTCTATGATTATGAGGCGAAGTATCTCTCTGATGAGACACAATATTTCTGCCCTGCCGGTCTGGAAGTCGAACAAGAGGCCCGTTTACAGGAATTAGTCCTGAAAGCGTGGACCACATTGGGCTGTAAAGGTTGGGGTCGCATTGACGTCATGCTGGACAGCGATGACCAGTTTTATCTGCTGGAAGCGAATACCTCTCCGGGTATGACCAGCCACAGTCTGGTGCCGATGGCGGCGCGTCAGGCGGGCCTGAGCTTCTCGCAGTTGGTGGTAAGAATTCTGGAGTTGGCGGACTGATATGTCGCAGGCTGCGCTGAACACGCGAAACGGTGATGAAGAAGAAGTAAACTCCTCACGCCGCAATAATGGAACGCGTCTTGCAGGAATATTGTTCCTGCTGACAGTGCTGTGCACCGTGTTTGTCAGCGGCTGGGTAGTGTTGGGATGGATGGAAGATGCGCAACGTTTGCCTTTATCGAAACTGGTGTTAACCGGCGAACGACATTACACGCGCAATGACGATATTCGTCAGTCCATTTTGGCGCTGGGCGCTCCGGGAACCTTTATGACTCAGGATGTGAACATCATTCAGAGTCAAATTGAACGCCTCCCCTGGATTAAACAGGCGAGCGTCAGAAAGCAATGGCCCGATGAATTGAAGATTCATCTGGTTGAATATGTGCCCATTGCGCGTTGGAATGACCAACATATGGTGGATGCTGAAGGAAATACGTTCAGTGTTCCAACCGGTCGGGCCAATAAGCAGGTATTACCCATGTTGTATGGGCCGGAAGGCAGCGCAAGTGAAGTGTTGCAAGGGTTCCGCGATATGGGGCAGGTGCTGGCTAAGGATAGATTCACCCTGAAGGAAGCGGCGATGACCGCTCGTCGTTCCTGGCAGTTGACGCTGAATAACGATATTAAGCTGAATCTGGGCAGGGGCGATACGATAAAACGTTTGGCTCGCTTTGTGGAACTCTACCCGGTTTTACAGCAGCAGGCGCAAACCGATGGCAAACGGATTAGCTACGTTGATTTGCGTTATGACTCAGGAGCGGCAGTAGGCTGGGTTCCCTTGCCTCCTGAGGAATCTAATCAGCAACAGAATCAGGCACAGGCAGAACAACAATGATCAAGGCGACGGACAGAAAACTGGTAGTTGGACTGGAGATTGGCACCGCGAAGGTAGCCGCTTTAGTAGGGGAAGTTCTGCCCGACGGTATGGTCAATATCATTGGCGTGGGCAGTTGCCCATCGCGAGGTATGGATAAAGGCGGGGTGAATGACCTTGAGTCAGTGGTGAAGTGCGTACAGCGCGCCATTGACCAGGCTGAACTGATGGCAGATTGCCAGATTTCCTCGGTGTATCTGGCACTTTCCGGTAAACATATTAGCTGTCAAAATGAAATTGGTATGGTGCCCATTTCCGAAGAGGAAGTGACGCAGGAAGATGTGGAAAACGTGGTACATACGGCAAAATCCGTACGCGTTCGCGATGAACATCGTGTTCTGCACGTTATTCCGCAGGAATACGCCATCGACTACCAGGAAGGCATTAAAAATCCGGTCGGTCTTTCCGGCGTGCGTATGCAGGCAAAAGTCCATCTTATTACCTGCCACAACGACATGGCAAAGAACATTGTCAAAGCCGTTGAACGTTGTGGTCTGAAAGTTGACCAACTGATTTTTGCCGGGTTGGCAGCCAGTTATTCCGTGTTGACGGAAGATGAACGTGAGCTGGGTGTCTGCGTGGTGGATATTGGTGGTGGTACAATGGACATCGCCGTTTATACTGGCGGGGCGTTGCGCCACACTAAAGTTATCCCTTATGCAGGGAATGTAGTGACCAGCGATATCGCGTATGCCTTTGGTACGCCGCCAAGCGATGCTGAAGCCATCAAAGTGCGCCATGGTTGCGCGCTGGGCTCCATCGTGGGTAAAGACGAAAGCGTTGAAGTGCCAAGCGTAGGTGGTCGTCCACCGCGTAGCCTGCAACGTCAGACCCTGGCAGAGGTCATTGAGCCGCGTTATACCGAGCTGCTCAACCTGGTCAACGAAGAAATTTTGCAATTACAAGAACAGCTTCGCCAGCAGGGGGTGAAACATCATCTGGCGGCGGGGATTGTGTTAACCGGTGGCGCTGCGCAAATTGAAGGTCTTGCGGCCTGCGCACAGCGCGTGTTCCATACGCAAGTACGTATTGGTGCACCGCTGAATATCACTGGTCTGACGGATTATGCCCAGGAGCCTTATTATTCAACGGCAGTGGGGCTGCTTCACTACGGGAAAGAATCCCATTTGAGTGGTGAGGCTGAAGTTGAAAAACGCGTTACGGCATCAGTTGGCTCGTGGATCAAACGACTCAATAGCTGGCTGCGAAAAGAGTTTTAATTTTTAAAGAGACCAACGCACATTAACGGTCTCAGGCGACAGGCACAACGGAGAGAGAAACTATGTTTGAACCTATGGAACTTACCAATGACGCGGTGATTAAAGTCATCGGCGTCGGCGGCGGCGGCGGTAATGCCGTTGAACACATGGTGCGCGAGCGCATCGAAGGTGTTGAATTCTTCGCGGTGAATACCGACGCTCAGGCGTTGCGTAAAACGGCGGTTGGACAGACCATTCAGATTGGTAGCGGCATCACCAAAGGTCTGGGCGCGGGTGCAAACCCGGAAGTAGGCCGTAATGCGGCAGACGAAGATCGTGAAGCTCTGCGTGCAGCGCTTGACGGCGCAGACATGGTGTTTATCGCAGCTGGCATGGGCGGCGGTACCGGTACCGGTGCAGCGCCAGTGGTTGCTGAAGTAGCAAAAGATTTAGGTATTCTGACCGTTGCTGTCGTGACTAAGCCTTTCAACTTTGAAGGTAAGAAGCGTATGGCATTCGCGGAACAGGGTATCACCGAGCTGTCCAAACATGTGGACTCTCTGATCACTATTCCGAATGACAAGCTGCTGAAAGTGCTGGGTCGCGGTATCTCCCTGCTGGATGCGTTTGGCGCCGCGAACGACGTGCTGAAAGGCGCAGTCCAGGGTATCGCTGAACTGATTACTCGTCCGGGCCTGATGAACGTCGACTTTGCAGACGTGCGCACCGTGATGTCCGAAATGGGCTATGCGATGATGGGTTCAGGCGTGGCAAGCGGTGAAGACCGTGCAGAAGAAGCGGCTGAAATGGCTATCTCTTCTCCGCTGCTGGAAGACATCGATTTGTCTGGTGCGCGCGGCGTGCTGGTCAACATTACTGCGGGCTTCGACCTGCGTCTGGATGAGTTCGAAACCGTCGGTAACACGATTCGTGCCTTTGCATCGGATAATGCGACCGTGGTTATCGGTACCTCTCTGGACCCGGATATGAACGACGAACTGCGCGTCACCGTTGTTGCAACTGGAATTGGTATGGACAAACGTCCTGAAATCACTCTGGTGACCAACAAGCAGGTACAGCAGCCGGTAATGGATCGTTACCAGCAGCACGGCATGGCGCCGTTGACGCAAGAGCAGAAACCGGTAGCGAAAGTGGTTAACGACAATACGCCGCAAACCACCAAAGAGCCGGATTATCTGGATATCCCAGCATTCCTGCGTAAGCAAGCTGATTAAGAATTAGCTGGAATTTGGGAATTGTGGCTCTTTGTGCTAAACTGGCCCACCGAATGTATAGTACACTTCGGTTGGATAGGTAATTTGGCGAGATTATACGATGATCAAACAAAGGACTCTTAAACGTATCGTTCAGGCGACTGGCGTCGGTTTGCATACCGGCAAAAAAGTCACCCTGACATTACGCCCTGCGCCGGCCAACACCGGGGTCATCTATCGTCGCACCGACTTGAATCCTCCGGTAGATTTCCCGGCCGATGCCAAATCTGTGCGTGATACCATGCTCTGTACGTGTCTGGTCAATGAGCATGATGTACGGATTTCAACCGTAGAGCACCTTAATGCGGCTCTGGCGGGTTTAGGTATCGATAACATCGTTATTGAAGTTAACGCACCGGAAATCCCGATCATGGATGGCAGTGCCGCTCCGTTCGTTTATCTGCTGCTTGATGCAGGTATTGAAGAACTGAGCAGCGCCAAAAAATTTGTTCGCATCAAAGAGACCGTTCGTGTCGAAGATGGCGATAAGTGGGCTGAGTTTAAGCCGTATAATGGTTTTACGTTGGATTTCACCATCGACTTTAACCATCCGGCGATCGACTCCAGCACGCAGCGCTACGCGATGAACTTCTCTGCGGATGCGTTCATGCGTCAGATCAGCCGTGCGCGTACTTTCGGCTTCATGCGTGATATCGAATATCTGCAGTCCCGCGGCCTGTGCCTGGGCGGCAGCTTCGATTGTGCCATCGTTGTTGACGATTATCGCGTATTGAACGAAGACGGCCTGCGTTTTGAAGATGAATTCGTTCGTCACAAAATGCTCGACGCGATCGGTGACTTGTTCATGTGTGGTCACAACATTATTGGTGCATTTACCGCGTATAAATCCGGTCATGCATTGAATAACAAACTGTTACAGGCGGTCCTGGCAAAACAGGAAGCCTGGGAATATGTGACCTTCCAGGACGATGCAGAACTGCCGTTGGCGTTCAAAGCACCATCGACCGTACTGGCATAACGACATACGCTGTCGCATAAATTCGACTGGTAAATCTGGCACTCTCTCCGGCCAGGTGAGCCAGTCGTTTTTTTATCTTCCGAGTGCAAACCACCTTATCTGAAGCGACTTTTTCCCCACAGGTAGATTAAAATACCGTTCGATCGCTGCTTTCTTAAGCATATTTACCCGCGACTTGCTGTCATTACTGCTGTGGTGCGAACGCATTAATGGTAAGATTTGTGCGCAAAAAATGGTTTTGCATTTGTAACCCCAAACGCAGGGTATATCAGGTGGCAATAACGTGAGTGGAATACTGACGCGCTGGCGACAGTTAGGCAGACGGTACTTCTGGCCGCATCTCCTGTTGGGGATGGTCGCGGCTAGTTTTGGCCTGCCCGCGCTCGGTAATGCTGCTGAACCTAATACCCCCGCGAAGGCGACCGCCAGCAATCACGATCAAGGCGCTAAAGTTAACTTTAGCCAGCTTGCTTTGCTGGAAGCGACTAATCGCCGCCCAAATTTTACCGTCGATTACTGGCATCAACATGCCATTCGTACGGTTATCCGCCATCTTTCTTTTGCCATGGCACCTCAGGCGTTGCCCGTTGCCGAAGAGCCATTGCCAATCCAGGCGCACCATCTTGCGTTACTGAATACGCTCAGCGCGATGCTGACGCAAGAAGGCACTCCGCCCGCGACAGTAAGTCGCGTGACATACGCACACTTTACCTCTCAGGCCGCGTTTAGCGTTCCGGTCTGGATCAGCCAGCTGCAGGGTATCCGCGCTGGTCCTCAACGCCTCAGCTAAAAAAGAACCTTCCAACTTATAATTTTTGACTCCGCACCGCGGGGCGTTTGAGATTTTATTATGCTAATCAAATTATTAACGAAAGTATTCGGTAGCCGTAACGAGCGTACGCTGCGTCGTATGCGTAAAGTGGTCAATGTCATCAACGCGATGGAACCGGAGATGGAAAAACTCTCCGATGATGAACTGAAAGCGAAGACCGCTGAATTCCGCGCCCGTCTGGAAAAAGGTGCCAGCGTTGAGAGCCTGATCCCGGAAGCGTTCGCAGTAGTGCGTGAAGCGAGTAAACGCGTGTTCGGTATGCGTCACTTCGACGTTCAGCTGCTGGGCGGTATGGTGCTTAACGATCGCTGCATCGCGGAAATGCGTACTGGTGAAGGTAAAACCCTTACCGCGACGCTGCCAGCCTACCTGAACGCATTAAGCGGGAAGGGCGTACACGTGGTTACCGTGAACGACTATCTGGCTCAGCGTGATGCCGAAAATAACCGCCCGCTGTTTGAATTCCTCGGCATGACCGTTGGTATCAACATGTCTGGCCTGCCTGCGCCAGCCAAGCGTGAAGCCTACAACGCCGATATTACTTACGGTACCAACAACGAATACGGCTTTGACTACCTGCGTGACAACATGGCGTTTAGTCCGGAAGAGCGTGTTCAACGTAAACTGCACTATGCGCTGGTCGATGAAGTCGACTCCATCCTGATCGATGAAGCGCGTACGCCGCTGATCATTTCCGGCCCGGCTGAAGACAGCTCGGAAATGTACAAAAAAGTTAATAAAATCATCCCGCACCTGATCCGTCAGGAGAAGGAAGATTCCGACACGTTCCAGGGCGAAGGCCACTTCTCAGTTGATGAGAAAGCGCGCCAGGTTAACCTGACCGAACGTGGTCTGGTACTGATTGAAGAGCTGCTGGTTAACGAAGGCATTATGGACGAGGGCGAGTCACTGTACTCTCCAGGCAACATTATGCTGATGCACCACGTGACTGCCGCACTGCGTGCGCACGTGCTGTTTACCCGCGACGTAGACTACATCGTGAAAGACGGCGAAGTTATCATCGTCGATGAACACACCGGTCGTACCATGCAGGGGCGTCGCTGGTCCGATGGTCTGCACCAGGCTGTTGAAGCTAAAGAAGGCGTAGAGATCCAGAACGAGAACCAGACGCTGGCATCTATTACCTTCCAGAACTACTTCCGTTTGTACGAAAAACTGGCCGGTATGACCGGTACAGCCGACACTGAAGCGTTTGAATTTAGCTCCATCTACAAACTGGATACCGTGGTTGTGCCGACCAACCGTCCGATGATCCGTAAGGATTTACCGGATCTGGTGTACATGACCGAAGCGGAAAAAATTCAGGCGATCATTGAAGATATTAAAGAACGTACTGCAAATGGCCAGCCGGTGCTGGTAGGTACTATCTCCATTGAAAAATCGGAAGTAGTGTCTAACGAGCTGAGCAAAGCGGGTATCAAACACAATGTTCTGAACGCCAAGTTCCACGCCAACGAAGCTGCAATCGTCGCCCAGGCGGGTTACCCGTCAGCCGTGACTATCGCGACGAACATGGCCGGTCGTGGTACCGATATCGTACTGGGCGGTAGCTGGCAGGCGGAAGTTGCCGAGCTGGAAAACCCAACTCCGGAACAAATCGCGCAGATTAAAGCCGAGTGGCAGGTTCGCCATGACGCGGTATTAGCTGCCGGTGGCTTGCATATTATCGGTACCGAGCGTCACGAATCTCGCCGTATCGATAACCAGCTGCGTGGTCGTTCGGGTCGTCAGGGTGATGCGGGCTCTTCCCGTTTCTATCTGTCGATGGAAGATGCGCTGATGCGTATTTTTGCCTCTGACCGCGTGTCAGGCATGATGCGTAAACTGGGTATGAAGCCTGGCGAAGCCATTGAACACCCATGGGTGACCAAAGCAATTGCTAACGCGCAGCGTAAAGTGGAAAGCCGCAACTTCGATATTCGTAAGCAGCTGCTGGAATATGATGACGTTGCCAACGATCAGCGTCGTGCTATCTACACCCAGCGTAACGAACTGCTGGACGTAACTGACGTTAGCGAAACCATCAACAGCATCCGTGAAGATGTCTTCAAAGCAACTATTGATGCCTATATTCCGCCGCAGTCTCTGGAAGAAATGTGGGATATCCCGGGTCTGCAGGAACGTCTGAAAAACGACTTCGATCTTGAGATGCCGATTTCAGAGTGGCTGGATAAAGAGCCTGAGCTGCACGAAGAAACGCTGCGTGAACGTATCCTGGCAAACGCCATCGAAGTTTATCAGCGTAAAGAAGAAGTAGTGGGCGCGGAGATGATGCGTCACTTCGAAAAAGGCGTGATGCTGCAAACTCTCGACTCCCTGTGGAAAGAGCACCTTGCTGCGATGGACTATCTGCGCCAGGGTATCCACCTGCGTGGATATGCGCAAAAAGATCCGAAGCAGGAATACAAGCGTGAATCCTTCTCTATGTTTGCGTCAATGCTGGAATCACTGAAATATGAAGTGATCAGCACCCTGAGCAAAGTTCAGGTGCGTATGCCTGAAGAAGTCGAAGCCATGGAGCTGCAGCGTCGTGAAGAAGCTGAGCGCTTAGCGCAGATGCAGCAGTTGAGTCATAAAGGCGACGATTCTGCCGCGGCAGAAGAGCTGGCAGCACAAACTGGCGATCGTAAAGTGGGTCGTAACGATCCGTGTCCTTGCGGCTCTGGCAAAAAATACAAACAGTGCCACGGACGTCTGAGCTAAGAAAATAACTTACTGAAAAGGCGCAGAATTCTGCGCCTTTTTTATGGACGATAAAGATGAAAATACTGCAAATCGCCGTCGGGATTATTCGTAATCAGCAACATGAAATTTTTATCACCCAGCGTGCGGCTGATGCCCACATGGCCAATAAGCTGGAGTTCCCCGGCGGGAAAATTGAAGCGGGCGAAACGCCGGAGCAGGCGCTGATTCGCGAGCTACAGGAAGAAGTGGGGATCACGCCGACTCAAAGCTCATTGTTCGAAAAGCTGGAGTATCAGTTTCCGGACAGGCATATCACTCTGTGGTTCTGGCTGGTTGAAAGCTGGGAAGGCGAGCCGTGGGGAAAAGAGGGGCAACCGGCGCAGTGGATTGCGCAAGATGCTCTGAATGCGCAGGATTTCCCGCCCGCGAATGCACCGGTCATTGAAAAGCTGATAGCTGGCTAATGGTGCTGTAGGCCGGATAAGGCAACGCCGCATCCGGCAAATTATGGCGGGGGCGCTACGCTTGCCCGCCCTACGTTTTAGTTCGTAGGCCTGATAAGCGCAGCGCCACCAGGCAAAACAACATAAAATGTCGGATGCGGCGTGCCTTATCCGACCCACCGTTTTAGCAGAATTACTTCTGCTCTTCACTCCAGTCGTCGCTTTCTGACAGATCACCAGAGCTTGGGATGCGTTTCTCTTCTGCGGCCCACTCTCCCAGATCGATTAACTGGCAGCGCTTGCTGCAGAATGGGCGAAACGGACTGACCTCAGCCCATACTACAGGCTTGCCGCAGGTTGGGCAGTTGACGATGGTTTGTTCAGACATGTTGACTCCTTAACAGCACGCCAGTTCAAAATCGAGGCGCTCAGGCACCTGACCATTCTCGCTATCCAGCGGCATAAAGCGGATGGCAAAACGGCTCTTATGACCAGAAATTTGCGGATAAAGCAGCGAATCAAGCGGCAGCTGTAAGCGCAGCAGATCTGCATCTTCGCCGTTGTCCTGATAAAAACCATTCAGGCTGGTTTGCTTACGAAACGGCGCTGAGTTGCGAATTAAATCCAGTACCAGCGACAGCGCCTGATTGAGCGGATTCAGGCTGGCAAGCCAGGTTTCAACCTGCGCGTCACGATGCGACTGTGCCAGGTGTAACCAGATATGCAGAGTCGGCAGATCGAAACTGCAGCACCCGCCAGGAATACTTAAACGCTGACGTACGAGACCAATCAGACGATCTTCGCGCAGCGTCTGTCCAATGCGCGGGGCAGAAATCAGAATGCTACCTGCACTTTTTAGCTGCTGACGCAAAGAGTCTATTCTGCTTTGATCGACGCCGGGAACTTCGACCCAGGCCTGGAGTTTACGCTGCTGTCGCTCCAGTTCTTTGAGGAGTTCGGTACGGACTTCGCCGCGTTCAAATACATCCAGTAAATCTCCGATATTGCGGAAAAAATGCAGAGCGCCGGCATGGTCAGCAATGGGCAAATTAACGGAGAGCTGTTGGATTAAAAACTCAATGCGCAGCCATGTACGCATCTTCTCATTGAGAGGGTGTTCAAAAAGGACCTGGGTGTGCATTACGGTTTTTCCTGTGAGACAAACTGCGACGCGCATTGCAAATAGAGCGCGTGCAGGCGGGCGACATCCGAGGCGATGGCTTCCGGTGCGCCATTATTATCAATAACATCGTCTGCCACGGCCAGCCGCGCTTCACGCGTTGCCTGGGCAGCAAGAATTTGTTCAACATGCTCACGCGTGACGTCATCACGCTGCATGGTGCGTCTGAGCTGGGTTTCGGGGGGGACATCCACCACGAGTACGCGGTCGGCTTTTTTATACAGCGAATTTTCCACCAGCAAAGGAACAACCCATATCAGATAAGGAGAGGTTGCTTGCTGAAACTGACGCTGGGTTTCCTGCTGAATAAGCGGATGAAGCAGAGCATTCAGCCAGCTTTTCTCCTCAGGATTGGAAAAAATGCGTTCGCGTAAAATGCGTCGCTGCAACGATCCGTCTGCGGCTATAACGTCGGAACCAAAATGTTCTTCGATCGCCTTAAGAGCAGGTGTGCCGGGTTCAACCACCTGGCGCGCAATAATATCTGCATCAATGACGTTTATTCCGAGGTCAGCGAACGCATTTGCAACGGTGCTTTTACCACTGCCAATGCCGCCGGTTAAGGCTACCGTATACCTCATAGATGCCGATCCTGGAGTTTAAGTTTGATTATCAAACAGTTAAAAGTTATGCGTGCGAAGGCGAGGCTGCTGCAGGATTAACCTACTATTCGCCAGGTAAATTTATGGGATTGTAGCGTAAAAAAAGAGAATTTCGCAGTCTTGCGCGGCATTGATTAGTGCGTATGATAGCGTCACTGGAGTTGTGAGTTTCGATTTTTCGCCATTAACCCCAGGAATCCGCACATGCGTATCGAAGAAGATCTGAAGTTAGGTTTCAAAGACGTTCTTATCCGCCCTAAGCGTTCTACTCTCAAAAGCCGTTCCGATGTTGAGCTGGAACGTCAATTTACCTTTAAGCATTCAGGTCAGACCTGGTCCGGCGTACCTATTATTGCCGCGAACATGGACACTGTCGGGACGTTTGCCATGGCAACGGCACTGGCATCCTTCGACATCCTGACCGCCGTGCACAAACACTATTCTGTTGAAGACTGGGCCGCCTTCATCGCAGAGAGCTCTGCCGATGTGCTTAAACACGTAATGGTTTCAACCGGTACGTCTGATGCAGATTTCGAAAAAACTAAACAGATTCTGGCGCTCAACCCCGCGTTGAACTTTATCTGCATTGATGTGGCCAATGGCTACTCAGAGCATTTTGTTCAGTTCGTGTCGAAAGCGCGTGAAGCATGGCCGACAAAAACGATCTGTGCGGGCAATGTGGTCACCGGTGAAATGTGCGAAGAGCTGGTGCTCTCCGGTGCTGATATTGTCAAAGTTGGCATTGGCCCAGGTTCTGTATGTACCACGCGTGTAAAAACTGGCGTTGGCTATCCACAGCTTTCTGCGGTTATTGAATGCGCCGATGCAGCCCACGGTCTGGGTGGCATGATTGTCAGCGACGGCGGCTGCACAATGCCGGGTGACGTGGCAAAAGCGTTCGGTGGCGGCGCAGACTTCGTGATGCTCGGCGGCATGCTGGCTGGTCATGAAGAAAGTGGCGGCAAAATTGTTGAAGAGAACGGTGAGAAATTCATGCTGTTCTACGGTATGAGCTCTGAATCTGCCATGACGCGTCACGTAGGTGGTGTTGCACAGTACCGCGCTGCAGAAGGTAAAACCGTCAAACTGCCACTGCGCGGCCCGGTTGATAATACCGCTCGCGATATCCTCGGCGGTTTGCGTTCTGCTTGTACCTATGTGGGCGCATCCCGTCTGAAAGAGCTGACCAAACGTACAACGTTTATTCGTGTACAGGAACAAGAAAACCGTGTTTTCAATAGCCTGTAAGAACAGCTAGTTCTGTGAAATGCCTGATGGCGTTACGCCGTCATCAGGCATTTGAATCTATCCCACCCCGCTCATCGCATCTCCCAGATGGAAAATCGGTAAATACATCGCGACGACCAGCGTACCGATGATAAGCCCCGTAATGACCAGCAACGCAGGCTCAAGTAATGCAGCCAAATTCTCAGCCTGAGCCAGGGTTTTCTCGCCATGGTGATGAGCAAGATTGCGCAGCATTGCATCCAGCGAGCCGGAAGCTTCACCAGTTCTGACCAGCTGTATACACAATGGGCTGAATTCACCACTATTTTTAAGCGCTAACCAGATCGGTTTTCCAGAGCTGATGTCCTGCTGAACCAGTGCTAAACGTTGAGACCAGAAAGGGTTAGCCAGCGTTTCGGTAACGCTCTCAAGCCCCTGCAAAAAGGGAATGCCTGCATTTTGCGTTAACGCCAGAACAGTGAAGATCTGCGTGAGTTTTTGCCCTCTCACCATCGGCCCTATGACCGGGAGGCTGAGCAGCAATTTCTGGCGCAGAATGAGCCAGTACGGTTTCTGCTTTATCAAATGATGTGTGGCAACTGCTACCAGGCCAAGCGCTACCGCCAGCCATCCCCATTGGCTGCTACAGTGTGCGATGGTAATAATCCACTGAGTGAGCGCCGGTAGCGGGGTGTTGAACGTCTGGTAGATAGCGGCAAACTCAGGGAGTACAAACTGCAGCATCGCAAATACGACCATCACCGCCATTGTTATGATGATGATCGGATAGCGCAGGGATTTTTTAACTTTATCAGCAAGTTGCTGTTGTTTCTTTTGCTGGTAGGCGAGTTCAAAACAGCAGTCGTCCAGCTTACCCGTAAGTTCTCCGGTACGGATCATTGCCTGGTAAAGGGGCGGAAAAACGTGTTGCCATTGTGATAACGAGGCGGAGAGGGTTATGCCCTGTTCCATATCGTAAGCCAGCGTACGCAGTAGCGCCTGCCATTGAGTGCTGGGATGCTGTTCAGCAAGCAGAGCTAGCCCTGTTGAGAGCGTTAACCCTGCCTTTAGCAATGTCGCCAACTGGTGTATGGTTTCGGCACTTCTTGTTCGGCTCCAGTGCGAGATTTTGACACGCATACGTTTAATGCGCAGCGGCGTAATCTGTTGTTCCTCAAGAGTCAGCATCAATGACGGTCGGGTATCGGCCCATAGCGTTCCTTCCAGCGATTTACCTTCGTTGTTAATGCCTTGCCAGCGCCAAAGCTGTTTAGCGGACATGGGGCATGCCCAGTACACGAATCAGCTCTTCAAATGTCGTTAACCCTTGCTCGACGGCCTGACAGCCATTCTCGAAAAGCGTTCTCATTCCTGATTGCTGAGCATCAGATTCCACTTCGTCTACGGATGTGCCACTGGCAATACTCTGACGTAATGCCGGAGTAACCGGGAGGACTTCAAACAATGCCGTACGGCCATAAAATCCGTGATAACAATGTTTGCAGCCAGGGGCCTGCCAATTCGGTAGTGGTGTAGGCCAGACAGATTTCGGGAGCGTGATAGGCGTACTCTGACGTTGTCGGCAATGGGGGCACAACTTTCTGACCAACCGCTGTGCAATAACGAGCGTCAGCGCGGAGGCGATCATCCAGCGTGCGACACCCATTTGTTGCAGGCGCACCAGCGTTTCACTGGTGGAATTGGTATGCAGCGTAGAAAGAACCAGATGGCCGGTTTGCGCTGCTTTAAGGGCTATTTCGGCCGTTTCGCCATCGCGGATTTCACCCACCATGATAATGTCGGGATCCTGGCGCAGCAGAGCACGTAAGACTCCCTGAAAAGTCAGGCCGGCGCGTGGGTGAATTTGCGTCTGGTTGAGACCTGCGATCGGGATCTCTACTGGATCTTCCACGCTACAAAGATTCACATCCGGGGTGTTTCGGGTTTGCAGCGCACTGTACAGCGTGACCGTTTTGCCGCTTCCGGTAGGCCCGGTAACCAGAATCAGCCCCTGAGGCTGCTGCAAGGCTTGCGAAAATGCGGCCAGCTGCGCGTCTTGCATTCCCAGCGCGGCGATCTCCAGTGACTGATCGACCTGATGAAGTAGCCGTAACACGACTTTTTCGCCGTAGCGACAGGGCAGGGTGGCGATGCGAAACGAGACCGGCTCTCCTGAAATCTCAACGGTAAATTGTCCGTCTTGTGGAAGCCGATGCTCGGCGATATCCAGGCTGCCTAATACTTTTAACCTTGCGGTGATGGCAATGCCCATCTCGGTCGTGACTTCTGGTAAAGCGTGAAGCACGCCATCTACGCGTAATCTGATTCGATAGTGATTTTCCTCGGGTTCAAAATGAATATCAGAAGCCCGTTGCGTCAGCGCGGAATGAAACGTCTGATTCAGCAAGTCTGCCGCGCTGGCGCTGCTTTTCGTGACTACTGCCGGGAGCATTTTCTGTGGTGTATGCGTGTGGCCTTCCATTTGCTGACATGTCCAGCAGACAATGTCGATGCGTCGGGTGGTGGCAAAATGCAGCGCATCCAGCAGTTCGTGTGATGGGGCGTCTACGACGGCGATATGCACCACTTCATTGTCTGCATCCAGTAATATTCCCTGATAACGTTGGCATAGTGCCGTAAGTTGGGTGGTATTCATCTCTGTTCCTTAGTGGGTATCAAAGCGGAAAACGTCTTCACAGGCCTGCTGCAATGCGCTGTCGTTCTGGATGACGCAGTTTCGGTTCCAGCCGGTAATGCCGTTGGCATTGTCCCAACCTGGCGTCATGGTGATGCTTAGCCCGTTCAGGCTTTCCTGCCCACTAAGGCTGACAACTCCCTTTTCAACGCTCATGGCTGATACGTAACGGGTAGTTGTTGGAGAGGGAATACCATTCGTTCCGGCATCGCAGGTATTTGTTCCGCCATGCTCCAGTGCACAGAGCTCAACCGCCGTGCGATAGGGGACAAAGGTTTGCAGCATGTCCGTCAGCGCGGCTTTGCGCAGATAGTTTTGATATGCCGGAATGCCGATGGCGCTAAGGATGGCAATAATGCCAATCACCACCATGAGTTCGATAAGCGTAAAGCCTCGTTGCTTGTTCATCGTTCGCTCCTTGAGTTTGCTGGCGCTACTTTGGCAAACCCACGGGAGGACGGCGAGGGACAAAAAACAAAACGGGAAAGTGGGTTCAGAGGATTTTTACGAAATTACAGAGTCAGACAATGTATTTGCGAAGAGACTCGAAGAAACTGCCGGGTGGTGGTGTAAATGCCGTATTCGGCTTACAGAATAAACCTGTGTAGTAGGCCCGATAAGCGAAGCGTCATCGGGCAATACAATTAGCAATTAGCGAAATCGCATGGAGAGATCGAGTGCGCGAACATGTTTGGTCAGCGCGCCAACGGAGATAAAGTCCACACCGGTTTCGGCAAATTCGCGCAGCGTTTCATGGGTGACGTTGCCCGACACTTCCAGACGCGCCTGGCCGTTGGTGCGTTTTACCGCTTCGCGCATTTGGTCAGTTTCGAAGTTATCGAGCATGATGATATCGGCCCCGGCTTTCAGCGCGTCGTCCAGTTCATCCAGGCTTTCTACTTCGACTTCAACCGGCACATCCGGGTGCAACCAGAAGGCTTTTTCGACGGCCTGACGTACCGAGCCGGAAGCAATAATGTGGTTTTCTTTAATCAGGAAGGCGTCGGACAGCCCCAAACGATGATTCGCGCCGCCGCCGCACAATACGGCGTATTTTAGCGCGGTACGCAGTCCCGGCAGGGTTTTACGCGTATCCAGCAGTTGGGTCTTGGTTCCCGCTAACAGGTCGACGTATTTACGCACTTCGCTCGCTACACCTGAAAGCGTCTGCACAAAATTCAGCGCAGTACGTTCACCGGTCAGTAAAACGCGGGAAGGGCCGTCCAGTTCAAACAGCGGCTGATTGGCCTTTATGCTGTCGCCATCTTCAACATGCCAGGTGATGTTGACATCATCGCCAGCCAGCTGAATAAAGACCTCTTCCACCCAACGTTTTCCACAAAAAACGCCATCTTCGCGGGTGATTACGGTGGCATGGGAGCGCATGTCTTCGGGTAAAAGCTGTGCGGTGATATCGTTATTGGCATCAACTTCTCCGCCTAAATCTTCACGCAGCGCCTGAGCTACAGCGGCAGGGATATCCAGATTTATGCGTTCCAACAGCGCGTCACGTCGGTAGTCAGGGTTATAGCGGCGAGGCGGCATGATAAAACTCCAAATTGCTAACGAATCATAAGGTGGAAACATGCTACCCTGAACCTGATATGAGCACCACCAATAAGGAGATTCTGCATGTTGTTAGACGAGGGCTGGCTGGCAGAGGCGCGACGCGTTTCCTCTCCGCATTACGATTGCCGCCCGGATGACGAAAACCCTTCTCTGCTGGTGGTGCATAATATCAGCCTGCCGCCCGGCGAGTTTGGCGGCCCGTGGATAGACGCGCTGTTTACGGGCACGATTGATCCCAACGCCCATCCTTATTTTGCCGGGAGCGCCCATCTGCGTGTTTCGGCCCATTGTTTGATTCGCCGTGACGGTGAAATCGTGCAATATGTGCCTTTTGATAAACGCGCCTGGCATGCGGGTGTGTCGAGCTATCAAGGGCGAGAACGCTGTAATGATTTTTCAATTGGTATTGAGTTGGAAGGGACGGATACGCTGGCCTATACCGATGCGCAGTATCAGCAACTGGCTGCCGTGACGAATACTCTGATTACGCGTTATCCGGCCATTGCTAACAACATGACAGGACATTGCAATATTGCGCCCGAGCGTAAGACCGATCCCGGGCCGTCCTTTGACTGGGCAAGGTTCCGCGCCCTGGTCACCCCCTCGTCGCACAAGGAGATGACATGACGCTGTTTACAACATTATTGGTGTTGATTGTTGAACGCCTGTTTAAGCTGGGTGAGCACTGGCAGCTTGATCACCGGATTGAAGCTTTTTTCCGTCGGATTAAGCATTTTTCGATGATGCGTACGGTAGGCATGACTCTGATTGCGATGGGAGTGACGTTTCTGCTACTGCGCGCACTTCATGGGCTGTTGTTTAACGTTCCGTTGCTGGTGGCGTGGATCTTAATTGGCTTGCTGTGCATCGGCGCAGGCAAGGCGCGCCTTCACTATCACGCTTACCTGAACGCGGCTGCTCGCGATGATGCTCACGCCCGTGATGCGATGGCCAGCGAGCTGACGCTTATCCATGGGGTTCCGCCGGACTGCGATGAGCGTGAATTCTTGCGCGAACTGCAGAACGCGTTGTTATGGAACAACTTCCGCTTTTATCTGGCGCCGTTATTTTGGCTGATTGTCGGTGGTCCATGGGGACCTGTGACGCTGGTTGGTTATGCTTTTTTACGTGCCTGGCAGTCCTGGCTGGCGCGCTATCAGACACCGCACCAGCGTCTGCAATCAGGTATTGATGCGATCCTGCATGTGCTGGATTGGATCCCGGTGCGTCTGGCGGGCGTGGTCTATGCGCTGTTGGGACATGGTGAGAAAGCGCTGCCGGCCTGGTTTGCCTCGCTTGCGGATCTGCACACGTCGCAATATCAGGTGCTTACGCGTCTGGCGCAGTTCTCGCTGGCGCGTGAACCGCACACCGATAAAGTCGAAACGCCAAAAGCCGCCGTTTCGCTGGCGAAGAAAACCTCGTTTGTGGTGGTGGTGGTTATTGCGGTGCTCACCATTTATGGGGCATTAGTATAGCGTTGTGCCGGATGGCGCTAATGCTTATCCGGCCTACAATGAAAAAACGTGTAGGCCCGGTAAGCGTTAGCGCCACCGGGCAGTGCAGCGGTTTAGTTCGTATCAGCAGGCGGGATGCCAAAATCTGGCATGCCGTTTTCGTCCCAACGCACGAGCTTCAGACGAGTGTGGCGGTTTGGGTCGTACAGCGGATCGCCCTCGATTTCGGTGTAGTTTCTCGCGTGATACACCAGCACATCTTCACCTTCCGGCGTTTGTGTAAAGCTGTTGTGTCCTGGCCCAAACTGGCGGTTTTCATAACTGGTAGTAAAGACCGGGCGCGGTGATTTGTGCCAGTTCTGCGGGTTGAGCGGATCGGCGTTGAGGTCAATCCACAATAATCCCATACAGTAGTTCTCATCGGTGGCGCTGGCGGAATAGCTGATAAACAGCTTATCGCCATGAACCATGACGGCAGGACCTTCATTGACCCAAAAACCCCGGCATTCCCAGTCATACTCAGGATGACTTAGCATGACCGGCTCGCCTTTAATCGTCCATGGATTTTCCAGCTCAGCGAGATAGATATTGGAGTTTCCGGCGATATCGGGCGACTTCTGCGCCCAGAGGTACCACTGTTTTCCCTGATGGTTAAAGGTGGTGGCATCAAGCGCAAAGGTATCAAACTGCGTTTTAATCTGACCTTTCTCCGTCCACTGTCCGGTCAGCGGATCGGCGTCGGCACATTCGAGCGCAAACATGCGATGCTGGAACATCCCCAGCTTGTCGAGCGACTGTGTGTGGGTGGCAGCAAAATAGATGTACCACTTGCCTGCCAGATGATGGATTTCGGGTGCCCAGATGAGTTGGCTCATGGGGCCGCTTTCTGGTTTGTGCCAGACGACAACCGGGGCGGCGGTGCGTAGCCCTTCCAGCGAGTCGGCCCGGCGTATCTCCAGTCGGTCATATTCGGGTACTGAAGCAATGAAATAATAGTGGCTACCGTCACGTAAGATAAACGGATCGGCACGCTGTTCAATAAAGGGATTTGGCCACTGATTCATTAGGCTTTCCTTACGGTTTCAGTCGTTTTTATATCGTGGTATTCATTCAGTTCACGGTAGTTGGCGCGGCGCTTTTCTAAATCTGTCTGGATTTGTTGCATAAACTCGCGGTCAACTTTCAGCAGACGAACCACGCCTGCGGTAATCAGGTAGCCTACGCCCGGTATGATGGTAAACAGCAGCATAATACCGTTAATGGCAGAGTCGCTTTGCGCTTTCGCCCCTGCGTCGTAGCCGTACCAGGATAGCAGGAAGCCGACCATCGCTCCGGCAATCGCCAGGCCCAGTTTCAGGAAGAACAGGTTACCGGAGAAGCTGATCCCGGTGATGCGTTTACCGGTTTTCCACTCGCCATAGTCATCGACATCCGCCATCAGCGACCAGTGCAGCGGAGAAGGAATTTGATGCAGGATGTTGAGCAGGAAGTAGAGCACCATAATCATCATGGTGGCTTTCGGATCGAAAAAGTAAAACGCGGCAGAGAAAATCGCCAGGATAATATTGGTCCAGAAGAAGACTTTAAGTTTGCACCAGCGATCGGTTAATACCTTCGCCAGCATACTGCCGATCATCATGCCGACCACACCAAGACTGATAAACAGCGTTGCGAACTGCGTGCTTTGCTGCATAACCCATGTCACGTAGTACATGGTGGCAGCCATGCGAATAAAGCCAGGACAGACGTTGCACAATGTTAACAGCAGAATTTTTACCCACTGATCGTTCTTCCACACGTCTTTCAGATCGGCTTTTAAATCGTCATTGGTCTGGACAGCAGGGCGTACGCGTTCACGGACCGTAGCGAAGCAAAACAGGAACATACACATGCCGATGAAAGCCAGAACCGCCATCGCCATCTGATACCCTTTGGCTTTGTCTTCCCCGCCGAACCAGTCGGCCATTGGCAGCAAGGTGAGGGACAGCAGCAGGGTTGCAATGCCTACCAACACAAAGCGATATGACTGGCAGGCGACGCGTTCCTTCGGATCGTTGGTGATGACGCTGCCGAGCGAGCAGTAGGGAATGTTGATCGCTGTATAAGTAATAGATAGCAGGAAGTAGGTAACGAACGCATAGATAACTTTGCTGTTATAGGTCCACTCAGGGGTGGTAAACATCAGTACGCTGAATAATGCGTACGGGAAAGCCATCCATAAAAGCCATGGACGAAATCGACCATATTTACTACGAGTGCGGTCGGCCATCGCGCCCATTATAGGGTCGGTAACGGCGTCGATAACGCGTACTGAGAGCAGTAATACGCCGACCAGTGCAGGTGCCAGACCAAAAATGTCTGTGTAAAAATAGTTAACAAACAACATGATGGCGCCAAAGATGATGTTGCATCCGGCGTCGCCCATTCCATAGCCGATCTTTTCTTTCACCGTGAGCTTACTGGTTTCCATCAACTGCACTCCATTAATGAGATATGGAGAGAATTATTGTCCGGCACCGGTGTTTTTGCGTTGCAGGATAACGCCGCTGATATGGACTAAACAGTCGTGAGTGGGAAAGTGTGAGACAGGTAACAACCCCCACCTGACGCAGGTGGGGGGAGGGGGGATTAATGCGCTTTAACCGCGCCGGCCGTTTTCTGTTTACACAGGTAGCCGATGCCAAGAATGGCAATCCATACAGGGATTAAGTACACCGAGATCGCCATACCCGGCGTCATCAGCATAATCACCAGTACTGCAGCCATGAAAATCAGGCACACCCAGTTACCCAGCGGATAGAGCAGCGCCGGGAAGCGGGTGGTAACACCCTGCTGCTGTTTGGCTTTGCGGAACTTCATGTGTGCCAGGCTAATCATTGCCCAGTTGATCACCAGTGCGGAAACCACCAGCGCCATCAGCAGGCCAAAGGCGGATTCCGGTGCCAGGTAGTTGATCAGCACACACAGAGCCGTCACCAGTGCGGAAACCAGAATGGTGTTCACCGGTACACCGCGTTTGTCGACGTTCATCAGCGCTTTCGGTGCATTGCCCTGCTGTGCCAGACCGAACAGCATACGGCTGTTGCAGTATACGCAGCTGTTATAAACAGAAAGGGCGGCAGTCAGCACTACGATGTTCAGGGCATTAGCAACAAAGGTGTCTCCCAGCTCGTGGAAAATAAGGACAAACGGGCTGGTATCGGCCGTGACACGCGTCCACGGCATCAGGGAAAGCAGAACCGCCAGCGAACCCACATAGAAAATCAGGATACGGTAGATAACCTGGTTGGTCGCTTTGGGAATGCTTTGCTCCGGGTTATCCGCTTCTGCTGCGGTGATCCCGACCAGCTCCAGCCCACCGAAAGAGAACATAATAATAGCCATCATCATCACCAGTCCGGTGAAGCCGTGCGGCAGGAAGCCACCCTGGCTCCACAGGTTGCTGACGCTGGCCTGCGGGCCGCCGTTACCGCTAAACAGTAACCAGCCGCCGAACAGGATCATCGCTACGACGGCAATGACTTTAATAATGGCGAACCAGAACTCCATCTCACCAAACACTTTCACGTTGGTCAGGTTGATGGCGTTGATCAGCACAAAGAAGGCAGCCGCAGACACCCATGTTGGGATCTCCGGGTACCAGAACTGGATGTATTTACCCACGGCAGTTAGCTCAGCCATGGCAACCAATACGTACAGCACCCAATAGTTCCAGCCGGAAGAGAACCCCGCGAAACCGCCCCAGTATTTATAAGCAAAGTGACTAAATGAGCCTGCAACGGGCTCTTCAACCACCATTTCACCTAACTGACGCATAATCAAAAAGGCGATAAAGCCGGCAATAGCGTAACCCAGAATAATACCCGGTCCTGCAGACTGGATAACGGATGCGCTACCGAGGAATAACCCGGTACCAATCGCGCCACCCAGCGCGATTAGCTGTATATGGCGGTTCTTAAGGCCGCGCTTGAGCTGATCGCCATGCTGTTGACTTTCCATCATGAAACCTCGTGTGTGGTTTTACTCTTCATATTTCGAGTGCTTATTTTTTGAACTACGCAGCAATGCGTGTGTAAGTTTGCAATTCCGTTTGTTGTATTAATTTGTTTACAGATGCTTTTGATAAAATGTTGCCTTAATACTTTTGTCTTGATCAGAATAATGATATGCGAGCGCGAATGCACCTGCTTTATGCGGGGAAGATGACGACTTGAATAAAAAGAAACCATTTGTAAATTCGAGTTTATCTACCACAAAATTTCCATTTTGAATTTCTATTCATTAATAGTGGTTGATATATCGATAAATAAGCAGGTGAATCGGTTCAGATGAGATAATTTTTCGTTTCAATTCCGTTAAAACTACCACGAGGTGGGTAAATTTAACATTTGTGCATAGTTACATGTTTGAAACGTTATTTCTGTAATGTTGTTAAAATATGCCTCCTTTACTGATTTCAATCAAAACCTGTATGGACAGAAGGTGAATACTTTGTTACTTTAGCGTCAAGAACATGAAATTGGTAAGACCAATTGACTCCGGGCAAATGGCTTAAGACAGGAAATCATGGCCTACAGCAAAATCCGCCAACCAAAACTCTCCGATGTGATTGAGCAGCAGCTGGAGTTTTTAATTCTTGAGGGGACACTTCGCCCCGGAGAAAAACTCCCACCGGAACGCGAGCTGGCAAAACAGTTCGACGTCTCCCGCCCCTCCTTACGCGAGGCGATCCAACGCCTTGAAGCGAAGGGCTTACTGCTTCGTCGTCAGGGCGGTGGCACTTTTGTTCAGAGCAGCCTGTGGCAGAGCTTTAGCGACCCACTGGTAGAGCTGCTCTCCGACCATCCTGAATCCCAGTTTGACCTGCTTGAGACGCGCCATGCGCTGGAAGGTATTGCGGCTTATTACGCTGCACTGCGCAGCACGGATGAAGACAAAACGCGTATCCGTGAACTCCACCATGCGATCGAGCTTGCTCAACAGTCCGGCGATCTTGACGGCGAATCTGATGCGGTACTCCAGTATCAAATTGCTGTCACCGAAGCGGCACACAATGTGGTGCTGCTCCATTTGCTAAGGTGTATGGAGCCGATGCTGGCCCAGAACGTTCGGCAAAACTTCGAATTGCTGTATGCGCGTCGTGAAATGCTGCCACTGGTTAGCAGTCACCGTACCCGTATTTTTGAAGCAATTATTGCCGGGAAGCCGGAAGAGGCGCGTGAAGCGTCCCACCGTCACCTGGCGTTTATCGAAGAGATCCTGCTGGACAGAAGCCGTGAGGAAAGCCGTCGTGAACGCGCCTTACGCCGTCTGGAGCAACGAAAGAATTAGTGATTTTTCTGGTAGAACGTTAACCAGAAGATGTTGTAAATCAAGCGCCATATAAAGTGCGCGGCAACTAAACGCAGAACCTGTCTTATTACGCTCTCTGGCGAGAACGTAATGGGACAGGTTCCAGATAACTCAACGTATTAGATAGATAAGGAATACCCCCATGTCAGAACGTTTCCCAAATGACGTGGATCCGATCGAAACTCGCGACTGGCTACAGGCGATCGAATCGGTCATCCGTGAAGAAGGTGTTGAGCGTGCTCAGTATCTGATCGACCAACTGCTTTCAGAAGCCCGCAAAGGCGGCGTGAAAGTAGCGGCAGGTGCAGGGGCCAGCAATTATGTAAACACTATTGCCGTTGAAGATGAACCGGAATACCCGGGCAATCTGGAGCTGGAACGTCGTATTCGTTCTGCTATCCGCTGGAACGCCATCATGACCGTACTGCGCGCGTCTAAAAAGGACCTCGAGCTGGGTGGCCACATGGCATCCTTCCAGTCCTCCGCAACGGTATATGATGTTTGCTTCAACCACTTCTTCCGCGCACGCAACGAGCAAGATGGCGGCGATCTGGTGTACTTCCAGGGTCACATCTCTCCGGGCATCTACGCACGCGCATTCCTGGAAGGTCGTCTGACTGAAGAGCAGATGAACAACTTCCGTCAGGAAGTACATGGCAAAGGCCTGTCTTCCTACCCGCACCCGAAACTGATGCCAGAATTCTGGCAGTTCCCGACCGTATCTATGGGTCTGGGCCCAATCGGTGCTATCTACCAGGCTAAATTCCTGAAATATCTGGAACACCGTGGCCTGAAAGATACCTCTAAACAGACCGTTTACGCCTTCCTGGGCGACGGCGAGATGGATGAGCCAGAATCTAAAGGTGCGATCACCATCGCGACCCGTGAAAAACTGGACAACCTGGTCTTTGTTATCAACTGTAACCTGCAGCGTCTTGACGGCCCGGTAACCGGTAACGGCAAGATTGTTAACGAACTGGAAGGCATCTTCGCGGGCGCTGGCTGGAACGTTATCAAAGTCATGTGGGGCGGTCGTTGGGATGAGCTGCTGCGTAAAGACACCAGCGGTAAACTGATCCAGCTGATGAACGAAACCGTTGACGGCGACTACCAGACCTTCAAATCCAAAGATGGCGCATACGTACGTGAGCACTTCTTCGGTAAATACCCGGAAACCGCAGCCCTGGTTGCTGACTGGACTGACGAGCAGATTTGGGCTCTGAACCGTGGTGGTCACGATCCGAAGAAAGTCTACGCTGCACTGAAAAAAGCGCAGGAAACCAAAGGCAGAGCAACTGTAATCCTGGCCCATACCATCAAAGGTTACGGCATGGGTGACACTGCTGAAGGTAAAAACATCGCTCACCAGGTTAAGAAAATGAACATGGACGGCGTGCGTTATATCCGCGACCGTTTCAACGTTCCTGTGACCGATGAGCAGGTTGAAAACCTGTCTTACATCACCTTCCCGGAAGGTTCTGAAGAGCACACTTATCTGCACGCTCAGCGTCAGAAACTGCATGGCTACCTGCCAGCTCGTCAGCCGAACTTCACCGAGAAGCTGGAATTGCCTGCTCTGGAAGACTTCGGTGCGCTGCTGGAAGAGCAGAACAAAGAAATCTCCACCACTATCGCTTTCGTTCGTGCCCTGAACGTGATGCTGAAGAACAAGTCGATCAAAGATCGTCTGGTGCCGATCATCGCTGACGAAGCGCGTACTTTCGGTATGGAAGGTCTGTTCCGTCAGATCGGTATCTACAGCCCGAACGGTCAGCAGTACACCCCGCAGGACCGTGAGCAGGTTGCTTACTATAAAGAAGACGAGAAAGGTCAGATCCTGCAGGAAGGTATCAACGAACTGGGTGCAGGCGCATCCTGGCTGGCTGCTGCGACTTCTTACAGCACCAACGATCTGCCGATGATCCCGTTCTACATCTACTACTCCATGTTCGGGTTCCAGCGTATCGGTGACCTGTGCTGGCAGGCAGGCGACCAACAGGCTCGTGGCTTCCTGATTGGTGGTACTTCCGGTCGTACGACGCTGAACGGTGAAGGTCTGCAGCACGAAGATGGTCACAGCCATATTCAGTCTCTGACTATCCCGAACTGTATCTCTTACGATCCGTCTTACGCGTACGAAGTTGCGGTCATCATGCACGATGGTCTGGAGCGTATGTACGGTGAGAAACAAGAGAACGTTTACTACTACATCACCACGCTGAACGAAAACTACCACATGCCGGCAATGCCAGCAGGTGCCGAGGAAGGTATCCGTAAAGGTATCTACAAACTCGAAACCCTCGAAGGTAAGAAAGGTAAAGTTCAGCTACTGGGCTCCGGTTCTATCCTGCGTCACGTGCGTGAAGCAGCACAGATCCTGGCGAACGACTACGGTGTAGGTTCTGACGTTTACAGCGTAACCTCCTTCACTGAACTGGCGCGTGATGGCCAGGATTGTGAGCGCTGGAACATGCTGCACCCGATGGAAACTCCGCGCGTTCCGTACATCGCTCAGGTGATGAACGACGCTCCGGCAGTAGCATCTACTGACTATATGAAACTGTTTGCCGAACAGGTTCGTACTTATGTACCGGCTGATGATTATCGCGTACTGGGTACTGACGGTTTCGGTCGCTCTGACAGCCGTGAAAACCTGCGTCACCACTTCGAAGTTGATGCTTCCTACGTGGTTGTAGCGGCCCTGGGCGAACTGGCTAAACGTGGCGAAATCGATAAGAAAGTGGTTGCAGATGCAATCATCAAATTCAACATCGATGCAGATAAAGTTAACCCGCGTCTGGCGTAAGAGGTAAAAGAATAATGGCTATCGAAATCAATGTACCGGACATCGGGGCTGATGAAGTTGAAATCACCGAGATCCTGGTCAAAGTAGGCGACAAAGTTGAAGCTGAACAGTCGCTGATCACCGTAGAAGGCGACAAAGCCTCTATGGAAGTTCCGTCCCCTCAGGCGGGTATCGTTAAAGAGATCAAAGTCTCTGTTGGCGACAAAACTGAGACCGGCAAACTGATCATGATTTTCGATTCCGCCGACGGTGCAGCAGCTGCTGCACCTGCTCAGGCAGAAGAGAAGAAAGAAGCAGCTCCGGCAGCAGCACCTGCTGCCTCTGCGGCGAAAGACGTACACGTACCTGACATCGGCGGCGACGAAGTAGAAGTTACCGAGATCATGGTTAAAGTGGGCGACACCGTTGCGGCTGAACAGTCTCTGATCACCGTTGAAGGTGACAAAGCCTCTATGGAAGTTCCGGCGCCGTTCGCCGGTACCGTTAAAGAGATCAAAATCAACACGGGTGACAAAGTGTCTACCGGTTCCCTGATTATGGTCTTCGAAGTGGCGGGCGCAGCGCCTGCTGCTGCACCGGCTCAGGCTGCTGCTCCAGCAGCAGCGGCGGCTCCGGCAGCTTCTGGCTCGAAAGAAGTTAACGTACCGGATATCGGTGGTGACGAAGTTGAAGTCACTGAAGTGATGGTTAAAGTGGGCGATAAAATTGCCGCTGAACAGTCACTGATCACCGTTGAAGGCGATAAAGCGTCGATGGAAGTTCCGGCACCGTTCGCGGGTACCGTGAAAGAAATCAAAATCAGCACTGGCGACAAAGTTAAAACCGGTTCTCTGATTATGGTCTTCGAAGTCGAAGGCGCAGCACCTGCAGCCGCTCCTGCGCAAGCAGCTGCTCCGGCTCCGGCCGCTGCACCAGCACCTGCGCAAGCCGCAGCTCCGGCAGCGAAAGTGGAAGGCAAATCTGAGTTTGCTGAGAACGACGCTTACGTTCATGCAACGCCGCTGATTCGTCGCCTGGCGCGCGAATTCGGTGTGAACCTGGCGAAAGTGAAAGGTTCTGGCCGTAAAGGTCGTATCCTGCGTGAAGACGTTCAGGCTTACGTGAAAGACGCTATCAAGCGTGCTGAAGCGGCTCCGACTGCAGCAGCAGGTGGCGGTATCCCGGGCATGCTGCCTTGGCCGAAAGTGGACTTCAGCAAGTTTGGTGAAATCGAAGAAGTGGAACTGGGCCGTATCCAGAAAATCTCTGGTGCTAACCTGAGCCGTAACTGGGTGATGATCCCGCACGTTACTCACTTCGATAAGACCGATATCACCGATCTGGAAGCGTTCCGTAAGCAGCAGAACGCCGAAGCTGAAAAACGTAAACTGGACGTGAAATTCACCCCAGTAGTCTTCATCATGAAAGCCGTTGCCGCAGCTCTGGAACAGATGCCGCGCTTCAACAGCTCCCTGTCTGAAGACGGTCAGCGCCTGACCCTGAAGAAATACATCAACATCGGTGTAGCGGTTGATACTCCGAATGGTCTGGTTGTTCCGGTCTTCAAAGACGTGAACAAGAAGAGCATTACCGAGCTGTCTCGTGAACTGACCGTGATCTCCAAGAAAGCGCGTGATGGCAAGCTGACCGCTGGCGAAATGCAGGGCGGTTGCTTCACCATCTCCAGCATCGGTGGCTTGGGTACTACCCACTTCGCGCCGATTGTGAACGCGCCGGAAGTGGCTATCCTCGGTGTCTCCAAGTCCTCTATGGAGCCAGTGTGGAACGGTAAAGAGTTTATGCCGCGTCTGATGATGCCGATTTCGCTCTCCTTCGACCACCGTGTAATTGACGGTGCGGATGGTGCGCGCTTTATCACCATCATCAACAACATGCTGTCTGACATTCGCCGCCTGGTGATGTAAGCGAAAAAGCCGGCCCGACGGCCGGCTTTTTTCTGGTAATCTCATGAAGTCAGTGAGGTTATTGTGCGAAAGACAAATCGGTTGCCGTTTGTTGTTTCAAAATTGTTAACAATTTTGTAAAATACGGGCGGATAGAACGACCCGCTGGACGACGGGTATAAATTAAGAGGTCATGATGAGCACTGAAATCAAAACTCAGGTCGTGGTACTTGGGGCAGGCCCTGCAGGTTACTCTGCTGCCTTCCGTTGCGCAGATTTAGGTCTGGAGACCGTCATCGTAGAACGTTACAGCACCCTTGGCGGTGTTTGTCTGAACGTCGGCTGTATCCCTTCTAAAGCGCTGCTGCACGTAGCAAAAGTTATCGAAGAAGCCAAAGCGCTGGCTGAACACGGTATCGTTTTTGGCGAGCCGAAAACCGATATCGACAAGATTCGTACCTGGAAAGAAAAAGTTATCACTCAGCTGACCGGCGGTCTGGCGGGTATGGCCAAAGGCCGTAAAGTGAAAGTGGTTAACGGTCTGGGTAAATTTACCGGGGCAAACACCCTGGAAGTTGAAGGCGAAAACGGCAAAACCGTGATCAACTTCGACAACGCAATCATCGCGGCGGGTTCCCGTCCGATCGAACTGCCGTTTATTCCGCATGAAGATCCGCGCGTGTGGGATTCCACCGATGCACTGGAACTGAAAACTGTTCCTAAGCGCCTGCTGGTAATGGGCGGCGGTATCATCGGTCTGGAAATGGGTACCGTGTACCATGCGCTGGGTTCAGAGATCGACGTGGTTGAAATGTTCGACCAGGTTATCCCGGCTGCCGACAAAGACGTGGTTAAAGTCTTCACCAAGCGTATCAGCAAGAAATTCAACCTGATGCTGGAAACCAAAGTGACCGCCGTTGAAGCGAAAGAAGACGGTATCTACGTTTCCATGGAAGGCAAAAAAGCCCCTGCCGAAGCTCAGCGTTACGATGCTGTGCTGGTAGCTATCGGTCGTGTACCGAACGGTAAAAACCTCGACGCGGGCAAAGCTGGCGTGGAAGTTGACGACCGTGGCTTCATCCGCGTTGACAAACAGCTGCGCACCAACGTGCCGCACATCTTTGCTATCGGCGATATCGTCGGTCAGCCGATGCTGGCACACAAAGGTGTTCATGAAGGTCACGTTGCCGCTGAAGTTATCGCCGGTAAGAAACACTACTTCGATCCGAAAGTTATCCCATCCATTGCATACACTGAACCAGAAGTTGCATGGGTTGGTCTGACCGAGAAAGAAGCGAAAGAAAAAGGCATTAGCTACGAAACCGCCACCTTCCCGTGGGCTGCTTCTGGCCGTGCTATCGCTTCCGATTGCGCAGACGGTATGACCAAACTGATTTTTGACAAAGAATCTCACCGTGTTATCGGTGGTGCGATTGTCGGTACCAACGGCGGCGAGCTGCTGGGCGAAATCGGTCTGGCGATCGAAATGGGTTGTGACGCAGAAGATATCGCGCTGACCATCCACGCGCACCCGACTCTGCACGAGTCCGTGGGCCTGGCGGCAGAAATCTTTGAAGGTAGCATTACCGACCTGCCAAACCCGAAAGCGAAGAAAAAGTAATTTTTACGCTTTTGTGAAAACGCCTCTTCGGAGGCGTTTTTTTTGTCTGAAGCTACCCGTTATTTCGGGCAACATGCCGGGTGGCGCTAGTGCTAACCCGGCCTACGGCTTAACCTCGCTTTACGGTGCTACAGGTTGCCAGTTTTTATCCGGATGGAATGTGGTTAACGCTTGCGCTTTCTGCTGTGATTCAACACCGAGATCGGCCTGGTAGACTTTGTCTTCACCGTTAATGATAAAACTCATCACGCCGGTGTGATCGTAGCTAACGGGCCAGGCTACCATGGCAAAACCGCTGGTTTTATCGGGAAGGATCCGGAAGCGATAGCCGTGATAGCCCATGCCCGGCTCCTGTGGACTGAAGGCTGGGCCAAGCGGGCTTGGCGCTTCGCCCGGCGAAACAGGCCAGTACAGACCATCCTTTTTCCCTTCAGAACTGACAATTTTTTGCGCGTATTTCTGGTTCATCGCAAAATAGCTCTGCTGAGCATCCACATAGGCGTGCAACGCCTCGATGGCAGCAAGTTCGTTGCGTCCAATCTCACGGGTCAGGATCTCTTCGGCCGCTTCCTTGATATCAAATTGCCAGCCTGAAGCGTTTTTGACGACCGGGATTGGCAGTTGCCAGTCGCTGTCCCCAACCACAAGATGCGCCGTATTGCCGTCGATGACAGTGCTATGGCGTACCTTCCAGTCACGCAGGAAGCGATCAACCGCATCAGGATCGACGCCTTCTGGCGGCAGAAAATCACGCCAGTTTTCCCCGAGCAGGTTGCTCATTGCACTTTCATTTTGCTCACTGATAGCGTTTGCCAGCGCATCTGTTGCCTGGTCTGGTGTGCTGAAGGATTGTTGTGCCATCGCGGTGGCCGAAACCATGAACAACACCATTCCACTGAGTAGTTTATTTTTCATGTCGGCTCCCTTAACGATGACGGAATTCACGGTGTTCAGCACGCCCGCCAGAAGGCTGGCGCGATGGCTGATTACGGGCGACCTGCCGGCTCTGGGCACCTCGCTGTTGCTGTGCCTGCCAGTTGGCGGAGCGACTGTCGTTACCGCTCAGCGCATTGGCGCGTGGCTGGCTGGTTCGCTGTTGAAGATTGCGCTGTTGTACATTGCGTTGCTGCGCCGGTTGCGTGACCCGTTTCTCCTGTCGCTGGGCGACTGCCTGGCGATTCTCCCGCTGCTGAGTGCTCGTCCGCTTCGCGGTTTGCGGTTTGGTATCGTAACCGCGGTAGTTATTACGTTGGGAAATTTGCTTCAGTTGTTGATTCGATGCCTGACGCTGGGCGTCTCTCGTGCCCGTACGCGCCGTTTGCGGGAATGTTTTCCCCGTCGATTTCTCCATCTGGCTCAGGGCTGCCTGACGCTGGCTATCACGGTTGACCGGTCTTTGCTGGGTCGAACTTAACCCGGTTGCCGTGTTAGTGGAGTGGAAGCGGTTATTGAGCTGGCTATTTGGGTAAGGCACACCCTCACGGTAGGCCGGGTTATGCTGCCAGGTACGGTTGGCATCTGTCAGGCGCTGACCACTGATTTTATTGAAGTTATCAACGTTAATGTTGATGTTGTTATCACCGTTGCGGTTATAGCCGCCATGGTTATCCCAGTCATCATTATGATGGTGGTCGTCGTCGTCATCCCAGTCGATGTTGCTGAAGATGGCATAGGTTGTGGCGACACCAAGGCTGAAGCCTAAACCATTGACGAAGCTGTTACCAAATTGCTCACCGGGCGTTGGTGGTAGATAGGTTGGCGGATAGGCGGTATTCGGCCAGGTACCGTAAACCGTGTTCGGGTTATAGGTTGGAACGTACACCACCTGCGGATCGGCGGATTCAATCTTGATGACAGTAGGGCTTGTCGTGGTGGTAGTGCTGGTTGTTGACGTGCTGGTGGCGGTTTTCGCTGGTGCCGCTTTGGTCACGGTGGTGACGGTCTGTTGCGGTGTTGATTGCAGCGCGCCGGTTTGTTGCGCCAGTACACGCAGACGTTGAACGGAATCCATGACGTCCTTCGGCTGTGCGAGGAAAGCATCGCCCAGGCTTTGTACCCACGGCGGATTTTCACCCATCAGTGACATCAACTGAGGAAAAGCGACCAGCGATTTCACGCTGGGATCCCAGGGCTGGCTGGCAACGGCCTGAATGGCGGCATCGCCCTGCATTTTGGGATTGTCTTTTGACCACTGTGCGGCCTGGATGACGTTAGCCGGATAGGTTGAGGCCATCAAAATTTGCGACAGCAGCGAGTCTGGATAGAGCGCGATAGGTGCAACCCACTGATCGATTTGTGCTGCTGAGTAGGTTGGTGCCACGGCGGGTGCAGTTTGCTCTACCGGGGCGGGGGCCGCTACGGGAGCTGGGGCCGGTGTTGACGGTTGCTGCGCAACGGGGGCCGGAGCAGCAGGCTCCGTTGTGCGACTTTTAACAAACATCACGCCAGAGGCGGCAAACAGCCCGGCACTGCACAAAAGGACAAGCAGATGTGGCTTAAGGGGCAACTTCATAAAATGACTCCAACGAGACGAGCGCTGTGCCGTGAGGCGTTCCTGTTGCCGCGAGTATTATTCACCCGTGTTAGACAGTTTTGACTTTTATGGTTGATTCACCAGATACGTCCGGAAAAAGAGTGTGAGTATTTATTACACAATTATATGTGATGGCGGAAAAAACGCTGGAATATTCAGCCGAACGCGCTTGAAAATTAACCGTTTATGGGCGGTTTTAAGCTGACTTAATTTCGCCTCACCTTGTCGCTATACCATTCTTAACGATTCAGCCAATTTTTTATGTTGCTTTTTTGTAAACGGATTAACACTTAATGAAAATCCTGTTATTGTGCCTTATGCGGTACCGGGCATTTACCCTACTAACTACTGTCTCACAGGAGCGTGAAGAGAATCGCCCATCTACAAAAGCGCCGCATTATGACAATGAGAGCGAGGAGATATCGTCGTGCTAGAAGAATACCGTAAGCACGTAGCTGAGCGTGCTGCCCAGGGGATTGTGCCAAAACCTTTAGACGCAACCCAAATGGCTGCACTTGTCGAGCTGCTGAAGACCCCGCCTGTGGGCGAAGAAGAATTCCTGTTAGACCTGTTGATCAACCGTGTTCCTCCTGGCGTAGATGAAGCCGCTTATGTTAAAGCTGGTTTTCTCGCCGCTGTCGCAAAAGGCGACACCACCTCCCCGCTGGTTACCCCAGAAAAAGCCATTGAACTGCTGGGCACCATGCAGGGTGGCTACAACATTCATCCGCTGATCGACGCGCTGGACGATGCAAAACTGGCGCCGATTGCCGCCAAAGCGCTCTCTTCAACGCTGCTGATGTTCGATAACTTCTACGATGTAGAAGAAAAAGCCAAAGCGGGCAACGAATATGCGAAGCAGGTAATGCAATCCTGGGCTGATGCCGAATGGTTCCTGAACCGTCCAGCTCTGGCTGAAAAAATCACCGTTACCGTCTTTAAAGTGACGGGTGAAACCAACACCGATGACCTTTCTCCGGCACCGGATGCATGGTCTCGCCCGGATATCCCTCTGCACGCTCTGGCGATGCTGAAAAACGCCCGTGAAGGTATCGAACCGGATCAGCCTGGCGTGGTTGGCCCGATCAAACAGATCGAAGAATTGCAGAAAAAAGGTTACCCGCTGGCTTATGTGGGTGATGTTGTCGGTACCGGTTCTTCGCGTAAATCCGCAACCAACTCCGTGCTGTGGTTCATGGGTGACGACATTCCTCATGTGCCGAACAAGCGCGGCGGCGGCCTGTGCCTCGGTGGCAAAATTGCACCTATCTTCTTCAACACCATGGAAGATGCGGGCGCACTGCCGATTGAAGTGGACGTGTCGAACATGAACATGGGCGACGTGATTGACGTTTACCCGTTCAAAGGCGAAGTACGCAACCACGTAACCGGCGAACTGCTGGCAAGCTTTGAGCTGAAAACCGAAGTCCTGATCGACGAAGTACGCGCCGGTGGCCGTATCCCGCTGATCATCGGTCGTGGCCTGACTACCAAGGCGCGCGAAGCGCTGGGTCTGCCGCACAGTGATGTATTCCGTCAGGCGAAAGACGTGGCGGAAAGCAGCCGTGGCTTCTCTCTGGCACAAAAAATGGTTGGCCGTGCCTGCGGCGTAAAAGGTATCCGTCCGGGCGCGTACTGCGAACCGAAGATGACCTCCGTCGGTTCTCAGGATACTACTGGCCCTATGACCCGTGACGAACTGAAAGACCTGGCGTGCCTGGGCTTCTCGTCTGACCTGGTGATGCAGTCCTTCTGCCACACTGCGGCGTATCCGAAGCCGGTTGACGTGAACACGCATCACACGCTGCCAGACTTCATCATGAACCGCGGCGGTGTGTCGCTGCGTCCGGGCGACGGCGTTATTCACTCCTGGCTGAACCGCATGCTGCTGCCGGATACCGTAGGTACCGGTGGTGACTCCCATACCCGTTTCCCTATCGGGATTTCCTTCCCGGCAGGTTCTGGTCTGGTGGCGTTTGCTGCTGCGACCGGCGTGATGCCGCTGGATATGCCGGAATCCGTTCTGGTGCGTTTCAAAGGCAAAATGCAGCCGGGTATCACCCTGCGCGATCTGGTACACGCCATCCCGCTGTACGCGATCAAACAGGGTCTGCTGACCGTTGAGAAGAAAGGTAAGAAGAACATCTTCTCTGGTCGCATTCTTGAAATCGAAGGTCTGCCGGATCTCAAAGTGGAGCAGGCGTTCGAATTAACCGACGCCTCCGCTGAACGTTCTGCTGCCGGTTGTACCATTAAGCTGAACAAAGAGCCGATCGTTGAGTATCTGAGCTCTAACATCGTTCTGCTGAAGTGGATGATCGCAGAAGGTTACGGCGATCGCCGTACGCTGGAACGTCGTGTGCAGGGCATGGAAAAATGGCTGGCGGATCCGCAGTTGCTGGAAGCCGACGCTGACGCAGAATACGCGGCAGTGATCGACATCGATCTGGCGGATATCAAAGAGCCAATCCTGTGTGCACCGAACGATCCGGACGATGCGCGTCTGCTGTCTGACGTACAGGGCGAGAAGATCGACGAAGTGTTCATCGGCTCCTGCATGACTAATATCGGCCACTTCCGTGCCGCTGGTAAGCTGCTGGATGCGCACAAAGGCCAACTGCCAACGCGTCTGTGGGTGGCTCCGCCAACCCGTATGGATGCGGCACAGCTGACCGAAGAAGGTTATTACAGCGTGTTCGGTAAGAGCGGTGCGCGTATCGAAATTCCAGGCTGCTCTCTGTGCATGGGTAACCAGGCGCGTGTAGCCGACGGCGCAACGGTGGTGTCGACCTCTACCCGTAACTTCCCGAACCGTTTAGGTACCGGGGCGAACGTCTACCTGGCTTCTGCGGAGCTGGCGGCGGTTGCGGCGCTGATTGGTAAACTGCCGACGGCGGAAGAGTACCAGACCTATGTGGCGCAGGTAGATAAAACGGCCGTAGATACTTACCGTTATCTGAACTTCGACCAGCTGTCTCAGTATACCGAGAAAGCCGATGGTGTGATTTTCCAGACCGCGGTGTAATGCCCTAAAGCATTTTGTGTAAAAACGCATCAATGCCCGGAGAAGTCTGCTTCTCCGGGCATTTTTATTTCTATTCCTTATACCCACTACGCTTTTTTTCTGCCGCGCTGCTGCGATAATTACAGCAAGGCGCAATGCGGTATTGGCGCATTGCCGGGAGTAGAGGAAGACATTATGGATTACGAATTTCTGCGCGATATTACCGGGGTGGTAAAAGTGCGTATGTCCATGGGCCACGAGGTGGTGGGGCACTGGTTTAATGAGGAAGTGAAAGAAAACCTGGCCTTACTTGATGAAGTGGAACAGGCAGCGCGTGCGGTTAAGGGCAGTGAGCGCTCCTGGCAGCGAGCAGGGCATGAATACACGCTCTGGCTGGATGGCGAAGAAGTGATGGTTCGCGCTAATCAGCTGGAGTTCTCTGGCGATGAGATGGAAGAGGGGATGAGCTACTACGACGAAGAAAGTTTTTCGCTCTGTGGTGTAGAGGACTTTCTTCAGGTTGTGGCGGCATACCGCGAATTTGTGCATCAATCCTGAGATATTTCAGATATCAATGAAGCCGGGTGAGACAAACCCGGCTTTTTTTTCATCCGAATGATTATTTGATTTTTATTAATCATTCAAAAACTGTGATCTGCCGCGTTTGTGATCTGATTTTGATTGAATATAATCGTTGTGATTTTATTTAATCACAATATAACAACAGGCGGGAAGACCATGAACATCAAGAAGGCAATAGAACGCGTACCCGGCGGCATGATGGTTGTGCCGTTGGTTATCGGTGCCATTATCAACACTTTTGCCCCGCAGGCGTTGCAGATCGGTGGATTCACCACTGCTTTATTTAAAAATGGCGCGGCTCCCTTGATTGGCGCGTTCCTGCTCTGTATGGGCGCGGGAATTAGCGTAAAGGCGGCGCCGCAAGCTTTGCTACAAGGCGGCACGATTACGCTGACCAAGTTATTGGTCGCGATTGCAATTGGTCTCGGGGTTGAACACCTGTTTGGCGCGGAAGGCATCTTTGGCTTAAGCGGTGTTGCCATTATTGCGGCAATGAGTAACTCCAATGGCGGGCTTTACGCGGCGCTGGTTGGCGAGTTTGGCAATGAACGCGATGTTGGCGCGATCTCCATTTTGTCTCTGAATGACGGACCTTTCTTTACCATGATCGCGCTGGGCGCGGCGGGTATGGCAAATATTCCTATCATGGCGCTGGTGGCGGTTCTTGTTCCGCTGGTGGTTGGCATGATCCTCGGTAACCTCGACGCTAATATGCGTGACTTCCTGACGAAAGGCGGTCCACTGCTCATTCCTTTCTTTGCGTTTGCACTTGGAGCCGGTATTAACCTGGAAATGCTGCTGCAAGGTGGTCTGGCGGGCATTCTGCTGGGTGTGCTGACTACCTTTGTGGGCGGCTTCTTTAACATTCGTGCCGATCGTCTGGTAGGCGGGAGTGGTATTGCTGGTGCTGCGGCATCCAGTACGGCGGGGAACGCCGTCGCGACGCCACTGGCCATAGCACAGGCCGATCCCTCGCTGGCAGAGGTTGCCGCTGCGGCAGCGCCGCTGATTGCTGCGTCGGTCATTACAACCGCCATTCTGACGCCAATTCTTACGTCGTGGGTCGCGAAAAGGCAGTCTCGTCAGACCGTGCAGGAGAAGAAAGCATGAAAATGATCGTTATCGCCGATGACTTTACGGGCTCTAACGATACCGGCGTACAGTTGGCGAAAAAAGGGGCGCGTACCGAAGTAATGCTGACCCCAGCGCAGAAACCGTCGCGCCGCGCCGATGTTCTGGTCATCAATACGGAAAGCCGGGCGATGCCGGCAACGCAGGCCGCCGCGGCTGTACAACAAGCGTTAGCGCCATGGTGTGAGGGCGAAGCAACACCGCTGGTATACAAAAAAATAGACTCAACATTTCGTGGCAATGTGGGGGCTGAAGTCACTGCAGCCATGCGTACAGCCGGTCAGACGCTGGCCGTGATTGCGGCGGCAATTCCTGCTGCCGGGCGCACCACGCAGGATGGCTTGTGCCTGGTCCATGGTGTGCCGCTGCTGGAAACGGAATTCGCCAGCGATCCAAAAACGCCCATTCACTCTTCGCGTATTGCTGAACTGGTCGCACTGCAAAGTGATGTCCCTGTACATGAGGTGTCGCTGGTGGATGTGCGTCGGGGAAGCTTGAGTGCGCTGCTGAGCGCTTTTGCAAAAGCCGGCGAATGTATGGTGGTGGTGGATGCCGTGGAAGAGCGAGATCTCGCGCTCATTGCACAGGCGGTTTGTGAGCAAAAACAGATGCCGCTGCTCGTAGGGGCGGCAGGGCTGGCCAATGCGCTACCGGCCGCAACGTTTATGCAAGAGAAGCAGGAATTACCGGTGTTGGTTGTGGCTGGCTCAATGAGTGAGGCAACGCGACGTCAGGTGGAAAAAGCAGTATGTCAGGGCCGGGCAAAAGTCGTTGATATCGATGCCGCGCGGTTGGTTGCACCGTCATTTGCACAGGAAATGGACTCTGTTATTGAACAGGCTTGCGCTCAACTGAGCCAGCAGCAGCACACGATCTTACGCACCAGTCGATGTGCAGAAGACCGGGACATGATCGACACGCTGTGTTTCAACGTGGGGATGAGCCGCCAGCAGTTGGGAGAACTGCTGAGCCAGCGTCTAGGGGAGATAACGCTGCGCATTATTGAACAAGCACGTATCGGCGGTTTGTTCCTGACCGGAGGCGATATTGCCACGGCGGTCGCCAGTGCGTTGGGTGCTGAAGGGTATCGCATCCACAGTGAGGTCGCCCCCTGTATTCCGTGCGGAACGTTTGTGAATAGCGAGATTGACGACTTGCCGGTTATTACCAAAGCGGGTGGATTCGGTTCTGATACGACCCTTTGCGATGCGCTGTATTTTATTGAGGAGATGTACCGTGGTAACTAAAACAATTGCGATTACGATGGGAGATCCGGCGGGGATTGGTCCGGAAATTATTGTTAAAGCGCTACGCGAAGATGAACTTAATGGTGCACCGCTGGTGGTGGTCGGGTGCCTAAAAACGCTGCAGCGGTTACAGGCTCAGGGGCTGGCTGACGGAGTAACATTTCGCGCTATTGAACAGGTCGCCGATGCCAGATTCACGCCAGATACGATTCATGTGATTGATGAACCGCTGGCGCAGCCTGACGAACTGGTCCCTGGTACAGTGCAGGCACAGGCGGGCGATCTGGCCTATCGCTGTGTGAAGCGGGCGACTGAACTGGCGATGAAGGGGGATGTACATGCCATCGCGACCGCGCCGTTGAACAAAGAAGCGCTGCATCTCGGCGGACACAATTATCCTGGACATACCGAACTGCTGGCAACGCTGACCGAAAGCCGTGACTATGCGATGGTGCTGTACACCGATAAGCTGAAAGTTATCCATGTTTCGACGCATATCGCACTGCGCAAATTCCTTGATACGCTCAATGGGCAACGTGTCGAAACGGTGATTAGTATCGCGGATACCTTCCTGAAGCGCGTAGGCTTTGCGCACCCGCGTATTGCCGTTGCGGGGGTGAATCCTCATGCCGGAGAGAATGGCCTGTTTGGTGATGAGGAAATTCGTATTGTCGGACCCGCGATTGAGAATATGAAAGCGAAGGGGATGGATGTTTACGGTCCGTGCCCGCCGGATACCGTGTTTTTACAGGCTTATGAAGGTCAGTATGACATGGTGGTGGCGATGTACCACGATCAGGGGCATATCCCGCTGAAATTGCTGGGTTTCTATGATGGTGTAAATATCACAGCAGGTTTACCGTTTATTCGTACCTCTGCCGATCACGGTACGGCATTTGATATCGCCTGGACGGGAAAAGCAAAATCTGAGAGCATGGCCGTATCGATCAAACTGGCAATGCAACTGGCGTAATTTACTGTTATGAAAGGGCAACACCGTCTGGATAAGATTGTGGCGTATTTGAAAAATCATACGCTGGTTACCGTGGAACAGTTGGTTGACGCGGTTGACGCCTCTCCAGCAACGATCAGGCGCGATCTCATCAAGCTGGATGAACAGGGTGTGATCAGCCGCAGCCACGGCGGTGTTGCGTTACGACGCTTTGAAGCGGCGCAGCCAACCACAAACGAAAAGCAACTGCGATCGCCTGCTGAGAAACGGGCGATTGCGCGTTTTGCCGCCTCAATGGTGCGTGCGGGCGATGCCGTGGTGCTTGATGCCGGTACCACAATGCTGGAGCTGGCAAAATGTCTGACGCATTTGCCGCTGCGAGTGATTACCGTTGATCTGCACATTGCCCTGTTTTTGTCAGAATTCCGTCAGATAGAGGTGACGATCGTCGGTGGACGCATCGATGACAGCAGCCAGTCCTGTATTGGTGAGTTTGGCCGGAAAATGTTGCGCAGCGTCTATCCTGATATTGCTTTTATGAGCTGTAACACCTGGAGTATGGAAAAGGGTGTAACCACGCCAACGGAAGACAAAGCGGGATTAAAGCAGGAGATTATTGCTAATGCTCAACGGAAGGTATTGCTGGCGGATAGCAGTAAGTACGGTGCACATTCATTGTTTAATGTCGCGCCGCTCAGTCGCTTTACCGATGTTGTTACCGATGTGAATCTACCGCCAAACGCGCAGACTGAATTAAAAGCGCAATCCGTTGCCCTGACGCTGGTACAGCCAGAGTAACGGAAATATCAACCGTGGTTGTGCCGGAGATTATTTAACGTAGGCCAACAGGCTCAGGGAGTCACGCGCCAGCGCTTTGCATTTCTTTGCTGTTGGGATGCCGATACCGCTGAGATCGCGGTAGCTGTCTTCACCCAGCGCTTTCATATTGAAGGTGTCGTAATTACTCAGGTCCCACTGGTTTTGCTGGGCAAAAAAGACCAGTGCGCGACGAATCTGCCCATTAGGCAAATTCTGGTATCCACAGTCATTTTTCAGAAAAACAAAAACTGCCGTTAAATCGGCCATATCTTCGGCTTCGGACTCGCTGAGCGCGTAGCTATTTGCGCATACGGCCATCAGGGTGCCGAACAAAACTGTTCTGAAAAACGTCTTCATTGCTTCTACCACTGCATCACGGAATTTAAACGTTAGCATACTGCGAGCGAAGCGACGACCTTTATTATTAGCCGTTCACTTGACCTTCCCGTAAGGGGAAGGCTTATGCTTAAAAGATAGCCTGCTTAAGCTGCTGAATATAAGGAAGTGATTATGCAACGTCGTGACTTTTTAAAGTACTCCGTGGCGCTGGGCGTCGCGTCAGCGTTACCTCTGTGGAGCCGGAGCGTATTTGCCGCAGACCGCCCTGCATTGCCCATTCCTGATCTGCTAACCGCGGATGCCTCAAACCGTATGCAATTGGTGGTGCAAACCGGAAAATCGAGCTTTGCTGGTAAAACTGCGACGACATGGGGATATAACGGCAATTTACTCGGACCTGCGGTCAAGCTGAACAAAGGGCAGTCGGTGACCGTGGATATCCATAACCAGCTTGCCGAAGAGACGACGTTGCACTGGCACGGTCTGGAAATCCCCGGTGAAGTCGACGGTGGGCCGCAAGGCATTATCCTGGCGGGCGGGAAACGTTCCGTGACCTTCACGCCGGATCAGCGCGCGGCAACCTGCTGGTTCCACCCGCATCAGCATGGAAAGACCGGCCGTCAGGTAGCGATGGGACTGGCCGGACTGGTGCTGATTGAAGATGAAGAGATTCGCAAGCTGATGCTGCCTAAGCAGTGGGGCATTGATGATGTGCCGGTGATTATTCAGGACAAACAGTTCTCTGCTGATGGGCAGGTTGATTATCAACTGGACATCATGACCGCCGCAGTCGGCTGGTTTGGCGATACGCTGCTGACCAACGGGGCGATTTATCCTCAGCATGCCGCACCGCGTGGCTGGTTGCGTCTACGCCTGTTGAATGGTTGTAACGCACGCTCACTGAACATTGCGGCCAGCGACAATCGTCCTTTGTATGTCATTGCCAGCGACGGCGGACTGTTGGCGGAACCGGTAAAAGTGACCGAGCTTCCTATGCTGATGGGCGAGCGCTTTGAAGTGCTGGTGGATGTCAGTGACGGCAAAGCTTTTGAGCTGGTCACTCTACCAGTCAGCCAGATGGGGATGGCGATTGCGCCATTCGATAAACCGCACCCGGTGATGCGCGTTCAACCGTTGCTGATTACCGCTTCCGGCACGCTGCCAGATTCGCTGACATCCATGCCATCGCTGCCATCACTGGAAGGTCTGACGGTGCGCAAGCTGCAGCTGTCGATGGATCCGATGCTCGATATGATGGGCATGCAAATGCTGATGAAGAAATACGGCGGTCAGGCCATGGCGGGTATGGATCATGGGAAGATGATGGGCCATATGAATAATGACAATATGGGCCACGGCAATATGAATCATGGCAATATGAACCACGGTGAGATGGGGAATATGCAGCATGTCGACATGGGCAACATGAAGCATGGATCATTCGACTTCCATAATGCCAACCGGATTAATGGTCAGGCATTTGATATGAATAAACCGATGTTTGCCGCGGCGAAAGGTCAGCACGAACGCTGGGTGATTTCCGGTCAGGGCGACATGATGCTGCACCCGTTCCACATTCACGGCACACAGTTCCGCATTCTGTCTGAGAATGGCAAAGCGCCTGCCGCACACCGCGCGGGATGGAAGGACACGGTGCGGGTAGAAGGTGGTGTGAGCGAGGTGTTAGTGAAGTTTGACCACGACGCGCCAAAAGAGCATGCCTATATGGCGCACTGTCATCTGTTAGAGCATGAAGATACCGGGATGATGCTCGGCTTCACCGTCTAAAAAGTTACGCTGTGCTTATCCGGCCTGCAGAAATCTCTCGTAGGCCGGATAAGACACAGTCTCTTTACAGCGTTTCACCGCACGACTCCCTCCTCCTGCAAATTCTTCTATTGCACATAAAGTAATCGCCTTTGAAGCCGATAATCATTGGGTACCCAATGTGAGTTCAATGGATGAAATACTATGATTAAAAATGTGCGTGTTATTACCGGCATTCTTCTGGTTCTCGCCATTTTCTGTTTGCTACAGGTCGTGACAGGAAGCTTTTTTTATTCTGCGGTAAACAATGATCGCCATAATTTCCAGAACTCAGGCACCCTGAATGCCCAACAGGAAAATCTGAGTGACAGCGTCAATACGCTGATTAAAACCCGAGTAACGGTAACCCGCGTAGCAATTCGTTTCTTAAAGAATCAACGCGATCCGGCCTCACTGGCGGCCATTGATACTTTGCTAAAAACGGCGAGTGAGTCGATGAAGAAGGCTGAGGGATACTTCGCGCATTATCAGTCATTGCCGCAGGTGTCGGGGCAGAATCCGCAAATTGCATCTGAAATGGAAAAACAGTATCGGCAGATGCACGACGTGATGGCGTTATCGATAGAGTATCTGCGCGCGAATAACTATCAGGCCTATGGTGATCTTGATGCTCAGAAGGCTCAGGATGAAATGGAAGCCAGCTATGACCAGTGGCGTAACGAAAACAACGCGTTGCTCCAGCACGCGGCGGCGGAAAATCAGCACAGCTTTACCCGCATGCAATGGACGTTAGGGGCAATTGTCATCGCTGTGCTCATCGTTCTGGGCATGATCTGGAGTGGGTTGCAGCATATGCTGCTAAAACCCCTGGCGCAGATCATGGAGCATATCCGTATTATCACCCGTGGTGATCTGACCCATCAACTCGACGTCCAGGGACGTAATGAAATGGGACGTTTGGCGACGGGCTTAGATGAAATGCGACAGTCGCTGATTTCGACAGTCACGTCGGTGCGTAACAGCTCAGAAACGATTCATAGCGGCGCAACGGAAATCTCATCAGGTAACAACGATCTTTCTTCGCGTACTGAGCAGCAGGCTGCTTCACTTGAAGAGACAGCCGCCAGCATGGAACAGCTTACCGCGACCGTGAAGCAAAATACGGACAATGCGAAACAGGCGACTCAACTGGCTAAGAATGCGTCTGATACTGCCGCACGTGGTGGACGGGTTGTTGATACTGTCGTGCACACGATGAGTGAAATTGCCGGTAGTTCACAGCAAATTGCGCAGATCACCAGCGTCATCGACAGTATTGCTTTCCAGACCAATATCCTGGCGCTCAACGCGGCGGTCGAGGCTGCCAGAGCAGGAGAGCAGGGACGCGGATTTGCTGTTGTGGCGGGTGAAGTCCGTACCCTGGCAAGCCGTAGCGCTCAGGCAGCCAAAGAGATCAAAGCGTTGATTGATAACTCAACCCACAGCGTGGGGATGGGATCTCAGCAGGTGTCGGACGCGGGTAAAACGATGAAAGAGATTGTCGCAGCGGTCACCCGCGTGACGGACATCATGGGGGAAATCGCCTCAGCCTCGGAGGAACAGAGTCGGGGGATTGAGCAGGTGAGTCTCGCGGTCTCGCAGATGGACAGTGTCACACAACAAAACGCCGCGCTGGTAGAGGAGTCTGCCGCTGCAGCCGCTTCGTTGGAACAACAAGCTGAACAGTTACGCCTGGCCGTGGCGGCATTTCGCATCACTCGCGATGCCTCCAACGGTGAGCATCGAAAACCACCTAAGGATACTCCACGAGCGACCTCTGCGGGGAGTTCGCCACAAGATCCGCACTGGGAAACGTTTTAGCCACAGGCTGCCGTGCGCTCCTGGTTTTGATTAATAAGCGTACAAAAAACGACGCAAACGGGTTCTCCTGTGAACTATCAGAGGAACCCGCTCTCTTTACTGGTATACTTCATCAACTGAATTGTTTGTATGCTGTCGCAAGTTTTGTGGTTAGAGCGGATCGCCGTCTGTCAGTCGGTGTATCAACGTAAGCGCTTTCTTTCGATCTGCATGATGTGTCAACTGATAAAAATCAGTGAGTTATAGGGTTTATGAAACATACTGTTGAAGTGATGATCCCGGAAGCGGAGATCAAAGCGCGTATTGCTGAACTGGGGCGCCAGATTAACGAACGTTACAAGGACAGCGGCAGCGATATGGTGCTGGTTGGTCTGTTACGTGGCTCATTTATGTTTATGGCGGATCTGTGCCGTGAAGTGCATGTCTCTCACGAAGTCGATTTCATGACGGCATCCAGCTACGGTAGCGGAATGTCTACCACGCGTGATGTTAAAATCCTGAAAGACCTGGATGAAGACATTCGTGGCAAGGACGTGCTGATTGTCGAAGACATCATCGACTCCGGCAATACGCTGTCCAAAGTGCGTGAAATTCTGAGCCTGCGCGAGCCGAAATCCCTGGCTATTTGTACGCTGCTGGACAAACCTTCTCGTCGTGAAGTGAATGTTCCGGTCGAGTTTATCGGCTTCTCAATTCCTGATGAGTTTGTGGTCGGTTACGGCATTGACTATGCCCAGCGTTATCGCCATCTGCCGTATGTTGGCAAAGTAGTGCTGCTGGACGAGTAATTGGCTGGAGCGCCTGATGGCGCGGGTTTGTAGGCCGGGTAAGGCGTCGCCGCCTCCCGGCAATGTCACATTATTTATGGTTGCTGTGTTTCTGACTCAGGTTAGACAACCCCTGGCGATAGCGCTGTTCCAGCGTTTCGCGGCTGGTGGCGGTGACGTCGAGATCGCGCAGCAGGCCATCATGAATACCGTAAGCCCAGCCGTGAATGGTCACTTTCTGACCGCGCTTCCAGGCTGAACGCATAATGGTTGAGTGGCCCAGGTTATAGACCTGTTCCATGACATTCAGTTCGCACAGGGTGTCCATACGACGTTCCTGCGGCATTTCGCCCAACAGTGAGCTGTGTTTGAACCAGATATCGCGGATGTGCAGTAACCAGTTATCAATCAGCCCCTGTTCTTTATTTTCAATCGCCGCCTGGACGCCGCCGCATCCATAGTGGCCGCATATAATAATATGTTCCACTTCCAGCACATCCACCGCATACTGAACCACTGAGAGACAGTTCAGGTCGGTGTGAATAACCAGATTGGCAACATTGCGGTGAACAAATAATTCGCCCGGTTCAAGACCGGTTAATCGTTCAGCGGGAACGCGGCTATCGGAACATCCAATCCATAGAAAACGCGGATTCTGGGCATGCGTCAGCGTTTCAAAAAATCCGGGATCTTCTTCTACCAGCATCTTTGACCATAGTGCATTGTTGCTGATGAGTGTATCTATGTCTTTCATGGAGTAGCACGACCCGAAGCCAGATAAATTCGATGGGCTAATATAGGGTAACTCCATCATTATTTAAACTATATATAAAATGTCAGAACGTAAGGTAAGTATAAAAACATGACCATTGCTCTGGAACTTCAACAACTTAAAAAAACTTACCCCGGTGGCGTTCAGGCGTTACGCGGGATAGATTTGCAAGTCGAAGCGGGTGATTTTTATGCGCTTTTGGGACCGAATGGCGCAGGAAAATCCACCACCATTGGAATAATCAGCTCGCTGGTGAATAAAACCTCCGGGCGGGTGAGTGTCTTCGGATACGATCTTGAAAAAGATACGGTTAACGCGAAACGCCAGCTTGGCCTGGTACCGCAGGAGTTTAACTTTAACCCGTTTGAAACCGTGCAGCAGATCGTGGTCAACCAGGCGGGTTACTACGGTGTTGAGCATAAAGAAGCGGTCAAACGCAGCGAACTATATTTAAAGCAGCTCGATTTATGGGAAAAACGTAACGAGCGCGCGCGCATGCTGTCTGGTGGGATGAAACGTCGTCTGATGATTGCCCGTGCGCTGATGCACGAGCCGAAATTACTCATTCTGGATGAACCAACGGCGGGCGTCGACATTGAGCTGCGTCGTTCAATGTGGGGCTTTTTAAAGGATTTAAACGACAAAGGCACCACCATTATTCTGACCACTCACTATCTCGAAGAGGCGGAAATGCTGTGTCGTAATATCGGCATTATTCAGCACGGCGAGCTGGTGGAAAACACCTCGATGAAGAGTCTGCTCTCCAAGCTGAAATCTGAGACCTTTATCCTCGATCTGGCACCAAAAAGTCCGCTGCCGAAACTGGAAGGTTATCAGTACCGACTGGTCGACACTTCCACGCTGGAAGTGGAGGTTCTGCGTGAACAAGGGGTCAACAGCGTCTTCTCTCAGCTGAGCGCGCAGGGCATTCAGGTATTGAGTATGCGTAACAAAGCCAACCGACTGGAAGAACTGTTTGTTTCTCTGGTGCATGAAAAACAAGGAGATCGCGCATGATGCAGCTTTACTGGGTTGCGCTGAAAAGCATCTGGGCGAAAGAGATCCACCGCTTTATGCGTATCTGGGTCCAGACTTTGGTGCCTCCCGTCATCACCATGACGCTCTATTTTATTATCTTTGGTAACCTGATCGGCTCGCGTATCGGCGAAATGCATGGCTTTAGCTACATGCAGTTTATTGTGCCGGGGCTGATTATGATGGCAGTGATCACCAACTCGTACGCCAACGTGGCCTCGTCGTTCTTTAGCGCCAAGTTTCAGCGCAATATTGAAGAGCTGCTGGTCGCCCCGGTGCCGACGCACGTGATTATTGCCGGTTTCGTCGGCGGCGGCGTGGCGCGTGGCCTGTGCGTAGGCATTCTGGTCACGGCTATTTCACTGTTCTTCGTGCCGTTCCAGGTGCATTCCTGGGTCTTTGTGGCGCTCACGCTGGTGTTAACGGCGGTACTGTTCTCGCTGGCCGGTTTGCTGAACGCAGTCTTTGCTAAAACCTTTGACGATATCAGCCTGATCCCAACTTTCGTGCTGACGCCGCTGACCTATCTGGGTGGCGTGTTCTATTCGTTAACGCTGCTGCCGCCGTTCTGGCAGGGACTTTCGCATCTGAACCCAATTGTCTACATGATTAGCGGCTTCCGCTACGGCTTCCTGGGTATTCATGATGTTCCGCTGGTCACCACGTTTGGCGTGCTGGTGGTGTTCATTGCGGCGTTTTACTTGCTGTGCTGGTACCTGATTCAGCGCGGACGCGGCCTACGTAGCTAATTCTTTCTTCCTCTCCTGACTCGGGAGAGGAAGACTTTTGATGCTTATCACCATTACCGATTTATCACCCTGATAAACTACTTGCCTGCTAAGGAGGTAGGCAATGTTAGGTTGGGTAATTACCTGTCATGACGATAAGGCACAGGATATGCTGCATCGTCTGGAGAAAAAGTACGGTCCGTTGGAGCAATGTCAGGCGGTAAGTTTCTGGCGTGGGCTCAGCTCGAATATGTTAAGCCGCATGATGTGCCATGCCCTGCATGCCACAGACTCTGGTGAAGGGGTAGTATTTCTGACGGATATGGCCGGGGCTGCGCCATACCGTGTAGCCTCGTTAATGAGTCATAAACATCCCCAGTGTGAAGTGATTTCAGGTATCAGCTATCCATTGCTTGAACGAATGCTTTCGTCGCGGGAATTACTGAGCAGTTCTGCGTTTCGCGATTGCATCGTCGCGCTTGGCGGCCCCGAAGTCTCCAGCCTCTGGCATCAACAACAAAAAAATCCCCCCTTCGTGTTGAAGCATGATTTGTATGAGTATTAATCATTGGTATTGATGATGCTTTTGCTACAATAGCCGAGGTTTCTCGCCTCGGTTATCTCATATGGTTATGCGCGTTCTGTTTGTTCTGTTGCTCCTTTTCTCTGGTGGCGTAGGTGCGGCCTTGCCCGCTCGCTATATGCAAACCACGGAGGATGCGGTGATCTGGGCGCATATTGGCAATAAGACGGAGACTGTCGGTAATTTACGCGCCGGACAGATTATTGCCGTTGAACCGGATGCAAAGGATTACTACACCTTCAACTTCGGTTTTGGCAAAGGCTACATCGACAAAGGGCACCTGGAACCTGTGCAGGGGCGTCAGCGTGTGGAAGACGGCCTGGGTGACTTAAATAAACCGTTAAGCAATCAGAACCTGGTCACCTGGAAAGATACCCCGGTCTATAACGCACCGGACGTTGGCAGCGCACCGTTTGGTACGCTGGCAGAGAATCTACGTTATCCGGTGCTCAGTCGGTTGAAAGACAGACTGAATCAGACCTGGTATCAGATTCGCATCGGCGAGCGGCTGGCCTATATCAGCGCACTGGATGCCCAGCAGGATAACGGTATCCCGATTCTGACTTACCATCATATTCTGCGCGATGAAGAGAACACGCGTTTTCGTCATACCTCAACCACCACCTCAGTGCGCGCGTTCAGTAACCAGATGACCTGGCTGCGCGATATGGGCTATACCACGCTGACGATGTATCAGTTGGAAGACTACCTCAATAATCGCGCGAACCTTCCGGCGCGTTCGGTCGTTATTACGTTTGATGATGGTCTGAAGTCCGTTAGCCGCTATGCGCATCCCGTCCTCAAGCAATATGGCTTTAAGGCGACGGCGTTTATCATTAGCTCACGTATCAAGCGTCACCCGCAAAAGTGGGATCCGAAATCGCTGCAGTTTATGAGTATTTCCGAGCTGGAAGGGATTAAAGATGTATTCGATTTCCAGTCGCACACCCATTTCTTGCATCGGGTGGATGGCCAGCGACGACCTATTTTACTCAGCCGTAACTATCACAATATTCTGTTTGATTTTGAACACTCCCGTCGGGCGCTCGGGCAGTTTAATCCGCATGTGCTCTATCTTTCCTATCCGTTTGGCGGCTATAACGCGACGGCGGTGAAAGCGGCGCATGACGCTGGTTTTCATTTGGCGGTAACGACGGCGAAAGGGAAGGTAAAGCCTGGCGATAACCCGATGTTGCTAAAGCGGCTGTATATCCTGCGGACGGATTCGCTGGAAACAATGTCGCGGCTGATAGTCAATCAGCCGCAGGGGTAAGGGCTGTCAGGCGACCTGTACCGGAATGGCTTTTGCAGTGCGTTTCATTTCGTTGTCGCCTTCGAAATAGGCTACTTTCGGACGCCATGTACGGGCTTCTTCGTCAGACATGGTGACGAAGCTGGCGATAATTACAATATCGCCAACATCAGCGCAATGCGCCGCTGCACCGTTCACCGAGATGATTCTGGAGCCGCGTTCAGCCGCAATGGCATAGGTTGAGAAACGTTTACCATTGGTCACGTTCCAGATATCAATAGCTTCGTTTTCCAGAATACCTGAGGCATCAAGGAAATCCTGGTCGATGGCGCAGGAGCCTTCGTAGTGCAGGTCCGCCTGCGTGACTTTTACGCGGTGGAGCTTGCCTTGCAGCATGGTGCGAATCATAACGTCTATACCCTGTCGTTTACCTTGGCTAAGCAGGCGTGACTGGCCTGCTTTGAGAAATCTTCAGGCAGTATTGCCCGATTTTTAACCCCTGTCTACTGGGCTAATGTAACGCTTTGATTATCGATCAGACGCGCCTGACCCAGCCAGGCGGCAGCAAGAATTACGGCGCGTTTACTGGTTTCAGTCAACTCCAGCAGCGTGTCGGCATCGCGGATCTGAATATCGTCGGCGCGAAAGCCTTTTTCATTCAGCTCTTGTTCCGCAATGGCAATAATTTCTTGCAGCTCACGATTACCCGCAATCAGCTTTTCAGCGATACCGTTCATCACGTTGTGCAGGCCCGGCGCGATTTTACGCTGTTCTGCCGTCAGATAACCGTTACGTGAGCTGAGGGCCAGACCGTCTTTGGCACGAATAATCGGTACGCCAACGATTTCAATGTCATAACCCATGTCCGCTACCATTTTGCGGATCAGCGCCAGTTGCTGGAAATCTTTTTCACCAAAGCAGGCGATATCGGGTTGGATCAGGTTAAACAACTTGCTGACGATGGTGGCAACGCCACGGAAGTGACCTGGACGACTGGCACCTTCCAGCATGGTAGAGAGGCCGGGAACATCAACGAAAGTCTGACCTTCCAGACCCTGCGGGTAGATTTCCTCAACGGCTGGTGCAAAGACATAATCAACTTTGCGTTTGTTCAGCTTTTCGCAATCTTCCTGCAGCGTACGCGGATAACGCACCAGATCGTCGGGGCGGTCGAACTGCATCGGGTTAACGAAAATGCTCACTACCACCACATCAGCCCGGGCTTTTGCTTCATCGACCAGTTTCATATGGCCGTCGTGCAGGTTGCCCATGGTGGGAACCAGTGCTACGCGTTTGCCTTCCTGACGCAGACGACGAATATGCTGGCGCAGCAGCGGCAGGGTTTCAATGATTAACACGACAAGACTCCTTGAGTTGCCTGAGGTACCGTAGGCCGGATAAGACGCGTAGCGTCGTCATCCGGCACGGTCAGAAAATTAGTGGAAGCTGTGCTCTTCACCCGGATAAACGCCGGACTCCACTTCAGCCATATACTGCCGCACTGCGGCGCGCATGTCGCCTGCTTCATTGAGGAAATTCTTCGCAAATTTCGGGATATGGCCGCCGGTAATGCCAAAGGCATCATGCATGACGAGGATTTGTCCGTCGGTGACGTTACCCGCGCCAATGCCGATTACCGGAATCGACAGCGCTTCAGTGACGCGCTTCGCCAGCTCAACCGGTACGCACTCCAGCACCAGCAGTTGAGCGCCCGCTGCTTCTAAGGCCAGCGCGTCGTCCAGCAGTACCTGTCCGGCATCGCCGCGGCCCTGAATCTTATAGCCGCCGAAGATGTTCACCGACTGGGGCGTTAATCCCAGATGACCGCAAACCGGCACCGCGCGTTCGGTGAGCATTTTCACCGTATCCGTAAGCCATGCGCCGCCTTCGATTTTGACCATATTAGCGCCCGCGCGCATGACCACCGCAGCGTTTTCAAACGCCTGCTCTGGAGTGGCATAAGCCATAAACGGTAGGTCGGAGAGCAACAGGCAGTTCGGCGCGCCGCGGCGTACCGCGCGGGTGTGGTAGGCAATGTCTTCCACGGTGACCGGCAGGGTGGAGTCGTGCCCCTGTACCGTCATGCCCAGCGAATCGCCGACCAGCATCACGTTGATGCCCTCATCGGCGAACAGTTTGGCGAAGCTGTAATCGTACGCGGTAATGGTGGCGAAGCGCTTTTTCTCTTGTTTGCATTTCTGCAGCACAGCGATAGTAGTGGGTTTGCTCATAACCTCTCCGGCCATAATATTGATGAATAGAATGGCCGCATTGTAGGGGAATGAAGCGGAAAAGCGTTAGCCCTTTGTGGGAATTCCCGACGGTGTCCCGCCGGGAGAGGAGGGGGCGATTTTAGGGGTATGTGATCGAAAAGATACCCGTGGCGTAGAATTTACCGGAAAGGATCTTCTGGTTGCTGTCGCGCTTCATAGTGGCCTGAAACTTCAGGCTCTGGTTGGTGGTAACAATGTTACCACCGTTTCCGCTAACCCCGCCTGTTGATGTATCCGTTTCGCTCTCGTAATCCTGATACACAGAGGTATCATCGTTAGGGATCAGGATCATGTCGTTACCCACATCGTTGGCCAGCCCTTTGATTTGCAGGCCCACACCTTCGGCTTTATTTGTCACTAGCGTGTTACCCAATAATGATGTATCGGTGCCCGTGACCGAACTAATCAGCTTTACCGCGATATTTCGTACACGCGCGCAGCCCGACAGTTCAATATTGAATGGTACGGGATTGGCGCCGTTGATAATGCTGTTTGGGCTATAGGAACCCATCGAAACCGTTGAGCCATTGACGCTGTTTCCGCTCAATACGGCGGCTGAGCAGGTAGGCAGCGAAATTTTAAAGTTGTTGGTCGAAATAGTATAGGTAACATGATAAGAAATAATGCCCGCCCCCGGATTCGGGTTGTAGATGCGGTATGAATACCCACCGTTGTTTAACAGCGAAATCGTTTCTGTGCCTTTAGGGTCAAATGTGCCGTCGTTATAAAAGGTGATTGTTGCCCCGCCGGTAAAACCGCCAATGGGCTTATACCCCATCCCGGTTGTCTCGGTTGCGCAGCCGCTACCTCCCGATTTATCATATTTTATGAGTGATACGGGGGTTGAATAATCCCCAACCCATAGTGGGTTTGGGGTAAAGCCTATATTCCAGGAACCTATATTGGCAATACTGTAGGTGAAATAGAGTCCCTGAATATTTGTTTTCAGTAATTTATGCCCGCCATAGGTTAAACCTGAATCCTGAAAATTATTTTCTAGCACAAGTGCTTCACCCGTCGCACCATCCTCAGTGGTACAAAAAACCGTACCGTTGTTTGAGCCATCGTTGGATGAGTTGGTTACCCATGTGGATACGTTGCTCGGCTGCAACGTGCTGGATTTGTAGAAAACAAACGTTTGGTTTCCGGTGAGGGATACCGTGGTGTTTGTAATGCCCTCTCCGGTTGGACCCAGGCGATCATTCGGTCCTGTGTGGGCATCGTTTCCGACAATATAGGTGTCAGGGCCATGGGCCAGAGCCTGTGGTATAAGACCCACCATTGAGGACAGTGCCAGAATACATACACCATTAATCCATTTTTTTGACGCACTGGAGAAAATATTCATCTGCTATCTCTTATTATTCATAATAGACGGAAACCAGTACGCTAGCCTTCACCGCGCCCCCGGTAACGGAACGAGAAGCTACCACCTTCTGCATACGGGCATAAAACGTATAGTTGGCATTGGTATAATCCGCCGGCGTAACGTTATAAATACTGCGCGGTGTACCATCGGTATTCAGTACGTTAAAGATGTTTTGTGGATCGTGAGTAGAAAAAATAACCACGCCGACGTTATCTGGCCCAGTGATATCTTCATTGGCAAATATTTGCCCGGAGTAGGGGGAAAAGCTTCCTGATAGCGGGGCAAACTGGAAGGTAATTTGCGTCGGCGTTTTACCTCCAACGGACGCACAGTCATTCACCTGAATATAGAAACTCTTACCCCCGGCCAGATAATCCTCCGGCGTTTCGTTATTGGCAAAATACTCCTGACTCACCGTACCCAGGTCGACCGCGCCATTATTATCGAGGCTGATCTGGCAGCTTGGGTTAATAATATTGGCCTTTATTTCCATGTTAGTATCGGCAGCACTGAGCAACGGTACAGTCAGCAACACGGGCGCAATGAAGGCGAATAAACGCTTGATGATCATGTTATTGATACTCCACCGTGAAAACGGTTTGGGTTGAAAACGCGCCAGGCTGGAGGTCGACAATGCTTTTCCCTGTTTCGAAGACGATACGCGTACTGAGCGGCCAGGAAACGGTTTGCTTATTGGTCGCTCCGCTGACATCTACGCTTGACGTTGGTTTGGTGTTGCAGTTGAGCTGGGTGCTGCCAGCGCCCGCTGGCGTGGTCGTGGTCCAGACTTCAGCCGCTACGCCGCTGGCGGCATCGGTGCCGCTGAGGCTGTTTTTAAAGCCCGCGCCGTTGCCAGCCGCGCCACCGCAGCCAGTTTGCCCGCTGAGTGTGACCAGCGCCTGCGATTTTATTAACCCTTCACAGTCACTGAACACCAGCGAAAAGTGTTGTACGTTGGTTTTTTTGACTATTTCAGGTACGTAGACGTCACCAATATCAATGACCGAGGCCTGATGGCTGTTGTTATCGTACAGCTTCATGGTGCAGGTACTGGGGGTGATCGTGGTTTTTACGGTCAGTTCCATTGTGCCTGCGACAAGGCGTCCACTCAGCGTGAGCAGCAGCGCCAGGCACAGGGAAAAAATACGCGGCATTGTGAACGTCCTTTTTATTTGTAGGTAAAGGAGAAGGTGGCATTAGCCTGAAAAGTCCCGGCGACGGGAGTGGTGCTTGTCAGGCGACGAAATTGCACCGAGAGGTCCATGCCATTCGTTATCTGGTTGCTACTCCAGGTGACGTTCTGGGTGCCGTCAAGCTTAATGCGCTGCCCATCTGTGCCGCCTTTGGGTATAAAAGCCATAGAGACGTTTTCGGCGTAGCCGCTGATGCTGCTGTCATTATCAATAAAATAACTGTTGCCTGCGTTGGTATTGCCGCTGATGCTCATGATGATGCTAGTGATTTCGTTATTACACTCTGTGGGCAACAACGTGAAGCTTCCTTCTGCTTTTGATGTCTGGTTGACGATATCAAGGACCGTCATCTCAGGAACGGTAAGAATATAGCCATCATTAGAAGTGCCGCTTGCCGCTGCGCTTCCCAGCGATCTCACTGTCATGGCACAGGTCGTTTCTTCCACGGTGGCATCAAAATTGACTGTCAGATCTTGCGCGTAGCTCGCTGTCCCATAAAGGGCCAGGGCAGTGACGAAAATTAGGTTATATAATGGCGCTTTCATCATCTCTCCCCGGGATTATTCCATTTTGCAAACCGCAGCATTCACGATCTGCGGCTGTCCTTTATCCGCAGGAGTTTGCGGAAGTTGATAATGCGCGCGACAGCTTTGCGGCTGATTTTTCACCGCCCAGCGGACAATAATGTCACCCTCATCCTCCACGCCGCGAACAAACGCCTGCCCACCCTGACCAATTGCGCCAAGGGATATCCCTTTGGTGTCAAATACGCTGGCAGCGAAAGGTAGCGGCTGTCCGTCGCTGCGGGTAAGATTGAAGACGGCAGAGCGTCGCTGGTCGGTCTCAAAGGTACTGAAGATCACCGCTCCCTGACGTGGAACGACGGTGGTACTGGTGCTCTTCATCTCGATGTCGTTGTCCAGATCGCTGATATCCAGTGCGACTGTGTTTTCCCGGTAGGGCGTCAGCGAACTGAAGACACCGTAACCAAAACGGTCGACGGTACTGCTACCGTAACCGATGCGCGCGCCTTCTGCGCCAGGCGCATTCACCACCAGTAACGTATCGTTTTCACTGAAGCTGTCGCTGGAGAACGTTACGCCACCGCGATGTAAGACGAAACCGCCGTCGGTACTCAGAGAGTACTGGCGTGATTGGTCGTTGCTGGCGGAAGCCGAACCGGAATAGGTTCCCCATGGCGAGTCATAAGAAGCGTATGTGCCAATGGTGGAAAGATTTTGATCGCCGTTCACCCGGTTGTAGCTGCTGTTTACGCTGTAGTTCCAGCGATTATCTTTGCTATTCCCGTTAACGTTCATGCTGTACTGATCGTTGCCTTTCAGATCGCTGTTGACCGAACTGCTCAGAGAATTGAAGCCGCCGCTGCCCGATTCGCGACCAAAGAGTCGATCGAGAGGAACGTTTAGCGTCAGATAGATGGCGTCATCCTGTTCTCCATCATCATTGTAGGTGCGCTGTACGCCGATGCTGTAGCTTGCCCAACTGAAGTTGCTGCTGTAACCAAATGAAAAACTGCTCTGGCTGTTATTGGTGACCCAGTAGCGGCTCCAGGTCCCGGTGAGGTAGAAGGAACCATAGTCTTTTTTACCATCGCGTAAAGACTGGTTCATACTCAAATTCACCTGATCTTTCAGGCGGCTATAGCTATTTATATTCTCATATTCATTGTGGCTGACGTGTTTTGCGCTATCGATAAGTTCCATCGCGTCAGTCAGGCTGAGGTAGTTTTCTGTGGTGTAGCGATAGGCCGCAATATTCAACGACGTATTGGTTGGCGCGAAGAATTTATTCCACGAGATGCGGTAACTCTGACCGGTATAGGTCTTTGAGTTAGGGATCTTGGTTTGTGAATGGGTGATATCAAATGAAAATGCCCCAAGCACGGTATTCATACCCAGACCCAACAAGCCGGCATAGTAATTGTTGTCGGTAATCTGGAAACCGGTATATCCGGTAAAGGTGTTGTTGAGGCCGTAGTAAAACGTCCCCTGGGCCAGGTTAGGCGCTTCTGCCAGTTCGTCTTGCTGAATTTCGCCCACGCTGAAATCCCAACTGCCTACCCCTGGGTGCATCATCTGAACCAATGAGGAATAGGGCTGGGTAAAGGTATGTTTAGAGCCATCGGCCTCTTCAATGGTGACAATGAGATCTGCGCCATAGCCACCGGGAGTGAAGTCAGTCAGCTCAAACGGGCCGGGCGGTACGGTTGTTTCGTAAACCTTATACCCGTTTTGCGTGATGGTTACTTTGGCGTTGCTTTTGGCGATACCACGCACGCTGGGGGAATATGATGCTAAGACCGGCGGCAGCATTAAGGTTTCGCTATATAAGCGAATGCCGCGCAGGCTGACAGAGTCAAACGTATTTCCAGATGTTCCCTGTTCGCCCACAGCAAACTGCGAACGCAGCGCCGGAATATCATGCTGGATATAGCTGTGTTGCAGATCGAATGAGCCGCCTTCATCGCGACGCCAGGAGTAGTTTCCTTGGGAACGCAGATGCCAACCCGCGAGGTTTATCCCTGCGTTCAGGCCAGTGTAGAGGCTATCATCGGAGTCATCGGAATATTCATTATGCCAGGCGTTAGCGTTATAGGAGAGCATGGCGGCATTGACGCCGTCCTCCCAAAAGGAAGGATCGATATAGTTGCTATAGGACTTCTCTTCCCACGCTTGGGGGACGCTAATATTCAGCAACTGATCGTTGGCGTTGTACTCTACTGAGGACAGAGGGATCAGCTTTGGCAGATCGAGGCAATTCTCAATATCGTCGCTGCGTTTTTGTAAAATGCCCTCATTTCCATGGTACTCGGGTTGGCTGATATGCAGGCGCAGCAGCATGGAGGGCGTAATACAGGCTTTAGCGCTTTTATTGTCGCCGAGATCAATAAACGTCAGCTTCATGTTGCCGACCGTTTTATTGTTCACGCTGACTCCGACATCGTAGATGCCCGGAAGCACGGCGTTACCGTTAGAGTAACGATCTAAGTCGATACCCCCTGCGGAGCTCCCCATCAAAAATGTGCGATCAAACTCCAGGTTTTCTTCAGCCCAGGCGAGATGACTAGAGGCAAATATGCAGCATATAATTGCCCGGGTAAGCCGCTTTAATTGACGTTTTTTTGATATGGGTGACATAAAATTTCCACATTAGAGCGCGAACGGCAATGAAAAATTACAGGGAGACCTGCCCGCTGATATCACCACCAAAATCGCTGATTGCGTGGTAATTCAACTTGGCTGATGACGGTGGTGAAGCCAGGCCCTTAATGGTGAAATCGGCGCTGCTTTTAGGGGCAACCATCGTGGCATTCACCTCATACTTTTTGCCCGCGCTTTCCACCGTGACGGCGCTAAAGGAGACAAAATAAGGGGTCGGGTTCGTTACCTGCACGATGGCGCCAGTGGCGGCTTTTTGGGCGTGCCAGGTTAATTTTTCAGGCGCTGTTGTGGATGTGCCTTCCAGCCCGTCAGGGCGATAGAAAAGTTTTATGCGCGTGCGAAAAGCCAACTGCAGCAGGTTCTTACCCTTTGCATCCGCTTCGCTCGGTTTAGGGGGAATTTCCAGCGCGTTAAACCAGAAAACGCTTTCTCTGTCTTTTGGCAGTGGAATGCTACCCGTATAGGTAAATTTCACCGTCTGACCGCGTTTAGCTTCAATACGGGAAACGGGGGGGGTGACAGTAAAAGGCACCTTGATGGTGCTGGGATCTTCGTTATCTTTGCCGTTATCCAACCAGCTTTGTACCAGTAACGGGCGTTGTCCTTTGTTTTCCATTCGAATGGAGGTGTCTTTTTGCTCTTCTTTATAAATAATTCGGGTCCCGGACAGGACAATATCGGCAGTAGCCTGTGAACAATAAGCAATGCTCAGTGTACAGAGCAAACAGTGGCTAAGATGACGCATCCTGGTCATACTCTTCTTTCCTTAAGTGTTGATAAAAGGAAATAACCGCAGTTATTTCCTTGGGTTAGGCTAAAACTACTAAGTACAGTGCTTAATTAGTTGTAAGCAATGGTGTAGGCTGCGTTGGTTTTAACAAAACCTGCTGCTACCGGAGCGACGACTGGAGTCGCTGCAGGGTCAGTCTGAGCTACGTATGAAGCAACAAATGACCACTGCGCCTTCTTGTTGGTGTCAAAGTTCTGTGAATGGAGGTCTTTACCATCAACAGTGACCATGGAATAAACGCCTGAGGTCGGATTTACTTCGTGAATCGCAATATTGACGCCGGTTGCCGCATTAGTAATGCTGGGGTCGTTGTTCAGGGTGCCCTGACCGTTGCTGTGGAACGGAGAGGTCATAGTCAGGTCTGCTTTAGTCTGAGTGATGAAGCCTGCTTTGCTGCAATCAACGCTGATAGTAAACGCTTTTGGTTTAGCGCCAACAGTGGCTGCTTTCACCATACCAGCGGTGTTAACTTCATCCACGGAGGCCGTTTCTAACTGAATTTGTGCATCTTGCGCACCGTTGTTGACGCTCATCACGCAGGTGTTATCACTGACCAGTCCAGCGAAGTCGATCTGGCCGCCATCCAGCGCAAACGCTGAGGAGGAAATCGTTGCCGCAGAAAATGCCAGTGAGATAACAAGTAATTTTTTGTTCACAATTAAACGTCCTTTTAATAAAAAATACTACTAGTCTGGAAAATGAATATTTCCGCTACGTAATATTAATTCATCTTGTTTTATCCAGTAAAATAACCAGCTCAAATGGTTTGCTTCTATTTATTTTCTGTGTTTATGTTCATTGTTCTGGTGAATGAAACATGGCTTACGTTAATTGCGTTTGTTGTAGTAAAGGAAATGGTTTCCCATTTCCTTTTTAATAACTAAAAAACTGACTTAGTTATAGGCGATGGTATAGGCCGCGTTGGTTTTAACAAAACCGGCAGCTACTGGAACCACCACCGGTGTGGCTGCCGGATTGGTTTGAGCTACGTATGAAGCAACAAATGACCACTGCGCTTTCTTATTGGTATCAAAGTTCTGGGAATGAACGTCTTTACCATCGACGGTAACCATAGAATAAGCACCGCTGGTAGGATTCTGTTCGTGAATTGCCACGTTAACGCCGGACGCTGCGTTGGTAATGGTGGTGTCGTTATTCAGAGTCCCCTGACCGTTACTACGAAACTGTGAGGTCATAGTCAGGTCTGCTTTAGTCTGAGTGGTGAAGCCTGCTTTGCTGCAATCAACGCTGATAGTAAACGCTTTTGGTTTAGCGCCAACAGTGGCTGCTTTCACCACACCAGCAGTGTTAACTTCATCCACGGAGGCCGTTTCTAACTGAATTTGTGCATCTTGCGCACCGTTGTTGACGCTCATTACGCAGGTGTTATCACTGACCAGCCCGGCAAAATCGATCTGACCACCATCCAGCGCAAACGCTGAAGATGAAAGCGTAGCGGTAGATAACGCGATAACGAGTAGCGTTTTGTTCATTTTGAAATGTCCTTATTAAACTTAATAATATTAAAAAATAACCGATGAATAAATTATTGCGGGGCAATTAAATCAAATATCAGCACCTGATGTAAAATTCATGAATTTGATTTTTTTTATAGAATTATTTTCCATGTGAATGATATTAAATTTTCATATTCATATGAGGGTATGCTTTTAGATGGTTATTGTTTTTGTGAATTCCTTAAGGGTCGGAATGAGAGCGAATTGGCATTTTTATACTTGTAACATCTGATGTGGTGATGTTTTAGCTTGATGCATTGACCAAATAGCGGTTTTTTTTGTAGGAAAAATCGAATGATTGGTTATGCTTTATCTGATATATCACTGTGGTTGATGTTTTTTTATTTATTAGAAAAAATGCAATCTTCTTTTAAAAAAAATAACAATCTCTGTGTTAATTAATAATCTAAAATATTAACGTATTGTACATTTATGAAGTAATACAATATTAATTATCGTGCAAAATGGTTATGGTTATGTTGCGGGCGGAGGGGCAACGTTGAATAGTAACACGGGCAACAATCGCGCAGTGTCTCTTGCGAGCGGCATGTCTGAAATTAACGGTATTACCAGAGAGCAGGACGTTGAGGGTAATTCTGGGCGAGATAAGTACGGAGCGGAGTATTGCCAGGGAAGAGCAGTTCTGGCGCGATTTCAACTAACGGCCACAGCATAAAGCCCCGGTTTTTCATGTCGTAGTGCGGCACGGTCAGACGTTCGGTGTTAATCACTTCATCGCCAAACAGCATAATGTCGAGGTCCAGCGTTCGCGGCCCCCAGCGTTCAGCTTTGCGCACGCGGCCCTGTTGCAGTTCAATACGCTGGGTATGGTCCAGCAACGCTTCGGGGGCGAGGGTGGTTTCCAGCGCCACGGCGGCGTTCAGGTAATCGGGCTGATCCTGTGGGCCTAATGGCGGTGTGCGGTAAAATGAAGAGACGGCCATAATGCGGCTGTCGGGAATTTCACCGATCGCCTGTATGGCAGCATTCACCTGTTCCAGCGGGGAGGCGAGGTTGCTGCCAATAGCGATATATACCCGTCGTCTTTCAGGCTGCATCTGTGTTGGCTTTCCTCGCTCATCCCAGTCACGTACTGATGTACGCTCCCGGGAGTTCGCTGTGTCGCCGCCTTGATGCAACCCGAAATCCATTGGGTATACGCGATTGGTCACGCGGAACCTTCGCGGCGTGGCGCGCGTTTACGCGGGCGACGATGGCGACGGCGTACGTCTGGCTCTTCATCCAGCTCGTTCAGCATGCCTTTTTGTTCCGGCGGCGCTGAAACCTGGAATTCACCCCACCATTTCGCCAGTCGTTGCAATTCCGCGTTGTGTTCGACTTCAGCACGCAGCGCTAACAGGTCGTAAGCTGCGCGGAACTTTGGATGCTCCATCAGCTTCCAGGCGCGTTTGCCCTGGCGACGGGACATACGTAACTGCAACTGCCAGATATCGCGGGTCAGTGAGGTCAGACGTTTCGGGATCGCCAGCGAGCGGCAGGCTTCGTCCAGCACGTCGTTCATTGCCAGCGCGAAAGCGTCGTAATAGGCCAGACCGCTTTCTTGCGCAATTTTCTGTGCGGCTTCCAGTAACGGATACCAGAACATGGCAGCAAACAAGAACGCCGGGTTAACGCGCATATCATTGTGAATGCGGTTATCGGTATTCTTCAGTACCTGGGCAATGATGCGTTCCATCGGGCTGTCACCGTCTTCGGTGAAGTAGCGCGTAATGGTTGGGAACAGCGGTTGGAACAGGCTGTACTCACGCAGTTTTTTATAGGTTTCGTACCCATAGCCCGCCTGTAACAGCTTGAGCGCTTCTTCAAACAGGCGTGCAGGAGGAATATCGTTAAGCAAGGTAGCCAGACGCGGGATAGGCTCCGCGGTTTCCGGGCTGATACGCATGTCGAGCTTGGCGGCAAAGCGCACGGCGCGCAGCATACGTACAGGATCTTCGCGGTAGCGCGTTTCCGGATTACCGATCAGGCGAATGATGCCCTCTTCGAGATCCTGCATTCCCCCGACGTAATCACGTACGGTGAAATCGGCCACGCTGTAATACAGGCTGTTGATCGTGAAGTCGCGACGCTGGGCATCTTCTTCGATGGAGCCGAAGATGTTGTCACGCAGCAGCATACCGTTTTGCCCACGCTGCGATGTTGTGCGATCGGATTCGCTGCCTTCATGATGACCGCGGAAAGTCGCCACTTCGATAATTTCTGGGCCGAACATGACATGGGCCAGACGGAAACGGCGACCGACCAGGCGACAGTTACGAAACAGTTTGCGCACCTGATCCGGCGTTGCGTTAGTGGTGACATCAAAATCTTTCGGTTTTTTGCCCAGCAAAAGATCGCGTACACCACCGCCAACCAGCCATGCCTCGTATCCGGCCTTATTGAGCCTGTACATTACCTTCAGGGCATTTTCACTGATATCTTTGCGGGAGATAGAGTGCTGCTCACGCGGAATTACCGTCATATGTGGACGGGCGACGGCGAGCTCAGCCTCGCGCTCCTCGCGGCTTAGCACCTTGCGGCAAAAATTAGCGACTCGGGTAAAAATAGTGCACCTCGGTAGTGTCAAACTTCAATCAGAACAAGTGTTGCTGTGTAAAAATAGCGGCTAATCATAGCTCAGCATGATGCATTTGAGAATGCCGGATTTAAGATCGCCGATTCAGGCACCGCTGTCAGACGCCAATTCTCAACGGCAAACTCCAGGATCTGATCAACCTGCATATCCTGCCACGGGATATCGGCACGCTGGCCGAGAAAGCGCAGCGCGGCAATAATCACCGGACGCGGATCGCCTTGCGGCAGCGCAGGTGCATGATTTTGTTTTGAAAGTTTAGCGCCTTGTTCGTTGAGCGCCAGCGGAAGATGAATATAGTCAGGCGCTTGCCAGCCAAACTGCTGATACAAAGAGATTTGCCGCACCGTGGGTTCGATAAGATCGGCGCCGCGTACAATCTCCGTTACGCCCTGAAAGTGGTCATCAACCACCACAGCGAGGTTATAGGCAAACAGCCCGTCGCGTCGGTGGATAATAAAATCTTCCCTCGCAAGCTGCGGGTCAGCCTGAATCTCACCGCGCAGTTGGTCAGTAAACTGCATCACCGGATGGCGTTGCTTTATGCGGACAGCCGCCTGCTCTGGTCCGAGGCGTAACTCACGGCAGTGGCCGTCATAAATACCGCCGACGCTTTGAATACGCGCCCGCGTACAGGTGCAGTAATAGCTCAGATCCTGTTGATGTAACCAGGCGAGCGCCTCGCGGTAGGCATCATGACGTTGGGATTGCCATAAAATATCGCCATCCCAGTGCAGTCCGTAATGTTCCAGCTGACGCAGAATCGTATCTGCAGCACCGGGAACTTCACGAGGGGGGTCAATATCTTCAATGCGCACTCGCCAGATTCCGCGCTGTGAGCGGGCCTGCAGGTAACTCCCGAGGGCGGCAATTAGTGAACCGAAATGCAGTTCGCCAGAAGGGGAAGGGGCGAAGCGGCCTATATAGTGTGAATCGCTCATTTTGCGGACTAACAAATAATAAGGCGGGAGAAGCTCCCGCCTGTAGTAAACGTGGTAAAAATGACCGGAATTAACCTGCCATTTGTTTTTCGCGGATTTCTGCCAGCGTTTTACAGTCGATGCACAGATCGGCTGTAGGACGCGCTTCCAGACGGCGAATACCAATTTCTACGCCGCATGATTCGCAGTAGCCGAAATCTTCGTCTTCTACTTTCTTCAGCGTCTTCTCGATCTTTTTGATCAATTTGCGCTCACGGTCACGGTTACGCAGCTCAAGGCTGAATTCTTCTTCCTGTGCGGCGCGGTCCACCGGATCAGGGAAGTTAGCCGCTTCGTCTTGCATATGAGTTACGGTGCGATCGACTTCATCCCTAAGTTGATTGCGCCATGCCTCAAGAATACGCCTGAAGTGCGACAGCTGGGCTTCGTTCATATACTCTTCGCCCGGTTTCTCCTGGTACGGCTCCACCCCAGCGATGGCGAGAATACTCAGGGACGATGTTTTACGGTTTTGCCCTTCTTGCATGTTGCTTCTCCTTAACACGCACTATCGATCCCCATGTTCGGGGGAAAAATCAGGTCGCTATAAATAGCAGATGCTTTTCCGGATAGCAATTATCTAAACGTAACACTTGACAACCCTGTGAGGAAAAGCGTATTTGCCCACGCGCCCAGAATACTAATTGACCAGATATTTACACCATTACAAGGTAATGGGCAACGGCTCTTTAAGAGTCATACCGTGGGCAGAAAGTTCCGCTTTATAAACCAGAATTTCAACCCCCTTAAGCTGTGCTTCAACTAATAATTGCGCATATTTTGCATCGATATGGCGCGCGGGTGAAAACCGTGTAATGGCTGAATGTAGCACGGCGAAAAATATCACTGCCCGCTTGCCTTCAGCCGCTACGCTCATCAATTCCCGAAGATGCTTCTGACCTCGTTCAGTGATGGCATCGGGAAAATAACCCTGCTCTTTTTCCGCCAACGTGACTGATTTCACTTCAATATAGCAGTCAGGTCGGGAATCTGCCTGTAACAAAAAGTCGATGCGGCTCCCTTCGGCGCCGTATTTTACTTCACTTTTCAAAGTGCTGTAGCCTGAAACTTCTGAAATTAACGCCTGCTGAATCGCCTCTTTCGTTAATCTGTTGGCCCACAGCGTGTTAACACAAATAAATTCACCGGATTGAGTTTGCGTTAATTCCCAGGTATGTGGATATTTGCGTTTAGTATTTTCTGATGTCGAATACCAAACGGTGTCACCTGGCATTGCGCATCCGGTCATCGCACCGGTATTTGGGCAGTGTAACGTTAACTCTGTGCCATCTGGTGTGATCACATCCGCTAAAAAGCGCTTATAGCGCTGGATGAGCGTTGCTGGTTGTAAAGGTGGAGAAAATTGCATAAACAGTCCCTTTGATTATTCAGTCAGCGTCCAGCGTTGCAACTGCGTGTAACGCGTGCGTCCTCGCGCAAATGAGGAGGAATAAAGCGCAAATTCCGTGACTGGAAACGACCAGCCAAAGCCCGGTGGCGGGATTGGCACCGCGTGGCCGGCATCGCGCAGCAGCGTGATATGTGGATGAAACGGCTGCGGGCTTTGGTAGCAACCGCTGCGTGCGGCCTGTGCCCGCAGCATATTCGCCAGTTGCAGCAACCCGCGCGGCGGCTGACGCATTCCCAGCCACACAACCCGGGATCGCAACCATTGCCCGGCATCATCGAGTTTGAGCGTAAAACCCGGCTGGCGAATACGCCCCGCGAGCTGCGACAGCGCCTGTTGCTTCTCAGCGCTGACGTCGCCTAAAAAGGCCAGCGTCAGATGCAGATTATCAGCCGCGACGGGGCGACCCGCTTCAGGGGGAAACTGCGCGGCCCGCCAGTGGATTAGCTGCTCCCGAACCCCGGCTGGCAATTCAATCGCAAAGAACAGCCTTTTTGGCTCAGACATGATGGATACTCGGTTATGAATTAACGCGATGCTACAATGCAGCGCGAAGAATGTTAACCCTCTGGAGCCATTTGTGACGTCGTTGCCCGTTGCCGCCGTAGTGCCTGAACTGCTTACCGCCCTTGATGCCTCGCCGCAGGTTCTGCTTACGGCGCCGACCGGTGCCGGGAAATCGACCTGGCTGCCGTTGCGACTTCTTGAGCATCGCGGTATCACGGGGCGGATTATTTTGCTGGAGCCGCGCCGCCTGGCAGCGCGCAATGTGGCGCAGCGATTAGCGGAATTGCTGAACGAAAAGCCGGGTGAAACCGTGGGTTATCGCATGCGCGCGCAAAGTTGCGTAGGGCCGCAGACCCGGCTGGAAGTGGTAACAGAGGGCGTCCTGACGCGGATGATCCAACGCGATCCTGAACTGACAGGCGTCGGGCTGGTGATCCTCGACGAATTTCACGAACGGAGTTTACAGGCTGATCTGGCGCTGGCGCTATTGCTGGATGTGCAGCAAGGGCTGCGGGACGATCTGAAACTGTTGATTATGTCCGCCACTCTGGATAACGGGCGTTTGCAGCAGATGTTGCCCGATGCGCCGACGATCGTTTCTGAAGGCCGCGCATTTCCCGTTGAGCGGCGGTATCAGCCGTTGGCGGCGCATTTGCGTTTTGATGAAGCGGTAGCGATAGCGACGGCGGAGCTATTGCGCCATGAAGGTGGGTCACTGCTGCTGTTTTTACCGGGTGTGGGCGAAATCCTGCGTGTACAGGAGCAGCTGGCTACGCGTGTAGGCAGCGATGTTGTGCTGTGTCCACTGTACGGCGCGTTAACGCTTTCCGAGCAGCGTCAGGCGATTGTGCCCGCGCCGCAAGGCAAACGCAAAGTGGTGCTGGCCACCAATATTGCTGAAACCAGCTTAACGATCGAAGGCATCCGACTGGTGGTGGACTGCGCCCAGGAACGCGTGGCGCGCTATGACGTGCGTACCGGTCTGACGCGACTGATTACCCAGCGCATCAGCCAGGCTTCGATGACTCAGCGCGCGGGACGTGCGGGTCGTCTGGAGCCCGGTATTTGCGTGCATCTGCTTGCCAAAGAGCAGGCAGAAAGAGCGGCAGCACAGGGGGAAGCGGAGATATTGCAGAGCGATCTGTCCGGGCTACTGATGGAGTTGCTGCAATGGGGATGTACCGAACCTGAACAACTGAACTGGCTGGATACGCCGCCCGCCATCAATCTGCAGGCGGCAAAACGGCTGTTGCAGATGCTGGGCGCGCTTGAGGGCGACAGGCTCAGTGCTCGCGGACAGAAAATGGCGGCATTGGGTAACGATCCTCGTTTAGCGGCGATGCTGGTCGGTGCCAAAAATAATACCGAAGCGGCTACGGCGGCAAAACTGGCTGCGATTCTGGAAGAGCCGCCGCGCGGCGGAAGTACCGATCTGACCGTGGCGTTTTCACGAAATCAGCCCGCCTGGCAGCAGCGCAGTCAACAGTTGCTGAAACGGCTTAACGTTAGCAGCGGACAGCCCGACAGCACGTTGCTCCCCTCATTGCTGGCGCGGGCGTTTACCGATCGGATCGCGCGTCGACGCGGGCAGGAAGGGCGCTATCAACTGGCGAATGGCATGGGCGCAATGCTGGATGCTGATGACGCTTCAGGACGCTATGAATGGCTGATAGCGCCACTTTTGTTGCAGGGTAGCGCTGCGCCAGACGCGCGTATTTTGCTGGCTCTGCCGCTGGATATTGAGGCGCTGATGCAGGCATGTCCTGAGCTGCTGCAACAGTCCGACACCATCGAATGGGATGAGACTCAGGGAACGTTAAAGGCATTGCGTCGGTCGCGCATTGGTCAGCTCACGGTAAAAGTACAGCCATTGGCCAAACCCTCGGAAGAGGAGTTGCATCAGGCGATGTTGAATGGCATTCGCGATAAAGGGCTAAGTGTGCTCAACTGGACGTCGGAAGCCGAGCAGTTTCGACTGCGTCTGCAATGTGCGGCAAACTGGTTGCCAGAGTATGACTGGCCCGCGGTAGATGAGGATTCTCTGCTGGCGTCGCTGGAGACCTGGCTGCTGCCGCACATGAGCGGTGTGCACTCGTTACGCGCATTAAAAGCACTCAATGTGGGACAGGCGTTGCGCGGTTTACTGGACTGGTCAATGTTGCAACGTCTGGATAGTGAGCTGCCTGCGCATTACACTGTGCCGACGGGAAGCCGGATTGCCATTCGCTATCATGAGGATAATCCTCCAGTATTGGCGGTTCGGATGCAGGAAATGTTTGGTGAAGCAAAGACCCCAACCATTGCCCAGGGGCGCGTGCCGCTGGTGCTGGAGTTGCTGTCTCCGGCCCAAAGACCGCTACAGGTGACCAGCGATCTGAGCGCGTTCTGGCAGGGATCGTACCGCGAGGTGCAAAAAGAGATGAAAGGGCGTTATCCCAAACATGTCTGGCCGGACGATCCGGCGAATACCGCGCCAACGCGGCGTACCAAAAAGTATTCGTAATGTAACTGTAGGCCGGATGAGGCGTTATGCCGCATCCGGCGAAAGAGCGGTAATAATTGAGAGATTTCTTCTTCTGTCGCAGGACGGAAGAACAGAGAATCGGGCCCTTGCGCCTGAATGTTGCGGAGAAAAAGCATGGCGGGGAATGACCGCGAGCCAATTGGACGTAAAGGGAAACCCTCGCGTCCGGTGAAACAAAAGGTGAGCCGTCGTCAACTCAGAGATGAAGAGTATGACGACGATTATGATGATGATGACTATGAGGATGAAGAACCGATGCCGCGTAAGGGTAAAGGCAAAGGGCGTAAGCCTCGTGGTAAGCGCGGCTGGTTCTGGCTGCTGGTAAAACTGTCGATTGTCTTTTTGGTGCTGATCGCCATTTACGGCGTTTATCTGGACCAAAAAATTCGTAGCCGTATTGATGGCAAAGTCTGGCAGCTTCCTGCGGCAGTTTATGGCCGTATGGTTAACCTTGAGCCAGAAATGCCTATCGGCAAGAACGAGATGGTGAAGCTGCTGGAGGCCACGCAGTACCGTCAGGTGACGAAGATGACGCGTCCGGGCGAATTTACCGTGCAGGCGAAGAGCATCGAGATGATTCGTCGTCCGTTTGACTTCCCGGACAGCAAAGAAGGGCAGGTGCGTGCGCGTCTGACCTTTGACGGCGATCATCTGGACACCATCGAGAATATGGATAACAACCGCCAGTTCGGTTTCTTCCGTCTCGATCCGCGTCTGATCACCATGCTCTCTTCACCTAACGGTGAGCAGCGCCTGTTTGTTCCGCGTAGCGGCTTCCCGGATCTGCTGGTGGATACGCTGCTGGCGACCGAAGACCGTCACTTCTATGAGCATGACGGTATCAGCCTTTATTCCATTGGTCGTGCGGTGCTGGCGAACCTGACGGCTGGTCGTACGGTACAGGGGGCCAGTACGCTGACTCAGCAGCTGGTGAAAAACCTGTTCCTGTCCAGCGAACGTTCCTACTGGCGTAAGGCCAACGAAGCCTATATGGCGCTGATCATGGATGCGCGTTACAGCAAAGACCGCATTCTTGAGCTGTATATGAACGAAGTCTATCTCGGCCAAAGCGGTGATAACGAGATTCGCGGCTTCCCGCTGGCGAGCCTCTATTATTTCGGTCGTCCGGTAGAAGAGCTGAGCCTCGACCAGCAGGCGTTGCTGGTGGGGATGGTTAAAGGGGCGTCGATCTACAACCCGTGGCGTAACCCGAAGCTGGCGCTGGAGCGTCGTAACCTGGTTCTGCGTCTTCTGCAGCAGCAGCAGATTATCGACCAGGATCTGTATGACATGCTGAGCGCGCGTCCGCTAGGCGTACAGCCGCGTGGTGGGGTGATCTCCCCGCAGCCTGCCTTTATGCAGATGGTGCGTCAGGAGCTCCAGGCGAAGCTGGGCGATAAAGTTAAAGATCTCTCCGGCGTGAAGATTTTCACCACCTTTGATTCCGTGGCGCAGGACGCCGCAGAAAAAGCGGCGGTGGAAGGCATTCCGGTATTGAAGAAACAGCGTAAGCTGAGCGATCTGGAAACCGCGATTGTGGTCGTTGACCGCTTTAGTGGTGAAGTTCGCGCCATGGTCGGCGGAGCAGAACCGCAGTTTGCGGGCTATAACCGTGCGATGCAGGCGCGTCGTTCGATTGGTTCTCTGGCCAAGCCAGCAACCTATCTGACCGCGCTCAGCCAGCCGAAGTTGTACCGCCTGAATACCTGGATTGCCGATGCGCCGATTGCGCTGCGTCAGCCGAACGGCCAGGTGTGGTCACCGCAGAACGATGACCGTCGCTATAGCGAAAGCGGCAAAGTAATGCTGGTGGATGCGTTAACGCGTTCAATGAACGTGCCAACGGTAAATCTGGGGATGGCGCTGGGCCTGCCTGCTGTAACCGATACCTGGTTGAAGCTGGGTGCGCCGAAAGATCAGCTTAACCCGGTTCCGGCCATGCTGCTGGGTGCGTTAAACCTGACGCCAATCGAAGTGGCGCAGGCGTTCCAGACTATCGCCAGCGGTGGGAACCGCGCGCCGCTGTCGGCGCTGCGTTCGGTGATTGCCGAAGATGGTACCGTGCTGTACCAGAGCTTCCCACAGGCCGAGCGTGCTGTTCCGGCGCAGGCGGCGTATATGACGCTGTGGACTATGCAGCAGGTGGTTCAGCGTGGTACGGGTCGCCAGCTTGGCGCGAAGTATCCGGGTCTGCATCTGGCAGGGAAAACCGGGACCACCAACAACAACGTGGATACCTGGTTTGCCGGGATCGACGGCAGCCAGGTGACCATCACCTGGGTGGGCCGCGATAACAACCAGCCAACCAAGCTGTACGGTGCCAGCGGCGCGATGTCGATTTATCAGCGTTATCTGGCCAACCAGACGCCAACACCGCTGGTGTTGACGCCGCCGGAGGATGTGGTGGATATGGGCGTAGACTATGACGGTAACTTCGTTTGTAGCGGGGGTATGCGCACGCTTCCTGTATGGACCACCGATCCGGATTCACTGTGTCAGCAAGGTGAGATGCTGCAGCAGTCGGGTAATCCGTTTGATCAATCTTCTCAGCAGCCGCAGCAACAGCAGCCTCAACAGCAGCAACCGCCGCAGCAGGAGAAGAAGGACGGTGATGGCGTAGCCGGTTGGATTAAAGAGATGTTTGGCGGTAACTAACGCCAGCCTAAAAACCCGCTTCGGCGGGTTTTTCTTTTTTGCGCTATATGGTTTTAGTTTGCCTTGCCTGATGGCGTTGCGCTTATCAGGCCTACGGAATTAAGGCTGCCATCCGGTACGTTATTCGTTAAAACATTTCAGCCTAATTTATTAACCCTTTCTTTTCATCTGGTTATTTCTTAACCCCTCAGTTTTAGTAGGGACGCGTATTGCTTGCTATCTCGCCAGAGTTTCGAATATTATGCTGCCGTTATAATAATAATTCTCGTTTACGTTATCATTCACTTTCATCAGAGAAATACCAATGGCGCGTCTTAAAACTGCTCAGCCAAGTTCATCACTGCGTAAAATCGCAGTAGTGGTAGCCACAGCGGTTAGCGGCATGTCTGTCTATGCACAGGCGGCGGTTGACCCGAAAGAAGAAACCATCACCGTAACTGCTGCACCTGCTCCGCAGGAAAGCGCATGGGGGCCTGCGGCAACCATCGCTGCACGACAGTCTGCTACGGCGACCAAAACCGACACTCCGATTCAAAAAGTTCCTCAGTCTATTTCAGTGGTCACCGCCGAAGAGATGGCGTTGCATCAACCAAAATCGGTCAAAGAGGCGCTCAGCTACACCCCGGGCGTTGCCGTGGGTACACGTGGCGCGTCCAATACCTATGACTACCTGATTATTCGCGGATTTGCCGCCGACGGCCAAAGTCAGAATAACTATCTGAATGGCCTGAAGATGCAGGGCAACTTCTACAATGATGCGGTCATCGACCCTTATATGCTGGAGCGCGCCGAAGTGATGCGCGGTCCGGTTTCCGTTCTGTACGGAAAGAGCAACCCGGGTGGGTTGTTGAATATGGTCAGCAAGCGCCCGACAACGGAGCCGCTGAAAGAAGTTCAGTTCAAAATGGGTACTGACAGCCTGTTCCAGACCGGTTTTGACTTCAGCGATGCGCTGGATGACGATGGTGTGTACTCATACCGCCTGACCGGCCTGGCGCGTTCCGCGAATGCGCAGCAGCAGGGCGCAGAAGAACAGCGTTATGCCATCGCGCCATCTTTCACATGGCGTCCGGATGATAAGACGAATTTCACCTTCCTCTCCTACTTCCAGAACGAGCCGGAAACCGGTTATTACGGCTGGTTGCCGAAAGAGGGGACCGTGTCTAAGCTGCCAAATGGTTCACGTCTGCCGACCGATTTCAACGAAGGTGCGGACAACAATACCTACTCTCGTAACGAGAAGATGGTGGGCTACAGCTTCGACCACGAATTTAACGACACCTTTACCGTACGTCAGAACCTGCGTTATGCGCAAAACAAAGTGTCGCAGAAAAGCGTGTACGGCTACGGCATGTGCTCCGATCCGCTGTATACCAAAGATCCGGCTAACAGTCCTTGCGCCAGTATCCCTCAGTCAGATTGGGATCACACGCTGACTCGTCAGTACGTTGACGACAATGAAAAATTGCAGAATTTCTCTGTTGATACCCAGTTGCAGAGCACATTCGCCACCGGTTCCCTGGATCACACATTGCTGACCGGCGTTGACTATATGCGTATGCGTAACGATATCAACTCCTGGTTCGGTTGGGCTGGTTCGGTAGCGCCGTCTGATATCTATAATCTTGACCGTAGCGATTTTGACTTTGGCTCGCACCCTGGACCTGGCGCAGCTTATCGCGTTCTGAATAAACAGGAACAAACGGGCCTGTACGCTCAGGATCAGATGCAGTGGGATAAGGTGCTGGTCACTCTGGGCGGCCGTTACGACTGGGCTAAACAGGACTCTCTGAACCGCGTTTCTGGTGTGCTGGACTCCCGTGATGACCGACAGTTCACCTGGCGTGGCGGTGTTAACTACCTGTTCGACAACGGTGTGACCCCGTATTTCAGCTACAGCGAATCGTTTGAACCAAATTCTCAGGTTGGGGAAAGCGGCAATATCTTTGCGCCATCTAAAGGTAAGCAGTACGAAGCGGGCGTGAAGTACGTGCCGAGCGACCGTCCGATTGTATTAACCGGTGCCGTTTACCAGTTGACCAAAACCAACAACCTGATGGCCGATCCGAATGGATCGATCTGGTCAGTTGAAGGCGGTGAAATTCGTTCACGCGGTGTTGAAATCGAAGCGAAAGCGGCACTGTCTGCCAGCGTTAACGTGGTCGGTTCTTATACCTACACCGATGCGGAATACACCACCGACACCAATTACAAAGGCAATACGCCTGCTCAGGTGCCAAAACATATGGCATCACTGTGGGGGGATTACACCCTCTATGATGGCGCGCTTTCCGGGCTGACGTTGGGTACGGGGGTTCGTTATACTAGTTCCAGCTATGGCGATCCGGCAAACTCCTTCAAAGTGGGAAGCTACACGCTGGTAGATGCGTTAGTACGTTACGATCTGGCGCGTGTTGGTATGGCTGGCTCCAACGTGGCGCTGCATGTGAACAACCTGTTTGACCGTGAATACGTCGCCAGCTGCTTCAATACTTATGGCTGCTTCTGGGGCGCAGAACGTCAGGTCGTTGCAACTGCAACCTTCCGTTTCTAATTTCTCTTTGGGCACGCTTTGCGTGCCCGTTTTACAAGTTGGCTGCTATGCAGGAAAACAGATCCCATCCCGACACCACTTTTGCGTTGCGTAATGTCTCCTTTCGTGTGCCTGGCCGCACGCTTTTGCATCCTCTCTCATTAACTTTTCCTGTAGGGAAAGTGACGGGTCTTATCGGCCACAACGGTTCCGGTAAATCGACATTATTGAAAATGCTGGGACGTCATCAGCCGCCGTCAGAAGGTGAAATCCTGCTCGACGAACAGCCGCTGGAGAGCTGGAGTAGCAAAGCGTTTGCCCGCAAGGTCGCCTATCTGCCGCAACAGCTGCCGCAGGCAGAAGGGATGACCGTACGCGAACTGGTGGCGATTGGTCGTTATCCGTGGCACGGGGCGCTGGGGCGTTTTGGCGTTGCCGACAGAGAGAAAGTAGAAGAAGCCATTTCGCTGGTAGGTTTAAAGCCGCTGGCGCACCGTCTGGTCGATAGCCTGTCCGGTGGGGAACGCCAACGCGCGTGGATTGCCATGCTGGTGGCACAGGACAGCCGTTGTCTGCTGCTTGATGAACCAACTTCCGCGCTGGATATCGCCCATCAGGTTGACGTGCTGGCGCTGGTGCACCGCTTAAGCCAGCAGCGTGGGCTGACGGTGGTAGCGGTGCTGCATGATATCAATATGGCGGCCCGTTACTGCGATTACCTCGTTGCGCTGCGCGGCGGTGAGATGATTTCTCAAGGAACGCCTGCTGAACTGATGCGCAGTGAAACTCTGGAACAAATTTACGGTATCCCGATGGGCATTTTGCCGCATCCGGCCGGTGCCGCACCCGTGAGTTTTGTCTATTAATGATCGGATTACCTCATATTACCCGTCGGCGGCTGCTTACGGCGATGGCGCTGTCGCCTCTGTTGTGGCGGATGAATACGGCGCACGCCGCGGCGGTTGATCCCCAGCGCATTGTAGCGCTGGAATGGCTGCCGGTAGAGCTGCTGCTGGCGCTGGGTATTACGCCGTACGGCATCGCAGATATCCCTAACTACAAGCTGTGGGTCAGTGAGCCTCCTCTGCCGGACTCGGTAATTGACGTCGGGCTACGTACGGAACCCAATCTCGAACTGCTGACCGAAATGAAGCCCTCATTTCTGCTCTGGTCGGCAGGCTATGGTCCTTCCCCTGAAAAGCTGGCGCGGATTGCACCAGGCCGGGGATTTAATTTCAGCGATGGCAAAAAGCCGCTGGCCGTTGCGCGACAGTCGCTGCAGGAAATGGCGCAATTGTTCAATCTGCAAGCCTCTGCTGAACGCCATTTGACTGAGTACGATCGTTTTATTGCCAGCCTGAAACCGCGCTTTATGCAACGCGGCGCGCGTCCCGTGCTCCTGACATCCCTGCTTGATTCGCGGCATATGCTGGTGTTTGGTTCAAACAGCCTGTTCCAGGACGTACTGGACGAATATGGGATCCCTAACGCCTGGCAGGGAGAAACAAACTTCTGGGGCAGTACTGCCGTGAGTATTGACCGTCTGGCTGCTTATAAGGATGTCGATGTGCTGTGCTTTGATCACGGCAACGATAAAGAGATGGCTGCGCTGATGTCTACGCCATTATGGCAGGCGATGCCGTTTGTCCGTGGCGGACGTTTTCAACGTGTGCCTGCCGTTTGGTTCTATGGCGCAACGTTATCGGCCATGCATTTTGCCCGTATTCTGGATAATGCGTTGGGAGGCAAAGCGTGAGCAGGAAACTTGAAATGCCGGATGGCGGCGCGAAAAGCGCCTTATCCGACCTACGGTTTGGGCGCTTTGTAGGCCGGATAAGGCGAAGCCGCCATCCGGCGTTGCTGTTGTTGGTGCTGTTTGTTGCTGCCTGCTGGCTGACATGGGTTAACTTCTCCGTTGCGCTACCGCGCAGTCAGTGGCAACAGGCTATCTGGTCACCGGATATCGACATCATTGAGCAGATGGTTTTTCACTATAGCCTGCTGCCGAGGCTGGCGATATCGCTACTGGTCGGCGCCGGGCTGGGTCTGGTCGGCGTGTTGTTTCAGCAGGTGTTGCGTAACCCGCTGGCGGAGCCAACCACGCTGGGCGTTGCGACCGGTGCGCAGTTGGGCATTACGGTCACCACGCTGTGGGCTATTCCTGGTGCGCTGACCACGCAATTTGCGGCGCTGGCGGGAGCATGTGTCGTTGGGGCGCTGGTGTTTGGCGTTGCCTGGGGCAAGCGCCTTTCTCCGGTGACGTTAATCCTTGCCGGGTTGGTGGTCAGCCTGTACTGCGGGGCGATTAACCAGTTGATGGTTATCTTCCATCACGATCAGCTGCAAAGCATGTTTTTATGGAGCAGCGGCACGTTAACGCAAACCGACTGGAGCGGCGTACAGCGTCTGTGGCCTCAGCTGTTGGGCGGTGTGATGCTGACTCTGTTGTTATTACGCCCAATGACACTGATGGGACTGGATGACGGCGTGGCGCGTAACCTCGGTCTGGCGCTGTCGCTGGCACGTCTGGCGGCGTTATCGCTGGCCATTGTCATCAGCGCCTTACTGGTTAACGCGGTTGGGATTATCGGCTTTATTGGCCTGTTTGCACCGCTGCTGGCGAAAATGCTCGGTGCGCGTCGTTTGCTGGCACGTCTGGGGCTTGCCCCGCTAATTGGTGCGTTGATCCTCTGGCTCTCCGACCAAATCATTCTGTGGCTGACCCGCGTATGGATGGAAGTCTCCACCGGTTCAGTGACCGCGTTGATTGGCGCACCGTTGCTACTGTGGTTGTTGCCGCGCTTGAGGAGTATGAGCGCCCCGGATATGAACGCCAGTAATCGCATCGCCGCTGAGCGTCAGAATGTGCTGATGTTTGCGCTGGCAGGTGGCGTAATCTTGCTGCTAACCCTCGTGGTGGCGCTGTCGTTTGGCCGCGACGCACATGGCTGGACATGGGCCAGCGGCGCGATGCTGGATGAGCTGATGCCCTGGCGCTGGCCTCGCATTCTGGCGGCCCTGATTGCCGGGGTGATGCTGGCGGTAGCGGGCTGTATTATTCAACGTCTGACGGGCAACCCGATGGCCAGCCCGGAAGTGCTGGGCATTAGCTCCGGTGCGGCATTTGGCGTGGTGCTCATGCTGTTTTTGGTCCCCGGAAATGCTTTTGGCTGGCTGCTGCCTGCCGGAAGCCTCGGGGCCGCGGGCACTCTGCTTATCATTATGATTTCCGCCGGGCGCGGTGGTTTTTCACCGCACCGTATGCTGTTGGCCGGTATGGCGCTCAGTACGGCCTTTACTATGCTGCTGATGATGCTGCAGGCCAGCGGCGATCCGCGCATGGCGGGCGTGTTGACCTGGATTTCCGGTTCAACCTATAACGCGAGCGGAGAGCAGGTACTGCGTACCGGGATTGTGATGGTGATTCTGCTGGCGATGACGCCACTGTGCCGCCGTTGGCTAACAATTTTACCGCTCGGCGGCGATACGGCGCGGGCTGTCGGTATGGCTATCACGCCATCACGCGTGGGGTTACTGCTGCTGGCGGCAGGGCTGACGGCGACAGCCACCATGACAATTGGACCGTTGAGCTTTGTCGGGCTGATGGCTCCGCATATTGCCCGTATGATGGGTTTTCGCCGGGCGATGCCGCATATGCTGATTTCGGCGCTGGCGGGTGGCGTGTTGCTGGTCTTTGCTGACTGGTGCGGCAGGATGGTGCTGTTTCCGTATCAGATCCCGGCGGGATTATTGTCGACGTTTATTGGTGCGCCGTACTTTATCTATCTGCTGAGAAAGCAGAGTCGCTGAGGCTGACCCCTTTCATGTAGGCCGGATAAGACACTTTTAGTCGACATCCGGCAATAAAAAAGCCGGGTGGCGGCTTCGCCTTACCCGGCCTACATTTCTGCACGTTCTCTTGTTTACAATTTCGCAAACACCCGGCGCGCGGCGTCGATGGTGTTATTGATATCGTCTTCACTGTGCGCCACGGACATAAAGCCCGCTTCGAAGGCAGACGGCGCCAGATAAATTCCTTCATCCAGCATCATGTGGAAGAAGCGCTTGAAGCGTTCGACGTCGCATGCCATCACATCCTGATAGCAGGTTACGGTTTCTGCATCGGTGAAGAAAATCCCGAACATCCCGCCCACATGGTTAACCACCAGCGGAATATTCGCTTCTTCGGCAGCTTCCAACAGACCTTCCGCCAGACGCGTTGTCAGTTCGTTCAGCGTTTCATGAATACCCGGTTGGGCCACTTCGGTCAGACAAGCAAAGCCCGCCGCCATTGCAATCGGGTTACCGGACAGCGTACCCGCCTGGTAAACCGGACCGGTCGGCGCCAGCGCGTCCATCACATCACGACGGCCACCGAATGCGCCAACGGGCATCCCGCCACCGATGATTTTACCCAGGCAGGTCAGGTCCGGAACAACGCCGTAATAATCCTGCGCACCGGCCAGTGCCACGCGGAAACCGGTCATCACTTCATCGATAATCAACAGCGCGCCAAACTCATCGCACAATGCACGCAGGCCTGGCAGGAATTCTGGCAGCGGCGGGATGCAGTTCATGTTGCCGGCGACCGGCTCAACGATGATACAGGCGATCTCCTGCGGGTACTGTTCAAACGCTGCACGCACTGAAGAGAGATCGTTATAGGTGCAGGTCAGGGTGTGTTTCGCGAAATCAGCTGGAACGCCAGGGGAGTTCGGCTGGCCCAGCGTTAACGCGCCGGAACCGGCTTTGACCAGCAGGCAGTCAGCATGGCCGTGGTAGCAGCCTTCAAATTTGATGATTTTATCACGACCGGTGAAACCGCGCGCCAGACGGATTGCGCTCATTGTCGCTTCCGTACCGGAGTTCACCATGCGCACCATGTCCATGGTCGGCACTAATTCGGTGACCAGCTCCGCCATTTTCACTTCCATCTCGGTCGGTGCACCGAAGCTTAAACCGCGTTCCGCAGCTTCAATCACCGCATTACGGATTGCCGGGTGGTTGTGACCCAGTACCATCGGTCCCCAGGAACCGACGTAATCGACATAGGCTTTACCATCGACATCGTACAGATACGCGCCGTCCGCTTTTTCGATAAACAGCGGAGTACCACCCACGCCAGTAAAGGCGCGAACGGGGGAGTTAACGCCGCCTGGGATAAGTTCGCGTGCTGCGCTGTAGAGATTTTCAGACTTACTCATGGATGGGGTCCTGGTTCGTAGAAAAAGTAAATGCCCGCTATTCTAGTTATTCAGAGAAGGTTATGAAAGTTTTACGCATTTGAAACAATGCGATTTGCAGGGGATTTTCGCGAAATGTGCGAGTAGAATGCCGATTCCGTATTTGTATTACCAATTAATGATCATCTGATGAAGACAGACACTCCCTCTTTTGAAGCACAGCAAATTGTGCGTTTACGCCGCAGGGATCAAATTCGTCGTCTCCTGGAACGAGACAAAACGCCGTTGGCGATCCTGTTGATGGCTGCAGTAGTGGGTACTGTGACAGGGCTTGTTGGCGTGGCATTTGAGAAAGCGGTGACCTGGGTGCAGAATCAGCGCATTGGCGCGCTGGCTCAGGTTGCGGACCATGACATTCTGCTGTGGCCGCTGGCGTTTATTCTCTCGGCGTTGCTGGCGATGGTCGGCTATTTCCTGGTGCGTAAATTTGCGCCGGAAGCCGGTGGTTCGGGGATCCCAGAGATTGAAGGTGCGCTGGAAGAGCTGCGACCTGTGCGCTGGTGGCGTGTCCTGCCGGTGAAATTTATCGGCGGCATGGGTACGCTGGGAGCCGGCATGGTGCTCGGGCGAGAAGGGCCGACCGTGCAGATTGGCGGCAACATTGGACGCATGGTGCTGGATATTTTCCGTATGCGCAGCGCCGAAGCGCGGCATACCCTGCTGGCTACCGGTGCCGCAGCGGGCTTGTCGGCGGCGTTTAACGCTCCGCTGGCGGGGATCCTGTTCATTATTGAAGAGATGCGTCCACAGTTTCGCTATAACCTCGTGTCGATCAAAGCCGTGTTTACCGGCGTTATTATGTCGAGCATCGTGTTTCGTATTTTCAACGGTGAAGCCCCGATAATTGAAGTCGGGAAACTCTCTAATGCGCCGGTGAATACGCTGTGGCTGTATCTGGTGCTCGGACTTATTTTTGGCTGTGTCGGACCGTTGTTCAACACTATGGTGTTGCGTACCCAGGATATGTTCCAGCGCTTTCACGGCGGTGAAATTAAAAAATGGGTGCTGATGGGCGGCGCGATCGGTGGTCTGTGCGGGATCCTCGGATTAATTCAACCGGAAGCGGCAGGCGGTGGTTTTAACCTGATCCCGATTGCCGCAGCAGGCAATTTTAGCGTCGGTCTGTTGCTGTTTATATTTATCACCCGGGTGATCACCACGCTGCTGTGCTTCTCATCCGGTGCGCCCGGTGGGATCTTTGCCCCGATGCTGGCGTTGGGCACGTTGCTTGGCACCGCGTTCGGTATGGCCGCAGCGGCCTCTTTTCCGCAGTATCACCTGGAGGCCGGAACCTTTGCCATTGCCGGAATGGGGGCTTTGTTGGCGGCTTCGGTACGTGCGCCGCTCACGGGTATTGTACTGGTGCTGGAGATGACCGATAACTATCAGCTCATTTTGCCAATGATTATTACCTGTCTTGGCGCAACACTATTAGCCCAATTTATGGGCGGAAAGCCGCTATACTCGACTATCCTTGCCCGTACGCTGGCAAAACAGGAAGCGGAGCAGGCGGCGAAAAGCCAGGGGACTGCCGCTGGCGAGAATACTTGAACGAAATACCAGGGTATTAGATAATGGCCCAAAGTATTGGGTTGAAATTTACCCAATTGCCGATGTCGTTTGGAGCAAAATATGAGTGATGACGTAGCGCTGCCACTGCAATTTACTGAAGCAGCAGCCAATAAAGTTAAAAGCCTGATCGCTGACGAAGATAACCCGAATCTGAAATTACGCGTGTATATCACTGGCGGTGGTTGCAGCGGTTTCCAGTACGGTTTCACCTTTGATGATCAGGTCAATGAAGGTGATATGACCATCGAGAAACAAGGTGTTGGTCTGGTCGTTGATCCGATGAGTCTGCAATATCTGGTGGGCGGCGCGGTTGACTATACCGAAGGTCTGGAAGGTTCCCGCTTCGTTGTGACTAACCCGAATGCGAAAAGCACCTGCGGGTGTGGTTCTTCTTTCAGCATCTGATTGCTGTCTGTAATACTGATGGTCTGATGTTGTAGGCCCGGTAAGCGTAGCGCCACCGGGCAATGTGCCGGATGGCGGCGTAAACGCCTTATCCGGCCTACATGTTCTGTATCGTCATATCAACGCCCGTTATCATCCAGCGCAAACGTCGGCAATTTCAGATGCCAGCGAATGGCGGCAAGCCGAATCAGCAGCGTGACAATCATCCCCATCATACTGGCGTTTTCCAGTGAAACATCAAAGGTATAAAACGCTGTCGCATGCACGATCCCGCCGATAATACAGGCTGTGGCGTAGATCTCGGTGCGCAAAATCATCGGGACTTCACGAGCTAACACATCGCGAATGATCCCACCACCTACGCCGGTAATCACCCCCATACAAATCGCCACCAGCGGCCCTGTTCCTGCGAGAAATGCCTTGTTGACCCCAATACCCACGAACACCGCCAGACCAACGGCATCCAGCACCGGAAGGATCCATTTCGGTATGCGTCTTGGTTGACGTACCAACAGGATCGTCAGCATGCTGGTGATCATCGCCACCACCAGATCGGTCGGATCCTTAACCCAAAAAACCGGTCCATTATCCAGCGCCATATCGCGGATCGTGCCACCACCAACGGCGGTAACCACGCCGAGTACCAGGACGCCAAACGGATCCATACGTAATTTTCCGGCCAGTAATACGCCAGAGATTGCAAATACTGCGGTGCCGACAATATCAAGCCAATAGACGAGCATTTTTAAATCCTCACAACAGACCTGGTGGGGGCAGGCGCTAATTTATCTGTGAAAGCGCATTACAGAGTTGTTTTGCGGCGAGGATAATACGCGGGCTCGCGCGTTCGAACCAGTCACTATTAAGTGTAATAATGGGTATTTTAAGCTGGTTTCCCCAGTATTGCTCAATTTTCAGAGTTTCGCCCGGACCGCCTGTGGCAACAATAGCCTGGGGGGCTCGTGCCAGGACCTGCTCACGGCTAACCTGCGGCCAGGGAACCCGACTACCGGCAAAGATGTTTTCTCCGCCGCATACCTCAAGAACTTCGTGCTGAATAGAACCTTTTCCACTGGTAAACAGAGGATTGGCACCAAACTGGAGAAACACGCGTTTTTTCGGTTTGTTGGCATACTGAGATTTAAGTAAAGCATAGTCATCAAGCATGGTTTGCGCCGCCTGTTTAGCTTGTTCAGGCTTGGGGCTCCATGCCGCTAATTGGCGTAGCGCATCGGCAACCTGCTCAATGGTAACGGCGTCCACCCAGATGACCTTAATACCCAGAGAGGTTAGTTGATTCACCTGCCGCTCAGCATTTCCCCCGCGCCAGGCGACAACCAAATCAGGTTTCAGCGCCACAATACGTTCAAGATTCATCCCTTGCCAGGTTGAGACTTCCTCAATATTTTTGGCTTCTGGCGGGTAGTTTGAATAGCTGCTGACGCCAACGGGGGTAATGCCAGCGGCAAAAGCGAGTTCAGTATTGGCAGGAGAAAGCGTCACAACACGCGGCGCGGCGTAAAGGAACGCCGGGAGAGTGAAAAGCAGGGCGACCAGCGCCCTGGAGAGTAATTTAGCCATGCGCCAGTTTCTGTACCAGCGTTTCGACCATCAGGCTTGACTGCTTCGCGGCAACCACCAGGAATTCGTCAAAGCTGAGATGGGACTGCTGATCGGCAACGTCAGAGATAGCGCGAACCACGACAAATGGCACGTTAAAGTTGTGGCAAACGTGCGCAATTGCGGTCGCTTCCATCTCAACGGCAATCGCCTGCGGGAAGTTATGCTTAATTTTAGCCAGCCCCACGGAACCATTAATGAAGGCGTCGCCGCTGACGATAAGTCCGCGAACGGCGTTCAGATTGAGTTCGGCGATGCAAGACTCTGCGGCAGCAATCAACGTAGGATCGGCTTTAAAACCAGCCGGGCAGCCCGGTAGCTGACCAAATTCATAACCAAAGGCAGTGACGTCGGCGTCGTGATAGCGCGCTTCGTCAGAAACTACGATATCCCCGACTTTCAGCGTAGAGGCCAGGCCACCCGCAGAACCGGTATTAATGATGGCGTCCGGCTTGCAGCGTTCAAGCAGCAGCGTAGCGCCCAGTGCCGCAGCCACTTTACCGATACCCGATTTCAGCAGCGCAACCTCTGTACCGTTCAGTTGGCCGGTGTAAATTTCACAACCGCCGAGCGCGATGGTCTGACGGTTTTCGATTTTGTCACGCAGCAGCGTAACTTCTTCTTCCATTGCACCAATGATGCCGATTTTCATAGATTTACTCGCGATAAGCCAGATTTGAGGGCATAGTCTATCATGCGCTTAAGGGGTAGCGCATTTCTCAGGCGGGAGAGGACATGGCACAGATCGATTTCCGAAAAAAAATAAACTGGCATCGTCGTTACCGTTCGCCGCAGGGCGTGAAGACTGAGCATGAGATCCTGCGTATTTTCGAAAGCGATCGCGGACGTATTATCAATTCACCGGCAATTCGCCGACTGCAACAAAAGACCCAGGTCTTTCCGCTGGAACGTAATGCGGCGGTGCGCACGCGTTTAACGCACTCAATGGAAGTTCAGCAGGTTGGCCGCTATATCGCGAAAGAGATCCTCAGCCGACTAAAAGAGCAAAAGTTGCTGGAGCAGTATGGCCTGGATGAACTGACGGGACCGTTTGAAAGTATTGTCGAAATGTCCTGCCTGATGCATGACATTGGCAATCCGCCGTTTGGCCATTTTGGGGAAGCGGCGATTAATGACTGGTTCCGCCAGCGGCTGTATCCCGCAGACGCAGAAAGTCAGCCCCTAAGTGATGACCGCTGCCAGGTGGCGGCATTACGGTTGCGTGAAGGCGAGGAGTCGCTGAATGATATTCGCCGTAAGGTACGCCAGGACCTGTGCCATTTTGAAGGCAATGCGCAGGGTATTCGCCTTGTGCATACGTTGATGCGTATGAACCTTACCTGGGCGCAGGTTGGCGGTATTTTAAAATATACCCGTCCAGCGTGGTGGCGCGGCAGTGCACCCGAAACACACAATTATTTAATGAAGAAGCCGGGTTATTACCTTTCTGAAGAACCGTATATTGAGCGGTTGCGTAAAGAATTATCATTAGCGCCTTACAGTCGCTTTCCATTAACCTGGATTATGGAAGCTGCCGATGATATCTCTTATTGCGTAGCGGATCTGGAAGATGCCGTTGAGAAAAGAATCTTTAGCGTCGAGCAGCTTTATCACCATCTGCATGAGGCGTGGGGGCAACATGAAAAAGGTTCCCTGTTTATCCAGGTTGTTGAGAACGCCTGGGAAAAATCACGTTCAAATACATTAAGCCGGAGTACCGAAGATCAGTTCTTTATGTATTTACGCGTCAATACGCTGAATAAACTGGTGCCGTATGCGGCCCAGCGGTTTATTGATAATTTGCCGCAGATTTATGAAGGCAGCTTTAATCATGCGCTGCTAGAAGATGCCAGTAGCTTCAGCCAGCTACTGGGCGTTTATAAAAATGTGGCAGTAAAACATGTGTTTAGCCATCCGGATGTTGAACAACTGGAATTACAGGGCTATCGGGTGATCAGCGGGTTGCTGGAGATCTATCAGCCGTTATTAAAAATGTCTCAGTCAGATTTTTCTGAACTGGTCGACAATGAAAGAGTAAAACGTTTTCCTATCGAGTCCCGTTTATTTCAGAAGTTGTCTACCCGCCATCGTCTTGCGTATGTTGAGGCGGTTAGTAAAATATCGACGGGGTGCGCCGAGTATTCGGTTCTGGAATATTATTATCGCTGCCGGTTGATCCAGGATTATATCAGCGGGATGACGGATTTGTATGCCTGGGATGAATATCGTCGCTTGATGGCCGTAGAACAATAAATACTCATTTGTAAAGACGGACAATAAAATTTTACTTTTTCCTTAAACTTAATTCTGGAACTTAGCGCTATAAAACGACTCTGACGTATACAGCAATTTTGCGTTACCTGTTAATCGAGAACGAAACACATGAAAAAAACCACATTAGCAATGAGTGCACTGGCTCTGAGTTTAGGTTTGGCGTTGTCCCCCCTGTCTGCTACAGCGGCTGAGACGTCGTCTTCAGCAATGACCGCCCAACAGATGCCAAGCTTGGCCCCGATGCTCGAAAAAGTGATGCCATCGGTGGTAAGTATTAACGTCGAGGGGAGCACGACGGTAAATACGCCGCGCATGCCGCGTAATTTCCAGCAGTTCTTCGGTGATAATTCACCGTTCTGCCAGGACGGTTCTCCGTTCCAGAGTTCGCCGTTCTGCCAGGGCGGCGCACCGGGCGCTGACAATGGCGGCGGCCAGCAGCAGAAATTTATGGCACTCGGTTCCGGCGTAATTATTGATGCCGCGAAAGGGTATGTCGTGACCAATAACCACGTGGTAGATAACGCCACGGTGATTAAAGTTCAGTTGAGCGATGGTCGTAAATTTGACGCGAAGATCGTGGGTAAAGATCCGCGCTCCGATATCGCGCTGATCCAAATTCAGGATCCGAAAAACCTGACGGCGATTAAGCTGGCAGATTCCGATGCGCTGCGCGTGGGTGATTACACCGTGGCAATTGGTAACCCGTTTGGCCTCGGTGAAACGGTGACTTCCGGTATCGTTTCTGCACTGGGCCGTAGCGGCCTGAATGCGGAAAACTACGAGAACTTTATCCAGACGGATGCTGCGATCAACCGGGGTAACTCCGGTGGTGCGCTGGTCAACCTGAACGGTGAGCTGATCGGCATTAACACCGCGATCCTCGCGCCGGACGGCGGTAACATCGGTATCGGTTTTGCGATCCCAAGCAACATGGTGAAAAACCTGACTTCACAGATGGTTGAGTTCGGCCAGGTTAAACGCGGCGAACTGGGCATTATGGGTACCGAACTGAGCTCTGAGCTGGCGAAAGCGATGAAAGTTGACGCCCAGCGTGGCGCATTCGTCAGCCAGGTGATGCCGAACTCTTCTGCAGCGAAAGCGGGGATTAAAGCTGGGGATGTGATTACCTCCCTGAACGGCAAACCTATTAGCAGCTTCGCCGCCCTGCGTGCGCAGGTCGGTACGATGCCGGTTGGCAGCAAAATCACCCTGGGTCTGCTGCGTGACGGTAAGCCGGTCACCGTGAACCTGGAATTGCAGCAGAGCAGCCAGACTCAGGTTGACTCCAGCTCTATCTTTAAAGGCATTGAAGGTGCCGATATGAGCAATAAAGGACAGGACAAAGGTGTCGTGGTAAGCGACGTGAAACCGAATTCTCCGGCTGCACAGATTGGCCTGAAGAAAGGGGATGTGATTATCGGTGCGAACCAGCAGCCGGTGAAAAACATCGCTGAACTGCGCAAAATCCTCGACAGCAAACCAGCCGTACTGGCGCTGAACATTCAGCGTGGTGACAGCTCCATCTATCTGTTGATGCAGTAATCTCCCTCAACCCCTTCCTGCACAGGAAGGGGTTTCTTTTTGTGATACTTCCCACAACTCCATACTTCTCCCTTCCGCTTTGTGCATTTGCACAATGTCGCCGCTTATTATCTTCCCTATGCTTGAGCTCTGCTCACAGGAGGGGTTTATGGCTGGCTGGCATCTTGATACCAAAATGGCGCAGGATATCGTGGCGCGCACCATGCGCATCATTGATACCAATATCAACGTAATGGATGCCCGTGGGCGGATAATCGGCAGCGGCGATCGCGAACGTATTGGTGAATTGCACGAAGGGGCGCTGCTGGTACTTTCGCAAGGTCGGGTGGTCGATATCGACGATGCGGTGGCCCGGCATTTACACGGTGTGCGTCAGGGGATAAACCTGCCGCTGCGTCTGGAAGGCGAAATCGTTGGCGTTATCGGTCTTACCGGCGAACCGGAGCATCTGCGCAAATACGGCGAGTTAGTGTGCATGACCGCCGAAATGATGCTGGAACAGTCGCGCTTGATGCATCTGTTAGCGCAGGATAGCCGTCTGCGTGAAGAGCTGGTGATGAACCTGATTCAGGCGGAAGAGAATACGCCAGCGCTGATGGAATGGGCCCAGCGCCTGGGCATTGATCTGAACCAGCCGCGCGTGGTGGCGGTAGTGGAGGTCGACAGCGGTCAGCTTGGTGTTGACAGCGCGATGGCTGAACTACAGCAATTACAGAATGCGTTGACCACGCCAGAGCGTAATAATCTGATTGCGATTGTTTCCCTGACTGAGATGGTGGTACTGAAACCCGCGCTCAATCAGTTTGGCCGCTGGGACGCTGAAGATCATCGCAAGCGCGTTGAGCAGCTTATTGCCCGCATGAAAGAGAACGGACAGCTGCGTTTTCGCGTGTCGCTGGGCAACTATTTTACCGGGCCTGGTAGCATTGCCCGTTCGTATCGTACGGCGCGCACCACCATGATGGTCGGTAAACAGCGTATGCCGGAAAGCCGTAGCTATTTCTATCAGGATTTGATGCTGCCAGTACTGCTGGACAGCCTGCGCGGCGGCTGGCAGGCCAATGAGCTGGCGCGTCCGTTGGTGAGGCTGAAAGCGATGGATAACAATGGGTTGCTGCGTCGGACATTGGCGGCATGGTTTCGTCATAACGTCCAGCCGCTGGCGACCTCAAAGGCACTGTTTATTCATCGTAATACGCTGGAATATCGCCTGAATCGTATTTCAGAACTGACCGGGCTGGATCTGGGGAATTTTGACGACCGACTGCTGCTGTATGTGGCGTTACAGTTAGATGAGCAGCATTGATTAATTGCCTGATGGCGCTACGCTTATCAGGCAAAATGCCGGGTGGCGGCTTCGCCTTACCCGGCCTACGAATACATTCACGTGCGGTTATTTACGCGTCAGTTTTTCCAGATCGGCTTCAATTTCGCTGATCTTGTTGGTCACGACGCTTTCGAGATGGCGTAAATCATCAAGGATCTTGCGTTTAAGATCGACTTCGCTGCGATCGCGCTGGCAGATCTGATCCAGTTCATCGATCACATAGCGCAGGTTGGGACTGATCTCCTGCACTTCTTTGTAACCCTGGCCGATGCCATCAGCTACCACCGTTTTGCGCTGACGGGGATATTTGAACTTCACGCTCTTGGCAAAAAACTCGCCTTTATCCTTTTGGAAATAGATTTTCAGGATATCGTTGTTGGCTTCTTGCCGCAGGCTGTAACGATCGATTTCTTCAGGATTAGTAATGCCCAGACTTTTCAGATTGTCATACATAGCGGTACCCTTAAGCTCACTATAACCATTGAATAATTAACGAAAAGCCTTGTTTATGCCACTCGCAGATGTAAAAAAAGCGGGCTAAGCCCGCTTTTTCAAACCGCTGTTAGTCGATAGTGCGCAACAGTTCGTTGATTCCCACTTTGCCACGCGTTTTGGCATCGACTTTCTTCACAATCACCGCGCAGTACAGGCTGTATTTGCCATCTTTCGACGGCAGGTTGCCGGAGACGACCACGGAGCCAGCCGGAACGCGACCATAATGCACTTCGCCAGTTTCGCGATCGTAAATACGGGTGCTCTGACCGATGTACACGCCCATGGAGATAACAGAACCTTCTTCGACGATCACGCCTTCAACCACTTCAGAGCGTGCGCCGATGAAGCAGTTGTCTTCGATGATGGTCGGGTTAGCCTGCAACGGCTCCAGTACGCCGCCGATGCCAACGCCGCCGGACAGGTGTACGTTTTTACCGATTTGCGCACAGGAACCGACTGTTGCCCAGGTATCAACCATCGTACCTTCATCAACATAAGCGCCGATGTTTACGTAAGATGGCATCAGCACGGTGTTACGGGCGATAAACGCACCCTGACGCACGGCCGCAGGCGGAACCACGCGGAAACCTTCCTTCTGGAAGCGCGCTTCGTCGTAGTTGGCGAATTTCATCGGTACTTTATCGAAGTAACGGCTTTCCGCACCTTCGATGACCTGATTATCGTTAATACGGAAAGAGAGCAGGACCGCCTTTTTCAGCCACTGATGCGTGACCCACTGACCCTCAATCTTCTCTGCGACGCGCAGTGCACCGGAATCCAGTAAAGAAATAACCTGATTCACCGCTTCGCGGGTTACGGTATCTACATTTGCCGGAGTAATGTCGGCACGGCGCTCGAAAGCGGACTCAATAACGTTCTGTAACTGCTGCATTGTTAAACTCTTTCCATAATAAATAAAAACATCACCCTTTATCGTTTGGATTGAGGGCCTCTGTCAACCGTTGATGCACTTCCTGCTGCAGCTCATTATTAAGGGCGCGCCGGTCGGCGGTGGCGATTATGAATAAATCTTCTACTCGCTCGCCAATGGTTGTAATTCGGGCGCCATGCAGCGAAATTCCCAGATCGGCAAAAATCTGCCCGACCCGCGCCAGCAGGCCGGGCTGGTCGAGAGCGATAAGCTCCAGGAATGATTTTCGGTCGGTATGGGTCGGCAAAAAGGTGACCTCAGTATCGACGGTAAAGTGGCGTAATTTTGCCGGCTGGCGACGCGGTTGCGGTGGCTGCCAACTGCGCTGCGTGATGGCCTGTTCCAGTCCAAAACGGATCGCTTCATGTCGGTCTGAAGACAGCGGGCTGCCGTCCGGTTCCAGCACGATGAACGTATCCATCGCCATCCCATCGCGGGTAGTGAAAATCTGCGCATCGTGGACGCTAAGATTACGCCTGTCCAGTTCGGCGCAGACGGCGGCAAACAGGTAAGGGCGGTCAGGGCTCCAGATGAAAATTTCTGTCCCGCCGCGCGTGGCCTGTGGGCTGAGCAGGATCAGCGGCTTGCTGAGATCGTGTTGCAGCAGATGGCGCGCATGCCAGGCCAGCTGATTTGGGCTGTGACGCACGAAGTAGTTGGCGCGACAGCGTGACCAGATGTGGTGCAACGCTTCTTCATCAATGCTGTCCATTCGCAGTAGCGCCAGCGCCTGAAGCTGATGGTGGCGTACGCGCTCGCGCATATCCGGCGTATTTTGCATGCCACGACGGAGTTGTTTTTCCGTCGCGAAGTACAGCTCGCGTAGCAGGCTTTGCTTCCAGCTATTCCACAGCGTTTCGTTGGTGGCGCAAATATCCGCGACGGTCAGACACACCAAAAAGCGCAGACGGTGTTCCGTTTGTACCTCTTCGGCGAATTGCTTGATCACTTCGGGATCCTGAATATCGCGGCGCTGAGCGGTCACCGACATCAGCAAATGCTGGCGCACCAGCCACACGATCAACTGCGTTTCGCGGGAATTCAGGCCGTGCAGTTCGGCGAACTTGAGCACGTCCTGAGCGCCGAGCACCGAGTGATCGCCGCCGCGACCTTTGGCGATATCGTGGAACAGCGCGGCAATCAGAATCAACTCCGGCTGTCGCAGACGCGGCCATAGATCCACGCATAGCGGATGGCGCTGACGGGTCTCTTCGTTGGCAAAACTTTCCAGCTTGAGCATTACGCGGATGGTGTGTTCATCCACCGTATAGGCATGAAACAGGTCAAACTGCATTTGGCCGACTATATGCGACCATTGCGGCATATAAGCCCACAACACGCTGTGGCGATGCATTGGCAGCAGACCGCGGCTCACCGCACCCGGATGACGCAACATACTGAGAAACAGCGATCGCGCTTCCGGGATATAGCATAACGGCTGCGTTAAATGACGACGGGCATGGCGCAGATGGCGCAGCGTGGTGGAGTAAATCCCGCTGATTGCGCTGTTACGCACCATGATGTAAAACATCCGCAGTATCGCTTCGGGTTTACGGATAAACAGGTCGTCGTTGCGCAGATCGATCAACGTGCCGCGCAGTTGAAAGTCGTCATCAATCGGACGCGGTTTTTCATCGGCGGGCATGGCGAGGATCGCCTCGTCGAACAGTTGCAACAGCATGTGATTCAGTTCGCTGACCCGTCGGGTGACGCGGAAATAGTCTTTCATCATCCGCTCGATAGGCTCGTTGCCTTCGCCGCCGTAGTTTAGCCTTTGCGCCACGCTGAGCTGGCGGTCAAACAGCAGGCGGTTGTCGTAACGACTAACGACCAGATGCAGGGCGAAGCGAATCCGCCACAGGATATGCAAACATTCATTCAGCTCGGCGCGTTCAGCCAGTGTCAAAAAGCCGAAGCCGACCATTTCGTCCAGTGAGGTGGCGCCAAAATGGCGGCGGGCCACCCATTGCAGGGTATGGATATCGCGCAGGCCGCCGGGACTGCTTTTGATATCCGGCTCCAGGTTGTAGCTAGTGCCGTGATAGCGCTGGTGGCGCTGATTCTGCTCTTCCACTTTGGCTGCGTAAAACTTGTCGGAAGGCCAGAAACCTTCGCTAAAAATATGCTTTTGCAGCTCCAGAAACAGCGCCACATCGCCGATCAGCAGGCGAGTTTCAATCAGGTTGGTGGCGACGGTTAAATCTGACAATCCTTCCAGCAGACACTCTTCCAGCGTACGCACGCTATGCCCAACCTCCAGCCTCACGTCCCATAGCAGCGTTAACAGCTCACCGACTTTTTCGGCCTGCGTGTCAGGCAGCTTTTTACGGCTGAGGATCAACAGGTCGATATCGGAAAGCGGGTGCAGTTCGCCGCGCCCGTAACCCCCAACGGCAACCAGCGCCAGGTCGGCAATTTGGCCAAAACCGGCTTCAATCCACAGGCGTTGTAGCAACTGGTCAATAAATTCGGTACGGGCCTCAATGAGCTGTTCTGCGGAAATTCCACTGTCAAACGCTTCGCCTAACCAGTTCTGGAAGGTGTCGATATGCGCTTTAATGCCGGAGCAGTTGAGATCTTGCTGTGGCCATGTCCCTGGGTTTTGCGGTTGGCCAGGCAGGGTGGGGAGGGCAGTATTTGCGTGCTGTTCAGGAAGAGTATTCATTATGCGCCACCCATTAAAAAGCCGGATGATGGCGTGAACGCCTTATCCGGCCTACTAAGTAGTACAATTTGTAGGCCTGATAAGATGCGAATGCATCGCCATCAGGCAAAACATTATTCGCCGTGTGTGATGATCGCTGGGATGGTGTCATCCTTGCGTAACGTCAGAATTTCACAGCCGTTTTCCGTCACTACAATAGTATGCTCGTACTGTGCAGACAAGCTCCGGTCTTTGGTTTTCACTGTCCAGCCGTCTTTCATGGTGCGGATGCGGTAATCACCGGCATTCAGCATCGGTTCTATGGTGAACGTCATGCCAGGCTGCAGTACCACACCACCGTCGTCTGCATCGTAGTGCAGAACCTGTGGCTCTTCATGGAAGCCGCGACCGATACCGTGACCGCAGTATTCACGAACAACAGAGAAACCTTCGCCTTCCGCGTATTTCTGAATCGCAGCGCCCAGCGTGCGCAGGCGAATGCCCGGTTTTACCATCCGCAGCGCCAGATACAGGCTTTCCTGTGTGACGCGGCACAAACGCTCGCCCAGAATAGTAGGTTTGCCGACGATAAACATCTTGGAGGTATCGCCGTGGTACTCGTCTTTAATCACGGTCACGTCGATGTTAACGATATCACCATCTTTCAGGTGCTTCGCGTCGTCCGGGATCCCGTGACACACCACTTCATTAATAGAGATACATACGGATTTCGGATAGCCGTGATAGCCCAGGCAGGCGGAAATGGCCTGCTGCTCATTCACGATGTAGTCATTACAGAGGCGATCCAGCTCGCCGGTGCTGACGCCCGGTTTAACAAACGGTTCGATCATTTCCAGTACATCAGCGGCCAGGCGGCCAGCGACGCGCATTTTTTCGATTTCTTCAGGGGTCTTGATTGAGATAGCCATGAATTCTGTCCATCAGTGTCGATTATTTCGACAATAATTGTGTAAGTGCTGTCAATGGTATCAGTCCCGCATACATGCTGCCAAATTGAGAATCATTCTGAACTTCGCCTTTCGTGCCACAGATGCGTTGGCTACATTTTTTCACCCCAGTCACTTACTGGTTGTAAGCTCCCGGGGATTCAAAAATTTGCCGCCTTCCTGTAACACGAAATTCATCGTTCATTCAGCACAGTCCGCCAACAATTATTGGTGTCGGTGGCGTATTTGTGGTATAAAGCGCGCCGGACTTCCGATCCATTCGAAGACTACACACGATGGACGGGAGCGACAAATCTCACTTTGTGTAACAACACACACGTATCGGCACATATTCCGGGGTGCCCTTTGGGGTCGGTAATATGGGATGCGTGGAGGCTTAACCCCAACTTTTATATATAGAGGTTTTAATCATGGCAACTGTTTCCATGCGCGACATGCTCAAGGCTGGTGTTCACTTCGGTCACCAGACCCGTTACTGGAACCCGAAAATGAAGCCGTTCATCTTCGGTGCGCGTAACAAAGTTCACATCATCAACCTTGAGAAAACTGTACCGATGTTCAACGAAGCTCTGGCTGAACTGAACAAGATCTCTTCTCGTAAAGGTAAAATCCTTTTCGTTGGTACTAAACGCGCTGCAAGCGAAGCGGTGAAAGAAGCTGCTAACAGCTGCGACCAGTTCTTCGTGAACCATCGCTGGCTGGGCGGTATGCTGACTAACTGGAAAACCGTTCGTCAGTCCATCAAACGTCTGAAAGATCTGGAAACTCAGTCTCAGGACGGTACTTTCGAAAAGCTGACCAAGAAAGAAGCGCTGATGCGTACTCGTGAGCTTGAGAAACTGGAAAACAGCCTGGGCGGTATCAAAGACATGGGCGGTCTGCCGGACGCTCTGTTCGTAATCGATGCTGACCACGAGCACATTGCTATCAAAGAAGCAAACAACCTGGGTATCCCAGTATTTGCTATCGTTGATACCAACTCTGATCCGGACGGTGTTGACTTCGTTATCCCGGGTAACGACGACGCAATCCGTGCTGTGACCCTGTACCTGGGCGCTGTAGCTACTACCGTTCGTGAAGGCCGTTCTCAGGATCTGGCTTCCCAGGCGGAAGAAAGCTTCGTAGAAGCTGAATAATAAGGCACGCTCGTTAGAGCCCTTATAGACCAGGTAGTATCACGTTTGGTTAGGGGGCCTGTATATGGCCCCCTTTTTCACTTTTAAATCTGTGCGGTTTCATGCCGGGCAGATCAAATCTTCCGAGGATTTTAGAATGGCTGAAATTACCGCATCCCTGGTAAAAGAGCTGCGTGAGCGTACTGGCGCAGGCATGATGGATTGCAAAAAAGCACTGACTGAAGCTAATGGCGACATCGAGCTGGCAATCGAAAACATGCGTAAGTCCGGTGCAATCAAAGCGGCGAAAAAAGCAGGCAACGTTGCTGCTGACGGCGTAATCAAAACCAAAATCGACGGCAACATCGCTTTCATTCTGGAAGTTAACTGCCAGACTGACTTCGTTGCTAAAGATGCTGGTTTCCAGGCATTTGCTGACAAAGTACTGGACGCTGCCGTTGCTGGCAAAATCACTGACGTTGAAGTTCTGAAAGCACAGTTCGAAGAAGAACGTGTTGCTCTGGTTGCTAAAATCGGTGAGAACATCAACATCCGTCGCGTTGCTTCCCTGGAAGGCGAAGTTCTGGGTAACTACCAGCACGGTGCTCGTATCGGTGTTCTGGTTGCTGCAACTGGCGCTGACGAAGAACTGGTTAAACAGCTGGCAATGCACGTTGCTGCAAGCAAACCAGAATTCGTTAAGCCGGAAGACGTTTCCGCTGAAGTGGTAGAAAAAGAATACCAGGTTCAGCTGGACATCGCTATGCAGTCTGGCAAGCCGAAAGAAATCGCAGAGAAAATGGTTGAAGGCCGCATGAAGAAATTCACCGGCGAAGTTTCTCTGACCGGTCAGCCTTTCGTCATGGAACCGAGCAAATCTGTTGGTCAGCTGCTGAAAGAGCATAACGCTGACGTAACTGGTTTCATCCGCTTTGAAGTGGGTGAAGGCATCGAGAAAGTTGAGACTGACTTTGCAGCAGAAGTTGCTGCGATGTCCAAGCAGTCTTAATTTTTAAAGGAGCCGCCTGAGGGCGGCTTCTTTTTGTGTCTGGCTTGTAAATTCAGCGAACCGCTATAGTGGTCATGCTGAAAAGCGACATACAATGTCGCCGGAATTAACTCATCTCATTCGTTGACAGTCTCAGGAAAGAAACATGGCTACCAATGCAAAACCCGTCTACAAACGTATTCTGCTTAAGTTAAGTGGCGAAGCTCTGCAAGGTTCAGAAGGCTTCGGTATTGATGCAAGCATCCTCGACCGCATGGCTCAGGAAATCAAAGAGCTGGTTGAGCTGGGTATTCAGGTTGGCGTAGTGATTGGTGGTGGTAACCTGTTCCGTGGCGCTGGTCTGGCGAAAGCGGGGATGAACCGCGTTGTGGGCGACCACATGGGCATGTTAGCCACCGTAATGAACGGTCTGGCGATGCGCGATGCGCTTCACCGCGCCTATGTGAACGCTCGCTTGATGTCCGCAATTCCTCTGAACGGCGTGTGTGATAACTACAGCTGGGCCGAAGCTATCAGCCTGCTGCGTAACAACCGCGTTGTTATTTTGTCTGCGGGTACCGGCAATCCGTTCTTCACCACCGATTCTGCAGCCTGCCTGCGCGGTATTGAAATTGAAGCGGATGTGGTTCTGAAAGCCACCAAAGTCGATGGCGTATTTACTGCCGACCCGGCTAAAGATCCAACGGCGACTATGTACGAACAGTTGACCTACACTGAAGTACTGGATAAAGAGCTGAAAGTAATGGATCTTGCCGCGTTCACGCTGGCTCGTGACCACAAATTACCGATTCGTGTCTTTAACATGAACAAACCAGGTGCACTGCGCCGTGTTGTTATGGGTGAAAAAGAAGGCACGTTAATCACGGAATAATTCCCGTTGCGGCTAAATGCAGGTAATATTCCGCTTTAATGTCGCGGGATACGTCCCTCAAAATTAATCAAGACTATACTTGTCACATCTTGCGTGGCGGGTATGGTCTGACTGAAACAAGCTTTCAAGGATTCGTAACGTGATCAACGATATCAGAAAAGATGCTGAAGTACGCATGGACAAATGCGTCGAAGCGTTCAAAAACCAAATCAGCAAAATTCGCACGGGTCGTGCTTCTCCTAGCCTGCTGGATGGTATTGTCGTGGAATATTACGGCACGCCGACTCCGCTGCGCCAGCTGGCAAGCGTAACGGTTGAAGATTCCCGTACCCTGAAAATCAACGTATTTGACCGTTCTATGGGTCCAGCCGTTGAGAAAGCAATCATGGCTTCCGACCTCGGTCTGAATCCAAGCTCTGCGGGCTCTGACATCCGCGTTCCGCTGCCGCCGCTGACCGAAGAACGTCGTAAAGATCTGACCAAGATCGTACGTGGTGAAGCTGAAGGCGCGCGTGTTGCGGTACGTAACGTACGCCGCGATGCAAACGACAAAGTGAAAGCGTTGTTGAAAGAAAAAGAGATCAGCGAAGATGACGATCGCCGTTCTCAGGACGACGTACAGAAACTGACTGACGCAGCAATCAAGAAAGTTGATGCGGCGCTGGCAGAGAAAGAAGCAGAACTGATGCAGTTCTGATTCGCCTGTACGCTAAAAACGCCGCTTAGAAGGCCTGAGAAGGCTGGATGGCGGCGTTTTGCTTTTTTCTGTCTACATACTCTAAATAATTCAAGTTGCAGGAAGGCGGTGACACCAAAGGCCGAGTAAAGCCAACGTACATGCAACTTGAAGTATGACGAGTAAAATTCTTCTGGATGTCCGATGAAGCAATTAACCATCCTGGGATCAACCGGTTCCATTGGTTGCAGTACGCTGGATGTAGTACGCCATAACCCGGAAAAATTTCGTGTTGCTGCGTTGGTGGCGGGTAAAAATGTTGCCCGTATGGTAGAGCAATGCCTGGAGTTTGCGCCTCGCTATGCGGTAATGGATGATGAAAAAAGCGCGGCACAGGTAAAAGCTACTCTTTTGGCACAGGGTAGCCGTACCGAGGTGATGAGCGGGCAGCAGGCTGCCTGTGATATGGCTGCGCTGGATGATGTTGATCAGGTCATGGCGGCGATTGTCGGCGCAGCGGGTTTGCTGCCGACGCTGGCGGCAATTCGTGCGAGCAAAAGCATTTTACTGGCGAATAAAGAATCGCTGGTGACCTGCGGTCGTCTGTTTATGGACGACGTGAAACGCCACAAAGCGCAGCTTTTGCCGGTAGATAGCGAGCATAACGCGATTTTTCAGAGTTTACCGCAACCTATCCAACACAATCTGGGATACGCTGACCTTGAGCAAAACGGCGTCATGTCAGTTCTGCTTACCGGGTCTGGTGGCCCATTCCGTGAAACGCCATTGCGCGATCTGGTCTCTATGACCCCCGATCAGGCATGCCGTCATCCGAATTGGTCGATGGGACGAAAAATCTCTGTCGATTCCGCCACCATGATGAACAAAGGTCTGGAATACATTGAAGCGCGTTGGTTATTTAATGCCAGTGCAAGCCAGATGGAAGTGCTGATTCATCCGCAGTCGGTTATTCATTCGATGGTCCGTTATCAGGATGGTAGTGTTCTGGCGCAGTTGGGTGAACCTGATATGCGTACACCTATTGCCCATACGATGGCATGGCCAGAACGTGTGACGTCCGGTGTTAAGCCTGTCGACTTTTGCAAACTCAGTGCGTTGACGTTTTCCGCACCTGATTACCAGCGTTATCCGTGCCTGAAACTGGCGATGGACGCGTTTGAGCAAGGTCAGGCGGCGACGACCGCACTCAATGCCGCGAATGAAATTACCGTTGCCGCATTCCTGGCGCAGCAGATCCGATTTACCGATATTGCCGATCTCAATTTATCTGTACTGGATAAGATGGATTTGCAGGAACCGCAGAGCGTTGACGACGTGTTGAAGGTCGATGCCATCGCGCGGGAAGTCGCCAGAAAAGAAGTGATGCGACTCTCAAGCTGATGATAATCCCTCTACGGAGAATCGTGCTATTTGTTAGCGTTGGGCTTCAGTGATATAGTCTGCGCCACCCGATCGCGGGTATTTGCTTTTTTTCGGTCGGGTAAGCCGTGGTTTGACACGGCTTTTTTGTGGATAGGCTTCAGTATTCCTGAGTACCGTAAATCCTTTCAGGGACTAATAACGCGTTATGTTGTCTGCAACTAAACCATTAAGCGAAAATTTGCCAGCACATGGTTGTCGCCATGTCGCAATTATCATGGATGGCAATGGCCGCTGGGCGAAAAAGCAAGGGAAGATTCGCGCCTTTGGGCATAAGGCTGGAGCAAAATCCGTCCGCCGGGCTGTCTCTTTTGCTGCAAATAACGGTATTGATGCGTTAACGCTGTATGCCTTTAGCAGTGAGAACTGGAACCGACCTGCGCAGGAAGTGAGCGCGTTAATGGAACTGTTTGTGTGGGCACTTGATAGCGAAGTGAAAAACCTACATCGCCATAACGTACGCCTGCGTATTATCGGGGATATCAGTCGATTTAACTCACGTTTGCAAGAACGGATTCGCAAATCAGAAGCGATTACCGCCCAGAATACCGGGTTGACGCTGAATATTGCAGCGAATTACGGTGGACGGTGGGATATTGTCCAGGGAGTCAGGCAACTGGCACAACAGGTGCAGGACGGTGTGCTGCATCCTGAGCAAATTGATGAAGAGATGCTTGGGCAGCAAATTTGTATGCATGAGCTGGCTCCTGTGGATTTAGTGATAAGGACTGGGGGAGAGCACCGAATTAGTAATTTTCTGTTGTGGCAAATTGCCTACGCCGAACTTTACTTTACCGATGTTCTCTGGCCCGATTTCGATGAACAAGACTTTGAAGGTGCGCTGCATGCCTTTGCTAATCGTGAGCGTCGTTTCGGCGGCACCGAACCCGGTGATGAAAAAGCCTGATGGGGGTCGCTTTTGCTGAAGTATCGCCTGATTTCTGCTTTTGTTTTAATACCCGTTGTCATCGCGGCGCTGTTTTTGCTGCCGCCGGTGGGGTTCGCCATTGTTACGTTGGTCGTCTGTATGTTGGCCGCCTGGGAGTGGGGACAGTTAAGCGGTTTTACCACGCGTACGCAGCGAGTCTGGCTGGCGGTTTTGTGCGGGCTATTGCTGGCACTGATGCTATTTTTGCTGCCAGAATACCATCGCGATATCCATCAACCGCTGGTTGAAGTATCGCTGTGGGCGTCGCTGGGCTGGTGGGTCGTAGCGCTGTTACTGGTATTGTTTTACCCAGGTTCTGCGTCGGTCTGGCGTAATTCCAAAACATTACGCATAATTTTCGGCGTGTTAACCATTGTCCCGTTCTTTTGGGGAATGCTGGCGCTACGTGCATGGCACTATGATGAGAATCATTATAGTGGCGCGCTATGGCTGCTGTATGTCATGATCCTCGTTTGGGGAGCGGACTCTGGTGCGTATATGTTTGGTAAGCTGTTTGGCAAACATAAGCTGGCACCGAAGGTTTCTCCTGGTAAAACCTGGCAGGGTTTTATTGGCGGACTCGCCACTGCGGCCGTGATCTCATGGGGTTATGGCATGTGGGCGAATCTTGAAGTTGCGCCTGTCACCTTGCTCATTTGCTCCATCGTTGCAGCCCTGGCCTCCGTGCTGGGTGACCTGACCGAGAGTATGTTTAAGCGTGAAGCAGGTATTAAGGACAGTGGTCACTTAATTCCAGGACACGGCGGTATTCTGGATCGTATTGATAGCCTGACGGCTGCGGTACCGGTCTTTGCCTGCCTGTTGTTACTGGTGTTCAGGACGCTCTAACGGATGGTCTTATGCTGAGTATTCTCTGGAATTTGGCTGCATTCATCATCGCACTTGGTGTGCTTATCACCGTGCATGAATTTGGTCATTTCTGGGTTGCGCGGCGCTGCGGAGTCCGCGTCGAACGCTTTTCCATTGGCTTTGGAAAAGCGCTTTGGCGGCGTACCGATAAATCAGGTACGGAATACGTCATCGCCATGATTCCCCTCGGCGGTTACGTCAAAATGCTGGATGAGCGCGCTGAACCGGTCGCACCGGAATTGCGCCATTACGCCTTCAACAATAAAACGGTTGGACAACGTGCTGCTATTATCGCCGCAGGTCCGATTGCAAACTTCCTTTTTGCTATTTTTGCTTATTGGCTGGTGTTTATCATTGGTGTCCCTGGCGTTCGTCCGGTTATTGGTGAAATAACACCCAACTCGATTGCTGCACAGGCGCAAATTCAGCCGGGTACGGAACTAAAAGCGGTTGATGGCATCGAAACCCCTGATTGGGATGCCGTGCGATTGCAACTGGTATCCAAAATTGGCGATGAGCATACGACCCTCAGCGTGGCGCAATTTGGCAGTAACCAGCGACAGGACAAAACGCTGGATTTACGCCATTGGACATTTGAGCCAGACAAAGAGGATCCTGTCTCTAGTTTGGGCATGCGTCCGCGTGGTCCGCAGATTGAACCGGTACTGTCAGAAGTGCAGGTTAATTCCGCTGCAAGTAAGGCAGGTTTGCAAGCTGGCGACAGGATCGTTAAAGTCAATGGTCAGTCGCTGACGCAATGGATGACGTTCGTGACGCTGGTGCGCGATAATCCGGATACGCCGTTAGCGCTAGATATTGAAAGACAAGGAAGTTCCTTGTCTTTAACGTTAACCCCAGATTCAAAACAGGTTAACGGTAAGGCAGAAGGGTTTGCGGGCGTGGTGCCTAAAGTTATTCCTCTGCCTGATGAGTATAAGACTGTACGCCAGTATGGACCATTCAGCGCCATCCTCGAAGCCTCGGATAAAACGTGGCAGTTGATGAAGCTGACGGTCAGTATGCTGGGAAAATTGATTACCGGTGATGTAAAACTGAACAACCTCAGTGGGCCGATTTCTATCGCCCAGGGGGCTGGGATGTCAGCGGAGTTCGGGATTATTTATTACCTGATGTTCCTTGCGCTTATCAGCGTGAACTTAGGGATAATCAACCTGTTTCCGTTGCCCGTTCTTGACGGGGGGCATCTGCTGTTCCTGGCGATTGAAAAGCTGAAGGGCGGTCCGGTATCCGAGCGGGTTCAAGACTTTAGTTATCGCATTGGCTCTATCTTGCTGGTGTTGTTAATGGGGCTTGCACTTTTCAATGATTTCTCTCGGTTGTAAGAGAGTGTTAGGAAGAACGCATAATAACGATGGCGATGAAAAAGTTGCTCATAGCGTCGCTGCTGTTTAGCAGCGCCACCGTATACGGTGCTGAAGGGTTCGTAGTGAAGGACATTCATTTCGAAGGCCTACAGCGAGTCGCCGTTGGTGCGGCTCTCCTCAGTATGCCGGTGCGCACAGGCGACACGGTTAATGATGAAGACATCAGTAATACCATTCGTGCTCTGTTCGCCACCGGAAACTTTGAGGATGTCCGCGTCCTGCGCGATGGTGATACCCTTCTGGTTCAGGTAAAAGAACGCCCGACGATTGCCAGCATCACTTTCTCCGGTAACAAATCGGTGAAAGATGACATGCTGAAGCAAAACCTCGAGGCGTCTGGCGTGCGTGTTGGCGAGTCTCTGGATCGCACAACGCTTGCCGATATCGAAAAGGGCCTGGAAGATTTCTACTATAGCGTCGGTAAGTACAGCGCCAGTGTGAAAGCGGTGGTGACGCCGTTGCCGCGTAACCGCGTTGACCTCAAGCTGGTCTTCCAGGAAGGTGTTTCGGCGAAGATCCAACAGATCAATATCGTCGGCAACCATGCCTTCTCGACTGACGAACTTATCTCTCACTTCCAGTTGCGTGACGAAGTGCCGTGGTGGAACGTGGTGGGCGATCGTAAATACCAGAAACAGAAGCTGGCGGGCGACCTTGAAACCCTGCGTAGCTACTATCTGGATCGCGGTTATGCTCGCTTCAATATTGATTCCACTCAGGTCAGCCTGACGCCGGATAAAAAAGGCATCTACATCACCGTTAACATCACTGAAGGCGAGCAGTACAAGCTTTCTGGGGTTCAGGTGAGCGGTAACCTGGCCGGGCACTCCGCCGAAATTGAGACCCTGACGAAGATCGAGCCAGGTGAACTCTATAACGGCACCAAAGTGACCAAAATGGAAGATGACATCAAGAAGCTTCTGGGTCGCTATGGCTATGCCTATCCGCGCGTACAGTCGCAGCCTGAAATCAACGACGCTGACAAAACCGTTAAATTGCGTGTAAACGTGGATGCGGGTAACCGTTTCTATGTGCGTAAGATCCGTTTTGAAGGTAATGACACTTCTAAAGACTCCGTTCTGCGTCGCGAAATGCGTCAGATGGAAGGCGCATGGTTGGGCAGCGATTTGGTCGACCAGGGTAAAGAGCGTCTGAACCGTCTGGGTTACTTTGAAACCGTTGATACTGATACTCAGCGTGTTCCAGGCCGTCCAGATCAGGTTGATGTTGTCTACAAGGTTAAAGAGCGTAACACCGGTAGCTTTAACTTCGGCGTCGGTTACGGTACCGAGAGCGGCGTGAGCTTCCAGGCTGGCGTTCAGCAGGATAACTGGTTAGGTACCGGTTATTCTGTTGGGATTAACGGCACCAAAAACGACTACCAAACCTATACTGAGTTGTCTGTCACTAACCCGTACTTCACCGTTGATGGTGTGAGCCTTGGTGGCCGCGTCTTCTATAACGACTTTGAAGCGGATGATGCAGACCTGTCCGACTATACCAACAAAAGTTATGGTACAGACGTGACGCTGGGCTTCCCGGTCAACGAATACAACACGTTGCGTGCGGGCCTGGGTTATGTACATAACAAACTGTCCAATATGCAGCCGCAGGTTGCGATGGATCGTTATCTTGAGTCAATGGGTGAGACCAATACCAACAGCTTTGCTGCGGATGACTTCACCTTTAACTATGGTTGGACATATAACAAGCTTGACCGTGGCTACTTCCCAACGGAAGGTACGCGCGTCAACCTGAACGGCAAAGTCACCATTCCGGGTTCTGACAACGAATACTATAAAGCGACGTTGGATACCGCGACCTATGTACCGATCGATGATGACCATAAATGGGTCGTCCTGGGTCGTACCAAGGTAGGTTATGGAGACGGTATAGGCAGCAAAGAGTTGCCGTTCTACGAGAACTTCTATGCGGGTGGCTCCAGCACCGTGCGTGGCTTCCAGTCTAATACCATCGGTCCGAAAGCGGTCTATAAACCTGGGGCTTACGCAGGGGATCCTGACAGCTACGAAGAGTGTACCAATAAAGACGGTTCGTACTGTAAATCAGACGATGCGGTCGGTGGTAACGCCATGGCCGTAGCCAGCCTGGAATTTATTACCCCGACGCCGTTTATCAGCGATAAGTATGCTAACTCGGTCCGTACCTCCTTCTTCTGGGATATGGGTACCGTTTGGGATACTAACTGGCAGGATAGCGATCAAACTCGCGCTATTGGGGTTCCAGATTACGGTGATCCGAGCAATATCCGTATGTCTGCAGGTATCGCGTTACAATGGATGTCCCCATTGGGGCCGTTGGTTTTCTCCTACGCCCAGCCGTTCAAGAAGTACGATGGAGACAAAGCGGAACAGTTCCAGTTTAACATTGGTAAAACCTGGTAACTGTTCTTCGCAAAGGAATGTAGTGGTAGTGTAGCGATGACTTTAGGCGATCTTGCATGGGATCGCCTGGCCACGCAAAGAACTGCACCTTCGGGTGCAAATGGGATGGTAAGGAGTTAATTGTGAAAAAGTGGTTATTAGCTGCAGGTCTCGGTTTAGCGATGGCAACGTCCGCACAGGCTGCTGACAAAATTGCAATCGTCAACATGGGTAGCCTGTTCCAACAGGTTGCACAGAAGACGGGTGTTTCTGCTACGCTGGAAAACGAGTTCAAAGGCCGTGCCAGCGAACTGCAGCGTATGGAATCCGATCTGCAATCTAAAATGCAGCGTCTGCAATCAATGAAAGCAGGTAGCGATCGTACCAAGCTGGAAAAAGACGTCATGGCTCAGCGCCAGACTTTCTCTCAGAAAGCTCAGGCTTTCGAGCAGGATCGTGCACGTCGTTCCAACGAAGAACGTGGCAAACTGGTTACTCGTATCCAGACAGCTGTGAAATCTGTTGCTAACAGCCAGAGCATCGATCTGGTCGTTGACGCAAACACCGTTGCATACAATAGCAGCGATGTAAAAGACATCACCGCTGACGTACTGAAACAGGTTAAATAAGTAATGCCTTCAATTCGACTGGCTGATTTAGCAGAGCAGTTGGATGCAGAATTACACGGTGATGGCGATATCGTCATCACCGGCGTAGCGTCCATGCAATCTGCGCAAACTGGCAATATCACGTTCATGGTGAATCCTAAATACCGTGAACATTTAGGCGTATGCCAGGCGTCTGCCGTTGTGATGACGCAGGACGATCTTCCTTTTGCTAAGAGTGCGGCGCTGGTAGTGAAGAATCCCTACCTGACCTATGCACGTATGGCGCAAATTTTAGATACCACGCCTCAGCCTGCACAGAACATTGCACCCAGTGCAGTGATCGATGCAACGGCGAAGCTGGGTAATAATGTCTCTGTGGGCGCAAATGCGGTCATTGAGTCTGGCGTAGAACTGGGCGATAACGTGGTTATCGGTGCAGGTTGCTTCGTCGGAAAAAATACCAAAATCGGTGCAGGTTCACGCTTGTGGGCGAATGTGACGATTTACCACGACATCCAGATCGGTGAAAATTGCCTGATCCAGTCCAGCACCGTCGTTGGATCTGATGGATTTGGTTACGCGAACGATCGTGGTAACTGGGTGAAGATCCCCCAGCTTGGTCGCGTGATTATCGGCGATCGCGTCGAGATCGGCGCTTGTACCACCATTGACCGTGGTGCTCTGGACGATACTGTGATCGGTAATGGTGTTATCATTGATAACCAGTGCCAGATTGCGCATAACGTTGTGATTGGCGACAATACGGCGGTAGCCGGTGGCGTCATTATGGCGGGTAGCCTGAAGATTGGCCGTTATTGCATGATTGGCGGTGCCAGCGTGATCAATGGGCATATGGAAATATGCGACAAAGTTACGGTAACTGGCATGGGTATGGTGATGCGTCCTATCACTGAACCTGGCGTCTACTCCTCAGGCATTCCGCTACAACCCAACAAGGTATGGCGTAAAACAGCTGCACTGGTGATGAATATTGATGATATGAGCAAGCGCCTCAAAGCGATTGAGCGCAAGGTTAATCAACAAGACTAAAGCACCTTTTTTGCATGTCTGACTTTTCGGCCTGTCCCATTCATACGATTGCGACAGGCCGTGTTATTATTGCCTTTTAGTATATTTTGACAGGAAGAGTATTTTGACTACTAACACTCATACTCTGCATATTGAAGAGATTTTAGAACTTCTGCCGCACCGTTTTCCGTTTCTGCTGGTTGACCGCGTGCTGGATTTTGAAGAAGGTCGTTTTCTGCGCGCAGTGAAAAATGTATCCGTTAACGAGCCTTTCTTTCAGGGCCACTTCCCGGGTAAACCTATTTTCCCTGGCGTATTGATTCTGGAAGCGATGGCACAGGCTACCGGTATCCTCGCGTTTAAAAGCGTAGGAAAACTGGAACCAGGCGAACTGTATTATTTCGCGGGTATTGATGAAGCACGCTTTAAGCGTCCTGTCGTGCCTGGCGATCAGATGATCATGGAAGTGACTTTCGAGAAAACGCGCCGTGGCCTGACCCGTTTTAAAGGGGTTGCGCTGGTCGACGGTAAAGTTGTGTGCGAAGCAACGATGATGTGTGCCCGTAGCCGGGAGGCCTGATACGTGATTGATAAATCCGCCTTTATTCACCCGACCGCCATTGTAGAAGAGGGCGCCAGCATTGGTGCCAATGCTCACATTGGCCCATTTTGTATTGTTGGACCCCATGTTGAAATTGGTGAGGGTACCGTACTGAAGTCTCACGTTGTCGTGAATGGCCATACAAAAATTGGTCGCGATAACGAGATCTATCAGTTTGCCTCCATCGGTGAAGTTAACCAGGATCTTAAATATGCTGGTGAACCGACCCGTGTGGAAATTGGCGATCGCAACCGCATCCGCGAAAGCGTCACCATTCATCGTGGCACAGTGCAGGGCGGTGGAGTGACAAAGGTGGGCAGCGATAACTTACTGATGATTAATGCGCACGTCGCGCATGATTGTACGGTAGGCAACCGCTGTATTCTGGCGAATAACGCCACGCTTGCCGGACATGTTTCGCTTGATGATTTTGTTATCATCGGCGGCATGACCGCGGTGCATCAGTTCTGCATCATCGGTGCGCATGTGATGGTTGGTGGCTGTTCTGGTGTAGCCCAGGACGTGCCTCCGTACGTTATCGCCCAGGGCAACCACGCGACGCCGTTTGGCGTCAATATCGAAGGTTTGAAGCGTCGTGGATTCACCCGCGAAGCGATTACCGCGATTCGTAACGCCTACAAAGCGTTGTACCGTAGCGGTAAAACGCTGGAAGAAGTGAAACCCGAAATCGCGGAACTGGCGAAACAGTATCCCGAAGTTCAGGCTTTCAGCGACTTCTTTGAGCGCTCAACGCGTGGCCTGATTCGTTAATGACTGAACAGCGTCCTTTAACGATTGCCCTCGTCGCCGGAGAAACCTCCGGCGATATTCTTGGTGCAGGGTTAATCCGTGCACTCAAGGCTCGTGTTCCCAATGCGCGCTTTGTTGGCGTGGCGGGTCCGCTGATGCAGGCCGAAGGCTGTGAAGCCTGGTACGAAATGGAAGAGCTGGCGGTCATGGGCATTGTTGAAGTGCTCGGACGCCTGCGCCGTTTACTGCATATTCGTGCCGACCTCACTCGCCGATTCACCGACTTAAAGCCGGATGTTTTCGTCGGCATTGATGCGCCTGATTTCAATATTACCCTCGAAGGGAACTTGAAAAAACAGGGCATTAAAACCATTCATTATGTCAGCCCGTCCGTCTGGGCGTGGCGACAGAAACGCGTTTTCAAAATAGGCAGATCCACCAACATGGTGCTGGCCTTTCTGCCTTTCGAAAAAGCGTTTTATGACAAATTTAACGTCCCGTGCCGCTTTATCGGTCATACCATGGCAGATGCCATGCCGTTGGACCCGGATAAAAATGCGGCGCGTGATGTTCTGGGCATTCCTCATGACGCTCACTGCCTGGCGCTACTGCCAGGAAGCCGTGGTGCAGAAGTGGAGATGCTCAGCGCCGATTTTCTGAAAACGGCGCAGCTATTACGCCAGCATTATCCGGATCTCGAAGTGGTGGTGCCGTTGGTGAATGCCAAACGCCGCGAGCAGTTTGAGCGAATCAAAGCTGAAGTTGCACCGGAGCTTTCTGTACATCTGCTCAATGGGATGGGACGTGAAGCAATGGTGGCCAGCGATGCCGCACTGCTGGCTTCAGGTACCGCCGCGCTGGAATGTATGCTGGCAAAATGCCCGATGGTGGTTGGCTACCGTATGAAACCCTTCACCTTCTGGCTGGCGAAGCGTCTGGTGAAGACTGATTACGTTTCGCTACCTAACCTGCTGGCGGGAAGAGAACTGGTTAAAGAGCTGTTGCAGGAAGAGTGTGAACCGCAGGCGCTGTCGCAAGCGCTATTGCCGTTGCTGGCGAATGGTAAAACCAGCCATGCGATGCACGACACATTCCGTGAACTGCACCAGCAGATCCGTTGCAATGCTGATGAGCAGGCAGCGGATGCGGTCCTGGAGTTAGCGCAATGATTGAATTTGTGTATCCGCATACGCATTTAGTTGCGGGTGTGGATGAAGTCGGGCGCGGCCCTTTGGTTGGCGCAGTCGTCACAGCTGCCGTCATTCTGGATCCGGCTCGCCCTATTATCGGTCTTAACGATTCAAAGAAACTGTCAGAAAAACGTCGCCTGGCGCTGTTTGATGAAATTAAAGAAAAAGCGTTAAGCTGGAGCCTTGGTCGGGCGGAACCGCATGAAATCGACGAGCTGAACATTTTGCATGCCACCATGCTGGCCATGCAGCGTGCTGTTGCGAGTCTACATATTGCGCCCGAATACGTGCTGATTGACGGCAATCGTTGCCCGGCATTACCGGTACCGTCGATGGCGGTGGTCAAAGGTGATAGCCGCGTGGCGGAGATTAGCGCCGCATCGATTCTGGCAAAAGTGACCCGTGACGCGGAAATGGCGGCGCTGGATACGGTTTTTCCACAGTATGGTTTTGCACAGCACAAAGGCTATCCAACCGCATTTCATCTGGAAAAATTGGCACTGCATGGTGCGACTGAGCACCATCGCCGCAGCTTTGGCCCCGTCAAACGCGCACTGGGACTCTCGTCCTGATTCTTGTGTCGAAGGAATCTGAAGATGTCTGAACCACGTTTCGTCCACCTACGGGTGCACAGCGACTACTCCATGATCGATGGGCTGGCGAAAACCGGACCGCTGGTGAAAAAGGCGGCCGCGTTAGGCATGCCTGCGCTGGCGATCACCGATTTTACCAACCTGTGTGGTCTGGTGAAGTTTTACGGAGCGGGTCACGGTGCGGGTATTAAGCCGATAGTTGGCGCAGATTTTCATGTCCGCAGTGAGCTGTTGGGCGATGAACTCACGCAGCTCACCGTGCTGGCCGCAAATAATACCGGCTATCAGAACCTGACGTTGTTGATTTCGAAAGCCTATCAGCGCGGCTATGGCGCAGAAGGACCGGTTATCGACCGGGACTGGTTGGTTGAGCTAAAAGAAGGTTTGATTTTGCTCTCCGGCGGTCGCATGGGCGATGTCGGACGCAGCCTGCTGCGCGGCAATAGCGCACTGGTTGACGAGTGCGTGGCGTTTTACGAAGAACATTTTCCCAATTGCTATTTCCTCGAACTGATTCGCACCGGCAGGCAAGATGAAGAAAATTATCTGCACGCAGCCGTAGAACTGGCCGAAACGCGTGGTCTACCGGTGGTAGCGACTAACGATGTCCGCTTCCTTGAAACCGGAGATTTCGATGCGCATGAAATCCGCGTGGCAATCCACGACGGGTTTACCCTTGATGACCCGAAACGCCCGCGCAACTATTCGCCGCAGCAGTACATGCGCAGCGAAGATGAGATGTGCGATCTGTTCTCGGATATTCCGGAAGCGCTGCAAAACACCGTCGAGATAGCCAAACGCTGCAACGTGACGGTGCGTCTGGGCGAATACTTCCTGCCGCAGTTCCCGACCGGCGATATGACCACCGAGGATTTCCTCGTGGCGAAATCACGCGAAGGGCTGGAAGAACGTCTCGAATTTTTGTTCCCTGACCCTGAAGTTCGTGCGCAGAAGCGCCCGCCTTACGATGAACGTCTGGAAGTTGAACTTAAAGTTATCAACCAGATGGGATTCCCAGGCTACTTCCTGATCGTTATGGAATTTATCCAGTGGTCGAAAGATAACGGTGTACCGGTAGGCCCGGGACGTGGTTCCGGCGCTGGCTCACTTGTCGCCTATGCGCTGAAAATTACCGATCTCGATCCGCTGGAGTTTGACCTGCTGTTCGAACGTTTCCTTAACCCGGAACGTGTCTCAATGCCCGACTTCGACGTTGACTTCTGCATGGAGAAACGCGACCAGGTTATCGAGCACGTGGCGGAAATGTACGGTCGTGATGCGGTTTCGCAGATTATTACCTTTGGTACGATGGCTGCAAAAGCGGTTATCCGCGACGTGGGCCGCGTGCTGGGACATCCGTACGGTTTCGTTGACCGTATTTCGAAACTGGTGCCGCCCGACCCGGGCATGACGCTGGCAAAAGCCTTTGAAGCCGAACCCCAACTGCCGGAAATCTATGAGGCAGATGAAGAGGTTAAAGCGCTGATCGATATGGCGCGTAAGCTGGAAGGCGTCACGCGTAATGCCGGTAAGCACGCCGGTGGTGTGGTTATCGCACCGACAAAAATTACTGATTTTGCGCCTCTGTACTGTGATGAGCAGGGGCTGCACCCGGTTACTCAGTTTGATAAGAACGACGTGGAATATGCCGGTCTTGTGAAGTTCGACTTCCTCGGCCTGCGTACGCTCACCATCATCAACTGGGCGCTGGAAATGATCAACGCGCGCCGTGAAAAGAACGGTGAGCCACCGCTGGATATTGCGGCTATCCCGCTGGATGATAAGAAAAGCTTCGATATGCTGCAACGCTCGGAGACCACGGCGGTCTTCCAGCTTGAATCCCGCGGTATGAAAGACCTGATCAAACGTCTGCAGCCTGACTGCTTCGAAGACATGATCGCACTGGTGGCTCTGTTCCGCCCAGGTCCGCTACAGTCGGGGATGGTAGATAACTTTATCGACCGTAAGCATGGTCGCGAAGAGATTTCCTACCCGGACGTACAATGGCAGCATGAGTGTCTGAAACCGGTACTGGAGCCGACCTACGGCATTATCCTGTATCAGGAACAGGTTATGCAGATTGCCCAGGAGTTGTCCGGGTACACCCTTGGCGGCGCGGATATGCTGCGTCGTGCGATGGGTAAGAAAAAGCCGGAAGAGATGGCTAAGCAGCGCGGCACCTTTGAAGAAGGGGCGAAAAAGCGCGGCGTAGACGGCGAACTGGCGATGAAAATCTTTGACCTGGTGGAGAAATTCGCCGGTTACGGATTTAACAAATCGCACTCCGCAGCCTATGCGCTGGTCTCTTACCAGACGCTGTGGCTGAAGGCGCATTATCCTGCTGAGTTTATGGCGGCGGTAATGACCGCCGATATGGATAACACCGAGAAAGTGGTCGGGCTGGTAGATGAATGCTGGCGTATGGGGCTCAAAATCCTGCCGCCGGACATCAACTCCGGTCTTTACCATTTTCACGTGAATGATGATGGCGAGATTGTTTATGGCATCGGCGCGATAAAAGGCGTGGGTGAAGGACCAATTGAAGCTATTATTGAGGCGCGTAACGAAGGCGGTTACTTCCGTGAGTTGTTTGATCTCTGTGCGCGCACGGATATCAAAAAACTTAACCGCCGGGTGCTGGAAAAGCTAATCATGTCCGGGGCGTTTGATCGCCTTGGCCCGCATCGCGCGGCGTTGATGAATTCGCTCAACGATGCGCTAAAAGCCGCCGATCAGCATGCAAAAGCCGAAGCCATCGGTCAGGCCGATATGTTTGGCGTGCTGGCGGAAGAACCGGAGCAAATTGAACAATCCTATGCCAGTTGCCAACCGTGGCCGGAGCAGGTGGTATTAGATGGTGAGCGTGAAACGTTGGGGCTTTACCTGACGGGACACCCCATCAACCAGTATTTAAAAGAAATTGAGCGCTATGTCGGAGGCTACAGGCTGAAAGACATGCATCCGACAGAACGTGGTAAAGTCACCACGGCTGCGGGGCTCGTCATTGCTGCGCGGGTAATGGTCACCAAGCGCGGCAATCGTATCGGCATCTGTACACTGGATGACCGTTCCGGACGTCTGGAAGTTATGTTGTTTACCGATGCTCTGGATAAATACCAGCAATTGCTGGAAAAAGACCGCATACTTATCGTCAGCGGACAGGTCAGCTTTGATGACTTCAGCGGCGGGCTTAAAATGATGGCCCGTGAAGTCATGGATATTGACGAAGCCCGGGAAAAATATGCTCGCGGGCTTGCTATCTCGCTGACGGACAGGCAAATTGATGACCAGCTTTTAAACCGACTCCGTCAGTCTCTGGAACCCCACCGCTCGGGGACAATTCCAGTACATCTCTACTATCAGAGGGCGGATGCACGTGCGCGGTTGCGTTTTGGCGCGACGTGGCGTGTCTCTCCGAGCGATCGTTTGCTAAACGATCTCCGTGGCCTTATTGGTTCGGAGCAGGTGGAACTGGAGTTTGACTAATACAGGAATACTATGAGTCTGAATTTCCTTGATTTTGAACAGCCGATTGCAGAGCTGGAAGCAAAAATCGATTCTTTGACTGCGGTTAGCCGTCAGGATGAGAAACTGGATATTAACATCGATGAAGAAGTGCATCGCCTGCGTGAAAAAAGCGTAGAACTGACGCGTAAAATCTTCGCCGATCTTGGCGCTTGGCAGGTAGCCCAACTGGCGCGCCATCCACAGCGTCCGTACACCCTGGATTATGTCCGCCTGGCGTTTGATGAATTTGATGAGCTGGCGGGCGATCGTGCCTATGCGGATGATAAAGCTATTGTCGGCGGTATCGCGCGTCTGGATGGCCGTCCGGTGATGATCATTGGTCATCAGAAAGGCCGTGAGACCAAAGAAAAGATTCGCCGTAATTTCGGCATGCCAGCGCCGGAAGGCTATCGCAAAGCGCTGCGTCTGATGGAAATGGCCGAGCGTTTCAACATGCCGATCATTACCTTCATCGACACCCCTGGGGCTTACCCGGGCGTGGGCGCGGAAGAGCGTGGTCAGTCAGAAGCGATCGCGCGCAACCTGCGTGAAATGTCGCGTCTGAGCGTACCGGTAATCTGCACCGTTATCGGTGAAGGTGGTTCCGGTGGCGCGCTGGCGATCGGTGTAGGCGATAAAGTGAATATGCTGCAATACAGCACCTATTCCGTTATCTCCCCAGAAGGTTGTGCTTCCATTCTGTGGAAAAGCGCCGACAAAGCACCGCTGGCCGCAGAAGCGATGGGAATTGTTGCCCCGCGTCTGAAAGAGCTGAAGCTTATCGACTCTATCATTCCGGAACCGTTAGGCGGTGCACACCGCAATCCGGAAGTGATGGCTGCGTCCCTGAAAGCACAGCTGCTGGCCGATCTCGCCGATCTCGACGTGTTAAGCAAAGACGATCTGAAAAACCGTCGTTACCAGCGTCTGATGAGCTACGGTTACGCGTAAACTGCATTTATTCTGAAAAGGGCCACTACGTTGTGGCCCTTTTTTTTACCTGCGGTTTGACCAGGCTATGATTAACTAAGGTTTTTCCAGGAGGAACGCATGAATATCATTGCCATCATGGGACCGCATGGCGTCTTTTATAAAGATGAGCCCATCAAGGAACTTGAGCGTGCGCTGCAACAGCAGGGATTTCAGATTATCTGGCCGCAGAATAGTGTCGACCTGCTGAAGTTTATCGAACACAACCCGCGAATTTGCGGCGTCATTTTTGACTGGGATGAATATAGCCTTGAGCTGTGCAGTGACATCAACCAGCTCAACGAGTATCTCCCGCTCTATGCCTTTATTAATACCCATTCGACGATGGATGTCAGTGCGCACGACCTGCGCATGGCGCTGTGGTTTTTTGAGTATGCGCTGGGTCAGTCTGAAGAAATTGCCACCCGCATTCGCCAGTACACCAGCGAATACCTCGATAACATTACGCCTCCGTTCACCAAGGCGCTGTTTACCTATGTGAAGGAAGGGAAGTATACCTTTTGTACGCCTGGACATATGGCGGGTACGGCGTACCAGAAAAGCCCGGTCGGCTGCCTGTTCTATGATTTCTTTGGCGGCAATACGCTGAAAGCCGACGTGTCCATTTCCGTAACCGAACTGGGCTCATTGCTTGATCATACCGGTCCGCACCTTGAAGCGGAGGAGTACATCGCTCGCACCTTTGGTGCCGAACAGAGCTATATGGTGACTAACGGCACCTCGACATCGAACAAGATTGTCGGTATGTATGCTGCGCCTGCAGGAAGTACGCTACTGATTGACCGCAACTGCCATAAGTCGCTGGCGCATTTGCTGATGATGAGCGATGTGGTGCCAATCTGGTTGAAGCCTACGCGTAACGCGTTGGGGATCCTCGGCGGTATACCCCGTCGGGAATTTACCCATGCAAGTATTGAACGCAAGGTAGAAGAGACGACTCAGGCGCAATGGCCGGTACACGCGGTGATCACCAACTCCACCTATGACGGGCTGCTTTATAACACCAACTGGATCAAGCAAACCCTGGATGTGCCCTCCATCCATTTTGATTCAGCCTGGGTGCCGTATACCCATTTTCATCCGATCTATCAGGGGAAAAGTGGGATGAGCGGCGAACGGGTACCGGGAAAGGTGATATTTGAAACCCAGTCCACCCACAAGATGCTGGCGGCGTTGTCACAGGCTTCGCTGATCCACATTAAGGGTGACTATGATGAAGACACGTTCAACGAAGCCTTTATGATGCACACCTCCACGTCTCCGAGCTACCCGATTGTGGCGTCGATAGAAACGGCGGCGGCAATGCTGCGTGGTAATTCCGGCAAGCGGTTAATCAATCGTTCGGTGGAACGGGCGTTGCATTTCCGTAAAGAAGTGCAGCGTCTGCGCGAAGAGTCGGATGGCTGGTTCTTTGATATCTGGCAGCCGGAAAAGGTCGATGAAGCAGAATGTTGGCCGGTAGCGCCAGGTGAAGACTGGCACGGATTTGTTGATGCTGATGCCGACCACATGTTCCTCGACCCGGTGAAGGTGACGATTCTGACGCCGGGAATGGATGAACAGGGAAATATGAGCGAAGAGGGGATCCCCGCGGCGTTGGTGGCGAAATTCCTTGATGAACGCGGCGTCGTCGTCGAAAAAACGGGACCGTATAACCTGTTGTTCCTGTTCAGTATTGGCATAGATAAAACCCGGGCGATGGGGCTGCTACGTGGCCTGACGGAATTTAAGCGCTCGTACGATCTGAATTTACGCGTGAAAAATATGCTGCCGGATCTGTATGCTGAAGATCCCGATTTCTATCGCAATATGCGTATTCAGGATCTGGCACAGGGGATCCATAAGCTGATCCGCCAGCACGATCTCTCCGGACTGATGCTGCGTGCATTTGATACTTTGCCGGAAATGAAAATGACACCGCACCAGGCCTGGCAGCGGCAGATCAAAGGTGAGGTGGAAACCGTGGCGCTTGATCAACTGGTAGGACGCGTGTCCGCCAATATGATCCTGCCTTATCCTCCCGGCGTGCCGCTCTTGATGCCCGGGGAAATGATCACTGCTAAAAGCCGGGCTGTCCTCGATTTTCTTCTGATGCTGTGTTCAGTGGGGCAGCGCTACCCGGGATTTGAAACCGATATCCATGGCGCTAAACTGGGCGAGGATGGTGTGTATCGCGTGAGAGTCTTAAAAATGGCATAACGACTTGCCTGACCCTAAGACGTACGAGTAACGTGCTGACAGAAAAATGAAAGAGGCGATGACGCTATGCTGGGATTAAAACAGGTTCACCATATTGCCATTATTGCGACGGACTACGCGGCAAGTAAGGCATTTTACTGCGATGTGCTTGGCTTTACACTGATGAGCGAAGCCTATAGGGAAGAGAGAGACTCGTGGAAAGGCGATCTGGCATTGAACGGCCAGTATGTGATTGAGCTTTTTTCTTTCCCGTTTCCACCTTGCCGTCCGAGCCGACCGGAAGCCTGCGGTTTGCGTCATCTGGCGTTCAGCGTGGAGGATGTGGAAAAGTCGATCGCGCATCTGGAAGCACACCACGTGAAGTGTGAATCCATACGTATCGATCCATTTACCGGTAAACGCTTTACGTTTTTCAACGATCCGGACGGATTGCCCCTCGAACTGTACGAGCTGTAAGGCTTGTCATTGTGGCGTTAGCCCGGTAACGTGCCGGGCAATGCCATTGTAAGTAACCATCATGACGACACTCACGCTGAACACTTCACTGCTGAATTCTCAATCGATTTTGGTCGCCTTTAGCGGCGGGCTGGACTCAACCGTACTCCTGCATCAGCTGGTGCAGTGGCGAGCGCAGCATCCTGAGGTCGCTTTACGCGCAATCCATATTCATCACGGATTAAGCCCACATGCAGACAGTTGGGTGCAGCACTGTGAGTCAGTATGTATGCAGTGGCAGGTGCCGCTAGTGGTTGAGCGGGTACACCTTGAGGACGATGGCCTGGGCATCGAAGCTCAGGCGCGACGCGCGCGCTATCAGGCATTTGCGCAGACCTTACTACCGGGCGAGGTGCTGATGACCGCCCAGCATCTCGATGACCAGTGTGAAACCTTTTTGCTGGCGCTTAAGCGCGGCAGCGGCCCTGCCGGACTTTCCGCCATGGGCGAAAACTCACCGTTCGCCGGAACCCAGCTGATTCGACCGCTGCTGGCGCAAACGCGAGAGGCGCTTGAAGCATGGGCGCGGCAGCATGAATTATGCTGGATTGAAGATGAAAGCAATCAGGATGATACCTACGATCGCAATTTCCTCAGATTGCGCGTTACCCCATTGCTGCAACAGCGCTGGCCGCACTTCGCGCAAGCCGTAGCCCGCAGCGCCGCGCTGTGTGCTGAGCAGGAGAGTTTACTGGATGAACTGCTGGCCAGCGATTTAGCCGATTGCATCACAGCCCACGGCACACTACTACTGGTACCGTTAATGATGATGAGCGACGTGCGTCGTGCCGCGCTGCTTCGTCGCTGGCTGGCGGGGTTAAATGCGCCGATGCCTTCTCGTGATGGACTGGAACGTATCTGGCAGGAAGTGGCGCTGGCGCGGGAAGATGCCTCACCCTGTTTTCGCCTCGGGGAGTACGAGGTCCGTCGTTATCAGTCACAGCTGTGGTGGGTGAAGTCAGTCGATGGGCAAAGCGAAACCGTTATCCCATGGTTAGAGTGGAAAACACCGTTGGCGCTGCCTGCCGGATTGGGTTCGGTTCAGTTAATTTCTGCGGGTGAATTGCGCATGCCGCAAGCGGATGAAGCTGTCAGCATTCGTTTCAAAGCACCAGGGTTATTGCATATTGTCGGGCGTAACGGTGGACGGAAATTAAAGAAAATCTGGCAGGAGCAGGGGATTCCACCCTGGCGACGAGATACCACACCGCTGCTGTTTTACGGCGAAACGTTGATTGCGGCTGCGGGTGTTTTCGTGACGCGTGAGGGAGCGGCGGAAGATGAAGAAGGCGTGAGTCTGGTTTGGCGTGGAAAGTAGGCCGGATAAGGTGCTTTGCACCGTCATCCGGCACCAAAATAATCAGGATTCGCTGACCACCACGGTACCGATTTGCGGGTGGCTGAAGCTGGCAATTTTGTCGAGACGAAGCTCCCGGGTTTCACCAGCGACATCTGCGACCAGATACTCCACGTTTTTGCGTGAAACCAGGTCGTTCGCTTTCGCCTGCAAAACTTCGCCATCTTTTAACGCCAGCGTCAGTAACAAATGGTGCTGGCAGGCGAGTTCAAGATTGTCGTAATCATCGCAGTTGATGGGTTGATACGTTTCATTCATTGACATAATCGCTCACCAGTAAGTTCGCGGCAGCATAGGCCGCTTTTTCCCTGACCGACTCTGGAAGGGCGCTGTCTGTCGCCACTTCATTAAGCACCTTCAATACGCAACCCAGCGCATCCGGGATATACCCTAAGTCTCCGCTGGCGATTTCCGCGTACCGCTTGCGTATTAACTCACAATATTTTTCCACATGCCCTCCTGTCAGCACTCTGACTTAACCGTGGATGCAAGTCTAAGCCTACGAAGATAAACTCTGTTTAGCAAGGTGACTATACCATACTCATTCAAGCAATATCAGCGCCTTGATAGATGAGCAGTTAGCAGCCTTTTGCCGCAGTTTTCGCTACAATGTGCGCTTGATTCGAAAGGAGTTCTCCCATGGCGCTTAAAGCGACAATTTATAAAGCCGTCGTCAACGTAGCGGATCTTGACCGCAACCAGTTTCTTGACGCGGCCTTGACGCTGGCGCGTCACCCCTCTGAAACCCAGGAGCGCATGATGCTGCGCCTGCTGGCCTGGATTAAATATGCCGATGAACGGCTGCAGTTCACGCGTGGCCTGAGCGCGGAAGACGAGCCTGAAGCATGGCTGCGTAACGACCATCTGGGCATCGATCTTTGGATTGAGCTGGGTCTGCCGGATGAGCGCCGTATCAAGAAAGCCTGTACCCAGTCTGGTGAGGTTGCTCTGTTTGCCTATAACAGCCGTGCGGCTCAGATCTGGTGGCAGCAAAACCAGAACAAATGTGCGCAGTTTAAAAATCTCACCGTGTGGTATCTGGATGATGAACAGCTGGCGCAACTGAGTGATTTTGCTGGTCGTACAATGGCGCTGCAGGCGACTATTCAGGACGGCGCTATTTGGCTGTCCGATTCTCAGAACAATCTGGAAATTCATCTGACCGCGTGGCAGCCGCGTTCATGATTGTTCTCTCCCGAAACGTCTCTATCCCTGATAATGAGCTGGAAATCACGGCGATTCGGGCACAAGGCGCGGGTGGTCAGCACGTTAACAAGACCTCGACGGCTATCCATTTGCGCTTTGACATTCGGGCCTCGAGCCTGCCAGAGTATTACAAGGAACGCCTGCTGGCCGCCAGCCATCATCTGATTAGCGGCGATGGCATTATTATCATTAAGGCGCAGGAATACCGTAGCCAGGAGCTCAATCGGGAAGCGGCAATCTCCCGACTGGTGGCGGTGATAAAAGAATTAACCGCGGTGCAAAAAAGCCGACAGGCAACTCGCCCTACGCGCGCCTCGAAAGAGCGCAGGTTGTCATCGAAGGCGCAAAAATCCACAGTGAAAGCACTGCGCGGGAGAGTTCGTCGAACGCAAGACTGACGAGCGGGAATAAAAATTAATAAGGAATTGATAGTGAAAACAGCAATATTGTCCGTGGTCGCTGCATGCACGCTTTTTTCCTTGATTGGCTGTAATAATCGTACTGAAGTTGAAGTACTACAGCCGACGCGGGCGGCAGAATTAAAACCGATGCAGCAAAGCTGGCGTGGCATCTTACCTTGCGCGGACTGCGAAGGGATTGAAACCTCTCTGTTTCTGGAAAAAGACGGCACATGGGTGATGAACGAACGCTATCAGGGCGTGCGGGATGAACCGTCTTCGTTTGCCTCTTATGGCACATGGGCGCGTACAGCCGACAAACTGGTGCTGACCGACAGCAAAGGTGAAAAGTCGTACTACCGGGCTAAAGGCGAGGCGCTGGAAATGCTCGATCGTGAAGGTAACCCGATTGAGTCACAGTTTAACTACACGCTCCAGCCGGTTTCCGCCAGCTTACCGGTGACGCCAATGCCGATGCGAGGCATGTATTTCTACATGGCTGACGCGGCAATCTTTACCGACTGCGCAACGGGTAAACGGATGCCGGTGGCGAATAACGCTCAGCTTGAACGCGACTATTTAGCCTCTCGTGCGGAAAACGGACAGTCCGTACTGCTGACGCTTGAGGCGCATTTCACGCTGGAGTCAAACCCGGATACGGGTGAGAAAGTGAAAACGTTGATGGCGGATAAAGACGCGAAATTTATCCCTGGTAAAGCGTGTAATTAATCGATAGAAAAAAGGCCCTGATAATCAGGGCCTTTTTGTTGGTATTAGCCTTTAATGGCTTTGACCAGGAAGTCGACGATGTCGCCGGTTTTAATCAGCTCTTTCTCGCCGTTACGACGGTATTTGTATTCGATATCGTCGTTGTCGAGGTTACGGTCGCCCAGCACGATGGTGTGCGGAATACCGATCAGTTCCATATCGGCAAACATCACGCCCGGACGTTCTTTACGATCGTCCATCAGTACTTCAATACCCTGCGCGCGCAGCTCAGCGTACAGCTTCTCAGCCAGCTCCTGCACACGGTAGGATTTGTGCATGTTCATCGGCAGAATGGCGACCTGGAACGGGGCAATGGCATCTGGCCATACGATGCCACGATCGTCAAAGTTTTGTTCAATAGCAGCAGCGACTACGCGAGTGACCCCGATACCGTAGCAGCCCATAGTCAGCGTCTGGTTACGGCCATCTTCGCCCTGAACGGCGGCTTTCATCGCTTCAGAGTACTTGGTACCCAACTGGAAGATATGGCCGACTTCGATACCGCGTTTGATCATCAGCGTACCTTTGCCGTCCGGGCTAGGGTCGCCGGCGACCACGTTACGGATGTCAGCAACTTCCGGGGTGGCCACGTCGCGATCCCAGTTGATACCGAAATAGTGTTTACCGTCGATGTTGGCACCGGCAGCGAAATCGCTCATTACTGCAACGGTACGGTCGATAACCACCGGAATTGGCATATTCACCGGACCGAGCGAGCCAGGACCTGCTTTTACCAGCGCACGAATTTCTTCTTCGGTGGCAAAGGTCAGCGGGCTGGCAACCTGCGGCAGTTTTTCCGCTTTGACTTCGTTCAGCTCGTGATCGCCACGAACCAGCAGGGCGACCAGCGGGTAGCTGCTGCCTTCCACCGCTTTCACCAGCAGGGTTTTCACGGTTTTTTCGATAGGCAAGTTGAACTGCTCAACCAGTTCGGCGATGGTTTTAGCGTTCGGCGTATCTACCAGCGTCATTTCCTGGGTTGCTGCCGCGCGCGGCTCCTTCGGCGCAACGGCTTCGGCAAATTCGATGTTCGCTGCATAGTCGGAAGAGTCGGAGAAGATCACATCGTCTTCGCCGCTCTGCGCCAGCACCTGGAATTCGTGAGAGGCGCTGCCGCCGATAGAACCGGTATCCGCTTGTACTGCACGGAAATCCAGCCCCATACGGCTGAAGATTTTGCTATACGCAGCGTACATCGCGTCGTAGGTTTCCTGCAGGGATTCCTGAGAGGTGTGGAAAGAGTATGCATCTTTCATCAGGAATTCGCGGGAGCGCATCACGCCGAAGCGCGGACGGACTTCGTCACGGAATTTGGTCTGAATCTGATAGAAGTTCAGCGGCAGCTGTTTGTAAGAGCTCAGCTCGTTACGGATCAGGTCGGTGATCACTTCTTCATGCGTTGGGCCGAGGACGAACGAACGATCGCCACGGTCAGCAATACGCAGCAGTTCCGGGCCGTATTGTTCCCAACGGCCGCTCTCTTCCCACAGTTCAGAAGGCTGAACGACCGGCATCAACACCTCGATCGCACCGGCGTTGTTCATCTCTTCACGCACGATGTTTTCGACTTTTTTCAGGACGCGCACGCCGGTCGGCAGCCAGGTATATAACCCGGAGGCCAGCTTGCGGATCATCCCGGCGCGCAGCATCAGCTGGTGGCTGATGACTTCGGCGTCGGCAGGTGTCTCCTTCAGAGTGGAGAGCAGATATTGGCTAGTACGCATGTTGTTACGGTTCCAGTTGAACGATCGAACAGGCTCAAAACGAGCCTGGCACAAAACAAAAGTGGTTTAGTTTACCAGCGAGAAAGGGATGTCAAAAGAGTACGCGACGCAAATTAGCGGGCTTCCAGAGCAAAGACCTCAAATCCTGACGGCGTGACGCGCCAGCGGACGTTAAAGTCCAGTAGCCAGACGGCGTAGGTTTTGCCTTCTTCCTCATTTTTACGGTAGGCAGGACGCGGATCCTGCGCCAGCACTTCGGCAATAAACTGACGAAGATGCGGGTAACGTTGTTCGAGCTTCGGTAGCTGCTCCGCGAGATCTTCACTGAACGTCACGTCTACGCTGGCCTGGGGGGCATCCTGAGCATAGCTGGCGCGAGCATCGGGTAACGATTCGGCAAACGGCAGATACGGTTTTATATCTACAACTGGCGTGCCATCAACGAGATCCAGCCCACCTAGTTCGAGGATCACGTGCTCTTTATGGCAGCGGATGCCCCGTAGCTCGACCAACGACATGCCAACAGGGTTAGGACGAAACGTTGAACGCGTGGCAAAGACACCCATTCTGGCGTTGCCGCCAAGGCGGGGAGGGCGCACGGTCGGACGCCATCCACCTTCCATTGTCTGGTGAAAAACAAAAATCACCCACAAATGACTGAAGGCTTCCAGGCCGCGAACGGCATCGGCCTGGTTATAAGGTGCGAGCAAATGCAGTTCACCGCTGGCGCTTTTCACCAGACCGGGCTGGCGTGGAACGGCGAACTTTTCTTTATAAGGTGAGCGGATAACGCCTATTTGCTCGAACTGAAAATGGCTCATTTCGCCGAAATGTTCAGTGCAGAACCGATGCAAACCGCCTGACGATAGCAACCCGGCGTTCCGCTGGTCACTTCGCAACTGTGCAGCAATACCGCATTAGCTTTCATTTTTGATGCGTTAATCTGCATGCGTTTGCGTGCGGTTGGAATGCTCGGAGGGGAATCCTGGTTTGAAGCCTGGCAGGATTCACCGCTAACTTCGCCAAGATCGCGGAACGGTTTGCCTACTAAATCTTCAGCGTTAGTAATGATTCTTACCGGCGTAGCGCGCGGTGCTTTCGGTTTTTCCGGCTCCGCTTTCGGCGGGGTTGCGGTGCTTTGAACGGGTTCAACAGGGGATCTGCTTAACATAGAACAGCCGCTCAGCAAGAGTGCTACTAAACAGATCGGTAAAGCACGCATAATATTTCCTCAATGAATGATCTAAACGTCAGATATTGAATCAGGTGCTTGCATAAATGACAAGACGGGCAAGCGCCCGTCCTGATGATATTACAGATTCTGTAAACAGCCTAAAATTACCAGCCCTTAACAGCACCGCCGTTGAAGACTTTGTTTGCTGCTTCGTACACTTCGTCAGACTGGTATGCTTCAACGAATTTCTTCACGTTCTCAGCATCTTTGTTGTCTTCACGAGTCACGATCAGGTTTACGTACGGGGAATCTTTATCTTCAACAAAGATACCGTCTTTTGCCGGAGTCAGGCCGATCTGGCTGGCGTAGGTGGTGTTGATGACCGCCAGTGCGATTTGTGCATCGTCCAGGGAACGCGGCAGCTGCGGTGCTTCCAGTTCAACCAGCTTCAGGTTTTTCGGGTTTTCAATCACGTCCAGCACGGTCGGCAGCAAGCCAACACCGTCTTTCAGTTTGATTAAGCCCACTTTTTGCAGCAGCAGCAAGGAACGACCAAGGTTAGTCGGGTCGTTTGGAATCGCGACCTGGGAACCGTCCTGCAGCTCATCCAGTGATTTGATTTTTTTGGAGTAGCCCGCAATCGGGTAAACAAAAGTATTGCCTACAGCAACCAGCTTATAACCGCGATCTTTGATCTGCTGGTCCAGGTACGGTTTGTGCTGGAAGGCGTTAGCATCGATATCGCCTTTGCTCAGCGCTTCGTTAGGCAGAACGTAATCGTTAAACGTGACCAGCTCAACGTCCAGACCGTATTTTTCTTTTGCCACTTTCTGCGCGACTTCTGCAACCTGCTGCTCTGCGCCAACAATAACGCCCACTTTGATGTGATTAGGATCTTTTTCATCCTGACCGCAACCCACAAGTGCCAGAGAACCGATCAGGGCTCCAACTGCCGCAAAGGTTTTGAATTTGAACGCCATGCTTATTTCCTTTTCTTAATGAGTTTTTAGTGTTGTGTGCAACGTTATTTGTGCGTGACAGCCCGGACGATGCGATCGCCGGATAACTGAATTAAATAAACCAGAACGACGAGCAATACCAGTACTGTATTCATTACGGTAGCGTTGTAACCAATATAGCCGTACTGATAGCCAATCTGTCCAAGACCACCGGCACCGACGGCACCGCCCATCGCGGAGTAACCAACCAGCGTGATAAGGGTGATGGTGGCCGCATTGACCAGTCCTGGCAGTGCTTCTGGCAGTAATACCTTACGTACAATTTGCAGCGGCGTGGCGCCCATCGCACGAGAGGCTTCTATCAGCCCGGTCGGGATTTCGAGCAGCGCGTTTTCCACCATACGGGCGATAAACGGCGCGGCACCGACGGTCAGCGGAACGATAGCTGCCTGCAGTCCGATAGAGGTGCCTACGATCATGCGGGTGAACGGAATCATCCACACCAGTAAGATGATGAACGGGATGGAACGGAAAATGTTCACCAGCGCAGAGAGCGTACGGTAGAGCTTCGCGTTCTCAATAATTTGCCCCGGACGTGTTACGTACAGCAACACACCAACCGGCAGACCAATCACAAAGCCAAAAAAACCGGACACAAAGGTCATTGCCAGCGTTTCCCATACGCCGCGAACCAGCAGCCACATCATCGGCTCAGACATAACCCAGTACCTCTACTTTTACATGGTGTTCCTGCAACCAACTGATGGCTGCTTGTGTATCTTCCTGTGTGCCGTGCATTTCAGTCAGCATGATGCCGAACTTCACACCGCCGGCGTAATCCATCTGCGCGCTAATAATGTTGTTATTCACATTAAACCGACGGGCCGTCTCAGAAAGTAGCGGTGCATCGACCGAATGGCCGGTGAATTCCATACGCAGCATCGGCACGCTGTCGGCTTCCGGCTCCGCTTTCAAACGTTCCAGATAATCTTCCGGAATATCCAGGTGCAGCGTGGACTGGATAAATTTCTGTGCCAGCGGCGTTTTCGGATGTGAGAACACTTCACTAACGGTGTCTTGCTCAATCAGTTCACCATTGCTGATGACCGCCACGCAGTCACAAATACGTTTTACAACGTCCATTTCGTGGGTAATCAGCAGAATGGTGAGTCCCAGACGACGATTAATATCTTTCAATAATTCCAGAATCGAGCGGGTCGTTGCCGGATCGAGTGCGCTGGTGGCTTCATCGCACAGCAACACTTTGGGATTACTTGCCAGCGCACGGGCGATCGCCACACGCTGTTTTTGTCCACCGGAAAGGTTGGCCGGATAGCTATCGTGCTTGTCGCCAAGACCAACCAACTCCAACAGCTCTGTTACGCGGCGTTTGATCTCTTCTTTTGGCGTGTTATCCAGTTCCAGCGGTAGTGCGACGTTACCGAACACCGTACGGGAAGACAGCAGGTTAAAGTGCTGAAAAATCATGCCGATTTGACGGCGAGCTTTAGTCAACTCCGACTCAGAAAGCGTGGTCAGCTCCTGACCGCCAACCTGAACGCTGCCTTCGGTAGGGCGTTCGAGTAGGTTAACGCAGCGGATGAGCGTACTTTTACCGGCACCGGAGGCGCCAATAACGCCATAAATCTGCCCGGCAGGAACATGCAGGCTGACATTATTTAGCGCCTGAATGGTGCGAGTCCCCTGCTGGAACACTTTGGTGATATTCGAAAGTTTAATCATTGGTTATTTATTATCGTAATTAAGTTAGCCGTGGCATTTTCGTCTGTCAGGTACGGTCGAAGCCGTCAACAAGATGGATGTTAAGGCATCCAGACGTCTAAATCAATCGGGCTTTGCACGATGAGCACTTTCTTGCCCGCTGAAACATGCGATACTAGAGTCACATGCCTTATTCAGGAGCTATAAAAGGTGGCAAAGTCTGTACCCGCAATTTTTCTCGACCGTGACGGTACCATTAATGTGGACCACGGTTATGTACATGAGATCGACGAGTTTGAGTTTATCGACGGCGTTATTGATGCCATGCGTGAACTTAAAAAGATGGGTTACGCGCTTATTATCGTGACGAACCAGTCTGGTATCGCGCGTGGTAAATTTACTGAGGCGCAGTTTGAAACGTTGACCGAATGGATGGACTGGTCGCTGGCCGATCGCGACGTTGAGCTGGATGGCATCTACTACTGCCCGCATCACCCGCAGGGTACTGTAGAAGAGTATCGTCAGGTCTGCGACTGTCGTAAACCACATCCTGGCATGTTTATCTCCGCCCGAGACTTCTTGCACATCGATATGGCCGCTTCTTATATGGTAGGCGACAAAATTGAAGATATGCAGGCGGCGGCAGCTGCGAATGTTGGCACGAAGGTATTGGTCCGCACGGGCAAACCCGTCACGCCAGAAGCAGAAAATGCGGCAGATTTGGTCATAAATAGTCTGGCAGACCTGCCGATGGCGATAAAAAAGCAGCAAAAGTAAGCGTTGTGGATAAAAGGTGAGCGGTTGAAACAAAAATGCATTTTTCCGCTTGTCTTCCTGAGTCGACTCCCTATAATGCGCCTCCATCGACACGGCGGATGTGAATCACTTCACACAAACAGCCGGTTCGGTTGAAGAGAAAAACCTGAAAATGAGGGTTGACTCTGAAAGAGGAAAGCGTAATATACGCCACCTCGCGACAGAGCGCTAAAGCGCGTCGCAACTGCTCTTTAACAATTTATCAGACAATCTGTGTGGGCACTCGAAGATACGGATTCTTAACGTCGCAAGACGAAAAATGAATACCAAGTCTCAACGAGTGAACACGTAATTCATTACGAAGTTTAATTCATTGAGCATCAAACTTTTAAATTGAAGAGTTTGATCATGGCTCAGATTGAACGCTGGCGGCAGGCCTAACACATGCAAGTCGAACGGTAGCACAGAGGAGCTTGCTCCTTGGGTGACGAGTGGCGGACGGGTGAGTAATGTCTGGGAAACTGCCCGATGGAGGGGGATAACTACTGGAAACGGTAGCTAATACCGCATAACGTCGCAAGACCAAAGAGGGGGACCTTCGGGCCTCTTGCCATCGGATGTGCCCAGATGGGATTAGCTAGTAGGTGGGGTAACGGCTCACCTAGGCGACGATCCCTAGCTGGTCTGAGAGGATGACCAGCCACACTGGAACTGAGACACGGTCCAGACTCCTACGGGAGGCAGCAGTGGGGAATATTGCACAATGGGCGCAAGCCTGATGCAGCCATGCCGCGTGTATGAAGAAGGCCTTCGGGTTGTAAAGTACTTTCAGCGAGGAGGAAGGTGTTGTGGTTAATAACCGCAGCAATTGACGTTACTCGCAGAAGAAGCACCGGCTAACTCCGTGCCAGCAGCCGCGGTAATACGGAGGGTGCAAGCGTTAATCGGAATTACTGGGCGTAAAGCGCACGCAGGCGGTCTGTCAAGTCGGATGTGAAATCCCCGGGCTCAACCTGGGAACTGCATCCGAAACTGGCAGGCTAGAGTCTTGTAGAGGGGGGTAGAATTCCAGGTGTAGCGGTGAAATGCGTAGAGATCTGGAGGAATACCGGTGGCGAAGGCGGCCCCCTGGACAAAGACTGACGCTCAGGTGCGAAAGCGTGGGGAGCAAACAGGATTAGATACCCTGGTAGTCCACGCCGTAAACGATGTCGACTTGGAGGTTGTGCCCTTGAGGCGTGGCTTCCGGAGCTAACGCGTTAAGTCGACCGCCTGGGGAGTACGGCCGCAAGGTTAAAACTCAAATGAATTGACGGGGGCCCGCACAAGCGGTGGAGCATGTGGTTTAATTCGATGCAACGCGAAGAACCTTACCTACTCTTGACATCCAGAGAACTTAGCAGAGATGCTTTGGTGCCTTCGGGAACTCTGAGACAGGTGCTGCATGGCTGTCGTCAGCTCGTGTTGTGAAATGTTGGGTTAAGTCCCGCAACGAGCGCAACCCTTATCCTTTGTTGCCAGCGATTCGGTCGGGAACTCAAAGGAGACTGCCAGTGATAAACTGGAGGAAGGTGGGGATGACGTCAAGTCATCATGGCCCTTACGAGTAGGGCTACACACGTGCTACAATGGCATATACAAAGAGAAGCGACCTCGCGAGAGCAAGCGGACCTCATAAAGTATGTCGTAGTCCGGATTGGAGTCTGCAACTCGACTCCATGAAGTCGGAATCGCTAGTAATCGTGGATCAGAATGCCACGGTGAATACGTTCCCGGGCCTTGTACACACCGCCCGTCACACCATGGGAGTGGGTTGCAAAAGAAGTAGGTAGCTTAACCTTCGGGAGGGCGCTTACCACTTTGTGATTCATGACTGGGGTGAAGTCGTAACAAGGTAACCGTAGGGGAACCTGCGGTTGGATCACCTCCTTACCTTAAAGAACCGACCTTTGTAGTGCTCACACAGATTGTCTGATGAAAAGTAAATAGCAAGGCGTCTTGCGATTGAGACTTCAGTGTCCCCTTCGTCTAGAGGCCCAGGACACCGCCCTTTCACGGCGGTAACAGGGGTTCGAATCCCCTAGGGGACGCCACTTGCTGGTATGTGTGAGTGAAAGTCGCCGACCGAAGTATCTCAAAACTGACTTTCGAGTCACGTTTGAGATATTTGCTCTTTAAAAATCTGGATCAAGCTGAAAATTGAAACGACACACTGTTTCATTTCTCCGTAATAAGAAATGAAAAGCGGTGTGTTCGAGTCTCTCAAATTTTTGCAAGTCGATGATGAATCGAAAGAAACATCTTCGGGTTGTGAGGTTAAGCGACTAAGCGTACACGGTGGATGCCCTGGCAGTCAGAGGCGATGAAGGACGTGCTAATCTGCGATAAGCGTCGGTAAGGTGATATGAACCGTTATAACCGGCGATTTCCGAATGGGGAAACCCAGTGTGATTCGTCACACTATCATTACGTGAATACATAGCGTAATGAAGCGAACCGGGGGAACTGAAACATCTAAGTACCCCGAGGAAAAGAAATCAACCGAGATTCCCCCAGTAGCGGCGAGCGAACGGGGAGCAGCCCAGAGTCTGAATCAGCATGTGTGTTAGTGGAAGCGTCTGGAAAGTCGCACGATACAGGGTGAAAGTCCCGTACACAAAAGTGCATGTGTTGTGAACTCGAAGAGTAGGGCGGGACACGTGGTATCCTGTCTGAATATGGGGGGACCATCCTCCAAGGCTAAATACTCCTGACTGACCGATAGTGAACCAGTACCGTGAGGGAAAGGCGAAAAGAACCCCGGCGAGGGGAGTGAAAAAGAACCTGAAACCGTGTACGTACAAGCAGTGGGAGCACCCTTTGGGGTGTGACTGCGTACCTTTTGTATAATGGGTCAGCGACTTATATTCTGTAGCAAGGTTAACCGAATAGGGGAGCCGAAGGGAAACCGAGTCTTAACTGGGCGTTAAGTTGCAGGGTATAGACCCGAAACCCGGTGATCTAGCCATGGGCAGGTTGAAGGTTGGGTAACACTAACTGGAGGACCGAACCGACTAATGTTGAAAAATTAGCGGATGACTTGTGGCTGGGGGTGAAAGGCCAATCAAACCGGGAGATAGCTGGTTCTCCCCGAAAGCTATTTAGGTAGCGCCTCGTGAACTCATCTTCGGGGGTAGAGCACTGTTTCGGCTAGGGGGTCATCCCGACTTACCAACCCGATGCAAACTGCGAATACCGAAGAATGTTATCACGGGAGACACACGGCGGGTGCTAACGTCCGTCGTGAAGAGGGAAACAACCCAGACCGCCAGCTAAGGTCCCAAAGTCATGGTTAAGTGGGAAACGATGTGGGAAGGCACAGACAGCCAGGATGTTGGCTTAGAAGCAGCCATCATTTAAAGAAAGCGTAATAGCTCACTGGTCGAGTCGGCCTGCGCGGAAGATGTAACGGGGCTAAACCATGCACCGAAGCTGCGGCAGCGACACTATGTGTTGTTGGGTAGGGGAGCGTTCTGTAAGCCGTTGAAGGTGTGTCGTGAGGCATGCTGGAGGTATCAGAAGTGCGAATGCTGACATAAGTAACGATAATGCGGGTGAAAAACCCGCACGCCGGAAGACCAAGGGTTCCTGTCCAACGTTAATCGGGGCAGGGTGAGTCGACCCCTAAGGCGAGGCCGAAAGGCGTAGTCGATGGGAAACAGGTTAATATTCCTGTACTTGGTGTTACTGCGAAGGGGGGACGGAGAAGGCTATGTTAGCCGGGCGACGGTTGTCCCGGTTTAAGCATGTAGGCGGAGGTTCCAGGTAAATCCGGTACCTTTTAACGCTGAGGTGTGATGACGAGGCACTACGGTGCTGAAGTAACAAATGCCCTGCTTCCAGGAAAAGCCTCTAAGCATCAGGTAACACGAAATCGTACCCCAAACCGACACAGGTGGTCAGGTAGAGAATACCAAGGCGCTTGAGAGAACTCGGGTGAAGGAACTAGGCAAAATGGTGCCGTAACTTCGGGAGAAGGCACGCTGATATGTAGGTGAAGTGATTTACTCATGGAGCTGAAATCAGTCGAAGATACCAGCTGGCTGCAACTGTTTATTAAAAACACAGCACTGTGCAAACACGAAAGTGGACGTATACGGTGTGACGCCTGCCCGGTGCCGGAAGGTTAATTGATGGGGTTATCCGTAAGGAGAAGCTCTTGATCGAAGCCCCGGTAAACGGCGGCCGTAACTATAACGGTCCTAAGGTAGCGAAATTCCTTGTCGGGTAAGTTCCGACCTGCACGAATGGCGTAATGATGGCCAGGCTGTCTCCACCCGAGACTCAGTGAAATTGAACTCGCTGTGAAGATGCAGTGTACCCGCGGCAAGACGGAAAGACCCCGTGAACCTTTACTATAGCTTGACACTGAACACTGGTCCTTGATGTGTAGGATAGGTGGGAGGCTTTGAAGTGTGGACGCCAGTCTGCATGGAGCCATCCTTGAAATACCACCCTTTAATGGCTGGTGTTCTAACGTAGACCCGTAATCCGGGTTGCGGACAGTGTCTGGTGGGTAGTTTGACTGGGGCGGTCTCCTCCTAAAGAGTAACGGAGGAGCACGAAGGTTAGCTAATCCTGGTCGGACATCAGGAGGTTAGTGCAAAGGCATAAGCTAGCTTGACTGCGAGAGTGACGGCTCGAGCAGGTGCGAAAGCAGGTCTTAGTGATCCGGTGGTTCTGAATGGAAGGGCCATCGCTCAACGGATAAAAGGTACTCCGGGGATAACAGGCTGATACCGCCCAAGAGTTCATATCGACGGCGGTGTTTGGCACCTCGATGTCGGCTCATCACATCCTGGGGCTGAAGTAGGTCCCAAGGGTATGGCTGTTCGCCATTTAAAGTGGTACGCGAGCTGGGTTTAGAACGTCGTGAGACAGTTCGGTCCCTATCTGCCGTGGGCGCTGGAGAATTGAGGGGGGCTGCTCCTAGTACGAGAGGACCGGAGTGGACGCATCACTGGTGTTCGGGTTGTCATGCCAATGGCATTGCCCGGTAGCTAAATGCGGAAGAGATAAGTGCTGAAAGCATCTAAGCACGAAACTTGCCCCGAGATGAGTTCTCCCTGACCCTTTAAGGGTCCTGAAGGAACGTTGAAGACGACGACGTTGATAGGTCGGGTGTGTAAGTGTAGCGATACATTGAGCTAACCGATACTAATGAACCGTGAGGCTTAACCTTACAACGCCGAAGATGTTTTGGCGAAGAGAGATATTTTCAGCCTGATACAGATAACATCGACATGCCCAGGAGGTGTGTTGATAAACAGAATTTGCCTGGCGGCTGTAGCGCGGTGGTCCCACCTGACCCCATGCCGAACTCAGAAGTGAAACGCCGTAGCGCCGATGGTAGTGTGGGGTCTCCCCATGCGAGAGTAGGGAACTGCCAGGCATCAAATTAGAAGTATGGCACTGACTTTCGAGGCAGTTCACTACTCGATAGAGAGTAGGACAAAAGCGAAAGCTTTTGAACGTTGCGAAGCAACGGCCCGAAGGGTGAATCACAAAGTGATTCATAAACTGCCAGGCATCAAATTGCAGTAAACCGGGATGAATAATCCGGGTAGTGACAAAGAAATTCGGTGGAGCGGTAGTTCAGTTGGTTAGAATACCTGCCTGTCACGCAGGGGGTCGCGGGTTCGAGTCCCGTCCGTTCCGCCACTTATTAAGAGCCCTGAGCTAACGCTCAGGGCTTTTTCTTTGTCTGCAATTTAATTATTGCTGAATCCGCAAATATCCTCTGCATTTTTCACTCTTTTTCTATAAAGAGCTAAAGCTCATAATCCTCTCAGTTAACGAACATAGTGATTATAAAGAGGAATTCTATGACTATCCCTGCATTCGGTTTAGGTACTTTCCGCCTGAAAGACGACGTGGTTATCGCTTCTGTTAAAACGGCGCTTGAGCTAGGCTACCGTGCTGTCGACACTGCACAAATCTATGATAATGAAGCGGCTGTTGGTCAAGCGATTGCCGAAAGTGGCGTACCGCGTAACGAGCTGTATATCACCACCAAGATCTGGATTGAAAATCTCAGCAAAGAAAAACTGATCCCAAGCCTGAAAGAAAGCCTGAAGAAGTTGCGTACAGATTATGTCGATCTGACGCTGATCCACTGGCCATCTCCAGGTGATGCGGTATCTGTTGAGGAATTCATGCAGGCGCTGCTCGAAGCAAAACAGCAGGGACTGACTCGTGAAATTGGTATCTCAAACTTCACCATTCCGCTGATGGAAAAAGCCATTGCCGCAGTAGGTGCAGAGAATATCGCGACTAACCAGATTGAGCTTTCTCCGTATCTGCAGAGCCGTAAGGTGGTTGACTGGGCGAAAGCACACGGTATCCACATCACCTCTTACATGACGCTGGCTTACGGTAAAGCGCTGAAAGATGAAGTGATTGCGCACATTGCCGCTAAACATAACGCGACCCCGGCGCAGGTTATTCTGGCATGGGCAATGGGGGAAGGTTACTCCGTAATTCCTTCTTCTACCAAACGTGAAAACCTGGCAAGCAACCTGCTGGCGCTGGAACTGCATCTGGATGCCGAAGATAAAAAAGCGATCGCGGCACTGGACTGCAACGATCGTCTGGTCAGCCCGGAAGGTCTGGCCCCTGATTGGGATTAATTGCCTGACCCTCTGTACCCATTAACCCTCTTTCACAGCTCCTTCGGGAGCTGTTCTTATATATTCACTTAAAAAGTCGATAAATGCCCGGATGCGCGTACTGACGGCACGATCGCTGTAATAAACTGCGCTAAAAGGCATCTCTACCGGCAGACGTTTATCTGCCAATAACTCCACCAGTTCACCCCGCGCGATCTCTTTATCTATCATATAATCTGAAAGACATGCGATGCCGTTGCCATTCAGGCAAAGCTGTTTTAGCGTTTCTCCACTGTTGGAAGAAATTCCGCACTCAACCTCATGCAGCTGTCCGTCGCTACAGGCAATCGGCCAGGTATTGAGTGAAACCGGTTCGGAAAACCCCAGACACAGATGCTGATTTAACTCCTCGACGCTCTCTGGCTTGCCAAAACGGGCAATGTAGTCCGGTGAGGCAATAATCTTACGATAGCTGGTAAATAGCGGACGCGCACGTAGACTCGAGTCAGTCAGTGTACCCGCTCGTATAGCAACATCCACTTTTCGTTCAATAAGATTGATGAACGTTTCTGAGGAGACGAGAGACAACGTCATCTCGGGATACCGTTCCCGGAACGGCTTGATTAGCGGCATCAGGAAATGCAACATCACCGGTGTTGCTGCGTCGATGCGCAGCAGGCCGCGCGGAGTATTACGTGACTCCATGATTTCCGTTTCTGCTGCAGCCATCTCTTGCAGTATCTGCTGCACCCGCCTGAAGTAGCGCTCTCCTTCTTCGGTCAGGCTTAGCTGTCGGGTCGTGCGATTAAGCAAACTGACGCCCAATTTCATCTCCAGCTTTTTTACTGCCCGGCTGACCGCAGAATTGGCTTGTCCAAGCTGTTCTGCCGCCCGGCTAAAGCTGCCGCTTTCCACTACCGCCACAAAAATTGCAAGTTCTTCGGAGGTTGCTTTCATTTTTGCACCTGACGCAAAATTATATTGAGATTTTGAATGTTTTTGTCATTAAAACATCCAGGCATACTGCGTGTCATCTGATTACTGATGTTACGGAGTTATTTATGCCTCTCGCTTTATTTGCACTAACAATAAGTGCCTTCGCTATAGGCACTACTGAGTTTGTGATTGTTGGTCTGGTGCCGACCATCGCTCAACAGCTGGCGATCTCGTTACCTTCAGCCGGGATGCTGGTTTCAATCTATGCGCTGGGTGTGGCAATTGGCGCGCCGGTACTGACCGCTCTGACCGGACGCCTGCCACGTAAACAGTTACTGGTTGCGCTGATGGTTCTGTTTACGGCGGGGAATTTGCTGGCATGGCAGGCACCCGGGTATATGACACTCATTGTTGCTCGTCTGCTGACTGGACTGGCACACGGCGTATTCTTCTCGATTGGTTCTACCATCGCGACAAGTCTGGTGCCAAAAGAGAAAGCGGCTTCCGCCATCGCCATTATGTTTGGTGGCTTAACGGTGGCGCTGGTCACTGGCGTGCCGCTGGGAACATTTATCGGTCAGCACTTTGGCTGGCGTGAGACTTTCCTCGCGGTATCAATGTTAGGCGTGATTGCACTGATCAGCAGCCAGTTACTGATCCCTGCCAACATTCCCGGTCGTGCAGCCGCCAGCATTCGCGACCAGGTGAAGGTACTGACTCATCCCCGTCTGTTGCTGATTTACGCCGTTACGGCACTGGGCTACGGCGGTGTATTCACGGCATTCACCTTCCTTGCACCGATGATGCAGGATCTGGCGGGATTCTCCCCGGCAGCAGTAAGCTGGATCTTACTGGGTTACGGTGTTTCAGTGGCTATCGGTAATATCTGGGGTGGTAAGCTGGCAGATAAGCATGGTGCGGTTCCTGCGCTGAAATTCATTTTCGCCGCGCTGTTTGTTCTGCTGATGGTCTTCCAACTGACGGCCTCCACGCAGTACGCCGCGCTGGCTACCATTCTGGTGATGGGGATCTTTGCCTTTGGTAACGTGCCGGGGTTGCAGGTCTACGTGGTACAGAAAGCGGAGCAATTTACGCCTAATGCTGTAGATGTGGCGTCAGGGTTAAACATTGCGGCGTTTAACATTGGGATTGCGCTGGGGTCAGTGATTGGCGGGCAAACGGTCGAGCATTATGGTTTAGCACAGACGCCGTGGATTGGCGCCCTCATTGTTCTGGTAGCTTTCCTGCTGATGGGGGTCAGCGGTCGTCTTGATAAACCCGTGCGTGTTGCTCTGGGGTAAATCATTGATGTAAGCGCCCACTTACAAAACAAACTGCAATTGTTCGTTGAAAGTGAGTGCTAAAATCCCTATAACAGAAGAACCAGTCCGGCTGCGGACTGGTTGACGTTACAGAGGTTTGAAAGTCTAAAGTGCGAAAAAACACCTATGCCATGCGTTATGTTGCCGGACAACCCGCCGAGCGGATTTTACCGCCGGGGTCGTTTGCGCATATTGGCCAGGCATTACCCGCAGGCGTTCCGTTAAGTAGTGAAGACCGCATTCGCGTGCTGGTATGGAATATTTTTAAACAGCAGCGCGCAGAATGGCAGTCGGTGCTGAAGAATTTTGGCAAAGATGCGCATCTGGTATTATTACAGGAAGCGCAAACCACGCCAGAACTGGTGCAGTTTGCGACCGCTAACTACCTTGCTGCCGATCAGGTTCCTGCCTTTGTGCTGCCTCAGCATCCCTCTGGCGTCATGACGCTCTCTGCTGCTCATCCTGTTTACTGTTGTCCATTGCGCGAGCGTGAGCCTATTTTACGGCTGGCGAAATCGGCTCTGGTAACGGTGTATCCGCTGCCTGACTCTCGATTATTAATGGTGGTGAATATCCACGCGGTTAACTTTAGCCTCGGCGTCGATGTTTATAGTAAGCAGTTACTTCCCATTGGCGATCAGATTGCTCATCACAGCGGTCCGGTTATTATGGCCGGTGATTTTAATGCCTGGAGCCGTCGACGGATGAATGCGCTGTACCGCTTTGCGCGTGAAATGTCGCTGCGCCAGGTACGTTTTACTGACGATCAGCGCCGACGCGCGTTTGGTCGCCCTCTCGATTTTGTGTTCTATCGTGGTCTGAACGTGAGTGAAGCCTCTGTGCTGGTCACCCGTGCATCCGATCACAACCCGCTACTCGTTGAATTCAGTCCCGGCAAACCTGAACAATAACAGTGTGTCAGGTCTGCCGTAGGGCAGGCCTGTGATGGTTGCCCTTCCTATTTCACAACAACCGAAGGACAACACAATGACAACACGCTCTCACCATGACAACGTCGAAAAACAGTTTGGCTCTCAGGCTAATGCCTATTTAACCAGTGCGGTGCACGCCTCTGGCCGTGACTTGCAACGTCTGGGGGAAAGGTTATCGGCATTTCCGCAGGCCCGTGTGTTGGATATGGGATGTGGAGCGGGGCATGCCAGCTTTGTAGCCGCGCAACACGTAAAGCAGGTTGTGGCTTATGATTTATCGTCGCAGATGCTTGAGGTGGTCGCTGAGGCGGCAAATGACAGAGGCCTGGAGAATGTCGCCACACGCCAGGGTTATGCCGAAAGTCTGCCATTTGAAGATAGCGAATTTGACGTGGTGATTAGCCGCTATTCTGCGCATCACTGGCATGATGTCGGACGCGCGCTGCGGGAAGTGAACCGCGTTCTGAAGCCCGGTGGTGTATTAATTGTGATGGATGTGATGTCGCCAGGCCACCCAGTACGTGATATCTGGTTGCAAACCGTGGAGGCGTTACGCGATACCTCGCACGTTCGTAACTATTCCAGTGGAGAGTGGCTGTCGTTAATCAACGATGCCAATTTGATTGCCGATACTTTGTTAACCGATCGCCTGCCACTGGAGTTCAGTTCGTGGGTCGCGAGGATGCGTACGCCCGCGGCGTTGAGCGACGCGATTCGTGCATACCAACAAAGTGCTTCTGCAGACGTGAAAGCCTACTTTGCGTTACAGGAAGATGGCTCGTTTACCAGCGACACGATAATGGTTGAGGCACATAAAGCGGGATAAATAAAAAAGGCACTGGGGGGAATCCAGTGCCTTCATTTCTACAATGCTATCAGGAGTCCGGCATACCGTTGTTTTTCACAAACAACGTGAGCTGATCGCCTGGCTGTAGATTGTCCGTATCGCTGTTCCAGCGCATGACATCTTTGATGTTAACCCCGTGACGTTTGGCAATGCTCGACAGCGAGTCGCCTTTACGCACACGATAGGTGATGCTATCGCTGTTGTTCGCCAGACGCTGTGCGCTGGTACCCGCACCCACCGTCAGGTTTTGACCCACTTTCAGGGATGACCCGCGCAGGTTATTCCACTGCTTAAGGTCATTGGTGCTCACGCCAAGGCGTGACGCGACGCCAGAAAGCGTATCGCCAGAGCGAACTTTGTAGCTACGACTGTTCAGCGGCGTGTTATCCGCGACCAGCGTTGACTGCACGGCTGCAATTTCGCCTGAAGCCAGAGACTCACGCAGCTTCTCTGCATGCTTCTTTGGCACCATCACATATTGCGGGCCGCTGGCACCCAACGTGGAGCCTTTCACGCCTGCATTGAAGGTCTTCAGCTTGCTGACGGAAATACCCGCCATATCAGCAACCTGAGCCATCTCAACCGGGCTACTCAGGCGAACACGTGCCAACGCGCGGCTTTCGTCTGTTGTTGGCAGACGCACGCCATAGCGTTTGCTGTTTTTGAGTATATCGCTCAATGCCAGCATTTTGGGCACGTATAGCTTCGTTTCCTGAGGCAATGGCAACGACCAGAAGTCAGTGGGTTTACCACGAGCTTTGTTCGTTTTGATTGCCTTCATGACACGACCTTCACCGCTATTATAAGCAGCAACGGTCAGCAGCCAGTCGCCATCAAACATCTTGTTCAGACGCTGCATCATGTCCAGCGCGGCGGTGGTGGAAGCCACAACGTCGCGACGTGCATCATAACTGCGGGTCTGTTTTAAACCATAATTGCGCCCCGTGCTCGGAATGATCTGCCAAATACCTGCGGCATTGGCGCCAGACGTTGCGTGAGGATCAAAAGCGCTCTCCACTATGGGTAGTAGTACCAGTTCCATAGGCATGTTACGTTTCTTAACCTGCCCGGCTATCCAGTACATATACGGCTCTGCCCGTAAAGTTACATCGTGGAGATAGCTCTTATTGCGTAAATACTTCTGTTTCTGTTCGCGAATCCGGCTGTTTTCCGGAATTCCCATCTTTAGCTCGTCACCAATGAAAGCCCACAAATCTTGATCAGCAGCGATAGATGTTCCGTCGTCCATCCATCGCGCCTGACTTGTAAACTTTCCTGCTTCCCCTTGACCAGCTGCAGAAAGGCTCTGTGCGTGTTGTTGGACGTTACCAGTATTCTGGCACCCAACAAGCAGGACAGAGGCGAGTAATATCGCTTTTGCCTTCATGTGTGTGTCAATAGTTGCTTAAAAGACGACCGATCATAACGGCGAAGTTTTCAAAAGGCAACCCGGAATTGTCAGAACGTATCTTTCTTTGACCTTAACCAGGCAAAACGCTCTTCAGGTTGTTGCAATATTGTTTCTTTGTTGATTTCATTAATTAAATCAATATCTTCCGTTCTCAAAAAAAGATTATTTCGCCGCTCATTTTTCAGAATTACGGGTAGTGTCATTTGTTTTTTTACGCGTAACTCATTAACTTTACGATAATATTCATTTATGAACGAATCGTGCGGGAGAATGCTTAAGGCAAACTTCATGTTTGCTAATGTGTACTCATGTGCGCAACAAATTAATGTATCGTCAGGAAGTTCGTTTATTTTTTTAAGTGATTGATACATTTGAGTTGCTGTACCTTCGAAAAGTCGACCGCAACCGCCAGAAAAGAGCGTGTCACCACAAAATAAGTAAGGGTGGCTAAAGTAACAGATATGTCCTAAAGTGTGACCCGGAGTAGCAATTACCCTAAATTCATGCCCCAAAACGAGTGCAATATCGCCATCTTCAACTACGTGTGTCGTTCCCTTATCTTGCGTTTCAGCCGGTCCGTATACCACTAATTGTGGGAAATGTTGCAGGAGTTCTTTCACTCCACCCACGTGATCCTGATGATGGTGGGTTAGCAGAATGGCTTCCGGCACCCAGTTATGCTCTGCAATGGCTTTCAAAACAGGAGCCGCTTCACCCGGGTCCACAATCAGACAATGCTGGTCATTATTTGACAGGACCCAGATGTAATTGTCCTGAAATGCAGGAATACTGTTAAGATTCATATATTACCTCTCAATGCGTAACGGAAGGTTGTGATGAAACCGGCAAGGATCCCTCAAACTGTCGTAGCGCCCGTTAGCTGGGATGATTTGCCCTGGGGCGAACACTATCGTGAGGCGCTGGAGCATCAGCTTAACCCGTGGTTTGCAAAAATGTACGGTTTTCATCTGCTTAAGGTTGGTAATTTAAGCGCAGAAATCGATTCTGAAGCGTGCGCGGTTTCTCATCAGGTAAATGTTTCTTTGCAGGGATCTCCCATGCAGGTGACGGCCGATCCTTTGCATCTTCCCTTCGCCGATAAGTCCGTGGATGTCTGTTTATTGGCCCATACGTTACCGTGGTGCTCCGATCCGCATCGCCTGCTGCGTGAAGCCGATCGCGTGTTGATTGATGACGGCTGGTTGATTCTGAGCGGTTTTAACCCGGTAAGCTTGATGGGATTGCGTAAACTGGTGCCCGTATTGCGCAAGACATCGCCCTATAACAGTCGGATGTTTACCCTCATGCGTCAACTGGACTGGCTATCATTACTGAATTTTGAAGTGCTGCACTATAGTCGTTTTCATGTTCTGCCCTGGAACAAGAAGGGCGGGAAAATGTTAAGCGCCCATATCCCCGCGCTGGGCTGTTTACAGCTGGTGGTTGCGCGCAAGCGAACCATTCCGCTTACGCTCAACCCGATGAAACAAAATAAAAGCAAAACGCCTATCCGTCATGCCGTTGGCGCGACCCGGCAATACCGTAAACCGGACGCTTAAGCCTCAGTCTGATACCCAATATCATCCTGAGTCGGGCTCATGGCCGCGGTGCGCGCAAGCTCATCACAGCGTTCGTTTTCCGGATGGCCCGCATGGCCTTTAACCCATTCCCATTTGATTTGATGCGGCCCCAGCGCGGCATCGAGACGTTTCCACAGATCGACGTTCTTCACCGGTTTTTTATCTGCTGTTTTCCAGCCGCGCTTCTTCCAGTTGTGGATCCACTGCGTAATGCCTTGACGCACATACTGGCTGTCCGTGCTGAGTATCACTTCACACTGTTCTTTCAGGGCTTCCAGCGCAACGATTGCCGCCATTAGCTCCATGCGATTATTAGTGGTGAGGTTGTAGCCCTCGCTAAAGGTTTTTTCGCGCCCGCGATAGCGTAAAATCGCCCCATAACCACCAGGCCCTGGATTTCCCAGGCAAGAACCATCGGTGAAAATTTCTACCTGTTTAAGCATCTCTGGTAGACTTCCTGTTTTAGCAAATCGAAATCAAACGATAAGTCTGACATAAATGACCGTTATGAGCACTGGAATTACACGACAGATCGTCCTCGATACCGAAACCACCGGTATGAACCAGATTGGCGCCCACTATGAAGGCCACAAGATCATTGAGATCGGTGCGGTTGAAGTGGTGAACCGCCGCCTGACCGGCAATAACTTCCACGTTTACCTGAAGCCGGACCGGCTGGTGGACCCGGAAGCGTTCGGCGTACACGGAATCGCAGACGAATTCCTGCTCGATAAACCTACGTTTGCCGATGTAGCCGACGAGTTTCTCGACTACATTCGCGGCGCGGAGCTGGTCATTCATAACGCATCGTTCGATATCGGCTTTATGGATTACGAATTCGCGAAGCTCAAGCGTGATATTCCGAAGACGAATGAATTTTGCAAAATAACCGATAGCCTGGCGCTGGCGAGGAAAATGTTTCCTGGCAAGCGAAACAGCCTTGATGCGTTATGCTCGCGCTATGAGATAGACAACAGTAAACGAACCCTGCACGGCGCATTGCTCGATGCCCAGATTCTGGCCGACGTTTATCTGATGATGACCGGCGGGCAGACCACGATGGCGTTCTCAATGGAAGGCGACAGCCAGCAGCAGAATGACACGGGGATCCAGCGTATTGTGCGACAGTCCAGTAAACTACGCGTTGTTTTCGCCACTGATGAAGAGTTAGCGGCCCATGAGTCACGCCTTGACCTGGTGCAGAAGAAAGGCGGAAGTTGCCTCTGGCGGGCATAGTTTGTACGTTTACCGTATGAAAATGGCCATTCGGGTGATTTTTGCAGCAAACGATTAAAAACGTGAGAAAAAGCGTTGACGAGGCGCGAGGCAATCCGTAATATTCGCTTCGTTCCCAAGCGGAACACAACGCGGAGTGGTAGTTCAGTTGGTTAGAATACCTGCCTGTCACGCAGGGGGTCGCGGGTTCGAGTCCCGTCCATTCCGCCACTATTCAGAAAGCCTGAATCAGAAATGATTCAGGCTTTCGTCGTTTTAGCCTGCCAAAATAATATTCTCATTACCACGCTTTATCGACCGCGCCCGAGCTTTCGGGTGGGCAACACATCAGGTCATCCTTAACCCGACGGATATCCAGAAGGCGATTAACTCGCGAAGTGATTCATCACGCAGGCGAAGCGGGGTGAAAAGTTATCGCCAATAAGAACCGTTTCCTCATTCAGGTGCTTTAGCATATACAGCTTGTCGGCACGTTCGTAAGCGTCGAAGAAGAGATAGTCGACAGCGTCCGTTGCATCATCATCGGGGGATTTTTCCCGACCATCGGGAGTGAGCATAAAAACGCCTGCGGTATGGCCGAGTGGACGGGCATAGCGAAAAAACAGTTTTCGGTTAACAGCGAACTCGCCGTCGTCACTTTTGAGTTTCCCCTGGACTGACAATGAAAGGTGTCCGGAGTTGTAGCTGGTTATCAGCATTATTCCGTGGAGTTCCTTTTTTGTATTCTGGATGTCGAGTATCGACGTGAATTCCGAGGAGCAGGAAAAACTGATTTCTTGTTTTTTCGCATTCCCGGCGATAATAAAAAAAGCGATAGCCGCTAGCCCAAAAATGGCAATCACGACTGACCATAGTAAAGGAGAGTGATCGCTTTCCTGCTTCATATCATTCCTCATGATGGCGATACTGGCTGATGCAATGGTAATAACCGAGGTTTAGCCCGCATTCAGCGGCAAACGACCACTCAACCAGATTATGGTTGCTCGCCCAGGTATTGAGATACAGATCTTTTGGGTACGAACAGTTGGGGTTAATACCCACGGACTTGAAAATATCCAGCGCTTTTTTTTCGGTTATGGTGTCGGTGAGGGCGTTTCCTAATATATGCACACGGCATTGCTCGTAGTCGATAGTCCGCAGGATCGCCGCGTCCGTCATCGCGATTTCATTGGGTATCCATGTTAACCACGCTGTCGCCAGCACGGCGATGCCGGTAATTAACGTTGTTATCGTGACAGGCCACAGGTTTCGTTTCTTTTTCCTGGGCGTCAATGCAACATTGACTATTCTGGTGGGCGCTTGCGATTCCTCCAGTTGCTGAATATTGATACTGGCGTCGCTCATCCGAAATCCTATTCGCGGAATGGTGACGATCAGTTCTGCAGGATGGCCCGTAGACGTTATTGCTTTGCGCAGAAATGAAATGTGCTGATTGAGATTAGCATCCGTCGCTCTGGCGCCATTATGCTGGAAAACATTCCGCAGAATTTCATCGCGCGAGGATATCTCTTTACCATTTTGCAACAGATAGAGCAGTAATTGTGTTGCCACATTATTCAATGTGGCCATTTCACCAGATGCCAGGTCTTTTAGGGTATTTTTATGTGGTCTGAAAACTAAGCCTTCACCAATAATTACGGATTTAATTTTGTTTATTGGTATATGAGAAATCACTGATGTCTCCTTTAAAGCAGGATATCTCGCATTCGAGTGGGGGAAGCAATAGCATAACATAATTCATTTATAAAAAATGATTGCACCATAGATCGCTTTATTAATATTTATATAACAATCTCTTAATATATCTAATAGAATCCTCCAATCTCCTTCCTCTCTTTCACTATCTTATTGTCATTACTCGCTTTTGATGCCCAATTTCATTTTTACAAAACATTCATAAATACATTTTGCCTGTTCCTCTGGCTAAATAAAAAAATAGTTGATAGATAAAAACTCTATAAAAATTATAAATAATAGACATTAACACTGCTATTGGCGTGTTTTTTGGCTATTTTTTAGGTAAACGATCGCTCTACAGACAGTGTTACAACACGATTCCCTGAGTTTGATTAATACCGGATTTTTGCATTGTGTCATTTTTTCGTCGACTTAATATAAGCCCCGAAACAGCGTAAACAACTGTGGGCGGTATTTCGGATGGAATACCAATGAAGTTCAAAATACAGGGTGGCTTGAGATGGATTGTTTGCAAGGAAATGCGCTTCCGCCACCAGCAGATCAGGGTTTCCCTTGCATAAATTGTCTGAGGAAATAGATCGTCGGAATAACCAAAAAACAGATATAAGGTTAAGTAGTAATATGAAAATGAAAAACGTGGCTGTGGCTTGTGCGCTGATGGCGGGAATGACTTTTACTGCATCTTCTGCTTTCGCTGCAAAAAATGTTGAACCGACTAACGGTAAAATTCACTTCACTGGTTCTCTGGTTAATTCCGCATGCGGTCTGGCCCCAGAATCCAGCCCGGTGCAGGTTAATTTTGGTGAGATCCCAACTTCTCAGTTAAAAGACAACCAACGTGCTGGTGTTAAGCATGCCAAAATCGTTCTGCAGGGCTGCGATACAACTGTTGCGAAAACCGCCACAGTAACCTACACCCCGGCAACGATTGATACCGACAACAATGCGCTGGCTGCATTTACCTCGGGTACAGCAAAGGGTGCGGGCATCGGTATGATTGACAGTGGTAATCAGGACGTGAAATGGGGCGAAGCCGCATCTCAGGTCAACATTACCGATGGCGAAACCGACATTGATTTCGTTGCTTACCTGCAGGCCAACAACGCATCCGCAGCCGTAACCCCGGGTGACTTCGAATCTACCGTTAATTTCCAGATCGATTATCAGTAACGATCTGCTGCGGGCGCAATTATGCGCCTGCTTAACCCTTCCTGCGAATAACTGAAAGGAAATGCGGTGATGCCTGGATGGCGTATTTTACTGCTTTTTATCTTCATATCGCCTGCATGGGTTTTGGCTGACACCCATCGTCTTGTCAGTACGCCCGGCAAAATGCGCATGCGGGGAAATATTATTGAGGCTGCCTGTTATGTCGATCCACGCGACCGGTCGCTGCTGGTTGAATTTGATGACCTCTCAGCCAGAGATATTTCCGGAAAACCTGAAAAAGTATCTGCGCATGATTTCAGCATTCATTTGCTGGGATGTTCATTAGGGGATCCTCAACACCCCGGGAATCTGTTCCAACGCGCCAATATTACCTTTTCCGGCGCACCGGATAGTGACAATCCTGATTATCTGAGCGTGCAATCGGAAACTGAAAATTTAGCAATAGAAATATATGACGGCAAAGGCAAGCAAATTCATTTGGGTGAGCCATCACCGGATTATGCGCTTAACCCCGGGAAAAACACGCTCAATTTTACGGCTTATTTGATCTCCCGCGACGGAAGAATGACGTCTGGTGAATTTACTGCAGTCACGCATTTTGTTGTGAATTATCTCTGAGCTGCATAGCAATTCGGGTATCTGAAGGTTTGCGAACGAAAATGATCACGCTGAAAACAGATAAAAAACGTCTGGCGCTTTTAATTGCTCTGGTCTGTGCCTCTTCATGGGCTGAAGCGGATGAGTCTATTGAATTTAATACTGACGTCCTGGATGCCAGTGACAGACAAAATGTCGATTTACAGCGTTTTTCCGAAGGCAACTTTGTGACTCCCGGAGAATATCTGCTGGATGTTCGTATTAACAGCCAGGAGATTCCTCAGCAGTCGATCCGTTATATCGTTGATCCTGCCAACTCGCATAAATCCATGGCGTGCCTGACGCCGCAACAGCTCGAATTACTGGCGCTCAAAGAAGAGGCGCTGACCTATATTCATCCGATTAGCGCGACCTGCTATGACATTTCCCGCCTGCCGGGTGTGGTGCTGAATAATAGCGCAGGCGTACTGGACATTACCGTGCCTCAGGCATGGATGAAATATACCGATCCAGACTGGACGCCGCCGGAGCGCTGGGATAACGGCGTCGCGGGACTGATTTTCGACTACAGCGTTTCGGGCCAGGCCACACATTACGAACAAGGTGGCGATCATTACCGCTCACTGTCTGGTTATGGACAGACGGGCTTTAACTTCGGCGCGTGGCGCTTTCGTGGCCAGTATCAGGCCAATTATGCTTCGGATGAAAATCGTGGGCGTATCGACTGGGATCAGATCTATGCCTATCGCCCGTTACCGATGCAGGCTGCAAAACTGACGGTCGGTGAAATATATCTGAATTCCCAGGTGTTTGATTCAGTCCGATTTACCGGGGCTAACCTCGCCAGCGACGAGCGCATGCTACCACCGAATTTGCAGGGCTACGCGCCCGAAGTGCACGGCATCGCCCGCAGTAATGCGAAGGTCACCGTCAGTCAGCAGGGGCGTGTTATCTATCAAACCACCGTTCCTGCGGGGCCATTTAATATTCAGGATCTACACGGCTCGGTACGCGGCACGCTGGATGTTCGCGTCGAAGAGCAGGATGGCAGCGTACAAACCTTTCAGGTCAATACGGCCGATATCCCTTATCTGACGCGCCCGGGCTATGTTCGTTACAACGCCGCCGTCGGTAAGCCATCGCGTTATAACCACGACGTCCAGGGACCTGCATTTTATAGCGGTGATTTTTCATGGGGGGTCAGCAATGCGTGGTCACTGTACGGTGGCGCGTTACTCACTGGCGATCGCTATAACGCCTGGTCGATGGGGATTGGGCGGGATTTGAGCTGGCTGGGCGCGCTGTCGGCTGATGCGACGCAATCCGTGAGCCGGGTGAAGCATCAGGCTGAACAAAAAGGGATGTCCTTTAAGCTCAGTTATGCCAAAACCTTTGATGAATACAACAGCGCCATCACCTTTGCCGGTTACCGTTTTTCACAGCGTAACTTCCGCACCTTCTCGCAGTTCCTCGACGAGCAGTATGAAAATAACAACAGCGCCGGCAACGAAAAAGAGATGTACACCATCACCGGTAACAAGACCTTTTTTGCTGACGACCCGCAATTAGCGACCACGCTGTACCTGACCTATACCCACCAGAATTACTGGGATCGTGGCTCTCAGGATCGTTACGGGATGTCGATGGGGCACAGCTTTTCGTTCGCAGGCATTCAGGGGATCAGCGCCAACCTTGCCGCTTACCGCTCTGAGTATCAGGGCAAACGGGACGACAGCCTTTCGCTGTCCATTTCGGTGCCATGGAGCGATGGCCGCTCAATGGATTATGAAGTGCAAAACAGCGGCAGCCAGACCAGTCAGATGGTTTCGTATTCCGATAACCGCGACCGTAACAATCCATGGCGACTGCGCGCAGGGGTTTCCGGTGAAGGGCACACCGCGTTTGATGGCTACTACAAGCATCGCAGCATGATGGCGGAACTGGAATCTAACGTCAGCTGGCAGCAATCACGCTATTTCTCCGTTGGCGGCACGATGCGCGGCGGCTTTACCGCAACGCGTCATGGCGCGGCGCTACACAACAGCCAGGCGTCGATGAATACCGCCAGGGTGATGGTTGATACCGACGGTGTGGCGAATGTACCGCTGAACGGCGAACAGGCGCACTCAAACCGCTTCGGTATTGCCGTCGTACCGGACGTCGTCAGCTATCACAGCTTTGATACCCGTATCGATGTGGACGCAATGGACGAGGACATTTCCGCGACCAAAGCCATCGTCACCAACACCCTGACGGAAGGCGCGATTGGTTATCAGCGCTTCGCTGTGGCGCAGGGGCAAAAAATGATGGCGCTGCTGCGCCTGAAAGATGGTTCGGTACCGCCGTTTGGTGCCGAAGTGTTTAACGCCAACGGTGTCAGCGTCGCCATGGTGATGGAAAACGGCATGGCCTGGATTGCGGGTGTGAATCCAGCCGAGCGTCTTTCTGTTGCCTGGGGCGGTCGCGCGCAGTGTCACTTACAGGTGCCGCAACAAATCAACCCGGAAGGTAACGTGCTGTTGCCTTGTGAATAATATCAATAACCTGAATGAATTTTGTCATGAAAAATCAAGCATTTTACTCCGTGCAGCGTTGGCTCAAACCCGTGGTCTGCGGTCTGCTTTTTATTGCAGAGATCAACGCCTCATGGGCGGGCATTGCACTTGACCGTACCCGTCTGATCATCACTGGTGATGCGCGATCTGTCAGCGCGAACTTAACCAACACCAGTCCGAGCATTCCGTTTCTGGCTCAGTCGTGGGTGGAAGACGCTAATGGAACAAAAATTACCTCGCCGTTGATGGTTTTACCGCCGCTGCAACGGATTAACGGCGGGCAAAAGGGCATTGCGCGTGTGACAAAAACCAGCGGTATTAACGCTCTGCCGCAGGATCGCGAAAGTCTGTTCTACCTGAACGTGCGTGAAATTCCGCCCAAGCCGGATAAGCCGAACGTGCTGCAACTGGCGATGCAGTCGCGCATCAAACTGTTCTACCGTCCGACCGCCATCGTGCCGGAAACACCGGGCGCCGTGTGGCAAAACCAACTGGTCTTTCATAAGCAGGGGCAGCGCTGGAGTGTGGATAACCCAACGCCGTACTTCGTTACCTTAATCGGCTTAAGCCGCAAGCCTGAAGCGCAGGGCGGCGACAGGCTGACTGACTTCCCTGGGATTATGGTTTCACCAAAGTCATCTCTCGATTTCAGCGTGGCCGACGGCAGCGTTAGCCAGTTCAGCATGATGTATGTGAACGATTTTGGCGGTCATCCCGAATTGAAATTCAGCTGCACAGGCAATGTGTGTAAAGCATTGCCGATGGAGCAACAGCCCCGGTAACAGGATTCGTAAATGAAAAAGATGCTTTGCGCTCTGCTGATGGCGGGCATGGCCTGCTCGGTTCAGGCCACAAGCGGTCGCCAGGATATGAGCAACGTGTCCGGCGAGTATGGCAACGTCCGCTTTCATGGTCGGGTGTTCGTTTCGCCGTGCGTGCTGGATATGGCCTCCCGCGATCAGACTATCGATCTTGGTGATATTTCCGCCAGCCGATTTCGCCAGGGCGGCGATCGCAGCGATCCGGTATTGGTCACGCTGTATCTGAATGGCTGTTTAAAGGGCTCCGGTCATACCTTAAGGGATTTCCCCGGGCAGACCAGTGAGATGCCTGAGCTTGCGCACAGCACGGTGGAGCGTGGTGTTTCGATGACGCTAATGGCTGAATGCGCACCGGAAAACAGCGATTTGGGGCGTATTCGTGGCGATGTTCGCGGCGCGGGCATCCGACTACTGACTGAACGTAATCAGTTAATCCACCTGAACCAACCGCAACGCATGTGGATCCTCAAACCGGGCGATAACGCCATTCATTTTCTTGCCGCGCTGGAATCTTTTGGGCGAGAGGTGACCGCCGGAGAATTTAACGGTCTGGTCAGACTTAAGCTGGAGTATCTATGAGCGTATTACGTAAAACGCTGTTGTGGGTGGTGCTGGCAGGCTGTCCGTTGGCCGGGCAGGCATTTACACAGGGAGAAGGTGAGCCGGAAGGTGGGTCGCCGCATCAGTACGATATTGAACTGAGCTCGCTGGATGTCAGCAAAAACCACGTGGGTGGCAGAACGGAGCCGTTCCCATGGAATCTGGGCGGCTGGTATGTGGTGAATTTCTATTGCGAACAGGCTGACATCTCCCGAGCACCAATTTACTACACCACCACAACCACGATGCCGCCTTCAAATCAGGGGGCGAACCGTTTTCGGCTAAACGAGTATCTGGATGTGGAAGTTCAGGTGTGGGTTGCCGGGGGCTATAAAAAATATGTGCAGGCGCCTTTTACCAACGTTTCAAACCGCAACAGCAACAACAGCTGTAAAAAACGTAAGGGCTACACGCGAGCGACTAACGTTGAAAGTGGTTCAAAAGGGAAAGTGACGTTTATTGTCACTAAACCCATCATCAATGGCATCAATATCACTTCCCAGTCGCTGGTGGAGGTGGCCGGGCGTATGGGAAGCGCTGGACCTACGCCAACCACGGCGATTTCTCGCGTGGTGATTAAATCCGGGCTAATTACCGTCCCGGACAAATGCACCTTCAACCGGGGAGACAAAATCAGCATTGAGTTTGGCGATCTGCCTGGATCCGCTGCCCGGCTCAACGGCACTAACTACAGCAAGTCAGTCCCTATACATGTGATCTGTGAAGGCGGGAGCTTCGATCAGGGTGCGCTGAACATTAATCTTGGTATACAAACGACCACGGCGTCAGGCACGGCGGGGTTTAACGGTAATCTCCTTGGCACGCTGAGCGGCGGACAAAAGCGCGACGATCTCGGCATTATGCTTAAAGACGAGAGTGGTGGCACCGTCGTGCCCAATCAATTCTACAACGTGAAGGGGTTTTACCAGAATCAGGGCGACTGGAATCTCACCGCCGCACCGGTGGCAAAGCCGGGCGTGGGAAGTGTGAAAGAAGGTGAATTTGAAGCCTCTGCCACCGTTGTCGCGCAGTTTCAGTAGGGGGATGTCATGAGATTCTCGGCGTTATTCGCGACCAGTATGTTACTGCTAGGTGGCATGGCGCAGGCCGACACCAAACTGGTCGGCGGCGATATGTATTTTCACGGCACCATCAGAGCCCTGGCCTGCAGCCTTGCACCGGGAGGCGACAAAATCGAGGTCGATTTCAAGCAAATCGCGACACAGGATCTCTATCTCTCGGGGCGCAGTAAGCCGGAAAAATTCAGCATCCAGTTACGCGACTGCAACCCGGAGGTTTTCCGTGGGATCTCGGTTACCTTCAGCGGTCGTGAGGATGCGGAGCTGACCGATCATCTGGCGCTGGATAGCAGTGAACAAGGCGGTGCGTCAGGGATCGGGATTGGGATGAGCGAAGAGGACGGCACGGCAATCCGCCTTGATGAGAGCACGTCAGTCAAAGAGATAACAGAAGGTTCGATGACGCTGAATTTCTTGGCGTGGGTCGCAGCGGAGCCATCGGCGATAAAAAATCAGTCTCTCGAATACGGTCCGTTCAGCGCCAGCGGGACCTGGACGTTGAACTACCAGTAGCATGATGAACGTACTGAATCGCATTGCGCCGCTGCCTGCGCAGAAATTATTGCTCGGTATTAGTCTGTTTTTCTGGTGTGGGGCCATGCATCTCTACTGGCCGAACAACGGCGGCAGCGGCCTGTCGTTGCCGCTTAATATTACGAGCTGGATCTACGCCGTTGTGCTGGCTGCTGGCGCATCAGTGCTGGTTCCTCGCCAACGCTGGCGCATCACTGTACCAGCCACGGGGTTTACGATGGGCGCGCTCATCCTGACGCTGCTTTGTCTGCTGACGCCTGGCGTCTGGCAGTTCGAGGCGCTGCTGGTCGCGGGAGCCTTACTGGGAGGCGTGATCGTCTATCTGGTGGCGGTGCAAATTCCGCTTGCGGCACGCTCCCTGACGGCACTGCTGGCCCTGCTATGGGGTGCAAGCGCCATCGAATGTCTGGCGTTTGTGTACCAGTACTGGCATTTGCCGGGCGTTGAGTACTGGGAGTTTGCCTGGCGACGCGGCACGCGGCCCTACGGGATTTTTCAGCAGGTCAATCTGCTGGCCAGCTTCACGGCCTGCGGCGTGCTGCTGTCAGTACTGCTCTTTTTACGGCTACGCGACGGGTATCAAATTGTCATTGGGATGGGCCTGGTGTTGATGGGATTTGTGCTGCATGAATCCCAGTCGCAAACCGGTTATCTGTCTGTGGCGGTCGGTGAAGCGCTGCTGCTGCTGGTTTTCCCGGCGCAGCGCCGTACGCTGCTGCTACTTCTCCTGCCGTTAGCGTTAGGTATGGCGACAGGCGCAGCCGCTCGCCATTTTTTGTCCGTTGCCACGGTAGATCATTTAACGACTTCCCATGTGCGCTGGACGGTGCTGAAAACGTCACTGGCATTATTTGCCGAACGCCCGTGGACGGGGTGGGGCGTGGGCAGTTTTGCTGCTGTATTTCTCGAATGCGCGGGGCCATTGGGGCTGGGCAGCATTTCGCATCCGCACAACGAACTGGTGCTGTGGCTGGTGGAGGGCGGTCTGGTTGGGCTGGCGGGGGCACTCTGTTTTATAGCGGGAGGTTTATGGCTCTGGCTGCACGGTAATTGCTGGCGTCGTGCCTGCCTGGTGGCGGCACTGCCGGTGGTTATTCATATGTTGACGGAATACCCCGTCAGGCAGTCAACGCCACACTGGCTGCTGTTGATCCTGCTGCTTAGATGTGCAGACAACGCGCGAACGGGAATACGCCTGGCGCTTACGTCGACGTCGCTGATTCGCGCGGCAGGGTTTATCTCGTTACTGACCGTCGCGCCATTGCTGCTTCTCACGCTGCACACGCAACAGCAATTGACGCTGGCGGAGAGGCAGTCAACGCAGTGGCAACTTGCCGAACCGCTCCCTGTCGGAGGCTGGCTTCTTACCAGTCGCTATCGGTTTGATGTCCAGATGGGGTATCTGCAACGGTATCAGCGTTCCCGGGACGCACGTTGGCTGGAGGAGGTTCGCCGCTGGGCGCCTGACTATGTGCGCGTTCACCCAGACCCTAATGTCTCCTTCACGCAAATCTTACTGGCGTTGCAACAGCGCGACCTGGTCGAGGCGCATCGTCTGGCGATGCGCTTTTGCCTGATATACCCAAACGATCGCCGTATCCCGTGGCTGCAGGATGCACGACGTCCTTTTAATAAAATAATGGAATGATATGAACAGATTCAGTGAACAGGCCCGTTATGTGCCAGAACTTCCCCGCAACGCCGAACTGCTGCGGATCACCGGGATCCGTTTGCAGCGCATTCATTTTTTTGATGACGCATCGCTGGATGTCTGTGAGGTGTTAAGCCAGGTACGCACACCGCTCCCACTGGATTTGTTTTTCAAGCACCTTTCCATCACGGCAAAACAGCAGCTTTTTCTATGGCAAATGCAGCGGGTGCTGGCCCTCTCTGGAAGCTATTCGCTGAATTTATCCGTCAGGATGCTGACTAGTCTGTCATGGATCACGCGTCTCACAAAGCAGGTGCATCAGGGGAGGATTGTTATTGAAATTCAGGATCCGGGCTCCATGATGCACCTGGATAAGGCAGAGCAGCAGGCCGTATGCATTGCCGTAAAAACGCTGGTGCGTCACGGGTTTCGCGTGTGGCTGGATGATGTTTCGCCTGAGCTATTTTTTGTCTGGCGGCTGTCGGGCATCCGTTTCGATGCCATCAAAATTGAAAGTGGAATGTTTCATCAGTTCAGAACATCGGAGTGGCAGTTGAGGGTTCTGGTCAATCAATTTCGTGGGCTGGGTGAGCGGGTTGTCATTGAGGGAGTAGAAACGCCACAGGATTATGCCATTTGCCGTATGAGCGGCGCAGATGCTGTGCAGGGCTTTCTGTTTGAGCAGGAAATTTTACCGAAAAGCCTGAATCATTGCTGACTCAGGCTCTGACAATTACTCGCTCAGAGTCTGTGCGATATCTTTTTGCACCTGCTGGCGCTGTTCTGGGGTCAGCACTTTGTTCAGGTCAAAATAGTATTTTACGCGATAATAACGCGCCTGCTGTTCGATGTTGCTGAACGCAGAAAGCTGTTTCTGAACGGCAGCTTCATCCCATTTCCCGGACTTGATGACGTCAATCAACGCGCCGTCTTTAACATCTTTCACCGAAATCTGGCTTACGTTGGTTTCAAGCTGCTGGTGCAGTTTTTTAATCTGCGCCACCTGGTCGTTGGTCAGCTTAAGATGCTGAACGACCGGGTCCTGAGCTGGAGCAGGAACATTGGATACGTTTGCTGCAAGCGTACTAAAAGAAGCGCCCGCTAAGGTAGCCGCCAGCAAAGTCATGCGTAAGAAGTTCTTCATTATTGAAATCCTGATAAGGAAATTATCGACATTGTCTGCCACCCGCTGGTTACGAGTGATTATCCTTTGCAGAATACGATGCTCACCGCATGTCGCCACGCGAATTTGTTTTGCGGTTGGTTACGGAGTGAAACAATCCCGCCACAAGAAACGTAGTGCAGCGGGAGTGAAGGCGATAGTTATAGCGTAAACGGGTCGGCGTCCTGCCAGGCGGGAAACTTCTCGCGATACTCGCGCAGCGCTGAGAGTGACAGCTCGGCGTCAATGCGTGTGGCCTGATGCGGCTCGGCGGTGGCAATAATCTCACCCTGCGGATTAATCACCCGGCTGTCACCGCGATAATGGTGGCCGTTACCGTCTGTGCCCACGCGGTTACATCCTGCTACATAAGCCTGGTTCTCAATCGCCCGTGCGGCAAGCAGAAGCTGCCAGTGCAGCGAACGCGGCGCAGGCCAATTGGCAACATACAACGCCAGGTCGTAATCGTTGCGATTACGCGACCATACCGGAAAACGCAGGTCATAACAGACCAACGGCAGAATGCGCCAGCCGCGCCATTCAACAATAACGCGCGCGTCACCCGCCTGGTAATGCTGATGCTCATCCGCCATGCGGAACAGATGGCGCTTGTCGTAGAAATGCACATTACCTTCGGGCTCAACCAGAAAAAAGCGGTTTACCGGGCCGCGTTCAGACTGGATAGCAGCGCTGCCAGCGATCAGGGAGTTAGTCTGTTGCGCCTTGGCGCGCATCCAACTGACGACCTCTTCCTGCGGCAACGATTTATTTGCCGCTTCCATGGCAAATCCACTGGTAAACATCTCGGGCAACACGATGACATCACGTCCGGCGACGGTTTCCAGTTGTCGGTCAAAATGGCGCAGGTTGGCCGGGCCATCCATCCAGATCAAGGGTTGTTGCAGCAGAGTAATTTTCAAACCAGGCACGATCGAGGCTCCTCGTTGAACAACATTTTGACACTGTAGCATGAGCATTAATGAAAATGTGGCAATAAAAAGCCCCGCATTAAGCGGGGCTAAACGTTGTGCGTATATCGTTATGCGGCTTCGACTTTACGCACTTTCTCTGGCAGCTTTACCGGCTGAGTCGCCAGCTCCTCGGGTTCAAAGTCATCCACGTTGATACTGCGCAGGCGACTCGCTTCGGCTTTCACCAGAATCGCGGCTTCATCTTTATCAATCAGCCCTTTCGCCAGCGCATTGTGCGCCAGTTCGTCGAGACGGGTAAATGGCAGGTTTTTACCCAACTCTTTACAGATCCGCTGGTGGATAGGGTCGGCTGCAATGACATCCAGCAGCGCCTCTTCCAGCAAACCAACCGGGTTATGCTCGCTTGGCGTCAGATATTGACCGCGACCAATACGAGAACGAGTAGCACTCGGAACCTGCAAAATCTTCGCGACTTTATGGTCCAGCTTGTCAGACGGCGCGTCGTAGTGGCGACCGGTCGGGAAGATAACCACGTTCAGCAAGCCCGCGACCAGACGGTTCGGGAAGTTTTTCAGCAGATCGTCCATCGCCTGTTCCGCTTTGTACAACGCATCCTGAACGCCCCAGTGAACCAACGGCAGGTCCGCTTCATTACGGCCTTCATCGTCATAACGTTTCAGTACCGCAGAGGCCAGATACAGCTGGCTTAACACATCGCCCAGACGCGCGGAGATACGTTCACGGCGCTTCAGACTACCGCCCAGTACGGCCATGGACACATCTGAAAGCAGGGCCAGGTTGGCGCTCAAACGGTTCAGGTGCTGGTAGTAACGTTTGGTCGCATCGCCGGTTGGCGTGCTGCTGGTTAAGCCACGTGTCAGGCCAAGCCAGAAGCTGCGCACTTTGTTACTGCCAACGTGACCGATGTGTTTGAACAGCAGCTTGTCGAACGCATTCACATCGTTACTCTGTGCCGCAGCCATCTCTTCCAGAACATACGGATGGCAGCGAATCGCACCCTGACCGAAGATCATCATGCTACGGGTCAGAATGTTGGCACCTTCAACGGTAATGGCGATTGGCGCACCTTGATAAGCGCGGGCGAGGAAGTTGCTTTCGCCAAGCATAATGCCTTTACCGCCAGTGATATCCATCGCATCGATGATTGACTGCTGCCCACGGTGGGTACAGTGATATTTCACGATAGCCGACAGCACCGCCGGTTTTTCACCCAGCATAATGCCGTAGGTAATCAGTGATGCCGCAGCGTCCATCACGTAGGCGTTACCGGCAATACGTGCCAACGGTTCTTCAATACCTTCCATCTTGCCGATGGAGATTTTGAACTGGCGACGAATGTGCGCATATGCGCCGGTGGCCATTGCGACTGATTTCACGCCGCCCGTCGAGTTAGACGGCAGGGTAATACCACGTCCCACAGACAGACATTCCACCAGCATGCGCCAGCCCTGACCGGCCATTTTCGGACCACCGATGATGTAATCAATCGGTACAAACACATCTTTACCGAGGGTCGGACCGTTCTGGAACGGCACGTTCAGCGGGAAGTGACGACGCCCAATTTGTACGCCCGGCGTTGAGGTTGGGATCAGCGCACAGGTAATGCCGAGATCTTCTTCACCACCCAGCAGTTTTTCCGGGTCAGAGAGTTTAAATGCCAGACCCAGTACCGTGGCGATAGGCGCCAGCGTAATATAACGTTTGTTCCAGGTCAGGCGCATACCCAGCACCTGTTGGCCCTGCCAGTCGCCCATACAAACCACGCCGGTATCAGGGATCGCCCCTGCGTCGGAGCCTGCTTCCGGGCTGGTCAGAGCAAAGCATGGGATCTCCTGACCGCGAGCCAGACGCGGCAGGTAATGATTTTTCTGCTCTTCGGTGCCGTAATGTTGCAGCAGTTCGCCTGGGCCTAATGAGTTAGGTACGCCAACGGTGATCGCCAGGATCCCGGAAACGCCGGAGAGTTTCTGCAGAACGCGAGCCTGAGCATATGCTGAGAATTCCAGCCCGCCGTACTCTTTCTTAATGATCATCGCGAAGAAGCGGTGTTCTTTCAGATATGCCCACAGTTCCGGCGGCAGATCCGCGAGTTCATGGGTTATCTGGAAGTCGTTCGCCATACGGCACGCTTCTTCCACTGGACCATCAATAAACGCTTGTTCTTCAGCGGTCAGATGCGGTTGAGGATAGTTATGCAGTTTTTTCCAGTCAGGCTTGCCCTGGAACAGGTCACCTTCCCACCAGGTTGTACCGGCATCAATCGCTTCTTTCTCAGTACGCGACATCGGTGGCATGACTTTACGGAAGCCGCGGAACACCGGCGCAGAGATCATGGATTTGCGCATCGGCGTAAAGTTAAACGGCACGAGGATAATGGCCAGAGGAACCAGCAGCCAGACTGACCACAGGCCAGCCACGCCAAGCGCAGCCGTCCAGGCGAGCAAAATTAAGCTGCTGAGGAATAAGCTCACGCGGTGATAAAACAGAACGCTGAGCAGAACAACCGTAGCGATAATACTCAAAATCATCATAACGAAAAGCTCCCTTGCTTGTAGGAGGTCTGACCACTTGTGATGATATGTTTGTAGTGGATGTAAATTCTTTTAGCAATGTGTTTACAAAATAATTACAACAAAGCTCACATTGTTGCTGTTTTAACCGGCACAAAAAATCAAAAGCCGCCGCCATTCCTGTGGCTTGTACTTCTCGCTGGTAGCGCTATCCGGTACACTGCATCTTGTCATTTACATTCATGCTGAAGGATATCCTCATGTACCAGGATCTTATTCGTAACGAACTGAGCGAAGCGGCGGAAACGCTGGCTAATTTTCTTAAAGATGACGCCAATATTCACGCCATTCAGCGCGCGGCGGTCCTGTTGGCAGACAGCTTTAAAGCGGGCGGTAAGGTACTTTCTTGCGGTAACGGCGGTTCCCATTGCGACGCGATGCACTTTGCCGAAGAGCTGACCGGACGCTATCGTGAAAACCGTCCTGGTTACCCTGCTATCGCTATCTCTGACGTCAGCCATATCTCCTGCGTCAGCAACGATTTTGGTTACGATTATGTGTTCTCTCGCTACGTAGAAGCCGTGGGTCGTGAAGGTGATGTCCTGCTAGGCATCTCTACTTCGGGTAATTCCGGTAACGTAATTAAAGCGATTGCCGCAGCGCGTGAGAAAGGGATGAAAGTGATCACCCTGACCGGTAAAGATGGCGGAAAAATGGCGGGTAGCGCGGATATCGAAATTCGCGTGCCGCACTTTGGCTACGCTGACCGTATTCAGGAAATTCATATCAAAGTGATCCATATCCTGATCCAGCTGATCGAAAAAGAGATGGTTAAACCATAAGAAGACGATTGCCGGATGGTGGCTGAAGCCTTATCCGGCCTACATGAGCGCCACGTAGGCCTGATAAGCGCAGCGCCATCAGGCAGTTCACGGTTTTAAGGTAGGTGATGTATGTGCGAACTGCTCGGGATGAGCGCCAATGTGCCAACCGATATCTGCTTTAGCTTCACCGGACTGGTTCAGCGCGGTGGAGGGACCGGGCCGCACAAAGACGGCTGGGGTATTACGTTTTATGAAGGTAAGGGCTGCCGTACGTTTAAAGATCCGCAACCCAGCTTTAATTCGCCTATTGCCAAACTGGTACAAGACTACCCCATCAAATCCTGTTCCGTGATTGCCCATATTCGTCAGGCGAACCGTGGCGAAGTGGCGTTGGAAAATACCCATCCCTTTACCCGCGAATTGTGGGGACGCAACTGGACCTATGCTCATAATGGACAGCTCAGTGGCTATAAATCGCTGGAAACCGGAAATTTCCGTCCGGTCGGGGAAACCGACAGCGAAAAAGCTTTCTGCTGGCTGCTCCATAAGCTGACGGAGCGTTATCCGCGCACGCCTGGCAATATGACGGCAGTGTTTAAATACATCGCAATGCTGGCAGGAGAGCTGCGGGAGAAAGGCGTCTTCAACATGCTGTTGTCTGACGGACGCTATGTGATGGCCTTCTGTTCGACCAACCTGTTTTGGATCACGCGTCGTGCGCCGTTTGGCGTGGCGACATTGCTGGATCAGGACGTGGAAATCGATTTTAGCTCAGAGACCACACCCAATGATGTGGTCACCGTGATTGCCACTCAACCGTTAACCGGCAATGAAACCTGGCAAAAGATTATGCCAGGCGAGTGGGCATTATTTTGTCTCGGGGAGCGTGTAGTTTGATGCCAGTTGCGGCTGAACCACTTCGTGACTCAACGGCTTGCTGACGACGTAACGACCATCGACGACGGAAACGGTCGGTGGTTTACGTGTTTGTTCAAAGTAATCGTATCCCGGCTTTAACTGGGCCCAGAAATCTTTGTAATACGAGAACTTATGGCGTTGCATGTTGGCATCGGTCATGCGGAACGGGTAAATGCTAACCTGTACGCTGGACTGCCCGAACACCAGAGCACCTGTCACAAACTGGAAAATCTCATCAATGCCGTTGTCGGTCATTGCGTAGCAGCCGACGGAAACACAGGCACCGTGGATCATCAGGTACTTACCTTCATAACCGTGTGCGCGGTCGTAGGCGTTAGGGAAACCAATGTTAATCGCTTTATAGAAGCGGCTATCCGGTTTCAGCTGTCCACGCTGTACGCTGTAAAATCCTTCCGGACTTTTGAAATCACCCTGACGCTGTTTCGGCCCTAAGCCGCCGGAATAATTGCAGATCTTATAGCTGTCGAGCAATTGATACTGTTCGCCCATCTTGACGTACAGATCCAAGGTTCGCTCTTCTTTGAAGATCTGGATATAAACGGGGGAGCCCATTAATTGCTGCTTATATTCTTTGCTGACAGGCGTAGTCGGGCTGCTGCTGCTCAGCAAACCGGCAAATGAAACGCACGGCAATAAAAGCATCGCAAGAAAAAATGCGATTTTACGCATACTGCTTATTCCTTGATAAAACGATCACACACGCCAGGACGGCAAAAAGAATCCCCAAATCGGATAAATCTGGATCTGGAGCGCTCACATTAGCACCAAGAGAGTTTTTCGCAAGTCTCTCGTGCGGCGTTTACACTTTAGTTTTTCTTTATACGGAAAATTGCGCTTAAAGGCAGTCAGACACTGGCGTATTTTGCTGGTTACTGCGCTTCATTGGGTCTTATTCGTGCTGGATGGATAATGGGTCAGGAACGGCCCAGCATTAGGTACAACCATACTTCTCACAACATAAAAATACTGTATACTTAAACAGTGACGTGGGAGACAAACGATGCGTAAAATCATACATGTCGATATGGACTGCTTTTTCGCGGCGGTGGAAATGCGCGACAACCCCGCCCTGCGTGATATTCCCATTGCTATTGGTGGCAGTCGAGAACGTCGGGGGGTCATCAGCACGGCCAATTACCCGGCGCGCAAATTTGGCGTGCGTAGCGCAATGCCAACTGGGATGGCATTAAAGCTGTGTCCGCATCTCACTTTATTACCTGGTCGTTACGAGGCCTATAAAGAAGCCTCCCGCCAGATTCAGGCTATTTTCTCCCGCTATACCTCACTGATAGAACCACTTTCGCTGGATGAAGCCTATCTGGATGTGACCGACAGCACCCACTGCCACGGCTCAGCTACGCTGATCGCTCAGGAAATCCGCCAGACAATTTTTAACGAGTTACAGTTAACCGCCTCTGCCGGAATTGCGCCGGTAAAATTTCTGGCAAAAATAGCTTCCGATCTCAACAAACCCAATGGGCAATATGTGATTACCCCTGCCGATGTTCCTGAATTTCTCAGAACATTGCCGTTAGGCAAAATTCCCGGCGTTGGCAAAGTCTCCGCCGCTAAGCTGGAATCAATGGGATTACGTACCTGCGAAGATGTTCAAAAATACGACCTGGCAATGCTGCTCAAACGCTTCGGCAAGTTTGGTCGCGTGCTGTGGGAGCGCAGTCAGGGGATTGACGAACGGGACGTCAACAACGACAGGCTGCGTAAATCCGTCGGCGTCGAGCGTACGCTGGCGGAAGATATTCACGAGTGGTCGGAGTGTGAGGCGATAATTGAACGGCTCTATCCTGAGCTGGAACGGCGTCTGGCAAAGGTAAAGCCGGATCTGCTGATCGCTCGCCAGGGGATAAAACTCAAGTTTAATGATTTTCAGCAGACTACGCAGGAGCACGTCTGGCCGCGCTTAAATAAAGATGACTTAATTACGACAGCGCGCAAGACCTGGGACGAGCGTAGGGGAGGGCGAGGCGTCAGGCTGGTGGGATTACACGTCACGCTGCTGGATCCTCAATTGGAAAGACAGCTACTGTTGGGTCTGTGACTCAGAACAATTACCGGATGTCGGCGTAAACGCCTTATCCGGTCTACAAACCAGCGTGCAGGCCAGATGGCTGCGTAACAACTTTATCCGGCCTACAAACCAGCATGTAGGCCAGATAAACGTAGCGTCATCCGGCATTTAGCGCAGAATCTTACTTCGCCGGAATAGACTTCAGCAGTTCAGTCAGCAGCGTCCAGTAATGGCCGACGCTTTCGATATGAACCTGCTCATCCGGGGAGTGCGGACCGGTGATAGTTGGCCCGATGGAAACCATGTCCATATCTGGATACGGTTTCTTGAACAGACCACATTCCAGACCAGCGTGGATGATCTGGATATTCGGCGTTTTGTTGAACAGACGCTGATAAGTTTCACGAACCAGGTGCATAACCGGAGAGTTAGCATCCGGCTGCCAGCCTGGGTATCCGCCTTTTGCCTGGGTTTTCGCGCCAGCCAGTTTACCCAGTGAATCCAGCATGCTCACCACGTAGTCTTTACCGCTGTCGATCAGGGAACGGATCAGGCAGTGAATTTCAACGTTGTCGTCAGTCATAGTGACAACGCCGACGTTCAGAGAGGTCTCAACCACACCTTTGGCGACGTCAGAGTTGCGGATTACGCCGTTCGGGGTGGCGTTCAGCAGACGCACAAAGCTGTCGCGAGACTGAGCGGTCAGCGCGGCTTTGTCTTGAGTTACGGCATCCAGCAGCAGAGCCAGGTTCTTCTCTTTGGCTTCCAGTTCGTTTTTCAGGATTTCCTGATAGGTGTTGACCAGCGCTTTTAACGCATCAACTTTATCTGCAGCCACGGCGAGGGTGGCAAAGGCTTCACGCGGAATCGCGTTACGCAGCGTACCGCCGTTGAAATCAACCAGACGCAGATCCAGCTCTTCAGCGTGGCCCGCCAGGAAGCGTACCAGCAGTTTGTTCGCGTTACCGAGACCCACGTGGATTTCGCCGCCGGAGTGACCGCCTTTCAGGCCTTTTAACGTCAGCTTAAAGCTCTGGAATCCAGCCGGGATTGCTTCACGGGACAGCGGCAGGTTAGAGGTAAAGTCGATACCGCCTGCGCAACCCATGTAGATCTCACCTTCTTCTTCAGAGTCGGTGTTGATCAGGATATCTGCCTGCAGCCAGTTAGCCTGCAGACCAAACGCGCCATCCATACCCGCTTCTTCAGTCATGGTCAGCAGAACTTCCAGCGGACCGTGTACCACGCTGTCATCAGCCAGAACGGCCAGCGCAGACGCCATACCGATGCCGTTATCCGCACCCAGCGTGGTGCCACGGGCTTTCACCCATTCGCCGTCAATATAAGGCTGGATAGGATCTTTAGTGAAGTCGTGCACGGTGTCGTTGTTTTTCTGCGGGACCATATCCAGGTGCGCCTGCAGAACGACCGGCTTGCGGTTTTCCATACCTGCGGTTGCGGGTTTGCGAATCAGGATATTACCGACTTGATCGCGCTCGACGTGGAAACCTTTCTCTTGGGCCCAGCTCAGAATGTGTTCAGCGAGCTGCTCTTCATGATAGGACGGATGAGGAATAGAACAGATTTTGGCAAAAATATCCCATAGCGGTTGCGGGGATAATTGAGACAGTTCAGACACGTTGAGTCTCCTTGGCGATGTCCTACAAAACTTGCTTGCAGGCCACGGGGTTAGCAGAATTAAAAACACCACAAGCCAGGCTTGCGCGATGCGATTGAGAATACCACTTTCTCCGCTGACGGCTAGCATAAAGCATGCAAAAAGAGGCGCGGATTCCGCGAAACACTGGTTTTTAGTGCGTCAGATCTCTATAATCTCGCGCAACCTATTTCCCCCTCGAACACTTTTTAAGCCGTAGATAAACAGGCTGGGACACTTCACATGAGCGAAAAATACGTCGTCACCTGGGACATGTTGCAGATCCATGCACGTAAACTGGCAAGCCGCCTGATGCCTTCTGAACAATGGAAAGGCATTATTGCCGTTAGCCGTGGTGGTCTGGTGCCGGGCGCATTGCTGGCGCGTGAATTGGGTATTCGTCATGTCGATACCGTATGCATCTCCAGCTACGATCACGACAACCAGCGCGAACTGAAAGTGCTGAAGCGTGCCGAAGGCGACGGTGAAGGTTTCATCGTAATCGATGACCTGGTTGACACCGGTGGTACCGCCGTTGCGATCCGCGAAATGTATCCTAAAGCGCATTTCGTCACTATCTTCGCTAAGCCGGCTGGTCGCCCGCTGGTGAATGATTATGTTGTTGATATCCCTCAGGATACCTGGATTGAGCAGCCGTGGGATATGGGCGTAGTGTTCGTCCCGCCGATCTCTGGTCGCTAATCTAAAAAGTTTTCAACGCCTGGCAACTGCCGGGCGTTGTTCTTTTTGTGCTGTGTCAGGTTACACTATGCCTTAGTGAGTACTCATGGAGGCTGCAATCATGTCACAGGCTAACCTCAGCGAAGTCCTGTTTAAACCCCGCTTCAAACACCCTGAAACGTCAACACTGGTTCGTCGTTTTAATCACGGCGCGCAGCCGTCCGTACAATCTGCCCTGGATGGCAAAACCATTCCGCACTGGTATCGCATGGTGAATCGCCTGATGTGGATCTGGCGCGGCGTCGACCCGCGCGAAATCCTTGAGGTGCAGGCACGTATCGTGATGAGCGAAGCCGAGCGTACAGATAAAGAACTCTACGATACGGTTATCGGCTATCGCGGTGGGAACTGGATCTATGAGTGGGCGAAGCAGGCGATGGACTGGCAACAGAAAGCGTCTATGGAAGAGGATCCGCAGGTGAGCGGACGCCACTGGCTGCATGCGTCTACGTTGTACAACATTGCCGCTTACCCACACCTGAAAGGCGATGAGCTGGCAGAGCAGGCACAGGCTTTGGCGAATCGCGCCTATGAAGAGGCCGCACAGCGATTGCCGGGCACGCTGCGTGAGATGGAGTTTCCCATCGCTGGCGGTGCGCCGATCACCGGCTTCTTACATATGCCAAAAGGTGACGGTCCGTTCCCGACGGTGCTGATGTGCGGTGGTCTCGATTCCATGCAAACGGATTACTACACCCTGTATGAGCGCTATTTTGCCCCACGGGGTATAGCCATGCTGACGCTGGATATGCCGTCGGTTGGTTTCTCGTCAAAATGGAAACTGACTCAGGATTCCAGCCTGCTGCATCAGCATGTATTAAAAGCGCTGCCTAATGTTCCCTGGGTGGATCACACCCGCGTGGCGGCCTTCGGTTTCCGCTTTGGCGCTAACGTAGCGGTACGTCTGGCGTATCTGGAATCATCGCGTCTGAAGGCGGTGGCCTGTCTGGGGCCAGTGGTTCATGCGCTGCTTAGCGACCCGCAGCGTCAGGCGAGCGTCCCGGAAATGTACCTTGATGTACTGGCTAGCCGCCTGGGGATGCACGACGCCTCCGATGAAGCGCTGCGCGTTGAGCTTAATCGCTATTCATTAAAAGTGCAGGGCCTGCTGGGTCGACGCTGCCCGACGCCAATGCTTTCGGGCTTCTGGAAGAACGACCCGTTTAGCCCGGAAGAAGAGTCACGTTTAATCACATCTTCATCTTCAGACGGTAAGCTACTGGAGATCCCCTTCAACCCGGTGTATCGCAATTTTGACAAAGGGCTGCAGGAAATAACCGGTTGGATCAATCAGAGATTGTGTTAAAAGTTTGCTAAATTTTAGCGATTTGGTAAAACAGGTGCTTCACCTAAGGAGATCGTAATGACGTTACCGAGTGGGCATCCGAAAAGTAGATTGATCAAGAAATTCACCGCGCTTGGCCCGTATATCCGGGAAGGGCAGTGCGAAGATAATCGATTTTTTTTCGATTGTCTGGCTGTTTGCGTCAACGTGAAACCCGCCCCTGAGAAACGCGAGTTCTGGGGCTGGTGGATGGAACTGGAGGCGCAGGAAAAACGTTTCACGTACAGCTATCAGTTTGGTTTGTTTGATAAAGACGGTAACTGGACGGCGGTGCCGGTGAAAGAGACTGAAGTGGTAGAGCGACTGGAATACACCTTACGTGAATTCCATGAAAAATTACGTGGCTTGTTAACGACGCTGAATCTGGCGCTGGAACCTGCTGACGACTTTAAGGATGAACCGGTTAAGTTAACGGCATAATGAACAGTAAAATGCCGGATGGCGGCGCAACCCCATCCGGCATTTTTTATGCTATATCAGAACTGGTAGACCATACCGACAGCAACGATGTCATCATCGTTGATGCCCAGTTTATTATCGCTATCCAACTGGTTGATTTTATAATCAACAAACGCGGACATATTTTTGTTGAAATAATACGTTGCGCCCACGTCGATATAATTCACCAGGTCTTCATTGCCGACGCCTTCAATATCTTTCCCTTTAGAAAGCACATAACCCAGTGACGGACGCAGACCAAAGTCAAACTGGTACTGAACAACCGCTTCGAAGTTCTGTGTTTTATTGGCGAAGCCGCCGGAAATTGGCGTCATATTGCGTGTCTCAGAATAGAACGTCGCAATATAAATATCGTTAGCATCATATTTTAAGCCGGTTGCCCAGGCTTCAGCTTTATCACCCGTACCGCGAGTTTGCAGATTCTGCTGGTTGGTACGATCGGAGTTGGTATAAGCGCCGCTCACCGCGAAATCGCTGCCGCCAAAGTCATAAGTAACAGAAGTACCAAAACCGTCGCCGTTCTGTTTTTTCACATCGCGATCCTGGTTTTTACCCTGGTATTGCAGGGTCAGATCCAGGCCATCCACGACGCCAAAAAAGTCGGTGTTACGGTAAGTTGCCAGACCGCTGGCGCGTTTGGTCATAAAGTTATCGGTCTGTGCGGAGGAGTCGCCACCAAATTCCGGGAACATATCGGTCCAGGCTTCCACGTCATACAGCGCGCCCAGGTTACGACCATAATCAAACGAGCCAAAATCTTTTAATTTCACACCAGCGAAGGCCAGACGTGTTTTTTGTTGGTTAGAGTCGCTTTCAGCTTTATTGCCGGCAAACTCTGCTTCCCAACGACCATAACCGGTTAGTTGATCGTTAATTTGCGTTTCGCCTTTAAAACCTAAACGGATATAGCTTTGGTCACCATCTTTGCTGTCATAATCCGTCATGTAATGCATGGCTTTTACTTTGCCGTACAAGTCCAGCTTATTACCATTCTTGTTATACACTTCCGCTGCCTGTACGGATGCTGATGCAACAATTCCCATCACCACTAATGCCAGAGTGCTATTTTTCATTTTCATTCCTGATTAAAAGTACGCGCTAATATTCACTGGGTGTGATCCCCGTAAAAAGACAGGAGGGTTTTTAACGTCTGGCAATGAACGTTTTATGACAAAGTAAGAATATTTTTAAAAAAGGATGTTTTTTTGTTTCTGTAATAAATGCGTCAAAATCTGCCGCTACGCTTGCTGATCCTGCGCAATAAAATTTCATGCTTTGTGCGCTGGCTGTTGGCAACCGGGGCCAGTCCTGCTAAAACGTTCGTTTGATATCATTTTCCCCAATTTTGAATGGCAGAGAATCATGAGTGACAGCCAGACGCTGGTGGTAAAACTTGGCACCAGTGTGTTAACGGGCGGATCCCGCCGCCTGAACCGCGCCCACATCGTAGAACTGGTTCGCCAGTGCGCGCAGCTCCATGCCGCAGGGCATCGTATTGTTATCGTTACCTCTGGTGCGATTGCCGCCGGACGTGAGCATCTTGGTTACCCGGAGCTCCCGGCAACGATAGCTTCGAAACAGCTGTTGGCGGCGGTCGGGCAGAGCCGACTGATTCAACTGTGGGAACAGCTGTTCTCGATTTACGGTATTCATATCGGGCAGATGCTGCTGACGCGTGCAGATATGGAAGACAGAGAGCGCTTCCTCAACGCCCGCGATACGCTCCGCGCGCTGCTGGATAACAACATTGTTCCTGTCATTAATGAGAATGACGCCGTAGCGACCGCTGAGATTAAAGTCGGCGATAACGACAACCTCTCCGCGCTGGCGGCAATTCTGGCCGGTGCCGATAAGCTGCTGTTGTTGACCGATCAGCAGGGGCTGTTCACCGCCGATCCACGCACTAACCCGCAGGCTGAGCTGATTAAAGACGTACACGGCATTGATGATGCGCTGCGCGCCATTGCCGGGGATAGCGTCTCGGGTCTGGGAACCGGCGGCATGGGAACAAAACTGCAGGCAGCCGATGTCGCGTGCCGCGCCGGGATCGACACCATTATTGCCGCAGGCAGCAAGCCGGGCGTGATTGGCGACGTGATGGAAGGCGTTTCCGTTGGGACGCGTTTTCATGCTCAGGCCTCTCCGCTGGAGAACCGTAAACGCTGGATCTTTGGCGCGCCGCCTGCCGGGGAGATTACCGTCGATGAGGGCGCGACCGCAGCAATTCTGGAACGCGGCAGCTCATTACTGCCAAAAGGCATTAAAAGCGTGACAGGTAACTTTTCTCGTGGTGAAGTGATCCGCATCTGCAATCTCGAAGGGCGCGATATTGCCCACGGCGTCACCCGCTATAACAGCGATGCGCTGCGCCGTATTGCCGGACATCACTCACAACAGATCGACACTATCCTGGGCTACGAATACGGTCCGGTTGCTGTCCATCGCGACGACATGATCACCCGTTAAGGAACAAGCATATGCTGGAACAAATGGGCATTGCTGCCAAAGCCGCGTCATACAAGCTGGCGCTGCTCTCCAGTCGCGAAAAAAATCGCGTACTGGAAACCATTGCTGATGAGCTGGAAGCGCAAACGGAAAGCATCCTCAGCGCGAACATACAAGATGTTGAGCAGGCGCGAGCCAACGGCCTGAGCGAAGCGATGCTCGACCGCCTGGCGCTGACGCCGGCGCGTCTGAAAGCGATTGCTGACGATGTGCGCCAGGTCTGTAATCTTGCCGACCCGGTAGGGCAGGTGATTGACGGCGGCATGCTGGATAGCGGTCTGCGTCTGGAGCGTCGTCGCGTCCCGCTGGGCGTGATTGGCGTGATTTATGAAGCGCGTCCAAACGTCACCGTTGATGTTGCCTCACTGTGCCTGAAAACCGGCAATGCGGTGATTCTGCGCGGTGGGAAAGAGACCTACCGGACCAACGCCGCCACCGTGGCGGTTATCCAAAAGGCGCTGGAAGCCTGCGGTTTACCCGCGGCTGCCGTACAGTCAATTGATAACCCGGACCGCGCGCTGGTCGCCGAAATGCTGCGAATGGATAAGTACATCGATATGCTGATCCCTCGCGGTGGCGCGGGTCTGCATAAGCTGTGCCGTGAACAGTCGACCATCCCGGTCATCACCGGCGGTATTGGCGTATGCCATATTTATGTTGATGATACCGCGGAGATCGCCCCGGCCCTGAAGATTATCGTTAACGCTAAAACCCAGCGTCCAAGCACCTGTAACACTGTAGAAACTCTGCTGGTGCATCAGGATATTGCTGAGCGTTTCCTGCCTGCGTTAAGCCAAAAGATGGCGGATAGCGGTGTTACGCTGCACGGTGATGAAATCGTGATGCAGGTTCTGCATGGCCCTGCCAAACTGGTGCCACTAAAACCGGAAGAGCTGGATAACGAGTTTCTGTCTCTGGATCTGAATGTTGTGGTGGTCGAAAATATGGATGGTGCTATCGCCCATATTCGCGAACACGGTACCCAGCACTCGGACGCCATACTGACGCGCACGCTCAGCAACGCCAACCGTTTCGTGAATGAAGTGGACTCTTCTGCCGTGTATGTAAACGCCTCTACTCGTTTTACCGATGGCGGCCAGTTCGGACTGGGTGCGGAAGTGGCGGTGAGCACGCAAAAACTGCATGCACGTGGCCCAATGGGACTGGAAGCACTGACCACATATAAGTGGATTGGCTTCGGTGACGACACGGTTCGTGCGTAATTGAAACTGGGTGATGCAATAATAGCCATCTGATTTAAACAGCTATTAAGGCATCACCCAGTTAATTCTAACCTTCACCCCGCTGCCGCATTTTTTATCCTGCGTTTTTAACATCATCCGCACCAGTCTGGTTCTGACCTATGCATTCTCTGACGCCAGAAAGGCGGCGTATCACAGAATTTTCCCTGCCTGCATGAATTTTCCTGGTCTTCGTTTCACATATTGTTCCCATGGCCCGATCTATTAGAATCAATCTCATTTTTATGAGGAGTTGTTGCGTGAAATCGGATATTCACAAACTAAGCATTCCTGTTGTGCCGCTTGGCAACCCGTTTCCTCCCCGTCATTGTTCGCTGTGCCCAAAGGGAGCGGCGATTGATCGTGATAATCAATACAAATTAATAGACAAAAGAAGGCGGTTTAAAGCTGGGGAGATACTCGCTCGGCAGGATGAAACCGCGGATATGCTTTTTGTTATCCATGAGGGGTACTGCAAGTCCAGCGTGGAATGTGGCGATAACGTTTTTATCAGCCGCTTTTATGTTCCGGGAGATATCATGGCGCTGGATGCTGTCGAAGGGGGGAAGTACCTGACAACTATCCAGGCCGCAACGGCTGCAGAGGTTTGCCACATTGATATTGCGCGGTTGTTCAAGGTAGCAGAGAAGGAGCCTTCGGTAGCTGCCGCAGTCATCAAGTTTCTCTGCAGGGACAATGGATTCATTGTTGAAAAACTGCGGCGCTATGCGAATAAACATGCTGAGGCCAGGATCGCGGCTTTCCTGGTGGAATTTTACGAGATGCATTTACGCATCGGCAGGCCAGAAACGACGCTTCGCTTGCCATTTTCTCGGGAGGAAATTGCCAGTTATCTCGATCTTAAAATTGAAACCGTTAGCCGCTCATTAAAATCACTTGAACAGCAGAATTTGATTACCTTACATAGGGTACGTACCGTAACAATTAATAGTTATCTTGGTTTAAAACGTTTTATCTAATTTTCTATTTAACGATAATCATTATCTCTTCTGATAAGCCAGGAATATTCATTTTATATGGAAAATTCCTGGTTTTAATTTTGTCAAATAATTATCAATTAGAATGTAGTTTCTGTAGGTGAATGATTTATTTATAAGAATATTCCCGTGCAAATGGATATATCATGAGAATTTTCTTGCGGCGTTAAAAATTTAGCATAATTGCAACAAATAATAAGCATTATAGAGAAACTATGGAGGTGTTAATTATCTTTATGTTTTGTAAGGGTTTTACTCTCGTTGTATTTGTATGATCTTTTTGATATTTATCAAAAACATAAAAAAGATGAATTGTTTGATTTGTCTTATTTATTTGGGTGATAGTTCTGAGTCATGGTGTTATTTAAGTAAATTAAACTTAGGAAACTTCTTATATTATCGTTTTAGTGGGAAAATTCTTAGTCTTTTTGTAATTTTTGCGTTTCAGGGTTTGTTGAGATGTTACTTAATTCAAATGATAATTTTTGGGCGCGGCAATTATGGCTCGCAATTAATGGAACCGCTGGAGTGACTTAATAATAAGACTCGGTGGTGAGTTTGTTCTTAGGAGAAGATAAAAATGAAAAAATTATTATTAGTGACCTCTCTGGCGTCTGTATTTGTTGCGGCAAATGCAATGGCAGATGTCACTGCTTCTGCAACGGCCTCGTGGGACGCGACGGCAACAAAAGATACCACCAGCATGTTGGTCGTCACTCCGCTAAACTCTTTGACTTTCCAGTATGCGGAAGGTCTGAATGGCTTCAACTCCCAGGATGGCGCGTTTGATGTGACTATTCAGGGCCAGGAAACGGCAACTGATTTTGAACTGACCGCTCAGATTATTAGCAATACTCTGACCAACGCCAGTGGTGATGCGTCTACCCTGAACGTAGGGGTGGCATGGAATGGCACCGCGTTGACTAATTCATCAGATACTGTCCTGGTAAATTCCAGCTCGACTTCTGGTCTTGAAAGCCTGATGGCTGATGGCGCTTACAACGGTGCTGACCGCGTCAGCGATCAATCCAACTTCAAATTCACCATTGCGTCTGCGACTTCTGATGGAAGCACGCCGGTAACGGATTACTCTGCACTGCCAGACGGCTATTGGACTGGTGATGTAAAAGTACAGTTCAATGCAACCTGGACGACTCCGTCCGCCTAAGAAATAAAATTTCGGGAGGAGAAATTCTCCCGAATTTATCAGGAATGGTGTCATGAATAAATATTTACCGGCAGCAATGTTGGTAGGGTTGGTAATCTCTTTTTCCAGCTGGGCAATTAACGTTGGTGATATCACGTCGATAATGACTTCTTCTGAGAGTTCATTATCGAAAGAAATTACTAATACGACAGATTCGGCTCGTTATGTCAGCGTATCGGTAAAAAAACTGTCATCACCTTTAGCGGGCGGAGTCGAAATAAAACCCGTTAATTCCGGGGAATTACTCTCTACGCCTGCCAATCTAATTCTGCCTGGTCAGGCAAAGGATGTTTTTCGCTTCTTTTATAAAGGGCCAGTTGATGATATCGAGCGTTATTATCGTCTGCAATGGATAGATGAGCCGGTCACCGAGAGCGCGGAAACCAGGGCCAATAAATTGGCTGTTGCGACAGCGTCAGCAGAAATTGGCACAATCTTGGTCGTTGCGCCGCGAAAAGAGCGTTTTGAATATAACCGTAATGGTGATGTTATTAGCAATACTGGCAATGTTTCATTTCGAGTAATCGCCTATGGGGCTTGCAAAGATAATGCTCGCGATCAGGGGCGGGGCTGTCGTGAACGTTATTACATTATGCCAGGTACAAAAATAAAACTGCAGTTCACCGACATTAGTAATAGCCGCTCACGCATCGGTATCTGGCACGGTAAGCAGTTTATTACAGTGAAGTGATGGTCAATAGCAGCCATCTGTACGGGATAAATAAAAATACCGGATTGTAAGGATGCATATGACAACAACATATATTGTTGGCGGTAGCATTTGTCTTTTTCTTGCGCTGACACCAGGAACTTCACATGCAGCCCCAGTAAAAGTGGGTAATTACGTTATTCCCAGCGCTTTCGCCCGTTCACTGGAGCAGGGAATGACGGTGCCGGTATATATACGTTACAACGAGACTGATGAGAAAAGTCAGCAAAAAATTGCCGATGCGGTGATTTCGCTTGTTGATGGCAATATTACAGTTAAAGCACTGACTCTTGCTGAATTGCCCAATAATGCTGTGTTATCCGAGAAAACCCGCGCGTTAGTGGAAAAAATCCGTGATGTAAAGTTTCACGATAATACGAATATTGAACTGTCAGATGATGCTCGACTGCAACTTAATGTCTCATCATTTCACCTGGAGATGATTGTCAGCAAAGATGCGTTAACTGAAGCGATTGTCGCGCGTAGTAGCTTGCTTGGACCTTCCAGCGTTGAAACTCTGTCTAACGTCCTGAACTACAACTTTGGTACCTACTACAACGATTACCGAAATGGCAGCAGTACCCGCAGCTATCTGACGATGGACAATACAACATCGCTGCGGGAGCACCACATTAATGTTAACGGTTCGTTTTACGGCATCGGTGACAGCAATGGTACCAGTAAACTTTATCGTGCGATGTATGAGCGCGATTATGAAGGGTATCGACTGGCGCTGGGGATGCTTGATACATGGAATGTCCAGTCTATTGCCAGCCTGAATGCGCTGAATGGTGGGAAAATTTACGGTGTGAGCTACGGGAACAAAGGAAGTACGGTTGTTGAGAATACCGCACTTTCACTCACGCCGATTACCGTATTTTTGCCAGCCGCTGGTGAGGTTCATGTCTTCCGCGATGGACGTTTGCTCAGCGTGCAGAACTTTAATATGGGCAGCTATGAAATTGATACCAGTCGCTTTCCGTATGGTGTTTACGACGTCACGGTAGATATCGTGGTCAATGGGCGGACAATTAATAGTCGTGTCAGCCGGGTTAATAAGATCTTTGCTCGCCAACAAGCTGCCGGCATTCATCAGCTCTCATGGCAGTTTTTTGGTGGTTCGCTGGATTATGATCGGGTGAGCTATAAGCGTAACCACTATCAGGATTTGGGTAATGAGCAGACCTGGATTGCCGGGGGGGCGGCATCGGTGACGCTGACGATATTGTCGGGGCTGGGCCTGAAATCAACGATCTACGGTTTTGACAACAATGCGGTTAATGAAACGGATGTCACGCTGAATGTGAATGAATACGTCAGTATTGGCAATCAGATGTTGGTAGCGAACGATTCATCATGGCGAAACATCAGTAACATTAATCTCAATGTCCCTGAGGGATATGGTTCCCTTTGGGCATCTCGTGAAGACAGTAAAATTGGCGATCGCTTGCCTATGCAGGAGCGTGATAACTATTCCATTGGCGGAACTCTTAACCTCGGAAAGTTTATTCCTCATGGTGGTTCACTCACCGTTAGTCAGACGGAGAATCGTTACTCAGGCAATAAATACCGTAATCTGGATTACAACACGACTCTCTATTCGGGAAGGTATGCCACGATTGGGTTACGTGCAGGAATTCAGCGTTATTACTACAACAACCGAAATGACGATGGGCGACAGGAACGTTATGTCAGCCTGGACTTATCGTTGCCGTTGGCGACCTGGTTGAGCATGGGCGTCTCCCGAGATCGCTATGGCAGCACCCAAGGTAATCTCAGTGCACGAAAACAGTATGCTGAAGGGCCGATTAAATCGGTCGGATTATCGGCATCAACGCGTCTGAGTGGTGAACAGTATTACGACAATAATTATTCGGTAAACGGCAATCTAAGTTATGACACGAAATATAACGCTGGCACCGTATCGGTAACACGTTCTGCTGACAACTCCACCAATATGAACTTCTCTTCCCAAGGTTCTCTGGCATGGGCAGGTAAAGACTTCGGTCTGAGTAAAGAGAGACAGCGTTCTGGCGTTATCGTAAAAACAGATTTGACCGGCGAGGGGAAACTGGCTGCGAAGATTAATAACCGCAATTATCTTCTCAGCGGTAAATCAAATTTTATTGCGTTGCCGCCTTATGCTCAGTACAAGCTGGAGATCCTTAATGATAAAAATTCTGAAGACAGCTTCGATATTGTTTCAGGGCGCAAACAGGAACTGACGCTTTATCCGGGCAACGTTGGCGTTATCAACCCTGAAGTGAAAAGCATGGTCACCGTATTCGGTCGCATTCGTTATCCCGATGGACAGTTGGCTGCAAATACCGATATTCATAACCACATCGGTAAAACACGTACGGATGCAAAAGGTGAGTTTGCTATCGATATTGATAAAAAGTATCCGGTTATTACGTTAATTTCTGCCAATGGCGGGGTATGTGAAGCCGATCTGGATCTGGAAAAAGCACGCGGCGCGGCGTGGGTTGGCGATGTGAAATGTGCAACGCAAACCACGATGGCACAACGATAAGGTATTAATAATGAATAAATCTCTATCTCTTATTTTTGGGTGTGCCTTTGCCGTGTTATCCCCATCTGCCTGGGCGCTCTCGGCATCCACTCAGGCAGCAGTCAATAACAATTATTTGTTTATAGAAAACAATGTTGATAACGAATACTTTATTACACCTTCCTCTCTTGATCCCCGCATTAGCGGGTCGAACACCTGGGTAAAATATGGAAACGATCAGGATAGCCTGGGATACATAGGTATCGTTGGCTGGGTGGCCAATACCTCATATTATAAGGATATGTGGATTGATAATTCGCCAATCAGTGAACCATTCCGGGGTATTCGTTGCACCACTGGTGCTAATTGCCCAGCATCTGGCTACATTGCTGCCGAGCTAACCGATCAATTTGGTTTTTATCACACTAAAGCAACCGGATCCGGGATCGCCGGTGGATACTATGGTTTTGCATCGCTGACAGACTCGGCGTATGAATACTTCCGCAATATGTCGGTCGGAAGCGCAGAGACATATAACCTTAATTTTTGTCGAACCACGATTGACTATGATTATGCGGCTGGACAGCGTTGTAAAGACCAGAGCAGCGGTAATTGGTACATCAGACCTTATACATTAAATAAAATAGGTCATTTGTCTTTGGTTTCTACCAATGCATTTCAGGAGTTATGGGTTGCCAGTGATGGTACGCCGAGCATCACTAAAGACAGTGGTTATTGTGAGCTGGGTGTGGTCAGTCGTGAAGATGGCGTTATCTGTAAGATGATTTCATACAATTTAAATCAAACCAGCAACCTGACGGCTTCACTACGTATTCGTATGTATGCGGATAGCGGTTTGCTTGGTTTTACACCGGCAGCTGCCACAATTAAATATTCTGGTGATGGTCAATCCTGGACTAATTTTAGCTCGACGTCGATTTATTATAATGTTTTTAGTAATGGTGGCGAGTATGTCTATGTTTTTTTGTCGAAAACATTCCTGAAAAATATGGTGGACAGTGGCGTCAGTATCACCAACAGCCAACCATTTACATTTGCTTTTACAAATAGCGTGACGCCAGAGTCGGGGTATTACCAGTTTACTCCTTCGCTACAGCTCAATATTGTGCCAAAGGAATATGGGATCAGTATTATCTCATCGGATAACAGCACCTCGGCAAGCGGCAGCGGCACAATTGGCGAGACCGCTCCGATTGAAATGGATTACACCGTGACGGTCTCGGGGCCTCGTCAGGCTGATAGCATTACCGCACAAGTTATTGGGGAAAGTACGACGATAAACAATGTGCCTTACTGCCTGTTTACGTCTGCGCAAGGCGGGCTGTCCGTCCCAATTCCCGCCTTTCTGCAATACAACAGTGAGTCGGGGGGCGTGGTGCAAAAACGAAATAGCTGCAGTGAAGCGGCAATCAGCATGAGAGATGCGCAATGGCAACAGACGCCCTGGGACGCAAATAATACAGATGATGGAAGCTATTTTGCGACTGATTTGAAATTGCTTTTCCCAATGAATGATTCGCGTTCGATGTTGACCGTTTCTGGGGCGGATTGGGAAGGTGTTGTCAGTGCCAGCGGAGAGATCAAAGTGACGGCGAACTGGGTGGGAGTGACGCCATGAGCCACTGCCGTTTGGCGCTAAGATGGATATTGGCCTTGCTTTCCGGGCTGGCAGTGTTCTCCGCACAGGCAGTCTATCTGGAGTCGACTATTTATGAGATGCCATCGGATAAATCATTTATCAGTAAACGAATCTATAACGATAGCCAGAAACAGAACGTGTACAGTATTAGCGCAGTTAAAATAGATAAACCGGGACCGGGAGGTGAAAACAGAAGTGCTATTGCCGAAGGCGAACTTTTGTTTACTCCGCTCCGTTTTTCACTGGCACCGCAGGCAAGTGAGTTTTTTAAGATTTTCTATCGTGGCCCGCAGGATGATAAAGAACGCTATTACCGAATACTGTTTCGTGAAATGCCGATAACGCTGTTTACCGAGCGTAATCAAGGGAAAGGCGGACAGGCTCTCCCGGTGATCGCTATGGATACCATATTGGTCGTTCGTCCGAGGAAAATGAACCTGGCCTACACCATTGATGAGATAAACGGGACGTTGAAAAACACAGGGAATACTTTTTTCAAAATTATCGTACACCAGGGGTGTCACTCAACTGATGATGAAGCCACCATGCGTTATGTGTTACCGGGGGAAACCTGGCATAGTAGTGAGTTGAAAACAAAAAACCGGAAATTTATCGTAGCGTTGCAGAAATACCTACCCGTGGGTCAGGGTTGCTTAAAGCTTAATCATTAAGGGTGTTGGGTCTGAACCAATATGCCCTGATTATATATTGAACCTATACTGTCACTCGCTATAGAAAATGTAGCAATAAATTTAGAGTCGATGAAACAATATGTCGCGCATATTGCCGGAAATGTTTATGAATACAAGATCTACGACATCCTCTCTTAGTTTGCCGGTCAGCATAAACTACGGTAGTATGTTATTCTGTTGGTCATTGTAGTTATATGTTTTGTAAATTTTGTATTTATAGTTTTTTGTTTTGTAATGAAGTGAAAGTGAGTAAAGGGATTTGTACTGATTAAGAAATGGAGATTTTTCTTTTTCAATTTTTAAATGGAACTTACGGTGTGATGAGAATACTCATATGGATAACTGTGATTATAAATTCTGAATTTACGTGATATGGCTTATGGATAAAGTTATATCACGAATCGCCTTATGATTATTGGAGGTCGAAGGTGTTGTATATTCTCTCGTGAATAGAGCGAGGGACCTGCTATGCCATAAATTTAAGTTGGTGATAACTATGAATACGAAAAGAATTTTTCTGCTCAGTTATGATACTTTCCTTTTTTCAGGAATAAAAGCATGGTTACCAAATCTGGTATTGATCGATGCACGGACATTTATTTCTGGCACGCAGTCAGTTATGTCGCAATATCCGTCCTGCTTGCTGGTGATCGATAACCGGTTGCCATTATTATTGGTCAAAAAATGGCTTCAGAGAAACAGTACACAGTTCATCAACATACACTGTATTGTTCTGCGGATGTGCGAAACCCTGCCTGTTAATCGGGGATATGAAGAATATTCCTTTATCAATGGGGGGGAATTGTCGGAGCAGTTGATCGCTCAATTAAAAGAGAGTCTATTGGCACCTAACAAAGTTGTGGAAGTCAATAAAGATTCACCGATGTTTACTTTTAACTTGACTGAATTTGAAGAAGAAATGCTGTATTCATCATTCACAAAAGAAAAACTGCATGATTTCTGTATTGCTAATTCGCTAACAATTAAGTCAGTGTATCGTTATCGGGATAAAATTACTGCTCGCCTCGGCTTTTCCAATTTTAATGAAACTGTTATCTTTTTAACCCGAAATAATTTATTAAATGAAAGCTCTATAATCAATAATAATGTGAATGGGGATGCAGTTTACACTGACGCATATGATGTTTCGGATACTAGTAGACTGAGTATGGCAATAAGGAATGAGGAGATCATTCCTTATTTTCAGCCCATCGTGAATATCAGGGGCGATGTTTGTGGTGTTGAGGTCTTGGCTCGTTGGCCACAGGGACATAACTATGCTATTTCTCAGCGAGAGTTTATTCCATTGGCTGAAAAAAGTGGCTTAATCAATGAGTTAACTAGCTATTTAATGACCGCTGTTGCGCGCAATCTGGTCTCTGGAGGCGCAAGCATTAATAAAACTCTGTTCGTTTCTTTTAATGTCAGTCCGTCAGGTTTAAATAATCCCGTATTCTATTGGGAATGCCTTAATTTTATGGAGATAACGCAAGGTCTGCCGATAAAATTGATGATAGAGATAACAGAGAACCAGACGTTCACGATCACTCCTGCAATCAAAGAACTTATTCGTTCGTTACGAAATAAAGGTGTGTTGTTTGCTTTGGATGATTTTGGTACTGGATACGCTAATCTCTGCTATCTCAATGAGTTAGACCTGGATGTAATCAAAATTGATAAAAGCTTCATTAAGGAAATTAAAGAGGTTGATCAATATATCCCTATGCTCGAGTCAATTACTCACCTTTCAGGACTTCTGGGGTTACGTACGGTGGCCGAGGGCGTTGAAAATGACTATCAGCAACAATGGCTGGGAAAAAATAATGTTGACTATCTGCAGGGGTATCAGTTTCTACCGCCAGTGACATTTAATGATTTTATCCGGTATTACCAGCAGTCTGTAGATTTGTTTGAATCAGCGTCGGATTCACCTTTATCTACGTAATTCATTTTTGACACGGTTTTTACATATGAAGGGTAAAACCTTTAAACGAGTATGTGCTCTGAGCTGACATGGCCTGCAGCATGATTTTTTCCTGAACACCAGGGGCAGACGCCTCTGGTATTGGCGTCTTTGCATCGCTGCCTGTCTGTCTGGTTAAGTAAAAAGTCCTACAGTGAAGTATGCACCGTTTGTTTATGTATCTTAAACGGGGTATTTATAGTGATATCAGCGTTAATCAAACAGGTACTGAGGTTAGCCCGTAGCCATGCGTCCTTTCCTGACAAAATTAAGAGTCTGGCTTCCACCACCACTCATCCTATTATTATTCCTCATCGCGGATGCGTTGACGGCGATCCCGCGTTTCACATTTGGCGCGGTGACTATCGTAATAAGTGCATTGTTGGCTAGCGTCAGTCTGGCGATGATACTGCATACCGCGTGGCAGATGCGGAAGAAACGTACGACGCTAAACCCACTGCATGCAGAGAAATCCACCACACTTGTTACTGGCGGATGTTATGCCTGGAGCCGCAATCCAATCTATCTTGGAATGAGTGGACTCCAGTTAGCTTTTGCTCTTTACGTCGGTAGCCTGATTGGAATATTGGCTGCACCGCTGTTTATGCTAGTGGTTGCCAGATTGCATATTGATTTTGAAGAGGAACAACTGCGAAAACATTTCGGGCTGGAATGGAAACGCTATGAGCAGCGTGTTCGCCGCTGGTTATAGAATTCCCTTGCCGCGTACAAGGAAGCCAGTGACGACACGATTCGTGCGTAATTGAATCCGGATGATGCAAAAATAGGCGTTTGATTCGCAAGGCCATTGACGCATCGCCCGGTTAGTTTTAACCTTCTACCCCGTGTTCACATTCGTGGGCATGTCCTTATCAGGGCCGATATAGCTCAGTTGGTAGAGCAGCGCATTCGTAATGCGAAGGTCGTAGGTTCGACTCCTATTATCGGCACCAGTAACCACGCGGCCTCACGCGATATTCACCAGCTCAGCAAAAGCGCCTTGTGCCATATTTGTGCCATTCCCCGCCAGGAATGAGTCGATTTGCATGGCATGCTGCGTCAGGTGATTCGGTGCCAGATGTGCATAACGCTGCACCATCTCGATACTTTCCCACCCGCCCATTTCCTGTAGCGCACTGAGTGGCACGCCGGACTGTACAAGCCAGCTTGCCCAGGTGTGCCGCAGGTCATGGAAACGGAAATTTTCTATTCCCGCCCGCCTTAACGCCGCGCGCCATGCCGTGTTAGCATCAGACCGCATTTTGCGCACCGCCTTTGTTCTCGTTCCATCCGGGCGAACGGATGATTCAGTGTGAACAAAGACCCACCGGTTATGTTTCCCCAATTGATCCCGCAGCACCTTGCAGGCCGATTCGTTCAGGGCGACCCCAATTGCCCTTCCTGCTTTAGCATCCTCGGGGTGAATCCACGCGACCTTCCTCTGCATATCAATTTGCGACCACTCCAGATCTGTGATGTTCGACCTGCGCAGCCCCGTCGCCAGTGCAAAAATAACAACTGGCTTCATATGCTCTGGAAGCTCCCGGATCAGGTTCGCCGCTTCCTCTTTGGTTAGCCAGCGAATACGCTTATTTTTCGGCACCGGGCATTTGATATTCGGCGCTTTTGCTATCCATCGCCATTCGTTAGCCGCACATCTGAGCAAAGCCCGAATGAAAGAAAGGTGTGTTGTTCTGGTTGCCTGTGCTGCTGGCTTTTCCTTGTACTCGGGAACAGGCTTACCCATCCTGAGGCAACTATCCCTCCGTGACTCCCAATTAAGTCTGTGCTTCCTGTTTACCATTCCACTGGCGGCCGAGAGAATTTTATCCTCTGTAATCTCGGACAGGTCCATTCCCCGGAAATGCATAAGCCAGAATCCGATCCGGCTTTTATCATCGTCCAGGCTCTTCTTATGCTGCTTCTCGTTCAGCCAGCGCACACATGCTTCATCAAAAGTGTGCGCCTTATATTCCCCCATCTTGTCTACACGCCACGCTTCAGCTTTTAGCTGATCATGGAGTTCCTGCGCTTGCCTTTTGTCCGTTGTGCCAAGAGACCGTCTAATTCTGACGCCACCAGGCGTAACGAAGTCGCAGTGCCACGTACCGGCACGTTGTTTGATTGACATGCTTTACCCTCCTGCACATCAACCGCATTCACCGGCTGATTGTGGATCGTGTTCTTCAACGCTGCAATGCAATCTGTCTTGCAGATGAGATATGGACTTTTCTTTTTAGCGGGATTTTTGCGGGTAGCGGCGAGTCTTCCAGATTTTATCCATTCGGCCACAGTCCCTTCACTGACGCGCAGGAAGTTTGCCGCCTCGTCGCGGGTGAAAATTATTTCTTCCATCGGATACTCCAGGCAAAAAGAAGCCCGGCTAACCGGGCAAATGGGGGATAACGTGGCAGTGCATTCGCACCCAATAGCCAGCTCATAACTGGCTATCAGTTGCGTCATGCAAATCTGATTGTTCGATGCGGATCGTCATCTCCTCTCAGTTTTTTAATCAGGTTGTATGCGTCCGGCGCGCGCCAGTTGTCGCCAACGCATTCCCGATTCATCACCTCAACAAGCTCATCCCACTGTTCAATAATCCCTTTGAATGTTGGCACCCGCTTAGCGATAGTGGGGAAGTGGTCACGAATCTCTGGGATTGCTTCCAGCAATTTCATGCAACGCAGCATATCTGATGGGTCGTGTGGCGCGCCAAATCCACTGCCGTAGAACGGCTTTTCCAGCCCTAACGCAATGGATGCCATCGTCGCACTGCTAACACCGACATTTCCTGTCGTCTGCCACTTCAAAACCTTCATTGCCAAATCTGACATAACCTCTCCTTAATTCTGCTGCTTAACCGTGTAATTCCCGTTCGGCTTAACTCCCACAGAAAAGTAGGCGCCGCCGGTAATGCCTATCCCCCACACATCGCTCGTTCCATCATCTGGCTTCTTCTCGCTGATGAACTTGCGCAATGCAGCGATGGCGCTCTCAATATCCAACGTTGAGTTAACCGTCATGGTGATACGCATAATCTCTCCTCATGCCGCACGCATAGCGCGGAGGCGTTTTAAGTGTTCTGCTGTTTCGATTTCTTCGGCGATCCGCTCGGCCTGTGCTTTGGTCAGCGGTTCAAACTCTGATTGGAAGCGACCCATGCTGGCGATGCAGGTTCGACCGTTTCTGATGTAGTGGATGACTTCGTGGGTAGAGCGGAGGATTTTGCAGGGCGCGCCGTGGGGATCGGCGTACCAGGTATTAGGCTGTATTATCCTGAACATTGGCAGAGTCCTGCATCATGAGGAATACAATCATTGCGGCGCGGAGTGGGTTGTTGTCATAGCATGATTTCGTACTCGCGTTATTGAGCGCATAAGGTTTCCATTCGCTGTTTTTCCATTCATGCCATTCGATATTAATTTTTCGCTCAACGATAATCGGCCACGCGTCAGCAGGGTTGTTGCAGTAGTCAGGGAAATTTTGCTTATAGTGGTAATTCCCAAACCCTCTCATTTCGCCAATGAGCGTCTCAAATGAGCAGTAATTAGCGCTAACCTTAAAGCATGGCATGTGACCAAAATGAATTGTCGCGTTAATCTCAAAATCGCTTAGCTTGCTGTAATCCATCACATCACCCTCGCTTATCACATTTGACGCACCAACCGCTCCAGCACATACGTCCGCAGTGTTTACAGATAGGCCACATCACATCCTCCCAATCTTCTTACGCAATTCCATATTGCTCTGGCACTCGACGCACATCGCGCATCCCGGATACGCTTTCCGTCGCTCGTTACTGAGGCGATCACCGCATTCCTCACAGTGTGTTGCTGATACTGCTGAGTGGTTGAGTCTGTGAGCCTGAATAGCATGGTCGCGCATCATCTCTTCGAGAGCGCTGGCCTGATCGATGATTTCAGATGTCATTTGCGACTTCTCCTACGCTTTTTGGCTGCTCGGCGTGCTGCTGCAATACCCGTCTTACCGCCACCAACTGGATAACTGGCATCCATACGTAAAGCAGGGGATATTTCAGCAACGCTCCATTGCCTGACTGGTGCTATTGATGAAAGAGCGATAGCAATAGCGAGTGATGACCTTTTCATCAGTGCTCCATGAACTGTCGGTTAATTCGGTTGAAGGTGAACGCGAGAAAATAAAAAGGCCGCCCGAGCGACCTTGTGATTCGTTTGGTTAGCGTCATGCGTCCTCCGTTTTATGCTTATCCCATCCATTCCGCTCAATATTCACAGCAAGCCGCTTATCTCCGACCTCTTCGATACTCCTACCGGTAATCTCTGCTACTTCTGCGTTGGTGTAGCGCATGAGCGCAGCCAATTCACATGCAGTCCATTCACGCATAGTTAATCCTCCGGAGCGGGCCAGTGCATTACGCTTGCTTCTGACTGAGTAAATGGATCGACCGGTTGCTGTGGCTATCTCTTCTTCTGAGAACCGGCCAAAGAGATGAAGCTCGGCTGCCGTCCATGGTCTGCCGGTCATCTTGCTGATAAGTGGTGCGCCGATACGTGATGCCTGGCGAGTGATTGCCGATTCGGAACGCTCAAGCTTTTCTGCTATAACCTGAACCGGCATTGTTCTGCCAACATCATGCAGGAACAGGTTCTCCCACGGTTGCCAAAGTTCGCTCATTGGTTCTCCTTAAGGCGATACACACATCCGCCGATCGTTCCGTTTCCCCATTCCTCAGCGATCAGGTGTTGTTGTATTTGGTCCAGCGCAGGGCCTGAGATGAATGTTTGTTGCATCTCTAAGTTAGGGGCCCATCCCTCGTAATATGGTTCGTGGTAATTGAGGGTGATTCCTTCTGAGTGGCTTAGTGCGCCTGCTGAAGTTTTCCATCTATGGAACGCAGTGATATTGTTCCGCGCGTCCTTGCGCAGAATGCTGAGGATAGTTTCTGGAGTCATATCGATAACGGCGATGCCGCCCGCTGTTAGATAGGAGAGGCGGTTATGCCGCCTGTTTGAGTTCTCTGATTCGAATGCCGGTTACGTCTTTGCATTTGGCCTGGTGCTCAGCAAAGCCGCTCAGTAATTTCCATGCATCTTCATAACGATGCTTTAGCTGGTCGCTATCATTTTCCGAACTGGCGTATGCAGAGAATTCGGCTAGGATCTTGTCCGCATCCACTGACTGAGGTGCCTGGTCTTCCTGCTGGTGACCATCATGAGGTTGCTGGTTCTGCTCAATCTGTGTTCCTGATGGCAATGCCCATACGGGGAGCGATGGCGCTTTCCAGTAGAACACGCCAACCTCTTTTGATTTGGCGTACTGGAACCCGGGCGCTCGTGTTGCTGAAACCACTGCGAACCCTTCCTCCAGGTTGTAGAGGTAACGACCGATCCCCCATTGCACGGCGGCGCGCTTCATGGCACCAGAGCGACCACCTTTCACAGCTTCAACCTGTGTGTTTTCTGCCGCATCCCACTTGGTGATCCACTCGCCTTCAACCTTGATGGAAATACCGCACTCAACTCCGCCATTATTCGGGATATCCCGGTATTCGTTGCGCCAGCCAGCCTTTCCGCATACTTCATCCAGCCGCTTCATGATTGCGCGGTTGGTAACGTAGGCCAGCACTTTGGCCCAGATGCCGTTATTGTTTTTTCCCGCTTGCTGAATGCGCCACTCAATGTCCGCACTTGCAAATGGCGCATCTAACTGATCCAGATTCATGTAAAATCCCCCGCAAATTCGTCCATGATGATAATCGGATTCTGTCGCTCAGCAGCCAGGTTAACCGGCTCATCTCTTTCATCTGGAGCAACGGGAATCACATCAGACATAAGCCGGATGAAAGCATCATCACCCCATCGCTCTGCAACGCTCATGCCGCTTGCTCCTGATGTGTGATTACATAACCCTGTTCAGTAAGCCATTCGAGAACTACAGCGCCGTCTAACTGCGGGAGGACTTCTCGTGTGTCTACTGTCCCATCAAGCGTCACACCATCAAGCTCAAGGACCTGATTGCGCTGGCTGTCCAGATATCCATGAGCGTGGTCATATTTAAGTTTCAGTTTCATATGCACCTCAGTAGTTAATTTGAGTTCTCGGTACCAGTCCATCCATCAGCGCCTTCAGGACTTCGATAGCCTGATCGCGTGAGATGCTGGTATTAGCGGTGAGTGCGTTAACGATTTCAGTGCCAACGGCTTTGCGGTGCTTCACGTCAGCTTCACGCTTTGCCTTTTCGTCAGCGATGCGTTTCTCTTCTTCCAAACGGGCGGCTTCTTTCGCTTCAGCCTCACGCTTAATGAGATCTGCTTCTTCCTGTGCTTTGCGCTGTTCCGCTTCAATGGCTGCTTTCTTCTCTGCTTCAGCTTTCGCAGCGGCGTCTTTAGCTTCCTGCTCTGCGCGTTCTTGTGCTTGCTTGGCCAGTAATTCAGCCTGTGCTCTTGCTGCAATCGCATCCTCTTCGCGTTTCTTCGCTGCCGCCAGTTCAGCTGCTGCTTTCTCTTCAGCTTCGCGCTTAGCCTGTTCTGCTGCCTGACGCTTTAACTTTTCTTCATGAGCAATGCGCTGGCGTTCGGCTTCTTCAGCTTTTTCTTTTGCGGCGCGGTCGAAAGCGTCATTCATCAAGAGTGCCATTTCGTGATCGGCTTCTATCTGTTTTTTGAGTGCTTCTAGTGCTGCCTTTTCCTCAGCTTCAATACGCAGGCGCTCTTCTTCAGCAGCTTTTTCTGCTGCAATACGTTCCTGCTCGGCTTCCCACTCGGTTAGCGGTCGGCGCACTTCATCTTTCAGCGCGTCCAGACGATCGCGAACAATGCGGCGACTCTCATCAATCTGCTTTGGTAGTGCCTTCAGTTCAGCTACCAGGTCTTTACCGGCGTTGTCGATATACGTTTTGGAACGCGCAACCTTGTGCGCCATGGATGCGATAGCATCACGGCCTTTCTTGGTGGATACATCCGGTACCAGGCTGCGAGCTTCTTTCTCGATTTTTTCAATGATGGGATCGAGCTGCTCGTTATTGGTGAATACAGCCATTGCACTCGATTTTTCGATAACGACTAAATCCGTTACTTCACTCATGGTCTCTCCTGAAATTTGGTTGTGAGCTTCCCGTCTGCGATAGCCGGACGAGTAGGGGGGGGAGTTGTGAGGTTTGTTATTCGGTTGGTGGTTCAGGTAACGGCATCCAATGGGTTACGGTTGGACGGTAATTAGTTTTACCCACCCAACCATCACCATCATGCCAGCAAACGAATGGTTGTCCGTAAGTTCCATAACCAGAACGTTTTTCAATGCAAAGAACAAACTCAGTATTATCAGGCAAACGATCGCCACACTTAATCCATTCCATAATCATTTCCTGTGCCACGGAAAACCAATTGCCGCCTTCATATCGTTGTAGGCTGACATCCACATAACCGAATCACCTAGGTAACGAGCGATTACCGCTTTGCTCTGCGCCGCTCGAAGCATGTTGTGATTAATCATGATTTACCCTCCAACTGCTGCAATAACCCGGCAATGTGCATCTGCCAGCGGTTCATTGTGATTTTCTCGCGAGGTTTGTCGACTGATGAGAGTTGCCACTCGTTGGCGTTGAGTTTTGATGCGTGGTACAGCTTGCCGTTGTGGGTGACTGTCATGACTTAGCCTCCTGCTTTTCTTTGATGTCAGCGCGGAGGTGAATTTCACGACCATCGGGAAGTGAAAATACTTTTATGTCGTCGGTCTTCGCGAGGTAATGAGCTGTGGCATGAAGAACCTGGTCAGTAACATCAAACTTCTCGCCAATAAATTTCATTGCGCCAAAAGCAAAGTTCTTTGCTGGCTTTGCTCTTCCAGCGTATATGCGGTTGGTAAGTCCGCTGCGATTCACCATGATTGGATTGCTCATAATCATCTCCGCGCTTAAGCCGCGCCGCTGAACGTAAAGACCTCTGCATGCAATTTTCATCGCTGCAAAATTAGTAAGCGGTGGATAGCCGCCGTGATAACAGAGCACCCTCGTGAAGGCGCTGTGGTATCAGCAATAAAAAACCCGCCGGAGCGGGTTATTCAGGGTGATTGAGCATTGCCCAATGCGTTACTTCTTGCGGTGCATAGCGCTTCTTGAATGCGCCGTTTGTATAGATCCAGAAATCATCTTCCTGCAACCTTCCGAACTCATAATCACCATCAACAAAAAGCAGTAGCAGTCGATTTTTCATAGGCTGCCTTTCACTGCACTTAAACCATTCCATCGCCTTACCCTCTGTTTGTATCGTGAGCTAATAAAAAGGCCGCCTAAGCGACCAGTCCATCAATTACCTTTTCAACAACTCCAACCGCATCAATCAACTTCACAAGCCTCTCGTGCATCTCGTTTCTTTTCGATTTGAGTGCTTCAATTAGAAACTCCTGATCGGCGGCGCCTCTCCATTGGGTATGGTTAGCTGCAACAACAATCAAGTTAAATCCATGCAGCCCATGCGCTCCCAATAAGTTGTCTATGTCTCTTATGTTTGATTCCAAGTTTTCAATTTCTTGGAGTAATTTTTTAATATCCATTGCCTCACCTCATAAGTTAATTAACGCGCCGTAACCGATTTACTCGGAATCCTTTGTGGTGCGGTGCCGGGTTGCTTATCTTCCCGGTTACTGTCGTAGCAGCTGCATTTCACCGCACTACAAAACATTCCGTTTGCATCCAATTGCCGTTCATCCTGAACCCGCCTAGGCGGGCTATATGTGTTTCCACTTCTTGCGAAGCCTAATTGAACTAATGTACGAATCAGACAGTCCATAGATGGCTGCTATTTTCCTGTTACTAAGCGTGGAGCTTCGTATTTCAAGAACATCTTCTGCGGTAAGTTTCGCGGAACCGTTTCTCTCTCCAGAGACGTGATTTCCTCTCCCTTTAATTTCCATATCCCTTACGTTTTCCAACTGAGTACCAAGCACCAAATGCTCTGGGTTGATGCATCGCGGGTTATCACACATATGCAGCACTACACGCCCTTTAATGCTCTCAATAGAGACACCGACTGATTCGCAGTAGGCTTTCCTGTGAAGCCTTATCGCCACTGTCTTACCGTTGATTCGAGTTGAAGTGGTACCGTAATTTTGTTTTTGGTTATGCTCTATGCAATCACTTAACATGCTGATCTCTCTAAAAAGAAAACATCAGGTTAAGCAATCCCGCATATTGGAACCGTCCATTGGCTCGCCATGGGGCCGACGCATGATTTACTGTCGCGCCGTTCGACTGACCGAAACGCTGTGTTGTTCCGATGGGGTAATTAAACATCATGTGGATTTGATAGTCAACACGGTGTGGATTAATTATGTTGATTTTATTCCTTCCTGTTGATTTGTATGTTTATTTATTTTTGTGCTTTGTTGGTGTTATGCTCAGAAAAACATCAAAGAGGGCTTTGTTATGGGTTTAGGAATGGATATTGGAAGAGATGAACTACTAGAAGATCGTGCAGCTTTCATCGCTGGCGAGATCGGTGGTGCGGTTGTTGAGCTGATTATCGGCGGTGTGGTGATTAGTCGTGATGCGATTGTGGATAGCCTGGAGGCCAAGAGGAAGGCTGTGGGTAATGTTATTCACAAGGGATTGCTGAGGGATGCTGCGGAGTTTGTGAGGAAGGGGCAGTAAAAACCCGGCGCGGTGGCCGGGTAGGTAGTAGATATTAGAATTCTGGCTTCATTCTCCCGAAGACCTTTTCAATTCCAGCCTCGTACTCTTCTTTGTTATCGCTCATCGCAGCAACGCCAAGAAGTTTGCCGATATGTTGTCGTAACGCCTTGACGCCAATTTCGGACAGGAAGAGGTGTAGCTTGTCTGATTGTTTACCATTCTCGTCACGACTCGCTCGGATCTGTTCAAGAATCTTACCTTTGCTCTTCGCGAGAGGAACGTAAATTTGCATATTAGTCAGCTGACCAAAGCGGATAGGCCTGCCTTTCTCCGGGCGATTAAGTCCATATAACCGATACCATTCTTCATACAGTTCGTCAGGAAATTCTCTTTCGTACTGTCGCGCTTCTTCGCGAACGAATGCTTTAAAGGCATCGATTACTTCTTGCACTTCCGGCCTATAACCGGCTACTGCATATGCTAGGCCCTTAAGCCCAGCCTTCATAGATGCACCAGCCAGTTTCTGGGCCATCATTGCAGCTTTGGCTCGTGTTTGAGGAAGTGCATTTGCTTGGTGCGCATTTAAAATGGCAATCGCCATGTCGCCAACGGCAGTTAAATCGTAGCCATTAGCTTCACCTGAGCCAAAAACTGATCCTCCATGGTGCCATTGAAATTTAAATGGTTTTTCCATTTTTTCACGCAAAACTGTACCTATGAAGTCGGACATATATTGCGCGTTCAGGAGGCGAGTGACAGCTATCATGTGGTCACCAAGACCAAGTAGTCGCGCAAGACCAGCACCAGAAACCACAGCGGTTTTGTTTTCGTCATTAAGGACGTAGCATTCAACATCAATGCCAAACTCATCCATGAAGTTTCCTTTATGGGTGGCTTTAAGTGGCTTGTCACCCCATCGCGCCGCTGCTGCTTTTTTGGCAATATTAGCTCGCTGTTCTTTGGTAAGAGATTTCGCGCGAGCTACTCCACCTTTTGCCTTACCTTTTGGTTCTTTTTTATCGCCTGACATATGCAAGTACCATGCTGTGAAATGTGCTTGCATAATAAACAGCGCATAAGAATAAAAGCAAGCATTATTTTTTATTTTATGCTTGCATTGTTTTGTGCATAAAAAAGGCCGCATCTCTGCGACCTCTCATCACCCAAACGTCTCATCAGGCCACTACAGCAACACGGAGTACCAGAACACGCGCCCAATGATTTCTACATCGGACTCGTTCGCCGTCTCATCTTCACGGTTAAAGCTGCGTATAGTCAGCATCCCGCCGGGATTGCGATATAGCTGTTTTATTCGCTTCAGCTTATCGTCTCCGCCACCTGGCTGAGCGATAGCATAAAGTTTACCATCGACTATGCGCTTATTATTCGTGTCTACCGCAACGGTTGTCCCATCAGGTATTACTGGTTCCATGCTGTCACCGGTTGCCGGGAAACAAAGAACGCCAGAACCATCGCTATTTGCCCCAACGCGACGCAATGTTGCCTTTGAGAACCTCAGCTTAAAACCGTTATGATCTTCGCTATGTACGCGCCCATCACCACATGCAAATTCAATGTCCTTAAGGAACGGCACTTCAACCTCATCATCTGGTAGTGGCGTGTTCTTGTCCCATGCGTCTACGGTTCCCCATTCTGATTCAGGAGGGATCCCAGCATCATCAGTTATCTTTGGTGATCCCTTGCCATTTAAAAGCCAGTCTAAAGAATACCCATACTTCTCTGAAATTTGCTGAGCAGCCTCACGGCTTATGGAGTCACGCTTAATCCAGTTATTGACAGTCTGCGCACTCGTAGAAAGCTGTTCAGCTAAATCCTTCTGCTTCATATTTTCTCTGGCAAGTAAATGCCGGATTCTTTCTGCAATTCCACTCATAAAACCTCCGCTTCCCTCCATGGTAAACATGATGTGTATTTTTTCCATCATCATGATGTTGATTTAATCCACGCCATGAATTAACATGGTGTTGATTAACGTTAACTGGAGTAAGACATGATCAACAAACCGAAGACTGTTACTCCTCTTGACATGGCTATCAGTGCTGTTGGTGGTTCTCAGAAAATCCTAGCCGAAAAGGTAGGGGTTACTCCTCAGGCCATCAACATGCTTAAAAAGCGAGGCGGAAGCCTCCCGGTTACCAAGATGCGCAAATACGAAGAAGCGACCGGTCTGTCAAAGGAAGTGCTGTATCCAGGCATTTTTACTGCCTAAAAAATCTCTTTAAAAATATTACCGAACGGCCCGGTATATGGTCGGGTGCCCGGCGTGGTCATGGATGACCGTCAATGGTGCACGATAAAAAGAACAAACGATTTATCAATTAACTATTTAACACCAAAGGAATTTAACAAATGGAAAACTCAATTAACCGCAACAAGGTCAATGCCCGTCGCATTGAATCCTGGTTGCTTAACCGTATCGCCATGAAAGGTGGCAACAACGTAGCTAAAGAGATCGGCGTCGATAAGGCACAGATAACCCGCTGGAAAGAAACGTGGCTACCGAAGATGGCAATGCTGTTGGCAGTTCTGGAGTGGGGTGTCGTAGATGACGATATGGCGCGGTTGGCAAAAGAAGTAGCTGCGGTGCTCACAAAGAAAAAATCCCCGACGGTCGAGGTCGAGGATTCAGATCAAATCACCATGCAATTCTGAGTCGAATAACTGGATCAATTCACAGGAGTAATTATGCCTAAGAAAACTCGTTTTTACCAGGCGTCAGTACATAAAAATATTGCTCGTGACCGGTTCATCAAATCCTGTAACCCGGCTGTCGGTACAAAGCTGAGAGCCATCATCGAAGAACTAAAGCGGAAGGAGAACGGTCATGAGTAGCCCTGCAACAGTAACACCAATAAGACCGTCTCTGGCGGTCGTGGAGCGTCGCGTGGCAGAACTTGAAGATGGATACACCCGTCTTGCAAATGCCCTGTATGACGAGCTTATCGGCGCAGATTTAACGAAGAATCAGAGCAAGGTGGCTCATGCCATTTGCCGTAAAACATACGGCTTTGGTAAGAAACTGGATCGCATATCTGACAGCCAGTTAGCTCAACTTACCAGGCTGCCAAGACAGAAGGTCAACAAGGCCAAGAATGAGCTTATTGCAATGAAGGTAATCATTCGTGAAGGCAGTCAAATCGGGCCAAACAAGAACATCACAGAATGGGAAATCGAAGGGTGTCACTACTCTGGTGATAATGTCACTACATTGGTGACAAAAAATGTCACCAAAACGGTGACAGCCCTGTCACCAAAACAGGGACACACAAAAGAAACTATTACAAAAGAAAAGAAAGAAAATAAAAACACTCTGCCCGAACAAGTTCGAGCGGAGGACGAAAAATCACTTCAGCCTACAAACAAACACCAGGCCACTGACGAAGCATTCGAGTCGATTTTCTGGCTTGCAGGAATGCGTAAACTGGAAAAGAAAAAATCCAAGTCAGCATTCAGGACTCAGTACCAGGAGTGGCGTCGCGCTAACGGTGGCACCCCTGAGCAGTTCGCAATGTTCCTTGCAGGTGATATCGCTTCCCGTGTCGGCAAACAGTTCGGCTTCGACAAGCTTCACCCGACCACTTACCTGAACGGCAAGCGGTGGGAGGACGAGAAGCCATCAGCTGATCCTGATTCCTCCGGACATAAGCCGACCGTGACCGTCAGTAAGAGCGGATACGTTTACTACTGAGGTGACGATGAAATCACGACTCAAGGCATTGCTGATCGCCGGTTATAACCACGGCTTACTGAGCGATGGGTTTGTCCGGTACTGGTTCAACAAGTTTGATTTGAGGGCATCATGACGCCAAGCGAATTGAGTGACCTGCTATGGAATCAGGTCGAAAGGGTAGCGAAATACCTGCTGCCGAACGGTAAGCGAGAGAGCCACGAATGGGTGGCTGGCAGTATCAACGGGGAGTCAGGGAAGAGTCTCAAGGTTAACCTGGCAGGGAAGAAAGTCTGGTCTGATTTTGCAGAGGGAACCGCTGGTGATCTGCTGGATTTGTGGGTAGCCGTCAGGGATTGCGGATTGCACCAGGCGATGACAGAAGCCAAAGAGTTTTTGGGCATCAAGGACGACGATCACCACTTCTCAGCCAAGCAGCAAAAGAAATTCTCCCGACCAGACCGCAAGAAAGTAGCCCGTTACCTCACCAAAACCGAAAAGCACATCGAATATCTAGCCACTCGAGGGATCTCCGCAGAGACGGCGAAGCTGTACGAAGTTGCTTCTGCTAAGGTCTGGAATGGAGAGCGTGAACTGGAAGCGCTAGCATTTCCCTACAAACGCGACGGTGAATTGTTGCAGGTTAAGCGCATCAGCACCGAACGGCCTGATGGGAAGAAGGTAATCATGGCTGAGGGTGATTGTGAGCCGTGTCTTTATGGCTGGCAGGCTATCCCGAAGAACATGCGGATCGTCATCCTATGTGAAGGTGAAATCGACTGCATGAGTTACTACCAGTACGGCTTCCCTGCGCTTTCCGTTCCGTTTGGCGGGGGGAAGGGTGCAAAACAGCAGTGGATAGAGTTCGAGTATCACAACCTCGACCGGTTCGACGAAATCTGGATCAGCATGGACAGCGACGAAGTAGGACAGGCTGCCGCCAGAGAAATTGCAACTCGTCTCGGTGAGCACCGCTGCCGGTTGGTAAAACTACCTCACAAAGATATCAACGAATGTCTGATGGCTGGCATCTCTTCAGACGACATCGTTGGATATCTTGAACGGGCATCATTTTTCGACCCTGAGGAACTTTACAGTGCCAGAGAGTTTTATCAGGACACCATCAACGCCTTCTACGGAAAAGAGCAGAGCCTTTTTTACAGCCCGTGGGAATCTCTGAATCACAACTTCGCTTTCCGCCAGGCTGAGTTGTCACTGGTTAACGGCGTTAACGGACATGGAAAGACTGAAGTAGTTGGGCATATGGCTCTGGAAGCCATGCGTCAGGGGGTTAAGACCTGCATCGCATCGCTGGAGATTAAGCCCGGAATTTTACTTAAACGCCTTACCAGACAATCAACTTGCCTGAAGCTTCCCCCACAACTTGAAATTGAATCTGCCTTCAAATTTTACGATGACCGGCTATGGCTATTCGGCCTGACGGGAACCGCAAAGGCTGATCGGCTGATCGAAATCTTCACCTACGCATGGAAGCGATACGGCATTGAGTTGTTCATTATCGACAGCCTGATGAAGTGCGGAATAGGTGATGATGACTACAACGGACAGAAAGCCTTCGTAGACGCTCTGTGTGACTTCAAAAACAAAACCAACACCCACGTCCTACTCGTTACTCACAGTCGCAAAGGTGATAGCGAGGAGAAGCCTACAGGGAAGATGGACGTTAAGGGGTCAGGGTCGATCACCGACCTAACCGATAACCTGTTCATCATCTGGAGAAACAAGCTTCGAGAGAAGGCAATTCAGAAAGATCAGCAGGGTGAAGAACTGGATGACAAAGAACGCAAAGCGCTAGCTGCACCTGCTTCAGTTTTGATGCTTGAAAAGCAGCGTAATGGCGAGGGGTGGGAAGGTGGAATCCCGCTGTATCTCGACCCTGCATCACACCAGTTTTTACCAACAGAAACCGCATCTCCATTTAGCTACATCGCCAATATGCCACAGTCGGAATATGACGAGGTATGGGCAAGCAACAACGTAAGGTGACGAACATGAAAGAAGCACGAAACACCAGAGAAATTATCGAAGCTGAGTACCTAAATTCAATCCTTGACTATCGTGATGGCGCTTTATTCTGGAAGAAAAATGCCGGACCGAAAGGAAAAAAGAACAGGCTTGCAGGTAGTGACAATGGAAGGGGGTACTTGCAAGTGAAAATCCGTGGTCGTATGACGATGGCTCACCGAATTGTATGGGTGATGCATAACGGCGACATACCTGCAGGATTCCAGATAGACCATATAAACCACGTCAGAAACGACAATAGAATTTCCAATCTCCGACTTGTCACCGGATCTGGAAATAACCGGAATACCTCACTCAGGAAGGACAATTCATCTGGCCGAATAGGTGTTTATTGGAGAAAGGACTCCCGTAAATGGTCGGCAAAGATAAGGGTTGATGACAAGTTAATTAACATCGGAACTTTCAGAGAAAAAAGTGATGCCATAGCCGCACGAGAATTAGCGGAAATTAAATATGGCTTCCATGAAAATCACGGAGCAGAAAGGATATGAGCGATAGCGGTTTGAATACAAAAGAAGTTATTGAAAAGCATTATCCGGAATTTCCTGAAACCATCCTCCACGCTGAACTATGCCGCGCATGTGCTCGCGTAGACGGTCGCAGCATCAAGCAGTCGCTCAAGTCCTTTGCTCTGGCACGTATCGAAAAGGTAGAGAGCAAGCCACTTAAAGGCGCACTGGAGCAGATGGCATCCAGCATGTTTCCAGAGACAGAGATAGCCCGCATACGCGCCTGTGTAGGTCGCATGGAGTCGGCACTGGTTAAAACATTCGGAGTGAAGCGAGCATGAAAGAAGCAACGGCAATAATGCACTTTGTCCTAGCATCAGTTGGGATGCTTTACGTCATGTGCAAAGCAGGTGAATGGGTCGTATCAATGACCATGAAACAGTGGTGTAAACGTCGCAAAGAGTCGGTAAAGCAGAAGGCTGTTAATGATTTATACGATGCCTTTGAGCTGGATAAAATCACTGCCGGCGAGACCGTAAAAATCGCAACCAAAAGTAACCTGGTCATCATGATGTACCGAGAAAAGCCCCATGACTGAAGCCTACATAGCAGAGCTATCTGCAAGCGTGGCCGTGATAGTCGGCCTTTTTTATGCCCGGAGGAAATGGTGAAAGAAACAATATTTCTATGCGCTCTTTATCTCATTGCCGGATTTGCTATGGGCTTTGCTGTTTTTTCTCCCGGGAAGGAGCACGTAAACGAACTCAAAGCAAAGGCTGCTGTAGCGGTATACGAGGGAAGAGCGGTCTGCGAAAAGGCTCTAGACCAGTGGGTGTGCAGTATTCCAAAAGATTAACAGGCTCGCAATGCGGGCCTTTTTTATGAGGGTAGGATTATGAGCGAAGTAAAAATTTATACAGTGGTAAGTGACGAGCTTTCACCTCCGGTTATTGGAGAATCATTTTGCACTGACATGGTCAGGCATAGCGATTACTCCGCGCTCGAGCAAAAGCTCACAGACATGGCAGTACAGCTCGCTAACGCCGAGAGCAAGTGCAGGGGGCTGGCGGCGGAGAATGCGGCGCTGAAGTCAGCGTTTGATAAGCCTCAAGCCTATCTATCCTGGCACGCTATTCCACCAACATGGGAAGACCCTCTTCCATGTGGTGAATATCTTGATGTTCATGACGAGGCAGGGCACAAGAATTCCGACGGTACTGATTGCTGGCCGGTATATGCCAAGCCAGAAATCAAAACCCCAGCAACCGACGCCTTTCTGGCTGAAGTGCGGGCTCAGGGTGTGGAGATGGCAGCTTGCGCTCTTGATGACGTAAACCAGTTTAATTACGCAAACATGCTTGACGATTTAGCACAGAAACTTCGCCAGGAGGCAGCAAAATGACAGCACTCAACAAACAGGCGCTGCGTGAAATGGCGGAGAGAGCAGCATCCGATAGTTGGGGTTATGACTGCGACGAATTCAATGATGCTATAACCCCAGAGGTTGTGCTGGCGCTGCTGGATGAGCTGGAAGCCGCAGAGAAGCGCATAGCAGAACTGCAAATTTCTCGAGACAAATGTTTCCTGAGCGGCCTGAAAACAGGCTGGGAATATGGCATTGCTGATGATACGGAAGGGTATAACCGTGAAATCGCTGATGCACAGGCAGTAATCGACCGCGCCGCTGGAATTGGCGTGAAGGGGGAGTGATGGCTGACAAATCACCTTTAGAGCGTTTGCAGTCTGCAAACAAAGATAATCAGCGAATGGTCATGGTGAGCATCGGAACGCTCAAAGCCGCACGCAGTGAAATTCTGGCCCATGTCGCCGTAAACGGGAAAGGCCTGATGACAGATATCGTTCTCAATCAAATTAACGCAGTTATCGGTAAGGACTGACTCATGACAACTAACAACCACCCGGCGCACGGTCCTGTATCACTCGAGCGCCTGCACCAGATAAGCGAAATACTCAGCAAAGCATCCGCACAAAGCGACGGCGGTAATCTCGGCTACGCAATGGCTGATGCTGTGAAGGTGATTGATGGGGCTATTGCGGCGTTTGATGCCGAGCCTGTTGGTACATTCCGAAAAGGACCGTGTGGGTATTACCCTTCTTTCCATGAAGATGCTGTGCCTCTCTACACCGCACCGCCAGCGCAGTTAGTTAATACGATTGACGAAACATTAATCGAGGCACTTAGACTCGTACAATGCATGCTTGATGATTATCGGGAGAGAAACTATGGGCACGCTCAGGAATGGATTCGCCACATAAGCGCTAAAATGGACGATTACAGCGAACAGCATGGTGACGATGCATATTCTGTTATCAGTGCCGCCATGCTTCAGGCTGGCAACCATACCGAGCAACACCTCGACATGGTAGTCCATTCTGGTGATGACAACGAAAAGGCCGATTGTAGGTTGCCATTCGATCAGTGGCTATCACAGCAAAATGAGCCGATAGACGTCGATTGTGGTTGTGTAACCACTGAGGCGTTTTACCACTGGTTGCGTGTTGCTTATGAGGCTGGCAGCTCTCCGGTAACTCCGGATGGTTGGGTGGCTTGCAGTGAGCGAATGCCAGAAGGAATGACGGATGTGCATATCTCAAATGGTCATGACGTAGGCCAAGGGTGGTGGGATGGCGACACCTGGCAAACGCAACACGATTACTATTCTGTACCTGGAGATGTAACCCACTGGCTGTCACTGCCAGCAGCACCGCAGCAGGAGGTGAAATCAGCGCTTGAACATGGGATGCGGCGTTACGCTGGAGCTATGCAAAAACTGTCAGAAGGTGATGACTAACGCAACGTCAAGCAACATTACCCACTCTCAAAATTAGTGTTATAATTAGGTCGCAGTCGGATTGAGCACCCGGCTGTGACCTCTGCATCTGATTGGGAAATTAGATGCGAAACACAAAGAGTACGACCTACCATATGCCGTCAGCGTTATCCAATGCTGAGGGTTTTCTGCATTCTGCGTTACCTCTTGGAGGTGGCGTATGAATATACCTGAGCAGGGTATCAAGCTTCATGCCGGCAACTTCGCCGCCATCGGTCAGCACCTGCAACCATATCTCAATGACGGCCAATGTTATCGCCTCCAGTTAAAGCCATGGAGAGAGAAGCGTAGTCTGTCACAGAACTCACTTCTTCATTTGTGGCTGGGAGAAATCAGCGAATACCTGATTAAATCCGGCCGCACTGACGCAACCCCTGAATGGGTCAAGCGCAACCTCAAAAAGACATACCTCGGCTGCGAGGAAGTCACCTACACCGATTTCATCACCGGTGCCAAAGAAACCACCTGGGAACCTCGCCACACGTCTCAACTCGATACTGGAGAGATGCACATCTTCCTGTGCAAAGTCGAGGCGTGGTGCGCTCAGTTTGGTCTGGCTCTGACTATCCCATCAGGTTGTGAATTCCAACAATTGCGCGACAAGCAGGAGGCGTAATGGCTAAGTCAGAAAAGTGCTTGTTCTGCGGCAAGCCCGCAACCCTGTTATGCGACGGCATTATCGGCTGGGACGCTGATGAAGATGAAAATCACCACCTATGCAACGCTCGCGGAATATTTACCTGTGACGCTCCAATGTGTTCTGAGTGTGGAACGTGGCATGGCAATATTTTCTTCTCAGGAAAGTCGCATGGTATGGAAACCCGTGATTACTGTCCGTTGTGTCAGGCGTTGCATGTGAATGGCGATGTCATTCGTGAAGACAAAAACCGGAAATACAAAGTCATTCGCGAGCCAGTCCTGCAGGAAGAGCAGGCTGGCATCATCCGTAAGGCCCACTGGAATAGCCGCCTGAATGCACATCGCCACGAGGTTCACATCATTCAGGGAGGTGGACAACAATGCCTTCCATTCTGAGAAAGCAATCCCGCCGCAGCTGCAAAATCTGCAAGACCAAATTCACTGCTACCTACGACAACGTCTGGTGGTGCTGCCCTGAGCATGGCGCTCAATATGCTCTACAGGTGCTGGAGAAGAAGCGAGAAAAACAACTCGCCGACAAAAAGAAAGCGGATCGCGTTGCATGGCGCAAGCGAAAAGCCGCCGTCAAACCTCTTAGGCATTGGGAAGATGTGACTCAGCGAGTCGTTAATGACTACATTCGTGAGCGCGACCATGATCTGCCATGCATCAGTTGCGGAACGTTCGACACCGTACAGTGGGAAGCGGGTCACTACAGGTCACGCGGCAAGGCATCCCACCTGCGCTATCACGAAGACAATATTAGTAAACAATGTCACCACTGCAATGTGCAGTTGTCTGGCAATCAGCAGCAGTACCGACTTGGGCTTATCGAGAAAATCGGTACTGAGCGCGTCGAGGCGCTAGAAAACAACAACACACCACACCGATACACCATCGAAGAACTCGAAGCCATCAGGAAGCATTACAGCGCCCTGAGGCGTCAACTCGTCAAAACAAGGGAGGCAGCATGACCCGCACCGATATCGACAACTATCAGCGCTCGTCAGTTGAACGCGCTACCAGGCTGACTCCTTACGCAAGAAGTGAAATAGCCCGTCTGGATGTTGAGACAGCAGATCTTCAGAAACGCATCGATCGGAACAACGAATTACGCCGTGAAATCATCAACCGCGCAAACATGAACAAGGGGCCGTCAGCATGAACACTCAATACCTGCAGTTTGTACGCGAGCAGCTCATTGTAGCGACGGCTGATCTGAGTGGAGCGACGAAAGGCCAACTGGTAGCGTTTGCCGAGAATGCGATGTTTGAAGCGACACCGCGCAGCCGTTCGCGCCTGAAGGTGGTTAATCCGGCTAACGGTCGTCTGATGAATCCAACCAGCCCACCAATTCCCGGGCAGCAATCACGCGCAAAAGGTTCATCTATCGCACTGGTGCAACCGGTTGAGTATTCAACAGCATCGTGGCGTCGTGCTGTGCTATCGCTCGATGAACATCAGAAAGCATGGCTTCTCTGGAACTATAGCGAGAATGTGCGATGGGAAAATCAGGTTTCGATCACTCAATGGGCATGGGCAGAGTTCAAAGCATCTCTTGGCACAACGAAGGTAGCAGGAAAGACGCTGGATAGGCTGAAGGCCCTTATCTGGTTAGCGGCGCAGGACGTTAAAGCAGAACTGGCAGGGCGCGAAACTTACGAATACCAGCAACTGGCAGAACTAGTTGGCGTCACACCAAAGAACTGGTCTGAGACATTTACCGATCGATGGCTGGAGATGAAACGAACATTCATGCGTCTTGATAGCAGCGCTTTATTGCAAGTAACGCGATCACGTTCACAACAAAAGGCGACAAATTTGGAGGTTTCAAAATGAAAACTATTGAACAAAGCCTCCTTAAGGAGAGCGTAAGTTATGACGAGAAGACGGGTATTTTTAGGTGGATTGCGAAGCGTCAGAATGTTGTAGCTGGAAGGATTGCGGGACATAAAGACTCGTTGGGCTACATAAGAATAACGATATCAGGGAAAAACTACTTGGCTCATCGGCTGGCATGGCTTTATGTGCATGGATATATGCCGGAAAAAGAAATTGATCACATAAACAGAATAAGGAATGACAACAGAATTACCAATCTGAGGGAGGCAACAAGCCAACTGAATTCTCTAAATACTGGCATGTATAAAAACAACACATCAGGTAGCAAGGGGATTTACTTTAACAAGAGGGCTAAGAAGTGGCAGGCTCAGATTCTCATAGATGGGAAGCGCGAATATTTAGGTCTCTATGACGATGTGAAAAGAGCTGATATAGCATTTAGAATCGCCAACCATTTCCGTCTTGCAAAACTGGATTGAAAAGCATATATTTCATATAAATCTGATATCGTCGCCATAGCTTTGGTTGTCGACCGAATTACACAAAATAGCCCCGGTTAATCGCTGGGGCTTTTTCGTATCTGGATACCTACCAGGACCATAAGAGCGAAAGCTCAACGCACTACCCTCATCTTGCCAGCATCGCCGCTGGCTTTTTCTATTTCAGGCCCCGGGAATCATCATCGACATGCTTCGTTGTTAAATCCAGCCCGAGGGCCTGACCCTTTCATCACACACAGCACCCGCTAACTATGCGAGGTGAGGCTATGAAAATGAATGACAAGAACCCTGAATTCTGGGCTGCGGTTTTGACCGGACTCAAAAATGCGTGGCCCCAGATTCTGGGGGCGTCAATGGCCGGACTCATTGCTTATGGTCGTCTGATATACGACGGCGCTAGCCGTAAGAATAAATGGCTTGAGGGCGTCCTTTGTGGCGCTCTTTCTTTATGTATCACCAGTGCGCTTGATGTGGTTGGCCTTCCGGTATCGATATCACCGTTCGTCGGTGGTGTGATTGGATTCGTTGGCGTAGACAAGCTGCGCGAAATCGCTATCAGCGCACTTAAAAAACGGGCAGGAGTGAACGATGATCACCAGTGAAAAGGGTATTCGCCTGATTAAGCAGTTCGAAGGCTGTAGGCTCACTGCATATCCTGACCCCAGAACTGGTGGCGATCCGTGGACCATCGGATACGGCTGGACTCACCCTGTAGACGGTAAACCAGTAAAGCGCGGCATGACCATCGACCAGGCCACCGCAGATCGGTTACTGAAAACCGGGCTTGTTGGTTATGAGAATGACGTTCTGAAAGTAGCGAAGGTTAAATTAACGCAGGGTCAATTTGATGCTCTTGTCTCATTCGCTTACAACGTTGGTTCTCGCGCCCTTTCCACATCAACCCTGCTAAAAAAACTGAATGATGGCGATATCAAAGGTGCTGCCGATGAGTTTCTTCGCTGGAATAAAGCTGGCGGTAAAGTTTTGAATGGGTTGACCCGTCGGCGTGAGGCGGAGCGTGCTCTGTTCCTGTCGTGATTGGCGCATTGGTAAGGCGTTACTGGTTGCAGTTGCTGGTGATAGCGTTAATCGGCGTGCTGGCATTCTCCGTGCACCGCTACCGCGATAACGCCATCACCTACAAAGACCAGCGCGACAAAGCCGCCAAGAATCTCAGCCTGGCTAACGCCACCATCAAAGATATGCAGGTACGCCAGCGAGATGTTGCTGCTCTGGATGCCAAATACACGAAGGAACTTGCAGATGCGAAAAAGCAGCTTGATGATTTGCAGCGTTGCGTTCGTGATGGCAAGTGTGGGTTGCGCATCAACGCAAAATGTCCCGCGAACGGAGCGACCAGCACCGGCAGCATGGGCGATGCTTCCGGCCCCCGACTTACAGACTCCGCTCAACGGGATTATTTCACCCTCAGAGAGCGAATTGTCACAGTGACGAAGCAGGTCGAATATCTGCAGGAATACATCAACACGCAGTGCCTGAAATAACAGCCTCGCAATAGCGGGGCTTTTTTATGCGTATCGTACACGCAAACCATCGAGAGTCTTTCAGTCGTGAGCCTGAGGAACGCCGTTAAAGGTGGCGACCTCTCTCGGGCGGCGTTCCTGTACGACAGGCTCACATCTAAAGGAAAACAGCATGAAAGTTATCAAGTATTGGAAAGTTCAGCTTCTGCAGCTTTCTCAGCCTTCCGGCAAGCTTTCCGGCATTATCAACGCCCACAATCTGGTCGAAAGCCTGTTGTTTGATGGGTACTCGAAAGATAAACCGAAAATTAACCTCGGTTCCGGAGTAAATATTGAGTTGTTTACAGCGCCCGATTCGCTGGAAACCCGTATCTTTCGTGACCACCTCGTTGACAGTGTGCGTTGCTTCCCGGTGTTTGAATATGATGATGAAACTGACGGGACTCAGGAAGAGCAGACTAAGCCACCCTCACGCGAGGCAATGATTGAATATATCAAGCAGGCCATTGGGGAAGGCTATCAGCCTAAAATCTGCCATGAGCTCATTAGCAATCCTGATCTGCTTTGGCAGTTGCATGACGAGGCGGTCGATTATGAATATCGCGCTTGTTGGTGCTGGTACCAAGAAGGCCATGGTTTTCATGAGACTTTTAGCGTCCCTGAGAAAATCCACGATCATTCCTGCGTTAACTGTTTTTCCGATAAAGGCCCATGCCTTGGTGACTGCCACGTTTCCGACGTTAATAAGGCTCGCAGCTCCTCCTTCGAAGACGTAGTGAATCCGGTAATCAAATGGCTTAACGAAAACGCCAACCCTCATACATCAGTGAGCATCGACGCAACCAGTGCTCAGCTGCTTACTGGTGAAATCGGCATTCACACGGAAGAGTTCATTAAGGACTGACCGGGCATTACAGGAGCCCTTCTCTATGAGGGGCTTCGATAATGTCAAGGCGAGGGTCATCTTATGACAAAGAAGGAATGGGATGAGCTACAGGCCCAGTTCCTCGCCGATCATGCCAGGACTGGCATCAAGCTCAAAGAGTGGTGCAAAGCGCGGGGGATGGAGTTCAATTCTGCGCGCCGATACATCAAAACGAGAACTGCGCAAAATGCGCAGGAAGATGCGCAAAAAACTGCGCAAAAAAAAGTGCGCAATGCGCAGAGAGAGGAAGCGGAAGCCAGTAAATCCGGGCGAGTCAAAAAGGATATCCCCGACACAGGCGCCCGCTCAAAATCTCCAGAAACGAAACCGATACGCGGATCGCGCACCGCACCGCCGACGAACGCCTTCCAGCCTGGCAACCAGAACGCATTAAAGCACGGTGGCTACGGCCGCCGGATGCTGCTCTCTGACGCTATCACCGAAGATGCCCAGATGCTCACGCTTGATGATGAGCTTTTCTGGCTGCGGGCGGCGAACCTCACTGCGGCAGAGAATATTGGTCGCTGGCAGACAGAGCTTGAGCTTGCCACTGATGATAAAGCGAAAGATTTACAATCTCTTATATCAGCTGCTGAGAAAGCCATGCACCGCAACACGGCGCGAATCGAGTCGCTGGAGTATACGAAAGGCTCGATCACCAAAATGCAGGTTGATGCCGCATATCGTGAGGCCGCTACTGAAAAAGTGGAAATGGAAATCGATGTGATGCGCGACGGTGGCAGCGATAACGCGATAGTCGTCCACAACACCCTGCCAATACCGGGAAGATAATCATGGCTGACATTTATCTGCCTACGCTGCATGACGGGCAGTTAAAGGTATGGTCTGATTCCTGGGATGAACAGTTGCACGCGGTCAGGTGTGGCCGCCGCTGGGGCAAGACCTTCATGCTGTCCAGCGCTGCTGTGACCTATGCTACTGCGCCGTTTAAGCGACCTGGTATGGACATTGAGCTCGGAGGCCGTGTCGGCATCTTCACTGCTGAGTATCGCCAGTATCAGGAGATCTACGACAAGCTCGAAGAAATCCTGCTGCCGCTGAAGAAAAGTTTTAGCCGTCAGGAGAAGCGCCTGCTGCTGAAGAACGGCGGCAAAATTGATTTCTGGGTGACGAACGACAACAAACTCGCCGGACGCGGTCGTGAGTACGAAATTGTGCTCATCGATGAGGCGGCGTTTACTAAATCTCCTGAGATGCTGAAGGAGATATGGCCCAAGTCTATTAAGCCCACACTGCTGACGACGAAGGGAAGGGCTTATGTTTTCTCTACTCCCGACGGCGTTGACGAAGAAAACTTCTTTTACGCTATCTGCAATAACAAGTCGCTGGGATTCGTTGAGCATCATGCACCAACGTCCTCAAACCCCTTTGTTCCCCCTGAGGAACTGGAAAAAGAGAGCCAGAACAATGACCCTCGTGTCTTCCAGCAGGAGTTTGAAGCGAAGTTTGTCGACTGGTCTGCAGCCTCTCTCTTCGACATCAAAAAGTGGTTCGAGGGTGAAAATCAGGATCAGCCTGTCGATTACCCTGAAATGTGCCAGGCCGTCTTCGCTGTCATGGATACCGCCGTCAAAGGTGGTTCTGAGCATGACGGAACGGCGGTAGTGTATTACGCCGTCGACACACGACCCGGCTGCCAGCGACTCACGATTCTGGACTGGGATGTGGTGCAGATTGACGGCGCTTTGCTGGAAACGTGGATTCCGTCGGTGTTCGACCGTCTCAACGAACTTTCCGGCCAGTGCGTCGCAATCAACGGCAGCCTGGGCGTGTTCATCGAAGACGCCAGCATGGGCAGCATCCTTCTCCAGAAAGGCGAAAGCCTGGGATGGCCGGTCAACAAAATTGAGTCCGCCCTGACCAGCAAAGGAAAGGACGAGCGCGCCATTATGGCCTCCGGTTATCACTACCGCGGCCTGGCGAAAATATCCCGATACGCCTACGAGAAGACAGCCGTCTTTAAGGGCGAGACAGCAAACCATCTGCACAAGCAGGTTTCCCGATTCCACCTTGCCGACAAGAAAGCGCATAAGCGCGCCGATGACCTTCTCGATGATTACACCTACGGGCTGATCATTGCCTTCGGCAGCGGCGACGCAATCTGACGAGAGAACCAATGAACGAAGACGATTTCGAAATCGGCAGCTGCTCTCACTCAGAGTTGATGGCATTGCTGGACAGTGACGACATCCAGCCCGGCTCTACGGCTGGCTATCAGACCTGCAAAACGGTTTACCTCTACCACCCGTTGGGCGGCAAGATGGTGGATCGCCCGATTAAAATGGCGATGAATGAGCCGCGCACCGTGCATGTTGCCCAGTCGTATGGGCTTGAACAGCGCCTGCGTGACGCGTTCGAGCGTGAATGGAAAGCGATGGGTGCGAACCAGCACATCGCCAACGCCGCACGCATCGCCCGTATTTACGGCGTATCAGCGATCGCAATGCTGGTGGATAACCAGGAGCCGAATGAATCGCTGGACTACCGCACGCTGTACAAGCACAACGTCAGCTTTAACATTCTCGACCCGCTGAACACCGCCGGCAGTATCGTGCTGAATCAGGACCCGAACGCCCAGGACTTCCAGAAAGTCGATGGTATCCGGGTAGCGGGCAAGCCGTATCACAAATCTCGCTGTGTCGTTGTGCAGAACGAGGATCCTATTTATCTCGCGTACAACCCTGCGGCGTTCGGATTTACCGGGCGCAGCGTGTACCAGCGCGCGCTCTATCCGCTGAAGTCCTTCATCCAGACCATGCGTACCGACGACATGGTTGCGGTGAAGGGCGGTCTGCTGGTGACGAAAATCGCGGGTGCTGGCGCGGTCGTTAACAAAGTCATGCAGGCGCTTGGCGGAATGAAGCGCATGATGTTGAAGCGAGGGAAAACAGGAGAAGTTCTGCAGATTGGCCCGCAAGATGGAATTGAGTCAATCGACCTGAGCAACCTGGAAAAACCTCTCGACTCTGCGCGTAAGCACATTCTCGAGAACGTGGCCGCCGCCGCTGACATGCCGGCAATCATCCTCAACTCCGAGACGTTCGCCCAGGGCTTCGGTGAAGGCACTGAAGATGCACGCGCTGTAGCGGTGTACATCGACAACATCCGCGAGTGGCTGGACCCGCTTTATGCGTTCTTCATCCGCGTGTGCCAGTACCGCGCCTGGAGCATTGAATTCTTCCAGTCGCTGCGTGCTGACTTCCCGGAGCTGAAAAACACCTACAGCGTGTATTTCGCGAGCTGGATAAACAACTTCGAATATCGCTGGCCATCCTCCCTGAAAGAGCCGGAAAGCGAGAAGGTGAAGGTCGACGAAACGCGCTTTAAGGCGATCGTCAGTATGCTGGAAGTGGTGCTGCCGCAACTCACTGCTGACCCGGAAAACCGCGCGACGCTTATTGAGTGGGCGTGTGAAAACGCCAACGCCAACGAGAACCTATTCCCTCAGCGGCTTAACCTAGATTACGACTCGCTGAAGGACAACCCTCCACCTGAGCCACCGAAAGCTGAAGCGCCTGGCGGCGGGATGATGCTATGAACACTTTCACCAGAACAGTGAGAGATGCGGTGAAGTTCTTTCTCCGCAATGGCTATTCGTCCCGGGAAGAGCTGGAGCGCTGGCAGGCGATTATCCGCCAGGCCGCCGAAAGCGAAACCGCCGATGACTACATGGCGATGGTCACCCGCAACCTGACGAAGGCATACGACCTGCAGGTGGGACGCGCTGGCGCGCTGAAGCGCCACCATGGCATATCCCGGTTCACGCTGAACTACCTTGAGCCGAAGCTGAGGACGGAGCTCGACAGGCGGATCCTCGCTAGTGCAGACCTTATCCAGCTCAACCGCAAAAAAGCCATCGACACCACGTTGTCGCGGTTTAGCGGCTGGGCCAGCAGCATTCCCTCTGCCGACAGCATTGCGCTGACCGGCATTCAGGGAACGATGCGGGAGACGGCAGCGCACATTCAGAAGGCCGCCGAGAAGGTGGACTATGAAGCGCGGCGGGTGATGATAGACCAGAACCATAAGCTGATAGCCAATATCGACAACGTGATCGCAACGAGCAACAACGCGATTGCAGCGATATGGCACAGCCACTGGAGACGGCCGGGTTATGACTTCCGCGAGGACCACAAGGAACGCGATCAGCTGTATTACCTGATTCGCGGGAACTGGGCACAAAAAAACGGGTACGTGAAAGCCGGTCCTGCCGGTTACCTCGACGAAATCACTCAGCCTGGCGAAGAGGTTTTTTGTCAGTGCTACGTGACCTACATCTACAACATCCGAAGCATTCCAGAATACATGCTGACCCAGAAGGGGCAGAAGTTCATGGAGTCTATGAAGAAAGCAGCATAGGAGCATTAAAACGTGGCTATCTTTGGCAGCGGGATAATGTTCCGTCAGGGTAAGTACGCCTTCCTGATCCAGCGCTCGGATGATGGCACGTGGTGCCCGCCTGGCGGAACGGTAGAGCCGGGTGAGCTGGCTATTGATGCCGCACGCCGTGAGGTGCTGGAAGAAGTGGGTTATCAGTACGATGGCCCGCTGACTCCACACAGCGTATACGGCGATTATCTGACGTTTCGCGCCGAGGTGCCGGAGAGGTTCGAGGCGAAGCTTAACGACGAATCGCTGGCCGCCGGATGGTTCCACATTGACGACCTGCCCAAGCCGCTTCATCAGCCCTTCGCTGAGATGCTGGCGCAGCAGGCGCTCAATGAAACCGAGGTGGCCGCGCTCATCGCTGACGGGACGCTAAGCAGCCCGCAATTCTTTATCAACATGTGGATGTTCGCCATCCGGGTGACCGGAACAGGGGTTACCTGGCGCTCTGCAGATCAACAGATGGCCTTCCGTAACCCGGACGACTATCTCACTCCAGAGTTTCTCCAGCGAGTTGCCGGTGTACCGCTTATCTGGCTGCACCCGGAGAAAAACAAGCTCGATAGCGATGAATTTGCGAAGCGTGTTATCGGAACCCTGACGAACAGTTGGGTTGCTGATAATGGCGAGGTCTGGGCTATTGCCCGGGTGTACGACGCCGAAGCCGCCGAAATTATGGCGACCAGGCAGTTAAGCACCTCACCAACCGTCACGTACAGCGAAATGCAGGACTCAATCATCAAAATCGACGGTCAGCCTCTATTGGTGGAAGGTTCCCCGGTATTGCTCGACCACGTTGCAATTTGTGAACAGGGCGTATGGGACAAGCTCCTTGCCCCTACTGGTGTTAAATCTGATTCCATTCCAAACGAGGCTGAAAAGATGGACGAGGAAAAAATCGTAGCGCTAATCAATAAGGCGATTGACGCACGCATGGCTAAGGCTGACGAAGAAAAAGACGCCAAAGCCAAGGCCGATGCCGAAGAAGCAGCCAAGAAAGAAAAGGCTGATGCTGAGGAAAAAGAGGCCGAAGAGGCGAAAGCCAAAGCTGACGCGGAAGAGAAAGCCGCGAAGGAAAAAGCGGATGCCGAGGCAAAAGAGAAGGCCGACGCGGAAGAGGCAGAGCGTATGGCAAAAGAGAAAGCAGACTCTGAACTACGTCAGCAGATTGCCGATCTTAAAACGCGCATCCCAACCGAGTTAAGCGATGAAGAGCGCAACGAAGTCGCCGATGCGCAGGTGAAGGCCGATAGCGTGTTCTCCTGCTTCGGTAAGCGCGCGCCGGTGCCGCTGTCTGGTGAAAAGCCGCTGGCATATCGCCGCCGCCTGATGATCCAGTTGCAGGAGCATTCTCCTGATTTCAAAACCGTCGACCTGTCCTCTATCGCTGACTCAGCCCTGCTGAGCGTGGCCGAGAAGACGATCTACGCCGACGCGCAGAAATCGGCAAGCCTGTCTGTTGGCCCTGGCATGCTGCGCGAAATTAAACGCGCTGATGCGACCGGTCGCCAGATCAGCACCTTCGAAGGCGATCCTGCTGCCACCTGGGCTCCGTTCCAGTCCGGCAAGCGTCAGGTCACCAGTTTTAACAACCAGGCTTAACGGGAGCTCTCAAGCATGGCTAACTTATCTCTTAACCCGATGGCAACCACGAATGCGCTTGGCTCCTTCGGTGTGCAGTCCGACGGTTATATTCAGGGCGTGGCGCTTGATGACCCGGCTAACCGCTTTAATCTGGCGGCGGGCACTGTGGCGGCAACCGAAACCAAACCTCTGTGGGGCGGCCTGCCGGTTGCTGAGCTTCTGCCTGGCACCAGTTCAAGCCCGCGCGGTTCTTACATCCGTCGCGCTGTGTCTGTTGCCGAGCTGGAAGGCTTCACTGTCTTCAATCAGGCTCACAACGGCCTGACCACACCTCAGTCTCCGGTTCCGCTGTACGCATCAGGCATGAGCGTTTCTTACTACCGCCTGGGTTCCAACATGCGCGTTCCGCTGAAGGCATCTGCGCAGGTTGTTGCGCTGGGCACCAATGGTGCTTCAGTGAAAACTCCGCTGGCCTGGGACTTCGTGAACAACCAGATCACCACCGCGGCGGCGGCCGGTTTCGCTGGTTCTGATATTGCGACAACTGCAGTGACCTATGCCTCTGGCGTGGCTACGGCTACCACCGCATCGGCACACGGCCTTACTGCTGGTCAGTACGTGAAAATCAGCGGCGTTGCCCCTGCGGCGTACAACGGCACTGTGGTAGTGCTGTCTGTTCCAAGCTCAACAACCTTTACCTATGCACCGGCAACTGCACCAGGCGGCGCTGCAACCACGCAGGGCACCATCGGCGCAGTTACGCTTTCCGACATCACGCTGCCGGTAAAAGTGCTCGCCATCGAATCAGGTAACTCCAAGACTGTCAGCTATGACAGCGCGACGGGCTTCCTGACCTGGAACAACACCGACAGCTGCGCGCTGGTCTTACTTTAATCGGGAGCTGAATTAAATGGCTGCAATTACCCCCAGCTACACCATCGTCAATCCGTCGTATATCGCGCCGGAGATGATCATTGGTTACCAGCAGGCGTCAGGTGCGTTTGAAACCATCGCCAGCGGTAACCCGCAAGTCCGTCTCGGCGTAGGCGATCAGTACGTCTACATGCGCCGCCTGGACATTCGCACCCAGACCACTTCCAGCCAGTCCGGTAACGGTAACCAGCTGCCGAGCGTGGCGCTGGATGCGAAGATGATTTCAACCCCAACCTACCTGTTCCGCTGCCGTGGTATCTACGATCACCATGATATGGCCGCTGCCGGTAACTGGAACTTTGCACTGCCGGAAGCGCAGCGCCTGGGCATGCGTCAGGGCATTTTCCAGCAGCTGCGCTCTGCTCTGCTGTACGGCATGAACCCTGCTGGCGGTGAAGGCCTGCTGAACACCGCTGGCGCGACCACCGAGTCCCTGCCTCCGGACAGCAACGGCAATACCACTGTGCTGACCTATGACCACGGCCAGATGGCGGTATATCTGCTGGGCCACGTACAGGCCGCACTGACCCGCACCATGCAGCTGGGCCGCCAGCAGCGCGTCGTTATCCTGGGGCCGCAGCGCGTTCTCGGTGCCATGGAGATTCAGCAGATCGTTCAGCTGACTTCTTACCAGCGTCCTGGTGGTGGTACTGACACCGTCGGCGGCACGGTGAAAGAAGTGCTGAAAGGCGCAAACGTCCAGGTTGACTGGGTGTATGACGATACCCTTATCGGCGCAGGCGCTGGCGGTACCGACGCGGTGGTAATCACCATCCCTGAGGTCGAAGTGCCAATGGTCAACTCGACTGTGAACACCAACGAATTCGCCAAGCTGACCCCGTCTCTTGCCGCGAACGCGCTGATGTTTACCGACATGGCCGCGCCGCGTGAGATTCCGACGCCGATCGCTGGTGGTGCCATCGATGTTCTGTCCGAAATGCGCTCTACCGCAGGCTGGGCAGTTCGTCCTGAAGCAATCACCATCCTGTCCATGGCGTACAGCGCCTGATCCATTCTTTGATCTGGTTAAGCCTCTGCCGGGGAGACTCAGCAGGGGCTTTTTTACGAGGGTAACCAATGAAACTCTATATCGCTAACACCACCAAGCAGCGCCAGATTTTCGCCTATCGCAAGCTGGAGACCGGCCGCCTTATTCAGATCCCTATTAACCACGGCGATCAGATGATGGTGCTGGATGGCTCAACTGATGAAGTTGATGCAGTGGTGCAGCATCACCAGGTTTATGGCCTGGTTGACTCGACCAAAATCGACCAGAGCCAGGCGTTTGTCGGCCTGTGCTACAGCCTGAACAAGCCTGTATCAGCGTCGGTAATCGAAAAAGCAATCCGCGATAACGATATTCACCTGACCCGTGGCGCCCACGGTCGCCGCCAGGCATCCGTAGCGGCTCTGGATAGCGCGCTGCGCGAAAGCGGTACCGGCTATTCCGGCGAGATGGAAGTCAGCGCTGAGCAGGCGAAAGGCCGCGAAGACAGCGAAGACACCCCGACGGTTAACGAAACAATCGTGACTGAACAATCCGGGAGAAAGAAAAAATGACAACGAGCCTGTCGGGATTCATCGAATTCGTTCGAACTGACATGGGCGTGACCGCCGCGCAGGTTCCCGACGACTCGCCGTCTTTCACCCTGGCGTATGGCGGCGCGGTTGAGTGGGTAAACCCTGATATCGCGTGCGTCACGCCGAACCTGTACACCATTGCCGTGTACAACCTGGGTGCGTCTTTCCTGGTCAACTACGGTACCGAATCGGTATTTGCTGAGTTCAGGAAAGAGTATGGCCTGAATAATTTCAAGGCTGGCGTAATTACTGGCGCCGGGGATAACTCAACCAGCGCTCAGCGCCTGGTGCCGGACTTCTTCAAGGACCTGTCGCTGGCTGACCTGCAGATGCTGCAGGACCCGTGGGGACGCCGGTACCTGATGATTGCCCAGCAGTTCGGCAGCCTGTGGGGGCTGTCATGATCACCTTCCACCTGGGGGTGATTGATGTCCCGTATGAGGACGAAAACACCACGACCGGAGACGTCGCCGAGTATCTGGAGGAAAAGTACCAGATCATGCAGACGTTTTTAGACAGGTACAGCAAAGACATCGCTGACTTGATGGCGAATGACATGGCCGCGTCGCTTGAGAATATGATGGCCGGCGCGCCGCCAGCCAAAGACCCTCTGGCAGAGTCGATGTCCCGGATCCATGACCTGTTTGTGGCCTTCCTCGACAACACGGAAATGAACGGATTGCCGGGCGTGCCTACGCGCCGCGCGCTGGATGGTATATCCCGGCGATTCAAAAACAAAAAAGGGCCACCGCGTCCGTCATTCATTGATACCGGAACCTATCAGGCCGCGATGCGCGCCTGGGTAAGCGGGGTGCTGAATGCCTTCCCTGAGTGAGTTGCAGCAGACTGCAAAAACAGAGCTTAACGCCACGCTGACGCAGGGTCTTGATGACCTGAGCCGCTTTCAGGTGGTCACGTTCACGAAGTATATCCGCAAGGTGCTGCCCCTCGATGGTTTCGTCTTCTGGGTGAAAGCTTCTGTTCTGTCAGACGACCCCAGCAGCGAGCCGGATACAGTTGACGTTAAGGGCTATCTGCACCTGACGACCGAAACCATCCAGGACGATGAGCAGCTCTATGACCGGAACGTCGTGACGTTTACCGCTCAGGCGGATATCGACCCGTTCAACGATATCGGATCTGATGTCCTGTATATCGGCGAGTTCTTCGGTATCCAGTTTTCCTTCTCCCGGCGCACCGGGCTGAACGAGCCGGCCAACCTCTACCACTACACAGGGGAGGCAATCTTCCCCTACATGCGATCGCAGATCATCAACTCTGCCGACGATATCGACCTGTCAGATGTTGTGGTTTCGAGCTCATTGCCGGTATGGCTGGCGCTGAGCCAGTACATGCCGATGTTCCCGGCCATGCTGTCGACGCAGAACCTGTCTCCGCCGTATGCAACGGTGAAGTGCAGCAACACCGCGCCGATCGCCGGGAGCTTTTATCTTGATGAGCAGCAGAACCAGTATCAGCTGGTTTCCGAGGATGTGACGATATCTATCACTGGCCTGCGCAATGCCGGGGTTGAGGATTTCCTCAGGTACGTGCAGCAGTACACGCTCGGCGATGACGCGGAAATGGGCGTGATGAATATCCCTGTCGTTCAGGACGAGCGCGTCACGCAGAACGAGCTGAACATCATCGCCATGAGAAAAACCATTAAGTTCAAAGTCAACTATTACCAGCAGCGCATGCGGAACGTCGCGCGCAAGCTGATCACGTCAGCGATTCCGTCCATTTACCCGGAGAAATAAATAAATGGCAATTGTTAACATTAACGTCTCGGTGACCAATCCACCGAAGCCCTCTCAGCTGCTTAAATCCGGCGCGATTATCTCTATGGGCGGAACAACCCTGGCTGCAGGCGAGTATCAGCTCCTGACAACTAAAGACGATCTGAAGGCTATTACCTCACCAGCAAAAACCATTTCAACTATTGCCTGGGCAACTGGCGTGGTCACGGTTACCCTGTCCGCAGCGCATGGATGGACCGTTGGGGACACTATTCCCCTGGTGGTGTCAAGCGTTACCCCGTCTGCTTATAACCGCGCGGTCACCGCCACTGTGACCACTTCTACCGCCTTCACTTACCCGCTGGCGACAGACCCTGGCACGGCAACAGTTATGGGTACGGTGAAAACCGTAGCGGCAAACGAAATCATCGAGATGAACACCACGTTCTGGGCCCAGGGAACTACCCGCGCGGTCTACGTGCTGGAGTTGGGTGATGTGTCTGTTTCTGCTGCAGTAGCATCGCTGTCTGACTTTATCGATGAGGATATTTCGCTGGGTAACACCTACCAGAAATTCTTCTCGTATCTGGTGCCGCGCGAGTGGGACGGCGAGCCGACGTTTAAAACCCTGACTGGCCTGTATACCAGCCCGGCGTCACTGGTTTATTTCTTCATCACCACTACGACAGCCACTTATCCGGACTGGGTCGCTACCAAGAACAAATCTGTGTGTGCAGGCGTGGAATCGCCAAACATCCCTGCAGGCGAGTTTTCCATGGCGTTCCCGTTCCAGTCCTCTCTGGCAAACGACCCTGGCTCGTCAAACATGGTGCCGCCGATGGCGTACCGATTTGGTTACGGGGTTACAGAGTATCCTGTCGAAGGTAATGGCACGCTGCTTAAACAGCTCCAGGACAACAGCATCAACTACGTAGGCACTGCCGCGGAAGGTGGGCTGAGCAACAAAATGCTGGTGGCAGGCCACATGCTGGACGGTAATCCGTTCAACTACTGGTATTCAGTGGCGTGGACTGCAATCAACCTCGAGCTCGATCTGGCAAACGAAATCATCAACGGGTCAAATACCACTGTTAACCCGCTGTACTACGAGCAGAACGGTATCGACCGCCTGCAGCGCCGCGCACTGAAGACGCTGCGCAATGGCATCAGTTACGGCCTGATCCTGGGTCGAGTGATTGGTACCGGGCTGACGCAGCAGGACTTCAATTCCGAGTACGAAAAGGGCACGTATGCCGGAAACGCGGTAATTAACGCCGTGCCGTTCGCGAATTACACCAGCCTGAATCCGTCCGATTACGCCGCTGGAAAATACGCTGGACTGAGTGCCGTAATGACGCCGCGCCGCGGCTTCGAATCCATCACGTTTAACGTGAACGTAACCAACTTTGTAGGGGCGTAAAAAATGGCAAACCCATTAGTACCGCAGGGATTCCTCAATCGTGTACGCGGCGCGGTGTCAGTAACTGACGTTCCGGCGCTGAACATCACCGCCTCTTACCTTGGCAAGGACGCCATCAGCATGCGTCCTGACGGCCCGGCGACGGACATTATCCCGACGCTGACCGGCACCGTAGGCAGCCAGGCTCCATATCAGCAGGTGACTGTCACCGTCCATCTGCTGCGCACGCAGGGCCTGAGCGACAGCTACAAAAACCGCTTCGCCACCGATACGGCACTGGGCGAGGTGGTGATCACCCCTGACGCGAACACGCTCAGTAATTTCACCGTGCTTAACGCTTATCTGGTGAACTTCAACGAGCTGCCGTTTACCGGTATGGATGCCGGGTACGTGGTGACTATCAGCGGTTATATCCTGGCTAACGACAACATGTGGGTCTGATTGTGAAAATTGACAAAAAGCTCAACCTGGTAACAAACATCACCCGGGAAGACGGATCAATCGTGTACCTGCATGTGACCCCGTTCCCGTATGAGGTGGTGGAAGAGCACTGTCTGCTGCTGGGCAACCTGTTCACCAACTTCATCTCACAGGTCGGCGGCCTGGGCGCGGCGCGAGTTGCGGCAATGATGCTTCGCAAAAAGCTCAAGCGTGAGCAGGATCTGAGCGCTGAGCAGGGGCAACAGGGGCCGACTATCGTCGACGAGATCCAACGCCTTACATCCGTTATCTGGAACGATGGCGGGGCATGGAAAACAACCTCTTTTGATGCCGCCATGAAGCAGGGGATCATTTCTCCAGATGAATACCGCGAAGTCGAAGGCGAGGTGGTTTTTTTTATGGTTTCCTCTGCCATTCAGAAGGCTCAACTGATTGCGCCGACGGTGGGGTCAGTGATCGGTATGTACGGTGGGCGACTCGAATCATTGAGCGTTACGGCGTTTCGCGATTCGTTGCAGACGTCGAATCCTCCTGGCGATACCCAGATCCAGAATGCCCAGCAGGAAACGTCATATATACCCTCCTAGACTGGGCGTCGAATGAGGGATTCTGGCGGGTAATCAGGGAAATCACCGGCGAAGAGTTCGCCAGCCCGGCGCAGTACCGCCAGCGATACATCATTTCCGCGCTAAAAGACAGGGGTTCCTTCAATGGTGGCTAAGTCTATTGTCGATATTGACGTAAATGACGACAAATTTGTCTCATTTATGGAGAAGTTTAAAGAATATCAGGCCGCACTTGAGGAACTACCTGAGGCATGGAGGGGGCTGGCGCATGGCGCGACAGATGCCACCAAAGAGACGGCAAAAGCGAAAGCAGAAGGCGACCTTCTGGCTAAGGCATTCTCTGAGGGGGCCAGCGCCATTCTGTCGATAAACAGCGGCCTCGATCGGCTCACCGACAGTCTGGACAGGGCAAACAAAAGTCAGGAAGACTTCAACAAGAAAGCCCGCTCTTCAAAGGGTTTTTTGAGTGATGCCACGAAGGACGCGAAATCGCTGGCTGGGCACATCAGGGATGCCACCACAAGCCTGCTGTCATGGGGTGGCATCGTTGGCCTGTTCACTGGCGTGCTGGGCGTAGGCGGTCTTTTCGGTCTTAACAGACTGGCGGCCACGACCGGGTCTCAGCGATTCACCTCCCTCGGGATCGGGACGAGCATCGGCGCGCTGGACTCCACAGCCATTAACTATCAGAAAGCTCTCGGCAACCCGACTGGCACGCTGGGCGCTATCCGCGACAGCCAGATGGATCTGTCAAAGCGATGGCAGTTCCAGGCCATGGGGATCAATAACCCTGACCAGGACCCGGCAAAACTTCTGCCGCAGCTGATTCGCAACGCACGAGACATCTTTGTCAAAAACGGCAGCACCCTACAGGGTGCAAACGCCTACGGTCTGACGAACTTCTTCAGCCTGGATGACCTGAATCGCTTTAAAAACATGAGCGATGAAGAAATCGATGCGATGGAACGCCGGGCGCAGAAGGACGCAAAATTACTGCAGATCACCGACCAGCAGGCTCGGCAGTGGCAGGATTTCAACGTCCAGCTGGATTACAGTGGTCAGAGCATCCGCAATACGTTTGTGCGCGGTCTTGGCCCGCTTACCCCGCAACTGAGCAAGCTTTCTGACGCGCTGGCCGGTGCCATTGATACGGTGCTGCAGTCTCCGGAGTTGGGTAAGTGGATTGACGGTCTGGCCGGCGGCATAGAGCGATTCGGGAAATATCTCGCATCGCCAGAGTTTACCAAGGACGTTGACAGCTTCATGGCTGGCATCGAAAAGCTTGGTGCGCTTATCGGGAAGGTCTATGACTGGGTTGTTGGTAAAACCAGCATTTCAGTCGCTGATGTGAAAGAAGGATCCTCAATTCTTAGCGATAAGAAAGTTACCGATCCCGAAACAGGAAAGACCTATACACCAAGCTCTGAAGATGACCCGAGAGTGTGGGGCTGGCTGAAAGGTGTTAAGCGATTCTTTTCCAGTGGTGACGTTAAACCGGTAGACCCAACGCCAGCAGACGTCACAGCCAAGGGGAGAACGATTGCCGATCGGTTCAATAACCCAACCAATCTTCGCTGGGCTGAAGGGTATGGTACCCACAACACCAAAAGCGGTGATTTCGCGGTATTCCCGACACTGGATGAAGGTGTTCTGGCGTCTGCAAAACAACTCCAGATTTTCGGCACGCGCGGTATTAATACCATCAGCGATATAGCCAAAAAATGGGCGCCATCGAACGAGAACGATACCGAAGCATATATTCGCCATCTGGTGAAAAGCACCGGCATTGGTGCGCGAGAAGCGCTTAATCTCAATGACCCGTCAATCCTTGCGAAGTTGATATCGGGCATGTCATCAAAAGAAGGTGCCGGAAACCGCGTAAGTGAAGATGCGGTAATGCAGGTATTCAGCAACACCAGCGGAACACTGCGCGAGCAGTACGCAGCGATGCAGGGTTCAAAATCTGCTCCTGCAGTTGCTGGTGGCGGTGATAACTCTGAGGTAGCCAAAAACACGAATAAGACCAATCAACTGCTGCAGCAGCTTGTTGATAGAGGGCTTCAGGGTAATGGCTCTGGAATGGTCGTTTACAACAACACAGGCGGGAATGCCGTTGTTTCCAGTTCACAACTCGGAGTTCGATGATTATGGCATTTACTCGTGAGCTTTATCGGCTTGGTTTTGAAATCTCCCCCGTTATCCTCTGCAATGGAGTTGCGGAGGCTATCCCCGGCGGCATGCTGCCCATAGTTGCGCTTACCCAGAGCGCCAGCTTTGTGACCGGGCTGCTCGGCGGGGCAATCAACCTTACCGATCTGGACAAATATTTCTGCCACTGGCGGCCTGTTCTGGGCTCGACAATGGTCGACTACGACATTGCTAAATATCCATTTGCTAACCAGACAGTCGCGGCCAACGCGCTTCTGGCTCAGCCGCTGAGGGTCAGCCTGATGATGGATGCGCCAGTGAACGAGAATACCGGAGCCATGACAAAGCTTGTTACTCTGAGCGCACTGCAGGCGGTGCTTCATGCACATGCCAACCTGGGCGGGACTTACATCGTTGCCACCCCTTCGCTGATATACAACAACTGCATCCTGAAAACGGTTAAGGACAGCTCTACCGGTAATGACCCGCTTCCTCAGCGGTCGTGGCTCTGGGATTTTGAGCAACCCCTAATTACTGAAACCGCAGCTGACCAGGCCGTAAACAGCTTCCTCAGCAAAATTGATGGCGGTGACCAGAACAACAGCAGCGCATGGACAAACACTGTCAGTGCTCTTGGTAACACATCGCTTGGTGGTTCGGTAACCGAGTCGATCACGGGCGTGATTGGCAAGCTGCAGGGGGTATTTGGCATATGAGCACCGTCAATTATCCGTTTACCGGGCTTGAGAGGAAGAGTATGACGTTCTCGCCAGTTCTGGACGGAACGGTCTACACCTGCCAGATAAAGTGGAATATTGCCGCGCAGCGCTGGTATCTGCTGGTCACTAACAGCGCCGGCAAACCGGTTCTGAATACTGCCGTTGTAGGATCAACATCTTCGGGGGGGATAAACCTTCTGAATGGGGTATTCACATCGACAACCATGATCTGGCGTGAAAAGAACGGGCAGATTGAGGTAACGAGCTGATGCGCTATTACGAAATTAACATTTTTGATGGCGACACCTTAATCCAGCAATATTCCAGCCTGAAGAATGGAGTCTATAACCCCGGCGCGCTGATGGTGGAATTCGACATCATGCGCTTTGGTGAATCCACGCCAGCAGGGGAAACGCACCTGACTGTATGGGGTATAGGCCCAAAAGACATGCAGCAGGCCAGACAGAACCTTTACGGTAAGCGAATTCAGATCTTTGCTGGGATGTCGAAAGGACTGCCGCTGGCGGGCGTATGGGATAAAAAGCTTGCCATTGAGGGAACCATTTTTCAGGTGTTCGGCAACTGGCAGGGTACAGAGTTACGGCTGGACTTCATAATTGTCGCTGGTCCGGTTAACACCACGAACCGCGGGCAAATGGTTCCTCTGCAGCTCACCATGCCATGGTCCATGGGGCAGAAACTCTCCGTAGCGCTGACGCAATGTGTCATGACGATGGGCGGTTTTACGCCGAACATAAGCATCAGTGACAGGCTGACGCTGAATTACGATCGCCCCATGTTTTGTGGCTCCCTCGCTGAGCTGGCAAAAAACCTACGGGCATTTTCGCTGTCCCGCATCAAAGACCCTGGCTATACGGGTGTGGAAATTGCCGTGGTGAACGGCAACGAAATCCGGGTGTGGGATAACGATTACGCTAACCATCCAGATCAGGGATCGAAAATCAGTGCGACGGAAAGAAGCAAAAACCCCGTCCAGATAAATTTCAATGATCTGATCGGTCAGCCAACCTGGATCGGTTTTGGGGTTGTCAGTGTCGTCTGTGTCATGCGCGCAGACCTGCAGACTGGTGACCACATCCTGATGCCTGAGAAGGCCAGGCCGATGATTCAGGCGTCCTCTTATTCGCAGTTTCGCGATGACTCAGCCTTTAACGGTGAGTTCGTCGTGCAATCGGTTAGGTTACTGGGGAACAGCAGGCAGCCAACAGCTGAAGCGTGGATCACCGTGATTGAGGCATACCCGGCGGAGGCGGTTAAGACAAAATGAGTGTCGACCAGAAGCTTAATTTCGGCCGGAACATGAACCGGTTCGCGGAGCAGAAGTTTAATGAGGCGTTCCAGGCCGCCGGTAAAATCCTGCCGGCCAGCATTGTTGAGCGGCAGGGAAACATGGTCACCGTGTCTTTCGAGTTGCATGATACGCCATACATTTTCCCGGATGTCACCATTCCGCTTTTCGGCCCGCAGTACATCCGCTATCCAATGCAGCCTGGGGACAAAGGCGTTGTCATTCCTGCCGACACCTATATAGGCGGCGTAAGCGGGCAGGGTGGCGGTGTCGCTGACCTGACCCCTCCAGCCAACCTGAGCGCCCTGGTATACCTGCCGATCAGCAATACGGAATGGGAAGCCGTCGACGGGAACGTTGTTACCATCTATGGGCCCGAGGGCGTGACCATCCGGGATCAGGGAAGCAACACGACGTTTCTGTTAACGCCTGACAGCGTGACGATTGCGGCAGTCGATTTGTTTAAGGTAACAGTCGGCAGCACGGTGCTAACCCTTACACAGGGCATGTGGAGCATCACGGGGACTGCCGGGAAGTTGCAGGACTCAACCGCCAGCACCAGCCCGGCGATTATGCACACTGGCTGGGCCGCCTTGGTGGCATGGCTAAATGCGCATGCTCATACAAACGGAAATGGCGGTGCGAACACTGGCGCGCCAACCACTACTTTCAACGGGAATATCACGCAATGAGAACCTACGGGAGAAATGCAGAGGGTAAGTGGGTGCCGGTGGTGCCGGATGAAAATGGCTTCAACGACTCCATCTATCTTACGACGCTGATCCAGAATCTGAAGCTAGCGCCGCAGGAGTCACCATTTTTTTCAAATAATGGCATTCCGGCGCAGAGCTCAGTCATTCAGCAGGTGCTGCCAACCTACTATGTTGACAGGCTTCAACGGCAATTTAGCCAGTATTTCTCATCGCTGCAGATCGCCCTGGTGAGTGATGACCCGCCCGTATACAACATTTCGGCGATAACGAACGCCGGTTCTAAAATTATCACAACGGTGAACGTATGAGTGATTTGTCCGTAAGCTATGACGCAGCCGGGCCAGTGCCGAAAACATCCGAAGAACTGCGCGCAGATTTGGTTTCCAGAGCCACTGAGTTATCACCCGGTATTACTACGGACCTCCCGGGATCGCTGATTGAGGATATAGTCGGTACCGACGTTGGCGCGCTGCTCATTGCCGATCAGATCCGCGTCGACCTCATAAACTCAGTTGGCCCGCTGAAAGCGAATATGTACATGCTGAACCTTCTGGCGCAGCAGTCAGGAATTAGCGAGCAAAAAACCGAGGGGGCGACAACCGTTCCGGTGGTGTTTGGCGGTCCCGCCGGATTCGTAGTGCCTCAGGGGTTTCTGGTCAGTGATGGCACCTATACCTATCAGATCGCCGACGCGACAATAATTATGTCATCAGGTGTCAGTTCGATGGTAACCGGTGTTGCGACAAATACCGGGTCATGGGCTGTACCCGCAGGATCTGTTAACCAGATACTTACCAGTCTGCCGTCGGATATCACCCTGACCTGTACAAACCCTGTTGCCGGAACGCCAGGAGGGGCTCCAGAAACTAACTACGAGTTTCGCGAGCGCGTCTGGGAAGCTCAGATGTCGACCGTTCAGGGATACCCTGGTTTTATCCGGCAGAAGCTTACCGACCTGAGCAATGTTCAGGCCCGACTGGTTTCTGTCGTTCAGAGCGGTAATGCGTGGATTGTGATGTGTGGTGGCGGTGATATCTATGAGATGGCCGGGGCGATTTATAAATCAGCAGGCGACATCAGCAGGCTGAAAGGGACCGATTTGAATGTAACCGGGATCACCAATGCAAACCCTGGCGTAGTCACGACAGATATCACCCACGGTTTCAGCACGGGACAGGTTATAAAAATCGCTGGTGTAACCGGCATGACTGGCATTAATAACGTGTCACTAACCATTACCGTGTTGAGCCCGCACACCTTCTCTATAGGCATCAACACCACTGCCTCAGGTGCGTGGACAGGTGGAGGCATAGTCACGCCTAACCTGAGAAATAACGTTGTCACTATTAATGACTGGCCGGATAACTACGTCATCCCGTTCGTTATTCCGCTGCAGCAACTGGTAACGATTAAATTTGAATGGGCCACGGAAAGCTCCAACTACCTGACTGACGCGACTATAGCATCGCTGGTGTCGCAGCCAGTAATCAATTATGTGAACGGGATATTTGCTGGCAATCCGATGAATATCAATAACGTCAAGGATGTATTTCTTCAGGCCATTAACAGCACGCTTGATATGAGCCTAATCTCGACTTTGAACGTTATTGTTACTGTGAATGGAATTATCACAGGCGTGGACGCCGGGACGAATATCATCAGCGGTGACCCATACAGTTACTGGTACATTGCCTCAGATGGGGTGATTGTCGACGGGATATAACATGCTGGAAGATATCATTAAATCATACCTGTATACGCAGTATAACGACGATGATGATCTTCAGGCGTTCGTTACTGCGTATAACACCATGGCACAGGAAATTTATTCATGGATGATTAACGCCAACCTGCCGATATTTGCTGGCGGATACAATGCTGGTGACCAGCTGAAATGGATAGCCAGAGGGATTTATGGCGTTAAGACGCCAGTGCTTATCAGTGGGAAGCGAACCGTTTACGGCCCGTACAATGCCATGCTGTTTAACCAGCTGCCATTTAATGGTAGGAAGGTGGTAAATCAGTCTGAGCAGGTTGTTGTCTCCGATGATCTGTTCAAGCGCATCATGACATGGAACTTCTACAAGGGTGATGGGTACTATTTCACTATCCCATGGCTGAAGCGCCGAATAATGAGATTTTTGACTGGGGTCGACGGGGTGGATGTTGTTAACGATCAGAGGTGGAGTATCTCGGTCTTGTTCTCAAGTTCAGGGGCAAGCATCTCAATAATTAAGGGGTTCAGAAAGTTAACAGACGCCTCCATGTTTAATCACTTCACCTATAACTCACAGGCTTTTAATCAAAACAAAAGCGTCTTGATAAAAAGCACAGACTATGAATATGCATCTTTATTTAAGCAGGCCTTTGATAGTGGCCTGCTGCACATGCCATTTTACCAACCAGTAACGGTAACAATTATTGGCTAGAATTATTTCGAGAATCTATTGCTATGTAGGTGTAGTATTTAAGACACTGACATATACCAAGTAATAAGATTATTGTAAAAAACAAAGCAACACTGAATTTTAAATTTTCGAATGGTGGAACACCTTCATGTACCCACATATCGAAAATAAGGAACATCAAAAATCCAGAAAGCATAATTGTTAATGTGCTGACTGAAGATAAAAGTATCTTCAGGATAGAAACTGTAAAGCTTTTCATTTTATACCTCGCGTTAAATTATTTTAAGTTAATCATAACATCAACAACCCTAAAAGAGGGTTTTTATTGCCCGAATCCCGGAGGATAAATGGCACTTACACTTTTAGCCGCCAACAATGCCCAGACAGTGCTTGCGGCCGGAATTAGCTCAACGGCAACATCTCTTACCGTAAACGCTGGAACAGGAACGCTTTTCCCGTCTCCGGTAGCAGGAACAAGTTTCTTTAAACTGACGATTATTGATGCTGCAACCGGTTCTCTTACGGAGATTGTTCATGTTACTGCCCGGGCTGGTGATGTCTTTACTATTCAGCGTGGGCAGGAAGGAACTGTCCCACGAGCGTGGTCAGCAAATGACACTGCGGCAAACATGATGACGGCCGGAACGCTGTCCTACATCCTTGGGAACTTCCAACCGCTGGATCCTACATTGACGGCGTTAGCCGCGTTAGTGGGCGTTGCGAATAAATTACCGTATTTCAACGGGGATGATACTGCAGCTTTGACCGACCTCACTCAGGTAGGCCGTGACATCATCGGGAAGAGCGATATCGCTGCGGTTCTCCAATACCTTGGATTGGATGTCGTTGTTAATGGTGGCTCACAAGTATGGTTAACATCATCATCTGGTAAATATCATATTTTTATTGGGGAGGATGGTTCCTGGGGAATGTGGGATGAAGAAAATTCCCAAAATGTTCCGCTTAGCATTATTGGCGGAGGTACTGGCGGGAACACCAAACAGGAGGCTCAATTAAATTTGGGACTGGGTTGCGGATTGCCACCGATAGGTATTCCGTTTTACTGGCCGTCAGCTGCTATGCCAAATACCGTTATACCTGAATGGGCGGGAATGACGTTTTTAAAATTAAACGGCGCAACATTTACTGCTGCTCAGTATCCAAAACTGGCCCTTGTATGGCCGGGACTGAAGTTAACGGAAACCCGCGGTGAATTTATTCGGGTTGCCGATGATGGCAGGGGCGTTGATACAGGTCGCGCATTACTCTCGGCTCAGGGGGACGCCATGCGGAACCTGACTGGTAATATCGAGGGCCGCACTGCGGGGTCAATTGGCAGGATATTCAGCAACAACGCTAATGGCGTTTTTTCAGCGACTGGCGAAGGTGGTAATTTTGCTTCACCTACCGAATCTTCAACGGCCCCTAGTGACAGGTTGTCAAATCTGAATTTGGATGTAAGTCGCCAGGTTCCAACTGCGAATGAATTCCGTCCACGAAATGTGGCATTTAACTTTTTAGTGAGGGCTGCATAATGCCGGTTATTTTTGACCAGACGGGGCATGCCACCGAAGCGGGTGACGTTCGCGTTTATTATTACGACCCGATGACTTTCGTGTATACAGGTTGGTCTGATGAGTTTATCAATATTGGCGTCAGTGTGCCGGGATGCTCCACGACGGTTGCCCCACCTGAGGAAATGAAAGGAATGGCACCGGTATTTAATGGCTCATCCTGGCAACTGGTACCAGATCATCGGGGCTCGACAGTCTATGCGACTGATACTCAACAATCTGTTGTAGTGGATTATTTGGGGGAAATAAAAACAGGGTTTACGCCATTAGCACCTGCCACGCCTTACGATAGATGGGATGGCACTAAGTGGGTGCTTGATGAGGCTGCAAAGCAGAGTGCAGATGCAGCTGAGAATACTGCAAAAAAATCCACACTGATATTCGAGGCTTCACAGGTCATTGCGCCACTAAAAGATGCTGACGATGGTGGTTACATTGACGATGCAGACAAGCCGAAGTTAGTCGCCTGGCAGAAGTATCGTTATGAGCTAACAAAAGTTGATCCAGATAACCCTGCATGGCCAACTAAACCAGCATAGGAACCTTTGATGGAATGGACTGCGTGCAGTCATATCGGTTGTATTAGCTCGGCCCCATGTTTTTTCACATTTCGACGGCACGCGTCACGGCGTGCCATATAAATTTATCGGTCAATAGAATTTGGTTAGAGAGATAAAAGCGGGATGCACAAAACTCTGCATTAGTTCGCAGAGGGGTGGGGAGTAATCCTGATGGGATGGGATGGGATGGGATGGGATGGGATGGGATGGGATGTGTGCCAGTTTTGTGTCGCACGAGGATTGTTACGATACTTCATCTTAATGCATGTGCCATTAACTTGAGGCGTGTGAATGCGGTAATGGCTATATAAAACAGTTAGTTAAATGTGATTCTACTAATTCGTAATGCGAAGGTCGTAGGTTCGACTCCTATTATCGGCACCATTTCAAACTCTTCCCAGGTCTACCGAAATCAACGCAAACCCCGTTTACTGCGGTTTTCAGTGCGCATCTTTTTTTTTCCGGGTAACCTGCACCACGTTCTCCGCATCGCCATTCTTGGTTGGTAGTTCAGAGGTCGTTAATCAGGCCTCGTCGAAATGGCTGATAATATCGAGCGGCCCTGTGCCAGGGCCGATTCGTTTACTGAGCAGATTCAACAGGATGTAAATGCAATACGCTTCAACCCCTCTACCGCTTTTTCGAGGTAGGCGCGTGGACATCCCATGTTCAGCCGGATAAAACCATTTCCAGCAGGACCAAAGCCATTTCCCATTGAAGGCGCAATACCGGCAACATCAAGCATTACCCATTTGAGCTGCTCATCATCCAGTCCAAGCGCTTTGCAATCTATCCACAATAGATACGTTGCCTGGGAAGGAACAACCCGAGCCCATGGGAGATATTCATCAATTTGTTGAATAAACCAGCGTCGATTTTCAGCCAGATAGCCAAGTAACTCGTCTAACCATGGTGCACCATGTTGCCATGCAGCCGTACTCGCCTCGACGGATAGCGCATTGAATACATCAAGTCCATGCGCATCCAGACGGCGTAAAAAGTGTTCACGCAATGCCGGTGCCGGTATCAGAAAATTAGCAATACGCAATGTCGACAAACCAAACGTTTTACTGGCTGAAGTGGCTGAAATTACACGCGAATGCCAGCGTTCTCCCAGATGCAGAACTGAAGTAAATTGTTCTCCAGGAAGCAATAAATCTGCCCATATCTCATCAGACAGCAACGTCACATCATAGGTCTCGCATAGCGTAAGTAGCTGTTCCAGCTCCTGTGCAGACCAACAACGACCGGTTGGGTTATGCGGATTACATAAAATCATTAATGGTGGACGTTCAGTCCGGAATAACATTTCCAGGTGAGCAAAATCCATTTGATAACCGGTAGCTGGGTCCTCATACAACGGATTTTCCAGCAGCTGTCTGCCGTTCAGAGAGATAATTTTAGCGAATGAGCCATAATAAGGTCCCTGAACGACCACGCCTTCACCGGGTTGACTCAGCATTTGTACGAGTAGCGATAATCCCGGAACAACACCTTCAATACTGCAGATCCACTCTTGCTTGATTTCCAGCTGATGCCGGGTTGAGAACCATGAGATTAATGAATCAAAGTAGCTTTGTGGTCGTTCGCTGTAACCAAAAATACCGTGCCCGACGCGGTGAGTTAAAGCCTCCTGAACAGCGGGCGGGCAAGTAAAGTCAAAATCAGACACCCACATTGGCAACAGTTGATGTGTATCCTCGCCGAAATATCGCGCCATAAAGTCCCATTTCAACGAGGCGGTATCGTGACGATCGATAATCTTATTAAAATCCATTACATGCTCTCCCTATTCTGCTGCCGTAATATTTTTTTCTGTTTCTGCCACTGATGGCGCCTTCGCAATACCGATTCCCGTGAAACCGTAAATCAAGGCGAAGAAGATTGCGGCATAGCACTGAATCGCCCATGGCAATAAATCCAGCGTGCTCACTCCTAATGTCGTGGCCATATAAACTCCAGCAGCGGTCCACGGCAACAACGGCTCAATGACGGTGCCAGCGTCTTCAATAGTGCGGGACAGATTTTTGGTATCCAGTCCCATACGACGATATGCGTCTTTAAACAGTTCAGCTGGAACCAGAAGAGCCAGCTTGCCGTCGCTTGTCGCTCCGGTCACCAGAAGGGTGGTACCAATGGTTGCCGCAATTAACTGACCGACACTGTGAATGACCGTCAGTAAGCGGTTAATGATAATGTTGAGCGCGCCGGTTAACGTTAAGGCACCGGCAAAAGAGAATGCGCAAAATACCAGAAGGATAGTGCTCATCATTGAGAACATTCCGCCGCGGTTCAGCAGGCGCGGAACATCAGCAATAATGCCCTCACTCCCTTGCGGGAACATAGTAATGTTAAATCCATCTATAAAGGCATCCAGTCCCTGCTTGATGCTGAGTCCTTGCATGACAACGCCCAGAATCAGGGCTAATACGCATGCACTCAGCATTAAAGGAATGACTGGCTTTTTACGAATCGCGCCCCACAACACAATAACTGGCGGCAAAATCAGAATGATATTGAAGTGGTATAGCGACTCCAGAGCGTTGACAATATCGGTAACCCGTTGCGGCGTGGCGACCTCGCCGAGCATATTGCTGTGGCCGGCAATAAGATAAACCACGGCGGCAAGCAGAAAGCTGGGAATAGTGGTCCACAATAAGTGCTGGATATGCTCGAAAAGGGTGGTATCTGCAACAATGGCCGCAAAGTTGGTGGAGTCTGACAGCGGCGATATCTTGTCACCGAAGTAAGCGCCAGAAACAACGGCACCTGCCGCTGCTGCCATCGAGACATCCAGTCCGGCGGCAACGCCCATCAATGCTACGCCAACCGTTCCGGCGGAACCCCAGGAGGTTCCGGTACACACCGATACGACGCTGGTCAAAAAGAAGGCGGCGATGAGAATGTATTCGGGGCTGATGAGTTTAAGTCCCCAGTACACCATGTAAGGGATGGTGCCGCTGAACATCCATGTACCAATCAGGCCGCCGACACAGATAAGAATCATGATAACCGGCATTGCTTTGGCGAGTTTATCAACCACCGAATTAATGATGTCTTCCCAGCAATACCCTTGCCACCAGGCCATGCCCGCGGCGACTGCAGCAGAACATAGCAACAAAGGCTCAATACGTAGCCCCATGATGCCGTAGCCAATAATTAACAGCAGTAGCATGGCTAAAATAGGGATCACTGCCAGTCCAAATGAGAGTGTTTTTTTCTGATTTTGAGAGGCATTCATTCATGAATCTCCAGTCTGTAAGGTCGCTCAAGAGTAGAGAACACCCTTTTGCCTGACTGTGATCGCTCATTGGCCCTCATGTAAGCGATTACATGAAGACGTTAAACTTGAAGTCGATCACAATTCAGGGGCTTGACGATTTACGCATTGATTTCAGAGAGAGGGGGGAAGAACAGAATCGCGGATCACTAAATCCGCAGTGAAACTATTCACGCTGGGACGCTGAGTTGCGCCCTTAAAAAGCTGTATCGCCAGCTGCGAAGCGCAGCGAGCCATGCGCTCAACGGGATAATGCATTGTTGTGAGTGCGGGGTAGAGATAGCGAGCCATCACCACATCATCAAATCCAACGATCGAAAGCTGCTGCGGAAGTGTAATTCCCTGCTGATGGAGGATGCGCATAATCCCGGCGGCCATTACATCATTAAACGTCACTGCTGCGGTGAAAGGAATGCCGCAATTAAGCAGCTGGTGTGCAGCGCGTTCGCCACCTTCTTCATTAAAGGGCACGCTAATCACCCAGTTTTTATCTGGCGTAATGCCATATTCGGCCAGCGCCTGGCGATAGCCTTCCAGCCGCTCACGGCGATCGATAATCGGTAAATCACTTGTCACGCAGGCAATACAACGGTGCCCCTGTTCCAGGAGATGTAGCGTGGCTGTTTTAGCTGCCTGACTATTTTCCAGCCACACGCAGCGATTGGCCATCCCGGCAATATAGCGGTTCACGACCACCATGGCAGGAAAATGAGCGGCATATCGCAACAGTTCCTTTTCAGACAGTCTACTGGCATGGACCACAATAGCTTCACAGCCCTGGTTTATCAGAAAATCGAGTCCTGATTTTTCCATTCCTTCATCGTGGCCACCGCTGCATACCATCAGCCGAAATTGCTGCTGGCGTGATACTTCTTCCACGCCTCGGGCAAGCCTGGCAAAAAAGGGATCGGCAAGGTTGCCGGTCAATAACCCGAGCATGTCACCGCTGCGTTTCGCTAATGCAATAGCGGCGGCATTGCGATGATAGTTCAGTTCGCGCATGGCTTTTTCAACACGCTCACGCGTCACGGGTTCAACCCATGCGGTTTGATTAATAACACGTGAAACTGTTGCGGTGGACACTCCCGCTAACTCTGCAACATCCTTTATCGTTGCCATGCTGGCTCTTTACCTTTTTGATTCTTAAGAATTTGCTTATCGCTGGGCCTTTTCCTTATCTTATTCAGGTTGGGGGGATTTGTCACCGAGACATCCTCTGAGTATATCTACTCAGAGGCTTATTTTTAGTACTGAATAATTAAATACTATCCTGAGTATTATTATCCTTACATACGATATTCGATCATCCCGCTCTTTTGGGCCACCCAGTCATACAGACGTTGTCCACGGAGATTGGTTTCATGCGTATGCCAGTATAATCTTGACGCGTGGTGTTTTTTGGCTTGTTGTTGGACATACTCGATAAGCTGTTTACCGATATGTTGACCACGTACCTCTTCGCTAACAAATAAATCTTCGAGATAGCAATAGTTGGATTCTGCCCATGTTGAACGGTGAAAGAGATAATGCACCAGTCCCACTATTTTTCCATCATATTTGGCAACAGCACAATAAACAGGTTCGCTCGGGGTAAGGAAACGCTCCCACGTTAATTTTGTTACTTCATCTGAAATTTTAGTGCGATAAAATGTTTGATAGTTTATCCATAAAGGAAGCCAGCTGGCGTAGTCTTTTTGTTCTGCACTTTCAATAGTAACGGTATTCATGTTAATCATATATATCCTGATATTTTATACGAGTAATGTGTTAGTATGATGATACTAAGAACTTTATAAATTCTCGTAAAGAGACACTTTCGATATATTGATAGGATCCACTTTTAGTATAAAGGTTAATACAATGAAGAAAAACAATGCGCCTTTATTTCAAGGATTTGTTTTAGGAAAAGGCGCGGTTAAGGAGCAGGTTTACCACATCCTCCGCGATCACATCCTCGAAGGGCGATTGCCGCCAGGAACAAAAATGCCGTCAACCAGGGCATTGTCCGAGATGATGTCAATTTCACGAAACTCAGCGATCGCCGGTTATGACAGGCTATTAGATGAAGGGTATATCCAGACCCGTAAAGGGTCTGGAACATATGTCTCACATAATATTCCGGATCGGAGTATCAGCAATAGCTATCCAAAGATAGCGTCGGGGGGCGTCGTCTCGCCTGATGAACAGGTTCACAGCCGAAATAATCCTGTTCGCGATTTGTGGTCAAATGAGTATGAAGGGCGCGGCATGAACCGCCTATTTGCGGTTGGTGTCGGGTGTACGGATCTCTTCCCGCATGCGTTATGGGGAAAGCTACTGCAACGTGTCTGGAGACAATCCCGGCATCAACTGGGCGCTCACACTCATCCTTGCGGGTACCTTCCTTTGAGAAAAGCGGTTTGCCGCTACATTAAAACAACGCGTGGAGTGAACTGTAACGAAGATCAGATAATCATCGTAAATGGTATTCAACAGGCATTGAACATTACTGCACGAGCATTGCTGTCGGCAGGAAGTGACGTTTGGCTGGACGACCCGGGTTACAAAGGCGCTCGCGGAGCCTTCATGTCAGTTGGCGCGATGGTGAGGCCGGTACCGGTAGATAGCGAGGGAATGAACGTCCGCTATGGTATTGATCATTTTCCTGACGCTAAGCTGGCCTATGTCGTCCCGTCGGATCAATATCCATTAAGTGGAACGTTAAGTTTATCCCGGCGTTTTGAGTTGCTGGAATGGGCGAAGTCGAATCAGGCATGGATATTTGAAGATGACTATAATAGCGAGTTCCGTTATGCCGACCGTTCTTTACAAGCTCTGCAAGGATTAGATCAGAATCAACGCGTAATCTACGCCGGAACATTTTCTAAAATGATGTACCCGGAATTCCGTTTAGGTTTTTTAGTTGTCCCGCCGGGTTTACAAGAACAGATTATGGTGACGAAATATTTTTCCGATCTTGGCACCAGTTATCTTGAACAGGCTGTGATGGCGAATTTTATTGAGGATGGTCACTATGCCAGTCATGTGCGCCGAATTCGTAAGGCATGCTATGAAAGAAGAACTGCGCTGGTCAATGCTATTCAAGAATACCTGGCTGATAAAATGATTGTGCAGCCTTCTGACTCTGGCGTCCATATTGTGTGCTGGCTACAAAACGGATTAACCGGAAATGAAGTTGAGGAGCAAGCCAGATTACTAGGGATGGGAATACTATCACTAAGTCGTTATTACCAGAGAGATGTATCACGACAGGGGATTTTGATTGGTTTTGCAAATCATCCGGTAGAGGCAATTGTTGATGGGATTCGTCGTTTGGCTCAGGTTATTTAAATTATAATTTATTCAGCTCTTAGCATTAATGCAGTAAATACGTTTCTTTCGCTACGGGCAAAAATATAGAGTTTGTTTTTTGTACAATTAAATAGTGTGGATCCGTTAAAAACACGCATTGTGGTTCTTTTGGGCCGCTCAGTTTGATCATACCCTGCGCTGGTTTAGTTCTGTTTTGTAAGAGGTACAGATATGCCGGGCGTCTTTAATCAATTCCAACAACCCGTAGGTATGACTTTGTCTGACTGGAAAGGCGCACCCTTTCCACAGGCTCAGCAAATTACAGGTCGCTATTGTAAGCTTGAACGCATTAACACCGAACGCCATGCAAAAGAGTTGTATGAAGCGTACTGCGAAGCAAGCGATTGTCGCGACTGGACATATCTGGCGGTCGGGCCTTTTGAAACTTTTGATGCCTTCCTGGTTTATTTAAAAAACATGGAAGAACAGACAGATCCGATGCATTTTGCCGTGATCGATTTAACCAGTATGAAACCTGTTGGGACGTTTGCTCTTATGCGGATTGATCCCGCAAATGGTGTGATTGAGGTAGGGCATGTTTCTTACTCCGTACGCATGAAACGCACACGAATTTCAACGGAAGTCATCTCATTGCTTTTAAAGTACGTTTTTGAGGATCTGGGCTATCGCCGCTTTGAATGGAAATGTGATGCCTTCAATGCGCCTTCCCGTGGGGCGGCGGAGCGCTTTGGCTTCAGTTTTGAAGGCATATTTCGTCAGGCTGTTGTCACGCGGGGGCGTAATCGAGATACCGCATGGTACTCAATCATTGACGGTGAGTACCCGTCACTTCGACCGGCCTACGATATGTGGCTCGATGAACGTAATTTCGATCACCAGGGACGGCAGATTCGGCGCCTTGGCGAGCTGATGGAAAGGGGATAAAAACGCTCCCCGAATAAACCGGGGAGCCAGAAAGCGTAGCGCACGCGCAGTATTATTTCTGCCGCGACTCCAGCCAGACCAGCGCCAGCGTAGAGAGCACGCACATCAGCAGAATGCCGACAAACCAAAACAGATACCACATCGTACAGTCCTCCCTAGTAAAGTTCGTGATTGTGGCGGCGGATCGTTTCTACATTGATTCGTCCCAGCATTTTGTAATAGCTCCACGCGGTATAAAGCAGAACGATCGGTAGAAAAATCAGCACAATAACCAGCATGATACTGAGAGTCATCTGGCTGGAAGTGCTGTCCCACACCGTCAGGCTGGAGAGCGGATATGCGCTGGAAGGCATCACAAACGGAAACAGGGTTATTCCGGCGGTGAAGATCACGCAGGCCTGGGTCAGTGAAGCGCACAAAAATCCCCATACGGCCCGACGCTGCCCGCAGGCATAGATCGCGAGCATCGGGAAAATCATGCCAAGCAGCGGAATAATTAACAGCAGTGGTGATTGATAAAAGTGCGCCATCCATGCGCCCGGTGAGGTCGTTACCATTTTTAATAGCGGGTTGGAAGGACCATTCGGCTCCTGGCTAAGTAGCACATAGCCGTCGATCCCCGTCCATAGCCAGTAACCGGCTAACAGAAAGCAGAGCACGACCAGCATTGCGCTACGACGGGTAGCAGAGAGCGCGCGTTGGTGAAGAATGCCGTCGGTCTTCAACTGGATCCACATGCCCCCTTGCAGAATAACCAGCATCAGGCTTAATGCGCCGCACAGTAGCGCAAAGGGTGAGAGTAACTGCCAGAAAGTGCCCAGGTATTGCACATGAAGCTGTGGTGTGAAGATAAAAGGCACGCCCAAGAACAGGTTGCCGAACGCGACGCCGAAGATAACAGGAGGGACCAGGCTCCCGATAACCAACCCGGTGTCCCACATAGCACGCCAGCGTGCATTGGCTATTTTGCCGCGATAATCAAAGGCCAACGGGCGAAAGAAAAGGGCACACAGCACCAGGATCATTGCCACATAAAACCCCGAAAATGCGGCGGCATAGACCCGCGGCCAGGCCGCGAATAATGCACCACCCGCCAGAATGAGCCACACCTGGTTACCTTCCCAGTGCGCCCCGACGCTATTGATTAACACCCGTCGCTCATCATCGTTTCGCGCGATCAGCGGTAACAGGCAGCCGACCCCCATATCAAACCCGTCAGTGACCATAAAGGCCACCAGAATGATGCCAATCAGCAGCCACCAAATGAGCCGCAACGTTTCATAATCCAACATGATTGTCTCCTTTATCCCTGTTGTTGCGTTGGTTGCTGGTTATGCATTGCATCTGGACCAAGGCGCGCGTATTTCTGCATCAGGTAGACCTCAGCAATTAAAAACAGGGTGTAAAGCGTGAGAATTAGCCCCATCGAGAAGGCCAGTTGGCCTGCGCTCAGCGCGGAGTGGGCGTACCATGTCGGCAAAATATCCTGAATCGCCCACGGCTGGCGGCCAAACTCCGTCATAAACCAGCCAGCTTCGATGGCAATCCATGGTAGCGGCAGGCTCCACAGCGTCATGCGCAGTACCCAGCGATGCTGGTCGATACGCCAGCGTAAGGTCTGTATCAACGCAATCGCCATCACCAGTAGCAGCAGCGAACCGCAAGCAATCATGATGCGAAAGCTCCAGAACACGGGGGCCACTTGCGGAATGGCGCCGCGTTGCGCGGCCTGATATTGCGCGGGGGTCACATGATTCATATCAGGCGCGTAGTTCGCCAACAGGATGCCGTAACCCAGATCATTTTCTACGGCGTGGAAAGCCTTCAGCACCTGCGGCGTGCGGTTACCTTTGGCGATTTCCTGCATCAGCAGCCACGCCTCCCGACCCCGCTGCAGGCGGCGGAGTGCGTCCGCCATCAGATTTTTGAGTCCTGGAACCGGGGTATCTAACGAGTGAGTCGCCAGGATACCCAGCAGGGCCGGTATCTTCACGGCAAAGGCGTTACGCTCTTGCTCCTGCTGCGGCCAGGCGATGACATGAAAGGGCGCGGGGGCCGGTTCGGTTTGCCATTCGCCCTCCATTGCCGCCAGTTTTACCGGCTGGAGCTGGGCGACCTCATAGGCTGAGCTATCACCCAGTTGTAGCGTGCCGAGGATAGCCAGCGTGCCAAAGACGGAACCCACCGCGAAGGAGCGCCGGGCGAACTCGCGATTGCGACCATGCAGCAAATACCAGGCGCTGATGGACATCACAAACATGGCGCCGGTGACATAACCGGACATCACGGTATGCACAAATTTCACCTGGCTGACGGGGTTAAAGACCAGCTCGCTAAAGCTGGTCATCTCCATGCGCAGGGTATCAATATTAAAGTGAGCGCCAGTTGGATACTGCATCCAGCCGTTGGCGTTGAGGATCCACAGGGCCGAGATGTTAGAGCCAAACGCAACCAGCCAGGTCACCAGTAAATGCTGATACTTGTTTAAGCGCTGCCAGCCAAAGAAGAACAGCCCCACGAAGGTGGATTCAAGAAAGAAGGCCATCAAGGCTTCCATCGCCAGCGGGGCACCGAAAATATCACCCACATAGTTGGAATAGAGCGACCAGTTTGTACCGAACTGAAACTCCATGGTCAGGCCGGTTGCCACGCCGAGCGCAAAGTTAATACCGAATAACTTTCCCCAGAAACGCGTCATGTCGCGGTAGACTGTTTTGCCGGTCACCACGAACAGGGTTTCCATGATGGCCAGCAAAAAAATCAGCCCCAGCGTCAGGGGAACAAACAGAAAATGGTACAGCGCGGTTAGCGCAAACTGCCAGCGCGATAAGTCAATGACGTCCCACATGCGAACTCCATCAGGCATTAGAGAGTGAATAGGTAAGGAAGAAAACGCCAGACCCGCAGTAGAAAAGTACTCGGGTCTAAAGAGGGGGATCAGGCAGGCGGGCCGGATGCCAGCCAGCCGCAGACTTCATCCAGGCGCTCGAGCGAGTCGAGCAGATCTTCCGGTGCGGCCAACACCAGTTCCGGCAACGGACAGATCTCATAACTCTCAAGCAGAAGCCCTTTCAGGGTATCCAGACAGCGAACATGCCAGACATGGCGCAGCGCCGTGGCGTCGATTTGGCTCTCGCCGTAGCCGATGGTGCGGATCTGAATGTGCCCTTCGCCGCACAGGCGGACGAGGAACAGGCGATCCGCGTCGCTAATCGGCAGTTGGGTGAGGTTAATGCTATGGGGAAGTGTGGCCGGATCGCGCACGTGCGCCAGCAGTTCCTGGGCCAGCGTCAGGCCATTCATCAACCCATCTATGGGTGGAGGCAGCAGGCTATCGTCCGGCAGCGTATTGATTGTTGCCGCCTGCCACAGCGCCCGTGGCGCACTGCCTGCTTCCAGATGTTCCTGCCATTGCCCCTTGTCATTCTGGCAACGCACCCGCCAGATACCGCAGAAAATCGACTCCTGAATCTCGCCCGCCCTGCCGTCAGCATGCTGGATGCGCACGGAAACTTCGCCTTCGCCAAGCAGCGTATTCAGAAAGGTAAGATCGTCTGCATTGAGGGCGGATAAATCCCATCCCAGCACCTCCTGTTTAGTGGGAATTCTCCGGGCGAGCTGGTGGCGTACGTCGGCTAACAATGCCATCACCGCCGGGCTGTGCGGACAGTTTTCCAGTGTTGCCATGCTGGGGTCGCTGTTGACCTGGCAGGTGAGGGGCAAGGGATTCATGCTGAAGCTGTCATCACCCGGCTGCGTTCCCGGCCCCAGCAGATGAAAAAAGGAATCGCTCATCATGCAGACTCCGGCGGTATGCGTTGTTCAACGAGGGGACGCATCAGGTTGAGCAGGTCGGCCCACGGGTGGATACCGCTGAGAATGCCGCGCAGCTCACCCTGGGTAAACACCAGGGTAGCCGGAAAACGGAACACGCCAAAGCGATCGCCGATCGCCTCGCTGTGTTCAAGATCCGCCATGGCGATGTGCCAGTCAAACTGGGGAAACTCGCGGAGCAACTCGGCAATCATGACCGGGTTATCGCTGACTTCCGGTGTACGGCGAGGATCGCTACTGAGCAGGACCACGCCATCACGCACGCGGGTTATCCAGTCATCCAGTTCAGATGCGCTCAGCGGTTGCCAGCCCTTAGCCAGCATTCGCTGCCATAGCGCAGAAAACGGTTGGTCATTCAACATGTTAATTATCTCTCCAGCGTTACGCGATACTGGCGAATACGCACGCCTTCATAGTTTTCCATCGACAGACACTCATAGTTCAGGCAACGCGTTTCATCGCTTGTCTGTGGCGCAATGCCCCACGCGGCCAGTTGCGTAAGCGCGGCCTGTTCTGCCGCCGGGAGCTGAGCGCGCGCGATGTCGGTCAGGCTGCCGCCATAGTCGTCCAGCTGTACCGGCTGTAGTCCCACCAGAGCGATGTGTGCGGGCAGATGGCCGCGAATATCCGCCAGAGCCAGCACTTCAGAGAAGCTGTTCTGATGCAGACTCATTTTTTTGGCGCTGAGGTAGCTCGGGACTTTGTCTCCGGCGTAAGTTTGCAGGGTGCCCGGTTCAAGTCCGTAGTCGATGGCGTCCAGCAGCAGCAAATGGCTGGCCTGCTCAACGTAGCCCAGCAGATTCAGCCCCTGTGTGCCGCCGTCAACAATCTCTACCGATTCTGGCCAGTGATAGTGGGCGTACAGGCGCTCGGCGAGGCGAATACCAAACCCTTCATCAGCCCACAGCAGGTTGCCTAAGCCCATCACGATGACGTTAGGTTCGCTCATGATGCCTCCTTGTCGTGCTGACTTTTGGGAAATTTATGGCTACGAAAGCCGTTAATCATGGTTGAGATGACGGTCTCGTCAGACATGATGTCCTCACGAATCGCCATATACACATGGCCTACGATGAAGGCGGCGATGAGCCACATCCCCAACCGATGCCAGCTGTGGATGTCGAGAGAGTTCCCGCCAGTCCAGTAGAAAAACTCCGTCACATAGCGGAAAGGGGTAAAAATGGCGTACTGGCTATGTTCGCTGTATAAGGCAAAACCGGTGAGGATCATAAAAACGGAAAGCAGGAAATAACCGCACATCGCCGCCTGCGCGATGGGGTTATGACCGATATCATCTCCCGGTTTTTTTTCCAGAAACAGATACCAACGCACCACAGAATACGCACCCTGCCACCAACTGCGCCGCCAGATCGGCACGATAAACAGTTCGCGTGAATAGCGGTTACCGACGAAGGCCCAGTAAATGCGCATCAGCAGTATCACCGTGAACACCATGGCGGCGGCGAAATGCACCAGCCGGATGTCGCCCATATAGAACAGATAAGTGGCCTCACCGCTGACCGACGGCAGCGGTCGGCCAATGAAGTATCCGGTCACCATCAACACCAACATGCAGCCAACCGTCAGCCAGTGCCACAAGCGTACTGGCGCTTCAAACACATAGTGGCTGGTGGCGGTATCACGCGCCTCCCTGACGCGTGGGGATGTTTTTCCAGTCATCGTTCCGTTCCTTAACGCTTAGCGAACCTGGACGGCGATAAGTTCACTGCCGTCGTCGCCGAGTACGTGGGTTGAACATGCCAGGCAGGGGTCGAAGCTGTGCAAGGTGCGCAGGATCTCCAACGGTTGATCCGGTATCGCCATTTGGGTGCCCATCAGCGCCGCCTCGTAAGCGCCAATTTGTCCCTTTGGATCGCGCGGGCTGGCATTCCAGGTGGTCGGCACCACGCATTGATACAGGTCGATCTTCTGGTCGCGAATCGATGCCCAGTGGCCTAATGCTCCGCGCGGCGCTTCGGTAAAACCGATCCCGCGACAGTGCTGCGGCCAGCTTTCAGGCTCCCACTTTTCGGTATTTGCGGTAGCCAGATTGCCGTTTTTCAGGTTGGTCATCAGCTTGTCGAAGAAATATTGCAGCTTGCTCACGGCCCACTGCGCTTCGTGCGCGCGGCACAGAATACGTCCCAGCGTTGATTGCATACCCGATAGCGGCAGCTTGAGGGCGGACATCATGCGATCCACGGATTCAATCGTGGCGGCATCCCCTTTGTGATAGGCAATCAGCGTACGCGCCAACGGCCCAACTTCCATAGCGTGTCCCCGCCAGCGCGGGGCTTTAATCCACGAATAGCGTTCCTGTTCGTTGAGCTGCTTGATATCGGTATCGCTGCCTTTGACATCGCCCGGGTTGTACCAGGGTTCAGTAATCCCTTCGAACGGGTGGCGACCTAATTGATCGTCCGGATAACGATACCAGGCATGATCGACAAACTCCTGAATTTGCTGCTGATCGTCCAGGTCCACCGGCATGACGTTGTTAAAATCACCATTAATCACCGCGCCGCCAGGCATCAACAGGCTTTTCGCGCTGAAGTCATTGGCGATATCCGGGAACGCGCCGTAGCTTAGGACGCACTTATCAGAAAGCCCGGTGCCAATCTGGCTCCAGGGTTTATTGAACTGGCCGATAGCCAGTGCGTCAGGCACCATGACGTTGTTGATGAAATCAGCGGTACGGGTGATGATTGACTGCACCAGGTTCAGGCGTTCCATATCGACTGCGCCTACCGCGCCGCTCTGATCGATATTGATAGCGCACGGCATCCCGCCGACAATCCAGTTCGGATGCGGATTCTTACCGCCAAACACCGTATGGATTTTGATGATCTCGCGCTGAAAATCGAGCGCTTCCAGATAGTGGGCAAAGCCCATCAGGTTGGCCTCTGGCGACAGTTTGTACTGCGGATGTCCCCAATAACCGTTGCGAAAAATCCCCAACTGACCGCCTTCGACAAATTTCTTCAGGCGATTTTGAACGTCAAAGAAGTAGCCAGGAGAAGATATCGGCCAGGCTGAAAGGCTTTGTGCCAGTTGCGATGTGGCGCGCGGGTCTGCTTTCAGGGCATTCAGCACGTCAATCCAGTCCATTCCGGCTAACTGGTAAAAGTGCACCAGATGGTCGTGGCACCACAGCGTCGCCAGCATAATATTGCGAATGATGTTGGCGTTGTCGGGCACCTTTATGCCAATAGCGTCCTCAATGGCATAGACCGAGGCGAGCGCATGTACGCCGGTGCACACTCCGCAAATTCGTTCGACAAATGCCCAGGCATCGCGCGGATCGCGCCCCTGTAGAATGATCTCCAGCCCGCGGAACATGGTGCCGCAGGAAACCGCGTTGGTGATGATGTTTTGTTCATTAATGTTCACTTCACAACGCATATGGCCTTCAATGCGCGTAATGGGATCCACAACCAGACGGCGACCGGCATTATTGACTGTATATCCCTGGGTTTGATACGAATTGCTCATGCCTGTTTATCCTTATTGTCTGGAGACTGTTGTCCGGCGTCGGCTAGTTGCTGTTTGTGGCGGTTGTGTTGATTGACGGCGCTGGCGACTGCGTGAACACCGACACCGGCCGCCACGACGCCTAGCGCGGTGAGGCCCACGGTATCGGCGGTTGAATGCGTCCCCATTTGTGGAATATCAACCACGCGGCTGTAGAACGAACCGCGATCCCAGAAGCCGTTTTCCGAACATCCCAGACAACCGTGGCCGGACTGGATGGGGAAGGAAACGCCGCCATTCCAGCGGGTGGTGGAACAGGCGTTATAGGTGGTTGGCCCCTTGCAGCCCATTTTGTACAGGCAATAGCCTTTGCGGGCGGCGTCATCGTCCCAACTCTCAACGAACTCCCCGGCGTCAAAGTGGGCGCGGCGGTAGCATTTATCGTGAATACGCTGACCATAGAACATCAGCGGACGCCCAAGACGGTCGAGTTCAGGCAACCTTCCAAACGTCACCATGTAGGTAATGATGGCGCTCATGACATCCGGAATCGGCGGGCAGCCGGGCACTTTCACGATCGGCTTATCGGTGATCACCTTATCGATCGGCGTAGCCTGGGTGGGGTTAGGCCGGGCAGCCTGCACGCAGCCCCAGGAGGCGCAGGTTCCCCAGGCGATAATCGCGCTGGCTCCTGCTGCGGCTCGTTTTAACTTTTCAATAAAAGGGCGCCCGCTGCTGATGCAAAACATCCCTTGCTCGCCCAGCGGAGGGTTGCCCTCGACTGCCAGAATGTATCGGCCGTGGTAGCGGCTCAGAATGTCTTCAAATACCTCTTCGGCCTGCGTTCCGGCGGCGGCCATCAGCGTGTCGTCGTAATCGAGGGAAATCAGAGAGAGGATGACGTCTTTGGCGAGTGGGTGCGAGGAGCGAATAAACGATTCGGTACAGCAGGTGCATTCCAGTCCGTGGATCCAGACGACCGGGATCCGGGGTTTGTTCTCCAGCGCCCAGGCTATTCGGGGCGTCATTCCAGCCCCTAATCCCAGCGATGTTGCGGCGAGGCTACAGTATTTAAGAAAACTGCGTCGGCTCACTCCCTTCCGGCGCATCGCCTGATAAAAGGTCTCCTCATTATTCGTATTCATAACACGCGTTTCTTCCCCCGTTGAGTTCTGGCGCATGCCGCCAGCGATATCTAAAAAAGCGTATCCGATCGGAAGGGAGAAACAATGCAAAGAGTGTGGTTATGTCCTATTGCGATATTTTCGTACCTGTTACCTGTTTTTCGCTTTCCAGGAATAAAAAAACGCACAGGGGGAATCGCCCTGTGCGTCGGGTTTATCGCGGAAGAACTTAAACCCCAAGGCGATCGCGTAAGCTGTAATATGCCGCCCCCATGGCGGTAAACGGAATGCGCAGGCTGCGGCCTCCCGGGAACGGGTAGTGCGGCAGGTTGGCGAACGCGTCAAAGCGCTCGGCATCCCCGCGCAGCAGTTCGGAAATCAGGCGCCCTGCCAGGTGAGTACAGGTCACGCCGTGGCCGCTGTAGCCCTGCATATAGTAAATGTTGGTATCAAGACGGCCGAACTGCGGCATACGAGACAGTGTTAACAGGAAATTACCGGTCCAGCGGTAATCAATTTTTACCTCCTGCAATTGCGGGAAGGTCTTCAGCAGTTTCGGCATCACCAGACGCTCAATATCGTCTGGGTCGCGAGCGCCGTAGACTACGCCACCGCCGTACAGCAGGCGGTTATCGCCGGTCAGACGGTAGTAATCGAGCAGGTAGTTACAATCTTCCACGCAGTAGTTTTTCGGGATCAGCGAGCGCGCCATCTCCGCCGACAGCGGTTCGGTGGTTAATACCTGCGTGCCACACGGCATGCTGCTTTTTGCCAGCGCAGGTTCGAGTTTGTCTCCGAGATAGGCGTTGCCCGCGACGATCACAAAGCGGGCCGTCACCTGGCCTTTTTCAGTGCTGACCACCGCCGGGCTGGTGTGCTGAATACGGGTGACTGGCGACTGCTCAAAGACGCGTCCGCCGTTCAGACGAATGGCGTTAGCTTCGCCAATCGCCAGGTTCAGCGGGTGAATATGACCACCGCTGTGGTCGAGCAGCGCGCCGACATAACGATCGCTGCTGACTTCGCGACGAATTTCACTGCTGTCTAACAGTTCAAGCTGCGTGTTGCCGTAGCGTTCCCAGTTCGACTTCTGCTCTTCCAGCGTTTCCATCTGTTTGTGGTTCAGCGCGACAAACAGCCCGCCGGGACGATAGTCGCATTCGATCTGATAACGCTTGATGCGTTCGCGGATGATATTGCCGCCTTCAAACATCATTCCACCGAGCATTTTAGCGGCGTCCGGGCCATAGGTACGTTCGATGACGTCGATATCGCGACTGTAGGAGTTCACCAACTGACCACCGTTACGTCCGCTGGCCCCGAAACCAATACGCGCGGATTCCAGTAGCACCACGTCGTAACCCATTTCCGCTAAATGCAGGGCGGAGGAGAGTCCGGTATAACCACCGCCCACGACGCAAACATCACAGCTAACCGATTCGCTAAGGGTCGGAAACGGTTCGTACTGATTGGCGCTTGCGGCGTAATAACTGCTGGTATGTTCAGTCATGATTAAGACTCCAGGGAGATCCAGATGGTTTTCAGTTCGCTAAATTTTTCCAGCGCATGCAGGGATTTATCGCGTCCGTTACCGCTTTGCTTATAACCGCCGAACGGCACGGTCATATCACCGTCGTTGTAGTTATTCACGAAGACTGAGCCGGCTTTCAGGCGACGGCTCATACGATGGGCACGCGACAAATCGCGGGTCCAGACCGCGGCGCCGAGGCCGTAGTCACTGTCGTTGGCCAGCGCCAGGGCTTCGGCTTCACTGCTAAAACGGGTGACGACCAGTACCGGGCCGAAGATCTCATCGCGGCTGACGTGGGCTTGCGGCGCGGTATCGACAAAAATAGTCGGGCCGATAGCGGCCGGATGTACGTGGCTGCGGCCATCCAGCGCCAGCGTGCCTTGCGCTTCACCGTCGCGAATAAAACCGTGCACGGTGTCGGCATGCGCATTGTCGATAAGCGTGCCCATCGTGGTTTCCGGATCCAACGGGTTGCCAGGCTGCCAGTTTTTCGCCTGCTCTTTCAGCAGGGCGATGAACTCGTCGGCAATGCTCTCTTCCAGCAGCAGACGCGTACCGGCGATACAAACCTGGCCCTGGTTATAGAAGATACCTGCCGCTGCATTAGCGGCGGCTTTCGGCAGATCCGGACAGTCGGCAAAGACGATATTGGCGCTTTTACCTCCGGCCTCCAGCCAGACGCGTTTCATGTTGCTGTCGCCAGCGTCTTTGAGCAGTTGCTTGCCGGTACGGGTCGAGCCGGTAAAGGTGATCACATCAACATCCGGATGCTGCGACAACGCCTGGCCTGCTTCGTGGCCATACCCGCTAACAACGCTGAGAACGCCATCGGGCAAACCTGCTTTTTTAGCCAGCGCAGCCAGGCGAATGGCGGTCAGCGGTGATTTTTCGGAAGGCTTGAGGATCACGCTGTTACCCGCAGCCAGTGCCGGGCCGAGTTTCCAGCAGGCCAGCAGCAGAGGAAAGTTCCACGGTACGATGGCGGCAATCACGCCTACCGGTTCGCGCACAATCAGTGCCAGATCGTTCACCGAGGTGGTGGCAACTTCGCCATAGACTTTATCTATAGCTTCGGCATACCAGCGGATGGCGCGTGCCGCGCCGGGAATATCATCACGCAGGCTATGGCGAATCGGTTTACCGGTATCGAGCGTTTCCAGTAGCGCCAGCTCCTCGTGATGCTGCTCCATTAAATCGGCGAGTTTGTGCAGTACCGCTTTGCGCTCTGCGGGTGATGCTTGCGACCAGTCTCCGCGTTCAAAGACGGTACGGGCTGCGGTGACTGCGCGGTCCACATCCGCTTTTTTACCGCGGGCGACTTTAGCCAGAGGACGTTGTCCTGCCGGATCCAGCGTAATAAAGGTTTCGTTATCAGCGGCGGCACAATATTCGCCGTTAATAAATAAACGGGTCTCTGGTGAATAATGGCTGGCTTTCTCACGCCAATATTTAAGATTCTGAAAGTTCATAGCTACTCCTTTTATATCAATAAGATAAAGTTCGTTGCTGATCTTTTTCAGGCAAAATCAGGCTGCACGATGCCCCAGGGATGTACCCTGTTAATGCGCGTTATTTAAGAAGGCCTGAGAAACTCAGGCCGCTACTTATTAGAAAGTGGTGGGAGTGTGGGCACTGATGATGCGGCAGATCCCTGCCGAGGTGTTGCTGAAGCTGTGTGGTATGCCGGTGTTAATGGCATAGCTTTGCCCTGCAACAAGAGGATACGTTTGACCGTTGATGGTCAGTATCACTTCACCTTCCAGTATTGTGCCAATCTCTTCACCCTGATGTTTAATTCTCTCCCCGGTTGTCGTGCCTGGCTGATAGGTTTCAAACATCATTGCCAGCGTACGATTCGGATTTCCGTTGTGTACCAGCTTCATGGATACTCCCTGACTCCCGATCTCAATCAAATCATCCTGATTGATAACCACCTGCGGTTCGTCAGGCTTTTCCGGTTCCGCGAAGAACTCGGAGAGCGACAGCCCATATACTTTCAATAGCTTTTGCAGCGTACTGATGGCAGGACTGACTTTATCCTGCTCTATGGTGCTGATGGCGCTATGCGTTAACCCAGACAGTTCGGCGGCACGACGCTGCGAAAGACCCAATTGCTGGCGGATCTCTGACAAACGTTTACCCGGCGCCAGGCCGTCATCGCTCATAATTGCATTTCCTTAACTGTAGTGGTCAGAGTCGCTGTTTTTCAGCGAGGTGGTTCTGACAAGCGGTGATAAAACCTTCAAGTAACAAACGCGACAGGGCGTATTCGCTACTGTTCCATTCCGGGTGCCACTGCACGCCGAGCGCGAAAGGATGGTCATGGACGCTGGCAGCTTCCACTAATCCATCCTGCGAGCGTGCTTCCACGCGCAGCTGCGGGCCAAGGGTTTTTGCGCCCTGACCATGCAAGGAGTTAACCCAAAACGTGCTGCAACCTGGTATTAACTGAGATAGCAATCCTCCCTGTTGAACCTGGACTTCATGAGATGGTGCATATTGCTGCTCCACCGGGAGTTCCGCATCTTCACGATGTTCCAGGAACTGTGAGTGATCGCACAGGCGACGATACAGAGTCCCGCCAGTGGCGACAACTAATTCCTGCAAGCCCCGGCAGATGGCGAAAATGGGAATGCGCCTTTCGAGCCCGGCGGTAATTAGCGCCATGCTCAGAAGATCACGCCCGGGATCGGCGTCAGACTCATCGCCATTTTCACCATAGAGGTGCGGCTGCACATTGCTTGGGCTTCCTGGCAGGAAGATACCGTCCAGTTTCGGTAACAGCGCGTTCAACAATTCGGGTTCCGCAAGCGCATGGGGAAGCGCTATCGGTAATCCACCGGCATTTAATACCGCATTCAGGTACTTTTCTTGCAGAGTCTGGGTCTGGTGACCCTTAAGCCTGTTCCTACACATCACTACACCAATAACTGGCTTGTCAAATATATTGCCCATGATCGACCTCACGTTTTGGAATAAATTATTGCCAAACGGTTCCTTGTTGTGCCATTCCGTTCATTATTTTCTCAATCTAGCAGCGGAATAACCTTCTAGCAAACTTAATTTAACATTTGACAAACAATTTGTTTGCATCCAGAGTCGAAGGGTGGACATTATATTTAACAGTCAAATCACAGAACAGCTTACCAGGCCAACGGCGGTGAATCATGGAAACCAATATCGTAGAAGTTGAGAATTTTGTTCAGCATTCTGAAGAGAGACGAAGTAGCGCGTTTGCGCGCGAAGTTAAGCAGTATCTGGAACGCTATCCTAATACGCAGTATGTGGATGTGTTGTTAACCGACCTTAATGGCTGTTTTCGCGGTAAGCGCCTTCCCGTTGCGGGATTGCATAAGTTAGAGAAAGGCTGCTATTTCCCGGCATCCGTTTTCGCGATGGATATTCTGGGCAATGTGGTCGAAGAGGCGGGATTAGGCCAGGAGCTTGGCGAACCCGATCGGACCTGTGTACCCGTGGCAGGTACGTTAACCCCTTCGGCTGCCGATCCGGAATTTATTGCGCAGATGATGCTGACGATGCTGGATGAAGATGGCGCTCCCTTTGACGTTGAGCCGCGGAACGTACTAAACCGACTCTGGCAGAAACTTCGCCAGCGCGGTCTGTTCCCTGTCGTAGCGGTAGAGCTGGAGTTCTATTTACTCGATCGTAAGCGTGACCCCGAAGGTTATCTGCAGCCGCCATGCGCGCCGGGAACGGACGATCGAAATACCCAAAGTCAGGTTTATTCGGTTGATAACCTGAACCACTTTGCTGATGTGCTGAACGATATCGATGAACTGGCCCGTTTGCAGCTGATCCCGGCCGACGGCGCGGTGGCTGAAGCCTCCCCAGGGCAGTTTGAAATCAACCTCTACCATACCGACAACGTGCTCGACGCCTGCGATGACGCGCTGGCGCTGAAACGTCTGGTACGGCTGGTGGCGGAGAAACATAAGATGCATGCCACGTTTATGGCAAAACCTTATGAGGAGCATGCCGGTAGCGGGATGCATATCCACATCAGCGTCATGAATAACAAAGGTGAGAACGTGCTGGCTGATGCGAATGGCGATGATTCCGCATTATTAAAGCGTGCGCTCGCTGGGATGATTGATCTGATGCCCGCATCAATGGCGCTTCTGGCGCCGAATGTGAACTCCTATCGCCGCTTCCAGCCGGGGATGTATGTTCCGACCCAGGCGTCCTGGGGGCACAACAATCGTACGGTAGCGCTGCGGATTCCCTGCGGCGACCGTGATAACCATCGGGTTGAATATCGCGTAGCGGGGGCTGATGCCAACCCGTATCTGGTGATGTCGACCATTCTGGCGGGGATCCTTCACGGTCTGGATAACGAACTGCCGTTACAAGAAGAAGTTGAGGGTAACGGTCTGGAGCAGGAAGGGCTGCCGTTCCCGATTCGCCAGAGCGATGCGCTGTGGGAGTTTATGCAAAATGACAGTCTGCGTGAACTATTGGGTGAGCGGTTTAGCCATGTGTATCACGCCTGTAAAAACGATGAGCTTATCCAGTTTGAACGTCTGATTACCGACACTGAAATTGAGTGGATGCTGAAAAACGCCTGACCGTTGTACAGGTCATTGAAAAAGAAGTCGCATCATGCGGGCTGAGCGGAGCCAGCCCGTAAAAATTGCAGGAATACCTGCCATTTCCCGGATGTCGCGTAATGGAGCGCGGGCGACAACGGGTCTTCAGATAACCGACAGAGTTTGTGACGAGGAAATGTGATGATGCCAATGTTTAAAAACCCGCCCCGCGTGAGTATTCATGGCTCCCGCAGTAAATACGGACCGCATCTGCGCCGTACCACATTGACGCCTTTTTTATGCCATTCCTCCCCGACACGACCCAGGTCTGCTGTACCCACGTTTCGAACGCAGATCTGGACTCGTAGCGGGGAGGAAAATTATGTCGACTAACTCTTCTGCTGATCATTCTGCCCAGCCGGGCAAAGCACAGCTGCGTAAATCCCTGAAGCTGTGGCAGGTGGTGGTGATGGGGTTGGCCTATCTCACCCCGATGACGGTGTTTGACACCTTTGGCATTGTTTCGGGTGTCAGCAATGGCCATGTTCCGGCCTCCTACCTGCTGGCCCTGGCGGGAGTACTGTTTACCGCCATCAGTTATGGAAAGCTGGTGCGCCAGTTTCCACAGGCCGGTTCGGCCTATACCTATGCGCAGAAAGCCATCAATCCGCACGTGGGGTTTATGGTCGGCTGGTCGTCACTGCTTGACTACCTTTTCCTGCCGATGATTAACGTCCTGCTGGCGAAAATTTACCTTTCCGCGCTGTTCCCGGGGGTTGCGCCATGGATTTGGGTGGTGATGTTCGTCGCGATCCTCACCGCGGCCAATCTGAAAAGCGTTAATCTGGTAGCCAACTTCAATGCGCTGTTTGTACTGGTGCAGGTGGCGATCATCGTGGTGTTCATTTTCCTCGTGGTGCAGGGGCTGCACAAAGGGGAAGGGGTTGGGACCGTCTGGTCGCTGCAACCGTTTATCAGCCAGAATGCGCATTTGATCCCGATTATCACCGGGGCGACCATCGTCTGCTTCTCGTTTCTCGGCTTTGATGCGGTAACGACACTATCTGAAGAGACGCCGGATGCTGCGCGCACCATCCCGAAAGCTATTTTCCTCACCGCCCTGTACGGTGGGCTGATCTTCATTGCCGCCTCGTTCTTTATGCAACTGTTCTTCCCGGACATTAGCCGCTTTAAAGACCCGGATGCGGCGCTGCCGGAGATTGCGCTGTATGTCGGCGGCAAGCTGTTCCAGTCTATTTTCCTGTGTACCACCTTTGTGAATACGCTGGCTTCAGGTCTGGCGTCGCATGCCAGCGTTTCGCGTCTGCTGTACGTGATGGGTCGCGATAACGTCTTCCCGGAGAAGTACTTTGGTTATGTCCATCCCAAATGGCGTACTCCCGCGTTGAACGTCATCATGGTCGGGATTGTGGCGCTGTCGGCCCTGTTTTTTGACCTGGTGACTGCCACGGCGTTGATTAACTTTGGTGCGCTGGTGGCCTTTACGTTCGTTAATCTCTCCGTGTTTAACCACTTCTGGCGTCGTGAAGGACGCAAGCATACCTGGCAGGAGAAGCTGCACTATCTGGTATTGCCAATGGTCGGTGCCGCCACGGTTGCCGTACTGTGGGTGAATCTTGAGGTGACATCGCTGACGCTGGGACTGGTATGGGCCGGCGTTGGGCTGGTGTATCTTGCCTGGCTGACCGGACGTTTTCGCAAACCGCCGCCGCAGTTTGACGCCGCGAAATCTGAGCGCGCCTGGGAGTGATGGAAGCTGAATTGGCCGTAGCATTCGGCTGAGTTGAGTTAAAAATGAAACACGGTATGTCGCGGCAAACGGCCGCGGCATACCTGCTTTAATTAAAGTCCCGCTTGTTTTAGGGAATAAAAAAACCGGCACGGGAGCCGGTAAGTAAATCAATGTAGGAATATAATTATTATTATAATTACTGAATTATAATTCAGCCAACTCAATAGGAACGGGTTTCCCTATATGGTATCCCTGTAACCAACCAATACCCATCGTAATTAGCATCTTTTCAATTTCCTCATTTTCAACAAACTCAGCGACTACTTCCATGTTTTTGAGTTTTGCTACTTCGCAGAAGGATCTGACGGCGCATCGACTAAATTCATCGGTCAATATATTACGGATGAAGGAACCATCAATTTTCAGAATGTCTGCGTCTAACGTTCGTAGTCGTGAATAGCTTGATGCTCCTGTGCCAAAATCATCAATAGCAATTTTAGAACCGGCTTTACGTAGCGCTCTCAGAACATCAGTGACATTAGCGTTGTCAATAATATCTGATTCAATGACTTCAAATATTATACGTTCAGGTGCTATTGAGTATTTTCTAAACAATGTAAAAACATTATCAAGAAAATCAATTTTATTAAGCGAGTCAGGCGTCAGATTAATGGAGAAGTGACTGTTTGGGTCAGATTTCTGCCGTGACTGTATAAAACGAAATGTTTGCTCTATAACAGTGATATCCAGCGCAGGAAGTAATCCTGCCTCGCGAGCAACCGGTAGGATGGTGTCTGGAAAGATTAACTTACCATCAACCATTTTTATCCGAATAAGTATCTCGTGATAACGTGTCAGTCCCGTGGTTGAAACGATCGGCTGAACAACCAGCATCGTTGATACGATGGGTTGAGCCATAAGCTCAAACGACTTTCTGTCAATTGCCTTTTGCAACATATGACGAATGACAGCCTGGCTGACAATTTTATCACCTGGCACTTGCGGGCTGAGTAACAACGGTTGCCCCTGCATTAACGAGATGTAGCTTTGGGTATTAAGATGCTTAATTGCTTGAGATAAATTTTTAATCAGGTTTTTCTCGGTGGTATATGCCACACCACAAGATAGCCCTAATTGGTAGTCCTTCCAGATAAAACGAAAAGAGTTTAGGTCTTTGTAGAGATCAGGAATGTCAGGGACAGCATTAAGGCGAAGAATTATTCCATGACCTGGTGCGTAATAAATGTCACCTGTACCCTTAATCAATTTTCGTAGATATGCGCTTAGCGCTTTTACAAATTCAAAACGGAATTCTATTCCGTGAGTTTGCTCCAGCGTATTCAACTCTGTACAACGGATGTAACACAAGCACTCTGTTGCGTGTTTACGGATGTCCATTTGCAGGGCCTGAAAGTTAGGCAGTCCGGTGTTAGGCTCTGATCTAAAAAGTTGTTTGAGGCGGCGGAGATATTTTCGGTTATGAACCACAAGTACACCGGTAACAACAATCGTAATAGAAAAGACAAACACTATCGTGGAGGAAATCACGAGGCTATGTAAATAATTATTATAGTTAGCAGGTGGAATATAACTGTTTATATAATATCCCAACAGGATAAGCATTGTTACCCATACAGGGGATATCAAAGCATGGCCAATACAGATCACTCCCCATAGCATTACTGGAAGTAACCACAGTAATGAATAGTCTGTAAATATAAGAATATCCTCTCTGATGACGATCAAAGCGGACATAATGCACAGTAACAGCACCAGCCATAATACTTGATACAGAATAGGAGGGCCGGATTTTATCAGCGCCTTTACTTGTCTAATGTATAGAATGCACCATGCAGGATTTTGAACGCTTCTAAGCAACAGATAACAAAAAGGGATGCCAGTCAGGCAAGAGTTCATCAGCCACTGTAAGTTAATTAATGTTTGTAGTGTAAAAAGGTTTGCGATCGGTGCAGAGGCTGTGTTCGACTGGAACCAGTGATCAATCGAGATGAATAGTAAGGCGTTGCAACACACGAGCCAGACAATACGCAGGGTTGTAAGCTGGCTACGACCAAAGCTAACCGCGCCTCGTTTGCCTGTCGAGAAAAAGTAGAGTGTCTGGCTAATGAGAGCAGCTAGTAGCTGAGCCGTTAGTGTGAATACCGAAGATAAAGAGTAAGAGTAAAGCGCATACAAGAAAAAGGCAGCCAAAATTGGCAGCGCCTTTTGCCGGTATAAAACCAGCAATGCAGAAATGAGAGGTAAAGTGAGATCGTAAAAATGCAGTGTTATACCCGCAACATCCTCTTGCTTACTGAGATGATCAGCGACCAGCTGTAATGCAAAAAACGCGATGCCGACACAAAAATAGTCTCTAAATGTATTAATGAAATTTATATTTTCCGCTTTTCTTAGCAATATCATCATTCGCAATTCTCAGTGAGTTATCACCGTTCTCGATTTAAGTCATCTACTTAAAACAGGTTAGACTAGAGGTTCGAAATGTGTATTTTTGGATGTTTTCGCTAATTGAAAACCATTCTAAAATATGTTATGTGAATTTTTTAAAAGTAACCCTCGATAATTTCACTGTGTTTCACAACGCAGGGGAGAACAATCTTTGTGGCTGTGCTGATAATAAAAGTTCTGTCATTAGTCATTATTTAAGACAGAATATACGATCGATAATAACGATCAATATAAATCTTTTGATAGATTTTATCGATAGGTTTAGCAGATCATAAATACCATGAAAGATCGATGAAAGCTATTAAAGTGTTATCTTTTAATGGTATTTATTTCATAAGTGTTAATTAAGTGCTTTGTTTATTAAAATTTAACCTACGGAGGCATCTTTCTAAGGGAATCATTCTGTTATTGTCAGGAAAGTGAGTTTCCCCACCTTCCCACAACACACTCAATTGTTAATCATTAACGAGGCTGCTGCTGTGTCGCGCAGTGAATACCGCCGCCACCGGCAGCGATACCGTCGATATTCAACTGAATAATTTCACGATCGGCAAACAGCTCCTGCAAAATAGCATGGGTATTACGATCGGTGCGCTTATCGCCAAATTGCGGTGCAATGACGGCATCATTACACAGATAAAAATTGATATACCCCGCGGCGAAATCATCGCTCGCATAAGTATGGCGGATGGTAGAAGGTCCTTCCAGCGTGACTACCTCCAACCGTCGGCCTTTGGCATCCGTGGCGGCCCGTAATATGTCCAGATGACGTCGGGTGATCGCGTAATCAAAGGATGACGGATCCTGCTCAAGACCCGCCACCACCGTACCCGGATGCGTGAATCGGGCGTAAAAATCTGTATGGCCGTCGGTAATATCCTTGCCGGCAATACCCGGCAACCAGATGATTTTCTCCAGACCTAGCAGTCGCTTAAGTTCTTCTTCGCATTCGGCTTTGTTGACGCCAGGATTACGGTTGGAGTTAAGCACGCAGCTCTCGGTGATGATTGCTGTGCCTTCACCATCTACCTCAATACCGCCACCTTCCAGAGTCAGTACCGAGGGGATAAACTCGGCATGAACGTAATCAGTAACAAATTCAGCCACATCGGCATCTCGTTCGTGCTCTTGCTTATTGCCCCAGCCGTTGAAATTAAATCCCACTCCGCCGAGCGCGCCGCTGGCACTTTTCACAAACACCGGCCCGGTGTCGCGGATCCACAGATCGTCTATTGGGTGAACCAGAAGATTGACTGACGGCCCGCACAGACGCGCGGCGAGCTCGCTGTCTTCTTCGCGTACTAACATATTCACGGGTTCAAATGCGGCGATGGTTTTGGCAACTAACGCCAGGTTTTCCTGCACCACCGGTAGCAGATGAGGTTCCCAGATCTCCGCACTGGCACCAAACGCCATCCAGGTTGCCGTATGTGGTGCGCCTTCATCAGGCATTTGCCAGCGGCGGTTCTCTGTTGCGCGGGCAAATTGGCTAAAGCTGAAGCCCGTCATACCAGCGAGTAGCATACTCGTTGAAGTCACCAGGCCTTGTCTGACGAATGAACGTCTTGTCATCATAGGATTAACCTTTGCGTATTTTTACCTGATATCAGGTGAATAAAATAATAATAGATAATAAATATTCTGCGTATTTTAAATTTTGAATAATAAATAAAGTGATCGCGGGTAAATTTCACGCGAAATATAGCACAAGAGATATGCGTTGCAATCTCTTAGTTTTATATAATGAGTGAAACTGGCTACTATTAAAATTTCTCAACTATATATTTATATATAATTTATATTTATCAGCATGAACATATGTCACGCCGTTGGCTCTGAGCCCCGTCTGACGGGCCTTGCCGTGGATTGTGATCTGGCCGATTGTTCTGTTGTATTTATTAATGACATGAACCGTGTGGACTATAGTAAAGATGGCCGTTATTTCTCATCATTAATAACCGTGAGTGGGGGATGTGAATGAAGAAGATACTGATGCTGGTCGGAGATTATGTCGAAGATTATGAAACGATGGTGCCTTTTCAGGCTTTGCAAATGCTTGGGCATCGTGTGGATGCCGTCTGTCCGGATAAAAGTCAGGGTGACTACGTTCAAACCGCCATTCACGATTTTGATGGGGCGCAGACATACAGTGAAAAGCCGGGGCATCGTTTTACGTTAAATGCGAATTTTGCCGAGGCGCGGGTCGCCGATTACGACGCACTGTTGATCCCCGGCGGGCGTGCTCCGGAATATCTTCGACTGAATCCAGATGTCATTAAGCTGGTGCAAGATTTCAACACTGCCGGTAAGCCTATCGCCGCAGTTTGTCATGGGCCCCAGCTGTTAGCGGCAGCGGGGGTGTTAGAAAACCGGACCTGTAGCGCTTATCCGGCCTGTGCGCCTGAGGTTCGTCTGAGCGGTGGGCATTATGCCGATATTGGTATTGATCAGGCCCACGTTGATGGCAATCTGGTGACGGCACCAGCATGGCCCGCGCATCCGCAATGGTTAGCTAAATTTGTTGAAGTATTAATGAAGTAAGCGATGATGCGATGAAAAAGTCGGTATAACCTGCCAGGCTATACCGACTGCATATATTATCTCTTCATGAGTGCGAATACGCCCCACCCAATATATTCCCGGGTGAATGCAACGTGGCGCACTGGTGAACTTCTCAGTTGCTCTCTGACTTCGGCGGTAAACTCATCGTCCGGATTTGCCTCCAACCACCGGCGCATCGTCAACCATTTTGCCGCCTCGTATCTGTCCCAACCTTCCTGATCAGCCAGTACCATTTCAACCACGTCATAACCGAGCAGGTCGAAAGACGAAACAAGTTCTGGCAGAGAAAGAAAATCGGCTACTGAAGTCGCGCCGCAAGCCATAGCGATCTCCTCCGTTGCGGGCATCTGACGCCAGTACGGTTCGCCGATGAGCAGGATCCCGCCTGGTTTGAGACTTTGTTCCAGCTGTTTGACCGTTCCGGCAACGCCGCCAGCAATCCAGGTTGCACCAACGCAGGCGGCAATATCGAATTTTTCTTCGGCGATATAACCTGTTGCATCGGCATGAATAAAACGCACGTGCTCAGTGACGCCTAATTCACTTGCCCGCATGGTGGCTTGCTCACTGAATAACTGGCTCATATCGATACCAACGCCGGAAATTCCATGATCGCGTGCCCAGGTGCACAACATCTCGCCCGAGCCGCTGCCGAGATCCAGGATGCGAGTTCCTGGGGGCATCCGTAAAACCTGACCTAACGTCGCATATTTTTGCGCGGTGAACGGATTATGAATGCGATGTGCGCTTTCGCTGATCGTAAAAATCTTCGGGATATCCATCTCTCTCTCCTTAGCGATTATCCAGTTGGGCGCGAACGTTGTTCAGCCCGGTGGTATTGATGCGGTAGGGCTGACCATTAACGGATTTGATCAGTTTTTTCGTTCTGAGCTTTTTGAATACGTCGAGCGTGCAGTCGCAGAGCAGTAACCCTTCGCGGCTATAGCATTCGACGGAAGTGACACGACCAGATGCATCGCGGACGTGAGCAATACGGCCACCTTTGGCGAGAACGTGTAAGGTACGTTGTTCCTGACGGGATAAATTCATACTGGAAAACCTGTTTAATCATCATGTGCAAAACGTGCAAACACACAGCGGTGTCCGCATTCGATTTCGGCGCATTGATAACCAGTCCGGCCTGAAAAGGTCGGTAAGCTGATTATCTGATGATTACATTCTCCAGCATCAAAGCCTCGGGTTGAGTTGATAGGTATTTACCTGCTGAATCATACCAGCCTGGGCGAGTAGGGGAATCGTTCTGTCGGGAAAATGTGATCTATGACGAAAAATTGCGTTTAGCTTATTTTATAATTTTTTAACTCTCGTTAGCTGAGCGGTGTATGGATATATTAAATTTATTGAATATTCAGACATTGTCAGTAGCGGTATTGGCCGTAATGATGTGTTGTTAGCCCCACTTGCGTCATACTATAGATTAGTGATATTTAATTTTTCCCTATCCTAATTTTGTTTTATTTGATAAATATGTCTTTATTATAAAAAGGATTTTTAATGGTGTTTGCTTTTAATTCTTTTTAGGAATTTTCTTAACGTCGTGAAGTGTGTATACTCAATCCAGCAAGAAGCTCTTCTGTTATCATCAAAACTATAAAAATGTCCTTAACACCCGTATTACCTCTGCCCTGAATCTCTTCTCAGGGGAGAGGTTTTTTTTGCCTGTGTATAATTTTGATAATCGTCATAAATAGATAATTTAATATTATTGTTCTTGTTGTTTTGCATTAGTGATGACGACAGGTTTTGTTCTGTGAACCATACGGTAATGTTGAAATAGTATCGCTATGAATCTATTTCATGGTGAATAGTGTGATTTCATCTTTATTTATAGGGGTATTATATAGTTTTTCTTATAACTATCTGTTTTTAAGCGTTATGTTAATTTTCGCTTTTGAAGTAATTGTGATTTTGTTCACGGATTTTAGTGCGTTAAGTGGCTATTTGTAGAGAGGTGCAAACGGTTGCATGTTGCTGTTACAGCATTTGTTCATTAAAAAAATATAGCGATGGTATGTCTTGTGTCGGTATCGGGGGCAAGAATCTAAATGATTTTTATTATCCCTTAGACATACGAATGCCGTTTATGACTTCTGTTAGCTTAACACCATGGAAAATGTAGTAAAAACAGACAGGGTATATGATTTTATCAATCAAAAGGAGTTTTTAATCACTGGTGTAATTACTGGCCTTTTTTATCTTCCTTTATATAAATCGTTGTCGTAACACCCATAAAATCAGCGTTCTGGGATGAGCGCTGATTTTATTTTGTTCTCAGATTATTCAACCCACGCTGTATGCAGGTCTTCTCTTGCAGTACCTCGTAAATGATACATTAAAGGATCTCCTGGAATGGATATTGTTGAACGCTTTATTAACTACACGAAAATCAATACCACGACCTCAAGGGAAAATGGTGCTAATGGGATAATGCCTTCTTCACCTGGTCAAATGGAACTGGCAAAACTACTTGCAGTAGAACTTGAAGCATTAGGAATGGAAAACATTGAGGTCAGGGATACCGCTATTGTGACAGCGACCTTACCTGGAAATACCGATGCCACGATCCCTGTCGTTTCCTTTTTTGGCCATCTGGATACCAGCGCGGAACAGACCGCGGACACAAATGCGCAACGTCTTCACTACAGCGGTGGGGATTTGTGTCTGAATCAAGAGCTGAATATTTATCTGCGTGAAAGTGAATTTCCGGAACTGAAAAATTATGTCGGCGATGACCTGCTGGTGACGGATGGTACCAGTCTGCTAGGGGCTGATGATAAAGCCGCCATCGCCGCGATTATGAATGCTCTGGAGTACCTGATCGCGCACCCGGAGATTAAGCATGGGCCGGTGAAGGTCGGTTTTGTTCCTGATGAAGAGCAGGGATTACGGGGAGCAAAAGCGTTTGATGTTGCGGCGTTTGGCGCTGATTTTGGCTATACCCTGGACTGCTGCGGCATTGGAGAGTTTGTCTACGAGAACTGGAACGCGGGTGATGCGGAAATCATCTTTACCGGCCAGTCCGCGCACCCTATGTCGGCCAAAGGTAAGCTGAAGAACTCGCTGCTGATGGCGCATAAGTTTATTGCGATGCTGCCCGGAGGAGAGGCGCCTGAGTATACGGAAGGACGCGAAGGGTATTACTGGGTAAAACAGCTTCAGGGTAACAGCGCCCGTACGGTACTTAAGCTGGATATCCGGGATTTTACCGAAGAAGGGTATAAGGCGCGTATGGCATATATCCGCCAGCTTGCCGTCAGCACCTGCGCGCTGTGGGGAGAAAACAGCGTGGTCTGTCATTTAACCGATCGCTATGCCAATGTGTTCAATAGCTTGCAGGGCGATGCACACTACCCGATTGATATTGCGTTTCGCGCGTATCAGAAGTGTGGCATTACCCCGCAACCTGTCGCCATGCGTGGTGGGTATGATGGCGCAGTGCTATCGCAGAAAGGACTGCCTTGCCCGAATATTTTTACCGGTGCTCATAACTTTCATTCAATTTATGAATATCTACCGGTGCGTTCACTGCGAGCCGCCAGCGATGTGGTGGTAGCGGTCATTGAAGAAACCTTTGCTGAGTTCGCGCAGAGGAGAGCTCAGTCATGATTCAGGTGTTAATTGCCCTACTGGTTATCGTGGTGGTCGCGCGTCTGATACTGAAAGGTTATCGCGCTGAACCGGTGCTGTTCATTGCGGGCCTGGTGTTGATGATTTGTACGGCGTTAACCGGATGGGGTTCTGTATTACCGAAGGGCGTTGCCAGTACGGGGATTTCATTTCTCGATCCTTTCGAGGTGATGCGCGATCTCTTTAGTACGCGTGCTGCCGATCTCGGCCTGATGATTATGGCGCTCATGGGATTTGCGCATTACATGGATCATATCGGGGCAAATGAAGCTGTTGTGCGGGTCGTGACGAAACCTTTGCGCGCGCTGCGTTCGCCCTATGTGCTTCTATTTTTCTCCTATCTGCTCGCCAGCCTCCTGCAGTTGGCCATCCCATCCGCTACCGGGCTTGCCGTGTTGCTGATGGGGACGATGTTCCCCATTATGCTGGGGTTAGGGCTTTCTGCGGCCTCGGCTGCTGGGGTTATTGCCACCTCGCTTGGTGTGGCGTATACCCCGACGGCCATCGATGCTATCAGGGGATCTAAAGCGGTCAATATGGATGTGGTGGAATACGTTGTTTACCACCAGGGACCCGCAGCGCTGGCAACCGTGCTGGTCGTGGGCGTCTGCCATTTCTTCTGGCAGCGGCATTGCGACCGTAAAGCGGGAACGCTACCACGGGAAATCGGTAGCGCTGAGGTGACTGACTCAGGAAATGCCCCGGCTTTTTATGCGCTGCTCCCGATGCTTCCGATATTGATGGCGGTGGGATCATCGGAAATGTTCGTCAGTGGTATTAACCTGAATATTATCACCATTGTGCTCATTTCGATGGCTGTCTGCATGTTGATTGAGTGGTTGCGGGTGCGTGATTTAAAGTCAGTATGCGAAGGATTCAGCCATTTCCTTAAAGGCATGGGCACCGCCTTTACCGGGGTGGTTGGGCTACTGGTTGCGGCAGGTGTTTTTGCTCACGGAATTAAAGTCATTGGTGCCATTGATCAATTAATCCTGATGGCGGAGCACGTGGGATTACCTCCATTTGCTATGGCGGTGGTGTTTGCGCTGGTGACGCTGGCGGCAGCAATTATTATGGGATCGGGTAATGCGCCATTCCTTGCTTTTGTTGAGCTGATCCCGCAAATCGCGGCAAGTATGGGCGCTAACGCTGTTGCCATGATCCTGCCGATGCAGCAGGCATCACATATGGGGCGGGCAATTTCACCGGTTTCCGGCGTGGTGATTGCCGTTTCCAGTGGGGCGAAAATAACGCCATTTGATGTGGTTAAACGTACCGCCGTACCGTTGATTGTGGGCTTTGTAACTCATACCCTGATCATCGGTATTTTCTATTAACTTCGTCTGTAATAAGCAAACTTCCGGGTTGCTGAATGCCCGGTAGTTTGCTTTTTCTGTTTACAGGTCTCATCACAAAAGGTGATATTGATTACTGGTGATTATTATTAACCTTTATCTTTATCGCATTATTCTTATTAGTCATTGTTGAGCCACCCCAGATTAATGATTAATAAGTATGATGTATTATATTTGCACGTTTATTACATAGGAATAAGTTAATCTGGATCATATTTTGGCGATTTTAGTTGTAGTAATTTTTTAATAGAGTAATACAAGAATGACGTGGAATAACAATGATGATTTATTTGGGCAGGTTTAAGTGGTAAGGGATTCTGGAAGAGTTAGTACGTTACGACATCATTATCAGGATGATCTGGAAGCCTTTACCTGGAGTGCGTTAGTCGCAATTGGTATCGCAATAAAGGATCATAAAATCTACTCTAAAATGTCAGAGCATCTATTCATTATGCATTGGCTGGCTATTGCCAAAAAAAGGAAAATCTTTTCGAAGAGCATTGTCAGTGAGCTTCAGTGGTTAATTGATGAGGGGAAGAAAAAAAGCCTCAATGCACAACTTAAATTTAAAATAGAATATTTGTACGCCACATCGAGTGGTGATGTGACAATGCAAAACGACTATTTTAAATTTACTCACACGATTGAAGTGTTGAGAAATAATGGATGGGAGAGCTTTCTGCTCACTCCGGAGAAGTGGCAAGGCCTTCATGAGAGTATTAAGGTCAGAAAAGGTGACTTTATTTTTATGGATGACACTCGGCTTCAGGAGTGCTTTGGCGTGCAGGGGGAGATAGTCAAACCTTTCTGTATTCGAGTGTACGGCGATATTGAGTTTGCAAAGTTAACGTTCATCAAACATAACCTGCCGGTTGAATTTGTGAAACATATTTCGAATGAGTTTTATTACTTCAATTTTCTTTCTGTTAAGTAATGCTTAACTGATATGGGGGACAAATTTCTGTTTGTTCAAAGAGTGTATTGATCTACCTGTGAAGTTATCGGATATATACCACGCGCAAAGGACAGCGAATGTTTACTCGAAAGTTAGTGATTACAACCGAATGGATAAGGTTGTCGGATACGCCAGACAATGTATCCATTTCTTTTCGGGGCGTTCTTGAGATCGGTGAAAGCACGGTTGTGCCAGATGGCAACACGCCTCTACTTCGCTTAGAAAATGAAATGGCACCTGTCGCCGTTGATGCATTGTCATGGGTGAGGGTGCCAGTTGAACGCCAGGAAAATGTTATCGTCTATATTTTCTGAATCCTGGTTTATAAATCCATTAATAATATTAATGTCGATTTGTTCTTATTTTATTCCTCCCGGTGCAAGATGAGATGTCTGGCTGAACAATTCGTTGGGGATCACATCGCGGGTGAGAGCATTTGTAGCGCGTGTACATTATAAATAATGCCAAACACCGCCACCGCGAGCAGAAACAGGGAGGAGATAAAAACGCTGCGTCTGGCAAACCGCTCTGGCATCCAGCGTTTGAAAACCATGATGTAAAAAGACAACACCGTAACATCAAAAATAACCCACACCAGCGTTAGCGTCAGAATGCTGGTGGTGAAATCTTGCGTAATGGCAATGAACTGGGGAAAAAATGCTACGAAAAACAAAATGTCCTTTGGGTTAGCGACCCCTGTCAGAAATCCATGGATAAGCCCGCTGTTATCGCGTTTTGGCGCACACAGTCCGGGTTTTGAGTCCCTGGCCCGCAGGCCGTTAATCGCCATCACACCGATATACAACGATCCCACAAGACCCAGTACGCCAAGCCATATCGCAGAGATTGAAACCACGCCAGCTAGCATCAGTGCAGCCAGAGCAATCAATACTAAAGAAGCTCCGTTAGTGCCAATCAGCGTGATAAAGGCCCGGCGATAGCCGTGCTGCGACGCGGTGGTGGTAATCAACGCCACGACAGGACCCGGAGTTAACAGCAGGGTTACTACGCTGAGGCTATAGGTAGCCAGTAAAGTGAAATTCATACCTGATTATCCTGATGATATTTTCCATCAGTATTCCGCCTGCGTGGCGCATTGAAAAACGAATAAAACTGCGCTCTACTGTGAGTAAAACTCAACATAGAAGCTGAGAATGACGCTACCTCCGTTGTATGCCCTGAGGGCTTTTGAAGCCGCAGCCCGTCTGGGATCGTTCAGTAAAGCCGCTATTCAACTTAACGTGACGCCGGGCGCGGTAAGCCGTCATATTCGCACGCTGGAGGCATGGTTTGGTTGTGAGCTATTTGTCCGCAGCGGCCCGCGTATCGAGATAACGCCTTCTGGCCAAGGGCTGGCGCAGCAGTTGACGGCTGGGTTTCAGAGTCTGGAACACGCGTGTCATGCCTTTCGCAGCAGCAGTCATGAGCTACGGCTGAAAGCGCCGTCTACGTTGACGATGCGCTGGCTTCTGGACGTGCTGCGTCATTTCCGTGAAGCGCATCCGACCCCGGTTGTCGAAATTTCCAGCGTCTGGATGGATACCGATTCGGTATCCTTCGGTCGTGAACCGTATGACTGTGCGATCCTGTTAGGGAATGGCCATTTTGGTGACGATACCGACAGCCGGTTGCTGTTTCAGGAGTGGCTTATCCCGGTGTGCTCAACCGCACTGCTGGTGCAGGCGCAGCGCGATCTTTCTGCCTGTGAACTGATTCATCCCTCAGCGGATCGCCGTGACTGGCGTCGGTGGCTGCAACGCACCGGGAAGTTTCCGGCGTTGAATCTTGCGCGAGGCAAAGTGTTCGACACCCTGGAGCAGGGCAGTCTTGCCGCGATGAGCGGTCATGGCGTGTCCGTTGCCGACCTGCTGTTAAGCCTGTCGGCCATTCAGGCAGGGATGTTGGCGTTACCGTTTAAAGATGCGGTAGCGACTGGCGAGGGGTATTACCTTGTCTGGCCAAAGACTTCAACACGGCTCAGAAATATTGAGCTGCTGTATCGCTGGTTAAAAGAGGCTGCGCCGTGTGTCTCCTCGGCAGATCTAAACTGGCTGGATTAAGCTGTTTATTCTGCTAATCATCATATTGATAATGGTTCTCATTATTATTGTCGTATTGCGCAGGTAATGGTAATGTTGCTTCAGTTATAAACCGTTAATCCCATTTCCTGTGCAGAAGACAGCATGAACAATACCACCGCCCTGAATGCCTCCGGACGCGTCGCTCGCACTTTCTCCGTCAGCGAGTTTATGGATTTTGGTGAGCGCTACGGGATCGATTACCGCTTTCCCCAGTTGGCACAAAGGCCGGATTTACCGTCTGGCAGCCCTGTTCTGCAAGGTGAAATTGAGGAGATGACTCTCCCATGTGGGATGTGCGTGACGCACTCCGACGTACAGGTATTGCAACCCTACGAAACCACCTCTCGTCACGACAGCCCTCTGTATATGCTGGTGGTACTGGAAGGCTGCGTGATCCTGACGCTTAACGGACAGGAGCATGTGGTGCGCTCCGGCATGGCGTTTAGCTCACGCCTGAGTGAGCACCAGACGATGCGTGCCCGTCATCATGCTGATTGTAAACTGCGGACATTATCGCTCGGTTTGTATCCCGACGGCGCGTGTCGCACGGGGTTGCTCGAATCGTTGATGCGTGAGTGGGAAAGATGCCAGACGCCGACGCTTATCTGGCAGGTGCCGGGGTTTTTACTCAGCGGACTACAGTACGCGCAGCAGAGTACGATTAGCCATATTTCTCGTCAGCTGATGCTGGAAGGGCTGATATTACAACTGTTTGGTCATGGCCTCAGCGTGTGTCAGGTCGAGAGCGGTAAACGTCTTGCGGCGAGCGGTGAGCAGCAGCGGCTGGAGGTCGTTCGCCGACTGCTGGAGCAGAGTCCCGAAAAAGACTACACCCTTAATGAACTGGCCCAACGCGCAGCGATGAGTCCCAGTAGCCTGCGCAGTAAGTTTCGCGCAGCCTATGGCTGTTCGGTATTCGACTACCTGCGCGATTGCCGTCTGGAACGTGCGCGCGGCTATCTACTGGAAGGATATAGCGTACAACAGGCGGCCTGGATGTCGGGTTATCAGCACGCCACTAACTTTTCTACTGCTTTTCGTCGCCGTTACGGCTTTTCGCCCGGCGATTTGCTCAAACTTTGCTAATCCATATTTGCGTTTTACGCACGTGATTTCCTGACAATTTGGCACTGCGCATAGGCAACCTGGCATCCGGCATAGCTATCTCCGTCAGCAAAAAGGTAATAATTCTCACTTACAATTAGACATGCCTTTGGAGATATTCATGTTCGCGAAGACTCGCTTGGCGCTGCTGGTGGGATGGGTTACCGGCAGCGTGGCTTTTCCTCTGCTGGCGCAGGAAACAACAAAAAACGATACGGTGGTTGTCACGTCGCAGATGCAGAGCGGGGCCACGAAGCTTGCCACGCCGGATATTGAAACACCGCAGTCGGTATCGATCGTAACCCGTGAACAGTTTGAAGAGCAGGGCGCAACCAGCGTGCGCCAGGCCGTCAGCTATACGCCGGGGGTGTACAGCAATCAGATTGGCGCTTCCAACCGCTTTGACTACATCGTGCTGCGTGGCTTTTCTGACGGTAGCCTGGATAACGTCTATCTCGATGGTCTGAAGATGATGGGCGACACCAACTCACACAGCTCGCTGGTGGTCGATCCGTGGTTCCTCGAAGATATCGAAGTCGTACGCGGTCCGGCTTCCGTACTGTATGGTCGTTCCTCCCCGGGTGGCATTGTGGCGCTGACCTCACGTAAGCCATCGTTTGATGCGGGCGGCGAAGTGAAGCTGTTTGCCGGCAACAATAACCAGCGCGGCGCGGCGTTTGACGTCACCGGAGCGCTGGATGATAACGATCGCGTGGCGGCGCGACTGAGCGGGATGACGCGTTACGCGGACTCGCAGTTTGGTCCATTGAAGGAAGAGCGTTACGCGCTGATGCCCAGCCTGACATGGCGTATCACCGATCAGACGCGTCTGGATCTGATGGCCTATCTGCACCGTGACCCGGAAGGCGGTAGCCACTCCGGTCTGCCGTATGACGGCACCGTGGTTCCGCATTACGGGCAAAAGATCTCCAACACCTTTTACGAAGGCGAGGATGATTACGACAAATACGATCGCCGTGAAAACATGGTGGGCTACAACATTGAGCATATGTTTGATAGCGGTTGGTCGGTGCGGCAAAAGCTGCGCTATCTGCATACCGACGTTGAGCTGAATCAGGTGTATGCGGCGGGCTGGCTGAATGAAACCGAGCTTAATCGCGGTTACTCCGGCTCTGATGAAAAAATGTCGGCGATTACGCTGGATAACCAGCTCGACGGCAGCTTTGATACCTGGCAGGTAAACCACCGTCTGCTGGTGGGGATCGACTATCAGGATCGCAGCAACAATACTACCGGTTACTACGGCGCTTTCCCGCCGATTGACGCTTTTAACCCGGTGTACGGCGCGAAGCCTGATTACATCGACATGTATGCGCGTGAGAAACACAAGTTGCGCCAGACGGGTTACTATTTGCAGGATCAGATGTCATGGGATCGCTGGCGTATTACGCTCGGTGGTCGCTACGATCAGGTCAGCGTTTCTAACATTGATAAGATCAAGGATACTCGCAGCGATCTGGATAAAAACAACTTCAGCACCCGCGCCGCGCTGCTCTATTTATTCGATAACGGCTTTGCGCCGTACGTGAGTTATTCCACTGCCTTTACGCCAACCAGCTTTGCCGATGAGAACGGCAATCTGCTGGATCCGATGAAAGGCAAGCAGTGGGAAGCGGGGCTGAAATATGAGCCGGAAGGACTTAACAGTCAGTTCAGCGCGTCGGTGTTCCGTATCAATCAGACGAATATTGCCACCAAAGAAGAGCCGACCGATCCGTACCGCTCGATTGGGGAAATTGAATCTGAAGGGGTGGAGCTGGAGGCAATTAGCCAACTGACGGATAGCTTCCGTTTGCAGGCGGCGTATACCTATACCGACATTCGCTATAAGAAAAGCAGCCCGGAAGAACAGGGCAAGCGCGCAGTGTACGCCCCGCGTAACCAGGCCAGTACCTGGCTGAGCTACGATGTGAAAAGCGGTCCGCTGGACGGCCTGACGTTGGGTTCAGGCGTGCGCTACGTTAACGGTATTACCAGCGATCGCCTGAATACTCACACCCTGCCGTCCTACACACTGGTGGATATGGTGATTGGTTACGACTTAACGAATATCGGCATTAAAGGGTTGAGCGCGCAGTTGAACGTTAACAACCTGACCGACAAGCGCTACGTTGCAGCCTGTAACTCGCTCTCATACTGCTACTTCGGCGCCGAGCGCAGCATTGTCGGCAGTGTGTCCTGGAAATTCTGATGTTTTAGCCGGATGCGGCGCTGGCGCCTTATCCGGCCTACGGCAGCGTGCAAATCGTAGGCCTGATAAGCGCAGCGCATCAGGCTTTGTGATTGCGGCTATTGTGTAAAACCGTTCTGCAGACAAATCTGCACGCTGGTGCCTTATCCGGTCTACGGCAGCGTGCAAATCGTAGGCCTGATAAGCGCAGCGCAACAGGCATAGTAGATTGCGGTTATTGTGTAAAACCGTTTTGCAGACAAATCTGCGCGCTGGCGCCTTATCCGACCTACGGCAGCGTGCAAATTGTAGGCGCATCAGGCATAGTGGATTGCGGTTATTGTGTAAAACCGTTTTGCATACAATCTGCGCGCTGGCTCCTTATCCGGCCTACGGCAGCGTGCAAATCGTAGGCCTGATAAGCGCAGCGCATCAGGCATAGTGGATTGAGGTTATTTTGTAAAACCGTTTTGCATACAAATCTGCGCGCTGGCTCTCAGCGTAAAGGCGACTTTGTCTGGGTACTGGCTGTAATAGTTATGCTCTTCTTCCAGCCCTTTTGCCTGCGCCAGACGTACCGTTTCCAGCGAGCAGGTACGGTAGATCAGGTCTTTATTCATATTGGTCTGCTTCTCGCGCTGTTTATCTGCGGACAGCGCCAGCCAGCTTTCGGACAGTGAGTAATCGTAGACCACCCGATTTCCTTTCGCCTGCACGTTCTCAATGGTAATGAATTCGTCGATTTTCAGTCTTGGCTGCCCACGCATTTTTTTCTTATCTTCCGCGGCGGCATATTGGGCCAGCGCATGAATATCCATACTGGCTATTTTCTGTTTATAAGCATCTACATAAGCGGTAGGTTGCTGATAATGCTGAGCGTAAGCGTTTCTTAATTCCCCGTCATTCATCGTACAACCTGCCAGAAACAGAGGTAATAGCAGTGCCAGTTTTATTTTAGTCATGATGTTATCCCGTTCATTATTTTGATCCCAGTCGCCCATAACAAAATAGAAAAATTATTACAGATGATATTTAAGGTTGTATAAACGAGAGCGCGATGGCACAAGTTCAATTGTCTTAAAATGGCAGGACAGGCGGGAAACCCTGCCAGAATTGGCAGGGTTTTGAACATACTGATAAAAAAATTAATGGCCGATCATCTTTGCCTTCGGGATCAGCTGGAAATACATATGATCAGGCACTGGTGTATCCCAGACATTGGCATAAACGGCATAACCAATGGTGGCAAACAGAATGCCAAGCACCAGTAGCGTCATGGCAACACCTGATAGCGTCTTCTGTCGCCATAACGGTTTACCGTTGTCTTGCGCCCCCGGCGGTGTTTGCAGTGAAAAGCTCAGCGTTGAGGCCACCGGGCAGGATTCAACGCAGGTCATGCAGCCAGTGCATTCCACGGTACGCACCTGAATCAGTCTGTCGACCTGGATATTCGACGGGCAGTTTTTCGCGCATTTTCCGCAGTCGATGCAGCTGTCTGCGTTACGGCGGATTTTAAACGGCGAGAGCAGCGAGAACAGGCCGAGCAGCGCACCATAAGGGCACAGATAGCGGCACCAGGCATTGCGAATAAACAGGCTCAGGACGCTGATAACGACAACAAAGATGAGCGTAGCGGGGCCAATATGGCGAAAGAAATCGAGCATCTTTACGTCGATAATCATGCCATAGGCCGACATTAGAAAATACTGAATCCCCTGCGCAGGCATCGACAGGGCGATATACAAAAAGAAACTCAGCAACAAATACTTCAGACTGAGCAGCGGGATATCCAGCCAGCGCGGCAGCGTGAAGTTGCGACCAAATACTTTCTTCCCCAAATTGCCGAGCAGTTCGGATAGCGTGCCCACCGGGCATAACCACGAACAGAAGGCTTTTTTTAACAACAGACTAATCAGGATAAACGCAACTAACAGCAGCATGGAGGCGGCATGGATAGGCGGAAGAAAACCAGTCTCCAGCGTATAGCGGATATTCATCAAACCCGCGATTGGTAGCCATCCCTCAATACCGCCAGGCCTTGGAATATAGACGCTGGTGCCGGCGGTTTCGAAATAGCGGACCCAGTAATAGAACGTTACGCCAATATAAATATTAATAGCCAGCAGGAGAAACTGGGTGGCTTTTCGCCAGCTGCTGGCATTGCGCCAGTCATTCCACGGCAGCTTGCCTCCGATCGTGCCAGGACGGCGCTGCCAGCGTGTTCTCTTCTTCCCGTTCATGGTTTTATACTATCCCTCATATTTCCCCTTCTGCATTCAGAAGGCGTCATCACCGGGATATGCTAGCGCTATTCAGATTTGGTGTATTTGATTTGCATCTTATTATGTGGCTGTTATTTTTATCACGCAAATAGACTTGAATAAAAATAACAGCTCGGTATTTATCGCCGATCAGATAAATACCCTGAACGGGGTATTTATTTCTCTGTGGCGGAGAAGATTATTCCTGATATACCTCTATGCGATCGCGGCCATTACTTTTCGCCAGATAAAGCGCGCGATCGGCTTTATCAACCAACTGTTTATAGTCGGGGTGATAGTCATATTCGGCGATGCCAATGCTGACGGTAATAGAAAATGATTCTGCCGCCGATGCCGCCATGCACATCCCGGCAATCTTCATACGCAGCGTTTCGAGAATGATACTGGCCTGCGACTTGTCTGACTCGACGAGCAGGATCATAAATTCTTCACCACCGTAGCGGAACACGTAATCGCTGCTACGGATATGATCATAAATGACTGCTGCGACGTTTTTGAGCGTCAGATCGCCGGTATTATGCCCGAAGTTATCGTTAATTTGCTTGAAGTAGTCGATATCCAGCATCGCCAGGCTAAAAGGCTTCCGCGCATGTAACGCTAACGAAATCTCACGCCGCATGATGGTTGGAATAAAGCGGCGGTTAAGTAACTGGGTCAGCGAGTCTTTACCATTTTCCTGTTTCACCAGTGCGTCAAACATTGAGGCGAGCAGGAAATGGATTTTTGCCGACAGCTGGCGGACATCCTGCAACAGGCTCATCCTCTCAGGTTCTGTCGGCTGATGCTGAGGTGACAGGGTGGTCGTCATGCGGTTGTCGATCTCTGCTATCAGCGATTCCATTTCATTCAACAGATTGCTGTTGCCGAGAATGTGTTTTCCTTTATGCGAGAACCACATACCAAAATCAGAATTTGCCAGAAATACCATCTCACCGAAAGGCATACCGATGGCGATGTTATAGATAAACTGATTTTCCCAGTCGGTAAATGAGCGAATTTGTCGTTCGCGTTCGACGTTAACGTCATCGTAAATGGTCTGCAGGCGATACTGCTCCTGCGTATGCAGGGAGTTTTGGTGGCTTGGGGAATAAGAGACGGTCATGGCCTCCAGCGCAGTATCCATTGCCAGACTGCTGAAACAGATAGCATTGCTCAGCAGGGAAGACGAGTCGTCAGCTTTGGTTTTCAATACCCGATACAGCTCATCCTTGAGCTTACGCGCGCCGCGGTTTACCAGATCGATGGGCAGACCGATACGGGCATGCACCACGCCAATTTTGCGTTGTTTGGCCAGCAGCTGCGGTAGATCTTCGTGCGCGCTGCCGAGCACGCTGCGTAACCAGTCAAACATACTACCACTGAGGCGGGTACTGACCTGTTCTGTATTAAGGAACAATGCGCTCTGGGCATGGGAGAGCATATAGTCATAAAAAACGGTCACTAAATGGCGGATCTCTTCATCGCTTAACGATGTGAGGAGCATATGAACTTCAGGCGATGTTTGTCGTATCAGCGCCTGCCATTCTGTAAGGAGTAATGTGTCGTTTACCGGTTCAACCTGTTCCATCTCACTGCCACTCAACCTGCGATTAAAAATTCAGGCGGTATTACGGACAATTACCTCACGATGGTCAAGTTAAACTCTCTTATCGATGGCTAATACCTTCATAAATAAGTCTTAGCGCGAAAACACCTATTATTGCGCCAATCACCCGGCTGGCAACACGTTGGATACGACCATACGCCCGTCGCACGGCAGGCAAAGAAAATGCCTGGCTGAGAAATATACGCCAGATAACGGAAGACAACACAATGCCTGCCCAGGCCATCAGTCTGGCCCACGTAGGTGTGTCTGCGCTTAAGGTGACCGAGAAGATACTAATGAAAAACAGCACGGTTTGCGGGTTTGATAAATCCGTTAGTAATCCACGGCGGAAAAACACATACCAGGGGGCGGAAAGCGGCTGCTGTAGCGTGGGCATTTGCGGCGTGGCCTGATGGCGGATGCTGTTCCAGGCAAACCACAGCAGATAGGCGCCGCCGACAATCTTAATCAATGAAAATATCTCTTCACACTGGGTGATTAGCGTTGCCATACCAAAGAGCCCAAGGCCGGAGTAAAACGCATCACCCAAGGCAACACCCAGACCGGTCATCACGCCTGCGCGTCGTCCGGATGCCAGGCTAGTTTGTACCACCACGAACAGATTTGCGCCGGGGTTAAAAAAGGTTAAAACAAAGAGGCTGACGGTGAGTACAACGGCGTGCAAAGGTTCCATAGACAACGTTTCCATTAGTAAACACGGGAAAGACAGCTAACACTATAATTTTAGTGCGCACACCATTCTGCGCATTCACTCACACTGCGCGTTAAAATGCAGCGCCACTGCGTTTTTCGTAATTAACGATTCGCAAAATCTCTTTATATTTCCGCCTGCTCTGGATCTTTTTGTCAGCCTGAACTACTTATTAATCATCCTTGACTCGCATGTCGAATGTTCAGGGGGCGATGATGGCATATATAACAAAATCTGGAGCTTTTATATGAAAACTGGAATTAAAGTACTTATTGGTGCGTTAGCTTTTGTTGTGACCAACGCGTATGCCGCGGAATTTATGACGAAGGTTGAGTTTGAAAAGGTTGAGTCTCAGTATACAAAAATCGGCGATATTTCAACGAGTAATGAAGTCTCTACTTCGGATGCGAAAGAAGACCTTCTGAAGAAAGCTGAAGAGAAAGGCGCTGACGTGGTGGTATTAACCTCCGGCCAAACGGATAACAAAATCCATGGCACAGCCAATATTTACAAGAAAAAATAACGTGCAGCTGTAAAAAATACGACACCCGTCGGTCATTGTACCGGCGGGTTTTCTTTTAATCTGCGCCAGAACGTGGTTCTGCTAATTCCGAGATACCGTGCGGCGGCAGTTTTGTCACCATCAAATTGTGCCAGCACCTGCTGTGGCGTCAGTGATGATGATATGTGCGGTGTAGTGGTAACAACGGACAGTTCCGGTAACAGCTGCTGTAAAAAATCTACGTTCAGCTCTGGCTGCGGTTCGACGCTTAAAAACAGTGCCAGGCGCTCCATCATATTACGCAGTTCGCGGATATTCCCCGGCCAGCCATAATTCAGCAACGTCGGCTGACTTAACCCCAGCCCCTTGCGAACAGGCTCAGAAAACGGCACGTCCAGTTCCGCCAGCGACTGTTTTAAAAAGCCTTCCGCCAGTGGCAGGATATCGGGCAACCGCTCGCGTAGCGGCGGCAGCTTGAGGCGTAAAATGCTCAGGCGATAAAACAGATCGGTTCGAAACTCCCCCTGTTTCATCTCCTGCTCCAGATTACAGTGCGTGGCGCTAATCACCCGGACATCAACCGGAATCGGCTGATGTCCACCGACCCGGGTAACCTCTTTTTCTTCCAGCACGCGTAGCAGTCGGGTTTGTAACGGCAGCGGCATCTCGCCTATCTCATCAAGAAACAGGGTTCCGCCGTGAGCGATTTCAAACAGGCCCGCGCGCCCCCCTCGGCGAGAGCCGGTAAAGGCGCCATCCTCATAGCCGAACAGCTCCGCTTCCAGCAATGACTCGGTGATTGCCCCGCAGTTGACGGCAACAAACGGCGGTGAGGGTTTACCGCGCCGATTCTCCTGACGGGTGAAAAACTCACGGTGAATGGCCTGTGCGGCCAGCTCTTTACCCGTTCCTGTTTCGCCCTGAATGAGGACCGGCGCACGCGAACGGGCGTACAGCATAATGGTGTGCCGTACCTGTTCCATCTGCGCAGAGTGACCGCGCATATCTCCGAGCGCATAGCGAGTGCGCAACGTATCGCCAGAGGCGTACTGACCGTTTCTGCGTAATGTCAAGCGGGTCATATCCAACGCATCGACAAAGGCCTGGCGCACGGTGGCCGCCGAATAGATAAAGATGCCGGTCATGCCTGCTTCTTCTGCCAGATCGGTAATCAACCCCGCACCAACTACCGCTTGTGTACCGCCAGCCTTCAGCTCGTTGATTTGCCCACGAGCATCTTCCTCGGTGATATAGCTGCGCTGTTCAAGCTGCAAATTGAAGGTTTTTTGAAACGCGAGAAGCGCCGGGAGGGGTTCCTGATAGGTAATGACGCCAATCGACGAGGTGAGTTTTCCCGCTTTTGCCAGCGCCTGTAGCACGTCGAATCCGCTGGGTTTAATCAGGATCACCGGAATCGATAAACGGCTTTTCAGATATGCGCCGTTGGAGCCCGCCGCAATGATGGCATCGCAACGCTCGGTAGCCAGCTTCTTACGGATATAGGCCACCGCTTTTTCGAAACCAAGCTGAATGGGGGTGATGGTCGCCAGGTGGTCGAACTCCAGACTGATGTCGCGAAACAGTTCAAACAGGCGGGTGACTGAGACTGTCCAGATAACCGGTTTGTCGTCGTTCACACGCGGCGGTAGATGTGTATCTGCCATAACTAACCCAAAAAAGTAAGGAACCGAGTATTAGGGTTTAGTTGTGTTTCATAAATGTTGCAATGAAACGTGAAGGAACGTTTCATGAAACGATAGCTGACACGCTTTTGTGTAACAAAAATAGGAGTATTGGATTTAATGTATTGTTTTAAAAGATAAAAAATTAAATTGAAGAGAAAATAAGCTCCCTGGCATACCCCTTGCTTTAGAAATATCAACGAACGATAACAAGTTGATAACAAGAGGACGGGATATGTCTCTACACTCCCCAGGGCTGGCGTTTCGCGCTGCGCTCACTAAAGAAAACCCATTACAAATCGTTGGCACCATCAACGCCAACCACGCTCTGCTGGCTCAACGTGCCGGGTATCAAGCGATTTATCTCTCCGGCGGCGGTGTCGCGGCGGGGTCGCTGGGGCTGCCGGATCTCGGCATTTCTACCCTTGATGATGTGCTGACTGATATTCGTCGCATTACGGATGTTTGCCCGCTGCCATTGCTGGTGGATGCGGATATTGGTTTTGGATCGTCTGCATTCAACGTGGCGCGTACCGTCAAGTCGATTTCCAAAGCGGGTGCTGCTGCGCTGCATATTGAAGATCAGATCGGCGCCAAGCGCTGCGGTCATCGCCCGAACAAGGCGATCGTCTCGAAAGAAGAGATGGTCGACAGGATCCGCGCAGCCGTTGATGCGCGCACCGATCCCAACTTTGTGATTATGGCGCGGACCGATGCGCTGGCGGTGGAAGGGTTAGAGGCTGCCATCGATCGTGCCCAGGCGTATGTCGAAGCGGGCGCTGACATGCTGTTCCCGGAAGCCATTACCGAACTTGAGATGTACCGCCAGTTTGCCGATGCGGTACAGGTACCAATTCTCGCCAACATTACTGAATTTGGCGCCACACCGCTGTTTACCACCGATGAACTGCGCAGCGCGAACGTTGCGATGGCGCTATACCCGCTGTCAGCTTTCCGCGCCATGAACCGCGCGGCGGAGAAGGTTTACAACGTGCTGCGTCAGGAAGGTACGCAAAAGAACGTTATCGACATTATGCAGACGCGCAACGAGCTGTACGAAAGCATCAATTACTACCAGTTCGAAGAGAAACTCGACGCGTTGTACACAAAAAAGTAACCGTCGTAGGCCGGATAAGGCGTAGCCGCCATCCGGCAATAAATTAGTACCCTACATATTACAATAATGACGAGGACAACATGAGCGACACAACGATCCTGCAAAATAGTACCCATGTCATTAAACCCAAAAAATCGGTTGCGCTGTCAGGCGTCGCTGCCGGAAATACTGCCTTATGTACCGTGGGTAAAAGCGGTAACGATCTGCACTATCGTGGCTACGATATTCTTGACCTGGCACAACAGTGCGAATTTGAAGAAGTTGCGCATCTGCTGATTCACGGGAAATTACCCACCCGCGATGAGCTCACCGCCTATAAAAGCAAACTGAAAGCGCTGCGCGGATTGCCCGCTAACGTGCGTACCGTACTGGAAGCGCTGCCTGCCGCCTCGCATCCGATGGACGTGATGCGCACTGGTGTTTCCGCGCTGGGTTGTACGCTGCCGGAAAAAGAAGGACATACCGTCTCCGGCGCACGCGATATTGCCGACAAACTGCTGGCATCGCTCAGTTCTATCCTCTTGTACTGGTATCACTACAGCCATAACGGCGAGCGTATTCAGCCGGAGACCGATGATGATTCTATTGGCGGTCACTTCCTGCATTTGCTGCATGGTGAAAAGCCATCACAAAGCTGGGAAAAGGCGATGCACATTTCGCTGGTGCTGTACGCCGAGCACGAGTTTAACGCTTCCACCTTCACGGGGCGTGTGATTGCGGGAACGGGCTCTGATATGTACTCCGCGATTATCGGCGCGATTGGCGCACTGCGTGGGCCGAAACACGGCGGCGCGAATGAAGTGTCGCTGGAAATTCAGCAGCGCTACGAAACGCCGGATGAAGCCGAAGCGGATATCCGTAAACGCGTTGAAAACAAAGAAGTGGTGATTGGCTTTGGTCACCCGGTTTACACCATCGCCGACCCGCGCCATCAGGTGATCAAGCGTGTGGCGAAACAGCTTTCTCAGGAGGGCGGTTCGCTGAAAATGTACAACATTGCCGACCGTCTGGAAGAGGTGATGTGGGAAACGAAAAAGATGTTCCCTAACCTCGACTGGTTCTCGGCAGTCTCTTACAACATGATGGGCGTCCCCACTGAAATGTTCACACCGCTGTTCGTTATCGCCCGCGTCACTGGCTGGGCGGCGCACATCATCGAACAGCGCCAGGACAACAAAATTATCCGTCCTTCCGCCAACTATACCGGCCCGGAAGATCGCGAATTTGTCCCGATTGAAAAACGTTGCTAATGCAAAACCTCTAAAGATAAAAAAACAGGAAATGTACCCTATGTCTGCACATATTTCGAACGTCCGCCCTGAATTTGACCGTGAAATCGTTGATATCGTTGATTATGTCATGAACTACGAGATCACCTCGAAGGTGGCGTATGACACCGCGCATTATTGCCTGCTTGATACCCTTGGCTGTGGCCTGGAAGCGCTGGAATATCCGGCCTGTAAAAAACTGCTGGGGCCGGTTGTACCGGGTACCGTCGTCCCGAACGGTGTGCGCGTACCTGGTACCCAGTTCCAGCTCGATCCGGTGCAGGCGGCGTTTAACATCGGTGCGATGATCCGCTGGCTGGACTTTAACGACACGTGGCTGGCCGCAGAATGGGGTCATCCTTCCGATAACCTCGGCGGTATTCTGGCGACGGCTGACTGGCTGTCGCGCAATGCGGTGGCGGTGGGTAAAGCGCCGTTAACTATGAAAAAAGTGTTAACCGGAATGATTAAAGCCCATGAAATTCAGGGCTGTATCGCGCTGGAAAACTCCTTCAACCGCGTCGGTCTGGATCACGTCCTGCTGGTAAAAGTCGCTTCCACGGCGGTGGTTGCCGAGATGCTCGGCCTTAACCGGGATGAAATTCTCAACGCCGTCTCGCTGGCGTGGGTCGACGGTCAGTCGCTGCGTACCTATCGTCATGCGCCGAATACCGGCACGCGTAAATCCTGGGCGGCTGGCGATGCCACCTCACGTGCTGTGCGTCTGGCGCTGATGGCGAAAACCGGTGAAATGGGATATCCATCTGCACTGACGGCGAAAACCTGGGGCTTCTATGATGTCTCTTTCAAAGGCGAATCTTTCCGCTTCCAGCGCCCGTACGGTTCGTACGTGATGGAAAACGTGTTGTTTAAAATTTCCTTCCCGGCAGAGTTCCACTCGCAGACCGCGGTAGAAGCGGCGATGACGCTGTACGAGCAGTTACAGGCTGCAGGTAAGACCGCTGCCGATATCGAAAAAGTGACCATTCGTACGCACGAAGCCTGTATCCGCATCATCGATAAAAAAGGCCCGTTGAATAACCCGGCGGATCGTGACCACTGCATCCAGTACATGGTGGCTATCCCGCTGCTGTTCGGACGCTTAACGGCGGCAGATTACGAAGACGGCGTGGCGCAGGATAAACGCATTGATGCACTGCGTGAAAAGATTAACTGCTTCGAAGATCCGGCCTTTACTGCCGATTACCACGACCCTGAAAAACGCGCCATCGCGAATGCCATCACGCTTGAATTCACCGACGGCTCACGCTTTGAAGAAGTGGTAGTGGAATACCCAATTGGCCACGCGCGCCGTCGTAACGACGGTATGCCGAAGCTGGTCGAGAAGTTCAAAATTAACCTGGCGCGTCAGTTCCCGACCCGTCAGCAGCAGCGCATCCTGGATGTCTCCCTGGACAGAGCCCGCCTGGAGCAGATGCCGGTCAATGAGTATATGGACCTTTATGTAATCTAAACCTGCGTGCGGCAAGGCGTAAGTTCAACAGGAGAGCATTATGTCTTATAGCGAGTTTTATCAACGTTCTATTACGCAGCCGGAGTCGTTTTGGGCCGAACAGGCCCAGCGTATTGACTGGCAGCAGCCGTATACGCAGGTGCTGGATCACAGCAACCCGCCGTTTGCCCGCTGGTTTTGCGGCGGCAAGACCAATTTGTGTCATAACGCCATCGACCGCTGGGTGGAGAAACAGCCTGAGGCGCTGGCGCTGATTGCGGTGTCATCGGAAACCGAAGAAGAACGTACCTTTACCTTTCGTCAGCTGTACGACGAAGTGAACGTGGCGGCGGCAATGTTGCTGTCGCTGGGCGTACAGCGTGGCGATCGGGTACTGGTTTATATGCCGATGATCGCCGAGGCGCACATTACGCTGCTGGCCTGCGCGCGCATTGGGGCGATCCATTCGGTGGTGTTCGGTGGCTTTGCCTCGCACAGCGTGGCGGCACGCATCGACGACGCCCAACCGGTGATTATCGTTTCGGCGGATGCCGGCGCGCGCGGGGGCAAGATCCTGCCGTATAAAAAGCTGCTCGATGATGCAATCAGTCAGGCGCAGCACCAGCCGCGTCATGTGGTATTGGTTGATCGCGGTCTGGCGAAAATGGCGCGGGTGGAGGGGCGCGACCTTGACTTTGCCGCGCTGCGCCAACAGCATCTTGGCGCGCGGGTGCCGGTGACGTGGCTGGAATCGAATGAAACCTCCTGCATTCTCTATACCTCCGGGACAACCGGTAAACCGAAGGGCGTCCAGCGTGACGTTGGTGGCTACGCGGTCGCGCTGGCGACTTCAATGGACACCATTTTCGGCGGTAAAGCGGGCGGTGTGTTCTTCTGCGCGTCGGATATCGGCTGGGTAGTTGGGCATTCGTATATCGTGTATGCCCCGCTGCTGGCGGGGATGGCGACGGTGGTGTACGAAGGGCTGCCAACGTACCCGGACTGCGGCGTTTGGTGGAAAATTGTTGAGAAGTATCAGGTCAGCCGGATGTTCTCCGCCCCAACCGCCATCCGCGTGCTGAAGAAATTCCCGACCGCGCAAATCCGCAATCACGATCTCTCCTCGCTGGAGGTGCTGTATCTGGCCGGGGAACCGCTGGACGAACCGACCGCCAGTTGGGTAACGGAAACGCTGGGCGTCTCGGTTATCGACAACTACTGGCAGACTGAATCCGGTTGGCCGATTATGGCGATCGCCCGCGGGCTGGACGACCGCCCGTCGCGGCTGGGTAGCCCGGGCGTGCCGATGTACGGCTATAACGTGCAGTTGCTCAATGAGGTAACCGGTGAGCCCTGCGAAGCGAATGAAAAGGGCATGCTGGTGATTGAAGGGCCGCTGCCGCCGGGCTGTATCCAGACTATCTGGGGTGATGACGCGCGGTTTGTGAACACCTACTGGTCGCTGTTTTCTCGTCAGGTGTACGCCACCTTTGACTGGGGTATTCGCGATGCGGACGGCTATTACTTCATCCTTGGTCGTACGGATGATGTCATCAACGTGGCCGGGCATCGGTTGGGGACGCGTGAGATAGAGGAGAGTATTTCCAGCTATCCGAACGTTGCCGAAGTGGCTGTGGTCGGAGTGAAGGACGCGCTGAAGGGGCAGGTAGCGGTCGCGTTTGTCATTCCGAAACAGAGCGACAGCCTTGAAGATCGCGACATCGCACATTCGGAAGAGAAGGCGATTATGGCGCTGGTGGACAGTCAGATTGGTAATTTTGGCCGCCCGGCGCATGTCTGGTTTGTATCGCAGTTGCCGAAAACGCGCTCTGGCAAAATGCTCAGACGGACGATCCAGGCGATCTGTGAAGGCCGCGATCCTGGCGATCTAACGACCATTGACGATCCCGCGTCGTTGCAGCAAATCCGTCAGGCGATCGAAGAGTAACATCGTGTGATGCCCGGTGGCGCAATGCTTACCGGGCCTTTTAGTATCGTAGGCCGGATAAACCACGTGAGTGGTGCATCCGGCAAAGAGGCTTTTACAGCGCGACGCTTTCGCGACGACGCCGCAGGGAAAACGGCCCCGGACCGCTAAGGGTAAATACGGAAATCAGCGTGAAGCTCAGCGCAATAATCCCCAGCACCAGATAAGCTCCCTGGAAACCAATACTCTCATACATTTTCCCGGCCAGAACTGACATGAAAATCATGGCTAACTGTTTGAAGAAACAGAAACACACCAGATAAATCGTGGCCGAGAAACGTACTTCGAACTGGCTGGTGATGTATTTGAAGCAGCCGACGATCAGGAACGGTATCTCAAACATATGCAGCGTTTTGAGAATAACGACCTCCAGTGCAGTGGTGGCGAATGACGAGCCAATAATCCTTACCGACATAATCGTACCGGCCAGCAGCAGGGCGTTCTTTCCGCCAATGCGGTTCACAATCAGCGGTGCAAAGAACATGATAGAGGCGTTGAGTAATTCTCCCATCGTCGTGACGTAGCCAAACACGCGGGTACCCTGTTCGCCGGTGGCAAAGAATGAGGTAAAGAAGTTGGCGAACTGCTGGTCAAACACATCGTAAGTACAGGAAACGCCGACCACATACAGGGAGAGGAACCAAAGTTTCGGTTGTTTAAATAACTCCAGCGCCAGCTTCAGGCTGAATGCCGAGTTATTGGCGCCTACCGCATCCGCGACTTTTGCAGAAGAGGGGGCATCTGTTTTTGAAAATAACAGCAGCAATGCCAGAATGACCGCACAGCCAGAGCCTAACCAGAAGACGAATTGGTTATTGATGGTGAACATAATTCCGGCAATCGAGGCGCACAGCGCCCAGCCCACGCAGCCAAACATGCGCGCGCGACCAAATTCAAAGTTACTTCTGCGGCTGGCTTTTTCAATATAGGCTTCAATCGCTGGGGCGCCGGCATTGTAAATAAAGCCAAGGTAAATCCCGCCGACAATTGAACCCAGTAAAATATTAACCTGCAATAATGGGCCAAATACGTAAATAAAGAACGGGGCAAACATTACCAGCATGCCGGTAATTACCCACAGCAGATGTTTACGCAGGCCAAGCTTATCGGACAGCAGTCCGAAAATTGGTTGGAATAACAAAGAAAACAGTGAGATACAGGCGAAGATGATGCCGGTATCGCCTTTACTGATATGGTTTACATCGTGTAACCAGATAGGGAAGAAGGGGAAATACGCACCCATAATAAAAAAGTAAAAGAAGAAGAAAAAGCCGAACATCCAAAAGTTAGTGTTTTTTAAATAATACATAACAGACTTCCTATAAATGCGGGCAGGTATCAACCTGCCCTGCTTATATTATTATTTTTGGCCCCAGACGAACTGGAAGTGGTAGCGTCCGGCGCTCAGCTGGAATTCCGGCGACACGGAAGGACTCCACGAATCATCGCCGCCGACGCCCATATGGAAGCCATCAATATTGAGCCAGGTGCCTGCCTCAGGTTGCAGCAGATGGCGGTGGCTGGTTTCCATCAGTTGCTGCTGGCTAAAGCGGCTGATGTTGAACTGGAAGTCTCCGCGCCACTGGTGCGCACCGTAGTACAGTTCGCGCGTGCCGCAGCGCAGACCGTTTTCGCTCGGGAAAACATACGGTGTGTACATCTCATCAAGCGACAGATCCCAGCGATCGAAACAGGCGGCGCCCAGACGGTCCGGGTAGTTCTCATGCGGGCCAAGACCTAACCAGTTCACTCGCTCCGCAACCTGCGCCAGCTGGCAGCTCAGGCCGATGCGGGCCGGATGCGGCGTACCGCTGGCAACGTCGACATCCACCGTTATCTGCATTTCACCATTGCCGTCAATACGATAGCTTTTTCGGCTGACGAACAGCGTTTCGCCCCGATACTGCCACGCATGTTCGGTGGTGATCAGTGCCGCACTGCTCAGCGTATCGGCAGCACAGTGCAGTAACGTTGCTTCAGCCTGATAGTGACCGGCGGCCTTCCAGCGTTCAACCCAGGCGTTAGGGTCGATGCGGGTTGACTCGCTCACGCCGATGTCGTTGTCCAGCGGCGCGCGGGTGAACTGGTCAGTAAGCGGGCTTACCAACTGGGCTTCATCGCTAATCCAGTATTGTGTTAGCAGGCCGGACTGACGATCGAATTGCCAGCGTGTGTTGTTGGCCACCACGGTAAAATTGCTCTCACTAACATCCAGCTGTGGTGCGCTGCTGCCGTGTGATGGACGTACCAGGCTGAGCTTCTCTTCCAGCTTCCACTGTTGCCAGGCGCTGATATGCCCGGCTTCTGACCATGCGGTCGCCTGAGGCTGCTCTACGCTCACCGTCAACCACAGTTCACCTGCGGTGTCCGGCATCGGAACGTTCGGCAGGGTAATCACCTGGCGGCCCTGTGGGGCGATATCCAGAACGATTTCTCCGGCGGCCAGCGGGTTGCCGTCCAGGGCAATCGACCAGTGCAGAACTTCGTTATCGCTGCGGCGGAACAGATATTCGCTGGTCACTTCAATCTGGCGTTCAGCGCCCGGCAGTAACGTGAACTGGAAAAACTGCTGTTCATGTTTGGCCTCATATAACGCCGGATGCGGAGTGCGATCGGCGAACACCAGCCCGTTCATGCAAAACTGACGATCGTTAGGCGTGTCGCCAAAATCGCCACCGTAGGCTGACCATGCTTTGCCGTTCTCATCATATTTGGTCAGTGACTGATCCACCCAGTCCCAGACAAATCCGCCCTGCAGGCGCGGATACTGACGGAACGCTTGCCAGTATTTGGCGAAGCCGCCAAAGCTGTTGCCCATAGCGTGGGCGTATTCACAAAGGATCAGCGGACGCTGTTCGCCGGGCATCGACAGCCACTTTTTAATCGACCATTTGGGTACTGCGGGGAAGGGCTGATCCTGATCGACGCGGGCGTACATCGGGCAAATAATGTCGGTGGCGGCAGTATCAGCTCCACCGCCCTCGTACTGCACCGGACGTGACGGGTCTTCTGATTTTATCCAGCGGTAGAGCGCGTCGTGATTGACGCCATGGCCGGATTCATTGCCCAGTGACCAGATAATAATGCTCGGGTGGTTGCGATCGCGCTGCACCATGCGCGTGACGCGTTGGCTCATGGCAGGCAACCATGCGGGATCGTCGGTGAGGCGATTCATCGGCACCATGCCGTGGGTTTCAATGTTGGCTTCGTCGACTACATACAGGCCGTAACGATCGCACAGGGTGTACCACTGCGGATGGTTCGGGTAATGGGAACAGCGCACGGCGTTGAAGTTATTCTGCTTCATCAGGATGATGTCCTGCACCATCGTCGCCTCATCCATCACCTGGCCGTTGACCGGATGGTGCTCATGGCGGTTGGTACCGCGAATCAACAGCGGCTTGCCGTTTAACAGCAACAGGCCGTTTTCGATACAAACCTGACGAAAACCAACATCACAGGCTTCCGCTTCAATCAGTACTCCGCCTGCGGTGTGTAACTGCACAACGGCGCGGTACAGATTGGGCGTTTCGGCACTCCATAGCGCCGGTTTTTCGACGTTCAGACGCAGAGTCACCCGGTCATGATAAGCGCCGCGTTCATCAATTATCTCACTGCCGAGCGGCGAGGTCGTTTCGTGGGTGAGCGTTTCACCTTCCCACAATTGCAGGGTGACGCGTAAATCTTCGCTCTCGTTGCCACCCACTCTGACTTCCGCTTCCAGCGTGGCGCGGCTGAAGTCGTCATTAAAACGGGTATTAATACGCAGGTCGCGGATTTGCGTAGTGGGCTTATGCCGCAGGGAGACATCGCGAAAAATACCGCTCATGCGCCACATGTCCTGGTCTTCCAGATAGCTGCCGTCGCTCCAGCGCAGCACCATCACAGCCAGACGGTTTTCGCCGCGCAGCAGATAATCGCTAAGATCAAATTCAGACGGCAGACGGCTATCCTGACCGTAGCCGACCCAGCGACCGTTGCACCACAGATGAAACGCGGAGTTCACGCCGTCAAAAATAATGCGCGTCTGACCTTCCTCTAACCACGCGTCTTCAATATTAAATGTGAGCGAGTAACATCCTGTCGGGTTCTGTGCCGGAACGTACGGGGGATTCACCGGGATTGGGTAGGTGACGTTGGTATAAATTGGCGCATCATAACCGGCCATCTGCCAGTTAGAGGGGACGTTGATGATGTCTGCCTGTGGCAGAACGTTTGTCAGCCAGCTTTCTGGGACAGCCTCCGGCGCGGCAAACCAGGCAAATTGCCACTGGCCATTCAGCGAGCGTAACTGACTCGAACGCTGATTGGTACGTGCATCATCCGCTGAGCGCCAGCTACAGAACGGCGGATGTGCTTCCAGCCGGTTGAGCTGCGTGACGCCGGGATTTTCCCAGTCGCGGCGGGCCAGAACAGCGGAGAGTGAATCTGTGTTCAGGTTCATAACGGTATCCTGTTTGAATTTGTTACTCGCTCACAATTTCAATCAAAATACGAACAAGCGCTCCTTGATGTAAAGGATGGGGCGTTCAATAAGTGAACTGACTCACACAATTGTTATGCGTTCACAATTTGGGGGTGAGCTGAGAAACTTGCCGCGCCAGCTGGATCAGTGAATCAGCCAGCGCCTGGGGAGTGGTGGTTTGCGTATCGGGAGGCAGAACCGTTTTGCGCTTGACCAGGGTGACGGGAAGCAGTTGGTTACCCACGCTGGAGCCGCCACGGGGGAGTTGCAATAGCCTGTCGACGCTGGTTTCACCCAGCAACGGAAAATCCTGCCTGATGGTGGTCAGCGGTGGGATGTAACATGCGCTGTCTTCGGTGTCATCGTAGCCAATTACCGATATATCCACTGCAACCCGCAGACCGAACTCGCTGATTGCCCGCATCGCGCCCAGCGCCATTTGATCGTTAGCGACCAGCATGGCGGTAGGGAGGTTACCGTTATTCAGCATGTGCATCGTTTGCTGAAAACCAGACATCGCGCTCCAGTCGCCTTCCAGCTCCACAACGGGTTGTAGCTGGTAATGTGCCAGATATTTGTGCCAGCCTGCATGCCGAAGCCTTGCCGAAACGGAAGTGTGCGGCCCGCTCAGCAGGGCGATCCGTTGATGTCCGTGCTGCACCAGATGTTCAACGCCAAGGCGCGCGCCGTCGTCATGAGAGAAAATCACGCTGTTAATTGGCGTCAGGTCAGAGACATCGAGAAACAGCACCGGCACCGTACCGCAGGCAGCGGCCACGGCAATGGCATCTTCTTCATCCAGCGGATAGTTGATGATAAGCCCGGTTACGCGTTGAGAAAGCAGATTGTGGACCGCGGCTTTACAGGACTCAACGCCGCTGCGCTCGACCATGGCGATCACCACGCTGGCACCGGACTGGTCGGCGCGGGATTTTATGGCAGCAACGATTTGTGAGGGGGCATGCAGAGCTAGGTTTGCCGTCACAACGCCAATCAGTGGCGTCTGTTTGCCAGCCAGCTGCTGTGCAACGCGGTTAGGGATGTAATTGAGTTCCGCCATCGCGGCCTCAACTTTCTGTCGGGTTTTTGCGGAAACGTGGCTGGCCTGGTTCACGACGCGAGAGACGGTCTGGTAAGAGACACCTGCATGGTCTGCCACATCGTATAGCGTTACCGGTTTCACGTTTATCACCCCTGTAATGACGTTATCTGTGCGCTATGATGCCACAGCGGGACGGTTTTGGGGTATTTGCGCATGGGTTCTGCGAGGCGCATTCCAGGGTTTGAGGATAGCGTGCTGAAGGATTTATCGGCGTTATACCTAACAGAAGAAAAAAGTGAGGACATTGTGAGCGATTCTGCGGCAAAAAATATTCTGTCCATCTACCGACGCCATGCGGATGCTTTTGCCAGCCAGCGCTCGCGCACCTTGTTCGAGAAAAGCTGGCTCGATAAATTTATTTCCGTGATGGGCGGGCAGGGCAGCATTGTGGATATTGGCTGCGGCAACGGTCAGCCGATCGCCGGTTATTTTATCCAGCAAGGTTTTCAGCTTACCGGCGTTGATGGTTCCCCGGCGATGCTGACGCGGGCCCGAAACACTTTTCCCGCACAGCGCTGGCTGGAACAGGATATGCGCGAGTTGGCACTCAATGAGACTTTTGATGGACTGATCGCCTGGGACAGCTTTTTCCATTTAACTCAGCAGGACCAGCAAAAGATGTTCCCGATTTTTGACCGCCTCAGCCATCCCGGTAGTGCGCTGATGTTTACCAGCGGTACGGACAACGGCATCGCGATGGGGCAATTTGAAGGTGAGCCGCTGTTTCACGCCAGCCTCGCGCCGGATGAATACCGCGCACTGCTGTCAGCACACGGTTTTGCGGTGGTCGAGATGGTGATGGAAGATCCGCAATGCACCGGGCACACCATCTGGCTGGCGCAAAAAAGAGGCTAATCGCCGCGAAAGGTTTTACGCCATTCAGCCGGGCTAACGCCAAAGTGGGATTTAAAATGCTGGCGCCAGGTGACGGGCGACTGAAAACCAACCTGTTCGGCGATGCGTTCAACGGGTAACTGGCTGGACTCCAGCAACGTCTGGCTACGGCGCAGGCGCTCGGCAATCAACCATTCGGCCACGCTTGACCCTGTGGCCTTCATAAAATGACGGGTGAGGGTGCGACGGCTCATCATCACCCGTTGCGCCAGCTCGTCAAGATTATGCGGTTCATGGAGATGCTGGCGCAAATAGTCGAGCAGGACGTTGATGCGCTGATCTTTGGTATTTTTCGCCACCGGTTGCTCGATAAACTGTGCCTGGCCGCCCTCGCGATGTGGCGGTACAATCATCCGTCGGGCAATCTGATTCGCCACAGTGCTGCCAAAACGCTGGCGGATGACGTACAGGCAGCAATCCAGCGCGGCGGCGGTGCCTGCCGAGGTAATAATACCGTCGTCATCCACGTACAGCGCGTTGATATCCAGATGAGCTGCCGGAAAGCGGGCCTGAAAATCCTGCTCGAACTCCCAGTGCGTAGCCGCCCGTTTGCCATCCAGCAGACCGGCGTAGCCGAGAACAAACGCACCCAGGCATAACCCAACAATCTGCGCGCCGTTTTGTCGCGCACGATTGAGCGCATCAAGCAGGCTTTGTGGTGGCCGATGTGCCGTGGTACCCCACCAGGGGATCACCACGATGTCGGCGGCCTCCACCGCTTCATAGCCGTAGGCTGCGTGAATGGAGAAGCCATCCTGCGAGGAAACGATGCCCGGCTGTTCGGCGCACAGTTGCACCTCAAAACGCTTTTTCGCCGCCACTTTGTCACTGAAAATAATGCACGGCACCGAGAAGTGAAACGGGCTGAATTCTTCCACGGCAACAATGGCGACGTTAAGCGGTTGCATACGAGTCCTCTGTGGAGTTTAAAACGTCAGGGTTTCGCCATCTTCCGGCACGTTAACAAATTGCGCAATCTGGTTGTCGCAGGCGTACTCTTTCAAGGCCGCGCGGGTCAGCAGACAGTGGTTAATCGCCTCCATGTGGGTCGCCACAATTTGTGCTTCGGGCAGCGTGAAGTGGATTTTTAGCACATCTTCCGCGCCCATGATAATTGGGCCAAACCCGATAACGTGAGCAAAGCCTGCGTTCAGAATGACCACGCCTGGCTGGAAAGTCCGCATGTTGGTTTCCACCTCGTCGCGCCAGATGGTGTCCCCGACCAGATACAGCGTTTTTTCCGCCGGATGCTGGAAGATAACTCCGCAGGCATCACCCAGACGCTCAGCCATTTGCGGGACGGCGTAAGCGCGATCCGAACCGTGCTGGCCGCCGGTTTTACGCAGGGTGAGATCACCAAGCGCAGTGTTTTGCGTCAGTACGGTCAGTTGCGTGAAACCTTGTTCCCGCAGTACCTGCGCATCGCGATCGTTTTGCACATAAATCGGTTTGTCTTTCGGCACGACACGAGCCGCGGCTTCATCCCAGTGGTCTTCATGCAGATGGGTCACGATCAGCGCATCAACGTTGAGCAGGGTGTCGATATCGACAGGCAGATCAACGGTCGGGTTGCGGATCTCGGCGCGTGCCGTACCGGCAAAGCCCGGATAAGTACCTTTTGCCGCCAGCATAGGGTCGATCAGAAAGGTTTTGCCACCAAAAGTGATGTGCTGCGTAGCGTTACGGATTTGCGTGATGTTCATGGTGTTTGCTCCACGTGTTGGGTCAGTGGTGTCATCGTAGAGTGTTGTCCAGAAGATGAATGCGGGCAAATGGGCGACTAGCGATGGGATTGGGCCAACTGCGGATTACAGATGTCGATAATGTAATTAGAATTAAAGTAATTTAATATTTCCTTGGTGGCTCGTTATTTAATACGCAGTTGTTTTTATCGAGCTGAATAAGAATGCTGTTATTTAAATACGGAAAGGTTGATTAAATGCGAAGTGGTGCCAGAAAACATTATTGATATATGTAATGCATAGTGACCAATAAAACAGATCGCGAACCATGAAATAAGAATGCTATCATTCACACCAGACGCGGCAGGCAACTGCTGGCACATGCATTTACCCCGGAGCAACTGATGAACAACGACATTCCGCTAAAATATTATGATATTGCCGACGAGTACGCGACCGAGGCCGCAAAGCCGGTGAGCGACACAGAACGTGACGCGCTGGCGCACTACTTCCAGCAGCTGATCACCCGTTTGATGAACAACGAAGAGATCAGCGAAGAAGCGCAGCAGGAGATGGCTACCGTGGCAGGTGTCGACGCTCAGCGTATCGATGATATTGCGGAGTTCCTCAATCGTTGGGGTAACGAGTAGCCAAAGACATGGCCTGTGTTTTACACTGCGCGCAAATTGAGTAGGTATACTCTACGAGTAATAGGTTTAATCAGGCGGAAACAGCAATGAACGGAACAATCACAACGTGGTTTAAAGATAAAGGCTTTGGATTTATCAAAGATGAAAACGGCGACAACCGCTATTTTCATGTGATTAAGGTTGCTAATCCTGAGCTGATCAAGAAAGACGCGGCGGTGACTTTTGAGCCCACCACCAACAACAAAGGCTTGTCTGCCTACGCGGTAAAAGTCATACCAGACAGCAAGTACATCTATATCGCAGGCGAGCGTCTGAAGCTCACCTCGATCAAGTCATTCCTGGTCTACAGCGAAGAAGTCCCTGTAGAGACCCGTATCGACAAAGAAAATGCTGTGCTGTCTGTCGGCGTGCTGATGAACAGCATCCGACCGAAATCAGACGTGAAGCCTGGTGAAATGCGCACGCTGAAAAAGCTGGCCATCACTACCTTCCAGGGCACGACGCTGATCTTCTCGGAAGATGAAATCGACATCGACGCGACGGTGAAACTGCTTAAAGTCTGAAACCCTTCGGACTGAATAAAAACCGGAACGCTGCTCTTTTCAGGAGCGGGTTTCGGTTTTTTTTTGATATGTGTAATTTACGTGATTCAGGTATGTAGTGATAAAATTAGTAGGTAGCAATCCGTTTCTGAATAGGTATATATTATCCGTATTAAATAAATATGATCGCCAACTATTTGCAGATTAGTAGCACGGTTAACTAATAGTGATTCACCGATATAACTAATGGGGTAATATAAGTGATTTTTAAAAAAATATGGAAAGCTATATCTTCTGAATATGTACCATCGGCCATTTGCTTTTTTCTCCTTGCAAAAATGGATTATGAAATAATATCTATCTGGCCACAGAATGAATCGGTTGATGACAGAATTAAACTTTCTTTACTATTCATTCATTTGGTGATGATTTTAGTGATGTTTACTCCGCTAATTAACCGGTTTTTGTCACGAGTAGACAATGAGAAACTTGAAAAGTTTATAGCTCTTCCGCAGAAAGATAAAAACATCACATACATCGATTATTATGATTTTCTGAGCGGGCTTGCTTTATCAGCATTTTACTTATCTATCCTTATTTTTACAATGAAGAGTATTTACGAAGAAGCAGGATGGATAATTTCAGGTATTTATATATTTACAATGTTTGTGTCTTCTATTTCTATTGCTGCATTGTCATTACTTAGGTTTATCTGGTTATTTACAAAGTTTAATAATTATATATATTGGTTTATTGTTTTACTTGCGAGCAGTATGTGTATGGCAGTTATTGGTGCCGCGATGAAAATGGCCTCATAAAAATGCGCTTAATATCTGAAAAAGTAATAATGGAGTATAAACTCTAAATAATAATACAGCTGGAACAGTGATGATTCCGCTTTGTAATCCGCGTGATGCATTGTTGCAAAGCTTAAAGTCTCTTTCGAAGAGGCTTTAAGCCCTCAGCGACCAGTGAAGTAAAAGACTGTCTTTCCTGGTGTTGAGCATTCTGCCAAAAACATAATTAACAGTAATCCCAGTACTTTCTTCATTATCACGAGACAGCCGGATTTACCACGTCATCCATCAGTATGTAACGTGCTTCCTGGCGAGTGTATTGATCGATTAATGGTACAAGTCGCTGGAAATGCTCGCTGGCACAATGTTCATCGAGAGCCGCGTGGTTTGGCCATTCTTCGATAAAAATAAAATGGCCCGGATCTTTTTCATCAATATAGAGGTCGTAAGCAATGCAGTGCGGTTCTTTCTTCGTTGCCGATATTAGCTCCCGATACAACGGGAGAACAGTTTCAATATACTCAGGTTTGATGAAATCCTCAGCAATGACCTTTAACATGCAGCCTCCTGGCAGAAAACGAATGCACACTATGTAATGAAGATATTTTTTGGGCAAGAGGTCACAGAGTTTTATCGGCCGGTTAGTGAGTTATGCCAGCTATCAATCAGATAATCCGCATAACTGTGATCCATCTCACCTCCCGGCAACCAAAATCTCCTGCGATTCGACGCCGTCCTCTATCTGTTTCGCCACCTTTTGTAAGGCCGGAAGATGCTTTTCCGCGGCTTGTTCGATGGTCATGGCGCTGGCCATATACACCAAATTCAGGCAGCCGATCACCCGCTGTTCGCTGCGGATGGGGACGGCGATAGAAGCGATTTTCTCTTCCTGATCCCAACCGCGAAAGTTCTGGCCAAAACCGTCTTTTCGCGCGCGGGTCAAAATGGCATTGAGCTTCAGCGGTTCGCGCGCAAGCTGGAACTCTTCTCCCGATCGGGAGGCAAGCATTTCAATCAGTTCCTGCCGTTCATTCTCCGGGCAAAATGCCAGCCAGGTCAGGCCGGATGCGGTTTTCAGCAATGGCAAACGACGCCCGACCATCGCCCGGTGAAACGACAGGCGGCTGAAGCGGTGGGTGGTTTCACGTACCACCATCGCGTCCACATCCAGCGTGGAAACGTCGGTCGGCCAGATGACCTCGCGCAGCAAATCCCCCAGCAGCGGGGCGGCGAGTGCAGAAATCCACTGCTCGTCACGAAACCCCTCGCTGAGCTGGCGGACTTTAATGGTTAAGCGAAAGCTGTCATCGGACAGGCTGCGCCGGACGTAACCCTCATCCTGCAGGGTTTCCAGCAGCCGTCTGACCGTGGTGCGATGCAGGCCGCTTAACTCAGCAAGCAAGCCAACACTGGCCCCACCATCGAGCCGGTTTAACATATTTAATAACATTAATCCGCGCGTTAATCCGCGTACGGTTTTGTACTCAGTGCTCTCGTCATTTTTCATATTCATTGACAAATCTACAGGTAAAACAACGTTGTGCACTTAGTGCACATCCTGGCATGTTTTGATTGTAGCGCAAAAACTCGCTTCTATACTGACCGCACAACAAAAAATTATTCACATATTTTTAACAAAACAAGTTGCGCCTCACCAGGGTCCGCAATTGCGTTTTGTCCGAGTCGTGAGGTTCTGAAATGACAACAATAAACCCGGATATCCAACCCGCTGTGCAGCATACCGCGCAGGTGGCGATTGCCGGTGCTGGTCCGGTAGGGCTGATGATGGCCAACTATCTTGGGCAGATGGGCATTGAGGTGTTGGTAGTGGAGAAGCTCGACACGCTGATCGACTATCCTCGCGCCATCGGCATTGACGATGAAGCGCTGCGCACTATGCAGTCTGTGGGGCTGGTCGAGAACGTTTTGCCGCACACCACACCGTGGCACGCAATGCGCTTTCTCACCCCAAAAGGCCGTTGCTTTGCTGATATCCAGCCGATGACCGACGAATTTGGCTGGTCGCGTCGTAATGCGTTTATTCAGCCGCAGGTGGACGCGGTGATGTTGGAAGGGATGTCGCGTTTTCCCAACGTGCGCTGCCTGTTCTCCCGCGAGCTGGAGGCCTTCAGCCAACAAAACGGCGAAGTGACGCTAAATCTGAAAGCGCCAGACGGTCAACGTGAAACTGTGAAGGCTCAGTGGCTGGTGGCCTGCGACGGCGGCGGCAGCAACGTCAGACGTTCTCTGAACGTGTCGTTTGAAGGTAAAACCGCGCCGAATCAGTGGATTGTGGTGGATATCGCCAACGATCCGCTCAGCACGCCGCATGTGTATTTATGCTGCGATCCGGTGCGCCCGTATGTCTCTGCCGCGCTGCCGCACGCGGTGCGCCGTTTTGAGTTTATGGTTATGCCGGGGGAAACCGAAGCGCAGCTTAGCGAGCCGCAGAATATGCGCCAGTTACTGAGCAAAGTGCTGCCGAACCCGGACAACGTCGAGCTGATCCGCCAGCGCGTGTATACCCATAATGCTCGTCTGGCCGAACGTTTTCGTATTGACCGCGTGCTGCTGGCGGGCGATGCGGCGCACATTATGCCGGTCTGGCAGGGTCAGGGATACAACAGCGGCATGCGCGATGCTTTCAACCTGGCATGGAAACTGGCGCTGGTGATTAACGGTAAAGCCGACGATGCGCTGTTGGATACCTACCAGCAGGAACGCCGCGACCACGCCAAAGCGATGATCGACCTCTCCGTGACCGCTGGCAACGTACTTGCGCCGCCCAAACGCTGGCACGGCGCGGTACGCGATGGGGTTTCCTGGCTGTTGAACTATATTCCGCCGGTCAAACGCTACTTCCTTGAAATGCGGTTTAAGCCGATGCCGCAGTACCACGCCGGGGCGCTGGTGCGTGAAGGCGACGCGAAAACTTCACCGGTCGGCAAGATGTTTATCCAGCCGAAGGTGACGCTGGAATCGGGCGAAGTGACGTTGCTCGACAACGTCATCGGACCGAATTTCGCGGTGATTGGCTGGGGCTGTAACCCACTATGGGGCATGAGCGAGGCGCAGATCCAACAGTGGCAGGCGCTGGGGACGCGTTTTATCCAGGTCGTGCCGGATACGCAGATACATACCGATCAGGATAGCCACGACGGCGTTACCCGCATAGGCGATACGCAAAACCGCCTGCGCGCGTGGTTTGCCAAGCACAACGCCGCGCTGGTAGTCATGCGCCCGGACCGCTTCGTGGCCGCCATCGCCATTCCGCAAACCCTGGGCAGCACCCTGAATAAACTGGCGTCGGTGATGACGCTCACTCGCGCTACTGCCGACATTCCTGTTGAAAAGGTTGCCTGATATGCACGCTTATCTTCACTGTCTTTCCCACTCGCCGCTGGTGGGCTATGTCGACCCGGCACAGGCTGTGCTCGACGAGGTTAACGGCGTGATCGCCAGCGCTCGGGCACGTATTGCGGCGTTCGAACCTGAACTGGTCGTGCTGTTTGCCCCCGATCACTACAACGGATTTTTCTACGACGTGATGCCGCCGTTCTGTTTAGGCGTTGGAGCTACGGCGATCGGCGATTTTGGTAGCGCGGCGGGGGAACTGCCGGTGCCGACAGATCTCGCTGAAGCCTGCGCCCACGCGGTAATGAAAAGCGGTATCGATCTCGCCGTGTCCTACAACATGCAGGTCGATCATGGCTTCGCGCAGCCGCTGGAGTTTTTGCTCGGCGGCCTGGGTAAGGTGCCGGTGCTGCCAGTGTTTATTAACGGCGTCGCCACGCCGCTGCCGGGCTTTCAGCGTACCCGCATGCTCGGTGAAGCGATTGGCCGTTTCGCCAGCTCGCTGAATAAGCGCGTGCTGTTTTTAGGCTCCGGTGGTCTGTCGCATCAGCCGCCGGTACCGGAGCTGGCGAAGGCTGATGCCCATATGCGTGACCGCCTGCTCGGCAGCGGCAAACAGTTACCTGAAAACGAGCGCGAGCTGCGCCAGCAGCGGGTGATCAGCGCCGCCGAGAAGTTTGTGGTCGATCAAAACACGCTACACCCGCTTAACCCTGTCTGGGATAACCGTTTTATGTCCCTGCTTGAGCAGGGGCGTTTGCAGGAGCTGGACGCGGTCAGTAACGAAGAGCTGTCCGCGATGGCGGGCAAATCAACGCACGAAGTGAAAACCTGGGTTGCCGCCTTCGCCGCTATTTCTGCTTTTGGCAACTGGCGCAGCGAAGGCCGTTATTACCGCCCGATCCCGGAGTGGATCGCCGGATTCGGCTCCCTGAGCGCCACTACGCAGAACTAAAACAGAACTGAATATGCAGGAGAACATCATGACTTACCAACCGCAAACCGAAGCCGCTACCAGTCGTTTTCTGGAGGTGCAGGAAGCAGGCGAAACCCTACGCGTGCATTTCAATGATTGTGGGCAGGGCGATGAGACCGTCGTGCTGTTGCATGGCTCTGGTCCTGGCGCGACGGGCTGGGCAAACTTCAGCCGTAATATCGATCCGTTGGTACAGGCCGGATACCGGGTGATCCTGCTGGATTGTCCTGGCTGGGGCAAAAGCGATGGGATCGTTAACCGCGGTTCGCGATCCGATCTCAACGCCCGCATCCTGAAAAGCGTGGTCGATCAATTGGATATTCAAACAGTCCACCTGTTGGGTAACTCGATGGGCGGTCACAGTGCTGTGGCGTTTACCCTGAGCTGGCCGGAGCGCGTGGGCAAACTGGTATTAATGGGCGGCGGAACGGGCGGCATGAGCCTGTTTACCCCGATGCCGACCGAAGGTATCAAGCGCCTGAATCAGCTGTATCGTGAGCCGACCATCGAGAACCTGAAGCTGATGATGGAGATCTTTGTCTTCGACACCAGCGACCTGACCGAGGCGCTGTTCGAAGCGCGTTTGAACAACATGCTGTCGCGTCGCGATCACCTGGAAAACTTTGTCCTGAGTCTGGAAGCCAACCCGAAACAGTTCCCGGATTTCAGCCCGCGTCTGGGTGAAATCAAAGCCCAGACCCTGATTGTCTGGGGACGCAATGACCGCTTTGTGCCGATGGATGCCGGTCTGCGCCTGCTTTCCGGGATTGCCGGTTCTGAACTGCACATCTACCGCGACTGCGGGCACTGGGCGCAGTGGGAACATGCGGATGCCTTTAACCAACTGGTGCTGAATTTCCTCACACGCCCTTAAGGAACGGACATGACGAATCGTAATCTTGAGCAGCTAGCCGCCGATTTACGTCAGGCTGAAGAAAAAGGGGAAGCCATCGCCCCACTGCGTGAATTGATTGGTGTGGATAACGCCGAAGCGGCCTACGCCATTCAGCGCATCAACGTGCAGTACGACGTGGCGCGCGGCCGTCGCGTGGTCGGGCGCAAAGTGGGGCTGACGCACCCGAAAGTGCAGCAACAGCTGGGTGTCGATCAGCCGGATTTCGGCACGCTGTTTGCTGACATGTGCTATGGCGATAACGACACCATCCCGTTTTCCCGTGTTCTGCAACCGCGTATTGAAGCCGAAATTGCGCTGGTGCTGAACCGCGATCTGCCCAATACCGACACCACTTTTGACGAGCTTTACAACGCCATAGAGTGGGTACTTCCCGCGCTGGAAGTGGTCGGCAGCCGTATCCGCGACTGGTCGATCAAATTTGTTGATACCGTGGCGGATAACGCCTCCTGTGGCGTGTATGTGGTCGGCGGTCCGGCACAGCGTCCGGCAGGATTAGATCTGAAAAACTGCGCGATGAAAATGACGCGCAACAACGAAGAGGTCTCCAGCGGGCGCGGCAGCGAATGCCTGGGACATCCGATCAACGCCGCCGTCTGGCTGGCGCGCAAAATGGCCAGCCTCGGCGAGCCGCTGCGTGCCGGAGACATTATTCTCACCGGAGCGTTAGGTCCGATGGTGGCGGTGAATGCGGGCGATCGTTTCGAAGCCCATATCGACGGTATTGGTTCAGTCGCCGCCACCTTTTCAGCGGCGGTTACAAAAGGAAGTCAGTCATGAGTAAGCGTAAAGTCGCCATTATCGGCTCCGGCAACATCGGTACCGATTTGATGATAAAAATTCTGCGTCACGGCGTGCATCTGGAAATGGCTGTGATGGTCGGTATCGATCCAGAATCTGATGGCCTGGCGCGTGCTCGACGCATGGGCGTTGCCACCACCCATGAAGGGGTGACAGGGCTTATCGCCAAGCCGGAATTCGCCGATATCGACATCGTGTTTGACGCCACCAGCGCAGGCGCGCATGTGAAGAACGACGCCGCGCTACGTGCCGTTAAACCTGGCATCCGCCTGATCGACCTGACGCCCGCGGCAATCGGTCCTTACTGCGTGCCGGTGGTGAATCTGGCAGCCAACGTTGATCAGCAGAACGTCAATATGGTGACCTGCGGCGGACAGGCGACCATCCCGATGGTGGCGGCAGTTTCTCGCGTGGCAAAAGTCCATTACGCCGAGATTATCGCCTCGATCGCCAGTAAATCGGCGGGGCCGGGTACCCGTGCCAATATCGACGAGTTTACCGAAACTACCTCGAAGGCGATTGAAGTGGTCGGCGGCGCGGCAAAAGGCAAAGCCATTATTGTCCTTAACCCGGCCGAGCCGCCGCTGATGATGCGTGACACGGTGTATGTGCTGAGCGAAGCGGCCTCTGAGGTTGAAGTTGAAGCGTCGATTAATGAGATGGCGGCGGCGGTGCAGGCCTACGTGCCGGGCTATCGCCTGAAACAGCGTGTCCAGTTTGAAGTCATCCCGGAGGATAAACCGGTGAATCTGCCGGGTATCGGCCAGTTCTCTGGGCTGAAAACCGCGGTGTATCTGGAAGTGGAAGGCGCGGCGCACTATTTACCTGCCTATGCGGGCAACCTCGACATTATGACCTCCAGCGCGCTAGCGACCGCTGAGAAGATGGCGCAGTCCCTCGCTCGTCAGGCAGGAGAAGCAGCATGAACGGTAAAAAACTCTATATCTCTGACGTGACCCTGCGCGACGGTATGCACGCCATTCGTCATCAGTATTCGCTGGAGAATGTGCGCCAGATAGCCAAAGCGTTGGACGACGCACGGGTTGATTCTATTGAAGTGGCCCACGGCGACGGTTTACAAGGTTCCAGCTTTAACTACGGCTTTGGTGCGCATAGCGACCTGGAGTGGATTGAAGCGGCGGCGGACGTGGTGAAGCATGCCAAAATTGCCACGCTGTTGCTGCCGGGGATCGGCACTATTCATGACCTGAAAAATGCGTATCAGGCTGGCGCGCGGGTAGTACGCGTGGCGACCCATTGCACCGAAGCGGACGTGTCGGCCCAGCATATTCAGTATGCGCGTGAGCTTGGCATGGATACCGTCGGTTTTCTGATGATGAGCCATATGACCACACCGGAGAACCTGGCACAGCAGGCGAAGCTGATGGAAAACTACGGCGCGACCTGTATTTATGTGGTCGATTCCGGCGGCGCAATGAACATGAGCGATATTCGCGCCCGCTTCCGCGCACTGAAAGCGGTGCTGAAGCCGGAAACAGAAACCGGAATGCATGCGCACCACAACCTGAGTCTCGGGGTGGCGAACTCGATTGCCGCAGTAGAAGAGGGGTGTGACCGTGTCGACGCCAGCCTGGCAGGGATGGGCGCAGGCGCGGGCAACGCGCCATTGGAGGTATTTATCGCCGCTGCGGATAAGCTTGGTTGGCAGCACGGAACCGATCTCTACGCACTGATGGACGCCGCCGACGATTTAGTGCGTCCACTACAAGACCGCCCGGTGCGGGTGGATCGTGAAACGCTGGCGCTGGGCTATGCCGGGGTGTACTCCAGTTTTCTGCGTCATTGCGAAGTGGCGGCAGCACGTTATGGCCTGAGCGCAGTAGATATTCTGGTGGAACTGGGCAAACGTCGAATGGTGGGCGGCCAGGAAGATATGATCGTCGACGTAGCGCTGGACCTGCGCAACCGCAAATAAAAAATGATTACGCGGCTGGCAACGTATCAGCCGCGATTCACCTGCATCGTGACCTCAGAGGGACATCTTATGACGACCCGTACCCCCGCATCTTACCGCCTGACGTTGACCGTTGGGCTTTGCTTTTTAGTTGCCCTGATGGAAGGGCTGGATTTACAGGCCGCCGGTATCGCTGCCGTCGGTATCGCCCACGCGTTTGCGCTGGATAAAATGCAGATGGGCTGGATCTTCAGTGCGGGCATTCTCGGGCTGCTGCCCGGCGCGCTGGTGGGCGGCATGCTGGCCGACCGCTATGGCCGCAAGCGTATTCTCATTGCCTCTGTGGCGCTGTTCGGCCTGTTCTCGCTGGCGACGGCGATTTCCTGGGATTTCTCATCGCTGGTGTTTGCCCGTCTGATGACCGGCGTCGGGCTGGGCGCGGCGTTGCCGAATCTGATCGCGCTGACTTCCGAGGCGGCGGGCCCGCGTTTTCGTGGTACGGCGGTGAGCCTGATGTACTGCGGTGTGCCGATTGGCGCGGCGCTGGCGGCAGCGCTCGGGTTTAGCGGCCTGGCCTCCGCCTGGCAAACGGTGTTCTGGGTAGGCGGGGTGATCCCGCTGCTGCTGGTGCCGCTGTTGATGCGCTGGCTGCCGGAATCTCAGGTTTATACCCAACAAACGCAGGTGGCCGCCGCACCGTTGCGCGCCCTGTTTGCGCCAGCGACGGCGAGTGCCACGCTGCTGCTGTGGTTGTGCTATTTCTTCACCCTGCTGGTGGTGTATATGCTGATCAACTGGCTGCCGATGCTGCTGGTGGAGCAGGGCTTTCGGCCATCGCAGGCGGCAGGCGTAATGTTTGCTCTGCAAATTGGCGCGGCCAGCGGCACGTTAATTCTCGGGGCGTTAATGGATAAACTGCGCCCGGTGGTGATGTCGCTGCTGATCTACACCGGGATGTTGGCTTCACTGCTGGCGCTGGGTACGGTGTCGTCATTGAGCGGCATGCTAATGGCGGGATTTGTGGCGGGGATGTTCGCCACCGGCGGGCAAAGTGTGTTGTATGCGCTGGCGCCGCTGTTTTACAGCACGCAGATCCGCGCTACAGGCGTGGGAACCGCCGTCGCAGTCGGGCGTCTGGGGGCGATGAGCGGTCCGCTGCTGGCAGGGAAAATGTTAGCGCTCGGTACCGGAACGGTAGGGGTGATGGCGGCTTCTGCGCCGGGCATTTTGCTGGCAGGCCTGGCGGTATTTATTCTGATGAGCCGCAAATCGCAGATGCCGATCCCGGCCAGCGGTGCTTAAGCATTCATCCGGTTGTGGGAGTGGGGAGATTTGATTCCCACTTCCGGGTTAACGCCGTCAGTCAACTGTGTTGCCAAAGTTTAGATAAAACATGGCAACGGAGGCGTTATGAGCTGGCGGCCCTTTTTGTATCTGATTATTAATCCCCACCCGCTATTAAGCGCCCGACGCGGGCATCTGCGTCTGGTGCAGGGTTGACTTTGCATTCTGTTAACAAACGCGGTATAACAAACCTTCTTTGGATGTTTAGATGTCCATACGTTTGGAAGGTTATATGCAAACAACACAACAAAATGCGCCACTGAAGCGCACAATGAAAACGCGTCACCTGATTATGCTTTCCTTGGGCGGCGTGATTGGCACAGGATTATTCTTCAATACCGGGTACATCATTTCCACCACTGGAGCGGCGGGAACGCTGCTGGCCTATCTGATTGGCGCGCTGGTGGTCTGGCTGGTTATGCAGTGTCTGGGCGAGCTGTCGGTCGCGATGCCGGAGACCGGAGCGTTTCACGTTTATGCCGCGCGCTATCTTGGTCCGGCTACCGGGTATACCGTGGCCTGGCTCTACTGGCTGACCTGGACCGTGGCGCTGGGTTCGAGCTTTACCGCCGCTGGATTCTGTATGCAGTACTGGTTTCCACAGGTGCCGGTATGGGTCTGGTGCGTGGTGTTCTGCGCGATTATTTTTGGTCTGAATGTTATCTCCACGCGCTTTTTTGCCGAAGGGGAGTTCTGGTTCTCGCTGGTCAAAGTGGTCACTATCATCGCCTTTATCATCCTCGGTGGGGCGGCGATTTTCGGCTTTATTCCGATGCAGGATGGCTCGCCCGCGCCGGGGCTGAGTAATATCACGGCAGAAGGCTGGTTCCCGCACGGTGGCTTACCGATTCTGATGACTATGGTGGCAGTGAACTTTGCTTTTTCGGGTACCGAGCTTATCGGCATTGCCGCCGGTGAAACGGAAAACCCGCGCAAAGTTATCCCGGTAGCGATTCGTACTACCATCGCGCGACTGATTATTTTCTTTATCGGCACCTTGTTTGTGCTGGCAGCGCTGATCCCGATGCAGCAGGCGGGCGTGGAGAAAAGCCCGTTTGTGCTGGTGTTTGAGAAAGTAGGGATCCCGTACGCCGCTGATATTTTTAACTTCGTGATCCTGACGGCTATTCTTTCTGCAGCGAACTCCGGGTTATATGCCTCCGGGCGCATGCTGTGGTCGTTGTCGAATGAACGTACGCTACCGGCCTGTTTTGCGCGAGTAACGAAAAACGGCGTGCCACTGACGGCGCTGTCGGTCAGTATGCTCGGTGGTGTGCTGGCGCTGTTTTCCAGCGTGGTGGCCCCGGACACGGTATTTGTTGCGCTGTCGGCAATCTCCGGATTTGCGGTGGTGGCGGTGTGGCTGAGTATCTGCGCCTCGCATTTTGTTTTTCGTCGCCGTCATCTGCAACAAGGTAAGGCATTGAGTGAATTACATTATCGCGCGCCGTGGTATCCGCTGGTGCCGGTATTAGGTTTTATGCTGTGCCTGGTGGCCTGTGTAGGGCTGGCATTCGATCCAGCGCAGAGAATTGCGTTGTGGTGCGGGTTACCGTTTGTTGCGTTGTGCTATGGTGCTTATTTCCTTACTCAACCCCGAAACGCAAAACAGGAGCCAGAACATGTCGCAGAATAATCCGTTACGCGCTCTCCTTGATAAACAGGATATCCTGCTGTTGGATGGCGCGATGGCGACGGAGTTGGAAGCGCGAGGGTGTAACTTAGCCGATAGCCTGTGGTCAGCCAAAGTGCTGGTAGAAAACCCGGAGCTTATCCGCGAAGTGCATCTTGATTACTACCGGGCGGGGGCGCAATGCGCGATCACTGCCAGCTATCAGGCGACGCCGGCGGGCTTCGCCGCGCGAGGTCTGGATGAAGCGCAGTCGAAAGCGCTGATTGGCAAAAGCGTGGAGCTGGCGCGTAAAGCCCGTGAAGCGTATCTGGCAGAGAACCCGCAGGCGGGAACGCTTCTGGTGGCGGGATCCGTCGGGCCTTACGGCGCGTATCTGGCGGATGGCTCTGAATACCGTGGCGATTATCATTGTAGCGTTGAGGCATTTCAGGCGTTTCATCGCCCGCGCGTGGAAGCCTTGCTGGATGCCGGGGCCGATCTGCTGGCCTGCGAAACCCTGCCGAATTTTGCCGAGATTGAGGCGTTGGCTGAGCTGTTGACCGCATATCCGCGTGCGCGGGCGTGGTTCTCATTTACCCTGCGCGACAGCGAGCACCTGAGCGACGGTACGCCGCTGCGTGACGTGGTTGCGTTGCTGGCGGGTTATCCGCAGGTGGTGGCGCTAGGCATTAACTGTATTGCGCTGGAAAACACCACCGCTGCGTTGCAGCATTTACACGGTTTAACGGCGCTGCCGCTTGTGGTGTATCCGAACTCGGGCGAGCATTACGATGCCGTGAGCAAAACCTGGCATCATCACGGTGAACATTGCGCGCAGCTGGCGGATTATCTGCCGCAGTGGCAGGCCGCTGGCGCACGGTTAATTGGCGGGTGCTGTCGCACCACGCCTGCGGATATCGCCGCGTTAAAAGCGCGAAGCTGAGAGTTTATCGGGTCTACAGTGAATGATGTGGCGATACGGCTGGATTGTTGACCAGATATAGGGTGCATTGAAGTAAAATTAAAGAAGGGACTCCAATGGAGTCCCTTTATTCAAAATGCAATAAACATACTTAGCAACACAGGAATAGATAAAATCCATAGCATTGCTTCAATTTTAAATCCTAGTTTTAATTTGCAAGGCAAGCCTCTTATTAAATTATAACCCTCTATGCTCATACCATAATTAGAAATTTTATTATATTTGAAAATTAAAGTCTCCATAATAAACGCGACTTTAGTGAGATATAATCCTGGTGTGGTAAATAGACTTGCATTTTTACATATTATTGCTGTAACAGGCAATGGTCCGATTTCCTTTTCATATATGTCAACAATTTTTTTATATGCTATCTTGTTGTAAAAATAAAAGATTATTATTAATAATTCATTAAGCATTAAAGCAAAGCTAATAATAATTTTTATATTATCTTCATTTTGAATGAAAAAAGTTTTCATAGATAATATGATCTCCTACATAATTACCTAATTTTTTACCAGCGTCCTCGCCATATTTTTCTGCAATCTTACCTGCCGCAATAGTAACACCAACCCCTGTAACAAAACACAGAGTAGCACCGATTCCGCCTGCTTCTATAGTAGAAATCCCTAATACCCATGTACAAAGCGCAGTTGCAGCACGCCCGGCAGTACCTCCTACCAGTAAACTACTCCCCTGTTTTAATCCAAACTTACTATACTCTGTTATCGCCGCTTTTTTGCATGCACTTTCACGGCCTTTTGCACAGGCATCATAAACATTTGATGTATATCCGGCAAAATCTAAACCTATGCCAACAAAACCAACAGTTTTCATTAGATTCATTAGTTTTGCCGAGCGCTCAATATATGTAGCATAACCTTCAATGTTATCTATTCCCGTTTTATCCCATTTATACATAATTGAACTTGTAGATAAACCTAATGCTTTTTTAATACTATCATATTCTTCTAAATTAAGCTGGGTTTTTGAAAATTTGTTTAAAACAGCATCTAGGTTTTTAAACAGTCTTGCTCGTTGACCAAAGAACTCTTCCCCAGATATAATTCCTTTGTTATGACTGTACGTATCTTTATATAACTCCTGAATTTCAATTAATATTTGTTTTATTTCTCCGTAATAACTTTTACCTATCTCACTAATATATCCAAAACCATCTCCAGCATTTCCTAAATAATCACCGAAAAGTTGATATGAAAATGCATCCACGGCTCCTCTGTTATCATGCAATAACTTTGCATCCTGCAAGGTAAGTGGGGCCAGAGCTTTATCAATTCGATCACGCGCTTTTTGCAATGTTTCAATCTGTTGCTGATCTTGCTTTTCAGGATCAACAACAATCAGAATTGAACCAGGTTGTTTTTTCATATCAGGGTTCAGTTTGTGATACAGCTCTCTCGTACCCTCGGGGGGGTTAACGAAAATATACGGCTCATATGTTGATGGTTTTGACTCATAGGGCAATACACAAAATCCCCCATCGACAGGCTCACGAGGCGGTTTATCCTCTTCACCCGGACAATATGGTCCAGGTGCCATCGTGAGCGGTTTTGGCGCGTTCTGCGGAGCTACAGAGACCACTCTGTTTGTGACTGACTTAGGTGCGGAGAGAACTTCACTCTCATAGAAATAAGTGACATTTGAAATTGAGTTAATAAATCTGCATTTGCAGGGGCATGTGCCAACGCTATGTGCTGTTCCGGCAGCTTGAACACCATGTATAAAATAACCCGGTTGTCCTCCTACTATGTGGTAGAGTTTTTTATCTTTACCGCATATATAGCTATCGCCATGTCGTGCCGTTGGCTGTCCGTCGAGTATATGATTAGTACAGCCTGTTAAAATAGTACCGCCGCAGGTTGTTTTATCACCGACCCTTAAAAAATATGCAATTCCCATACAATTCTCATTTTAATAAACTTAAACTTTCCGGATTACAAAAAATCCAGTCATTTTTCCATGTTGCCATATAAACACAATCTTCGATTTTATTCGATTCTTTGAATTGCATATTATTATAAGCGATTAGACTTTGTTCTTTTAAATAGTCATTATGATAATTACATTGCGATTGAGTATGACTTAGAAAATCAGGGAATCTTTTCTTCCACATTTGATGAAATCTATCTGTAACTTTTTCAGGTATTTTTAGGATAGGAAATTTTCCATTTTCACTGAAACTGCTAAAGGTATATTTGACGGGGATTACAACTTGAGCTAAATGATAACCATGATATATAATATTGCATTGTTTATCAGCCCATAATCCTGCACTCAACAGCAGATAATAATCATCGCTATTTTTGATGGTTTTATTGTTTTTTACCATTTCCCCAATGTTAAAATCATTCAGTGCATATACGCTCCACTTTTCATTAAATTTTTTCTCTAGGTAAACAGAGTAAATTGATGCTTCCATCTTTGAATAAAAGATTAAAATCCCCTCGATACTTCGATCGTATCTCCTCCACAACGGTTCTAACATTTTTTCGTTTTTATGTGTTGTTTTGTTGTATATCCCGCTGACACGACCCAATACCCATAATTCGTGCTCGCTTATATATTGAGTGATTTGGTTTTCTTCCTGGTAAAAATACATTTTTGAATCTCTCTCATCCGTTGAAAACGTGATGACATACTATTTTCTCTGTAAAAGTTGTGCGGCTGATCGCATAAGTAATAAAAAAGCCTGAATCCAATTAAGGATGATTCAGGCTTGGAATAATTAAGTTTATATGTATTTACTTAATAAATATTTTATAAGGATTTTTCCTTCTCTATAATCAAATTAATTTTATCTGGTCCGTTGTTTGATCGTAGCCCGGCACAAATTATGCCGCATCCGCCAGAACAAACATGCCGTACGGATGGATTTCGAGATAATACTGCTCGCCGACGTCCGGTTGCAGACGCGTAGCGTTGACCTGCAATAATATCTCCTGCCCGTGCCATTCCACCGTCACTTCATACTGCGGCCCCATATAGGCGACATGGCGGATCACGCAGCGCTGGCTCTCTTCGCCGCGATCGCTGAGCGTGATCGCTTCCGGGCGCACACCGACCATCCCTTCACCCTGTGTACCAAAGTGCAGCGGGCGCGGCAGATGATAGCCGTAGATATCAACGTATCCGTCGCTGAAGGTTGCCGGGAACAGGTTGGCATCGCCCATAAAGCTCGCCATAAAGCGGGAGGCGGGCTGGCGGTAAAGATCCTGCGGTGAGCCGATCTGCATGATGTGTCCCTTGTTCATCACCAGCACAGTATCAGAAACCGCAAAGGCTTCGCTCTGATCGTGGGTGACGTACAGCGAGGTGATATCAAACTGCTTTTGCAACTCGCGGATCTTGTCGCGCATGCTGCGACGCAGGTTGGCGTCGAGGTTACTCAACGGCTCATCAAACAGCAGCACTTTCGGCTTGAGGATCAGCGCGCGGGCCAGCGCCACGCGCTGCTGCTGCCCGCCGGAGATCTGATCGACAAAGCGGTCTTCGAATCCTTCCAGATCCACCATCGCCAACGCCTCTTTGACGCGGGCTTTCAGCTCTGCGCGCGGTACGCCGAGCATTTTCAGGCCATAACCGACATTCTCTCCCAGCGACATATGCGGGAACAGGGCATAGGACTGAAACACCATGCAGATATCGCGCTGCTGAATAGAGCGATGGGTGACGTCTTCGCCATCAATGAAAATTTGCCCTTCGCTCGGTTTTTCCAGCCCGGCAACCAGGCGCAAAATAGTGGTTTTGCCGCAGCCGGACGGGCCGAGCAGCGTCACCATTTGCCCCTGCGGGATGGTGAGGTTGATATTGTCGATTACCGTATTACTGCCAAATCGTTTAGTGACGTTGCGCAGTTCAACGAAATTTTTCTGAGTCATAGTGCGCTCCATTACGCCTGGTTTTTGGCTTTTGAACGGGAGGTTCGTGATTCACCGATCAGCCAGTCAAAGATGAAAATAATCGCCAGCATCACCACGATCAGAATGGAACCGTAGGCAATCGCCACACCGTATTCGCCATCTTCCACGCGGTTGAGGATGTAAGCCGTCGCTACGCGGGTATCCGGCGTGACGAGGAACACAATGGCGCTGACGGTGGTAATGGCGCGCACAAAGCTGTAAATCAGCGCCGAGAGGATCGCCGGGCGCAGCAGCGGCAGCAGGATGTGCGTAATAGTACGCAGAGAACCGGCGCGCAGGCTGAGTGAGGCTTCATCCAGTGATTTATCGATTTGGCCCAAGCCCGCGATGCCCGCGCGAATGCCGACCGGGACGTTACGCATCACCATCGAGATAATCACGATGGCGGCGGTGCCGGTGAGATACACTGGGGCGCTGTTAAAGGCCAGAATGTACGACACGCCCGCGACGGTGCCCGGAACGGCAAAGCACAGCATGGTGGTGAACTCGATGGTCTTCTTGCCTTTAAACTGCTGGCGCACCACGATCCATGCGATCAGCAGACCGAAGATCGCGGTGATCGGCGCGGCAATCCCGGCGTAGAGCAGGGTGTCGAGCAGTGAAGGCCACGCGCCGTCGCTCATCCCCTGACCGAACAGTTTGGTAAAGTTCGCCAGCGTCAGGGTGTAGTCCACGCCCCAGTTGACGGTGAAACTGCCGTAGAAAATGCTGCCGTAGAGCAGGGCGTTAAAGGCAATCCACACTGCCAGCAGCGCGACCACACTCCATACCAGCGTTACCGGCAACGGCTGTACGTCGCCCCGGTAGGATTTGCCGGAAACGGTGACGTATGAGCGTTTACCAATCCACATATACTGCACGCAGAACACCAGCAGCGAAAACAGCAGCAGGAAGGCACCCAGCGTACTGGCGGCCTGGTAGTCAAGCTGCGAACCGGTGATGTAGAAGTAGATTTGCGTTGCCAGCACGTCGAAGTTTCCGCCGAGCACCAGCGGGTTACTAAAGTCGGCCAGTGACTGCACGACCACAATCAAAAAAGCGTTAGCCAGTGCGGGTTTCAGCAGCGGGACAAACACGCCGTTAAAGGTCTGCCAGCGGCTGGCACGCAGGGTGTATGACGCTTCTTCCAGCGACGGATGAATGGTTTTGATTGCTCCGTCGAGGATCATAAACGCCATCGGCGTAAAGGCCAGAACCTGAGCCAGCCAGATGCCGGTAAAGCCATACAGCCAGTTGGTGTTGGTTAAACCAAACCATTCGACCATAAACTCGGTGATGTAACCGGAGCGTCCCATCATCAGCGTGACGCCTAAACCGACGACAAACGGCGGAGTGACGATCGGCAAAATCGAGAAGATACGTCCGATTATGGCGCTGCGTCTGGCGATACGGGTGGTGTAGATAGCCAGTACCAGACCAAAGAAGGTACAGCCGACGCCGACGGCAATCGACAGCATAATCGAGTTGAGGATCACCTGAATGATATGCGCCTGCGACAGCACATTCATAAACGCCAGCGGGGCAAATTCCCCGGCGTCGTTGGTGAACATCGGAATGAAAATGGCGATGCTCGGCCAGACGATAAAAATACCGATCAGCGCGACAATCGCGGTAAGCGAGCCGATGACGAAACGGTCACCGCCCAGCCATTCGAGGCGGGTGAGCGCCAGGGTCATGATTGCGCCAAGCGCGACAAACAGCACGATGGTGGCATAGCCTAAGCCGCGACCCTCAAGGGTGGCGCTGGCGACAATAAAGGCCATACAGAAAAATGCCCAACCCGCGTCAAGATAATGGCGGCTGCGCTGTTCGCGCCTGGCTTCATGGAATGGGCGCACCAGCAGCAGGCTTGGCAGCAGATACCACAGCCAACTGATATTAAACTGCGACCAGCCGTAGGCGGCGAGTATTTCTTCCCGCGTTGACTCCAGCAGACCGTAGTCCAGGCTCCAGCTAGGCAGCAGGGCAAACGCCAGCCAGCCGAGCAAAACCCAAAGAAATATCGCATCCCGTTTTTTCACGGGATGGAGTGCAAGTGTGTGTGACATAGCGTTTCCGGTAATGTAGGCCGGGTAAGGCGTTTACACCGCACCCGGCAAATGAACGCAACGTGGGCTTATTTACCCATCTTAACTTCGCTAACCCACTTATTGATCAACGCCTTACGTACGTCAGTCGAGCCGTACTTATCCATGTCGTAATTGATAAGCTTCAGGTCGTCGAGCTTCAGCGAGTTAGGAGAGGTCTCGGCGGTGGTGTTGGTCAGGATCTGATAGGATTTCCCTTTCTTCCACGCCAGCTCCTGTGCGTCTTTCGACAGCACCCAGTCAACGAACAGTTTGGCGTTGTCGACGTTGCGCGCACCTTTCAGGATGCTGACGCCGCCGATTTCATACCCGGTGCCTTCGCAGGGGGAAATCAACTCCAGCGGTGCGCCCTGTTCTTTTTCCAGCGAGTAGTCGTGCAGGAAGCCAATGCCGATAGCCGTTTCGCCGCGAGCGGCGTTACGCGCCGGGGCAATGCCGGATTTGGTGTATTGAGAGACGTTGGCATTGAGCTGTTTCAGGTAATCAAAGGCCTGATCTTCACCCCACAGTTGAGCAAAGGTCGCCAGCGCGGTGTAGGCGGTACCGGAGCTTTGCGGGTCAGCAATCTGGATTTCGCCCTTGTATTCCGGTTTGGTCAGATCCTTCCAGCATTTTGGCACCGGCAGGTTTTTCTCTTTCAGGCGCTGGGTGTTGACGCCAAAGCCCAGAATACCGACGTAAACCGCCGAAGAGAGGTTACCTTTGACCTTCGCGGGATCGCGGAATTTCTCCATGATCTGTTCGAGGTTTGGTGATTTATACGGCTGCAGCAGACCCATTTCACCGGCCTGGGATTGCGGATCCAGCGTACCGCCGTACCACACATCCGCCTGCGGGTTTTTCTTCTCGGCATCCACTTTCGCCAGCGTACTGCCCGAGCCGTTGCGAATGAATGAGGTTTTCACATCATATTTTTCACCGAAGGCTTTGGTTTCGGTTTCGCACATCTCGTTGGTGGCGCTGCAATACACCACCAGACGGCCCTGCGCCTGGGCTGCGTTGCTGAAGGCCGCCAGCGTCAGAGCGGAAGCAATCAGGGTAGAGGTAAGCGTCAGTTTCATTGTTTTATCCTTTGACTGAGAGAAGGGGTAATGCCCGCAATGAGCAACGGCATCAGCAATAAACCCATAAAGACAGCGGCAACCGAGAGCAAACTGAACATTCCCGACCAGCCGTAATGTTCTATGACCAACGACAGCGGCCAACCCGCCAGCGCGGCCCCCAGATAGGCGAACAGCCCGAGAAAACCGGTAATTGAACCTGCCGCCGCTTTGTGTCCGCATTCAACGGCTGCGAGGCCAATTAGCATTTGTGGGCCAAACACAAAAAAGCCCACGGTAAAGAAACACACTGCCAGTAGCGCGTAGTGGTGCACTGGTGCCAGCCACAGTGCGGCGACGGAAACCATCAGCCCCAGCGTGAACAGCAAAATCATCGGCGCACGCTGACCGCTGAACAGCAGATCCGATCCCCATCCGGCAAACAGCGCCCCCAGCAAGCCGCCAACTTCAAACAGCATCACCGTGGCATTGGCGCTGAGCAGATTCACGCCGTGGCTTTCCGTCAGCCAGATGTTGCCCCAGTCGTTGAGCGCAATGCGGATCAAGTAGACCAATACATACGACACGCCGAGCAGCCAGATCATCGGGTTTTTCAGCATGGTGGTGCGCAACATTTGCCACAGCCCCATCGGCGGGCTTTGCTGTTCCTGACGCAGCTCCAGCGGGTCATGCCGCCATTCCCCAACCGTGGGTAATCCTTCTTCCTGGGGCGTGCCTTTCAATTGCAGGGTGAGCCAGATTCCCAGTGCCATACTGATTATCCCCGGTGCCAGCATGGCCGCCTGCCAGCCCCACCAGTGGGCGGCAAAAGCGCTAATCAGCGGGATAATGGTGCCACCGATGTTGATCGACATATTCCAGCAGCCCCACCAGAAGCCACGTTCGTTGCGCGAGTACCAGTGGGTCAGCAGTCGGGCACAGGGCGGCCAGCCCCAGCCCTGAAAAAATCCGTTCAGCGTCCAGACCACCAGCAGCAGCGTCAGCGATTCACCAAAGGCGAACAGCACGTTTAAAACGCCGGTGGCAAACAGACCAATACCCATAAACGCGCGCTGTCCGTGGCTGTCGTGCCACAGCCCGGCGGTAAATTTCGACAGACCATAGGTCAGATAAAACAGTGACCCGAGCAAGCCGATATCGCCCTTATCCAGACCCAGGTCTGTTTGTAGCGCCGGGAGGACATAGTTAACGCTTTTGCGCGTCAGATAAAACGCGGCGTAACCAATTACCATACACATCAGCAGCCGGGGGCGTAGCGCCCGGTATTGTTGGTCTGTTTCGCTGGCTGAGCGTGTATGCATGGCAGTCTCCGTTTGTGCTGACTATAGGAAAGTGAAAGCAAAAGGGGATGAGAGAAAGTCCGCAGTGACTAAGACTTTTTCCTGGTTAGCGACTGGTTTGTTGCAAATTTGTGGGCAGGTTAACAATTACTCGCGTGCCATTGTTTGATTCGAGCGTCAGTTCACCGCCAAGGGCGCTCACCCGCTCACGCATCCCCTGGATACCGAAACCGGGAATTTTTTCTGGCAGAATACCAACGCCGTTGTCAGCGACGTCCAGAAACAAGCAATTTTCCCGCTGGCGCAGCGTAATCGACACATCGCTGGCATCGGCATGTTTACAGACGTTATTGAGTAACTCCTGCAACAGGCGATACAGCGTGAAGCGCACCGTTTCGTTTTCTGGCGTATTTTCTAGCTGATAATCAAAGCGGCAGCGAATACCCCGTTCAGCAAAAGCAAATTCATTCACCAGATGATGTAGTGCATCTTTAAAAGACAGTTCATCGAGCGCGGGGGGGCGTAGTTGGCGCAGCAACTGACGGGTGGAGTGATGAATACGCCGGGCCAGGTCGTTGATTTGATTCGCAGCCTCAAGCGTTTGCTCACGACCCGGTGCGCGTTTGACCAGTTGCGACTGAATTTGAATGGCGGTGATGTTCTGACCAATTTCGTCGTGCAGTTCCCGCGCCAGGCTTTTGCGCGTGTTTTCTTCGGTGCGGATCAGCTGTTCGGTCAGCGCGCGACGCGCCGCCAGTTCGGTTTCCAGACGCTGGCGATAATGGTGCAGGTTTTGCGCCAAATGCTGCTGGCGGCTGATGGCGATCCCCAGCCCTATACCCAGCAGAGCCTGGGTGGCGAGGAAAATCTCCAGCTCCAGTAAATTACTGAACCCGACACCGATTTGCCGGGCGATGGTGATCATCATACTGCCGAGCAATCCTGACAACACGCCACCCTGCCAGCCAAATTTCCACGCCATCACCACGTTCGGTAAGAACACCACGATCAGCAACAGGCGCTCGATCTCTGGCGACAGCACCATCTGAGTACCGATGCCAATAATAAAAAACAGGCTACACCAGATAATAAGCGAAGTGCGCAGCGGGGGATTGGTGGTATCCAGCCCGAGCAGATGATAGCGGTGCTGTTGGCGCAGAAATTCATAGATCAGATAGACAAACGGCGTCAGCAACACGCCGCCGGTAAACGACGCCAGGCCAATCAGCGTTGCCGGGCTCTGGATAAACGGTGAAAGCAGGGCAGTATTGAGCAATGAGGTGAGCGTTACGGCGGCCAGCAGCAGCGTTAAGCGTTGCCAGTAAAGGGGAAAGCGGTGCCAGTATGACTGGCCGATGCTCGCTGGAATCAGGCTAATTAACGGCGCAGCCAGCAGGATATAGCCATTCAATAATTGCTCGCTGTGCAGCCAGAACAACATCAACACCGGCGGTAGTATCAGCGCGGGCCAGTAACGGCGAGAAAGCAGAATTAACAGCGCGAGATAGACGCCGTGTGGCAGAAATAGCGCCGCCTGCTGGCCGTTGTGGGTCAGGTAAAACCCCAGCGTCCACAGCATCAGCCAGCCCGATCCCCAGGCCAGCAGAATAAACAGAGAAATAACCCAATGCCGAAGGTTACGCGACATTAATGCCCCGTCAATAGCTGGTGGTCGAGGGCAAAATGCACCAGATCGATGGTGCTGTGGCATTGCAGTTTGCCCAGCACGTTCGCGCGATGAACGTGCACCGTCTTGTGGCTGAGGTCGAGCTTGAAGGCGATCTCTTTTACGCTGTCGCCTTTGACCAACAGATCAAACACTTCACGCTCGCGCGGGGTCAGAACTTCCAGAACCTGCGCGGGCTGCTCGCCGCCGCGTAGCGCACGCAGCGCATCGGCGCACAGGTAATGGCCGCCCATGCCTACTGAGCGTACAGCCTGCACCAGTTCTTCCGGGCCGCAGCGTTTGGTCAGGTAGCCGCTGGCGCCTGCGTCCAGCGCGCTTTGCACAAACGTGGGCGAGTCATAAATGCTGAGAATAATGGCGCGAAAACCGGGCTTTTGTGTCCGCAGTCGTTTTAACAGGCTCAGGCCATTTTCATCCGGCATGGCGATATCCATTACCGCGACGCTGACATCATCATGCAGAAGTGCAGGCCAGGCTTCCGCCGCGCTGCTGTACTGACCGGTAACGTTCAGATCGTCTTCGAGACTGAGTAATTGCGCAAAGCCGGAACGCACCACCACATGGTCATCCACCAGCACAACATGAATCATGATATTGCTCTCTTGCTGACAATGGCCTCTATGATGCCTGCCAGCGCCGCGCTGGCAATCATCGTGGCGCGGATATGTAACGAATGTAACAAAATCGCAATAATTTGCCGGGTGTTGTAGCGAGTGTAGGCCTGATAAGCACAGCGCATAAGGCATTGATTGCCGGATGGCGGCGCAAGCGCCTTATCCGGCCTACGTTCTGTAATGAGCGAAATAGCTAACTATTGCCGTTTTTTTTCTAAAAACGCTTTGTTCTTAGCCAGAATTTTTAATTCCTTTATCAAATTGTGCCGCAACGAAATACTGCCCCTATAACAAGACAGGGGAGCAGACAATCATGGCTATTTCATCGCGTAACGCACTTCTTGCCGCACTGGCATTCATCGCATTTCAGGCGCAGGCAGTGAACGTCACCGTTGCTTATCAGACCTCCGCCGAACCTGCCAAAGTGGCGCAGGCGGACAACACGTTTGCCAAAGAGAGCGGGGCGACCGTTGACTGGCGCAAATTCGACAGCGGGGCGAGCATCGTTCGTGCGCTGGCATCCGGTGATGTGCAGATCGGTAATCTTGGCTCCAGCCCGCTGGCGGTCGCTGCCAGTCAGCAGGTGCCTATTGAGGTTTTCCTGCTGGCATCAAAGCTCGGCAATTCTGAGGCGCTGGTGGTGAAGAAAAACATCAGTAAACCGGAAGATTTGATTGGCAAACGCATTGCCGTGCCGTTTATTTCCACCACCCATTACAGCCTGCTGGCGGCGTTGAAACATTGGGGGATTAAACCCGGCCAGGTGGAGATTGTGAACCTGCAACCACCGGCGATTATTGCCGCATGGCAGCGCGGAGATATTGATGGTGCGTATGTCTGGGCACCTGCGGTCAACGCGCTGGAAAAAGACGGCAAGGTGTTAACCGACTCCTCGCAGGTTGGCGAGTGGGGGGCACCGACGCTGGACGTGTGGGTGGTGCGCAAAGATTTTGCCGAGAAGCATCCTGAGGTGGTGAAAGCCTTTGCCAAAAGCGCTATCGATGCCCAGCAGCCTTATATCGCTAATCCTGATGAATGGCTGAAGCAGCCGGAGAATATCAGCAAACTGTCACGTTTGAGCGGCGTACCGGAGGCGGATGTACCGGGGCTGGTGAAAGGTAACACTTACCTGACACCGCAACAGCAAACCGCTGAGCTAACCGGCCCGGTGAACAAAGCGATTATCGACACCGCGCAGTTCCTTAAAGAGCAGGGCAAAGTCCCCGCTGTCGCGACAGATTACAGCCAGTACGTGACCGATCGCTTCGTGCAATAAATAAGGAGGCGATGATGCTGCAAATCTCTCATCTTGCTGCCAGCTACGGTGGAAAACCGGCGCTGGAGGATATCAACCTGACGCTCGATAGCGGTGAACTGCTGGTGGTACTCGGGCCTTCCGGTTGTGGGAAAACCACGTTGTTAAATCTGATTGCCGGGTTTGTGCCGTATCAGCATGGCAGCATCACGCTGGCAGGTCACAGGGTTGACGGTCCGGGGGCAGATCGCGGGGTCGTGTTCCAGAACGAAGGTCTGCTGCCCTGGCGTAACGTGCAGGACAACGTGGCTTTTGGTCTGCAACTGGCGGGCGTGGACAAGCCGCAGCGCCAGCGTATTGCCCTGGATATGTTGCAGAAAGTCGGACTGGAGGGCGCGGGCAAACGCTTTATCTGGCAGCTTTCCGGTGGACAACGTCAGCGTGTCGGCATTGCGCGGGCACTGGCGGCCAACCCGCAGCTGTTGCTGCTGGATGAACCTTTTGGCGCGCTCGACGCCTTTACCCGCGAGCAGATGCAAACCCTGCTGCTGAAGCTGTGGTATGAGACCGGGAAACAGGTGTTGTTGATTACCCATGATATCGAAGAAGCGGTGTTTATGGCGACAGAGCTGGTATTGCTGTCGCCAGGTCCTGGTCGGGTGCTGGAACGACTGCCGCTTAATTTTGCCCGTCGTTTTGTGGCCGGAGAGTCGAGCCGCAGCATTAAGTCCGATCCGCAGTTTATCGCCATGCGCGAGTATGTGTTAGGTCGGGTCTTTGAACAACGGGAGGCATTCTCATGAGCGTGGTGATTAATGATAAACCCCGTCGCCAGCGGGTGCTGAACTGGCGCTGGCCGTTCTCGCGGCAGATTACCTTAAGCCTTGGTACGTTGGCCGTCATTCTGGCGGTGTGGTGGACGGTGGCGGCGCTGCAGTTAATCAGTCCGCTGTTTTTACCGCCGCCGGGACAGGTTTTACAAAAGCTGATCGTCATTGCCGGGCCGCAAGGGTTTATGGATGCCACGCTGTGGCAGCATCTGGCGGCGAGTCTGACGCGTATTGTTATCGCGCTGCTGGCGGCAGTGCTGCTGGGCGTTCCGGTTGGGATCGCGATGGGGCTGAGTCCTACGATGCGCGGCATTCTCGATCCGATCATTGAACTGTATCGTCCGGTTCCTCCCCTGGCCTATTTACCGCTGATGGTCATTTGGTTTGGCATCGGTGAAACCTCCAAGATCCTGCTGATCTATCTGGCGATTTTCGCCCCTGTGGCGATGTCGGCTCTGGCGGGGGTAAAAAGTGCGCAGCAGGTGAGAATCCGGGCCGCGCAGTCGCTGGGGGCCAGCCGTGCGCAGGTGCTGTGGTTTGTGATTTTACCGGGTGCCTTGCCGGAAATTCTTACCGGGTTGCGTATTGGACTGGGCGTGGGGTGGTCGACGCTGGTGGCAGCTGAACTGATCGCGGCCACGCGAGGGTTAGGATTTATGGTGCAGTCAGCCGGTGAGTTTCTGGCAACGGATGTGGTGCTGGCAGGGATTGCGGTCATTGCCGTTATCGCATTTATTTTAGAGCTGGGTCTGCGCGCGCTTCAGCGTCGCCTGACGCCCTGGCATGGAGAAGTACAATGAGTGAACGTCTGAGCATTACCCCGCTGGGGCCGTACATTGGCGCACAAATCACTGGTGCGGATTTGACGCGTCCGCTGAGCGATAATCAGTTTGAACAGCTTTATCATGCGGTACTGCGCCACCAGGTGGTGTTTTTGCGGGAGCAGGTGATTACGCCACAACAGCAGCGGGCACTGGCGCTGCGTTTCGGCGATCTGCATATTCACCCTGTCTATCCGCATGCCGAAGGGGTAGAGGAAATTATCGTACTGGATACCCATAACGATAATCCGCCGGATAACGACAACTGGCACACCGATGTCACCTTTATCGACACGCCGCCTGCCGGGGCGATTCTGGCAGCAAAAGAGCTGCCATCGGCCGGGGGAGACACTCTATGGACTAGCGGAATTGCCGCTTATGAGGCATTGTCTGAGCCGTTTCGTCAGCTGTTGAGTGGCCTGCGGGCAGAGCATGATTTCCGTAAGTCATTCCAGGAATATAAATACCGCAAGACACCAGAAGAGCATCAGCGCTGGCTGGAGGCCGTCGCTAAACATCCACCGTTGCTACATCCGGTGGTGCGGACCCATCCGGTAAGCGGTAAACAGGCACTGTTTGTGAATGAGGGATTTACTACGCGAATTGTCGATGTGACGGAAAAAGAGAGCGAGGCGTTACTAAGCTTTTTATTCGCGCATATCACCAAACCGGAGTTTCAGGTGCGCTGGCGCTGGCAGCCCAACGATGTGGCGATTTGGGATAATCGCGTCACGCAACATTATGCCAATGCGGATTATCTGCCGCAGCGGCGTATTATGCACCGGGCGACGATCCTTGGGGATCAGCCTTTTTATCGGGCGGGTTGATTGTTGGTGGGGTTTTACTTATCGGGCCTGGAACTGTCGGCCCGATAAGGTGAAGTCGCCATTCGGCAACAAAGTGGTTAGCGCAGGATTTTTTTCTCAGCCAGATCCAGTGCGAAGTAGCTGAAGATCAGATCCGCGCCAGCGCGTTTGATCGAGCCTAGGCTTTCCAGAACCACTTTCTCTTCATCTATTGCACCTGCCATCGCCGCGAATTTGATCATCGCGTATTCACCGCTGACCTGATAAGCGCCAATCGGCAGCTCGGTGCGCTCGCGGATATCACGCAGAATATCGAGATACGCGCCAGCCGGTTTGACCATCAGGCAGTCTGCGCCCTGGGCTTCATCCAGCAGCGATTCGCGAATCGCTTCACGGCGATTCATCGGGTTCATTTGATACGTTTTACGATCGCCTTTCAGCGCCGTGCCTGCGGCTTCACGGAACGGGCCGTAGAAAGAAGAGGCAAACTTGGTGGAGTAGGACATGATCGCAGTATCGGTGAATCCCGCGGCGTCCAGCGCCTGGCGAATCGCCTGTACCTGGCCGTCCATTGCGGCGGAAGGGGCGATGAAATCTGCGCCCGCTGCGGCGGCAACAACTGCCTGTTTGCCGAGGTTGGCAAGGGTTAAATCGTTATCAACGCCGTGATCGCATAACACGCCGCAGTGACCATGCGAGGTGTATTCACAGAAACAGGTGTCGGACATGACGATCATTTCCGGTACGGTCTGCTTACAGATACGCGACATGCGCGCCACCAGACCGTCTTCTTTCCAGGCATCGCTGCCGGTCTCATCGGTGTGATGAGAAATCCCGAAGGTCATGACCGAGCGGATGCCTGCATTAGCAATACGTTCGATTTCGCGCGCCAGGTGTTTCTCTGGTATGCGCATCACGCCGGGCATGGCGTCGATAGCTTTGTAATCGTCGAGTTCTTCTTCAACAAAGATCGGCAACACCAGGTCATTTAAGCTGAGTGTTGTCTCTTCAAACATAGCGCGCAGCGCAGGGGATTTGCGCAGGCGACGAGGGCGTTGGATTAGGTCTGTCATGGTATGCCTGATGTTTGTGGAATCGAAGGCCGTAGTATACCCGAACCTGAGGGCGAGAGGTTTACGAAAGTTGGCGTTATGCCGAGGTTATGGTGATGTTACCAATGCTTGGTATTATGTGTTATCTCTATTTTTGCAATTATGACTATTTTAAATAGTGATTAGTTTTATGGTGAATTTAGTTTAATTTAATTTTTAATTAAGTGGCGGGATTTAACGGTATTTATTTGCTGACGTTTGATTTTTAAGTTAATCATAAGTTCAATATATTGTTTTGCCAATGGTTTTACATGTAACTGTCTAAAATAAAAAAGATTTTTACGTTTATTTTCCGTTTCGAATAATTTGCATATCTATTGTCCGTAATCGGACTTAAGCCAAAGAATAATTGAACCTTTCCTTTGTGAAACCGCATAATCCTTCCCGCGAAACATAAAATGTTTTCTTTGCATTGATAATTGATGGATCAACTATATTACGTCCCTGAGGAGGGATGACAAATGCACACTTGGAAAAAGAAGCTTGTAGTATCACAATTAGCATTAGCCTGCACTTTGGCAATCACTTCTCAGGCGAATGCTTCAACTGATATCTCTGGGACCACCTACACAACGTTTGCTCATTATAATGACGCATCTTATGCGGATGGCGTCTATTATGATGGATATGTCGGTTGGAACAATTACGATACCGATAGTATTTATAACGGTGATATTTATCCGGTAATCAATAACGCCACTGTCAACGGCGTTATTTCTACTTATTATCTGGATGATGGGCTGTCTACTAACACCAATAATAACAGCCTGACGATTAAAAACAGCACCATTCACGGTATGGTGACATCCGAATGTATGACCACGGATTGTACTAACCGTACGGGGACTGACTATTACTACGATCGCCTGGCGATGAACGTCATCAACTCAACTATCGATGACAACTACGAACATTATACCTACAACGGTACGTATAATGACGCAGCTGACACGCACGTTGTCGACGTTTATAACCTGGGTACGGCTATCACGCTGGATCAAGAAGTTGATCTGTCTATCTCCGCCAACTCTCACGTCGCTGGCATTACCCTGACTCAGGGTTACGAGTGGGCAGATATTGACGATAATACCGTCAGCACTGGCGTAAACAGCAGTGAAGTATTTAACAACACTATCGCTGTCAGCGATTCTACCGTGACCTCTGGCTCATGGTCTGACGAAGGTACCACCGGCTGGTTTGGTAACACCAGCAATGCAAGCGACTACAACGGTAATGGCTGGAACGCTGACGATATTGCATTAGCGGTTATTGCACATCCGGATGCGGATAACGCGATGCAGACCACTGCCACGTTTGATAATTCCACGCTGATGGGTGACGTGCTGTTCTCCAGCAACTTCGATGAGAACTTCTTCCCGAACGGTGCTGACACTTATCGTGATACCGATGCTGACCTGGATACCAATGGTTGGGACGGTACTGACCGTCTGGATCTGACCCTGAACAATGGCAGTAAGTGGGTCGGCGCGGCAATGTCCGTGCACCAGGTTGACACCGATGGTGACGGCGTTTATGACAGCTACGCTGCAGGCACTGAAGCCACCGCTACGCTGATCGACATCACCGCTAACAGCCTGTGGCCGGATTCAACCTACGGTATTGATAGCGACACAACTTCTTATGACGAAAATGGTCATGTAGTGGGCAACGCTGTCTACCAGAGCGGCCTGTTCAACGTCACGCTGAACGGTGCTTCACAGTGGGATACCACCAAAACTTCCCTGATTGATACCCTGAGCATCAACAGCGGTTCTGTCGTCAACGTGGGTGATTCTATCCTGATCTCCGACACTATTGGCCTGACCGGTGGTTCTGCACTGAACATCAACGAAGATGGTCATGTTGCAACGGATACGCTGTCTATTGACAACAGTACTGTTACGATTGCTGATGATGTTGCTGCTGGCTGGAGTGTAGGTAGCGCTGCCCTGTATGCAAATACCATCAACGTTACTAACAACGGTGTTCTGGATGTTGGTAACAGCACTGGTGATGCGCTGCAGGTTGATACCCTGAACCTGACCAGCTATACCGATGCATACAACAATGTTAATGCAGGCGTTTTCGACATCAACAGCACCAACTATGTGCTGAATGCTGACCTGACTAACGACCGCACTAACGATAAATCTCAGTCTAACTACGGTTATGGCGTGATCGCGATGAACTCTGATGGTCATCTGACTATCAACGGTAACGGCGATTCCGACACCTCAGGCGATCAGTCTGAAGTTGATAACTATGGTGACCATGTAGCGGCGGCAACCGGTAACTACAAAGTCCGCATCGACAACGCGACTGGCGCAGGTTCTGTTGCGGATTACAAAGGTAACGAGCTGGTCTACGTTAACGACGCGAACAGCACTGCGACCTTCTCTGCAGCCAACAAAGCTGATCTGGGTGCTTACACCTACCAGGCGCAGCAGCAGGGTAACACCGTTGTTCTGCAGCAGATGGAACTGACAGACTACGCGAACATGGCGCTGAGCATTCCGTCTGCTAACACCAATATCTGGAACCTGGAACAAGATACCGTTGGTACTCGTCTGACTAACGCGCGTCATGGTCTGGTTGATAACGGTGGTGCATGGGTTAGCTACTTCGGTGGTAGCTTCGATGCAGATAATGGCACCATTAACTACGATCAGGATGTTAACGGCATCATGGTCGGTGTTGATTCCAAAATTGATGGTAACAACGCTAAGTGGATTGTCGGTGCTGCAGCAGGCTTCGCGAAAGGTGATATGAGCGACCGTACCGGTCAGGTGGATCAGGATAGCCAGACTGCCTACATCTACTCTTCTGCTCACTTTGCCAACAACATCTTTGTTGACGGTAACTTAAGCTACTCTCACTTCAACAACGATTTGACTGCTAACATGAGCAACGGTCAGTATGTTGATGGCAGCACCTCTTCTGATGCCTGGGGCTTTGGCTTGAAACTGGGTTACGACCTGAAGCTGGGTGACGCAGGTTACGTAACGCCATACGGCAGCGTATCCGGTCTGTTCCAGTCTGGTGATGATTATAAGCTGAGCAACGACATGAAAGTTGACGGTCAGTCTTATGACAGCATGCGCTATGAACTCGGTGTCGATGCAGGTTATACCTTCGCCTACAGCGACGACCAGGCGCTGACTCCGTACTTCAAACTGGCCTACGTTTACGACGACTCTAACAACGATTCTGACGTAAACGGCGATTCTATCGACAACGGTGTAGAAGGTTCTGCAGTACGTGTTGGACTGGGTACTCAGTTCAGCTTTACCAAAAACTTCAGCGCATACACCGATGCTAACTACCTCGGTGGTGGCGATGTAGATCAAGACTGGTCTGCAAATGTTGGTGTTAAATATACCTGGTAAGACATCTCTCGTTGTTAAAGAAAAGATAATCTAACTCAGAAAAATGCCCGTCACGGATTTGACGGGCATTTATTGCAAGGAATGCCCAGATGTTGTCTGCAAATAAACCGCTTGTGGAATTTGGTAAGCTTGATAAATGTTTGTCGAAATATGGCAAACACTTTGAGTGTGATAACGATAAAGAAATAATTTATTCCAGTGATATAAACAGTGACGATACCTTTATCATTTTAAATGGTGTAATTTCTCTGAGGCGAGGGGAGAATGTGCTGGTCGGTATTGCGCAGGCACCGTTTATTATGGGGCTTTCAGATGGTGTGATAAAAACAGATATACAATACAGATTAATCACGGAAAGCGATTGTACGGGATACCATCTACCTGCCTCGCAAACAATTAATATAATTGAAGAGTGCCAGCTTTGGCGTGAAGCTTTTTGTTGGTTGGCATGGCAAAACTCCATGCTTGAATTACGCGATCTGCAGTTGATCGGCAATAACTCCTACGATCAGATTCGCGCGACATTGATCTCTATGACGAAATGGGATGAAGCCCTTCGTTCACGCATTGGCGTTATGAACTATATTCACCAACGCACACGAATTTCACGCTCGGTTGTCGCTGAGGTTCTCGCAGCATTGCGTAAAGGCGGTTACATTGAAATGAATAAAGGCAAACTGGTGTGCATTAACCGTTTGCCTTCTGAGTATTGAATCAGGATGCAGGAACGACCTGTGGTTTGTACCCACTCAACTCTGCAACCAGTTCGTTGATACCGTCGCTCATATTGGTAAAACGGGTCAGCGGAGAGCGCGTCACTACGACAAATGCCCCAACGTTTTGCTGTGGGATCATCGCCATATAGGTAATGAAGCCACCGCCGCCACCGGTTTTTTGAATAATTCCCGGTCTGCCATTCTTCGGCGCCATGTAAACCCAGCCCAAACCAAGCGCATCGGCTCTGCCTGGAACATCCATTCCCACCACTTTAGTTAACTGCGTACGTTGATAAATCAGCGTCTGCATCCGGTCGGCCTGCTGGCTACGATGATAAAAGTCAGAGGAGAGATACTGCTGCATCCAGCGCATCATATCGCCAGGCGTTGAATAGACGCCGCCGCTGCCCATCGCTGCCAGCGTATTGTTACAAGGGCTGGCGCCTTTTTCCGCGACCATCAGGCGTCGGCACTGATCGGGAGATGGCGTAAAGGTGGTGTCTTTCATCCCCAGCGGACGGGTGATTTTTTCTTCAAACAGCTGCGGATAAGGCTTACCTGACGCGGTACCCAGCGCATCGGCCAGCAGATCAAACGCCAGGTTGGAATAAGAAGCCTGCGATCCTGGTGCGGCTTTAAGCGTAGCCGTTGAGAGATAGCTCCAGCGCTGCTCGCGGGTTGGCCAGACAAACACCGGGCGCTTGGCCGCGCCGCCTGGCTGTTCGCGCGGCAGTGCGCTGGTATGCGTCGCCAGATTCACCAGCGTAATTGGTGTTCCTTGATAAGTGGGTACGCGTGCGCCAGGAGGTGCATATTTACTCAATGGATCGTTGAGTTTGACCGTGCCCTGATCGAGTAATTTCACCAGCATTTCGCTGGTCATTAATTTGGTAATTGAGGCAATGCGGATTACGGAATCCAGTTGCGGGTGAACATTATTGCCGGGGCGTGTTTCACCAAAACTGCGAAATACACGCTGATTACCATCAATCACCACGAGCGCCATCCCCGTAGCACCACTGCCGTAAAATATATGGTCGGCATAACGATCAACGATATCAGAGGCGAAGACCGGATCGGTTATAGGCTGTGCCGCCTGGACAGATGTCAATGACGCCGCACACAGCGCGGCAGAAAAAAGCAGACTACGTTTCAACGGTGGTGTCCATGAGTTAGAGAAAGTGAAAAAGGATGTCGTGCGTATGCGTATTTATACTACTCATCGGCGTATTGCAAAGCGCTTATCAACCAATGATAGTGGGAAAAACGTAACGATGAGTAAACACAGGAGTTTCCTGGATTGCGGATGTTCGCTTTTGTGATCTCACGCTGTGATAATCTGCACATACTGGAACGTTGTCGAGTGTGAAAACCACAGAAACAATTCTTCATAACCGAGGTGCGAACTAAGTGCCTCGGTTTTGGTCACAATTGTCGGTTTCAGCTTGTGTTTTTGGGCGTAAGCCGTCTGGCCTCCGCACTCTACGGTGGCAAATGCACAGCAGTCGTCATAACGATAAGAAGTTAGCAGGAGAGCACTATGTTTAAGTCTTTTTTCCCAAAGCCGGGGCCGTTCTTTATTTCGGCATTTATTTGGGCACTGGTCGCCGTTGTATTCTGGCAAGCAGGTGGGGGAGCCTGGGTTGCACATATTACCGGCGCGTCGGGAGACGTACCTATTAGCGCAGCGCGTTTTTGGTCGTTGGATTACCTGATTTTTTATGCGTACTACATTCTTTGTGTCGGGGTGTTCGCGCTGTTCTGGTTTCTCTACAGTCCACACCGCTGGCAGTACTGGTCTATTCTGGGCACATCGCTGATTATTTTTGTGACCTGGTTTCTGGTTGAAGTCGGCGTCGCCGTCAACGCCTGGTATGCGCCATTTTATGACCTGATTCAAACTGCGCTCAGCGCACCACACAAGGTGAAGATTGAGCAGTTCTATCATGAAGTGGGCATTTTTCTCGGTATTGCGCTGATAGCCGTAGTCATTGGCGTGATGAACAACTTCTTCGTCAGCCACTATGTGTTCCGCTGGCGTACCGCGATGAACGAACACTATATGGCGCACTGGCAGCATTTGCGTCACATCGAAGGCGCAGCACAGCGTGTACAGGAAGACACCATGCGTTTTGCTTCTACGCTGGAAGATATGGGCGTCAGCTTTATCAACGCGATTATGACGCTGATTGCCTTCCTGCCTGTACTGGTAACGCTCTCTGCCCATGTTCCTGACCTGCCGATTGTTGGACATGTGCCTTATGGCCTGGTGATTGCCGCGATTGTCTGGTCGCTGATGGGAACCGGTTTACTGGCCGTGGTCGGGATAAAGCTTCCCGGGCTGGAGTTTAAAAACCAGCGCGTGGAAGCGGCCTATCGTAAAGAATTGGTCTATGGCGAAGATGATGGCAACCGTGCGACGCCACCGACGGTGCGTGAACTGTTCCATGCGGTACGGCAAAACTACTTCCGTCTCTATTTTCACTATATGTACTTCAATATTGCCCGTATTCTTTACCTGCAGGTTGATAACGTTTTCGGCTTGTTCCTGCTGTTTCCGTCGATTGTTGCCGGTACGATTACGCTCGGCCTGATGACGCAAATCACTAACGTGTTTGGCCAGGTGCGCGGCTCGTTCCAGTATCTGATTAACTCCTGGACAACGTTAGTAGAACTGATGTCTATTTATAAGCGTCTGCGCAGCTTTGAACGAGAGCTTGATGGTCAGGATATTCAGGAAGTTACCCATACGCTGAGTTAATAATAAGGAGATGTTATGTCGACGGTTTCCCGTCTTTACCCCTTGTCTGGTCTGGCAGCACTGGTGCTGGTGGGATGTAGTAGCCAACCTGCGCAGCCGCTAAAAAAGGGGGAGAAAGCCGTCGATGTGGCGAGCGTGGTGCGCCAGAAAATGCCCGCCAGCGTGAAAGACCGGGACGCGTGGGCGCAGGATTTGGCAAAGACCTTTGAAAGCCAGAAGCTGGCACCGACGGTTGAAAACATCTGTTCGGTGCTGGCGGTAGCGCAGCAGGAGTCAAACTTCCAGGCCGATCCGGCTGTTCCTGGTTTAAGCAAAATCGCCTGGAAAGAGATTGACCGTCGCGCAGAACGCATGCATATCCCGCTGTTTGTCGTGCATACCGCGCTAAAGATTAACTCGCCAACGGGGAAAAGCTACAGCGAGCGTCTGGATACGGTGAAGACGGAAAAACAGCTTAGCGCCATCTTTGATGATTTCATCAACATGGTGCCGATGGGGCAGACATTGTTTGGATCGCTTAATCCGGTACATACCGGTGGTCCAATGCAGGTCAGTATCGCGTTTGCTGAGCAGCACACCAGCGGGTATCCGTGGAAAATGGCGGGGACGGTACGTCAGGAAGTGTTTAGCCGCCGTGGTGGGTTGTGGTTCGGTACGTATCATCTGCTCAACTACCCGGCGAATTACAGTGCGCCAATCTTCCGCTTCGCCGATTTTAATGCCGGATGGTATGCGAGCCGCAATGCAGCTTTCCAGAATGCGGTCAGTAAAGCCAGCGGAGTGAAGCTGGCGATGGACGGGGATCTGATTCTCTATGGCAGCAGTGAGCCGGGCAAAACGGAGCTGGCGGTACGTAAACTGGCCGGGAAGCTAGGGATGAGCGAGAGTGAGATCCGCCGTCAACTGCAAAAAGGTGACAGCCTGGCCTTTGAAAAAACCGCATTGTACGAAAAGGTTTATAAGCTGGCGGAAGCGAAGACCGGGAAAACGTTACCCCGTGAAATGCTGCCGGGCATTCAACTGGAAAGCCCGAAGATCACGCGTAATCTGACTACTGCGTGGTTTGCTAAACGGGTGGACGATCGTCGGGCGAAGTGTATGAATCAGTCATCTTTATGATGACGGTGACGCCAGCGCATGACCGCCGCTATGACGCCAAGAATCAGGCTTCCGGCCAGGAAGGGGATCAGTCCAAAGAGGGTACCGACGCCTAAACCGATTTCAACCCGCGGGCGTCCTGTCTCCTGCATTTGCAGCTGCATCAGTTCTTCATAGATGCCGGGCGCGTGGGCCAACAGATTTAAAATCTGTGCACCCGCCCAGAAGCAAAACAGCACAAATACGGCATACGCAATGTTGCCGGGCAGGGAGGAGGGATCCCGATGCTTGCCCTTAAACAGGGATTTTGAGAGCGTAAAATCAGCCATAAAGACCTCCGGAAATAACCTGCTTTTTTTGACGTAATGCCTGGAACTGAGAGTGAGTCTGACAGGTGATCGGCAATGTCAATATCAGAATGATGGTAATTTCAGGTAGAGATTATTCCTGGATTTCGGTTTTTTGTTGGCGGTCACAATTATGTAACCTTAAGTTAAACTGAGTTACATTTAAGAAATTCCGCACAGGCCACAGACGCCCTCGGGGAAATGTGCGAGGATGCCTTACTGTGTTGTATTTCCACCGGAGCTGTTATGAACCTGCCTGTAAAAATCCGCCGAGACTGGCATTACTATGCTTTCGCTATTGGGCTTATCTTTATTCTGAATGGCGTGGTGGGGTTATTAGGTTTTGAAGCGCAGGGATGGCAAACTTATGCGGTGGGGCTGGTGACCTGGGTGATTAGCTTTTGGCTGGCCGGATTAATCATCCGTCGCCGCGTTGAAGATGATGAAGCAAAGGATGCCCAATAGCTCTATCAGGCATCCTGACGGGTTTACATACTGGTTTTCAGCGCGCTATCCGCAGCATGGCGTTCCAGCGCCAGTTCGATCAGGCGAGTGATCAAATCGGTATAGCCTAAACCGCTCGCTTGCCACAGTTTCGGATACATACTGATGTTGGTAAAGCCTGGCAGCGTGTTGATCTCATTGATCACAACGTCGTTTTCAGCAGTTAAGAAGACGTCCACGCGCGCCATGCCGGCACAGCCCAGAGTCTGGTAGGCCTGAATGGCGATTTCGCGGATCTTATCGTTAATCTCTGGCGCAATTGCTGCCGGAACGACAACTTTGGCACCGTTATCGTCAATGTATTTAGTGTCGTAAGCGTAAAAATCGCTGTTCAGCACGATCTCACCACAGGTACTGGCCTGCGGATGATCGTTGCCCAGTACCGCACATTCGATCTCGCGGCCTTTGATCCCTTGCTCCACAACGACTTTATGATCGAATTCAAATGCCAGCGCGACGGCCTGATCGTATTGGACTTCGCTGGTTACTTTACTGACGCCAACGGACGATCCCTGGTTGGCCGGTTTTACAAACAGCGGCAGACCCAGGCGGGATTCCACTTCGGCAAAGCTGATGCTGTTGCGATTCGCGCGAGTGAGCGTAATAAATGGCGCGATGTTTAACCCGGCATCACGCAGCAGACGTTTGGTCACGTCTTTATCCATACAGGCAGCAGAACCCAGCACATCAGAACCGACAAACGGCAGGTTCGCCACGCGCAGCATGCCCTGCAGAGAGCCATCTTCACCCAAAGTACCGTGTACGATTGGGAAAATAACATCGACCGTCGGCAGCGGTTGACCGTTTTGTGCATCGATCAACTGGTGCTCTTGTTTACCCGGTACCTGCGCCAGGCTGGTCTCAGAAGGTCGCAACGCAATATGCGCCGGATCGTCTGAATTGAGCAGATAGTTACTGGCATCGCTGACGTGCCATTGCCCTTGTTTATCAATACCTAACAGCACAACGTCAAAGCGAGTCTTGTCGATGGCATCGACAATATTTTTTGCCGATTGCAATGACACTTCATGTTCCGCTGATTTACCACCAAATACGATTCCTACCCGCAACTTTGCCATCTTAAAAACCCATTCCATGAATGCAAAGCACATACATTACCACGACAAAACGCAGGTTTCCTCGGCTTCTGGCAGATTGTTTTGGCGAATGACAGGGGATTAGAAGGGGACAGACACGCAGATCGCGCGGGAAGCACAATCCCCTGTTTATATTATGGGTTTGATGTGAGCTATATCACAAATATGATGAGCGGGAAGATAAAATCCTAAACTGTGATTTATCGCACCTGTAGACCCTTATTCGGCTAAGTAATTTGTTAAGCTGCTCGCAGTTTTCAGCTACTTATCGTTATGAGTCCTTATGGAATCCTGGAGAGTTAACCTTATTTCCGTTTGGTTCGGATGCTTTTTTACCGGACTGGCGATTAGCCAAATCTTGCCTTTTTTACCACTCTATATCTCCCAACTGGGCGTGACCTCGCATGAAGCGCTATCAATGTGGTCCGGATTAACGTTCAGCGTCACCTTCCTGATTTCAGCCATTGTTTCTCCGATGTGGGGCAGTCTGGCCGACCGCAAAGGACGCAAGCTGATGCTGCTGCGGGCCTCACTGGGGATGGCCATTGCGATTTTGCTACAGGCATTTGCCACTAACGTCTGGCAGCTTTTTCTGCTGCGCGGGGTGATGGGGTTAACCTCCGGCTATATTCCTAATGCGATGGCGCTGGTTGCGTCCCAGGTTCCACGCGAGCGCAGCGGCTGGGCGCTGAGTACGCTCTCTACGGCGCAAATTAGCGGCGTCATTGGCGGACCGCTGATGGGAGGCTTTATCGCCGATCATGTTGGCTTACGGGCGGTATTCTGTATTACCGCCGCCTTGCTGGTGGTGAGTTTTCTGGTCACACTGTTCTTGATCAAAGAGGGCGTTCGCCCGACGATTAAAAAAAGCGAACGTCTGAGTGGGAAGGCCGTGTTTGCCTCGCTTTCGCATCCGGCGTTGGTGATCAGCTTGTTTTTTACCACCATGGTGATTCAACTGTGTAACGGCTCAATTGGGCCTATTCTGGCGCTATTTATTAAATCAATGGTCCCGGACAGTTCGAATATTGCTTTTCTCAGTGGGCTGATTGCCTCAGTACCGGGCATTTCTGCTCTGATTTCCGCGCCTCGACTTGGTAAATTAGGCGACCGTATTGGTACTGAGCGGATTTTAATGGCGACGTTAATCTTCGCGGTGGTGCTGTTTTTCGCCATGTCGTGGGTCACCACGCCGTTGCAGTTGGGAATTTTACGTTTTCTGCTCGGCTTTGCTGATGGTGCGATGTTGCCGGCGGTGCAGACGCTGCTGGTGAAATACTCCAGCGACCAGATAACCGGACGCATCTTTGGCTATAACCAGTCATTTATGTACCTTGGCAACGTCGCCGGGCCATTGATGGGTGCAACGGTATCGGCAATGGCGGGATTTCGTTGGGTGTTCATTGCTACAGCAAGCATTGTGCTTATCAATATCTGGCAACTGGCTATCGCGTTGCGACGTCGGCGCGAGGCTCGTTGAGTTCCTGATTAACAACGCTGCCTGTCAGCGTTGTTAATTCATAAGTGTGTATTATATATTTGTGTGATTATTACTTTTCTTACCTTTTAATATTGAATCATTCTGCATCCAGACGCATTTACCCTTATTTTGTGTTGTGATTGTTTTCTCAAATCTTTTTATTCCTTATAAAAATACAACTTTCATCCTCTAGGCAGTCGTGAGCCTTAATGATAACGTGGCCCATATTTTGTTAAGGGAATAGGCAAATGAAAAACCTCGTCACTGAGTTGTTACTTAAGCTCGCGCAAAAAGAAGAAGAATCGCAAGATCTGGCGGCACAGGTCGAAACGTTAGAGCGGGTAATCATCGAAATGCTGCGCAATATGGCGTGGAACGATCGGCAAATATTTATTCGTCAAATTGAGGGGGCGCTGGCTGGCGGAAACCGCATGCCCGCGTTTCTGACGAACATACATAATGCTGGCAAGTGCGTACCAAAAGCGTTGTGATCCATCTGTGGTGGGGTAACCACAAATTATCATAAAAGTGTCACATCAAATACTTATAGTCGCTTTGTTTTAATTTTACCGTATTTATACATGGAGAATATAAAGTGAAACAAAGCGCTCTGGCTATTGCCCTGTTACCTTTGCTGTTTACCCCGGTTATTAATGCAGAAACATCTACTGTAGCGGTTATGGATAATCGTGCTGCTCAGGGAGATATCACCACGCCGGGTGGCGCTCGCCGATTGTCTGCCGATCAAACGGCGGCTCTGCGCGAATCCCTGAACGATAAACCGGCCAAAAATATAATTTTACTGATTGGCGATGGGATGGGCGACTCCGAAATAACGGCAGCGCGAAATTATGCTGAAGGCGCGGGCGGCTTTTTTAAAGGTATTGATGCTTTACCGTTGACCGGACAATACACACATTATGCGTTGGATAAGAAAACGGGCAAGCCCGATTATGTGACAGATTCAGCAGCATCTGCGACAGCATGGACAACCGGCGTGAAGACCTATAACGGGGCGCTGGGTGTGGATATTCATGAAAAAGATCACACCACGATTCTGGAAATGGCCAAAGCGGCAGGTCTGGCGACAGGCAACGTTTCCACGGCTGAATTACAGGATGCCACGCCGGCCGCACTGGTTGCCCATGTCACTTCGCGTAAATGCTATGGCCCGAGCGTGACGGCTGAAAAATGCCCGACGAACGCGCTGGAAAAAGGCGGTAAAGGGTCAATTACCGAACAATTATTGAATGCTCGTGCGGATGTTACGTTAGGCGGCGGGGCAAAGACTTTTACTGAAACCGCTACGGCAGGTGAGTGGCAGGGTAAAACGCTGCGAGAACAAGCCCAGGCCCGTGGTTACCAGATGGTGAGTGATGCCGCGACGCTGGCGACTGTTAGCGAAGCGAATCAGGATAAACCGCTGTTGGGTCTGTTCTCAGACGGTAATATGCCAGTGCGTTGGGAAGGGCCGAAAGCGTCTTATCACGGCAACCTGGATAAGCCGGTAGTGACCTGTACGCCAAATCCAAAACGTAACGACAGCGTGCCAACGCTGGCGCAGATGACGGATAAAGCGATTGAGCTGTTAAGCAAAAATGAGAAAGGTTTCTTCCTGCAAGTAGAAGGCGCGTCAATCGACAAACAAGATCATGCCGCTAACCCGTGTGGACAAATTGGTGAAACGGTCGATCTGGATGAAGCAGTGCAGCGTGCACTTGCCTTTGCGAAGAAAGATGGCAACACCCTGGTTGTGGTAACCGCTGACCACGCGCATGCCAGCCAGATCGTCGCACCGGATACCAAAGCGCCAGGTTTGACGCAGGCGCTGAACACTAAAGATGGCGCGGTGATGGTCATTAGCTATGGCAACTCTGAAGAAGAGTCCCAGGAGCACACCGGCAGCCAACTGCGTATTGCAGCCTATGGCCCTCATGCGGCGAATGTGGTTGGCCTGACCGATCAAACCGATCTGTTTTACACCATGAAAGCGGCGTTAGGACTGAAATAAGCTGATACCCGGCGGCAATACTTTTGCCGTCGGGTGGTATTTTTATCGTTAGCAGCCAAACTTACCTGTGTGTCGTCGTTCAGAAAAGGATGGTGCTATGAAAATTACATTATTAATGACGTTACTTTTTGGTCTGATTTTTTTAACTACCGTCGGTGCTGCCGAGAAGACGTTAACCCCGCAACAACAGCGTATGACCACCTGCAATCAGCAGGCCACGGCGCAGACCTTAAAAGGAGATGCGCGTAAGACCTATATGAGTGATTGCCTGAAAAACAGTAAATCTGCACCTGAGGAAAAGAGCCTGACGCCGCAGCAACAGAAAATGCGTGAATGCAACGTCAAGGCGACGGAACAGTCTCTGAAAGGCGATGATCGTAATAAGTTTATGAGCGCTTGCCTGAAAAAATCTGCTTAGCACTTCCGGGTGAGCAGGTAAAATCGCTCACCCGAAATATCATACTTCCGCCACCAGACCCCTTCCTATAATTTGGGAAATTTGTTTCAGAATATTCCCAAATACGATGAATGATGAAAACTTTTATCAAAAGAAGGTCGTCCCGAATGAAGCATTTATATTGCTTCATCAAAATGACCACCAACGTTCCGGTCTGCGATTTGCCCGACGAATCAGGCTGCCGCGAGCGGTGGGACTGGGGGGAATGTTTTTCCCTATCGCGTCGGTATTAGTTTCTCAGCCAATAACCGGAGGCTGGTGGCTTTTGCTGGTGGGATGGGCGTTTGTCTGGCCGCATCTGGCATGGCAATTGGCAAGTAAAGCTATCGATCCACTGCATAGCGAATATACCAACTTAAAAGCCGATGCCATCCTCGCCGGGATGTGGATGGGGATTATGGGGATAAACTTGCTGCCATCCACGGCGCTGTTGATGATTATCTGTATCAACCTGATGGGCGCAGGGGGTATGCGTGTCTTCATTGCAGGCGCCGTGTTGATGGTGGTTTCCTGCCTGGTGACGTTACAGTTAACGGATATTCCCGTGGCTTTTAGCAGTACGCAACTGAGTGTGCTGCTGTCGCTGCCGGTGTTAGTGGTTTACCCGTTGCTGTTTGCCTGGGTGAGTTACCAGACGCTCATCAGGCTGGCAGAACATAAACGTCGCTTACAGGTTATGAGTACGCGAGATGGGATGACCGGGGTTTATAACCGACGTCATTGGGAACTGTTGCTGCGGAATGAATTTGATAATTGCCGCCGCCATCAGCGTGATGCCACGCTCCTTATCATCGATATCGACCATTTTAAGAGTATCAATGATACCTGGGGCCATGACGTCGGGGATCAGGCCATTGTTGCACTGACCCGCCAGTTACAGATGACCTTACGCGGTAGCGATGTGATTGGTCGCTTTGGCGGTGATGAGTTTGCGGTAATCATGTGTGACACGTCAGCGAGCAGCGCGATTGCAGCGATGTCTCGTGTTCACGAACGGCTTACCCAACTGCGTTTATCTTGCGCGCCGCAGGTTGACCTGCGCATTAGCGTGGGCGTTGCGCCGCTGACGTCTGAAACTGAACACTATCGAGAATGGTTAAAATCAGCAGATATGGCTCTTTACAAAGCAAAGAATTCCGGACGTAACCGCACTGAAGCGGCGGCCTGACGTCCGGCGGTGTTAACTCAGGAGCGGCTGAGTTTTTCCGACTGCTCCATGCACTTAATCATCGCTTCAATCACCGATGAACGGAAACCGCGTTCTTCCAGGACGCGTACCGCCTCAATGGTGGTTCCACCTGGCGAGCACACCATATCCTTCAATTCGCCAGGATGTTTACCCGTTTCCAGAACCATTTTCGCCGAACCCATTACCGCTTGTGCTGCAAATTTATAAGCCTGCGCGCGGGGCATCCCCCCCTGAACGGCGGCATCAGCCATCGCTTCGATAAACATAAATACATAGGCCGGTGCTGAACCGCTGACGCCAACGACCGGATGAATCATTGCCTCCGCAATGACTTCTGCTTCACCAAAGCAGCGGAAGATATTCAGCACGTCGGCTGTTTCTTCTGGCGTGACTAAGGCGTTCGGCGTGACGGAGGTCATTCCGGCGTTCACCAGCGACGGCGTGTTTGGCATCGCGCGAATGATTTTACGGTCGTGACCCAGGGCACGGGCCAGCTGATCGAGAGTGACGCCTGCGGCAATCGAGACGACCAGGGAATCTTTGTTCAGGCTGGAGGTAATTTCACTCAGCACCTTAATCATGATGCCTGGTTTTACGGCCCCAAAAACAATATCAGCGATTTGCGCGACTTCTTGTGCAGACTGCGCCGCATTAATGCCGTACTGGTCGTGTAGCGCGGCGACCTTATCGGGGGAAGGGGTGTAGACCCAGATTTGTCCGGGGAGAACCTGGCCGCTGGCGATCATGCCGCCAAGAATGGCTTTGCCCATATTACCGCAGCCGATAAAACCAATTTTCTTGTCCATCTTGTCACTCCCTATGGATGATATTCATTGTTTTATACCCGTCATACTTCAAGTTGCATGTGCGTTGGCTGCAACCCGAATTATTTAGGGTAAATCTGGGAAAGCTAAGCTTAGCGCGGAATGAATATGTTCAGAAGGAGAAACAGCACTTTGCCTGAAAGTAAAAGCACGCGACAATGTGCGACAGCACACCAGTGGGGAGAAGCTATGACAATATGGGTGGATGCCGATGCGTGTCCGAATGTGATTAAAGACATTTTGTACCGCGCCGCTGAGCGCATGCAAATGCCGCTTGTTTTGGTGGCCAACCAAAGCCTGCGCGTCCCGCCTTCGCGTTTCATCAGCACATTACGTGTGCCTGCGGGCTTTGACGTGGCTGATAACGAGATTGTGCGTCAGTGCAGCGCCGGTGATTTAGTGATAACGGCAGATATTCCGCTGGCGGCTGAAGTGATTGAAAAAGGTGCGGCGGCGCTTAACCCGCGCGGCGAACGTTATACCGAAGCGACGATCCGTGAGCGTCTGATGATGCGTGATTTTATGGATACACTGCGTGCCAGCGGTATCCAGACCGGGGGGCCGGACAGCCTTTCGCCCCGCGACAGACAGCATTTTGCGGCTGAACTGGATAAGTGGTGGCTGGAAGTTCAGCGTAGAAAATAGAGTGTGTAATTTATTATTTACACTTTATTCATTGTGAATTCTTGTTATAGTAGGGGTTAACTCATCTTGCCATTCTTTCTGTAATTTTTTCTTTACGGTTTTGGCGATGTACTAGTTTGATGATATGATTATATTTTTAACCGCATCAGATCCCGCTTGTTGGCGGCTCTCTGGGGAAATTCTGTGATGACGCAACCTCTTTTTCTTGTTGGCCCCCGGGGGTGTGGTAAGACGACAACCGGTATGGCGTTGGCAAAGGCTATTGATTTCCAGTTCGTTGATACCGATCGCTGGTTGCAATCGCACGTGCAAATGACCGTGGCGGAAATCGTCGAAAGAGAAGGATGGGAAGGGTTTCGTGCCCAGGAAACGACCGCTCTGCAGGCTGTTACAGCTCCTGCCACGGTTGTTGCGACCGGCGGCGGTATCATTCTTACCGAATTTAATCGTCATTACATGCGCAGCCACGGCGTGGTTATCTATCTAAGCGCACCGGTATCGGTACTGGTTGATCGTCTGGAGGCCACGCCTGAAGAAGGATTGAGACCGACTCTAACCGGCAAACCGTTGACCGAAGAGGTTCAGGAAGTGCTCGCCCAGCGCGATGTTTTGTATCGTGAGGCTGCGCACTATATCGTTGATGCCACCAATCCACCTTCGCAGGTAGTGGAAGACATTCTTGGGATACTGGCGCAGGCAGCGCCACGGTTGCAGGGCGGTGTCTATACTTAATGTTCATCCAGTGAAAAGGAAGAATTATGCCGACACAACCACCTTACCCACGTCAAGCGACCATTGTTACGGTTGAAAAAGGGACGCCAGGTCAGACGGTAACCTGGTATCAACTTCGTGCCGATCACCCTAAACCGAATTCGTTGATCAGTGAGCATCCTTCAGCTCAGGAAGCGATGGATGCTAAAAAACGCTACGAAGACCCCGATAAAACCTGATATGAAGACCGCTCTGGCACGAGTCTTAAAAGTGCCAGTCCGGGCGCGCATCACATTTTTTTAAATTTCGCCGTATACAGTAAAAATTGAAAATTAAACAATAACAATCCAGTACTGGAATGATCTGGAATCTTTACACAATACACCGCCGATCTACTGCTACGCTTTTGAGCATTTGTAGCACAGGTCAGCGCCCGGCTCTTATCCGGGATTTCACAGCAAAGTAAGAAGACGGTGGAGCAACAAATGAGTACGTCGTTGGCTATCCTCACGATTGGCGTTGTGCCGATGTGTGAGATGTTACCGCTCCTGACGGAATATATTGATGAACAGCACATTACTCACCACAGTCTGCTGGGGCAGATGCAGCGAGAAGATGTGATGGCCGAGTACGGGGCTTCACCCGGTGACGAGCTGTTATTAACGCTGCTTAGCGACCACCAACTTGCTCATGTCTCACGCCAGAAAGTGGAACGCTCGCTGCAAAGCATTGTGGAGGTTCTCGATAATCAGGGATTTGATGTGATCCTGCTGATGAGTACCGCCTCAATCACCCGTCTGACCGCCCGCAATAGTATCTTGTTGGAACCCATACGCATTATTCCCCCGTTAGTGGCTTCAATTGTCGAAGGGCATCAGGTTGGGGTCATTGTACCTGTTGCTGAATTGCTCAAAGCCCAGACACAAAAGTGGCAGGTGTTACAAACTCCGCCAGTGTACGCCGTGGCGAATCCAGTAGAAGGTTCTGAACAACAGCTGATTGATGCCGGGAAATATCTCCTTGAGCAAGGTGCTGATGTTCTTATGCTGGACTGCCTGGGGTTTCATCAGCGTCATCGTGATTTACTGCAAAAGTCGCTGGATGTCCCGGTTCTGCTGTCCAATGTGTTGATTGCTCGACTGGCTTCGGAATTGCTGGCGTAATTTTGCGTGACAGGTGGAACATCAGCCCCCTATATTGGTTCCTAACTTAATCACGAGATAGGGCCAGTTGTATGCTTCAAAGTAATGAATACTTTTCCGGCAAAGTAAAATCGATCGGTTTTACCAGCAGCAGTACTGGCCGCGCCAGTGTAGGCGTGATGGCTGAAGGTGAATATACCTTTGGTACTGCGGCGCCTGAAGAGATGACGGTAGTAAGTGGCGCACTGAACGTGCTGCTGCCAGGGGAAACCGAGTGGAAAGTGTATGCCGCAGGAGACGTGTTTAACGTACCGGGCAACAGCGAGTTTCATCTGCAGGTAGCAGAGCCAACATCCTATCTTTGCCGTTACCTGTAAGCGTAAAAATGACGAATGGCGATATTGAGTCGCCATTCGCTAAACACGGCTTAACGTTGCGCTTCGCCGCCTAATCCTTCCACCAGACTTTTAATCAGCGCCGCCAGTTCACCTGTCATCAGGATGAAATCGGCATCAAAACGCTGAGCATAATCTTCGCGGTCGATATCTTCGTTCTGATCGCGCAGCTCGTCGCTGAACTTCAGACGCTTAATGGAGCCGTCGTCACACATAACGAACTGAATGCGCTGCTGCCAGTCGAGGGCCAGCTTAGTAACCAGTTTTCCCGCTTCGATATGCACGGCGATTTCGTCGCAGACCAGATCCTGCTTTTTCGCGCGGATCACACCGCCGTCTTCAAGGATCGCTTTCAGTTCAGCTTCATCCAGCAGTTGGAAGCCCTGTGCCGTGGTGCCGGAGCGAACCCATTCGGTCAGCGTCAGCTCAATAGGGTTTTCCATCGTCAGCGGAACGACCGGCAGCGAACCGAGACTCTTACGCAGCAGCGCCAGCGTATCTTCGGCTTTTTTCGCGCTCGCACAATCAACCATGATCAGATCGTTGACGGTATCGATCCACATCATTGTCTGGCTGAAGCGGCTAAAGGCGCGCGGCAGCAATGAGTGCAGAACTTCATCTTTCAGCGAGTCTTTTTCGGTCTTCTTAAGTTTGCGACCTTGCTCAGCTTCCAGTTTGAATATTTTGGCTTCCAGCGCCTGTTTGATAACCGGCGACGGCAGAATTTTTTCTTCTTTGCGGGCGCAGATAATAATTTGGCCATTGGCGGTATGCGTTAATGCATCGCTGTGCGATCCCATCGGCGGAACCCAGCCCATTTTTGCCATATCCTGGCTACCGCAAGGGGTGAACGTCATTGATGCCAGCTGTTTTTCCATCTCTTCGGCACGCAAAGAAACATCGCGGCTAAGACGGTAAACCATTAAATTTTTGAACCACAGCATGATAATTTCCACGGCCTTGTCGTTAAATCCAGCGGGCATGATAGCGAATTGTCGCTATGCTTGCATTGTTAATCGGGAAGAGGAGCAAACAGTGCGTATAGGTATCGATTTGGGCGGTACGAAAACGGAAGTTATTGCGCTTGGCGAGGCGGGCGAACAGCTTTTTCGCCATCGCCTGCCCACGCCGCGTGATGATTATCGGCAAACGATAGAAACCATCGCCACGCTGGTGGAGATGGCGGAAAACGCCACCGGGCAGACGGGAACCGTGGGAATGGGCATTCCAGGTTCAATCTCGCCTTACACCGGGGTGGTAAAGAATGCCAACTCGACCTGGCTTAACGGACAACCTTTTGACAAAGACCTGAGTTCGCGTCTGAATCGTGAAGTGCGGTTGGCAAATGATGCCAACTGTCTGGCGGTTTCAGAAGCGGTGGATGGTGCGGCGGCGGGGGCGCAAACCGTGTTTGCGGTGATTATCGGCACCGGATGTGGCGCAGGCGTGGCACTGAATGGTCGGGCGCACACGGGTGGTAACGGTACCGCGGGCGAGTGGGGGCATAATCCGCTGCCATGGATGGACGAAGATGAGCTGCTGTTCCGACAGGAAGTCCCCTGTTATTGCGGTAAACAAGGCTGCATTGAAACCTTCATTTCCGGGACCGGCTTTGCCACCGACTACCAGCGTCTGAGCGGTAAGCAGCTCAAAGGCAATGAAATTATCAGCCTTGTTACTGCGCAGGATGCTCTTGCGGAGCAGGCGTTGAGCCGCTATGAGCGTCGTCTGGCGAAATCACTGGCACATGTGGTGAATATTCTCGATCCGGACGTCATTGTGCTGGGGGGCGGAATGAGCAATGTCGACCGACTGTATCAAAACGTTCCGGCGTTGATTAAGCAGTTTGTCTTTGGTGGCGAGTGCGAAACGCCTCTACGCAAGGCGCTACACGGGGATTCCAGCGGTGTACGCGGTGCGGCCTGGCTGTGGCCGCAGGAGTAAGGTTCGCGTAGCCGGGTAGCGCAGATGCTATCCGGCAGCGTGTGTCATCTGGGGGACTGCGCGCTTCAGGCGACCGTACAGCAGCAGTGACGACATCGCAGAAAACGACAGCAGTGCCGCCGGCAGCGTCACGTAGTTGTAGGCAAAGCCCAGCGTCAGCATCATGCCACCGCAGTAAGCGCCAATCGCGCTACCGAGATTAAAGGCAATTTGCCCGCCAGCCGCACCCAGCAGCTCCCCTCCTTTAGCATTTTGCAGCAGCAAAATTTGCAGCGGTGCCGACAGGGCAAACAGGCCCGCGCAGCAAATAAAGGCGAAGGTCAGCGACGCGGCTTTGATCCCGCCAAAGGCAAAGAGCAACAGCAGAGCCAGCACAATCACGAAGTCGGTTATCACCGCAATGCGCAGCGGCGTATAGCGACCAGACAGCCGACCGCTCAGCAGATTTCCCAACACCATTCCTAATCCTACCAGCATCATGATGAAGGTCATCAGCGCTTCGGAAAAGCCGGAGATGAACATCATGTATGGTTTGACGTAGCTGAACCAGGCGAAAACCCCGGCGTTACCAAACATGGTGGCGGAGAAAATGAGCCACGGGGCGGGGCTTTTCAAAAAGTGAAATTGTTCGCGCAGGTTTCCTTTTGCTTCATCGCTGATGATGGGTACCCAAAAAGCGACCGAGACCATCACGGCGATATTAAAGACGGCAATCAGCAGGAACGTATAGCGCCAGCTAAATTCCTGACTCAGCCAGGTGCCGACGGGAATGCCAACCAGATTGGCAACGGTCATCCCCGAAATCATGCCCGCGACAGCGGCGGTGACTTTTCCCGGGCGGGCGAGCTTCGACAGGATAATTGCGCCAACGCCAAAAAACGCGCCGTGCGGGAAGCCTGAAACCAGCCTGCCCACCGCCAGCATAAAATACGAGGAGGAGAGGGTGAAAATGGCGTTGCCAATCACACACAGTGTGACCAGAAACAGCAGAATATGCTTGAGCGAAAAGCGGCTGGAAAAGAGTGCAATAATGGGAGCGCCCAGCACTACGCCAAAGGCGTAAAACGAGATCATATGGCCAGCGGCAGGAATAGAAATACCCACGTCCTGCGCCAGCTCGGTGAGAACGCCCATGATGCCAAACTCGGCCATGCCCAGCCCAAATGTTCCCAGCGCTAAAGAGAAAATGACTTTTTTCATACCACCTGCCAACAAGAAAGACGCAGGATGTGCGTCATAGCGGCGAACGTTCGCCGCCAATAGCGATAGCTTGCGGATAAGCGAAGTGGAATGCCATTTCATATCCGTCCCTGAGTATGCATTATTGTGCTACATAGCGTGCCGGATAGCGATGACGCTTATCCGGCCTGTGACACCACATCCGCTGGCCGATTACTCCACCGCAAACATTTTGTCGAGTTTGCTGTAGCCCAGACCGTTGATTTTTTTCACCTTGATCTGCACCGGAATGCGTTCTTTCATTGCTTCGACGTGGCTGATCACGCCAATGGTTTTACCGCTAGCGTTGAGCGCATCCAGCGCGTCCAGAGCGGTATCCAGCGTTTCGCTGTCCAGCGTGCCGAAGCCTTCGTCGAGGAACAGGGAGTCAATTCGTGTTTTGTGGCTGACCAGATCGGACAATGCCAGCGCCAGCGCCAGACTCACCAGGAAGCTCTCGCCGCCGGAGAGCGTACGCGTGTCACGCACCGCATCGGCTTGCCAGGTATCGACCACCTCCAGCTCCAGCGCTTCGCTGGCCTTGCGCTGCAACAGATAGCGACCGTGTAGACGGGTTAACTGGTTGTTGGCAAGCCAGACCAGGTTATCCAGCGTCAGTCCCTGGGCAAATTTGCGGAACTTATCTCCCTCTTTCGAGCCGATCAGCGCATTCAGATAGCCCCAGTCTTCGACCTGTTGCGCGACGTTATCAATCTCCTGCATCAGCGCCTGCTGTTGCTGGCGGTTTTCAGCATCCTGCCTGAGTTGCTGGCGAATTTCTCCCTGACGAGTGGTGTTATCCCGCAGCAGTTGGGTGAGCTGCGCCAGCGTGTCGCGAAGATGTTGTGCCGTGAGCGTGAGATCCACCCCGGTTGGTTGCTGCTGTTGATGAGTCGCCAGCGCCTGCTGGGCCTGATTAAGCAGCGTTTGTGCCTGTTGTTGCTGGACTTCCAGCGATTGTTTCAACTGCTCAAGACGGTTGAAGGTCTCTTCATCCAGCAGGGCGGCGATAAAGGCGTCACGATTGTCAAAGATGCTGGCCTGCAATGCGGCATCAAATTGTGCCTGAATTTCTGCGGCGTGCTGAACGTCCTGTGCTTCTTGCTGCTGCAAGGTTTGCCACTGTCCCTGTAAAGAGAGGCAATCGTCGTGCACCTGCCGCCAGTTTTCCAGCGACAGATCCTCAATGTTTTCAGAAAGCACCTCAGATTCTGGCAGCGTTTCCAGCAGCGGCGCAAGCTGGGCAATCCGGGCCTGTAACTCAGTCAGTTCATTCTGGCGCTGTTGCCACATTTGCGCTTCGTTCGCCCGTTCGCTTAACCATGAGGAGACTTCATCCTCGGGCGGAAGGGCCAGGCCATGACGGTCCAGCTCTGAGGTTAACGTCGCCTGGCGCTGGTCAATATGCTGTTGGAGTTGAGTAATCTGTTCGGTATGCGCGGCGATTTGCGCCTGCAGGGTATGACGCAAGCTTAACTGGTGAAGCTGTTGTTCGTACTCTTCCTGAGCGGCCAGCCACGGGGCAATGTCATCCTGCGGTTGTAGCGATACGTTGAGGCTGGCGGTAACGGTCAGCCACTCTTGAGTAAGTGCTTGCTCCTCCTGAGAAAGCCTCTGTGCTTCATGTTCATCGCGCTGAAGTTGCTGCGTTATCGCCTCAAGCTGCCCGCGCAGGGTTGAGCCCTCATCGGCCAGCGTTTTGACCTCTTTTTCCAGCGCTTCACGTCGTGCCTGATTTACGCTCAGCTCAAGCGTCTGGTAACGCTCGATAGCCGGATGTGTAGTAGAGCCACAAAGCGGACAAGGTTTGCCGGATTCCAGTAATGCCCGATGGCTTTCCAGATCTTTGATGCGGGCTTCCTGCTCGCAAATGAGTCTCACATCGGTAAGCTGCTGGTTTTTATCTTTATAGCGCTGACGTTTCTCGGCAAGTACCGCGTTGCGCTGGGTCAGCTCTTGCTGGCGCTGCACCAGTGAAGCGCGTAGCTGTGCCAGCTGCTTTTGCTTCGGGGCGATTTGCCCGTGCAGATTACTGAGGCGCTGGCGTAGTGGACGAAGCTGCACATGTTGCGCCAGCGCTTCTGTCACTTCCTGCGGCGAAAGGGTCAGCGCAGGAAGCGCCAGCGCATCGAGCTTAAGTGTGTCGTTCTCCCGCAGCTGCTGCCACTGGCGTAGCTGGGCGCTGGCGTCGGACTGTTGCGCCAGCAGCGCTTTCCATCCTGCCAGTTCGCTACTCCATAAGCGGAAGCGGTCATGTTCGTTCAGCCAGTCGGTTAAGGTCTGTTGTTCGGCGAGTATCGCGGTCGATTGCGTGTGCGCCTGCTGACGGATGCGCCCGCGCAGCGCTAATCTGCTTTGTAAGCGAGCATTCACTTCCTGAATCTTCTGGCGAGTACGCTCGATAGTAGCCGTTTGTTCCTGGATTCGCTCCCAGTGAGGGCGCAATGCTCTGGCCGGCTGCGCCAGGCTCAGCGCTGCCAGCTGCGGCTGCGCGTCTTCTTGCGCCTGAAGTGCTGCCTGTAATGCCTGCTGGTGGCGGTTTATGTCCGTCTGAAGCTCATTTTGCCGAATAAGCCAGTTGAAGTGCTGTTGCTGGGTTTGTTGGCTGGTAAGGTATTGTTTTTCTTCGTCAGTAAGTACCTGCAAACTTTCCGTCAGGGACTGCACCTGCTCTGGTGCTAACAGCGCCACGCCGCTGGCCTGGGCCTGCAGTTTTTCCAGCTCCGTACGCGCTGACTTGTGCTTTTCAAACACCATGGCGGAGATTTGGCCGTAGATCTCAGTACCAGTTAACTCTTCCAGAAGCTCGGCGCGCTCTTTCGGTTTGGCATTAAGAAAGGCGGCAAACTGGCCCTGAGACAGCAGCATCGAACGGGTAAAACGCCCGTAATCCAGCCCGGTAAGCTCGGCGGTCATCTCCAGCTTGTCTTTGACTTTATCGGCGAGGATTTTACCGTCCGCGCAGCGGGCCAGCTCTACGCGTGGGACCTGCAGATTGCCCTCAGGTTGGTTGCGTGCCCGGTTCTGGCTCCAGAATGCGCGGTAGGCTTCGCCGCGCACCTCAAACTCGACCTCGGCCAGACACTCCGCGGTGTCGCGGGTCATCAGGTCGTTTTGCGACTGTGACACGGTATTCAGGCGCGGCGTTTCGTGGTACAGGGCGAGGCAAATCGCGTCCAGCAGGGTGGTTTTCCCCGCGCCCGTTGGCCCGGTGATGGCGAATAACCCGTTACTGGCAAAAGGTTCTGCCGTGAAATCGACTTTCCATTCTCCCTTCAGGGAGTTGAGGTTCTTCAGGCGCAGGCTGAGAATTTTCATGCTTCACTCTCCCTGGCAAGCGTGTGTAAGGTTGCGCTAAACAGCTGATTCAGCCGGTTGCGCTGAGGCTCCTCGATCTCTTCCAGCGCCAGGCGGCGGTCAAAAACTTCCGTTACGCTTAGCTCGCTTAACGTTTCGCGTCGTTCATTGGCCATAATACGTTCACGTTGTTCCCGACTGCGGCGCACCAGTAACACCTCGACCGGTAAATCTTCGGTTAAGGCCTGGATCTTACGTTGCATGTCATGCAGATAGTCGTCGGTGGTGATTTCAATATCCAGCCATACCGGCGGCTCTTGCTGTACGTCGCGCCACTGCTCAAGCTGGGCGGTAATGGCGGCTAAATCGCCTTTCAATACTGCAAGCGGCTGGGTGACCGGTACGGTGAGATTTTCAACGGCCCTGAGTTTCCCCGCTTCGAAACTCACCAGATGTACACATTTGCTTTTGCCGCACTCGTCAAAACTGAGGGCAATCGGTGAACCGCAGTAGCGAATATGTTCCGTGCCGCCGATAATCTGCGCCCGGTGAATATGCCCCAGTGCGATGTAGTCCGCGGGTGGAAAGTTTTGCGCCGGAAAGGCGTCCAGCGTACCGATATAAATGTCACGTACAGCGTCACTTTTACTGGCGCCAACGGTGGTCAAATGCCCGGTCGCAATGATGGGCAGGTTTCGATCGCCACGCAGCGTGCAGGCGTCCTGATACTGCTGCTGGTAATAGTCGGTGATCGCCCCCAGCAGATGCTGCTGTTTTTCTTGTCCGGTTAGCCCTGCCTGGCTGGTAATGATGTCACGTGGTCGTAAGAAAGGAACCGGACACAGGATTGCTCCCGGCGTGCCATCACGTTGCGGCAGCACCTGCGGCGCATGGCCGGCGCTGGCAACGACCGTGGTGTTGAGAAACGCCAGAATATCGCGGGATTCATTGAGCGTGGCGACGGAATCGTGGTTGCCTGCCAGCACGACCAGATGACAACCGGTTTGCTGCAGATTGACGACAAAACGGTTATACAGCTCACGGGCGTAGCTTGGCGGTGAGCCGGTATCGAAAATATCGCCCGCCACAATAATGGCATCCACCTGCTGGGATTGTGCCGTCTCCAGCAGCCAGTCGAGAAAGGCCTGATGTTCAGCGGCGCGGCTCTTGCTGTAGAAATTTTGGCCCAGATGCCAGTCAGACGTGTGAAGGATGCGCATAAGAGTTCCATGACGATAAAACAGTGGCGGGGATTATAACCTTTCAAGGACGGTAATATCTTGTCTCCGGGCTGTCATAATTCGTCTGGCTGCGTTAAACCTGGACTATCTTTTCATAAATCTGTCATAAAACTGACGCATAATGGCACCGTATTGATGGCAAACGATTTAATTATAAACAGGGCAAATCATGGCGAGACGTATTCTGGTCGTAGAAGATGAAGCTCCAATTCGTGAAATGGTCTGCTTCGTGCTCGAGCAAAACGGTTTTCAACCCGTAGAAGCCGAAGACTATGACAGTGCTGTGAACCAACTCAATGAACCCTGGCCGGATCTCGTCCTGCTTGACTGGATGCTTCCCGGCGGCTCGGGTCTACAGTTTATTAAGCATCTCAAGCGCGAAGCCATGACGCGGGACATCCCCGTGATGATGCTGACGGCGAGGGGAGAAGAGGAAGATCGCGTCCGGGGTCTGGAAACCGGTGCGGATGATTATATTACCAAGCCGTTTTCTCCCAAGGAGCTGGTGGCGCGTATTAAAGCTGTGCTGCGTCGTATTTCCCCCATGGCGGTGGAAGAGGTTATTGAGATGCAGGGGCTGAGTCTTGATCCCACTTCGCATCGCGTGATGACCGGCGAAGAACCGCTGGATATGGGGCCGACCGAATTCAAACTGTTGCACTTCTTTATGACTCACCCCGAGCGCGTCTACAGCCGTGAACAACTCCTCAATCATGTCTGGGGAACCAATGTCTACGTAGAAGACCGGACAGTGGATGTGCATATCCGCCGCTTACGTAAAGCGCTGGAGCACAGCGGACACGATCGAATGGTGCAGACAGTTCGCGGGACGGGATATCGTTTTTCGACCCGCTTTTGACTGACAAGAATCAGGGCCTGATGGATTAGGCCGTTTATGGAGTAAGACGTTTGCTAGAACGATTGTCATGGAAAAGGTTGGTACTGGAGCTGATCCTGTGCTGCATACCGGCATTTATCCTTAGCGCTTTTTTCGGTTACCTGCCCTGGTTTTTACTGGCGTCGGTAACGGGCCTGCTTATCTGGCATTTCTGGAATCTATTACGTTTATCCTGGTGGTTATGGGTCGACAGAAGTATGACGCCGCCGCCGGGGCGAGGCAGTTGGGAGCCGTTGTTATATGGGCTGCATCAAATGCAGCTTCGCAACAAAAAGCGCCGTCGAGAACTGGGTAACCTGATTAAACGTTTTCGCAGCGGGGCGGAATCCCTACCCGACGCGGTGGTGTTGACCACCGAAGAAGGCGGTATCTTCTGGTGTAACGGACTGGCTCAGCAGGTTCTGGGACTGCGTTGGCCGGACGATAGCGGGCAAAATATTCTTAACCTGCTGCGCTACCCGGAATTCACACAATATCTGAAAACGCGCGATTTTAGCCGGCCAATCAATCTGGTGCTCAATACCGGACGGCATCTGGAAATTCGCGTGATGCCCTATACCGATAAGCAATTGTTGATGGTGGCGCGCGACGTTACCCAGATGCACCAGCTGGAAGGTTCACGGCGTAACTTTTTCGCCAACGCCAGCCATGAGTTGCGCACACCGCTGACGGTGCTGCAAGGCTACCTGGAAATGATGCAGGAGCACCCGCTGGAAGGGACAACGCGCGAAAAAGCACTGCATACCATGCGTGAACAAACGTACCGTATGGAAGGCCTGGTGAAGCAGCTGCTGACGCTGTCAAAAATTGAAGCTGCGCCGACGTTGCAGCTGAATGAGAAAGTCGATGTGCCCATGATGCTGCGCGTGATCGAGCACGAAGCGCAAACCCTGAGCCAGCATAAACATACGTTTACCTTTGATGTCGATAACAGCCTGAACGTGCGAGGCAACGAGGAGCAGTTGCGTAGCGCTATCTCGAATCTCGTGTACAACGCGGTGAACCACACACCAGCGGGAACGCACATTACCGTACGCTGGCAGCATGTGGCGTCGGGGGCGGAGTTTTGCGTGGAAGACAACGGTCCGGGCATTGCCCCCGAGCATATTCCACGTTTGACTGAACGTTTTTATCGTGTGGATAAGGCGAGATCGCGACAAACGGGCGGTAGCGGGCTGGGTCTGGCTATCGTGAAACATGCGCTGCATCATCACGACAGCCGTTTGAACATCGAAAGCGAACCAGGCAAAGGGACGCGATTTAGTTTCATGATCCCGGAACGTTTCATTGCCAAAAGTAACGGCTAAGACGTATTCGTAAGATAATCTTTCCAAAAGCCAGCGCAAGCTGGTTTTTTTTATGTGGTCAATAGATGCCTCCTGAATTTCACGACGTTTGATTGTTTTTTGTTCGAACTATTACCCATACCTTTTTCCATGAAATGGTGTTTTGTGCTAACCCTATTTTTCATATCGCTATATTGTTCTGGTTTTTGGATCCCACCTTGCTTTAAAACGTTATAAGCGTTTAAATTGCGCTCCAGGTGCTGTCATACCGACTGCATTTACGCGGTAAATCGAAAAACTATTCTTCGCCGCGCCAGGTCGGGAGTGTTTCCCGCTGGAATTGAGCAAAAATGCCGCTGTATTGTCCCCCAGGGAAAGGCAAAAATTTACTATTTTCAACACCACATCCACAGGCAGTAAGACTTTATGACCCATCAGTTAAAATCGCGCGATATTATCGCTTTGGGATTTATGACATTTGCACTGTTCGTTGGTGCAGGTAACATCATCTTCCCCCCAATGGTTGGTTTGCAGGCAGGTGAACACGTCTGGACTGCGGCTTTTGGCTTTTTGATTACGGCCGTTGGCCTGCCGGTACTTACCGTTGTCGCGCTGGCGAAAGTCGGCGGTGGTGTGGACCGACTGAGCACGCCTATCGGTAAAGTTGCCGGTCTGCTGCTGGCGACCGTTTGCTATCTGGCCGTTGGGCCGTTATTTGCTACCCCGCGTACCGCGACGGTCTCTTTCGAAGTCGGGATTGCACCGCTGACTGGTGACTCTGCGCTGCCGCTGTTTATCTATAGCGTTATCTATTTCGCGATTGTCATTCTGGTTTCGCTTTATCCGGGCAAACTGCTGGATACGGTGGGCAATTTCCTGGCACCGCTGAAAATTCTGGCACTGGTGGTCCTGTCTGTCGCTGCAATCATCTGGCCAGCTGGCCCGATCAGTAATGCGATGGAAGCCTATCAAACTGCGGCGTTTTCTAATGGCTTCGTGAACGGGTATCTGACCATGGATACGCTGGGCGCGATGGTGTTTGGTATTGTTATCGTTAACGCCGCTCGCTCGCGTGGTGTTACTGAAGCGCGTCTGCTGACCCGTTACACCGTTTGGGCGGGTTTAATGGCGGGTGTGGGCTTAACGCTGCTGTATCTCGCGCTGTTCCGTCTGGGTTCAGATAGCGCGATTCTGGTCGATCAGTCTGCTAACGGCGCGGCGATTCTGCATGCGTATGTTCAGCACACCTTTGGCGGTGCAGGAAGCTTCCTGCTGGCGGCGCTGATTTTCATCGCCTGTCTGGTCACCGCGGTTGGCCTGACCTGTGCGTGCGCAGAGTTCTTTGCCCAGTACGTTCCACTGTCTTATCGTACGCTGGTATTTATCCTCGGCGGCTTCTCGATGGTGGTTTCTAACCTGGGTCTGAGCCATCTGATTCAGATCTCTATTCCGGTGCTGACGGCTATCTATCCGCCATGTATCGCACTGGTTGTATTAAGCTTTACCCGCTCATGGTGGCATAATTCTTCCCGCGTCATTGCACCTGCGATGTTTATCAGCCTGATTTTTGGTATCCTTGATGGCATTAAAGCTTCTGCAATTGGCGACGTGTTACCGGCCTGGACCCAGCGTTTACCGCTGGCGGAGCAGGGGCTGGCGTGGTTGATGCCAACAGTCGTGATGGTGGTCCTGGCAGTTATCTGGGATCGCGCCGCGGGTCGACAAGTGACCTCCAGCGCACACTAATATCACTGACAATAAGTTTTAACCACGGGGCTATTAACATGGCCCCGTGGTTTTTTTATTGTGTTAACAGGTTAGGAATCGATGGAAAGTAATAACAAGCTAAAGCGTGGGCTGAGCACCCGGCACATCCGCTTTATGGCATTAGGTTCAGCAATTGGTACCGGGCTGTTTTACGGCTCGGCCGACGCTATCAAAATGGCGGGGCCAAGCGTATTGCTGGCCTATATTATCGGCGGTGTCGCGGCGTACATTATTATGCGTGCGCTGGGCGAAATGTCTGTTCATAACCCGGCAGCCAGCTCCTTCTCGCGCTATGCGCAGGAAAACCTCGGACCGCTGGCAGGCTACATTACCGGCTGGACCTACTGTTTTGAAATCCTGATTGTCGCCATTGCCGACGTGACAGCCTTCGGCATATACATGGGCGTCTGGTTCCCGGCGGTACCGCACTGGATTTGGGTACTCAGCGTGGTGCTGATTATCTGCGCCATCAACCTGATGAGCGTGAAGGTATTTGGTGAGCTGGAGTTCTGGTTCTCGTTCTTCAAAGTCGCCACCATTATCATCATGATTGTCGCCGGTTTCGGTATCATCATTTGGGGGATTGGCAACGGTGGGCAACCTACCGGTATCCATAACTTATGGAGCAACGGTGGCTTCTTCAGCAACGGCTGGCTCGGCATGGTGATGTCGCTGCAAATGGTGATGTTTGCCTATGGCGGGATTGAGATTATCGGGATTACCGCAGGCGAAGCCAAAGACCCGGAAAAATCTATTCCGCGCGCCATCAATTCCGTACCAATGCGTATCCTGGTGTTTTATGTGGGGACGCTGTTCGTCATTATGTCTATCTACCCGTGGAACCAGGTGGGTACCGACGGTAGCCCGTTCGTTATGACGTTCCAGCATATGGGCATTACCTTTGCTGCCGGGATCCTCAACTTTGTGGTTCTGACTGCGTCGCTGTCGGCTATTAACTCTGACGTCTTCGGTGTGGGGCGTATGCTGCACGGCATGGCGGAGCAGGGCAGTGCCCCGAAAATGTTCGCCAAGACGTCGCGTCGTGGCGTGCCGTGGGTGACGGTAATGGTGATGACTATCGCGCTGCTGTTTGCGGTGTATCTTAACTACATCATGCCGGAAAACGTCTTCCTGGTGATCGCCTCTTTGGCGACTTTCGCCACGGTATGGGTGTGGATTATGATCCTGTTGTCGCAGATTGCTTTCCGTCGTCGTCTGCCGCCGGAAGAGGTCAAAGCGCTGAAATTTAAAGTTCCGGGTGGGGTAACGACGACCGTTGTTGGCCTGATTTTCCTGGTCTTTATCATCGCGCTCATCGGCTATCATCCGGATACCCGTATTTCGCTGTACGTCGGCTTTGCGTGGATTGTCCTGCTGCTGGTCGGATGGGGATTCAAGCGCCGTCGCGAGCGCCAACTGGCTGAAGCACAGTAATATTTTTGCCGGGTAGCTTTGCGTTACCCGGCAAGTTTCTCCTCCCCCGAACTCCTCCCCCAATAAACGTTAAGATGATGAGTGATCCTGCACTTCGCTATGGCAAGGTGACGTCATTATCATCAAAGGGGATACGTGATGTTGAACGCCTGGCACCTTCCGGTTGCCCCATTTGTTAAGCAAAACAAAGATCAACTGACGATTACATTATGGTTGGCGGGGGAAAATCCACCCCAGCGGGTGACGCTACGCGCAGAAAACGATAACGAAGAGATTTCGCTGGCTATGCACAAGCAGCGTAGCCAGCCGCAGCCGGGCGTGACCGCGTGGCGAGCGGCGATCGATCTCTCCAGCGGGCAGCCTCGTCGACGCTATAGCTTTAAATTACTTTGGCCCGATCGTCAGCTATGGTTCACCCCGCAGGGATTCGGCCGTTTTCCGCCTGCTCGTCTGGAGCAGTTTGCGGTTGATGTGCCGGATAATGGTCCGCAGTGGGTTGCCGATCAGATTTTCTATCAAATTTTCCCGGACCGTTTTGCCCGCAGCCAGTCGCGTGAAGCGGGACAGGATAATGTCTATTACCACCACGCCGCCGGACACGACATCGTGCGGCGCGAATGGGACGAACCGCTTACGGCTCAGGCCGGTGGCTCTACGTTTTATGGCGGCGATTTGGACGGCATCAGCGAAAAGCTACCGTACCTGAAAACGTTAGGGGTCACGGCGCTGTATCTGAATCCTGTATTTACCGCCCCGAGCGTGCATAAATACGATACCGAAGATTACCGTCATGTTGATCCGCAATTTGGCGGCGACAGGGCGCTACTGCGTCTGCGGCACAACACCCAACAGCAGGGCATGCGTCTGATTCTCGACGGCGTCTTTAACCATAGCGGCGATTCGCACGCCTGGTTTGACCGACATAATCGGGGAACAGACGGGGCGTGCCATAACCCAGAATCCCCCTGGCGCGATTGGTATCATTTTTCAGCCGACGGCGTTGCGCTCGACTGGCTGGGATATTCCAGCTTACCTAAGCTGGACTTTTCCTCGGAAAGCCTGGTGAATGAAATTTATCGTGGTGAAGACAGTATCGTCCGCCACTGGCTGAAAGCGCCGTGGAGTATGGACGGCTGGCGTCTTGATGTGGTGCATATGCTGGGAGAGGCCGGAGGCGCACGTAACAACCTACAACATGTGGCCGGAATTACGCAGGCGGCAAAAGAAACCCAGCCAGAGGCGTATGTGGTGGGTGAGCATTTTGGCGATGCGCGCCAGTGGTTGCAGGCTGATGCAGAAGATGCCGCCATGAACTATCGCGGCTTTACTTTCCCCCTCTGGGGATTCCTCGCCAATACCGATATCTCATACGACCCGCAATCCATTGATGCCCAGACCTGTATGGCGTGGATGGATAACTACCGCGCGGGGTTGTCGCATCAGCAACAGCTGCGGATGTTTAATCAGCTCGACAGCCATGATACCGCCCGCTTTAAATCTCTGCTCGGTAAAGACGTCGCACGGTTACCGCTAGCGGTGGTATGGCTGTTTACCTGGCCTGGCGTGCCCTGTATTTACTACGGTGACGAAGTGGGGCTGGACGGGAACAACGATCCGTTTTGTCGCAAAACGTTCCCGTGGCAGCCTGAAAAACAGGACGCTACTCTGCTGGCGTTGTATCAGCGGTTGGCAAAATTACGCCACCAGAATCAGGTGCTGCGCCACGGTGGTTGTCAGGTGATTTACGCCGAGGATAACGTGGTGGTGTTTGTTCGCGTGCTAAACCGACAGCGCGTACTGGTGGCGATTAACCGTGGCCACGCTTGTGAAGTGGTCCTGCCAGCCTCGCCATTACTGAGCGTGAGTCAATGGCAGCACAAAGAGGGCAACGGCATGCTTGCCGACGATATCCTGACGTTGCCGGCGATTTCCGCCTCAGTATGGATAGGTCATTGATATAAGCGCGCAATTTCCGGGCTTGCCAGCAGCGTTTCCCGCCACCACCGCTGTGCCAGCCCATCGCGGTTATTGCGCCATGCCATATAAGCCACGTCTTTTTGGCGAAATGAGATAACCGTTTTTTCCACCAGCTCGCCCGTGGTAAGCCACGGGCTGGCAATATGGCGGGGGAGAAATCCGCAGCCCATACCGGCTCGTAGTAGCATCACCTTACTGTGGAAGTCATCGACGCGGATTTGCGCCTGTTCCTCCATCAGATTGGTTTGTAACGGATGGCAGAAGCGGGCGCTGTCGCTGATAACAATCGCCCGATGCAGGCATAACTGTTCGTTGGTCAGGCCGTCTGCTGCTGCTGCCAGCGGATGCTCAGGCGCAACGACAAACACATTGTCCAACGTGCCGAGCATTTTATAGGACCAGGCTGCAGACGTTGGCGGTTCATTAATTGCCCCCAGAATAATATCGGCTCCATTATGGGTCAGCTCTTCCCAGGAGCCCGCCAGCGTATGGTGGGTAAAACTGAGGCGAGTTTGTTTATTCAGCGCATGAAATTCATCGATAATGGGCAACAGCGCGGCGAAAGGGAAGGAGTCGTCCAGCGCAATTGCCAGCTCTTTTTCCCAGCCTGAACTCAGCTGTACCGCCTGCTTTTCGAGATCTTTTGCCGCATTCAGCAGCAAACGCCCTTTTTCCAGCATCATCTGTCCGGTATCGGTAAATTTTGCCCGGTGCCCGGAACGGTCAAGCAGCTCGATATTCAAATCGCTTTCCAGCTTTTGAATCATATAGCTGAGTGCGGCAGGGGTTTTAAACAGCGACTCGGCCGCTGCGGCAAATGAACCCTGTTTGTCGAGTGCGTCGAGAATAAGCAAAACATCCAGATTAATGCGCATAAGCAGAAAATATCCTGAAAATTAAACCCTTCTGTTGTACCGAATGAAGAAAAACAATGCCAGTGAATAAATTAGATGAGTCATGCGCATTTTTTTGATGTTGTTTAGGATATATCGCAACACAAAATTAATAGTTTCACAGGATGGTAAGTTTTCTTTAATAACTCGTTAGAAATTTCCCGCTATACTCAACAAGCTTTCTGATTCAGGATCCTGCTGCTGACGGCAGATACAGACCGTTGCCTTTTAACTTATTGATTAAGAAGGTGTGCTATGTCTATTCGGGAACTGATTGACCCTCAAAATTCTACGCTTATTTTTATTGATCATCAGCCGCAAATGTCATTCGGTGTGGCGAATATTGATCGCCAGACTTTAAAAAATAATACCGTTGCATTAGCGAAAGCCGGGAAAATATTCAATGTTCCGGTGATTTATACTTCTGTAGAAACTAAAAGTTTTAGCGGATATATCTGGCCGGAATTGTTAGCGGTTCATCCTGATGTCAAACCCATTGAACGCACCTCAATGAACTCCTGGGAAGATGCGGCGTTTGTGAAAGCGGTGGAAGCGACCGGGCGTAAAAAACTGATTATCTCCGCGCTGTGGACCGAAGTATGCCTGACTTTTCCGGCGCTAATGGCACTGGAGGCAGGCTATGAAGTTTATGTGGTAACGGATACCTCCGGCGGCACGTCCGTAGATGCTCATGAGCGTTCTATCGACCGCATGGTACAGGCAGGTGCCGTACCCGTAACCTGGCAACAGGTTCTTCTCGAGTACCAGCGCGACTGGTCCCGCAAAGAAACCTACGACGCCGTAATGGATCTGGTACGCGAGCACAGCGGCGCCTACGGTATGGGCGTGGATTATGCCTATACCATGGTGCATGGCGCGCCGGAACGTAAAGCTTAAATACACGTCATCCTTCATGTTGCATCTTTGTTGGCTTCGCTTGCGTACCCCGGTCACTTACTTATGTAAGCTCCCGGGGATCCACAACCTTGCCGCCTCGATGCACCATGAATGATTTTGTGTATTGCTTTTCTGGCCTAAGTGGCCTGTTTCCTCTCAACAAGGAACCCTTCATGGCTCAGAACAAACATGTGACGTTGGTAATTACTCATACTCTGCTACCTGAGCAGGCGCAGAGGTATGAGCAGTGGCTGGGGAAAATCATGCCTGTAGCGGCTGAATTTCCCGGTCATCTCGGGGCGAACGTGATTCGCCCGGCAGATGGCAACAACCTGTGGAACATCATTATCCGCTTCGACACGCTTGAGCATCTGTATAGCTGGACCCAGTCCGATACGCGCCGCGTGTTGGTCGAAGAGATTGCTCCACTGCTGGCTGAAGGTGACAAAACCGAAATTCGCACCGAAGCAGCATTCTGGTTTACGCCGCCCGCGCCCCATGTACGCCAGCCCAAACGCTGGAAACAGTTTCTGATAACCCTGCTAGTGATATTTCCCAGCACCAATCTGGTGCCGTGGTTGACCGGCATTGTGCTGCCTGCAATGAAGGGCTCGTTACTCCTGCATCTCATCAATGATGCCTTTGTGGTTGCGCTGGTGGTCTGGTTCTGGATGCCCATCGTAACCCGTCTGTTTGCCGGATGGCTGAAAAAAGCCTGACCGGTATCTCAGGAGATTGTTATGTCTCAAACTGCCACACTGATTCTGACACACGGAAAAATTCATACTCTCGACAGGCAAAGTCCGCAGGTCGAGGCGGTGGCGATCGCCAACGGAAAGATCCTGGCGACCGGTAGCCACGAACGGGTAATGAGCTTTGCCGCCGAAGGGACGCAGGTTGTCGATCTGCAAGGACATACGGTGATTCCGGGCCTGAACGATTCGCACCTGCACCTTATTCGTGGTGGACTGAATTACAACCTGGAATTGCGTTGGGAAGGCGTACCGTCACTGGCGGACGCGCTACGCATGCTCAAAGACCAGGCTGACAGAACGCCGTCGCCACAATGGGTACGCGTGGTGGGCGGCTGGAGTGAATTCCAGTTTGCCGAACGTCGCATGCCAACCCTCGAAGAACTGAATGAAGCCGCTCCGGATACTCCGGTTTTTGTTCTGCATCTCTACGACCGGGCTTTGCTCAACCGCGCCGCGCTGAAAGCGGTTGGCTATACCAAAGCGACGCCGGATCCGGCGGGCGGTGAGATTGTGCGTGATAGCAACGGCAACCCGACCGGAATGCTGATCGCTAAACCGAACGCGATGATCCTTTACTCGACGCTGGCAAAGGGACCAAAACTGCCGCTGGAAATGCAGGTTAATTCGACCCGCCAGTTTATGCGTGAACTGAACCGTCTGGGACTGACCAGCGCCATCGATGCGGGAGGCGGCTTCCAGAACTACCCGGAAGATTACGAGATCATTGAGCAGTTACACGCCAACAAACAGATGACGGTGCGTATTGCCTACAATCTGTTTACCCAGCGTCCAAAGCAGGAACTGGAAGACTTTGAACGCTGGACCGATATGCTCAAGCCAGGGCAGGGAACCGACTTCTATCGTGCCAACGGGGCAGGGGAAATGCTGGTCTTTTCTGCAGCGGATTTTGAAGACTTCCTTCAGCCACGTCCGGATCTGCCGGAGGGTATGGAAGATGAGCTGGAGCGCGTGGTTCGTCACCTGGTGGAGCATCGCTGGCCGTTCCGCCTGCACGCCACCTACGATGAATCTATCAGCCGAATGTTGGACGTATTTGAGAAAGTTAATCGTGATATCCCGTTCAATGGCCTGCACTGGTTCTTCGATCACGCCGAAACAATTACCGAACGGAACATCGAGCGTGTAAAAGCACTGGGCGGCGGGATTGCGGTCCAGCACCGTATGGCGTTCCAGGGAGAGTATTTTGTCGATCGCTACGGCAAAGACGCGGTTAAACATACGCCGCCGGTGGCGAAAATGCTGGCGGCTGACGTTCCGGTTGGGCTGGGGACTGACGCCACCCGCGTGGCCAGCTACAACCCGTGGACCGCGCTGTACTGGCTGGTTTCGGGCCGTACCGTTGGCGGGATGGCAATGTACGATGATAACAACCGTCTACCGCGTGATGTGGCGCTGGAACTGTGGACGGCCGGTAGCGCCTGGTTTTCCAGCGAACAGGGTAAGAAAGGGCGCATCGAGAAAGATCAACTGGCCGACCTGGTGGTGCTGTCTAAAGATTACTTCAGCGTGCCGGAAGAAGAGATCAAAGGTATTGAGTCGGTGATGACCGTTGTTGATGGCAAAGTGGTTTACGCCGCCGGGCATTTCACCCCGCTGGCACCACCTGCTATTCCGATTGTGCCGGACTGGTCGCCAGTGGTGAAGGTGCCGGGGCACTATCGCTCAGCGCCACCTGCTGCGGCGAAAATTGGCGCAATGGTGCAGATGCACCAGTGCTGCGGTAGCTGCGATGTACACGGTCACCAGCATGATATTGCGCGGAAATCGGGGATTCCGGTGTCAGATGACCGGGCTTTCTGGGGCGCGCTTGGCTGTTCCTGCTTTGCGTTTTAATCGCTTATCGGATCTGCTAACAATAAAAAAGGCCCGCATTTGCGGGCCTTTTGTCGATTCATGCCAATTACAGGCTGGAAACGTTCTCGGTCAGGTATTTTGCCACGCCGTCCGGAGACGCGTTCATACCTTCTTTACCTTTTTCCCACTGTGCCGGGCAAACGTCGCCGTGCTCTTCGTGGAATTGCAGCGCGTCAACCATGCGCAGCATTTCGTCGATGTTACGACCCAGCGGCAGATCGTTAACCACCTGGTGGCGAACAACGCCGTTAGCGTCGATCAGGAAAGAACCGCGCAGCGCAACGCCCGCTTCCGGGTGCTCGATGCCGTAGGCTTTCTGGATTTCGCGTTTGATGTCAGCAACCATTGCGTATTTCACTGCACCGATGCCGCCTTTGTCGACAGGGGTGTTACGCCATGCGTTGTGGACAAATTCAGAGTCGAAGGAAACACCAACAACTTCAACGCCGCGCTTCTGGAATTCTTCGTAACGTTTGTCGAATGCGATCAGTTCTGACGGGCAAACGAAGGTGAAGTCCATCGGCCAGAAGAACAGAACGGTAGTTTTACCGTTGGTATGCTGTTTGAAGTTGAAGTTTTCAACGATCTCACCGCTACCCAGTACCGCAGCTGCTGTGAAATCCGGAGCCTGACGAGTTACCAGTACCATATAATTCTCCTGCAATGTTAAGGGTTTTTTGGAACGCAACGCGGGCCAGTATAGAGAGTGTTCGTGAATAAGACAAAGAGGCGCTGGCAATCAATGAGACAGGTTTTGTCTATCAATCTTTTGCCGGACGGCGGCTACAGCTTATCCGGCGGGGAATGCGGGCTGCGATCAAAGGGTTCTACGTCGCGCCTGTTCCATCATTTGCGGATAAAACTGCCAGAATCGTTCTTCTAACGCATCGTAATGCGTATCGAGGTCATACCATGAGTCGCGTAGGGCATCGAGCCGTGGACGGCGGCTGGCCATGCCGTTCAGGACGTTCTGGATAAAATCCATATCCCGATAACGCTCAAGCCATTTTTCTGACCATATATAGTTGTTCAGATTGATAAAGCGCGGCGGCGATTCCGGCAAAATAGTGGTTACCTGGGTACGGGCATAGCGCACAAAGTCCGTCAGCGGGAAGTCAGGGGAGATTTCCGACCAATGACGCGACAGAAAATGATCCCACATAACGTCCAGCGTAATCGGCGCGACACGGCGTGTTTCGCTACGAAACCACTCTTTGGCTTCACGCACCTGCGGTAAGTTATCGGTCATCACGTCGATACGACGATGCATGAAGATGCCTGCTACCACATCAGGCGAGTAGTGCGTTTCCGGATTACCCCGGACAAAATCGGCCAGCAGATTGCCGGAAAGCGAGCTATCGGCAAGATGAGCGAGATGCAAATGTGCAAGAAAATTCATAGTTAAACGTTTATCCAGAGGGGTAAAGGTTGCAGGGAGAACGCCCCGGCACTAGACTACCCGCCTCTTATTTTAGTCTGAGTCAGTGTCATGCGCGTTACCGATTTCACCTTTGAACTACCCGAATCCCTGATTGCCCACTATCCGCAAGCTGAGCGCAGTAGCTGCCGCTTGCTGTCTTTGGACGGGCCGACGGGCGCGCTGACGCACGGTACTTTCACCGATTTGCTCGATAAGCTCAACCCTGGAGACTTGCTGGTCTTTAACAACACCCGCGTAATTCCTGCGCGTCTGTTTGGTCGTAAAGCCAGCGGCGGCAAGATTGAAGTGCTGGTCGAGCGTATGCTGGATGACAAACGTATTCTGGCGCATATTCGTGCCTCGAAAGCGCCGAAACCGGGTGCCGAGCTGCTGCTGGGGGACGACGAAAGTATTAAAGCGACGATGGTCGCCCGCCATGACGCGCTGTTTGAAGTTGAGTTTAACGACGAACGCAGCGTGCTGGATATCCTCAACGCCATCGGCCATATGCCGTTGCCGCCGTATATCGACCGTCCGGATGAAGACGCCGACCGCGAGCTGTACCAGACCGTATACAGCGAAAAACCGGGTGCCGTCGCTGCGCCGACCGCGGGTCTGCATTTTGACGATCCGCTGCTGGCTAAACTGCGCGATAAAGGCATTGAAATGGCGTTCGTCACCCTGCACGTTGGAGCGGGTACTTTCCAGCCGGTGCGCGTAGACACCATCGAAGACCACATTATGCATTCTGAATATGCGGAAGTGCCGCAGGATGTGGTGGACGCGGTGCTGGCGGCGAAAGCGCGCGGTAATCGCGTGATAGCCGTGGGAACAACGTCCGTTCGCTCACTGGAAAGTGCGGCGCAGGCGGCCAAAAACGATCTCATCGAGCCGTTCTTCGGCGATACGCAAATCTTTATTTATCCAGGCTATAAATATCAGGTGATTGATGCTCTGGTCACCAACTTCCACCTGCCGGAATCGACGCTGATTATGCTGGTTTCCGCATTTGCTGGTTATAAAAACACCATGCACGCCTATCATGAAGCGGTAAAAGCGGAATATCGCTTTTTTAGTTACGGGGATGCCATGTTTATCACGTACAATCCGCAGGCTATTTCTGAGCGACCGTGAGAAGGCTATCTCACTTGCCATTTTGATGTCGGGCAGTGCTCGCCATCCTCACGTACTGCGTGTACGCTCCGGTGGCTGTGCGCTGGTCGCCCCCAAACTGGCTGCGCCGATTGCGCCTTCGCCAGTGGGTTAATATATTTTTACTCCGTGGAGTGATTCCGTGGGGAAAGTTTAATCATCAGACTGTCTCTCTGATGCAGGAGAAAAAATGAAATTTGAACTGGATACCACAGACGGTCGCGCGCGCCGCGGCCGCCTGGTTTTTGATCGTGGCGTAGTAGAAACGCCTGCTTTTATGCCAGTCGGTACTTACGGCACAGTAAAAGGCATGACGCCGGAAGAAGTTGAAGCGACCGGCGCACAGATTATCCTCGGCAATACTTTCCACCTGTGGCTGCGCCCGGGTCAGGAAATCATGAAACTGCACGGCGATCTGCACGATTTCATGCAGTGGAAAGGGCCGATCCTCACCGACTCCGGCGGCTTCCAGGTGTTCAGCCTGGGCGATATCCGTAAGATAACCGAGCAGGGCGTGCATTTCCGTAACCCGATCAACGGCGATCCGATTTTCCTCGATCCTGAGAAGTCAATGGAGATTCAATACGATCTCGGTTCCGATATCGTGATGATCTTCGACGAATGTACACCGTATCCGGCCGACTGGGACTATGCTAAACGCTCAATGGAGATGTCTTTGCGTTGGGCGAAGCGCAGCCGTGACCGTTTTGATAGCCTCGGCAACAAAAATGCGCTTTTTGGCATCATTCAGGGCAGTGTTTACGAAGATTTACGTGATATCTCCGTCAAAGGTCTGGTAGATATCGGCTTTGATGGCTACGCTGTCGGCGGTTTGGCTGTCGGTGAGCCGAAGGAAGATATGCACCGCATTCTGGAACATGTTTGCCCGCAGATTCCGGCAGATAAACCGCGTTACCTGATGGGCGTCGGCAAACCAGAAGATCTGGTTGAAGGCGTGCGTCGCGGTATCGATATGTTTGACTGCGTGATGCCAACGCGAAATGCCCGTAATGGTCATTTGTTTGTGACTGACGGCGTGGTAAAAATTCGTAACGCGAAACATAAAAGCGACACCAGTCCGCTCGATGCTGAGTGTGATTGTTACACCTGTCGCAATTATTCGCGCGCTTACTTGCATCATCTCGACCGTTGCAACGAAATATTGGGCGCGCGACTCAACACGATTCATAACCTTCGCTACTACCAGCGTTTGATGGCGGGTTTACGCAAGGCTATTGAAGAGGGTAAATTAGAGAGCTTCGTGACCGATTTTTACCAACGTCAGGGTAGACCAGTTCCACCTGTGAACGTTGATTAATTTTAATAATGAGGGAATTTGAATGAGCTTTTTTATTTCTGATGCGGTAGCGGCAACAGGTGCTCCGGCGCAGGGCAGCCCGATGTCTCTGATTCTGATGCTGGTGGTGTTTGGTCTGATTTTCTATTTCATGATCCTGCGCCCACAGCAAAAGCGTACCAAAGAACACAAGAACCTGATGAACTCCATTGCGAAAGGCGATGAAGTACTGACTAACGGTGGTCTGGTGGGTCGCGTGACTAAAGTAGCAGAATCTGGCTACATCGCTATCGCGCTGAACGACACCACTGAAGTGGTTATCAAACGTGATTTCGTAGCTGCCGTTCTGCCGAAAGGCACCATGAAGGCGCTGTAATTTATTGTTTTCCCAAAGGGAACTGCCGTGTTAAACCGTTATCCTTTGTGGAAGTATGTCATGCTGATCGTCGTTATTGTCGTCGGTCTGCTCTATGCGCTTCCCAACCTGTATGGTGAGGATCCGGCTGTTCAAATCACTGGCGTGCGCGGTGCCGCCGCCAGTGAGCAAACGCTGATCCAGGTCCAGAAAACGTTACAAGAAGATAAAATCACACCTAAGTCTGTGGCTCTGGAAGAGGGTGCTATTCTCGCGCGCTTCGACTCCACTGATACCCAACTGCGCGCACGTGAAGTATTAATGGGCGTACTGGGCGATCAGTACGTCGTGGCGCTTAACCTTGCTCCGGCAACCCCGCGCTGGCTGGCTGCCATTCACGCAGAACCGATGAAACTCGGTCTTGACCTGCGTGGCGGCGTTCACTTCCTGATGGAAGTGGATATGGACACCGCGCTGAGTAAGTTGCAGGAACAAAATATCGATAGCCTGCGCAGCGATCTGCGTGAAAAAGGCATTCCTTATACTACCGTTCGCAAAGAAGATAACTACGGTCTGAGCATCACTTTCCGTGATAGCAGCGCCCGTGATGAAGCGATCTCTTACCTGAGCAAACGTCACCAGGATCTGGTTATTTCCAGCCAGGGCAGCAATGCTCTGCGTGCGGTAATGACCGATGCGCGCCTGAGCGAAGCCCGTGAATACGCAGTACAGCAGAACATCAACATTCTGCGTAATCGTGTTAACCAACTGGGTGTTGCTGAGCCCGTGGTACAACGTCAGGGTGCTGACCGCATTGTGGTCGAACTGCCGGGTATTCAGGATACCGCGCGTGCGAAAGAAATTCTGGGCGCAACCGCGACGCTGGAATTCCGTCTGGTAAATACCAACGTTGACCAGTCTGCTGCGGCATCCGGGCGTGTACCGGGTGATTCGGAAGTGAAACAATCTCGCGAAGGTCAGCCGGTTGTGCTGTACAAGCGCGTGATCCTGACCGGTGACCATATCACCGACTCCACTTCCAGCCAGGACGAATACAATCAGCCGCAGGTTAACATCTCGCTGGATAGCGCAGGTGGTAACATCATGTCCAACTTCACCAAGGACAACATCGGTAAGCCGATGGCGACCCTGTTCGTGGAGTACAAAGACAGCGGTAAGAAAGATGCCAACGGTCGTGCAGTACTGGTGAAACAGGAAGAGGTGATTAACATCGCCAATATCCAGTCTCGCCTGGGTAACAGCTTCCGTATCACCGGTATCAACAACCCGAACGAAGCACGCCAGCTTTCCCTGCTGTTACGTGCCGGTGCGTTGATTGCGCCGATTCAGATTGTTGAAGAACGTACCATCGGCCCAACCCTGGGTATGCAGAACATTAAACAGGGTCTGGAAGCATGTCTGGCCGGTCTGGTGGTGTCTATCCTGTTCATGATCTTCTTCTATAAGAAGTTCGGTCTGATTGCGACCAGTGCGCTGATTGCTAACCTGGTGCTGATTGTCGGTATTATGTCGTTGCTGCCGGGGGCTACGCTGAGTATGCCGGGGATTGCGGGGATCGTCTTGACCCTTGCCGTCGCGGTCGATGCGAACGTACTGATCAACGAACGTATCAAAGAAGAGTTGAGTAACGGGCGCTCGGTGCAGCAGGCCATCAATGAAGGTTATGCGGGCGCATTTAGCTCCATCTTTGATGCGAACATTACGACGCTGATCAAGGTCATCATCCTGTACGCAGTTGGCACCGGGGCAATTAAAGGGTTCGCGATTACTACCGGTATTGGTGTGGCGACGTCGATGTTTACCGCGATTGTCGGTACACGTGCCATCGTAAACCTGTTGTATGGCGGCAAGCGCGTCAAAAAGCTGTCAATCTGAGGAGTGCGAAGTGGCACAGGAATATACTGTTGAACAATTGAACCACGGCCGTAAAGTCTGGGACTTTATGCGCTGGGACTACTGGGCTTTCGGCATTTCAGGTTTCCTGCTGATTGCGGCCATCGTGGTGATGGGCGTACGCGGGTTTAACTGGGGTCTCGATTTCACCGGTGGTACGGTTATTGAAATCACGCTGGAAAAACCGGCCGATATGGACGTGATGCGCGATGCGCTGGAGAAAGCGGGCTTTGTTGACCCGCTGCTGCAGAACTTCGGCAGCAGCCACGACATTATGGTGCGTATGCCGCCAACTGAAGGCGCAGACGGCGGTCAGGTGCTGGGTAGCAAAGTGTTGAGTGTGATTAACGAATCCACCAACCAAAACGCTGCGGTGAAGCGAATTGAATTCGTGGGGCCGAGCGTGGGTGCAGACCTGGCGCAAACCGGTGCAATGGCGCTGATGGCGGCGTTGATCTCAATCCTGGTGTACGTCGGTTTCCGCTTTGAGTGGCGACTGGCGGCAGGGGTAGTTATCGCGCTGGCGCACGACGTGATTATCACACTTGGGATCCTGTCGTTGTTCCATATCGAGATTGACCTGACTATCGTCGCATCACTGATGTCGGTAATCGGTTACTCGCTGAACGACAGTATCGTTGTATCTGACCGTATTCGTGAAAACTTCCGCAAAATTCGTCGCGGTACGCCTTACGAAATCTTTAACGTGTCACTGACTCAAACGCTGCACCGTACGTTGATTACGTCCGGTACAACGTTGATGGTTATTCTGATGCTGTTCCTGTTCGGTGGTCCGGTACTGGAAGGCTTCTCGCTGACGATGCTGATCGGTGTTTCCATCGGTACTGCGTCTTCTATCTACGTGGCATCGGCGCTGGCGCTGAAGCTGGGTATGAAGCGTGAGCACATGCTGCAGCAGAAGGTCGAGAAAGAAGGGGCGGATCAACCGTCGATTCTGCCTTAACCCATCCAGGAGTGTAGATACTGGAATCCCGATCGCAAGGTCGGGATTTTTTTTGCCTGTGAATTAGCGACAGGTAATTATCTTTTCCTGTCGCCACACTACTGACAGTATGCTGTCAGTAGCCCTGTCATATAGTCCTCCTGAGATTACCCACACAGGCAGGAGGAAGTATGAGCAATGTAATTAATTGGTTTGAAATCCCCGTGGTACAAATGGATCGCGCCATCGCTTTTTATGAGCCAGTAATGCAGGTTTCTTTGCGCCGGGAGAACATGGACTGCGCTGAGCTCGCCGTATTTCCGCATCAGGATCCCGCTCCCGGCGGGGCGCTGGCTAAATTTGACGGTATTACGCCTTCAGCGCAGGGCACTATTATTTATCTGCATACGGACGATTTGGCTGCAACGCTTGAACGCGTCGCCACTGCTGGCGGTCAGTGTGTGTTTGGCCCACTCGAACTGGGGCAGGACATTGGTACGATTGCGCTATTTACTGACAGCGAAGGCAATCGTGTTGGTTTACATCAACCCGCGTAATATTTTCAGCACTGAGGATTAAAATGAGCAGACGCGCCGACCGCTTGTTTCAGATTGTGCAAATCCTGCGTGGCAGGCGAGTGACAACGGCGGCGCTGCTGGCAGAGCGTCTTGAGGTTTCTGAACGGACGATTTATCGCGATATCCGCGATCTCTCTTTATCCGGTGTGCCTATTGAAGGCGAAGTGGGCAGCGGATACCGCTTAATGGCCGGGTTTGATCTACCGCCGTTGATGTTAACGCATCACGAATCAGAAGCATTGATGGTAGCGATTCGATTGCTGAAAACATGGGGTGGGGATTCACTCTCACAGGCGTTGGAATCCGCGCAGGAAAAAGTGTTGGCGATATTGCCGCCAGAGAGTCGGCGCAGAGCCGAGCAAACGCGGATTTTCGCGCCAGATTTTGGTAATCAGCCGCATTCACGTAGTGCCTTCGATCTCATACATCGCGCGGTTTCAGCACAGCAGGTGCTGGCGCTGCATTATCGTGATGAGTCCGGGAATCTCACCTGGCGCGACGTTCAGCCGCTGGGATTATTTTTCTGGGGCGAGCACTGGCTGCTGGTTGGCTGGTGCGAGAAGCGTGACGATTATCGTTGCTTTCGCGTTGATCGATGTCTGAAGATTACGCCACTCGACAGGCATTTTCGCGAATCGGCAGATCGCTCGCTAAGTGACTTTTTGCGTAAAGTACGCTGTGAAGACCAGCCATAAAAAAGCCAGCGGTTAAGCTGGCTTGTCTGCGAAACAGTGTCTGGATTAGAAGTTGTAACCTACGACCAGGTAACCACCCCAACCGGTAGATTTCGCGCTGAAGTCGCCTTCGCCCCAGTTCAGGGTATCTCCACCTTTCCACTGGCCGCCGTTATGGAAGTAACGCGCTACGACGGAGTAGTGCCAGTGATCGTAGTTCAGCGCCAGGACGTGGCTGGATGCGATAGAGTTGCTGGTGCGGTTCGGATCATCACCCAAATCTGAGCCCCAGTCGAAGTTGGTGAAGCCGATGTAGGTCAACTGGCCGCCCCAAACCTGGGTGATCGGCACAAAGTATTTAACTTTGAAACGGTAGCCATCCCACTCGTTTTCGTTGGATGCGCCATAGTTCTGCCACTGGTATTTAGCATATACGTTCAGGGACAGACCCATCGGCAGACCGGTATCGATATCGGTACCCAGACCCATATACCAGGTGCTCTGGCGGCTGGCTTTGTTATCACCCATATCGTAGATGTAGTTGTTGGCGAAATACCATTCTTTGAACGGACCAAAGCTCAGGTCAGCACCGGTCAGTTTGTCGATGGAGAAACGCGGTTCGATTTCCATAAACAGCGGGGAACCGTCAGACCAAATACCTTTATCGTTGCCGTTACCCCAGTCGAAGGTTTTCGGAATATCGATGTAGCCATAGAAGTCAAACCAGTCTTTTTTGGCAAACGCTTCGTATTCCAGATACACGTCGTTGTTCAGTTTCGGGGAGAAACGGGTGTGATAGCTACCCACCACGTTGACACTCTGGTGCCACCAGTCGGACAGATATTGCGGTTTGTCATTTTCTGCTGCGTTGGCAGTAAAAGACGAGGAGAGCGCCAGCACTGCACCGGCTGCAAGTAATGTTTTTTTCATATGTATGCCACTGTTTGAAATCCCTTTCGGGAGTGAAAAATGCGCAATTTGCGTTTCTAAATATTTCGTAATTCTTCGGAGCCTATTATAAAAATCATTGTTCACAAAAATATGTCTTGTTTCACAGTTCTATCATTTACGTAATCGATTGCGTTCACGTTTGCGTACTTTAGGCGGCGAATTGTACTGGCTCCCATGAATGTTGCCAAGTTTTACCAGAAATATCGGTTATGTCAGGGGAGTAACAAAAAGAAGCAGAGTGATGTTGCGGAACGCACAAAACGTTCCGCAAAAAAGTTTATTGGCTAACAGGCTGGACGTCGTGGATGCGCACAAATCCTAACTGATCTGGAGTGAGGCCATTTATCTGTAACGGAATGTCTACGTCGCTGGGAGCAAGAATACTCGCCGGAGCGTTGACCAATTGGTTATGAACGTTCACTTCCTGATAGTTGTCCGTGGTGCCCTGAATTTGCCCGTACTCGACGGTGGCGCTAAAGGCGGGTAAAGGCGTGTTGGATTCACCCTGAATTCGTAGAGTCAGGCGAGTACCATCAGCGTTCGGCGCAATGTTCACCAGCGACATGCGTAAGGTGCCAATCTGGCTGTCCAGTCGTGCCGGGGTTTTGGAGCCGGGCAGCAGATAGGCACCGCTGGTTGATTTTGCATTCAACATATTTTGTTGCGTAATTTTTACCGTTTCCTGATTAAGCTGCGTCATCTCTTTATTCAACGTGCTAACGCTTTGATGCATCTGGCGTACTTCGCTTTGCTGTGCGCAGGCGCTAAGACTAAAGAGACTTCCCACCAGGAGAATTCTTAGGTAACGTCTTGTCATTGTGATTACTTCCTTCATTGTCGCGATAGCATAATGGTAGTGTGCACTGAGCACGAAGGCATCGATCCTTTGTCTCAAAAGCGCAGCGCCTTTGTTGTCACGGCAGATCAGGGTAAAATAGATTCTGTTAACCACTGAGGTACAGGACGCCGTATGCATTGCCCATTCTGTTTCGCCGTAGACACTAAGGTAATTGACTCTCGTCTTGTAGGCGAGGGCTCCTCGGTACGCCGCCGTCGGCAGTGTCTGGTTTGTAACGAACGTTTCACCACTTTTGAAGTGGCTGAACTTGTCATGCCGCGCGTTGTGAAAAGCAACGATGTGCGTGAACCCTTTAATGAAGAAAAGCTGCGCAGCGGCATGCTCAGAGCGCTTGAGAAACGGCCTGTCAGCGCAGATGACGTCGAAATGGCGTTAAACCATATCAAATCACAGCTGCGTGCGACGGGTGAGCGTGAGGTGCCGAGCAAGATGATTGGCAACCTGGTGATGGAGCAGTTGAAAAAGCTCGATAAAGTCGCTTACATCCGCTTTGCCTCTGTCTACCGGAGTTTCGAAGATATCAAAGAATTTGGCGAAGAGATTGCTCGCCTACAGGACTAAGCCATGCAGGATGAATTGTACATGGCGCGCGCGCTAAAGCTTGCTGCGCGCGGACGTTTTACCACTCACCCCAACCCCAACGTGGGCTGCGTGATTGTGAAAGATGGGGAGATCGTCGGTGAAGGATATCATCACCGCGCGGGCGAACCGCATGCAGAAGTTCATGCTCTGCGGATGGCTGGAGAAAAAGCGCAGGGGGCAACTGCCTACGTGACGCTTGAACCCTGTAGTCATCATGGTCGCACGCCGCCGTGTTGCGATGCGCTGATTGCGGCGGGGGTGTCGCGTGTGGTTGCGGCGATGCAGGATCCCAATCCGCAGGTCGCAGGACGTGGGCTCTACCGTTTGCAGCAGGCGGGTATCGACGTCAGCCACGGGCTGATGATGAGCGAAGTTGAGCAATTGAATAAAGGCTTCCTCAAGCGCATGCGTACGGGATTCCCATATCTTCAGCTTAAGCTTGGCGCGTCGCTTGATGGCCGTACAGCGATGGCCAGCGGTGAAAGCCAGTGGATTACCTCGCCACAGGCGCGCCGCGATGTGCAACGCTTGCGCGCGCAAAGTCATGCCATTTTAACCAGCAGTGCGACGGTGCTGGCAGACGACCCTCAGCTTACCGTGCGTTGGTCGGAGCTTGGGGAGTCAACTCAGGCGAGTTACCCGCAGGAAGAGCTGCGTCAGCCAATCCGCATTGTTCTTGATAGCCAGAATCAGGTCACACCGGCGCACCGAATTGTGCAACAGCCTGGAGAAACCTGGATTGTCCGGACTGAAGACGACCCTCGTAGCTGGCCGGAGACGGTGCGCAGCCTGAAGGTGCCGGAACATAACGGACATCTGGATCTGGTGGTGCTAATGATGCAACTGGGCAAACAGCAAATTAACAGCATTTGGGTTGAAGCTGGCCCAACGCTCGCCGGGGCATTATTACAGGCCGGTTTGGTCGATGAGCTAATCGTGTATGTTGCGCCTAAACTGTTAGGCAGCGATGCGAGAGGATTATGTGTGCTTCCAGGCCTTGAGAAACTGGCTGACGCACCCCATTTCAAATTCAATGAGATACGCCAGGTGGGCCCGGACGTTTGCCTGCATTTAACGACTGCGTGAGGCTTTCTGATTTAGAGGAAGCAGCGCACAGAATATTATGATAAAATCCGCCCCCCTTACGGGGCCATAAATCGAACCCGAAGGAAGAATATGAACATTATTGAAGCTAACGTTGCTACCCCGGACGCTCGCGTCGCCATCACCATTGCGCGTTTCAACAACTTTATCAATGACAGCCTGCTGGAAGGTGCTATCGACGCCCTGAAACGTATTGGCCAGGTTAAAGATGAAAACATTACCGTTGTTTGGGTTCCAGGTGCATATGAGCTGCCACTGGCCGCTGACGCACTGGCAAAAACCGGTAAATACGACGCGGTGATTGCGCTCGGTACGGTGATCCGTGGCGGTACCGCGCACTTCGAATATGTGGCTGGCGGTGCAAGCAATGGCCTGGCGCATGTCGCTCAGGACAGTGGCATTCCGGTAGCCTTCGGTGTTCTGACCACCGAAAGTATTGAACAAGCCATCGAACGTGCTGGCACTAAAGCCGGTAACAAAGGCGCAGAAGCTGCACTGACTGCGCTTGAAATGATTAATGTATTGAAAGCCATCAAGGCCTGATTTTTGTAAGGGGAAATCCGTGAAACCTGCTGCTCGTCGCCGCGCCCGTGAGTGTGCCGTCCAGGCGCTCTACTCCTGGCAGTTGTCCCAGAACGACATCGCTGATGTTGAATACCAGTTCCTGGCGGAACAGGACGTTAAAGATGTCGACGTTCTGTATTTCCGTGAACTGCTGTCCGGGGTGGCGACTAACAGCGCGTACCTGGATGGATTAATGAAGCCTTACCTGTCTCGTCTGTTGGAAGAGCTGGGTCAGGTAGAAAAAGCCGTACTGCGTATTGCGCTGTTTGAATTGTCTAAACGTAGTGATGTGCCGTACAAAGTGGCCATCAACGAAGCGATTGAACTGGCAAAAACCTTCGGCGCTGAAGATAGCCACAAATTCGTGAACGGCGTACTGGATAAAGCAGCACCTGTGATTCGCCCCAACAAAAAGTAATCCCGAGGCCGGCTGGATGGTGGAACCTGTTTCCGCTGTCCCCGGCTTTTTCTTTTTTTTCTGCTGAGGCATAACGTATGGCATGTGGCGAGTTTTCCCTGATTGCCCGTTATTTTGACCGCGTAAGAACTTCTCGTCTTGATGTCGAAACCGGTATTGGTGACGACTGCGCACTTCTGAACATCCCTGAAAAACAAACGCTGGCGATCAGTACCGATACGCTGGTGGCAGGCAACCACTTCCTCCCCGACATTGATCCGACCGATCTCGCCTGGAAAGCGCTGGCGGTGAATTTGAGCGATCTGGCGGCGATGGGGGCGGATCCTGCGTGGCTGACGCTGGCGCTCACGTTACCTGACGTCGATGAAGCCTGGCTGGAAGCCTTCAGCGATGGCCTGTTTGAACTCCTCAATTACTATGATATGCAGCTGATTGGTGGTGACACCACGCGTGGGCCGCTGTCGATGACGCTGGGTATCCATGGCTACGTCCCCGTTGGGCGGGCCTTAAAACGTTCCGGCGCGAAACCGGGTGACTGGATTTATGTTACCGGCACGCCGGGCGACAGTGCGGCCGGGCTGGCGATTTTGCAGAACCGATTGCAGGTTGCAGATGCAACAGACGCGGACTATCTGCTGCAACGCCATCTGCGTCCCACGCCGCGTATTTTGCAGGGACAAGCCCTGCGCGATCTGGCCAGTGCGGCTATCGATCTCTCCGATGGCCTGATTTCCGATTTGGGACACATCGTTAATGCTAGCGGCTGTGGCGCACGGGTTAACGTTGATGTGCTGCCATACTCCACGGCATTGTCACAGCACGTTGAGCCGGAACAGGCCCTGCGTTGGGCGCTCTCGGGAGGTGAAGATTATGAGTTATGCTTTACCGTACCGGAAATTAATCGTGGTGCGCTGGAAGTGGCGCTGGGAAATCTCGGCGCAGCGTTTACCTGCATTGGGCAGATGAGCGCGGACGTGGAAGGCATTCACTTTACGCGCGATGGAAAACCCGTCACGTTTGACTGGAAAGGATATGACCATTTTGCCGCGCCTTAAAAAAGATGTCGCCAAAAGCCGCCTGAGTATGCGCAATCCGTGGCACCTGTTAGCCACCGGTTTTGGCAGCGGGCTGAGCCCAATTGTTCCAGGCACGATGGGATCGCTGGCGGCGATCCCTTTTTGGTATTTAATGACTTTTCTGCCGTGGCAGCTGTATTCGCTGGTGGTGATGTTATCTATCTGTATCGGCGTTTATCTGTGCCATCAAACGGCGAAAGATATGGGCGTGCACGATCACGGTAGTATTGTCTGGGACGAGTTTGTCGGGATGTGGATTACCCTGATGGCGCTGCCGACCAACGACTGGCAGTGGGTTGCCGCCGGATTTGTGATTTTCCGTATTCTGGATATGTGGAAGCCGTGGCCGATTCGTTGGTTTGATCGCAACGTGCATGGCGGGACGGGGATCATGATCGACGATATTGTGGCCGGGATACTCTCTGCCGGAATTTTGTATTTTATCGGTCATCACTGGCCGGTAGGTATCATTTAACCCTTTTCAGCGGCTATTGTAGGCCCGATAAGCGCCGCGACATCGGGCGATCAGTGCCGGATGCGCTATGCTTATCCGGCCTACAATCTACAACCTCGCTTATTTAAATCCCACCACCGGATGCTGTTTGTACGGCGTTTCCAGCTCGGCAATCTGCTCCGGCTTCAATGTTAAATCTACCGCGTTGAGCAACTCATCCAGCTGTTCCTCACGCGAAGAGCCAATAATTGGCGCTGCCACGCCGGGTTTGCTCAGCAGCCAGGCCAGCGCAACCTGTGCCCGTGTTACACCCAGCTCTTCACTGACACCGGTCAGTCGTGCGGCGATTTGCGCGTCGTTTTCATCGCTCTCGTTGTACAAATTTTTACCGACTTCATCGGAAACCAGACGTGCGGTTGTTTCTCCCCAGGGACGCGTCAGGCGACCGCGCGCCAGTGGGCTCCATGGGATAACAGCCACGCCTTCCTGATAGCAAAGCGGTAGCATTTCGCGTTCTTCTTCGCGGTAGATTAGGTTGTAGTGATCCTGCATGCTGACGAACTGCGCCCAGCCGTGTTGCTTCTGTAAGGCCAGAGCCTGGGCAAACTGCGAAGCGTGCATGGATGAGGCGCCAATATAGCGAGCTTTACCGGCTTTCACGACGTCGTTTAGAGCCTCCAGCGTTTCTTCGATTGGCGTGTTGTAATCCCAGCGGTGAATTTGCAGGATGTCCACATAGTCCATACCCAGGCGTCTGAGGCTATCGTCGATTGAGCGCAGGATTTGTGCGCGGGATAAACCTTCCGCTAAATCATCCACCTGGTGAAAAACCTTGGTAGCGACCACGACATCTTCGCGGCGGGCGAAATCACGCAGCGCGCGGCCGACAATCTCTTCGCTGCTGCCAGCGGAGTAGCTGTTGGCGGTATCGAAAAAGTTAATGCCACCCTCAAGGGCGTGTTTGATTATCGGGCGGCTGCTTTCTTCAGGTAGCGTCCAGGCGTGATTGCCGCGATTGGGTTCGCCAAATGTCATGCAACCCAGGCAAAGGCGGGAGACCCGTAGGTCGGTTTTTCCTAAGATGTTGTATTTCATCAATCCACTCCTGCTTAGCTCGTGATGAATTAAGCATAGCAGGAGCGGGGAGGGGATTATGCCAGCCAGGCCTTGATTTTGGTCTCAATTCCGGCGGCATTCAAACCCAGATCGGCACGGGCTTCATCCTGAGTTCCCTGCGGGATGAAGAAGTCTGGTAGGCCAATGTTCAGCACCGGGACGGGCTTACGATGGGCCATCAGCACTTCGTTTACGCCGCTGCCAGCACCACCCATAATGGCGTTCTCTTCAATGGTAACCAGCACCTCGTGTTGGGCAGCCATTTCAAGGATCAACGTTTCATCCAGTGGTTTTACAAAGCGCATATCGACCAGCGTGGCGTTCAGCGACTCTGCGACCTGAGCGGCTTCCGGCATCAGGGTGCCGAAGTTGAGAATCGCCACTTTTTCCCCGTGACGTTTCACGATGCCTTTACCAATTGGCAGTTGTTCCAGCGGGGTCAGCTCAACGCCTACCGCGTTGCCGCGTGGATAGCGCACGACCGTTGGACCGTCGTTGTAGTGATAGCCGGTGAACAGCATCTGGCGGCATTCGTTTTCATCACTCGGGGTCATGATGACCATTTCCGGGATGCAGCGCAGGAAGGAGAGATCGAACGCCCCCTGGTGGGTTTGCCCATCTGCGCCAACAATCCCTGCCCGGTCAACGGCGAACAGGACCGGCAGTTTCTGGATGGCTACATCGTGCAGCACCTGATCGTAGGCGCGTTGCAGGAAGGTCGAGTAAATGGCTACCACCGGCTTGTAGCCGCCAATCGCCAGACCGGCAGCAAACGTCACCGCGTGCTGCTCGGCAATCGCCACATCGAAATAGCGATCCGGGAACTTACGTGAAAACTCCACCATTCCGGAACCTTCGCGCATCGCCGGGGTGATTGCCATCAGCTTATTGTCTTTCGCTGCGGTCTCGCACAGCCAGTCACCGAAAATTTTTGAATAGCTCGGCAGGCCGCCACTGCTTTTCGGCAGGCATCCGCTGGACGGATCGAATTTTGGTACCGCGTGGAAGGTTATCGGATCTTTTTCCGCAGGCTCATAGCCACGACCCTTTTTGGTCATGATGTGCAGGAACTGCGGGCCTTTCAGATCGCGCATGTTTTTGAGCGTAGTAATAAGCCCCAGCACGTCGTGACCGTCCACCGGACCGATATAGTTAAAGCCCAGTTCTTCAAACAGAGTTCCCGGCACAACCATACCTTTAATGTGTTCTTCGGTACGTTTAAGCAGTTCTTTAATCGGCGGCACGCCGGAGAAGACTTTCTTCCCGCCTTCGCGCAGCGAGGAGTAGAGTTTGCCTGAGAGCAGCTGTGCCAGATGATTGTTCAGCGCGCCAACGTTCTCTGAAATCGACATTTCGTTGTCGTTGAGGATAACCAGCATGTCGGGCCTAATATCGCCCGCGTGGTTCATCGCTTCAAACGCCATCCCTGCGGTAATGGCACCATCACCAATCACACACACGGTACGGCGCTCTTTACCTTCTTTCTCGGCGGCAACGGCAATACCGATACCTGCGCTGATGGAGGTTGAAGAGTGCCCAACGCTCAGTACGTCATACTCGCTTTCACCGCGCCATGGGAACGGATGCAGGCCGCCTTTCTGACGAATGGTGCCGATTTTATCGCGGCGACCAGTCAGAATTTTGTGCGGATAAGCCTGATGTCCCACATCCCAGATTAACTGGTCAAACGGGGTGTTGTAGACATAGTGCAGCGCGACGGTGAGTTCCACCGTGCCCAGACCAGAGGCGAAGTGCCCGCTGGAACGGCTTACGCTGTCGAGCAAATAGCGGCGCAGTTCGTCGCAAAGCTTTGGCAGGCTCTCTTTTGGCAGCAGACGTAACTCCTGGGTGGAGTCGACCAGCGCCAGGGTCGGGTATTTGGCTATATCAAAACTCATCGCAAGCTCATGGGATATGTTGGTTTATTTATCACGCTGGATTATGTAGTCCGCTAGCGCTTCCAGTGCCGAGGTATCGAGTGACTGTGCGGCCAGCAGACTTAGCGACTGGCGGGCGTCCTCGATTAAATCCCGGGCTTTATTCTGGGCTTGCTCAAGACCCAGAAGTGCAGGATAGGTACTTTTGCCAAGCTGCTGGTCAGCACCCTGACGTTTACCCAATGTTGCAGTATCGCCTACCACATCCAGGATGTCATCCTGAACCTGGAAAGCCAGACCGATGCTTTCTGCGTATTTGTCGAGTATTGGCAGGCATTCTCGCCCTTTATCGCCAGCACTTAATGCCCCCAAACGCACGGCGGCGCGAATCAATGCTCCGGTTTTATGGCGGTGAATCCGCTCCAGCGCATCCAGCTCAACCTGCTGACCTTCCGCTTCCAGATCCAGCGCCTGACCGCCGCACATACCGGCGATGCCACTGGCCTGAGCCAGTTCAGAGATCATCGCGATGCGGTCACGGTCAGTGACTTCCGGCATTGGGGCGTCGCTGATAATGGAGAATGCCAGCGTTTGTAGCGCATCTCCGGCCAGGATCGCATTTGCCTCGCCAAATTTTACGTGGCAAGTCGGCAGACCGCGTCGCAGGTCATCGTCATCCATCGCGGGCAAATCATCGTGCATCAGCGAATAGGCATGAATGCATTCGACGGCGGCAGCGGGAGCATCAAGCGTACTCAGGCTGACCCCAAACATCTGACCGGTCGCATACACCAGGAACGGGCGCAGGCGTTTACCGCCTAATAATGCGCCATATTGCATGGTTTCTACCACGGGAGTGTTCTGAAAGGGCAGTGGCGCGATAAAACGGCTCAGTGCCTGGTTGGCCTGCTCAACGCAAGCCTGTAGCTGCTGCGTAAAATCCATTTACTCATTATCCGGTGTAAAAGGCGTAAGGGCGGCGTCTTCAGTATCTGACAGCAGGATTTGTACGCGCTGTTCAGCCTGTTGCAATTTGACCTGTCCCTGACGCGCCAACTGTACGCCACGTTCGAATTCGTTCAACGCTTCTTCTAACGGCAGGTCGCCGCCTTCCAGACGGGTAACAATTTGTTCCAGCTCGCTCAGCGCGGTTTCAAAACTGGCGGGCGCTTCATTTTTCTTCGGCATAATGAATGTCTGACTCTCTGTATTGGCAGCACAAGACTATGGTAACGGACTCGCACTGATAAGCAAATAACGCGCAATGTGCACAGTAGCCGCGTGATGGTGATATACTTGCGCGCCTGGATGCAGTCGCGGGTATGGGCTGCTGTATTTTTTTCCATTACAAGTCATTCAGACTTGCCTAAGAACCATTGCCGCCATGAAGTTTATCATTAAATTGTTCCCAGAAATCACCATCAAAAGCCAATCTGTGCGTTTGCGCTTTATAAAAATTCTGACAGGGAACATTCGTAACGTTTTAAAGCACTATGATGAAGACCTTGCCGTTGTTCGTCACTGGGATCACGTTGAGGTTCGCGCTAAAGATGAAAGCCAGCGCCTGGATATTCGCGACGCGCTGACCCGTATTCCGGGTATCCACCACATTCTCGAAGTAGAAGACGTGCCGTTTACCGATATGCACGATATTTTCGAGAAAGCACTGGTTCAGTATCGCGATCAACTGGAAGGTAAAACCTTCTGTGTTCGCGTGAAGCGTCGCGGGAAGCATGAGTTTAGCTCCATTGAGGTGGAACGTTATGTTGGCGGTGGACTGAACCAACATATTGAATCTGCACGCGTGAAGCTGACGAAGCCGGATGTGACCGTTAATCTTGAAATCGAAAACGACCGTCTGCTGCTGGTTAAAGGCCGCTATGAAGGTATTGGTGGTTTCCCGATTGGTACGCAGGAAGACGTACTGTCGCTGATCTCCGGTGGTTTCGACTCCGGCGTATCGAGCTACATGCTGATGCGTCGCGGCTGCCGCGTACACTATTGCTTCTTCAATCTCGGCGGCGCCGCGCATGAAATCGGTGTTCGTCAGGTGGCACATTATCTGTGGAATCGCTTCGGTAGTTCGCATCGCGTGCGTTTTGTTGCTATCAACTTTGAACCGGTGGTCGGTGAGATCCTGGAGAAAGTTGATGACGGCCAGATGGGCGTGGTTCTCAAACGTATGATGGTACGCGCGGCGTCGAAAGTCGCTGAGCGCTACGGCGTACAGGCGCTGGTAACCGGTGAAGCACTGGGCCAGGTGTCCAGCCAGACGCTGACCAACCTGCGTCTGATCGATAACGTTTCTGACACCCTGATCCTGCGCCCGCTTATCTCCCATGATAAAGAGCACATCATCAACCTGGCGCGTGAAATTGGTACCGAGGACTTTGCCCGTACCATGCCGGAATACTGCGGTGTGATTTCAAAAAGCCCGACGGTGAAAGCGATCAAAGCGAAGATTGAGGCCGAAGAAGAAAACTTCGATTTCTCTATCCTCGATAAAGTGGTTGAAGAAGCGAACAATATCGATATTCGCGATATCGCCCAGCAGACGCAGCAGACCGTGGTAGAAGTGGAAACCGTGAGCGGTTTCGGCCCGAATGACGTAATCCTTGATATCCGTTCTGTGGATGAACAGGATGATAAACCGCTGAAGGTTGAAGGTGTGGACGTCGTTTCTCTGCCATTCTACAAGCTGAGCACTAAATTCGGCGATCTGGACCAGAGTAAAACCTGGCTGCTGTGGTGTGAACGCGGGGTGATGAGTCGCCTGCAGGCGCTTTATCTGCGCGAGCAGGGCTTTGAAAATGTGAAGGTGTATCGCCCGTAATTGAGTAAACATCGTGTTGTAGGCCGGATAAGGCGGTTACGCCGCCATCCGGCAATATAACGATATTATTCAAAACGAACGGGAAGCGTCTTCCCGTTCGACTCCCAGACCCCCTGATAGACACCGTCTTTTAACTCTAGCGTTATCTTCTCTTGCGTTTGTTCAGCCGCAGATGTCTTCAGTTCATAATGTTGATTGTCGGCTGTGTCGCATTTGCCGGTCAATTCAATCGGTGCGCCAAATTTTTGGTAAAAGTAAGCCCCTTCAAAAAAATCACCGTATTTGCAGTCCACCTTCAACACAATACGCATGCTTTTTCCCAGCGTGCCGTACATGACTTTGCCGTCAATGCCGGGCGCTGGCGAAACTGGTGTTGTACTCTTTGCGGTAGTCAGATATTGGCCGTACGGTGTGAGCTGATTTTGCAGTTCCGCGGTTGGGATTTTCGTTGTGAAATCACCCAACTCGTCGAGCGCACGGCTGGCGTGGTTGCTACAGCGTCCGTTCAGGAAAGCCAGGTGGTCTTTTTGCAGGGAGAATTTGTCGATGTAGTACAAACCGTCGGTGTAGGTTGCGCACGATGCGTAGAATTCGGCATAGTTAAAATCTTCACCTTTATCTTCTTTTATTTGTTCTGGTGTTTGCGAATTATGCGCCGTAACAAAGGTATCGATTTGGCCGCGGATATCTTTTCTGATGCGGGTGTTTAATTCGGCGATTGTAGCCCGGGAAAAGAGATCGTTAAGGGTAATTGCCGCACCGCTGGCTAAATCGAAGCTAATCGGCACATTGTACGACTCGCAATACGCCCCGCAACCTTCGCTAAACATGTTGAGCGTCAGGATTTTTGCGTCGCGATACTCAACCGTGTAGTCAAGGTTTGCGGTGGGATTCATGGCTGATTTCGCAAACTGATTTACTGTTGCCTGTGGAGTATTGCCCGGTAGCTGATTGATAAAGCTTGCGAAAATATAATCGTTAATGCGTTTTGCAACGTTGGGGTTATCCGTCGAGGAAAACCATGGCAAGCGATACTGCATTTCAGTGCTTCCGGGATAGCGATATTCAATACTCTTTATTTCGAGTTGTGTCGCTGTGGCATAACCGGAAAGGAGCAGTAAAGCCACTCCACTCAGATATCCTTTCATTATGATTCCTTATAAGGGAGTGGCTCGAAGATTTACTCGTAATAGTTATAGATTCCCGCGGCCATCACCAGTTGTGACGCCACCTCGTGAGCTTTTTCGCGACTCACCAGAAGATCAATGATTTTCAAACCGAAATCAATGGAAGTCCCCGGCCCCTGGCTGGTTAACAGGTTGACGCGAGGATCCCATACGACGCGCTTGTCCTGCCACTGGTCAGCGGGAATTTGGTCTTTCAGCGCCGGAAAACCGGTCATGTTACCGATGGGGAAAATATCGTGTGGGACGAGTACGGTGGCGGCCGCGGCGCAAATTGCCGCGACAATGCGCCCGGAGCGATGAAACTGTTTCACGGTTTCGATAAGCAGCGGGCTGTCGCGAAAACACTCGGCGCCTTTAATACCGCCCGGCAGCACGATAATGTCGAAATCGCCGTCAGCAACTTCGACTAATGGCGCATCCGCCAACAGCTTCACTCCGCGTGAGCAGACGATCGTCAGGTCGCCATCGCTGGCGACGCTGGCGGTCGTGACCTTAATTCCGCCGCGAACCAGCAGATCGATAGTGGTGACCGCTTCGGTCTCTTCACTACCAGGGGCGAGACATACCAGTGCTTGAGCGCTCATACTCACTTTCCTTTCTCTTTACCATTTCAAACAGTTGGGCGTTTTCCGGGACGGCGATGCCGTGCGCGCGGGCGCGTTTTAACAAATATCCGGTAATGTAGTCGATCTCTGTATGACGCAGGGCACGAATGTCTTGCAGCATTGATGAGATATTTTCCGCCGTACTGTCAATCACTTGCTCGACATAATAGCGTAAATCATCCACAGATGTATGGTGGCCTTCGCGTTCAATGACCGCGGCCACTTCCTCGCAGATGAGTGCTATTTTTTCAGGATGATGGCGTAACTCGCCGTTTGGGCAATCCCATAATGCGGTCAGCGGGTTAATGACGCAGTTGACGGCCAGCTTTCGCCACAGTTCGGCGCGAATAGTGTCGTGCCAGGCGACGTCCGGTAGCACCTCTTGCAGGACTTCAGCCAGATAACTGAAATCACCGTCTTGTTCACGCGCAGGACCAATGCGCGTTGTTCCCTGAGCGACATGAATGATGACGTTGCCGTCACGGCGTGCTGCGTGGGTGGTGGTACCTATCAGCAGAGGTTGCTTAATGTTATGCAGCTCTTCAATTGTCCCCATGCCGTTGTGAATCAGCAGAATGGGAGTGGTTTCAGGCAGAATTGCGGCCAGGCCTTTTACCGCATCAGAAACCTGCCAGGCTTTCAGGGTGACCAGTAGCAGGTCGCTTTTTGCCAAAAAGTCGGGGTCGTTTGCCGTCAGGGATTCATTAAAAACTGACCCATCCGTGTCGATCAGGTTTACGCTGCAATAGGGTTGCGGTACGCGTAGCCACCCTTGCACCTCATGTCCATGTTTGCATAGCGCGGTAAGCCAAAGCTGTCCTAGCGCTCCACATCCCAGTACGGTAATTTTCATTCTTCCTCCTCACCTGCAACAGCACCAGGTGTTAATCCATATCGGCCGTACCCCATTATTGTTCGCAGGTATCAGCACCACGTACAATTAAAGGATACAGCCTAGTATAGCGCTGTCTGTTGGGTAACTTTGCAGGTATTATGCTTCGCATCAAAAATGAAGGGAGAGGAAAAGATGCCATCTTTCGATATTGTCTCTGAAGTTGATCTTCAGGAAGCCCGTAACGCGGTAGATAACGCCAGCCGCGAAGTGGAGTCACGCTTTGATTTTCGTGGCGTTGAAGCGACTTTTGAGCTGAATGAGTCAAATAAGACGATTAAGGTGCTGAGCGAATCTGATTTTCAGGTCAATCAGTTGCTGGATATTCTGCGTGCCAAGCTGCTCAAACGCGGTATTGAAGGCACGTCGCTGGACGTACCAGAAACCTTCGTGCACAGCGGTAAAACCTGGTTTGTTGAAGCTAAGCTGAAACAAGGCATTGAAAGCGCAGTGCAAAAGAAAATCGTTAAGCTGATCAAAGACAGCAAACTGAAGGTGCAGGCGCAGATTCAGGGCGAAGAAATCCGTGTAACCGGCAAGGCGCGAGACGACCTGCAATCCGTTATGGCGCTGGTTCGCGGCGGCGACCTCGGTCAACCGTTCCAGTTCAAGAACTTCCGCGATTAAGTCGTTATGTCAGATGGCGTAAGCCGCCATCTGACAAATCTCATCTTTACGCTTGCCTGATGGCCTGCTCAACCTCAAATCGATTGGTGACTTTGCTGTCGATTTTCACGTAGGCCGAATGTTCTTTCGCGACAATTAACACTTCGCTTATCCCTTCTTTAGCCAGCAGACGCTGCTTCAGGGTGTCATCCGCAGCAATTTCAGGTGGGATTTCCACCCGCAGGCTGCTGACATACGGCGGCTCTTTCATTGTACTCGCCACCAATAACCACACTGCCGCCAGAAGCGCACCGGCCAGGAATACGGCCTGACCATCAAACATTTCAACCACCCAACCGCCGAGCGAACCGCCAATCGCCACGCCAAGAAACTGGCTGGTGGAGTAAACGCCCATTGCCGTGCCTTTATAGCCCGCCGGAGACTCTTTACTGATAAGCGAGGGGAGGAGGGCTTCCATCAGGTTGAAGGCGAGGAAGAATATCTGCACGCCCGCAATCAACCCCCAGAAACGCACGTTAGCGCTCCACAATACAATCTCTGCAATAAGTATCAGTAACACGCAGGCGAGGAACACGCGTTTCATGCGGCGCTTCACTTCGGCGTAAATGATGAACGGCACCACGGAAACAAAAGACAGCAGCATCGTCACCAGATAAATTTTCCAGTGCTCTGCGGCGGGGAAGCCTGCTTTCGCCAGTTGGCCCGGTAAGGCGACGAAGGTAGACATCAGCAAAATGTGCAGACACATGATGCCGAAGTTGAGCTTAAGCAGTTTAGGTTCCGCCAGCACTTTGCTGAAGCTGCCTTTTACCATGCCCGACTCGCGGTTCAGCACGTGGGTAGTGCTATTGGGAACGACCCAAATGGTCAGCACGATACCTGTGGTAGCAAGGGCTGCAATCATCCAGAACAGCGCGTGTAGCCCCAGCGCATGGGTAACGATTGGTCCCAGCACCATCGCAATGGCGAAGGTGATACCAAAGCTGACACCGATAAACGCCATCGCTTTGGTACGGTTTTGCTCACGGGTTAAGTCGGAAAGTAGCGCCATTACGGCAGCAGCAATCGCGCCAGAGCCTTGCAAGGCCCGGCCAAGAATAATTCCCCAGATTGAATCGGAGAGAGCAGCAATTATGCTGCCGAGAACAAATACCGCCAGCCCGCCGACAATAAGCGGCTTACGACCGATGCGGTCAGAGAGCAGGCCAAAGGGGATCTGGAAGACGGCTTGAGCCAGACCATATATGCCGATGGCAAGGCCTATCAGCGCTTCGCTGGCACCCTGTAGCGCCATACCGTACGTGGTCAGAACTGGCAGGACCATAAACATGCCAAGCATGCGCAACGAGAATACGGTCCCTAAACCCCAGGTGGCGCGCAACTCACCGGGCGTCATTTTGTAATCGTTCATTCCCACCTCTGTATTAATTTCGCGCCTAGTGTAAAGCGCTAAGCAGGCTGGGTAAATATGCGCTTTATTAACAAATGTTGGGGTTGTGAGGGGCGTCGGCTGGAAACGAAAATGCCGGATGACGATACTCACGTATCTTACCCGGCCTACAAGCAATGTGCTTTTTTGTAGGCCGGATAAGGCGTCAGTCGCCATCCGGCATAGAAGATGTGACGATTAACTTACCAGACGTAAGTCAGCAGGTTCTGCGAGTTTGGCACCATAAAGTCGACGGACATCATCACGGAAAGCGCGGTAATGGCGATGATGGAGAAACCGAACAGCTTGCGCGCCCAGACTCTGTCATCTTCCACTTTATAACCACGTAGCGCCATGCCCAACCACCAGACGCTCACCGCCGCGGCAACAATCAGGTATTTATAACCTGCATAGCCGCCCAGGGTTAGCATCAGCGTGGCGATAGCAAACGCCACGATGTACAGCGTGATATGGTTCTTCGCGACCGAAATACCTTTCACCACCGGCAGTACCGGGATGTTGGCAGCCTGATAATCCTTGAAGCGGAAAATCGCAATCGCGTAAGAGTGCGGCATCTGCCACAGGCTGAAAATAGCCAGCAGAATCAATGCACCGCTATCGAACTCACCGGTTACGGCACAGTAGCCAATCACCGGCGGCGCAGCGCCGGAGAGTGAGCCAATCAGCGTGCCATAAACGGAATGGCGCTTCATGTACAGGCTATAAACGCCCACATAGACCACGAAGCCCATTACCCCCAGCCAGCAGGCCAGAGGGTTCGCGCCAAACCACAGTAGCATAAAGCCAGCAATACCCAGCAGGGTGGCGTATACCAGCGAGACCGCAGGGGAAATCAGACCTTTAACCAGCACGCGGTTTTTGGTCCTCTCCATCTTCCTGTCGATATCCCTGTCGATGTAGTTGTTAAATACACAACCCGACGCCACAACCAGTGACACCCCAACCAGCGTGTAGATAAACAGGGGATAATCAATGCTGCCTTTCGAGGCCAGCAGGAATCCCCCAATCACCGAGATCAGGTTGCCAAAGATGATGCCTGGTTTCGTTACTTGCAGGTATTGCTTAAACATCATAATCGCCGCTCTTAGTGCATCATCATGTTGTAGTTAAGGTTCCACATAATCCAGATGGAGCCCACAACCAGGATGGCGATGATTAGCACAGTAAAGACAAAGGCCGTCATGTTCCAACCTTCATCAGATTTGCTATTCATGTGCAGGAAGCACACCAGGTGCACCAGAATCTGTACCACTGCCATTGCCAGAATAGTTCCCAGAATGACGGCCGGTGAGGCAGAACCTGTCATCACCATCCAGAACGGAATGACCGTCAGGATGATCGACAGGATAAAACCTGTCATGTAGGTTTTTACGCTGCCATGGGATGCGCCGCCGCTCTCGTTAGAATGACTCATTACATCGCCCCCATCAGATAAACAACAGTGAACACACAGATCCACACCACATCCAGGAAGTGCCAGAACAGGCTCAGGCACATGATGCGGGTACGGTTAGTACTGGTCAGACCGCGACGAGCAACTTGTACCATCAGCACCGCCATCCAGATAAGACCGGAGGTGACGTGCAGACCGTGCGTACCGACCAGCGCGAAGAACGCAGACAGGAAGCCGCTGCGATCCGGGCCCATACCGTTAACAATCAGGTGATGGAATTCATAGAGTTCCATCCCGATGAATCCGGCACCGAACAAGAAGGTCAACGCCAGCCAGGAGATAACCTGGCTCTTGTTGTTCTTGTACATGGCAATCGCTGCCATGCCGTAAGTAATGGAGCTGAATAACAGCAGGAATGTTTCAACCAGAACGAACGGCAGTTCAAAAATGTCCTTACCTGTCGGGCCACCTGCGGTGCCGTTCACCAGAACGGCATAGGTTGCAAACAGAATAGAGAACAGAATGCAGTCGCTCATCAGGTAGACCCAGAATCCGAAGATCTTGGTCTGGCCTGCATCGTGGTGCCCGTGTTCGTGCGCGTGGGCAGTCGCGTGCGTTAAAGTATCAGTTGCCATTTTTCAGCCCTGCCTTAGTAATCTCATCGAAATGCTGATTTTCCAGTTTTTCGACTTCCGGGACCGGCACGTAGTAATCCACGTCTTCATCAAAGCTTTTCACAATCCAGCTGATGATCATGCCTGCGAAGCTTGCAATCGCCAGCCACCAGATATGCCAGATCATGGCGAAACCAAACAGTGTCGCGAAGGCGGTAATGACGATACCGGCACCGCTGTTCTTCGGCATATGAATTTCTTCATAGTGCGCAGGCTGCTTGTACGCTTCACCTTTTTCTTTCATTTCCCAGAAGGCATCACGCTCGTGAACGTGCGGCACAACGGCAAAGTTATAGAACGGAGGCGGGGAAGAAGTTGCCCACTCCAGCGTACGACCACCCCATGGGTCACCGGTCAGGTCACGGTTCTGCTCGCGGTCGCGAATAGAAACGAAGATCTGAATCAGCTGGCACAGGATACCCAGTGCAATCAGCGCGGCGCCGCATGCGGCAACGACCAGCATCGGATGGAACTGTGGATCAATCTGCTGGCTGAGGCGACGGGTCATACCCATGAAGCCCAGCACGTACAGTGGCATAAATGCTACGAAGAAGCCGATGATCCAGAACCAGAATGCGCGTTTACCCCAGGTTTCGTTCAGCGTGAAGCCAAACGCTTTTGGCCACCAGTAGGTCATACCAGCGAAGCATCCAAATACGACGCCGCCGATGATAACGTTATGGAAGTGCGCAATCAGGAACAGACTGTTGTGCAGAACGAAGTCCGCACCCGGCACCGCCAGCAGTACACCGGTCATGCCGCCGACTGAGAAGGTGACGATAAAGCCAATCGTCCACAGCATTGCTGAGTGGAATACGATACGGCCCTGATACATGGTGAACAGCCAGTTGAAGATCTTCACCCCGGTCGGGATGGCGATAATCATGGTGGTGATACCGAAGAAGGCGTTTACGTTAGCGCCTGCACCCATGGTGAAGAAGTGGTGCAGCCAAACAACGAACGACAGAACGGTGATACACACGGTTGCCCACACCAGCGAGGTGTAACCAAACAGACGTTTACGTGAGAAGGTTGCCGCGATTTCGGAGAACACACCGAAGACTGGCAGAACCAGAATGTACACTTCCGGATGGCCCCAGGCCCAAATCAGGTTGATGTACATCATCATGTTGCCGCCCATATCGTTGGTAAAGAAATGGGTGCCCAGATAGCGATCCAGGGTCAGCAACGCGACGGTAACCGTCAGGATTGGGAAAGAAGCGATAATCAGGATGTTTGCACACAGAGATGCCCAGCTAAACACCGGCATCTTGAACATGGTCATTCCTGGTGCACGCATCTTAATGATGGTCACAAAGAAGTTGATACCGGTCAGAGTTGTACCAATACCGGACAACTGGACTGCCCATATCCAATAGTCGACCCCGACGCTTGGACTGTACTCTATTCCTGAAAGCGGCGGATACGCCAGCCAACCGGTCTGCGCGAATTCACCCACGCCCAGAGAAAGGTTAACCAGGATTACGCCGACAACGGTGAACCAGAAGCTCAGGTTGTTCAGGAACGGGAATGCAACGTCACGTGCGCCGATCTGCAGCGGAACCACCAGGTTCATCAGACCGATAACAAATGGCATTGCCACGAAGAAGATCATAATCACGCCGTGAGCCGTGAAGATCTGGTCGTAGTGGTGAGGAGGCAGGAAGCCCGCTTCACCTGCAGAAGCCAGCGCTTGCTGACTACGCATCATGATGGCGTCGGCAAAGCCACGAATCAACATGACGATTGCGACGATGACATACATGATGCCAAGGCGTTTGTGGTCAACAGAAGTCAGCCACTCTTTCCACAGGTAGGTCCACTTACCGAAGTAAGTGATAAGGCCCAGTAAGGCCGCACCACCGATGATAATGGCAGCAATCGTAACCATGACAATAGGTTCATGGAACGGAACTGCATCCAGCGTCAATTTTCCGAACATCGTATTCTTCCTCGGCCCCTTAGTGAGCGGATTCCGCGTGGCTCATGTCCATGCCTTCCATTCCTTCGTGTGCGCTGTGCTCACCTTCGGGTTGGGTCATGTCCATGCTCTTACCGTGAGCCATAAATTTGTTAATAACGTCTTTAAACAAATCCGGTTTCACGTTGGAGAAGTATTCCACCTGGTTGTATTCGCTTGGCGCAGCCACTTTCTCGAACGCTGCCATGTCGCTCATGGTGTTCGTGGACTGTTTAGCTTTAGCAACCCATTGGTCGAATTCGGCGCGGTCCTTTGTTGCGATAGCCTTGAACTTCATACCGGAGAAGCCTGGTCCGCTATAACTTGCGGAGATACCATCATAAGTACCGACTTCGTTGGCGATCAGATGCAGTCGAGTCTGCATACCGGCCATGGCATAAATCTGGCTACCCAGACGCGGGATAAAGAAGGAGTTCATCACGGAGTTGGAAGTCACTTTGAATTCAACCGGAGTATTCGCCGGGAAGGCGATTTCATTCACGGTAGCGATACCCTGTTCCGGATAGATGAAGAACCATTTCCAGTCCATGGAAACCACTTCGATGGTAATGGGCTTCTCGTCATGCGCCAGCGGTTTGCTTGGCTCAAGAGCGTGAGTGGTTTTCCAGGTCAGAACGGCAAGGAAAATGATGATTAAGATCGGCACCGTCCAGACCACAGCTTCCACTTTATTGGAGTGTGACCAGTTCGGGCTGTACTTCGCATCTTTATTGCTTGCACGATACTTCCAGGCAAAACCAACAGCCATCAAGATGGCGGGAATAACGACAATCAACATCAGGCCAAATGCCGTCAGTATCAATGACCGTTGTTCCAGTCCAATCTGTCCTTTAGGGTCAAGCAGCGCAGAATTACAGCCACTGAGTAATGCAGTGCCTGCAATTAATGACAACCATCCCAAACTTTTATTGTATTTCCTGAGTCTCATTTAACGACCTCAATTCCACGGGACCGGGTGGCGTTTAAAGTGTGAGGGCATTTTACGGGAAGGTTACATTACTGTAAACATCTCTAGATCTGTGTTACTGGGTTCTGCCGTGCATGTCACATATGTTGCAATATATGTCGCTTTGGCTTTAAGAACCTGTTGCAACATCACGTTATAACGAAAGCGGGCAGGTGGGGGGCGTACTGAGGGCAATTGGTATAACCAATACGAAAATAAAACAATTGCTTAACAATTGATTATCAATAAACGGACAATTGAGGAACAAAAAATAAATCTTTCGTGGCTGAATCGAGTAAGGAAAATAGTATATATAAAAGGCGTCAATAATTTCCAAATTCTTTGGCGCACAAAATAACAAATATTATTTTTAGTAGTTGTTGCTTATTTCGCCGTTATAATTACGCAGGGTGATTACAACGGCAATATTAATGCGGTTTTTTTACGCCAGACGGGTTTTGCGCAATGCCAGATAATCAAGCAATCCACCAAAAACGACCCCGCAGACCGCGACCACCACTGAGACTTCAAGCAGTTCCGGCAGGAAGGAGAAGTTGGTGTAATCCAGCGCGTTCATGGTTAACAGCAGCAGCCAAACCAGCAGCAGGCAGCAGCCCGCAACTAGCGTCATTAATGCCAGACTGTATGCTCCACGAAATTCCGTGCGCGGAATGAAGCTTTCATTTTGCCAGCTATGTTCCAGGGTCTGGCGACATACCAGCAGCAGTATCAGACCGGGGATCGCGGCAAACACGGAGAACAGATAAAACGTCGGCCAGCCGTGTGCTTCGACAAACCAACCCGCTACCGGGCCAACGTAAACGCGACCAACGGCTGAAAGCGCGGAGAGCAGGGCGAACTGGGTCGCTGAGAAGGACTTATTGCACAGCGTCATTAATAAAGCGACAAATGCCGCCGTGCCCATTCCGCCGCACAGGTTTTCAAAGAAGACGGCCGCCGCCATGCTGAACATGTGTTTGTCAGTGATGGACAGTAGCCAGTAGCCCGCATTCGACGCCCCTTGCAGGATGCCGAAAATAAGCAATGCGCGGAACAGAGAAAGGCGCTGCATCAGGATCCCACCGTACAGCGCGCCAACAATGGTGGCCAGTAGCCCCAGTGTCTTATTCACCACGCCAACTTCACCCGCATCAAACCCAACGCCGCGGATTAAAAAGGTGGTGGTCAGGCTCATGGCGAAAGCATCCCCGAGCTTATACAGCACAATAAGCAGCAGGATCAGCCATGCGTTGTTACGACCAAAGAAGTCTCGCAGCGGAGCCGCAACCGCCTGTTCCAGCGTTTTAGGCGCCGGAATGGTGTCAGTCGGTTCAGGTGCTAACAGGGTGGCGATGATACAGGGAATCAACAGCGCAGCCATCAGCCAGTACATCCCTTGCCAGCCCAGCCAGCGATCGGCCATCCATAAGGCCAATCCGCCTGAAACCAGCATCCCTAGTCTATAGCCCAGCACGCTAATAGCCGCGCCGGTGCCGCGGTCTTCTGCGGGCAAAACGTCGGTTTTCCAGGCATCAAAGACGATATCCTGCGATGCCGAGCAAAAAGCGATCACTACTGCGAGTGCGGCCATCCAGCGTAACTGTGTGCCAGGCTCCAGAAAGCCCATCGCGGCGATAGAAATTAACAACAGCACCTGGGTCGCCAGCAGCCAGCCGCGACGTCGACCTAAAAACGGTGGCGTGTAACGGTCCATCAACGGGGACCAGAGAAATTTAAATACGTAGGCCTGACCGACCAGGGAAAAGAAACCGATGGTTTTAAGATCGATATTCTCGACGGTCATCCACGCCTGAAGCGTACCGGAGGTGAGTGCGAGCGGTAAACCGGAGGCGAACCCCAGAATGAGCAGGATAGCTGAACGTGGTTGCTGAAAAATACGTAAGTATTGACTGGACATGGGCTTCTATAGGCCCGACGAACGCCGGGCCATATGGGCAGAAATTAACGAGCGTTCTGCTTGATGAAATCGTGAACGCTGGTGTCCTGAGACATATCAGCGATGGTGTCGGTCAGTACGCTGTTAACGGCGTTAGCGATATTTTTGTTAGAGGCCTGCAGGGCACCTTCAACAGAATAGCTTGCGCGGTAGTTTTTGGTCATCTTGTTGCCATTAGCGGCGGTCGCGATGATGGCGATGTCTGCTTTGGTGGCGATGTTATAGCGCACGCTACCCTGAGACACGTCAGCATACAGCTGGTTAACAATGATTTGCAGGTTGACTGCACCGTTTGGTCCAATCATATAACCACGTGCTGTCATCTGTTTTTCCAGTACTTCTTGCAACAGGAAACGCAGGTCGCGGGACGCGGTCAGGGTCACCAACTGGTTGTCGCGGGTGACTTTTGCCAGCGCTTGATCCTGGCGCTGGTCGGCTCCGTTGATGCTAACGGTCACGCCCATCAGGCTCGGGTCCTGCTGTGGCAGGGTAATTTTCGGGGAGACTTCAATAGTGGTCGGCGGTGTTGCGCATCCAGCTAACATAAACAGCGCGACAAACGGGACGAGGATTTTTTTAAACATGCCAGGGCTCTCAGCGAATCTAAATTGTATGGTTAGAGAAAATTCCCGCCATCATAACATCGCCAACGATGAGGGGAAGTGGGTAACGCATGTAAATTCATTGTGTTGTCCGTTTTATGACTTTGTGGAGACTATAAACGGACTTTTTGCAATAAATTGGAGTGAGGAATCAGTGAACTTCATCCGTTTGAATGAGAAAATCAGACAAGCGCTAATTTTTTGTTGCTAAGGTGTAATGAAAACGGTAAAAGCGGCTAGTATTTAAAGGGATGGGTGACATCTCAGCGTTGTCGGAGGAAAAATTTCATGATGATTCGTGAGCAAATAGAAGAAAAATTAAGGGCAGCGTTCGAACCCGTGTTCCTCGAAGTTGTGGATGAAAGCTATCGTCACAATGTCCCGGCTGGTTCTGAAAGCCACTTTAAGGTTGTACTGGTTAGCGATCGCTTTACAGGTGAACGTTTTCTTAATCGTCATCGGATGATTTACAGCACGTTAACGGCGGAGCTTTCCACAACCGTTCATGCGCTTGCCCTGCATACCTACACTATTAAGGAGTGGGAAGCGTTGCAGGATACGATTTTTGCATCGCCTCCGTGTCGTGGAGCGGGAAGCATCGCGTAAAAACGGATTTGCAACAACCGACGCTTTTCCAGTATGTTGCTACAGATTATGTGAAAACGGCCTGCGGGCCGTTTTGTTTTGTCTGAATTCTGGGGCTGTCGTACAGTATTCAGACAAAAATTAGCCGGGAATTGTGAAAAAAGCCGCAGCAACGCGCGATAACCGTTCTCGACTCATAAAAGTGATGCCGCTATAATGCGCGTCTTATTTTTCGGAATGTCTTCGGGATGATTCTGACGACAGGGAATGTGATTGCTTATGAGAACATCCCAGTTCCGCGAAGCCAACAACCTGTGCTTGCGGAGAAGAGTTGACCGAGCACTGTGATTTTTTGAGGTAACAAGATGCAAGTTTCAGTTGAAACCACTCAAGGCCTTGGCCGCCGTGTAACGATTACTATCGCTGCTGACAGCATCGAGACCGCTGTGAAAAGCGAGCTGGTCAACGTAGCGAAGAAAGTGCGTATTGACGGTTTCCGCAAAGGAAAAGTACCGATGAATGTTGTTGCTCAGCGTTATGGCGCGTCTGTTCGCCAGGACGTTCTGGGTGACCTGATGAGCCGCAACTTCGTTGACGCGATCATCAAAGAAAAAATCAATCCGGCTGGCGCACCGAACTACGTTCCGGGCGAATACAAACTGGGTGAAGATTTTACTTACGCGGTAGAGTTTGAAGTTTACCCGGAAGTTGAGCTGACTGGCCTGGAAGCAATCGAAGTTGAAAAACCGGTTGTTGAAGTTACCGACGCTGACGTTGACGTAATGCTGGACACCCTGCGCAAGCAGCAGGCTACCTGGAAAGACAAAGACGGCGCTGCTGATGCAGAAGACCGTGTAACCATCGACTTCACCGGTTCTGTAGACGGCGAAGAGTTCGAAGGCGGCAAAGCGTCTGACTTCGTACTGGCGATGGGCCAGGGTCGTATGATCCCGGGCTTTGAAGAAGGCGTTAAAGGCCACAAAGCTGGCGAAGAGTTCACTATCGACGTGACCTTCCCGGAAGAGTACCACGCTGAAAACCTGAAAGGTAAAGCTGCGAAGTTCGTTATCAACCTGAAGAAAGTTGAAGAACGCGAACTGCCAGAACTGACTGAAGAATTCATCAAACGTTTCGGCGTTGAAGATGGTTCCGTAGCAGGTCTGCGCGCTGAAGTCCGTAAAAACATGGAACGCGAGCTGAAAGGCGCTGTGCGTAACCGCGTTAAGTCTCAGGCGATCGAAGGCCTGGTAAAAGCTAACGACATCGACGTTCCGGCTGCTCTGATCGACAGCGAAATCGACGTTCTGCGTCGTCAGGCTGCGCAGCGTTTCGGCGGCAACGAGAAACAAGCTCTGGAACTGCCGCGTGAACTGTTCGAAGAACAGGCTAAGCGTCGCGTAGTTGTTGGTCTGCTGCTGGGCGAAGTGATTCGTACCAACGAACTGAAAGCTGACGAAGATCGCGTTAAAGGCCTGATCGAAGAGATGGCTTCTGCTTACGAAGATCCGAAAGAAGTTGTTGAGTTCTACAGCAAAAACAAAGAGCTGATGGACAACATGCGTAACGTCGCTCTGGAAGAGCAGGCTGTTGAAGCCGTTCTGGCGAAAGCTAAAGTGACTGAAAAAGCCACTTCCTTCAATGAACTGATGAACCAGCAGGCGTAATTCGTCGCTTTTTTAGCTCGAATTTCGTACGCAAGCCCGTCACCTTTTGGTGGCGGGTTTTTTTTTGTCACGCATTTTGCATGGGAAGAGTGCGAAAACAGCGTTTCAGTGTTAGCGTTACAACAAAAGATTGTTATGCTTGAATTATGGCGATGTCGTACCCATTACTGAGGGACTAGCTGATAATCCGTCCATAAGGTTACAATCAGCACAGCAGGTTTTTTCAAATTTTATCCAGGAGACGGAAATGTCATACAGCGGCGAACGAGATAACTTTGCACCCCATATGGCGCTGGTGCCGATGGTCATTGAACAGACCTCACGTGGTGAGCGCTCTTTTGATATCTATTCTCGTCTACTTAAGGAACGCGTCATTTTTCTGACCGGCCAGGTCGAAGACCATATGGCTAACCTGATCGTGGCGCAGATGCTGTTCCTGGAAGCAGAAAACCCAGAAAAAGATATCTACCTGTACATCAACTCCCCTGGTGGAGTGATCACTGCCGGGATGTCTATCTATGACACCATGCAGTTTATTAAGCCGGACGTCAGCACCATTTGTATGGGCCAGGCGGCCTCAATGGGCGCGTTCCTGCTGACCGCCGGGGCGAAAGGCAAACGTTTTTGCCTGCCTAACTCTCGCGTCATGATCCACCAGCCTCTGGGCGGTTACCAGGGCCAGGCAACGGATATTGAAATTCATGCCCGTGAAATCCTGAAGGTAAAAGGGCGCATGAACGAACTTATGGCGCATCATACGGGTCAATCTCTTGAGCAGATTGAACGTGATACCGAGCGCGATCGCTTCCTCTCCGCTTCTGAAGCGGTAGAGTACGGTCTGGTTGACTCGATTTTGACCCATCGTAATTAATGCCCAGTGCGCAGGTGTGCCGCTATAATTACCTGGAGCGGCACAACGCTGACTAGCGTCTTGCGCCTGAGAATGGCATTTGCGTCGTCGTGTGCGGCACAAAGAACAAAGAAGAGGTTTTGACCCATGACAGATAAACGCAAAGATGGCTCGGGCAAATTGTTGTACTGCTCTTTTTGCGGCAAAAGCCAGCATGAAGTGCGTAAGCTGATTGCCGGTCCATCCGTGTATATCTGCGACGAATGTGTTGATTTATGCAACGACATCATTCGCGAAGAGATTAAGGAAGTAGCACCGCACCGTGAACGCAGTGCGCTGCCGACGCCACATGAAATTCGCAACCACCTGGACGATTACGTTATCGGTCAGGAGCAGGCGAAGAAAGTGCTGGCGGTCGCGGTATACAACCATTACAAACGTCTGCGCAACGGCGACACCAGCAATGGCGTCGAGTTGGGCAAAAGTAACATCCTGCTGATTGGCCCGACGGGTTCCGGTAAAACGCTGCTGGCTGAAACGCTGGCGCGCCTGCTGGACGTTCCGTTCACCATGGCTGATGCCACCACGCTGACCGAAGCCGGTTATGTGGGTGAAGATGTTGAAAATATTATTCAGAAGCTGTTGCAGAAGTGCGATTACGACGTGCAGAAAGCACAGCGAGGGATCGTCTATATCGACGAGATCGACAAGATTTCGCGTAAGTCTGATAACCCATCTATTACCCGTGACGTTTCCGGCGAAGGTGTACAGCAGGCGCTGTTGAAACTGATCGAAGGGACGGTTGCTGCCGTTCCGCCACAGGGTGGTCGTAAACATCCTCAGCAGGAATTCCTGCAGGTTGATACCTCCAAGATCCTGTTTATCTGCGGTGGTGCCTTTGCCGGTCTGGATAAAGTGATTGCTAACCGTGTTGAAACCGGCTCCGGCATTGGTTTTGGCGCAACGGTAAAAGCACAGTCTGATAAAGCCAGCGAAGGTGAACTGCTGTCGCAGGTTGAACCGGAAGATCTGATCAAATTTGGTCTGATCCCTGAGTTCATCGGTCGTCTGCCGGTTGTGGCAACGCTGAGCGAGCTGAGCGAAGAAGCGTTGATCCAGATCCTCAAAGAGCCGAAAAACGCCCTGACCAAGCAGTACCAGGCGCTGTTCAATCTTGAAGGTGTCGATCTGGAATTCCGTGAGGAAGCGCTGGATGCGATCGCTAAGAAAGCGATGGCGCGTAAAACCGGTGCTCGTGGTCTGCGTTCTATCGTCGAAGCCGCGCTGCTCGACACCATGTACGATCTGCCTTCTATGGAAGACGTCGAAAAAGTGGTGATCGATGAGTCGGTGATTGGCGGTCAGAGCAAGCCATTACTGATTTACGGTAAGCCGGAAGCGCAGCAGGCATCTGGCGAATAATTCATCAATTCATACAGACATTTAATTAAAAAGGGGGGATTTTATCTCCCCTTTTATTTTTCCGTAAACATGGCGTTGAATGTGTGGGAAACATCCCCATATACTGACATACATGTTAAAGGTGGTGTGAAGCACAGTCGTACCACCTGATTACCTGGCGGAAACTAAACTAAGAGAGAGCTCTATGAATCCTGAGCGTTCTGAACGCATTGAAATCCCCGTATTGCCGTTGCGCGATGTGGTGGTTTATCCGCACATGGTCATACCCTTATTTGTAGGGCGGGAAAAATCTATCCGTTGTCTGGAAGCGGCTATGGACCATGATAAAAAAATCATGCTGGTCGCACAGAAAGAAGCGTCAACGGATGAGCCGGGTGTAAACGATCTTTTCACCGTCGGGACCGTGGCCTCTATTTTGCAGATGCTGAAACTGCCTGACGGCACCGTAAAAGTGCTGGTCGAGGGGTTACAGCGTGCGCGTATTTCTGCGCTGTCTGACAACGGCGAGCATTTCTCTGCGAAAGCAGAGTACCTTGACTCGCCTGCTATTGATGAGCGCGAACAGGAAGTGCTGGTGCGTACCGCTATCAGCCAGTTCGAAGGCTATATCAAGCTGAACAAGAAAATCCCACCAGAAGTGCTGACGTCGCTGAACAGCATTGACGATCCTGCACGTCTGGCGGATACCATCGCTGCACACATGCCGCTGAAGCTGGCTGACAAGCAGTCCGTGCTGGAGATGTCCGACGTTAACGAACGTCTGGAATATCTGATGGCGATGATGGAGTCTGAAATCGATCTGCTGCAGGTTGAGAAACGCATTCGCAACCGCGTGAAAAAGCAGATGGAAAAATCTCAGCGCGAGTACTATCTGAACGAGCAGATGAAAGCTATTCAGAAAGAACTCGGTGAGATGGACGATGCACCGGACGAAAACGAAGCGTTGAAGCGTAAAATTGACGCGGCGAAAATGCCGAAAGAGGCAAAAGAGAAAGCGGAAGCAGAACTGCAGAAGCTGAAAATGATGTCTCCTATGTCGGCGGAAGCGACCGTGGTGCGTGGCTACATCGACTGGATGGTACAGGTGCCGTGGAATGCGCGTAGCAAGGTCAAAAAAGACCTGCGTCAGGCGCAGGAAATCCTCGATACCGACCATTATGGTCTGGAGCGCGTCAAAGACCGTATCCTTGAGTATCTCGCGGTTCAAAGCCGTGTAAATAAAATCAAGGGGCCGATCCTGTGTCTGGTTGGACCGCCGGGGGTAGGTAAAACCTCTCTGGGGCAGTCCATCGCTAAGGCAACTGGGCGTAAATACATCCGTATGGCGCTGGGCGGCGTGCGTGATGAAGCCGAAATTCGCGGTCACCGCCGGACCTATATCGGTTCTATGCCGGGTAAACTGATCCAGAAAATGGCCAAAGTGGGCGTTAAAAACCCGCTGTTCCTGCTTGATGAGATCGACAAAATGTCTTCCGACATGCGTGGCGATCCGGCTTCCGCACTGCTTGAAGTGCTGGATCCAGAGCAGAACGTGGCGTTCAGCGATCACTACCTGGAAGTGGACTACGATCTCAGCGACGTGATGTTTGTTGCGACCTCTAACTCCATGAATATTCCGGCACCGTTGCTGGATCGTATGGAAGTGATCCGTCTGTCCGGTTATACCGAAGACGAAAAGCTGAACATTGCCAAACGTCACCTGTTGCCGAAACAGATTGAGCGTAATGCGCTGAAAAAAGGTGAGCTGACGGTCGACGATAGCGCCATTGTGGGCATTATTCGTTACTACACCCGTGAAGCAGGTGTGCGTAGTCTGGAACGTGAAATCTCTAAACTGTGCCGTAAAGCGGTGAAACAGCTGCTGCTGGATAAATCGCTGAAACATATTGAGATCAATGGCGACAACCTGCACGACTATCTGGGTGTACAGCGCTTTGACTATGGCCGCGCGGACAACGAAAACCGCGTTGGTCAGGTGACGGGTCTGGCGTGGACGGAAGTTGGCGGCGATCTGCTGACCATCGAAACCGCCTGCGTACCGGGTAAAGGTAAGTTGACCTACACCGGTTCTCTGGGTGAAGTCATGCAGGAGTCGATTCAGGCTGCGCTGACCGTGGTGCGTGCGCGTGCGGAAAAACTGGGTATTAACCCGGACTTTTACGAAAAACGCGACATCCATGTTCACGTACCTGAAGGGGCTACGCCGAAAGACGGTCCAAGTGCGGGTATTGCTATGTGTACTGCGCTGGTTTCTTGTCTTACCGGTAACCCAGTTCGCGCCGACGTGGCGATGACGGGTGAGATCACTCTGCGTGGTCAGGTTCTGCCTATCGGTGGTTTGAAAGAAAAACTGCTGGCGGCACACCGTGGCGGCATTAAGACGGTCTTAATTCCCGATGAGAACAAACGTGACCTGGAAGAGATTCCGGACAACGTAATTGCCGATCTTAATATTCACCCGGTGAAACGTATTGAGGAAGTTCTGACTCTTGCGTTGCAAAATGAACCCTCTGGAATGCAGGTTGTGACGGCAAAATAGTGACCTCGCGCAAAGAGCATTAATAAAAACAGGGCTGGCAGGCCATTTCGGGCTTGCCAGCCTTTTTTTGTATAGCTAATTTAGATAACGGATTGGGCTTGCCATCATTAACGGGTGTTGTAAGGGCATGGCAGGCCTGATATAACTGCTGCGCGGTCGCACTTTGAAGGATTCAGGTGCGATATAAATTATAAAGAGGAAGAGAAGAGTGAATAAATCTCAACTGATCGACAAAATTGCTGCAGGGGCTGATATCTCTAAAGCTGCGGCTGGACGTGCGTTAGATGCAATTATTGCTTCTGTTACTGAATCTCTGAAAGAAGGTGATGACGTAGCGCTGGTAGGTTTTGGTACTTTTGCCGTTAAAGAGCGTGCTGCCCGTACTGGTCGCAACCCGCAAACAGGTAAAGAGATCACCATCGCCGCGGCTAAAGTACCGGGCTTCCGTGCAGGTAAAGCACTGAAAGACGCGGTAAACTAAGTGATTTCCCCTTTGGGGATGTGACGAAGTACAAGGGCGCATCGACTGATGTGCCTTTTTTATTTGTAATTCCGGTACTTTCTACGCGTTGTGGGCTGACAATTGCCCCTGTTTCTTGTCACAATAGACCTTTGTGCGCAGCGTTCAGGAAACGCTATGCTGCGTGAAGCATATATACTCAAAATCCTTGTTGCCGTTGTTGTCATCAACGCGGGGGCAGCAGAAAGGATAACGCGTATAGTCATCTACAGCGGAGTGTGGTTACACCATGATGGACAGCTTACGCACGGCTGCTAACAGTCTCGTGCTCAAGATTATTTTCGGTATCATTATCGTGTCGTTCATTTTGACCGGCGTGAGTGGTTACCTGATTGGCGGGGGCAATAACTTCGCCGCCAAAGTGAATGGCCAGGAGATAAGCCGCGGGCAGTTCGAGAATGCGTTCAACAGTGAACGTAACCGCATGCAGCAACAGCTGGGCGATCAATACTCCGAGCTGGCCGCGAACGAAGGTTATATGAAAACGCTGCGTCAGCAGGTGCTGAATCGTCTTGTTGACGAAGCACTGCTGGATCAGTATTCCCGCGAGCTTAAGCTCAACATCAGCGACGATCAGGTTAAACAGGCCATTTTCGCCACGCCTGCGTTCCAGGTGGACGGCAAGTTTGATAACAACCGCTACAACGCGATTGTCAATCAAATGGGAATGACTGCAGACCAGTACGCTCAGGCATTACGTAATCAGCTTACGACACAGCAGCTGATTAACGGTGTTGCCGGTACGGACTTCATGCTGAAAGGCGAAACGGACGAACTGGCGGCGCTGGTCGCGCAGCAGCGTATCGTGCGCGAGGCGACGATTGACGTTAACGCACTGGCCGCGAAGCAGTCTGTTACCGAGCAGGAAGTTGCCAGCTACTACGAGCAGAATAAAAACAACTTTATGACGCCGGAACAGTTCCGCGTGAGCTACATCAAGCTGGACGCTGCTGCTATGCAGGAGACGGCCAGCGATGCTGATATTCAGTCTTACTATGACCAGCATCAGGATCAGTTCACTCAGCCGCAGCGTAACCGCTACAGCATCATTCAGACCAAAACGGAAGATGAAGCCAAAGCGGTACTGGGCGAGCTGAACAAAGGCGGTGATTTTGCTGCGTTGGCGAAAGAAAAATCTGCCGATATCATCTCTGCCCGTAAAGGCGGCGATATGGGATGGCTGGAAGATTCCACCACCCCGGATGAGCTGAAAAATGCTGGTCTGAAAGAAAAAGGCCAACTGTCTGGCGTAATTAAGTCTTCCGTTGGTTTCCTCGTTGCACGTCTTGACGACGTACAGCCCGCGCAAGTTAAACCGCTGAGCGAAGCCCGTGACGAAATTGCGGCAAAAGTGAAGCAGGAAAAAGCGCTGGATGCGTACTATGCGCTGCAGCAGAAAGTCAGCGACGCGGCCAGCAATGATAACGAATCTCTGGCGGGTGCAGAGCAGGCTGCGGGTATGAAAGCGGTTGAAACGGGCTGGTTTAGCCGTGACAGCCTGCCGGAAGAACTGAATTTCAAACCAGTCGCTGACATCATTTTCAATGGTGGTCTGGTTGGTGAGAACGGTACGCCTGGCAGTAACTCCGATATCATCACCGTGGACGGCGATCGTGCGTTCGTGCTGCGTATTGCAGAGCACAAAGCTGAAGCCGTGAAGCCACTGGCTGAAGTGAAAGAGCAGGTAACTGCGCTCGTTAAGCACAATAAAGCAGAGCAGCAGGCGAAGCTTGATGCCGATAAACTGCTGGCGGATCTGAAAGCCGGTAAAGGCGATGAAGCGATGAAAGCGGCGGGTCTGAGCTTTGGCGAGGCGAAAACGCTGAGCCGTACGGGTCAGGATCCGCTGAGCCAGGCTGCCTTTGGTCTGAGCCTGCCGGCGAAAGACAAACCGAGCTACGGCGTCGCGAACGACATGCAGGGTAACGTTGTTCTGTTGGCGTTGGACGAGGTGAAAGCCGGTTCTATGCCTGAAGCGCAGAAGAAAGCGATGGTTCAGGGGATCACTCAGAACAACGCGCAGATTGTCTTCGAAGCGCTGATGAGCAACCTGCGTAAAGCCGCAAAAATTAAAATCGGTGATGCGCTGGAACAGCAGCAATAACCGAGGCAGTTCGCAAAAAATTGCAAAAAGTTGTATCTACCAAAGGCCGCTTTCGCGGCCTTTTCCATTTCTGATATTTGCCGTTTGTCTGCCGTTCTGCACCTCGCTATCGTGATTCCACTGTTAACAAACAAGGAGAAAACAGTATGAAACATGGAATCAAAGCTCTGCTTATCACTCTTTCATTGACCTGCGCTGGTATGGCCCAAACCGCATTGGCGGCTGAGCCTGTCGCCAAAAGCCTGGCGACTCAAACCAAAGCGGAAAACTCAGGGGCGGCACAAAGCAAAGCCACACTGCCCGCTAAAGCAAGTGACGATGAAGGCACCAGGGTAAGCATCAACAGCGCTTCTGCGGAGGATTTAGCGCGAGTTATGAATGGCGTGGGTCTAAAGAAAGCGCAGGCGATTGTGAGCTATCGTGAGGAGTACGGGCCGTTTAAAACGGTGGACGATTTAAAGCAGGTGCCGGGCATGGGTAGTTCGCTGGTTGAGCGTAATCTGGCAGTTTTAACACTTTAATAACTTGCAGAGCGCTGAAAGTTTGCCAGACTGTAGAGGTCATACCAGTTATGACCTCTTTACCCTAAAGTCTGTTCCTATAAAAACAACGTAAGGCTCCTGCGCTATGCAAACACAAATCAAAGTTCGTGGTTTTCATCTTGATGTCTATCAGCACGTTAACAATGCCCGCTATCTGGAGTTTCTGGAAGAGGCCCGCTGGGATGGTCTGGAAAACAGCGACAGCTTTCAGTGGATGACCGCACACAACATCGCTTTTGTGGTCGTGAATATTAATATCAACTACCGCCGTCCTGCGGTGCTGAGCGACCTGCTGACTATCACCAGTCAGGTTCAACAGTTAAATGGCAAAAGTGGTGTGTTAAATCAGACCATTACCCTGGAGCCGGAAGGGCAGGTGGTGGCTGATGCGCTGATTACGTTCGTCTGCATTGATTTGAAGACGCAAAAAGCGCTGCCGCTGGAAGGGGAGTTGCGCGAAAAACTGGAGCAGATGGTGCAGTAGTGGCTGCGACTGCCGGAAGGCGACGCTCAAGCGTCTTATCCGGCCTACAAGAGTTGCTGCAACTGCATGTAGGCCGGATACGCAAAGCGCCATCCGGCAATACAATCATTTTAACCCGGTTTTCTGTTTCATTGCCGCCATCACTGCCGGTTTATCCGCCAGATAATGGTTCAGGCCGTTGGCACGCAGATTACACGCCGCACAGTGACCACAACCGTCACCTTTGATGCCGTTATAGCAGGTCAGCGTTTCTTCGCGTACCAGGTCCAGCTTGCCCCAGTAATCGGCCAGTGCCCAGGTTTCGGCTTTATCGATCCACATCAGTGGGGTTTCAAAGCGAATATCTTTCGCCATCCCCAGGCTTACAGCATGGTTCAGGGCTTTAACGAACTCATCGCGACAGTCCGGATAGCCGGAGAAATCGGTCTCACAAACGCCGGTAATGACCGCCTCTGCCTGCACCTGGTACGCGTAAATTGCTGCCAGCGTTAAGAACAGAATATTGCGTCCTGGCACAAAGGTATTGGGAATGCCGTTCGCATCCGGTTCGTAATCGGGTACCGGAATGTTATCGCGGGTCAGGCTGCTGACAGCCAGTTCACTGAGCAATGTGACATCAAGTACTTTGTGCGCTCGCGCGCCAAGTTTTAAGGCCAGGTCACGTGCGACATCAATCTCAGCGCGATGGCGCTGACCATAATCAAAGGTCACGCAGTGCACTTCATCATACTGATGCAGCGCTTGCGCCAGACAAGTCGTGGAGTCCTGACCTCCACTGAATACAACAACGGCACGTTTCATGGCTTTTCCTGACAAAATAACGAAGCCCTTATGGTAGCGCCTGGGCGTGCCGCCCACCAGCTTCTTCACGCTGAAGGAGGTGGCAGCCAGGCTTCGGTAAACTCGAACCAGCCACGAGGATTCAGGCGTACGCCGTTCACGCCCGGTGGCGCGCTGATGCGATAGTGATAATTGAATAGTGGCGTCAGGGTAGCGTCATGCATTAGCGTAGCGAAAACTTGCTGTAAAGCCGCGTGGCGATCGTCCTCATCGGCCTGAATTTGTAGGGCATCCAGGGTCGTTTGCAAATGTGTGTATGCGGGCGCATTCAATACATGTGACCAGAGCTGATCGCAGCGCAACCACTGTTCGAGAGTATATTCAGGTGCCTCACCAATCAGCCTGTCGCCCATCATCAGGTCGGCCTGGGCTAAGGGATGATCGCCATCCCAGTTTTTAGCATTATGAAAAATAAGCGTTAATTCACAGCCGAGCAGCGCCAACGCCTGGCGAAGCTGTTCAGCCATAGCGTGAAGTTCTACCGGCAGGTGATAAGCCAGCGTCAGCTTTTCCGGTAATGCCACCTCATCGAGTTCATCCCATTGCGGGATAGTCCATCCGGGGAGCAGTGCATTGCTTGGCGTGATCAGATTTTCATCCACTTCAAGCGTTTGTAGCAGGGAAGAACGGTGGATGATATTGATCAGTCTACGGGCCTGCTGCGTATTCAGGCGCGCGCTTTTTCTGAGCGTGAGATAGCAAAAACCAAGACTGATCCCGCTGCTTACCTGGCTTAGCATAGGCAACTCTTCGGGTTTACCAATCGCAATTTGCACCGGATGGCGACAGCTGGTGCCCAAATCCTGGGAGAAGAGCAGCGGGGTTATCCAGTATTCAATGGCTTTTAGCAGCGGATGACTCAGATGGTAGTGATCGTGACTCTCGATACGCACCAGCTCAGGAGTAAACAGCGTCAGCCGGAACGGGCCGGTACCCACAAACGGGTGCTCAGGATGCGCCAGGTGACTGCTGTAGCTTGCCAGACGGTGCGCCAGCCAGAAGTCGGGACGATGCAGAATAAAGGTCAGACACTGGGGATGCGTCACCTCAATGCGCTTTACGCTGATAAACAGCTTATTCAGCGCGGGGAGTTCTAACAGCTTCAGCAACTGCTGATGTAGCTGTGTGCTGCTGACCGCATCGCCGTTATGCCAGTACAGGGTGGAACGAATATAGAAATCCCAGCGCAGGCCGTCAGCGGAGATATTCCAGTGGTGGGCTAAGTCTCCACAGGGACGTTGCGTAGTGCTGTCAAACCGGGTCAGGCCAGAGAAAACTTGTCCAGCGAGGTGTTGCTCCGCGCGACCGGGGAGAAAACCGGGGTGCAAGGGGTCGAGCGGGCGGTAATAGGGTATACGCAGGGTTGGCGTGTCGTTTTGCCACTGACCGCCCATAAACGGTTGTAGCAGTGTTCTCAATTCGCCCGGGGCCAGCTGAGCCAGTTCCAGTACGCTAAGCTGCTCGCCCTTTTGCAGGGCCTGTTCCATCATGGTGTTGCGCAGTGAATCTGGCGTCACTAAAAACCGCAGCTGCCCGCGTTTCCCGCGCCCCGACTGGGCATGCCACTCCAGCCAGCCCGCATCCTGCGCTTGCTTTAGCAGGGTACGCACATGGCGTTCGCTACAAAAACAGCGTTCGGCCAGTTCCCCGACGGTCACCGACTGCGGTTCGCCGTTCGAGGGCAGCCATAGGCGTTGGTACTGGTTCAGGCGATTAAGCAGACGCATTAATACTTTTTCCTTCAGGATGTTCGTTAACGGTGTATGCGTAGAGAAACCCGGAACAATTCATTTTATCTATTCACTATTACTTCCGTATATCTCAGGTGATACTGGATCACAAGTTAACCGCGTCACAGTGTGGAGAAAGAAATGGCTCGTCTGGCTGCATTTGATATGGATGGCACCCTTTTGATGCCGAATCACCATTTAGGTGACGAAACGCTTTCAACGCTGTCGCGCCTGCGTGAACGCGATATTACTCTGACATTTGCTACCGGCCGACATGTGCTAGAGATGCGCCATATTTTAGGCTCGATCTCACTGGACGCCTTTTTGATTACGGGTAACGGCACGCGCATTCACTCTCTTGAAGGCGACGTGTTACACCGTCAGGATCTGGATCCGAATGTTGCGGATATTGTGTTGCATCAGAAGTGGGACACTACCGCAAGCATGCATGTCTTTAATGACAATGGCTGGTTCACCGGACAAGAGATCCCCTCACTGCTGCAGGCGCATGTGTATAGCGGATTTCGCTACCAGATCGTCGATGTGAAACGTATTCCGGCGCATCAGGTCACGAAAGTCTGTTTCTGCGGCGATCATGACTCTCTGATCCAATTGCGCATTCAACTGAATGAAGCGCTGGGTGAACAGGCGAATCTCTGTTTTTCCGCGTTTGATTGCCTTGAGGTGCTGCCGCTGGGCTGTAATAAAGGATCGGCATTGGCGGTGTTGAGCGACTATTTAGGTTATTCAATGGCCGAGTGTATGGCGTTTGGCGATGCCATGAACGATCGCGAAATGTTAGGCAGCGTTGGGCGCGGCCTGATTATGGGTAACGCGATGCCGCAACTGATTGCTGAACTGCCTCATTTATCGGTGATTGGACATTGCCGTAATCAGGCAGTGTCACACTTTTTGACGCATTGGCTGGACAATCCACATCTACCTTATTCCCCCGAATGAGAGATCCCTTCCAGCAAGCCAGACTTCGCGTCTGGCTTTTTTTTATCCTATTAATGGGTGTTCAGTAGTCGGGCGAGCTCCGCTTTCCACGGCGTTAAATCACCGATGTGTGCATCGACCCACTGTGGGTTGTAGTAGGTTTCCAGATAGCGTTCGCCGCTGTCACACAACAGCGTCACCAGTGAGCCGCTTTCTCCAGCATCGCGCATACGGGCGGCAAGTTGCAGCGTTCCCCACATATTGGTGCCAGTTGAAGCGCCGACTTTGCGGCCCAACTGCGTTTCCAGCCAGTGTGCGGTGGCCACGCTTGCGGCATCCGGCACGCGCAGCATTTCATCGACCACGTCAGGAATGAAAGACGGTTCGACACGCGGGCGGCCAATGCCTTCAATTTTACTTCCTACCGGACTGCGTAACGTGGCATCGCGATCCTGCCAGAAGGGCAGAAAGACCGAGTTTTCCGGGTCTACCACCATCAGTTGAGTATCGTAGCCCTGACAGCGAATATAGCGGCCAATGGTTGCTGAGGTGCCACCGGTTCCGGCGCTCATCACAATATGGCGGGGAACGGGGTTGGGCTCGCACTGCATCTGACGAAAGATGCTGTCGGCGATATTATTATTGCCGCGCCAGTCGGTGGCGCGCTCAGCGTAAGTGAACTGGTCCATGTAATGACCGTTCAGCTCACGCGCCAGTTGCTCAGAGGCCGCATAGATTTCGCAGGCGCTTTCCACGAAATGACAGCGACCGCCGTAAAATTCAATCTGTTCAACTTTACGTTTTGCCGTACAGGAAGGCATGACGGCAATAAATGGCAACCCTAACAGTCGAGCGAAATAAGCTTCAGAGACCGCCGTTGAACCGGACGATGATTCAATGATGGTGGTGCCTTCTTTGATCCAGCCATTGCACAATCCGTACAGAAACAGTGAGCGTGCCAGACGATGCTTCAGACTCCCGGTCGGATGCGTGCTCTCATCTTTTAAATAGAGCTGAATGCCCGGGAACGCCGGTAGCGACAGGCGAATGAGATGCGTATCCGCAGAACGCTGATAATCCGCGTTGATTTCATTGATGGCGTTTTTAACCCAGGAGCTATTCATCATTAATAGATATCCATTTGTCATTTTGTGCCCAGAATAGCGAAAAGCACGGAAAAAATTGTTGCCATTTAGCCTTTAAAATAGAATGTAAGGAGAAAATTCTTCTCTGTGGAGTGGATATGTTAGACAAAATTGACCGCAAGCTACTCGGCTTACTGCAACAGGACTGCACCCTTTCTTTGCAGGCATTAGCAGATGCCGTTAATCTGACTACCACCCCCTGCTGGAAACGTCTCAAACGACTTGAGGATGACGGTATCCTGCTGGGCAGAGTCGCCCTGTTGGATCCAGAAAAACTGGGGCTGGGACTCACCGCGTTTGTGCTGATCAAAACTCAGCATCACAGCAGCGAATGGTATTGCCGCTTTGTCACTGAAGTGACCGGAATGCCCGAGGTTCTGGGGTTCTGGCGTATGGCAGGGGAGTATGACTACCTGATGCGAGTGCAGGTTGCTGATATGAAAAGCTATGATGAATTCTATAAGCGCCTGGTGAACAGCGTACCGGGCCTGTCTGACGTCACCTCCAGCTTTGCCATGGAACAGATTAAATACACAACTGCTCTACCTATTGAATAATTCTCCCGGCGCTTATTGCCGGAAATCTTGTCAGGACATAACGCGTGCGATTATTTGCTCAATTAAGCTGGTACTTCCGCCGGGAGTGGCGTCGCTACCTCGGGGCAGTGGCCCTGCTTATCATCATCGCTATCCTTCAGCTTATTCCGCCGAAAGTGGTCGGGATCATTGTGGATGGCGTGACGACTCAACGCTTCACCACCGAGCGGCTGCTGATGTGGGTGGGGACAATTGCCCTGATTGCCGTGGTGGTTTATTTGCTGCGTTATGTCTGGCGCGTGCTGCTGTTTGGCGCATCCTACCAACTGGCGGTTGAGCTGCGGGAAGATTATTACCGTCAGTTGAGTCGCCAGCATCCAGAATTTTATCTGCGGCACCGTACGGGCGATCTGATGGCGCGGGCAACCAACGATGTCGATCGCGTCGTATTTGCCGCCGGAGAAGGGGTGCTGACGCTGGTAGATTCGCTGGTTATGGGGTGTGCGGTGCTGATCGTGATGTCAACGCAGATAAGCTGGCAACTGACGTTGATTGCGCTGCTGCCGATGCCGGTGATGGCGTTGATGATCAAACGTTACGGCGATCGACTCCATAACCGTTTTAAGCTGGCGCAGGCGGCGTTTTCCAGTCTCAACGATCGTACTCAGGAAAGCCTGACCAGTATTCGTATGATCAAGGCCTTTGGGCTGGAGGATCGGCAGTCGGCATTATTTGCCGCAGATGCTGAAGATACCGGTAAGAAAAACCTGCGTGTGGCGCGCATTGACGCCCGCTTTGATCCTACGATTTATATCGCCATTGGTATGGCTAACCTGCTGGCGATTGCCGGGGGAAGCTGGATGGTGGTTCACGGCTCGCTGACGCTCGGGCAGCTCACCAGCTTTATGATGTATCTCGGTCTGATGATTTGGCCGATGCTGGCGCTGGCCTGGATGTTTAACATCGTCGAACGCGGCAGCGCCGCGTATAGCCGAATTCGCGCCATGCTGGCAGAAGCGCCGGTAGTGGATGACGGTACTGAACCGGTGCCGGAAGGACGCGGCGAGCTGGCGGTGGCGATTCGCGAATTTTGTTACCCTCAAACCACCCACCCGGCGCTGGAAAATGTGAATTTCCAGCTCAAACCTGGACAGATGCTGGGCATCTGTGGTCCGACCGGCGCGGGAAAAAGTACGGTACTGTCGCTGATCCAGCGTCATTTTGATATCACCCAGGGCGATGTGCGCTTTCATGATATCCCATTAACGCGCTTACAGCTGGATAGCTGGCGCAGCCGACTGGCGGTTGTCAGCCAGACACCATTCCTGTTTTCCGATACCGTCGGTAATAACATCGCCTTAGGACGCCCGCAGGCCACGCAGGAAGAGATCGAGCATGTGGCGCGCCTTGCCAGCGTTCATGAGGATATTTTACGTCTTCCTCAGGGCTACGACACCGAAGTGGGCGAACGCGGGGTGATGCTGTCTGGCGGGCAAAAACAGCGTATTTCTATCGCTCGAGCGTTACTGCTGAACGCTGAAATTCTGATTCTGGATGATGCGCTGTCGGCGGTGGATGGTCGTACCGAACATCAGATCCTACATAACCTGCGCCAGTGGGGCGAAGGCAGAACCGTGATTATCAGCGCACACCGTTTATCGGCTTTGACGGAAGCCAGCGAGATTATCGTGATGCAGCATGGGCATATTGCTCAGCGCGGTGAGCATGAATCTTTAGTGCAACAGCCCGGTTGGTATCGCGACATGTACCGCTATCAGCAACTTGAAGCGGCGCTGTCTGATGCACCAGAGATAAACGAGGAGGCGGCTAATGCGTAGTTTCGGGCAATTATGGCCAACTCTGAAAAGACTGCTGGCGTATGGTTCCCCATGGCGAAAACAGCTGGCGATTGCGGTCGTCATGTTGTGGGTGGCTGCGGCGGCGGAAGTCAGCGGTCCGCTGCTGATTAGCTATTTTATCGATAACATGGTGGCGAAGAACAATCTGCCATTGGCGATGGTTGCCGGGCTGGTTGCGGCCTATGTCGGTCTGCAACTGCTGGCGGCAGGTCTGCATTACGCGCAGTCATTGCTGTTTAACCAGGCGGCGGTTGGCGTAGTACAACAGTTACGCACCGACGTAATGGACGCTGCGCTGCGCCAGCCGCTCAGCGCTTTTGATACTCAGCCCGTCGGGCAGCTTATCTCCCGCGTGACCAATGATACTGAAGTTATTCGCGACCTGTACGTGACGGTGGTCGCAACGGTCCTGCGCAGTGCGGCCTTAATCGGCGCGATGTTGGTGGCAATGTTCAGCCTGGAATGGCGCATGGCGCTGGTGGCAATGGCCATTTTCCCGGCCGTGCTGGTGGTGATGGTGATTTACCAACGCTACAGCACCCCGATTGTGCGTCGGGTACGCGCTTATCTGGCGGATATTAACGATGGCTTTAACGAAGTCATCAACGGCATGAGCGTTATCCAGCAGTTCCGCCAGCAGGCAAGATTTGGCGAGAGAATGGGCGAGGCAAGCCGCTCGCACTATATGGCGCGTATGCAAACCCTGCGACTGGATGGTTTTTTGCTGCGTCCGCTGCTGAGCCTGTTCTCGGCGCTGATCCTCTGCGGTTTGCTGATGCTGTTCAGTTTTACCTCTGGCACCTCCATCGAGGTTGGCGTGCTGTACGCGTTCATCAGCTACCTCGGCCGTTTGAACGAACCGCTGATCGAGTTGACCACCCAGCAATCAATGCTGCAGCAGGCGGTTGTCGCTGGTGAGCGAGTGTTCGAACTGATGGACGGGCCTCGTCAACGCTATGGTGAAGACGATCGCCCGCTCAAAAGCGGAGACATTGAGGTGGATAACGTTTCATTTGCCTATCGCGACGACAACCTGGTGCTGCAAAACATCAGTCTGTCCGTGCCTTCGCGCAGCTTTGTGGCTTTGGTCGGACACACAGGCAGCGGCAAAAGCACGCTGGCCAGCCTGCTGATGGGATATTACCCGCTGACGCAGGGGGAAATCCGCCTTGACGGACGTCCGTTGTCTTCTCTGAGCCACGGTGCGTTACGTCAGGGCATCGCGATGGTGCAGCAGGATCCGGTGGTGATGGCGGATACCTTCCTGGCAAACGTCACGCTGGGTCGCGATATCTCAGAAGAGCGGGTCTGGCAGGCGCTGGAGACTGTGCAACTGGCAGAACTGGCTCGGGGTTTGAGCGAGGGGATCCATACCCGGCTGGGCGAGCAGGGCAATAATCTCTCCGTTGGGCAGAAACAGCTGCTGGCGCTGGCGCGGGTATTGGTTGAAACGCCGCAGGTGCTGATCCTCGATGAAGCCACGGCCAGTATTGATTCCGGTACTGAACAGGCCATTCAGCACGCGCTGGCAGCGGTCCGTGAACACACTACGCTGGTGGTGATTGCGCATCGGTTATCGACGATTGTCGATGCGGATACCATTCTGGTGCTGCATCGCGGTCAGGCGGTTGAGCGTGGTACACACCAGCAATTACTGGCGGCGCAAGGCCGTTACTGGCAGATGTATCAGCTGCAGCTGGCGGGCGAAGAGTTAGCCGCCAGCACGCAAGAGGATTCTGTTATCGCCTGACGGCGCAGTGCTTATCCGGCCACGCGGTATCGTAGGCCGGGTAAGGCGTTTACGCCGCCATCCGGCAATCAACAATCTGGTGCAAAAATGTAACGCACTATGCACCGTTATAGTGCGTTTTTTCTTTTTCTCTCCCGATAGTACCCGGCGAACCTGAATCATTCCGCGTTTTTCATTCCTGGCACACCCCTTGCAATATTCCTCTCGTGTATCTGCAGCCACTACTGAATTCTGACTGGAGGGGATCTATGAAGCTGGTTACCGTGGTAATCAAACCGTTCAAACTGGAAGACGTCCGTGAAGCACTGTCGTCTATTGGTATTCAGGGGCTGACCGTCACCGAAGTGAAGGGGTTTGGCCGACAGAAAGGTCATGCTGAGCTGTACCGTGGGGCTGAATATAGCGTCAATTTTCTGCCAAAGGTGAAGATTGATGTGGCGATTGCCGACGACCAACTGGATGGCGTGATTGATGTCATCAGTAAGGCGGCATACACCGGAAAAATTGGCGACGGCAAAATCTTCGTCGCCGAGCTGCAACGTGTGATTCGTATTCGTACCGGCGAAGCCGACGAAGCCGCACTGTAACTTCTGGCACACAGTGATAGGAAACCAAAAAATGAAGATAGCAACGATGAAAACGGGTATTGCTTCACTGGCACTACTGCCGGGACTGGCGATGGCGGCACCGGCGGTTGCGGATAAAGCAGATAACGCTTTTATGATGATCTGTACCGCGCTGGTGCTGTTTATGACTATCCCTGGCATTGCGTTGTTCTACGGCGGTTTGATTCGCGGTAAGAACGTACTGTCGATGCTGACTCAGGTGACGGTGACATTCGCTCTGGTTTGTATTCTATGGGTGGTTTATGGCTACTCACTGGCCTTTGGCGAAGGGAATAATTTCTTCGGCAACTTCAACTGGGTATTGCTGAAGAACATCGCGCTGACGGCGGTCACGGGGAGCTTCTACCAGTACATTCACGTTGCTTTTCAGGGATCTTTTGCCTGCATCACCGTTGGGCTGATTGTCGGGGCGCTGGCTGAGCGTATTCGTTTCTCTGCGGTGCTGATTTTTGTGGTGGTGTGGTTAACGCTGTCGTACATCCCCATTGCACATATGGTCTGGGGCGGCGGATTGCTGGCTTCTCACGGCGCACTGGATTTTGCCGGCGGGACGGTCGTGCACATCAACGCAGCGATTGCCGGTCTGGTTGGTGCGTATCTGATTGGTAAACGCGTCGGTTTTGGCAAAGAAGCCTTTAAACCGCATAACCTGCCGATGGTCTTCACCGGTACCGCTATTCTCTACATTGGTTGGTTTGGCTTTAACGCCGGTTCAGCGGGAACGGCGAATGAAATTGCCGCACTGGCCTTCGTCAATACCGTGGTCGCCACCGCCGCCGCCATCCTCGGATGGATCTTCGGTGAATGGGCGCTGCGTGGCAAACCGTCTCTGCTGGGCGCCTGTTCTGGCGCTATTGCGGGTCTGGTGGGCGTAACACCTGCATGTGGCTACATCGGTGTCGGCGGGGCGCTGATTATCGGTGTGGTTGCGGGGTTGGCTGGCCTGTGGGGCGTAACCATGCTGAAGCGTTTTCTGCGCGTGGACGATCCGTGTGATGTGTTTGGCGTGCACGGCGTGTGCGGTATTGTTGGCTGCATCCTGACCGGGGTTTTCGCTGCCAGCTCACTGGGCGGCGTGGGCTTTGCTGAGGGAGTGACCATGGGGCATCAGCTGCTGGTGCAACTGGAAAGCGTGGCGATCACCATCGTCTGGTCCGGCGTGGTGGCCTTCATTGGCTATAAGCTGGCGGATATGACGGTGGGTCTGCGCGTACCGGAAGAGCAGGAACGCGAAGGTCTGGATGTGAACAGTCACGGCGAGAACGCTTACAACGCTTGATGTTTCAATCTGCCGGATGGTAACGCTTTTGCGCCACCATCCGGTAATTCTCAATTGCGATTACGCATTACCCCTTCCTGCACGGTAGAGGCGACCAGCACGCCGTCCTGCGTATAAAACTCCCCGCGTACAAAACCTCTGGCACCGGAGGCAGAAGTACTCTCGACGTTATACAACAACCACTCATTAATATTGAACGGACGGTGGAACCACATTGAATGGTCAATGGTGGCGATCTGAATCCCTTTTTCCAGAAAACCAATCCCGTACGGCTGCAGCGCTACAGGCAGGAAGTTCAGGTCTGAGGCATAACCCAGCAGATATTGATGGACGCGCAGATCGTCCTGCAGCTCGCCGTTTGCACGGATCCATACCTGGCGCGCCGGAGGTGCGACGTGACCTTTTAAGGGGTTATGAAATTCAACCGGGCGCACTTCCAACGGACGATCGTTGATAAATTTTTCTTTCAACAGCGGCGGCAGTAAATGCGCCACTGAGCGGGCAATTTCTGTTTCTGATTTCAGCTCATCGGGACCCGGCGCATCCGGCATGGTTTTCTGATGTTCAAATCCGTCTTCCGGTGCCTGGAAAGAGGCGGTCATGTAAAAAATGGGTTTACCATTCTGAATTGCGGCAACGCGGCGCGCGCTGAAGCTGTTACCATCACGCAAGACTTCAACATCATAGATGATAGGCTTTTGGCTATCGCCGGGGCGTAAAAAGTAGCTGTGGAAGGAGTGCACCAGACGCTCTTCCGGTACGGTTTCTTTGGCGGCATACAGCGCCTGACCGACAACCTGTCCCCCAAAAACCTGACGTAACCCTAAGTCTTCACTTTGGCCCCGAAAGAGTCCTTCTTCAATTTTTTCCAGATTTAACAATGTCAGCAAATTTTTCAGCGCCAGACTCATACGTGCTCTCCAGGTTATATCGATCTCGCAGCGAGGTAGGCAGAGTATAACGCAATTTTGAAAGTGGTCCGATGGGTGCAATTGTCTGAATTAAAGGCCTATTACAGGCAAAAACAGCTGTCTTGTGCCACACTTAGTCACGTTATGTTTTTGTTAACCACTCTTCTGGCGAGGATAGTTCTCGCTGGTGCATAGATGATAAGGAGAATTTAATGAAACTCGTGCACATGGTAAGTGGTTTAGCGGTTGCGGTCGCTCTGGCGGCCTGTGCTGATAAAAGTGCAGATATTCAGACACCTGCGCCAAGCCCTAATACGTCAATTGCTGACACACAGTCTAAAATTCAACAGCCAAACGTTTCTGGTACGGTATGGATCCGCCAGAAAGTGGCCTTGCCACCCGATGCGGTGCTGACCGTCACGCTGTCAGATGCGTCGCTGGCCGATGCACCGTCAAAAGTGCTGTCGCAAAAAGCGGTCCGTACTGAAGGTAAGCAGGCGCCATTCAGCTTTGTATTACCATTTAACCCGGCAGATATTCAGCCTAACGCCCGTATTCTGCTGAGTGCGGCAATTACGGTTAATGACAAACTGGTCTTTATTACTGATACCGTTCAGACGGTCATTAATCAGGGTGGTACGAAAGCTGACCTGACGCTGGTCCCTGTACAGCAAACAGCAGTACCGGTTCAGGCAAGCGGTGGGGCAGCCACCACGGTGCCGTCAACGTCACCAACCCAGGTAAATCCCTCTTCTGCCGTTCCTGCTCCCACGCAGTACTAAGGCAGTCGTAACCCTCTCCGTCTGGAGAGGGTTAGTACACCCAGCGATAGCGCTGTAAATCTATCTGCCCGCTTCCTGAAACCACTATTCCTTCTGCCAGCAACGCCTGACGCTGCCGTTGTAAGTCGGGGCCGGTCAGCGAAATGGCACCATGACGATTAACCACCCGATGCCAGGGCAAAGTGCTGCCTTCGGGGAGACGCTTAAGCACGCCGCCGACCTGGCGCGCAGCGCGCGGCGAACCGGCAAGCCTGGCAACATCGCCATACGTGGTGACGAAACCTTCGGGGATTGACGCGACGATTTGCCAGACGCGTTGGGGGAAAGTGTCTTGTATATCCATTATTTATTCCTGCGCTAATCCTCCAGCATAATGCCGAATGGCGAGGGAGTGAAGCCGCATTGCACAAGAAAACAGCATCCGATGCTGGATGGGTTGCAATTACAGGGTGCAGCAGTGATAATGCGCCTGCGCGTTGGTTAACAACGCTCTCAATGGGGGCTCTGTTGGTTCTCCCGCAACACTACTCTGTTTACCAGGTCAGGTCCGGAAGGAAGCAGCCAAGGCAGATGACGTGTGTGCCGGGATGTAGCTGGCAGGGCCCCCACCCAATTCTGCCGTCCGGCAATTTCCCTTCCGCTTATCTTCTTTTCTTTGTCATCGTATTGTCATTTTATTGTCATCAAATGCTGTCAATGTGTTTCGGGGATGTTATTTGATGCTTTTGCCGCCGCCATCGCGCTGTAACGACAGGGTCTTACATTCGGTGTGTTTTGGCTGACCACAAGGATTTTCTACGATGTTGACCGCTGTATTGAATGTCAAAATTGATGAGGCGCTAAAAGAAAAGCTTCGCCATTACGCTGAAGTGCATAACGAAAATTTAAGTGTTGCGACGGAAAAACTGCTGCTGATTGCGTTTACCGCCGTTGAAGAGGCGGGAGTCTCCGCTGAAGATATCGATAGCCAGCATACGGAAGAGTCCGTAGTTGAAGCACTGACTCCTAAAGAAATCAAAGCGTTGCGCAGACTACTGAAGAAGAAAAAATGAAACAACAACCGCTCTCAACTGCCTGTAATTACGGCGAAGCTTGTGATTTACTACGCTCCGGTTATGTGAAACATGTTAGTCTGAGCTGGAACGTCGGCAGCGATGAGTTCTTCCGTATTGCCTCAGACTGGTGTGATGCCGGGGCAAAAATTAAGAAAGACGGTGAAAATTTCGTGATTTCACTGAAGGGTTTTCCGGTTCCCCCTCAGCGGTAATATCACCGGGACTCTCTCATCCATCCCGGCTTATAAGGGCGAGTCCTTTGACTCGTCGCTTAAATTATTTTGCGTACTTTCCCGCTGTTGGCCTGCAAACGCAGGTTATCCCAAATGGGTTGTAACACCCTGAAGGCGGCACGCGCTGTGTCATCCGGCAACGTGAAAGGCATACGCAAAAAACGATCGAATGCGCCATCAAGGCCAAACCGCGTACCGGTTCCTAACTGAATGCCTACGCTTTCGGCGCGCGTAGCGAACAGCGTTGCCAGCGTATCGGGCAGTTCAACCCAAAAAGAGAGTCCTCCCTGTGGCTGGGTAAACTGCCACTCCGGGAAATGTGCGTTCATCAGGCTCGAGCACAGATCGCGCTGCGATGTGAGTAGCCGTCTTCTGTCAGGAAGAAAGTCGGCGGCGTTATCCAGCAGCCAGCTGGTGGCGAGTTGTTCAAGCACCGGGGAGCCTAAATCGAAGATGTCGCGGGTTTGTACCAGCGCCGCAATGGTTCGCGCCGACGCCCGGATCCAGCCCAGACGTAATCCCCCCCAAAAGCTTTTCCCGGCCGAACCCAACAGAATGATCGGCGCGTCGCGATTGAATGCGGCAAGTGGCGGCGGCGGCGGGGCGTCATACCACAGGTTCACCATCGTCTCATCGACCACCAGGGTTGTGCGGGTTCGTTCGGCAATATCCGCCACGACCTGGCGAGTTGCAGCGTCCATGCAACGCCCGGTCGGATTGTGAAAGTCCGGCATCAGGTAGGCCATTCTCGGTGCGGTTTGCGCGATGGTGGCGACCAGACCCGCGGTATCCCAACCGTGCTCGGGTAGCGACACACCGACGGGACGACAGGATGCGCCTTGAATCGCGGCAATCGCCAGCGGATAAGTAGGGTGATCAACCACCACGCGATCGCCGGGGCCGGTGAGCAAACGCAGGATCAGCGCCAGGCCGCTGACTGCACCATTCACGACCATGATTTCATCGGGCTGCGTCGGGAGCCCGCGATCGCAATAATGCCGGGCGATGGATTCACGTAATACCGACAACCCCTGCGGCAGATACCCGGAGCTCAGCAAATGCTGTGGCATAGCAAACAGCGCCTGCTGGTAAGCCTGATGAATTTCGGGACCGGCACTTAGCGCCGCCGTGGACAAATCAAGTGCTGTGCCGGTACTGGTCCGGGTTGGCACATGGCGAATATGTTCCGGCAGGATCACCCGTGAGCCGCTACCATGACGGCTTTCCAGATATCCCTCTTCACGCAGTTGCGCCATAGCGCTGGCGACGGTAGTTCGACTTACTTGCAGGACTACGGCGAGCTCGCGTTCACCCGGTAAGCGGCTATCCAGCGCCAGTCGACCATCGAGAATAAGCAGACGTAACGCTTCTGCCAGCTGTCGCCAGATGGGCGTTCGCGAGGGGCTTTCCAGCCAGTGTCCGAGCAGGCGTTGCAAAGACTGACTTCCATAACGGCGAGATGACATAGCAGTCCACTTTTTGAAAACTGGACATTAATCATAGTGCCAATTGCGGTGAAGATGAAAGTTATCCGAGAGTGGGAGGGAAATGCATGCTGCGTCGTTTACTTCAGTTATATATCGGGCTGACACTGTACGGTGTATCGACGGCGATGTTTGTCCGTGCTGATTTAGGGGCCGATCCGTGGAACGTGTTTCACCTGGGTGTAGCCAATTTATTGTCGATGAATATCGGCGTGGTGATTATTGCCGTGGGCGTGTTGGTGTTGCTGGCGTGGATACCGCTGCGCCAGCGTCCAGGCTTTGGCACGCTGAGCAACGTGATTATGATCGGGCTGGCGGCAGATGCCGCGCTGCTGGTGATTCCTGGATTTGAATCTCTGCTGGCGCGCAGTGGGCTGCTGGTGTCAGCGGTAATATTGAATGCGTTAGCAACCAGTCTGTACATTGGCGCAGGTTTTGGTGCCGGTCCGCGTGATGGTCTGATGACCGGTATCCACGCGCGTACCGGCTGGCCAGTACGACGAATTCGAACCGCAATCGAAGTGTCGGTGCTGCTTATCGGTTGGTTGCTGGGTGGAACCGTGGGCGTTGGTACGGTGCTGTATGCCTTGGCTATCGGACCGTTGATTCAGCTTTGCCTGCCGTGGTTTCGGCATCAGCCGCAGTCATGTACGCGTATCAGGAATGCACCTGGGGCGCGATCGCCTACTGGCGACTAAACTTAACCTCGACTGACGCGGCCGGAATCGGCTTGCCGCGCAGTACACTTCGGAGGTTTTTCTCATGAAGTATGTTGATGGCTTTGTGGTTGCCGTACCCGCTGAAAACAAGGAGGCGTACATTGCGATGGCGGCAAAAGCAGCTCCGCTTTTCAAGGAGTTCGGTGCATTGCGCATAGTGGAGTGCTGGGCAGATGATGTCCCCGACGGCAAACTGACCGATTTTCGCATGGCTGTGAAAGCACAGGAGCATGAAGAAGTGGTATTCAGCTGGATTGAATACCCTTCCAAAGAGGTCCGCGATGCGGCGAATCAGAAGATGATGTCCGATCCCCGTATGAAGGAGTTCGGTGAATCTATGCCATTTGACGGCAAGCGAATGATCTACGGTGGATTTGCGCCCATTATGGAAGAGTGATGTGACTGGCTGTGCGGCGTGCCGCCAGCCATCTCAACATCAACAGCAATGTTAAAGCCGTTTTTCTGCCCACAGAATAAATTCCGCCTTCGGCAGCGCTTTGCTGTAAAGCCAGCCCTGACCGTACTGCACGCCATGCTGGCGTAGCCAGGCTTCCTGATTCTCGGTTTCGATACCTTCCGCCACCATCTCCAGCTTCAACGTTTTCGCTATCTCGATGATATGCGGCGTCACGTTGTTGTACTCCAGTGCATCAACGAACGATTTGTCTATCTTCAGGATGTCGACATCCAGATCCTGTAAATAGCTCAGGCTGGAATAGCCGGTGCCAAAGTCATCAATATAGATTGAATGACCCGCCTGACGGTATTTGGCAATAAACGGCGCGCTGTTTTTCGGGTCGGCAAACTCGCGTTCGGTTAGTTCCAGCGCGATTTGCGTAGGCTTAAGTTGCCAGTGGTTCACTTTCTGACTTAACAGAGCAGGAAGCGTTTCGGAGGCCAGATCGGCTGACTCAAGATTGATGGATATATGCTGGTCTGGATGCTGACGCAGCCATTTACCTAAATCTTCAAATACGCTTTCAATAATCAACCGTGTGAGAGGCTCTGTCAGCCCGGTTTCATGCGCCAGCGCGACGAAAACTTCCGGCGACAGATAGCTTCCGTCGGCCTGCTGCCAGCGAGCCAGCGCCTCTGCTCCAACCACTTTCCCCGTTTTGAGCGAGATAATTGGTTGGTAGTGGACTTTGATGTCCCGATGCTGGATAGCGTCCTGTAATTGGTGATGGGGCGACTGTAAGCGGCGCAAAATACGCAAAACAAAGGCGGCGGTGAGCAAGCCTATAAGAATGCCTGCCGGGAGCCAGATCAGTGCCTGCCGGTGCCAGGTTTTTTGCAATGGCAGGGTAGATGCCCAGGTTACGATCGTAATACCCAACTCAGGAAAGGGGCGGGCGTTATAAATGCTGCCATCTTTTTTAAAATGAGTAATCGATTTTTCTTGCTGTACATGCTGCAAAACGTCCGATGGCAGATCGGCGCTACTGGCAACAACAACGTTGCGCACGGTGCCAATGATAGTCACTTCAATCGGCCATGAGCCAAAAGGGATGACGTCAATGAAAGAACCCGGATCGACCATCACAACATAATGTTCGCTCCCTAATGCTGCCATAAAGCGCTTGATGCCCAAATCATTTTGCGTGGTAAGCCATGCGCGATATCCATCAGGCGTGACTTTCATTGCGGGTGGAAATGCGTCTGCCTGGCTTCTTTTTTCCAGAGATGAGCATTGCGGAACATTATCTTTGAGGTACAGCACTTCCTGAATATAGCGGTAGCTATAGGACAAACGACGCATTTCCAGCAAATGCTCGTCACTGCAAGGCACCCCCTGAAATGCTTCAATATGGCGTAATGCTTTTTTCGCCTGCTCGCCTACGCGTTCCGTACGTAATGCGACTCGTGTTGAGAACATGTCGAGTTCATCGATAAATTTCGTTTCGACCTGACGATGTGCCAGCCACAGGCTTAAACCTACCGGCGCGAGGATAGAAAGGAACAGTACCCCAGTCACCAGGCTTATCAGATGTCGTGTTGTCACAGTGATATCCTTATTTACACAGCGTAGGGAAAGTATATCCGAAACCCCAAAAAGCTATTCGATTGGCATCATATATTTACGGCCATTTATCATCCCGTTTGACTCCCTGTAGCGTAAATCAGGTTGTGGTTTGTACAAGAGTGGTGTATTTTGATGGTTATGTTATAACGTATCAAATTGAGGTTGCCATGAAACCGGATATTCATCCTTTTTACCGTACCGTAGTGTTTCACGATACCAGTGCCAATGAATTCTTTAAGGTCGGTTCGACCATCAAGACTGAGCGTGAAATTGAGTTTGAGGGGAAAATGTACCCGTACGTGACCCTCGATATCTCTTCTAAATCACATCCGTACTATACCGGGAAACAAAAAACCTTTGATAATGAAGGTAGTGCAGCACGTTTCCAAAAACGTTTTGGTCATTTTATTGGCGTTAAGCGGGGTTAAAATGCAGGTACTCAATTCACTTCGCAGCGCAAAACAGCGCCATCCTGACTGCCAGATAGTAAAACGCAAAGGGCGTTTGTACGTTATCTGCAAAACGAATCCGCGCTTTAAAGCAGTACAGGGGCGTAAAAAAAGGCGTTAGTTTCTTTGCCAGCATTTCAGGGATTAAAGTGCGTTACCTTCGCAGGAACGCACTTTTTTTATCTGTGCTGAGATATCGTTACTGGCTGGTCTGGGCGCGGGTAAGCGTAAAGACATCGTAAAACGAGAGTTCGCCTTTGCGCGATATCATCTTTTGCAGCTGTGCTTTATGTTCGCTATCCACGGACGGTGAGTGCAGGATAGTATCGATGAGAGAGGAGGGGACAAAGCGCGTGTTGTACCATTCTCCGTTATAGCAAACTCTAAAATCCAGAACGTCGATATCTTCAAAGCGGTATCGTGGCGCAACGTCGAAAAAGAAAAAGCCGTTGAGTACAACGAACAGTACCACCAGCAGCCATACCGAATCGACTAACGTTTCTGACTGTAGCATCACCGCCAACGTGGCAAACCACGCAACATACATACCGATAAACAGCCCTGGGTGTTTGCGAATAAAGCTGATGCTAAAGCGCGGTTTGTTGTCGCGCTTCTCGCGAATATTTAAGTCGTCGATTGTTTCAGTAAGCAGGCGCTGTATTTCTGTCATCTCTTGCCTTCGTGATATCTGCAAAATTCAGGAGGGATCGCCTTATTTTAAAAGGGGATACCCTTTGAAGAAAGTAACAGATTAACCGCAATTTAGCATAACAGTTACATTTAAGATCACAGCGTTTTGATGATCCTTGCGGGATTGCCCCCAACCACGGTGTTTGCCGGAACGCTTTTAGTGACCACTGCGCCTGATGCCACAACCACGTTATCGCCCAGCGTGACGCCGGGATTGATCACTGCACGGCCACCTATCCAGACATTATTGCCGATAGTCACGGGCTTCCCGAACTCCAGGCCACTGTTGCGCTCGGTAGCATCCAGCGGATGGGTCGCGGTATAGATATGAACGCCTGGTGCCAGCATGCAGTTGTCGCCAATATGAATTGGACAGACGTCGAGCATAACGCAGTCGAAATTAGCGTAAAAGTCTTTACCAAGATAGATGTTATAACCGTAATCACAACGGAAAGAGGGTTCAATATAGGCTCCCTCACTCTGACCTAACAGATCGTGCAGGATTGCCTGACGCTCATTTTTTTCATCGGGTGCGGTGAGATTGTAGCGATGGATCAACTGACGAGCGCGTAGTCGGTCACTGCGCAGCGTTTCATCTGCCGGGCGATAGTATTCGCCGGCGATCATTTTTTGCTTTTCATTACGCATTACGAATTCCCTGTGTACTGAAGGTTATTTCAGCACAGTAAAACGTAATGCAGAAAAGGGGAACGTTCCCGCTTCTTTGCTGTGATCATAGTCACGCGATTTTAATTAAATAACCATTGTAAATACGAAAATGGTCAGCCAGACAACTGTACCGCTATACCTGACTTAACCTTGAGTGCAATTAGCGAATGAATTTCCAAACAGAAGTTGGAATCTTGTCGTAAAGCTTATTCATGGTCAATTCAGCAAGGCGATGATCTGCTGCTGAGTAAAATACAGCCAGTTCGTTGTCGGACAATTCATATTTATTTTTTTCAATAACGCGCTCTAGCGTATCAATTGTCTGGCAACGTCGCAGGCGCATCAAATAATCTGTTTTAGTTAATGGTTTATCGGACATAACTCTTACCTATGATTGTAATAATTTTTAACAAGACAAACTTACAGGATTAGCCCTGGTGGCATTGACAAAACAGCGAAACAGTCGATTACCTGACTTCCGCCATTTCTGCAGATCCTGCGTATTAATACCATAACTGCTGAACAACATAAAAGTGTCATCCAGGTATTCATCTATCTGCGCGATCAGCTTATTGTCCTCATTGTACTTAATTTTATAATTAAGTGCGAAGGTTGCAATATGCTCTATCAGTTCATTGAGCTGCAAGCTGGTTGCAGAGGTAGGGTCATTAACCCAGCCATGGTTACTTTGTTCAAGGTTTGCAAGACAGTCATGATACAGAGTTTCGCAGAGAAATTTAAGCTGCGCGATATCATGTCTTTTGGGTGAGTACTCATCCATAACGCATCCCCTTCTTAGTGGCTTAAACTAACCGAACACCTTTCGGGATGGATACAACAACTACCTGGAACTTGCCCGCGACTCCTGATGATTTAACTATAATCTACTCTAAAAAAGATTTCATCGTCATATCACGAAAAATTACAATTATGTAAAATTATGATGCTACGTCATTTTTACATTTTAACAGATAAATGCCGCTATTCGAAATGGGACAATTTCTTTATTCTTCGGGCAATCATCGGGTTATCTTGTTTAGGTTTAGCAACGAAAGGCAACAACCGACAATGTGAACCAGTGGATAGGATTAATCTTAATATTTATTAAAGTAAATAAGAACTCTCGCTGTTTTTTTAAGAATAGCCTTTAAGGCTGCAAGGATTATATCGCTTATTTATCCGATAGAAAATAAACGGAATGGCAATAAGTGATTTTTATGATTTTTCCAGAAAAAAGGCCGCTTGCGCGGCCTTATCTTTAGAGATGTATCAATGATGCTCTACTGAGTGGCTATGCTCAATATCTTCATTTTTGCGGCTAAAGCGGCGGCGTACCACCACAAAGAACACCGGAACAAAGAAGATAGCCAACACGGTAGCCGTCACCATCCCGCCCATTACGCCAGTACCAACGGCGTTCTGTGCACCGGAACCTGCGCCGGAACTGATGACCAGCGGCATTACGCCCAGAATAAAGGCCAGTGACGTCATCAGGATTGGACGTAAACGCATGCGTACTGCGTCCAGCGTCGCCTCTATCAGACCTTTACCCTCTTTATCCATCAAGTCTTTGGCGAATTCGACGATAAGTATCGCGTTCTTCGCCGACAACCCAATGGTTGTGAGCAGGCCTACCTGGAAGTAAACGTCGTTGGTCAGGCCGCGGAACGTTGCTGCCAGCAATGCACCGATAACACCCAGCGGTACAACCAGCATTACGGAGAACGGAATTGACCAGCTCTCGTACAGCGCTGCCAGACACAAGAACACGACGATCAATGAAATGGCATACAGGGCAGGGGCCTGGTTGCCGGACAGTCGTTCCTGGTAGGACATACCGGTCCAGTCATAACCGATACCGGATGGCAGTTTGCTGGCCAGTTGCTCCATCATGGCCATGGCTTCACCGGTACTTTTACCCGGAGCGGCCTGACCTAAGATTTCCATGGACGGCAGACCGTTATAGCGTTCCAGACGCGGTGAACCGTATTCCCAACGTGAGGTAGAGAAGGCGGAGAACGGTACCATCTGTCCATCGCTGCCGCGGACATACCAGTTTCCAATATCTTCCGGCAACATACGGTATTTCGCTTCAGACATGACGTAAACTTTCTTCACACGACCACGGTCGATGAAGTCATTCACGTAGCTTCCGCCCCATGCTGCACCCAGCGTTGTATTAATATCACTAATGGAAACGCCCAGAGCCTGCGCTTTTTCCTGATCGATATCGATCTTGAACTGCGGCGTATCTTCCAGACCGTTAGGACGAACACCGACCAACAGATCAGGATGCTTCGCGACTTCACCAAACAGTTGGTTACGCGCCTGAGTCAGCTTCTCATGGCCCAGACCAGCCTGGTCAATCAACTGGAAGTCGAAACCGGTCGCGGTCCCTAACTCCACAATCGCTGGCAGGTTAAAGGCAAAGACCATCGCGTCTTTGATCTGCGAGAATGCGCCCATTGCACGTTGAGTAATCGCTTCAACTTTGTTCTCTTTACCTGGACGTTCACTCCAGTCTTTCAAAGAGACGAATGCGATACCGGTGTTCTGACCACGACCTGCAAAACCGAAGCCGTTAACGGCAAACACCGATTCAACGTTCGCTTTTTCTTTGGTCAGATAGTAATCCGTCATTTCGTCCAGCACCTTCTGGGTACGCTCTTGCGTTGCACCCGCAGGCAGCTGAGCCATAGACAGGAATACCCCCTGGTCTTCGTCTGGCAGGAACGAACTTGGCAGACGAACGAACAGATAGGCCATGCCCACGACGATGATCAGATACAGCGCCAGATAACGACCGGTGCTGCGCAGAATACCGCCTACGCTATCGGTGTAATGGTGCGTACTCTTATCGAACATGCGGTTAAACCAGCCGAAGAAGCCTTTTTTGCCTTCTCCGTGATCGCCTTTAGCAATCGGTTTGAGCATGGTCGCACACAGGGCAGGGGTCAGAATCAACGCCACCAGCACAGACAACGCCATCGCGGAAACAATGGTGATGGAGAACTGACGGTAAATTGCACCGGTAGAACCTCCGAAGAACGCCATTGGGATAAACACCGCTGACAGTACCATCGCGATACCCACCAGTGCGCCCTGAATCTGGCCCATTGATTTACGCGTTGCTTCCTTCGGCGGTAGTCCTTCCTCAGCCATTACACGTTCAACGTTCTCGACCACAACGATGGCGTCATCCACCAACAGGCCGATGGCGAGTACCATCCCGAACATCGTCAGGGTGTTTATCGAGAAGCCGAAAATCGCAAGGACGGCAAACGTACCCAAGAGCACCACCGGCACGGCGATAGTCGGAATCAGCGTCGCGCGGAAGTTCTGCAGGAACAGATACATTACCAGGAACACGAGGATGATTGCTTCCGCCAGCGTTTTCACTACTTCGTGAATAGAGATTTTCACGAACGGTGTGGTGTCATACGGGTAAACGATCTTCAGACCTGACGGGAAGAACGGTTCCATCTTCTTCAGTTCATCGCGGATAGCGTTTGCTGTATCCAGGGCGTTAGCACCTGTTGCCAGCTTGATACCCAGACCGGATGCCGGTTTACCGTTGAACTTCGCAATGATGTCGTAGTTCTCACCGCCCAGTTCCACTTTCGCCACGTCACGCAGACGAACCTGGGAACCATCCTGATTCACTTTCAGCAGAATCTTGCTGAACTCATCAGCGGAGGTCAGACGGGTTTGCGCGATGATAGACGCGTTAAGCTGCTGGCCTTTCACCGGTGGCGTACCACCTAATTGACCGGCTGCAACCTGGGCGTTCTGCGCTTTGATGGCGCTGATTACATCAACCGGCGTCAGCTGGAAGTTGTTCAGTTTGTTCGGATCCATCCAGATACGCATCGCGTACTGAGAACCGAACAGCTGAACATCACCCACACCTGAAGTACGGCTGATGGCATCCTTCATGTTGGCGCCAACGTAGTCGGAAATATCCTCCTGCGTCATGGTGCCGTTGGTGTTGATAACACCGACAACCATCAGGAAGCTGCTGGATGACTTCTCAACGCTAACCCCTTGTTGCTGTACTTCCTGAGGCAGCAACGGCATGGCCAGCTGCAGTTTGTTCTGCACCTGTACCTGCGCGATATCCGCATCAGTACCAGACTGGAAGGTTAGGGTGATCTGCACGGTACCCGTGGAGTCACTGTTAGAGGACATGTACATCAGGTTATCGATACCGTTCATATTCTGTTCGATAACCTGCGTAACAGTATCCTGTACTGTTTTGGCATCAGCGCCAGGGTAGGTCGCGGAGATCGTCACTGCTGGCGGTGCAATAGTCGGATATTGCGCTACCGGCAATTTGAGGATCGCGAGCCCCCCTGCCAACATGATGATAATGGCGATCACCCACGCAAATATTGGGCGATCGATAAAGAAATTAGGCATGTCTTAACGGCTCCTGTTTAAGTTAAGACTTGGACTGTTCAGGCTGGCTACCGCTTTCGCCTTGCTGGTTGTTATCAGCGGTGATTTCCTGCGCTTTTACCTGCGCGCCAGGACGTACTTTCTGCAGCCCAGTAACAATCACGCGGTCGCCCGGCTTAAGTCCATCAGTGACTAACCATTTGTCACCAATCGCTTGTGCGGCGACAATTTGACGAGTTTCAACTTTGTTGTCTGCACCGATAACTAATGCACTGGCATCGCCACGCGGTGTACGGGTAACACCTTGCTGTGGAACCAGTAATGCAGTTGGGTTAATCCCTTCTTCCAGACGTGCACGGACGAACATACCCGGCAGTAAGGTGTGATCCGGGTTAGGGAAGATGGCGCGTAACGTAATCGACCCGGTGGTTTGATCAACCGTCACATCAGAAAACTCCAGCGTACCGGACTGCGGGAATTTAATGCCGTCATTGGTTACCAGTTCGACTTTCGCTTTGCCATTCTCTTGCTTCAGCGTGCCGTTGGCCAGCTCCTGTTTCAGGCGCAAGAAGTCGTTGCTTGACTGCGTCACGTCCACGTAGATCGGGTCCAGCTGCTGAACGGTCGCCAGTGCGGTCGCTTGACCGTTTTGCACCAGAGCACCTTCCGTAACGGATGATTTACCAATGCGGCCGCTGATCGGCGACGTCACTTTGGTATAGGCCAGATTGATGCGTGCAGTTTCTACTGCGGCTTTCGCGGCGACAACGGCGGCATTTGCCTGCTGTGCGTCTGCCAGCGCGCTATCGTAATCCTGTTGACTGATGTACTTAGTACCCAACAGTTTCTGATAACGTTTAACCGTCAGTTGAGCGATATTTGCTGCGGCTTGTGCTTTGGCCAGATCGCCTTTTGCGCTTTCATAAGCGGCCTGGTAAGTCGCAGGATCAATCTGATAGAGAGATACACCCGCTTCGATGTCACCACCTTCAGTGAAATTACGCTTCAGGATAATACCGCTAACCTGAGGGCGAACTTCTGCAATGCGAAACGCACTGGTGCGACCCGGAAGCTCGGTTGTTATCTGTAGAGGTTCAGTTTTGAGTGTAACAACTCCAACCTCTGGCATCTGCTGGCCCCCTTGTTGGGCCTGTTTGTCGTCACATCCTGTTAGCGCTAAGCTGCCTGAGAGCATCAGAACGACTGCCAGAGGCGTTAACCCTCTGTTTTTGTTCATATGTAAACCTCGAGTGTCCGATTTCAAATTGATCAATGGCTTAAAGCCCATAAACCCATTGCTGCGTTTATATTATCGTCGTGCTATGGTACATACATTCACAAATGTATGTAAATCTAACGCCTGTAAATTCACTGACATATGGCACGAAAAACCAAACAACAAGCACAGGAAACACGACAGCATATTCTCGATGTTGCTCTGCATTTGTTTTCGCAACAAGGGGTATCATCCACCTCGCTTGCGGAGATCGCAAAAGCCGCTGGTGTCACGCGTGGCGCAATCTATTGGCATTTCAAAAACAAGTCGGATTTATTCAGTGAAATCTGGGAGCTAGCAAAACCTAACATTGATGAGTTAGAGACTGAGTATCAGGCAAAATTCCCCGACGATCCACTATCAGTATTAAGAGAAATTTTAATTTACGTTCTTGAAGCTACCGTGACAGAAGAACGCCGACGTTTGTTGCTGGAAATTATATTCCACAAATGCGAATTTGTCGGGGAAATGGCCTCTGTTCAGTTAGCTCAACGCCATCTTTGTATTGAAAATTACGATCGTATCGAACAAACATTGCGGCACTGTATGGATGCCAATATGCTGCCGGAAAACCTGAACACACGTCGCGTGGCGGTCCTGTTGCGTAGCTATATTACCGGAATCATAGAAAACTGGTTATTTGCCCCCGAATCGTTTGATCTGAAAAAAGAAGCTCGGGAATACGTCGCAGTGCTGCTGGAGATGTGCCTTATGTGCCCAACTCTGCGGCTTGGCGTGGCTGAAATCCACTAAATGTTTTGGGCCTGTACCAGGAATTCTCCTGGTCGTTTTGCCTGCTGCTATTCTGCCGGTCACAGCCGTGATATTCTTGCCGCTTGACTATTTTCGGTCACTTTTCCGGTTCAGAAACGTTCATTCTCATGACTATGTTGCAGCTCTATAAACGTTCACAGCATCTTATTGCTATTACCATTCTTTTCTTCATTCTCTTGCTATCTTGCCAGTCGTCTGCTTTTGCGCGGGCGCAACAGAGTGGTGAACTGCCGACGAAAGCGGATATTCAGAGCCAACTGGATGCACTGAGTAAACAAAAAGATCTCTCCGCGCAGGATAAGCTGGTCCAACAGGATCTCCTCGATACCATCGCCACGCTGGATAAAATCGATCGCGTGAAAGATGAGACCGTACAGCTTCGTCAGAAAGTTGCCCAGGCGCCGGAGAAAATGCGTCAGGCGACGGATGCGTTAAATTCGCTCAGCGATGTCGATAACGACGATGAAACGCGAAAAACGCTGAGTACACTCTCCTTACGACAGCTTGAGTCGCGCGTGGCACAGGTTTTGGATGATCTGCAAAGCTCGCAAAACGATCTTGCTGCCTACAACAGCCAATTGGTGTCGCTGCAAACGCAGCCAGAGCGTGTGCAGAATGCGATGTACACCGCGTCGCAGCAAATGCAGCAAATCCGCAATCGACTCGATGGCACCAATGTGGGAGAGGCGGCGTTACGCCCCAGCCAGCAGGTGTTGCTGCAGGCGCAGCAGGCGCTGCTGAATGCGCAGATCGACCAACAGCGTAAGAGCCTCGAAGGTAATACTGTTTTGCAGGATACCTTGCAAAAACAACGTGATTACGTAACAGCTAACAGTAACCGGCTTGAACATCAGCTCCAGCTTCTGCAAGAAGCGGTGAACAGCAAACGACTAACGTTAACCGAAAAGACGGCTCAGGAAGCGGTAACGCCGGATGAAGCCGAACGTATTCAGTCAAACCCGTTAGTGAAGCAGGAACTGGACGTTAACCATCAGCTCAGCCAGCGTCTGATTGCCGCGACCGAAAACGGCAACAACCTGATGCAGCAGAATATCAAAGTCAAAAACTGGCTTGACCGCGCGCTGCAATCCGAACGCAATATTAAAGAACAGATCGCCGTCCTGAAAGGCAGTCTGCTGCTGTCGCGTATTCTGTATCAGCAACAACAAACACTGCCGTCGGCGGATGAACTTGCCGATATGACCAACCGGATCGCCGATTTGCGTCTGGAGCAGTTTGAAATCAACCAGCAGCGTGATGCGCTATTCCAGAACGATGCGTTTGTCGCCAAACTGGAAGAAGGGCACAGCAACGAAGTCAATGGTGAAGTCCATGATGCCCTGCTGCAGGTTGTGGATATGCGCCGTGAACTGTTGGATCAGCTGAACAAGCAGCTGGGCAACCAGTTGATGATGGCGATTAACCTGCAAATCAATCAACAGCAGCTAATGAGCGTGTCGAAGAACCTGAAAGGGATCCTCACGCAGCAAATCTTCTGGGTTAATAGTAACCGTCCGATGGACTGGGACTGGATCAAAGCCTTCCCGCAAACGCTAAAAGACCAGTTTAAGTCGATGAAAATCACGGTGAACTGGGAAAAAGCCTGGCCCGCCGTCTTTATTGCGTTCCTGGCGGGGCTACCGCTGCTGCTTATTGCCGGGTTAATCCGCTGGCGTTTGAAATGGTTGAAAGAGTATCAGGCGAAATTAGCCGCCGCAGTAGGGAATCTGCGTAATGACAGTCAGCTCAATACGCCAAAAGCGATTCTGATCGATCTGATCCGAGCGTTGCCGGCGTGCCTGATTATCCTCGCCGTGGGCCTGATTCTGCTTACCATGCAGTTGAATATCAGCGACCTGCTGTGGGCGTTCAGTAAGAAGATGACAGTCTTCTGGCTGGTGTTTGGTCTGTGCTGGAAGGTGCTGGAAAAAGATGGCGTGGCAATTCGTCATTTTGGTATGCCAGCGAAGCAGACCAGCCACTGGCGCCGCCAGATTGTGCGTATTAGCCTGGCGCTGTTACCGCTCAACTTCTGGTCGGTCATTGCTGAGCTGTCGCCGCTTAATTTGATGGACGATGTGCTGGGTCAGGTAGTTATTTTCCTCAACCTGCTGCTGATCGCCTTCCTGGTATGGCCAATGTGTCGTGAAAGCTGGCGCGACAAAGAGTCGCATGGCTTGCGTCTGGTTACCATTACTGTCCTCTCAATTATCCCGATTGCATTAATGGTGCTGACGGCGACAGGGTATTTCTACACCACGTTGCGCCTGGCCGGTCGTTGGATTGAAACGGTCTATCTGGTTATCCTCTGGAACCTGCTGTATCAGACGGTACTGCGTGGATTGAGCGTGGCGGCACGGCGTATCGCCTGGCGCCGTGCCTTAGCGCGTCGTCAGAACCTGGTGAAAGAAGGGGCGGAAGGAGCCGAGCCGCAGGAAGAACCGACCATTGCGCTTGAGCAGGTGAACCAGCAAACGCTGCGCATCACCATGCTGGTAATGGTTGCCCTGTTTGGTGTTCTGTTCTGGGCTATTTGGTCTGATTTGATAACTGTATTCAGCTACCTCGATAGCATTACGCTCTGGCATTACAACGGCACCGAAGCGGGAGCTGCGGTGGTGAAAGACGTCACCATGGGCAGCCTGCTGTTTGCGATTATTGCGTCAATGGTCGCGTGGGCGCTGATCCGTAACTTACCCGGCCTGCTGGAAGTGCTGGTGCTGTCGCGACTGAAGATGCGTCAGGGCGCTTCGTATGCGATCACCACGATCCTTAACTACGCGATCATCGCCATCGGCGCGATGACGGTCTTCGGATCGCTCGGTGTTTCGTGGGACAAGCTACAGTGGTTGGCAGCAGCCCTGTCGGTTGGTCTTGGTTTTGGCTTGCAGGAAATCTTCGGTAACTTTGTTTCGGGTCTGATTATTCTGTTTGAACGCCCGGTCCGCATCGGCGATACCGTGACTATCGGTACGTTCTCAGGAACGGTCAGCAAGATCCGTATCCGTGCCACCACCATTACCGACTTCGATCGCAAAGAGGTGATCATCCCGAACAAAGCATTTGTGACGGAGCGTTTGATCAACTGGTCGCTTTCCGATACCACCACGCGCCTGGTGATCCGCATCGGCGTGGCCTACGGTTCGGATCTGGATAAAGTGAAGAAAGTGCTGTTGCAGGCGGCGATGGAACACCCGAAAGTGATGCACGATCCAGAGCCTGCGGTGTTCTTTACCGCCTTCGGCGCCAGCACGCTGGATCATGAACTGCGTTTATACGTGCGTGAACTGCGCGATCGTAGCCACACGGTTGATGAACTGAACCGTGCGGTCGATCGTTTATGCCGTGAAAACGACATTGATATCGCCTTTAACCAGCTCGAAGTGCATCTGCATAACGCAAAAGGTGATACCGTGACCGAGGTTAAGCGTGACATCATTAAAGGTGATGATCCGACGCCTTCGGTAGGTTAATAGAAAAACTCATCAGGCCTGCGAGCTTCGATTCATTCGTAGGCCTGATAAGTGCAACGCTATTAGGCATTTCAGCTATGGCGCTTTTTTGAAGAAGAGAGCTGTTTCTTTTCGTAATCCCGTTTAACAATCTCCAGCGCCTTCAGTACGGTTTCAGGCGCAACCTGATTTTCCTCAAGTAAAACAATCAAATCGACGGCCAGTTTGACCTCGTCCGGGGCGTTCTCTAATGACATAAATTCTCCGGGGATTAACGGGTTAAACGCGCCAGCACGTTTTCTATTCTTGCCAGAGCATGGCGACAGCGCGCCAGTCGCGCCTCGAATGCTTCTACTTCACGATGCAGTTTTTGCTGTTCTTCAAAGCCGGTAGCTTGAGCCAGACGCTCTTTGCGTTCACGCGTCATTTCAACCAGACGGCGTTCAAATTCCTGATGTTGGACCCGTTTGCGCTGCCAGCGCGCCAGACCTGGAGAAGCGCTGTCCCACTCTCGAAGGGACCAACTGGCGGTTTCACGTGAAATCGCCTCTAACTGTGAGGCAAGGTGTTCCGCAAGCCAGGTGATTTGTGGGAGTTGCTGCTGCTCAACTGCGCGGCGCAGGGCAGTAAGATTATCGTCAGCTTCTTCCAGGCAGGCCTGCAGCAACGTGCTGCGCGTGTGAAACAGATGCCTGTCAAAGCGGGCGCTAAGCGTTGTGTGGTGCGCCAGCGGGGCGCAATGTTGTCGCAAGCGGTTAAGCTGGTTTTCGAGCGTCTGTAACAGCATGGCGGTTTTCACAACAACACTCCGATGAAAATGAGAACCGTTATGCTAAAGTAGCGATTCTCTGTGTTAAGTACTCATATTATGCAACGCATTATTCTAATCATCATTGGCTGGATAGCGGTAGTGCTAGGTACGCTGGGCGTTGTATTGCCTCTGTTGCCGACGACGCCGTTTATACTGCTGGCCGCCTGGTGTTTTGCCCGCTCATCGACGCGTTTTCACGACTGGTTGCTTTACCGTTCGTGGTTCGGCGGGTATTTGCGCCACTGGCAAAAACACCGTGCGATGCCGCCGGGAGCAAAACCGCGCGCTATTTTGTTGATCCTGGTGACGTTTGGCATTTCACTGTGGCTGGTCAATATGATGTGGGTGCGCGGCCTGCTGCTGGTTATTCTCGCCTGTTTACTGATTTTTATGTGGCGGATCCCGGTGATTGATGAAAAACAACAAAAGCAGTAAAGCGCAATAATCGCTGTTGCAATTGTCTCTCACAGCCAGTAAATTCGACCGTTTTCGAGCACAGGCGCAGGTGGTCAAAGGTTAAGCAAGTGTAACCTTGGCTCTTATATAGACACAAAATCATTCAAGATACGTCGAGGATGAAGTGTTTAGTGCGCAGTGAAGTAATACTGTATTAATCAGGCACAAACTTATGACCGCGACAGCACAGCAGCTTGAGTTTCTCAAAAATAGCATCAAAAGCATCCACGACTACCCAAAACCGGGCATTCTCTTTCGTGATGTCACCAGTTTACTGGAAGACCCGAAAGCCTACGCCCTCAGCATTGAATTGCTGGTTGAACGCTACAAAAATGCGGGTATCACTAAAGTGGTTGGCACCGAAGCGCGTGGCTTCCTGTTTGGCGCGCCGGTAGCGTTGGGGCTGGGCGTCGGCTTTGTTCCGGTACGCAAACCCCGTAAGCTTCCGCGTGAAGTTATTGCTGAGACCTATGAGCTGGAATACGGCACCGATCAGCTGGAAATCCACGTTGATGCCATCAAACCTGGCGATAAAGTGCTGGTTGTGGACGACCTGCTGGCAACTGGCGGCACGATTGAAGCGACCGTGAAGCTGATCCGCCGTCTGGGTGGTGAAGTTACCGATGCTGCTTTTATCATTAACCTGTTTGATCTGGGCGGCGAACAGCGTCTGGAAAAACAGGGGCTGACCTGTTATAGCCTGGTTCCATTCCCGGGCCACTAATTTAGGGCTATCTTTTTTGCCATTTTGGCCCCGGTCAGTGCTCGAAATCCTCACGTACTGCGTGTACGCTCCGGTTTCTGTGCGCTGCCCGAAACCAAACTGACTGCAACGATAACGCCCGAATATAACGTGTCAACCTCGCCGTCTCTGCGAGGTTGTGTTAGCATTATCCCCCTGTGAATCCACCCTCCAGCCTTTCAGAGCCTGCCAATGAGTTATCAGGTCTTAGCCCGAAAATGGCGCCCACAAACCTTTGCTGACGTCGTCGGCCAGGAACATGTGCTGACGGCACTGGCGAACGGCTTGTCGTTAGGGCGTATTCATCATGCTTATTTGTTTTCCGGCACCCGTGGCGTCGGGAAAACCTCTATCGCCCGCTTGCTGGCGAAGGGATTAAACTGTGAAACCGGCATCACCGCTACGCCGTGCGGCGTGTGCGATAACTGCCGGGAAATCGAGCAGGGGCGTTTTGTCGATCTGATTGAAATCGACGCCGCCTCACGCACCAAAGTCGAAGACACCCGTGACCTGCTGGATAACGTCCAGTATGCGCCTGCGCGCGGTCGCTTTAAGGTCTACTTGATCGACGAAGTGCACATGCTGTCGCGCCACAGTTTTAATGCCTTGCTGAAAACGCTCGAAGAGCCGCCCGCGCACGTTAAGTTCCTGCTGGCGACTACCGATCCGCAGAAGCTGCCGGTGACTATCCTGTCGCGCTGTCTGCAATTCCATCTTAAAGCGTTGGATGTCGAACAGATTCGCCATCAGCTTGAGCATATCCTCAAAGAAGAGCATATCGCCCATGAACCACGTGCACTGCAACTGCTGGCTCGCGCCGCGGACGGCAGCCTGCGTGATGCGCTGAGCCTTACCGATCAGGCGATCGCCAGCGGCGATGGTCAGGTCTCGACCGAGGCGGTAAGCACCATGCTCGGCACGCTGGACGACGACCAGGCGCTCTCGCTCGTTGAAGCGGTTGTGGCTGCGGACGGCGAACGCGTTATGGCGCTGGTAAACGACGCCGCCGCGCGCGGTATCGAATGGGAAGCGCTGCTGGTTGAGATGTCGGCTTTGCTGCATCGTATTGCCATGGTTCAGCTTTCGCCTGCCGCGCTCGGCAGCGATATGGCCGCCATTGAACAGCGTATGCGTGAACTGGCGCGAATTGTTCCGCCAACCGATGTGCAGCTTTACTACCAAACTTTGTTAATCGGCCGCAAAGAACTGCCGTATGCGCCGGACAGGCGAATGGGCGTCGAAATGACGCTGCTGCGTGCGCTGGCTTTTCATCCGCGCATGCCGCTCCCGGAACCTGAAGTTCCACGACAGTCATTTGCCCCGGTCGCACCCACTGCGGTGATGACCCCGACGCAGGTGCAGCAGCAGCCTGCGCCTGCACAACAGCAACAGAATGTGCCGCTCTCCGATGCCACCAGTCAGGTGTTGGCGGCGCGTAGCCAGTTGCAACGCGCTCAGGGAGCAACCAAAGCAAAAAAGAGTGAACCGGCAGCCGCTTCCCGCGCGCGGCCGGTGAATAATGCTGCGCTGGAAAGACTGGCTTCGGTGTCGGAACGTGTTCAGGCGCGTCCGGCGGTCTCTGCGCTGGAAAAAGCACCGGCGAAGAAAGAAGCGTATCGCTGGAAAGCGACCAATCCTGTTGCAGAAGTTAAAGAAGTCGTTGCCACGCCGAAAGCGCTGAAAAAAGCGCTTGAGCATGAAAAAACGCCGGAACTGGCGGCAAAGCTTGCGGCTGAAGCCATTGAACGCGACCCGTGGGCCGCCCAGGTGAGTCAGCTCTCGCTGCCTAAACTGGTGGAGCAGGTGGCGCTTAATGCGTGGAAAGAAGAGAATGGCAACGTGGTTTGCCTGCACCTGCGTTCCACGCAGCGACACCTAAATTCCAGCGGCGCGCAGCAAAAACTGGCTGAAGCACTGAGTTCCTTAACGGGGTCAACGGTTGAATTGACCATCGTTGAAGATGATAATCCAGCGGTGCGTACGCCGCTGGAGTGGCGTCAGGCCATTTATGAAGAGAAGCTCGCGCAGGCGCGTGAGTCGATTATTGCGGATAATAACATCCAGACACTGCGTCGTTTTTTCGATGCGGAGCTGGACGAAGAGAGTATTCGCCCCATTTGATCGTGAGCCTAATGGTTTGACGGTCGTCATCCCTTAACGTGATTGAGAGAGAAGCCTATGTTTGGTAAAGGCGGTCTGGGTAACCTGATGAAACAGGCCCAGCAGATGCAAGAAAAAATGCAGCAGATGCAGGAAGAAGTCGCCAAGCTGGAAGTGACCGGCGAATCTGGCGCGGGTCTGGTAAAAGTGACCATTAACGGCGCGCACAACTGCCGTCGCGTGGAGATCGATCCAAGCCTGTTGGAAGACGACAAAGAGATGCTGGAAGATCTGGTTGCTGCGGCATTCAACGACGCGGCGCGTCGCATTGAAGAGACGCAGAAAGAGAAGATGGCCTCTGTTTCCTCCGGAATGCAGCTGCCGCCTGGCTTTAAGATGCCGTTCTGATGCAAACCAGCCCGCTGTTAACTCAGCTTATGGAAGCACTGCGCTGTCTGCCGGGCGTTGGCCCGAAGTCGGCGCAGCGCATGGCGTTCACGCTACTTCAGCGCGATCGCAGCGGCGGGATGCGTCTGGCACAGGCGTTAACGAAGGCAATGTCGGAAATCGGCCATTGTGCCGATTGCCGCACCTTCACAGAGCAAGACGTCTGCAACATTTGCTCGAACCCGCGTCGCCAGGAAAACGGTCAGATTTGTGTGGTGGAGAGTCCGGCGGACATCTACGCCATTGAGCAAACCGGGCAATTTTCCGGACGTTACTTCGTGCTGATGGGACACCTGTCGCCGCTGGACGGTATTGGCCCTGATGATATCGGGCTGGATCGTCTCGAACAGCGACTGGCGTCTGAGCAAATCAACGAACTGATCCTGGCGACCAATCCCACGGTCGAAGGAGAGGCGACCGCCAACTATATTGCTGAGCTTTGCATGCAATATGGCGTTGAAGCCAGCCGTATCGCCCATGGCGTTCCGGTAGGCGGCGAGCTGGAAATGGTCGATGGCACCACGCTGTCGCACTCTCTGGCAGGGCGACACAAGATTAAATTCTGAACAAACGGAGGCCGCGACGGCGGCTTCCGCTTGAAATCCTTCCCGCTTGTCCCCATTTCACCCTCAACGTGTTTTTACCATTGAAAATGGCATTGTTGAGGTAGATCTACATGAAAGGACAAGAAACTCGTGGTTTTCAGTCAGAAGTAAAACAGCTTCTGCACCTGATGATCCATTCTCTGTATTCCAATAAAGAAATCTTCCTGCGTGAGCTTATCTCTAACGCCTCGGATGCGGCAGACAAGCTGCGTTTCCGCGCCCTGTCTAACCCGGACCTGTATGAAGGCGACGGTGAGCTGCGTGTACGTGTTTCCTTCGATAAAGATAAGCGTACGTTGACCATTGCCGATAACGGCGTGGGGATGAACCGTGATGACGTTATCGATCATCTGGGGACCATTGCGAAATCCGGTACTAAATCTTTCCTCGAATCCATGGGATCCGATCAGGCGAAAGACAGCCAGTTGATCGGCCAGTTCGGGGTGGGTTTCTACTCTGCGTTCATCGTGGCGGACAAAGTCACCGTGCGTACCCGCGCTGCGGGCGATAAGCCGGAAAACGGCGTGTTCTGGGAATCTGCGGGCGAAGGTGAGTACACCGTTGCCGACATCACCAAAGACGATCGCGGCACCGAAATCACCCTGCATCTGCGTGAAGGCGAAGATGAGTTCCTTGATGACTGGCGCGTACGTTCCATCATCAGCAAATATTCCGACCATATCGCGCTGCCGGTAGAGATCGAAAAATCCGAAGAAAAAGACGGCGAGACCGTGGTTTCCTGGGAAAAGATCAACAAAGCGCAGGCGCTGTGGACCCGTAACAAGTCGGAAATCAAAGACGACGAATACAACGAGTTCTACAAGCACATCGCCCACGACTTCACTGACCCGCTGACCTGGAGCCACAACCGTGTGGAAGGTAAGCAGGAGTACACCAGCCTGCTGTACATCCCGTCCCAGGCTCCGTGGGATATGTGGAACCGCGATCACAAGCATGGTCTGAAACTGTACGTCCAGCGTGTGTTTATTATGGACGACGCCGAGCAGTTCATGCCGAACTACCTGCGCTTTGTGCGCGGTCTGATAGATTCCAACGATCTGCCGCTGAACGTTTCCCGTGAGATCCTGCAGGACAGCACCGTCACCCGTAACCTGCGCAGCGCGCTGACCAAACGCGTACTGCAGATGCTGGAAAAACTGGCGAAAGACGACGCGGAAAAATACCAGACCTTCTGGAAACAGTTCGGCCTGGTACTGAAAGAAGGCCCGGCGGAAGATCACGCCAACCAGGAAACGATCGCTAAGCTGATGCGCTTCGCGTCTACGCACACTGACTCCTCCGCACAGACCGTGTCGCTGGAAGACTACGTGTCGCGGATGAAAGAAGGGCAGGAGAAAATCTACTACATCACCGCAGACAGCTATGCGGCAGCGAAGAGCAGCCCGCACCTGGAACTGCTGCGTAAGAAAGGCATCGAAGTGCTGCTGCTTTCTGACCGCATCGATGAGTGGATGATGAACTACCTGACCGAGTTCGACGGTAAGGCATTCCAGTCTGTTGCCAAAGCTGACGAGTCCATCGACAAGCTGGCGGATGAAGTTGATGAATCGGCAAAAGAAGCGGAAAAAGCGCTGACGCCGTTCGTTGAGCGCGTGAAAACCCTGCTGGGCGACCGCGTGAAAGAAGTGCGTCTGACTCACCGTCTGACCGACACGCCAGCCATCGTCACCACCGATGCGGATGAAATGAGTACCCAGATGGCGAAACTGTTTGCCGCTGCGGGCCAGGCCGTACCGGAAGTGAAATATATCTTTGAACTGAACCCGGACCACGTGCTGGTAAAACGCACGGCGGATACCCAGGACGAAGCGCAGTTCAAAGAATGGGTCGAACTGCTGCTGGATCAGGCGCTGTTTGCTGAGCGCGGCACGCTGGAAGACCCGAACCAGTTCATCCGTCGTATGAACCAGTTGCTGGTGTCCTGATACCCGTAATGTAATGCCGGATGGCGTTAACGCTTATCCGGCCTACAGCATCTCGTAATAGTATGCCGGATACGGTGTTTCCACCGCCATCCGGCATTTTCTCGCCTTATTTTTAATTTTCCCACCGTTAACCGTTTCAGCGTCGGGCGTCTTTCTTGAGCCAATTGCGTGATGGTGGTATCGTTTAGCGCTTTTTAAAAAATATCGACAACCTTTAAGGGGATTTTCGTAATGCGTATCATTCTGCTTGGCGCTCCGGGCGCGGGTAAAGGAACTCAGGCTCAGTTCATCATGGAGAAGTATGGTATTCCGCAAATCTCCACCGGTGATATGCTGCGTGCCGCCGTGAAATCTGGCTCCGAGCTGGGCAAACAAGCGAAAGACATCATGGACGCCGGTAAGCTGGTGACTGATGAGCTGGTGATCGCGCTGGTAAAAGAGCGTATTGCTCAGGAAGACTGCCGTAATGGTTTCCTGCTGGATGGCTTCCCGCGTACTATTCCGCAGGCAGACGCCATGAAAGAAGCGGGCATCAACGTGGACTACGTTCTGGAGTTCGATGTTCCTGACGAACTGATCGTTGACCGTATCGTGGGTCGTCGCGTACACGCTGCTTCTGGCCGCGTTTACCACATCAAATTCAACCCGCCTAAGGTTGAAGGTAAAGACGACGTGACCGGCGAAGAGCTGACCACCCGTAAAGACGATCAGGAAGAAACTGTACGTAAGCGCCTGGTGGAATACCATCAGATGACCGCTCCGCTGATCGGCTACTACTCTAAAGAAGCGCAGGCGGGTAACACCAAATACGCGAAAGTTGATGGCACTCAGGCCGTTGCTGACGTGCGCGCAGCGCTGGAAAAAATCCTCGGCTAATTTTTTCGCGTAATAAATCTCTTATCAGGCCTGCCATTATCGCGTAGGCCTGATAAGCGTAGCACCATCAGGCAAATTCTCGTCTTACCTCTCACAGCAATTAGTTCTTCTTTATCGCTTTTCCGCTACAATTATCAACAATTTGAATCGATAAGAGGCGGTAATGCGTCAGACGAAAACCGGTATCCTGCTGGCAAACCTCGGCACTCCCGATGCCCCAACCCCCGAAGCCGTTAAGCGCTACCTGCGCCAGTTTTTAAGCGATCCACGCGTAGTTGATACGTCACCTGCACTGTGGTGGCCGCTTCTGCGCGGGGTGATTTTACCGTTGCGTGCGCCACGCGTAGCCAAGCTGTACCAGTCAATCTGGATGGAAGACGGTTCCCCGCTGATGGTTTATAGCAAGGCACAACAGCGGGCGCTGGCAGAACGCCTACCAAATACCCCTGTTGCGCTGGGAATGAGCTACGGTTCGCCGTCGCTTGAAAGCGCGGTCGATGAACTGTTGGCAAGCGGGGTTGAACACATGGTGGTGTTACCGCTGTACCCGCAATATTCCTGTTCGACGGTGGCGGCCGTCTGGGACGAGCTAGCGCGTATCTTAGCGCGTAAACGCGGTATTCCTGGCGTTTCATTTATTCGTGATTACGCCGATGACAGCAGCTACATCGATGCGCTGGCGAAGAGTGCCCGGGATTCATTTGCTCAACACGGTGAACCTGATTTGCTGCTGCTCTCCTATCACGGCATTCCGCAGCGTTACGCCGATGAAGGCGATGACTACCCGCAGCGCTGTCGCGATACCACTCGTGAACTGGTTTCAGCGCTTGGCCTGCCGCCAGAAAAAGTAATGATGACCTTCCAGTCTCGCTTTGGTCGCGAACCGTGGTTGACGCCGTATACCGACGAAACGTTAAAAATGCTGGCGGAGAAAGGGACACAACATATCCAGGTTATGTGTCCGGGCTTCTCGGCAGATTGCCTCGAAACGCTGGAAGAGATAGCGGTACAAAACCGGGAGATTTTCCTCGAAGCTGGCGGTAAGCAATATGAGTATATTCCGGCGCTTAATGCCGCACCGGAACATATCGAAATGATGGTTAAACTGACCGACGCTTACCGTTAAAGCTGGGCTCTGAAGTAACGAGCGCCTTCCCGTAATGCATCGTCGGCGGTTTTCATCATTCGCGAATAGTGCAGGAAGGCGTGCAGCGTACCGGGGTACATTTTGTACTGGCAGGGCTGCTGATGCGCCTGCAACGTCTGGAATAGTAAGCGGCTATCGTCAATCAGCGGATCAAACTCAGCGCCAGCGATAAAACACGGTGGCACGTCACGCGTCAGATCGTTATTAAACAGGCAATAATACGGTGACTCGCGATCGTCAGCGCTACGCAGGTACGCGTTTTCGTACATCTGCAAGTCCTCGCGGGTTAACCCATCCCACGCTCCGCCCATCAGCCGTCGACTCAGTGAATCTTGCAGGCCGTAAAGCCCATACCACAACAGCACTCCAGCCACCTTGCCGCAGACAATGCGTTTATCCCGTAGCCACAGCGCGCTGGCAAGCGCCAGCATGGCTCCGGCGGAATCGCCCGCAAAACCGATATGATTCACATTAAGAGAATAGTCGCCAGCGTGCTGATGAAAATACTGGCAGACGGCGGCAATCTCTTCGATGGCTTGCGGGAAACGGGCTTCTGGCGCAAGCGAATAGTCGATACCAATTACCGTGCACTGCGTATAGCGCGCCAGCAAGCGCATAATACGGTCGTGGGTATCCAGATTACCGAGAATAAAACCGCCGCCGTGCAGATAATACAACGTTGCCAGGCTATGAGGCTGCGGTGAGTAAATACGTGTGGCCACGGGGCCGCATGCGGTAGAAATAACGCATTCGCGGGTATTCATCTCTGGGGCATCGGCATTCCACAACTGCCGTTCATGAATGTAGTGTTGGCGCTGGGCCACGAAGTCATCTGCAGCGGGCCACGGCGGCAGATCGTCGCGATGAAAATTCACCACGCTTTTCATTTCATCCGAAATTCTGTCGAGTACGGGGATCTTGTTTTCCGGCTTCATAAAACGCTCCTTGTGAAGGTGAGTTATTGTAGAAATTAATCCCGTATAAACTGCGATCTCACCGTCTGATATTGAAACTTAGCGCCGCATCGCATGCGTGGCAGGGAATGTGCTACCATGCATCGCTCAGTTAACCACCCGTAAAATCGACCATGAAATTTCCCGGTAAACGCAAATCCAAACACTATTTTCCCGTCAGCGCGCGCGATCCGTTGCTGCAACAAATTCAGCCAGAAAATGAAACCAGCGCAGCCTGGGTGGTAGGTATCGACCAGACGCTGGTGGATATTGAAGCCAAAGTGGATGATGACTTTGTAAAACGTTATGGATTAAGCGCCGGGCATTCTCTGGTGATTGCCGATGATGTCGCAGAAGCGCTCTACCAGGAACTGGTGCGTGAAAATTTGATCACCCATCAGTTTGCGGGCGGTACTATCGGTAACACGATGCACAACTACTCCGTACTGGCGGATGACCGCTCGGTGCTGCTGGGCGTGATGTGCAGCAATATCGAGATTGGCAGCTATGCGTACCGCTATTTATGCAATACCTCCAGCCGTACCGACCTGAACTACCTGCAAGGCGTTAACGGACCGATTGGCCGCTGCTTTACGCTGATTGGCGAGTCAGGTGAGCGTACCTTCGCAATCAGCCCTGGGCATATGAATAAACTACGGGCGGATAGCATCCCTGAATCGGTGATTGCCGGCGCGTCCGCGCTGGTGCTGACGTCCTATCTGGTGCGCTGCGAACCGGGTGAGCCGATGCCGGAAGCGACCATGAAGGCGATTGAATATGCCAAAAAACACAATGTGCCGGTGGTTCTGACCCTGGGCACCAAATTCGTCATTGCCGATAACCCGCAGTGGTGGCAGGCATTCCTGAAAGAGCATGTCTCTATTCTGGCGATGAATGAAGAAGAGGCTGAAGCGCTGACCGGCGAGAACGACCCGCTGCAGGCGTCTGATAAGGCGCTGGATTGGGTGGATCTGGTGCTGTGCACGGCGGGTCCGGCGGGTCTGTATATGGCGGGCTTTACGGAAGAAGAAGTTAAACGTAAAACCCAGCATCCGCTGCTCCCTGGTGCTATTGCCGAATTTAACCAGTACGAATTCAGCCGCGCCATGCGCCATAAAGACTGTACCAATCCGCTGCGCGTGTATTCGCACATTGCACCGTATATGGGCGGGCCTGAGAAGATAATGAACACCAACGGCGCAGGTGACGGCGCGCTGGCGGCATTGCTGCATGATATTACCGCCAACAGCTATCACCGCAGCAACGTGCCTAACTCCAGCAAGCACAAGTTCACCTGGCTGACCTATTCGTCGTTAGCCCAGGTGTGTAAGTATGCTAATCGCGTGAGTTATCAGGTGCTGAACCAGCATTCACCGCGCCTGACGCACGGTTTACCGGAACGTGAAGACAGTCTCGAAGAGTCGTACTGGGACCGTTAAATCTTGCATAGGCCGGATAAGCGATAACGCTATCCGGCACGGACATTAACTGGCCGTAGCAACTTCACCTGCAGGCGGCGTTTCAATCAGCTCCAGCATGGTGCGGGCGATTTCACGCTCACCCATGACGACCTGGTTGGCGCCGCGTTCGGTAATATATTCCACCTCATCGTCATAATGCGCGCGGGCGATAATCTCAATCGACGGGCATTTCTCACGTGCAGAAGCGACAATTTCACCCGCTTCATAACCATTGGGAATGGTCAGCAGCAGCCAGCGCGCGCAATCCAGATGCGCCAGATTCATAATCTCTTCGTTGGCGGCATTTCCCAGTACCGCGCGGATCCCACGCTCGCGCAGTTCATCCACCCGGGTACGTGAGGTTTCGATCACCACCAGCGGGATCCCCGCAGCCATCAATTTCTCACCCAGCAGGCTGCCGACGCGACCAAAGCCAACCAGCAAGGCATGATTGCAGATATCCACCGGAATTTGCTTCTCTTCTTCGATGGCCTCTTCCAGCGTCTGCTCTTCCAGCGTTTCTGTTTTGGCGAGGTATTTTTCTAACACCGCAAATAGCACCGGGTTGAGCATGATGGACAGGATTGCCCCGGCCAGCACCAGATTCTGTCCGGCCTGCGGCAGCAGGTTCAACGCCATTCCCAGACCCGCCAGGATAAAGGCAAATTCACCAATCTGCGCCAGGCTGGTGGCAATGGTGAGCGCTGTGCGTTGGGAGTGACCAAACAGGCGCACCAGGAAATAGGCGGCAAGGGATTTACCAAAGATGATAATCGCCAGCGTGCCCAGTACCGCCAACGGCTGCTGGATCAGAACTAACGGATCGAACAGCATCCCGACGGAAACGAAGAACAACACGGCGAACGCATCGCGCAGCGGCAGAGTATCATGCGCCGCACGGTGGCTTAGTTCAGATTCATTTAGCACCATACCGGCGAAGAACGCGCCCAGCGCAAAGGAGACATCGAACAGCTCTACTGCGCCAAAGGCGATACCTAAGGCGAGGGCGAGGACAGAGAGGGTAAACAGTTCACGTGAACCGGTTGCGGCGCTGCGGGCCATAATCCACGGTACCAGGCGACGACCCACCAGCATCATAATCGCGATAAACGCCACCACCTTGCCGATGGTAATGCCCATATCGACGGCCAGCGAGGCGAAGCCGACGTCTTCTTTTTCCAGCATCCCGGCGACGGCTGGCAGGAGAACCAGCGTCAGCACCATCATCAGATCTTCGACAATCAACCAGCCAATGGCAATTTGCCCGCGCTGGCTGTCAATGAGCTGTCGTTCTTCAAGCGCGCGCAGTAGCACCACGGTACTGGCGGTTGAAAGACACAGACCAAACACGATCCCCACCATCAGTGACCAGCCCAATATGGCGGAAAGCGCCATACCCAGCAGCGTTGCCACCGCTATCTGGGCAATCGCGCCGGGAATGGCGATAGACTTTACCGCCATCAAATCCTTCAACGAAAAGTGCAGCCCCACGCCAAACATCAGCAGAATAACGCCAAGCTCGGCCAACTCAGGCGCGAGCTTAGTATCAGCAACAAAACCAGGTGTAAATGGACCGGCCAGAACGCCCGCTAACAGATATCCCACCAGAGGAGAAATACGTAGTTTATTGGCAATCATGCCTAATATAAAAGCGAGCACAAGGCCGCCGACAATGGTGGTGATAAGCGGGGTGGCGTGATGCATTCCGTCTCCTTTGGTTGCTGTGATGATCCTAAAAACCCAAACTACGAGTAATAGTTTATGACAATTTTAATGTTTATGTTTATGAATAATTATTGAATTTTGAAGAAAACGGGATTTTACGCGCAAAAAAGCACGGATCGGAAAAGTACGGTGATATGTGAGAGGTAAAGGCTGATGGCTACTGCAAGTAATGACGGCCAAAATTTACTTTTGGCCGTCAGAAAATCAGGCTTTGTGTCGGTTATCAGGTAAGAATATGGTCAGTATCCCCAGAAGTGGCAGGAAAGCACATATTTTGTAGACCAAATCGATGCTGGTATGGTCGGCTATTAGCCCTAGCACCGCGGCTCCCAAGCCGCCCATGCCGAAGGCAAACCCGAAAAATAGCCCAGAAACCATGCCGATACGCCCAGGAAGCAGCTCCTGCGCGTAGACCAAAATAGCAGAAAACGCCGATGCGAGGATAAAACCAATGATCACGGTTAAAATCCCGGTCCATTCCAGCGTTGCGTAGGGTAAAACGAGGGTAAATGGCGCAACTCCGAGGATAGAGCCCCAAATAACATATTTTCTGCCAATTTTATCGCCTAATGGTCCGCCAATCACCGTCCCGGCCGCGACGGCAAACAGGAAGGCAAACAGATGAAACTGGGCGTTTTGTACCGATAATCCGAATTTTTGCATCAGATAAAAGGTGTAATAGCTGCTGATGCTCGCCATATAGAAGTATTTGGAGAAAATCAGCACCAGCAGGATGCTTACCGCCAGCACCACTTTATTGCGCGGTAACGGATTTACGATGGCGACTTTCGGTTTTCCTTTACTCATCCGATGCTGCGCGGCATACCAACGGCTGATTTGTGCCAGGACGACAATCGCTAATAACGCAGCCAGAACAAACCAGGCCACATTACCCTTACCATATGGCGCTATGATGACAGCTGCCAGCAAGGGCCCCAGAGAGCTGCCGAAGTTGCCGCCAACCTGGAAAATTGACTGCGCCAGGCCGTGACGACCGCCGGAGGCCATGCGCGCCACGCGGGACGATTCCGGATGAAATACCGAAGAGCCGGTGCCAACCAGCGCCGCGGCGAGCAGCACCATATGGAAGCTGCCGGCCATGGCCAGCAAAACAAGTCCGCTCAGCGTGAAGCACATCCCAATGGGCAGCGACCACGGCATCGGGTATTTGTCCGTCCAGTAACCCACCACCGGTTGCAGCAGCGAGGAAGCAAGCTGGAAGGTTAGGGTGATCATCCCGATCTGCATAAACGTTAGCGAGAACTCTGACTGCAATAGCGGATAAATCGCCAGGATCAGCGACTGAATCATATCGTTTAGCAGATGGGAGAGGCTGATCGCTCCTAAAATGCCAAATGAGGTGCGTGCTTTAGCAACCGACGCTGACGCGCCAGCCACAGGCTGGGTTGGTTCACTTATTGCCATAGAAAGTCACTTCTGTTTGGGTTGCGATTATGAGGGTAATCTATTTTGTTATTATTACCTGACTAACATACCTGCGGAAGGTGTTTGAAGGAAGTCTCATTTCTGAAAACATTTTCGACTATTATTTCATATCATTGTAATTTCAGTCGTTGATTTTGGCTCAGGGAGAGAAATATGAAGTTTTTAAAACGGGGCGTGGCGCTGGCGTTATTAGCCGCATTTACGCTGGCAGGTCAGCCAGCGCAAGCGTACGAAAAAGATAAAACCTACAAAATTACCATTCTGCATACCAACGATCATCACGGTCACTTCTGGCGCAGCGAATACGGAGAATACGGACTGGCGGCGCAAAAAACGCTGGTGGACAGTATTCGTAAAGAGGTGGCAGAGGAAGGGGGAAGCGTACTGCTGCTTTCCGGTGGCGACATTAATACCGGCGTACCGGAGTCCGATCTGCAGGATGCGGAACCTGATTTTCGTGGGATGAACCTGATTGGCTATGACGCAATGGCGGTCGGAAACCACGAGTTTGATAATCCCATGACCGTACTGCGCCAGCAGGAAAAATGGTCCAAATTCCCGTTTCTCTCGGCCAATATCTATCAGAAAAGCACTGGCGAGCGTTTGTTTAAGCCGTGGGCCATCTTTAAGCGCCAGGATTTAAAAATTGCCGTACTCGGTTTAACCACCGACGATACGGCAAAAATAGGCAACCCCGAGTTCTTTACCGATATTGAGTTCCGTAAACCTGCTGATGAAGCCAAACTGGTTATCCAGGAACTGAATATGGGTGAAAAGCCAGACATCATTATCGCGACCACCCATATGGGACATTATGACAACGGCAACCACGGCTCGAACGCCCCTGGCGATGTCGAAATGGCGCGTAGCCTGCCGGCGGGATCGCTGGCGATGATTGTCGGTGGTCACTCGCAGGATCCGGTGTGTATGGCTTCAGAGAACAAGAAGCAGGTTGATTACGTACCGGGTACGCCGTGTGCGCCAGACAAGCAAAATGGGATCTGGATTGTGCAGGCGCACGAGTGGGGGAAATATGTGGGCCGGGCGGACTTTGAGTTCCGTAACGGCGAAATGAAAATGGTCAACTACCAGCTCATTCCCGTCAACCTGAAGAAAAAAGTGACCTGGGACAACGGTAAAAGTGAGCGCGTACTCTATACCCCGGAAATAGCTGAAAATCAGCAAATGCTTTCGCTGCTGACGCCGTTCCAGAATAAAGGTAAAGCGCAGCTCGACGTGAAAATTGGTAGCGTCAATGCGCGCCTCGAAGGCGACCGAAGCAAAGTCCGTTTCGTGCAGACCAACATGGGACATTTGCTGCTGGCTGCGCAAATGGCGCGAACCAGCGCTGATTTTGGCGTGATGAGCGGCGGTGGCATCCGTGATTCCATCGAAGGCGGTGATATCACCTATAAGAGCGTACTGAAAGTACAGCCGTTCGGAAACATCGTGGTGTATGCCGACATGAGCGGGAAAGAGGTGATTGACTATCTGACCGCCGTGGCGCAAATGAAGCCGGACTCCGGGGCCTATCCGCAGTTTGCCAACGTCAGCTTTGTGGCGAAAGACGGCAAGCTTAACGATTTGAAAATCAAAGGCGAACCCGTTGACCCAGCCAAAAATTATCGTATGGCGACCCTGAGCTTCAACGCAACCGGCGGCGATGGCTATCCGCGCATTGATAATAAACCAGGCTATGTGAATACCGGGTTTATTGATGCGGAAGTGCTGAAAGAGTTCGTGCAGAAGAACTCACCGCTGGATGCCAGTGTGTATGAGCCGAAGGGTGAAGTTACCTGGCAGTAACAGGGCGGAGTGCCGGATGGCGGTGCGGGCACCTTATCCGGCCTACAGGTCAGTGCGATTTGTAGGCCTTAAAGCTGCGCGCCATCAGGCAATCATTCTATAACCGCTTAATCGCGACGAGCGATGTCGGCGAATTTCGCATCCAGAATTTTCGCCAGATCGCCGGCTGCCAGTTCGATATCCAGCCCGCGTTTGCCGCCGGAAACATAAATGGTGTCAAACGTCTGGGCAGGGGCATCAATGAGCGTTGGCAATCTCTTTTTCTGTCCTAATGGGCTGATCCCCCCCACCAGATAACCGGTGGTTCGTTGCGCAACCATTGGATCGGCCATATCGACCTTTTTAGCCCCCAGCGCCTTAGCGACCTTTTTGAGATCCAATTGACCGGCTACAGGCGTGACCGCAACCGCCAGATGCTTCATATCGCCATTCACGGCAACCAGCAGCGTTTTGTAGACCTGGTCCGCATTCAGACCTAACTTGCGCACCACTTCATCACCAAAGTTCGTCTCGGACGGATCGTGATCGTAGGTGTGGATCTGGAAAGAAATTTTGTTTTTTTCGAGTAATTTAACGGCGGGTGTCATAGCAATTTTCCTGGACCAGACAAAATACGACTCAAGCATACGCCTGATGTCTGTCTAAAAAATAGTACCATCTTGCGCAATAGTATTGGCAGGATGATGACTTTGAGCGACAATCGAACTACACCGATGCTTTAAGCATTGGGATCATAATAATGATGAAATTCCTCTTTGACGGGCCAATAGAAATATTGGCCATTTTTTTACCTTAACATCTCCGGCAAATTTCCTTCTCCGTACAGATGCAACGCGCCAACGGCCACGACGTAATGACCAGCAGGCATCGCTCTGAGCCGATCGCGCCAGGCTGTGTTGCGTTGATGCATCAATACGTCATACAACGACTGGCTAAAGGTATTGGGAAGCGTCAGTTCGCTATTGCGTGGCGGTGTTTTAAGCCACCAACCCATCATCTGTTGCAACAATCTGGCATTGGTATGCCAGTGCGTCAGAGTATCGTCCAACAAGGCCAGCCCGTTATCAGGCAACTGACATAACAGCTCGATTTGGCTGGATGCGCCTTCCAGTTCGATGACGGGTTTGTGCGCTTGTTTTGCCGCTTTCAGCAATTGGTAATCAATTCCGTATTCCGCCCGTAGCCCCAACTGCTGTGCCTGTGTCGCCTGTAATACCATGGCGATTTGCCACAACGGCTGAGTAGATAACAGGGATGGGGAAATGCCCAGTTCGTTGGTGACTTTACGCAGGTTTTCTAACTGCTCCGGGCTGATACGTTCTTCGAGTGCGGCAAATGCAGGAAGGTTAGCAAACGGCGCGTCGTCACCGGAAACATCTGCTTCGACAATCAGCGCGTCGGCATGGTTGAGTTTTTTGAGTAATTTGGCAGGCAGAGGTGCCATATCGCGACTGCCCATGTGAATACTGCCAATCAGATGAAAATGGCGGTTGCCGGGCAATGAAATGTCGATGGCAGGCCAGGTATAGTGGTTGCCGCGCAGCGCGGTGAAAAATGTTTTTACCCGGTATAACAGATCCATACGACCTCCCTAAGTAGACTTTCATGCTAGCGCGTGGTCCTGGAAGGTGCAATGCGAGAATCGCCGGATGGCGACGCGAAATCGTCTTATCCAGCCTACAATGTTACCTGCACTTTGTAGGCCGGATAAGCGAGAGCGCCATGCGGCAGAGGGTTACTCTTTCGGTTTGAAGCGCAGCAGTCGGTTAGCGTTGCTCACCACAGTAATGGAGGAGAGCGCCATCGCCGCCCCAGCAACGACCGGATTCAGCAGTGTTCCGGTGAACGGCCACAGGATCCCAGCGGCAACGGGGATACCGATGCTGTTATAAATAAACGCGCCGACCAGATTCTGCTTCATATTACGCAGCGTTGCCCGGGAGATAGACAGTGCATCCGCAACGCCCATCAGGCTATGACGCATCAGCGTAATCGCGGCGGTTTCAATCGCCACATCGCTGCCGCCACCCATGGCAATTCCGACATCGGCCTGAGCCAGCGCAGGTGCATCGTTGATACCGTCACCCACCATGGCAACCTGACGTCCCTGGCTTTGCAGACGTTTAATCGCCTCGGCTTTACCATCCGGCAGAACACCGGCTATCACCTCATCAATACCGGCTTCTTTGGCAATAGCGTTAGCCGTGGTTGGGTTGTCACCGGTAAGCATCACCAGACGATACCCGTTGCGGTGCAGGCGCTGAAGTGCTGCCACGCTGTCGCTACGCAGTGGATCACGCACCGCTAACAGCGCCGCCGCTTTGCCATCAATCGCCAACAGGACCGGGGTTGACCCCTGGGATGCCTGAGCGGTGATTTCAGCTTCCATTTCAGTGGTATCTACCTGCTGTTCATTAAGCAGCGCCTGGTTACCCAGCAGCAGCGTATGACCTTCCGTTTCGCCACTGACGCCTAAACCACGCAGCGTACGGAAACCATTGACCTGTGGCAGCGTAACATCACCGGCTTTGTCCAGTATCGCTCTGGCCAGCGGGTGGCTGGAGCCCTGTTCAAGGGCCGCAGCCAGACGAATTGCCAGCGCTTCATCGGTGTTGCCAAACGTTTTGATGGCGACAACCTGCGGTTTACCTTCTGTCAATGTCCCGGTCTTATCAAACACGACGGTATCGAGCGTGCTGGCGCGCTGCAGCGCATCGGCATCACGTACCAGAACCCCAAACTCAGCGGCACGACCCACACCGGAAATAATCGACATCGGCGTCGCCAGGCCCAGCGCACAAGGGCAAGCAATAATCAGTACGGTGGTGGCTATCACCAGCGTATAAACAATTTGTGGTGCCGGCCCGAAGAAATACCAGATTGCCGCACTCACCAGCGCAATGACGACGACGACCGGAACGAACACTGAGGAGATACGGTCAGCCAGTTTACCAATCTCCGGTTTACTGCTTTGCGCCTGGCGCACCATACGAATAATGCGTGACAGCGTGGTGTGGCTGCCAACGGCACTGGCGCGGAACAGCACGCTGCCGTCCTGTACGACCGTACCGGCGTGGACGCTATCGCCTTCGCCTTTTTGTTGCGGAATAGGCTCTCCGGTCAGCATGGCTTCATCCAGCCAGGCTTCGCCCTGAGTGATTTCGCCATCTACCGGAACGCGGTCACCGGTGGTCAGGCGCAGCAACATTCCCGCCTGAACGTCTGCCAGCGGCACGTTCTTTTCACCTTCGTCGGTAACAACACGCGCGGTCGGCGGCGTCAGATCGAGTAATTTTTCCAGTGCTTTGGACGAGCGCTGACGAGCCCGCGCTTCCAGCATGTGCCCGAGGTTAATCAGACCGATAATCATCGCACTGGCTTCATAATAGAGGTGTCTTGCTTCCATCGGGAACCATTGCGGCCAGAGGTTGACGCTCATGGAATAAAGCCATGCCACCCCCGTACCCAGTGCCACCAGTGTATCCATGGTCGCGGTGCCGTTCATCAAGCTTTTCCACGCATTGCGGTAAAAATGACCGCCCGCGAAAACCATCACGGCAAGCGTTGCCAGACCAATCGTCAGCCACAGGCTGCGGTTGTCGGCAGTGACCATCATGTTTTCACCAATCATTCCCCATACCATGACAGGGATACCTAACAGCAGAGCGACGGCCGCCTGCCAGCGAAAACGTTTCATGGTTGCCACGGCGGTTTCTTGCTGACGCTCGCGGCGCTTAACATCATCTTCAATGGCTTCTGCGCCGTAGCCCGCTTTTTCCACCGCTTTCACTAACTGGTCGGCGGACGCACTGCCCATTACCAGCGCAGTACGTTCCGCCAGGTTTACCCGTGCCTGCGTGACACCCGGTACGCTTTGCAGAGCATCTTGTACGCGGATAACACAGCTGGCGCAGCTCATGCCGTTTAACAGCAACTGTTGGCTGTCATCATCAGCCGTAGCTGCCGGAAGCTCGGAAGGGACCGCTGCCAGTGCTTCCGACGGGATTGATGACTCCGTCAGCGGTTTAGCCTTTGGGTGGCTTAACTCCGCGCCGTAACCGGCTTGTTTGATGGTTTCAATCAGCGCTTCAGCACTGGCGCTCCCGGTGATGTGCGCTTCAGTCACAGTGACATCCGCTTGCTCAACGTCCGGGCGTTGCTCCAGACTCTCTTTAACGCGTTTTACGCAGTGACCACAGGACAAGCCGTCCAGGGTTAGATCGATGGTTTGAGACATAACAAATTTCCTCTATGATTGGTCTGAGATTCATTGACCTTAGCAATCGTTTTGACTAACTGTTATAAAGGTTAAACCTTCCATCAAGGGGAAGGTCAAGGGGGGAGATGTGAATATATCCGATGTTGCTAAAAAAACCGGTTTAACCAGTAAAGCGATTCGCTTTTATGAAGAGAAAGGGCTGGTGACGCCGCCGCTGCGTGGTGAAAATGGCTATCGCACATACAGCCAAAAGCATTTGAATGAACTGATGCTGCTGCGTCAGGCGCGGCAGGTTGGGTTTAACCTGGAAGAGTGCGGCGAGCTGGTAAACCTGTTTAACGATCCGGCGCGTCATAGCGCGGATGTGAAAAAGCGCACCCTGGAAAAGGTGGCTGACATTGAGCGGCATATCAGAGAATTGCAGGCCATGCGCTTGCATTTGCTGGCGCTGGCAGACAGTTGCCCTGGCGATGACAGTGCTGAATGTCCGATCATGGATAATCTCTCCGGTTGCAGTCATCACAAAGCGAAGGCTTAACGGCGAGAGGGATTAAGCATAAACACCACCGTGCCGCGGTACCACGGGGATTTCTCAAGCTGCGCTTCAGCCAGTGGGTCCCGGTTACCGTTTTGCACCAGTCCCAGCTTAAATGGAATGCGCAGGCGGCTCAGCGCGGGTAGATACGCCTGATAATTCGTCACTGTGTGACGCCCCTGATAGCTTTGCACCACCAGTTCATCGACCGCCAACGCGTTCAGCGTAGCGACGTCGCCCGTTTTTGCCCAATCCAGTAGTCCGGTTACGCCTAGCGCAAACTCGGCCGGGAGCTGTTGGCGCAGTTGCTGCAGAAAGTGGGCGTAGTCGGTCAGTTGATGGGTCGCTGCGTCAAAATCAACCTGCAGGCCAACGACGTGATTCCCGGCGGTCTGCCAGCGCTGCATCAACCGTATGATACGCGCCGGGATCTCTTCCGGTACGTCGAGGGTTGTAAAGCGTACGGTCAGCCAGATTGAGGGAAAAGACAGACGACTGACCGGCAGTCCGAGGCGCTGGAACACCACGTTACCGGAACGAACCAGTACCTCGCCCTGGTGCAGATAAACCGTTTGCGCGTCTTTCAGCTCGTCACTGGCTTTCACCCCAGACCACAGCCAGAAGGCTGAATGTTCACGGGCGGCGACGATATCCGCTGCCTGTGCCTGGCCGAGAAGCAGTGCGGTTACCAGTAATATTTGAGTTTTTGCGCCCACGGGCTTCCCGGATACTGCGTTTTCAGTTGGGTGAACCAGCCCTTACGCTGCAGTTTATCCACGTCTTCACCGCCGCATTCGTTAGCGCCTGATGGCGCATAGCACATGATGGCGCGATACAGCGCGAAGCTCTTATCTTCGACTTCCGCGGTGGGCGAGGTAATTACCTGCTGATAGTAGCTTTGCCTGTCGAACTGGCCGAAAGGTTTCTTGCGCGAGATAGCTGATTCAAGCACATCGTTGCCAGCGCTGTTTTTCCACAGATCAACATGTGTTTGCGTGGTGCGGAAGAATTCGCCAAGGCAGTTCAGCGCGTGAGCATCATCCGCTTTTTTGCTCAATACCGTTACCGTTTCATTGAGGCTGCGGCACGTATAACCCGCCTGCGCCGTGTCGCCATTCCAGTCGAATATGCTCAGGTTAACGTCATCAAACGCTTCGCCAATGACCGGTGATGTAATCGCGCTGGCCAGTTTTCTGTCAGTAAGCCAGTCGCCAAAACGATTCTCTGTAAGATCCCGCACCAGCAGCGTATGCAGCGCAATGGTACGCTCTTCGTTATTCGGGCCATGAACGGCCTGCTGGCGCAGCAGTTCTGGCGTGGCCTGCGTTTTCAGCACCTGCGAGCGAAAGCGCAGGTTGGTCACCGCGCTATTCGGTGCGAAAACTGCCGCCACATCGCCGTTATATACCAGCGTGGCGGCAAGCTTAGCCTGCACATATTGCTGCTGTTCGTTATCCTGGCTGAGTTTTAACAACTGCTGCCAAAAATCGCGCGCCTCGGCCCATTTCTTCTGGCCCATCAACGCTTCGCCGTACAGCACCTGTTCGCTGAAGGCGAGGGTATCGTGAGCGGCAAGTTTCTGCGCTGGCGTAACTGTCTGAATAATTGCCGCGTAGTTGCCCGTTGCCAGCCACAGATTCAGTTGCAGGTCGCGCCATAGCGGCAGTTTTTGGCTCTGTTCAAACACCGGTTTGCTGGCGTCGAGCTGTGCCTGCGTCAGCGTGGGTTTGCTGTTGTTATCCAGGCGCAGCGCGCGTAGCAGTTCGATATAGCTGACTCGCGGCGCGTCGGGGAAGGCCTCAACGACGGACTGGTCGTAGAACGCCATGCCATAGACATTATCGTATTCGATGACATTTTCGCGCAGTTGCCGTGCGTCAGCCGACTGCTTCAGCGTCTGTTCATACAACCCGGCCAGCTGCGGCCATGACTGTAAATACCAGTTGATGCGACGCAACATGCCTCGTGAAGAGTCAGCGTAGAGTCCTTGGGGAAAACTCTGCAGATAGGCCTGCGCCAACTCTTGAGCCTGAGTGGCATCCTCGCGATTAATTTTCGCAATATCAAAATCGCCGTACTCGCCCACGCTGTTCTGACTGCTCTTGTTCAACGCCGTGCGCATCAGCATGTATTGCGCGGTCTCTGCCAGCCACGGACGGTCGCTTGTAGCAAGCTGAGTGAAATCCCGTTCGGCACTGGCATAATCACCGGCATAGAAACTGGCTGCTGCTGCCAGATAGCTTTTATAGGGCAGAGCTTGAGAATCTGCCGGGAAGGTGGCAAGAGAAGACTCAATTTGCTCGCGGGTTGCTCCGGAAAGCAGTCCTGTACGCGCCTGGGCTAAGGCCTGACGCTGTTCCGCTGTTAATGTGGAATCGGCCAACAGCGCGGCAAAAAAGGCGCTAACGCTCTCGGCGTTATTCGAAACATGACGGTTCTCTAGCTCAGCGTCATTGATGTTTATTTCGTCGGCGCTAATGTTCAGCTCGGCCATCTGTCGGGAGAGAGGGCTGTCCGCGGCGGATGCCTGAGCTGCCGCTGTTTGCGGGGCAGCCTCATCCCATTGCGGGTGATAGGCAAAATAGAAATCGCGGGAGCGAGTGATGTCTGCGGGCATCGACTGCACGGGCAGAGCAAATGATTTTTCCTGGCTCAGCAGCCGCAGCAGGTTGTCGCGGCTGTCGTTTTCAGGGTTAAAGGTTGGCGTGCCTTTCAGCAGGCAGCTGTCGTCGCTCCATTTGCAGTCTTCCATATCGAACGAAGCGAATGCCTGCGGGGCGGCGGTCAGCAATGTGCAAAGGGCAAAGGCAAGGGGTGTCTTCCTGACCATAGTCTTATTTCCTGTCTTTTTAGTGTGATACCGCTTTTATAATCAGGGTGATTCCCTCAACGGCAATGACTTCAACCTGCGTTCCGGCGCTCAAATCGTCACGGGCGCTAACGGGCCAGGAACTGTCGCCGACGCGCATATGTCCGCGACCATTGACCAGGTCAGTTTCCAGAGTAAATCGACGGCCAACTAACTGTTGTCCACGTTGGTTAAGATGGCTATCGGCTGGCTGCTGCTCCTGAACGCGCCTTGCCAGCCACTTCCACCACAGCCAGGCCGCCAGCAGGGTGAGGGCAGCGAACATTGCCCCCTGCCACGCCCAGTCTAGTGGAACGAGCCAGATGACCAGACCGGTAATCACCGCTGCCACGCCGCTCCACAGCAGATAGCCGTTGCCGCCCAGCATCTCGGCGGCCAGTAACAGACCACCGAGGCTGAGCCAGAAGATATGCGGGTGCACCAGAATCATCGCTATCATGATTTTTTCCGCTCGCTGGCGCTGTCCTTAACCAGTTCGGCGATCCCGGCAATGGAACCCATCAGGCTGCTGGCATCCAGCGGCATCATCACCACTTTGCTGTTATTCGACGAGCCGATATGCTGCAGCGCTTCGGTGTATTTCTGAGCCACGAAGTAGTTCACGGCCTGAATATCCCCGGCGGCAATGGCTTCAGACACCATCTGTGTTGCGCGGGCTTCTGCTTCTGCGGAACGTTCACGCGCTTCAGCCTGTAAAAATGCGGACTGACGTTCACCTTCCGCGATGAGGATTTTCGACTGCTTCTCACCTTCGGCCTTAACGATTTCTGCCTGACGGATCCCTTCGGCTTCAAGAATGTAGGCGCGCTTGGTACGTTCGGCTTTCATTTGCGCGTTCATGGCGTCGATAAGTTCTGCCGGAGGACGCACGTCGCGGATCTCAATACGGGTGATTTTGATGCCCCAGGGATTGGTTGCCTCATCAACGATATGCAGCAGGCGCGTGTTGATGTTGTCGCGCTGGGAGAGCATTTCATCGAGCTCCATCGAGCCGAGAACAGTACGAATGTTGGTCATGGTCAGGTTGATGATCGCCAGTTCCAGGTTGCTGACTTCATACGCGGCTTTCGGCGCGTCGATCACCTGAATAAAGCACACAGCATCAATCGAGACGTTGGCGTTATCTTTGGAGATGACTTCCTGAGAGGGGATATCAAGCACCTGTTCCATCATATTGATCTTACGACCAATGCGGTCCATGAACGGTACAACAAGGCTTAAACCCGGTTGCAGAGTTTTGGTGTAACGGCCAAAACGCTCTACCGTCCACTGATATCCCTGCGGGACGATTTTGACGCCTGCGCCGACGATCACCAGCGCGACAAAAATAAGAATAGGAATAAAAATGAGCATTGATGAAACCTCCTGTTGTGCTGTCCTTTACTGCCTCATTAGTCAAATTATACCCGATTTATCAAGGTGGGCTCCCCTATAATAAATTACAGGGATAGACTATCTGCACGAAAGATGTAAAAAGGGATTGGTAATGGAAGAAAGCAGCATTCTGCTTCAGTTAAAAAATGTCGCATGGCAGGCAGGGGCGACGCAGATTCTTAATAACATCTGTTTTGATCTCCGCGCCGGAGAATTTAAGCTGATTACCGGCCAGTCCGGCTGCGGTAAAAGTACGTTACTCAAGATAGTCGCGTCGTTAATTAGCCCGAGTTCCGGTGAAATCCTTTTTGAGGGTAAGGAGATATCAACGCTTAAGCCTGAAGCTTATCGCCAGCAGGTCTCTTATTGCGCGCAAACGCCCGCTTTGTTCGGTGATACCGTCTACGACAACCTCATTTTTCCCTGGCAAATCCGCGATAAACGCCCGGAACCGGATGTGTTTCTGGAAGATCTGGCTCGTTTTCAGTTGCCCGAGACGATCCTGAAAAAAAATATCAATGAGCTATCTGGTGGCGAAAAGCAGCGCGTCTCGTTAATTCGTAATTTGCAGTTTCTGCCGAAAATCCTGCTGCTTGATGAAATCACCAGCGCACTGGATGAGTCCAACAAACGTAACGTGAACGAATTAATTCACCACTATGTTCGCGACAAGAATATTGCCGTGCTGTGGGTGACGCACGATAAAGATGAGATTAATCACGCGGATAATGTCATCACTCTTCAACCGCACGCCGGAGAAATGCAGGAAGTCAGCAATGAACGAGCATAATATTACCAATGAATCCCTGGCGTTAGCGATGATGCTGGTGGTGGTCGCGATACTGATCAGCAACAAAGAAAAGCTGGCGCTGGAAAAAGATATTCTCTGGAGCGTTTGCCGGGCAGTGGTTCAGCTTATTATCGTGGGCTACGTGCTGAAATATATTTTTGGCGTCAACCATAGCATTCTGACCTTATTGATGGTGCTGTTTATCTGCTTTAACGCGGCCTATAACGCGCAAAAACGCAGTAAATATATTGATAAAGCTTTTCTCTCGTCGTTTATTGCCATTACGGCGGGGGCGGGGCTAACGCTTTCGGTGCTGGTTCTGTCAGGCTCTATCGAGTTCACGCCGATGCAGGTCATCCCGATCTCCGGCATGATTGCAGGTAATGCGATGGTGGCGGTGGGGCTGTGTTACAACAATTTGGGGCAGCGGTTTAACAGCGAGCAGCAGCAAATTCAGGAAAAACTCAGCCTCGGCGCAACGCCGAAGGTGGCTTCTGCGCCGCTGATTCGCGACAGCATTCGCGCCTCGCTGATTCCGACTATCGATTCAGCGAAGACCGTGGGGCTGGTGAGTTTACCGGGGATGATGTCGGGATTGATCTTTGCAGGTATTGACCCGGTAAAAGCGATTAAGTATCAGATTATGGTGACGTTTATGCTGCTTTCCACCGCCAGCCTGTCGACCATTATTGCCTGCTATTTAACCTATCGGAAGTTCTATAATTCGCGCCACCAACTGGTGGTGACGCCATTAAAGAAACCGTGATGTGATGCCGTATGGCGGCTACCGCCATAATCCGGCCGACGGGAATGAGGTGTTGGTTGTGTTTGTAGGCCCGATAAGCGTAGCGCCATCGGGCATGATGAACCAATTAGTACAGCAGCGCGTACAGCTGACGACGGTATTTGGAAGCCAGCGCATCGCCGGTTCCTAATGCGGCAAGGATCTCCTGGAAGGTCTTACGTGCCTGACCATCGGCAGCCGTAAGATCTTTCTTCAGGTGGCTGAACAGTAATTCCAGCGATTCCTCGTTGCGCCCGACCTGGTGCAATTGAATAGCCAACTGCGTTGCCAGCGCCGCATCCTGTGGATTGCTGGCGACCTGCTGTTGCAACTGTTGGATTTCCGGCGTATCAGCGGCCTGCTTCAGCAGTTCGATCTGTGCGATAAGCCCTTGATAGCGGGTGTCCTGATCCTGCAACGGAATGGTTTTCAGTACCGCTTCGGCTTCATCAGAACGGTTCAGGGCGATTTGCGTTTCCGCCAGCAGCAGACCGATTTCGCTGCTCTGGTTGGAGATCTGCCAGGCTTCTTTCAGCAGTGGCAGCGCATCCGCGTGATTACCGGCTTCGATGAATTCGATAGCCTGGCGTGCTTTCAGCTCTTCTTCGCTCGGCAGCACTTTCTCCAGCAGTGCGCGAATAACCTCTTCCGGTTGCGGGCCCTGGAATCCATCCACTGGCTGGCCGTTCTGGAACAGATAAACCGTAGGGATCGCGCGCAGACCAAACTGGGAGGCGATCATCTGTTCGGCGTCGCAGTCCAGCTTAGCGAGAATAAATTGACCGTTATACTGGGCGGCAAGGCTCTCCAGTACCGGCGTTAATTGCAGACAATGCTGGCTGCGCTCAGACCAAAAATAGAACAGGACCGGGGTGGTCATCGACTGTTCAAGGGTCTGCTGTAGGTTCGATTCGTTAATGTTAACAATATTCTGTGTGGACATGGAGTTACTCTCTTTTGTCGATTTCTTGTTACATGGGGGCTGACGCGCGAGCTTCAACTCAACCCTGTAAAATTTTGTCCATTATGCGGCCTGGCAGCAGGCGTTTAAGCAGCATCACTGCCCACGTCACCAGCGTAACCGGATAACGTAGCTTTGGTTTATCGCTCTCAAACGCATGACGCACTTTGGCGACAACCGCTTCTGGTCCCAGCGTAAAACGCGCGGCAATGCCGGGATTTTCCACGGGAGCATCGCTCTGGGTCTGGTTGACGTTTTCGGTAAAGCGGGTACGGATGGGGCCGGGTTCAATCAGGCTGACCTTAATCCCGCTGTGGCGCAGTTCCATACGCAGTGCGTCGGACCAGGCTTCCAGTGCATATTTGCTGGCGGCATAGGCGCCGCGTCCCGGCGTTGAGATCAATCCCATCACCGAGGAGGTCATCACAATGCGCCCTTCGCCGTGGGGTAACATGGCAGGCAACAGGCGCATGGTAAGCTGATGTGCGCCAAAGAAGTTGGCGGAAAACTGCTGTTCCATCTGTTCACGGCTGATGGTGGGCAGTGGACCATAGACACCGTATCCGGCGTTGTTAAAGATCCCATATAAACGATTATCGGTCAGGGCGATCACTTCATCGGCGGCACGATCCACGCTTTCGGGTGAATCCAGATCCAGCAACACGCCAGTGAATCCCATGCTGTTCATACGCGCGACATCGTCAGGTTTGCGACAGCCTGCCAGAATTTGAAAACCCTGGCGCTTTAGCTCAAGCGCACTTTCCAGGCCGATTCCGCTGGAACATCCTGTTATTAAGACCGATTTTTGCATAACTTTACCTGTCAGGATCTCCGTTGAATTACGAGTCGTGATTTACTATATCCGTCATACTTCAAGTTGTCTGCGCGTTGGCTACGCTCGCTCACCCCAGTCACATAGTTATCTATGCTCCTGGGAACTCTCTCACTTGCCGCCTTCATACAACTCGAATTATTTAGGATAGAAAAGGGGTGAGATGTTGCGCCATCCAGTCGGCGATAAACGGCTGGGCGTCACGGTTAGGATGAATACCATCATCCTGCATCCACTGGGGTTTCAGATAAACCTCTTCCATGAAAAATGGCAGCAGAGGAATATCAAACTCTTTGGCGAGCTTTGGATAAATCGCGCTAAAGGTTTCATTATAACGGCGACCGTAGTTTGCCGGCAGACGAATTTGCATTAGCAGCGGTTCGGCATTTGCCGCTTTCACGTCCTGCAAAATTGTTCGCAGAGTTTGTTCGGTTTGCGCAGGCGCAAAGCCGCGCAGGCCGTCGTTGCCGCCAAGTTCGACCAGTACCCAACGCGGCTGGTGCTGCTTGAGTAATGCAGGCAGACGGGCCAGGCCCTGCTGCGAGGTGTCGCCGCTAATGCTGGCATTCACCACTGGCGTTTTGGTTTGCCATTTATCATTAAGTAGCGCAGGCCACGCGGCGCTGGCGGACATTCGGTATCCGGCGCTCAGGCTGTCACCCAGAATTAATAACGTGTCCGCTGCGGCGGCGCGGAAAGTTAACAGGACCAGGAACAGGAAAGGCCAATGCCAGCGGAAAACATTGTTGAAGTTCATCATCTTAAGAAATCCGTCGGTCAGGGTGATCATGAGCTATCCATCCTTACCGGAGTTGAACTGGTTGTCAAACGCGCCGAGACCATTGCGCTGATTGGCGAGTCGGGATCGGGGAAATCCACGCTGCTGGCGATCCTCGCCGGGCTGGACGATGGCACCAGCGGTGAAGTCAGCCTGGTGGGGCAGGCGCTGCACACCATGGACGAAGAAGCCCGGGCGCAGCTGCGGGCGCGGCACGTGGGTTTTGTCTTCCAGTCATTCATGTTAATTCCGACCCTCAACGCGCTGGAAAACGTCGAACTGCCCGCGCTGTTGCGCGGCGAAAATAGCGGAAAAAGTCGTGACGGGGCAAAAACGCTGTTGGAACAACTGGGACTGGGAAAACGTCTTGATCATCTTCCGGCCCAGCTTTCCGGCGGGGAGCAGCAGCGCGTGGCGCTGGCGCGAGCGTTTAACGGGCGTCCGGATGTGCTGTTTGCCGATGAGCCGACAGGCAACCTCGATCGCCAGACCGGAGACAAAATAGCCGACCTGCTGTTTTCTCTGAACCGGGAACACGGCACCACCCTGATTCTGGTGACGCATGACCCGCAGTTGGCGGCGCGTTGCGACAGGCGCTTACGTCTGGTGAATGGACAGTTGCAGGAGGAGGCATGATTGCACGCTGGTTCTGGCGCGAATGGCGCTCGCCTTCATTACTGATTGTCTGGCTGGCACTAAGCCTGGCGGTAGCCTGTGTGCTGGCGCTGGGCAATATCAGCGATCGTATGGAAAAAGGGCTGAGCCAGCAAAGCCGTGAGTTTATGGCGGGCGATCGGTCGCTACAAAGTTCGCGTACCGTGCCGAAAGCGTGGATTGACGAGGCGCGACAGCGTGGCCTGAAGGTGGGCGAACAGCTCACCTTTGCCACCATGACTTTTGCCCGGGATACGCCGCAGCTGGCGAACGTCAAAGCGGTAGATGATGTGTATCCGATGTACGGCACACTGCAAACCAACCCGCCGGGACTGAAACCGCAGCCGGGCTCGGTGCTGTTGGCCCCACGTCTGATGGCGCTACTCAACTTAAAAGTCGGTGATTCCATCGACGTTGGCGATGCCACGTTGCGTATTGCCGGGGAGGTGGTGCAGGAGCCGGACTCTGGTTTTAATCCGTTCCAGATAGCACCGCGTCTGATGATGAACATGGCGGATGTCGAAAAAACGGCGGCGGTCCAGCCGGGAAGCCGCGTGACCTGGCGCTATAAATTTGGCGGGACGCCATCGCAACTGGAAGCCTATGAAAAGTGGCTGCTGCCACAGTTAAAGCCTGAACAGCGCTGGTATGGGCTGGAGCAGGATGAAGGGGCGCTGGGGAAATCACTTGAGCGTTCGCAACAGTTCTTGCTGCTGTCGGCGCTGTTAACGCTGCTGCTGGCGGTCGCCGCGGTTGCCGTGGCGATGAGCCATTATTGCCGCAGCCGTTACGATCTGGTGGCTATTCTGAAAACGCTCGGTGCGGGCAGAGTGCAACTGCGCAGGCTGATTGTTGGTCAATGGCTGATGGTGCTGGCGCTGTCTGGCTTGACCGGCGGGCTGTTCGGACTGCTATTTGAGCGCGTGCTGGTGCTACTGCTCAAGCCGGTTCTGCCTGGAGAACTACCGCCTGCAAGCCCCTGGCCGTGGCTATGGGCACTAGGCACCATGACGGTGATTTCGCTGTTGGTCGGGTTACGCCCTTACCGCCTGCTGCTGGCGACGCAGCCGCTACGGGTGCTGCGCCGTGACGTGGTGGCAAACGTCTGGCCGCTGAAGTTTTATTTGCCGGTGGTAGTGATAGTCGTGATTGCACTGCTTGCTGGACTGATGGGCGGAAGTCCGCTGCTGTGGGCGGTACTGGCTGGTGCGGTGGTACTGGCGCTGTTGTGCGGGGTGCTCGGCTGGATGCTGCTCAACGTGCTGCGTGGTCTGACGCTCACCTCGCTGCCGTTGCGTTTGGCGGTCAGTCGACTGTTGCGCCAGCCGTGGTCAACGCTCAGCCAGCTATCGGCATTTTCGCTTTCCTTTATGCTGCTGGCGTTGTTACTGGTACTGCGCGGCGATCTGCTCGACCGTTGGCAGCAGCAAATGCCGCCGGAAAGCCCGAACTATTTCCTGATCAACATTGCCACCGAGCAGGTGGTTCCGCTGAAGGCTTTCTTGTCGGAACATCAGGTGATCCCGGAATCGTTCTATCCGATTGTTCGGGCGCGTCTGACGGCGATCAATGAGAAGCCGACCGAAGGCAATCAGGATGAGGCGCTGAACCGCGAGCTTAACCTGACCTGGCAGGATACCCGACCGGATCATAACCCGATAACTGCCGGAAGCTGGCCGCCAAAAGAGGGCGAAGTGTCGATGGAAGAGGGGTTAGCGAAACGGCTGAACGTCAAACTCGGCGATCGAGTGACTTTTATGGGCGATACCCAGGATTTCAGCGCCACGGTCAGCAGTCTGCGCAAAGTGGACTGGGAAAGCCTGCGGCCCAACTTCTTCTTTATCTTCCCCTCCGGCGCGCTGGATGCTCAGCCGCAAAGCTGGTTAACCAGCTTTCGCTGGGAGAACGGCAACGGCATGTTGACGCAGCTTAACCGCGAATTCCCGACCATCAGCCTGCTGGATATTGGCGCCATCCTCAAACAGGTGGGCCAGGTGCTGGAGCAGGTAAGTAGAGCGTTGGAGGTGATGGTGGTACTTGTCACCGCCTGTGGCATGTTGTTGCTGTTGGCGCAGGTTCAGGTGGGGATGCGTCAACGTCATCAGGAGTTGGTGGTCTGGCGCACGCTGGGAGCAGGTAAGAAGCTGCTGCGTACCACGCTGTGGTGCGAGTTCGCCATGCTCGGGATGGTTGCCGGACTGGTGGCGGCCATCGGTGCGGAAACAGCGTTGGCGGTACTGCAAACCAAAGTGTTTGATTTCCCGTGGGAGCCAGACTGGCGACTGTGGGTAGTATTACCATTTAGTGGAGCATTGCTGCTCTCTTTATGCGGCGGATGGCTCGGTTCACGTCTGCTAAAAGGTAAAGCGCTGTTCCGTCAGTTCAGTAGTTAATTCATATTCGTGATGATTACGCACCGATTTTAAAATCGGTGCGTCTTTTTTTCTATGTAGCACAAATTGATAACTCCTTGATATTTAACAGCACAGAACAATAAAAACCCAACAACACGAGAGTATTAATAAACGTTAATATTTGTGTGCTGAATAATTGGCAGGCTATCTATCAAGGTATAAATAATGACTATAAAAAAAACAGCGCTGGCGGTATCGATCGGCGCAGCAGTGGCATTAACGACTTTCGCTTCACAGGCGGAAATCACGGTCCTGAAACAAGATCCGCAGGCGGGCAACCCGCTGAGTCGTCTTAACTTCACCGTCGGCGGCAGTATTCGTCCGCAGTTCCAGAATATGGCCGGTGACGATGGTAAGAATGGCTACAAACGTAATGGCTTCGATGGCGGTACACGTTTCCGCTTTGCCGCTGACTACTATCTGTTTGATGATATTAGTTGGGTGAGCTACTACGAGCTGGGCGTTAACTTCCCGGCGATGTTCAACTGGGATAACCACTACGCTGACGGCGCCAACGACACCACGCGACGTATGTTGTACACCGGTCTGAAGAGTGCAACCTGGGGTACGCTGACCTTCGGTCAACAGAACAGCATTTACTATGATGTAGTCGGTGCGAAAACGGATATCTGGGACTATGACATGATCGGTCAGGCGCCAGGTAACGGTATTAATGGCGACTATGATGGTTCCTACCGTACGCGCAAATCTCTAAAGTATAAGAATACCGTTGGTGATGTGGATCTCTACGCCTCTTATCTGTTCAGTGATGATTACAACCCGAACAACGGTCTGCGCTACAAGCGTAAAGGCGGCGGCTCACTGGGTGTGGATTATCACATTACCGATGACCTGACCTGGGGTACGGCGTGGAACTACACTCGCGCGGAAATGCGTGGCAACACCAGCAAAACCTACGATCAAAATATCGTCGGTACCGCACTGAGCTGGAAACCGGATAACTGGACCTTCTCAATGGGCGGCGGCTGGTATCAAAACTTCATGACCACCAAAAAAGTTTCGGTTAACGACTACTTTGCCGGTGATGCGTGGGGGCTGGAATACTTCGCGGGTTATACCTTCCCGGTTGGTCAGTATGCGCTGAAATCTGTTCAGCCTTACTTTATGGGCGATCGTATCGAATACGTGAATGGTCGTAACTATCTGCGTACCGACAACGGTGTGGGTATCAGCTTCCAACTGGATTACGGTTTCCGTGTGGATTACGAACACGTCTTTACCTCCAGCACCGACAACCTGGGCGATATGAACCTGGTGCGTCTGCGTTACGACTTCTAATCGAACGCCTGTCAAACGGAACGCCCGATGCGCTTGCGCTTATCGGGCCTACGGGAGCAGGGTGATCACGTTATGTGTAGGCCGGATAAGGCACTTGTGCCGACATCCGGCTTTTTCATGTCTTCTCTCATTTGAAAACACATTTCGCAACATCATGAAATAATTTCAAGGACAGCGGGTTGTGATCTGTGTCATGTTAGAAATCTGCCTGTTATCAGGCCAATGAGAACAACGCCGCCTGAACGGCGTGAGACATGACACCACAACGTTAAAATGGAGAAAATATGGGATTGCGTCAGAGTTTACGCGTCGCGACCGGGGCGCTGTTACTGGCCTGCGGATTACAATTTGCTCATGCGAATAGTGACCCGCATACCATCGTGTTTGGCGTCGCGCCCGGGCCGTATGGCGATATGGTGAAACAGGCCATTGCCCCTACGCTGAAAGAGAAAGGCTATAAGGTAGTGGTGCGCGAATTCAGCGACTATGTGCAGCCGAACATGGCGCTCTCCAACGGCAGCATTGATGCCAACCTGTTCCAGCACTCACTCTATTTTGACAAGTTCACCGCCGATAAAGGGCTGAAGCTGAGCAAGCTGATTGTGGTCCCGACGGCCGGGATGGGGTTTTACTCGCACAAAATCAAAAGCCTGGATGAGTTGAAAAAAGGGGATGTGATCACGCTGTCCAACGATCCGACCAACCTGGCCCGCGGTCTGCGTTTCCTGCAATCCATTGGTCTTATCACCATCAAAGACAATATCGATCCCACGAAAGCCTCCGAGCGTGATATCGCCAGCAATCCGAAAGGGCTGGTGTTTAAACCCCTGGAAGCGGCACAGCTGCCGCGCACTTTGGACGGTGTGACCGGCGCGCTGGTCAACGGTAACTTTGCCGTGGCGGCAAAACTGGATCTTTCCAGTGCCATCAAGCAAGAACATCTGGACGAAAACCTGAAAAATATCATTGCGGTACGCAGTGAAGATGCGGATAAACCGTTCGCGAAAGATATTGTTGAAGCGGTGAAGTCGCCGGCGTATCGCGCGGTGATCGACGATCCGCAAAACATCTACAGCGCCTTCCAGAAACCGGAATGGATGTCGGCAGCCCAATAATCGCTGCATGCAAGGGTTAACAGGGGCAGCGGCGACTGCCCTTTTCGCATTTCTGAGGTGGATATGATTGAGATTGAAAAGGTTTGCGTGGATTTCACCGCAGGCCGTGGACCCTCAACCCGGGCGGTTGATGACGTCAGCTTGCACATTGGCGCGGGCGAGATATTTGGTATTGTCGGGACCAGCGGCGCGGGGAAAAGTACGCTACTGCGCACCTTGAACGCCTTAACGCGTCCGAGCCAGGGAAGCGTGAAGGTAAACGGCGTAGAAATTTCTGCGCTGGAAGGAACGCAGTTACGTAAAGCGCGTCAGCGCATTGGCATGATTTTTCAGCACTTTAATCTGATGCATACCCGCACCGTAGCGCAAAACGTCGCCTTTAGTCTGAAAGCTGCCGGATGGGAACGCAGCAAAATTGGTCCACGCGTCACGGAGATTCTGGCGCTGGTCGGACTGTCTGATAAGGCGAACCGTTTTCCGGTTCAGCTCAGCGGGGGTCAGAAGCAGCGCGTTGGCATTGCCCGTGCGATTGCCAATCACCCGGATGTGTTGTTGTGTGATGAACCCACTTCCGCGTTAGATCTTGAAACCTCGGCCACGATTCTGGCGCTGCTTAAGCAGATCAACCAGCAGTTGGGGATCACGATCGTGCTGATCACTCACGAGATGAACGTGATCAAATCGATTTGCGATCGCGTGGCGGTAATGTCCGGTGGCAAGGTGGTGGAGTCTGGTGAGGTGTTTGACGTTTTTGCTCATCCGCAGCACGCGTTTACGCAGCAACTGGTGTCGCATACCCTCAATTTGACGCTGCCCGAGCGTCTGCGCCAGCATCTGCCCGGCCAGTTGCTAAAAATTCTGTTCATCGGCGATTCGGCGGAACAGCCGGTGTTGTCAGAAGTCGCGGTTAAATTTGGCGTGGCGGTGAACATTCTGCACGGCAAAATTGAATATATTGGCGAACGTGCGCTGGGGATTCTGGTCGTGCAGCTGACCGCGCCGCATAACCCTTCAGCGGTGGAAGTCGCCGTGGAACATATTCGTCAACGTACTGCACAGGTGGAGGTGATTCGTGGATGATTTATTGCCTGATTTGACGCTGGCGTTTAATGAAACCTTCCAGATGCTGAGCATCTCTACGGTGCTGGCAATTATTGGTGGTCTGCCGCTCGGTTTTCTGATTTTCGTCACCGACCGGCATTTATTCTGGCAAAACCGTTTTGTGTATCTGCTCAGCTCCGTGCTGGTGAATATCATTCGTTCGGTACCGTTTGTGATCCTGCTGGTTCTGCTGCTGCCGCTAACCCAGTTTTTGCTCGGGAATACCATTGGCCCGATTGCGGCGTCGGTCCCGCTCTCAGTGGCGGCAATCGCCTTCTATGCCCGTCTGGTTGATAGCGCGCTACGTGAAGTCGATAAAGGGATTATTGAAGCGGCGGAAGCGTTTGGCGCCAGCCCGATGCGCATCATCTGCACCGTTCTGTTACCTGAAGCGAGCGCGGGTCTGCTGCGTGGGTTGACGATAACGCTGGTGAGTCTGATCGGTTACTCCGCGATGGCTGGGATCGTTGGCGGCGGTGGAGTCGGCGACCTGGCGATTCGCTTTGGTTATTACCGCTACGAAACCCAGGTCATGATCGTCACTGTGGTGGCGCTGATTATTTTGGTGCAGGTCGTTCAGGTGCTGGGTGACTGGCTGGCAAAACGCGCAGATAAGCGCGACAGACACTGATCACTGTGCGTTAAGCCAGTCGGCAACGTCCTGCCATGTGCCGCGAAAAACGATTTTCGCGGCTTTCTTTTCCAGCTGATAACGATACATCGGGTCGTAATATTCGTTGAGCAACGGTACCAGCCAGCCCATATGGGCGTCGGTGCTGCCCGTTGCCTGCTGTTCGCGCAGAGCCTCGTCGAGCAGGGTGGTCAGCTCGGCAAAACGTTGTAAACCCAGACGACGGCGTATAGCAAACAGGCCGTGGTGCAGATACTCGCTGTACTCCTGCCAGCCCTGGCTCTCGCCATAAGCGTGGGTAAAATCGTGGTGCATCTTCACGAAATACTCTTCGCGTAGTCGCTCCAGACGACGCTCAAAAGGATCGTCCACCACTGCAATTGATGCCTGGGTCATGCGCTCGCGCAGGCATTCGGGCAGATGATTAGCCCCGATCATGCGGCCTTCATCTTCCAGTAACCACAGACTTAAATCCTGACGGCTATCGGTTTTGAGCATTTCAACCGCCAGCAGGTTTTCAAAACTCGCCTGACTCAATTGAGGTTCAACGGTGCGCCCAAACGAGGAGCCGCGATGGTGCGCCAGACCTTCGAGATCCACACCGTTTGGCTGTTGTTGCACCAGTTGGGTTTTGCCGTTCCCGGTACAGCCGCCAATTAAGACGATCGGCTTTTGCACTAATTCTTCAGTCAGCTGTATCACTGCCTGGCGCAGGGCTTTGTAACCGCCTTTAATCAGCGGATAGTCAATGCCGGACTCATGCAGCCACTGCTGCACAATATGCGAACGCTGACCGCCACGCGCGCAGCATAAATAGCCTGCAGGATTTTGACGGCAGGCATCCTGCCAGGCATGCATGCGCTGTTGGCGGGTCTCCCCCGAGACCAGTTGATGGCCGAGCGCGAGGGCGGCTTCGGGCCCCTGACGTTTATAACAGGTCCCGACGGTGGCACGTTCGTCATCGTTCATTAAGGGAAGGTTGATTGCGCCCGGCATTGCGCCCTGCTGAAATTCCACGGGGGCGCGTACATCGATTAAAGGCGTACCGGCAAGCAAAATTGCGCGGTAGTCTTGTGTTGTTTGTGTGTCTTGCATAGTAAAAAACGAAACCTCAAATCATCCTGCGTACTATTTTACGCGCCAAATGAGAGGATGACTTGATTTTCAATCGCGTGCATTGTTGAAAATTGCCAAAAATCCGGCAATTTCCGGTTTTCGCTGGGTAAACAGCGTCACAATATCGTCAACTGCTTTACCTGCGCCAAACTTATGCCATGCGAGGCTTAAGGGAGAGGGGGGACGCATGGTCGGGATGATGCTACTAACCAGTTGCCCGCTATCCAGCAGCGGCTGGCAGAGCGGCTGCGGAACGAAGCCGATACCCACCCCCGCAAGATGCGCCGCAAGCTTGGTTTCCATGTCCGGGACGATTATCTCTTTTTGACCTGGAAGGCGCCATGCGACCCGTTTGGTCAGGGTCCGTGCGCTATCCTCAATGTTAATTGCCGGAAAACGGCGCAGCTGCGCTTCCGTTAATGGACCGCTGATGTTTGCCAGCGGATGATCTGCCGACATGACAAATCGCCACTGAACAGAACCCAAAGGATCGAGGGTAAAGGTGTTTGCCATTGGTTCAGTGCCGGTGACGCCGATAGCCAGTGAAAATCCTTCGTACAGCAGAGAATCCCACACGCCCATATAAATCTGCCGGGAAAAGTGAAACTGAGTAAAGGGGTAGCGTGCGTTAAGCCAGGATAACAGGCGAGCGACGGCTTCAGGGCTGTACAGCAGATTGTTGACCACAATATTCACCTGGCGCTCTACGCCGTCGTTCACTTGTTGCAACTCGCTGGGCATGCTGTCCAGCCAGGCGAGCCAGTCTTTTGCCTGAGAAAGGAGATGAGAACCGGCGGCGGTTAACGTCACGCTTCGGGTGGTGCGAAAGAACAGCGCGACGCCGGTATTTTCTTCCAGAAGTTTAATACGGTAGCTGATGGTGGCTGTGGTTTTACACAAGCGGTCCGCCGCCCTGGAGAAACTTCCCGTTTCGGCGACGCCGATAAAGGTACGCAGTGTTTCCGGGTCAAACATCGTCAGCTACTCCCTCAATGATCTTCTACAAGCCTGATTTCTTGTTCTCTGATTTATAAGTATTTTTGCATAATAGCCTTGTTTGAATTGTGGTCTAAATCTAGTTTTGGAAAAATTTTCCAATTTTTGTGTTGATGTTAAATCACGAAGGTTTTAGATTGCATGGTATTGAAACCGCCAAGTGTTCTGACTGCGGTTCAGCGGAATTCAGTTACGAGGAAATGATGATGAAACTTGAGGTATTACCGTTAAATCAGCACACGTTCAGCGCCTATGGCGATGTCATAGAAACTGATAAACGTGATTTTTTTCATATCAATGATGGGCTCGTTGAGCGTTATCACGACCTGGCCAATGTCGAGGTCCTGGAGCAGGATCGTACGCTCATCAGTATTAATCGCGCGCAACCAGCGGCTATGCCGATTGTTGTGCATGAACTGGAGCGCCACCCGCTAGGCACCCAGGCATTTATGCCCATGAATGGCGAAGCGTTTGTGGTGATTGTCGCGCTTGGCGAGGACAAACCCGATCTTTCCACCTTAAAAGCTTTTATCACCAATGGCCAACAGGGTGTGAATTACCACCGAAACGTCTGGCATCACCCGCTGTTTGCCTGGCAAACCGTGACTAATTTTCTGACCGTCGATCGCGGTGGTAGCGATAATTGCGATGTTGAAAGTATCCCGGCACATGAACTCTGTTTTGCGTGACGCTATCGGCCTTCTTGCTTAATATGAGCATATTGTTCATTGTTTATGCTCATATTTTGGGCCGGAGTAAATGTAGTGGAGACGGAAGTAAGACGGCGTGGCAGGCCAGGACAGACGGAGCCGGTCGCGCAGAAAGGCGCTCAGGCGCTTGAGAGAGGCATTGCAATTTTGCAGTATCTCGAAAGAAGTGGAGGCAGTTCGTCAGTGAGCGATATTTCCGGCAGTCTGGATTTGCCGCTCTCCACGACTTTTCGCCTGTTGAAGGTTTTACAGGGTGCTGATTTTGTCTATCAGGATAGCCAGTTAGGTTGGTGGCACATCGGTTTAGGCGTATTCAACGTGGGCTCAGCGTATATTCATAATCGCGATGTCCTGTCGGTTGCCGGACCGTTTATGCACCGATTAATGCTGCTGTCGGGCGAAACGGTTAATGTCGCGATTCGCAATGGCACCGAAGCGGTGTTGATTGGTCAGAAGGAGTGCAAATCGATGGTCAGAATGTGCGCACCTTTGGGTAGTCGTATGCCGCTACATGCTTCTGGTGCGGGAAAAGCACTGCTTTATCCGTTGATGGAAGAAGAGCTAATGGACATCGTCGTGAAAACGGGTTTGCAGCAATTTACGCCGACCACGTTGGTAGACTTTCCGACTCTGCTGCGCAATCTGGAATTGGCGCGTGAGAATGGCTATATCGTCGATCACGAAGAGCATGTTATTGGATTGAATTGCATCGCTTCTGCTATCTATGACGATGCAGGCAGTGTCGTCGCTGCCATCTCTATTTCGGGGCCCGCATCCAGACTGACGGAAGATCGTTTTATCAGTCAGGGGGAGCTGGTACGGGATACCGCACGAGATATCAGTACGGCGCTTGGTTTAAAAGCACCCGTAGCGTAAGTCGCAGCCCGCTCAGAGGAGCGGGACTTTTTTGGATTTTTTAAAAGTTGGAAAATTTTTCCAATAAATAGAGGTAGAAAGAAAATGGCAAAAATGAGAGCCGTTGACGCGGCAATGTATGTGCTGGAAAAAGAAGGCATCACCACCGCATTTGGGGTTCCAGGAGCGGCAATTAACCCGTTCTACTCCGCGATGCGTAAGCACGGGGGTATCCGTCACATTCTGGCTCGTCACGTTGAAGGTGCTTCCCATATGGCGGAAGGCTATACGCGTGCAACGGCAGGAAACATTGGTGTCTGCCTTGGCACTTCCGGTCCGGCAGGTACTGACATGATCACCGCGCTGTATTCCGCTTCTGCCGATTCTATTCCTATTTTATGCATCACTGGCCAGGCCCCTCGCGCCCGCTTGCATAAGGAAGATTTTCAGGCTGTTGATATTGAGTCTATTGCCAAACCGGTTAGCAAAATGGCGGTAACGGTGCGTGAAGCGGCGCTGCTTCCTCGGGTTTTACAGCAGGCATTCCATGTTATGCGCTCTGGTCGTCCTGGCCCGGTGTTGATCGATTTACCTTTTGATATTCAGGTTGAAGAAATCGAATTCGATCCAGAAATGTATGAGCCTCTACCGGTGTACAAACCTGCAGCCAGCCGCAAACAGATTGAGAAAGCGCTGGAAATGCTGATTCAGTCTGAGCGTCCGGTCATCGTAGCTGGAGGGGGGGTGATTAATGCGGACGCTTGCGAACTGCTGCAACGCTTTGCTGAACTAACCAACGTACCGGTAATTCCTACGCTGATGGGCTGGGGATGTATCCCGGACGATCATGAGTTAATGGCCGGAATGGTGGGATTACAAACGGCGCATCGTTACGGAAACGCCACGTTGCTGGCCTCCGATATGGTGTTCGGTATTGGTAACCGCTTTGCTAACCGACACACCGGTTCCGTCGCGAAATATACTGAAGGGCGCAAAATCATTCATATCGACATTGAGCCGACACAAATTGGTCGCGTTCTTTGCCCGGATTTAGGCATCGTTTCCGACGCCAAAGCCGCGCTGACTTTGCTGATTGACGTTGCTCAGGAGATGCAGAAATCAGGACGTTTGCCTTGCCGGAATACCTGGGTTGATGAATGCCAACAGCGTAAGCGGACGTTACTGCGTAAAACCCACTTCGACAATGTCCCGCTTAAGCCGCAGCGCGTGTATGAAGAGATGAATAAAGCCTTTGGTCGCGACGTTTGCTACGTCACCACCATCGGGTTATCGCAAATTGCCGCCGCGCAAATGCTGCACGTATTTAAAGATCGTCATTGGATCAACTGTGGCCAGGCAGGCCCTCTCGGTTGGACACTGCCAGCGGCATTAGGAGTTTGTGTTGCCGATCCAAAACGCAATGTCGTCGGGATTTCGGGGGATTTTGACTTCCAGTTCCTGATTGAAGAATTGGCCGTAGGCGCGCAATTCAACATTCCTTACATCCATGTGCTGGTCAACAACGCCTATCTGGGATTGATTCGTCAGTCGCAGCGCGCGTTTGATATGGATTACTGCGTGCAACTGGCATTCGAAAACATCAACTCCAGCGAAGTAAACGGCTATGGCGTCGATCACGTCAAAGTGGCAGAGGGATTGGGCTGTAAAGCCATTCGCGTATTCAAACCTGAAGATCTTGCTCCGGCATTTGAACAAGCCAAAGCCCTGATGGCGCAGTATCGCGTTCCGGTTGTCGTCGAAGTGATCCTTGAACGTGTGACGAACATCTCTATGGGCAGTGAACTGGATAATGTGACCGAGTTTGAAGAGATTGCAGACGGTGCTACCGATGCGCCAACCGAAACCTGTTTTATGAAATACGAATAGATGAGGTGAAAGATGTTACGTTTCTCGGCCAATCTTTCCATGCTGTTTCTGGAATACAGTTTTCTTGAACGCTTCGATAAAGCGGCACAATCGGGATTTCGTGGCGTAGAGTTTATGTTTCCCTACGATTACGACATTGACGTATTAAAGGAAAAGCTGCAGACCAACCAACTGGAACATACGTTGCATAATCTCCCTGCCGGAGACTGGGCGGCGGGTGAACGCGGTATCGCCTGTATTCCGGGGCGCGAAGAAGAGTTTCGCGAGGGCGTGGCGGCAGCTATTCGCTATGCGAAGGCGCTTGGCAATAAGAAAATCAACTGCCTAGTGGGTAAAACGCCAGCGGGGTTTTCCGCCGAACAGATCCAGCAGACGCTGGTGGAAAATCTGCGCTATGCGGCAAATATGTTAGCGCAAGAAGATATTTTATTGCTGATTGAGCCGATCAATCATTTTGATATGCCGGGTTTCCATCTTACCGGAACTCATCAGGCGCTGGCGTTAATTGACAGCGTCGGCTGCAATAATATCAAAATTCAGTATGACATTTATCACATGCAGCGCATGGAGGGAGAATTAACCCAAACCATGACCACGTGGGCAAATAAAATAGGTCATTTGCAAATTGCAGATAACCCTCGTCGCGGAGAGCCGGGCACAGGGGAAATTAATTATGACTTTATTTTTAAGTTTATCGATAAATCAGGTTATGACGGCTGGGTTGGTTGTGAATATAAACCGCTGACCACCACCGAAGCGGGATTAACGTGGATTAATCAATATCGATAATTTGTAAGGAATTTCAGGCATCGCTATTTTTTTCCACTTTGTTGGAAGGGGTTTGTGTTGCCTGAATTCGGGAAAACCGGCAGATATATAAGAGGTTAAAAATGAAACTGGGATTTATTGGCCTGGGTATTATGGGATCGCCAATGGCGATTAATCTGGCTCGCGCTGGACATCAGCTACATGTGACGACCATTGGTCCGGTAGCGGAAGAACTGCTGTCATTAGGCGCGGTAAATGTTGAAAATGCACGTCATGTAACTGATTTTGCAGATATTATCTTCATAATGGTTCCGGACACGCCGCAGGTCGAAGAAGTGCTTTTTGGCGAGCACGGCTGCGCTAAAACCTCATTGCAGGGAAAAACAATTGTTGATATGAGTTCTATTTCTCCTATCGAAACCAAACGTTTTGCTAAGCAGGTTAATGAACTGGGCGGTGACTATCTGGATGCGCCAGTCTCTGGTGGAGAAATTGGTGCTCGCGAAGGTACCTTGTCTATTATGGTTGGCGGTGAGCCAGAGGTATTTGAACGGGTCAAACCGCTGTTTGATATTCTGGGTAAGAATATCACTCTGGTAGGTAGTAATGGTGATGGCCAAACCTGCAAAGTGGCTAACCAAATTATCGTTGCCTTAAATATTGAAGCTGTTTCTGAAGCGCTGGTATTTGCCTCAAAAGCGGGGGCAGATCCGGTTCGCGTGCGCCAGGCACTAATGGGCGGGTTTGCCTCTTCTCGTATTCTGGAAGTTCATGGTGAACGAATGATTAAACGCACCTTTGATCCCGGTTTCAAAATTGCATTGCATCAAAAAGATCTTAATCTTGCATTACAAAGTGCAAAAGCGCTCTCATTGAATTTGCCTAATACGGCTACTTGTCAGGAATTATTTAATACCTGTGCCGCGAATGGCGGTAGCCAGTTGGATCACTCGGCAATGGTTCAGGCACTTGAGTTAATGGCAAATCATAAATTGTCATGATCGTAGGTATCGCTGCACTCTTTGCAGCGATACATTTTAATCAGACACACTTTGGAAAGGTGCATGTCATGAGTGAAAAGAACAAATCCGGTATTGAATACTGGAAGAAGATCGTCGTTGTAATGAGTCTGGGTTGGGTGGCGATATGGATTTATCGCACCGTATTGACTCCTATTTATCCTGAGATTCAGGCATCGTTGGGGAATGTCAGCAATGCTGAAATTGGCGCCATTGCCAGTTTTTATTTCTTCGCTTATTGCAGTATGCAAATTCCCTGCGGAATTTTGGTCGATAAACTTGGCCAGAAAATTATGCTGATGTGTGGGTTTACGCTTTTTATTATTGGTACGCTCAGTATTGCAAAAGCCACGGGATTGGTGATGATCTATGCTGGTTCGTTAATGGCGGGAGCGGGCTGCGCCTCTTTCTTTAGTTCAGCGTATTCACTCTCTTCGGCAAATGTCCCGCAGGCTCGTCGAGCACTGGCAAACGCTATTATTAATAGCGGTTCAGCAATTGGGATGGGGATTGGTTTGATTGGTTCCAGCGTGCTGGTAAAAAGCATGAGTATGGCCTGGCAAAACGTTCTGTTCCTTGTTGCCGCTGTGCTGGTTGTGATGCTGTGCGTATTTACATTGGTAATCCGTGGCAAGGCAAAAAGCGAAACGCCTGCGTCAGACCAGAAAGCACAGACGGCTATGACGACAGAAGAGAAGAATCCACCGCTGTTTTCGGGTCTGTTGTGCAGCGTCTACTTCCTCTACTTCTGTACCTGCTATGGTTATTACCTGATTGTGACCTGGCTTCCGTCTTATCTGCAGACTGAGAGGGGATTTGACGGTGGTGCAATTGGAGTGGCTTCAGCGCTGGTTGCCGTAGTGGGTGTTCCTGGCGCATTGTTCTTTAGCCATCTGTCCGATAAGTTTCGCAACAGCAAAGTCAAAGTTATTCTTGGACTGGAAATTATGGCCGCAGCCATGCTGGTATTTACAGTGTTATCGCCGAATACCACGATGCTGATGGTCAGCCTGACTCTGTACGGTTTACTCGGCAAAATGGCGGTGGATCCGATTCTGATCTCCTTTGTCTCTGAACAGGCGTCGTCAAAAACGCTGGGCAGAGCATTCAGCCTGTTTAACTTCTTTGGCATGAGTTCAGCGGTTATTGCGCCAACATTAACCGGATTTATTTCTGATTTAACGGGTTCAAAAGAAATAAGCTTTGTCATCTCTGCTTGTCTGGTGGTAACCGGAACGCTGATTTTTGCTGGTGTTACGTTATATAAAAAGAAAGCAACACAAATTATTGCTGCTGCATAAAATATTATAAAAATTATTTGCATTATTTTCTTTATTGTTTTTGTTCCGCATAGCTAAACCCATTACAACGTTATCCGATACGTGACGAGAGGGATTTATGGAACATCAAAGAGATCTATACCAACAACGTGGTTATAGTGACGACTTATTACCAAAAACGGCCGAACAACGAAACTGGAAAACATTCAATTATTTTACATTATGGATGGGTTCTGTGCATAACGTACCTAATTACGTTATGGTCGGAGGGTTCTTTATACTTGGACTTTCCACATTTAGCATCATGCTGGCTATTATTATCAGTGCATTGTTTATTGCGTTAGTCATGGTAATGAATGGTGCCGCTGGAAGTAAATACGGTGTACCTTTTGCAATGATTCTGCGTGGCTCGTATGGCGTACGTGGAGCGCTTTTTCCCGGATTATTAAGAGGCGGCATTGCAGCAATTATGTGGTTCGGGCTGCAATGTTATGCCGGATCGCTGGCTTTTCTTATTCTGATTGGCAAGATATGGCCTGGGTTTTTAACGCTGGGCGGTGATTTTACACTACTGGGGTTGTCTCTGCCGGGATTAATTACATTTCTTATCTTTTGGCTAATTAACGTTGGTATCGGTTTTGGCGGCGGTAAAGTATTAAATAAATTTACTGCGATCCTGAACCCTTGCATTTATATCGTTTTTGGCGGAATGGCTATCTGGGCGATATCCCTGGTAGGGATTGGCCCCATTCTGGACTACATTCCGGGCGGTGTGCAAAAAGCGGGAAACAGCGGATTCCTGTTCCTGGTAGTGATTAACGCCGTGGTTGCGGTATGGGCCGCTCCGGCGGTGAGCGCATCGGACTTTACGCAAAATGCCCACTCATTCCGTGAACAGGCGTTAGGCCAGACGCTGGGTCTTATTGTCGCATACGTGTTATTTGCGATTGCCAGCGTGTGTATTATTGCCGGTGCCAGTATTCATTACGGAATGGATACGTGGAATGTGCTGGATATCGTTCAGCGTTGGGACAGTCTATTTGCCTCGTTCTTTGCGGTACTGGTTATTCTGATGACAACTATCTCAACAAACGCTACGGGTAATATTATCCCGGCGGGTTATCAGATTGCCGCTATTGCACCGACTAAATTAACGTATAAAAACGGTGTATTGATCGCAAGTATTATTAGTTTGCTGATTTGCCCGTGGAAGTTAATGGAAAATCAGAACAGTATTTATCTGTTTCTGGATATCATTGGTGGGATGCTTGGCCCTGTTATTGGAGTTATGTTAGCTCACTACTTTGTGGTTATGCGTGGCCAAATCAATCTTGATGAATTATATACCGCGAGCGGTGATTACCAATATTATGATAATGGGTTTAACCTGACTGCATTCTCCGTAACGTTAGTTGCCGTAATTCTTTCACTGGGTGGCAAGTTTATTCCATTCCTTGAGCCGTTATCGCGAGTGTCGTGGTTTGTTGGGGTTATTGTCGCATTTGTGGCATATGCCTTACTGAAAAAAAGAACGGGTGTGCAGACGGCCGGCGCACAAAAAGTTACAGGCCAGATGTGATGAAATCAGTAAGCGCATTTTATTAAAAGTGCGTTATTTATAAAAACTATCTGTATCCATACAAGGAGTTCGTTATGTCTTTTGATTTAATTATTAAGAACGGTACTGTTATTTTAGAAAATGAAGCTCGTATTGTTGATATTGCTGTCCAGGCAGGAAAAATCGCCGCCATTGGTGAGAATCTGGGGGAGGCAAAGCAGGTAATGGATGCGACAGGTCTGGTGGTTTCACCGGGCATGGTCGATGCGCATACCCATATCTCTGAGCCGGGCCGTACACATTGGGAAGGCTATGAGACCGGAACGCGTGCCGCGGCAAAAGGCGGTATCACCACGATGATAGAAATGCCTCTCAACCAACTGCCAGCGACGGTGGATCGTGAAACTATCGAACTGAAATTTGATGCGGCTAAAGGCAAGTTGACTATCGATGCCGCGCAGCTTGGCGGTCTGGTCTCATATAACCTCGATCGTCTGCACGAGCTGGATGAGGTCGGTGTCGTCGGCTTCAAATGCTTTGTTGCCACCTGCGGTGACCGCGGTATCGATAATGATTTCCGTGATGTTAACGACTGGCAGTTCTACAAAGGCGCGCAGAAGCTAGCTGAAATGGGCCAAACGGTACTGGTGCATTGCGAAAACGCGCTCATCTGCGATGAGCTTGGCGAGGAAGCTAAACGCGAAGGCCGTGTGACGGCGCATGATTATGTGGCCTCACGTCCGGTATTTACCGAGGTGGAAGCTATTCGTCGCGTGTTGTATCTGGCAAAAGTCGCCGGTTGTCGCTTGCACGTCTGTCATATCAGCAGCCCGGAAGGTGTGGAAGAAGTGACCCGCGCTCGCCAGGAAGGTCAGGATGTGACCTGCGAATCTTGTCCACATTATTTCGTGCTGGATACCAATCAGTTTGAAGAAATTGGCACTCTGGCCAAATGCTCTCCGCCGATCCGCGATCTGCAGAACCAGCAAGGTATGTGGGAAAAACTGTTCAATGGTGAGATTGATTGTCTGGTTTCCGACCACTCTCCATGCCCTCCGGAAATGAAGGCCGGTAATATCATGCAGGCGTGGGGCGGCATTGCCGGACTGCAGAGCTGCATGGACGTGATGTTTGATGAAGCTGTGCAAAAACGCGGTATGTCACTACCGAAGTTCGCAAAATTGATGGCAACCAACGCCGCAGATATTTTTGGTCTGAAGCAGAAAGGACGTATCGCCCCGGGTAAAGATGCTGACTTCGTCTTTATTCAGCCGGACAGCAAATACGTTCTGAAAAATGAAGATCTGGAATATCGCCATAAAGTCAGCCCGTATGTTGGCCGTACAATTGGCGCGCGCATTACGAAAACCATTCTGCGTGGTGATGTTATTTATGACATCGAGCAGGGTTTCCCTGTATCGCCAAAAGGTCAATTTATCCTTAAACATCAACAATAATGTGATGTGAATTAATGCCCGTCATGCTGGCGGGCATTCTCTATTTTAAGGTATGAATATGCTTCCTGTTATTAACCGCGAAAGTTTGTTATCCGGCTTTCAGTGGTTTTTCTTTATTTTTTGTAATACGGTCGTGGTCCCGCCAACGCTGGTTTCTGCTTTTCATCTCCCCGCGAACAATCTGCTAATGCTTACGCAGTACGCTTTTTTAACGACGTCGCTGGCCTGTCTTGCCCAGGTAATTTGTGGCCATCGCCGTGCCATTATGGAAGGGCCAACCGGTTTATGGTGGGGAACCATTCTGACGATTACTCTGGCTGAGGCGTCACGAGGAACCCCGCTCAATGATATCGCCACCAGTCTGGCCGTTGGAATTGTGATTTCCGCTGTTCTGACGATGATTATCGGCTTTAGTGGCTTAGGGCATCGATTAGCCCGGCTTTTTACCCCGACGGTTATGGTCTTTTTTATGCTGCTGCTCGGCGCGCAGCTGACCACCATCTTTTTTAAAGGCATGCTGGGTTTACCCTTTGGCATTGCTGATACTAGCGTCAAAATTCAACTGGCTCGCTTTAGCCTGGCAGTTGCCGTGATGTGCTTCATCCTTGCGATGATCATCTTTTTACCGCAGCGGATCTCACGCTATGCCCTGTTGGTGGGCGCAGTCGTAGGGTGGGGGCTTTGGCGATTGTGCTTTCCATCGACATCCCTACCGTCCAGCGAATTAAGCTGGCAGTGGTTCCCGTTAGGCAGCCATGGCAGACTGTTACCGGGCATTATTCTGACTGCGGTTATCACCGGTCTGGTGAATATCAGTAATACCTATGGAGCGGTGCGCGGCACAGATGTTTTTTATGCGCAGCAAGGCTCCAGCAGCTCGCGTTATCGTCGCAGTTTTATCATTTCCGGCTTTATGACGCTGGTGACAGTACCCTTTGCGGTGATTCCATTTTCACCTTTCGTCTCTTCTATCGGCCTGTTAACACAAACTGGCGACAGCTCGCGAAAATCATTTATTTGCGGCAGCGTATTATGTTTATTCGTGGCGATAGTGACGCCGCTAACCCGCTTATTTTGCGCCATTCCGCTGGCGATCAGCAGCGCCGTGATGCTGGTTTCTTATCTTCCGTTGCTTTATTCCGGTCTGGTATTTAGCCAGCAAATCACATTTACCGCACGAAATATTTATCGACTGGCGCTCCCGCTGTTTGTCGGCATTTTTTTGATGGGGCTGCCTCCGGTTTATTTACAAGATCTTCCGCTGACTATTCGGCCATTACTGAGCAATGGCTTGCTGGTGGGGATTTTACTGGCAGTGCTTATGGAAAATCTCATTCCATGGGAACGCATTAAATAACATGATGAAAAGGATTGATAATGAAAATTGTAATTGCGCCAGATTCATTTAAAGAGAGCTTAAGCGCCGACCAATGCTGCCAGGCAATTAAAGCCGGATTTTCAGCCATATTCCCTGATGCAGAATATATTTGTTTGCCGGTTGCTGACGGTGGAGAGGGAACCGTGGATGCAATGGTGGCGGCAACAGGGGGAAAAGTTATCTCTGTGGAAGTCTGCGGGCCGATGGGGGAAAAGGTCATGGGGTTTTATGGCCTGACCGGTGACGGAAAGACCGCAATTATTGAAATGGCGGCGGCGAGTGGGCTGATGTTGGTCGAACCGCAGGCGCGTAATCCTCTCCTGGCCTCAAGTTACGGTACCGGTGAGCTGATTCGGCATGCGCTGGATGCAGGTATTCGTCATATTATTCTTGGTATTGGCGGGAGTGCCACGGTTGATGGCGGTATGGGGATGGCTCAGGCGCTTGGCGTGCGTTTTCTTGATGCGCAGGGTGTGTCATTAAATGCAGGAGGCGGTAGTTTGTCTCGTCTGGCGAGCATCGACCTGCAACAGTGCGATCCGCGACTGAAAGCATGTCGCATTGACGTTGCCTGTGATGTGGATAACCCGTTGGTTGGCCCGCGCGGTGCCGCAAGGGTATTCGGCCCGCAGAAAGGGGCGACGCTTGAGATGGTTGAGATACTGGAAGAAGGGTTACTCAACTATGCCCGTGTGCTGCAAACACTGACCGGTGAGGATGTTGCTCAGGTTGCGGGCGGTGGGGCGGCCGGTGGAATGGGGATTGCAGCGGTTATCTTCCTGCAGGCCAGCATGAAGCCAGGTATCGAGATTGTGCTGCAGGCAGTACAGCTGGAGCAATCCATCAAAGATGCGGCGTTGGTTATCACCGGCGAAGGGCGTATTGATTCACAAACGGTCGGCGGTAAAGCGCCAATTGGCGTAGCGTCGGTGGCCATGCAGCATAACGTTCCCGTTATTGGTATCGCTGGGGTGTTGGGAGAAGGCGTGGAGGTGGTTCACGATCACGGTATTGATGCGGTATTCAGTATTTTGCCGCGCCTCGCTCCGTTAGCCGAAGTGCTGGCGAGCGGCGAAACCAATCTCTATCACTGTGCGCGTAATATCGCCTGTGCAATGAAACTGGGCCAGGTTGTGAATCAGCGTTAAGCATAAAAAAAGCCACGGTATTAACCGTGGCAAAACCCAACATAGCTAAATAAAAAATTATCAGGCGGGCTGTACGCCGTTAGATCTCAACATCCCGGTTGCAATCTTTAGAATAGATATAGCTGAATGCTTCACCACGACCCACGCCGTATCCGGCCTGCAGGGAATAAGCGCCCATAAAGATGTAGTCGCCTTTTTTCACAGGTATCCACTGATTGTCGAGGTTATAAACCCCCTGGCCTGAGAGAATATAGGCACCGTGTTCCTGTACGTGCGTTTCGATATAACCGTGGCTGGCGCCCGGCTCGAACGACAGAATGTGCATATTCATATCGAAGCCCAATTCTTTAGGCAGGAAATCCAGCAGGATCACGTCATCCATGCCTTCATAATGAATACGTTCTAACTGGTTGGCGTTACCGGAAACCAGCCACGGCGAATGACCTGCTACTGGTGTATAACGACGTTTATATAAAAACAGCTGGCTGTCTTCTGTTTGGGCATTGCTAAAGGTGAGCAGCTCGCCAGGCGGGCAATACAGGTATCCACCCTGAGTTAAAGCGAACGTTTTACCCTCTGCTTTTGCCTCAATTTTTCCGGAAATAACATAAACGAACGTTTCAATGCCTTCACCGCCGAAACCACTCTGGTTGCCACCGTTCTGGTGCAGTGTCACCAGATAATCAACAAACGATGCGCCCAGTTTTGGCGTTGACAGGATGGTGACGTCACAGTTTTCAAAACCCGGAATGATATTTTTAACCAGTCCATCGGGGGTTAAGAGGGCGAAGTTACCGTGTTTTACAATTGCGCGGTTAGCCAGTAAATCATCGCGGTAACCCGTGACGTTATTCAGATATCCCATTGTTGACTCCTTATTTCTGCCAGGCAAGTTGATGAAGCATTAATGCCAGAGTTTTGACCCCTTCGGCAAGGTCGTTAATATTTGTTCGTTCAGCGGGGTTGTGGCTGATACCGTTAATGCTGGGCATGAAAATCATGCAGGTCGGCACACGGGGAGCGAAAATTTGCGCATCGTGGCCCGCACCACTGTGCATCACCCGGTAGTTCAGCTGTTCCTTTTCACACAGCTCAGTCAGAGTGGCGACCAGTTTTGTGTCCATCGGGACCGGCGTTTCGTCCATCCACAAATCGATATCAATGCCGATATCCATTTCATCGCAGATGGCGCGCATGTCATTTTCCAGTTGCTGAGTAAAATCACGCAGCACTTCGGCGTCGGTATGACGGCAATCGATCGTGAAAGTCGTTTTTCCTGGCACCACGTTGACGGTGTTTGGCTGCGGCTCAACTTTGCCAAAGGTTAGTACCAGAGGATCGCCATGTTTTTTGGCTTTCTCAATCGACTGGCTACAGATACGGCTGAAGGCGTAAACGGTGTCGCGACGGTAGCTCAGCGGCGTTGTCCCCGCATGGTTGGATTCGCCGTTCAGCGTTACCGTATAGCGGCGCTGCCCGACAATCGCGCTGACAACGCCGATGGATTGACCATTGCTTTCAAGCACGCACCCTTGCTCGATGTGCAATTCAACAAAGGCTTTGATGTCAGTGCGAGCGTGAAGTGATTCTGCGGGGAGCGTAAAGCCGCAGGCGTTCATCGCATCAACAAAACGTGTGCCTTTGGCATCCTGGATGTTGCGAACGTCATCGGGATTTGCCAGCCCGAAGATGTTCTTACTGCCCCAGAAGACATACGGGAATCGACTGCCTTCTTCTTCTGCCATAGAAACTACTTCGACCGTTTTCAGCGGCGCGCCGTAGGTGGTCTTAAGCCAGTCAATCGCTAGCCACGCAGCCAGTGCGCCAAATTGGCCGTCAAGATTGCCGCCGTTGACGACGGTATCAATGTGCGAGCCACTTAAAATTACCTGTTCCGGGGATTCGCTCCCGCGCAGGCGACCGTATAAATTGCCCACTTCATCAAAACGCGTTTCCAGACCGCTGGCGTCCATCCGTTTTTTGAATTGCTGTTGTGTTTCAAGCCATTCTGGCGAGTACAGCAAGCGTGTCATCCCACCTGTAGGATCTGCGCCAAAGGAAGAGAGCCAGGGGAGGGTTTCTTCTATTGCGTGACGAAAATGGTTGATCATATGAAATTCCTGTTTCAATAATTATTGCGCAAAGGGATTTTTTGTTTCGTATGACTTCAAATAAAGGGCATCGGAAATCAGGTATTGATAGATATCGTCAACGATGTCGATACCATGGACCGCAGCATTGCGTTGATTAATATCTTGATCTTGCCCAGGGTAATAAACTTGTTTAAAACCAGGTGCAGGCGTAACGGCATTTAACTCTTGCATGGTTTGGCTGAGATGCTGACGAAATAATTGGCTGGAGGAAAAAAACTCGGGATTAATAACCAAATGCAGTTGGCCTAAATTACGCCCCGCATGCAAATCTTCATACATGGAACTGACCTGACGACCAAATGGTAATCCCAGCAGAATGCCGGATAGCACATCGATCATCATCATCAGGCCATAGCCTTTTGGCCCAGCTGCAGGTAGCAATGCATTGACAGCAAAAGGGTCGGACGTCGGCGCACCGTTTTTATCGACAGCCCAGGTATCGGGAATCGGTTCGTTACGCGAGCGGGCATCGAGAACTTTACCCCAGGCTTGCACCGTTGTGGCCATATCAAATGTCATGACATCGTCACCTTCTCCAGGTGCCGCGAAGGCTAATGGGTTGGTTCCGTAGTAAATATCCGCGCCGCCGAAAGGTACAACCATCGGGTCGGACTGGCAAACGGAGAGGCCGATAAGTCCAGCATGGGCGGCTTGTTGCACGAAGTAAGAAATGGCTCCACTGTGTCCCATTCGGCTAATTCCGACAACGGCGACACCATTTTTTTTAGCAATTTCAATTGCATGCTCCATACCAATTTTTGCAGCGACTTGCCCGGCGGCGTTATCGGCATGCAAAATCGCTGTGCAGGGACCGGTATCTTCAAAACGAAATGTGGGTTCGCGGTTGGTACCGCCTTTTGAAATGCGCTCGGCATAGTATTCAACGCGTACGGCACCATGAGAGTGAATGCCTCTGGCATCGGCATAAACCAATACCTCGGCAACCGTTGCGGCGTGCTCACGTTTTAGTCCGGCCTTGCAAAGCTTATTCTCGATAAGCTGGTGGAGTGTTTCCCGACTGATTTTCATCTGTCTTCCTTTTTAACGACGGTGTGAAGCATGACTGCCGTTAACATACCGGGAATATAAATAGAATATGTGATCCAGATACGCAAAAAAATATAGTTAGAATTTATTTGATAATCAGAGGGGATTTTCCATTTCTTTTTAAATAAATATTGCCGTTAGAAAATAACATGTAATCCTCTGGTGGTTATTAAAATTCTTTTGCTAATAAATTGTATGTGATATTAGTCACTCTATTTGTGATGCCGGATATATACCTTGAGCGACACATTAACACTACTCGTGCAATTGCCATGGGTGCAATTATTAAGGGGTTGTTATGATTCACGCCTTTATTAAAAAAGGGTGTTTTCAGGACTCTGTCAGTTTAATGATTATTTCACGCAAGCTGAGTGAGTCCGAAAATGTAGATGATGTATCGGTCATGATGGGAACGCCAGCGAATAAATCGTTGTTGGAAACGACCGGGTTCTGGCATGACGATTTTAATCAGGCGACGCCGAATGATATTTGCGTGGCGATCCGAACTGAAACTGCCGATCAAAGTATTACCCAAGCTATTCTGCAACAGCTGGATGAGTCGTTGCAGCAGTTGGCGCAGGCCACCGGGGGGAGTCAAGCGCTCCTGCAGGTCAGACGCTGGGAAAGCGCGTGTCAGAAACTGCCTGAAGCGAATATGACATTAATTTCTGTTGCTGGCGAATATGCGGCGGAACTGGCGAACCAGGCACTGGATCGCAACCTGAACGTCATGATGTTCTCCGATAACGTTACCCTGGAAGATGAAATCGCTCTGAAGCGCCGTGCGCAGGATAAAGGTCTACTGGTGATGGGACCTGACTGCGGAACTGCCATGATCGCCGGTACGCCGCTGGCTTTTGCCAACGTGATGCCGGAAGGCAATATCGGTGTAATTGGCGCCTCCGGTACAGGAATCCAGGAACTCTGTTCACAAATTGCGTTGGCCGATGAAGGTATTACTCATGCTATTGGCTTGGGGGGGCGCGATCTGAGCGCCGAGGTGGGCGGGATTAGTGCACTTACCGCACTGGAGATGCTTGGGGCAGACGACAAAAGTCAGGTGCTGGCTTTTGTGTCAAAACCACCGGCAGAAGCTGTTCGTCAGCGTATTGTTACTGCGATGAAAGCTACGGGAAAACCTGTTGTAGCACTGTTTTTAGGTTATACCTCAGCGGTTGCCAGAGACGAGAACGTCTGGTTTGCAGCAACACTGGATGATGCAGCCCGTCTTGCCTGTTTACTGGCGCGAGTGACTGCGCGACGCAGTGCGCTTTTCGCTACAGGAGATGGCGTAATCAGGGGGCTGTATACCGGAGGTACGCTGGCTGCTGAAGCGGCGGGGTTGCTGGCCGGTCACCTGAATGTCCCGGCGGATGCGGAACACCACCACGGGATGATGCTGGATGCCGCCGGGCATCAGATTATCGATCTGGGTGATGATTTTTACACTGTCGGGCGTCCGCATCCGATGATCGATCCCGCATTACGTAATCAGCTTATTACAGATCTGGGTTCGCAGCCGCAGGTGAGGGTGCTGCTGGTGGATGTTGTGATTGGCTACGGTGCGACAGCCGACCCGGCTGCATCACTGGCCCAGGCCTGGCAGAAAGCGTGTGCTGCGCGAGCTAGCGAGCAACCGCTGTTTGCCATTGCGACGGTCACCGGCACTGAGCGCGATCCGCAGTGCCGTTCACTGCAAATTGCCACGCTGGAAGATGCCGGTATCGCCGTGGTGAATTCACTGCCCGAGGCAACACTACTTGCCGCTGAACTGATTCGACCAGTTCAACCGTTATCTCATCAATCCGCACCTGCGCTACTGGAAAAAGTGGCGGTTATTAATGCCGGGTTACGCAGTTTTGCACTGGATTTACAGGCGGCAGAAAAGCCTGTGGTGCATTACCAGTGGGCGCCTGTCGCTGGCGGTAATAAAAAACTGGCTCGTTTATTAGAACGTTTGCAATAAGGGGTTCCAATGTTTACATCAGTGGCGCAAGCCAACGCTGCAGTAATCGAACAAATTCGTCGTGCGCGTCCGCACTGGCTGGATGTGCAACCAGCTTCCTCGTTAATCAGTGAACTCAATGAAGGGAAAACACTGCTTCATGCAGGACCGCCAATGCGTTGGCAGGAAATGACTGGCCCGATGAAAGGTGCCTGCATTGGTGCATGCCTGTTTGAAGGATGGGCCAATGATGAAATAGGCGCGCTGGCTTTACTGGAGCAGGGAAAAGTCAATTTTGTACCTTGCCATCATGTTAATGCCGTGGGCCCAATGGGCGGAATCACCTCTGCCAGCATGCCGATGCTGGTGGTGGAAAATATCACCGAAGGGAACAGGGCTTACTGCAATCTCAATGAAGGCATCGGCAAAGTGATGCGCTTCGGCGCGTACGGTGAGGATGTCCAGCAGCGTTTACGTTGGATGCGTGATGTTCTGATGCCGGTCTTAAGCGCAGCGCTGGGCACTCTGGAGCAGGGTATTGACCTGACCGCCATGATGGCACAGGGCATTACGATGGGCGATGAGTTCCATCAGCGCAATATTGCTTCTTCAGCCCTGTTGATGCGTACGCTGGCCCCGCAAATTGCCCGTCTGGAACATGATAAGCAGCAGATTGCTGAGGTGATGGATTTCCTTAGTGTAACCGACCAGTTCTTCCTTAACCTGGCGATGGCTTACTGCAAAGCGGCAATGGACGCCGGAGCCCAGGTGCGTTCTGGCAGTATTGTGACGGCAATGACCCGTAATGGCGACATGTTCGGTATTCGCGTAAGCGGACTTGGCGATCGCTGGTTTACCGCGCCTGTTAACACCCCGCAGGGATTGTTCTTTACCGGTTTTTCACAGGAACAGGCTAACCCGGATATGGGTGATAGCGCCATCACTGAAACCTTTGGTATCGGCGGTGCGGCGATGATTGCCGCGCCTGGCGTAACGCGTTTTGTCGGTGCCGGAGGAATGGAAGCCGCAAAATCCGTCTCCGAAGAGATGGCGGAAATCTATCTGGAGCGCAATATGCAGCTACAAATCCCCGGCTGGGATTTCCAGGGGGCCTGTCTGGGACTTGATATCCGTCGCGTGGTCGAAACAGGGATTACGCCGCTGATTAATACTGGTATTGCCCATAAAGAGGCCGGTATTGGCCAGATTGGTGCCGGTACAGTCCGTGCACCGCTCGCTTGCTTTGAGCTGGCACTGGAAGCGCTGGCTGAAAGCATGGGCATTAGCTAACAGAGGCGCGCATGATGATCATCCACCCTCTGATGGGCAGCCAGCAATCTGCGGATTTTCGCCAGTCATGGCAATTGTCTGGTGTCTGGCGACGCTCGATTAACCTTGTAGCCGAAGGGGGCGCATTGTTAACGCTGCACCGCCAGGGAAGCGGCTTTAGCCCAGGGGGATGGGTGATCCGTGCACATGACTTTGATGCGCTGCGTACGTCGTTAAGTGGTAGTGAAACCCCTCTGGCTGTCCCCGAGGGGATTGTGTTGGGACCGTATCTTTTACGTCAACCTCAGCGCTGCTGTTCATTGCAAATAACCTATCGCCCTCATGCCGCGCGCCTTGCACCGGCCTGGATGGAGCGCGGCGAGGAAACGGGATTATTTGGACCGTTAATGCTGGCGGCAAGCCTGCCTTTGTGCCCCGAGCTACGTCAGTTCCGCCACTGTTTCTTCTCGGCGCTTGCCGGTTTGTCGACAGACTGGCGGCAGTGGTTGGGCAAGGGACCTGGTTTAACGCCCAGTCATGATGACACGTTGACTGGCATGCTGTTGGCCGCCTGGTATTTTGGTGCGTTGAATAAGGATTCCGGTCACCGTTTCTTTGATTATTCCGGCAACCTTGAACAAGCGACGACCGTGGTTAGCGTGAGCTATTTGCGCTACGCGGCACTAGGGTACTTTGCTTCACCTTTACTCCACTTCACCCATGCTCTGCATCGCCAGGAAAGGCTGGATGCGGCGATAAATTCGCTGTTGGCGCTTGGGCATACCTCCGGCGCAGACACCTTGTTGGGGTTCTGGCTTGGACAACAAATCATAGAAGGATAGGGAATGAAAACGCTGGTTGTTGCTCTTGGTGGCAACGCATTATTGCAGCGCGGTGAGGCGCTAACGGCAGAAAATCAATATCGTAATATTGCCAGCGCCGTACCCGCCCTGGCGCGTCTGGCGCGTTCGTATCGCCTGGCTATCGTACATGGTAACGGACCGCAGGTTGGCCTGCTGTCGTTACAGAATCTTGCCTGGAAGGAGGTTGAACCTTACCCGCTGGATGTGCTGGTGGCAGAGACTCAGGGCATGATTGGTTATATGTTGGCGCAGAGCCTGACCGCAGAACCGGAAATGCCGCCGGTGACCACGGTGTTAACGCGGATTGTGGTATCCGAGAATGATCCCGCGTTTATGTCGCCGGAAAAATTTATCGGCCCGGTGTATTCGCCCGAAGAACAAACGCAACTGGAAGCGACTTACGGCTGGCATATGAAGCGTGACGGCAAATACCTGCGGCGTGTTGTCGCTTCGCCAGAACCTCGCCAGATCGTAGAAAGCGATGCTATTAAGCTCTTACTCAAAGAAGGGCATGTGGTGATTTGTAGCGGGGGCGGCGGCGTGCCCGTCACTGGCGAAGGATTAGGGTCTGAAGCGGTCATTGATAAGGACCTGGCGGCGGCGTTGCTGGCTGAACAGATCGATGCCGATGGTCTGGTCATTCTGACCGATGCCGATGCGGTCTATGAAAACTGGGGGACGCCGGAGCAACGCGCGATCCGTCAGGCCTCTCCTGATGAGCTGGCGCCGTTTGCTAAAGCTGATGGTTCGATGGGCCCAAAGGTTACTGCCGTAAGTGGATATGTGAAGCGACGTGGAAAACCGGCATGGATTGGCGCGCTGTCACGCATTGAAGATACGCTGGCGGGCAAAGCCGGAACCTGTATCCGTCTGTAAAAAAAGGGGGGGCGTTTATATGCACGCCCCCTATTTTCTTATTTCAGCTTTGACTGCGCCCAGATAATACTGCTGGCATATTCCGGCGGCAGCAGGGGGATAAGCGCTTCCAGCGTCGCGCTAAGGCGCGCGGTATCGCTGTCGCTCAGGTTCAGGTGACCCACCTTACGCCCTTCACGCACCTCTTTGTCATACCAGTGCAGATGCACCAGCGGCAGCTTCAGCCAGTCGTAGTTCAGGTCGCTACCAATCAGGTTTACCATCACCGAAGGGTGGTTCACCACCGGCGTCGGTAACGGCAGGTCGGTAATGGCACGTAGATGCAGCTCAAACTGGCTGATGCTGGCGCCGTTTTGCGTCCAGTGCCCGCTGTTGTGCACGCGCGGAGCTAGTTCGTTAATCAGCAGACCTTCCGGGGTGATGAAACACTCCATCGCCATCACGCCAACATAGCACAGCTCCTGCATGATGGCAGAGAGCATTGCTTCAGCTTGTTCCTGCTGTCTGGCGTTAGCCTGCGGGAACACCACGCTGGTGCGCAGAATGCCGTCCTGATGCAGGTTATGGGTCAGCGGATAGAAAACGGTGCTGCCGTCGTGCGCACGAGCGCCAACCAGTGAGACTTCTCCGGAGAAGTTGATTCCCCGCTCGACGATGCACTCGCCGTAGCAGTCGTCCGGCAGTTGCTCAGTTTCATTTGCGCGCAAGCGCCACTGTCCACGTCCGTCGTAGCCGCCGACGCGACGTTTCACAATCGCCAGCTCGCCAAGTTTGTCGAATATCGCAGACCATTCGCTTTTATCTGCCAGCAGTTGCCATGGCGCGGTCGCCAGACCGAGCTTGTCAAAAAGCTGCTTTTGCGTCAGACGGTCGGCAATAATCGGGAAGACGTCGCGGTTAACAAACGCCGGGTGGCGTGCCAGTTCGCGGGTGAGTGCCGTTTCCGGCCAGCGCTCAATCTCAGCGGTGATCACGCTTTGCTGAAAAGGGACCGCAGCCGGTTCAGCGTCCAGCCCGACGGGCCAGACCGCTATGCCCAGTGGCTCACCGGCCTGGCGCAGCATGCGCCCTAGCTGTCCGTTGCCAAGTACGCAGACCTGCTTCATGCGACACCTCGCGGGTCCGGGTTCTCCAGCACCTCGTCGGTTTGCGCTTTACGCCACTCAGCCAGACGCTGATGCAGTTCTTTGTCGTGTGTTGCCAGAATTTGTGCTGCCAGCAGGGCCGCATTTGCCGCCCCCGCTTTGCCGATCGCCAGCGTGCCGACCGGAATACCGCGCGGCATTTGAACGATAGAGTAGAGGCTATCTACGCCGCTCAGCGCTGCGCTTTGCACCGGAACGCCCAAAACTGGCACCAGCGTTTTCGCCGCAATCATGCCAGGCAAATGCGCTGCGCCACCGGCCCCGGCAATAATCACCTGATAACCGTTCTCTTCAGCGCTTTCGGCGAAGCTAAACAGTTTGTCTGGGGTGCGGTGGGCGGAGACGACTTCAACATGATGCGGAACGTCCAGGATTTCGAAGATTTCGGCGGCGAACTGCATGGTAGCCCAGTCGCTTTTGGACCCCATCACGATGGCGACACGCGCCGGATTATTGCGGGAAGACATGCGTCTGAAAACTCCTGTGGTGCACTACACTCGACTTTTGAGGCCACAGAGAATAGCATAATTCACCGCCAAGGAAAACGATTGCGCGCTTTGTACTTCACTCTTCAAGCTGCCTCTTTGTTGGCTGCATCTGCTCACCCCAGTCACTTACTTTTGTAAGCTCCAGGGGACTCACAGATTTGCCGCTTTGATGCAACTCGAATAGTTTTGTGTAAAGAGGAACTGGGTATCTGCAGAATTAAAACGGAAAGGCGATCAGTTCAACGTCGTCAGGGGTGACTTTGATCATCGAACCTTCGGTGTGCCATGCGCCTAATACCACGCGGAAAGCGGGTTGCTCATTGGCCGTAAGTTTGTGGACGGCAGGGCGGTGGGTATGGCCGTGAATTAACCACTGAACCTGATGTTTTTCCATCTCGCTAATCACGGCCTGCTGATTCACATCCATGATTTCCAGCGATTTGGTGGTGTTGGCTGCTTTGCTGTTGGCACGCATTTTCGCAGCGATTCGCTGGCGAACGAACAGCGGCAGAGCGAGGAACAGCTTCTGTAACCAGGGTTGATGCACTTTGGCGCGAAATGCCTGATAGCCTGCGTCGTCGGTGCATAAGGTGTCGCCATGCATGATCAGCACCTTGCGGCCATACAGGTCGAGCACTTTTTCTTCGGGAAGCAAGGTCATGCCGCTCGCACGGGCAAAACGTTTACCGAGCAGAAAATCACGGTTGCCGTGAATAAAAAAGCAGGGAACGCCGGAATCAGTCAGTGATTTTATCGCCGCGGCCATTTCACGATGCAGCGGATTAGGATCGTCGTCGCCAATCCAGGCTTCAAACAGGTCGCCAAGAATGTATAGCGCATCGGCCTTTCGCGCATCACCGGCTAAAAAACGCAGAAAACCGGCGGTGATCGCCGGTTCTTCTGTGCAGAGGTGAAGATCTGCAATAAACAGTGTCGCCACGATTACTCGCTGACGGTCACGTTTTCGATGATAACGTCTTCTTTTGGCACATCCTGATGCATACCGCTGCGACCAGTGGAAACGCCTTTGATTTTATCAACCACGTCCATGCCTTCAACAACTTCAGCGAACACGCAGTAACCCCAACCCTGCATGCTTTCGCCGGAGAAGTTCAGGAAGTCGTTGTCTGCAACGTTGATGAAGAACTGTGCGGTTGCGGAGTGCGGAGCCTGAGTACGCGCCATCGCCAGCGTACCACGAGTGTTTTTCAAACCGTTGTTCGCTTCGTTTTTGATCGCTTCTTTCGTGGCTTTTTGCTTCATGCCTGGCTCGAAACCGCCGCCCTGGATCATGAAACCGTTAATAACACGGTGGAAAATGGTGTTGTTGTAAAAACCTTCGCGGCAGTAGTCCAGGAAGTTTTTAACTGTTTCAGGCGCTTTATCATCAAACGTTTTGATTACGATATCGCCGTGATTAGTGTGGAAAGTAACCATTTTTGCATCCTGTTCCGATAGATTGGTGCTTCGACCCCGTCAAGGGTCAGAGTTAGGGGTGTGTTATAGCATAACCGCAAGCTGCGATCACCTCGCAAAGTGTGCTGCTTCCGGTCTAAATTATGGGTATTATACAGACTTTACTATCCACACACGTCTACACGGAATCTTCGATGTTAAAAATCTTTAATACACTGACGCGCCAAAAAGAGGAATTCAAACCTATTCATGCCGGGGAAGTCGGCATGTACGTGTGTGGTATTACCGTTTACGATCTCTGTCATATTGGCCACGGACGTACCTTCGTTTCTTTCGACGTCGTTGCGCGTTATCTGCGCTTTCTCGGCTATAAGCTGAAGTATGTGCGCAACATTACCGATATCGATGACAAAATCATCAAGCGCGCGAATGAAAACGGCGAAAGCTTTGTGGCGTTGGTCGACAGAATGATCGCGGAAATGCACAGCGATTTCGATGCGCTGAATATTCTGCGCCCGGATCTGGAGCCGCGTGCTACGCACCATATCGCTGAAATTATCGAAATCACTGAACAGCTGATTGCCAAAGGTCACGCTTATGTTGCCGATAACGGCGACGTGATGTTCGACGTGCCGACTGACCCGAACTACGGCCAGCTGTCGCGCCAGGATCTGGATCAGCTGCAGGCAGGCGCGCGCGTTGACGTGGTTGATGTGAAGCGCAACCCGATGGACTTCGTGCTGTGGAAAATGTCCAAAGAAGGCGAGCCGAGCTGGCCGTCTCCGTGGGGCGCAGGCCGTCCGGGCTGGCACATCGAATGTTCGGCAATGAACTGCAAACAGTTGGGCAACCATTTCGATATTCACGGTGGCGGTTCGGACCTGATGTTCCCGCACCATGAAAACGAAATTGCTCAGTCCACCTGTGCGCATGACGGTGAGTACGTTAATTACTGGATGCACTCAGGGATGGTGATGGTTGACCGCGAGAAAATGTCCAAATCGCTGGGCAACTTCTTTACCGTTCGCGATGTGCTGAAATACTACGACGCCGAAACCATTCGCTACTTCCTGATGTCTGGTCATTACCGTAGCCAGTTAAACTACAGCGAAGAGAACCTCAAGCAGGCGCGTTCTGCGCTGGAGCGTCTGTATACCGCGCTGCGTGGTACCGACAAATCCGTTGCGCCAGCCGGTGGCGAAGCCTTTGAAGCGCGCTTTATTGAAGCGATGGACGACGACTTCAACACCCCGGAAGCCTACTCCGTATTGTTTGATATGGCACGTGAGGTAAACCGTCTGAAGGGTGAAGATATGGCGGCGGCTAACGGCATGGCTGCGCATCTGCGTAAGCTTTCCAGCGTACTGGGCCTGCTGGAACAGGATCCAGAAGCGTTCCTGCAAAGCGGTGCGCAGGCGGATGACGGTGAAGTCGCTGAAATTGAAGCGTTAATCCAACAGCGTCTGGATGCGCGTAAGGCGAAAGACTGGGCGGCAGCTGACGCCGCGCGTGACCGTCTCAACGAGATGGGCATCGTGCTGGAAGACGGCCCGCAGGGTACCACCTGGCGTCGTAAGTAACTCTGTAATGCCCGGTGGCGCTTACGCTTACCGGGCCGTGTAGGCCGGATAAGACGCATCGCGTCGCATCCGGCAGATTAATATTTCCGATACCACCACAGCACACCCATCATTACGATTCCCGGCAGCCATACCCACATCAACTCCGACATGATCACCTGGTGCCCGTACGGCGTGGCGTAGCGTGACAGCGCGAACGGCGCGACTTTAATCACCTGCCACGGCGCGAAAAAGCGTTCATCCGACCACGGCCACAGCCAGCCGACGCCTTTGCCGCCGGTGGTGACAGAATCCAGCAGACTGTGCGACAGCAGTGAAACCGTCAGGAATAGCCAGCAGCGAATCAATCCCGCCTTAAACCATCGTCGGCCAATCAAGACGCAGAGCAGCGGTACCACGAAGGCGAACAGCAGTGAGTGGGTAAATCCCCGGTGGCCAAACACATTGCCGTAGGCGACGCCGAACTTAAATGACAACACGTCGGCATCTGGCAGCATGGCCAGAACGACGCCAGCAAACAGTAATCGTGGGGGGATGACTTTAAGTCCGAGACCTAACCCTAAACAGAGCGGAACGGCCGCGTGGGTAACGATAGTGGGCATGATGATCGCTTCGTGAGGAAAAACAACATGCTATCAGTTCACTGTGAAGTGGGGATGAAGTCATTATCTGAAAACGAGAGGGGGAAGTGGCCGGATACGGTGTTAACCTCATCCGGCACTTAGGGTCACGCCACGACGTTAATGCTGTGGCCTTCAAAGCTGACGGTCTGTCCGGCAACGATTTTGCAGCGTTTACGCGTTTCAACAACGCCATCGACCTTCACTAACCCTTCGCCAATAGCAATTTTTGCCTGGGCGCCGCTTTCGCTCCAGCCTTCCAGCTTCAGCAAATCGCAGAGTTCAACGTGTGGGTGTTTACCCAGTGAAAATGTGGCCATCTTAAACGTCCTTTACATCATGATATTCAACACACGCCTGCAGCGTGTTTTCGATAAGTGTGGCGACCGTCATTGGGCCTACGCCGCCGGGGACCGGCGTGATATATGACGCTCGTGCGGCCGCATCGTCAAAGACCACATCGCCAACAACCTTACCATTCTCCAGACGGTTGATGCCGACATCAATCACAATCGCACCTTCTTTGATCCACTCACCAGGAATAAAGCCCGGTTTACCGACGGCAACAATCAGCAGGTCAGCATTTTCTACGTGGCGGCGCAGATCTTTAGTGAATCGGTGGGTGACGGTGGTGGTGCAGCCAGCTAGCAGTAGCTCCATACTCATTGGGCGACCGACAATATTCGAGGCACCAATGACCACGGCATTCAGACCGTAGGTATCGATGTTGTAACGCTCAAGCAGGGTAACGATACCGCGCGGAGTACATGGGCGCAGACGCGGCGCGCGCTGGCACAGGCGACCGACGTTATACGGGTGGAAACCGTCAACGTCTTTATCCGGTGCAATACGTTCCAGCACTTTCACGTTGTCGATACCCGCCGGCAACGGCAGTTGTACCAGGATACCGTCGATGGTGGTATCTGCATTGAGCGTATCGATCAGCTCAAGAAGCTCCGCCTCGCTGGTGGTTTCAGGCAGGTCATAGGAGCGGGAGACAAACCCCACTTCGTCACAGGCTTTGCGTTTACTCGCAACATAAATCTGCGAAGCCGGGTTGCTACCTACCAGCACAACAGCCAGGCCTGGGGCGCGTAATCCAGCCGCTAAACGCGCCTGAACTTTTTGAGCAACCTCAGAGCGCACCTGCTGCGCAATCGTTTTACCGTCAATAATCTTTGCTGCCATCAGAGAGAGAATTCCGTCTGTTACGTTAAACCGAAGGGGATGTCACTATTTTGTCAGAAGCGGGGCGTGCTGTCAGTTTTCGTTTGCGTTTTTACGTGCGATAACGGGTGCCATGGTCAGAGCATGGGATCAGCACAGAGGCTGAAGTCTCCCAGGTAATTAATGAGCATGCGAATTAAAATTAACGTGAATGAAACAATTCATCACCCTGGTGTTTTCAGGGGTAATGCGCCATAAACCAGTCTGTTACGTACCTTTATGGGAGCATTTAAGTAATATTCACCCAGATTTTTCTTAGGTCCCAATAAGAATTGGCCAGGGTCAATAAAAGGATTTGCAGGTATTTTTCATTAATTGAAATGTTTAATTTAACCCTGTGACGAATAGTCATATTCGCGAAGATTAATTAGTGAATCAAATACTCAGGAGAGTTGGGGTAAAAGGTTAGCTAATTCTCTTGCGATATATATCTTTACAGGATGCAGAGATAATTAGCCTGACATTTAATGTCGATAATGATTCAAACGGATCCCGCAGGACGCCGGAGCCGGATGTGTGTAATTCAAGGGAAATCCATGAAACGTAAATTAATGACCTCTTCTGTTATTGCCAGCCTGATGTTAGTTGCAGGTGCAGCGGTTGCAGCCGATCCGGTAAGCGTTAGCGGCGGTACTGTGCATTTTGAAGGTGAACTGGTCAATGCAGCCTGTGCAGTCAGTACTCAGTCATCCGATCAGGTTGTCACCTTAGGCCAGTATCGTACCGCCAGTTTTACCGCAGTTGGCGATACAACGGCGCAAATTCCGTTCTCAATCGTGCTAAACGACTGTGACCCGAAAGTTGCCGCAACCGCAGCCGTGGCTTTCTCTGGTCAATCCGATATTACCAACAACAACCTGCTGGCTGTCACTTCTGCAGATAACGGTACTACTGCCAGCGGTGTCGGGATTGAAATCCTGGACAATACGTCCACCGCACTGAAGCCGGATGGAGCCACCTTCTCTACCGCTCAGGCGCTGGTAGAAGGGACCAACACCCTGCGTTTCTCTGCGCGTTACAAAGCCACAGCCACCAGCGCTACGCCGGGTCAGGCAAATGCCGACGCGACGTTCATCATGAAGTACGAATAAGCCGTTCTGATTTGCGCAAGGATGACGTTCGCCTCACTGGATGAGGCAATTTCCGGGGATGATGAAGGATGCGGCAGATGATAGGGAAAGGCGTGGCGCTGGCGGGAATGCTGTGCGTACTGCCTGTGTTTGCACATACGGTAATACTGGAAAGTGGCCGCCTTCACTTACGGGGGCAGCTCGTCAATGGTGCCTGTACGGTCGCTACCGACAGCCAAAATTTGCGGGTGCAAATGGGGCAGTATCGCACCAATGCTTTCTCCGGGACGGGAAGCTTTGCCTCGACCAGCGTGCCGTTTTCACTGCGCTTAACGTCATGCAGCTCCGATGTTTACGACCACGTTGGGATTGCGTTTGCAGGTGTGACACCAGCAGAAGATCCGCAGGTTTTTCTTGCCAGTGGTGATGCGTCTGCGGCTTCGGGGATCGGTCTGGCGTTATTTGATGAGCGCCAACGGCAAATTATTCCGAATGCGCTGCCGCTTCATTATGCACCGATTATAACGCAAGAGATGACGTTTCATTTCACTGCTCGTTATCGGGCTGTCTCGGAAAATATAACGCCGGGAACGCTTCGTTCAGACGTGTGGTTTACGTTGGTTTATCCCTGATTAATTTCCCAACGATAATCACACCAAAGGTATTTGTAGCTATGTTTAATTATCTAAAATCAGGTTTTATCCTTTTACTGGCCTTATTTTCTGCTGCCAGTGTTCAGGCTGCCGGCGGTATTGCATTAGGCGCTACCCGCGTTATTTATCCAGCTGATGCCAAACAAACGTCCCTGTCTATTAGCAATAGTGATACCAAAGAACGTTTCCTGGTCAATTCATGGATCGAGAATAGCTCAGGCGTTAAAGAAAAATCGTTTGTGGTTACGCCTCCGCTGTTCGTCAGCGAACCCAAAAGCGAAAACACGCTGCGTATCATCTATGCAGGTGTTCTGCTGCCCAAAGACCGTGAATCGCTGTTCTGGATGAATGTGAAAGCCATTCCGTCAGTCAATAAAAACAGCCTTGAGGGTAAAAACGTTCTGCAACTGGCGATTCTGTCCCGCATCAAGCTTTTTGTCCGTCCGAATAATCTGCCGCAAATTCCGGAAGATGCGCCCGGGATGCTGAAATTTTCCCGTACCGGCAACCACCTGAAAATCAATAATCCGTCAGCGTATTACGTCACCTTGGTCAATCTCAACGTGGGGAAAACGAAGGTTGATAACGTGATGGTCGCGCCGAAAAGTGATGCGCAGGTCCTGCTACCAACGGGCGTTCAGGGCAACGTCACGTTCCAGACGGTCAATGATTATGGCGCCGTGACCCCGGCCCAAACGGTTAGCGTGCGTTGAGATAACGATGAATAAGACAACGTATTTTCCTGGCCTGTTACCGGGGGTTACGCCACCGCTGGCGGGGGTGGCGTTGTCCACGCTGGCGGCGCTCTTTCCCTCTTTAAGCCATGGGGAAAGCTATTTTAATCCGGCCTTTTTATCTGCGGATACGGCAACCGTGGCGGATTTATCACGTTTTGAAAAAGGCAATCATCAGCCTGAAGGCGTTTATCGTGTGGATATCTGGCGCAACGATGAGTTTGTTGCCACTCAGGATATTCGTTTTACGAGCAGTGCGGGAAAAACCGGGGAGAAGTCTGGTGGGCTGATGCCGTGTTTTGGACTCGACTGGGTGAAGCGCCTTGGCGTCAATATCGCTGCATTTCCGGCACTCAGTAAGGATCCGAACGATACTTGCATCAATCTACCGGAGGCGATTCCAGGCAGCGAGATTGCATTTGATTTTTCTACCCTGCGCTTAAACGTCAGCCTGCCGCAGGCGTCAATGTTAAACAGCGCGCGTGGCTATATTCCGCCGGAGGAGTGGGATGAAGGGATCCCGGCTGCGCTGGTCAACTACAGCTTTACCGGCAGCCGCGGCAGTGACACTGACAGCTATTTCTTAAGTATGCTCAGTGGCCTGAATTATGGCCCCTGGCGCTTGAGAAATAACGGCGCATGGAGCTATTCCAAAGGTGACGGATACCACTCACAAAGCTGGAAAAATATCGGTACATGGCTTCAGCGCGCGATTATCCCGCTGAAGGGTGAACTGGTGATGGGCGACAGCAACACTGGCAACGACGTTTTTGACAGCGTCGGATTTCGCGGGGCGCGGCTCTATTCCTCAGACAGTATGTATCCCGACAGCTTACAGGGCTACGCGCCAACCGTTCGCGGCATTGTGCGTACCGCAGCGAAACTGACCATTCGTCAGAATGGCTATGTGATTTATCAAAGCTATGTGTCACCGGGCGCTTTTTCGATAACCGATCTCAACCCGACGTCATCCAGCGGTGACCTTGAGGTGACGGTGGACGAAAAGGACGGCAGCCAGCAGCGCTATACGGTGCCGTACTCCACGGTTCCCTTGTTACAACGAGAAGGGCGTTTCAAATACGACGTGGTTGCCGGGGATTTTCGCAGCGGCAATAGCCAGCAATCTTCACCGTTCTTTTTCCAGGGAACATTAATTGCCGGGTTACCAGAAGGCTACACCGCTTATGGCGGTACGCAGCTGGCCTCACGTTACACCGCGGTAGTTTTAGGCACCGGCCGAAACCTGGGGGACTGGGGGGCGGTTTCTGTGGATTTAACCCATGCGCGCAGTCAACTGGCGGATGACAGTACGCATCAGGGGCAGTCTTTGCGTTTTCTGTATGCAAAATCGCTGAACAACTTTGGTACAAACTTCCAGCTGTTGGGATATCGCTACTCAACGCGCGGCTTCTATACCCTTGATGACGTCGCGTATCGCAGCATGGAAGGGTATGAGTATGAATACGACAGCGAAGGCAATCGCCACGACGTGCCCGATGTGAAGAGTTACCACAACCTGAGTTACAGCAAAAAGGGCCGCTTCCAGATTAACATTTCGCAGAACCTGGGAGACTACGGCTCGCTGTATGTTTCGGGGAGTCAGCAAACGTACTGGAATACCTCAGACACCAATACCTGGTATCAGGTGGGCTATGCCAGCGGCTGGCAGGGGATTAGCTATTCACTCTCCTGGTCGTGGAATGAATCGGTAGGCATCTCCGACACCGACCGTATTCTGGCATTCAATATGTCAGTGCCGTTCAGCCTGCTAAGCGGACGGCGCTACTCGCGTGATAACGCGCTCGATCGCACCTACGCCACTTTTAATGCCAACCGCAACAGCAACGGACAAAACAGCTGGCAGAGCGGGATCGGCGGTACATTACTGGATGGGCGCAACCTGAGCTACAGCGTGAATCAGGGGCACAGCAGCACCAACGGTTACAGCGGAAACGCCAGCGCCAACTGGCAGGCGGCTTATGGCACGCTGGGCGTGGGATACAACTACGATCGCGATCAACATGACTATAACTGGCAGCTCTCCGGCGGCGTGGTGGGGCATGCGGACGGTATTACCCTCAGTCAGCCGCTGGGGGACACCAATGTGCTGGTTAAAGCACCTGGCGCGCAGGGTGTGCGGATAGAAAACCAGACCGGCGTGCAAACCGACTGGCGCGGATACGCGGTGATGCCGTATGCCACCGTTTATCGCTATAACCGCGTCGCGTTAGATACCAATTCAATGAACAACAATACCGATGTGGAAAATAACGTTAGCAGCGTCGTGCCAACGCAAGGGGCATTGGTGCGAGCAGCGTTTGATACACGTATCGGCGTGCGGGCACTGATAACCGCGAAATATGCAGGTAAACCTGTGCCATTTGGATCCGTTGTGCGTGAAAACACCAGCGGCGTGACCAGTATGGTGGGCGAAGACGGACAAATCTACCTGAGCGGCTTACCGCTAAAAGGCGAATTGCTGATCCAATGGGGGGAAAGCGCTAACGCTCGCTGCGTGGCGCACTATGCCTTGCCTGAGGAGAGTCTGAAACAGGCGGTGACGCTCACGAACGTGACGTGCGAATCTCCAACGGCACGACAGGAATAATACGATGAAACGACAAACAGGTTTGTTACTGGGAAGCGCTTTACTGCTGATGGCTAATTCGTCCTGGGCGACGGTCTGCCAAAACTCGAATGGCACACCAACGGATGTTTTTTACGATCTGTCGAACGTCTTTAACAGCAGCAATAATCAGCCGGGGCAGGTGGTGACGTTACCGGAAAAATCGGGCTGGGTTGGCGTTAATGCCACCTGTCCGGCTGGGACAACGGTGAATTACACCTATCGAAGCTATGTCACTGAACTTCCGGTTCAAAGTACCGAGGGTGGTTTTCAGTATCTGAAGCTCAATGACTACCTGCTGGGGGCCATGAGCATCACCGACAGCTATGCCGGGTTGTTTTATCCTCCGCGAAATTATATCCGTATGGGCGTTGACTCGAACGTTTCGAAGCAGAAGCCTTTTGGCGTACAGGATTCAAACCTGGTGTTTAAACTCAAAGTGATCCGCTCGTTTATTAACATGGTGCCGATCCCGCGCCAGACCATGTTCAGAGTCTATGTCACGACCAGTACCGGAGATGCGCTAAGCACGCCGGTTTATACCATCAGCTACAGCGGTAAGGTGGAGGTTCCACAAAACTGTGAGGTGAACGCAGGGCAGATTGTCGAGTTTGATTTTGGCGATATTGGCGCATCGTTGTTCAGCAAGGCGGGGGCAGGAAACCGTCCCGAAGGCATTAATCCGCAGACCAAAACGGTGGCGATAAAATGCACCAACGTCGCAGCACAGGCCTACTTAACCATGCGGGTAGAGGCCGAGAAAGCCTCCGGGCAAATGATGGTATCGGACAATCCTGACTTAGGGTTCATTGTCGCCGACAAAACCGGTAGACCGCTGACGCCCAATAATCTGTCCAGCACGATCCCATTTCAACTGGATGATAACGCCGCGGCAAACGTGAGTATTCGGACTTGGCCGGTCAGCGTGACGGGGAATAAACCTACCGAAGGGCCTTTTACTGCCCGTGGCTATCTGCGAGTAGATTATGACTAACAAGCAAACGCCAACTTCATGGGCGCTTCTGGTGATGCTGCCCATACTGACATTCAGCTCGTTGTGCCATGCGGCCTCATCGCTGGGCGAAATCAATATTGAACTGCGCGGAAACGTGGTGGACTTTACCTGTGCGGTGATTGCAAGTGACAGCAATAAGTCGGTTGAATTGGGCACCTGGCCAACAAAGCAGTTACAGACCAGCGGGGATACTACCCAACCAGTCGCGTTTACGCTGAAGCTGGAAGGCTGCCCGCCGGGATCCGCGTCAATAACGTTTTCTGGTACTCCGGCCCCGGGTACGACGTTGCTGGCGCTTGATGACGCGGTGATGGCGCAAAAGGTGGCGATCGAACTGCATGACAGCGACCGTACGCAATTACCGCTCGAGCAGGCCAGCCAAACCGTAGGGATTGATGAGAACGGCAATGCCACGCTGACCTTTTTCGCCAACTATATCGCGTTAGCAGACGGGGTTCAGCCTGGCCTCGCCAGGGCCGATGCCACATTTATGATTAACTATAACTAATCAATGCGCGGATAAAACGCTCCCGAACGAAGTCTCGCCGGGAGTGCTATTACATTAATTCATGCATTTTTGCGTAATCGATCAGCTCAACGATAGTATGTAAGCCGAGTTTGGCGTAGATGTTAGCTTTGTGAGCACTAATCGTTTTATTGCTGAGTAACAGCTGCTCAGCAATTTCCTTATTAGAAAGGCCATTTGCCAGATAACGCAAAACCGTAACTTCGCGATTAGAGAGCGGCATGTCATTCAATACACCTTTTTTCATATTTATATTGTTAATGAAGTTAAGGGTGTCTGAAGGGAAAAAAGAATATCCCGATAAAATCATTTTTACCGCATTGTAGATATCATTCAAATCCTTTCGTTTACTGACAAAACCATTTGCACCGGCCCGGATAGCACGCCCGGCATAAAAAGACTCCGATTTGGAGGAGAGAAACAGCACCCGAGTATTCTCCTGCAGAGACTTTATTCTCTTGAGTAATGTAAATCCATCTGAACCAGGTAGTTCAATATCCAGAATGACAAGATCGACAGGGTAAGTGCGCAGGTGCTCTATTGCCGTACGGCTGTCATCGGTCTTCAACACAACCTGGATATTACTGTTTTTTTCAAGTAGTACTTCTATCGACATTCTGACAATAGGGTGTTCGTCCATAATGATAACGGATGCTGGTTTCATTGTTGTATGCCTCAAACTGTATGCGTATCTTGATAATTTTATAAAACATCAGGCGTTATAATATTGTCAAATAGCCAAGGGTTGTTCTGAGGGAGAGTCGAATAAATATTATTTCATCCTTGTTTATTCGGTTGCTCTTCTACAGAACAATGAATTTGTGGAAAATCCATTTCACACTGGGAAAACTAACAATTAATCAGAAAACTATGGGGATTATACCTGCTCTGTTCTTTCGGAAAAGGCTTACAACATTCAGGTTGTTAATGTCAGTTAGGATGTTCTAAAAGATCCAGATGTGTTAATGACTATTGGCATTATTTTACTGCTGTTTGAATTATGGCAGACTGAAAAAAATTTTTAAATGGTAAAAACAATACAATAAACTAATTGTTTAGGATTTGTTAAGGTGGGAATGACGCTATTTGTGCTGATATGCACAGAATCAGTATGGTTTACTGGGGTGGTGGAAGTTAGCATAATACCAGGAATAGTTGTAAATATTAAATAGTTGTGAAATTTAGATCTTTTATCTCATATAAAAATAAGTAATTTCCTAAAAAATCTTATGGCACATAGGGTTAGGGTGTTAAATTAAATGAGCAGAGGTAACGCTGAGGCGATGTATCAGGTGCAAAAAACGCTGCCGGTTTGCTAAGCCCAGACGCGCAATCAGCTGGTTCAGGCGATAGATGATACGGTGGTAGGGGCGAGCTTGTAACAAAGCAATCTCTTTTAAGGAGTTACCTTGTAAGAGTAATTCCACCATCTCCCAATCGAGCTGGTTTATGTGCCTGGAGTGAATATAGTTAAGGACTGGCGACAATAAAGCGCGGCGCATCTCCGGGAGGCGCAGGCTACGTGACAAGATATAAAATGGACCGGACAGAGAAATAAAAGGGATTAGGTCTTCATCGTGGCGGGAAAGTAATATGAAGATTTGGATGTTATTCCGCGGTTTAATTAGCTGGCGCAGATACTCCAGAACATCAAAATAAGAGATTGTTAAACCTTCCATATCAACCACTAACTGACTAATTACCGACTCTCGCAGGCTGATTTTTGCCGATTCAATGGTCTGGAAGATCGCGGTACGTGCTCCTGAAAATAAATGTCGACCCAGCGCATAGGCCAGATAGTAATCTGTCGTAATAATCGCCTGAGATATAGTGTCACTCGGTAATGTGTATTCGAGTTTTTGCGTCAGATACTCAAGTTGGTCAAATACCTGTGATGTGTAGTGAGGATATTGCCAGGTACAGTTAGTGTTTCGTATACGGCGATGTCGATCCCGGCGTTTTGCGCTGTGCATCCTTTTCCATTCCATTTCTGTTGCGGCAGGTCTGGATAAATTGCTGGCTATAAACATCCCTGACCCAAATTTTCTCCAGCGTAAAGGCGAGTTTCCTTGTGCTGTTGGGTTTCAATGCTTCAGCAATCATCAGACTGGCAATTGCGTATCCCATCAGAATAATCTGCCGGAAGTTTTCTGATGTCTTACTCAATGCCCAAAAAGTCGTTTTATCCAGTTCAACCTCTCTATGGGATTAGATAAAATATTACCGGGTGTGTCTTTCTGTTACCCTGGAAATAGTAAGCCAGGATTATTCTGGCAGCATGGAGATAGGTACAGTAGGTGTCGATACTTAATTGGTGATGAGATTTTTCTCAATAAAAAATCAGGCAGAGAGATGCCACCTAATTTTGTAGAAAGTTCAGATGCGCCCGGATGTATCTTAAGAATTGCTGATCGTTTTTCACATGCAGCTTTTTCATAATGCTGCGACGGGTGGCTTTGGCCTGAATTTCGCTTACCGAGAGCAAGTGGGCCGTTTCGGCTAAGGTATAGCCGCTGGCGAGAAACATTAAGAACTGACGTTCTTCGATAGAAAAGTTACGAGTGGTGCAGTAATGGCAGATAGTTGCGGGCACGTTGTTGCGCAGCGCACGTTTTTGCAGGATAAGGACTAATTTTTTAGTCATTTCCTCAACGTCATCTTCCCGATAGATCAGTGGCAACATGTACAGGCAGGGCCGGAACATCAGCTTATCTTTATCGTTTCTGTTGCAGATGACAACCCGGTGTTGGCGGCGGGTATGGACCGGAATCTGATAGCAATCGGCGCTGAGCCAATCTTCATCCAGGGAAATAAACGCGATGTCAGCGCGATCGATATCCTCGACAGGCAAAAAGCAAATCTCCTGATGCCACTGATTTGCTAAATGGGAGATGATAATTTTTAGTCCATGTTCGAAGTGACTGTTTTCTTCCTTGATGGCGATACTTAACATTAAAGAGTTCCTGAACCGCTGGAGGGGTAAGGGAATGTTAAGCAAAATCATAAATATTCTAAATACATGTATCCCTAAATCTGGCGTTTCGTGGGCTGAGTTGTTACCAGGCGATTTCCTGGATACCCTTGAACAAGCAGAAAAAATCAACATTCGTTCACTTCGCCAGCAACTGAAACAAAAGGCATTGACTCAGCAGGCGCTGGCCGTATAATTCACGCGTTTCATCTGCATGAAGTAATCACTTCGCAATGCGCCCTTAGCTCAGTTGGATAGAGCAACGGCCTTCTAAGCCGTAGGTCGTAGGTTCGAATCCTACAGGGCGTACCATTCAAAATCAGTCTCTATGCTCAGCTTCAACGTACCGTTACGCGCGGGACGGTTTTTCTTTTTCCAGCCAACGTTCTACCTCATAAAGACTTTGTTGGATCTCCTCTCTGAGTGAAAAATCACCCAACGGCTGCTGTTCAAGTGCTGCACACATCGTGCTGGCTGAGCGCATTCCCATGCTGGCGCAGCTGCTTTTTAGCTGATGCGTCAGACGTTTTATCCGCTCGTCGTCATGTGCTGCGCGGGCAGCGTCAATCTCAGCTAATACAGGAAGAGTGTGTTGCTTAAAGAGCGCTAACCATTCGTGCACCTTTTGCCACCCCATAACCTGGATATCTCCAGCCAATTGCTGAAAATCTAACCGTTTGTTGTCATTTTCTGATGCAAGCGGGAGAGTCGTACTACCGTGCAGATAATGCGTAATAAGTCGACTGAGTTCATCCCGGGGGACTGGTTTTTGAATAATGCCAAGGAACAGGGTGCTGGTTCTTTGGCTTAGCGTTTCGTCGATGACGTGCGCGCTAAAGCCGATCAGGTTAAGTGCCGGATAGTCGTGGGCTAACTGCTGCGCCAGCGTGATCCCGTCGATATCAGGAAGATCGAAATCAACCAGAGCAGCATCGTAGCGTGTATCTTCCTGCAATATTTTTAGCGCCTCAGCGGCACTGCTGGCAGCAGTAACCTGTGCGCCATTGAGGATGAGCATTTCAGTACTGATACTTTGTGTAAGAGGATTATCCTCGATAAGCAATAAGCGTAAGCCCTGTAACGATATGGAGCGTTGTGCGGGTTTCATGATGGGCATCGTGGTTGCCCGCAATGGCAGACGCAACTGGAAACAACTCCCGACGCCGGGTGTGCTGGTGACGCTCAGCTCTCCCTGCATTGCCTGAGCGAGACTGGCGCTGATGGTTAGTCCGAGTCCGGTTCCACCTCGTTTACTGCTTACCTGAACAAACGGCTGAAAAATATCGTGCTGGCGGGCAGGGTCAATTCCACATCCCGTATCTTCAACCTCGATGTACCAGTTTTTGCCCTCACATCGGCTACGCAGGATGATGCGTCCCCGATCGGTAAAGCGTAGTGCGTTGTTTAATAAATTAGTAATGATTTGCCGGATGCGGCGCGGATCACCACGCAGGGAAGCGGGAACATCATCGGCAAAATCCGCAACCAGCACGACCGGGCGACCAGCAACGCGGCTGTTCATGAGTTGAAGCGTACTTTCCAGCAAGGGGTTGGGTTCAAAAGGCTCATCGCCTATCGCCACATTTTTTCCACCGGCTTCGATGGCGGAATAGTCCAGGATATCGTTGAGGATGGTCAGCAAAGACTCGCCCGAATCGGTGATTGCGCGTAGATTTTCCCGATGCTGTGCCAGGGAGGGATTGTCTGAGAGCAACTGCGCAGTGCCGAGGATACCATACAGCGGGGTGCGTATTTCATGGCTCATGGCGGCAAGAAACGCCGATTTTGCCTGGTTAGCTTTTTCAGCTTCTGCACGGGCCTGTCGGTGTTCAGATACCATAGAACGCAGCTCGGCGGTGCGAGCTTTAACCTGTGCGGCCAGATGTTCGCGATGGCTATTGAGGGCGTGAACGCTGCCGCGAAAGGCATCCATCAACCGCCCGATGGTATCCAGTTCACGAACGCCTGCGGTTTCCGGGAATGGGGAGTCAATATCCCCCTCGAGCAGACGCTGTAACGCCTGGGTTTGCTGTGCCAGTGGTCGAGTGACTGAGCGATAAACCACACGCCAAAGTATAAGAATCAGCAAACATAATGACACGCCACTTAACAGCAGCAGCAAGTGTTGCCCGCGCTGGCTGGTCTGTTTGAGATGCGCCAGTCCACTTTGATTACGCTGGCCGATGGTTTCCACCAACTGGCTGACTTCGCTACTGAAACGGGTAAATTGCTCGATATTATTCTGCGATAAGATCTGCAATTGGGTCGTGATGTCATTATCCTGGCGATAAAGGGACAGCAGCTCAACATATTGGCTAATCGTATTGACGGTGTTGGCCACCTGAGTGCGCACCACGGGATCTTCAATACGTAGTTGTCGGCGCTGAAGTACTCTGACGGCGGCATTCAACTGGTTTTCCAGCGCAGCCAGGTTATTCTGCGCCTGGTTATTCCCCAGGTTCATGACCATTTGCTGCACGCGTAGCGCACTCAGGCGCAGTTCATTCATCTGGTTATAATATTCCAGATCGATATCGATGAGCCTGTCCAGCGCGTGTTCAGCGGCCTGCCCCTGATGGCTCTCAATCAAATCGTAAATGCTGGCCTGTGTCGCACCCGCCGACGTGGCGGCATTACTGGCCTGTCCGCGTGCCATTTCGGCAACGTCAGCGGTGGCCTCAATAATTTGCTGGCTGAGTTGTTGCTGTTGAGCACGTAATTTCAGGCGTTCGCCAACCATCTCCCCCTGATGGCTTAACGATCGGGCGATTTCTTTCTCCTGCTGTTCAATGGCAGAAGTATCAAAGCCCTGTTCACGAAGGGTTTTGAGTAATGTGGTTATTTTCAGGCTCTGGGCGGTTAACATTCTCCCCTGAGCCAGCCACATATTTTCATTGTCTGCGGTGGTCAGATTTTGTGCGGAAAACAGTTCCCAGGCGCTGGCCTCGCTGAGCTGGCGCGCCATATCCATGGTTGGAATTAGCGCCTGGGTATTGGCCTGCTCAACCTGGCTGACAAAACGCAGGTTATACCAGCCTGTCAGCGTACTGATGAGAGTCAGTGCCGCCATCAGCGCAAAGCCTATCCACAGTCGTTTGGTCAGAGATAAATTCACTGTCTGGTCGCCACAGATTAAAAAGGTTGAGTCCAAAAGAGGAAAGCAACTAGGATAAAGCCTTATCAATGTTGAGGCTATCATGCGCGTATTGGTTTTCCTGTTAATCACGCTTTTTCCCGGTTTGAGTCATGCGGCCGGGTCCGCATTGCTGCGCTGGCAGGATACGCAGCAGGCAGTCCCGGAACTGCAATCGGACGTTACTGCAAACAAAGTCTGGAAACTGTGCGCACTGTATCCCAGCCTGAAAGACTCCTATTGGCTTTCCGTGAATTACGGCATGCTTGAGGCGGCGAGAAAATACGGGGTAAGTCTGAAGGTGTTAGAGGCGGGAGGGTATCGTCAGTTCTCCACGCAAAAAACACAAATCGCCCAGTGCCAGCAATGGGGAGCAGATGCCATATTGCTGGGTAGCAGCACGACGACCTTCCCGGATCTTTCCGCGCAGGTAGGCGCGTTGCCGGTCATTGAGGTAGTGAATGCGATACACGATCCGACGGTGAAAGCTCGGGTCGGCGTTCCGTGGTTCCAGATGGGGTATCAGCCGGGCCGCTATCTGGTCAAGTGGAGCGGCGGCAAACCGTTAAAGGTTCTGCTATTGCCAGGACCTGATGACGCCGGAGGCAGCCGCGAAATGGTGGCAGGATTCCGTCAGGCGATTGCCGGTAGTCAGGTGAACATCGTGGATGTGGCGTTGGGGGATAATGATATTGAAGTTCAGCGCAACCTATTGCAGGAGATGCTTGAGCGTCACCCGGATGTCGATGTGGTTGCCGGTACGGCAATTGCTGCTGAAGCGGCGATGGGAGAGAAGCGGAATCCGGGGACGCCGCTAATCGTGGTCTCTTTTTACCTGTCGCATCAGGTATATCGCGGACTTAAACGCGAAAGAATCATTATGGCTGCCAGCGATCAGATGGTCTGGCAAGGTGAACTGGCGATTCAACAGGCGATCAGGGTACTACAAGGGCAACCGGTACCGGAAAATATCAGTCCGCCGATCCTGGTGCTCACCCCGAAAAATGCCGACAGCCAGCATGTTCAACGCTCGCTGTCTCCTGGCGGGTTCCGTCCGGTTTATCTGTATCAGTACACGTCGGCCGCTAAAAAATAACCTTCGCCGTGCTGCGTCACCAGTAAATCAGCCCGTAGCTTGTGGCGCAAACGGCGGATCAGTACATCTACGGTGCGTAAGTCTGGATTGTCTACCCGTCGTGCCGAAAGCATACGCAGTAAACGTTCGCGGCTGAGAATTTCCCCCGGATTGGTGACAAAGGCGACCAGCATTTCATACTCGGCGCGGGTGAGTTTGATCGTCTCATCGCCCAGCTCCAGGGTATGCCGGGAGACATTCAGACAGTATCCGGCAAACTGATAGCAGTTATCTTTGGTCTCCGGCTGTGCCTGGCGGGCAAGATCGATACGCCAGAGCAAATTTTTAACCCGAACCACCAGTTCACGTAGCTCCAGCGGCTTGGTGACATAATCATCAGCGCCCATTTCCAGGCCAACGATCCGGTCAATTTGATCGCTACGACCTGTCACCAGAATGATCCCCACCGTTGAGCGTTCGCGCAGGGCGCGGGTCAGCATTAAGCCATTTTCGTCCGGGAGGTTGATATCCAACAGAATGAGATCGACAGGATGTTGTGACATTATTTCACGCAGACCAGCTCCGCTGGCGGTGACAGAGACATGATAACCTTCCTGTTCAAAATATGCCTGTAACCTCGCCTGGGTGACGGGTTCATCTTCAACAATGACAATGTGATGCGGCATCTTGATGGCGTTCTCTTTCTGTTCATATCTGTTCACATTGTGCCGTAAGCCATTCATCCTGACCAGTGTTGCTGTTCACATTTGAGAAATAAGATCCTCTGTAACTAAACCATAAGATTACAGGGGCTATTATGCGGAAACTATGGAGGGCGCTGCTCAGACCGAGCGCACGTTGGTCAGTGTTGGCGCTGGTCGTTATCGGGATTGTGGTCGGTATTGCGCTGATCGTCTTGCCGCACGTTGGTATTAAATTAACGAGTTCTACCGAGTTTTGCGTGAGCTGCCACAGTATGCAGCCGGTTTACGAGGAATATAAACAGTCTGCGCATTTTCAGAATGCCTCCGGGGTGCGCGCAGAATGTCATGACTGCCACATTCCATCCGATATTCCAGGCATGGTGAAACGTAAGCTGGAGGCCAGCAACGATATTTACCAAACCTTTGTTGCCCACTCTATTGATACTCCAGAGAAATTCGAAGCCAAACGCGCTGAGCTGGCGGAGCGCGAATGGGCGCGAATGAAGGAGAACAACTCCGCGACCTGTCGTTCTTGTCATGACTATGATGCGATGGACCACGCGAAACAACATCCTGAAGCTGCGCGCCAGATGAAGATTGCGGCCAAGGACAACCAATCCTGTATCGACTGCCATAAAGGTATTGCACACCAGCTTCCCGATATGAGCAGCGGTTTCCGCAAGCAGTTTGATGAGTTACGCGCCAGGGCGAACGACGATGGCGAGACGCTCTACTCTCTGGACATCAAACCTATTTATGCCGCCAAAGGTGATAAAGAACCTGCAGGCTCACTGCTGCCCGCTTCTGAAGTGAAAGTGTTAAAGCGTGATGGTGACTGGCTGCAAATTGAAATTGTGGGCTGGACCGAGAGTAATGGGCGTCAGCGCGTGTTGGCGCAACTGCCGGGCAAGCGCATTTTTGTGGCTTCCATTCGTGGCGACATCCAGCAGCACGTGAAGACGCTGGAGCAAACCACCGTTGCGGAAACGAATACGCCATGGAGTAAATTGCAGGCCACTGCCTGGATGCAGAAGGGCGATATGGTTAACGATATCAAACCTATCTGGGCTTATGCCGACTCGCTCTATAACGGAACCTGTAACCAATGCCACGGTGCACCAGAGAAAGAACACTTTGATGCTAACGGTTGGATTGGCACGTTGAACGGCATGATTGGATTTACCAGTCTGGATAAACGTGAAGAACGTACCTTGCTGAAATATCTGCAAATGAATGCCTCTGACACTACGGATAAGCCGCATGGCGATAAGGGAGAAAGCAATGAAAAATAACGATCTCTTTCAGGCATCGCGCCGACGTTTTTTGCTGCAACTGGGCGGCTTGACCGTAGCTGGTATGTTAGGGCCTTCGCTGCTCACGCCGCGTAGCGCTAATGCTGCAGAGGTGCAGGGGGCAGGCGTCAAAGAGGGGATTCTGACCGGTTCTCACTGGGGGGCGATTCGTGCCACCGTGGTTGACGGTCGTTTCATTGAGGCCAGGCCGTTCGAGCGCGATAAATACCCGTCAAAAATGATTGCCGGACTCCCGGATCACGTACATGGTGGAGCGCGTATTCGCTACCCGATGGTCCGCGTGGACTGGTTGCGTAAACGCCATCAGAGCGACACCTCGCAACGTGGAGATAACCGCTTTGTGCGCGTTTCGTGGGATGAAGCGCTGGATTTCTTCTATCAGGAGCTGGAGCGCATTCAGAAGACTTATGGTCCGAGCGCGCTGCTAACGGCCAGCGGCTGGCAATCGACCGGGATGTTCCACAATACTTCCGGGATGCTGGCGCGTGCCATTGCGCTGCATGGCAACAGCGTGAGTACGGGGGGCGACTATTCCACCGGTGCCGCTCAGGTCATTCTGCCGCGCGTGGTGGGTTCAATGGAGGTATATGAACAGCAGACCTCCTGGCCACTGGTACTCGAAAACAGCAAAACCATTGTGCTGTGGGGTTCTGACCTCATCAAAAACCAGCAGGCGAACTGGTGGTGCCCGGATCATGATGTCTACGAATACTACGAGCAACTGAAGGAAAAAGTGGCACGGGGCGAGATTTCGGTCATCAGCGTTGACCCGGTCGTCACCTCGACTCATGACTACCTGGGCCGCGACAAGGTTAAGCACATCGCCGTGAATCCGCAGGCTGATGTGCCGCTACAGCTGGCGCTGGCACACACGCTGTATACCGAGAAGCTCTACGATAAGCATTTCCTCGAGAACTACTGCGTTGGGTTTGAGCAGTTTCTGCCTTATCTGCTGGGAGAAAGTGACGGACAGCCTAAAGATGCTCAGTGGGCGGAAAAAATCTGCGGGATTGATGCTGAGACAATCCGTGAACTGGCGCGGCAGATGGCGGGGGGCAGAACGCAAATTATTGCTGGCTGGTGCGTGCAGCGTATGCAGCACGGGGAACAGTGGGCTTGGATGATCGTAGTGCTGGCCTCAATGCTTGGGCAAATTGGCTTACCCGGGGGGGGATTTGGCTTTGGCTGGCATTACAACGGCGCGGGCACCCCAGGTCGTAAAGGCGTTATCCTGAGCGGATTTTCTGGTTCTACCACCGTTCCACCGGTACATGACAGCACCGATTATAAGGGCTACAGCAGTACCATTCCGATCGCGCGTTTTATCGATGCGATTCTGGAGCCGGGCAAGAGCATTAACTGGAACGGTAAAACCGTCAAGCTGCCACCGTTGAAGATGTGCGTTTTTGCCGGGACCAATCCGTTCCATCGTCACCAGCAGATCAACCGTATTATTGAGGGCTGGCGTAAGCTGGAAACCGTTATCGCCATCGACAATCAGTGGACCTCGACCTGTCGATTCGCTGATATCGTATTGCCGGCGACGACCCAGTTTGAACGTAACGATCTCGACCAATATGGCAACCACTCCAACCGCGGCATTATCGCTATGAAGCAGCTGGTGCAGCCGCAGTTTGAAGCGCGTAATGATTTCGATATTTTCCGCGATCTTTGCCGCCGCTTTAATCGTGAAGAAGCCTTCACCGAAGGGCTGGATGAGATGGGTTGGTTAAAACGGATCTGGCAGGAAGGTAGCCAGCAGGGGAAAGGGCGCGGCGTCCATCTCCCGGCTTTCGACGTTTTCTGGAATCAGCAGGAGTACGTTGAATTCGAACATCCGCAGATGTTTGTCCGTCATCAGGCCTTCCGCGAAGATCCCGACCTTGAACCTCTGGGGACGCCGAGCGGTTTGATCGAGATCTATTCGAAAACTATTGCCGATATGCAATATGACGATTGCCAGGGGCATCCGATGTGGTTTGAGAAAATCGAACGTTCACACGGTGGGCCTGGATCGCAGCGTTGGCCGCTGCATCTGCAATCCGTCCACCCGGATTTCCGTCTGCATTCACAGCTCTGCGAGTCCGAAGCGCTGCGTAAGCATTACGCGGTAGGTGGCAAAGAACCGGTGTTTATTAACCCGCAGGATGCCAGCGTCAGGGGGATCCGCAACGGCGATATAGTTCGTGTATTTAACGCGCGTGGACAAGTGCTGGCCGGCGCGGTTGTCTCCGATCTCTACTCGCCGGGCGTGGCGCGCATCCATGAAGGTGCCTGGTACGATCCTGATAACGGAGGAGAAATCGGAGCGCTGTGTAAATACGGCAATCCGAACGTGTTAACCCTAGATATCGGTACGTCTCAGCTGGCGCAGGCGACCAGTGCGCATACTACGCTGGTGGAAATTGAGAAATATACCGGTAAGGTGGATAACGTGACGGCGTTCAGCGGCCCGATAAAAATGGTGGCGCAGTGCGAATATGTCCCGGCGGAGAAGGTGACGTCATGATGAAACACACCTCCCTGACGACAGAACAGATGGCCTGTGTTTATGCATGGTTGGCGCAAATGTTTTCCCGGGAGCGTGACGGTGAGGGATTAGCGCAATTGCAGTCCAGCGAAATGACTGAGTGGTTCACCGTACTCAAAGGTGAACCGTCGCTTGAGGCGGATGTTCTTTTGCTGGAAGCGAAAATTGCCGCGCTCAAGGTACGTGAAGACGCTACCCTGGAACTGGCGGCTGATTTTTGCAGCCTGTTCCTGATGTCGGATAAACACGCCGCGTTACCCTATGCGTCGGCTCATCTTGAAGAAGGGCCAAACTACGGGGTCATTAAACAACTGTTATCTGATGCGGGCATGCAGGTAAGCGATACGTTTAGCGAATCAGCCGATCATCTGGCGATTTTTATCGAATTGCTGAGTCATCTGCATTTTTCTCTTGGTGAGCCAGGGGGTAGCCGTCAGCGTATTGATGCGTTGCGCAGAGAAACGCTGGCGGGGCTGTTACGCTGGTTACCGGAGTTCACCGCTAAATGCCGCCGATATGATGACTTTGGTTTCTACGCTGCGCTGAGCCAGCTGCTACTGGCATTTGTCAGGCTGGATCATCAGAACTGAGTGATGGCCTGAGCCACAGAAAAACGGGAGCACATTCGCTCCCGTTTTAACCTTATCACCGCACAACCAGCACCGGGCATTTCGCGTGGCGGACTACGGCTGCCGCCGTTGAACCCAGTAAATAAGTGCTAAACCCCGGCTTGTGTGAGGCGATGACGATAAGCTCGGCGTCAACCGCCTCCGCCAGCTTGAGGATCTGATCCTTCGGCGGGCCGTAAACAACGTGGGTCTGAGTCCTGCCGGCAGGAATATTGAACTGCTTAATAATCTCTTCGAGTTTTTCGCTGGCCTTGGCCTGCAGACCACTTCTGTCCGGAAATTCGGTAGAGTAGGCCAGTCCCAGCGAGGCATAGAACGGAACGGTAGGAATAACTGCTAAAAAGTGGACCTTCGCGGTTTTGGCATGCGCCTGGACCTGCGGCACAACATGACGAGTGAGATCGGCTTCAGAGATATCAATGGGCACCAGAATTGAGCGATACATATTCACTACCTCCTGTTTGTTTTACCTCTACCCTGAGTGTAGCGAAAGTTGTTTCTGTATAATAAGTGACCAGATCAAGAATGTGTGCATCAGTGCGGGCCAATGAAATGTGTGTGTGTCGTATGTCTGGCCGTAATGTATATGTGAGCGAAATAGTAAGACAGATATCTTCATTAATACGTGTAATCGCAAAATAGAAAAGGGTTCTTTTTTATATGCTTTCATTGTATATTTAATTATATAGCGAGTGTTAACGCGGGATTAACTTCAGCGACTTTTACTGTTTATAGAATTTTTATTCTGAAGTTTGTGTGGTTAATGGATAATCAAACCTTGCATGTAGAATAAAACTCTAATTTTAAACGAAATTTGATATTTACATTTCATTCTCACTAATTATGCGAGCCCCTTCAAACTTACCCATTGGCTGATTCTTATTTCTCTCTTTGCTTGATGAATATCAATAAATAGCTGCTTTAGGATATTTATTGTCTACCTCTAAAAGGGTATTCGTCTGATGGAAATAAAAGATGAGAAAAATAAATAAAACTATCCTATGGACGATGCTGCTGTGCATTGTTCTTGGCGCAGTTATTGTTTTGGCGGGGCAATGGACATTACATAAAACCTCGAGTACAGAATTCTGTTTGTCTTGCCATACGATGCAGGCGCCCTACGAAGAATATACCGGCTCGGTTCACTTCCAGAATCAGAAAGGCATTCGCGCAGAGTGCGCGGACTGTCATATCCCGGAGGGCGGTCTGGATTTTCTGGTGGCTAAGCTGCGGGCCTCAAAAGATGTTTATCATCAGTTCATCACCAAAAAGATCGATACCCCGGAAAAATTTGAAGAACACCGTCTGGAGATGGCGCAAACCGTTTGGGCACAGCTCAAGGCTAATGATTCTGCGACCTGCCGTAGCTGCCACAGTATGGACTCCATGGATCTTGCCGCACAAAGCGCGGATGCTCAGAAGATGCACAAAATGGGCATCGCGGAAAAGCAAACCTGTATTGATTGCCATAAAGGCGTCGCCCATTTCCCACCTGAAATAAAAATGGATGACAGCGCGCTTAAAGGGCTTGAAGCGCAGTCAGCCTCCACCCCAGCTTCAGCAACTGAACTTTATGCTGTAAGCAACACCGCGTTGGGTGATCTGGGAACCGTTTACCCGGCAACAAAAATGCAGGTCCTGAAAACAACGGACAACGCGCGACTGGTCGAGATTCGCGGTAGCCAGATGCAAGGAAGTGAACAGGTTATTTACTACGCAGCAGGGCAGCGTTTGATTCTTGCCAGCCTGAGTGAAAAAGGTCAACAGTCGCTGAAGATCCTCTCCGACTGGAAAAAAGATGACTACGGCAATGCGTGGCGAGATGTCGTGCTACAGGGGGAATGGAGCGGTTCCGCTCTCGCCAGCCGCGAACCAATGTGGGATTACGCGCGCAAACTCGACAATGTGTACTGCGCAGGCTGTCATGCGCCAATTCCGGCGAATCATTTCACGCTCAACGCCTGGCCTTCAGTAGCCAAAGGGATGGGCGCTCGCACCAATATCAGTGAAACCGAACTGGATATCCTGAGCCGTTACTTCCAGTACAACGCTAAAGACATGAATAAATAAGCGATCAATCAGGAGAAATCATGAAACTCACAAGACGTGACTTTATTAAGACGGCTGGCGCGGCAACCGGGACAATGGCGATTTCTTCGGTGATCCCAATGCCAGCCTGGGCCGAAGGCCAGAATGGCGGAGCAATCCTGACGGCAGCACGTTGGGGGGCGGTATACGTGGAAGTAAAAGACGGAAAAGTGGTTTCCTCAAAAGGTGCGTTGCCGAAAACGGTGCCGAACTCATTACAGCAAACTGCGCCAGATCAGGTTCATACCAATATCCGCGTTAAGTATCCGATGGTGCGCAAAAGCTATCTGGAAAACCCGGGTAAAGCGGATGGCAAACGCGGTAACGATCCTTTCGTGCGGGTCAGCTGGGAGCAAGCGCTGAAGCTCATTCATGAACAGCACAGCCGGATCCGCAGCAGCTATGGTCCCGCTTCGATATTTGCCGGTTCTTATGGCTGGCGATCAAGCGGCGTTCTGCATAAGGCGCAAACCTTACTGCAACGTTATATGAGCATGGCCGGTGGCTACGCTGGGCATACCGGAGATTATTCAACCGGTGCCGCGCAGGTGATCATGCCTTATGTTGTGGGATCGGTTGAGGTCTATGAGCAGCAAACCACCTGGCCGATGGTGCTTGAGCACAGTCAGGTCGTGGTGCTGTGGGGGATGAACCCGCTCAACACCCTTAAGATTGCCTGGAGCAGCACGGATGAACAAGGGATCGAATACTTTAATCTGCTGAAGAAATCAGGGAAAAGCGTCATCGCCATCGATCCGATGCGTTCTGAAACCATTGAGTTCTTTGGTGAGAATGCGACCTGGATTGCGCCACATATGGGGACCGATGTGGCAATGATGTTAGGGATCGCCCATACGCTGGTGAAGAAAAACCTTCACGACAAAGCCTTCCTGGAAAAATACACTACCGGATATCCGCAGTTTGAAGAGTACCTGCTCGGCAAGAGCGATAAAGTAGAGAAAACCGCCGAGTGGGCATCTGGCGTGTGTGGCGTGCCTGCTGAGCAACTGGAAAAGCTGGCGGAAATTTTCTCCAGCAACAAAACCATGCTCATGGCAGGTTGGGGGATTCAGCGCCAGCAATACGGTGAGCAAAAACACTGGATGCTGGTGACACTGGCGGCGATGCTGGGGCAAATTGGTACCGAAGGCGGCGGCTTCGGGTTCTCTTATCACTATTCCAACGGCGGTAATCCAACGCGCATCGGTGGAGTCTTACCGGCGATCTCCGCCAAAATTGAGGGTGGGTCATCGGCAGGTAATGACTGGGCGGTTTCCGATGCGGTGACCAGCCTGCCGGTAGCGAGAATTGTCGAGGCGCTGGAAAACCCAGGCGGCAAATATCAACATAACGGTAAAGAGCAAACCTTCCCGGATATCAAAATGATCTGGTGGGCGGGCGGCGCTAACTTTACCCATCATCAGGATACCAACCGCTTAATCAAAGCCTGGCAGAAGCCTGAACTGGTTGTCATCTCTGAATGCTACTGGACCGCTGCGGCCAAACACGCCGATATCGTTCTGCCAATCACCACCTCGTTTGAGCGTAACGATCTGACCATGACCGGTGATTACAGTAACCAGCATCTGGTACCGATGAAGCAGGTCATTGAGCCGCAGTTTGAAGCGCGTAGTGATTTTGACGTCTTTGCCGATCTGGCTGAGATGCTCAAGCCGGGGGGGAAAGCTGTCTACACCGAAGGCAAAGATGAAATGGCGTGGCTGAAGCAGTTCTATGACGTCGCGCAAAAAGCCGCCCGCGCCCAGCGTGTTGCCATGCCTCAGTTCAACGCGTTCTGGCAGCAGAATAAACTGATCGAAATGCGTGAGAATGAAAAGAATAACAAATATGTGCGCTACGCGGATTTCCGCAGCGATCCGGTGATGAACGCACTCGGAACGCCGAGCGGCAAGATAGAAATCTACTCGAAAACGATTGAAGGCTATCAGTATAAAGACTGTCCGCCGCATGCGTCCTGGATTGAACCGGATGAATGGAAAGGAACTGCGGATAAAGATCAGCTGCAGCTACTGACGGCGCACCCGGCACATCGTCTGCATAGCCAGCTGAACTACGCGTCGCTACGTAAAGAGTACGCGATTGCCAATCGTGAACCGGTGACGATTCATCCGGATGACGCAAAAGCCAGAGGGATTGCCGAGGGCGATCTGGTCCGCGTATGGAATGCTCGTGGACAGGTTCTGGTTGGGGCGCACGTCAGCGACGGCATCAAACCGGGTATCATCTGTATTCATGAAGGCGCATGGCCGGATATTGAAAACGGTATCTGTAAAAATGGCGGCGCGAACGTGCTGACGGCGGATATCCCGACTTCAAGACTGGCGAACGGCTGTGCCGGGAATACCAGCCTGGTATACGCAGAAAAATACACCGGTGAAGCGCCAAAACTCACCGTCTTTGATGAGCCAGCAATTGTCACCATGTAGTGATGACTGATAAACGGGGGCCGTAAGGCTCCCGTTTTTTATTGCTGTTTGGGCTGCTTTTTACTGTTGTTACTCAGCCAGCACAATCACATCTCCCGTTGCCGGGGCGTCAGTTCCCGGTAGCCACAATCGCCCCCACGAACCGGTGCAATGACAGCCGAGCAGTTTTTCGGGTTGTTGTTGCTGAATAAATTGTCGAGTCCGCCATAGCTTAGCGGGGGAGGCGGCGCGTAAATGAAAGCCACCGACCAGGGCATAAATTTTGTTAACCCCGGTGATTTTCTGGCAATGGCGTACGATGTTTTCTATTCCCCGATGCCCGCAACCGGTAATGATGACTAACCCGCGTGCAGATTTATAGATCAATACGCCTTCGTCACTGATGTAATCTGGCTGGAGTGTTTTCTCGCTAATCACGCCATAGGACTGTGGCGTGGGGACACTGATTTCCCCGGACCACAAAAAGCGATCGCTGATAGCCAGCGGCTCGCGGGTGTATTCCATTATGAATCGAGAGTAGTTGTTATCACGCGAGAGTTTTTTTATTTTTCGTGGTGTTCCCGCAACCGTAACTGAGGCGTACCGTTCGCAGGCTATTTGGGGATGGCAAATGATACGGCTGTTATCCGCAAGCCATGGCACGCCGCCGCAGTGATCATAATGACCGTGCGACAGCACTACGGCGGTTAATTGGGTCAGGTCTACGCCCATTTGCGTAGCGTTGTGCATGAAGCTGCCATCCGGCCCGGTATCAAACAATATTGTGGTTGTTTCATCCTGAACTAACAGACTTAATCCAGGCTTGGCCAGTATTGATTTTTCTGCGCCAGCAGCGCGTCGGTTTTCAAGCAGCACCGTGAGGGTTAAAGCCATGCCTGACTCCCGTATTAAAACGGCATACTGTAATGCATCGCTTTTGAGAGCGCTGTGATCTCAGCGCTCTTTAGCGTTATCCGTTATTCACGCACAATTTTGCCTGCGTTTCCTGCATCGCTGTCATTCCAGCTACCGTGACCATTTGTTTTAATCGTATAGGTGGCATAGCCGACACGGAAGGTCATCGTATCCTTATAGGTATTTACGTCACGCACTTCATTACCATTGACGTAAACGCCGGAATCTTCGACGTGAATATCAACACTGCGTTGACCATTGGCAAATTTGGCTACGTAATTTCCGCTGAATTTGCCATCAATACCGGCATTATCGTGGTTATCCGTGTTAGTGGTATTTTGCTGTTTTTCACCATGATGATGACGATTCTGCTGGCCGTTGTTGTTCTCAATAAAGCCATGATCGCGGTTCCACTGATAGGATTTATTCACATCACAGCCATTGAGTTCGCTCATTTGCGTACAACCTGAACGCTCATACTTTTTCTGCATTGCCGGGGTAATTGCACATGCCGTAGTGGCCGTTGTCAGGCCAAGGACCAGGAGGGTCAGCAGACGTTTATTCATTTTTCACTCACTATCATCATTAAGTTTATTTATAGGAATACGAACTTTTTGGCTGTCATGTTTACGACGACGGCAGTCTCCCATTAAATATTAACGACGCATACCAGGGGGAATCCTAATTTATAATTAGGGTGAGGTGATAAATGTTGTAATACGCAACATAATAAGCAGCTGATTTACGATTTTTATACAATCTGAATAGATAGTTGGAAGGTGTTTACTTGTTAATGTGATATTTAATGAATTATTAATATTGACATTAACGATGAACAAGGACGCGGGCTTGTATATAAACAGACCCGCGTGGGGAGAGTAGTCCACAATATTCAAACTTCGCGTATTTATGGATGTCGTTGTCAATATAGTTCGTCTTTACCCCTGAGTGGAGATCTGCGCGCGGTGCTGCTCGGCCTGTACCTCATGAGCGAATGAATGGCCGTTGTTTACCGATTGGTGAACAACCATCGCTTTTTCATGTTCATTCATTTGTGAAAATGATTTCGCATTGGTTGATATTGACGATGAATTATTTGCCTGCGCGGCGTGTGCTTGTGCCATTTGTTGATGTGCAGGAGCATCGCTGTTATTCATCATTTCATGAGCCATTGCGGCCTGCTGATGCATTTTGGGTGTTTCTGCCGCATTAACGCCAGCTGAAATAAAAAACGCGATAGCTAAAAAAGAGGACATCTTATTCATCATATTTCTCCTGTTTGGGTTTACGGAAGAAAGTATAATTAATAGGGGCTGTCAGTGGCGTGACAGGATTATGACGGTTGTGTCAGACAACAGGTGATGACGGGTATAAGCGTCATCACCATAAATTACATCGCGTGCTTGGGCAGCGTCAGAATAAAGCGAGTGGCATGAGGGTCGGAAGTCACCGAGACTTTTCCTTGATGAGCAGTCACAATCGATTTCACAATCGCCAGACCAATGCCGCTGCCTTCGCCCTTACGCTGTCGTGAAGGGTCCACTCGATAAAAGCGGTCAAAGAGTCGCGGAAGATGTTGCGGGGGAATGGGGTTTCCGGGATTCTCAACGACTATCTGCACCTGGCCATCCGCCTCTTTCACCCGTACGGTTACCGACTCGCCTTTTGGCGTATAGCGCATGGCATTTGACAGCAGATTACTCATTGCCCGGCGTAACATTAATGGGTCGCCTGAAACCCAGCATGCGCGTCCTTCAAACCGTAAACCAACCTCACGCTCTTCAGCCCAGGCTTCGAAAAAGTCGAACACTTTACCGACCTCATCAGCCAGATTGAGCGCTTTTTTTTCTGGGATCAACTGATTGTTATCCGCCTGCGCCAGAAACAGCATATCACTCACCATCTTCGACATACGGCCAAACTCTTCGAGATTGGAATACAGCACATCTTCCAGTTCTTTTTGGCTGCGGGTCTGGCTGAGCGCAATTTCCGTTTGGGTGACGAGGTTAGTAATTGGCGTGCGGATCTCATGGGCAATATCCGCTGAGAAGTTCGACTGGCGTTTAAATACGTCCTCGATGCGTTCGATCATGTGATTAAACGAACTCACCAGCTGTTCCAGTTCAATAGGAACAGCTTGCGGATCGAGGCGTACATCGAGATCTTTCGAGGTGATATTTTGGATGCGACGACTGACGTTACGAATCGGTTCATGACCTTTGTATACGGCGAACAACACGATAAAGACAATCATCATGCTAATCAGCGATGCTGTCATAATCAGCTTGTTTTTCAGATCGTTAATGTAGTGCAGATGAAAGTCGATCGATAATGCCAGATACAGCGTATACGCTGGTTTTCCATCGGCAAGTTGTCCTACCGGCAGGCGAATCATTCGCCAGTTAGACGATGTTTTCTGTCCGTGGATATGTTTGGAGGTTTGCAGTGTGGGGCCTGAGATAATAAAAACATCGCTGGCATGAGCATTTTTATCGGGCCTTGCACTGGCGATAAACTGCCGGAGATCCGGCGCATTGGGCGAATGGAAAATGGCCTTCTGGTTGCTATCTTCCAGAGAAATAATGACGTTCGAATAACCCGCCACCACATTTTTTAGCGTTTCCAGGCGGCGTGATTCGAGCTCGTTGGGTTGGTTAATAATCCTCTCCAGCGTGGCGCTAATCTCTTGTAAATCGTTGATGTCCTGCTCGGCGAAGTGGACTTTCACGGAGTGGATCATTATCCATGCAAAGGCGAAAAATGAAGCAATTGTCGCCAGGCTGATAAAAAAGGTCAGTCGTGTCGCCAGCGAAAAAGGGCGTCGCCATCGTTTACTGGCCATCAGGAACCTCAAGCATATATCCCACACCGCGCACGGTCTGAATCAGTTTCGGCTCAAAATCGTTATCAATTTTGGCGCGCAGACGCTTAACGGCGACGTCGATGGCATTAGTATCGCTGTCAAAATTCATATCCCAGACCTGGGAGGCGATCAGTGAGCGGGGTAAAACTTCCCCCTGATGGCGCAGGAAAAACTCAAGCAGCGTAAACTCTTTGCTGGTCAGGGTGATGCGCGTACCGCTGCGGGTGACTTTCCTGCTGACCAGATCGACCATTAAATCCGCGACCTGAAACTGGCTTTCAACAATCACCGCAGCGCCCCGGCGCAGCAGCGTTCTGACCCGTGCCAGCAGTTCGGCGAAGGCAAACGGTTTAACCAGGTAATCATCAGCACCCAATTCCAGACCTTTAACCCGATGTTCAATGGTACCCAGTGCGGTGAGGAGAAGAATGGGCATTCCTTTGTTGGCGGAACGCAGCATCCGCACGATATCCCAGCCGTTTACATCCGGCAGCATGATGTCGAGTATGAGCAGGTCGTAATCGCCGGTCATCGCCAGGTGATACCCGTTCAGGCCGTTATCCGCCAAATCCACAACAAAACCCGCTTCCGTCAGGCCTTTCGTCAGGTATTCACCGGTTTTTTTCTCATCTTCGACTATCAAAACCTTCATCGCATTCTCCTTCTCGCGCTGGTTGTGCGGACTTTCAATTCTAGGGAAGCGGGATCGGATAGCAATCTGTTATTGGGAAAATGACAGTTTTGTCATTTTCCTGTCACCGGTTAAACAGAGTCACTTCGTTAAAGTACAAGACTATAAATTCCTACTTATTTTAGGGACATCAGTCCGGTCAGGACGAGAAGAACTATGAGCAAATTTAAGCTTCTTACTCTCAGCGCTATATTCGTGCTCGCTGGTTGTTCATTGGCGCCGGACTATCAGCGCCCGGCCTTGCCGGTGCCACAGCAATTTTCTTTAAGCCAGAATTCCCTGGTATCGGCTCCTGGTGAATACCAGGACACGGGGTGGCGAACCTTTTTTGTTGACGACCAGGTGAAGGCGTTGATTGGTGAAGCGCTGATCAATAACCGTGATTTACGCATGGCGACGCTGAAGGTTCAGGAAGCGCGAGCGCAGTATGGCGTCACGGACGCTGACCGTTATCCGCAAATCACGGCAGGCTCCAGCGGTACCTACAGCGGTAAATTAAAAGGTGATAGCAGCACCGATCGTCAATTCGAAGCTGGACTCAATCTCAGTTTCGACCTGGATTTCTTTGGGCGGCTTAAAAATATGAGTGAAGTCGAACGGCAGAACTTCTTCGCCAGCGAAGAGGCGCGTCGGGCGGTGCATATCTTATTAATTTCCAACGTATCGCAAAGTTATTTCAACCAGCGTCTGGCTTACGCGCAGTTGCAAGTTGCCGAAGAAACGCTGCAAAACTATCAGCGCTCTTACGCTTTTGTAGAGAAGCAACTGGTAACCGGTAGCACCAACGTACTGGCGTTGGAACAAGCGCGCGGCGTGATTGAAAGTACGCGTAGCGAAATTGCCAAGCGTAAAGGTGAGTTGGCACAGGCCAATAACGCGCTGCAACTGTTGCTGGGTACATACGGGAAATTACCCGATGACCAGGCGCGCAGCCGTGGGGATATTAAACCGGTAACGCTGCCGCCATCGCTTTCGTCGCAAATACTGTTGCAGCGCCCGGATATTATGGAAGCTGAGCACGGATTATTGGCGGCAAATGCCAATATCGGTGCTGCACGGGCGGCATTTTTTCCGTCGATAACGTTGACCAGTTCCGTGTCCAGTAGCAGTAGCGATCTTTCCAATTTATTTAATGCCTCCAGCGGCATGTGGAATTTTGTCCCCAAAATAGATATTCCAATCTTCAATGCCGGACGTAATCAGTCCAATCTCGACCTGGCAGAAATTCGCCAGCAACAGTCGGTAGTGAATTACGAACAAAAAATTCAGAACGCGTTTAAAGAAGTGGCGGATGCACTGGTGTTACGCCAAAGCATTGCCGATCAAATTAGTGGGCAGCAGCGTTATCTGGATTCATTGCAAATCACACTACAGCGCGCCAGAGCGCTTTATCAGAATGGCGCAGTTAGCTATATCGAAGTATTAGACGCAGAACGTTCTTTATTCGCTACGCGGCAATCGCTGCTCGATCTTAATTACGCCCAACAGGTTAATGAAATTAAACTGTTTGCTGCCTTAGGCGGCGGTTGGGTGGAGTAATCCTTAATATTAACTTTTCAGGAGCATGATGTATGAATACTACCGCCAAAGCCGTACTGTTTAGCCTTTTCTCTGTGGTTATGTTTAACGCCCAGGCCAATGAAAATCAGCATGGCGAGATGATGAATATGCAGCCAGCGGCTCAACAGGAACAACGTATTAGCGCTACCGGGGTGATTGAAGCTGTTGATATGGAGAGTAAAAAAATCACGATCAAACATGACCCTATTCCAGCGGTGAACTGGCCGGCCATGACGATGCGCTTTACGCTGGTTGCTGATACGAAGGCTGATGATATTAAGCCAGGCGATAAGGTCGCGTTTACGTTTGTTCAGCAGGGAAATCTCTCTGTGTTACGCGATATTCACATCAGTAAATAACGTTCTCGCTGGTCTCTTTTATTCTTGCCCGGGTTTTTGCGAACGCGGGCGAGACTATCGCGCAATGGAAATCACTATGGCGTCTTTAAATATTAAAAATACCGCGCTTATTCTCGGTAGCATGATTGCCGGCGGGATTATTTCTGTCGGTGTTTATACTTATTATTCATCGGCAAAAATATCGTCTGTAGCCGGACCAGTTCAGCAAAAAGAAGCCAGAAAAGTGTTGTTCTGGTATGACCCCATGTATCCGAACACGCGCTTTGATAAACCGGGTAAATCACCGTTTATGGATATGGATCTGATCCCGAAATATGCCGATGAAGAGACCGCGAACGCATCATCACCAGGCGTGCGCATCGATCCTACACAGACCCAGAACCTGGGGCTGAAAACAGAGCCAGTGCGTCGTGGACCACTGCACTACGCGCAAACTTTCCCGGCCAACGTTAGTTATAACGAATACCAGTTTGTTATTGTCCAGGCACGCTCTGCGGGCTTTATCGAGAAGGTTTACCCGCTGACCGTGGGGGACAAAATTAAGAAGGGTTCGCCGCTGATCGACCTGACTATTCCTGATTGGGTTGAGGCGCAGAGCGAATATTTATTGCTGCGGGAAACGGGCGGCAGCGCGACGCAGGTGGAAGGGATTCTGGAGAGATTACGTCTGGCTGGAATGCCTGAAGCGGATATTCAGCGCTTAAAATCGACGCGTAAAATTCAGACCCGCTTTACTCTGAAAGCGCCTATCGATGGGGTGATCACCGCATTCGATTTGCGTACCGGTATGAACATTTCCAAAGACAATGTGGTCGCGAAAATTCAGGGTATGGACCCGGTATGGGTTAGCGCGTCGGTCCCGGAATCTATCGCCTGGCTGATTAAAGATGCCTCGCAATTTACCATCACCGTGCCCGCCTGGCCGGATAAGCCTTTCACCATCAGCAAGTGGAGTATCTTACCAAGCGTTGATGCTACCACGCGTACGCTCCAGCTCCGTTTACAGGTCGATAACCCCGACGAGGCGCTCAAGCCCGGGATGAATGCTTACCTGCAACTGAAAACACAAAGCGAGCCAATGCTGCTGATCCCGTCTAAAGCACTGATTGATACGGGTACCGAGCAGCGGGTCATCACCGTTGATAACGAAGGCCGATTTGTGCCGAAACAGGTTGCGGTATTCCATGAATCCCAGGGGCTGACGGCTATCCGCTCCGGCCTGACCGAAGGCGAAAAAGTGGTGTCCAGTGGCCTGTTCCTGATTGATTCTGAAGCGAATATCTCTGGCGCACTGGACCGTATGCGCGCCCAGAACAGTAAGGCGCAAGACGCAGCCGCCATGCCAGCCCAGGCGACCCATTCACACTGAGGACATGATAAATGATTGAATGGATTATCCGTCGTTCGGTGGCAAACCGTTTTCTGGTGATGATGGGGGCGCTGTTTCTTAGCGTCTGGGGAACCTGGACCATCATCAATACGCCGGTTGATGCGCTGCCCGATCTCTCTGATGTTCAGGTGATCGTCAAAACCAGCTATCCGGGGCAGGCGCCGCAAATTGTTGAAAATCAGGTGACCTACCCGCTGACCACCACCATGCTGTCGGTACCCGGCGCGAAAACCGTGCGCGGTTTCTCGCAGTTTGGTGATTCCTACGTGTACGTCATTTTCGAAGATGGTACCGATCCTTACTGGGCGCGCTCGCGCGTACTGGAGTATCTCAACCAGGTTCAGGGAAAATTACCGGCTGGCGTTAGCGCGGAAATGGGACCGGACGCCACGGGCGTCGGCTGGATATTTGAGTACGCGCTGGTGGATCGCAGTGGGAAACATGATCTGGCGGAATTACGTTCTCTTCAGGACTGGTTTTTAAAGTATGAGTTAAAAACGATTCCTAACGTGGCGGAAGTAGCTTCGGTAGGCGGCGTGGTTAAACAGTATCAGGTCGTTATCGATCCGATGAAGCTGACGCAATATGGCATCAGCCTGGCGGACGTGAAATCGGCGCTGGATACGTCGAATCAGGAAGCGGGCGGCTCATCTGTTGAGATGTCTGAAGCGGAATATATGGTCCGCGCCAGTGGATATCTGCAAACGCTCGATGATTTTAATAACATCGTCCTGAAAACAGGGGCCGACGGTGTACCTGTTTACCTGCGCGATGTGGCGCGCGTACAGATTGGGCCGGAAATGCGCCGTGGGATCGCCGAACTGAATGGCGAAGGCGAAGTCGCGGGCGGGGTGGTTATCCTGCGTTCCGGTAAAAATGCGCGTGAGGTGATCTCTGCCGTTAAAGCCAAACTCGACACGCTGAAAAGCAGCCTGCCGGAAGGCGTAGAGGTCGTTACAACATACGATCGCAGTCAGCTCATCGATCGCGCCATTGATAACCTCAGCTACAAGCTGCTGGAAGAGTTTATCGTCGTGGCGCTGGTGTGCGCACTGTTCCTGTGGCATCTACGTTCGGCGCTGGTGGCGATTATTTCCTTGCCGCTGGGGCTGTGTATCGCGTTTATCGTGATGCATTTCCAGGGTTTGAACGCCAACATCATGTCGCTAGGGGGAATTGCCATTGCCGTCGGGGCGATGGTTGATGCCGCAATCGTGATGATTGAAAACGCCCATAAGCGGCTCGAAGAGTGGGGCCATCAGCATCCGAATGAAAAGCTTGATAACGCAACGCGCTGGAAGGTTATTACTGACGCCTCGGTAGAAGTCGGCCCGGCATTGTTCATCAGCCTGTTGATCATCACGTTGTCGTTTATCCCCATTTTCACGCTTGAGGGGCAAGAGGGGCGACTGTTCGGTCCGCTGGCGTTCACCAAAACGTATGCGATGGCAGGCGCGGCGTTTCTGGCCATCGTGGTTATCCCGATCCTGATGGGATTCTGGATCCGCGGAAAAATACCGGCAGAAAGCAGCAACCCGCTTAACCGTTTCCTGATCCGTATTTACCATCCGCTGTTGCTGAAGGTGCTGCACTGGCCCAAGACCACTATTCTGGTGGCGGTGCTTTCAATACTGACGGTTATCTACCCGCTGAATAAAGTTGGTGGTGAATTCCTGCCGCAGATTAACGAAGGCGACCTGCTGTATATGCCTTCGACATTGCCGGGGATCTCAGCGGCGCAGGCAGCGGACATGCTGCAGAAAACCGACAAGCTGATCATGACCGTTCCGGAAGTGGCGCGCGTGTTTGGTAAAACCGGTAAGGCAGAAACCGCAACAGACTCCGCGCCGCTGGAAATGGTTGAAACGACGATCCAACTGAAGCCGCAGGACCAGTGGCGTCCGGGGATGACGATGGACAAAATCATCGCCGAGCTGGACAAAACAGTACGCTTGCCGGGCCTGGCGAATCTGTGGGTTCCGCCGATTCGTAACCGTATCGACATGCTCTCTACGGGGATCAAAAGCCCAATTGGCATTAAGGTGTCGGGTAATGTTCTGGCAGATATCGACGCCACGGCCGAGCAAATTGAAGAGGTGGCCAGAACCGTGCCGGGTGTATCTTCGGCGCTGGCCGAGCGTCTGGTGGGCGGACGCTATCTCAACGTAGATATTAATCGTGAAAGAGCGGCCCGGTACGGCATGACTGTAGGTGCTGTGCAGCTGTTTGTCACTTCAGCGGTAGGAGGGGCAATGGTGGGCGAAACGGTGGAAGGGATTGCACGCTATCCTATCAACCTGCGCTATGCGCAGAGCTATCGTGATAGCCCGGAAGCATTGCGTAATCTGCCGATTCTGACGCCCATGAAACAGCAAATTACGCTGGCGGATGTCGCCGATGTGACGGTGGTTTCGGGGCCTTCGATGCTGAAAACCGAAGATGCGCGACCAACCAGTTGGATTTACATCGACGCCCGAGATCGTGACATGGTCTCAGTGGTGAACGATCTGAAAAAGGCTATTGCTGAAAAGGTCCAGTTAAAGCCGGGGACCAGTGTGGCGTTTTCGGGGCAATTCGAGCTGCTTGAGCGCGCCAGCCATAAGCTCAAGTTGATGGTGCCAATGACGCTGATGATTATCTTCGTATTGCTTTATCTGGCCTTCCGTCGCTTTGGCGAAGCGCTGCTGATTATCACCAGTGTGCCTTTTGCGCTGGTGGGCGGTATCTGGTTCCTTTACTGGATGGGGTTCCATATGTCGGTTGCAACCGGAACCGGATTTATCGCCCTGGCAGGTGTTGCTGCGGAGTTTGGCGTGGTGATGCTGATGTACTTGCGCCACGCTATTGAAGCCGAACCCGCGCTGGAAAATCCGCAAACCTTTACGGCGGACAAGCTGGATGAAGCGTTATATCACGGTGCTGTGCTGCGCGTGCGGCCAAAAGCGATGACTGTGGCGGTGATTATCGCGGGTCTGTTACCTATCTTGTGGGGGACGGGAGCAGGCTCAGAAGTCATGAGCCGCATAGCCGCGCCGATGATTGGCGGCATGATCACCGCACCATTGCTGTCGCTATTCATTATTCCGGCTGCGTATAAGCTGATGTGGCTGCACAGACACCGCGGTCAAAAATAATACTCTAAAGCGCGCGCCTGCATTCGGATTTGTTGCCGAAGCAGGCGCCGCGTTATACCTCCAGTGCCTTCACGCGTTTGCGGTACTCACCCGGCGTGCAGCCAAATTCCCGTAAAAAGACTTTATGGAATGACGATTCGCTGGCGTAGCCTACCGACTCGGCCACCACAACCAATGGCTGCGACCCACGTGACAGCATCTGGGCAGCGAATTGCAGGCGTAAAGTGGTTAATACTGCGAGCGGCGTGGAGTTTGAGACTTCACGAAATAGCTGCGCGAAGCTGGCCCGCGACATATGTGCACGTTTCGCCAATTCTTCGACGGTCCAGGCAAACGCCGGTGACTCCAGCATCATGAAGACGACAGCCCCTAGTTTGGGATGAAGCAGTAGATTCAACACGTTTTGAACGGGGGTCGCCTTGGTTAACCATTCGCGAACGGCTAAGGCGAACAGTGTGGCGCATTGTTGACTGCAGACTACACTGGAACCTGGCAGAGTACTCATGGATTCCTGTTGCATCAACGCAATCATGGCCTTGAGCCAATGGCTGACAGGGCTATTTTCATCAGGTGCCAGAACCAATACTTCCGGTAACGCAGTTAAAAAATAGCGTGAGGAAGCGTGCAATCGAAGGCTGCCACAAACAATGTGTGTTTGTTCATCGCCAGACTGGCAGAGCCGATGTGCGGAGTTTTGCGGCAGGATCACGATAGTACCGGGCCGCAGAGTAAAAGATGTCCCATCGGGCATGTCCAGTTGGGCTGCCCCTTGTGTGACCGTATGCCAGCGGATAATGGACAATTCACCTGCTGCGTGCGGCAGTTGCCAGTCCCTGCTCAGCAGGCAATTTTGATCGATCGAGCCTTGTGGGTCGTTAAGCATCAGTAATCGGCTAAGGGCATCCATGGAGACTCCTGAACATTTTTTGTTGTCGTTTATTGAAACGATATTATCTCTTTATTTTATTATTATATTAATACCTTCAAAGTGTTAGTGTAATAATTCATTCTCGAAATGTTAGTCATCTTTAAGGCTGATTTAGACGATCTGACAGTTATTGGCGAGTTGTGGATACATTGTTCTGGCAGAGTTAGAGCTATATTTCAGTTCATCAAACGAACAGTGACTTGGCGGAGAGACAGCATGAATCAGTATCAGGCGATTATTATTGGATTTGGCAAAGCGGGTAAAACGCTGGCGGCAACACTGGCCAAAACGGGTTGGCGGGTAGCGATTATTGAACAGTCAAACACCATGTATGGCGGGACATGCATCAACATCGGCTGTATCCCAACCAAAACCCTGGTACATGATGCTGAACTTCAGCATGACTTTGCCGAAGCAATGCAACGCAAGGCCTCTGTTGTCAGTTTTCTGCGCGATAAAAATTTCCATAATCTTGCCGATCTGGAAAACGTGGATGTGATTGAAGGTCGTGCTGAATTCGTTGATAACCATACTGTGCGAGTCGTGCAGTCAACAGGCGAGATTGAGCTGAGCGGCGAGAAAATCTTTATTAATACTGGCGCCCAGTCAACGATTCCAAACGTTGAGGGATTAACCACGACACCTGGCGTATTTGACAGCACCGGGCTGTTGAATTTGACGCAACGTCCAGAGCGTCTGGGCATTTTGGGCGGTGGGTATATCGGCGTTGAATTCGCATCGATGTTTGCCAACTTTGGTAGCAAAGTCACTATTTATGAAGCAGCTCCGCAGTTTTTGCCTCGTGAGAACCGGGATATTGCTGACGCTATCGCCAACATTTTACGCGACAAAGGTGTCGAGTTGATCCTCAATGCCAACGTGCAGTCGGTCTCCTCTCATGATGGTGCAGTACAGCTGCACATGCCGGAGGGGACCCAGACGGTGGATGCGCTGTTGGTAGCATCAGGTCGCAAACCGGCGACAGAAAACCTGCAATTGCAGAAAGCGGGTGTGGATGTAAACGATCGTGGTGCCATTGTTGTGAATAAATATTTGCGTACATCGGCAGACAATATTTGGGCAATGGGCGATGTCACTGGTGGATTACAATTTACCTATATTTCGCTGGATGACTTCCGTATTGTGCGCGACAACCTGCTGGGCGAGGGGTTACGTAACACGGGCGATCGTCAAAATGTACCGTATTCCGTCTTTATGACGCCGCCGCTTTCCCGCGTAGGAATGACTGAAGAACAGGCTCGCGCCAGCGGTGCGGCGGTGCAAGTCGTGACGTTGCCGGTAGCGGCTATCCCGCGAGCGCGGGTGATGAATGATACGCTTGGTGTTCTTAAAGCGGTGGTGGATAGTGAAACGAAACAAATATTAGGCGTATCGCTGCTGTGCGTGGATTCTCATGAAATGATTAATATCATCAAGACGGTTATGGACGCGGGGTTACCTTATACCACATTGCGTGACCAGATATTTACCCATCCAAGTATGAGCGAATCATTAAACGATCTCTTTTCTCTCATAAAATGATAATAACGTAGTCTGCATATTTGCCCCACCCGTGTGGGGCTTTTTTTATTTGTTTTTTATACTCCTGATACTAATTGACAGTTATTCTGGCGTTACGGATGAAATAAAATAAAGTGACATGTTTTATTATATTCCCACTGAAATAACTCGTTAATGGAAATAGAAATGAACATGTTTAAGTCTACGTTACTAATGACTGCGTTACTGACTGCTCCGGTGACATTTTCCGCGTTAGCGCAAACAGAGGTTGCCCACGTTAGCGTATCAGCCGTGTCTGGCTCTCCTTCCGTGATGGAAGATGCCATTGCGAAACTGGCGCAGGAAAAGAATGCGACTTCCTGGAAAATTACCTCAATGCGCATTGATAGCAGCACTCACGCAACGGCAATTTTGTACAAGTGAGGAGAGCCGGGATGGAAAAGTATCTTCGTATATTGGGCAAAGGCGATAGAGTTGGATTAACCTTGATTCGCCTGAGTATCGCGATTGTTTTTATCTGGATTGGTTTATTAAAATTTGTACCTTACGAAGCCGACAGCATTACGCCGTTTGTCGCCAATAGTCCGGTAATGTCATTTTTTTATGAGCATCCAGAAGAATACAAACAACATTTAACCCACGAAGGTGAATTCAAACCGCAGGCTCGTGAATGGCAGACGGCGAATAACACGTATACGTTCTCAAATGGCCTGGGCGTAGTCGAAGTTCTTATCGCTTTGCTGGTGCTGGCTAATCCTGTTAGCCGCTGGTTGGGATTAATTGGCGGCGTTCTGGCATTTGCCACACCAATTGTTACCTTATCATTTTTAATAACCACACCAGAAGCGTGGGTAATGCCGCTGGGTGATTTACACCACGGATTTCCGTACTTGTCAGGCGCCGGGCGGTTGGTGTTGAAAGACACGTTAATGTTGGCGGGAGCAGTGATGATCATCGCAGATTCATCCCGATCAATAATTAAGCAGCGGTATTGAATTTTTAACGTTGTGCCCTCTGTAAGATAGCAAGCCACTATAGTTCGATTCGGTACTTACCGGGCCAGCAGGATGCTGGCTTTTTTTCTGACTTAAGGTAAATTTATTAAGTATATATAAATTGCAATTATTCAATTTAGAAGCATAACGAGTCAGAGCTATATTTTTAGTTAATGATAGAGTGCAGTAAACATCTTCTCTTATCCCCCCGCGATAGCACGCCAACCCGCATGTTGCTTAGCCCCTCCATCATGATGGCTTTATTTTTTTCTGTACAATTCTTGCTATTTGTTATCTCAAAACCTCATTTTAAAAAATTTTGTTATTCGCTTTTGTTATAGCCAGTACGCAAGTTCGCGTGGTTTAAGGCCTGGCTTGAGCTAGAATTAATCCTGATTAAATGTTTTTACGTATCAATAACTGACTAAAGATAGTTAAAAACTTAACTTTTAACCAACTGTTTGACATGGAATCCACTATGGTAATTAAGCACCAGGGGTGGATGCTGATCTCGCGTTTTGTGAGTAACCAAAAGCGGGACATATCTTAAATATGGAAATAAGGGTTTTAGAATGAGCTTTGGCTTAGCAAAGGAAGACAAGTTTGAAATCATCGCTATCCTTCGTGAAGAGCTTCATAAGAAAACGAAACTGGAAATCCTGTGTGGAGACAGTAGCGTTATCACGCAGTTAGAGAAAGTTGATTTCGAACGGTTTGTCATCTCCGGACACGGAGACATTGTTCCTGAAAAGGTCCAATACTTTATCCTGCACAGCGAAAGCGGGATTGTAAAATTTACTGCCAGGTTCGAACAAACCTCGTCAGCAGGTGCGGAAGCAGGATTATCCTACTTCATCCCGGATATGATTTTCTTTGCCCAGCAGAGACAAAATCAGCGTTTTTCATTCCTGAAAGGCTATGACTTTTTCTGTTTTGGTCGTTACAAAAATGGAGAAAACTACTCTCTCAAGATTAAAAATATCTCGCAGGGTGGTTGTGCGTTAATCGTTAAAGATGTAAACGCCCGTTTTCTTTATAAAGATGCGGTGATTAAAAATGCATCTCTGGATTTCGATACATTTGGCAGTTTACAACTGGACTTAAAAGTGATCGATGTCGTCCCGATCAATGAATTTGATGAGGATAACCAGTTGTATTCCTGTCATCAGATCTCATGTGAGTTCGACTTTAAAAATCGTCGTGAAGAGACTGAAGTCGAGAAAATCATTATTAAATTTTTAATGAGTAACAAGATTAGAAGCTTATAAGGAACGGTGAACAGGATGTTGATGTGTGGCAGTGATAATTTTGTGGGCAATGGTATGTTTGCCTACCTGACCAGCAAACATGTACCGATACAAACATTCCAGTTTGAGGATATGTTGCATCAGTCATCATTATGCCAGCATCAAACCATGGTTTTTAATATCATTGATAATGAACAAGCGTGTTCAGACATTGTTCAGTTTTTGAATAAAAACCGATTCAAATTTTATAATAACGTCGTGGTGATTGTTGCTGATAGTTTGGTGGCGAAATTATGCGTAGAGTTATTATATGTCGAAAAAACAATAGTTTTGACTGAAAAATCTTCACTGCGTGATTTTGGTCAATTGGCAACATTATCAGTCGGGAAATGGAACCCCCGACTGTATCGTTCGCAGAAGAGATTAACCGAAAGAGAACAGCAGATCCTGAACTTACTGGTAAGTGGTTATACAGCCAAAGAAATTTCTGAGTTAGTTAGCCTGAACTATAAAACGATTCAGGCACATAAGATGAGAGTCGTCGCCAAGCTTGGCCTGACCAATACCTCTGATTTAAATAAGTTAATTGTCAGATTTACCCATCCTATGTCTTTTTTACCCTAACCTGACCATTCTTTTCTGATGTAATACACCTAATAGTAGATACAATTTGGGAGTGATTTTGACTGGTTTTTAATTTTATGATTTGTAGAGGGAGAGGGGAATGTTTAATTCCAATGAGGTGCTAACTGCGCTTGAAAAGGCTTTGAATACCAGTCAACTTTATATGGTTTATCAGCCTATTTTCAATTTGCATGCCCAGCGTATAAGCGGATTTGAAGCATTAATGCGTTGGAATAGTCCTCAGATGGGTATGATCTCTCCCGATGTTTTTATTACCTTACTGGAAGATAGCGGCAATATTATTTCCATTGAAGATATGGTTACTCACTCTCCGTGGGATGTTGCAACTTCCTGGCCTGACCCCATTGTATTATCCGTCAATATTTCCGCGCTTGAATTCTGCGATCCTCTGTTACCCCAACGCGTCAGACAAAATCTTGCCACTTCCGGATTGCCGGTCCATCGATGCCAAATAGAGGTCACGGAAACGTCACCGCTGTGTGACAGCCAGATTGCGGCTAAAAATATGAAAGAATTAAAGGCGATAGGGGTCAAGCTTGCACTTGATGATTTTGGAACCGGCCATGCTAATCTTAATTACCTGTTGAAATATCCTTTTGACACCTTAAAGATTGATAAGGAATTTGTCACCGGTATTGAGCCCGACACCCGATCAACAAAGATTGTTGAGGGTATTATTTCACTGGCGCATAATTTTGGCATTGAAGTTCTTGCCGAAGGGGTGGAAACCCAGTCCCAGCTGGAGCGGTTGATGCAGATTGGTTGTGACAAAATTCAAGGCTTTTTCATTTCTCCCCCAGTGCTGGCAGAAGAGATCCCTTCACTCTTAGCACAATATAATCGTTAATCCCTCCTTATTTACGTTTCCCAAATCCTTGATTGTTCCGCGTTGCTGTTAAGTCTGTAGGCCTGATAAGCGTAGCGCATCAGGCGGCTTTGAACGGCAAAAAAAAGCCCCCTGCAGAACAGGGGGCTGGTGAGTTTATGTCAGCTTAGAACGATTTCTTAAAGCCGATAGAGGCATTGACCGGCGCTTCTACCTGCGACTTACTGCCGCCGTTGCTGAATTGCGTACCCAGCTCACCGTAGACCTGCAGGTTTCTGTCGATGGACCATGACAGGCCGGCTGCAACTTCAGTGCTGGAGTACTGCTGTGAAGATTCCAGCGTGGTGGTGGCTACCGCATTGCTAAAGTGCGTTTTGTCTTTTGAACCCAGACCCTGCCAGACGTTTACCCTGCCGTACGGCTGGAATTTGCCATGGTTGGTGTCATAGTCAGCGACCAGACGCACGCCCAGACGCGCGGTAAAGGAATCCGCAGTATCCATTTTCACTTTCGTTGGGGTCACACCATCCAGCGTGCTGTTATCAAAGTCGCTGTACTGGTAGATCAACTGAGCCTGAGGTTCCAGACTCCATACGCTGGCACCTAAACGGAACGATTTACCCACCTCTGTCGACGCCGTCAGCGTGTTGCCTCTGACCGTATACGAGCCGTTGTTCCCGGTCGCCTCCAGGCGGGATTTATGGTTACCGTACTGCAGGACGTTATCAACATACATACCGTCACCCGAGAACCAGGTAGCATAGCCGCCGACGTAAAATGCGTTGTCGTCGATGTTACCGCCTTTGCCATCGCTGCCTGTCTTCGTGCCTTTCACGTTGCTGTCGATATCAAGGATGCTGGTATACATCCCGGCTTTCCAGCTTTCGTTAGCATACATATCAACGCCGACCTGAATGCCCATGGTATGGGAGCTGGTTTGCGTACCGGCCGCATCATCCAGTTTGGTTTTACCGGAGTAGCCAATCATTCTTGCCCAGGCGCGATTGTCTTCATCAATGCCCGGTTTAACCTCGTCACCCATACGTTGGTGCATGTTACCCAACAGGCTAATATCACCCTGACGTACGACGCTGGCGAGGCCAGAATACAGCATGGTTTCTGGACGGTATTCACTTCTCAGATACCAGTTTTCACCCTGGCCCTGAGCATTACCCGCATGCAGTTGGTACTCAAACGCACCTGCAGCCATACGATCGGCGGCAAGATGGAAGGCATCCCGCGACGTTTGTGCGGTGGTGGTTGCGCCATTGAGCGCTGTCACCACTTCGATACCATCCCCAATGGTCGGCGCGCCGAGACCAGAACCATCGACATCCAGCAGCGTGCTACCGCTGGCTTTACCGCCATCGATAATCAGACGGTCGGCAATGCCTGCGCCGCTACCATTCTGGATAGCCGCCATGTTGATAGTCCCTTTTTCGCCGGTGTAATCCCCTTTGACGGTTAAGGTTGTGCCAGTCTGCTGACCGATGAGCGAGACATCGCCACCGTTGCTCAGGCCCGCTACCGTTTGGTTGTAACCCTGAGTGTTCAACGTGGTGTCTGCGACCACATAGTGGTGAGATGCGCTACTCAGGGTGTTGGCATTACCCGCTTGCAACACGCCGTTGGCGATCAACGTCGCGCCGCTGTAGCTGTTTTCACCTTGCAGCTCGGTAATGCCGCTACCGGTCTGATGCAACTGGCCTTTACCACTGATATTGCCGGTCAGCGCCAGGGTATCGCCACGATTGACGTTGAGTACGCCGTTATCAACGACATCCCCCTGAATGCTGCCGATATCGCCGCCGTTACCCAACTGTAAAACGCCTTGTTCGATGGTGGTGCCACCGGTGTAGGTGTTATCCAGCGTCAGGGTGAGGGAACCTTTACCGGTTTTGGTCAGTTGACCATTACCTTCGACTTCCGTTAGCAGAGAAACGTCATGCCCGTTGGTGTCGAATGTCCCGCCGCCGGATTCCAGCGTCACCTGACGGGCAGTATCAAACGCTTCGCCATACTTCAGCGTACCGCCATTAAAGGTAATTCCCGTATTTGCCGCACCCAGGTTGGTATCGCCCGCTACCTGCAGCGTCCCGGAGGTGATGGTCGTTCCGCCGCTGTAGGTGTTGTCACCCGTGAGGATGAGGGTACCGAGATCGCCTTTATTCAGGCCGCCGGTACCGCGGATCACGCTGTCGATAGTCGCGGTGTAGTTGGCGCCGTCTACTGTGCCATCGCCAACGCGAATCAGGGTGTTGGCCGTATCGGTGGTAATGGCTTCGCCGCCCACGCGATAACCATCGGTGGCGAACTGCGCGCCGCTGATAATGACGTCGCCTTTGCTGTTATCGACGGTCACGTTGCCTGCTTCACCCTGGAAGACGGCAAACGCAGCATCGGTAAACGGTGCGTTCAGCGCGCCTTCCGGCGTTGATTCATCGGTCGTCCAGTTGTCGTTACCCTGGCTGGATTGCCAGATACCGTCGCCGCCGTTGATGACGCCGTTGTTTTTCAGCTCGCCATTTTCACCACCGGTGCCGTCCCAGAAGCGCAGCGTTAGTCCTGCGTGGTTGACCAGGTTGACCTGATTTTTCACCGATGTCTGCACGTACAGGCTGTCAGCCGCTTCCGGCGCGTTAGCAATATCCATCACATTGTTGGTCAATGTGCCGGTGTAGTTGATGACGCGATAGACGCCGACATCAAAGCTGCCGCCCGGTGAGGTTTCAATGTTGAGCTTACCGTCGAGCGTCAGATCGCCATTAACGTCAATCAAGTCGTTGAAAGCACCGCCCGGGGTGTAAGCCTGACCAAACTGATAATCCAGCTGTGCGTTATCACTGAGCGTCAGCGAACCGGTAGTCAGTTTACCCACGCTGTTGATAGCTGCACCCGCGGTAATATGAGCGTCGTCCAGTACATCAACCGCGCCGCCAATAATCCCGTTACCGCCGAGCGTTGCCCCGGATTTCACTGTCACCTGGCCGGTAGCCGCAGACTGATTACCGTTGACCAGCAGTACGCCTTCATTGACGTCCGTGGTGCCGGTGTATGTGTTGTCGCCGGTCAGCGTTAACGTGCCGTCACCGATTTTCACCAGGCTGCCGTCGTTGCCGCTGATAATGCCGCTGATGGTGTCATCAAGATGTAGATTACCCAGCGACAGCTCTTTATTGCCCAGTTCGACATTACCCGCGCCGGACAACGAGCCGATCGATGTTGCGCTGTCGACTGCGCTGATATCGACCTTACCGCCCGCCAGGTTTTTAACGACGGTATTTTCTGCCATCGCCAGGTCAGCAAAGGTCATCAGCCCGCTGTTGTTCACGGTGGCATTGCCGCCGCTGGCGTCTTCTTCCAGCGCCAGAGTACTGTCTTTTGACACGTTAACCGTCGCGTTGCCCGCGGTGGCGTTGTTGGTTAACACCGCTTTCGCCGTGCCCGTCAGGTTCAGCATTGCGCTCGCTGCGGTGACGTTATCTGCCAGCGTTAACAGGCTGTCGGCGATGTTCATGGTCAGGGATTTCAGGCTGGTATCTGTCCCGCTGACATTGAGCGTCGCGCCCTTATTGACGTTCACTGTGCTGCTTTCGTTACTGCCAAAGGCTCCGGTTTTGCTGACGTTGACCGTCACATTGTTGGCGTTTCCGGTACCGGCAATTTCTGTGTCGCCTTTGTAGCTGTTTGCGCGGTCGAGCGACAAGGTGCTGCCCGCATCGCTAGAGCTGCTGGTGACTTTCAGTTTACCGTCGCCGGTAATCTCACCAGTTGGCGTGAAGTGATGCGAATTGAGATCGAACACCGCTGCGTTCTCATTCGCTCCCAGCTCGATGGTGCGATTGCTGGTCAGGTCCGCGCCCAGTTGCAGCGTTGAACCGTTATTGATTGCCAGGTCAGTTCCGCTCTGGCCGAGATTGCTGTCGGAGGAGATCTGCAACGTGCCGCCATCAATGCGCGTGCCGCCGCGATACTCGTTGTCACCGCTGAGAATCAGACGGCCAAGGTCGGTTTTCACCAGCGTCAGCTTATCAGCAGTACTGGCTTCGCGGATAACAGACTCAATGGTCGCGGTATAGTTTTGCCCCGCGCCACCGGCGCCAACGCGCAGCAGCAGTTCGCCAGTTCCTGGCGTCTGGCCTGCGTGGGTCGCGTTTTCCGTGGTGGCATACGCGTTAAGCGCATCGCCTTTAACGACATAGCCATCGGCATCAAACTGTGCCCCGGAGAAGTTAACTTCTCCCGCGGCGTTGTCCACGGTAACTGTACCGCCTTTGGTGGTGAAGACGGCGAAGGACTTCTGTGCCCAAGGGGCGTTACCTTCACCGGTTGCGGTGGTCCAGTTGTTATCACCCTGGCTGCCGATTGCCATCCATTTGCCATCGCCACCGTCAATTTTGCTGTCGCCTTCAATGCCCGACGCGCCGTGGCTCTGATTGACGGTTGCGCCGTCCCAGAACTGCAGGGTAACGCCGTTGGCGTTCACCAGGTTGACCTGTTTGTCGATGGAGGTCTGGACAAAAATATTGCTCTTATCCTGACTCTCCGGTATTGCGCCTAATTCCAGCGTCTGGTTATCCAGCGTGCCGCCGTAGTTATAGATACGGTACACGCCCGGTCCGAAGTTACCGCCCTGTGAAGTGGTGACATCCAGAGTCCCGTCCAGTTGCAGATCGCCCGCGACGTTAATCAGATCGTTTAGCGCGCCGCCTGGCGTATAGGCCTGACCCAGTTCGAAAGCGGAAGTCGTTTTGCTACCAAGCTGCAGATTACCGTTAATGGATAACGTACCCGCACCACCGTCACCGGCGCTGAGGGTCGTGGCATCGTTCATCAGCACGTTGCCGCCGATAGTGCCATTACCGCCAAGTGTGGACGTGCCGCTAACGGTGGTGGCACCGCGCGCCGCGCTTTGATCGCCATTCACCAGCAGCGTGCCGTTGGTAACGGTGGTGTCGCCGGTATAGGTGTTGTTGCCGTTCAGACGGGTAATGCCGCCGCCGATTTGCTGTAGCGCGCCAATACCTGAGATCACGCCGTTGAGCAGCACGGTGTTGGCGCGATTAATCGCCAATATGCCGTTGTCGATAATGTCTGACACGGCGCTGACTTCGCCTGTATTTCCGCCGTCACCCAACTGCAGCGTACCGGTTTGAGCGATAGTGGTAGAGCCGGTGTAGGTATTGTTAGCTGTGAAGATCGTGGTACCGCCCGCCGCACGTTCGAACTTCCCGTCACCGCTGATGATACCGCGATAAATTTGCGCCGCTGAAGCATCACCCTGGGTATCGAAGATAACCCGGCTGCCTGTGCCCTGGGTCGTAACATTGTAATCGCCAATGCTTGCTGCAGTACTGGTCGGCTCGACGTGGTCGCCGGTGCTCAGGGTTGCGCCATTGTTTACGGCAATGGTTTTGCTTGCCAGTGTCAGGTTTTCTACGACGCGGACATCCGCGTTTGAGCCGCTGATGGTCAGCGAATCCCAGCCGGTGCCGATGTTGGTGCCAGTGGTCAGATTGTCGCTCGCCAGCGTACCAATCTTCGCACCTTTTGTATCGGTGAAGGTGAGGGCGTTGCCGCTACCAGCTTCAGTAGTGATGTGGCGTGTTTTATCCAGCGTCACATTGCCGATGTTGGCTTTATTGTTACCGCCAGTACCGGCGAAATTCACTTCACCCGCATAGGAGCCACTACGCCAGTTAAAGATGTCTGCACCTTCGCCGGTATTGATTACGCCGCTGGTTACACCGCCGCTGATATCAATGGTGTCATTGCCTTTGCCGGACTGAATGGCCACGGCCGTGTCGTTGATGGCCTGCAGGGTTCCCGTGTTGGTAATGGTTTTACTGCTGTCGCCGCTGGCGTCAATTACCGGTGAGGTGGTGCTGGCAGAGATAATCTTGCCGCTGTTGGTCAAGGCGCTGACGTTTTTCGCGATGATCGCCGAACCGCCTGCGTCGTTATGCACGTTAATGTCGGCATTGGTGGTGACATTACCGTTGGTATTAGCGCGGATACCGCTGCCTTCGCTGTTCAGCACCTCAATGGTGTAGCCTTTGCCGATGGTCAGATCGCCCGTCACCGAGCCGCCGTCGCGTTGTTCAAAAGCGAAGCCGGTACCTTTCCCGTTGACGTTGAGGATATTTCCAGCGCTGTCTTTATCGGTCATGGTCAACGCCACGCTGGTGCGGATGCCTGCGCCATCGTTGGAGTTTATGGTGACGTTTCGTAACAGGATATTGTTATTGTTAGCATCGTTTTGAATGCCAGCACCGTCACCCTTTGCACTGATCTCCACATTTTGCGCGGACAGAGCGCCAGCGCCTTCGGCCAGACGAATACCGTCAGCGGTGCCATCGGTAGTAATACTGTCGCCAGAAATACCGTTAATTAGCAGGCTGGCTCCTTGGGTGAGCAGAACCCCGGCAGTACCATTATCAACCTGAACTTTGCCCAGTGTATTGATCTGTGCGCTGGCACCTGAAGCTCTAACACCGATGCCGTTGCTGACATGCAGAGCGCTGGAAGAGTTATTGGTTAAGCTCCCGCCTTGTTGAACATCAACACCGATGCTGTCGACGCTGGCCAGATCAATAATCGAGTTGGTATCCAGGATCAGGTTGCCCTGATTCCTCGCCACATAGGCGATAACCTCATTGCCGCTAGCTTCAGAGGTAATCTTCGCGTTCGAGGTGAGGGTGGTGCTAGTAGGATCACCCTGCGTGCGACCATTCAACTGGTGAGCCTGACCATCCACAACCCCGGCAATGGTTCTTTCGCCGGTTAAATTGATGGTGGTTTTATCACTGATGGTCCCTTTTGCGCCGCCTTCGATTACCAGTGCCGCTGAGTCGCTGCCCTTAACGGCAAACGTTGCTTCACCAGTATCTACGCTACTGCCAGCGCCGGTGGCGAGAACGCCCACGGAATTCTTACCGTTGAGGGTAAGATCAAGGTTGGAACTGGACTGATCTTTCGGGTTAGTCGTGTTACCGGCCAGCAATGCGCCATTGGCGATACGGAAAATGGTGGTGCGATCCTGACCATTGTCATTCATCACCGCCTGACCAATATTGGCGGTAGCGCCTTTACCATACAGGTAATAACCAATCTGATCGGTGTTGTTGAATGTCGGGCTACTCAGACTGTCAACGTTAGCGATGGCGTTATCACGTACGTGCACACCGATGTTACCGGCTTTATCCAGCGTAATGTTGGAGTAAACGTTGACCACTGCCTGGCCGCTGCTGCCACCTTCAGCCCAAATAGCGTAGTTACGGTTACCGACGCCGCCTTCTCCGTCCACCACGATAGAGCCCGCAGCGCTGGTGGTGACTTCGGCATTTTTGTTATTGGCGCTAACGTGGATCCCCACGTTGTTGGTGCCATTTACGTTAATCTTGCCGTCGTTGCGGATTTCCTGATTATTTTCCGCGCCGCTGTCGCGTACGGAGATGCCGTAGTTTTTACTGCTGCCCCCGTCAGAACCTCCATTGATCACGATATTGCCGGTATTGAGAACGTTGCCTGTGGCATTCCCGACCAGAATTCCCGCGGCGTTGCGTATCCCGGTTCCCAGCGTGATCAGACCGTTGTTAATCACCTCTTTGGCACTTTTGGTCATGATCCCGGCGCTCAGACTAGAGCCGCCAGCCATCGTGACATCTTTAGACGGATCGCTTGCGTCGCGACCAAGATAAATTGAGGCATCCTGAGCGTTAGTGAAAGTGGCATTCCCGGCGACTTCTACGCCATAAGCGGTGCCTTTGGCAAAGGATGCACCGTTTTTGCGCCCGTCCACGACGTTGATATCACCGTTGTTGACCCCTTGCGCATCGTCAGACAATTGCATACCAATAGCCAGCGTCAGCGAAGAATCTGGCTCATCTTTACTCCAGGGATCGGCTGCCGACGCGGTACCAAAGTTATCGGTGGTGATCGCCTGGTTAATGGTGCCGTTGTTTGCTATTTGGCTGGCGCCTTGCCCCTGCATGCCAAATGCGCCATAGCTGTTGACGTTTTGGTTGCCGTCTTTGTCGATAAACAGCCCGGAGTTGATGATCCCGTTGTTGGTTGCCGTCGCGTCTTTTGCCAGCATGCCAATCGCCAGACTCTGCCCGGTAGACGTGCGTAATGCGTTCAGCTCGCCAAGGTTAGTGATAACCCCGCCATTAAGAGCTTTCATTACGCCATTGATACTGCCGTCAACGGCAATAATCGCATCTTTGTTCAGGGTGCCGGAGGTGCCTGCACCGTTGGCGTAAATAGCATGCAGCTCACCGCGGCCAGCGGTCGCGTTATTGCTATGCGACAAGCCGTCGGTCCAAACGTCGTAATCCCAGGTAAGCACGTCTGAAGACTTGCTGGAGTTGATCAAGCCATCAATCAGCTCCGCGTATTTTGTCTGCGCGGCGGCGACGGTTGTGATATCACCGTTTTCAACATCCAGCCACAACTGCAGTTGGCTGACCTTTTGCCCTTCAGGGTTTTCTGCTGCGTCGCTGCTTTTACCCAACAGCCAGTCGTTAAAATCGGCCAGCTCCTGCGTGCTGGTAATGTTAAATGTGCGCGTACCCGTTTCGACTACTTTACCGTCTGCATCATAGCCGTAGGACATGAGTGTTACATCATCGCCAAACACGGAGGTTTGCGCTGAACCGGCGAATGTTTTTTCAGGGATAACTGGGGCGGCGTTAAATTTTATATAGTTATCGGATTGCCAGTTAACCTGACTACCTGCGTCCTGAGCCTCAAGCAAGGAGGAGTCTTTGGCCAGTAACTCAATGGTATTGGCTTTGTCCCGGACATTGAGCGTGTCGTTGCCAATATCCAGATTGGCTATGGAGCCATTTGTCGCCAGCGCGATGCCAAATTGTTTATAGATTTTAGACAATGTTGGATCGTAGGTGTTTAATACCGAATCGCCAATCTGGGATTCAGTAAGAAAATTACTTAACTCATTGGTGTCAAATACTTTAATAGTTGTAGGTTCGCCAGGGAACGCCGGGTCGTTAATATCAAATTCTGTGCTCTGTGAAGGCGTCGACGACCGATTGTACGTCAGGTATTCCGCCAGTTCTTCAGCGGTAGTAATCGTTTTTACGCTCTGGTCAGGGCTGGTGGCCTTAAGAGTGATTTTGTTTGTTTGCAGCAGTTCTCTGATGGTCGTTGATTCAACAACGCCACTTTGACCCGGACCGATCGTTGGGATCGCGCCGCTGATATTGAGCGCCTGACCAGCAGTGATATCTTTATATAAGAACCCGTAGTCGTGGATACCCGTATAATCCCCAACGGAAATACCTGCCTGGTAGTCGGTGAAAATATTGTGATCACCGGTGTCGATAATCGGATCAGCGGAAACCTGCATTGAAGCAGCGCTTAATGCACCCGCTGCCAATACCGCAACCGTTTTACGCGAGCTGCTTTTTTTCTTTCCTTTGGTTAATTCAGAAACGACCACCCAGATACCGAGCGCCGCGTTCCAAATAATGCTGTAAACTTTGTTCATATATAACCCTCGTCTACATTCCTGTTATGCATGTGTTAATACATTGAGTTGTTGGCTATGGTTGGCACGCGGATGTGCTACCCGGTAATAGATTTTTGGGAATAGGGTTTCCTTCCGTGCGATGCGGAATTAAAAAGCGAGTCGAAAGAAAACCTTTTTAAATAATAACCGTGATAATTGTCCTTAAATAAGTCAGTTACGGCTGGCTATAGTGGGAAATGGTGTACTTGAGTCGGGTGTTATTTTTGCCGAGTTTTCTGGCAATATTGCTTTTGTACGCCCCGATGGTTTTTTCACTTTTTTGTGATGCCCCGGCGATTTGTGTCAGTGACCATCCTCGGGCAAGCATCATCATTACGTTGAATTCGTTTGCTGTGATCTTGTTGTGTAATGCTTTGATATTTTGTTGGTTATTGTTCTTTGTGATACGTGTAACGGCATGGTGTAGCCGATCAAGACTGGCATCTTGATCAAGAAACAGCATGTTCTTCCCACAAACGGTTTGAAAAAGAGTAAAAGTAGCTTCATCTGCCAAAACAATAATTTTGGTGACAGGTCGTAAAGCCATGTTGCGGATAATCCTGGCATATTTTAAAAAATCTGATTTGTCAGGATTAATGATGATGCAATCCGTTTCATAAGGAAGCATTTTGACAGCAGAGAGCGTCTGGGAGGAGTAATACGCGATATCAATATATAATGATGAGCCACGTAGGATTTCTCGCATGCCTAGCCAAGGGTAAATTGAGTCACCCAAAAAAATAGCCTTTGACATAACGATCTCCTTGAAATTTTGGTGCAAGCAGCCGCCTCTTTTTGTAGGTTAAAAAAGAGTTTCTTGCGACGCGTGAAATGTTAATTAAATCTCGTATTACGTTCTGTGTTGTGAACGTATCCTTATTAATTCCAGATTAAACAGATATTCTCTGTATTTATTAGAATCATTAACTATTCTTAAAGTAGATATTACACTTTGTTAAAATTTAAGATAAATCGTTTATTTCAGCTCTGCGTAAATGATTGATAGATTTCGCTTATGAATCGCATGAATAATGATTGAGTGGTTTCTATAAAGACAGGGTATTCCTATCTGTTTTGGAGGGAATTTACATGAAAAACATTATATTTCAGATGGATATACGTTTTTCTTAATGGGCTTACTGGTGGGTAGGAGAATTCTTAATCAAGACCAGGACAAAGTGAAGGGGCGTCGAGGGGAAGAGAGAAATATCGCTAAATTTGCAGTTATCGACCTGAAACTCGAGTATCCAGGTTGATAATTCTTAGCGTTGTGAGGTTTTTAGGGAATTATCCTATTTTTAGCTTTTTGTGCTTAATTTTAAAAACTCACTTGAAGAGGTTATTTTTTCTGATTGCTATTGCTGATAGGGCTTAGCCCGCCAACAGTTCCTGTTCAACCTGATGTACCTGCTGTTCCAGTGTATTGCGGATTTCCGTAAGCGCCCGTTGTTGATCGGAGAAGTAGGCTTCTTTATCTGTCACGGAGGTGGCAAGCCGCCAGGCGTTTTCGGCTTCCAGTTCGGTAATCTCTTTGAGCAGCGCGTTAATTTGTTCTCTGAGCTGCTGTATTTTGCTGCGTAAATGCTGCAAATCGTTCAATCGGTCACTGGCCATCATCGGTTCGAGGCCGCTTTGCAATTGAGTCAGTAGCGCCCGGACGGTGGCAAGATCGGCATTTTGGCGCGCCTGGTTAAGCTGCACCATCATCTGATGCGCTTTCTCTTTCAGATCATCGGCTACCACGTCCGGGTGGCAAAGACGGCTTGCCTGACGCCACAGGCGTTTTAACTCATTACGTTCATCAGAGGAAAGCCGCTGGTCACGGCTAAAACGATGCTGTGCATCCTGCTGCTGCTCCTGATATTCATCATATTCATGGCTGGCCTCTTCCTGTGCCTGACGGGTTGCGCTGTCATCCTGGCGAGAAAAGTCGTTTTCCAGCTCACGAATCTCCGCCAGCAGGGCGGTAATCAGTTCAGTTTGCTGCTGAATACGTTGGCGTGTTTCCACCGATTCGCGCGAATCTGAATTCTGGTTCATCCAGTGCTGCTTGAGCCTGGCTAGTTGATCAACAGCCTGGGAAATATAGTGCTGACAGGATTGATAGTCTTTTTCCCGGCGTTTTTGCTCCGCTTCCTGTTTGCGCTGGGCACTGGCGGCGAGCTGTTTACGCAGTTCGAGAATGCGGCTCATCAGCGGTCCAAGACGAAGGTGATACAGATCGTTGAAATCATCGAGGATTTGAATGCGCGTGTTACGCTTATCGATCAGGTCACGCAACTGTGTTTCGAGTGCTTTGAGTTCCAGCTTACTGGCGGCAATGGCGGGATCCTGCCACGTAGAGACTGCCCGTTGAGATTGCAGCCAGGCTGAGATTTCCCGCAGGGCATCACCAAAGCGTCGTTCTTCGATCGCCTGCACAATGGTGCCAGGTACGACTGACAAAGGCTCATTTTTAAGATGCGCCACCTGCTGGAAAATAATCTCCTCATCTTCCAGTTCAATAGCGCTTTTGACGATTTCCAGTCGTTTGATGATCTTATTCATGACAGTCATTGCCTGGCTTGGCTAAAAAACGAGTGGCTGAAGTACAACAGGTTCACCCGTTTGAAAATGTTAGAAAAACAGTAAAGCGCATTCTGTGGCCTGCGATGCCTTTTCGTCCAGAATAATTCACTGTAATTATGAAAAACCGGAAGTCGCGCGCACCTGTCTGCATCTTCAAACCTCTGTTTCATGTTTTTTTACTCTCGGGTAATTATTCTTGATTCAGTAAAGATAATGCGTATAGTTCTCATTCTCTTTTGTTATTAACTCCCTGTATTACTTCTGGTAAGGATCCCGACAATGAAAAAAACAACATCCGCGCTGGCATTGCTGATTGCTGCGGCGTTAAGCGGTTGTGCGGCGCATACCACGCCAGCCAGCAACGCCAGCGTTACGGAAAAAACAGCGCAACCTGCCGTCAGTGATGTGCAACAACGCGCGCTGGCGGATGGGTTATATGAAATGGCGCTTAGCCCGGCAGGGGATGCGTTGTACGTTGCAAGCGCCGAAGGATTTAAAGATGTGCAGGGCGGCGTGGTTTACAAGCTGGATCCAAAAACGCTTAAAACGCTCGGCTTGAGTCATACCGATATGAAAAACTTTGGTATGGCTATCTCGCCGGACGGTAAAACGGTGTATGTCACCAACTCATTGGATGGTGGCCTGAGCGCGCTGAATACCGCTGACGGCAAAGTGAAAAATCGCGTACTGTTCCCGGAACGTAACTCAGAAGGTTTCCCGTATGGTGCGCGGCAGGTGCTGCTGCATAACGGTTTGCTCTATATTGGTGCCGTGGCGGATCCGGCGGTGATTTGGGTGGTTGACGCTGAAACCCTGAAACAAAAAAACCGCATTAAAAATACGGGTAAATGGATGACCGGACTGCATTATTCAGAAGTGACGCAGCGAATTTATGCAGCTAACGGCGGCGGTGAAATTCTTGTTATCAACCCGCGTAATCAGCGCGTAGAAAAACGCTGGCAACCGCTGGGGGAACAACCTGCGCTGTTGCTGAATATGGCGGAGGACGCACAAACGGGTCGCCTGTTTGTCACCGACAACTCGAAAGCGAAGACTACCCTGGTGCTGGATATCCATACCGGTAAGCTGCTGAAAAAATTGGATGTGGGTGATTCGCTGGCGGTGAAATTTAACGCAAAACGCAACGAAATCTATATTACCCAGCGTGATTCAGGGAAATTGCTCAGCCTGAATGCGACCGATTACAGCGTGAAGAAAAGCTGGGATTTACCACCTAACCCTAACAGCTTGCTGCTCTCGGCGGATGGGCAAACCCTGTTTGTCACCGTGAAACAGAAATTTAATAAAGACCACTCTACGTCTGCGCCAGATAACGTGGTACGTATTGACCTGAATAAACAATAACAGCTCGCCTTCTTTCTATTGTTTTTCTCCCGAGCCTCGGTGCGTTGGGCAAGGAAGCCCGGCGTATCCAATCGATTGCGCCTTGCGACAACCAGGTTGAAATGTTAAAAGAAGCCCCTTCAATAAAAACCACACAGGGGAAGGGCGTGAAAAACGCGTCAACTGCATCTGACACCAGCGTGTCTGATGCCGCGTCGACGAACGAGCCGACGCTTCAACGAGGGTTGCAAAACCGCCATATTCAGTTAATTGCGCTGGGCGGCGCAATTGGTACCGGCCTGTTTTTGGGCATTGGCCCGGCTATTCAAATGGCGGGACCTGCGGTGTTACTGGGTTACGGCGTTGCCGGGATCATCGCTTTTTTGATTATGCGTCAACTGGGCGAAATGGTGGTCGAAGAACCCGTTTCCGGATCGTTTGCCCATTTTGCCTATAAATACTGGGGACCGTTCGCGGGTTTTCTGTCCGGCTGGAACTACTGGGTGATGTTTGTGCTGGTCGGCATGGCTGAACTGACAGCGGCAGGGATCTACATGCAGTACTGGTTGCCCGATGTTCCAACCTGGATTTGGGCCGCGGCATTCTTCGTGATCATCAACGCCGTCAATCTGGTCAACGTACGTCTGTATGGCGAAACGGAATTCTGGTTTGCGCTGATTAAAGTACTGGCCATTATCGGCATGATTGGTTTTGGCGTGTGGATGCTGTTTTCCGGTAACGGCGGGGAACATGCAAGCATCGATAATTTGTGGCGTTACAACGGCTTTTTTGCTACCGGCTGGAACGGATTAATTCTGTCGCTGGCAGTGATTATGTTCTCCTTTGGCGGGCTGGAGCTTATCGGGATTACTGCCGCGGAAGCGCAGGATCCACAGAAAAGCATTCCAAAGGCGGTAAACCAGGTGGTGTACCGTATTCTGCTGTTTTATATCGGTTCTCTGGTGGTGCTGTTGGCGCTGTACCCGTGGGTGGAAGTGAAATCCAACAGCAGCCCGTTCGTAATGATTTTCCATAATCTCGACAGCAACGTAGTGGCTTCTGCGCTGAACTTTGTCATCCTGGTGGCTTCGCTGTCGGTGTATAACAGTGGCGTCTACTCTAACAGCCGTATGCTATTTGGTCTCTCGGTTCAGGGTAACGCGCCGAAGTTCTTAACCCGCGTCAGCCGTCGCGGCGTACCGGTGAACTCACTGATCCTTTCCGGTGCTATTACGTCGCTGGTGGTACTCATCAACTATGTACTGCCGCAAAAGGCCTTTAGCCTGCTGATGGCGCTGGTGGTGGCAACGCTGCTGCTGAACTGGATTATGATTTGCCTGGCACATCTGCGATTCCGGGCGGCGATGCGTCGTAAGGGACGTGACACGCAGTTTAAAGCGCTGCTGTATCCGGCAGGGAACTACCTGTGTATTGCTTTCCTTGGCATGATTCTGGTGCTGATGTGTACGATGGATGAGATGCGCCTGTCAGCTATCCTGCTGCCAGTGTGGATCCTGTTCCTGTTTGTTGCCTTCAAACTGCTGCGTCGTAAGTCCCGCTAAGTTTCTACCGATCTTGTTATTACCGATCCCATCGTCAGGGTGGGATCGGATCCTCACTCAACGTTTATCGTGACCGTTCTCGCAATTTTGCTGCTGCTGACAGGATCTTTGTTTTGTAATCGATTACTTTTCTATTGAATCTAATTTGTAATCGATTACTTTTTAAGGATGGGGCAAAAATGGTGTCAACAACCGAAAGTAGTGGAAAACAGAGCGTACAGTACCGGCTGCTGGTCCCCCGGCTGTCGCTAATGATGTTCTTACAGTTCTTTATCTGGGGAAGTTGGTCCGTCACGCTGGGGCTGGTGATGAGCCAGCACAACATGTCGCTGTTGATTGGCGATGCGTTCTCAGCCGGGCCCATTGCCTCTATTCTGTCGCCATTCGTCTTAGGGATGCTGGTAGACCGCTTTTTTGCCTCGCAAAAGGTGATGGCGGTGATGCACCTTGCTGGCGCGGCAATCCTGTGGTTTGTTCCGCAGACATTGGTGGCGCAAAACGGTGCACTGTTGATTGGTCTGCTGTTTGGCTACACGTTGTGCTACATGCCAACGCTGGCGCTTACCAACAATATTGCTTTTCATAGCCTGTCGGATAAGGACAAAACCTTCCCGGTGGTGCGGGTGTTTGGCACCATTGGCTGGATTGTCGCGGGGATCTTTATCGGTGTAACCGGAATTTCGGACACCACCGGCATCTTTACGCTGGCGGCGATTATCTCTGTGATTCTGGCGCTCTACAGCCTGACGCTGCCCAACACGCCTGCACCGGCGAAAGGACTGCCGGTGAAAGTTCGTGATCTGTTTTGTGCGGATGCTTTTGCCTTACTCAAGGTCCGTCACTTTTTTGTCTTCTCGCTCTGCGCGACGCTTATCTCTGTACCGTTGGGAACCTATTACGCGTATACCGCGTCGTTTCTTGCTGATGCGGGCGTCGGCGACGTCAGTACGGCGATGTCGTTTGGTCAGATGTCTGAAATATTCTTCATGCTGGTGATCCCGTTCCTGTTCAGACGCTTGGGCGTGAAATACATGCTGTTAATCGGGATGTGCGCCTGGTTCGTGCGTTATGCCTTCTTTGCCCTCGGCATCAGCGAAGAGGGGCGATTCCTGCTGTATCTCGGCATTCTGCTGCACGGCGTGTGCTACGACTTCTTCTTCGTGGTCGGCTTTATTTACACCGATCGTATCGCCGGGGAAAAAGTAAAAGGTCAGGCGCAAAGCATGATCGTCATGTTTACCTATGGGATCGGTATGCTGCTGGGCTCGCAAATTTCAGGCGCACTTTACAACCGGCTGGTAGCGGGGCAAACCGTGCCTCAGGCGTGGACCACATTCTGGTGGATCCCGGCAGTCGCTGCCGCAGTGATTGCCGTGATTTTCCTTTTCTCTTTCAAGTATGACGACAAAGAGCAGGCGTAATTTTCAGGAGGGGTTATGAAAACCATCAAGGGGCCTGGCATTTTTCTGGCGCAATTTATCGGGGATCGCCCGCCATTTAACACCCTGGAGGGCGTGGCAAAATGGGCGGCGGAGTTGGGCTATAAGGCATTACAAATCCCGTGTAATCACAAGTCGCTGTTTGATGTCGAACAAGCTGCTGTAAGTCAGGCCTATTGTGATGATATTCGCGGGATGCTGGCCGGATATGGGTTAGTGATTAGCGAATTATCTACCCATCTTGAAGGTCAACTGGTTGCCGTCCATCCGGCTTACGATGACGCTTTTGACGGATTTGCTCCGCCGTCTGTACGCGCTAATCCGCAGGCCAGACAGGCGTGGGCCATCGAAACCCTACACCAGGCTGCTGCGGCTTCGCAAAGACTGGGGCTGACGGCACATGCCACGTTTTCAGGTTCGCTCACCTGGCCTTTCTTTTATCCGTGGCCACCGCATAATCGTCAGCGCTTTGAAGAGGCTTTTCTGGAGCTGGCGCGCCGCTGGAGACCGATTCTCGATCGCTTTGATCACCATGGGGTGGATGTTTGCTTTGAGATCCATCCCGGCGAAGATCTGCACGATGGCGTGACGTTCGAGCGTTTTCTTGCGCTGGTTGATAATCATCCTCGCTGCAACATTCTCTATGACCCGAGCCATCTGTTATTGCAGCAGATGGATTATCTTGGGTTTATCGATGTCTATCACTCGCGTATTAAAGCGTTCCACGTCAAGGACGCTGAGTACCATGCCAGTAGCCGCAGCGGTGTCTATGGCGGTTATCAGCCGTGGCTCGATCGCGCCGGGCGCTTCCGTTCTTTGGGGGACGGGCAGGTCGATTTCAAAACGATCTTCAGCAAGCTCACACAATATGATTTCCCTGGCTGGGCGGTGCTGGAATGGGAGTGTTGCCTGAAAGACGCGCAAACCGGGGCGCGTGAGGGGAGTGATTTTATACGGCGCCATATTATTCCGGTTTCTGCACGTGCATTTGATGATTTCGCCGCTGGCGATGAGGTACGCAAATGATACAGGTTGGCATTATTGGCAGCGGATTTATTGGGCCTGCACATATTGAGGCGTTGCGTCGACTCGGCGGTGTGAACGTGGTGGCGCTCTGTGATAGCTCACTGGCGGTTGCCCAGGAACGCGCAGATGCTCTTCATATTCCTCATGCCTACGGCAGCGTTGAAGCGCTGCTGGCGCATCCCGGACTGCAGGTAGTGCATAACTGTACACCGAATCATCTGCATGCCGACATCAATCGGCAGATTTTACGCGCGGGTCTGCACGTGTTTTCAGAAAAGCCGCTGTGTATGACGCCGGATGAGGCTCGTGAACTGGAAACGCTGGCACAGCAGGCTGGAGTGGTGCACGGCGTGAGCTTTGTCTATCGCCAGTTTGCAATGGTGCAGCAGGCGGCCAGTATGGTCAGAAGCGGCAGCGTGGGCAATCTGTTTGCCGTACAGGGGAGCTACCTGCAGGACTGGATGCTGCTGGAGACTGACTACAACTGGCGGGTCGATGCCGCACAGGGCGGCGATTCACGGGCGGTAGCGGATATCGGTTCGCACTGGTGTGATACGGTGCAATTCGTGACTGGAAAACGTATTGTCGAGGTGATGGCCGATTTGGCTATCGTCTGGCCGGTTCGTAAAGCCAGCATTGCCAGTAACGCCACGTTTGGCCAGCAAACGGCTGATGTGCAATTTGAGGATAAAGCGGTTACGACGGAAGATCGTGGGTCGGTGCTGGTACGTTTTGATGATGGCAGCAAAGGCTGCTTTAGCGTTTCGCAGGTGAGTGCCGGGCGCAAGAATCACCTGAGCTTTGAAATTAACGGTAGCCACTGTTCACTGCACTGGGATCAGGAAACGCCGCAACAGCTTTGGGTCGGGCACCGTCAGCAGGCGAACCAGATCCTGACGGACGACCCAGGATTGATGAATGCTGATGTAGCTGCCAGTGCGCACTTTCCGGGTGGGCATATTGAGGGCTGGCCGGATGCGTTCAAGAATATGATGCAGCAGTTCTATCAGGCTGTGTTGGCAGGCAAAATGCCCGCAACGGCGGAGCGTCGATTTGCGTCTTTTTCTGATGGTGCGGATGTGATGTATGTTATTGATGCAATTATAAAAAGCCATCAGCAGCAGCGTTGGGTATCAGTACAGCGCTAAACACGCATCCGGTTCGCCAGTCGGCGATTTTATGGTAGCCTCAACGCAAAGCGTAAACCGCAGGATGTGTCGTCGTTATGTCTATTCAAAAAATCGCCCAGCTTGCCGGTGTGTCGGTGGCGACGGTATCGCGTGTGCTGAATCACAGTGATACCGTCAAAGCCAAAAATCGCGAGCGCGTGCTACAGGCTATTAAAGAAAGCAATTATCAGCCCAACCTGCTGGCGCGTCAGCTACGTACAGCGCGCAGCTCGATGATTCTGGTGATGGTTTCCAACATTGCCAACCCTTTTTGTGCAGAGGTTGTGAAAGGCATTGAAGAGGAGGCGGAGAAGAATGGCTATCGCATTTTGCTGTGTAATTCCGGCTCGGATACAGCCCGCTCAAAATCAGCGTTGAAGCTGCTGTCGGGGAAAATCGTTGATGGCATTATCACCATGGATGCATTCTCAAAATTACCGGAACTGACTACGCTGATTGGCGATGCGCCCTGGGTTCAGTGCGCGGAATATGCTGACAAAGGCGCGGTTTCCTGCGTGGGGATTAACGATGTTGACGCCGCACAGTCGGTGATATCTCACCTGGTGGATAAGGGCTACCGACGAATTGCCTTAATCAATCATGACCTGAGTTATAAATATGCTCGTTTGCGCGAACGCGGCTATAAAGCGGCGCTGCATGCGCTGTCGCTTGAATATCAGGCTGTGGAATATGCCAGTGAATTAAGTTCCAGTGCAGGAATTGCGGCGATGAAAACACTACTTGCCGCAGAGGTGAAACCCGACGCGGTGTTTGCCGTATCGGACACGCTAGCCGCTGGTGCGATGCGCGCTATTTTCGATGCCGGATTACAGATCCCGCAGGATATCGCCGTTGTTGGTTTCGACGGTACGGAACTTGCAGAAATGGTTTCTCCACAGCTTTCGACCATTGAGCAGCCGTCACGGGATATAGGCCGCAAAGCGGTAGGATTATTGCTGAATAAAATAGAAAATCCTGACGCGCAGACGGAAAGGGTGATGATGGACTGGCGCTATATTTCACGCGCCAGTACCTGAGCTTTATCGCTGAAACGCGCCAGACAGCGCACGAATATCATTTCCGGTAGGCGACTGATGAATGCGCAAGCCAAACTCTTCAACTACGGCAAATATATGGTCGAAGATATCAGCCTGAATACTTTCATATTCCAGCCAGACCACCGTATTGGTAAAGGCATAAATTTCAATCGGTAATCCGTGATCGTCCGGCGCAAGTTGGCGCACCATTAACGTCATATCTTTGCGAATACGCGGATGATGACGCAAATACTCGTTCAGATAAGCGCGGAAGGTGCCAATATTGGTCATCCGGCGGTGATTCAATACCGATTCAGGCGCATCTAACTGCTGATTCCACTCGCTGATTTCCTGGTGACGTGTGGTTAAATACGGTTTCAGCAGGTGGGCTTTATGCAGCCGCTGACGTTCATCCTCATCAAGAAAATGGATGCTGGTGGCATCAATGCTGATGCTGCGTTTAATTCTCCGACCGCCTGAAGCCGACATTCCGCTCCAGTTTTTAAAAGAGTCTGATACCAGTGACCAGGTGGGGATAGTGGTGATAGTGTTATCCCAGTTGCGCACTTTGACGGTGGTTAAGCCAATATCGATAACAGCACCGTCTGCACCGTATTTCGGCATTTCCAGCCAGTCGCCAAGCTTTAACATATCGTTGGCGGAGAGCTGTATTCCGGCCACCAGACCGAGAATAGGGTCTTTAAACACCAGCATTAACACGGCGGCCATTGCACCCAAACCGCTTATCAGTATTGCCGGTGACTGGCCAATCAGCAGGGAAATCATCAATATTCCGACGAGGATTGCGCTGATTAGCTTGATGCCCTGAAATATGCCTTTTAGCGGCAGTTGCGACGCAGCAGGGAGTTTTTGCGACAGATTGAGAATAACGTCCAGCAGAGAAAACTGTGACAGCAGGGCGTACATCATGATCCACAGCTGTGCGCAGTTCACTAATATTTCCGCGGCTTCGCTGCCTTTCTGTAGCCAGAGTGCGGCCTGTATATTGACAATGATACCCTGCAGGGTGAATGCCAGCCGGTGAAATAACTTGTTCTGCGTGATGATTTGTAGCCACAGGCGGGAGCTGGCGTTGGCGCGCTTTTCAAATGCGCGTAATACCACCCAGTGCAAAATAACGTGAACAATAATGGCGGTGATAAAAATAATGCCAAAAATCATCACCAGCGAGGTGGTGTGATTTATTTCAATGCCGAGTTCTTCTACCTGAGATATCAATTCCTGCATAATGTCTCCTTAATAAACAGCGGTCTATGATGACCGCTGTGCGGAGCTTATGCAAATGCGGAGGATTAGACTTCCGTCAGCGTCGTTTCCAGCGGCAGACGAGATTTCGGCAGCGCGGCGTTGAAATCTTCTACGCTGTGATGACCCACAGGAACCACCACTACGCTGGTGAAACCTTTTTCTTTCAGGCCAAATTCTGCATCCATGACTGCTGAATCAAAGCCTTCGATAGGCACAGCATCCAGGCCCATCGCCGCAACGCCCAGCAGGAAGTTACCGACGTTCAGGTACACCTGTTTTGCCATCCAGTGGTTGTCATCTTTCAGTTCTTTGCGATGCATGTCGGCAAAGAAGGTGCGGCCTTTGTGGTTTGCGGCTTTCGCTTCAGGCGTGGCGAAACGACCATCGCTTTCTTCTTGATCCACCACGCGTTCCAGCCACGCATCGTCCATCGCCGTTTTGGCGCAGAACACCACGACGTGGGAAGCATCCAGCATTTTACGTTCGTTGAATACAAAGCTGCCGGCTGCGGATTTAGCCACACGCGCCTTACCTTCGTCAGTGCTGGCGACAATAAAGTGCCATGGCTGAGAGTTGGTGCTGGACGGGCTAAACTGCAGCAGCGTTTTTAATTTTTCGGCCTGCTCAGAGGTCAGTTTTTTATTAGGATCGAATGCCTTAGTGGAGTAACGTTTTAAGGCGACAGAAACAATATCCATAACTACTCCTGGTGATTTTCCATACCCTGCGGGTGCGTTTTGTTTCAGCAGGGTACAGGGTTAGCAGGAAAAAGATAAGACAGGAAAATGCAAAAACACTTATCGGGGTTAGCGATAAATCAACCTGGACGCAGGCGTTTTTGATCCCGCTTCGGCAAGCCATCGACGACGCGGTGCCAGGAATCATTCACCAGCTCTGCCAGTAATGACTCGGTAATATCGTCACCAGGATAGACTGAGATCCAGTGCTTTTTATTCATGTGATAACCGGGCTTAATGCTGGGGTAGATCTGTTGATTTAACAGTGATTTTTGCGGATCGGATTTCAGGTTAACCAGCGGGCGTCCGTGATGTTCAAACACCAGCATGAAAATCTTGCCGCCGACCTTGAACACGTCGTATTCCGGGCCAAAAGGCCAGCAGTGCTCGGTGAAAGGCAGTTCTAGCGCAAGGCGCTTTGCGCAGGCATGCAGTGTCTTTCCGTCCATTATTTTTCCTCGCGAGTCAGGGCGCGCCACATGGCTTCAAACCCCAGCGAAATGTATTCAGCCGCGCGGGCAGGATTGCGGGCAGCGAATTCCATGGTTGTTTCTGCAAGTGTTAAAAAAAGCCCGTCGCCAAAGGCGCGATACTCGTCCGACATAAATTCAGGTCGCACGGAGCGATGGCAAAGATCGCGCAGTTCCGGGAACATATCGTCAGCCTTCTGTTCTGTTTCTTTACTGATTTTCTCGCTGACGGCCAACTGGCGAATGGTGCGATGTCCGCAGGTATGATTCAGACCCCAGCTAATGTAGCTATTCCAGATGTAGTGAGTCATGGTTTTGGCATCGGTCACTGAGCGATCCAGATTTGCCATCATCGACTGACAAAGGTCTTGCTTCAAAAAGAGGTAAAGCTCGTTGATCAAATCATCTTTGGTCGCGAAATAGCGAAACAACGTTCCCTCCGCAACCCCTGCATTACGGGCTATCACGGCGGTCGAAGCCGCAACACCTGATTGTGCAAATGCTGTGGTTGCAGCTTCCAGTAATGCCAGTTTTTTGTCTTCACTCTTCGGACGAGCCACTACACTTTACCCTTAAGTCTGTAAAAAACATGATTGAATCACGGCGTTTGCTGCGCCGCAACGGCGAATGTCAAAGATTGAAAATCATCTTGACGGAGAACTTTCGATTTCTATAATGAGTGCTTACTCACTCATAATCAAGAGTCAGTCGCGCAAACCAGCGGAAAGGGGGCGCGTTTAAGGTCAGGATATGAAGCGTCTCACAGTTTGTGTGGTTGTTATTATGCTTATTGCTGCAGCTGCAAGTTTACCGTTTGTACTCAATGCCGGGTTTGGTCAGGCGCCGCAAGGGGCACAACTGAGTCAGGTTGAACAGTCACCGCACTATCGTGATGGACAGTTTCATAACCAGGTGCCGACACCGGGCTATACCGGCAACAAAGGCATGCTGGCGGCATGGTGGGAGTTTCTGGTCGCTAAGCGTGAAAATGCACGACCAGCACAACCGTTACCTATGGTCGCGACCGATCTCGCCGGGCTTTCGCCGCAGCAGGATACCCTGGTCTGGCTGGGCCATTCTTCGTGGTATTTACAGCTGGCGGGTCAACGAATCCTGATTGATCCGGTGTTCAGCAATTATGCCGCACCGTTTTCGTTCCTGAACAAGGCCTTTGCCGGTGATTATCCATGGACTGCGCAGACGATGCCGGAGATAGACCTGCTCATCATCTCGCACGATCACTATGACCATCTGGATCTCGCCACTATCAAGGCGCTAATGCCGAAAATTAAGCGGGTGATTACGCCGCTCGGCGTCGGGTCGCATCTGCGTTACTGGGGGATGCGCAGCGAGATAATCGAAGAACGGGACTGGAATCAGTCCGTCAGAGTGACGGATTCGCTGATCGTTCATGTGCTGCCTGCTCGTCATTTCTCGGGACGCGGTATCAAACGCAACCAAACGCTATGGGCGAGCTTCATGTTCGAAACGCCGGAGCAGAACGTTTATTACAGCGGCGATTCCGGCTATGGACCGCATTTTAAAGCCATCGGCGAGCAGTTTGGCTCTGTCGATTTGGCGATTATGGAGAACGGTCAGTATGACCAGGACTGGAAGTTTATTCACATGATGCCGGAAGAGACGGCTCAGGCCGCGGCAGATCTGCATGCGAAAGCCGTGTTGCCAGGGCATGCCGGCCGTTTCGTTCTGGCGAAACATACCTGGGATGATCCTTACAAACGACTGGCGCTTGCCAGCCGTCATCAGGATTACCGACTGCTGACGCCAATGCTGGGTGAACCGGTAATACTGTCCGAATCGGACCAACCGTTTACGGCCTGGTGGCAACAGGTGACACAATGAATACAGGGGAGAGCATGATGACGATTTCTGCTCAGGTAATTGATACGATTGTTGAATGGATTGATGATAATTTGAATCAGCCATTGCGCATTGATGATATTGCACGCCATGCGGGATATTCCAAATGGCACCTGCAGCGTCTTTTTATGCAGTACAAAGGCGAAAGTCTTGGGCGTTACATCCGCGAGCGCAAGCTGCTGCTGGCGGCGCGCGATCTACGCGATACCGACCAGAAAGTGTACGACATCTGTTTGAAATACGGATTCGATTCGCAGCAGACCTTTACGCGTATTTTCACCCGTACGTTCAGCCAGCCGCCGGGAGCTTATCGCAAAGAAAATCATAGCCGAACGCATTAACGGCAACGGGTTCTCGCGGGCCTAATCCGCCAGCGAGAACCAGCGCCGCCAGATAAAACGCAGCAGCAAATATTCAAGCACGCCCAGCAGTAAAAACCACAGACAAAACAGCAAAGTATAAAACTGGTTGAGATCCATCAGATGAAAAATGGCGACGAGTTTTTGCGCCAGCACCAGGCCAAGTGAGGGCGCGGGCAGCAGCAGGCAAGACAAAAAAGCCAGTAGCAGGATCCCTGCGACAGTCATCAGTGATTCAAGCGGGTGTTTCATGGCATTGTTAAACTTGAGTTAAAAAACCATTGTCCGGGATCTCTGCGGACAACGCAAATCCCACGCTTACAACCCCGCCCAAATCTCACAATGCTTTTTCACCAGACCACTCAACGATCCCCCTTCCGCCACGAAATCACGCATATTCTGTGCTTCGTCATGACCATGTTTAACCTGTAGGCGTAAGGCTTCAATCGCGCTGGTTGCGCCTACTTTATCTGCAGAGGTAGCGATATTCTCCAGTAGTCGCAATGTGTCTTCTGACAGGCGGCAACCGTCGCCGGTATTGACGTCGGTGACGATTCCCGCCATACCAAAGCGACAGGCCTGAAAACGATTGAATTTATACAAGAGGTAATCACGCTCCTGGTGTTTGAACGGGCGTTTGGTGAGTAACCAGTGGGCGGTAGCCTGAATAAGTCCTGCCATATTGACCGCATGATCAAGGGTCAGCGGTGTATCCATTACCCGAACCTCTACCGTGCCAAAGTGCGGGCTGGGGCGGATATCCCAGTGTAAATCTTTAATGCTATCAATCATGCTGGTGTAAGCCAGTCGACGGAATAGCCCCTCGAATTCCTGCCAGTTATTCACCCATGGCATCGGGCCATTATCGGGAAATCCGGAGAATATATTCAGTCGCGCGCAGGCAAACCGCGTGTCGGAGGTCTGCATATAAGGAGAAGCAGCCGAGAGCGCAATAAAATGGGGAACAAATCGCGACAGGCCGTGCAGGAGGTAAATTGCATCGTCGCCGTTTGCGCAGCCGATATGCACATGCTGGCCAAACACCGTCGCCTGCTGGATAAGATAGCCAAAATTTTCCAGGTTGCGCCGATAGCGTTCGTCATCGCAGACTTCCTGACGTTGCCATTTTTGAAATGGATGTGTGCCACCGCCACAAATGGCGAGGTGATGCTCTGCAGCAACTCGCATAATTATCTGCTGCATAGCGGACAATTCAGCATCAGCCTGGTCGATATTGCGGCAAACTCCGGTCGCCATCTCCAGCATACTTTCGGTGATATCGTGCTTCACTTCTCCGGCGGTGAGCTGCGGTTTTACGGCATCAATCAGCCGGGAGGAGTCCTGACTCAGGTCGTAACCTGGCGGATTGACCACCTGCATTTCCAGTTCAATGCCTAACGTAAAAGGGTCGGAAACATGAAAATCGGGTAGTGGCATAAGGCTCTCTTCCGCGTTGATTTTTAATCAGTATAGAAGGACTGCTGATTTTCTGTTCGTCGTCAAAATCACCCTTGTGACGCTTTGAAGGTGTAATGGCCGGTGTTATAACTATTTTTTACTTCGCTACTGGGGTTGAATCGTGCCGGAAATAAATCTTTATGGGCAGACCGTCGGCGATGTCGTGCCGGACTGGAATGGCGCTGCCGTACTGCCACGGGAAACGCTGATAGGGCAATATTGTCGACTGGTTCCCCTGGATGCCGACAGCCATGCCGCCGATCTGTTTGATGCCTACGCGCAGGCGCCGGACGATCGCGACTGGACCTGGCTTGCAAGCTCTCGCCCCACAAGCGTTGAGGCCGCAGCTTGCTGGGTGCAGGGGAAAGTTACTGATGCATCTCTGGTTCCCTATGCCGTCATTGAACAGCGTTCAGGACGAGCTGTCGGACTGGTGTGCTTTATGGCGATTGAACGGGAGCACGGTTCGGTCGAAATTGGTCATGTGACCTGGTCACCGCGTATGAAAAATACGGTTCTCGGCACCGAAAGCATCTGGCTGCTGTTACGCCAGGCATTTGCGTTGGGCTATCGTCGCGTGGAGTGGAAATGCGATTCTCTGAACACCGCTTCTCGACGGGCAGCGGAACGCCTTGGGTTTATCTTTGAAGGTCGCTTTCGCCAGAAGATTGTGCGCAAGGGGCGTAATCGCGACAGCGACTGGTTATCAATGATTGATAGCGAATGGCCCCAGTGTGACGCCGTGTTACAGCGCTGGTTGGCCGCAGAGAACTTTGATGAAAACGGCCGACAACGCCAGTCGATGGCAGAGTGCTTTTCCTGTGAGACAGCCAACGCTGAGACTGTGCAGATGCAACAGCAAGGCTATCAACAGCGCTGGCAACAGGAACACGGCTCGCTGACGCAAACACCGCCCGCGCTTCTGGCTGATTTACTCGCCGCACAACCTCGCAATCCCAACCTTTGCTACGACACGCTCAGCTCAAGAGCAGGGTTAGCAGCACTGACAAAAGCAAATGTGTCCACCTCAGAACCGATGGCGGCGATTATCAATACGGAAGTGGATACCGGAGAGCGTCGCATCCCGGTACGGATTTATCGCCCGGCACTGACCGGAGAGCCGAAGGTGGTGCTGTTTATCCATGGTGGTGGGCATCTGAGCGGTTCCGTGGAAGTGTATGACCCGGTTGCCCGTCATCTGGCGATGGCGACAGGGAATATCGTTGTGTCGGTTGATTATCGACTTGCGCCAGAAAACCCGTATCCGGCTGGTCTTTCCGATGCTAAAGCCGTAATAGAAAACGTCTGGTCGCTGCTCGAAAGTCAGCATATTCCTTACACTCGCCAACTCACGCTTATCGGCGACAGCGGTGGCGGTGCATTTAGTGCGACGCTGACGGCCTACTTTTCCCGCGAGCAGCCAGGATTTATTCATCGCCTGGTGATGATTTATCCGAGCCTGGACTACACGCTGAACTGGCCGTCGGTGCAGGAGAACGGCGCAGGAAAGCTACTGGATGAAAGCAAAATACGCTGGTATTTTCAGCAATATTTCCGCAATGGAGAAGATCGTAAACAGACGTCTCCGCTTTACCTGCCGTTGAGCCAGAATTTTCCACCCACTCTGGTAGTCAGTGGTGGGTTGGATCCTTTACGGGATGAGAATTTTGCTTTTGTCGCCAGACTGCAAGCTGAGAGGATACCCGTACAGCATGTTCACTTTCCTGGGATGACGCATGCTTATCTGATGCTGGAGGATAAAGTCCCGCAGGAAGCAAAAGCCACCTATCTGGCGATTGGTGACTTTGTTAAAAAGTAAAGTCGCACAGAGTAATGACATGGTAATCGCGTTGAAACCAATGCACGTTAATTTCCTGATTGGCGAGGTTAGGCGAAAATGATGGCATGATTTGCAATGTTAATTGCTGATTTGTGAGTGCGGTAATTTTTGCGCTGGTGAAACCTGGTAACCCGGATGCCTGAGTGGAAAACGCCTTATACAGGCTCTCCTTGGCGCTGAATGCCAGAGTTAAGGCGAGTGGAAAGGGCAATTCAGAATGATGCAAGATCGGTCGTTCGTGGTTATCGATAATACCGTCAGCCAGCTCAACTGCGGTTTGTGGCGTAAAAATAGCTTCTATATCCAGCCCTACGGGATGCGTCGATACCACCGCCAGCGCAGTTGACGCACTGTGGCTAATGCTGCCAAACAACGTTTGTGGCCACAGCGGTTGTCGCTGCCCGCCGATGCCGGGTACGGTTTTGTGACCAAATTCACGCAGCGCGTGTACTGCGGCAATACGCCCAGCTAAGTGCTCAGCTTTACGCTTACGTCCACAGGACTGAAGCTGAGAGTGGTGGGGGAGCCAGAGCAGGTCGTGCTCATAGAAGCTGTCGGGATCGAACTCGACAATGTGCAGCGTGTGGTATGCGAAAGTGAGCGGTGTGTGCGTGGTGTGCATGATAGTTATAATTTCCCTCTCCTCGCAGCGAGGAGAGGGAAAGCTTTATCAGAAGTGGGTGTTTACGCTCATGAACCACGTCCGGCCCGGTTCGTTATAGGTATTCGCGCCAGCGCCCGCCATATAGTTCCCGGTTACAATATCGCCCGTGGTCTGGGCATTACCTTCACGCCACAGACGTTTGTCGAAGACGTTATCCACGCCGCCGGTCAGGCTGACGTTTTTCGTCACATCCCAGGTCGCGCTCAGGCCGACGATGCTGTACGGGCTGACTTCACTCGCCGAACTACCGGTTACCGGTTTATCCTGGTAATCGTATTTCTTCGGCTGCTGTTTGCCGTACCAGGTGAAGGTGGACTGCAGCGACAAATCTTCGCGTGCCTGCCAGCTCAGAGTCGAGTTCAGCGTGTACTCAGGAATAATCGACAGGCGTTCGCCGGTCTCTTTATTCTTACTTTGCAGCATGTAGGTAATGTTGTTGGTCCAGTTAACGGTTTCGCTAACCGGTACGTTCAACGTCCCTTCCAGACCTTCAACCACCGCTTTAGGAATATTTTCCCACTGATAGATATCGGTGTAAGTCGTCTTGCCTTTATTGGTGATCGACGTTCTGTCGAACGGTACCGTACCTGCTTCAATTTTGTTGCGGTAATCGTTACGGAACCAGGTTACCCCAGCCAGCCAACCGTCACGCTTGAACTCAAGACCAATCTCTTTGTTGATACTGGTTTCAGCCTTCAGGTCATCGTTGCCCATCATGTAACAACCAATTCCGGTCGCGGAACCGGTGGCGTAGCAACCCTGGCCTTTACTGTACAGAATGTAGTTCGGGTTGAGCTGGTACAGGCTTGGTGCTTTATAGGCGCGCGCAATCCCCATCTTCAGGGTGAAGTCATCGCCCAGCCCCTGGGACAGGTTCAGAGATGGGCTCCAGTTGTCGCCAACGATGCTGTGGTGGTCGAAGCGCAGACCCGGCGTCAGCATGGTGCTGTCGGTCAGTTCCATGTTGTTTTCAGCAAACAGGGAGAAAATCTCTGCGTCTGAGTACGGGCTACGGTTGGTGCTGCTCGAACCGGGGATATCGCCGCCCATAAAGGTCTGCGAATTGGACAACATGTCCTTCATGCGTTGCTGGTTCCATTCAGTACCCAGCGTCAGGTTTTGGTTCACCAGCAGATCAAACGGAATGCTGATTTCACTGTGCAGCATGACGTCATTCAGGTCGGCATCGACATATTTTTGTGACGCATTCGGGTCGAAGATCCCTTCCGTACCTCCTGCCAGGCCTTCTGGTGTACGGGAGTTACGCGTATGTTCATACTGCACCCAGTTGCTGGTGGTGACGCCGTTATCCCAACCGCCGTTCCAGGTCAAAGAGTAGTTCTGGCGGTAAAGACGGTTGGTCTCTTTCCCGTAGTTATCTTTCACCAGTTGGTTGGTGTTGGTGTTTTGGGTGTCACCCGCATACAGGTTGCCCTGACGGCTATAACCGGCTTCCAGTTCCAGTGACTGGAGCGGGGCGAAATCCCAGCGCACCACGCCGTTAATGTCCTTGTTGATCACCCCTTCACGACCGGCCGGTAAGGTGTTGGCGTAAGTGCCGGTACGTTCTGACTGATGGCCCTGGTTGATGTCCCATGCGTCGGCCTGGGTTTTATCAAGATTACCGTACAGGCGGAAGCTGAAATCCCCGCCCATTGGACCATTCAGGCTAAAGTTGGTGCGTTTGGTCGAACCTTCGTCTTTGTGTTCCGGGGCGTTGAAATAGGTATCCCAGGAGCCGTGCCATTCATTACTGCCCTTTTTGGTGATGATATTCACCACACCGCCAGCTGCACCGTTGCCATAGCGTGCCGCGGCAGGACCACGCAGCACTTCAATACGCTCAATCATTTCCGGTGGAACCCAGGCGGTATCGCCACGGGTATCACGCTCGCCGCGCCAGCCCTGACGCACGGAGTTACGGCTGGTAACCGGTTTACCGTCGATCAAAATCAGGGTGTTTTCTGGCCCCATGCCGCGAATATCGATCTGGCGGTTGTTGCCGCGCTGACCGCTGGTTGAGTTACCGGTCAGGTTAACGCCAGGCATGGTTCGGATGATTTCCGACACATCGCGAGCGGGAGGGTTCTTACGAATTTCATCAGCGGTAATGGTTGAAACGCCCGGCGCCTGCAGGTTCTGCTGGGCGGCGGTAACGACGATGGTGTCTTCAGGAGAGACAGCGACGCTATCGGTTTGATCTTCTGCCATTGCTGGCAGGGCTACCCCGTAAATCCCTAAATTGACCAATAAGGCCAGTGAATGAATCTTGTTGTTCATTGTATGTCCTGCTGTTCTTTTAGCCACGAGTACCAATGTGCCGTGGTGCGGCATTTGGCCTGATGTCGCCCGCATCTGCGTAAACTATCCATTCCAGAAAAAGTACGCAGCGCCAGGTCGGTTTATAAGTGGTGAAAAACTGTACGCGCTTCCCACAGCGCGACAATACGCTATTGCAAATGCAAATAGTTATCAATAATATTATCAATATATTTCACGCTAGATCATAAAATTTCACAATAAACATGGGGTTATGGCTGTGACGACGTTAAAGATGGGAAGCGAGGCGTGGTGGCAGTCAAAAAAAGGCCCGGAGTGGGAGCGTGAAGACAACGGAAATTATCAGGTAACCTTCTGGTGGCGTGACCCGCAGGGAACGGAAAATGAGTCAGCCATTCATCGCGTTTGGGTTTATATCACCGGCATCACCGACCACCATCAAAGTGCCACCCCTCAGTCGATGCGACGCATTGATGGAACAAATGTTTGGTGCTGGAGTGTTTCCCTCAGCGCCAACTGGCGTGGCAGCTATTGTTTTATCCCAACAGAGCGCAACGATATCTTTTCCTCGCTTGTGGCAGGCGAAGCACCTGACAGAAACGTGCTGCGTGAAGGCTGGCGGCAATTGCTGCCACAGGCCATTGCCGATCCCCTTAATTCGCTGAGCTGGCAGGGTGGTCGTGGCCACGCGGTGTCTGCGCTGGAAATGCCGGAGGCACCCGTACAGCCTGGATGGGAGCGACCTGAAAACCCAGATTCACCCGCAGTTTGCTTGCAATGGCATAGCGCCAGGCTCGGCAATACGCGTCGCGTATGGGTGTTTACCACCGGTGATGCTCAACCCGAAACGCGTCCGTTGGCTATCCTGCTGGACGGACAGTTTTGGGCACAGAGTATGCCGGTCTGGCCTGCGTTGACTTCACTCACGCATCGCGGACACCTTCCTTCTGCCGTTTATCTCCTGATTGATGCCATTGATACGGCTCACCGCAGCCATGAGCTACCGTGTAATGCGGATTTTTGGTTGGCGGTGCAGGAGGAGCTATTACCACTGGTGAAGACAACGACCGCGTTTAGTGACGATCCGCAGCGCACCGTGGTGGCTGGGCAAAGTTTTGGCGGGTTGTCATCGCTGTATGCCGGGCTGAACTGGCCCGCGCGCTTTGGCTGTGTGCTTAGCCAGTCGGGCTCTTACTGGTGGCCGCATCGTGGTGGTCATCAGGACGGGGCGATCGTCGAGCAACTGAAAAGCGGGAAGGTGAGTGCTCAGGGGCTGCGTATTGTCCTGGAAGCGGGGATCCGCGAGCCCATTATTTATCGCGCTAATCAGGCGTTATATGCCCAGTTACCTTCTGCACCACAGTCTATTTTCTGGCGTCAGGTTGATGGCGGACATGATGCGCTTTGCTGGCGCGGCGGTCTGATGCAAGGGCTAATGACGCTCTGGAAACCGCTTACCGACACGATTTAACCGGACGATGTTCCACGACAGGAGTTGAGTATGGAATTCAGTAACCCCTTCGATAATCCGCAGGGCCAGTTTTACATTCTGCAAAATCCCCAGCGTCAGTTTAGCCTTTGGCCGCGACAATGCTCACTTCCTGCTGGTTGGACGGTCGCGTGCGAACCCCAATCCCAGGAAGCCTGCCAGCAATGGCTGGAAGCAAACTGGACCACGCTGACGACCGCGAACTACGTCGATGTGCAGGAGGCTCCATGACTCAGCGTTTACCGTTAGTGGCGGCTCAGCCGGGGATCTGGATGGCCGAAAAACTCTCCACATTGCCCTCGGCGTGGAGCGTGGCGCACTACGTAGAGTTAACTGGCGAACTGGACGCGTCGTTGCTGGCGAAAGCCGTTGTGGCGGGCCTGGAGCAGGCCGATACCCTGCGGATGCGGTTTAGCGAAGATAACGGTGAGATCTGGCAATGGGTGGATTCTGCGCTCGCCTTTGCGCAACCTGAAATTATCGACCTGCGCGAAAAATCCAATCCACATGAGGCGGCGCGTGCGTTGATGCAGGCAGACCTGCAGCAGGACATACGTGCTGATGGCAATAAGCCGCTGGTTTTTCACCTGCTTATACAGGTGGGAGAAAAGCGTTGGTATTGGTATCAGCGTTACCATCATTTGCTGGTCGATGGCTTCAGTTTTCCGGCCATTACCCGCCAGATAGCCGCAATTTATCGCGCATGGCTACACGGCGAGCCTACGCCAGATTCGCCTTTTACGCCGTTCGCCGAGGTGGTGGAAGAGTATCAACAGTACCGTCAAAGCGATGCCTGGCAACGCGACGGCGCTTTCTGGAGCGAGCAGCGAAAGCAACTCCCGCCTCCTGCCTCGCTGTCGAACAATCCGTTGCCGGGACGATCGGCCAGCGCGGATATTATTCGTATGAAGTTAACCGCGCCTGAAGGGGCGTTTCGTCGGCTTGCGGCACGTATGCCTGACGTTCAGCGTGCGGATCTGGCCCTCGCGCTGGTGGCATTGTGGCTGGGACGTTTATGCAGCCGAATGGATTATGCCGCCGGGTTTATCTTTATGCGGCGCATGGGGTCGGCGGCGTTGACCTCCACAGGACCGGTTTTAAACGTACTGCCATTTGGTGTGAGGCTGGATGCGGCAGAAAGCTTGCCTGTGCTTGCACAACGACTGGCCGGACAGTTGAAGAAAATGCGTCGGCATCAACGTTATGATGCCGAACAAATTGTTCGCGACAGCGGGCGTGCAGCTGGTGCTGAGCCGCTGTTTGGCCCGGTGCTGAACGTGAAAATATTCGACTATCAGCTGAATATTCCCGGCGTTCAGGCACAAACCCACACGCTGGCGACAGGGCCGGTGAACGATCTTGAGCTGGCGTTATTCCCGGATGAAAACGGTGGGCTGAGTATTGAAATTCTGGCCAATAAACAGCGCTACGATGCAGTAACGCTGGCGCAGCATGCCTCGCGTTTAATCGGGCTTATCGAGCAGTTTGCCGACAATCCGGCGCTATGCTGCGGCGACGCCGGGATGCTGTTGCTAACAGAACATGAGCGGCTGGCGAAGATTAATGACACCACCGTGGAGATCCCGTCCACTACGCTGAGCGGGCTGGTGGCACAGCAGGCCGATAAAACGCCGGATGCCCCGGCGTTGGCCGATGCCCGCTATCAGTTTAGCTATCGCGAAATGCGCCAGCAGGTCGTGGCGCTGGCGAGCCTTTTGTGTGCACGCGGCGTCAAGCCTGGCGACAGCGTCGCCGTGGCATTACCGCGTTCCGTGTTCCTGACGCTGGCGCTGCACGGTATCGTGGAAGCCGGTGCAGCCTGGCTGCCGTTGGATACCGGATACCCGGACGATCGCCTGCGGATGATGCTCGAAGACGCGAAGCCAAAATTGTTGATCGCGACCAATGAGCAACTGGCGCGCTTTAGCGATATTCCTGGGCTGGAAAGTCTGTGCTATGACTCGCCCCTGCCAGCAGAAGATGCTGCTCCGCTGGCGCTATCTCAGCCCAATCATACTGCCTATATCATTTTTACTTCCGGTTCTACCGGTAGACCAAAAGGGGTGATGGTTGGGCAAACCGCCATCGTTAACCGTCTGCTGTGGATGCAAAATCACTATCCGCTGACCGCAGATGATGTGGTGGCGCAAAAAACACCGTGCAGTTTTGACGTCTCGGTATGGGAGTTTTTCTGGCCGTTTATTGCCGGGGCAAAGCTGGTAATGGCAGAGCCTGAGGCGCACCGCGATCCGCTGGCGATGCAGCAGTTCTTTGCCCAATATAGGGTGACGACCACGCACTTTGTTCCCTCTATGTTGGCCGCTTTTGTCGCTTCACTGACGCCGGAAACCGCGTGGGAGAGTTGTGCCTCGCTGAAACGAGTATTTTGCAGCGGCGAAGCCTTGCCTGCAGATTTATGCCGTGAGTGGGAACAGTTAACTCATGCGCCACTGCACAATTTGTACGGACCAACGGAAGCGGCGGTTGATGTGAGCTGGTATCCGGCCTGGGGGGAAGACCTTGCTGCTGTAACCGGCAACAGCGTGCCGATTGGCTATCCGGTATGGAATACCGGTTTACGTATTCTGGATGCCATGATGTGCCCGGTGCCTTTCGGCGTGGCTGGTGACTTATATCTGACAGGGATCCAACTGGCGCAAGGTTATCTGGGCCGTCCGGATCTGACCGCAAGCCGCTTTATCGCCGATCCGTTTAACGTTGGCGAACGCATGTACCGTACCGGGGATGTGGCGCGCTGGCTGGAAAATGGCGCGGTGGAGTACCTTGGACGCAGCGATGACCAGCTTAAAATTCGCGGACAACGCATTGAGCTCGGCGAGATTGACCGGGTGATGCAGCAGTTGCCTGATGTCGAGCATGCCGTTGCCCACGCTTGCGTATTCAACCAGGCGGCGGCGACAGGCGGCGATGCGCGTCAACTGGTGGGGTATCTGGTGTCACAATCGGGTTTACCGCTGGATACGTCAGCGTTGCGGGAAAAGCTGTGTGAAAAACTGCCTGCGCATATGGTGCCGACGGTATTGTTGCAGCTGGCGGAGCTGCCGCTTAGCGCGAACGGTAAACTGGATCGTAAAGCGCTGCCGATGCCGCAGTTGACGTCGCGTACTTCCGGGCGTGCGCCGCGAGCAGGGACTGAAACCACCATCGCGCAGTCTTTTGCGGCTTTGCTGGGTTGCGAGGTGAATGACGTGGCGGCAGACTTCTTTGCGCTTGGCGGACATTCGTTGCTGGCGATGAAGCTGGCGGCACAGTTGAGCCGGGTTTTTGAGCGTCAGGTGACGCCGGGGCAGATTATGGTGGCCTCTACCGTTGAACAACTGAGTGCTCTACTGGAGAGCACTGATGATGAGCAGTCGCAACATATGGGATTTGAGGCACTGCTGCCGCTGCGTGAAAGTCACGGCCCAACGCTGTTCTGTTTCCATCCGGCGTCGGGTTTTGCCTGGCAGTTTAGCGTGCTGTCACGATATCTCAGCCCGCAGTGGTCGATTATTGGCATTCAGTCGCCACGACCGGATGGCCCTATGCAGACGGCGGAAAATCTTGATGCGGTATGCGAACATCACCTGACAACGTTGCTCAGTCAACAGCCTCACGGACCTTACTATTTATTAGGTTATTCGCTGGGCGGCACGCTGGCACAGGGGATCGCCGCGCGCTTACATGCCAGAGGAGAGACGGTTGCATTCCTCGGACTGTTGGATACCTGGCCGCCAGAAACGCAAAACTGGCAAGAAAAAGAGGCTAATGGGTTGGATCCAGCGGTACTGGCAGAGATCGAGCGTGAACGCGAAGCGTTTCTGGCGGCGCAGCATGGGAATGCGTCAGAGGCTTTATTTAACGCAATCGAAGGCAACTATGCCGATGCGGTTCGCCTGCTCACCACGGCACACAGCGTGCCGTTTGCAGGTCACGCTACGCTGTTCGTTGCTGAGCGCACGTTAGTACCGGGTGTCAGTCCTGAACGCAGCTGGTCGCCGTGGATATCCAGTCTGGATGTTTACCGCCAGGATTGCGCGCATGTTGATATTATTTCCCCTGCCTCATTTGAGGCGATAGGGCCTGTAATAAATGCACTGATTAATAAATCTGTGTAACAAGACGAATATTGCTATCGCGGTGATCAAACAATTCCATAATGTAAAAAATATGTTATGGAATTGTTTATTTTTGTGCGGTGCAAGGTGATGAAAGGGGTGAATAAATTCCGAATATAATTTTTGGTAGGGCGACAAGCACAAAGATTGTTTCGGATAATTCTGACTAGCTGGTAGACTTCTCCCACAGGAATGTTTTTCTTTTAGGAAAGTTTTCAGGTCACGCAACATGTCATCATTAAATATAAAGCAAGATAACGTTTCGGAATTTACTGGGTATCCTCAGCCAACGGCAAACGCAAATGAAATCGATTTAGTGAATCTAATCGAAATCTTATGGCGTGCAAGAACGAAAATTATAGCGACCGTTTTCGCCTTTGCCTGTGTGGGTATTCTGGTCTCTTTTCTGCTGCCACAAAAATGGACCAGTCAGGCCATCGTGACGCCGGCGGAAGCGGTTCAATGGCAGGGACTCGAGAATACGCTGACCAAATTGCGCGTGCTGGATATGGATATTAGCGTTAGCCGTGGTGATGTGTTTAACCTGTTTATCAAAAAATTCCAGTCGCCTTCATTGTTAGAAGAGTATCTGCGTTCTTCGCCTTACGTAATGGATCAATTGAAAGGTGCTGATATCGACGAAATGGAGTTGCATCAGGCAATTGTCAGGCTCAGTGAGAAAATGAAAGCGGTTGATACTAACCTGGGTAAGAAGAACGAAACTTCGCTGTATACCGCATGGACACTGAGTTTTACCGCACCTCAGGCCGAAGAAGCCCAGTCAGTGCTGAAGGGATATATCCAGTATATTTCTGCCCTTGTGGTGAAAGAAACGCTGGAAGATATTCGCAATAAATTGTCCATCAAAACCAGTTATGAAAAAGAGAGACTGGAGATGGATCGCGTCAGGCTCAAAAACCAGCTGGAAGCAAATATCCAGCGACTGAACTACTCGCTGGAGATCGCCAATGCAGCCGGGATTAAAAAGCCGGTCTACAGTAATGGCCAGGCCGTGAAGGATGACCCCGATTTCTCTATTTCACTGGGTGCTGACGGCATCGAACGTAAATTAGAAATAGAAAAATCAGTAACGGATGTTGCTGAAATTAACGGTGAATTACGTAATCGCCAGTATCACGTTGAGCAACTGTTAGCGATGAATGTGGGTGACGTAACATTTACGCCGTTTAAATATCAACTCTCACCTTCGCTGCCGGTTAAAAAAGACGGTCCGGCTAAATCAATGATCGTTATTCTGGCCGCATTACTGGGGGGAATAGTGGCGTGTGGTGGCGTTCTGCTGAACTATGCCATGGTGTCGCGTAAGCAAAAAATGACGTTTATTGATCAGCAACTGGTGTGATGAATTGTCGTATGGCGGCAAGCTGGCCGCCATACTGTAACGCGTGTTATTTGTTGCGTCCAAGCGGCACCACTAACGGCGTTCCGGCAACCGGATCGTCGATAATCATACAGCGCAGTCCATAGATTTTTTCAATAAGCTGCGCGGTGACGATCTCCTTCGGTGCACCCTCGGCAATTATTTTTCCGTCACGCAGCGCGATCAGATGTGTTGCATAGCGACAGGCCTGATTCAGGTCGTGCAAAACGGCGGCCAGCGTATAACCTTTTTCCCGATTTAGCTCACTCAACAGTTCCAGCAGATCGATCTGATGACTGATATCCAGCCAGGTGGTGGGTTCATCGAGCAGCATAATCGACGTTTCCTGCGCCAGCACCATCGCAATCCATGCACGCTGACGTTGTCCGCCGGAAAGGGTATCCACACTTTGTGATGCCAGATGGGTGATACCCGTCGCCTGCATGGCGTTTGAGACCGCAGTTTCATCCTCTTTCCGCCAGCGGGTAAACAGCGGCTGGTGCGGGTAGCGTCCGCGGGCAACCAGCTCCTGTACCGTAATATCTCCCGGCGTGGTGGCGTTTTGCGCCAGCAAACCTATTCTGCGGGCGACTTCTTTGCTGGCATAGTGCTGAATATGCTCGCCATCGAGCCAGACCTTGCCGTGCGCGGGCGTCATCAGACGACTCAGCGTGCGCAGTAGCGTTGATTTCCCGCAGCCGTTTGGCCCGATAATCGCGGTGAAATGGCCGTCGGGAATCGATACATTGAGGTTTTCCGCCACGGTAAACTTGCCATAACCCAGCGTTAACTGGTCGCCACGCAAACGGGCTACTGATTCGATCATTTTTTGCGGGACTCCTGAATTAACAAGACGATAAGATAAATACCGCCGAGGCTTACGGTGACAACGCCCACCGGAAGTTGATAAGGCATAAACAGCTGTTGGGCGCATAAATCCGCCATCAGCAACAGCAACGCGCCGCACAGCGCCGACAGGGTTAATCCCCAGCGCGATGTACCGCTTATACGTCGCGCGATATGCGGCGCGACAAGAGCAATAAACGAGATAGGACCGGCCAGCGCGGTGGCGGCAGCGGTCAGTACCACCGCAACCAGCATCATCATCAGACGTGAACGCTCAACGCTGACGCCAAGCGCACAGGCGCTGTCATCACCCATTTCCAGTAAGCGCATCCGGCGTACCAGCAGCGCGGCGCACACCAGCATGATGATAATCAGCGGGGCAGAAGGCCAGGTTTTGGCCCAGGTCAGGCCATTGAGCGATCCGGCGTTCCACAGCCCGGCCGTCAGCGCGGTTTCTAATGATGCTTTCAGCAGTAGCCAGGTGTTGAACGCCACCAGCATGGCGCGAATGCCGATACCGATAATAATAAGCCGGAAGGTGTCGATCCCATTGCGCCAGGCGAGCGCCCAGACCACCAGAGAGGTCAGAATCCCACCCAGCATGGCCGCCAGCGCGATAGCGGTGAGATGCTGTCCGAACAGCACCATTGCCACCAGCACACCGCTCCAGGCTCCGGTATTGAAACCCATCACATCCGGGCTGCCCAGCGGGTTGCGCATCAGCGACTGAAATATTGCGCCGCTCACGCCGAGCGCCGCGCCAATCAATAGCGCCATGAGCACGCGTGGCAAGCGCCATTCGGTCACCACCAGCGTAATACTGCGCGGCGCATCGCCGAGCAGGGCGGCAATAATTTGCTGGGTTTCCAGCGTAACAACGCCGCTACGCAGGCTCCACAAACCAATGACGAGACAACCTGCAACCAGCAGCAGGCTGCTGATTATCAGGCGGCGGGAGAGGTGCATCATGCGCCACCCCCGCGCGATTTACGGCGTACCAGAAAGATAAGCACCGGTGCACCGATAAAAGCACTGACTACCGACACGCGCAGCTCGCCGGGGACAATCAGGCGACCGATTATATCGGCAATCAGTAACAGAGTAGGCGTTGCCAGTAGGGTTACGGGCAGTGACCAGCGGTGATCCGCCCCCACCAGCCAGCGCGCCATGTGCGGCATCATCAGGCCGATAAAGGCGATAGGACCAACAATCGCGGTCGCACTGCCGCACAGTACGGTAATAACCAGCAGGCCAATAAACTGCGTGCGAGCGACTTTACTGCCAAGCGCGGTAGCGGTGTCGCTGCCAAGGCTCAGGCTATTCAGTGCCCGGCTGAGGAATAACGCGACAGCCGCAGCAATCAGTACCGGTACCAGAACAACCTTTAGCGTTTGCAGGCTACGGATATCCAGTGAACCGGCCTGCCAGAAACGCAACTGGTCGTAGACGTCCGGATTGAGCAGGGCGATGCCGGTAGATAATCCTTCTAGCACCGCGCCCAGCGCTACGCCCGCCAGCGTCAGACGTACTGGGCTTAACTGCCCGCCGCCCTGACTACCGGTAAAAGCTACGATCAGCGATGCAGCCAGCGCACCGCAAAAGGCCATCAGCAGCTGTTCTTGCGCAGAGGAAAAGCCGAACAGCGCGGCCCCCAGCACAATAGCGAAGCTGGCGCCGGAGTTGACACCCAGAATGCCGGGATCGGCGAGAGGGTTACGCGTGAGCGTTTGCATTAGTGCGCCAGCCAGGCCCAGCGCACCACCGGCGAGCAGCCCCGCCAGCGTGCGCGGCAGGCGCGCGTCCAGCACGATGGTGCAATCAGCACTTTGACAACTGCCGGTGAGCGCATCCAGCACCACGGAGGCAGGTAGCGACTTGGCGCCAATAACCAGACTTAATACCGTGGTGAGAACAAGTAATAACAATAGTCCGGGCACGGCGAAGGTGCGTGTCGCGGAAACAGAGCATGACATATCAACTTCCCTGATAATGATAGTAATTATCGTTATCGATCTTATTTGGATATGTTAGCATGTGCAGCCATCGAATGGATATTGAAAAAGTACCTGGTAAGGCTCTGTAATGAATCGACAATCCTGGCTGCTCAATCTCAGCCTGTTAAAGACCCACCCAGCATTTCGCGCTGTCTTCCTCGCCCGTTTTATTTCCATTGTCTCTCTGGGGCTACTCGGCGTGGCGGTTCCGGTACAGATCCAGATGATGACCCAGTCGACATGGCAGGTGGGTTTGTCGGTGACGTTGACCGGTAGCGCAATGTTTATTGGCCTGATGGTGGGCGGAGTGCTGGCCGACCGCTATGAGCGTAAAAAAGTGATCCTGCTGGCGCGTGGAACCTGTGGTATTGGCTTTATTGGCCTGTGTCTGAATGCGCTGCTGCCCGAACCGTCGTTGCTGGCGATTTATCTGCTTGGCTTATGGGACGGTTTCTTTGCCTCGCTGGGCGTGACCGCTTTGCTGGCAGCGACGCCAGCGCTGGTTGGGCGCGAGAATTTGATGCAGGCCGGGGCGATTACCATGCTGACGGTGCGTCTGGGATCGGTAATTTCACCGATGCTTGGTGGGGTGCTGCTCGCGACTGGCGGCGTGGCCTGGAACTACGGACTGGCGGCGGCGGGAACCTTCATTACCTTACTACCGCTGCTGAGCCTTCCTGCGTTGCCGCCTCCGCCGCAGCCGCGCGAGCATCCGCTGAAATCGCTGCTGGCAGCATTTCGCTTTCTGCTTGCCAGCCCGCTGATTGGCGGCATTGCGCTGCTCGGTGGTCTGTTAACCATGGCGAGCGCCGTGCGTGTGCTGTATCCGGCGTTGGCGATTAACTGGCACATGTCGAGTGCGCAAATTGGCCTGTTGTATGCGGCTATTCCGCTGGGGGCAGCCGTGGGCGCATTGACCAGCGGACAACTGGCGCACAGCGTTCGCCCGGGACTGATTATGCTGGCATCGACCGTGGCTTCATTTCTGGCTATCGGCCTGTTTGGCTTGATGCCTGTCTGGCAGCTTGGTGTGGTTTGTCTGGCGCTGTTTGGCTGGTTGAGTGCGGTCAGCTCTTTGTTGCAGTACACCCTGTTACAGACGCAGACACCGGAAGCGATGCTCGGGCGAATTAACGGTTTGTGGACGGCGCAAAACGTCACCGGCGATGCGATTGGCGCGGCGTTGTTAGGTGGGCTGGGCGCGATGATGACGCCGGTTGCTTCGGCAAGCGTGAGTGGATTCGGGCTGGTGATTGTCGGTCTGCTACTGCTGCTGTTGTTGGGAGAAGTGCGCCGATTCCGGCAGGTCCCCGTAAATGTCTGATCGCGTTGTGCTCTACGGTTGTAGGCCGGATAAGGCGTTAGCCGCATCCGGCGCTGACCATTAAAACAGAGCCGACAGACGTTGCAGCAGCAGCGTGGCGCTGTAGTAGTCGAGACGGAAGGTTTCCGTACCCAGGGCGTAAACGCGTTTATTCTGCACGGCTGGCAGATGCGCCAGAAGCGGATTGGCGTAAATAGCGTCGGCATCTTTGCTGTCGCCAGCAAACAGGAACAGCGCTTCGCCGTTCAGGCCTGCCGCCAGGTTCTCACCGCCAAGCTGGATGATATCGTGGCGTTTGCCCTGACTCTGGCTGGTGTGCAAGTTGGCAGGCAGCGTTGCCAGCGTGAACCCTAACTGCTCCATCAGCTTGCCTTGCGCTGACTCAGGCGTCCACAGGTTGGCGCTGTGCGCCGCGGCGGTATATACCAGCGCGCTGACCGGCTGTGGTGGCAGGGTAATATGTTGCTTAACCGCCTGAAGTTGCTTATCAAACTCGGCAATTCGCGCTGCTGCCTGTTGCTCCTGACCGGTAATTTCACCTAACTGGGTCAGCAGCGACTGCCAGCTTTTATCGTCGTAATTAATGATGAGCGTTGGCGCAATGGTGGACAGCTGATCGTATAGCGCGAGGGCAGAATCTCCCCCTGTGGCGCTTACCAGAATAAGATCTGGCATTTGAGCTGCGACGGCTTCGGCGCTTGGTTCGCCGATATACAGGCGACTCAGTTTGCGTTCTTTTGCCACTTCGCTCCATTGGCGTAAAAAGCCCTGCGCATCGCCGATGCGATTGTTCGGCGTAGTAGCGCCGCTGGCAATGACCGGGGCATCAATCGCCAGCAGCGAGCCGGTGAGGGTCACGCTGGTGGAGACAATTCGCTGCGGTTTATGTTCCAGCGTATGCGTGCCGCGGCTGTCAGTAACCTGACGCGGCCAGTCGGCGGCGTGACCTGAAGAAATTCCTGAAAGAGATAAACCTGCCAGTAAGAGCGCGGTATGGCAAAAAGAGGGGAGACTCACGAATCAGCTTCCTGTTATCAGTATGAGTAATGCTTCTCATTTTCATTGTTAGCGAGCAAGGATGCAAGCCAAAGTCGCACATTGTGCTACCACAAGAGTTGACATACCGCCGCTTTGCTTTTAGGTTAGCGACCGAAAATATAAATGATAATCATTATTAGAGCCTTTATCATTTTTGGAGGATGATATGGATATGTCACTGGCCGAGGAAAAAACGCAGACTATGCCGACGCTCGCTCCCGACAGTTTTTTCTTTATGTCGCCGTACCGTAGTTTTACGACGTCAGGATGCTTCGCCCGCTATGCGGAACCGGCAATTGATGGCGATTCGCCAGACAGCCCTTTCCAACAGAAAATGAACGCACTGTTTGCTGATGCCAAATCGCAGGGCATCGCGAACCCTGTCATGGTCGGGGCGATTCCCTTTGATACCCGCCAGCCATCATCGCTGTTTATTCCCCAATCATGGCAGAGCTTCTCTCGCACGGCGAAGCAGCAATCATCACGTTACTTTACCGCGCATCAGTCGCTGAACGTCGTTGAACGTAAATCGATCCCGGAACAGGACTTTTTTGAAGATATGGTCGCCCGGGCGGCAGCGCTGACGTCCACTCCAGAAGTCGACAAAGTGGTGTTGTCACGCCTGATCGATATCACCGCCGATGCCAACATTGACAGCGGTGCGCTGCTGGAGCGTCTGGTGGCGCAAAATCCAGCGAGCTACAACTTCCATGTACCGATCGAAGACGGCGGCGTATTGATTGGTGCCAGCCCGGAACTGCTACTGCGCAAAGAAGGCGATCGTTTCAGTTCTCTGCCGCTGGCGGGCTCAGCACGTCGTCAGCCTGATGATGTGCTGGATCGCGAAGCTGGGATCCGCCTGCTGGCGTCTGAGAAGGACCGCCATGAGCACGAACTGGTGACGCAGGCGATGAAAACGGTATTGCGCGATCGCAGCCGTGAACTGCAACTGCCTTCTTCTCCACAGCTGGTTACCACGCCGACGCTCTGGCACCTCGGCACGCCGTTTGAAGGTAAAGCCAACCCGCAGGAAAACGCCCTGACGCTGGCGTGCCTGCTGCATCCGACGCCTGCGCTAAGCGGCTTCCCACATCAGGTTGCGCGCAAGCTTATCGCCGAGCTGGAGCCGTTCGATCGTGAATTGTTCGGCGGTATTGTCGGCTGGTGTGATGCCGAAGGTAACGGTGAGTGGGTGGTGACGATTCGCTGTGCGAAGCTGCTGCGCAATCAGGTGCGTTTTTTTGCCGGAGCAGGAATTGTTCCAGCCTCTTCCCCGGTTGCGGAATGGCGTGAAACGGGGGCCAAGCTCTCCACGATGTTGAATGTTTTTGGACTGCATTAAGAGCCTTGTGGACTGGCTTTAAGGAGCAATAATGAGTATTCCTTTCACCCGCTGGCCGGAAGAGTTTGCCCGCAGGTATCGTGAAAAAGGTTACTGGCAGGATTTGCCGCTGACCGACATTCTGACCCGTCACGCCGACAGCGACCATACGGCGGTTATTGATGGTGAATGCCATCTGAGCTATCGCCAGTTGAATCAGGCCGCTGACAATCTTGCCTGCAGTTTGCGTCGCCAGGGGATCAAACCTGGCGAAACCGCGCTGGTACAACTGGGCAATGTGGCTGAGCTGTACATCACCTTCTTTGCGCTGCTCAAGCTGGGCGTGGCTCCAGTGCTGGCCCTGTTCAGCCATCAGCGTAACGAACTCAACGCCTATGCCAAACAGATTGAGCCGGCACTGCTGATTGCCGATCGCCAGCATACGCTGTTTAGCGGCGACGATTTTCTTAACGCTTTTGTGGCCGAACACAATTCAGTGCGTGTGGTGCAACTGCGCAACGATGAAGGTGAACACAATCTGCAAACGGCGATAAACCAGCCTGCGACAGATTTTTCCGCCACGCCATCGCCTGCTGATGAGGTGGCGTACTTCCAGCTTTCTGGCGGGACGACCGGGACGCCAAAACTGATTCCTCGCACTCATAACGATTACTACTACAGCGTGCGTCGCAGCAATGAGATTTGCCGCTTCACCGGGGAAACGCGTTATCTGTGCGCGATCCCGGCGGCGCATAACTACGCCATGAGTTCGCCAGGCGCGCTGGGCGTATTCCTGGCCGGCGGCACTGTGGTGCTGGCGGCTGACCCGAGTGCCACTCTGTGTTTCCCGTTGATTGAACAGCATCAGGTTAACGTCACGGCGCTGGTGCCGCCTGCGGTGAGCCTGTGGTTGCAGGCGATTGCGGAGTGGGGCAGTAATGCGCAACTGGCTTCGCTGAAACTGCTTCAGGTCGGTGGTGCGAGACTTTCCGCCACGCTTGCGGCACGTATTCCAGCCGAGATTGGCTGCCAGTTGCAGCAGGTCTTCGGCATGGCGGAAGGGCTGGTGAACTATACCCGTCTGGACGACAGTCCTGAGCGCATCATCAATACCCAGGGTCGCCCGATGTGTCCCGATGATGAAGTCTGGGTAGCAGACGCTGACGGCAACCCTTTAGCCCAGGGAGAGACCGGACGCCTGATGACGCGTGGTCCGTACACCTTCCGCGGTTATTTCAAAAGTCCTGAACATAATGCCAGCGCCTTTGACGCCGACGGCTTTTACTGTTCCGGCGATCTGATCGCTATCGATCCGGATGGTTACATCACCGTTCAGGGGCGTGAAAAGGATCAGATCAATCGCGGCGGGGAGAAGATCGCCGCTGAAGAGATTGAAAACCTGCTACTGCGCCATCCAATGGTGATCCATGCCGCGCTGGTCAGTATGGATGACGAACTGATGGGCGAGAAAAGCTGTGCCTGGCTGGTGGTGAAAGAGCCGCTGCGCGCGGTGCAGGTGCGCCGTTTTCTACGCGAACAGGGCATAGCGGAATTCAAATTACCCGATCGTGTTGAGTGCGTTGAGTCATTACCGCTGACTCCAGTGGGGAAGGTAGATAAAAAACAATTACGTCAGTGGCTGGCATCACGTTCACTGGCCTGAAGGAGAAATAGAAATGGCAATTCCTAAACTGCAGGCTTATGCGCTACCAACGGCGCTCGATGTTCCGGTGAACAAAGTCGACTGGGCATTTGACCCTGAACGCGCCGCGCTGCTGATCCACGACATGCAGGATTATTTTATCGGCTTTTGGGGCAATAACTGCCCGATGATGGAGCAGGTCGTCGCGAACATCGCCGCGCTGCGCCAGTACTGCAAAGAGCATAACATTCCGGTGTATTACACCGCTCAGCCGAAAGAACAGAGTGATGAAGACCGCGCTCTGCTCAATGATATGTGGGGACCGGGCTTGACGCGTTCCCCGGAACAACAAAAGATCGTTGAGGCGCTGGCGCCGGATGAAGCGGATACCATTCTGGTGAAATGGCGTTATAGCGCATTTCATCGCTCCCCGCTGGAACAGATGCTCAAGGAAACCGGACGTAATCAACTGATCATTACCGGGGTGTATGCGCATATCGGCTGTATGACCACCGCAACGGACGCCTTCATGCGTGACATCAAGCCGTTTATGGTTGCCGATGCGCTGGCGGACTTTAGCCGTGACGAACACCTGATGTCGCTGAAATACGTGGCGGGACGTTCCGGGCGTGTGGTAATGACCCAGGAATTATTGCCGACACCGGTCCCGACCAGTAAAGATGCGTTGCGCAGCGTTATTCTGCCGTTGCTGGATGAGTCTGAAGAGCCGATGGATGACGAAAACCTGATCGACTACGGGCTGGATTCCGTGCGCATGATGGCGCTGGCGGCGCGCTGGCGTAAGGTTCATGGTGACATTGATTTCGTGATGCTGGCGAAAAAACCGACCATTGACGCATGGTGGGCACTGCTCTCCCGTGAGGTGAAGTAATGGCTGGATTTGATTTTGCCGGGAAAACCGTCTGGGTAACCGGCGCGGGTAAAGGGATTGGCTACACCACGGCGCTGGCATTTGCGAAGGCTGGTGCTGAGGTGACAGGATTCGATCGCGAATTTCCTCAGGATAACTACCCGTTTGCGACCGAAGTGCTGGATGTGGCGAATGCCGGACAAGTAGCTGAAGTGTGCCAGCGCGTCTTCAAAGCGCGCGAGCGTTTAGATGTGTTGGTCAATGCCGCAGGTATTTTGCGTATGGGGGCCACCGATGCGCTGAGCGCTGAGGAGTGGCAGCAGACGTTTGCGGTTAACGTTGGCGGGGCGTTCAATCTGTTTCAGCAGACGATGGCGCAGTTTCGTCGCCAGCAGGGCGGGGCGATCGTGACCGTCGCGTCGGATGCGGCGCACACGCCGCGTATCGGCATGAGTGCTTACGGCGCGTCAAAAGCCGCGTTGAAAAGTCTGGCGCTGACCGTCGGACTTGAACTGGCGGGCAGCGGTGTGCGCTGTAATGTGGTGTCGCCAGGCTCGACCGACACCGATATGCAGCGCACGCTGTGGGTTAGCGATGACGCGGAGCAACAGCGCATTCGTGGATTTGGCGAACAGTTTAAACTCGGGATTCCGCTGGGGAAAATCGCCCGGCCGCAAGAGATCACTAACACTATTTTATTCCTCGCTTCCGATCTGGCCAGTCACATTACGTTACAGGATATCGTGGTGGACGGCGGTTCCACGCTGGGGGCATGACGATGATCTGGAAGCGTCATTTAACGCTGGATGAACTCAATGCCACCAGCCAGAACACGATGGTGGCGCATTTAGGCATGGTCTACACCCGGCTGGGTGATGATGTGCTGGAAGCCGAAATGCCGGTGGATAGCCGTACGCATCAGCCATTTGGCCTGCTGCACGGCGGCGCATCCGCGGCCCTGGCGGAAACGCTGGGTTCGATGGCGGGTTATCTGATGACCCGCGACGGGCAGTGCGTGGTGGGGACGGAACTCAACGCCACGCATCATCGGGCGGTATCGCAGGGGAAAGTGCGCGGTGTTTGCCAGCCGCTGCACCTTGGGCGTCAAAATCAAAGCTGGGAAATCGTCATCTTTGATGAGCAAGGACGACGCTGCTGCACCTGCCGTTTAGGCACTGCGGTGATGGGGTGAGATCACCCGGCAAAGTAAAATGAAATTGCAGAGTTAACAGGTAAATGAAGTGATCTAGTTAACAATGCAATGTAAATACTCAGTGATACTTCTGGTTTGCATGGTTGTCAGGTTGTTAAATTCAGAAAAGATGTTATAGAAACAAAATGTAACATCTCTCTGGATCGGACAACGGATAACAACTATGAACAAATCAGGGAAGTACCTCGTCTGGACAGTGCTCTCCGTTATGGGAGCATTTGCCCTCGGCTATATCGCATTAAATCGTGGTGAACAGATCAACGCGTTGTGGATAGTCGTGGCGTCGGTCTGTGTCTACCTTATCGCTTACCGTTTCTACGGCCTGTACATCGCGAAAAATGTACTGGCGCTTGACCCGACGCGTATGACGCCAGCCGTGCGCCATAACGACGGTCTGGATTATGTTCCCACCGATAAAAAAGTGCTGTTTGGTCACCATTTTGCGGCAATTGCCGGAGCGGGTCCGTTAGTTGGACCGGTGCTGGCGGCGCAAATGGGCTATCTGCCGGGGATGATCTGGCTGCTCGCCGGGGTGGTACTGGCGGGTGCGGTGCAGGACTTCATGGTGCTGTTTGTTTCTACCCGTCGCGATGGTCGTTCCCTTGGCGAACTGGTGAAAGAAGAGATGGGCCCAACGGCGGGCGTTATTGCGCTGGTGGCCTGTTTTATGATCATGGTGATTATTCTCGCGGTACTGGCGATGATCGTCGTGAAAGCGCTGACCCACAGTCCGTGGGGAACCTACACCGTGGCGTTCACCATCCCGCTGGCGATCTTCATGGGGATTTATCTGCGCTATCTGCGCCCGGGCCGCATTGGCGAAGTGTCGGTCATCGGTCTGGTGTTCCTGGTGTTTGCCATTATTTCCGGCGGCTGGGTGGCTGAAAGCCCGACCTGGGCACCGTACTTTGACTTTACCGGCGTACAGCTGACGTGGATGCTGGTGGGCTACGGTTTTGTTGCCGCCGTCCTGCCGGTGTGGCTGCTGCTGGCCCCGCGTGATTACCTCTCTACCTTCCTGAAAATCGGCACCATCGTTGGTCTGGCGGTAGGGATTCTGATCATGCGTCCGACGCTGACCATGCCAGCGCTGACCAAGTTTGTTGACGGTACTGGCCCGGTCTGGACCGGTAACTTGTTCCCGTTCCTGTTTATTACCATTGCCTGTGGTGCGGTATCTGGCTTCCATGCGCTGATCTCCTCCGGCACCACGCCGAAGATGCTGGCTAATGAAGGGCAGGCCTGCTTTATCGGCTACGGCGGAATGCTGATGGAATCCTTTGTCGCCATTATGGCGCTGGTTTCCGCGTGCATCATCGATCCGGGCGTGTACTTTGCGATGAACAGCCCGATGGCGGTGCTGGCTCCTGCGGGCACGGTTGACGTAGTGGCTTCTGCGGCGCAGGTAGTCAGCAGTTGGGGCTTTGCCATTACGCCAGACACCCTGCATCAAATCGCCAATGAAGTGGGTGAGCAATCCATCATCTCCCGCGCAGGTGGTGCGCCGACGCTGGCCGTCGGGATGGCGTACATTCTGCACGGCGCGCTGGGTGGCATGATGGATGTGGCGTTCTGGTATCACTTCGCCATTCTGTTTGAAGCGTTGTTTATTCTGACGGCGGTAGATGCCGGTACACGCGCCGCGCGCTTTATGCTGCAGGACTTGCTGGGCGTGGTATCACCGAGCCTGAAACGTACCGATTCGCTGCCTGCAAACCTGCTGGCTACAGCGCTGTGCGTGCTGGCCTGGGGTTACTTCTTACACCAGGGCGTGGTGGATCCTCTGGGTGGTATTAATACCCTGTGGCCGCTGTTTGGTATCGCTAACCAGATGCTGGCCGGTATGGCGTTGATGCTCTGTGCTGTGGTGCTGTTCAAGATGAAACGCCAGCGCTACGCGTGGGTGGCGCTGGTGCCAACGGCCTGGTTGCTAATTTGTACCCTGACCGCTGGCTGGCAGAAAGCGTTTAGCCCGGATGCGAAAATCGGCTTCCTGGCTATCGCCAACAAGTTCCAGGCGATGATCGACAGCGGTAACATTCCGGCGCAATACACCCAGTCGCAGCTGACGCAACTGGTGTTTAACAACCGCCTGGATGCGGGTCTCACCATCTTCTTCATGGTCGTCGTTGTGGTGCTGGGTCTGTTCTCCATCAAAACTGCGCTGGCAGCATTGAAAGAGGACAAACCAACGTCGAAAGAGACACCGTACGAGCCGATGCCTGAGAATGTCGAAGAGATCGTGGCGCAGGCGAAAGGCGCGCACTAATATTCTCTTAACCAACCAGCCCTCTCCTGAACGGGGAGGGCGTTTGTACGACAGGGAAACACTATGTTTGAAACACTCGCCAAAGCCGGGAAGTATTTAGGTCAAACCGCCCGATTAATGATAGGTATGCCGGATTACGACAACTATGTTGAACATATGCGCGTCACGCATCCGGACCAGACGCCAATGACCTATGAAGAATTTTTCCGTGAGCGCCAGGATGCACGATATGGCGGGAAAGGTGGCGCGAAGTGCTGTTGATTTTTTGCCGGATGGCGCTGACGCTTATCCGGCCTACAACATCGTATTGGCGTAATTTGCGTCGTAGGCCTGATAAGGCGAAGCCGTCATCAGGCAACCCGCACCATAATCACACCGTAAACGACTCTACCTTTTCGAATGCTGCGCGCAGTGTCTCCGGCGTTAACGTTACCGGCAGGGCGTGAATGGACTCCACCGGGCGCAGAGTGTGCGCAATCACTTTGTCGATTTCGGCGCGGTTATTGATGTCCACTTGCAGTTGAGCTAACCGGGTTGGCAGGTTGAATCGCTGATAAGCAGTAATTAACTGCGCCAGCACATCATCTTGTCCCAGCAGCGCGCTCTGCACCAGGATGCCGTACGCCACTTTGGTGCCGTGTAAAAACTTCTCGGTTTGTGGGAGGACGGTCAGGCCATTGTGAACAGAATGCGCTGCCGCCACGCGTGTGTAGCGCTCGCCCAGACCACCAACCATGCCGCCTCCGGCAATAATCGCATCTACCACATCGCAAAACGTGCGGCTTAGCGTGCCTTGTTGTTTGTCTGCCAGCGCCTGCTCGCTGCTTTCCAGCAGGACGTCGCGGATGGTCTGCGCAGCTTGAATACCCAGACGTACTGTCAATGGCAGTGTTTCCGGCTGAGGTGCGAGCACGACGGCTTCATACCACTTTGCCAGCGTGTCGCCGATCCCCGCCAGTAAGTATTCTTCTGGTGCATTGAGAACGATCCCGGGTTCGACCAGCACGAGGAAGTTCGCGTCAGCGAAAATTTCGAAATGTAGTGCCTGGCCCGCATCGTTATACCAGACGGAGAGCGGCGTCCAGGCAGCGCAGGTCGCCGCGATAGTAGGAATACCGACAAACGGCAGATCCAGACGACGGGCCAACGCTTTAGCGGTGTCGAGCAATGTACCGCCACCTACGCCAATCACCACACTGCGATCCTCTCCCGACTCTTTTGCCAGTTGAGCAACATCGGTTTCGCTGCAATGTCCCGTAAACAGCAGGCGTTTAGCCTCGGCAAGATGAAAAGCCTCTGGCAGGTAAGGGCAGGCTGCATCGATGGCGCGTTCACCATAAACCCACACGGCGCGTGAAAGTTGGTCGACAGAGAAAAATTCGTTCAGTCTCGACAGGCTGCCGGGATGGGAAAAATAGTTGGCTGGGCCGGTGACGACGCGAATCTCGGTATTACTCATGTTGTGTTGTCCTTTTGGCTGTCCTGTCCAGGCAGGTTATTTTTATATAGACGTCTGAACGTCTTGATTGCCAAATACTAGCATCGTGCTATAGTGGCTTCAACCACAACATCACACGCTGGGATAACAATAATGAGTAATAACCCGCTGATTCCGCAAAGCAAACTGCCTAATCTGGGCACCACTATCTTCACGCAAATGAGTGCGCTGGCGCAGCAGCATCAGGCCATTAACCTCTCGCAGGGATTTCCTGATTTTGACGGTCCACTCTTTTTGCAAGAGCGTCTGGCGTATCACGTCGCGCATGGCGCAAACCAGTATGCGCCGATGACGGGCGTGCAGCCGCTGCGCGAAGCCATCGCGGATAAAACGGCAGACCTGTACGGCTATAAACCTGACGCGAATAGTGAAGTGACTATCACGGCGGGGGCAACGGAAGCATTGTATGCCGCGATCACTGCGCTGGTGCGCCCAGGTGATGAGGTGATTTGTTTCGACCCGAGCTACGACAGCTATGCGCCAGCGGTTGAATTATCCGGCGGTGTGGTTAAACGTATCGCCCTGCAACCACCGGCTTTTCGCGTCGACTGGCAGGCGTTTGGTGCCTTACTCAGCGACCGTACCCGATTGGTTATCCTGAACACGCCACATAATCCTTCTGCCACCGTGTGGCATCACGCCGATTTTGACGCGCTGTGGCAGGCGATTAAAGAACGCGAGATCTTTGTCATCAGCGACGAAGTTTATGAGCATATCTGTTTCGCCAAACAGGGGCATGCCAGCGTGCTGGCACATTCAGAGCTGCGGGAACGCGCTGTTGCTGTTTCATCGTTTGGTAAGACCTACCATATGACTGGCTGGAAGGTCGGATACTGCGTTGCGCCAGCCGCCATTAGCGCTGAGCTACGAAAAGTGCACCAGTATCTGACGTTTTCCGTCAACACGCCGGCTCAGCTCGCACTGGCGGATATGCTACGAGAAGATCCGGCACACTACCGCGAGCTCCCCGCGTTTTATCATAAAAAACGCGACGTGTTGGTGAACGCGCTGCGTGACAGCCGGCTGGAAATTCTGCCATGTGAAGGTACGTATTTTTTGCTGGTCGATTACAGCGCCGTTTCCACGCTTGGCGACGTTGAGTTTTGCCAGTGGCTGACCAAAGAAGTGGGCGTTGCGGCGATCCCGCTATCGGTTTTCTGCGCCGATCCTTTCCCGCATAAGCTGATTCGCCTATGTTTTGCCAAGCAGGAATCGACGCTGATAGCGGCAGCCGAACGTCTGGTTTCGCTGTAGCTATTTAACCGTCCAGGCTTTGGAGAAGCGACGGTCGGCAAATAATTCTTGCAGGCCGTTAATTTGTTTCAGGCGTAAAACCTCGTCGCTGTCCATACCAAGATCCTTGCCAATTCTTTCTTCACTCCATCCCAGTTGCGATAGCTCGCGGACAATCTCGGACATGGCGTGGATTTGATGACGCCCGCGAGCGCGGTTGTGGCGAATGGTTGCCGCCATACGCTCATGGCGTTCGCGTTCTAAACAGGCAACCGGCAGATATCCTTTCAGCCTGGGCCTCAGTGAGGCTTTGGCTTTACCTAACTCGTGGCGGTGGAAACCATCGACAATTTCGTATTCTTCAGCCGTGGAGTGGACCACCACGATGGGCTGCGTGAATCCGTCAGCTTCCAGAGATTTCAGCAACAGCTTTTTCTCCGGTGGCGCAACGTTATTGGGGTTGTAGTCATTAGGTGAAATGTGATCATTTTTAACCCACAGCACGCAGTCTACAGGCTCTTCGCGAAAAGGACTGACGCTGTGTATCGCCTGCCTGAATTCATTGATGGCTTCAATTCTCTCTTTTTCTGACAGATTAGAAAGAAAGCCAACGAGTTCCTGAGTTAATCGTTGTTGCATAAGATCCCCCATTCCTGGCGTTTGGTTTTCATGCGTTCGTTATAACGTTGGTAGTTTTTGGGTTTTGTTGGGCTGAATGACAGCGCCCGACACCAGTAGTCGTTATTCAGCAGGACCTTACAGATACGCCGCCACGACGGAATATCCGCTGAGCCAATATCTCTTTCCTGAGTTTGCGGAATATTTTCCATGCCCTTTTTCTTATACCACTGCAAATAGACGGCGATTTTATTGCGATAATGTTCGGCGGTCGTTTCCGGCATGCTGTTGAGCAGCAGCATGGCATATTCCTGCCAGCTTAAATGTTCGGGTTTCAATATTTTGCGATGGCCATAAAAATGGTTATCGAGACCCGCATAAATCCCGCCGCTTTTTACACCGCTGACGCGCGCGCACATTGTCGCCCAGCGTTCAGGCTCAATAACATGGTAGAGCCACAGTCCCTGACGCTGCTCTGGCCCAAAGGGTTCGCAGATGCGCATATATCGTGTAGGAACACCGGCCTGATACATCAGGTTATACAAGGGGTTGCATGGCAACTGGGTTTTAGCAAACCAGGTCCAGATGTCGGCGGTTTTCCAGTCATAAAGTGGATAAATATACCAGGTATGCCCGCCGGGGGCGCTGGTGGTCCAGGGTTTATCATCGGCAAAGCGTTGTTTTTTCGAGTTCGCAATGGCGACAAAACGATTATATGACTCATCGGCGCGGATCCCGACCATCATCGCGGCTGGTCGTTTCTCTGAATACCAGTCAGCGAACTCGCGAACAAATTGTTCAAACGTCATGCCGGGCTGGTAAAAAGAGAAATACTCAGGATCGGTTATGGCATCTTCCGGAGGCTGGCGAACCCACGGCGTGCCCGGTTCCCAACACTGCCATTCAGGTTGAAATTGGGAGAGGGAATTTTGCGTAGTGAGCGGTAATGCGACCCAATAAAAGCGTTCGATGACATCAGAATAACGTTCGCGAAGCGCCTGTACATAGTCGATAGTGCAGGAAAACTGGGCTTCCCAGTCGATAAATAACACGTCAATTTTTTTACCTGACTGGCGGGCGCTTATGGCCGTCAGATGTAACATCAACCCAGAATCTTTACCCCCAGAGAAAGAAACGCAAATGCGTGGCAGAGCCTCAAGCGTCCAGGCAATACGTTCCTGTGCGGCTTCGAGAACGTTTTGATTCAGTGGTATTTTATAAACAGACATATCAAGTCCATATCCAGATTTTATTATTTACAGCTATAGTAAATACTTTCAATAAGATATGCTAATTTCACAAGGATGCAATACTTAAACATATTCATGGTTTAAATATTGCCGTCTAATTTATAAGAAATATATATTGTTGTGTTGTTATTTACAGAACTTATGGGGTGATTGTTTTAATGTACTCAGCAAATGATTTGTTATTAAGTGAGGAGCGATTATACATTAGAAATAGCTTAACTGACGGTAATTTGAAATCAACACTGATTTCTTTCAGGTTAAGCGCTGCGGCGTTTTGCTCATATATTATTTTGGGAATGAGACCAATAATATCTGTGCTGGCAATAATATTGGTAATAGAAGTCAACGAATCACTACTAAAACCTATTTTACGATTGAGAAAGAGATTATTAGCTGCTGACTGTTGTTCCTGGATGCTTGGTTGAGTCGTGATAAGCAATGTAAACTGCTCGCGCATGATGTCTTCAAGCGTACTGTGTTCAACCATTCTGGGATGATTGCTGCTGCATACTAATACACTTTCAACTGTTTTAAACAGGGTACATACGATAGAGCGGTTGTGCACAGGTACTGTCGAGATGATCAGATCAGCCTTGCGGTACGCCAGAATATTTTCTGCGGTTTCTGTCGACATTAATATATCGTGGTGTTCGATTTCGACATCGGAGTTTTTTCTTAATAAATTTATTAATTCCGTTACGCCCAGCGTGGTGGTGATTTGTGGACTGTAGATTACGAATTTATTTTTCAGGCTGGAACCGTGCATAATATTAATGGTTTGTTCCAGTTTATTTAAATTCTGCTCAAGGTGCTGATGAAGATTGACGCCTGTCACCGTAGGCGTAATGCCTTTGCCTGAGCGAATAAACAGGGGATCGTTAAACTGTGTACGCAGTCGCTGTAATGACTGGCTGACGGCTGAAGGGGTGATATACAGTGTTGCCGCAGCTTTACTGATGCTCAAATGTTGATAAATACATTCAAAAATTACCAACAGGTTAAGATCGAATTTTTTGAGGTCATAGAGGTTAGCCATGCATACCTTCCTGTGATGGTAATGTATTGGGTAATTCAATTATTGAATAATTTAAATTCTAATCATTCTTAGAATTTATGTTTATAGCTTAATGTATGATTAACTTAAACTAAAATAACACAGATTGCTTGATAGTTAAGATAAAAATATATTTAAAAGAGTGATTGAAATGAGAACCATAACAATCACTCATTTTGTTACCTTTATTTATTCCCCATAATAATATTTAATTTTTCCTTATCGGGTAATCCCACTTCCTGTTGTAACGTATCGTCTTTGCTCATGTAGTAGATCGCGGGCGTCACATTAGCACCTAAATCATCCATGATTTTTTGGTTGATATTCAGTACCTTCATCTGTTCTGGATGGACTGAAGCCGGGATTTCCAGCTTCATTTTCCCGCCGGATGCTTCATAGTCATGCCAGGTTTTGGCCGGATCTTTGGATGCCAGGATCGCAGCAGCAGTTGCCGGGCTTTCAGGCTTGATCACGCCAACCAGCAGCGTACGCAACTGAACTTTACCGGAATCTACCCATGGGCGCGCCTGCTGCCAGAACTGTTTGCAATAAGGACAGAAGGGATCGGCAAACACGTAAACGATGACCGGGGCCTCTTTTTTCCCGTCCAGAATCCACGACGCTTTTTCCATTCGCTGCCACATCTCACGTCCGGCAGGGGCATAGATCTCTTTTTCTATGAGCGCATTACTGAGGTTTTCGCCTTTTTCATTATACATGTAGCCGGAGATGGCATGTTTACCGTCAGGCGTGACATAGATAGTGACCCCCATGTCCTGGTATTTTCCCAGATAGCCTTTCATTCCACCCGGTGCGTCGAAGGGCTTCAGGATGGTAATTCCCTGTTTCTCAATGGCTTTAACAGGGGCAGGGAGCTCCTCTGCGTGCACGATAGCGGGGAGAAGAGTTAAGAGTAAGGTGCGTTTAAACATTGATTTTCCTTATAAAATCAGCAGGAAAGTGGGCTTAATTGCAAAACCTATCACAGCCATAGGTAAGATCGACGGTCTGTCGATTGCCCTTTCTTTAGTTGGGTGATGTAATCCCCATCGCTGTTACGACCTTTGTTAAGGTAATGTAGAGCGCAACACATAGCCAGCTCTGCTGGCACTGACGTTACCTGCGGGTAGCTCGGGTAATGAGGCTCCCTGCAAAGGGGGCCTTTTTTACTTTTATCTTTAGGTTCACAACATGAGTTTGAGTGAGTTGTTAGTTAACGCTTATTGATTTGATAAAGGAAACGCATTAGCCCTGCGAAGAGATTTTCGTTAACTTATCTCTCAACGAAAACACGGAGGAAGTACAGATGTCTTTGATTAATACCAAAATTAAACCTTTCAAAAACCAGGCGTTCAAAAACGGTGAGTTCATCGAAGTAACCGAGAAAGATACCGAAGGTCGCTGGAGCGTCTTCTTCTTCTACCCGGCTGACTTTACTTTCGTATGCCCGACCGAACTGGGTGACGTTGCAGACCATTACGAAGAACTGCAGAAACTGGGCGTAGATGTGTATTCCGTTTCTACCGACACCCACTTCACCCACAAAGCATGGCACAGCAGCTCTGAAACCATCGCAAAAATCAAATACGCGATGATCGGCGACCCGACTGGCGCCCTGACCCGTAACTTCGACAACATGCGTGAAGATGAAGGTCTGGCTGACCGCGCAACCTTCGTTGTTGACCCGCAGGGTATCATCCAGGCAATCGAAGTTACTGCTGAAGGTATCGGCCGTGATGCGTCTGACCTGCTGCGTAAAATCAAAGCCGCACAGTACGTCGCTTCCCACCCAGGTGAAGTTTGCCCGGCGAAATGGAAAGAAGGTGAAGCAACCTTAGCGCCATCTCTGGACCTGGTTGGTAAAATCTAAGTCGCGTAGTTTGTAGGCCGGATAAACGTAGTGCATCCGGCATTCCACAGGCGCAAATTTGCGCCTGTTTCATTCCAGCACCATGACGCAAGTTGCATTAATGCAGTCCCGCAAAATCGGCTTGCATGATGATGTTTTCAGAGAGGGAAGAAGAATGCTCGACACAAATATGAAAACCCAGCTCAGGGCTTACCTTGAGAAACTGACCAAACCTGTTGAGCTGATTGCGACGCTGGACGACAGCGCTAAATCGGCAGAAATCAAGGAACTGCTGACTGAAATTGCTGAACTGTCAGAAAAAGTCACCTTCAAAGAAGACAATACTCTGGCGGTGCGTAAGCCATCGTTCCTGATTACCAATCCTGGCTCTCATCAGGGGCCGCGCTTTGCGGGTTCTCCGCTGGGCCATGAGTTTACCTCTCTGGTGCTGGCGCTGTTGTGGACCGGTGGCCATCCGTCAAAAGAGGCGCAGACGTTGCTGGAGCAGATCCGCGATCTCGAGGGTGATTTTGAATTTGAAACCTATTATTCACTTTCCTGCCATAACTGCCCGGACGTGGTGCAGGCGCTGAACCTGATGGCGGTGCTGAACCCACGTATCAAACATACGGCGATTGACGGCGGTACTTTCCAGAACGAAATCACCGATCGTAACGTGATGGGCGTTCCGGCGGTATTTATGAACGGCAAAGAGTTCGGTCAGGGGCGTATGACGCTGACTGAGATCGTGGCGAAAGTGGATACTGGCGCAGAAAAACGTGCGGCTGAAGAGCTGAATAAGCGCGATGCTTATGACGTATTGATTGTCGGTTCTGGTCCTGCAGGTGCGGCGGCAGCGGTGTACTCTGCACGTAAAGGCATTCGCACCGGTCTGATGGGCGAACGTTTTGGCGGTCAGGTCCTTGATACTGTTGATATTGAAAACTATATCTCAGTACCGAAAACTGAAGGTCAGAAACTGGCAGGCGCGCTGAAAGCACACGTTGATGATTATGATGTCGATGTGATTGACAGCCAGAGCGCGAGCAAACTCATTCCAGCAGCGCAGGAAGGCGGTTTGCATCAGATTGAAACGGCCTCCGGCGCGGTGCTGAAAGCACGTAGCATTATCATCGCCACCGGCGCGAAATGGCGCAACATGAACGTTCCGGGTGAAGATCAGTATCGCACCAAAGGCGTAACCTACTGCCCTCACTGTGATGGCCCGCTGTTTAAAGGCAAGCGTGTTGCGGTGATTGGCGGCGGTAACTCCGGCGTTGAAGCGGCTATCGACCTGGCAGGTATTGTTGAACATGTGACGCTGCTGGAGTTTGCTCCTGAAATGAAGGCCGACCAGGTGCTGCAGAATAAGCTTCGCAGTCTGAAAAACGTCGACATCATTCTGAATGCGCAAACGACAGAAGTGAAAGGCGATGGCAGCAAAGTTACTGGCCTGGAGTATCGTGACCGTGTGAGCGGCGATGTTCACAATGTGGAACTGGCCGGTATTTTTGTTCAGATTGGGCTGCTACCGAACACCAACTGGCTGGAAGGTGCCGTTGAACGTAACCGTATGGGTGAAATCATCATCGATGCCAAGTGCGAAACCAGCGTGAAAGGCGTTTTCGCTGCCGGTGACTGCACCACCGTACCGTATAAGCAGATTATCATCGCGACAGGTGAAGGCGCGAAGGCCTCGTTAAGTTCGTTTGATTATCTGATTCGCACGACAGTAGCATAAAAAAAGTAAGACTCACCTGCACTATAAAAACCCCTGTCAGGCGTTAACCTGGCAGGGGTTTTCTTTAGCAAATCAGTGGCTGTTAACGAACAACCAGCACTGGCAAAGTCGCGTGTCGAACAACGCTGGAAGCGTTAGAGCCGAGCAGATGGGTGCTGATTGATGGGTTACGCGACCCAATGACAACGACATCCGCATTCAACTCTTCACCCAACTCGTTGACCACGTCACGGACGCTGCCAAAGCGGACGTGTTGTTTAATACGGGAAGGATCGATGCTGAAGTGACCGACCATCGTTTGCAGACGGGTTTCCGCTTCGTGTTGCAAATGCTCTTCAAAACGACGGACATCGGCCGCAAAGCGGTGCAGGCTTAAGCTCGCTGAGCCTGGCAGCACATGCAGCAGATGGATAACCCCTTTATCCTGGGCCAGAAATTCTGCATGGCGAATAGCCTTGTCGCTCAGTTCCATTTCGAATACATCAACAGGCATTATGATTGTGTTGTACATAAACATTCTCCTTGTCATTACATGAACACATAACAGCATAGTATTAAAAATGATTCTGTCAGTCACGACACAGATTTATGTTTTGCGAACAGGAAAGAAAGCGAGGAGCAGGGAAATCTAACCGGAAAGAGGATGCGGATGCATCCCCTGTAAGATAAAGCGCGTGGCTTTGATAAGACAGAGTTAGCGCAGGTAGTCGCCTGCAGCTTCAGGCTGGTACTCAAGCTCGATGACTTCGAGGTGCGTTGAGGTCCCGCCAGGCAGTTCCCAGTGAATAGTGTCGCCAACGCGCAGGCCCAGAAGTGCAGCGCCGACAGGTGCCATTACCGAAAGCTGTGTGCTGCTGTCAGTCATATTGGCCGGATACACCAGGGTACGCACACGGACTTCGCCATCACTCAGATTGCGGAATTTCACGCGGCTGTTCATGGTTACGACATCGTGCGGCATGGTTTCTGGAGAACACATTTGGGCACGATCCAGCTCGGCGTTCAGGGCGTCGGCAATCGGTAAACCAGCAAACGCAGGTTGCTCCAACAGGCGGTCAATGCGTTCCGCATCGAGGTCGTTAATGATGATAGTTGGTCTGGACATTTATTACTCCATGTCGTCGAAACTGCGGGTGCGCAGGTAAATAATCCCAAAAGAAAACCCTCACCGTCAGGCGGCAAGGGTTTAGCTTTTATGATGATACTGAGACTTACCCCATGTTTGAAGTGATTTAGTTCACATTCAGGTAAATCATCAATATTGTCGCATATGGTGTGATTTTAGCCGAAAAACGTGATCGTTCTCCAATTTGCATTATGCTTTTTAAGCGCTCGCTGCGGGCGCGTCAAACAACTCAGTGTTCCGCGACAGGAGATCTCATGAGCCAGTACGACAAACTTACCTTGAAAGACGGCAGCTATTTGCATTTTAAAGACTGGGGAAGTGGACAACCTATTGTGTTTAGTCACGGTTGGCCGCTGACGGCAGACGCGTTTGAAGATCAGATGCTGTTCCTTGGATCGAAAGGATTTCGTGTGATCGCCCATGACAGGCGCGGACATGGGCGTTCGGCCCAACCCTGGGATGGACATCATATGGATCAGTATGCTGACGACCTGGCTGAACTTACCGCGCATCTCAATCTTAAAGATGCCGTACATGTCGGACACTCTACCGGCGGTGGGGAAGTGGCTCGTTATATTGGCCGGCATGGGACGCAGCGGGTGGCAAAAGCGGTGTTAATTGGCGCGGTGACGCCCATCATGATCAAGACTGACTTTAACCCAAATGGCGTGCCGAAAGAGGTATTCGATGGCATCCGTGAGGGGGTTGTGAACGATCGCGCCGCCTTTTTCTATGAACTGACCGCTGCATTCTATGGCTACAACCGTCCGGGCGCAAAAGAGTCGAAAGCCGTCAGGGAAAGTTTTGTTGAACAAGGCTTACAAGGTTCCATCAAAGCGTTGTACGACTGTATACACGCGTTTTCGGAAACAGATCTGCGTGAAGACCTCAAAAAGATGACCATCCCGACGCTGGTGATCCACGGTGATGACGATCAGATTGTCCCGTTTGAAACCTGCGGAAAGGTCGCGGCGGAAATACTGCCGGACTCGCAGTTGAAGGTATATGTCGGCGGCTCGCATGGCATTTGCACCACCCATAAGCAACAGATCAACGGTGACCTGCTCAACTTTATTCAGTCGTAATCGTTGGCAGATTGTTCTACGCTGATCTTCTTTTTCCAGGGGGATGAGCGAAGCATAATTTGTGCTGCGCTGACGTTAACTTCAACAGGGAACGCTATGTATTTCTATCAACCGTCACAGGGACACGGCTTACCGCATGATCCGCTAAATGCCATCATTGGACCGCGCCCGATTGGCTGGATTGCGTCGCGTGACGGCAACGGTCGGCACAATCTGGCACCATACAGTTTCTTTAACTGTTTTAACTATCATCCGCCGATTATCGGTTTCGCCAGCAGCGGCTGGAAAGACAGCGTGCAGAATATTATCGAAACTGGTGAATTTGTCTGGAACCTGACGACTCTTGAGCTGGCCACTGCGATGAACGAAACGTCAGCCAGCTTGCCGCACGGTGAGGACGAGTTTTTTGCCGCCGGGCTTAGCAAGGCAGATAGCCGGATAGTCAACGTGCCGCGCGTGGCGCAAAGCCCGGTCAATTTTGAGTGCCGCTTATCGCAAAGCCTGCAACTGACTACCGCTGATGGCTCACCGGTTGAAACCTGGCTGGTGTTGGGGGAAGTGGTAGGCATTCACATAGATGAAACGCTCCTGGAAGACGGCATCTATCAGACGGCGAAAGCGAAGCCGGTACTGCGTGCAGGTGGGCCAACGGCGTATTATTCGATCAGTGAAACACACCGTTTTGATTTAGTTCGCCCGGATGCCCGTGCAAAACGCTAAGCTTACGAACCGACGCCAGCTTGCAGCGTCGGTCACGAGTTTCAGTATCCCACTTTGTCGATAATAAACTGTTTACCGCAGTTACCCGGATGCGGTTGCGGTAAGAATGACTGGGCAGATAACGTCTGGTTGATGTTGTCGGCTTTCAGGGATAACTGGATCTCAGTGAGATACGCTGGATTGCCGTGGCAGCTTAGCTTCACAGCTTTGACGTTCTCTTTGCCCCAGCTTTTGGCAACGGCGGCGTCAAATGCGTTACGGTTGACGGTTTTGCCGTAGTTTTCCGCCAGGAATTTGCCCACCTCGCTGTTCTTAACCTCATTATTCAGCCGTACCATCGTGCCGAAGTACGCGTCGGGATCAAAACCGAAACACGCGCCATGTTTGGCATACTCGTAACGTTCCAGACAGGATCTCCCTCCAGCGCCGGGCATTACGGCGCTGAGTTTTGCCGCGCTTTCCAGCGACAGCCCGGTTTCGGGGGCCGCACATTTACGGCTGGCGCGGGCTTCAGGCAGGTTGGGAATAGGGCGAGTCGCGCAGCCAAAACGCATCCAACGGCGATTGTCTACTCCACGGGCGGCAATGGATTTAGGCAGGCTGGGCCATAAACCGTGAACGGTCAGGAAATCCGCTTTGTCTGCGCTCTCTTTTTGCAAACGACATTCGTCAGGCTCCTGACGATTACGCTCGTGTTGGCTCTGACAAAATCCGGTTTGCCAGGAGAGAGCCAGCACGTAGCTGTCAAAATCAGCGTACTGTTTTGCCTGAAGTTCATCGGCCTGAGCTGCAGAAACTGGCAGCAGGAGTGCTGCCAGCAACGAAGAATAACGCCATGTTGATGTCATGATGATTTCGGACACTTATATAAATTCTGAATATCATCTATTTAATCATAAAAAATGCCAGTCAGGTTTAGCTGACTGGCATCATTTTCATCAGGCGTGAACAGGAATGATTAGCTCCACATTGCCAGAATCGGCCAACCGACCAGCAGAAGCATAGCGATGTAGATAACGCCGAAGATAGCACCCAGACGCCAGTAGTCTTTGGACTTCACATAACCACAGCCGTAGATGATAACGCCTGGGCCTGTTGCATATGGAGTCAGACAGCCCATGATACCGATGGACAGTACCAGCAGGATACACAGGTGTTCCATCGGCACGCCCGGGATACCTTTACCGACGGCCAGAATAACCGGCAGCATGGTGGCGGTGTGAGCGGAAAGGCTGGCGAACAGGTAGTGAGCAAAGTAGAACACCAGCACCAGAACGATCACGGTCGCGTTAGGCGAGAAGCCTTCCAGGTGCGTGCTCATAGTGTTGGCGAACCAGTCGATGAAGCCTGAACGGGTTAAACCATTCGCCATAACGACCAGCGTGGCGAGGTTAACCAGAGTGTTCCATGCGCTGTTATAACGGGTAATGTCTTTCCACGGTACAACGTGCAGCGCCAGCATCAGGGAAACGGCCAGCAAACCCACTGCGGTTGCATCAATCAGTTTACCACCGAAGACCCACAGGCCCAGGCTGAGCAGTACCAGACCAATCAGAGTTATCTCTTTACGGCTCAGTTTACCCATGCCTTTCAGTTCATCACCGGCCCAAGCGGCAACTTCAGCACTGTGAGTAACTTCTGGTTTGTACAGAACGTATGACAGCCACGGAGCAACGATCAGCAAAATAATACCGACCGGCAGGAAACTGAGGAACCACTGCAACCAGCTGATTTGAATACCGGCAATTTTATTGACGAATTCCAGCCCCAGTACGTTTGGCGCAGCGCCGGTCACGAACATCGAGGAGCTCAGGCTGGTACTGATGACCATCATCCACATCAAATATCCACCGATACGGCGCGCGGAAGGATCGTTCGGGAATGATTTAAACAGCGGCGGCAGGTTTTTGATAACCGGGAATACGGTGCCACCGGTACGCGCGGTGTTAGATGGAGTAAACGGTGCCAGCAGAATGTCGATGATAACAATCGCATAGCCCAGCGTCAGGGTACGTTTACCCATGAATTTCACCAGGAACAGCGCGATACGACGACCCAGACCGGTGACTTCATAACCCAGTGCGAAGATAAACGCACCAAACACCAACCACACGGTGGTGCTGGAGAAGCCAGCCAGACCCCATTTCAGCGCTTGCTTACCCGCTTTAAACGCCGGGTCGGCCAGTTCTGAAGCATCAAACAGCAGATAGTTGCTGCCGATAACGCAGATCGTTACGGCGATAAAGCTGATCGCTGTTGCCGGAATTGGCTCCAGGATCATACCGACGATCATCGCCACAAACACGGCAAAGTAGTGCCAGGCCTGTGGAGGCATTCCATCAGGGACGGGGATAAGAAACATGACACCCATGACGACCAGGGGGGCCAATAACTTCCATATTTTATCTTTTGCTAAAGACATGTGTGTGATTCTCCGGAAAGGATCTTTAATTGTGATAATGATGAACTTGTGAAATCTGAGCTAAGAACCAGGTGACGATCAGCAGATCGGCGCAACCTCCGGGACTGAGGTTGCGTTCAATGCACTGTTGGTCGAACTGGTGTAGATATTCGAGATCGGCAGGGGTACGAATCCCCCCTTGCTGCATCAGGGCGGTGGCCTGCTGCTGTAGCCAACGCAGACCTTCTGCGCCGCCACGTGAAGCCACGTTGGTGTCGCCGTTGATAGACATCAGCAGCAATAATGTGTCGAGTAACGCCAGTTCAGGGTCGCGGCCCTGAGTCAGCAGTGCGCGGTAGTGCGGCAGGGCATGCTGGATGACTAGCGGATATCCCGCTTCGGCTTCGCCCCGTGCGCCGGTTAATCCCAATTGCTGATAAAGACGTTGGCCAGCCGTGAGTTGTTGATTGTTCTGGCGCAGTTCGCGCTCGGTCAGGCCACGGCAAAATGTTGCTGCCGTAGAGCAAATGGTTTCAGCGGTAACAGTGAGTTGGAGCTGGTGCAGGCGGCCAATGGCGGCGCACAGCAGTCCCAGTGAAAAGATGCTCCCTTTATGGGTGTTCACCCCGGCGGTGGCGCGGAACATATCGGCTTCGCAGGCCATGCCCAGCGGGCGCAGTCCTTTCAATACATCTTCAGGCGACAGCTGTGCGCTAAACGCCCCATATTCAATAAAACGTGGCAGCCATGATTGAATCGCTTCAGCGCTGCGATGAAAATCTTCCAGCGCCATATCTTTATGCGCGCCGTTGTTAATACGATCTACCAGACCGGGTTTGGGCGACAGGTTGACTTCAGTCAACATGGCGCGCCACGCAAGCGTTGCGTAAGCATCAGGCAGATCCAGAGGGAGGACTGCGTTATTGGTTGATGTTGCGGGAATCGGCATCATGCAGCAGTGCCTCCATCTGAGTGAGTAAGTCGGAAAGCGCGTGGGTTTTACCCCGCGCACAGTCGGCAGCACTTTGCTCGCACAGCAGACAGCGGCGGGCAGGGAGTGCGAAATGACGCCGGGACAGAATTTCCCCTTCAGGGGTCAGGACATCGATGTCCCATAGCCGTCCCAGCGGGTGTGAATGCTCAAGTTCAATGGTGGCGAGCTTGAGGTCGTGGGCCGGAGCCTCAATAGACAAAAGACCTTCTGGACCGCTGGCAGAAACCAGCGCTGTTTGCTCCCTGACAATCCAGGTGGATTGTTTCGCCAACGCGAGCAAGGCGGTTACGCCGTGATTAAAGATGCGACGGGTTAATTCGCTGTCTTTAATCGGTCCCGGTGCGACGACGGTAAACGAGACCAGCGGCGCAGAGTGGCGTGTCAGCCACTCCTGTTGCCTTGCCTGTCTCTCATCGCGGCTGGCTAGCAGCTCGGGAATGGAAACCGCGTGTTGGGTGGCGTATTCAGGGAGCAGGTGCATGGTTTATTCCTTCACCTGATGCACAACGTCAATCACTGAACCATCGCGGTAACGCACAACGGCAATCACGCGGTCAGTGAATTCGATAGCGCGTGGCTGACCGGTGAGCTGCTGTGCACGTTCGCGCAGCCATTCAATGGACACCACTTTCATACCGGCGTCTTTCAGACGTTCTGCCAGTTCCGGACGTGCAGGGTTGACGGCGATACCGTGGTCAGTGACCAGAATGTCAACGCTGGAGCCTGGGGTTACGCAGGTCAGCACGTTATCAACCAGGGTCGGGATGCGTCCGCGAACCAGCGGCGCGACGATGATAGACAGCGCAGCGGCAACCGCGGTATCGCAGTGACCACCGGATGCGCCGCGCAGTACGCCGTCAGAACCGGTCAGTACGTTAACGTTGAAGCTGGTATCAACTTCCAGCGCGCTGAGCACCACGACGTCCAGACGATCGACGGATGCGCCTTTTGAGCCCCAGTTGGCATACTGGTTGGCACTGATCTCAATGTGGTTTGGATTGCGGGCCAGCGATTCTGCGGCATTACGGTCAAAGCTCTGAACGTCCAGCAGTTTGCGAATCAGACCTTTTTCGTGCAGGTCAACGATGGTAGCGGTAATGCCGCCCAGCGCGAAGTCGGCACGGATATCGCGGCTGCGCATTTTGTCTTCCAGGAAACGCGTAACGGCCAGAGAAGCGCCGCCGGTTCCTGTCTGCAGTGAGAAGCCTTCGTTGAAGTAGCCGGAATTTGCAATGACCTCAGCCGCGCTACGGGCGATTAACAGTTCACGCGGGTTGGTGGTCATGCGGGTCGCATCGGCACCAATTTTGTCAGCATCGCCAACCTGATCGATCTGCACGATCAGATCTACCTGGTCCTGCGTAATGCTGGCCGGGTTATGCGGATAGGTCAGCAGCTGTTCAGTCAGCAGGACAACCTGTTTCGCGTTTTCGGCATCTACGCGGGCATAGCCCAGTGAGCCGCAGCACGCTTTACCGGTATAACCGTTGGCGTTGCCAAACTGGTCGCAGGACGGCACGCCGAGGAACGCCACATCAATGCTGAGCTCGCCACTTTGCACCAGGTGCACACGGCCACCGTGGGAGTGAATTTGTACCGGTTCGGCCAACAGGCCACGTGAGATTTCTTCCGCCAGCGGACCACGCAGACCGGAGGTATAAATGCGGCTAACCACGCCCTGACGGATGTGCTCAACCAGTGGAGCATGGCAGTCGCTCAGAGAGCTGGAGGCCAGCGTCAGATTTTTAAAGCCCATATTGGCGATGGCGTCCATCACCAGGTTAATCGTCAGATCGCCACCACGAAAAGCGTGGTGGAAAGAGATGGTCATACCATCCTGTAAACCTGAACGACGAATAGCGTCCTCCAGGTTAGCGCACAGCTTTTTGTCGCGCGGTTTTTGCGCCTGCAATTCTACTTTTGCGGTGCTCTGATAAGCGGAAAGCTCACTTTCTGCATGACGGCTCCAGGTCGCCACGCGATCCTGGCGTTGAGACTGTTCGATTTTCTGCGTCATTTTTTTGCCTTATTCTTCGCGAATGCCGGAAAGTTCTGCACGGGAGATAACCAGAAGGGCGCGCTCGATAACCGGGCTGTCGACCATTTTGCCGTTCAGGGAAACTACGCCACGACCTTCGCGAGCAGCGGCTTCAGCGGCTTCCACAACCAGACGGGCGTGAGCCAGCTCTTTGCGCGTTGGGGCGTACAGGTTATGCAGGAGTTCGATCTGGCGCGGGTTGATGAGCGATTTGCCGTCAAAACCCAACTGCTTGATGTGTGCGGCTTCGTGCAGGAAACCGGCTTCGTTGTTGGCATCGGAATACACGGTGTCGAACGCCTGAATACCGGCAGAACGTGCAGCCTGCAAAATAGAGCAGCGGGCAAACAGCAGTTCAGTACCTTCCGGGGAGCGCTCAGTGCGCAGGTTACGTACATAGTCTTCCGCACCCAGGGCAATACCGATCAGACGTTCGGAAGCATGGGCAATTTCTACCGCGCGAGTAATGCCTAACGGCGATTCGATGGCGGCTAACAGACCGGTGCTGCCGGGTTCACGGCCACAGGCGTTTTCGATGCGCAGAATTTCGCTTTCGATGTCGATGACATCCTGCGCGGTATCGGTCTTTGGTAAACGTACGATGTCAGCACCGCCACGTACCACGGCTTCAAGGTCGTTGATGCCCCATTCGGAGTCGAGGGCGTTTACACGCACGATGGTTTCAACGTCGTGATACAGCGGATGCTGCAGCGCGTGGTACACCATGCGGCGAGCGGTATCTTTTTCACGCAACGCGACGGAGTCTTCCAGGTCGAACATCAGTGCATCTGCCGGGTAGATGAACGAGTTGCTGACCATGGCGGCATTGGCGCCCGGTACGAACAACATGCTGCGGCGAGTACGGGTTTTACGTTGTTGCAAAGATTCGGAAATCACTGGCAATCCTCCCATGGCAGTGCCGGAATACCGCCAGCGCGGGCCAGTAGTGCTTCCAGTCGCGCACGTAAAATGCAGTCCAGTGCGCCTTTATCATCAACATTCAATTGCACGCCGCGTACGTTGTAGCGGGACAGAACGTCCAGAATGGTGGCCCGGATGGCATCACCGAACTGCTTTTCGACGCTACTGTTAACCTGCAGGTCAATATCCTGCGAATCGAGTGGGGCGATGCGAATCATCACATCACCGGACTCGAGTGTGCCTGCGACGGCTGCCTGGTTTATTTTCATTTTTCACCTGTTGCTAATGCGGGGGTATTTTGGCGGACTGTCGCACCCGATGAGGCTCGCTCAACCATGCTTTGCAGATACTGCAGCGTGGCGTCAGGGACCAGGGATGCGATAGCCGTGAGATCTTTTTTAACCAGCAGCTTGCGCACCCAGGAGGCGGAAATCGGCATCTCCTGGAAGCACAGCCGCTCAATTTCCACCAGTTCAATCGGTGGGGCGGGAAGCATTGGGGTCTCCAGCCAGTAACGCATATCATTGTTATACTGGGAGGTGACGGTGCAATACGGCTCAGTACCGACGAAGCGGTGCGTGACGCCGAGAGCCGGAGCCAGATACTGGCGGAAGATTTTCAGGTCTATTTCGGTGTAGCAGTGGTTAATAACGCTCTGCTCTTTGATGAAGTAACACGGGAAGGTGGCGCGGGAAATGATGTACTCCGAACCGCGATGCACGGTTAAACGCGGAATGTCTTTTGTTCCTTTAAGCACCAGATCCAGGCGGTCTTCATACGGAAAACGTGAGGTATCTTCTTTCACCAAAAACAGATGCAGCCAGTCACATTGCGCGGCCGCCTGTTGGATCAGAAAACGGTGTCCGTTGGTGAAGGGGTTGGCGTTCATGACGATACAGCCAATTTTTTTCCCATCATGACGCTGTTTTGCCAGTGACTCGGCGTAGCGTTTCAGACGTGTGGTGCTGTTTTCCATCAATACCATAATGCCGGGAACGCTGGTGAGCGTAGAAAAACCGCACTGTTTAAACAGCGATTCGTACTCGGTTTTGGTATAGATGAAGAGGTGCGTACAATGGCGTTCATAGGCAAGGTTGATTAACTCAGTCGCCAGCGTTAGCGCTAAGCCCTCGCCACGGACAGATTCACAGATTGCGACACACTTAATAATATTCCCAGCGATACCACCGCAGGCAATCAGACGGTCGTCACGGGTGACGGTGATAAATACTTCGACGGTCGTATCTACGCTCAAATCATTCTCTTTCAGAAATTGTGCGATAGCCGCCATCTTTTTATTTTCTGAGCGTTTAACTTGCGTGAATATATTATTACCGAACATAGTGAATAGAGCCCCGATGCTATATTTGTTACTGGGTTTCTGTTTTTGTTGCTCTGTTTAGCAACCTGATAACGTTTTGTTTGCAATTGAAGGGAATGGTTTTTTATTACGGAGTATTTCTTTTTTTCCCTGATGCATACATCGTAAGGGGTATTTTGGAGGTAATTTTTGATTTATTTCACAATAAGTTAGAAGGTTTTAATGTGTTTTATGGTTTTAAGTTTTTTAATTAATTTAACCCTAAAATAAGGTGTGGTTTTAATTTGTTTAATTGATTTAAGGTGGGGAATCTGCAACGATCTTGTTTTATACCATAACGTGTAAATAGAACATTTTAATTACAACTACAATGAGAAATTAGTTTTAGTTAACGTCGGTGAGGAAAAATGTGATGGCAGAACAGAAAAATAAAACACGGTTTCCTTTTTTCCGCAGTCTGGCGTTTCCTTTACGTATCTTTCTGCTCATTCTGGTCGTTTCTGTTTTTATCATTGCCGCCCTGGCACAATACTTCACCGCCAGCTTTGAAGATTATCTGGCAACGCATGTCCGCGATATGGCAATGAATCAGGCCAAAATCATCGCCTCTAACGACAGTATCATCACGGCGGTTAAGCATCGTGATTACAAGCGATTGGCGACGATTGCCGACAAACTGCAGAGCGGAACTGACTTCGACTACGTGGTTATCGGGGATACCAACTCCATTCGTCTATATCATCCGAACCCGGAAAAGATTGGCTATCCGATGCAGTTCACCAAACCCGGTGCGCTGGAAAAAGGGGAGAGCTACTTTATTACCGGTAAAGGCTCCATTGGGATGGCAATGCGCGCTAAAACGCCCATCTTTGATGACGATGGCAAAATCATTGGCGTGGTCTCAATTGGTTATCTGATCAGCAAAATCGATAGCTGGCGATCGGATTTCTTACTGCCAATGGCCGGTGTGTTTATCCTGCTGCTGTTGGTTCTGATGCTGCTCTCCTGGTTTTTCGCTGCCCATATTCGTCGGCAGATGTTGGGTATGGAACCGAAACAAATTGCGCGGGTGGTACGCCAGCAGGAAGCGTTGTTCAGCTCGGTATATGAAGGGTTGATTGCCGTGGATCCCGATGGATATATCACCGCAATAAATCGCAGTGCGAGGAAAATGCTGGGGCTGTCTTCACCTGGGAGAAAGTGGCTTGGAAAACCGGTGAGTGAGGTAGTTCAGCCAGCGGACTTTTTCACCCAACAGATTGCGGAAAAACGACAGGACGCGATGGTCAACTTTAATGGACTGAGCGTTATCGCCAACCGTGAGGCGATTCGCTCCGGTGACGAACTGCTTGGGGCAATCATCAGTTTTCGTAGTAAAGATGAAATTGCTACTCTTAATGCGCAGTTAACGCAGATCAAACAGTATGTAGAGAGCCTGAGAACGCTGCGTCATGAGCATCTGAACTGGATGTCGACTATCAATGGTCTGCTGCAAATGAAAGAGTATGACAAGGTTCTGGCCATGGTGCAGGGGGAATCCCAGGCGCAACAGCAACTGATTGACAGCCTGCGCGGCGCGTTTGCCGATCGTCAGGTAGCCGGTCTGTTGTTTGGCAAGGTGCAGCGCGCGCGGGAACTGGGTCTCACCATGACTATTGTTCCGGGCAGCCAACTGCATCAACTCCCCGAGGGGCTGGATAGCACAGAGTTTGCAGCAATTGTTGGCAATCTGCTTGATAATGCATTTGAAGCGAGCTTGCGCACCCAGCAAGGCAACAAGGTCGTCGAACTCTATTTAAGCGATGAAGGGGATGACGTGATCATCGAAGTTGCCGATCAGGGATGCGGTGTGCCGGAAGCATTGCGTGAAAAAATATTTGAACAGGGTGTGAGCACCCGTACCGATGAACCAGGTGAACATGGCATCGGTTTGTATCTTATTGCAAGTTATGTGAGGCGCTGTGACGGGGTGATTACGCTTGAAGATAACTCCCCCTGCGGCACCTTATTTTCTTTATTTCTTCCGAAAGTGAAAAAAAAACAATGACGGAACCATTAACGCTATTGATCGTTGAGGATGAAACGCTACTGGCGGAAATGCATGCTGAATATATCCGCCATATACCCGGCTTCAGCCAGATTTGGCTGGCGGGTAATCTTGCGCAGGCGAGGATGATGATTGAGCGTTTTAAGCCCGGTTTGATTCTGCTCGATAACTACTTGCCGGACGGCAAGGGAATTACGTTATTGCATGAGCTAACCCAGGCGCGTTATCCGGGCGGTGTGGTGTTTACCACAGCGGCCAGCGACATGGAAACAGTCTCCGAAGCTGTGCGCAGCGGCGCGTTTGATTACCTGGTCAAACCCATTGCCTACGAGCGGCTGGGGCAGACCCTGACGCGTTATCAACAGCGTCGACGCATGTTGGCCGGTAATGATAGCGCCAGTCAAAAGCAGATTGATGAGATGTTTAATGCCTACGCGCGGGGCGAGCCGAAAGGGGATTTACCGACTGGGATTGATGCGTTAACACTGAATGCAGTGCTGAAATTATTCGCCGATCCGACGGTACACCATACAGCAGAAACGATCGCCCAGGCGCTCACCATCAGCCGAACGACTTCCAGACGCTACCTGGAGTACTGTGCCAGCCGTCATTTGATTATTGCGGAGATTATTCACGGTAAGGTGGGTAGGCCGCAGCGTATCTATCACGGCGGCTAAATGCTGATTTCTGACGTAGGCCGGATAAGATGCTTTAGCATCGACATCCGGCAACGTTGCAATCGAAATGCCGGATGCGGCGTGAATGCCTTATCCGGCCTACATTTCTCTGAGTATCAGCCGCCAACGACGGCTGAAGAAGAGCCTGGTACCATCACTTCAGTTGCGATAATCACAACCAACAGCCCAACCAGAACCGGAACCGAGGTACGTTTCACCACTTCGAACGGAGAAATCTTCGCCATACCAGCAACAGCAACCACCACGCCGGAGACCGGGGAGATTGTGCGTCCAAGGTTTGACGCCTGCAGCATCGGGATAACAAGGTAAGCTGGGTTAATACCGGAGGAATGCGCCAGCTTAGGGATCATCTCAACGAAGGCATAGAACGGGGCGTTACCGGAACCCGTAGTCATTGCCGCCAGCATAGTCAGGATCACCAGCACCATCATCAGAATAATGCTCGCCGAACCAAACGAGGTAGCGATAGAAATCAGACTCTGAATAAAGCCGATTGTGCTCAGGCCCTGGGCAAAAACACCTGCAGCGACTAACAACATCACCACGTTAGCAAAGGCATCCGCCATGCCACGGTAAGCGACTTCCAGACCAGAGAAAACCTTTTGGGTATTGAACCCACGTACGAACTCCAGAATAGCCGCGATGAGCATGCACAGTACCAGAATCGTAATGATATGCAGCTGTGGACCCCATTTACCATCAAAAATCAGGACGCCAACAATCGGGGTAAACGGCAGAATGGCGTAAAATGACGGGGCAGTCGTGGTGATTTCAGCCACATCTAACATTTCATGAGAAATGTTCTCTTTTTTATCCAGAAAACGCTGCCAGAAAAAGTGGGCAATCGCCATAGCAATGATGGCGGCAATGGAAATTGGCAGCGTGGTTTTAAAGGCGAAATCGATCAGCGGCATTTCCGCAGCTTTTGCCGCCAGCACCACATCACCGGATGTTGGTGAAAGAATAATTGCAGCAGGGGAGGCACAAATGGCCGCTGCGGCGCCACGGCTGATCCCAACATTAACCATGACCGGGAACAGTGTTGCCATCAGCAATACGCCCAGACCGGTTGCTGAAGAAACCGCCAGTGACATCAGGCAGGCGACAAAATAGGCGGCAATCATTAGCAGGTAAGGAGAGTTGATGTATTGCAGAGGCTTGGAGGCCAGCTTAACGACCATATCGTTCGCGCCAATATGGGTCATATAAGCGGCAAAACCACACAGCATCATGATCATCATGCCGAGATCGCCACCACGGCTCATCAGCAAAATTTTAATATATTCAACAATGTCTGTTGCCGTATAGCCCGTCGATGCCGCGCTGGACGGCAAAACTTTATGCCCCATCAGCGCACTGATAATCAGCAAAACCAGACCGCCAACAAACAGTACGCCTGTCGCGGAATAACCTTTAATGATGTAGCGCGCTACACCCACAATAACCACAACTCCAATAAGGAGTTCAATAAATGTCAACATCGTTTCCCCTGTCGCATTGCTGCCCAGAAAGTAAAAAAACTAAAAAAAGTAAAAAGTGGTGACAGAATGTGCCTAATAAACCGATAACTCTTGCTGATTAAAATCAATAAAAATACGGATTCAAGCGATGGTTAAGCCGTTTTTTCAGCATCGTGGTTAAAAAAAGAATCTCACAATAAGAAACTGTGAAGCGCAGCGCTGATGTGTGTGTTTTGTGGCGATGATGAATATCAATTGTTAATTTATTGTGATGCTATTTAACTTTTTTCGCAGGAAAGAACAATTTATTGGCAATAAAGAGAAAATAGTTCCTATTAGATGGCTCAATAAACTCATGGATAATTATCTTAAAAATTATAGGCTGAGGATTATTCTGATTTTTTAGCTGCGCATTTTTGTTAAGCTAACATTAAGGTTGGGTTTGCTACAATTAATAATAAATCCCAGGATGGTAATTAAGTTGTGATTGTCGCTAAACGATATTTTCTCATTTTTTCATTTCTTTTTATTCAGTTAGCTTTCATTCCCCAGGGCGCTGCTGAAGATAAAGGTTGGTTCGCTACTTTTAAAGACAATGTCAGTGAAACCTGGCAGCAGCCAGAACATTATGATCTGTACGTGCCGGCTATTACCTGGCATGCTCGTTTTGCTTATGATAAAGAAAAAACGGATCGCTACAATGAACGCCCATGGGGGGCGGGCTTTGGTCAATCCCGTTGGGATGATAAAGGTAACTGGCACGGGCTTTATATAATGGCCTTTAAGGACTCCTACAATAAATGGGAACCCATTGGTGGTTATGGCTGGGAAAAAACCTGGCGACCGCTGGCAGATGAAAATTTCCACACAGGTCTCGGTTTTACCGCTGGTTTTACCGCGCGCGATAACTGGAACTACATTCCGGTACCCGTGCTGTTACCGCTGGCATCGATAGGGTATGGTCCGGCAACGTTCCAGATGACCTACATTCCGGGAACGTACAACAACGGTAACGTCTACTTTGCATGGATGCGTTTCCAGTTTTGATGGACTACCTGTATTGTCAGGTGGATTATTAAAAAGTCTTTTAAAAACAGTGTGATATTAACTTTAACTGAAAAATAACGCGACATTTATCACTTTTTGATAAAGTTCGACTGGACAAAGTCCACCACAATTGTTGTACTGATACCCGACACAGCATTTGTGTCTATTTTTCATGTAAAGGTAATTTTGATGTCTAAGATTAAAGGTAACGTTAAGTGGTTTAATGAGTCCAAAGGATTCGGTTTCATTACTCCGGAAGATGGCAGCAAAGACGTGTTCGTACACTTCTCTGCAATCCAGACCAATGGTTTTAAAACTCTGGCTGAAGGTCAGCGTGTAGAGTTCGAAATCACTAACGGTGCCAAAGGCCCTTCTGCTGCAAACGTAATCGCTCTGTAAGCATACGACAGCAAGCATTCAAAACCCGCTTAATTGCGGGTTTTTTTTCGCTTCAGTGCGCGGGAGAGGCCGAAACCAGCCAGAATGCCAGGGCGGTCATCGCAAATGATCCCAACAGATTAACCAGTACATTCACCATAGCCCAACCAAAGCGTCCTTCCTGTAGCAAAAACACCACCTCAGCTGAGAAAGTGGAAAACGTTGTCAGTCCCCCGCAAAAGCCAGTGGTAATCAGTACCTTCCACATTGGATCAATGTTTGTCATGCGATTAAACCATGCCAGACCCATACCAATGATAAATGCGCCAAGTAAGTTTGCAGCCAGCGTGCCGAATGGGATGGCCTGATGTAGCGGGTTAAACCTCATGCTCAACATCCATCTTGCTACACTACCTGTACCACCACCGATAAAAACCGCTAAAAGGAGTTGTAACACTGCATAATCCTGCTATTTGATTGTATATAGGATGAGTGTAACGCTGAATAATCGTGGTTGGCGAGCCTAACAACGTTTTCTGGAGGGAATATGTTCGTTGCAGCAGGGCAATTTGCCGTGGGACCTTCATGGGAAAAAAATGCAGAAACCTGCGTCTTATTGATGTCACAGGCTGCAGGAGAGGGGGCGTCGCTGCTGGTATTACCGGAGGCGCTTCTGGCCCGTGACGATCTGGACCCAGACCTGTCAGTGAAATCAGCTCAACTGCTGGAGGGCGGATTTTTAACGCGCTTGCTGCGAGAAAGCGCGCAAAACGAGATGACGACAATCCTGACGATTCATGTTCCTTCTGTGCCAGGCCGGGCGTTTAACATGCTGGTGGCGCTACGGGCAGGTCAGGTCGTGGCCCATTACGCTAAATTACATCTCTATGATGCCTTTTCGATTCAGGAGTCACGTAATGTTGATGCAGGGGACGCCATAGCGCCGCTGCTGGACGTAGACGGGTTAAAAGTAGGGTTAATGACCTGTTATGATCTGCGCTTTCCTGAGCTGGCGCTGGTGCACGCATTGCAGGGAGCGGAAATTCTTGTCTTACCCGCAGCCTGGGTTCGGGGATCGCTTAAAGAGCATCACTGGGCTACGCTTTTGGCGGCAAGAGCGTTAGATGCGACGTGTTACCTGATTGCGGCGGGAGAGTGCGGTAACAAGAATATAGGCCAAAGCAGGGTCATCGACCCCTTTGGTGTGACCATTGCTGCTGCGGCAGAAACGCCCGCGCTAATTATGGCCGAGGTTTCCGCCGAGCGGGTGAGGCAGGTTAGGGCACAACTCCCGGTGTTAAGTAACCGACGCTTTGCGCCACCGCAATTATTATGACGTTTTTTTAAACAAGGCTTGATTCACCTTGTTACAGATTGCTATTGTGTGCGCGCGTCGAAAGGCCGTTAATATTCTCAGGTTAATATGGCGCTTTATGCAGCCTGGTTTAAGTCAAGAAGGTATCTATGGGTGAGATTAGTATTACCAAACTGCTGGTGGTTGCCGCACTGGTTGTTCTGCTGTTTGGTACCAAGAAGTTACGTACACTGGGTGGAGACCTGGGAACGGCAATCAAGGGCTTCAAGAAAGCAATGAACGACGATAATGCCGATGCTAAGAAAGATGCTGATGGTAGCGTTCAGGCTGAGAAGCTTTCTCATAAAGAGTAATGTCAGGAGCATGATGTTCATACTGCATACTCTGCATGAAAAAAAACCGGCAATTTGCCGGTTTTTTTATTGCTGATATGTAAGTGAGTATTACACGATTACTTCACTTCCAGCCCTTTGGCCTGCATGTCAGCATGGTAAGAAGAGCGAACGAATGGACCGCAGGCTGCATGGGTAAAGCCCATTGCCATAGCTTCGGCTTTCATCTCATCGAACTCATCCGGGCTCACATAGCGTTGAACCGGCAGGTGATGGCGGCTTGGCTGTAAATACTGCCCCAGCGTCAACATAGTTACACCATGACTGCGCAGGTCACGCATGACCTCAATAATTTCCGCATTGGTTTCGCCCAGACCGACCATCAGACCTGATTTAGTCGGAATCTCCGGGTGCGCTTCCTTGAAACGTTCCAGAAGCTTCAGTGACCAGTTGTAGTCAGCCCCGGGGCGTACATTGCGATAAATACGTGGTACGTTTTCAAGGTTGTGGTTAAACACATCCGGCGGAGTGGCGGTGAGAATATCCAGCGCGCGATCCATACGACCACGGAAGTCAGGCACCAGCGTTTCGATTTTAATCGACGGGCTTTTCTCACGAATAGCGGTGATGCAGTCAGCAAAGTGCTGAGCGCCGCCGTCACGCAGATCGTCGCGGTCAACGGAGGTAATGACGACATAGCGCAGCGCCATGTCAGCAATCGTCTGAGCAAGTTTTAACGGCTCGTTAGCATCAGGAGCAACCGGACGGCCATGGGCAACGTCACAGAATGGGCAACGGCGGGTACAGATTGCGCCGAGGATCATAAAGGTTGCAGTTCCGTGATTGAAACATTCAGCCAGGTTAGGGCAGGAAGCTTCTTCGCAGACAGAGTGCAGGCCATTTTTGCGCATTGCCGCTTTGATGCCCTGGATGCGAGTGGAGTCCGCTGGCAGTTTTATTTTCATCCATTCCGGTTTACGCAGCAGGGCTTCACGCTCTGTTGCCACATTTTTTACCGGGATAAGAGCCATCTTATCGGCATCGCGGTATTTAACACCGCGTTCCATCACAATGGGTTTACTCATAGCTTGCGTGTTCCAGTTGCGAATTACGAAGGAAAGCGTTTCAATTCAAGGGAATGTTGCATTTATCAACTATTTTTGAATTAGTGATACGCAGTATATCATTGAAACGGGCCAGAAAGCAGCCTGACAGGCTGGCAAAATGTAAAATAGTTGTTGTTTTGTGCCATTTGCCACAACATATGCCGTGGCAAAGTATGCGCGTATTTTCAGTCCGCGATGTACTCGTGCGGTGGGTTACCCAACAGCGCCAGAATGTTGGCCAGCAGCCTTGGGCGAATGCTCTCGGTCGTGGCTGTGCTATCCCACTGCGATACCTTCGCCATTTCCATACCGGCATAACCACAAGGATTGATACGCAGGAAAGGCGACAAGTCCATATCCACGTTGAGCGCTAAGCCGTGAAATGAACATCCTTTACGAATACGTAACCCCAAAGAGCAGATTTTCTTCTCTCCAACGTATACGCCAGGCGCATCGGCTCGCGGGTGGGCGTCAATACCGATTTCCGCAAGGGTATTCACAACGGTTTGCTCCAGCAGCGTAACCAGTTCGCGAACGCCAAGTTTACGACGCTTCAGGTTCAACAGCACATACATGACCTGCTGGCCCGGCCCGTGATAAGTCACCTGACCGCCACGATCGCTCTGGATCACCGGAATATCTCCCGGCATCAGTACGTGCTCTGCTTTACCTGCCTGACCCTGGGTAAAAACAGGATAATGCTCTACCAGCCAGATTTCGTCATAACTGTTTTCATCGCGGGTATCGGTGAATTCGTGCATGGCCAGAGAAACTGGCTCGTAAGGTTGAAGACCGAGCTGGCGGACAAGAATTTTATCCTGATACAAAACGGCATCTCCGTAGATACTCACATAGAGTAGAGAATATAAAAGAGGGGGAAAAGTATATCACAGGAGGGAGGGGTTACCCGAGCGGGGATGCAGCGGGTAACCAACAGGTTTTTACAGTACCATGCGTACGATATCGATATTGCCTAATTCTTCGTACAGCGTTTCAACCTGCTCAATGTGTGTAGCAGTAATAGTGATTGAGACCGAGTGGTAGTTGCCTTTGCTGCTCGGTTTTACCGTCGGAGAGTAATCACCTGGCGCATGGCGCTGTACCACTTCAACCACCTGATCAACCAGCTCAGGCAACGCCTGCCCCATTACTTTGTAAGTAAATGGAGTAGGGAATTCAAGCAGTTCGTTAAGTTTGGTTTTCATGTCAGCTCCGGCGTTACATCAATAAATAATAACTCCCACAGCGCGTGGGAGTTATCTGGATACCTAGTATATGGGGACGTAAATCACACTTTCAAGTGTTCGATTTTTAGCCAAACCAGTGATGGAACATTAATTTAATGTAATCAATGATTTTCCCAAAGAAGTTGCCTTCAGGGATTTCCTGCAGGACTACCAGCGGGCGTTGCTCAATGGTTTTGCCATCCAACTGGAAGTTGATGGTGCCGACAACCTGGTTTTTCTGCAGCGGTGCGTGCAGTTCTGTGGTGTTCAGCACATAGCTTGCTTTCAGATCTTTCATGCGGCCGCGCGGAATAGTCAGGTAGACATCTTTATCTACGCCTAACGATGCACGATCGGTATTACCAAACCAGGCGGGCTCTGAAGCAAACTCTTTACCGACTTTCAGTGGGTTCACGGTTTCAAAGAAACGGAAGCCCCAGGTAAGCAGTTTTTTACTTTCGGTTTCACGACCTTTATAGGTGCGGCCACCCATGACGGCGGAGATCAGACGCATCTGACCTTCGGTTGCGGATGCAACGAGGTTATAGCCAGCCTTGTCGGTATGACCGGTTTTGATACCGTCGACATTCAGGCTGTTATCCCACAGCAGACCGTTACGGTTTAACTGACGGATGCCGTTAAAGGTGAACTCTTTTTCTTTATAGATAGAGTATTCGTTAGGCACGTCGCGAATCAGCGCCTGACCAATCATCGCCATGTCGCGAGCCGAGCTGTATTGACCGTCAGCGTCGAGACCATGAACGGTCTGGAAGTGGGTGTTTTTCAGGCCCAGCGCGTTCACATAGCTGTTCATCAGACCGACGAAAGCATCCTGGCTGCCGGCTGCGAAGTCCGCCATTGCTACGCACGCGTCATTACCGGATTGCAGGTTGATACCACGGATAAGCTGAGAAACAGGAACCTGCATGCCAGGTTTCAGGAACATCAATGATGAACCTTTAAAGACCGGGTTACCTGTAGCCCAGGCGTCATTGCCGACGGTGACCAGATCGGTTTCTTTGAATTTCCCGGCTTTCATCGCCTGGCCGATGACGTAGCTGGTCATCATTTTGGTCAGACTGGCGGGATCGCGGCGAGTGTCAGCGTTCTGTTCTGCCAGAACTTTGCCTGAATTGTAATCAATCAGGATATATGACTCCGCATCGATCTGCGGAACACCTGGGATCATGGTTTTAATATTCAGGTCATCGGCATGGGCAGCAGAGAGAGAAGCTGCGCAGAGAGCCGCGGTGAGCGCCATACGCTGCACGAAACGAGCGGAAAAAGTGGTCTTCATGGTCTGAACTACGACGTCCGTGATGAAATTAAAAAAAGTGCCCTACTATAGCAAATGCAAAACGGGCAGGCATCTGACTTTCCGCGTGACTTTGTTAATGTCATTTACAGAAACTGACAGTTCAGATACCTGATTTACGTTATTACACGCCGGTGATGAAGGACTGTAATTGCGCCTCGGCTTGAAGACGCTGCTGCAATGTGGAGGCTTCAGCTTTGCTGGCGAACGGCCCCATCTGGATACGCCAGACTGCGCCGTTTTGTACCACCCGACCTGGGACGCCAAATTGCTGGCTTAAACGTTTTTGATACTGCTGCGCACGCGACTGCTCGCTGACTGCGCCAACCTGAACCACGTAGCGTCCGTTGGCTACTGCCGCTGGCGCAGGTGCTGCGACGGCGGCTGGTGTTGCTGCTGGTGCGGTTGGCGTTACCGGTGCGGTGGTGGTCGGTTGCGGAGCCGGAGTCGGCTCGCTACCTTCCAGCACGCCTGCAGCGAGCGTGGTCGGCGCACCGAGGAATCCACTGCTGTTCACTGGCGCACCGGTTGTATCATCGCTTTTCAACGTGGAATTGCTGATCGGACGAATATCGCCTTGCGGCTGACCCGCATCCGATGGCGCAGGCATGCTGCCCATATTGCCACCGCCGCTTAAATCAGGACGCGCGGGCAGGGCATAGGTTTGTTTCGCTACCGTGGTACAAGCCATTCCCGGCCCGGACAAGGAACCATCCTGGGCGACGATGATCGGGTCGATACGCACTTTGGTATTGTTGGAGGTATTCAGACGGTCGGCTGCTGCACGTGAAAGTGAAATCACGCGATCGTTGCCATAAGGGCCGCGATCGTTAATGCGCACGACAATCATCCTGCCATTAGCCAGGTTAGTTATTCTGGCATAGCTTGGGACTGGCAGCGTCGGATGCGCTGCGGTTAACTGCATCGGGTCGAACGCTTCACCAGACGCGGTTAAGTTGCTTCCGGGTTCCGCATCATAGATAGCGGCAAGCCCTGCCTGGCTAAAGCGGGAAGGGTCCTGGACGATTTTGTAGCTCTTACCATCACGCTGATAGTCCTGATTCGCCGTTGGGTTCAGGGGTTCAAAGCGCGGATCGGCCCCGCTGATTTCAACAATCGGACCATTACACACCGCAGGCTGCGGCGCGACAGCACCCTGTTGCTGACCATCATCACTCGAACACGCCGCGAGCATTCCTGCTGCGATGCAGATACCAAGCCACTGCTTACGCATTGCGTACCCCTTACACGCTTTTCGACAACATTTTTCTATGGGTATGGATCGACATAACAATCCCGAACCCAGCCATCAGCACAATAAGTGCCGAGCCTCCGTAACTGACCAGTGGGAGAGGAACGCCAACCACGGGCAGAATACCGCTCACCATACCAATATTTACGAAGACATAAACGAATAATATCAACATTAAACCACCCGCCATGACGCGACCAAAGGTGGTTTGCGCGTGGGCAGCGATCCATAATCCGCGCATAATCAGCAAAATGTACAGCGCCAGCAGAATTAAGATCCCTACCAGACCCAGTTCTTCCGCTAATACCGCGAAGATAAAATCTGTATGGCGTTCGGGTAAAAACTCAAGCTGCGACTGCGTACCGTGTAGCCAGCCCTTACCACGTAGACCGCCGGAGCCAATAGCAATTTTAGACTGAATGATGTGGTAACCCGCACCCAGCGGATCGGTTTCCGGATCGAGTAACATCATGACGCGCTGACGTTGATAATCATGCATCAGGAAGAACCACAGTATCGGGATAAACGCCGCAACCAGGACCACCGCAACACCGATTAAACGCCAGCTCAAACCAGAAAGGAACAGAACAAACAGACCGGAAAGGGCGACCAGAATTGAAGTTCCGAGGTCTGGCTGGGCGGCCACCAGCAGGGTGGGCATAAATATCAGCACCAACGCAATGGCGGTATTTTTTAGCGATGGCGGGCAAACATCACGGTTGATGAAGCGCGCGACCATCAGCGGCACGGCAATCTTGGCGATTTCGGAAGGCTGAAAACGCACAATCCCCAAATCCAGCCAGCGCTGCGCGCCTTTGGAGATAGCGCCGAAGGCATCTACTGCCACCAACAAAATGATGCAAAAGATGTAGAGATAGGGAGCCCAGCCCTCATAAACCCTGGGCGGGATTTGCGCCATCACCACCATGATGACCAGGCCCATCGCGATCTGACCGACCTTGCGCTCCATCATGCCAATATCCTGGCCGCTGGCGCTCCAGATGACCAGCGAGCTGTAAACCAGCAGCGCCAGCAAAATAAGCAACATCGTGGGATCGATGTGGATTTTGTCCCAGAATGTTTTTTTGTTCGGATTATCCGTCACGATTATTGGTCCTCCGCTGCTGCAACCGCGGGGTTTTCTGCAGGCAGATTGGTGTTATTGTCGCCCAACATAATGTGGTCAAGTATCTGGCGCATAATGGTACCCACAGCCGGGCCCGCGCCACCGTTTTCAAGGATTATGGCGACAGCAACCTGGGGCTTATCATAGGGTGCGAAGGCCGTCATCAGCTTGTGGTCACGTAAGCGCTCGGCGATCTTATGTGCGTTATAGGTTTCATTGGCTTTCAGGCCAAAGACCTGTGCAGTACCGGATTTCGCCGCAATTTTGTAAGGTGCGCCAGCGAAATATTTGTGTGCAGTACCGTTAGGACGGTTGGCTACACCGTACATGCCGTCTTTTGCGATTTCCCAATAACCGGAATGAATGTCACCAACGGGTGGTTCGTGTGGCTGGATCCACGGCACTTGCTTGCCGTTTTCTGCCGTACTCATCAGCAGATGCGGGACTTTTACCAAACCGTCGTTGATAAGGATCATCAGCGCTTTACTCATCTGGATAGGGGTTGCCGTCCAGTAACCCTGACCGATGCCGACCGGAATGGTATCACCCTGGTACCATGGCTTTTTAAACCGTTTTTGCTTCCACTCGCGGGTTGGCATGTTTCCGGCGCGCTCTTCGGCAAGATCGATGCCCGTATATTGGCCGTAGCCAAACTTGCTCATCCATTCTGAAAGGCGGTCTATCCCCATATCATAGGCGATTTGATAGAAAAACGTATCCGCCGACTCTTCCAGAGAACGGGTGATGTTCAGATGGCCGTGCCCCCATTTTTTCCAGTCGCGGTAACGTTTTTCAGAGCCCGGTAATTGCCACCAACCCGGATCGAACAGACCAGTATTGCGGGTGATGACGCCTGCACTTAATGCAGAAACCGCGACGTAAGGTTTAACCGTCGAAGCAGGGGGGTAGACACCCTGAGTCGCGCGGTTAACCAATGGGGTATTCGGGTCATTGAGCAACCCGGAGTAATCTTTACTCGAGATACCATCGACAAACAGGTTCGGGTCGTAGCTCGGCATGGACACCAGTGCGAGAACGCCACCGGTACGCGGGTCGGTGACTACCACCGCGGCACGACTGCCCGCCAGCAGCGTTTCGATGTACTGCTGGAGTTTCAGGTCAAGGGTGAGATAGATATCGTGCCCGGCCTGCGGCGCCACTTCTTTCAGTTGGCGAATGACGCGGCCACGGTTGTTCACTTCAACTTCTTCATAACCAGTCTGGCCGTGAAGTACGTCTTCATAATAGCGTTCAATACCCAATTTACCGATGTCGTGCGTCGCCGCGTAGTTGGCCAGCTTGCCGTCTTTGTCCAGGCGGTCCACGTCTTTATCGTTGATCTTCGATACGTAGCCAATGACGTGGGTCAGCGCAGAGCCGTAGGGGTAATAGCGGCGTTTATAGCCTTTAACTTCGACGCCGGGAAAGCGATATTGATTAACGGCGAACCGTGCCACCTGAACTTCACTCAGGTTAGTTTTTACCGGAATGGAGGTGAAGCGGTGTGAACGGGCGCGCTCTTTTTTAAAGGCGGCAATGTCGTCGTCCGTCAGGTCTACGACGTTACGCAGCGCGTCGAGGGTATCCTGAACGTTGTCGACCTTTTCCGGCATCATTTCTATCTGATAAATGGTGCGGTTAAGGGCGAGCGGAATTCCGTTACGGTCATAAATGATGCCGCGACTGGGGGCGATAGGCACCAGTTTGATGCGGTTTTCGTTCGAGCGAGTCTGATAATCAGTAAAGCGAACGATTTGCAGATTATAAAGGTTGGCGATCAGCACGCCGGTGAGCAGCAAAATCCCCAAAAAAGCGACCAGCGCCCGGCGCACAAACAGCGCGGACTCAGCCGAATAGTCGCGAAAAGAATTCTGTAGTTTCATCCGCTGCTTAATCTACTCAAGAATCAATGATCACTCACGGTGATAAGGATGGTTGGTGGTGATGCTCCACGCCCTGTACAGACTCTCCGCGACCAGAACCCGAACAAGAGGGTGAGGAAGGGTTAACGCAGAGAGTGACCAGCTTTGTTCCGCTGCCGCTTTACAGGCAGGAGAGAGACCTTCCGGCCCGCCAATCAACAGACTGACGTCACGACCGTCCAGTTTCCAGCGTTCCAGTTCAGTCGCCAGCTGCGGCGTGTCCCAGGGTTTACCAGGGATATCAAGGGTGACGATGCGGTTTTTGCCTGCGGCAGCCAGCATCTGCTCACCCTCTTTGTCGAGAATGCGTTTAATATCCGCGTTCTTGCCGCGTTTTCCTGCCGGGATTTCGATCAGCTCAAAGGGCATATCTTTCGGAAACCGACGGAGATACTCCGTAAACCCGGTTTGCACCCAGTCAGGCATTTTCGTACCCACAGCGACAAGTTGCAGCTTCACGCATTAACTCCAGAGTTTTTCCAGTTCATACAGGCGACGGCTTTCTTCCTGCATCACGTGGACAATCACATCACCGAGGTCAACGACGATCCAGTCTGCAACGTTCTCGCCTTCTACGCCGAGCGGCAGCAAACCAGCAGTGCGGGACTCCTGAACAACGTGGTCTGCGATAGACATTACATGGCGGCTGGACGTGCCGGTGCAGATAATCATGCAATCAGTGATGCTGGATTTGCCCTGAACGTCTAAGGCGATGATGTCTTGACCTTTCAGGTCATCAATTTTGTCGATTACAAAATCCTGAAGTGCTTTACCCTGCAAGTGTTCCCCCTGGGTGAAAAGAGTTAAAAACGTCTGTTAGTATACCTGAACCAGAGGCGATATCGGGACAAATGTCTCCGAAAGCGCTTTTGAAGTGCGCTATCATCCCACCCCACGCCGCAGAATGCATCGCCATTTTTGTAAAACAATTTCTGCAAAGCTCTGAAGGGCGGGAAAAGTCAGGTTGCGGAGAATAACAGCCTGTCATGGGGTGTCAATGGGAGAGAAGCCCTTCGGTAGAAAAAACAGTGTGTTCACTCCCCGTCGTGCCATACAGCCCGGCTGTTGAGCACTTTCAGAACCGCAAAATTGTCGCAAAAATCAATTGCGCTCCAGCAACCTTGTTCGACGCGAAAATGCCACATTGCTGCAGCCGGCATGGACAGCAGACGGGCGATCAACACGCTCAGAACACCCTGATGGCTCACCACCAGCAGGTTTTGGCACGTTTTGTAATCAGCGAGCTGAGCAATAAAGCGTTCCACGCGCTGGGAAAACGCCTGAAAGCCTTCACCATTGGTTGGCGTCGCATTCTGCCAGTCGTTACACCACGCGGCGTAGTTTTCGGCGTCTTCTCGTGCCAGATCGCGATGATGGCGCATTTCCCAGTCACCAAAAAACATCTCATTGAGCTCAGGCATGTTGCGCACAGGGACCTCACGATCGCCTAAGATCAACTGCGTTGTATGGCGGGCACGTTCCAACTCGCTGCACAGAACGTTGTCGACAGGCACATTGCGTAACAGCGTACCCAGTGTTTGCGCCTGAGCGATACCCCGTTCCGTTAGCGGTGTGGGGGCATGGCCGCTGTATAAACCAGCGACATTGGCTTCAGTTTCTCCATGACGTACTAACCAGAGTCTCATTTTTTCCTCTTGAGGTTATTCGCACAAAACATGATGTTTGCCCTGATTGCGCAGAGATTTTTCACTAAAATACCTTTTTTTGCGTGGAGCGGCACGATGTCTTTATTGAAGAGCGCGCATGGTGGCAATACCCGAGAAGCCGCCGAACTGTTGGGCATCTCGCCTGAACAATTGTTGGATTTTAGCGCGAATATTAATCCGCTGGGTATGCCGGCAAGTTTAAAACGCGCGATCCTCGACAACCTGGACTGCGCGGAGCGTTACCCGGATGTTGATTACGCTAAACTGCACGCGGCGCTGGCGGAGCATCATCAGATTCCTGCCTCATGGATACTTGCCGGAAACGGCGAGACTGAGTCGATTTTCACTTTGGTGCAAGGACTTAAACCACGCCATGCGATGATCGTGACGCCCGGGTTTGCTGAATATCGTCGGGCGCTGCAATGGGGAGACTGTACGATCCATGAGTTTGCGCTGTGCGAAGACGATGGCTGGCAGCTTACCGATGCAATCCTCGATGCGTTATCCTCAGAGCTGGACTGCCTGTTTATCTGTACGCCCAACAATCCCACTGGCTTGCTGCCCGATAACCGCCTGCTGCGCGAAATAGCCGCGCGTTGTGAGTTGCTTGGGATCAATCTGATCCTTGATGAAGCGTTTATCGATTTTATTGCCGGGGAGCCGGGGTTTATTCCGCTGCTTCGTGATAACCCGCATATTTGGGTGCTGCGCTCTCTCACCAAGTTCTATGCGATACCGGGGCTGCGGTTAGGGTATCTGGTCAACAGTAATGAACAGGCTGTGGCACAGATGCGCCGTCGACAAATGCCGTGGTCAATTAACGCATTTGCTGCACTGGCAGGCGAGATTATTTTACACGACAGCGCATATCAGCAGGCAACGTGGAAGTGGCTGGAGCAAGAGGGCGCGAGGTTTGATCGGCAGTTGAAAGAACTGCCCGGCCTGACGGTGTATCCTGGCAGGGCAAATTATCGCTTATTGCGCTGCGAGCGGGCGGATTTTGATCTGCAACGCGCAATGCTGGAACAACATGTCTTGATTCGCAGTTGTGCTAATTATCCGGGGCTGGATGCGCGCTATTATCGGGTAGCCGTTCGCAGCCAGGAAGAGAATAACCGCCTGTTGGCGGCTTTACGCAAGGTGCTTAGCGGTACAACCCCTGCTGATTGATATAGTCAAGCACTGCAGCTGGCATCAGGTCGTCGCACGGCTCGCCTTTTTCCAGACGCTCACGGATGAGCGTGGCGGAGATGTTAAACCACGGCGTTTCAGCCAGATAAATTTTCCCGCAAGGCAAGTTGTGCAGGTCATCTGGCGAATGGGTCAGATGATCCTCCAGCCACTGCTGGTGCTTTTCCTGCGCCATTTCGAGCGGATAGCCCGGACGTCGGCAGACAATGAGGTGGGTGTTACCCAGTATCGTGTGGTAGTCATGCCAGGACGGAAAGGTAAGCAGTGAGTCCTGGCCAATAATAAACGCTAATGGTACGTCCGGTCCTTGCTCCTCGCGCCACTCTTTGAGCGTTTGCGCAGTGTAGGAGGCAGTATCACGTTTCAGTTCGCGTTCATCAAGGGAGAACAGCGGCTTATCGGCAATGGCCAGTTCAACCATGCGTTGACGTTGTTCGCCGGACGCTTCGGGTTGCGCACGATGCGGCGGCACGTTATTGGGCATGATAATGACCCGGGAAAGGCCAATCAGATTCGCCAGAATTTCAACCGGTTTAAGATGACCATAATGCACCGGATCAAAGGTGCCACCGAACAGAGCCTGCAATGATTTCATATCAACCATCAATAAAAACATCGGCCAGCGATTTATGGCAGAGTAACAGGGAAAGCCCCTCAAGTTCCGCCCACACTGACTGACCATAGTCTTGTTTAAGCGTAATTTCCGTACGCGTTAACAGCGTTACCGCCTGACGCAACTGCGCAGGGTTCAGCCGGTTTAGCGCGTCTCCCATCATACCCCGGCGATTTTGCCACACCCGGTGTTTATCAAACAACGTGCGTAAAGGCGTATGGGCTGACTGCCGTTTTAAGTTGACCAACAGCAGTAATTCACGCTGTATCGTACGTAGCAAAATAACCGGCTCACTGCCTTCCAGACGTAACTGTTGCAGAATGTGCAGCGCGCGTTTGCTTTTGCCCATCAGCAGCGCATCCACCCAATGGAACGGGGTAAAGTGCGCGGCATCGTTAACGGCTTTCTCCACGCGAGGCAGCGTTAGTTTGCCATCAGGCCAAAGCAATGCTAGCCGTTCCAGCGCTTGCGCCAGTGCTAACAGATTACCTTCATAGCAATAGCACAACAGCTGATTGGCTGCGTCATCCAGTTGTAGATTGTTAAGCTTCGCTCTGGCGGCGACCCAACGAGGAAGCTGTGCTTGCTCCGGCGTCTGGCAGCTTACCTGCACCGCATTATTGGCAAGTCCGGTATACCATGCGGCGTTTTCCTGCGCTTTAGTCAGTTTGTTGCCGCGAACAATCAGCAGCAGGTCGTCATGTAGCAGTGTGACGAGTGAAGCGAGCTGTTCGTTAATGGCGGCATTGGGGCCATTTTCAGGCAACTGCAGGAGCAGGGTTTGACGGCTGGCAAACAGGCTCATCGCCTGGCAGAGTGAAAAAATCTCTCCCCAGTCGGTGCTGTTGTCCAGGGTGAAAGCGTGGTGTTCTTCGAATCCTTGCGTTGCTGCTGCCTGACGGATAGCGTCCTGGCTTTCCTGCAATAAGAGAGGATCGTTACCTAAGAGCAAATACGCCGCGCGCAGCCCTTCATTGAGCTGTGCGCGGAGTTGTTCAGGGTACAACTTGAGCATCAGTTACCCAGCGTGGTGGAAACACGCGCCGGAGATGACGCAGGCTCTGCGGTTTTTGTCGCCGCTGGCTTAGCATCATCATCAGCATTGGATGACAGAGTATCGGCCAGATGTACGCTTGGCAGCTTACGAATTAACTGTTCAGCCGCTTTGTCATACATCTCTTTGATGATCATGTCCTGCTCGTTATCCTTCGCCAGTGCAGCCTGTGGGTTGTCAAAGAACGAACGATAAACTTTGGCGCTGATTGGATAAATATCATGACCTGGGATCAGCACGGATGCACTCACGGACATCACCATCTGGTATTCAGCCGTTTGACCGTTCTGGAATACCGACGCCGTATCCTGCGAAATGCTGACCGCGCCAAGACGCAAGGACGTCACATCTTTACGCATTGTACCGTCTTCAAGCAGCGTAACGCCGTTCAGACGCAGCTGATTACGAACCGCGCGGCTTAATGGGCCGTTCGGATCACCAGAGTTCAGGATCATGGTTTTCATTGAGGGTGGGACCTGCGTAGTATTACGCAGATGCCAGCCACACCCGGCGGTGACAAGCACCGCCAGAGATAACAACAATGTTGTCAGAAGTCGCACGCTTCCTCCCGCGCTTAGCCAACGACCAGATTGAGGAGTTTACCCGGTACATAAATCACTTTACGTACGGTAACGCCATCAAGATATTTTGCCACCAGATGCTCCTGGCCAGCACGTTCACGAACCTGTTCTTCTGTCGCATTTACCGGAACGGTAATTTTGCCACGGACCTTACCGTTCACCTGAACTACAACCAGCGTCGAGTCTTCAACCATTGCGGCTTCGTCCGCCACCGGCCACGGTGCGTTGTCGATATCGCCTTCGCCTTTCAGTGCTTCCCACATCGTGAAACAAACGTGTGGGGTGAACGGGTTCAGCATGCGAACGACGGCCAGTAACGCTTCCTGCATCAGGGCTCTGTCTTGTTCGTCTTCCTGCGGTGCTTTCGCCAGCTTGTTCATCAGCTCCATAATCGCCGCAATTGCGGTGTTAAAGGTCTGACGACGACCGATATCATCGGTAACTTTAGCAATGGTTTTATGTACGTCGCGACGCAGCGCTTTTTGATCTTCGCTCAACGCATCAACGTTCAGGGCAGCTACATCGCCTTTGGAAGTATGTTCGTAAACCAGCTTCCATACACGTTTCAGGAAGCGGTTCGCCCCTTCAACGCCGGATTCCTGCCATTCCAGCGTCATATCAGCCGGAGAAGCGAACATCATGAACAGACGTACCGTGTCAGCGCCGTAACGCTCAACCATCACCTGCGGGTCGATACCGTTATTTTTCGACTTGGACATTTTGCTCATGCCGGTATAGACCAGTTCATGGCCTTCTGCGTCCTGAGCTTTGACGATACGACCTTTTTCGTCGCGCTCAACGATGGCATCAACCGGAGAAACCCAGTTACGCTCGCCGTTTGCACCAACGTAATAGAACGCATCAGCCAGCACCATACCCTGGCACAGCAGCTGTTTGGCCGGTTCGTCAGAGTTGACCATGCCCGCATCGCGCATCAGCTTGTGGAAGAAGCGGAAGTAGAGCAGGTGCATGATGGCGTGTTCAATACCACCAATGTAGATATCAACTGGCAGCCAGTAGTTTGCGGCTTCTGGATCCAGCATCCCTTCGTTGTACTGCGGGCAGGTGTAGCGCGCGTAGTACCAGGAGGATTCCATAAAGGTATCGAAGGTGTCGGTTTCGCGCAGCGCAGGCATGCCGTTAACGGTGGTTTTTGCCCACTCCGGATCGGCTTTGATTGGGCTGGTGATGCCGTCCATAACCACGTCTTCCGGCAGAATAACCGGCAACTGATCTTCTGGCGTCGGCAGTACGGTACCGTCTTCCAACGTCACCATCGGAATTGGCGCACCCCAGTAACGCTGACGGGAAACACCCCAGTCACGCAGACGGTAGTTCACTTTACGCTCACCCACGCCTTTCGCTACCAGCTTGTCAGCAATGGCGTTGAAGGCAGCTTCAAAGTCGAGGCCGTCAAACTCGCCGGAGTTAAACAGCACGCCTTTTTCGGTCAGAGCTTGTTCGGACAGATCCGGCTCTGCGCCTTCAGCGGTCAGAATTACTGGCTTGATGGTCAGGCCATATTTTGTCGCAAACTCGTAATCGCGCTGATCGTGGCCCGGAACGGCCATGACAGCGCCCGTACCGTATTCCATCAGGACGAAGTTTGCTGCCCAAACGGGGATTTCTTCGCCAGTCAGCGGGTGAACGGCTTTAAAGTCCGTGTCGACGCCTTTCTTCTCCATGGTTGCCATTTCGGCTTCAGCAACCTTGGTGTTGCGGCATTCGTCAATGAAGGCGGCCAGTTCTGGGTTATTTGCAGCAGCTTTCTGCGCCAGCGGGTGACCTGCGGCAACGGCCAGATAGGTCGCACCCATAAAGGTGTCCGGGCGGGTGGTGTAAACGGTTAGCGTGTTGTCGTAACCGTTCACATCGAAGGTGATTTCCACGCCTTCAGAACGGCCAATCCAGTTGCGCTGCATCGTTTTCACGGTGTCAGGCCAGTGATCCAGGTTATCCAGGTCACGCAGCAGTTCGTCAGCGTAAGCGGTAATTTTAATGAACCACTGTGGGATCTCTTTACGCTCGACTTTGGTATCGCAACGCCAGCAGCAGCCGTCGATAACCTGTTCGTTCGCCAGTACGGTCTGGTCGTTCGGGCACCAGTTGACCGCAGACGTTTTCTTGTACACCAGGCCTTTTTTGTACAGCTCGGTGAAGAATTTCTGTTCCCAACGGTAGTATTCCGGGGTGCAGGTCGCCAGCTCACGGCTCCAGTCGTAACCGAAACCCAGCATTTTGAGCTGGTTTTTCATGTATGCGATGTTGTCGTACGTCCACGGTGCTGGCGCGGTATTGTTTTTAACCGCAGCACCTTCTGCAGGCAGACCGAACGCATCCCAGCCAATTGGCTGCAGTACGTTTTTGCCCAGCATGCGCTGGTAGCGGGCGATCACGTCACCGATGGTGTAGTTACGTACGTGGCCCATGTGTAGTCGACCAGAAGGATAGGGAAGCATAGACAGGCAGTAATACTTCTCTTTGCTCTCGTCTTCGGTAACTTCAAATGTGCGCTTCTCATCCCAGTGAAGCTGTACTTTGGATTCTATCTCTTCCGGGCGGTATTGCTCTTGCATGGCAGCCAGTGGTCCTGTTTTCAATACAGCTACAAACGTAGCTCTAGATGTGGTGTTTCAGATCCGCATAGCATAGCCCAAACGCCCGCGCCAAAACAGCCTTTCGCGCATTCAGCGTTGAATTCCCGCAAGGATAATTCTTGCACGAATTTACACACTCTGTGGACAGTCTTGCAAAGCGTAGCGTAAATAACGTCTATTATTATAGACAGTTAACGACCCAGGAGGCGAAGCGATGAACAAGGTTGCTCAATATTACCGTGAACTGGTGGCTTCACTGAGCGAACGTCTGCGTAATGGCGAACGCGATATTGATGCGTTGGTGGAGCAGGCGCGTCAACGAGTTATGCAGACCGGGGAGTTAACGCGAACCGAGGTGGAAGAGCTCACCCGGGCCGTCAGACGCGACCTGGAAGAGTTTGCTCTGAGCTATGAAGAAAGTCTCGATGAGGAGACAGACAGCGTCTTTATGCGGGTTATCAAGGAGAGTATCTGGCAGGAACTGGCCGATATTACAGATAAAACCCAGCTCGAATGGCGCGAGGTGTTCCAGGACCTCAGTCATCACGGGGTTTATCACAGCGGCGAGGTGGTCGGATTAGGTAATCTGGTCTGCGAGAAGTGCCACTTCCATTTAGCGGTTTACACCCCGGATGTGCTGCCGCTGTGTCCGAAATGCGGACACGATCAGTTCCAGCGCCGACCGTTTGAGCCGTGATGATTAGGCGTGCCAGAAGTTATTTGTAGGCCTGATAAGATGCGCCAGCATCGCCATCAGGCAATATGCCGGATGGTGGCGCAAGCGCCTTATCCGGCCTACAGTTTTACGCGTAATATCTTAAACGTTCTGCCAGCAAATCGACAAACCCTTCGCGATCCACGTCTACCATTACGGTGGCGTTTGGCTTATTGCCGCTCAGGAAGTAGTAATCCACCACGGTCATTCCCTGGGTATATTTACCCTGAGTTTCCACGCCGACCCAGCGTTCAACGGTGGTAAACAGTTCAGGTTTCAGCAGCCAGGCAATGGTGCATGGATCATGCAGCGGTGCGCCGATGAATCCCCATTTTTCATCTTTGTGATATTCAAAGAAGAAGTCGAGTAGTTCAGCAACGATCGTCGAAACAGGGTTGCCGATAGCGCGGAATCGTTCGGTATCTTCGCGATGTATTTGCGCTTTATGCGTGACGTCCAGACCAGCCATCACCACTGGAATGCCAGACTGGAATACGATTTCAGCGGCTTCAGGATCCACGAAAATATTGAACTCGGCGGCGGGCGTCCAGTTTCCGAGTCCCATCGCACCACCCATGATCACGATACGGGCGATTTTGGCGTGCAGCTCAGGATGGCTATTCAGGAGCAATGCGACGTTAGTTTGCGGCCCGGTGGAGACAATCGTCATCGGTTCCGGGCTTTCACGCAGGGTTTTCGCCATCAGTTCCACGGCGGTACAGTCTTGTGGCGCAAAAGCGGGTTCCGGCAGCGCCGGGCCATCCAGCCCACTCTCGCCGTGAACGTTATCGGCGATAATCAGATCGCGCATCAGTGGTTTCACTGCGCCACCAGCCACTGGGATATCCGTACGGTTGAGCAACGTTAACATGCGCAACACGTTACGCAGCGTTTTGTCAGGTGTCTGGTTACCGGCTGATGAGGTTATCGCTTTCACATCCAGTTCTGGTGAGGCGAGGGCGAGCACAATTGCGATAGCGTCGTCATGACCCGGATCGCAATCAAACAGGATAGGAAGTGCCATTGTTGCTCCTTGTAAGTGGGACTTTGTGACAAGGTTAACGCTGGGCTGTATGTGTTTCGAGAGGCGAAGGGATAAAGCGTGAGGTGGCGCGCACATGGAGATGCGCGCCAGCAAGATTAGTGCAGTATTTTCGCGAGGAAGTCTTTGGCGCGGTCCGATTTCGGATTAGCGAAAAACTCTTCTTTCGGTGAGTCTTCAACAATTTTCCCTTCATCCATGAAGATCACCCGGTTCGCCACTTTACGCGCAAAGCCCATTTCGTGGGTAACCACCATCATGGTCATCCCTTCATTGGCCAGTTCAACCATAACATCCAGTACTTCGTTGATCATTTCAGGATCAAGCGCCGACGTCGGTTCGTCAAACAGCATGGCGATAGGATCCATGCACAGCGCCCGGGCGATAGCGACACGCTGTTGCTGGCCCCCTGAGAGCTGAGCTGGAAACTTCTCCGCATGTGCTGACAGACCAACGCGTTCCAGTAACTTTTGCGCTTTGTCGCGGGCCGGTTTTTTATCGCGCTTGAGCACTTTTACCTGCGCCAGAGTCAGGTTCTCAATGATCGACAGATGCGGGAACAGTTCAAAGTGCTGGAACACCATACCAACGCGAGAGCGCAGTTTGGCCAGATCGGTTTTTTTGTCGTTCACCACGGTACCATCAACGGTGATGACGCCTTGTTGTACCGGCTCCAGCCCGTTCACCGTTTTGATAAGCGTTGATTTACCGGAACCTGACGGGCCGCAGACCACAACCACTTCCCCTTTTTTCACTTCCGTGGAGCAGTCGGTCAGCACCTGAAAGTGACCATACCATTTAGAAACATTTTTCAGGGTAATCATTAAACTGTCCTTTTCTTCAAATAGCTGACCAACAACGATGCGCTCAGACTGAATACAAAATAAACGGCGCCAGCAAACAGGATCATTTCAACCTGTGTGCCGTCACGCTCGCCAATGGTGGAGGCGGTACGGAAGAAGTCTGCCAGACTTAATACATAGACCAGCGAGGTATCCTGGAAGAGTACGATGCCCTGGGTTAGCAGCAGCGGTACCATCGCGCGGAATGCCTGCGGCAGAATAATGAGCTTCATCGACTGCCAGTGGGTCATCCCTAGCGCCAGCGCGGCGCTGGATTGCCCACGAGAAATACTCTGGATACCGGCACGGATAATCTCGGAATAGTACGCGGCTTCAAACATCGAAAACGCGACCATTGCTGAGATCAGGCGAATATCGGTTTTTGGCGACAGACCCAGTACGTTTTGCAGGAAGCCGGGCACAATCAGGTAGAACCACAGCAGCACCATGACCAGCGGAATAGAACGAAATACGTTGACGTAGCCTTTCGCAAACCAGGCTATCGGCGCGAAGCTGGACAGACGCATGACAGCCAGGATAGTTCCCCATACGATACCAATGACGACCGCCGTGACGGTAATTTTCAGCGTGATCATCAGCCCATCCAGCAGATACGGCAGGGAAGGGACAATAGAACTCCAGTCAAATTCGTACATTATTTGCCTCCCAAATTGCCAGGCAGGCGGATTTTACGTTCAACGAGATTCATCACCAGCATGATGACGGCGTTAATCAGGACGTAAGCCAGAGTGATAGCGGTAAACGATTCCCATGCGTGGGCGGAGTAATCCAGCAGTTTGCCCGCCTGTGCCGCCATATCGACCAGGCCGATGGTGGAGGCGATCGCGGAGTTCTTCACCAGGTTCATCATCTCTGAGGTCATTGGCGGAACAATCACGCGGTATGCGTTTGGCAACAGAACATAGCGGTAGGCCTGCGGTAACGTCAGCCCCATCGCCAGTGCGGCGTTTTTCTGCCCACGAGGCAGAGACTGAATAGCGGCGCGAACCTGTTCGCAGACGCGCGCGGCGGTAAACAACCCCAGACAAAGCATCGATGAAAGGAAGAACTGGATGTTGGGATCCAACTCAGCCTTGAACCACATCCCAATGTTTTCCGGCAGCAGTTCAGGAATAACCAGATACCAGGTAAAAAACTGGACGATGAGCGGAACGTTACGAAACAGCTCAACGTACAGCGTGCCGATCCCAGAAAGGAAACGATTTGGAACGGTACGTAAGATGCCGAATAAAGAGCCTATGAGGAAAGCGATAATCCATGCGGTGATGGATAACGCGACAGTGACCTGGAAACCACTCCAGAGCCAGCCGAGATAGGTGGTGTTGCCGAACGGGGCTTGTTGTAAAAAAATACCCCAGTTCCAGTCTATAGACATAAATCTACTCCAGAAAAAAAAGGGTAGCAGCGCTACCCTCGAAGATTGTTATTCGGCGTTTTGCGGTTTTCAGGCCTGATGGGGAACGACCATCAGGCTTATAGTCTGTCCGTGCCGAGTAACAATCGAGAGGGAGGGGAAGCCTCCCATTTATTTTAGTTAGTTAAGCGCTTTATCATTCGGTTCTTTGAACAGGGCTTTCATCTCGTCTGACAGTTCGAAATTCATGTTCAGGTTCTTCGGCGGAATTGGATTTTTAAACCACTTATCAAACCATTTCTCAGCTTCGCCTGAGGTTTGCGCCTTGGCGATAGTGTCGTCCATCAGCTTTTTGAACTCAGGATCATCTTTGCGCAACATACAGCCGTAGGCTTCCTGAGACTGTGGCTTGCCGACGATCTCCCAGTTGTCTGGTTTCTTCGCTTTCGCGCGCTCACCAGCCAGCAGGGCGTCATCCATCATAAAGGCAACGGCGCGACCGCTTTCCAGAGTACGGAAAGAGTCACCGTGGTCTTTCGCGCTGATGATGCGCATATCCATTTTTTGTTCTTCATTCAGCTTGTGCAGCAGAACTTCGGAGGTGGTACCCGAAGTCACGACTACGGCTTTACCTTTCAGATCGGCGAAATCTTTAACGTCGCCGCCTTTTTTCGCCAGCAGACGGGTGCCGACAACGAAAATGGTGTCAGAGAAAGCGGCTTGTTTTTGGCGTTCGACGTTGTTGGTGGTGGATCCACATTCAAAATCGAAGGTGCCGTTTTGCAGCAGCGGGATACGGTTTTGTGAAGTAATCGGGATCAGTTTCACCTGCAGATCAGGCTTGTTCAGCTTTTTCTTCACGGCTTCAACGATCGCGTTGGAGTAATCCTGTGAATAACCGACCACTTTTTGCTGATTATCGTAGTAAGAAAACGGTACTGATGATTCACGGTGGCCGACAACGATCACGCCATTTTTGGCGATCTTATCCAGCGTGCTGCCTGCCGCTGGTGCTGCGTCTTCTGCGTGCGCCAGACCGGCGGACATTCCCATGACCAGCATGGCAGTGGCGAGCTTACGTAATTGCATATCCAACTCCTTTATCGTCTGCGCCAGGGACGCATTGATACCCATTGTGATGTTGTTATTGTTTGCTACTAAAACGTGCAGTCTTGTATGTGTTTGTTAACATTTAGTTTGGATGAATGTAAAGAATTTGCTGTGTTATTGTTTATTTTTGCGAAGTGCGCCGCACCATTTGGGGGCAAAAATATCTTGTTGCACTTTTCAGGTGCTACCGGCGCTCAACTTTGGTGCGACCAGGTTGCACATTCAGCCAAAACAGCGTTTGCCTTGTAGAACAAAGCAATAGACGTGCCAGAATGGTCTTTTGGAGGGGGGAAGTAGGCCTGATAAGCGTAGCGCCATCAGGCACGATGCTGCACAACTGCCGGATGGCGGCGTACCGCCTTATCCGGCCTGCATTTGATGGGGCACTGTTTTACTTACGACGTTGGCGCAGACTCATTACCACTGCGCCAAAGCCAAACAGCGCGGTTAGCAGCCAGAGCGGCCAGTTTCCGGTACGGGCATAAGGGGTTAAGCCCGTCGTTGGCGTCACGCTGGTGGTCAGCACCTGACGGGTAAACTGCGGGATCATCGCCTGAACTTCGCCCTGTGGACCAATCACCGCCGTAATACCGTTGTTGGTGCTACGCAGCAGAGGTCGCGCCAGCTCCAGGGAACGCATACGCGCCATCTGGAAGTGCTGCCACGGGCCAATAGATTTACCAAACCATGCATCGTTAGAGATAGTCAGCAGGTAGTCCGTATCCGGGCGGAAGTTATCCCGTACCTGTTCGCCAAGAATGATTTCGTAGCAGATGGCAGCGGTCAGCTTAAAGCCGTGTGCATGCAACTGTGGCTGTACATAAGGACCGCGGCTGAACGAAGACATTGGCAGATCAAAGAATGGCGCTAGCGGGCGCAGGATAGATTCAAGCGGGACAAATTCGCCAAACGGTACCAGATGGTTTTTGTTGTAGCGGTTGTTGGAGTCGTAGCTGTATGGGCTGTCTTTACCCAGTGTGATGATGGTGTTGTAGGTGTCGTAACGATTCTGCTTGTTCAGACGCGCGTCTACAATACCGGTAATCAGCGTGCTGTTTTTCGATTTCAGCAGGTCATCCATCATGCTCAGAAAACGCTGCTGGTTAATTTCCAGGTCCGGAATAGCGGATTCTGGCCAGATGATGAGCTGTGATTTGCCCATCTCAGGCTGGGTGGCGTCGAGATAAATCTTCAGGGTGTTGAGTAATTGGCCTTCATCCCATTTGAGCGACTGCGGGATGTCACCCTGCACCATCGAGACCTGGGTGGTTTTTTCCGGCTCCAGCGTGTACCACTGAATATAACGTAGCGGGAAGGGCAGAGCGAAAAGCACCACGGCGGCAGCCAGCGGCTTCCAGTTACGCGTTACCAGTGCAAGTGCCAGCAGGCCGCTAACCATCATCAGCAGGAAGTTTATCGCCTCAACGCCCATTACCGGCGCCAGCCCTTTTAACGGGCCATCGATCTGGCTGTAGCCGAATTGCAACCACGGAAAACCGGTCAGTACCCAGCCGCGTAGAAATTCAGTGATTTGCCAGACTACCGGCGCGGCAATCGCTACACGTATCCAGGTAGTTTTCGGCCACAGACGCGCCAAAACGCCGGCAAACAGGCCAGTGTAGAGGGAAAGGTAAGCAGCAAGCAGAACCACGAGGAAGACGTTAACGGGGCCCGGCATACCGCCAAACTGCGCGATACTGACGTAAACCCAGTTGATGCCTGAGCCAAACAGTCCCAGTCCCCAGAAGTAGCCGATAGCGGCAGACTGGAGCGGACGGCGGTTGAAGGTGAGAGCCTGCAGACCCATCAGCGAAACAATCGCAGCGGGCCAGATGTCATACGGTGAGAAAGCCAGTGTCCCGCAGGCACCGAATAATAACGCCAGCAGCAGGCGAATGCGCTGGCGTTCAATTAAAGGGGCAAATGCCATGTAGTCTTAGATCCAGTTTCGGGTTTATTCGTCCAGTTTGGGCTGGGGTGAGTCGTCCGGAATTCTGACATGAACCTGAATAATACGACGGCTGTCGGCCATTGCCACTTTGAACTGGTAACCATCAATGTCGATGGTCTCTCCACGCGCGGGCAGATGACCGAAGGCCTGCATGACCAACCCGCCAATGGTATCCACTTCTTCATCGCTGAAATGCGTGCCGAAAGCTTCGTTGAAGTCTTCAATTGGCGCCAGCGCGCGAATAGTCCAGGTGTGGCGACTGAGTTGACGGAAATCAATATCGTCTTCTTCGTCGTACTCATCTTCAATTTCACCGACAATCAGTTCAAGGATGTCCTCAATGGTCACCAGACCTGAGACACCGCCGAACTCGTCGATGACGATAGCCATATGATAACGCTGGGAGCGGAACTCTTTCAGCATGCGGTCAACCCGCTTGCTTTCAGGGACGACAACCGCCTGGCGTAACACTTTCTCCATGCTGAAGGCTTCGGCATCGCTACGCATAAATGGCAGCAGATCTTTGGCCATCAGAATCCCTTCAATGTGATCCTTGTCTTCGCTAATTACCGGGAAACGCGAGTGGGCAGACTCGATAATGACATCGAGGCATTCGTCCAGAGTTTGGTTGCGTTTCAGGGTAATCATCTGGGAGCGAGGGATCATGATGTCGCGAACGCGTTGGTCCGCAATATCCATTACCCCTTCGAGCATATCGCGCGTATCTTCATCGATAAGGTCGTTTTGCCCGGAATCACGGATCAGCTCCAACAGTTCGTCGCGGTTTTTCGGTTCACCGTGGAAAAGTTGGCTCAGTAACAGGGAAAAAAATCCCTTTTTGCTGTTTAAGGTGTCACTACTGTGTGAATTGTCGTCGCTCATGGCGTCGTATGGGTTCTCATGTTAGTTAATACAAAGCGCGTCATGCGTTTACTCAGCTGTTGACGGCATGTTTTGCCTGATGGCGCTACGCTTATCAGGCCTACGAAAGGCATGAATGTAGGCCGGATTAGGCGCAAGCGCCGCCATCCGGCAAGCTACTATTCTGCAATCTTCTCGGCAATGTACGGATCCTCATAGCCCAGAGCAAGCATAATCTCTGTTTCGAGGGATTCCATCTCTTCCGCTTCATCGTCTTCAATATGGTCGTAGCCGAGTAAATGCAGGCTACCGTGCACCACCATGTGCGCCCAGTGGGCCTCAAGCGGTTTGCCTTGCTCCTGCGCTTCTTTCTCGACCACCTGACGGCAGATGATCAAATCGCCCAGTAGCGGCATTTCAATGCCCGGCGGGGCTTCAAAAGGGAAAGAGAGCACGTTGGTGGATTTATCTTTCCCGCGATAGGTCAGGTTCAGGTCATGGCTTTCCGCGTCATCAACCAGACGAATCGTCACTTCAGACTCTTCCTGAAACTGCGGGATCACCGCATCCAGCCAGCCCTGAAACTGACTTTCTGTTGGCAAACCGGATTCGTCTTCACATGCCAGCTGTAAATCGAGGATAACCTGACTCATTTTTGTTCCTGCTCCTGAGCTTCGCGCTTGCGTTCTGCAGCCTGCTCGGCTTTGCGTTTCTGTTCTGCTTCTTCCCAGGCTTCATACGCCGTGACGATACGGGCGACCACCGGGTGGCGCACCACGTCTTCGCTATGGAAGAAATTAAAACTAATTTCGTCGACTTCAGCCAGCACTTCAATGGCATGACGCAGACCGGATTTGGTGCTACGCGGCAGGTCAATCTGGGTGATATCGCCAGTGATGACCGCTTTGGAGTTAAAGCCGATACGGGTCAGGAACATTTTCATCTGTTCGATGGTGGTGTTCTGGCTTTCATCAAGAATGATGAACGCATCGTTCAACGTACGACCGCGCATGTAGGCCAGGGGCGCAACTTCAATGACGTTACGCTCAATCAGCTTTTCAACCTTTTCAAAGCCGAGCATTTCGAAAAGCGCGTCATACAGCGGTCGTAAATACGGATCGACTTTCTGGCTGAGATCTCCTGGCAGGAATCCCAGTTTTTCGCCCGCTTCCACTGCCGGACGGGTCAGCAGAATGCGACGGATCTCCTGACGCTCAAGCGCATCAACCGCAGCGGCAACCGCGAGATACGTTTTACCCGTACCCGCAGGGCCAACGCCAAATGTGATGTCGTGGTCGAGGATATTCGCAATGTACTGTGCCTGGTTCGGCGTGCGCGGCTTAATTACTCCACGCTTGGTTTTGATGTTCACCGCTTTGCCAAATTCAGGCACGCTGTCTGCGCTTTGCTCAAGCACACGCGCTTCTTTGATCGCCAGATGAATTTGTTCAGGCTCGATGTCCTGCGTCTGACCGCGCATTGGGGCGGTATCGACGTACAGGCTACGTAAAATATCTGCCGCAGCGGTGACGCAAATTGGACGACCGGTCAGTTTAAAGTGGTTATCACGGCGGTTAATTTCGATGCCGAGGCGACGTTCCAGCTGTTTGATGTTGTCATCAAATGGGCCGCAAAGGCTCAACAGGCGGGCGTTGTCTGCGGGTTCAAGGGTGATTTCGCGAGTGTCTATGTTCAAACTGTTCCTCTTATGCATGTCTCGCCGGACGCTGAACATTTACCGGCATCTAAGGAAATTATTCACGCCATGGGGGAAAGGCGCAAGCATTGCAGCAAATATGGGGATGATAGGGCAGATTACAAGACCCGCCGGGACAGCGAGCCCAGGATTGTAGGCCCGATAAGTGTAGCGGTATCGGGCCTTTTTTACGTTTTTCAGCAGGATTAAGGCTGATAAATACCGACGCCCAGATCGTTTTCTTTGCGGGTACGCGCAATGACCGATTCAGGGGATTCTGCGATACGCAGACCCATTTCGTCCTCGGTACGCACCACTTTACCGCGCAGGGAGTTAGTCCAGACATCGGTAATTTCTACGTCTACGAACTTACCGACCATATCCGGGTTGCCTTCAAAGTTCACCACACGGTTATTTTCGGTACGGCCTGACAGTTCCATGATGCTTTTACGCGATGTGCCTTCAACCAGAATGCGCTGGGTCGTGCCGACCATACGGCGGCTCCAGGCCATAGCTTGCTGGTTGATACGCTCCTGTAGAATGTACAGACGCTGTTTCTTCTCTTCTTCCGGTACGTCGTCAACCATATCGGCGGCAGGGGTGCCAGGACGCGCAGAGAAAATAAAGCTGTAGCTCATGTCAAAATTGACGTCAGCAATCAGCTTCATGGTCTGCTCGAAATCCTGCGTGGTTTCACCCGGGAAGCCAACGATGAAGTCGGAGCTAATCTGGATATCCGGACGCGCAGCGCGCAGTTTGCGGATGATCGCTTTGTATTCCAGCGCGGTATGGGTGCGCCCCATCAGGTTCAGTACGCGGTCTGAACCGCTCTGTACCGGCAGATGCAGGAAGCTCACCAGCTCTGGCGTATCGCGATAAACTTCAACGATATCATCGGTGAATTCGATCGGATGGCTGGTGGTGAAGCGGATACGATCAATGCCGTCGATCGCTGCGACCAGACGTAACAGATCGGCAAAAGATCCGATCGTGCCGTCGTAGTTCTCACCACGCCATGCGTTCACGTTTTGCCCCAGCAGGTTCACTTCACGCACGCCTTGGGCTGCAAGCTGGGCGATTTCAAACAGAATATCATCCGCCGGACGGCTGACTTCCTCACCGCGGGTGTAGGGCACCACGCAGTAAGTACAATATTTATTACAACCTTCCATGATGGACACAAACGCGCTTGGACCTTCAGCACGCGGTTCCGGCAGTCGGTCGAACTTTTCGATCTCCGGGAAACTGATATCAACCACCGGGCTACGGGTCGTGCTTCCACGCACTTTGTTGATCATTTCCGGCAGGCGGTGCAGCGTTTGCGGCCCAAAAATAATATCGACGTAATGCGCGCGCTGGCGAATATGATCGCCTTCCTGAGACGCAACACAGCCACCGACCCCAATGATGAGCTTGGGGTTTTTCTCTTTTAACAGTTTCCAGCGGCCCAGTTGATGGAACACTTTTTCCTGAGCCTTCTCACGGATTGAGCAGGTATTCAGCAGCAGCACATCCGCTTCTTCCGCCACGTCAGTCAGTTGATACCCATGAGTGGCATCCAGCAGATCGGCCATCTTCGATGAATCGTATTCGTTCATCTGACAGCCCCAGGTTTTAATATGGAGTTTTTTGGTCATCGACTTGCTCTTGCGAAATTGTGGCTGAAATGCAGGGCGCATAGTGTACTGCTTTGGCGCGGTTGTGACCAGTATGACGGATGTCAGCCTCAAGGGGTAAAAAATCCTGTAAACTTACACAATACATGTAACTGGATAATTGACCATGACAAATCAACCAACGGAAATTGCCATTGTCGGCGGGGGGATGGTCGGCGGCGCGCTGGCGCTTGGACTGGCGCAGCATGGATTTACGGTAACGGTCATCGAGCATGCCGTTCCCGCGCCGTTTGTGGCTGACGGACAGCCTGATGTCAGAATTTCTGCCATTAGTTCCGCGTCGGTGTCGTTGCTAAAAGGGCTGGGCGTCTGGGATACGGTGCAGGGGATGCGCAGCCATCCTTATCGTCGACTGGAAACGTGGGAGTGGGAAAATGCCCATGTGATGTTTGATGCCGCCGAGCTTAAGCTGCCTCTGTTGGGCTATATGGTGGAAAACACGGTCCTGCAACAGGCGCTCTGGCAGGCGCTGCAAGCTCACCCTAAAGTCACGCTGCGCGTACCGGCGTCCCTGATTTCTTTGCATCAACATAACGATCGACATGAGCTTGAGCTGGCAGGTGGCGAAACTATTAGCGCGAAGCTGGTCATCGGCGCCGATGGTGCCAACTCTCAGGTGCGAAAAATGGCCGGGATTGGTATCCATGCCTGGCAGTACGCGCAGTCCTGTATGTTGATAACCGTACAATGCGAAAATTCACCGGGAGACAGCACCTGGCAGCAATTTACGCCTGACGGCCCGCGCGCGTTTTTACCGCTGTTTGATAACTGGGCCTCGTTGGTGTGGTACGACTCACCGGCTCGCATCCGCCAATTGCAAGCGCTGAATATGCCGCAATTGCAGACGGAGATTGCTAAACATTTTCCATCGCGACTCGGTAAGGTGATGCCAGTGGCTGCGGGGGCGTTCCCGCTTACGCGTCGTCATGCGCTGCAATATGTGCAACCGGGGCTGGCGCTGGTAGGTGATGCCGCGCATACCATTCATCCGCTGGCGGGGCAGGGCGTTAATCTGGGCTTTCGTGATGTCGATGCGTTGATTGATGTGCTGGTGAACGCGCGCAGCTACGGTGAATCCTGGGCCAGTCAGCCGGTGCTCAAGCGCTATCAGAATCGCCGTATGACTGACAATTTCATCATGCAAAGCGGTATGGATCTGTTCTATGCCGGATTCAGCAATAACCTGCAGCCGCTGCGCATCATGCGTAATCTCGGGCTCATGGCCGCAGAGCGCGCTGGCGTACTGAAACGTCAGGCACTGAAGTATGCGTTAGGGTTGTAATTCAGGCAGGCCTACGGGGAAAATACGTAGGCCTGATAAGCGGAGCGCCATCAGGCGATAAATGCAGAAAAGCAAAAAGCTCGCCGAGGCGAGCTTTTTTAATATGGCTGGGGTACGAGGATTCGAACCTCGGAATGCTGGTATCAGAAACCAGAGCCTTACCGCTTGGCGATACCCCAACGGGTGCACCCACAGAGTGGACGACTTTTTGAAATTGGCTGGGGTACGAGGATTCGAACCTCGGAATGCTGGTATCAGAAACCAGAGCCTTACCGCTTGGCGATACCCCAACAATTTTTTGGATTTACCGAACGAGTCGATATGTCCTTAATATGGTGGCTACGACGGGATTCGAACCTGTGACCCCATCATTATGAGTGATGTGCTCTAACCAGCTGAGCTACGTAGCCAAATACTAACATTTTCTTCGATGGCTGGGGTACCTGGATTCGAACCAGGGAATGCCGGTATCAAAAACCGGTGCCTTACCGCTTGGCGATACCCCAATGACCGTTGCGGTGAACCGCTATATCGAAGAAAAAATGGCTGGGGTACCTGGATTCGAACCAGGGAATGCCGGTATCAAAAACCGGTGCCTTACCGCTTGGCGATACCCCATCCGTGCAACGCTTACGGGTGAATGGTGCGGGAGGCGAGACTTGAACTCGCACACCTTGCGGCGCCAGAACCTAAATCTGGTGCGTCTACCAATTTCGCCACTCCCGCAAAAAAGATGGTGGCTACGACGGGATTCGAACCTGTGACCCCATCATTATGAGTGATGTGCTCTAACCAGCTGAGCTACGTAGCCATCTTTTTTTCGCGTAACCTTATCGGCGTTGCGGGGCGCATTATGCGTATTGAGCCTTGAAGCGTCAACCCCTTTTTCATTGAAAATAGCTGGAATGTGACTGTTTGGTTAGGTTGCGAACAGCATGACGCAATATTCGGCAATTATTAGTTATTAATTGTTTTTTTGCACAGAAAACAAACATAAAAAAAGAGCCCCGCAGGGCTCTTATCTAAGGATTAACTTATTTATAAGCGGACTGATGTACGCCAACGGCACGGCCAGACGGATCGTTCATGGTTTTAAACGCCTCATCCCATTCGATCGCCTTAGCAGAAGAACAGGCAACCGACGGCCCGCCCGGCACACATTCGGCAGCGCTTGCTACCGGGAACAACTCTTCGAAAATCTCACGGTACAAATACGCTTCTTTAGACGATGGCGTGTTGTACGGGAAACGGAAGCTGGCAGTTTCCAGTTGTTGGTCAGAAACTTGTTCTGCAGCCACCTCTTTCAGAGTGTCAATCCAGCTGTAACCGACACCGTCAGAGAACTGCTCTTTCTGACGCCATGCGACGCTTGCCGGCAGGTAGGACTCAAAACATTCGCGCAGAACGTGTTTTTCCATTTTGCCGTTGCCGCACATTTTGTCCTGTGGGTTGATGCGCATCGCCACATCAAGGAATTTCTTATCCAGGAAGGGCACGCGGGCTTCTACACCCCAGGCCGACATGGCTTTGTTGGCACGGGCGCAGTCGAACATATGCAGCGCTTGCAGCTTGCGCACGGTTTCTTCGTGCAGTTCTTTTGCATCTGGCGCTTTGTGGAAATAGAGATAGCCGCCAAACACTTCGTCCGAACCTTCACCCGACAACACCATTTTAATGCCCATCGCTTTAATTTTACGCGACATTAAGTACATTGGCGTCGAGGCGCGAATCGTTGTGACATCGTAAGTTTCGATGTGGTAAATCACGTCGCGGATCGCATCCAGACCTTCCTGCACGGTGAAGTGGATCTCATGGTGCACGGTCCCCAGATGGTTCGCCACCTCTTGCGCAGCTTTCAGATCCGGAGCGCCTTCCAGGCCGACGGCGAAGGAGTGCAGCTGTGGCCACCAGGCTTCGCTACGTTCCTGATCTTCAACACGGCGTGCCGCGTATTTTTTAGTTATCGCGGAAATGACGGATGAATCCAGACCGCCGGACAGCAGCACTCCATAAGGAACATCTGACATCAGGTGGCTTTTCACCGCATCTTCCAGTGCCTGGCGCAGCTCGTTTTTATCAGTAACGTTGTCTTTGACGGCATCGTATTCAAACCAGTCGCGCTGGTAGTACTGACGAATTTCACCGTCTTTACTCCACAAATAGCTACCGGCCGGGAATTCTTTGATTGTGCGGCAGACGGGAACCAGCGCTTTCATTTCAGACGCAACGTAGAAGTTACCGTGCTCGTCGTAACCCATATACAGCGGGATGATCCCGATATGATCACGACCGATCAGGTAGGCGTCCTGCTCGCTGTCGTACAGGGCAAAAGCGAACATCCCTTGCAGGTCATCGAGGAACGCGGGTCCTTTTTCCTGATACAGGGCGAGGATAACTTCGCAGTCGGAACCGGTCTGGAACTGGTAGCGATCGCCGTATTCAGCACGCAGTGTCTGGTGGTTATAAATTTCACCGTTAACCGCCAGGATATGTGTCTTCTTCACGTTGTACAGCGGCTGAGCACCGGCATTGACGTCGACGATGGACAGACGTTCGTGCGCCAGAATGGCGTTATCACAGGCGTAAATACCTGACCAGTCCGGGCCGCGGTGGCGCATCAGACGAGACAGTTCCAGGGCTTTTTTACGCAGTTCAACTGCGTCAGTTTTAATATCGAATACGCCAAAAATAGAACACATAACCTTCTCCGTTAACCTGTTGCGTGATGCTTTTTATGTTTGCTTGATAAAGAAAATGCCGCAAAGCTGGAGAGGGCGCAAGCGAATTACGGGGCAGAAAATAAAAAACGCAATGGTCATTGCTGATTGATGAAAAAAGATTATGTAATGAACGCTATTATTGATGAATCAACAGTGAAGTGGTGATTTTATTGAATGGATGTATTTTTCAGGCCGGATAACTTGCAGATGTTGTTATCCGGCTAAAGAGATTAAATGACGTCTATTTCAGCAACGGACGGGTAAATCCAGCTTGGTCTGAACGGCATGTTGTCAATATCATCAAGCTTGGATACGCCAGACAGTACCAGGATAGTTTCCAGACCCGCCTGAAAACCTGCCAGAATATCGGTACGCAGGTTGTCACCAACGATAACGGTTTCTTCCGAGTGCGCCTGCATTTTGTTGAGAGCCGCGCGAATAATCCACGGGCTGGGTTTGCCGACATAAAACGGTTTACGACCTGAGATCTTCTCAATACCGGCACAGAGTGCTCCACAGGCGGGATAAAAGCCGCGACCGTGGGTATCCGGGTTAGTGGCGATAAAACGCGCGCCGTTGGCGACAAAATAGGCTGCTTTATGCATCATGTCCCAGTTATAGGAACGTGTCTCGCCAACAATCACAAAATCGGGGTTCACGTCGGTAATGGTAAATCCAGCTTTATAAAGTTCGTGAATTAACGCGCCTTCACCCACCACGTAGGCCTTTTTCCCTTCCTGGCGACGAAGAAAATCAGCGGTAGCCATCGCGGAAGTATAAAAGACGCTATCAGGGACATTCACACCCGCGGTGGCGAAGCGGTTTGCCAGATCTTGCCCGGTTTGCGAAGGGTAGTTAGTCAGCAGGACTAACGGCAAACCTTTTTCCAGGATCCCAGTCAAAAATTCTGCCGCACCCGGTACAGCAACATTGTCGTGCATCAGCACGCCGTCGATATCACAAATTACATTCTTAATGGCCATGGAATACCCAGGGAATTCGTTATGAGTCTGATAGTAATCGACTACTATATGAGAGCATTAGCTTTCCAGCAAACGTTGCAGCAATGTCCCGTTGAGCATTGCGCGCTTCACCAGCGCAAAGGCGCCAATGGCGGAGCGGTGATCCAGCGTGGACCGAACCACCGGTAAATTATGGCGAAACGCTTTCAACGCCTGCGTGTTGATACAGCTTTCTATCGCAGGCAGCAGCACCTTATCCGCCTCGGTAATTTCGCCCGCAATGACGATTTTTTGCGGGTTAAACAGGTTGATGGCAATGGCGATAGTTTTACCCAGGTGGCGACCAACGTGCTCAATAACTTCTGCTGCCAGATTATCGCCTTTATTCGCGGCCTTACAGATGGCTTTGATGCTGCAATCATCCAGCGTGAGTCGACTTGGATAACCCTGCTTCAGTAAGTTCTGCACGCGATGTTCAATAGAAGCATTGGCGGCAATGGTTTCCAGGCAGCCGAAATTACCGCAGTGACAGCGCTCACCCAGCGGCTCTACCTGAATATGACCAATCTCGCCGACGTTGCCATTGCGACCGATGAAAATTCTGCCATTGGAGATGATGCCCGCGCCGGTTCCGCGGTGCACTCGCACCAAAATGGAGTCTTCGCAATCCTGGCTTGCCCCGAAATAGTGCTCAGCCAGCGCCAGGCTGCGAATATCATGACCAACAAAGCAGGTGACTTTGAAGCGTTTTTCGAGCGCTTCGACCAGTCCCCAGTTTTCGACCTGAATGTGTGGCATATAGCGGATGACGCCGCTTTCAGGATCGACAAGGCCTGGCAGGATGACAGAAATTGCGATCAGCTCACGGATTTTCCGCTGGCAGCTCTCAATAAAGATGGCAATGGTGTTGAGCAGCGCATATTCCAGCGTTTCCTGGGTGCGCTCCGGGAGGGGGTAATGCTCTTCGGCGACAACTTTACTGCTCATATCATAGAGCGTGAGCGTTGTGTCGTGGCGACCCAGTCGTACGCCAATGGCGTGGAAATTGCGAGTTTCTGTGACGATAGAGATAGCGCGGCGGCCCCCGGTGGAGGCCTGCTGATCGACTTCTTTGATCAGCCCGCGTTCGATCAACTGACGCGTAATTTTGGTTACGCTGGCGGGGGCAAGCTGGCTTTGCTCGGCAATTTGAATTCGCGAGATTGGCCCATGCTGGTCAATCAGGCGATAAACCGCCGCGCTGTTAAGCTGTTTTACGAGATCAACATTACCTATTTGAGCTTGTCCGCCTGGTGTCATTCTTTCTCTTACTCAGTAACGACCTCGTTGCCATTAACGATGGTCTTGATAATTTTAAAGTCGTGCGTGAACGCAGTCAGGTTGGCTACTTTGCCTGGCGCGATGCTGCCGAATTGTTTGTCGACGCCAATGGCGCGAGCAGGGTAGAGCGTTGCCATGCGTAAGACTTCGTCGAGGGCGATATTTGCATGCTCGACCAGATTGCGTACGCCTTCAATCATGGTTAATGATGAACCGCTCAACGTACCGTTCTCATCAACACACAGTCCATTACGGTAGTATATTGTTTTACCAGCGAAAATGAACTGTTCAATGTTTGCACCTGCTGGCGCGGTCGCGTCAGTGACCAGGCACAGCTTGTCGCCTTTCAGGCGCTTAGCATTACGAATGTTAACGTAGTCAACGTGCAGGCCATCGGCGATGATACCGCAGTAGATATCTGCTTCATCCAAAATAGCGCCCGCCAGACCGGGTTCGCGGCCGGTAATGTACGGCATCGCGTTGAACAGATGCGTTGCAAAGGTAATCCCTGCACGGAATCCGATTTTTGCTTCTTTTACCGTTGCATTGGAGTGACCCGCAGAAACCACGATACCCGCATTCACCAGTTTGGTGATGACCTCTACCGGGACCATTTCTGGTGCCAGTGTGACTTTGGTGATCACATCCGCATTATCGCACAGGAAATCAACCAGTGCAGCGTCCGGCTGACGGACAAATCCCGGATTATGGGTACCTTTTTTCACCAGGTTCAGCCACGGGCCTTCAAGATGAAGTCCTAATGCCTGATTGGGGTGTTTCGCCAGGTATTCACGCATCACGCGAACACCTTGTTTCATCAGGTCATCGCTGGTGGTGATAAGCGTTGGCAGATAGTTGGTGCAGCCAGATTTTTCATTGGCTTTCTGCATGATTTCCAGCGTTTCAACGGTTACGGCTTCTGCCGTATCGTTAAACTGCACACCGCCGCAGCCGTTCAGCTGTACATCAATAAAACCGGGGGAAACAATGGCCCCATTCAGTGAGCGCTGTTCAATCCCTGACGGTAATTCAGCCAGTGGGCAAACGCTGTCGATCAGGCCATTGGCGACAACAATCGCATGGTCATCAAGAATTTCGTGACCGGTAAAGATCCGGCCCTGGGTTAAAGCATACATTCCGACCCCCGATTTCAAAAAAATGCCGCCCTGCAACTTATCGACAGGGCGGAGACATCAATTACAGACCTTTAATATTTTCCGCTTCTAACTCGTTGAAGTATTTCAGCGTCTTCACTTTCAGTTCCATGGTGGAAGGCTCATCGCAGACCACAACGGCTTTTGGATGCAACTGCAGGCAGCTGATGGTCCACATGTGGTTAACGTTGCCTTCAACGGCAGCTTGCAGCGCCTGTGCTTTCTGGTGACCCAGAACCAGGATCATCACTTCTTCAGCATCCAGCAGGGTGCCCACGCCAACGGTCAGGGCATATTTAGGCACCTGGCTTACGTCGCCGTCAAAGAAGCGTGAGTTAGCAACACGTGTGTCGTGAGTCAGCGTTTTGATGCGGGTACGGGAAGCCAAAGAGGAAGCGGGTTCGTTGAACGCGATGTGACCATCGTTGCCTACACCGCCCATAAACAGGTGGATTTTACCGTAAGAACGGATTTTTTCTTCATACTGACGGCATTCTGCATCAATATCCGGCGCGTTACCATTGAGGAGGTTGATGTTTTCTGCTGGAATATCAACGTGATCAAAGAAATTGCGGTGCATAAAGCTGTGGTAGCTTTCCGGATGCTCTTTCGGTAGGCCAACATATTCGTCCATGTTGAACGTAACAACATGCCTGAAGCTCACCTGGCCCGCTTTGTGCATTTCAACCAATGCTTTATAAGCTGTCAGTGGAGTACCGCCAGTCGGCAGGCCCAGAACGAACGGACGATCTGCCGTTGGTTTGAACGCGTTAATACGGTTAACGATATGGCGAGCAGCCCATTTGCCGACTTGTTCAGCGGTATTCAGGGGGATCAGTCTCATTCTTCACCTCAAAAGTAAAAGTAAGCAGTTGGCGGATTGAGTCTCTGTGCAGTATTAAGCGTAACCTGGTTTTGCATCGGTAAGGATCAATCCGTTTCGATTTTTTGAATGATAAAATAAGTTTTCGTAGTTAGCCAGTGAAAGGGAGGGTTAATAACGATATTTGGTGACTGTAATCACAAAAAACACGCGTTTAATTTGCGATACGAATTAATTTTTCACACACTCTGAATGTAGATGAATGGTTAATATCGTTGTTCCAGAATCTTGCTGTCAGGAATGGTCGCACAATAAAAATATGGCTTCAAAGAAGCCTAATCGGGGTCTCGTAGGGGGAATAAAATGAATATTTTAGGTTTTTTCCAGCGGCTGGGTAGGGCGTTACAGCTCCCCATCGCTGTGCTGCCAGTCGCGGCACTGCTGCTGCGATTCGGCCAACCAGATTTACTTAACGTACCCTTCATCGCGCAAGCGGGTGGGGCCATCTTTGATAACCTCGCGTTAATTTTTGCGATCGGTGTTGCTTCCAGCTGGTCAAAAGACAGCGCAGGTGCAGCAGCGCTGGCAGGTGCGGTCGGTTATTTCATATTGACCAAAGCAATGGTTACCATTAACCCTGCAATCAATATGGGCGTGCTGGCTGGTATCATCACCGGTCTGGTCGGCGGTGCCGTGTATAACCGCTGGTCTGGTATCAAACTGCCTGACTTCCTGAGCTTCTTTGGCGGCAAACGCTTTGTGCCGATCGCCACTGGCTTCTTCTGTCTGGTGCTGGCTGCTATCTTCGGTTACGTATGGCCGCCGGTACAGAACGCCATCCATGCGGGTGGTGAGTGGATCGTGGGCGCTGGTGCGCTGGGTTCCGGTATCTTTGGTTTCATCAACCGTCTGCTGATCCCAACCGGTCTGCATCAGGTGCTGAACACCATCGCCTGGTTCCAGATTGGCGAATTTACTAACGCTGCAGGTACCGTATTCCACGGTGACATCAACCGCTTCTACGCGGGTGACGGCACTGCGGGTATGTTCATGTCTGGCTTCTTCCCAATCATGATGTTTGGTCTGCCGGGTGCGGCGCTGGCAATGTACTTCGCGGCTCCGAAAGCACGTCGTCCGATGGTTGGCGGTATGCTGCTGTCCGTTGCGATCACCGCGTTCCTGACCGGTGTTACCGAGCCGCTGGAATTCCTGTTCATGTTCCTGGCTCCACTGCTGTATCTCCTGCACGCACTGTTAACGGGTATCAGCCTGTTCGTTGCAACACTGCTGGGGATCCACGCAGGCTTCTCCTTCTCCGCAGGTGCTATCGACTACGTGTTGATGTACAACCTGCCGGCAGCAAGCCAGAACGTCTGGATGCTGGTGGTGATGGGGCTGGTGTTCTTCGTTATCTACTTTGTGCTGTTCAGCGCGGTTATTCGTATGTTTAACCTGAAAACGCCGGGCCGCGAAGATAAAGAAGACGATATCGTTACTGAAGAAGCCAACAGCAACACTGAAGAAGGTTTGGCTCAACTGGCAACCAACTACATTGCAGCGGTTGGTGGTACTGATAACCTGAAAGCGATTGATGCCTGTATCACTCGTCTGCGTCTGACCGTTGCCGACTCCGGTCGCGTAAACGATGCGATGTGTAAGCGTTTAGGCGCATCTGGGGTAGTTAAGCTGAACAAGCAAACTATCCAGGTCATCGTGGGTGCGAAAGCCGAATCCATCGGCGACGAAATGAAGAAAGTTGTCGCGCGTGGCCCGGTGGCAGCAGCATCTGGTGAAAGTGCGCCAGCAGCAGCGGCTCCAGTAGCAAAACCGCAGGCTGTAGCGAATGCAGTCACCGTTGAAGCGCTGGTTTCTCCGATTACTGGTGACGTAGTTGCTCTGGAGCAGGTTCCTGATGAAGCCTTCGCCAGCAAAGCAGTAGGCGACGGCGTGGCAGTGAAACCAACGGATAAAATCGTGGTTGCTCCGGCTGCGGGCACCATCGTGAAAATCTTCAACACTAACCATGCGTTCTGCCTGGAAACTGTTAAAGGCGCGGAAATCGTGGTCCATATGGGCATCGATACCGTAGCGCTGGAAGGCAAAGGCTTTAAGCGTCTGGTCGAAGAAGGTGCGGAAGTTACTGCAGGCCAACCGATTCTGGAAATGGATCTGGAGTTCCTGAACGCTAACGCACGTTCCATGATAAGCCCGGTTGTGTGCAGCAACAGCGATGATTTCGGCGCTCTGGTTATTAAAGCCGAAGGTCATGTGGTTGCCGGTCAAACACCACTGTATGAGATTAAAGGTAAATAACTGCTCCTGAGTAAAGTGAGTTAAGTGCCTTAAGCGGCGGGGGATATTCCTCCGCCGCTTTTTTTTGCAGCAAATGCCCTCATATATCCTGTTGAAACACCTTTTTTGTGCAACTAATAGTTGTCTCCTGACGTCGCTTATAAGATCATACTCCGTTATACGTTGTTTACGCTTTGAGGAATCCACGATGAGTGAGGCTGAAGCCCGCCCGAGTAACTTTATTCGTCAGATCATCGATGAAGATCTGGCCAGTGGTAAGCACACCACTATCCATACCCGTTTTCCGCCGGAGCCAAATGGCTATCTGCACATTGGCCACGCGAAATCCATTTGTCTGAACTTTGGCATTGCGCAAGATTACCAGGGCCAGTGCAACCTGCGTTTTGATGATACGAACCCGGTTAAAGAAGATATCGAGTACGTTGAGTCGATTAAAAACGACGTTGAATGGTTAGGTTTCCACTGGACTGGCGACATTCGCTACTCTTCGGATTACTTCGATCAGCTTCACGCCTATGCGGTAGAGCTTATTAATAAAGGCCTGGCGTACGTTGACGAACTGTCAGCGGACGAAATCCGTGAATACCGCGGCACGCTGACTCAGCCTGGCAAAAATAGCCCGTACCGCGATCGTAGCGTCGAAGAGAACCTGGCGCTGTTCGAAAAAATGCGTGCCGGTGGTTTTGAAGAAGGTAAAGCCTGCCTGCGTGCGAAAATCGACATGGCGTCGCCGTTTATCGTGATGCGCGATCCGGTGCTGTACCGTATTAAGTTCGCCGAACACCACCAGACCGGCAACAAGTGGTGCATCTACCCGATGTACGACTTTACCCACTGCATCAGCGATGCGCTGGAAGGCATTACGCATTCCCTGTGTACGCTGGAGTTCCAGGATAACCGTCGTCTGTACGACTGGGTGCTGGACAACATCACCATTCCGGTTCATCCGCGTCAGTACGAATTCTCGCGCCTGAATCTGGAATATACCGTGATGTCCAAGCGCAAGCTGAACCTGCTGGTGACCGACAAGCACGTTGAAGGCTGGGACGATCCGCGTATGCCGACGATTTCTGGCCTGCGTCGTCGCGGTTACACCGCTGCCGCGATCCGTGAGTTCTGCAAACGCATTGGCGTGACCAAGCAAGACAACACCATTGAGATCGCTTCTCTGGAATCCTGTATCCGCGAAGATCTGAACGAAAACGCCCCGCGCGCGATGGCGGTTATCGATCCGGTTAAACTGGTTATCGAAAACTATCCGCAGGGCGAAAGCGAATTGGTCACCATGCCTAACCATCCGAACAAACCGGAAATGGGCAGCCGCGAAGTGCCATTTAGCGGTGAAATTTGGATCGATCGCGCAGACTTCCGTGAAGAAGCCAACAAGCAGTACAAGCGTCTGGTGATGGGCAAAGAAGTACGCCTGCGTAATGCTTATGTGATCAAGGCCGAACGTGTTGAGAAAGATGCGGAAGGGAATATCACCACCATTTTCTGCACCTACGATGCCGACACCCTGAGCAAAGACCCGGCCGATGGTCGTAAAGTCAAAGGCGTTATTCACTGGGTGAGCGCGTCCCATGCGCTGCCGATTGAAATCCGCTTGTATGATCGTCTGTTTAGCGTGCCAAATCCAGGCGCGGCGGAAGACTTCCTGTCCGTTATTAACCCGGAATCGCTGGTCATTAAGCAGGGTTACGGTGAGCCGTCGCTGAAGGCAGCGGTTGCAGGTAAAGCGTTCCAGTTTGAGCGTGAAGGTTACTTCTGCCTGGACAGTCGTTATGCAACGGCTGACAAGCTGGTGTTTAACCGTACCGTTGGTCTACGTGACACGTGGGCTAAAGCGGGCGAATAAGCCGTAACACATCCTCTCTAAACGCCGCTTCATGCGGCGTTTTTTTTCGCAAAAAAAACGTGTTCCAGGCTCCGTTTGCGGAGCGAATTAATTACATGTCCGTAATAATGGGCTGGGCGAATGTTTTTACGTTTAAATAACTTACCTCAATATGAAATGGGCTGAAACCGATTTCATCTCCATGGAAAACAAGCGATTTTTTAATTTTTTCAACGCTTTTTTATCTTCCGATGAAAATGTAACAGAAAGCAATCAAATATGTGCGGTTGCTCATACTATTACATACTCGTTACAGAAAGAGATTGATAATTCGCGTCGCGAAAAATAGTCTATTCATTGTAGTCACTGAGGTTTTCTTAGCGCTACTTTTTTATTTTTTGTTTTTTCGCTGTCCGCTTTTGTCGGCAGCATTTTATATGTCAAAGAGGATTAACATATGCGTACGTTTAGTGGCAAACGTAGTACGCTGGCGCTGGCTATCGCCGGTATCACAGCAATGTCGGGTTTTGTTGTCGCTCCGCAGGTACACGCCGAAGGATTTATTGATGACTCAACCTTAACAGGTGGCATCTATTACTGGCAGCGTGAGCGTGACCGTAAAGATGTGACCGATCATGACAAATATAAAACCAACCTTTCTCACTCCACCTGGAACGCTAACCTCGACTTCCAGTCCGGTTATGCGGCCGATATGTTTGGTATTGATATCGCAGCATTTACCGCTATTGAAATGAACGAAAGTAGCGAAAGCGGCCATCCAAACGAAATCGCATTTTCTTCCAAAAATAAAGGCTATGACGAGGATTACTCCGGCGATAAGAGCGGGATTAGCCTTTATAAAGCAGCAGCCAAATTTAAATACGGCCCAACCTGGGCGCGCGCCGGTTACATTCAACCAACCGGGCAGACTCTGCTGGCACCGCACTGGAGCTTTATGCCAGGTACCTATCAGGGTGCTGAAGCCGGTGCCAACTTCGATTACGGTGATGCTGGCGCACTGAGCTTCTCCTATATGTGGGCTAACGAATATAAAGCACCGTGGCACACCGAAGTCGATAAATTCTATCAGGCTGATAAAAAGACCAGCGTTGATTACCTGCACTCAATTGGCGCGAAATATGACTTCAAAAATAACCTCTTGCTGGAAGCGGCATTTGGTCAGTCTGAAGGTTATGTCGATCAGTACTTCGCAAAAGCCAGCTACAAATTCGATTTAGGCGGTAACCCATTTACCACCAGCTACCAGTTCTACGGTGCACGCGACAAGGTTGATGATCGTACCGTGAACGATATTTATGATGGCACTGCCTGGTTGCAGGCGTTGACCTTTGGCTACAAAGTGGCAGAAGTCGTCGACCTTCGTCTGGAAGGGACCTGGGTTAAAGCGGACGGCCAGCAGGGTTACTTCCTGCAGCGTATGACCCCAACCTACGCCTCTTCAAATGGCCGTCTGGATGTCTGGTGGGATAACCGTTCTGACTTCAACGCCAACGGTGAAAAGGCAGTCTTCTTCGGCGCAATGTATGACCTGAAGAACTGGAATCTGCCGGGCTGGGCGGTAGGTGCGTCCTACGTTTACGCATGGGATGCTAAGCCATCAACCTGGCAGCTCAACCCGGATGCGTACTACGACAAAAACCGGACTATCGAAGAATCTTCTTACAGCCTGGATGCGGTCTACACCCTGCAGGAAGGTCGTGCGAAGGGCACCATGTTTAAGCTGCACTTCACTCAGTACGACAACCATTCAGACATTCCGAGCTGGGGCGGTGGTTACGGCAACATGTTCCAGGATGAGCGCGACGTGAAGTTCATCGTTATTGCTCCGTTCACCATCTTCTAATGCCAACAGCGGCAGGTCGGGTGCCTGCCGCATCGTTGAGGAAAGTGCTATGAAAAAACTGATACTCATCGCCGTTATGGCATCAGGGCTGGTGGCGTGTGCGCAATCTCCTGCGCCGAAAGAGGACAGCCGTCTGAAAGAAGCCTACAGCGCGTGTATTAATACCGCGCAGGGATCGCCGGAGAAAATTGAAGCCTGCCAAAGCGTGTTGAATGTGCTGAAGAAAGAAAAACAGCACCAACAGTTTGCCAATGAAGAAAGCGTACGCGTGCTGGATTATCAGCAGTGTATCCAGGCCACGCGCACGGGTAACGGTCAGTCCGTCAATGCTGATTGTGACAAGGTCTGGCAGGAAATACGCAGTAAGAATACTGCGCAGTAAATTGAAAAAATGAAAATACAACGGGCGGAGAATTCTCCGCCCGTTTGCATGTCAGAGTTTCTGTTCGGCCGGTTGATAATGACGACTCAGGCGGACAAACAGCATTGCCGTGGCGGCGAGTCCGCAAAGTGCCGCGCACATCAGCCACCATCCCGGCGAGCTTTTATCTCCGGTTAGCTGGACCAGCGCCGTGGATATGACGGGTGTCAGACCGCCAAAAATCGCCGTAGCCAGACTGAAGGCCAGTGAAAAACCCACCGTACGGACATAGACAGGCATCACCTCGGTGAGTGCCGCGACCATTGCCCCATTGTACATACCAAAAAAGAACGAGAACCAAAGCAGGACCAGCGTCATACGCGTAAAATCTGGTGCGGCGGTGAGCCAGTGCATTACCGGCCAGGTGGTGATCAGTGCGAGTAGGGTAATCCCCATCAATACCGGACGACGACCAATTCGGTCAGAAATCGCCCCGCCAATCGGCAGCCAAATAAAGTTAGAAATACCGACCAGCATGGTGACTATCAGGCTATCACGGGCGCTCAGGTGGAGTACAGCCCTGCCGTAGGTCGGGGTATAGACGGTTATGAAGTAAAACGTCGTTGTGGTCATCGCTACCAGCAGCGTACCTGCTGAGATAAGACGCCAGTTTTTGAGGATAGTGGTGAAAATCTCCCTGGTGTCGGGACGGTGCGTGCGTTGTAAAAATGCATCGGTTTCCTGAAGCGAGCGGCGCAGGACGAAGATCAACGGAATAATCATACAACCAATAAAGAACGGAATGCGCCAGCCCCATTCAGAGATTTCATCGTGCCCCAGCGTGGCATTCAGGCCGTAGCCAATCAGCGCTGCCACCACAATGGCAACCTGTTGGCTGGCGGACTGCCAGCTGGTGTAGAAACCTTTATTGCCAGGCGTGGCGATTTCAGAAAGATAAACCGAAACGCCGCCCAACTCTACGCCCGCAGAGAAGCCCTGCAATAATCGACCGACTAATACCAGCACAGGAGCCAGCAGGCCAATACTTTGATAACCGGGAACCAGGGCAATCAGCAGGGTCCCGCAGCCCATGATCGCCAGCGTCACCATCAGTCCTTTGCGTCGGCCAATTCTGTCGATATAAGCACCCAGCACTATTGCGCCAACGGGCCGCATTAAAAAACCCGAACCGAAAACCGCAAAGGTCAACATGAGCCCGGCAAACTCACTCTCCGCGGGGAAGAACGTCTTTGCAATATAGGTGGCGTAAAACCCGAACAGAAAAAAGTCGAACTGTTCGAGAAAATTACCGCTGGTTACCCGCAGTATTGCGCCGAAAGTTCCGGCGCGCGATGGTTGTTGTGTCATTGGGTTTGCTCCACTGTCTTATCATAATATTTATAGAGGTAAGAGTTTGCGGGTTAGTCGCCTGTGACCCCCGCCTGTTTGCCGCGCCGTTTCTCAATCGCCCACTTGAGTAAGGCTGCGCAGCGGTAAAATCCGTGGGCAAATTTTCCGTAAGGAATGGTCAGAAAAAGCGCCATGACCACACCGAGATGAATGGCCAGTAAAATAGCCATCCATGAAGTGTCCCTTCCCGCCAGCAGCGCCAGACCGGTCAGACTGGTCAGCAGCAGCAGCAAAATAAAACCGCGATCCATCGGTTTTTGCCGTGCGTCGCCATGTAGCGGTGAGCGCTTAAGATTAAGCCATAGCAAGCCAGCCGGGCCGACAACCAGGCCAATGCCACCCAACGTGCCCAGCATGACCGGAACGCTGAAGAACGGGTAGGGCGCTTCTATGCCTGCAAAGTAGTGATAGCCTGTTGCCACCACGGTGGCGGCAAAGCAGAGCATAAAACCGTAGAAGGTAAAGTGGTGGAAACGGCGGCGCATCAGGGTGAAGGCATCATCCGCTTCGTTACAACCTTTGCCGTGGCCACCATCGAGATATTTCAGCGTCAGCGCATCGTGTGAGGCTTCAGCGATCTCGGCGGAACGCGGCATACCCGGAGAGATCTCGCGCCAGAAGCGGATCACGCCCGCCATCAGCAAACCGATCGCCAGAATAAACACCGAACCAAACATCCAGGCCAGCAGGTTATGCGGGAAAATTTGATAGAAATCCCCGGCCAGTGGAGGATGGAATAATGAACCTTTCAAACCTATAGCGAGGAGTAAAAACAGGATCAGACCGAAAACCAGCGCCAGCGTCACGGTTACGCCTGCGCGACGATAAAGCGTGCCAAAGGCGGCGGGTTGCGCGTAATGCTGATAGGTTTCGAGCCGGACTTCCGCCATCGCTTTCGGCACGTTGATGGCAAATTCATGAGGTGGGGCATACTGACACGCGTGCAGGCAAGCGCCGCAGTTATGGCACAAGTTTGCCAGATAATTGATATCCGCTTTACCGAATTCCAGACGCTGCGTCATGGCCGGGAACACGGCGCAAAAGCCTTCACAATAGCGACAGGCATTGCACACCTGCATTACACGTTCAACTTCCGCTTCCGGTTCGGTGATAATTTGTGCATCGATGATCAGTTTCTCAAGCTGCTTCATGACGTGTCTCCTTACGTGCGGCCAGCGCGGCTTCTTTTCCGGCAATGCGGCCAAAGGTGGTGCCGATCGACATCCCCACGCCTGCGGTGTAACCCTTGCCCAGCACGTTGCCCGCCATCATCTCTCCGGCGACGAACAGGTTACGGCTTGGAAGCCCGGCAAAATGCACAGCGGCGCGTTCGTTCACTTTTAACCCAAGATAAGTGAAGGTGATCCCTGGCCGCAGGGCATAGCCGTAGTATGGCGGCAGGTCCAGCGGTCGCGCCCAATGCGTTTTCGCGGGTAGCAAATCTTTAGTGGCGCAGTTATCCAGAACGGTATGGTCGAACTGACCTGGCTGGCAGGCGTTGTTGTACTCTGTCACGGTGTGGGTAAAGCGTTCGGCATCCAGTCCTAACTGAAGGGCCAGTTCTGCCAGCGTATTGGCCTGCGTGCCAGGAAAGACCGGAGGCATGAAGTGTCCGATAGCTTTACTGTCGATGATGGAGTAGCCAATCTGTCCTGGCTGTTGAGCGACCAGACGTCCCCAGATGGCGTAGCGTTTGGGCCAGAAATCTTCACCTTCATCATAAAAACGCTCAGCGTCCCGGTTCACCACAATACCGAGCGAGACGCAGTCCACGCGAGTGCAAATCCCGCCGTCATATAATGGCGCTCTGGCATCAATTGCCACACAGTGTGACTGGGAGGGATCGCCAATAATGTCTGCGCCAGCATCCATCATAAATTTGAGCAGTACGCCCTGATTAAAACGCGTGCCGCGAATCAGAAAGTTATCCGCAGGCCACTCGCCGCGGGCATTTTCCCCCCAGGCTTCGCGCAACCACTCCCGGTTAGATTCGAATCCGCCAGCGGCAAGCACGCAGGACTTAGCGGTGATGCGCTCTTCGCCTGCCAACGCCGCCACGAACTCGCCATTACGCAGTTCAAGCGCCTGAACGGGGGTGTTATAGCGAATTTGAACGCCCAGCTTTTCTGCGCTGCGATAATAGGCATTCACCAGGGCCTTTCCACCGCCCATAAAAAAGGCGTTGGTTCGCGCCACGTGCAAAGCGCCGGAGAGAGGAGGTTGAAAGTTAACGCCGTGCTGACGCATCCAGTCACGGCATTGTGAAGAGGTACGGATCACCAGACGCGCCAGCGCTTCGTTGGTATTCCCTTCCGTGACGCGCCACAGATCCTGCCAGAATTCTTCTTCAGGATAGCTTTCCACCAGCACATCCTGCGGCGCGTCATGCATACAACGTAAATTACGTGTGTGTTGGGAGTTTCCTCCGCGCCATTCACGGGGAGCCGCTTCGAGCAGGAGTACCGAAGCTCCTTGCTCGCGGGCAGACAAGGCAGCGCATAACGCGGCATTGCCACCACCAATCACCAGAACATCAACCATCGTATACTCCATTACCATTTAACCATTTGTTAAATTTGTAATTAAAATGTATACGCACGGCTTGTGCGGGCGCTATGACGTGGTGCTAAACGGTACTTTAGTTATTGTAAAGGATGGCGCCAGGCCAGCTTCCTGCTTCCACCAGTTGATGCATCACTTTCGTCAGCACCACGCGGGCCGCGAGGCCTGCCGGGGTGAGTTCATCGTCTGAGAGACTCACCAGAAAGTTGGGGCGGCTAAGTATTGGATTGTGGACGCCGATCACTCTTAGCGTCTCTTTATCGAGATGGGAAATTGCCGCGCCGGGCTGGAGAGTGGCACCAATGCCACTGCGCACGGCGCGCATGAGTAGCGCCAGACCATCAATTTCCGTGGCGATCTCAATGTTCAGCGCGTGTTCCTGACAAATCGCTTCCAGCCTGCCGCGCAGACCGTGGCCCGGGCTTGGCATTATCAATGGGATACTTGCCAGCTGGGCTGGAGCAATATTGTCATCGGCAATATCAGCCAGTAAGGCATGAGTCCCAATCAAAAACAGCCGCTCTTCGAGAATCGGTATGGCGCTCCAGCGCAGGATCTTTTCTTTCTGAAACACGACAGCCAGATCAATCTGGCGGGTATTAATCATCCGCTCCAGATTGCCAGAGAGGCTTTCCACCACATGCAGACGGACATCACTGTAGCTTTCCCGCATGGCGTTGATAAACGGCATTCCGAGAACGGAAGCAGTACTGGGAGCCATGCCGACGCTGACGTGCCCGGAAAGCCGGGACTCGCGTGCGGCGAGGATCGCGTCGTCTGCGTGACGAAGCGCCAGCTGCGCCTGGGAGTAAAAAGCCAGCCCGGCGCTGGTGGGTGTCACACCGCGCGAGGTGCGCTGCAGCAGGCGAATAGCGAGTTCGCTTTCCAGACGCGACATTTGCTGGCTGAGTGCCGAAACCCCGATATTGAGATCGAGTGCCGCGCTACCCATGCTGCCGGTTTCTACAATGCGCACAAAATAGCGTAGCTGGCGAAGTTCCATTTCGACTCTCCGGAAGGGGCAATTGATTTTTACATTAAAGCAACACAGGAGCGGAGGGAAGGGGAAAAGGGCAGGTAATGCCCATAAAAAAAGCCAACCGGAAGGTTGGCTTTTCAAAAAGCATTACATTATTTGCCGTCGTGGGCATGCTCATCTTCGCGGCAATCGCCTTCAGCGCAGTGGCCGTAGAGATAGAGACTATGGTTGGTTAAACGAATACCATGTTTAGCCGCAATCTCACGCTGGCGCGCTTCGATGGAATCATCGCTGAACTCGACTACTTTGCCGCAGTCGAGACAGATGAGGTGATCGTGATGATGCTGTTGAGTCAGTTCGAAGACGGATTTACCACCTTCAAAATTATGGCGGGTCACGATACCGGCATCATCAAACTGGTTCAGCACACGATACACGGTCGCCAGACCAATTTCTTCACCCATATCGATCAGGCGTTTGTATAAATCTTCCGCACTGACGTGATGGTTATCCGGTTCCTGAAGAACTTCCAGAATTTTTAAACGAGGAAGCGTTACTTTCAGGCCAGCCTTCTTTAATGCGGTATTGTTGTCAGTCATGCGGAATCTGTCCTGTAGCTAAACGATTCACTTCATTAACAGAAGTGACAGAAATTGCACTTGAGATAATGCGTATCATTATAGAACTGCCATGGCTAAATGAAAACTGCAAGTCTCTGGCATATATTGTTAATCAAAACGTGGTATCGCCGACAAACACACTGTGCAACACCCGATTGGCATCCAGCCATTGTACAGGGTCAGACGAAAAAGTTACAAATTTGTAGCAATTATTTTGATTGGTTTTATCTATTGATGCGGCGCAGATGGAAATCTACGCCGCACGAAATCAGGCATTAATGATTTCGTCGAGGTGCAGCTCTTCAGAGATCTGCTTAACCCATTTTTCTACGCGTTCTGCTGTCAGTTCTGGCTGGCGATCTTCATCGATAGCCAGACCGACAAAGTGGTCGTCGTCAGCCAGGCCTTTAGACGCTTCAAAGTGATAACCCGCCGTCGGCCAGTGACCAACGATGGTTGCGCCGCGCGGTTCGATGATGTCGCGAATGGTCCCTAACGCATCGCAGAAATATTCTGCGTAATCTTCCTGGTCGCCGCAGCCGAACAATGCAACCAGTTTGCCATTAAAATCAATGTCTTCGAGGGTAGGGAAGAAGTCGTCCCAGTCACACTGCGCTTCACCGTAGTACCAGGTTGGGATGCCGAGCAGCAGAATGTCATAACCTTCGAGGTCTTCTTTGCTGCTTTTTGCAATGTCATGAACATCGGCAACGTCTTTACCAAGCTGTTTTTGAATCATTTTTGCGATGTTTTCGGTATTACCGGTGTCGCTGCCGAAAAAGATGCCAGTGATTGCCATGAGTTAAATAACCTCTTGAAACTTATTGAAATGGTGGTGGCGCATTGCCCACGGATAAGGGCAATCATAGCAGAACAGTCAGGCATGCGGAAACAGCAAACACGCAGGACTGCACTCTGTGCTACACGATTTATGATTTAGAGCAGAAATTCAGACTATGCCTGACCGCGCAATGTGCTGAGTTGGGTCATCAGCATCTCTTCGATGAGTTCACTGCGACTCATGTTGCGCGCCTCGGCCAGCTCGTTCAGAGCGTCAACGGCATCAGCGTTCAGTTTCAGTTCGACACGCTTAAGCCCGCGAACTTTGTCACGCTTAAGCTGATTACGTTTATTAATACGTAACTGTTCATCACGCGAGAGCGGATTAGTTTTGGGTCGTCCCGGGCGACGCTCCTGCGCGAACAGATCTAATGTCGTACGGTCCGTTTGTTCTTTGGCCATGATCTTGGTGACTTCGGGGAAACAATCAGCCAGGCGTCTGCCCGGATGGATAGCGCGCCATAATACATCAGCAGGGGTGACACGCCAACGCCCACGCGCGTAATCGCGCGCAGACGCTGAGTTTTTAATCAGTTAGCCTGTTCGTTCAGATAACGACGGATGGCGCGCAGCACCGCCTCCGGTTTTTCCGCATGCACCCAATGACCGGCTCCTGCAATAACATGCGCCCGAGCCTGTGGGAATTGCGCCAGCAGTTGTTCGCGATACGCTTCGGTAACATACGGTGAGTTGCCGCCAGGGATAAACAGCGCCGGGTGCTCCCACGCAGGAATGGTTTCCCAACCGACGATATGAGGATACTGATCCCACAGCACGGGAACGTTAAAACGCCATTCGCCGTCGACGAAAGATTTCAGCAGAAACTGGATTACGCCTTCCTCATGCAGATGTTGACGCATGACGCTGGCCGCCTGCTGACGCGAAGTGGCCTGGGCATCGGTTACGGCATTAATAGCGGTAAAGATCGCATCGTGACGGCGAACATGATAGTCGACCGGAGCAATATCAATGGCCACCAGTCGATCGATACGATCAGGAGCCAGTGCGGTTAACGCCATGACGGCTTTTCCCCCCATCGAGTGACCAATAAAGGTCGCCTTTTCTATTTGCTGAGCGTCCAACGTATCCAGCAAATCTTGCGCCATGGCCGGATAATTCATCTCAGTGGAACGAGGGGAGAGGCCATGATTTCGCATATCGACCTGGATGATATCGTGATCGACCACCAGATCGCGCGCCAGGATCCCCAGGTTATCCAGACTGCCAAACAGGCCGTGAACCAGGACGATGGGAGAATTATTGTGCAGGTTTTGCGCAGATTGCGCTCGGATATTCAATTTCATGGCAAAGTTCTTTTTTTCACACTCACGGGTTAGGGTATCATGTTGACCATTCTGCCACATGGCTGCAACAACTACGGTTACTCTGAGTTTTGCTGGCCACCAGGCTTGACGCTATCCGCTGTTGGGATTTGCCTTTACACTACGTGTGTTTACCCCGACAACTTGTATTCAGCTAAACACTGCACTGGATTAAGATGAAAACGATTGAAGTTGATGATGAACTCTATAGCTATATTGCCAGCCACACCAAGCATATTGGCGAGAGCGCATCCGACATTTTACGGCGTATGTTGAAATTTTCCGCCGCATCACAGCCTGTCACTCCGGTAGTCAAAGAAGTCCGCGCTGTGCAACCTGTCGTGGAAGCTAAGCCGGTTAACCCCGTAAAAGATAAAGTGCGCGCGATGCGTGAACTGCTGCTGTCCGACGAATACGCGGAACAGAAGAAAGCAGTAAATCGCTTTATGCTGGTGCTGTCTACACTCTATTCACTGGATCAAAACGCGTTCGCCGAAGCAACGGAATCGTTGCATGGCCGTACGCGCGTTTATTTTGCAGCGGATGAACAGACGCTGCTGAAAAATGGTAATCAAACCAAACCGAAACACGTGCCAGGCACGCCGTACTGGGTGATCACCAACACCAATACCGGCCGTAAATGCAGCATGGTTGAACACATCATGCAGTCAATGCAATTCCCTGCGGAATTGATTGAAAAGGTTTGCGGAACAATTTAATCCTTGCATTAGAAGGACCAGGCAATGGCAATCCACAACCGTGCAGGTCAACCTGCGCAACAGAGTGATTTGATTAACGTCGCCCAACTGACGGCACAGTACTATGTACTGAAACCAACAGCAGGGAACGCTGAGCACGCCGTTAAGTTCGGTACGTCCGGACATCGTGGCAGTGCAGGTCGTCATAGTTTTAACGAGCCGCATATTCTGGCTATCGCTCAGGCGATTGCTGAAGAACGTGCGAAAAACGGGATTACTGGCCCGTGCTATGTGGGCAAGGATACCCACGCGCTGTCTGAACCGGCTTTTATCTCTGTACTGGAAGTGCTGGCGGCGAACGGCGTTGACGTCATCGTGCAGGAAAATAACGGCTTTACGCCAACCCCTGCTGTGTCGAATGCTATCCTGGTCCACAACAAAAAAGGCGGCCCGCTGGCTGACGGCATTGTGATCACGCCGTCCCACAACCCGCCGGAAGATGGCGGCATTAAATATAACCCGCCAAACGGTGGTCCGGCAGATACCAACGTCACCAAAGTGGTGGAAGACAGAGCCAACGCGCTGCTGGCTGACGGTCTGCAAGGCGTGAAGCGCATGTCGCTGGATGCTGCGCTGGCATCTGGTCATGTAACAGAGCAGGATCTGGTTCAGCCGTTTGTTGAAGGACTGGCTGACATCGTCGACATGGCAGCGATCCAAAAAGCGGGTCTGACACTGGGTGTCGATCCGCTGGGCGGTTCCGGTATCGAATACTGGAAGCGTATTGCTAAGCACTACAACCTGAACCTGACTATCGTTAACGATCACGTTGATCAGACTTTCCGTTTCATGCATCTCGACAAAGATGGCGCAATCCGCATGGACTGCTCCTCCGAGTGCGCGATGGCGGGCCTGCTGGCGCTGCGCGACAAGTTCGATCTGGCCTTTGCCAACGACCCAGACTACGACCGTCACGGTATCGTCACCCCGGCAGGGCTGATGAATCCGAACCACTATCTGGCGGTGGCGATCAACTACCTGTTCCAGCATCGTCCGCAGTGGGGCAAAGATGTTGCCGTTGGTAAGACGCTGGTGTCCTCGGCAATGATTGACCGCGTGGTGAATGATTTGGGGCGTAAACTGGTCGAAGTGCCGGTTGGCTTTAAATGGTTTGTTGACGGTCTGTTCGACGGCAGCTTTGGCTTTGGTGGTGAAGAGAGCGCGGGGGCATCTTTCCTGCGTTTCGACGGTACACCGTGGTCGACCGACAAAGACGGCATCATCATGTGCCTGTTGGCGGCAGAAATTACCGCAGTGACCGGTAAGAATCCGCAGGAGCACTACAATGCACTGGCTGCCCGCTTTGGTGCGCCGAGCTACAACCGCCTGCAGGCAAGTGCGACCTCCGCACAGAAAGCGGCGCTGTCTAAGCTGTCTCCGGAAATGGTGAGTGCCAGCACGCTGGCGGGCGACCCGATCACCGCTCGTCTGACGGCGGCACCGGGCAACGGTGCTTCTATCGGCGGTCTGAAAGTGATGACTGACAACGGCTGGTTTGCCGCTCGTCCGTCCGGCACCGAAGACGCTTATAAAATCTACTGCGAGAGCTTCCTCGGTGAAGAACACCGCAAGCAGATCGAAAAAGAAGCGGTTGAGATCGTCAGCGAAGTGCTGAAGAACGCGTAAACCGTAGGCCGGATAAGACGCTAGCGTCGCTATCCGGCATGAATTAAAAAGCCGGATAGCTTTGCGCTGATCCGGCTTTTTTTATTCGGCTTAGATTCACGGCATAAACCGATAACCAATCCCGGTTTCGGTCAGAAAATGACGCGGACGCGCCGGGTCCTGTTCCAGCTTCTGGCGCAGGTGTCCCATGTAAATTCGCAGATAGTGACTGTGTTCGACGGCATTCGGTCCCCAAACCTGATTTAACAGCTGGCGTTGCGTTAGTACCTTTCCGGCATTATTCAGCAGTACCGCTAACAGGCGAAACTCAATCGGCGTCAGATGAATCTCTTCATCACCACGATGTACGAGCCGGGCGGCGATATCTACTTTTACGTTGGAAAAATGCACCACCGGCTCGGGAGACGCGCCGCTGGCGTGGCGGCGCAATGCCACGCGTAATCGCGCCTGTAGCTCGCCAATACCAAAGGGTTTACTGAGATAGTCATCGGCACCGGCATCCAGGGCAGCGATTTTATCGCTTTCTTCGCTGCGGGCTGAGAGCACAATTACCGGTATCGCGCTCCATTGTCGCAGGTCACGAATAAAATCAATGCCGTCACCGTCCGGCAGACCGAGATCGAGAATGATGAGATCGGGTTTTCGCGTGGCGGCTTCCAGCAGACCACGTTGCAGCGTTTCCGCTTCATATACACGCAGACCATCGGCTTCCAGCGCGGTGCGCAGAAAGCGACGGATAGCCTGCTCATCTTCAACAATCAGTACGTTCGTCACATATCCTCATGAAAATCTTCAAGTTCAGGGGGGATTTCCTGGGGCAGTGTAACACGGAAACATGCTCCCCCCTGTGCGCGATTGTGGACGGAAATCGTACCGCCGTGCACGTCCACAATGGCCTGACAGATTGCCAGCCCCAGCCCAACGCCCGGTACCGATGACTCTTTGTTTCCCCGGGAAAACTTGTCAAAAACTCGCTGCTCCATACCCGATGGAATGCCGGGGCCATTATCCCAGACGTCCAGTTGCAGGTGTTCGCCATCGACGCTGGCATCAATACCGATTTGCGCCGCTGGACCTGCGTATTTAACGGCGTTTTCCAGCAGATTAATCAGCACCCGTTCAAAGAGTGGGCCATCGACGTGGATCAGCGTTAACGGTGCTGGTAGCGACAAATTAATAGGAGCAGAGAGTCCTGGCTCCAGCATCTGCAGGGCGCTGCCGACCACCTCTTCCAGTGTTAACCACTCCTTCTTAAGATTAAAGCCGCCAGACTGAATTCGCGCCATATCCAGCAGGTTATTAACCAGTCGGGTGGTATTCAGGACGTGCTGGCGAATCTCGCTGGCCTGGCGCGCATGCGGCGATCCTTCGCTGGCCAGATCCAGCGTTAAGATCTCTGCCTGACCGAACAGCACCGTTAGCGGTGTACGTAAATCGTGGGAAAGGGCGGCGAGCAGCGCGTTGCGAATGCTTTCACGCTCGCTGGCAAACCGGGCTTGCTCTTCGCTGGCAGTCAGCGTCAGACGCTCCAGCGCACTGGCGACCAGTAAAGTGAAAGTTTCCAGCAGGCGTTGCTGTTCGGGGATCATCAGCTGGCGTAAATTTCCCGGTTCCACAACCAGCAGCCCATGCGTTTTGTCGGCACTTTTTAACGGTAAAATTTGATACGGCACACCTGGCAAAGTGTCAGTACCCGCGCCTGCCGGTTGCCCTTTATCAAAGCTCCATTGGGCAATGGCATCATCCCACGGCGTCATGCCCTGTTGATGGGTGAGAGGGGCCAGCTTACCGTTCTCACCGGGCAGTAAAACCTGGCTGCGGGCCTGGAACGTTGAGGCAATAAACTGTTCGCTGGTGGCTGCGATATCTTGCTGACTCCGTCCGACGGCCAGCGCTTTCGACATCTCATACAAATGGCGCGTACGTTGTTCACGATAACGGGCCACCCGCGCCTGATAACGCACTCCGGCGGTCAGATTACCGATTACCAGCCCTACCGTTAGCATCACGGCGAAGGTGAGCAGGTACTGGACGTCGGAAACGGCCAGCGTGCCACGCGGAGCAATAAAGAAGAGATCGAAGCTGGCGACGTTAATAAAAGTTGCCAGCACCGACGGCCAGCGTCCGTAAAAGAGGGCGATAACCACCACGCCCAATAAATAGATCATCACCAGGTTGGCGGCGTCAAAGGCCATCAACCACTGCATGGCAATCAACGTAATGATGGCGCACAGCGCGACGGCAACCACACAACCCTGAATTTGTACCCGCCATTTATCCTTAAAGGTGCGGTTATCTGCAGTTTGTAGCACAGGGCGCGAAGGTGGCTCATCGAGCGCAACAATCATCAGGTCGAGATCCGGTGCGCGATGGGCCAGTTTGTCAGCAAAAGAATCACTGCGCCACCAGCGTCGCGTAGTCGGACGTCCTAGGACAATTTTTCCCAGATTATGCTCACGGGCGTAGCGGATTACCGCCTTGTCTTCAGCGGGATCGGAAAGGGTGGCGGTTTCTGCACCCAGCTCCTGGGCTAACCGCAGAGCGCTTAGGATTGCCCGGCGCTGTTTTTCGGGCAGTCGGTGCAGCGCTGGCGTTTCGACATACACTGCATGCCAGACGCTGCCGAGGCGCGCTGCCAGACGCGCGGCAGCACGCACCAGCTTTTCGCTGCCGGTATTGTGTCCAATGCACAGTAAAATGGCGTCACGGGTATGCCAGACTTTTTCTTCCCCCGGACGCCCTCGCCAGGCACGCATCTGATCGTCAACCCGATCGGCCGTGCGGCGCAGGGCCAGCTCACGTAGCGCGATCAAGTTCCCTTTGCGAAAGAAATGCTCGATGGCTCTTTCCGCCTGACCGGCGATATAGACCTTGCCTTCGTTCAGGCGTTGGCGCAAATCGTCGGGGGGAAGATCGACCAGCACCACATCGTCGGCGGCATCGAAAAAAGGATCGGGGACGGTTTCGCGAACCTGAATGCCTGTGACGCCGCTGACCACATCATTGAGGCTTTCCAGATGCTGCACGTTGACGGTAGTAAAAACGTCAATACCGGCTTCGAGCAGTTCTTCAATATCTTGCCAACGCTTAGGGTGGCGTGAGCCAGGCGCATTACTGTGCGCCAGTTCATCCATCAAAATGAGCGCCGGACGGCGGGCCAGCGCCGCGTCGAGATCGAACTCGCTGATATGACGACCATGGCGCGCCTGTCGCTTTAGCGGCAGGATGCTGAGACCGTCCAGCAGCGCGGCGGTCTCTTTGCGTCCGTGGGTTTCCACCACGCCAATCAGCACATCTAACCCCTGCGCCCGCAGCCGCTGGGCCTCTGCCAGCATGGCCCAGGTTTTACCGACGCCTGCACACGCGCCGAAGAAAATTTTCAGTTTTCCGCGGTGCGGGGCAGCGGTCTGCTCCAGCAGGCGATCGGGATCGGGGCGTAAGGGTTCGTTATGCATGTCCTTTTTCTCAGTGCTTATCCAGCGCTAAATTAAGTTCTACCAGGTTCACCACCGGCTGGCCGATAAAACTGACCAACGGCTTTTGCGTGTATTGTGCAACCAGGCGCGTGACTTCTTCAACGCTGAGGTTGCGAGCCTGCGCCACGCGGGGGATTTGCCAGGCCACCGCGGCGGGTGTCAGGTTGTTGTCCAGCCCGCTGGCAGAAGCCGTTACCAGCTCTACCGGAACGGCAGGATTTGCCTGCGGGTTGGCGGCACGCAGCGCGGCTATCCGGCTTTGCAGCTGTTTATCCAGTTCCGGGTTGCTGGCTGCCAGATTGCTGCCGCCTGAAGCCATTGGATTATAGGGCATTTCTGCTGTAGCAGACGGGCGTCCCTGAAAATAACCGGCCGCGGTAAAATGTTGCCCAATGAGCGCAGAGCCGCGAACGACCTGACCTTCACGCAGAAGCGAGCCGTTAGCCTGGTGGGGAAACCACCACTGCCCCAACGCGGTGGTCAACAACGGGTAAGCCCCGCCGGTGATAAGCATCAGGAAAATCAATGTTGATAATGCAGGACGTAATCCACTCATCTGAAACCTCACACCAGACCCAGCAGGGTCAGCAGTAAATCAATTGCTTTGATACCGATAAACGGCACAACCAGACCACCCAGACCATAGATCCACAAATTACGGCGCAGCATTGCGGATGCGGATAACGGTTTGTAGCTCACGCCTTTAAGCGCCAGCGGGATCAGAAAAACGATAACCAGCGCATTAAAGATAACCGCGCTGAGGATCGCCGAGTCCGGCGAATGCAGACCCATCACGTTAAGCGCATTGAGCTGCGGGTAGGTGGCGGCAAACGCGGCCGGGATAATGGCGAAATACTTCGCCACGTCGTTGGCGATACTGAAGGTGGTCAGCGAACCACGCGTCATCAGCATCTGTTTACCAATGTGCACCACTTCAATCAGCTTGGTGGGGTTAGAGTCGAGATCCACCATGTTGCCCGCTTCCTTCGCCGCCTGGGTCCCGGAGTTCATGGCGACCGCCACGTCGGCTTGCGCCAGCGCCGGGGCGTCATTGGTTCCGTCGCCGGTCATCGCCACCAGACGACCTTCCGCCTGATACTGACGAATCAGCGCCAGCTTGGCTTCCGGCGTGGCTTCAGCTAAGAAGTCATCTACCCCGGCTTCTGCCGCAATCGCGGCGGCGGTTAAACGGTTATCGCCGGTGATCATCACCGTTTTGATGCCCATTTTGCGTAGTTGGGCAAAACGTTCTTTGATTCCGCCTTTTACGATATCTTTCAGGGCAATCACGCCCAGTACGTGGGAGCCTTCGGCAACCACCAGCGGTGTAGCGCCTAGGCGTGCGACGTTTTCGACCTTCTGCTCCACGTCGGCAGGGAAGTGGCCGCCGTTGGCTTCGACGTGACGACGAATAGCATCGACCGACCCTTTGCGGATCATGCGGTTGTCGATGTTGATCCCGCTCATCCGACTTTGGGCGGTAAACGGTACAAAGGTGGCGTGTAGCGATTGCACGTCGCGAATACGCAGATTAAAGCGCTGTTTTGCCAGAATCACGATACTGCGGCCTTCAGGGGTTTCATCGGCCAGAGATGAAAGCTGCGCGGCGTCGGCCAGCGTTTTTTCGTCTACGCCCTGGGCGGGCAGGAAATCTGAAGCCTGGCGGTTACCCAGCGTAATGGTGCCGGTTTTGTCCAGCAGCAGTACGTCCACGTCACCTGCAGCTTCTACTGCACGTCCGCTGGTGGCGATGACGTTCGCGCCCAGCATGCGGCTCATCCCGGCGACGCCAATTGCGGAGAGTAGCCCGCCGATGGTGGTGGGGATCAGACACACCAGCAGGGCAACCAGTACCGTGACGCTAACCGCGCTACCACCCCAGGCGGAAAATGGCCACAGCGTAGCGGTCGCCAGCAGAAAAACGATGGTCAGGGCTATCAACAGGATCGTCAGGGCGATTTCATTCGGCGTTTTACGCCGCTGCGCGCCTTCAACCATGGCGATCATCCGGTCGAGGAACGTTTCACCAGGGTTCACGCTACATTCGATCACCAGCCAGTCGGAGAGGATGCGGGTCCCGCCGGTGACGGAGGCGAAATCACCACCGGATTCACGAATGACCGGCGCGGATTCACCGGTAATGGCGCTTTCATCTACCGATGCGCCACCTTCGATGACCTCGCCGTCACACGGGATAATATCGCCCGCTTCTACTAACACGATATCTCCTTTGCGCAAATCCTCCGCCGGAACGTGATCCATGGCGGCACCGTATTTCGGTTCGCGGAGTTTGCGAGCAAAAGCGGTTTTTTTCACTCCTTTCAGACTGTTAGCCTGAGCCTTACTGCGTCCTTCCGCCAGCGCTTCGGCAAAGTTGGCGAACAGAACGGTGACCCACAGCCACAGACTTATCGCGCCGGTAAACCACGGATTGCCTTGCATATGGCCTGTGGCCATTGCCAACGTTAACAGGGTTGTCAGCAGACTGCCCAGCCAGACGATAAACATCACCGGATTGCGCCACTGGGTATGTGGGCTTAATTTTTTCACGGCGTCCATCAGCGCCTGTGCGACCAGAGAGGGTTCGAACAGCGCCAGTTGCTTGCGACTCATAGTCATGTGCTCCGCATCACTCAGTGTAATGACAGGTATTCTGCGACCGGGCCAAGCGCCAGGGCAGGAACAAAGGTGAGGGCGCCAACCAGTAACACCGTACCGATTAACAACCCGACAAACAGTGCACCGTGGGTAGGCAGCGTGCCTGGACTTGCTGGCTGGATCTTTTTACTGACCAGCGATCCGGCAATTGCCATCACGGGGATGATCACGCCGAAACGGCCGAAGAACATGCACAGGGCCAGCAGACAGTTCCAGTACGGGCTGTTGGCGCTTAATCCGGCGAAGGCGCTGCCGTTGTTGTTCGCGGCAGACGATACGGCGTACAACACCTCACTAAAGCCATGTGGACCAGGATTGAGCATGGCGCTGCGTCCGGCATCGCTCATCATCGCTATCGCCGTACCGAGCAGGACCAGCGCAGGGGTGACCAGAATCGCCAGCGCGGTCATTTTCATTTCACGCACGTCTATTTTCTTACCCAGATATTCCGGCGTGCGACCAATCATCAGGCCCGCGATAAACACCGCCAACAACACGAACAGCAGCATGCCGTACAGGCCCGAACCGACACCACCGAAGACCACTTCGCCAATCTGCATTAGCCACATCGGCACCATCCCGCCCAGCGCGGTGAAGGAGTCATGCATCGCATCGACAGCGCCGCAAGATGCCGCTGTCGTCACGATGGAAAAAAGACTCGTAGCCAGCACGCCAAAGCGGCTTTCTTTGCCTTCCATGTTGATATTACTGTCTGCACCGAATGCCATCAGGTGTGGGTTGCCTTGAACTTCGGCCCACATCACCACGGCTACGCAGACTACAAATATCAGCGACATGGCCCACAGCAGGGTCCGCCCCTGGCGACGATCGCCAACCACATCACCAAAGGCAAAACACAGCGCGGTAGGAATTAAGAAAATGGCCAGCATCTGTACCAGATTGGTCAACGCGGTAGGGTTTTCAAACGGATGTGATGAGTTAGCGTTAAAGAAACCGCCCCCGTTAGTGCCAAGCATCTTAATCGCTTCCTGTGAGGCGACGGGCCCCATCGGCAGCAGCTGTTTCACCCCTTCAAGGGTAGTCATGGGCTGATAGGGCAACACGTTTTGCAGCACACCTTGCTGAATGAAGAACAACGCAATGAGCAATGCAATGGGGAGCAGGATCCACAATGTAATGCGAACCAGATCGACCCAGGCATTGCCCAGCGTGTTCATGCTCTGGCGAGTAAAGGCACGGGCCAGGGCAAAAATCACCGCAATCCCGGTTGCCGCTGACAGGAAGTTCTGCACGGTCAGCCCGACCATTTGGCTGAAGTAGCTTAAGGTGGTTTCGCCAGCATAGGATTGCCAGTTGGTATTAGTGACAAAACTCACCGCTGTGTTGAGCGCTAAATCCCACGAAAGCCCAGGTAGCTGTTGCGGATTTAGCGGCAGCAGGTTTTGCGCCATCAGCATTGAAAACAGGACCAGCAAACCCAGCACATTGAGCACGAGGATCGCCAACAGATACTGCCGCCAGTTCATCTCCTGCTGCGAGATGCCCAGACCGCGCCAGAGCAGATGTTCCACGCCAGCCAGACCCGGCAGGGACGTATTATTGATCAGCCGAGCCAAGCCAAAACCCAGCGGTCTGGCGATGATAAACAGTACCAGCAAGAAACTGGCAATGAGTAAAAATCCTTGGGCCGCCATCAGAACGCCTCCGCATTAATCAGGGCATACACCAGATAACCTAATAATAAAAAGACCAGCACAATGCCGGTTATCACGCCTGCACTCACGGTGCACCTCCAGTGGCATAAATGTGATAACCAGAGCGTAGATTTTTGCTTGCAAAGATTTCGCAAAAATCAGTGGGAGGGGTGTAAAAAAAGTATAAAAATGGCAAAGACCATTATTTAACTAATGATTAGTATTAATTTAACTTTTATGTAACTTAATTACGGTTTTTAGCTAAACGGAGCATCAATAGATAAAAATAAGTGGTCGGATGAGTAGCAAAATTACACACAAGGCGGTATTATTTTCATCAGTTAACCAAGTTTATTTTTCCGGTGCGATTCACCGAACAGATATATGGGAGAGGATTATGGACTTTTATAAAGAATATCCAGCACACATTGTTTTCTTGCGCCGTACCTTTGCCGTTGTGGCGGGCGTGCTGGCGCTGCCGGTCATGTTGTTCTGGAAAGACCGCGCCCGTTTTTACAGCTATCTGCACCGCGTCTGGTCCAAAACCAGTGATAAACCGGTGTGGATGGAGCAGGCTGAAAAAGCCACCTGCGACTTCTATTAAGTTGTCGTTATTGTTCAAGAAAACCGCCAACAGCAATGTGGCGGTTTTTTTATACGCCGACGTCTACACTTATCTGAGTAACGGATAAGGAGTGGCGATGAGCACGAGAATTCCTGTTGGTATCCGCACCTGTCTGACCACAGAAGCGAGTGAGGCACCTCAGTTCGACGAAAATACATTAATACGTGTTTACGCTTTGCATGAATTGCACCGCCTGCGTCAGCGAAAATTAACGCGGGGCGCATTAATTGACTATCATACCCGCTACAAACTGGTACTACTGGCGCATTCCCAGCCAGAGTATCGGGAGCTTGGCCCCTTCGTTGCCGCAATCCATGAATGGCAAGATCTCGATGCTTTTTTTACCGAGTATCGCCTACGATTGATCCATCTGTTATTAAATCCTGCTACCCGGCGTAACCATACCAATGTATTGATGCACGTACAGGGCTATTTCCGTAATCAGCTCGATCTGCGTCAACGTCAGGAATTGACCTCGATAATCGATAACTATCGACGCGAGGCGCAGCCGCTACTTGCACCCTTAATGCTCCTCAAACACTATATGGCTGAGCACCCGAACACCTGGTTGTCCGGGCAACGTTATTTTGAACTCTGGCCTGCGATTTGGCGTTTACAGGGCAATGATTAATTTTTATCAGGGAGTTTTATGACCACGCATCTGGTCTGGTTTCGGCGTGATTTACGTCTGCATGACAATCTCGCGCTGGCGGCGGCTTGTCGGAATCGTTCTGCACATGTACTCGCGCTCTATATCTCCACGCCTGAACAGTGGAAGGCGCATGATATGGCCCCACGTCAGGCGGCATTGGTTAATGCGCAGCTGAACGCGTTGCAAACGGCGCTGGCAGAAAAGGGCATCCCGCTTCTGTTTCATGAAGTTGCTGATTTTGCGACCAGTGTGGAAACCGTCAAAAACGTCTGCGTACAGCATGGCGTCAGTCGAATATTTTATAACTATCAATATGAAATAAACGAACGCCAGCGTGATGCTGCCGTCGAAAAGTCATTACCTCAGGTGGTGTGCGAAGGGTTTGACGACAGCGTGATCCTGCCTCCGGGGGCGGTCATGACCGGTAATCACGAGATGTATAAAGTCTTTACGCCGTTTAAAAATGCCTGGCTGAAGCGGATAAAAGACGGGATCCCGGAATGTGTCAGTGCGCCGAAGGTGAGAGAAAGCGGTGCTCTTGACTCTCCATTAACATCCATCGCGCTGAGCTACCCGCAGCAGGATTTTGATACGCAGCAATTTCCGGCAGAAGAAAAATTGGCCATCGCGCAGTTACGCCATTTTTGCCAGCAGGCCGCCGGAGAATATGAACAACTGCGTGACTTTCCGGCGATTGACGGGACCAGTCGATTATCCGCGAGCCTGGCGACAGGTGGACTATCACCGCGCCAGTGCCTGAATCGACTGCTCGTGGAGCAGCCGCAGGCGCTTGAGGATGGGGCAGGCAGCGTTTGGTTGAATGAGCTTATTTGGCGCGAGTTTTATCGCCACTTGATGACTTACCATCCGGCGCTATGTCGGTATCAACCTTTTATTCGCTGGACCGAACGCGTGCAATGGCAGAATAATCCGACGCATTTCCAGGCCTGGAAAACAGGGAATACAGGCTACCCCATTGTGGATGCGGCCATGCGTCAGCTCAACGCCACGGGCTGGATGCATAATCGTTTACGCATGATTACCGCCAGTTTTTTAGTGAAAGACCTGCTGATCGACTGGCGTAAAGGCGAACAATATTTCATGTCGCAACTGATCGATGGCGACCTGGCGGCCAATAACGGCGGCTGGCAGTGGGCAGCCTCAACCGGAACCGACGCCGCACCGTATTTCCGTATCTTTAACCCCACGACTCAGGGCGAAAAATTTGATCGTGGCGGTGAGTTTATCCGCCAGTGGCTGCCGGAACTGCGTGACGTGCCGGGGAAAGCTATTCATGAACCGTGGTCATGGGCTGAAAAAGCGCAGGTGACGCTTAACTATCCTCGTCAGATTGTCGATCATAAACAGGCAAGGCTGGCGACGCTGGCGGCATATGAGGCGGCGCGTAAGGGATAAGCGCGCAGCGGATTTCTGCGTAAGACCTTCCAGTAGAATGAATATGTTGCAGTGGTGGGGCATTTAGCGCTGAAGCGTGTACGCAAGGCTGCTAATGCCTTGATGAAGGTGTTTTCCGCCAGCAGTAAAGTGCCGTCATCTTCAACCAGAAACAGCTTTCTGGTTACAGGTCTTTCTGAAGAGGAGTTGACTGCCAGCCATGCGTAATTCCTGAAAAAAAGCCCGAATCAGATTACATCATCGGGCCCTACACTCAGGATTCTACCGCCAGCGGACGGTTTCTGAACTTAAGCGACTGGTACAGCCAAATCAGCAGCACCAGCACCACACAGGCCAGCGCGCCCCAGGTAATTTCACTAAAGACATCAATATAGGCATTGATGGAGTAGTTGATAGCGCCGGCAGCATCAAACGAGCCTTGTGAGGTCTGATCGGCGATAACACCTGCCAGGTAATTGGCGATGGCTCCGGAAAGCAGCATATAAATGCCGGTTAATACGCCGGTAACACCAGGGATCTCAATACGTGTAATTTGTGACATTGCCACCGGATCGATAAACAGTTCGGCAAAGCCCATGACCGCCAACCCAAGTACCATCAGCGGCATGGAAGAGTGGCCGTAAGCTGCGGACCAGCGAGCGCTCAAGGTTAGAATACAGAACCCAGCGCTCATTAAGCCGAGGCCAAGGGCAAATTTACCCCAGATACGTACGGTACGATTGCCACTCACGCTCTCTTTGACTACCCATGCCAGCACGATACCGCACAGCATCACGGCAAAAGCGTTAACCGACTGGAACATCGCTGTAGGGACGGAATATCCCATGATATCGCGGTTAACGAAGCGGTCGATATACAGGCTAATCGAGCTGCCGCCCTGTTGAGCAAAGGCCCAGAACAACAGGCTGAAGAAGGTCAGGGTGACGATAAGCCCCAGTTCTTTGCGCTGTTTCTGCGTCTGTGCCTGGCGGTAAATCTTTGTCAGAACCGCCAGACCAATAATGGTGGCAACAATCAGTGCGTAAACGGACCACTCTTTCCAGAACAGCACGGTAATCAGCAGCGGTGCGGCAACCAACAAAACTAACAGCCAGGCCCAGTTTGGCAGAATAAAGGTTTTAGCACACAGAACGGCCTTGTTGACGCCGGTGGTGTGGGCGAAATGGCGATTACCACATAAGAATATCACCAGCCCTGCCAGCATGCCGATGGCAGCCAGCGCAAAGCCCATCGCCCAGCTGTATTCTTCCTGCACGTAGCCACAGGCAATAGGGGCAATAATCGAACCGATGTTACCAGCAGCGTAAAGCAGAGAGAATCCACCGTCGCGACGCGGGTCTTCAGGTTGATACAACTCGCCCAACAGGCAACTGATATTTGATTTAAACAGACCGTAGCCGCAGACAATTATCGCCAGCGACAAATAGAGGAACGCCGGGGCCATTTCGCTGGCACCCAATACCAGATGTCCTACCGCCATTAAAAATGCGCCGATCATCACCGCCATTCGATTGCCGAGCACTTTATCGGCCAGGTATCCCCCGAGAATAGGGGTGACATAGACCAGCGAGCAGTAGGCGCTGAACAGTTCATATGCGTGATTATCGTCGTACTTAAGCTGGTTAGTGAGATACAGGATCAGCAGCGCACGCATGCCGTAAAAACTGAAGTATTCCCAGATTTGTAGCGCGACAACGTAGTATATCGCCCGTGGTTGAGATGCTTGTTTATTCATTATTTTCTCGAAGTAAATGCCTCGCGACTGGCTGAACGTGCTGCGCGAGTGTGTTTCCTTAAAGTTGTAACTTTGATACAGATCTGATTATTTTTGCAATATGCTGTCTGATTGCATAAATATACATGAATTAGATCGCGTAGTGGTAAGCAAATCACGTTCAAAGCGGGTGTGATTGTTTCTTTATGTGTCAGTGAAATGGCTATCGACGAACGCAGGCGGGGACGCTATTTTAACCTAAGCTGTGTTGCTGATTGGGCAGGCAGAAATGATGACTACGAGGACGATGATGAAAAACACCGAACTGGAACAACTGATCAACGACAAACTAAACAGCGCCGCCATTAGCGATTATGCGCCGAATGGTTTGCAGGTTGAGGGCAAAGAGACGGTGCATAAAATCGTGACCGGTGTGACTGCAAGCCAGGCATTGCTGGACGAGGCGGTACGCCAGCAAGCGGATGCGGTTATTGTTCACCACGGCTATTTCTGGAAAGGCGAATCTCCGGTTATTCGCGGCATGAAGCGCAATCGTCTGAAAACGCTGTTAGAAAATGATATCAACCTGTATGGCTGGCACTTGCCGCTGGATGCACATCCGGAATTGGGGAATAACGCGCAGTTGGCCGCGCTGTTGGGAATCACCGTTATGGGGGAAATTGAACCGCTGGTGCCATGGGGAGAACTCTCCATGCCTGTTCCGGGGCTGGAGCTGGCATCGTGGATTGAAGCGCGTTTAGGTCGTAAACCGTTATGGTGCGGTGATACCGGGCCGGAGAAAGTTCAGCGCGTTGCCTGGTGTACCGGGGGCGGTCAAAGTTTTATTGATAGCGCAGCCCGATTTGGTGTCGACGCCTTTATTACCGGTGAAGTCTCTGAGCAAACCATTCACTCAGCCCGCGAGCAGGGGCTGCATTTTTATGCTGCCGGTCACCATGCGACCGAACGCGGCGGCATTCGCGCATTAAGCGAATGGCTGAATGAAAATACCGATCTGGACGTAACCTTTATCGATATACCTAATCCAGCGTAATAAAGAGGGATGAAAGTGCAGCGAGCGCGTTGTTATCTGTTAGGTGAAACGGCGGTGGTTCTCGAACTGGAGCCCCCCATCACGCTGGCGACTCAGAAACGCATCTGGCGTCTGGCTCAGCGTTTAGTTGACGCCCCGAATGTGCTTGAAGCTATTCCGGGAATGAACAATATCACGGTTACTCTACGCGACCCGCAAACGCTGGCGCTGGATGCGATTGAACGCCTGCAGCGCTGGTGGGAAGAGAGCGAAGCACTGGAGCCGGATTCACGTTTTATTGAAATACCTGTGACCTATGGTGGTGAGTTTGGCCCTGATCTGGCAGAGGTCGCCCGACACAGTGGATTAAGCGACAAGCAGGTCGTCGAACTTCATGCGTCAGTTGACTATGTGGTGTGGTTTATCGGTTTTCAGCCGGGATTTCCCTATCTCGGGAGCTTACCTGAACAGCTGCATACCCCCAGACGTGCGGAACCGCGTTTGCTTGTTCCGGCAGGTTCTGTCGGTATCGGTGGATCTCAAACGGGGATCTACCCGCTTGCCACACCCGGTGGATGGCAATTGATTGGGCGTACCTCCGTTTCGTTATTTGATCCAAAACGGGAGGAGCCGATTCTGTTACGGGCTGGCGATACCGTGCGTTTTGTCCCGCAGAAGGAGGGGATATGTTAAACATCATCCGCGCTGGCATGTACACCTCAGTACAGGACGGGGGACGCCATAGTTTTCGTCAATCCGGAATTAGTCACTGTGGCGCGCTGGATAAACCGGCGCTGAACGTGGCTAACCTGCTGGTGGGTAATGATGCGAATGCCGCAGCGCTGGAAATCACGCTGGGGCAACTGGTGGTGGAGTTTGAAGCCGATGGCTGGTTTGCCCTGACCGGTGCCGGATGCGAAGCGCATCTGGATCGAACTCCCGTATGGAGCGGATGGCGGTTACCAGTAAAAGCCGGGCAGCGCCTGACGCTAAAACGACCTCTTCATGGTATGCGCAGTTATCTGGCTGTAGCGGGCGGTATTGATGTTCCCGAAGTGATGGGTTCGCGTAGTACAGATCTGAAAGTGGGCATTGGTGGGTTTGAAGGGCGTCTGCTGCGTGATGGCGATCGACTGGCGATTGGCGTATCGACCCGGCAATTCAGCGGGCCACAAGGTGTAAAACAACTGATGTGGGGTAATCTCATTCGTGCACTGCCCGGCCCTGAATATCAGGAGTTTGATGAGGTATCGCAGGCCTCTTTCTGGCGCTCGCCGTGGCAGCTTAGCCCACAAAGTAACCGTATGGGGTATCGTCTTCAGGGGCAGCCGCTGACGCGCACGACCGATCGCGAGCTGCTGTCGCATGGTTTGCTCCCCGGCGTGGTGCAGGTTCCGCATAATGGTCAGCCAATCGTGCTGATGAACGATGCTCAGACGACGGGTGGCTATCCGCGCATCGCCTGTATTATCGAGGCAGATATGTATCATCTGGCGCAGATCCCGCTCGGTCAGCCGATTCATTTTGTGCAGTGTTCGCTGGAGGAAGCGCTGAAGGCGCGGTACGACCAGCAGCGTTATCTGGAACAGTTAGCATGGCGACTTAACAATGAAAATTGATCTCAATGCAGACCTCGGTGAGGGATGTGCGAACGATGCAGCGTTGCTGCAATTGGTGTCATCGGCCAACATCGCCTGTGGGTTTCACGCCGGCGATGCGCAAACTATGCTCTCAAGCGTGCGTGATGCGTTAAAAAATGGTGTGGCGGTAGGTGCGCACCCCAGCTTTCCGGATCGGGAAAATTTTGGTCGTAGCGCCATGACCCTGCCTGCACAAACGGTGTATGCACAGACGCTGTATCAAATTGGCGCGCTGGCTGCCATCACGCGGGCAGAAGGCGGCGTGATGCGCCATGTCAAACCGCATGGCATGCTCTATAACCAGGCGGCGAAAGATCCTCAATTGGCTGATGCGATTGCGAAAGCGGTTCATGCCTGCGATCCGTCGCTGGTTCTGGTCGGGCTGGCGGGAAGCGAACTGATTCGCGCTGGAGAACACTATGGCTTGATAACGCGTCAGGAGGTTTTTGCCGATCGGGGTTATCAGGCCGATGGCAGTCTGGTGCCACGTAACCAGCCGGGTGCACTGATTGAGGATGAAGAGCAGGCGCTGGCGCAAACGTTAGAAATGGTGCAATCCGGCAGAGTAAAAAGCCAAAGTGGAACATGGGCAAGCGTGACCGCCCAGACGGTATGCATTCATGGGGATGGCGAGCACGCACTCGCTTTTGCCCGTCGCTTGCGTAGCGCCTTTAATGCATGCAATATTGAAATTGGTGCATAAGATTTACCATACAAAACAACAATATATTACACAACAACATATACGGGAATGAATTATGGGAGAGGTAATTTCTCTCTGGCCATTGACGGGGATCGCCGTCATCGTGGTCGGATTTCTTTTACGTTTTAATCCGGTATTGGTGGTTATTATTGCCGGGATCGTCACGGGACTGGCGGCGCATATGCCGATCGCCACCATCCTCGAGAAGCTGGGTGAAGGTTTTCTTAACACCCGCAACCTGCCGTTTATCCTGCTGATCCCGCTGGCGGTTATTGGCCTGCTGGAACGTCACGGACTCAAAGAGCGTGCTCAGGCGTGGATTGCGAAAATCCGCAGTGCCACCAGTGGCCGTCTGCTTATTGTCTATCTGTTCATTCGCGAAGCGACCGCTGCGTTAGGGTTGACCAGTCTGGGGGGGCATCCGCAGATGGTGCGCCCGCTGCTGGCGCCAATGGCGGAAGGGGCCGCCGAGAAAAATCACGGAGAGATACCCGGCGCGGTTCGCTATCGCCTGCGCGCAATGTCAGCGGCGACCGATAACGTCGGGCTGTTTTTCGGTGAAGATATCTTTGTTGCCTTCGGCGCGATCATATTCATGCACAACTTTATGCTGGAGTCTGGTGGGATCCAGACCGAACCGCTGCATATCGCCTTGTGGGGGATCCCAACGGCAATTTGTGCTTTCCTGATCCACGGCACGCGTTTGTGGCGTCTGGATAGCTATTTGCAACGTGAGGTGGCGAAAGCAAATGCCGCAGCGAAAGGGGAAGCGAAATGAATTTTCAACAAAGCTATCTCTATTGGCTGGCAGGTGCGGTATTACTGATTGTGGCGCTGATGTCCTGGCAGGACAAAGCAAACCCGCGCCGTTTCACCACAGGCCTGTTTTGGGGCATATATGGCGTACTGTTTCTGCTTGGTGACTGGACATACTCGCTGTTTGGCGATAAACGCGCAGTGCATATTGCCGTCGGCGTTGCGGTGGTCGTGCTGGCCCTGATCGCGGGTTTTGGCGGTGTGAAGCTGGGAAGCTACCATCAACGCACGCAGCAACAGCGCGAAGAAAGCGCCAGCCGCCTGGGCAACCGCCTATTTTTCCCAGCGTTGGCGATCCCGGTGGTAACGGTCATTGGCGTACTGATGTTCAACCATATTCCGGGCTTACAGGATGCGCTGTTCGGGCCGGGTAATCACGCCACTCTGGTGACGCTCTTTTCAATGACAGCGGGTTCGTTGATTGGTCTGGCGATGGCGATAAAAATGACCCATGAGCGGGTGCATCAACCGATTCAGGAGGCACGCCGTCTGCTGGACTCCATTGGCTGGGCGTTCATTTTGCCGCAGATTCTGGCTACGCTTGGGCTGCTGTTTACAGCGGCGGGTGTCGGTAGCGGCATTTCATACCTGACGCAGGAATATCTGGCGGTGGATAGTCGCTTTATCGCGGTGGCGGTGTACACCATCGGCATGGCATTGTTGACCATGGTTATGGGTAATGCGTTTGCTGCTTTCCCGATCGTGACCGCTGGGATTGGCATTCCGATCCTCGTACTGCAACACGGCGGCAACCCAGCGGTAATGGCGGCGATAGGTATGTTCTCCGGCTATTGTGGGACGCTGATGACGCCGATGGCGGCGAACTTTAATATTGTTCCTGCAGCGTTGCTGGAACTACCGGACAAAAATGCGGTGATTAAAGCGCAGGTGCCAACCGGCGTACTGCTGCTACTGGTCAACGTGTTCCTGATGTATTTCCTGATGTTCCTGTAAGGAGGAAGGATGAAAACAGTACTCATCACGGGATTTGAACCCTTTGGCGGCGAGTCAGTTAACCCTTCCTGGGAAGTGGTCTCGAGCCTCGACAATGCTATTATCGGCGGATGCCGTGTTATTGCCCGCCAACTACCGTGTGTCTTTGGCGAGTCTCTCGCTGTACTCAACGCCGCGATTGACGCGTTGTCGCCATCACTGGTGCTGGCGGTGGGGCAGGCGGGTGGTCGTACGGATATCACCGTGGAACGCGTGGCGATTAACGTTGACGATGCGCGTATTGCGGATAATCAGGGGCAACAGCCGGTCGATGTGCCGATTGTGGTCGATGGCCCGGCGGCATGGTTTAGTACGTTGCCGATTAAAGCGATGGTTGTCGCCATGCGCAACGCGGGAATTCCGGCCTCGGTTTCCCAGACTGCGGGTACTTTCGTGTGTAACCACGTGATGTATGGCCTGCTGCATAAACTACGCGACGTACCGGCGGTGAAGGGCGGCTTTATTCATATCCCTTATTTGCCGCAACAGGCTGCACAGCATCCCGGGGCGCCAAGTATGGCGACAGAAACGGTGCGCCGTGCGCTGGAGATTGCGATTGCCACCGCCTTACAGGTGGAAAGCGATATCGCAGTGACGGGCGGCGCAACACATTAACAAAGGACAGTATTATGCCTGAAGGCCCGGAGATTCGCCGCGCGGCGGATAACCTGGAGGCGGCAGTCAAAGGCAAACCCCTGACGGATGTCTGGTTTGCCTTTGAGCAGTTAAAACCGTATCAATCTCAACTAATTGGGCAACGTGTTACCCAGCTTGAAACGCGGGGGAAAGCATTACTGACCCATTTTTCTAATGGCCTGACGCTGTACAGTCACAATCAGCTCTATGGCGTGTGGCGAGTGGTGGATACCGGCAAAATTCCGCAAACTTCGCGGGTACTGCGTGTCAGGCTGCAGACACACGACAAAACTATCCTGCTCTATAGCGCGTCTGATATCGAAATGCTAACGCCAGAACAGCTCTCCACCCATCCGTTCCTGCAACGGGTAGGGCCGGATGTGCTGGATTTACGTTTAACGCCCGATGAGGTTAAAGCGCGTCTGTTATCTCCGCGTTTTCGCAATCGCCAGTTTTCTGGTCTGCTACTGGACCAGGCATTTCTGGCGGGATTAGGTAACTACCTGCGGGTAGAGATCCTCTGGCAGGTTGGGTTGACCGGGCAGCATAAAGCGTCGCAGCTTAGTGATGAGCAACTGGATAAACTGGCACATGCGCTGCTTGATATTCCGCGGCTGTCTTATACTACCCGCGGCCTGGTCGATGAGAATAAACATCACGGTGCGTTGTTTCGCTTTAAGGTCTTTCATCGGGATGGCGAAACCTGTGAGCGTTGTGGTGGAATAATCGAGAAAACGATGCTCTCTTCGCGCCCCTTTTACTGGTGCCCGGGTTGTCAGCACTAAGCGGGTTGTTTTGGTGCGTGCACCGAAATAAACCGCGCGACTGCGGGGCCAGTTAACAAAATGCTGAACAGTCGCAGGGTTTGCATCGCCATGATGAGCGCCATATCAGCGTGGCTTCCTGCGGCGATCACCGCAACAGAATCCACGCCTCCAGGACTGGTTGCCAGATAGGCAGTGAGAAAGTCGATCTGCATGTAATGCGCCAGTCCCCAGGCCATGGCTGCGCAGATCGCCATCAGTGAAAAAATGGACAACAGGATCTGTGGCAGTGGTCGTAATGCCATCAAAAAGATCTGCTTGTCAAAGCCAAGACCGATTTGCCAGCCAATTGACATGTAGGCTATAGCCAGTAGCCATTCCGGCAGTTCAATCACCATCACTCCGCTTGCATTCAGCATGGCACCCACCAGCATTGGCAATAGCATAACGCCAGAGGGAATACGCAGTAGGCGTCCAGCCGTGCCGGCAACGGCGGCCAGTATCAGAGTGCTGAAAAGATTGCCGCTTAGCGGCGGAAACCAGATGATTTGTTCACTGATTGTTTGGGCCTGGTCGCCCATCACCAGCCGGGTGACCAGCGCCGCCGCGCCGACCACCAACAGTACGCGCAGATACTGCATAAACGCCACCAGCCGGATGTCGGCGCCATAATCCTGGGCCATTGCGACCATTGCCGCTGCACCGCCTGGTGACGAGCCCCACGCACCGGTATTCCCCGGTAGATTACTATAGCGAACCAGCAGCCAGCCGATTATCGCGCTGCTGATAAGGGTTGCCAGCAGGATAACAATCACCATCGGCCAGTGGGCTGCAAGGGTTGTAAAGATTGAACCAGTCAGATTTTGGGCAATCATACAGCCGAGAATCGCCTGTGCGCCAAGAAATGTGCAGCGAGGAGGGTGCAGCGAGATGCCGCGCATACTGAAGATGATGCCGACGATCATCGAACCGAGCAGCAAGGGGCCTGGAAGATGGATAAACAGAAAGAGCAGGGAAAGAAGGAGCGATAGCACAAACAACAGGCTCCACTGCAAAACAGGCATCCCATGCTCCTGAGTAAAATGTGAGAAATCTCAGTAAATCATAGAGAAAGCACGATAAGAATAAAATAATGTGGATCAAATAAAAACAGGCCGGACATAGGCATCACTGCTTTATCCGGCCTGGGAGCGTTTATAACTTTAAGCCGGACAAGCGCTAGCGCCATCCGGCAGACAATTAACGCTTAATATCAGACTTAAAATCGCGCTTGTCGTAGCCGGTGTACAGCTGACGAGGACGGGCGATTTTCATGCCGTCGGTGTGCATTTCGTTCCAGTGTGCAATCCAGCCAACGGTACGTGCCATGGCGAAGATAACGGTGAACATGGAGGACGGAATACCCATCGCTTTCAGGATGATGCCGGAGTAGAAGTCTACGTTCGGGTAGAGTTTCTTCTCGATGAAGTACGGGTCGTTGAGCGCAATGTGCTCAAGTTCCATCGCCACTTCCAGCAGATCATCTTTGGTGCCCAGTTCTTTCAGTACTTCATGGCAGGTTTCACGCATGACGGTAGCGCGCGGGTCATAGTTTTTATAAACACGGTGACCAAAGCCCATCAGGCGGAAGGAATCATTCTTATCTTTCGCGCGGCGAACAAATTCCGGAATGTGTTTAACAGAGCTGATTTCTTCCAGCATTTTCAGCGCAGCTTCGTTTGCGCCGCCGTGTGCCGGTCCCCACAGGGAAGCGATACCAGCCGCGATGCAGGCAAACGGGTTAGCGCCAGAAGAGCCCGCGGTACGTACGGTAGAGGTTGAGGCGTTCTGTTCGTGGTCAGCGTGCAGGATTAAGATACGGTCCATTGCGCGTTCCAGAATCGGATTCACTTCGTATTTTTCGCACGGCGTAGAGAACATCATGTTCAGGAAGTTACCGGCGTAGGAGAGATCGTTACGTGGGTACACGAACGGCTGCCCGATGGAATATTTGTAGCACATCGCTGCCATGGTTGGCATTTTGGACAGCAGGCGGAAGGCGGCGATTTCACGGTGGCGTGCGTTGTTTACATCCAGCGAGTCATGATAGAACGCTGCCAGCGCTCCGGTAACACCGCACATAACGGCCATCGGGTGAGAGTCGCGGCGGAAACCGTGGAACAGACGGGTGATCTGCTCGTGGATCATGGTATGGCGAGTGACTGTGGTTTTGAACTCGTCGTACTCTTCCTGCGTCGGTTTTTCGCCGTACAGCAGGATATAACACACTTCCAGATAGTTGGACTCGGTCGCCAGTTGGTCAATCGGGAAGCCGCGATGCAGCAAAATACCTTCGTCACCGTCGATGAAAGTAATTTTGGATTCGCAGGATGCGGTAGAGGTGAAACCTGGGTCAAAAGTAAACATCCCTTTTGAGCCGAGGCTACGAATATCAATAACATCTTGACCGAGCGTACCTTTCAGCACATCCAGTTCAATAGCAGCGTCACCATTTAGAGTGAGTTTTGCTTTAGTATCAGCCATTTACGGTCTCCTTAGCGCCTTATTGCTTAAGACTGCCGGAACTTAAATTTGCCTTCGTGCATCAATAAACCGTTACCAGTTTGTTATTTGGCTCGCCGCTCTGCGAAAGAGGGGATGACCTGGGTACAGAGCTATGGGCGCTTGCAGGTAAAACGGTCTTTTCATGGCGAATAAACTGCAAATCAAGAACTTAGCAATCCGAATTATTTAACCTGTCTATCACTAATAACTGTCCTGAAGGTATTGGTCAATACTTCCACACTGTTACATAACTAAATCTCCGGTGAAAGAGTGACCCCATAACTTTTACGCATTATATGCTTTTTCTGGTGTCGTTTGTAACAACTTTGTTTAATGATTGTCAAATCAGATGATTAAAAATTAAAATAATGTTGTTATCGTGACCTATGTCACTGTTCGGGATAAAACCCGACAAACTATATGTAGGTTAATTGTAATGATTTTGTGAACGTCCTATACTGCCGCCAGGTCTCCGGAATACCCTGCAATCCCGAGCCAACCAGCGTTGTAACGTGTCGTTTTAGCATCTGGAAGCAGTGTTTTATATGACGCGTAGTTATAGTAAGGACGCTGTCTGACCCGCACGCAGACCGGAGGAAGGAAATCCCGTCGTCTTTCAGGCTACAGGTGTCTTCATCTTCTGTACCCGAAGTCTAAAGGGAATAATAAGAACAGCATGTGGGCGTTATTCATGATAAGAAATGTGAAAAAACAAAGACCTGTCAATCTGGATCTGCAAACGATCCGGTTCCCAATCACGGCGATAGCGTCCATTCTCCATCGCGTATCCGGAGTGATCACCTTTGTGGCGGTCGGGATTCTGTTGTGGTTATTGGGTACCAGCCTTTCCTCCCCTGAAGGTTTCCTCACCGCGTCATCCATTATGAATAACTTCTTTGTGGAGTTAATTCTGTGGGGGATCCTGATTGCGCTGGCATATCACGCCGTAATGGGCATTCGCCATCTGTTGATGGATTTTGGCTATATCGAAGAAACCCTCGAAGCAGGGACACGCTCCGCCAAAATTTGTTTCGTTATCATTGTCGTGCTTTCACTTCTCGCAGGAGTCCTCGTATGGTAAGCAACGCCTCCGCATTAGGACGCAACGGCGTACATGACTTCATTCTGGTCCGTGCTACCGCTATCGTTCTGACGTTATACATCATCTATATGGTCGGTTTCTTCGCCACCAGCGGCGAGCTGACGTATGAAGTCTGGACCGGTTTCTTCTCATCGGCATTCACCAAAGTCTTCACCCTGCTGGCACTTTTCTCCATCTTGATTCATGCCTGGATCGGCATGTGGCAGGTGTTGACCGACTACGTTAAACCTCTGGCTGTGCGCCTGATTCTGCAACTGGCTATCGTTGTTGCGCTGGTGGTTTACGTCATTTATGGATTTGTTGTGGTGTGGGGTGTGTAATGAAACTGCCAGTCAGAGAATTTGATGCTGTTGTGATTGGTGCCGGCGGCGCAGGTATGCGCGCGGCGCTGCAAATTTCCCAGAGCGGTCAGACCTGTGCGCTGCTCTCCAAAGTGTTCCCAACCCGTTCCCATACCGTATCCGCGCAGGGTGGCATCACCGTTGCGCTCGGTAATACCCATGAAGATAACTGGGAATGGCACATGTACGACACCGTTAAAGGGTCGGACTACATTGGTGACCAGGACGCTATTGAATATATGTGTAAAACCGGTCCGGAAGCGATTCTGGAGCTGGACCACATGGGGCTGCCGTTCTCTCGCCTCGACAATGGCACAATTTATCAACGTCCGTTTGGCGGCCAGTCGAAGAACTTCGGCGGCGAGCAGGCGGCACGTACTGCGGCAGCGGCCGACCGTACCGGTCATGCACTATTGCACACGCTGTATCAGCAGAACCTGAAAAACCATACCACCATCTTCTCCGAGTGGTATGCGCTGGACCTGGTGAAAAACGCCGATGGCGCCGTTGTCGGTTGTACCGCGCTGTGTATCGAAACCGGTGAAGTGGTTTACTTCAAAGCCCGTGCGACCGTGCTGGCGACCGGTGGTGCTGGCCGTATTTATCAGTCCACTACTAATGCCCACATCAATACCGGTGACGGTGTTGGTATGGCTATCCGCGCTGGCGTGCCGGTGCAGGATATGGAGATGTGGCAGTTCCACCCAACGGGTATCGCCGGTGCAGGCGTTCTGGTAACAGAAGGCTGCCGTGGTGAAGGTGGCTACCTGCTGAACAAACATGGCGAGCGCTTCATGGAGCGTTATGCCCCGAATGCGAAAGACCTGGCGGGTCGTGACGTGGTGGCGCGTTCCATCATGATCGAAATTCGCGAAGGTCGCGGCTGCGACGGCCCGTGGGGTCCGCACGCCAAACTGAAACTCGACCACCTGGGTAAAGAAGTACTGGAATCCCGTCTGCCGGGTATTCTCGAACTGTCCCGTACCTTTGCTCACGTTGACCCGGTCAAAGAGCCGATTCCGGTTATCCCAACCTGCCACTATATGATGGGCGGTATTCCGACCAAAGTAACCGGTCAGGCGCTGACCGTGAATGAGCAGGGCGAAGATGTGGTGATCCCTGGGCTGTTTGCCGTCGGCGAAATCGCCTGCGTATCGGTTCACGGCGCCAACCGTCTGGGCGGCAACTCGCTGCTGGACCTGGTCGTATTTGGTCGTGCGGTTGGTCTGCATCTGCAGGAATCAATCGCCGAGCAGGGTGACCTGCTGGATGCGACCGAAGATGAAATCGACGCTTCTCTGGCGCGTCTGAACCGCTGGAACGGTAACCGTAACGGTGAAGACCCGGTGGCGATTCGCAAAGCGCTGCAAGAATGTATGCAGCATAACTTCTCGGTATTCCGCGAAGGCGATGCGATGGCGAAAGGTCTGGAAGAGCTGAAAGCGATCCGCGAACGCCTGAAAAATGCCCGTCTGGACGATACCTCCAGCGAGTTCAACACCCAGCGCGTTGAGTGTCTGGAGTTGGATAACCTGATGGAGACCGCGTACGCCACTGCAGTATCTGCAAACTTCCGTACCGAAAGCCGTGGTGCGCATAGCCGCTTCGACTTCCCGGAACGTGATGATGAAAACTGGCTGTGCCATTCCCTGTACCTGCCAGAGTCGGAATCCATGACGCGACGTCAAGTCAATATGGAACCGAAGCTGCGCCCGGCATTCCCGCCGAAGATTCGTACTTATTAATGCGGAGACAGGACAATGAAACTCGAGTTTTCAGTTTATCGCTATAACCCGGATGTTGACGACGCTCCGCGCATGCAGGATTACACCCTGGAGGCGGAAGAAGGGCGTGACATGATGCTGCTGGATGCCTTGATGCAGCTGAAAGAAAAAGATCCGTCGCTGTCGTTTCGTCGCTCCTGCCGTGAAGGGGTTTGTGGCTCCGACGGTCTGAACATGAACGGCAAAAATGGACTGGCCTGTATCACTCCTATTTCCGCACTGAATCAGCCGGGCAAAAAAATTGTCATTCGCCCGCTGCCGGGTTTACCGGTTGTGCGCGATTTGGTGGTAGACATGGGGCAATTCTACGCACAGTATGAGAAGATTAAGCCTTACTTGTTGAATAATGGGAAAAATCCGCCAGCTCGTGAGCATTTACAAATGCCAGAGCAGCGTGAGAAGCTCGATGGGCTGTATGAATGTATTTTGTGTGCATGCTGCTCAACGTCCTGCCCATCATTCTGGTGGAACCCGGACAAGTTCATCGGTCCGGCTGGTCTGCTGGCCGCGTATCGCTTCCTGATCGACAGCCGCGATACCGAGACCGACAGCCGCCTGGAAGGTTTAAGTGACGCTTTCAGCGTATTCCGCTGTCACAGCATCATGAACTGCGTCAGCGTATGTCCTAAGGGGCTGAACCCGACACGTGCTATCGGCCATATTAAGTCGATGCTGCTCAAGCGTAGTGCGTAAGTTGTTGTAGTGGTTGCCGGATGGCGACGTAAACGTCTTATCCGGCCTACAGGTACAATCCCGTAGGCCTGATTAGCGAAGCGCCATCAGGCAATATAAGTGCAGGAAACCTCTAAAAACTGCCACATTATTAGACAGTTTTTAAAGGTTCCTTAGCGGACGCAGATGACACGACAGTCCGCAACAAGTGAACCCCGGCACGCACATCGGTGTGCGTGGTAGTATCCACGGCGAAGTAAGCATACAAATGCTTAAGGGATCACGATGCAGAACAGCGCTTTGAAAGCCTGGTTGGACTCTTCTTACCTCTCTGGTTCTAACCAGAGCTGGATAGAACAGCTCTATGAAGACTTCTTAACCGACCCTGACTCGGTAGATGCTAACTGGCGTTCGACGTTCCAGCAGTTACCTGGTACCGGAGTCAAACCGGATCAACTTCACTCAAAAACACGTGATTATTTCCGTCGACAGGCGTTGATTACCCCACGTTACTCTTCTTCTATTTCCGACCCTGATGCCAATGTGAAGCAGGTTAAAGTCCTGCAGCTCATTAACGCCTACCGTTTCCGCGGTCATCAGCATGCGAATCTTGATCCGCTGGGACTGTGGCAGCAAGAAAATGTGGCCGATCTGGACCCGTCTTTCCACGATCTGACCGATGCGGATTTCCAGGAAAGCTTTAACGTAGGTTCTTTTGCCGGCGGCAAAGACACGATGAAGCTGAGTGACCTGGTTGTTGCGCTGAAACAAACCTACTGCGGCCCAATTGGCGCCGAGTATATGCACATCACCAGCACCGAAGAAAAACGCTGGCTTCAACAGCGTATCGAGTCTGGCCGTGCCGCATTCAGTAGCGAAGAGAAAAAACGCTTCCTTAGCGAACTGACTGCAGCAGAAGGTCTGGAACGCTACCTGGGCGCGAAATTCCCGGGTGCAAAACGCTTCTCGCTGGAAGGCGGTGATGCGTTAATCCCAATGCTCAAAGAGATGATCCGCCACGCCGGTAACAGCGGTACCCGTGAAGTGGTACTGGGCATGGCGCACCGTGGTCGTCTGAACGTTCTGGTTAACGTACTGGGCAAACGCCCGCAGGAACTGTTCGACGAATTTGCGGGCAAACATAAAGAACACCTCGGCACCGGTGACGTGAAGTACCACATGGGCTTCTCGTCTGATATCGAAACCGAAGGCGGCCTGGTACACCTGGCGCTGGCGTTTAACCCGTCGCACCTGGAAATCGTTAGCCCGGTGGTTATCGGTTCCGTACGTGCACGTTTGGATCGTCTGGACGAGCCGAGCAGCAATAAAGTCCTGCCAATCACCATTCACGGTGATGCGGCAGTTACCGGGCAGGGCGTGGTTCAGGAAACCCTGAACATGTCGAAAGCGCGTGGTTACGAAGTGGGCGGTACCGTTCGCATCGTTATCAACAACCAGGTGGGCTTCACTACGTCTAACCCGCTGGATGCGCGTTCTACACCGTACTGTACCGACATCGGTAAGATGGTTCAGGCGCCGATTTTCCACGTGAACGCGGATGACCCGGAAGCGGTCGCTTTCGTGACGCGTCTGGCGCTGGATTTCCGTAATACCTTTAAACGCGATGTCTTCATCGATCTGGTGTGCTACCGCCGTCACGGCCACAACGAAGCCGACGAGCCGAGCGCAACCCAGCCGCTGATGTATCAGAAAATCAAAAAGCATCCGACCCCGCGCAAAATCTACGCTGATAAGCTGGAAGCGGACAAGGTCGCCACGCTGGAAGATGCGACCGAGATGGTCAATCTGTACCGTGACGCGCTGGATGCTGGCGAATGCGTAGTGAAAGAGTGGCGTCCAATGAACATGCACTCCTTCACCTGGTCGCCGTACCTCAACCACGAGTGGGATGAAAACTACCCGAACAAAGTTGAGATGAAGCGTCTGCAGGAGCTGGCAAAACGCATCAGCACTGTACCTGAAGCGGTTGAAATGCAGTCGCGTGTTGCCAAGATTTACGGCGACCGTCAGGCCATGGCCGCAGGCGAGAAGCTGTTTGACTGGGGTGGTGCAGAGAATCTGGCTTACGCCACGCTGGTTGACGAAGGCATTCCGGTCCGTCTGTCGGGTGAAGACTCCGGTCGCGGAACCTTCTTCCACCGTCACGCGGTGATTCATAACCAGGCGAACGGTTCAACCTACACGCCGCTGCAGCATGTGCATAACGGACAGGGCACCTTCCGCGTATGGGACTCCGTGCTGTCTGAAGAAGCCGTGCTGGCGTTCGAGTACGGTTATGCCACAGCAGAACCGCGCACGCTGACCATCTGGGAAGCACAGTTCGGTGACTTCGCTAACGGTGCACAGGTCGTTATCGACCAGTTCATCTCTTCCGGCGAGCAGAAATGGGGCCGTATGTGCGGTCTGGTTATGCTGCTGCCGCACGGCTATGAAGGTCAGGGTCCAGAGCACTCCTCCGCGCGTCTGGAACGTTATCTGCAACTTTGTGCTGAGCAAAACATGCAGGTTTGCGTCCCGTCTACCCCGGCGCAGGTTTACCACATGCTGCGTCGTCAGGCGCTGCGCGGTATGCGTCGTCCGCTGGTGGTGATGTCACCGAAGTCGCTGCTGCGTCATCCGCTGGCGGTGTCTACGCTGGACGAACTGGCAAATGGTACTTTCCTGCCAGCCATTGGCGAAGTAGATGAACTTGATCCTAAAGGCGTGAAGCGTGTAGTGATGTGTTCTGGTAAGGTTTATTACGACCTGCTGGAGCAACGCCGCAAGAACGACCAAAAAGATGTCGCCATTGTGCGCATCGAACAGCTCTATCCGTTCCCGCATAAAGCGGTGCAGGAAGCGCTGAAACCATTTGCTCATGTACATGATTTTGTCTGGTGCCAGGAAGAGCCGCTCAACCAGGGCGCATGGTACTGCAGCCAGCATCATTTCCGTGAAGTAATTCCATTTGGGTCAGCTCTGCGTTATGCAGGTCGCCCGGCCTCTGCCTCTCCGGCAGTAGGGTATATGTCCGTTCACCAGAAGCAGCAACAAGATCTGGTAAATGACGCGCTGAACGTCGATTAAATAAAGGATAAATAATGAGTAGCGTAGATATTCTTGTTCCCGACCTGCCTGAATCCGTAGCGGATGCAACGGTTGCAACCTGGCACAAAAAACCGGGCGATGCAGTACGTCGTGATGAAGTACTGGTAGAAATCGAAACTGACAAAGTGGTACTGGAAGTACCGGCATCAGCGGACGGTATTCTTGATGCGGTTCTGGAAGATGAAGGGACAACCGTCACTTCTCGCCAGATCCTCGGTCGCCTGCGTGAAGGCAACAGCACCGGTAAAGAAACCAGTGCTAAGTCTGAAGAGAAAGATTCTACTCCGGCACAGCGCCAGCAGGCGTCTCTTGCTGAGCAGAACAACGATGCCCTGAGCCCGGCGATCCGTCGCCTGCTGGGTGAGCATAACCTCGAAGCCAGCGCTATCAACGGCACCGGTGTCGGCGGTCGTATCACCCGTGAAGATGTTGAAAAACATCTGGCGAAAGCTCCGGCTGCGAAAGCCGAAGCAAAAGCGCCGGCTGCAGCACCTGCACCGCAGGCTCAACTGGGCGCGCGTGGCGAAAAACGTGTTCCGATGACCCGTCTGCGCAAACGCGTAGCCGAGCGTCTGCTGGAAGCGAAAAATTCCACCGCCATGCTGACCACGTTCAACGAAGTCAACATGAAGCCAATCATGGACCTGCGTAAGCAATACGGTGATGCGTTCGAGAAACGCCACGGTATCCGTCTGGGCTTTATGTCTTTCTACGTGAAAGCGGTTGTTGAAGCGCTGAAACGCTATCCGGAAGTGAACGCGTCCATCGACGGCGATGACGTGGTTTACCACAACTACTTTGATGTCAGCATGGCGGTCTCCACGCCGCGTGGCCTGGTCACGCCGGTCCTGCGTGATGTGGATCTGCTGGGTATGGCTGACATTGAGAAGAATATTAAAGAACTGGCAGTTAAAGGTCGCGACGGCAAGTTGACGGTCGAAGATCTGACGGGTGGTAACTTCACCATCACTAACGGTGGTGTGTTCGGTTCCCTGATGTCCACGCCGATCATCAACCCACCGCAGAGCGCCATCCTGGGTATGCATGCCATCAAAGATCGTCCGATGGCGGTAGACGGCAAGGTTGAAATCCTGCCGATGATGTATCTGGCGCTGTCTTATGACCACCGTCTGATCGATGGTCGTGAGTCAGTAGGCTTCCTGGTAACCATTAAAGAGTTGCTGGAAGATCCAACGCGTCTGCTGCTGGACGTGTAGTTAATAAGAGTATCACCTGCCCCGTAGGTCTGGACGCTTATCAGACCTACGGGTAAAAGATAACGATTACCTGAAGGATGGACAGAACACATGAACTTACATGAATATCAGGCAAAACAACTTTTTGCCCGCTATGGCTTACCGGCACCGGTGGGTTATGCCTGTACTACTCCGCGTGAAGCCGAAGAAGCTGCATCTAAAATCGGCGCTGGCCCGTGGGTAGTGAAATGTCAGGTTCACGCTGGTGGCCGTGGTAAAGCGGGCGGTGTGAAGGTGGTAAACAGCAAAGAAGACATTCGCGCTTTTGCTGAACACTGGCTGGGTAAACGTCTGGTCACTTACCAGACAGACGCTCATGGCCAACCGGTAAATCAGATTCTGGTTGAAGCCGCGACCGACATTGGTAAAGAACTTTACCTCGGCGCAGTTGTTGACCGTAGCTCCCGTCGCGTGGTCTTCATGGCCTCTACCGAAGGCGGCGTGGAAATCGAAAAAGTAGCGGAAGAAACCCCGCACCTGATCCACAAAGTGGCGCTCGATCCGCTGGCAGGCCCGATGCCTTACCAGGGTCGTGAGCTGGCGTTCAAACTGGGTCTGGAAGGTAAACAGGTTCAGCAGTTCACCAAGATCTTCATGGGTCTGGCGACTATCTTCCTGGAGCGCGATCTGGCGCTGATCGAAATCAACCCGCTGGTGGTGACCAAGCAGGGTGACCTGATCTGCCTCGACGGTAAACTGGGCGCTGACGGCAACGCACTGTTCCGCCAGGCTGATCTGCGCGAAATGCGCGACCAGTCTCAGGAAGATCCGCGTGAAGCGCAGGCTGCACAGTGGGAACTGAACTACGTCGCACTGGACGGTAACATCGGTTGTATGGTTAACGGTGCGGGCCTGGCAATGGGCACCATGGACATCGTTAAGCTGCACGGCGGCGAACCGGCTAACTTCCTCGACGTTGGCGGCGGTGCGACCAAAGAGCGTGTAACCGAAGCGTTCAAAATTATCCTCTCTGATGACAATGTTAAAGCCGTACTGGTTAACATCTTCGGCGGTATCGTACGTTGCGATCTGATCGCTGACGGTATCATCGGCGCGGTAGCAGAAGTAGGTGTAAACGTTCCGGTCGTGGTACGTCTGGAAGGTAACAACGCTGAACTCGGCGCGAAAAAACTGGCTGATAGCGGCCTGAATATTATTGCAGCGAAAAGTCTGACGGATGCAGCTCAGCAGGTTGTTGCCGCAGTGGAGGGGAAATAATGTCAGTTTTAATTAATAAAGATACCAAGGTTATCTGCCAGGGCTTCACCGGTAGCCAGGGGACATTCCACTCCGAACAAGCGATCGCTTACGGTACGCAAATGGTCGGTGGCGTTACGCCGGGCAAAGGCGGCACCACGCATCTGGGTCTGCCAGTGTTCAACACCGTACGTGAAGCGGTAGAAGCGACCGGCGCAACTGCCACCGTTATCTACGTTCCGGCGCCGTTCTGCAAAGATTCCATTCTGGAAGCAATCGATGCAGGCATCAAGCTTATCATCACCATCACCGAAGGTATCCCAACACTGGATATGCTGACCGTGAAAGTGAAGCTGGATGAAGCTGGCGTACGCATGATCGGCCCGAACTGCCCAGGCGTTATCACTCCGGGTGAATGTAAAATCGGTATCATGCCGGGCCACATTCACAAGCCGGGTAAAGTGGGTATCGTTTCCCGTTCAGGTACCCTGACCTATGAAGCGGTTAAGCAGACCACCGACTACGGTTTCGGCCAGTCTACCTGTGTGGGTATCGGCGGCGACCCGATCCCAGGCTCTAACTTCATCGACATCCTGAAGCTGTTCCAGGAAGATCCGCAGACTGAAGCGATCGTCATGATCGGTGAGATCGGCGGTAGCGCGGAAGAAGAAGCTGCTGCTTATATTAAAGATCATGTGACCAAGCCGGTTGTGGGTTACATCGCGGGTGTGACTGCGCCGAAAGGTAAGCGTATGGGTCACGCGGGTGCGATCATCGCGGGTGGTAAAGGTACAGCGGATGAGAAATTCGCTGCGCTGGAAGCCGCAGGCGTGAAAACTGTTCGTAGCCTGGCCGATATCGGCGAAGCGCTGAAAACCGTTATTAAGTAAGAAATAAAAAAACAGCCCTGACTCTCTGCATAGTCAAGGGCTGGTCCCGTTTCGACATGGTTGGCCATCTGATGATGGCCTTTTTTTTGCCGAGAATTTAGCGTTCAGCCAGCGTTTTCAACCAGCGAATTCCACTTTCCGGTGAGGTCATTACCGGCACCGGCGGGGAAGGGAGCTGTTGTAAAACGCGCGCCATCGAAGCCTGCGCCAGCATCACGACATCCGCCTGGGTAAAGGCGCTCTGTAACCCTTCACTGACGATACGGTCATGGGTATCCATATCTCCCGCCAGCAGCGCGTGGAATGCATCCTCCATTAATACAGGCGTAATGGTTCGTGATTTACCGCTTTGCTGAACTTTACGCTGGACGTAATCCAGCGTTGGCTTCAGCGTGGTTGCCACGGTTGCTAACACGGCGATCCGTTCGCCTTTTTCAATCGCCTCTTCCACCATCGCGCAGTCAATGCGCGCGAGCTGGAGTGGGGTCATAAACTGGCATTGCTCCACCGCAGTACCAATTGAAGAGCAGGCGGTAATAAAGATATCGCAGTCCGCCTTTTCAGCAATATGCACATAGTCGGCGATGCGGGCGGCAATATTTGGCGATACGCCTCCGGCTTTCATCACCTGTTTAATCATAGATTCTTCAACCAGGTGCATCACTTCGACCTCCGGCATGATGTCGGCGATCAGCTGTTGCATTATCGCAAGCGTGGCTGCACTGGTATGCAGCATGGCGACCTTTTTCATTGGGCAATCTCCTTAAGTAACGTTTCCGCGACGGACAGCGCCGCATCATGATCTTCCTGCGCGGATAAACCGCCCACCGCGACGGCTCCAAGGCATTTCCCCTGGTGCAGAATCGGGATCCCGCCCGGCAGCGCCGTAAAACGCGGATCGGCAAAATAGCTAATATCCAGCTGCTCTTTTTGCAGACGCTGTAAAAATGCCTGCGTGGTGCAGCCCAGGCGGCTGCTGGTGCGCGCTTTACGCTGGGTTAACTCGATGGTTAACAGTTTGGCGTTATCCATCCGCGCAAAGCTGAGCAGTTCTCCATTGGCATCGCATACGGCCACGCTTAACGGGCGATTTGCATAACGTGTTTCGGCGAGTTCGAGCGCATAGGTTACGGCGCGCAGGGCGTGTCCCAGAGTGAGAGTTGTCATCGTGATTATCCTTTCGACAGATTTTCGCAAGCAGGTTGAACGGGATCTTTGGCTGCTGCTACTTGCGCCTGTCTGGCGTCTTTTTTGCGCCAGTAGTTAGCGAGCAGCGAGCCGCTAACGTTACCCAGCGGTGTCATCACCGCTGATGCGAGTCCAACCGTTGCCAGTTTGCCCATCGCGGCGGCAAGCCCTGACGCCATACCGCCGTTTTGCAGGCCGACTTCAAAGGCCACGGTACGGGCAGACTGCACGTCCATGCGGAAGATCCAGCGGCTCATCAGATAACCAATCAGGAAGCCGCCGAGGTTATGCATCAACATGGCGAAGCAGAGCAGGAAACCGACCTGCACCAGGTTGTCGCGCCCGGCGGCGGCGGCGGTGGTGGTAAAGAAAATGATCCCCATCATTGAGATGGTTGGCATGACCTTCTTCACGCCCGCCACGCGGCCATACAGCCAGTTGTAGAACAATGCCCAAACGAGGCCGCCTGCTACGAAGTTGAGGACCACCGCGTACATCTGCGCTTCGGCGCTGGCATGACCAAACAGCGCGTCCCAGCCGCCGGCAATCATATACAGCAGCCAAATTGCGCCGATCCCGGCCAGCATCTGGACAACACGGCGTCCGCGCACGCCTGCATAGGTTTTCAGATAGTCATGCAGAATTGCTGCTCCGATGGGAATTAATACGATTTTCACCACGTCCATCACCATCGCGGTGAGCTGGATATCGATCATCGAACCCGCCAGCAGATTAACCCACAGTGGCGTCATTACCGTTGCCGCCAGCGTTGAGACTGCGGCGATTGACACCGCCAGCGCGAGGTTGGCGTTGGCGATGTAAACCATCACCGTCGACGAGAGACCGCTGGGGCAAGCGCCAATCAACAAAATGCCCACCGCCACTTCAGGCGGAAAATCAAAGATCAGGGTAATGCTCAGGCCGAGCAGGGGCATGATCACGAAATGGCAGAAGGTACCGATAAAAACTGCCCACGGCATTTTGGCGACATCAATAAAATCCTGGATCGTTAGCTTGGTGCCCATGCTGAACATGGTGGCCTGAATCACAAGGAACACGATCCATTTATGAGTGATATTGAAACCGCCCCAGACGATCAGATCCGTAGACCAGGTCATGGCGGCAACAAAACCAGCGATGATCCACAGCGTAAACTGATAGCTGCGTAAACCAGGCCAGTAGCCTGCACCGGCGGCGAATCCGACGGTGAACATCACCAGCCCCGGCTGCCACAGCGCCGTGGACTGGATGAGCGCGCCGATAATCGCCAGCACCACGCCCGCAACGCTGACGCCGAGTCCGGTTTTGTGAATAACAGTGGTCATAGTCATGTTGAAATGTCCTTGCTGTTGTTATTGCTGCCGGGGTGGAATAGATAACATGCGCCGCGCAATTTCCGGCGTAGCAACTTTTTTATCCATACTGCGAATGAGCGTAGCGAGTTTGGCTACCTGCTGATAATTATGCTGCGCTTTTTCTTCGGCGCTTAAATAATAACTATCTTCATAGCCGATTCGCACTTCACTGGCACCCATAGCGACCGCGGCAGCGATAATATCGAAATTCCTTCTGCCAAAATGAGTAATTCCCCATAAGGCGTCGCGTGGGATCATGCTACGCAGAGCAATTAATGCATCAACGGTTGCAGGCGTACTGCCGCGGTGACCGAGAACAATATTAAAGAGCATAGGTTTTTGAAATTTTATTTTATCTTCAAGGTTCAGGATGTTATTTATCATGCCGATTTCAAAAACTTCAAACTCTGGAATAATATTGCGTTCAGTTATTTGCCGTGAACAATATTCCACGTCCGGACCGGGATTAAAATACACCGCATCACCGAGGTTAACGGAACCGACGTTCAGCGAGGCCATCTCCACGCCGGGGCAGGCCAGTGGCGCGCAGCGCTCGGCGATGGACATCGAAGAGACGCCGCCGGTAGAAGCCTGAATAATCAGGTTTGAATGGCGCATAACGCGGTCAATTGTTGCCTGAAAGTCGGTAGTATCTGGCGTCAGGCGTCCCTGTTTATCGCGAACGTGTAAATGGACGATGGACGCGCCATGTTCTACGCTGGCGAGTATTTCCTGCGCCAGTTCTTCGGGTATAACTCTGGGGCAATCCGCGGCAACGGGTGCCAGCGAAATAATAACAGTATCCGACATTTTTTCCTCCGGTACAGAGATATTAAAATTATAGGTAAGGCGTTATCCAGCGTAATGATTCCGGCCCTGATGTTGATGGTTGATATTCACAGCCAATCCAGTCCTGGTAATTCATTTTTCTTATAAAATTAAATAGCCATGCTTCATTTAACTCCCCGGTTCCCGGTTCATGGCGATAAGGAACAGAAGCGATTTGAAAATGTTTAATAAGGGTAAAATAGCGTTCGATATTTTTTGCCACGTTGCCATGAGTTTTCTGACAGTGGTAAATATCAAACTGTAAGCCGATATTCTTCTTACCAACCTCGTGAATGATAGATTCAGCCAGCGGGAAACTGTCAATAAAATAACCGGGCATATCCTGCGAATTTAATGGTTCAATCAGTACATCGATTTCCGCGTCTGCCATCACATCGCAGGCGATGCGCAGTCGATTCGTCAGGAGGTCGCGCTGGGCGTGCAGCGTCAGGTCATTGCAGCGCAAGCCGGACATAACGTGAACCCGGCGACAACCCAGTGCCGTGGCGTAATCTCGCGCCACGTTCAGGCTGTGATGAAATTCCTGGTCTCGACCGGGCAATGCTGCGAGTCCCCGTTCACCCTGTGCCCAGTTGCCAGCCGGGGCGTTCATTAGCACCACCGGCAGAGAAGTTTCCCGCTGAGCGGCCCGCAAATGCTCCAGCGGGTGCTGCCAGAGAAACAGCCCTTCTACGCCGCGAAAACCGGCTGCTTTTGCCGCCTGAAATCGACCCGCTATCGGTAAATCAGTAAATAACCAGTCGAGGTTAGCCGCTAACTTCAGCATGGCGTGCACCCTCCCGGCCATCAACCAGATGCAGCTTAACGCCCTGGCTGACAATAGTCTGCTGCGCATTTTCCGGTAACCGGTTATCAGAAATAATGTCGGTTAACTGCTCCAGCCCACAGATGTGGAACATGCCGTATTTGCCAAATTTACTGCTGTCACAGACCAGCACCCGACGCCGGGAGACGGTAAGCACCGCTTCTTTGACCGAGGCTTTCCCTTCACTCGGCGTCGACATGCCGCGCTCGGTATCCCACGACGATGAACTGAGAAACGCCACATCAATATTAATGGTGCGCAGAAAACTGGCGGCGCTTTTGCCAAGACATGAGCGGTTACGCTGATCCACCAGACCGCCGGTGTGATAGAGCGTAATGTGTGGCATATCCATCAGATAGTGGCTGATGGAAAAATCGTTGGTGACTACCGTCAGATTGAAACAGTGGCTGGCGGCTACCGCTTTCGCCACTTCAAACAACGATGTTCCGGCATCCAGATACAGCGTTTGTCCGGGCTCAATGAGCATTGCGGCGAGCTGGCCCATTTTGCGCTTCACATCATGATTCAACTCGGCTTTTTCCCGCCACGGCAGTTCGGATTTCAGCAGGTTATTGAGCTTCACGCCGCCGTTAATGGCGATAACTTTGCCTTCTTCTTCCAGCAACTGAATGTCGCGACGTACGGTCATATGCGACACGCTCATTAGATCTGCCAGTTCATTAAATGAGGCGGCATTTTTTTCGTGCACGTAGCGGTAGATAAAATCACGTCGTTGCTCGGGGATCATCATGTCACCTCACGCTTGCCGGGAATGTTCAAGTTCGGCCACCGCCTCTTCTGAGAGCGGAACATAGCCGAGCGGTTTTAATGTCAGCCAGATGCGGGCGCTGTCTTCTAGTTCCTCGGCGTTAAATACCGCCTCACGCAGCGAGCAACCGCTTACTACCGGCCCGTGATTGGCCAGCAACGCAGCCGTATGATCTGCCGCGATTTCACTCAGTGCGCTGGCAATGCCTTCATGGCCGGGCTTGAAATAAGGCAGCAGCGGTAGCTGTCCGACGCGCATCACATAGTATGGCGTTAGTGGCGGTAGACAGTTTTCTGGTGTGGAGCAAGGCAGACAGGAGAGCGCGGTCAGCCATGGAGAATGCAGGTGCACAACCGCGCCGCAGGATGGCCGATGCCGATACCACGCCAAATGCATGGGCACCTCTTTTGACGGTTTGTCGCCGCTAAGATGCACGCCGTTGGCATCCAGCCTACTTAGCGTGGCAGGATCAAGCTCACCCAGGCAGGAGTTGGTCGGGGTCACCAGATAGCCGCCATCCGGCAATTTGACGCTGAGGTTGCCGGAGCCGCCGCTGCTGTAACCACGCATAAACAAGGAACGGCCATAGTGGACGAGTAGTTCGCGTAGTTGGTGTTCACTCACCGGATTCATAATGCGTACTCCTGGGCTGTAAAAAAGAAATCTTCGTCACCAAAGTTGCCTGACTTCAGCGCCAGCGCCAGACCGGAGGAAAATACCCACGGCACGCCAGGCGCAATGGCTTTGCCAACGGACAGACGCTTCACCTGCAGTGCCTCTACCACGGTGCCGGATGTTTCTCCGCCTGCGACGATAAAGGTGTTTACACCTGCAACTTGTAGCTTTGCGCTCAGTCGGGAAAAAGCGTGTTCGATCGCCTGGCTGGCAGTCTGTTCGCCGTACTCTTGTTGAATGCGTTGGAGTACGTCTGGCGGCTGGGTGGCGTATATCATCGGCGCGAATGGGTCGTTGATATGCGTCATCGCCCAGGCACACAGTTCATCAGTGTAGCGTTCTGTATCAGACAGGCAGCGGGCCACGTCGAGTACACGAGAGGCTGCTGCGGCCTTATAGAGATTGACCTGACGATTACTCATTGCAGAACAGCTACCGGAGAACACCACCGTTTTAGCGGGTAGTGGAAAAGCGTCCAGCGGCATGGTTTGCTGAGTTCCGGTGCAGGCGGCCAGTGCGCCACCGAGCCCGGAGCCCCCGGCTAACAGAGGGCTGGCATGGAGTGCCTGCGCCAGCGTGGTGAGATCTGCTTCATCCAGCGTATCGACGATAACGTGACGCATACCTTCAGCCTGAAGTTGGGCCAGAGCGTCAGTGACCGCTTCCACACCTTGACGCAGCGTCGTGAGGTTGATGCAACCAACCTTGCCTGGCGTTTGCGCGCTCAGCAGGCGTGGCAGGCTGGCATCGGTCATAGGATTAAGCGGATGCTTTTCCATCCCGGATTCGTTAAGCAGTACGCCGTTTACAAAAAGATGGCCATGCACCACCGTGCGCCCGTTTTGCGGCAGGGCGGGGCAGTGGACGATCACGGGTGTACGCAGGTCGTTCATCAACGCATCGCTGACCGGTCCAATATTGCCTGTTGGCGTGGAGTCGAACGTCGAACAATATTTAAAATAGATCTGGCGGACACCTGCCTTTTGTTTCAGCCAGCGGGCACAGGACAGAGATTGTGCGATGGCCTGTTCTGCGGGTAATGAGCGGCTTTTCAGCGAGATGACGATAGCGTCAACCTCTTCATTCCAGCATTGAGTGGTATCAGGCATTCCGGGCAGGAGTGCAACGCGCCACCCCTGCTGCGCCATAAAGCTTGCAATGTCCGTTGCGCCGGTGAAATCGTCGGCGATAACGCCTGTGGTGACGGCCATGGATCAACTCCGTTCAGATTGTTTGCTAATTGAACATATTATTCAGGAGGGCCTTTCACATTCACATGATGATTATCACAAATAAGCACATCATTGATTCACAGTAAAAATGAGTAATCTATTGAAAATAATGGATAAAGATGTTTGGTGTTGCGAAAAGAGTCTCACAAGAGAGTGTGAAGATTCGTTAATCTTTGAGAAAGCGAAGTCAGTAGTATGCAGCGGAGTATTATCGAGTTCGCTTTAACTCTCTTGCCAATTGATCATAATCATCTGCATAAATGAGATTATTTTTTGCGGTGAGCATCATTCTTTCTCTTGATTAATTTCTGCATATTACCGGCTTTAATTTCATTAATGCCGGAGGATACCGTGTCGTTGAAAATCCAGGATGATTATCTACAACGTTTTTTCTCGATAGCAAAAGTATTCTCCAGTGCGACTGGATTAGCCACGGTTGTGGTTGATGTTAACGGAAAAACTCTCTCGGATTGCCATAACTTTAATTCGTTCTGCACATTAATGCGGGCGGATGAACGATATTGTACGAGTTGCCAAAAGTGTGAAAAATATTGTGCTTTTGAAGGATTAAAACACCTTAAACCCAGAATACTCAGCTGCCACGCAGGGCTAAGTCTGTTTTCTATGCCATTAATTCGCGATGGGCATCTGTACGGTTTTATGCTCTGTGGGCAGGTGCGGGCAAAATATCAGGAATATAAAACTATCGTTATTGATAATGAATGCTCATGGATGGATGAACCAAAAATAAAAGCTGAATGGAGTCAGGTGGCGGTAGTCGATAATAATACGCTGGTGGCATCAGCTAATTTATTAAATTTTATTGTTGATAATTTTGAGACAGAACAGCAACAACCTGATGAGTTTGTTATCCCGCCGACCAGTTACATGCGTCATTATTTTACAGAGCCTTCCCGACACGAGAAAAAGCTTCTGGCAGCGTTGCGTTATATTGATGAGAATTTATATAGTGAATTATCACTGGAATCCGTAGCAGCTCACGTTTGCTTAAGCGCAAACTATTTCAGCCGTTTTTTTAAGAAACGGCAGGGCGTTAACTTTAAAACCTGGGTGAATCAGAAAAAAATGCAAAAAGCGGGGGAGTTATTGCACGATCCCGTTCATTCAATAGACAGCATTGCCCGGAAACTCCAATACGCACAAACCAGTTACTTTTGCCGCGTTTTCCGGGCGGCGCATCAAACGTCGCCCCAGTCTTTTCGTCATGCCAGACTGTCGCAGTAAAGGTTTTCTGGCAGCGTAATGGCTTCAGGGATAAAAGAGAGCCGATCACTCAGGGTTACCACATCACCAATCACTATCAGCGCAGGGGGGAGAATGTTAGCTTCTTGCGCCTTGCTCAGTAGTGAACCGAGCGTACAGGTCAGTCGGCGTTGGTTATCCCGGGTGGCGGACATAATTAGCGCTGCAGGCGTATCTGCTGATTTTCCACCCATCAATAATTCCTCACAGATAAACGCCAGATTGGCGATACCCATGACGATAACCAGCGTACCATTCAGTTTGGCCAGCTGACGCCAGTCCTGCTGTTGGTTGCCCTCCCGCGTATGACCGGTTACCACGTGAAATCCCGAGGCGAAATCGCGGTGTGTTACCGGAATCCCGGCATAGGTCAGGCCACCAATGGTTGAGCTGATACCCGGCACCACTTCAAACGGGATGCCCGTCTCGACGAGATCCTCAACTTCTTCAGCCCCACGTCCAAAAACATACGGATCGCCGCCTTTCAGACGCACAATATTATTGTGCGTTTGGGCATACTGGACAAGCAGTGCATTGATTTCATCCTGCGGTACACAATGGAAACCTGGGTTTTTGCCGACATTGATAAGAAGACAATCAGGTAATGCCCATTCCAAAATTTTAGGATTGACCAGCCGATCGTAAATAATGACATCAGCCTGTTTAATGCACATCATTGCTTTGAGGGTAAGTAATGAAATATCACCGGGACCTGCCCCAACGAGCCAGACCTTTCCGAAAGTTTTCACATTGTGTCCTTTATCACATCATTCAAAAAAAGGCAGAAACTACATCAAGGAATGATAAAAAGCAGTCGTTTGCCCGTAAGTTATAACGTGAAATTATCCAAAATTATCGCACTGATAATATTGATTAATCTCGCAAAGTTTTTTCTGCAATAAACAAGATAACTTGAAAAATTATTAAGAACTTATTGGCACCATTTGCTTAGGTTTAACCTTATTTAAATTGTGTTTATTGCTGCTCTTGAGTATTATTGGTTAATATTTATCCGCCATCAGTGTGAGTAAATCATGGATTGGATCAATGACATTAATGGATGAAATAAAATATAACTCTCGGTGCTTATCTGGGTAGCTTGAATTATTTTTTATAAATTAAACTATTTTTGTACGCTGCATATGGAAGAGGTTATGAGAGGAAAAATACCCAAGACGGAGTTGCTGGTAACTTTTGAAGTTGTTGCGCGTCACGAAAGTTATACTCGGGCAGCTGAAGAGCTGGCTTTAACACAAAGTGCTGTTTTCCGCCAGGTAAATGCACTGGAGGATTTTCTCAATACCGCGCTATTTAATCATGCCAAAAAACGCATTTTTTTAAATGCGGCCGGTAAACACTATTTAAGTATCGTTAAAGAAACGTTAAATAAACTTGAACGAGATACGACGACGATAATGACCTGGCAGCCGACGGTACAGGTTATTGAGCTGGCGGTGAATCCGACGTTCAGCACGCACTGGCTGATCCCAAACCTGCGTGAATTTAACAAACTTAATCCTGATATTATCGTGAACATTCATTCCCTGGCGAATATTGGTGATTTTCTCAATCGAGAGTATGACGCGGCAATCATGCGCGAAGACTTTTATTCTCCATGGTCAGGGGTTGAGTACCTGTTTGAAGAGGAAATTCTGCCGGTTTGCAGCCGCTGTTTGCTGGCCGAACCGGAACGAAAACTGGCGGTGAACGAATTACTAAACGAATTTCCGCTCTTGCACCAAAGCACGCGCATCAAAGGGTGGCAGGAGTGGTTTGCGCTGTCAGATGTCAGCAGTCCGCTGGTGAATAAAGGTCCGAGATTTGATTTGTTATCGATGCTGATCGCGGCGGTCCGCTCTAATCTGGGCGTTGCGCTGCTCCCACGTTTTGCCATTCAGCACGATCTGGACAGCGGTGATATGGTCATTCCTTGCGATGTTCCAATGCGTACCGGGAATCGATTTATTATGACGTGGCGTGAAGAGAAATCGGAATCCGAGCATTTACAGATTTTCCGTAACTGGTTGCTCAGTAAGTCCGTGGTATCGGCTGCCTGAGGATGGCTTGCGCCTTATCAGGCCTACAACGATGGGTAGGCCGGATAAGACGCGTTAGCATCGTTATCCGGCAAAAAAACGGCTACCAGTCGATCCCAATCTGTGCCTGAATACCGCGGTCAAACGCGTGTTTGACCGGGCGAATTTCACTGACCGTATCGGCCAGTTCCAGCAACAGTGTGTGGCATCCGCGTCCTGTGACGATAACGCTCTGACCGGCAGGGCGATTTTCGATGGCGCTGATAACCTCCTGGGTATCCAGATAGTGGTAAGCAAGCATGTAGGTGAGTTCATCCAGCACCACTAGATCGTAATGCGCATCAGCCAGCATGCGCTTACTTTCTTGCCAGACAACCGTTGCCGCCTCGATATCCGCTTGCCGGTTTTGGGTTTCCCAGGTAAACCCGGTGCCCATAATATGGAATTCAACGCCGAGTGGTTGCAGGGTGTTGTACTCGCCATTATCCCACTGACCTTTGATAAACTGCGCGATGCCAACGGTTTTTCCGTGACCCACTGCGCGCGTTGCCGTGCCAAAGGCTGCGGTGGATTTCCCTTTACCGTTGCCGGTGAAGACAATCAGGATCCCTTTCTTCTCCGTTGCCGCCGCCACGCGGGTATCAACCTGTTCTTTCAGTTTCTGCTGACGCTGGCGGTGTCTGTCATTATTGGCTCGCGCTTCCATTGAGGCTCCTTAATGTCCTGCCGGACAGGTTGCGCAGCGATGCTGCTGCTCAAACTGACTAAAGAAGTTATTGCCTTTGTCATCCACTAATACGAAGGCCGGCATATTTTTAACTTCCATCATCCATACGGCTTCCATTCCCAGTTCGGGATATTCAAGGCACTGCAGGCTTTTCACGTACTGCTGCGCCAGCAGGGCTGCTGCACCGCCAATGCTGCCGAGGCTAAATCCACCGTGTTTGTGACAGGCATCAGTGACCTGCTGGCTGCGGTTACCCTTGGTGAGCATAATGAGGCTGCCGCCTTGTGCCTGGAAAGCATCGACATACCCATCCATGCGCCCGCCGGTGGTGGGCCCCATTGAGCCACAAGCCTGATTTTCCGGGGTTTTGGCGGGACCCGCGTAGTAAACGATATGCTTTTTCATGTATTCCGGCATCGGTTCGCCGTTATCCAGTCGTGATTTGATGTTCGCGTGGGCGATATCGCGAGCGACAACAATCGGGCCGCTTAACGACAGGCGTGTACCAATGGGCAGAGCGGAAAGGTCATGCAGGATGTCACGCAGCGGACGGTTCAGATCCAGTTGTACGGTCTGAGCGCCGTTTTCTACCCGGTGAGAATCGGGGATAAATTTGCCCGGATTATGCTCGAGTTTTTCCAGCCAGATACCGTGTTTATTAATTTTGGCCTTAATGTTGCGGTCGGCAGAGCAGGAGAGGGCCATCGCGATTGGGCAGGAGCCGCCGTGGCGCGGTAAGCGAATTACGCGGATATCGTGGGCAAAGTATTTGCCGCCAAACTGCGCCCCGATGCCAAACTCGCGGCTGGCATTGAGCAACTCGGCTTCCAGCGCCGTATCACGGAACGCCTGGCCCAGCTCGTTCCCGCTGGTGGGTAGATTATCGTAATATTTGGTTGAAGCCAGTTTGGCGGCTTTCAGCGCCTGGTCGGCGGATAAGCCCCCAACCACAAAAGCGATGTGATACGGCGGACAAGCGGCTGTCCCCAGTGATTTCATTTTTTCGATCAGGAACGCAGTGAGTTTTTCCGGCTGTAGAATGGATTTGGTTTCCTGGTACAGCGCCGCTTTGTTAGCTGAGCCGCCACCTTTATTGACGAACAGGAAACGGTATTCGTTACCTGGGGTGGCGCTAATATCGATTTGTGCGGGCAGGTTGGTCTGGGTATTGACCTCGGTATACATATCCAGCGGGGCATTTTGTGAGTAACGCAGGTTGTTTTCGGTAAAGGTGGAATACACGCCTTTGCTTAATGCTTCTGCGTCATCGCCGCCGGTCCAGACATGTTGTCCTTTGCTGGCCACAATGGTTGCCGTCCCGGTATCCTGGCAGTTGGGCAGAACGCCTTTAGCTGAAACCTCTGCATTGCGCAGCAGCTGCAATGCGACGTACTTATCGTTACTGCTGGCCTGTGGGTCGTGCAAAATGCTGGCAATCTGTTTTAAATGTCCGGCGCGCAGGAAAAATGAAGCCTCATAAAACGCCTGCTGTGCTAACAAGGTTAACGCTTCCGGTGCAACCTTGATCACTTCCTCTCCGTCTAACTCCGTTACCGTAACGTGCTGGTTACTAAGTAATTCATACTCGGTACTATCTTTACTCTGAACAAAGAGTTCCTGCCAGACAAATGGTTTAGACATGTTTACTTCTCACCTCTTCGTGTTGTTTACCGAATGGCGCTTCGCTTATCCGGCCTACGATTAACGCATTGATGTAGGTCGGATAAGCGAAGCGCCATCCGGCGTAAAGTTATTTGGCTAAAAAGACATTGGCTTTTGTCGCTTCGGCGACATATTCGATAGTTTTCTGGGCACGAACGCTGTTTCCGGCTTCATCAAGCGGCGGAGAATAGACCGCAATCGCATATTCGCCTGGGACAACGGCAACCATGCCGCCGCCGACGCCGCTTTTCGCCGGGATGCCAACGGTGTACAGCCATTTACCGCTACCGTCGTAAAGCCCGGCAATTGCCATTTCTGCCAGCACCTGCGGAACATATTTCTCATTCAGCAACTGTTTACCGTTGAACGGAGATTTGCCTTTGTTCGCGAGCACGGCACCCATTTTGGCCAGTTGCTCAACGGTGATATCCACCGAGCACTGGCGGGTATAAATTTCAACGGCTTCGTCAGTGTTGCCATAGAAGCTGTTATAGGATTCCATCAGTTTGGCCAGCGCCTGATTGTGCTGGTTGGTTTCCATTTCAGATTTGAAAACCGGTTCGTTCACGGTGAGAGTGGCATCGGCCCAGACGTTCAGGTTGTCGAGGATTTTGTTCCAACGATCGGTTTTGTCTTTGGCTTCGATCAGGCTAACGGTGCTCATGGCCCCGGCGTTTACCAGAGGGTTTTCAGGCGCGCCTTTGGTCAGTTCAACGGCTAAACCTGAGTTGAATGGCATTCCGGTGGCATTGGCGCCAAGTTTATCCAGCACTACCTGAGGACCGTGCTGCTCCATGGCGAGCGCCATGGTGAACACTTTACTCAGGGATTCCATAGGGAAAGGTTTGTTAACATCGCCAACCTGGTAGATCTTGCCGTCCACCGTCGCAATGGTGATGGCAAAATTTTTCGGGCTATAGGTCGCCAGAGCAGGGATGTAGTCGGCGACTTTTCCATCGTTGTTACTTTTGTACTTCTGATGAGCCTGTTCTATCAGCTTGGCGTAGTCGGGCGTGGTTTGCGCGAATGTGGTTGCGCTAAACAAGACGCTGAAAGAAAAGAGACTCACGCCGAGAATTGTTTTATTCATTATGCATTCCTGTTGGTGTTGTTGGGAAAACTATCCTGTAGGCCGGATAGGGCGTTCACGACGCCATCCGGCCTACGATTAGTTGTTGTTCTATTGTCAGGACAAAGCGATTTCCGTTTCGGTAACCGGACGTTCCTGCTCCGGGGACTTCACTGGTGCAGAGCCACGGCAACCCTGGCCGAAGTGTTCACCTTCCCAACGGCTGACAATGGCTGCTCCCATTGCGTTACTCATAACGTTCGTGGCGGAACGACCCATATCGAGGAACGGATCGACACCCATCAGCAGAATCAGACCTGCTTCTGGAATGTTGAACTGGTTCAGAGTTGCAGCGATAACCACCATTGATGCGCGCGGTACGCCTGCCATTCCTTTCGAGGTGAGCATCAGGATCAACAGCATGGTGATTTGCTCGCCCATGCTCAGTTCGATGTTGCACGCCTGGGCAATAAAGACGGTGGCAAATGAGCAATAAGCCATGGAACCGACCAGGTTAAAGGAATAACCGATAGGCAGAACGAAGCTGGCAATTTTTGACGAAACACCGAATTTTTCCAGCTTGTCCAGCGTACCCGGGAAGGCGGCTTCAGAGCTTGAAGTGGTAAAGGCCAGCAGAGCGGGTTCGAGGATTGATTTCGTTAAACGCGCGATGCAAGGCCCGACGATCATCGTAGACAGGCCAATCAGGATCGCCCACAGCATACCCAGCGTCAGGTAGAACTCACCCATGAAGATCCCGGCGCTAACCATCACACCCAGACCACGTTCGGCAATCAGGCCTGAAATAGCGGCAAAAACGGTCAGTGGTGCAAACAACATGACGTAACCCGTCAGCTTCAGCATGACGTGCACCAGTGAATCCAGCACTTTCACGATAGGATCGGCTTTTTCACCAATCGCAGCGAGGCTGCAACCAAGGAAGATTGAGAACACGACGATCTGCAGAATTTCGTTACGCGCCATCGCATCGACAATACTGGTCGGTACCGCGTGTGAGATGAATACTTTCAGCGTGAATGGCTCTGACTTAACGGCGGCAACGGCTCCGACGTCATGTGGCACAAAGTTGATACCTGCGCCTGGCTGGAAGATATTAACGATAACCAGACCCAGTGCAATTGACACCAGAGAGGCGCAAATAAACAGGAAGAAGGTTTTCGAAAATATACGTCCCAGCGTTTTGGCATCGCCCATTTTGGCAATACCTACAACCAGAGTTGAAATAACCAATGGAGCGATAATCATTTTCACCATACGTAAGAATATGGTGGTGAAAATGGAAATGTCTGCTGCATAAGATTTTGCTGTTTCAGCCGCGGCCATATTATTTATGGCCACCCCGGCAATCATGCCGAGTATCAGGCCTAATATGATCATCTTCGTTAAACTAATTTTCTTCATGTGTACTCCATCGGATAAAGGCTGGTAATTGGAATTGTGTAGGGTGGCGTGCGCCTGAACCTGGACAGCAGCTCAGACGCACGCCTGTTGTGACCAACCGCATGAATAATTCGAAGCACTGTGATACAGCTGAATTCTGTGCTCCAATGGTTGTTATTGTGTTTTTTTGTTACAAGTCGAACTCAATACTTAATAATGGAGCGTGTTGCTGCGCACCATAAACATCATTGTCACCGACGTTGCCGGAAATAATATCTCGTGGCATGACGATTTTTACGGCATTCGCTGGATCGAACCAGACGATATTGTGAATGAATTCAGGCTCAACATTATATAAACCGGCAATAAGCTGCGGTGTTAATTGCTCGCAGGCTTTTACCCGCTGATAGTCTTCCCTTGTTTTAAATAAAATATCTAAAACCAGTTCGTACGGTCCGGCGTTTTTGGAACGAATTACTTGCGCCAGTGAACAAATTGAGTGTTTCATGCCTGAACTCCTTCTGGCGTCACCTGTTCAATGTGGAAATCAAAACGCAGCGCATCGCTCGCTTCAATCAGGTGATAGATCGAGAACTCATACACCGGTCCACTCTGAATATCAGATGGCGAGAACGGGAAGGCGAGGTTGCCCGCAGTCGCAATACGATTTTCATAGCCGTAGTGCAGCAGGGTAGAGCGCACCAGCGAGCAAACGCTGTTAGCGATATCCTGCGTTGGCGCAACGACATCCAGTAAAATTCCCAGTTCATGGCCCGCAGTTTTCATCGGCTCATGGTTGCCCATCACACCGTTCTTACCGTAAAGGTGGAACGTCATGCGGATACTGTCGTCATTCAGTGAGAGGTTACGTGCAACGCTTGCCTGTACCTCTTCAAGAATCGTGTCAATCCCGGCAATCATAATAGGGTCACGTGTTCCGGCGATGGTCAGGCAACGGAAGCCAACCTGGCGTGCACCTTCCAGTTTCAACGCATACGGTGTTTCTTCATGGCGTGAACCGCTGACATACACTTCACCCTCGTTAACCTGGGTGAAAGTGCATGCCTTCAGGTTCAGCACACCGCCTGGCCCTGGCAGGAAGTACGGATCTGACTTCTCGTACAGGGTGTGCGCTGCTGCGGAAGTCTCGGTGAACTTACGCTTGGGATTGAACGCCTTCAGCGTAAAGCCGTTATCGTCAATGATTCCCATCGCACAATCTGAGCCGGAGCCAGGGGTGGCGGCAATGGCTGCACACTCAAGGATCTTACCGCAATGAAGCGCCAGACCTTCATCAAAGCCCTGCATAATCGGCAGCGCGGCGAAGCAGGCCGGATCGTAGGCACGTCCGCCCAGGACCACCTGCGCACCGGCTTTCAGCGCACGCTGGAAAGGTTCGACGCCCATCTGCGCGACAATGTAGGTGCTCTCTTCAATGGCCTCGTGAGTCAGTTCAGGCACAAAATCGAGCGCGGTGATTTTGCCGTTATCCAGCGCCTGATGAACGATTTCTTTGTCGACATCAGACGGAATCAGCGCCATTGAGAAAGACAGTTTTTCTTCCTGCGCGATCTCATGGATTATCTGGCGACACCACTCCAGATGCGGAGCTGCACCAGAACCACCGGCTGTGCCGATCACGACAGGGATGTTGTTCTTAACGCCTGCCACAATCATATAGCGCAGATCGCGTTTCACACCGGCCCTGTCAGTAAAGGGTTTACCTGCCCCCAGGTAGTGAGGGCCAGGATCGGAGGAACCTGCGTCAACAGCAATAAGATCCGGTGACTCTTCCATGGCTTTACGAAAACTTTCTTCCGGGAAGCCATAACCCAGGATAGCCGTAGGCGATAAGATCTTAAATGTGCGTGCCATCTCTTAATCCTTAGTTTGCAACAGCGCGATGGTGCGGTTCATTTCGTTAAACACGATGTTGAGACCTTCATCGAAACCCATACCCGGTTTGATCAGCATGCGCATTGGACGCGCGGCCAGCGCGACGTGTACGCAGGTACGAGCACTGATTTCCGTTTCGTTACAGGTACCGCCCTGATAGGCTTCCATTCCGTGTTTGTTGCAATACAGCACTGCATCAACGATGTTGTGAATGCCGCCCAGGTCCGGGGTTTTAATCTGCACCATGTGGCAGCTGCCCGCGTCGGTGAAGTCCACGATGTCCTGATAGGTGTTACACCATTCATCCGCAACAATTTTCACGCCGGAACCCAGACGAGTCAGCTCCTGAGTGATCTCGGTTAACATGCGGATCTGATCCGGCTTGTTACCGGCATCAACCGGACCTTCAATGTACAGCGGCAGGCCTTGCGCTTCGGCTTCCAGGCTGGCGATGTATTCGGCGCAACGCACTGGATCCATATCGAAGATCAGACCGATGGTGCCGTAGACATCAATGTGCAGCGTCGGGTGATAGCTTTCGTTGGTGCGCAGGCTCAGGATGCGGTTAGACAACCAGCGGACGTACTCACGCAGTTTTTCACCTTTAAAGCCCAGCTTCTCTTCAACGTTATTGATCAGCGCATGCGGCAGGACATCCACACCTTTGAGGATCATCTTGTCGACGGCGATATAACGGTCGTCGCCGCTCTGACCAAATAACGGAATGGCTTCCGGGACACATGGCAGTTGCCATTCATCACAAACCACTTCGGCTTTCAGACGACCGGTAGCCAGTGCCGCCGCGTCCAGCAGCGCCTGAGACAGACCATAACGTACGGCGGTATGCAGCAGATGGCCGTCAATACGCAGTTCGTCAAAGAAACGGGCGTTGGTCAGGAACGAATCAACGTCACGACCTTCCAGTAACGGCTTGATGTGGTCGTTGAGGAACGGAATGAAGTTTTCAGCCAGGAACAGTGGGTCACGACCGCCTGCACCTGAATATTGCACCGCTGCGCAATCGCCCACAGCCACCGCGCCGTTTTCCAGAATCAGCTGTACGGAAACACATTCACCCGCCTGACGAACAGACGTAAATCCTGGCGTTACCGGATCGCCGGTATAGATAAACCCGTCATGACCGGCGCCGTTTTTGATGGCCTGCTGATCGTCAAAATAAAATGAGGAGTAGCCAGCTGTGAAAAGGGCCTGTTTAATTTTCATTATGGTCTTCCTATTAATTTACTGTGGGATACGGCGTTGATGTCATCAATGACCATCTGGAAAGAAGGCTTGCGACCTTCGAAATGTGCGCGCTCTGCAACGTAGTCGTGGTGCAGGGCGAGAATATCTTTCGGCAGCGGCACGGCACCGGCTTCAAGAATACGGATTGCGCCTGTGTTATCGCGAACAGGCAGGATCTTACCGGCGTTACAGGCGGCAGGAGCGAAAGGCACATCCAGCACGCCAGCTTCAAAGGCCAGCACCGTACCGCGCGCAATGTCGCCATTGCCCAGTTCGAAGACTTTCTTCAATACCGCGCGGACTTCGCTCTTAATCAGGTCAACTTCCTGCTCCACGGCAGCGCACTGCGGGAATTTCTGATCGCTGACCATGTTGAGCATCTGGCGTGACGCTTTCAGACCCTGGGCGTTAGCTGCCGCGGTTGGGATACCGAATGCTTCGTGCGGACTTTTGGTAATGACTTTTGTGGCACCAGACATACCGGCAACCGCTGCGCCCCAGGCGATAACGGAGAAGGCTTTTGCTTCATCTTCCGGGAATCCGCCCATCCACTGGTGGAAAACGGTGCTCAGCTCGTAATCGTCGAAGCCATGGTTATGGAAGTATTCGTGGGACAGTTCACGCAGTGCCTGAATAGCAGCGATATCCTGTGTCAGGCTACCGACCTGGCCGTAACCGACGGTAATAGACTTCACGCCCTGCTCCAGCGCCAGCAGACCTTCGATAATCGCGACTGAGTGGGACATGAACGGCGGGATTAGCGTGCCGGTCAGCGGACCAAACGGTTCACGGTTGATGCGAATGCCGTTCTCTTCGTACAGACCCATCAGACGGTCGCAGTACTGCCAGTCGCGGATGGATTTTTCCAGGGTGACGCGTTTGGCGTAAGGGATGTTGTAGGAGATACCGCCGCCTTCGTAGCTGGTAAAGCCACTGGCCATGGCGATTTCTGCCAGCAGACGCGCATCCGGTGTACCGTGGCGAACCTGGATCGGTTTATCCAGCGATTCAGTCATACGACGGCAGGCAGCAACCCCGTGATTGACGACCGGTAAACCATTCAGCTTGGAAGTACCTGCTTCGATGGATTTTTGGATCCCGACAGCGGCTTCTTCATAGCGGTTCAGACGGGTATAGGCATCGATAGTACTTGGCAGGAGGTCGCACTCTTCCTGCAATGTTTTGAGTAGCGCAATATGCTCATCCATTAATGCTACGCCTGCGCGCGGCTGGCTCAGAGTTTTACCTTCCTGATCGGCCTTCAGCAGGGCGAGGGAGAAACGCTTTTTCTCTGGAATTGATTGCTGGTACTTCACGCCATCTTCGAAGTTCTCAACGTCTTTGCCGGTTTCCCAGGTTTGTAACACCTGATGCCTTTCGGTCATGAATTCGTCGTGGGTCAATTTTTTATTTCGAAGTTCCATTCGTAGCTGCCTTAAGTTTTATAGGGTTAAACACTGAATGCTGGTGCGAGCAGCGGCTTGCGGGTACAGCCTGGCGACGTTTGCCAGTAGAGGGAGCAGGCCATTTGAATCGCGGTAATACTCAAACTGATTCGGTAACAGAATTCTTTTACCCTGGTCGTCCAGCTCCCTGTATTTGAGCCAGTTATGGATATCGAACTGGCTGGCGCGAGAGAGCCATCCCCCTGAACCGACGACTTTGCGTACGGTGGTGAGATCGCGACCCATCTGTAAATCCACATTACCCACGCAGGTGCAAACCTGCTTTTTAGTGCCCGCGTGGCGCTCAGCGGCATAGCCCACGCATAAACCTGCCAGCAGGGTGTCGAAATATTTCTCTTCCTCGCTGAGTGGCAGGTAATCCGGTTGCCCAACCAGGTGGCGTAGATAGCGGTAAAACGCTTCCTCGCGCTGTGGCTGCTGGGCGAAGATGACTTTCACCATATCCTGCGTGCTTTCTCCCACCACAACGGCGGAAACGCGCATTCCAAGGTCGCCTTCAACGGTACGTTTGACGAACGGTTCAGGAACACCATGCAGGACGGTATCGGGGGAGAGGGTATTCGCGCTGGCCGAATAGACATCCGTGGTGGCTCCGCCCATATCAATCAGCATGAATTCCTTCCATGCGCTGTCGTAATCGCTAATGGCTTTGACTAACTCATATACCGTCCATGGCGTCGGCATAGGTTCTTCGCCTGTTTCGCCGACGATAACGTCCAGACCTTTGCCTTTGACGATGCGTGACAAGAACACATCGCAAATCGCCTGACGCGCGGCAAACGGATTCGGGTGATCGAGGTCCGGCAGAATGTTGTCTACCGTGGTCAGATCCTTATGTCCCAGAATCGTTTGTATTTCGTCCTGAATGTCCCGGTTTCCGGCGTAGATAATGGCGCAATCAAGCTTTGAGCCTGCCAGCGCGTGTGCATTCGCCAGGCCGTAACTTTCTTCGCCACCGTCTGTCCCGCCGGTAAACAACAGAATGTCTGGCGGTGATGATTCCAGCTCCTGGATGTCATGACGGTTCAGCTTGTACGAATAATATTGCGCGATTTTCGCTCCTGCCGAATGGGCGGTAACTTTTGCCGACTCCAGCGTAATGGAAGGCACCAGCCCCATTGCTGCAACGGCGAGCCCACCTTTCGCTGAGGAGGAGTATTTCAACTGCACTTCACCACTTTTCAGTAACGGGCGAGCATCGGCAACATTCAGCACCTGATTCAGGCTGGCAAAAAAACCGTCTGCCAGATGATGTGTGGTGGTTGGGGTCAGGACATGGTTTACCAGGGTTAATTCCTCGCCTTCATGTGCGAAGAGGGCTGCCTTGGTCCATGTCGAGCCGATATCGACAGAAACTGTTTGCATCAGATGGCCTCTTCCAGGCAACGCTGTTCGAGGCCATTGTGTTGGTGAATATCATTAGTGATAAGCGCGCAAACATCTTCCAGATCGTGGCTGGGGGCGAAGACCCGGTTAAAGCCCATCTCTTTAAACTTCACTTCCACGTCGGCGAAGTCATGTTTACCGACGACCAGGTTGCCGCCGACGTACAGCAGAATGTCGCCAAGGCCGCGTTCGATGCAGCGCTCACGTAGTCCGAGGCAGTCAATGTCGCCATGACCGTAGATAGAGGACACCACGATGGCATCGGCGCCTGTTTCAATCGCAGCATCAATATATTCATCCTGGCTCACCATCACCCCGAGGTTGATTACGTGAAAATCATGAGCAGTAAAAACGCGATCCAGAACTTTATTACCTACTGCATGGCAGTCAGCACCGATGACGCCAATAACAAGTGTAGATTTCTTCATGGGTAATCCTCTGTAGGGCTGATGGTCAATAAGTGAAATTATTTTCTAATATTTAGAACATGGATTGTGACAACCTCTTAATAGGGTTGGAGTTTCTGTGGAAGCGAAAAAGGAAGCAATTGATCTATTTTCAAAATATCCTGAGAAAAATGATTGTTATATTTGTCATCTATAAAATCCGTTCATAATCAATGTGATGAGTTATCTTTTCTTAGCTTTGTTTAATTTATTAGGGAATTTGGTAATAAATGACTTGCCATGTTTGTGATCGAAATCTTATTTTGTTATGCGCGCCATTTATGACGTGTTTTAAATAATTTCAAAAATCCCAATTACTAATTAACTTGTGAACGACATAACGGTTTTTTATTTTTTAATCTTATATGTCACAATTCATTTTTGTTAAATTTAGGATAAAAATGATAAGGAAATGTTTGTGGCATATTTAATCTTTGCCACATAAGAGAGGAGGGGGTGTTAATGATAACTTTCAGTGATGATTTAAGCGAAACGTCAGCGTTCTCTCGCAGAACGACAAACGCAATGCATCGGTCATTGTGGAACGTTTTCGCTTCCAGTTGAGATAGTTACATTTCGGTGTTAATTATAAGTAAAATTTAAATGAACAATTTGTATGAAATAACAAATCCATGACTTGCTAAACAAAAAACTGTGAGCTACCCAGCATTAGTGATTCTTTATCTGCTATCAATTTTGTCAGCCGGGCTGGTTAAAAGATCGTGTACATTTAAATAAATATCCTATCATTTGTAGTAACGGCAATTACTCATTGGAAAACATGTTGTTAACATCGCGTTTACTAGTAGCGTGAGTGCTAAACACTATTAACATTAAATTTGAAAATTGATTTAAATCAATGTTTAAAACTTGGAAAACAGCACCAAAAGAGGTTAAATTGCTTCAGATCAAATTGGTCTGAAAGTGGTAAATTAGCTATAAATTGATCACTATCGAAAAATGCAAATTTGTCTCGATAAAAACCTGTTTATTGTAAGGATTTTACGGCGTAATATAATTGCGGGATCAATTTGAGTGTTTTATTAACATGTTTGTAACCTTTCATCATTGTCCTTTCTTCAAATGAGAGGAAAGGGTAGCGGCGGAAGGAAGCAGATAAATTTGTATTGGGGCATGCGTGTGACCCTTTCTAACGGGGTTCACTCTCGGAGTCTTCATGCGATGAGCAAGGAGTCATGATGTTAGATATAGTCGAACTGTCGCGCTTACAGTTTGCCTTGACCGCGATGTACCACTTCCTGTTTGTGCCACTGACGCTCGGTATGGCGTTCTTGTTGGCCATCATGGAAACGGTCTACGTCCTTTCCGGCAAACAGATTTATAAAGATATGACCAAGTTCTGGGGCAAGTTGTTTGGTATCAACTTCGCTCTGGGTGTGGCTACCGGTCTGACCATGGAGTTCCAGTTCGGGACTAACTGGTCTTACTACTCCCACTATGTAGGGGATATTTTCGGTGCGCCGCTGGCGATCGAAGGTTTGATGGCCTTCTTCCTCGAATCCACCTTTGTAGGTCTGTTCTTCTTCGGCTGGGACCGTTTGGGTAAAGTCCAGCATATGTGTGTCACCTGGCTGGTGGCTCTGGGTTCTAACCTGTCCGCGTTGTGGATTCTGGTTGCGAACGGCTGGATGCAGAACCCAATCGCAGCGGATTTCAACTTCGAAACCATGCGTATGGAGATGCTGAGCTTCTCTGAACTGGTGCTCAACCCGGTAGCACAGGTGAAATTTGTTCACACTGTGGCATCTGGTTATGTATGTGGCGCGATGTTCGTTCTGGGTATCAGCTCCTACTATATGCTGCGCGGTCGTGACTTCGCGTTTGCTAAACGTTCTTTTGCTATCGCTGCCAGCTTTGGTATGGCTGCTATTCTGTCTGTTATCGTTCTGGGTGATGAATCTGGTTACGAAATGGGCGACGTGCAGAAAACCAAACTCGCTGCGATTGAAGCAGAATGGGAAACTCAGCCTGCACCGGCTTCCTTCACGCTGTTCGGTATTCCGGACCAGGATGCGCAGGAAAACCATTTTGCGATTCAAATTCCTTATGCGCTGGGCATCATTGCCACCCGCTCTGTTGATACACCGGTCATTGGTCTGAAAGATCTGATGGTGCAGCACGAAGAGCGTATCCGTAACGGGATGAAAGCGTATCAGTTGCTGGAAGAACTGCGAGCTGGTACTACCGACCAGGCCGTTCGTGACCAGTTCAACAGCATGAAGAAAGACCTGGGTTATGGTCTGCTGTTGAAACGCTATACGGACAAAGTTACCGACGCGACCGAAGCGCAAATTCAGCAGGCAACGAAAGATTCTATTCCTCGCGTTGCGCCGCTGTACTTCGCTTTCCGTATCATGGTGGCATGCGGCATTCTGATGCTGGCAATTATCGCGGTGTCCTTCTGGACTGTGCTTCGTAACCGTATCGGTGAGAAAAAATGGCTGCTGCGCACCGCGCTGTATGCGATTCCTTTGCCGTGGATTGCTATTGAATCCGGTTGGTTTGTTGCAGAGTACGGTCGTCAACCGTGGGCGATTGGTGAAGTGTTACCAACAGCCGTAGCGAACTCTTCGCTGACTGCTGGCGACCTCATCTTCTCGATGCTGTTGATTTGCGGCCTGTATACCCTGTTCCTGGTGGCTGAACTGTATCTGATGTTTAAGTTCGCACGCCTTGGGCCGAGTAGCCTGAAAACCGGTCGTTATCACTACGAGCAGTCCACTGTGACTTCTCAGCCGGCACGCTAAGACAGGAGTCGTCAAATGATCGATTATGAAGTATTGCGTTTTATCTGGTGGCTGCTGGTTGGCATTCTGCTGATTGGTTTTGCAGTCACTGATGGCTTCGACATGGGGGTGGGCATGCTCACCCGTTTCCTCGGTCGTAATGATACCGAGCGTCGAATTATGATTAACTCCATCGCCCCGCACTGGGACGGTAACCAGGTTTGGCTCATCACCGCGGGTGGCGCACTGTTCGCTGCCTGGCCGATGGTGTATGCCGCTGCGTTCTCCGGTTTCTATGTGGCGATGATTCTGGTACTGGCATCGTTGTTCTTCCGTCCGGTCGGTTTTGACTACCGCTCTAAGATTGAAGACATGCGCTGGCGCAACATGTGGGACTGGGGCATCTTCATTGGTAGCTTCGTGCCACCGCTGGTGATTGGCGTGGCGTTCGGCAACCTGCTGCAAGGGGTTCCGTTCCACGTAGATGACTATATGCGTTTGTACTACACCGGTAACTTCTTCCAGTTGCTGAATCCGTTTGGTCTGCTGGCGGGTGTCGTGAGCGTTGGGATGATCATCACCCAGGGTGCGACCTATCTGCAGATGCGTACGGTAGGTGAACTGCATCTGCGTGCTCGTGCAACTTCACAGGTTGCGGCGCTGGTGACTCTGGTCTGCTTCGCGCTGGCCGGTGTATGGGTGATTTACGGTATTGACGGTTATGTTGTGACCTCCGCACTGGATCACCATGCCGCCTCAAACCCGCTGACCAAAGAAGTGGCTCGCGAGGCTGGCGCATGGATGGTGAACTTTAACAATGCACCTATTCTGTGGTTGGTTCCTGCTCTGGGCGTGGTTCTGCCGCTGTTGACCATCCTGACTTCTCGCATGGAGAAAGGGGCATGGGCGTTCGTCTTCTCCTCACTGACGTTAGCCTGCATCATCCTGACTGCCGGTATCGCAATGTTCCCGTTTGTGATGCCATCCAGCACCATGATGAACGCAAGTTTGACCATGTGGGATGCCACCTCCAGCCAGCGTACATTGAATCTGATGACCTGGGTCGCGGCGGTGTTTGTACCGATTATTCTGCTGTACACCAGCTGGTGTTACTGGAAGATGTTCGGTCGCATCACTAAAGAAGATATTGAAAGCAACACCCACTCTCTGTACTAAGTAAGGAGCTTAAAATGTGGTATTTCGCATGGATTTTGGGAACGCTTCTTGCCTGTGCATTTGGGATAATCACAGCGCTGGCGCTTGAGCACGTTGAATCAGGCAAAGCCGGGCAAGAAGATAGCTAATGACCAACATTATCGCGATGGTATACAACGCGATGGACAAGCGCCCCTTGCGGGCGCTTTCATTTGTGCTGGCAATCGTGTTGGCTGGCTGCATATTCTGGGATCCGTCACGTTTCGCGGCCAAAACCAGTGAGCTTGAAATCTGGCATGGTTTCCTGCTGATGTGGGCGGTCTGCGCAGGTATTATTCACGGCGTAGGCTTCCGTCCTCGTGCCGTACACTGGCAGGGTATCTTCTGCCCGCTGATCGCGGATATCGTCCTCGTTGTTGGACTGTTTTTCTTCTTCTTTTGAATAAGAAACATCCTTAAATATTTATGGGCTTGCATAAGCCCATAATTTTTTACTCTCCGTTTACTTTCCCCCATTCCAAAGCACCATTCCCGCGCGTATAGTAGCGAAGTTTGAAAGCACTAACCTTTTGTTGCATTACCGGGATGTACAGTGAAGACAGCGCGATATACAACGACATTCTTGATGCATCGCGGCGGCAAGAACGCGAATCACCAGACGCTTACAAAGGTAAGTAACTGGTGTGAGTGGGCGAAGCCAACAAAGAGGCAGTAGGAATGAATAAGTATATGTTTCGATGGCCGGTTCGTGTCTATTATGAAGATACCGATGCCGGTGGGGTGGTTTACCACGCCAGTTACGTCGCTTTTTATGAAAGAGCACGCACAGAAATGCTTCGTCATCATCACTTCAGTCAGCAGGTCCTGTTGGCCGAACGTGTAGCCTTTGTGGTGCGCAAGATGACCCTCGAGTATTTTGCGCCTGCCCGGCTCGACGATATGCTCGAAGTTCAAACCGAAATTACGTCAATGCGTGGCACCTCATTGGTTTTCACGCAACGCATTGTCAACGCAGAGAACACCGTGCTGAATGAGGCCGAAGTTCTGATTGTTTGCGTTGATCCACTCAAAATGAAGCCTCGTGCGCTTCCCAAGTCTATTGTCGCGGAGTTTAAGCAGTGACTGACATGAATATCCTTGATTTGTTCCTGAAGGCAAGCCTTCTGGTTAAACTTATCATGTTGATTTTGATTGGTTTCTCAATCGCATCCTGGGCCATCATCATCCAACGGACCCGTATTCTTAATGCTGCTTCACGTGAAGCCGAAGCATTTGAAGACAAGTTCTGGTCCGGCATTGAATTGTCGCGCCTGTACCAGGAAAGCCAGGGGCGTCGTGATAATTTGGCGGGCTCGGAACAAATTTTCTATAGCGGATTCAAGGAATTTGCGCGTTTGCATCGAGCAAATAGCCACGCGCCGGAAGCGGTCGTTGAGGGGGCTTCCCGTGCGATGCGTATCTCGATGAACCGTGAACTGGAAACGCTGGAAACGCATATTCCATTCCTCGGCACCGTTGGCTCCATCAGCCCGTATATCGGTCTGTTCGGTACCGTTTGGGGGATCATGCACGCATTTATCGCGCTGGGCGCGGTAAAACAGGCCACGCTGCAAATGGTCGCACCGGGTATCGCAGAAGCGTTGATTGCAACGGCTATCGGTCTGTTTGCGGCAATTCCAGCGGTTATGGCCTACAACCGTCTGAACCAGCGCGTGAACAAACTGGAACTGAATTACGACAACTTTATGGAAGAGTTCACCGCGATTCTGCACCGCCAGGCGTTTACCGTTAGCGAGAGCAACAAGGGGTAAGCCATGGCCAGAACGCGTGGACGAGGTCGTCGCGAACTCAAGTCCGAAATCAATATTGTACCGCTGCTCGACGTACTGCTGGTGCTGTTGCTGATCTTTATGGCAACCGCGCCGATCATTACGCAGAGTGTGGAAGTCGACCTGCCGGATGCGACCGAGTCGCAAGCCGTCAGCAGTAACGACGAACCCCCGGTCATTATTGAAGTTTCCGGTATTGGGCAATACAGCGTGGTGGTTGAGAAAGATCGTATGGATCAACTGCCGCCGGAGCAGGTTATCGCGGAGGCGAAAAGCCGCCTGCAGACCAATCCGAAAACGGTCTTTTTAATCGGTGGTGCGAAAGACGTGCCTTATGATGAAATAATTAAAGCGCTGAACTTGTTACACAGTGCAGGCGTAAAATCGGTTGGCTTGATGACGCAGCCAATCTGATGACTGCGTTTTGCTGGCTTGAAAGATAGCACGTAACAGGCGAACAGTTTTTTGGGAACCGAGAGTGTCAAAGGCAACCGAACAAAACGACAAGCTCAAAAGGGCGATAATTATTTCAGCGGTGCTGCATGTCATTTTATTTGCAGCGCTGATCTGGAGTTCGTTCGATGAGCACATTGATGCTTCAGCCGGCGGCGGCGGCGGTTCGTCCATCGACGCCGTTATGGTCGATCCTGGCGCCGTTGTGCAACAGTACGACAGGCAGCAGCAACAGCAGGCAAGTGCGAAACGTGCTGAAGAGCAGCGTGAAAAGCAGGCGCAGCAGCAAGCTGAAGAACTTCGCGAGAAGCAGGCAGCTGAGCAAGAGCGACTGAAGCAGCTGGAAAAAGAACGTTTAGCCGCGCAGGAAAAAGTGCGCGAACAGGCGGAACAGCAGAAGCAAGCTGAAGCCGCCGCAGCGAAAGCGCAAGAGCAACAGAAACAGGCTGAAGAGGCTGCGGCGAAGGCTGCTGCAGACGCGAAGGCTAAAGCTGATGCTCAGGCGAAGCAAGCGGCAGATGCCGCGAAGAAAGCCGCTGCGGACGCACAGAAAAAAGCTGAGGCTGAAGCCGCTAAAGCCGCCGCTGATGCGAAGAAAGCTGCAGAAGCACAAGCTGCTAAGGCAGCTGCGGACGCTGCGAAGAAAGCACAGGCTGAGGCCGCTAAGCAAGCTGCAGCCGAGAAAGCTGCTGCTGAGAAAGCTGAAAAAGCCGCTGCCGCGAAAGCTGCCGCTGCTGAAAAAGCGGCGGCTGATAAGAAAGCCGCTGCAGAAAAAGCAGCGGCAGACAAAAAAGCTGCAGCTGAGAAAGCCGCTGCCGATAAGAAAGCTGCGGCAGATAAAGCAGCTGCTGCTAAAAAGGCTGCGGCCGAAAAAGCCGCTGCAGCCTCTGGCGTTGACGACCTGTTGGGCGACCTGAGCTCCGGTAAGAATGCACCGAAATCGGGCGGTGGAGCGAAAGGAAACGGCCAACCGGCGAAAGATAGTGGTACAAGTGGTGCCAATGGCGGTGCATCTGGCGCTGATATCAGTGCTTACGCATCTCAAATTCGTAATGCGATCCAGAGCCGTCTGTATGGTGCAGATTTGTATGCAGGTAAATCTTGCGTATTACATATCAAGTTAGCACCCGATGGTCTGTTACTGGATGTGACCGAAGAGGGCGGGGATCCGGCATTGTGTCAGGCTGCGCTGACGGCTGCGAAAACCGCCAGAATTCCTAAACCGCCTAGCCAGGCAGTTTATGAAAAAGTAAAAGATGCCAAACTGGACTTCAAACTGTAATAACGCCCCCTGAGAAATCAGGGGAAACGGTCTAAGGTTGAGGCAGAGTTCTGGTAGTTTTGTGTATTTGAGTTTGTTAACATTCTGCTAAATTATCGTGGGCTTTCCGTCCAGATAAGGGAGATATGATGAAGCAGGCATTACGAGTAGCATTTGGTTTTCTGATGCTGTGGGCAGCGGTGCTGCACGCAGAAGTACGTATCGAGATCACCCAGGGGGTGGACTCGGCGCGCCCGATTGGTGTTGTCCCCTTCCAGTGGGCAGGACCGGGTGCTGCACCTGAAGATATCGGTGGTATCGTAGGTGCTGACCTGCGTAACAGCGGTAAATTTAACCCGTTAGACCGTTCTCGTCTGCCTCAGCAGCCCGGTACCGCGCAGGAAGTTCAACCTGCCGCTTGGTCTGCGCTGGGCATTGATGCCGTAGTCGTCGGCCAGGTTACGCCGAACCCGGATGGTTCTTACAGCGTTGCCTATCAGCTGGTTGACACCGGTGGCGCACCGGGTACCGTACTGGCACAGAACACCTATAAAGTGAACAAGCAGTGGCTGCGTTACGCGGGCCATACTGCAAGTGACGAAGTGTTTGAAAAACTGACCGGCATTAAAGGTGCATTCCGTACCCGTATCGCTTATGTTGTTCAGACCAACGGTGGTCAGTTCCCGTACGAATTACGTGTGTCCGACTACGATGGTTACAACCAGTTCGTGGTACACCGTTCTCCGCAGCCGCTGATGTCTCCGGCGTGGTCCCCGGACGGTTCAAAACTGGCGTACGTTACCTTCGAAAGCGGTCGTTCTGCACTGGTTATTCAGACACTGTCTAACGGCGCGGTTCGTCAGGTAGCCTCGTTCCCACGTCACAACGGTGCGCCTGCGTTTTCTCCGGATGGCAGCAAACTGGCGTTTGCCCTGTCTAAAACCGGTAGCCTGAACCTGTATGTCATGGACATTGGTTCCGGTCAGATCCGTCAGGTGACGGATGGTCGTAGCAACAACACGGAACCTACCTGGTTCCCGGACAGCCAAAACCTGGCCTTTACGTCTGACCAGGCCGGTCGTCCGCAGGTATATAAAGTTAACGTCAACGGCGGTGCTCCGCAGCGCATTACCTGGGAAGGTTCGCAAAACCAGGATGCGGATGTGAGCAGCGACGGTAAATTTATGGTAATGGTAAGCTCGGCCAACGGTCAGCAACACATTGCCAAACAAGATCTGGTAGCGGGTGGCGTACAAGTTCTGTCGTCAACGTTCCTGGACGAAACGCCAAGTCTGGCACCTAACGGCACTATGGTAATCTACAGCTCTTCTCAGGGGATGGGATCCGTGCTGAATTTGGTTTCTACAGATGGGCGTTTCAAAGCGCGTCTTCCGGCAACTGATGGACAGGTTAAATTCCCTGCCTGGTCGCCGTATCTGTGATAATAAATAATTGATTAATAAAGGAATCATTGAAATGCAACTGAACAAAGTGCTGAAAGGGCTGATGATTGCTCTGCCTGTTATGGCTATTGCAGCGTGTTCTTCTAACAAGAACGCCAGCAATGACGGCAGCGAAGGCATGCTGGGTGCCGGCACTGGTATGGATGCAAACGGCAGCGGCAACATGTCTTCTGAAGAGCAAGCGCGTCTTCAGATGCAACAGCTGCAGCAGAACAACATCGTTTACTTCGATCTGGACAAGTACGATATCCGTTCTGACTTCGCTGCAATGCTGGATGCTCACGCTAACTTCCTGCGTAGCAACCCGTCTTACAAAGTCACCGTAGAAGGTCATGCGGACGAACGTGGTACTCCTGAGTACAACATCTCCCTGGGTGAGCGTCGTGCGAACGCCGTTAAGATGTACCTGCAGGGTAAAGGCGTTTCTGCTGACCAGATCTCCATCGTTTCTTACGGTAAAGAAAAACCTGCAGTACTGGGTCATGACGAAGCGGCTTACGCCAAAAACCGTCGCGCCGTACTGGTTTACTAAGAGAATTGCATGAGCAGTAACTTCAGACATCATCTGTTGAGTCTGTCGTTACTGGTTGGCATAGCGGCCCCCTGGGCCGCTTTTGCACAGGCGCCAATCAGTAGTGTCGGTTCTGGCTCGGTCGAAGACCGTGTCACTCAACTCGAGCGTATTTCTAACGCTCACAGTCAGCTTTTAACCCAACTCCAGCAACAACTCTCCGATAATCAGTCCGATATTGATTCCCTGCGCGGTCAAATTCAGGAAAATCAGTATCAACTGAATCAGGTTGTTGAACGCCAGAAGCAGATATTGCTGCAGATGAATAATCTTGGCAGCGGTAGTGCACCTGCGGCGCAATCTGCGGGCGGCGATCAGAGCGGGGCAGCAGCAACCCCTGCACCTGATGCGGGTGCAGCGGCAGCGTCAGGTGCTCCGGTACAAACTGGCGATGCGAATACCGATTACAATGCGGCCATTGCTCTGGTGCAGGATAAATCCCGCCAGGATGACGCGATTGAAGCATTTCAGAACTTCATTAAAAAGTACCCAGACTCAACTTACCTGCCAAATGCGAATTACTGGCTGGGTCAGTTGAATTACAACAAGGGGAAAAAAGATGATGCAGCGTTCTATTTTGCTTCAGTAGTCAAAAACTTCCCGAAATCACCAAAGGCTGCAGACGCGATGTATAAAGTCGGCGTCATCATGCAGGACAAAGGTGATAAAGAGAAAGCGAAAGCCGTTTATCAGCAGGTTATCACTAAATACCCTGGCACTGATGGCGCGAAACAAGCGCAAAAACGCCTTGGCGCGATGTAATGAACACCATGCGACCAGAAATCGTGTTAATTCTGGTCGCGTCGTGTGATTCCTAAGCAGTTGAGTTATTTACATCGAAATTTTTGTTGCGCTAAAATCTGAAATCAGTAATATATGCCGCCGTTGCCAAGGGATATCAAACAGCCCGAAAGCGGCAAAAAAAGTGGGTCGTTAGCTCAGTTGGTAGAGCAGTTGACTTTTAATCAATTGGTCGCAGGTTCGAATCCTGCACGACCCACCAATCGTTCTGGTGGAACGCGATAGTAAAACGTGAAGGATAACGTTGCGTAAGCAACGGCCCGTAGGGCGAGACGAAGTCGAGTCATCCTGCACGACCCACCACTAACTTAGTTAGTAAGTAGTATCCAGCGCAGTATCGGGTGATTAGCTCAGCTGGGAGAGCACCTCCCTTACAAGGAGGGGGTCGGCGGTTCGATCCCGTCATCACCCACCACTCGGGGCGTTAGCTCAGTTGGTAGAGCAGTTGACTTTTAATCAATTGGTCGCAGGTTCGAATCCTGCACGCCCCACCAATTTATTGGTGGCACCGAGTAAAAATTTTCAGGTTATACCCGAGCGGGTCGTTAGCTCAGTTGGTAGAGCAGTTGACTTTTAATCAATTGGTCGCAGGTTCGAATCCTGCACGACCCACCATCCTGAAAGTATAAAGAAGTAAACCCCATACGGGGGCGTTAGCTCAGTTGGTAGAGCAGTTGACTTTTAATCAATTGGTCGCAGGTTCGAATCCTGCACGCCCCACCAGTGTAAAAAGGCGCCCTAAAGGCGCCTTTTTGCTATCTGCGATTTATAAGATTCGAAGCTGCTTGCCTGATGCGCTTCGCTTATCAGTCCTACAGACGACACTATTCACGTAGGCCGGATAAGACGTCAGTCGCCTTCCGGCATTCCTCACACGCAATTATTGTGACTTTCTTACGCCAATCCGCTATCTTGTTTAGCATATAAAACAAATCTAACCGAATACGGCGTGCGTCACGCTTTTAATCGGTTATTTCGTTAAGCCAGTAAAACGAGAAAGCAAGATGAGCGTGATGTTTAATCCAGAAGCAGCAATTTATCCGTTTCCGCCGAAGCCAGCCACGCTGAGTGTGGATGAAAAGCAATTTTATCGTGAAAAAATCAAGCGCCTGCTGAAAGAGCGTGATGCCGTTATGGTCGCGCACTATTACACCGATCCCGAAATTCAGCAGTTGGCCGAAGAGACCGGTGGTTGTATTTCTGATTCTCTGGAGATGGCGCGTTTCGGCTCAAAACATTCTGCCTCTACGCTGTTGGTTGCAGGCGTGAGGTTTATGGGGGAAACCGCCAAAATCCTCAGCCCGGAAAAGACCATCCTGATGCCGACCCTACAGGCGGAATGCTCATTAGATCTGGGCTGTCCGATTGATGCGTTCAGCGCGTTTTGCGATGCGCACCCCGATCGTACCGTGGTGGTTTACGCCAATACCTCAGCCGCCGTTAAAGCACGTGCGGACTGGGTCGTCACATCCAGTATCGCGGTAGAACTTATTGAGCATCTTGATAGTTTAGGTGAAAAAATCATCTGGGCTCCGGACAGACATCTGGGCAACTACGTCCAAAAACAGACCGGTGCAGATGTTATTTGTTGGCAGGGGGCCTGTATCGTCCATGACGAATTTAAGACTCAGGCTTTAACACGCATGAAAGGGCTTTACCCTGATGCCGCGGTGTTGGTGCACCCGGAGTCCCCTCAGTCTATCGTTGATATGGCCGATGCGGTTGGCTCAACCAGCCAGTTAATCAACGCCGCTAAATCGTTACCGCATCAACAGCTAATTGTGGCGACTGACCGGGGCATATTTTACAAAATGCAGCAGGCCGTTCCGGATAAAGAATTGCTTGAAGCGCCGACGGCTGGTGAGGGGGCAACCTGCCGCAGCTGTGCGCATTGTCCGTGGATGGCGATGAACGGCCTCAAGGCGATTGCTGAGGGCCTGGAACAAGGCGGAGCGGCTCATGAGATACATGTTGATGCTGCGCTGCGAGAAGGGGCGTTGTTGCCGTTAAACCGCATGTTGGAATTTGCGGCTACACTTCGAGCTTAATTAATTATTTTGCTCTGGGGGAAAAGATGGACTTTTTTAGCACGCAGAACATTCTGGTACATATTCCGATTGGCGCTGGCGGTTACGATCTGTCGTGGATCGAAGCTGTGGGGACGATCGCTGGGTTGCTGTGTATTGGCCTGGCGAGCCTTGAGAAAATCAGCAATTACTTCTTCGGCCTGATAAACGTCACGCTGTTTGCGATTATCTTCTTTCAGATCCAGCTCTATGCAAGCCTGTTGCTGCAAGTTTTCTTCTTTGCCGCCAACATCTACGGCTGGTATGCCTGGTCCAGGCAAACCAACCAGCATGAAGCGGAACTGAAAATTCGCTGGCTGCCGTTACCAAAAGCGATCGGCTGGCTGGCGGCTTGCGTGGTGGCGATCGGCCTGATGTCGGTCTATATCGATCTGGTCTTTGCGTTCCTGACCCGCATTGCGGTGAACATTATGCAGGCATTAGGATTGCAGGTTGTTGTGCCTGAGTTGCAACCCGATGCATTCCCGTTCTGGGACTCCTGCATGATGGTGTTGTCGATTGCGGCGATGATCCTGATGACGCGTAAGTACGTTGAAAACTGGCTGCTGTGGGTGATCATTAACGTAATAAGCGTAGTGATTTTCGCCCTGCAAGGCGTATATGCCATGTCGCTGGAATATGTGATCCTGACGGTTATCGCCCTGAACGGTAGCAGAATGTGGATTAACAGCGCGCGCGAGCGGGGTTCCCACGCGCTGTCCCATTAATAGTGATGGTGTGAATGGCCGGATACCCCCTGATACAGGTGGCAGTCCGGCCCATTACACGGCTGATACTCCATCTGGATCGTGGCGTGTTCAATCTGGTAGTGATGGATAAGGAAATGCTGAATACGCTCCAGCAGCGCGTCGTGATCGTGCGGCGGGACCACCTGCACATGCAGCGTCATTACCGGTTTTTCACCCACCATCCAGACATGGACATGGTGCACATTGCGGACTTCGGGGATATCCCGGCTGAGATGGCGCTGCAGTGCGGCGATATCCAGCGTCAGCGGGGCGCCTTCCAGTAATTCATTAACGCTATCCTTTAACAGTCGCCAGGCGCTACGCAGTACCAGCACGGAAACCAGAATCGAGAGAATCGGGTCCGCAGGCGTCCAGCCCGTCCAGATAATAATCAGCGCAGCGATGATCGCCCCGACCGAGCCGAGTAAATCGCCCATCACATGTAGTGCCGCGGCGCGGACGTTCAGGTTTTTCTCCTCACTGCCGCGGTGTAGAACCCAAAAAGCCAGCACGTTAGCCAGTAAACCCGCGACAGCTATAACCATCATCATGCCGCCAGCCACGGGGCGGGGCGTATGGAAGCGCTCAATGGCTTCCCAGACGATTAAAATGGTGATCACGACCAATGCGATGGCATTAACAAACGCGGCCAGTGTCGTGAGCCTCAGCCAGCCGAAGGTGTGTCGTATTGTGGGCGGGCGATGGGAAAACCGGACGGCCAGTAGCGCAAAAAGGAGCGCTGCGGCATCAGTGAGCATATGCCCGGCATCGGCCAACAAGGCCAGTGAACCTGAAAGTATTCCACCCACCACTTCAACCAACATAAATCCGGCTGTAATGCAGAATGCAAACATCAAGCGGCGGGCATTATTGTCCTTGGGTTGCTCAGAAGAAGTATGAGTATGCGAGTGCGCCATTATGCCATCCCTTTGTTATTCTCATCTTTACTGTATGCCATCATACCGTTTTTGGGATGATAAAATTAAAAAGGAGAGCTATTGCTCTCCCATTATTAGCTTTATTTTCAGCGTTACTGCGTAGTGCCATCAGTTTTTGTCTCAGCATCATTGTTAATGCCGTTTCCGGTCTCAACCTTCTTATTCACATCAGGGCAGCGACCGTCCTTACACATGGTGTTTTTGTGCATCTCATCTTTGGTCATCCCTTCATGGTTCATTGATGAACCGTTCGGGTGCAGCATTGTGCCACCCGAATTCACGTTACTGTTGTCGACATTATTTGGTGCCACGTTTTCGCGTGCGTCTGGGGCGACCTGACCGGCATCCGCCGAGGAATTTGCCTGGCCGTTATTGGACTGCGTATTGGTTTCAGCTGCCAGCGCCGCGCCGCTGGCGAGGCTGAGTGTAGCGGTAAGAAAGAGTGAAGCCAGCTTTGTCATATGCATAATATGCTCCTGTTATGGTCGATATGTCGGATAACGTCTTCCAACAGTGCATGTGCCAGTTACATCATCAATATGTGGTTAATAGTTTTGCCAGAGAAATTAAACCCAGCATAGAATCTTGAAATTTATGAAAATTAAAGCTGTTACAGTTATAAATTGTAGGTTGGATCTCGTTTTTCGCTACTTTATTGCGTTTTTTTGGCCAATTCCAGGATTAATCCGTCCAAAGTGTAAAACCCCGTTTACACTTTATGACTGAAGATATAGATTGGAGGGATTGCATTCATTTATATAAGTATGGCAACGCTGGAATAATCATGAATTATCAGAACGACGATTTACGCATTAAAGAGATCAACGAGTTATTACCGCCAGTCGCATTGTTGGAAAAATTCCCCGCTACTGAAAATGCCGCAAACACGGTGGCTCATGCCCGTAAGGCGATTCATAAAATCCTGAAAGGGAGTGACGATCGCCTGTTGGTAGTGATTGGGCCTTGCTCTATTCATGATCCGGCAGCCGCCAAAGAGTATGCCGCTCGCCTGCTGGCACTGCGTGAAGAGTTAAAAGGCGAGCTTGAAATCGTTATGCGCGTCTATTTTGAAAAACCGCGAACTACCGTAGGCTGGAAAGGGCTTATCAACGATCCGCACATGGACAACAGCTTCCAGATCAACGATGGGCTGCGCATTGCGCGTAAACTGCTGCTGGATATCAATGACAGCGGATTGCCTGCAGCGGGTGAATTCCTCGATATGATTACGCCGCAATACCTCGCCGACCTGATGAGCTGGGGCGCGATTGGGGCACGTACCACAGAATCTCAGGTGCATCGCGAATTGGCGTCTGGTCTGTCCTGCCCGGTTGGCTTTAAAAACGGTACTGATGGCACGATAAAAGTAGCGATTGATGCGATTAACGCCGCAGGAGCGCCGCACTGCTTCCTGTCTGTGACCAAATGGGGTCATTCGGCGATCGTAAATACCAGTGGTAATGGCGATTGCCATATTATTTTGCGTGGCGGCAAAGAGCCGAACTACAGTGCTCAGCACGTTGCCGACGTGAAAGAAGGTCTGATCAAAGCAGGGCTTTCAGCGCAGGTGATGATCGACTTTAGCCATGCCAACTCCAGCAAGCAGTTCAAAAAGCAGATGGATGTCGCGAAAGATGTTTGCGGACAAGTTGCTGGGGGCGAAAAAGCAATTATTGGCGTGATGATCGAAAGCCATCTGGTAGAAGGTAATCAGAACCCGGATAGCGGTGAGCCGCTGACTTACGGTAAGAGCATCACCGACGCCTGCATTGGCTGGGAAGATACCGATGCGGTGTTGCGCCAGCTGGCGGATGCAGTAAAAGCGCGCCGCGGTTAAAAAATTCATCCGGGCTACGCTCGGTAGGCCGGATAAGGCAACGCCGTCATCCGACAATAAAAAAGCGTGGAGCATTCCACGCTTTTTTCGTTTGACCCGGGATGAAAATTACTTCGCTTTACCCTGGTTCGCAACGGCTGCCGCTTTTGCTGCGATCTCGTCAGCGTTACCCAAATAGTAGTGTTTGATTGGTTTGAAGTTTTCGTCGAACTCATATACCAGCGGTACGCCGGTTGGGATGTTCAGTTCAAGGATCTCATCTTCGCCCATGTTATCCAGGTATTTAACCAGCGCACGCAGAGAGTTACCGTGAGCGGCGATAATTACGCGCTCACCGCTTTTCATGCGCGGCAGAATGGTTTCGTTCCAGTAGGGGATAACGCGATCGATGGTCAGCGCCAGGCTTTCGGTAACCGGTAACTCTTTGTCGGTCAACTTCGCATAGCGCGGATCGTGACCCGGATAACGCTCGTCATCTTTGGTCAGTTCCGGTGGCGTTACCGCAAAGCCGCGACGCCATTGCTTAACCTGCTCGTCACCGTATTTTTCAGCGGTTTCCGCTTTGTTCAGACCCTGCAGCGCGCCGTAATGACGTTCGTTCAGTTTCCAGGATTTTTCAACCGGCAGCCAGGCCTGATCCAGTTCGTCCAGTACGTTCCACAGGGTGTGGATGGCACGTTTCAGCACAGAGGTATAAGCAAAATCGAAGCTGTAGCCTTCTTCTTTCAGCAGTTTACCTGCCGCTTTTGCTTCGCCCACGCCTTTCTCTGACAGATCAACGTCATACCAACCGGTAAAACGGTTTTCGTTGTTCCACTGACTTTCACCGTGACGTACCAGAACCAGCTTAGTTACAGCCATACACTCACTCCTATAAATCATATTGAATGATAATAATTCTCATTATATTGCCGTAAAGCGTCAGCGGCAATGCTTACGCATAACCATAGCGAAAATAGCGCCACAGTGTAAGGTTCTTGTGAATTCAAGGTTGCGATTTTGTCTTTGAGTGGTGGGGATTTGAGCGGTTCTACTGTGATAAACAAATAACAGGCCCGCTACGTTACGTCATCGGGCCTGTGAGGGGAAAGGATCAGACTGGAATAAACTGATATTCCGTCACGCTGGCATACTCTTCACCCGGGCGTAAGAAGCAGTCCGGCTGCTGCCACTCTGGATGGTTTGGGCTGTCCGGGAGAAACTCACTTTCCAGCGCCAGACCTTGCCAGTCTTCGTAGGCGTCTGGTCCGCGAGATGGTGTACCGCCGAGGAAGTTGCCGGAGTAAAACTGCAATGCCGGGGCGGAGGTGTATACCACCATCTGCAGTTTTTCATCCTGGGACCACAGTCGAGCGACCGGTGTACGCGCATTGCCCTGTGCCTGAAGCAGGAAGGCGTGATCGTAACCTTTCACCTTGCGCTGATCGTCATCGGCAAGAAATTCACTGCTGATAATTTTAGGCGTGCGGAAATCGAAAGTGCTACCAGCTACGGATTTCAGCCCGTCATGCGGGATGCCCATTTCGTCTACGGGTAAATACTCGTCCGCCAGAATTTGCAGCTTGTGCTGGCGCACATCTGTTTTGTCACCGTCTAGATTAAAATAGACATGATTCGTCAAATTTACCGGGCAGGGCTTATCAACCGTGGCACGGTAGGTTATCGAAATCCGATTATCGTCAGTCAGGCGATACTGCGCGGTGGCGCAAAGATTACCAGGGAAACCCTGGTCGCCATCGTCAGACGTTAAGGCAAACAGCACCTGACGGTCATTCTGATTCACTATCTGCCAGCGACGTTTGTCGAAACCGTTCGGTCCGCCGTGCAGTTGGTTATCACCCTGGCTTGGCAGCAATTCAATGGTTTCGCCGTCAAAGGTATAGCGGCTGTTGGCGATACGGTTAGCGTAGCGACCAATTGAAGCGCCCAGAAACGCAGCCTGCTCCGGGTATTGTTCCGGACTGGCGCAACCGAGCAGGGCTTCGCGCACGCTACCATCGCTAAGCGGAATACGTGCAGAGAGCAGCGTTGCGCCCCAGTCCATGAGCGTGACGACCATCCCTGCGTCATTGCGCAGGGTGAGCAGGCGAAACGGCTGACCGTCCGGAGCCTGCACAGGGATTTCGTTTAACATTGTCCGGCTCCTTGTGAAGGTTTACAGACGTAAAATGTTTCTTTAATACCGGTTTTGGCTTCATACTGTTCGGCGACAGCCTGCTGTACGGCCGGCACCAAATCTTGCGGGATCAGTGCCACGATGCAGCCGCCGAAGCCGCCGCCGGTCATACGGACACCGCCTTTATCGCCGATGGTCGCTTTGACAATCTCGACCAGCGTATCAATTTGCGGCACGGTAATTTCAAAGTCATCGCGCATTGAGGCGTGAGATTCCGCCATCAGCTGGCCCATGCGCAGCAGGTCACCTTTTTCCAGCGCCTGTGCGGCTTCAACGGTACGCGCATTTTCCGTGATCACGTGACGAACGCGTTTGGCGACAATCGGATCCAGTTCGTGAGCAACTGCGCTAAAGGTTTCAAAGCTGACATCACGCAGGGCAGGTTGCTGGAAGAAACGCGCCCCGGTTTCACACTGTTCGCGACGGGTGTTGTACTCGCTACCCACCAACGTACGTTTAAAATTGCTGTTGATGATTACCACCGCCACGCCTTCAGGCATGGAAACGGCTTTGGTGCCCAGCGTACGGCAGTCGATCAGTAGCGCATGATCTTTCTTGCCAAGCGCCGAGATCAACTGATCCATAATGCCGCAGTTACAGCCGACAAACTGGTTTTCAGCTTCCTGGCCGTTCAGGGCAATCTGCGCCCCGTCGAGCGGCAGATGATAAAGCTGCTGGAACACGGTGCCTACTGCCACTTCCAGCGAAGCCGAAGAGCTTAAGCCTGCGCCCTGAGGCACATTACCGCTGATCACCAGATCCGCGCCGCCAAACGCATCGTTGCGTTTTTGCAGATGCTTCACCACGCCACGCACGTAGTTTGACCACTGCTGGCTGTCATGAGCGATTATTGGCGCGTCCAGAGAGAACTCGTCCATTTGATTATCGTAGTCAGCCGCGATAACGCGAACTTTTCTGTCATCGCGTGTCGCACAGCTAATCACGGTTTGATAGTCGATAGCACAGGGCAGAACGAAGCCGTCGTTATAATCGGTATGTTCGCCAATCAGGTTTACACGGCCCGGTGCCTGAATAGTATGGGTGGCAGGGTAGCCAAATGTTTCAGCAAACAGAGATTGTGTTTTTTCTTTCAGACTCATTATTTAAACTCCGGATTCGCGAAAATGGATGTCGCTGACCGCACGCAGTCGTTCAGCCGCTTGTTCTGCCGTCAGGTCGCGCTGGGTTTCTGCCAGCATTTCATATCCGACCATAAATTTACGCACGGTTGCGGAACGCAGCAGCGGTGGATAAAAGTGTGCGTGCAACTGCCAGTGTTGGTTTTCTTCTCCGTTAAACGGCGCGCCGTGCCAGCCCATGGAGTAGGGGAATGAGCACTGGAACAGATTGTCGTAACGACTGGTCAGTTTTTTCAACGCCAGCGCCAGATCAGCGCGCTGTTCGTCGGTCAAATCGGTGATACGCAGAACATGCGCTTTCGGCAGCAGCAGCGTTTCGAACGGCCATGCCGCCCAGTAGGGCACGACTGCCAGCCAATGCTCAGTTTCAACGACCGTCCGACTACCGTCCGCCAGTTCACGCTGGACGTAATCAACGAGCATCGGCGCGCCTTGTTCGGCGAAGTATGCTTTCTGCAGGCGATCTTCACGTTCGGCTTCGTTAGGCAAAAAGCTGTTGGCCCAAATTTGTCCGTGTGGGTGCGGGTTCGAGCACCCCATCGCTGCGCCTTTATTCTCAAATACCTGCACCCAGGGATAGGTTTTGCCTAAGTCTTCGGTCTGCTCCTGCCACGTTTTCACTATTTCTGTTAGCGCAGGGACGCTGAGTTCCGGCAGCGTTTTGCTGTGATCGGGCGAGAAGCAAATTACACGGCTGGTACCGCGCGCGCTCTGACAGCGCATCAACGGATCGTGACTGTCCGGCGCGTCCGGGGTATCGGACATCAGCGCTGCAAAGTCATTGGTAAAGACATAGGTCCCGGTGTAATCCGGGTTTTTGTCGCCGGTAACGCGCGTATTGCCAGCGCACAGGAAGCAGTCCGGGTCATGTGCAGGCAGTACCTGCTTAGACGGAGTTTCCTGCGCCCCTTGCCACGGGCGTTTGGCGCGATGTGGTGATACGAGGATCCACTGCCCGGTGAGCGGGTTAAAACGGCGATGTGGATGATCGACAGGATTGAATTGCGTCATGATTGGTCCTTAATCCGAATATCCCTGCGGGTGGCGTGACTGCCAGTGCCAGGTATCTTGTGCCATTTCATCCAGTGTGCGGGTCACGCGCCAGTTGAGCTCGCGATCGGCTTTGCTGGCATCCGCCCAGTAGGCCGGAAGATCGCCATCACGGCGCGGGGCGAAATGGTAATTCACCGGTTTACCGCAAGCTTTGCTGAAGGCGTTAACCACGTCCAGCACGCTGCTGCCGATGCCTGCACCGAGGTTGTAAATATGTACGCCCTGTTTACCCGCCAGTTTTTCCATGGCAGCAACGTGGCCGTCGGCGAGATCCATCACGTGGATGTAGTCGCGTACGCCGGTGCCATCTTCAGTAGGGTAGTCATTGCCAAATATGGCAAGAGACTCGCGGCGGCCAACGGCAACCTGCGCGATGTAAGGCATCAGGTTGTTTGGAATACCTTGCGGATCTTCCCCCATATCTCCCGATGGATGAGCGCCAACCGGGTTAAAGTAGCGCAGCAGGGCAATGCTCCAGTCGGGCTGCGCTTTTTGCAGATCGGTCAGGATCTGTTCCACCATCAGCTTGCTTTTGCCGTACGGACTTTGCGGCGTGCCGGTGGGGAAGCTTTCAACGTAAGGAATTTGCGGCTGATCGCCATAGACGGTCGCGGAGGAGCTGAAAATGAAGTTTTTCACGTTAGCAGCGCGCATTGCATTCACCAGACGCAGAGTGCCGTTGACGTTGTTGTCATAGTACTCCAGCGGTTTGGCAACGGATTCTCCAACGGCTTTTAAACCGGCAAAATGGATGACCGTATCAATGGCATGATCGTGCAGAATTTCGGTTATCAGCGCTTCGTTACGGATGTCTCCTTCCACGAAGGTCGGATGCTTGCCGCCTAAACGCTCAATGACGGGCAGTACGCTGCGCTTGCTGTTGCAGAGATTGTCCAGGATCACCACTTCGTGACCGTTTTTCAGCAACTGCACGCAAGTGTGGCTTCCAATGTAACCGCTACCACCTGTAACCAATACTCTCATAATTCGCTCCGTTAAGCCTATGGTATGCAATAACCATAGCATAACAAAGATGCGAAAAGTGTGACACGGAATAAATTAGTGGAATCGTTTACACTCCGGTGTTTTCACTCGATACTGCCAGTTACTTTATTATAAATCATTATGTTAGGTTGTTATTTCAGCACTTGTCTGAAAAAAAAGCAGAAAAAAGGGCGTGATAAACGCCCTGGCATGAAAATTAACGCAGAGAGGTTTGTCGATAGGCGTAGATATCACCCTCGGGTACAAACTCTAGCCGATGGGTAATGCAGGCAGGGGCATCTTCGGCGTGATGAGAGACAAACAAAAGCTGAGTTTCACCTTCACCGATCAGGACATCCACAAACCGACGGATCAGTTGACGGTTGAGCGGATCTAATCCTTGCAACGGTTCATCGAGGATCAGCAACGTAGGATGTTTCACCAGTGCACGAACAATCAATGCCAGCCGCTGCTGCCCCCAGGAAAGACTATGAAATGGTGCATCCGCGGTATGTTTATCGATGCCCAGAATATCCAGCCACTGTTGTACCAGCTTGTGCTGCCTGTCGGAGACGGCCTGATAAATGCCGATTGAATCGAAATAACCGGAGAGAATAACGTTGCGAACTGTCGTGCTTACCCGGTAATCCAGATGCAGGCTGCTGCTGACATAGCCAATATGTTTTTTGATATCCCAGATAGTTTCACCGCTGCCCCGGCGGCGGCCAAACAGGGTCAGGTCGTTGCTATATCCCTGGGGATGATCGCCGGTGATTAAACTGAGCAGGGTTGATTTCCCCGCACCGTTGGGGCCGATGATTTGCCAGTGTTCCCCCGGATTTACCCGCCAGCTCAGATGATGCAGGATAGGGCGATCGTTATACGAGACGGTGCCGTCGTTAAGCACAATGCGCGGCTCGTTATCTGACAGCGTGTGGCGCACCGAAGGCTCATCCGGTTCGGGTAACTGGATGCCTTCCAGCCGCTCGCTATGGGCAAGCTGAGCGATTAATGCCTGTTGCAGAAGGTCGGGTTTTGCACCGGTTTCCGTCAGCGTGCAGTCGGCAAGTACGCCGGCAAACTGCACGAACTCAGGAATTTCATCAAAGCGATTAAGCACCAGTACCAACGTTAAACCGGCCTGGTGCAACTCAGCGAGCAACTCTGCTAACTGGCGACGGGACGCCACGTCCAGCCCGTCAAAGGGTTCATCAAGGATCAGTAAATCCGGTGTGGACATTAATGCCTGGCAGAGTAGGGTTTTGCGCGTTTCACCGGTGGAAAGGTATTTGAAACGCCTGTTAAGTAGGGATGAAATGCCAAACTGCTGCGCCAGTGCAGCGCAGCGGGCGGGGTCGTGAACTTCGTCCTGAATGATTTCTGCGGTAGTGCGCCCGGTGTCGTCTTCACCGGGACTAAGAAGATCGGTGTTGTTTCGCTGCCACTCGTCGCTGACCAGCTTTTGTAGCTGCTCAAAAGAGAGTCGGGTAATACGTGTGAACTGACAGTGACGTTCGCCTTTCAGAAGCGGTAACTCGCCCGCCAGCGCGCGGGCCAGCGCAGATTTCCCGCTGCCGTTAGAGCCAACAAACGCCCAGCTATCACCCGCGTTTAACGTCAACGCATCTAACTGGAGCGTTTTTGTGTCGCTAAGACGAAACGTGCCTTGCGAAATTTGCAACGATGACATTTTGTATCCCATTATTTGCAGCGATGAATAACAGGGATACGTGTTCTTCAGGCTGATGTCAATTAACTCAGCACAGTGTGGCGATAATCACCCTGTCCGCATTAAAATATGCTGTGACGTTAGCGCCTTCCGTTAATGTGTGGGCCTGCTCTATCGGCAAAGTCGCGCACAGCGTCTGGCCGTCTGGCAAGGTCATCAACACTTCACACTGCTCCGCTCCGCGTTCGATATGGCTAATCGTGCCCTGCAACTGGTTATCGGCGGCCTGAGCGATCGCGTCGTCCTGAGTGATTCCCACCCATGGCGCTTTCAACAGAATCAGTACTTCTTTGCCTTCTTCAAGCCCGAGACGCTCGCCGCTTTGCGCAGTGATTGCCACTTTCAGGCGCGTTTCGCCATCCGCCAGCAGCACGTCGACATGCTGTTGAACCTGATCGTGGTCGCGGGCGGTAATGGTGCCAAACCACTGGTTACGGGCGCTGGTTTGCAGCGAAAAGCGAGAGATCGCCGCCAGCAGGCTATTGAGTGGCAGGGCATCGTCATCGCTCAAAACATCGAAGGCTTTCTGTTGGATTTGCGCCAATAAATCATACAACTGGATTAAGCGTTGGCCGTAGCGCGTTAACACCGCGCCGCCGCCGCCTTTGCCGCCAGTGGCGCGCTCAACCAGCGTCTGCTCGCTGAGTTGATTCATTTCGTTAATCGCATCCCAGGCGCTTTTATAGCTGATACCTGCATCCTTCGCGCCCTGACTGATGGAGCCGGAAAGCGCAATGTGCTTAAGCAGAGAAATGCGGCGGGGATCGGCAAACAGTTTTTGCTGAAGTTTCAGCGTAAGAAGGATTTCGGCCTGCATCACAAGCTCCTGGCAAAAGGGGTATTGTGACGGAAAACCGCGCGCGCGCAAAGCCAACCGCACAAAAGGGGAGTGCTTTTCTGTGTTATGTGGTTAGAATACAACTAAGGACTATATCTGGAGTTGACCATGTTAGAGTTATTGAAAAGTCTGGTATTCGCCGTAATTATGGTTCCTGTGGTGATGGCTGTCATCCTGGGGCTGATTTACGGACTGGGTGAAGTGTTCAACATCTTCTCCTCTATCGGTCAGAAAGACCAGTCCAGACAGAATCATTGATTCCCCAAACGCCCGCTCAGTCGGGCGTTTATATTTTTTGCCTGCCAACTCGTTTTCTCAAGATCTTGCTTTCCCTGCCGATATTTTCTTTGTGTAACCTCTAATTGGTATCAATAACCACTGGGAAAATCCTGGTTTACTCGTTATATTTTCGCCTACATAACGAAACACAAAGGAGTTACAGATGGCACGTACATGGTTACGCTTGTTTGCAGGGGCAACACTTTCTCTTACCGTGGCCGGGCATGCGCTGGCGGATGAAGGAAAGATTACCGTTTTTGCAGCGGCTTCGCTGACCAACGCGATGCAGGACATTGCAACGCAATATAAAAAAGAGAAGAACGTTGATGTTGTCTCCTCTTTTGCTTCTTCTTCCACGCTGGCGCGTCAGATTGAAGCAGGCGCACCGGCCGATCTGTTTATTTCTGCCGATCAGAAATGGATGGATTATGCGGTAGACAAAAAATCGATTGATACCGCCACGCGTGCAACGCTGTTGGGTAACAGTCTGGTGGTGGTTGCGCCGAAAGCCAGCGCGCAGAAAGACTTCACCATTGACAGCAAAACCAACTGGACCAGTCTGTTGAATGGTGGACGCCTGGCTGTCGGCGATCCGGAACATGTTCCGGCGGGCATTTATGCCAAAGAAGCGCTGCAAAAACTGGGTGCATGGGATACCCTGGCGCCGAAACTGGCTCCTGCTGAAGACGTGCGCGGTGCGCTGGCGCTGGTAGAGCGTAACGAAGCGCCGCTGGGGATCGTCTATGGTTCCGATGCTGTCGCCAGTAAGGGCGTAAAAGTTGTTGCGACTTTCCCGGAAGATTCGCACAAAAAAGTGGAATACCCTATCGCGATTGTTGATGGGCACAAAAACGCAACGGTTAGCGCGTTCTATGATTATCTGAAAGGACCGCAGGCTGCTGAAATCTTTAAACGTTATGGATTTACGACCAAGTAATGATACTGACCGATCCTGAATGGCAGGCAGTCATCCTGAGCCTGAAAGTTTCTTCCCTGGCTGTGTTGTTTAGTTTGCCGTTTGGGATCTTCTTTGCCTGGCTGCTTGTGCGATGCAAGTTTCCGGGCAAAGCGCTGCTCGACAGCGTCCTGCATTTGCCACTGGTTCTGCCGCCGGTCGTGGTAGGCTATCTGCTGCTGGTCGCCATGGGGCGGCGCGGATTCATTGGCGAATGGTTGTACGACTGGTTTGGCATTACCTTTGCCTTTAGCTGGCGCGGAGCTGTGCTGGCTGCGGCGGTGATGTCTTTTCCTCTGATGGTACGGGCAATTCGTCTGGCGCTGGAAGGTGTCGACGTCAAGCTGGAGCAGGCGGCCCGCACGCTGGGAGCCGGACGCTGGCGTGTATTCATGACGATTACGCTACCGCTGATGCTGCCCGGCATTATTGTCGGTACGGTGCTGGCGTTCGCGCGTTCCCTCGGGGAATTTGGCGCAACCATTACTTTTGTTTCCAACATTCCTGGCGAAACCCGCACCATTCCTTCGGCGATGTATACCCTGATCCAGACTCCCGGCGGCGAAAGCGCGGCGGCGAGGTTGTGTATCATTTCTATTGTGTTGGCGCTGATTTCGCTGCTGATTTCTGAATGGCTGGCGCGTATTAGCCGTGAGCGGACGGGGCGATAATTATGCTGGAACTCAATTTCTCCCAGACGCTGGGGACGCATTGCCTGACGCTCAACGAAACGCTGCCAGCCAGCGGCATCACCGCTATTTTTGGCGTTTCCGGCGCGGGCAAAACCTCACTGATTAACGCCATCAGCGGCCTGACGCAGCCGCAGTCAGGACGCATCGTGCTCAACGGTCGGGTCTTAAACGACGTCGAGAACGGTATCTGTTTAACGCCGGAAAAACGCCGGGTGGGCTATGTTTTCCAGGATGCGCGCCTGTTCCCGCACTATAAAGTGCGCGGCAACCTGCGTTACGGAATGGCGAAAAGCATGGCCGGACAGTTTGATAAGCTGGTGTCGCTGTTGGGCATTGAACCGCTGCTTGACCGTTTGCCCGGCGGTCTTTCTGGCGGTGAAAAGCAGCGTGTCGCCATCGGTCGGGCGCTGCTGACCGCGCCTGAGTTATTGCTGCTTGATGAGCCGTTAGCCTCGCTGGATTTACCGCGTAAACGCGAACTGCTGCCTTACCTGCAACGCCTTGCACGTGAAATTAATATTCCGATGCTGTACGTCAGCCACTCGCTTGATGAGATTTTGCACCTGGCGGATAAAGTGATGGTGCTGGAGAACGGGCAGGTCAAAGCGTTCGGTTCGTTGGAAGATGTCTGGGGTAGCAGCGTGATGCACCCCTGGCTGCCTAAGGAACAGCAAAGCAGTATTCTGAAAGTCAGCGTGCTGGAACATCATCCACACTATGCGATGACCGCGCTGGCGCTCGGCGATCAGCATCTGTGGGTCAATAAGCTGGAGCAACCGCTGCAAACCGCGCTGCGTATTCGTATTCAGGCCTCTGATGTTTCACTGGTGCTCCAACCCCCCCAGCAGACCAGTATTCGTAACGTTCTCCGGGCAAAAGTCGCGCAATGTTATGACGATAACGGTCAGGTGGAAGTTCAGCTTGAGGTGGGCGGTAAGACGCTGTGGGCAAGGATCAGCCCGTGGGCCAGGGATGAACTGGGTATCAAACCTGGCCTGTGGCTGTACGCGCAAATTAAGAGCGTATCGATTACCGCCTGATTACAGCAGGTGGGAGTAGATAAATTTCGCAATGCTGTCTGTGGTGTTGTCACCAATCACGAAGTTGGCGCGGGCTTTGACCGCGTCATCCGCGTTGCCCATCGCCACCCCGGTACCTGCGGCTTCCAGCATGCTGATGTCGTTAAAGTTATCGCCAAAGGCAATCACGTTTTCCATTGACCCGCCCTGTGCTTCAATCCACTGGGTCAGGCGTCGTCCTTTGCTGTTGCCTTTACGGGCAATGTCGACCTGATCGTGCCAGGACCATTCACACTCCAGCCCCAGCTGTTGCTCGACGTGCCGACCAAACTGCTGCAATTTCGGAATATCTTCATCGGTCAGGGCAAATTTCCAGACGGCGTTAACGTCATGCGCGGCCTGCGCCAGCGAAGGAACCTGGGTGAAGGTCGGGCGCTGTTCCGGCGGCAGAGTTTGTGCCCAGTTAGCGGTACGCACCACATGCCCGGTTGGGCGCTCATACAGCATGGCCTCATCCACATACATCAGCCCGTGGATCTGATGTTCATCCAGCATTTCGATCAGCTGTAATGCCTGGTCAACCGGGAGGGGATCGGATTCCAGTACCTTTTTTGCCTGATAATCATACAAGTAGGTACCGTTACAGCAAATTGCAGGTGTATCCAGCGCCAGTGCCTGATAAAAAGGATGAATAGCAACGTGATGGCGACCTGTGACAATGATAAGTTGGTAGCCTGCTTCTCTGGCGCGCGAGAGCGCTTCGAGAGAGGATGGCAGCAAGGTTTTTTTCGGGGTCAACAGGGTACCGTCTAAATCCAGGGCAATCACGCGTGCGGTCATAGTTTTTTCCAGATTAAGGTTGAGAATTTTGTCTGCTGGAATGGTACACCGAGACGGGAGCCGGACAAAATTCTGAGCCTTAATTAAGCATTCACCGTTAAAAGCGTCTACCTTAGGCGTGTGTCAGGCAATTGCAGCCACCTGCCAAAAAGCAAAGGAGTATTCATGAAGCAAACCGTTTATACCGCCAGCCCTGAAAGTCAGCAAATCCACGTCTGGAGCCTGAATCACGATGGTTCTCTGACGCTGACGCAGGTGGTTGATGTACCGGGTCAGGTACAGCCGATGGTCGTCAGCCCGGATAAGCGTTACCTCTATGTTGGTGTGCGCCCGGAGTTTCGCGTGTTGGCTTATCGTATTGCGCCTGATGACGGAGCGCTGACCTTCGCGGCAGAGTCTGCGCTGCCGGGTAGCCCGACGCATATTTCTACCGATCATCAGGGACGTTTCGTGTTCGTAGGCTCTTATAATGCGGGTAGCGTGAGCGTCACGCGTCTGGAAGATGGCCTGCCGGTGGAACTGGTTGACGTGGTAGAAGGTCTGGATGGTTGCCACTCAGCCAACATCTCTCCGGATAACCGTACCCTGTGGGTTCCGGCGTTGAAACAGGATCGTATCTGCCTGTTTGACGTTAGCGATGATGGCCATCTGGTTGCGCAGGAACCAGCTGAAGTGACTACCGTTGAAGGCGCGGGCCCGCGTCATATGGCGTTCCATCCGAATAAGCAATATGCCTACTGCGTGAATGAACTGAACAGCTCTGTTGATGTCTGGGAGCTGAAAGATCCTTACGGCAAGATTGAGTGTGTGCAGACGCTGGATATGATGCCTGCTGATTTCGCGGATACCCGTTGGGCAGCAGATATTCACATCACACCGGATGGTCGTCATCTGTATGCCTGTGATCGTACCGCCAGCCTGATTACGGTCTTTAGCGTCTCTGAAGATGGCAGCGTGCTGACCAAAGAAGGTTTCCAGCCTACCGAAACTCAGCCGCGCGGTTTTAATATCGATAACAGAGGTAAATACCTGATTGCAGCCGGGCAAAAATCGCACCATATCGCGGTATACGAGATTGCTGGCGAACAAGGACTGTTGACGGAGAAAGGTCGTTACGCGGTAGGACAAGGCCCGATGTGGGTGGTGGTTAACGCGTACTAAAACGCCAGGCGTTACAAACGATCCGCAATCTTGTGAAGATTGCGGGTTTTTTTTGCTTATTTAGCAAACGACATGTTTTCCTGACACTTAGCCACAGATGTCCAAAGGCTATCTGTATCATCTGCCCATAAATTAAGCAGAAGAGAGAAGAAACGTTCAGCGGGAGGGGAGAGGATAGCGTCTTTACGCCGAATAACTCCCAGCGTGCGTCTAATCACAGGCTCAACCAGTGGGATCCCTATCAGCGTTGGATGCGGCGTTTGCGGCATTGCTAACCCTGGTAATGCGGAAACACCTAGTCCAGCTTCAACCAGACCCAGCGAAGTGGACAGATGACGAACCTCGTAAAACCAGTTCAACTTCCACGGTTTGTCGGACAAATGTTGTTCAATCAATAATCGGTTACCGCTTGAGGAACGAACGCCTATCAGTTTGTAATTCAGCAATTCTTGCCACTCAACCAACTGCTTACTAGCGAGCGGATGATCGCGTCGACAAGCCAGAACAAATGGTTCATTAACCAGTGGAGTGAACTCGATAGAGGAATTTGTGATGTTGTTCATGTTTATTCCAAAATCTGCCTCATTACAAAGTACGGATTCCATACAATTATTCGTACCTTGTTCAATAATTCGCACTTTGATATTGGGATATCGTTCATTAAATTTTCCAATTGCCAACGGCAAGAAATAGAAAACCGCGGTAGGAATACAGGCTAATGTCACTATACCGTGATGATGAACATTCATTTCACTGATGTTAAAAATGGTCTCATCCAACGCTCTAATTAATTCTCTGGCTTCAGGTAAAAGCATTGCCCCCGCTTTTGTTAATGTGACTTTGCGAGTTGTTCTTTCAAATAGCTGGGTGTGTAAATACTCTTCCATTTTTTTAATCCTGCGCGTTAATGCAGGTTGCGTAATATTGAGTAACTTGGCGGCATTGTTAAAAGAATCGGACTCTGCCAACGTAACAAATGCCTTCATGCTCGATAGTTCGTGTTTCATTTTGACTCCGGACTCAATCAGGGAAGCCCCTGTCTAAGATGAAAGTGTCCAGTGTATCCGCAATTCATAAATTTTAATTAATAAAAATAAATCACTAATCACACAAACAAAGTCATTAGCCACCCTATTCATGACATGCAACCATGTATGTAGTGGAAATAATATTGAGAGCATTGTTATGAAAAAAATACCTTGCGTTATGATGCGTGGAGGAACCTCCAGGGGTGCATTTTTATTAGCACAAGATTTACCAGAAGAAGAAAAACAGCGGGATGAAATATTGATTGGGATTATGGGTTCTGGCAATGCGTTGGAAATAGATGGCATTGGCGGTGGCAATCCGTTAACCAGTAAAGTCGCGATTATTAGTCTTTCAAACGACCCCAACGCTGATATCGATTATTTATTTGCTCAGGTACTGGTACATGAGCAACGGGTCGATACCACACCCAACTGTGGCAATATGCTTTCCGCCGTTGGTGCGTTTGCTATTGAAAAGGGGTTGATTGCTGCTTCTACGCCGACCACCCGCGTACGCATTCGCAATGTGAACACCAACACGTTTATCGAAGCTGATATACAGACGCCGCATGGTGTTGTTGAGTATGAAGGAACGGCAAGAATTGACGGTGTCCCGGGAACATCGGCCCCTATTGCGTTGACGTTTCTTAATGCCGCAGGTTCTAAAACCGGGCATATTTTTCCGACGGGCCAACACATCGATTATATCAACTCAGTTCCGGTGACCTGTATGGATATGGCGACACCTGTCGTAATTATTCCTGCCGAATACCTTGGGAAAACGGGCTATGAATCAGCGGAAGAACTGGATGCAGACAACGAATTATTGTCGCGCATTGAGTCTATTCGTTTACAGGCCGGTGAAGCTATGGGGCTGGGTGATGTCAGCAATAAGGTTCTCCCAAAACCGATTCTCATCTCTGCACCTCAACACGACGGCGAAATTAATGTTCGTTATTTTATGCCGCACTCTTGCCATAAAGCGCTGGCGATTACCGGGGCGATAGCTATCGCCAGCAGCTGTGTCATTAACGGTACTGTTTCGCGTCAGGTAACGGCGGGGGCGCATTACGGGAATATCACTATCGAACATCCTGGCGGCACTCTTGATATTCATTTAACCAATAAAGGGGATGAACCTGAAACTATCAGAGCTTCGGTTATTCGGACCGCCAGAAAAATATTCGCTGGTGATGTTTTCCTTCCCTGACAGCATTGGCCTCATTTCTCTGCGATCGCAGAAAAACGAAAATACTGTATTGCCTGTACAGATTATTCAGGATTAATAAATGAACGTTAAATCATTATGGAAGCTAATTTTAATATTAGCGATCCCCTGTATTATTGGTTTGATTCCTGCCCCAGCGGGATTAAGTGAACTAGCGTGGGTGCTGTTTGGTATTTATCTTGCGGCCATTGTCGGACTGGTGATCAAACCGTTTCCTGAACCGGTGGTGTTACTGATTGCCGTTGCCGCCTCTATGGTAGTTGTCGGAAATTTAGGCCACGGGGTACTGAAAACCAGCAGTGTGTTGAGCGGTTATGCTTCCGGTACTACGTGGTTGGTTTTCTCGGCATTTACGTTAAGTGCTGCTTTTGTGACGACGGGGCTGGGTAAGCGCATTGCTTATATTCTGATCGGTAAAATTGGTAACACCACGCTTGGTCTTGGCTATGTGACCGTATTCCTTGATCTGGTATTAGCTCCGGCAACACCGTCAAATACCGCGCGAGCGGGAGGAATTGTATTGCCCATTATCAATAGCGTGGCGGTGGCGCTGGGCTCTGAGCCAGATAAGAGCCCGCGCCGTGTCGGTCACTACCTGATGATGACGGTCTATATGGTTACCAAAACGACCAGCTATATGTTTTTTACTGCGATGGCAGGAAACATTCTGGCGTTGAAAATGATCAATGATATCTGTCATTTACAATTGAGCTGGGGGGGATGGGCACTTGCAGCAGCTTTGCCTGGACTGGTTATGCTGTTGGTAACGCCTTTAGTTATCTATTTTATGTATCCCCCTGAAATTAAAAAGGTTGATAACAAAACTATTGCTAAAGCCGGGCTTCAGGATTTAGGGCCAATGAAAGGGCGCGAAAAAATGCTGCTGGGTATCTTCGTCCTTGCGTTATTGGGATGGATTTTCAGTAAAAGCCTTAGCGTTGATGAATCAACGGTAGCGATTGTCGTAATGGGTATGATGCTTTTGTTGGGCGTGGTTACCTGGGATGATGTGGTTAAAAATAAGGGCGGCTGGAATACCTTAATCTGGTATGGCGGTATTATCGGGTTAAGTTCGTTATTATCGAAAGTGAAATTCTTTGACTGGTTAGCCGAACTATTCAAAAACAACCTCGACTTTGGTAATCACGGCAATGTGGCGTTCTTCGTTATTTTGTTCCTGAGCATTATCGTTCGATATTTCTTTGCGTCAGGCAGTGCATATATTGTGGCAATGATGCCGGTATTTGCCATGCTGGCGAATGTCTCCGGCGCACCATTGATGTTAACCGCGCTGGCATTACTCTTCTCTAACTCCTATGGTGGAATGGTCACCCATTATGGCGGTGCCGCGGGTCCGGTTATTTTTGGCGTTGGCTATAACGATATTAAATCGTGGTGGCTGGTGGGAGGCATGCTGACCTTACTGACCTTTATTGTCCATATCACCCTGGGCGTGTGGTGGTGGAGCATGTTGATTAACTGGAACATGCTGTAAACCATAAGCCAGATTCAAATTATTAATTGACTGCGCACTAATATAAGTACGGGATTACGGAGTATCAAATGATTACGTTGTATGAAAAAGGAGTTTATCTCTCCGATAATAATGAAGTTGTAGCTGAGGATTCTTTGCCAGGGCATATCTGCAAAGAGGATGCGAAAAAAGGAACTATAGCGTGGTCGATTCTCTCCGCACATAATACGTCCGGTGATATGAATAAGCTTAAAATTAAGTTTGATTCATTAGCCTCACACGATATTACCTTTGTCGGTATTATTCAGACTGCAAAAGCCTCTGGTATGGAACGTTTTCCGCTGCCGTATGTTCTGACTAACTGCCATAACTCATTATGTGCAGTAGGGGGAACTATTAATGGTGACGATCATATGTTTGGTCTGTCTGCGGCACAGCGTTACGGTGGAATCTTTGTGCCGCCACATATTGCTGTTATCCATCAATACATGCGTGAAATGATGGCGGGCGGCGGCAAAATGATCCTTGGCTCAGACAGCCATACACGTTACGGCGCATTGGGTACGATGGCGGTAGGAGAGGGGGGCGGTGAGCTGGTCAAGCAGCTGCTAAACGACACCTGGGACATTGATTATCCTGACGTCGTTGCCGTTTATCTGACCGGGAAACCCCCAGCAGGTGTTGGTCCACAGGATGTGGCGTTAGCGATCATTGGCGCGGTATTTAAAAATGGCTACGTCAAAAATAAGGTCATGGAGTTTGTCGGCCCTGGTATTCGCCATCTCTCAACGGATTTTCGCAACAGCGTTGATGTTATGACCACCGAAACCACCTGTTTGAGCTCCGTCTGGCAAACGGATGACGAAACTCGCAGTTGGCTGGCATTACACGGTCGCGAACAAGACTATCGCCAGCTCAGTCCGCAGCCTATGGCCTGGTACGACGGTTGCATTCATGTTGATTTGAGTGCGATTAAGCCGATGATTGCGCTGCCATTCCATCCAAGTAATGTCTATGAGATTGATACTCTCAATGAGAATCTGACGGATATTCTCCGGGAGATTGAAGTTGAATCTGCACGTATCGCGCAGGGTAAAGCCAGCCTCTCGTTGTTGGATAAAGTAGAAAATGGCCGCTTAAAAGTACAGCAGGGGATCATTGCTGGATGCTCGGGCGGCAACTATGAAAACGTGATTGCTGCGGCGCAGGCATTACGTGGTCAATCCTGCGGTAATGATGCTTTCTCGCTTGCTGTCTACCCCTCGTCACAACCGGTGTTTATGGATTTAGCACAGAAAGGTGTCGTTACAGATTTACTGGGCGCGGGGGCTGTCATCAGAACCGCATTCTGCGGTCCATGCTTTGGCGCAGGCGACACGCCAATCAACAATGGTCTTAGCATCCGCCATACCACGCGCAACTTCCCTAACCGTGAAGGCTCGAAACCGGGCAATGGTCAAATGTCAGCCGTTGCGCTGATGGATGCGCGATCAATTGCGGCTACGGCAGCCAACGGAGGATTCCTCACTGCTGCGACGGATCTGGACTGCTGGGATACGGTGCCAGACTATGCGTTTAATCCTGCACCTTATAAGAGTCGCGTATACCAGGGATTCGTAAAAGGGGCAACGCAGCAGCCGCTCATTTACGGCCCGAACATTAAAGACTGGCCGGAACTGGGCGCATTAACGGAAAATATTCTGCTGAAAGTGGCCTCGAAGATCCTTGATGATGTGACAACAACGGATGAACTTATCCCGTCCGGTGAAACCTCATCGTATCGCTCTAATCCACTAGGACTGGCGGAATTTACGCTGTCTCGACGAGATCCTGGGTATGTGGGAAGAAGTAAAGCGACGTCGGAGCTGGAAAAAAGGCGCGTGGAGGAGGGCGATGTCAGCGAACTGGCGTCAGTTTTCGAACGCATCCAACAGATTGCCGGTCAGGAAAATGTGCAACCGTTGGATACTGAGATTGGTAGCATGATTTACGCCGTCAAACCTGGCGATGGCTCGGCGCGCGAGCAGGCGGCGAGCTGTCAGAGAGTGATTGGCGGCCTGGCAAATATTGCCCAGGAATATGCCACCAAGCGTTACCGTTCCAACGTTATCAACTGGGGTATGCTACCGCTCCAGATGGCAGAGCAACCTTCATTTGAAGTGGGTGACTATATCTATATTCCCGGTATTCGCCGCGCGTTAGATGAGTGCAGTAAAGAAATCGAAGCGTATGTGCTTCACGATGATGGTGCGGTGAGTGAAATCAGTGTGTATATGGAAAGTCTGACCGCAGAAGAGCGTGAAATTATTAAGGCAGGGAGTTTGATTAACTTTAATAAGTCGCGTTTGGTGTAACACTAATTGTATGCCGGAGAGGGCGATTTTCGTCGCCATCCGGCACATTGCCCGGCAGAGCATGAATCTGCCGGGTTTACATCAGAGAATGACGTTTACTGCTTAGGTTCAGCAACCACTTTGCTACCGATACCGCGGTTGTTGTATTCCCACATACGGTTGAAGTTGGTGTCGTTCAGGTTACGCTGGATTTCACCTTTGTCATCTTCCGCACCGGTATTACCGGCAAACGGGCGTTTTGCGATAACGCTGTCAGCCCATGGTTTTGCCATGTTAAAGCCTTCGTTAATCACGCTGTCACGAATCACGACCTGACCGTTAGTGTTGGAATCGACATCCAGCGAGCGGCCTAACTGCGCCACGCCATCGCCACTTGCCGTGAAGCGACTATTAATCGCCAGGAAACCGTAGTAGATGTTTGACAGGGTAGCCGGTGCGAACACATAGGCTTCCTGCTGGGTACGGGAGTTCACTACGCGGAAATCGGTGTTATCGAACACTACGGCACCGCGACCGGAAACGATATCCACATCGCCTTCAATGTAGCTGTTGGTAACCAGCGTACGCGGCTGACGATCGTTTTCCAGACGGTTTTGTACGCCGCTATTGGTCACGAAGAAGGTATTCTGGCGGCCCAGGATATTGACCTTGTTGATCTGCACTTTATCGCCATCGGTACGCAGTGCAACGGCCGGGTGGTTACCCGCATCAACGCTGTCACCCAGGTTGTTTTCGATGGTCAGGTTCTGCAATTGCAACCCGTTGTTTTGCGACCAGACGACAGCAGAACACATCACGCCAATATTCGTGCCGCGTTTGTTCTGGCAATTATCAAACATATACCACGCAGGTTTACCCGGCATGTATTTACCGGCTGGGTTCACCGTACGACGCCAGTCAGCGGTGCTCATTTCACCGTCAATGGCCTGGCCAATTTTCACATCAAGCGGTTTTTCGCCCATGCCGTACAGCGTCAGGCTACCTGTTGCTGCCGGGATATATACCGTGCCCTGGTACTCGCCTGGCATAATCGCGATGTACTGACGTTTGTTAGTACGTTTGATGATTGCTGCATCAACAGCGGCCTGAATGCTGGTATGGGTGACGCCCTGAGTCCCTGCCGGGCCAACGACGAAGTCAGGCTGTGCAGGCAGAGAAATAGAAGAAGGGCTCCACGGCGCGGTGTTTGGCGTCAGCGCGGAAAAATAGTGCGCAGTAACGAAGTTTTTCGCTTCATTGGCCGACAAAATTGGGCGCGAAGAGGTTCCTGGCGCGGTTTGATCGGAAGGAATTTGATCGGGCGGCGTAGAGCTACAGGCGGTCAGCGTCACGCCAAAAGCCATTGCCAGCGCCAGACGGGAAACTGATGATATGTTCACAGGTTGCTCCGGGCTTTGAAAGTTATCCATTAAAGCCTGCTTTTTTATACTAAGTTGAGCGAAACGGGAAGGCGAAAAGGTAAAAAGTTGTTTTTTATCGCAGCAATGTCTGGCGCGGAGAGTCTTTATATCACAAATAGATAACAATTATGGTTCTTCAGGTTGACAACATCCCTATAATCAAAAATAAATGTCTATACAACCTATGACAAGTGGTGAGTCGAATGCAGCAATTCTTCCCTGATGATGTTATCTGGCGCAATGTTCGTCTGGCGACTATGGACCCTGAACGTGGTACCCCATATGGGCTGTTGGATGGTCACGCGCTGATCGTCCGCCAGGGCAAGATTCGCGATATCGTCCCGGAATCATCGTTATATCTCACGCATGACAATACTTTTGATATGCAGGGCAGGCTGATTACGCCAGGCCTGATTGATTGCCATACGCATCTGGTCTTTGGCGGAAACCGCGCAGGTGAGTGGGAGCAGCGACTAAATGGTGTCTCCTACCAGCAGATAAGCGCTCAGGGTGGGGGGATCAATGCCACCGTATCGGCGACCCGCAGCGCCACGGATGAACAACTCTTTCACGTAGCCCATCAGCGGATGGAACAGCTGATCAAAGAAGGTGTTACGCTGCTGGAAATAAAATCCGGCTACGGCCTGGATTTGCCGACAGAAGAGAAAATATTGCGCGTGGTGGCAGCGCTGGCGGCAGAGAGTATCGTTGAAATCAGCCCGACGCTGTTGGCCGCGCATGCAACTCCAGCGGAATACCGGGATGATCCTGACGGCTATATTACGCTGGTGTGTGAGACCATTTTGCCGCAATTGTGGGAACAAGGGCTGTTTGAGACCGTCGATCTGTTCTGTGAAAGCGTTGGTTTTTCGTTGGCGCAGAGTGAGCGGGTGTTTCAGGCTGCACAGGCGCTGGGCATCCCGATTAAAGGCCATGTCGAACAACTGTCATTGCTTGGCGGCGCACAGTTGGTAAGCCGCTACCAAGGGCTATCCGCCGATCATATTGAATACCTCGATGAAGCGGGCGTGGCGGCGATGAGCCAAAGCGGTACGGTCGGCGTGCTGCTGCCCGGCGCATTCTATTTCCTCAAAGAGCAGCAGCGCCCACCGGTAGCGTTGCTGCGTCAATATCAGGTACCGATGGCGGTAGCGACAGATTTTAACCCCGGTACCAGTCCGTTTATCAGCCTGCACTGGGCAATGAATATGGCCTGTGTTCAGTTTGGCCTGACGCCGGAAGAAGCATGGGCGGGCGTAACCCGTCATGCGGCCCGGGCGCTTGGGCGTCATGCCACCCACGGTCAATTGAAGGCCGGGTTTGTGGCCGATTTTGTGGTGTGGGATGCAACCCTCCCGGTCGAGATCCTGTATGAACCCGGGCGCAATCCGCTCTACCAACGCGTATTCAAAGGACAAATAGCATGACCAACTGGCAACCCGTTTCTCCTGCGCTATGGCAGGGTCGTGATGACCGCGCCGAATCGCCGAATGCGCTGCGCCTGTTTCAGACTATCACCCTGAGCCCGACGTTTAGCCCAGAAATATACCGCGAGCAGATAGCGTTGCTCGGGTTTGCCTGCGACGAAGGCGTTAAACGTAATCAGGGGCGCACGGGCGCTGCCGGAGCACCCGATGTGCTGCGCAAGGCGCTGGCGAATTTAGCCAGTCATGATGGGCATTATCGGCTGGTGGATCTGGGAAATATTGTGGCGCAGGCTCCCGATCTTGAGGGCGCGCAGCAGGCGTTACGCAATGCGGTACAGCACTGTCAGCACGAGAATATGCGTACCTTCGTTTTGGGCGGAGGACACGAAACCGCCTTTGCGCACGGCGCAGGCGTACTGGACGCGTTCCCGCAGGCGAAGGTGGGGATAGTCAACTTCGATGCGCATCTCGATTTGCGCAAAGCTGAACAAGCTACATCCGGTACGCCATTTCGCCAGCTGGCGCAGCTTTGCGATGAACAGCAGCGTGAATTTCACTATGCCTGTATCGGCGTCAGTCGGGCGGCAAACACCCAGGCGCTTTGGGATGAGGCCCAGCGGCTCGGTGTTACCGTGGTGGAGGATCTGCATTGCGATACGGCGCAGGCGCAGTTAGCGCAGTTCATTGCCAATCTGGATGTCATCTATCTGACAATCGACCTCGACGTGCTGCCGGTGTGGGAAATGCCCGGCGTGTCGGCCCCCGCCGCGCTTGGCGTACCGTTGGCGACGCTGCTGAGACTGATTGAGCCTCTGTGTCGTAGCGGTAAACTCCTGGCGGTGGATATGGTTGAATTTAATCCACGCTTTGACGATGATGGCAGAGCAGCACGCGTGGCGGCGCGATTAGGCTGGCAAATCGCCCACTGGTGGCACTGATATACCTGATGGCGTTGCGCTTATCAGGTTCGGGTAATGCCTGTAAACTCTACCCACTCACATTTTCAGCTTAAGGAAGGCTCACGCATGCTCCCATCCCGTTCTGCTCCGGCTCCTTTTTACGAAAAGGTCAAACAGGAGATCAGCGAAAAAATTGCCAGCGGTATCTGGCAGCCTCACGATCGCATTCCTTCTGAGGCAGAGCTGGTGGCGCAATATGGTTTCAGCCGCATGACTATCAACCGGGCGCTACGTGAGTTAACGGATGAAGGTTTACTGGTGCGTTTGCAGGGCGTCGGGACGTTTGTCGCCGAGCCAAAAGGCCAGTCCGCGCTGTTTGAAATCCGCAGCATCGCGGATGAAATCAACGCCCGTCAGCATCAGCACCGGTGCGAAGTGCTGACGCTGGAAAAAACCCAGGCCAACGCGCAGCAGGCTTTGGTGTTAAACGTCAAAGAAGGCACATCCATTTTTCACTCTGTCATGGTGCACTACGAGAACGATCTGCCGGTACAGATTGAAGATCGCTGCGTGAATGCCGAAATTGTGCCGGAGTATCTGGCGCAGGATTACAGCCAGACCACGCCGCACGCATACCTGTCGCTGATCGCCCCGCTGACGGAAGGTGAACATATTGTTGAAGCGGTACGTGCCAGCGCTGAAGAGTGCGCGCTGCTGAATATCAAAGAACACGATCCCTGCCTGCTGATCCGCCGTAAGACCTGGTCTGCATCGTCCATAGTCTCTCATGCCCGCTTGCTGTTCCCGGGTTCCCGCTATCGCCTGCAAGGGCGGTTTATGTCCTGATACAGGACATGAAAACCGTGATTGCTGACGCAATATAATAAAAATGTATCTTAATTGTTAAAATCACCCTTGCGATGACTTGTATAGACAAGTATATGTTTCTTATCTATCCGACGTTCGCGAGGAGTTTTCTGTCATGTCCCATAGCAAATATCGTCAGCAGGATATTCGTGCCCCACGCGGCACCACCTTAACGGCCAAAAGCTGGCTGACCGAAGCGCCGCTGCGCATGTTAATGAATAATCTGGATCCCGATGTGGCGGAAAATCCGCATGGGCTGGTGGTATACGGTGGGATTGGCCGCGCCGCGCGGGACTGGGAATGTTATGACGCCATCGTCAACGCGCTGACCAAACTGGAGACCGATGAAACTCTGCTGGTCCAGTCCGGAAAACCGGTAGGCGTATTCAAAACTCACGACAACGCACCGCGCGTGCTGATTGCCAACTCCAATCTGGTGCCACATTGGGCTACCTGGGAACACTTCAACGAACTGGACGCCAAAGGGCTGGCGATGTACGGCCAGATGACCGCCGGGAGCTGGATCTACATCGGCAGCCAGGGCATCGTGCAGGGGACTTATGAAACCTTCGTTGAGGCCGGGCGTCAGCATTATCAGGGTAACCTCAGCGGACGCTGGGTGCTGACCGCCGGGCTGGGCGGCATGGGCGGAGCACAACCGCTAGCCGCTACACTTGCGGGTGCGTGTTCGCTGAACATTGAATGCCAGCAAAGCCGAATTGATTTCCGTCTGCGTACCCGTTACGTCGACGAGCAGGCGACATCGCTTGACGATGCGCTGGCGCGTATCGACAAATACACCCGCGAGGGTAAAGCTGTCTCCATTGCGCTGTGTGCTAATGCCGCCGACGTTGTGCCGGAACTGGTGAAGCGCGGTGTGCGCCCGGATATGGTCACCGACCAGACCAGCGCCCACGATCCGCTGCATGGTTATCTGCCGTGCGGATGGAGTTGGGAAGAGTATCAGGAAAAAGCGGTGTCCGATCCGCAGGGCACGGTGCAGGCGGCGAAACGTTCAATGGCAACGCACGTTGAGGCGATGCTGGCGTTTAGCAAAATGGGCGTGCCGACGTTTGATTACGGCAACAACATTCGCCAGATGGCCAAAGAGATGGGCGTGGAAAACGCCTTTGATTTCCCCGGCTTCGTACCTGCTTATATTCGCCCCCTGTTCTGTCGCGGTATAGGCCCGTTCCGTTGGGTGGCACTGTCGGGCGATCCGCAGGATATTTATAAGACAGATGCCAAAGTGAAAGAGATCGTGGCTGATGATAAGCACCTTCATCACTGGTTGGATATGGCGCGTGAGCGGATCAACTTCCAGGGCTTACCAGCGCGTATCTGCTGGGTCGGCCTGGAGTGGCGACAAAAGCTGGGGCTGGCGTTTAATGAGATGGTGCGCAGCGGTGAAGTATCTGCGCCGATTGTTATTGGCCGTGACCATCTGGACTCCGGTTCTGTTGCCAGCCCAAACCGCGAAACAGAAGCTATGCGCGACGGTTCAGACGCCGTATCCGACTGGCCGCTGCTGAACGCGCTGCTTAACACCGCCAGCGGAGCGACCTGGGTGTCGCTGCATCACGGCGGCGGGGTTGGCATGGGCTTCTCTCAGCATGCCGGGATGGTGATTGTTTGCGATGGCACCGATGAAGCCGCGGCGCGCATCGCCCGAGTCTTACATAACGATCCGGCTACCGGGGTGATGCGCCACGCCGACGCCGGGTATGACATTGCGGTGGAGTGCGCCGTTGAAGAAGGGCTGAATTTGCCAATGATTGCTGCGACGCAGGAGAAACGCTGATATGAACACCATGACACTCACGCCGGGCCAACTGAGTTTTACCCAGCTACGTGAAATCTGGCAGCAGCCGGTCAAACTGAACCTGGATGCCGGGGCGATTGATGCAATCAACGCCAGCGTCGCCTGCGTCAATAATATTGTCGCTGAAGGCCGTACGGCGTATGGCATTAATACCGGCTTTGGCCTGTTGGCTCAGACCCGTATCGCCACGGAAGATTTGCAGAATTTACAGCGTTCGCTGGTGCTTTCGCATGCGGCAGGCGTTGGCGAGGCGCTGGATGACGCAATGGTTCGCCTGATTATGGTGCTGAAAATCAACAGCCTGGCGCGTGGTTTTTCCGGCATTCGTTTGAGCGTGATTGAAGCGCTGATTGCGCTGGTGAATGCCGAGGTGTATCCACTGATCCCGGCGAAAGGGTCGGTGGGCGCATCGGGCGACCTGGCGCCGCTGGCACATATGTCGTTGACGCTACTGGGCGAAGGTAAAGCGCGCTGGCAGGGGGAATGGCTCCCGGCTACCGACGCGCTGAAAAAGGCCGGACTGGAGCCGATCACGCTGGAGGCGAAAGAGGGACTGGCGCTGCTCAACGGCACTCAGGCTTCCACCGCCTTTGCACTGCGCGGGTTAATTGAAGCTCAGGAACTGTTTGCGTCTGCGACGGTGTGCGGGGCGCTGACCACAGAAGCCGTGCTGGGCTCCCGTCGTCCGTTTGACGCCCGTATTCATGCCGCGCGAGGGCAGCGTGGGCAGATTGATGCCGCAACGCTGTACCGTCATGTGTTGACCGACTCCAGCGCGCTTTCGCAGTCGCATCATAACTGTGAAAAAGTGCAGGATCCGTATTCTCTGCGCTGTCAGCCACAGGTGATGGGGGCATGTCTGACACAAATGCGCCAGGTGATGGATGTCCTGCTGGTTGAAGCCAACGCGGTTTCCGACAACCCGCTGGTGTTTGCCGAAGAGGGCGATGTGATCTCCGGTGGGAATTTCCATGCTGAACCGGTGGCGATGGCGGCAGATAATCTGGCGCTGGCGATTGCGGAAATCGGCTCGTTGTCAGAGCGGCGCATTGCGCTGATGATGGACAAACATATGTCGCAGTTGCCGCCGTTCCTGGTGAAAAATGGCGGGGTTAACTCCGGCTTTATGATTGCTCAGGTAACTGCCGCCGCACTGGCGAGCGAGAACAAAGCGCTGGCGCATCCGCACAGCGTGGACAGCTTGCCGACATCTGCTAACCAGGAAGATCATGTTTCTATGGCTCCGGCGGCGGGGCGCAGACTGTGGGAGATGGCAGCAAATACGCGCGGCGTGATTGCCGTGGAGTGGCTGGCGGCGTGTCAGGGGATTGACCTTCGTGAAGGGTTAACCTCCAGTCCGTTGCTGGAGCAGGCGCGACAGGCGCTGCGCGAGCAGGTTGCCCACTACACGCAGGATCGCTTTTTTGCCCCGGATATTGAGTGCGCGACCGAGCTGTTAGCGCAAGGAACGCTGCTGCAATTGCTGCCTGAATTTCTGTAGAAAATTGCCTGATGTCGACGCTGACGCGTCTTATCAGGCCTACGGTCTGCTTTGTAGGCCGGATGAGGCGAAACCGACATCCGGCACAACACAGCTTAGCTAAACATCGCCGTAATCGAGGCGCTGGCGAGCGAGTGGAAATGGACGTTAAATCCAACCATCGCGCCGCTGGCACCTTCATCGACATCAATACGCTCCACATCCAGGGCGTGAACCGTAAAGATATAGCGGTGGGTTTCCCCCTTCGGCGGCGCAGCGCCACCATAACCAGCTTTACCAAAATCTGTACGGGTCTGAATCACCCCATCCGGTTGTGCAACCAGCCCGGAGCCGAATCCTTGCGGGAGTACGCGGGTATCAGCCGGCAGATTTACCACCACCCAATGCCACCAGCCGGAGCCGGTTGGCGCATCAGGATCAAAGCAGGTCACGACAAAGCTTTTGGTTCCTGCGGGTACGTCATCCCACGCCAGGTGGGGGGAAATATTATCCCCGTCATACCCCATGCCGTTAAAGACGTGGCGATGCCCAAGCTTATCGCCATCGCGCAGATCGTTACTGATTAGTTTCATGCTGACTCCTCTCGTTAGCCAAAAAGTGTAGCCAGAAACCGTAGAGCTTACCGCTGATTAATCGCTAAAAAATGTTGCATTGCGCACAGCCTCGTTCACGGCCTGCGTCAGGCGACGCAACTGATCGGGCTGGATGATGTACGGCGGCATCAGGTAGATGAGCTTGCCAAACGGTCTTATCCACACGCCCTGTTCGACAAAGAACTTCTGTAACGCTGCCATATTCACCGGATGCGTGGTTTCGATGACGCCGATGGCGCCGAGCACGCGTACGTCCGCGACCCAACTGGAGTCCGCCGCCGGGGCGAGTTCTGCCCGCAACTGCGCTTCAATGGCCGCTACCTGCGCGCGCCACTCGCCGGTTTCGAGTAACGACAGGCTGGCGGAGGCGACGGCGCAGGCCAACGGATTGCCCATAAAGGTTGGGCCGTGCATGAAGCATCCGGCTTCACCGTTGCTGATGGTTTCTGCGACCTGACGTGTGGTCAGGGTTGCTGAAAGGGTCATTGTCCCGCCGGTTAACGCTTTGCCCAGGCATAAAATGTCCGGAGTGATGTCGGCATGCTCGCAGGCAAACAGCTTGCCTGTACGACCAAATCCGGTGGCGATTTCATCGGCAATCAGCAGGATCCCTTCACGGTCGCACATCTTACGGATGCGTTTTAACCATTCGGGATGATACATGCGCATACCGCCAGCGCCCTGTACGATTGGCTCAAGGATCACCGCCGCAATTTCGTGGCGGTGTGCGGCCATCAGACGGGCAAAAGGCACCATATCCAGTTCGTCCCACTCGCCGCCCATGCGGCTTTGTGGGGCAGGCGCAAACAGGTTATCCGGCAGATACCCTTTCCACAGACTGTGCATTGAGTTGTCGGGATCGCAGACCGACATCGCGCCGAAGGTATCACCGTGATAACCGTTACGAAATGTCAGGAAACGCTGGCGGGATTCGCCTTTAGCCTGCCAGTATTGCAGCGCCATTTTCATCGCGACTTCTACGGCGACCGATCCTGAATCCGCGAGAAAAACGCACTCCAGCGCCTCTGGGGTCATCGCTACCAACTGGCGGCACAGCGCAATGGCCGGGGCGTGGGTAATGCCGCCAAACATCACATGCGACATGGCATCAATCTGCGTTTTCATCGCGGCGTTCAACTGCGGGTGATTGTAACCGTGGATTGCCGCCCACCAGGATGACATGCCGTCAATCAGCTTCTCACCGCTGGCTAAAATCAGTTCGCAACCTTCGGCGCGCGCCACCGGATAAACCGGCAACGGGGAGGTCATGGAGGTGTATGGGTGCCAGATATGGCGTTGGTCAAACGCAAGATCGTCCGTTGTCATAATCGACTTGTAAACCAAATTAAAAAGATTTAGGTTTACGAGTCTACACCAAACTAACAACGAAACGTATACCAATATGGCTCACTCTTCTCGCTGGAAAATGTCGCAAGTCACCGAATTATTTGAAAAACCGCTGCTGGATCTGCTGTTTGAAGCGCAGCAGGTTCATCGTCAGCATTTCGATCCGCAGCAGGTTCAGGTCAGTACGCTGCTGTCGATTAAGACCGGTGCTTGCCCGGAAGATTGCAAATACTGCCCGCAAAGCTCCCGCTATAAAACCGGTCTGGAAACAGAACGGTTGATGGAGGTTGAACAGGTACTGGACTCGGCACGCAAGGCGAAGCAGGCCGGCTCAACGCGGTTTTGCATGGGCGCGGCGTGGAAGAACCCGCATGAGCGCGATATGCCGTACCTGGAACAAATGGTGCAGGGCGTGAAAGAACTGGGGCTGGAAGCCTGTATGACGCTGGGCACGCTGGACGAATCTCAGGCCCAGCGCCTGGCCAATGCGGGTCTGGACTACTATAACCACAACCTCGACACCTCGCCGGAATTTTACGGCAATATCATTACCACCCGCTCGTACCAGGAGCGCCTGGATACGCTGGATAAAGTGCGCGAGGCGGGCATTAAAGTTTGCTCCGGCGGGATTGTTGGGCTGGGTGAAACGGTGACCGACCGCGCGGGTCTGCTGCTGCAATTAGCGAATCTGCCGACGCCGCCGGAAAGTGTGCCGATCAACATGCTGGTGAAAGTGAAGGGCACGCCGCTTGCCGATAACGACGACGTAGATGCTTTTGATTTTATTCGTACTATCGCCGTGGCGCGTATCATGATGCCGACCTCATACGTGCGTCTTTCTGCCGGGCGCGAGCAGATGAACGAACAAACCCAGGCGATGTGCTTTATGGCCGGGGCCAACTCGATTTTCTACGGCTGCAAACTGCTGACCACCCCGAACCCGAACGAAGATAAAGATTTGCTGTTATTTCGCAAGCTGGGTCTTAACCCGCAGCAAACTGCGGTACTGGCGGGCGATAACGAACAGCAACAACGTCTGGAGCAGGCGCTGCGTACCCCGGATACCGACGATTACTACAACGCGGCAACCGTATGACCTGGCAGCAAAAAATTGACGATGCACTAACAGCGCGTCGTAGTGCTGATGCGTTGCGTCAGCGCTATGCGGTGACGCAGGGTGCCGGTCGCTGGCTGCAGGCCGACTGTCGCCAGTATCTGAATTTCTCCAGCAACGACTACCTCGGCTTAAGCCACCATCCGCAGATTATCTGCGCGTGGCAGCAGGGCGCTGAGCGTTTTGGCGTCGGCAGCGGCGGCTCGGGCCATGTCAGCGGTTATTCCGTTGCTCATCAGGCGCTGGAAGAAGAGCTGGCGCAGTGGCTCGGCTATTCCCGGGCGCTGTTGTTCATCTCTGGTTTTGCCGCCAATCAGGCGGTCATTGCCGCACTGATGGGAAAAGATGACAAGATTGTTGCCGACAGGCTCAGCCATGCCTCGCTGCTGGAGGCTGCCAGTCTTAGCCCTGCCGTGTTACGTCGCTTTACCCATAACGACTCGCAACATCTGGATCGTCTGCTGACAGCCCCCTGTCCGGGGCAGCAGCTGGTGGTCACCGAAGGCGTGTTCAGCATGGATGGCGACAGCGCGCCGCTGGCAGAAATCCACGCGGTGGCGAAACGGCAGGGCGCGTGGCTGCTGGTGGATGATGCGCATGGGATTGGCGTAAGCGGTGAGGAAGGGCGTGGTTCGTGCTCTCGACAGCAGGTGAAACCTGAGCTGTTGGTGGTGACGTTTGGCAAAGGGTTCGGCGTCAGCGGTGCGGCGATCCTGTGTTCTGATAGCGTGGCCGATTATCTGCTGCAGTTTGCCCGTCATCTGATCTACAGCACCAGCATGCCGCCAGCCCAGGCTCAGGCCTTGCGCGCCGCGCTGGCGGTGATCCGCAGCCGCGAAGGCGATGAGCGCAGAGAAAAGCTGGCGATGCTTATCCAGCGTTTTCGCGCAGGGGTGAATACTACGGATTTGACGCTGGCGCATTCAGACAGCGCGATTCAACCGCTGATCGTTGGCGACAATCATAAAGCCTTGCAACTGGCACAGACGTTACGGCAACAGGGATGCTGGGTGACGGCGATTCGTCCACCGACGGTGCCGGTTGGGACGGCCAGGCTGCGGATTACGCTGACCCAGGCGCATGAAGTCCAGGATATCGACAACTTACTGGAGGTGCTGCATGGCGCAGGTCAATAAGCAGGCGATTGCCGCTGCGTTTGGTCGCGCGGCCACGCACTATGAGCAACATGCGGAGCTTCAGCGTCAGAGCGCCGATGCGTTACTGGCACAACTCGATGGCCGGGCGTTCTCACGGGTTTTGGACGCGGGCTGTGGGCCTGGGCGTATGAGTCGCTACTGGCGGGAGCAGGGGAGCGAGGTCTGTGCTCTGGATCTGTCGGCGCAAATGCTTACGCAAGCGCAGCGTCACGATGTCGCCCATCACTATCTGCTGGCGGATATCGAAGCCATTCCGCAGGCCGCTGCCACTTTCGACCTGGCCTGGAGCAATCTGGCCGTGCAGTGGTGCAACGACCTGCGCGGCGCGTTACGCGAGCTATACCGGGTGGTGCGTCCTGGCGGGGCGGTGGCGTTTAGTACGCTGGCGCAAGGGTCGATGCCGGAACTTCGTCAGGCGTGGCGAGCAGTTGATGACCGGGAGCATGCCAACCGTTTTTTGCCCGTGGAGCAACTGGAAAACGCTCTGTGCGGCTGGGACGTTGAATACCAGTCTCATGCCGTCACGCTGTGGTTTGACGATGCGCTGAGCGCCATGCGCTCGCTGAAGGGCATTGGCGCGACGCATTTGCATGATGGACGCGAGCAGCGTGTGTTGACCCGCTCGCAGTTGCGCCAGTTACAGCTCGCCTGGCCCTGTCAGCAGGGTAAATATCCGCTGACCTATCATCTTTTTTTGGGAGTAATTCAACGTGACTAACACATATTTTGTCACCGGGACGGACACCGAAGTAGGTAAAACTATCGCCAGCTGTGCGTTGCTTCAGGCGGCGGGACAGCTGGGGTTGCGAACGGTCGGCTATAAGCCGGTGGCGTCAGGCAGTGAAATGACGGCTGAAGGTCTGCGAAACAGCGATGCGCTGGCTCTACAGCGCAACAGCGTTGTGGCAGTGGATTATGCGGCCATCAATCCGTATACCTTCGCCGAACCTACCTCACCGCATATCATCAGTGCTGACGAAGGGCGCCCCATTCAGGCCTCAGTGATGTCTGCGGGTTTACGCTTGCTTGAAGAACAGGCTGACTGGGTATTGGTGGAAGGCGCAGGCGGATGGTTTACGCCACTGTCGCCAACGCTGAGTTTTTCTGACTGGGTAAAAGCGGAACAACTGCCGGTGATTCTGGTGGTTGGCGTTAAGCTCGGTTGTATCAATCATGCCATTTTGACCGCCCAGGCAGTGCAGCAGGCCGGGCTGACGCTCGCCGGATGGATTGCCAATGATGTGATGCCACCTGGCAAGCGTCATGCTGAATATATGGCGACGCTAAAGCGTGCGCTTGCGGCTCCGCTACTGGGGGAAATTCCCTGGCTGGCAGAAGAGCCGGAACGAGCATCGACTGGTCGTTATATCGATCTTAGCGTTTTGTCTCTGGCATCCACCAGTCGTTGATTAGCGGGTCGCTGAATTGTGTTATTTGCCCTTGAGCCACGTTGCGTCCACGATGTAACAAGCAATAGCAGTCGGCGACCCGACGAATGAATGGCAGGCTCTGCTCCGCGAGCATAATGGCGATGCCAAGCTCCTGGCTTAGCCTCACAATCAGATTCCCCAGTTTGTGGATATACGCCTGGCCACTTCCTCGCGTCGGCTCATCGAGGATCAGCAGGCGCGGGCGAGTGACCAGTGCACTGGCGAGTGCAAGCTGGTGCTGATTTTCCTCCGACAATGCCACCCCTTTGGCCTGACGCAGTACAAACAGCTGTGGAAACAGGCGGTAAATATCGCTGCTGTTCATCGCTTCGCTTTCCTCAACCGCCTGGCGCGCAATGTGCAGATTTTCCTCTACCGTCAGCTGCGAAAAAATTCGCCGTTCCTGCGATACACAGTTAATACCCAGCGCAATGCGCTTTGCCGCCGGAATCTGAAGCAGATCGCAAGGTGGTGCGCCAGCCTGATGCCAGAACATGGTTCCGCTCTCAATCGGTAAATTGCCTGTGATGCAATTGGCCAGCGTGGTTTTTCCCATCCCTGGAAGACCCAGCACGGCGGTACATTTGCCGGGCAACAGGTCGAGATCGACATCCCAAAGCGAGTGTTGATTACCGTAATAGTGATTCACTGCACGAAGACTCAACATAGATTTCTCCCTCATGATGATATCCGCCTCGCGGGCTGATGGTCGGGAGAAAACTGCAAATCTCTTGCCAGAAGCGGAATTAGGGGAAAATACAGCAGAATAGCGTATTGAGCGGGTTGCGGTATCCGGCTTGTTGTGGATGAGAGCCGCAGTGTGCACATTGTCAGTGCCTGGTGGCGTTGTGATGGTGCAGGCAGGAAAATGATGAAAATGCGAGCAAGATCTCGGCTATCCCAGGTCGCTTCGTTAGCTGATAAATATCAAAAAATAGCGATAATTTTTTTTTATCCCACCAGAAAAGATCATCAGGACGTTTTTGCCAGGCTACAGTCCGTACGGGCTGGAGGCAGTTATCCACTATTCCTGTGGATAACCTTGTGTATTAGAGTTAGAAAACACAAGGTAAGCGAGAGAAGACGCGGCCTGCGACTAAATTGATGCGAAAGACGGCTTGAGATAATAATCATTAAATTACAGTGTGTTAGATAAATGCAATGGCTGTCGCAGAAGTGTCATGTGTTGCCACAAAACTTTCATCGGGTAGCTTGACAAATGTTAAAAAAGTCATTGGTTTGGGGATAACACATTTTTGCTGGTGTTTTATCTTGCCTGCGGACAAATTTTAGCCTGTAGTCACGGCCATTTTGCTGGCGTAACAGAAATATTCTGGCGCGTTACTGTTTTTTCATCCAGTATATTTTACTGGCAAAATATACTGCTGCGAGTAAAATTACACACCTGCCCGCCCATTGCTTCAGGTAGCTGCTCATGAGTAAACCGTTCAAACTAAATTCCGCTTTTAAACCCTCTGGCGATCAGCCTGAGGCGATACGTCGCCTGGAAGAAGGTCTGGAGGATGGTCTGGCGCATCAGACGTTGCTGGGGGTGACGGGGTCGGGGAAAACATTCACCATCGCGAACGTGATTGCAGACCTACAGCGCCCTACCATGGTGCTGGCCCCCAATAAGACGCTTGCCGCGCAGTTGTACGGTGAGATGAAAGAGTTCTTCCCGGATAACGCGGTGGAGTATTTCGTCTCCTACTACGACTATTATCAGCCGGAAGCCTACGTGCCAAGTTCTGACACCTTCATCGAGAAGGATGCTTCGGTTAACGAACACATTGAGCAGATGCGTCTGTCAGCAACCAAAGCGTTGCTTGAGCGACGGGATGTCGTCGTCGTAGCGTCGGTTTCCGCGATTTATGGTCTGGGTGACCCGGATCTGTACCTGAAAATGATGCTGCATCTGACGGTGGGGATGATTATCGACCAGCGCGCGATCCTGCGTCGTCTGGCGGAGCTGCAGTATACTCGCAACGATCAGGCATTCCAGCGCGGGACCTTCCGCGTGCGCGGTGAAGTGATCGACATATTCCCAGCGGAATCTGACGACATCGCGTTGCGCGTGGAACTGTTTGATGAAGAGGTCGAACGTTTGTCGCTGTTTGACCCACTTACCGGACAGGTCGAATCCACTATTTCGCGCTTTACCATCTATCCTAAAACGCACTACGTGACGCCGCGCGAACGTATTGTTCAGGCGATGGAAGAAATTAAGGTTGAGCTGGCAGAGCGGCGAAAAGTCCTGTTGGCAAATAACAAACTGCTGGAAGAACAGCGCTTAAGTCAGCGTACCCAGTTCGATCTGGAAATGATGAACGAGCTGGGTTACTGCTCGGGGATTGAAAACTATTCCCGCTATCTGTCCGGGCGTGGTCCGGGCGAGCCGCCGCCGACGCTGTTTGATTACCTGCCTGCCGATGGCCTGCTAGTGGTGGATGAATCTCACGTGACTATCCCGCAAATTGGCGGCATGTATCGCGGTGACCGGGCGCGTAAAGAAACCCTGGTCGAATACGGATTCCGTCTGCCGTCGGCGCTGGATAACCGTCCGCTTAAATTTGAAGAGTTCGAGGCGCTGGCTCCGCAAACTATCTATGTTTCGGCGACGCCGGGCAACTATGAGCTGGAGAAATCCGGTGATGATGTGGTCGATCAGGTCGTAAGACCGACCGGCCTGCTGGATCCGGTCATTGAGGTGCGCCCGGTGGCGACTCAGGTTGACGATCTGCTATCTGAGATCCGCACCCGTGCGGCGATTAACGAACGTGTGCTGGTCACCACGCTGACCAAACGGATGGCGGAAGACCTCACAGAATACCTAGAAGAACACGGCGAACGGGTGCGTTATCTGCACTCTGACATCGATACCGTGGAACGTATGGAAATCATTCGTGACCTGCGTCTGGGCGAGTTTGACGTGCTGGTGGGTATCAACCTGTTACGTGAAGGTCTGGACATGCCTGAGGTCTCCCTGGTGGCGATTCTGGACGCAGACAAAGAAGGGTTCCTGCGTTCTGAACGGTCACTTATTCAGACCATCGGTCGTGCGGCGCGTAACATCAACGGTAAGGCGATTCTTTACGGTGATAAAATTACCGCCTCTATGGCTAAAGCGATTGGTGAAACCGAACGTCGTCGTGAGAAACAGCAGCTCTATAACGAAGAACACGGTATTACGCCGCAGGGGCTGAACAAGAAAGTGGTCGATATTCTGGCGCTGGGTCAGAATATTGCGAAGACCAAAGCGAAAGGCAAAGGGAAGTCACGCGCAGGCGCGAAGTCTGAGGTTGTCGAACTGGATATGACGCCAAAAGCGCTGCAGCAGAAGATTCACGAGCTGGAAGGGCAGATGATGCAACACGCGCAGAATCTCGAATTTGAAGAGGCCGCGACAATCCGTGACCAGTTGCATCAGCTGCGCGAGTTGTTTATTGCGGCATCGTAAGGCGGTGTCGGATGCGGGGTAAACCCTTATCCGACCTACGGGGTAGATCGCCTTTGTAGGCCTGATAAGCGCAGCGCATCAGGCGTTGTTTGATGCCGGATGGCGGAGCCGAGCGTTTTTGTAGGCCTGATAAGCGAAGCGTATCAGGCAAATCCGTTCAGCCCAGCGCCTGCACTGCTTTCTCCAGCGCACTATGCAATAGCTGGCGGTCATGGCGGTAGGGAATATCGCTGGCTTCCAGCACTTCCTGGATCACAACGCGGTCGGTAACGGCGGAAGCATCCACTTTCGGCCCCACAACCACCGCATCAATCACTTTCTTCCCGACGTACTGTTCAATAATGGCCAGCTTATCGCTAAGCGTCAGGCTGGCTGCTGGCAGGCTTAATTCGCGCCCAAGATTGCCTATGTAGACCATCGGAGCCGGTGTGCGACGTAATGCCTGTGACATTTCATCGAGTAAAAGAATCGGCATCAGGCTGGTGTAAAAACTGCCGGGGCCTATCAAAATTAAATCCGCTTCAGCAATAGCCTCAACGGCCTCCCGTGTAGTCGGGACTTTTGGCGAAAGCATCAGTTCCTGAGGTGGGACGGTGAGCTGATCGATATTCACTTCGCCATAAACTTCGTGTCCCTGGTCATCAATGGCCATCAGATCCACCGGCAGCTCCGACATCGGAATTAAATGTGCGTCAACTTTCAGCAGGCTACGAATTAAATTGATAGCTTCCAGAGGCCGCACGCTGAGATGATCGAGCGCCTTTAACATTAGATTTCCGAGGTTATGCCCGGAAAGTTCGCCATTACCGCCAAAACGATACTCAAACATAGCGGATGCAACGCTGGGTTGGGTAATTAACTGGTTCAGACAGTTACGCATGTCTCCCCAGGCAATCCCTCCTTCAGAGCGACGAATACGACCTGTCGACCCGCCGTTATCGGTGGTGGTGACGATACCCGTCAGGCGGGAACCTAATGGGGAAAGAGAGGAGAGAACGCGTCCTAATCCATGCCCTCCGCCGAGAGCGACAACGCGGTCCAGATCTGCCAGCGTGCGAGTGCGCATATATTTTCCTGATATCAATTGATCGGCGCTACAGTAACGTAAATAGCGTGTTTTCAGCAATTATCCAGTCGGCATCTGCCGTAATTTTTTTCTGCGATCTACTCCTTTCTGACGACACCCACCTGATGGCAAGATGATGTATATCAATGCAAAACTGTGATTTTTGCTTATTCTGTAGCGAAATTGCACGATCATGTCGCTATGTACATATTTATACAGCGAAAGTGTGCATGGCAAAAGCGCCATTTACACGCTAGTATCGGCATAACCACAAAGTACTCTTAATAATTTGAGTTGTCGGAAGCCAACGCATCTGCAACTCGAAGTATGATGAGTATAAACACTCTAGCCTCTGCACCTGGGTCAAATGATACGGTGCTTTGGCCGTGACAAGACTTGAAAAAGTTTGTCACCAGGGCGCAGGAAGAAATGACTACGTCTCCCGTATTTGGAAAGGTGTACATGGGCTCTCAACTTACCGATGCTTTCGCACGTAAGTTTTACTACTTACGTTTGTCGATTACCGATGTGTGTAACTTTCGTTGCACCTACTGCCTGCCGGATGGCTATAAGCCCGGCGGTGTCACCAATAACGGCTTTTTAACCGTTGATGAAATTCGCCGTGTCACGCGTGCGTTCGCCAGTCTGGGAACGGAAAAAGTGCGTCTGACGGGGGGCGAACCTTCACTGCGTCGCGACTTCACTGACATTATCGCCGCCGTGCGCGAAAACGACGCCATCCGCCAGATTGCGGTAACCACTAATGGTTATCGTCTGGCGCGCGATGCTGCTGCCTGGCGCGATGCCGGACTGACCGCGCTTAACGTCAGCGTCGACAGCCTCGATGCCCGCCAGTTTCACGCCATTACCGGGCAGGATAAATTTCAGCAGGTGATGGCGGGCATTGACGCCGCCTTTGAAGCCGGTTTTGAAAAAGTGAAAGTCAACACTGTGCTGATGCGCGACGTGAATCATCATCAACTGGACACCTTCCTGGCGTGGGTTCAGCCCCGTCCTATCCAACTGCGCTTTATTGAACTGATGGAAACGGGCGAGGGCAGTTCTCTCTTCCGTAAACACCATATTTCAGGCCAGGTACTGCGCGATGAGCTGCTGCGTCGCGGCTGGATCCACCAGATTCGACAGCGCAGCGACGGCCCGGCTCAGGTTTTCTGTCATCCTGACTATGCCGGCGAAATTGGTCTGATCATGCCTTATGAGAAAGACTTCTGCGCCACCTGCAACCGTCTGCGCGTTTCATCTGTCGGCAAGCTTCATCTGTGTTTATTCGGTGAAGGCGGCGTAAGCCTGCGAGATTTGCTGGAAAACGACGCTCAGCAGCCAGCGCTGGAAGAACGCATTTCAGCCGCGCTGCTGGAGAAAAAGCAGACCCATTTCCTGCATCAGAACAATACCGGTATTACGCAAAACTTATCTTACATTGGCGGCTGATCGCTAAAAGGAGTTTTTCATGAGTCAGGTAAGCGCTGAATTTATCCCGACACGCATTGCTATTCTTACCGTTTCAAGCCGTCGCGGCGAAGAGGATGATACCTCCGGCCATTATCTGCGTGACTCGGCGCAAGAAGCGGGTCATCAGATTGTCGACAAGGCGATTGTCAAAGAGAACCGCTACGCCATCCGTGCCCAGGTTTCTGCCTGGATTGCCAGTGACGATGTTCAGGTGGTGCTCATTACCGGTGGCACTGGTTTAACCGAAGGGGACCAGGCGCCGGAAGCGCTACAACCGCTGTTCGACAGAGAAGTCGAAGGGTTTGGTGAAGTATTCCGTATGCTGTCGTTTGAAGAGATTGGCACCGCGACGCTGCAATCCCGGGCGATTGCCGGAGTAGCCAATAAAACGCTGATTTTCGCCATGCCAGGGTCGACGAAAGCGTGTCGTACCGCCTGGGAAAATATCATTGCGCCGCAGCTCGATGCCCGTACGCGTCCGTGTAATTTCCACCCACATTTGAAGAAATAAGTATGTCGCAACTGACTCATATTAACGCCGCTGGCGAAGCGCATATGGTGGATGTCTCCGCCAAGGCGGAAACCGTACGCGAGGCGCGTGCAGAAGCATTCGTGACCATGCGTAGCGAAACGCTGGCGATGATTATCGACGGCAGCCACCATAAGGGCGACGTTTTCGCCACGGCGCGTATTGCCGGTATCCAGGCTGCCAAACGCACCTGGGATCTTATCCCGTTGTGTCATCCGCTGATGCTGAGCAAGGTTGAAGTCAATCTGCACGCTGAACCGGAACATAACCGCGTACGCATTGAAACGCTGTGTCGCCTGACCGGTAAAACCGGCGTTGAAATGGAAGCGTTAACAGCAGCCTCCGTGGCGGCGTTGACCATCTACGATATGTGCAAAGCGGTGCAAAAGGATATGGTGATTGGTCCGGTGCGTTTGCTGGCAAAAAGCGGCGGCAAATCGGGTGATTTTAAGGTGGATGCACATGATTAAGGTTCTTTTCTTTGCTCAGGTACGGGAACTGGTGAACACCGATGCGTTAGAAGTTGCCGCCGGGTTTGCAACGGTAGAAGCGCTGCGCAAGCATCTGGCGGCGCAAAGCGATCGCTGGGCGCTGGCGCTGGAAGACGGCAAGCTGCTGGCGGCGGTGAATCAGACGCTGGTCAGTTTTGACCATCCTCTTAACGCGGGTGATGAAGTCGCTTTCTTCCCGCCGGTAACCGGAGGCTAAAATGGCTGAAACGCGAATTGTTGTTGGCCATGCGCCGTTCAGCGTCGGGGATGAGTATCCCTGGCTGGCAGAGCGCGATGAAGACGGCGCGGTCGTCACTTTCACCGGTAAAGTGCGCAATCACAATCTCGGTGACAGCGTTAAGGCGTTAACGCTGGAACACTATCCGGGAATGACCGAAAAAGCGCTGGCGGAGATTGTCGACGAAGCGCGTTCGCGCTGGCCGCTGGGTCGGGTGACGGTGATTCATCGCATTGGCGAACTGTGGCCGGGTGACGAAATCGTTTTTGTTGGCGTAACCAGCGCGCATCGCAGCAGCGCGTTTGATGCCGGGCAGTTCATTATGGATTACCTGAAAACCCGCGCGCCGTTCTGGAAGCGCGAGGCTACGCCGGAAGGTGAGCGCTGGGTTGATGCCCGCGACAGCGATAAGCTAGCAGCAAAACGCTGGTAGAGTACAATTGTTGTAGGCTCATACTGATTCAGGAGATTGTCATGGACCGATTCCCACGATCCGATTCTATTGTACAGGCCCGTTCCGGCCTGCAAACGTATATGGCGCAGGTGTACGGCTGGATGACCTGCGGACTGTTGCTGACGGCGTTTATCGCCTGGTATGCGGCAAATACGCCCGCGGTGATGATGTTTGTCTTCTCCAGCAAAATCACCTTCTTTGGCCTGATCATCGCTCAACTGGCGCTGGTGTTTGTCCTGTCCGGCATGGTGCAAAGGCTGAGCGCAGGTATGGCGACAACGCTGTTTATGCTCTATTCGGCATTAACCGGTTTGACGCTATCAAGCATTTTTATCGTTTATACCTACTCGTCTATCGCCAGCACCTTCGTGGTCACCGGCGGGATGTTCGGGATCATGAGTCTGTATGGCTACACCACCAAACGCGATTTGAGCGGCTTCGGCAATATGCTGTTTATGGCGCTGATCGGTATTGTGCTGGCCTCGCTGGTTAACTTCTGGCTCAAGAGCGAAGCGCTGATGTGGGCGGTAACCTATATCGGGGTGATTGTGTTTGTTGGTTTGACCGCCTATGACACGCAGAAGCTGAAAAATATCGGTGAGCAGATCGACCTGCGCGACAGCTCCAATCTGCGTAAATACGCGATTCTTGGAGCCCTAACGCTGTATCTGGACTTCATCAACCTGTTCCTGATGCTGCTGCGTATTTTCGGCAATCGTCGTTAATTCTCTGTTGCCGGATGCGGTTTAACGCCGCATCCGGAAAATCATTTCGCCATCGCCTTCTCGTTTTTTACCCGCAGCTTTTTCGCCCGACTCTCCAGCAGCAAATAACACACCAGCGCCAGCAATAGCGGAATAAAATAGTACAGCACGCGATACGCGAGCAGCGCGGCAATGATCGTGCCCTGAGACGTGTCCTCTCCTGCCAGCAGCGCCATAAACACCGCCTCCAGCACGCCAATTCCCGCCGGAATATGCACGATAACGCCGGCAATACTGCTCACCAGTAGCACGCCCAGCACGAAGAAATAGTTAATATTCTGACCCAGCAACAACCAGATAATCGCCCCCATAACCATCCAGTTAGTCCCGGATATCGCCATCTGCGCGAGGGCAAATTTCCAAGAGGGGAGCACCAGCTTTTGGCCCTTGATGGTGATGTGACGATGTTTAGCGAAGGTGCAAAACCACAGATAAACAACAATAATCAGCAGCAGCGCTATGCCTAAAATGCGCAATGTGCCTTCATCGATATACCAGTGAGCGGGCAGTTCGACGACGCCGAAGGTAAATATAAAACCGCCCAGCAGAATATAGCCCAGCCAGTTAGTGGTAATGCTCAGCGAAAAAATCCGCGTTATTGTGCCCCCCGGCAACCCGAGACGCGAGTAGAGCCGATATCGCATCCCAATACCGCCCACCCAGGTGCTTAACGTCAGGTTGAAAGCGTAACAGATAAACGACACCAGCATGACCTGGCGTTTTGCCAGCTTGTGCCCACAGTAGTAGCGCCCGAGCAGGTCATAACAGCCGTAAAGTAAATAACTGACGATCACCAACCCCACGGCGCTGAGCAGGGCGAGCCGGTTGTAATCGCGAATTACCGTCCACACTTCCTGCCAGTTGACTTTGCTGGCATAAACGACCAGCAACACGATCACCGCAATAAAAAATAACCATGTGAGGATCTTTTTCACTGACCGCCAGCGTCGGTGGTTTTTTGCCATCAGGTTTTCCCTCCTGCATCCTCAGTTTGTATGCGGTCCTGAGTTTCCAGAGCGGGCTGCGCGGGCGGCTCTACCTCGGCCAGGTGCGGGGTATGCGCCGGAAGCCAGCCGACCAGCGCCGGGAAGTGGCGTAAAAAGTGGAAGGCCAGCACGCTCTTAGTCAGGTTCCACCAGGTGCGTTTTGGCAGCATGGATTCATCAACCTGCTTGCAGTCCTGCGCAATAATAGGGTTCAGGTTGTCGCGCAGGGTCTGGTTAAACGTGCGGTCATGAATAATCAGATTCGCTTCCAGATTCAGCGACAGGCTCAGCGGATCAAGATTGCTGGAGCCCACCGTCGCCCAGTGATCGTCCATCAGCGCCACTTTGCCATGCAGAGGTTTACGGCGGTATTCGTAGACATGGACGCCACCTTTAACCAGATAGTTGTACAGTAGGCGGGCACCCACTTTCACAATCGGCATATCCGGTTCACCCTGCACAATGAGTTTTACCCGAACGCCGCGTCGTGCTGCTTTACGCAGGGCATGCAGCAGGCGATAACCGGGAAAGAAATAGGCATTGGCAATGATCACTTCCCGTCGGGCCTGGGTCAGCATTTTAAGATAGTGGCGTTCAATATCATCGCGATGCTCTTCGTTATCGCGCCAGACAAACAGCGCCTGCGCTTCGCCGGGGCGATGATTGTCGATTGCCCGGTGATGACGTCGCCACCAGCGCCGTACGGCGCTTTGCCCGGGCAGGTTTTCCAGTACAAAGTTCAGAATGTCAGCAACGACTGGACCTTCAACGCGCACGGCGTAATCTTGCTTAGCCTCCGGGCCGTAATCCGACATATGTTCAGCGGAGTAATTGATGCCGCCGACAAAGGCAACACGGTCATCAATGACCACTATTTTTCGATGCATACGGCGAAAGAGATTGGTGCGCATTCCAAAAAGACGCGGACGCGGATCGTAGTAGCGGAAAACAACACCGGCTACGGTCAGCTCTTCAACAAAACTGTCGCTCAGATCCGGCGAGCCGTAGCCATCCAGCAGCACCTCTGCTTTGATTCCTCGTCGGGCGGCTTCGAGCAACGCGGCATGCAGCTGTTTTCCTACCGCATCTTCAAACCAGATAAAAGTCTCAAGGATAATTTTTTGCTGTGCCTGCTCAATGGCGTCAAATACGGCGGGGTAGAATTGATCGCCGTTTTCCAGCAGTTGAATTTGATTGCCTTCACGCCAGCCATATTTCATAAATGAATCTCCGCACTCAGAGGGGCATGATCGGACAAATGTCGCCAGTGACGCAGCGCAAGCGTCGTTGGGGTACTGGCATTCGCGTTTTTCACATAGATCCTGTCCAGGCGCAGCAGGGGAAACTGCACCGGAAACGTTCGCGCCGGGCGACCGTGGGCGCGGGTAAAAATCTCGTCAAGGCCAGCTTTGGCTTTCAACGGGCGATTGGCCGTTTGCCGCCAGTCGTTAAAATCTCCTGCGATGACCACGGGTTCCGCGTCGGGCAGGGCGTTGACCCAGTCTGCTAGCATAGCGAGCTGGGCCTGGCGGTGAGCTTCACGTAGGCCGAGATGCACACACATCACATGAATGGGGAGGGAGAGCATTGGCGGTACGATGCGGCAGTAAAGGACTCCGCGCTTTTCACTCGCGCCGACTGACACATCACGGTTTTCATAATGCTCAATGGGATACCGCGACAACACCGCATTACCGTGATGTCCTTGCGGGTACACGGCGTTACGCCCGTAGGCGAAGTCGCTCCACATCGTGTCCGCCAGAAATTCGTAGTGCGTGGTGTCCGGCCAGTTTTCCACATGCAGTGGATGCACCTCGTGTGCGCCCATTACCTCTTGTAGGCACACAATGTCCGCACCGACCGTTCTGACGGCTTCTCGCAGTTCAGGCAAAATAAAACGCCGATTGAAGGCGGTAAACCCTTTATGAGTATTAATGGTGAGCACATTGAATGAAAACCGTTCTGTTTGTCTGGCCATGATTCTCCCGTTGGCGTCACTTTCCTGATTAAAATAGTGTAGTCGTCGTCACAAAAAGATGCGGTGTTGCGGAATTTTCCGTAAAGTCCGGTACTCTGAACAATTAGTCGAAAATCCTTCAGGAGAATAGCCATGAGGTGGCAACAACGTGTTCGTGTCGCAACGGGTCTAAGTTGCTGGCAGATAGTGTTGCATTTACTGGTAGTGGCGTTGCTGGTAATGGGCTGGATGAGCGGCAGACTGGTGCATGTCGGCCTGGGATTGTGCGTCGTGTACGGCGTTACGGTTTTATTGATGCTTGCATTGCAACGTCACCACGAACAGCGCTGGCGCGACGTGGCTGATGTGCTGGAAGAGTTGACCACGACGTGGTATTTCGGTGCCGCCATGATCGTGCTGTGGCTGCTGTCACGCGTGCTGCAAAACAACGTCTTGCTGGCACTGGCGGGGCTGGTCATCCTTGCCGGACCCGCCGTGGTCTCGCTGCTGGCGAAGGACAAAAAGCTACATCACCTTGCGTCTAAACATCGCATACGCCGCTGATCCGGTCGTGGCCGCTATCACTAATAGCGGCCACAAGCTTCCCCAGACAATCTGCAGACTCGCATCTTTCAGGTAAATCTGTTTCGTGATGTCCGTAAAATGGCGGATCGGGTTTATCCACGTCAGATTCTGCAACCAGACCGGCATGTTTTCGACCGGTGAGACATAGCCCGAGAGTAAAATCGCCGGCATCATAAACACAAATACCCCGATAAACGCCTGCTGCTGGGTGGCGCACAGTGACGAAATCAGCAGACCAAAGCCAACCAGCGACAGCCCGTAAATCACCATTGTGAAATAGAACAGCCCCAATGAACCGGCAAACGGAATGTGATAAGCCCAGATACCGATCGCCAGCACAATGGTGGCCTGAAAAGTAGCCACAATTAGCGCGGGTACAGCTTTACCGATGAAAATCTGCCAGGTGGTAAGCGGGGAAACCAGCAGTTGATCCAGCGTGCCTTGCTCGCGCTCGCGGGCAACCGAGAGTGAAGTAACGATCATTACGCCGATGGTGGTGATCATGGCGATCAGCGACGGAACCACAAACCATTTGTAATCCAGATTCGGGTTATACCAGTTACGCACTACCAGCTCGCTGTTGTTCGGTTTCGGCTTGCCGTCCATCAGCTCCTGCTGATACTCCTTAACGATTTGCTGCAGGTAATTCGCGGCAATTTGCGCGCTGTTGGAGTTACGTCCGTCGAGGATAATCTGCATGGGAGCCTGCTGGAAGGTATCCAGATTACGCGAAAAGTTGGCCGGGAAACGCACCAGTAGCAGGGCTTTTTGCGTGTCGATGGTGGGCTGGATCTCCTGCGGGCTTTTCAACAGCAGAACATGCGTAAAGGCGCTGGCGCGGGCGAAGCGCTGGGTTAGCTCTACCGAATGTTTACCGTTGTCTTCGTTATAGATAGCGATAGTGGCGTTGGTGACTTCCAGCGTTGCCGCGAACGGGAACAGGATAACCTGAATCAGCACCGGTAAAATCAGAATGGCTCGCGTCTGCGGTTCGCGTAACAGCGATTGCAGCTCTTTGCGAATTAATGTCCATAAGCGATGAAACATGCCTGTCCTCTCAGTCCAGTTTGTAGGCCTGATAAGCTAAGCGCATCAGGCATAATGCCGGATGGCGACGTGAACGCCTTATCCGGCCTACGGCTACAATTATCCATACACGAATTTAATCCAGCCGACGTTTGGTTTTAAGCCACGTCAGGCCAATAAACATCACCGCCGAAGCGATTAAAAACAGCACGTTGATAATCAGCACCACCGGAATATTTCCCGCCAGAAACAGGCTTTGCAGGGTGCTGACGAAATAACGCGCCGGAATAATGTAGGTTACCGCCCGGATAATCGCGGGCATGCTGTCTATCTGGAAGATAAATCCCGACAGCATAATCGAGGGCAGGAAGGCGGCGTTCAGTGCGACCTGCGCGGCGTTAAACTGGTTGCGGGTGATGGTGGAAATAAGCAACCCCATGCCGAGCGTACTGAGCAGAAACAGGCTGGTAATGAAAAACAGGATCAGCAACGAGCCACGGTAGGGCACGCCAAGAATAAACACCGACACCAGCATACACAGCAGCATCGCCAGCATGCCCAGAAAGTAATACGGGATCAATTTGCACAGCAGCAGCTCGACGCGGGTGACTTCGGTAGACAGCAGCGCTTCCATGGTGCCGCGCTCCCATTCGCGCGCCACCACTAATGAGGTGAGGATGGCGCCAATGACCGTCATGATGATGGTGACCGCCCCGGGAATAATAAAGTGCTGGCTGATGGCCGCCGGGTTAAACCAGTAGCGGGTTTGCACGTCGATCAAAGGTTTGAACGATTCCCCACGATCTTCTGCCCGCTGTTGCTGCCAGATTTGCCAGATGCCTTCGACATAACCCTGCACAAAGTTGGCGGTATTCGGTTCGCTGCCGTCGGTGATCACCTGGATCGGGGCGACATCGTTAGGTCGCGCCATCTGCTGGGCAAAATCCACTGGGATCACCACCAGACCGCGAATGCGCCCGGCCTGCATTTTCTCAATCAGTTCCTGGCGATTATCGCTGATGGTGGCGTCAATATACGGCGAACCGGTCATGGTATGGGTAAAATCCAGCGCCTCTTCACTCTGCTGTTCGAGCAAAATCCCTACCCGCAGCTTGCTGGAGTCGAGGTTGATCCCATAGCCGAAGATAAACAGCAGCAGCAGCGGGATCACCACAGCAATCAGCCAACTGCTGGGATCGCGGACGATCTGGCGCGTCTCTTTCACGCACAGCGCGCGGACGCGACGCCAGGAGAGAGCGGAGTTACTCATGCGTATGCTCCTTATCCCAGTCATTGATTAGCGTGATGAACGCCTGTTCCATGGTCGGGTCCGGCGTGTCGCTGTCGGCAGCCTGAGCCTTCAGGTCGTCTGGCGTACCGCTGGCTATCAGTTTGCCGCGATACACCAGCCCGATACGATCGCAGTATTCTGCCTCATCCATAAAGTGGGTGGTCACCATCACCGTGACGCCTTTTTCCACCATGCTATTGATATGCAACCAGAACTCACGACGGGTGAGGGGATCGACCCCGGAAGTGGGTTCATCAAGGAACAGAATGTCGGGTTCATGCATCAGCGAGCAGGCCAGCGCCAGACGCTGCTTAAAGCCCAGCGGCAGTTCGTCGGTGGCGTGGGAAGCGATACTTTTCAGGCCAAATGCCTCGCTCATACGATCGATTTTCTCCTTCTGCGCCCGACCGCGCAGGCCGTAGACGCCGGAGAAAAAGCGCAGATTCTGTTCAACCGTCAGGTTACCGTACAGGGAGAATTTCTGCGCCATATAGCCCAGATGCTGACGCGCTTTGCCGGAGCTGACTTTAAGATCCATATCCAGCACCAGCGCTTTGCCGGAGGTGGGGACCAGCAGGCCGCACATCATTTTAAAGGTGGTGGATTTGCCAGCGCCGTTGGGTCCTAACAGACCAAAAATCTCGCCGCGCTGCACAGCAAAGTCTACGTGGTCGGTAGCGGCAAAATCGCCAAATTTCTTGGTCAGCGCTTTGGCTTCGATCACCGTTTCGCCTGGCGTGCCTTCCACGGTATGCAGGATAGCGCCCAGTGGGGACTCCGATGTTCCGGCTCCGCCGAGTAAATCGATAAAGGCATCTTCGAAGCGGGGAGCTGTTTCGTTGATGGTTATCTCCGGCATGCCGTCAGCGTTTTGGATCTGCTGAGCCGTAGCCTCTTTTTTCAGGATTAAACGGACGGATTTCCCCTGAATCATTCCGTCGCTGACCAGCGGCAGTTTTAACGCGCGTTGCAGCAGTCGGCGGTTGTTTTCCTGTGGACTGCTCATCAGGAAGCTGCGACCCGCCATGGTTTGCGTAAGCTGAGTAGGATCGCCCTGGTATAATAGTTCACCTTCGTTCATCAGCAGCACATCACGGCATTGCTCCGCTTCATCCAGATACGACGTACTCCAGAGGATCAGCATGCCGTCCCCGGCCAGCTCGTGGACCATTTGCCACAGTTCGCGACGGGAAATAGGGTCGACACCCACGCCTGGCTCATCCAGCAGCAACACTTTGGGTTCGCCAACCAGCGTACAGGCAAGCCCGAGCTTCTGCTTCATGCCGCCAGAAAGCTTGCCAGCCAGTCGTCCGGTAAATGGTCCCAGCGAGGTGAATTCCAGGAGCCGGGCAAAGGTTTTTTCTCGCGCTTCACCGGTGACGCTGCGTAAGTCGGCATAGAGATTGAGGTTCTCCATGACGGTTAAATCTTCGTACAGACCAAATTTCTGCGGCATATAGCCCAGCACCGCATGTAGTGCGCTGTCGTCTTTGATGGGGTCAAAACCAATCACCGCAGCACTTCCGGCATCAGGTTTTAATAATCCCGCCAGCATTCGCATCAACGTAGTTTTGCCCGCGCCGTCCGGCCCGACAAGCCCGGTCACGTAGCCCGCATGAACGGTACAGTCGAGCGGGGCGACGGCCGGTTTTTCCATTCCGGCAAAGTTTTTCGTCAGCCCTTTAAGCGTAATGACGGCGTCATTCATGCCGTGCCTCATCGCCAAACTGTATCGTTACCGGCATTCCCTGGCGCAGCGAATCGTCCGCGTCGGTGACGACAATTCGCAGGCGATAAACCAGGTCGGTACGCAGGTCAGGAGTCTCGACCGTTTTCGGGGTAAATTCGGCGGTAGGAGAAACGAAGCCGATTTTGCCGTGATACGGTTTGTCCGGGCGGCCATCGGTATAGAGCAGGATCTCACGTCCTGGCTGCGCCTGGCTCAGATTTCGTTCGTCAACGTAAGCACGAACCCAAACCGGACGCGTGAGCGACAGCGTCAGTACCGTGCCCCCTTCGTTCAGCATGCTGCCGGGTTCAACTGCACGGGTGAGAAGCGTGCCGTCAGACGGCGAGGTCAGCGTGGTGTCATGCAAATTAAGCTCTGCCTGTGCCAGCTCGGCCTGAGCTTGTTCGAGCGTGGCTTTTGCCTGCTCGATGTCCTGCACACGATTACCGCTGCGATATTGCGTGAGTTTATCCTGCGCGGATTTCAGCGAAGCTAACGCCTGATCGCGAGATGAACGGGCGTTTTCCAGATCGTTGGCTGAAATGGTGCGGCTTTTCCACAATCCGACCTGCCGATTGTAAAAGTTCTGCGCGTAATCATAGGCGGCCTGCGCCTGTTTGACTGCCGCCGCGGTTTGCGCGATCTCTTCTTCGCGATACCCTGCCAGCATCAGATCGTATTGCGCCTGTGCGGCAGCTACATTGGCTTTTGCCTGCATCAATGCGTTTTCATACGGTGCGCGGTCCAGTTCACCCAGCACCTGGCCGGCGGTAATCGCATCGCCTTCGTCAACCGCCAGCGAGGCCAGCCTGCCGCCGACACGAAAACTCAGGTTGACGCTACGGATATCGACATTGCCGTATAGCGTCAGGCCGTTATCTTGCCGACTCTGATACCACCACGTTCCACCGGCAATCACGGCAACGAGGGCCGCGATAACCAGCCCGAGAACGACAGGTTTTTTCATGACTCCAGACTCCTTTGCGTTAAACCTTGCAGAATAAGATCGATGTGACAGGTGATCGTTTGGTCAATCAGCGCGGTTTTATCCTCATCAAATTGTGACCAGCCTGTACGCAACAGAATGGTTTCTTTCCCCAGACGAAAAGCCAGCACCTCGCCGAGTATGGCGTGGGTATGCAGAATCATTTGGGTATCATTGGCATCGCCGCCCGTATAGGCGGCAATCAGGCGCGTCAGATGTGTATGCAGCGGATTGATAACCTGGTCGTGCACCAGTTGATAAGCCGCGGTGGGGGAAAGCTGTTCGCGCGAGATAAATTTGCTCAGGTTAACGGTGTCGTCCTGAGTTAACAGCATGATCATATTTTTGCAGGCGCGCAGGATCAGTTCGCGCATCGCGCCACGGTCCGGCTCTGGTTGGGCGAATAAACGCTCGGCCTCTTCAGCGTGCGGGCGAAACTGTGCACCGATAAAATCCGCAATCCACTGGGCGCAGGCGAGATATAAATCCTCTTTTGAGCCAAAATAGTAGGTGATAGCCGCAATGTTTTGCCCGGCCTGTGCAGCGATATCGCGCGTCGTGGCGTGCAGACCATACTCGCCGAATTGCGCCAATGCGGCGGCAATGAGCTGGTTCTTCGCCTGTTCACCTTTGGTTGTCATGGTGGGTGTATTCATGGCACGACTCTGATCTTAATCAATCGATTGATTAAGATTATGACTGATGTGCAGCCTTGTCCAGTCCGAAGCATTATTTTCCAGTGAAGGGATAATTTATGCGGCACATCACAAAAACTGCTACACTCCGCCCCTTCATGACATTGTGGTTTTTGTCATCTCTATTGTATGTATCTCCCTGAAAACGACACCGGTAACGGTCAGGGCGGTTCGGAGTTGTTATGTCTTTTGATTCCCTTGGTTTAAACCCTGAAATTTTACGTGCCGTTGCCGAGCAGGGTTACCGTGAACCTACCCCTATTCAGCAGCAGGCTATTCCTGCCGTGCTGGAAGGCCGCGATCTGATGGCCAGCGCCCAGACCGGTACGGGGAAAACGGCAGGTTTTACCCTGCCGCTGTTACAGCACCTGATCACCAATCAGCCGCATGGTAAAAGCCGTCGTCCGGTTCGTGCGCTGATCCTCACGCCAACCCGCGAACTGGCGGCCCAGATTGGCGAAAACGTCCGTGATTACAGTAAGTATCTGAATATTCGCTCGCTGGTGGTCTTCGGCGGCGTCAGCATTAACCCGCAGATGATGAAGCTGCGTGGCGGCGTAGATGTGCTGATCGCCACTCCGGGTCGTTTGCTCGATCTGGAACACCAGAATGCGGTGAAACTGGATCAGGTTGAGATCCTGGTACTGGATGAAGCTGACCGCATGCTGGATATGGGCTTTATTCACGATATTCGTCGCGTTCTGGCAAAACTGCCGGCAAAACGTCAGAACCTGCTGTTCTCGGCAACGTTCTCTGATGACATTAAATCGCTGGCCGAAAAACTGTTGCACAACCCGCTGGAAATTGAAGTGGCGCGTCGTAATACCGCGTCAGAGCAGGTTACTCAGCACGTTCATTTCGTTGATAAAAAACGTAAACGCGAACTACTGTCGCAGATGATTGGTCAGGGCAACTGGCAGCAGGTGCTGGTGTTTACCCGTACCAAACACGGTGCGAACCATCTGGCGGAACAGCTGAATAAAGACGGTATCCGCAGCGCGGCGATCCACGGTAACAAATCTCAGGGAGCGCGTACGCGTGCGCTGGCTGATTTTAAATCCGGTGATATTCGCGTGCTGGTGGCGACCGACATTGCCGCGCGAGGTCTGGACATTGAAGAGTTACCGCACGTGGTGAACTACGAGCTGCCAAACGTCCCGGAAGACTACGTGCACCGCATTGGTCGTACCGGTCGTGCGGCCGCTACCGGCGAAGCGTTGTCTCTGGTGTGCGTCGATGAACACAAGCTGTTGCGTGACATCGAGAAGTTGCTGAAAAAAGAGATCCCGCGTATTGCAACGCCAGGCTATGAGCCAGACCCGTCCATTAAAGCTGAGCCGATCCAGAACGGTCGTCAGCAGCGTGGCGGCGGCGGTGGTCGAGGGCAGGGCGGAGCAGGGCGTGGACAGCAGCCGCGTCGTCAGGATGGCGGAGCGCCAAAAGCGAAACCGCGTAGCGGCGAAGGCAAACCGGCAGGTGATAAACCTCGTCCACCGCGCCGTCCGCGCAAACCGTCTGCAGCGCAGTAATTGCGAGCCCGGCCGAAAGGTCGGGCTTTTCTTTTTGCGACACGGGATAGAAAGTGCCACAATAGTGGCTGTTTATACAGTATTTCAGGTTTTCTCATGGCACTTACGGCTGCGCTAAAAGCGCAAATCGCCGCCTGGTACAAGGCGCTTCAGGAACAGATCCCCGACTTTATCCCCCGTGCGCCGCAGCGGCAGATGATTGCTGACGTCGCGAAAACGCTCTCCGGGGAAGAAGGGCGGCATCTGGCGATTGAAGCACCGACCGGGGTGGGGAAAACCCTGTCGTATCTGATTCCCGGTATTGCCATCGCGCGTGAAGAACAAAAAACGCTGGTGGTCAGTACCGCCAACGTCGCTTTGCAGGACCAGATCTACAGCAAAGATTTACCGCTGCTGCGCAAAATTATCCCCGATCTGCGTTTTACCGCTGCGTTTGGTCGCGGACGCTATGTCTGCCCGCGTAACTTAGCGGCGCTGGCCAGCACTGAACCCAATCAGCAGGATCTGCTGGCTTTTCTCGACGATGACCTGACGCCCAACAACCAGGAAGAACAAAAGCGCTGTGCCAGGCTAAAAGGCGATCTCGACAGCTACAAGTGGGACGGGCTGCGCGACCACACCGATATCGCCATTGATGACGGACTCTGGCAGCGTCTGAGCACCGATAAAGCCAGCTGTCTGAATCGCAACTGTCACTACTATCGTGAATGCCCTTTTTTTGTCGCCCGCCGGGAGATTCAGGAAGCTGAAGTGGTCGTGGCTAATCATGCGCTGGTAATGGCGGCCATGGAAAGCGAAGCCGTCTTGCCGGAGCCGAAAAACCTACTGCTGGTACTTGATGAAGGCCACCATTTGCCGGATGTGGCGCGCGATGCGCTGGAGATGAGCGCAGAAATCAGCGCCCCCTGGTATCGACTTCAGTTGGATCTATTTTGCAAATTAGTGGCTACCTGCCTGGAGCAGTTTCGCCCGAAGACCACGCCGCCACTGGCAAATGCCGAGCGTCTGAACGGTCACTGTGAGGAGCTGTATGAGCTGATTTCATCGCTCAATAACATTCTTAATCTGTATATGCCCGCTACCCAGGAGGCAGAACACCGCTTCGCGATGGGCGAATTGCCTACGGAAGTGATGGAGATTTGTCAGCGTCTGGCAAAGCTAACAGAAATGCTGCGCGGTCTGGCGGAACTGTTCCTCAACGATCTCAGCGAAAAAACCGGCACTCACGATATCGTGCGTCTGCATCGGGTTATTTTGCAGATGAACCGGGCGCTGGGCATGTTTGAGGCGCAAAGCAAACTGTGGCGGCTGGCATCGCTCGCGCAGTCGTCAGGCGCGCCGGTGAGTAAATGGGCGACGCGCGAGGTGCGTGACGGGCAGATCCACGTCTGGTTCCACTGCGTGGGGATCCGTGTGAGCGATCAGCTCGAACGACTGCTGTGGCGTAGCGTCCCGCATATTATTGTCACTTCCGCAACGCTGCGATCGCTCAACAGCTTCTCGCGTTTGCAGGAGATGAGCGGTCTGAAGGAAAAAGCAGGGGACCGGTTTGTCGCGCTGGACTCACCGTTTAATCACGTTGAACAGGGCAAAATCGTCATTCCGCAAATGCGCTACGAACCGTTAATTGATAACGAAGAGCAGCATATCGCGGAAATGGCCGCCTATTTTCGCGAACAGCTGGAGAGTAAAAAGCATCAGGGTATGCTGGTACTCTTTGCCAGCGGTCGCGCGATGCAGCGTTTTCTTGAGCACGTTACCGATCTGCGCCTGCTGTTGTTGGTGCAGGGCGATCAGCCGCGCTATCGTCTGGTGGAGTTGCACCGCAAACGGGTGGCCAACGGCGAGCGCAGTGTACTGGTTGGGCTGCAATCTTTTGCTGAAGGTCTGGATTTGAAAGGCGACCTGCTGACTCAGGTGCATATTCATAAAATCGCCTTTCCGCCAATCGACAGCCCGGTAGTGATCACCGAGGGTGAGTGGTTGAAAAGTCTGAACCGCTACCCCTTCGAGGTGCAGAGCCTGCCTGCGGCGTCGTTCAATTTGATCCAGCAGGTTGGGCGACTCATCCGTAGCCATGGCTGCTGGGGAGAAGTGGTTATTTATGACAAGCGTTTATTGACCAAAAGCTATGGCAAGCGTTTACTGAACGCGTTACCCATATTTCCGATAGAGCAACCTGCTGTGCCAGACGTTATAGTAAAACCAAAAGAAAAAGCGAAACCCACGCGCCGCCGTCGGCGTTAACGATGCGAGCAACAGGCAAGGAGTTATCGATGGATTACCGCAAAATCATTAAAGAGATTGGGCGAGGAAAAAATCACGCGCGTGACCTGGACAAGGATACTGCTCGCGGACTGTATACCCATATGATGAACGGCGACGTACCTGACCTTGAGATGGGCGGGGTACTGATTGCGCTACGTATCAAGGGCGAAGGTGAAGCGGAGATGCTGGGCTTTTACGAAGCGATGCAAAACCACACCATTCGCCTGACTCCGCCGGTAGACAAACCCATGCCGATTGTCATTCCCAGCTATAATGGCGCACGCAAGCAGGCGAATCTGACTCCGTTGCTGGCAATTTTACTGCACAAGCTGGGTTTTCCAGTAGTGGTGCATGGCGTCAGCGAGGATCCAACCCGCGTACTGACTGAAACCATTTTCGAACTGATGGGGATTACGCCAACGCTGCATGCCGGGCAGGCGCAGGCAAAGCTGGATGGTCATGAGCCGGTGTTCATCCCGGTGAGCGCGCTGTGTCCTCCGCTGGAGAAACAGCTGGCGATGCGCTGGCGCATGGGGGTGCGTAACAGTGCGCACACGCTGGCTAAATTAGCCACGCCGTTTGCTGAAGATGCCGCGCTGCGTCTTTCCAGCGTGTCCCACCCGGAATATGTTTCGCGCGTGGCGAAGTTCTTCGGCGATATCGGTGGGCGCGGCCTGTTGATGCATGGTACCGAGGGCGAAGTGTATGCCAACCCGCAGCGCTGCCCGCAGATAAGCCTGATAGATTCATCCGGTGTGCGAGTGCTACAAGACCGACAGAGCGAGATGCCTGACGAGCCGGTACCGCTACCGGTAGCAAAAGACCCGGAAACCACCGCGCGCTGGATTGAGCGTTGTCTGGCTGGCAGTGAGCCTGTTCCGGCATCGTTGAAAATCCAGATGGCCTGCTGCCTGGTGGCAACCGGTGAGTCCGCCTCACTGGCTGAAGGACTTGCCCGCGTCGAGCAAAGTTTCTAAACCATTTGTTATCCCGACGGGCCTGTTGCCTGGCCTGTCGGTTCTCTCTTTTCGGCAATGTGAAATTTCTGCACGTTTATTGACCTCCAGCGCACCGTGGCGCAGCATAGTTTGTTGAAAAATAAGAAACACAACAAACACGTGACACAACAGGAGATAACAATGAACAGTGGACATCGCTTCCATGTGCCAACGCTGCACGCCTTTATCCAGGCCGTTTTTCATCAGATGGGAAGCAATGATCAGGAGGCGCGGCTGGTGGCCGACCATCTGATAGCCTCTAACCTCGCCGGTCACGACTCCCATGGCATCGGTATGATCCCAAGCTATATTCGTTCATTCTCGCAGGGGCATCTGCAGATCAACCGTCATGCCAAAGTGGTAAAAGATGCGGGGGCGGTGATTACGCTTGACGGCGACTGTGCGTTTGGTCAGGTGGCGGCGCACGAGGCAATCACGCTTGGAATCGAAAAAGCGCGTCAGTACGGAATCGCTGCCGTGGCATTACATAATTCGCACCATATCGGCCGTATTGGCTACTGGGCGGAGCAATGTGCGGCGGCAGGTTTTGTCTCGGTACACTTTGTGAATGTGGTGGGGATCCCGATGGTCGCACCGTTTCATGGGCGCGATAGCCGTTTTGGCACCAATCCTTTCTGCGTCGTGTTTCCACGTAAAAATACCTTCCCACTGTTGCTGGACTATGCAACCAGCGCCATCGCGTTTGGCAAAACCCGTGTGGCATGGCATAAGGGCGAGCCGGTGGCTCCAGGATGCCTGATTGATGTGGCGGGTGTTCCCACTACCGATCCTGCGGTAATGCAGGTTTCTCCGCTGGGGTCGTTGCTGACCTTTGCTGAGCACAAGGGGTATGCGCTGGCGGCGATGTGCGAAATTATGGGCGGTGCGCTTTCTGGCGGTAAAACCACACATGAAGAGAGCCTGCAGACCAGCGCGGACGCCATCATTAACTGTATGACCACCATCATTATGAATCCACAACTGTTCGGCGCGCCGGACTGCGACAACCAGGTCGCGGCATTTGCTGAGTGGGTGAAAGCGTCCCCGCATGCTGAAGATGCCCCGATCCTGTTGCCTGGGGAGTGGGAGGTGAACACTCGCGAGGAACGGCTGGAACACGGTATTCCGCTGGATGCCGGAAGTTGGCAAGCGATTTGTGAGGCGGCACTGCAAATTGGGATGCCAGACGCCGTGTTGCAGGAATTCTGCCAACGGCTGAAACAATAGGCAAAAAAAAGCCCGTCCAGTGGCGGACGGGCAAACAAAGGGTAACAAACAGGGTCAATGAGGGTTGGAGCATTGGGTCGTACAGGTAATCTTTCGGTTATTTATAGATAACCGCGGTGCCGCTCATTTTGTCTTTGCCGATAGCGGAAGTGATGCTGTACCCAGTTGCGCCAGCAGCATTCGCTTTCTCAGCCAGTTTGGCTTCCAGTCCGTCCAGCGTAGTGGCGCCGTCAGCAGATACCACACCAATTTTGTTCATGTTTTGCGCCTGAGTAGAGGAAACCGGCTCGGCAGCGAAAACGCCAAATGACAGGGTGGACAGGGCGATGGCAGCAACAGCAAATTTGATATTTTTCATGATTAATCTCTCGCAGGGTTGTTCTGTTAGTCAGTGTTCTTTAAGAAGACGTTGTTCCGTCGATGTGATAAGTATCACGTTTTTTTTGGTGAGAGAAAATCTAATAGAATTGACGACATCAATCAAAAAAATTGAATGACAAATAACTTATTGAATATTAATAAATTCGAGTAAGGGATTTACAGTTCTTGTCATTGCGCTTTACAGAGAAGGCGACAACGGCACATTTTGCTACACAGGGTGCAAAAAAGCGTGCTCGTAAAGGAAATCGTATGCGCTGAAACTTTTGGTAAAGATAAGTCAACGTAGCTGGCTGTCTTTCGAACCCCTGCGATTATATCCTGAAAATGCTGAGTTATGTGAATCTTTATCCTGTTGGCAGGTGATGCATAAGCGTACCCCTGGCACGGCCTCACGTCTGGCCTGAGGGATAGGATTGCCGCATTCTTCGCATTCATACAGACTTTCCCCCGTCGGTAACTCACCGCGAGCGCGGGCAACAGCATCTTCAATAGTATTGTTGATCTGTTCGTTAACCGCGTCGTCATTTGCCCATCCGGATGCCATGTGTACCTCCTGCTGATGTCTACAGACTAAGTATAGCGAAGGTGATGGCTGAAAAACGACCACGCGCCAGCAGTATCAGATTTCAGACCATTCACGCAGCAGGTTATGGTAGAGATTGAGTAATGACAGGATCTCGCTGCTCTCCCCATGGCGAGCCTTCAGGGATTGAATGTTTTTATCCAGTTCAAAAAGCATGGCGCGATTTTTGTCGTCACGGACCATCGACTGTATCCACATAAAAGACGCTACACGAACGCCATGGGTCACTGGCGTGACGCAATGTAGGCTGCTGGAAGGGTAAAGCACCAGATCGCCTGCCGGAAGCTTCACCGCATGCTGGCCGTAAGAATCATTGACCAGCAGTTCTCCCCCTTCATAATCATTCGGGTTACTCAGGAATAAAGTTGCGGAAAGGTCCGTGCGCATCCAGCCGTTTTGCGGATGGCTACGCACCGCACCGTCAACGTGAAAACCGTAGGTCTCGTTGTCCTGGTAGCGATTAAACAGCGGTGTGGAGAGCGTTTTCGGTAGTGCTGCGGCGAAGAAAAGCGCGCTGTTATTTACCGCAGTCTGTACCGCCTGTTGTAAAACGCCGTAGCGTTCACTTTGCGTATTCACCTGCTGGTTGTTTTTAACCTGCGCCCCCTGAGCGCCGGTGGTTGCGCGGCCATCAACCCAGTCGGCAGCGTCCAGTTGTTCGCGAAACCAGGCTACATCCTGCGCCGACAGAACGCCGGGAATGTGGTACATCATCAGTGTTTCTCCTGAAAGTGGGGCTTACGCCCCACGCGATGGATTAGAAATGCATATTGGCGGTGAGCAGGAAAGTTCTTGGCTCGCCCGGATGATAGCGGTATCCACTCTTGTTTATGGAAGATACATAATCGGTGTCGAACAGGTTATAGACGTTTAGCTGGAAATCGAGATTGCGATTCACGCGATAGCCCAGTTTGGCGTCAGCGACCCAGTAACCTTCAGTGTAGGATGGCGTACCCACCGCACCGTCGGAACCGCGATGCATACTGCCCACGTAGCGAGCGCCTGCGCCAACGGAGATATCATCGGTAGCCTGATACTGGCTCCACAACGTGAACGCATGTTCAGGCGTATACGGCAGGGATGAAGAGCCATCCTGAGCAACATTTTTACCGCTGTGGATGGTCGCGCGTTGCTGGGTGTAGCCGCCAATAACCTGCCATGCGGGGGTGATGTTGCCTGCTACCGAGAGTTCATAGCCTTCAACGCGTTTCTCTCCGTATTGGGAATAGGTACCGTCGTCGTTCTGCTCAACTTCATTCTCAATATCCGTGCGGAAAATCGCGGCGGTTAACAGCAGGCGCTTATCCAGCACCTCCCATTTGGTGCCGATCTCGCTGGTTTTCGCTTTCTGCGGTTTGAAATCGGTACGGTTCGCACTGTTACCGCTGCCGCCCTGAGCAAGAGCAAAGTTGCTGCCGCCCGGCGGTTGCTGAGAAACGGCATAGTTGATGTACACGTTACCGTTATCGGTCAGGTGATACAGCGCGCCCGCTTTCCAGTTCACCAGATTGCCTGATTTGGCGGTATCCACAGTGGTGACCGGGGAACCTTTGGCCACACCTGTCGGGCACGCGACTGCGCCTCGACCGGAAGCGCCACAAGCGGTGGCACTGTCATATTCAGTGCGGTAATTGTCGAGGCGAATACCACCGTTCAGTTCGAACTCACGGGTAATTTGTAGCGTATCAAAAGCATATACGCCGAAGGTATCTGTTTGCCCGTTAGCATTGGCGCCGTTACGAGACAATCCGCCGATATTCACATTGCTGTCGGGGTGATAGATATTCACCGGTGGCGGGGTGATCGGGGCTACACCGTAGTTGGTTTGTGTTTCGCGCGTCAGCTCCACGCCGGTGCTGATGTCGTGACCGATGGATCCCGTGTAAAACTTTGAGGTCAGGTTGGTCTGGTTGGTCAGGATTTTATTGCTGACATCTTTTGTATTTGCCAGGCGTGACCAGGTCCAGGTGTCGACGCTGCTGGTGGGTTGGGTGATGTTAGACGCACCGCCCATCACCGCCGTCATCAGATAATCCTGTTTAATGCGCGACCAGCGGGTGGTGTTGCGAATAGTAGTGCTGTCGTTCAGGTCATGTTCAAAACGCATCGTCGCGGTATCGGTCGTCGAATCGTCGTAATCCGAGTTGGTACCGTAGAAATTATGCGTATCCACTTTTCCTGAATGATTTAGCGCAGAAGTCCCCGCAGAAGGCGCGGAATATCCCGGCAGACCGATGGTGGGGACACCGCCATCCGGCGTGTTGTGCTGGGTGACGTGCAGATAGTTCAGGTACAGTCGGTTCTCAGTGCCTAAGCCAAAAGCGAGAGAGGGGGCCACACCATAACGTTCATTCTTGACATTATCGCGACCAGCATCATGCGTTTTTTCACCCATCAGGTTTAAACGTGCGGCTGTGGTCTCGCCGATGACCTGGTTAATGTCCAGTGTACCCCGGCGGAACCATGCGCTACCGACGCTGGCTGAAGCATCGATGCCTGAGTCGGTGCGCGGCTGTTTGCTGATCATATTGATAGAGCCAGTCGGCGCGCTACGTCCATAGTCGGTGCCGGAAGGACCTTTGATCACTTCCACCTGTTCGGTATTGAAGGTGTCGCGCGTGACGCTGCCAATATCACGAACACCGTCGATATATATACTGTTCGAGGTATCCGCACCACGCATATAAACCGCGTCACCGGTGGTGGAGTTACCGTTCTCACCGGCGAAAAATGCGCCAACGCCTGGGACGTTTTTCAGCGCATCGGTCAGATTTGTTGCGCCTTGATCCTTAATCACCTGCTCAGAAATTACTGTCATGGTGCGGGTTGTATCCGCCACCGGACGGGAGAATTTAGGGTCGGCAGACTGTGTTGGGGCGTACAGCGAAGGTTTGGCCGCTTCAACGACCAGGGTGTCTTCTTGTTTTTTATCCTGGTCACCCGCAGCGACAGCCTGAGCTATCGGGGACAGACCAATGCACAGACCGGCAAAAAAAGTCAGTGAGTGGAAGCTACTGGACGGCAAGTTGCGATTTTTATCCATGTTAATGAGTGACTTATTATTTTTTGAGTGGACGGTTTCACTCACGCGAAGGGACATCTCTATGGATGTTATACCCTGCAGGCCTCGCGGAAATGAATGTGTAATTGATAATGATTTTGATAATCATTGCTAATCAGTGCGACGTTTTAGCATTCATTAATTCAAAAATAAATACATTTATTTACATTGTATTCAAAATGCCAACACATTGATTACAACTTGAGCTGCAAATGAAGTGAACAGCGCGCAGAAAACTGCATTCGGGATGAATGCAGTTAGGCTAAGGAAGGGGGGTTACTTATAGATAGTTGCGGTGCCGTACATCTGATTTTTACCGCCTGCAGAATTAACGACAAAACCTTTTGCCCCTTGCTCTTTCGCTTTCTCTGCCAGCTTGTCTTCGAGGTCGCTCAGGTTAGAGGCGCCGGTAGCGGATACTGTGCCGGAAGCTTGTAGCTGACCGGTAGCCGGGCTGGTGTATGGCTGTGCTGCAAAGGAGGCAAATGTCATGCCGGTAAGTACGGTAGCGGCAAGTAATGTGAGGCATTTCTTCATGGTGATATCCTCTGAAAAACAACAGGTGTGCCTGATAAGTTTAGGTCGTCAGCGGATGACATTTACCGCAAAAAACTGGTGATGAACTGTCTGTTTTTTGAACAATCCGCAAAGCATCAAACAGGCGTAAAAAATCAAATTTCCTTGTTGTGTGTGTTTACCGCGTGGCGTTATGCGGGTATCTTACGCCGCTGTTAAAAGGAGAATGCTATGTCCGCCCAGAAACCGGGATTACACCCACGCAACCGCCACAATGGCCGTTATGATCTTGCGACTTTATGCCAGGTTACACCCGAGCTGACGCAATTTCTCACCCTCACGCCCGGCGGCGAGCAGAGTGTTGATTTCGCGAATCCGCAGGCAGTAAAGGCGCTCAATAAAGCACTGCTGGCGCATTTTTATGCGGTGAAAAACTGGGATATTCCAGATGGTTTTTTGTGTCCGCCGGTGCCTGGTCGTGCTGACTACATACACCATTTGGCCGATCTGTTGGGTGAAACAAGCGGAACCATTCCGGCAAATGCGAGCGTGCTGGACGTGGGAGTGGGGGCAAACTGTATTTATCCACTGATCGGCGTGCATGAATATGGCTGGCGATTCACGGGTAGTGAAACCAGTAGCGAAGCGTTTAACAGCGCTCAGGCGATCGTCAACGCCAATCCGGGATTAACCCGTGCTATTCGTCTGCGTCGCCAGAAAGATGCAACGGCAATCTTCAACGGCATCATTCACAAAAATGAGCAGTATGAAGCCACATTGTGTAACCCGCCATTCCATGATTCTGCGGCCTCAGCCCGTGCCGGAAGCGAGCGCAAACGCCGTAATCTGGGACAGGACAAAGACGATGCGCTGAACTTTGGCGGACAGCAGCAGGAGCTGTGGTGTGAAGGCGGTGAAGTGGCGTTCATCAAGAAAATGATTGCTGAAAGCCAGGCCTTTGGTCGCCAGGTGATGTGGTTCACCACGCTGGTGTCGCGCGGTGAGAACTTGCCTCCGCTGTATCACGCGTTAACGGATGCGGGCGCGGTGAAAGTGGTCAAGAAAGAGATGGCCCAGGGGCAAAAGCAGAGTCGCTTTATTGCCTGGACCTTTATGGATAACGATCAGCGTCGTCGTTTTATGGCGCGTAAACGCTAAAGCGTTGGCTCGGTTGGCGGTAGTGGTTCGCTTGCCGCCGACGCAGGACCATTCCCTGGTGCAGGTAACACTTGATACGTCTGTACCGGGGCGCGTATGTTGGCCAGATCGAAGTATTTCTTCACCTGGCTGTCGAGCGCAAAACGTACCGTCCACTGCTTCAGCGGTAAGGTGGTAAACGAGACCCGTAGCGTGAATGCCGTATTGGTTAATCCTACAATCCCGGCAAACGACGGTTCGCCGATAATCAGCCCGCGAATATCATCTTTTTCCATCACCGCAGCAACCGCGTCTTTCAACGCCTGATTCGCTTTATCCGCATCCTCATGGCGGTCTACGTCGTAATTGGCGACGACCGATCCAATTCCACGCACAAAGTTGGCGAAGGTCGTTATCGATGACCAGGGAATAATATGGTACGCCCCGGTGTCCTGACGCACGCCCACAGAACGAATGGACATTCGTTCAACCGTACCGGTGAGTGGACCGATGGTCACCAGGTCGCCGGTGTTCATGCCATTTTCAAACTGAATAAAAATCCCGGTAATAATATCTTTTACCAGCGTTTGCGAGCCGAAAGAGATTGCCAGCCCCAGCGCCCCGGCCCCGGCCAGCAATGGGGCGATATTAACGCCAATTTCCGACAGCACAATCATGATGGTGATCGTGCTGATGATCACCGCCAGCGCGTTGCGAAACAGCGTCAACAGGGTTTGGGTACGAGCGCTGGGTAGCGGGCGGCCATGAATATCGGAAGCCAGACGATTTTCAATCAGGCTGGCGAGGATCGTCCAGCCGATGGCGGAGAAGAATAAAATCAGCGCGATACGGATCAGAATATCCACCGTTTTTTCTCCTGCGCCGTAATGCAGCCAGTTCCAGAAGTCGAACAGTCCCCAGGCATTCAATAGCAGCATCACCGCAACGCACACCGTCAGGATCCTGGCCACGCTTAACGCCGTCGACAGCCAGCCATTCAGCCGCTTTTGGAGTTCCGGATAGCTGCGCTGGGTGTGTGGCGAAAGGGTAATAGTTTTGGCTATCCAGCGGGAAAACATGCCGGAAACAAAGGCGGCAATTCCAATGATTACCAGGCTGCGCAGCGTAGCGCCCATCATGAATTTCAGGCTGTTACCCGGATCAAACAGCGAAAAGAAAAACAGCACAATGAAGTAGGCGCTGGCCAGCCAGTGCCATACCAACGCAAAGGCGCGGATAAACAGGCTGAAAAAAGCTAACGATCTTTCTGCCAGATTCTGTAAATGCAGCGTTATCTCTTTCTTGTTTCTGAAAATCAGGTACAGCGCCCATAGCGTGATACACAGCATGATGATGACGTTGGCCATCGCGCCGACCTGCACATTGACCTGATTGGAGATAATGGGAACGGCAACTATAAGCCCGTAACCAATCAAACTGCTTAATGAACTCAAACGCCGATTCCAGTAGCGCGCACCGGCATCCTGAATGTTAAACGGACGCAGTTCGGCCACTGTTGGGCAAAATATCAGACGCAGAATGGCTTTGAAGAACTCAATCAGGGCAAAGGCATTGAGAAACAGGCTTTGCTGAAAGGCGATGGTGCGACTGCCGGCGTTCATTCTGTCGCTCAGTATCTGCCCGACAAACAATGTCAGCGCCAGCAGAAGCAAATCAATAATGAATGCGCCAACGATCATTGCTGGAAGCTGCAGCCAGTTGCTGCGTTCGCGGTTTTTCCGCCGCGCCCATTGCCCCATTTTGCGATACAGCGGCAGCGCGCACAGGCGGATCAGCCAGTAAAACCCGAACACTGACGCCGCCAGCATTAAAAAATGAGTCAGGGCATTGGTGAACGTTTGCGGGTTAAAGGTCTTGTGCGGTGCATCGGTAATATTGCGATAAAGTTGGGCAAAGCGGCTGGAGAGCGCCTCACCGTAGTGCCGTGTGACATCCGTGACGTTTTCCAGCACCGTTTTTTCTTCTGTTAATGTGGGTGGAACAATGGTTGGCACCGGCTCGGCAGGGGGCGCTGTCGCCACTTTGCGTAACTGATCGATCAGTTCCTGACGTGAGGCGTCATTTTCCAGCACATCCGCCAGTGCGCCGTAGGCCGCTTTCTTCTGTTCAACATCCGGCTCTTTCGTTGGCGCGGCTTGTGCGTTGGTTGACGTTGGCGAGGTGACGCCAGGTATCGTCACTGCCTGAGTCGGAAGACTCAACAGACAAACAAAGATGAACAGGATCCAGCGCATGACTCCTCCCATGAGAAAATAAATTCAAAAGGATAAGTATAGATGTCAGAGCGGGAGGGAATTGAAATGAGAGGATTCTGGTGAAAAACCTCCCTTCGGGCGAAGGGAGGTTGAGCTATCAGGAAACGTGCTGCAAGAATTCCTGTAAGCGTTGGCTGGGGGGATTTTCAATCAGGGCCTGCGGATTACCGTCTTCGGCAATTCGTCCCTTATCAATGAAAATCAGGCGTGAAGCCACTTTTTCGGCAAAGCCAATTTCGTGGGTCACAATCACCATGGTCATCCCTTCTTCCGCCAAATCCTGCATCACTTTCAGAACTTCATGACGCAGTTCCGGGTCGAGTGCTGAGGTTGGCTCATCAAACAGCATCATTTTCGGTTTTACTGCCAGCGCACGGGCAATAGCCACACGCTGTTGTTGACCACCGGACAGTTCAGAAGGGTAGTGATGTGCACGTTCGGCCAGACCCACTTTTGCCAGCAGCTCTTTCGCCAGTTTCTCGGCCTGTTCTTTATTCGCCCCGCGTACGCGCTGCGGTCCGAACATGACGTTTTCCAGTGCCGTCAGATGTGGGAACAGGTAGAACTGCTGAAATACCATTCCGGCTTCCTGACGGATTAAGCGCTCGTCTACCTTCGGATCGTTTACTTTCAGACCGTCGACGATCAGATCACCGGAGGTTATCTCTTCCAGTTTGTTAATACAGCGCAGCAGGGTAGATTTACCGGACCCGGACGGACCGATAATCACCACCACTTCGCCCTGCTCAATGTTCAGGTCAATATTGTGCAGCACCTGAGTTGGACCAAAGTGCTTAGAAACGTTTTTAAATTCAATCACAGGATTTTCATCCTTCTTTCCAGACGACGCAGAATGAAGCTCAGCACCAGCGTAATGATCAGATAGAACACCGCAACGGCGCTCCAGATTTCCAGTGCGCGGAAGTTACCGGCAATGATTTCCTGGCCCTGACGGGTCAGTTCAGCGACGCCAATGACAATAAACAGCGAGGTATCTTTAATGCTGATGATCCACTGGTTGCCCAGCGGTGGCAGCATACGACGCAGTGCGAGGGGTAAAATAACGTGGCGGATAGTCTCTGTGCGTGAAAGTCCAAGCGCCAAACCGGCTTCGCTGAACCCTTTATGGATTGAGAGCACCGCACCGCGGGTGATTTCCGCAATATAGGCCCCGGAGTTGATCATGATGGTGACAACGGCGGCGCTAAAGGGGTCAATGCGTAAATCGTTAAATGCCATTGGCAGAGCGAAGTAAATAAACATTACCTGCACAACGATTGGCGTACCGCGAATGACCTCGATAAACACCAGCGCTACGTGGTTGGCGATCCAACCGCCGAAAGTGCGCGCAAACCCTGCTGCAAGTCCGATTATCAGACCGCCAGCCAGACCGAGGACCGAGATCCACAGGGTCATTTTGGCGCCTTCAATCAAAAGCGGGATGGCGGGCCAGATGGCACTCCAGTCAAACTGCATATGTCGTTCCTGTTACCGTGGTGTAAATATTCAAATGCCCGTTTTGCCGGATGTGCTGTGCTTATCCGGCCTACAGGTCTCAAAAATCCAGGCGTAGGCCCGGTAAGCATCACGCTACCGGGCAACGCTGCCGGTTATTATTTAGGTTCAGTACCGAACCATTTTTTGTAGATTTCGTTGTAAGTACCGTTCTCTTTCAGCGTTTTCAGCGCGCCGTTCACTTTCTCACGCAGGTCGTCGCTGCCTTTCGGGAAGGCGATACCGTACTGCTGGGCTTCCAGCGATTCGCCTACAGCTTTGAACTGACCATTGCCAGCTGTTTTGATGAAGTAAAGAATGTTTGGTGTGTCGTGCAGTACAGCGTCTGCGCGGTTGGTGCCCAGTTCCATATATGCGTTATCGATATTCGGGAACTGACGCAGGTCTTTGGTTTTGATATTCGCTTTCGCGTAATCAACGGAACCGGTGCCGCTCTTCACAGCGACGACTTTACCATCCAGATCTTTCACGCTTTTGACGTCGTTGTTATTCGTTTTCACCATCACTAACAGACCGCTTTTGTAGTAGCCGTCGGAGAAGTCGATCGCTTTTTTACGCTCATCGGTGATGGTGATACCTGCCAGTGCCAGGTCGATATTTTTGGTTTGCAGAGCCGGGATGATGCCGCTGAAATCCATTGGCTTCAGTTCATAATCCAGCTTCAGTTCTTTGGCCACGGCAGCCCACAGATCCACATCAAAACCAACGTATTTGTCACCCTGTTTGAATTCGAACGGTACAAACGCGGTGTCGGTTGCGACAACCAGTTTCTTATCTGCGGCATGGGAGGACACCGCAAAAGCCAGGGTAAGTGCAGCCAGTGAAACTTTTAATACAGACTTCATAGGATTTCCTTTTATATCCACGGGGCGATCCCCTGCGAGAACATATGGCTTAATGAAAAAATCGTGCCAATTTTGCAACTCATTGTTTTAACAAGAGGGTGTCTCGTTTCTCTGCACAATAAGTAGGGCATAGCGAATAATCTGCACTGTTTTGGGGCACTCATTTGGTGCGAACCAGTCACGGTGCAAACGGTATGACTATTTAGCGTAAAAATTGTTGATAAAACAATCTTTCGTTAACGATTGTGTGAGGTGATTATTACAAATAATTTACTTTGGAGTGACGAATGATCAATGTTATGCACCATAGATGTGCAAAACCCCCGCCGAAGCGAGGGTTATATAGGTAATTCTTATGTCTGCTGTTACTCAATGTTGGCTTCGATAAACCACAGGAATTTATCGAGGTCGCGAGAAGCTGCGGTAAAGATATCCGCGGTATCTTCGTCTTTTGCTTCGCTGATAGCTTTACGTACGCTGTTTGCAACTACGGCATAACGTTCGGCCAGCTCTTTTAAGTGGTCCTGTACGCTATGGATATCCAGCGGGTAACTTTTCAGAGGCGTTTTGCTGTTAATAACCTGAGTTGTGCCCAGTGCCACACCGCCCAACTGTACGGCGCGTTCAGCCATGGTATCGAGGTGATCGGTCAGAGCTGTACGGAAGCCATCCAGCATTTCATGTACTGCAATGAAGTTTGCACCGCGCATGTTCCAGTGAGCCTGTTTAGTGATCAATGACAGGTCAATGAACTGGATTACTTGCTGATTCAGCAGTTCTACGGTCGCTTTCTTTTCGCTATCAGACACATCGTTGCGGGTATAAAGGAGGGCGGATGCTTTTGTTTTTACCAGTTTCGCGGTACTCATATTTTCATATCCTCTTGATATTTATGTCCCAACTCTTCAACGGAATTAAGTATAGCGCTAAATTTGGATTTTTGTTTCCGGTGTTGCCTATCACTTTAATAGCGAAGAAGATGGTAAATATAAAATATCAAATAAAATCAATACAATGAGTATCTTGTTACTTGCGCGGTGTTATTTTTATGTTAATTTTAAGATTAAATGAAATATGCGGGTGAGAAAATTATATTTATTAGAATTATTATCACGCAGATTTACAATTGGATATTCTGCATGATTATGCAAACCATGCAGAATAATACGTGGTTAATTCACGTCGACTTGTTTTATTTGTGGCTCTTTACGAATAGTGAGCGTAGAGCCCATTGATGCGACAATAATGGCGCCCAGAGCAAGCGTCTGGATAAGCGTCAGCGTTTCACCGAGGAAGATCATTCCGGAAACCGCTGCCAGCGCGGGTTCCATGCTCATCAATGTACCGAAAGTACGTGTAGGCAGGCGCGTCAAAGCAATCATCTCCAGCGAATAGGGAAGCGCAGTAGAGAGGACTGCAATGGCCAGACCTAACGGCAGTATGGACCAGTGCCACAGGGCATCTCCGGCCTGGAGTGCGCCGATTGGTACAAATACCAGAGCTGCAATGAATGACCCTACTGCGACGGTTGCCGGACCGTGTTCCGCCCCGGCTCGCTGCCCGGTAAGAATATAGATGGCCCAGCAGGCGCCAGCCCCCAGCGCCAGCGCTGCGCCGGTTAAATCTACGTGAGAAACGTCCTGACCCAGAGGCAGCAGGAACCAGAGCCCGAGTACTGCCAACGCAACCCAAATGAAATCCACCGGGCGTCGGGATGAAAACAGCGCTACCGCGAGCGGGCCGGTAAATTCCAGCGCCACGGCGATTCCCAGTGGGACGGTTTGGATAGACAGGTAGAAAAGATAGTTCATCCCGCCCAGAGACAGGCCATAAAACAGTAGCGGCAGGCGTTGTTCTTTGGCGAATCGTAAACGCCAGGGCTTAAAGAAAGCGATAAGGATGAGCGTGCCCAGCGCAAGGCGCAGCGCGGTAACGCCCGGCGCACCGACGAGTGGGAACAAAGATTTTGCCAGTGATGCTCCGCTTTGAATGGAGGACATAGCAATAAGCAAAACCAAAATAGGCAACCAGACTGGCGCTTTACGTGACAACCCCGGCATCCTTTCTCCTGTCAAATGATGATTACACGTCTCCATCTGTGCCACGCTTCAGCATGGTTACGACGCAGATGATTTTATGTATAGAAAAGTAAAACAGCGAGTGTAATGGAATTACGCTCAACTGGTTGAGTATTCGTTGAAAAAAAAATTGCTCAGTTCCGTACAATGGCATGAAAATGATGGATTAATAATCTGTGTGATTAGGAATATTCTGGATGAATGTGCCATATTGTGCGCGCAATAATGGTATTTTCAGTTGAAAAAGTGATGTTAATTGAAAGAGATAGCGGGTTTTTGAAATGTTCTGTTACATGAAAGACCCCGTTAGACATCGCGAATCGCAAAGAGTTTCCCATCAATTTTTGGTATATTTAAAACTTAAGATTTACTTGAAGCACATTTGAGGTGGTTATGAAAAAAATTGCATGTCTTTCAGCACTGGCCGCTGTTCTGGCTTTCTCCGCAGGTACTGCTGTAGCTGCTACTTCTACCGTTACCGGTGGTTACGCTCAGAGCGATGCTCAGGGCGCAGCGAACAAAATGAACGGTTTCAACCTGAAGTATCGCTACGAGCAGGACAACAACCCGCTGGGTGTTATCGGTTCCTTCACTTACACTGAAAAAGATCGTACCGATGCTTCTGGCGACTACAACAAAACCCAATACTACGGCATCACTGCTGGTCCGGCTTACCGTCTGAACGACTGGGCAAGCATCTACGGTGTAGTGGGTGTTGGTTACGGTAAATTCCAGAACGCAGCATCTCCGGCTGACAACCACAGCACCAGCGACTACGGTTTCTCTTACGGTGCTGGTCTGCAGTTCAACCCGATCGAAAACGTTGCTCTGGACTTCTCCTACGAGCAGAGCCGTATTCGTAGCGTTGACGTTGGCACCTGGATTGCTGGCGTGGGTTACCGCTTCTAATCACTTCGGTGATATGAAAAATCCGCCTCTTGGGGCGGATTTTTTTTGCGTGTAATGCAGGAAGGAATGTCGTTGTAGGCCTGATAAGCGCAGCGCATCAGGCATCGGTAGCAAAATGCCTTATCCGGCCTACAAGCGTATTATTTGGTTGAGAAAATATCGGTACCCAGATGGTTGTAGTCCACCTTCTGCAGTTTGAAGTTGGTGATGTACACCGGCCCGGCTTTTTTCTCTGAGATAAAGCGGTAGCTGTTGGTGATTTCTTTTGCGCTTATCCCCGTCCACTGCGAGAAAAAGCTGAGGAAATCATTGGCGGAGCGACGGGCTTTAATCACCCGATGCGCTTTATCATCGCTCGACAGCACCATAAAAGGCACCTGGAAATTCTGCTGGAACTGATCGTCATGCGCCAGGTACTGCACCTCTTTTCCCCGCTCTTTAAACGCGAGGCCATGATCGGAGAAATAGACCATCGAGAAGCTATTACCGCTGTTACGTAACTGCTCGTAAAGCTGGCGCAGTAGGTCATCCGTCTGCGTCATGGTGTACAGATAACAAGATGTCTCTTTTGACTGGACGAAAGTCTCGTATTTACCCTGCGTTCGGTCACAGGCCTGCGGATGCGAACCCATTAAATGCAGCACGATGAGCTGTGGCTGGGTGCGCTCGGTTGCCAGCACCTGGGCAGTCATCTTCAACAGCGCTTCGTCACGGGTGTTTTTATCCGCTTCGAAGTCACCGCTTTTGAGGAACTGAACCTCATCAGCGCGCTTCGCAATGCTGGCGATGGCCGTATCGTATTCACCAATCTGTCCCTGATTGGAAAACCACCATGTCTGAAAGCCCGCGCGGTTAGCCAGGGTGACAAAGTTATCCTGGAACTGGGGTTTATTATCCACTACCCGATTAAGCGTTAAGCCGAGCGATTTTTGCGTTGAACCGCTGGCCGCAATGTAATCCGCGAAGATATAGCCGTTAACGGAGCTGGCAAACGGGGTGTTATCCCAGTGGCCGCCAAACGCCCCTAACGCATCGCGGCGGGCGCTTTCGCCGATCACCACGACGTAGGTGTGATACTTCGGTTTAACGGCGGTTACCGTCCAGCTGTCTTTTACGCTCGACAGTTTCGCCATACGCTCTTGTTCGTCGAGCACTTCGTTGTTATTGACGATAACGTCCTTGGCGAAACGGAAAACCGGATAGCCAGTGTCTTTCAGCTTGAACACGCCGCCCCAGGCCAGGTTTTGTACCGGGGTAACAAAGAATGCGACAACGCTAAACAGCAAACAAATGCTGTCGAACTTATTCCAGCTGCGCTGCTGCACATCTTTTTTACGGCGTACGGCGATAACGCCAAGGGCAAAAATAAACACTCCAACCAGATAACTGTACCAGGGGAAGATGGTCAGGATCTCGGTTGACTCTTCCATATTGGTTGAGTGCAGCGCCAGCAAGGTATTGAAGTTCGGTGAACCATAAGCCTGGCCGAACGGAAAGTACATTGCTGCAATGAGTGAGCAAATGCCAATCAGTGCTTTCTGCGCGCGCGGCGCGCTACGCCACAGCAGCATCAATATGCAGGTGAAAGCAACGCTATAGAGCAGGCTAAGCGGATAGCCCAGTGCAAGGTTGATCAGCAAAGACTGTAAGAAATAGAGGCCAGTCCACGGACTAATCGCTCGGCTACGAGCAATGATTGAATCTTTGAGGGTTAAATTCATATGCCACTGTTACAAAAACGCCATGTGCTTACCCTGGCGCTAAGGGTCATTGCCTGCCTGAGAGAGCGAGAAGAGGGATAGGGTCCGCATCCGCGAGCCGCAATATACGCAGGGCTGCGAAAAGATAGAGTGTGCGCAAGAGAAGGTCAACTACTACAAAGAAATTGTTTTGCGAGGGACGTGGCAAAACTGACAAAAAGAAGGGTTATTGAGACGAAAACCACCACTGTACCCGAATGACGGCAGGAAAATGAAGCGGCGTACCGCGACGCCGCATTATTTTTCTGAAGGTTTATCCTGCTCTGGTTTGCTGTTAATCATGTCACACAGCATAGAGATCAGCATCAACCGTACTTTAAAGGGAGAGTGGCTAAACACGTGTATACACCTCTTAAATTCATTCATGTAAACCTCCTGACTTCACGATCCCATCAGTCCTTGAGGGATGTCTTTATTATATACAGATATAGCACAGGCTATATTATATAGCTATTGCTAAAACGTTAATTTTTTGTGCCCACGCAACTCTGGTTTACAATGAGCGCTCTCTAATCAGATGCCGTTAACGCGTCACAGTAACGAGGAAGCAGAATGAGTCGTCGCGCAGGTATGCCAACAACAAAAAAAGTGACGCAATTGGTGAATGTCGAAGAACACGTTGAAGGATTTCGTCAGGTCCGGGAGGCGCATCGCCGCGAACTGATTGATGACTACGTAGAGCTGATTTCCGATCTCATTATTGAGGTAGGTGAAGCGCGCCAGGTGGATATGGCAGCGCGACTTGGGGTTTCCCAGCCGACGGTTGCTAAAATGCTTAAGCGCCTAGCTTCAGTCGGATTGATTGAAATGATCCCGTGGCGTGGGGTGTTTTTAACCGCAGAAGGTGAACGACTAGCCCAGGAGAGCCGGGAACGTCATCAGATTGTGGAAAATTTCCTGTTGATGTTAGGCATCAGCCCGGAAATTGCCCGTCGCGACGCGGAGGGGATGGAGCATCACGTCAGTAAGGAAACGCTGGAGGCTTTTAGCCGGTTTACGCAACAGCAAGGAACGGGCTCTGAATGAGTTTTCCTTTATTACGTGCTTTACAGCGCGATCGTTTTTTCCAGCTGTTAATCATCGTTGGGGTTGTACTGAGTCTGTTTACGCCATTTACGCCCCGGTCCTGGCCAGGGGCGATTGACTGGCACACGATAATCACGCTTAGCGGCCTGATGTTACTGACCAAAGGCGTGGAGCTAAGCGGTTATTTCGATGTGTTAGGTCGCAAGATGACCCGCCGCTTCAAAACAGAGCGCCAGCTGGCGATATTTATGGTGCTGGCGGCGGCGTTGTTGTCGACGTTTCTGACCAACGATGTTGCATTGTTTATTGTTGTTCCGCTGACCATCACCCTGAAAAAATTATGTGCCATTCCGGTGAATCGCCTGATTATCTTTGAGGCGCTGGCGGTAAACGCCGGATCGTTGCTCACGCCAATAGGTAATCCGCAAAACATTCTGATGTGGGGACGCTCAGGCTTATCGTTTACCGCGTTTACCTGGCAAATGGCGCCGCTTGCGGGGGCCATGATGCTGACGCTGGTGGTGCTGTGCTGGTTCAGTTTCCCGCATAAAGCGTTGCACTATCATACCGGTACGCGCGCGCCTGACTGGCAACCACGCCTGGTATGGAGTTGTCTGGCGCTGTATATCATCTTCCTGGCGGCGCTGGAGTTAAAGCAAGAGCTGTGGGGTCTGGCTATTGTGGCGGCAGGGTTCATGGTACTGGCGCGTCGCGTGATCCTCAGCGTGGACTGGACGTTGCTGTTAGTATTTATGGCGATGTTCATTGATGTGCATTTGCTGACGCAGCTCCCGGCCTTGCAGGGGATTTCCCACCAGATTGGCACGCTCTCAGCACCGGGACTTTGGTTAACGGCTATTGGCCTGTCGCAGTTTATCAGTAATGTGCCCAGTACGATTTTGCTGCTGAACTATGTCCCGCCGACGTTGCTGCTGGCCTGGGCGGTTAATGTGGGCGGCTTTGGTCTGTTGCCGGGATCGCTGGCGAATCTCATTGCGTTACGGATGGCAAACGACCGACGGATCTGGTGGCGTTTTCATTGGTATTCGGTACCGATGCTGATATGGGCGGCGCTGGTGGGGTATGGTTTGCTGCTGTTGATGTAATTGATGTGATGTGCCGGATGGCGGCTGGCGCCTAATCCGGCCTACTGCGTTGGTAGGCCCGATAAGCGTAGCGCCATCGGGCATATATAGCAGATTAGTTCAAACGAACCGGCATACCTGAACGGTTCTGTACCGCCTGCTCAACGACGGCTTGATCGACGTCAGACTGGCCGGTGATGCTGGTAATGCTCTTGGTCAGGGTAATCGGTACGATTTCTCCGCCTTCGAACTGTGCTTCAGTCGTAGACAGTGGGTTATGTACTTCGATGTAACGGCTGCCGTCTGGTTCGGTAGTGGCTTTTACCGGCTCATCAATAAACTGTACACGGGTGCCGACTGGCACATTTTCAAACAGGAATTTGATGTCGTCGTTACGCAGACGCACGCAACCGTGGCTGACGCGTAAGCCTACGCCGAAGTTAGCATTGGTGCCGTGGATGGCATACAGGCGACCGATATACAGCGCGTACAGTCCCATCGGGTTATCCGGACCTGCCGGAACAACGGCTGGCAGCGGCTCGCCCGCAGCGCGGTATTCCGCATGCATTTTCGCCGTTGGCGTCCAGGTTGGGCCCGCTTTTTTACGTTCTACTTTGGTTGTCCAGTTGATTGGCGTGTCTTTGCCCAGCTGGCCGATACCGATCGGCAGAACAATTACGGTGTTGGTGCCTTTCGGGTAGTAGTACAGACGCATTTCAGCGCTGTTGATAACAATACCTTCATGCACGGTATCCGGCAGGATCAACTGCTGAGGAATGTTCAGCACGGTGCCGCCTTTCGGCAGGAAGGTATCCACGCCCGGGTTGGCTTCCAGCATGTTAGACAGACCCATCTGATACTCTGCCGCAAAATACTCCAGCGGTTGGGTGTTGCCTTCAGGAATAGTAATGACCTGGTTTTGGCCAATCAAACGGCTACCATCAGTCGGCAGCGGGTACGTGACGGCTGAAGCGGTATTACAAAAACCAACTATTGCGAGTGCCGCCGCGAAAAGCGTTGTTAATTTCATATTCATATTCATGTATGCGAGATTCAGTGCCAGGCAGGCTAGTGGGTTGAGATTTATGTAGTGTTGGGCACGCATTATATGTGCAATCTGAGCAACAAGGAATTCGGATGTGTACTAAATCACATTTTTTTCCTTTTGGTTTCACTTTTTCCCTTCCGCATGAAGACGCGATCTTCTTGCAGACTTATGGCATAATAAGCGGTTTGTCACATATTTCTTTCTCTTTCAGGATACGCCAGTGTTAGTTTCCAGCAACGTCACCATGCAGTTCGGCAGTAAGCCGCTGTTTGAAAATATTTCCGTCAAATTTGGCGGCGGCAACCGTTACGGCCTGATTGGCGCGAACGGTAGCGGTAAATCCACTTTTATGAAAATTCTCGGCGGCGATCTCGAACCGACGCTGGGCAACGTTTCCCTCGATCCTAACGAGCGCATTGGTAAGCTGCGCCAGGATCAGTTCGCCTTTGAAGAGTTCACCGTGCTTGACACCGTGATCATGGGTCACGCTGAACTGTGGGAAGTGAAGCAGGAGCGCGATCGCATTTACGCTCTGGCCGAGATGAGCGAAGAAGACGGCTATAAAGTTGCTGACCTCGAAGTTCAGTATGGCGAAATGGACGGCTACTCTGCGGAAGCGCGTGCGGGTGAACTGCTGCTGGGCGTAGGTATTCCGGTAGAACAGCATTACGGCCCGATGAGCGAAGTCGCACCCGGCTGGAAGCTGCGTGTGCTTCTGGCGCAGGCGCTGTTCTCTAACCCGGACATTCTCCTGCTCGACGAACCAACGAACAACCTGGATATCGACACCATCCGTTGGCTGGAGCAGACGCTGAACGAGCGTGACAGCACCATGATCATCATTTCACACGACCGTCACTTCCTGAACATGGTCTGTACGCACATGGCGGATCTGGACTACGGCGAACTGCGTGTTTATCCGGGTAACTACGACGAATACATGACGGCGGCAACCCAGGCGCGTGAACGTCTGCTGGCCGATAACGCCAAGAAGAAAGCACAGATTGCCGATCTGCAATCCTTCGTCAGCCGCTTTAGCGCCAACGCGTCTAAATCTCGACAGGCGACTTCTCGTGCGCGTCAGATTGATAAGATTAAGCTCGACGAAGTGAAAGCGTCCAGCCGTCAGAACCCGTTCATCCGCTTCGAACAGGATAAGAAACTGTTCCGTAACGCGCTGGAAGTGGAAGCGCTGGTGAAAGGTTTTGATGAAGGCCCGCTGTTTAAAAACTTCAACCTGCTGCTGGAAGTAGGGGAGAAGGTTGCCATCATTGGTGCCAACGGCGTGGGTAAATCCACTATGCTGAAAACGTTGGTTGGCGACTTACAGCCGGACAACGGTACCGTTAAGTGGTCTGAAAACGCCCAGGTCGGTTACTACGCGCAGGATCATGAATACGAGTTCGAAAACGATCTGACCGTTTTCGAATGGATGAGTCAGTGGAAGCAGGAAGGCGATGATGAGCAGGTAGTACGTAGCTTCCTTGGTCGTCTGCTGTTCAGCCAGGACGATATCAAGAAACCTGCAAAAGTCCTCTCCGGTGGTGAAAAAGGACGCATGCTGTTCGGTAAGCTGATGATGCAGAAACCGAATATCCTGGTTATGGATGAACCGACCAACCACCTGGATATGGAATCTATCGAGTCGCTGAACATGGCGCTGGAAATGTACCAGGGCACGCTGATCTTCGTTTCTCATGACCGTGAGTTCGTCAGCTCGCTGGCAACCCGCGTGATTGAAATTACGCCGGAACGCGTAATCGACTTCACCGGTAACTACGAAGATTACCTGCGTAGTAAAGGCGTCGAATAAGTCTCCCGTCGTTCTCGTGTTACAGGTGTGATGGTTGCACCTGTAACACGAGATACTTAGGGATAAGGGGATATAAAATTAAACAATCCCCAGCGCGCGTTTACCGTGGATATTCAAATCCTCCAGCGTGAAGCGTCCTTCCCAGTTAGTTTCATAATCCTCCCGTGGAAAATCACCCGGTGATGCACCTTTTTCCAGCGCGGCCTTCACTTTGTGGGCGTAGGCCAGATTCTTTTCGCACATCGGTGCGGCAGGAATGTACATCACGTTACCCCAACCCTGCTGATTTTCCACCGGTGCGACGGAGTGAATCACATCACAATGCCACCAGACGGAGTCTCCGGCGTCCAGTTGTGGAATGCTGGTTAACGCTTCAATCAGCAGAGGATGCCATTGCGTGGAAATCGGCAGCACCCGGCCGGGCGCGACGCCGCAAAGTTCATCTTCCGGCACATCGTCAAGCAATGGGCGTAACAGCACATACGCCATCGCTTCAGGGATCGGGACCACATGCAACAATCCCTGACCTGGCAGCATATCGGACAGTGCAGTCCAGCCCTGGAAGGTACGGAATACCGAACATTTGGTGGTGTTATCCACCGTATACTCTTCTACCTCAGTGCGATGCGCCGCCTGCCACGGATCGTAATCTTCCAGCTTGCCATTGAAAACATGAGCAAAGACCTGCTGATATGCCGGAAGAAGCCAGCGTTCCAGCGCGCCGGAATCCGTATGCGCGCCCAGCCCTTTAGACGTGGTTCCCGGCGGTCGACGGCGAATGCGGTCAGGGTAAATAACGCTGATATCCGGGTTAAACCATTGTTTACCTTCGCTTGTAAAGGTCCACAAACGATTGAGGAACGACTGTGCATTGGCCATTTCTTCACTCTGGCGGGCCTGCATCTGCGCCTGGGACCAGTAGATGGGGTAGATTTCAGGCCGTGATGCGCTCAGAGTACCGAAGAAATTATCGCCGGGTCCTTGATAGACGTCGTCAAAGTGGTTGCGGTCCAGATAGTCCAGCATTGAGCTGTCCCATCCGAGAGCCTGTTCGCGAGGGAAATGACCTTTAATGACTGCGCATCCGCGACGCTTAATTTCTTCACGCTGCTCTGCACTTACGTGGCCTGCTTTGATATCTGCATAAGATATCACTGGCCACACTGGGGCACCTTGCGCTTTGAGGGCGTTGATTTCCGCCACGCGGGTGGCGATAGCATCGCTCAACTGATTGAAGATTAACTGAACATCCCCAAGCTGTGCCCGCAGTTGCTGTTTCATCTGCCGGATTGCCGCTTTGTGATCGGCAGGCAGCGTGTCGCTGGTAAAAGTAAAAGCCATATCCACCTCGCATTAACTTTCATTCGAAACTTAACTAACTTACAGATGATAATATAAGTTAAAATTTAGTTAACGCAAGTTTAAAACTTGATGGAGTGAGCAAAATAGAAAAAGAGTGAAAACCGGGATGAGGGATACCCCGGTTGGCAGGATTAGACGTTAAAAGGGGAGGTGTTATCCAGCACAGCCTGAATTACGTTCAGCGCGCCCTGATGGTTATTGTCGTCGGTCTGATAGCGAGCAATCGCTTTGATATTCTCTGCCGCGTTGGCCATGGCGAAAGAGTAGTGCGCCATTTTCAGCATTTCCGCGTCGTTTCCGCTATCGCCAATGGCGACTACGTTTTGCGGTGACAGGTTCCAGCGTTTAAGCAGGCGGCTGATCCCGTTGGCTTTATGTAGGCCCGGAATGATCAGATCGATAAACCCGAAGCCGCTGGTGACGGGCTTCATAATGCCGTCCAGCGCAGCATGCAGGTGATCGATAACCAATGGGATTTGTTGGTCCGGTAAATTTAGCGAGAACTTGAACAGCACATCATCGATATCCTGATAATCCTTTACGGGTTTCAGGCGATGGTAGTGTTTTGACATCAATGCGACAAAGGACTCCGGCGCATTTTCGCTAACGTAAGCGCTTTGCAGCCCACAAGCCACAAAGTTGAGCTGCTTATCTTTTAGCAGTTCACCAATGACAATACGGGATTCGTGGCGGGTAAGCTCGCCGTGAAACAGCTGTTTGCCATGTTCAAAGACCAAAGCCCCGTTCTCAGCGACAAAAGAAATTTCCTCTTTGAGCTCCGGGAAAAAGGAGATCAGCTGGTAATACTGGTTACCGCTGGCCACGACAAATTCGATATTTCGTTTTTTCAGTTCCAGATACTGCGCCATAAAACGTGCACGATCGTATTTCTTGGCGTCGTCGAGAAAAGTTCCGTCCATATCGGTGACGATAACTTTGATGGTCATAAAGATAGGCTCCTGGCGATTACTGCAACCAGAAACATTCTAATAACAATGTGACCTGTAGCACAAATTTAATTTCGAATGAAAGTAAAAAGCCGGATGGTAGCTTTGCCTTACCCGGCTACGGGAAGAATCGTTGTAGGCCGGATAAGCGTCAGCGCATCCGGCAATGGGGAGGGTAGCGTGCCGGATGGCGGTGTGGAATCTCATCCGGCCGACAATATTGTTTACAGCATATGTTCAGTACGCGCGATGATGTCGTCTTGCGCATCCGGAGAAAGCGCAGTGAAAAAGGCGGAATAACCTGCTACACGGACCACCAGGTCACGATATTGATCCGGGTGTTTTTTGGCTTTCAGCAGCGTTTCACGGGAGACAATGTTGTACTGAATATGCCAGCCTTTGTGCTCTTCGAAGAAGGTACGCAGCAGGATCATCAGCTTTTGCTTATCGGATTCATTTTCCAGCGTGGCCGGGTTGAGCTTCTGATTTAACAGCACGCCGCCGAGAATCGAACCGGTCGGCAGTTTACCCACCGAACCAATTACCGCCGTTGGGCCGAGATGGTCCGTACCGGAGGCCGGGCTTGCGCCTTCTGCCAGCGGAGTGTGTGCTTTACGGCCATCCGGCGTTGCCATCGTTGCTGCGCCAAACGGCACGTTTGCCGAAATAGATGAGGTCCCGGCGTAGTAATTGCCGCCAACCGGGCCACGTCCGTAACGCGGATTATGATACTGTTTCAGTTCATCGATATAGGTCTGATAAGCGCGGGCCAGCAGCGTATCAACGCTATCGTCATCGTTGCCGTATTTCGGCGCGCCGTTGATCAGTCGTTGGCGTAACTGCTCATGGGTCAGACCGTCAAAATCATCGGCCAGCGCGGCGGCCAGCTGTTGTTGACCAATAGCGCCCTGTTCAAAGACCAGTTTCTTCACTGCTGCCAGGCTATTACCGAGGTTGGCAATACCCACCTGCAAACCCGATACCCAGTCATACTTCGCGCCGCCTTGCTTAATGCTTTTCGCCCGTTCAATGCAGTCGTCTACCAGCGCGGAACACAGAATATCGTGCACGTTCTCTTCCAGCATGGTGTCGACGACATACTCAATTTCTATGGATTTACGCGTGTAGTAGCGGATTTGCGTATCCCAGGCATCCATCACTTCGTCGAAATTGTTGAAGTTACCAGCCGAGAGCGCTTTTTCCTGTGGCAGAAAGACTTTGCCACTGGTGGCATCACGCCCACCTTCCAGTGCCGCCAGCATCACGCGGGCAAAGTTAATAAAGCTCATGCCGGTGCAACGGTAGCCCCATTTCCCGCCGACTGCGGTTTCGATACACCCAATGGCCGCATAGTCATAGGCATCCTGCGGTTCAATGCCCAACTTAATGAATTCCGGTATGACGATTTCATCGTTGTTAAAGGCTGGCATCCCGAAACCGCAGCGGATCACCTGCACGCAGGCATCAAGGAAGTCATTACTCATCCCCGCGTGATAACGCACGCTCAGGTTTGGCTGCGTAGAACGCAGACGGCCACAGGACTCCAGAATCGCGTAGGAGAGCGGGTTGACGGCATCCATCGGCTGGCCGTTGACCAGGTTTTGACCACCAATGGTCACGTTCTGATACAGCGGACTGCCCGCCGAGGCTTTCGAATGGGAGCCGGAACGGATTTTGTTCACTTCCAGCAGTTTCAGCCAGCAGCTGTGCAACAGTTCAATAGCGTGCTCACGATCAAGACTCTGGTTCAACTCGACGTCGCGACGATAGAACGGGTAGAGGTATTGATCCATACGACCAAACGACACCGAGTGACCGTTTGATTCAATTTGCAGGATCAGCTGGATGAAATAGCACAACTGCAATGCCTGCCAGAACGTTTTTGGCGGCTCATGGGCGATCACATCGCAGTTTTCCGCCATGGTCAGCAGTTCATCTCGACGGCTGGTGCGGGTTTCCGTGGACGCCATTTTACGCGCCAGCGCGGCAAAGCGCTCAATGTGAAGACTGACGGCTTCCAGCACGATATCAATCGCTTTCAGGAACTGATCGCCATGGAGGTCTTCCAGACATGTCAGATTGATGCGGGAGCGACGTTCATCGACTTTGTGACGCAGGCCGTCGAGACCTTTTTCCAGCAGCAGCGGGAAGTTTACCGCCAGGTGTGCGTCGCCGGAGGTCATGTTACCTTCGGCTTTGATAATGCCGGTTTCCAGCAGCCCTTTCTGCTCATCAGTGAACATCCCGTAGCAGCGATCCTGCACGGTCTGACCACGCCACCATGGGCACACCTCATGCAATACACGTTTGTTCTCTTCGCTTACCGCAAAGCCTGCGCCCGGTCTGTCGGCGAGGTCGTCGATCTCTTTTTCAATCCACGAGACGGTGTATTCCGGGAAAATAGGCGCGGCACGCACTTCGCTTGCCTGGTTACCAATGATCAGTTCGTCATGTTTGATCCAGATGGTGCGTTCCGCCAGATGATGAGCTAGTGCCAGTGCACGACGTACCGGGATAGGCTTATCCAGGTGTTGCTGATACATCTCGGTATAGTGCTGGGCGCGCTCGGTACAAACCGGTGGTTTCACGATGTGGATCAGGGCCGTTTTATGCGCTTTGATACGGTCGCTGAGTGTGTCCAGTTTCAGAGTGGTCATGGCGATTATCCTCGTAGGGTCGCGGTTAAACCTTTAAGGCTGGCGTACTGCTGGGCAAATTCGAGCAGTGCTGGCGCATCAAGCGGTTTATCCGGTGCGTTGTAGGGTTGACTGAGTAAGTGGTATTTGTTGATGCCAAGGGTGTGGTAGGGCAAAAAATGGATCTCACCGACGTGAAGCTCATCGGCGGCAAAATCGGTAATGGCCTGAATAGCGGCTTCGTCTGCGTTGAATCCCTGAATCAGCGGTACGCGGATAATCATTTTTTTACCGGCGGCAGCCAGTTTTTTTAGATTTTCCAGTACGCGAGAGGCACTGCCATCGGTCCATTGTTTAAACGGCGCATCCGCCACGTGTTTTAGATCGGCCAGAAACAGATCGACGTCAGGTAATGATGGTTCAATATACTTCCACGGGACATGCAGACAGGTTTCGACCGCGGTATGAATGCCTGCGTCGTGGCTGGCTTTGAATAATTCTGCCGCCAGTTCTGGCTGCATAAACGGTTCACCGCCGGACAGGGTGAGGCCTCCGCCACTGCGGTCGTAAAACGGTTTATCTCGCAATACGGTCGCCATGATATCGTCCACGCTTTTTACCTCTCCGCAGACGGTTAACGCCTGAGTCGGACAGCAGTCGGTCAGTACGGTGAGAGCGTCATCGGTCAGTTTTTCGCGATGAATAAGTAATCCGCCCAGCGTCCGTTCAATCACCGCGGGTGCAGCCTGAGCACAGAGATCGCAACCGTCGAGGCACAAACGCGCGTCATAAAGCAGGTCCTGCGTACGGGCGCGGCTTTCCGGATTCTGGCACCACCGACAGCCCAGGGAGCATCCCTTAAGGAACACCACGGTACGAATACCGGGACCATCATGCGTGGAGTAGCGCTGGATATTGAAAATCATAAGCGACCTCTCTTCTTTCGTATAAAGATTAAATTACTTTCGAATGAAAGTTATATTGACGTGCGTCAACTAACCGTGAGGTTTCGCCGTGCTACCTTTTATTCATGCTAATTATTCGTTTGAGGAAAGGTTATGGAACTCTATTTAGATACGTCGGATGTTGCCGCTGTCAAAGCTCTGGCGCGTATTTTTCCGTTGGCCGGGGTGACCACTAACCCGAGCATTGTGGCGGCAGGGAACCAGACGCTGGAAGTACTACTGCCGCAACTGCAGGAAGCGATGGGGGGACAAGGCCGTCTGTTTGCTCAGGTGATGGCGACGACCGCCGAAGGTATGGTCAGCGATGCGCGTAAACTGCGGACAATCATTGCGGATATCGTGGTTAAAGTACCAGTGACGGCAGAAGGTCTGGCGGCGATTAAGCTTCTAAAAGAAGAAGGGATCCCGACGCTGGGTACCGCGGTATACGGTGCTGCTCAAGGGTTATTGGCTGCTCTGGCGGGTGCGGAATACGTTGCGCCTTACGTTAACCGCGTGGATGCGCAAGGAGGGGATGGCATTCAGACGGTGACCGACCTGCAGACGTTACTGAAAATGCATGCCCCGCACGCCAAAGTACTGGCGGCCAGTTTTAAAACACCGCGTCAGGCGCTGGATTGTCTGCTGGCGGGCTGCGAGTCCATCACGCTACCGCTGGACGTTGCTCAGCAGATGATTAGCTCTCCGGCGGTTGATGCTGCCGTCGCGAAGTTTGAGCACGACTGGCAGAGCGCATTCGGTCGCACGTCGATCTGATGCTGTTGCCGGGTGGTGCTAACGCTTACCCGGCCAACGTTCGAGCTGTTGTAGGTCGGGGAAGGCGAAGCCGTCACCCGACTTTTTTACCGACTACAAACCTCACATCCCGGGTTGCGCATCAGCTTCATTTCGCGAAACTGGCAGGTCATGGCATCGTACATGACGATTTTTCCGGATGCCGGTTTACCGTAGTTTGCCAGTAGCTTAATGGCTTCCATCGCCTGTAACGATCCGATCACGCCGATCAGCGGGGCCATCACTCCGGCTTCTACGCAGGTCAGGGCATTTTCACCGAACAGACGACTCAGGCAACGGTAGCAGGGCTCACCGTCCTGGTATGTAAATACGGTAATTTGTCCTTCCATGCGAATAGCTGCACCGGAAACCAGCGGGACTCTGGCGGCAAAACATCCGGCATTCAGCTGATTGCGGATGCTGACGTTATCCGTACAGTCCAGCACCAAATCGTGTTCGGTAATAAGCGCGTGAATCTCGCTATCGTCAAGCAGCGCATTCACCGGCGTAATGGCGATATAAGGGTTAATCCGCGCTAGCGCGTCACGGGCGGATAGCACTTTGGGTTGCCCGACTGTTGCATCGCTGTGCAGCGTCTGGCGTTGGAGGTTTGACACGGAGACCGTGTCAAAGTCGAGCAGGGTTAAATGCCCGACGCCAGCGCCCGCAAGGTACTGGGTTGCTGCGCATCCCAGTCCCCCCAGACCAACGACCAGTACCCGCGCATCTTTGAGCGCTTCCTGACCTTCGAAATCGAAGCCGCGCAGAATGATTTGCCGGTTATAGCGCATCATCTCCTGATCGCTGAGTTCTGCCATTACAGGCCTCCAAACAATGCGTTAAACGGCTCTACCTCAACCCATTCTCCGGCCTCAACGTTACCGCGATCGCGCTCCAGCACGATAAAGCAGTTGCCCTGGCTAAAGGAGCTAAAAATATGCGAGCCCTGGTGTCCGGTGGTGGTGACTTCCAGTTCGCCTTCCGCGGTACGCTGCAATACACCACGTTGAAAATCCAGACGCCCTGGCGTTTTCTTCAGGCGTGAGGCGGTGCGCACGCGCTGGCGCGCAGGCAACCCACAGGCGGTGTTGCCGCTGAGTTTCGCCAGCATCGGTTGCACCAGCTGATAAAAGGTGAGGGCCGCAGAAACCGGATTACCCGGCAGGCCGCAAAACCAGCTGTTGCTCAGTTTACCAAACGCGAACGGTTTACCGGGTTTGATGGCCAGCTTCCAGAAGGCAATTTCTCCCAGCTCTTCCAGAATGGTTTTGGTGTAATCCGCTTCGCCTACCGAAACGCCGCCAGAGCTGATGACGACGTCGGCCTGGCTGTCGGCTTCGATAAATGCGGCTCGCAGCGCGTTGGGATCGTCGCGAATAATTCCTAAGTTGATCACTTCGCAGCCCAGCTGCTGCAGCATCAGGTGAACGGTCAGACGGTTTGTATCATAAATCTGCCCGTCGCCCAGCGGTTGACCCGGCAGTTGCAGCTCATCACCGGTGGAAAACAACGCCACGCGAACTTTGCGCACAACCGGTACTTCGGCAATGCCGAGCGAGGCCAGAACCGGAAGCTCAGCGGTTGTCAGACGAGTTCCGGTGGGGAATACCACCGCGCCGTTTGCGATATCTTCACCGCGCAGACGAATATTTTGTCCGCTGCGGACCTCGGCGGTAAAACGCACACCGTCGTCAGTTTGTTCCGTTTGCTCCTGCATGACCACTGCTTCACAACCGGCAGGCACCGGGGCACCGGTCATAATGCGGATGCAGGTTCCCGCAGGCCACTCGCCGTGGAATGGTTGACCAGCAAAGGCTTTGCCAGCCACCGCAAGAGGCTGGTCTGATTGTAAATCGGCTAATCGCACCGCATAGCCATCCATTGCCGAGTTATCGAATCCCGGCACATCGATCGGGGAGATGACGTCGGTGGCCAGAATGCGGCCAAAGCATTGAACCAGCGGCAGCGTTTCGACGGCGGTGAGTGGGGTAATACGCGAAAGCATCTGAGAGAGAGCCGTTTCAAGCGGCATCAGTCCGGCGGTAAATTCCATGAGAAGACTCCTGCGGGGCAAAATCGAATCCGCTCATTATGTCAGAAAATGGACGCGGACAGTATGCTACCTCAGGCTTAGGATCCGATCTGAGACAGGTTTTCTGCCAGAGAATAGCGCTACAGGAAAAATGCAGTATAGACTCATTATTTCTGCTTTTTTCCAGGAGGCTAAATGGCTGCGACTATCCCGAATTCAATTCGACAACAGGTGAATGCCGCCAGTGCACTGATTGCGCTGATTATCGAGGGCGACCTGGTTGCTGTTCATTTGTATGGCTCTGCTGTTGAAGGTGGCTTAAAGCCCCAAAGCGATATCGATTTACTGGTTACCATTAGGCAGCCACTGAATACCCGGCAAATAAAAGATCTGATGCAGGGGTTTCTGGAAATATCAGCACCGCCTGGCAGCGTTGATAACTATCGGGCGCTGGAAGTGACCATCGTGGTCTATTCACAACTTGTGCCGTGGCAATTCCCACCGTCAAGAGAAATGCAATTTGGCGAATGGTTGCGTGACGATATTCGCGCGGGAATTTTTGAACCGAGACAGGTGGATCCTGATCTTTCCATCCTGCTGACCCAGGCCCGGCGCGTCAGCGTAGCGTTGTTCGGTGAACCCGCTGAGACGTTATTCAACGTCATCCCTTTTAGCGATGTCTTGCAAACGTTTCGGCATATCCTTGATATGTGGCAGAAACCGGGCGATTTAGAGGGTGACGAGCGAAATATCATCCTTACTCTGGCGCGTATTTGGTACAGCGTAGTTACGGGCAATATTGTCGCTAAAGATGAAGCCGCCTCCTGGCTTATACCGCAATTACCCGATGAGTATGCTGATACGCTGCAAGCCGCACGTGCGGAATACCTGGGGTTAACCAAAAAGAACTGGGCTGCGTCTATGCCATCTGTTGAACGCTTTGTGTTTTATGCAAAAAAACAGATTGCCGATCGGCTTGAATAATATATTCAACGATGTTGGAAGATACTCTTTCTGTTTAACTCATCTAAATAACCTGATGGGATGGGGCGTGAGGTACGGGCCTTTACCTTTACATGACGTCTGCATCTTTCTATATTCAAAAATCGAATCAATAAGTCACAGAAATTCTGATATTTATAACCCCGGTACCTGCCACCTAATGGACGAAAAAAATGGGTAAAGCAGTCATTGCAATTCACGGCGGCGCAGGGGCTATCACCCGTTCGCAGCTGAGCCAGGAGCAAGAGTTGCGTTATATACAGGCGCTGTCGGATATCGTTGAAACCGGTCAGCGGATGCTTGAGGACGGTCGTAACGCACTGGATGTGGTGACCGAAGCCGTGCGCTTGCTGGAAGAGTGCCCGTTGTTTAATGCCGGAATTGGCGCGGTGTATACCCGTGATGAAACCCATGAACTGGATGCCTGCGTGATGGACGGTAACACGCTCAATGCGGGAGCCGTCGCCGGAGTCAGCCATTTACGCAATCCGATTCTCGCGGCGCGCCTGGTAATGGAACGCAGTCCACACGTCATGATGATAGGTGAAGGGGCTGAAAACTTTGCCATTGCGCAGGGTATGGAGCGCGTATCCGCGGATATTTTCTCGACGCCAGAACGCTACGCTCAACTATTAGCGGCGCGAACAGCGGGTGAAACGGTGCTGGACCATAGCGCGAGCCCGCTGGATGAAAACACCAAAATGGGTACCGTGGGTGCGGTCGCGTTAGATATGTTTGGCAATCTGGCGGCCGCAACATCGACCGGTGGGATGACCAACAAATTACCGGGGCGGGTGGGCGACAGTCCGTTGGTCGGCGCAGGCTGTTATGCCAATAATGCAAGTGTGGCAGTCTCCTGCACCGGAACCGGGGAAGTCTTTATTCGTGCGCTGGCGGCCTATGACATTGCGGCGTTGATGGACTATGGCGGCCTGAGTTTATCCGAAGCGTGTGAACGCGTAGTGATGGAAAAATTACCGGCGCTTGGCGGCAGTGGCGGTTTAATTGCTATCGATCATGAGGGCAACGTGGCCTTGCCGTTTAATAGCGAAGGCATGTACCGCGCCTGGGGATACGCAGGCGATACGCCAACCACCGGTATTTATCGGGAAAAAGGAGATAGCGTTGCCACACAGTGATGAGCTTGATGCCAGCGACGTGCTGGCAGTCAGCAATCTGAATATTGCCTTTGAACAGGAGCAGCAGCGTGTCAGCGCAGTGCGTAATCTGTCATTTCGCCTGAAGCGTGGCGAAACGCTGGCGATTGTTGGTGAGTCCGGTTCAGGAAAGTCGGTGACAGCCTTGTCGCTGATGCGTCTGATTGAACAAGCAGGCGGCGAGGTAAGCTGCGATGAAATGCTGCTGCGACGCCGCAATCGGCAGGTTATTGAGCTGGGTGAGCAGAGCGCGTCGCAGATGCGTCACGTACGCGGCGCGGATATCGCCATGATCTTCCAGGAGCCGATGACATCGCTCAATCCGGTATTCACCGTGGGTGAGCAGATTGCCGAGTCAATCCGTTTGCATCAGGGGGCCAGTCACGAAGAGGCGATGGTGGAAGCTAAACGGATGCTCGATCAGGTCCGTATCCCTGAGGCGAAGGCGATTTTATCGCGTTATCCACACCAGCTTTCCGGCGGTATGCGCCAGCGGGTGATGATCGCCATGGCACTGTCGTGTCGCCCTGCGGTTTTAATTGCCGATGAGCCGACGACCGCGCTGGATGTCACTATCCAGGCGCAGATCCTGCAACTGATAAAAGTGTTGCAGCAGGATATGTCGATGGGCGTGATTTTTATTACCCACGATATGGGCGTTGTGGCGGATATTGCTGACCGCGTGCTGGTGATGTATCAGGGTGAGGCGGTAGAAACCGGCAGCGTTGAGCAGATTTTTCATGCTCCCCAGCACCCCTATACCAAAGCGCTGTTGGCCGCTGTGCCGCAGCTTGGGGCGATGAACGGGCATGAGCTTCCGCGCCGTTTCCCGCTCATTTCATTGCACGATCCCAGTCATGTAGAACCGCAGACCGAGCAGGACACCGTGGTTGAAGGCGAGCCTATTCTGCGGGTACGTAATTTGGTGACGCGTTTTCCTCTGCGCAGCGGCATTCTAAATCGCGTGACTCGCGAGGTGCATGCAGTGGAAAACGTCAGCTTTGACCTGTGGCCTGGAGAAACGCTCTCACTGGTGGGGGAGTCGGGCTGCGGGAAATCCACCACCGGGCGGGCGCTGCTGCGCCTGGTTGAGTCTCAGCGTGGGGAAATCATTTTCAACGGACAGCGTATTGATACCCTTGCTGCCAGCAAGTTGCAGCCGCTGCGTCGGGATATTCAGTTTATCTTCCAGGATCCGTATGCCTCGCTCGATCCGCGCCAGACCGTGGGATATTCCATTCTGGAGCCGCTACGGGTACATGGGTTATTGCAGGGCGATGCGGGGTCAAAACGGGTTGCATGGTTGTTGGAACGTGTAGGCTTGCTGCCTGAGCATGCCTGGCGCTATCCGCACGAGTTTTCCGGCGGTCAGCGTCAGCGTATCTGCATTGCCCGGGCGCTGGCGCTCAATCCCAAGGTGATCATTGCCGATGAATCCGTTTCGGCGCTGGATGTCTCGATTCGCGGGCAAATTATCAACCTGTTGCTCGACCTGCAGCGTGAACTGGGGATCGCATACCTGTTTATTTCCCACGATATGGCGGTGGTGGAGCGGATCAGTCACCGTGTGGCGGTAATGTACCTTGGGCAGATTGTCGAGATCGGCTCCCGGCGCGCGGTGTTTGAAAATCCGCAGCACCCATACACCCGCAAACTGATGGCGGCGGTCCCGGTTGCCGATCCATCGCATCACCGGCCCCAGCGCGTGCTGTTGTCGGATGATATCCCCAGTAATATCCGCAAACGCGGCGAAGAGATTCCCCCCGTTTCACTACAGTTAGTTGGCCCGGGGCATTATGTCGCGCGTGGGCAACCAGAAAATGCGCTTTCGCGTTTATAACAGGCAGGCAGGGTTTAAGGAGAATAACATGACAAAAATTGTTGCTCGAAAATGGCTGGTTGCTGTGGGTGTGGCCTCTGCTCTGGCCGCAACACCTGGCTGGGCCGCCAAGGATGTGGTGGTGGCGGTAGGATCTAATTTCACCACGCTCGACCCCTACGACGCGAACGACACGCTGTCGCAGGCGGTAGCGAAGTCGTTTTATCAGGGGCTGTTTGGCCTTGATAAAGAGATGAAGCTGAAAAACGTGCTGGCGGAGAGCTATACGGTTTCTGATGATGGCCTGACTTACACCCTTAAGCTGCGTCAGGGCGTGAAGTTTCAGGATGGCACTGACTTCAACGCCGATGCGGTTAAAGCTAACCTCGACCGGGCCAGTAATCCGGAAAACCATCTGAAACGTTACAATCTGTATAAGAATATCGATAAAACCGAAGTCGTCGATCCGTCGACGGTGAAGATTACGCTGAAACAGCCGTTCTCTGCCTTTATCAATATTCTGGCGCATCCGGCAACGGCGATGATTTCTCCCGCCGCGCTGGAGAAATACGGTAAGGAGATAGGTTTCCACCCAGTGGGGACCGGGCCGTACCGGCTTGATACCTGGAATCAGACGGATTTTGTGAAGGTTAAGAAGTTCGCGGGCTACTGGCAGCAAGGGCTGCCAAAGCTGGATACGATTACATGGCGTCCAGTGACCGACAACAACACGCGTGCGGCCATGCTGCAGACCGGGGAAGCGCAGTTTGCTTTCCCGATCCCTTACGAGCAGGCGGCGTTACTGGCGAAGAACAAAAACCTGGAACTGGTGGCTAGTCCGTCTATCATGCAGCGTTATATCAGCATGAACGTCACGCAAAAACCATTCGACAACCCGAAGGTGCGTGAAGCGCTGAATTATGCCATCAACCGCCAGGCGCTGGTGAAAGTGGCTTTTGCCGGTTACGCGACGCCGGCATCCGGCGTTCTCCCCCCGTCGATAGCCTATGCGCAAAGCTATACGCCATGGCCATACGACCCGGCGAAAGCGCGGGAACTGCTGAAAGAAGCAGGTTATCCGAACGGTTTTACCACCACGTTATGGTCTTCGCATAACCACAGTACGGCGCAGAAAGTGCTGCAATTTACCCAGCAGCAGTTGGCGCAGGTGGGTATTAAGGCTCAGGTAACAGCGATGGATGCCGGACAACGCGCGGCGGAAGTTGAAGGAAAAGCGCAGAAAGAGAGCGGAGTACGGATGTTCTACACCGGCTGGTCTGCCTCTACGGGTGAAGCTGACTGGGCGTTGTCACCGCTGTTTGCATCACAAAACTGGCCGCCGACTCTGTTTAATACGGCGTTCTACAGCAACAAGCAGGTGGACAGTGATTTAGCGGCAGCGTTGCAAACCAACGATCCGACGCAGAAAGCGAAGCTGTACAAGGATGCGCAGGATACTATCTGGAAAGAGTCGCCGTGGATCCCGCTGGTAGTGGAAAAACTGATTTCGGCGCACAGCACCAGGTTGACCGGGTTCTGGATTATGCCGGATACCGGATTTAGCTTTGATGATGCGGATTTAAAATAAGCTATTCATTCGGCCCCGCAGCCCAGGGGCTGACGAAGGGAGTGTGATGCTTAACTATGTTTTCAAGCGCCTGCTGGGGTTGATTCCAACTCTGTTGATTGTTGCGGTGCTGGTGTTTTTATTTGTTCACCTGCTACCCGGCGATCCGGCCCGGCTGATTGCCGGACCGGAAGCTGACGCCGAGGTGATTGAACTGGTGCGCAAGCAACTGGGTCTGGACCAGCCGCTGCATGTTCAGTTCTGGCATTACATGACCAATGTATTGCAAGGCGATTTTGGGACCTCGATGGTTTCTCGTCGCCCGGTTTCAGAAGAGATAGCCAGTCGTTTTATGCCATCGCTATGGCTGACTATTGCCAGTATGGCGTGGGCGGTGTTATTTGGCATGACGGCAGGGATTATTGCCGCGGTATGGCGCAATCGCTGGCCGGACAGATTGAGTATGACGCTGGCGGTCACCGGGATCTCGTTCCCGGCATTTGCGCTTGGCATGCTGCTGATGCAGATATTCTCTGTTGAACTTGGTTGGTTGCCTACCGTGGGCGCAGACACCTGGCTGCACTACGTCCTCCCGTCTATTACGCTGGGTGCGGCGGTGGCTGCGGTGTTAGCTCGATTTACTCGCGCCTCGTTTGTTGATGTGCTCAGCGAAGATTATATGCGCACCGCGCGGGCTAAAGGGGTGAGTGAAACTTGGGTGGTGTTAAAACATGGTCTGCGTAATGCGATGATCCCGGTGGTCACCATGATGGGACTACAGTTTGGCTTTTTGCTTGGTGGATCAATCGTGGTTGAGAAGGTGTTCAATTGGCCCGGGCTTGGGCGGCTGTTGGTGGACTCCGTCGAAATGCGCGACTACCCGGTGATTCAGGCCGAGGTGCTGTTGTTTTCTCTGGAATTTATTCTTATTAACTTAGTGGTGGATGTGCTCTACGCTGCCATTAATCCGGCTATCAGGTACAAGTAAGGATGCGATTTTTTAACTGGCGCCGACAGGCGATTTTAAATGCGATGCCCCTTGTTAAGCCAGAGCAGATACGCACACCGTGGCATGAGTTCTGGCGTCGGTTCCGTCGACAGCACATGGCGATGGTCGCTGGGCTGTTTGTATTGCTCCTGATCGTGGTAGCGATTTTTGCCCGCTGGCTGACGCCATTTGATGCCGAGAATTACTTCGATTATGACCGTCTGAATGACGGGCCATCGATGCTGCACTGGTTTGGCGTTGACTCACTGGGACGGGATATCTTTAGCCGCGTGCTGGTTGGGGCGCAAATCTCGCTGGCGGCAGGGGTCTTTGCCGTATTTATTGGCGCGGCGATTGGTACGGTTCTGGGTCTGCTGGCGGGGTACTACGAAGGCTGGTGGGATCGACTGATCATGCGAATCTGCGATGTGCTGTTCGCCTTTCCGGGGATATTGCTGGCGATAGCCGTGGTCGCTGTGCTGGGCAGCGGTATTGCTAACGTGATCATTGCCGTGGCCATTTTCTCCATTCCAGCCTTCGCGCGCCTGGTGCGTGGGAATACGCTGGTGCTGAAGCAACAGACGTTTATTGAGTCTGCGCGTAGTATTGGTGCCAGCGATGCGACCATCATCTTCAACCATATTCTGCCTGGAACGGTCTCATCGATCGTGGTCTTTTTTACCATGCGAATTGGCACGTCGATCATCTCTGCCGCGAGCCTGTCATTTCTGGGATTAGGCGCACAGCCGCCGACGCCGGAGTGGGGGGCAATGCTTAATGAAGCGCGAGCTGATATGGTGATCGCACCGCACGTGGCGATTTTCCCGGCGGTAGCGATATTCCTGACGGTGCTGGCGTTTAACTTACTGGGAGATGGTCTGCGTGACGCGCTGGACCCGAAGATAAAAGGGTAAACCGTAGGCCTGATAAGACGCTTCAGCGTCGCCATCAGGCATTGCCGGATGCGGCATAAATGCCTTATCCGGCCTACGTTGGGTTACGCTAATTAAACGCGGGTGCCCCACAGATCGTATTCATCTGCGTTTTCGACCTTCACGCGGATGATATCGCCAGGTTTCACCTTGGTTTCACCATTCAGGTATACCGCGCCGTCGATTTCTGGAGCATCAGCCATGCTACGACCAATTGCGCCTTCTTCGTCAACTTCATCAACGATAACCAGAATCTCGCGGCCCACTTTCTCTTGCAAACGTTCAGCAGAGATCTGCTGCTGCAATTGCATAAAGCGGTTCCAGCGTTCTTCTTTCACCTCTTCCGGGATTTGATCCGGCAGGTCATTAGCGCCAGCGCCTTCTACCGGGCTGTATTTAAAGCAGCCCACGCGATCCAGACGCGCTTCCTTCAGGAAGTCGAGCAACATCTGGAAGTCTTCTTCCGTTTCACCCGGGAAACCAACAATGAAAGTGGATCGCAACGTCAGTTCAGGGCAGATTTCACGCCACTGCTTGATGCGCGCCAGCTGTCTGTCCACGGAGCCCGGGCGTTTCATCAGTTTAAGAATACGCGGGCTGGCATGCTGTAACGGGATGTCCAGATACGGCAGGATTTTGCCTTCCGCCATCAGCGGGATCACATCATCAACGTGCGGGTAAGGGTAGACGTAATGCAGACGCGTCCAGATCCCCAGTTTTGATAACTGTTCGCACAGATCAACCATGCTGGTTTTGACCGGCTCGCCGTTATGGAAACCGGTACGATGCTTCACATCTACACCGTACGCAGAGGTATCCTGAGAGATTACCAGAATCTCTTTCACGCCCGCATCGACCAGACGCTTGGCTTCGCTGAGGACGTCGCCAATCGGACGGCTCACCAGATCGCCGCGCATGGAGGGAATAATGCAGAACGTGCAGCGGTGGTTACAGCCCTCGGAAATCTTCAGATAGGCGTAATGGCGAGGAGTCAGCTTGACGCCCTGCTCAGGAACCAGACTCTGGAACGGGTTGTGTTTTGGTTTTGGCACATAGTGGTGAACGTGCTCCAGAACCTGTTCATAGCTATGCGGCCCGGTGATTTCCAGCACCTTCGGGTGGACTTCACGGATCTGATCGACTTTCGCGCCCAGACAGCCGGTGACGATCACCTTACCGTTCTCGTTCAGCGCTTCGCCAATTGCTTCCAGGGACTCCTGAACCGCACTGTCGATAAAGCCGCAGGTATTAACGATAACCATATCCGCGTCGTCGTAGCTTGGCACAACATCATAGCCTTCGGTACGAAGTTCGGTCAGGATGCGCTCAGAATCGACGAGGTTTTTCGGACAACCTAGTGATATAAAACCAATTTTTGCCATTTTCTTATACTGTACATTGCTCGTAATCGGGGGATTATACAGATGCCTTCACGGTACATCTATATCTGATCAGCATAAGACGGAGAGAATAAAGAGCGATACCTATAAAGAGTAGATCGGTCAGTGAAAGGTGTTTAGTGAGTCTAATTCCGGCTTTAAGTGCCGCTTCTTGGCTATAGACACTCATTATCGTAAATTTTATCTCGTCGAGCGTTACTAATGAGGTTAAATTTGAAAGATATTGTTTTGAAGTCGAAACTTGAAATGGCTAAAACTCTTTATGCTAATGGTGTGAGTTTATATTATATCTCGCTTGCCACAGGCTTAAGTTGGCGTGTATTAATGACAGAATTAACGTTTATCGCCAGTCATGAAAATATTCGACAAAAAGCTAACGCTCACGTACCCAAACTTTAAATAATTCACCTGTCTATTACCATCCTACAAAATTTGAAAGGTAACGTATAATATGTATATTTCGCCACTTCCGGTCGTCACGGACTCTGATGTTGATAAACTTAGAGATGATATTGCTAATAAACTTTTATTCATAATTGGCAAAGATCCCGCAATCGCCACGAAACGGGAGTGGCTTAATGCGACATTATATGCGGTACGCGATCGGATGGTCGAGCGCTGGCACCGTTCTAATCGGGCGCAATTCTCTCAGGATGCGCGCCAGGTATATTATCTGTCGATGGAATTTTTAATTGGTCGTACGCTATCCAATGCATTGCTCTCTTTAGGTATTTATGACGAAGTCAGAAGCGCGCTGGAGGCAATGGGGCTTGAACTGGAAGAACTGATTGATGAAGAAAACGATCCCGGGTTAGGTAATGGTGGTCTCGGTCGTCTGGCGGCCTGCTTCCTTGATTCACTGGCGACGCTTGGGTTGCCGGGATGTGGATACGGTATTCGTTATAACTACGGTATGTTCAAACAAAATATCGTTAACGGTGTACAAAAAGAGTCGCTCGATTATTGGCTGGAATACGGTAATCCCTGGGAGTTTAAACGTCATAATACGCATTATAAAATACGTTTTGGCGGGCGTGTTCAACAGGAGGGGAATAAAACCCGCTGGCTTGAAACCGAGGATATTCTGGCCGTGGCGCATGATCAAATTATTCCAGGTTATGCGACGGACACGACTAATACGTTGCGCTTGTGGAACGTGCAGGTGAATAGCGAAGTTAATGCGGGCAAACTGAATCAGCAGGACGACTTTGCTACTGAAGTGGAAAACAAATACCACTTCGATCGTATCTCGCGGGTTTTGTACCCGGATGATTCCACCGATGCGGGGCGTGAATTGCGTTTACGCCAGGCCTATTTCCTGGCCTCGGCGACGATTCAGGATATTCTGAGTCGTCATTATCAGTTGCACAAAACTTACGACAATCTGGCCGATAAAATTGCGATTCACCTTAATGATACGCATCCGGTACTGGCGATCCCTGAGTTGATGCGTTTATTGATTGATCATCATCAGTTTAGTTGGGATAACGCGTTTGACGTGACTTGTCAGATTTTTTCTTATACCAACCATACGTTGATGAGTGAGGCGCTGGAGACCTGGCCAGTAGAAATGCTAAGTCGAATTTTGCCGCGCCATTTGCAGATTATTTTTGAGATTAACGATCGTTTTCTGAAGACCTTACAGGAACGTTATCGTAATGACAGCGATCTGCTAAAACGTGTGTCGTTAATTGATGAGTCCAATGGTCGTGTGGTGCGTATGGCCTGGCTGGCGGTAGTTGTCAGTCATAAGGTAAACGGCGTGTCGGCATTGCATTCAAAACTGATGACCGAATCACTGTTTGCAGATTTTGCGAATATTTTTCCCCTGCGTTTCACCAACGTAACCAATGGTGTGACTGCGCGTCGTTGGCTGGCGCTGGCGAATCCACCGCTTGCCAAAGTGCTGGACGAAAATATCGGTGACAGCTGGCGGACTAAATTAATGCAGTTGGGCGAGCTGAAGCAGTTTATAGATTATCCGTCGGTGAATGAGGCTGTGCATCGTGCGAAACGTAAAAATAAGCAGCGACTGGCGCACCATATTGCCACCCACTATGGCGTGGTGGTGAATCCTGATGCGCTGTTTGATGTGCAGGTGAAACGCATCCACGAGTACAAGCGGCAACTTATGAATGTGCTCCACGTTATTACACGCTATAACCGAATTAAAGCCGCGCCGGATGCCAACTGGGTACCGCGAGTGAATATCTTTGCCGGAAAAGCAGCCTCCTCTTATCACATGGCAAAACAAATTATTCGCTTGATTAACGATGTGGCGCAGTTAGTCAATAACGATCCGCAGATTGGCGGCAAACTGAAAGTAGTGTTTATCCCGGATTACAGCGTCAGTCTCGCTCAGCTAATTATTCCGGCAGCCGATCTGTCAGAGCAAATTTCCCTGGCCGGGACGGAAGCCTCCGGGACCAGCAATATGAAATTCGGTATGAATGGTGCGCTCACTATCGGTACGCTCGACGGTGCGAATATCGAAATGCGCGAATACGTTGGGGAAGATAACATCTTTATCTTTGGCAATACGGCGAATCAGGTTGAAACTCTGCGACGTGATGGCTATGACCCGAGGCACCTCTTTGAAAAGGATGAGGAACTTCATCAGGTGCTGACGCAAATCGGTACGGGGATGTTTAGTCCGCAGGAGCCAGGGCGTTATAGGGAGGTGTTGGATTCATTGATTAACTTCGGCGACTACTATCAGGTGTTGGCAGATTACCGCAGCTATGTAGATTGTCAGGATGCGGTGGACGAGTTGTATCGTACTCCCCGGGAGTGGACGACAAAAACCATGCATAATATTGCTAACATGGGGTATTTCTCGTCGGACAGAACGGTTCAGGAATATGCCGACCATATCTGGCGCATAGCAAAAATTCGCGTGTAGCCAGTATTTCTAACGCTCAGCCTCTCTGGTTTTCATAACAGGGAGGCTGTTTGCAAATCAGCCAGAATAGGTGAGAGGATTTTGTGGGTATTACTTTCTTTGCGCGATGAGGCAAACACGCTAAATTGTGGCAAGGGAAACGGAGTGTTTATTTTTTTTAGTCCATACAGGTGAGCGTGTGTTTCAAATACCTTTTCCGGGATTACCCCTAAACAATGTGTATTGGACACAATCGTCAGAATCGCCGTAAACGATGAGGTAAGCAGGCAGCGTTCTCCGGTTCTAAATTTTTTATCTACAATACTGCGATGATAAATGATTTTCTCATTCTTAGTATTGTAACCGACCAGGTTAGCGTTTCTGAATTGCGCTTCACTGATGGTGTTACCATATAAAGAATTATTCTGCGAGGCCGCCAGCACCAGGCGCATATCGCATATTTTCTGGCATGAAAGACTTGCTGACTCTACAGAAAAGGTAGAAAAAACGGCATCTGCCTGACGCATATTCAGCAGTTCAATAATACTCTGTTCATTCAGGTCGGCGGTAAGGTGCAGGAGGCTGATATCGGCGTCAGTCTCGATTATTCTGGCGGTGACATCTGGAATAACGATAGGGGAAATAAAAGATTCCGTATAAAGCGTTAACCTTTTTTTGGTGGCAGGCGTGGAAAGCGGCATCAGCGTTGACAGCTTATCGATAATTGGGATTGTATTATCATACAGTTCATCAGAATAGACCGTCGGTAACAGTGCATTCCCGCTACGGACAAACAGATTATCCCCCATCATTTCGCGCAGTTTTCTTAATGACTGGCTGACGGCGGAAGGTGAGATGTTCAGCATGTCAGCGACTCTGGAAATGCTACCCACGCTATAGATCAAACAGAAAATGGTCAGCAGATTGAGATCTATTTTTGATAGTGTGCGTATCTTTTCTGCATCATTTGCTTTCGACATAGACCCCTCATCATCAACACCATGGCAGTAACCACATCAGGTATAGCAAAAAAAGTCAGGCGAGTCAGACACTGGGCGCTTTCTATAAGCGTACCGGATGAAGTTGTAACATTGTAAATTATGTTAATCAATTGAGCTTTATTGATGTAGGACATCTATTTGTTCAAAAAACAACCATACTATTAAGTTGCACCATAGTTGGAAAGAGGAGGAACAAAGTATGGTTGTTGACAGACTGAGAACCGATCTTCTCAACAAATTGATAAACGCCCGTATCGAACTTGCCGCTTATCTGCAGTTGAGAAAAGCGAAAGGCTACATGTCAGTTAGCGAGAGCGATCGCCTGCGTGATGTTTTTTTTGCACTGAATCGCGAATTGCACGAGCAATCACAGCTTCACGGTATGCATCTTGATCAGGAAGAGTGGAATGCCCTTCATCGTGCTGAAGGGGCGTTAGCCGCCGCCGCTGTTTGTCTTATGAGTGGACATCACGATTGTCCAACGTTTATCGCCGTTAACGCAGAGAAACTGGAAAACTGCCTGACAACGCTGACGCTGAGCATCCAGTGTTTGCAATCTTACCCAACGCTGGAACACGTCTGAATCAGGGGGAGGGCGCTCCCCCTTTTCGTCAAGATTATGTAAATGTAGCGGGATAATTCCCCTTGCTGGCTACGCTTTATGCAGAGCCATTAAGGAGGTGTTATGCGTCGACTCTTTCTCTGTGCTATTCCACTTGCGCTATTTTCCACTTATGCCGCCGCGGTAAAAGTGGAAGTGCTGCAAACTAAACTCGATCACCCATGGTCACTGGCTTTTTTACCCGATAACCGCGGTATGCTCATTACGCTCAAAGGTGGACAGCTTCGACTCTGGCAGCCTGATAAAGGGCTTTCCGACCCGCTGACCGGCGTACCCAAAGTTTGGGCAAATGGTCAGGGAGGACTGCTTGATGTGGCGTTAGCACCGGATTTTGCACAATCTCGCCGGGTATGGCTAAGCTTCGCTGAAGCCGACCGCGAAGGCAATGCGGGCACTGCGGTAGGCTACGGGCGATTGAGTGACGATCTCAAACATCTGCAAGGATTTCAGACCGTTTTTCGCCAACAGCCAAAGCTTTCCACCGGAAACCATTTTGGTGGACGTCTGGTATTTGATGGTAACGGTTATCTGTTTATTGGCCTGGGGGAGAATAATCAACGCGCTACCGCCCAGGACCTGGATAAATTGCAGGGTAAATTAGTCCGACTGACCGACGAGGGAAAAATTCCGCCGGATAATCCGTTTGTGAACATGGCAGGAGCGCGGGCAGAGATTTGGTCGTATGGCATCCGCAACCCGCAGGGTATGGCGATGAATCCGTGGAGTGATGTGTTGTGGCTCAATGAGCATGGTCCACGCGGAGGCGATGAAATCAATATCCCCGAGAAAGGGAAAAACTACGGCTGGCCTATCGCGACCTGGGGTGTTAACTACAGTGGTTTGAAAATTCCCGAAGCAAAAGGTCAAATTGTTGCTGGCACGGAACAACCCATCTTTTACTGGGAAAAGTCGCCGGCGGTTAGTGGAATGGCTTTTTACAATAGCGATACCTTCCCGCAGTGGCGGCAGAAGTTGTTCATCGGCGCGTTGAAAGATAAAGAAGTGATCGTGCTGAGCATTAAAGGGAATACGGTCACTGAGGATGGTCGTCTGTTGCAGGAAAGGGGGCAGCGGATCCGTGATGTGCGCGTCGGACCAGACGGTTATTTGTACGTGTTAACCGACGAGTCCGACGGGGAATTACTGAAAGTGAGTCCCTGATTTGGTTAGCTGACCGGGATCATCACGATTTTTTGAAACGCCGGGCGCTCGGTCAGTTGTTGATACCAGCGTTCCAGATGCGGGCGCGGGGTCCAGCTCAGACCAACGTTGAACAGGTTATAGATGAACGGTGCCACAGCGATATCCGCGGTGCCAAATTCAGCGCCGGAGAACCATGGCTGGTCTGCCAGCGCGTTATCCAGAATGGCAAACAGGTTCTCGCAAACTTGCTTACTTGCCTCAATGGCCGCCATATCGCGCTGATCGGCAGGTGTTCTGACCAGACCAAATAAGATAACCCGATGCGCAGGGCTTAGCGTCTGATTTGCCCAGTCCATCCATTTTTCACCGACTGCGCGCGCGGCCGGGGCGTCAATCCACAAACGTTTTTGTCCGTACTGAGCGGCCAGATAGCGGACAATGGTATTGGATTCCCACAGAACAACGTCTGTTTCATCATCGCGTAGCAGCGGGACCAGTCCGTTCGGGTTCAGTGCCAGATAGTCGGCATCGCGGTTACCGCCATGCTGTCCGCCCGCCAGAATTTGGTTATACGGCAGTTCCAGTTCCTCGAGCGTCCACAATACTTTTTTTACGTTGGTCGAGTTATTGCGACCCCACAGTGTAATCATAGTAACCCCGCAAATTAATTGAGCAGCTTTATGGCTGCAGATGCCATCTGACTAGCTCACATGGTGGGGTAAACCTAATATTTACGCAACAAAGTCTAAAAAAATCGTGCCAGGAGCAGCGCACCGCGGCGTTATTGCATAAACTTTAAAAACTTTACCAACTTACGGTTTCTTTAAGCTCGTTAGTGCGTTATTACTCACCGCACTTATTTTACACGTCATCCATCAGACTTTTTCTGCATGGGTTGGTCGAGGTCGCTTGGCCGGTTTTGTGTAAACACGGTGTGGTATGACGTGGTTTTTTGGAATGGATACTCGGGTGGCATTTATGACGCAATACTTCTCTTCACTTCGCAGCTTTGCTGCAGGTTCTGCACTCTTAATCCTTTTGGCGCCGACCGTACAGGCGGCGGAGCAACCGACGGCCCCGCCGAGCGTGGACGCGCGCGCGTGGATTCTGATGGATTACGCCAGTGGTAAGGTGCTGGCGGAAGGTAATGCTGATGAGAAACTGGATCCTGCCAGTCTGACCAAAATCATGACCAGCTATGTGGTTGGGCAGGCGCTGAAGGCCGGGAAAATTAACCTCAACGACATGGTCACCGTGGGCAAAGACGCCTGGGCGACCGGTAATCCAGCCCTGCGCGGTTCGTCGGTCATGTTCCTCAAGCCCGGCGATCAGGTCGCGGTGTCCGATCTGAATAAAGGCGTTATCATTCAGTCAGGTAACGATGCCTGTATTGCACTCGCTGATTACGTTGCCGGTAGCCAGGAATCTTTTATTGGTCTGATGAACGGCTATGCGAAAAAACTGGGGCTGACCAACACGACTTTCCAGACGGTACACGGCCTGGATGCGGCAGGACAGTTCAGTACCGCACGTGATATGGCGTTGCTCGGGAAGGCGTTAATCCACGATGTGCCGGAAGAGTACGCTATTCACAAAGAGAAAGAATTTACCTTCAATAAAATCCGCCAGCCGAACCGCAACCGTCTGTTGTGGAGCACCAACCTGAACGTGGACGGTATGAAAACCGGGACCACTGCCGGGGCGGGATACAACCTGGTGGCCTCCGCGACCCAGGGCGATATGCGCCTGATCTCCGTGGTGCTGGGAGCAAAAACCGACCGCATTCGTTTCAATGAGTCAGAAAAACTGCTGACCTGGGGCTTCCGTTTCTTTGAAACCGTTACGCCGATAAAGCCGGATGCGACTTTCGTCACCCAGCGCGTCTGGTTTGGCGATAAGAGTGAAGTGAATTTGGGCGCCGGAGAAGGGGGGTCTGTGACCATTCCGCGTGGCCAGCTCAAAAACCTGAAGGCCAGCTTTACCCTGACTGAACCACAGCTAACTGCACCGCTGAAGAAAGGTCAGGTTGTGGGCACTATCGACTTCCAGTTGAACGGAAAATCCATTGAGCAGCGTCCGTTGATGGTGATGGAAGATGTGGAAGAGGGTGGTTTCTTTAGCCGCATGTGGGACTTTGTGATGATGAAATTCCACCAGTGGTTTGGTGGTTGGTTCTCGTAATCTTATTTATTGCCGGATGGCGCAATCGCCGTCCGGCAGTATCTGTTAGTACTTCAGCGTGATACGTTGCGCTTTAGCGTACTCAACAAACTCATCGTCAGGGCGGTTATCACTGATGATGGTATCAAAGCGTTTCAAGTCCCCCATCCTCGCAGGTCGCACCTTGCCAAACTTGCTGTGATCGACCACCAAAACGTGATGCTGCGCCATCGACATCGCCCAGTGTTTCACCGGCAGTTCTTCCAGATTAAAACAGGTCGCGCCTTTCTCGATATGAACACCTGCCGCAGAATAAAAGGCGATATCCGGACAGAGGTTGTTCAGCGTTTCCTGAAAATCGAGCGGTTTAAAAATCGCGTTACTGGCATGGAATTCACCACCACACAGAATGACGCGGCAATGCGGTTTTTCCTGTAGCACCAGAAACGTATTCAACGAGTAGCAGATTGCGGTGAAGGGCAGTTCATTGTCGATCGCTTCAATGATCCACGGCGTGGTCGTACCGCAATCGAAAAAGATGGTCTGATGCGCCTGCACGAGACTCGCCGCCTGCTGGGCAGCGCGACGCTTTTCATCAACCAGACGGGATTTTTGATCGCTGATTAAATAGTGGTTAGCGCTGCGGGGTTCCAGAACAATATAGCCCCCGAGCAGCACGACGGGAGCATCATGATTATTCAGGTCGCGACGAATGGTCATCTCAGATACGCCCAGCAACGTCGCGGCTTCTTTGAGGTGTAATTTATCGCTGCGTTTCAGTGCCTGCAGTAATTGACCAATACGCTCGTCGCGTCGAGTTTCCATAGTTCCCCTGGAGAATAGAATAAGTGCTTAGTTTCGCGCTTAATACTACTCTTTTTACCGCGGGTTAGTCACGTACCCAACCTTTACGGATGGGGAGAGCGAAGCAGGTGCGATAGCACGTCTGCAGGCCGAGGTACAAGGTTGTGCCGAACCGTTGCCAGATCATCTGGGCGCTCAGACAGCCGATCAACCCGGCCAGTAATCCGCCCAGCATATCCAGCGGCCAGTGAACGCCAAGGTAAACTCGTGACCAGGCAATCGCCACGGCGACAACCATCAGCAGAGCACCCGTCCACAAGCGATGCCAGAACAGGAAGGCCAGAGCAAAGGTAAAGATAACCGTACCGTGGTCGCTCGGGAAAGAGTCATCTGCCGCATGGTGCAGGAAGTTATAGCCGATGTGGTTAACGAACGGACGATCGTGGGGGAAAAGATGCCCCATCAGCCAAGAAATCGTCAGACCGACTACCAACGCAATGGCCATTTTGATGACCAACTGGCGCTGGAGCGTAACTTGACCACGAGGTCCCCAAAGCCAGAGCACAACGGCTAACAGCGGCACAATGCTGATCAGATCTTTGGCAATGAAAATGGCGAGCGAAATTGCCCATCGCTCAGAGTCGGGTGTTGCATTGATCAAGTAAAAAAGCGAATTGTTCAGATTTTCCAGCATAACGTCCAGACTCAGTGTAATCGTTAAATAGACCCATTTGGGGAGAGCATAAAATTGCTTCCACGGGATAAAAAGCGGTCTTGTCTTATTTGCCTGTTAAATGACGATTTTTAAGACAATTAATGAGACTTATTGAGCATGATAGCGGTCTCAACTTAAATTAACCTTAAAGCAAAATGTTCTTGAGCAAATGAGTGTAAAAATGTGCGCATTTTGCTTTCAAATCACATAATTCACTATCACCAGTACGGCGCATTTATTACACTTTGCGCGATTTTTCTATAGTTAAGAGATTGCATGCAGAACCGTTTATCTTCAGGCGTCCGTTTGGGGCGTCAGGCATTACTTTTCCCGCTCTGTCTGGTGCTTTACGAATTCTCCACTTATATCGGCAACGATATGATCCAGCCCGGAATGTTGGCGGTGGTGGCGCAATATAACGCCGGATTAGATTGGGTACCTACGTCCATGACCGCCTATCTGGCAGGCGGCATGTTTTTGCAGTGGTTGTTAGGACCGCTGTCGGACCGTATTGGTCGTCGTCCGGTAATGTTAACCGGTGTGATCTGGTTCATCGTTACCTGCCTTGCAACCCTGCTTGCACAGAATATTGAGCAATTTACCTTCCTGCGTTTTTTGCAGGGGATAAGCCTGTGCTTTATTGGTGCGGTGGGTTACGCCGCCATTCAGGAATCCTTTGAAGAAGCGGTCTGCATAAAAATTACCGCGCTGATGGCAAACGTGGCGCTGATTGCGCCACTGCTGGGTCCGTTGGTAGGCGCAGCCTGGGTACATGTTCTGCCGTGGGAAGGGATGTTTATCCTGTTTGCTGCTCTGGCGGCCATCTCCTTTTTTGGTCTGCAACGCGCGATGCCGGAAACGGCAACCCGGCTTGGTGAAAAGCTGTCCATTAAAGAACTGGGCAAGGATTATAAGCTGGTGCTAAGGAACGTGCGCTTCGTTGCAGGCGCACTGGCGTTGGGTTTTGTCAGCCTGCCGTTACTGGCGTGGATTGCGCAGTCCCCGATTATTATCATCAGTGGTGAACATCTCAGCAGCTACGAATATGGTCTGTTGCAGGTACCGATTTTTGGCGCGTTGATTGCCGGTAACCTGGTGCTGGCGCGTCTGACTTCGCGAAAAACCGTGCGTTCGCTAATTATCATGGGCGGCTGGCCAATCGCCGTTGGCCTGATTATTGCTGCTGCGGCCACGGTAGTGTCATCTCATGCATATCTATGGATGACGGCAGGTTTGAGTATCTATGCGTTTGGCATTGGCGTGGCGAATGCGGGGCTGGTGCGCCTGACGCTGTTTGCCAGCGAAATGAGTAAGGGTACCGTTTCTGCCGCAATGGGTATGTTGCAGATGCTGATTTTTACCGTCGGTATTGAGTTGAGCAAACACGCGTATCTGCTGGGAGGGAACGGCTTGTTCAGCCTGTTCAATCTGGCAAGCGGCGTACTGTGGCTGATTTTGATGGTTATCTTCCTGAAAGATAAACGGGTAGGGAATTCCCGGGAAGGTTAAGGCCCGGTTGTCCGCAATCCAGCGCAGATAAGCATAATGACGCCGATAAATTCATCATTATGTTGATAATAGAATCACGCTGTAGGCCGGATAAGCGAAGCGCCATCCGGCGGCCTGTAGCAAATTGCCGGATGGCGGCGTAAACGCCTTATCCGGCCTACCGCTCACCAAAGATCTTAACTGACCAGTATTACTGTTGTCTGGGCCTGGCGACAACTTAGTGGTGGTCGTCAATCTGATGTTCGATAACCATCCCTTCACCGACGCTTGCCACATGTCGCGCATAAGGATGTGCGCGATAGACAGGGGCCGGAGCAGGCGCTGGAGCAACATATACCGTTTGTGGTGCGGTCGTTACGCTGACCGCCTGCGGGACGCTGACGGAAGAGGGCACTACCACCACTTTATAACCGCTGGGGACATCAACGGTAACGCTCTGTGCAAATATTGTCCCCGCAAAGCCCAGCAACAATGTCGCCATCAGTACACTTTTCTTCATGATCCGCTCGCCTGAAATATTCACTGGAAGTAATAATCCAGCGGGTTAATTTGAGGCGGATTATGAATAGATCATGCCATCATTTTGTTGCCGTCTGTGCTGAGCCGTTAATGCGTAAACGGTGCTTCATTCTTTAACACGCGGTCGATAACATCCAGCACGCCCTCTTCGTTGTTCGAGCCTGCACGATATTTTGCCGCCTGGACAACCGGTTCGTGAGCGTTGGCCATTGCGAAACTAAATCCCGCCTGACGCAGCATCTCAATATCATTTCCGCCATCGCCAAACACAACAACTTCGTCGTCGTTAATATTCCAGCGTTGTTGCAGCAGGCGCAGACCGTTAGCCTTATGCACGCCGGGTATTATTAAGTCGATGCTGCCGTAGCCGGTATGCACCGGTACCATAATATCGCCAATCGCCTCGTGGAGATCGGCCTGTACCTGTGGAATTCGGTCGTCGGAAATATTCAGCCCGAATTTGAAAAAAACGTCGTTGAGATTGTCAAAATTATCTACAAATTCGAGACGATGATAGTACATGGCGGAAACGTTCTTATGCTCATCGCTGTACTGTTTCAACGTATAGGCGCTGTTTTTACCACAGGCAATAATGTCGATATCGGCGCGGGTCAGCAGATGATCTACGATGGCATGGAAATCGTCTTTAGCCAGTTCGCCGTTAAAGACATCTTCTCCTTCACTGACCACCCAACCGCCGTTTTCGGCGACAAATGAGATCTCATAGGCCAGTTCGGGGAAAAAGGAAATCAACTGATAATATTGGTTGCCGCTGGCGACCACAAAGCGGATCCCTTGTTCTTTCATCTGGCGGTATTGCGCCATAAAGCGCTCACGGTTATAGGTTTTTTGGTCGCTTAAAAATGTGCCGTCCATGTCGACCGCAATTAATTTGATACTCATTAGCTGTTCTCCATCAACGTAGTATTTTTGAGATCCGGTTTCGCTACCGCTTTCGCGACGACGGCGGCGACAAGCACCAGCGCCAGCACCACTAACATAGCGCTGCGCAGGCCATAGTGTTCACCCAGATAGCCCAGCAGCGGCGGTCCAACAAGGAACGCCAGGTAACCGGTGGTCGCTACGACGCTGACGCGGGTCGGTGCATCGGGGCCGGTGTCGCTGGCGGCTGAAATGGTCAGCGGGAAGCCGAGCGAAGCGCCGAGTCCCCACAGAATAACGGACACACCGGCCACCCAAGAGCTGTCGACAAAAATAATCAGGCTAATCCCGAGAGCGCCCATCAGCGCACTGGCGCGCACCACCGCAACGCGGCTGTAACGGTCGATGAACCAGCCACCGGTAAATCGCCCAACGGTCATACCCAGCGTAAAACCGGCATAAATCAGCGAGCCTGATGTCGGGCTAAATCCATGTCCGTCCACCATTAACAGTGGAAGCCAGTCGTTGGCGGAACCTTCAGCAAATGCCATCGCCAGCACTACAACGCCGATCAGCAATAGCTGGATATCACGATAAAAAGGCAGTCCTTTTTCACCGGAGTGAGAACCGTCAGCGGCATTTTTGCCCGTGCCGTCAGGAATAGCTTTGATGGCGATGAAAATAGGTGTGATAGCAACCATTGCAGCCAAAATGATATGCGCGGTAGCCGGGACGCTGAAGGCGGTAAGCATCATTCCAACTCCAGCCCCTGCCAACGTTCCCAGGCTGTAAAAACCGTGCATCATCGGCAGCACGGTTTTGTTCATTTCGCGCTCAACGGCTGCACCTTCGACGTTGATGGCAACTTCTGCCGCACCAAAGCTGGCGCCAAATACGCCCAGGCCAAACGCGAAAAGCCATGCGGAATGCAGCCAGAGCGCTACGCTGAGGATCGCCATTCCGAGGACGGCACAAGACATGGTGGTGCGAATCACCTTACGCGTGCCAAATCGTTTCACCAGCCAGGCCGAACAAAGTATGCCACTCATCGAACCAATAGAGAGCCCAAACAACACCGCACCCATTTCGGCAGTGGAGATGGAGAGGATATCTCTGATGGCAGGGGTACGCGTTGCCCAGGAGGCCATTAATAATCCTGGTAAAAAGAAGAACGTGAACAGCGCCCAGGTGCGACGTCTTAAGGCTTTGCGTGATGAGATGCCAGTCATGAATTCGAGCCAAAGAAAAGAGGGAAGGAGACAACATTAGCAAGACTGTGTACATTTGTACACAAATGCAAGAAGAGGAAATGTAGTGCGACGTGCAAACGATCCGCAGCGGCGGGAAAAAATAGTTCAGGCGACTCTGGAAGCAGTAATAGCCCATGGTATTCATGGGGTTACACATCGTAAAATCGCTATGATTGCCGAGGTGCCACTGGGTTCTATGACCTATTACTTTTCGGGAATTGATGAGCTTTTGATGGAGGCATTTGGCCGTTTTACTGACAGGATGATGCTGCAGTATCAGGACTTTTTTGCCGACGTTAAGGATGCGTCGCAGGCTTGCCATGCCATTACCGATATGATTTACGGCTCTCAGGTCACAACGCCTGATAATATGGAGCTCATGTATCAGCTGTATGCTTTTGCCAGCCGTAAACCAGCGTTGAAAACGGTGATGCAGAACTGGATGCTACGCAGCCAACAAACGCTGGAGCAGTGGTTTGACCCGGTTACTGCGCGGGCGCTGGATGCTTTTATTGAAGGAATGACGCTGCATTTTGTCACGGACAAAAAACCGCTGCAGCGAGAAGATATCTTGCTGATGGTGGAGCGTATTGCAGGGATACCCGCGACAGTCAGCTGTGCGTAGCGCCTCCGGTAATATTCACCACCGTCGCGGTCATGGCGCTGGCATGGTCTGAAGCAAGAAAGGTCATGACCTCAGCGATTTGTGCAAGCGTAGGCAGGCGCGCGAGCATGGTACTTTGCGCCGCACCCCCTAACCATTGATCGACGGTTAAACCCATTGACTGTGCTTTGGCGGAGAAAATTTCTCCGGTATAGGAGCCAGCTGCAACAGCATCCACAATCGCATGCGAGCGCACGCCGACGACCCGGATATTTGCCGGTCCTACCTCGCTGGCGAACGCTTTAATAAAAGCCTCTGTTCCTGCACAACCAACAATATGACCCAGATGACCCGGCATCGCCATCGGGGCCGCGGGGGCAACAACGCTGAGAATGACGCCCGCACGATTGCCGCCCATGTGCGGCGTTACGGCTTTAGCGATATTGAACTGCGCCGAGAGGAAAGGGGTGATGCCGCTCATAAACTCAGAGAGGGATAATGTGTCAATGCGTTTGCCCTGTTCGTGCATAAATCCCGTTGCGTTAACCACCACATCTATTCCACCGGTTTGCTGCGCAAGGCGGGTAACTTCCTTCGATGCGTTGTGCTCGGCGAGTACATCGGTGATAAAGGTTTCGACTGTACCACCTGCCGTTCGGATAATACTGGCCGCCCGATCAAGTTTTTCCTGGCTGCGAGCACCCAGACACACATGGGCTCCTTCGCGTGCCATGGCCTGCGCAACCGCACTACCAATAGCCCCGCAGCCACCAAAAATTACTGCGACTTTGCCAGTAAGCAACATGACTAACCCCCATCCCCGATAAAGCACCGTTTTAAAGTATGTGCCATAACCGGCATGCTGCAAATTTGGGAGGAGTTTCAGAGGTGGAAGGCGATGAACGCAAATTTCAGGCAACAAAAAACCCATCAACCTTGAACCAAAACGGCGGGGTTGATGGGCTCCACAAATTGGGGACATCAAAGAAAAGCAGTGGCAATAGTTATGACTGACGCCTTGAAGAAAAGTTCTGCTTACCTGCAAAAATTTTTCAATTAAGGGAAAATTTCAGCGCTACCCAAGGCCAGGCCAGACAATGACGATGAGTGTCCCCGCTAATGTCAGCAGAACGTTAGCAATCGCGTAAGTCCCGGCATAGCCTAACGCAGGGATGTTGCTGCGTGCGGTGTCGCTGATGATTTCCATTGCTGGAGCACAGGTACGTGCGCCCATCATGGCACCAAACAGCAGGGCGCGGTTCATGCGCAATACGTAAGCACCAAACAAGAAACAGATGACAACCGGAACCAGGCTGACTACCAGACCGGCAATCAACATTTGACCACCGACGGCACCCAAGCCATTACCAATGCCACTGCCTGCGCTTAAACCGACGCCTGCCATGAATACCATCAGGCCAAACTCTTTCACCATATTCAGCGCACCCTGTGGGATATAGCCAAATGTGGGGTGGTTGGCTCGCAGGAAGCCCAGCATGATCCCAGCGAACAGCAGTCCAGCCGCATTCCCGATGCCGAAGCTGAAATTACTGAACTGGAAGGTGATCATCCCGATCATCAGACCGATGATAAAGAAGGCGCAGAAGGCCAGCAGATCGGTCACCTGACTGTGAATGGAAATGAAGCCGATACGATCGGCAATGGTTTTCACGCGACGAGCATCACCGCTGACCTGCAACACGTCGCCTTTATTGAGTACGACGTTGTCATCAATAGGCATTTCAATCTGGCTGCGGATCACGCGGTTCAGGAAACAACCGTGGTCGGTCAGTTTCAACTGGGCCAGGCGACGACCAACGGCATTGTGGTTTTTCACCACAATTTCTTCAGTGACGATGCGCATATCGAGCAGATCGCGATCGAACACCTCTTTACCGTTACGGAAGCTGGGATCGAGGCGAGCATGGGCGTCCGGATAACCCACCAGGGCTATCTCATCGCCCATTTGCAACACTGCATCACCATCCGGGTTGGCCAGAATGCCGTTGCGACGGATGCGTTCAATGTAACAACCGGTCTGGCGATAAATACCCAGTTCGCGCAGATTTTTGCCATCGGCCCATGCCACTAGCTCAGGGCCAACGCGATAGGCGCGGATCACCGGGAGGTACACTTTACGATTGGCGTCGGTGTCCAGACCTCGTTCACGCGCGATTTGTTGGGCGCTGGTTTGCAGATCCTGATGCTGCAGTTTCGGCAAATAGCGCGCACCAACAATCAGGCTGACCAGACCAATCAAATAGGTGAGGGCGTAACCCAGGCTCAGGTTATCGAGAGCACTTGAAAGTTGTGTCCCTGTCATTCCTGAATGGCGCAAGGTATCACCCGCGCCGACCAGCACCGGCGTTGAGGTCATCGAGCCAGCCAGCATACCCGCCGTCAGGCCGATATCCCAGCCAAATAGCTTACCCAGCCCCAGCGCGATCAGCATTGCGCTACCGACCATCACCAGGGCAAGCATTAGATAATTTTTCCCATCGCGAAAAAAAATCGAAAAAAAGTTGGGACCGGCTTCGACGCCGACGCAAAAAATAAACAGCATAAAGCCGAGATTTAATGCATCGGTGTTAATACTAAAGTGCTGCTGACCTAATAATAGGGAGACCACTAAAACGCCAATGGAATTACCGAGTTGGACTGAACCCAGACGTAATTTGCCCAGACACAGGCCCAGAGCCAGGACCACAAATAATAACAGGATGTAATTCCCATTTAACAAATCTGCGACGTTTATATTCACGGAGACTAACTTCTTGTTTACTAGTAAGCTATTGAAAGAAATGGCAATTTACGCTAATGTTTTTGCCAGAAATTAAGGGGCGATAGCATCGTACACAGCCCCGAATAATGCAGCATAACAATATATGCGGTTAGTTTAATCTCATTACGTATCAACGGCTATAAGAATCGTGTGGGTGTGTTTTTGGCATGGAATGCCGAGTTACTTTATCTGACTGGACGCCTGCGGGCGAAAAGAGTGTTCGATAGAGAATGTGTCAGGAGGAACGATTGAAACATAAGCAAAGTTGGGCGAGTGCGGTCTGCTGCTTTGTGCTCTTTATTGTGGTGTGTCTTTCATTAACGCTGAACGTGAAAGGGGCATTCAGAGCGGCAGGGCATCCTGAGGTCGGATTGTTGTTTTTTATCTTACCTGGTGCTGCAGCAAGCTTTTTTTCCCATCGTCGGGAAGTGCTCAAACCCCTGCTTGGTGCAATGTTGGCGGCGCCGTGCTGCCTGTTACTGATGCGGTTCGTTTTTATGCCGACGCGTTCATTGTGGCAAGAGCTGGCGTGGTTGTTTAGTGCGGTGTTTTGGTGCGCACTTGGCGCATTATGTTTTTTATTTATCAGTAGCTTATTCAATCAGCATCAACGGCGGAAAAAGAACTGATGACGCCCTCAGGGTGAGGGCGTAGAAACCGCTATCAGGCGAACAGATTCATGTTCTCTTTTGCCCAAGCTTCAAAATCCGTGCAGCCGCCGATGTGTTTTTGATCGACAAAAATCTGTGGAACGGTTTCAACTGGCTTACCTACCGTCTTTTCCAGATCTGCTTTGGTAATTCCTTCAGCATGGATATCAATGTAGCGGAAGTTAAAATCTTCATGCTCACTGCTTAATTTTTCTGCTAATTCTTTTGCGCGCACGCAATACGGGCACCCTGGGCGACCAAAAATAACGGCAAACATCTCTTTCTCCTCGAACTTATCAGGCCGGATGGCAATACTGGTTATGATGCCGCGATTTGTGACGGATGGAAAGCAGGTTCAGCCTGTTGCTTTGATATCCTCAAGCTATATCTGTTAAACACGGCAAGCCGGAACGTTTTATAATGAAAGCCATTTCGCCGGGAGGCCGCGTATGCGCACAATTGGTGTATTACCCAAAAGCGTATTGATGCTGGAAATAATTGGGATGGTTTTGTTATCGCTGGCGCTACTATCGCTTAACGATTACCTCACCTTGCCCGCACCGCTTAACAGCCCGTTAGCCTGCGTGGTGATGATATTTCTGGGCGTACTGCTGATGCTCCCTGCTGCGGTGGCGTTGATGTGGCGTGTTGCTCAACTGCTGGCACCGCAACTGCTGGCACGCGCACCCGGTGATTCAACTGATTCAGACAGAGACAAAAGAGATGACTCCAACCATTGATTTACTTCGCAGCCACCGTTCCATTCGCCATTTTACTGATGATGCCATTTCGGATGCACAGCGTGAGGCGATTATTGCCGCCGCTCAGGGAACGTCAAGCTCCAGTTTTCTACAGTGCACGACGATCGTTCGCATAACGGATAAATCCCTGCGTGAATCACTGGCTACCTTATCTGGCGGCCAAAAGCATGTGGCTCAGGCCGCTGAGTTCTGGGTGTTTTGCGCTGATTTTAACCGTCATTTGCAGATTTGCCCTGACGCGCAACTTGGGCTGGCGGAACAGCTGCTGCTGGGCGTGGTTGATACTGCAATGATGGCGCAAAATGCATTGACGGCGGCAGAGTCGCTGGGACTTGGCGGCGTGTTTATTGGCGGTTTGCGTAACAATATTGAGCCGGTCACCGAACTGCTGAAGCTTCCGCAACATGTTCTGCCGCTCTTTGGATTGTGCCTCGGCTGGCCTGCGGATAACCCGGATATCAAGCCGCGGCTGCCCGCGTCGCTTGTGGTGCATGAAAACCAATACCAGCCACTCAACAGCGATGTTTTGGCGCAATATGATGAGCAGCTCGCGCAGTACTATCTGACCCGAGGAAGCAATACCCGTCGCGACACCTGGAGCGATCATATTCGCCGTACCATCATTAAAGAAAGTCGCCCCTTTATCCTGGAATATTTGCATAAACAGGGATGGGCCACGCGCTAAAGATTTTAACCCAGTGTATGATACGCCAGCTTTTACCAGGTCATTCAGAGAGGTGCAGGGTGAAAATTGCCATTTTGTCCCGGGACGGAACGCTCTATTCTTGTAAACGCCTGCGTGAAGCGGCGATGCAGCGCGGTCACCTGGTTGAAGTTATCGATCCCCTTTCTTGCTATATGAACATCAGCCCGGCGGCATCCTCTATTCATTACAAGGGCCGTCAGCTTCCCCATTTCGACGCGGTGATCCCGCGGATTGGTTCCGCGATTACCTTTTATGGGACGGCGGCGCTGCGCCAGTTTGAGATGCTGGGTAGCTATCCGTTGAATGAATCGGTAGCGATTACGCGAGCGCGCGATAAGCTGCGTTCGCTACAACTGCTGGCGCGTCAGGGAATTGATTTACCCATCACCGGAATTGCTCACTCTCCGGACGATACCAGCGACATGATTGACATGGTTGGCGGTGCGCCGTTGGTGGTGAAACTGGTTGAAGGCACCCAGGGGATCGGCGTGGTGCTGGCGGAAACGCGGCAGGCTGCAGAAAGCGTGGTAGATGCCTTTCGTGGGGTGAATGCCCATATCCTGGTTCAGGAATATATCAAAGAAGCGAAGGGGCGGGATATCCGCTGTTTCGTGGTGGGCGATGAAGTAGTGGCCGCCATTGAACGACGGGCTAAAGAGGGCGATTTTCGATCTAATCTCCATCGCGGTGGGGTGGCGACTATTGCGAATATCACGCCGCGCGAAAGAAAAATTGCGCTCAAAGCCGCTCAGACCATGGGGCTGGATGTTGCAGGTGTTGATATTCTGCGTGCAGAACGTGGGCCGCTGGTCATGGAGGTTAACGCTTCTCCGGGTCTGGAAGGGGTCGAGAAAACCACCGGGATAGACATTGCCGGCAAGATGATCCAGTGGATCGAGCGCCATGCTACGCCTGAATTTTGTCTTAAAATCGGCGGCTAAACACAATATCGATTGCGATCGTGGTATGACACGCTCTTTTTGCGTAAGCTGTGCCGGTATTTTTTTCATCAATAGAGGTCGCACATTATTATGACATCACTGGTCGTTCCCACTCTGGATACGTTGCGTCAATGGCTCGACGACCTGGGCATGAGTTTTTTTGAATGCGATACCTGTCAGGCGCTGCACTTGCCACACATGCAGAATTTTGACGGCATCTTTGATGCAAAAGTTGATTTGGTCGATAACGTCATTCTGTTTTCTGCGATGGCGGAAGTCAGACCTTCTGCATTGCTGCCACTGGCAGCCGATCTGTCTGCGATCAATGCCAGTTCACTGACTGTGAAAGCGTTTCTGGATATGCAGGATGATAATCTGCCAAAGCTGGTGGTTTGCCAGTCTTTATCCGTTACGCCGGGCGTAACGTTTGAGCAGTTTGAATGTTTTGTTCGCCAGAGCGAAGAGCAAATATCGATGGTGATCCTCGAAGCCGGAGCGCATCAGCTGTTATTTAATGCTGAAGAAGATGCGCAAAACAGCACCGCTGAAATTCATTTCCTCCATTAATTCTTCCTGAATCTGGACATATATTGCGCAGCCGCTGCCAGAGCGGTTGCGTATTGCCTGTTTTTATTCTGCATTTAACCTTTCATTAAAGAATTATTCACCTCGATTCAGCGCCTTCCGCTTTATGTCATAGACAATTCTTGCATAAAAAATTGATAAAAGACGTTTTTTAATCTGGGCTATATCCACAATTCCTGGCTAAAGTTATTCTTGCGAAGCTTACCAACGTCATCATTTAAACAACCCCTTGTGACCTGACCTGTGGCCACAATGTGTGTTGAATGCATCGGCGGATGCCAGCGAGCAACAGCGGCATGAGGAGAGGTCTCTCTTTTCATCGGTGCCGCATGAAAGAATATGCACGTTTCTTGCATATCATTAGAGTGTGACATTTTTGTTCGTTTGTTAACGAACTTTCAGAAGGAAAGAGATTATGACCGCCTTAAATAAAAAATGGTTATCAGGCCTGGTTGCGGGTGCTCTGATGGCCATCTCTGCCGGCACGCTCGCTGCTGAACAAAAAACGCTGCATATATATAACTGGTCTGATTATATCGCCCCGGACACGGTGGCTAATTTTGAAAAAGAGACCGGAATTAAAGTTATCTATGACGTATTTGATTCCAATGAAGTACTGGAAGGTAAGCTCATGGCTGGCAGCACCGGCTTTGACCTTGTCGTTCCTTCTGCCAGCTTCCTTGAGCGTCAACTGACTGCGGGCGTATTCCAGCCGCTGGATAAGAGCAAATTGCCGGGCTGGAAAAATCTTGATCCTGAACTGCTGAAGCTGGTGGGTAAACACGATCCGGACAACAAGTTCGCGATGCCGTATATGTGGGCTACGACCGGTATTGGCTATAACGTGGACAAAGTCAAAGCGGTGCTGGGGCCGGATGCGCCGGTTAACAGCTGGGATTTGATCCTCAAACCGGAAAATCTGGAAAAACTCAAAAGCTGCGGCGTCTCTTTCCTCGATGCGCCCGAAGAGGTGTTTGCCACGGTGCTGAACTATTTGGGTAAAGACCCAAACAGTACCAAAGCGGATGATTACACCGGACCGGCAACTGACCTGCTGTTGAAGCTGCGCCCAAATATTCGCTACTTCCACTCCTCGCAATATATTAACGACCTGGCAAACGGTGATACCTGCGTCGCGATTGGCTGGGCAGGGGACGTATGGCAAGCGGCAAACCGTGCGAAAGAAGCGAAAAATGGCGTCAATATCTCCTTCTCAATTCCTAAAGAAGGTGCAATGGCGTTCTTTGACGTATTCGCGATGCCTGCCGATGCGAAAAACAAAGATGAAGCCTATCAGTTCCTCAATTACCTGCTGCGCCCTGATGTGATTGCGCATATCTCCGACCACGTGTTTTATGCCAATGCCAACAAAGAAGCGACGGCTCTGGTCAGCCCTGAAGTTCGTGACAACCCGGGTATCTACCCGCCTGCAGATGTTCGCGCCAAGCTGTTCACACTGAAAGTACAGGATCCGAAGATCGATCGTGTACGTACCCGCGCATGGACGAAGGTAAAAAGCGGGAAATAAACCGATGTTTGGGACATGACCCGGCAGGATTTTTGCCTGCCGGGCAGCGTTGAACCCGGACACATATAACCCGGCAATACGCACCGTTATGGTGCGTTATTTGCACCGTTTCTTTGTTTTATGCCGGAGAGCACCTGAGTGAATGATGCAACCCCACGCCCACAAGCGAAAATCCGCAAGGCGCTGACCCCGCTGCTTGAAATTCGCAATCTGACCAAGTCATTTGACGGTCAGCACGCCGTTGATGACGTCAATCTTACTATCTACAAAGGTGAAATATTTGCTCTGCTCGGCGCGTCCGGCTGTGGCAAATCGACTCTGCTACGGATGCTGGCGGGATTTGAACTGCCGACTACCGGGCAAATCATGCTGGATGGCGTCGATTTAGCGCATGTCCCGCCTTATCTGCGTCCGATTAATATGATGTTTCAGTCCTATGCCCTGTTTCCGCACATGACGGTGGAGCAGAACATTGCCTTTGGCCTCAAGCAGGACAAGCTGCCGAAGGCTGAAATCGCCAGTCGGGTGAATGAGATGCTGGGGCTCGTGCATATGCAGGAGTTCGCCAAACGCAAACCGCACCAGCTTTCCGGCGGTCAGCGTCAGCGTGTGGCACTGGCGCGTAGTCTGGCGAAACGGCCAAAACTGCTGCTGCTGGATGAGCCGATGGGAGCGCTGGATAAAAAACTCCGAGACCGCATGCAACTGGAAGTGGTGGATATCCTCGAACGCGTCGGGGTTACCTGCGTGATGGTGACACACGATCAGGAAGAAGCCATGACGATGGCGGGCCGTATCGCGATCATGAACCGTGGCAAATTTGTCCAGATCGGCGAGCCGGAAGAGATCTACGAGCATCCGACTACGCGCTACAGCGCAGAGTTTATCGGTTCGGTAAACGTTTTTGAGGGACTGCTAAAAGAACGCCAGGAAGATGGTCTGGTGATTGAGTCTCCTGGACTGGTGCATCCGCTGAAAGTGGACGCCGATGCGTCTATTGTCGATAACGTCCCGGTATACGTTGCGCTGCGCCCGGAGAAAATCATGCTCTGCGAAGCCCCTCCGCCAGAGGGTTATAACTTCGCGGTAGGCGAAGTGGTACACATTGCCTATTTGGGCGATTTGTCGGTGTACCACGTACGTTTGAAAAGCGGCCAGATGTTGAGCGCCCAGCTACAAAATGAGCATCGTTATCGCAAGGGATTACCAACCTGGGGTGACGAAGTCCGTTTATGTTGGGATGCGGACAGCTGTGTGGTGTTGACGGTTTAAGGAGCGAAGATGAGTACACTTGAACCTCCGGCACGCGTGGATAAAGCAGGGCGATTCACGCTGTTTATGTCGCGGCTGCAAATGAAGCACGGGCGCAAGCTGGTGATCGCGCTGCCGTATGTGTGGCTGCTGCTCCTGTTTCTGCTGCCTTTTCTGATCGTCTTCAAAATCAGTTTGGCTGAAATGGCGCGCGCTATTCCTCCCTATACGGACCTCGTTTCATGGGCTGACGATCAGCTATCCATCACGCTCAACTTAGCCAACTTCCTGCAGTTAACGGACGATCCGCTCTATTTCGATGCCTACCTGCAATCGTTACAGGTGGCGGGAATTTCGACAATCTGTTGCCTGCTGCTGGGATACCCGCTGGCATGGGCCGTCGCGCACAGTAAACCCTCAACGCGTAATATTCTGCTGTTGCTGGTGATCCTGCCGTCCTGGACCTCGTTTTTAATTCGCGTATATGCCTGGATGGGGATCCTAAAAAACAACGGCGTGCTGAACAACTTCCTGATGTGGTTGGGCGTCATCGACCAACCGTTGACGATTTTGCACACCAATCTGGCGGTCTACATCGGTATTGTTTACGCCTATTTGCCCTTTATGGTGCTGCCGATTTATACCGCGCTGACCCGTATCGATTACTCGCTGGTGGAAGCGGCGCTGGATTTAGGTGCCCGGCCGCTGAAGACCTTCTTTAGCGTGATTGTGCCGTTGACCAAGGGCGGGATTATCGCCGGGTCAATGCTGGTATTTATTCCGGCTGTTGGCGAGTTTGTGATCCCGGAACTGTTGGGCGGCCCGGATAGCATCATGATTGGTCGCGTGCTGTGGCAGGAATTTTTCAATAACCGAGACTGGCCGGTGGCTTCTGCTGTCGCGATTATTATGCTGCTGCTACTGATTGTGCCGATCATGTGGTTCCACAAATATCAGCAAAAAAGCGTGGGGGAACACGGATGAATAACTTACCGGTCGTTCGCTCGCCGTGGCGTATTTTTATCCTGGTAGTGGGCTTTACCTTCCTGTACGCGCCGATGCTGATGTTGGTTATCTATTCGTTTAACAGCTCGAAGCTGGTGACGGTCTGGGCGGGGTGGTCAACACGTTGGTATGGCGAGCTTTTTCACGATAGCGCGATGATAAGCGCCGTCGGCATGAGTTTAACGATTGCTGCGGGTGCTGCGACGATGGCGGCAATCCTTGGCACCATCGCCGCCGTGGTAATGGTGCGCTTTGGTCGTTTTCGTGGTTCGAATGGTTTCGCTTTTATGATCACCGCGCCGCTGGTTATGCCAGATGTCATTACCGGTTTGTCGCTGCTGCTGCTGTTTGTAGCGTTGGCTCACGCCATCGGCTGGCCAGCGGATCGCGGTATGTTGACCATATGGCTGGCGCACGTCACCTTCTGTACGGCATATGTGGCGGTGGTGATTTCTTCACGTTTGCGCGAACTGGATCACTCCATTGAGGAAGCGGCGATGGATCTCGGCGCCACGCCGCTGAAGGTCTTTTTCGTCATCACCCTGCCGATGATTATGCCGGCCGTGATTTCCGGTTGGTTATTAGCCTTCACGCTGTCACTCGATGATCTGGTTATTGCCAGCTTTGTCTCTGGTCCTGGCGCCACAACGTTACCGATGCTGGTGTTCTCCAGCGTACGTATGGGGGTGAACCCGGAGATCAACGCCCTGGCGACGCTGATCCTTGGTGTGGTAGGAATTATCGGATTTATCGCGTGGTATCTGATGGCGCGAACAGAAAAACAACGGATCCGCGATATCCAACGTGCAAGACGCGGCTGAAAAAACTAAAATCTGCCAACCTGTCTATACGGCGCAGCTGTGGTGGCTGCGCCGTTTTCATGGAAGACGACGCGTTGGGATTTTTTAAGAAATCATCCACATCACATGCTCGCTTAAACGTCCCTGCTTTGGTGCAGGTGGCGGCGCTGGCTATTATCATGATCCGCTGTCTCGATCTGTTGATGATTTTTAATACGCTTGGGTTTCGTGGAACCAGTGAGTTTATTCATCGCAGTGTGCAGACCTGGAATTTGACGCTGGTGTTTCTGGGCAGTCTGGTGCTGCTATTTATCGAAATTTACTGCGCATTTTCGCTGGTAAAAGGACGGAACTGGGCACGCTGGATCTATCTGTTGACCCAGATTATCGCCAGCGTCTATCTGTGGGCTGCTTCGTTGGGCTACGGATATCCAGAATTGTTCAGCATTGCGGGGGAGTCCAGACGCGAAATCCTGCATACGCTGGTGATGCAAAAACTGCCGGATATGCTGGTATTGCTGCTGCTGTTTGTTCCTGCGTCCAGCAGGCGGTTCTTCCGTTTGCAATAACGTGTATAATCTTGGCCCCCGGTTAATTTGTAGGTCTTTGTATGCAGTGCGCACTATATGACGCCGAACGCTGTCGCTCCTGTCAGTGGATAACACAGCCTGTCGCCGATCAACTCTTCGAAAAAACAGCCGATCTGCAGAATCTGCTGGCCGAGTATCCGGTCGGAGAATGGTGCGCGCCGGTCAGTGGTCCGGAAAGCGCGTTTCGTAATAAAGCCAAAATGGTAGTCAGCGGCAGCGTGGAAAAACCGCTGCTGGGAATGCTGCATCGTGACGGTACGCCTGAGGACTTGTGCGACTGTCCGCTCTATCCTGAGTCTTTTGCACCCGTATTTGCCGCGCTTAAGCCGTTTATCGCTCGGGCGGGGCTGACGCCCTATAACGTGGCGCGCAAACGCGGGGAGCTGAAATATCTGCTGTTAACGGAAAGCCGATACGACGGCGGTATGATGCTGCGTTTTGTCCTGCGTTCTGAAGCAAAATTAGCACAGCTGCGCGCGGCGCTCCCCTGGTTGCAGGCACAACTCCCACAGTTAAAAGTGATCACTGCCAATATTCAACCGGTGCATATGGCGATCATGGAAGGGGAGACAGAAATCTTCCTGACCGAACAACAGGCGTTGGCGGAACGCTTTAACGATGTGCCGTTGTGGATCCGCCCGCAGAGCTTCTTCCAGACTAACCCGGTGGTGGCGGGACAATTATATGCCACGGCGCGCGACTGGGTGCGCCAGCTTCCGGTTAATCACATGTGGGATCTGTTTTGCGGCGTAGGGGGTTTTGGTCTGCATTGCGCTACGCCGCAGATGAAACTGACGGGTATTGAAATCGCGCCAGAGGCGATTACCTGCGCGAAGCAGTCAGCGCAGGAGCTTGGGTTGCAGAATCTGCATTTTCAGGCGCTGGATTCAACCCAGTTTGCTACCGCTCAGGGCGAAGTACCTGACCTGGTGCTGGTGAATCCGCCGCGTCGCGGGATTGGAAAACCGTTGTGCGATTTTCTTTCCCGCATGGCACCGCGTTTTATTGTTTATTCCAGCTGTAATGCGCAAACCATGGCGAAGGATATTCGTGAGTTGCCCGGGTATCGCATTGAACGCGTCCAACTTTTCGATATGTTCCCACACACCGCGCACTATGAAGTGCTAACGCTACTCAGCCGACAATAACTGCCATGCCTGATGGCGCTTCGCTTATCAGGCCTACAGAGATATGCGGGGCTGTAGCAATGTAGGCTGGATAAGGCGCTTGCGCCGCATCCGGCAAATGCAACATGCGAAAAAAAAGCCCGTACTTTCGTACGAGCTCTTCTTAAAATATGGCGGTGAGGGGGGGATTGACTCGCTTCGCTCGCCCTGCAGGGCAGCCCGTTCGCTGCGCTCCCGGTCTGTCCAGTTGGCTGCGCCAGCTGTCGAACCCCGGTCGGGGCTTCTCATCCCCCGCAGATTTGCAACATGCGAAAAAAAAGCCCGTACTTGCGTACGAGCTCTTCTTTAAATATGGCGGTGAGGGGGGATTGACTCGCTTTGCTCGCCCTGCAGGGCAGCCCGTTCGCTGCGCTCCCGGTCTGTCCAGTTGGCTGCTGCGCCAGCTGTCGAACCCCGGTCGGGGCTTCTCATCCCCCGCAGATTTGCAACATGCGAAAAAAAAGCCCGTACTTTCGTACGAGCTCTTCTTTAAATATGGCGGTGAGGGGGGGATTGACTCGCTTTGCTCGCCCTGCAGGGCAGCCCGTTCGCTGCGCTCCCGGTCTGTCCAGTTGGCTGCGCCAGCTGTCGAACCCCGGTCGGGGCTTCTCATCCCCCGCAGATTTGCAACATGCGAAAAAAAAGCCCGTACTTTCGTACGAGCTCTTCTTTAAATATGGCGGTGAGGGGGGGATTGACTCGCTTCGCTCGCCCTGCAGGGCAGCCCGTCGCTGCGCTCCCGGTCTGTCCAGTTGGCTGCGCCAGCTGTCGAACCCCGGTCGGGGCTTCTCATCCCCCGCAGATTTGCAACATGCGAAAAAAAAGCCCGTACTTTCGTACGAGCTCTTCTTTAAATATGGCGGTGAGGGGGGGATTCGAACCCCCGATACGTTGCCGTATACACACTTTCCAGGCGTGCTCCTTCAGCCACTCGGACACCTCACCATATTGTATTGCTGCCTGACCGCTTGGGGGCAACGGGGCGCTACTATAGGGAGTTGCGCTAAAACGGTCAAGCAGAATTTACGTGTTAACTCTCGTTTGGTTACGCAATATACATATTCCTCCGCCCAGGCAGGCGCGGAGGAAAGGATTAGCGCTGAGAGTCCAGTTTTTCGCCGCTGGTCACGACATCCTGAGCTTTGCTGTAGCTTTCGATCAGCAACTGATAAGCCGGGAAGACTTTGGTATACACTTCCGCCCATTCGGCGGCGTCTTCACGGTTCCATGTACCCTGAATTTCAGAAGCGACGGCGGCGGTATCCATCGGCACGACGCCAGCCTGAACAACACGAGCCAGGGTGATTTCCTGCGCCATTTTGCTGTAAGTACCGGAAGCGTCGATCACAGCGAAAACCTTATAGCCTTCCGCAACCGCGCTGATAGCCGGGAAAGCCATGCACACGCTGGTAATCGTACCGGCGATAATCAGCGTTTTACGACCCGTTGCTTTGACCGCTTTCACGAAATCTTCGTTATCCCAGGCGTTGATTTCGCCTTTACGCGCCACGTATTGGGCATGCGGCGCATTGGCGTGGATCTCAGGGATCAGCGGGCCGTTAGGTCCCTGCGGTACGGATGCCGTGGTAATCACCGGCATCTTCGCCAGAGTCGCCATTTTAGCCAGCGCGGCGGCACGCGCACGCAGTTCTGGCATTGGCATGTCGCCGACGGTCTGGAACAGCCCGCTCTGATGATCGATAAGCAGCATGACGGAATCATTCACATCGATGACCGGACGTGAACCATTAAAGTTTGCAGGACTGGACATATTCTTCTCCTTCGATTCAGATTTGGCCAAAGCGGCCGGAGTTAAAATCGCGTACGGCTTCAGCGATTTCTTGTTTCGTGTTCATTACAAACGGACCGTAACCTACAATCGGCTCGTTCAACGGTTCTCCAGAAAGCAGCAGCACGCTGGCGTCGCTGGAGGCTTCAATATGCAGCGTTTTCCCCTGCTGGCTCAGCACCACCAGTTGCGCTTCGCTGGCAGACGTAGTGCCGTTTACGGTGATATTTCCTTTCAATACCACCAGGGCAGTGCTCCATCCTTCCGGCTGGGACAACGTGAGCTGATGATTACGTTGCAAACGCATATCCCAGACGTTCAGCGGCGAGAAGGTATGTGCCGGGCCTTTTGTATCCTGATAGCTGCCCGCAATCACACGAACGCTCCCTGCTTCATCAGGCAGGGCGACAGTGGGGATCACATCGCTGCTGATGCCCTGGTAACCCGGAACGGCCATTTTGTCTTTTGCTGGCAGATTGACCCACAGCTGTACCATTTCCAGTTCGCCACCCTGACGGGTAAATTCAGGTGAATGGAACTCTTCGTGTAATATTCCTGCTCCTGCGGTCATCCACTGCACGTCGCCGGGGCCGATAATGCCGCCGCGACCGGTTGAATCACGGTGTTCAACTTCGCCGCTGTAAACGATGGTCACCGTCTCAAAACCACGGTGAGGGTGTTCGCCTACGCCGCGTTTTTCGTTACCCGGCGTAAACGTATGTGGACCGGCGTAATCCAGCAGCAGGAACGGACTTAGTTGCTCAGCATGAGACTGGTAAGAAAACATCGAGCGAACCGGAAATCCATCGCCAACCCAGTGTGGGCGAGGTGCGGTGTAGACGCCTGTTACTTGTTTCATATGTGTCTCCTCTGTGGCGTTATCTTGATGTGAATAAGCTTATATTCATGACAGCGAGCTGAGTAGTAGCTAAAATAGTCCTCACTGTCTCATAAATAGGACAATTAGATGACAAAGCCGGATCTCAATGATTTTGCATGGTTTGTGCATGTTGTAGAGGAAGGGGGATTCGCGGCGGCGGGTCGGGCGCTTGATGAACCGAAATCAAAACTAAGCCGACGGATAGCGCAACTGGAAGAGACGCTGGGAGTTCGACTGATTCAGCGAACCACCCGCCAGTTTAACGTGACGGAAGTTGGGCAAACCTTTTACGAGCACTGTAAGGCGATGCTGGTGGAAGCGCAGGCAGCGCAGGATGCGATTGCCGCGTTACAGGTTGAACCGCGTGGCGTGGTGAAGTTGACGTGTCCGGTCACGCTGCTGCATGTGCATATCGGGCCAATGCTTGCCCGTTTTATGGCGCGTTATCCTGACGTATCAGTGCAATTGGAGGCCACTAACCGCCGCGTGGACGTTGTTGGAGAGGGCCTGGACGTGGCGATTCGCGTCAGGCCCCGACCATTTGAGGATAGCGACCTGGTGATGCGTGTGCTGGCGGACAGGGGACATCGTTTGTATGCCAGCCCGCAGTTAATAGAGCAAATGGGAACGCTACATTCTCCGGCGGAGTTGACGCGTTGGCCGGGCCTGAGTCTGGCGACGGGTAAACATGTGCATCGTTGGGAGTTATTCGGGCCGCAGGGCGCACGTGCGGAGGTGCATTTCACGCCGCGTATGATCACCACCGATATGCTGGCGTTACGTGAAGCCGCAGTTGCCGGTGTTGGGGTAGTTCAACTTCCACAGCTGATGGTAAAAGATCAAGTAGCCGCGGGTGAACTGGTGGCATTGCTCGACGGCTGGGAACCGAAGCGAGAAATAATTCACGCAGTCTTTCCATCACGCAGGGGATTATTGCCGTCAGTACGCACATTAGTGGATTTCTTAACGGAAGAATATGCGCGGATGATTGAGGATTAAATACCTGACCTTGGCCCACAAAAAAGGCCGGTTAAACCGACCTTTTATTATCTGGACGCCATTCGGGCGTTAAAAACAATCAGCGACTACGGAAGACAATGCGGCCTTTGCTCAGGTCGTACGGGGTCAGCTCAACAGTCACTTTGTCGCCCGTCAGGATGCGGATATAGTTTTTACGCATTTTACCGGAGATGTGTGCAGTAACCACGTGACCGTTTTCTAACTCTACGCGGAACATGGTATTAGGTAACGTATCGAGAACGGTACCCTGCATTTCAATATTGTCTTCTTTGGCCATCTAATCCTCTGGGGTATCACTACCGTAATTTGAACCGGCAAGATAATGCCGAAGTTCTTTTAATAAGTAAAGATTTGTGCGTTTAAAACACAGCAAATCGGGTTTGGCGCATTACTCTAACCACACACGGCAAAGCCGCACTTAAAGCGCAACGTGTAAGGGAACGAGGAGATAAACGATAGGCGTTGCCTGACGCGAACTGTTCCTTAACCGCGGCGGGGTAATGGGCTAAACCAACTCTGCGCGACAATTATAACACCCCGACAAAAAATGTGCCGAAAACATTCACCCCTGAGGCGAAAATAACGTCCTGGGAACCCAGAAATGGCTCGGTAGCCGCTGCTGGCGCAGTCTGCTCAGGTGTTCAAGGTACTCCCGACGTGGGGTTTCGACGGCGCCCAGCGAAGCTGTGTGGCTATTTAATACCTGGCAGTCGATTAATTTTCCGCCCTGATGGATAAATTCAGCGCAAAAAACAAGCAGTGCGGTTTTGGACGCATTTTCCTGACGGCTGAACATTGATTCGCCACAAAATAGCGTACCTTGCGCCACGCCATACATACCGCCCACTAATTCATTTTGTCGCCATACTTCAATGGAGTGCGCATGGCCCAGTTCGTGCAGGCGATGGTAGGCGTCCACTACATCATGCGTTATCCAGGTGCCTTCTTCCCGGTCGTTGGCGCAGCCTTCAATCACCTGACCGAACGCGTAATTGAGCGTCACGCGATAAGGCGAATTTTTATGAAAGCGTTTCATGCTGCGGCTGAGATGAAATTTCTCGGGCCAAAGAATGGCGCGTGGATCGGGCGACCACCAAAGGATGGGGTCGCCAGGTGAAAACCACGGGAAAATTCCGCGTTGGTAGGCCATTAACAGTCGGGCTGGACTGAGATCGCCGCCAAGCGCCAACAAACCGTTAGGCTCGCGTAAAGCACCTTCCGGTGAAGGGAAGGCTATAGAATGGCGGGACAATTGCACCAGGCGCATGACAGCGAAACTCCACTACGCGAGTTTGATCGTTCAATAATAGCTTACAGACGTTGCTTAAACTGGTAATAACGCCCCTGCCGGGCTAACAAATCTGCGTGATTACCTTGCTCAATAATGTGTCCGTTGTCCATCACTATTATTTGATCAAAACGTGACAAGCCGCGCAGACGATGTGTCACCATCAGTACGGTTTTATCGCGCATGACATCGCCAATTAATTCAAGCATTTGGCTTTCTGTTGTGGCATCAAGCCCTTCGGTCGGTTCATCCAGCAGCATCAGTGGGGCATCGTGCAATAAGGCGCGAGCGATAGCCAGACGACGGAGTTCGCCGCCAGAAAGTTGACGACCGCCTTCGCCTAACCAGGCATTGAGTCCATCACCCTCTAGCAGTTTGTCCAGACCGACGCGGCACAGCATTGCGGATAATGTGTCATCACTGGCGTGCGGTGCTGCCAGCAGCAGGTTATCGCGAAGCGTCGCGCTGAACAGGTGCACGCGCTGTGGCACGACGCTGATGCTCTGGCGCAGCGCGGCTTCACTGAGGGCTGAAATCGGCTGCTCATTAATCAGAATTTCGCCATGCTGCGGATCCCATGCGCGGGTCAGCAATTGTAGTAACGTTGACTTACCGCAGCCAGTGCGACCGAGAATCGCAATGTGTTCACCGGGCTGAGCCTGCAGCGAAAGGGTGTCGAGCGCTTTTTGTGTTTGCCCCGGATAGCTGAATGAAACATCGCGTAGCGTGAGAGTGACCTGCTCAGAAACTGGAGAACCGGCATCCGGGAAGGTGACTTCTGGCTGTTGTTCGGTCAGTTCGGTGATGCGCAGCGCAGAGGCAATAACCTGTCCGAGATGCTGAAACGCCCCGGTGACGGGTGCCAAAGCTTCAAACGCGGCCAGCGCACAGAAGACAAACAGCGCGATCAGCGCGCCAGGCTGGGTATTGCCACCCACGCCGCCGGAGGCCATCCATAACATCACAACCACTGCCAGTGCGCCGACTAACAGCATGACCGCCTGTGATAGCGCCGTTAATTCAGACTGACGTCGTTGGGCTTCATGCCACTGCAACTCGGTGGCTTCCATTTGGGCGCGGTAACGTTCACTGGCACCAAAGATGGTCAGTTCAGCCTGGCCCTGCAGCCAGGATGTTAACTGCTGACGATACTGCCCACGTAAATGCGTCAAACTTTGCCCGGTGCTTTTACCTGCCTGATAAAAGAGTGGGGGCAGGATAAATAAGGTCAGCAGCATAATACCGCCGAGAGTGATAGCCAGCGTGAAATCGAGAACGCTTAGCCCCAGCGTGACCACCATGATGACGACAAAAGCGCCCACAAGCGGGGAGAGCACGCGCAAATAGAGATGATCGAGCGTGTCGACATCCGCCACCACGCGGTTAAGCAATTCACCTTGTCCATAACGGGACAGGCCAGCAGGGGAGAGCGGCAGCAGTTTGCTGAAGGTATAAATACGCAAATGTTGCAGCACGCGGAACGTCGCGTCGTGGCTGACCAATCGCTCGAAATAGCGGCCCGCGGTTCGGGTGATTGCCGCACCGCGCACCCCGGCAGCAGGGAGCATATAGTTAAAACTGTAAATCCCGGTGACACCCACCACAGCAGAAGCCGACAGGAACCAGCCGGAAAGCGTCAGCAAACCAATACTTGCCAGCAGTGTGACGATCGCCAGAACGATCCCCAGGGTTAACATCCATTTGTGACGTTTATACAGCGTCAGATAAGGTAGCAAAGCGCGCATTTAAATGTCCTCCTGACGATGAGCCAGTAATGTCGCAAACGCCCCGTTGGCTGCGCTAAGTTCGGCATAAGTGCCTTGTTCAACGATCTGTCCGTCCTGCATCACCCAGATAACGTCCCAGTCGGCAAGATCTTCAAGTTGGTGTGTCACCATCAGCGTGGTCTGGCGGCGTGACGCTGCTTTCAACGCCTGCATCACGCGTTGTTCGCTGTGTGCATCAAGGCTGGCGGCGGGCTCGTCAAGCAGCAACAACTGACATGGATTGAGTAAGGCGCGAGCCACGGCAACGCGCTGCGCTTGTCCGACAGAAAGTCGAGCAGCCTGATCGCCTACTGGTGTATCCACACCCTGTGGCAGAAGTGGTAAAAACTCACTGACCCAGGCGCTGTCGAGTGCGGCTTGCAGCTGTTCTTCGCTGGCATCGGGGCGAGCGAGCAGCACGTTATCGCGTAACGTGGCGGCAGGGAGCTGCGGGTTTTGTCCAACCCAGGACAGCTGTTTGCGCCAGCAATCAGGCGACAGGTCGCGCAGCTCAAAGCCGTTAATCAGCAGCGAACCCTGATAAGAGAGAAAACCGGACAGGACATTGAGCAACGAACTTTTGCCGGAGCCGCTGCGGCCAACCAGCACCGCGCGTTGGCCCGCTGGCAGGGTAAAGTTGAGCGGACCTGCAAGCACTTTACCTTCCGGCGAGGTGATGACCAGATCTTCTGCTTCAATTGTAACTGCGTCTTTTGTTGTCAGCTCAATATCGCCACTCTCAGGATGTGCAAGCGGGGTTTCCATGAAGGTTTTCAGACTGTCTGCAGCACCAACGGCTTGTGCTTTGGCGTGATAGAACGTACCCAGATCGCGCAGGGGCTGGAAAAATTCCGGCGCCAGAATGAGCGCCAGGAAGCCAGCCGCCAATGTGACGCCCGTCCCGTAGTGGCCAAAATCGAGTTCACCGAGGTAGGAAAAACCGAAGTAAACCGCGACCAGTGCGATGGATAGGGAGGTAAAGAACTCAAGGACACCGGATGACAGAAACGCCAGGCGCAGGACTTCCATGGTGCGCTGGCGGAAATCCTGTGACGCTGCGCGGATGCTTTCTGTTTCGGCTTCACCGCGGCCAAAGATTCTTAGCGTCTCCATGCCCCGCAGGCGATCGAGAAAATGGCCGCTGAGGCGGGCAAGAGCCTGAAAGTTGCGGCGGTTAGCATCGGCTGCACCCATACCAACCATCGCCATAAACAACGGGATCAGCGGGGCAGTTCCAAGCAGAATAAGGGCGGCTACCCAGTTTGACGGGAATACCGCCGCCACGATCAATAAGGGGACGCATACGGCCAGCGCCATTTGCGGCAGATAACGTGCATAGTAATCATGCATGTCATCAATCTGTTCCAGGATTAGCGTAGCCCAGCTCCCGGCTGGTTTGCCTTGTATCCAGGCGGGACCTGCTTGTTGCAGACGGTCAAGCACCTGGCGACGAATCTCAAAGCGGATATGTTGGCCAGCATGAAACCCGACGCGTTCGCGTAACCAGACGACCCATGCCCGCAGGATGAAAATCAATACCAGCACAATGAAAGGGAGCAGAAGCGCCTCTCTGGGGATATTGTCCATGATCATATGGTCGAGAATTCGGGCCATGAGCCAGGCCTGAGCGACAATTAACAGGCCGCTCACGAACCCCAACAGGCGTGAAATGTTCAGCCATCGTTGGGAAATTACACTTTGCTGTTTTAACCAGCGGGTCAGCTCTTTTTGACGGGTTTTATTCATTGCACGCTTAGCAGGTGAGTTATTGGAATTTTTGGGCAGGACAATGTTACAACGAGGCAAAAATAAAGGCGACTTATAGTCGCCTTTTTTACTTTTGTTACTGATTTGTAAAACTTATTTGCAAGCGTCTGCCAGACCGTCGAGATAACGCTCTGCGTCAAGCGCAGCCATACAACCGGTGCCTGCTGAAGTGATCGCCTGGCGATAAATATGGTCCATCACGTCACCGGCGGCGAATACACCCGGGATGCTGGTTTGGGTGGCGTTACCATGAATACCGGACTGAACTTTGATGTAGCCATTTTCCAGTTCAAGCTGACCGTCAAAAATGGCGGTATTCGGGCTGTGACCGATAGCGACAAACAACCCTGCAACGTCAAGTGACTCGACGTTGTCAGTGTTTTGCGTATCGCGCAGGCGCAGTCCGGTTACGCCCATTTGATCGCCGGTCACTTCTTCCAGTGTGCGGTGGGTATGCAGCACGATGTTGCCGTTTTCGACTTTATCCATCAAACGCTTGATCAGGATTTTTTCGGCGCGGAAGCTGTCGCGACGGTGAATCAAATGCACTTCAGATGCGATATTCGCCAGGTACAGCGCTTCTTCAACAGCAGTGTTGCCGCCGCCGATCACCGCAACTTTTTGGTTACGGTAGAAGAAACCGTCGCAGGTCGCGCAGGCGGAAACGCCACGGCCTTTGAAGGCTTCTTCTGAAGGCAGACCCAGGTAGCGTGCTGACGCACCGGTGGCGATGATCAGTGCGTCACAGGTGTATTCACCGCTGTCGCCGGTCAGACGGAAAGGGCGGTTTTGCAGATCAACTTTGCTGATATGATCAAAAATAATTTCAGTTTCAAATTTGGTCGCATGTTCGTGCATGCGTTCCATCAGCAATGGGCCTGTAAGATCGTGCGGATCGCCAGGCCAGTTCTCCACTTCTGTTGTTGTGGTCAACTGACCACCTTTTTCCATACCGGTAATCAGTACCGGTTGCAGGTTCGCGCGTGCAGCGTAGACCGCAGCGGTATACCCCGCAGGGCCAGAGCCCAGAATAAGAAGTTTACTGTGTTTGGTTGCGCCCATGAGATCCCCATAGTTGTTAGCAGGCAATGAGCAGGATTGTAGGGAATTTACAGGCGTAAAAAAAGAGTATGGCGATTTTGTTAACAATATGTGTAATAGCGAGAACCGATGAACGGCAGAATTAGTCGTAATACTATAACGATTTCTACTTAAAATCGGTCAGTTATAAGGTGATAAAATGACGATTTTCCATCACTGCGAATGAATAACTGGCATGTTGTACTAAAAATCGATGTTTTGCTTTGACAATCCCCTGCTGTTTTGCGAAAACATTCAAGGAAGAAAAAAACTGTGTCATGTATGTGCTGCATAATCATGCATGTAGATACCATGTTTACCGTGTTAGCGAAATCTACGCATGGTGTGGACAGATGCCATTCGTGATGTCGATAGCCGCCGACAGGCAACGGTCTTCTCACCATAAACCCAGGCATTGCGAACCGAAAATCCCTCTGGGTTGCGGTTTATTTTGATGGGTAGCGACTCTGAACAGTGATGTTGGTAGAGTCAGGCAGGAGTAGGGAAGGAATACAGAGAGACAATAATAATGGTAGATAGTAAGAAGCGCCCTGGCAAAGATCTCGACCGTATCGATCGTAACATTCTTAATGAGCTGCAAAAGGATGGGCGTATTTCTAACGTCGAGCTTTCTAAACGTGTGGGACTTTCACCAACGCCCTGCCTTGAGCGTGTGCGTCGGTTGGAAAGACAGGGTTTTATTCAGGGCTATACAGCGCTGTTAAACCCGCATTATCTGGATGCATCACTTCTGGTTTTTGTTGAGATTACTCTGAATCGTGGCGCCCCGGATGTGTTTGAGCAATTTAACTCTGCAGTACAAAAACTTGAAGAAATTCAAGAGTGTCATTTGGTTTCCGGTGATTTCGACTATTTGCTGAAAACACGCGTACCGGATATGTCGGCATACCGTAAGCTGTTGGGGGAAACCCTGCTGCGTCTGCCTGGCGTGAATGACACACGTACTTATGTAGTAATGGAAGAAGTCAAACAGAGCAATCGTCTGGTAATTAAGACGCGCTAACACGGAACAGGTGCAAAATCGACGCAGTTTGATTACACTCCTGTTAATCCATACAGCAACAGTGCCGGGGCAACCCGGTGCTGTTGTCCGTTTTAGCATCGGGCAGGAAAAGCCCGAAACCTGGAGAGCCGTTTTTGAGCCAGGAATACACTGAAGACAAAGACGTCACATTGACGAAGTTAAGCAGCGGGCGCCGACTTCTGGAAGCGCTACTGATTCTTATTGCCCTTTTTGCTGTCTGGTTGATGGCTGCCTTACTCAGCTTTAACCCTTCGGATCCCAGTTGGTCGCAAACCGCGTGGCATGAGCCTATCCATAATCTGGGCGGAATACCTGGAGCATGGCTGGCGGACACGCTGTTCTTTATTTTTGGCGTCATGGCCTACACCATCCCCGTCATCATTGTCGGTGGCTGCTGGTTTGCCTGGCGACATCAGGCCAGCGACGAATACGTCGATTATTTTGCCGTCTCGCTGCGCATTATTGGCGTTCTGGCGCTGATTCTCACTTCCTGCGGGCTGGCCGCAATTAACGCCGATGACATCTGGTATTTCGCCTCTGGCGGCGTGATCGGCAGTCTGCTCAGCACCACGCTACAACCATTGCTGCACAGCAGCGGCGGCACGCTGACGTTGTTGTGCATTTGGGCAGCGGGATTAACGCTGTTCACCGGTTGGTCATGGGTGAGCATTGCGGAAAAACTGGGTGGCTGGTTACTCAATATCCTGACGTTTGCCAGCAACCGTACCCGCCGCGACGATACCTGGGTCGATGACGAAGAGTATGAAGACGAAGAAGAGTCTGTCGACGCCGCTGATGGCAAACCCCATGAATCGCGCCGAGCTCGTATCCTGCGCGGTGCGTTAGCGCGCCGTAAACGTCTGGCGGAGAAATTTACCAACCCGCTTGGTCGTCATACCGATGCGGCGCTGTTCTCCGGCAAACGCATGGATGATGAAGACGAAATTGAATACAGCGCCCGTGGCGTGGTTGCCGATCCTAATGATGTGCTGTTTTCCGGTAATCGCGCGACGCTGCCTGAATATGACGAACTTGATCCACTGCTTAACGGCCACTCGGTGACCGAGCCTGTAGCTGCAGCAGCTGCAGCTACAACAGCCGCTCAGGCCTGGAGCGCACCGGTCGATCCGTTACTGCAAACGTCACCCGTGACCAACACTGTTATGGAGCAACCGGTCCCAACCGTGGCCTGGCAACCCGTGCCTGGCCCGCAAACCGGTGATGCCGCGATTGCACCAGCGCCTGAAGGTTATCCGCAGCCAGCCCAGTACGCGCAACCTCCGGTGCAGCAGCCTTATGAGCCATGGCAACAACCGGTTGTGGAGCAGAGTCCGCAGCCGCAATATTACGCACAGCAGCCCGTTGAACCTGTTTATACGCAGCCTGTCGCGCCGCAGCCGGAACCTGTTTATCAGCCGGAGCCCGTGCTGCAACCTGTCTATCAACAGGATCCGACCTCTCAACAGAACGCCGCATTCCAGCAGCCTGGTTATCAGCCGGAGCCTGTGCAGCAACCTGTTTATCAGCAGGATCCAACTTTTCAACAGAGCACTACGTTCCAGCAGCCTGTGGTTGAACAACCAACAGTGGTGGAACCTGAGCCGGTGGTTGAAGAAGTTAAACCGACTCGTCCGCCGCTCTATTACTTTGAAGAAGTCGAAGAGAAACGTGCGCGTGAGCGTGAGCAACTGGCCGCATGGTATCAGCCGATTCCAGAACCTGCTCAGGAGCCTGAGCGTGTTAAGCCGTCTACGCCGTCTATGCCGACGACTGCATCCATACCGCCCGTTGAGTCTGTTGCTGCCGTTGCACCGCTGGCCGCTGGCGTAAAAAGCGCCGCGTTAGGGGTGAGTGCCGCTGCCGCAGCACCTGTCTTTAGCCTTGCAGGCAGCGGTACGCCGCGTCCGCAGGTGAAAGAGGGCATTGGCCCGCAGTTGCCGCGTCCGAATCGTGTGCGCGTGCCTACTCGTCGTGAGCTGGCTTCATATGGCATAAAACTGCCGTCACAGCGTATGGCTGAAGAGAAAGCGCGCGAAGAGCAGCTTGATACAGATGCGTACAGTGACGATGAAATGGATGCAATGCAGCAGGACGAGCTGGCACGTCAGTTCGCTCAGTCGCAGCAGCATCGTTATGGCGAAGAGTATCAGGACGATACCCACCAGACTGATGACGAAGATTCAGCCGCAGAAGCGGAACTGGCCCGCCAGTTTGCTTCTTCTCAGCAGCAGCGTTATTCCGGTGAACAGCCTGCCGGAGCGAATCCATTCTCCCTCGATGACTTTGAATTTTCGCCAATGAAAACGCTGGTGGATGAGGGGCCGCATGAGCCGCTGTTTACGCCTGGCGTAATGCCGGAGCCCGCGCCGCAGTACCAGGAACCCGTTGCGCCGCAGCAGCATTATCAGCAACCGGCGCAGCCAGTTGCACCGCAGCAGCATTATCAGCAGCCGCCACAGCCTGTTGCACCACAGCAGCATTATCAGCAGCCGGCACAGCCTGTTGCACCACAGCAGCATTATCAGCAACCGGCACAGCCTGTTGCACCACAGCAGCATTATCAGCAACCGGCGCAGCCTGTCGCACCGCAGCAACATTATCAGCAGCCAGCGCAGCCTGTTACACCGCCGCCGCAGGATAGCCTGATCCATCCGCTGCTGATGCGTAATGGCGACAGTCGTCCGGCGCACCGTCCAAGTACGCCTCTGCCATCGTTAGATCTGCTCACGCCGCCGCCGAGCGAAGTTGAGCCGATAGATACGTTCGCGCTGGAGCAAATGGCACGTCTGGTGGAAGCGCGTCTGGCGGATTTCCGCATTAAAGCCGATGTGGTGAACTACTCTCCAGGTCCGGTGATTACCCGCTTTGAGCTTAATCTGGCTCCAGGGGTTAAAGCGGCGCGTATTTCCAACCTGTCACGAGATCTGGCGCGTTCATTGTCGACCGCGGCGGTACGTGTGGTCGAGGTTATTCCAGGCAAACCGTATGTCGGACTGGAGTTACCGAATAAAAAACGTCAAACCGTTTATCTGCGTGAAGTGCTGGATAACGCTAAATTCCGTGATAACTCATCTCCGCTGACCGTGGTGCTGGGTAAAGATATTGCGGGCGAACCGGTGGTTGCCGATCTGGCGAAAATGCCGCACCTGCTGGTGGCAGGGACAACCGGTTCCGGTAAGTCTGTTGGGGTGAACGCCATGATCCTCAGCATGCTGTACAAAGCGCAGCCGGAAGACGTTCGCTTTATCATGATTGACCCAAAAATGCTGGAACTTTCTGTTTATGAAGGTATTCCGCATCTGCTTACTGAAGTTGTGACCGACATGAAAGATGCCGCCAATGCCTTGCGTTGGAGCGTCAATGAAATGGAACGTCGCTACAAACTGATGTCGGCGCTTGGCGTGCGTAACCTTGCCGGTTATAACGATAAGATTGCTGAAGCCGCCCGTATGGGACGTCCGATTCCGGACCCATACTGGAAGCCGGGCGACAGCATGGATGTTCAGCATCCGGTGCTGGAAAAACTGCCGTATATCGTGGTGCTGGTGGATGAATTCGCAGACCTGATGATGACCGTTGGCAAAAAGGTGGAAGAACTGATTGCTCGTCTGGCGCAAAAAGCGCGTGCGGCGGGTATTCACCTGGTGCTGGCAACCCAGCGACCGTCAGTTGACGTTATCACCGGTCTGATTAAAGCGAACATCCCGACGCGTATCGCCTTTACAGTGTCCAGTAAAATTGACTCGCGTACCATCCTTGACCAGGGCGGCGCGGAATCGCTGTTGGGTATGGGTGACATGCTTTATTCTGCACCAAACTCGACGATCCCTGTGCGTGTACACGGCGCCTTTGTACGCGATGAAGAAGTTCACGCGGTAGTTCAGGACTGGAAAGCGCGCGGCCGTCCACAATACGTTGATGGCATTACCTCTGACAGCGAAAGCGAAGGCGGCGGTGGCGGCTTTGATGGTGGTGAAGAACTGGATCCGCTGTTCGATCAGGCGGTGAACTTTGTTACTCAGAAACGCAAAGCCTCAATCTCCGGCGTCCAACGTCAGTTCCGTATCGGTTACAACCGAGCGGCGCGCATCATCGAACAGATGGAAGCGCAGGGAATAGTCAGCGAACAAGGGCATAATGGTAATCGTGAAGTGCTGGCTCCGCCGCCCTTCGAATGATTGCAAAGTTAAGTAATTCAGTATTTTCTACTTTCCTCATGCTGATTTTTGGCCTGAAATGGATAGCAGAGGGATCTCCCCGTTGGGAGTGACGTATTTTGAGGAATAACGATGAAAAGAATCGCAATCACCTGTGCATTACTGTCTAGCTTTGTGGTGAGCAGCGTCTGGGCTGACGCTGCCAGCGACCTGAAAAGCCGTCTGGATAAAGTCAGCAGCTTCCATGCCAGCTTTACTCAGAAGGTCACGGACGGTAGCGGCGCTGCGGTGCAGGAGGGTCAGGGCGACTTATGGGTTAAACGCCCTAATCTTTTTAACTGGCATATGACGCAGCCTGACGAGAGCATCCTGGTTTCCGATGGTAAAACGCTGTGGTTCTTTAACCCGTTTGTTGAGCAGGCGACTGCGACCTGGTTGAAAGACGCCACGGGCAACACGCCGTTCATGCTGATTGCGCGTAACCAGGCCAGCGACTGGCAACAGTACAACATTAAGCAAAACGGCGACGATTTCGTGCTGACGCCAAAAACCAGCAGCGGTAACCTGAAGCAGTTTACTATCAATGTTGGGCGGGACGGGACGATCCATCAATTCAGTGCCGTTGAGCAAGACGATCAGCGCAGCAGCTATCAGCTGAAATCTCAGCAGAATGGTGCGATTGAACCTTCGAAATTCACCTTTACCCCGCCGCAAGGTGTAACGGTTGACGATCAACGTAAGTAGAGGCGTGTGAGTGAGCAATCTGTCGCTCGACTTTTCTGATAATACCTTTCAGCCACTGGCCGCACGTATGCGGCCAGAAAATTTAGCGCAGTACATCGGCCAGCAGCATCTGCTGGCTGCGGGTAAACCCTTGCCGCGCGCCATCGAGGCCGGGCACCTGCACTCTATGATTTTATGGGGTCCGCCGGGGACGGGGAAAACCACGCTAGCCGAAGTTATTGCCCGTTACGCTAACGCCGATGTTGAACGAATTTCGGCGGTCACGTCTGGTGTAAAAGAAATTCGTGAAGCGATTGAGCGGGCGCGTCAGAATCGTAACGCGGGTCGACGTACGATCCTGTTCGTGGACGAAGTTCACCGTTTTAATAAAAGCCAACAGGATGCGTTTTTACCGCATATTGAAGACGGTACCATCACGTTTGTTGGCGCCACCACTGAAAATCCCTCGTTTGAACTGAACTCGGCACTGTTGTCGCGGGCGCGTGTTTATTTACTGAAATCGTTAACCACCGACGATATTGAACAGGTGCTGGACCAGGCGATGTCAGATAATGCCCGTGGTTACGGTGGTCAGGATATCGTACTGCCACCAGAGACGCGTCGGGCGATTGCCGAACTGGTGAATGGAGACGCGCGGCGAGCGCTGAATACGCTGGAAATGATGGCCGATATGGCCGAAGTTGATGATTCCGGTAAGCGCGTATTGAAACCAGAATTGCTCACTGAAATTGCCGGTGAACGCAGCGCACGCTTCGATAATAAAGGCGATCGTTTTTACGATCTCATCTCCGCATTACACAAATCGGTTCGCGGCAGCGCCCCGGATGCGGCACTTTATTGGTATGCGCGCATCATTAGTGCAGGCGGTGACCCGCTGTATGTAGCCCGTCGCTGTCTGGCAATTGCCTCTGAAGATGTGGGCAATGCCGATCCTCGCGCCATGCAGGTGGCAATTTCCGCATGGGACTGCTTTACCCGCGTGGGACCCGCGGAAGGTGAACGAGCGATTGCTCAGGCGATTGTTTATCTGGCCTGCGCGCCGAAAAGTAATGCGGTTTACACCGCCTTCAAAGCCGCGCTGGCTGATGCCCGTGAACGTCCGGATTACGACGTGCCGGTCCACCTGCGCAATGCGCCAACTAAGCTGATGAAAGAAATGGGCTATGGTCAGGAGTATCGTTACGCCCATGATGAACCAAATGCCTATGCCGCCGGAGAAGAGTACTTCCCGCAGGAAATGGCACAAACGCGCTATTATCACCCCACAAACAGAGGTCTTGAAGGCAAGATTGGCGAAAAGCTCGCCTGGCTCGCCGGACAGGATCAAAATAGCCCTATAAAACGCTACCGTTAGTGTTATCGTTGCGGTAATGTTGTCTCTGTATCCCTGTGACCGCAGGCTGTGGTCACTTTCTCCTATTTTAATTCGATAAGCACAGGATAAGCATGCTCGATCCCAATCTGCTGCGTAATGAGCCAGACGCAGTCGCAGAAAAACTGGCAAGCCGGGGCTTTAAGCTGGATGTAGATAAGCTGCGCGCTCTTGAAGAGCGTCGTAAAGTTCTGCAGGTACAAACTGAAAACCTGCAGGCAGAGCGTAACTCTCGATCGAAATCCATCGGCCAGGCAAAAGCGCGCGGGGAAGATATCGAGTCTTTACGTCTGGAAGTGAACAAACTGGGCGAAGAGCTGGATGCCGCGAAAGCTGAACTTGATACCTTACAGGCCGAGATCCGCGACATTGCGCTGACCATTCCTAACCTGCCAGCGGACGACGTTCCGGTGGGTAAAGATGAAAATGACAACGTCGAAGTCAGCCGTTGGGGTACGCCGCGTGAGTTTGATTTCGAAGTGCGCGATCACGTTACCCTGGGTGAAATGCACACGGGTCTTGATTTTGCCGCTGCGGTTAAGCTGACCGGCTCTCGTTTCGTCGTGATGAAAGGGCAGATCGCGCGCATGCACCGTGCGCTGTCTCAGTTCATGCTGGATCTGCATACCGAACAGCATGGTTACAGCGAAAACTACGTTCCGTATCTGGTTAACCATGACACGCTGTACGGAACAGGGCAACTGCCGAAATTTGCTGGCGATCTGTTCCACACCCGTCCGCTGGATGAAGAAGCTGACAGCAGCAACTATGCGCTGATCCCAACGGCAGAAGTTCCGCTGACCAACCTGGTTCGCGACGAAATCATTGACGAAGATGCGCTGCCGATCAAAATGACCGCGCATACGCCGTGCTTCCGTTCTGAAGCAGGTTCTTACGGTCGTGATACCCGTGGTCTGATCCGTATGCACCAGTTCGATAAAGTTGAAATGGTGCAGATCGTTCGCCCAGAAGACTCTATGGACGCGCTGGAAGAGATGACCGGCCATGCCGAGAAGGTTCTTCAGCTGCTGGGCCTGCCGTACCGTAAGATCATTCTGTGCACAGGCGACATGGGCTTCGGCGCATGCAAAACGTACGATCTGGAAGTGTGGATCCCGGCGCAGAACACCTATCGCGAAATCTCCTCTTGCTCCAACGTGTGGGATTTCCAGGCTCGTCGTATGCAGGCGCGTTGCCGCAGCAAATCCGACAAAAAGACCCGTTTAGTACATACGCTGAACGGTTCTGGTCTGGCGGTTGGACGTACGCTGGTTGCGGTGATGGAAAACTATCAGCAGGCTGATGGCCGTATTCAGGTTCCGGAAGTGTTACGTCCGTACATGAATGGCCTGGAGTTTATCGGCTAAGCTACCTTTCTTTGCTAAAAAAGCGCCTCAGGGCGCTTTTTTTATGCCCGTTTGACGTCGGACAATAACGCCTACCTCCATAGGAGTAATACTGCCTTCGAATGAAAGTCAGTATTTATCTCTGTCTTTTCGCAAATTCGGTATCTACCAGTCTGTATATCGATATTAGCGCTATATAAAAACCTGTATAACGAGTATTTCTCTTTTGTTTATTGTGAGCAGCAGAGTGAGCCACTATGAAAACTAAGATCCCCGATGCCATGCTGGCAGCTGAGGTTAGTCGCCGAGGTTTGGTGAAAACGACGGCGATAGGCGGACTGGCGGTGGCCAGTAGCGCGTTTACCCTGCCATTTACCCGTATTGCAAATGCTGCAGAAGCCCTTAATCCGACACAGGCCAATGAGAAAGTCATCTGGAGCGCGTGTACGGTGAACTGTGGTAGCCGCTGTCCTCTGCGTATGCACGTGGTAGACGGTGAAATAAAGTATGTTGAAACCGACAACACCGGTGATGACAACTATGACGGCTTGCACCAGGTACGCGCCTGTCTGCGTGGTCGCTCCATGCGTCGTCGCGTTTATAATCCCGACCGTCTGAAATACCCGATGAAACGTGTCGGTAAACGTGGCGAAGGGAAATTTGAGCGTATCAGCTGGGATGAAGCCTACGACATCATTGCCAGCAATATGCAGCGTCTTATCAAAGACTACGGCAACGAGTCTATCTACCTGAACTACGGCACAGGTACGCTGGGCGGCACCCTGACACGCTCCTGGCCGCCAGGCAAAACGCTGGTAGCACGTCTGATGAACTGCTGTGGCGGCTACCTGAACCACTACGGTGACTACTCTTCAGCACAAATCGCTGCCGGGTTGAACTACACCTACGGCGGCTGGGCAGACGGTAACAGCCCGTCCGACATTGAAAACAGCAAGCTGGTGGTTCTGTTCGGGAATAACCCAGGTGAAACCCGTATGAGCGGGGGTGGGGTAACCTATTACCTTGAACAGGCGCGACAGAAATCCAATGCCCGCATGATTATTATCGATCCTCGCTACACGGATACCGGCGCGGGTCGTGAAGATGAATGGATCCCGATCCGCCCAGGTACCGATGCGGCATTGGTGAATGGTCTGGCGTATGTGCTGATCACCGAAAACATGGTTGATCAACCGTTCCTTGATAAATACTGCGTGGGTTACGACGAGAAAACCTTACCGGCCGACGCACCGAAAAACGGTCACTATAAGGCGTATATTCTTGGGCAGGGCAAAGACGGTATCGCCAAGACCCCGGAATGGGCAGCGCAAATTACCGGTATTCCTGCTGATCGAATCGTCAAACTGGCACGTGAAATCGGTAGCGCTAAACCGGCATATATCAGTCAGGGGTGGGGACCGCAGCGCCATGCTAACGGTGAAATAGCGACCCGTGCCATTTCTATGCTGGCAATCCTTACCGGTAACGTTGGGATTAACGGCGGCAACAGCGGGGCGCGTGAGGGCTCATACAGTTTGCCGTTTGAACGTATGCCTACGCTGGAAAACCCAGTCGAAACCAGCATCTCTATGTTTATGTGGACGGACGCCATTGAGCGAGGTCCGGAGATGACGGCGCTGCGTGACGGTGTTCGTGGTAAAGATAAACTCGATGTTCCGATTAAGATGATCTGGAACTATGCCGGTAACTGTCTGATTAACCAGCACTCTGATATCAACCGCACACATGAAATCCTACAGGATGATAAGAAGTGCGAGATGATCGTTGTCATCGACTGTCATATGACCTCCTCGGCGAAATACGCGGATATTTTGCTGCCGGACTGCACCGCTTCGGAGCAGATGGACTTCGCACTGGATGCCTCCTGCGGAAATATGTCGTATGTGATTTTCACCGATCAGGCGATCAAACCACGCTTCGAATGCAAGACTATCTACCAGATGACCAGTGAGCTGGCGAAACGCCTTGGTGTTGAGCAGCAGTTTACAGAAGGTCGTACTCAGGAAGAGTGGATGCGTCATCTGTACGAGCAGTCGCGAAAAGCCATTCCTGAACTGCCAACGTTTGAAGAATTCCGCAAGCAGGGGATCTTTAAACAGCGCGACCCACAGGGACATCACGTGGCCTACAAGGCGTTCCGTGAGGATCCTAACGCCAATCCGCTGACCACGCCGTCAGGTAAGATCGAAATTTATTCGCAGCAGCTTGCCGAGATCGCGTCAACCTGGGAACTGCCGGAAGGTGATGTGATTGATCCACTGCCGATTTATACCCCAGGCTTTGAGAGCTTAGACGATCCGCTGGTGGAGAAATTCCCTCTGCAGTTGACCGGCTTCCACTATAAGTCTCGCGTCCACTCGACCTATGGCAACGTGGATGTTCTGAAAGCATCCTGCCGCCAGGAAATGTGGATCAACCCGATGGATGCCCAGCGACGCGGCATTAACAACGGCGACAAGGTGCGCATCTTTAACGATCGTGGTGAAGTGCACATCGAGGCGAAAGTAACGCCGCGTATGATGCCTGGCGTGGTGGCATTGGGCGAAGGGGCGTGGTATGACCCGGACGCAAAACGCGTGGACCAGGGCGGTTGTATTAACGTCCTGACGACCCAGCGTCCGTCTCCTCTCGCGAAGGGGAACCCATCACACACGAACCTTGTTCAGGTTGAAAAGGTGTAAGGAGTAACCGATGACAACCCAGTATGGATTTTTTATTGATTCCAGCCGTTGCACCGGTTGCAAAACCTGCGAACTGGCGTGCAAAGATTTCAAAAATTTAACCCCTGAAGTCAGCTTCCGCCGCATTTATGAGTACGCGGGAGGTGACTGGCAGGAAGACAACGGCGTCTGGCATCAGAACGTCTTTGCCTATTACCTCTCCATTGCGTGTAACCACTGTGAAGACCCGGCCTGTACCAAGGTGTGTCCGAGCGGTGCGATGCACAAACGTGAAGATGGTTTTGTCGTTGTCGATGAAGATGTGTGCATCGGCTGCCGCTATTGCCACATGGCCTGTCCTTACGGCGCACCACAGTATAATGCTGACAAAGGGCACATGACCAAATGCGATGGCTGCCATGAGCGCGTCGCTGAAGGTAAGAAACCTATTTGCGTCGAGTCCTGTCCACTGCGTGCGCTGGATTTTGGCCCAATTGATGAACTGCGCAAAAAACACGGTACTTTGGCTGCGGTTGCGCCACTGCCGGGCGCGCACTTTACCAAACCGAGCATTGTCATCAAACCTAACGCCAATAGCCGCCCGACCGGGGATACCACAGGTTATCTGGCTAATCCGAAGGAGGTGTAAGATGGGAAGTGGATGGCATGAATGGCCGCTGATGATCTTCACGGTCTTTGGACAGTGTGTGGTTGGCGGTTTTATTGTTCTGGCGCTGGCGTTGATGAAAGGGGGCTTACGCCCAGAATCGCAGCAACGCGTAATTACCTGCATGTTTGGGCTTTGGGTATTAATGGGCATTGGTTTTATTGCCTCTATGCTCCACCTGGGCTCACCGATGCGCGCCTTTAACTCACTCAATCGCGTTGGGTCATCTGCGTTGAGTAACGAAATTGCCAGCGGCTCACTCTTCTTTGCCGTTGGCGGTATCGGCTGGCTGTTGGCTATGTTGAAGAAAATGTCGCCCGCATTACGCAATCTGTGGTTAGTTGTCACCATGGTGCTGGGTGTGGTTTTTGTCTGGATGATGGTGCGCGTGTATAACACCATCGATACCGTACCGACCTGGTACAGCGTCTGGACACCGCTGGGCTTCTTCCTGACGATGTTTATGGGCGGTCCGCTGCTGGGATATCTGTTACTGAGAATTGCTGGCGTGGATGGTTGGGCGATGCGCCTGCTGCCGGCTATATCAGTGCTTGCTCTGGTCGTGAGCGCTATCATGTCGGTAATGCAAGGGACTGAACTGGCGACGATCCACAGTTCGATTCAACAGGCGTCTGCACTGGTTCCGGATTATGGCTCGCTGATGGCCTGGCGGATCGTGGCACTGGCGTTAGCGCTGTGCTGCTGGATTGTTCCGCAAGTCAAAGGTTATCAACCCGCAATACCACTGCTTTCCGTCGCATTTATTCTGCTGATAGTCGGTGAGCTGATTGGTCGTGGCGTGTTCTATGGCCTGCATATGACCGTCGGCATGGCGGTTGCAAGCTAATCCATACCTGGCCGGATGGCGGCTCGCACCTATCCGGCCTACACGATCTGTAGGCCTTCAAGCTGCGCGTCATCCGGCATTATGTCACGCCAGGTTTTTCGCCCCGGTTTTTTACTTCTGTTTGGTTAACGTGTCGTAGCTGGTCATCAGATTGCGATAATCTGGAATGTGATTAGAGAACAACGTCGCCAGACCTTCGATATCGTTGCGCCAGTCGCGGTGCAGTTCGCATGCTACTCCGAACCATGTCATCAATTGAGCGCCTGCTTGAGACATCCGATCCCATGCTGAATGGCGGGTAATTTCATTAAACGTGCCTGAAGCATCGGTGACAACAAAGACGTCAAAACCTTCTTCAATAGCCGAGAGCGCTGGGAAAGCGACGCAAACCTCCGTCACGACACCAGCGATAATCAGCTGCTTTTTGCCGGTCGCTTTTACTGCTTTCACGAAATCTTCGTTATCCCATGCGTTAATGTTTCCTGGGCGAGCAATGTAGGGCGCATCGGGAAATTGAGCTTTCAGTTCCGGTACCAGCGGTCCGTTTGGTCCTGTCTCAAAACTGGTTGTCAGAATGGTTGGGAGGTTGAAGTATTTTGCTAAGTCACCGAGCGCAAGCACGTTGTTTTTAAATTTATCGGGATCGATATCCCGAACCAGAGAGAGCAGGCCAGCCTGATGGTCGACCAGCAGTACTGCCGCATTGTCTTTATCAAGTCTTACGTAAGGTTTAGTCATGGTATTTCTCCTGTTCAGTATCAGTGGGGGAAATTTGATGAGTTTAAGTCTACGAAAAGAACGATATTTGGATTAGATAGATAAATAAGAACTCACTGTTCTATTTTGAAGACAATGCAGCTCAGCATCCCGAATACAGTTTAGTAAGAAATAAAAGTAAGGGGAGTCCATGAAATTTTTCGACTGAACGTAACGCGAGATTTTTGTTTTAGATCAATAAAAACAAGCAGATGTGTTTTTGTGTTTTTTATCTATTCACATTAAGAATCAGTAATGCAAATCGATCGACCAGAAAGCGCCTCAGCCCTCTGATTCCGCCGATTGACAATGTTTTTAGCAGTGGCATGATGCGCATGAAATTTGAACTTCCTCACGGTTTTTATTCATGTCCACCTATACCCGTCCCGTCATGCTATTGCTGTGCGGGCTACTTCTGTTGACCCTGGCGATCGCCGTGTTAAACACGCTCGTCCCGCTTTGGCTCGCCCATGAAAATCTGCCTACCTGGCAGGTAGGCGTGGTGAGCTCGTCTTACTTTACCGGTAATCTGGTAGGGACGTTGCTGACAGGGTATTTAATAAAACACCTTGGTTTTAACCGCAGCTATTACATCGCCTCGCTTATTTTTGCCGCGGGCTGTGTCGGGTTGGGGATTATGGTGGGATTCTGGAGCTGGATGACATGGCGTTTTATCGCCGGTGTTGGCTGCGCCATGATCTGGGTGGTCGTGGAAAGCGCGCTGATGTGCAGCGGGACGTCCCGTAATCGCGGACGGTTACTTGCCGCCTATATGATGATCTATTATGTGGGAACGTTTTTAGGCCAACTGCTGGTTAGTAAAGTATCAACAGAATTGATGAACGTCCTGCCGTGGGTGACGGGTACTATCCTGGCGGGTGTTTTGCCACTGCTCTTTACGCGCATTGCTAATCAGCAGGGCGATGAACAGCAGTCTACGCCTATTGTCTCCATGCTGAGGTTGCGTCAGGCACGCCTGGGCGTTAATGGCTGCATTATTTCCGGGATCGTGCTGGGGTCTTTGTATGGCCTGATGCCGCTGTATCTCAACCATCAGGGGGTGAGCAACGCCAGCATTGGTTTCTGGATGGCGGTTCTGGTAAGTGCCGGTATTCTGGGGCAATGGCCGATTGGCCGTCTGGCGGATAAGCTGGGACGTCTGCTGGTTTTACGAGTCCAGGTCTTCGTGGTGATCGTCGGGAGTATCGCCATGCTGAATCAGGCGGCGATGGCGCCCGCGTTGTTTATGTTGGGTGCGGCAGGCTTTACCCTCTATCCGGTCGCGATGGCCTGGGCCTGTGAAAAGGTGGAACATCATCAGCTGGTCGCCATGAATCAGGCATTGTTATTGAGCTATACCGTGGGTAGCCTGCTGGGACCTTCGTTTACTGCGATGCTGATGCAGAATTATTCAGACAGCTTGCTGTTTATCATGATCGCCAGCGTATCGTTTATTTATTTACTGATGCTGTTGCGTAAGACTGGCCATACGCCCAATTCTATTGCGCACATTTGACCTGATTTAACAGAATATGAACAGGTTCCCATACATACTGTTTATGTATGCTTTATGGGAACCTGCATTATTTAATCGCACACGTCTGTCCTGAAAATAAAGTGTGCAGAAGGTTATAGTTTTACATCCTGCCGTTTCCGCTCGCTCATTTTACCGCGCATAATCCCACGCCTCATATATTGATAATCAAAAAGCTTCCACAAAGGATTGCGTATGGCTGGTGTGCAGGAAAAACAATTGCGATGGTACAACATTGCATTGATGTCATTTATTACCGTCTGGGGTTTTGGTAACGTCGTTAACAACTATGCTAATCAGGGATTGGTTGTTGTCTCCTCCTGGATATTTATTTTCGCGCTCTATTTTATTCCTTATGCGTTGATCGTCGGGCAGCTTGGCTCAACCTTTAAAGAGGGTAAAGGCGGAGTCAGTACCTGGATTAAACATACCATGGGGCCAGGGTTGGCCTATCTTGCTGCCTGGACCTATTGGGTTGTGCATATACCTTATCTGGCGCAAAAACCGCAGGCTATTCTGATTGCGCTGGGATGGGCGCTGAAGGGCGATGGTTCGTTGATTAAAGAGTACACCGTCGTGGCGTTGCAGGGGCTGACGCTGGCGCTGTTTGTCTTTTTCATGTGGGTTGCGTCCCGTGGCATGAAGTCACTGAAAATTGTTGGGTCAGTTGCTGGCATCGCGATGTTTGTGATGTCCATTTTGTATGTCGTGATGGCGGTAACCGCGCCTGCAATTACGGATGTGCAAATAGCGACAACCAATATCACCTGGGAATCGTTTATCCCACACATCGATTTTACCTACATTACCACGATCTCCATGCTGGTCTTTGCCGTGGGCGGTGCGGAGAAAATTTCGCCATATGTTAATCAGACCCGTAATCCGGGCAAAGAATTTCCAAAAGGGATGCTCGTTCTGGCTGTTATGGTAGCGGTATGCGCGATTCTCGGGTCGCTGGCTATGGGAATGATGTTTGACTCCCGGCATATTCCAGATGACCTGATGACGAATGGTCAATATTACGCCTTCCAGAAATTGGGTGAGTATTATGGTATGGGTAATTCGCTGATGGTTATTTACGCGATTGCCAATACGCTGGGACAGATTGCGGCATTGGTATTTTCTATTGATGCACCGCTTAAAGTTCTGCTGGGTGATGCTGATCATAAATATATTCCCGAGAGCCTGTGTAAAACCAACGCTTCCGGTACGCCGGTAAATGGTTATATTCTGACGCTGGTGCTGGTGGCGATTTTGATTATGTTGCCAACGCTGGGAATTGGCGACATGAACAACCTGTATAAATGGCTATTGAATCTTAACTCTGTCGTGATGCCATTGCGTTATTTATGGGTGTTTGTGGCGTTCATTGCCGTTATTCGCCTGGCGCAAAAATATAAATCGGAATATGTCTTTATTCGCAACCGCTCGCTTGCGATGACCGTGGGGATCTGGTGCTTTGCCTTTACCGCATTTGCCTGTCTGACCGGGATCTTCCCGAAAATGGAAGCCTTTACCCCTGAATGGACATTCCAGCTCACGCTGAATATTGTGACGCCATTTGTGCTGGTTGGACTGGGATTGATTTTCCCGCTACTGGCGAGAAGAGGACGCTAAAGACAAGTGTGGCAGAAGAGCAGGAGATAGTGATGCTATCTCCTGCTTTGCTTCTCAAAACAACGGGGACAGTTCTTTTGGGATGGCATACTGTTTGCCATCATAACGCAGCACCCAACTGGCTTTCCCCGGTTTATCCTTTGATGCGCACTGCTCGTTGGCGTCTGTATAGGCCGTTGATTCCACGTTTTTCTCGTTTACCCGAATATCGGTGTACCCATTATGTGAATCAGGCGCAAGGGCAAGGGTACGTTTAATATCGTGGAATGTTCCCACACAGTTTCCGTCCCATTCACCGGTGCTATTCTCAAGTACGATTCCGTTTAATACCGCCCGTAGTTGATTATTTTCAATAACAAACAGCGATAGCGCATCTTCACTATAAGGATTTACACGGGAACTGCCGGTGCGGGTGACTCGCAACCCAAATGCGGTCTGATCTGGGGTAACTTTCCAGCGCGCAGTATCCAGCGCCAGACCGGTAATTTGAATGGCATCGTCATTCATACGTTCGGGCAGGCGTAGCCGCTGTTTTACGTCGAGGCTTGTGGAATCCAGTACCAGAAGCTCCAGATCGCCAATGCGATCGTAATCGCTATATTGTTGTGCCATCAGCGGGATCGCCGCTAAGGTCAGTTCCGGGTGGGCTGGCCAGACACGGCAAATTGCGCTTTGCGGTGAGTTACCTGTGATTTCGATAACCTGATTATGCTGTGTGAGTAGCTTGCCTTCCGCTGTCGGTTTTGCATCCGGCCACGCATGTTGCACAATGGCGTTGATATCACAGTTGCTGGCGGCATTTACGTATTGGGCAGATAACAGCAACATGCCAGAAATGAATAACCGCATGGCGTCCTTTCCTTTAATTCGAGTGGTTGTCGCTTAGATAGCAAAACGGCTGCCGTTCAGGGCAGCCGTTTCGTGGTGGCTAAAACTCAATACATCACTTTATGTCCATATTGCTCGAGAATGCCCTTCACGCGCTCCATGGTCTCTTTCTTCGGTGGTTTGACACCATCCAGTTTGTACTCTTCGCCCATTGCTACCCATTTGTGTTTGCCCAGCTCGTGGTAAGGCAGCAGCTCGATTTTTTCAACGTTACCCATATCGCGGGTAAATTCGCCGAGGCGGTGTGCGGAGTCATCGTCATCAGACCAGCCAGGTACGACAACATAGCGGATCCACACTTTGATGTCTTTGTTTGACAGGTAACGCGCGAACTCCAGCGTACGATGGTTAGATACGCCGACCAGATTCTGATGGATTTCATCGTTCATCTGTTTGAGGTCGAGCATGACCAGGTCGGTGACTTCCAGCAGCTCATCGATCACCGGATCGTAGCGGCGAACAAAACCGTTGGTATCCAGACAGGTATGAATACCTTCTTTTTTACAGGCGCGGAACCAGTCACGTACGAATTCAGCTTGCAGGATAGCTTCGCCGCCAGATGCCGTCACGCCGCCGCCGGATGCGTTCATAAAGTGGCGATAGGTCACCACCTCTTTCATTAATTCGTCGACGGTGACTTCTTTACCGCCGTGTGTATCCCACGTGTCGCGGTTATGGCAATACAGGCAGCGCATCAGGCAGCCCTGAAAGAAGGTAATAAAGCGGATGCCCGGGCCATCAACAGTGCCACAGGATTCAAAGGAGTGAATGCGACCAATAACTGACATTGCGGTGTTTCTCCAGGTGTGGCCCATCCGGGGCCAGTGTTAGTGCACAGTTATTAACTGTGTCGAGTCTGTTTTGGCTGCTATCCATACTTTTCGTCTTTCAAGCTGCATCTTTGTTAGCTTCCTTCGCTCACCCCAGTCACGTACTTCTGTACGCTCCAGGGGATTCACTCCGTTGCCGCCTCAATGCAACTCGAAATCCATCGAGTATATAAGTATAGATAGCTGACAAAGCAGGCTATTAAAAAGGCCCCACTTACGTGGAGCCTTTATTGTACGCTTTTTAAAGTACGATTTCAGTCAAAACCAATTACATGGTCTGAGTGAAGGTACGAGTAATAACGTCCTGCTGCTGTTCTTTAGTCAGGGAGTTAAAACGTACTGCGTAGCCAGAAACGCGGATGGTCAGCTGCGGATATTTTTCCGGATGTTCCATCGCATCCAGCAGCATTTCGCGGTTCATGACGTTCACGTTCAGGTGCTGACCACCTTCGATGGACGCTTCGTGGTGGAAGTAACCATCCATCAGACCAGCCAGGTTGGTCTTACGAACTTCGTCGTCTTTACCCAGAGCGTTCGGAACGATAGAGAAGGTGTAAGAAATACCATCTTTAGCGTAAGCAAACGGCAGTTTAGCAACGGAGGTCAGAGAGGCAACAGCACCTTTCTGGTCACGACCGTGCATTGGGTTAGCACCCGGTCCGAACGGCGCGCCAGCACGACGACCATCTGGGGTATTACCAGTTTTCTTACCATAAACCACGTTAGAGGTGATGGTCAGAACAGACTGAGTCGGGATAGCGTTACGATAAGTAGTCAGTTTCTGAATTTTCTTCATGAAACGTTCTACCAGGTCAACCGCCATGTCATCAACGCGAGAGTCGTTGTTACCAAACTGCGGGTATTCGCCTTCGATTTCGAAGTCGATAGCCAGACCGTCTTCGTCACGAATCGGTTTAACTTTCGCATATTTGATTGCAGACAGGGAGTCAGCAGCAACGGACAGACCAGCGATACCACACGCCATAGTGCGGATAACGTCACGGTCGTGCAGCGCCATCAGAGAGGCTTCGTAGCTGTACTTGTCGTGCATGTAGTGGATAACGTTCAGCGCGGTGACGTACTGTTTAGCCAGCCAATCCATGAAGTGATCCATGCGGTCCATAACTTCGTCGAAGTTCAGAACGTCGCCTTTGATCGGTTCAGATTTAGGACCAACCTGCATTTTCAGTTTTTCATCAACGCCACCGTTGATTGCGTACAGCATGGTTTTCGCCAGGTTTGCACGCGCACCGAAGAACTGCATTTGTTTACCAACAACCATCGGGCTTACGCAGCAAGCGATAGCGTAGTCGTCGTTGTTGAAGTCCGGACGCATCAGGTCATCGTTCTCATACTGCAGAGAAGAGGTGTCGATGGACACTTTAGCGGCGAATTTCTTGAAGTTCAGAGGCAGTTTTTCAGACCACAGAACAGTGATGTTCGGCTCCGGAGAAGGACCCATGGTGTACAGGGTGTTCAGGAAGCGGAAGCTGTTTTTGGTAACCAGAGTACGGCCATCAACGCCCATACCACCGATTGATTCAGTTGCCCAAATCGGGTCACCGGAGAACAGTTCATCATATTCAGGAGTACGCAGGAAACGAACCATACGCAGTTTCATGACCAAGTGGTCGATCATTTCCTGTGCGTCTTGCTCGGTGATTTTGCCTGCTTTCAGGTCACGTTCGATGTAAGCATCCAGGAAGGTGGATACGCGACCGAAGGACATTGCTGCACCGTTCTGAGATTTAACTGCGGCCAGGTAGCCGAAGTAAGTCCACTGGATAGCTTCCTGAGCGTTGGTAGCCGGACCAGAGATATCGCAGCCATATTTAGCAGCCATTTCTTTGATCTGACCCAGAGCGCGGTGCTGTTCAGCGATTTCTTCACGCAGACGGATTGTTGCTTCCAGGTTTACGCCGTTTTCCAGATCGGACTGCAGAGAGACGAACTGAGCGTATTTGTCTTTCATCAGGTAGTCGATACCGTACAGCGCAACGCGACGGTAGTCACCGATGATACGGCCACGGCCATACGCATCTGGCAGACCAGTCAGAACACCGGATTTACGGCAGTTCAGAATGTCTTTGGTGTAAACATCGAATACGCCCTGGTTGTGGGTTTTGCGGTATTCGGTGAAGATTTTTTTCAGCATCGGGTCCAGTTCGCGATTGTACGCTTTGCAGGAACCTTCAACCATTTTGATGCCGCCAAACGGAATGATCGCACGTTTCAGCGGAGCTTCAGTCTGCAGACCAACAATCTTCTCGAGCGCTTTGTTGATGTAGCCAGCGTCGTGAGAAGTGATGGTAGAAGCAACGGAGGTGTCAAAGTCAACAGGCGCGTGAGTGCGGTTTTCCTGTTTAACGCCTTCCATCACGCTGTCCCACAGTGCAGTGGTCGCATCAGTTGCGCCAGCCAGGAAGGACTCGTCACCCTCATACGGAGTGTAGTTTTTCTGAATGAAGTCACGTACGTTTACTTCATTCTGCCAATCACCTTTGGTAAAACCTTCCCAGGCTGTGGCTAACTTTTCATTAAGCTCGGACATGTAACACCTACCTTCTTAAGTGGATTTTTTATTTACTGCGTGTAATGGGCATCAACAGATTAATGATGATCGTTACCACGCAGATAAATGACCCAGTATGTCAACCCGACCAACAAACCGCCGCCGATAATGTTACCGATCGTAACCGGAATCAGGTTATCGGTGATGAAATTCATCACGGTCAGGTGAGAAAAATTCTCCGGAGAAGACCCAACTGCGGTCCAGAATTCCGGGGTGGCGAAATCGCGTATTACAATACCCATAGGGATCATAAACATGTTTGCGATACTGTGCTCAAAACCGCTGGCAACAAACATTGCGACCGGTAATACCATAATAAACGCTTTGTCCATCAGGCTGCGGCCCGAGTAGCTCATCCATACGGCCAGACACACCATCAGGTTAGCCAGGATACCAAGGCTCACTGCCTCAACAAAAGTATGGTGCACTTTGTGGTCGGCTGTTTGCAGAACGTTGAGCCCCCATGCGCCGTTGGCGGTCATATACTCGCCAGAAAGCCACATGAGTAACACAAAGATCAGGGCGCCAATCAGGTTGCCGACATAAACGTTAAGCCAGTTTTTCGCTAACTGACCCCAGGTAATACGACCACTGGCTTTAGCAACGACGATCAGTACGGTTGAAGTGAAGAGGTCTGCACCGCAGACAACACAAAGGATCAGCCCCAGGGAAAAGCAGATACCACCTACTAATTTCGCCATGCCGAAAGGCATAGTACCAGTGCCGGTTGTGGCGGTGATATAGAAAACAAAGGCAATTGAAATGAATACACCGGCAGTAATTGCCAGATAGAACGTCTTAAGCGGATGTTTCGTTGCTTTATAGACGCCTGCTTCTTCGGCAACTTTGGCCATTGCAGCAGGTAGAATAAGATCAAAAGGGTTGTCAGCTTTCACACTAACTCTCTCTTTATTAAGTCGGCGACGAGATACTAACAAAGCATTATAGATGAGAATTTGATATAGATCATATCTCGCCTGGCTTATAGGCCCGCAAGACGCATGGTTTTTATGCGATTACGGTGTAACATGTTGATTATCCATATAAAAATAAATTTTAAAAATTATAAAGTGAGTTGAATTTTTTCTTTCAGCCTCCTATGGTGCGGTTAATTAAAATGGAGTAATTGAGATAAAAAACCACATTAATAAGCTAATTTTTTTAATATCAACTACTAATATTTAACCTTGTTTTTACATTTATTTTTTGGTTTGACCAAAATAAAAAACGGGGCGCTTTAAGCGCCCCGTAATATAGCTCAGACAATACATTTAGCCTACTCGAGGCAAGTTGTTTGTCACTATTTTGACCAGTGTGCCGCTTTCGCGCGTTGCAATTTCTCATAGGCTTTCAGCAGAGACTGATGTGCCGGGAATGCGTGCAGATCGCTGTCTACTGGCTGAAGTCCATAAAACGGCGCTTCACCACTCAGTGCCGCACTTGCCGCTTCAACCGCCTCAGCGCCGTACATGCGGACGAATGCGTTCAGATACTGCAGCGGCTGACGGTCTTCTTCCTGAGACAGCAGCAACAATGTTTGCAGGCAGCGATAGTAGTTTGCACGTTCCGTGCTAAAGACGGAGGCGTTAAATTCCATCGTCCATTCGGTCCACACCAAGGCCTGCTCCAGATCGCCACCGGCCAGCGCCAGCATCACTTTAAGCTCGCCAATACGCAGGGTGTACCAACCGTTATCCGCACCGGTCGCCAGACCGAGCAGCTCGCGCACGCGGGTGAAGTCGTCAAAACCTTCTTCATCCAACTGTTCAATCAGATTGAGGTAGTCTTCTTTATCCCACTCACTGCCTGGCAGAGAAAGAATGGTGTCACGCAGATGGGTGCCCATAGCGTTGTTGGCTAACCACAGATCTTCTGCCGGATAGATGTCAGACATTCCCGGAACAATAATGCGGCACGCGTAAACGCCCAGGTGCTCATAGTCAGCGATATACACTTCTTTATCTTCAGCATTGAAGATGGCCATCAGGGTGGCGAACTCTTCTTCCGTGGTGCCGGAGAAATTCCAGTCAACGAACGGATAGTCGGCATCCTGCTTGAACAGATCCCAGGAGATCAGACCGCTGGAATCGATGAAGTGAGTTTCAAGGTTGGTATGTTCTGCCACTTCCTCATCGTCGAAGGTCGGTGGGGTGAAGACATCAAGATCCTTCAGACCACGGCCCTGCAGCAGTTCAGTCACGGTACGCTCCAGCGCAACGCCGAAATCCGGGTGTGCGCCGAAGGAGGCAAAGCAGGTACCGTTGACCGGGTTGAACAGGACAACGCAAATCACCGGATACTTGCCGCCCAGCGAGCCATCGTAGGCAAAAATTGGGAAACCTTCCGCTTCCAGTGTGGCGATGGACTCCACCACTGCCGGATAGCGCGCCATCACCTCGGCCGGGATTTCCGGCAGGCTGATGCTTTCGGCGATAATACGGTTCTTCACATGGCGCTCAAAGACTTCAGACAGGCCCTGAACGCGAGCTTCGTTAGGTGTGTTACCCGCAGACATGCCGTTAGAAACATACAGGTTGCCGATAATATTCATCGGAATGTAGACGGTCTGGTTATCAGACTGGCGGGTAAACGGCAGGCCACAGACGCCACGCTCTTCATTACCAGACTGTAGATCGATAAGCATGCTGCCGGCCAGTTCGTTATCTGGATCGTAAAACGCACGCAGACGTGCATCCAGTAAACCTTCTGGAACATCGTCGTCTTCAGTCAGCGGGAACCATTTTTCGTTCGGATAATGCACGAACGGGCCATTGGCGATAGTTTCGCCCAGCCAGAAATCTGCAAAGAAGTAGTTAGTCGACAGACGCTCAAAGTATTCACCCAGCGCAGAAGCCAGCGCCGCTTTTTTTGTCGCACCTTTACCGTTGGTGAAGCACAGCGCGCATTCTTTGTCGCGAATATGTACAGACCAGACGTTAGGGACGGGATTCAACCACGAAGCTTCTTCAATTTGAAAACCAAGGTCGAGTAATTTTTGCTGGAAGCGAGCGATGGAGTCTTCCAGAGCGGCATCTTTGCCGGGGATAAATGTTTGCGTCATGAAAATCACTTTTGTCGTACGGAAAGCGCGCAATGATACGGGTTTTCAATGAACGGCGCTATCGCCGCCGGAGCCCAGGCGTAAATAAAACTATTGGCTATGCTTTCACACAGTCAACAATGTTAAGAGCACAAAATGAAAGCATTCGATTTACAGCGTATGGCACTGGATAAGGTGCCAATGGAGTTTCTTGGTGAGGTTGCGCTGCGCAGTCTCTATACCTTTATATTGGTTTTTCTGTTTTTAAAGCTTACAGGGCGGCGTGGCGTACGGCAGATGTCGCTTTTTGAAGTGCTGATTATTCTTACGCTGGGCTCTGCGGCGGGCGATGTTGCGTTTTATGACGATGTGCCGATGATTCCGGTGCTGGTGGTTTTTATTACCCTGGCGCTGCTTTATCGTCTTGTCATGTGGCTGATGTCACACAGCGAAAAGCTGGAAGATCTACTGGAAGGCAAGCCAGTGGTCATCATTGAAGACGGCGAGCTGGCATGGTCAAAGCTCAATAGCGCCAATATGACGGAATTTGAATTCTTTATGGAACTGCGTTTGAACGGCGTGGAGCAATTGGGACAAGTGAAACTGGCTATTCTGGAGACGAATGGGCAAATCAGCGTCTACTTCTTTGCCGATGAAGACGTAAAGCCGGGGCTCAGTATTTTGCCTAAACGTTGTACGCAACGATTTAAAGTAATACCTGAAGCAGGGGACTATGCCTGCATACGTTGTAGCGAAGTGGTGCAAATGAAGGCCGGAGATCATCAATTATGTCCGCGCTGTGCAAATCCAGAATGGTCGAAGGCCAGTCGGGCAAAACGGGTTACCTGACAGCAAAAATCTCGGTTTTTACCCGTCAATCCGATAGATTCTGTTGTGTGACCGATGACACATTTTTACCCTTGCCAGTTTTACCCATTGCGGCGCGTGTCACTGAATGATAAAACCGATATCCACAGGAATAACTTATACCAATGTCTGTCACCGGATTATCGTCAATGACAGGATGTTGATTGGACAACAACACAACGTGGTGAGGGGAAATGGCTCAGGTCTTCAATTTTAGTTCTGGTCCGGCAATGTTACCGGCAGAAGTACTTAAACTGGCTCAACAGGATCTTTGTGACTGGAACGGTCTTGGCACGTCAGTGATGGAAATTAGCCACCGTGGCAAAGAATTCATCCAGGTCGCAGAGGAAGCGGAGCAGGATTTTCGCGATCTTCTCAGCATCCCCTCCAACTATAAAGTGTTGTTCTGCCATGGCGGTGGTCGCGGGCAGTTCGCGGGTATCCCGTTAAATATTCTGGGCGATAAAACCACCGCGGATTACGTCGATGCCGGTTATTGGGCCGCCAGCGCAATTAAAGAAGCGAAAAAATACTGCACGCCAAACGTTATTGATGCCAAAGTCACCGTGGACGGCCTGCGTGCTGTTAAGCCGATGAGTGAATGGCAGCTTTCTGATAACGCGGCATACCTGCACTATTGCCCGAACGAAACCATCGATGGCATTGCGATCGATGAAACGCCGAATTTTGCCAGCAACGTTGTGGTCACGGCGGATCTGTCCTCCACCATTCTTTCCGCACCGCTTGACGTTAGCCGTTATGGCGTAATTTATGCCGGGGCACAGAAAAATATCGGCCCGGCCGGTCTGACGATTGTCATCGTCCGTGAAGATTTACTGGGTAAAGCTCATGTCTCATGCCCGTCAATCCTCGACTATACCGTGCTGAATGACAACGATTCCATGTTCAATACGCCGCCAACCTTTGCCTGGTATCTGTCTGGCCTGGTCTTTAAATGGCTGAAAAAGCAGGGCGGTGTTAATGCGATGGATAAAATTAACCAGCAAAAAGCGGAATTGCTCTACGGCGTAATCGATAACAGCGATTTCTACCGTAACGATGTGGCGAAATCCAACCGTTCACGCATGAACGTACCGTTCCAGTTGGCTGACAGCGCATTGGATAAACTGTTCCTGGAAGAGTCTTTTGCTGCGGGCCTGCACGCGCTGAAAGGGCATCGTGTAGTCGGCGGTATGCGTGCGTCCATCTACAATGCCATGCCGCTTGAAGGTGTTAAAGCACTGACCGATTTCATGGTCGATTTCGAACGCCGCCGCGGCTAATCTGCTGTACTTTTCATCCCCACAGCCCGTCTGTGGGGTTTTTATGTCTGTTTTTTGAGAGTCGAGTTTCATGGAATCCCTGACGTTACAACCCATTGCGCGGGTGGATGGCACCATCAATCTGCCTGGATCCAAAAGTGTTTCTAACCGCGCTTTGCTGCTGGCTGCATTAGCCAATGGCACCACTGTCCTGACCAATCTGCTGGACAGCGATGATGTTCGCCATATGCTCAATGCTCTGAATGCGTTAGGGATTAGCTATACCCTTTCTGCCGATCGTACCCGCTGCGAGATAGTTGGCAATGGCGGTGCGTTGCACGCAGAAGGTGCAGTTGAGCTGTTCCTTGGCAACGCCGGAACCGCAATGCGCCCACTGGCCGCAGCGCTATGTCTGGGCAGCAATGACATCGTGCTGACGGGCGAACCGCGCATGAAAGAGCGCCCGATTGGCCATTTGGTTGATGCGCTGCGCCAGGGCGGAGCCAAAATTGACTATCTGGAGCAGGAAAACTATCCACCTTTACGTCTGCGCGGTGGCTTTACCGGAGGGCAGGTTGAGGTAGACGGTAGCGTTTCCAGCCAGTTCCTTACTGCGCTGCTGATGACTGCGCCGCTGGCGCCGCAGGATACGACGATCGCAATTAAAGGTGAACTGGTATCCAAACCCTACATTGATATCACACTGAACCTGATGAAAACGTTTGGTGTTGAAATTGAAAATCAAAACTACCAGCGCTTTGTCGTGAAGGGGCAGCAGCAGTATCAGTCACCGGGAGCATACCTGGTTGAAGGCGATGCTTCTTCCGCTTCCTATTTCCTCGCGGCGGGTGCTATTAAAGGCGGTACGGTAAAAGTTACCGGGATTGGCCGCAACAGCATGCAGGGTGATATTCGTTTTGCCGATGTACTGGAAAAAATGGGTGCGACCATTACATGGGGCGACGATTTTATTGCCTGTACTCACGGCGAGTTGAACGCAGTGGATATGGATATGAACCATATTCCTGACGCGGCGATGACCATTGCAACGGCGGCGCTGTTTGCGAAAGGCACCACGACTTTACGTAACATCTACAACTGGCGTGTCAAAGAGACCGATCGTCTGTTCGCGATGGCGACGGAGTTACGCAAAGTGGGCGCGGAAGTGGAAGAGGGGCATGACTTTATCCGCATCACCCCGCCTGCGACATTGCAATTTGCGGACATCGCGACCTACAACGATCACCGCATGGCAATGTGTTTCTCGCTGGTGGCGTTGTCTGACACGCCGGTGACCATTCTTGACCCAAAATGTACCGCCAAAACCTTCCCGGATTATTTCGAACAGTTGGCTCGTATTAGTACATCTGCCTGATTCTCCCGGAACGCCGATCCTCCCGGACTGGCGTTCCGAGGTCCGTAACCGCACTGTTTTTATGCTTTCAACTAATGCTAATTTGTTGATGATTTAACTTATTTATTTGTTTTTACTATAAATATCAACGGAAGATTAGCATGAAGCATAAATCACTCTTTTTGGCGTTAGCAGTTTCCGCCACGTTGCTGGCTGGTTGTAAAAATGGTGTGAATGGCGACCTTGTTGCCAGTTCCGGTATGGCTGCTTATAAAGCAGCGACACTTTCTGATGCTGATGTCAAAGCCCTCTCTAACAGTTCATGTAAGCAGATGGATAGCGAAAATCAGCTGGCGGGCGCGAAAAGCAAGTACACTAAGCGCCTGAATAAAATTGCGAAAGCGTTGGGTAATAACATTGATGGAACGCCAGTTAACTATAAAGTTTATATGACCAGTGATATCAATGCCTGGGCAATGGCGAATGGATGCGTACGTGTTTATTCGGGCTTGATGGACCTGATGACTGACAATGAAATAGAAGGCGTGCTGGGTCATGAGCTGGGCCATGTTTCTTTAGGGCACTCGCGTAAAGCAATGCAGACCGCGTATGCCACTCTGGCTGCGCGTGATGCTATTTCTGCGACCAGCGGCGTCGCTTCTCAGCTTTCCCAGTCTCAGTTGGGCGATTTGGCAGAAGGCGTGATTAATTCAGCGTTCTCCCGTAGTCAGGAATCAGATGCGGATGACTTTTCCTATGACTTGCTGAAAAAACGCGGTATTGACCGCCAGGGCTTAGTGACTGCGTTTGATAAGTTTGCCACGATGGACGCAGGCCATGCCAAATCACTGATGGATTCTCACCCAGCATCTGACGATCGCGCTCAGCATATGCGTGAACGTATCGCTGCAGATAAAAAGTAAATCAGTGTCATCTTCCGGGCTGGTTTCTCACCAGCCCGCTATAATTGCGCAATTCTTCCTCATATCGTTACAGACTAATCGGGTTTTTACACTCTGTGTTAACGATTATTTGCGTTGGCGCGTATAATGCGCGGCGTTCACGTTAACGTATGCCCGTTTAAGGAGAAAAAGATGACGGCAATTGCCCCGGTTATTACCATTGATGGCCCAAGCGGTGCAGGTAAAGGCACCTTGTGCAAGGCAATGGCGGAAGCATTGCAGTGGCATCTGTTAGATTCAGGCGCGATCTACCGCGTACTGGCGCTCGCAGCGTTACATCACCATGTTGATGTCACATCTGAAGATGCTCTGGTACCGCTTGCCTCACACCTGGATGTGCGTTTTATCTCAACAGACGGCAACCTGGAAGTCATTCTTGAAGGTGAAGATGTCAGCGGTGAAATCCGCACTCAGGAAGTAGCGAATGCCGCCTCTCAGGTTGCGGCGTTTCCCCGCGTGCGTGAAGCGCTTTTACGTCGTCAACGCGCGTTTCGCGAAACCCCTGGCCTGATTGCCGATGGACGTGATATGGGCACCGTGGTGTTCCCGGATGCGCCGGTGAAAATTTTTCTGGACGCCTCCTCGCAAGAACGTGCGCATAGACGTATGCTACAGTTGCAGGAGAAGGGCTTTAGTGTTAACTTTGAACGCCTTTTGGCCGAGATCGAAGAACGCGATTATCGCGATCGTAACCGTGCTGTAGCGCCGCTGGTTCCCGCTGCTGATGCTTTAGTTTTGGATTCAACCCGATTAAGCATTGAGCAAGTGATTGAAAAAGCGTTACAATACGCGCGCCAAAAACTGGCTCTCGCTTAAGTGCGACCGAATTTGCAGTACCCCCGTTGCAATGGATTGACAGCGGGTATGTTAAACAACCCCATCCGGCATGGAGCCAGGTGGACGTTAAATATGAAACCTGAAGATTAAACATGACTGAATCTTTTGCTCAACTGTTTGAAGAATCCTTAAAAGAAATCGAAACCCGTCCGGGTTCCATCGTTCGTGGTGTTGTTGTTGCTATCGACAAAGACGTAGTACTGGTTGACGCTGGTCTGAAATCTGAGTCCGCCATTCCGGCAGAGCAGTTCAAAAACGCCCAGGGCGAGCTGGAAATCCAGGTTGGTGACGAAGTTGACGTTGCTCTGGATGCAGTAGAAGACGGCTTCGGTGAAACCCTGCTGTCCCGTGAAAAAGCTAAACGTCACGAAGCTTGGATCACGCTGGAAAAAGCTTACGAAGAAGCTGCAACCGTTACTGGTGTTATCAATGGCAAAGTCAAGGGTGGCTTCACTGTTGAGCTGAATGGTATTCGCGCGTTCCTGCCGGGTTCCCTGGTAGACGTTCGTCCGGTCCGCGACACGCTGCACCTGGAAGGCAAAGAGCTTGAATTCAAAGTCATCAAGCTGGATCAGAAGCGTAACAACGTTGTTGTTTCCCGTCGTGCCGTTATCGAATCCGAAAACAGCGCAGAACGCGATCAGCTGCTGGAAAACCTGCAGGAAGGCATGGAAGTTAAAGGTATCGTTAAGAACCTCACTGACTACGGTGCATTCGTTGATCTGGGTGGCGTTGACGGCCTGCTGCACATCACCGACATGGCATGGAAACGCGTTAAGCATCCGAGCGAAATCGTAAACGTTGGCGACGAAATCACTGTTAAAGTGCTGAAGTTCGACCGCGAGCGTACTCGTGTATCTCTGGGCCTGAAACAGCTGGGCGAAGATCCATGGGTAGCTATCGCTAAGCGTTATCCGGAAGGTACCAAACTGACTGGTCGCGTGACCAACCTGACCGACTACGGCTGCTTCGTTGAAATCGAAGAAGGCGTTGAAGGCCTGGTTCACGTTTCCGAAATGGATTGGACCAACAAAAACATCCACCCGTCCAAAGTTGTTAACGTTGGCGATGTAGTGGAAGTTATGGTTCTGGATATCGACGAAGAACGTCGTCGTATCTCCCTGGGTCTGAAGCAGTGCAAAAACAACCCATGGCAGCAGTTCGCGGAAACCCACAACAAGGGTGACCGTGTTGAAGGTAAAATCAAGTCTATCACTGACTTCGGTATCTTCATCGGCCTGGACGGCGGCATCGACGGCCTGGTTCACCTGTCTGACATCTCCTGGAACGTTGCAGGCGAAGAAGCAGTTCGTGAATACAAAAAAGGCGACGAAATCGCAGCAGTTGTTCTGCAGGTTGACGCAGAGCGTGAGCGTATCTCTCTGGGCGTTAAACAGCTCGCAGAAGATCCGTTCAACAACTGGGTTGCACTGAACAAGAAAGGCGCAATCGTAAACGGTAAAGTCACTGCAGTTGACGCTAAAGGCGCAACCGTAGAACTGGCTGACGGCGTTGAAGGTTACCTGCGCGCTTCTGAAGCTTCACGTGACCGCGTTGAAGATGCAACTCTGGTTCTGAGCGTAGGCGACGACGTTGAAGCTAAATTCACCGGCGTTGATCGTAAGAACCGTGCAATCAGCCTGTCTGTTCGTGCTAAAGACGAAGCTGATGAGAAAGATGCAATCGCAACTGTTAACAAACAGGAAGATGCTAACTTCTCTAACAACGCAATGGCTGAAGCTTTCAAAGCAGCTAAAGGCGAGTAATATCGAGTGCTCTAAATCCTTTGTGCTGTTAACGGCACAAAGGGTGACGAGTAGCTTGACAGATTACAGGATTCGTCCTGTAATCAATGACAAAGGGCGGCTACGGCCGCCCTTAATCAATGCAGCAGCTAATTATGCCTTTAAGGAACCGGAGGAATCATGACCAAGTCAGAATTGATTGAAAGACTTGCAACCCAGCAACCTCATATTCCCGCGAAAGCGGTTGAAGATGCAGTTAAAGAGATGCTGGAACATATGGCCTCGACTCTTGCGCAGGGCGAGCGTATTGAAATCCGCGGTTTCGGCAGCTTCTCTTTGCATTACCGCGCACCACGCACCGGACGTAATCCGAAGACCGGCGATAAAGTGGATCTGGAAGGGAAATACGTTCCGCACTTTAAACCAGGTAAAGAACTGCGCGATCGCGCCAATATTTACGGTTAAGTTTTTAGCGAGACTTAACGCCGAGAAAAGCACCCAAATGGGTGCTTTTTTCATTTCTGTTCACCTATCCTGGAATCCTCATCCTAGTTAATTTGTACGTTACAACCATCACTAAATGTCTGCGGAACTCAGGTCGTATAACGATAAATTGATGCCAGACAACCGTCGAAGAGTACTGCACACTCCCTGTAACAGGGAGGTGATTGATGAAAATAACAACGGTGAGTATCTGCGCATTACTCGGCATTCTCCCACTCATGCTATTACCTATGCTGCCAGGCATGTTGTGTATCGGCATTGTATTTTGTCTGGCATGTCTGCTCTGTTTTCTCCCCTACAAATATATGCGTTCCGCCGGACTAACCCTGTTGTTTTTTCTTTGGGGAATCCTGGCCGCGAAAGAGGCTCTGTGGGCCGGTAATATGCTGCCTGCGAAAACCCAGCAAGCCATTGTGCGGATAACCGGAACTGACAATATGACAACGCACTATGGCCAGATCACTCACCTTCAGGGGAAACGAATCTTTCCTGCACAAGGAATCGTCTTGTACGGGCAGTATTTACCCGGTGATGTTTGTGCGGGTCAGACATGGGCGATGACGTTGAAAGTCCGCGCTGTACACGGTCAATTAAACGAAGGCGGATTTGATAGCCAGCGTTACGCATTGGCGCAGCATCAACCGCTGACGGGACGATTCTTGCAGGCTTCGGTAATCACACCAAAATGTAGTTTGCGTTCGCGGTATCTCGCCTCGCTGAAAACGGCACTCACCGACTATCCCTGGCAGCAGGTCATACTGGGTCTGGGAATGGGGGAGCGCTTGTCTGTGTCACAAGAGGTGAAAACGATTATGCGTGATACCGGCACGGCTCATTTGATGGCTATCTCCGGGCTGCATATTGCGTTTGTTGCATTACTGACCGCAGGATTGATACGTGCTGGACAATTTTTTATGCCAACAAGGTGGATTTGCTGGCAGATGCCATTAGTGGGTGGGATTGTCTGTGCCACATTTTATGCCTGGCTGACGGGGCTGCAACCCCCGGCATTACGAACGGTTGTTGCGCTGCTAGTCTGGGGGGCGCTGAGACTTAGCGGCAGGCAGTGGAGTGGATGGTCGGTCTGGATCTGCTGTCTGGCAGCCATCGTGGTGGTGGATCCTGTTGCTGTTCTTTCGCAAAGCCTATGGTTGTCTGCATCCGCCGTTGCGGCACTGCTGTTCTGGTACCAATGGGTACCGCTCCCGGACTGGTCGCTGTCGCGTGCTGGACGTCAATTTCTGGCGCTGGCGCATCTGCAAATGGGTATTACGCTTATGCTTCTTCCCGTACAAATCGCAATGTTTCACGGTTTTAGTCTGACCTCGTTTCTGGCTAATTTGTTTGCCGTCCCTTTGGTCACGTTTGTTTCCGTACCCTTGATATTAGCAGGCATGATCGTGCATTTAGCCGGGACGGTGATGGTTGAATCAAGCCTGTGGTATCTAGCGGATCGTTCTCTGGCGCTGCTATTTTGGGGGCTCAGAAGTCTGCCTCAAGGGTGGATCAATATTGATGCACGCTGGCAATGGCTGGCATTTTTACCCGGAATGATGATTATCGCATGGCGACTAAATATCTTGCGTACGCTACCGGTGGTCTGTTTCTCTGTGCTCCTTTTGCTGAGTGGGCCGCTTTGGCGTGCACCGCGTACTGATGTGTGGCAAGTGCATATGCTGGATGTCGGGCAGGGGCTGGCGATGGTGATCGCGCGAAATGGGAAAGCGCTGCTTTACGATACCGGTCTGGCATGGCCTGAAGGCGATAGCGCACAACAGCTGATTATTCCCTGGTTGCGTTGGCATAATCTGGAGCCAGAAGGAATTATTTTAAGCCATGAGCACATGGATCACCGCGGCGGGTTGCACTCCTTACAACAAGCCTGGCCGTCGCTATGGGTAAGAAGTCCGCTGAGCTGGAAAGGTCATCTCCCGTGTTTTCGCGGAGAGCATTGGCAATGGCAAGGGTTAACCTTCAGTGCGCACTGGCCTGTGCGTGGAAATACAGACCGGGGGAATAACCACTCCTGCGTGGTTAAGGTCGATGACGGATATCAGAGTATTCTGCTGACCGGTGATATCGAATCTCCTGCTGAACAAAAAATGCTAAGTCACTATTGGCAGCACCTTCAGTCGACGGTGATGCAGGTTCCACATCATGGCAGCAATACTTCATCATCACTGGCACTCATTCAGCGGGTTGACGGGCAGGTCGCACTCGCCTCTGCATCCCGTTACAACGCCTGGCGTCTGCCGTCCTGGAAAGTGAAGCAACGTTATCGGCAACAAAATTATCAATGGCTGGATACCCCCCATCAGGGGCAGATTACGCTGGATTTTTACCAAAAAAACTGGCGCATACGCAGCATGCGGGATCAGATTTTACCTCGTTGGTATCATCAGTGGTTTGGCGTGTCGGAGGATAACGGGTAGAATATGCGGCTATTCTAACAAATGCTGGTTTTTTGAATGCATAACGATAAAGATCTCTCTACGTGGCAGACGTTTCGCCGACTATGGCCAACCATAGCGCCTTTTAAATCGGGTCTGATCGTGGCGGGTATAGCGTTAGTCCTTAACGCGGCCAGCGATACCTTCATGTTATCGCTCCTTAAACCATTACTGGATGATGGTTTTGGTAAAACGGATCGCTCGGTGCTGCTGTGGATGCCGCTGGTGGTCATTGGGCTGATGATAGTTCGTGGCTTAACCAGCTATGTCTCCAGCTACTGTATCTCATGGGTGTCAGGCAAAGTGGTCATGACCATGCGCCGCCGCCTGTTTGGCCATATGATGGGCATGCCCGTCTCCTTTTTTGATAAACAGTCTACAGGGACATTGTTATCGCGTATTACCTATGATTCAGAACAGGTTGCGTCATCGTCTTCCGGCGCGCTGATCACCGTGGTACGTGAAGGGGCCTCAATCATTGGCCTGTTTATCATGATGTTCTATTACAGCTGGCAGCTGTCACTGATCCTGATTGTACTGGCGCCAATTGTGTCAGTGGCAATCCGTGTGGTTTCCAAGCGCTTTCGTAGCATCAGTAAAAACATGCAAAACACCATGGGTCAGGTTACGACCAGTGCGGAGCAGATGCTGAAAGGCCACAAAGAAGTTCTGATTTTTGGTGGTCAGGAAGTCGAAACCAAGCGCTTTGATAAGGTCAGCAACAAGATGCGTTTGCAGGGTATGAAGATGGTTTCCGCTTCTTCTATCTCCGACCCTATCATCCAGCTGATTGCGTCTTTGGCACTGGCCTTCGTGTTATATGCGGCTAGCTTCCCAAGCGTAATGGAAAATCTGACAGCAGGGACAATTACGGTTGTCTTCTCCTCAATGATCGCATTAATGCGTCCGTTGAAATCGCTGACCAACGTCAACGCGCAGTTCCAGCGCGGTATGGCGGCATGCCAGACCTTATTTACGATTCTGGATAGCGAACAGGAGAAAGATGAAGGTAAACGTGTGATCGAGCGTGCTACCGGCGATCTCGAGTTCCGCAACGTGACGTTCACTTATCCGGGACGTGAAGTACCGGCTCTGCGTAACATCAACCTGAATATTCCCGCGGGTAAAACCGTTGCTCTGGTTGGCCGTTCGGGCTCAGGGAAATCCACCATCGCCAGCCTGATTACGCGCTTCTACGATATTGATGAAGGGCAGATTCTGATGGACGGACACGATCTGCGCGAATATACCCTGGCATCACTGCGCGATCAGGTTGCGTTGGTTTCGCAGAATGTGCACTTGTTTAACGATACGGTTGCCAACAACATCGCCTATGCGCGTACCGATATGTACAGCCGTGAGCAGATCGAAAAAGCGGCACAGATGGCCTACGCTATGGATTTCATCAACAAGATGGATAATGGCCTGGATACGGTGATTGGTGAAAACGGCGTCCTGCTTTCCGGCGGACAACGTCAGCGTATCGCTATCGCCCGTGCCTTGTTGCGTGACAGCCCAATTCTGATCCTTGATGAAGCAACATCGGCTCTTGATACTGAATCTGAACGCGCGATTCAGTCTGCGCTGGATGAGCTACAGAAAAACCGTACTTCTCTGGTCATTGCTCACCGTCTTTCAACCATTGAACAAGCCGACGAAATCATCGTGGTGGAGGATGGTCTGATTGTCGAACGCGGAACCCATAGCGAGCTGATTGAGCAGCGCGGGGTGTATGCGCAATTACACAAAATGCAATTTGGTCAATGATCGCACGTATCTGGTCTGGTGAATCGCCGCTGTGGCGATTGTTACTTCCACTCTCCTGGCTGTATGGCCTGGTGAGTGGTGCGATCCGCTTATGCTACAAGTTAGGGCTTAAACGCGCATGGCGCGCGCCAGTCCCGGTAGTGGTGGTCGGAAACCTTACCGCGGGCGGAAACGGTAAAACGCCGGTGGTGATTTGGTTGGTTGAACAACTGCGACAACGCGGGATTCGCGTGGGTGTGGTATCGCGTGGATATGGCGGGAAAGCGACTGCTTACCCGCTGTTGCTAACAGCTGATACTACTACCGCAGAAGCGGGCGATGAACCTGTGCTGATCGCCCAACGTACCGGCGTGCCGGTAGCGGTATCCCCGGTAAGATCGGATGCGGTAAAAGCCATTTTGGCCCAACACGACGTGCAGATTATTGTGACGGACGATGGACTACAGCACTATCGTCTGGCGCGAGATGTTGAAATCGTAGTCATTGACGGCGAACGTCGGTTTGGCAACGGCTGGTGGCTTCCCGCTGGTCCAATGCGGGAACGCGCAGGTCGCCTTAAATCGGTGGATGCGACTATTGTTAACGGTGGCGTTGCGCAACCAGGGGAAATCCCTATGCGACTTGAACCGGGGCTGGCCGTTAATTTACGTACAGGTGAACGCCGTGGTGTGGCGCAATTGTCCAATATTGTCGCCATGGCGGGCATTGGTCATCCACCGCGTTTTTTTGCCACGCTGAAAGCATGTGGTGCTAGCGTGCAAAAAAGCATTGCGCTGGCAGACCATCAGTCTCTGACCTACAGTGACGTCAGTGCGTTTGTAGACGCCGGGCAAACGCTGGTCATGACGGAAAAAGATGCGGTTAAGTGCCGGGAATTTGCCGATGAAAACTGGTGGTATTTACCTGTTGATGCACATTTGTCAGGCGATCGGCCTGATGTATTGCTGAATAGCTTAATCTCGCTGACTCGCTAACTGATTCACGCTGCGGCAGCGAATCATTTATGAGGCCATAAATGTCGTTGCCGCGCCTTTCTCTGACGGATGCCCGTCATCTTCACCTTGCTGCTCAAGGTCTGCTGAAAAAAACACGCCGCCGGGCAACCCCGGCAGATATTCTCGCGACCATTTCGCGCATGTCGTTACTGCAAATCGACACCATCAATATTGTGGCGCGCAGTCCTTACCTGGTGCTGTTTAGTCGTTTAGGCGATTATTCCCCCCAATGGCTGGACGACTCGTTACAGCAGGGCGAACTGATGGAATACTGGGCGCACGAGGCCTGTTTTTTGCCGCGCAGCGATTTTATGCTGATTCGTCACCGCATGCTGGCCCCGGAGAAAATGGGCTGGAAATATAAAGCGGCGTGGATGAAAGAACATGCGCATGAGATTGAGCAACTGCTCCAGCACATCCAGCATAACGGGCCGGTACGCTCAGCTGATTTTGAGCATCCACGCAAAGGGACCAGCGGCTGGTGGGAATGGAAACCGCAGAAGCGTCATCTTGAAGGGTTGTTCACTGCCGGGAAAGTGATGGTCGTGGAACGGCGTAATTTCCAGCGAGTGTATGATTTAACCCATCGCGTCATGCCGCACTGGGACGATGAACGCGACCCACTTTCGCAAGAAGATGCTGAAAGTGTCATGCTGGATAACAGCGCCCGCAGTCTGGGGATTTTCCGCGAACAATGGCTGGCAGACTACTACCGCCTGAAGCGCCCGGCGCTAAAAAACTGGTGCAACGAACGGGCAGAACAGCGGCAGATTATTCCTGTCGACGTTGAGGGGCTAGGAGCCTTGTGGCTGCATAGCCACCTTCAGCCGCTGCTTGAACAGGCGCTGGCGGGCAAATTAACGGCGACTCACAGTGCAGTATTATCACCTTTTGATCCGGTGGTCTGGGATCGTAAACGGGCAGAGCAGCTATTCGATTTTAGCTATCGGCTGGAGTGTTACACGCCAGCACCAAAACGTCAGTACGGTTATTTCGTCTTACCGCTGCTGCATCGCGGACAGTTAGTTGGGCGGATGGATGCCAAAATGCACCGCAAAACAGGTGTGCTGGACGTTATTTCGCTGTGGTTACAGGATGGGGTTAAGCCTGGAGTGACGTTGCAAAAAGGATTGTTTCAGGCGATTGACGATTTTGCCCGCTGGCAGCAGGCAGCACGCGTGACGCTGGGACGTTATCCTGAAGGTTTATTTGCTGATGCACGCCATGGTTGGGAAATAGACCCAGCCCTTTAAGCGATTATGTTAATATTTACGGATTCACAATCCGGTCCATCTGGAGGAACTATGGATCATCGTCTGCTTGAAATCATTGCCTGCCCGGTATGCAATGGCAAACTCTGGTTTAACCAGGAAAAACAGGAACTGATTTGTAAACTGGATAACCTTGCTTTCCCACTGCGTGATGGCATTCCCGTGTTACTGGAAACCGAAGCCCGCGTTCTGACTGCTGATGAGAGTAAATCATGAGTTTTGTGGTCATTATTCCTGCGCGTTATGCGTCCACTCGTCTGCCGGGTAAGCCGTTGCTGGATATCAACGGTAAACCGATGATCGTGCATGTACTGGAGCGTGCGCGTGAATCTGGCGCTGAACGTATCATCGTTGCCACCGATCACGAGGATGTCGCTCGCGCGGTAGAAGCGGTGGGTGGCGAAGTGTGCATGACTCGCGCCGATCACCAGTCTGGTACGGAGCGCCTGGCGGAAGTCGTCGAGAAATGTGGTTTTAGCGATGATACCGTTATTGTGAACGTACAGGGTGATGAGCCGATGATTCCGGCGGTCATTATTCGCCAGGTGGCTGAGAATCTGGCGCAACGTCAGGTCGGTATGGCGACTCTTGCGGCTCCGATTCACAGTGCGGAAGAGGCATTTAATCCGAATGCGGTAAAAGTCGTGTTGGACGCTGAAGGATATGCTCTCTATTTTTCACGCGCGACCATCCCATGGGATCGCGATCGTTTCGCCAAAAGTCTGGAAACGGTGGGGGACACCTTTCTGCGCCATCTGGGCATTTACGGCTATCGCGCCGGTTTTATTCGCCGCTATGTTAACTGGCAGCCTAGCCCGCTTGAGCATATCGAAATGCTGGAGCAGCTGCGAGTGCTGTGGTACGGCGAAAAAATTCACGTTGCCGTCGCAAAAGAAGTCCCGGGTACCGGCGTAGACACTGCCGAAGATCTTGAGCGCGTTCGCGCCGAGATGCATTAGTTTTTCTCACGGCACTCCCCCATATTGAGGCGTATTTTTGGGAGGAGTGTCGTATCGTTGCGCTTTCCCTCCACTTTTCTTTTCATCAATTGATCTCATCCGGGTGACATCTGTCTGCACGACGCTCATTATGAAAGCAGTAGCTTTTATGAGGGCAATCTGAAATGGAACAGTTGCGTGCCGAACTCAGCCACCTGCTGGGCGAAAAACTGAGTCGCATAGAATGCGTGAATGAAAAAGTGGATACGGCCCTGTGGTCACTGTACGACAGCCAGGGAAATCCGATGCCGCTGATGGCGAGAAGTTTCACCACGCCAGGTATGGCGCAGCAGCTGGCATGGAAAACCTCCATGTTGGCGCGAAGTGGTACGGTGCGAATGCCCGTCATTTACGGGGTCTTAACCCACGAAGAGCATCCCGGTCCCGATGTGCTACTGCTTGAGCGTTTACGCGGTGTGCCGGTGGAAGCGCCAGCCCGAACGCCCGAACGCTGGGAACATTTAAAAGATCAGATCGTAGAAGGTCTGCTGTCATGGCATCGGCAGGATAGCCGTGGCTGCGTGGGAATGGTGGATAACACGCAAGAGAATATCTGGCCATCCTGGTATCGTCAGCGTGTTGAAGTGTTGTGGACCACGTTAAATCAGTTCAACAATACCGGGCTGACGATGCAGGATAAGCGGATCCTGTTTCGTACCCGTGAGTGTTTGCCCGCTTTATTTGAAGGATTCAATGATAACTGCGTGCTGATCCACGGTAATTTTAGTTTACGTAGCATGCTCAAAGACGCCCGTAGCGATCAGCTTCTGGCGATGGTCGGACCGGGATTGATGCTGTGGGCACCCAGAGAGTATGAATTGTTCCGTTTAATGGATAATGCGCTGGCGGAAAGTCTGCTTTGGCAATACCTGCAACGCGCGCCCGTGGCGGAGTCCTTCATCTGGCGGCGCTGGCTGTATGTGTTATGGGATGAGGTGGCGCAACTGGTCAACACCGGACGTTTTAACCGCTCCAACTTTGACCTTGCCACGAAATCACTGCTGCCGTGGCTCGCCTGATGAACATGTGAACGCCTTATCCGGCCTACAATTCTGCGCTGAACACGTAGGCCTGATAAGACGCGTTAGTGTCGCCATCAGGCAACATTCCTGTCAATGTTCCGATCCCTTTAGCCACTGCCAGATTCGCCCCAACGTTTCGTAACCAACACGATCGCTATGCATCAACCAGACGGGAGAGGGGATCGCGCGCTCCCACGGATTAAGCGGTGAATCAATTGCTAACTGGTTGGCTGGCGCGGGCAACGGATGTAGTCCGGCCTGTTGGAAGAAAATCATTGCTCGTGGTAAGTGCGATGCGGAGGTCACCAGCAGGAACGGCGCGCTGCCGATGGCCTGCTTAACCGCTGCGGCTTCTTCTTCGGTGTCTTTAGGTTTATCCAGCGTGATGATATCACCGGGCGGCACACCCAGTGACTGCGCTACGCGGGCGCCCGCTTCTGCAGTACTGACGTTATTGCTCTTTGCCGCAGCACCGGTAAAGATAAGCTTCGATCCCGGGTTAGCACGCCAGAGGCGAATACCTTCATTCAGACGCGGAAGACTGTTGCTTATCAGGTTTGAACTCGGCGCCCACTGTGGATTCCAGGTATACCCACCGCCCAGCACCACAATGTATTCCACTTTTTGTGTATCCTGCCAGGTTGGATAGCTGTCCTCAATCGGTTTCAGCAGACTGTCAGCGACGGGCTGCAAGCTTAGAAGTAACAGTGCCAGCCAACTCAGGCTAATGCACACTTTCCCTGTTTTTTGAAAGCGGCTAAACCAGAGCAGCGCCAGGCCTATGCCCATGATAATGAGCATTAGCGGAAGTGGCAGCATCATACCGCCAATCACTTTCTTCAGCGTAAAAAGCATCCTTTTTGGTTCCTTTTTTAACCATACAGCAGGGGATCAGCAGGGATATTACACCAGGAAGGTTCATTCTCGGCGTGGGTGTGACAAAATAGCGGTTTTACTTAGTCACCCTAAAGCCAGCATGTGGAGAGCCCGATGCGGGATCGCAATTTTGATGACATTGCAGAGAAGTTTTCCCGTAACATTTACGGCACCACCAAAGGTCAGCTTCGTCAGACGATCCTCTGGCAGGATCTGGACAAACTTCTTGCCGACTACGCGGGCCAAACGTTGCGTGTGCTTGATGCGGGTGGCGGAGAAGGGCAGACAGCCATTCTGATGGCGCAGCGGGGCCATCACGTCACCTTGTGCGATCTTTCTGCTGAGATGGTGGCGCGAGCGCAACGGGCGGCAGAAGAGCAAGGTGTGAGCGACAACATGCATTTTATACATTGTGCCGCTCAGGACATTCCACAGCATTTGGATTCTCAGGTTGATCTGATATTGTTTCATGCTGTGCTGGAATGGGTGGCCGATCCGCAAGCCGTCTTAAAAACATTGTGGTCGATGTTACGCCCGGGCGGTGCTTTATCGCTGATGTTCTACAATGCAAACGGTCTGTTGATGCGTAATGTGTTGGTCGGTAATTTCGGCTATGTACAGCAGGGAATGTATAAAAAGAAACGGCGCACGTTGTCTCCCGATTTTCCGCGCGACCCTCAGCAGGTCTATGGCTGGCTGGAGGAGATTGGCTGGGAGATAACCGGTAAAACGGGCGTGAGGGTGTTTCATGATTATCTGCGTGATAAACAAAAACAGCATGACTGTTTTGATGCTTTAACAGAAATAGAAACACGTTATTGCCGCCAGGAACCGTATATCAGCCTTGGGCGCTATATTCATGTCACCGCGATTAAACGTCCGGCCCGAGCCGCAGATGCAAGGATAACCTATGAGTGAATTTTCCCAGACAGTCCCCGAACTGGTTGCCTGGGCCAGAAAAAATGACTTCTCCATCTCTCTGCCGGTAGACAGACTTTCGTTCCTGCTGGCTGTTGCCACACTAAACGGTGAGCGACTTGACGGTGAGATGAGTGAAGGTGAACTGGTGGATGCGTTCCGCCATGTGAGTGATGCGTTTGAGCAAACCAGCGAAACCATCGGCGTCCGCGCCAACAACGCGATCAACGATATGGTGCGTCAACGTCTGCTGAACCGCTTTACCAGCGAGCAGGCTGAAGGCAACGCCATTTACCGTTTAACGCCGCTCGGGATTGGCATCACAGATTACTATATTCGTCAGCGCGAATTCTCTACGCTGCGTCTTTCTATGCAGCTGTCAATTGTGGCAGGCGAACTGAAGCGCGCGGCGGATGCGGCAGCGGAAGGTGGTGATGAGTTCCACTGGCATCGCAACGTCTATGCGCCATTGAAATACTCGGTGGCGGAGATTTTCGACAGTATCGATCTGACCCAGCGCATCATGGATGAACAGCAGCAGCAGGTAAAAGACGACATCGCACAGTTGCTAAACAAAGACTGGCGGGCGGCGATTTCTAGCTGTGAAATGCTGCTGTCAGAAACATCTGGTACGCTGCGTGAGCTGCAAGATACGCTGGAAGCGGCAGGGGATAAGCTACAGGCTAACCTGTTACGCATCCAGGACGCCACGATGACGCATGACGATTTGCATTTTGTCGATCGGCTGGTGTTTGATTTACAAAGCAAGCTCGACCGCATTATTAGCTGGGGTCAGCAGTCCATTGACTTGTGGATCGGCTACGATCGTCACGTGCATAAATTTATCCGTACCGCGATCGATATGGATAAAAACCGCGTCTTCGCCCAGCGTCTGCGTCAGTCCGTGCAGACCTACTTTGACGACCCATGGGCGCTGACCTATGCCAACGCCGATCGTCTGCTGGATATGCGTGACGAGGAGATGGTGCTGCGTGACGAAGAGGTCACCGGTGAACTTCCGGAAGATCTGGAATATGAAGAATTTAACGAGATCCGTGAGCAGCTGGCGGCGATCATCGAAGAACAGCTGGCTATCTACAAATCCAGACAAACACCACTGGATCTCGGTTTGGTAGTGCGCGAGTATCTGGCGCAATACCCACGTGCGCGTCATTTCGACGTCGCGCGCATTGTTATCGATCAGGCGGTACGCCTTGGCGTAGCGCAAGCAGACTTCACCGGACTGCCAGCAAAATGGCAGCCGATTAATGATTACGGAGCCAAGGTACAGGCGCATGTCATTGACAAATATTGAACAAGTGATGCCGGTAAAGCTGGCGCAGGCGCTGGCGAATCCGTTATTTCCGGCGCTGGATAGCGCCTTACGTTCGGGCCGACATATCGGCCTGGATGAACTGGATAATCATGCCTTCCTGATGGATTTTCAGGAATATTTTGAAGAGTTTTATAGCCGATATAACGTGGAATTAATCCGTGCGCCGGAAGGGTTCTTCTACCTTCGCCCGCGTTCCACGACGCTCATTCCGCGTTCGGTCCTGTCTGAACTGGACATGATGGTCGGTAAAATTCTTTGCTATCTCTATCTCAGCCCGGAACGCCTGGCGAACGAAGGGATTTTTACCCAGCAAGAGCTGTACGACGAGCTGCTAACGCTGGCAGATGAAGCGAAGTTACTGAAGCTGGTGAACAACCGTTCAACCGGTTCTGACGTTGACCGCCAGAAGCTACAGGAAAAAGTGCGTTCTTCGCTCAACCGCTTGCGCCGCTTAGGCATGGTGTGGTTTCTGGGTCACGACAGCAGCAAATTCCGTATTACGGAATCTGTCTTCCGCTTTGGCGCGGATGTGCGTAGCGGTGACGATCCGCGTGAAGCACAGCGTCGCTTAATTCGTGATGGTGAAGCGATGGCGGTCGAGAACCGTCTGCAGCTCAACGATGAGCCCGAAGAGAATCAGCCGGACAGTGGAGAAGAAGAATAATGATTGAACGCGGTAAATTTCGCTCACTTACGCTGATTAACTGGAATGGTTTTTTTGCCCGTACGTTTGATCTCGATGAGCTGGTCACCACGCTGTCCGGTGGTAACGGTGCGGGTAAATCCACCACCATGGCGGCATTTGTTACGGCGCTCATTCCGGACTTAACCCTGCTGCATTTCCGTAACACCACCGAAGCCGGTGCAACCAGCGGTTCACGTGATAAAGGCCTGCACGGTAAGCTGAAAGCAGGGGTTTGTTATTCAATGCTCGACGTCCTTAATTCGCGTCATCAGCGCGTGGTCGTGGGTGTGCGTCTGCAACAGGTTGCTGGTCGCGATCGCAAAGTGGATATCAAACCGTTTGCCATTCAGGGGCTGCCGATGTCGGTACAGCCAACCCAACTGGTGACGGAAACGCTGAACGAACGCCAGGCGCGCGTACTGTCTCTACCTGAGCTGAAAGAGAAGCTTGATGAGATGGAAGGCGTGCAGTTTAAGCAGTTCAACTCAATAACCGATTATCACTCATTGATGTTCGATCTGGGCATCATTGCCCGTCGTCTGCGCTCTGCGTCCGATCGTAGTAAATTCTACCGTCTGATTGAAGCCTCGCTGTACGGCGGGATCTCCAGCGCCATTACCCGTTCACTGCGTGACTACCTGCTGCCGGAAAACAGCGGCGTACGTAAAGCGTTCCAGGATATGGAAGCCGCGCTGCGTGAAAATCGTATGACGCTGGAAGCGATTCGCGTAACCCAGTCTGACCGCGACCTGTTTAAGCATTTAATCAGTGAAGCGACCAACTATGTGGCCGCAGATTATATGCGCCACGCCAATGAACGTCGCATCCATCTGGATAAAGCACTGGAATATCGTCGTGAACTGTATACCTCGCGCAAGCAGCTGGCGGCAGAGCAGTACAAACACGTGGATATGGCGCGTGAACTGGGTGAACACAACGGTGCGGAAGGCGATCTGGAAGCTGATTACCAGGCCGCGAGCGATCACCTGAATCTGGTGCAAACCGCGCTGCGTCAGCAGGAAAAAATTGAACGCTACGAGGCGGATCTCGAAGAATTGCAGGTCCGTCTTGAAGAACAAAACGAGGTGGTCGCGGAAGCCGTTGACCGCCAGGATGAAAACGAAGCCCGCGCAGAAGCCGCTGAGCTGGAAGTGGATGAGCTGAAAAGCCAGCTTGCCGATTACCAGCAAGCGCTGGACGTCCAGCAAACGCGAGCCATCCAGTATACTCAGGCGATCCAGGCCCTAAACCGGGCGAAAGAACTCTGCCACTTACCGGACCTGACAGCCGACAGCGCCGCCGAATGGCTGGAGACTTTCCAGGCCAAAGAGCAGGAAGCCACTGAAAAACTGCTGACGCTTGAACAAAAAATGAGCGTGGCGCAAACCGCGCATAGCCAGTTCGAACAGGCTTATCAGCTGGTGGCGGCTATCAACGGCCCGCTGGCGCGCGGTGAAGCCTGGAGCGTGGCGCGTGAACTGCTGCGCGAAGGCGTGGAGCAGCGCCATCTGGCGGAACAGGTTCAGCCGTTGCGTATGCGACTGAGCGAACTGGAGCAGCGTCTGCGCGAACAGCAGGATGCCGAGCGTCTACTGGCCGAATTCTGCAAGCGTCAGGGTAAACAGTTCGATATCGATGAGCTGGAAGCGCTGCACCAGGAGCTGGAAGCGCGCATCGCCGCCTTGTCGGACAGCGTCTCGTCTGCCAGCGAACAGCGTATGACACTGCGTCAGGAGCAGGAACAGCTGCAATCCCGTGTTCAGCATTTGATGAAGCGGGCACCTGTCTGGCTGGCTGCGCAAAATAGCCTGAATCAGCTTAGCGAGCAGTGTGGCGAAGAGTTTACCTCCAGCCAGGACGTGACTGAGTATCTGCAACAATTGCTGGAGCGCGAGCGTGAGGCCATTGTTGAGCGTGATGAAGTCGGTGCACGTAAAAATGCAGTTGATGAAGAGATTGAACGTTTAAGTCAACCGGGCGGGGCGGAAGATCAGCGTCTGAACGCGCTGGCGGAACGCTTTGGCGGCGTACTGCTGTCAGAAATTTATGATGACGTTAGCCTTGAAGATGCACCGTACTTCTCTGCGCTATACGGTCCTTCGCGTCATGCCATTGTGGTACCGGATCTGTCGCTGATTACCGAACAGCTTGAAGGGCTGACGGATTGCCCGGAAGATCTCTATTTCATCGAAGGGGATCCGCAGTCGTTTGATGACAGCGTCTTCAGCGTTGATGAACTGGAAAATGCGGTGGTGGTGAAAACTGCCGAGCGTCAGTGGCGTTATTCTCGCTTCCCGACGGTGCCTATTTTTGGGCGTGCAGCACGTGAAAGCCGTATCGAAACCCTGCATGCCGAGCGTGAAGGGCTGTCTGAACGTTTCGCCACGCTCTCCTTTGACGTCCAGAAAACCCAACGTCTGCATCAGGCGTTCAGTCGCTTTATCGGCAGCCATCTGTCGGTGGCGTTTGAAGCCGATCCAGAAGCGGAAATTCGCCAACTGAATAGCCGTCGCGTTGAACTGGAACGTGCGCTGACCAATCATGAAAATGATAACCAGCAAAGCCGTATGCAGTTTGAACAGGCGAAAGAGGGCGTCTCTGCGCTGAACCGCCTGCTGCCGCGCTTGAATCTGCTGGCAGATGATACGCTAGCCGATCGCGTAGACGAAATTCGCGAGCGTCTGGATGAAGCTCAGGAAGCCGCGCGTTTTGTACAGCAACATGGCAATCAGTTGGCGAAACTGGAACCTATCGTTTCGGTTCTGCAAAATGACCCTGAGCAGTTTGAACAGCTGAAGGAAGACTATGCGTACTCCCAGCAGATGCAGCGCGATGCGCGTCAGCAGGCTTTTGCGCTGACCGAAGTCGTACAGCGTCGGGCGCACTTTAGTTATTCCGACTCATCCGAAATGCTGAGCGGCAATAGCGATCTGAACGAAAAATTGCGTGAACGCCTGGAACAGGCGGAAGCCGAACGTACCCGCGCTCGTGAAGCGCTGCGCAGCCACGCCGCACAGTTAAGCCAGTACAACCAGGTCATGGCATCGCTGAAAAGCTCTTTTGACACCAAAAAAGAGCTGCTTAACGATTTACAACGTGAACTGCAGGATATCGGCGTTCGTGCGGACAGTGGTGCCGAAGAGCGCGCGCGTATCCGCCGTGACGAACTGCATGCGCAGCTCAGCAACAACCGTGCACGCCGCAACCAACTTGAGAAAGCACTGACCTTCTGCGAAGCGGAGATGGAAAACCTGACCCGCAGACTGCGCAAGCTGGAACGTGATTATCATGAAATGCGCGAGCAGGTAGTCACCGCCAAAGCCGGCTGGTGTGCAGTCATGCGGATGGTGAAAGATAACGGTGTGGAACGTCGTCTTCACCGCCGCGAGTTGGCCTATCTTTCCGGTGACGAACTGCGTTCGATGTCGGATAAGGCGCTCGGTGCGCTACGTCTGGCGGTTGCGGATAACGAGCACCTGCGCGATGTGTTGCGTCTGTCTGAAGATCCAAAACGTCCAGAGCGCAAAATTCAGTTCTTCGTCGCGGTTTACCAGCATCTGCGTGAACGTATTCGCCAGGATATTATTCGTACCGATGATCCGGTGGAAGCCATTGAACAGATGGAGATTGAGCTGAGCCGTCTGACGGAAGAGTTAACCTCACGTGAACAGAAGCTGGCGATCAGCTCACGCAGCGTGGCGAATATTATTCGTAAGACCATTCAGCGTGAACAGAACCGTATTCGCATGCTGAACCAGGGGCTGCAAAGCGTGTCGTTTGGCCAGGTCAACAGCGTTCGCCTGAACGTCAATGTGCGTGAAACACATGCTACCTTGCTGGACGTACTTTCAGAGCAGCATGAACAGCATCAGGATCTGTTTAACAGCAATCGCCTGACCTTCTCAGAAGCGCTGGCGAAGCTGTATCAGCGTCTGAATCCGCAGATAGACATGGGGCAACGCACGCCGCAAACCATTGGTGAAGAGCTGCTGGATTATCGTAACTATCTGGAAATGGAAGTTGAGGTTAACCGTGGCTCTGACGGCTGGCTGCGTGCTGAGTCTGGTGCGTTGTCAACGGGGGAAGCGATCGGGACCGGGATGTCTATTCTGGTGATGGTGGTGCAAAGCTGGGAAGATGAAGGCCGCAGATTGCGCGGGAAAGATATCTCTCCTTGCCGACTGCTGTTCCTTGATGAAGCTGCACGACTCGATGCGCGTTCTATTGCGACCTTGTTTGAGCTGTGTGAGCGTTTGCAGATGCAGCTGATTATCGCTGCGCCGGAAAACATCAGCCCAGAGAAAGGCACCACCTACAAACTGGTGCGTAAAGTCTTCCAGAACACCGAACACGTTCACGTGGTGGGGCTGCGCGGATTTGCGCCTCAGTTACCGGAACCACTGCCGGGGACTGAAGATGCCTCCTCGCAGGCAAGCTAAGCAAAAAGGCGGCTACATGGCTAATGCTCATCAGTTAAGCATGTATGATGAACATGTGATTCTTGCTCAGGGTTCCGTTCACCTCAGTGGTGTCATTTCTCTGAAGCGCAGATACCTGTGAACGTGCAAGGGAGGCTCACCGCCACCTCCCTTGCAACCCAGGCTCTCGGCGGGAAAATCGTTGCTACGCAATACCCTCCGCTTATTCCTCCTGGCTATCGGGCCGGGTGCGAGGAAGCATCCCTGCAAAGCGCGCCCTGAGCCAGCATCCATGCTGGCTCTCCCGGCCTTACGGAAACACGTCGGCAATTTTCAGCCGGGAGCCGGGATTGTAAAGGGCGTGGCGGAGAACGCCCTTTACACGTTCACGGGAATCCGTGTTTCAGAGAAACAATGAGCATGAGGTGAACGGAACTCTATTTCCGAGATAGCATGTTCTTTACCTCCGCCAGTTTACTGAGACTGAGGCGCTAACTGACTGGCATTACGGCTACATGGCCGCCTTATTTTTTTCCGAAAAGACTTCATGCCTGGTGTAATTTCTTTAGACTTCTTTACATTAGGTTAGGCAAAAAGTTTTTGATGTTTATATACTAAAGGTGAGCCTAACGCGTCACAGGCTTGCTCGTCATACTTCAGTTTGTATTGGCGTTTTACAGGTCCGACCCTCGTCAGAATAAAGGGGAATACAGACGGCCTGGCTATTCAGAGTATGATAAAGAAAACAGGGGGCAAGGGATGTTGCTTAATAAAATGTGTGGTCGTCGGCTGTCGGCAATCAGTTTGTGCCTGGCCGTAACATTCGCTCCACTGTTCAATGCTCAGGCCGATGAGCCTGAAATGATCCCTGGCGATAGCTCTGCGACCGTCAGTGAACAGCCAACAGCATTATCGCAGCCGCAGGTTCAATCTTCTGCGACGGCTATCATGGCGGGTATTCAACCGCTGCCAGAAGGCGTGTCTGTCGATAAAGCCCGCGCTGAAATACACTCTCAACTGCCAGCAGGTTATACGCCGGTTTACATGAGCCAGCTGGAACTGCTGTATGCCGCACGCGAAATGAAGCCGATGTGGGAAAATCGTGATGCGGTAAAGGCATTTCAGCAACAGTTAGCCGAGGTCGCAATTGCCGGCTTTCAGCCGCAGTTCACTACCTGGGTTGCACTTCTGACTGACCCGGCAGTAACCGGTCAGGCGAGAGACATTGTGCTCTCTGATGCGATGATGGGGTATCTGCACTTTATCGCTAACATCCCTGTCAAAGGTAATCGCTGGCTTTACAGCGATAAGCCCTATGCGCTAACGACGCCGCCGATTTCCGTCATCAATCAGTGGCAGGTCGCACTGGATAACGGTCAACTGACTTCATTTGTGGCCAGCCTTGCGCCTCAACATCCGCAGTATGCAGCCATGCATGAATCACTGCTCAAGCTGGTGGGCGATACACGTCCCTGGCCGCAGCTCACCAGTACAGTAACGCTGCGTCCGGGGGATTGGAGTAATGACATTCCCGCGCTGCGTGAAATTTTGCGCCGAACCGGGATGCAGGAGCCTGCCGTCAGTACGTCTGGCAAAGAAGGGCGTGGCACCTACGATCGTGAATTGGTTGATGCGGTAAAGCGTTTTCAGACGTGGCAGGGACTTGGCGCAGATGGCGCGATTGGTCCAGCCACACGTGACTGGCTGAACGTGACGCCTGCTCAGCGTGCGGGCGTGCTGGCGTTAAATATTCAGCGCTTACGCCTGCTGCCGAGTGAGCTGTCTACCGGTATCATGGTGAACATTCCTGCCTATTCGCTGGTTTATTATCAGAATGGCAATCAGGTGCTGGCCTCGCGCGTTATTGTCGGGCGTCCCGATCGTAAAACGCCGATGATGAGCAGTGCGCTAAATAACGTGGTCGTTAACCCACCGTGGAACGTTCCGCCGACGCTGGCACGTAAAGATATTCTGCCTAAGTTATGGAATGATCCGGGATATCTTGAACGTCATGGCTATACCGTAATGCGCGGCTGGAACAGTAAAGAGACGATAGATCCGTGGCAGGTTGATTGGGCGACCATCACTGCGTCCAATCTGCCGTTCCGCTTTCAGCAGGCTCCGGGTGCACGTAACTCGCTCGGACGCTATAAATTCAATATGCCGAGTTCGGACGCTATTTATCTGCACGATACGCCGAACCACAATCTGTTCCAGAAAGATACGCGGGCGTTAAGCTCCGGATGCGTGCGTGTGAACAAGGCATCTGAGCTGGCGAATATGCTGCTACAGGACGCGGGTTGGAATGATTCACGCATCTCGGATGCCCTGAAGCAAGGGGATACGCGGTATGTGAATATTCGCCAGAATATTCCGGTCAACCTCTACTATCTGACCGCATTTGTCGGCCCTGATGGGCGCACGCAGTATCGTACAGATATTTACAATTACGATCTGACAGCGCGATCCAGCGCACAAATTGTGTCAAAAGCCGAGCAATTAATCAGATAAATGAAGCAGTTCGAGGAAAATGATTGTCGTAAGTTATGCTGGAAACGGGGCAAAATGGCTGTGAGCCCCGTATTTCCTGGGGTTGGGAGCCTTGACGTGGACTACTTAGCCAGATAAGGTTTCCCGCGTGCGCTAGAGCATACATACGATAACATTGACCTTGTAGACCTTAATACCATGGACAAATTTGACGCTAATCGCCGCAAACTGCTGGCGCTTGGTGGTATTGCCCTCGGCGCTGCCATCTTGCCTACGCCTGCGTTTGCAACACTCTCTACCCCACGTCCGCGTATATTGACTCTGAATAACCTGCATACCGGTGAGTCAATAAAAGCAGAGTTTTTTGATGGCAGGGGCTATATTCAGGACGAATTAGCAAAACTTAACCACTTTTTCCGTGACTTTCGGGCCAATAAAGTGAAATCCATTGACCCGGGATTGTTTGATCAACTCTTCCGTCTGCAGGGTCTGCTTGGCACGCGTAAACCCGTACAGCTGATTTCAGGCTATCGCTCTATCGATACCAATAATGAACTCCGTGCACGTAGCCGTGGTGTGGCCAAGAAAAGCTACCACACTAAAGGTCAGGCCATGGATTTTCATATTGAAGGCATTGCATTAAGTAATATTCGCAAAGCTGCGTTATCTATGCGCGCAGGTGGTGTAGGATACTACCCCAGCAGTAACTTTGTGCATATTGACACCGGCCCTGCACGGCACTGGTGATCCATAAGCTTAATGAAACAGGAGCTGTATGAACTATCGTATTATTCCGGTCACTGCCTTCGCCCAGAACTGCTCGCTAATCTGGTGTGAGCAAACTCGTCTGGCCGCGCTGGTCGATCCCGGCGGCGATGCCGAGAAAATCAAACAGGAAGTGGATGCCAGCGGTCTGACGCTAATGCAGATCCTGCTTACTCACGGTCATCTTGACCATGTTGGAGCGGCGGCTGAACTGGCACAGCATTATGGTGTACCGGTTATTGGCCCGGAAAAAGAAGATGAGTTCTGGTTACAGGGACTCCCTGCTCAGAGCCGCATGTTTGGCCTGGGAGATTGTGAGCCGCTGACGCCCGATCGCTGGTTGAATGAAGGTGACCGGATAAGCGTTGGCAACGTGACGTTACAGGTTCTGCATTGTCCGGGTCATACACCGGGACATGTGGTCTTCTTTGATGAGCAATCAAAATTACTGATTTCTGGTGATGTGATTTTCAAAGGTGGCGTAGGGCGCAGCGATTTCCCGCGCGGTGATCACAGCCAACTGATCGATTCGATTAAACGTAAACTATTGCCGTTAGGCGATGACGTGACGTTTATTCCGGGTCACGGCCCACTCTCTACGCTGGGTAATGAACGGCTACATAACCCGTTCCTGCAGGATGAAATGCCTGTCTGGTAATTCGTTTAATAAATAAAAAGGCCGCGTTTGCGGCCTTTTTTGTGTGCGATAGATTACAGTACTGCGACAATCGCTTCGCACAGCGGCGCCATATTATCTGGCGTCATTCCTGCCACGTTTACGCGTCCGGAAGCGACGGCATAGACGCCAAATTCTTCACGCAGACGCAGAACCTGTTCTTTGGTCAGGCCGCTGAATGAGAACATGCCGTTCTGTTTGATGATAAAGCTGAAGTCGCGGTTTGCACCTTTCTCCTGCAGCGTATTCACGAACAGTAGACGCATGCGCTGAATGCGTTGGCGCATATCAGTCAGTTCCTGTTCCCAGATAGCACGCAGCGCGTCGTTGCTCAGAATAGTGGCGACGACGGAAGCGCCGTGTGCTGGCGGGTTGGAGTAGTTAGCGCGAATGGCGGATTTCATCTGGCTAAACGCACGGTCAACGGTTTCAGCATCGGCTGCAACCAGCGTACAGGCGCCTACGCGCTCATTGTACAGACCAAAGTTCTTGGAGTAGGAGCTAGCGACGATCAGCTCTTTGTGCAGCGCTGCGAATGCGCGCAGACCTTCTGCATCTTCTTCCAGGCCACGGGCAAAGCCCTGGTATGCGAAGTCAAACAGCGGCAACCAACCTTTTTCGACAGAAAGCTGGGCCAGCGTTTGCCACTGCTCCAGAGTAGGGTCGATACCGGTTGGGTTATGGCAGCAGCCGTGAAATAACACCACGTCGCCAGCCTGCGCTTCGCTGAGGCTTGCCAGCAGCGCATCAAAGTCTAAAGAATGGTTCGCCGCATCGTAATAGTTGTATTCACGAACTTCCAGACCGGCGGAGTTAAACACGCTCTTATGGTTAGGCCAGCTTGGATTGCTCACCCATACGCGTTTAGCCGACGTGTTTTTCGCCAGGAAATCAGCTGCCACACGCAGTGCGCCAGTACCGCCAGGGGTCTGTGCTGTACGTGCGCGTTTGTCGTTGATAAGCGAACTCTCTTTACCAAACAGTAATTCCTGAGTGCAACGACCAAACTCTGGAATACCGTCAATGCCAAGGTAATTTTTGGTGGTTTCATTTTCCAGTATATATTGCTCGGCTTTTTTAACGCTGGTCAGTACCGGCGTTTTGCCTGTCTCATCTTTATATACACCGATCCCGAGGTTTATTTTTCCAGGGCGGTCATCGGTACGAAACAAATCAGCCAGACCCAAAATGGGGTCGGCAGGAGCGGCGGTAATGTTCTCAAACATGACGAGGTTCCATAGTGATTACAGAAGGGAAGTCCGCTATCAGGTTAACGGTAGATTTACAAAATGCCAACCGTTACTGACGAAAAGCTGAGGTGTTTTTTTAAGACGCAAGAATCCGCTAGCAGAGATAAAAAAACAGGACCGAAGTCCTGTTTTTTAGGCATTTAACAAAGAGGTCTGCTATTAGAACTGGTAAACGATACCGACTGCAACGATGTCGTCAGAGTTCACGCCCAGTTTGTTGTCAGAGTCAATCTGGTTGATCTGGTAGTCAACATAGGTGGACATGTTTTTGTTGAAGTAGTAGGTCGCACCAACTTCGAAGTAATCAACCAGATCTACGTCACCGATACCTTCTACGTCTTTCGCTTTAGATTTGTTGTAGGAGATGGACGGACGCAGACCGAAATCGAACTGGTACTGAGCAACGACGAACACGTCTTCAGTTTTGTTTGCGAAGCCGCTGTTACCAGCACCTGAGATGCGGGTTGCGTTACGGGTTTCACCGTAGTTTGCCGCCAGGTAGATGTTGTTAGCATCGTATTTCACCCCGGTAGCCCACTGCTCAGCTTTTTTACCGCCGTTGCCGTAGAAAGAGTTTTCCTGCGCGTTGGTGCGGTCAGCAGCGCCGTATGCACCGACGATACCGAAGCCATCCATTTCGTAGCTTACAGATCCGCCAACGCCATCGCCGTTAGAACGACCGGTATTGCCATCACGCTCGTTTTTACCCAGATACTGGATACCGAAGTTCAGGCCGTCAACCAGACCGAAGAAGTTAGAGTTACGGTAGGTTGCAACACCACCAACACGACCAACGAAGAAGTTGTCGCTGTACGCGGTATCACCACCAAACTCTGGCAGCATATCGGTGTAACCCAGCGCATCGTAAACGATACCGTAGTTACGACCGTAGTCGAAAGAGCCCAGATCGGCATATTTCAGACCAGCAAATGCCAGACGGGTTTTGTTACCGTTCTGAGCGTCGCTGCCGCCTTCAGAATTGTTACCGGCAAAGTTGTATTCCCACTGACCGTAGCCGGACAGATCGGAATTAATCTGAGTTTCCCCTTTGAAACCAAGACGAGCATAAGTCTGATCGCCATCGTTATCAGCGCTGTCAGAGAAATAGTGCAGACCAACGGTTTTACCGTAGATATCCAGTTTGTTGCCATCTTTGTTATAAACTTCTGCAGCGTTAGCTGCCCCGGCTACCAGCAGAGCAGGGATAACCACTGCCAGAATATTGCGCTTCATCATTATTTATTACCCTCATCGGTTTTTATATGACACCTGCCACTGCCGCCAATAAATTCCGTCAATCAAAATTTACGGAACTATTGATGAGAGTTTGGTGTCTTTATGTGTCTGACAGGCATCTTTCCATTCAAACTACCGTTTCGCTACCGTCAAAGTGCTACAAATATAAAGATTTGGTTTCAAAAAGAAAAAATGTGTAACAAAATGTTATTTTTGTGCAACTTTGTGAACAGCGTCAAACTTCGGATGCCCCTGCGCTTAAAATTCTCGTTTTTATTTCTATTTATATGATTTTCTTATGTTTAATTTTGCTAAGGTCATTTTTTATCCGTTATGCAGGAAAGTTCGGATTTTACAGGTAACGATTTTTGGACGTCTGGAGTGCCGTGCGTGAGGCTAAAAAATGTACTATTTAATCAGAAAATGCTAATCCACAATAAAATTGCTGATTATTTTTTGTGCAAATGTATTGCGATGAAATATTACGTAACAGGTGGAGGGGGGTGAAAGGTTGTGTTTAACGTGAGATGGGTATCCAGATAACACGAAAAGGGTATAAAAAAGGCCAGCAATGCTGGCCTTTGAAACAATAACGCACGTTTAGAAGGTGGCGTTACGTGGAGTACGCGGGAACGGAATAACGTCACGGACGTTCTGTACGCCGGTGACGTAAGCGATCAGACGCTCGAAGCCCAATCCGAAGCCGGAATGCGGAACGGTACCGTAGCGACGCAGGTCGCGATACCACCAGTAATCCTCTTTGTTCAGACCCATTTCCAGCATACGGGCATCCAGCACGTCCAGGCGCTCTTCACGCTGAGAACCACCGATGATTTCACCGATTCCCGGGGCCAGTACGTCCATTGCAGCAACGGTTTTACCGTCTTCGTTAAGGCGCATATAAAACGCTTTGATATCTTTCGGGTAGTTTTTCACCACCACCGGCGCTTTAAAGTGCTCTTCAGCAAGATAACGTTCGTGCTCGGAAGAGAGATCCACTCCCCAGTAAACCGGGTTTTCAAACTGCTTGCCGCATTTTTCGAGAATGCTTACCGCGTCGGTGTAGTCCACCTGCGCGAAGTCGGCGTCAATGAAACGTTCCAGGCGTGAAATCGCATCTTTGTCGACACGTTCAGCGAAGAATTTCATATCATCCGCACGCTCTGCCAGTACGGCTTTAAACGCGTACTTCAGCATCGCTTCAGCCAGGCCTGCAACATCATTCAGGTCAGCAAAAGCCACTTCTGGTTCCAGCATCCAGAACTCTGCCAGGTGACGACTGGTGTTAGAGTTTTCTGCACGGAACGTCGGGCCAAAAGTATAAATTTTGGACAGGGCGCAGGCGTAGGTTTCACCGTTCAGCTGACCGGAAACGGTCAGGAAGGCTTCTTTACCAAAGAAGTCTTTATCGAAATCGACTTTGCCTTGATCGTTACGCGGCAGGTTTTCCAGATCCAGCGTAGAAACACGGAACATTTCACCGGCACCTTCCGTATCGGAAGCGGTGATCAACGGAGTCGATACCCAAAAGAAACCCTGCTCGTGGAAGAAACGATGCAGAGCTTGCGCCAGCGTATGACGTACACGCGCTACCGCACCAATCATGTTGGTACGCGGACGCATGTGCGCCACTTCACGCAGATACTCAATGCTGTGACGCTTGGCTGCCATTGGGTAAGTGTCAGGATCTTCAACCCAGCCGGTTACTTCAACCTCAGTGGCCTGAATTTCAAAGCTCTGTCCTTGTCCAGGAGATGCAACGACTTTACCCGTTACGATAACTGAACAACCCGTCGTCAGGCGCAGTACGTCCTGATTGTAATTGGGCAGAGAATTATTGATGACGGCCTGTACAGGATCAAAGCAGGAACCGTCATAAACGGCGAGGAAGGAGATGCCAGCTTTTGAATCTCGGCGGGTACGCACCCATCCGCGCACGGTGACTTCGCTGTCAACGGCTACGCGGCCCTGGAGTACGTCGGCTACAGGCACAACGCTCATAATATTCTCTCTGTTAATAGTCGGATATATAAACACATGTCCACCCGTAATGGGGGGATACCTATGTTACCTGGCATCTGCAATCAGACAAGCAGAATTCGTAGCTGGAGTGAAAGATTTCGGAAATAAACGCGAAAAAGGGAGCCAAAATGGCTCCCTGGAAGGCTTAACTGGCTTTTTTGATATGCGGGAGATCGAAGGCTTTGCGCAGTGCACGAACAAATGCTTTATCGTGGCAGATGGTTTTACCCGGGCTGTCAGATAACTTCGCCACCGGTTTGCCGTTACATTCCACCAGCTTGATCACAATATTGAGTGGCTTAACCTGCGGAATGTCGCATGTTAGCCGTGTCCCAATACCAAAACTCAACTGTACGCGGGAAGAGAAGTGGCGGTAGAGTTCAATCGCTTTTTTCAGATCGAGATTATCTGAGAAGACCAGCGTTTTGCTCAGCGGATCAATACCCAGTTTTTCATAATGAGCGATGGCTTTTTCACCCCATTCCACCGGATCGCCTGAGTCATGGCGTAACCCTTGGTAGCGGGTAGCGAACTCAACGCCAAAGTCGCGTAAAAATGCGTCCATGGTGATGCAATCGGTCAATGCAATGCCGAGTTGATCAGGGTATTCATTTAACCAGGCTGCCAGGGCTACGCGCTGGCTGGTGGCAAGTTCTGGACTGATTTGCTGATGAGCCTGGAACCACTCATGCGCCTGCGTACCCATTGGGGTTAATGACAGGCGGCGGGCCAGATCGTAGTTACTGGTGCCGACAAACCAAGGCTCTTGCTGCAGGCGTTTAACGATAGCCTGCTGTACTTCGCGCGAAAAACGACGGCGCGTACCGAAATCCATCAGATGGAAGCGGGACATATCGACATCTTTCGTTAAAGCAGAGAATTCGACTAGTTTGCTTTCCAGCTCATCGAGTGCCTGCGGGACGCCTGATTCAGGTGAACGGTAACGGTGCACCAGTTCACTGATAACCGCCAACAGCGGAACTTCCCACATGATCACTTCACGCCATGGCCCGGTTAAGCGGATGTTTAGCTTGCCGTTATCATTGGTGACGTGAACCTGTTCCGGGTTATAGCGGAAATCACGTAGCCAGGTGAGGTAATCAGCTTTAAAGAATGGCAGGCCGGAGAGCCACTGGTACTCATCCTCCTGCAGTCGCAGGTGCTGCATAGCATTCACCTGCTCACGAATAGAATCGGCATAAATACCGAGCAGGTCATCGCCACGGCAACGAAATTCAGCCGCTACTTGTACATCATAGTAGTGGTGAAAAACGGCTTGCTGCATATGCAACTTATAAGCGTCTGTATCCAGCAGCGAGTGCAGAACAGGAGAAGCGAATTGTGTCATAGGTGCGCAGTAGCATCCTCTCACGGGAGCGTTTAGTACAATAAACAACTAAGAAAACCGCTGGAGTATACCCTGTTTAGCGATTTATTGAACCCCGATCACACCATAAGCTCTCTTTCTGGTCGAGGGCAATTCGTGCCACGTGTTATGAAAATGTAGCAAAAAGGGTGTTTGTGCCTGAAAAGATGAACATTCTGCGTAGCGCGATTTACGCAACAGGAATAGACTGAAGCCGAGACTCTATTAAAGATGCTAAAGGTTTTTTTATGACACAACAGCCACAAGCCAAATACCGTCACGACTATCGTGCGCCGGATTACCAGATTACTGATATTGACTTGACCTTTGACCTGGATGCTGAAAAAACCGTGGTCACCGCAGTGAGCCAGGCTGTCCGTCATGGCGCGTCTGATGTGCCCCTGCGCCTGAATGGCGAAGATCTGACCCTGGTGTCGATCCACGTGAACGACGAGCCGTGGACAGAGTATAAAGAAGAAGAGGGCACTCTGGTCATTAGTCAGTTGCCGGAGCGTTTTACGCTGCGTATCGTGAATGAAATTAGCCCAGCGGCCAATACTGCGCTGGAAGGGCTGTACCAGTCTGGCGAAGCGCTGTGCACCCAGTGTGAAGCAGAAGGGTTCCGCCATATTACCTGGTATCTCGACAGACCCGATGTTCTGGCGCGTTTTACCACCAAAATTATCGCCGATAAAACCCAATATCCGTTCCTGCTCTCCAACGGTAACCGTGTGGCGCAGGGCGAACTGGAAAATGGTCGTCACTGGGTACAGTGGCAGGACCCGTTCCCGAAACCGTGCTATCTGTTTGCGTTGGTAGCCGGTGATTTCGACGTTCTGCGCGATACCTTTACCACCCGTTCCGGGCGTGAGGTGGCGCTGGAACTGTACGTCGATCGCGGCAACCTTGACCGCGCGCCGTGGGCGATGACCTCGCTGAAAAACTCCATGAAATGGGATGAAGAGCGCTTTGGCCTCGAGTATGACCTCGACATCTATATGATTGTCGCCGTGGATTTCTTCAACATGGGCGCGATGGAGAATAAAGGTCTGAACGTCTTTAACTCCAAATATGTGCTGGCACGTACCGATACCGCCACCGACAAAGACTACCTCGATATTGAGCGCGTTATCGGTCATGAGTATTTTCACAACTGGACCGGCAACCGTGTGACCTGCCGTGACTGGTTCCAGTTGAGCCTGAAAGAAGGCTTAACTGTGTTCCGCGATCAAGAGTTCAGTTCCGATCTCGGCTCACGCGCGGTAAACCGCATCAGCAATGTGCGCACCATGCGTGGTCTGCAGTTTGCTGAAGATGCCAGCCCGATGGCGCATCCTATCCGTCCGGATATGGTCATTGAAATGAACAACTTCTATACCCTGACCGTGTACGAAAAGGGCGCTGAAGTCATTCGTATGATCCACACCCTGCTCGGTGAGGCTAACTTCCAGAAAGGGATGCAACTGTACTTTGAGCGTCATGACGGAAGTGCTGCAACTTGTGATGATTTCGTGCAGGCGATGGAAGATGCTTCTAACGTTGATCTCTCCCATTTCCGCCGCTGGTACAGTCAGTCCGGTACGCCGATTCTGACCGTGCGTGATGACTACAATCCGTCAACTGAGCAGTACACGCTGACGATCAGCCAGCGCACGCCGGCCACGCCGGATCAGGCCGAAAAACAGCCGCTGCATATTCCTTTCGCCCTCGAGTTGTATGACAACGAAGGGAAAGTGATCCCGCTACAAAAAGGCGGGCACCCGGTGAATTCTGTACTCAACGTCACCCAGGCAGAGCAGACGTTTGTCTTTGATAACGTCTACTTCCAGCCGGTTCCGGCGCTGCTGTGCGAATTCTCCGCGCCGGTAAAACTGGAATACAAATGGAGCGATCAGCAGTTGACCTTCCTGATGCGTCATGCGCGTAACGATTTCTCTCGTTGGGACGCGGCGCAAAGCCTGCTGGCGACCTATATTAAGCTTAACGTTGCCCGTCATCAGCAGGGACAACCGCTGTCGCTGCCGGTACACGTGGCTGATGCATTCCGCGCAATTTTACTGGATGAGAAAATCGATCCGGCGCTGGCGGCAGAGATCCTGACGCTGCCTTCAGTAAATGAAATAGCCGAACTGTTCGATATCATCGATCCGGTGGCGATAACCGAAGTACGCGAAGCGTTAACCCGCACGCTGGCGGCCGAGCTGGCAGATGAATTCCTCGCCATCTATAACGCTAATCATCTTGATGAGTACCGCGTTGAGCATGCCGATATTGGCAAGCGTACGCTGCGTAACGCCTGCCTGCGTTTCCTGGCCTTTGGCGAAACTCATCTGGCTGACACACTGGTAAGCAAGCAGTATCGTGAAGCGAACAATATGACCGATGCGCTGGCGGCGCTATCCGCGGCAGTGGCGGCGCAGCTGCCTTGTCGCGACGCGCTAATGCAGGAGTATGACGATAAGTGGCACCATGACGGTCTGGTGATGGACAAATGGTTTATCCTGCAATCCACCAGCCCGGCGAAAAACGTGCTGGAAACGGTACGCGGCCTGCTGAAGCATCGCTCTTTCAGTATGAGTAACCCGAACCGAATTCGTTCGCTGATCGGTGCCTTTGCGGGTAGCAACCCGGCGGCATTCCATGCGGAAGATGGTAGTGGATATCAGTTCCTGGTCGACATGTTGACTGAGCTTAATAGTCGTAACCCGCAGGTGGCGTCACGTCTGATTGAGCCGCTGATTCGCTTAAAACGTTATGATGCAAAACGTCAGGCGAAAATGCGTGCGGCGCTGGAACAGCTGAAAGGTCTGGAGAATCTCTCCGGCGATCTGTTCGAGAAGATTGACAAAGCGTTAGCCTGAAACGTTGACCTGTAGTTTAGTAGGCCGGATAAGGCGGTAACGCCGCCATCCGGCAAAAGGCCCGGTAAGCGCTACCGGGCCTGGTTTTCTGAGCGGTTATCCATGTCGAAGGATCGGTTGTTCCGTCTCGCCGCGTTTCATAACCCGGTTCAACACTTCTGCTTCCAGATCGGCTAACCGTACCGATCCCAAACGGCGGGGGCGCTGAATATCCACCGTAAGATCCAGTCCGATTTTTCCGTCCTCAATCAGCAACACGCGATCGGCCATTGCCACCGCTTCACTGACGTCATGAGTGACCAGCAGTACGGTAAAGCCGTGCTCTTGCCATAAAGAGACGATCAGATCCTGCATTTCAAGGCGGGTTAGGGCATCCAGAGCGCCGAGGGGTTCATCCAGCAGCAGCAAACCGGGGCGATGAATTAATGCCCGTGCCAGGGCTACACGCTGTTTTTGTCCACCGGACAGCGCAGCCGGCCATTCGTGAGCACGACTCTCCAGCCCAACTGCGGCCAGCGCATCTCGGGCCGCATCGCGCCACTGACCTTTCAGACCCAGGCCCACATTATCGATAACCGTCTTCCATGGCAGCAGACGCGCATCCTGGAACATCATACGTGTATCATCCTGAATTTCCGCCAGTGGGGTGGTTCCGGCAAGTAATGCGCCTGAGGTGGGCGATTCCAGCCCTGCCAGCAGACGCAGCAATGTACTTTTACCACCGCCGCTGCGGCCAACCACGGCAACAAACTGTCCGGCCGGAATATGCAAATCTAATTGATTGAGCACTGTATTGGCGGCGTATTGTTTTGTCACGGCGCTCAGCAACAGCGGTGTACCCTGGTTCAGGCGAGCGGTATTCATACGGTAGCCTCCTTTACATGGTAAGCCGGATGCCAGCGTAGCCAGACTCGCTCCAGCAGTTGGGCGCTGACGTCGGCAAGTTTGCCGAGCAGGGCGTAGAGAATAATGGCCACCACGACCACATCGGTTTGCAGAAATTCGCGGGCGTTCATCGCCAGGTAACCAATACCGGCATTGGCAGAAATGGTTTCCGCCACAATCAGCGTCAGCCACATCAGCCCGAGAGCAAAACGCACGCCGACCATAATCGAGGGCAGGGCGCCGGGGAGGATCACATGAACAAACAGTGAAAAGCCGGATAATCCATAGCTGCGCGCCATTTCTACCAGCCCACGATCGATATTACGGATCCCATGCCAGGTGTTGATGTAAATTGGGAACAGTGTGCCCAACGCCACGAGAAAGATCTTGGCGGATTCATCAATGCCGAACCACAAAATCACCAGCGGGATCAGCGCCAGATGCGGTACGTTACGCAGCATCTGCACCGAGGTATCCAGCAGGCGTTCTCCCCAACGCGAAAGACCGCTGATAAGTCCCAGTGTCAGGCCAATCGATCCACCGATGGAGAATCCGATCAGCGCGCGCCAGGAACTGATGGCCAGATGCTGCCAAAGCTCGCCGCTGGCGGAAAGCGTCCAGAAAGCTTCGATAACACCTTCCGGAGAGGGCAGAATGCGAGTGGACAGCCAGCCCATTGAAGATGCGAGCTGCCAGAGCGCCACCAAACCTACCGGTAAAAACCAGGGCGCGAGGCGTAATAACCACCTGTTTTTCGGCGTTGCCATTAGCCGCTCCTTAGCTTTGCGCGATTTTGCGCGGGATAAATTCGTTTGCAACCGCTTCGCCTTGTTGGTGCAGACGCTGTGGCTGTGGAATTTCAGGTATCGAAACATCCAGATGCGGGAACAGTAGCTCGCCAACTTTGTACGCCTCTTCCAGATGTGGGTATCCGGACAACACAAAGCTGTCGATTCCCAGCGCGGCATACTCGTTGATACGCGCCGCGACAGTCGGACCATCTCCGACCAGCGCGGTACCCGCGCCACCGCGTACCAGTCCAACGCCTGCCCACAGGTTCGGACTAATTTCCAGTTTGTCGCGTTTACCATTGTGCAGTGCAGCCATTCGCTGCTGACCAACCGAATCCGTTCTTGAGAAGGCGGCCTGGGCTTTGGCAATGGTGTCGTCATCAAGGTGGGCTATCAGACGATCCGCTGCCTGCCACGCCTCGTGGGTTGTCTCCCGTACGATCACATGCAGACGAATACCAAAGCGGATCTTGCGCCCGAGCGCCGCTGCTTTGGCCCGCAGCTGTTCAATCTTAGCTTTCACCTGTTCCGGCGGCTCGCCCCAGGTCAGATAGAGATCAACCTGCTCGGCAGCAAGGTCTTGTGCGACATCAGACGAGCCGCCAAAATAAAGTGGTGGCCGGGGTTGTTGAACGGGAGGGAAAAGCAGCTTCGCGCCGCGGACATGAATATGTTTGCCGTTGAAATCCACCGTTTCACCTTGCAGCAAGCGCCGCCAGACCTGAGTAAATTCAGCAGAGGCTTCATATCGTTCTGTGTGATCGAGGAACACGCCGTCACCTGCCAGCTCCTGTGGATCGCTGCCGGTCACCAGGTTAAATAACGCCCGGCCATTTGAGAGTCTGTCGAGCGTCGCAGCCTGACGTGCGGCAACCGTTGGCGAGGTGACGCTTGGGCGCAGCGCGACCAGAAACTTTAATCTCTGGGTGACCGGGATCATCGAAGCGGCGACCAGCCAGGCATCTTCGCAAGAGCGACCGGTTGGGATCAGGACGCCGGTAAATCCAAGACGATCGGCCGTTTGCGCGATTTGTTGCAGATAACTGTGATCGACCGGGCGCGAACCTTCTTCCGTTCCAAGATAATGACCGTCACCGTGGGTGGGTAAAAACCAGAACATATTCAGACTCATAATTTTTCTCCTGCCTGCTGAGTGGGTTGCCAGATACGCTGGCGAATATCGATTTTTTTCGGCACCAAACGGTTGTCATAAAACAGATCGGCGGTTTGTTGTTGCAGAGCGGCAACAGAGGCGCTGACGGGCGAGATGGTCGTTGGCGGCCGGTGATCAAGATAAGACGCAATCACCGGCTCTGGCAGCCCCATGGTTTTGGCCAGCAGGGTAATGCTTTGCTGGCGCTGGTTGAGCGTTAGCGCATCGGCCTGGCTAAAGGTATCCAGTACGCCAAATACAAAAGCGCCATTTTTCTCGGCATAAGGACGGGCGGCGAGATAAAACGAACCGGTTTGCTTGAGGTCTGAGCCGTCCTTCAGTACGCGTACATCACCTTGCAGTAACGCGGCGGAATAATAGGGATCCCAGATAGCCCACGCATCCACGTTTCCTTGCTGAAAGGCCGCTCGCGCATCGGCGGGAGTCAGATACGTTGGTTGAATATCGGTAAATTTCAGTCCGGCCTGTTGCAGCGCCCGGAGCAGTAAATTGTGGGCGCTGGAGCCTTTCTGGAAGGCGACTTTATGTCCTTTAAGCTGCGCGACGCTCTTGATCGGGCTATTTTTTGGCACCAGAATCACTTCGGCTTTCGGTTTGGGCGGCTCGACGCCCACGTAAACCAGATCGGCCCCGGCTGCCTGGGCGAAAATCGGCGGAATGTCACCGGTACTGCCGAGATCGATACTGCCGATATTGAGTGCTTCCAGCATTTGCGGCCCTGCCGGGAACTCAATCCACGAGATTTTGGTCTGTGGGTAGCGTTTCTCCAGTAGCTGATGGCTTTTAGCCAGCACCATGCTGACGCTCCCTTTCTGGTAGCCTATGCGCAGCGCGTCTGGTGCAGACTCTGCGGCATGGGCGAGCGTTGAAAGTGACAGCAATCCGGTCAACGCCAGCCAAGGCGTGTGACGCCTGAGAAAATCAAGCATGAGCGGCACCTCGCAGAGCATTCAATTGAGGGAGTTGGATGTCGCGACGATGCAACGCCAGCCAGAAGGTGTCGAGTGCATTGTCCAGACGCAGTTGCAGGTTGGGCGTAAACTGCGGTTTATGTTGATAATCAATCACCTGTGAATCATCAGCAAAAACACCGTGCAGGATTTCCTGGGCTTTTAACGCGCTCAGCACCGGCTTAAGTGCGTAATCAACGGCCAGTAAATGCGCCACGGTACCGCCTGTTGCCAGTGGCAAAACCACTTTGCCTTCCAGTGCGCGTTCGGGAAGCAGGTCGAGCAACGTTTTCAACGCACCGGAGTAAGCTGCTTTGTAGACTGGTGTTGCCACAATCAATCCGTCGGCGTCGTGTAGTTGTTCGACAAAGGTTTTCAGCGACGGGCTGTCGAAGCGCGCATAAATCAGGTCTTCTGGGGCAAAGTTGTGCAGATTCCAGTGACAGACTTCGACATCCTGGCCGTTCAGTTTTTCTCGGGCGTATTCCAGTAACGCGCTGGAGCGAGAGGGGAAGCGTGGGCTTCCCGCCAGAGTAATGACGCGCATAATTTCAATCTCCCCTTATAACCAATTGTTCGCTTTTATTTAACATTGATAACAATTTGTGCAGTCTGGCAGAGAGATTTTGTTTATCGAAATGATTTATACGGGATAGAAAAGTTGAAAAATGAATAAAACGGCAGAAGGAGGAAAACGATTGCTATTTATTGCCGCAGGTCAATTCCCTTTTTGCTCGCGATCGCACATAATACGCCCCCGGTTTGCACACCGGGAATCCAGGAGAGTTCATGTACTACCCCTTCGTTCGTAAAGCCCTTTTTCAGCTCGATCCAGAGCGCGCTCATGAATTGACATTCCAGCAATTACGTCGCATTACCGGCACACCGCTTGAAGCGCTTGTGCGCCAGAAAGTACCGGCAAAACCGGTTACCTGTATGGGGTTGACGTTTAAAAATCCGCTCGGGCTTGCTGCCGGACTGGATAAAGACGGGGAGTGCATTGATGCGCTCGGCGCGATGGGATTTGGTTCCATTGAGATTGGTACCGTGACGCCACGCCCTCAGCCGGGTAACGATAAACCGCGTCTGTTCCGTCTGGTCGATGCAGAAGGTTTGATCAACCGCATGGGGTTTAATAACCACGGGGTTGATAACCTGGTTGAGAACGTTAAAAAATCGCATTTCGACGGTATTCTGGGTATTAATATTGGTAAGAACAAAGATACCCCAGTAGAGAACGGCAAAGATGACTATCTGATTTGTATGGAAAAAGTCTATGCCTATGCTGGTTATATCGCGATTAATATCTCTTCGCCGAATACGCCGGGATTACGTACGCTGCAATACGGCGAGGCGCTGGACGATCTCCTGACGGCAATTAAAAATAAGCAAAACGATCTGCAAGCGATCCACCATAAATATGTTCCGGTGGCGGTAAAGATCGCGCCGGATCTTTCTGTGGAAGAACTGATCCAGGTCGCCGATAGTTTAGTTCGCCATAATATTGATGGCGTAATTGCGACTAACACCACCCTCGATCGTTCTCTTGTTCAGGGAATGAAAAATTGCGATCAAATGGGTGGTCTGAGCGGTCGACCGTTGCAATTAAAAAGTACAGAAATTATTCGCCAGTTGTCTCAGGAATTAAAAGGTCAGCTGCCGATTATTGGCGTTGGTGGTATCGACTCGGTGATTGCTGCACGTGAGAAAATAGCTGCTGGTGCAACCCTCGTACAGATTTATTCGGGCTTTATTTTTAAAGGTCCGCCGTTGATAAAAGAAATCGTCAGCAATATCTGAATGCTACCTTAATCACAATCCAGGGCTTTATTTCTAGCCCTGGTTGTTTTATATTCCTTTACTGTTGCTTATTTAAACATTCTGAGCTTTTATTATTAGGGCAATAAACGAAGCGGCAAAAGGATACTGTCGTAACGGTGATGATTAAGGAAAGGAGAGAAACTGATGCGAATTAAACCCGACGATAACTGGCGCTGGTATTATGATGAAGAGCACGATCGTATGATGCTCGATTTAGCCAATGGCATGTTATTCCGTTCGCGTTTTGCTCGTAAAATGCTCACTCCTGATGCATTTTCTCCGTCTGGTTTTTGTGTTGATGACGCCGCGCTTTATTTTTCCTTTGAAGAAAAATGTCGCTACCTGGATTTAGCCAAAGAACAAAAAGCGGAACTGGTGCTTAATGCGCTGGTGGCGATTCGTTATCTCAAACCGCAAATGCCAAAAAGCTGGCACTTTGTCGCACACGGTATTAACTGGTCGCCGGTCGTGGGTGACGCAGCCTGTGTTGATTTAAGCGATACCGATGAACAGGTAAACCTGTTAGTGGTTGAGCCGGGTGAAAACGCCGCGCTTTGCCTGCTTGCGCAACCTGGCGTGGTTATCGCCGGGCGTACGATGCAGCTTGGCGATGCGATTAAAATCATGAATGACAGACTGAAACCGCAGGCCGTTGTTGACAGTTTCAGCCTTGAGCAGGCGGTTTAGCTCTCCAGCCTGATTGCCGTTTTGGGAACACAGCTACAGCACAGAATCGTTCCGTCGTCCTCCATCGCTGATTTCTTCAACGGGCTAACTTCGCCTTCTACCAGTCGAATTCGACAGCATCCGCAAATGCCTGCCCGGCATGAATAGGGAACCCGGATACCCTGGTTTTCCAACTGCTCAAGCAATACCTGCTGATTATTTCCGCGAAAGGTCTGTCCCTGCCAGTCAATAAGCACCGTGGCATCAGGTTGTTGTTCGGGTGTAGTTTCGTCTGATTCAGCCGCGCCGTACGCTCTGGCGGGGCCGGTTGCCAAAATTTCTACCTCATCGCCGACGCGAATAACGCCACTGTTACGCGCGATAAGATTCTGACCGAAATCGACATCGCCGTTATCTACCGCAGTACGGAAGGTTTGCAATGTGACAAGCGGTTCACCGGATGGATGTTTCTGGCCTTTTTCCGGGCTAACTGTCGTGAAAATACAGCGGCTACAGGGTTTTGCTACATCAAAAATAACCTCGCCAATGCGAATCACTTTCCAGGTATCTTCTTCCCAGGCACCAGCTCCCGAAACCACTATATTGGGGCGAAACTGTTCCATTTTGACGCTTGCCGGACAGCGCTGTTGCACATCGCGCAGGGATGCTTCGTTGGCCAGCAGATAAGGATAACCATCAGCGAAGGATAAAGGAACATCAACATGGCGTTTTACACGGCGCGTCAGCTGCGGGCCGACCCAGCGTAACTGCACGTCACGGGAGAAAAAGCCGCTAAGCCACTGGTTGATAGCCGCTGGCGCAATACGCGCGGTAAAATGGTTTCCCCATACTTCTGTTGGCGCATCCTGGAGAGCGAAGTCGGCAAATCGCACGAGCGCGCTGCTGCCATCTGGAGCTGTAAGATGCAGTCCATCGTGGAATGGGGAAGGCGTAAAACGGACCATTTGTGGGAACTGGCGGGCGGTTATGAACGTTCCGTCAGGTTCAGTGATCATAAATATGCGATCAAAGGCGAGACCGCTAATATCTGCCAGGGCATGCGTAAGCCCAATGCCGCGCATTGATTTAACCGGATGAATAAAAAGTCGGGTTAACGTGACCACTGTACAGCCCCTCGAATGAAAATAAGCCTTCAACTTTATGACATACAGCCCATATTAGCTATAATGCGCAGCAATTTTCTTGGAGTAAAAGTGACATTATGAATTCTCTGTTTGCCAGTACGGCCCGCGGGCTGGAAGAGCTGTTAAAAACTGAACTGGAAAACCTCGGCGCGCTGGAGTGTCAGGTCGTTCAGGGTGGGGTCCATTTTAAGGGCGACACGCGGCTTGTTTACCAGAGCCTGATGTGGAGCCGCCTGGCCTCGCGCATTATCCTGCCGATGGGAGAGTGCAAGGTCTACAGCGATCTTGATCTGTACCTCGGCGTTCAGGCAATCGACTGGACAGAGATATTTAACCCTGGTGCTACGTTTGCCGTCCATTTTAGCGGACTGAACGAGACCATTCGTAACAGCCAGTACGGCGCGCTGAAGGTCAAGGATGCGATTGTCGATGCCTTTACCCGCAAAAATATGCCGCGTCCGAATGTGGATCGTGAATCCCCGGATCTGCGCATCAACGTCTGGTTGAACAAAGATACTGCCAGCATTGCGCTCGATCTGAGCGGTGACGGTTTGCATCAGCGTGGTTATCGCGATCGTGCGGGTCAGGCACCGATTAAAGAGACGCTGGCCGCCGCTATTGTTATGCGTTCTGGCTGGCAGCCGGGAACCCCGTTACTCGATCCGATGTGTGGTTCCGGAACGCTGCTGATTGAAGCGGCAATGTGGGCGACCGATCGCGCGCCGGGTCTGCACCGTGGATACTGGGGCTTCAGCGGTTGGGCGCAACACGACGAAGCCGTCTGGCAAGAAGTTAAAGCCGAAGCGCAGGTGCGTGCGCGTAAGGGACTGGCTGACTATACCTCGCATTTTTATGGATCCGATAGCGATGCGCGCGTGATTGAAAAAGCACGTAGTAATGCTCGCCGCGCCGGTATCGCCGATCTGATGACGTTTGACGTGAAAGATGTCGCCAAACTGAGCAATCCGCTGCCGAAAGGACCGTATGGGACAGTTATCAGTAACCCGCCTTACGGCGAACGTCTGGATAGCGAACCGGCGCTGATTGCCCTGCACAGCCTGCTGGGCCGTACGATGAAAAACCAGTTTGGCGGCTGGAATTTGTCGCTGTTCAGCGCCTCGCCGGATCTGCTCAGCAGCCTGCAATTACGTGCCGACAAGCAGTTCAAAGCGAAAAACGGCCCGCTGGATTGTGTGCAGAAGAATTATCACGTTGCAGAGACCACTGCGGACAGTAAGCCTGCCACGGTAGCGGAAGATTATGCCAACCGCCTGCGCAAGAATATTAAGAAGCTGGAAAAATGGGCGCGTCAGGAAGGCATTGAATGCTATCGCCTGTATGACGCTGACCTGCCGGAATACAACGTTGCAGTAGATCGTTACGGTGATTGGGTCGTGGTTCAGGAATACGCACCGCCGAAGACGGTCGATGCGCAAAAAGCACGTCAACGCTTGTTCGACATCATTGCCGCCACGCTGTCAGTATTGGAAATCGCGCCAAACAAACTGGTGCTGAAAACCCGTGAGCGTCAGAAAGGCAAGAATCAGTATCAGAAGATGAATGAGAAGGGGGAATTCATTGAGGTAAGCGAGTACAACGCGCGCCTGTGGGTTAACCTGACTGACTACCTTGATACGGGTTTATTCCTCGATCACCGTATTGCGCGCCGCATGTTGGGGCAGATGAGTAAAGGTAAGGACTTCCTCAACCTGTTTTCCTACACCGGTAGCGCCAGCGTACATGCAGGATTGGGCGGTGCGCGTAGCACCACGACGGTCGATATGTCGCGTACCTATCTGGAATGGGCGGAACGTAACCTGCGTCTGAACGGCCTGAGCGGTCGCGCTCACCGTTTAATTCAGGCCGATTGCCTGGGCTGGCTGCGTGATGCGAATGAACAGTTTGATCTGATTTTCATCGATCCGCCGACGTTCTCTAACTCAAAACGTATGGAAGATTCGTTTGATGTGCAGCGCGATCATCTGGCGCTGATGAAAGATCTGAAACGTCTGCTGCGTAAAGACGGCACGATCATGTTCTCCAACAACAAACGTGGGTTCCGTATGGATCTCGACGGTTTGGCTGAACTGGGATTGAAAGCACAAGAAATTACCCAAAAAACGCTTTCCCAGGATTTTGCCCGTAACCGTCAGATCCACAATTGCTGGCTGATTACCGCAGCCTGAAAGGATAAATAAATGTCATTGATCAGTATGCATGGTGCATGGCTGTCGTTCAGCGATGCGCCACTTCTTGATAATGCAGAACTGCATATCGAAGATAACGAACGCGTCTGTTTGGTTGGCCGTAACGGCGCAGGTAAATCGACGCTGATGAAGATCCTGAACCGTGAGCAGGGGCTTGACGACGGGCGTATCATTTATGAGCAGGATCTGGTTGTGGCGCGTCTGCAACAGGATCCGCCGCGTAATGTTGAGGGCAGCGTGTATGATTTCGTTGCCGAGGGTATCGAAGAGCAGGCCGAATATCTCAAGCGTTATCACGATATTTCGCGTCTGGTGATGACTGATCCGAGCGACAGGAATCTGAATGAGATGGCGCGGGTTCAGGAAATGCTCGATCATCACAATCTGTGGCAGCTCGAAAGCCGTATTAATGAAGTACTGGAGCAGTTGGGGCTGGATCCAAACGCCGCACTTTCTTCGCTTTCAGGCGGTTGGCTGCGTAAAGCGGCGCTGGGCCGCGCGTTAGTGAGTAATCCGCGTGTACTGCTGCTGGATGAACCAACGAACCACCTGGATATTGAAACTATCGACTGGCTGGAAGGGTTCCTGAAATCCTTCAATGGGACAATCATCTTCATTTCCCACGACCGTTCATTTATACGCAATATGGCGACGCGTATCGTCGACCTCGATCGTGGCAAGCTGGTGACTTATCCGGGGAATTACGATCAGTATCTGCTGGAAAAAGAAGAAGCGCTGCGCGTAGAAGAGTTACAAAATGCAGAGTTTGACCGCAAGCTGGCGCAGGAAGAGGTCTGGATCCGTCAGGGGATCAAAGCGCGTCGTACCCGTAATGAAGGCCGCGTGCGCGCACTGAAAGCCATGCGTCGCGAGCGTGGCGAACGCCGCGAAGTGATGGGCACGGCGAAGATGCAGGTCGAAGAGGCGAGCCGTTCAGGCAAGATTGTTTTCGAAATGGAGAACGTGGATTACCAGGTTGATGGAAAGCAGCTGGTAAAAGATTTCTCCGCACAGGTACAACGTAGCGACAAAATTGCGCTAATCGGACCGAACGGCTGCGGCAAAACAACGCTGCTGAAGCTGATGTTAGGCCAGCTTCAGGCTGACAGTGGACGCATTCACGTCGGCACTAAGCTGGAAGTGGCCTATTTCGATCAGCACCGCGCCGAACTGGATCCAGATAAAACCGTGATGGACAACCTGGCTGAAGGTAAGCAAGAGGTGATGGTTAACGGTAAACCTCGCCATGTGCTGGGTTATCTGCAGGACTTCCTGTTCCATCCGAAACGCGCGATGACGCCAGTGCGAGCGCTCTCTGGTGGGGAACGAAATCGCCTGCTGTTGGCGCGTCTTTTTCTGAAACCCAGCAATCTTTTGATTCTCGATGAACCAACGAACGATCTTGACGTCGAAACGCTGGAACTGCTTGAAGAACTAATTGATAGCTATCAGGGGACTGTACTGCTGGTAAGCCACGACCGTCAGTTTGTGGATAATACTGTAACTGAATGCTGGATCTTCGAAGGCGGCGGTAAAATTGGTCGTTATGTCGGTGGTTATCATGACGCGCGCAGCCAGCAATCTCAGTATATGGCGTTTAAACAACCGGTCGCGAAAAAAACAGAGGAAGCTGTTGCTCCTAAAGCAGAAATTGTCAAACGTGGCACGAGCAAACTAAGCTATAAACTGCAACGCGAACTGGAGCTGCTCCCCGCTCAGCTTGAAGAACTGGAAGCTAAACTGGAAAGGCTACAAGCGCAGGTTGCTGACGCCGCTTTTTTCAGTCAGCCACATGAGCAAACGCAGCAGGTATTAGCTAATCTGAACGAAGCGGAACAAGAACTTGAGCAAGCCTTTGAGCGCTGGGAGTATCTTGAGTCTTTGAAGAACGGCGCATAATTTAAAGGAGCACATATGTGCGAACATCACCATGCCGCGAAGCATATTTTGTGCTCGCAGTGTGACATGCTGGTGGCGTTACCTCGCCTTGAGCATGGTCAGAAAGCGGCATGTCCACGATGTGGCACTACGTTAACGGTTGAATGGGACGCGCCGCGGCAGCGTCCTACAGCCTATGTGTTAGCAGCATTGTTCATGCTGCTTTTATCAAACCTCTTTCCCTTTGTGAATATGAACGTCGCAGGGGTAAGCAGTGAAGTCACGTTGCTGGAGATCCCTAGCGTTCTCTTTTCTGAAGACTACGCCAGTCTCGGTACCTTCTTTTTATTATTCGTGCAGTTGGTTCCTGCGTTTTGCCTGCTGACTATTCTGCTGCTGGTGAATCGGGTGCAGATGCCCACCAGACTTAAGGCGGGCCTTGCACGCGTCCTGTTCCAGTTAAAAAGCTGGGGGATGGCGGAAATCTTCCTCGCCGGCGTGCTGGTCAGCTTCGTTAAGCTGATGGCTTACGGTGATATCGGCGTGGGCAGCAGCTTTATTCCGTGGTGCTTCTTTTGTGTTTTGCAACTGCGTGCATTCCAGTGCGTTGACCGTCGCTGGCTGTGGGATGATATTGCGCCAATGCCTGTCATAAAGCAGGCCTTAAAGCCTGGCGTGCCAGGTATTCGACAGGGACTGCGTTCCTGCTCTTGCTGCACTGCGATACTTCCCGCTAATGAGCGGGTGTGCCCACGCTGTCAGACGAAAGGCTATGTGCGGCGTAAGAACAGTCTGCAATGGACGTTGGCATTACTGTTTACGTCAATCATGCTTTATCTCCCAGCCAATATTTTGCCGATTATGATTACCGATTTGCTCGGGTCAAAGCTGCCATCAACGATACTAGAGGGGGTGGTTTTAATCTGGAGCGAAGGCTCTTATCCGGTGGCTGCGGTTATCTTTATCGCCAGTATTATGGTGCCGACGTTGAAAATGATCGCCATTGCCTGGCTATGCTGGGACGCCAAAGGGCACGGCAAACGCGACAGTGAACGTATGCACCTGATTTATGAAGTTGTGGAATTTGTCGGTCGCTGGTCAATGATCGACGTCTTTGTGATTGCGGTACTCTCTGCGCTGGTGCGTATGGGAGGGTTAATGAACATTTATCCTGCAATGGGTGCTTTGATGTTTGCTTTAGTCGTCATTATGACAATGTTTTCTGCGATGACATTTGATCCGCGTCTGTCGTGGGACCGTGAACCAGAACCAGGCCATGAGGAGTCCTGACAGCATGGAATCTAAAAGTGGGGAAGCCAAAGTGCAAAAGGTAAAAAACTGGTCGCCCGTGTGGATATTCCCTATCGTCACTGCACTCATTGGCGCGTGGGTTCTGTTTTATCACTACAGTCATCAGGGGCCACAGGTCACGCTTATTACCACCAATGCCGAAGGTATTGAAGGAGGCAAAACGACGATTAAGAGCCGCAGCGTGGATGTTGGTATCGTCGAGAGCGCAACCCTGACTGATGACTTGACCCATGTGGAGATTAAAGCGCGTCTTAACTCCGGAATGGAAAAGCTGCTGCATAAAGATTCTGTCTTTTGGGTGGTGAAGCCCCAGGTAGGACGTGAAGGTATCAGTGGGCTCGGTACGCTATTGTCCGGGGCTTATATTGAACTTCAGCCTGGCAATAAAGGCAGTAAGCTGGAAAATTACCAACTGCTGGATTCACCGCCGCTGGCCCCGCCAGATGCAAAAGGGATCCGTGTGATTCTGGACAGCAAAAAAGCCGGTCAGTTGAGCCCAGGCGATCCGGTCCTTTTCCGCGGTTATCGTGTGGGCTCGGTTGAAACCAGCACATTTGATGCGCAAAAGCGTACGATCAGCTATCAGCTTTTCATCAATGCGCCTAACGATCGTCTGGTGACCAGTAATGTGCGTTTCTGGAAAGACAGCGGGATCGCCGTAGATCTTACCTCAGCAGGTATGCGCGTAGAAATGGGATCGCTCTCCACGCTATTTGGCGGTGGTGTAAGTTTTGATGTGCCAGAAGGTTTAGAGCAGGGCGAGCCGGTCGCACAACAGTCAGCGTTTAATCTTTATGACGATCAAAAAAGTATTCAAGATTCACTGTATACCGATCATATTGATTACCTGATGTTCTTTAAAGACTCGATTCGTGGCCTACAGCCTGGTGCACCGCTGGAATTCCGTGGCATCCGCTTGGGTACGGTGAGTAAAGTACCTTTCTTCTCACCGAATATGCGTCAGGTATTTAACAATGATTACCGCATTCCGGTGCTGGTGCGTATTGAACCTGAACGTCTGAAGGCGCAACTGGGAGAAGATACCGATGTTGGCGCTCATCTGGAGCAACTGCTTAAACGTGGATTACGGGGATCGCTGAAAACCGGGAACCTGGTGACCGGCGCGCTGTATGTCGATCTCGACTTCTACCCGAAAGAACCGCCAATTACCGGGGTGCGTGAATTTAACGGTTATCAGATAATCCCGACCGTGAGCGGTGGTCTGGCGCAGATTCAACAGCGTCTGATGGAAGCGTTAGATAAGATTAATAATCTGCCGTTGAACCCGATGATCGAGCAGGCAACCAATACGCTGTCGGAAAGCCAACGCACGATGAAACATCTGCAAACCACGCTGGATAACATGAACAAGATCACGTCCAGCCAGTCGATGCAGGATCTGCCAGCGGATATGCAGAACACGCTGCGTGAACTGAATCGTAGTATGCAGGGCTTCCAGCCTGGTTCCGCGGCCTACAACAAGATGGTGGCGGATATGCAGCGTCTTGATCAGGTGCTGCGTGAACTGCAACCGGTACTGAAAACGCTGAACGATAAGAGTAATGCGCTGGTATTTGAAGCGAAGGACAAAAAAGATCCAGAGCCGAAGAGGGCGAAACAATGAAAAAGTGGCTAGTGGTGATGATGGCGGTCTGGCTGACGTCATGCAGCTCCAGCGGAGAAAATAAAAGCTATTACCAGCTCCCTATCGCACAAGGCGGTGTGCAGAGCTCTGCCAATCAGGGAAACCGTCTGCTTTGGGTTGAACAGATTGCGGTACCTGATTATCTGGCCGGTAATGGGGTGGTTTACCAGACCAGCGATGTGCAATATGTGATAGCCAATAATAATCTCTGGGCCAGCCCATTAGATCAGCAATTACGCAATACACTGGTTGCGAACCTCAGTATGCAGTTGCCTGGCTGGGTTGTCGCTTCACAGCCGCTGGGAAGCACTCAGGACACGCTGAACGTTACCGTGACCGGCTTCCACGGCCGGTACGATGGTAAGGTTATCGTTAGCGGTGAATGGTTGCTGAATCATCAGGGACAACTGATCAAACGTCCATTCCACATCGAAGCTGTACAGACTAAAGATGGCTACGATGAGATGGTGAAGGTTCTTGCCAACGCCTGGAGTCAGGAGGCGACGGCCATTGCTCAAGAGCTGAAACGCATCCCATAAGCTTAAATAATTGTAAATTATGCCGCCCCTGGTTCATTGCCCGTGGCGGTTTTTTTTATTTTTTTAGCCGTGGAGATAGCTGTTCTGACTGACTATTTTTGTACAAATGATTTAGAGGCTAGCTCACAAATATGACACTGGCGTGAATTTTGCGCATTGACGAGCCTGGTGTTTAGGGGTATTCGTTTAGTGTGATTGCACACTTAGTAATCACTGTTTTCTTTTCCACCAGACCCAAAAATGAGGGAAACGAGGCATGAAGAGACAAAAACGAGATCGCCTGGAACGGGCACATCAACGTGGATATCAGGCCGGCATTGCCGGACGCTCAAAAGAAATGTGTCCCTATCAGACGCTGAATCAGAGGTCATACTGGCTGGGAGGCTGGCGAGAAGCCATGGGGGATAGGGTTTTAATGGCCTGATTCTGTCTCTTTAGATAAAAGAAACCTCCGCAGAGCGGAGGTTTCGCCTTTTTGCATGCCAGATAAGTCGTAGAAACGTTAATGTCTGGCTGCTACGCAGTCCTGGATTAGAATGCGGAAGTGTCCTGGAAAAGACCCACTTTCAGATCGTTTGCAGTGTAGATCAGACGACCATCAACCAGCACTTCACCATCTGCCAGGCCCATGATCAGGCGACGGTTAACGATACGTTTGAAGTGAATGCGGTAAGTGACTTTCTTCGCAGTCGGCAGAACCTGGCCGGTGAATTTGACTTCGCCTACGCCCAGTGCACGGCCTTTACCTTCGCCGCCCAGCCAGCCGAGATAGAATCCAACCAGTTGCCACATGGCGTCGAGACCCAGGCAGCCCGGCATCACCGGATCGCCGATAAAGTGACAACCGAAGAACCACAGGTCCGGGTTGATATCCAGTTCAGCTTCAACATAACCTTTGTCAAAGTTGCCACCGGTTTCGGTCATCTTGATGACACGGTCCATCATCAGCATGCTTGGTGCTGGCAGTTGTGGCCCTTTAGCGCCAAACAGCTCACCGCGACCAGAGGCAAGAAGGTCTTCTTTCGTATAGGATTCGCGTTTATCTACCATGTTCTCTGTAAGCCTTATTTTATTGAAGCACGCAGGATAGCTAACACGTGTACGCTGAACAAGTCCGATCAGTTCGGAATAATCCAGTTCAGCCAACGTAGCGGCCATGGGAAACGGTGACGACCTTCCTGTTGCGTTGCCGTGGCAATACGCTCCTGAATGGTTTGCATCAGCGTTGTCTGGCCTTCGCCATCCCACACCAGATTTAACAACAGTGGCAGCGCATCGGTCACGTCGTCCACCGCCCAGATAGTGAATTTTTCTTCTTCTATGGCCTGTAGCAGCGCAGGCTGCAGGCTGAGGTGTCTGACGTTAGCCGAAGGAATGATGACGCCCTGTGTGCCTGTCAGCTCGCGCTGCTGGCAGATGGCGAAGAAACCTTCAATTTTCTCATTCAGACCACCGACAGGTTGTGCCCGACCAAACTGATCGACAGAACCTGTAATGGCGATACTTTGATTAACAGGAACGTCGGCGAGGGCGCTAATCAATGCGCACAGTTCTGCCATAGACGCGCTGTCACCGTCCACTTCACTGTAAGATTGCTCAAAGGTCAGCGAGGCAGAGAAGGGGATTTGTTGCTCCAACTGGAGTTCCGACATCAGGAACGCCTGCATAATCATCATACCCTTGGCATGAATATTTCCGCCAAGCTCGGCTTTGCGCTCAATATCCGTAAACTCGCCGTCGCCAATATGCACGACGCAACTGATACGAGAAGGCTCGCCAAATGCGCGTGGGTGGCCTGGAAACTCAATCACCGACAAGGCGTTGATCTGGCCAATACGCTCGCCTTCTGTCTCGATAAGGATCTGCTCTTGCAGAATTTCATCCTGCATGCGTTCAGCCAGGAATCCCTCACGCCATTCGCGCTGAGCCAGCATCAGGCTGAACTGTTCAGCGTTACAGGTTTCGTCCTCGCATAACGGAGCCACCTCTTTGAACTGTCGGGTGATCCACAGCGGGTTAAGCGGCAATGTATCCTGTTCACCGGTATAGCGAACGGCTTCACGGATCAGAACCTGCCAGGCATCGGGAGCGGGGTAAGGCAAATTATTGCGCATGGCAGTATGCGTGACCCATTGACACCACTGTGTCATGGTTTCGGCATCGACTATCTGCAGGTTGTCTTCAAATTCGCTGTAAATGGCCTGCTCAGCCAGTTCTGGCTCCATGTCCTGAAAATCCGCCAGTGATTCGCGTTCACCGACTAAAATCACTTTCAGTTTAAGCGGCATAGGCGGAACGGAGACAGGCAGCGGGCGAGACTCATCAAAAGCCACCCAATCAAAACGCTCGTGGCTGACAATGGCTTTCAGGCGCATCCACAACAGGGGTTGGGCCAACAGCGTGCGCAATGAGATAACCAGCACACCCCCATTGGCCAGATGTACCAGACCTGGCTGTAGCGTAATTTCGCCATTGAACTGACGCAGACAGCCAAACAGTTGTTCGGCTTCGGCCCAGTCAGCGCTGACCACCTGCGTCAACGTCGCAAAATTATCTTCCGCTTTCTCAGCTGTACGATAACGAATAGTGTGACCGGAGATGTCGTAATGACCGCCAGTCAGGCTTCCTGCATCCGTGTGCAAGGGACGTGCAGCCTTTGCAATAAGGTTGAGATACTCAAGCTCTTCCGGTGCTTTTACCAACATGAACGAGGATGTTGTCCAGTGCTGAAGAAGCTGCTCTAGCGCGAATTGTAAACGTGGCTGAGTATCACTAAGTAAGGTGTCGGTGTCGTCAGTGACGTGCGGCTGTGCAAATACTTCCTGATAACTGTCGGTATCAGGAACCAGATCACGCCATGCAAGTTTCGTAATGGTCAAAGTTGATGTTTTTTAGTCTGTTGTAAAAAACGAGATTATACCGTAACCCTCACCACTAAACACCTGGAAAGCGCCGCGAAACGCTTGTGATGACGCGCGGCAGTTCACAGGCTGGATATTCTTTTCTTCAGATGCCGAAAAAGCTGATATTCTGATAAGAGTTACACGGTAACATTGAGATCGCAATGAAATATCAACAACTTGAAAACCTTGAAAGCGGCTGGAAATGGAAGTATCTGGTGAAGAAGCATCGTGAGGGGGAATTAATCACCCGTTACGTCGAGGCCAGCGCTGCCAAAGAAGCCGTTGATTTATTGCTAACCCTCGAAAATGAACCGGTTCGGGTCAATAGCTGGATTGAAGAACACATGAATCCTGCGCTGCTTAATCGTATGAAACAAACCATACGTGCCAGGCGCAAGCGGCACTTTAATGCTGAGCATCAGCATACCCGGAAGAAATCCATCGATCTGGAATTTATGGTCTGGCAGCGTCTGGCAGGTCTTGCGCAGCGGCGCGGAAAAACGCTTTCTGAAACTATTGTGCAGCTGATTGAAGACGCAGAGCATAAAGAGAAGTACGCGAACAAAATGTCGACATTGAAACAGGATTTACAGGCGTTGCTGGGGAAAGAGTAGCGGTCGGCTGGTTTAATGCGTGGCTTACTTTGGATGAAAACAGATGAAAAAAAACCCCGCATAGCGGGGTTTTTTATAAGACGATAACTTAAGCCTGAGGCTGAGTTACAACGTCTTTGATGCCTTTAACTTCGATCTCAACACGACGATCCGGAGCCAGGCAGTCGATCAGTGCAGCGCGAGCTTTCACGTTGTCACAGGTGTTGCCAGTAACTGGGTTGGATTCACCCATGCCACGTGCAGAGATTTTGTCAGAAGGAATACCTTTAGAGATCAGGTAATCAACAACGGACTGAGCACGTTTCTCGGACAGACCCTGGTTGTAAGCGTCAGAACCGATGCGGTCAGTGAAGCCCAGAACCACTACGGAGCCGTCTTTCGGATCCAGGTTGCTCAGCTGGCTGTACATCTGGTCCAGAGCCTGCTGGCCTTCTGGTTTCAGAGTTGCTTTGTTGAAGTTGAACAGAACGTCAGACTTCAGAGTGAAGTGCTTGGTCTGTACTTCTGGAGCCGGTGCCGGAGCAACAACTACTGGAGCTGCTTCTTCCTGCTGACCGAAACGGTAAGAAACACCAACGCTCAACAGGCCGTTATCCGGACGACCACCAACGGTGTTCGCGTCACCGATGTTGTTGGTCCACTGGTATTCCAGACGGGTAGCGATTTCAGGAGTAATTGCGTACTCTACGCCACCAGCGAATACTGGGGATACACCAGTGTCGTGGTCTTTGAAGCCGTTGCTGCTTTTAGCGTCTGCACGCCAAACCATACCACCCAGACGGGTATAAACGTCCAGATCGTCAGTGATTGGGTAACCCAGTTTAGCGGTCAACTGAACGCCCTGAGCTTTGAAAGCGCCATTTTGATTGGTAGTGTCGGCAGTGCCTTTGTACGGCATACGACCTAACCAGTCATAACCCATTTCGAAACCAACGTACGGGTTAACCTGATAACCACCGAACGCACCGGCACCCAGTTGGCTTTCGTGGGTAGGCCCGGTGTTATTGATCTGGTTGTTGCCAATATCATGGTACTGAGACCAGCCCATTTTAGCACCAGCGTACCAGGTGTTATCTTTCGGAGCGGCCTGCGCCACGGTAGCGAAACCAGCCAGTGCCACTGCAATTGCGATAGCTGTCTTTTTCATTTTTTGCGCCTCGTTATCATCCAAAATTCGCCATGAATATCTCCGAAGAGAGATAACACGGTTAAATCCTTCACCCGGGGACCAGTTCAATAGTTACTCTACCGATATCTGCGGCTTACACCGAGCACCCCTGGCGATGTAAAGTCTACAACGTAGTTGAAAACTTACAAGTGTGAAGTCCGTCAGGCATATGAAAAAAAAAGGCTTGTATACACAATATTTAACATTTATAGCTGAATAAATGTACTGAGGATATCCTGAAAACCGCTTCTGACAGGCGTTCAGACGAAAAACACATTACAGCTCAAAGGCAAATTGAGAGATGAAAAAAAATTCCAGGATAAATCCTAATTTTACTCAATGATACAAATTCGAGTGAATTTTTAGCCCAGAATGCTGTCTCCCCGCAAGTGTCTGAGCGCGAACTGGACGCATGATAAATCCCATCGCATTACCTTCATCAGCCGCTTTGACAAGTTCGGCATGTTCATCTTCCGTTAATTCTTCCGCCAGCCAGCCAATAACGACGCTGTAATTACCCGTGCGCAGCGCACGAATCATCGATTCCAGCGTATTGCAGGGGGAGAGCTGACTAATTTGCATGACTTTCGTCAATGGAAGTCCAGCTGACTGCACCCACTCCCGGCTTAATTTTTGCTGAGGCGTCAGCCACAGCTGCCAGCGTGATTGTTGCCCTAACTGTTGCAGCAGGGGAAGCAGCAGCAGTTGTGTCATCATGGGCTGGTCCTCGCGATAGACCACTTCACTGATAAGCCCAGCGGTTGCGTTCTCTGATGAAACGCGCGCAATGTTGCTTGATGTGGAAGAGAACGACGAAGAACGATTTGCATAGCCTGAAGTGTACATAATCAATCCAGCCCTGTGAGTTACTGTATGAATATACAGTAACTCTGCCTTCAACAAAGATCAACCTTATTTTCGGAAACAGGTTCGCAATTTTTAGTCGTCGTCATGGGAAAAATAAAATTCATCTTGCCCCATACGCATAAGTTGCCTATTTTCGTCATTAACGGATCCGCTACTGAAAATCATTTGCTTACGTTATGATTTAAAAAGGATTTTTATGAAAGAGCTTTCTTATGCAAGGATCTATAAATCGCAGGAATATCTGGCTTCTCTGGGGACAATTCACTATCGCTCACTGTTTGGTGGCTACAGTCTGACGGTTGGCGATACGGTCTTTGCCATGGTCGCTAATGGTGAGCTGTATCTTCGCGCCTGTGAGCAGAGCGCCCAGTATTGTGTACAAAATTCTCCTGTCTGGCTGACATTTATTAAGCGCGGACGTCCTCTTGTACTTAATTATTACCAGGTGAACGATGCCCTGTGGCAAAACCAGCAGCAGTTGGTGTCGTTATCGCGATATTCGTTGGATGCAGCGGTTAAGGAGAAACAAAGTCGCTTTGCCCAGCATCGTCTGCGGGAATTGCCGAATATGACGTTTCATCTGGAGACTCTGTTGAATGAAGCTGGAATTAAAGATGAGGGGACCATGCGATCGTTGGGAGCACAAATGTGCTGGCTGAAACTTAGGCAAAATAATCCGGCTCTGACGGTAAAAGTACTCTATGCCCTTGAAGGCGCGGTAGGGGGGATACATGAAGCCGCGCTCCCGGCGACGCGTCGCCAGGAGCTGGTTGAGTGGGTAAGTTCTCTTACGCCGGAACCGGGGTATTAGACGGCAGCACGTCAATTTGCTGCTGTAATCGCCGGATTTCCGGGAGCAGAGCAATCAATAACCCAACTTGCTGAACGACCAGAGGCTCTTTACTGTCCGGGCGTGGTTCCAGGTGCTGAATTCGCTGCTTCAGCCCTTCTAACGCCTGGTATACGCGTTGCTCGTCAGCGGGTTGATGGTGAAGGGCATCATCAACATAGCAAACAGCGTCATCCAGCAATGCCAAAACGTCTGGATTGGTCAGCTGTTCGCGATGTGCGCCCAGCGCAGAAATATAGCTGGTAAACGTATGGTTGAGACACAGTAAACGGAACGCCGTTTCGCGCGTTTGGGCCGTGACATCAGGCTCGCTCGACATGTTTGACACCACGGAGGCGAGTTCAGCATCACGGTTATGCGCGTCACGGCGAGCGATACGGTAGGCCAGACGATTATCACGACCCTGATGATATTGTTCGAGAATTGCATCAAGGTAGCGGCAGTTAGCGTCAGTCGCCCGTTCAATTACCCGTGGTAGGTTACGAAAACGCCAGTCTGGCCAGATGAAACTGACAGCAGCCCAGGCGATAGCACAGCCAATTAGCGTATCGATGACACGCGGCAGCGCAACCTCAAAACCTTCGCCGAGCAGGTTAAAGCACAGTAACACCAGCAGCGTGATAAACATGGTGGCGTGTGCATACTGGACGTTGCGAAAGGCAAAAAACAGTACACCAGTGATCACCAGGAGTATCAGCTGCCCTTCGAGAGAGGGCACAAACCACAGGATCGGTAAACCAATGGCAATCCCAACCAACGTGCCGATAATCCTGAGCGCCAGGCGATGTCGGGTGGCGTTGTAGTTTGGCTGACAGACAAACAGGCTGGTCAGCAAGATCCAGTATCCGTGATTCATGCCGGTTATCTGGATAATGGCATAACCAACACAGAGCACTAACGACATGCGAACGGCATGGCGAAACAGAGCAGACTCAGGGGTGAAATTACGGCTCAGGCGTAACCAGATATCACTGAATCCATGGGGACTGTCATCGGCAAGCTGATTTTCAGACTCATTGCGCGAGAGTACCTGAGCCTGTTCAGACTCTATGGTAGCAAGCTGCGCGTCGATTGCCCGTAGGTTTGACAGTAAAAAACCCAGCGTATTGAGCAGGTCGGCAGGTTCACCACTGGCACGCATGCGCTCAAGTGCGGCATCTATATGGGTGAAGGCGCGCTCAAAGTGCGGATCGTGCTGGTAAGGTGTGCGCAATAAAATACAGCGAGATAATTGTGAACAGGCTTGCCCTTGCATCGACATCAACCGCTGGAAACGGAACATCACATCGCTGTGACGGAAATGATCGCGTAGCGTTTGATACTGAATATGTGAGGAGCTTGCGCGTTCATGAATATCCTGCGCCACAAAATAGTAATGTAGCGTGCGACGTGTTCCTCGTTGTCCACGGTCACCGCGCAGGCGCGTCAACAGCGACACTTTAGTCTGATTCAGCGTTGCCATCAGTTGGCCATTCGCGAGAGCTAAATCATACAACGGTGCCTGGCTTTCATCTTCTATGTCGGGGTCAAAAAGACGCGATTTCAGTTCCAGGTAGTGCGCTAACTGTTCGTAGCTGCGTGCAAGATTGTCCTGTAAGGGGCGGATGGGGAACAGAAGATGACCGGTGAGCGTCAGCAGGTTATACCAGATAGCGCCAGCGAGCAGCAGGATGGGTTGTTGATACCACTGATCGTAAAGCGAGGTACCCAGCATCGTGTAAATGGCGATCAGCAATGCACCAAAAGCAATAGTTGCATAGCGCTGGCCTAATCCCCCCAGCAGAATAAAGCCGCTGGTGGAAAGCGTTAACCCAATAGCAAACAGCCATGGCCATGGGAAGAGCAGCTCAACGGAGGCCGAGGCAATAAAAAAGCACACCAGTGTGATGATTAAATTGCGCAGTCGGCCTGCGAGACGATCGTCCAGATCGGTAAGTGCGGCAGCGACCATACCCAGCGTGAGTGGGATAGTCAGCTTGACGTCACCCAGCCACCAGGGTAGCGCCGTTGTGCCGCATAGCGCGATAAAAATCCGCACGTAGTACAGCCAGGTGCTGTTCCAGGTATAGCGTTTGAGCAGAGGACTTAACATAAAGGCCATCGGTCCTGATTATTCAAAACGACGACGTGCATTGGCTTCACGCGCTGCACGGGCAACTTCTACTGAAACCACCCGGCGACCCACCGGCCAGAGCGCAATGGCAGCGATTTTAAAGTTTGCAATGCCAACCGGAATACCAATAATCGTAATGCACTGAGCAATACCAGAGATAATGTGCATCAGGCACAACCACCAGCCGAAGAAAATCAGCCAGAAAATATTGAGCACGGTGCCGCCGGTATTTAACAGGACGCTTTTACCGGCCGGATTCAGTTCATCGACATGAATCGCTTCGTTACCATAGGGAAACAGCGAAAGTCGGGTTATCTCCCAGCATGAACGGGTCAAGGGTAAAGTAAAAATAAGCACGACACTGACCAGCGTTGCCAGTAACCAGGCCAGGGTGGTGGCGAACCCCCCAAGCACAAAATTTAAAATATTCAGAACAGTACGCATAAACCCTCGGTTAACTCTGGTTTTCTGTGAATTCGGCAATTGTAACGTTTTTTTGGGCTGGAGCACGTTTTCTCTGGCGGTTACACTGATAAGCAAACCTCTTCGTGTGGATCCGCTTGAGTCTTATGGAACTGAAAGCAACTTCTCTTGGAAAACGTCTGGCACAACACCCTTACGATCGGGCCGTTATTCTCAATGCCGGGATTAAAGTTTCCGGCGATCGTCACGAGTATCTTATTCCCTTCAATCAGTTACTGGCTATTCATTGCAAACGCGGCCTGGTATGGGGCGAGCTGGAGTTTGTACTCCCGGATGAGAAGGTGGTTCGTCTTCACGGTACAGAGTGGGCGGAAACCCAGCGCTTCCATCATCATTTGAATGCGCTCTGGCAACAGTGGAGCCAGGAAATGAGTGACGTTGCTGCGGGGGTTTTACAGCAGCAGTTGGATGCGATAGCGGCGCGTACTAGTGAAAGTAAATGGCTGACGCGCGAACAAACGTCAGGGCTGCAGCAGCAGATTCGCCGTGCCTTTGCCGCGTTACCGCTCCCGGTTAATCGGCTGGAGGAATTTGAAAATTGCCGGGAGGCGTTACGTCAATGCCAGGCATGGTTGAAAGACATTGAAGCCTGCCGCTTACAGCACAATCAGGCGTACACCGATGCAATGCTGGAAGAGTATGCCGAGTTTTTCCAGCATATTGAATCTTCGCCGTTGAACCCTGCTCAGGCGCGCGCGGTGGTGAATGGTGAGCAATCATTGTTGGTACTTGCAGGTGCTGGAAGCGGTAAAACATCTGTGTTGGTTGCCCGGGCTGGTTGGTTGCTTGCGCGAGGAGAAGCTGCACCAGAACAAATCCTGTTGCTGGCGTTTGGACGCAAAGCCGCCCAGGAGATGGATGACCGCATCCGTGAGCGTCTGCATACGGATGCGGTCACCGCACGGACGTTCCATTCACTCGCGTTGCACATTATTTCGCAAGGCAGCAAAAAAGTTCCAACGGTGAGCAAGCTTGAAAATGATGCTATCGCGCGCAACAAACTCTTTATAACAACCTGGCGTCAGCAGTGCAGTGAGAAAAAGGCTCAGGCTAAAGGTTGGCGACAATGGTTAGAAGAAGAAATGCAGTGGTCTGTACCCGAAGGTAACTTCTGGGATGACGAAAAATTACAGCGCCGTCTGGCTTCCCGGTTGGATCGCTGGGTTAGTTTGATGCGTATGCATGGCGGAGCACAGGCGGAGATGATTGCTAATGCTCCGGAGGAGATCCGTGATCTGTTCAGTAAACGCATAAAGCTAATGGCGCCGCTGCTCAAGGCCTGGAAGAGTGCCCTGAAGGATGAGAATGCCGTCGATTTCTCCGGGTTGATCCATCAGGCTATTGTCATTCTGGAGAAGGGGCGGTTTATCAGTCCGTGGAAACATATTCTGGTCGATGAATTTCAGGATATTTCCCCTCAGCGCGCCGCCCTGTTAGCCGCCTTGCGTAAGCAAAACTCGCAGACCACGCTGTTTGCCGTGGGAGATGACTGGCAGGCCATTTACCGGTTCAGCGGAGCACAGCTTTCTCTGACAACCGCATTCCAGCAAAATTTTGGTGAGGGCGATAGCTGTAATCTGGATACGACTTACCGTTTTAATAGCCGTATTGGTGAAGTCGCAAACCAGTTTATCCAACAAAACCCACACCAGCTCCCAAAACCGCTGAACAGTCTGGCGACCGGTGATAAAAAAGCCGTCACGTTGCTCGACGAAAGCCAGTTAGATCTGTTGCTGGATAAGCTGTCGGGTTTTGTAAAAGCCGAAGAGAGAATTCTGGTGCTGGCGCGATACCATCATCTCAAACCTGCCAGCCTGGACAAAGCGGCCACCCGCTGGCCCAAGCTGCAGTTGGATTTTATGACTATTCATGCCAGCAAAGGGCAGCAGGCGGATTACGTCATTGTTATGGGGCTTCATGAAGGGAATGACGGTTTCCCGGCTCCGGCCCGTGAGTCGATTATGGAGGAGGCGTTACTCCCGGCTGTTGAAGATTTTCCTGATGCAGAAGAGAGACGGTTGCTGTATGTGGCGCTAACGCGTGCGCGGCATCGGGTATGGCTATTGTTTAGCAAAGACGCGCCATCATGCTTTGTTGATGAGCTTAAGCAATTAGACGTTCCGGTGACCCGGAAACCCTGAAAAGCAGGCGGCAGTTGCCGCCTGCTTAGCGTTTATTTGAGGCGTTCTGCAAGATAACGGGCGTAATCCGGGATCAAGATATCTGTTGCGTCGTTGAAGTTTGGCGACTGGATAATAAAATCAGCCGTTGACACGTTGGTGGCGACTGGAATGTTCCAGACCGTGGCCAGGCGTAGCAGGGCTTTGACATCAGGATCGTGGGGAACGGCGTTGAGCGGATCCCAGAAGAAAATCAGCACATCAATTTTCCCTTCTGAAATCAGCGCACCCACCTGCTGGTCACCCCCCATTGGGCCGCTCAGCATGGCGTTGACGTCCATTCCTGTCGCGCGTTGAATTAAGTTTCCTGTTGTTCCTGTTGCATACAGAACGTGTTTTTCCAGTAATGGCTGGTGGCGTTCAACCCAGCTCATCAACATCTTTTTGCAGTGATCGTGTGCGACCAACGCAATATGTTTCTGCGCTGGCAATGTGCGAGTCGTTAATTCCATAGTACAGCTCCCAAGTTAACCTTGTTACAGAGTACTGGAAGCACTTGACGCTGCAAGAGAAAGACAAAAAAAATGCGTATACGAACATAAATGTCACGATGGGGGTTGTTTCTCCGCCCATTGTAAGAAGTTACTTCGCGTTTGTGCGTCAGCCTGTTGAAACCAATATTTTAAGCGCTGCTCGGTCAGTGTTTGCGACTGAGGCGGCACGCGATCCAGTTCAGACACCCCGGAAAGCAGCGAACTGTCATCGGCCATCATCGTGGCAAATTGTGGTAAAGAAGCATGCTTAGCCGCTTTGTTATAGCGCTCTGTTTCCATTTCATAATCTACGATTTTTGCGGTGGACGTGATTGACAGAATATCCAGCTTAACCGGTATAGGCATGGAGTCCCCATCCAGCAGTTCTACGCGCGGGGCATCATCAAAATGCGTTGCATCCCGCTCGTTGCTCAGGCGTGGGAGGTGGAAATTAACCTGACTGACGAGCTGGGTATCAAAGCTGATGACCAACGGAGGCGAAATATACAGACGTTCTTCGTGGCTGGACAGGCGAATGGTTTTTTCTACGCGAAACACGAGCTGGTGCCGACCATTTTCCAGCTCAATACTGTCGGCACCACGCAGTAATGAGCTGGAGACTTTTTTTCCGTCCAGTACCAGAAGGTCAATATCATTGGACAGACGTAAAGAGGTAGCAAAAACGGTTGCCGGCAAACATAGGGCAATCAAGGCTGTCACAATGCCGGCTTTCATAGGTTTCTCCTGTCCAGAAAATATCTCTATAAGATGTATCTAAATTTTTCGATAATCATGTTTACTAACATATAGACATATTTTTGAGTTTAGCTCTCATGCGCCAGTATGGGATGAATGGTTGCAAAGTCAGGTTTGTCGTACACTTTGCTAAACAGCCTGGAGGAAAACGATGAAAGAGACCGATATTGCTGGCATTTTGACAACGACCCGTACGATTGCGCTGGTGGGGGCAAGCGATAAACCCGATCGTCCAAGCTATCGGGTGATGAAATATTTACTCGATCAGGGCTATCACGTTATTCCTGTTTCACCGAAGGTTGCCGGAAAAACGCTGCTGGGGCAGCAGGGTTATGCGACGCTGGCAGATGTACCAGAGAAAGTGGATATGGTAGATGTCTTCCGTAATTCTGAAGCGGCGTGGGGTGTTGCTCAGGAGGCAATTGCCATCGGAGCGAAGACGCTATGGATGCAGCTCGGCGTGATTAACGAGCAGGCAGCCGTGCTGGCTCGCGATGCAGGGATGACGGTGGTGATGGATCGCTGCCCGGCGATTGAGATCCCGCGGTTGGGACTAGCGAAGTAAGGCTGATCTGTAGCCGAACAAAACGCACAGGCCCGATTAGCGAATCGCCATCGGGCCTGTGTTAGCATCAATTGCGCAGGCGCGGGGCCTGAAGCTGTTTTCGAATTGTTCGCGCCAGTTCATCCATCGACGGTTGTTCCGGATGTTCTTCCTGTAGCTCACTACTCAGCTGTGCTTCGGCCAGATACGTATGCACTGGCAGACCATTATCGTCTTCCATCACCACGTGATACCAGGGAGCGGCGCGAAGTTCGTCGTTAACCGCCAACTCATCGGCTGACGGTTGATCAAGCGAATATTCCGGGTCGATATCCACGACCACTCCGAGGTAACCTAACAGGGAATGGCGGACCTGCTGGCCGATACCGAATTTGCTGGCAATCATAGTCACCTCCCGGGAAATAGATACCCTTTATGTAAGGGTAATATTCCACTTTTCAAGTTACATGATGCGACAGGCAAACCCTTTCAGATACAGCCCTTCCGGGTAGGTAGCGATCACCGGGTGATCGGCGGCCTGACGGAACTGCTCTATAAATTGTACATCACGACCAGCATCTATTGCGGCATCAGCGATGATTTTCTGAAATAAATCGGTGGTCATTAGCCCAGAGCAGGAGAAAGTCAGCAGCACACCGCCCGGATTGAGCAACTGAATAGCCAGCATATTGATGTCCTTATAGCCGCGGCAGGCACCCATCAACTGGCTTTTGTTTTCGACAAATTTCGGCGGATCCATCACGATGACGTCGAATTTCTCACCACGATCGCGATAAGCACGCAGAAGTTTGAACACATCATCACGCACGAACTCAGCTTTGCTCAGATCCAGCTTGTTCAGTTCCACGTTCTGGCGGGCAATATCGAGCGCTTCCTGAGAGGTGTCAACGCTGACGACCTGACGGCATCCGCCCATTAATGCTGAGACCGCAAAGCCGCCGGTATAAGAGAAACAGTTCAGTACACGCTGATTTTCCACATAACGACGCGTGGCCAGGCGGCTGTCGCGTTGATCGAGGTAATAGCCGGTTTTGTGACCATGCTGAATATCAACCAGCAGCTTCATTCCGTGCTCTTCAATTGGCAGCAGGGCTGGCGGAAGCTCACCCGTTACTGGCCCTTGAGTCAGCTCCATACCTTCTTTTTTACGTACGGCCACATCGCTACGGTCATAAATGGCGCAGTCCGGGAAAACAATTTGCAGAGCGCTAATCAGCGCGGCGCGTTGGTATTCAGCCCCCGCACTGAGCAACTGCAACACCAGGAAGTTGCCGAAGCGGTCAATGGTGATGCCCGGCAGGCCATCGGATTCTCCGGCGATCAGACGGTAACTGTCCAGACCGTCTTTTTTCGCCAGCCAGTCACGCCATGTTTGCGCTTGTTGTAGACGACGGGTGAAAAAATCAATATCGATGGACTCAGACTTGTCGAAAGTCCAGACGCGTGCACGGAGCTGCGACGCGGGTGAGTACGCGCCGCGTGCTAACCATTTACCCTGATGGTCAACAATATCGATGGTTTCACCGAGGTTGGCTTTACCTTCCATACGTGCGACAGCACCGGAAAATACCCACGGATGGCGGCGCAGTAATGATTTTTCGCGCCCTTTGGCTAACACTAAACGAGGATAATGTGGAATTGTAGATTCAGTCATGCGGAGCAACCTCTCACAAACAGTGACGCGGGCTGGAGTAAAGTACCAACCTGAAACCATTAAAATAAAATGGCGCGTAGAGTAGCACAGATGGTGAGGTCAATCATCAGGGTATGGCGTTGAGCGTTTCGGCACAAAACTCAATCACAGAGGCACAGTTTCTTTTATGCCCACCGTTTACATTGCTATTTCTTAATCAGAAAAAGGAAATGCAATGAAAGCTGTCTACTTTCTGGCTACCGCTGCCATTGTTGCGTTGAGTTTTAATACCTCTGCCGCCTCGACGTTTCGCCTCAACAGCACCGACATACCCGCTAACCTGAAGTTAACGCAAAAACAGGTGTTTAAGGGATTTGGCTGCAGTGGCGACAATATCTCCCCGCAACTGAGCTGGCAAAATCCGCCAGTTGATGCCAAAAGTTTTGCCATTACGCTGTTTGATCCTGATGCGCCAACGGGAAGCGGCTGGTGGCACTGGACCGTCGTAAATATTCCTGCTCAGATCCACACTCTTCCTGGCGGGGCCAGCATGGATAAGTTACCCGCTGGAGCAGTTCAGGGACGCAATGATTTCGGTTATGCTGGATTCGGTGGCGCCTGTCCACCGCCGGGCGATAAACCTCATCGCTATCAGTTTACCGTGTGGGCGTTAAATACAGACGAGTTGCCAATTGACAGTAACGCCAGCGGTGCCCTAGTCGGTTTTATGCTGAACAGCCACGTGATTGCTAAAGCTGAATTAACCGCCACTTACGCAAGAAAATAAAGAGGATACTCTGGTGCAGGATGTACATTTTCGCCATAACAACCTTACCACCGCTGAGGTGCGTTCCGGCCATCTGCACCACTTGCATCGGGTTAAACTGTTTTCTGCTGCTATTTGCCATATTACGCAGGGAAGTAAGGTCATTATTCAGGATGAAAATCGTCTGGTTGCAGGACCGGGTGAGCTGATTATCATCCCGGCGAATACGCCTCTGGAGATTATTAATCAGCCGGAACAGGGAGCATTTCGCTCGGATTTGTTGTTGCTATCGACGAGCATCATTACCGCGTTTAAAAATAACTGGGTCGAGGATTTCCCTCCGGCAAAATTGACGTCGCTATGTACGCCAATGAGCAACGGACTGGTTTTTATGTGGGAAAGCCTGCTGGATGCAGTACGCCAGGACTTACCTGCAAAATTGCAGGAGCATCAGGCGATGGGATTATTGCTGGCGCTACTGCATGATGGTATGGCAGGGCCTCTGCTTATCGAGCGACGGTTTAATCTTACTGAACAGGTGCGGCAACTAATTATGTTATCCCCTGCTAAGCTATGGACAGCTCAGGAGATTGCTGGTCGCCTGTCTATCGGTACCTCGACGTTACGCAGACGATTACAGATGGAATCGCAGAGTTACCGGCAGATAGTCGAGGAGGTGCGAATGTCCTGTGCGCTCTCTCAACTACAGTCGACCACGCTGCCGATTGGCGAAATTGCGTTACGCTGTGGCTATCTGTCAGGTTCACGATTTACTGCAAGATTTCGCCAGCATTACGGATGTCTGCCGAAACAGGTGCGATGAGGCCTCGGTACCTGTTCCTTCATTTACGTTAATAAGGAGAACCGCAATGTCGAAAGTCTGCATAATCGCCTGGGTCTATGGCCGGGTTCAGGGGGTAGGATTTCGCTACACCACCCAGCATGAAGCACAACGGCTGGGGTTGACCGGCTACGCGAAGAATATGGATGACGGCAGCGTAGAGGTTGTCGCCTGCGGTGAAAGCGACCGGGTTGAACAACTGATGAAGTGGTTGAAAGCCGGGGGGCCGAGCAGCGCCAGGGTTGACCGGGTTCTTAGTGAACCACATCGTCCTGGCGACGAGCTAAAGGGATTTAGTATCCGCTATTAAATACATTTCACCGGTTTCGGCAGGCCGGCAATTTTAGTTGCCTGCTTGGCCGGACCTTTCGGGAACAGGCGGTAGAGATAACGGCTGTTGCCTTTCTCTTCGCCAAACTTGTTGGCCATCGCTTTTACCAGCATGCGGATAGCGGGGGAGGTATTAAACTCCAGATAAAACTCGCGGACAAAACGCACCACTTCCCAGTGTTCCGCGGAGAGCGTAATGCCTTCGTTTTCGGCGATTCTCTCCGCCAGCGCCTCGCTCCACAGCGTGGTATCTTTCAGATAGCCTTCGCTATCGGTACTGATTTCTTTACCTTCAAAGATCAACATAATTCGTCACTGCGTTAGTCAAACTGGCGGCAGTTTACCAAAAAAGAAAGCCCCGCATAAGCGGGGCTGGATAATGCGTGTGGACATCTTAATCGCGGCTGGCGAAGCCCAGAATACTCAGCAGGCTGACGAAGATGTTGTACAGCGAAACATACAGGCTAACGGTGGCACGAATATAGTTGGTTTCACCGCCGCGGATGATATTGCTGGTTTCAAACAGGATTGCGCCTGAAGAAATCAGAATGAACACCGCGCTGATTGCCAGATGTAATGCTGGCAGTTGCAGGAAGATATTGGCAACCATACCAATCAACACCACTACAACACCCGCCATCAGCATACCGCCGAGGAAGGACATATCTTTACGCGTGGTCAGCACATAGGCCGAGCAGCTGAAGAAGACCAGCGCCGTACCGCCCAGCGCCATGGCGATAACATCACCCATGCCTGCGGACAGGTATGTATTCAGCATCGGTCCCAAGATGTAGCCCAGGAAGCCAGTGAAAGCGAACGCTGACAAAATACCAACCGGTTTATCTGCCGTTTTGTAAGTCAGGAACATCAGGCCATACATACCCACCAGCGTCAGGATAAGTCCCGGAGAAGGTAACATCAGTACGGTACTGGCGGTCGCAGTGATCGCTGAAAACGCCAGCGTCAGGCTGAGCAGGAAATAGGTATTGCGCAGCACCTTATGCGTGCTGAGTAGCGATGTACGCTCGCGCGAAGAACTAATAATACGATCCATGAGTCACTCTCTTATGACAGATGTAATTAATGATGGAGGATAATGAAATCAAGGGGAATGACACAGCGGTTTTACCCATCTTTACGCATTTTAGCCCGCCAGACTTAAGCATATTATTTCAACAAAAGTTCCCGTATTAGATGTTAGCACTGTATGTGCAAAAATGTCAGATCGCTATCTACCAGGTAACTGAAAAATATTGCGTTATTCCTGAATCTCTTTGACAGTGACAGCGGTGTCTACATAAAACAGAGCAATAAGGTAAAGGGAATGATTCAACATAAATCGAAGATATTGACGTTTACGCTGTTGGCTGTCTGTTTGATGTCTATAAACGGCGCGGCGAGAGCGGCAAATGTTCCCGCAGGAACACTACTGGCAGAAAAACAGGAACTGGTCAGAAACAACGGCAGTGAGCCGGCATCGCTGGATCCGCATAAAGTTGAAAGCAACGTTGAGTTTAATTTAATCAGCGATATGTTCGACGGTCTGGTGGCTGTCAAGCAGGATGGGTCTATCGAACCCCGTCTAGCCGCGTCCTGGGAGAATAAAGGCAACGCTGTCTGGACCTTCCATTTACGCCCGGGCATAACCTGGTCAGATGGATCTGCTATTACCGCACAGGATGTCGTCTGGAGCTGGCAGCGTCTGGTTTCGCCGCAAACGGCTTCACCTTATGCTTCGTATCTGGGCAACATGCACGTTGCGAACGCGGTTGATATTGCCCAGGGGAAAAAAGATCCCGCTACGCTGGGAGTCAAAGCCCTGGATGATACCACGCTGGAAATTACCCTGACGCAACCGACGGCGGCGTTTCTGGCGATGCTGGCGCATCCATCTCTGGTCCCGCTGGATAAAGTGTTGATAGGTCGTTTTGGCGATAAGTGGACCCGGCCAGAGCATTTTGTCAGCAGCGGGCCGTACAAATTATCGCAGTGGGTGGTTAATGAGCGCATCGTTGCCGAGCGTAACCCACATTACTGGGACGATCGGCATACGGTTATTAATAAAGTTACTTATTTGCCTATTAGCTCAGAGTCGGCTGACGTAAATCGCTATAAGGCCGGTGAAATCGACATTGTGTATAGCGTACCGGTTAACCAGTTCGCGCAACTGAAAGAAACAATGGGGGATGAACTGCATGTCTCGCCTCAGCTTTCAACGTATTACTATCAGTTCAATACAACCCGCGCGCCGTTTAATGATCCGCGCGTGCGCCGGGCGCTGAATATGGCGTTGGATAAAGACATCATTGCGCAAAAGGTGATGGGGCAGGGGCAGCGAGCAGCGTGGGTTATCAGCCAGCCGGAAATAGGTGGGGTGAAACTGCATGCGCCGGAGTATGCGTCATGGCCGCTCGAAAAACGTATTGCTGAAGCCAAAAAACTGCTGGCTGAAGCCGGTTTTGGTCCTGAGCATCCGCTTAGCTTAAATCTGCTCTACAACACTTTCGAAACGCACCAGCGTATTGCGATTGCCGCATCGTCGATGTGGAAGAAAAACCTTGGCGTCGAGGCGAAGCTGCAAAACCAAGAATGGAAAACCATGCTGGACACTATGCACACCGGTAATTTTGACGTCGTGCGCTATGCGTGGATAGCCGACTATGATGATGCCTCAAGTTTCCTCAATATCTTCCGGACCGGTGATAGCGAGAACACCACCAAGTACAGTAACCCCGCCTTTGATGAAGCGATGCGTAATGCGGCGAAAGCAAGTTCACTGGAAGAACGCGGCAAATACTATCAGCAGGCTGAAGACCTTTTAGGTGAGGATGTGCCCGCGATTCCGGTTTACCACTATGTCCGCACGCATCTGGTGAAGCCGTGGGTGGGGGGATTTGCGCCGGATAACCGGGGAAATTACTACACCAAAGATATGTACATCAAAAAACATTAAGTGCTATAGCTGGTATTCGTGCTGAATAAATGGTCAATCTGTTGTTATTTCAGTCGATTAACAACATTTTGGCTATTTTTCAGGCAAACGAACACATTGGTGCTTTACAGGTCCGTTCGGGATGTTTATAGTGCGCCTCATTGGAAGCGTGGCCGAGCGGTTGAAGGCACCGGTCTTGAAAACCGGCGACCCGAAAGGGTTCTAGAGTTCGAATCTCTACGCTTCCGCCAAACATGAAAAGGGGTTACCGAAAGGTAACCCCTTTTTGCTTTTGAGAAAGATTTAAAACAGGGTGTCGTGAATGTCGGTGGTGCCGAAGCGCATTACATGCTCTATATTTGGCAAGTAAACTGAATAACGTAAGCAGCCATCATATTCTCCAGCCCAGTCTGAGTGAGCTATGGTAATCCCTGATATCACTTGAAATGACTGGTGTAGAAACTTCTTCAAAAATAAAGCCCTCCACATTTAGGTGTGAGGGCTTGTAATCGTTAATTGTTAAATTTACCTAAGTAGACGATAGCGGTGTTATCTGAGATGAATAATGAATAATATTCATTAGATGATACAGGTTTAATTCCTTTGTTAATCATATCTGCAAATTGATTTTTGCTTTCATTCACATCAGTATAACCATGTCGTGTTTGTGTTAATCCTTTATTTATCAATTGAAAGGACGCTAAGAATTCAGTGGCTGGGAAAACGAAGTAACCTATGAGCGGTTTGCTCTCTACTATTAGCTTTGCTCTTTCATTTATATTTAATTGACCTACAGTACCAATAGATACGATGTTTTTATGATTGGCAATATCTTGCGCAATCATGTTAAAAACAAAATCTTCGTATTCTTGTTGTGATTTCATTGTGTTGCTTAGTTGAGCACTAAAAGCAAGTGAAGCAATAACCGGTATCAATGCTGCATATTTAAAGCGTGCAGCAAAATGCATAATGGGTATAGCAATTATAACCAATATGACTGAAAATGATACTAAGGTACGGGGGAGTACCGGTGCATCCTGAAGTAATATAGTTGGCCCCATAAGAGATATAATGAATATTAAAAAAGACAATCCACTATACAAAATAAAGGATACTATACTCCCTATGTTTGTGCGATAAGAAATGAGCATAAACACCAGGCTAATTAGTATCGGAATAGCAAAGTAAATGTAAACGGGGTGGTAAAAATATGAAAGGGTTATTGCTTTTAAAGAGGTTAATGTTCCGATTAGGTGCTCAAATCCTCCCTTATCCAAAGATATTAACGCTGAGCGCGAGTTGTGTTTTGGAGAGAAGAAAATCATGTAGATAAGATAAAATGAGATAAATAAAATTGTTTTTTTAAATAAAAATATTACCGATTCTTTGATATGTGTCTGTTTTTTTATTGCGATAATTATTACGTCAACAGCCAGCAAACCGATGAAAATATTTGCACACGGTTGATACAATGTTAAGGATAATACACCCGCTATCAACTTTATTGCTATCTCTAGCGTCAAGTTTTTATTTTGGTATGTATATGCCACTACAGCCACGAAAAAGGAAATAGACATTCCCAGGCTATCGTATCTATAAGCGATATTTTGCAGGATAAATGGATTGAATATTAAAAGTGCGGCAACTATTTTAGCGTTAGGTACATCTGATTTAATCAAATGTTTACTAAGTGCAAGTGAAGATGCTCCTAAGAGAATGCAGGACGCGATCATGGTATAAGGAAATAAATCTAGATTGTAGTGGCCACTTGCAGAAAAAATTCTTGCTATAACATCCGCAAAAGGTCGACCTAAACCTCGCCAGCCGTAGTTTCCAGTGATCGATCTGTCTAAATCATCTCTATAATATATTCCAGCTTGAATTAGAGGGTAAATAAATAGGAGAGCCAGTCCTGAATAAATAAAAAATAATTTTTTATCGAATTTAGAAAACATGTTAAATCCCATCTTGTTTTTTAACTATGTAGCGCGGTCTTTGTTTGGTTTCAATATATATTCTACCTATGTACTCCCCGAGTACACCGATTCCAATTAACTGAATACCGCCCAGGAAAAGAATTGAAACAATAATAGATGGATATCCCGCTACCGGATTGCCCCAAAATATTTTGTCTATAATCATCCATGCGCCGAATAAGAAGGATAAAGTGGCGACAAAAAAACCAATGTAAGTCCAAATTCGGAGTGGGAACGTTGAAAAACTGGTAATACCTTCGAGTGCGAGATTCCACAATTTCCAGCCATTAAACTTTGATTTACCGGCTATGCGGCCTGCTCGAGTGTACTCCACTACGTCAGTACGACCTCCCACCCAGCTAAGAACACCTTTCATAAAGAGATTACGTTCCGGCATGAGTTTGATATTTTCTACGACATCGCGGGACATGAGTCTGAAGTCACCAACGTTCTCTTCGATCTTCGGGTCGCTTATTTTATTGTGCAATTTATAGAACCATTCAGCGGTTTTTCGCTTAAGTTTGCCATCTGTAGAACGGTCCGCACGCTTTGCCAGTACAATATCTGCACCCGATAACCATTTATTTATCATCAATGGAATTGTTTCAATTGGATCCTGTAGGTCGACATCGATTGGGATAACGGCTTCGCCAGTGGAACATTCCAGGCCTGCAAATATGGCGGCTTCTTTTCCAAAATTACGTGTGAATGAAACGGGAACAACGAGCGAATCAGATAAGGCAAGGGCATTAATAATTGATTCTGTAGCATCTTTGCTACCGTCGTTGATAAACACAATTTCAACATCGTACTTTTTTAGTTCTTCGTATCCTCGCACCGTCTTGTAGAAAATAGGTATTGTATCTTCTTCATTGAAGACTGGCACTATCAGAGAAATTTTCATTTCGGATCCCTAAAAACAACAAATTTAGAGTATACAAACCCACATACTAAGCTGATTGAGGAGAACTCAATCAGCGTTATGAGTGGGGAAATGTTAAAGCGATCGGAAATCTGACCGGAGATGAAACTCAACAACCCCATAAAACCAACAAACAGTATGTATCCTCTGCTGGTGGCTTTTGCATTGAAGGTGAATTTTGCATTAGCAAAAAATGAAAATGTTACTGCGCATAAGAATGCCACTACATTGCTCACAGCTTGGTCATTTTTCATGATGTACACCATGATGCCGAACACGGCCCAATGCAATGCCGTGTTTACGATTCCGACGGAAATGTAGCGAGAAAGTAGTTTTATCATGATTAAAAACGCTTAACAGGAAGAAAGGGAGTTTAACATTGATGTAAAACCAGATCGACATGTTGACGCCAGTCAGCGCAGTAAGCAGAGTCATTTGGGGATGATTAAGGGGCTGTAAATGCCACAGCCACGTCATCTGTAAGAATAGGTTGCCGAAAGCCCCCGCTTTTTGCTTTATACTTTTGGCGCAAGTCAGCTGATATAAGGAGATTATGATGATAAAAGTTGGCACCTTGCTGGCGCTAAGCATTCTGTCATTGTCGGCGTACGCAGCAACGACTGGGCTAAACAGTCCAGCGCCGGGCGTATTGTGCGATAAAACCATCTGTGCCGATGAACACGGTTTGTCGGTGGCGTTGACCACGAAATATCTTGGCAAGCAGCAGGCCGAAAAACTGGCAACTGCCGGACAGTTCGATACCTCGGCTTTTACATTCCGCGGTGGCCTGTTTTGTGACACCAACGAACGTTTGTGTCGGGATGACCGCTATTTCGGCACCGACGGTAAGCGCAGCGGTAAAATAAACACCCATTACACCATGTTACTGTTCGGAAGGGTCGACAAGCCCTGACAATCTCTGACGTGTCCCCAGCCTGTATTGCGGGGGCACTACAACACTAACTCTCAAAAATGAGAGGCCGATCCTCTGAGCAGGACTTTTGTCCTCAATCACCTCACAAACGTCTGGTTACAATCCCTGCATATCTTCAATACCCATAATTCAGGAATTGTTATGACTGCACATATTAATGCCAGGCCAGGTGATTTCGCGCCAACCGTTATTATGCCGGGCGATCCGCTCCGCGCTAAATTTATTGCCGAAAATTATCTAATGGATTACCGCGAAGTCACCAATGTACGTAATATGCTGGGTTATACCGGTTTATATTTTGGGCAACCTGTTTCGGTGATGGGACATGGAATGGGCATTCCTTCAATGACGCTTTATGCCCATGAACTGGTACATGATTTTGGTGTGCAAAGAATTATTCGCGTCGGCAGTTTAGGGGCAACACAACATCATGTCAAAATGCGCGATATTATCCTGGCCGTCGCCGCCGGTACGGATTCAGTCACAAATTTAAAACGTAGCGCAGGCTATGCGATGGCAACATCCGCCTATTTCCCATTATTGCAGCAGGCGTGGACGTTGGCACAGAAGGCCGGTATCGATATTAAAGTCGGCAATGTTTTCAGCGGCGATCTTTATTACGATCCTGACGAAAATTTAATACCGGCATTGGAAAAATTCGGTGTGCTGGGTGTAGATATGGAAGTAGCAGGCTTATACGCTTTAGCGCATCAGTTTAATATTGAAGCGCTGGCTATTTTAACTGTCTCCGATCATTGTCTGACCGGTGAAGAAACAACCGCAGAAGAACGACAATTGACCTTTAACAACATGATTGAGCTGGCGCTAAATACGGCTGTTACCGCTTAGTTCCGGCTTTTAATTGAACCAATCAGAGATGGCATTATATGAAGAATAAAATAGCACTTACGCTGATTAGTTTTCTGGCAAATTTTATTATGGCAGGGTTTGCCAGTCAGTTTGGCATGCTGATTGAACCGATTGCACTACGCTACGGTGCCGATGTGAATACCGTTGCTTCGATATTTTCGTTGCTCAATGGTGGAGCATTAGCCGGCACCATCGCCGCCTTTTTCCTGATTGAGAAAATCGGTGTGAAGCGTATGACGCTCATTATCTATTCGATAGTGTTCCTTTGCGCTCTGGCAATGCATTTAAGCCCAGGCTTATGGCCGGTGATGGTCGCCATGACCCTGGTGGGTTTTTGCGGCGGGATCGGTTTGTGCGTGGCGGGAACGATCGTGGTTTCGGTTTGGCAGGATCGCATTCAAAGTACAATGCTGGTGGTGCAGGACGCCACCTTTAACGTCGCGGGCGTGGTTTTTCCGCTGATCACAACCTTCGCCCTGACGCACAATATGTCGTGGAGTTACAGCTATCTGAGCGTAGGTATGGTGGCCTTACTTACGCTGGGTGTTGTAGCGCTCACCCGCTTTACTGCCTGCGAGGCGGCTCCCACGGCAGATCGGACAGACAAGGTAAAATCGGAGTGGAATCCAGGGATCATCAGCGGAGGCATTGGCCTGTTCTTAGGTATGCTGGCGCTGTACACCTTCCTGACCTGGGCACCATTATTTGTGAAGAACAAATTTGGCATTCCCTTTGAAGAAGCAGGAAATATTATTACGCAATACTGGGGCGCTGCACTGGTCGGGGCATTAGTATCAACCGTCATTGTTTCTCGGGTGAAGATACATTATTTTCTGCTAAGTATTATTTTGCTGGCTAGCATTATTACCACAATTATCGTAACGAAGGATAATATCTCCGGGCTTGATTATCTGGCCTACAGTTACGGGTTTGTCTGTGCTGCACTGTATAACTCATTTATTGCCTACGGTGTTTCTTTCGTGAAGCGCGCGAGCAGTCAGAACGTTTCTTATATTTTAATTAGCGGCAGTGCCGGGGCCATGTTTAGTCCGGCGATCAGCGCGCTCATGGAAAAAACAATGGGATTGCAGAAAATTATGTACGCAATACCGGTGTTGTATTTAATTATCTTTGTCATGTTGATGGTGACATTAAAACTCAAGCGTAATTAAAAGCACTAATAACACTTACCTCTTTAATTAAATAGCCAGTCGCCACACTATTTATATGGTGGGGCGATACTCAACCTTACTCAAAGGAATTGAAAAATGCTGAAGAACAATAAGTTAATGATTAAAAAAACAATCCTGGGTGCAGTAGTGACAATGAGCTGTATGCAAGCATTCGCAGCTGACTATACTGATGGCAACATCCGTAAAAATGATTTTAACTGGATGCAGATGAACTTAATGCAAAGTGTGGACGCGAAAGTGCCATATGGTATTCGCAATGACACCTATCTGGAACTGGAGTTTGGTGCACGCTCTGGCATTATCGATCTGTACGGTTATGTGGATTTCTTTGATATTTTGGATCGCGAACAGGACGATCGTCATGGGGGGGATAACTTCTTTGCCAAGATATCTCCGCGTTTTTCCCTGGACGCCATTTTTAATAAAGATTTATCCGTTGGGCCGTTTAACGAATTCTATATTGCAACGGTAAATAACATTGGCGACCGGGAATTATTTGAACATTACGTTGGCCTGGGTACAGATGTGAAGGTCCCGTGGTTTGGTCTGGTGGGAATGAACATCTATGCGCACTATGTTCGTGAAAACTACGGCGCGGATAACGAAGGAAAGTGGGATGGCTATATGTTCTCGACTAACTGGTCGACGCCATTCTATACCTTTGCCAACGGCAGTTATCTGAACTATCAGGGGTACTTTGACTACCAGTTCGCCGCGAATAAGATTGCTAATCAACCGTTATACAGCAATAACGCAATTGAATGGTATAACGGTATCTACTGGCATTCAGAGCATTATGCAGTCGGTTATGGCCTGAAGTATTTCCGTAACATGGCATTGATGGAAAACCACGGCGGAGCAGGGCGTACCACCGGTCTCGGTCACTATTTCAGCCTCACCTATAAGTTTTGATTGCGCCGAAATGACACACCAATGTTCTGTTAACGAGAGTTGGTGTGTCAGTCAATGATGTCATTGCCGAGAAATTTACGCAGCCCATCCAGATCCTTAATTTCCAGTCCTTGCTTCGTTCGCGTTACCAGCCCGGCATCCGTCAGCGCTTTAACCGCCCGCCGATAGACCCGGTCGGTAGTACCGAATCGCTCAGCTTCCTGGTATTTTTTATGGAAACCATCCATCGGCTGCTTGTTCTGATGCTGGCGATACAGGTCATACGCCACGTTATGTACGATAGGGTAGAGCATCCGGTGCAGGAAGATTTCCAGCATATCCTGATAATCAATCGCCATTGCACTGGCAAAAAATATCGCCAGTCTGGGGTGCTGATTCAGCGCTTCTTCCAGACGGTCACAGCTGCACACCGCTACGGTCAATGGTTCTTCCGCGACGATATCAAGCTGGCAGTGATACCCGGTAAAAAACTCCATTTCACCAAACAGCTGCTCGTCGCATTCCATGGCGCCCAACTGGAATCGGCGGCCATTCTCCGCGCTATAACGCAGCGAAATTCTTCCGGATTGCACCATGATCAGTCGATCGACAACCTGTCCCTGGCGGTATAGATACTCATCTTCCTGGATAATCTGCGTTTCAGAGAGCAGTTCCTGAAATATCTTCTCAATCAAGGCATCATCCTGCTGCCAGATGTTGTGAAAACGACCTTTCGTGAGGGGTTTAAGCTGCATGACTCAACGTCTTATTGTTTGAGATAATTCTTATCTCAGAATGTATGCCATCTGCTGGGCAATGTCATTAAGAGCGCGGGGCGGATAATAAAAGGACCAGCACCATGCTGGTCCTGACATACTAAGGATGGCTGATAAAGCGAGACAGGCGCTGGCGCAGCAGGCGGTTTTCCTGGCGTAACTGAGCGTTCTCCTCCAGCAACGTCAGCGCAACGGCAATCCCTGGCCAGTCAAGTTCCAGCTCCTGACGCAGGCGCACAGCGCGACGCATGACTGTCAACGCATGATCGTCAAACGTCTCGTCTTCATGGGGTTCTATCACCCCTAAGCCGACAATCTCATGCAGTTCTTCTTTTGACACACCGGTGTACAGACAAAATTCGGTAATGGTAAAAGTGACGGTAACGTTAGCCATTATGCTTTCCCCCACTCTTTGCGCGGATCAAAGGTCTTTTGTGCATCCGCCAGCTGTTGCCACAGGGTGGCACTGGCGTCGTCAGGTTTCGGTGGCATGACTATTTTGATCACCGCATACAAATCGCCGGTATGTTTTTTACTTACCAGACCCTTGCCCTTAATGCGTAGCCGCTGACCGGCCTGACTGCCTGCAGGAATGGTCAGCAGGATGCTCTCTTTCAGCGTCGGAACGGTTACTTTCGCACCCAGCGCAGCTTCCCACGGCGCGAGGGGAACGACAACTTCCAGATCCTGATTAACGATATCGAACAGCGGATGCGGTGCAATATGAATCACCAGCCACAAATCACCGTTCGGTCCACCGTTTTCACCGGGGGTGCCCTGGCCTTTCAGACGGATACGCTGACCGTTACCGACGCCAGCCGGAATTTTCACATTCAGCGTTTTAGGAATTTCTCGTTCTACCATGCCAAACGCATTATAGACTGGCAGGTTGTAACTGATAGTGCGGCTATGTTCAGTAAGCGTTTCTTCGAGGAATACGGCAACTTCAATTTCGATATCGTGCCCGCGGCTGGCAGGACGCTGGCGCGACTGGTGCGCACGCTGGCCAAAAATGGAGGAGAAGATATCGTCGAAATCTTCGGCGCTGTAGCTTTGATTCTCTCCTTGCTGGAATTGACGGCTGAACTGTGGGTCGTTGCGGTGCTGCCACAGCTGGTCGTACTCGGCGCGTCGCTGCTCATCACTCAATACTTCCCAGGCTTCTGCAACCTCTTTAAACCGGGCCTCCGCGTCAGTCTCTTTGCTGACATCTGGATGATATTTACGGGCGAGTCGACGATAGGCGGTCTTGATTGTCTTGAGATCGTCTGTCGGTTTCACGCCCATAATGGCGTAATAATCCTTTAATTCCATAGCGTTCTCTCGTGTAAATCAACACTTGCAGAAGGTGAACCCTGACAACAGGTATCACCGCTACATTTAGGGTAATCCTGATAACGGCGTATGCCAACCGGGAAGGGAGGATATTGCGATAAACGATGCAGGCATTGCACCACCAACAGCGCAGTTGAGGTTACGTCATCTGTTGTGTGGTGCGAAAAATGAGATTAGCTAAACATCAGGATTTGCTTATCAGGAAGCGGACCGTATCAGCATAGTTTTGCACGAATGCATTAAGGTCATCTGACTTCAGTCCTTTTGGATTGATCATATATTTTCCGTTGATAAAAATGGCGGGCACACCGGTTAAATCAACTGCCTTCGCCATTTCTTGCTGCTTAGCGGTCAGTGATTTCACGGCAAAGCTATTCCATGCCGCATCATAATCACTGGCGCTGACGCCCGCGCTGATAAATACGTTACGAATATCCTCCGCTGTTTTAACGGTTTGTTTTTTCTGAACGGCATCAAAAAGCAACGGCTTAACTTTATCTTGTACGTTCAACAGCATGGCGACGGACCAGGCGTGGGTCATGTCTTGCCCCAGCGGACCTAAAAAGTCGACGTGGTATTCGGTGAGTTTGACATCTGCAGGCAATACTTTTTTCACGTTATCAGTGATTTCAAAAACTTCATCGTACTGATAACAGGAAGGGCAATAGAATGAGAAAAACTTCAGTGCGGCTGGAGCGGAAGCGACAGGTTTTTCCAGTGAGATATACTCTTTGCCGTCGGTAAATGATGCTGCCTGAGCGCTAACTGTAAAAAGTAACCCAATCAGGGGTAATAAATATCTTTTCATTTCCATATACTCTAAATAACATTTAATAAACAAATTATCTGCTAATGAATACGTTATTCATTGCGTCTGAATATAATAAGGTAATTCTCAGGAAATGCGCTGACCCTTACTTTCATTTACGCATCAGTACGTGGTGGGCATTATTTGTTTACTGTCATGGAAATATCTACATGCACTCTTCGTAAATAGTGAATGATAACTTGCGTGATATTTTCAGGCGTACTTTTAGCAATGTTATAGTGTAATAAAAAAAGACGAAAATATGATTAATTATCATTTCGTTTTTAAAGCGTGAATTGCAGGTTGTTGCGTTAAGTTCTGCAAATAACTCCGTAGATTTTCTTTTTCTTGTCGCGCGTGAATGTATAGGGTAAGTGTCAGAGATGAGCAACCCAAATGGATATCGCTATGATCGACCACCTGGATCACCTGGTACTAACCACCAATCATGAAGAGGCTTGCGTTCGTTTCTATGTCGAGCTTTTAGGCATGAGGCTGGAAACCTTCGCGCAAGGTCGGAAAGCCTTTGTCTTTGGCAATCAGAAAATCAATCTCCACATTCGGGGAAAAGAGTTTGAACCCAAAGCCTACGCGCCAACGCCGGGGGCGCTGGATTTATGTTTTATCACCACGCGTACGCTGGAAGAGGTGATGGAGACGTTTCAAACCCACGGGGTCGAGATTATTGAAGGGCCCGTTGCACGTACCGGTGCGACAGGACCTATTCGCTCGGTGTATGTCAGGGATCCCGATCTCAATCTGATTGAAATCGCGGTATATCCAGCAGATGGCAGGACATAACTTTACAGCGTAAAGGTTGCCAAAAACCGGCGAGTGGTTAAGATAACTCGCATCAATGAGTGAGGGTATAATGGCGAAACGTCAACGGATGGGATGGTGGTTCCTCTGTCTGGCATGTGTTGTGGTGATGGTTTGCACCGCACAACGCATGGCGGGCCTGCACGCGTTGCAGATGGACACCGCCGTTACAAGCGTTGTCGCCAGCGCACAAGTGCAGACCGATGAGGCCTCACCCGTTACCCCTTGTGAACTGAGTGCGAAATCATTACTGGCTGCGCCACCAGTACTGTTTGAAGGTGCTATTCTGGTGCTGTGCCTGCTGCTGTCGTTGCTGGCGCCAGTGCGGGCGTTTCGTCTACCTTTTTTCCCACCGCGAGCCATCTCGCCGCCCACTCTCCGGGTGCATCTCCGATTTTGCGTCTTCCGTGAATGACAGAACAGCCGTTGCTGACTGTTAGATAATTATTCACGGAGAAAAACTATGATGACTGTTTTCAGGCAGGCACTGCTCTGTCTGTTATTGCTATGGCTGCCCGTATCCTGGGCGGCTGAACCCGGCTGGCTGCGTTCACCCGATAACGATCACGCCAGCGTGCGGTTACGCGCTGATACGTCCGCTGGCGGTGAAACCCGTCTGCTGCTGGATGTCAAACTGGAGGACGGCTGGAAAACCTACTGGCGTTCTCCGGGCGAGGGGGGCGTTGCGCCTGCTATTGCCTGGAAAGGGGAAATGCCCGCGGTCGACTGGTTCTGGCCAACCCCTGCTCGTTTTGAGGTCGCCAATATCACTACCCAAGGGTATCACGATAAGGTGACGTTCCCGATGGTGGTGCGCGGCAGATCGCCCGCCACGCTTAGCGGCGTTTTGACGCTATCCACCTGTAGCAACGTTTGCCTGTTGACGGATTTTCCTTTTTCCGTGACGCCCACAGCCCAGGACCCGACTTTTGCACATGACTATGCTCAGGCGATGGGACAGATCCCACTTGCCAGCGGCCTGACCGATGCTCTGAGCGCTGGCGCACGGGCGGGAGAGTTAGTCGTCGAGGCTCGCCGTGCGGGAGGCTGGACTGAACCAGGGCTGTATCTGGATGCTGTTGATGATGCGGATTTTGGCATGCCACAAATTCATGTTGCGGGGGAGACGTTACGCGCTACGATACCTGTACATGACGGTTGGGGAGAAGGCGCGCCGGATCTGCGTGGTAAGTCAGTCACGCTGGTGCTGGCCGATAACGGTGTTGCCCAGGAGAGTCGTCTTGCGATTGGCGAAGCCCCGGTTGTTGAGAACGCCTCACTCCCACTGTGGCAAGTGGTGCTCATGGCACTGCTGGGTGGTTTGATCCTCAATCTGATGCCTTGTGTGTTACCGGTTCTGGGCATGAAGCTGGGCTCTATTTTGCTGGTCGAGGAAAAAAGTCGTCGCCAGATCCGTCGTCAGTTCCTCGCATCGGTAGCCGGAATACTGGTCTCGTTTATGGCTCTGGCGCTATTGATGACGGTGCTGCGTTTAACCAATCAGGCCCTTGGCTGGGGGATCCAGTTTCAGAATCCGTGGTTCATTGGTGTCATGGTGCTAGTGATGCTGACGTTCAGCGCCAGCCTGTTCGGGTGGTTTGAATTCCGACTCCCTTCTGCGATGACCACCACGCTGGCGACTCACGGCGGCAACGGACTGTCGGGACATTTCTGGCAAGGTGCATTTGCGACACTGCTTGCCACGCCGTGCAGTGCCCCGTTTCTGGGAACGGCGGTGGCGGTAGCATTGACCGCTTCGCTGCCGACGTTGTGGGGATTGTTTATCGCACTTGGGCTGGGGATGAGCTTACCGTGGCTGCTGGTGGCCCTGCGTCCCGGTCTGGCGCTGCGTTTGCCGCGGCCAGGGCGGTGGATGAATATTTTGCGACGTCTGCTTGGCGTGATGATGCTGGGTTCGGCTATCTGGCTTGCGACGTTGCTGCTCCCACACTTAGGGTTTAGCGGACAAAGTAGCGCTAAAGAAAGCGTGAACTGGCAACCGCTAAGCGAGCAGGCGATTGAGGATGCGCTGGCGCAACATAAGCGCGTGTTCATTGACGTCACAGCCGACTGGTGCATCACCTGTAAGGTAAACAAATACAACGTGTTGCATAAAGAAGACGTACAGGCCGCATTGCAACAGCCGGATGTGGTGGCGCTGCGCGGCGACTGGACACTCCCTTCTGAAGCTATTACCGAATTTCTAAAAAAACGCGGCCAGGTTGCTGTGCCGTATAACCAAATTTATGGCCCCGGTCTGCCGGATGGCCAGGCGTTACCCACGTTGTTAACCCGCGATGCGGTACTGCAAACGTTGAATGATGCCAAAGGAGTAACCCCATGAAAATGATGATTGTTCTGCTGTTAACCCTGTTTTCTGCCGTCAGTATCGCGAAAGAGCCTGCGCCGTTTACCCCGGAACAGGAAAAGCAAATTGAAGCATTAATTCAGGAAGCCTTGTTTAACGATCCCAACAGCCCGCGGCTTGGCGCGAAGCAGGCGAAACTGACCCTGATAAATTTCACCGATTACAACTGTCCATACTGCAAGCAGTTGGATCCAATGCTGGAAAAAATTGTGCAGAAATATCCTGACGTGGCGGTGGTGATTAAACCGCTGCCGTTTAAAGGTGAAAGTTCGGAACTGGCGGCGCGGACCGTGCTGACGACATGGCATGAGCATCCGCAACAGTCCCTGGCATTACATGAAAAATTGATGCAGAAGAAGGGCTATCATACCGACGTCAGTATCAAACAGGCGCAGGAAAAAGCGGGGGCCAGTCCGGTGACGCTGGACGCCCAAAGTGCTGAAACGCTGAGCACTAACCTGCAACTGGCGCGACTGGTGGGGGTGCAGGGAACCCCCGCAACGATTATTGGTGATGAACTTATTCCCGGCGCGGTACCGTGGGAAACCCTTGAGGAAGTGGTAAAAGAAAAACTGGCGGCGGCCAATGCTCAGTAAACTGCGCCGCTGGTTGCGCGAAGGGCTGATCTTACTGGCGCTGTTGGCGGGGGCAATGCTGCTGATGGATGCCTGGCGCGCGCCGCAGCTCCCTGCCTCCTTTGACAGCACGCCTTTACAAACACTGGATGGTGAAACCGTCACGCTGGCGGCGCTCAGCAAAGACGAGCCGGTGTTGCTTTATTTCTGGGCGAGCTGGTGCGGCGTATGCCGCTTCACGACGCCGGAAGTCGCCAGGCTGCGTTCGGAAGGGGAAAATGTGGTGACCATTGCGTTACGTTCCGGAAATGAAGCTGAGGTATCTCGCTGGCTGTCGCGTAAAGGCGTGGACTTTCCGGTCATCAATGATGCGAACGGGGCCATTTCCCGCAGTTGGGCAATCAGCGTCACGCCCACGCTGGTGGTGATGTCACAAGGTCGGGTAGTATCAACCACCAGCGGCTGGACCAGCTACTGGGGCATGAAACTTCGGTTGTGGTGGGCGAAAACGTTCTGATAAATGTGCCGGGGAAACCCGGCATTTTTTATGGCGTCGCCCTCCCCAGGAAGGCATATTTCGTTGCCTGACGAAGCAAACACAGTGATTAACGTCCAGAATCAGTCATCTTCTCTTTTCCAGGAAAGTGCAACATGACGAGTTCTTTAGCGTTTGGACCCGCCCTGGTGGTGATGATTGCCGCCACATTTGTCCTCGCCGGGATGGTGAAAGGCGTTACGGGTATGGGGTTACCTACCGTGGCTATGGGGATCCTCGGATCGCTTATTTCGCCAGTTGCCGCGGCGGCCATGCTGTTATTGCCTTCGCTGATAAGCAATTTGTTCCAGTTTGGCGGTGGTGGAAATATACGCCAATTACTCAAACGACTGTGGCCAATGCTGCTGACAGTAGTGGTGGCGACACTGCTTGCCAGCGCCTGGATTACCGGTGGTGACACCACCCGAACTCAGTTTGCACTCGGCGTAGCGCTGGTGGCCTACGCTATCTGGACGCTGGCGGGAAAGAAAATCGCGGTGGCCCCGCAGCGTGAAAAACCGTACTCCCTCGTTATTGGATTTGTGACCGGCTTATTGACCGGCGGAACCGGGGTGTTTGTGATGCCCGCCGTGCCCTGGATCCAGTCCCTCGGCTTTGAGAAAGATGAACTGGTGCAGGCGCTCGGGATCTCTTTTACCTTTTCGACCCTGGCATTGGCGCTGGGTCTGTGGTGGCACAACGCGCTGCCCATACAATCGCTAAGTTTGTCGGCTTTGGCCATTGTTCCTGCGCTGATTGGCCAATGGATAGGTACCCGTGTGCGAAGGGTTATTTCTCCGCTCGTGTTTAAACGCTGTTTTCTGTTTTGTCTGGTCGGGTTGGGTACAGAGATGATGCTGCGTGCTGTGTGACCGGTGCGGTGACTTTGCGCGACTTTCATGGCATCGTTAATTCAGAGATTCAGGGCCAATGAGGTCGGTATGGCATCCGTGATGTTACATGAAGAAGAGGGCGATCTGGAGTCGAAAATGGCACTCACTGCGGCAGTGATGGCCGATAAATCGCGCTCACGTATGTTGTGCGCCCTAATGGATGGCTGCGCCTGGACTGCAACTGAGCTCAGCGCGGTGGCGGATATATCCGCGTCGACCGCCAGCGCGCATCTGGCGCGTCTGTGCGAACAACGTTTTGTTGTCGCGTTGGCGCAGGGCAGACATCGTTATTTTCGCCTTGCAGGTTCCGATATCGCTGAACTGCTGGAACGCCTGATGGGCGTTGCGTGGGCGACATCAACGCCCCGCAGAATCACTACACCGCCAGGTTTGCGGCATGCCCGCACCTGCTACGACCATCTCGCCGGAGAGGTCGCGGTGAGGTTGTTCGATACGCTAGTTTCCCGTCAGTGGTTAACGCCGGATGGTGAAACGCTGACTCCTCTTGGCCAGGAAAAGCTGGTACAGATGGGGATTGTCCTGGCGGCTGGCTCATCCCGGCGGAAGTTAACCTGTGGTTGTCTGGACTGGAGCGAACGACGTTATCATCCTGGTGGTGTGCTTGGCGCAACGCTGCTGCGCTGGTTCAGTGAACAGCGATGGATAAAAACCGAACAGGGCAGCCGCCATGTCATCTTCACACCTCTTGGCATTCGTAAACTCGAAACCGAGTTTGGTGTTAAAACGACACGCTAGATGGTCTGTTTTGCGAAAGCGTTCCCGGAAATATGTCATATTTCTGTCACACTCTGTTGTGATTGATAACAACAAGAGGTCGTAGGGATGAATAAATCGTTAATCGCCACAGTCGTGGCAGGGGCTGTCTTATTGTCAACCGCCGCGCAGGCGCAGACCGCGCCGGAAGGCTATCAGCTTCAGCAAGTATTGATGATGAGTCGGCATAACTTACGCGCACCTTTAGCCAATAATGGCAGCGTTCTTGAGCAGTCCACCCCCAAACAATGGCCAGGATGGGATGTCCCCGGCGGACAACTCACTACCAAGGGCGGTGTGCTGGAAATCTATATGGGCCACTACATGCGAGAGTGGCTGGCAGAGCAGGGGATGGTGAAATCGGGCGAATGCCCGGCACCGAACACGGTCTATACCTATGCTAACAGCCTGCAGCGTACGGTCGCCACGGCGCAGTTCTTTGTTACCGGTGCTTTCCCTGGTTGCGATGTTCCGGTCCATCATCAGGAAAAAATGGGCACCATGGATCCCACCTTTAACCCGGTGATCACCGATGATTCCGCCGCCTTCAGCCAGCAGGCCGTTCAGGCCATGGAGAAAGAGCGCAGCAAAATGCAGCTCAACGATAGCTATCAGTTGCTTGAGCAAATGACCGACTACAAAGACTCTCCGTCCTGCAAAGAAAAACAGCAGTGTTCCCTGACCGATGCCAAAGATACGTTTAGCGCGAAGTACCAGCAGGAGCCAGGCGTTTCGGGGCCGCTGAAGGTGGGAAATTCGCTGGTTGATGCCTTCACGCTGCAATTTTACGAAGGCTTCCCGATGGACAAGGTTGCCTGGGGCGAGATTAAATCGGATCAGCAGTGGAAGGTTCTGTCGAAGCTGAAAAACGGCTATCAGGATAGCCTGTTCACCTCCCCGGAAGTGGCGCAGAACGTCGCCAAACCACTGGTGAAATATATTGATAATGCGCTGGTTACTGAACGCGCGAAAGCACCGAAAATAACCGTGCTGGTGGGGCATGATTCAAATATCGCTTCGTTGCTCACCGCGCTGGATTTTAAACCGTACCAGCTTCACGATCAGAACGAGCGTACGCCGATTGGCGGGAAGATTGTCTTCCAGCGCTGGCATGACAGCAATGCAAATCGTGATCTGATGAAAATCGAGTATGTGTATCAGAGCTCGCAGCAGTTGCGTAATGCAGACGTTCTGACGCTGAAATCTCCGGCGCAGCGCGTAACGCTGGAGCTGAAAGGATGTCCGATAGATGCGGATGGTTTTTGCCCGATAGATAAGTTCGATAGCGTGCTGAATGAGGCGGCTAAGTAAATGAAAACTCCCCCGTGTTCGCGGGGGAGTCAGCGCGCTAGACGTTTTTGCGTTCGATAGTCTGTTCACCCCAAAAGAGCGAGTCTTTGTCTGTTTTTTCAAAGGCTTTGATGAGTACCTCATCGCTACCTTCTTCCCAAATTTTTTCCGCCAGTTTCTCGTCATAATGTGCGACTTCAAAAATGGCTTCGGCTATTTCCGGCGATGTATTGCGCAGACTTGCCCATTCGCCGACGCGATGGGCTTTCGCTTCTTGAGTTGGCATTCGAATCCTCCTGTTGAAGATTAGCCGTTGAGTTTTACTGCCAGACCTGCGACATATTCACCCTGATAGCGGGCGATAGATAATTCTTCCTGAGTTGGCTGGCGGGAGCCGTCGCCTCCGGCAATGGTGGTTGCACCGTAAGGGGTACCGCCGCGAACTTGAGAGACATCAAACAGCTCTTGCGCCGCGTAACCGATAGGTACAATCACCATCCCATGGTGGGCAAGCGTAGTCCAGGTGGATGTAATGGTTTGTTCCTGACCGCCGCCGGTTCCCGTTGAGCTGAATACGCTGGCGAGTTTGCCGTACAGGCCGCCAGAGGCCCACAGCCCGCCAGTCTGGTCGAGGAAGGTACGCATCTGACCGGACATATTACCAAAGCGCGTGGGGGTACCAAAAATGATGGCGTCGTAATCAGCCAGTTCTTGCGGGGTTGCGACTGGTGCGTTTTGTGTTTTGCCGCCAGCCTTAAGGAAAATCTCGGGCTGCATGGTCTCTGGTACACGCTTAATAATCACTTCCGCGCCATCTACCTTATTTGCGCCTTCTGCGACTGCGTGGGCCATAGTTTCAATGTGTCCGTACATGGAATAATAAAGCACCAGAACTTTTGCCATTTTACACTACTCCTCGAGTTAACCGTGTCCGTAGCGATTCGCTACCTATCTTTAAAGATATGACGTACTGTCAGGAGTGCAAATTTCACAATCACTTCTTTGATTTATAACAATTTTTATAACAATCTGCTTTGTAGCAAAATGATACATATTTAACCGGGTAGAATTCGGTAGTCATAAGAAAGACTTATTGATTTCTTATGGTGATTATTTCTTTGTCACTCCTGATCCTGTTGCAGGATATTACAGTAAGCGTCTGCCGAGGCCACACTTCACTATGCTTATTCCCACGCAGTTATTTCAGGGCCTCGCCCGTAACGCTGCGTGAGGTATCACTCCTCAGTACCTATGCAATATGATGTCTAATCAATGACGGAGGTCAGTAATGGCAAACCATCGGGGCGGTTCCGGCAACTTTGCGGAAGACCGCGAAAGAGCATCAGAAGCAGGTCGAAAAGGTGGCCAGCACAGCGGGGGCAACTTCAAGAATGACCCGCAACGCGCTTCAGAGGCAGGTAAAAAAGGGGGCAAAAATAGTCACGGCAACAACAAATCGTAATTGTCGGGCTATCTGTCAGATATGTCGTGACGGCTGAGAGTCAGAGACAGACGTTACGTAGCCACCGCCGCCGGGTCTTTCCGGCGGTTTTTTTTGTCTGCAAGGTTGAACTGTAACAAAACGCAACGCAGACTAATGACATTCAGTTAATCGGGTGTCTCATGTCATTACTTTCTCGTTATTCCTTCTCTGTTAAACCTCAGGAAGCGATCCTCATTGTGATCACCATGTTCTGGGGTGGCACGTTTTTGGCGGTGCAATATGCCGTTACCCTGAGCGGCCCTTTTTTCTTTGTCGGTGTGCGTTTTGCCACTGCCGCGCTGGCGGTCGCGCTTTTGTCATTACACACACTGCATAAGCTGACGTGGCTGGAAGTTAAAGCAGGGGTTGCAATCGGTATCGCAATTGCACTGGGCTATAGTCTGCAAACCTGGGGGTTACAGTTTATTCCCAGCAGTAAATCGGCGTTTATTACCGCGATGTACGTACCGTTGGTGCCGCTTTTACAATGGTTGTGTCTGGGACGCATGCCAGGTCTGATGCCGTGCGTCGGCATTGTGCTGGCCTTTATCGGATTGATTTTTCTTGCCGGACCGGGAGGCAATTTACTGGCTTTAGGCGAAGGCGAGTGGATCACGCTCGCCGGTGCGGTGGCGATTGCGGCAGAAATTATCCTGATTAGCGCGTGGGCGGGAAAAGTGGATGTACGTCGGGTAACGGTAGTGCAACTGGCAACCGCTTCGATAGTGGCGTTTATGGCGATGGGACCGGCCGGAGAGACCGTACCACCAATGTCTACCGGATTGCTGGTGGTGGCGCTGGGGCTGGGGATTTTTAGCGCGATTATTCAGGTCACCATGAACTGGGCGCAGCGCAGCGTTTCGCCGACGCGCGCGACGGTTATTTATACCGGTGAACCGGTGTGGGCGGGGATCTTTGGCCGTCTGGCGGGTGAACGCTTACCGCTACTTGCATTGCTTGGTGCGGCATTCATTATTGTTGGCGTACTGGTCAGCGAGCTGAAGTTCAAAAAGAAAAAAGCGCTTGGACAAGAGGCGCCGCCGGAATCGCTTTAATTTAACCATTCACCGCGTGATTTGGTATGCTGACGCCCTCACAAGAAGGAGAGGGCGCATGGTCCAACGCGCAGAGAAAAAAACAGGTAAGCGCTCGCAGGCCGTCAGTGCAAAACGCCAGGCCATCTTAACCGCGGCATTAAATATCTTCTCCCAATATGGGATCCACGGCACGCGCCTGGAGCAGGTGGCAGAGCAGGCGGGCGTGTCAAAAACCAATCTACTTTATTACTACCCGTCAAAAGAGGTGCTTTATATCGCCGTTTTACGGCAGATCCTCGACATCTGGCTAGCTCCATTGAAAGCTTTTCGCGAAGACTTTGCGCCGCTGGTGGCCATTAAAGAATACATCCGCCTTAAGCTGGAAGTGTCGCGCGATTACCCTCAGGCCTCACGGCTGTTTTGTATGGAGATGCTGGCCGGAGCGCCTTTATTGATGGCAGAACTGGAGGGGGATCTCAAAACGCTAATTGATGAGAAATCCGCGCTGATTGCCGGTTGGATCAAAAGCGGAAAACTGGCTCCGGTCGATCCGCATCATCTGATTTTTATGATTTGGGCTTCAACTCAGCACTACGCCGATTTTGCCCCACAGGTAGAGGCGGTGACGGGCGCAACGCTGCGTGATGAAGCCTTTTTTAACCAAACGGTGGAGAGCGTACAGCGGATGATTATTGAAGGGATCCGCGTGCGTTAACTGGCCGGCGGTAACGGGCAGCTTAAATCGCCTTCTTCACACTGCAAGAGCGAGGCGAGAAACGCTTCGCGCTCGTTGGTCTTATCCGTCAGGCACTGGCTGGAAATCATCGCCTGAACGCTACCGCCTTCAGTGCCAGAACTGATTAACGCACAGTCCGCATCGCGCAAAGTTATCCAGGATACTTGCGCTTTTTTCAGTAAATCGCGCTGGGTTGGGGCGGCGCGCTTCAGCGCATTCTGATAAGTTTCATTAAGTTTGGCGTCGGCCGCTTTATACTGCTCTGCCGCACAGGTGTTCATCTCAATCTGCGTGTTCGCGTTGGCGCAGTCATCCGCCAGCGCCTGGCCGCTCAGCAGCAGCGCTGCACATGTCAGTACGATTCGTTTCATGCTTCCCTCTGGCTTCATAAAAAAAGGCCCCGTTACCGGAGCCTTAATTAACCACAACCTTAGCCGATTGTCATCAGGCTGGCGTTCCCCCCAGCAGCGGCGGTATTGACGCTCAGGGAGCGCTCAATATACAACCTTTCCAGCAGGATATTGCTTTCGCCGCGGGCAAAGCCCTGGACCGACACAATCGCCCCTTCGCGGGCCGCCACCGCTTCACACAGTGCGCGAAGCTGATCGGAATCACCGTGGAATATAACCGCATCAAACGGCTGTGTAGTGATGTTGTCCGCTTTGGCAAACTGGATGCGCCCGGAAACTACTGCTGGCAGGCGTTTTGCCAGGTCGCGATGGAATGTATCATCTGGCCACAGGATTAAGCTACCAACGGAAGTTACAGCGGCAACCTGTACCAGCGCATCCTGTTCATCATCGGCGATACACAGCACGCGTTCGCGCGGCAACAGCGTCCAGGTATTGCGCTCGCCGGTGGGTCCTGGCAGCAGGCGTTGCGTTCCGGCCTGCGCCAGTTCACCAAACTGCTGGCAGAGCGCACGCAGTGCTGGACGATCGGTTGCCCATTCGCTAAGCGCTTGCAGCGGCTGAACGAGCGCCGTTTTAAGCTGTGCATCGACAGGGTATTCGGCATCCTGACGGGCAAGCGTAATGCCTAACGCATTTTCCGGACGGTTTGCCAGCAGGCGGTACAGATACAGCGGTCCACCCGCTTTTGGCCCGGTTCCTGACAAGCCTTCACCACCGAATGGCTGCACTCCGACGACGGCGCCGACCATATTGCGGTTAACATACAGGTTCCCCACATGTGCCGAACCCGTGACCTGGGCGATGGTTTCATCGATACGGGTGTGCACGCCCAGCGTCAGGCCATAGCCGGAGGCATTAATTTGCTCAATCAGACTGCCCAGATTGTTGCGGGTGTAACGCACAACGTGCAGTACCGGACCGAACACCTCTTTTTGCAATTCGTCGAAGCTTTCCAGCTCGATAAGCGTCGGCGCGATAAAGGTACCGGTTTGCCATTCACGCGCATCGTCGCTGTTTTCGCGCGCGGCCTGGAACACCGGACGCCCTTTGGCGCGCATGGCCTGAATATGGCGCTCAATATTGGCTTTTGCTTCTTCATCGATTACCGGTCCAATATCGGTGGTCAGGCGGCCCGGGTTACCCATGCGGCATTCCGCCATTGCGCCACGCAGCATTTTCAGCGTATGGTCGGCGACATCGTCCTGCAGACACAGGACGCGAAGCGCGGAGCAGCGCTGTCCGGCGCTGTCAAAGGCAGAAGCCAGAACATCGACCACAACCTGTTCCGTTAACGCAGAAGAGTCGACGATCATGGCGTTCATCCCGCCGGTTTCGGCGATAAGCGGGATTGGACGCCCCTGAGCATCGAGGCGGGTCGCGATATTACGTTGCAACAGCGTGGCGACTTCCGTTGAGCCGGTAAACATGACGCCGCGTACGCGCTCATCGGAAGTGAGCTGTGCCCCGACCGTTTCACCTTGACCAGGCAACAGTTGCACCACGCCTGGCGGCACACCTGCTTCGAGTAAAATGGCAATACCCTGGGCGGCAATCAGCGGAGTTTGTTCCGCGGGTTTTGCCAACACGCTGTTGCCCGCCGCCAGCGCAGCGGCAATCTGCCCGGTGAAAATGGCCAGCGGGAAGTTCCAGGGGCTGATACAGACCACCGGCCCTAACGGACGATGGGTTTCATTATCGAAGTCATCGCGGACCTGACCGGCATAATAGTGCAGGAAGTCTACCGCTTCGCGCACTTCCGCAATGGCGTTGCTGAAGGTTTTGCCCGCTTCGCGCACCAGAATGCCAATTAACTGCTGCATCTGGCCTTCCATCAGAACGGCGGCGCGATGCAAAATAGCGGCGCGCTCTTGTGGCGGTGTGGCGAACCAGATCGGCGCGTTATTTACCGCGTTCTGCAGTGCCTGTTCCACTTCGCTGTGGGTTGCTTCACGCACGTAACCGACAATGTCTTTCGGTTCGGCCGGGTTGACGACTGGGGTCATTTCACCGTCAGCAACCGGATGTTCGAGCATCGGTTTAGCGTGCCATTTTTGCAGCGCGCTGTTGAGCAGGGCGGAGGACAGTGAGGCCAGACGATGTTCGTTCGCTAAATCCAGTCCGCCTGAGTTTTCGCGGCCTTTACCGTACAGGTCACGCGGCAGGGCAATCTTCGGATGTGGCAGACCAGCCTGGCCTTCCTGCTGCGCCAGTTTTTCAACGGCTTCGACCGGATCGGCTACCAGTTCATCCAGCGGCAAGGTGGTGTCAGCAATGCGGTTGACGAATGAAGTGTTGGCGCCGTTTTCCAGCAGACGACGCACCAGATACGCCAGCAGGGTTTCGTGTGTACCTACCGGCGCATAAATACGGCATGGACGGTTCAGCTTACCATCCGCTACTTTGCCCGTAACCTGCTCGTACAGGGGTTCGCCCATACCGTGCAGGCACTGGAACTCATACTGACCAGGATAATAGTTTTGCCCCGCTAACTGATAAATCGCCGCCAGCGTGTGGGCGTTATGGGTGGCGAACTGCGGGTAGATCAGATTCGGTACCGCAAGCAGTTTTTTCGCACAGGCCAGATAGGAAACGTCGGTGTAGACCTTACGGGTATAGACCGGATAACCTTCCAGGCCATCCATCTGGGCACGTTTGATTTCGCTATCCCAGTAGGCGCCCTTAACCAGACGGATCATCAGGCGACGGCGGCTGCGCGTGGCGAGATCAATCAGGTAGTCGATGACATACGGGCAGCGCTTCTGGTAGGCCTGAATAACAAAGCCGATACCGTTCCAGCCCGCCAGTTCAGGTTCAAAGCACAGTTTTTCCAGCAGATCGAGGGAGATCTCCAGTCGGTCGGCCTCTTCAGCATCGATATTGATACCGATGTCGTACTGGCGGGCCAGCAGAGTAAGCGACTTCAGACGCGGATAGAGTTCATCCATCACGCGGTCATACTGCGCGCGGCTATAACGCGGATGCAGCGCCGACAGCTTGATAGAAATGCCCGGCCCTTCATAGATGCCGCGACCATTTGAGGCTTTACCAATGGCGTGGATTGCCTGTTGGTACGAAACCATATAAGCCTGCGCATCGGCGGCAGTCAGAGCTGCTTCGCCCAGCATGTCGTAAGAGTAGCGGAAACCTTTTTCTTCCAGTTTACGGGCGTTAGCCAGCGCTTCGGCGATAGTCTCTCCGGTGACGAACTGCTCGCCCATCAGGCGCATTGCCATGTCGACGCCTTTACGCACCAGTGGTTCACCGCTCTTGCCGATAATACGGTTGAGTGAGCGTGAAAGGCTGGCTTCATTATGCGTAGAAACCAGACGACCGGTAAACAACAGCCCCCAGGTCGCCGCGTTGACGAACAGGGACGGGCTGCGTCCAATGTGCGACTGCCAGTTGCCGTTGCTGATTTTGTCGCGGATCAACGCATCGCGGGTTGCCTTATCTGGAATACGCAACAGGGCTTCGGCCAGGCACATCAGCGCGACCCCTTCCTGCGAAGAAAGTGAGAATTCCTGCAATAAACCCTGTACCATCCCGGCGCGGCCGCTGGCGGTCTTTTGGTTACGCAGTTTGTCAGCCAGATCGTACGCCAGCTTGTGCGCTTGCTCCGCGATGGGTTGCGGCAGACGAGCCTGCTCCATCAGCATCGGCACAGCATCGGTTTCGGCTCGGCGGTACGCGGCGGTGATTGCTGCGCGGGAAACTGACTGCGGCAGGATTTGTTCGGCAAATTCCAGGAAAGGTTGATGCGCTTCATTCTGCGGCGTGGTTGACTCCTCACCCTCATTCGCGGCACCCGCCAGCAGGGCCGGCAGTTCAGGAAGCGCGTCGTCATTTTCCAGTCTTTCGAGATAATTAAAGATGGCTTGCTTGATCAGCCAATGTGGCGTGCGATCGATTCGTGATGCTGCTGTTTTAATGCGCTCGCGAGTGGCGTCATCCAGTTTAACCCCCATCGTGGTGGTTCCCATGCCGTTTACTCCTGTTGTACTGAAATACGGGTCTGATAGTTACCGAGAAATATCCACTATGTTGCAACTTTGTGCAACCGTGTTAAATGTGACTTGGTTTACAAGCTTGGAAATGAATGAAATGTTAATAAATATGAGTCTTATGATGTGGGCTGTAAAAATTACAGAATCTTTTTCTCTGCGGTAGTTAACACTTTTAAAAGGTGCAACCGGAAAAAGTGTGAGAGAGTGCAACCTACAGAAAAATGCTATCTACTCTGGATCAAATTTGATGTAAATGGTGTGTTAAATCGATTGTGAATAACCATCGCTTCCGGCAGGATACGGTCGCCCTGGTCAACATAGATATCTTTGCCACGTTCCGGCAGGGTAATAAAACGGCAAGCCACGGCATTGCTGATACATAATTTTGGAGAGTTTTGATGGCTATTAGCACACCGATGTTAGTGACATTCTGTGTCTATATTTTCGGCATGATATTGATAGGGTTTATTGCATGGCGTTCAACCAAAAACTTTGACGATTACATTCTGGGTGGACGCAGTCTGGGTCCATTCGTGACCGCGTTATCCGCCGGGGCATCTGACATGAGCGGCTGGTTGCTGATGGGTCTGCCTGGCGCGATTTTCCTGTCGGGGATTTCAGAAAGCTGGATCGCCATCGGCCTTATTTTGGGCGCCTGGATCAACTGGAAACTGGTGGCCGGACGTTTACGCGTACACACCGAATACAATAACAATGCGCTGACGTTACCGGATTACTTTACCGGTCGCTTTGAAGATAAAAGCCGAATTCTGCGTATTATCTCCGCGCTGGTTATTCTGCTGTTTTTCACTATCTATTGTGCTTCCGGTATTGTGGCAGGGGCACGTCTGTTTGAAAGCACCTTTGGCATGAGCTACGAAACAGCACTGTGGGCGGGCGCGGCCGCGACGATCATTTATACCTTTATTGGTGGTTTCCTGGCGGTTAGCTGGACCGATACCGTCCAGGCCAGCCTGATGATCTTTGCTCTGATCCTGACGCCGGTGATGGTAGTCATTGGTGTGGGTGGATTCGACGATTCGCTGGAAGTGATTAAACAAAAGAGCATTGAGAACGTGGACATGTTCAAAGGGCTGAATTTTGTTGCCATCATTTCCCTGATGGGCTGGGGTCTGGGCTACTTTGGTCAGCCGCATATTCTGGCGCGCTTTATGGCTGCAGATTCCCACCATAGCATCGTTCATGCTCGCCGCATTAGCATGGCCTGGATGATTCTGTGTCTGGCAGGTGCTGTGGCCGTGGGCTTCTTTGGTATTGCTTACTTTAACAACAACCCACAGCTTGCCGGTGCCGTTAACCAGAACGCCGAGCGTGTGTTTATTGAACTGGCGCAAATCCTGTTCAACCCGTGGATTGCCGGTATCCTGCTGTCTGCGATCCTCGCTGCGGTTATGTCGACCCTGAGCTGCCAGCTGCTGGTGTGCTCCAGCGCAATCACCGAAGATTTGTACAAAGCGTTCCTGCGTAAAAATGCCAGCCAGAAAGAGCTGGTGTGGATTGGCCGCATCATGGTGCTGGTCGTGGCGCTGGTGTCTATCGCGCTGGCGGCGAACCCGGAGAACCGTGTACTTGGTCTGGTAAGCTACGCCTGGGCGGGCTTCGGCGCTGCGTTTGGTCCGGTAGTCCTGTTCTCCGTAATGTGGTCGCGTATGACCCGCAACGGTGCGCTGGCAGGGATGATCATTGGTGCGGTGACGGTGATCGTCTGGAAGCAGTTTGCCTGGCTGGGTCTGTATGAAATCATCCCGGGCTTTGTTTTCGGCAGCATCGGTATTGTGGTCTTCAGCCTGTTGGGTAAAGCGCCTTCAACTGCTATGCAGCAACGTTTTGCCGAGGCTGATGCGCATTATCACTCAGCTCCGCCATCGCGTTTACAGGCAGAATAATCTGCCTCTGTCTTCAAGCCCGCCGCGAGCGGGCTTTTTTATTGCTTCCGTTGTAAATCTGCTTTAACCATTACCCGCTTAGCCTTTTACATTCATTCATCATTCTCAAAACATTCTGCTTGAGTTTTTCTTTTCTGTAATGATAATCACTATCACTGTAATTTACTTTTCTTTTCATCAATTGACCGAGAATAACGTTTAAGGGTTCTTCGCATGTTTGTTCCATTTCTAATTATGTTGCGCGAAGGGTTAGAGGCCGCGCTGATTGTCAGCCTGATTGCCAGCTACCTGAAACGGACTCAGCGTGGTCGATGGATTGGTGTGATGTGGATTGGTGTTCTGCTGGCGGCGGCCTTATGCCTGGCGTTAGGGATTTTCATCAACGAAACCACCGGTGAATTTCCGCAAAAAGAACAGGAGCTGTTTGAAGGCATCGTGGCGGTCATTGCCGTGGTGATCCTTACCTGGATGGTGTTCTGGATGCGTAAAGTTTCGCGCAACGTCAAAGTCCAGCTTGAACAGGCTGTCGATAACGCGTTGCAACGTGGCAACCATCACGGCTGGGCGCTGGTAATGATGGTCTTTTTTGCCGTTGCCCGAGAAGGGCTGGAATCGGTGTTCTTCCTGTTGGCGGCATTCCAGCAGGATGTAGGCATCTGGCCGCCGTTAGGCGCGATGCTCGGGCTGGCTACCGCGGTGGTTCTGGGTTACCTGATTTACCTCGGCGGTATTCGCCTCAACCTCGGGGCATTCTTTAAATGGACCAGCCTGTTCATTTTGCTGGTGGCTGCCGGTCTTGCCGCTGGGGCGATCCGCGCTTTCCACGAAGCTGGGTTGTGGAATCATTTTCAGGATGTGGCGTTTGACCTGAGCAGTGTGCTGTCGACGCATTCGCTGTTTGGCACATTGATGGAAGGCATTTTCGGCTATCAGGAAGCGCCAAGCGTTAGTGAAGTCGCTGTCTGGTTTATCTACCTGATTCCGGCGTTGATTATGTTTGCGTTACCGCCGCGTTCAGGCACTACGGCATCGCGTACCGCACCTTGATAAAAACGCGATGCAGAATACTTTTTAGTTACAACATACTTATTTATAGGGATAGGTTATGACGTTTAATTTTCGCCGTAGTGCGCTGCAGCTAGGTATCGCCGCGCTGTTTGCCTCCGCTTTTAATGCACAAGCTGCCGATATTCCGCAGGTGAAAGTCACGGTTAACGACAAACAATGTGAACCGATGATTATCACGGTTAATGCCGGGAAAACGCAGTTCATCATCCAGAACCATAGCCAGAAAGCGCTGGAGTGGGAGATCCTCAAAGGCGTTATGGTGGTTGAAGAGCGCGAAAACATTGCACCAGGCTTTAGCCAGAAAATGACCGCTAACCTCCAGCCTGGCGAATATGATATGACCTGCGGTCTGTTGACTAACCCGAAAGGCAAACTGATCGTAAAAGGTAGCGCAACGTCGGATGCCGCGCAAAGCGATGCTCTGCTGAGTCTGAGCGGCGCGATTACCGAATACAAAGCCTATGTGACAGCCGAAACCGCGCAGTTGGTTGCGGGCACTAAAGCCTTTACCGATGCGATTAAAGCAGGCGATCTGGAAAAAGCAAAATCCCTGTATGCGCCAACGCGTCAGCACTACGAGCGTATTGAACCGATTGCTGAACTGTTCTCCGATCTCGACGGCAGCATTGATGCGCGGGAAGATGATTACGAACAAAAAGCCGCCGATCCGAAATTTACCGGCTTCCATCGTCTGGAAAAGGCGCTGTTTGGTGACAATTCCACCAAAGGTATGGATAAGTACGCCGACCAATTAAACAGCGATGTTCTTGACCTGCAAACGCGTATTAGCGAGCTAGCCTTCCCACCGTCTAAAGTGGTGGGTGGCGCGGCTGGACTGATTGAAGAAGTTGCTGCCAGCAAAATCAGTGGGGAAGAAGATCGCTATAGCCATACCGATCTGTGGGATTTCCAGGCCAACGTCGATGGCGCGCAGAAAATTGTCGATCTCTTGCGTCCTCAGTTGCAAAAATCCAATGCTGAACTGCTTGCGAAGGTGGATGCGAACTTCAAAAAGGTCGATACCATTCTGAGCAAGTACCGTACCAAAGACGGCTTTGAAACCTATGACAAACTGACTGATGCCGATCGTAATGCACTGAAAGGGCCAATCACGACGCTGGCGGAAGATTTGTCGCAATTACGCGGTGTTCTGGGTCTGGATTAAGCACTATGCAGCAAGATAATGAAAACGGCGTGAGCGAACCGTCACGCCGACGTTTACTGAAAGGGATGGGCGCCCTGGGTGGGGCGCTGGCGCTGGCGGGTGGGTGTCCGGTTGCCCACGCGCAAAAACCACAAAGCGCGCCGGGCACGTTGTCTCCGGATGCACGTAGTGAAGCGCAGCCGTTTTATGGTCAGCATCAGGCGGGGATCCTGACGCCGCAGCAGGCATCAATGATGCTGGTGGCATTCGATGTTCTTGCCAGCGACAAGGCCGATCTTGAGCGTTTATTCCGGTTGCTGACCAGCCGGTTTGCGTTTCTGACCACCGGTGGACCGGCGCCGGATACGCCGAATCCGCGTCTCCCCCCTATGGATTCCGGTATCCTCGGCGCATACATTGCGCCAGACAACCTGACGATGACGTTGTCAGTCGGCTCCTCGCTGTTTGATGAACGCTATGGATTGAAATCGCAGATGCCGAAAAAGCTGCAAAAAATGACCCGTTTCCCGAATGATTCACTGGATGCGGCGCTGTGCCATGGCGATGTGCTGCTGCAGATTTGTGCCAACACCCAGGACACTGTCATCCACGCGTTGCGCGATGTCATTAAACATACGCCCGATCTCCTTAGCGTGCGCTGGAAACGTGAAGGTTTTATTTCCGACCACGCCGCACGTAGTAAAGGCAAAGAGACCCCGGTCAATTTGCTTGGCTTTAAAGACGGCACCGCGAATCCGGACGCTACGGATGCGAAGTTGATGCAAGACGTGGTGTGGGTTACGGACGGGCAGGGCGAGCCTGCCTGGGCACAAGGCGGAAGCTATCAGGCCGTCAGGCTCATTCAGTTTCGCGTTGAGTTCTGGGATCGTACGCCGCTGAAAGAGCAGCAAACGATTTTTGGTCGCGATAAACACACCGGCGCACCGCTGGGTATGCAGCATGAGCATGATGTGCCTGACTATGCCAGCGATCCTGAAGGCGATGTGATTGCGCTCGACAGCCATATCCGTCTCGCAAATCCGCGTACGAAAGAGACCGACTCCAGCCTGATGATGCGTCGTGGCTACAGTTATTCGCTCGGTGTGACTAATTCCGGTCAACTGGATATGGGACTGTTGTTTGTCTGCTATCAACACGATCTGGAAAAAGGCTTTTTGACGGTGCAGAAACGCCTGAACGGCGAAGCGCTGGAAGAGTATGTCAAACCGATTGGTGGGGGATACTTCTTTGCTTTGCCGGGTGTTAAAACCGCAGACCGTTATTTGGGACAATCCCTGCTAGAAGCCTGATAGTGATGCCCCGCCGTTTGGCGGGGCTTTTCCTGACATATTGATGAAGGAACAAACTATTTTTTATGATCGGTATGCGACTGAAATAATTCTGTCATCTCTGGGCAAGAAACTGTCTCTGGTGATAAGATAGAATTTAAGTTAACAACAAGTAAAAATATTGTTGCATCTGCGAAAGGTTATGATGTAATTATAAGTAATAGCGGTAGTTCCCGGCGGTGATTGTCATTCACTATGGAGATCGCGAATGGAAAAGTCCTGTACTGGACATGTTTTTCACAGTAACAGCAGTACCTTACGCGGACGTTTCTCTTCCGGTAGCCTCCTCGTCACCGCTAAATCTCTCTCTCATTCACTTCTTATCTTCGCAACTGACGCCCTGTACGGTGCGCGTAGCTGTGCGTGGCGTCTTATCCGAAAGCAAGCAATGGCTTACAAGGAAGCCAACCCTCAGATGTTCGTGCGCATAATCGTGCCGCCAACGGCGCGTGTGATGTATACCTACAACTCAAGGTGCTATCCATGGGAAGACAAAAAGCAGTGATCAAAGCTCGTCGTGAAGCAAAACGTGTGCTGAGGCGGGATTCGCGTAGCCATAAGCAACGTGAAGATGAATCGGTCACCTCGCTTGTGCAGATGGGCGGCGTAGAAGCGATTGGTATGGCGCGTGACAGTCGCGACGCCTCGCCAATCACGGCGCGGAATGAAGCTCAGGCGCACTACCTGAATGCTATCGAGAGTAAACAGCTGATCTTCGCCACCGGTGAAGCCGGGTGTGGTAAAACCTGGATTAGCGCGGCAAAAGCAGCAGAGGCCCTGATCCATAAAGATGTGGACAGGATCATTGTAACCCGTCCAGTTCTGCAAGCTGATGAAGACCTCGGCTTCTTACCTGGAGATGTTTCCGAGAAGTTTGCTCCCTATTTTCGCCCCGTGTATGACGTGCTTGTCAAACGGCTGGGAGCCTCCTTCATGCAATATTGCCTGCGACCTGAGATTGGTAAGGTGGAAATCGCGCCGTTCGCCTATATGCGTGGACGTACATTTGAAAATGCAGTGGTCATTCTTGACGAGGCTCAGAACGTCACTGCTGCGCAAATGAAGATGTTTTTGACCCGCCTCGGGGAGAATGTGACGGTGATTGTGAATGGGGATGTGACCCAGTGCGATCTACCAGCCCACGTTCGCTCAGGGCTTAGCGATGCGCTGGCCCGTTTCGAAGAAGATGAGATGGTTGGGATTGTTCGTTTCAATAAAGACGATTGCGTCCGCTCTGCGCTCTGTCAGCGGACGCTCAACGCTTACAACTGATAAGTACTCCGTCTTCAAGGCCCGGGAAACCGGGCTTTGTTGTTTGACGCCAATACATGACCGGTCGGGGCTTCTCATCCCCCGCAGATGTGCAATATGCGAAAAAAAGCCCGTACTTTCGTACGGGCTCTTCTTAAAATATGGCGGTGAGGGGGGGATTGACTCGCTTTGCTCGCCCCTGCGGGGCAGCCCGTTCGCTGCGCTCCCGGTCTGTCCAACTGGCTGCGCCAGTAGTCGAACCCCGGTCGGGGCTTCTCATCCCCCCGTAGATGTGCAACATGCAAAAAAAAAGCCCGTACTTTCGTAAGAGCTCTTCTTAAAATATGGCGGTGAGGGGGGGATTGACTCGCTTCGCTCGCCCCTGCGGGGCAGCCCGTTCGCTGCGCTCCCGGTCTGTCCAACTGGCTGCGCCAGTAGTCGAACCCCGGTCGGGGCTTCTCATCCCCCCGTAGATGTGCAACATGCGAAAAAAAAGCCCGTACTTTCGTACGAGCTCTTCTTAAAATATGGCGGTGAGGGGGGGATTCGAACCCCCGATACGTTGCCGTATACACACTTTCCAGGCGTGCTCCTTCAGCCACTCGGACACCTCACCATATTGTTGTTCCTGTGCTACCGGAACGGGCGCTAATGTAGGGGAAACACCGCCCCGCCGTCAATCAACTTTTTGAAAAAAATGTGCATTTACACAAACTTCAAGCAACATGGAGCATAAATAAGCGGGAATTGTTTTTTTTGCCAGCACCCTAAAATTTGCTACTCTGATGTTCCCTCGAAAAATGATGATAATAAGTGCGAGAAAGTTCCGCACAACAATGTTCAGGAGACAATATGGATATAATTTTCTATCACCCAACATTCGATACGACCTGGTGGATTAATGCGTTGGCAAAGGCAATACCTGGTGCGAACGTACGTGAGTGGAAAGCGGGTGATAATGCACATGCTGACTATGCGCTGGTCTGGCATCCGCCGGTTGAAATGCTCGCAGGACGAAAATTAAAAGCCGTATTTGCGCTGGGCGCGGGCGTCGATTCTATTCTCAGTAAACTCAATGCTCATCCGGAAATGTTGGATGCGTCGACCCCGCTTTTCCGTCTGGAAGATACGGGTATGGGCCTGCAAATGCAGGAATATGCTGTCAGTCAGGTGCTGCACTGGTTTCGTCGCTTTGATGATTATCAGGCATTGAAAAATCAGGCGAAATGGCAGCCGTTGCCAGAATATACTCGCGAGGAGTTTACCGTCGGGATCATGGGGGCTGGGGTATTGGGCGCAAAAGTTGCCGAAAGCCTGCAGGCATGGGGATTCCCACTGCGCTGCTGGAGTCGTACGCGTAAATCCTGGTCTGGCGTGGAAAGCTTCGCCGGTACTGAGGAACTGGGCGCGTTTTTGAGTCAAACTCGCGTGCTGATCAACCTTCTGCCTAATACGGCAGAAACCGTAGGCATTATTAACGCTGATTTACTTAGCCAATTGCAGGATGGCGCCTACGTGCTGAACCTTGCACGCGGTGTTCATCTCAATGAAGACGATCTTCTGGCATCGCTGGAAAGCGGCAAGGTGAAGGGGGCCATGCTGGATGTTTATAGTCGTGAACCGCTGCCAGAAAACAGCCCATTATGGAAACATCCGCGTGTGGCGATGACGCCACATATTGCCGCAGTTACCCGTCCGGCAGAAGCGGTGGACTATATCTCCCGCACGATTATGAACCTGGAGAACGGGCAAGTCGTAACAGGTCAGGTCAATCGCGTTCGGGGATATTGATGGTAACCCGGCAAGTGCCGGGTTTCAGCTAAAATACCCGTCATACTTCAAGCTGCACGTGCGTTAGCTACGGTTGTTCACCCGAATCACATACTTAAGGGAGTGATTCGGGTATCACTCCCTTGCCACCTGCCTGCGACTCGAATTTTTAGGGTATTAATGGCGGAGATACCTGCTATCCTTGACGAAAAATGACTACAGGAGAGAGTTATGTATCCCGTTGACCTGCATATGCATACCGTCGCCAGCACCCACGCCTACAGCACCTTAAGTGATTACATCGCGGAAGCTCGTCGCAAAGGCATCAAGCTATTTGCCATTACCGATCATGGACCGGACATGGCGGATGCACCTCACCACTGGCACTTTATCAATATGCGTATTTGGCCGCGTGTCGTGGATGGCGTGGGGATCCTGCGTGGAATAGAAGCCAATATTAAGAATATTGAAGGTGAAATTGACTGTTCAGGTCCGATGTTTACCTCCCTGGACCTCATTATTGCGGGCTTCCATGAGCCGGTTTTTGCACCTCATGATAAAGACACCAATACCCAGGCAATGATAGCTACGATGGCCAGCGGTAATGTGCACATCATCAGTCATCCGGGAAATCCAAAATATCCTGTTGATATTAAAGCAATTGCGCAGGCGGCGGCAAAGTACCAGGTTGCACTGGAAATCAATAACTCTTCGTTTTTGCATTCGCGTAAGGGCAGTGAGGATAATTGCCGTGCGGTTGCTGCGGCTGTGCGTGATGCTGGTGGATGGGTGGCGTTAGGGTCGGATTCACATACCGCTTTCACGCTGGGAGAATTTGGCGAATGCCGTAAAATCCTGGATGATGTTAATTTCCCTGAAGACAGAATTTTAAACGTCACACCTAAACGTCTATTGGCGTTTCTGGAATCGCGAGGCATGGAGCCGATCGCGGAATTTGCTGAACTGTAATTGTTACTAACTGGAATATATCAATGAACGAGTTTTCTATCCTGTGTCGTGTACTGGGCTCGCTGTTTTACCGCCAACCGCAGGACCCTTTACTGGTTCCCCTGTTTACCCTGATTAGTGAAGGTAAACTGTCCGCCAACTGGCCGCTGGAACAGGACGAACTGCTCACCCGTTTACAGAAGAGCTGCGATATGCCCCAGCTGGCTGCAGATTACAACGCGCTGTTTGTCGGTGACGAGTGTGCAGTGCCGCCTTATCGTAGTGCCTGGGTAGAAGGGGCGAAAGAATCCGATGTTCGTGCATTTCTTTCAGCCCGGGGCATGCCGCTTGCTGATACACCGGCAGATCACATTGGTACGCTGTTGCTGGCGGCTTCATGGCTTGAAGACCAGTCTGCGGAAGATGAAAGTGAGGCGCTTGAAACCTTGTTTGTAGACTACTTGCTGCCCTGGTGCGGTACGTTCCTTGGTAAAGTTGAAGCGCACGCGAACACGCCTTTCTGGCGTACGATAGCACCGCTGACGCGTGATGCCATTGGTGCGATGTGGGACGAATTGCAGGAAGATACAGACGAATAAATGTGATGTGAATCACTTAATAATGCAACTCAATTTATAAGCTTGCATAAATTGTGTGCGCGATCTCATTACCATGCCGTTTTTCTGCTAAGATGCGCGGCATGAACATACTTCTCTCAATTGCAATCACAACGGGCATTCTCTCTGGGATCTGGGGATGGGTGGCCGTTTCTCTTGGTTTACTCAGTTGGGCTGGCTTTCTGGGTTGCACGGCTTATTTCGCCTGCCCGCAAGGTGGGTTAAAAGGACTGTGGATCTCGGCGTGTACGCTGCTAAGCGGTGTGGTGTGGGCGTTGGTGATTATTAACGGTAGTGCTCTTGCTCCGCATATGGACATTATTGGTTATGTCATGACAGGAATTGTCGCGTTTCTGATGTGTATCCAGGCAAAGCAATGGTTGCTTTCCTTTGTACCGGGCACGTTCATTGGCGCATGTGCAACATTTGCAGGGCAGGGCGACTGGCGACTGGTTGTACCGTCACTGGCACTGGGCCTCGTATTCGGCTATGCAATGAAAAACAGTGGTCTGTGGCTGGCATCTCGCCGTGAAAATAGAATATCGTCGACGCTGACCAGTAAATAAAAAAGCGTGAGGGTTTTCCTCACGCTTTGTATGCTGTATAGACACATCAGGATTCTGGCGGTACCGACATATGGCGGTATTTAACCAGAATGTCATTATCAACTTGTTTCTTATCCTGCAAATCCCACAATCCGCGATCGATGCCGTCATTAATCAGGAAGATGACGCCCGTTTCAATCGCTGACATCAGACAAAGCATAACTGGTTCGTTAGAGGTGTAGCCAATTTCACCTTCCAACAGACGCTGGTAGTCAATAAAGCGGAACACCCCAGCCTGTACTTCATAAGACAGAATGGTTTTACTGGTATTCACTGACGACAGGATCTCACCGGTGCTGACGTTAACTACGCGCAGGTTTACCGCTATCTGGTCGAGCTGGTATTGCGTATCGGCGCCAATACCAAAATAACGTGCACCGACACCACCCGATTTAACGTTGCTTTCATAACCGATAATTGACCCTTCAACCATGACGTTTGCCGCGGTCAGGGACTGTAGCGGGATCCGGTTATTAATCGCAACCGTACCGTTTTCCTGAGCTGCACGAATGATTTTGCGTTCGTTAAGCAAGTTCTGTAACCCCTGACGTTCCAGTGGGACGAACCAACGAGAATCTTTCAATGCGGTGACAAGCATAGCCGTGGCGCTTTGCGGGACGGCGGTTGAGAAGTTACTTGCCGGGTAAGGTTTAAATTGGCCAGTCTCATCCTGAATGTTGTATACCGACACAAAGATCTTACCTGTAGGCATAGGCAGATGCGTCAAGTCTTTATAGCTTTGGGCTCGGGGCATTAATGTCGGCTTAGCGGCTTCTTGAGGCGGAGCTGTTAAACATCCGCTGAGTAAAATTACTGCCACCATGATAAGTAAACGCTGCATGATTATTTCCTTTCGTGGCTATAACTTAGAAGTCGGTCGACTGTGTTTGTAAACCCGACACTTCAATAGTCGAAGTTTTCCCCGATTTCCTGTCGGTGACATTCAATTGCAGTTGTCCGTCCCGGTTGGCGATATCAATGATAAAATCATTGGTCACCATTCTTCCTGGTTTACCGGTATTAATGTTGGTGAGTAGGCCACCGAGAATTTGTGACTGAATCGCCTGAGTAAAGTTATCCAGAGCTGACGGGGTTTCAATACCGTAATCGTCATAGCTTGGATCTTTATATGAGTTCTGGGCCTGGGCGCTGTTCAACAGAAAAGCACCATTATTCGGGTTGCCACCAAAGTTTGGGTTGCGAAACTGGAACGTCATGTTTCCGGCCCAACTTAATGGTGAAATTAGCATGAGCAAAACCACTGCATGTTTAACACGCATGAAAGCCTCCGGACAAAATCATGTTTTAGAATTCATCACGCGCTAAATCGCTAGTGCTTAATAGTGTTTGATCTATTTGCCGGCGATTTAATGCTTCTTCAGTTTCTGCCAATGCGAAGACAACTATTTTGTCGAAGTCTCTTTTCGTTGGGAATAAAAAAGTCTGGAAGATAACGTCTTGATTGACCGTTATGGTGATCCAACTTCCCCAACGCGCACTGGGTCTTTCATTAATGGTTAAGTTTCCTGTGTACTCACTTTCCCACTTATCACTAAAGGCCCGATAAAAATCATGACCGATTGAAGAGACAGTGTGGTCAGTTAACAGTCCGGGAACCTCCACCTCTACGGTTGTCGCTGCGTGCAGACTCCCGGCAGCAAAGAATAAATTTGCTGCCACAATCCAGGTCAAATAGCGTTTCATGGCTTTATCGCCTGAGGTTATCATTGGCCCATGAGACCGCCTGCGTACGATTTTTGACAGCTATCTTTTTGAAAAGATTATAAAGATGTGTTTTTACCGTATTTTCACTGATAAACAGTGAGCGAGCGATTTCAATATTTGAGGCGCCGATACGCAATTTATTAAGTATTTCTTTTTCACGGTGCGTCAGCAGTGCCGACTCCGTGCTGTTATAACGATAATTTCCAGAGTGCGTGATCAGATAACTGGCAAGCTTTTGCGTGAAGTAACATTCACCGCGCAAGATACCCTGCAAGCCGCTTACGACACGCTGCTCGTCTTCAGTTGCGTAAAACACACCATTGATATGCGGCCAGTTTTCGATATCCCGATAAGGGTAATCATCAGGAGTATTCAACAATAACGTCTTTATATTGTTGTTTTTTCTACTCAAATTATCTTGCCAGTAATGGATCAGTTTTTTGTCTGCCTCCATCATATCCAGTAAAACAATGCAGCTGGAGGATATATCATCCAGAGAACGTTGAATATTATGTAGTTTTCCGGTGAGTGCCAGTGATTGCTTTAAATGCTGTAATAATGCAGTTGCCTGCAAAGAAGGTTTCGTGATCAACAATAATGTATGACCATGAATACTATGGACTTCATTAAACATGATGAAACTCCACTTTTTAGTCGCACACCTGACAGCTGTCTCTACTAAAATAGAGGCACCAGAAGTACTGACAGATGTTGCACTGCTGTGTAGAAATAAAATATCGACCCAAAGGGGTGAAAATATTAAAACAAATGGACTTCAACTGATTTCAATCTAGCTATTACAAATCTTAAAGCAAGTGTTAAACATGTAACAACTTGTAAAATTATATATTAAAATGTGATTTTATGGTTTTATTGGAGTTTAGATTTGATAGGAAAGTTGTACATTTTACCTTTGCTGCATAGATTTAAAAAATCATACAAATTATAGTAACGCATTGATTTTTTATAAATTAATTAATGATTATTGAGTTTTAGATTTCTAATGAATTCTAAAATCTTTGTCTCAATTTACGTTGGTCAATTTTAGATGGAAAAAAATGACCTTTGTCACGACTTGTACGGATGACTATCGTGACGCTGTACTGCGAGGCCCTGATATCGTGCAAAATGCACTTTCTCAGTGACTGCATAGAAATTCATTCCTGATAGCAAAATAAAAATAAAAGCCAGACCTGAAGCGGTGTTATTCACTGTTAATTAGTACTTTGGTGTGAATCCGGATATAAAAATACCACTCGCGGGTGAGTTATTTAAAATGTTTCCACGGACATACTCTTCATCGTAACGTGACGTTAACAAATGCAAGTCATGTTAACAACAATTTGAGTGGTAATTAATTTAACTTCATGTACGACCAGGTCCAGGGTGACAACATGAAAAACAAGTTGTTATTTATGATGTTTACAATACTGGGTGTGCCTGGGATTGCATCCGCAACCAGTTATGATTTAGCTAATTCAGAATATAACTTTGCGGTAAATGAATTAAGTAAGTCTTCATTTAATCAGGCAGCCATTATTGGTCAGGTTGGTACTGCTAATAGTGCAAATACTCGCCAGGAGGGCACCAAGTTATTGTCGGTCATTTCGCAAGAAGGTTCAGGTAACCGGGCGAAAACAGAACAGACGGGATCAAATAACTTTGCATATATTGATCAAACGGGTAGCTCTAATGATGCGAGTATTAAACAAAGCTCTTACGGTAATACGGCGATGATTATCCAGAAAGGCTCTGGTAATAAAGCCAATATTACCCAGTACGGTACACAAAAAACAGCAGTTGTGGTGCAGAGACAGTCGCAAATGGCAATTCGCGTTACTCAACGCTAATCCATAAACGACGTTTAAATCAATCCGATGGGGGTTTACCATGAAACTTTTAAAAGTGGCAGCATTCGCAGCAATCGTAGTTTCTGGCAGTGCTCTGGCAGGTGTTGTTCCGCAATGGGGCGGTAATCATCATGGTGGCGGTAGCAACTATGGCCCAGACTCTTCAATGAGTATTTACCAATTTGGCTCTAGTAACGTTGCGAATGCGCTGCAAAGTGATGCACGTAAATCAGACGTGACTATCACACAACACGGACATGGTAACGGTGCGACCGTCGGCCAAGGTGCTGATGACAGTACCATTAGCCTGAAACAGACCGGCTTCCAGAACAGTGCTGATATCAATCAGTGGAATGCAAAAAATGCTGATATCAGCGTAACTCAGTTCGGTGGTCGTAACGGTGCTGTGGTTAATCAGACAGCGTCTGACTCCAATGTGCTGATTCAGCAGGTTGGTTATGGCAACAATGCTACAGCTAATCAGCACTAATTCAGTTTTCTGACTGATAATAAACAGGGCGAAAGCCCTGTTTTTTTTCGGGAGAATATTATGCACACGCTATTACTCATTGCCGCGTTGGCAAATCAAATAACATTCAGTACAACTCAGCAAGGTGACATGTACACCATTATTCCTCAGGTGACATTAGCTCAACCGTGCGTATGTGAAGTGCAAGTCCTTGCCGTACGTAAAGGAAAGGGCGGACAAAGTCAGTCACAGCAGAAAACAAGCCTTTCGGTCCCTGCTAATCGGCCAATTGAATTAACAAAAATGAGCTTTAATATTTCACCGGAGGATTCGGTCAAAATTATCGTTACCGTTTCTGACGGGCAGTCTCTGCATCTGTCGCAACAATGGCCTGACTCAAACAGTCACCCATAATTTTTTGCCGGATTTGCATTAAGGGTGTGGCTGGGAGTGCGGTGCTGTTCTATCAATATAGAAACGAACAAACGTTTTATATGATCGTAACTCGCAGCGGTGAAGGATCATTGCGATCCCTCAAGGATGATTAATCATTGAGGAACCCTTATGTGTACATTATTAAAGCGTATTTTAAATACCGGTTTGTGGGCTTTTTCTCTTTTAACCCTCCCCGCAATAGCGACGCAAATCTCACCCGGCGGGGTTATTCATTTTCGTGGTGCAATAGTTGAAGCACCTTGCGACGTTAACACTCGACAACAACAGATTGAATTGTCATGTATGCGTGATGGCACGATGAATAATAGTCTCTACGACCTGCAACAGGTCACGACAGCGCCTCAGAGTGTGCAACAAATTGCCACGGTGAAAATGCATTACCTCAATGAACACAAAAGCATGGCTATTCTGAATATTGAATATAAATGAATCATTCTGGCGTAGGTATGCACGCTTATGGCTAAAAAGTGAGATTTCAAGGAAAACCCTGCTGTACACTTAACGGAGAGTGTTTTGTCAGGGGGAACTTATGCAATCGCGTGTTCATGTGTTACAGGGCGACATTACGACGATCGCGGTAGATGTGATCGTCAATGCGGCCAACTCCTCGTTACTGGGAGGAGGTGGAGTCGATGGCGCGATTCATCGTGCTGCCGGGCCTGCGTTGTTGGAGGCCTGCAAACAGGTTATACAACAACAGGGAGAATGCCCGACCGGGCATGCCGTTATCACGCTGGCTGGCGCGCTTCCGGCAAAAGCAGTTATTCACACCGTCGGACCCGTCTGGCAAGGCGGTGATCACCACGAGGCTGAACGACTTGAAGAGGCCTATCTAAATACATTGCAACTGGCCTTAGCTAATGGTTATCAATCCATTGCTTTTCCTGCTATAAGCACCGGAGCTTATGGTTACCCACGTGCTGCAGCGGCAGAGATCGCGGTGAAAACGGTGTTGAAATTTATCACCCGACGTACGTTACCCGATCAAATATACTTCGTGTGCTTTGATGAAGAAAACGCTCGACTATACAAGAGATTACTTACCCAACAAGGCGATGAACGCACGGACTGATATGACGCGACTTGAGCGTGCCATTACGCCGCTATGCGTAAACCACCCGGGAGAATGCGGCATTCTGACGTTGGATGACAGCCTGGATGCGTTTGCTGCTCGCTATCGGTTGACGGAAATGGCGGAACGTACCCTGGATGTTCAGTATTACATCTGGGAAAGCGACATGTCCGGGCTATTGTTATTTTCCGTTTTGCTGGCCGCAGCGAAGCGGGGCGTCCGGGTGCGTTTGTTGCTGGATGATAACAACACGCCAGGTCTGGATGACACGCTGCGTTTGCTGGACAATCACCCTAATATTGAAGTCCGCCTGTTTAATCCCTTTTCCTTTCGCATCCTGCGTGCCCTGGGCTATTTAACCGATTTTGCCCGGTTGAATCGACGTATGCACAACAAAAGTTATACCGCTGACGGCGTCGTAACTCTTGTGGGGGGGCGAAATATAGGCGATGCCTATTTTGGCGCAGGCGAACAACCACTGTTTTCCGATCTGGACGTTATGGCTATTGGACCGGTTGTCCAGGATGTTGCAGACGACTTTGAGCGTTACTGGCACTGCCGCTCGGTTTCAACATTGCAAAACGTACTTGAGGTGGCTGAACCAGCTTCTACGCAAAAAATCGAACTTCCTGAATCCTGGTATAATGATGACATCACGCGTCGCTATCTACATAAGCTGGAAACCAGCCAGTTTATGACCCATCTCGATCAGAGGTCGCTGCCGCTAATTTGGGCGAAAACGCGCTTGCTGAGTGATGATCCTGCAAAAGGAGAGGGGAAAGCGCCGCGCCACTCACTATTACCGCAGCGTTTGTTTGACGTGATGGGATCTCCGACCGAGCGTATTGATATTATTTCCGCCTACTTTGTACCAACTCGCGCCGGTGTGGCGCAGCTCCTGAGACTGGTGAGAAAAGGCGTTAAGATCGCAATTTTAACTAATTCTCTGGCGGCGAATGATGTCGCAGTCGTTCACGCGGGCTATGCGCGTTGGCGAAAAAAACTCCTGCGCTACGGCGTGGAGTTATACGAGCTCAAACCAACCCGCGATAGCGTTTCAGCAGTACACGACCGGGGATTAACCGGTAATTCAGGCTCCAGCCTGCATGCGAAAACCTTCAGTATTGACGGTCGTAAAGTGTTTATCGGTTCGCTTAATTTTGATCCCCGTTCAACGCTGCTCAATACGGAAATGGGGTTTGTGATTGAGAGTGACGTACTGGCTGAGTTGATTCATAAACGTTTTATGCAAAGTCAGCGTGATATGGCCTGGCAACTACGTCTTGACCGTTGGGGCAGAATCAACTGGGTTGATCGGCTTTCTGGCAGCGAACAGGTACTGAAAAAAGAACCCGCTACAGGATTCTGGAAGCGGATTCTGGTGAGGCTTGCATCTGTGCTGCCCATTGAATGGCTGCTCTGAACCATTCAATACAAGAAAACTAACCGGCAACCGCCTTGTTTTTATCCTGCTTAATGGGCGGTTTACCCGAAAAGAGAAACTTCAGCACCGGGATCCGTAAATGGATTTCGTACAGTATGACCGCAATTCCAACCACAAAAAGCAGACCGCAGAGAAAACCCAGCAGATTAGACTTGATATGCGGTGTGATATACGCGCCAAAAAACAGCGTTAGCGGGTGGTGCACCAAATAGATGAACAGCGACGCGTTGACAAAATAGGTCACGCGAGCCGACTGGAAATTCAGTAAACGGTGGCCAAGCGAGAAGACAACGTTCACCATCCATAGCCCCATGACCATGGTAATGACATATTCGGTTTCATACATCCAGGCATCGCCGTTGCCGTAACGTTGATTGAGCAGGTATGCGACAAATGCGAATGCGGCGCCTAACGTGCAGCCGCGCGATGGCGTGGTAAACAGTGCTTTCAGATTCGGATTGATAAACGCCAGCGCACCGAGCATAAAGAAAGGCACATAGAACAACGTTTGCATAACGATAAAATTAAACATGCCATCGCTGAGAATCGAAGGGTAGAGGATGAAAATCGTTCTTCTGACGGCGGCATAGCCGACACCCAACAATATAAAAATCAGCGTTAATTTGGTCATCGACACCCCCGATGCAGAGGTACCGTCTCCACGCGATAGTCTGTTTTTCATCTGGGTAAATACCCACATGCTCAGGGTCGTTAACACCACTAGAACCAGCAAAAACCACAGATGGGAAATCAGTTCCCAGGCCAGCGCATTGTATTTGTCGTAGCCGCTGAGGGTATGCCAGCTGTCTGCTTTTCCCTTCACGTATTGCAGCATGATAAATTGCGGCAGCGTAAGCAGCGGAATCGCGGTCAGCATAGGGATCCCCACGCGTTCTACACGCACCTTCCACCAGCGTTTTAACGGATAGCGCAAAAAAAGCATGTAGGAAAAATAACCTGAAATGACAAAGAAGACCTGCATGCGAAATGCATGGATAAAGTCGTTAAAAAGGGTTAACCACCAAGACGGTTCTGCGCTGTTCACGTGCCAGGTGTGGGTGGAGTAGATCAATGAAATATGGAATGGGATCCCTAACAACATTAGCCAGGCACGGATGGAGTCAAGAAAATATTCACGTGGTGGTGATACAGAGCTCATAGACAGTTACGTATTCTCAGACTTTTCGTCTTATCCCTAAGACGAATAATGGTTACATTCGAGGGCAACCCTACACGAAGTCCAACAACCTGTCTCCAGGATAAGCACGCAAAGTGAAAACAGGCAGATGAACCTGCTTAAACCATGAGCCAGCGCGCGAACAATACAGGGATTCAGTTGTCGGAGTACCCGATTATCCATTAAAATGGATCGGATCAATATAAGCACACAAAGGGGGAAGTGCTTACTAATTATGAAACATAAACTACAAATGATGAAAATGCGTTGGTTGGGTGCAGCAGTCATGTTAACGCTGTACACATCATCGAGCTGGGCGTTCAGTATTGATGATGTTGCAAAACAAGCTCAATCCTTAGCCGGGAAAGGCTATGAGGCGCCAAAAAGTAACTTGCCCTCCGTTTTCCGCGACATGAAATATGCGGATTATCAACAGATCCAGTTCAATCGCGATAAAGCGTACTGGAGCAATCTCAAGACCCCATTTAAGCTCGAGTTCTACCACCAGGGTATGTACTTCGACACGCCGGTCAAAATCAACGAAGTTACCGCCACGGCGGTGAAAAGAATCAAATACAGCCCGGATTATTTTAATTTTGGCGATGTTCAGCATGATAAAGACACGGTAAAAGATCTCGGCTTCGCCGGGTTCAAAGTGCTGTATCCGATCAACAGCAAAGATAAAAACGATGAAATCGTCAGCATGCTCGGTGCCAGCTATTTTCGCGTTCTGGGTGCAGGTCAGGTCTACGGCCTGTCAGCGCGTGGCCTCGCGATTGATACCGCTCTGCCTTCTGGTGAAGAATTTCCCCGCTTCCGTGAGTTTTGGATCGAACGTCCGAAACCGACTGATAAACGTTTAACCATTTATGCTTTGTTGGATTCTCCGCGTGCAACCGGAGCGTATCGTTTTGTCATTATTCCAGGTCGTGACACGGTCGTGGATGTTCAGTCCAAAGTATACCTGCGCGACAAAGTGGGCAAACTGGGTGTGGCACCGTTAACCAGTATGTTCCTGTTTGGACCGAACCAGCCGTCTCCGGCGACAAACTATCGTCCGGAACTGCATGATTCTAACGGTTTGTCTATCCACGCGGGCAATGGGGAGTGGATTTGGCGTCCGCTGAATAACCCGAAACATCTCGCGGTGAGCAGCTTCGCAATGGAAAACCCGCAAGGATTCGGACTGTTGCAGCGTGGCCGTCAGTTCTCGCGTTTTGAAGATATCGACGATCGTTACGATCTGCGCCCAAGCGCCTGGATCACGCCAAAAGGTGACTGGGGTAAAGGTAAGATTGAGTTAGTTGAAATCCCAACTAACGATGAAACGAACGATAACATCGTTGCGTACTGGACGCCGGATCAACTGCCTGAAGCGGGCAAAGAGATGAACTTCAAGTACACTTTGACGTTCACGCGTGATGAAGACAAGCTTCATGCGCCGGAAAGCGCCTGGGTACAGCAGACTCGTCGTTCTACCGGTGATGTAAAACAGTCCAACCTGATTCGTCAGCCTGACGGTACCATCGCGTTTGTGGTGGACTTTACCGGCACAGATATGAAAAAGCTGCCGCAGGATACCCCGGTTACCGCACAAACCAGTATTGGCGACAACGGTGAAATCGTTGAAAGCACTGTGCGCTATAACCCGGTATCTAAAGGTTGGCGTTTGATGCTGCGCGTGAAAGTGAAAGACGTGAAGAAAACCACTGAAATGCGTGCTGCCTTGGTCAATGCCGATCAGACGCTGAGTGAAACCTGGAGCTACCAGTTACCTGCCAATGAATAAGACAACTGAGTATATTGACGCAATGCCGCTTTCGGATATCGAGAAAGCGGCACTGCCGAAAACTGACATCCGCGCCGTTCATCAGGCGTTGGATGCCGAGCATCGTACTTACTCGCGCGAAGATGATTCACCGCAGGGTTCTGTGAAAGCTCGCCTTGAGCAAGCATGGCCGGATTCTTTGGCTAAAGAGCAGTTGGTTAAGGACGATGAGGGCCGCGATCAGCTGCAGGCGATGCCAAAAGCAACGCGTACCTCTATGTTCCCCGATCCCTGGCGTACCAACCCGGTTGGTCGTTTTTGGGATCGCTTGCGTGGGCGCGATGTGACGCCGCGTTATCTTTCGCGTTTGACGAAAGAAGAACAGGAGAGCGAGCAAAAATGGCGTACCGTAGGCACCATCCGCCGCTATACGCTGTTGATTCTAACGCTGGCGCAAACGGTCGTAGCAACCTGGTATATGAAGACGATCCTCCCGTATCAGGGGTGGGCATTTATTAATCCGGTAGACATGATGGGGCAGGATTTATGGGTCTCCTTTATGCAATTGCTGCCCTACATGCTCCAGACCGGCATTCTTATTTTGTTTGCTGTGCTTTTCTGTTGGGTGTCTGCGGGATTCTGGACTGCGCTGATGGGCTTCTTGCAACTGTTGATTGGACGAGATAAGTACAGTATCTCGGCCTCAACGGTTGGGGACGAACCGCTGAATCCTGAACACCGTACCGCGCTGATTATGCCTATTTGTAACGAAGACGTTGATCGCGTATTTGCGGGACTGCGCGCTACGTGGGAATCGGTCAAAGCAACGGGCAACGCCGAACATTTCGATGTTTATATCCTGAGCGACAGCTACAACCCTGATATCTGCGTAGCAGAACAAAAAGCGTGGATGGAGCTGATTGCCGAAGTGCAGGGCGAAGGGCAGATTTTCTACCGCCGTCGTCGTCGTCGTGTGAAGCGTAAAAGCGGCAACATTGATGACTTCTGTCGCCGCTGGGGAAATCAGTACAGCTACATGGTGGTGCTGGACGCTGACTCAGTGATGAGTGGTGACTGTCTGAGCGGCCTGGTGCGTCTGATGGAAGCGAATCCGAATGCCGGGATTATCCAGTCTTCACCGAAGGCTTCCGGTATGGATACGCTGTATGCGCGCTGCCAGCAGTTTGCGACCCGTGTTTATGGACCGCTGTTTACCGCCGGGCTTCACTTCTGGCAGTTAGGGGAATCACACTACTGGGGCCACAACGCAATTATCCGCGTGAAGCCATTTATCGAGCACTGTGCGCTCGCGCCGTTACCGGGCGAAGGCTCGTTTGCGGGATCGATCCTCTCCCATGACTTCGTGGAAGCGGCATTGATGCGTCGTGCTGGCTGGGGCGTGTGGATTGCCTACGATCTGCCGGGCTCTTATGAAGAGCTGCCGCCGAACCTGCTGGATGAACTCAAGCGTGACCGCCGCTGGTGCCACGGCAACCTGATGAACTTCCGTTTGTTCCTGGTGAAAGGGATGCACCCGGTTCACCGTGCGGTATTCCTGACCGGTGTAATGTCCTATCTGTCTGCGCCGCTTTGGTTTATGTTCCTCGCGCTCTCTACCGCATTGCAGGTGGTGCATGCGTTGACGGAGCCGCAGTACTTCCTGCAACCGCGTCAGCTGTTCCCGGTATGGCCGCAATGGCGACCTGAACTGGCGATCGCGCTGTTTGCTTCAACGATGGTGCTGCTGTTCCTGCCGAAGCTGCTGAGTATCTTGCTCATCTGGTGTAAAGGGACGAAAGAGTACGGCGGGTTTATCCGCGTTACGCTGTCGCTGCTGCTGGAGGTTCTGTTCTCCGTGCTGCTGGCGCCGGTGCGTATGCTGTTCCACACCGTCTTCGTTGTAAGCGCCTTCCTCGGTTGGGAAGTTGTGTGGAATTCACCGCAGCGTGATGACGATTCGACCCCGTGGGGTGAAGCGTTTATGCGTCACGGTTCTCAGTTACTGCTGGGGCTGGTGTGGGCTGTGGGTATGGCCTGGCTGGATCTGCGTTTTCTGTTCTGGCTGGCACCGATTGTCTTCTCGCTGATCCTGTCACCGTTTGTTTCCGTGATTTCCAGCCGTTCCACGGTGGGGTTACGTACCAAGCGCTGGAAGCTGTTCCTGATCCCGGAAGAGTATTCTCCGCCGCAGGTGCTGGTGGATACCGATACCTATCTGGTGATGAACCGTAAACGTACGCTGGACGATGGCTTCATGCATGCGGTGTTTAATCCGTCGTTTAACGCACTGGCCACGGCTATGGCGACTGCACGCCACCGCGCCAGCAACGTGCTGGAGATTGCACGCGATCGTCATGTGGAACAGGCACTGAACGAAACGCCGGAGAAACTGAATCGCGATCGCCGCCTGGTGTTGTTGAGCGATCCTGTGACCATGGCGCGTTTACATTACCGTGTCTGGAATTCACCTGATAAGTATTCTTCGTGGGTGAACTACTATCAGGGACTGACACTGAACCCGCTGGCGCTCAGGAAAAAATAAGCGTTCTGTAACGTGAAAATACCGGCCTGGTGCCGGTATTTTTTTATATTGAATAGAATGAGTCGTGAGGTAGCCGGTGCGAATATTGGCTGTAGGAATAATGATCTTCTTCCTGAGCGGATGCGGCAGCATTATTAGTCGTACCATCCCAGGGCAAGGACACGGAAACCAATACTATCCTGGCGTGCAATGGGATGTTAGGGACTCCGCATGGCGCTACGTCACTATCCTCGATCTGCCATTTTCGCTGGTGTTTGATACGTTGCTGCTGCCGCTCGACATACATCATGGACCTTACGAGTAATTATCGCTCATCCCATTCATCGGCTGCGGCCTGTCCCTCTTCAGTATCAAGGGGAGGTTCCAGCTGGAATTCACCTTCATCCCACTCGTGAAGCGTATTTTCTTCCTGCCACTCCTGGCGGATTTCAATTTCATCATAGTCGCCATCAAAAACGCTCTGGGCCGCTTCTCCGCTCAGGATTGGAAGACATTCACCATCTACATCATCCTCGTCAGCAAAGAATTCCGCCTGCCACATAATGTCGCCATCCTGTAGCACGTATTTTTGGACGCTTAGCTGTTGAACGCTGGCGTTGTCTGACTCAAGGTCAGGGTTATCAGCCAGAAACACTTCACGAGCTGCATCAATAGCCTCTTCCAACGTGGCATAAAAATTCATGTCATTCTTTGCCATATTTCTTCTCCTAAGGCGAACAATAAAGAGGGATGATTCAATCTATAGACGGCGATCCGCAGAGCGTCAAACCCGCTAGCTGCGTGACTAACCCAATCAGATGATTACTGCCTGCAATGCCTACGAGACCAGGTGAAAGTAACTTCGGTAGTTTATGAAAAAATTTACATTGGCAGATACTGAAGTCGATGTAATATCAGGAAAAAAATTCAAGAAAAAAGAGTAATGTATGTGGTTTGCAATGTAGTAATGAAAATCAAAAAAATAAAAGCTGGCGTTGTATAAGAAAATCTTCAGTGTTAAACGTCATTTTTTATGTGTTTTAGAGGGGGAATGCGATTGCTTATGAATTAATATTGCATAACTCAATCAAAGTAAAGGAGAAAATTAATGCCCAATACGGAAGTGTTGCAGAGGTAATCAATGAAAGTGGCTAAACTTAGTGGTGTCTTTGGTAGTGACAAAGTATCTTTTGTGTGTGTTTTTTTTGAATGGTGTGAGTGATACTAACATAGTATACATAATAAAAAATTATTAATGACAAAGGTTATAAATCTATAAGAAACCATTAAATAAGAAATGAATTAATGTCATTGAAGTTGTGCGGGTTTAATAGTTTGCAAAATCTTATGCTTTATTATATAAAATGCAAAATTAAGAATGCCCTCAAGGTTGTTATGGATAACGGTAATTCAAATAATGGAAAGTTAATGGCTTTCTATATAATCTGTTTGGCTATCTATGTTCTTGGCGGTTTGTGTCTTACGCAATTTAAATTAACGATGCAAAGTGTCCCGCAAACAGTATATCTGATTATAATTGTAGGATTGTTCTTTTTATATGGGATAATTTTTCTGTTTATGTTGTTTCAGTATCTTTGTAGAAAAGATCTCACCTGCCTCATGATATTAGGTATGGCGTTTCTTGGAAATAACATTTTTTTCGTCGAGACTATCTACATCGTTCAGGACTTGATTAATGATTATGCTTCAATCGAAAAAAGAACTAACGATATTGCTATATTCTATTACTTTCGGCAGATTAGTTTCATCGCTCTGCTATTTATTTCATTGAAATCTTATAAAGTATCCTCGACAGTTATTGAAACCAAAGAAAGAGAACCTTGCTATATCGTTCTGTCTTGTATAATCATGCTTGTTATCGCGGTGGTGGCGCACGCTCTGGCCAGTTACAACCCTAATTTTACACTCGAGATCACAAGCCTGAAGCCTGATAATGTCACTGTGCACTGGCATATTGGGTACATTTATTCGCTTATTGTATTCTGGGGACTGGTCCTGTTGTATTTAATCATTAAAACCAGAACGCATAACATCCTGTGGAAAAGTATAGGGCTACTGTGTTGCTCAGCAATATTGACCAATGTACTACTTCTGAGCCTGGATGAATATAGCATGTATATTTGGTATGTTAGCCGGGGGATTGAGGTAATAAGTGCCCTGTGTATAATCTCAATACTGATGTACAACACCTTCATCATCTTAAAAAAAGAAACGGATTCAGCTATTAAAGACGCAATGACTAAAATATATAATCGTAAACTATTCTATAAGTCATTAAAATCATCATTAGCAAAAGGCGCAGTATGTGTAATGGTTCTGGATATTGATAAATTCAAACGGATTAACGATACCTACGGTCATCAGGAGGGTGACAGAGTAATAATCAGTATTGTTGATATTATCAATAAATCAATCAGAGATACGGATATTTTTGCCAGAGTAGGTGGCGAAGAATTTGCGATCCTTCTTAAGTGTAACGATAAAGATGAGGCAATTGTTGTTGCAGAGCGAATTAGGCGAAATGTAGAGAATGGTACGACAATACCAAACTCATATGAGTTAAAGGAAAAAATGACGATCAGTATCGGTGTATATTGCAGCAAAATTGATGATGAATCTGCGGATAAAGTTGTTTCATACGCCGATGCCGCTTTGTATGAAGCCAAAAATTCTGGCAGAAATAAGGTGTGTTACTATTATCATTAAGGTTGAAATATACGCCGTGTAAGATAAGTTTATTATTCCGAACCGGCGAATACAAATACACAAATCATCCCACGATCTCTGTACTCCGACGACGGCGCAGGCTATTCCACGAGTACAGGGCGTTAAACAGTACGACGCCCGCGGTCACGCAGAAAACAGCGCGAAAGCCGTAATTGGCGGATATTGCCGCCCCCATTAATGGTCCCGTTACGTTGCCGATGTCGCGAAATGACTGGTTGTAACTGAAAATACGTCCAGCTATTTGATTGGTCGAGTTGTAAACCAGCAGCGTTTGTACCGCCGGGAGCAGAGCGCCGTCGGCCGCACCCAATAAAAAGCGCAGAACACCAAGCTGCCAGGGCGTATGGACAAATGACATTGGAATAAGCAGTAACACAGAAACGATCAGCGCGACGATCAGGATCTTCTCCGGGCCAATTCGATCGCCTAATCTGCCAAGCTTCGGGGCGCTGATTAATGCCGCAACGCCGGGGACAGAGGCTATCATCCCACTGATAAACGCAATATTGCTGACGTTGCCAGCCAACTCTCGAACGTACAGGGTCAGTATTGGCGCGATAGAACCGGTGGCTACCTGAATGATCAAAGTGGTGATAAACAGGCTCAGCACCAGTTTGGGGTTCTTTAAAGAGGCCACGACTTCACGAATGTGCAGCATCTCTTTCTTGCTCACTGGCTGGAAACGCTCGCGGATAAAAAATAGCGTCAGGATGAAGCAGACCAGCAGCACGCTGGCGGTAATGAAAAATACAGGGCGTAATCCGTACTGATCCGCGAGCAGTCCGCCCGCTAGCGGCCCGAGCAGTGCGCCACTAACGCCACCGGTTGAAAGCGTTCCCAGTGCCCAGCCGCTTTTATTGCGTGGAACCTGGGTGGCGATCAGTGCATTCGCATTGGGGATGAATCCACCAAGCAGCCCTAACAAGGCGCGCAGGATTAAGAACTGCCAGATATTTTGCGCCAGTCCCATCAGCAGCATCACAATTGCCATGCCCAACGCGGAACGCAGCAGCATGATTTTTCGTCCTTTGCGATCGGCAAGGCCACCCCAGAAAGGAGAGGCAATGGCTGAAAAGAGAAAGGTAATGCTGAAGACCAGGCCTGACCACATATTCAGGGCGCTATGGCCCGTGACGCCGAGACTCTCGACGTAAAGGGGCAAAAAGGGCATGACCAGGCTAAATGCTGCGCCGGTTAAAAAACAACCTAACCAGGCAACGGTGAGGTTGCGTTTCCAGTTTATGGGGGCATCTGAGGGTGACATAGCGATCCGCAGTGTGATGCGCTGTTTGCGCTATCGATTGAATACAAGTAAGCAGGCTAATTATGCGCCTGGTTGATAGTTGCTGCAATGCGGATAGCAGTTAAACCTAAAGCGGGCAGGGAAGGTGTTGCAGCCCACAGGACTGCAACCGTGTTTTAGTACAGGGAAGGGGAGCCTTCAGGACGCGTCTTGAAGCGACGATGCAGCCACATATACTGTTCTGGCGCCATCATTATGCATTGCTCAACAATTTTGTTCATCCACGCGGCAGTGGTTTCTGCGTCGTCCAACGGTGGTGAGCATTCTGGAGGCAACATAATCAATTGATACCCTTTACCGTCAGGTTTGCGGCGGGGAACAAACGGTACCAGGCAGGCATTGGACATGCGCGAAAGCATCCAGGTCCCTGAGGTTGTTGCGGCTTGTTCAACGGCAAAAAGTGGTACAAACACGCTGGCGCGAGGGCCGTAATCATGATCCGGCGCGTACCAGACCACTTCGCCCTTTTTCAAGGCTTTAATCATCCCTTTCAGGTCTTTACGATCGAGCATTGATTTATTCGAGCGCATGCGGCCCCAGGTTTGTAGCCAGTCCAGCAGCGGATTGTCGTTAGGGCGATACACACCAATACCCGGCTCCTGCAAGCCAAACTGGCGCGCACCCAGTTCCAGAGTCAGAAAGTGCAGACCCACTAACAGAATCCCGCGTTTTTGCGCCTGAACGTCACGGATATGTTCCATTCCGATCACTTCCGTCCAGCGCGAAATACGCTTATCGGACCAAAACCAGGCCATCCCGGTTTCCATTACGCCCATGCCTACGGATTCGAAGTTCTTGACGACCATCTGCTGGCGTTCCTGCTCACTCATCTGCGGGAAGCACAGTTCCAGATTTCGGGAAACAATTTTTGCCCGACGTTTCATCAAACGTAGCGCCAGTCGACCTAACGCACAGCCCAACTTAAAGAGGATGGGGTACGGTAACTGCACGATTAACCAAAGGATGCCAATACCCAGCCAGGTTAACCAATAACGTGGATGCAGTAACGCAGCCGAAAACTTGGGTAAATTCGTCATGTCTATCCTGTCTTCAAACGACCAATTCCCTGTATTGTCGCATTTTTTCGCGCGTATCAAAAATTTGTGACGGGAGAACGGTGATTAATTCCGCAATTGTTGTTGCGATTTTATCGTGAAGTATGAAATGTAGCGTAAAATGTGTGGATGTAAATTGGCGATGTTTGCTTTATTATGCCGCCGATTTTCATTTATTCCTTATTTGCAGGATACGTACACCATGCCAGTGTTACACAACCGCATTTCGAACGACGCCCTCAAAGCCAAAATGCTGGCCGAGACCGAGCCGCGCACGACGATCTCATTCTATAAATATTTCACCATTGCCAATCCTCAGCACACGCGTGATGCGCTGTACCAGATGTTCACCGCATTGAACGTCTTTGGGCGAGTATATCTTGCCCATGAAGGAATTAACGCGCAAATCAGCGTACCGCAAAGCAACGTCGAGGCATTTCGCCAGCAACTATATGCGTTTGATGCTGCATTGAAGGATTTACGTCTGAATATAGCGCTGGATGATGACGGTAAATCGTTCTGGGTACTGCGTATGAAAGTCCGCGAACGTATCGTGGCGGATGGTATTGACGATCCAGACTTTGACGCCAGCAACGTGGGGGATTATCTCAAGGCTGCAGAAGTAAACGCCATGCTGGACGATCCTGACGCGGTATTCATTGATATGCGCAACCACTATGAATATGAGGTGGGTCATTTCGAGAATGCGCTGGAGATACCGGCAGACACGTTCCGCGACCAGTTGCCGAAAGCGGTTGAAATGATGCAGGCGCATAAAGATAAAAAAATCGTGATGTACTGCACGGGTGGGATCCGCTGTGAGAAAGCCAGCGCCTGGATGAAACACAATGGATTTAGCAAAGTCTGGCACATTGAGGGCGGTATTATTGAGTATGCCCGCAAGGCGCGTGAACAGGGGCTTCCGGTACGTTTTGTCGGTAAAAACTTTGTCTTTGATGAGCGTATGGGCGAAAGGATCTCTGAAGATGTTATCGCACATTGCCATCAGTGCGGCACGGCGTGCGATAGCCATACTAATTGCAAAAATGATGGCTGCCATCTGTTGTTTATTCAGTGCCCGGCTTGTGCGCAGAAATATAAAGGCTGCTGTAGCGAGCTGTGTAGCGAAGAGAGTGAGTTGCCGGAAGAGGAACAACGGCGTCGTCGTGCGGGGCGTGAAAATGGCAATAAAATCTTCAATAAATCACGCGGTCACCTGAATACCAAACTGGGTATTCCAGACCCTGCGCAATAACATGATGCCGGATGAGGGGCAGAACCTCATCCGGTAATTCATGCGTTACTTCTGCTGAACACCTTCCACTGAGATGATCAAATCGACTTCCTGCGATGCAGGGCCGAGATCGGTGGTGATGTTGAAATCCTTAAGCTTAATCTTACCTTGTGCTTCAAAACCAGCGCGCGTACCGCCCCAGGGATCGCCACCCTGACCGATGAGCTTCGCGTCAAGCGTAACCGGTTTGGTAACGCCGTTCAGGGTCAAATTACCGGTGATATCCAGGTCATTCCCCTCTTTTTTCACGCTGGTGGAACTGAAGGTCGCCTGCGGGAATTTTGCCACGTTAAGGAAATCTGCACTGCGCAGATGCTTGTCGCGTTCGGCGTGATTAGTGTCAACGCTGTTGGTGTTGATGGTTACGTTAACCTTATCGGCTGCGGGATTTTTCTCATCAAAGGTAAACGTACCGTCGAAATCTTTGAAAGTGCCGTACAGCCAGCTGTAACCCAGATGCTGAATACGGAAATTAACAAAGGCATGCTGTCCTTCCTTGTCAATTTTGTAATCTGCCGCCACGGCCGACCCGGTGGTGAATAAAAGAGAAGCGAGTGTAAGTCCCAGCAGGTTTTTTTTCATTTTAAGCTCCATAGTCAGATGACGATTTTCCCAACATGCGATTGAGGGTATCGTCGTTATCAATAAAGTGATGTTTCAGGGCCATCAGTCCGTGTAGTAGGGATAAAATCACCACGATCCACGCAAGCCACAGGTGCAAGCTACCGGCGAGGTCGGCCTGGGTACCCGCATTGGCCAGGGTGGCAGGAATGTCAAACCAGCCAAAGACGCTTATCGCTTTGCCATCTGCGGTGGAAATCAGATATCCACTGATGACAATCGAAAAGAGCAGCAAATAAAGTGCGAGGTGACCCAGTGCCGCTGCGATACGGGTCAAACGGGAGTAGCTTGCCAACGCAGCAGGCGGAGGGGAGAACAACCGCCAGACAACGCGGATAACCAGTCCCATCATGAGTAGGATGCCGATGCTTTTATGCAGTTCGGGGGCCTGGTGATACCAGCCGTCGTAATAGCTGAGCGTGACCATCCATAACCCCAACGCAAACATGCCATATACAGCAATCGCAATCAGCCAATGTAATGTGGCTGACACTACGCCATAGCGCTGTGGAGTATTATTGAATTGCATAAGCACACCGATTGATATTTCAGAAGTGAATGAAAATGGCGTGTAAAAGACATTAATGCAACTAATAAATAACAATAGTGATGATATTTATTTTTTGTTCAATAAAGTTGACTGATTGTTGAGGTAATCATCAAGGGATTAGTGCGAAAATATGTGGCGGGGCTTAGTCTATGGGATGTTATGGTTTTTGTTATTATTCAGTTTATTGCAATGAAAATTAAGCTAATCTCAATTTTTGTCAATTATTGTCAGCGCGCAGGAATCAGAAAAACATAATATATATTACATCCATAATGGCCAGCAGTGACCATAAAATAATGTAGAGCATAAGATGCTCGCGAATATTATTAACCAGATAGTGAAAGATACGGCGCATTGACGTTATTCCTGTCATTAAAAATGGCCTCACCAACGAGGCCATTCATTTATTATCACTTAAAACGGCTTAGCCTGAAGGGGGTCAGGTCAAAGTCAGACGGTTTGTCCTGAGCGAAGTCTGCCGCAATCTCTCCCAGTACAGAGGCAAACTTAAAGCCATGTCCGCTCAGTCCGGTAATGATCAGCGTGTTGTCATGTTCCGGCAGAGTATCAATTATAAAGTCTTCATCTGGTGAATTATCGTAAGTGCAGGATGCGCCGTGCAGGCAACAGCCAACGCCAGGCAGAATTGTGCGCAGGAATGGGAAGGCTTCAGAACCGTCGCTGGCTACAGCGGCAAATGGCTTACGCTCTTCTGCAGAATGGATTACCTGTCCGCCATTGTGCTTACCAATTTTCAGCTCGTCGTTTTCAGCCGGGAAACCGTAGTATTGATCGCCATTTGGCAGCTCGCCGGTGAAAGCCGGGAAGTTATTCTTAACGCTGTAGCGCCCATCGGCCTGATACCAGGCGAACACTTTGCGCACCGGTTGTATCGGTAGTTCAGGGACTAAAGCCTGCACCCAGGTACCGGCGCTGATCACTACTTTTTTCGCATGGTAGTCACCGTCAGCCGTTTCTACCGTGATGCCATCATCACCGTGATGAATTGCGCTGACCGGGCATTTAAACAGTTGCGCACAGCCTGCTTCTTCCGCCAGACGGATCCAGGTTTTAATTGCTAACTCACTGCGTAAAAAACCGGACTCCGCTTCAAACAGACCGATATAGTTGTCAGGAACGCGAATTTCCGGCCAGCGAGCCATGATGGCCGCTGCATCTAATTGTTCAACGTTAAGTTGCCACTGTTTTGCGCTTTGCGCTGCAGTTGCTATGAAGGTTGACCCTGCCGGACCGAGGTTGATAACTCCGGAGCGAACAAAAATCGGTTCTTCATTATGGGTGGACAGTTCATCCCACAATGTTTGCGCACGTAGCACCAGCGGAACGTATTTTTCGCCTTCGCCATAAGCATGACGAATTAATCGAGTATCGCCGTGGTGGCTGCCCTGTTGATGTGGTGGCATATGCGCATCGATCATCAGAACCTTCAGACCGGCACGAGTGGCATAGTATCCAGCTGCGGCGCCTACCGAACCGCTGCCAATAATGATTAAGTCGTATTTCATCCGCTTCTCTCTGCAATCGCGATAGTAGAAGGGTAAATAACTGACCTGGAATATTCAACCTGGAAATAAGAAAGGCACCGCTAAGGTGCCTTTGATGGTTGGATGTATCAGGTTTAATGTCGCTGATACTCATTTACCTGGTAATCGCCAGATTCAATTTTGGCGATTCCTGCTTCTAATATCGAAATAAATTGCCTGGCAACATCAGTGGTTAACCAGAGCGTTTGACCAACTTCAGTCCCATCCGGGTCAGGGCGGTTCGGGGTTTGGTAGTGCAAACGCAGCATCAGCGCATCGTAGCTATCAACAGTGCTGATGTCCCACCCTACAAGCGGATGAGTCTGAATGACTTCATTATTCTTTTCCATCATGCCCCCTAATTCGTGTTACTAGACAACGGTTTTCGAGGTTCAATGCGTTTTTTTCTGAAGCAACTTCAGTATATCAATAAATAAGGGTATTCATTGAAAATTTAAAGAGGGAAGGGCATAAAATTTTTGTTTTCAGCGTTATCTGACTAAGAAACCGACATGTTATTCATTTTTTTTTAGTATGTTGCACAATTATTTTGTTGTTTTGGTTAAAAGATAATCGGTGGGTTAATATTAAATTAAATGCTCGTCAGAAGAAATGCGCGATTGATTACAAGATAGCGTGTATAAAAAAGCCGGGGCGACCCGGCAAACAAACATCACTGCATATCGTTATTTATTCGTTGATGAACCAGTCATCCGCGCTTTCCCAGGTTTCCTGTAGGATCTCGCTGATGCGTTCTTTGTCCTCTTTGGTCGCGCCAATAACCGACAGATTGTTTGCGCCGGCATAACGGACGGTAACGTTACCTTCGTTATCCGGAAAATGGTGCTGAATACGGCGGGAGAGTTCACCTGCCAGTGCGTCAATTGCACCGGCAGGTAAAGGTGAAGTTTTGGCAATAGTGACTTCAATACGCATAGTAGCCCCCTGTTGAACATGCTGTTTATTTATACAGTTATTCGAATCAGTTGGCTACACTTTTTTTAGCTTTTTACTGACCAGCGTACCGTTTCGCCACCCAGGAAAGGCACCAGCGTATCGTCTTCCAACGCTATGCTCTCAGGAACAAGGTGCTCCATGCGTTCCAGCTCAATAAAGGTCTCATTTACCGGCAAACCATAGAACTGTGGGCCGTTGAGTGAGCAGAAGGCTTCGAAATGGTCCAGCGCATTCATCTCTTCAAACACGGTGGCATAGCTGCCTAGTGCGGTCGGTGCATTAAAGCATCCAGCACAGCCACAGCTTGACTCTTTGCGATGACGTGCGTGCGGCGCTGAGTCGGTACCGAGGAAGGCGCGCGTAAACCCGCTGGCAACCAGTTCACGCAGCGCCTGTTGGTGGACGTTACGTTTGAGGATCGGCAGGCAGTACAGGTGAGGACGAATCCCGCCAACCAGCATGTGGTTGCGGTTAAACATCAGGTGCTGTGGCGTAATAGTCGCTGCCAGAAGCTCGTTACCGTCGCGCACGTATTCGGCAGCATCTCTGGTAGTGATATGCTCGAATACTACTTTCAGCGATGTCAAACGCTGGCGCAGCGGTTCCATCACCGTTTCAATAAAGCGCGCTTCGCGATCGAAAATATCGATATCTGCATGCGTCACTTCGCCGTGCACCAGCAGCGGCATACCCAATTTTTCCATCCTCTCCAGCACCGGCATGATGGCGTCAATAGAGGTTACGCCATGCGTCGAGTTGGTGGTGGCATTGGCCGGATAGAGTTTTGCTGCGGTGAAGACGCCTTCGTTAAATCCACGTTCCAGCTCGTTGGGATCCAGCGTATCCGTTAAGTAGCAGGTCATTAATGGTGTGAAGTCGTGTCCGGCAGGTACCGCGTCAAGAATGCGCTGGCGATAAGCAATAGCCGCGTCAACCGTGGTGACGGGCGGTGCCAGGTTCGGCATGACAATGGCGCGACCATAAATTTCACTGGTGTAGGGCACGACAGTTTTTAACATGTCGCCATCGCGAAAGTGAAGATGCCAGTCGTCTGGGCGGCGGATCTTTAAAACCTGGGATGGTGCAGTCATCAATATGCTCCGGCTGAGGATAGTCTTTTTTGCCGGAAACAAAGGATAAGCGGAAACGTTTTCGTTTGCACGAAAAAAAAGGGCGCATCGGCGCCCTCAGTTTTATTAGTCGGTGAACGGGATGATGATTTCCCCCGGTTTCACCTCAATTCCCTTCGCCAGTTTTTTCGCCAGAGCTTCACCCTGGCTACTGTCATCCTGCAGAATGTAGGCTGGCTGCTGGTTGAAATAGTTACGCAGCGACTGGTTTAAATAAGGCATCAGCGTTTGCAGTACCGACTGCATTTTTTCTGGTGTCACGGTCGCATCCACGACTTCCATCTCTTGCAGATAAATTGCGCCTTTCTCTTTGTTAAATACCGGTAAGGCTTTTAACTTCAGCTTCATGGTTGCTTTCTGGCTGCCAAACAGGGAATTCATGTCCAGGTTGGCGTCACCGGTCAGGGTCACTTTATTGGGTTCTTCACGGCCAATCTGACTGGCGAGATTATTTAGTACGATGTGTGCTTCAGCAACGCCGGGCAAGCCGATATCTTTAGAAAAGTTATTATGCTTTGCCAGGGCCTGATTAATTTCTTGCTCGCTAACTGTGTATTGCGTGAGTTGATTACAACCAACCAACAGGCCGCTGACAATCAGTGCAGCGGCAAAAAAAAACTTTTTCATGGGGTTCCTCAACATGATGCATGTGGCGTAATCGTGACACAAAGCATCATCGAGTACCAGCGTCCCGGACGCCAGCAGAAAAAACTGAAAAGCGCCCGGAAGCAGGTTCGGCTATCAGGCGTCTGGCTCCAGCATGCCTCTCGTTGGGCGTTTGAGACTGAATTGCCAGCCCAGCGCCAGGAAGGTGATGAGGCCGATAATACCGAGCATCATCCAGGGCAACTCAGGCTGTGCCAGGGCCTTGCCCATGTCAAACAGCCAGCCGCCGCCGATATATCCAATTGCGCCACCGATAGCGAGCCCCAGTCGACTGAAGCCCATATAGCTTCCTCGGGCACGTGCATTCGCCAGTGAGGCGCTAAGGGTTTCACGCGCGGGTTCGGCGATGATCGAGCCAATATAGAACGTACAGATCAGGGTGAACAACTGCTGCAAATTCCCCACCAGACCGATCGGCATCATGCTCAGAGACATCACCAGCAGACCGGCCATCAGACGATGTTCAAGGCGAAAACGTTTTTCACTCCAGCGGGCAATTGGGTAGAGCAGCGTCAATGAGAGGCACGCCTCGATGGCATACATCCATTTCACAGCGGCCGGTGAACCTGCGATGTCGTTCACCATGATTGGCAGCATCAGCATCGCCTGTACCGCCAGCATGTAATAGCCCGCCAGCGTCAGCACATAGGTGACAAAGCGCTTGTCATGCATCACGTGGCTCATCCCTTCGCGCACTGGAATTTTCACCGTCGACAGCTTCCATGCCGGGAGCAGCCAGGCGTTAAACGCCGCGCACAGAACGAACAAAATTGCGCCGGTGGCACAGACGAGACGAAAATCGTATTGCAATAACCAACTGCCAAGCAACGCGCCAACCACGGCCCCGGCGCTATCCTGCATCATCAGAATAGAGAAAAAGCGCCCACGCTTTTCCGGGCGGATCAGTTTAACCACCAGCGCCGAGCGGGGTGGGTCGAATAGTGTACCGCCCAGTCCGGAGAGAAAGCAGGAAAACCACAGCAGCCACGGCTCATGGGCAATGCCCATGGTGGCGAACCCGGCAGCGCGCATCAGCATGCCGGTGACGATCATCGGTTTTGCACCGAAACGGTCCGCAATAGCACCGCCGAAAATACCCAACCCCTGCTGGATAAATTGACGTAATCCTAGTGCAATACCGACCATCACGGCGGCCCAGCCCATTTGGTCGACGAAACGAATTGAGATCAGCGGGAAAACGACGAAGAAACCCAGCACGACCAGCATATTATCGATGAGAAGGAAGTATTTACCCAGGTTCCTTGCCTGCGAGACTTGCGACATTTCCCCTCCAGGGAAAAACTCGTCACTCTGGATAGAGTTTAAAAGATAAGCACCTCCTATTCTGCGGTGTCGTCATCGCTTTTCCCACCCTTCGCGGGACAATATTTTTTTATCAAAAGTCCGTCTTGATAGAGAGTTTTCATCAAAATGTGTGAATAATTCAAAAAATGGCATTTTGCTCTTTTCACAGGGCGTATTCGCACAGGTATAGTAATGCGAATAGCGTATTGATGAAGACGTTACGGGAAGGAGTAGGTATAGAATGTTTGGCTATCGCAGTAACGTGCCAAAAGTGCGCTTAACCACCGACCGCCTGGTCGTGCGTTTAGTGCATGAGCGTGATGCCTGGCGTCTGGCAGATTATTACGCAGAAAATCGTCATTTCTTAAAACCCTGGGAACCTATTCGCGATGAAAGCCACTGCTATCCGTCCGGCTGGCAGGCGCGTCTGAGCATGATCTCTGAGTTTCATAAACAGGGCACCGCCTATTATTTTGCGCTGCTCGATCCGGACGAAAAAGAGATTATCGGCGTTGCGAACTTCTCAAACGTGGTGCGGGGATCCTTCCATGCCTGTTATCTCGGCTACTCCATTGCGCAGAAATGGCAGGGGCAGGGGCTAATGTATGAAGCCTTAACCTCGGCCATTCGTTATATGCAGCGCACGCAGCATATTCACCGCATTATGGCTAACTACATGCCACATAATAAGCGCAGCGGTGACCTGCTGGCGCGACTGGGTTTTGAAAAAGAAGGGTATGCCAAAGACTACCTGCTGATTGACGGGCAGTGGCGCGATCACGTGCTGACGGCGTTGACCACATCAGAATGGACCCCCGGCCGCTAAGTTTCAGATGCAGCCATGATTAATGGAGAAGACGATGAAATACGAATTAACCGCCACCGAAGCACGAGTGATTGGCTGTTTATTAGAAAAACAAGTGACCACGCCGGAACAGTACCCACTCTCCGTTAATGGAGTCGTAACAGCCTGCAATCAAAAAACGAATCGTGAACCGGTGATGAACCTGTCGGAATCGGACGTGCAGGAGCAGTTGGATAACCTGGTTAAGCGACATTTTCTGCGCACGGTGAGCGGTTTTGGCAATCGCGTCACGAAATATGAGCAGCGTTTCTGCAACTCTGAATTTGGCAATCTGAAGCTTAGTGCCGCAGAGGTGGCCATAATCACCACACTGCTGCTGCGGGGCGCTCAGACGCCTGGTGAACTGCGTAGCCGCGCATCCCGTATGTACGAATTCAGCGATATGGCCGAAGTGGATTCGACGCTGGAAAATCTGGCGAACCGGGAAGATGGGCCTTATGTGATCCGCCTGGCGCGTGAGCCGGGCAAACGTGAAAGTCGCTATATGCACCTGTTTTGTGGTGAGGTTGATGAAGCCATTACCGCGGCAGATGAACTCCCTGTAGCCTCCGGCGATCTGCAGGCGCGCGTGGAAGCGCTGGAAACGGAAGTCGCAGAGCTTAAGCAGCGACTTGATTCCTTGCTGGCGCACCTGGGAGACTAACGTGAATAAATTACGTATCGGCGTAGTCGGCCTTGGTGGTATTGCACAAAAGGCCTGGCTACCCGTGCTAGGCACCTCCGCGGACTGGACGCTACAAGGCGCATTTTCACCTTCACGCGATAAAGCACAGCGTATCTGTGACACCTGGCGAATACCCTACGTGGATTCATTGAAGAATCTGGCGCAAACCTGCGACGCGGTTTTCGTCCATTCCAGTACCGCGACGCACTATGCGGTAGTTAGTGAATTGCTGAATGCCGGAGTTCACGTGTGTGTGGATAAACCGCTGGCGGAAAACCTGCACGAGGCTGAGCAACTGGTCGAGCTGGCCGCGCGGAAAAAACTCACGCTGATGGTCGGGTTTAACCGTCGATTTGCACCGCTGTACCAGGATCTCAAAACCCAGTTGAGCACCGCAGCGTCTGTACGTATGGATAAGCACCGTACGGATAGCGTTGGGCCGCACGATCTGCGCTTCACTCTGCTGGACGACTATCTGCACGTGGTCGATACCGCTTTGTGGCTGGCGGGAGGGCAGGCGCAGTTAAAAAACGGCACGCTGCTGACCAATGAATCTGGTGCGATGCTCTACGCCGAGCATCATTTTTCTGTCGGTCAAATGCAGATAACGACCAGTATGCATCGCCGTGCCGGTAGCCAGCGCGAGAGCGTGCAGGCGGTGACGGACGGCGGCCTGATTGACGTAACTGATATGCGGGAATGGCGGGAAGAGCGTGGGCAAGGTGTTGTTCATAAGCCGATAGCGGGCTGGCAAACGACCTTAGAACAGCGTGGTTTTGCCGGATGTGCCCGTCATTTCATTGAGTGCGTGCAAAATCAGACGGTTCCCCAGACGGCAGGCGAGCAGGCGCTACTGGCCCAGCGTGTTGTTGAAAAGCTGTGGCGGGAGGCGATGGCTGAATAACCCCCTGTAACATCTGGCGGTAGTAATTCATTGTAATCCAGGTACTATATGCCCACTCAAAATAACACCTCTTTTCAACCATAGGCTGGTTTGTCGGCCTGATAAGGTGCCAGGGGGTCGCCATCAGGCACAGCAAAAGTGTCGGATGGCGGCGAGAATGCCTTATCCGACCTACGGGCAGGTTTGTCGGGGTTTTGCCTCAGAGTCTGGAATACAACATAGATGAATTTATTAAAGTCGCTGGCAGCCGTCAGCTCGATGACGATGTTTTCACGTGTGCTGGGTTTTGCGCGTGATGCGATTGTCGCCAGAATCTTTGGTGCAGGGATGGCGACAGATGCCTTTTTTGTGGCATTCAAACTTCCTAACCTGTTGCGCCGAATTTTTGCCGAAGGCGCATTTTCGCAGGCATTTGTGCCGATTCTTGCTGAGTACAAAAGCAAGCAGGGGGAAGATGCTACCCGCGTGTTTGTTGCCTACGTTTCCGGACTGTTGACGCTGGCGCTGGCCGTGGTGACAGTAGCCGGGATGTTGGCTGCGCCATGGGTGATATTAGTCACCGCGCCGGGATTTGCCGACACAGCGGATAAATTTGCGCTGACCACTCAACTGCTGCGGATCACTTTTCCCTATATTCTACTGATTTCATTGGCCTCACTGGTTGGTGCGATCCTTAATACCTGGAACCGCTTTTCCATTCCTGCGTTTGCCCCGACCTTTCTGAATATCAGCATGATCGGCTTCGCGCTATTTGCGGCGCCCTATTTTAACCCGCCGGTGCTGGCTCTGGCGTGGGCCGTTACGGTTGGCGGCGTGCTACAGCTGATTTATCAGCTTCCGCACTTGAAGAAAATTGGCATGCTGGTACTGCCGCGCGTGAACTTCCGTGATGCAGGGGCGATGCGTGTCGTCAAGCAAATGGGGCCAGCGATCCTTGGGGTATCTGTCAGCCAGATTTCACTGATCATCAATACGATTTTCGCCTCGTTTCTGGCCTCTGGCTCAGTTTCATGGATGTATTATGCCGACCGTCTGATGGAGTTTCCGTCCGGTGTTCTGGGCGTGGCGCTGGGGACTATCCTGCTGCCATCGCTGTCCAAAAGCTTTTCCAGCGGTAATCATGATGAATATTGTCGTCTGATGGACTGGGGCCTGCGCTTGTGTTTCCTGTTGGCATTACCGAGTGCCGTAGCGTTGGGTATTCTGGCCAAACCGCTGACGGTATCTCTGTTCCAGTACGGTAAATTTACCGCCTTTGATGCCGCGATGACCCAGCGTGCGCTGGTGGCGTACTCGGTAGGTTTGATTGGCTTGATCGTGGTGAAAGTGTTGGCTCCGGGCTTTTACTCGCGCCAGGATATTAAAACGCCAGTGAAGATTGCCATTGTGACGCTGATTATGACCCAGGTGATGAACCTTGCGTTTATCGGGCCGTTAAAGCATGCCGGATTGTCGCTGTCGATTGGTCTGGCGGCATGTCTGAACGCTTCACTGCTTTACTGGCAACTGCGGAAACAGAAAATCTTTACCCCACAACCGGGCTGGAGCTGGTTCCTGGCGCGTCTGGTGATTTCCGTGCTGGTGATGTCTGCGGTGCTGGTTGGGATGCTCTACATCATGCCGGATTGGTCGCAGGGAACGATGTTGTGGCGTCTGCTGCGTCTGATGGCGGTCGTGGTGGCAGGCATTGCCGCTTACTTCGCAGCACTCGCCGTACTGGGCTTTAAAGTAAAAGAGTTTGTGCGCCGGACGGCGTAATGGATCAATGCCGGATGGCGGCATAACGCCGTATCAGGCCTACAAAAGGCGTAGGCCTGATAAGCAAAATGTTATCAGGCTGACATCAAATAGAGAATTTTTTCCCGCTGCGGTGCGCAGCAGAGGTTTGACCGTTTGCGCCATACAACGCCGGTTCCTGGTGCGGTTTCAGCACTTGTATTGCTTGTTGATTACGCTCGATCTGCCCTTCCAGCAGCCAACCGTTGTGCTGGTTGAGGTCGCGTAAATGCTGTGTTTTCTTGGTGATAGTTTGCCAGCGTTCAGCAATCTCATCATTTGCGCTGCGCGTGGCGTCATGCTCCAGGCGGCGCTGCTGCTCAAGATAATCAAGGGTTGCCAGCAAGGAGCTTTTTTCTTCTGTAATACGCTGTAGCTGGCTGCCGTTGATATGCCCTGCGGAAAGCTGCTGCTGTTCAGCATCCATTACCGTTTTCAGGTCATTGAGGACGGTCGTCATCTGGTCAAGTATTTCTGACAAACGAGTCATACTTTATTTACTCTGTAGGTAGCTCTGCGCCTCGCGAATCAGCGAGTCGGCAATTTTTCCGGTATCCATTTTCAATTCACCGTTACGGATTGCGGTTTTCAGTGCTTCCACGCGTTCCATATTGATGTCATTGCTGCCGGGCTGCATCAGTTTGGCCTGGGCGTCGCTCAGCATGACGCTGGTGCTGGTGGTCGCGGTGGTTTTTTCCTTCAGCGCTTTTTGTACCGGCGCATCGCTGGTTTCACGCGGCTGAACGGTGCTTACTGGCTTCAATGGTGAGGTACGATCAATGCTCATTTTATTTTTCCTCATCGAGGGGTTACGCTATAGCGGCCCGCTGTAATCATTGGTTGTTTATCTATCGGCACACGCTAAAAAATCTTTAACCTATTATAGGTTAATAAGAATATTCCCATCAGAATCGACGACGCCGCTCACCACCTGGCCTGAAATCATCCGCACTCGCGCGTTCTGTGCGACTGCGGCGTTGTTCAGTGCTTTACCTTCGGCATTGACCCGAAAACCATCTCCGTTGGCAATAACCAGTACGCGCTGACCGGCCTTGATCCGCCATGCCTGGCGCAACATCGAAAGCTGTATCGGTTGGCCCGGCACCAGATCGCGCAGGCTCACTGCATCCTGCACCTGACTTATATCCAGCACCGCGCGCGGCGGTAGTTGGTCCAGTCGACCACGTTTCAGCGTTACGCTGGCCGGAGTCAGTGCGCTACCTCGCGCTACAGGCGCGGCGGCTACTACGTAGTTTCCCGTCGCCTGCACGTTCACCTGCAGATAACGTTTCTCGTTGGCACATCGGGCCAGCACATTCACATTCCCCCACAGTTTCGCGCTACCTGACACGCTTAATGCTGGTTGTTCGCAGTTGGGCAATAAGTTTGGTGACGTTCGTATAGTGACCACCACCTCATCGCTAAATCCGGCCAGGCGCTGGGAAAACCATGCCGTTAGCTGCGAATTCAGGTCTTGCGCCAGCGTCATAGGGCTGAACAGCAGTGCTGCCACGACTATTCCACGTTTAAACGTTTGCATCAAAACCTCGCGCTTTTTCAGGTAGTGGCAGGATTTTACCTGTGTGACGCAGTCATCAACGCAACAAATAGCGACGCATTTTGCGTTTATTCCGGCGATAACGCGCGCGTAATGGGATTTAAGCTGTCGGCTGAATTTTGTCATTTGCGGAGGAGATATGCTCGATAAGCTCGACGCCGCCTTACGTTTTCAACAGGAAGCGCTGAATTTGCGCGCCCAACGCCAGGAAATATTGGCGGCCAACATTGCCAATGCCGACACGCCGGGGTACCAGGCGCGCGATCTGGATTTCGCCAGTGAATTAAAAAAAGTCATGGTGCGAGGACGGGAAGAAACCGGCGGCGTTTCGTTGACGCTGACCTCTGCACAACACATCCCAGCCCAGACCGTTTCTGCGCCGTCTACGGAGCTGCTCTACCGTATTCCTGACCAGCCGTCTCTTGATGGCAACACGGTAGATATGGACCGGGAGCGCACGCAATTTGCAGACAACAGCCTCAAATATCAAATGGGGCTGACGGCGCTGGGTGGACAAATCAAAGGCATGATGAACGTGCTGCAAGGAGGGAACTAATTCGTGGCGCTGTTAAATATTTTTGATATCGCAGGTTCTGCGCTGACGGCTCAGTCTAAACGCCTGAACGTCGCGGCCAGCAACATGGCGAATGCGGATAGCGTCAGCGGACCCGACGGTCAGCCGTATCGCGCGAAGCAGGTTGTTTTTCAGGTAGATGCTGCGCCAGGTGCGGCAACCGGTGGCGTAAAAGTTGCTGACGTCATTGAAAGTCAGGCGCCGGATAAGCTGGTTTATGAACCCGGTAATCCGCTGGCCGATGCGAACGGCTACGTAAAAATGCCGAATGTGGACGTTGTTGGCGAGATGGTCAACACCATGTCTGCCTCACGTAGCTACCAGGCAAACGTCGAAGTGCTCAACACCGTGAAAAGCTTGATGCTTAAAACGCTGACGCTAGGCCAGTAAAGGAGGCGCACATGTCTATTGCTGTAAAAATGAATGACCCGAGCACAACGGGGGTTAATGCTGCCACGGGGAACAGCTCCCTGACGGGCAGCAACGCCGCTGACCTGCAAAGCAGCTTTCTTACGCTGCTGGTTGCACAACTGAAAAACCAGGACCCTACCAACCCGTTGCAAAACAACGAACTGACTACCCAGTTGGCGCAAATCAGTACCGTGAGCGGGATTGAGAAACTGAACACTACGCTGGGATCGATCTCTGGGCAGATCGACAACAGTCAGTCGCTGCAGGCCAGTACGCTGATTGGCCACGGTGTCATGATCCCGGGTACGACCATTCTGACCGGTAAAGGGACAGAAGAAGGTGCCAAAACCACGACAACACCATTTGGCGTTGAGCTGCAGCAACCGGCAGATAAGGTTACCGCAACCATTACCGATAAAGACGGCAAAGTGGTACGCACCATTGACATTGGTGGATTGAAAGCGGGCGTTCATACCTTTACCTGGGACGGCACCATGACCGATGGCACGGATGCACCAAGCGGTTCTTACAACGTGTCAATTGCTGCCAGTAATGGCGGAACGCAACTGGTGGCGCAGCCGCTTCAGTTTGCGCTGGTGCAGGGCGTTATTCGCAGTAACGGCGGTAATACGCTGGATCTGGGCACCTATGGAACCACCACCCTCGACGAAGTACGGCAGATAATTTAAGCCTTCACACTTATCAGGAGTAAGTCATGGCCTTTTCTCAAGCGGTCAGCGGTCTGAACGCTGCAGCGACCAACCTCGATGTCATTGGTAACAACATCGCCAACTCCGCTACCTACGGTTTTAAATCGGGCACGGCATCTTTTGCCGATATGTTTGCCGGTTCCAAAGTCGGTTTGGGCGTTAAAGTTGCGGGTATTACTCAGGACTTTACCGACGGTACTACCACCAACACCGGACGTGGGCTGGATGTTGCTATCAGCCAGAACGGTTTTTTCCGTATGGTAGACAGCAACGGTTCCGTTTTCTACAGCCGTAACGGTCAGTTCAAGCTCGATGAAAACCGCAATATCGTTAACATGCAGGGGCTGCAGCTGACGGGCTATCCGGCTACCGGTACACCACCGACGGTTCAGCAGGGGGCGAACCCGGCACCGATCACTATCCCGAATACGCTGATGGCGGCTAAATCCACCACCACTGCGTCAATGCAGGTCAACCTGAACTCCACTGACAAGGTTCCTACCAAGACCCCGTTTAACCCAAGCGATGCCGATTCCTACAACAAAAAAGGCAGCGTTACCGTTTTCGATAGCCAGGGTAATGCCCATGACATGAACATTTTTTATGTCAAAAACGCGCAGAGCAACACCTGGGAAGTCTTCACTCAAGATGCTTCTACTGGGGATGCTGAGAAATCAGCCGGGTTTATGCGTTTTGATAATAATGGTTTGTTTTTAGGTATTAGCGCCACGGCAGCCGAAGTACCACCGACGGCTCCAGCCGTCTGGCCAAAGGATATCAAAATTACAACCGGTCCGATCAATGGCGCAGTTCCGGCGAACTTCTCCCTGAGCTTCCTGAACTCCATGCAGCAGAACACCGGTGCCAACAACATCGTTGCCACGAATCAGAACGGCTACAAGCCGGGCGATCTGGTGAGCTACCAGATTAACAATGACGGTACGGTGGTTGGTAACTACTCCAATGAACAGCAACAGGTTCTGGGGCAGATCGTGCTGGCAAACTTTGCCAACAACGAAGGTCTGGCGTCTCAGGGCGATAACGTTTGGGCGGCGACTCAGTCTTCCGGCGTGGCGCTGCTGGGTACCGCAGGCGAAGGCAACTTCGGCAAGCTGACCAACGGTGCGCTGGAAGCGTCAAACGTGGATTTGAGTAAAGAACTGGTGAATATGATTGTCGCCCAGCGTAACTATCAGTCGAACGCGCAGACCATCAAAACCCAGGATCAGATCCTCAACACGCTGGTCAACCTGCGCTAAGCGCCTGACGGGATGGCTTAATGGATCACGCAATTTATACCGCCATGGGCGCGGCCAGTCAGACGCTGAATCAACAGGCGGTGACGGCCAGCAACCTGGCAAACGCCTCCACGCCAGGATTTCGTGCGCAGCTCAATGCACTGCGCGCGGTTCCTGTAGAAGGATTGTCTTTACCGACGCGTACGCTGGTGGTGGCCTCCACGCCGGGGGCTGATATGACGCCCGGTCAGATGGACTATACCTCCCGCCCGCTGGATGTGGCGCTGCAACAGGATGGTTGGTTGGCTGTGCAGACCGCAGACGGTAGCGAAGGATATACACGTAACGGCGCTATTCAGGTAAGCCCTACGGGTGAACTGACTATTCAGGGACACCCGGTAATTGGCGAAGCCGGACCGATAGCCGTACCAGAAGGCTCGGAAGTCACCATTGCGGCGGACGGGACAATTTCTGCACTTAACCCAGGCGATCCGGCTAATACGGTCGCGCCAGTGGGACGGTTGAAGTTGGTGAAGGCTACAGGGCTTGAAGTGCAACGTGGCGATGACGGTATGTTCCGTCTGACCCAGGCCGCGCAGGCTACCCGCGGTGCAACGTTACAGGCCGACCCCAGCATCCGTGTGATGTCGGGCGTGCTGGAAGGCAGTAACGTTAAACCGGTTGCTGCGATGAGCGACATGATCGCCAACGCCCGCCGCTTTGAAATGCAGATGAAAATTATCAGTAGCGTGGATGATAACGCGGGCCGCGCCAACCAACTGCTGTCGATGAGTTAATACAGGACATTTTATGATCAGTTCATTATGGATCGCCAAAACCGGCCTGGATGCACAGCAAACCAACATGGATGTGATTGCCAACAACCTGGCAAACGTCAGCACCAACGGATTTAAACGCCAACGTGCCGTGTTTGAGGATCTGTTGTACCAGACGATTCGTCAGCCTGGCGCACAGTCTTCTGAGCAGACCACACTGCCGTCTGGTTTGCAGATTGGTACCGGTGTACGTCCGGTTGCGACCGAGCGTTTACACAGTCAGGGTAACCTGTCGCAGACTAACAACAGTAAAGATGTGGCGATTAAAGGCCAGGGCTTTTTCCAGGTCATGTTGCCCGATGGTACGTCCGCTTATACCCGCGACGGTTCTTTCCAGGTGGATCAGAACGGTCAGTTGGTGACGGCGGGTGGTTTTCAGGTTCAGCCTGCCATCACCATTCCGGCTAACTCGCTCAGTATCACCATTGGACGCGACGGTATTGTCAGCGTGACCCAACAGGGGCAGGCGGCGCCTGTTCAGGTAGGGCAGCTTAACCTGACAACCTTCATGAACGATACCGGTCTGGAAAGCATTGGTGAGAATCTGTACACCGAAACGCAGTCATCCGGTGCGCCGAATGAGAGCACGCCAGGGCTGAACGGCGCGGGTCTGCTGTATCAGGGCTATGTTGAAACCTCTAACGTCAATGTGGCGGAAGAGCTGGTAAACATGATCCAGGTTCAGCGCGCTTACGAAATCAACAGTAAAGCGGTATCGACCACTGATCAGATGCTGCAAAAACTGACGCAACTCTAAAGTGGAGTCCGGTGGGGTGAAAACCTCACCGGCACACTGATTTTGAAGATGACCGCAATGCGAAAATACGCGCTTCACCCATACCCAATTTTAGCCCTGCTGGTGGTTTCACTAACAGGATGTGCCTGGATCCCGGCCACGCCGCTCGTGCAGGGCGCAACGTCTGCTCAGCCGGTTCCAGGCCCGACGCCGGTGGCGAATGGCTCAATCTTCCAGTCGGCGCAGCCGATTAACTACGGTTATCAGCCGCTCTTCGAAGACCGCCGTCCGCGCAATATTGGCGATACGCTGACCATCGTATTGCAGGAAAACGTCAGCGCGAGCAAAAGCTCCTCGGCAAACGCCAGCCGCGACGGCAAGACCAACTTTGGTTTTGATACCGTACCGCGCTACCTGCAAGGGCTGTTTGGTAACGAACGTGCCGACGTAGAAGCCTCCGGCGGCAACACCTTTAACGGTAAAGGCGGTGCGAACGCCAGCAATACCTTCAGCGGTACGTTGACCGTGACGGTCGATCAGGTACTGGTGAATGGCAATTTACATGTCGTGGGTGAAAAACAGATCGCCATTAATCAGGGCACTGAGTTCATTCGCTTCTCCGGGGTCGTTAACCCGCGCACCATCAGTGGCAGCAACTCCGTACCGTCAACCCAGGTTGCGGACGCGCGTATTGAGTACGTCGGTAACGGCTACATCAATGAAGCGCAGAATATGGGCTGGTTGCAGCGTTTCTTCCTTAACTTGTCGCCGATGTAAGCGAGGTACCCAGTGTTTAAATCTTTTGTTGGAATGGTACTGGTGCTGATAACCACCTTTGCGCATGCTGACCGTATTCGTGACCTGACCAGCGTTCAGGGGGTGCGGGAAAACTCGTTGATAGGTTATGGGCTGGTAGTCGGTCTGGATGGTACGGGTGACCAGACCACCCAGACGCCGTTTACGACGCAAACGCTCAATAACATGCTTTCGCAGTTGGGGATAACCGTGCCAACTGGTACCAATATGCAGCTGAAAAATGTGGCGGCGGTGATGGTTACCGCGTCGTTTCCTGCATTCGGTCGTCAGGGACAAACCATCGACGTAGTGGTCTCCTCTATGGGGAATGCCAAAAGCCTGCGCGGCGGTACGCTGCTGATGACCCCATTAAAAGGGGTCGATAGTCAGGTATATGCGCTGGCTCAGGGGAATATTTTGGTGGGCGGTGCGGGCGCGGCTGCAGGTGGCAGTAGCGTGCAGGTTAACCAGCTCAATGGTGGACGCATTACCAACGGCGCGATTATCGAACGTGAATTACCCAGCCAGTTCGGCGGTGGTAACACCATTAATCTGCAGCTCAATAATGAAGATTTCACGATGGCGCAGCAGATTACCGACACCATCAACCGCTCGCGTGGCTTTGGTAGCGCAACAGCGTTGGATGCCCGAACCATTCAGGTGCGCGTGCCAAGCGGCAACAGCTCGCAGGTGCGTTTCCTCGCTGATATCCAGAATATTGAGGTGAACGTCACGCCGCAGGATGCGAAAGTGATTATCAACTCGCGCACCGGATCTGTCGTCATGAACCGTGAAGTGACGCTGGATAGCTGTGCCGTGGCACAAGGCAACTTGTCGATCACGGTGAACCGCCAGGCGAACGTCAGCCAACCGGACACACCGTTTGGTGGTGGACAAACCGTGGTGACGCCACAAACCCAGATTGACCTGCGCCAGAGCGGTGGTTCACTGCAAAGCGTGCGTTCCAGCGCCAACCTGAACAATGTGGTGCGTGCGCTGAATGCGCTGGGGGCAACGCCGATGGATCTGATGTCCATTCTGCAATCGATGCAGAGCGCGGGTTGCTTACGCGCCAAACTGGAAATCATCTAATGATTGGTGACAGCAAACTGCTGACCAGCGCTGCCTGGGATGCGCAATCACTGAACGAACTGAAAGCGAAAGCGGGTCAGGATCCGGCGGCGAATATCCGTCCGGTCGCCCGTCAGGTTGAAGGGATGTTCGTGCAGATGATGCTGAAAAGCATGCGTGAAGCGCTGCCGAAAGATGGCGTGTTTAGCAGCGATTCAACGCGCTTGTATACCAGTATGTATGATCAACAAATTGCGCAGCAAATGACCGCAGGCAAAGGACTGGGGCTGGCTGAAATGATGGTCAAGCAGATGACTGAAGGGCAAGCGCAACCTGCGGATGACGCGCCGCAGGTGCCGATGAAGTTTTCACTGGAAACGGTGACCAGCTATCAAAATCAGGCATTGACGCAACTGGTCCGCAAAGCCATCCCCCGGGCGACGGAAAGCAATGATGAGCCGCTGTCAGGTGACAGTAAAGACTTCCTCGCCCAGCTATCGCTGCCGGCTAAGCTGGCCAGCCAGCAAAGCGGCGTCCCGCATCATCTGATTCTGGCACAGGCGGCGCTGGAATCCGGATGGGGGCAGCGACAAATTCGCCGTGAGAACGGTGAACCGAGCTTTAACATTTTTGGTGTGAAGGCTTCGGGAAGCTGGAAAGGTCCAACCACTGAAATCACCACGACTGAATATGAGAACGGTGAGGCGAAAAAGGTGAAAGCCAGATTCCGCGTCTATAGCTCTTACCTTGAGGCGTTGTCGGATTATGTCGGTCTGATATCGCGTAACCCGCGCTATGCGGCAGTGACCGCTGCCGCGACAGCCGAGCAAGGGGCGCAGGCATTGCAAAATGCGGGTTACGCCACGGACCCTAACTATGCGCGAAAATTAACCAGCATGATCCAGCAGTTGAAATCGATGAGTGAAAAAGTGAGCAAAACCTACAGCACGAACATCGATAATCTCTTTTAAATAGCTCAAGTCTACCGACCTGCTGCCGATAATAACGAGTATTGAAGGATTACAAGGAACCTCCATGTCCAGCTTGATTAATAACGCGATGAGTGGACTCAGCGCAGCGCAGGCCGCGTTGAATACTGCCAGTAACAACATCTCCAGCTATAACGTTGCCGGATATACCCGACAGACGACAATTATGGCGCAAGCGAACAGCACGCTGGGTGCGGGGGGCTGGGTAGGCAATGGTGTCTATGTTTCTGGTGTACAACGTGAATATGACTCCTTTATCACTAACCAGTTGCGAGCAGCGCAGAACCAGAGCAGCGGTCTGACGACACGTTATGAGCAAATGTCAAAAATCGACAATCTGCTCTCCAGCAAAACCAGTTCTATTTCGACCTCCATGCAGGACTTTTTTACCAGCCTGCAAACGCTGGTCAGCAACGCCGAAGATCCGGCGGCACGCCAGGCGCTAATCGGTAAAGCTGATGGATTGGTAAATCAGTTTAAAACGACCGACCAGTATCTGCGCGATCAGGATAAGCAGGTCAATACCGCGATTAAAGCCAGCGTTGATCAGATCAACAACTATTCGAAACAAATTGCCAGCCTCAACGACCAGATTTCTCGTATGACAGGCGTCGGCGCAGGTGCGTCTCCTAACGACCTGCTTGACCAACGCGATCAGCTGGTCAGTGAACTGAATCAGATTGTCGGTGTTGAAGTCAGCATTCAGGATGGAGGCACTTACAACCTGACCATGGCCAACGGCTATTCGCTGGTGCAGGGCAGCAATGCACGTCAACTGGCGGCAGTGCCTTCCAGCGATGATCCTAATCGTACAACCGTGGCCTACGTTGATGGCGTTGCCGGAGCTGTTGAAATTCCGGAGAAACTGCTGAATACCGGTTCACTGGGTGGACTGCTCACCTTCCGTTCTCAGGAGCTGGATCAGACGCGTAATACCCTCGGCCAACTGGCGCTTGCATTTGCCAGTGCATTTAACGCTCAGCATAAAGAAGGTTTTGATGCCAACGGCGATCAGGGTAAGGATTTCTTTGCTATCGGCAGCCCGGAAGTCTTCAACAACGCGAAAAATACGGGCACAGGATCGTTAAGCGCTAAGATCACTGACAGCTCCGCTGTACAGGCGACAGATTATAAAATCGTTTTTGATGGGAAGGACTGGCAGGTTACTCGCCTGGCGGATAATACCAGCTTCAAAGCCACCGTTACCGGTGGAAAAATGTCCTTTGACGGGATGGAAATCACCGTTAATGCTGGCGCGAAAGCTAATGACAGTTTTACTGTAAAACCCGTGAGTAACGCTATCGTTGATATGAAAGTTATGGTGACCGATGAGTCGAAAATCGCCATGGCTCAAGTGTCTAAAAATGATACGGACCCCACCATCGATAAAGGCAAGAGCGACAACCGTAACGGTCAGAAACTGTTAGATCTGCAAACCAAAGCGACTGTCGGCAATAAGACCTTCAACGATGCATATGCCACGCTGGTAAGCGATGTCGGGAACAAAACCGCTACGCTGAAAACCAGTGCCACCACCCAGAACAACGTGGTGACACAGCTTTACCGGCAGCAACAGTCTATTTCCGGCGTTAACCTCGACGAAGAGTACGGTAATTTACAGCGTTTTCAGCAGTATTACCTGGCTAACGCGCAAGTGCTGCAGACCGCGAATGCGTTGTTTGATGCACTGATTAATATCCGCTAAGGGAGAGGGACACAATGCGTATCAGCACCCAGATGATGTACCAGCAGAATATGCGTGGCATCACTAACTCTCAGGCTGAATGGATGAAGTTCGGCGAGCAGATGTCAACGGGCAAACGCGTGATCAACCCATCAGACGATCCGATTGCCGCCTCGCAGGCCGTGGTACTTTCTCAGGCTCAGGCGCAGAACAGCCAATATACGCTGGCACGCTCATTCGCGACGCAAAAGGTGTCGCTGGAAGAGAATGTTCTGAGCCAGGTGACGACGGCAATTCAGGCTGCACAGGAAAAAATCGTTTATGCCGGGAACGGAACGTTAAGTGATGACGACCGTGCATCGCTGGCCACCGACCTACAGGGGATCCGCGATCAGCTGATGAACCTGGCAAACAGTACCGACGGTAATGGTCGCTATATTTTCGGTGGATATAAAACAGAATCCGCACCGTTTGCCCAGGCAGATGGCGCTTACAGCGGCGGTACAACAAACGTTACCCAACAGGTCGATGCCTCCCGAACCATGGTGATTGGTCATACTGGCGATAAAGTATTCGCCAACCTGACAAGCAACGCGGTACCGGAACCTGGTGGCGGCACTCAGGAAAAGAACCTGTTTAAAATGCTGGATAGCGCGATTGCAGAGCTCAAAATCCCGATTGCGGGTGATGATGTGGCAAAAGACAAAGCCGCTGCTGCCATTGATAAAACCAACCGTGGCCTGAAAAACTCGTTGAATAACGTCCTGTCCGTTCGTGCAGAATTAGGTACGCAGCTGAGTGAATTAAGCTCGCTGGATTCACTGGGCGCCGATCGTGCATTAGGCCAAACCCAGCAGATGAGTAATCTGGTGGATGTCGACTGGAACGCCGCGATCTCGTCTTATGTCATGCAGCAGGCTGCGCTACAGGCATCCTATAAAGCATTTACCGATATGCAGGGAATGTCGTTGTTCCAGCTTAATCGGTAATAACTCTTTTTGAACATATCTTGAAACTGGGTATGTTTGTCTGCCCGCTCCTTTAACACCCCGGAGCGGGCATTTTTTAGGCAACCGACGTCTTACTAAGCGACGGGTTCCCCGTCAGTCTTATGACCAATGCAATTGCACTGCTGAAGGTAGTCAACGCAACGACACCTTCCCAATTGGCCAGGGCGTAGACCTGACTTCCGAGAACCGAACCCAGCGCCATACCGATAAACACCATCGTAAACAGCAGAGCGTTCAATCGTCCTCGTGCCAGAGGCTCCAGGCTATAGACCAGATTCTGGTGAGCAACCAGGCTGGATTGCAATCCGAGATCAAAACCTACCGCCGAAAGGGCGATGAGCAGCCACTGCCCCTGAACGGGCAGGGCGGGTAACAAAAACATCAGAGCGAAAGATGCCGTTACCAGCAAAGCACCCAATTGCGTTACTTTTGCCGCACCCACTTTATCGGCAAGATGACCCGCCAACGGTGCGGCAAGCGCTCCGGCTGCTCCCGCGATACCAAAAGCACCCGCTATAGCGCTACCCATGTGGTAATGCTCAGATAACATTACCGCCAGCGTAGACCAGAAGGCGCTAAAAGCAATGGACAGAAAGCCTTGTGCCAGTGCTGCGCGACGCAAGGTGGAATATCGTTGCCAAAGTTGCGCCATTGAGAGCATTAATGATGGATAGCTCAACGTGGAATGGACCGTAAAGCGAGGCAGTACTTTCCACATAATCGCGGTAATTATGGCAATGCTGACGGCAGCGAGTTGATACATCTCGCGCCAGCCAAACGCTTCGCCCACCACTCCACTGACGGTACGTGAGAGTAAAATCCCCAGCAGAAGGCCCGTCATCACAGTGCCCACCGTTTTTCCCTGCTTGCCGTTGGGCGCCAGTATTGCCGCCGCAGGCACAATATCTTGTGCCATGGTTGCCGCCATTCCCATCAGCAGGCTCACCAGTAATAGCGAATGCAACTGACCGGTAAAGCTACAGGCCAGCAGCAGCGCGGCAAGAGAGATGCTTTTCAGCAGGATTAATGTCCGGCGGTCATAACGATCGCCTAATGGCAATAAAAACAATATACCTAACGCATATCCCGCCTGGGTCAGCGTCGGGACCAACCCCATACCGGTGAGACTTAAGGCCAGATCCTGACCCATTAAAGGCAGAAGAGGCTGGGCGTAGTAGATAGCGGCCACGCTGAATCCGGCGCCCATTGCCAGAACAAAAATGACCCAACGGGAAAGTGCGGTATGTGTGTTCACAAATGATTCCTCAATCACAGGATGTGCGGCTATTTTTATCCTTCTGCGGGTGGTGCGGTAGCGAGCGCAGTGGTAAAACAGTTATACGCCAGACGTATGAAGAAACTGATAATGATAAAAACTGAACGTATAGATAGGGTGGAGCTGATGCGCACGTTTGTGCGTATCGTAGAAGCAGGATCGCTTTCGGCAGCGGCAAAACAGATAGGGACGACGCAAGCGACCGTTAGCCGACGGCTGCAATCGCTGGAGACGCTGCTGGGTGTGAAACTGCTTATGCGTACCACGCATGCGATGAAATTGACCGACGACGGCGAAAGAGGCTATCAGCATGCTAAGAAGATTATTGATGCCTGGCTGGCGCTGGAAGATGGACTTAATGTCACAGAAGATGAACCGGTGGGGACGTTGCGAGTCCGCGCACCGCATGCCTTCGGGCAACAACAACTACTTGAGCCGCTTTTGCAGTTTCTTTCACGCTATCCCCAGTTGGCAGTAGAGTGGATGCTCAACGATAAAACCGTTGATTTTCTGAGCGATAATATTGATTGCGCTATTCGGGTTGGCGCGGAAGTCGATCCGGCCACGGTTTCCGTCTTACTGGCTGAAGTTCCCCGTAGTATGGTGGTGAGTCCAGGACTGCTGGAGCAATATGGCGAGCTTTCTCATCCTGAGCAGTTATCAGCGCTGCCCTGGATTGCAGTGAACACGTTTTATCAGCATAGCGTTTCGTTGTTGCACCAATTGCGTAATGAGCCAGTCACGCTGAATATTTCACCCAGATTAAGCACAGACAGTATTTATGTCGCAAGAAATGCCGCGCTGGCGGGGTTGGGAGTGACTATTGTTTCAAGCTGGATGGTGGCGGAGGATATTGCCGACGGACGTCTGGTTGCGTTGCTACCTGAGTGGCATGCGGCGCCGTTGCCTGTACATTTGGTTTATCCGTGGGCGCGTTACTATCCGACCCGCTTACGCAAGTTTCTGGCCCTAATGAAGGATGTTATGCCGCAGCTGACGGGGATGAAAGGCGTAGATCAGATATAAAAAAGCCGACCCGAAGGCCGGCTTTGATATTGATTATGGCTTACTCAACAGGCTGTGGACGTGTTGCTGGCGCAGTCGCTTGATGCGTTGCGCTATGTCCACCTGCGGCACCTTTGCCTTCAAAGGCGAATGCCGGACGCTGCCAGTCGCTATGACGCGGCGCTTCTGGCACATATTCCGGTGCCGGAGCGCGGGTCATTGGCGCGGTTGCATGGCTGTGCAGGTGTTCAGCATCAGCGCTTGCTGCGACAACTTCAGCCTTAACGACTTCAGTTTCGACGACAGGCGCGGCAACAACGACTTTCGGCGCTGCAACCTCTTCAACAGCTGGCGCTGTTTCCACAACTTCAGCAATCTCTTCAACCACTTCTGGCTGGGGAATAACCACCTCTGCAGGCTCTTCGGCAACCGGTGCAGTCACAACGTCAGCCACAGGTTCGGCTTCACCGGCGATTTCTTCTGCTACGGGCGCATCAGATGCAGCGATAATTTGCGGTTGTTCCTCGACAGGGGTCGCAATCACTTCCGGATGCGTGGTTTCAACCTGTGTGGTTTCAACAACGGCGGCCTGAGGCTCAGCTACGACAACCTCTGGCTGCACGGCTTCAACCGGCGCAGGGGTATCCACAATGTGTTCAACGGCAGCGGCAGCAACCTGAGGCTCTACGGCGACAGGTGCAGCTTGTTGCTGGACCATTTCCTGTTCGCGCTGTTCTTCAACCTGCTGATCCTGAGGACGTGCAACAGGGTAGCGGATCCAAACCTTACCGGACGCTAATTCAGGAGATGCGCAGGCGACCGTTAACGGCATCGGTGACTGAACCGGATAACGCTCGTCACGGTAACGACGACGACGCTGTCCACTGACGCGCAGATGGCGAGGAGAGCGGCGAGAACGACGCGGCATACCGTTGGAGTCACGAGCTTCGCTGTTGTCTTCCTGCTCAGTCGCAACGACGGCTGGCAGATCAACTTTCGCCAGTTCGGTGCGCTGTGCCGGTACCGGCTGTTCTGTTGGTTGAGCAACAGCAGTTTCAGCGATTGCAGCAACAGTAGCCACTTCGGCTTCAACCGCCGGGCTGTCTGTGAAACGAACTTTCTGAGTCAACTGACGCTGTTTGCGGCGGGTTTGAGGCTGACGTACGCGCTCTTCCTGCTCAGTATCCTGCACAGGTTGTTCAGCCTGGTTCAGCTCTTTAACTTCCTGCTGAGCCTGACGCTTGTCATCGTTACGACGGCGGTTGCGTTCGCGACGCGGCGCCTGCTGTTCATCACCGGATTTCGCTTTGTCTGCAACATCAGTGGTTTGCTGGCGGTTATCGCGAGCTTCCGCATTTTGCTGCTGGGACTGACGACGGTTACGGCGGTTATCTTCACGGTTTTCGCCGTTTTCTGAACGTTCGCTACGGTTGTCGCGGTCACCGCGATTATCACGGTTATCACGACGATCGTTACGGTCGCGACGATTGTTCTGACGCGGTTTACGACGATCCTGCTGGCGTTCGGTTTTCTCTTCAGCTTTCGGCGCAGGTTGTTCAACCGGTTTCACTTCTTCGCTACCACCGAAGATGGACTTCAGTGCGCCAAAGAAACGGCTAATCAAACCGGGTTGTGCGGCAACGGCTGCGGTTGCTGCTGCAGCTTTAGGCGCGGTGGCTTTCGCGGCAGGTTCCTGCAGAGCAGGGGCTGGCGGAACGTCTGGCATGGCGAAGGTGGCCAGCGCCGGTTGCTCAGGCTGTTTACGCTCGACGTACTCTTCTTCCGTCGGCAATGCCATTGCCTCTTCATGCAGTTTCGGCAGCAGGTAGCTCAGGGTCGGTGTTTCTTCCCCTTTACGTACGCGCAGCACAGAATAGTGCGGGGTTTCCATCTGATCGTTTGGCACGATCACACAGCGCACGCCATTCTGACGCGTTTCGATAGCATTAACCGCGGTACGTTTTTCGTTAAGCAGGTAAGAGGCGATTGGCACAGGAACAATAGCATGAACTTCTTGCGTATTTTCTTTCAGTGCTTCTTCTTCGATCAGACGCAGAATAGACAGCGACAGTGATTCGTTATCACGTACGGTACCGGTGCCGGAACAGCGTGGGCACACGTGATGGCTGGATTCACCCAGAGACGGGCTCAGACGCTGACGAGACATCTCCAGCAGACCGAAGCGAGAAATATGGCTGATCTGAATACGCGCTCTGTCCTGGCGTACGGCCTCGCGCAGACGGTTTTCAACCGCGCGCTGGTGGCGAACCGGCGTCATATCAATGAAGTCGATTACAATCAGACCGCCGAGGTCGCGCAGACGTAGCTGACGGGCAATTTCATCGGCTGCTTCAAGGTTAGTGTTGAACGCAGTTTCTTCGATGTCGCCGCCGCGAGTTGCACGCGCGGAGTTGATATCGATAGCGGTCAGGGCCTCTGTGCTGTCAATAACGATTGAGCCGCCGGACGGCAGGCGCACTTCGCGCTGGAACGCGGATTCAATCTGAGACTCGATCTGATAGTGGCTGAACAGCGGGATTTCACCGGTGTACAGTTTGATTTTGCTGCTGAAATCCGGACGACCCAGTGCGGCGATGTGCTGACGCGCCATCTCCATCACTTTCGGATTATCGATAAGGATTTCGCCGATGTCCTGACGTAAGTAGTCACGGAAAGCGCGAACGATAACGTTGCTTTCCTGGTGGATCAGGAACGGAGCAGGGCGGCTGTCAGCGGCTTTTTGAATCGCTTCCCAGTGCTTCAGGCGGAAGCTCAGGTCCCACTGCAGCGCTTCGGCGGATTTGCCGACCCCTGCGGTACGCACGATAAGGCCCATGCCATCAGGCAGTTCCAGGCTTGCCAGCGCTTCTTTTAATTCGGTACGGTCGTCGCCTTCAATGCGACGGGAGATACCGCCCGCGCGCGGGTTGTTCGGCATCAGAACCAGATAACTACCCGCCAGGCTGATAAAGGTAGTCAGCGCAGCGCCTTTATTGCCGCGTTCTTCTTTATCGATCTGAACGATGACTTCCTGACCTTCGCGCAACACGTCTTTAATGTTGGGACGACCATGGGAGTTGTAGTTAGCGGGGAAGTATTCGCGGGCAATTTCTTTTAACGGGAGGAAACCGTGACGTTCAGCGCCGTAATCAACAAAAGCAGCTTCCAGACTCGGTTCAATACGGGTAATTTTGCCTTTATAGATGTTGGCTTTTTTCTGTTCGTGTCCAGGACTTTCGATATCCAGATCGTACAGACGTTGCCCATCTACAAGGGCGACACGCAACTCTTCCTGCTGAGTTGCGTTAATTAACATTCTTTTCATCGTAACTTACTCATTATTCTTACATTGACGACTAAGCTGCGGGCAGAGTAATGCCTTTCCGGGTGTGAACCGATGGCCTCGTGTCTATTCGCGTCGCCAACCTCACGGTTATCGTCAGCTCAAAGAGGCGCAGAGTGTCGGTTGCCTGCATTTCATACGGAAACACAGCGCAATTATCAGGGGAACAGTCTGGGTGTTACTCTCCAGAAAAGCTTCCATATTACCGGTAAGGACTGCAACCCGCAGCCCGCTAACTGCCTGAAAGATCAATACGTCTTACGCCATTGCTGCGTTGATGATCGGTCGGGCAAAATTGGGTCATTCCGGAAAAGTTCTTGTTTTAACAAGATTCAACACGGAAACAACCTCATTATTCCACTGCTAACCTTGTTATAGCAAGATGACTTTTGCCATTTATCACCCGGTTACTCACAGTTTTTTCACTTCCGCGTAGTGATTGCTTTAATAACCACCAAATCGGCTATGTCAAACTTAAGTAATAGGGTATAGCAGTTAATATAAGCATAGAAAAATGTGTGGCGCGAATCTTGATGGCTATTTAAAATCGGCCCCCATGAAAACAGAGACTCCAGCCGTAAAAACAGTTGCCATTACTGCCGACGAAGCAGGGCAACGCATCGATAACTTTTTGCGCACCCAGCTTAAGGGCGTGCCGAAAAGTATGATTTATCGCATTTTGCGTAAAGGCGAAGTGCGGGTGAATAAAAAACGCATTAAACCCGAGTACAAACTCGAAGACGGGGATATTGTGCGTATTCCACCTGTGCGTGTCGCTGAACGTGAAGAAGAGGCCATTTCACCGAACCTGCAAAAGGTCGCGGCGCTGACCGACGTCATTTTATATGAAGATGACCACATTCTGGTGCTTAACAAACCTTCAGGTACGGCCGTACATGGCGGAAGCGGGTTAAGCTTTGGCGTCATTGAAGGATTACGAGCACTGCGCCCAGAAGCGCGTTTCCTTGAACTGGTGCATCGCCTCGACCGGGATACCTCCGGCGTGCTGTTGGTTGCCAAAAAACGCTCAGCCTTGCGTTCATTGCATGAACAACTGCGTGAAAAAGGCATGCAGAAAGACTATCTCGCGCTGGTTCGAGGCCAATGGCAGTCGCATGTCAAAACCGTGCAGGCGCCGCTGTTAAAGAACATTCTGCAAAGTGGCGAGCGTATCGTGCGGGTGAACCAGGAAGGCAAACCGTCAGAAACACGTTTTAAAGTGGAAGAGCGCTATGCGTTTGCCACGCTTGTGCGCTGTAGCCCGGTGACCGGACGTACGCACCAGATTCGTGTGCATACCCAGTATGCCGGTCATCCAATTGCTTTTGACGATCGCTACGGTGACCGTGAGTTCGATAAGCAACTGGCGGATACGGGGTTGAATCGACTTTTCCTGCACGCCGCAGCGTTGAAATTTACCCATCCTGGAACGGGTGAAGTGATGCGTATTGAGGCGCCGATGGATAAGCAATTGAAGCGCTGCCTCGAGGTTTTACGCAGTAAAGCCTGATGCGCGTTGCTTATCAGGCCTACAATCGTGTGATGCGCCGTAGGCCTGATAAGACGCATCGCGTCGCCATCAGGCAGATCAATCAGGCATTCAACGGGTTCATCTCTTCCCGCCGCAGCATTTGACACAACGCGATAAGCGGCAAACCGATCAGGGTATTTGGGTCACGACCCTCCAGGCGTTCAAAGAGTGCAATACCTAACCCTTCACTTTTGAAGCTACCTGCACAATGGAGCGGGCGCTCTTTGCGCAGATAATCATCAATTTCCGCCTCGCTTAAATGACGGAAATGGACGTCAAAAGGTTCTACTTCAGTTTGTAAATGTCCGGTCGCAGAATTATACAGCGCCAGTCCGGTGTAAAACGTCACAATATTGCCACGGGCTTTGAGTAATTGTTGGCGCGCATTTTCTTCAGTTAATGGTTTGCCGGTTATTTCACCATCAAGAACACAAATTTGATCGGAGCCAATAATCAGATGCGATGGGTAACGGTGGGCGAGAGATTGCGCTTTTTTCTGCGCCAGTCGCAAGACTAAATGGCGTGGTGCTTCGCCGGGCAACGGCGTTTCATCAACCTCTGGCGCAGCGCATTCAAACGGGATTGCCAGTTTTTCGAGTAAAGCGCGACGCCAGGGGGAGGTAGAAGCAAGAATAAGTTGAGGCATATTTTTTCCCTCGCATATAGCGTATTGATGAGAGCCATTTTAAACTATGGACTTCGACCTACAAGCTGGCTGTAGTGGCTTGTCTTGAGCGATTTTAAGTCGATGACCCGCAATGTGTGCGAATTATTGGCAAAAGGCAACCACAGGCTGCCTTTTTCTTTGACTATATGACGTTACAAAGTTAATATGCGCGCCCTATGCAAAAGGTAAAATTACCCCTGACTCTTGATCCGGTTCGTACGGCTCAAAAACGCCTCGATTATGAAGGTATCTATACTTCTGATCTGGTTGAGCGCGTCGCCGATTCTGTAGTCAGTGTGGACAGTGATGTGGAATGCTCCATGTCGTTCGCTATCGATAACCAGCGTCTCGCCGTTATAACCGGTGATGCGAAGGTATCGGTTACGCTCGAATGTCAGCGTTGCGGGAAACCGTTCCCACTTCATGTTCACACAACATATTGTTTTAGTCCTGTCCGTTCTGACGAGCAGGCTGAAGCACTCCCGGAAGCGTATGAGCCGATTGAGGTTAACGAATTCGGTGAAATCGATCTGCTTGCAATGGTTGAAGATGAGATTATCCTCTCCTTGCCGGTAGTTCCGGTGCATGATTCTGAACACTGTGAAGTGTCCGAGGCGGACATGGTCTTTGGCGAATTGCCTGATGAAGCGCAAAAACCAAACCCATTTGCCGTATTAGCCAGCTTAAAGCGTAAGTAATTGAGGAGTAAGGTCCATGGCCGTACAACAGAATAAACCAACCCGTTCCAAACGTGGCATGCGTCGTTCTCATGACGCTCTGACCGCAGTCACCAGCCTGTCTGTAGACAAAACTTCTGGTGAACAACACCTGCGTCACCACATCACTGCCGACGGTTTCTACCGTGGCCGTAAGGTAATCGCTAAGTAATCACGCATGACTCAATGGCTTTCCCACTTCTGGTGAGAAAGACAAAGAGTGAACGCGTGATGAAGCTTAGTGAGGCTTTCCCCGGGTAACTGGGGAAACACCTAACCGGGCAGCGACGATACCTTGACACGTCTAACCCTGGCGTTAGATGTCATGGGGGGAGATTTTGGCCCTACCGTGACAGTGCCTGCAGCATTGCAGGCACTGAATTCTAATTCGCAACTCACACTTCTTTTAGTCGGGGATCCCGATACAATCACGCCATTACTTGCCAAAGCTGACTTCGAACAACGTTCGCGTCTGCAGATTATCCCTGCTCAGTCAGTTATTGCCAGTGATGCCCGGCCCTCGCAAGCTATTCGCGCCAGTCGTGGAAGCTCAATGCGTGTTGCCCTGGAGCTCGTGAAAGAAGGTCAGGCACAAGCTTGTGTCAGCGCCGGTAATACGGGCGCACTCATGGGACTTGCGAAGTTATTGCTCAAACCTCTTGAGGGGATTGAGCGTCCTGCGTTGGTGACGGTGTTACCCCATCAGCAAAAGGGCAAAACGGTGGTGCTGGATTTGGGCGCCAACGTAGATTGTGATAGCACGATGTTGGTGCAATTTGCCGTCATGGGTTCCGTGCTGGCAGAAGAGGTTGTTGGCATTGCCAATCCTCGCGTAGCGTTACTCAACATCGGCGAAGAAGAAACGAAAGGTCTCGACAATATTCGAGATGCTTCAGCTGTGCTAAAAACAATCCCTTCCATTAATTATATCGGCTATCTTGAAGCCAATGAGTTACTGACTGGCAAAACCGATGTGTTGGTCTGTGACGGTTTTACAGGTAATGTCACATTAAAGACGATGGAAGGTGTTGTCAGAATGTTCCTTTCACTGCTGAAATCTCAGGGTGAGGGCAAAAAACGGTCGTGGTGGCTTCTGTTATTAAAACGTTGGTTACAAAAAAGCCTGACAAGGCGATTTAGTCACCTCAACCCCGACCAGTATAATGGCGCCTGTCTGTTAGGATTGCGCGGCGCGGTGATTAAGAGTCATGGTGCGGCCAATCAGCGAGCATTTGAAGTCGCGATTGAACAGGCAGTGCAGGCGGTGCAGCGACAAGTTCCTCAGCGAATTGCCGCTCGCCTGGAATCTGTATACCCAGCTGGATTCGAACTGCTGGACGGTGGCGAAAGCGCAAAATCACGAGCACACAGATAACGGTGCGTTTGTGAATGTGGCCAACGTATCAGCGATTTGCTCGTAGCGGTATATAACCAAAAAGTGACTGAGCGTACATGTATACGAAGATTATTGGTACTGGCAGCTATCTGCCTGAACAAGTGCGTACTAACGCCGATTTGGAAAAAATGGTTGAGACGTCTGATGAGTGGATCGTCACTCGTACAGGTATCCGTGAACGCCATATTGCAGCGCCAAATGAAACAGTTGCGACGATGGGCTTTGCCGCCGCAAACCGTGCGATTGAAATGGCGGGCATCGACAAAGAACAAATTGGTCTGATTGTGGTTGCTACCACATCATCCACTCACGCATTTCCAAGCGCGGCGTGCCAGATCCAAAGTATGCTGGGGATCAAAGGCTGTCCAGCGTTTGACGTTGCAGCCGCTTGTGCTGGCTTCACTTACGCCCTGAGCGTTGCCGACCAGTACGTTAAATCTGGCGCAGTTAAGCATGCTCTGGTCGTTGGCTCCGATGTCCTGGCCCGTACCTGCGATCCAACCGATCGCGGAACGATCATTATTTTCGGTGATGGGGCTGGTGCGGTTGTACTGAGCGCATCAGAAGAGCCAGGCATTCTCTCCACGCATCTGCACGCTGACGGTCGCTACGGCGAACTGTTGACGCTGCCTAACGCCGATCGCGTGAACCCGGAAAACCCGATCCACCTGACGATGGCGGGTAACGAAGTATTTAAAGTCGCGGTGACTGAGCTTGCACACATCGTTGATGAAACGCTGGAAGCCAATAATCTCGACCGTTCTGCGCTGGACTGGCTGGTGCCGCATCAGGCTAACCTGCGCATTATCAGCGCGACAGCTAAAAAGCTGGGTATGTCGATGGATAATGTTGTCGTGACGCTCGACAGACATGGTAATACCTCTGCTGCCTCCGTACCGTGCGCGCTGGACGAAGCCGTCCGCGACGGGCGTATTAAAGCTGGGCAGTTGATATTGCTTGAAGCCTTCGGGGGTGGATTCACCTGGGGCTCCGCGCTGGTTCGTTTCTAGTATAAGGATTTAAACATGACGCAATTTGCATTTGTGTTTCCGGGGCAGGGTTCCCAGACCGTTGGGATGTTGTCTGAAATGGCAGCAAACTACCCAATTGTTGAAGAAACATTTGCTGAAGCATCAGCTGCACTGGGCTATGATCTGTGGGCGTTGACTCAGCAAGGTCCGGCTGAAGAACTGAACAAAACCTGGCAGACGCAGCCCGCGCTGTTGACCGCATCCGTTGCGCTTTATCGCGTATGGCAGCAGCAGGGGGGTAAAACACCTGCGCTGATGGCGGGTCACAGCCTGGGCGAATATTCTGCGCTGGTATGTGCGGGTGTTATCAGTTTTGCCGATGCCGTACGTCTGGTTGAACTGCGTGGCAAATTCATGCAGGAAGCGGTTCCGGAAGGCACTGGCGGCATGTCTGCTATTATCGGTCTGGACGATGCTGCTATCGCTAAAGCGTGCGAAGAGTCTGCCGAAGGCCAGGTGGTTTCACCGGTAAACTTTAACTCACCGGGTCAGGTGGTTATTGCCGGGCATAAAGAAGCCGTAGAACGTGCTGGTGCTGCCTGTAAAGCCGCGGGCGCTAAGCGTGCGCTGCCGCTGCCGGTCAGCGTTCCTTCTCACTGCGCGCTGATGAAGCCTGCCGCTGAGAAACTGGCCGTTGAGCTGCAGAAAATCACCTTTAACGCACCGACTGTTCCGGTTGTGAACAACGTCGACGTGAAGTGTGAAACTACGGCAGACGCAATTCGCGATGCGCTGGTTCGTCAGCTGTATAGCCCGGTTCAGTGGACTAAAACCGTTGAATTTATGGCATCCCAGGGCGTAGAGCACCTGTATGAAGTCGGTCCGGGTAAAGTTCTGACCGGTCTGACGAAACGTATTGTTGACACCCTGACTGCTTCGGCACTGAATGAGCCGGCGGCACTGTCTGCGGCGCTAGAGCAATAAAAGAGGAAGACCATGAGTTTTGAAGGAAAAATCGCGCTGGTTACCGGTGCAAGCCGTGGCATTGGCCGCGCAATTGCTGAGACACTTGTTGCCCGTGGCGCGAAAGTTATCGGTACTGCTACCAGCGAAAGCGGCGCGCAGGCCATTAGCGATTACTTAGGTGCAAATGGTAAAGGTCTGATGTTGAATGTGACCGATCCGGCATCTATCGAATCTGTTCTGGAAAATATTCGCGCAGAATTTGGTGAAGTCGATATCCTGGTCAATAATGCCGGGATTACTCGTGATAACCTGTTAATGCGCATGAAAGATGACGAGTGGAACGATATCATCGAAACCAACCTGTCATCTGTTTTCCGTCTGTCAAAAGCGGTAATGCGAGCTATGATGAAAAAGCGTCATGGGCGTATTATCACTATCGGTTCTGTGGTTGGTACCATGGGAAATGCGGGTCAGGCTAACTACGCTGCGGCGAAAGCGGGTCTGATCGGCTTCAGTAAATCACTGGCGCGCGAAGTTGCGTCTCGTGGCATTACTGTAAACGTTGTTGCTCCGGGCTTTATTGAAACGGACATGACGCGTGCGCTGTCTGATGATCAGCGTGCGGGTATTCTGGCGCAGGTTCCTGCGGGTCGCCTTGGCGGCGCTCAGGAAATCGCCAGTGCGGTTGCATTTTTAGCTTCTGACGAAGCAAGTTACATCACAGGTGAGACTTTGCACGTCAACGGCGGGATGTACATGGTTTAACCACGATGAAAAATATTTGCGTTATTGTGGGTCTTGGCCTCAAAATAACGTAAAATCGTGGTAAGACCTGCCGGGATTTAGTTGCAAATTTTTCAACATTTTATACACTACGAAAACCATCGCGAAAGCGAGTTTTGATAGGAAATTTAAGAGTATGAGCACTATCGAAGAACGCGTTAAGAAAATTATCGGCGAACAGCTGGGCGTTAAGCAGGAAGAAGTAACCAACAATGCTTCCTTCGTTGAAGACCTGGGCGCAGATTCTCTTGACACCGTTGAGCTGGTAATGGCTCTGGAAGAAGAGTTTGATACTGAGATTCCGGACGAAGAAGCTGAGAAAATCACTACCGTTCAGGCTGCCATTGATTACATCAACGGCCACCAGGCGTAAGTGAACATCTCCAGGCGGTCATTCGACCGCCTGAGTTTTATCTTTTTATCCCACTTGAATTATTTTCCCTCCCTGGAGGACAACCGTGTCTAAGCGTCGTGTAGTTGTGACCGGACTGGGCATGTTGTCTCCTGTCGGCAATACCGTAGAGTCTACCTGGAAAGCTCTCCTTGCCGGTCAGAGTGGCATCAGCCTGATCGACCATTTCGATACTAGCGCCTATGCAACGAAATTTGCTGGCTTAGTAAAGGATTTTAACTGTGAAGACATTATCTCGCGCAAAGAACAGCGCAAGATGGATGCCTTCATTCAATATGGAATTGTCGCTGGCGTTCAGGCCATGCAGGATTCTGGCCTCGAAATTACGGAAGAGAACGCTCATCGTATTGGCGCCGCTATCGGCTCTGGTATTGGCGGTCTCGGTCTTATCGAAGAAAACCATACCTCACTGGTAAACGGTGGACCGCGTAAGATCAGCCCGTTCTTCGTTCCGTCGACGATTGTTAACATGGTGGCTGGTCACCTGACCATCATGTACGGCCTGCAAGGGCCAAGCATCTCCATCGCGACCGCCTGTACTTCAGGCGTGCATAACATCGGTCATGCCGCACGTATCATTGCATACGGCGACGCAGACGCGATGGTTGCGGGTGGTGCTGAAAAAGCCAGTACGCCGTTGGGTGTGGGTGGCTTTGGCGCGGCACGTGCACTGTCTACGCGTAATGATAATCCGCAAGCGGCAAGCCGCCCATGGGACAAAGAGCGTGACGGTTTTGTGCTGGGCGACGGCGCTGGCATGGTGGTACTGGAAGAGTACGAGCATGCGAAAGCGCGCGGTGCAAAAATCTATGCTGAAGTCGTTGGCTTCGGTATGAGCAGCGATGCTTACCACATGACGTCGCCACCGGAAAACGGTGCAGGCGCTGCGCTGGCAATGGTCAACGCACTGCGCGATGCGGCTATCGAAGCGGGTCAGATTGGCTATGTCAACGCACATGGTACGTCCACCCCAGCGGGCGATAAAGCGGAAACCCAGGCAGTGAAATCTGTCTTTGGCGATGCGGCAAGCCGTGTAATGGTAAGCTCCACTAAATCCATGACCGGACACCTGTTGGGTGCGGCGGGCGCGGTAGAGTCAATTTTCTCTATCCTGGCGTTGCGCGATCAGGCTATTCCGCCAACCATCAACCTGGATAACCCGGATGAAGGTTGTGACCTGGACTTCGTACCTCACGAAGCGCGTCAGGTTAGTGGTCTGGAGTATGCGCTGTGTAACTCCTTTGGCTTCGGTGGTACCAACGGCTCTTTGATCTTTAAAAAGATTTAAGTCCGTCAGGTGATGCGCTAGCATCGATAGCAAATTGAAAAGGTCCGCTTGTCGGGCCTTTTTTTATTCGGTTTTCCGCCCTTGTCCTGTGTTACTCATCCTGCCAAACTAGCGGACCAGAAATAAGGAGCCACCATGTTCTTAATTAATGGCTGCGAGCAAGATATGCTGGCCGCAAGCGATCGAGCGACCCAATTTGGTGATGGCTGTTTTACCACTGCCTGTATTATCGACGGTGAAATCCCTCTCTTTGCAGCGCATCTTGAGCGTTTACAAGACGCTTGCCAAAAACTGCTGATCTCTTTTGAAGATTGGTTCGAGCTGCAAAATGAAATGAAAATGCTGGCGAAAGGGCACGTACGCGGTGTGTTGAAGGTGATTATCAGCCGTGGCAGTGGAGGCCGGGGTTACAGTGGCAAAAATTGTCATAGTGCCACACGCATCCTCTCCGTTTCAGCCTGGCCCGATCATTACGATCGATGGCGCCATGAGGGGATTACGCTGGCGTTGAGTCCAGTGCGTCTGGGCCGTAATCCACTGCTTGCCGGACTTAAACATCTGAATCGTCTGGAGCAGGTATTGATTCGCTCTCATCTTGAGCAGACGGATGCTGATGAAGCGCTGGTTCTTGACAGCGAGGGATGGGTTACGGAATGCTGTGCGGCTAATTTGTTCTGGCGTAAAGGCAATGTGGTTTACACTCCCCGGGTGGATCAGGCCGGAGTGAACGGCATTATGCGACAATTCTGTATCCGTATGCTGGCACAATCACCGTTCAGCCTTGTCGAAGTGTATGCCGGGTTGGACGAGGTTATGCAAGCCGATGAAATCGTCGTCTGTAACGCATTAATGCCGGTTATTCCCGTGCGTACCTGTGGCGACACGTTGTTGTCTTCACGTTTATTATTCGATTATTTAGCCCCACTTTGTGAGCACCCGAATTAGTCATGAAAAAACTGTTACTTGTTGTCCTGTTATTGCTGGTTGTGCTGGGCATTGCCGCTGGAGTGGGAATGTGGAAAGTTCGTCATCTGGCGGACAGCAAATTATTGATTAAAGAAGAAACGATTTTTACGCTGAAAGCGGGGACGGGCCGTCTGGCTCTCGGCGAACAGCTGTATGCAGACAAAGTTATCAATCGTCCGCGCTTGTTCCAGTGGCTGCTGCGTGTGGAGCCCGAGCTGTCGCATTTTAAGGCCGGAACATATCGCTTCACGCCTGACATGACGGTGCGGGACATGCTGCAACTGCTGGAAAGCGGCAAAGAGGCGCAGTTCCCGTTACGTCTGGTTGAAGGGATGCGCCTGAGCGATTACCTCAAACAGCTGCGTGATGCCCCGTATATCAAACATACGTTAAGCGACGATAGCTATGAGACCGTGGCCGAGGAACTTAAGCTGGAAAACCCGCAATGGGTAGAAGGCTGGTTCTGGCCAGATACCTGGATGTATACCGCCAATACTACTGACGTAGCGTTGCTAAAACGCGCGCATCAGAAAATGGTTAAAGCGGTGGATACTGTCTGGGAGGGGCGCGCTGATGGCCTGCCTTATCAGGACAAAAATCAGCTGGTAACCATGGCTTCTATTATTGAAAAAGAAACTGCGGTTGCCAGCGAGCGCGACCAGGTGGCTTCGGTCTTTATTAACCGCTTACGTATCGGTATGCGTTTACAAACCGATCCGACCGTGATTTACGGGATGGGTACACGGTATAATGGCAAATTGTCGCGTGTGGATTTAGACACCCCGACCGCCTATAACACCTATACCATTACGGGACTGCCGCCTGGCCCGATTGCCATGCCGGGAGAGGCTTCATTGCAGGCCGCGGCGCATCCGGCAAAAACGCCGTATCTCTATTTTGTGGCTGACGGTAAAGGCGGCCACACGTTTAACACCAATCTTGCCAGCCATAACCGGTCCGTGCAGGATTACCTGAAAGTGCTTAAGGAAAAAAATGGGCAGTAACTATATCGTCATTGAAGGCCTGGAAGGCGCCGGAAAAACCACCGCGCGTAACGTGGTGGTGGAGACACTTGAGCAACTCGGTATTCGTGACATGGTTTTCACCCGTGAACCTGGTGGAACGCAGCTGGCTGAGAAACTAAGAAGTCTGGTGCTGGATATTAAATCGGTCGGTGACGAGGTCATTACCGACAAAGCCGAAGTTCTGATGTTTTACGCGGCGCGTGTACAGTTGGTCGAAACCGTTATTAAACCTGCACTGGCGAAAGGCGCGTGGGTAATTGGCGATCGTCACGATCTGTCGACCCAGGCGTACCAGGGCGGCGGACGCGGTATCGATCAAAATATGCTGGCAACCCTGCGCGATGCGGTGCTTGGTGATTTTCGCCCGGACCTGACGATTTATCTGGATGTGACACCAGAAGTCGGGTTGAAGCGTGCCCGTGCCCGCGGCGAGCTGGATCGTATTGAGCAGGAATCTTTCGACTTCTTTAATCGTACTCGCGCGCGCTATCTTGAGCTGGCTGCCAAAGACGCCAGCATTCGTACTATAGACGCTACGCAGCCGTTGGAGGCTGTGATGGCTGATATCCGTCATACCATCACCCAATGGGTGAAGGAGCAGGGCGCATGAAATGGTACCCATGGTTACGACCGGATTTTGAAAAACTGGTAGCCAGCTACCAGACGGGTCGTGGTCACCATGCGTTACTGATTCAGGCGTTACCCGGAATGGGCGACGACGCGCTGATTTACGCCCTCAGCCGCTATTTAATGTGCCAGCAGCCGGAAGGGCATAAAAGCTGTGGACAGTGCCGCGGCTGTCAGCTAATGCAGGCGGGGACGCACCCTGACTACTATTCGCTGCTGCCGGAAAAAGGCAAAAGCACGCTGGGGGTTGATGCGGTACGCGAAGTCAGTGAAAAGCTGTACGAGCATTCGCGTCTCGGCGGTGCGAAGGTCGTGTGGATCCCGGATGCTGCCCAGTTAACCGATGCCGCCGCCAACGCCTTGCTGAAAACGCTGGAAGAACCCCCGGCACAAACCTGGTTTTTCCTCGCCAGCACAGAGCCAGCTCGCTTGCTGGCGACATTACGCAGTCGTTGCCGGTTACATCATCTTGCGCCACCGGCTGAGTCGTATGCGATCTCCTGGCTTGCCCGAGAAGTGACCGCGTCTCCAGAAGCGCTGCTTAGCGCGTTACGCCTGAGTGCTGGTTCGCCTGGCGCGGCACTTACGTTGTTACAGGCTGAAAGCTGGGCGCACCGCACAGATTTTTGTGCGGCACTGGGGAACACATTAAATGCAGGCGACTGGTATATCTTGCTCGCGGCGTTAAACCACGATCAGGCTGCCGCCCGTTTGCACTGGCTGGCAACGTTGTTGATGGATGCGTTGAAACGTCCGTATGGGGTTTCCCATTTAACGAATCCTGATGCGCTGGACCTGATATCTTCTATCGCAGAACGGTTATCCGTTGCCCAGATACAGGCGATACTCGGTGACGTTTGTCATTGTCGTCAGCAACTGCTGAACGTAACAGGCGTAAACCGTGAGCTGGTGTTAACCGATCTTATTCTTCGTATTGAGCATTACCTGCAACCAGGCACCGTACTGCCTGTTCCCCATCTTTGAGAGAGACATTATGTTTTTAGTCGACTCACACTGCCATCTTGATGGCCTGGATTATCAATCTCTGCATAAGGACGTGGATGACGTGCTGGCGAAAGCGGCCGCACGTGATGTGAAATTCTGTCTTGCCGTTGCGACCACTCTGCCAGGATATCGCAGTATGCGCGAACTGGTCGGTGAGCGTGATAATGTGGTTTTCTCCTGCGGCGTGCATCCGTTAAATCAGGATGAAACCTATGATGTTGAGGACCTGCGTCGTTTTGCCGCCGAAGAGGGGGTTGTGGCGATGGGAGAAACCGGGCTGGACTATTTTTACACGCCGGAAACAAAGGTGCGCCAGCAGGAATCTTTTATCCACCATATTCAGATCGGCCGTGAGTTACAGAAGCCGGTTATCGTGCATACCCGCGATGCGCGAGCCGATACGCTGTCTATTCTGCGCGAAGAAAAAGTGACGGATTGTGGCGGCGTACTACACTGTTTTACAGAGGACAGAGAAACGGCGGGCAAATTGCTGGACCTTGGATTCTATATCTCGTTTTCCGGCATCGTCACGTTCCGAAATGCAGAGCAGCTCCGTGATGCCGCCCGCTATGTTCCTCTGGACCGGTTATTGGTCGAGACGGATTCTCCCTACCTTGCGCCTGTACCGCATCGTGGAAAAGAGAACCAGCCCGCCATGACTCGTGACGTTGCAGAGTACTTGGCCGTAGTGAAAGGTGTTGCCGTTGAAGAACTGGCGCAGGCAACCACTGATAACTTTGCCCGCCTGTTTCACATCGACGCTTCTCGCCTGCAATCTGTTCGTTAACTGACTTTTTTTAAAGCTCGTAATTAATCACTAATGCGAGTAAAGTTCACCGCCACAAAATGGGCGGTGAATAATCAGTTTGACACATTCAGAAACTCATTTTATCGGAATGTGCGGATTTTGCGGCCATTCACGACTGAACTGTGATAGCCGTCAAACAAAAACAAACTGAATTATTTTACTCTGTGTAATAAATAAAGGGTACTTAGATGCCCTGTACACGGCGAGGTTCTCCCCCCTCGCCAATGCGTGAGAACGTAGAATACACAAAGTCAATCAAGCTGCATCAAGGCGGCAAGTGAGTGAATTGCAGGAGCTTACTAGAGTAAGTGTCTGGGATGAACGAGCGCAGCCCGCGCTGAGGCGGTTTGAAGGATGAAGTGTATAAGCACAAATACTCAGGAGCACTCCTAATTATGTTTAAGAATGCATTTGCTAACCTGCAAAAGGTCGGTAAATCGCTGATGCTGCCGGTATCCGTACTCCCGATTGCAGGTATCCTGCTGGGCGTCGGTTCCGCTAACTTCAGCTGGCTGCCAGCCGTTGTATCGCACGTAATGGCAGAAGCAGGCGGTTCTGTTTTTGCGAACATGCCGCTGATTTTTGCTATCGGTGTTGCGTTAGGCTTCACTAATAATGACGGTGTATCTGCACTGGCATCCGTTGTTGCTTACGGCATCATGGTTAAGACCATGGCTGTTGTTGCGCCGCTGGTTCTGCATTTACCTGCTGAAGAGATCGCCGCTAAACACCTTGCTGATACGGGTGTTCTCGGGGGGATTATCTCCGGTGCGATTGCAGCGTATATGTTCAACCGTTTCTACCGTATCAAATTGCCTGAGTATCTTGGCTTCTTTGCGGGTAAGCGTTTCGTTCCTATCATTTCTGGTCTGGCTGCCATCTTCACAGGTGTGGTTCTGTCCTTCATTTGGCCACCGATCGGTACTGCGATTCAGACGTTCTCTCAGTGGGCTGCATACCAGAACCCGGTCGTAGCGTTCGGTATCTATGGCTTCATTGAACGCTGCCTGGTACCGTTTGGTCTGCACCATATCTGGAACGTTCCATTCCAGATGCAGATCGGTGAGTACACCAACGCTGCGGGCCAGGTGTTCCACGGTGATATTCCTCGCTATATGGCGGGTGACCCGACTGCGGGCAAACTGTCCGGTGGCTTCCTGTTCAAAATGTACGGTCTGCCGGCTGCTGCTATCGCTATCTGGCACTCTGCTAAACCAGAAAACCGCGCGAAAGTGGGCGGTATCATGATCTCCGCGGCGCTGACCTCGTTCCTGACCGGTATTACCGAGCCGATCGAGTTCTCCTTCATGTTCGTGGCGCCGATCCTGTACATCATCCACGCGATTCTGGCTGGTCTGGCATTCCCGATCTGTATCCTGCTGGGTATGCGCGACGGTACGTCGTTCTCCCACGGTCTGATCGACTTTATCGTTCTGTCCGGTAACAGCAGCAAGCTGTGGCTGTTCCCGATTGTCGGTATCGGTTATGCGATTGTTTACTACACCATCTTCCGTGTGCTGATCAAAGCGCTGGACCTGAAAACGCCAGGTCGTGAAGATGCTACCGAAGACAGCAAAGCAGGTGCGACCGGTGAAATGGCTCCGGCTCTGGTTGCTGCATTCGGCGGTAAAGAAAACATCACTAACCTCGATGCGTGCATCACTCGTCTGCGTGTCAGCGTGGCTGACGTTGCTAAAGTGGATCAGGCTGGCCTGAAGAAACTGGGTGCGGCAGGCGTTGTGGTAGCTGGTTCCGGTGTTCAGGCTATCTTCGGGACTAAGTCCGATAACCTGAAAACTGAAATGGATGAGTACATCCGTAACAGCTAAGCAGTAAGAAGTTGGGGAGAACTAAGGCAGCCTGCGGGCTGCCTTTTTTATTGCATTAATTAGCCTGAACGCGAATCGGTGCGGTGGCAGCGAACAGCCAGGGACGAGCCTCTGCGTTCACGCGCGGGGATAGCGTCTCTCTGACCTGCTGGTGGTAATCATCAATCCACTGTTTCTCAGCATCACTCAGCAGATGCAGTTCGACCAGATTCAAATCAATCGGTACCAGCGTCAGCGTTGAGAAACGACAGAAACCAGGACGACTGTTGATAATCTCCACTTGATTTTCAATGCGGATCCCATATTGTCCAGCCAGATAATAACCTGGCTCGATGGTGATGATGTTGCCTGCGACCAGTGGCCACGGGTTTACTTTTTTGGCAATGCGATGTGGCTGCTCATGAATAAGCAACTGGTGACCCACGCCGTGTCCCGTGCCATGATCAAAATCCAGTCCCAGCTCCCACAACGCCCGGCGGCTAAAAGCATCCAGTTGATGGCCCTGAGTCCCGCTGGGAAACTGCAGCGAAATAAGCGACAAAAAGCCTTTCAACACGGCGGTGTAATGCAGGCGACGTTGCGGATCCTGTGGGCCAAATGCGAGGGTACGCGTCGTATCCGTCGTACCATTGTGGTACTGGCCACCGGAATCATTCAGATACATGGCCTGCGAGGTAATTGGCGTATTGGTCTTTTCACTGGAGTGGTAATGACACATTGCGGCATTGCTGGCAGAGGCCGAAATCGTGCTGAAACTTTGCTCGATAAATCCCGGCTGCTGCTGGCGAAATTCCAGTTGCTTGGCCTGCGCTTCCAGCTCGGTGACCGGATTGCCTGCGGCTTCGCGCAAAGGAACTTCATGGGCCAGCCAGGCAAGGAAGTTTACCCAGGCTGCGCCATCTTGTTCATGGCATTCACGATAGCCTGCCAGTTCAACGTCATTTTTGTGGGATTTCATCAGAGTGATGGGATCGGGCGCCCAAAGAACGTTGCCACCGTGTTCTTCAATGGCAAAACGCAATGCGACCGGGGCGTAGTCTTTATCGACCAGGAAACGCTTCCCATTAGCTAATTGCTGGCAGCGAGTCAGAAAATTCTCTTGCGGGGCCAGAGTAAGCGTATCCAGCAGTGATGAGGGGAGCTGTTGCGTTTTATTGCTATCCACAAACCATTCCAGCTCACCGCTGCGATGGAGCAGGGCAAACGAAAACGGCACTGGTACCATGGCCAGATCCGAACCACGCACATTCAATAACCAGGCAATGTTATCCGGCAGGGTAATTGCCAGCACGTCAGCCTGGTGTTGAGCGAGTTGTTCCACGACGCGGGCACGCTTTTGCGTGCTGCTTTCCCCGCTGATTTCAATGGGCATTTCACGAATGATGCCGCAGGGTGCTGCCGGACGGTCTAGCCATACCTGGTCAAAAGGATCTTGCTCAAGAGGCATCAGCTCGCAGTGGGTTGCCGACAGTGCTTCAAACTGACTATTGACCATCAGCATTGGTTCAAAGCCGATACGTGTACCTGCTGCAACATGAGACTGCAAATAGTCGGCCAGCGGCTCATCGTGTAAATGATGAATTTCAAAATCATCCAGCGAGACTTCATTGCGTACCTGGACCTGATAGCGTCCATCGACAAACATTAACGCGCGATCCCGAAGGACCAACGCGAGGCCAGCAGAGCCGCTAAAACCGGTCAGCCAGGCCAGTTTATTGTCATGCGGCGTACAATCTTCACTTTGATGAGCATCGGCGCGCGGAACAATCATGCCATCCAGCCCCTGCGCTATCAGCAGGTTGCGCAGGGCGGAAAGAGGAGTTGAGTTGTGCATAGTTACCTTCAGGTCTTAACGGAACGGCGGTTCGTTGAATGTACGTAATTTACGGGAGTGCAGTCGGTCGCCTTCAGCACGCAAACGATCGATAGCCCGGATACCTATTTGCAGATGCTCAGAAATGGCACCTTCATAAAAACGGTTGGCCTGACCCGGCAGTTTGATCTCACCGTGCAGCGGCTTGTCGGAAACGCACAGCAGCGTGCCGTACGGAACGCGGAAACGGTATCCCTGGGCGGCGATGGTGGCGCTTTCCATATCGATAGCCACCGCGCGGCTGAGGTTAAAGCGTAGCGCAGAAGCGGAATAGCGTAGCTCCCAGTTGCGATCGTCAGTGGTGACGACGGTACCGGTACGCAGGCGCTGTTTAACCTCTTCGCCGGGCATACCGCTGACTTCTTTGGTAGCGTCATACAGTGCGCGCTGCACTTCCGCGATGCTCGGAATTGGAATATCTGGCGGCAGTACGGCATCCAGTACGTGGTCATCACGCAGATAAGCGTGGGCCAGAACATAGTCGCCAATCGCCTGGCTTTCACGCAGCCCGCCACAGTGACCAATCATCAACCAGACGTCAGGACGCAGTACGGCCAAATGATCGCAAATGGTTTTGGCGTTAGACGGGCCAACGCCGATATTAACCAGCGTGATTCCCTGACCGTCGGCGGTAATTAAATGCCAGGCGGGCATCTGGTGTTTCTTCCAGGCGAGATCGGAGATGGCTTCTTCAGGCGCTTCAGTTTCAGCGGTGATCCAGATCCCGCCCGCGCAAGAAAGCGCGATATACGGGCTGTCCGGGTCGAGGATCTGGCTGCAACCCCAACGCACAAACTCATCGACGTAGCGGGTGTAGTTGGTGAACAGCACAAACGGCTGAAAATGTTCAACCGGTGTTCCCGTGTAGTGGCGCAGTCGCGCCAGCGAAAAATCTACTCGTCGGGCGTCGAAGTGCGACAACGGGGAGAATTCCGCCGGATGATAGATACCGTCGGCTGTTTCATCGCCAATCTGTGATAGCTCGGTAGTGGGGAAATGGCGCGTTAGGCCGGCGCTCATCGAGCGGTCGAGTGTCAGTTCAGAACCGTCAATGACATACGGATAGGGAATTTCATGCTGCGACGGCTCAACGGAGATATGCGCATCATAATCCTGATACAGCAGCGTGAGTTGTTCTTCAAGATACGGACGAAAAAGCGACGGACGGGTAATCGTAGTGGTGTAGCAGCCCGCATGGGTAAAACGACCATAGGCGCGGGTTTTCGGGGGATTGGTGGCGCTGCCATCCCAGGTGACACACAGTGATGGGTAAACAAAAAGACCGTTATGGCGGGCAATTACGTCAGGGAGCGTCCCTGTTTCAATATACTTACCAATGGCGCTACGCAGTGCTTTAACCGACTGCTCGTACAGCGCGTCCAGTTTATCCAGTGCCTGAGCCGGGGTCAGGCTGGAGCCCTTATTGTTCATGTCTGTCTCCTTGTTCCACAGATGTACTGCTCTCCCGATAGTATGTCACAGGAATGTGAAACAAAAGTCAGACGTTGAGGAAGATTGTGCGAAGACCGGACGGCCTCCGCACCCGGGCTTAACCGTGCTGCTTATCCCGCATCAGCAATGCTGTAGTGGCGGAAATAAGACAACCCGCCATCAGATAAATGGCCACACTGTGCCAGTCTCCGCCGGAGAATGTTACCAGCGCAGCAGCAATGAAGGGGGTAAAACCGCCGCCAACCACACTTGCTACCTGATAACCAACGCCAGCGCCGCTGTAGCGGTAGCTTGCGCCAAACAAACCGGTAAACATAGGTTGCTGCACGCAGACCACCATATCGTGTGCAATGTTGGCCAACATAATCGCGAAGAACACGATCCAGAAAATGGATTGCGCTTCTAACGCCATAAAGAACGGGAATGCGCTGAGCGTCCCGACCAGTGCGCCGGTAATGTAAACGCGCCGGCGACCAAAGCGGTCGGCGAGCCAGGCAAAGCAGGGAATGGTCAGACAGCTCAGTCCACCTACCAATAAGCCGATATTCAGAAACAGTTCGCGAGGTAAGCCCAGATTCTGCGTGGAGTAATTTAGGGCAAACGCGGTGACGATATACATCGTCAGCAGTTCACACAGGCGCAGAGCGATAATTTTCAAAAAGGCACCTGGATGACGGATTAACGCCTCGACTACCGGTAGTCTCTTTTTCTCTGGTTGCGCTGCCTGCTGCTGCTGTTCGAATTCGGCTGATTCATCCATTCGGTTACGCATCCACAACGCGCCCAATACCAGCACGATGCTGAACAGGAATGGAATACGCCAGCCCCAACTCAGGAACTGCTCATCGGTGGTTTGCGAGCTAATCAGCGAGACCAGACCGGTAGAAAGCAGTAGCCCGACGCCATAACCGACTTGAACACCGCTGCTGTAGAAGGCTTTTTTATTTTTCGGCGCGCTTTCGACCGAGAGCAACGCCGCGCCGCCCCATTCACCGCCAACGGCGAATCCCTGAATAGCACGCAGCGTCACCAGCAGAACGGGAGCCCACCAGCCAATGGTGTCAAAGGAAGGAATAATCCCTATCAGTGCAGTGGCGATCCCCATCATCCAGACGGTGAGCATCAGCATACGTTTACGCCCCAGGCGATCGCCGAAGTGGCCGAAGATCACCCCGCCTAACGGGCGGAACAAAAATCCGACGCCAAAGGTAGCAAATGCGGCAAGTGTCCCCATTGCCGGGCTGACTTGCGGGAAGAACTCGCGGTTAAAGACCAGTGCGGCAGTGATGCCGTAAAGCAGAAAATCATACCAGTCGACCACGGCACCCGCGAAGCTACCAAGCGCAGCGCGTCGGGCGCGGTTAAGTGAAGAGGCGTCCTGTTGGGGACCCGTGGAGGTGAGGGAGGAATCCATAGTTATCCTGTCTGTACTGTTTTTAGTTATTAGTATTTGAGTTGGGTTACACACATTGCAGTCGCAATATTAACGACCGTTATGAGATTACCGCGACAGACGGGAAGTGAAAACGATTATCTCCCTCATCTGATGGCAACATGAAAAATAAGACGAATGAGAAAACAGAAAAGCAAAAAACTGCTGCGAAAGCAGGGTGTTCAAAAATTGGTGCCTTTTGTTCAAAGTGTGCGCAGTAGATGCGGTAGCCCAGCGCATTAAGCAACATCGCGTCGGCCGGTGTGGCTTCACGGATTTGTAATGTCATGAATGATTCCCGTCCTGGTAATAAATTGGCGATTGCTGAATCATATCAAAACTGTCAGTGATACAGTGGTATGCGAACATTTCAGAGGCTTATCAGTATGAAGATTGTTTTTATCCCTGCGTTGATCGTAGTCCTGATTGATAAAGAACAGGACATGGGACGGGAATTGACCCGCGATGAGGTTGAGTCCATCCGCGATGGCGCTACAGCCATCCGCCTGCCGGCCGAAGCAGCCGAGGATATAATCAGAGAGCGTGGCTACCGCGATATTGATCCTGAGAATGTCTGGCGCGAGTGGCAGGCGTATAAAGCTGACTGAATGTTGATGGGAACACGCTGCTTAAATGGCACATGAAAATTGTGCACTTACACGGATGCGTTTACTCCGCACCTGGCGTGGCGCTGAGGGGCAACTTTGAGCGACATGCAGTCAGTGAGTTTTGAATAAAATATAACGGCTAAATCGACGCCCCGTGATTTTTGTAATCGGGGCATTTTTATCTTCAGAACCTATTAACTCCAGCCTTGTTTACTACGACGGATATAAGGTAATACGGATAATAAGGCCATAACCGCTAATACCATTCCAATCCATAAAGCTGAACGCAAACCGAATCCAGATGAAATTGCCATTCCACCTAAATAAGAACCGCCACCTAATCCAATATTGATAACGGAAGTATGAACGGCATTGACCATTGGTCCTGGATGTGCCACGCTGACAATTCTTGCCATCATTGCCGGATTCATTGGCACGCCTGACAAACCGATGAGTATGACAGCCAGAATAGCAATAATCTGATATTGAACAAATAGTGCCATGCCGAGCAAAGAAATACTCAATGTTGTTAAGCCGACAACCATAACAGCTAAACTATGGCGATATGCAAGACGTCCCGTTACCATATTACCGATGATATTGGCTAGCCCATAAAGCATTAGAATGAAGGGGACCGTCTGCATTGTAAATTCACTGACATCAGTCAGCATGGGAACAAAATAACTGAATGCCGCAAAACTTGCGCCCAAAATCAAACAGCTGGTTGCACAGGCTTTCCAATAGGCTTTGTTTTTAAATGCCTTAATCTCTTCAGCCATCTTAATAGCACTGCCGCCGCTCATATGTGGCAATAATCGTACTAATGCTAACAGGCATATGAAAACCAGGATCGCGACCAGCCCAAAACTCATTTTCCAGCCCCATTGCTGGTCAATGATTGTCGCGATAGGTACACCAAAGACATTGGATACCATAAAACCTGCTATCACTATTGATGCGGCACGAGGGCGATTTTCTACAGATACAAGAGCCATACTTGTCGCGAGTGAAAGACTTAAACACCCTGCACACAAAATTCCTGTCATGATTCGAATAGCAACTAACACATTGTAATCGGAGACAAAGACGCTTAATCCTTGTACGATAACATATAACCCTAACAGCCATAATAACGTTGAACGATAGGGTGCTTTAAATTTAAGAAAGGCGTAGGTTAATACAGGGCCACCTAGCATTACACCGAATGCATAATATGAAATCAAATGCCCAACTTCGCCGACTGTAACACCAAATGCTTCAGATAGCGTGGTCATCATACCCGCTACCATTAACTCTGCTGTACCTAATGAAAAAATGGCTAACCCTAAAATATATACGACTAATGGCATGGTTTTTTATTTTCTCCTTGTATTGGAATGATCGTTACAAAAATGAATGCAAGTAGACAATGAACTTTTGCGTTTTTTTATAAATTGATTAACAGACCAGCGACGACATCTTCGAGGATTTTTCTATCTGAAATGTTTTTATTCAGCACACGTAAACCGTAATAGCCTGCCATAAAGCCTCTCGCCATTTCGACGGCTGATGCTTTATTGTTTAGTTCGCCGCTTTGTTGACCTTCAATGAATACTGCCACCAGCGTTTGTTCTAAATGCTGACGATATTCATTATTCAGGTTTGCAACGGCTTCATCTTTACTGCCCATCTCCAGAGCTGAAAATAAGACCATCGCATCATGCTGCTCTGGCTGAGAAAGATCTTCGGCAATACCCCAGAGCAGAAGGGTATGCAATCGCTCTTTTACCAGACCTGATTGTGTGAGTATTGCTAACTGTGCTGACATAGTTTGTTCATGGCTGCGCAACAAAGCTTGCTCGTACAGGGCTTGCTTGCTTCCAAAGGCATTGTATAGGCTTCCCCGCCCTAATCCCGTACCATTGCATAAATCTTGCGCAGAGGTGCCTGCATAACCATTGGCGCTGAAAACAGCGACGGCAGCATCAATGACATCCTGATCTTCGAACTTTCGTGGACGACCTGGAAAGGCTGGTTTTTCAGCACTCATAGGGATGTGGGACTTGAAATGAGTTGAGGCGGCATAGTATTGATTATGGAACGATCAGTCAAATAATTCTCATAAAAAAATCAGCGGTGACTCGAAGACAGATTTTCTTATGAATTGCTATGCGTTTCTGTAGAGGGATGTGTGGATTTTATCCTTTCCAGAATAGTACATTGATAAAACAGCTACCACGCGTAATGATTAATCATCATACCTGAATTTACCGTATTCTAGTGGACATACAATGTCCAACGTCCCCCTTCGATTAAGGATAGCGTTGCATCGACCGATTGAACTCACAGGGAAGAGTGAAGTCATCGCAGCACGAGTGATATGACGGCGACCCAGACTGTATCATCTACCTCACTACACACATTGGCCTGCCAGATACTGGTTCGGGGTGTATCTCCGTATCCACGCTGAATATGGTTCTCAGCAATCCAGGGTTCATCACCTCTTCTGGTGTGCCTTGCGCCATAACATGTCCGTTCGCCATTACCACCAGATGGTCGCAGTACCGGCTGGCTTGATTAAGGTCGTGCAGCACGGCGACCACCGTTTTCCCCTGAGCCCGGAGTTCGCCCATCAGCCGCATCAGTTCCACCTGGTGATTGATATCGAGATAGGTGGTTGGCTCATCGAGTAGTACAACGGGCGTATCCTGCGCCAGGACCATCGCCAGAAATGCGCGCTGTCGCTGACCGCCAGAAAGATCGGTTAACCGTCGGTCAGCAAGATGTTGGATCTGCGTCTGGCTCATAGCATCATGGACTCGCGTATTGTCTTCAACGGAGAGACGTCCCCAGAGTGACAACCACGGGTTGCGACCGTACGAAACAAGCTCCTGGACGGTGATCCCCTCGGGAGTTAAATGGTGCTGGGGCAGCAGCGCCAGCCTGCGGGCTAGCTGGCGTGATGAGAGCGTATTGATGGCTCTATCGCCGAGAAATACGCCGCCGGACTGCGGCGTTAACAGTCGTGAAAAACAGTTTAACAACGTTGACTTCCCGCAGCCGTTAGGGCCGAGCAGGGCGGTTGTCTTCCCCGCTGGTAGGGCGAGTGAAACGCCATCAAGCACCTTGTTTGTACCGTAACAGACCGTCAGATTTTCAGTTCGTAATGTCATTTATCGCATTCTCACAAGCAGCCAGACAAACCATGGTGCACCGATAATGGCGGTCAGCACGCCAGCCGGAAGTTCCAGAGGAGGATGAATAATTCGCGCCAGCAGGTCGGCAACCACCAGCAGTAACGCACCTGTCATGGCTGAAACGGGCAGCAGCCAGCGGTGACGTCCACCAGTAATGCTGCGCACCATATGCGGCACCACAAGACCAATAAAGCTAATTGGGCCGCAGACGGCCACGCCGGTCGATGTCATGGCGACGGCCAGTAGTAAAGCCTGGAGCCGAATACGCGGCACCGACACACCGAGCGTGGCGGCGCGCGCATCGCCCAATGCCAGGAGGTCGAGATCGCGGCAAAAACGCAGACTCAGCGGCAGAAACAAAATCAGCAGTGGGGCGGCTATTTTCACAAAGTTCCAGTCACGGCCCCATAAGCTGCCGGTCAGCCACAGCAGGGCGCTGTTCACATCCTGCGGACGCGAAAGTATCAGATAATCCGTCAGGCTGGCCCAGCAGGCAGAGAGCGCAACACCCGTGAGCGCAAGCTTCATCGGCTGGCTGGTGTTCGCCAGTATTCTCAGCAGGATCAGGCCCGCCATGCCACCGGCAAAGGCCAGCAGCGGCAGAGTAATCACCGGTAGTGACGGTAAAAGAAGCAGTGCGCCTACAGAGGCAAGACTGGCGGCATGGTTTACGCCGAGGATATCCGGTGATGCCAGAGGGTTACGCACGATCCCTTGCACCAGCGCGCCTGCCACCGCGAGGGCTGCACCGACAAGCAGCGCCAGCAGCAGTCGCGGCAGGCGGTACGCCGTTAATATGTAATGATATTCGCGCCCGGTCTGCCAGTCGCTCAGCAGAGCACGCCAGGGAACGGCGATCACCCCCATTTGTAGTGACAAAGCCGAAAGTCCTGCCAGCGCGAGGGCGATGAAAATGACGAACGCAATTTTCATCCACGTCTCCTGACCAGCCAGACAAAACAGGGTGCACCAATCAGCGCCACTACTGCCCCCGCGGGCAATTCGCCAGGGAAGGCCAGCGCTCGGGCCAGAACATCAGCCAGCAGCAGCAGCGTGGCGCCCATAAGCATGCTCATCGGCAGGACCTTGCGCTGATCGAATCCCACCCAGAAGCGAGCCAGATGCGGCATCAGCAGGCCGATAAAGGCTACCGGGCCCGCCACGCTAACGCAGGCGCCCACCAAAATGAGCACCAGAAGATTGAGCGCCAGGCGCAGCCGGGTCAAATTCACCCCCAGCGTTTGCGCAGTGCTGTCGCTCACGTTAAGCAAGTTCAGTTGATTAGCCAGCAGCAATACCACCGGTACAGCAACCACTACCATTGGGAAAAGCTGCCAGAACTCCTGCCAACGTGCGTGGGATACGCCTCCCGCAAGCCAGTAAAAAATGCCGTAGGCGTGATCTTCCGTCAGCAGCAGAGTGATGCGGGTAAGGGCCATGCAGAAAGCCGAGAACGCGATGCCCGCGAGGATCAATTTGTTTCTGTCCTGGGTGTGGCGAAATCCACCACCTGCGGTCATCACCATCAGCCAGCTTACGCCGCCACCGCAGGCGGCGATAAAGGCGATGGAGTAACCCGTAACGGGCGCAGGGCTGATAGCGCTGGTAAGCGCCATCGCCAGCGCTGCGCCACTGTTAATACCGAGTAGTGAAGGGGAGGCCATTGCATTATGCGTCAGGGTCTGCAGCAGCGTTCCTGCCAGAGCCAGGCTTGCGCCGATCAAAATGGCGACCAGGCTTCTCGGCAAACGAAGGTTTTGCACCAGTGCTTGTGGAAGCGTCGGCGTATGGCCTGGCAGCAGGGCGTGAATGGCATCAACGCCGGAAACAGGAATGGCCGAGTAGCAAAACAGACTCAGCCAGAAGATAGCGATAAGCGCGACAAGGGGAAGCCCCCACTGTAGCGCTGGATGTTTGAAAATTGTCATTTCACATCGGATAAAGGCTGGTGGTGAAAGATTTTTACCGTGTCGCTGGCAATGCGTTCGGCTGCGAAAATGCCGCGCATCCGCGCCCAGGCGTTACTGTCGACCGACGCCGTCTGCTGTTTTTGCGCCGCAGTTAACATCTGCCACAGCGGGTCTTGTTGCCAGCGTTTCACGATGCTCTCTTCACGATAGTGCGCGACCAGCAGCCATGCCGGATTGAGCGCCAGTAGCTGTTCCAGACCGATGGACGGCATAGACGAACCCGCCATAGCCGCAGGCACCGTCAGCCCCAGAGAGGTCAGGACGCCCCCGGTCCAGGTCTCCTGAGTATGCAGGTTGAACTGCTGCTCCCGGGACGTACCAAACACCACCATCGTGTCTTTTGGCAGTTGGCTGGCCCACGCAGACATCTGTTGTTGGTGCTGCGCCAGACGTGACTGCATCTGTGCCTTTTTACCCACGATTGCACCGATGATGGCCGCAGATTGCAGATTTTCAGCGTAAGTTTCATTGCGGGACTTGAGCAGCAGCACAGGTGCGATTTGCTGTAAGGCGCTGTAAATACCCGCATGGCGGTTGCTGTCGGCAATGATCAGATCCGGTTTCAGCGCGCTGATGGCTTCTAAACTCGGCTGCGCACGCGTGCCGACAGACTGCCAGGGTTTCAGATGGGCACGAACCTCTGGAAGAATGCGCATGGCATCGTTATCGTCGGCAATGCCGACCGGACTGACATCGACAGCAGCCAGTGCGTCCGCGAACGACAGTTCCAGCACCACTATCCGTTGTGGCGTTTTATCAAGCGTAAAGGTGCCATGTTCGTCATGAACCGTGGTGGCAAAAGCATGGCCGGTGAGCAGCAGAGCGGCGAATAGCGTACGTAATAGTGTGAACATGTAAATTGCCTGCGTCGGGTGGCGTTTCGTTTGCCCGACCTACAAAAGCATCATGCAGGCCGGTCAACCGGGATTTAGAACTTCAACGAACCCTGCATATACAGCGTGCGCGGCTGGCCTGCGTAGATGCCTTTGTTGTTGTCGTCGTAAGAGCGGGTGAAATACTCTTGGTCGAAGATATTTTTCACGCCAAACGCCAGGTTCAGGTCTGCCATCTGCGGACCAAAGTCATAGGCCATGCGTGCGTCCCAGAGCATAAAGCCAGGGATGCGACCGGTACTGCCGTCAGCGCTCTCTTTAACGGTGTTGGTGTTGTCCGCAAACTGGCTGGACTGGAAATCGCTGTTCAGGTTGAAGGTCCAGCTACCCGGCTTATAGTCCACGCCCAACGTGCCTTTGTGTTTTGGTGAGAAGGGCACCTGATTGCCGTAGGTATCGCCTTTCTCGCGGATCTCAGCGTTCACATACGCATAGCTTGCGTAGACTGAAACGTTGTCGAGCGTTGGCGTCAATGTGCCGAGATCATAGCGAGTCTGAGTTTCCAGTCCGGTATGGCGCGTTTTACCGCGTGCGGTAACGGTGTCGTTGGTTTGGTTGGAATCGTACTGATTATTAAAGTTAATCAGGAACAGCCCCATTTCCGCCGTCAGCGCGCCATCGTCGTATCGGGTTCCGAGCTCCCAGGTTCGCGCTTTTTCCGGTTCCACATTGCCGCTTTGCACAGCCTTGCCAATTTGGCTGTACTGTACGGTGCCGAATGAGCCTTCAGTGTTTGCATAAAGATTCCAGCTATCAGTCAGGTGATAAAGTACGTTTAGCGCCGGAAGTGGGGCGTTGTAGCTTACTTCCTCATGTGTGCCTTTGATGGCGTTGTTCTGGTATGACTCGATATGTTCAAAGCGCATACCCGGTGTGATAGTCCAGTTGCCAATGTCTATTTTGTCATCCAGATACCAGGCGTGCGCTTCGGTGCCGGAACGAGTGTCGCGATCGTAAGGGCTGGCGCTGGACGGCAGTTGTCCACTGCTGGTGGCCGTGTAGTAACGCATTTCATGCGTCGACTCGCTCACATAGCGGTATCCCACGCCCACTTCGTGCGCGGAAGGACCTACCATAAAGCTCTGACTGTAGCGTGGTTCAATGCCGCGTACCCAGTAGTTACGCGGTGAAAGGGTGAGGCGTTTTCCCTGTTCCAGGTAGCCGCTGCGCAGGGTTTCAGTGTAGAAGCCCTGAATATTGAATTTATGCTGGCTGTCCGGCTGGAACTGATAGCCGAGGCTTGCCAGCTTGCGGCGCCCCCAGAAGCGATCGTAAGGGCGCGTGGATTGCCAGCGGTCGGCGTCGTAATCCGCGCGAGACAGGCCGCTGGGCATGTCGGCTTCACCGTCGTAGTATTGCAACAGACTGTTGAAGGTATGCACTTCGTTTGGCGCATATTTGCTTTTCAGCATCAGGTCGTCGATGCGGGTCGCGCTGTGTTCGCGCCAGTCGCTTCCACGTGTACCGGAGTAAAGCAGGGCGGTACCAAAACCGTTATCCGCCGTGCCACCCACCATCAGATTGTGCGTTTCTTTTGGGTTATTTTGTGAAGATGTTGGGCTGAGCTGGCCTTCCACGCCGGCTTCCATGCCGAAGTCTTGCGGAATAGCGCGGGTAACAAAGTTTACCACCCCGCCCACGCTCTGTGGCCCGTAACGCACTGCGCCACCGCCGCGAACCACGTCGATGGCGTCCATATTTCCGAGTGAGACAGGCGCCAGTGAAAGCTGCGGCTGGCCGTAAGGGGCAAACGGCACGGGAATACCGTCCATCAGCACCGTTGAACGGCTGGCCAGGCGCGGATTCAGGCCGCGAATACCAAAGTTCATTGCCAGATCGTGGCTACCGGTGCCGTTGTTTTCTGGGGCGGTAACGCCAGGAATGCGGTTCAGTACCTCGCGCATGGATGTTGCGCCGGTTTTGGCGAAATCCTCACGGCGGATAACGTCACGTGCGCCAGCATGTTCGAAAACGTCGTTTTCGCGCGCATCCCCCAGCCAGTCGCCCACCACGGTCAGGGCATCTTCTTGCGGTGTTGGTGCGGGCTCCAGCGTCCAGCTGTTATTACCCAGCGGTTTCACCTGCAGGCCACTACCGTTCAGCAGGTGTTGCAGGCCGGTTTCGACGTCGTAGTCACCGTGAAGACCGTTACTCTGTTTGCCGCGCGTCAGGCTGGCGTCAACCGACAGGGTAATTCCGCTGAGCGCGGCATACTGATTAAGGGCTTTGTCGAGCGAACCCGGTGCGATATCAACCTGCGCTGCGAAGGCGGATAACGACAGCCCGGCCAGCGGCAGCAGGCTCAGGCGAACGGCGTTAACCAAAGGTGTTGTTTTGCGAAAAACGCGTAAAGGCGTCATACCTTCTCCATCATCATTTTTGTTGTGTTCATCTATGAGTCGAATGAGAAGGGGGAAAAGGACAATCGAAATGAGAATTATTTTTCTTACAATGCAGAAATATTTACCCAGTATCGCGTAACTGACTGAATTTTCACTGGAAGAGTCTTGGCAATAACATCCAGGATTGCATCGGTATTTTTCAGCGGGAAAGTGCCACTCAGGCGTAACCCGGCCACCGCCGGATCGCAGCGCAGCACGCCGTTGCGATAACGGCTCAGCGTGGCAATCACGTCACCCAAAGGTTTATCGCTGAAGCTCAGAATGCCCTGCGTCCAGGCGGCGCTTTCATCATCCGCAGAGGTAATTGCACCAAATTCAGACGCGCTAAACTGCAGGCTCTCGCCAGCGCTGACGATGCGTTTTTCCTGCGGACGGTTTGCGAGTAAAACTTCAACAGCGTGTTGTTGAACGACAACGCGTGTGACGTTGTCCTGCTGGTAGACGGTAAATTCTGTGCCTAATGCGGTGAGCTGGCCCTGGCGGGTCACAACGCGAAAAGGTCTCTGCTGCGCGTCTTTTGCAGTGGTAATAGCAATTTCGCCGTACCAGAGATGGACAGCGCGTTGACGCGTATCAAAACGAACGTCCGCGGCGCTTTGTGTGTTGAGCGTCAGCAGAGAACCATCTTCCAGCCGCTGATGGCTCACCGCGCCTTTGGCGGTGCGGTAATCCGCGCGCAGACCTTCACCGGCTTCAGACTGCCAGAGCTGCCAGCCGCCGCCCACGCCGAGCAGCAGCAGTAGCCCTTTCATGACATGACGACGGGTAAGGCGCGTATCGTGCAGCGCCCGGCTGGCAACATCGCCCGGTACGCGGCTGAGCTGGCTGCGCAGGTTTTCAACCTGTTGCCAGGCCCACTGATGATCTTTGTCCTCTTCGTACCATTGTTGCCAGCGCGCTTCTTGCTGTGGGCTGACACGCTCGCCGCTCAATACAGCATACCAGTGCGATGCCGAGCGCAATGCCTGGCGGCGAGAATCGGTGATAGAAGCATTCACAGGCCGTGCTCCAGACGAAACAGCAGACAATGTTCGATAGCCTTTGCCATATACTTTTTCACCGAGCTGACGGAGATACCGAGCTTCAGCGCGATCTCGCTGTATGTCAGACCATCCAGTTGCGAAAGCAGAAACGCTTCTCGTGTTTTCCCGTTCAGCCCGTCAAGCATGCTGTCGATGAGTTGCAGGGTTTCGAGCTGGCTCTCGCGTTCCTCGGGGGAAGGCGCGAGCGCCTCCGGCATAAGCGCCAGCATCTCCAGATAGGCTTTTTCCAGCGCGTTTCGGCGAAACAGGTCGACCATCACCCGTTTGGCGAGAGTGCACAGAAAGGAGCGCGGATCGCGGAGCGTCGAGAGCGAGTCGCTGCCCATTACCCGTAGAAAAGTGTCCTGGGCAATGTCATCTGCATCAAAGGCGGACTGGAGTTTGCGCGTCAGCCAGCTTTTCAGCCAGCCGTGATGTGCGCCATAAAGCGACTCGAGCGTAAAGGAAGCAGTGGTAGTGGCGTGGTCAGACATGCGGAATGTATCAAAAGTTAATTATCACGCGATCATAGTAATATGAGAATGGTTATCATTACAATTGGAAATATAATTGTATTACGTTGAACTTCTTAATGCGTTGTTATTTATAAAAATGTTCTGAGGTGGATATCGGAAGGGGAAGAGGGAGTCTGCTTCTGGCATGTGACGGTTGGAATGACATCTGACCATGTCTGCTGTGAGCATGGAGCAGACGAATGCTTTAAAGCATACTGAATTCTTTAAAAGTAAACCGTTTTGGGAGGACACTGAGAGCAGAGCAGCTGTTACTTTTCGGGAAAAGGTGAGTTGCGGATCAGGAAATGCTCAATCGAGTCGATTAAACCGGGAGCTAAGGGGAGCGCGGGTTCAGCGTATGTCGCGATATTCGCTTTGCGATCGTCCGAAGTCACCTCTTTCATAACATGGTTCATATTGGGCAGTATAACCAGGGACGCTTGAGGATTCGCGGCCTTAAGCAGTCCTGCATCCGTTTCTTCCACCTGGAGATCGCGTTGCCCTTGTAGCACTAACACGGGTTTGGAAATACTCGAAATGAGTTGACCCGGATTATATGAAAACGCATTGATCAAAAACCCCTGAACAGCAGGATTAAAGATACTTTGCAGTGCTGGGTGAATATTCGTAATATCGACTCGCTGCTGATGCTCCAGAGCATCAATTATCGGCAGCGCCTGCTTTAATAGAATTTCATTTTCCGGATTAGCGTTAAGTTGCCCCCTCAACACCTCGCCCATCGGCCTCCCGGGCGTTGCGATAAGAACCACACCGCACACATTCTCTTCTTGAGCCGAGGCAAGTGCGACTACGCCCCCTTCGCTGTGCCCTAAAACCCAAACACAGGGAGTGTGCATGTGACGTCTAAGCACGTCTACCCAGGATCGAATGTCGTCAACATAGTCAGCAATCGTCACCGCATTGGCATCCTCTACAGCCATTGCGCTAGCGAACATTCCACGTTTGTCAATACGAAGCGTCGCAAAGCCTTTGGCAGCAAGGCCTTCAGCAAGAAGTCGGTAAGGCGATGCATTCACACCAAGCGGGTTGTTTCCATCCCGATCGGTTGGCCCGGAGCCAGGAACGATAAGAACAACGGCTGTTGGTTTTGAATTCGGGGTGAGTAACGTGCCTTTCAAAGGGCCTTTTGGCCCTGCGGCATCCAGGACAGTTTCGGAAAAGGTCACCGGTACTGCCGCCAGACTCACAAATGGGCAAGCGCCCAAAAGGGCAATTGAGGCGGCAATATTCATTGGAGATGTTCCTGTAAAATTCAGCGTATCCGTCAATTTATATTATAAATATGGCCTGCTCTCCATTGATTACTATATCAGCGGCGATAGAAAACGCCGCTGCTGGCACAGAACGGAGGTACTGGGTGAGTTTAAAGTCTGCAGTGAGCGAAGAGCGGACATCTCAACTCATTGTCGGTCCTGTCTATTGATATGGAAGCCCGGAACGGCAAGCGTCTGGAACAAATACCTGCGGCTATTATGAATGAAGTGTTGGCCAAACTAAGTTGAGGTTTTGATATGCGCAATGAGCAATGGCATAAAAGCAAAAAGCCTGCTTAGTTTCCTAAGCAGGCTTCTTAAATATGGCTCCTCTGACTGGACTCGAACCAGTGACATACGGATTAACAGTCCGCCGTTCTACCGACTGAACTACAGAGGAATCGTTTGAACGAGGCGCATATTAGCGAGGGTGGTGAGGCTTGTCAAAGGGGTAAATACATTTGTGTGTTCGTTTGCTGACAAAATCAGCAAAGAGGCGATCTTTCCGTCTTTTTATGCTTTTGCCCCATTCTGGTGCGTGTCTACCTCTTCCAGGGCAGACTGAATGAGATACTTAGGTGTGCAGAATGATCTTCCTTCGCTTTTACTCCTGACTTTATGCGGCTTTAACCGTAAAACACCGTTTTAGAAGAAAGTGGCAAGCATCTTGCAATCCTGAATTCAATGACTGCCAGCACGGGTTCTGGTATTCCGACAGGAGGCAAAATGAACTTCAGACGACTGAAATATTTCGTGAAAATCGTCGATATTGGTAGCCTGACCCAGGCAGCGGAAGTGTTGCACATTGCGCAACCCGCGCTGAGCCAGCAGGTCGCTACGCTGGAAGGTGAGCTGGATCAGCAATTGCTGATTCGTACCAAGCGTGGCGTCACGCCGACGGAAGCAGGAAAAGTGCTATATACCCACGCCCGGACGATTTTACGTCAGTGCGAACAGGCGCAACTTGCGGTTAATAACGTGGGCCAGACCTTGAGTGGACAGGTCTCTATCGGCCTTGCGCCGGGGACAGTCGCGTCATCCATTACCATGCCGTTATTACAGACGCTACGTGCCGAATTGCCTGATGTGCTGGTCTATTTGCATGAAAACAGTGGGGCAGTGCTGAATGACAAGCTGCTCAGCGGGCAATTAGATATGGCTGTGCTCTATGAGCGTTCTCCTGTGGCGGGCATCAGCAGTCAACCGTTGCTTAAAGAGGATCTGTACCTGGTCGGCACGCGTGAGTGTCCTGGCCAAAGCGTCGATTTAGCCGCAGTGGCGCAGATGAATTTGTTCTTGCCACGGGATTACAGCGCGGTTCGCCTGCGCGTGGATGAAGCTTTTTCGCTACGTCGCTTAACGGCTAAAGTGATTGGCGAAATTGAGTCTATCTCCACCCTAACGGCCGCCATTGCCAGTGGTATGGGTGTCACAGTGTTGCCTGAGTCGGCCGCCCGTTCATTATGCAATACGGCTAACGGCTGGATGGCGCGTATTACAACACCGTCGATGAATCTGCCATTATCGTTGAACGTATCCGCCAGAGGGAGCTTATCGCCCCAGGCGCAGGCCGTGAAGGAGATCCTGTTGTCGCTGGTCAGCCGTCCGGCGCTGGAAAATCGCGAGCTGCAGCTGGTCAGCTAAACCTTATTCCCGCAAGGAATAAGATGCAGGTTTTTATTATTTGTTATGCCGGGCATCAGACTTTAACAATAGCGTAATGTCTGATGTGCCCGGAGCGAAACGTGAATTTCCAGCAACTTAAAATAATCCGCGAGGCGGCCCGTCAGGATTACAACCTGACAGAGGTCGCGAATATACTGTACACCTCGCAGTCGGGCGTCAGCCGACACATTCGTGAACTTGAAGATGAACTTGGCATCGAGATTTTTATCCGTCGCGGTAAACGCCTGTTGGGCATGACCGAACCGGGTAAAGCCTTGCTGGTTATTGCCGAGCGTATTCTGAATGAGGCCAGTAATGTTCGTCGACTGGCGGATCTGTTTACCAATGACACGACCGGCGTTCTGACGATTGCCACCACGCATACCCAGGCACGCTATAGCTTGCCTGCGGTGATAAAAGCCTTTCGTGAGCTGTTCCCTGAGGTGCGTCTGGAACTTATTCAGGGCACGCCACAGGAGATTGATGTCCTGCTACAAAATGGCGGGGCAGATATCGGAATTGCCAGTGAGCGGCTGAGCAGCGATCCATTGTTGGTGGCTTTTCCCTGGTTTCGTTGGCACCACAGCCTGCTTGTTCCTCACGACCATCCATTAGTGAAAGCCTCTCCGCTCACGCTGGAGTCTATTGCTCACTGGCCGTTAATTACCTATCGTCAGGGGATTACAGGGCGTTCCCGCATCGATGAAGCATTTGCTCGCAAAGGGCTGATACCGGATATTATTCTCAGCGCCCAGGACTCGGATGTGATTAAAACTTACGTGTCGCTGGGGTTGGGGATTGGGCTGGTGGCAGAGCAATCCAGCGGCGAGCAGGAAGAGGGGACCTTAACCCGTCTGGATACCCGGCATTTGTTTGATGCAAATACCGTTTGGCTGGGGCTTAAACGCGGACAGCTGCAGCGCAACTACGTCTGGCGATTCATCGAGCTATGCAATGCAGGGTTATCCGTCGATGAAATTAAGCGTCAGGCGATGGAGCCAGATGAGGCGGTGATTGATTATCAGATTTAACTACAAAAGCCCGTGAGTAAACGGGCTTCCCTGACGTCGCTGAATAGCGGGTAGAAAGCTGCGTTACCTCAAGGTCTCCAGCCTCAGATCCTGCGTCGGCACCCGCGACAATATCGAACAAGACACCGCCCGTCCCGAATCCGCATAAATAAACTGAAATCCATTCTTCACCGAAAGAACATCTCGATTAGTAAACGTATAGAATTTATTACTCTGACTACGCCGGGCATCGGAAACATAAAAACTATTGTTTTCCCACAGCACGCTAACGTGCTGGAACAGATGAAATGTCACCTCCGCCCAGCCTCTGTCCGGGCAACGTAGCGTGACTTTCTCACCGGCTATTGTACTCAGTGAAATTACTAATAAAGCGGTTAGCGCTGCTTTCAGCAGTATCGGCATGGGCAAGTATGGGTCTCATTCTGATGTCGTTGCACGATAAGATACTTAACCATGACGTTAACGAATTGGATCACAGAGACATTTTGCATAAGCAGACGGACATTCTCCCGTCGGTAGTATGGAAAACCTGGTGTGGAATGAAGCGGTCTACCTGGCAAATGGGATCGCAGAAAAGCAAAAAGCCTGCTTAGTTTCCTAAGCAGGCTTCTTAAATATGGCTCCTCTGACTGGACTCGAACCAGTGACATACGGATTAACAGTCCGCCGTTCTACCGACTGAACTACAGAGGAATCGTTTGAACGAGGCGAATATTAGCGATGCCGCTCAGCGTTGTCAAAGCCTGAATGGATAAATGCGATCGTTTGCTGAAATATTCCCCATTTCGCCGCTTATTCAGACGCAACCGGTTGTTTTATGCACTTTTCGCGTTCGGGGCGCGGGTATTTCCACAGCCAGCGGCCGGTGACCATACGCCAGTAAAATAACGCGGCGCGTACGGCCCAGTCGAAGAACATGCCTAACCAAACGCCGACAACTCCCCATCCTAATACGATACCCAGGGTGTAACCCGCGACTACGCGGCAGCCCCACATGCCCAGCATCGATACCCACATAGCAAAACGTGCATCTCGCGCACCTTTAAAGCCTGCTGGTAACACCCAGGAGGCTGCCCATATCGGCATAAATGCTGCGTTGAGCCAAATCAGGATGACTATGACCTCTTTTACATCCTGATCGTGGGTATAAAATGAGGCCATCACCCCGGCGAAAGGAGCGGTCAACCAGGCAATTGCCGTCAGGCCGATCGTCGACAGCCAGAATACATGCCGTAGCTGGATTTCAGCCTGGGCAATCTGGCCATTTCCCAGACGCCTGCCGGTAATGATCGTCGACGCGGAACCTAAAGCATTCCCCGGTAAGTTGATAAGCGCGGCGATAGAAAATGCAATAAAGTTCCCGGCGATAACGCTGGTTCCCATGCCTGAAACAAACATCTGCGTCAAAAGTTTACCGCCATTGAACAGCACTGACTCGATACTTGCCGGAATGCCGATCCCCATCACCTCCCAGATAATGGCGAGATTGAGTGGCTTAAAATAGCTTTTGAAGGGGATTCGCAGTGCGGGGTTAAAACCAATCATCAGTACCCAGATGATGGCAATCGCCCCGATGTAGCGCGAAATGGTCAGTCCCAGGCCTGCTCCCACAAATCCCAGACCTTGCCAGGAAAAGATCCCGTAAATCAGGATGCTACTGATGATGATATTCAGGATGTTCATGCCGCCGTTAATCAACAACGGTATTTTTGTATTTCCGGCTCCACGTAGTGCGCCACTGCCGATCAGCGCAATGGCTGCCGCCGGGTAGCTGAGCACCGTCAGCTCCAGATAGGTGAGTGCCAAAGCTTTAACGTCTGGTGTTGCTTCACCTGCGACAACGTCAATAATCTGTTGACCAAAATAGTGAATGACCGCTGCCAGCACGGTAGCAAAAATTGTCATGATCACCAGTGATTGTCTGGCCGCGGCTCTGGCCCGTCGACGATCTCGTTTCCCGAGGCTAAATGCTACAACCACGGTGGTGCCCAGATCGATGGCGGCGAAAAATGCCATGATGACCATATTAAAGCTGTCGGCGAGTCCAACCCCGGCCATCGCTTCTTTTCCCAACCAGCTGACCAGGAAGGTACTCAGAACACCCATCAATAGCACACAGGTGTTTTCCAGAAAAATGGGGACAGCCAGCGGAGTGATTTCGCGCCAAAAGAGAACCTTATAACTCTTGCGTTTGGCATACCAGGGCGTGCGGGAAGCGACCTGGCGTAAGGCAGCGGAGACGTTCAAAGTGGACCTTAACGAAGAAAGTTGAAACCTCATTTCAAATGATGAGGGAGAATCAAAAAAGCTGCAAAGTTTTTTCTATTTAAAATGTCTGTAAATGCAACAAACTGTTGAGAGAAGCATCAATTGATTCGCATTCGAGGAAATGGGGTTTGACAAAAATTTTTTCGCCGCTAAGATAAGCCTCCACAACGATTCCTCTGTAGTTCAGTCGGTAGAACGGCGGACTGTTAATCCGTATGTCACTGGTTCGAGTCCAGTCAGAGGAGCCATATTTAAGAAGCCTGCTTAGGAAACTAAGCAGGCTTTTTGCTTTTTTGCGTCTCTGGTGTTAACTCAGAATCGCATCCAGCCTAGCAAGCACCTCATTGACAACGGCGTCAGGTATGCGTTCCAGACACTTGCCGTTCCGGGCCGCCATATCTATAGTTCTGGGCTGGTCGCAGCGAATAACGCCCGTTGTTTTTGTTCCCGCGTCGTCCAGGGAGACGGTAAAACCGGCTGCACGGGCAAAGTTTCCGCCACTGGTGACGGGAACGACAATGGGTAGCCGGGTGAACTTATTAAATGATGCCTTCGATACGATAAGTACCGGACGTTTTCTGCTTTGTTCATGTCCGGCTGTAGGATCCAGTGAGACGAGCCAGATTTCCCCTCTGTCCATTTACAGGACCTCCTTGCCCACCGCAGGCGCATCAATCCATTCCCGATTCTCGTCGCTCATTTCGGCGTGCGGATCGCACTGTGCCAGCAGTTCCTCAAGCGAATAACGGGGCCGTTTCTGGGGTTCAATAATCAGGCAGCCATCATCAATGGTCATGCCCACTTCGCTGTCCGTCGACAGCCCCAGCGTTTTCAGCACGGCGGGAGGGACCGCCAGCATGACGGATCCGCCAACCTTTTTCAGACGCGTGGTATACATAGAGCACCTCCGGATATTATATTTTAATATAACATCAATGGCGGGTGGTGCGCAATTTTTAGTCAGATTCATTATGGTTTCCTTAGTGTGGCTAAGCGTGAAGGAGGCCTTAATCCGTACGAAGACAGATCCGGCAGTTTTCAAAGGCTGCATTACCGGTAAAACGGCGACCATACTGATACATCAGGCGCTTCTTTCAGGTCATGAAGCATTTTGTGCAGGCGGGAGCTTAGTTCGTGGTAAGAAGGCCGATAATAGAAAACTGTTTTTTCGGTTCAAAGGATTATGACGGATCAGATAAACGAAATGCGGCGCAGGTTCTGGATCCGGACTGCACTGGAAAGATATCTGCGATGGTGCGTTACATCAACGGTGAATGTACCAGAATGTCACACTGCACGAGATGTAATGCGACAAGATCTCACTAGGCAAGGTAGGTCAAATCATCGGTAATGATTTGTTTTGAGGGAGTATTATGGTTATCTATACTGAACAAAGTATAATAAAAAAGTGAGAGGTTGGTAAGTTGGGTGGAATGAGCGGGTAATATTCTACTCAAATATATAGGTTCACACTTAATCAAAAATCCTTACTATTTATTTAGTTGTTTATGCCTGTGCCAGAAGCCAGACTTTCGAAGTTATTTTAATTCTAGAAAGATTTTTCTTCTAATCTTCTAAGGAGATGCGTTTTCATGAGTATTAAGGCGCAGGTAAGTATCGCGCAAAAACTGGGATTCACCTCTCACCAGAATGCGGTTCCGCTGCTACGTGAGCTTGTTTTGCATAACGAATCAGATCAAACCCTTCAGGATCTTACGTTGCATCTGCAGACGGCACCGGCAGTATTAGAAGCAAAGCAATGGAATATTGATCGTCTGCTTCCTGATTCATCTCTTGATATTCGTGAGCGTGATGTGAAGCTCAACGCAGAATGGCTGGCCGAACTTACTGAAAGTGTGACTTGTGAAGTTACATTAAGTTTGCGTCAGGGGGACGAAGAACTTTTTACCCTTAATTATCCCCTCGAAGCGTTGGCGAAAAATGAGTGGGGTGGCAATGCGATGTCTGAGCTGCTGCCCTCTTTCATTATGCCGAATGATCCTGCCGTAGACCGTCTCCTCAAAGCTACATCAGACGTTCTGCGTAGTGCCGGGAAAAACGATGCGCTGGATGGATATGAAAGCCAGTCCAGAACTCGCGTATGGGAGATTGCGTCCGCGCTCTGGACAGCGGTCTGTAATTTGGGTATCAGCTATGCGCTACCTCCCGCCAGCTTTGAGCGTAATGGGCAGAAAATTCGTACACCCGGTGCCATCCTGGAGGGTAAAGTCGCTACCTGTCTGGATACAACGCTCTTGTTTGCCTCCACGCTGGAGCAAATTGGGTTTAACGCACTGGTATTCCTTAGCGAAGGACATGCTTTTGCAGGTTTCTGGCTTCAACCTCAGGAGTTTGCGCAATTAGTGACTGAGGATGTTTCTTCGGTTCGTAAACGTGTTGATTTGAAAGAAATGGTGGTATTCGAAACAACCCTGGTGACTAAGGAATATCCACCTTCATTCTCGCAGGCGTGTGAGGTTGCGCTAAAACACCTGACGGAAGAGGAATTTCATGCCGCTATTGATACTCGCCGTGCACGAATGCAAAAAATTCGTCCTTTGGCATTGGGCATCACTCGTCTGGAAAACCCGACTAACTTAGCAGCAGATGTTCGGCATGGGTTTGAAGATGCCCCAATACTCCCTTCCTTTGATTTAGATATCGACATTGAAGGTAAGAAAGAAGCCGCCAGTCGGCTGGCGCACTGGCAGCGCAAGCTACTTGATTTAACGACTCGTAACCGTCTGTTACACATGCCCGAAAATGCGAAAGGTATCCGGCTGATATGTACAAATCCAGGGCATCTGGAAGATAAACTGGCAGAAGGCAAACGAATACGCATTGTCTCAATGCCAGACCTGGAGTCGGGAGGGCGTGATGCAGAGTTATATCGCCAGCAAACAAACGCTAACCTGCAGGAAGAGTATGCTCAGCTTGCGCTTGATCGTGGGGAAGTTGTGTCACTGCTTGAAAAAGATCGTCTGGAATCCTCCCTCATCGATCTGTATCGTAAATCAAAGAGTGACCTGGAGGAGGGCGGTGCTAACACGCTTTTTCTTGCGGTAGGCTTCCTTAAATGGAAAAAATCGGCTGATGACCCCAAGAGCTATTCTGCGCCGCTGATCCTTCTGCCGATTCAACTTGATCGCAAGAGCGCACTGTCAGGCGTGACCATGCGTTTGCTGGAAGAAGAGCCGCGTTTCAACCTGACGTTACTCGAACTATTACACAACGATTTTGCATTGACGATCAACGGTCTTGATGGTGAGTTGCCCACGGATGAAAGCGGCATTGATGTGGAGGGTATCTGGAACACTGTTCGCCGTGCAGTACGGGATATGGTCGGTTTTGAAGTCACCCGGGATGTCGTGATTGGCACCTTCTCTTTTGCTAAATATCTGATGTGGAAAGATCTTGTCGGTCGTGCTCCGCAGTTAATGCAAAGCCCTCTGGTAAAATATCTTATTGAACGCGGTCAGGAGAATGCTGTACTGGAAAATAGCGGCGAAATTGTTGAGGTTGATAAACTCGACGATGCCATCAGTACACACGACCTTTTCCTGCCGTTACCTGCCGACTCCTCGCAAATTGCCGCCGTTGTCGCTTCCGCCAAAGGCCGTGATTTTGTACTGGATGGGCCACCTGGTACCGGTAAATCCCAGACGATTGCTAATATGATTGCCCATAACCTGGCGCTGGGTCGGCGTGTATTGTTTGTTGCCGAAAAGAAAGCTGCGCTTGATGTGGTCTACCGCCGACTGGAGGCAAAAGGTTTGGGAGAGTTTTGTCTGGAATTGCACTCCAGTAAGACTTCAAAAATGGATTTCCTTAAACAGCTTGAACGAGCCTGGGATGCGCGCGATGTGCTGACCACCAGTGAGTGGGAAGCAGAAGCGGGTAAAGTGCAACGTTTGCGTGACAAGTTAAATGAGGTTGTTCGGTTACTGCATCTACGATGGCCTAATGGCCTGACTCTCCATCAGGCAATGGGGCGTGTCATCAAAGACGCCGGGAGTACAACACCGCAATTCACCTGGCCTGCTGGTACTCTGCATACTGCTGAACAAATGACAGCGTTCAGAGAGATAGCCAAACGTCTTGAACTCAACCGTGATGCTTTTAAACAGCATGGTACATATTTTGGACTTATAAACCAAACTGACTGGACCAACGGCTGGCAAGCGTCGTTGACCACAGAAGCTCAGGCAATCCCGGAGAAAATTGAGCATCTAGAAAAAGCCGCAGGAGAATTACTTAAAGCGACGGGCATCACTCCGGATTCCAATGAACCTGACAGGCTGCTTCAACTGGTCTCACTTTGTGAGCTGTTGTCTAAAGTGGCAGGTATTGATCTGAGTTTTATGTTTGCTCCGGATGCTGCGGCTCGAATTGATGCGGCTAAAACGGCAATCAGTCTGCTTACGGAAATTGAATCCAGTAAAGCGCATTTGTCCGTATCCTATCCCGGCAATAGCTGGCAGAACGTCAATGTTCAACAGATTAAACACTCACTCGAAGAGGCTGACAAAAAGTTTTGGTTCTTCGCCACCAATGCTCGCAAGAAAGTCATTGGCGAAGTGGTTCGACAATATTTGCTTAGCGCGCCCCCCGACCTTGCCATCGATCTTCCCGTTATTGATAAGCTTCAGGCATTACACCAGAGGCTATCAGAGCTGGCTCCTTTGACAGCGATTCTGCCGGGGTGGAACGGCCTTGATACCGATAACTCTGATCTACAGAACTCACTGGATCTGGTTGACGCCATTCGGAATGCTCTGGGCAGTTTTGCTTCATCCCCTCAGCAACTTGCAGAGCTCCGTTCTGCGGTTAAAACGTTAGTTATTGATGCTAATGACTTGCTTAGTCCGCTGGGGATTATTGCTGTACTCACCCAGAAACTGCGAGCCTCTATATCTGACCTCAATGAAGCCAAAGTAAGATTCTGCAATTTGCTCAATGCGTCAGAAAGTGGTTTGGCTATACCAGCCTTACGTGATTGTGCATTGGGTATTATTCATCACCAATCTGCGCTGAAAGCCTGGAGTGACTGGAGTCGGGTGCGGGAAGACGCGGTAGCTCAGGGATTATTGCCTCTGCTCGATACTCTGATCCAGTTGGATTCAAACGATAAAAGTGCAGTTGAGTTTTTTGAAATTGCGTATTGCCGCTGGTTTGCTTCGTGGGTGATTGACTCTGAACCATTGCTGCATAATTTCGTTCCTGCTGAACATATGAGTGATATTGAGGCCTATCGTACCCAGACCGACCGTATTGCAGAACTGTCTATCCGCTATATTCGTTCCCGTTTGTGTGGTGTGATACCCGCGAAAAATGAGATCAGCAAGCAAGGTGGCTTTGCGTTGCTTAAGCATGAGTTGCAGAAATCGCGCCGCCATAAGCCCGTCCGCCAGATGGCTGCAGAAATGGGCGATGCGATGTCTAAGCTTGCCCCCTGTATGTTGATGAGTCCGCTCTCAGTGGCCCAGTTTTTGCCTTCGGAGCTGGCGTTATTTGATCTGGTGATTTTTGATGAAGCATCACAGATATCTCCCTGGGATGCTATTGGCGCAATGGCCCGTGGTAAACAGGTGGTCATTGCGGGTGATCCGCGCCAAATGCCACCAACTAGTTTCTTTAACCGTGCGGCAAATGAAACTGACGATGACACTGAAGAAGACATGGAAAGCATCCTTGATGAGTGCCTGGCTGCGGGTTTGTATAATCACAGTCTGAGCTGGCATTACCGGAGTCGTCATGAAAGCCTGATCACATTCTCTAACCATCGTTACTACGACAGTAATCTCATTACCTTCCCTGCGTCTGAAACAAAGCAAAGTGCTGTCCAGTGGCGCAACGTTGCCGGCGTTTATTCCAAAGGCAAAGGGCGTCATAACCAGGCTGAAGCCGAAGCTATGGTGGCTGAGACTGTAAAACGCCTGACGGATAAAACCTTTATTGCGTCTGGCAAATCTATTGGCATTATCACTCTAAATACAGAGCAGCAAAAACTCATTAATGATCTTTTAGATCGCGCTCGTCAACAGCACCCTGAAATTGAACCATTCTTCCAGCCCGAACTGGAAGAACCTGTTGTGGTTAAAAACCTTGAGACTGTTCAGGGTGATGAGCGCGATCTGATCATGCTCGGAATTGGTTATGGTCCGACAGAGCCTGGTGCTAATACTATGTCGATGAACTTTGGCCCATTGAACCGTGATGGTGGCTGGCGCCGTCTTAACGTTGCTGTAACCCGTGCACGTCAGGAAATGCTGGTTTTCAGTTCTTTTGAGCCATCTTTGATCGATCTTAACCGGACAAGTGCACGAGCTGTCGCCGACCTTAAGCATTTTATCGAATTTGCCCAGCGTGGCCCAATGGCTCTGGCACAGGCCGTTCATGGTTCGGTTGGGGGATATGACTCACCGTTTGAGGAAGCTGTTGCAAATGGGCTGAGAAAAAAAGGCTGGCACGTTGTACCGCAGATTGGTGTGTCACGCTTTCGCATTGATTTAGGAATCGTTCATCCAGATAAACCTGGCGACTTTCTTGTAGGGATTGAATGCGACGGTGCCACCTACCATAGTGCAGCGACTGCGCGTGACCGTGATAAAGTTCGCAGCACGATTCTGCAGGGGCTGGGCTGGAAACTGCTTCGTCTTTGGTCAACAGAGTGGTGGGTTGATAAGGAGGGGGCGCTGGAAAGACTGGATATAGCGATTAATGGCCTGCTGGAAGAGTCCAGAGCCATTGAAGCTGCAATAGCTGAAGCCGCAGAGCTGGTCAGGATTGCCTCAGTAGAAAACGATACTGTACAAACCGTTGAAGAAGGAGATTCAACTCCTGTTATCACGCCAGTCGCAAATGACGAAGATATCGCTGTTCCTGTAAAAGATATTGAATCTGTTGCCATTTCAGTAGACGCGGGAGTTGTAATAGAAGATGTATTGCCTGAGTTGAAGTATGCCTGTTCGGCGGTAACAGATGTAAAACGGAGCGATAATACCGGCAAATATGTAATGATTGATTTACAGGATTGGCAGAGCAAAATCGATGCGGAGAAATTTTATGTACCGGAATATGATGAAACTCTAAGCGCTCTTATCGCAGAAGTGGTTAATGGTGAGTCACCTTTACTTGATTCCACATTGGTGCAGCGCATTGCACGCGCACATGGATTTAACCGTTCAGGCAGGTTGATTCGCGAGCGTGTCATGGAGATTGTGGACCAACACTATCACGTTGCAGCAGATCGTTCCGGTGAAAATTTTGTATGGCTGTCAGAATCGCAACGAGTAGACTGGAGCTCATACCGTTTGCCTGCTACGGATTACGATGTTCGTCAGGTTGATGCAATCCCAATTGAAGAGCTACGAGCATTGGCTCTTAGTATTGATGGCGAAAATAAGGTCTCAGAAATGGCACGGTCACTGGGTATTAAGCGATTGACCAGTCAAGCAAGACAAAGGCTGGAGTTATTACTGTAGTAAATAAATAGTCATTTTTGGAGGCCCTCTCAGATAGCCATCGTTAATTTGGCAATGTGTCCGGTTGGTTAAATCAGGCACATAATATGTCATTGAGGTTTATTCATGGGCCGCGTTAATGTGTGTTAATCACTATAGGCTCGGAAGCTCCTCAGTGTGGAGCCGAGCCATTGATGCCTATCCTTACCAAAGGTGGTCATTCTGGTGGTCTTGACAAGCAGGAAATTCAGGTTTAGCTTACTTATTAGCCATTTATTGGCTAAGGCGATCCCAGTCAGAGGAGCCATATTTAAGAAGCCTGCTTAGGAAACTAAGCAGGCTTTTTGCTTTTTTGTTTCAAGCCTGGTCGAGCGAAGCTACGCCGGAATCTTACGCCGGGAAATCCCCATGCTGACGCGCAACCAACGTCAGAATGGAATACAGCGCCACCGCCTGCTGGTGCTGATTAAAGATCTCCACCGACCACTCCACCACGCCGGTCGCTTTTTCTTCGGCATTGCGCTGACGTTTCACCGTTTTGCGTTTGCAGGTTAAACGCACCTGGATAGTGTCGCCCGGCTTAACCGGCTCGATAAAGCGCAGGTTTTCCATGCCATAGTTGGCAATCACCGGACCGACGCCCGCGTCAACAAACAGACCGGCTGCGGCGGAAATCAGGAAGTAACCGTGCACCACGCGCTCGCCGAAAATGGAATCGGCTGCTGCAATCTTGTCCATATGGGCGTAGAAGTGGTCACCGCTGAGGCAGGCAAAGTTAACGATATCCGCTTCGGTCAGTGTACGACGTGGCGTCAGCAGGCTGTCGCCCGGCTGGATCTCTTCGAAGTATTTACGGAACGGGTGAATACGATCTTCCTCCACCCGAGCGCCACGCACCCACTGTTGGCTTACCGCCGCGAGCATGGTTGGGCTGCCCTGAATGGCGGTGCGTTGCATGTAGTGTTTCACCGCGCGCAGACCGCCCAGCTCTTCACCGCCGCCTGCACGTCCAGGCCCGCCGTGGACCAACTGTGGCAGCGGAGAGCCGTGACCGGTCGATTCCGTCGAGGACTCTTCGTTCAGCACCTGAATACGCCCGTGGGCGCGGGCCGCACCGAGGACAAACTCTCGCGCCAGTTCGCCGCTCGCCGTCACCAGCGTTCCTGCCAGACTGCCTTCACCGGCGCGCGCCAGCGTCATGGCATGCCCGGTATTTTGATACGGCATCAGCGTGGCGACCGGACCAAAGGCTTCAATTGCATGTACCGCGGCAATTTCATCCGGCTGCGGACAAAACAGCAGCGTTGGCGGGAAGAAAGCCCCAGCCGTGCTCAGATCTGCTTTTCCGCCCAGCAGCACCTCACACCCGGCTTCAACCAGACGATTCACATTATCCTGTACGTCCTGACGCTGATCGTTATTCACCAGCGACCCCATCTTCACGCCTTCCTGCGCCGGATCGCCCACTACCACTTTTTGCAGACGGGTAATCAGCGCCTCGCTGACTGCTTTCACCTGCGACTGTGGCACGATAATGCGGCGGATAGCGGTACATTTCTGCCCGGCTTTGGTCGTCATCTCGCGCACTACTTCACGTACAAACAATGCAAACTCAGGCTGTTCTGGGGTGACGTCATCACCCAGCACGCAGCAGTTGAGTGAATCCGCTTCCATGGTGAAAGGAACCGATTTAGCCACCAGGTTGGGGTGCACGCGCAACTGCTGCCCGGTATGAGCAGAACCGGTAAAGGTCACCACATCCTGGCTGTCGAGGTGATCGAGCAGGTCGCCCGCGCCGCCACAGATAAGGCTAATTGCGCCGTTCGGTACCAGGCCACTGTCGATAATCGCTTTCACCATTGCCTGAGTGAGCTGCGCGGTGGCGGTTGCAGGTTTGATAATGGCTGGCATCCCGGCAAGCCAGGTTGGCGCCAGCTTCTCTAGCATACCCCAGCAGGGGAAGTTAAAGGCGTTGATATGCACCGCAACACCGGATTTGGAGGTCAGCACGTGGCGTGCGGCAAAACCGCCCTGTTTGGACAGCGGGATCAGTTCGTCTTCCGGCCACAGCGTATCGTCCGGCAGCTCGCGGCCACCGAGACTGGCATAAGTGAAAAGCGTGCCAATGCCGCCTTCGATATCGACCCAGCTGTCACCGCGCGTTGCTCCGGTTTGCGCGGATATGGCATAGAAATCGGCTTTCAGTTCCATTAAATGCTTCGCCACCGCTTTTAGCATCGCGCTGCGCTCAATAAAACTCATTGCCTGTAACGCTTTGCCGCCGTGCTCAATAGCAAAGCGGCGCGCCTGCGCCATATCCAGTCCAACGCTTGTCACTTCCCAAAGCGCTTCACCGGTAAGGGCGTGGTGGATGGTGCGGGTGCGGCCCCGGCCTGTCTGCCAGGCACCGGATAAATAACTGGCTAACTGCTGCATCGTTAATCTCCAGATGTGTTCCGTAATATCTCTTTAAATAGTTCTTTTATGAATCACAAAATGCAAGTGAGATTTTAATAATTTATTAACAATGAGATCGCGAACACTTTACCTTCATTGGGTATCTATCTGTTATTAATGGATAAACAAAAACCATTTGCGACAAGTATCGCAAAACCAGCAAACATAATTTGTGGTTTTATTTAACCAAGATGTAACTTTTATAAAACAAAGTGATTCATAAATATTTGTTTGTTGAGATTATCGGAATCATAAGGTGATGACGTGACAGAAGAACAACGCTTTGACCAGCGCATCGCGCAGGAAACGGCCATCGAGCCGCAGGACTGGATGCCGGACGCATACCGTAAGACGCTGATCCGCCAGATTGGCCAGCATGCGCACTCGGAAATTGTCGGCATGTTGCCGGAAGGCAACTGGATAACCCGCGCACCCACGCTGCGGCGTAAGGCCATTCTGCTCGCAAAAGTACAGGACGAGGCCGGACACGGCCTGTACCTCTACAGCGCGGCGGAAACACTGGGCTGCGCGCGTGAAGATCTGTACCAGAAGATGCTCGACGGCCAGATGAAATACTCCTCCATCTTCAACTACCCAACCCTCAGCTGGGCGGATATCGGTGTGATCGGCTGGCTGGTCGATGGCGCGGCGATTGTTAACCAGGTGGCGCTGTGTCGTACCTCCTACGGCCCGTATGCCAGGGCGATGGTCAAAATCTGCAAAGAAGAGAGCTTCCATCAGCGTCAGGGCTTCGAAGCGTGTATGGCGCTGGCTACCGGTAGCGAGGATCAGCGTCAGATGCTGCAGGACGCCATCAACCGTTTCTGGTGGCCTGCACTAATGATGTTTGGCCCGAACGACGACAACTCACCGAACAGCGCCCGCAGCATGGCGTGGAAAATCAAACTGCACTCCAACGACGAACTGCGTCAGCGCTTTGTTGATAACACGGTCCCGCAGGTAGAAATTCTCGGTATGACCGTGCCGGACGCCGACCTACAGCTTGATGAAGCGACGGGGAAATATCGATTCGGTGAGATCGACTGGCAGGAATTTAATGAGGTCATCAACGGTCGTGGTGTCTGCAACCACGAACGTCTGGGCGCAAAGCGTAAGGCCTGGGAAGAAGGGGCATGGGTGCGCGAGGCCGCACTGGCGCACGCCGAAAAGCAACAGGCCCGCGACGCGGCGTAAGGAGAGAGTCATGAGCAAAACATACTGGCCGTTATACGAAGTTTTTGTCCGCAGCAAACAAGGGTTATCGCACCGTCACGTTGGCAGTCTGCATGCCGCCGATGACCAGATGGCGCTGGAAAATGCCCGCGATGCCTATACACGCCGCAGCGAAGGCTGCTCCATCTGGGTGGTGAAAGCCAGCGAAATTGTTGCGTCACAGCCGGAAGAACGCGGTGAGTTTTTTGACCCGGCGGAGAGCAAAGTCTATCGCCATCCCACGTTCTACACCGTGCCGGACGGCATGGAACATATGTGAGGCAACGATGAATAACCTGAATCCCGTTGCAACCTATGCCCTGCGTCTGGGCGATAACGGCCTGGTGCTGGCTCAGCGTCTGGGTGCCTGGTGCGGTCATGCGCCGGAGCTGGAGATTGATCTGGCGCTGGCTAATATCGGCCTCGACCTGCTGGGGCAGGCGCGCAACTTCCTCAGCTACGCCGCCGAACTGGCGGGTAGCGGCGACGAAGACACACTGGCTTTTGGTCGTGACGAGCGTCAGTTCCGCAATCTGTTGCTGGTGGAACAGCCTAACGGCAACTTTGCCGACACGATCGCTCGCCAGTTCTTTATCGATGTCTGGCATGTGGCGCTATTCACTCGTTTGGTTAACAGCCGCGATAAGCAGATTGCCGCTATCGCTGCCAAAGGACTGAAAGAAGTGCGTTATCACCTGCGCTTCAGCCGCGGCTGGCTGGAGCGACTGGGGAATGGTACTGACTACTCCGCGCAACTGATGCAGCAGGCGGTCAACAACCTGTGGCGCTTCACCGGTGAACTGTTTATGGCCGACGAGCTGGACATCAGCCTGAGCGAGCAGGGCATCGCCGTTGACCCGCGCGAATTAGAAGCTGAATGGCAGACCACGGTGCACACCGCGCTGCTCGATGCGGGTCTGCAAATCCCTGAAGAAGCGGCGTTCCGTCGCGGCGGCAAGCAGGGGCTGCACAGCGAACATCTCGGCCCGATGCTGGCAGAGATGCAGTATTTACCGCGGTCGTATCCCGGCCAGCAGTGGTAACAGGAGGTGGCTATGCAACGTCTCGCCGCAATCGCACCCCCGGAGGTGCGTACCGTCTGGGGATTGCTAAGCGCCATTCCAGACCCGGAAGTCCCGGTGTTGACCATTACCGACCTCGGCATGGTGCGCCGCGTTGAGCGTCACGGCGACGGCTGGGTGATTGGCTTTACGCCAACCTACTCGGGTTGCCCGGCCACCGAACATCTGCTGGGGGACATTCGGGCGGTGATGGCGGAGCACGGCTATACGCCAGTACATATCGTCCTGCAGCTTGACCCACCGTGGACCACTGACTGGATGAGCCCGGACGCCCGCGAACGCCTGCGCCAGTATGGTATCAGCCCGCCGCAGGCCCACGCCTGCCATGCCGAAATGCCAACTGACGTACAGTGCCCGCGCTGCGCCAGCACCCATACCTCGCTGATTAGCGAATTCGGATCCACGGCCTGTAAAGCGTTGTATCGCTGCGACAGCTGCCGTGAACCCTTTGATTACTTTAAATGTATTTGAGGTTGCGATGACAACATTTCATTCGCTTACCGTGGCCAACGTCGAAGCGGAAACGCGCGATGCGGTGACCATCACTTTCACCATTCCCGACGCGCTGCGTAATGACTACGCCTTCCGACCGGGCCAGCATTTGACGCTGAAAGCTCACCTCGGTGGAGAAGAGCTGCGTCGGTGTTACTCCATTTGTCGCAGCCGCTCGCCGTCGGAAATTAGCGTCGCGGTTAAAGCTATCGACGGTGGGCGTTTCTCCCGCTATGCCCAGCAGGATATCCAGCAGGGTATGGCGCTGGAGGTGATGGTGCCGCAAGGGCACTTCGGCTACCAGCCGCAGGCCGAGCGCGAAGCCCAATATCTGGCGATTGCCGCCGGGTCCGGCATTACGCCGATGATGGCGATTATTGAAGCGACGCTGACGACCGAACCGGCCAGCCAGTTCACGCTGATCTACGGCAACCGCAGCAGCCACAGCATGATGTTCCGTCAGGCGCTGGCCGATCTGAAAGACCGCTATCCGCAGCGTTTACAGGTGGTGCACCTGTTCAGTCAGGAGTCGATGGACAGCGATCTGCTACAGGGTCGTATCGACGGCGACAAACTGCGTGCGCTGGGCAAAAACCTGCTCGATTTCAGCCGCTTTGACGACGCCTTTATCTGTGGCCCATCGGCAATGATGGATGAAGCCGAAGTGGCACTGCGCGAACTGGGCATAGCGGAAAAATCCATTCACCTTGAGCGTTTCAATACGCCGGGGACCAGCGTGAAACGCGTCACCGGCGTGCAGGCGGAAGGCCGCACGGTCACCCTTCGTCAGGATGGGCGCGATCGCCTGATTTCACTGAATGCGGAAGATGACAGCATTCTCGACGCCGCGTTGCGCCAGGGCGCTGACCTGCCGTTCGCCTGTAAAGGCGGCGTGTGCGCTACCTGCAAATGCAAGGTGGTCAGCGGCGAGGTGGCGATGGCCGCCAACTACAGCCTTGAAGCCGATGAACTGGCGGCGGGCTATGTGCTGAGCTGCCAGGCGCTGCCAACCAGCGGTGACGTAGTGGTCGACTTCGATGCGCGGGGGATGGCATGAGCGAACTGCTGATTTCCCGTCACGACCGTGTACTGCAACTGACCCTGAACCGCCCACAGGCGCGTAACGCCCTGAACAATGCGCTGCTAACGCAGATTGCTGACGCGCTGGAAAGCGCGGCGGCGGACGCCAGCATCAGCGTTTGCGTGATTAGCGGCAACCCGCGCTACTTCGCTGCCGGAGCCGATCTCAACGAAATGGCGGAAAAAGATCTGCCCGCCACTTTCGACGATATTCGCCCACGCCTGTGGGCACGTATTGATGCCTTCAACAAGCCGCTGATCGCGGTGGTTAACGGTTACGCGCTGGGAGCCGGGTGCGAGCTGGCTCTGCTGTGCGACCTGGTGATTGCCGGGGATAACGCCCGCTTTGGTCTGCCGGAGATTACTCTCGGCACCATGCCAGGGGCGGGCGGTACGCAGCGGCTTATCCGTTGTGTTGGCAAAGCGCTGGCCAGCCGAATGGTGCTGAGCGGTGAAAGCATTGATGCAGAACGAGCGCAACAGGCCGGGCTGGTGAGTGACATTCACCCGGCGAACCTCTCCGATGAATACGCGCTCAAGCTGGCGGCGACCATCGCCCGTCACTCACCGCTGGCGCTGCGGGCGGCAAAACAGTCTCTACGCGCTGCGCAAGAAGTGGGTCTTCAGGCCGGTCTGGTGCAGGAACGTCAGCTGTTTACGCTGCTGAGCGGCACCGAAGATCGTCGTGAAGGCGTCAGCGCCTTTTTAGAAAAACGCACACCGGAATTTAAAGGACGCTAATCGTGGACGTATTTATTCTCAGCGAAGTGGAGCAGGGCGTGATGACTATCACCCTGAACTGCCCGGACCGACTCAACAGCTTTAACGACGTGATGCACCAGCAGCTTGCCGACTGCCTGAAACAGGCCGAGCGCGACGACACCATTCGTTGCCTGCTGATCACCGGCGCCGGACGCGGATTTTGCGCCGGACAGGATCTGAACGACCGTAACGTTGACCCGAGCGGCCCCGCGCCGGATCTGGGCATGTCGGTGGAACGCTTCTACAACCCGCTGGTGCGCCGCTTAGCCGCGCTGCCGAAGCCGGTTATCTGCGCCGTCAACGGCGTTGCCGCTGGTGCCGGTGCCACACTGGCCTTGGGCTGCGACATCGTCCTCGCCGCGCGCTCGGCGAAGTTTGTCATGGCCTTCAGCAAGCTCGGTCTGGTGCCGGACTGCGGCGGAAGCTGGGTGCTGCCGCGCGTAGCCGGTCGCGCTCGTGCTGTGGGTTTGCTGATGCTTGGCGATAACCTCAGCGCCGAACAGGCCGCGCAGTGGGGCATGATCTGGCAAGTGGTCGACGATGCCGAGTTGAAAGATACCGCGTTGACCATGGCGCGCCATTTCGCGACGCAGCCGACCTATGGCCTGGGGCTGATTAAGAAAGCCTTGCAGCTTTCCGAAACCAACACGCTGGATCAGCAGCTTGAGCTTGAGCGCGACTACCAGCGCATGGCCGGTCGCAGCGACGACTATCGCGAAGGGGTCAGCGCCTTCCTCGCCAAACGTCCACCACAGTTCAGCGGGAAATAAGCCATGACGCAAACTCTTCACCGCGTTGCCGTGATCGGCGGCGGAACAATGGGTGCAGGCATTGCCGAGGTGGCTGCCAGCGCCGGACATTCGGTCCTGCTGTATGACATTTCCGCTGAGGCGATTACTCGCGCCATTGAGGGTATTCGCCAGCGACTCGACGTTCGTGTTGGTCGTGGAAAAATCAGTGCGGAACAGGCCAGTGAGCTGCTGGCACGGATCGCCCCCGCGACTGAACTGAATCAGCTTGCCGATGCACAACTGGTGATTGAAGCCGCTTCCGAGCGGCTGGAAATTAAAAAAGCGCTGTTCAGTCAGTTGGCGGAGATCTGTTTGCCGTCAACGCTGCTGACCAGTAATACCTCGTCGATCTCAATTACCGCAATTGCGGCGGGAGTGAAGCATCCGGAACGTGTGGCGGGGCTGCACTTCTTTAACCCTGCACCGGTGATGAAACTGGTGGAAGTGGTGAGCGGCCTTGCCACCTCAACCGAGGTAGTCGAGCAGCTTTGCCAGTGCGTAATCGCCTGGGGCAAGCAGCCGGTGCGCTGCCGCTCAACTCCGGGTTTTATCGTCAACCGCGTGGCGCGTCCGTATTACGCTGAAGCCTGGCGCGCGCTGGAAGAACAGGTTGCGTCAGCGGAAGTGATTGATGCGGCACTGCGCGACGGCGGCGGTTTCCCGATGGGACCGCTGGCGCTGACCGACTTGATTGGTCAGGATGTCAACTTTGCCGTGACCTGTTCGGTGTTTAACGCTTTCTGGCAGGACCGCCGTTTTCTACCGTCTTTGCTGCAACAGGAGCTCGCTCTGGCGGGGCGTTTGGGCAAGAAGAGCGGCCACGGCGTCTATTGCTGGCCTGCTGAGGTATCGCCTGAACTGGCTGTTGCAGCGGTAGCGCCTGAAAATGCAGCAAAAAATATCAAGAGTGACGTTGTCACTGAACTGGATGATGTGCTGCTCCTTGAAACGACCGGTGAAACCGCGCTGGCCTTAAGCGTGCGGCACCAGCGCCCGGTGGTGGTGTATGACCATGCTGCGGGCGACACCGTCGTGCTGGCAAGCGCACCAACCAACCCGGCTTCAGCCACCGACAAAGCGGTGTACTACTTCCAGCAGCAGGGCAAAAAAGTGCTGCGTATTGCCGACTACCCAGGGCTGCTGGTATGGCGCACGGTAGCGATGCTGGCGAACGAAGCGCTGGATGCGCTGCAAAAAGGAGTCGCCAGCGCCGAGGATATCGATGCCGCCATGCGCTTGGGGGTCAACTACCCGCACGGGCCGCTGGCCTGGGGCGAATCGCTCGGCTGGGGACGTGTGCTTCGTCTGCTGGAAAATCTACAACAGCACTACGGCGAAGAACGCTATCGCCCGAGTGCGCTGCTGCGCCAGAAAGCGCTGATGGAGATGCGTCATGAGTAACGAAGCCTGGCGCAACGCCCGCGCCATGTATGTGAAAGACACCTGCGCGCAGGCGCTGGGGATTGAAATTATTGAGATGGACGACGGTTATTCGCAGATGACTATGACCGTGTCGCCGTCGCAACTGAATGGCCATCAGACCTGTCACGGCGGGCAACTGTTTTCACTGGCGGATACTGCCTTTGCTTACGCCTGCAACAGTCAGGGACTGGCGGCAGTAGCCTCAGCGGCCAGTATCGACTTTCTGCGTCCGGCCTTTGCAGGTGACAAACTGACCGCCACCGCGCGGGTTAAGCAGCAAGGCAAACTCACTGGCGTTTACGACATTGAAATTGTCAATCAGCAACACAAAACCGTGGCTCTGTTTCGCGGCAAATCCCACCGCATCGGTGGCACGATTACAGGAGAAGTCTAATGCGTGACGCATTTATTTGTGACGGTATTCGTACCCCGATTGGTCGCTACGGCGGGGCGCTGGCAGGCGTGCGTGCCGACGATCTGGCGGCCATCCCGTTGCGTGAATTACTCAACCGCAACCCACGCCTGGATCCCAGCGCTATTGACGATGTGATCTTCGGTTGCGCCAACCAGGCGGGCGAGGATAACCGCAACGTGGCGCATATGGCGACCCTGCTGGCGGGTTATCCGCACAGCGTTGCCGGCACGACCATCAACCGTCTGTGCGGCTCCGGGCTTGATGCAATCGGCTTCGCTGCTCGCACGATCAAAGCCGGTGATGCCGACCTGCTGATCGCTGGTGGTGTTGAGTCAATGTCACGCGCGCCGTTTGTAATGGGCAAAGCCACCGCGCCGTTTCAGCGTCAGGCCGAGATGTTTGATACCACCATTGGCTGGCGTTTTGTGAACCCGCTCATGCAGCAACAATTCGGAACTGACAGCATGCCGGAAACGGCGGAGAATGTAGCTGAATTGTTAAATATAAGCCGAGAGGACCAGGACGCCTTTGCGTATCGCAGCCAGCAGCGCACGGCGAAAGCCCAGCGTGACGGCATTCTGGCGCAGGAAATTGTGCCGGTACAAATCATTGGCAAGAAAGGGGCAGTTAGCGCAGTACGTGAAGATGAACATCCGCGTGCAGAAACCACGCTGGAGCAACTCGCACAACTGAAAACACCGTTTCGTAAGAACGGCGTGGTTACCGCAGGCAATGCCTCTGGGGTGAACGACGGCGCGGCAGCAATGATCGTAGCCAGCGAGCAACACATAAAGGCCCAGGGACTAACGCCGCGTGCACGCATTGTCGCGATGGCGACGGCGGGCGTGGAGCCGAAGTTTATGGGGCTTGGGCCAGTTCCTGCGGTACGAAAAGTGCTGGAGCGCGCCGGGCTGAATATCAACGATATGGATGTGATTGAGCTGAATGAAGCCTTTGCCGCCCAGGCGTTGGGGGTGATGAGACAGCTTGGACTGGCAGATGACGCAGAACACGTGAATCCCAATGGGGGGGCTATCGCTTTAGGTCACCCGCTGGGGATGAGCGGTGTGCGGTTAGCGCTGGCCGCAACGCTGGAGCTGGAACGACGCAATGGACGTTATGCGCTGTGTACGATGTGTATTGGCGTGGGTCAGGGCATTGCCATGATCCTTGAGCGAGTGTGAGCTAATTGACCTGCGAGTGCCCTACAAAATGACAACGACAACAACAAAATTAGATCCGATTGAAACCGCATCGCGTGACGAATTACAGGCTTTGCAAACCGAGCGCCTGAAATGGACGTTAAAACACGCCTATGAAAATGTCCCGATGTACCGCCGTAAGTTCGACGCGGCGGGGGTTCACCCGGATGATTTCCGTGAGCTGAGCGATCTGAGCAAGTTTCCCTGCACCACCAAGCAGGACCTGCGTGACAACTATCCCTTCGACACCTTCGCGGTACCGATGGAGCAGGTGGTGCGTATCCATGCATCATCCGGCACCACGGGTAAACCGACGGTGGTGGGCTATACGCAAAATGATATCGATACCTGGGCTAACATCGTCGCCCGCTCGCTGCGTGCCGCAGGCGGTACCGCGAAAGATAAAATCCACGTCGCTTATGGCTATGGCCTTTTCACCGGCGGACTGGGCGCGCACTACGGCGCGGAACGCCTGGGGGCAACGGTTATCCCGATGTCCGGCGGTCAAACCGAGAAACAGGCGCAGCTGATTCGCGATTTCAAACCTGACATGATTATGGTCACGCCATCCTACTGTCTGAACCTGATTGAAGAGCTGGAGCGCCAGATGGGCGGTGACGCGCGGGGTTGTTCGCTGCGTACCGGTGTCTTTGGCGCAGAGCCGTGGACAACGGGGATGCGCGCGGAGATCGAACGTCGCCTGGGTATTACGGCGCTGGATATTTATGGCCTCTCGGAAGTGATGGGGCCGGGCGTGGCGATGGAGTGCATCGAAACGGGTGATGGTCCGACAATATGGGAGGATCATTTCTTCCCGGAAGTGGTCAATCCGGATGACGGTACGCCACTGGCCGACGGCGAGCACGGCGAACTGCTGTTCACCACGCTGACGAAAGAAGCGCTACCGGTCATTCGTTATCGTACCCGCGACCTGACGCGCCTGCTGCCGGGTACCGCGCGCACGATGCGTCGTATGGATCGCATTAGCGGGCGCAGCGACGATATGCTGATTATTCGCGGCGTCAACGTCTTCCCATCGCAGGTGGAAGAAGAGATCCTCAAGATTGAACATCTGGCTCCGCATTACCAGTTGGAAGTGGATCGCCGAGGACATCTTGATTCGCTTTCGGTACGCGTGGAGCTTAAAGAGAGCAGCCTGGTGCTAAGCCATGAGCAGCGCTGCCAGATTTGCCATCATTTGCGTCATCGTATTAAGTCGATGGTCGGTATTTCAACGGACGTAAGCATTGTTAACTGCGGCAGCATTCCGCGCTCAGAAGGAAAGGCGTGCCGGGTGTTCGACCTGCGCAAAGTTGCCGCCAACGGCTAAGCCTCGTAGGCCTGATAAGCGCAGCGCCATCAGGCGAGAGCGCACAAGTTGCCGGATGGCGGCGTTGCCTTATCCGGCCTACAAATTCCTGCCATACCGCGGAAATTTTCCTGTGCTATGATTCAAAAAGGACAAAAAAGACAACAGTATGAATCATATGGAAAAACTCGATAGTTTTATTCAGCAGGCGGTAACCGCAATGCCGGTCAGCGGCACCTCGCTTATCGCCTCGCTTTACGGGGACTGTTTATCGCAACGCGGTGGAGAAGTCTGGCTCGGTAGCGTTGCCGCGCTGCTGGAAGGGCTTGGCTTCGGTGAACGTTTTGTACGTACCGCGCTGTTTCGCCTTAATAAAGAAGAATGGCTGGACGTAGTACGTATCGGCCGTCGCAGTTTCTACCGCCTGAGTGATAAAGGGCTACGCTTGACGCGCCGCGCCGAGAGCAAAATCTACCGTGCCAACGCCCCTGAGTGGGACGGTACCTGGCTGCTGCTGCTGTCGGAGGGGCTGGAGAAAAATACCCTGGCCGAAGTTAAAAAGCAGCTGTTATGGCAAGGTTTTGGCGTACTGGCGCCGAGTCTGCTGGCGTCGCCATCGCAAAAGCTGGCGGACGTACAGTCGCTGCTCCATGAAGCTGGGGTGGCGGAAAACGTCATCGTTTTTGAGGCGCATTCGCCGTTGGCACTCTCCCGCGCTGCGCTGCGTGAGCGGGTAGAAGGGTGCTGGCACTTAACCGAACAAAATGCCATGTACGAGGCGTTTATCACGCTGTTCCGTCCGTTGTTACCGCTACTGCGTGACGCCGGGCCGGACGAACTTACGCCAGAGCGCTGCTTCCAGATCCGCCTGTTGCTCATTCACTTCTATCGTCGGGTTGTGCTCAAAGATCCGCTGCTGCCGGAAGAATTGTTGCCTGCTCACTGGCTGGGTCAGACGGCGCGTCAGCTGTGCATTAATATTTATCAACGTGTTGCGCCCGGCGCCCAGGTTTTCGTCAGCGAAAAAGGCGAGAGCTCGGTGGGGGAACTGCCCGCGCCGGGTCCGCTCTATTATCAACGCTTCGGCGGATTAGCCGAGGTGTAACAGGAGAAGCCATGCCGATTTACCAGATTGACGGGATGATCCCGGTAGTTCCTGCAGAAAGCTATGTTCACCCAACCGCAGTGCTGATTGGCGATGTCATTCTCGGCAAAGGTGTTTATGTTGGTCCCAACGCCAGCCTGCGCGGAGATTTTGGGCGTATCGTGGTTAAAGATGGGGCGAATATCCAGGATAACTGCGTGATGCACGGATTTCCCGGCCAGGATACGGTGGTGGAAGAGGACGGACATATCGGCCACGGGGCGATTCTGCACGGCTGTGTGATTGGGCGTAACGCGCTGATCGGCATGAGCGCGGTGATTATCGATGGTGCGACCATCGGTGAAAACAGTATCGTTGGTGCTTCGGCGTTTGTGAAAGCGCGCGCTGAGATGCCTGCCAACCATCTGATTGTCGGCAGCCCGGCGAAAGCGATTCGCATGTTAACTGAGCAGGAACTGGTGTGGAAAAAACAGGGCACTCGCGAGTATCAGGTGCTGGTGGGGCGCTGTCAGCAGACGCTTGCAGAAGTGGAGCCGCTGACTGCGGTAGAACCCGACAGAAAGCGGCTGGAGTTTGATGAGAATTTGCAACCTAAGTCAGCGAGTTAGCGATTCTACGCAATACCCGGTGTCAGAACTGGTAGCTGGCGGTAACGCTGACGTTGCGCGGCTCACCATAAACGATAGAACCGTCGATATTCGTGTCGTAGGTTTTATCGAATAGGTTATTAAGGTTACCCTGCACTGAGAAGTTTTTTGTTACCTGGTAGCGGGTAAACAAATCTACCAGGGCGTAGCTTCCCTGTTCCGCGCGGAATGTGCCATAAGGCGTGACCGTATCGCTGTAAACACGATTCTGCCAGTTAACTCCACCGCCAACGGTCAGTTCCGGCATGGCTGGCAGGCGATAACGGGTAAACAGTTTGACCGTGGTCCGCGGCAGGTTTGGGTTTACTGCATTGCCTTCGTTGTCTTCTGCAACATAGCGTGTCGCACCAAACGTCATCTGCCAGTTATCGGTGATCGCACCGTTAATCTCGAATTCGACCCCTTTACTGACCGTACCATCCATCGCTTTAAAGGCCGTGTCGCCATTGCTACCGGCGATTGGCACGCCGGTTGATTGCGCTACGTTATCCTGTTCGATGCGGAACACCGCGAGCGTGGTGGTTAAACGGCTGTTCATCCAGTCGGACTTCAGACCAAGCTCATAGTTGTTGCCGGTGATCGGAGAGAGATATTTACCGGAACTGTCGTGCTTGTTCTGCGGCTGGAAGATTGAGGTATAGCTGGCGTAGGTAGACCAGTTATCGTCAATGTCATATACCAGACCCGCATACGGCGTGGTGTGGTTTTGCTCCATGCTGTAGGTCAGGGTGTCGATACGCCAGTTGGTGTAACGTGCGCCAACAATCAAATGCAGTGGGTCGGCCAGCGAAATACGCGTTGCGGCGTACAGCGATTTCATGTGCGTGGTATCGTCCTGAGCCAATGACTGCGGGTTCCAGTTGGTTTCAGGGAAGTTACCATCATAGGTATAGAAGCTGCCGATTTCGTTGGGGAAAACGTTCGCCCACGAGCTTTCATAACGGTTATTCTGTTTACTGTAGCTGCCGCCCAGCATCAGATTATGCTGACGACCAAACAGATCGTAACCGCCGTCGGCAAATAGATCGACAGCATCCACTTTACGTTTGCCGCTGTTCCAGCCAGTTCCTCCGACGTAGTCATATCCCGGACCATAGTTGCCATATGGGCCAATCAGCGTGCCGTCGGCCTTATTAACATAGGCATCGACGTACATCATTTTACTGTCGAACTTGACCTCGGAGTGGGTGGCGTTCATGGTCGCCTGCCAGGTATCGGCAAAACGCTGTTTGATGGTGACAAACACTTTGTTGAAGTCTTTATCGTTGTAAGCCCAGTCCGGCGCAGTGCTGCGCGAACGGTCGTAGCTGTTTTTACTGCCATCGGTATTCCAGCGCGGCAATCCACCCCAGGTTGGGCTGTTGATATCAATGCGCTGATATTCATAGCCCGCAGACAGGCTGGTGGTGTCACCCAAATCGGCATCGACAATCCCGGAGAAGAACATTTTTTCGCTATTGTAGCGATCAAGCCAGGAGTCGTTATTCTGGTAACCCGCCACGATGCGACCGCGCACGTTGCCGTCTGCCGTAAGCGGGCTTTGCAGATCGGTCACATAGCGTTGTTTGTTCCAACTGCCATATTCCGCTGAAACATTACCGGTGAACTCGCGGCTGGTGGCATGCTTACGGATCATGTTAATGGAGGCTGAAGGGTTACCCGTCCCGGTCATTAGCCCGTTTGCGCCACGGACCACTTCGACACGCTCAAAAAGGGCGGTGTCAGAAAGGGCGTCACCGAGATTCCAGCGGGATTCAAAATAGGTCGGGATCCCATCGACCATATAGTTATCAATCTGAAATCCGCGCGAGTAATAGCTGCTGCGATCTGAATCCGCCTGGCTTTTGCTTATCCCCAACGTGTTGTCCATCACATCACCCAGCGTTTGCAATTGCTGATCTTCCATGCGTTGCTGGCTGACAATGCTGACCGATTGCGGAATATCGCGCTGTGTCATTTGCATTTTTGTGCCAGCGGTCGTTGATTTAACGCTGTAATCTTGCTCCTCACTGGATGCCGAAGGAGCAGAACCTTCCACGATCACTGTCTCTTCTGCAGGGGCTGCGAGGCTGGTGGAAGGTAAAAGGGCTAGCGTGATGCATGCTGCCAGCAAAGAAGGGGCAAGCCCCGGTTGGCGTTGAACATTCCCGTTGAGTGTTGTGAAAGACATCGAAAAGTCCTTGATAATTATTAATATTAAGTTCGAATCACCGGTAGTTGTGATGAACCCTTTGGTTGTAAACTATTAAATGCGCATGTAAATACAAATGCGAAATATACGCATTAGCAATTAATGTGTAAACAGATGCTACGACATAAATGAAATATTGTTTCAGTACTATGCTTGAGCAATAGCGCAGGAAAATGGTTATAAGAGCAGCACTGACTGAGGTTTTCGCTTAAAAAATCGAGGGTTAAAGTTGAAAGAGCGTGAGGAACTCGCTCATACTCTATACTCGCAGAGTTACCCGGCGTAGCATGGCAAAACGCTTGGGCTGTTAATGAAAAAGGAAAACGTCGTGGCAGAAGAAACTATATTCAGCAAAATTATTCGTCGTGAGATTCCGTCGGATATCGTATACCAGGATGAACTGGTCACTGCGTTTCGTGATATTTCCCCTCAGGCACCAACGCATATCCTGATCATTCCTAACATTCTGATCCCAACTGTCAACGATGTGACGGCGGAACATGAACAGGCATTGGGCCGCATGATCACCGTTGCGGCGAAAATTGCTGAGCAGGAAGGCATTGCTGCAGATGGGTACCGCTTAATCATGAACACCAACCGCCACGGGGGGCAGGAGGTGTATCACATTCATATGCACCTGCTGGGTGGACGTGCGCTTGGCCCAATGCTTGCGCATAAAGGTCTGTAAGCATGACCAGAGGATGCATTGCGCTTTCACTGGGCTTGTTGTTGCTGGCGGGTTGTCGTTCACACCCTGAAATCCCAGTAAGTGATGAACAGTCGCTGGTGATGGAATCAACAATTCTGGCGGCGGGTATTACAGCAGAGCAGCCCACGTTAACAACGTCTGATATTCAGGCTTCGGCATCCTCGCGACTCTATAACGAAAGACAAGAACCCGTTACCGTTCATTATCGGTTTTACTGGTATGACGCCAGAGGGCTGGAAATGCACCCTCTGGAAGCGCCACGCAGTGTGACTATTCCGGCTCATTCGTCGGTGACGCTGTACGGCAGCGCCAATTTTCTGGGGGCGCACAAGGTTAGACTTTATCTTTATTTGTAAGGGGTGAATCTTGATGAACAAAATGAATCGCTACGCACTGATTGCCGCGCTGGCGATGTTTCTCTCTGGCTGTGTGGCGCAACGTGAGCCCGCGCCGGTAGAGGAAGTGAAGCCGGTACCGGAACAGCCTGCGCAGCCGCAACAGCCGGTGCCGGTTGTGCCAACGGTGCCAAGCATACCGCAGCAGCCGGGCCCAATTGAGCATGAGGACCAAACGGCGCAGCCGACGCCACGTCAACGTCACTATGACTGGAACGGGGCTATGCAGCCGATGGTCGGCAAAATGCTGCAGGCCGACGGCGTCAAAGCGGGCGGCGTTCTGCTGGTTGATAGCGTGAATAACCGCACCAATGGCTCGTTGAACGCGGGTGAAGCCACCGAAACCTTACGTAACGCGCTGGCGAATAATGGTAAGTTTACGCTGATTTCTGCCCAACAGCTGGCTGTCGCCAAACAGCAGTTAGGTCTGTCTCCGAATGACAGTCTGGGAACGCGCAGTAAAGCGATTGGTATCGCCCGTAACGTTGGCGCGCAGTATGTGCTTTATTCCAGCGCATCCGGCAACGTCAATTCGCCTGCGCTGCAAATGCAATTAATGCTGGTACAAACTGGCGAGATAATCTGGTCAGGTAAAGGTGCCGTTCAGCAACAATAGCAGACTCACGCGCGGCGAAGTGTTGTCGCGCTATTTCCCGCAGTATCATCCCGTCGCAACCAGCCAAACCGGCCTGAGCGGCGGGAGCTGCATCATTGAACACCGTTCCCACCGGCTGGTACTGCGCTGCCATCACGATCCTGACGCGCCGGAATCTCATTTCTTACGCCAATATCATGCGTTAAAACACCTGCCAGAAAGCCTTGCGCCACGTCCTCATTTTTATACGCGTGGGTGGATGGCAGTCGAGTTTTTTCACGGTAAGGTAGAATCCAGATTACCGGACGCCGACGAACTCGCAGGCTTACTGTATCATCTGCACCAGCAACCCCGATTGGGCTGGCGAATCAGCCTGCTTCCGCTACTTGAACAGTACTGGCAGTGTGGCGATCCGGCGCGTCGTACACCATGCTGGCTGCGCGCGCTGAAGCGGCTAAGGAAACGAGGTGAGCCTCGACCTTTGCGCCTGGGGCCGCTGCATATGGATGTTCACGGTGACAACATCGTACGTACGGCATCAGGGCTGCGGCTGATTGACTGGGAATACGCCGGAGACGGTGATATTGCCCTGGAGCTGGCGGCAGTATGGGTTAGCGATGAATCCCAGCACCAACAGTTGGTTAGCACCTACGCCCAACGAGCGCACATTGAGCCAGACGTTTTGTGGCGACAGGTCAGACAATGGCAACCCTGGATAATGATGCTGAAGGCGGGGTGGTTTGAGTATCGCTGGCGGCAAACCGGCGATCGACAATTTATCAGGCTGGCCGATGAAACCTGGCGGCAGCTAACAATTAAAGGATAAGGAGAGCAGTGTGGGCCCAGTAATGTTGGATGTCGAAGGGTATGAGCTGGACGCTGAAGAGCGTGAGATTCTGGCACATCCGCTGGTAGGTGGGTTGATCCTCTTTACCCGAAATTATCATGACCCGGAACAGCTGCGTGAATTAGTGCGTCAGATCCGGGCTGCGTCACGTAACCATCTGGTGGTGGCGGTAGATCAGGAAGGCGGACGCGTACAGCGTTTTCGTGAGGGCTTTACCCGCCTGCCTGCAGCTCAATCCTTTGCTGCGTTGCACGGTCTGGAAGAAGGCGGCAAACTGGCTCAGGACGCAGGGTGGTTGATGGCCAGCGAAATGATCGCGATGGACATTGATATCAGCTTTGCACCCGTGCTGGATGTGGGCCATATCAGCGCGGCAATCGGCGAGCGTTCTTACCATGCCGATCCGCTAAAAGCGCTGGCGATGGCGACCCGCTTCATTGACGGGATGCATGCTGCTGGCATGAAAACGACCGGTAAACATTTCCCAGGACATGGGGCGGTGACGGCGGATTCACACAAAGAAACCCCAACCGATCCACGCCCAGAAGCCGAGATTCGTGCGAAAGATATGTCCGTGTTCCAGACGTTGATTACGGAAAACAAACTGGATGCCATTATGCCTGCGCATGTCATCTACAGTGATGTCGATCCGCGTCCGGCGAGTGGCTCACCTCACTGGTTGAAAACGGTGCTACGCCAGGAGCTTGGCTTCGATGGTGTCATTTTCTCCGACGATTTGTCGATGGAAGGGGCGGCGATAATGGGAAGCTATGCGGAGCGTGGACAGGCATCGCTGGATGCAGGTTGCGATATGATCCTGGTCTGCAATAATCGTAAGGGAGCGGTCAGTGTGTTAGATAATCTGTCGCCGATCAATGCAGAACGTGTTACACGTTTGTATCATAAAGGTTCATTTTCACGTCAGGAACTGATGGACTCGGCATGCTGGAAGACGGTAAGCACTCAGCTTAACCAACTTCATGAGCGCTGGCAGGAAGAGAAAGCAGGTCATTAACGCAAGTTTGGCGAGGATGCGATGATTATCTATTTACACGGTTTTGACTCTAACAGCCCGGGCAACCATGAGAAGGTGTTGCAGCTGCAATTCATCGACCCGGATGTCAGGCTGATTAGCTACAGTACGCGGCATCCTAAACATGATATGCAGCATCTGCTGAAAGAAGTGGACAAAATGCTGCAGCTGAATGTGGATGACCGTCCGCTGATTTGTGGTGTGGGGCTCGGGGGATATTGGGCTGAACGGATTGGTTTCCTGTGTGATATTCGTCAGGTAGTGTTTAATCCCAACCTGTTCCCGTATGAGAACATGGAAGGCAAAATCGACAGACCTGAGGAGTATGCAGACATCGCAACAAAATGCGTGACCAATTTCCGTGAGAAGAATCGCGATCGCTGCCTGGTGATCCTGTCACGTCATGATGAAGCGCTTAACAGTCAGCGTTCGTCGGAAGAGCTGCATCATTTTTACGAGATAGTCTGGGACGAAGAGCAGACGCATAAGTTTAAGAATATCTCTCCGCATTTGCAGCGCATCAAAGCGTTCAAGACGTTAGGTTAATTCTTATTGAGTGTGTAAAAAACCAGCCATCGGGCTGGTTTTTTTGTTCTTAAAGTTCCGGTTGTCTATCTTTTCAGCATCAAAACTTGATACATATCAATTTTGGTATGACCAATGCACCGTTCGTGTTATTCTCACTCTCGAAGAACATTTTCATTGCCGTAACTTGTTGTTAATTAAAGGCTATGCTCATAACTTTTAATTAACAATTGGTTAATAAATTTGAGGGGGTCACGTTGACTACACCATTGAAAAGGATCGTGATTGTCGGCGGCGGTGCTGGCGGACTGGAAATGGCGACGCAGCTGGGTAAAAAACTCGGGCGTAAGAAAAAGGCCAAAATCACACTGGTAGACAGAAACCACAGTCACTTGTGGAAACCGTTACTGCATGAAGTGGCGACGGGTTCACTGGACGAAGGTGTGGATGCGCTGAGTTATTTGGCTCATGCCCGTAACCATGGCTTCCAGTTCCAGTTAGGCTCGGTGGTGGATATCGATCGTGAAGCGAAGACCATTACTCTCGCTGAGCTGCGCGATGAGAAGGGTGAGCTACTGGTTCCTGAGCGTAAAGTGCCGTATGACACGCTGGTGATGGCGTTGGGCAGTACGTCCAACGATTTCAACACCCCTGGCGTGAAAGAAAACTGCATTTTCCTCGATAACCCGCATCAGGCGCGTCGTTTCCACCAGGAGATGCTGAATCTGTTCCTGAAGTATTCCGCGAATCTGGGCGCTAACGGAAAAGTGAATATCGCCATTGTGGGCGGCGGTGCGACGGGTGTTGAACTCTCCGCTGAGCTGCACAATGCGGTAAAACAACTGCACAGCTATGGTTACAAAGGGCTGACCAATGACGCGCTGAACGTTACGCTGGTCGAAGCCGGTGAGCGTATTCTGCCTGCGTTGCCGCCGCGTATTTCCGGTGCTGCGCATAATGAGTTAACCAAACTGGGCGTACGCGTACTGACCCAGACGATGGTAACCAGCGCTGATGAAGGCGGACTGCACACCAAAGATGGCGAATACATTAAAGCCGATCTGATGGTGTGGGCGGCGGGTATCAAAGCGCCAGACTTTATGAAAGACATTGGCGGTCTGGAAACGAACCGTATTAACCAACTGGTGGTTGAGCCAACTCTGCAGAGCACGCGCGATCCTGACGTGTACGCGATTGGCGACTGCGCTTCCTGCGCTCGCCCGGAAGGCGGTTTTGTGCCTCCGCGCGCTCAGGCAGCACACCAGATGGCGACCTGCGCGATGAACAATATTCTGGCACAGATGAACGGTAAGCCGCTGAAAGCGTATCAGTACAAAGATCACGGCTCTCTGGTCTCGCTCTCTAACTTCTCTACCGTGGGTAGCCTGATGGGCAACCTGACCCGTGGTTCGATGATGGTGGAAGGACGTATTGCGCGCTTTGTGTACATCTCACTGTACCGCATGCACCAGATTGCTTTGCACGGCTACTTCAAAACCGGCCTGATGATGCTGGTCGGCAGTATCAACCGGGTGATTCGCCCGCGTCTGAAACTGCATTAATATCGACCTGTGGCGTCGGATGATTTTACGCATCCGACGCCTTCCTTCAGAGTTGTCTGAATCATTCCGCTTTCGCTCCACCTCCCGCTATTTTCATCCGTAATCTGATTGGCATTCCTCACCTTCTGTTGCAAAGTTGTTGCTAATAGCAAAAAAGGAGGAAGTCCCGTGAATAAATCAATGTTGGCGGGTATAGGGATTGGCGTAGCTGCTGCGCTGGGTGTTGCAGCGGTGGCCAGTCTGAACGTTTTCGAGCGTGGCCCACAGTATGCGCAAGTTGTCTCTGCAACACCGATTAAAGAGTCGGTAAAAACACCGCGTCAGGAGTGCCGGAACGTAACGGTCACCCACCGCAAGCCGGTACAAGATGAAAACCGTATCGCGGGTTCCGTACTGGGCGCGGTTGCGGGTGGTGTTATTGGGCATCAGTTTGGCGGTGGACGTGGTAAAGATATTGCCACCGTGGCCGGTGCTTTAGGCGGCGGCTATGCAGGTAACCAGATTCAGGGTTCGATGCAGGAAAACGATACTTACACCACCACGCAGCAGCGTTGTAAAACGGTGTATGACAAATCTGAAAAGATGCTGGGCTACGACGTGACGTACAAAATTGGCGATCAGCAGGGGAAAATCCGTATGGATAAGGACCCCGGCGCGCAAATTCCGTTGGATAACAACGGACAGTTGGTACTGAATAACAAAGCGTAAAATAGCATTATCCTGAACATTAGCCCCCCATTCGCTCAGGCTGGGGGGCTTTTTTTATCAGAAGGTTAAGGCGTAGTTCAGACCAAAAGTACGACCCCGGCCCTTGTATTCATACAGTGACGGGCTGCCGTAGGTTGGGCTATACAGCAGTGGCGCACGTTGTCCCCACAGTGTGGTGTACTCTTCATTCAGCAGGTTTTCCACGCTGAAGGTCAGCTTACCCAACGGGAGCTGATAGCTGCCGATAAAGTCCATCGTGTTATAGCCATCTAGCTTGTTACCGCTGGCGTCGGTCAGATCAAATGTTTGCTGGCTCTGTACGCGCAAGGTCCACGGTTCTGGTGCCCAGCCGACCCACGCGGTTGCTTTGGACGGTGAGGCCAGCGTGACATCCCATTTTTGCCATTTACCGTTCTGTTTCACTTCCGATTTAATGACGTTGAAGTTGCCACCCAGGCTCCAGTCCGTGTCCGCAATGAAATAATCCACCGCACCTTCAAGGCCATAAATGCGGCGATCGTCGGGCTGAACGTTAATGGTCATATCGCTGCGGTTGATAACGATCGATTTATCTGAAGTCGAGTAGTAAGCGGCCAGTTGCGTGCGCAGACTATCGCCGGTATAGCGCCACCCCAGTTCGTACGAGTTAACTTTAATCCCTTCCAGACGTGAATCCGCCACGTTGACGCTGCGCTGGAGCTGGTAATGATCGCCAACCAGCGAATAGGTACCGTTACCGTAATATTTCCCTGGGTCCGGAAGCTCCACGCCCTGAGAAAAGTTAAACCACGTTTGCTGACGGTCGGTCAGGCGGGCAAGGATACCGGCGTTGAACAGGAAATTATCGTAATCGGTTTTGCCGCCTGGAATGGAATCGGCAGAGTTCGCAAGCCCGGTCGCGATTCCCTGCTGTTGAGCATAGCCAACGAAATCATCAACCCTGTTTTCGGTCCACTGATAGCGCACGCCGGCGCTGAGGGTAAAGATATCGTTAATGTCATAGCTGTTTTGCAGGAAAGGCGCGAAGTTGGTGATGCTGTAACCGGGGTAACGCCCGGTGGTATAAGCGGTACGGTTATCCATACCGCCGGAGGGCAGGGACCAGGCCAGATCGAAGAATTTCTGATTGGAGTCGAAGGTTTCGTGATCGGCATCGACACCCCACGTCAGCTCCCAGTTATCCATCAACTGGCTGTTGAGGGTAATTTTGGCACCAAACTGGTCGGTGTCCTGCTGTGATGCGGAGAAACTGGTGACTTTGCCTTTGCTGAGCGTAGGGAAGGGGTAGAATTTCAGCGATTCGTCACGGTAATAGATTTGGCTGACCAGGTTCTGGCCAAAAAAATCTGCATCTGAATATTGCAGACTAATAAGATGACGTTCGGTGCCGGGAATACGATCGGAATTCAGTCCGCTGCTGGTATATGCTTTGCCGTTTCCGGTCACGGCGGACATGTTCTCGCCGAGATCCAGCCCGTAATCGTCATCCCCCTGACTTTTATAGTACTGCGTAACCAGTTGCAACTGACGGTTGTCGTCAAGTTCAATCGTCCCTGTGCCCATGACGTCCAGACGATCGGAGTGCTGTAACCCGGTTTGGGTGTTATCGAGCAGCAGGGCATCGTGATTACCGTCATACCAGCCGCCAAATCGTTGATACGCGACGGACATACGCCCGGAAGCGCGATCGGTTCCGCCACTTACCGCCACGGCAACGCGTTCATCATGATCGTTGCTATTGTTGAAGCCGCTTTTGCCCCCCAGTTCGAGTTCTACTTCACGCTCCGGCTGGCCTTTTTTGGTGACAATGTTGATTAATCCGCCGGTACTGCCACCGCCATAAAGTGAGGTTGCGCCTGAAATGACTTCAATGTGCGCAATGTTAAATGGGTCAATGGAGTCAAGCTGACGGCTGTCGGTTCGCGAGGAGTTCAGACGGACGCCGTCAATTAGCACGACAATGGCGCGACCACGCATGTTCATGCCGTAGTTGGTTCGTCCCTGACTGCTGACATCAATTCCGGGGATTAACTGAGCAAGAACATCCTTGAACTCTTTACCACCCTGAACTTGCTGTTCAATTTCGCTTCCTTCAATAACCCAGGTCGTTTGCGCCATTTCTGCCACTGTGCGCTGGCTACGGTTGGCGCTGACGATGAGGTTCTCTTCCTCAGCCGCAACGGCGGGTAGAGTTAAAGATAACAGAAGAGGATTGAGCACCCAGAGACGCTTATGCATTTGTATTCCTTTTAAAAAAGTCGGTCTGTTTCTGTTATAGCGGTAGAGAAACCGATGGTTACATTGTGAAACAGGTATTAAAACAAATGCGAATATTGCTGATAATAATTGTCGTTATCAATACTTTTTTCAAAAAATGATCGGGTAACACGATGAAAACAATGAGAAATGTAGGGTCAATAGAACGGGAATCTAACCGGGGGCTTTATCAGCTCCCGGTGGTGTGAGTACAGCGGGGGAATTGTGGGAAAGGGTTAAGCTTTGACGAGTTCGGGCCACAGTCGCAGGGTTGTGTGTGCGATCTGCATCAGTTTTTCAAACGTTGCGCCTTCACGGGCGCTGATCGACATACCTTGTAAAATACAGTTCAGGTATTCGGCCAGTTTTTGCACGTCGCAATGGGCCGGAATTTCGCCTCGTTGCTGGCGCTGGTGAAGGAACTGGGTAAGCGTCTGTTCCTGCATTGCATGGCGGGATTTCACCGTGTGTGCAATATCGCGGGAAGAGGCTGCCAGCGTCGCAGAAGTATTAATCATGAAACATCCCGCCGGGGTGTCCTTGCTGGTAAAGCAGGTCGCTATAGCAGTGAAATAGTCTTCCAGTGCGGACTCAAGGCTTTTTTCTTCACAAAACAGCTGGGCTTCGTGTTTCGCCGCAAAGCGGGTGATGTAGCGGTCCAGTACGGCACGGAACAACCCTTCTTTATTGGTGAACTCCGCATACAGCGTAGGCGCTTTTGCGCCGGTGGCTTCCACGAGATCGGCGAGTGAGGTCGCTTCATATCCGTGCTGCCAGAAGAGTGTCATGGCCTTATCAAGCGCGGCTTCCCTGTCGAACACTTTTGGTCGGCCACGGCTTTTTTTTGCACAACCTGTCGTTTCAGTTGTCATGGTGCCGATGTACCTTTGTTGGGTTTATTGAATAACCATTATAAAAATATTCGACTGCACACTCCAGCGGATTCACGATAAAAATAATTTATAGCTATTAGCATGAAAAATAAGACCTTTATATTTTATATAACGATCATTATAAAAAAATGTTGACGTGTGACCTGGATCACATCTATGATTTACCTATCGATCGTTAAGTTAATATTTTCGACACCCATTCATCTGCTAAAGGTCACTATCATGAAAAACGTAAAAACACTGTTTGTCGCTGCTGTTCTTAGCTCACTGTCATTTGCAAGCTTTGCCGCTGTTGAAGTTCAGTCCACCCCTGCGGGTCAAGAGAAAGTCGGTACTATTTCTGCGAATGCGGGGACTAACTTAGGTTCTCTGGAAGATCAACTGGCGCAGAAAGCCGATGAGATGGGGGCGAAGTCTTTCCGTATTACTTCCGTTACCGGTCCTAACACTCTTCACGGAACTGCTGTTATCTACAAATAAGATTTAACCCATCGCAATGCCACTGCGAGTTAATTAAAAAACCCCCGCGGAATAAAATCCAGCGGGGGTTTTTTTATACGCTACGTTTACAGCGGTTGTTGAGCAACGTCATGATGACGGGTCACATCGACCGGCATGCCTGAGCGAATCTCCATCGCATGATCCATGACGGCGGTATCTGTTTGCGCCGCATTTTTAAATGTCTGCATGGACGCGTTCAGCACGATCGGCAGCAGTTGCGGGTCGTCATTGATTTTTTCGGACAGCGGTTGGTGTACTTCCACCAGGCGCACGCCGTTAGGCTCAACGGATGCTTTGATCGGCGTATTGATAATATTGACCTTAGTTCCGGGCGTTACCTGACGGAACAGGGTTTCGATATCACCGTCGCGCAGACGAATACAGCCGGAACTGACGCGCATTCCGATGCCAAAATCAGCATTTGTACCGTGCAACAGGTACACGCCGCCGTATGCCGCTAAGCGAATTGCATGATGGCCCATCGGGTTATCCGGACCGGCAGGCACAACGGCAGGCAGGTCAATCCCGTTTGCTTTGTATCGCGCGCGGATATTTGCCGTCGGCGTCCAGGTGGGGTTGGCGCGTTTATCAGAGATGGTGGTTACCATCGTAGGCGTCAGCGTGTCACCACCTAACTGGCCAATACCAATAGGATACACGGTCACCGAATTGGTCCCCGGCTGGTAATAATAAAGACGCAGTTCGGCGAGGTTGATAACAATACCTTCGCGCGGGGCGTCAGGTAGCAGAGTTTGTAACGGGATCGTCAAAACGCTGCCCGGACGTGGTACGTAAGGGTCAACGCCAGGGTTGGCCTGCAGTAGCGCGAGAAAGCCGACATTGTACTTTTTCGCAATCGCTTCCAGAGAACCGCCATTGTCTTCAACAACGTGAACGGCATTCTGACCTACCAGACGGCTTCCCGGTGGCGGCAGCGGCCAGGTGTTTGCCTGAGCCGGAAGTGCTAACGCGAATGTCGCTGCAAGCGTAAAAAACGCGAGCCAGCGAGAGAGTCGTTTATTGTTTAACATCACCATAAATCCATTGTTTTTACGTGGTTTTTATTATGTAAAAGTAAACGAGAATTATGGCTGTTTGCTGTGTCGGGAAGTGCAGGGAAGTGCAAAGAGTTTGTAAATTCATCAGGCCGGGTGAGTGGTGTGCTCACCCGGCCTGTTCACTATGCTTATGCTACGGCGTTTTCTTCAAGCTGACGCATAAACTGGCGGACCCAGTCGATCCGCGTTTTACGCTCGCTCAACTCCTGCATGAATTTCAGCCGGGTTGGACCGTCCAGACGGAAGTGCTGCGGCTGCTTTTGAAGTAAACCAATCAGCCAGACCGGGTTGACGTGGTTTTTCTCGGCAAATTCAATGGTACCGCCTTTTTCATTGCCTTCGAGCTTTCTGATCCCCAGTTTCTGAGCCTGCTGGCGTAAACGGGCGATATCCAGCAGCGTACGAGCCGGGTCGGGCAGCAAGCCAAAACGGTCTATCAGCTCAACCTTAATTTCTTCCAGCTCGTTTTCGCCTTTCGCACTGGCAATACGCTTGTAGAACGACAGTCGCGTGTTGACATCGGGAATATAGTCATCCGGCAGCAGTGATGGCATGCGCAGTTCAACTTCGGTTTGCTGGCTGGTGAGATCTTCCAGCGACGGTTCGCGTCCCTCTTTGAGCGCATCGACCGCGTTTTCCAGCAGTTCCATATACAGTGAGAAGCCGATGCTTTCCATGGAACCACTCTGATCTTCACCCAGTAATTCCCCGGCGCCGCGAATTTCGAGGTCGTGGGTCGCCAGCGCAAAACCTGCGCCCAAATCTTCCAGCGAGGCGATGGCTTCCAGACGTTTTTGCGCGTCGGTGGTCATTGCTTTCGGATGCGGCGTCAGCAGCCAGGCGTAAGCCTGGTGGTGAGAACGTCCCACACGACCGCGCAGCTGGTGTAATTGCGCTAAACCAAAGTGATCCGCTCGTTCGATGATGATGGTGTTAGCGGTGGGGATGTCGATCCCGGTTTCGATAATGGTGGTACACACCAGCACGTTAAAACGCTGATGGTGGAAATCGTTCATCACGCGTTCCAGTTCGCGCTCGCGCATTTGTCCGTGACCGATACCAATACGCGCTTCCGGCACCAGTTCTGCTAATCTGTCAGCGGTTTTCTGGATGTTTTCGACGTCGTTAAACAGATAATAAACTTGTCCCCCGCGCAGAACTTCACGCAGGATCGCCTCGCGTACCACCAGGTTGTCGTATTCGCGCACGAAGGTTTTGACCGCCAGACGACGAGCGGGTGGCGTGGCGATAATCGACAGATCGCGCATGCCGCTCATTGCCATATTGAGCGTACGTGGAATTGGCGTTGCCGTCAGGGTCAGAATATCGACATCTGCGCGCATCGCCTTGATGCGTTCTTTGTGGCGAACGCCGAAACGGTGCTCTTCATCAACAATCAGCAGACCCAGATCTTTTAACTTCACGTCCGCTTGCAGTAGTTTGTGCGTGCCGATGAGAATATCAATTTTTCCCTCGGCAACCTGCTCCAGAATCTGCGCTTGCTCTTTGGCGCTACGGAAACGGGACAACATCTCAATGCGTACCGGCCAGTTGGCAAAGCGGTCGCGGAAGTTGTCGAAGTGCTGCTGTGCGAGCAGGGTGGTCGGCACCAGCACGGCAACCTGCTTGTGGTTCTCTACGGCGAGGAAGGCGGCGCGCATCGCGACTTCGGTTTTACCAAAGCCGACGTCGCCGCACACCAGGCGGTCCATGGCCAGCGGTTGACACATATCGCTGAGTACCGCGTTAATCGCCTGCGCCTGGTCAGGCGTGGTTTCAAACGGGAAGCTGTCGCAAAACAGCTGGTACTGTTCACGGTCATGCTTAAAGGCAAAGCCTTCTTTCGCCGCGCGCTGGGCATAAATATCCAGCAGCTCTGCCGCAACATCGCGCACCTTCTCAGCGGCTTTCTGTCGGGCACGTGACCAGGCATCGCCGCCAAGTTTATGCAGCGGCGCATTCTCTTCCGCGCCGCCGGCATAGCGGCTGATCAGATGCAGTGACGACACCGGCACGTACAGTTTGGCGTCGTTGGCATAGGTGAGCATCAGATATTCACCGGTGATACCGCCCGCTTCCAGCGTGGTCATACCGGCATAACGACCCACGCCATGCTCCAGATGCACCACCGGCTGACCGGGATGCAGCTCTGCGAGGTTACGAATTAACGTATCCGGGTTGATGGTGCGACGAGAATCCTGGCGGCGGCGCGCCACGCGTTCCCCAAGCAGATCGCTTTCACAAATCAGCGCCAGATTGCGTTTGCTATCGATGAAGCCGTGCTCAGCTGCGCCAATCATCAGATAACGACCGTTATCTACGGCTTCATCGAGTCGCAATATCCGCTTCGGTGCCACTTTGATACGGGCGAGCAGTTCGCCAAGTGCTTCACGGCGGCCTTCACTTTCCACCGAGAAAATCACCGGACCGGTGAAGCCTTCAAGGAATTTACGTAACGCATCTAACGGCGCTTTTTGCTGCGCCTGAACGGCGATATCCGGCAGCTTCTGGAACCCGAGGTTAGTATTCGCTGCTTTGTTCGCCAGACTCTCGGTTTTCAGTTGAACGCGCGGCCAGCGTTTAAGTTCAGAAAACAGCTCATCAACCCGCAGCCACAGCGATTCCGGCGGCAGAAGCGGGCGCATCGGATCAACACCGCGATTCTCAAAGCGTGACAGGGTATCGGCCTGGAAGCGTTCTGCGCTGGTCTCGATATCACCGGTATTGACCAATAACGTATTGGCGGGGAAGTAGCTGAACAGCGGCGGCAGCGGCTCGCTGAAAAACAGCGGTTGCCAGTATTCAATACCCGCAGGTAACGTGCCTTTGCTGACCTGCTGGTAAATATGTTCGGCGTCGCGTTTCACCTCAAAGGTATCTCGCCACTGGCTACGGAACAGCTCAATGGCCGTTTTGTCAGTCGGGAATTCGTGTGCGGGTAGCAAATTAATGGCATCGACTTCTTCCAGCGTGCGCTGGGTGTCGGTATCAAACAGACGCAGACTGTCGATTTCGTCATCAAAGAAATCCAGGCGATAAGGCAACTCGCTACCCATCGGGAACAAATCCAACAGTGCGCCGCGCGTGGCGTATTCGCCGTGTTCCATGACCTGATCAACATGGCGATAGCCAGCGCTATCCAGCTGTTCGCGCAGGGCGTCGCGAGAAAGCCTCTGACCTTTTTTCATTACCAGCGCATGGCCGTGCAGATAGCTGTGCGGACAGACACGCTGCATCAGGGTATTTACCGGAACGATCAGCACGCCGCGCTGCATGGCAGGCAGCTGATACAGCGTGGAGAGACGCGAGGAGATAATCTCCTGATGAGGAGAAAAGCTGTCGTAGGGAAGCGTTTCCCAGTCGGCCAGGTTCATTACCATCTGGTCGGTAAACTGACGAATTTCATCATGCAAACGCAGCGCATTTTGCATGTCCGGCGCGATCAGGACCACTGGACCGGCATGATGTTCGGCGATTTCGGCAACCAGCGTTGCGCAGGCCGCGCCGGTAAGCTCACCCAACTGGCGCTGATCGCCTGCTTTCGCTGGGAGCGTGTAACGATGTTGTTCAGGCATTCGGTTGTCAGGATCTCGTTTAGATATACATCTGATAAGCAATGTTCTTTATTATCCGTGATCGTTTCTCATAAGCAAATTGATTCGCCCCCGAATGGGGGCAAAAAGCGCGTAGGGGTTAGCGCGAGACAGCCGATAAAGAAGGCGGGGAAAAGAGCAGGTCGGCCACTGTTTTTTGTGAAATTTTACGTACCAACAGGCCAAACAAGGTGCACAGTAGCAGGCAGGCAAACGGATACACCAGCAGCAGGGCCAGCTCCGCATATGCAGGCCAGGCGGTATGATTGATTTTAGGGATTAGCGTTAAGCTGAACAGCTCAACCAAAATACGGTGGGTGGTGTAGATGGCGATGGTATTGGATCCAATCACGCTTAACGGGCCGGACTCACGCATACCAAAGCGCAACTCAAATTGATAAAACAGCTTCATGATCAGCACAATGGAAAGCAGAGAAAGTAATAGTGAGACATTTGCCAGCCACGCGACGACGGCGGCAATTGCGCTAACCAGAACAATGACCGCATGGCGGTGCAGGGGCACCTCCTTGATCCATACCATTAGCGTTGCGCCAAACCATGCACCGAGGCTGTACCAGGGCAGATTGCGAATCACGCTGTTCATTCCCCACCACGGCGTCGGGACAAAATTGATCGCCACGCTCAGCACCACAAATAACGCCAACAGTGGCACCGCCCAGCGGCTGAAAATCTTACACAGAACAAAATAGACAATCAGCGCGTACAGATACCACAAGCTGGTGCTGGCGGTCAGCATTCCGTGGGTAAAACCCGCGATCGAATCGGCATAAGCGGCGTTGGCAGCATGGCTCAGATCGCGCTGTGGGGCCAGCCAGTTATTGAGCGCGACTAACGCCAGCCATTGCACCACTCCCCAAAGCACCAGCACCCAGGCAATGCTCCAGATCCGCTTATCCACGCAGGTTGTCCACGGGACGCTATCAATGTAGCGACGGATCAGATACCCCGAAATAAAGAAAAAGACCGGCATGCGAAACGGCGCCAGGTACAAATTGAGGTAAATCCAGCATTTGCTCAGCAGCTCTGAAAGCGGATGCTGAAAAGTAGTGAGGTGCGGGTAAAACGTGATTACCGAGTGGTAAATGACCACCAGACAAATACATAACCCTTTGATTTGATTAATCCATAGTTCTTTTTTCTTCATCGAGACGGCGTGTCCATATTGTTGGCTATAGCCTGCCATCCTGCGCAACCCGCTGTGCGCTGTAATGCGTAACTGTCTGCATTTTGTTTTTTTAAGATAAAGATCAGGGACCCGGGCTGAAGGAAAGAGGGACAACTTTAGCGAATTGATTTATTTATACTTTTAGGAATAGTGCTGACGAACACTTACGGTTCAGTCATTTACCCATTCCGCTTTCGCTTATATACTCGTGACTTTGCTAACAGCAACCAGACGGATTTCATGTACCAACCTGTCGCTCTATTCATCGGCCTGCGTTATATGCGTGGGCGTGCAGCAGATCGCTTCGGTCGCTTCGTTTCCTGGCTCTCCACCATAGGCATTACTCTCGGGGTAATGGCGCTGGTCACGGTGTTGTCGGTGATGAACGGTTTCGAGCGCGAGCTGCAAAACAATATTCTTGGCCTGATGCCTCAGGCCGTACTCTCGTCTGAACAGGGTTCCCTCAACCCGCAACAACTGCCGGAAAAAGCGGTGGTGTTGAACGGCGTCAACCGCGTTGCGCCTATAACTACGGGAGATGTGGTGCTGCAAAGTGCGCGTAGCGTGGCGGTCGGCGTGATGCTCGGTATCGATCCGGCGCAAAAAGATCCGTTAACGCCGTATCTGGTCAATGTGAAGCAAACAGATCTGCAACCGGGTAAGTATAATGTCATCCTCGGCGAGCAGCTTGCCGGGCAGTTGGGCGTGAACCGTGGCGATCAAATCCGTGTGATGGTGCCCTCGGCCAGCCAGTTTACGCCGATGGGGCGTTTGCCGAGCCAGCGTTTGTTTACAGTGATTGGCACTTTCGCCGCCAACAGCGAAGTCGATGGCTACCAGATGCTGACCAACATTCAGGATGCCTCGCGTCTGATGCGTTATCCGGTGGGTAATATCACTGGCTGGCGTCTGTGGCTGAACGAACCGTTAAAAGTTGACACGCTGAGCCAGCAAACGCTGCCGCAAGGCACCAAATGGCAGGACTGGCGCGAGCGCAAAGGGGAACTGTTCCAGGCCGTGCGCATGGAAAAGAACATGATGGGGCTGCTGCTTAGCCTGATCGTGGCGGTGGCGGCTTTTAATATTATTACCTCGCTGGGTCTGATGGTAATGGAGAAGCAAGGGGAAGTGGCGATTTTACAAACGCAGGGGCTAACGCCGCGGCAGATAATGATGGTGTTTATGGTTCAGGGGGCCAGTGCCGGGGTGATTGGCGCGCTGCTGGGCGCTGTGCTGGGGGCATTGCTCGCCAGCCAACTGAACAATCTGATGCCAATTATTGGTGTGCTGCTGGATGGCGCTGCGCTGCCGGTCGCCATTGAGCCGCTGCAGGTTATCGTCATTGCGCTGGTGGCGATGGCCATCGCGCTGCTGTCTACGCTTTATCCTTCCTGGCGCGCTGCCGCCACTCAACCCGCTGAGGCTTTACGTTATGAATAAGATCCTGTTGCAATGCGACAACCTGTGCAAACGCTATCAGGAAGGCACTGTGCAGACCGATGTACTGCACGATGTCAGTTTTTGCGTCGGCGAAGGTGAGATGATGGCGATTGTCGGCAGCTCCGGCTCCGGCAAGAGTACGCTGCTGCATCTGTTAGGCGGGCTGGATACCCCGACTTCCGGCGACGTCATTTTTAGCGGTCAGCCAATGAGCAAGCTCTCGTCGGCGGCGAAAGCGGAACTGCGTAATCAGAAGCTGGGCTTTATTTACCAGTTCCACCATTTGCTGCCGGATTTTACCGCACTGGAAAACGTAGCGATGCCGCTGTTGATCGGCAAGAAAAAACCGGCTGAAATCACCGAGCGCGCACGGGATATGCTGAAAGCGGTAGGGCTGGATCATCGTGCCAGTCATCGCCCGTCTGAACTGTCTGGCGGCGAACGTCAGCGTGTGGCCATCGCGCGTGCGCTGGTGAACAACCCGCGCCTGGTCCTGGCAGATGAGCCAACGGGTAACCTGGATGCGCGTAACGCGGACAGCATTTTCGAGCTTCTGGGCGAGCTGAACCGCTCTCAGGGCACGGCATTTCTGGTGGTGACGCACGATCTGCAACTGGCGAAGCGGATGAGTCGCCAGCTTGAAATGCGCGATGGTCGCCTGACGGCTGAACTGAGCCTGATGGGAGCTGAGTAATGGCTTCGCCTTTATCGTTATTGATTGGTCTGCGCTTTAGCCGTGGTCGGCGGCGCGGCGGTATGGTTTCGTTGATTTCGGTGATATCTACCGTTGGCATCGCGTTGGGTGTGGCGGTGTTGATCGTCGGTTTAAGTGCCATGAACGGATTTGAGCGTGAGCTGAACAACCGTATTCTGGCCGTAGTCCCACACGGAGAGATTGAAGCCGTAAATCAGCCGTGGAATAACTGGCAGGAAGCGCTCGACAAGGTACAAAAAGTGCCGGGTATTGTCGCCGCGGCGCCTTATATCAACTTTACCGGACTGGTGGAGAGCGGGGCGAACTTACGCGCGGTGCAGGTGAAGGGCGTTGACCCGAAACAGGAACAGCGTTTAAGCGCGCTGCCATCCTTCGTGCAAAACCACGCCTGGGATAATTTTAAAGCCGGTGAACAACAAATCATCATTGGTAAGGGTATTGCCGATGCGCTGAAGGTGAAGCAGGGCGACTGGGTGTCGATTATGATCCCTAACGCCAGCGCGGATCATAAGCTACAGCAGCCTAAACGCGTGCGTTTGCACGTGACGGGAATCCTGCAACTGAGCGGTCAGCTCGATCACAGCTTTGCCATGATCCCAATGGAAGATGCCCAGCAATATCTGGATATGGGAACCAGCGTTTCCGGGATCGCGCTGAAGGTTAACGACGTGTTTAACGCCAATAAGCTGGTGCGAGACGCGGGTGAAGTCACCAATAACTATGTTTACATAAAGAGCTGGATTGGCACCTACGGCTATATGTACCGCGATATTCAGATGATCCGCGCCATTATGTATCTGGCTATGGTGCTGGTGATTGGCGTGGCCTGTTTTAATATCGTTTCCACGTTAGTGATGGCGGTAAAAGACAAAAGCGGCGATATTGCGGTATTAAGAACACTCGGGGCGAAAGATGGGTTGATCCGTGCCATTTTTGTCTGGTACGGCCTGCTGGCGGGTCTGTTCGGTAGCCTGATAGGCGTCGTCATCGGGGTGGTTGTGTCGTTGCAACTGACGCCGATCATAAACGGGATTGAGGCGCTTATCGGCCATCAGTTCCTGTCCGGCGATATCTATTTCATTGACTTCCTGCCATCGGAATTACACTGGCTGGATGTGATTTACGTGCTGGTGACAGCACTCGTGCTGAGTCTTTTGGCAAGTTGGTATCCGGCGCGTCGCGCCAGCAATATTGATCCTGCGAGAGTACTTAGCGGCCAATAACAACAATAATACACGACAGCATTCATGCTGCATCAAGGCGTAGCCAACGCAGAGGCATCTTGAAGGATGACGTGTATCAAGGAGCGGTGATGTATTACGGATTTGACATCGGCGGGACCAAAATTGCGCTGGGCGTGTTTGATAAGCAACGTCGTCTGCAATGGGAAACTCGCGTTCCTACGCCTCGCGACAGCTACGACGCTTTCCTTGATGCGGTCTGCAATCTGGTGACGGAAGCGGATCAGCGGTTCGGCATCAAAGGTTCGATAGGCATCGGCATTCCGGGCATGCCGGAAACCGAAGACGGCACGCTGTACGCGGCCAATGTTCCTGCCGCCAGTGGCAAACCGCTCCGCGCCGATCTCAGCGCTCGCCTTGACCGCGATGTGCGTCTGGATAACGATGCGAACTGTTTTGCTCTCTCCGAAGCCTGGGATGACGAGTTCACCCAATATCCGCTGGTAATGGGGTTGATCCTCGGTACGGGCGTTGGCGGCGGCCTGGTGCTTAACGGGAAATCCATCACCGGACGCAGCTATATCACCGGTGAGTTTGGTCATATTCGTTTGCCGGTCGATGCGCTGACGCTGATGGGCTTTGATTTCCCGCTGCGCCGCTGCGGATGCGGTCAACTGGGATGCATCGAAAGCTATCTTTCCGGCGGTGGATTTGCGTGGTTGTATCAGCATTACTACCATCAACCGCTGGATGCCCGCGAAATTATTGCGCTGTGGGAGCAGGGTGATGAACACGCGCGTGCCCACGTTGAACGCTATCTGGATTTGCTGGCGGTGTGTCTTGGGAATATCCTGACTATCGTCGATCCTGATTTGGTAGTGATTGGCGGAGGCTTGTCGAATTTTACCGCTATTACGACGCAACTGGCGGATCGACTGCCACGTCATCTGCTGCCGGTTGCTCGGGTGCCGCGTATTGAGCAGGCACGGCACGGTGATGCCGGCGGGATGCGCGGGGCCGCTTTCCTACATCTTACCGATTAATACAAAGAGGTTGTTATGCTGTCGCGTCGGGGTCATCGGTTAAGCCGCTTTCGTAAAAATAAACGCCATTTGCGCGATCGCCTGCGTCAACGAATCTTTTTCAGAGACAGAGTGGTGCCTGAATTGATGGAAAAACCAAGAGTGCTGGTACTGACTGGAGCGGGAATCTCCGCTGAGTCAGGAATTCGAACATTCCGCGCGGCGGATGGTCTCTGGGAAGAACATCGGGTAGAGGACGTTGCGACTCCGGAAGGATTTAGTCGAAATCCGGAACTGGTTCAGTCGTTTTATAACGCCCGTCGCCATCAGTTGCAACAGCCGGAAATCCAACCCAACGCGGCGCATATCGCACTGGCAAAACTCGAAGCCGAGCTGGGCGATCGTTTTTTACTGGTGACACAGAACATTGATAACTTGCATGAGCGTGCGGGCAGCCAGAACGTTATCCATATGCACGGCGAGTTGCTCAAAGTTCGCTGTTCGCAAAGCGGGCAGATTCTGGAATGGACGGGCGATGTGACCCCGGAAGATAAATGTCATTGCTGCCAGTTTCCGGCACCGCTGCGACCACACGTCGTGTGGTTTGGTGAAATGCCGCTGGGTATGGATGAAATTTATATGGCACTGGCAATGGCAGATGTGTTCATTGCGATTGGCACATCGGGACATGTTTATCCGGCAGCGGGTTTTGTGCATGAGGCGCGGCTGCATGGGGCACATACGGTAGAACTAAATCTCGAACCGAGCCAGGTAGGCAGCGAGTTTGAAGAGAAGTATTACGGTCCGGCAAGCCAGGTAGTGCCTGAGTTCGTTGAGAAGTTATTGAAAGGGCTGTAACGGCTATCCGGATAATACTGTTTAAGCCTGTACAAGCTGGCGGTCCTCACGCAGGGCCGCCATAATCAAAAATCCTACGATGTAAAAACAACAGATCAGCCCCAGTGCGCTTAGCCATATGGGTAGTCGGGTAATGTAAACCAGGCTGCACGAGATAATCACCAGAATAATTCCGGTATACATGGGGTGCGCAATCCAGGCAAAAATGCCGCGCGTGACCCTTTTTGCACGGGGTAAATAGTAGCCTGTCCACGTGTGGCTCTCCCCCAAATCCCATTTTCCTTTGATGACCAGCGCGTTACCTACGATCGCCAAAATCAGACATCCCCACTCCACCGGGCCAATCTGATGACTGAAAAACAGGCTATAACCAAAAACCAGGATCGGTATTAAAAAGGTGAGCCGTAGCAGGTGGGTTGCGATGACAGGTAGCAAAGGACGAGCGTTTACCGGCTGCTTACGCGGGAGAATCACCAGCGTAAATACGATCAGATTAGCCAACTCAAGTAGCAGCCAGAGCGTTGTCATTGGAAGCCTCAGAAGCCGGCCTGGAATACTGTAAGCATAGCCAGAAACTGGGGAGAGGGAATCAGTCGAAAGGCGTAAAAAGTAGGGATTGGCAGGTAGCAACCCGGCGCAGCGACGCCTGCCGGGTTGCACGAGTATTAACGTCCTGCTTTCAGCTTCTGATAATACTCTTCATAGATAGCGCTGGCGGAACCGACATCGTTCTGCCATTCCCCTTTGTTGATGGTTTCCGCGTCAGGGTAGAGCGTTTTGTCGTTCGCGACCTCAGGACTTAACAGCTTGCGTGCTGCCAGGTTTGGCGTCGGGTAACCGATAGTTTCTGCGACTTCTTTCGCGACGTCCGGGCGCAGCAGGAAGTTAATCAGCTTCAGCGCACCTTCTTTGTTTTTCGCGTTAGCCGGAATAGACAGGCTGTCCATCCAGAAAATGCCACCTTCTTTCGGCCATACCACTTCCAACGGTGTGCCCGCCTGACGCGCAACATACGCGGAGCCGTTCCACACCATTCCCAGATTGACTTCGCCTTCCATATACGGATTGGCCGGGTTGTCAGAGTTAAATGCCGCAACGTTAGGCATCAGCTTCTTCAACTCGTTATAGGCGGCTTCAATCTCTTTGGGATCGGTGGTATTGCCGGAATATCCCAGCTTGCGCAGCGCCATCTGGAACACTTCTCGCGCATCATCCGTTAACAGCAGACTGCCTTTGTACTCCGGCTTCCACAGATCGGCCCAACTGGTGACGGTTTTCGGATCGATAGCATCGCTGTTGACGCCAATGGCCGTTGCACCCCAGATATACGGGATGGAGTAGTCATTGTTTGGGTCAAACGGCTTGTTGAGCATTTCCGGATCGAGGTTGTGGAAGTTGGTCAACGTCGACTTGTCGATCTTCTGGATCATGCCTTCTTTACGCATTTTATCGACGTAATAGGTGGACGGAACCACCAAATCGTATGCGCCGTCTTTATAGGTTTTGAGCTTGGCGTACATGGTTTCATTCGACTCGTAGGTCGAATAGATAACCTTAATGCCGGTTTCTTTGGTGAACTGTTCCAGCAGCCCTGGCGGGACATACTCGGTCCAGTTATAGAAATAGAGCGTGTTGTTGTCATTCGCGTGAGCGGCGCTCATGCCCAGTGCCAGAGCACCCGCCGCGAGCAGGTGGCGTGACCATTTTTTCATCATTTAACGTCCCCTGAATAAAGGGCCTCAGCGGCCCTTGGTTTTATCACGTGCAATAAGCTGGCTGGCAATCACCATAACCAGCGACAGAACCAACAAAATGGTCGCCAGCGCGTTCACCTCAGGTGATACGCCGACTTTAACCATTGAGTAGATTTTTAATGGCAAAATTTCATAACCCGGTCCGGTGACGAAAGATGAAACAACAACATCATCCATCGACAGCGTAAAGCTCAGCAACCAACCCGCAGCCACCGCAGGCATAGCCAGTGGCAGTATTATCTTGCGCAGAATAGTTACTTCGCTGGCACCCAAATCTTTAGCCGCCTCAAGCATGCGGACATCAAAACCTTTCAGGCGAGAGTAAACCGTCACCACCACAAAAGGCAGACAAAAAGTGATATGCGAGAACAGCAGCGACCAGAAGCCCAGTTGAATGCCGATCAGCATAAACAGCACCAGCAGAGATATTGCCATTACAATATCCGGCGACATCATCACCACGAACAGCATGCCACTGACGAACGGCTTACCGCGAAAACGGTAACGATAAAGCGCGACCGCAGTGAGTGAGCCGATCAAGGTGGCAAACGTGGCGGATAGCACCGCCATCGTCAGCGAGTGCTGCGCCGCCTGCAACAGGCTGTCGTTATTCATCAGCAGGCCGTACCATTTAGTAGTAAAACCCTGCCAGTTGATGCCAAAGCGCGAGCTGTTAAAGGAGTTCACAATCAAAATAATGATTGGAATGTACAGATACGCGTAGATAGCGGTCATAAAACCGCCGCGAAGCAGTCGACCGATCATTCGAGTTCTACCCTCTTATTCAGCAGGCGGGAGGCGCGCCAGTAGACCAGCAGCATCAGCCCCATCACGATAGTCAGCGTTATGCTGGTGGCGGCGCCAAACGGCCAGTCGCGAATGTTCAGGAACTGAACTTTAATTACGTTACCAATCAGCAGGTTTTTCGCTCCGCCCATTAAGTCGGAAACGTAAAACAGCCCCATTGCGGGCAGCATGACCAGCAGGCATCCGGCGATAATCCCCGGCATCGTCAACGGAATAATAATGCGGGTGAAGGTCTGAAGCTTACTGGCGCCTAAATCGCGTGCGGCTTCCAGCAGCGGTTTATCGAGCTTTTCAATGCTGGAATAGAGCGGCATCACCATAAACGGCAGCAGGATGTATACCAGCCCGATAATCACCGCGCTGGGGGTAAACATAATGCGAATGGGGGTATCGATAACGCCGAGCCATAACAGAAACTCGTTGAGATAGCCTTTGGTACTGAGGAAAATTTTGAGTCCGTAGATGCGAATCAGAGAATTGGTCCAGAACGGAACAATCAGCAGGAACAGCAGTAGCGGGCGTACTTTTTCCGGCAGTTTCACCAAAAACCAGGCAAACGGGTAGCCGAGTACCAGACAGGCGAGCGTGGCAATCAGCGCCATATTGAGGGAGTGAACCAGCACCTCAAAATAGAGCGGATCGAGCAGACGCGTATAGTTCTCCAGCGTAAAGACCATTTTGACGAAATTGGCGTCGTCACGGGTCAAAAAGCTGGTGCCGATGATCATCAGGTTGGGCAGAAAGACAAATAACACAAGCCAACCGACAATGGTGAAGATCACCACACTCTGGAATTTACTTGTGCTCTTCATCAGCCAGTACGACCTCCCAGCTTTCTACCCAGTTAATTGCCATTTTCTGGTCGAGCGAGTGGTCAAAGTCAGGATCGTCTTCGTTGAAGAATTCACTGACCATCACCATCTTGCCATTTTCCAGTTCCACAACCGACTCCAGCGTCATGCCTTTGTAGTTGCGTTCACGCACGTAGCCGATCAGGCCTTCGATATGATTATCATCATTGATTTCATCAACGCGCAAATCTTCAGGGCGTAACAGGACGTGCAGCTTTTGTCCGGGAACTACCGCGAAGTTGACATAAATATTGCACTCGCGGCCTTCAACGTTAGCACGAACACGCTGTTCATCCAGACGTTCAATCACCGTGGCGTTAAACATATTGATCTCGCCGATAAACCCGGCGACAAACAGATTCTTTGGCTCTTCGTAGATTTCGCGCGGCGTACCGTCCTGCTCAATCTTACCATCGCGCATCACCACGATGCGGTCGGACATGGTTAGCGCTTCTTCCTGATCGTGTGTGACAAAGACAAAAGTGATACCAAGCTTACGCTGCAGTGCTTTCAGTTCATTCTGCATCTGCTTACGCAGTTTGTAGTCCAGCGCAGAGAGGGATTCATCTAACAAGAGTAAGCGGGGTTTGTTGACCACTGCTCGGGCAATCGCTACGCGCTGCTGCTGTCCGCCGGAAAGTTGATGCGGTTTTCTCTGGGCGAACTCTTCCAGTTGCACCATGCGCAGGGCTTCGGTAACGCGGGGAGAAATGTCGGCTGCGGGCGTTTTTTGCATGCGCAAACCAAAGGCCACATTTTCAAACACAGTCATGTGGGGGAATAGCGCATAGCTTTGGAAGACGGTATTCACGTAGCGATTTTCCGCTGGAACGTGAGTGATGTCCTCGTTGTCCAACAAAATATGACCGGAATCAACCGTTTCCAGACCGGCAATCAGGCGAAGAACGGTTGTTTTACCGCAGCCAGAGGGGCCAAGCAGCGTAAGAAACTCGCCATTATTGATGGTCAAATCCAGGCTGGAAATCACCTCTTTGCCATCGAAACTTTTGCGAATTCCCGCTAATTGCACCAGTGGAGAAAGCGAACGCGGTTGTTTATTCAATTTTTTACTCTGTCCCATGTAAACGCAACGGATGGCTGACCGATGCGGGGTTTGTGGTTAACCACCTTGATGACTCTTAATGAGGGCCGTTATTCTACGGCAAACCATTGTAATCGCCAATCCTTGTTGCGAATTACTGACTTAGCCCTATAGTCAGAGGGGATGTCAGGGCGAAATATTCTCACTTGCGGGGATAAAAGTGACCTGACGCAATATTTGTCTTTTGTTGCTTATTGATAATGTTGTCACAAAAAGTGAGGGTGACTGCATGGATAAACTACTTGAGCGTTTTTTACACTACGTGTCGCTGGACACCCAATCAAAATCGGGCGTGCGGCAGGTACCCAGCACCGAAGGACAGTGGAAATTATTACAACTGCTCAAACAACAGCTCGAAGAGATGGGGCTGGTTAATATTTCACTGAGCGAAAAAGGCACGCTGATGGCAACGTTACCCGCGAACGTTGCTGGCAATATTTCTGCGATCGGCTTTATTTCCCATGTGGATACCTCACCGGATTTCAGCGGTAAAAATGTCAATCCGCAAATCGTTGAAAACTATCGCGGTGGCGATATTGCGTTAGGCATTGGTGATGAAGTTTTATCGCCGGTGATGTTCCCGGTGCTGCATCAACTTCTGGGTCAGACGCTGATCACCACAGACGGTAAAACGTTGCTGGGCGCGGATGATAAAGCAGGCGTGGCGGAAATCATGACCGCACTGGCTGTGCTTATCCAAAAAAATATTCCGCACGGTGATATCCGCGTGGCCTTTACGCCGGACGAAGAAGTGGGTAAAGGGGCGAAGCATTTTGATGTTCCGGCATTTGATGCGCAGTGGGCCTATACCGTTGACGGTGGTGGCGTAGGTGAGTTGGAGTTTGAGAACTTCAACGCCGCGTCGGTTAATATCAAAATTGTTGGCAACAATGTGCATCCCGGCACCGCAAAAGGGGTGATGGTGAATGCGCTGTCGCTGGCAGCGCGTATTCATGCAGAGGTTCCGGCAGATGAAAGCCCGGAAAAGACGGAAGGCTACGAAGGCTTTTATCATCTGGCGAGCATGAAAGGGACGGTCGATCGGGCGGATATGCACTACATTATTCGTGATTTTGATCGTAAGCAGTTTGAAGCGCGTAAACGTAAGATCATGGATATCGCCAAGAAGGTCGGCAAAGGGTTACACCCGGACTGTTATATCGAATTGGTGATTGAAGACAGTTACTACAATATGCGCGAAAAAGTGATTGAGCATCCGCACGTGCTGGATATCGCCCAGCAGGCGATGCGCGATTGTGATATTGAGCCAGTGCTGAAACCGATCCGTGGCGGCACTGACGGCGCACAGCTGTCATTTATGGGATTACCGTGTCCGAATCTGTTCACCGGCGGCTACAACTATCATGGCAAGCATGAGTTTGTAACCCTGGAAGGAATGGAAAAAGCGGTGCAGGTGATTGTGCGTATTGCTGAATTGGCCACGAAACAAAAATAAAGCATGTGTAGTTGCCGGATGGCGCTTTGCTTATCCGGCCTACAATATTTCACTCCAGTAGGCCTGATAAGACGCATAGCGTCGTATCAGGCACAGTCCGCATTACCCTTCGAAGAACCAGTACCCGCTGTTGACCAGCGCGGCAAGCATGGCAAGGAAAGAAGGATCTTCCAGCGCATCCTCAAAGTTCTCAGCCGTCAGCACAATATGACTGGCCAGCGCTTCCAGCGCAGGACGATGCGGCGAATCAATTTTCTCACCGTTAGCGTAGACGTCATCGCCAATGCGCAATACGCGCAACCCGCCCAGACGCACTAACACATCACCTTGTTTCAGGGCATCATAAATTTCGTCTGGCTGATACGGTGGCTCCGGCGGGGCAATATCCAGCTCATGACGAGACTGAGAGATAAATTCGCCAAACCACTGCTGGAAATGTTCTGGCTGATTAATCAGGCCCAGCATCATTTCGCGCAGCTTATCCATCTCCTGCGGCAGAACATCTGCCGGATGATCGCGCGGTGGCAGGTCCGGATCGCTGTAATAGGTGCTGCCCAGTTCGCGTTGTAAAACGTAATCGGCGAACCCGCTGATCAGCTCGCGAGTGTTTGGCGCGCGGAAACCAACCGAATAGTTCATCGCGTTTTCTAACGCATAGCCTTCGTGCGGGAATCCCGGTGGAATGTACAGGATATCGCCGGGTTCCAGCTCTTCATCAATGATGGCTTCGAACGGGTCGACCTGAAGAAGATCCGGGTGAGGGCAGTGCTGCTTCAACTGCAGCTTTTCGCCTACGCGCCAGCGACGACGACCGGTTCCCTGAATGATAAATACATCGTACTGATCCAGGTGCGGGCCAACGCCGCCGCCGGGTACAGAGAAAGAAATCATTAGATCGTCGATACGCCAGTCCGGTAATTCACGGAACGGGCGCATCAGCGCGGCGGTAGGTTCGTGCCAGTGGTTGACCGCCTGCACCAGCAGAGACCAGTTGTTCTCGCCAAGATGGTCGTAGCTTTCGAAGGGACCGTGGCTAACCTGCCATTTACCATCCTGATGGCTGACGAGTCGGCTGTCGACTTCGCTTTCCATTGCCAGTCCAGCCAGTTCGTCAGGAGAAAGAGGATCAATAAAGTTATTAAACCCGCGTTTTAAGACCACTGGGCGTTTCTGCCAGTGGCGTTCAAGAAAATCGGGCCAATTAAGTGTGAGTTGGTATTCCATAGTGAGCATCCCGCAGGCTGGTATCTGCAACCGATTATAACGGATACTTAACCTCAAGCGTGAAGTCAGTACATATTTATTACATGCGACGATTACTCGTCTTTCTGGCCCGGCTGCTGGCGACCAAAAATAACTTCCATGCGCGCACCACCCAGCAGGCTATCACCAGCAATAATCTGCCCGTCATACTGTTCGGTGATTTCTCGCGCCACCGCCAGACCGACGCCTTGTCCGGGACGTAGTGTATCTACGCGCTGTCCGCGGTCAAACACCACTTCCCGTTTGCTTTGCGGAATACCAGGACCATCGTCTTCAACCAGAATATGCAGCTGATCCTCAGACAGTTGCGCCGAAATCTCGACAAACTCCAGACAATATTTACAGGCGTTATCCAAGACGTTGCCCAACACCTCGACAAAGTCATTCTGTTCGCCCACAAAGCTGATCTCAGGTGAGATATCGAGATTAATGTTGACCCCTTTACGCTGATACACCTTATTCAGCGCCGAGATGAGCTTATCCAGCAACGGCGCGACCGGGTGCAGCTCGCGGCTGAGTAGGGCACTGCTGCCACGCATACTGGCGCGATGCAGGTAATAGCCTATCTGTTGGGAAATACGGCTGATTTGTTCCAGCATGATAGGCTCTGCGTCGCTGACGTTCATCTTTTCGTTACGCATTGAGCGCAACGTACTTTGCAGTACCGCCAGTGGCGTTTTCAGGCTATGGGTGAGATCGGTTAACGTGGTGCGGTATTTATCGTAGCGCTCACGTTCGCTTTTTAAAAGTCGATTGAGATTACGAACCAGGCTGGTCAATTCGCGTGTGGTGGCGGGATTTAGCATCTCACGATGATGTTCCTCAAGCTCACGGACTTCACGCGCCAGCGACTCAATCGGCCGCAAGCTCCACCAGGCGGCCGCCCATAACAGCGGAATGACCAGCAACAGATTGGCGACCAGGACATAAATAAACCAGCTCCAGACCATATACGAGCGCTTTAGCTCTATAGGAATGGTGTCGACAACCACAATGGTCAGTTGCGGCATTCTGGCTGTGGCGGGGTAGACGTTCACCGCCACGGAGTGGGTCATTTCGGCGTCGTCATCATCTTCTCTGACTTCTTTTAACTGCTGCTGAGCGGAGTGATCTTCGCCCAGTAAAGTGCTGGTGGCGTCTACATTGGCTTCAATTTCATGAAAACCGTTCGTTTTTAGCCAGTCCGGTTGGATACTTTTCGTCAGCCAGGGAACATTGCGCTGAGCCCACAACAACTCACCGCTTTCGTTATAGATCAGCGACATTGTTGGGCTTTGCATATCGAGATTTTCAGGCAACTCGACGTTTATCTTGCCGTTTTCCCACTTTGCCAGGGTATAAAACAGATTACTTTCACCCCGCAGCAGGCGAAACGTTGTCTTATCAAAGCTGACGCTGTAGCCCACCAGAGCAACCATGCCGTAGGCCAGCGAGAGCACCAACACCACGCCCGCAGTTGCCAGTAAAAAGCGCAACCGCAGCGATAGCGGGAAAAAATGACGCAATAGTTTATTCATTAGCGCAGTTCAAAAAGATATCCCTGACCACGCACGGTGGTGATGACGTCGTCCGGATATTGCGCCTGAATTTTCTTACGCAGACGTCCCATTAGAACATCAATGGTGTGACTTTCGCGCAGCTCGGCATCCGGGTAAAGCTGCAGCATGAGCGAATCTTTACTGACCACTTTGCCATTATTACGGATGAGCGTTTCCATAATGGTGTATTCAAACGCAGTGAGCTTGATAACTTCATCATTGACGGATAACTCGCGTCGAGAGAGGTCCACCTGAAAAGGCGGAAGGGAGATAATTTGCGATGCCAGACCGCTGTTGCGGCGCATCAGTGCCTGCATGCGCGCAGCCACTTCTTCGATGTGAAACGGTTTGGTGACGTAATCGTCAGCGCCAGCGCTGAGGACTTCCACCTTGTCCTGCCAGCCTTCGCGTGCGGTTAATACCAGAATCGGCAGCGAAACCTCATTACTGCGCCAGCGGCGGATCAGCGACAAACCATCTTCATCGGGGAGTCCTAAATCAACGATCGCGATATCCGGCAGATGTTCATTCAGATAATAGTCCGCTTCCTTCGCATCTTCTGCATCATCCACCTGATGCCCTAAATCCTGCAACTGAACCTTGAGGTGGTGGCGTAATAAAGCATTATCCTCGACAACCAGTACGCGCATCATCGTTTCTCCCTAAAATAATGGTATGAATAGTTTAACGCTGATTATGTGGATTGAAAGCAGCGCTATGAAATTAAATAACTTTTCTCATGCTCCCCTGCCCGTGGGGGCGCCCTGGGGGCAGTGCCGTTGGCATCTGATTGTTCAGCATGTTGACCTGATCCTGGTTCATGTCGCCAATCCACTTGGAGTAAACCTCGTACACCATGCGCGCATCTTCATGTCCCATCTGACTCGCTATGAATGACGGGTTCGCTCCGGCCATCAACGTCCAGCATGCGTAGGTATGCCGTGACTGATAAGGATTCCTTTCGCGGATATTTGCAAGTTTAGTGCCTCGCTTCCAGCCATAGGCAATCGAGTTCTTGGAGAAGTAACTGCCTTTTTTTGACGAATATGCTGTTGGTGAAAAAACGAAGCGAAGAGATTGCTGCTCAGTTTTTCCGATCTCCCGATGGTGAAATCGAATTTCTTGCTTCGGATTAGCGCCGGTGACTTCGTATTGTTCCTTCAGTGCATCCAGAGCAGGTTTAAGCAACGTTATCGTCCTTATTCCGGCATCTGTCTTAGGGGGTACAAATACTCGCTTATTCGTCAAACTTCTGGATACGTGGATTTCACCTTTTACCAAATCAATGTCTTCCCATGCCAGGGCGCATATCTCGCCCGGCCTCATCCCCGTATGTACGGCAACAATAATGATTAATGCCTGGCTACGGGGAAGGGCGGCTATCAGTGCCTGGTACTCATGAAGTAAAAGTGGGTCGGGATCATTTTTAGATAACTTGAGTCGCGACACTCCTTCATAAGGAGCATGCAATATAAACTGGCTTCGGTTTGCGAGCTTAAGCATTTCTGATAAAACTGCCATCTGTTTATTGACTGTTGAGGGCGCGCGGCCCTGCCTGGTCAGATTCGGCATTGCCGGGTTAATAATTGTCCCGGTCAATAACTCCTTTCGGTAATGCAAAATATCGGCATGCTCAATATCTACCAGACGGGTATTTTCTCCGACTACACGCAGTAACGTATTTACGACCGAAGTAAGCGATAGCAGTGTTGCACCAGATACCTCTAAGGCTTTGGTGTCTGTAAAAAAATCACTTAGTTCTTTAAACGTGGTAATTTTTTTGGTTGTGATGAACTTCTTAAGCGCTTTGGATTCCGGGAAACGTTCCGCATAGTCGAACTTACCGAGCTGTATTTCACTTGTTATGAGCGCACGAAGATTTCCAGCTTTTTTGATGTTGCTGCTGTTCACCGTCCAGCCGCGAAGGACTTCGCGGCAACGTTTGCCGCGATAGGTAAATGTGATCCGTATTTTTCCATTATGCAGCTCAACGCCGGTTGGAAAGTCCATCATGCATCCTGTACTAATTGGTTAATCTTTGGATAGTTGTACCAAAGCAGACCTTTAGAATTGTCAGTTTCCCCGAGAGCTGTCAGATGTTTGAAATGCACGCCTTCGATCCACAAATTCAACCGATAACTTTTAATTTGTCTTTCCGACAAGCCGGTCTTTTCTGTTAGTCGCGCTTCAACCATCCACTCTTCGCTGAAAATGAGTTGCGACATACATAACTCCGATGCCGCCAGCTACAACAGTACATGCTGTAGCTGGCTGTAAGTGAAAACCTAAAATCAGTTTTTTGTCAGGCGCTGCCAGATTGCAGATACGTATTTGACCTGATGCCGGGCGTCAGAAAGCGCATTGTGCATGCCGCCTTCAAATGGGATGTCGAAGCGCGGGTTGATACCGACAGATTTACCCAGTTCAACCATGGTCCTTACGTCCCTGTCATTCCAGAACGGAACAGCGAAGGGAGTCTCTGTTAATGCATATGCGCGGCGGAGAATGACGTTATCAAACGAGCATCCATTACCCCACAGCTGAACAGTGTGACTACCGTTAGCAGCATTTTCAGCAATGAAGTCAGCCAGTAGTTCAAGGGTTTCACGCAGCCCCATGGCCTCATCAACCAGAATTGCAGAGCGGGCTTCAGATGATTGTTTCAACCACCACTGAATTGTTGACGCATCCGGTTTCATGCCAAACGACATCGATGATTCAAGACTGACAACCTGGTAAAATTCGGCACCAGTGTTACCAGTTGAAGGATCAAAATATACGGCGCCGATAGAGACTATTGGTGCATCAGGACCGCTGCCCATAGTTTCCAAATCAACCATCAGGTGAGTATAAAAAGCGTTCAGGTGATCCGTATCTATATGGTGAACGGGTTCATTATTCAGGGACGCTTGAGGCTCACCAGTTGCATCAGTGCTTTCAACTGGCAAAGCTGCTGCTTCGCCCTGAGGCACATCAGGATTGGCTTTGATTTCGCTGTTGTCAGTTTTTTCCATCTGCACATCGTTGGTGGTTTCCTCGGTATTGGCTTGATGTAATTTTTCTTCGACGGCGCGCTGGCGTACCTGGTCTACGACAGAAAGCGCTGGCGCCGGCTGGTTACCCATCAGGCCATCAATGGAGAAAACACCGTTGCCCATGTTGGCGATTTCTGGTTGCTCGGCTATTGCCTTCTGTTCAGCTGTGGACTTCTCTTTAATCTCGTTTTCCCAGCTTTTTTCTGGTACGTGACCGGCTGCCGCCAGGGTTTCTTCAGTTGGGTGCTGGTGGTCGGTTTCAGTCAGGTTTTTGTTGATGTAACGGCTCAGCAGTTCCGGGAAATGGTGAGTGTTTTCTTCTGCACTACGAATAAGCGCGAAAATAGCTGCGCGGGAATAATCCAGGATGCCAGCGCGTTTGCGCAGGGCGGCGGACCACTCTTTGAACGGACTTTCGTTTTTAGAAATGATCTCTTTTGCACGACGGAAAACGCCACCAGGAATATCGTAGATGTTGAAATCCATTGGAAGTGTGGCCAGCGCAATATCAATGTCCAGAGTATCCAGCGTGTGGACAAGTTGCGGGTTGCGATCGGTCTTATTGCCTCCACCAGCGTTGGTTCCGGAGTCAGTGCGCTGAATCTGCGACACACGATTGCCCTTACACCACTCTTTAACCAGCAGCCCACGGTCAATGTGTTCAGTGTTGAACCAGGCCTTAAAGAACTGAATGACGGTGACCAGTTCAACTCGTTTTCCATCAACCGGAAAAACGGTTTTCAGCGCGCTGACAATCTTCCAGATATCGATCTCTGGCGCTTTCCTGAATGGTTCTACATTCTCGGCGGCAAGCAGCAGGTTCTGCACATAGCTGTTATCCACATCCAGTTCGAGTTCCTGAATAGTTTTCTTCTGCTCAGTATCAATATGGTAAGCATATTCTTCAGAAATAAACTGAGCTAAGAGGCGCTGGCGTAGCGGCAGAGTCGCAACGGTAATAAGCTCTGGCGTTACAGGTGGAGTGTCATGTTCATCACCCGCAACTCGTGCTTTCTTATTATTAACCCACTCCTGAACGATAAGATCCCGCTTTTCTGGTTCTTCAATCCACTCGGTAATAAATTGCTCAAATGAAGCAACGGTATAGACCTGCTCACGGTCAAAAACTTCTTTTATTGCATTTGCCAGCTTCCACTCAACATGAGCAGAAAGCTCTTTCACCGCCGGCACATTCGCAACGGCCAGTAACAGGTTTTGTACATAGAGATCATTTTCGTCCAGTACCATTTGTCCGATCTGGATGTGCTGCGCTTCACTGATTTCCTTCTCTTCAGTGTCATTGACCAGGTGCGCAATCAGTCGCTGAGACAGGCGCAGGCGAGATATGGGGCGGAGCAACGTTGGTGCATCGCTGGTGGGTACATTGGCACTGGTAGTTTCAGGTTTTTGCTGGCAGGAAGTCTCCTGATTCTCATGATCAGGCTTCTGTTTCAGTTGCCACGTTTGCTGATCTTCTGCCAGTTCGTAACGATCGCACCATGTGTCATCAAGTGTGCTTTCCTCAGGAAGATCGTCAACAACAAACCAGTTGGTGCGGACAGGTAATTGATAGTCGGCGCCACGACCGACGGCAATATCGTTGTCTTCGAGAATATTGAGGATTTCGCGTTCTGCACGGGAATCTGATTTCGCAGAGAACCAGCAAAACAGGTTTTTTGCCTCAGTTGCTTTCGCTTTGGCTTTAATAAGATACGCATACGTTAACATTGCGTTCGGGCTCCATTGGATTGTAAGATACCCGGCAACTGATGATCGCCGCCTAAGGTAGTGGTTATTGGTCAAAACTCGTTCCGGAAAGCTTTGGTCGGCTGACCGGGTACTTAACCCGCCTTGCGCGGGTTTTGTGCTTTATGGGGTAGGGGATTTTCCCTGCACCAACTGTGCGACGGGGACCCACTCCAGAGCATTCAGCACGGGCTCAAATGAATCAGGCGTGTGAGTAACGGCGCGAACGACGTCAGCCACGCTGGGGTTTGCTTTGCTAAGGTGGTACCCGCCACCAGCGCCACGCTGGCTGGTGACGATTTCACTTCTGCGCAGCTTCGAGAAAATCTGCTCGAGGTAAGACACAGACAGCTTTGATTCTTTACTGATAGATGCGACGGAAACAGGGCTGCCGTTGTAAATCCTGTTGAGGATGGCAACCACCTGAACAGATGCCACCACACGTTTCATTCCAAATTCCATAGTCACTTCCTTACTGATGCTGGCAACAGCCATTGGTCAAACTCGTTATGAACGAACTGCAGTCTGTTGGTCGGCAGACGGGTCGCCCTTCTGGGCGAGCATGTAGCAAATCAGTCGAATGATTACTTCAATGCGATTTAGATGTACGGCCTGACACCGCACTGGTTTACGCGCAAAATCAATCATTTTGGTTTCCTTGTTTTACCGGTCATTTCTCCATTTCAGGCTCGGTGATAAGCTGGTATTTCCCATCTAGCCAGCAAGGACATAAAACTGGCCGCTCGACCAATAAGTGTTTTTTGGTTCAAGAACCGCGCACAGTATGATTCCTGTAAAGAAGTTCTGACCGATTCGTGGGTATTACCTGATGACTATCGGGACTGGCTCATCCGTTTCAATCAAATGATTGAGCGTTACGAACGTAGCGGTATCCAAGTTATTAAAATAGAGATAGAGCCCAACGAGTTCTCCGTTTGGTGCCTCTCCAATGGCTGTGAAATAAGCACCAAGAGCTGCAACGATTTCGCTGTTTTCCATGGCAGTAGCTATGCGATCCGCGACAGAGAGCTTGATAGGGGATATGACTAAGCAAACCTTGCCTCCAACTTTAGTTATTTCGATCCTCATAATGTTTCCCTCAACATTCTGTCCCTGTGTCCAGTAACAGTGATACAGGGGGTTCTTCATTTAGCCTTATCGCTGGCAAGCGGAACGGTACTGACTGCTGCGCATTAATGTTCGCCATCTCATCCGGTGATTCGTATGCTGCCGGCAGCTACTTCGTGGGCGTCCTGCCTAGATGACGTTTTTCAAACTGTGTTTATATTTAAACTCTAAATGTGTTTGAAAGTCAACACAGCATGTGTTTAAGGTGGCGTGGATGATAACGATATGGGAAAAGGGAAGGTGAAAGGCATAAAAAAACCAGCCAAGTAGGCTGGTTAGATTGTTAAAAATTGTAGTTTAATCGTCAGTTGGCTTTAATCGTCCCCGAAGGTACTTCTCGACATACTCATCAATTTCTTTCAGCCGCAATTGAAAGGTATCGATCATTCTGTCTTGTTCAGACTCCGGCAACTGGTCAAAAAGAGTAATCAACTTACGATGTTTTGGCGTTAACCATGATTCGGCGTGATCATCACCAAACATTAGTTCAGCCGGGCTAATTCCGAGAGCTTTAGATATCGTTATAGCGTCGTCAACGCCCACATTGCGGCGACCCGCTTCATAGTTCCCGATGCGTGACTGAGCCCACCCACATAACTCTGCGAGTTTAGATTGCGACATATTTTTCTGTTCGCGTAGCTGCTTCAGTCTGGCGGCAATTGCAGTGTTTATATTCATTACTGATTTTTACCACGTTACGTGTTAACGCTCAAAGAACGTTTCGTCTTGACTATCTAACACATTGTGTGTTTAATTCAGCTAAACACTAAATGTGAGGACAAGATGAACAACATCGCCAAAGAACGGCAAGCGCTCGGTTTAACTCAAGAGCAATTAGCCAAATTATTCGGGTGGCGTCAGTCAAGGCTCTCAAATTATGAGAACGGAACACGTCAGCCTGGCCTACCGGAATGCAGATTGATTGTGGAGAAGCTTAACGAGTTAGGGCGCACCTGCTCTCTTGATAGTGTATTTCCGCCACAAAGCGAGGTCTGAAAGATGCAATCAGTAGCTTATTCCCATAATAAACCACGAGTAGCCGCTGCGGTGAAATCGCAAAATCAATTTAAACCCCAGCGACGTGACAGTATCCAGCACCGTGCCATATTGGCCGCCGTTCGTGAATGGGAATCGACATTACCAGGACAGGCACAGGAACGGATCGCTCAGCTGGTGGCTGAAGAGTGGGCCAAAGCAGATGGCCGCGGAATCGCTGTTAATAAACAGAATTTATTCCGATATCTGAAAAATGAAGGGGGGTCAGAAAAGTACACGGCTTACGTTATGCAGCTGTCAGACTCAATCATTGCTGCTATGCCAGTTCAGATTGCCAGGAAGCACGGGTTAAGTAATGCGAGCACAGAAGCGGAGCTGGTGGCGAACGCTATCAAAGAGTGCAGTGAGGCACACCATGCGAAATTAATTGGCGCTCCATTACAAAAGCTCGAGAAGGAAATTCGTGAGGCGGCAATCGCATTGTTCAACATGCTACCTGCTGACGCGGCGGGACCACTACTGGCGAGTATAAGCGCCGTAGCGCCGCAATTGTTTTAATCGAGTTTTGACCTATGACCATTATTACTGCAACTCGCGGGGTGAAGTATGCCTAATCCTTTGGCTAAGGCCATGCCTAAGAGTAAGGCTAGTAACGAGCCTTACCGTAAGGTGAAGATCACCATGTGGGATGATCCTAAGTTTCGAGCCTTATCACCACTCCCGCCAAGTGGGCAGAGTCTGTTTATTTACCTGCTTACAGGTCCATTCACAGGGATTATTCCCGGGCTTTATAAGGCGGGAAGGGCGGCTATGGCCGAAGAATTAAACTGGGATGTCGAAGCCTTCGACTTAGCCTTAGGTGAAGCCATAGCGTTAGGTATGGTGGAAGCCGATCTTAAAGCCAGAGTTTTTTGGTTGCCTAATGCGGTGAAACATAATCCGCCAGCATCAGTAAACGTGATCAAATCCTGGGCAAGATCGTTTGAATTACTGCCCGAATGTTCACTGAAAGATAAAGCTTATGAAGCTCTCAAAGTCGCCTGCTACGGGGTTTCTGACGCTATGGGGATGGCTTTTGATAAGGCTTTCGCCTTGCCTAAGGATAAGGCTAAGTCTTTGGCTAAACCTTTGCCATCAGGTATCCAGAAAGCAGTTAGCAGTAAACAGATCTTAAACCCCTCTCTTAACGCGGGCGCGATGAAAAATCCGAATGGGGAGGAACTGCCATCCCCGTCCATGCCCCGGTACCTGGACGGTGTTGATGAACCGATCGGGAAATTCAGCATGGCAGATAGCTGGCTTCCCTCCAGAGACTTCCGACAGCGCGCCGCATCGTGGGGTATCTCCCTGCCTGAACCAGATTACCTTCTGACTGAACTCGCAGAATTCACCGCGTATTGGGAGTCGGAAGGGAAAGTTTTTACTCAAATCCAGTGGGAACAAAAATTTGCCCGACATGTAGCCCGGGTGAGAACGCAGGTAAAACCAGAAACCGGAGGTAACAGTCATGTGGGAGCAGGATCAGAACCAACAGCATCCCGGGCAGTTCAGCAAATTCAGTCAGCACACGCAGAGTGGCGCCGCAGGAATGGACTTGATGGCGACGGAAACAGCCTGGCGACTGTGGCAGGTCATGGGGGAGGTGTATTCGAACCGATGGACCCAGAAGAACGGGGCGGAGCCTTCGCCTATCTGGATAGCCCAGATAGGTTCGATGACTGAACAGCAAATTCGGCTGGTCTGTCAGCAATGCATGGAGCGCTGCGCGATGGGAAATACATGGCCGCCTGACCTGGCTGAGTTTGTTTCTCTGGTTTCAGAGAGTGGTGCGAATCCATTCGGACTGAAATCGGAGCAGGTTATGACGGAATACCGGCGCTGGCGCAATGAGTCATATCGGTATTCAGGAAGCGATAAATATCCATGGCCTCAGCCCGTGCTGTATCACATCTGCATTGAAATGCGGAGAACGGGCGTAGAACGACAAATGACAGAGGGGGAGCTGAAACGACTGGCAGAAAAGTTACTCACGAAGTGGTCGAAGCATGTTGGTAATGGACTAAGTGTCCCACCAATTCGACGTCAACTGGAAGCGCCGCGCCATCCGGCAGGACCAACGCCAGCACAATTACTGATAGATGAATACAGGCGTCGAAAAGCGGCAGGATTAACAAATTGAATAATGAACAATCAGTAAATCTGATATTAAAACCACATAGCCATCATATTCGAATTTTCGAATGTGATGGTTGACGACACTCAACTATTGCAGGAAACTACGGAGAGAATTCAGGAGACTAAAATGGCTGAACTAACTTCTCTACAACTCTTCAAAAACCTTTCCGATGAAACTCGGCTGGGCATCGTATTGCTGCTTAGAGAAATGGGAGAGCTATGCGTGTGCGATCTCTGTACGGCGCTGGATCAGTCGCAGCCCAAGATCTCCCGTCATCTGGCAATGCTCCGGGAAAGTGGATTATTACTGGATCGCAAGCAGGGCAAGTGGGTTCACTACCGCTTATCTCCGCATATTCCGTCATGGGCTGCTCAGGTAATTGAGCAGGCTTGGTTAAGCCAACAGGACGACGTACAGGCCATCGCCCGTAAGCTGGCATCGGCAAACTGCTCTGGTAGCGGTAAGGCTGTTTGCATCTAAAAAATTTGCCTGAACATATATGATTTTTCGAATGTGAGGTATTCAGAATGAAGACGTTAACGGTGTTTGACCCGGCAATGTGCTGCAGTACCGGCGTATGTGGCTCAGATGTCGATCAGGTTCTGGTTGATTTCTCTGCTGATGTGCAGTGGCTGAAAGGACGTGGCGTACAGGTTGAACGTTATAACCTGGCGCAGCAGCCCATGAGCTTTGTTCATAATGAGAAAGCGAAAGTATTCCTCGAAGCATCTGGAGCAGAAGGGCTTCCGCTACTGCTGTTGGACGGTGAAACGGTGATGGCTGGGCGATACCCAAAACGCGCTGAGCTGGCTCGCTGGTTCGGTATTCCGCTGGAGAAGGTAGGGTTAGCTCCCACCAGCTGCTGTGGTGGTAATACTTCCTGTTGCTGAATATGTCAGGAGGACATATGAAATTCTTAGAGAATATCCCGCCTTACCTGTTTTTTACTGGCAAGGGTGGCGTAGGAAAAACGTCCATTTCCTGCGCGACGGCTATCCGCCTTGCCGAACAAGGTAAGCGGGTTTTGCTGGTCAGTACAGATCCAGCCTCCAATGTCGGTCAGGTATTCGACCAGGCTATCGGTAACACCATTCGCTCTGTGACAGCAGTTACTGAACTTTCCGCTCTGGAGATTGACCCTCAGGAAGCCGCCCAACAATACCGCTCCAGAATCGTTGATCCTATCAAAGGTCTTCTGCCTGAAGACGTTGTTAACAGTATCAGCGAGCAGCTTTCAGGAGCCTGTACGACTGAGATTGCGGCGTTTGATGAGTTCACCGGCTTATTGACAGACGCTTCCCTGCTGACCCGCTTCGATCACATCATTTTTGATACAGCGCCGACGGGCCACACGATTCGCCTTCTCCAGCTTCCCGGTGCCTGGAGTAGTTTCATTGAAAGTAATCCGGATGGTGCTTCCTGTCTTGGCCCAATGGCCGGGCTGGAAAAGCAGCGTGAGCAGTATGCTCATGCGGTAGAGGCGTTGTCCGATCCTGAACGTACCCGCCTGGTTCTGGTTGCACGACTGCAAAAATCTACGCTGCAGGAAGTAGCCCGCACCCATGAAGAACTGGCCGCAATTGGCCTGAAAAACCAGTACCTGGTTATTAATGGTGTGCTGCCTAAAGCCGAAGCTGAACATGACGCGCTGGCTGCTGCGATATGGCAACGGGAGCAGGAAGCACTGGCAAATCTTCCTGCTGGTTTATCTGAGCTACCGAGAGATACCTTATTACTCCAGCCAGTAAATATGGTTGGTGTGTCTGCGTTGAAGGGGCTGCTGGATACCCGTTTTGATGCATTACCGCTCCCGGTACCGAACGTCCTGTACACGCCTGAAAACTTATCGCTCTCTGACCTGGTCGATGATATCGCCCGCAGTGAACATGGCCTGATTATGTTGATGGGCAAAGGTGGTGTAGGGAAAACCACGATGGCTGCTGCTATCGCCGTAAGGCTGGCAGACATGGGATATGACGTGCATCTCACCACCTCTGATCCCGCTGCGCACCTGAGTACAACGCTGAACGGCAGCCTCAAAAACCTGCAGGTCAGCCGCATCAACCCTCACGATGAAACCGAACGCTATCGCCAGCATGTTCTTGAGACGAAGGGAAAAGATCTGGACGAAGCAGGGAAACGGCTATTGGAAGAAGATTTACGTTCTCCCTGTACTGAAGAAATTGCCGTGTTCCAGGCTTTTTCCCGAGTGATTCGTGAAGCAGGTAAGCGGTTTGTTGTCATGGATACAGCTCCCACTGGGCACACGCTGTTGTTGCTGGATGCTACCGGGGCTTACCACCGAGAGATTGCCAAAAAAATGGGGGAGAAAGGTCATTTTACTACCCCAATGATGCAGCTTCAGGACCCGGAACGAACCAAAGTTCTGCTGGTCACTCTGCCTGAAACCACACCGGTACTGGAAGCGGCAAGCCTACAGGCTGACCTTGAAAGAGCGGGGATTCATCCATGGGGCTGGATTATCAATAACAGCCTTTCCATCGCGGATACGCGTTCTCCGTTGCTTTGCCAGCGCGCTCAGCAGGAACAGCCTCAGATTGAGGCTGTTAAGAATCAGCACGCTGACCATATAGCGCTCGTTCCGGTACTGGCTTCTGAGCCAACAGGTATTGAAAAACTCAGAGAGTTGGCGAGTTAATTTTTTGTTTATACAGGGCGGCAGATCCGCCCTGTCAGGAGGGTGTATGTTACTGGCAGGCGCTATTTTTGTCCTGACCATTGTCTTGGTTATCTGTCAACCGAAAGGATTAGGGATCGGCTGGAGTGCAACGCTGGGCGCGGGCCTGGCTTTGATTTCTGGCGTTGTGCATATAGGCGATATTCCGGTGGTGTGGAATATCGTCTGGAACGCGACAGCGACCTTTATTGCGGTGATTATCATCAGCCTGCTGCTCGATGAATCAGGCTTTTTCGAATGGGCGGCATTGCATGTTTCACGCTGGGGTAACGGTCGTGGCCGTTTGCTCTTTACCTATATCGTCCTGCTCGGCGCAGCGGTGGCGGCACTGTTTGCCAACGATGGTGCGGCACTTATTTTGACACCAATCGTTATTGCTATGCTGCTGGCATTAGGATTCAGCAAAGGTACCACGCTGGCATTCGTCATGGCAGCCGGGTTTATTGCCGATACTGCCAGCCTGCCGCTTATCGTGTCGAACCTGGTGAATATTGTTTCGGCGGACTTCTTTGGTCTGGGATTCACCGAATATGCATCGGTGATGGTACCGGTCGATATCGCCGCCATTATTGCCACACTAATTATGCTGCATCTGTTTTTCCGCAAGGACATCCCGCCAACTTACGATCTGGCCCTCCTAAAGAAACCAACAGAGGCAATAAAAGATACGGCTACATTCCGCACTGGCTGGATAGTTCTGATTCTCCTGCTTGTTGGTTTCTTCGTCCTCGAGCCGCTCGGTATTCCCGTTAGTGCGATTGCAGCGGTTGGGGCGATAATTCTGTTTGCAGTGGCGAAACGAGGCCATGCCATTAACACTGGTAAAGTGCTACATGGTGCACCCTGGCAGATCGTCATCTTCTCATTGGGGATGTACCTGGTAGTTTACGGTCTGCGCAACGCAGGGCTAACCGAATATCTTTCAGGTGTTCTGAACGTGCTGGCTGATAAAGGACTCTGGGCCGCGACGCTGGGTACTGGCTTCCTGACGGCTTTCCTGTCTTCCATCATGAACAACATGCCTACCGTGCTGGTTGGCGCTCTTTCTATTGATGGCAGTACCGCAACCGGCGTCATCAAAGAGGCGATGATTTATGCCAACGTGATTGGCTGCGATCTGGGGCCGAAAATCACACCTATTGGTAGCCTGGCAACGCTGCTCTGGCTACATGTACTTTCACAGAAGAATATGACCATCACGTGGGGATACTATTTCCGCACCGGGATTATCATGACTCTGCCTGTGCTGTTTGTAACGCTGGCAGCGCTGGCGCTACGTCTCTCTTTCACTTTGTAATGAGATACTGATATGAGCAACATCACCATTTATCACAATCCTGCCTGCGGCACGTCGCGTAACACGCTTGAGATGATCCGCAACAGCGGTAATGAGCCGACCGTTATTCTTTACCTTGAGACTCCACCTTCACGCGATGAGCTGGTCAAACTCATTGCTGATATGGGCATTTCCGTCCGGGCGTTACTACGTAAGAACGTCGAGCCATATGAGGAACTGGGTCTTGCCGAAGATAAATTTACTGACGACCAGTTAATTAACTTTATGTTGCAGCATCCGATCCTGATTAATCGCCCCATCGTTGTAACACCGCTGGGAACCAAACTGTGCCGTCCTTCTGAAGTTGTTCTGGATATCCTTCCTGATGCTCAGAAAGGGGCTTTCGCCAAGGAAGATGGCGAGAAAGTCGTTGATGATGCAGGCAAAAAATTGAAATAAGCGACAGGAGAGCCGCCTGTTATTTAGGCGGCTCCTTTATCAAATAAAAACAATGGATTGCCTCGATTTAAATCTTTGGACTGTTGATGCAACATTCTTCGCGTAGAAAATCAATAATCGACTCTAACTTGTCATATTGAGAAACGCAGATTAAGGAGCGGCTTTCGCGATTTTGTTTGACCAGACCTACGGAAACAAGAGCGGATATATGATGACTCAGTGTTGAAGATGGAATCGCAAGTTGTTTTTGTAGATCACCTACAGGTAAACCTTGTTCACCGGCTTTAACAAGGTGTTTGAAAATAAACAAACGTGTTGGATGTCCTAATTCTTTCATAGCTTTAGCTACTTCTTCTAGTTGCATGGTACCTTCCTCATCTATTGATATTTCGATAATACCAGAAATATGTTGATCTAACCTCAATAATTCGATTATTCTAGAAGTATGGTTTATAGGGGGGTTCATGAATAGCTGGATTTCTATGTTTACTAACGCGGCAGAGATGTTCTTGTTTCTTGCTGTCGAGTTGTCTGCGCTTTTTTTTCTGATTAGTGCGGGTGTTAGCCTTATCAGGCAAAAAATTCCGGACCAAAAGATTCAAAGAATGTTAGGGGCGAGAAAGGGGAGAGGTTACATACTTGCATCGCTGTTAGGAGCTGTAACACCGTTTTGCAGCTGCTCTACAATTCCCATGTTACGCGGACTGTTATCAGCAAAAGCAGGCTTCGGTCCAACACTTACATTCTTGTTTGTTTCACCTCTGCTTAACCCGATAATCATTGGTCTGATGTGGGTTACTTTTGGTTGGAAAGTTACCCTGCTATACGCTGTTATAGCTGCAACAGTTTCCGTACTGGCAAGTATTTTGTTAGATGTGCTTGGTTTTGACCGACATATTGTCGAAACATCAAAACCGCTGGCTAGCTGTTGTGGTGTTAGCAGTGGAAAAACTCCTGAAACTAAACTACAGAGTGTTTCAGCTTGCTGTTCTGTATCAAATCAACAGGACATAGGGGCTAATAGTTGTTCTAAACCACAAGAAACGTTTAAGAGTTTCTCAGCATTTCGGGGCACAAATTGTGAATTGAGCTGCGAGACGGGCCAAACAAATAAACAATTCTTCGCGAAAAGTGTAGTAAGAGAGCCTGGTGCGATACGACTGGCATTTCAGGATGCCTGGACTCAATTTAAAGATGTATTACCTTATCTGATGTTAGGTATTGTTATAGGGTCGTTTATCTACGGTTTTATACCTGCAGAGTGGATTGCTGCTCATGCTGGGAATGATAATCCGTTTGCGATTCCACTAAGTGCAATTATTGGAATACCGTTGTATATACGTGCTGAGGCAGTAATTCCGTTGGCATCAGTCTTGATGGATAAAGGCATGGGAACGGGAGCAGTAATGGCTCTGATTATTGGTAGCGCAGGAGCTAGTCTGACGGAAGTAATACTGCTTAAATCAATGTTCAAAACACCCTTGATTGCTGCATTTCTGACCGTTATTTTGGGCATGGCGATTATTATGGGATACCTGACACAGTTGTTATTTTGATTGGGTATGTTAGACAGAACCTGAAAAAGTTGCAGGGGGAGACGAGCATATGAAAGTTGCGCAATCAATCCCAATCAAAGCAGTTATCCAAATTTAAGGACGTTGATATCTCAATACTTACAATGGTGTCAAAACAACAAGTCCTCATTGGATTGAACCCGCTTCGGCGGGTTTTTTTTGCATCTCATTTATAGGCTAAGGTTAACAATTTGTGCTCTTAAGTCATTGATCATTTCAATGTATCGGTGTACTGTACAAATATACAGTATATGCAGTGGAGGCTAATATGAAAGTTGAACTCACCATTGATCGTACTAAAGAACTTCCAAAGGGAGCAGTGCCGGCGCTGGAGAAAGAGTTACTTAAAAGGTTGGGTAATCAGTATGAGAACTGCAGCCTGAGCATACGTCGTACAGGCTCTGATGGCTTAAGTGTTCTTGGTGGTGACAAGGAAGATAAAAAGAAAATAGAGACTATCCTCCAGGAAACCTGGGAAAGTGCTGACGACTGGTTTTATTAATTATTTTGGGTGTTACTTTTATCCCGTTTGCATGGGGGAGTTTAAGTGAAAGAAAAATTAGGATTGCCCAAAAAAGGCTACGCAGTCATCAGATGTCACGATGGAGTCATCGTTGCCAGGCTGCAATCATTTCCTGAGTGTGAGCGCGCCCTGATGTACCGTCGCGGTAGCATGGTGTCTTTCATGCCTCTTCAGGATAATGAAATTATTGGTACACCTACGTTGTTTACCCAGATGCTGGAAAGGGCTGGTTATCGCGTTACCCAAAAATCTGTTACACTCCCGTCATAGGCCTGAACAACCTATACCTGCTGCGCCACAGGAGAAAAGCCCCATGGCGCAAGATCAATTCAAGCAATCCCTCATACTGACGTTAACCAACGCCAGCGATTTTCTTTTTGCCGCATCCAGAGGTGCGTTATGAAGAAAAGCTGGTTTCAACATACACAACTCACCACTGAGCAGGCTGACGAACTGGAAGCCAGCTATAAAGCAAAGCAGATTAAGACCGAGCGTAGTCTGGATAATGACTTTATTCACTGGACGATCAGCGCGTTCTTGCCGGAAGCATCTAAGCCTCCTCGCCAGGACAGAACCTGGCAACAGCGGATCTGGAGGTGAATGTGAAAGTCTACGATATCACCCCAATGGGCAAGCCCCGAATGACGCGCGCTGACAAATGGAAAAAGCGTCCTGAGGTTCTGCGTTACCGGGCTTTCTGTGATGAAGTTCGTCTGCAGGGTGTTGAGCTGCCGGAAAGCGGTTCGCATGTCACCTTCATGCTTCCGATGCCAGCGAGCTGGAGCAAAAAGAAACGGGCTGAGTTAAACGGTAAACCACACCAGGCTAAACCCGATTTCGACAACATGATGAAAGCGCTGATGGATGCCATTTACGAAGATGACGCTCACATCTGGGATTCACGCGTCACTAAATTATGGGGAGAGAAGGGACAAATAATTATCGGGGAGATAGCAGAATGAGGGCGCTGCTGAAGCCGGTGGTTGCGCGTGAGCTTGGAATTGTGCTGCTCAAACCGGGCAGTGAGCTGATGTCATTATTCAGTTGTGAACGTGTGCTGGTGGAAAGCCAGCCGGCAAGCATGGAAAGGTTGCCTGCTGGCCGTGTTCCTGACGTTCGCCAGCCACTTGCCAGTGACGACTCCCTGAAGCCGTTCTTCCTGGATGAAAAAGTTATTAAGGCTGCTGGTGATTTGAGTGGCCTTGATTACTGGCTTCTGCGTTATGGCGGTAGCTGCTGCCAGTGGCCACACAGCGATTACCATTATCACGAGCTAACCACTCTGCGTCATGAACCTGGATCGGTTCTCCTGTGTGGACATTGTGATAACCATTTGCGTGACCACTACAGCGAACAACTTTCAGAGCTGGCGAGACGTAATGTTGTTAACTGGATTATTAACAGCATCATGGTGGCGCTGAATATGGATTCTTCCAGAGAGTTGTCGCTAGCGGAGCTTTGCTGGTGGGCTGTTCGTATGGGGATTACCGACGTAATTCCCGAATCAGTAGTAAGCGTCGTCTGAGTACCGTCTGGTCCCGAATCCAGGATCCTGTAACTTAAGCACCCACTTATTTTGCAGGTGGACACCTCATGCGCGCTAAAGAAAGACTTCCCCGGAAACACTATTCCCCTGAATTCAAAATGGAACTGGTCAGGCTGGCTCTTGAAGAAGAAGGCAGTATTGCCGCACTGGCCCGGAAACATGACGTCAATGATAACCTGCTCTTTAAATGGATAAGGCTCTGGCAGCGTGAAGGGCGGGTCTGTCGGCCCCGAAAAAACTCATCGTCGCTTCCTGCCCTGATACCCGTGCAGCTTCAGGCGGGCTCTTCTCTCCCAACCTTCGAACTACCATCCTGCTCTCCTCCCGCTACCTGCCACATAAAATGTCGGGGAGGAGAAATAACACTGACTCATCCCTCTGCTGAACTCATGAGCACTGTCCTGCGCGAACTGATGCGGGGGCCGGTATGATAAATCTTCCCGCAGGCACAAAAATCTGGCTGGTTGCCGGTATCACCGATATGCGCAACGGCTTCAATGGCCTCGCCGCAAAGGTGCAGACCGCGCTGAAAGATGACCCGATGTCCGGCCACGTCTTCATCTTCCGGGGACGCAGCGGCAGTCAGGTAAAACTGCTCTGGTCCACCGGCGATGGTCTGTGCCTGCTGACAAAGCGACTGGAACGTGGTCGCTTCGCCTGGCCCTCAGCCCGCGATGGCAAAGTGTTCCTGACGCCGGCGCAACTGGCGATGCTGATGGAAGGTATCGACTGGCGACAGCCAAAGCGGTTACTGACATCCCTGACCATGTTGTAGCGCTCTTTATCCTGGTTGTCGCAGAATAAGCCTGGTAAAATACAGGCTTATGAACGATACCTCTTCTGACGACATCCTTCTGCTGAAACAGCGCCTGGCCGAACAGGAAGCGTTGATCCACGCCCTGCAGGAAAAGCTGAGCAACCGGGAACGCGAAATAGACCATCTGCAGGCGCAACTGGATAAGCTGCGCCGGATGAACTTCGGCAGTCGTTCCGAAAAGGTATCCCGCCGTATCGCGCAAATGGAAGCTGACCTGAACCTGCTGCAGCAGGAAAGCGATACGCTGACCGGCCGGGTGGATGACCCGGCAGTGCAGCGCCCGCTGCGTCAGACCCGCACCCGCAAACCGTTCCCTGAGTCACTCCCACGGGATGAGAAGCGGCTGCTGCCGACTGAGCCGTGTTGCCCGGAGTGCGGTGGTTCGCTGAGTTACCTGGGTGAGGATGCCGCCGAACAGCTGGAGCTGATGCGCAGCGCCTTCCGGGTTATCCGGACAGTCCGTGAAAAGCATGCCTGCCGTCGGTGCGATCGCATCGTTCAGGCCCCGGCTCCTTCGCGCCCCATCGAACGGGGGATCGCCGGACCGGGGCTGCTGGCCCGAGTGCTGACCTCAAAGTATGCAGAGCACACACCGCTGTATCGCCAGTCGGAGATCTATGCCCGCCAGGGTGTAGTGTTGAGTCGTTCTGTACTGTCGGGCTGGGTGGATGCGTGTTGTCGTCTGCTGGCACCGCTGGATGAAGCCCTTCAGCACTATGTCCTGACCGACGGCAAACTCCATGCTGACGATACGCCTGTCCCGGTGCTGTTGCCGGGCAATAAGAAGACGAAGACCGGGCGCTTATGGACGTACGTTCGAGACGACCGCAACGCCGGATCAGCGCTGGCCCCCGCAGTGTGGTTCGCTTACAGCCCGGACAGAAAAGGTATCCACCCTCAGACCCATCTTGCAGGCTTCAGTGGCGTACTGCAGGCTGATGCCTACGCCGGGTTCAACGAGCTCTACCGCGACGGCCATATAAAGGAAGCCGCGTGCTGGGCCCATGCCCGCCGAAAAATCCACGATGTTCACGTCCGTACCCCGTCAGTCCTGACGGAGGAGGCGCTGAAACGGATCGGCGAGCTGTATGCCATCGAGTCGGAGATCAGAGGTAAAAGAGCAGAGGAACGGCAGGCAGTCCGGCACCAAAAAGTGCTGCCGCTGCTGGCGTCACTGGAGGGGTGGCTGCGGGAGAAACAGAAAACCCTCTCAAGGCACTCAGAACTGGCGAAGGCGTTCGGGTATGCGCTGAACCAGTGGCCGGCGCTGATCCGCTATGCAGAAGATGGCTGGGTGGAGGTGGATAATAACATTGCCGAAAACGCCCTACGACGGGTCAGTCTGGGGAGAAAAAACTGGCTGTTCTTCGGCTCGGATCATGGTGGTGAGCGCGGTGCGTCACTGTACAGTCTTATCGGGACGTGCAAATTAAACGGCGTGGATCCGGAACGCTATCTGCATTATGTACTTGATGTCATCGCCGACTGGCCTGTGAACCGGGTGGGTGCTCTGCTCCCGTGGCGGGTTACTCTGCCTGCCTGACCAGCTTCACTTCGTCAATACGGTTCTCACTGCACGCTTACAATCAGTAGCCAGCCGGGCGCTCCGTATTCCTTCGGAAGAACATCAGTCAGTCATGCGTGAATGCGATATCAAACCGGGTGTAACCGCCACCAGCATCATTACAGCTAAAGCCAGCACAATACCCGTGAACTTGCCACCAGCGCAGGTACCTGCGGTTAAGCCCATAGTTGGTGTTCTGGTCGATCCTGAGTCCCCGCAAACCTATATGAAACGTCCAAAGCGGGTCCGCTGGACGGCCCTCAGGTATCTGGAATGGATTAAAACACAACCCTGCGAATGCTGCGGTAAACCATCAGATGACCCACACCATTTAATTGGCTGGGGGCAGGGAGGAATGGCAACAAAGGCGCATGATATTTTTGCGATCCCCCTGTGCCGCCAGTGCCATACAGAACTACATAACGACCCGGTGAAGTTTGAGCAAAAAAATGTTCCTCAGCCGGTAATGATAATCAGAGTGCTGGATCGGGCTTATGGGCTCGGCGTTCTGGCGTAAGGAGATGAACAGGATGACACCACGTCAACGCCGCAATCATTTTGAAGCACTTGGTAAAGCCGCATCAGCGCCGCGTAAAAGCTGGCTGGGTAAATGTATCCTTCTTACGGGGATCCAGTCCGGATGGATTAAATCCTTGCTCACTACCTGGGGGGAAGGGGTGGGAGGAAAAACAGCACCACGTATGCCGCGAGGACACGCGTGCTGGAATGTGCTTAAGGGACGGAACTGGTCAGATAAGGCGTTAGAACGCTTCACCGCAGCGTTGAACCAGGCTCGTGAAGAGGGATTCCGTGGACAGCAGGCGATGAACAGGGCACATAGCATTCTCTGGCCACAGTCAACTGCCAGTGTGATTGATGAAGCTCTGCATAATGATGATGTCGATTTTGTTGAACAATGCGTATTGCAGGCGCTGGATATAAACGATCCGGTTTATGTTGTTGGTCTTCAGTATTACACCACCCGAAAAAAAATATCAGACATAACCCGGGAGCTGCAGGCGATTGCGCCATGGTTAACCGACGGGGAGGCGAGAAAGCGTGTGCGATGGTGCCTGGAAATATTCAGAGCAAAAACATTCCTTGCGGTTCGTAACCAGATGAGAGCTGGGTTAGAGGATGGTTAGTCATACCAAAAGAGGAGCTGACCGGGAGACTAATGAGCCTGTAATTCGAAACAAAAACCCCGGTCAGTAGCCGGGGGAACTGGCTATTACTGACGATTCTGTTTAAACCGCTCATAAATCTTAATACAGATAATAGCAACGGCGTAGAAGGGCCACAGAATGGAGGTTATCACCGTATCAGCCAGGTCAAATTCGAGGCCGTGTACTCTATCCCCACGAACTAACAAAGCAAACATTGCGATGAAACCCGCGATATATATGGCCAAGTAGTGATAAAGGCTCATGATAATTCCATTTATTAGGTTTTGCCCTGAGTCTACGTGCGATAACCACACAATTAAAATTGGTATTACAGATCAATTTTCATTTATCGATCGTTCAAAACGATCGTTTTGCAACAAGTAGCTCATTGATTGAACGATATTTGTACAAAATGGCAGCGGGAATTAGCTATAAGTGCTTTATGACGTAAAAACGTTTGAAAACGGGCCAACAAAGTGAATAATTAATTCATGCTTGGCAGAGCTGCGCCACGATGGCAGCGACGAAAAGCGAACAATTTGAATATAACGAAAACCCCGCCAGCGCGGGGTTTTTGCTTTCCGGCGATACGACAGGGGTATTCGCGAGGTGTATTACACCAGTACCCCTGTCATATCGCCGAGCTGAAATCGTTAACTTGAAAACAAGTTCTCACAATGCTCAATGCTTTGTCGTTTCTAGCTCAGAGGAAAAATGAGAGGGGGCAACTGCTAAACGTAGACATCAATATTTTTAGTATTATTCCCTGCAACGTTCGAACTTGATTTGTCACTTACCGTAGGTAATGCTTCCGATACCATTTGGTTTTTTTCTGCTTCTTGTTTTTGTAATTGAGCAATTTTTGCGTATATAGACTCGATTTGCCTTTGAATCATCTCCATCTGCTGTTTAAGCAGTTTTGCCTCATCTTCGGAGGTTACTTCATTTATTTTTGAACCCATGGCGCTGAGTTCTTTTGTCAACTCTCCAATTTGTTTTTTCAGGTTTTGAATTTGTTGTGAAACAGAGTTGCCAGTACTTGAAGATGTTTGTTTTACTGTGCTTTGCAGTATGTCCTGACCCAAAGTGCTAACGGTCATGCTCATGGTGGTTCCTCCGGCCTTACATTTATTACCCATTATCGTCATCTTTCGAAATTACTTTATTAGCAAAGGTTAAGTTGTGGTTTCCTGCACCACAGCATTATTTGTGCCGCTCTATACTATCTGCTGAGTATCGCGGAGGAGCTTATGAAAGAGGGCTATTACTGGATTCAGCATGTTGGCATTGTACAGGTGGCGTACTACACGAATGACACTGTTGATGATCTGGAGACGGGTAAAACAATCACAGGTGTCTGGCATCTGACCAGAGGCGATGACATTTGCCATAACGGTGAAGCAGAGGTGTTAGAAGGTCCTCTCTCTCCACCATTGTAAACAACTGTACTTACTTCGAGGCTGCCGCATGGCGGCCTTTTTCATTTCAGGCTCACGGGAATCATCCGCTACGTGCTTTGTTGATAAATCCAGCCCGTGAAGCCTGACCCTTTAATCACACACAGCGCCATCCGAAGAATCGGAGGTGAGGCTATGACCAGAATGAGCACCATTTACAGCAGACTTTCATATGGAACAGGAACCACGCTGACCGGTTGCGGTGTATCAGCGAAGGCATATGCCGAAACAGCTAAAACAGCAAAAGAGGTGTCCTGGATGTTGGCCGACAGAATTGCAGGGTTAAGCCTGAGTGACTGGGCAATTATTGTCGGTATTGCATGCACCGTTATCACCTGTGCTGTGAACTGGTATTACAGGAAAAAGGAAAGGGAGGACCGGCTTAATGGCAATGTCACCAAAGCTGAAGAATAAACTGAGCGCAGCGGTCGTTGGTCTGATTCTTGCGGGAGCCTCCGCGCCAGTTATTCTCGATCAGTTTCTGGATGAGAAAGAGGGTAATAGTCTGACGGCGTATCGCGACGGCGGAGGGCTCTGGACGATTTGCCGTGGCGCCACGATGGTTGATGGTAAGCCAGTAGTTCAGGACATGAGGCTTTCTGCTGAGAAATGTGCCCAGGTAAACGCCATAGAACGCGACAAGGCGCTGGCATGGGTTGAACGAAATATAAAAGTTCCGTTGAGTGAGCAGCAGAAGGCAGGTATCGCTTCTTTCTGTCCTTACAACATTGGTCCAGGCAAATGCTTCCCGTCAACGTTCTACCAGCGTATCAACGCCGGAGATACAAAAGGGGCATGTGAGGCGATCCGCTGGTGGATTAAAGACGGTGGCCGCGATTGTCGTCTGACCAAAGGCCAGAAGAATGGTTGCTATGGACAGGTTGAACGACGAGACCAGGAAAGTGCACTGGCGTGCTGGGGGATAGACCAGTGAGCCTGCGCTATCAGTTTATTGCCATTTCTCTGCTGGTGGCCATCGCATTCATCGCGGGTAGTGTATGGAGCAGCCGCGGCTGGGAAAAAAAGTGGGCGGAACGTGACAGCGCGGAATCATCGCGAACAGCGAACGCGCAGACCGCCGCCCGCATGATTGAGCAAGGGCGCATAATTGCCCGTGATGAGGCTGTAAAAGATGCACAAGCACAAGCCGCTAAATCTGCTGCCACTGCTGCTGGCCTGTCTGCCACTGTTAACCAGCTGCGTACCGAAGCAACAAAGCTTGCCACCCGCCTGGACGCCGCAAAGCACACCGCAGATCTTGCCACTGCCGTCAGAAGCAAAACAGCCGGAGCCGACGCCGCAGTGCTCGCCGACATGCTCGGACGCCTTGCAGAAGAAGCTCGATATTATGCTGAGCGATCTGACGAAAGCTACCGGGCAGGAATGACGTGTGAGCGCATTTACGACTCAGTGAGGCAGTCAAACAACAACAGGGTTAGAAGATGAACGCAGAAAACCTAAGTGAAGCGTATTACCTCAATAACGATATAAAAGAACTACAACTTCAGAAAAGCATACTGGAAAGTGGTGCCGGACTTGGTGTGACAATCCAGTCTACCTATCAGGATAACGCCTTTCTTGATGCCATACGCCCGCATGCAGTGGCTGAACTTGATCGCCGTATTGTGGAGAAGAAAAAAAACCTCTCCACTCTGGGTGTTACATTCTCTTAAATGAGAACAACAATAAAAGGTTATGTCTGCTTTGCCACATTCTGAGAGTATGAGTTTTATTTGGTAGTCAATCAGTTACTTTATTGGTTTGCTTTCCGATGGAAGATAGATGTTTCCACAGAAGGGGCAAATTAACGTTATATTGTTTTTTATTCTCGACAGACTGTGCTTTGACTGGCGGGAGCAATGAGGACAAGTACTTTTCACATGGCGTAAAGTACGCATCTTGATATCTTTGAGTATCGACATGTTTATTGTCCTGGTGGGCGGTTAACAACCATACACCACATGTTGGCTAATAGCTTCTTTTATAACCGTTACGATGTAGTCGTTAGCCATAATCAATCAAGCCTCGCAATAGCGGGGCTTTTTAACAACTGAGGAATGAGCATTACAGTAGTTCTTACAGCTAAGCAGATTGAAGACCTGGCTGCCTTCGCAAAAGAAGATGGCCAGCCACAATACACCATCACTACCGGAACAATCCCTGAGTTCGAAGCGGATGATGGCGAGGTTATCCCTGAGTACACCGGGCTGATTGCCTATTCCAAGTCGCTAGAGCATAGCGTTCTACAGCTCGATAACTAACGAATCAACAAAACTTTCCATCCGCCATGACACCACAATGCTCGTAGACATGCCAGGAAGCCTGACAGAAGAAGCTCGATACCATGCTGAACGCGCTGATGAAAACTACCGGGCAGGAATGACATGTGAGCGGATTTATGAGTCCGTAAAAATACTAACAATGAACCGTAGAGGAAAAATAATAGCTCTATAAATTAAGATGTTGACGGTTTTCGTGGATAAAATTGTGAATTTTTACTATGAAGGAAATACGACTCTTCCTTGAGTCAAAATCCCTGACAACTTAGGGTGATAGATAAAGGTCTTACGCAGCATGACATAATTTTCGATTTAAGCTATTTAAATTAATTTTTATGATCAAAACCCACTGAGATTTACTTACAAAACTAAACCTTGCTATGTTTGGTTAATCATGCGTTAATGAATGTCTGGTTTGTAACGAATTTATCTGAAGCAGTCGCTGTAATAATTTTATTCCTTGTTCCTGTTGAGATTTCCTTGTTAGCTTTTCTCTCTGATAATTTTTTTCGGACCATTCTGCCCAAGGGCTTACTCAATAAAGGTAATGTTTATGTCTAATAAAATGACTGGTTTAGTTAAATGGTTTAATCCTGAAAAAGGTTTTGGTTTTATCACTCCAAAAGATGGTAGTAAAGATGTGTTTGTTCACTTCTCTGCTATCCAGAGTAATGATTTCAAGACGCTGAATGAGAATCAGGAAGTTGAATTTAGTGTTGAACAGGGACCTAAAGGCCCCACGGCAGTTAATGTCGTGGCTGTATAAGGTAACTGTTATTACTAATAATATTCACTTCAGATGTCCGTGTTGCCACGGATCTCAGTACCGAACGTCAAACTTTGATGTTACTGAAAAAAATCCTTTCGGAGCAAAATGTATTTTTTGCAAATCAACAATGATTACATTTGATAATATTGCACTGTACATTCGTTCTGGTCAGTCTTCGTTAGAATTCAGAAAATAAATTTCAGGCTCCTTATGGAGCCTTTTTTGTATGCTGAACCGACAATCTCTGTAAGAGACATCACGGTAAAATTATGAAAAAAGTCATCGTTTTTTTTAATGCAGAACCTGCAGTTGTTGTAACCGTAATGAAAGGTATTACTACGATAATGCGTGAGTTTCCCAATGGGGAAAAAGCACACCTACCCGTGATGTCAGCGGGATTTCCATCTCTGACAGGAGACCATAAAATAGTTTATGTAGCCTCTGATCGTGATGTCAGTTCAGAAGAGATCCTCGAGGCAGCATCGAAGCTTTTGAAATGAGATCTGGTTGTTTCGTGACCGACCCGGATTTTAGTACAGTGGTTTGTGTGGTCGCGAGCTCTTTTGTATGAAGATTGTACTGCAAACTATTGATAATTGAGTCTTTCTATTCTATCTTTTAAACATATCAGCGCTTATACAAGTGCTCTACGGGGAATGTAACATGCTTGGCGTTGATACGTTAGAGATCAAGAGAGGTAAACAATGAACGTCGAAGATTTAAAAAGAAAAACTGAAGCGGATATTTCTGAATTCATCACAAAAAAAATTATTGAACTCAAAAAAAAGACAGGAAAAGAAGTTTCCGATATCCAGTTTAATGCTCGTGAAAAAATGACTGGGCTTGAAAGCTATGATATTAAAATCACATTAATCTAATTGTTATAAGATTCAGTTCGAGTGAAAAAGCATTATCTTGAAAGGTAATGCTTTTTTATTTCTGTCATAAAATTTAGAACGTTGTCAAAGCCTTCACTTCTAACCACAGATTTTCTGCTTACCTTTTAACGGGTCCTCCTTGACGATTCTGACCATCGAGGGGCAGCAGCGGCGCGGGATTTGGAGCATTTTTGATTCTTCACGCAACCATTTCAGCATTTGATGCTGATGACGGAACACTATCCCCGAATACACTGGGTTTGTTGCATTCTCTGATTCAAAAGAACACGGTGTGCTTCAACTTGGCTGAGCAGGCATTACAGCAGACATTCACTGAGTGCCTGCTGTAATGTTAAACATTAAAATTTGTATTTATTTCTTATCGTTACAATCAGGGATCATCCTCAAAAGAGTGTTATCTTTCTGGACGTAGTGATGGAATAACGCTGCACCAGCATGCGCTGCGATTAAAAAATATCCGATGTTTGCCAGTGTTTCGTGAGTATCTTTGATAAGTGATTTTGTTTCCCCGTCAGGAGTAACGAACGATGCAACGTTAAAACCTAATAAACTCCAGTCCTTTCCACCGTAAGCCATAATTGCAATACCTAATAATGGTAGAGCCAAAAAAGAAATGTACAGCAGGATATGCATTATTTTAGCAGCCATCATCTGCCAGGCTGGTGGGGGGGGAGTGATAGCTGGATCATGATACTTATGTTTAATAATTAATCGTATTATCATTAAAAACCAGACAAACACCCCAACATTGTAATGTGTTTCTTTCATGAGAAGGTAGGTGTTACTGCCTTTGGGAAACCAGCCACGAAGCTCCATAGCTGCATAGGTTATCGCTATTAATATCAGGGTTAGCCAGTGTAAGCGAATCTGAAGTTTTGAGAATTTGACCATTATTCTTGCCTCAAACGGTGTATTACATCGACCATAAATCATGAAGCTTAACAAATCCTTATTTTTGTTGAGAGATTAAGAGTTTGTTATTCCAGCGATCTCACTTGAATGTTTTGATAATAATTCTCATTTTTATTTCTTTCTGATAATCCTTGATGTTACGGGGCAAGAACCACGCTGATTCTCGCTATTTATGAGAACTTTCAATCAACTACTGGTTCATTTTTACTTTCCGCCTATTACACAATTTGTATCCAACAAACAGGACTATGCCGATGCCAGCACGTGCTAAACGCCCATGCCGACACAAAGGGTGTGCGGCAATCACCAACGATGTCAGCGGATATTGTGACCAACACCGAAAGCAGCATGCTGGTGACGGCTGGCGGAATTATCAGTCAGGAAAGAGCAGACAAGAACGTGGATATGGGCGGCTCTGGGAAATTAAACGAGCGCGTATCCTTCAGCGTGATAAATACCTGTGTCAGAACCATCGCCGGCAGAAGATAGCGAAGAAAGCGGAAAGCGTTGACCACATCATTCCAAAAGCTCATGGCGGTACTGATGACGATTCCAACCTTGAGTCGTTGTGCTGGGAATGCCACAGAGCAAAGACAGCAAGAGATCGTATTCGATGAGTTATGCCCATTACATATACTGTGGGCTGAGTGGCTATTTTTCGAATTCCTGTTCGCACAATGCGAGCAGTTGTAGTCGCCGCAATCTGAATTACGATTTTCATCTCGATTAAATCAGACGGATGTCTGGGGAAGGGGGGATCAAATCCCTGACTCCTTTCGCACTTCAGGACTGCCCGCTTCCTCGCATTTTTATACCCGCGAAAAATGAAATTTAACCAGGAGTGTCGCTTATGGCTGGAACGGCGGGGCGTTCCGGGCGTCGCCCCAAGCCAACGGCGCGCAAGGAGCTGGCAGGGAACCCCGGCAAACGAGCCCTGAATAAAGAGGAACCTGTATTCACACCGATTAAAGGTGTGGCACCACCTGACTGGTTTTCTGAGGATGATGGTCTGCCAATGGCGGCCGTCATGTGGGAACTGACCACGAAAGAATTATGTGGACAGGGATTACTGTGTGTTACCGATCTTGCCGTACTTGAGCGCTGGTGTGTTGCATATGAGTTCTGGCGCAGGGCGGTTAAAAATATCGCCAGAGAAGGGCTGACTATTACTGGTGCTATGGGGGGGAAGATAAAAAACCCTGAGCTAACCGCAAAGAAAGAGCAGGAATCGGAGATGAGCTCTACCGGCTCCATGCTTGGCCTTGATCCCAGCAGTCGACAACGCCTAATCGGCCTTGCCGGACAGAAGAAAACCTCTAACCCATTCCTGAAGATGATCAACTCATGAGCCGGAAATCGTACCCCAACGTAAACGCCGCGAATCAATACGCCCGCAACGTTGTGCGGGGGAAAATTCCGGCGTGCCAGTTTGTCATTCAGGCCTGCCAGCGTCATATCGATGACATGGCGGCTGAAAAGAGTAAGAAATTTCGTTACCGCTTCGATAAAGACATGGCAGAAAAGGCCGCGAAATTTATCCAGTTGTTGCCACATACAAAAGGAGAGTGGGCATTCAAGCGGATGCCGATCACTCTGGAGGCATGGCAACTGTTTATTGTGTGCTGCGCCTTTGGCTGGGTCCAGAAAGGGTCGAAGCTTCGACGATTTCGCGAGGTTTACACGGAGATACCGCGTAAAAATGGGAAATCAGCTATTTCGGCAGGTGTGGCGCTGTACTGTTTTACCTGTGATAACGAGTTTGGCGCTGAAGTATATTCCGGGGCCACAACTGAAAAACAGGCGTGGGAAGTATTCAGACCAGCTCGTCTGATGTGTAAGCGCACCCCGCTGCTGGTGGAAGCGTTCGGGATTGAAGTTAATGCGTCCAACCTGAACCGGCCAGAAGATGGCGCGCGTTTTGAGCCGCTGATTGGTAACCCTGGGGACGGCGCTTCACCGCACTGTGCAATTGTTGACGAGTATCACGAACATCCCACAGATTCGCTCTACACCACTATGCTGACGGGTATGGGGGCGCGGCGACAACCACTAATGTGGGCGATCACGACGGCGGGTTACAACATTGAGGGTCCATGCTACGACAAACGGCGTGAAGTGATTGAGATGCTGAACGGCACAGTACCGAATGAGGAATTGTTCGGCGTGATATACACCGTCGACGAGGGGGATGACTGGACCGATCCTAAAGTGCTGGAAAAAGCTAACCCGAATATGGGCGTGTCGGTCTATCGTGACTTTCTCCTCAGCCAGCAACAGAGAGCTATTAATAACGCCCGTCAGGCTGGTGTATTTAAAACTAAACACCTCAACATCTGGGTTGCAGCCCGTGCCGCTTTCTACAACCTGGTTTCCTGGCAGAACTGTGAGGATAAGACACTTACGCTGGAGCAATTCGAAGGACAGCCATGTGTTCTGTCTTTCGACCTGGCGCGCAAGCTGGATATGAACAGTATGGCGCGGTTGTTCACCAGGGAAATTGACGGCAAGACACATTACTACAGCGTTGCTCCCCGCTTCTGGGTTCCCTACGACGCAGTATTCAGCGTTGAAAAGAACGAAGATCGTCGTACTGCGGAGCGATTTCAGAAATGGGTTGAAATGGGACTGCTTACAGTTACTGATGGCGCTGAAGTTGATTACCGCTACATCCTTGAAGAGGCCAAGGCGGCAAACAAGCTCAACCCAGTCAGTGAGTCACCGATTGACCCTTTCGGCGCGACGGGGCTTTCACATGATCTGGCTGATGAAAGCCTTAATCCGATCACTATTGTTCAGAACTACACCAATATGTCTGATCCGACGAAGGAGCTGGAAGCCGCCATTGAGTCAGGCCGCTTTCATCACGACGGGAACCCGATTATGAGCTGGTGTATCAGCAACGTCGTCGGGAAGTATTTGCCCGGTAATGACGATGTGGTTAAACCCATCAAAGAGCAGAACGAAAACAAAATCGATGGCGCGGTTTCGCTGATTATGGCAATCGGACGGGCAATGTTGAATAGCCGGGCGAGTAATTCATCCGTTTACGACGAGGAAGATGTAGCATGCTAATGACATTTTTAAGTTTTTTTATCGGCCTCGCCGGAGCCGCGTTACTGTCTGCCGGTGCCTGGCTTATTTCACCTGCAGCCGGGCTTATTACTGGCGGTTCAATCTGCCTGCTGTGGTCATTTTTAATCGCGAAATCAATGTCTGCCAGCGTAATTAAATCAGGGGGTGAATAATGTTCATTCCCCTGATGTTTCGGGGTAAATCTCAGTCTGGTGGTAGTTTCTGGCAGGCGATGCTGGGTGGTGTGAGTTCCAGCCAGAGTAAGGCGGGGATCATTATCACTTCTGAAACCGCAATGGCGTTATCGGCGGTCCGGGCATGTGTAACGCTTCTGGCAGAATCGGTGGCGCAGCTGCCGTGTGAACTTTACAGGCGAGGCGCTAACGGAGGCCGTGAACGGGCGACTGACCACCCTGTTTATGATCTGATTCATTCCCAGCCCAACAAAAAAGACACTTCATTTGAATACTTTGAACAGCAGCAGGGCCTGCTTGGTCTGGAGGGGAATTGCTACTCGATCATCGACAGGGACGGGAAAGGTTTCCCGAGGGAATTAATCCCGGTTAATCCCAAAAAAGTCATCGTCCTGAAAGGGCCTGACGGGATGCCCTATTATGAACTCCCCGAAATTGGCGAAACGTTGCCAATGCGCATGATGCATCATGTGAAAGTTTTCTCGTTGGATGGTTATATCGGTAGCTCTCCAATCCAGACGAACGCAGACGTTCTTGGGTTAAGTCTGGCGGTGGAAGAGCACGCTTCTCAGGTTTTTCGCCGTGGCTGTACGATGAGCGGCGTTATTGAGCGACCAAAAGACGCCCCGACGATCAAAAGCCAGGATGCTATCGACCGCCTGCTGGCAAAGTGGACGGACAGATATTCCGGTGTCAGAAACGCCTTCTCTGTTGCATTGCTTCAGGAAGGGATGAGCTACAAGCAGTTATCTCAGGACAATGAGAAAGCGCAGCTGTTGCAGTCCCGTCAGTGGGGCGTGGAGGAAGTGTGCCGACTCTATAAAATCCCGCCTCATATGGTGCAGATGCTGGCGAAAGCCACGAATAACAACATTGAGCACCAGGGGCTGCAGTTTGTGATGTACACGCTGTTGGCCTGGCTGAAGCGTCATGAAGGCGCATTAATGCGCGATCTGCTTTTACCCAGCGAGCGCAGTGATCTGTACATAGAATTCAATGTCTCTGGCCTGTTGCGCGGGGATCAGAAGTCGCGTTATGAATCTTATGCATTAGGCCGCCAGTGGGGGTGGTTATCGGTTAATGATATTCGCCGCATGGAGAACCTTCCACCCATCGCCGGAGGGGACAAATACCTGACGCCTCTGAATATGGTCGACAGTAAACAAATCTTACCTGGCAATAACACGCCAACAACTAAACAACTGGCAGAAATCAACTCTATTCTGTCCAGAAACTGAATATCACCCGCAGTGCGGGCTGACCCGGTAAACATCATGACAAAAAATTTAATTAATCTGCCGCATCTGGCGGCTATGGTCTTTGGTGTACCACATTACGTGACACGACAGACAATGGATTCTGTAAAAGCTGTGCTGGTTCCCCGTATTCAGGGATTATCAGAAGAGGCTGGAATTCACATGACGCAGGAGCCTGATAACAATCAGGCGCCAGATTTGGTTCAACCAGCTGGTGGAATGGCAGTTATTCCTGTTCACGGCATTCTGGTTCCGCGTCGTGGGCAAATTACTGCAATGTGTTCTGAACTTACCAGCTATGAGCGCATACGTAGCCAGGTGCATGCTGCATTAAATGACCCTTCCATCAGTGAAATTGTGCTGGATATAAATTCTGGTGGTGGTGCGGCGGTTGGATGCAAGGAACTGGCCGATTATATTTTCCAGTCACGTCAAACTAAGCCTATTACTGCAATTGTGAACTACAGCGCCTATTCTGCGGCTTACTTTATCGCTTCGGCCTGCAGCAAAATTGTAGTCAGCCAGACCAGTGGAGTCGGCTCGATTGGAGTGATTATGGAACACATGGATACTTCCAGGATGGAAGAGCAAATGGGGTTAACATTCACCACGATTTTTCGGGGAGATAACAAAAATAACGGTACACAACATGAGCCACTGAGTGAAGACGCTCGGGGAATGTTCCAGAGGATGATTGACGATATGTACGAGACGTTTATTACCTCTGTAGCGGAATACCGGAATCTTGCCCCTCAGACGGTGATTAACACGCAGGCCGGAATCTATTTCGGCGCTGATTCCATTTCTGCTGGTCTTGCCGATGAAGTTTCGGATCCTCAGTCTGCGATTAATGCCATTGCAGCAAAGTACAAACAACCTCAACGAACCACTTCCATAAAGTTGCAGGCCGCCGCGATGGACCTGCAAACCAGAATGTGACCCGGCGCTAACGCGTCATTACCAGAAAGCAGCCTGTTGGCTGCTTTTTTTATGCAAAAAAGAGAGAAAACTATGCCACAGATTGAAGAATTGCGTCGTGAACGTGCGGGTATTAATCAGAAGGTTCAGGTACTGGCGGCAGTAGAAACTGGTGGCGGTACGCTGACAGCGGAGCAGTTAACCGAATTTGCCAGCCTGCAGCAGCAGTTCACGGATATCAGCGCCAAGATTGAGCGTCTGGAAGCGGCTGAACGTGCTGCAGCGCTTGTCGCCAAACCGGTTAAAGCCACACAGCAGGCTCCTGGTATCAGCATTAAGGCAGAGCCAAAGCAATATACCGGCGCAGGCATGACCCGTCTGGTGATGTCGATTGCGGCAGCACAGGGTAACGTCCAGGGCGCTGCAAAATTTGCAGCTGAAGAACTGAATGACCAGTCTGTCTCGATGGCCATCAATACTGCCGCCGCGTCAGGTGGCGTTCTTATTCCACAAAACCTCCACAGCGAGGTGATCGAGCTGCTGCGCGATCGCACTATCGTTCGTAAGCTGGGCGCGCGCTCAATTCCGCTGCCGAACGGCAATATGGCGCTGCCGCGTCTGGCCGGTGGTGCGACGGCGAGCTACACCGGGGAAGGCAAGGATGCGAAAGTATCAGAAGCCCGCTTTGATGATGTGAAACTCACTGCGAAAACCATGATTGCGATGGTGCCAATCTCCAACCAGTTGATTGGTCGTGCTGGCTACAACGTGGAGCAGCTGGTCCTGCAGGATATTCTGACCGCGATTTCTGTTCGTGAAGATAAAGCCTTTATGCGCGATGACGGTACCGGTGATACGCCTGTCGGTATGAAAGCGCGGGCAACTGAGTGGAACCGCCTGCTGCCGTGGGAAGCTGCTGCAGAGGTTAATCTGCAGACGATTGATACCTATCTCGACAGCATCATCCTGATGGCTATGGACGGCAACAGCAACATGATCAGCTGCGGCTGGGGTATGTCGAACCGTACCTACATGAAACTGTTCGGTCTGCGCGACGGTAACGGTAACAAGGTCTACCCGGAAATGGCCCAGGGGATCCTGAAGGGATTTCAGATTCAGCGTACCAGCGCTATCCCGGCAAACCTCGGTGACGCAGGCAAAGAGTCGGAAATTTACTTCGCTGACTTTAATGATGTGGTTATCGGTGAAGACGGCAACATGAAGGTGTCGTTCTCGCAGGAAGCCTCCTACCAGGACGGGGATGGCAATCTGGTTTCCGCGTTCTCCCGTAACCAGTCGTTGATCCGCGTGGTGACGGAGCACGATATCGGCTTCCGTCATCCGGAAGGTCTTGTTCTCGGGACAAAAGTGCTGTTTTAACCGGTCCTGCACTCTGTGCGACCACGGTCGCACAGCGTAAAAGCACGTAATTCCCCAGGCCCGCAGCAGCGGGTTTTTTCTTTTCAGGAGCAAAACGATGACGACGAAAGCGGCAAAAGCAGCGGCAGCGGCGGCTGCAGCCGGTGATGTGAAAAAGCCGGATGAACTGACGCCGGAAAATACAGTGGACGGGGATGGCGGTCAGAATACTGCAGCGGGTTCAGGTGATACAGGTGTTGATCTGACCGGAAGTGAAACAAACGGGGCCACGGGCCTGACGGGAGCAGAAGTGGCGCGGAAAGCGGTTTTTTTCCTGGGACCCTATCATCGTTATTCACGCGGTGATACGGCCTGTTTTGATGCTGAGTATGCAGAGAAACTGGTTGAACGCCATATTGCGGTATGGCCAGAAGATGCGGAAAAGGCGCTGAGTCCCCGCAAGGGAGCCGATGACCATGATACTGACATTGGATGATGTGAAAACCCAGCTCCGTCTGGAGCCGGATTTCACGGAGCATGACGACATGCTCACTAAAATGGTGGCGGCTGCGCAAAAGAGTATTGAGCGTGACTACTACTGCAAACTGGTGGGAAGCGATGACGAACTGCAGGCGCTGCCGGAAGGGGTACGCGGTTTTGTGGCGGATGAAGATATCCAGCTGGCCATGCAGTATCTGGTCGGGGATGCGTATCTGAATGGTTTCACCGGTCAGTGGCTGGAGACGGCTGCGGTCCGGCACCTTCTTTTCCCGTTGCAGGAGAACACCGTATGAGCCTGAAGCCGGAAGAGATGACCTGCCGTCTTTCGATTGGGTATATGCAATCCGGCCGGGGGCCGCTGGGTGAACATCTGCCGGAACAACTGGTCGCGACCGGGAAAGCCTGGGCGAAGCGCGAACTGGTGTCGGGCAGAAAGGTCCGCACACTGGATCAACTGCAGGTTGTTGAAACGTGTCTTTTTACCACTCATCCGAACCTGAATATTGATATCGACTGGAAAATAACAACGTCTGACCGGATTTATACCGTTCGTAACGTCGAACGTCTTGCGGACCGCATCATCATCACAGGGGAGGCAGACGCACGTCATGATCGAGCTGGCATTAAAGACAGCACTTGAACGCCTGACCGGGCTGAATGTTTACCCTCTGCTCCTGCCTGATGAGTTGCAGGAGGGGATTACTTACCAGTGTATCTCGGATCCGGAACTGTACGCCGGACTGTTGCGCACAGGCCTGATTGCGGGGCGCTTCCAGATAGCGATTCATCTGCTTAATGACTACACCCGCCTGTTACAGCTGGATAAGAAAATCAGCGCGGAATGGACCGCTATCGTGCATGGCCATCTGGAGGGTTTTCCCGTGCAGAATGTGGTCCGGGGTGGAATACAGCAGAGTAAAACGGTACTGACCAGCGGCAATATTCAGTACCGGCTCGTGCGGGATTTCACCTTTCACTACCGGGACGCCTCACCATGATCACTATGGACGTAAAAGGGCTGGACGAGCTGGAGCGGCAGCTTACTGCGCTCGGTGAAAAGGTCGGCATGAAGGTGTTACGTGATGCAGGGCGTGAGGCGCTGAAAGTGGTTGAAGAAGACATGAAACAACATGCCGGCTTCGACGATGCGTCCTCTGCAGAGCATATGCGTGATTCCATCAAAATTCGTTCATCCACCCGGAAAGGTAGCGGAAATACGGTGGTCATCCTTCGGGTTGGCCCCAGCAAAAAGCATTACATGAAAGCGCTGGCCCAGGAGTTCGGTACGGTGAAACAGGTTGCCAATCCGTTCATCCGTCCGGCACTGGATTACAACGTCCAGCAGATTCTGCGCATTCTGACCGTAGAAATCCGCAATGGCATTCAGAACAGGTAGCAACCGCTGCCCACTATTTAAGAGAGAATCATTATGGCTGATGAAAATAACACGCCAAAATCATCCCCTGAGTATGCAATGCTTCCTGCCGGGACGGTGGTGAAGTTTGGCGAAGTAGGGGCCGCAGTGGCGGCGCTGAAACCTCTGATTAACTGTAAGGCGCTGGGCGCGACAGGTCAGACGGGAGGATTTGTCGACTGTACCACCCTGCTGGACAAGAGTAAGCAGTCGGTGTCAGACCTGCCGGAAGGGCCGGAGAAATCGCTGGGATTCATTGACGACCCGGAAAACGAAGATTTCACCGCGTTCCTCAATGCTGCAGAACAGCGTAAGACCGTTCAGTTTTATGTTGAGTTGCCGAACAAACGAACGGCTTCAATGATCCTTGCGCTTTCAGGCTGGCAGATGAACGAAATCACAGCGCCTGCCAGTGAAGTTATCCAGATTACGGTGCAGGGTAAGCAAAACAACATTAAATGGGGAATTGCCGCCCCGGCGCCAGATGCCGGCGCGTAATCCGTTTCCCGTTACACACCGCCTCCGGGCGTTTTTTTTTCGTTTGAAAAACAGGATACATCATGTCTGAATTTAGCCTCTCCGAACTGAAAAAGGCCCTGCTCAGCGCAAAACCCTCTCCAATTAAAACCGAAATCTTCGGTACAAAGGTTTACCTTCGCCGGCTGACGGCGGCTGAGCTTATTGATCATGAAGATGCGCTCATCGAGGCACAGACCTCTGGCAACGCCCGCATGGCGTCAGAGCTGAGCGTACAGATTGTTATCGACAGTCTGGTTCAGCCTGACGGCTCCCCGATTAAAGCCAAAGACAAACCCACGGCGAAGGAGCTGCTGGCGGCACACGATAACGTTGCGCTTCTGGATGCCATCGACAAAGTGAAAAAGCACGGCATCGGTAAGCTGGAAACCGCCGAAAAAAACTGAGTGACTCGCCCTGGCTGGAGCTAATTTTCTGGCTGGCCGACCGCTGGGGCGAGCCTGACCCGTCAAAAATTGCGGCGCTTCCGGCTGACACGCTTTTTCACTGGCGTGCTTTCTTCCTCAAACAGGGCATTTTCAAAAAGCCTTCGCCAGAAGGTTCTGACAATAACCCGCCCCCTGTTAAATCACCCGCAGCAGCGAACCAGAGTCTGGATGCGCAGTGTGCGGCAGTCATGAAGGTATTAATGTAATGGGTGACGTTGCCTCTCTTGCCGTTGGGCTGCATCTGAATGCAGCGAACTTTAAATCGCAGCTGATGAGCGCCTACGGCAGCGCTGAGAGTCAGTCACGCCAGTTTAACCGCAATGCCCAGGCTGATGCGAAAAAGACGGAGGATGCCTATAAGCGTGTTTCTGCTTCGGTATCGGGGCTGGCAGGCAGGCTGGCAGGTTTTGCCGGGGCGGGTTTATCGCTGGGTACCATTATCAGCACCACGCGGCAGTACAGCCAGTCGTTGTCGGATTTGCAGGCTATCACCGGTGCCACCAGTGCGCAGATGAAACTGTACGATCAGGCGGCGCAGGAAATGGGCCGCACAACGGAATACAGCGCATCACAGGCCGCTGAGGCGATTAAGCTGATGGCTTCGGCAAAGCCTGAACTGCTGAGCACCTCTGCGGGGCTGACGGCGGCGACCAAAAGCGCGTTAACGCTGGCCCAGGCCGCTGGGACCACGCTTCCGGATGCCACCCGAACGCTGGCCCTGTCATTAAACCAGTTTGGGGCGGGAGCCAGTGAAGCCGACCGGTATATCAACGTGCTGGCTGCTGGCGCGAAATTTGGCTCGTCGGAGATAGCCGATACTGCTGCCGCGATTAAAAATGGCGGGGTGGCAGCGGCACAGGCTGGCGTTGGTTTTGAAACCCTCAATGCCGCCATACAGGTACTGGCGGAGCGCGAAGTGAAAGGCGGCGAAGCCGGGACCGCACTGCGCAACGTGATCCTGAATCTGGAGAAAGGAACGGATAAGACCCTGAAGCCTTCTGTTGTCGGGCTGAGCCAGGCGCTGGAGAATCTGGCGGGAAAAAACCTGTCAACAAAACAGGCCGTAAAGCTGTTCGGGGTGGAAAACCTCAGCGCAGCATCCATCCTGGTGCAGAACCGCGAGAAGGTGGAGTCGCTGACCGCCGCCCTGACCGGTACGCAGACCGCGCATGAGCAGGCCGAAATCAGGGTAAATAACCTGAACGGCGATCTTCTCAGCCTGACTTCGGCTTTTGAAGGTCTGATTATTAAGGTAGGACAGAGCGGAAACGGCCCGCTGCGCAGTGGTGTTCAGACCGTTACCGATGCCATTAATGGCCTGACGGATAATTTTAATACGGTCGCCAACGTTGCGCTGTATACACTGATTCCTGTTCTGGCGACAAAACTGACGGCAGGTATCAGGGGGAACATCGGTGCCTGGGTTGAGCAGCAGCAGGCAGTCAGGGCCAGCGCGATGGCGCAGGCCGATATGGCGCGAAAAACGCTGGAAAGTACCGCCGCTACGCTGGCACAGAATAACGCAGAATTCGGGCGTTATCGGGAAATGGAGAAAAGCGCCAGACAATTTGGCCTTAACGTGAGTTACCAGAGCGAGTTTAACCGCTTAATCCGCCAGGAAACCGAGCAGACACTGCTTTCCACCCAGGCAAAGAGCCAGCTGAATGCTGCCAATAAACAGCTTTCAATTTCAGCCCGCGCGGCCTCTGCAGCAGTAGGTATGGCCAGAGGGGCGCTGGCACTGGTGGGCGGTCCAGTGGGGGCGGCGATGCTTGCCGGTTCGGCGTTGCTCTATTTCCATAATCAGGCGAAGAATGCCCGCCAGTCAGCGATTGACCTGAAAAATGCTGTTGTTGAAACGAATGAAGAGCTAAAAAAACTGTCGCTTAACCAGCTCAACGTGAAGCAGCTGGACATTGATGAACAGTTTGAGAATCAGGTTATTCAGCGAAATAAACTGATTAAAGAAATTCAGGATGCGGAAAGCCGTATTGATGGATTGAGTGGCTTCGATCCGTTCGGACAACTTAAAGGCGTACAGAACGATAAAACCCGCTACAAAGGGGATCTGGATGCCGTTGAGCAGGGGTTAAAACTCCTCAAAGAACGGCAAAAAATTGTCAAAGAGGCCATAGAACACGCTAAATCAGGGAAAACCGATCCCACACCGAAGCCGGATAAACCAGGGAATGAAACAGGGAGTGATAAACCTGATACCCCCTGGACCGGGGAAGGCGGGGATACTGGTAAGGGGCAAAAGTCGAAGGTTAACCAGTATGAGCAACTGCGGCGTGAAATCGAAGCGGCGCATGCCTCCAGTCTCGGACGTATCAACCTGCAGGAGCAGGAAAGCGCCAGAAAACTTCTTGAAGCCGCCCGCGCTGACGGAGCCAGCGAGGCTGATATTCAGAAGACTTTGCTGCTGAATGCTGAAAACTATCAGAAACAGCGCCTCGAACTGGCAGAACAGTATGCGCCAGCCAGAGCAACTCTTACGAAAGAGCGTGAAGCGAGCCAGGAGCTGAAGTCGCTCCTGAATGCCCGTATTCTGGATGAAAAGGAATACCAGACGGCCAGAATCACGCTGGCACAAAGTACGGCCCGCGAACTGTTACAGGCACAGGCAGCGGCAATGTCTGCCCCTCTGATTGATATCGCCGGGACGGTTGATCCGCTGGCAGAACTGCGCAATCAACTGGCCGAGCGTCAGTCACTGCTGCAGGCGTTTTACCAGAACGATGCGATCAACAAAGAGCAGTACGAACTGTTGAAGCAAAAGGCGGATAAAGATTCCGCTGATGCGCAGTACCAGACGGCGGTGGAGCTTTATAAGTCGCAGGGAAACCTGAACAGCCTCGCCATTGGCCTGATGGAAACCACCCAGGAGCGAACCTCCAACATGCTGACCGGCATGCTGAATGGTACACAGACACTCCGGGACGGGATGATTGGGTTATTTTCCTCCCTGACACAGTCGGTGATTAAAAACCTTGTCGATATGGCAGCGCAGGCGCTGATTACCAACACCATCCTGAAATCCATTATGGGTATCGGCGGCAGTCTTTTTGGCGGCGCAGCCACCGCGAGCACCGGCACGGCCATCAGCAGTTTTAGTTTTAATGCGAAGGGCGGTGTTTATGACTCACCTTCATTAAGTGCCTACAGCAACGGCATCTATGACAGCCCGACCCTGTTTGCTTTTGCAAAGGGGGCTGGCGTGTTTGGTGAGGCTGGTCCGGAAGCCATTATGCCTCTGGCGAAAACGACTGACGGTAAGCTGGGTGTCAGGGCGCTGGGTGACCCGGGTTCCTCTGGTGGTGGTATGAATGGGGGGATTGCTTATTCACCTGTGTATCACATTGCCATTCAGAATGACGGGCAAAACGGGCAGATAGGGCCGCAGGCATCGCAGATGCTGGTCAAAATGATCGATACGCGTGTCATGAGTATCCTGAGAACTCAGGGACGTGATGGTGGCATGCTGGCGGGAGGATAAGTGAAAACCTTTCATTGGGCACCCAGGGAGGGGATGCCGTCTTCTGTTTCCCCTTCGGTGACAACCATAAAATTTGGGGATGGCTATGAGCAACGTCGCCCGACCGGACTCAACCATCAGTTAATTAACTTCCAGCCTGTTTTCCGTATCACGTCGGACAATTCCCGCACCGCACTTGAAGCGTTTCTGGTCGAGCATGGAGGATATAAAGCCTTTTTGTGGCGACCGCCAAAATACAACCGCACGATTAAAGTTGTCTGCCGGGAATGGTCTGTTACGGACAACGTCACGTATTCTGATTTCAGCTGTAAATTTGAGCAGGTCATTGCTTAAGGATCCTTATGCAGGATATACCTCAGAACACCCTCAACGAAACCACGAAAACCGAGCAGTCGGCCCGCATTGATTTGTGGGAAATCGACCTGACGGCCTTTGGTGGCCAGCGTTACTATTTTTCAAATGAAGCGAATGAGAAGGGCGAGCCGGTCACCTGGCAGGGGCGGAAGTATGACGTTTACCCTATACAGGGAACCGGGTTCGACCTGGTAGGGAAAGGGACTACCGCCCGCCCGACGCTGGCGGTGTCGAACCTGTTTGGCATGGTTACGGGACTTGCGGCAGATATGCAGAGCCTCGTCGGGGCCACGGTGGTAAGGCATGTTGTGTACGCCCGTTTTCTCGATGCGGTGAACTTTACAGGCGGCAACCCGGAGGCCGATCCGGAACAGGAAGTAGTCAGCCGCTGGGTGATTGAACAACTGTCAGAGCTGAAAGCCACCACGGCGACCTTTGTGCTGGCCACGCCGACCGAAACGGACGGCAGCGTGTTTCCGGCGCGGATCATGCTGGCTGATGTCTGCAACTGGACCTACCGTTCTGAGGAGTGTGGGTATGCCGGGCCGCCTGTGGCGGATGAATTTGACAAACCCACGGCAGACCCGGCAAAAGATGCCTGCAGCAAATGCCGTACTGGCTGCGAGCTGCGTGATAACCTGCCGCGCATCGGCTGCTTCCTCTCGATTAACCGTCTCTCCTGATGGATACACCCATGAACAAAAATATCCTGGCGCATGCCGCTGCGTGTGCGCCGGCTGAATCGTGCGGCTATGTGGTGAAGACGTCTGCCGGGGAGCGGTATTTTCCCTGCCAGAATCTTTCCGCTGAACCGACAATGTATTTCCGCATGGATCCGGCAGATTACCTTCAGGCGCAGGTGGCGGGCGATGTGGTGGCCCTGGTCCACAGCCATCCCGATGGCCTGCCGAATCTCAGCGATGTTGATCGCCGCCTGCAGGTGCAGAGTGGCCTGCCGTGGTGGCTGGTCTGCGATGACCGGATATACAAATTTCGCTGCATGCCGTTCCTCACCGGGCGGGCATTTGAGCATGGCGTGACGGACTGTTACACCCTGTTCCGTGATGCGTACCATCTGGCGGGGATTGAGATGCCGGATTTTGCGCGGAGGGAGGACTGGTGGAAGCAGGGGGATAATCTGTATCTGGATAACCTGGAGGCGACAGGCTTTTACCGGGTGAATGCCGCAGAGACACAGCCCGGAGACATTCTGATCTGTTGTTTTGGTTCATCGGTTGCCAACCATGCCGCGATTTACTGCGGCGACGGGGAACTGTTGCACCATATTCCTGACCAGCTCAGTAAACGCGAGAGGTATACCGACAAATGGCAACGCCGCACACACTCCATATGGCGACACCGGGCATGGCACGAGTCTGCCTTCACGGGGATTTACAACGATTTGGCCGCCGCTTCAGCCTCAGTATAAAAACGGGGGCCGAGGCCATTTACGCGCTGGCCATGCAGATACCGGGCTTCCGGCAGAAAATGAATGATGGCTGGTATCAGATACGCATTGCAGGCCTGGATGTGAATGAAACCAGCCTGTCAGCCCGTCTGCACGAGCCGCTGCCAGACGGTGCCATTATTCATATTGTCCCACGCATGGCTGGGGCTAAATCCGGTGGTCTGTTCCAGGTGGTGCTGGGAGCAGTGGCAATAGCCGCGTCCTTTTTTACAGCAGGAGCTTCACTGGCAGCCTGGGGAGCAGCGTTATCTGCCGGTGCTATTTCAGCATCTTCAGTCCTGTTTTCTATGGGAGCGGCCATGATGCTGGGGGGGGTAGCGCAGATGCTGACACCCCAGGCAAAAATCCCCTCATCCCGGCAGACCGACAACGGCAAACAGAACACTTATTTTTCGTCGCTGGACAATCTGGTGGCGCAGGGTAATGCCCTGCCGGTGTTGTACGGTGAAATGCTGGTCGGCTCCCGCACAATTTCCCAGGAAATCAGCACACGGGATGAAGGTGGTGGGGGGCAGGTGGTGATCATCGGTCGCTGACATTCTTGCAGCATATTTGTATTTGCAAAGAACCGCCTCCGGGCGGTTTTGTCGTTTCAGAGGGAACAGATTATGGGTAAGGGGGGTGGCAGCAGTAAAACGCCGCATGAGGCTCCTGACGACCTGAAATCCAGCCAGATGCTGACGGTTGTTGATGCCATCTGCGAGGGGCCGATTGAAGGTCCTGTGGACGGGCTGAAAAGTGTCAGAATTAACAAAACGCCGGTCCTCGACAGCGACGGTAACGCGATGGTTCACGGTGTCACTGTGGTTTATCGCGTGGGGGAGGATGAGCAGACCGCGATGGAGGGGTTCGAAGACTCCGGCGCTGAAACCCTGCTGGGTGTGGAGGTGAAGAAGTCAGAGCCAGTGACCCGCACCATTACCACCAAAACGCTGGACCGTCTGCGCTTTACCTTTGGTGTTCAGTCGCTGGTCAGCACCAGTACCAAAGGTGACCGCAACCCGACCAGCGTACAGATGCTGATCCAGTTTCGGCGGGATGGGCTGTGGCGAACGGAACGGGATATCACCATTACGGGGAAAACGACCACGCAGTTTCTGGCATCCGTGGTGATTGATGATTTACCGCCCCGGCCTTTTGAAGTCCGCATGCTGCGCCTCACTGATGACAGTACGACAGACCTGCTGCAGAACAAAACGGTGTGGTCAGGCTTTACCGAAATCATCGATGTGAAACAGTGCTACCCGAACACCGCCGTTATCGGGGTAAAAGTGGATGCGGAGCAGTTTGGCAGCCAGCAGGTCACGCGAAACTATCACCTGCGCGGGCGTATTGTGCCGGTACCATCGAATTACGATCCGTTAAAACAGACCTGTACGGGAATATGGGACGGGACGTTTAAACCCGCCTGGACAGATAATCCGGCCTGGTGTGTGCTGGATATGCTGACTCACCCGCGCTATGGCATGGGAAGCCGCATTGGTGTTGCCGATGTGGACAAGTGGGCGCTGTATGCCATTGCACAGTACTGTGATCAGCCTGTTCCTGACGGTTTTGGCGGGACAGAGCCGCGTATCACCTGCAATGCGTATCTGACGGACCAGCGTAAAGCATGGGATGTGCTGGGGGACTTCTGTTCCCTGATGCGCTGCATGCCGGTCTGGAACGGCAGCACCCTGACGTTTGTGCAGGACCGGCCCGCCGATAAAGTCTGGACCTATACACAAAGTAATGTGGTCATGGCCGCTGACGGTGCGCCATTCATCTACAGCTTCAGCGCACTGAAAGAGCGACACAATGCTGCCGAGGTCCGTTACACCGACCCGAACAACGGCTGGGAAACGTCCACCGAACTGGTGGAAAACGACGCTGCCATCCGGCGCTACGGTCGCAACGTTCTGAAGATGGATGCATTCGCCTGTACCAGCCGTGGGCAGGCGCACCGCGCCGGACTGTGGGCCATCACCACTGAATTGCTGGAAACGCAGACGGTGGATTTTTCCGTAGGGGCTGAGGGGCTGCGACATGTTCCCGGAGATATCATTGAGATCTGCGACAGTGATTATGCCGGTGTGACCGTGGGCGGACGAATCCTGTCGGTCGACAGCCTTACGCGCACGCTCACGCTGGACCGTGAGGTGGAGATACCGCCAGGCGGCAATGTGGTGCTGAACCTGGTGGGCAGCGATGGTCAGCCTGTTACCGTCGCAGTTACCGCGCACCCCGCCCCGGACTCCGTGACCGTCAGCCAGTTACCCGATGGCGTGGCGGAGTACAGCGTGTGGGGGCTGAAACTGCCGGACCTGCGCCAGCGCCTGTTTCGCTGTGTGGCCATACGGGAAAACGATGACGGCACGTATGCCATTACCGCCGTACAGCATGTCCCGGAGAAAGCGAGCATCGTGGACAACGGGGCGACGTTTGATCCGTTACCGGACACCGGTATCACGAATACGCTGCCTGCCGTGCAGCACCTGACCACAGAGATTCTGGCAGAGGAGGGGCAGTATCAGGCGCGGGCGCGATGGGATACCCCGCGTGTGGTTAAGGGGGTTAACTTCTCCCTGCGCCTGACGGTGAAAGCGGAAGATAACAGCGACCGGCTGGCCAGCAGCCTGATCCTGACAAAAACGGAGCATACTTTCCGTAACCTGACGCCGGGACGTTACACCCTGACGGTGCGGGCGGTGAACAGCCAGGGCCAGCAGGGCGATCCGGCCAGCACGGATTTCAGCATCGCCGCGCCGGCAGTACCGTCTTATGTTGAGCTGACTCCCGGCTATTTTCAGATAACCGCCACCCCGCGCCAGGCGGTATATGACCCCACGGTGCAGTATGAATTCTGGTTTACAGATACGCAGATTGCCGATACCCGCCAGGTGGAAACCGATGCGCGTTATCTCGGCACCGCGCTGTACTGGATTGCGGCCAGCAGCAGTATCAAACCCGGCAAGGATTATTACTTCTATATCCGGGCCGTGAACCAGGTCGGGAAATCGGCGTTCGTGGAGGCTAAAGGGCAGGCCAGCAACGATGCGGCGGGCTACCTGGATTTCTTCAAAGGGAAAATCACCGAAAGCCACCTGGGGAAAGAGCTGCTGGAGAAGGTGGAGCTGACGGAAGACAACGCCAGCAGGCTGGATCAGTTTTCGGAAGAATGGCAGGACGCGAACGGCAAATGGAATGCCATGTGGGGTGTGAAGATAGAGCAGACCAAAGACGGGAAGCACTATGTGGCTGGTCTGGGCCTGAGCATGGAAGACACGGAAGAAGGGAAGGTAAGCCAGTTCCTGGTGGCAGCAAACCGTATCGCGTTTATCGACCCGGCAAACGGCAATGAGACCCCGATGTTTGTGGCTCAGGGTAATCAGATATTTATGAACGAGGTGTTCCTCAAATATCTGACGGCTCCCACTATCACCAGTGGCGGGAACCCGCCGACCTTTATGCTGACACCTGACGGAAAACTGACTGCCCGTAATGCGGATATCAGCGGCCATATTAGTGCGAATTCTGGTGCTCTCAACAATGTGACGATTGAGGAAAACTGCACCATAAAGGGGACGCTCCGGGCCGAGCGTATTCTTGGGGATATTGTTAAGGCAGCGGGCAGGGAGTTCCCTTACTTCATAACCAGTAACGGTGAAAAACGGTACGCCAACGGGACACTGACAGTCGTGATTGAAGATGACCAGTCTTTTGACCGACAGGTTTCCATTCCTGGGATTACCTTTCAGGGTGCAGCGTATGACAGCCAGACCAGTAATGACGTATGGGATGACTGTACGCTGACTGTCAGGAAAAACGGGGTGGAGATATACAACCAGACAAGCAGAGGTGTACCGGCCGTTTTTACGCGGACACTGGATATGCCTGCCGGGAGCGGACGGATGACGCTGAGTTTCAGTGTCAATACACATGGTAACAGCAGCGGCTGGCCATATTCCCGAATCAGTGACCTGCTGGTTATTGTGACGAAAAAGTCATCAGCCGGGATAACAATCAGTTAATGACAGAAACCGCCTTCGGGCGGTTTTTTTATGGAGGAATTATGGCAGTACTTATCTCTGGAGTGCTCAGAGACGGGGCCGGCAAACCGGTTCAGAGCTGCACTATTCAGCTGAGTGCCAGGAAAACCAGCCCGACCGTTGTGGTTGAGGTGACTTCATACTCTATTACAGGAGCGGACGGTCACTACAGCATTGAGGCTGAGCCGGGTTATTACAGTGTGTCACTGTTGCGGGAAGGTTTTCCTCCCTCAGTGGCCGGCGATATTTATGTGGCCCCGACCGATGCGCCGGATACCCTGAATGCGTTTCTCGATGCGCCAAAGGATGCAGACCTGCGTCCGGAGGTGATGAAACGTTTTGAGGAAATGGTAAACCGCGTTGTGGATTTGAGCGGTGCAACAGAGAAGGATCGGAAACTCGCTGAACAGGCCGCACAGTCAGCAGCGCAGAGCAATGATGCGGCAGCATTGTCTGCAATGGCTGCAACAGAGTCACAGCGCCAGGCGGCACTCTCTGCGGATGCTGCTGATGATTCTGCCCGGTCTGCTGCAGATAATGCCCGACAGACAGCGCAGAACGTTCTGGCCAGCAGTGTAGATGCTGACAGTGCGGCAAAGTCGGCACAGACAGCGACGGAACAGACCGGAAAGGCAAAGATCGCCGCTGATGCGGCACAGAAAGCGCAGCAGGAGGCAGGCGCTTCGGCACAGTCTGCAGCGGGGAGTGCCGGAAGTGCATCTGCGTCAGCACAAACAGCGGGTGAGCATGCCGGTAATGCAGCCGCATCTGAAACCTCAGTGCGTGAAAACGTCCTCACGGCTATACAGGCTGCAGAACAGGGGGATAACAGCGCTGCAGCTGCAGCGCTAAGTGAACAGCATGCCAGGGAGTTCTGTGAAAAGGCTGCTAAATCAGAGACTGAGGCAGCAGGCAGTGCACAATCGGCTTCCTTAAGTGAAGCATCAGCATTGCAGGCTGCGAAAACTGCTGAGAATCAACAAAATGCAGCCACTGAGAGTGCCACTCGCGCAGAGCAGGCCAGAGATGAGGCCCTGACGCTGCGCGATGAAGCTCAGGAAGACGCCCTGAATGCCCGGAACAGCGCACAGGCTGCTGCTGCCAGTGAGAAAGAAAGTGGACAGGCAAGGGATGAAGCACAGCTCCTTGCTGAACAGGCAAGGAGTGCAGCCTCAAAAGCCGCCGCTGAGACCATTAAAGAGATACAGGAAAGTGAAGACCTCAGTGGTCCGCCAGGCCCGCAGGGGCCAGAAGGTGCAAAAGGTGAAAAGGGTGATACCGGATTAACGGGGGCAACAGGACCAACTGGCCCTGTGGGTCCGCAGGGACCGGCAGGCGCAAAAGGCGAAAAAGGGGACAAGGGTGATTCCGGGTTAACGGGGGCAACAGGACCAACTGGCCCTGTAGGTCCGCAGGGGCCGGCAGGGGCAAAAGGTGACAAGGGTGATACCGGATTAACGGGACCCACAGGACCAACTGGCCCTGTGGGTCCGCAGGGACTGGCAGGCGCAAAAGGCGAAAAAGGGGACAAGGGAGATATCGGATTAACGGGGGCAACAGGACCAACTGGACCTGTAGGTCCACAGGGGCCGGCGGGTGCAAAAGGTGACAAGGGTGATATCGGGTTAACGGGAGCAACAGGACCAACTGGCCCTGTAGGGCCTCAGGGACCAGCAGGCGTACCAGCAGGTGCTCTTCATGCTGTAGGTACGTTTGCGCTGGCATATATGCCAGCGCCTGGAGGGAGAGGTACTAATCCAGGTACAAGTTATTCGGGGGGAAGTTTAATAGCGTGTGGAATTATCAGCAACAGCGACGCTAAAGCGTCGTTTTGTATTACGGGTAGTAGTGGCAAATATACTTTGCCGGGTACATGGCGTTCGTGTGGAATTGCATCGAGTTCTTCTGAAGGTCTGGCTGGGACTAATTTGGGTTACTATGCAGGCATTTTTCAGCGAATCTCATAAAAGGAGATTGTATGAACATTGAGGTCATTCAGGCTCCTGAGTGGGCGAATAAAGAACATACAGCGATTAATTGTAGTGTTAAATTTGCAGAGTTTGATGAGTTTCTGCCGTTCACTGCATGCCCGAATGATTTTGAGGAGCATGGGCGCCGTATCTACAGCGAGCTTGAATCAGGAAAGTATGGACCTGTCGCCCCTTTTATTGTGACTGACAAGATGGTGGAGGATTTACGAAATCAGAAACTGGCTGAAATCAGCAACTGGCGGGACGTTCAGGAAAACGCCAACATTATTTTTGAACTGGACAATCGCCGGTGGGATGGAGGCAAAGTATCGCAGGAGCGTCTTGCACCCGTGGTTATGGCTGGTAGAACAGGAAAGTTACCTGAGGGATTTTTCTGGACCGATGCGGATAACCACGACGTTCCCGTAAATTTTGCGTTCCTGCAACAACTGGAGGCAGCGATGATGCAGGCAATGGTAGTGCACGGCTTCAGTATTCACGAACGGCAGAGGCAGATGAAATCGGAGGTAGCGTTACTTACAGATGTTAATGCCATTGCTGAATATCCAGTTGGCTGGAGTGAGAGGAAGTAATGTGCTGGTTCACCTTTCTAAATGTCTAAATTGTATTAACTTAGATCTGACATGACACAGCTATGGCACAGACCTGAACCTAGTCTGATAGGCAGGTCTGTGCCAGAAGCGGACCTGTCGTGGTTTGAAAAGCCTCCTCGTGAAGTGGCCAGCTTTTATCGACCATTTCAGTTAGAGTTTATTCCGGCGTAGTTCGTAGTATATTGAGAGTATTCTTTGTTATCAGGTGTTCTGTATGTCCTATTCCATCGGTGAATTTGCGCGGGTTTGCGGAATAACCCCCACGACGCTGCGTGCCTGGCAACGTCGTTATGGACTTCTCAAACCACAGCGTACAGATGGTGGGCACCGGCTGTATAGCGATGACGATATCCAGCTGGCGCTTAAAATTCTCGACTGGGTGAAAAAAGGTGTACCGATAAGCCAGGTAAAACCGCTGCTGGCCCGCCCTGATGCGCGGCGAACGAATAACTGGCTATCTCTGCAAGAGAGTATGCTGCAGCGCCTGAACGAAGGGAAAATTGAATCTCTGCGCCAGCTTATTTATGACGCTGGCCGCGAGTATCCTCGCCCTGAACTGGTGAGTGAGGTATTGCGCCCTCTGCGAAGCCAGGTCTCGGCCAACGTGCCGGCTATCATGACGCTGCGTGAAATCCTCGATGGTATTATCATCTCTTACACCTCGTTTTGCCTGGAAAGGGATAAGCGTGCGCCGGGTGATAACTACCTGATTACAGGCTGGCATCTTACCGACCCCTGCGAGATCTGGCTTGAAGCGCTTGGTCGCACTGGACAAGGACATCGCATTGATGTGCTTCCTGTAGCGCCCGCGATGCTCGCGCCTGAAATTTTCCCCGAGCGAAAATGGCTGTTGGTTACGTCCGGCAAACTCACCGCAGCACGTAAAAAACAGATAGACCTCTGGCAACAACAGGTCAACTTCCTCGAAGTGATCCCGCTTTAATCTTCAGTCATTACCGTTCCTGTGAGTCGATTAGCCACTGCCTTAGTGGATCCCAGATAATCTCGCTCAAAAAAATAAAACTTAATTCATTGAATTAAATGTGTTTATAAAAATTACCCAGCCAAAACTTGGACAAAACAAAGTGTTTGTGTAAGTTTTAATTATGCCACATACGTGTTGTGGTCCACATAAGGGTAAGAGCTATGCGCGCGCAGCCATCCGTTATTAACAGGTTTGTGGATTACTACGCCAGTCTGGATCGCCAGCCCGCCGCCGCACTTGCCGGGTTGTACGACGAGCACGCGGTACTTGTCGATCCCTTCGGGGAACATAACGGGCTGTTTGCCATCCAGCGCTATTTCTCGCATCTGCTGGGGAATGTGAACACCTGCCGTTTTGCCATTGGTCCTCCGCTGTGTGAGAGCGGACGGTTTGCCGTGACGTGGACCATGTACTGGTCGCATCCGCGTATTGCTGGCGGAGAATTACGATCCTTGCCGGGATGTTCAATGGTCGGGACGCATAACGAGAAGATTGTTCGCCAGCGTGATTATTACGATGCCGGAGAGATGCTTTATGAGCATCTGCCGCTGTTGGGCTGGGCCGTCCGCGGCGTTAAAAGGAGGGTGCGCGCATGATGACAGTCCTCATTACTGGCGCAAGTTCCGGGATTGGTGCCGGGCTCGCAAAGTCATGGGCCGATGACGGCTGTCACGTGATTGCCTGTGGCCGCAATCCAGAAAGGCTGGAACAGCTGCGCCAATCCCACGCCAATGTCACAGTACGCCTGTTCGATATGACAGACAAAGACGCCTGTCGCCAGGAGCTGGCGGACTGCAAACCCGAACTGGTTATTCTCTGCGCCGGAACCTGCGAATATCTCGACCACGGCTGGATAGATGCCGAGAAGGTTGAACGGGTGATGGCGACGAATTATCTGGGCCCCATCAACTGCCTGGAAGCGCTTCAGACGCAGCTAACCTCCGGTAGCCGCGTGGTGCTGGTCAGTTCGATGGCCCACTGGATGCCGTTTCCTCGGGCTGAAGCCTATGGCGCGTCTAAAGCGGCGCTAACCTGGTTTGCTAACAGTTTGCGTCTGGACTGGGAGCCGAAAGGTGTCGCCGTGACTGTCGTTTCGCCAGGATTTGTCGATACCCCGCTTACCCGTAAAAACGATTTTCCTATGCCCGGTCAGGTAAGTGTAGAGCAGGCGGTGAAGGCGATTCGTCATGGCCTGGCGAAAGGGAAAAACCATATTGCCTTTCCGTCGGGTTTTGGCGTGTTGCTGCGTGTGTTGGGCGGGCTACCTGAGCGTCTCCAGCGCGCGTTACTGCGCAGGATGGTGCGTTCATGAAAATAGCTATCATTGGCAGTGGGATTGCCGGATTAACCTGCGCCTGGCGTCTGGCCGGACACCATCAGGTGACGCTTTTTGAAGCGGCGTCGACCCCTGGCGGCCATACTGCGACAGTGGATGTGGCGACTCCGCACGGGAGTTTCGCGATTGATAGCGGCTTTATCGTCTATAACGACCGAACCTATCCGCGTTTTATGGGCTTGCTGAGCGAACTCGGCATTCAGGGGCAAAAAACGCAGATGAGCTTCTCGGTGCATAATCCGCAAAGCGGTATGGAGTATAGCGGTCATACGCTGACTTCATTGTTTGCCCAACGTCGAAACCTGGTCAACCCCGCATATTGGGGAATGCTGAAAGAGATTGTCCGTTTTAATCGTCTGGCGAAACAGGCATTAAATGAGACCGATGTGAACGCGACGCTTCAGACTTTCCTCGACCAGCACCACTTCAGTGTGTTCTTTGCGCGGCATTATATTTTGCCGATGGGCGCGGCCATATGGTCATCTTCACTTCAGGAGATGCGCCGTTTTCCACTGGCGCTGTTCTTACGGTTCTTTGAGCACCATGGCTTGTTGGATATCTGGCATCGACCGCAATGGTATGTGGTGCCGGGCGGATCGCGCGAATACATTCGTGCCATGCTGGCGAAGCTGGGCGATCGTCTGAAATTGCACCTCAATTCACCTGTTCAGCAGGTTATTCGCTACGACAGCGGCGTCAAAATACAATTGGCAGGATCAATACAGACATTTGATCAGGTGATCTTCGCCTGCCATTCCTCGCAGGCTCTGGCTGTACTTGAGGATGCGACCCCTGCAGAACGCGACGTGCTGGGCGCAATTGACTGGCAACGTAACGAGGTTGTGTTGCACTGCGATCGCCGCTGGTTACCGGTATGCGAACGCGCTTGGGCAAGCTGGAATTACCGCCTGAGTGAGCAAGATAGGGCCCGCGCTTGCGTCACCTATAACATGAATATTCTCCAGGGATTACCTGAAGGAAGCCCGCTATTTTGCGTGACCCTCAATCCGGACATCCCCATCGACGACCGCTTCGTCTGGCGACGCTTTGTTTACGAGCATCCGTTGTTTAACCCTGAAAGCTGGCGGGCGCAGGCGCGTCGCGCTGAGATCAACGGTCAGCATCGGAGCTGGTTCTGCGGTGCTTACTGGTACAACGGTTTTCACGAAGATGGCGTACGCAGTGCGCTGGATGTGGTACACGGCATTGCTGCAGGAGAGGGGAGCTAAGATGAACAGCTGCCTGTACCACGGCGTATTACGCCACCGACGCCTTCAGCCGACCACGCACCAGTTTACTTATCAGGTGTTTATGGCTTGGCTCGATCTGGACGAGCTCGCTCAGCTTCCGGGCGTGGGCGTGAAACGTAATCGCTTCGCTGCAACTACTTTTCATGATGCCGATTACCCGCTGGGAACCCCGTTAAAAGAGAACGTACTGAATCAGCTTGCCAGCCTGACAGGCGAGCGTCCTGAAGGTCGCGTGATGCTCCTGACGCAGTTGCGCTATTTCGGTTTTCATTTTAATCCGGTCAATTTTTACTACTGCTATGACCGCGCGCAGATCCTGCGCTGGGTGCTGGCGGAGGTCCGCAATACGCCGTGGAATGAGCGTCATTACTACGCCGTAGATGCGCAGGAAAAGCGACCACTGGAAAAAGCGTTCCATGTATCGCCGTTTAATCCGATGGATATGGTCTATCACTGGCGATTTAACTCGCCGGGTAAAACGCTGCATATGCATATCGAAAACCATCAGGCAGAGAAAATTTCTGATGCCACCCTGATGCTCAAACGCGAGCCGTTGACGCCGGCAAGTTTACGCACGTTGCTGCGACGACTGCCGATGATGACGCTGAAAACGGTGTCAGCGATTTATTGGCAGGCGCTACGACTGTGGCTCAAGCGAGTCCCTCTCTACAATCATCCCGTGAGCAGGAGTGAACGATCATGATCGATCCCACCTTTGCGCTTGAACCCGATATTCCGCGCAACCTGCGTGTTGCGCGTTGGTTCCTTTTTCGTATGCTGAGCGGCCTTCGTCAGGGTTCAGTCACGGTGCGGGAAGGGGCCCAGGTCTTTCATTTTGGTGATGTTTCGGCTGAATTACGCGCCGACGTACATATTGTTTCGCCCACGGTGTATTGGCGGGTGTTGACGGGGGGAAGTCTTGCAGCGGCAGAGTCCTGGATGGATGGAGAGTGGGAAACGCAGCAGCTCACTACGTTATTGCAAATATTTGCGCTCAACAGCACCCTGCTGGGGCGGCTGGAAAGTGGATTTCGCCTGCTTGGCCGACCCGTTGAGCGTTTACGTCATTGGACGCGCCGCAACCATCGGCAACAGGCAAAAGAAAACATTGCCGCGCATTACGATCTCGGCAATGCCTTTTACGCGCACTTTCTGGATGAGGATTTACTCTATTCCAGCGCCTTGTTCACCTGCCCCGAGCAGTCGTTAGCGCAGGCTCAGCAGGCCAAAATGGCGCGACTTTGCGAACAGCTGGCGCTGACCGCGAATGATCATCTGTTGGAAATTGGGACCGGCTGGGGAGCGATGGCGGAATACGCCGCGCGTCATTACGGATGTCGGGTGACCACCACGACCCTGTCGCAGGAGCAGTTTGCCTGGGCGAAAGCGCGCATTGCCCGCGCTGGTTTACAGGAGAGAGTCACCGTATTGCTCTGCGACTACCGCGACCTGACCGGGGAATTCGACAAACTGGTATCAGTTGAAATGATCGAAGCGGTGGGGCAGCGCTATCTGCCGACGTTTTTCCGTACGTGTCAGGCGCGCCTGCGCCCTGGGGGCAAAATGGCGCTTCAGGCGATTACCATTCAGGATCAGCGCTTTCGCGATTACAGCAAAAGCGTCGATTTTATTCAGCGCTATATCTTTCCGGGAGGTTTTTTACCCAGCATCACCGCGATGAGTGGGCTGATGACAAAGCACACTGACTTTGTGGTTCGCAACCTGTTCGATATGGGGCCCGACTACGCCCGGACCCTTGCGCACTGGCGACAAGGATTTGTTCACTGTTGGCATGAAATTGAAAAGCTGGGCTTTGATGAGCGTTTTCGCCGTATGTGGTTGTACTACTTCGGTTACTGCGAAGCAGGTTTTAACGCCCGTACAATCAGTGTGGTGCAACTGACGGCGGAGCGTCCATGAACCGCCATTTACAGGTCTTTCTCCTGGCTGTCGGGTTCGATTTGTACTGGTTCATGGTGGTGTTATTTCGTGAGCGCGGTCTGGTGTTATGGCTTGGTCTGGCTATTCTGGCCTGCTTCATGTTGCCTGCTGCGCAACGACTGTGCGCGTTAATGCTGACAGCTGCGGGCAGTGGTCTGGATGCGTTGTGGGCGCTGACCGGGTTGATCGATTTTCGCGGCGAAGCATTGTTGCCGTTATGGATGCTTGCGCTCTGGCTCATGTTCGCCGTCATGTGGACGCACCTCACCTGCTCGACCTCTTTGCCAGGATGGCTGCTGGTAATAATGGCCACCGGTGGAGGACCGATCGCTTATCTGATAGGAGAGCGTTTGGGTGCCATTACTTTTCTGGAGCCGACATTTATCGTGCTCGGTTTAATGGCGACGGGCTGGCTGGTGTTGATGCTGTTTTTTCATATTTTTATGGGGAAACACCAATGAAACTTGCCTTACTGATACTGCTGGGAGTAATGGCGATTGCGCCGTTTGCAGGTGCCACAGACTGGTTAAGCTGGCGGAAAGTCGGTGATGCTACGCTCACCTGGGGGCCATTCACGATCTATAACTCACAATTACGCACCCCGGATGGGCGCTATCGTGGGTTGAAAGAGGATCAGGCACTGATTATCACCTATCAGCGCAATATTGAACGGCAAGAACTGGTGGATGCTACCCGCGAACAGTGGCGAGCGCAGGGTATTTTGGCACGGGAGGCGCAGAGTGAGTCCTGGCTTCGCATGTTGGGTGAGCTATGGCCTGACGTTGCGCCGGGTACGCAACTGGTTTTTGTCTTCCAGGATAAGCAGGGGCAATTTTGGTATCGCTTGTCAGTGGCACAAAGGCATTTCATCCCGCTTGGCCCACCACAGTCGGCGGCGTTCAGCGAAAACTTTCTCGCTATCTGGCTGGGTTCCCGTACGCAATATCCTGAGCTGCGGCAGCAGCTCACTGGAGGTAATAAATGAAACGTTTATTAGCCCTAAGCTTACCGCTGATGATGCAACTTTCTGGCTGTAGCGCCGAAATTACCGAGTATCGCCAGCAGCAGCCGACGCTGGATATCTTTCAGTATTTTCAGGGAGAAACGCAAGCATGGGGGATGGTTCAGGATCGCAGCGGTAAACAGCTTCGTCGTTTCCATGTCGATATTAACGGCGATGTGGTGGGGGACACATTGACCCTCAATGAACGCTTTGTGTACGACGATGGAGAGAAGCAGCAGCGTGTGTGGCATATCCGTAAAATCAGCGCCGATCGTTACGAAGGTACTGCTGGCGATATTGAAGGCGTGGCGAAGGGGCAAACAGCGGGCAACGCGTTCAACTGGCATTACAGTATGAATGTGAAAGCCAGCGGCAGAACCTGGTTGCTGAATTTTGATGACTGGATGTACCTGCAGGATGCTAACCATTTGTTTAATAAAACTGAGATGAAGAAATTTGGCCTCACCGTCGGCACGGTGACGCTCTTCTTCTCCCGTAAAACGCACTAGCGAGGAAGACGCCATGAAAACGCAACCCATCGTTGGGATCAGCGGCTGTTTAACGGGGTCTGCCGTCCGATTTGACGGCGGGCATAAGCGGGCAGAGTTTGCGATGGTGAAACTGGCCCGTTGGGTGACTTTCCAGCCTGTTTGTCCGGAGATGGCGATAGGCTTGCCTGTCCCACGACCGGCGTTGCGCCTCGTACAAACAACTATCGGGGATATTCGCATGCGTTTTAGCCACGCACCTCACGAAGACGTTACCGACAAAATGGCTGACTTTTGTCTGAGCTATCTGTCAGGGTTGGACACACTGTCGGGTTTTATCGTCTGTGCCAAATCCCCCAGCTGTGGCATGGAACGAGTGCGTTTATATGATGAAAAAGGTAATCGCGGGCGCAAAGACGGGGTGGGAGTTTTTACAGCCGCGCTGATGGAGAAATATCCGTGGCTGCCGGTTGAAGAGGATGGACGGCTGCACGATCCGGTTCTGCGTGAAAACTTCGTCGAACGGGTTTTCGCGCTACATGAGCTCCATACGCTGTGCAAAAATGGCCTGACGCGGCGGGCGCTACTGAATTTTCATAGCCGTTATAAACTGCAATTGCTGGCTCACCATCAGGCCGGATACCGGGAAATTGGCCCATTTGTCGCATCACTGCATGAATGGGACGATCTGGAGGCTTTCTTTGCGGTCTACCGCGATAAATTAATGACAATCCTGAAGAAACCTGCCTCACGTAAAAACCACACTAACGTGCTGATGCACATTCAGGGGTACTTCCGTAATCAATTAACAATGCGCCAGCGCGGCGAGTTGCGCGAGGTTATCCTCAATTATCGCGCAGGGATACTGCCTATCCTGGCCCCGATGACGCTGCTTAAACATTATCTGGTGGAATACCCGGACGACTACCTGCTGACGCAGAATTACTTTGATCCCTATCCGCAGGATTTAGCATTGCGACTGAATGTTAATTAATCATGCCTGATAAGCTGAACCGAGCAGCATGATAATTAATGTCGTGTTCGCCCCCTTTAATTTCCGTTTAACGCTCACAGCGGACCTTCAGCTCAGTGACCTGGTCCGCTTCGTGCCAGGAGCGGACGTTGCTAACATCGTGATATATTAATTCATGGATGGCAGTCCATGGGGATAAAATTATGAAGCACGAGCTGTGGACAAATGAAGCTGGTTTAGATTTGTTTTGTCTTGCCGGTCCACTGGGAGACTCTGCTCGGAAATTGCTGGATCTGGACTACAGATTAGTGTGGACATGTGATGCAGACTCGCACCTTGAAGCAATGAAAAAATATTATACGTTCCGTAATTGGGGTGAATATCAAACTGATTTCCCTGAACAGGATAGTAAGACCTACAAAGAAATGGGATGGGAGTAAAAAGCACAAAATCCACAACCTAGCCGCTCTTATTCTCATGTCTCTACGACGTCCGCTCCTCGCTCATAGCGGACCTCATCGGCAGTAAAAGCTTTATCATCGAGGTTTGCCAGTAGTGGTAGCGTGTTGAATGTGCCGGCGGCAAAACTTGGATTTTTGGCGAAAACGCTTCTCTAAAACTAAAATCAAAATTTAGATAATCAATGAGTTGTAAAAGATAACCACTAAATGTTATTGAAAGTAAAAGCGTGATAATTTCAATTATATCAAATGGTTGCTATGATATTGGCGATATAATGCTGCGTCATATTTGCTGGATTAACTGTGAGCCCTGATTTTTCACATTCCCAACGGCACGTGTCACGGCGTGCCATATAAATTTATCAGCCGGCATGGAACCGTCGGTCGCAATTTCCGCAGCTTCTTTCCCTCCAATGTCCTGCCTCATCCACTCGCGAGCAGCATCTGGTGACAGTACCAACGGTCGCCTGTCGTGAATATCTACCAGTCCTTTATCGGCAGTAGCCGTCACTATCAGAAAACCTTCTGCTTCATCTCCACGTTCAAATGGTGTGCTGCCAATTGCCGCCATGAATATTGGCTGACCATCGGCTTGATGAATGAAGTAGGGTTGCTTCTTGTCACCTACCTTTTTCCACTCAAACCAGCCATCGGCAAAGCAAATTGCGCGACCATGTTGCCAGAGTGGTTTAAACATTCTGCTGTTAGCCGCAGTTTCAGAGCGTGCGTTAATTAGCGGTGGTTTATCCCACCACCCGGGGGCGTATCCCCAGATAACTGGATCAAGATGAAGTTTCTCGTCACGTTCGCTCAGCAGCAGAACTTTGGTGCCTGGCGCCACGTTGAATCGCCCGATCGGTTCAGGGTCATATGGGATATCACGTTCAGCTTCTTCAGCGAGCAGGGCGAGATAGTCCTCACGTGTCATTGACTGTGAAAAGCGTCCACACATAGAAACCTCCAGCCAACTGTCAGACTGAAAGTATAGGATATTGAGTAGAACGATAGGATTTGAAGCTCCACACCACCAATATTCCATTATGGCTTTTAGCTTCTCGAGGTTGCTAAATGGCAGATAGACCACTACCCATTTTTACTTTTTTGGGGCAAATTTGGGGGCAAAAATTAGCTTGGGGCATGATTTGGGGCGATGAAATGACTCATATTGCCCGCAATTGTCTAAGATGGTTTTTTATTAACTAATTGATTTTATGATAATTAACTGTATTTGCTAATTTTACAAAATCAATTTTATAGTCTAACGCTGATTATGTGGCTGTGGGGATAAACATTTAATAAACCGGGCAAAGGGATAATCTCGCAGGCAATAAAAAAGCCGGAGGCGTTGATGCTTTCCGGCTTACTACGATATGAACGGAAGGCCGGAACAGGCGCAAGCACGCTCCGGCATCAAACAGATTACTTCAGTTCATCAACCATGGTGATGGCACGACCAATATAATTGGCAGGCGTCATTGCTTTCAGGCGAGTTTTCTCTTCTTCCGGCAGCGCCAGACCGTCGATAAACTGCTTCATACCTTCGGCGTCAACACGCTTACCGCGGGTCAGTTCTTTCAGCTTCTCGTACGGCTTTTCAATACCGTAGCGACGCATCACGGTCTGAATCGGCTCTGCCAGAACTTCCCAGTTATGATCCAGTTCATCCAGCAGATGATCGCGGTTCACTTCCAGTTTGCTCACGCCTTTCAGCGTGGACTGATACGCGATCAGCGCATAGCCAATGCCTACGCCCAGGTTACGCAGAACGGTAGAGTCAGTCAGGTCACGCTGCCAACGGGAGACCGGCAGTTTGCTTGCCAGATGCTGCAGTACCGCGTTAGACAGACCCAGGTTACCCTCGGAGTTTTCGAAATCAATAGGGTTAACTTTGTGCGGCATGGTGGAAGAGCCGATTTCACCCGCGATGGTTTTCTGTTTGAAATGGTTAAGCGCCACGTAACCCCATACATCGCGGTCAAAGTCGATCAGGATAGTGTTGAAACGGGCGATGCAGTCAAACAGCTCGGCAATGTAGTCGTGCGGCTCAATCTGCGTGGTGTACGGGTTCCACTGGATGCCCAGCGAGGTGACAAACTCTTCGCTGAACTGATGCCAGTCAACTTCCGGGTAAGCGGCGATGTGGGCGTTATAGTTACCGACTGCACCATTGATCTTACCAAGAATTTCAACCTGGTTGAGCTGGCGATACTGACGCTCCATACGGTAAGCCACGTTAGCCATTTCTTTGCCTAGCGTAGACGGGGTGGCTGGCTGACCGTGGGTACGGGAGAGCAGAGGAATATCGCGATACTGTACAGACAGATCTTTCACCGCGTCGATAAGCTTACGCCAGTACGGCAGAACCACTTCGTCGCGTGCGGTTTTCAGCATCAGCGCGTGAGACAGGTTGTTGATGTCTTCTGAGGTACACGCAAAGTGGATAAATTCGGAAACAGCGTGCAGTTCCGGGATATCCGCCACTTTCTCTTTCAGGAAATACTCAACTGCCTTCACATCATGGTTGGTCGTACGCTCAATGGTTTTGATGCGCGCAGCATCTTCTTCATTGAAGTTAGCGACGATCGCATCAAGGAAACCGATTGCGTCGGCAGCAAAAGCAGGAACTTCCTTGATCGCTGCGTGCGCGGCCAGTTTTTGCAGCCAGCGTACTTCAACCTGTACACGGAATTTCAGCAAACCGTATTCGCTGAAAATCCCGCGCAGCGCGCTGACTTTATCGCCGTAGCGTCCATCGACAGGGGAAACGGCGGTCAGTGAGGATAATTCCATAGATCACAACTCCGGGGTTAAATGAGCAAGAATTTGTTTTGCCTGAGTCGTCAGGCGATTACGAGAAAACATGAGTTGCAGACGGCCTCCACCAACCTGATGCCAGAGCACGGCAGCACGGATGCCAGCCAGCAGCGAAGCGCGTACTTTAGCCTGTACCTGTGGACTCTGAAGGATGGCCGGGGAACCCGTGACCTGAATACGCGGGCCGAGTGGACTGATGACGTCAACATAAATGCCAGCCATCGCACTCATCAACGTTTCTGACTGCAAATCAAAATGGTCCAGTTGGCGCTGCAAGCCGCTAATACGGTCTCCCAGCGTGTCCATAGCGCCCTTGGCCGCTGACAGCTTACGCTCCAGCACCATCAGGCTTAGCGTATAGCGGGTGAGTTCCGCGTTCAGTCCCTGACGACTGCTGGCGTTCAGCACGCCAAGCAGCGTTTCAAGGCCAAGACGCAGGTTGGCTTCACTGCCGCCAAACACGCCCAGCGTAGAGCTGGGATTCATGTCGATGACACTGTTCAGTGAAACGTGTAATGCATCGGCATCACAATGCCCCTGGTGCGCCAGTTCCTGCACCAGGCGTGCCGACTGACAAATGCCTGCCAGGGCGAGGGTGATGTCATAATAATTCTTTGCCACGTTCACTGCTTCCTTGTATCAAATGTGTAAGTAATTATACCGGCAGAGGCAATCGTTGTTCGATAATGCCGCCGCCGAGGCACACTTCGCCATTGTAAAAGACAGCCGACTGACCCGGCGTGACCGCCGCGACTGGCTCATCGAAAATGACTTCAATACGCTCTGCATCCAGTGCCTTAACGGTGCACGGAATGTCGGTCTGACGATAGCGGGTTTTCACCGTACAGCGCATGGTGCCGGTGAACGGTTCGCGATCGACCCAATGCAGCTGTTGCGCCACCAGGCCAACGGACATCAGACGTGGATGTTCATGACCCTGAGCGACAACCAGAATGTTGTTCTCAACGTCTTTATCCACCACATACCATGGATCTTCCGTCCCTTCTTTCGTACCGCCAATGCCCAGACCTTTACGTTGGCCCAGAGTGTGGTACATCAGTCCCTGGTGCTGGCCAATCTCTTCGCCGTCAACGGTGATGATTTTGCCAGGCTGAGCGGGCAGGTAGCGACCAAGAAATTCACGGAACTTACGTTCGCCGATGAAGCAGATACCCGTGGAGTCTTTTTTCTTGGCCGTAATCAGACCGAGATCTTCGGCAATTTTACGCACCTGTGGTTTTTCCAGTTCGCCGACCGGGAACAGGCTTTGTGCGATTTGCTCATGGCCGAGCGTATAGAGGAAATAACTCTGGTCTTTATTGCCATCGAGCCCACGCAGCAGGCGGCTTTTGCCGTCGACATCCGCGCGACGCACGTAGTGACCGGTGGCGATGTAATCGGCACCTAAATCTTCGGCGGCAAACTCAAGGAAGGCTTTAAACTTAATTTCTTTATTGCACAGAATATCCGGGTTTGGCGTACGGCCCGCTTTGTACTCTTCAAGGAAAAGTTCAAAGACGTTGTCCCAGTATTCTGCGGCAAAGTTGACGGTATGCAGTTCAATGCCGAGTTTGTCACAGACAGCCTGCGCATCCGCAAGATCGGCGGCCGCTGTGCAGTATTCCTCGCCATCGTCCTCTTCCCAGTTCTTCATGAACAGGCCTTCTACCTGATAGCCCTGTTGTTGTAACAGCCAGGCAGAAACGGAGGAATCGACACCGCCGGACATGCCGACGATCACTTTTTTTGGGCTTTCAGACATAGGAATACTCACGACATTGAACTTCAAGGCGGCATATTCTAGCACGCAGCCCTTTACTTGACACCCTCTGTAAACGGCCAGTTAAATTCGCCGATCATGGCCAGTGGGTAGCGCTGTCCGCTCTGATAACAGCGAATACTCTCTGCAACCAACGGCGAACGCAGGTTTGGCGCAGAGAAAATCTCTTCTGCGCTGACCCAACGACAGCAATCTATATCGCTGTCATGAGGTTCTGTAGCGCACATATTGGCAAGCTCAATAGAGAAAAGAAAACGCAAAAAGGGCGTTCTGTCCGGTGCAATCCATTGATGCATACGAATGAAATGCTGCGGCTGCGCTTTAATGCCCGTTTCTTCCCACAGTTCGCGTGCTGCGGCTTGCACCAACGTTTCATCGGCTTCCAGGTGTCCTGCAGGCTGATTCCACAAGGCTTTGCCATTGATCGTTTCTTCAACGACTAAGAATTTATCTTCTGCATGCACAATGCAGGCGACCGTGACGTGCGGTTTGAACATATTTTCCCCTTATTCCTCAGCAAATCCTTCGGCAACATCTGGCCAGCTAATTTCGCCGCTGGCCTTGTCGATACTAATATAAGCCACAGGAGGCGACGTTTGCGGGTCGGCCCCTCCACGGCACAATGCGGTTTGATGATCCTCGCGCACGATAATCTCAATGGCCTTTTTAGCATTCCAGCTTTCATAAAAAATACATTGGTGGTCGTGACGTAGCCCAAGGGTGGCGACTCTCGTTGCCTTTTCTGTCGACAGCGGGTTGATGTCGTCGCGATAGTGGTCACCGCTGTTTATAGCCTGTAACTGCGACTTTTTTAACCAGCCGCGTATGATTTGGCGATCGGTGGTGTAATAGACCGCTTCCATAAAATCATCGTTGGATTGTTCTTGTACAGAGACGAGGTCGCCGGGCACTAAAAATACGGACGGGCTGCGACACTGTTCGGTTGGCATCGCATAGAACCATGCGCGGGTGTCTCCTGTTACCTGATAGTGGTTTGCGGAGGAGGAGGGTAAGAACCCGCGCTGTGACATCGCTTTATTTGCCCATGTCTGGCAAGACGCGCTTACTGCAAGCGGACTGGATAACGGTGTTAATCCATTAACCGAGACCCAGCCGGTGGCGAAGGTTCCTTTAGCGTCCCGATAACGTACGTAACGATAAGGCTCATCTTTGGAAAGCATGCCCGTGCTTTTGTAGCGCTGTGAACTCCTGAGCACCTCGACGGTGTCGCCATTGACCATGAACGCGGGGAGTTGACACTCTGTTGCTGGTGCAGAATAGAAATGCAGGCGTGAGTCGGTTTTTACTTTGGCAGACTCATAAAGGTAGTTTGCCTCTCCGGCTGCTGTTCCGGCAATTGTCTCACAGTCCAGTTTTGCTGAACAAAACGGTGACACGCCGAGCAGGATGAATGCTGCAAAAAGCTGCTTATCCATATTTTTCATGCTTCCCTGTTAACACTCACGTTAAACCGTACGGTTACGATTTCAGTTCCCGCCACTCGCCGTTAGCAAGATTTTCCAGCGTGTAATCCCCCATGGCATAGCGGATGAGGCGCAGCGTAGGAAATCCAACATGCGCTGTCATACGACGTACCTGACGGTTGCGACCTTCATATAAGGTAACTTTCAACCAGCTGGTGGGAATGTTTTTCCGTTCCCGAATCGGCGGATTTCTCGGCCACAGCCATACGGGTTCCTCTACTACTTCAATGCCTGCGGGTAGCGTGGGGCCATCATTGAGCGTTACTCCGTTACGCAGGGCGTCCAGCGCTTCTGCTGTCGGCTCACCTTCAACCTGGACGTAATAAATTTTCCCGGTACGCTTACCGGGTTGCGTTAACCGCGCCTGCAGCGCGCCGTCATTGGTCAGCACCAAAAGCCCTTCGCTGTCCCGGTCGAGTCGGCCCGCCGCATAAATTCCCGGCACGGGAATAAAATCTTTTAACGTGCTTCTGCCAGCCTCGTCAGTAAATTGTGGCAAAACATCGTAGGGTTTATTGAACAAAACCACGCGTTTTGGCTGGTTTTCTTTACGCTGCTTAGTGACTTGTCGTGAGCTGAATCGCTCAACCCGGTGATTTCTAAAAGAAGTTTTTTGCATGGTATTTTCAGATTATATCAATTGCCGCATTATAGCCTAAGAACGAGTGTCTTTCATGGCGGCGAACAATAGGGTAGTATTGACACGCTCATTACAAATCATTAACAAAAAGTTGCTCTAACGCATCCGTGTAGCAGGACGCAAACGCACATGCAGCGTGATGACAGACGAGCAGAACCAGAAGCGCTCGAAGGAGAGGTGAATGGAAAGCAAAGTAGTTGTTCCGGCGGAAGGTAAGAAGATCACCCTGCAAAACGGCAAACTCAACGTTCCTGAAAATCCGATTATCCCGTTCATTGAAGGCGACGGTATCGGCGTTGATGTAACCCCACCGATGATCAAAGTTGTCGATGCTGCTGTCGAGAAAGCCTATAAAGGCGAGCGTAAAATCTCCTGGATGGAAATCTACACCGGCGAGAAATCCACTCAGGTTTATGGCCAGGACGTCTGGCTGCCTGCTGAAACCTTAGATCTGATTCGTGAATATCGTGTTGCCATTAAAGGCCCTCTGACCACCCCTGTTGGCGGCGGTATTCGCTCTCTGAACGTAGCTCTGCGTCAGGAACTTGACCTGTATGTCTGCCTGCGTCCGGTGCGTTATTATCAGGGCACACCAAGCCCGGTTAAACACCCTGAACTGACCGACATGGTCATCTTCCGCGAAAACTCCGAAGACATCTACGCGGGTATCGAGTGGAAAGCTGACTCTGCCGATGCTGAGAAAGTGATTAAATTCCTGCGCGAAGAGATGGGCGTGAAGAAAATCCGCTTCCCGGAACATTGCGGTATTGGTATCAAACCGTGTTCTGAAGAAGGGACTAAACGTCTGGTACGTGCAGCGATTGAATACGCCATCGCCAACGATCGTGATTCAGTTACCCTGGTACACAAAGGCAACATCATGAAGTTCACCGAAGGCGCGTTCAAAGACTGGGGTTACCAGTTAGCGCGTGAAGAATTCGGTGGTGAACTGATCGACGGCGGTCCATGGGTGAAAATCAAGAACCCGAAAACCGGTAAAGAGATCGTGGTTAAGGACGTTATCGCCGATGCGTTCCTGCAACAGATCCTGCTGCGCCCGGCTGAGTATGACGTGATTGCCTGTATGAACCTGAACGGTGACTACATCTCCGATGCGTTGGCCGCACAGGTTGGTGGTATTGGTATCGCGCCGGGTGCAAACATCGGTGACGAATGCGCTCTGTTCGAAGCAACCCACGGTACTGCACCGAAGTATGCAGGTCAGGATAAAGTGAACCCAGGTTCCATCATTCTGTCTGCTGAAATGATGCTGCGCCACATGGGTTGGACTGAAGCGGCTGATTTAATTGTTAAAGGTATGGAAGGCGCGATCAACGCCAAGACCGTAACTTACGATTTCGAACGTCTGATGGACGGCGCTAAGCTGCTGAAATGTTCAGAGTTTGGTGACGCGATTATCGAAAACATGTAATCCAGACCTTGGGTTGTATGAGAACGGGAGCCGAGAGGTTCCCGTTTTTTTTACCTGCAAAATGCTTTCATGGCGCTCATACTATTAAACTCATTTAAATAGCACTGAAGATCAAATTTTTATCTTTTCCATTACAATTTTATTTTTTGATAAAAAATATCCATGGCTGTCAATATTTCTTTATTTAACTCTATTCGGGTATGAGAACTAACTATAATTGAGTGGTGTTTGTATCTTATTGATTATTAGATGGAAAACAATTGTTTTAAAAATAAGAAAAATATCGGAAATATTTACAAGGAAGAAGCGTTTTAAGATTCTTTTACTCTAATTTTAAATCCATTTTTATCAGCGTGTTATGACAGTTGATTATTCTGAATATTAGTAATGTCCAAAAAAGAACATTTTCTCCAATTGATGTTTTTTTACCTTTCTGTTTTTCTGTTGGCAACATGCTTGAGAAATAAAACTCAAAGCATGATTCCTTGTTATGCGTGTTACTTACTATTAGTTGATGATGAAAATGGTTATTAAAATGCTAAGTTTAAAAACAGGTTTAGTGGCTGTTACATTATGTTTTGCTATGACAGTTTATGCAGGAGAAAGCGTAGTCACCGGCGGTTATGTACATACCCGGACAGATGGACAGAACCTTAATGGTTTTAACGCTAAATATGGTTATACCCCAGATGAGAGTGATTTTGGTGTTATGACATCCTTAACCATTTCAGAAAATGACGATAATGATATAGATCGTGGTTATGGTTCTGCATTAGTCGGCGCAAGTTATAAAGTAAATGATGTGGTAAAACCTTATGTAATGGCGGGTATTGGGAGAGGTGCGATCAAAGCTAATGGTGAAACTGACACTTCTACAGGTTTTGCCTATGGCGCTGGTATTCAGTTTATCCCCATTGCAGGTTTCACTGTTGATGCAGGTTATGAAGGTTCTAAGGTCTTTGGCGCACAAGCTAATAGTATTGTAGTCGGCGCCGGCTGGAAATTCTAAGGTTATTTATATGAATAAAATAATGATAATATTGGGTGCGTTTTCTGCTGTTTCTTTGATGTCTGGTTGTGTATCAGAAGAACAACGCTTAGCAAAGTGCGAAGCGAAGGGAATTAGCCGTGATGTTTGTTATCACGAAGAAAAAGAATATTGGAATAATTACAGTGCTAATATGAGTCGACTGCAGGCCGCTAATACACAAGCGGATGCTTTCAAAGAGGCTATGAGTGATCACAAGAAACATAAGCATCATGATGACGATTAATATTTAAGAACACGCACATACGGTCTTGAGTGCTTATGTTCTTGATATTTTAATCATCTATTAATTATTCAAATGGTTATGCTCAGGTATCACTCTTAAAAGCGTATTATCCTTCGGTATATAGTGATGAAATAATGCAGCGCCGGCATGGGCTGCAATTAGAAAGTAGCAGCTATCGGCGAACTGACTTCCCACCAAAGCCAGAGTTTTTTATGATAACCATGGCCTTACTTTGGTTTGAGAAAAACGCTTCGTCTGCTGTGTGCGTTCATTCTTTTGCTGAAAGTTTGTACGGAAATACATGCAGAGCGTTAGCTGCTATGGGGTAAACGCCCAGGCCTTCTGTTCTGGCTTTGATTTCCTCGAAAGAGAGTGAAGGGGAGGGTTCTCGTCCGCCCCACAGATTAATGCCTTCAGGAACATCGTCCCGCCTGTACTCCTCGGCGATCTCGATGGTTCCGCCACTATTCAATTCGACGACAACGCTTTTTCCGTCAACAGGAATCAGGTTCCCGTCATTGTCAGTGATAAAGATTTTCATTTGATTACCTCTTATTAGTGCATTCCTATGATAGCAAAATTGGATGAGGTGCAACGCCGGTTTTGTACTGCAAATTTCAGTAATGATTTTATCGATGAATTAGTAAGTTACGTTGTTATTGAGGAAATGTGACTGGACGCATGGCGACTTTTGTTTCTGTCTACCATGCTCTGTAGAGATAAATTAGAACACGTCAATGCTCATCGCAACGACTGATCAGTTTTCGCTACAGGACATGAGAATGCGCAAAGTACTTTTACCGGTAACCGCTGCGGTGTGTCTTTTTTTGATCGGTGTTTTTATTCTTAATATGCAGCTTTGGTATTCATCTTCGACAGAAACCCTTGGAGGAGCCCGATATGCCGTTAAAAATATGGATAATATACTTGATGAAGCTTTCCAGGCAACCCGCACCGCCAGGCATATTGCTGAAAAAAAATGCGATCTGGAGGGACAATACCAACTTGGAACCGAAGCTGCACTTCGCCCTCATTTGCGAACGCTGATCATTATCCGGCAGGGGAAGGTTTGGTGTACGTCATTGCCGGGGAATAGGATTTTACTTAAGCAAATCCCCGTAATTGCTGATACAAATCTGTTGCTGACTCCCGCAAGAAATACGGAAAACGAGATACCTGTTCTGCTGTATCAAACTCGTTTTCAAACCAGTCGTATTATTGTCACTATTAGTGGGGTGCATATTCGAGGGGCTCTGAAAGTTCCGTTAAAGGGAGTGGCATACTCATTGCTGGTGGGTGACAACGTACTTGGTTTATTGGGCGATGTGAAAACCGTTACAACAAGCGCACGTGCGTCTGGTCAACTTAATTCCGCAAAGTATCCGTTCAGTATTATTTATAATAAACCGCCACTGTTTAGTGCAAAAAGGCTGGTTACACAGGGTTCAGGGATTCTGGGTTTTATCCTGTTAATGTCTTTTGCAGCCGCTTATGCCATTGATAAGTATCTGAACAAGAACGATACCCCTGAAGAAACGTTGCGTAAGGCGATAGTAAAAGGAGAGATCGTGCCTTTTTATCAACCTATCGTAAATGGTCGCGAGGGGACGTTACGCGGAGTTGAAGTGCTGGCCCGATGGAAACATCCTAAGGCCGGGTATATCTCTCCTGCTTCCTTCATTCCCGTCGCTGAAAAATCAGGCCTGATAGTGCCACTAACTCAAAGCCTGATGAGGCAGGTCGCGGAAAACATGAACGCCATTGTCAGCAAACTGCCATCCGGCTTCCATGTCGGCATTAACTTCAGCGCATCCCATATCACATCCCCTACATTCGTGCAGGAGTGCCTGCATTACAGGGATAGTTTTAACCGAGATGACCTCAATCTGGTAATCGAAGTTACTGAGCGCGAGCCGTTAGATGTGGATGAAGATCTTGTGCAGAGGCTCAATATCCTGCATGAGAATGGCTTTGTGATTGCGCTGGATGATTTTGGTACGGGCTATTCTGGGCTTTCTTATTTGCATGACCTGCACATTGATTACATTAAAATCGATCAGAGCTTTGTGGGGAGGGTAAATGAGCTTCCCGATTCAACCCGAATTTTGGATTGTGTCCTCGATCTGGCTCGTAAACTATCTTTAAGCATCGTTGCAGAAGGGGTTGAAACGAAGGCCCAGCTTGATTATCTCAACAAAAACAACATTGTTTTCCTACAAGGGTACTATTTCTATAAACCAGTAACCTTCACTGAGTTCGTCATGATTCTGCTGTCAAAGCCTAAAGTGAAGGTTTTTGTTGAATAAATACAAGATAACCTTATTGATGAAAAGGGAGCATAAAATCTGTTTCGGTAGTAAAAATCCGACGATTATCTTTATCGTGAGACAAATCTCAGATTCTGTTATTTAAAATCTATACCCTTATCGATATGGTGGTTATTTATGTTTTCAAATACAGCAACTGGATAATGGTATGGCAGATATAACATTCGCGATGGAGCGTGATTCAAGTCACAGAGCGGCGAAAAATAAGTTGGATGTGCGAAGCAAAGCGAAGTACACAAATCGCAACCAGCTTGCGATTGCCGCAGTACTATTTTTAGGCGGTATCGTCGGGGTTATTGTTTTGGCATTGTACCTAATGGTGCAGGAAGGGGTGTTTTTGTATTGATTGTTTAAATATTCTTATCATTGCTGTATTGCTAGTCGGAGCTGGAACAAGCTACTTCTTCTGTCTTGATGAACGGAATAACATCGTAGGGAATAGCAGTTTGTGGGGAAAGATTGTAGATCTTACCGTCATAGTGGCTACTTACATAAGAAAATGACCTTAATATAAAGCTAAGATCAGCGGGGAGAGTCGTGGGTTGGGTGTTAACTTCATTGTAAAACCGTTTACAGCTACCTTTCAAATCTAAACCGGAAAAAATTATTCTTTCAAACTTTAGACTAATGGCTATTTGTAACGCGCTAAATGCGACCGTAGCACTACCAAAATGGCCATGTGTTACATTAGTTGAAAATGCAATTGTTTTCACTTTTCTGAATGCAGAACATTTAATTCGAAGATTCCTGTTAGTTATTGTTTTTATTTTATAGCGAATCTTTCTACCGATACCACCTCTGGATTTGCAAATGTCCTTTAACAGAAAACATGTGTTGAGCAAGTACTCTGCCTCTGTTGAATCAGCTCTTTTAATAACATCTTCACTAATAAAGGTATGCTGAGCATAGGAGGAATACTTATGAAATAAGTCTTTATTGTTTTCATAAAATGAGCCATCACAAACAACATAGATAAAAATAGGGATGTTGTTGTCGATTAAATGACCGGCACTTCCGTTTACGCAAATAAAATTTTTATCGCGCATTCTACTTAATGGAGTGTCCAATGATGATGGTCCGGACAGGTAAATAATGCAATCATCGGAAATTTTATTTTCCATTATCTTATTTAATATATTGTGTGTGATAATCATTGCTTTTACCATGAATATTATTTTTGCAAATGTTACCACTTTCTTTATGGGCTTTCAAATCAGTAATAATGTTGACTTTTATTATATAAATTTGATGAATGAATTCATAAAAATACGAAAGGTAATTATGACTCATGGTAATTATTCTGAATGAATATAATTCATGGCGTTTATGAATGTACCGTGCTATGGACAAGGCGATTAGGTTTATGTTGGGATAAATGAATTAGGGATGCGGTTAGAAGAAGATGTGAGTCGCCTTTGTAAGGCGACTCTATGAAATCATTCAGAATAATATCCTGAATGATACCGGCTGGATGGGATGCACGTGATAGCTCGACCAACAGGATCTTATAAAATTAGAACTGATAATTTAAAGATACCCAGTAGTTACGACCAGGGTTTACGTATCCGGTAGTGGATTGCGCCGTTTGATAATAATCACCTGCGTAGGTACTATTACGCCCCACCTGGTACAATTTGACCTCACTAAAGTCTTTATCCAGCACGTTATTAACCGCCGTATTAAGTGTCAGATCTTTGGTCAGCTTATAAGACATCCCCATGTCGACAACGGTCCAGGCTTTTAAATCAGCGCCTTTATCGTTATAGACGGCCTTTTGTACCGCGCTAAGGTTGTCGTAATTTTCGGTAAAGCGTGGGGCTTTGCCGCGATAACGTGCGCTGAGCCAGGCGTTCATATCTTCCGTTGCCTGCCAGTTCAGACGGGCGTTAGCCATATGTTTTGGAGTGTAACTTAATGGCGCGCCTTTATTTTCACCATCTTTTTGCTTGCTCTGAGTGTAGGTGTAGTTGAGAGATAAGGTCAGCACATCCGACCATAGAGGGAAGGTGCTGGCAAATTCAACGCCATCGGTCCTTGCCTTGCCGCTGTTGGTATAGCTGTTGGTATTATCATCGATAGAATATGAGACAATTTTATTTTTGTATTCGGTATAGAAGCCGGTAATGTTGGCGTTAAGCCCGGCGTCGTTCTCGTAATACAGCCCGGTTTCGTAGCTGATACTTTCCTCAGGTTTGAGGTCCGGGTTACCGACCGTATTCACCGTTCCCTGTGCGGTTACACCGCTGATCCCGTTATGCAACTGGCTTAGTGATGGTGCTTTATAACCTGTCGTTACACCGCCTTTGAGGGTCCATTCGTCGGATGCGTCCCAGACCATATAGGCACGCGGGCTGAGATGACCGCCAAAGACATCGTTATGCTCATAGCGTGTTCCTACGGTTAAGGCCAGAGAGTCGAGAATATGCCATTCATCTTCCGCATAGGCTGCCCACGTTTTTTGATGGAACGTCTCGCCGGTATTGGCCAGCACCACACCATCTTTCATCCGTGCATCCCAGTATTCTCCGCCAAGGGTTAGGAGGTGTGAATCACCTAATGGCGTCAGCAGCACTGAGTCAAGAATGACGTTGGTGTTCTTCAGTTCACGCGCGTCACCGGCCCGGCCTGCGTTCTCTGGCGTGAGTGCGGAAGATACCAATTGCCGGCCTTTGTTTTCAGTTTCATTCCAGCCGAGGGAGGATTTCCAGGTGCCGAACGTTAAGGCTGTATCGTGGCCGAGGGTCACTTTGTTACGCTCATAGCGTAGCGTTTTATCATACCCCCCTGTCAGGTTGCCCAACTGCCCGTCATCGTTGTCATAGCGCTGTCTGGCGGAATCGAGATCTAACCACAGCGTATTGTTCTCATTGGTTTTCCAGTCGAAGCGCGTACCGATATTGTAGTTTTCCGATTCGGTAGGATAAGGTACGCGGGTGGAGGAGGTATCGCTGAGGGAGGTGACGCTGGAACCCTGACGCTGGGTTGTGCTCCCCCGAACCTGCATATCCAGTACGCCCGCGATTAACGGGCCACTTGACCAGAAGTTGGCAATGGTACTGTTACCCCATTTATTACTCTCTTGCAGGTTAACGCCGGTATTGATGGAAGTGCTCCATTTATCGGTGCTTTTTTTGGTGATGATATTCACCACGCCACCGATTGCGTCGGACCCATAAAGCGTCGACATCGGGCCGCGGATCACCTCAATATGATCGATCGCCGCCAGCGGGGGCATAAAGCTGGTATTCATGGCAGAGAAACCGTTTGGCGTTACGTCGCTGCTGCCGTTTTGACGAATACCGTCAATCAGGATCAAGGTATAGCTGGCAGGCATGCCACGGATGCTGATCTCCAGACCGCCGGTTTTACCGGTGCTGCTTTCAACATCTACCCCTTCAACAGAACGCAGGGCTTCACCTAAGTCATTATATTTATTGGTTTGTAACTCTTGCTGAGAAATAACAGAGACGCTGGCGGCGGCATTGGTGATTTTCTTTTCATAACCGGAAGCGGTTACCACCATGACATCTTCAGCAAATACCAGGGGGCTGGAAAATCCTAAACAGGACAGAACGACAGAGGCAACAGGTTTTAAACGCATAGTCAAACTTCCTTTGTTAAAAATTCAAAGGCAGTAAGATAATTGATGGAAATGATAATACAAATAATTATCATTACAAATTTACATAACTTGTCACTTCTGGTGTTTTTCTTGAATAAATATACATAAATTGTCATGAGTTTTAGATAAGGAATTAGCAGGAAGGGTCAATAGTCCGCATGGGCAATTATTAGAAAGTGATTAATATCCCTGTGAATAAATGGCGAGGGATTAATCTATTTTCTGAGATTCACATCGTACTCATAACGGAGTATCAGAAAAAAGTATGATAATTTTAGAAAATCGTCATACTTTTCTGCGCCGCATCATTTTTTTCGTCATTTCTGTCCGCCATAATCCCTTCCCCAGGAGACTGCTTAACGACGGTAAATCGTTATGCGGCATAAAAATAACGTAAATCTGGATAACATAATGATCAAAGGCAAGCTGGCACTGCTTACGTGCGCATTGACTCTCGCATTAACCTCACCACTTCTTGCCGCGCAAAATGCGAGCGAAGGGCAGACGTTAAAACTGGCAATTGGACCAGAACCAACGGAAGGGTTTGACCCGATGCTGGGCTGGAGTCATGGCAGCTATTTGCTTTTGCATGCACCATTATTAAAACAAAATGCAGATATGAGCTGGGGAAACCTGCTGACGGAAAAAGTAGAGACCAGCGCAGACGGCAAAACCTGGACGTTGACGTTAAAACCTGACCTTAAATTCTCTGATGGTTCCCCGCTAACCGCTGAAGATGTGGTGTTCACCTATAACAAAGCAGCAAAAAGCGGCGGCAAAATCGATATGGGAAACTTCACCCATGCCAGCCTGAAAGATAACCGCACGGTAGAAATTACGCTGAATAGCCCACAGAGCACCTTTGTGAATGTGCTGGGTTCTTTGGGTATTGTTCCGGCGAAACGGTATGACGAAAAAACATTTGCCAAAAATCCGATTGGCGCGGGTCCTTATCGGCTGGTGAGTTTTCAGCCGGGACAGCAGTTGATCGTGGAGGCTAACCCCTGGTATGCCGGTAAGAAAAATGATTTCAGTAAGCTGGTGTTTGTCTTCCTTGATGAAGATAACGCTTATGCCGCAGCGCGCAGTGGCCAACTGGGACTCGTACGTATCGCGCCGTCGATGGCGGTCGCTCCTCAGCAGAAAAACTTGAAACTTTGGGTACGCGATAGCGTGGAAAACCGGGGCATTGTGTTCCCGATGGTTCCTGCAGGTAAAAAAGACGCCAATGGCTATCCAATTGGGAACGATATCACTGTTGATGTTGCCATCAGGCGCGCCATCAACTATGCCATCGACCGTAAGCAGCTTGCCGATCAGGTCATGGAAGGTCATGCGATTCCTGCGTATAGCGCTGTACAGGGGCTGCCATGGCAGGGGCAATCCGTTGCGTTCAAAGATGGTGACAGCGAAAAAGCACGCACGATTCTGGAAGAAGCTGGCTGGAAGGTGGGTAAAGATGGCGTACGAGTGAAAGACGGCAAAGAGGCACGACTGACTTTATGGTACGCCAGCGGTGACAGTACGCGCCGGGATTTAGCTGAGGCCGTACGTGCAATGCTGGAGCCGGTGGGTATTCAGATCTCGCTGCAATCCGGAAGCTGGGAAACCGTTGAGCGTCACATGCATGCGAACCCGACACTATTTGGTTGGGGAAGTCTGGATCCGATGGAGCTGTTCCATCATTACAGTAATCAGGCCGCGGGCGTGGAATATTACAATCCAGGCTATTACAGCAACCCTGTTGTTGAACAGCATCTTAAACAGGCTATTGACGCCCCGGACTGGCAAAAAGCGTTGCCTTTCTGGCAACAAGTGGAGTGGGATGGCAAGCAAGGGGCTGGCATGCAGGGCGATGCTGCCTGGGCATGGCTGCTGAATATTCAGCACACCTACCTGGCAAATCCGTGTATTGATTTAGGCAAAGGCGCACCGGAGATTCACGGTAGCTGGTCACTGCTCAATAATCTGGACGAATGGACCTGGACCTGCCGTTGATGAAGTCTGTTGTGGGCCATTTTCTACGGCTGATAGTGTTATTAGTGCTGGTTGCGGCTGGCACTTTTGTGCTGCTCAGCTTTTCTCCGGTCGATCCGATTCGTGCTTATATCGGCAACGATCTCCTGCATGTGCCGCCGGAGCAATATGCACGCATTGCTGCTCGCTGGGGATTGGACCAGCCACTATGGGAGCGTTTTGGTCACTGGTTTGTTCGTGTGTTGCAGGGCGATCTCGGCTATTCCATGCTGTTTAATGCGCCGGTTGCCAGCGTGATCAAGGAACGCTTTTCCACTTCGTTTGCGCTGCTTGGCGGCGCGTGGCTACTCTCCGGTATATTGGGAACGGCAATGGGGTTTGTCGCGGGCCGCTACCTGAATCGCTGGCCGGACAAAGCAATCTGTCGCCTCAGCTATCTGCTTTCTTCGCTGCCGACCTTCTGGATTGGCATGTTGCTGCTGGCGTTATTTGCCGTGCGCTGGCCGGTATTTCCGGTCTGCTGCGCGTGGGAGCCGGGCAACAGCGGCGATATGGCGACGCTGACTGAGCGTCTGCGCCATCTGGTGCTTCCCGTTTGCGCGCTCAGTTTGCTGGGGCTGGGACAAATTACGCTTCATACGCGGGAAAGCATCGCCAGCGTAATGAAAAGCGAATTTGTCCGTTTTGCGCGTTCCCAGGGAGATAAAGGCTGGTCACTGTTACGCCATCAGGTTCTGCGTCATGCAATTACGCCTGCGCTGTGTTTGCAGTTTGCCTCACTGGGAGAACTGTTGGGAGGTGCACTATTGGCCGAAAAAGTCTTTGCTTATCCAGGTCTGGGGCAGGCCACCATTGATGCCGGGTTACGCGGCGATCTGCCGTTACTGATGGGGATTGTGTTGTTCAGTACCGTACTGGTGTTCATTGGCAACTCGCTGTCTACCTGGCTTGTCCGTATGTTGAACCGTGCTCTGGAGCGACCTGATGCTCTATAACCCGACGCCGACGCTAATTCGTCTTTTGTTCTCTTTTAGCTGCCTGTTATTCATTGCAGGGTATGGTGCCGCAATGCTGGATAACCCGTTGAGCGTTAATCTGCTTGCCCGTCATCTTCCACCTGATGCGATGTACTGGTTTGGCACCGATAACCTCGGTCGCGATCTGTGGGTCCGTTGTTTTCAGGGTGCACTAACCAGTCTGCAAATTGGTATTGGTGCGGCGTTGTGCAGCGGTTTCATTGCGTTAATGATGGCGGCGGTTTCGCGCATACATCCGCGTCTGGATGTACTTATGCGTCTGATTACTGATGCCATGCTATCGATGCCGCATCTGCTGTTGCTTATTTTGATCTGTTTTACGTTGGGCGGCGGGAAAAACGGGGTAATCATGGCGGTTGCACTAACGCACTGGCCGCGTCTGGCGCTGATCCTGCGTGCTGAAGCGCAGCGCGTGGCCCACAGTGACTATCTGACGTTGACCTGGCGTCTGGGACACGGCCATTTTTACTGCTGGCGGCATCACTATCTACCAGCGTTGTTACCCCAGTGGTTAACCGGGACATTGCTGATGTTTCCCCATGCGGTGTTACACAGCGCGGCGTTAAGCTTCCTCGGTTTTGGACTGGCACCGCATGAACCGTCGCTGGGCCTGCTGCTGGCGGATGCGCTGAGGTTTATCAGTCATGGTGATTGGTGGTTAGTGCTGTTTCCAGGACTGATGCTGTTCAGTCTGGTGATGTTATTCGATCAGCTCGCAAGGGCGGTGCATCGTTTATGGTTACGAGGTGACGCATGTTGAGTTTAAGGCAGGTCTCGCTGGACGTGGCGCGTTATCGTTGGTACGGCGCGAAAAACTGGTCTTCGCTGTTGCAGGATATCTCTTTCGACGTAGCGCCTGGTCAGATGGTGGCGCTAGTTGGGGGAAGTGGGGAAGGTAAGAGCCTGTTGCTGCAATGTCTGCTCGATCTCTTACCAGACAATTTGCGTTTCAACGGCGTTATTACCCTGGAAGGTAAAACGCTGGACAGTGATGACATTCGCAAATGTCGTGGCAATACCTTCAGCTACGTCCCGCAAGGTATTCAGGCACTTAACCCGCTGCTTTCGATTGAAAAGCATCTGCGCAGGGCATGCCAGCTTTCTGGCCAGCAATGGAATGCCGGAAAAATTGAACGATTGCTCCAGCGTAGCCGACTGGAAAGTCGCGTATTAGATACTTTTCCGCGCCAGCTTTCAGGCGGTATGGCGAAACGTGTTCTGGCATGTCACGCGTCTCTGAGTCAGGCTCGCTATATTCTGGCGGATGAAATTACCGCCTGGCTTGATGCACCACTGGCTAATCAACTGCTTGAACAGTTGCGTGAGCAATGTGAGCAAGGGGCTGGCGTTTTATGGGTAACGCATGACCTCACGCTGGCGGCCCGCCATGCGGATCGTATTGTCGCGCTGCATCAGGGAAGGGTGTCGGATAACGTCAGCCGGGAACAGTTGTTACGCGGAGAGATTAGCGAACACCTGCAACGACAATGGCGGGCGCTGCCTGAAAGAAATCAACTTTTTGGAGAGCGCGATGCTGTGCTGTCGTGATGTAACAATCTGTCAGGGGGAAAAGGTTCTGTGGCAAAATCTGACCTTTTCTCTACGCCCTGGAGAACGTATTGGGATTTGTTCGCCCAGCGGAACCGGCAAAACGACGTTGGGACGTGTGCTGGCGGGCTGGCAAAAGCCGACCTCGGGCGACATTCTGATTGATGATCAACCTTTGCCGATGCACCAGTATTGCCCGGTGCAACTGGTGCCACAGCATCCGGAATTAACTTTTAACCCCCGACGCAGCACCGGCGATGCGGTGCATGACGCCTGGCGGCCTGGCGCAGAAATCCTTACCCGCCTGCATATCAAACCGGAATGGTTAACCCGTCGCCCTGGACAGCTTTCTGGTGGTGAACTGGCGCGAATCGCCATACTTCGTGCGCTGGACCCGCGTACCCGTTTTCTTATTGCCGATGAGATTACCGCCCAGCTCGACCCTTCCATTCAAAGAGATATCTGGGTACTGCTGCTCGAAGAATGCCAGCGTCGACCATTAGGCATGCTGATTATCAGCCATCAGCAGGCGCTGCTTGATCAGATCTGCACGCGGACGCTACTCTCTTAGGTCTCTTTCGCATTTCAGGCAAATAACTAACGTGATCGTAAAAACTATCGCTGTGGCTGCGCTAATGTACGGGGCGGGGGCTTTTGCAGCACATGCTTCCATTCAGGTGGGTTTTTCACCGGAAGGGTCGGCTCGGGCTTTAGTGCTGGATTCAATTAACCATGCGCAGTACAGCATCGATATGATGGCTTATTCATTTCAGTCTGCAGATATTGTTCAGGCCCTGGTAAACGCTGAAAAGAGAGGCGTTGTGGTCCGGGCTGTTATCGATAAGAAACGTAACCAGGGCAAGGTTAGCCAGAAGGCCATCGCGTTTGCTGCCGCGAATGGGGTTGATGTGCAACTGGATGGTCACTACCACATCCAGCATGACAAGGTAATGATTATTGATGGCGACACGCTGGAAACCGGTTCGTTCAACTTTGCCAAATCCGCAGAATTTGCCAACTCTGAAAATGTGTTAGTTATTCGTGACGAACCTGCCGTTGTTGCGCAGTATCAGGCCCATTTTGACAGCCGTTGGAAAATCGCGCACCAGAGCGGTTAAATGCTTCACAACGCCGTTGATTTAAATGTGATGTTATATTATAACATTTTACTCGCAAATGATTTGAGGGTGAAATTTTGGCTATTCGTTTTAAGAAACTGACAATCGCTCTGGGGATGCTTTTAGTCAGTAGTTCGGTTCTGGCGCATGGTCATCATTCCCATGGTGCGCCAATGAGTGAAGCAGAACAAAAGGCGTCGGAAGGGGTATTTGATGATAACCAGGTGCAGAACAGGACGCTGACCGACTGGGATGGCATGTGGCAATCTGTTTATCCGTATCTGGTCAGCGGCGAACTTGACCCAGTATTCAAAAAGAAAGCGGAGAAAGATAAAAGCAAAACGGCAGAACAAATCAAAGCGTATTACCGTACAGGCTATGCAACCAACGTAGACACTATCGGTATTGAAAATGGCGTGATGGAGTTTCATACCGGGAATCAGGTTGCATCATGTAAATACGACTACGCCGGATATAAGATCCTGAATTATAAATCAGGCAAGAAAGGTGTACGGTATCTGTTTGAGTGTAAAGCCGCTGACAGCAAAGCGCCTAAATATGTGCAATTTAGCGATCATATTATCGCTCCGCGTAAATCGAGCCACTTCCATATCTTTATGGGAAATACCTCGCAGGCAGCCTTGCTTGAAGAGATGGAAAACTGGCCTACCTATTACCCTTATCAGTTGAAGGGAGAAGAGGTTGTGGATGAGATGCTGCACCATTAATCCGGGCTAACCTTATCTGTACACACCCGTCACCAGTGGCGGGTTTTTTAATTCATAACCTTCTCTTTCCATCACCCGATGCATTCGTTAGCATATTGTATCGCAGCAAGTGCATGTGTTTTTTCAGGAAGAGGTTAACGTGTTCGCAGAGTATGGAGTTCTGAATTACTGGACGTATCTGGTGGGGGCTATTTTTATCGTGCTGGTACCGGGGCCAAATACGATATTTGTGTTGAAGAACAGCGTCGGTCGGGGAGTGAAGGGGGGTTATCTCGCAGCAAGCGGTGTGTTTATCGGTGATGCCGTGTTGATGTTTTTGGCCTATGCCGGTGTTGCCGCATTGATCAAAACAACGCCCGTTTTGTTCAACATCGTTCGCTATCTTGGCGCGTTTTATCTGCTGTACCTCGGTGCGAAGATCCTGTATGCGACACTGAAATCGAAAGCAAGCGATGCTGCGGCCGAGGAAGTCCCGTTTGGCGCTATTTTTAAGCGTGCATTAATTCTGAGCCTGACGAATCCAAAAGCTATTTTGTTTTATGTTTCGTTCTTCGTGCAGTTTATTGATGTCAATGCACCGCACTCAGGGCTGTCATTCTTTATTTTGGCCATTACGCTTGAAGTAGTGAGCTTTTTCTATCTGAGCTTCCTTATTTTCTCCGGCGCGTTCGTGACGCAGTATATTCGCACGAAGAAAAAACTGGCCAAAGTGGGTAATTCCCTAATCGGCCTGATTTTCGTTGGTTTTGCCGCTCGTCTGGCCACGCTTCAGTCGTGATGCTATCGGCCCGCTGGTTGCGGCGGGCCTTCAATATGACGCTTTGCTTTTCATTTATAATTGTAGGGTTATAACCAATAAATGGTATTTTAAATGTATATTTTGAGGCGTACCCTGTGTACAGCAGCGATTCAATAAGACTCGCTGGTTGTTGACTGGAAAAGGGAAGAAAAATGCTTCAAATTCCACAGAATCATATCCATACACGCTCTACACCTTTCTGGAACAAAGAAACTGCGCCTGCCGGAATTTTCGAACGCCACCTTGATAAAGGAACTCGTGCTGGGGTTTATCCACGACTTTCTGTTATGCAGGGGGCGGTCAAATATCTCGGATACGCCGATGAACACAGTCCGGAACCAGTAGAGGTGATGGTTATTGAAGCCGGTCAGTTTGGCGTTTTTCCGCCGGAAAAATGGCATAACATCGAAGTGATGACCGACGACACTTACTTTAATATCGATTTTTTCGTTGCCCCGGAAGTTCTGATGGAGAGCGCAAATCAACGAAAAGTCGTGCGCACCGGCAAGGAGTAAATCATGGGCAAAGCAACCTATACCGTAACCGTGACTAATAACAGTAACGGTGTTTCTGTTGATTATGAAACAGAAGCGCCGATGACATTACTGGTGCCAGATGTGGCAGCTGAAGTGGTCAAAGACTTGGTCAATACCGTTCGTTCGTACGATACCGAGAATGAGCATGAAGTCTGCGGATGGTAGGCGTTAAATACTCTTACTGATTGAATACACAGAATTTTAATGTACTAACCGCACAGTGTTTTGACGGCGCCGTGCGGTTTTTTTATTTGTGTTGAACGTAGTGATGTCCGAAAAAAGATTTCTTAAGAATACCTTAAGAAATTCGCATTGAATGCTAATTGTCGATCATTCACAGGAGTTATGATCGCAAAATAGTAACAATACAGAACTTCGCGCTTATGAAACTGAATACCCAAATTACATTCCCCACACTTATTCTAAATAGCTGCGCGGAATAGTAGATCACTGAAAGGGAACTCAGCCCGGATTGTGCGATCTGATCAATCGCCAAACCAACCAAAATCACCAACCGGACTGAGCGATGCCGATCATAGTACCAATACCCCGTGGCGAACGACGCCTGATGCAGAAAGCTATTCATAAAACGCGTGATAAAAATCATGCCCGCAGACTCACGGCCATGCTGATGCTTCATCGGGGTGAACGGGTCAGCGATGTTGCCAGAACTCTCTGTTGTGCCCGTTCATCCGTTGGTCGCTGGATTAACTGGTTTACGCACTCAGGTATTGAAGGCCTGAAATCCTTACCCGCAGGGCGCTCCCGACGCTGGCCTTTTGAACATATCTGCACCCTGTTACGTGAGCTGATAAAGCATTCTCCCGGCGATTTTGGTTATCAACGTTCACGCTGGAGCACCGAATTACTGGCAATAAAAATCAATGAGATAACCGGTTGCCAGTTACATGCAGGAACCGTTCGCCGCTGGTTGCCATCTGCGGGGCTTGTATGGCGCAGGGCCGCGCCAACTCTGCGTATCCGTGACCCACATAAAGATGAAAAGATGGCGGTAATCCACAAAGCGCTGGATGAATGCAGCGCAGAGCATCCGGTATTTTATGAAGATGAAGTGGATATCCACCTTAATCCTAAAATCGGTGCGGACTGGCAGTTGCGCGGACAGCAGAAACGGGTAGTGACGCCGGGGCAGAACGAAAAATACTATCTGGCCGGCGCACTGCACAGTGGCACGGGTAAAGTCAGCTACGTGGGCGGCAACAGCAAAAGTTCAGCGCTGTTTATCGCTCTGCTGAAGCACCTGAAAGCCACTTACCGGCGGGCGAAAACAATCACGCTGATCGTTGATAACTACATTATCCATAAAAGCCGCGAAACACAGCGCTGGTTGAAAGCAAATCCCAAGTTCAGGGTAATTTACCAGCCGGTTTACTCGCCGTGGGTGAATCATGTGGAACGGCTATGGCAGGCACTTCATGACACGATAACCCGTAATCATCAGTGCCGCTCAATGTGGCAGTTACTGAAAAAGGTCCGCCATTTTATGGAAACCGCCAGCCCATTCCCCGGAGGAAAACATGGTCAGGCAAAAGTGTAGCGGTATTAGGCGCAGCTATTTAGGACTGGTCATTGTGGCGATCCCGTTCACCGCGAACTGGAATCTTCCGCTGCTTAACGGCACTGTCGTCAGATGGATCGAAAATGGGCAGGCGCTATGGCTACTGTTTGGTGCCGTATTTACCCTTGGCTATATCCGGCCTTTATCACGCCCTGAAGGCGAGAAGCAATTTTGGCTTTGGGCAGCCGTGTGGTGGTTGGTATTGCTGGGGAGAAGCACTAGTTGGGGCCGTGACTATTTCCCGGAGCAGCCTAGACTTCTGTTCAGAGCTATCTCTGTTGTAATGATTTCCATGATTATTCTGCCGGTGCTGTTGTCGAAGCGCTTACGCCTGGATATTGTCCGACGCGTGCGTAATGAACCGCTACCGCTCTGGCTGCTGACGATCACCGCCTGCGCATTTTTGATTTCCGATACGGTAGAGCATCATCGTCTGCTGGCTCCCATCTTCCTGCACAATGTCCAATATGGCGATATGATTGAAGAATTGTACGAACTGCCGTTTATGGCTGGCCTGTTTCTGATGAACCTCGGTTTTATGCAGCGGGATATGCAGGAGGAATCTTCCTCCATCCGCTTCAGTGAACCACACCTGGTAAAGTAATGAGATAAAACCTGAGTCTGGGTATCCAGACTCAGGTGGCGAGGGTGGGGAATTACGCAATGGCCTCACATAAGCGTGATTTCATGTCGCTATACGTTTGCGCCGCATACTTCTCTGCCCATCCCTGATCGGTAATGTGCTCAATATTTACCGCGCAATATTTGGTTTCCGGCGTTTTCGAGATCGGATCAAGGTTATCCTGTGTTAACTCGTTACACGCGCCAATCCACCATTGATAGGTCATATACACTGTTCCGGCATTAATACGCTCGGATACATCCGCACGGCTGATGACCTTGCCTCGGCGCGAGCTTACCCATACCAGGTCACGATGACGGATACCCAGTTTTGCTGCATCATCGGTGTTGATCTGAACATATCCTGGCTCATCTGCCAGCGCCTGTAATGCCGCACAGTTGCCGGTCATGGAGCGGCAGGAGTAGTGTCCGACTTCGCGCACGGTACACAACACCAACGGATAGTTCTCATCAGGGACTTCAGCGGGAGCTCGCCATGGCGCGGCAAACAGTTTGCCTTTGCCATTAGCGGTATCGAACCGGCTGTGTGCGTAAAGATACGGTGTGCCTGGGTGATCGAGATCCGGACAAGGCCACTGAACATGACCCATTTCACCCATTTTCTCATAGGTCACGCCATAGAATAGCGGGCACAGTTCGCGCATCTCATCCCAGATTTGCTGGTTATTTTGGTACTGCATCGGGTAGCCCATTTCGCTGGCCAACAGACTGATAATTTCCCAGTCACGCTTTACATCACCGGTGGGTTCAATCGCTTTCTCGAAACGCTGGAAGCCACGATCGGCGCAGGTAAAGACGCCACCGTGTTCGCCCCATGATGTTGCAGGCAACAGGACGTCGGCCATCTCTGCCGTTTTGGTCATGAAGATATCCTGCACGACGACAAAATCGAGCGCGTTAAATCCTTCCCGGACCAGCCCCAAATCAGCCTCGGTTTGCAGCGGATCCTCTCCCATGATGTAGTAGGCTTTGATTTTGCCTTCAATCGCCAGATGCGGAACTTCGGTGATGCGCGTTCCAACTTTGTCATCCATCTGATTAACGTCAATACCCCAGGCGGTGGCAAATTTCTCCCTGACGGTAAAATCGGTTACGTCCTGATACCCCGGAAACTGGTTAGGCAGCACGCCCATATCACATGCGCCCTGCACGTTATTTTGCCCGCGTACCGGGCCAACGCCGACGTTTGGACGTCCCAGATTCCCGGTCAGTAAGGCCAGGCTCGACAGCCCACGGACAACGTCAACGGCCTGGCCAAACTGCGTGACGCCCATTCCCCACATCACGGTTGCCGATGGCGCAGCCGCAAATGTACGCATCGCCTGACGAACCTGTTGTGCAGCGACGCCGGTTAAATGTTCTACAGCTTCGGGGGCATAGTCCTTAACGGTTTCCCAGTATGTTTCCAGACCTTCGGCATGCTTATGCACGTACTCGCGATCGTAAAGCTGCTCTTCAATAAGCACATGACCAAAGGCGTTGACTAATGCCATGTTGCAACCATTTTTTAACTGCAAATGCTGATCGGCAATACGAGCGGTTTCAATACGGCGAGGGTCGCAAACAATGATTTTCGCGCCGTTCTGGCGAGCTTTAATTACCCGACGGGCCACAATGGGGTGTGAGTCCGCGCAGTTATAACCAAAGATGAGCAGGCATTTTGAGTTTTCAATGTCGCTGATGGAGTTGCTCATTGCGCCATTGCCCAGCGTTTCCTGCAGACCGGCAACGGAAGGGCCGTGACAGACGCGGGCACAGCAATCGACATTGTTGGTGTTGAGCACCCCACGGGCGAATTTTTGCATTACGTAGTTGGTCTCATTCCCTGTTCCCCGGGAGGAGCCTGTCGTCATAATGGCGCGAGGACCATAGGCGTTTTTTATTTCAGATAAGCGTTTAGCGGTGTAACGAATGGCTTCATCCCAGCTAACGGGAGTGAATTTTCCACCTTTTTCATAACGGATCATCGGGCGAGTCAGACGGGGAGTCAGAAGACGGGTGTCGTTCAGAAAGTCCCAACCATAGTAGCCTTTCAGGCATAACTGATTTTGGTTCGTTACACCCTCAGCGGCTTCGGCGCGGATGATTTTGTTATTTTCAACAACAAGCTTGAGCTTGCACCCGGCCCCACAGTATGGGCATACACTGGTGATTTTTTTCATCAATAACAGACCTGTTAAATGCTGAAATAGCGCGAATTGTAGACGGAGCCACGCGAATCGGTATCACGGGCCACGATTTGTCGTAGCGACGGGCTGTCAAAGCATAAAGCATGCCAAAGATGAAAACCCAGTATTGGCAGGGGTAACTGCCCAAGGAGCAGAGGGAAATGACTGTCGATTCGTCACTATTGACGAGAAGCGTCAAAAACATCACCGTCTTGACGTTGGCTTAACTCTATGAAACATCAGAAAAAGATGAAAATTACAGGTGATACCGATCACAAATTTTAATTTTTCAGCGCTATGCTATGCTTTTATACAACGAGTCAATCGTTAACCTAAAAACATAAGTGAGGAAAATAATGGGCATTCTTTCATGGGTAATTTTCGGTCTTATCGCGGGGATTTTGGCAAAATGGATTATGCCGGGTAAAGATGGCGGCGGATTCTTTATGACCATTATCTTAGGGGTCGTTGGTGCGGTGGTTGGCGGCTGGATCAGTACCTTCTTTGGCTTTGGTAAAGTTGATGGCTTCAACTTCGGCAGTTTCGTCGTAGCGGTTATCGGTGCAATCGTGGTGTTGTTTATCTACAGAAAGATCAAAAGTTAACTCATTATACAGAGATGAAAGGCCACTGAAGTGTGGCCTTTTTATTGGTTACCACCAGCCTAGTTCCGTACCCAGAACTACGATGATCGCCACGCCAATCATAATGAGCGTTGTTTTTTTCATCGTTATGCACCCGGCGCAGCGTAGCCGCCAACAAAAAACCAGGATAAGAAAACGACAGCGGAAATAAAAATGATGACGGGGAAAATAATACCGAGTCGCATAGGATTATCTGCCAGAGTTATTTAAAGACGAGCCAGCATAACAGGGCTTAATGTACGACAAAAGTGGTTTTAGCCTGCCGCTTTTTATCTTTGTACATAGCGCTGTCTGCCATGTGGAGCGCACAGTTTACATCGGTCTCATGCGGATCAATTTCCACCACGCCCAGACTGGCTCCAGGATAAAACAGATGGACGCTGCCCAAGTGATAGTCGCCACAAATTCGCTGTTGCAGCTGATGTTTCACCTTTTGCAGGCGCCCGCACCGATCGCTTTCACTTTCCGGCGACAGGCTAACGACTAAAAATTCATCACCACCCAGTCGACCGAGAATATCATTATCGCTACATTCGTGGAGCAGGCGCTGTCCGATCTGGATCAGGAACTGGTCGCCAACCTCATGACCAAAGCGGTCATTAATCAGTTTGAAATCATCCAAATCGATATAGGCAACGACGACCTTCTGCCGAAGATGTCGGGCAAGCGAAAATAGGGTTTCAACATTTTCAAAAATCGAGCGTCGGTTCGGTAACCCGGTCAGCGCATCGGTGTAGGAATGAGCAATCAGCGCGGCGTTGGCTTCGCGTAACTGAGCGACCAGCGACTCTTTTTGAATAGACTGGGCGATCAGGCCCGCAAACAGATGCAGCACTTGTTCACCTCGCTCGCTCAATGCCTGCTGGCGGCGACTGGTGGCGCAGAGCGTACCGTAAAACGTTCCATCCGGAAGATGAACAGGCGTGCTCAAAAATGTGGTGATTTCCAGCGCGCGGGCTGCACTGCATTCCGGCCAGCGTGCGGGCACGTTGTCGCTGTACAGACAGTTATCCTCGATGGCACGTTTGCATAACGTCTCATCCCACGGGACGGACAGCCCTTCCGGGATCTGCATTTGTTTGCTATTGCGCGCGTACAAAATATGCTGCAGACGAGCATCTAAATCGACCTTGGTTAAATAGGTTGATTCCATCTCTGTCACCACCTCAAGCATCTCCAGAAGTTGCCGGACCAGACTCTCAACAGACTGCTCCGTGGCTAAGGATTGCGAGACTCTGGCGAGGATCATGTCCGACATGAGGTGTAAATACTCCTGAGTAATGACAAGGCTGGCGTTGCCCGCATGATAGAACATCATGGTGAAAGATGAAACACGCTATCCAGCGCAGAATGTGAACATAAAATGGATAGTTAGCAGGAAAACATGGAGATAGGTGGAAAGTCAGGGTAACCTGCCAGGATAAGGTTTTTAACAGGAGTAGATATGAAACTGGCGTCTGTTGTTTTGCCCGCCATGCTGGTGTTGGCAGGATGTAGTACCCCACAACCAGAAGCGCCAATGCCACCGAAAATTGGCATGGCGAATCCGGCATCGGTGTATTGCGAACAAAAGGGCGGCTCGCTGATCGCGGTGCAGACTCCGCAAGGGGTAAGGTCTGACTGCAAACTCCCCGGAGGGGAAGCGATCGATGAATGGGAACTCTGGCGTAGAGATCATCCGGCAGCGGGGAAGTGATCCGCTGTTAGTATTGACGTAGCCACTCAGCCAGCACCAGCGCGTGGTTTTGCTGAGTATTCTTCGCCGCATACAGTAGCGTTAAGGTTTGCTGCCGGGCAATCTCTGCGAGACGCTTTCCTTCCTGCTGCTGTTCGGCCAGTTCGCTACGATACTGCTGGGAGAAGTGCGCAAAATCAATCAGTTCTGCGTGGAATGCTTTACGTAAATCTGATGACGGCGTCAGCGCTTTATTCCATTCATCGAAAGCAAGGTCGGTCTTTTTTATCCCACGTGGCCACAACCGGTCGACCAGGACGCGATAACCATCGCTTGTTTCTGCCGGCTCATACACGCGTTTACACTGAATATTCATCTCTTCATCCGCTCTGTTAAGCTGCCGCTTTGGTATTTAGCATCATTTCTATTACGGTTAAATAAGATCTTAAAACGTGACCATTATAGCATTTTGCCAGCCCGGACTCCCAATTTAAGGGATTGTGATACCGATGAAAAGTCGGTAGGCTGAGGCTCCTTATGTTGTCCCTCATTGTCTGGACATAAGGAAAGCTTAATGGACATTTCCCCGATAAAAGATACGCTTCGCATTGCGCTGGTGGGCGATTACAACCCCGAGATTGTGGCGCACCAGGCGATTCCCCTTGCTATTGATGATGCTGCTGCCGTGCTGGAGTTGGTAGCTGATTATGACTGGCTAACCACTTCTGATATCAATAGCAGCGAAGATCTGATTGGCTATGATGCCATCTGGGTCGTGCCAGGCAGCCCCTATCGTCACCCGGAAGGGGCGCTGATCGCGATACGCTATGCACGCGAAAACAGCATTCCATTTTTAGGCACCTGTGGTGGTTTCCAACACGCCATACTGGAGTATGCCCGTAACGTGCTGGGCTGGAGCGATGCCGCACATGCAGAAACGGATACCACAGGGCGAATGGTGATCGCGCCGTTGACCTGCTCGTTGGTAGAAAAAACAGACGATATTGAGCTACGGGCCAATACGCTGATTGCGAAAGCCTACGGACGCGATGCTATCTCGGAGGGGTATCACTGCAACTATGGTGTGGCGGACGCTTTTGCTGCCGAGCTTGAGAGCGGCGATCTCCGGGTGACCGGTTGGGATGATGCCGGGGATATCCGCGCCATTGAGTTGGTAACGCATCCTTTTTTTGTTGGCACACTCTTTCAGCATGAACGTGGCGCGCTGGCGGGAAAACCCGTGCCGTTAGTCCAGGCGATGCTCCGCGCCGCACGGGGATAAAATGCCGGGCAGGCGGTTAGCTCACCTGCCCGCAACATTATGCGTTGGCGATCTCCCGATCGCGCCCCGCGCACAGACCAAACACGGACATCAGCATCGCTAACACGGCGACACCCGCTAATGGAATCAACCAGCTACCGTTGAGGTCGTGAATTTTACCCATCAACGGTGGCCCGCAGGCGGCCAGTAAATACCCGACAGACTGCGCCATTCCGGACAACGCCGCGGCCTGATGTGCAGAGCTTGCGCGCAGGCCAATGAAGGTCAAGCCGAGGATCATGGTCGCACCTGAGCCAAAGCCAAACAGAATGGTCCATAGCAAAGCCTGGTTGGGCATTATGGCGAATCCCGCCGCGCCAACGGCGCACATTATCGAAACCAGGGCGGCGATGGCTCGCTGATCCTTGAATCTGTACAGGACGAGGGGGATCAATAACCCTGGCGCGGCGGTCGCCAGTTGCAGTAAACCGTGCAACGAACCGGCCTGCGCCTCGCTGTAGCCGTGGCTGATTAAAATAGCCGGTAGCCAGCCGATGATCACATAGTAGATAAGAGAATTGATCCCCAGAAACAGGGTCACCTGCCAGGCGAGGCTGGAGCGCCAGATAGCACGGGAATGTAATGCGCGTGAGTTACTCAGGCTGGCATTTCCTGTCTGACGGCATTGGGGTAACCAGATAACCAACGCCAGCAGTGGAAAAACCATCAGTACCATCAAAGCGCCGCGCCAGCCAAATCCATTTAACGCCAGCGGAACAACCATGGCTGAACCCAGCGCCGCCGCTGCGCCCATGGTCAGCGAGTAAGCGCCAGTCAGTTTTGCCACATGCTGGGCATAATCACGCTTAATTAGCCCCGGCAACAGCACATTTCCCAGGGCGATTCCGCACCCGATGATGGCGGTGCCGCTAAACAGCAATCCCGGTGAGGGCAGTGAGCGTATCGTAATACCGGCGCAAATCAGCAGCATAGCGGCAAACAGGCTGCGTTCGATGCCCCAGCGGCGCGCAACGGCTGCGGCCAGAGGTGATACCAGCGCGAAGGCCAGCAGCGGAAGGGTAGTCAACAGTCCCGTCTGGGCGGTACTCAGACCGTAGTCGGCGCGAATGGCATCTAACAGCGGGGCGGCGCCGGTAAAGGTAACGCGCAGCGTGGTGGCAATCATCAGGATACCCGCGATCAGCAAAGCAGCGTTTTTACCGCGGGAGGAAGGCGTATTTATCATTTTTTTCTCATATTGTCAGGCGAGGCGATACCTTAGCGTTTTTACTCCATGAGTGAATCAAGCTAAAATGACAGTTTATCGCTAAAATCGGACATTTTTATGTTAGGACTGAGGCTGGATGGATACGAACCCGATCTTCACCACGATGCGGCGGTGGCGTTTTGTATTCAGGCCCGGGAAGATGAACTTTTCAGTCCGTTGCATCAGCACCGTAAAGGCCAGTTGATTCTGGCATTGCATGGCGCGATCACCTGTGAGGTTGAGAATGCTATGTGGATGGTGCCCCCGCAATATGCGGTGTGGATCCCCGGTGAAATTCCACACAGCAACCACGTTACCGTTGGCGCGCAATTGTGCTTTTTGTTTATTGAGCCGCAGGCCGTCGTGATGCCCGATCGTTGTTGCACGCTGAAAATTGCTCCGTTGTGCCGGGAGCTTATTCTGGCGCTGGCATCTAAAACGGATGCCCAACGGCTGGAGCCGGCAACCCAGCGGCTGACGCAAGTGTTGTTTGATGAACTGCCGCAGCAACCCCAGGAGCAAATGCAGTTACCGGTTTCCGATCACCCGAAAATTCGCAGAATGGTCGCAACGATGGCGAGAGAGCCTGCACAATGGCAGACGTTGGGACAATGGGCCAGCGTATTTGCGATGAGTGAACGTAACCTTGCTCGCCTGGTCGTCAAAGAAACGGGGTTGAGTTTTCGCCGCTGGCGTCACCAGCTCCAGCTGATTCTGGCGCTGCAGGCGTTAATTGATGGTCGCAATGTACAACAGGTCGCGCAAATGCTCGGGTACGATTCGACCACGGCATTTATCACTATGTTCAAAAAAGGCCTGGGACAGACACCAGGCCGTTATCTGAACGGGCTGGCTACTGCTTCCCAATAATCAACGAGACCAGACCTGCCGCAATAAGCGGCCCCACCGGCACACCGCGAAACAGCGCCACGCCCAGTACCGTGCCTACCAGTAATCCGGCAACAAGCTGGGGCTGGCTGCCCATTAGCGTAACGCCGCGTCCGCCAAGCCAGGAGACAAATACCCCTATGGCAATAGCAACCAGTGATTTCCAGTTCACAAAGGAGTGGATGAGCGTGGAGGGCGGTAGCGTTCCGCTGGCGATCGGTGCCATGACACCAATGGTCAGAATGATAATCCCGACGGTCAGGCCCTGTTTTTCAATCCAGGGAAAGAAGGTATTCAGAGGAGTAACACGGACTATAATCAGCACCAGAATTGAAACAGCGACAGTGGTGTTGTGGCTGACAAAGCCCAGAGCTGCCAGTCCGAGCAGGATCAGCAGAGTGACATCAAACATCGTAGTTTCCTTGCCAAAAGAAAAAATAAGCCTGCTTACTGTACGCGTAAATGCGTGACGGAACAGGCTTTTTTTAATGATTATGATTTTTTTGGGCTAACGCACGAAGCGATGTTTTTTACTGCTAACTTGTGCAGTTATTGTTCTCTGCGGAACGGGATTAATTCTGGTTGCGCGATGCGCAGGTAATCTGCGGTATCCATGATCACGGATTTTTCCAGCATTCCGGCATTGAACGCAATTTCATTAAAACGCTCAAACAACAGCGGGTCGGCGACCAGCTTGAGGTTCGGATGAAAACTAAACGGTGGGATAGCACCAAATACGCAGCCAGTCAGTTCATCTACCTCCGCCGGGCTGGCAAGTGACGCTCTCAACCCGCCAATATGGCTGGCCAACAGGCTCAGGTCGGCCTGCTGATCGGCAGAGAGGATCGCCAGAACATGCTGATTGACGCCGTTGCCTTTTACTTTGCAGACCAGCGCTTTTGCACCCTGACCCAGTGCGGTACCGCGAATTTCAGAGACAGCTTCACATTTGCCTACGGCTTCATGGCTGACTACGCGGTAGGTCGCACCGTGTTCTGACAACAGGGAGATTAAACGCTGGTGCGTTGCGTTACCTTTGTTTACTTCCGTCATGACTTACTCCTGGTACAACAATGAAAATCCTGTCAGAAAAATAATTACGCATCGGTGCGTTTTTTCTGTTTGTTCAGGTAGAGCTGTGCATCAGATGCTTTATAGGCATCATCAATGGTGTCGTTTGGCTGCATATTATAAATCCCGACAGAGAAGCTGATTGATCTATCTTGCGCAATAATTTGTAAGTTATAGCGAATCCTCTCCAGCAGGCGGGGCGTTAATTCACTGGGGTGATCGATGAGGATAATGCAAAACTCATCGCCACCGAGGCGGATGGCATAGTCACTTTTGCGAATGGACGTTTGAATAGCTTTGGCCAGGAGGGTGATAATGCGATCGCCTTCCTTATGCCCCAATGTGTCATTAATAACTTTTAGCTTATCGCAATCAATGGCGATAAAGGTTACGAGGGTTCCCGTGTTGACCAACTGCTGCAAACGCTGTTCGAGCATCGGTGTTAAAATTTTACGGTTATAGAGCCCGGTCATCGCATCGCTGATATTTTCCCGCGTGACGTTGTGATACAACCGAAAATGTGTTCTGACCATATTCAGCAGCAATATCGTTGCCAGAAGATAAAAGGCGAATATTTTCCACGATGAAACGATAAAGTACATAAAATCAAGCGATAACGTGACGCGTATGCCGCCAGGGATGTCCTTCTCGTAGTGAACGTAGCGGAATAGATTGGTCTCACTTTGGTGAACAATAATCTCTTTACCTGAGCTAATATCCGAGAGCGTCACGTTAAGAAAACGCCAGACGAGAGGGCGATCGCTGGTATAAAAGATATTTTTTAAATTTTCTTTGTTAATATCGACCATCACCACGCCTTTTAGTTTACCGGCAGAGTAGACCGGCGTTAAAAAGCTCATCACCTTTTTCTCGGTCAGGTTATCCTCATAAATACTGGAGATCACCGTACGACCCGTAAAAATACCGTCAATATCATTCTGGTCGATTCCCAGCGTGCCTTTTTGCAAAAACGTCCAGTTGTGTATCGCAAATTTCCGTGAGTCGATCAGATCATAGAAATAGACGTAGTTATTTTTCAGATCGACGTAGTAGCGAAATTTATATTCCAGCGTCCCTAATCCCTGACCGTAATCTTTTTGTAGGCGATTGACGTTCACCGCCCGGTCAAAAGAGGGTAACAGGAATACGTCTTCAAGTTGGCCGCTACATTTCGTTGAGGTGGTCTGCAACGTACCGTGTAATGGCAGGTAATTATGTGTTGTGAGATTGAGACCATGTGTACCGTTAACGCTGTCGAAAGCATCGCAGAACGCTTTTTGTTGTTCGACAGATGCGGGTTCCTTAGGGGATGAAAAGGTGCGCATCAGATGGGCTGCAATACTCTGATTGGTGTACTTATCATAGAGAAAAGAGGAGTCGGCTTTCTCATTGATATAACGCATATAGGCATTCATTGCCTTATCGCTGGCAATGAGTTCATAAACCAAAAAAGAAGATGTCAAAACAATAACGCTGACTGAGATAAAGAGCCTGAGCGCTTTATGATGCAACTTCATAATGAATTACAGCCCATAGGTTAGAGATGCGATTTTACCACATGCTCCACATTCGCTCTAACGAAGCGGCGGGATAAACCATTGCAAAATGTCACGATCATGATACAGGGTAATGTAATCAGCCGAAGCCGAAGCCTCGGCTGAAAGTGGTCGCTTAATTATTGCTGGTTGTACTTTGCTTATGAAACAGTTCGCGGAATACCGGATAAATGTCATCCTGATCGCGAATATGCTGCATCGCAAAGTTTTCAAAGGTTGATTGCAGATGTTCGTATTCACGCCACAAGGTCTGGTGCGCGCGGCGGGTAATTTCGATATAGCTGTAATATCGTACTACCGGCAACAGTTTTTTCGCCAGAATCTCATGACACAACGGTGAGTCATCCGCCCAGTTATCACCATCCGACGCCTGTGCGGCATAGATATTCCACTGGGCAGGGTTGTAGCGCTCTTTCACCACTTCATCCATTAACTTCAGCGCGCTGGAGACAATGGTTCCCCCGGTTTCCTGAGAGTAGAAGAATTCATGCTCATCTACCTCTTTCGCCTGGGTGTGGTGGCGAATATAAACCACTTCCACGTTCTTATAGGTGCGGCTTAAGAACAGATACAGCAGAATATAAAAACGCTTTGCCATATCTTTGGTCGACTGATCCATCGAGCCGGAGACGTCCATCAGACAGAACATCACCGCCTGGCTGGAAGGATCGGGCCGTTTTTCATAATTCTTGTAGCGTAAGTCAAAGGTGTCGATAAACGGCACACGTTCGATTTTTGCCCGTAGTTCGGCAATTTCTTTGCGTAACCGTTCTTCTTCCAGCAATTGAGCGGGTTCACTTTTCGCGATGGTCTCCAGATCCGCTTCGAGCGCATGCAGTTCGCGACGCTTACCTGCCGTCATTGCCGTGCGGCGCGCCAGTGAATTTTGCAGGGAGCGCACCACGCTGATGTTGGCCGGCACACCGTTAGAGGTAAAACCTGCCCGGTGCGTTTTGTACTCCGTTAGCTGACGCTGCTGATTTTGCTTGAGGTTTGGCAGGGCTAAATCTTCGAAAAGCAGATCGAGATATTCATCTTTAGAAATCTGGAAGACGAATTCATCCTGACCCTCGCCATCCTGGCTCGCCTGGCCTTGTCCGCTTCCCGAACCGCCGCCTCCGCCCTGTGGACGTTCAATACGGTCATTCTGCACAAAATGGTCATTACCCGGATGCACGCGATGGCGCAGGCCACCACGTCCCTGATGAAACATTGGTTCGCTAATATCATCAGTCGGAATAGAGACAGATTCGCCGCTATCCACATCAGTCACCGAACGCTTGTTAATGGCCTCGGAGATCGACTGTTTAATTTGCGATTTATAACGGCGTAAGAAGCGCTGGCGGTTTACCGTGCTCTTGTTTTTGCCGTTAAGACGCCGGTCAATAAACCAGGTCATAAGCCCCCCGTACTGCCAACTGTTCGCCATGTCTGTAAGTGCCGGATGGCGCTGGCGCTATCCGGCCTACGGAACATTGTTTTGCAAGCCCGGTAAGCGCATGCGCCACCGGGCACTTGTGTTAAGACGATTTACGTACGCGCAAATACCATTCGCACAGTAAACGCACCTGTTTACGCGTGTAGCCTTTTTCCATCATACGGTCGACGAAATCGTCGTGTTTTTTCTGCTCGTCAGTCGAGGTTTTAGCATTGAACGAAATGACCGGCAGCAGCTCCTCGGTATTGGAGAACATTTTCTTCTCAATAACCGTGCGCAGTTTTTCGTAACTGGTCCAGTTTGGATTGCGACCGCTGTTATTCGCTCTGGCACGCAGAACAAAGTTGACGATTTCGTTACGGAAATCTTTCGGGTTACTGATACCCGCCGGCTTCTCAATTTTCTCCAGTTCTGAGTTCAGTGACTCGCGGTCAAACAGCTGACCGGTATCCGGGTCGCGATACTCCTGATCCTGAATCCAGAAATCCGCATAAGTGACATAACGGTCGAAAATGTTCTGTCCGTATTCGGAATAGGATTCGAGATAAGCCGTCTGAATCTCTTTGCCAATAAATTCAGCATATTTAGGGATCAGATAGCCTTTCAGGAACTCAAGATAACGTTCTGCCATTTCCTGCGGGAACTGTTCACGTTCGATTTGCTGCTCCAGTACGTAAAATAGATGTACCGGGTTAGCAGCCACTTCGGCATGGTCAAAGTTAAAGACGCGAGAGAGGATCTTAAACGCGAAACGCGTGGACAGACCGTTCATACCCTCATCGACCCCGGCGTAATCCCGATACTCCTGATAGGATTTCGCTTTTGGATCGGTATCTTTCAGACTTTCTCCATCGTAAACGCGCATCTTCGAGTAAATGCTTGAGTTCTCAGGTTCTTTCAGGCGAGAAAGAATGGTAAAGCGAGAGAGCGTTTCCAGCGTGCCCGGTGCGCAAGGCGCATGGGTCAGCTCACTGTGGTTAAGCAGTTTTTCGTAAATTTTGATCTCTTCAGAGATACGCAGGCAATAAGGCACTTTGACGATGTAAACACGGTCAAGGAACGCCTCATTATTTTTGTTATTACGGAACGTTACCCATTCGGACTCGTTCGAGTGGGCAAGAATAATCCCGTTAAACGGCAGGGCAGAGATACCTTCTGTCCCGTTGTAGTTTCCTTCCTGGGTGGCGGTCAGCAGAGGATGCAGCACTTTAATCGGTGCTTTAAACATCTCAACGAACTCCATAATCCCCTGGTTTGAGCGGCACAGTGCACCCGAATAACCGTAGGCATCAGGATCGTTCTGGGCGTGGTGTTCGAGTTTACGAATATCCACTTTCCCGACCAGCGCAGAAATATCCTGGTTGTTTTCATCACCAGGCTCCGTTTTGGCGATTGCGATCTGCTCCAGAATAGACGGCCAGACTTTGACGACGCGGAATTTTGTAATGTCCCCGCCAAAATCGTGCAGACGTTTCGCAGCCCAGGGCGACATGATCGTACCGAGATAGCGACGCGGGATCCCATACTCTTTTTCCAGGATCTGCGCGTCTTCCTGCGGATTAAACAGGCATAACGGATGATCGTTGACCGGGCTACGTTCGCCATTGGCACTCAGGACATAAATCGGTACTCTCTGCATCAGCGACTTCAGCCGCTCAGCAAGAGATGATTTCCCCCCTCCCACAGGCCCCAGCAGATACAGAATCTGCTTCTTCTCTTCCAGACCCTGAGCCGCATGTTTCAAATAAGAAACAATTTGCTCAATGGCGTCTTCCATGCCGTAAAACTCTTCAAAGGCGGGATAGCGTGCAATTACCCGATTCGAAAAGAGTCGAGATAGTCGAGGTTCGTGGGCAGTGTCGACCATGACAGGCTCACCAATAGCCATTAATAGCCGCTCTGCCGCGTTGGCATAAGCACTGCGATCTTGCCGACAAGTGGTAAGAAACTCCTGCAGCGTGAACTCTTCGTCCTTGGCAGCTTCATAACGCTGGCGATAGTGATCGAATATATTCATGGTATGCCGTCCTTTCGTTTTTTAGCACATGTTAAGAGCCGTTCATATGAATAGTAGAGGCCCCTGAAGAGGTAAACTGAACGACGTCGCTGCTGAAGAAATAAGCAACTCTCATGCCATTTTAGTGGCCAGGAGATCAACGTATTCGGTGATACACCTTCTAAAATTAAGCGTAGATGGCATTTGCAAAACTTGCCTGTGTGCGCAAATGAATTTCAATGGCATATCAATAACTCATCAGCAAAAAAAGCACATCTTATGTAAAGAATTGGAGCGGGATTCATGCGGTGTTCATCGTCCTGCAAGCAAAATGTCATCACTCGCTGAGAAATTAGGGGGTTACATTCTGGGGCGAATACGTAAAATAGTTGGGCTGAAGCGTATTGGCGGTTACACTTTGACCGCTACACATTTGAATAAGGAATTATGGATTGTGACCAAACTCAAACTTCTGGCACTTGGCGTCCTTGCCGCAACCGCAGTTAGCACCGCACAGGCGGAAAGTCAGTGGACTGTTGGCGCGGGTGTCGGCGTGATTAACAGCCCGTACAAACAGTATGACCGCGATGTTTACCCTGTTCCGGTTGTCACCTATGAAGGCGATAATGTCTGGTTCCACGGCTTGGGGGGCGGTTACTATTTGTGGAATGACACGACAGATAAGCTTTCCATCATGGCGTACTATGATCCGACACACTTCAAGCCGGGTGATAGCGATAGCCATGCTTTGCGCCAACTCGACAAGCGTAAAAGCAGCTTGATGGCTGGCCTCTCGTATGTACATAACACCCAGTATGGTTTCCTGCGTACTGCACTGGCGGGGGATACTCTGGATAACAGCAACGGCTTTATCTGGGATCTGGCCTGGCTCTACCGTTACACCAATGGTGGGCTGACTCTGACGCCGGGTATCGGTGTGCAGTACAGCAGCGAAAACTACAACGACTATTATTATGGCGTGTCCAATCACGAGTCTCGCCGCAGTGGTCTGAAAAGCTACAACGCTGACGATGGATGGGATCCGTACCTGGAGTTGACCGCGAGCTATAACTTCCTTGGCAACTGGAACGTATACGGCACTGGCCGTTATGTGCGTTTGAGTGATGAAGTGAAAGACAGCCCGATGGTCGATAAGTCCTGGTCTGGCATCTTCTCGGTGGGTGTAACCTACAAGTTCTGATGCTACTGCGCGTCAAACACTAGCCCGCATCAGTGCGGGCTTTTTTGTGCGCTACTGATATGAATATTGATCTAAAACATGAGATTTCATCTTTTGTGCTGATTTGACATTCTGTCAGGCTACAACGAATTTTTAACGTATTATTCCTGTCGCTGTTACGAAAAATAAACCTCTCATTTTACTAGCCTGGTATCTATTATTTTTTTGCATGAGGTAATATCGCCATGCCTTAATGATTTATTGTTCTGGATTGTCGTTTTCTGGGGTCATAATTTATTGATAATACGGTATTTTATTGTGTCGCGATACGCGAGCTATTTATTCTCAAGTGGCGTAAAGATAACTGATAACTATTTTGGCTTATTTTGAATGTTAACTTTCAGGTGAAAAAAATAAAAATTAATCATTTGTTTTTATTTTACATCCTTTAGGTATTTGTCTGAAAAAATTAAAATTGACATTAAATATCCTATTGCCGATATTCATTAAACTTTAAAAGTAGTGATAGCAACTCTCGTGGTAAGGCCTTAAATATGCCATGGGGATATCTTGAGTAAAACCTGGTATAAATAATGAAAAAGTTAATCATGATAGCTGTGATGGGCGGGATCCTGGCTGGATGCACCAGCGAGGCTTCACGCATGAGTGCATGCGAAAGTAAAGGGATCAGCCGCGATGCCTGCTACATCGCCGAACAAAACCGTCAGGCGACAATCAATGCCGCGGCTGAAAAACAGGCCCTGGAAAACGCGCAAAATCTGTATAGCTCTGATGGCACCCATTCCGACCATCACCACAAACACGATAAATACTAAGGTTTAACTCATGAAGAAATTGATTATTATCGCTGCGCTGGTGGCTTCATCTGCTGCGCCTGCTTATGCTATCAGCGAAGCATATCGTCAGCAATTACAGCATGAACACAAAACTCAGGTCAGCGATGCTAATGCCCCGGTGCACGCCAGCAAAACCACACCCGTGCATGTGAATAAACTGGGCGTGGACTTTAAACGTGGTGCTGATGGTATTGCATATATTAATGGCAGCCCTGCGGCAAACGATGAAAACAATGCGGATGCACAATCCTACAGTGCGGGTTTGATTTCCGTCATCGTCTATAAAAATGGAAAAATTAACGCCATGAAAGAAGGTAAATATTTAGGTCGGTTGAAATAAGCGCTGTACAGCTATAATTATTCATTATTTCGGCCCGGGACTGCATCAGAGCCTGGGCCTTTTACTTTAATCGCATCAACGGGCGACACGCCAATCCATGATGGTGCAATTTGTGCACCCTAACAGGACACATGCACGTTGTTTTGCTTTACTGTGGTGCATTAACACAGGAGGGTGCGATGACAGCGAAACAGGTGACGTTTACAAACCAGGTATCGCTTCCTGCTATTGGGCAGGGAACATGGTACATGGGCGAGGATCCAAGCCGACGCCGGGATGAAGTGTCTGCGCTGCAGGCCGGACTGGATCTCGGCCTGCGATTGATTGATACCGCAGAAATGTACGCTGATGGTGCAGCGGAAGAGGTGGTGGGTGAAGCATTAACGGGACGGCGTGATAGCGCTTTTTTAGTCTCGAAAGTTTACCCATGGAATGCCGGTGGACAGAACGCCATTGCCGCCTGCGAAGCGAGCCTGCGTCGACTGAAAACTGATTATCTGGATCTCTATTTGCTGCACTGGATGGGCGATTTTTCATTTGCAGAGACCATCGATGCCATGGAAACACTGATTGCGCAGGGGAAAATCCGCCGTTGGGGCGTCTCAAATCTCGATTATGATGATATGCAGGCGTTATGGCAGGTTCCCGGTGGACGGGAGTGCGCAACTAACCAGGTGCTTTATCATTTAGCCTCGCGCGGTATTGAATATGATTTACTGCCGTGGTGCCAGCAGCAGCAGATGCCGGTCATGGCATACAGTCCGCTGGCCCAGGCGGGACGACTGCGTGGCGATTTGCTTTCTAACTCTGTGGTGAATGACATCGCGCACGCGCACAATGTTAGCGCTGCGCAGATTTTGCTGGCATGGGTGATTCATCAGTCGGGTGTAATAGCCATTCCGAAAGCCGCAAGCGTAGCGCATGTCGAACAAAATGCCGCCGCGCTGGAGATAACGCTCTCTGTAGATGAGTTGAAGCAGTTAGATAAGGCGTATCCGGCGCCAAAAGGTAAAACCGCGCTGGATATGGCCTGATTTGCCAAATGCCGATGTTCCCGCAGCTTATCAGGCCTACGGCTGCGTGTAGTTTGTAGGCCGGATAAGGCGTTGGCAGCATCTAGGCATGGTGCGCGGAACTGCCTGATGGCGCTGTGCTTATCAGGCCTACGGCTGTATGTAGTTTGTAGGCCGGATAAGGCATTAGCCGCATCCGGCATGGTGCGCGGAACTGCCTGATGGCGCAGCGCTTATCAGACCTACGGCTGTATGTAGTTTGTAGGCCGGATAAGGCATTAGCCGCATCCGGCACGGTGCGCGGAACTGCCTGATGGCGCTGTGCTTATCAGGCCTGCGGCTGTATGTAGTTTGTAGGCCGGATAAGGCGTCAGCCGCATCCGGCACGGTGCGCGGAACTGCCTGATGCGCTGAGCTTATCAGGCCTGCGGCTGCGTGTAGTTTGTAGGCCGGATAAGGCGTCAGCCGCATCCGGCATGGTGCGCAGAGCTGTGTTAGCGTTTAGCTACACGAATAGTCTGCGCGAGGCGAGATGGTTTTTCTTCGGTGGTTTTCTGCGGAGCGGTCGCGTAAGCCGTTTCTACACAAACAAACGTTTTGTAGCCATCATCCGGCATGTCGCCCATGCTGACGGACAGCGCCGGGCCAGGGTTCCAGCCCACGACATTCAGATGGTGGTGGTGGACAACATCTATATTGCGATTCAACGCATCATCATGAATCACGCTGCACGCTTCCGGATTCAGATAGACACGATCGGTGCGGTCCGGGAAGGTCTGGATACCATCAGCCAGCACATCTTCTTTAGCATCATTCACTTTATCGATCAGGCGATCGCCAAGACCACTGACTTTCACTGCCGCAATGTCACCAACGTTGAAATAGGTATGCAGTGCCGAGGTGGTTTCAAACTCACCATGAGCTTCCAGCTCCATTTCACAGGTGGCTCCCACTTTGAAGCGAGCCAGCAGACAGAACTCGTGCGACCAAAGCTGACGCGTTTCAGCGTTGCTCTGCAGTTCAAACGTCAGCACCACGCCATTGTCGTCTTCGTTGTGCGCTTTCAGCGTCCATGGCAGGTTGCGGGCAAAACCATGCGAGGGCAGGCCCTCCTTAGCAGCCGGACCAAACCACGGCCAGCAAATTGGTACGCCGCCACGCAGCGCTACGCCGGTTTTAAACGGGGTATTATTACTTAACCACAGGACTTCCTCTTCACCATTTGGTTTCCAGGAAAGAAGATGTGCGCCCTGCAGCGCGAAAGAAGCTTTAACCTGTGGGTGATCGACAACAAGAACCTCAAGCTCATCAAGCTGACGGCGGGAGAGGACAGGGGTAATTTGTTCGATTACCGGAAGTGCAAAAATTTTATTAATCATTACGCAATCCTTTCTTCAGGCAAAAAAAAGAGCGACCGGAGTCGCTCTTACAGATTACTGTTTCATCTCAACTTATTTGGAGATGTGAGCAATCAGGTCCAGAACTTTGTTGGAGTAGCCGGTTTCGTTGTCGTACCAGGATACCAGTTTCACGAAGTTGTCGTTCAGTGCGATACCAGCTTTAGCATCGAACACGGAAGTGCAAACTTCACCGTTGAAATCGGTAGATACTACGTCGTCTTCGGTGTAACCCAGAACGCCTTTCATCGGGCCTTCGGAAGCAGCTTTGATTGCTTTCTTAATTTCTTCGTAAGAAGCAGCTTTTTCCAGACGAACGGTCAGGTCAACAACGGATACGTTCGGGGTAGGAACGCGGAACGCCATACCAGTCAGTTTGCCGTTCAGTTCTGGCAGTACTTTACCTACAGCTTTAGCTGCACCGGTAGAGGACGGGATGATGTTCTGGGATGCGCCGCGGCCGCCGCGCCAGTCTTTGTGAGACGGGCCATCAACGGTTTTCTGAGTAGCGGTGGTCGCGTGAACAGTAGTCATCAGACCTTCGATGATGCCGAAGTTGTCGTTGATAACTTTAGCCAGCGGAGCCAGGCAGTTAGTGGTGCAGGAAGCGTTAGAAACGATGTCCTGACCTTCGTATTTGTCAAAGTTAGCGCCTTTAACAAACATCGGAGTGTTATCTTTGGACGGACCAGTCAGAACCACTTTTTTCGCGCCAGCAGTGATGTGCTTACGAGCGGTTTCATCTGTCAGGAACAGGCCAGTAGCTTCAGCTACTACGTCAACACCAACTTCGTCCCATTTCAGGTTAGCCGGATCACGTTCAGCGGTAACACGGATTTTTTTACCGTTTACGATCAGATGACCGTCTTTCACTTCAACGGTACCGTTGAAACGGCCGTGAGTGGAGTCATATTTCAGCATGTAAGCCATGTAGTCAGCGTCTAACAGGTCGTTGATTGCAACGATCTCGATGTCAGAGCGTTCTTGAGCAGCACGGAAAACAATGCGACCGATACGGCCAAAACCGTTGATACCTACTTTGATAGTCATATATTCCACCAGCTATTTGTTAGTGAATAAAAGGTTGCCTGTAAAATTACAAAAACCTTACGCAGCGTCAAGCGGAATCGTGTCAATCATTGCGACAAATCAATCTGCTGCCTAAGCTTTGCGCAACTGACTCGCCTCACTCTTCCTTTGGGCTTGAAACCACATGGGGTCGGCGGCCCGAATTTTAAAGGGCAATCAAGATAAAAACGTGATTTTGATCACGAATTGCAGGCTGCCATTTCGCAAGGATCAAGTTTAGAACAAAAGTTCGCACTCCGGTGTTAATGTTTTGTTAGAATCTGTCTCGCGATGTGAGTTTAGATAAAGTGAGATGTGAGCAAATGGCTAATCAACCTTCTCCAGAAGAACTGAAAAAAAATTTAACCGAAATGCAGTTCTACGTAACGCAGAATCACGGGACAGAACCGCCATTTACCGGACGTTTGCTACATAACAAACGTGACGGCATCTACCACTGTTTGATCTGCGACAATCCGCTATTTCGTTCCGAGACAAAATATGACTCTGGCTGCGGCTGGCCCAGCTTTTACGAGCCTGTAAGCGATGAGGCTATCCGTTACATAAAAGATACGTCACACGGCATGCAGCGCATAGAAATCCGCTGCGGTAACTGTGATGCGCACCTGGGACACGTCTTCCCGGATGGTCCGAAACCTACTGGTGAACGGTACTGCGTTAACTCAGCGTCTTTGAACTTCACCGATGGTGAAAACGGTGAGCAAACCAAGGGTTGAAGAAACGATTCAGCAAATTATTCTACGGAGAGTGGATTTAACATGAATCTTGATGAGATGATCAACAGTATGACGCCGGAAGTTTATCAGCGCTTATCGACTGCCGTTGAACTCGGAAAATGGCCGGATGGCGTAGCGCTAACGGCAGAACAAAAAGAGAACAGCTTACAACTGGTGATGTTATGGCAGGCGCGAAACAATATTGACGCGCAGCATATGACGATTGATACCAACGGTGAGATGGTGATGAAGAGCAAGCAGCAGTTGAAGGTTGAGTTTGGTATTACGCCCGAACCAATTGCGACGTTTAAATCCTGATTACCCTAGCCCGGCAAACATCTGTGTCGGGCCTGTTGTTGGTATTATTTCTTGTTCATCATCGCCTTCAGATCGGCGAACGGGTTGTATTTCGCTTCACCCACGGCCTTTTGCGCATCTTCTCCTGCAACCACCGTTGAACCATACTGGTCCGCTTCCGTATATTTGGAATGCTCGTGATCGTGGCAGTACAGGCACAACATTTCCCAGTTGCTACCATCTTCCGGGTTATTCGAGTGATCGTGATCGATATGGTGTACCGTCAACTCGCGCAAATTTGAATAAACGAACTCACGGGAGCAGCGTCCGCAGACCCAGGGAAAGAGTTTAAGCGCCTTTTCCCGGTAACCGACTTCCAGACGGGCGTAATTTTTAGGGATAAAAGCCATAAAGCTCATGCCTCCAGTAAGAAATGAAGAGCTGCGCCAAAAGCTGGCGCAGCAGAATGCGCTAATCATAACCTATTGTGTCAGGCGTTGGGATCAGTGTTTGATGCCTAACGAATCGGCTAACTGCTTCGCCAACTGATTATTGTCATCTGCGCCGTACTCCCAGAACATGGCGCCTCCCAATCCTTTGCTTTTGATGTAGTCGGCTTTGATCGCCACCGAACGCGGGTTTTCATAGGAGAGGGCAAAGAGTGTTTTTCCATCTGCAGACTGCACCGACAGCCACGGCACTTTCGCTTCATCATCCCAATGTTGGCTAAAGCGTTTTTGCGGATCGTTGATCAACTTCGCCACGATATCGTTGTACTTCACGTAGGTATCTTTGCTCAGGTCGACGCCCAGTGATTTGAACAACTCAATTTGAGCTGACCCGAAATAGGGCTGGGTAGCCGGGTTTTTCTGCGCGTCAGGTTTGCTCCAGTCAATACCAGGCTCAACGGCGCGTTTTGGTACGCGTCCATAAAAGCCAATGCCCAGATTCATTTGACTCGGTTTCAGACCGGCGGCGAGGTAGTTATTGACCACAAAATCGGCGCTGTACTTATCCGCCGCGGCGACCGTCGGCCATTGCGTCGAATCATACAGGTTCGAGTTGAAATACTGGGTGCCGTAAGCCATGTCATAGGTCATCAGGTTGATGTAATCGAGCGATGGTGCAATGGCTTTTACATCCACCCAGTTTTTCGGACTTTCTGCATTTGCGCCCACGGCGATGGTCAGCAGTTTTTTATGCCCCAATGCGGCGCGCAGTTCTGTTAGCAGCGCGGTAAAGTTAGCGCGGTCAGCCGGTTGGCTTTCGACCAGTCCCCAGGCGCCGTTAACCGGATATTCCCAGTCGAGGTCGATGCCATCCAGACCATATTTCGCAATTATCTCCTGCGCAGACTGAATAAACACCGCGCGTGTTTCCTTCGTGGCTGCGCGCCAGAGAATCCACGCGCTCCCCAACCGCCGACGGAAAGCAAAACTTTCAGGTTTGGATTTTGTTTACGCAGCTGTGGAATTTTCAGCAAATCATCCTGCACTTTCTGTGAAAGCCAAATCTGATGCAGTTTGCTGGCGTCTTTTAAGGCGTCATTGGTCTCGTCTTTTTCGTTGTTGTAGACAAGGCCAAACGAATAGTTGAGATGGGTTATCTGACGAACATCCAGTTTATTGATGTCGCCACCGGGACCGGCAGTGACGTCGCCGCCACCATTAAAGTAGCCAACTGACATCAGTGAACTGGCGGAAACAACGCTGGCGCAGAGCAGGGGTAATGCTGCCAACAAAGGCAATAGTTTCATCGGTGTTCCTCTTTGACATTTAAACAAGCAAACACGCCACGGAAATGGCGTGGCGAAAAAAACAGCACCCGCAGGTTAACAGTTTCATAACAGGAAAAATGCGAAGGGGTTCACGCCATTTTAGCGAAGCGGCAGCCACGTTCACTTGGGTTTCAGTTCATCTTTGCATTTATTTGTGATCTTGGTTGTGAAATACAGATCAAAATCTGTGTTTTAAAGATTTGGTGTTGACCTCAAAAATTATATGGATAAGTATGATGGTCACTGATGCAAAACTAAACACAAAGGAAAATTCCATGAAAGCACTGGCGAGATTTGGCAAGGCCTTTGGCGGCTACAAGATGATTGATGTTCCGGAACCGGTATGTGGTCCGGATGACGTTGTGATTGAAATTAAGGCTGCTGCTATCTGCGGCGCTGACATGAAACACTACAATGTCGACAGTGGATCCGAGCAGTTTAATTCGATTCGTGGTCATGAATTTGCGGGTCAAATTGTGCAGGTTGGCGACAAGGTTAAGGACTGGAAGGTGGGACAGCGAGTTGTGTCTGACAACAGCGGGCACGTTTGCGGCGTTTGTCCGGCCTGTGAACAGGGCGATTTTCTTTGTTGTACAGAAAAGGTGAATTTAGGTCTGGACAACAATACTTGGGGCGGTGGGTTTTCTAAATATTGTCTGGTCCCTGGGGAAATCCTCAAAATTCACCGCCATGCTCTGTGGGAAATCCCGGCAGGGGTAGATTATGAAGAGGCGGCTGTACTGGATCCTATCTGCAATGCCTACAAATCTATCGCTCAGCAATCCAAATTTCTTCCAGGCCAGGATGTGGTGGTCTTTGGTACCGGTCCGTTAGGACTCTTTTCTGTTCAAATGGCGCGCATTATGGGGGCCGTTAATATTGTGATGGTCGGGCTGGAAGAGGATGTTGCCGTACGCTTCCCGATCGCCAAAGAGCTGGGCGCGACAGCTGTCGTTAACGGTTCGACCGAAGATGTGGTTGCACGCTGCCAGGAAATCTGCGGTAAAGACAATCTGGGGCTGGTCATCGAATGCTCTGGTGCCAATATCGCCCTTAAACAATCAATCGAAATGCTGCGCCCGAATGGTGAAGTCGTTCGCGTCGGTATGGGCTTTAAACCTCTCGATTTCTCCATCAACGACATCACCGCGTGGAATAAAAGCATCATTGGCCATATGGCCTACGATTCCACATCCTGGCGCAACGCTATACGCCTGCTGGCCAGCGGCGCGATCAAAGTTAAACCGATGATTACTCACCGTATCGGCTTGTCTCAATGGCGCGAAGGGTTTGACGCCATGGTCGATAAAACCGCGATTAAGGTCATTATGACCTATGACTTTGATGAATAATCCCATTTATTAAAGGAAGGTTCCCGGATGGAACAGATAGCAAAACCGCACTGCGGCGCCAGGCTGGACAGGCTGCCTGACTGTCGCTGGCACTCATCGATGTTTGCCATGGTCGCCTTTGGATTACTGGTCTGCTGGAGTAATGCCGTCGGCGGATTAATTCTCGCGCAGTTAAAAGAACTTGGCTGGACCGATAATTCCACCACCGCCACGTTTTCCGCCATTACGACGGCGGGAATGTTTCTCGGCGCGCTCGGCGGCGGAATCATAGGCGATAAAATCGGGCGTAAAAATGCGTTTATCCTGTATGAAGCGATTCATATTATTGCCATGGTCATTGGGGCATTCTCACCGAATATGACCTTCCTGATCGCCTGCCGTTTTGTCATGGGGGTTGGATTAGGCGCGCTGCTGGTGACTCTGTTTGCCGGGTTCACCGAATATATGCCCGGCAGGAATCGCGGCACCTGGTCAAGCCGGGTCTCGTTTATCGGTAACTGGTCTTATCCGCTCTGTTCGCTGATCGCGATGGGATTGACGCCGTTAATCAGCGCCGAATGGAACTGGCGCGTGCAGTTGCTGATCCCGGCCGTACTGTCGCTGGTGGCGACCGTCATTGCCTGGCGTAGTTTCCCGGAGTCGCCCCGCTGGCTGGAATCCCGCGGACGCTACGCCGAAGCTGAAAAGGTGATGCGGGCCATTGAAGAAGGGGTTGTTCAGCAGACCGGCAAGCCGCTGCCGCCTGTGGTAATTGAAGATGACGGCAAAGCCCCGCGCACGGTTCCTTATTCGGCCTTATTAACGGGTGTGTTACTGAAGCGCGTTATTTTAGGTTCCTTTGTCCTGATTGCCATGAACGTTGTGCAGTACACCTTAATTAACTGGCTGCCGACCATATTTATGACTCAGGGGATTAACCTGAAAGACTCGATTGTCTTAAATACCATGAGCATGTTCGGTGCGCCGTTTGGGATTTTTATCGCCATGCTGGTGATGGATAAAATTCACAGAAAGACCATGGGGGTGGGCTTATTAGTATTAATCGCCGTGCTGGGATATATCTATTCACTGCAAACCAGCATGCTGCTGATTACGCTAATTGGTTTCTTCCTGATTACTTTTGTCTATATGTACGTTTGCTACGCCTCGGCAGTCTATGTTCCGGAAATATGGCCGACCGAAGCAAAACTTCGCGGTTCTGGTCTGGCGAATGCGGTAGGGCGTATCAGCGGTATCGCCGCGCCTTATGCGGTCGCGGTATTGCTTAACGGTTATGGCGTAACGGGGGTGTTTGTCCTGCTGGGTGCGGTCTCCATTATTGTCGCTGTCGCCATTGCTACCATCGGAATTGAAACCAAAGGCGTCTCTGTCGAAAGTCTCGGTATTGATGCAGTTACCAGCAAATAATATTGATGGGGAAATAAAATGAAAAATTCAAAAGCGATATTAAAAACACCGGGCACGATGAAAATTATTGCCGCCGATATCCCGGTACCAAAAGAGCATGAAGTACTGATCAAAATTGAATACGTAGGTATTTGCGGTTCAGATGTTCACGGTTTCGAATCAGGTCCCTTTATTCCGCCAAAAGACCCAAACCAGGAAATTGGCCTCGGACATGAATGTGCCGGTACGGTGGTGGCGGTAGGAAATCGCGTCAGTAAATTTAAACCGGGCGACCGGGTGAACATTGAACCCGGCGTGCCGTGCGGTCACTGCCGCTACTGTCTGGAGGGCAAATACAACATCTGTCCTGATGTCGACTTTATGGCCACGCAGCCTAATTATCGCGGCGCGCTAACCCACTATCTGTGCCATCCGGAGAGCTTCACTTACAAGCTGCCCGATAACATGGACACCATGGAAGGCGCGCTGGTAGAGCCTGCGGCGGTAGGGATGCATGCCGCAATGCTGGCAGACATTAAACCGGGCAAGAAAATCGTCATTTTGGGGGCGGGCTGTATTGGTTTAATGACCCTGCAAGCCTGTAAATGTTTGGGTGCTACCGACATTGCCGTTGTTGATGTCCTGGAAAAGCGCCTGGCCATGGCCGAGCAGCTTGGTGCGACGACTGTGATCAACGGGGCGAAAGAGGACACCGTTGCCCGCTGTCAGCAGTTCTCCGGCGATATGGGGGCTGACATTGTTTTTGAAACTGCCGGCTCGGCGATCACCGTTAAGCAGGCTCCGTACCTGGTGATGCGCGGCGGGAAAATCATGATCGTTGGGACGGTTCCCGGTGATTCGGCGATTAATTTCCTCAAAATTAACCGTGAAGTCTCCATTCAGACTGTTTTCCGCTACGCCAACCGCTATCCGGTCACTATTGAAGCTATTTCCTCCGGGCGTTTCGATGTCAAGTCGATGGTGACGCATATTTATGATTATGAAGATGTTCAGCGCGCGTTTGATGAGTCAGTCAACAACAAACGCGAAATTATCAAAGGCGTTATTAAAGTTAACCATTAATTTATTGAAAAGGGAGAAACAACTATGCTGGCAGATATTAAATATTGGGAAAATGATGCCCAGAATAAACATTATGCGATTGCCCACTTTAACGTGTGGAATGCGGAAATGTTAATGGGGGTGATGGATGCGGCGGAAGAGTCTAAATCGCCGGTAATTATTTCATTCGGCACCGGCTTTGTGGGTAATACATCGTTTGAAGATTTTTCGCATATGATGGTTTCGATGGCGAAAAAAGCCTCAGTGCCGGTTATTACCCATTGGGACCACGGGCGCAGTATGGAAATTATCCATAACGCCTGGACTCACGGCATGAATTCACTGATGCGCGATGCCTCCGCTTTTGATTTCGAAGAGAATATTCGCCTGACTAAAGAGGCGGTGGACTTCTTCCATCCGTTGGGTATTCCGGTTGAGGCGGAGCTGGGCCACGTGGGGAATGAAACGGTTTATGAAGAAGCGCTGGCGGGCTATCACTATACCGACCCGAGCCAGGCGGCGGAATTTGTCGAGCGTACCGGCTGCGATTCTCTGGCGGTGGCGATTGGTAACCAGCACGGCGTTTATACCTCTGAGCCGAAACTGAATTTCGATGTGGTCAAACGCGTGCGCGAAGCGGTATCCGTTCCGCTGGTGCTGCACGGCGCGTCCGGCATTAGCGATGCGGATATCAAAAAAGCCATTTCATTAGGTATTTCGAAAATCAATATTCATACCGAACTGTGCCAGGCGGCAATGGCGGCGGTGCAGGAGAACCAGAATCAGCCGTTCCTGCACGTTGAGCGTGAAGTTCGCAAAGCGGTAAAAGAGCGCGCGCTGGAGAAAATCAAACTGTTTGGCTCTGACGGTAAAGCGGAATGACAATATGGATAATATCGAGGTTATTTGTATAGGGGCGGCAATTGTTGATATTCCCTTGCAACCAGTGAGTAAAAATATCTTTGATGTTGACTCTTATCCATTAGAACGAATAGCAATGACCACGGGAGGTGACGCTATTAATGAGGCGACGATTATTTCTCGCCTTGGCCATCGCACGGCGTTAATGAGTCGGATAGGTAATGATGCAGCCGGTTATTTTATTGTCGACCACTGCCATCGGGAGAATATTGATATTAAAAGCCTGAAGCAGGATGCTGATATTGATACTTCCATTAACGTAGGTTTAGTCACCGCTGATGGTGAACGCACCTTTGTGACTAACCGTAACGGCAGTTTATGGAAACTGAATATAAACGATGTTGATTTTGACCGATTCTCGCAGGCAAAGCTGCTGTCGCTGGCGAGTATTTTTAATAGTCCGCTGCTTGATGGCCCGGCGTTAACGGATATTTTCACTCAGGCCAAAGTGCATGGATTAATTATCTGCGCCGACATGATTAAACCACGGCTTAACGAAACGCTGGACGACATCCGTGAAGCGCTGAGCTACGTGGATTATCTGTTTCCCAATTTTGAAGAGGCAAAACTGCTCACCGGGAAAGATACGCTGGATGAGATTGCCGACAGTTTCCTGAACTGTGGTGTGAAAACCGTCGTGATTAAGACCGGCAAAAGAGGCTGCTTTATCAAACGTGTCGATATGAAAATGGTAGTTCCGGCCGTGTCGGGGATTACCGCCATCGACACCATCGGCGCGGGGGATAACTTTGCTTCAGGATTTATCTCCGCGCTGCTTGAAGGCAAGCCGCTTCGCGACTGCGCGCTGTTTGCTAATGCAACGGCGGCAATATCGGTACTGAGCGTGGGTGCGACGACGGGTGTGAAGAACAGAAAGCTGGTTGAACAACTTCTTGACGAATACGAAGGGTAATAGCGGCAGATGAAAATGATTCCTTTAGGCAGTACGGATATTACGCTTTCCCGCATGGGATTAGGTACATGGGCCATTGGCGGCGGTCCGGCATGGAATGGCGATCTCGATTTGCAGATTTGTATTGATACCATTGTTGAGGCGCATCGCTGCGGTATTAATCTGATTGATACCGCGCCAGGATACAACTTTGGCAACAGTGAAGTGATAGTCGGTCAGGCGCTGAAAAAGTTACCGCGCAGCGAGGTAGTGGTTGAAACCAAATGCGGCATCGTCTGGGAGCGAACAGGCAGCCTGTTCAACAAAGTGGGCGATCGCCAGCTGTATAAAAACCTCACGCCTGAGTCGATTCGTGAGGAGGTTGATGCCAGCCTGCAAAGATTGGGTATCGACAGTATTGATATTTATATGACCCACTGGCAGTCGGTTGAACCCTGTTTTACGCCGATTGCGGAAACCGTAGACACGCTGAACACACTGAAAAAAGAGGGAAAAATCCGTTCGATTGGCGCGGCGAACGTCGATGCCGGGCATATAAGGGAGTATCTCAAACACGGTGAGCTGGATATCATCCAGGCCAAGTACAGCATTCTTGACCGGGCGCTGGAAGCTGATCTGCTGCCGCTATGCCAGCAGAATGGCATCATCGTGCAGGTATATTCACCGCTTGAGCAGGGGTTGTTGACCGGTACTATCGCCCGAGATTATGTTCCTGGCGGCGCACGGGCTAACAAGGTTTGGTTTCAGCGGGAAAATATGCTGCGGGTGATTGATATGCTAGAGCAGTGGCAGCCACTGTGTGAAAAATACCGCTGCACAATCCCTGCATTAGCTCTGGCGTGGATTTTAAAGCAAAGCGATTTGATCACCTTACTGAGTGGTGCAACCGCACCTGAACAGGTTCGCGAGAACGTCGAGGCGTTAACCATTCCCCTGACAGATAATGATTCATTATTGATGAGGCGAATGGCGGAAGCGTTGGATATAAATTAAGTTGGATAGAATTGACCTCTGTTTCTGCGTAAAAAAGTATTGAAATCTGTGATTCAGACATGTTCTTTTGAAAATAAACATAGCCTGTGAGATACTAGGGTCTTATTATTACTTTGCAGGAAACAGAGGTGTCATCGTGGCGGCAAAAGACAGGATTCAAGCCATTAAGCAAATGGTGGCTAACGATAAGAAAGTGGCGGTATCTAATTTAAGTTCAATCTTTCAGGTGACTGAGGAAACGATTCGCCGCGATCTTGAAAAACTAGAAGATGAAGGTTTTTTGACCCGAACATATGGCGGTGCAGTGCTCAATACCACCGCGTTGTCCGACAATATTCATTTTTATAAGCGTGCAAAATCTTTCTTCGAAGAAAAGCAGATTATTGCCCGTAATGCATTACCGTTTATTAAAAATAAGACCACAATGGCTGCCGACTCCAGCAGTACCGCGATGGAATTATTAAAGCTGTTGAAGGAAAGAAACGATCTGACGTTGCTTACCAATTCGGCTGAAGCATTTCATGAGTTGGCGCAGTCAGAAATTAACGTGGTTTCTACCGGCGGTGAGTTGAATAAGAATACGCTGTCGCTGCAGGGAAGAATCACCAAGGAGATTATCAGCCGTTATCATGTTGATATCATGGTGATGAGCTGCAAAGGTTTGGATATGCAGAGTGGGGCGCTTGATTCTAATGAAGCGGAAGCGGAAATCAAAAAAACCATGATCCGCCAGGCGACTGAGGTGGCCCTGTTAGTTGATCACTCAAAGTTTGACCGTAAAGCTTTCGTTCAGCTCGTGGACTTTAGCCATATTAATTACCTAATAACCAATAAGGCACCGGGTGCAGAGTGGATTGCATTTTGCAAAGAGAATAATATTCAACTCGTTTATTAGCTATAACGAGGGTTGTGTCGATATTATTTTAAGTTTGCACCTGGTAAATGCCATAAGAATCTAATGATGATGGATGGCGCGGCAAAATTTTTCTGCCGCGATCGCCATACTTTCTATTTAGCTGAATTTGAGGCATCCAGATGGAACAATGTGACCCTATCGGCGCAAGATTAGATCGCTTACCTTTATCTCGATTTCATTTTCGTATTTTTGGAATTATTAGTGTTAGTTTGTTAATAACTGGTTTTCTCAGCTATTCCGGGAATGTGGTATTAGCAAAACTAGTCAGCACAGGCTGGTCAAACAATTATCTCAATGCCGCGTTTACCTCAGCGCTGATGTTCGGTTACTTTATCGGTTCGCTAGCCGGTGGCTTTATTGGTGATTATCTCGGTCGACGCAAAGCGTTCCGCGTCAATTTGTTAATCGTCGGGGTCTCAGCCTGCGCTGCAACGTTTGTGCCCAACATGTACTGGCTTATTTTCTTCCGCTGTCTGATGGGGATTGGAATGGGGGCGCTAATTATGGTGGGCTATGCCTCATTTACAGAATTCATTCCACCCGCGGTTCGTGGGAAATGGTCTGCCCGTCTGTCATTTGTCGGCAACTGGGCACCAATGCTATCTGCGGCAATTGGCGTCGTGATTATTGCACTTTTAAGCTGGCGGGTGATGTTTCTGCTCGGCGGCATGGCAATGCTGTTGGCCTGGTATCTGTCGGGAAAATACTATATTGAATCCCCGCGTTGGCTGGCTGGCAAAGGGCAGAGAAGCGAAGCTGAAAAACATCTTATGCAGGTGGAATCGCAAATTGAGAAAGAAAAAAACATCACTTTACCATCCTGCCGGAACGAATGCTCGTCGGCGGATTTAAGCACGATAAGTGGTTCATTTTGGCTCTTGTTTAAGGGGCCAATGTTGCGCTGTACACTGGTGGCGATCACGGTGCTTATTGCAATGAATATTTCGCTCTATACCATTACGGTATGGATCCCGACGATATTTGTTAATTCGGGAATCGATGTAACGAAATCCATATTTATGACCGCGATAATTATGATTGGCGCGCCGGTTGGGATATTTATTGCCGCGTTAATTATCGATCGCTTTCCTCGGCGATTGTTTGGCTCATTCTTGTTGATTATTATCGCCTTGCTTGGGTATTTCTATTCGCTTCAAACTGAAGAGTGGGCAATTCTGAGCTACGGACTGGTGATGATTTTTTTTCTGTATATGTATGTCTGCTTTGCCTCTGCAGTTTATGTCCCGGAACTATGGCCCACGCATCTTAGATTGAGAGGATCGGGTTTTGTGAATGCGGTGGGGAGGATTGTCGCTGTGTTTACGCCTTATGGCGTCGCTATTTTGTTGACCCGCTATGGCTCGGTTACGGTCTTTATCGTGCTAGGAGCAATGTTGATGCTATGCGCGCTGATTCTTTTTTGTTTTGGCATCGAAACACGCAAAGTATCGCTGGAAGAGATTTCAGCGCTGGCCTGAGATAACGCGCCGACAGGAGTGACCCTGTCGGCATCGCTTACGGCTGGGTTTCCAGCCAGTCGTCCAACGTATACAGCGTTGCGCCCGCAGCAGCCATTTCCATAAAGGCGTTTGCACTGTCCTGGGGTTGAATATTAACGCCACGGCAGCCGTCGGTTATAACGCTGACGGTGTAGCCAAGATCGAGCGCATCCAGAACGGTGAATTTAACGCAATAGTCGGTAGCCAGACCCATGATGATGAGCTCGGCAATGCGGTGTTCGAGTAGCCATGCATTCAGCGCGGTTGCCTGACGACGACCGTTATCAAAAAAAGCACTGTAGCTGTCGACCAGCGGGTTCTCACCTTTAGTGAACGTTTGAGTTATCGCACGCTGGTTCAGCAGCGGATGCAGGGCAGCACCTTCGCTGTTTTGTACGCAATGATCGGGCCAGAACGTCTGCGCCAGACCATCAAGTTGTCCCTGGCTGTAGGGCTCGACCTGATGCTGGCTGGCAAAACTACCGTGATTAGCCGGGTGCCAGTCCAGACTGGCAACGACCGTGTCGCCGCGTATGGCACACCAGTCAATCAGGCGGTTGGCGATATCGATTGTGCTGTCACCTTGTGGGACCGCGAGGGCACCACCGGCACAAAAGTCGTTTTGTAAATCGACCAACAGTAAGGCTCGGGCCATGGGCATAGACTCCTTTAATCGTCAGGCGTGAGCTCACCACGCAGATTTTGCGTCATTGCTTCACGAATTGTCTGCGTATCCAGTCCCTGACTCAGCAAATAGTGCAGTTTGGTGAGAGTGGCTTCGACGGTCATATCCGCGCCGCCAATCACGCCAGCATGCGCCAGCGCATTCCCTGTCGCGTAGCCCCCCATGTTCACCTTGCCGGACATACACTGCGTAAGGTTCACCACCACAATGCCACGCGAGCTCGCATCTTCAAGTTCTTTCAGGAACTCTTTATTCTGCGGCGCATTGCCCACGCCGTAGGAGCGCAAAATTAATGCTTTTACCGGCTGGCGCAGGAAGTTGCGTACTACATCAGCGGAGATCCCAGGATAAATAGTGACCACGCCAATCGGTTGCGGAGTGATAGGATGGACAATCAACTCACCTGTGCCGTGAGGTGCGGGCGGTGTTCCCAGCCGACGAATGTGGATCCCGGCTTCCAGCAGTGGTGCAAGGTTGGGTGAGGCAAACGCGTCAAAACCATCAGCATGCGCTTTAGTGGTCCGGTTACCGCGAAACAGTCGGTTGTTGAAAAACAGGGTCACTTCATTGATCGGATAATTTGCTGCAACGTACAACGCATTCAGCAAATTGATTTGTCCGTCAGAACGTAGCTCTGCTAATGGGATTTGTGACCCTGTCACAATGACTGGCTTGCCCAGATTCTCCAGCATAAATGAGAGCGCCGAAGCCGTAAACGCCATGGTGTCAGTGCCGTGCAGAATGACAAAACCATCGTAATCTTCGTAGTGCGCTTTAATGTCTTCAGCAATATGCTGCCAGTCTTCTGGCGTCATGTCTGAGGAATCCATCAGCGGGACGTATTCGTGGATGGTGAAGTCTGGCATCTCTGGGCGGTGGAATTCAGGCATCAGTGCCAGCTGACGCTGGAGATGACCGGAAACAGGAATATAACCCTGTTCTGAGCGCTGCATACCAATGGTACCGCCGGTATAGGCAACGTAAATCGATTTCTTTTGCATGGGCGTCACAGGTTAAGTTGTGCATAAACAGGCGCAGTATAAAGTTCCCCCCGAAAAAATACAGTGCAAATGACGCATACCTGCCATCCGATCAATATGTCATTTATGTTCAGTGCCTTGTCCCGTTTGTTCAGTGTTGTTTTGCTCCCTCGGCCCTACAGTAGCAGCCTTCTATGGTGTGTGTTGTTGTCGAGTGCAGAAATGATCAGAAAGAGAATTGATAATGCGGCTATTTTGCTGATGGTGGTGATTTGCGGTGTCTGGGGCAGTCAGCAGGTGGCAATTAAAGCGGCTGCTGATGATATGTCACCTTTTTTGCAGGTCGGTTTGCGTTCCGCAATCGCCGCGCTGTTTATTGGATTGCTGTTTCAGCGACGAGATAATATTTTTGGCCTTCTGCGTGACCGTAATATCGCCAAAATGGGCGCAATCGTTGGATTACTGTTTGCGCTTGAATTTGTGCTGGTTTCCGTAGGGATCACGTTAACGACGGCCTCCCATATGGCGCTTTATCTGTATACTGCGCCTTTGTTTTCGGCCATTGGATTACATTTTCTTTTACCTGAAGAGCGACTGAGTCGTCTGCAATGGTGTGGGCTTGCGATCGCCTTTTTGGGCATCGCCATCGCCGTTACGATGGTTCCTCAAAATGGCAACACACAATGGAGCCTGACGGGCGATCTGTGCGGGCTTTTCGCCGGTATGGCGTGGGGGGCGTCCAGTGTGTTGATCCGCTGTAGCCGACTCGCCACTATTCCCTCGTCCTGCACACTGTTTTATCAACTGGCGACTACCGCGCTGATTTTATTGCTTATCGGACTGATGCTGGGAGAAACGACGGTACAACTGACGACTGTGTTGGTGATGAGTCTGACTTTTCAGACGGTGATTGTCGCCTTTTTAAGTTACCTGATCTGGTTTACCCTGCTGCGTTATTATCATGTCGCATCTTTGGGAACCCTGATTTTAATGACGCCAGCGATGGGAATCATTGCCGGGGTACTCTTTCTTGGTGAATCCCTGCAGCCCGCGTTTATCGCAGGCGCTCTCTTGATATTGATTGGATTGCTTTGTGTTTCATTACCCCCCAGCGCGAATTTACGCCGCCTTTCACGTTTATAACGGGAGCCTGAAGTGAAGAAAGACCTGAGAATTTTTCAGCCAGGCGAGTGGGCGGATGGAGACATCATTACGGCTATCGATGCGAGTCAGACAGAGACACCGCGCAGACCACAGTTGAATGTCGGCATTCTTCTGTGGCCGGAATTTCCTCTGCTGGCGCTGGCGGGGTTAACCGATGCGTTACGTCATGCGGCGGATATGGGGGATGATAGCCAGAAAATTCGCTGCTCCTGGCGTCTGATGAGCGCTACACCAGACCGACCAGTTCTAAGCAGTTCAGGAATGGCGATGATGCCGGATAGCGCATTCGTTGCACCGGAACAATTTGATTATGTGGTGGTGATTGGCGGCTTGCTGCGCAGTATGGCGAAAGCCGATCGGGCCGCGCGACGTTACCTGCATCTTGCGCATCAGCTCAACATTCCGCTGGTAGGTATCTGCACGGGGAGCTTTGTTCTGGCGCAAGAAGGTTTCCTCAATGGGCTGATGGCGGCGATCCATCCCTGGCATCTGAATGATTTTAAAACGCAATTTCCTCAGCTGGCTGCCCGTAGCGGTGTCGATTTTGTTGAGGAAAAAGGGATTCTGACTTGTCCGGGGGGCATTTCGACGATAGGGCTGGCAACAGAGCTTATTCGCCGCCACTGTGGTCCCGACAGGGCGACAAAAGCCATCTTCCAGATGTCCGTCCCCAACCGCATAGACAGCACGTCAGTGGCGGTCTCCAGAGCGATAGGTTTTACCCACGTGAGCGACAGTCGGTTACGCAAAGCGGTCTTTTTAATTGAGCAAGGACTGGTAAAGCCCATTTCGACCCGCTGGCTGGCCACTGAAGTCAACCTGAGTCCGCGACAGCTTACCCGGTTGTTTAACGCCGAGTTCGCCCAGTCGCCGGGAGAGTTTATCCGACGTGCGCGTTTGCGTTATGCCCACTGGCTGTTGATGAATTCTGGAGAGAGTGTCACGGAGATTGCGCTGCGTCTGGGATTTAGCGACTGTGCGCACTTTATTCGTTTGTTTAGTCGGGAGTTTGGCTGTACGCCTGGAGATTTTCGCAGTACGCGACATCAGAATGCGTAAAAAATGCTGCCCCGACAGGGGCAGCATTGGCAGGTTAGCGAACGTTGGCGCAGGTCAGGCAAAACGCATAGCGGTTTTGCGGATCGTTAAATGCTGCCAGCTTATCGCTCTCCGCTTTAACCGTACTCGCCGCAGAAGCGAGCGGCGCCGGGAGCATCGCCTGGATCGCTTCAGGCAGCATGGCACGAACGGAACCGGACATGCTGTCCATCACCATATCAACGAATGTCGGTTCGTCCTGATAATACTCAATGTGCCATTGCTTCAGTTTGGCCAGCTCAGCCGCTTTCGCCACGGCGTCATCAAAATCACCCAGACTGTCTACCAGACCGTTGGCTTTCGCATCCTGGCCGGTCCAGACGTGGCCCTGCGCGATTTTGTCAATCTGCTCAGGCGTTGTCTTACGCGCATCTGCGACCAGCGTGATAAAGCGCTTATAGCCGTTCTCGATGCTCAGTTGCATCATTTGCTGCACTTCAGGTGGTAACGCTTTGGTGATGGAGATATCCGCCAGTGGGGATGTCGCCACACCGTCGGTGTGTACACCAATGGAATCCAGACTGTTTTCCACAGTGTTGATCACGCCAAAGATCCCGATTGAACCGGTCAGCGTGCTGGGGTTCGCCACAATGTAGCTTGCTGGGGTGGAGATCCAGTACCCGCCGGATGCCGCCATGCCGCCCATGGACACGACAACCGGCTTGCCTGCCGCTTTTGCCGCAGCCAGCTCAGCGCGAATGACTTCGGAAGCGCTGACGCTGCCGCCAGGGCTGTTCACGCGCAGGACAATTGCTTTCACTTTCGGATCAAGACGCGCTTCGCGGATCTGCGCGGCAGTCGTGTCACCGCCCACATTCCCAGGGGTTTCTTCACCGTCCATAATTGCGCCATTCGCGAAGACGACGCCAATGCTGTCCCCAGTATCCGCTGGCGTTTTCAGCGAGTAATCGTAATAGCTGACGGCGCGATAATTTTTATCTGCTTTGCTCCAGCCAAATTGTTTGGTCAGCATTTTTTCGACTTCGGCGCTGGAGGCCAGTACATCCACAAGTTTGTTGTCGAGCGCATATTTCGCGGTATCACCATCGACTTTTGTCAAACCGTCCAGCATGGCCTGTGCGCCCGGGAACACCTGCTGAGCAGGGATCTGGCGGTTGGCAGCGACCGTGTCGAGATAGTTCTGCCACAGCTCGCCGATCCAGCGGCTGTCGGCCTCGCGCGCGGCAGGAGACATATCATCACGAATGAACGGTTCTACGGCAGACTTATAAGTCCCGACACGGAACACGTGCGTGGAAACTTTCAGCTTGTCGAGCAGGGACTTGTAGTACAAACCGTTGGTGGCAAAGCCGTGCAGATCAACGGAACCCTGCGGAGAGAGATAAATTTTATTGGCGAAACTGGCGAGGTAGTACTGCCCCTGGCTGAAGTTATCGCCCACGGCAAAGACCGGTTTGCCGCTGTCGCGGAATTCCCGCAGCGCTTTACCGATATACTGCATGGAAGGCTGGTCGGCCCCGGCAAAATTTTTCAGATCCATCACAATGCCGGTGATGTTGCGATCATCTTTTGCCTGGCGAATAGTATTCACGATATCGAACAGGGAGTTTTCCTGCAGACGATCGGAGCTGGCGCCAAACAGCTGACGACCAATAACGCTTAAGCGACTGGTGCTCGAAGGCTTATCGACAATCACCCCCGAGATATCCAGCAGCAGTGCGCCTCGCTCAGCGTGTTCACTGGTATTGCTGCTGCTGACCTGCATCCAGATGCCCACGCCCACCAGCACCAACAAGATGAAGAACAGGTTAAGCACAAATTCACGGACGAAATTCAGTAATCGCCATGTCCATTTAAAAAATCCGGCAATAAATCGCCACAGGGTTCGCATGTATTCTCCCTACCGATTAACAACACGCCATCCCGAAATTCCGGAGAAAGGCGATAAGATGAGGCTATCGTAATGACCCGACAGGCACTTGTCAGCAGGAATCACCGCCTGTGCTGTAACAAAATCCGCTCACGTGTTAATTTTGTGAACAAATCTCATTGTTGGAGTTAAGCAAATGGATGCACTCGAATTACTGATTACCCGTCGTAGCGCCTCTCGTCTCGTCGAGCCGGCCCCGACAGGAGAGCAACTGCAAAACATTCTGCGGGCGGGTATGCGCGCGCCAGACCACAAAACGCTGCAACCGTGGCAATTCTTTGTCATTGAGGGCGAAGGGCGTGAGCGTTTTAGCGCGGTGCTTGAAAAAGGGGCGATTGCCGCAGGCAGTGACGCGAAAGCCCAGGAAAAAGCGCGCAGCGCACCGTTTCGCGCACCGCTGATTATTACCGTGGTGGCGAAATGTGAAGAAAACGACAAGGTTCCTCTGTGGGAACAAGAAATGTCTGCCGGTTGTGCGGTGATGGCTATGCAGATGGCCGCAATTGCCCAGGGCTTTGGCGGTATCTGGCGCAGTGGTGCATTAACCGAAAGTGCGGTCGTGCGCGAAGCATTCGACTGTCGCCCGCAAGATAAAATCGTCGGTTTCCTCTATCTGGGCACACCGCAGCTAAAAGCATCCACGACGATTAACCTTGCCGATCCGAGCGCATTCGTCCGTTATTTCTGATATCAACGGCAAAACTGTCTGGATTCTGAGCAAAGACACCCGAATTCAGACAGTCACTCTTACCACATCAAGGAATGAGCGCTACCATATCCGGATTGCAATGACAGGAGATGTCCATGAGCGAGCAAGCTATTCGTTTAACGCAATACAGCCACGGAGCCGGTTGCGGTTGTAAAATTTCCCCAAAAGTGCTGGAAACCATCCTGCACAGCGAGCAGGCGAAGTTTGTTGATCCGAACTTACTGGTGGGTAATGAAACCCGCGACGACGCGGCCGTATACGATCTTGGAAACGGCACCAGCGTTATCAGCACCACCGATTTCTTTATGCCGATTGTCGATAATCCGTTTGATTTTGGACGCATCGCCGCGACTAACGCCATCAGCGATATTTTCGCCATGGGCGGCAAACCGATTATGGCAATTGCTATTCTGGGCTGGCCGCTGGATAAACTGGCACCGGAAATCGCCCGCGAAGTCACCGAAGGCGGACGCTTTGCCTGCCGTCAGGCGGGTATTGCGCTGGCGGGCGGCCACTCTATCGATGCCCCAGAGCCTATCTTTGGCCTTGCGGTAACCGGCGTTGTGCCGACCGAACGCGTGAAGAAAAACAGTACCGCTGAAGCAGGGTGTAAGTTGTTCCTGACCAAGCCTCTGGGCATTGGTGTTCTGACAACCGCAGAGAAAAAATCCCTGCTGAAGGAAGAACATAAAGGACTGGCGACAGAAGTGATGTGCCGGATGAACATTGCTGGTGCGGCATTCGCCGATATTGACGGCGTGAAAGCCATGACCGATGTTACCGGTTTTGGTCTGCTGGGGCATCTGAGTGAGATGTGTCAGGGCGCAGGCGTTCAGGCGCAGATCGTCTACCAGGATATTCCTAAGCTGCCTGGCGTTGAAGAATACATCGCGCAGGGCGCGGTGCCGGGTGGTACCCAACGTAACTTTGCCAGCTACGGACACCTGATGGGTGAAATGCCGCAATCGGTACGCGATCTGCTGTGCGATCCGCAAACTTCAGGTGGCCTACTGCTGGCGGTAACGCCGGAAGCTGAAGCCGAAGTGAAAGCGGCAGCGGCGCAGTTCGGTATCGATCTCACCGCCATTGGTGAGTTAGTGGAAGCTCGTGGCGGTCGCGCCATGGTTGAGATTCGTTAACTCGATGCGGTTGTTTATTGCCGAAAAACCAAGTCTGGCACGTGCTATCGCCGATGTGCTGCCGAAGCCGCATCGCAAAGGCGATGGTTTTATTGAATGCGGAAATGGACAAGTGGTGACCTGGTGTATTGGTCACCTGCTTGAACAGGCGCAGCCGGATGCCTACGACAGTCGTTACGCTCGCTGGAGTCTGGTCGATCTGCCGATTGTCCCGGAAAAGTGGCAACTGCAACCGCGCCCCTCGGTGACCAAACAGCTCAACGTCATTAAGCGCTTTTTGCATGAAGCTAGCGAAGTTATTCACGCCGGTGACCCCGATCGTGAAGGGCAACTGCTGGTGGATGAAGTGCTGGATTACCTGCAACTGGCACCTGAAAAGCGCCAGAAGGTGCAGCGTTGCCTGATTAACGACCTCAACCCGCAGGCCGTTGAGCGGGCTATTGAGCGGCTGCGCGCCAACAGTGAGTTTATCCCGCTGTGCGTGTCGGCACTGGCGCGAGCGCGTGCGGACTGGTTGTACGGTATCAATATGACGCGCGCTTACACCATTCTTGGACGTAACGCGGGCTATCAGGGCGTACTTTCGGTCGGGCGCGTACAAACGCCGGTGCTCGGGCTGGTTGTGCGTCGCGATGAAGAGATAGAGAACTTCGTCGCCAAAGACTTCTTCGAAGTGAAAGCGCATATCGTAACGCCCGCCGATGAGCGGTTTACCGCTATCTGGCAGCCGAGCGAAGCGTGTGAGCCGTATCAGGATGAAGAAGGGCGCTTGCTGAATCGCACGCTGGCTGAACACGTGGTGAACCGCATTAACGGCCAACCGGCGATAGTCACCAGCTATAACGATAAACGGGAATCAGAATCCGCGCCGTTGCCGTTCTCGCTGTCTGCGTTGCAGATTGAAGCGGCGAAGCGCTTCGGTTTAAGTGCGCAAAACGTTCTGGATATCTGCCAGAAGCTGTATGAAACTCATAAGTTGATTACCTATCCGCGTTCGGATAGCCGTTATCTGCCGGAAGAACACTTTGCCGGACGTCACGCGGTACTGAACGCGATTAGCGTCCATGCGCCGGATCTGCTCCCGCAGCCGGCGGTCAATCCCGATACGCGAAATCGCTGTTGGGACGACAAAAAAGTGGATGCGCACCACGCCATCATTCCTACCGCGCGCAGTTCGTCCATCAATCTGAATGACAACGAAGCGAAAATTTACAACCTGATTGCCCGTCAGTATCTGATGCAATTTTGCGCAGATGCGGTATTCAGGAAATGCGTCATTGAGCTGGACATCGCCAAAGGCAAGTTTGTCGCCAAAGCCCGTTTTCTGGCGGAAGCCGGATGGCGCACGCTGCTCGGCAACAAAGAGCGCGACGAAGATAATGACGGGACGCCGCTGCCGGTGGTGGCAAAAGATGACGAACTGCTGTGCGAAAAAGGCGAAGTAGTTGAACGTCAGACCCAGCCCCCGCGGCACTTTACTGATGCAACTCTGCTGTCAGCGATGACCGGGATTGCGCGATTCGTGCAGGATAAAGATCTGAAAAAGATCCTGCGCGCAACGGATGGTTTAGGTACGGAAGCTACACGCGCCGGAATTATCGAGCTGCTGTTTAAGCGCGGGTTCCTGGTGAAAAAAGGACGTTATATCCATTCGACCGACGCAGGAAAAGCGCTGTTCCACTCGCTGCCAGAAATGGCGACGCGCCCGGACATGACCGCGCACTGGGAATCTATCCTGACCCAAATCAGCGAAAAGCAGTGTCGCTATCAGGATTTCATGCAGCCGCTGGTGGGGACGCTGTATCAGCTTATCGATCAGGCGCGCAGCACACCGGTACGACGCTTTCGTGGAATTGCTGCACCTGGCGGTAGTGGTAGCGATAAGAAAAAAAGCGCGCCGCGTAAACGTCCGGCAAAAAAAAGCCCGCCATCTGAAGAGGCGGGTCTGTAAGTTTGTAGGCCTGATAAGCATAGCGCATCAGGCTTAGCCGGATGCGGCACCCGTGCCCAATCCGGCCTGCAGAGACAATATTAAATCACGCCCTGACCCAGCATCGCGTCGGCAACCTTCACGAAGCCCGCGATGTTGGCACCACGTACGTAGTTGGTCTGCTTGCTTTCGCCGCCGTATTCAACGCAGGCATGGTGAATATCCAGCATGATGTGGTGCAGGCGCGCATCCACTTTCTCCGCTTTCCAGCCCAGACGAGCGGCGTTTTGCGCCATTTCCAGACCGGATGTCGCTACGCCACCGGCGTTTGCGGCTTTACCCGGTGCGAACAGTACGCCCGCTTCGAGGAACAGATCGGTGGCCTCGATAGTAGTCGGCATGTTTGCCCCTTCGGCGACAGCTTTCACGCCGTTGGCGATCAGTACGCGCGCTGCATCGACATCCAGTTCATTCTGAGTGGCGCACGGCAGGGCGATATCGACCGGAACCGACCACGGCTGTTTGCCTTCCAGATAGGTCAGGCCAAACTCACGGGCGTAATCCGCCACGCGACCGTCACGGCTGTCTTTGATCGCGCACAGACGCGCCAGTTTTTCTTTGGTAAATCCGCTTTCGTCAACTACGGTACCGCTGGAATCGGAGGCGGTAACTACTCGCGCGCCAAACTCCATGGCTTTCTCTATGGCGAATTGCGCTACGTTGCCGGAGCCAGAAACCGCCACGCGCATGCCTTCAAAGCCCAGACCATGGCGTTTGAGCATTGCTTCGGTGAAATACACCAGACCGTAGCCGGTGGCTTCCGGGCGGATCAGGCTGCCGCCAAAAGAGAGACCTTTACCGGTAAAGACGCAGGCGCTGTTGTTGGACAGTTTTTTCATCATCCCGGCCATAAAGCCGACTTCACGACCACCCACGCCGATATCGCCCGCCGGGACGTCGGTATCAGGACCTAAATGGCGGAACAGTTCGGTCATCAGTGCCTGGCAGAAACGCATGATTTCGCCTTCGCTTTTACCTTTCGGATCGAAATCGCTCCCGCCTTTACCACCGCCCATTGGCAGCGTGGTGAGGGCGTTCTTAAAGGTCTGCTCGAAACCCAGGAATTTCAGGATCGACAGGTTCACGGAAGGGTGGAAACGCATACCGCCTTTGTACGGGCCAATGGCAGAGCTAAACTGTACGCGCCACGCGCGGTTGACCTGCACATGATTGCGATCGTCCAGCCAAACTACGCGGAACTGGATCACGCGCTCCGGTTCAACCAGACGTTCCAGCAACGACATCTGACGATAACGCGGGTTTTGCTCGAGAAAGGGCCACAGCGTCGTCATTACCTCACGAACGGCTTGCGCGAACTCGGTCTGATTCGGGTCGCGCTTTTGCACATGGTTAAGAAATGACTCCAGAGAACATGTCTGATCCATAGATATAAGAACCTCTTATGTATTGATATGGTTATATTTTTGATATTTATGTTATGTGTTGTGCAGTTTTTGACTATACCATCAGCAGTGTGACGGGACGCAAGAAAAAATTAACCCCGCTAAGTAAATTAATATCGCGCCGTGGGTCATAACCAAAAGCGATGATGGAAGGGACTAAAGTTTCTGCCGATTTATACCGTTATACTGAGCATAAATGTCAGTTAAAAAGGAAAGACAATGCGCCGTTTAATCATGGCAGGAGCGTTGGTACTGGTGTCCTGCGCGACGCTGGCAAATCAGCTTTATCGCCCGGACGTGCAGGTGAATGTACCGCCGGAAGTGTTCAGTTCCAGCGGTCAGCGGGCGCAGCCCTGTAGCCAGTGCTGTATTTATCAGGATCAAAACTACTCTGAAGGGGCGGTGATTAAAGCCGATGGCGTTCTGTTGCAGTGCCAGCGCGATGATAAAACGATCAGCACGAATCCGCTGGTCTGGCGGCGTGTAAAAGGATAAACGCCTCTAACAACGGGATATCGGCGGGTGCCAGCGGATAACGCAGCGCCTCTTCAGGTGAGCACCAGACGATATCCTGATGTTCAAATGCTCTCAATTCCCCCTGAAAAGACGGTACATGCCAGGCGTGTAGGTGAATCAATCGGCCTGAAACCTCGCGTTGATGGCTGGCAATGTAGCGCCCCACGACCGCCTCAATGCCCAACTCTTCACGCAGTTCACGGATCAGCGCCTCGGGCTGACTTTCGCCAGATTCAACCTTACCGCCGGCAAACTCCCACATGCCTGACTGATCCGCATGCAGCGGACGCTGAGCCAGTAAAATTTTGCCATCACGTTCAATGATAGCGGCGACCACGTCGAGGGTTTTCATCATATTCATCAAGATCTAACAGCAGAAAATGACATACTATCGTTATCTTTGTTTTATCTAAAGTATTCAGGAGCCACCGTTGAACGAACCTCAGTCGTGGGTAAAGCCGTTAACGCGTATCCCTTCCAGTTTAAAACCGCTCGTTGCCACGCAGAAAAAACATTATGGCGATGTGCTGCATCCCACGCGTTGGTGGGGGAGGATGCCGTTTCTGTTCTGGCTGGTGGCGCTGTTTGTCGGGTTTTTGGAGCGTAAAAAGGCGCGCTTAACGCCGGTGATGCGTGCGCTGTTGATGACCCGCGTTTCTCAGGTCTGCCATTGCGCTTTCTGTGTTGATGCGAATAGTTTACGGCTGGCAGAACGCTGTGGCGCGCTGGATAAAGTCATGCAGGTTGCCACCTGGCAAGATTCGACGCTGTTCAGTGCAGAAGAACGCGTAGCGCTGGCCTATGCCGATGCGGTTACCGCAACGCCTCCACAGGTTGACGATGCGCTGAAAGTGCAGATGAAGCAGCATTTTACCGATGATGCCATTACGGAAATGACCGCGCTGATTGCGTTTCAAAATCTCTCGGCGCGTTTTAATGCCGCTCTCGATATTCCCTCGCAGGGACTGTGCGACAGTTTTAAAGGACGCCCGCATGCTTGACCGCCATCTTCATCCACGATTAAAACCGCTGTTGCATCGGTGCGTAGGTATTATCGATAAACCGGCGATTACCCCGGACGGACTTACACTGGTCGGATTTGCCATTGGCGTGCTGGCGTTGCCATTTCTGGCGTTAGGCTGGTATCTGGCGGCGCTGGTGGCCATTGTGCTCAATCGGTTGTTTGACGGACTGGATGGGGCGCTGGCACGGCGCAGAGGACTATCCGACGCGGGGGGATTTCTCGATATCTCGCTCGATTTTCTGTTTTACGCCCTTGTGCCGTTTGGCTTTATTCTTGCCGCTCCGGCGCAAAATGCGCTGGCAGGCAGTTGGCTGTTGTTCGCGTTTATTGGCACCGGTAGCAGCTTTCTGGCCTTCGCCGCACTGGCAGCGAAACATCAGATTGATAACCCCGGTTATGCGCATAAATCGTTTTATTATCTGGGCGGGTTGACCGAAGGAACTGAGACAATTTTGCTGTTTGTGTTGGGGTGTCTGTTCCCGGACTATTTTGCCGTGCTGGCGTGGGTCTTTGGCGCGTTGTGCTGGATGACAACGTTCACCCGGATCTGGAGCGGATATCTGACGCTGAAAACCGTTCAGCGTCAGGTGTAAGGTAATGCGTTGCCGGATGCGCTTCGCTTATCCGGCCTACAACAATGATATAGGTAGCCTGGGTCAAGCGTTCTCGCCGCATCCGGCAATAATGCCAGTCTTACTTGCTGGCGTCTGGACCCCGTTCACCGCTGGCGACCGGGTTTTTCGGATTGCTGCTCCACTCGTACCAGCCACCATCGTAAACAGAGACGTTTTTCCAGCCCATTGCGCGGGCATACATAAACGTTTCTGAAGCACGCCAGCCGGTACCGCAATAGAAAGAGACCTGTTGATTCGGCAGGATATTCCATTGCTTCCACATGGCGGCGATGTCATCCGCGCTGCGCATGGTGCCATCCGGATTATGGAAATCTTCCATATGGGTAGAGTCGCTGCCCGCGTGGCCCCAACGCGCGCCTGCGATCTCGCCTTTTGGCTTAATGTAGCTGTAGCCGCTGGTAGTACCGACAAATTCTGGCCATGAACGAATGCTTACCAAAGACGCATCCTGGCGATGCAGCAGACCGCGAGCCTGTTCCGTATTGAGCATCAGCTGCGGCTGGGCAGGGATTTTTACGCCGAAATCAGGTTCTGGTTTCACCGTTGGCGGAGTACCACGTTCGACCGGTAAACCTGAGTCGGACCAGGTTTGCCAGCCGCCGTCGAGCAGACGAACATCTTTCACGCCTGCGTACAGCATAATTTGCGCCACGCGCGCGGCGGCATAAACATCGCGGCCATATAAAATCACCGTGGTGTCGTGGCGGATACCGTGTTTCGCCAGCATCGCTTTGAGCTGCTCGTCGGAAACTTTATTCCACAGCGGTTCGCTTTCAACTTCATTGGTATCAATGTAGCCCGCGCCGGGGATGTGGCTGAGCAGATACAACTTCGGCGCGCCCCAGGCGGCTTCAATCACTTTCCAGTCACCCGCCGGTTTGGCAGTCACGTCTTTACCCTGCTGAAGATTGTGCAGCCACTGTGGGTAGACCAACTGTTCGAAGTGCGGCAGACGTTGCAGACGCGCAGGATCTGTCAGCGCATCGCTGAGGGTTGAAATCTGGTTAAAGCCAACTTTTTGCAGACGGGATTTAACGGCCTGCATGTCGTTATCACTGCCATACAGCGCCACCGGAGCGTCGGTCTTAAGTTGATGTGACTTAACCCAGGCGCTGAGTTGTTCATCATTCATCTTGTCGAGCCAGGCGGCAGACAGGTTCAGTGCGGAAGGTTCGTGTCCTGAAGGACCATTGAGCGATTGTGGCCAGCCGTTGTAAAAAGCGCTCTGACGGGTATCGATCGCCGCGCCTTGCTTTTGCTGTAACTGGTTGAGGGTGAGCGTCTGTGCTGTTTCAGCAGCCCAGGAAGAAGCGCAAGCGAGCCCTAAAGCCAGTGCCAGCGCGGTCATTTGAGAAACACGTTTCATCGAATAGCCCGACGTTGAAAAAAAGAAGACGACATTCTGTGCCGCCAGTTACGTAAAAACCTTGCGTTAACGCAGCATATCGCCACATTCACGCCCAGTTTTCCATCTGAAATACGCGGCCTGCAGGCGGTACGTCCTGCGCGTCATGTGTCACCTGTACCACCGGGATCCCCAATTTACGCACCTCGGTGAAGACCCATTGGCGAAAGTTATCGCGTAGCGACGCATCCAGCCTGCTAAAGGGTTCATCAAGTAACAGCGCCTGGGGCTGCGCCAGCAGCGCGCGGAGCAGGGCGACCCGCGAACGCTGCCCACCGGAGAGCGAAGCCGGATCGCGTGAATAAAATCCTGCCAGGTCCGCGCGTGCGAGGGCGCTTTCTACCTCATGACGCCTGGCAGGACCTTGCAGTCTGGCGGGTAAGGCTAGCAGTAAATTCTGCCCAACGCTGAAATGGTCAAACAGCAGCGCATCCTGAAACAAAATGCCAATCTGGCGCTGCGTGGTAGGTAACGTATCGATGCGTCGTTCATTAAGCCACAGTTCGCCTGAGGACTGGAACTGGGGAGATAACGCCCCGATTATCCATGAAAACAGCGAAGATTTCCCGCTGCCGGAAGGTCCCATAATTGTGACGATGTCACTTTTGTTAACCTGAAAATTAACGTCTTTCACCAGCGCTTTCGCGCCCTGGTACAACGAAACGCCTCGTACGGTAAGCATTAGCGGAGTCCTTGTCGAAAGCGGCCGATCCACGCGGCGAGAAAGGCTGCAAGTGCGAAAACGAGCAGTGGTAAAAGCAGCTGCCACAACGCTTGTGTTGCCAGAGTCGCACTGCTACCGCCGCTGCTTAATGCCACCGCTTCGGTGGTTAACGTAGGATAGCGTCCGGCACCTAGCCACAGCGTTGGCATATACTGGGCGATACTAACCGAGAAGCCAACCGCGAAGGCAATCAATGCCGGGCGCGCCAGCTGCGGGCATTTCACCAGCCAGAATATCCGCCCCCGCGTCCAGCCCAGGGTTTGCGCAATCAAAATTAATCGTGGGTCAATGCGCTGCCACGCCGGTTTAAGCACAAATAGCATCCAGGGCATCACCCACAGCAGGTGGCCCCAGATAATGGTCGTCATCAGTCCATCTTGTTCGGCATATAACGCCAGCAGATATTGTCCGGTTACCAGCGGTAGCGCAGGCAAAATGAGCGGTAGCCAGACCCAGCGGTGTCCGGTTTGTGGACCCCATTCCAGCCAGGCAAAAAGTATCAGAAGCGCCAGCACGCTGGAAAGAAGCCCCAGTTGCAGGCTGTTGCTGAGCGCCTCGCTGTTTAGCGAGGAATAGCTGGCGATAAGCGCCAGTACCAGCGCGCATACCACACCGCTGACGGGCAAAATCTGTACCAGCGGGCGTGCGATTGTCATAGTTGAAAAATGCTGGCGCTCACCGTTTACTGCCGGAATAGTATGTCGCCAGGCACGCCAGAACAGATAACCCACCAGCGCGATAACAAGGAGCAACAGCACCAGCAACAGACTGGCAAGTGCGCCTTTCGCCTGCTGTTCGACGTCGCCCTGACTGAGCCACTGCCAACTCAATACGGCAAGCGTTGGCGGATTGCCGGGGCCAAGAACGATTGCCACATCAACAACGGAGAGTGACCAGGCCACGACTGCCAGCATAGCTTTACCTAATGCCGGGCCGATAGCGGGCAGAACCAGCCAGTTCAGGCATTGCAGTCGGCTGTAACCCAGCGAATCCAGCACGATAACCTGCTGCGAAAGTTGTTTTTCACTTAGCAGGGCCGAGAGGATCCATAACAAAAAGGCGCTCTCTTTCACCGCCAGCGTTACGCCAAGTCCAATGCCGTAGCGGTCCGGCTGTGGGCTGAGGAACGGGAGCCATTGCCAAAGTATGCCGCCTTCAGCAAAAACCAACAGCACGCTGGTGGCGAAGGCAACGTGCGGAATTGCCAGCAGCCACGGAAGACGCGTATACAGACGTACCCAGCCTGCGCCGGGCCACAAGGCGAGGATCGCCAGCAGCGCGATAATCAGCGCGCCCCCAGCCGCGAGGCCGACGGAAACCAGCGTTGCCAGTAACGCCTGCGGGAGTTGAGGATCGGCAAAGAGCGCCAGCCAGTGTGTGGTACTAAGCGCCGGTGTTATCAGAGACCATGCCGCTGGCGCCAACGGCAGATAAACTGCCGCCATGATGGCCCAGAGTAGCAGAATTAATGCGTACCGTAGCGGCGTAGCCATTCTTGTTCCAGAGCGTTTACCCAGGCTGCATGCGGTTCTGGCAACACGGCAGGGAGCCCCTGTGGGATCCGCGCCAGCAGCGCATCACGCTGTTCGTCAGGCAATTTTTGTGGATCAAGCACCGAAGGATCTCCCCAGATAGCCGGGTCAGCTTTGCGCAGTTGTGCTTCAGGAGAAAGCAGGAAGTTTGCCACGACTTTTGCTCCGGCACTGGCGTGGGCATTCGCCGGAATGGCAACAAAGTGCACGTTGCCGAGCATGCCCTGTGAGAAACCAAAACTGTAGCTGCTTTTAGGCAATTCGCCGCTCGCCACTTTTTGCTGCGCGTGGGCAGGGTTAAAGGTCAATGATAAACGCAGGGTGCCGCTATTGAGCAGTGCATCCATTCGTGCTGGCGTGGGAGGAAAATCTTTGCCTTCACGCCAAAGTACAGGATGCAAGGTATCAAGATACTGCCACAATGGCGCGGTAACTTCGGCGAATGTCGCTGCATCTGGCGCAACTTTCAATGCCTGTGGTTTGGTGGTGAGCGAAATTAGCAACTGCTCAAGAAAAGCCGTTCCGGTAAAGTCTGGCGGGCGTGGATAGGTCACCGTGCCAGGGTGCGCCTGCGCGAATTTAAACAGTGCCTGCGGAGATTGCGGCGGCTGCGCGGTAAGATCGCGCCGGGCAATAAAGGTGAGTTGGGCACCGCCCCACGGTGATTCAGCCCCCTCTGTTGGAACGGAGAAATCTTCGGTCACCGGTTTTTGTGTATCAACATAGCGCCAGTTAGGCAGCGTTTGCGCCCACTGGGTTTGCAGCAGCCCGGCTTCTTTTAGCTTACGGAAGTTTTCGCCGTTAACCCACAGTAAATCGACAGAGCCGCCGGTTTTTCGCCCGGATGCCGCTTCCGTCTGGATGCGTTTTACGGCATCGGCGGCGTCCGCCAGGCGCACGATTTTCAGGTTAATGTCGTAGTGCGTTTTCATCTCGCCGCTAACCCAGTCGAGATACTGGTTAACTGCATTGTCGCCACCCCAGGCGTTGAACCACACCGTTTGACCACGGGCGTCATTTTTGATTTGTTGCCAGCTGGCGTCCTGGGCAAACGTCGCCAGCGGGCAGAGCAACAAACTCAGACACAATAAGCAGTAACGCATAATATCTCCATGGTTAAAAATGGGGGAAGGTCTCAGCTTTTTTTCCGTTGGCGCTCAAGATAAAGGCTTCTCGCTATCGATATCACCACGCTTAGGGCAAACAGGACAAACAGACCCGTCACAAACCAAAATGTGCCGCCGGTTAACAGGCTTCCCGCCCATGAGTAGACGATAGTGGCGGGTAACTGTCCGATGCCGGTGGCGATGAAAAAAAGGCGAAAACGAATTGAGGTCAGGCCAGCCGCGTAGCTTACCGGGTCGAACGGCACAAAAGGTAACAGGCGGCAGACCAGAATAGTGTGCTTACCATAGCGCTCGAAAAAAGCGTCCATATTGTTCAGCACCGTTTTTCCGGTCAGCTTTTCCACCGCACCGCGACCTAAAATGCGGGCAATAAAAAAGCACAGCGCCGCACCTGCCATTGCGCTGCTCCAGGATAGTACGCCGCCCCAAAATGCGCCAAACAGCGAGGCATTGGCAAACGTGATCACAAACGCAGGAAGCGGTGCAACGATGGCCTGTAAGATCATCAGGAAGAACGACACCACTGCCGCCTGGGTTCCATAAGAACGAATAAAGTTCTCAAGAGCATGCTGATCGAGTGTGGTAAATGCTGCCAGGCTGCCGTGGAGAAAATCACTCACGCCAGGTATCCATGCCCATGCCATTAGCCCGAGCAGTAGCAGAGCAATCAAACCCGCCCGGTAATAGCGAGTCAGCCGCGCTTTATTCCGTTTTATCATTTACCCGTACACTCATGGTTGGCTGATGGATCGATATGCTTATATCGGGCCCAGGCTTTGGCTGCCTGAACGAGGGTGAATAACGCCAGCCCTGCCACGCTAAGCTTACCGATGAATACCAGGGTAATGCCTTCGCTGGCGAGTTCATGCGACATCAGCGTATAGATAAAGATGCCGGGTAAGGTGGTAAGTGCCGATATTACGGTAAATGACCAGAACGGAATGGCCGTCAGCCCATAGGCGTAATTTTGAATATTATAGGGGAACAGCGGCACGAGCCGGGTCAGGATTAGAAAGTCTACTCCGCTATGGGCAATGCCTTTTTCGATAGCCTGAAACGTTGCCGTGTGCCCAACGTATTTCAGTAGTAGATCCCGTCCAAGCCATCGAGCCAGCAAAAACGACAGCGCTGAGGCCACGGTTGCTGCCACTAACGAGATAAGCGTCCCAGCCACGGGGCCAAACAGCACACCGCCGACGATCACCAGGATGCTGCCTGGGATCAGACACAGCGCAGCAACAATAAACAGCAGGATATAAAGCGTATAGCCGAACATACCGCTTTGGCGGATGACGTCTTGTAAATGATGGAAATTGGTTATCAGGTCGGTCAGACCATAATGATGGAAAACTCCCGCCAGAACGCAGAACAGGACCGCGACAATCAGCAGCCGGTATTCTGCTTTATGCGAACTTCTTTTTCATGGGGGTTCTCCTGTAAAACCGAGTGCAATGGAGCATTTTCGTCAGCGAAAAGCGCGCGCGAAGATATAATAAATTCCCGGCCGTAACAATGTATTACCGTCACTTTATTGATTTTGCACAGAATAAACAGACTCTCCAGGCCGGGCCCGGAGAGTAAAAAGGCGCAGAAGGTCAGACGCGGAATTTAGCCCATACAGGCGCATGGTCGGACGGTTTTTCCATGCTGCGAATTTCATAGTCGATGCCGGTTTCTTCGCAGCGTTCCGCCAATGGGTTGCTCGCCAGCAGCAGATCGATACGCAGACCACGGTTATCGTCAAAGCCTTTTGAGCGATAATCAAACCACGAGAACTGGTCATTCTTTTCAGGATTTGCGTGACGGTAAGTATCCACCAGACCCCAGCCCAGCAGGCGTTCCATCCACTCACGCTCCTCCGGCAGGAAGGAACATTTACCGGTACGCAGCCAGCGTTTACGGTTTTCTTCGCCAATGCCGATATCGAGATCGGTTGGGCTAATATTCATATCGCCCATGATCAATACCGGATTGTCGCGCTTCAGTTCAGTCTCCAGATAGTTTTGCAGGTTCTGATAAAACGCGGCTTTGGCCGGGAATTTGGTTTCATGGTCACGGCTTTCTCCTTGCGGGAAGTAGCCGTTGATCACCGTGATGCTGCCCAGAGGGGACGGAATTTCTGCCATGATGATCCGACGCTGCGCTTCTTCGTCATCGCCCGGGAAGCCACGACGTACCGCAATTGGCGTTTCTTTCGTTAACAACGCCACGCCGTAATGACCTTTCTGGCCGTGATAAAAGACGTTGTAACCGAGCTTTGCTACCTCTTCGAGAGGGAACATATCGTCGTGGACTTTTGTCTCCTGTAAGCCAATAACATCCGGTTGGTGTTTTTCGACAATGGCTGCCAGTTGATGGGGACGGGCACGCAGGCCGTTGATATTAAAAGAGACAAATTTCATAGTCGCTGCCACTTTGCAAGATGAATAGTGCAAGGATGGTAGCAGAATTTCTGCAGGCTGACTGCTTCTTGTCACCTGATTCCAACAATGATTGCTAATGGTGTTAACGATGGAGCAAAAACTGCACCGTTTTGGCGCGAAGCGCGTCGGAATGGGGCAATAATTTCCGAAAAATTTCGTATACGATCACAATTCCAGAATTATATTTGGCGACTGAATAAAACTGCGTTTTTTCCTCTGTTTAGTCGCCTGATGCGCAAACATATTCACTTTATATGCACATGCAGTGAATATCGCCACGTTGTAACCTGTTGATATTCCGTCATCGACATCCGTTTATGCACTTTTTTCGCTGGCTGGCACGAACCCTGCAATCTACATTTACACCGCAAACACTATATTTATTAACATATAAATAACCTTTTATTTACCGTTGAGGTCGCTATGTCTCTGTCAATTACGCGTGAAAATTTTGATGAATGGATGATGCCCGTATATGCTCCGGCCCCTTTTATTCCGGTGCGGGGTGAAGGTTCACGTCTGTGGGATCAGCAGGGTAAAGAGTATATCGATTTCGCGGGAGGCATTGCGGTTAACGCGCTGGGTCACGCCCACCCGGCATTGCGCGAGGCATTAAACGACCAGGCGAGCAAATTCTGGCATACGGGAAATGGCTACACCAACGAGCCGGTACTGCGTCTGGCGAAAAAGCTGATTGACGCCACCTTCGCCGAGCGCATTTTCTTCTGTAACTCCGGTGCAGAAGCCAACGAAGCGGCACTAAAACTGGCGCGTAAATATGCCCACGATCGTTTTGGCAGTCAGAAGAGCGGGATTGTAGCGTTTAAAAATGCTTTCCATGGACGCACGTTGTTTACCGTCAGCGCCGGAGGACAGCCTGCCTACTCACAGGATTTCGCGCCGCTGCCGCCGGATATCCGTCATGCCGTATACAACGATCTCGATTCTGCCAGCCAACTGATTGATGACACCACCTGTGCGGTTATCGTGGAGCCTGTGCAGGGTGAAGGCGGTGTGGTTCCGGCAACAAAAGCCTTTTTGCAGGGGCTACGTGAGTTATGCGATCGCCATAATGCGCTGCTGATTTTTGATGAAGTTCAGACCGGCGTTGGCCGTACCGGGGAACTGTATGCCTATATGCACTACGGCGTGACGCCGGATCTTCTGACGACAGCAAAAGCGCTGGGCGGTGGTTTCCCCATCGGCGCACTGCTGGCGACAGAGCGTTGCGCCAGCGTGATGACGGTTGGCACACACGGTACAACGTACGGCGGAAACCCGCTGGCTACGGCGGTGGCAGGTAAATTGCTGGAAATTGTGAATACACCGGAAGTGCTCAACGGAGTAAAACAGCGCCACGACTGGTTTGTGGAGCGTATAAACGCCATTAACGAACGTTTTGGACTGTTTAGTGAAATTCGTGGACTCGGACTGCTGATCGGCTGCGTGCTGAACGCGGAATTTGCCGGGAAAGCGAAACTCATCTCGCAAGAAGCGGCTGTTGCCGGGGTGATGGTACTGATCGCTGGCGCTAACGTGGTGCGTTTTGCGCCAGCGCTCAACGTCAGCGAAGAAGAAGTCGCTACCGGACTGGATCGCTTTGCGCTGGCCTGCGAACGCATTAAAGCAGGAGGTTCATCATGATGGTGATTCGTCCCATTGAACGCGCGGATATCACCGCGTTGATGCAGCTTGCCAGTAAGACCGGCGGCGGATTGACCTCGCTACCGGCGAATGAAGCTACGCTGATGGCGCGTATCGAACGTTCACTCCAAACCTGGCGCGGTGAGTTGCCAAAAAGTGAGCAGGGATATGTGTTTGTGCTGGAAGACAGCGCCAGCGGAACCGTGGCGGGAATTTGCGCCATCGAGGTGGCGGTGGGGCTTAACGACCCCTGGTACAACTACCGGGTCGGTACTCTGGTGCACGCGTCGAAAGAGCTGAACGTGTACAACGCGCTGCCGACACTGTTTCTGAGTAACGATCACACGGGTAGCAGCGAGCTTTGCACTCTGTTTCTCGATCCGGACTGGCGAAAAGAAGGCAACGGCTATTTGCTGTCAAAATCGCGCTTTATGTTTATGGCGGCCTTTCGTGATCGATTCAATGAGAAGGTCGTGGCCGAGATGCGCGGCGTGATCGATGAGCATGGCTACTCTCCGTTCTGGCAAAGCCTCGGCAAACGATTTTTCTCGATGGAGTTTAGCCGGGCGGATTTTCTCTGCGGAACAGGACAGAAAGCCTTTATTGCTGAACTGATGCCCAAGCATCCTATTTATACCCATTTTCTGTCTGATGAAGCGCAAGGCGTGATTGGTCAGGTGCATCCGCAAACGGCCCCGGCGCGGGCGGTGCTGGAGAAAGAAGGATTTCGCTACCGCAACTATGTCGATATTTTCGACGGCGGGCCAACGCTGGAATGCGATATCGACCGGGTTCGGGCTATTCGTAAAAGCAGGCTGGTGGAAGTGGCGGAAGGTCAGCCAGCAACCGGCGATTATCCGGCCTGTCTGGTTGCCAATGAAAACTATCAAAATTTCCGCGTCATGCTGGTTCGCGCAGACCCGGATACCCAACGTCTGGTACTGACGGCGGCGCAACTGGATGCCCTGAAATGCCACGCGGGCGACCATGTACGTTTTGTACGTCTTTGTGCAGAGGAGAAAACAGCATGACATTATGGATAAACGGCGACTGGGTGACCGGGCAGGGTGAGCGTCGGGTGAAAACCAATCCGGTAAGCGGTGATGCGCTGTGGCAGGGCAATGATGCCGATGCAACTCAGGTAGCACAGGCGTGTCGGGCCGCGCGCGCTGCCTTTACCGGTTGGGCTAAACAGCCCTTTAGCGCCCGTCAGACTATTGTTGAAAAGTTTGCTTCATTGCTGGAAAGCAATAAAGCCGAGCTGACCCAGATTATCGCCCGGGAAACCGGCAAACCTCATTGGGAAGCCGCGACTGAACTGACGGCGATGATCAATAAAATTGCCATCTCCGTGAAAGCTTATCATGCCCGTACCGGAGAGCAGCACAGCGAGTTACCGGATGGCGCGGCAACGTTGCGCCATCGCCCGCACGGCGTACTGGCGGTATTTGGCCCGTATAACTTCCCCGGCCATTTACCCAATGGTCATATTGTTCCGGCACTGCTGGCAGGCAATACGTTGATTTTCAAACCCAGCGAGCTGACGCCGTGGACCGGCGAAGCCGTGACAAAGCTGTGGGAGCTGGCGGGATTGCCGCCGGGCGTGCTGAACCTGGTGCAGGGCGGACGCGAAACGGGGCAGGCGCTGAGCGCGCAGGAAGATCTTGATGGTCTGCTGTTTACCGGCAGTGCGAATACCGGTTATCAGCTGCATAAGCAGTTATCCGGCCAGCCGGAAAAAATCCTTGCCCTGGAGATGGGGGGCAACAACCCGCTGATTATTGAAAATCCGGAGGATATTGATGCCGCGGTGCATCTGACTATTCAATCCGCATTTGTCACCGCCGGACAGCGCTGTACCTGTGCCCGCCGCCTGCTCGTAAAAAAAGGCGCGCAGGGTGATGCGTTCCTGACGCGTCTGGTGGAGGTTAGTCAGCGTTTAATGCCCGGTAACTGGGATGCACAACCGCAGCCATTTATGGGAGGACTGATTTCCGAACAGGCCGCGCAACACGTCTATGATGCCTGGCAGCGTCTGGCGTCGTTGGGCGGCCGTACGTTGTTAGCGCCACGTCTGGTAAATGCCGGAACGTCACTGCTGACCCCTGGAATCATCGAACTGACCGGGGCGGGGAACGTACCTGATGAAGAGGTTTTCGGTCCGCTGCTCGGCGTCTGGCGTTATGACAGCTTTGATGATGCGATTCGTCTGGCGAACAACACCCGCTTTGGATTGTCGTGTGGGTTAGTTTCGCCCGATCGCGGCCAGTTTGAACAGCTACTGTTGGAGGCGCGGGCAGGGATCGTCAACTGGAATAAGCCGTTAACCGGCGCTGCCAGTACCGCACCGTTTGGCGGTGTAGGCGCTTCCGGGAACCATCGCGCCAGCGCGTGGTATGCCGCAGATTATTGCGCCTGGCCGATGGCAAGTCTGGAATCCCCGGCCTTAACGCTGCCATCGGCGCTTAGCCCCGGACTGGATTTTTCTCGCGAGGATAAGCTATGAAAGCCCGTGAGGTAAATTTTGATGGTCTGGTGGGGCTAACTCACCACTATGCTGGATTGTCATTTGGTAATGAGGCCTCAACCAAACATCGATTTCAGGTGTCGAACCCGCGTCTGGCGGCAAAGCAAGGTCTGCTAAAGATGAAAGCGCTGGCGGATGCGGGATTTCCTCAGGCGGTGATCCCGCCCCACGAGCGGCCTTATATTCCGGTTCTGCGTCAGTTGGGTTTTAGCGGCAGTGACGAACAGGTGCTGGATAAAGTGGCGCGTCAGGCGCCTCACTGGCTCTCCAGTGCCAGCTCCGCATCGCCTATGTGGGTAGCGAATGCGGCAACGGTGTGCCCTTCGGCAGACTCGCTGGACGGGAAAGTGCATCTGACGGTGGCGAATCTGAATAATAAGTTCCACCGTTCACTGGAAGCGCCTACTACCGAAGCATTGTTACGGGCGATTTTCCGTGATGAGAATAGCTTTGCAGTCCACAGTGCGTTACCCCAGGTTGCGCTTTTTGGCGATGAAGGGGCGGCAAACCATAACCGCCTCGGTGGAGATTACGGTGATCCCGGCGTACAGCTGTTTGTTTACGGTCGTGAAGAAGGCAATGCATCCCAACCGAAGCGCTATCCGGCAAGGCAATCCCGTGAGGCCAGCGAGGCGGTCGCGCGACTGAATCAGGTCAACCCGCATCAGCGCATTTTTGCTCAGCAAAACCCGGACGTTATCGATCTTGGCGTGTTCCATAACGATGTGATTGCGGTGTCGAATCGCCAGGTGCTGTTTTGTCATCAGCAGGCGTTTGTCAGACAGCAAGCATTGTTAGAGCAGTTGCGCAGCCAGGTGGCAGGTTTTACCCCGCTGGAAGTCCCGACAGCGGAAGTGTCGGTGCAGGATGCCGTGACCACTTATCTGTTTAACAGCCAGTTGTTGAGTTGTAGTGACGGTTCGATGATGCTGGTCCTGCCGCAGGAGTGTCGGGAGCATGCTGGCGTGTGGCGGTATTTGAACCGGCTTCTCGAGGAAGACAATCCGATCGATGACCTGCGGGTATTCGATCTGCGTGAAAGTATGTCCAACGGCGGTGGTCCGGCATGCTTGCGCCTGAGAGTGGTGCTCACTCAGCAGGAACAGCAGGCGGTGAATCCGGCGGTTATCATGAACGACACGCTGTTTAACACGTTGAATAACTGGGTTGACCGTTACTATCGCGATCGTCTTACCGCTGCCGACCTTGCCGACCCACAGCTGTTGCGCGAGGGGCGTGAAGCGCTGGATACGCTGACGCAATTGCTCAAACTCGGCTCAGTGTATCCTTTCCAGCAGGAGGGGATGCACCATGGATAACTTTCTGGCTATTACGCTCGCAGGCGCCACTCCAGAGAAAACGCAAGGAACCACTCATGGTTTTGACTGGCAGTGGATCGGTCACGGAATTCTGGAACTGACGCCGCTTGCACCCGTTGAACATGCTCTGGTGCTGTCTGCGGGGATCCATGGCAATGAAACAGCGCCGGTAGAGATACTCGATTCATTGCTTTCCAGGCTGTTTAGCGGCGAGCTGACACTGACATGGCGGCTGCTGGTGATTCTGGGAAACCCGCAGGCGCTGGCTGCGGGAAAACGGTATTGTCATAGCGACCTGAATCGTATGTTTGGCGGTCGGTGGCAGATTTTTACCGCAAGTGAAGAAACGCACCGAGCCCATGAGCTTGAGCTGTGTCTGGAAGATTTTTATTCGCGGGCGAAAGAGCCAACACGCTGGCATCTGGATCTGCACACCGCGATCCGCGGTTCACAGCATCTGCGCTTTGGCGTATTGCCACAACGCAACGTTGCCTGGGACGAGGATTTTCTTGAATGGCTGGGAGATGCGGGACTGGAAGCGCTGGTTTTCCATCAGACGCCTGGCGGCACGTTCACCCATTTTAGTGGTGAATATTTTGGTGCGTTGGCCTGTACGTTGGAACTGGGTAAAGCGCTGCCGTTCGGGCAAAACGATCTCACCCAGTTTGCGCAAACGGCAGACGCACTGGAGAAACTGCTGCGGGGTGAGCGGGTGCCGACGAGAGAAATATCCCCGCTGCGTTATCGCGTGGTGTCGCAAATCACGCGTCGTAGCGACGATTTCATTCTCCACATGGATAACCAGACGCTAAATTTTACCCCCTTTAAAGAAGGCACCTTGCTGGCGCAGGACGGAGATGAACGTTTTATCGTCACCCATGATGTTGAATACGTTCTCTTTCCCAACCCTAACGTGGCCTGTGGTTTACGTGCCGGATTGATGCTCGAAAAGTTGTGATAAATATATTCGCCCTGCAGGTTTATCCTTTAGGGCTTATTTTTGCGTGCTGTTTTTATTTATTACGGATTATTCCTGGTGAATTGCTTTCTTAATAATCAGGGTTCAGGTATAGTTCTCCATAATCCTTTCAAAATCATCCTGTTGTAATTTTTTATTGCAACTCTGCGCAATTTATTCTTTTTTTCTTCATAATTGATGAAAGTTTGTTTTTTACACTTTCACTGTTTTACCGTTGCTCTGATTAATTGACGCTTAAGCCGGTAAAGTTAATCTCGTCAACACGACATCACATTGCATAAGAGTCGCATGAGTGTCGTAAAAATAACTGAAAGAAAGGATAGAAATTATGCGTAAACTGACTGCTCTGGTTGTTGCCTCTACTCTGGCGCTGGGTGCTGCGAACCTGGCTCATGCTGCTGACACTACAACAGCTGCACCAGCGGATGCCAAACCGATGATGCACCACAACGGCAAGTTCGCCCCGCATCACGACATGATGTTCAAAGACCTGAACCTGACCGACGCGCAGAAACAGCAGATTCGCGAAATCATGAAAGGCCAGCGCGATCAGATGAAACGTCCGCCGCTGGAAGAACGCCGTGCAATGCACGATATCATCGCCAGCGATAGCTTCGATAAAGCGAAAGCCGAAGCGCAGATTGCGAAGATGGAAGAACAGCGCAAAGCCAACATGCTGGCGCATATGGAAACTCAGAACAAAATTTACAACATTCTTACCCCGGAACAGAAAAAGCAGTTTAATGCCAATTTTGAGAAGCGTCTGACAGAACGTGCAGCGCAGAAAGGTAAAATGCCAGAAGCTGCCGAGTAATCGATCAGCGTCTACACTAAATCATTCACACTGTGTCGCGCAGAGTGCCGCACAGTGTGAAACCAAACTCAAGACCGCCGCTCTTGTCCACAACACGTATAACGATGTGGGCAGGATCGGCGGTTTTTTCATTTCTGCCTATTGCACCGGACGCACGACACGCTATTCTCCTGAAGCCCGCGAAAATTCTACCTGGATCAGCGCGTTATTCTTTTTTGCAAAATGCCGGGTTCATCGCTAAGGCAAATCAACTCTGCTGCCGATAACAATAATCTGCAGGGTGAACATAATAATGATGATTTATGGCTGTCTGTTTACGGCAGGCTGCCATGCTGCTCCTTTCTGGAGGGATGATGGAATACTTTGATATCCGCAAAATGCCGGTTAATCTCTGGCGGAATGGTGCGGGAGAAACGCGTGAGATTTGCTGTTTTCCGCCAGCAACACGAGATTTTCACTGGCGGGCGAGTATCGCCTCCATTGCAGCAAACGGTGAATTTTCACTTTTCCCGGGTGTAGAGCGCGTGATTACGCTGCTGGAGGGAGGGGAAGTCACTCTGGAAGAAGCGAACATCTTTACGCATACCCTGAAACAGCATCAACCTTTTACCTTTGCCGGTGACAAGGTGGTAAAAGCAAAGCTGACGGAAGGGCAGATGTCGATGGATTTTAATATCATGACCCGACGAGATGTTTGCCAGGCAAAAGTCAGAGTGGCCGATCGCACCTTTACGACCTTTGGTTCACGCGGCGGCGTGGTGTTTGTTATCAGTGGTGCATGGCAACTGGGCGATAAACTGCTAACGGCCGACCAGGGTGCGAGCTGGCATGACGGCAAACACACATTACGACTGCTGGAACGCGAGGGAAAATTGCTGTTCAGCGAGATTAACTGGATGCCGGGGCATTCTCCGGATGCAGTTCAATAATGTCATATTGACCAGACAGAACAGGCCGGCAGAGAATTTTGTAGCCATCATGGTCAAAGCCTGCTGGCATACGCGCCAGGGTAGTCGCTTCATCCAGCGTTGAAACGGCTCCCAGCCACAGCCAGTTGTTGATGATATGGTACTGTGTCATTTCGGCACCGGTTTCTTGCAAGGCAATGGCATTGCTCCATGGCCAGCAAATCACTTTCACTCTTTCCAGCGCCTCTAGCAGGCGCGAGTGATGCGCTTCATGACTCTCTTTCCCGCAGCACGCCCCGGCGCAGCGTTTAAGCGCGGAGCGAAAACAGGCACGCCCGCGACTCAGGGGTTCCAGCCCCAACAGGCCGTAGCACAGCTGCTGTTCATCCGCGAGGTTTTGCAACGCTTGTAGCGCTGCGCGACGATGGGCAAACAGGCCAAACAGATTGGGTGCATGGGAGAAATCAATATCTCGTGCGTAGACAACCTGAACAGTTCGGTCGGTAAGCTGCAAGGCGCAAAGCTGACGATTGCGCCGCAGTCGTTTATTAAACAACGGCTGTTGTTCTTTGATCAACCGCGCTTCCAGCAGCAGGGCACCAATTTCTCCCGCCGTACAAATCCAGCTAATGCGTTTGGCCTGACGCAGCATTGCCGCTTCGTCCGCGGTACGCAGGTGTGCCAGCACGCGGCTGCGAATATTGACGCTTTTACCAATGTAGAGAGGCATAGTGTCGCTTTCACTGTGAAACAGATAGACGCCTGGTGCGGTGGGAAGCGCACTCAAAAATGGACGCAGGTGTTCTGGATATTCATAGATTGCCGCTGCCTCAAATGTCAGGCGTGGGGCTGATTGACGCCGTACCACTTCTCACTCCGGACGCTGGTTATTCATCCAGTGTAGCAGTTTGAAACCGATTAAAAAAGCGGCATCAGACCAGGGGGAGGGGCCGGACAGCGGTGATCCCAGTGCTATCCGGCGATATGTGATTAAAAAAATTACGCTTTTTTCCAGAAGTCATCAAACACCGTGATCGGTGTGCGACGTTTGTGCTCGGTCTTCAGATACCAGCCTTCAATTTTTTTCGCGATGTCGGCAGCCAGCGTTTTTCCTTCCAGATAATCGTCGATGTTGTCATAGGTGACGCCTAATGCGGCTTCATCCGGCAGAGAAGGGCGATCGTCTTCGAGGTCGGCGGTTGGCGCTTTCTTATATAAATGTTCCGGGCAACCCAGCGCGGCAAGCAGCTGCTTACCCTGACGCTTGTTCAGGCGGAAAATAGGGTTAATGTCAGTACCGCCATCGCCGTATTTGGTGAAAAATCCGGTGATGGCTTCTGCTGCATGATCGGTACCCACGACAACACCGCTGGTCATTCCGGCGATACTGTACTGGGCCTTCATACGTTCACGGGCTTTTTCATTGCCACGGACAAAATCGCTCAGTTCAATACCCGCTTCACGCAGGGCCTGTTCACTGGCCAGTACCGCACCCTTAATATTTACTGTGAGCACGCGGTCCGGTTGGATAAAGGCGATGGCATCCTGACAGTCCTGTTCATCAGCCTGAACGCCATACGGCAGACGTACGGCAATAAACTGCAGCGCGTCACTCCCCGTTTCTTCGCGAAGCTCGGAAATAGCCATCTGGCAAAGTTTTCCCGCGAGCGTTGAGTCCTGTCCGCCGCTTATCCCTAATACCAGTGATTTCAGAAAAGGGTAGGTTTGCAGGTAGGATTTCAAGAAATCCACGCTGCGGCGAATTTCCTCTTCTGCATTAATTTGCGGTTTTGCGCCAAGCGCCTGGATTATCTCTTGCTGCAGAGTCATTTAACCCCCTCCGAAAAATGAAATGATCAAAAAAATGATGTGTTAAAGCTAACGCGTTGGGACCCAAACGACAAGGGATGCAGGCCTGATCTAACATCATTTTGTTTTAATAGAATTTTCCGAAACGACCTAAGTATCATCTGATTGCTTGAAAAATGTGTTGTTGTGCTCCAGGCTTATATAACACGCTGAAATACAAGAGGACGGAATATGAACAAGAACCTAACAGGAATTCTAAGCGCAGCGGCTGTTTTGACTATGCTGGCAGGGTGTACGGCCTACGATCGCACCAAAGACCAATTTGTTCAGCCCGTGGTGAAAGATGTGAAGAAAGGGATGAGCAGGGCGCAGGTGGCGCAGATTGCCGGTAAACCTTCTTCTGAAGTCAGCATGATTCATGCGCGAGGGACATGCCAGACCTACATCTTGGGTCAACGAGATGGTAAAGCTGAAACCTATTTTGTTGCTTTAGACGACACCGGACATGTGATTAACTCCGGTTACCAGACCTGCGCAGAGTACGACACTGACCCGCAGGCGGCGAAGAAGTAACAACTGCTTATTGCCTGAGCATTCAGAAGAACCGGCCTTCGCGCCGGTTTTTTTGTGCCGAACGATCTTATTTATTGCCGCGAATTATTTGCCTGAAATGTGAGGGGGGTCATAACGACAGGTCAAGGAGAGACAATTTAGTTGGTCAAGGAAATACCATCCGCCGGTGCAATCCCGTATACTCATTTCAGCCACCTAAAAAAGTAATTTAGCTGACGCAAGTTACCCAGAGCATGGATGCAGGTTATGGCTTGCGGAGTGTCTGGTTGACAGATAATCGCACATGAGGATCGTTTTAATGGAAAAGAAACACATTTATCTGTTTTGTTCTGCGGGCATGTCGACTTCATTGTTGGTTTCGAAGATGCGTGCTCAGGCCGAAAAATACGAAGTACCGGTTATTATTGAAGCATTTCCTGAAACGCTGGCCGGAGAAAAAGGTCCTGTCGCCGATGTCGTGTTATTAGGTCCACAAATTGCTTATATGTTGCCCGAAATTCAGCGTTTGTTACCCAACAAGCCTGTGGAAGTGATTGACTCGCTGCTGTATGGCAAAGTCGATGGTTTAGGCGTGCTTAAGGCTGCTGTTGCAGCAATTAAAAAAGCCGCAGCAAATTAATTATTTTATTTTAATTTTTCCCGTCAAAGAGTTATTTCATTAACATTCACCGCAATTATTAATTGCGGTATTTAAGGGTATTTTTCTATGAGTAACGCTATTGCTTCACTTGAAAAGGTACTCCTTCCTTTTGCTGTAAAAATTGGAAAGCAGCCACACGTTAATGCAATCAAGAACGGTTTTATTCGTTTAATGCCGTTAACCCTCGCAGGGGCCATGTTTGTATTAATCAATAACGTTTTCCTGAGCTTTGGGGAGGGGTCGTTTTTTTATTCAATGGGCATTCGACTTGATGCTTCAACTATTGAAACTTTGAATAGCTTGAAAGGCATTGGTGGAAATGTCTATAACGGAACGCTGGGTATCATGTCATTGATGGCACCGTTCTTTATCGGCATGGCGCTGGCAGAAGAACGTAAAGTCGACTCACTGGCTGCCGGGCTGTTATCCGTCGCCGCGTTTATGACCGTAACACCTTATAGTGTGGGTGAAGCCTATGCCGTTGGCGCGAACTGGCTCGGCGGTGCCAATATTATTTCCGGTATTATTATCGGCCTTGCGGTCGCGGAAATGTTCACCTTTGTGGTTCGTCGCAATTGGGTCATTAAATTACCTGATAGCGTACCGACATCCGTTTCGCGCTCTTTCTCTGCGCTGATTCCTGGCTTCCTTATCCTCTCCATTATGGGGATCATCGCCTGGGCATTGAACACCTGGGGTACGAACTTCCACCAGATCATTATGGATTCCATTTCAACGCCGCTGGCATCGCTGGGCAGCGTGGTGGGCTGGGCCTACGTGATTTTTGTTCCGCTGCTGTGGTTCTTCGGTATTCACGGTTCACTGGCGCTGACTGCGCTGGACAGCGGTATCATGACGCCATGGGCGCTGGAAAACATCTCTATCTACCAACAGTTTGGTTCCGTAGATGCCGCGCTGGAAGCCGGTAAGACGTTCCACGTCTGGGCGAAACCGATGCTCGACTCCTATATTTTCCTTGGGGGTAGTGGGGCAACGCTGGGTCTGATTATCGCTATCTTCCTGGCATCGCGTCGTCCTGACTATCGTCAGGTTGCTAAACTGGCACTGCCGTCAGGTCTGTTCCAGATTAACGAACCTATCCTGTTCGGTCTGCCGATCATCATGAACCCGGTGATGTTTATCCCGTTCATTCTGGTGCAACCGATTCTGGCGGCGATTACGCTGGCAGCTTACTACTCAGGCATTATTCCACCGATTACCAACATTGCACCGTGGACTATGCCAACCGGTTTGGGCGCGTTCTTTAACACAAACGGTAGCGTCGCTGCTCTGCTGGTCGCGCTGTTCAACCTCGGTATCGCAACGCTGGTTTACCTGCCGTTCGTGGTGGTAGCCAACAAAGCGCAGAACGTTATTGACCAAGAAGAAAGCGAAGAAGATATCGCTAACGCATTAAAATTCTAAATTTAATCCGGCATGGCTTTACGGTCATGCCGGACTGAACCAGAGGAAAAAAGTATGTTGGATATCGAGAATATCGTCGATACGCAGTCAGAAGCAGAAGAACTTGAAGAAGTGGTGATGGGCCTCATCATCAACTCCGGTCAGGCGCGTAGCCTGGCGTACGGGGCACTCAAAATGGCCAAGCAAGGTGATTTTGAGTCGGCCAGGGCCATGATGGACCAGTCTCGTCTGGCGCTGAACGAAGCGCACCTCGTGCAAACGAAATTGATTGAAGGCGATCAGGGCGAAGGTAAAATGAAAGTTAGCCTGGTGCTGGTCCACGCGCAGGACCATCTGATGACATCAATGCTGGCGCGTGAGCTGGTGACTGAACTGATTGAGCTTCACGAAAAGCTGAAATAGCGAGGAGTGCATAATGCAGCTACAGATTAACGCACCGGAAATCAAAACCGTTTATGAACAGCAGCTGTTTAATGGCAAAAATTTCCATGTGTTCATCTATAACAAAACTGAGAGCATCAGCGGGCTGCATCAGCATGACTACTATGAGTTTACCCTGGTTTTAACCGGGCGCTATTATCAGGAAATCAACGGTAAACGCGTACTGCTCGAGCGTGGAGACTTTGTCTTTATCCCGTTGGGATCGCACCACCAGAGTTTTTATGATTTTGGTGCGACAAGGATCCTTAACGTCGGCATCAGTAAACGTTTTTTTGAACAGCACTATCACCCGCTGCTGCCATTTTGTTTCGTTGCATCGCAGGTCTATCGGGCGAATAACTCGTTTCTTACCTACATTGAAACGGTTATTGCATCACTGAACTTTCGTGAGAGCGGGCTGGATGAATTTGTAGAAGTGGTCACCTTCTATATTATAAATCGGTTACGCCATCATCGCGAAGAGCAGGTGCTGGATGATATTCCTCAGTGGCTCAAAACCACCGTCGAGACCATGCACGACAAACGGCAGTTTAGCGAGAATGCGCTGGAAAATATGGTACACCTGTCCGCGAAATCCCAGGAGTATCTGACCCGCGCTACCCAGCGTTATTACAGCAAAACGCCGATGCAGATTATTAATGAAATCCGCATTAACTTTGCTAAAAAACAGCTGGAAATGACGAACTATTCTGTAACGGATATTGCTTACGAGTCTGGCTACAGTAGTCCAAGCCTGTTTATTAAAACGTTTAAAAAGCTGACGTCGTTTACACCGAATAGCTACCGTAAGAAATTAACTGAATTTAATCAGTAGATATTATTTGCCAATAACCCATTTTTTATAGCTTGCCCAAAATAGCGTCGGGACAGCCACGCTATACCTGACAAACGGGTTGAGCATAATACACGTCAGTGTTTTGACACTGAAGGGAGAAAGTATGAGCCAGAAATTAAAAGTCGTCACTATCGGTGGCGGGAGCAGCTACACCCCTGAATTACTTGAAGGCTTTATTAAGCGCTATCATGAATTACCGGTTTCTGAGTTGTGGCTGGTTGATGTCGACGGTGGAAAAGAGAAGCTGGACATTATTTTTGACCTATGCCAACGCATGATCGACAAAGCCGGCGTACCGATGAAGTTGTTTAAAACGCTGGACCGCCGTGAAGCACTGAAAGATGCTGATTTCGTTACCACCCAACTGCGCGTAGGGCAACTGAAAGCCCGTGAAAAGGATGAACGCATTCCGCTGAGCCACGGTTATCTGGGACAGGAAACCAACGGTGCGGGTGGGCTGTTCAAAGGTCTGCGTACCATTCCGGTTATCTTTGATATTATTAAAGATGTGGAAGAACTGTGCCCGAATGCCTGGGTGATTAACTTTACTAACCCGGCAGGGATGGTGACTGAAGCGGTCTATCGCCACACGAATTTTAAGAAATTCATCGGCGTGTGTAATATTCCTGTCGGCATGAAAATGTTCATTAGCGATGTGCTGGCGCTGAAAGAGAGCGATGATTTATCCATCGATCTGTTCGGTCTGAACCACATGGTCTTTATTAAAGACGTGCTGGTGAACGGTACATCGCGCTTTGATGAACTGCTGGACGGCGTGGCTTCTGGACAACTGAAAGCTTCCACCGTGAAGAACATTTTCGACCTGCCGTTCAGCGAAGGGTTGATTCGTTCGCTGAAGCTGCTGCCGTGCTCGTATTTGCTGTACTACTTTAAGCCAAAAGAGATGCTGGCGATTGAAATGGGTGAATACTATAAAGGCGGGGCACGCGCTCAGGTGGTACAGAAAGTTGAGAAACAACTTTTTGATCTCTATAAAAATCCTGAGCTGAACGTTAAGCCGAAAGAGCTGGAGCAGCGCGGTGGCGCGTATTACTCCGATGCGGCCTGTGAAGTGATCAACGCCATCTACAACGACAAACAGACCGAGCACTATGTCAACATTCCACATCATGGACATGTTGATAACATTCCTGCGGACTGGGCGGTTGAGATGACCTGCACGCTGGGACGTAACGGTGCTACGCCGCACCCACGTATTACCCATTTTGATGAGAAAGTACTTGGCCTTATCTACACCATTAAAGGCTTTGAGGTTGCGGCGAGCAATGCGGCATTGAGCGGCGAGCTGAATGATGTGCTGCTGGCGTTAAACCTGAGTCCGCTGGTGCATTCTGACAGCGATGCCGAAATTCTGGCGCGTGAGTTAATTCTGGCACATGAAAAATGGCTGCCAAACTTTGCCGGGTGCATTGAGAAACTCAAAAGCGAACAACACTAACTGAGGTCGGCTATGGAACGCGTACTGATTGTGAATGCGGATGATTTTGGCCTGAGTAAAGGACAAAACTACGGCATTGTTGAAGCCTGTCGCAATGGCGTTGTCACCTCGACAACGGCATTGGTTAACGGTGCGGCGATTGACCATGCGGTACAGCTGAGTCGCGACATACCTGCACTTGCCGTCGGGATGCATTTTGTTCTGACGCTGGGTAGGCCGTTGACGGCAATGCCGGGCCTTACCCGTGACGGATTACTGGGGAAATGGTTCTGGCAGATGGCAGAGGAGGACACTTTGCCGCTGGATGAAATTTCTCAGGAACTGGCCGCGCAGTATCAGCGTTTTATTGACCTGTTCGGGCGGGAGCCGACGCATCTGGATAGCCATCACCATGTGCATATGTTCCCGCAAATTTTCCCTATCGTAGCCGGGTTTGCTGCCGAGAAGGGGATTGCATTGCGTATCGATCGTCAGACCGTGTTTCAGGCGTCTGATTTTCCGGAAACGTTACGTACCTCCCAGGGATTCAGCAGCGAGTTTTACGGCGAAGCGATTTCCGAGGCTCTGTTTTTACAGACGCTGGATGCGTCAGCCGACCGGGGAGAGTCTTCGCTGGAAGTGATGTGTCATCCGGCCTTTATCGATGACATTATTCGTCAAAGTGCCTACTGTTACCCCCGCTTAACTGAGCTCGACGTGCTGACGTCTTCGTCACTGAAATATGCAATTGCGGAGCGCGGTTATCGTCTTGGCAGTTTTCTGAACGTGTAATTCCTGAGTTTGCGGCGCAATCGTGCGCCGCATTTTTTTAGGCGGGAATCGTTTCTATTTTTCCGGCACGTGACCAGACGCGGTGCGCGGTCATCAGCGTCAGCAGGGTATCCATAAACTGTGCGTCTGCACTGTCCGCTTCTACCACGCCTTCTTCTCCTTCATTTTTGATATTCAACGTTGCTTTAAACTGACGAGCATCGCCGGCCAGGGCGATAGGTTTTAAGTGCTTATACGCTTCGAGTAAATAATATCGGGCATCACCGTTCTTAATGATGTCCGCGAGATTACCGCATGGAACGATAACCGCATCGACCGTCAGGGATGGCGAACCCGCAAAAGTACCGGCGATCGTCAGAGCAGATCCATCATCGGCAACTACCTTACCCATTCGGGAATAGAGCAATTTGGCATGAACGCCTTTGGCCTGTAGGGCTTGCATGATGGCGAGCAGGTCGCTCGATTTCACCTGGTCATTAAGTAGGATGGCGACCACGCGGCCCTTAATCTCACCTTGCGCACCTGCATATAAACTGAGTGACGGTGCATTTTTCAAACCGTTGACGTTGGGCGGTGGCGCAATGCTGGCCTGTTCCTTGGTTAGCTTAAAACCGAGATTATCGGCAACCGCCTCGGCGAGGGCAGTATCAATATGAGCTAACTGTTCGACCACTCTTTCCCGAATATAGGGGCGCGTAACCTTACTGAGTTCGAAACTGAATCCGCCGATAATATGCTGCTGTTCAATTGGCGTCTGACTTAGCCAGAACAGGCGAGGGTGCGCATAGTATTCGCCAAAAGAGGGGCTACGTTCGCGGATTTTGTTTCCTTCAATCCGTTCCTGATACGACTCAAATCCACCGCGTTTTGGCCCCGGCGGCGTTTCACGCGGCCAGTTATCATTGATGGAATTCGGTTCATAGTTGGCTGGATTGGTATCGATGTCCATACGATGCATGCCGTCACGCTGGAAATTATGGTACGGACAGGTCGGGCGATTAATCGGGATTTCATGGAAATTGGGCCCGCCCAGGCGACTGATTTGGGTATCGGTATAGGAGAACAAGCGACCCTGCAGCAGGGGATCGTTAGTAAAATCGATGCCAGGGACTATATGTCCGGGATGAAAAGCGACTTGTTCATTTTCGGCGAAGAAATTATCAGGATTGCGGTTCAGCACCATTTTACCGACGCGTTGCACCGGAACCAGCTCTTCCGGGATCAGCTTGGTCGGGTCGAGCAGGTCAAAATCGAACTTAAATTCATCTTCTTCGGGAATCAGCTGTAGTCCCAGTTCATATTCCGGATAATCGCCCGCTTCGATAGCTTCCCACAGATCGCGGCGATGAAAGTCGGGATCCCGACCGGTAAGTTTTTGCGCTTCATCCCATACCAGCGAGGCTTTGCCTGCCAGCGGTTTCCAGTGGAAACGGACAAAGGTGGCTTTCCCTTGTGCATTAATCAACCGAAATGTGTGAATACCGAAGCCTTCCATCGTGCGATAGCTGCGCGGAATACCCCGATCGGACATTGCCCATATGACGTTGTGCAACGTTTCAGGCTGTAATGAGACATAATCCCAGAAGGTGTCATGGGCGCTTTGGCCCTGCGGGATAGCCCAATGCGGCTCCGGTTTAACCGCATGGACGAAATCCGGGAATTTATGGGCATCCTGAATAAAGAAGATGGGAGTATTGTTTCCCACCAGGTCGAAAATGCCCTCTTCAGTGTAAAACTTGGTCGCAAATCCCCGTATATCTCTGACCGTATCCGCAGAGCCTGCGCCGCCCTGAACGGTAGAGAATCGGACAAAAACCGGGGTGATTTTATTTTCATCACTTAGAAAGTCCGCTTTCGTCGTCGCACTCAGGTTGACATAGGACTGAAAGTAACCATGAGCGGCAGAACCTCGGGCATGTACAATCCGCTCCGGGATGCGTTCATGATCAAAATGGGTAATCTTTTCCCGCAGGATAAAGTCTTCCAGCAGGGTTGGCCCGCGATTACCTGCACGCAGAGAGTTTTGATCGTCTGCGATTCGCACACCCTGATTAGTTGTCAGAGCAAAATCTTCGCTTCCTTTACGAAAACTGTCCAGTGCATTGAGTTTGTCACTTTTGATATCCGGCGCTTTTAAACTGCCGGACGTAGTGGGCTGCATACCTGGCGGCGTGGGTTCAGGTGTTGACCGATGTGAACCGTCTGTGGGTGCCAGTGAATCAAGTCCTGGCTGGGATTCGCTGGCATCATGAACCGGCGCTGAGTGATGGAGTGGATGCTTATCATTCTGTGACATTAAACTCGTCTCCTGGTTTCATTGCTGAAAGGGTCGTTGCTGCTGTCAAAAGCTTTAACTATAGACCACTCACTCAGCGGCGCAGGTACAGGCCGATGACGTAAAGCGCGATGAACCAGGCAAACAGCGCACGCAAGGCAGGACGCAAGGCGGCAAAATCGGCTAAGATAGCGGTTTTCTGATTTTTAGAATTTGTCTTTAGTGAAGCAACTGATTATGAAACCTCTTCGCCAACAAAATCGTCCGGTTATCAGCTATGTTCCTCGCGTGGAGCCCGCGCCACCAGAGCATGCGGTTAAAATGGATGCGTTTCGTGACGTATGGATACTACGCGGAAAATATGTCGCTTTTGTCTTAATGGGGGAGGCGTTTCAACGTTCGCCTGCATTTACGGTCCCGGAATCAGCACAGCGCTGGGCTAATCAGGTTCGCCAGGAAAATGAACTAAGGGATTAATGGATATAAAAAAACCGCCGGAGCATGATAGTCCGGCGGTTTTTTGTTTTTTAGCTGACAGACTTAGCGATGCGCCAGTTCGGCGTTATCGTCGCTGTCCAGAATCGTTTTATCAGTCTGCTTGAGCCATTGGCTGGTCAGCGTACCGGCAGTCATGGAACCGCTTACGTTCAGCGCGGTACGACCCATATCGATCAGCGGCTCAACGGAGATCAGCAGCGCAACCAGCGTGACTGGCAGACCCATAGCGGGCAGGACGATCAGCGCGGCAAATGTTGCACCGCCACCGACACCCGCAACCCCTGCGGAGCTCACGGTCACGATACCAACCAGCGTGGCAATCCACATTGGGTCCAGTGGGTTGATACCGACGGTCGGTGCAACCATTACTGCCAGCATTGCCGGGTACAGGCCCGCACAACCGTTCTGACCAATCGTGGCACCAAACGAGGCGGCAAATGAGGCGATGGATTCAGGCACGCCCAGACGACGGGTCTGCGCTTCAACGTTCAGCGGAATTGAGGCTGCGCTGGAGCGGCTGGTGAAGGCGAACGTCAGCACTGGCCATACCTTGCGGAAGTATTTTAACGGGCTAACGCCGTTCACACCCAGCAGGATCCCGTGTACAACGAACATAATGCCCAGACCGAGATAAGAGGCCACGACGAAGCTACCCAGCTTGATGATGTCCTGCAGGTTGGAACCTGCAACCACTTTGGTCATCAGCGCCAGAACACCGTACGGCGTCAACTGCATCACCAGACGAACCAGTTTCATCACCCAGCTTTGCAGGGTATCGATAGCGACCAGAACGCGCTCGCCTTTTGGTGCATCATCTTTCAGCAGTTTCAGTGCGGCTACACCGAGGAATGCGGCGAAGATAACCACGCTGATAATCGACGTCGGGTTCGCGCCAGTCAGATCGGCAAACGGGTTTTTCGGAATAAACGACAGCACCAGTTGCGGAACGCTGAGGTCAGCCACTTTGCCAACATAGTTGGTTTCAATCGCGTTCAGACGGGCGGTTTCAGCACCACCTTGCACCAGACCTTCGGCGGTCAGGCCGAACAGGTTGGTCACCAGAACCCCTACCAGCGCGGCAATCAGCGTGGTAAACAGCAGAGTTCCGATGGTCAGGAAGCTGATTTTACCTAACTGAGAAGCGTTGTGCAGACGCGCAACGGCACTGAGTATAGAGGCAAAGACCAGCGGCATAACAATCATTTGCAGCAACTGGACATAACCGTTGCCGACAATGTTGAACCACTGTACTGAATCTTTAAGAACCTGGCTGTCGGAGCCATAAATGGTGTGCAGCGCGAGGCCGAACACCACACCTATGACCAGACCGACCAGTACTTTTTTTGCCAGACTCCACTGTTTGTGACGGGCTTGCGCCAGCACGAACAGCAGCACTACGAACACGATAATGTTCGCGATTAATGGAAAGTTCATCCCCGTTCTCCTGATCTTATTATGCGTATCACCGTTTAAAGGTGATTCTGTTGGCGCAAGATTAGCAGAACTGTGACTTGCCTCTTATATTCAAATGGAATTGTTTATACCGAAAATGACTTTTTGGCTGATTTATTAGTCAATCTGATGCGTTATGAAACGATTGAACTGCATTTGTAGCGTATTAATCATCTGCGAAGACCAGCGTACCGCGCTGTTCTCTTGTACGGTCTGCGGCATCCAGATTGCCCACGCGAACAGTGCCATGCATAGAAACCGCTCCAGTTGATTGCCTTTTTGCGGCACGAGGATGGGCAGACGAAAACGCCAGCGGCAGGGCCAAAGCAGGGGGACGCCTGCTGGAGTCAGCATGTCAGCCAGAATGTGACTAAGATAGCCGAGTACCATACCTTGTAAGGCATCGGCCGGTATTATCCAGGTATCAGGAACTTTCAGGTAAAACGTGGCCAGCAGGGCAAAGACTGCCAGCAGGCTATGCGTAAACCCGCGATGGCCAAATGCGCGGGCAATGGGTTTTGATATCCACTTAAGACGCTGGCCGAGCAGGGATTTGGGATGATCGATATCCGGTAGCAGACATGTCAAAATGGCTGAAGGGACAATATGCCACCAGTCACCCTGCGCAAGAACGGGCGTTAGCTCGGCATTTTTGGCAAATACCGCACAGGCAATAGAAAAAAGAAGGTGGCCTTCCGCCGTCATGATAAAACCCAATAAACTGTCGATTCATACAGTATAGGGGTTTTATACAGTAGGCGGAAGAGGTGACGTTGTAACCCTTTGTCACAAGTGCGCCTTTACCGCGCCAGCCAACCACCGTCCACGGCCAGCGTATAGCCATGAATATAGTCAGAGGCGGGACTTGCGAGGAACACGACCGGACCTTTTAGATCATCCGGCGTGCCCCAGCGCCCTGCGGGAATACGATCGATAATCTCCTTATTGCGCTCGCTGTCTGCGCGCAGTTGCTGGGTGTTGTTGGTCGCCATATAGCCGGGCGCGATAGCATTGACATTAATTCCTTTGGCCGCCCATTCATTGGCGAGCAGGCGAGTGATGCCCAGAACGCCGCTTTTTGATGCGGTATAGGAAGGTACACGGATACCCCCCTGAAAAGAGAGCATCGAGGCAATGTTAATGATTTTTCCACCATTGCCCTGCGCCACAAACTGGCGCGCCACGGCCTGCGACAGAAAGAAAACGGATTTGAGATTCAGATTCATCACGTCATCCCAATCTTTTTCACTGAAGTCCAGCGCATCCTGACGGCGTATAGTTCCTGCATTGTTGACCAGAATATCGACCCGGCCAAACGCCGACACCGTTTGTGTCACGATGCTGGTGAGAGCATCTTGTTGACTGAGGTCGGCCTGAATGGCCATAAAGCGTCGACCGAGGGCGTTAATTTTCTCTGCGGTTTCATGCGGTATTTTACGATTCACGCCGACTACATCGCAGCCCGCTTCAGCCAGCGCCACTGCCATACCCTGCCCGAGGCCGGTGTCACATCCAGTGACGATGGCGACTTTACCCTCGAGACGAAAAGCTTCATGAATCATGTTTACCTCAACTATTTATGTCATTAACGCTTGCGCTATAGGGCAAGGATAGGAGAGGTTAAACAGAAATACAATTAAAAATGAAACGGTGTTTTAAAAGTGAAAGTCTGAAAAGACGGGCAATACGATCATTGCCCGTTACAGGATTAGCCGCGCAGATGAGCGGCTGTGAGTTCGGTGAGCGAGGTTAGTTTGACGTCGGCAAGAACGAAGCGAGGATCGTCCTGATTCTCATGTGCTGGTACGACGATGGAACGCATACGGGCAGCTTTCGAGGCAATCATGCCGTTCACTGAGTCTTCCAGTGCTACGCAGTTTAACGGGTCAATGCCCAGTTTCGCCGCACAATCGAGGTAAACTTGTGGGTGCGGTTTGCTGTAAGGCAGTTTTTCTGCAGAAGCCAGCGCGTCGAAGTCATCGCGCAGATCAAACATGGTCAGCACTTTTTCCAGCATATGTAGCGGCGAGGCGGATGCCAGTCCTACTTTGATTCCCTGAGATTTGCACAGTGCCACAGCTTCACGAACGCCTGGCAGCAGCGGTTTTGTCTCTTCAACCAACGCAATGGCCCGGGTAATGATGCGCTCGGTGACTTCCTGACGTGAGGGGCCGTTCCAGGGTTGCTGCGCAAACCACAAATCAACCACCATGTCGATGCGTAAGCCAAGGGTATCGGGAAGTTCATGGCGGCGGGAGATATCAACGCCTAAACTTGCTATCACATCCAGTTCAGCCTGATCCCAAAGTGGTTCAGAATCGACCAGTAACCCATCCATATCGAAAATTGCAGCAAGAATTTGACGCGGGGTTGACATTACAACCTCTCCTTTACGGTGATAAAAGGGATTAGAGCCAGCCTGGACGGACTCTGAGCGTTCATTATGGCTAATTCAGAAGTATACCGCCTTTAAAGATCAGGCGAAAACGGTAATCAACGGGTAAACTTAGGCCAAAATGACACGTCTTAATCAAGGGGAACTCATGACGTATCAACAAGCTGGACGCATTGCCATCTTGAAAAGGCTGGTGGGATGGGTGGTTTTCATTCCCGCGCTGATTTCAACGCTGGTTTCAGTACTGAAGTTTATGTACGCGCACAGCGAAAAGCAGGAAGGGATTAACGCGGTCATGCTCGATTTTGCCCATGTGATGATCGATATGATGCGGGTGAACACACCTTTTCTTAACGTGTTCTGGTATAACTCGCCAACGCCCGATTTTCAAAGTGGACTGAATCTCGTTTTTTGGCTGATATTCATCCTGATTTTTATCGGCCTGGCGTTGCAGGACTCAGGCGCCAGAATGAGCCGCCAGGCGCGTTTCTTACGTGAAGGCGTTGAGGATCAGCTAATTCTGGAACAAGCAAAGGGCAGTGAAGGATTATCCCGCGAGCAACTTGAGTCGCGAATTGTGGTACCGCACCATACGATCTTCTTACAAATTTTCCCGCTTTATATTCTGCCGGTGATCGTTATCGTGATCGGCTACTTCTTCTTCTCACTGCTGGGCTTTTTGTAAGTGCCACTCTATCGGGCCTGCACGTTGCGAAACGGCAGGCCTGATAAGCAACACGGTACGTCGTTAAGCCGCCAGTAATCTATCCAGCGCTTTCTGCGCCACAACCAAATGCTGTCCCCCGAACAGAATTGCCCGATTCAGCAGCGTATAGAGCTGGTAGATTGGCTGCCTGTCGAGAAAGTCCAGCGGCAGTGGCGAGACAGACTGGTAACCGTCATAAATTTGCGGCGGCTGATCGGTATGTAACGGCAGCATTGCCAGGTCACACTCTCTGTCCCCCCAGTAGCAGGCAGGGTCAAAGATGTACGGACCGTTAGGACCGAGGGCGCAGTTCCCGGACCACAAATCACCGTGCAGGAGAGACGGCTGCGGCTGATGAGAAGAGAGACGTTGCTGGACATGTTCGACGATGGCGTCAATATTGCCAAACGCAATGCCTTTTTCAGCGGCGAGTTCCAGCTGCCAGCCTATACGCTGCTCAGCGAAAAAGGTTGACCAGCGACGTTGCCAGGTATTTGGCTGCGGCGTGGTAGAGAGCGCGTTATCGAAGTCGAGACCAAACTGAGGCTGGTCGCTCCATTCGTGCAAATGCGCAAGCTGTTGACCGAGGATAAACGCGTTATGCGCATCAAGCGGACGGGGAGGGAGGAAATCCATCACCAGAAAGCTGTAATCTCTGTCTGCGCCTACTGCCCAGACTTTCGGTACAGATACAGTTTGACTGCGGGAAAGTAGCTCCAGCTGATCGGCTTCTGCCGTAAAGCCGGTTAACAGCTCTCTTTCATCGCATTTGACGAAAAAATCTCGCCCCGCATAGCGTAAATGCCATGCGGCGTGGATCTCTCCGCCGGGCAGTTCATTACGCAGTTCGATTTCGCCTTCACCTAATTGCTCGCTTAAAAGACGACTGATAGCCTGCCACATGATGTCTCTCCCCATGTTGTCTGCCAGATCATAAGGTTAGCGCAAGAATGCGGTTAAAAAACACGAACTGACGCACACCACGGACGCGTCATCGCTGGAAAGGCACTTAATGTTTGTCGCTCTTCTTCACCTCGCACCGTTGTGGAGACACCTGACTGCACATGATTCACTTCTTTGTAATCACGTGATTTTTTATCATAGTCGCATAACACCCATGCTGACAGTTTTACGCGAGAATCCCCCTTTCTCTTCAAAAGAGGGACGGTGCCATTACTGCGCAAGGTATGCATATATTTTTTGCGTATCGTCCAAAGCGCACAGACGCGTACCCTGATTCAGGGTTGCTGCGCTACCGGCGGCGACACCGTAACGGACAATATCCTCAAAAGGCGCGTTCTCTGCCAGTTTAAGCGTCATGGCCCCGACCATACTGTCGCCCGCGCCTACGGTACTTTGACTTTTCACCGGTGGCGGAACCACCTGAACGCAGGTATCGCGATCTACACCCAGCGCCCCTTGCGGCCCAAGCGAGACCACAACGCGGTGCGCTTTTCCGCTTTGCACGATTTCCTGTGCGGCTTTGCGCACATCATCGGGCTGTGTCAGTTCGCGGTTAACCAGCGCACTCAGTTCTTTGAGGTTGGGTTTGACCAGTTCGATATTGCCGATGGCTAACGCCGCCGTCAGTGCTTCGCCTGAACTGTCGACAATACAGCGGATCCCCTGTTTTTGTGCGGTGGTAATGAGTCGGGTCAATTTCTCAAGCTGTACGCCGGGCGGCAAACTGCCGCTGATGACCAGCAGCGCGCCAGATTCAATTTCCAGCACCTGATCCTGAAGTTGGTAGAACTCTTCATCGGTCAGCGCAGCGCCTGGCATGACAAAACGATATTGTTCGCCGCTGGACTCCACGTGGACATGAAGATTTTGTCGGGTCCAGTCTTTGGCTTCGACGGTAGATACGGGAACATTTTCGTCGGCGAGCAATGCAACAAGATGTTCTCCGGTTGCTCCCCCCGCGGGGAAAATCGCTGTTGCGGTTCCGCCAAGATGGGCAATTGCGCGAGCGACGTTGATACCGCCGCCGCCGGGTTCAAAAACCGGCGAGGTACAACGAAGCTTACCTTCCGGGTAAATTTGCGGGGTGATTGTTGCGCTATCGAGAGAGGGCGCAAGTGTTAACGTATAGATACGTACCATCTTTACCTCCTGTTAGGCTGAACTCAGTCTGGCACTTAACCTCCCGAAAGTGAAGTAATTAACAACATGATTTTTCATATCTTTATTTAAAATTATCGTCATAAAGATATATAAATAAAATAAAGGTTTAGGAACGCTCTTATTCAAAAAATGAAATAAGAATTTATTGCTATGTTATTCGAGTCTTTTTATAATTTGTTACCTTTCAAGGGTCTTTTGTCATTGATCCATATGAAAGTTTCCGAGACCGTAATGGTCTCTTTTTTTGTTGTACGGACTCTTAATAAATGAAGCTTTTGAAGACAGTGCCCGCAGCATTACTGCTGACGGGAGGCCTGCTTGCGTCAATGCATGCTGTAGCCGATGATTCCGTTTTTACTGTCATGGATGACCCTTCCAGCGCGAAAAAACCCTTTGAAGGTAACCTGAACGCGGGATATCTCGCCCAGTCAGGCAACACAAAAAGTTCTTCTTTAACCGCAGATACCACCATGACCTGGTACGGCCAAACGACCGCATGGTCTCTGTGGGGAAATGCCAGCAATACCTCCTCAAATGATGAGCGTTCATCGGAGAAATATGCCGTAGGTGGCCGTAGTCGTTATAACATGACCGACTATGACTATCTCTTTGGGCAGGCAAGCTGGTTGACCGACCGTTACAACGGTTATCGCGAGCGTGACGTACTGACCGCAGGTTACGGTCGTCAGTTCCTCAACGGACCTGTGCACAGCTTCCGTTTCGAATTCGGTCCTGGCGTGCGCTATGACGAGCACACGGATGGCACCACCGAAACACAGCCGTTGGGCTATGCGTCCGGGGCTTATGCATGGCAGATGACGGACAATACCAAGTTTACTCAGGGTGTGTCGGTATTCGGCGCTGACGATACCACGCTCAACTCTGAAACTGCCCTCAACGTTGCCATCAACGAGCACTTTGGGTTAAAGGTGGCTTACAACGTGACCTGGAACTCTGAACCGCCGGCAACAGCGCCGGAGCATACCGATCGCCGCACGACAGTTTCCCTCGGCTATCGGATGTAACGACAAGCCGGGTCAAATAAATGACCTGGCTTTTCTAAATTAAAGTTAAGTTTATTTAATATTTAATTTGCGTTTTATTTTTTTATCTGTTCATAACGCGCTATTTTCAGACAAATTCGATTAATCGATAAATAAACGAAAGCGGAACAGTGGGTGAGCGTCATTTAGCCCCAGATCATCGCAGCCCAGCGCAGCATCAACATGGCCGCACAAATAACGAGCAGAATCACAACCATCTTCCAGTGTTTCTTCGCAAAGCGATTTGTGGGCATTGTTTTTTTCCTGCTCAGGTTAGATGACTTTGTGCAAGTGTAACAAAGACAGTTGGGTGTCAGTGAATTGATTTGCATCATAGAGCGCGCGTTGATTGTTGCTTTGATCGACCCGTAATGCCGTGTACACTGTCAAACGGTGTTATCAAAAAGCGGGTGTAGGTCCAGTGTGGTCTCTAAGGCGACCAGTGACATATTTCGCAGAGTGAAGCGGGAATCAGCCCAGACCTTTTTGATAATTTTAAATATTGAATCTTTGTATGTGCTCTTACGTGTGGGGCACCACTGCAAATAAGGATATAACATGCCTGTTATTACTCTTCCTGATGGCAGCCAACGCCATTACGACCACGCTGTAAGCCCCATGGATGTTGCGCTGGACATCGGTCCAGGTCTGGCGAAAGCCACTATTGCTGGCCGTGTTGACGGTGAGCTGGTAGATGCTTCCGATCTGATTGAGCATGATGCGAAGCTCTCCATCATCACCGCGAAGGATGAAGAAGGTCTGGAGATCATTCGTCACTCCTGTGCGCACCTGTTAGGGCACGCGATCAAACAACTCTGGCCGCACACCAAAATGGCGATCGGACCGGTTGTTGATAACGGTTTTTACTACGATATCGATCTTGACCGTACGTTAACCCAGGAAGACGTCGACGCGCTCGAGAAGCGGATGCACGAGCTCGCTGAGAAAAACTACGATGTCATTAAGAAGAAAGTCAGCTGGTACGAAGCGCGTGAAACCTTCGTGAAGCGTGGCGAGACCTATAAAGTCTCCATTCTTGATGAAAACATTGCCCATGATGACAAGCCTGGCTTGTACCATCATGAAGAATATGTCGATATGTGCCGTGGCCCGCACGTGCCGAACATGCGTTTCTGCCATCACTTCAAACTGATGAAGACCGCAGGGGCATACTGGCGTGGCGACAGCAATAACAAGATGCTGCAGCGTATTTATGGTACTGCATGGGCAGATAAAAAAGCCCTGAATGCCTACCTGCAACGTCTGGAAGAAGCGGCCAAACGCGATCACCGTAAAATCGGTAAACAGCTTGACCTGTATCATATGCAGGAAGAAGCACCGGGTATGGTGTTCTGGCACAACGATGGCTGGACTATCTTCCGTGAACTGGAAGTATTCGTTCGTTCAAAACTGAAAGAATACCAGTATCAGGAAGTGAAAGGTCCGTTCATGATGGACCGTGTGCTGTGGGAAAAAACAGGTCACTGGGACAACTACAAAGATGCAATGTTCACCACCTCTTCTGAGAACCGTGAATACTGCATTAAGCCAATGAACTGCCCAGGCCACGTGCAGATCTTTAATCAGGGTCTGAAATCCTATCGCGATCTGCCGCTGCGTATGGCTGAGTTTGGTAGCTGCCACCGTAATGAACCGTCAGGTGCGCTGCATGGCCTGATGCGTGTTCGTGGCTTCACTCAAGATGATGCACATATCTTCTGTACTGAAGAGCAGATTCGTGATGAAGTTAACGCGTGCATTCGTATGGTCTACGATATGTACAGCACCTTTGGCTTCGAGAAAATCGTCGTCAAACTGTCCACTCGCCCCGAAAAACGTATCGGTAGCGATGAAATGTGGGACCGTGCTGAAGCTGACCTGGCCGTTGCGCTGGAAGAAAACAACATCCCGTTTGAGTTCCAACTGGGTGAGGGCGCGTTCTACGGTCCGAAAATTGAATTTACCCTGTATGACTGCCTCGATCGTGCATGGCAGTGCGGTACTGTACAGCTGGACTTCTCCCTGCCGTCCCGTTTAAGCGCCTCTTACGTTGGCGAAAACAACGAGCGTCAGGTTCCGGTTATGATTCACCGTGCAATTCTTGGGTCGATGGAACGTTTCATCGGTATCCTGACCGAAGAGTTCGCGGGCTTCTTCCCGACCTGGCTCGCGCCGGTTCAGGTTGTGGTCATGAACATCACCGATTCTCAGTCTGAATACGTTAACGAATTAACGCAGAAACTACAAAATGCGGGTATTCGTGTAAAAGCAGACTTGAGAAATGAGAAGATTGGCTTTAAAATCCGCGAGCACACTTTACGTCGTGTCCCTTACATGTTGGTCTGTGGCGACAAAGAGGTAGAAGCAGGCAAAGTTGCCGTGCGCACCCGTCGTGGCAAAGACTTGGGCAGCCTGGACGTAAATGAAGTGATTGAGAAGCTGCAACAAGAGATTCGCAGCCGCAGTCTTCAACAACTGGAGGAATAAGGTATTAAAGGCGGAAAACGAGTTCAAACGGCACGTCCGAATCGTATCAATGGCGAGATTCGCGCCCTGGAAGTTCGCTTAACAGGTCTGGAAGGCGAAGCTTTGGGTATTGTGAGTCTGAGAGAAGCGATCGAAAAAGCTGAAGAAGCTGGAGTAGATTTAGTTGAAATCAGCCCTAACGCCGAACCGCCAGTTTGTCGTATTATGGACTACGGCAAGTTCCTTTATGAAAAGAGTAAGTCTTCTAAGGAACAGAAGAAAAAGCAAAAAGTTATCCAGGTTAAGGAAATTAAATTCCGTCCTGGCACCGACGATGGCGATTACCAGGTAAAACTCCGCAGCCTGGTACGCTTTCTGGAAGATGGCGATAAGGCTAAGATCACGCTGCGTTTTCGCGGTCGTGAGATGGCCCACCAACAGATCGGTATGGAAGTGCTCAACCGCGTCCGTGACGATCTGAGTGAACTGGCAGTAGTCGAATCCTTCCCTACGAAGATCGAAGGCCGCCAGATGATCATGGTGCTCGCTCCTAAGAAGAAACAGTAAGGCCTTCAAGTAGCAATGTCTGTGGAGCCTACGGGTTTCACAGCCGTTGTTCGCCTACGTTTCGTTTATTAACAATGCGAAGTGGAAGTTATTAAAATGCCAAAAATTAAGACCGTACGCGGTGCTGCTAAGCGTTTCAAAAAAACCGGTGGTGGTGGATTTAAGCGTAAGCACGCAAACCTGCGTCATATTCTGACCAAAAAATCTACTAAGCGTAAACGTCACCTGCGTCCAAAAGGCCTCGTGTCTAAAGGCGATCTGGGTCTGGTTATCGCGTGCCTGCCGTACGCATAAGCCGTTAACGTTTAATTCATTTTTTTACTAAGAATATAGATACAGGAGAGCACATATGGCTCGCGTAAAACGTGGTGTAGTTGCCCGTGCACGTCACAAGAAAATTTTGAAACAAGCTAAAGGCTACTACGGTGCGCGTTCTCGCGTATACCGCGTTGCCTTCCAGGCTGTTATCAAAGCTGGTCAGTACGCTTATCGTGACCGTCGTCAGAAAAAGCGTCAGTTCCGTCAACTGTGGATTGCGCGTATCAACGCAGCAGCACGTCAGAACGGTATTTCTTACAGCAAATTCATCAACGGCCTGAAAAAAGCCTCTGTTGAAATCGACCGTAAGATCCTGGCTGACATCGCAGTATTCGACAAAGTAGCGTTCACCGCTCTGGTCGAAAAAGCGAAAGCAGCTCTGGCATAAGCCGGTGAAAAGAGGGAGCCTGGCTCCCTCTCTTTTATTTGTAGTGCAATCAATTAGTTGACAATCTATCCGTAAGCCTTTTCAATAAAGGTTGTCCGGTTTTTACCACACAAGGTAACGCAAGCATGAATGCTGCTATTTTCCGCTTCTTCTTTTACTTTAGCACCTGAACTCAGGAGGCTTGCGCGTGAAAGAAGAAACGGAAAACAGCGCCTAAAAGCCTCCCTGGTGGAGGCTTTTTTTATACGCGTCATCCTTCAAGTTGTTTCTATATTGGCTGCATTCGCTCTTTGGCCGCGTTGATACAACTTGAATGATTTTACGTATATACGAGCGACTAGTGAATATCGCAACATAACGAGGAAAACCATGTCACATCTCGCAGAGCTGGTTGCCAGTGCAACGGCCGCCATTAACCAGGCTTCAGATGTTGCCGCGTTAGACAATGTCCGCGTCGAATATTTGGGCAAGAAAGGGCACCTGACCCTTCAGATGACAACCCTGCGCGAACTGCCGCCAGAAGAGCGCCCGGCAGCAGGTGCGGTGATTAACGAAGCCAAAGAGCAGGTACAGCAAGCGCTGAACGCGCGTAAGGCCGAATTAGAAAGTGCTGCGCTGAATGCTCGTCTGGCTGAAGAAACGATCGATATCTCCCTCCCTGGGCGTCGTATCGAAAACGGCGGTCTGCACCCGGTGACGCGTACAATCGACAGGATTGAAAGTTTCTTCGGTGAGCTGGGCTTTACCGTGGCGACCGGTCCGGAAATCGAAGATGACTATCATAACTTCGATGCGCTCAACATTCCTGGCCATCACCCGGCGCGCGCTGACCACGACACTTTCTGGTTTGACGCGACGCGTCTGCTGCGCACACAGACTTCCGGCGTGCAGATCCGCACCATGAAAGAAAAACAGCCGCCGATCCGTATTATCGCCCCGGGCCGCGTATATCGTAACGATTACGATCAGACTCACACCCCAATGTTCCACCAGATGGAAGGGCTGATTGTTGATACCAACATCAATTTCACCAACCTGAAAGGCACACTGCACGATTTCCTGCGCAACTTCTTTGAAGAAGACCTGCAGGTTCGTTTCCGTCCTTCCTACTTCCCGTTCACTGAACCATCTGCGGAAGTTGACGTGATGGGCAAAAACGGCAAATGGCTGGAAGTGCTGGGCTGCGGGATGGTTCACCCGAACGTGTTGCGTAATGTTGGCATCGATCCGGAAATCTATTCCGGCTTTGCATTCGGTATGGGTATGGAGCGTCTTACTATGCTGCGTTATGGCGTTACCGATCTGCGTTCTTTCTTCGAAAACGATCTGCGTTTCCTCAAACAGTTTAAATAAAGGCAGGATAAAACAATGAAATTCAGTGAACTGTGGTTACGCGAATGGGTAAATCCGGCGATTGATAGCGATGCGCTGTCAAACCAAATCACGATGGCGGGTCTTGAAGTTGACGGTGTGGAACCTGTTTCCGGCGCGTTCAATGGCGTTGTGGTAGGTGAAGTGGTTGAATGCGGCCAACACCCTAACGCTGACAAACTGCGCGTCACCAAAGTGAATGTAGGCGGCGACCGGCTGCTGGATATCGTCTGCGGCGCGCCAAACTGCCGTCAGGGGCTGAAAGTGGCTGTGGCAACCGTTGGTGCCGTTCTGCCGGGCGATTTCAAAATTAAAGCCGCGAAACTGCGCGGTGAACCGTCTGAAGGTATGCTGTGCTCGTTCTCCGAGCTGGGTATTTCCGACGATCATAACGGGATTATCGAACTGCCTGCCGATGCGCCAATTGGCACCGATATCCGTGAATACCTGAAGCTTGACGACAACACCATCGAAATCAGCGTCACGCCGAACCGCGCCGACTGCTTAGGCATCATCGGTGTAGCGCGTGACGTTGCTGTACTGAACAAAGCCCCGCTGGTTGAGCCGGAAATCGCGCCAGTAGCCGCGACCATTAGCGACGTCCTGCCGATTCAGGTCGAAGCCGTGGAAGCCTGCCCACGCTATCTGGGCCGCGTGGTGAAAGGCATCAATGTTAAAGCGCCGACCCCGCTGTGGATGAAAGAAAAACTGCGCCGTTGTGGTATTCGTTCTATCGATGCCGTGGTTGACGTGACTAACTATGTGCTGCTCGAACTGGGTCAGCCGATGCACGCATTCGACAAAGACCGCATTGAAGGCGGAATTGTTGTCCGTATGGCAAAAGAGGGTGAGACCCTGGTATTGCTGGACGGCAGCGAAGCGAAGCTGAATGCAGATACGCTGGTGATTGCGGACCACAACAAAGCGCTGGCGATGGGCGGCATCTTTGGTGGCGAACATTCCGGCGTGAATGATGAAACACAAAACGTCCTGCTGGAATGTGCATTCTTCAGCCCGCTGTCTATTACCGGTCGCGCGCGTCGTCACGGTCTGCACACCGATGCATCTCACCGCTATGAGCGTGGTGTCGATCCTGCGCTGCAACATAAGGCCATGGAACGTGCAACGCGCCTGCTGATTGATATCTGCGGCGGTGAAGCGGGCCCAGTCATTGACGTGACGAATGAAGCCACGCTGCCAAAACGCGCAACCATTACGCTTCGTCGTAGCAAACTGGATCGTCTGATCGGACACCATATTGCCGATGAGCAGGTGAGTGACATTCTGCGTCGTCTGGGTTGTGACGTGACGGAAGGGCAGGATGAGTGGAAAGCGGTCGCGCCGAGCTGGCGTTTCGATATGGAAATCGAAGAAGACCTGGTCGAAGAAGTCGCCCGCGTATACGGTTATGACAATATCCCGAACACGCCGATTCAGGCGGGTCTTATCATGGGTACGCATCGTGAAGCGGATTTGTCGCTGAAACGTGTAAAAACCATGCTGAATGACAAAGGCTACCAGGAAGTCATTACCTATAGCTTCGTCGACCCGAAAGTCCAGTCGCTGCTGCACCCGGGTGAAGAAGCGCTGCTGCTGCCAAGCCCAATCTCTATTGATATGTCGGCAATGCGTTTGTCCCTGTGGACCGGCTTGCTGTCTACGGTAGTGTATAACCAGAATCGTCAGCAGAACCGCGTACGTATTTTCGAAACGGGTTTACGTTTCGTGCCAGATACGCAGGCCAACCTCGGGATCCGTCAGGATCTAATGCTGGCGGGCGTGATCTGCGGTAACCGTCATGATGAACACTGGAATCTGGCAAAAGAGACCGTTGATTTCTATGATCTGAAAGGCAATCTGGAAGCGGTTCTCGATCTGACCGGCAAACTGGCGGACATTCAGTTCAAAGCTGAAGCGAATCCAGCACTGCATCCGGGTCAGTCTGCGGCGATTTATCTGAAAGGTGAACGTATTGGTTTCATTGGGGTTGTTCATCCTGAACTGGAACGTAAACTGGATCTGAACGGTCGCACTCTGGTGTTTGAACTGGAGTGGAATAAGCTCGCAGACCGCGTGGTGCCTCAGGCGCGTGAAGTTTCTCGCTTCCCAGCGAACCGTCGCGATATCGCAGTCGTTGTCGCAGAAAACGTTCCCGCTGCGGATATTTTATCCGAGTGTAAGAAAGTTGGCGTAAATCAGGTAGTTGGCGTAAACTTATTTGACGTGTACCGCGGTAAGGGTGTTGCGGAGGGCTATAAGAGCCTCGCTATCAGCCTGATCCTTCAGGATACCAGCCGTACACTTGAAGAAGAGGAGATTGCCGCTACCGTCGCCAAATGTGTAGAGGCATTAAAAGAGCGATTCCAGGCATCATTGAGGGATTGAACCTATGGCGCTTACAAAAGCTGAAATGTCAGAATATCTGTTTGATAAGCTTGGGCTTAGCAAGCGGGATGCCAAAGAACTGGTCGAGCTGTTTTTCGAAGAGATCCGTCGTGCTCTGGAAAATGGTGAGCAGGTAAAACTCTCTGGTTTTGGTAACTTCGATCTGCGTGATAAGAATCAACGTCCGGGCCGTAACCCGAAAACGGGCGAAGATATTCCCATTACAGCACGGCGCGTGGTGACCTTCAGACCCGGACAGAAGTTAAAAAGCCGGGTTGAAAACGCAACGCCCAAAGAAGAGTGATTTAACGATACGCAGAGTATGATGCGTATAACTAAAAAGGCCGCTATGCGGCCTTTTTCCTTTTCACTACCGAATCAGCACCGTAGAATCACCTCCATCTCTTTTCAGCAGAATGGAAAACATGCTGACTTTCGCCCATCAACAACAGCGCCGAAATGTGCGCTGGATACTGTCACTGTCAGTACTTATGCTACTGGCAACGATTCTAAGCTTGTGCGCAGGAGAACAATGGATCGCTCCCGGCGACTGGTTCAGCGCCCGCGGCGATCTGTTCGTCTGGCAAATTCGACTTCCCCGTACCCTTGCCGTTTTGCTGGTAGGCGCTGCATTGGCCTTATCTGGCGCAGTGATGCAAGCTCTGTTTGAAAACCCGCTCGCAGAGCCTGGATTACTGGGCGTATCTAACGGCGCGGGAGTCGGGCTTATCGCGGCGGTGCTGCTGGGGCAGGGGCAACTCCCCGGCTGGGCGTTGGGCCTTTGCGCCATTGCCGGGGCGCTGGTTATCACGCTTATTCTGCTACGTTTCGCCCGTCGACATCTGTCTACCAGCCGTCTGCTGCTGGCGGGGGTGGCGCTGGGGATAATCTGTAGCGCGCTGATGACATGGGCTATCTACTTCTCTACCTCGTTTGACTTACGACAGCTGATGTACTGGATGATGGGGGGCTTCGGTGGCGTAGACTGGCATCAGGCCTGGCTCATGGTGGCGTTGATTCCGGTGCTGGTGTGGATTTGCTGTCAGTCGCAGCCGATGAATATGCTGGCGTTAGGAGAGACTTCTGCGCGTCAGCTGGGACTGCCATTATGGTTCTGGCGCAACCTGCTGGTGGTTGCCACTGGCTGGATGGTTGGCGTGAGCGTGGCTCTGGCAGGGGCGATTGGTTTTATTGGGCTTGTGATCCCGCATATTTTGCGACTGTGCGGCCTCACCGATCACCGTGTTTTACTGCCAGGTTGTGCGTTGGCTGGCGCAATCGCATTATTGTTTGCTGATGTTGTCGCGCGTTTGGTGCTGGCCTCGGCTGAGTTACCTATCGGCGTGGTAACGGCCACCATGGGTGCACCGGTATTTATCTGGCTATTGTTAAAAGCCGCGCGCTAGAACGCGTTGGTTCGGTCTATGATTAAAAACTGAAAATCCACCTGTTGTTCTGGAGATGCTATGCAAAACTCTATCCTCGATACAGAAGTGACGACCATTGACGGCGAGGTTACCTCACTGCAGCCGTATTCCGGGAATGTGCTGTTAATCGTCAACGTTGCTTCAAAATGTGGACTGACGCCGCAGTACGAGCAACTGGAGAATCTGCAGAAAGCCTGGCACCAACAGGGCTTCAGCGTTCTTGGTTTCCCTTGCAATCAGTTTCTGGGCCAGGAGCCGGGCAGCGAAGAGGAAATAAAAACGTACTGCAGTACCACATGGGGCGTAACTTTCCCGATGTTCAGCAAAATTGACGTCAACGGTGAGGGACGCCATCCGCTGTATCAGAAGCTGATTGATGCCGCACCAACGGCCGTTGCGCCTGCGGACAGTGGGTTCTACGAGCGAATGGCGAGCAAAGGTCGTGCGCCGCTTTACCCGGACGATATCCTGTGGAATTTCGAGAAGTTTTTAGTGGGTCGCGATGGAAAAGTGCTGCAACGATTCTCACCGGATATGACGCCTGAGGATCCCATCCTGGTGCAAACCATCAAGCAGGCGCTGGCAAACTAATGTCTCGATTGATGCAGCTACAGGACGTCGCGGAATCGACCCGTCTCGGCCCGCTTTCTGGTGAGATAAAAGCAGGAGAGATCCTGCATTTAGTGGGACCAAACGGTGCCGGAAAAAGTACGTTGTTGGCGCGTATGGCGGGTCTGACAAACGGAGAGGGCAGTATCACTTTTGGTGATATGCCGTTGGAGGAATGGCCGGCCGCCAGGCTGGCGCAATATCGCGCCTATCTTGCGCAACAGCAAAATCCGCCGTTTGCCATGCCGGTCTGGCATTTTCTGACGCTGCATCAACCCGACAAAGCACGCACCGATCTGTTACAGGAGATCGCCGATGCGCTCGGCCTGGGAGATAAACTGGGGCGCGGCGTGAACCAACTCTCCGGCGGTGAGTGGCAGCGTGTGCGCCTGGCTGCGGTTATCCTGCAGATTTGCCCACAAGCGAATCCATTAGGTCAGCTTTTACTGCTGGATGAGCCGATGAACAGTCTGGACGTCGCGCAACAAAACGCACTGGACCGCTTGTTGAGTCAGCTGTGTTTGCAGGGCATAGCGATTGTGATGAGTAGCCACGACCTTAATCACACCTTACGCCATGCGCATAAAGCCTGGCTACTCAAACGCGGGAAACTGCTTGCCAGTGGTTCACGAGATGCGGTACTGACGCCGGCCAATCTGTCTGCGGCCTATGGCGTCAACTTCCGACGTTTGGATATTGAAGGGCACAGAATGCTCATATCAACCACTTAAGTGAAATGGGTTCTTGAAAATCATATAATTTCCACGCTAAATTGGCATAAAAATAAAATTCAGAGGATTCGTACTGAATGCGCTTTTGGCTACTTTTCATCACAGCATTGTTTTTGGCGGGTTGCAGCAGCCATCGTGCACCTGCGCCAAATGCCCGCTTGTCGGATTCTATTGCCGTTATCGCCGGTCTTAATGATCAGCTACAAACCTGGCATGGCACACCCTATCGTTATGGCGGCATGAGCCGTAGTGGGGTGGATTGTTCTGGATTTGTTTTGATGACGATGCGCGATAAATTCGACCTGCAACTCCCGCGCGATACGCGTACGCAATCAAAGATTGGTACCGAAATTGATAAAGACGATTTGCTGCCCGGCGATCTGGTTTTCTTTAAAACCGGGTCTGGGGAAAGCGGTCTGCATGTTGGTATTTACGATACCAATAATCAATTTATTCATGCTTCAACCAGTCGTGGCGTGATGCGCTCGTCTCTGGATAACGTTTACTGGCGTAAAAACTTTTGGCAGGCACGACGTATTTAATCCCCCGCAACCCCGAGGCTGCCATCGAGTGCGCAGCCTCAACATCACCATTTGAAAGTTAACTTTTATTTCTGCTTTTGGTTAGACAATACCCCTGAACATTAAGAGCGTATCTTGCTAAAAATATGATTTATTCCGAGATATTAAAAAGTGCAAAGCTGGATATTCGCTTATAATCAGGATAAGCTAAAAAAAAGGATTCGATTTACCGGCTAAAAAGGGAAAAATGAAAGGGCCTCTACTTGCATCAGCAGTAACGTATTTCTCCATCCTTTGCTACAGGATGCCGGATAACACCCATGCAGCGGGGCTGGCACGATGATTGTTTCACTGGATAATCTTTACCATTCTGAGTTCTCTTTTCTTCCTGCGAGAAGCGAAAAAGGCGATCTTGAATTCGTCGATATCATCACCAGTTTCGCCAGTGCGCATGGGGATGTGCGTATACCCACCGAGCTGGTCCTACCTCGGATGTCAGACGACGAACAATGTCGTTTATTTGTAGAAAAACTAGAATTAATCGAAACGTGCCAACATTTTTTTATTCAGCGAAAAGTATCCGCCTGGATTAATTTAACGCCAGCAGTTGCTAATACTTTATTATCAGATACTGAATTTGCTTCACAAGTTGAACGATTTTCATTTCTGGAGCTGACTATTAATGAAAGCTATCCGGAGTTAAACAAAGGTAAAGATAATCCAGTATTGGCCGCACTTGCTGCGCGATTTCCATTAGTCCTGACAAACTATGGTTCTGGCGGTATATCAACCCGGGCAATTTTTGACGGCCTGTTCAAACACGTCGTGCTGGATAAAAACTTTGTTCAACAAAGGATTGCACATATTTCGTTTGAACCGTTTATGCGGGCTATTCTGGCGCAACTATCGCCCAGCTGTGAGTCAATAATCATTAGCGGAATTGATACACAAGAGATGCTGGAGCGCGTCTTGCCTGTGGGATTCAGTGCCATGCAGGGAGGATTGTGGCCTGCGGTGCCTCCTGCGCAGATAATTTCGCTCGCTAAGATATAACCCTTTTATTTGCTGGTGTTTGACAGCCTATTAACAGTCTACACTAGAGGCAGGAGGCCCTATGACCCTGTCTTTTACCACTCGCTGGCGTGATGAACTACCAGCAACCTATACCGCGCTTTCACCCACCCCTCTGAAAAACGCGCGCCTTATCTGGCATAACGATGCGCTGGCGGAGCAATTAGCAATTCCTGCGGCGCTATTTGATATTCCGACTGGTGCAGGCGTTTGGGGCGGCGAATCGTTGCTTTCCGGGATGTCGCCTTTAGCCCAGGTTTATAGTGGGCATCAGTTCGGTGTCTGGGCTGGTCAGCTTGGCGACGGACGTGGGATCCTGCTGGGCGAACAACAGCTCGCGGATGGTTCAACGTTTGACTGGCACCTGAAAGGCGCCGGACTCACGCCGTATTCCCGCATGGGTGATGGGCGTGCCGTGCTGCGCTCGACCATTCGTGAAAGCCTGGCCAGTGAAGCGATGCATTACCTGGGAATACCGACCACGCGGGCATTGTCGATTGTCACCAGCGACACGCCGGTTTATCGCGAAACGGTCGAAGCAGGGGCGATGCTCATTCGCGTGGCGCAAAGCCATATGCGGTTTGGCCATTTTGAGCATTTTTACTATCGCCGAGAGCCGGAAAAAGTGCGCGAGTTGGCTGACTTTGCGATTCGCCATTACTGGCCGCAATGGCAGGAAGAAGCCGATAAGTATCAGCTGTGGTTTAACGATGTTGTCACGCGTACTGCGACGTTAATCGCTGACTGGCAGGCGGTAGGATTTGCGCATGGTGTTATGAACACGGACAACATGTCGATTCTGGGTCTGACAATGGATTACGGTCCATTCGGTTTTCTTGATGATTACGTGCCTGATTATATCTGCAACCACTCTGACAACCAGGGGCGATACAGTTTCGATAATCAACCGGCCGCCGCGTTGTGGAACCTGCAACGTCTGGCGCAAACCCTGTCGCCGTTTATCCCGGTCGAGGCGCTAAATGATGCGCTGGACAGTTACCAGCTGGCGCTATTAACTCGCTATGGTCAGCGGATGCGGCAAAAGCTCGGCTTCTTTAGCGAGCAGAAAGACGATAACGAACTGCTTAGCGAACTGTTTAGCCTGATGGCGCGAGAAAGAAGCGACTATACGCGAACGTTTCGCATGCTCAGCGAAACGGAGCAGCACAGTGCGCAATCTCCGTTGCGCGATGAGTTTATCGACCGCGCAGCATTTGACGACTGGTTCACGCGGTATCGCTCGCGCCTTCAGCAAGACAATATTGCCGATGCAGTCAGACAAACACAGATGAAGGCGGCAAATCCGGCGATGGTATTACGTAACTGGCTGGCGCAACGGGCGATTAGTCAGGCAGAGCAGGGGGATTACGCCGAACTGCATCGGTTGCACCAGGCGTTGCGTACCCCGTTTGCCGATCGCGATGACGACTATGCCAGCCGTCCACCTGACTGGGGCAAACGGCTGGAAGTGAGTTGTTCAAGCTAAGGGGCCAGAAATACCTGCGGGGAAGCGTTGGCCGGATGCTGGCCAACGTGTACCTGAGCACCGTACCAGCGCTTCAGATCATCGGCCTGTAACACAGTTTCCGGTGTTCCCTGCGACACCAGCCTGCCGTTGTGCAGCAGCACTATTCTGTCTGCCCACAGTGCGGCGAGGTTCAGATCGTGAAGCACAATGCACACATGCAGCTCACCCGAAGCGGTTAGCGTTTTTAGCATGCGCAACAGATGCTGCTGGTGGTAAAGATCCAGCGCGGAGGTCGGTTCATCAAGGAATAACCAACCGCGAGGCGCACCGTCGCACCAGAGTTGCGCCAGCGCACGGGCTAACTGCACGCGCTGTTGCTCACCGCCGGAAAGCGCGGCGTATTGCCGGCCTGCCAGAGGCGTACATCCGGTCATCTCCATTACCTGTGCAATAAGCCCAGGTTCCGGTCGTTGGGTCCAGGGCGCGCGACCCATCGCGATGACGGCCTCTACCGGCCAGTCAAATCCCAGTTGCGTTTGCTGACGCATTACCGCCCGGTGTCGCGACAGCATTTGGGTAGGCCACTCCTCCAGCGGTTTGCCCGCCAGCACGCAGCGCCCGGTAGCCGGTTTCAGAAAACCGGTCAGCAAGCGTAGCAGAGTGGATTTCCCCGCACCGTTTGGGCCGATCAGTGCCACCAGTTCACCTTTTGTAAGGGCGAGCGATACGTCATCGATCACCGCTCTGTCAGCTACGTGATAGTGAAGCCCTTCAGCGATGAAATGTTCAGCCATGCGGTCCTCGCTGACGAAAAATAAGCCATAAAAACCACGGTGCGCCGAGAAGACTGGTCAACAGACCGACCGGCATCTCCGCAGGCGCAACCGCCGTACGGGCCAGCGTGTCGGCAATCAGCAATAAAAACGCGCCCGCCAGCACGGAACCCGGAATAACGGCCCGATGGTCTGAGCCGAGCCACATACGTATTAAATGTGGGATGACCAACCCGATAAAGCCAATCACGCCGCTTACCGCCACGGCTGAGGCAACCAGTAATGCGCTACAAAGCAGCAAAATACGCTGGATTGTACGCACATCAACGCCGAGATAATGCGCCTCTTCCTCCCCCAGCTGCAGAAGATTCAGCGCCGGAGCAAGTCGCCAGATGATCAGCACTGTCGGGATTGTCAGTGAAGTGACAGCCAACAGTGTGGACCACTGCGCGGCCCCCAGACTTCCCATTCCCCATAGCGACAGCTGGCGCAGTTGCGCATCATTACTGACCCACGACAAAACGCCAACCGCCGCCCCACAGAGCGCGTTAATGGCAATGCCGACCAGCAGCAGGCGTGAGAGTGAACCGTCGCGCTGTTGGCTGAGGATAAAAATCACTACCGTTGCCGCCAGCGCGCCGAAAAAAGCGGCCAGCATTGGAGCATACAACATCAGCAGCGCGGGCAAGGAGACAGGCAGCACCACCCACAGGGCCACAGCGCAGGCGGCGCCGCTGCTTATTCCCAGTAATCCAGGGTCTGCAAGTGGATTGCGAAACAGCCCCTGCATCACGCAGCCAGCGAGCGCCAGAGAGCCGCCAATTACCAGCGCCAGCAGGACGCGGGGCAGACGAATCGTGAGCCAGATTTGACGCAATGCCTCATCGTCATCACGCCAGAGCAGACTTACCGGCAGGCGCAACGCGCCAAAACCGGTAGCCAGAACCGTCATTACAAGCAGCATCAATGCCAACATCCACAACGAACAGGTGATCCGCCGGGACATCAGGGTAATTGCTCTGCTTTCGCGCGAAGCTGCAGTATGGCGTGCGGCGTACGGATACTGAAGCCAAGCAGTGCCATATCATCAACCTGTAATACCTGTTTATTCCGTCCCGCAGGTGTTTGCGCCAGCCCCGGCAGCGCCCACAGGTTTGCCTCGCCACCCATCGCCTTAACACCTTCTTGTGAAATCACTACCAGATCGGGCTGGCTGGCAATGACGCCTTCTTGTGACAGCGGCTGATAGCGATTAACGCCCTGCATCGCGTTGCGTAGACCAGCGGCACGAATCGCCGCATCGGCTCCGGTTTGCTGGCCCGCCGCCATCGCGGTCATCCCACCATGATTGAGAATAAACAGCACACGTTTATTAAGTTCAGATGACGGGAGCGTCGCCAGTTCCTGACGTAACGTTGCGCGCAGCGTTTCGCCGTCGGCCTCCCGATGGGTAGCCTCGGCGATAACCCTAACTTTTTCATCAATCGCGTTAAGATCGTTGCTTGCTGGGATCGTGACAACCCTGACGTTGCTCTGCTCGATCTGTTTTAACACCAGAGAAGGCTGCGCCTGCGCGCTGGCAAGGACCAGCGTAGGGCGTGTGGCAAGGATCCCTTCGGCGTTGAGCTGGCGCAAATAACCAACATCAGGTAACGCGGTTGCCGCAGCAGGCCATTGGCTGGTGCTGTCTCTCGCCACAAGGGAGGGTTGTGCTCCCAGTGCGTATACGATCTCGGTGACATCGCCACCGAGGGCAACAACTCGTTCCTCGGGTGCAGCCAGTGCGGCGAAGGGCAGCAGCGCGATCAGGGCCAGCAGTTTTTTCATGCGGCCAGTCCTTTCGGCGTTAGCGCGTCAATCTGTGTGCGCCATTGCGTCTGTTCCGGCTCGCCTTCCGTACGTTGACCATACAGTTGTGCGATTTGCGTACCGTCGGCAGCAAACAGTTCCAGACTGGTGACGTGACCATCGGCGGTCGGTTTGCGCGTTACCCACGTTTCGGCCACGCTCTCTTCCAGCAGATGCAGGGTAAAGGTTGGGTTGAAGATGTTTAGCCAGCCTTTCATCGGTACCAGTTTTTCAATCACGCCGGTAAAAATCTGTACACAGCCGCGATTACCCACAAAAACCATAATTTCGTTGCCATCCTGACGCGCGGTGTCGAGTAACTGCGCCAGTGCGCTATTAGAAACCTTACAGGCCAGATCGTCGCCCACCAGATTAAACGCTTGTTGACGGGTGAGTTCATGGCGTTTCAGCAGACCGAAGAACTGGTGGACATCGGTCATCGCTCGCCACTCTTGATCGACGGTCTGCGCATCGACCGTGACGGCGGCAGGCGCAGAATTGTTGGCGGGTTGCAGTGCCAGCGGCGGGTTTTCTGCAAAGATGAAACGGGTCAGCAACGCTGCCCATTCCTCAACGAGGGTATTTTGCGTGGTATAGACCTTCAGCAGCGCATCTCCCTGATGGTCGAAGAACTGAATGCTCTGACGCTCACCATGGGCGGTTGTTTCGCTGATATGAAAGGTACTGGCCCACTGATTCAGGAACAGACGCAGATCGAGGGCGCGCGGATTGAGAACCAGTCCGGCATGACCGTTGAGGTGCTGATTGGTAAAAGCACCTACCTGCTCATGTACTGCGTATTCATTGCGGCAAATACATTTGGTTTCGCCAACTGCTTCCAGTGCGCTGAGAATTTCACGCACTTCACCACGTAAGCGCCAGGCGTCGTGACCGACGCGAGCAAAGGTCAGTTCGGCTTCGCTAATATTCATCAACCCCGCAATATCACGTGCGTATTTGCCAGGATTTTCTTTCTTCAGTTCCAGCCAGCGTGTGTAATGATTCATTGTCTCTTCCTTCCAGATTGCGGCCCCGGCGAACCGGGGAAAAGTGATTACCACTGATAACTCACGAAAATTTTGCCATTACGACCATCCTGCGGAATTCCTTGCGGTGACCAGTACTCTTTGTCGAAGGCGTTGCCCAGTAGCAGCGTGGTGGTCATGCCTTTCAGCGCTTGTTGGCCCTGATAGCTCACGTAGAAATCGTTTACCGCATAGCCGGGCTGTTTAGCGTAGGTGCTGCTGATATGCGTTGAACGGTCAGCAAATGTCCCTATCCAGCCGACAGAGAAACCGCTGTGCGCAACCGGCACATTCAGTTTGCTGGTGACGGTGTCAGGGTTAATGCTGGAAATGTATTCGCCGGTGTCAGTATCTTTTCCGCGTGTGCGGTTATAGGCCATGTCGAGGCTGAACAGGTCGGTGGAATATTTCGCCATCACGTCCCAGCCCCAGATTTTGGCGTTGGGTACGTTATAGGACGTGGTTGTCGCAGCGGCGAAATCGACGCTGGTGGAGATGTAATCTTTCGCTTTGGTGTCGAAATAGCTGGCTTTAAATTCGAGCGCGTCGCTCGCCATCAGAAGATCGTCAAAGCGCAGGCCAAATCCGTATTCCTGTGTTTCGTTGGTTTCCGGGCGCAGGTTAGGGTTCGGCACCCAGTAGTTGGTGTAAAAACGACCAATCGAAAAGTGTTTCGCATCGTTATACATCTCGCCCATAGTCGGGGCACGGAAAGCCTGAGCGTATGAACCGAACAGCATCAGCCAGTCAGTTGGCGCAACCGTTAATCCGGCGCGGGACGACCATTTATCGGCATCGACATCTTCATAGCCGTCGCTGCTGCCGCGATAAGAGTCATAACGGGTACCGCCCAGCAGCGTAACCGGCAGGTCGCGCAGGGTGATTTCATCCTGTAGCCAGCCGGAGCTGAAATCGATCTTAGCCTCCGGGAAGCCAGTTGTTGCTCCTCCCGGTTGTTGTTCCTGACGATAGTATTCACCGCCGTAGGTCAACAAGTGAGATGCAAAAGAGTCGGTAAACAGGCGGCTGCGGTTGTCGATCTTCCCGCCTTTGGTGGTTTGCTTGCGAAATTCGCCAGTGTTATCTGCGTTCTGAGCATTAATGCGCGCTTCTGACCAATAGATACGGGCGTCAGCGTTCAGCCAGTCATTGTCCGCCGGAGCGAGCGAGTAGGTCAGCTGTGCATCTCGCTGGATCGTTGAACGGTTGGTCATCGGATTGCTGGCATCTGCCGCGCTGGTCTGCGGGTTTTTAGGTTCCCGGGCGTCATTGTTGTAGTAACGCAGCGAACCGGCCAGCGTCTGGGCGCTGTCAATTTTCCAGCTACCTTTCGCCAGCATATTATTAATTGCTTCGTCATTCGGCGCAGTAGTACCGTCACTCTGGCGTAAATCACCGCGATCGCGGCTGGACCAGGCAAGCAGTCCGTCCAGCGTATCGGTACGGCCATACGTGCTGGCACCCATGCCGAGACTGTGATCGCCGGTCGCCGCGGTACCGAACACGCGATAACCACTGTTTTGCCCGACTTCCAGTAGATCTTTGGCATCTGCAGTGTCATAGGCGATCACGCCGCCTAGCGCGCCGCTACCGTACAGTAGTGCGGAAGGGCCACGCACGACTTCGATGCGTTTGATAAGCGCCGGGTCGAGGAAGGTACTGTTCAGGTGTCCGGTGTCGGTTCCCTGGCGAACGCCGTCAACCAGCACCAGAACGCCGCGTCGATCATACCCGCGCAGATTCACGTCCTGGCCGTTGGTACGGCCCGTACCATCAAGGGTCAGGCCCGGAACCTTACGTAACAGGTCGGCAGCTGAGCTGGCGGTTTGGTTTTCTGGTGCAGTGGCGTCAATGACGCTGACCATCATCGGTGCTTCAAAGGCGCTACGGGCATTGCCGGTGGCGGTAACGGTCATATCCTCGACCGCCGCATAGGCGACGGCGGGCAGGTTACCGATAATCGCCAGCGCCAACAGCGATGGGCGCAGGGAAGCGGTGTGCAGGTAAGGCATAGCAACTCTCCATTAGGAAATCGAAAAGCGCTGGCTGCCTGGGTATGACCTGGGTGGCTGGCGAAATGTGTTGTTTATTTAGTCAGAATGAGTTTTCCGGCTTGTGTCTGGCGCAGCAGGTAGTGCTGACCATCATGTTCTATGATCACGCGTCCTTCGTTACCAAGCAGGGTTTTACTGTCAATTCGTCGGTCGTTTGGCGCGACGGAAGGCGGTGTTTTGTCTTTTGCAGGCGTTGCCGTTGTGTTATCCATACGTGACATAGTGTTTAAAAATAACAATCAATGTAACAATGATAATCATTATCATCAAACTGCAAATTTGCGGCAAGCGTTTTTGTGAAATAATTGTGACGAGAACGTTTTTTGCGCAATAAGAAAGGGAAAAACAAGGGATTAGCGCCGGGCAAGCTGATATTGCCCGGCGAACAGCATTAAAAACGGCTATCAACCGCAGAGGCGAGTTTTTCAACCAATAGTTCGGTATCTTCCCAGTTCAGGCACGGGTCGGTAATGGACTGACCGTAAACCAGCGGCTGGCCGCTAACGATTTTTTGCGTACCTTCACGCAGGAAACTCTCCGCCATAATCCCGGCAATCGCCGTCGAACCATTGCGAATTTGCTGGCATACATCATCACAAACGTCCAACTGACGGCGATGCTGCTTCTGGCAATTGCCGTGGCTAAAATCGACCACCAGATGCTCAGGCAGGGAAAATTCGTGCAGGGTATCGCAGGCGGCAGCAATATCTTCAGCATAATAATTCGGCTTTTTACCGCCACGCATGATGATATGCCCGTAAGGGTTACCGCTGGTCTGGTAAATGGTCATCTGGCCGGTTTTATCCGGCGAGAGGAACATGTGACTGGCGCGGGAGGCGCGAATCGCATCGACGGCGATGCGCGTGTTGCCATCCGTTCCGTTCTTAAAGCCGACCGGGCAGGAGAGCGCGGAGGCCATTTCACGATGGATCTGACTTTCGGTGGTGCGCGCGCCAATAGCTCCCCAACTGATTAAATCGGCAATAAACTGGCCGGTCACCATGTCGAGGAATTCAGTCGCCGTGGGGACGCCCAGTTCGTTGACCTGCAACAGCAGTTTTCGCGCCAGTTCAATACCGTGGTTTACACGATAACTGCCGTTCAAATCCGGATCGGAAATCAGGCCTTTCCAGCCTACGACGGTGCGTGGTTTTTCAAAATAGGTACGCATCACGATTTCCAGACGCGCCTGGTGCTTAGTGCGCAGCGCCTGTAATCGTGTCGCGTATTCCATCGCGGCATCAAGATCGTGAATCGAGCAGGGACCTACGATCACCAGTAAACGGGGGTCTTCACCATTTAAAATTTTTTCTATCCGACGTCGGGAGTCCGTAACATGACGGGCGACGGAGGATGAAACAGGATGCCGTTGCGCAAGCTCTGCTGGAGTGACCAGGTTGTCAATACGCGCAGTACGGAGTTCATCGGTTCTGTTCATTACTTGTCTCAGAAATTTGTTGCTTCAACGGCAGGACTACCGGGAAGTGATGTACATCACAATATCACACTCATCCTGCCTGGTGGCGAGCATAATAACAAAAAATCGAACCAATGCACTAGCATTCTAGTACATGCGACGATTCAGTCCCATGATATCGAGGATCTTGGTAGCAATCTCTTCTACCGAATAATTGGTACTGTTCAGCCATGGGATCTGGTTTTTCCGGTACAGCGCTTCTACCTCAGCGACTTCCATACGGCACTGACGCAGCGAGGCGTAACGGCTGTTCTCACGGCGTTCTTCGCGGATGGCCGCCAGGCGCTCAGGGTCGATAGTCAGACCGAACAGCTTATGCTGCAACGGCTTGAGGGAGGTGGGCAGTACCAGATTATCCATATCATCGGCAATAAAGGGGTAGTTGGCCGCGCGGATACCAAACTGCATGGCCAGATACAAACTGGTCGGGGTTTTGCCGCAACGGGAAACGCCGAGCAGGATCACCTGCGCCTGATCGAGGTTGCGCAACGAAATACCGTCGTCGTGGGCGAGGGTGTAGTCAATGGCAGCAATGCGCGCGTCGTACTTGTTGAGGTTACCGGGATTCAGACCGTGAGTGCGATGGGCGATAGGCGTAGGGTCGAGTTTCATCTCGTGTTGCAGTGGGGCAACCAACGCCTGCACGATATCCTGACAAAATCCTTCGCTTTGCAGAATGATCGAGCGAATTTCCGGCAGGACGATGGAGTAAAACACCAAAGGGCGTACGCCAGTTTGTTGGTAGATAGCGTCAATCTGGTCTTTAACCGCGCGCGCACGACTCTCATTTTCCACAAACGGCAGCGTAATGCTGCTGATCGTGACCGGAAATTGCGACATCACCGCGTGACCCAATACCTCGGCGGTGATGGCCGTACCATCAGAAATATAAAATACGTGGCGATCAACAGCATTATCCATTTTGCTCATCCTGGGGCAGATATAATTCTCTGAAAGCATAAATTAAAATTCGCCAGAAGCGAATATTGCTGCATCTATTTTATAAAATGAAACGGTATTTTTATATTTACTGAAAAGTACATTTCATTTTTCGGAACAAATGTTTATACCGGTCTTTTTTGTGGTGATCCCGTGTGGCTCGCGGGTTTGCGCAAATGCGGAAACAATCTGAAAAAATAAAAAATAAAGTTGCTTGAACGATTCACCGTTTTTTTCGCCGGAGTAAATATGCCAAGATAATTACGCAAAATTGAGTTTCCTAACCTCGTTCATATATAAGGATTGTTCGATGTCCAACAATGGCTCGTCACCGCTGGTGCTTTGGTATAACCAACTCGGCATGAATGATGTAGACAGAGTTGGAGGCAAAAATGCCTCCCTGGGTGAAATGATTACTAACCTTTCAGGTATGGGTGTTTCCGTACCGAATGGTTTTGCAACGACCGCCGATGCGTTTAACCAGTTTCTGGACCAGAGCGGTGTAAACCAGCGCATTTATGAGCTGCTGGATAAAACGGATATCGACGATGTCACTGAGCTTGCGAAAGCCGGGGCACAGATCCGCCAGTGGATTATCGACACTCCTTTCCAGCCCGAACTGGAAAATGCCGTCCGCGATGCCTACGCGCAGCTGTCAGCGGACGATGCCAATGCCTCTTTTGCCGTGCGTTCTTCCGCTACCGCAGAAGATATGCCAGATGCGTCATTTGCCGGTCAGCAGGAAACCTTCCTCAACGTCCAGGGATTTGATGCCGTACTGGTTGCCATCAAACACGTATTTGCCTCGCTGTTTAACGACCGCGCGATCTCTTATCGTGTTCACCAGGGCTATGACCACCGTGGCGTCGCGCTCTCTGCTGGCGTTCAGCGGATGGTACGTTCTGACCTCGCGTCCTCAGGCGTAATGTTCTCCATCGATACCGAATCCGGTTTCGACCAGGTTGTCTTTATCACGTCCGCCTGGGGCCTGGGCGAAATGGTCGTGCAGGGCGCCGTTAACCCGGATGAATTCTACGTGCACAAACCGACCCTGGCGGCTAACCGTCCGGCGATCGTCCGTCGCACAATGGGATCGAAAAAAATCCGCATGATTTACGCGCCGACCCAGGAACACGGTAAGCAGGTGACCATTGAAGATGTCCCGCAGGAACAACGCGACATTTTCTCCCTGACTAACGAAGAAGTGCAGGAACTGGCTAAGCAGGCGGTGCAGATCGAGAAGCACTACGGTCGTCCAATGGACATCGAATGGGCGAAAGACGGCCATACCGGCAAGCTGTTCATTGTTCAGGCGCGTCCGGAAACCGTGCGTTCTCGCGGCCAGGTGATGGAGCGTTATACGCTGCATGCTCAGGGTAAAATTATTGCTGAAGGTCGCGCCATCGGCCACCGCATTGGCGCGGGTCCGGTCAAAGTCATTCATGACATCAGCGAAATGAACCGCATCGAACCAGGCGACGTACTGGTTACCGACATGACCGACCCGGACTGGGAACCGATCATGAAGAAAGCGGCAGCAATTGTCACTAACCGTGGCGGTCGTACCTGTCACGCGGCAATCATTGCCCGTGAACTGGGGATCCCGGCCGTGGTGGGCTGTGGCGATGCGACCGAGCGCATGAAAGATGGTGAGAAGGTAACCGTCTCCTGTGCCGAAGGTGACACCGGTTATGTTTACGCTGACATGCTCGACTTTAGCGTGAAGAGTTCCAGCGTGGAGACCATGCCGGATCTGCCGTTGAAGGTGATGATGAACGTCGGTAACCCGGACCGGGCTTTCGACTTCGCCTGTCTGCCAAACGAAGGCGTCGGCCTGGCGCGTCTGGAATTTATCATCAACCGCATGATTGGCGTACACCCGCGTGCGCTGCTGGAGTTCGATGACCAGACGCCTGAGCTGCAAAATGAAATTCGCGCCATGATGAAAGGTTTCGATTCTCCGCGTGAATTCTATGTCGGTCGTCTGACGGAAGGGATCGCGACGCTGGGTGCGGCGTTTTATCCAAAACGTGTCATCGTGCGTATGTCGGACTTTAAGTCCAACGAATATGCCAACCTGGTCGGCGGTGAGCGTTATGAACCGCATGAAGAGAACCCGATGCTGGGCTTCCGTGGGGCGGGCCGTTATGTTGCCGACAGCTTCCGCGACTGCTTCGCGCTGGAATGCGACGCAGTAAAACGTGTCCGTAACGACATGGGCCTGACTAACGTTGAAGTGATGGTACCGTTTGTACGTACCGTTGCCCAGGCGAAAGCGGTGGTGGAAGAGCTGGCACGCCAGGGGCTGAAACGCGGCGAGAACGGACTGAAGATCATCATGATGTGTGAGATCCCGTCTAACGCCTTGCTGGCCGAGCAGTTCCTCGAATACTTCGACGGCTTCTCCATCGGCTCAAACGACATGACGCAGCTGGCGCTGGGTCTGGATCGTGACTCTGGTGTGGTTTCTGAACTGTTTGATGAACGTAACGACGCGGTGAAAGCACTGCTGTCGATGGCGATTCGTGCAGCCAAGAAACAGGGTAAATACGTGGGTATTTGCGGCCAGGGACCTTCTGACCACGAAGACTTCGCAGCCTGGCTGATGGAAGAGGGGATCGACAGCCTGTCGCTGAACCCGGACACCGTCGTACAAACCTGGCTGAGTCTGGCTGAACTGAACAAGTAATATCATGCCTTATCCGGCCTATTCAACGTAGGCCGGATAAGATGCGTTAGCATCGCCATCCGGCGCTTTATCCTGTAATACTCTCCACGCTCAAACGCTGAATAATATCCTGACGAAGCTGGTATTTTTGTACTTTACCGGACGCCGTGCGCGGTAATTTCTCCACGATCACAATGTGCTCAGGGTATTTGTACTTTGCCACTCGCTTGCGGCTAAAAAAGGCCACCACTGATTCCAGCGACAACGAATGATGTGGAGGTTTTAGGACCACGTAAGCACACGACCTTTCACCTAAACGTTCATCCGGCATCGCGACAACACAGGCATCGTGAATGCGAGGATGCTGCAATAAAATATCCTCAACTTCGCGGCTGCTGATGTTTTCTCCACCGCGGACAATGATATCTTTTTTCCGTCCGGTGATTTTGATGTACCCCGCATCGTCCATTCGGCATAAGTCGCCGCTGTAATACCAGCCGTCTTGATCCAGCGCGCGGGCGGTGAGTTCGGGTTCATCGAGGTAGCCCATAAACACATTGGGACCACGCGAAGCTTCTTCACCTTCTACCCCCGCGGGCAACGTATTGCGTGCTTCGTCGACCACTTTAATTTCGACGCCTGCAGCAGCATATCCGTCGGTATTCATCATGCGAGAAAGCGAATCATCGAGATTGACCAGCGCATGCGGTGAACTCTCTGTCGAGCCATAAATGCTTAATAATTTTATGCCGAGCTGCTGGCAGTCACGGGCAATCTTTTGTGGAATGGTTGTGCCCCCACATAAGAAAAAGCGTAGCGATGAGAGGTCGCGTGGCCGTTTTTCCATGCTACACAACATGTCGTAGACGAAGGGCGTTGCGCCGAGCACACAGGTACAGTGTTGTTGCTCCAGCAGTTCAAGACAGGCGATTGGGGTGAAAATGTCTAACAATACGCTGCGTGCGCCGATTAAAAACGGTGCGGTAACGCCATGCAGAAAACCGGTAGCGTGTCCCAGTGGTGCGGGCATCAAAAACACATCCTGCCAGGTGAGATTGAGGCGGGCACAATAGGCGCGCTCGCTGGCAAGGATGTTGTTGTGGGTCAGCATTACGCCTTTTGGCATTCCCTCGGTACCGGAGGTAAACAACACCGCCGCCAGTTCATCGGCGTGAACATTAATCGTCTGGGTTAAAGGCGGAGCTAAAAGCAGTTGACTGAGCGCCAGCGAGGTAGTTGCCGGAGCCAGTTTATCCACGGCAACGATCTGTTGCAGATGCGGCAACTGGTTTTGTAAGGGGAGGATCAGATCGACCGGTCGGGTTTGTTTAAACAGCGTCGGTGCGAAAAAAATCTTCGCTTTGCACTTATTCAGCACCCATACCAGCTCTGCTTCACGCCACGCTGGCAGCAGCGGTACGGAAACGGCCCCGGTTTTCAGGCAGGCCAGGTAGATAATCGTAAACTCGCACCAGCCCGGTAACTGGAAGGCAATGCGATCGCCGGGTTGAATACCGCAGGCTAAAAACCAGGTTGCCAGACTGCTGGCCGCGCTGTCGAGTGCAGCATAGGTGTATGAAGCGCCATGGTTATCAACCACGGCGATTTTATCTGGCATGGCTCTGGCAGTTTGGTTCCAGTAATCGCCAAGCGAAGCATCTCCCCATAAACCCTGTTGCCGCCAGACTTCGCGGCGTTCGGCGTTAAACGTTAGTGTGATACTCATGAAGTTATTCCCAGGATGATTTCGGCATACATCTGACCGGATGGCCGGCGTGGCCGATCCGGTGTACTACAGGCAAAATCCATTAGCCGTAGCGAAAATCAACGCCAAATGTTCCGACCGGATATTCCCATTGGTCGAGGATTGTGTCGCCGCACAGTACTCGACACGTTCCGCACTCCAGGCAACCAGCAGAATCAAAATGAATGTTTCCACTCTCGTCCTGCTTATACAGCCCGGCGGGGCAGGCTTTCAGCAGCTTGCGAAATTCATTAAGGTCTGGATGTTCGGCCAGGATGATGTGCGGGTGGCCTTCATCGACATTGAATTTATTGACGCCCAGTTTGACGTCAACGTTAACGGTATTGTCCTGATTCATAGTGCAGTTGCCCCCTTGATACCGTCTTTCAGTAAGTTCATCAGCCCGATTTGTTTTGCGTGGGACATAATCATCTTGCGAACCGGTTGATTTGGACGTCCGTCAACGGTGAACATATCGCTCATGATGTCGGCCACCATACGCGGATACTGAGTGAACAGCCGTGGGTTTTCCATTAACGCCGGGATCTTGCGAAAATGCTGTAAATCACGCATCACACAGCCCTGTTCGAGCGCGCGCTTGTAGCCCATCAGGCTGCTGGCAGAGAAATCCTGGCGTTCTTTTGCTGCAATAGCTGTTTGGGCAGCGGCTTCTGCGGAAGCGATGGCCAAATCCATACCTCGCACCGTGAAACCCAGGTTCAAACAGAAACCGGCGGCATCGCCCACGATCATCACACCGTCATCGACCAACTTTGGAACCATTGCCAGACCGCCTTCCGGCACCATATGCGCGGAATATTCCAGTAGTTCTCCACCGGCAATCAATGGCCGAATAGTTGGATGTTGCTTAAAGTCTTCCAGCATTTGTGGAATGCTTTTTGTGGCATGGGCAATATCCCCCAGACCACACACCAGACCCAGAGAGATGGAGTCCTGGTTGGTATACAAAAATCCGCCTCCCATCAACCCATCAGACGGTGAGCCTGCAAACAGCCAGGCCGCGCCTTCATTACCTGAAAGATTGAAGCGATCTGCAATGACCGCTGGAGGTAAGCCGATCAGCTCTTTTACGCCAACGGCATAGTGATGTGCAGAAGAGGGCGGAACCATCCCCAGGGACCGCCCCAGCATAGAGTTGACGCCATCGGCAAGGATGACAATATTGGCTTCCAGGATATCGTCACCGGCCTGGACTCCGGTGACCTTATTACCTTCGCGGATTAGGGCATCGACGCGCACGCCGGGGATGAACTGCACGCCAGCTTGTTCCGCCTTATCCATTAGCCATGGGTCAAGTCTGTTGCGCAAAACGGTATACGAATCCTGCGTTGGTGCGTCAGCTTTTTCACGATGGAAATCGAGAGTGACGGCGCTTTCTTCGGTCAGAAAAGAGATTTTTTCGCGGGTGACTTTACGCTCGAGCGGCGCTTCCTGCGCGAACCCCGGCATGATGCGCTCAAGACTATGTGCATAGAGTCTTCCGCCGGTCATATTTTTACTACCTGCACTGTTTCCGCGCTCGATGACCAGTACGTCCAGTCCGGCCTGAGCCATCACGTAGCCTGCAACCGTACCCGCCACGCCAGCACCGACCACAATGGCATCAAATTTTTCATCTGACATGCTTTATGCTCCCTTCCCGCTGCGAGGGCAGCGGGATATGTGCGTTAAATGTGGGGGTTAGCGGCTGAGATGCTCGATAAGAGCCGGAACGACTTTGTAGATGTCGCCGACCAGTCCGTAATCGGCGTAATTGAAAATAGGGGCTTTCTTATCTTTGTTGATGGCGACAATGACTTTCGCGCCGTTGCCGCCGACCATATGCTGAATTTGTCCTGAAATGCCGAGGGTGAGGTAAAGGTCCGATTTCAGTAACACGCCAGAAACGCCGATGTAGCGTTCGCGTTCCATCCAGTTTTCGCCTTCGGCAATCGGTCGTGAACAACCCACTTCTGCACCCAGTACAGATGCCAACTGGCGCACCATCTCCAGATCGTTTTGCGCAACCAGGCCGCGGCCCACACCCACCACACGTTTGGCTTTGCTGAGATCCACGCTGCTCACGGATTTGGCGCGACGTTCCTGGCACATAATTTCATGGTGCGGTGCGATGTAAGGTGCAGAGACTACAGGGCAGGTATGTGAAGCATTAGCCTCTACCGGTTCAAGTACGCTTGGGGCAAGGGTGATAATTGCCTGAGTTGTTTTGATTTTTTCTTTGCCGAATGCCAGGCCACCGTACATACGGTGTTCTGCGAACAGTGAGCCATCATCAAGTGTTACCGACGTGGCGTCATTTACCATCGCTGCATTGAGCTGAATACTTAACCGCGCACCAAGGGATTTAGCGCGTTTAGTAGCTGGCATCAGCAATAGCCCGGTATGTTCTTGTATCAGGGCGGTGATGGTCTCGGCAAAATTTTCAACACGCTGTAAACCAGAGGTTGCTTCAAGCACGACTATCTCATCGGCACCCAGAGGTTTAACCTGATTGACCTGTTCGTTGCCTTGTACAATAAGGTGCACCTGTTCACCCCACAGGCGTGCGCCGGCCATTAATTCTGCATAGCGTTCTACGTTATCGCTGAACACCCATACGTTAGCTAATTTACTCATGATAATTTCTCTCCGTTGGGCTTAGTTCAGGGCTTTTTTCAGATGCTCAGCCAGCTCGGCGATGGCTTCTGCTGAGTCATTTTCCAGAATGATGTGCTTACGTTCTGTTTGTGGCGGAACGGTGAGGCTCACCAGTTCTGCTAACGGTGAGGCAGGTGTCCAGCCAATATCGCTGGCTTGCCACGGTGTGACCGGTTTTTTACCTGCGCCCAGAATGGCTTTCATCGAGGGAATACGCGGCGTGTTGATATCCGAGGTTACGCACAGCACGGCGGGGAGCGACAGTTCAATCACTTCAACTTCGTCTTCCAGCGTACGTTCAACCACAATGCGATCGCCGTTACGTTGGATGTTGCTGACGGCGTTAATCACTGGAAGTTGTAAGAGTTCGCCAACCAGTAAGCCAACCTGCTGGGCGTAGATGTCTCCAGACCCTTCGCCGAACAGCATCAGGTCGAATTCAATGTTTTTGGCCGCGCAGGCCAGCGCCTGAGCCGTGTCTCGCGGTAATGAATGCTCCAGTTGGGGATCCTGCACCATAAACAAACTGTCCGGCCCGCGGGACAGTACGTCTTTACGCACTTTGGAGTTTTGCAGTAGCGAGCCGCCAACCGTTAAGGCGACAATTTCATCACCTTCCGCACTAAGTTGCGTCGCGGCCTCTATTGCATTCAAATCAAACTGACTGATTTTGGCATCGGCCCGGTCAAAGTTAAGCGAACGTTCTGGGGTAACAACAATGTCCTGTTCTTCAGGCACCAACTTAAAGCAGGTTATTAGTTTCATGGCATCTCCAGTGATTCTCGTGTGGATGATGACGGGGAGTGACATCATCAACAGTAGGGAAAATTGACTGAAAATAGTGTGCGGCAGAGGGGGACCGTTTTCGACGGGGCAATCTGTTTTCATTCCCAACAATCTTGCAAAAAAAAGGACTTTAGGAATGCTGAATTTATGAACGTAAAGACGACGTCGGGTGTTAAAGTGATAAATATGGAAATAAAATCGAGACGTTTTTTTGAGAAATGGATCATATTTTTATCCGTTTCTGCACGCACTTTGTTTCTGGTGTGTAAATTATTATTGCTGACTTAATAACATTTATACTTTCCTGTTATTTTAAAATAAAAAAAATTTGCGCGAGCAGCGTGCTAAAGTTGGAGGTGTCATCTTGCAGACGACGCAAATAATTTTGTTTCGCCTGGATAGAATAACGTTGTATAACATCATCATCGTTTTTACTTTTCAATATTAACTATCCGCAAAATTACTGCCTTTCGGTGGAGGTTGTCATGTATCAACGCTGTTTTGATAATGCCATGGAGACCCTTTTTGAACAGGGAAAAACCCCGAGATTTTCGCGATTCGTCATCAGTGATGATCCAAACTGGGAGTCGGGCCATCATGTTCATGACAATGAAACAGAGCTTATCTATGTAAAAAAGGGTGTCGCGAGACTAATTATCGACTCTTCGCTGTATGTCGCACATGCGGGTGACATCGTGGTGATAGAGCAAGGGCGGTTACATGCGGTTGCTTCCGATAGCAGCGCGCCTGCAACCACTTACACCTGTGCGCTCTACGGTTTTCGTTTCAACGACTGGCAGGAGAACCAACTCTTGCAGATGCACTCGTGTCCGGTTATTAGCGTTAGCCAGGGCAAAGAGGTTATTAAAAGTATCTTTAATGAACTGAGTGTTATGATCCCGCAGAGCAAGAATAACCTGACGTCTTCCGCTTATGACGCCTTTGCTTATGCATTAACCGTTTTATATTACGAAAACTTTAAAAATGCTTATCGTTCTGAGCAGGGATATATTAAAAAAGATATCTTAATTAAAGATGTGTTGGTTTATTTAAATAACAACTTCCGAGAGAAAATTACGCTGGAACAGTTGTCTAAGAAATTTCGAGCCAGCGTGAGCTATATCTGTCACGAGTTTACTAAGGAATATCGTATTTCGCCGATTAATTATGTGATTCAGCGGCGAATGACAGAGGCAAAATTTGCCCTGACGAATACGGAGTCCTCGTTGGCAGAAATTTCATGGCGGGTAGGGTATGAAAATGTCGATCACTTTGCCAAACTCTTTCAGCGGCATGTGGGTTGTACTCCCAGCGATTATCGTAAGCAGTTTAAAAATAACCTTGTAGAACAAGAATGTTTGATGCCAGAAATATGATTCACCTGGCACGTGCCGGATAACGCATTTGCGCTATCCGGCAAGCATTACTGCTTACTTATTCTGATAATCTTTCAGGATTTGGCGACCCGCGACGTAAATCATGATTTCATCTGTACCACCGCCAATGCGTTCACAGCGGACATCACGCCAGAAGCGGGAAACGCGTGCTTCGTCGGTGTAACCCAGTCCACCCATAATCTGAATGGCGTCATCAATCACTTCCATTGCAGTACGTGCACAATACAGTTTTGCCAGCGCTGCACTGGTGCGCAGAGACTGTTCCTGATCGGCCTGCCAGGCGACTTTTAACACCATATTGCGCATGTTATCGATTTTAATCGCCATCAGCGCCAGTTTTTCCTGGATCATCTGATTGTGACCAATTGGCTTACCGAATGCGATGCGCTGGTTGGCGTAACGGGCGGCATCTTCGAAGGCGCATTCAGCAAAACCGGTACTGCGAGCAGCGTTGATCAAACGTTCCATTTCGAAGTTGTACATGACGTTGAGGAAACCCATGCCTTCCTCTCCGACCATATCGCTTTCGTCCACTTCGACGTCATCAAGATAGACTTCGCAGGTGCTGAGCATATGCCAGCCGATTTTATGCAGCGGATTAACCTTAATGCCGGGTTTCTTCGAATCGACCCACCACAGCGTAAAAGCTTTTTTCGGATCTTTTGGCTCCGGATCGCGGGCCAGTACCAGCATATATGGATACTCTTTCGCGCCGGTGATAAAGGTTTTTTGCCCGTTGAGATAGACCTTACCATTTTTGCGAGTGTAGCTGGTGGTCGCGCTGTTGTTGTCGGAGCCAGCTCCCGGTTCGGTTAATGCCAGCGCATACGCTGGATCGCCCGTTTCCATGGTGCTTTCTGCGGTCTTACGCAGCTGTTCGGCGGATCCAAAACGACGCATACTGTGAATGCACTGACCGTTAGTGATCAAAAAAGCGGGTGCGCCGCATTTTGAAACTTCCATCAGTGCCAGCATCTGTGTGACGTAATCCGCCGGGATGCCACCAAACTCTTCCGGAACGCCCAGCATCGAAATACCGTTGTCCGCCAGGGCACGCATAAACTCTTTTGGGTAGGTCGCCGTCTGATCGCAGGTACGGAAATATTCTTCCGGGAAATTGCTGGTAATCAGTTCTCGAATACTGGCAAGTAGCAGTTCTTGTTCTTCAGTTAAAGAAAAGTCCATCATGGTACTCCTTTTAATTGGCGGCGTCGGGTAACACAAAACCCATCGAGGCATCGATAAATAATCTTTCGTCCATCAGCTTCAGATTTGGCGAAATGATTGGCGTGAAATCCATCTTGTCCAGGATGTCTTCCTGTAAAGAGACTCCCGGTGCAATTTCGATTAAATGAAGACCATCTACTTTTAACGTAAATACAGCGCGCTCAGTGATGTAACGCACATCAAGTCCACGTTCGAGAGCAATTTTTCCGCTGAAAGTCACTTCAGGTAATTCGTTGACGAATTTTTTCACCCGACCTTCCTGCACGATATTTAACTTGCCATCGGCAACTTCCGTTTTCAGACTTCCGGCAGTTAACGTGCCGCAGAAAATAATTTTTTTGGAGGTGGCGCTAATATCGATAAAACCGCCGGTACCCATGATCTTGCCATTGAATTTGTGTACGCCAACGTTGCCGTGGCGATCGACTTCGGCAAAACTTAAATAGCACACGTCCAATCCACCACCGTGATAGAAGTCAAACTGGGAAGTCATATCCAGAATGGCGCGGGTGTTGACGTTGGCGCCGAAAGCAATACCTTGAGAGGTGATGCCGCCAATCGGACCCGTTTCGACTGTCAGAATAAAATCATCAGCACAGCCTTCTTCGCGAGCGACGAGGCCAATGCCATCGGCAATGCCTACGCCAACGTTGCCGACCGCACCTTTGCGCATTTCAAACAGGGCGCGTCTGGCCACCAGTTTACGCTGATTGAGCGGCAGGGCAGTCTGTTGGCTGTCATCGAGAACAAAATCGCCAGAGATAAAGCGGTTAACCGGCGCGCCACCATACAGTTGCGTTTGGTCGGGGTCGATGACCACAATATCGACCAGATAGCCGGGAATACGTACCGATTTCGGATGCAACGTGGCTTTCTTCACCATCTTTTGCACCTGCATCATAACGATGCCACCGTTATTGTGTACGGCCTGGGCAATCACCAGTGCATCAAGATACATCACTTCATCTTCAAAGGTGGCGTAGCCTTCACTGTCGCAAGTGGTGGCGCGAATAAAGGCGATGTTTGGCGCAATGGCTTTGTAATACAGGTACTCTTTGTTATCAATTTCCACCAATTTGATCAGATCTTCGGTGGTCACTTCATTCAGCTTACCGCCCTGTTGGCGAGGGTCAACAAATGTACCGATGCCGATATCACTAAGGATCCCTGGCTGGTGAGCCGCCGATGCACGCAGGGTTTGGGTTAATATGCCCTGAGGATAGTTATAGGCGGAAATTTTATTTTGTTCAGCCAGATCGGAGATTCGCGGTGATTGTCCCCAGTGGCCGCATAATGCCCATTTGACTAAACCTTCCTGTGCCAGTGGACTAATTCCCCGGTCGGCACGGTCACCAAGACCTGTAGGACTAATCAACGCTAAATTTCGTGGTGACTGAGAATTTTTATATTTTTCAGCCAGTGCGTTAATTAATGTTGTTGCTTCGAGAATACCCCCGCCTGCACCTAATACACAAAGAGTTGCTTCATCAGGAATATAATTGACTGCATCTGCAGCGGATAATACGGGTACCCGACCATCTATACGATTTGGCCTTGAAAATTTCATGTGAACTCCAGATTATATGCGTGCGACTACCTGTCGCTATATTCGACAATAATATTGTGAGTTATTTAATAACGCTTAATTACCGGCCAGATATTCGTGGTTAGACGAATATCTGGGGTAGGGCATTACTGATATTTATATGGATATATCTGTAATTAAGCCTGATGCAATATTGTCAATACAGTACGCAGGTCGGTGACCGAAATTTGTCCTGGTGCGGAGGCTTTTTTTACTGCCCCAAAGGTTGCCGCTGAACCGAAAACCTCACCAGACAAACGTGAAATCACCCCTGTTTTAGCCATCGACATGGTGATTATCGGGCGATCGGCATAGCGTTCTTGCATTTCCAGCGTGGCACTAAGCAGCGTCAGAACATCCGTTTTATTTTGCGGCATCAAGGCAATCTTCGGGATATCTGCGCCCAGCTCCTGCATTTTACGCAGGCGCTGGACAATCTCTTCCGCGGCTGGTGTCTTATGAAAATCGTGATTAGACATAATCACAAAGACATTTTTCGCGTGCGCATGCTCGACGGTCGCTTTGACCAGTTCGTCACCGGTAAACAGTTCCAGATCGATCATATCCACCAGACCGCTGTCTACCGCCGCGCGGTTAAGTGCAACATAGTGCTCGACAGACAGAGCCTGTTCACCGCCTTCTTTGGCGCTACGGAAGGTGAAAAGCAGTGGTTTGTCAGCCATCACATCGCGGATGGTGCGCGCAGCTTCCAACACAGCCTCAATGGAAGAGACATCAGTGAAATGGTCTACGCGCCATTCCAGAATGTCGAAATCCGCTTTGCGATAGGCCAGTGCTTCGCTTTTTACCGTTGCGATGTCTTTACCCATCAGCGAGACAATGATCTTCGGCGCACCCTCGCCAATAACGAGGTTTTTTACGGTTACGGTTTTCATTGATTACCCTTTAACTATTGTACAAATGCTTGCCTGTCAGGCGGCAAAACCCATAACCTGTTTCACATACTCCAGTGGGAAATCTTTCCCGGTCCAGAGCTTGAACTGTTCAGCCCCTTGCCACAACAACATGCCGTAACCATCAATTGTTTTGCAACCAGCACTTTGTGCCTGCTGCAATAATTTGGTCATATACGGGTTGTAGACGCATTCGGTTACCAGCAGTTCCGGACGCAGCAGGGAAGCGTCGGTCACGAGAGATTCATTTTCCAGCGGCTTCATGCCGACTTTAGTGCCGTTGGTCAAAATATCTGCGCTGGCAAGTGCGTCAGCAAAAGCCTGGCGATCGGCGAGATCGATAACGGTGACCACGCAGTCGGTGTTTTCATTGACGCGTTTGGCAAACTCCTGCGCTTTGGCAAAAAACTCATCCTGGCGGTTAAAGAGTTTAATTTCTTTGATGCCTTCAATCGCTGCCTGTGCACCAATGGCCGTCGACGCACCGCCTGCGCCCAACAGTACCATGGTTTTACCTTTGATATCGAAACCACTTTCCTTAATTGCACGAATATGGCCCGTGCCATCGGTATTGTAACCACGCAGGTAACCATCATCATTGACGATAGTGTTAATTGCGCCGACCAGCTTGGCTGCAGGCGTTAATTCATCAACATACTCACATGCCAGCTGCTTGTTGGGCATTGAGACCCCGGTACCCCGCATCTTTAAGGCCTTCAGCCCGGCAATGGCATTAGCAAACGTTGAGTTATCAACTTCAAATGCCATGTAAGTGAATGGCAATCCCGCTTTTTCTAATGCCTTATTTTGCATTTCAGGCGACAGACTGTGTCTGATAGGGTAGGCCATCAAACCAATCAGTTCATATTTTGCAGTTACGTCCATTTAATACTCCTTCTAAACAATTTATTGAAAATAACGCTCGCCCAACCGCACATCATTTTTGGGGATATCAAATACGCGGTAGTAACGAATAAAGACGATGATGGCGGTGACAAAAGCCAACAGAGCAAATGCAAGGTCCAGCAAAATAATGTATTGCAGACCAATGTTAGAGAGGTATCCGGTGATTAATGGGATAATAAAGTTGGCTACGCCACCCATCATCATATAAATACTGGTGACTTTGGCTTTGCTCTTGGGAAAGAACTCTGACATCACCGAGACACCGAGCTGTAAAATACCGCCAGCGGCAGAGAATCCAATGAGAAATGAACCTGCGTTACATACCAGCGGAGATGGGTATAAATAAATGACGGCTGCGGTGATGGTTGCCAGTCCGGCGTTAAATACGTTTGCCCAAATAGGTCGTACCCATTTTTTCAACAGTGCGGCAAAGATAAATACGCAGACCAACGAACCCATACTGTAGTAAGAGATTGTTTTTAATGCGTCGGATTCTGCCATACCGGCAAAGGCCATCGCATATTTCGGCATCCAGACCACGATGACGTAAAAAGTCGAAAAGGCAGCAACACCAAACATGACGGATGCCACACCTTCCAGCCAGACCAACGGTTTACTGTTCATCTGTGGCAGATCTTTCGCGATGCCGGCATCCACCATCTGGCTGGGGAAACGACTTTTTAGCAGCATCAGGGTAATGACTACAAACAACGCTCCCGGGATAATGACCGCATAACCGTACCAGATATGGTTGAGCAGCATGGTGCTGACGACGATGGGGTAGATCATCTGCCCAAACGAGACCATAGCTTTCACCAGGATAACGGCTGAGCCAGAGGCTTTAGGGAAGCATTCCATTAACGCCGGGTACCCACCGGTATCCAGTGCCGAGTTTGCCACGCCAACGCAAACGGCCAGAATAAAGGCAATCATCAGATTAGGGCTGGCGGGAATACCGAAGAAGAACAGTATATAAAGAATAGCCCCTAACAGAATGATAGCCCGACGACCAAATTTATCTGAGAGCACGCCAAAGAATAAGATGCTCACTAGTCGCCCCAGACCAATGCCTGAAATTAAATAGGCAATTCCTGCATTGTCGGTGGAAAACTTTTCTGCAAGAGAGGTCATATTTTGCGCCAGTGTAATGACGCTAATGCCGTGTAGGAAATAACTTAAATAAATACAGGTTATCGCCAAAAGAAATGGCGTATTAAAGGTCTTGCTTTGAGGCATTTTCACAACTCCTTGCGGATTTTAAAATTGTTCTGTGCTCGTCGATATTGTTTAAATTGCGGCGACCTGTAATTAATATACCGGGCGGCAGCCACAGAACCTACATAGCATGGCGTTTAAGTTACCAGGTATATTGCATAACACACTGTGAAATTGAACTCTGCCAGCCGGTATTTTGTTGATGTTTTAAAACATATGCCAATTATTTTGCAGAAGGGGGGAACAATATTGCATCCACGCTATTCTACGGCTTGTACCATTTTTAGCTGATGCTTTGACGCGATGTGGCTGCGATAACCAATAAACAACGCCAACAGGAACCCAACAGCGGCTATACCAGTATCAAACCACATGATGTGAGCAATACTGGTTTCTGAGAGTTTTGCTGTTATCAATGGAATGGTGAAGGTCGCAATGCTGCCCGCGCTGTAGTAAATCCCGGTCGCTTTGCCCTTCGCATGCGGAAAGCGTGCGGCCATGAGCGTTAAACCGATTTGCACAACGCCCCCAGCGGAAGAAAAACCGATGACAAACGCAAAGATAATGACCACGTAGGGTGTCGGATGCAGACAAACCATCAACAGTGCGGCAAATGAGATAAACGTATACAGCATCAGCATCGATGTCGCGCGTTCTGCTTTTCGCGCCAGCGGGGCGGTGATCAGCACGCACAGTAGAGAGCCGCAGGTATAAATGCTTAACAGTTTGATAGATAACGTATAGGACATTCCTGCGACAAACTGTCCGTATTGCGCCAGCCACTGGCTTACCAGGTAAAATGTTGCCATTGCGATGTAGCCGTATAGGGTGTAACTGGCAAGGTCGAGCAGGGAGCAACGATGTTCAGGTTGTGCGGTTTCTCGTTCAGCAGGTTGTGCCCGGATGACGGTATGAGGCCCGGGATGTGGCGGAAACCGACAGCGAAACAAAAACACGCCGTTGAGTATCATAACGGCAGCCGCCAGCAGGAAGGACCAGCCAAACCAAAGTTCGCTCCACACCAGCAGGCTGATGATCATCGGCAGCAGGAACTGACCGCTGGAGACGAAGGCTTTTATCAAAATATTGGCTGTGCTGGGGGAACGGGGGAATGCCTCCATCAGGCTGGGATAGGTTCCGGCATCGAGAAAACTGTTTGCCATTCCTGCTAAAAAACCAAAAGCATAGGCAAGAAAAATACTGTGAGTATTGATGATGCCAATAAAGAAAATCATGTAGCAGGTCATACCAAGGATAATAAATGGTCTGCGACCGTAGCGATCGGAAAGCATCCCTGCCACTAATAAAACGCTTAAGCGGCCGATACCGAGTGAGGAAATAACAATCGAGACGCCCGCAGCATTGGTTTGCCACTGTTGTTCCAGCGAAGACATATTGAGGCTCATCAGAATGACCCCCATGCCGTGCACCAGGTAATTTAGGTACAGCCCTATCGCAGTGAAGAAATAGGTGTTTTTCATAATGTGTTACTCAGCGAAGAGGCTAAATAGGTATGGCGTTGCAATCTCTTAACACATACGCTCGAGATCGTGAGCATAGAGTTCAACGGCAGCCGACTGATAGATTTTCCAGTCGAGAAAACTATCGTGGTGATAAACCGCCTGAAAAGCGTTCAGATCGGGGAAAAAACGCATGGTGTTATTACCGATACGATTATTTATTTTGTCGATAATTGCATTAATTCTTAACTTCCTCCTTGCTTTCATTTCTGAACAAATGCGGATGATGACTTCTGGAATTTCTCTTTCACCCTTTTCCCATTGCTGCCAGGCGGCAACATTGTTATCGCGCGCGATATACCTGGCGCTTTCTTCCACCGTCATAGCAAAAATATGGCGGATCGCCTGTAGTTCTAATGCGTTCATTATTTGGTCACTTCATAAAAGACGGTGGAATAGTAATAACATTGCTGTGGATATTTCTGCTTGAAGAGAGTCACAGTATTTTGTGCAATATTATTTGTTGTACGCCGAAGGAAGAGGAGGTGTGTTGCCCGGAAAGGCTGGAGGATTGGCTGTGTGAAGGACAAAAAAAGCCCATCGTGGGAGATGGGTAACCAGAGATAACGAGGCTTACAGTGAAAATCTAGAGATCATGAGGCTTAGCTATGAACACAAAAATTGCACACTTGCAGCACTCCGTAAAGAAAGGATACTTGTGGCGTCAGCGGCACGGCAAAAACACGATAGAGATTGCCTTTCAAACGACAGAGCCTGCGAAGGCAACAGCACGTTGTGCAATGCTAACAATCCGCTTCCTTCAACTGCACCCTAAGCGTGTCTATCAATAACCCACCCAATTCCACCCTTTGTTTTTACACTCCTTAGAATCTCTTACAGAAAATCATAGCAAGAACAGGGCTTGTCGGTTCGGATGTGTAGTTTATGGTAATCTACAATCACCTATACATATCAATGTGTTAGCCTTCTCTCCGTCTTGAGATTGTATTACTGTTGTATGTTAAGCCTGTTCAGGCCTCACCATTGCCTGTGCTACATGATAATTCTGGTAGAATTGCTATATCCCTTATGTATCAAGGTCTTGGGCTCATCTTGTGTGCTTGCTGTGTGCTACCACCATCAGCTTTGTATTCTTTCTGTTCTATTGTTTCCGTGTTGGCCTTACAGGCGGCCTGAAGCTACGAGGGGGCTTAGAACTTATAGGGAGGCTTGTAAGAGTAATAAGGAGATTTATAAGACTATGAGGGAATTTATAGGGCTTTCCCGGCTGCAATTAATGGATGGTTTATAAGGATTGGCTTAGTCTGTAACACCATCTTTTCTCTTTTCAGTGCCTGCCAAAGGAAGAAATAAGGCTATAAGTGTGTGATTTGTCTGTAAATAACTACGCGATGCCCACATATCTACCGTATGCCTTGCCTGTTATCTTTCAGCTAGTTAGCAGAGCTAACACACGTCTACAGGCTGCTTCTCTATCGCGTAAGTGGTAATAACTACCTAGTAAAAAGAAACATTAATAAACATATTTCACACATGTTATATCCGTTATAACTTCCGTGTAATTGTATACGGTGAATTAAGAAGTGGACTCTGATTAGAAGGTGTGAAGGGATTAGTAACTTAATAAATTCTTAATGTATTTGTGCTGAATCTGTGCCTGTTGGTTTACACGAATATACATTAGGAGTTTAATTGCAGCCCATTTCATAGGCTTTAGATTTGGCCTATTTCCCATCACTATTTTGTAGTGGTGTTTGTGTTATATAGATAATAAAGGCATTCAGAATGAAGCGTTTTTTACTCACGGCTATTATTGCGGGTTTACTAGCTGGTTGTGTTAATGACATTCCTAAATAGCTGCGCCTAATACCGCTACACTTTTGCCTGACCATGTTTTCCTCCGGGGAATGGGCTGGCGGTTTCCATAAAATGGCGGACCTTTTTCAGTAACTGCCACATTGAGCGGCACTGATGATTACGGGTTATCGTGTCATGAAGTGCCTGCCATAGCCGTTCCACATGATTCACCCACGGCGAGTAAACCGGCTGGTAAATTACCCTGAACTTGGGATTTGCTTTCAACCAGCGCTGTGTTTCGCGGCTTTTATGGATAATGTAGTTATCAACGATCAGCGTGATTGTTTTCGCCCGCCGGTAAGTGGCTTTCAGGTGCTTCAGCAGAGCGATAAACAGCGCTGAACTTTTGCTGTTGCCGCCCACGTAGCTGACTTTACCCGTGCCACTGTGCAGTGCGCCGGCCAGATAGTATTTTTCGTTCTGCCCCGGCGTCACTACCCGTTTCTGCTGTCCGCGCAACTGCCAGTCCGCACCGATTTTAGGATTAAGGTGGATATCCACTTCATCTTCATAAAATACCGGATGCTCTGCGCTGCATTCATCCAGCGCTTTGTGGATTACCGCCATCTTTTCATCTTTATGTGGGTCACGGATACGCAGAGTTGGCGCGGCCCTGCGCCATACAAGCCCCGCAGATGGCAACCAGCGGCGAACGGTTCCTGCATGTAACTGGCAACCGGTTATCTCATTGATTTTTATTGCCAGTAATTCGGTGCTCCAGCGTGAACGTTGATAACCAAAATCGCCGGGAGAATGCTTTATCAGCTCACGTAACAGGGTGCAGATATGTTCAAAAGGCCAGCGTCGGGAGCGCCCTGCGGGTAAGGATTTCAGGCCTTCAATACCTGAGTGCGTAAACCAGTTAATCCAGCGACCAACGGATGAACGGGCACAACAGAGAGTTCTGGCAACATCGCTGACCCGTTCACCCCGATGAAGCATCAGCATGGCCGTGAGTCTGCGGGCATGATTTTTATCACGCGTTTTATGAATAGCTTTCTGCATCAGGCGTCGTTCGCCACGGGGTATTGGTACTATGATCGGCATCGCTCAGTCCGGTTGGTGATTTTGGTTGGTTTGGCGATTGATCAGATCGCACAATCCGGGCTGAGTTCCCTTTCAGTGATCTACTATTCCGCGCAGCTATTTAGTAAGTATGACCACTCTACTGTTAATGGTTCCAATATGACTAAAGCAGAGTTGGTAGCAAAGCTTGGTATCCCTAGCAGAACAATGAAAGTAGATGAACATATCACCACCTATCAGTGGGACAGTAATCAAGGTAGCTCATCTGTAGGCCACTCTCAGAGTAACTCTATTGGTGGTGCTTATGGTGAGTCTCAATATAACTATGGTGGTGAGGTTGATTCCGCTGCTATTGGTAGTAGTTACACTGTAGGTGATAGTACAGGTGATGTTACAACTCACGTTTGTGCATACTCAGCAGCCATTGATAACACAAGTAATAAAGTAGTATCAGCAGACTTAGTAGGCACTGTAGATAATAAGTGTCTATCACACTTTGAAAACATGCTGACGTTAGATAATGTGGCTGTGACTAAACATAACGATATGGAATCACATGATGCTAACGTCCGAGATTACGCCCCTTGGTGGGTGTTAATGCCATTAGGTGGTTTGTTCGTTGCTATTCATAACCATCATGCTGTAGCAAAAGAACTTGAACCAGTACGATAATAATATAGAGCCTCTTTGATAGAGGCTTTCTTTTAAGGTGATTGTATGCTTAGTGCTAAAATTCAATACTACAGTAAGGAATCTATTAACCTCATCCAGATGAAGAGGGATGATGCTTATATTGTGACAATGGCTAAGAAAGTGTATTACTTTGCTTACTATGCAAAGTTGAGGGCTGTTAAGCAAGCTATCAGAGGCGCTAACCAAAAGAACATTAAAAGCCTTAATAAGATATATAAAGATTTGTTATTTGACCTCAGGCAAGCTGAAGGTTCATATGTGATGGCTGGAAAGGCATTAAAGAACTATAACCAAACTTTATATGTTTTAAAGAGACATGAAAAGTTATTGATGCAATCTGTTAGAGAAAAGTGATTAATAATGAAAAAGATTTTATTAGCTGTTATGGCTTGCTCTATATTGGCTGGCTGTCACTCAGAGAATAAAAAAGATTTTACAGGTGTCTATGTCTGCTGGACTAAAGGTGCTAAAAAAGAATCTGATATAACTCAGAAGCGAGTATTAACCATCTATGATAGTGGTGCTCATGCTCTGGATAATAACGGGGTGCATCTTTCTTTAGATTGGGCTAACGCTCGTGATGATTTAATAAATTCACCTGATAGACAGAATGTGTATTTGCAATATGAAAAAATGGTTGATTCTGTTTCGCTAGATTACAATCTGACTTTTGATAAGGGTGGTAATATAACTGCAATGGTGCAGAGCACTGATATCAGTAATTCAGCTAATAGCACTTTATATCAGATGGACTGTGAACAGGTGAGCAAATGAAAAAGGTATTAATAGCGGCTATCGCCTGTGCTCTGCTCTCAGGCTGCACCAGTGGAATAGCAGCAGCTACACCAGAGCAAGTACAGAGCCTCGTGGCAAGCGAACAGGCACACGCCAACTTAACACTTAACACCAGAGGGACGAGAGAAGATGCAGCAGGAAGCCGCACAAGCCGCTACAGCGAATGAGGAACGTAAAGCAGGGGAACGGGAACAAATAGAAGATGCCCGTAGAGCCTGTGAAGCTGTTCACCCTCTGCTAGCTAGTGATTGTGATTAAAACGCTGCTAGTGACTACCTGATGGGGGGCAATGTGAAGAAGTTGATATTAGGTGTTTTACTGTTGTCTGCTTTTGGTGCTAATGCTGCTGACCTGACATATATAACTAAAGCAGATTGTGATAATGGCTATTCCGCTATCTACTCTGAGAATATAGCTAATGAACAAGAGAAGATAGTGATAATTCATAACAATAAGGCAATAGCCCATAAAGAAGGATTTGATATTTCTTCTTCTGTAACTGAATTGGATGGTGTTAAACATCTTCAAGAAGTAATAATGATGAATAATGCAAATAATGCATCTTATGCTCTTGTTTATGAGTTTCTCTATAACGAGCCGGATAATGCGGTAGATAAAGGTGTTATTCAGACTACTTCAAATGGCGTAACGCAAGTAGTAGCTCAATGCAACATATCAACTATTTCACCAGAGTAATTTAAATTGAAAATTCTATTAGCAGTGTTATTAGTATGTCTGTCAGGTTCAGCTTTTGCTTGTCCTAAAGGTGAACACCCCCACGGCGGTTACGGTAGCCACCATAGAGGGGGGTGGTGTTCTTATGATAATGGGAACTATTAAATGTTTAACCCTGAAATAAAATATCAGCCACGGCGTTTACCCGTTGAACAAAGAATAGAAAGATGTAGAGACAGGATAAAGGTAATAGAACACGAGCTAGCAAAAGAACGCCGGTTACTATCTCTCCTATTTGAAGAGGAAAGGCTAGCTGCTTTACCACCTGAACCTGTATTAAAAAGTCAGTCTATGACGCCTAAATTCATAGGTGCTGAAAAGGATGCAATGATTCTATTAGAGGAATGCAGGGAGACAGCACAATCATTAGGGTTAGATGCTACTATCTCTGATAAGTGGAGCAAGCACTATCCTGAAGCTAAGAGACAGGGGGGTTATATGGATGTAGCATATAAGGCTAACTTTTGGTTAGAACAATTGAAAGCTACTAAACGTTGATTAACATGAACGGCTGACCCTGGCCCAAAATCAATGCAGTGCTAAATCAGAGATCTTCGTCTTTTTGCAGGCTCCGGATAAATTCAGCCGGAGTCATGTCATTTAATGATGAATGTGTCCTCTCATGATTATATTCTCTGCGCCACTTCTCGAGTTTATCCTGCGCATCTTCCAGCGACAGGAACCAGTGAATATTCAGGCATTCATCCCGCAGGCTTCCGTTAAACGATTCAATAAACGGGTTATCTGTCGGTTTTCCGGGGCGGGAGAAGTCCATCGTCACACCGTGTTCATACGCCCATTTATCCAGACTTTTCGAGATAAACTCGCTACCGTTATCTGTTTGAATACGTACCGGCAGACGATTATCCAGCACCCGCAGTGCTTCCATTACCCGGACCACATCTTCACCCTTCAATGATTTTCCGGCATGGATCGCCAGGCATTCCCGACTAAAATTATCCACTACAGTCAGCGCCCGGAAGCGCCGTCCATTAAACAGACTATCCGACACGAAATCCATACTCCAGCACTGATCGATGTACGTCAGGGACGGACGCTGCTGACGGTGTGCCACACTGATTATGCCTGCGGGGACGTTTCCTGCGCAAATTCAGGCCTTCCAGACAATAAATCCGGTGTGTTTTCTTATAGTTAATTAGCCAACCTTCTCGTTGCAGCAGAACGTGAATGCGCGGACAACCGTAGCGTATTCGTGTTTCCGCAATTTCCTTGATGCGCAGCGTTATTGCCCGATCGTCACGCCGACTCTGCCAGTGGTAGACAGTTCTGCTCTGCATCAGCAATCCGCATCCCCGACGGACGCTGATACGGTATGCCTCTCGCAGGAAATGTACCGCCTGGCGCTTCTGAGCCTGCCTCAGAACTTTTGCTTCAGTACCTCCTGCAGCATCTCCTTGTCCAGACTCAGATCAGCCACCAGTTTCTTCAGCCGCTGATTTTCATCCTCCAACTGCCGCAGACACCGCAGCTCGGTCACGCCCAGACCGGCAAATTTTTTCTTCCAGTTATAAAAAAGTGGCCTCAGAAATACCCATCTTTCTGCAGACTTCCCCGACGCGGGTGCCGGTTTCGGCCTGTTTCAGTGCAAACGCAATCTGTTCTTCGGTATAACGGGTCTTTTTCATGGCAATGCGCCTCTCAGTGAGATGGAAGAAAGACCGAAGACTTCAGTTTAGCCTGGTACTGTTTTCAGGGAGAAGATCACCCCGTGAAGTGATTTATGATTAAAGTTAGTTTTGTTTTTGGTTAAAAAATGAACATGTGAGTGCTTTGGAAAATTACTGTAACACTCACCTGATTTACGCTGGTAGCACACAAATGGTACACAAACGGCACACAGGTAATCGCATACCCTCAACGTGCTACATCCCTTAAACGCCGCCATTGCTGGTTCTGGTGCCAAAATCAGGACAAAAAAAAGCCCATCGTGGGAGATGGGCAAAGACTACACACAGCAATTCGTTGTTTCACTCAGGGGATTTCCATGCTTATAAATCAATGTGTTGATCTAAAGCCATGAGCTAATAGTAGGCATAGTGATTTTTTACGTCGATCAGATTCATCTCAATAGTTTAAAAACTGTAAAGAATTTGCGACACAAATGATTATTTAAAGAAGGGCAAGGTTGGGTCTAATCCCGCAAGAGGGAGGATTGATTAGTATTGTTAAACAATCAGGCGGCGCTGCCGCCTGATGTTGGATTACTTATTGCGTTCGATTTCAGCAATTTCTTCGAGGATTTCATCCGGATTGGTACCTGGCGCAGGGGCTTCGTTTACCCAGGCGGAGAACAGACGCCAGGAAACGGCCAGCACTACTGGACCGATAAACAGACCAATCATGCCGAAGGCAATCAGTCCGCCGATGACCCCGGAGAGAATCAGGATCAGTGGCAAATCAGCCCCCATACGAATCAGCATTGGTCGAATTACGTTATCCAGTGTTCCGACCACGCCGCTCCACACCAGCAGCACTGTGCCCCAGGTGGAATCCCCCGTCCAGTATAGCCAGATAATGGCCGGAACCAGCACTGGCAACGGCCCCAGTTGCACCAGACAAGACAGGATCATCAATACCGCCAGCAGCGTGGCGTAAGGCACGCCGGTTACCGCCAGACCAATACCCCCGAGCACTGCCTGCACCAGAGCGGTGACCACAACGCCCAATGCGACGGCGCGAATGGCTTGCGCGGCCAGCAGAATGGCAGCATCGCCACGTTTAGAGGCAAGACGGCAGGCGAAGTGACGAATACCTAATGCGACCTGTTCACCGCGCCAGTACAATAGGGCACTGAACAGCAGCATCAGACCACAGTGCATCATAAAGCGGCCGATATGCGCGGCCTGACCGACAAACCAGGTGGTGGTGGTACCGATATAAGGACGAACTTTGGCCATAATGGCCGAACCGCCCATATCCAGTAAACTGTGCCATGCGCCATACATTTTGGCACCCACCAGTGGAATGCTGTTCAACCATGCCAGATCCGGTAGCGTCATATCACCTGCGGTTACGGCATGGATCAGCGGCCCGCTGCCATCGACGATACTGTTAACCAGCAGCGCGATAGGGATGATGAACAACAGCACTAACAACAGTGTCATCACCAGTACGGCAAGTGAACGACGTCCCCAGAGCAATTTTTGTAAGCGTAGCAGGATAGGCCAGGTCGCAATGACAATCGTGCCTGCCCAGGCAAAACCGAGGATAAAGGGTTGCACAATCCAGAGACAGGCCACAATCAGGATGGCTAAAAACAGCACCGATAGCAGCACTTGTGCAATATCCCTGGGCTGACGGAAATTTACCATAAATACTTTTCACCTTTGTCTTTGCGCCAGAACGTTGACGCGACGTGAACACGTTAATCACACTCTATAATGATGAGCAATTTCAGCGGTTTTGAACAGGCGGATTCTGCCTGTAAATCTGCTGAGCGTATTAGAAAAAAATGTGATACAACAAACAAAGCAACACGCAAACGATTAAATTCACAACACAGACCGCAGGAAAGGGTCACTATAATGATTCCACAAATTTCTCAGGCGCCAGGTGTCGTTCAACTGGTGCTCAATTTTTTGCAGGCGCTGGAGCAGCAAGGATTCACGGGTGATACGGCAACGAGCTATGCCGATCGTCTGACAATGTCGACGGATAACAGTATTTATCAGCTGCTTCCTGATGCTGTCGTTTTCCCTCGTTCAACCGCAGATGTGGCGCTAATCGCCCGTCTGGCGGCAGAACCGCTATTCTCTTCGTTGATTTTTACCCCGCGCGGCGGCGGCACCGGGACTAACGGTCAGGCGCTGAACCAGGGCATTATTGTTGATATGTCCCGCTATATGAGCCGCATTATTGAAATCAACCCGCAAGAAGGTTGGGTGCGGGTAGAAGCCGGGGTGATAAAAGACCAGCTTAACCAGTTTCTGAAGCCATATGGCTATTTCTTTGCCCCGGAATTATCCACCAGTAACCGGGCAACGCTCGGCGGGATGATCAACACCGATGCGTCCGGGCAAGGATCGTTGGTTTACGGTAAAACTTCCGATCATGTGTTGGGCATCCGTGCGGTGCTGATGGGCGGTGATATTCTGGATACCCAGCCCATGCCGGTCGAGCTTGCCCAAACGTTGGGTAACAGCAATACCACGATTGGCCGTATCTATAAGACCGTTTATGAGCGTTGTCGCGATAACCGACAGCTGATCATGGATAAATTCCCGAAACTTAATCGCTTCCTGACGGGTTACGATCTGCGGCACGTCTTTAACGATGAGATGACCGAATTTGATTTAACCCGCATTCTTACCGGCTCTGAAGGTACGCTGGCGTTTATCACCGAAGCCCGCCTTGATATCACGCCACTGCCCAAAGTCAGACAGTTGGTTAACGTTAAGTACGATTCGTTTGATTCGGCGTTGCGTAACGCGCCGGTGATGGTGGAAGCGCGCGCACTGTCGGTAGAAACCGTCGACTCCAAAGTACTCAATCTGGCGCGTGAAGACATCGTCTGGCACTCGGTAAGCGAACTGATTACCGATGTAGCGGATAAAGAGATGCTGGGCCTGAATATTGTCGAGTTTGCCGGTGACGACGAAACCTTGATTAATTCGCAGGTCAGCGCACTCTGCGAACGCCTGGATGGGTTAATCGCTCGTCAGGAAGCGGGCGTTATTGGCTGGCAGCTATGTACTGAACTGGCGGGCGTCGAACGAATTTACGCCATGCGCAAAAAGGCTGTCGGTCTGCTGGGCAATGCAAAAGGTTCTGCGAAGCCAATTCCGTTCGCCGAGGATACCTGCGTTCCTCCGGAGCATCTGGCTGACTATATTGCCGAGTTTCGCGCGCTGCTCGACAGCCATGGTCTGAGTTACGGCATGTTCGGCCACGTGGATGCTGGCGTGCTGCACGTCAGGCCGGCTTTGGATATGTGCGACCCGCAGCAGGAAGTGCTGATGAAACGCATTTCCGATGATGTCGTCGCGCTGACGGCAAAATATGGCGGTTTGTTGTGGGGTGAGCACGGGAAAGGTTTTCGTGCGGAATACAGTCCGGCGTTTTTCGGTGATGAACTGTATCGTGAACTGCGCAAAGTGAAATCGGTGTTTGATCCGCAAAACCGGCTCAACCCCGGCAAAATCTGTCCACCGGAGGACGTTGATGCGCCGATGATGAAAGTGGACGCGGTGAAACGCGGAACGTATGACCGTCAAATCCCGCTGGCCGTACGCCAGGAGTGGCGTGGGGCAATGGAGTGTAATGGCAACGGGTTATGCTTTAACTTCGATGCGAAAAGCCCCATGTGTCCGTCGATGAAAATCAGCCTTAACCGTATCCATTCTCCGAAAGGGCGAGCTACGCTGGTACGTGAATGGCTGCGTCTGTTGACCGATCGCGGGATCGATCCTGTGCAACTGGAAAAAGAGCTACCGGAGAAACGCGCCAGTTTACGCACGCTGATTACCCGTACCCGCAACAGCTGGCATGCACGCAAGGGTGAATACGATTTCTCGCACGAAGTAAAAGAGGCGATGTCAGGTTGCCTGGCGTGTAAAGCCTGTTCCACACAGTGTCCGATTAAAATTGATGTGCCGGAGTTCCGCTCACGCTTCCTGCAACTGTACCACACGCGTTATCTGCGCCCGTTGCGCGATCATATGGTGGCGACCGTTGAGAGCTATGCACCGCTAATGGCGCGGGCACCTAAAACGTTTAACTTCTTCATCAATCAGCCGCTGGTGCGAAATCTTGCTAAAAAGCACATTGGAATGGTTGATTTACCGCTATTGTCTGCGCCGTCGCTGCAACGCCAACTGGTGGGGCATCGTTCTGCCAACATGACGCTTGAACAGCTCGAATTACTCAGCCTCGAGCAAAAAGCCCGCACGGTGCTGGTGGTACAGGATCCGTTCACCAGCTATTACGATGCGCAGGTGGTGGCTGATTTTATACGTCTGGTAGAAAAACTGGGTATGCAGCCGGTACTGCTGCCGTTTTCGCCAAACGGCAAGGCGCAGCACATTAAAGGCTTTTTAAACCGTTTTGCCAAAACGGCGAAAAAGACATCCGAGTTTCTTAACCGGGTAGCGAAGCTGAATATTCCGATGGTGGGTGTTGATCCGGCGCTGGTGCTTTGTTATCGCGATGAATACAAGCTGGTGCTGGGAGAACAGCGGGGTGATTTCCATGTGCTGCTGGCCAACGAATGGTTATCAAAAGCTGTGGAAACACAGCAGTCAGTCGCTGTTGGCGGTGAACCGTGGTACTTCTTTGGCCACTGTACCGAAGTGACGGCTTTACCGGGCGCGCCTGCACAATGGGCGGCTATTTTTGCTCGCTTTGGCGCAAAGCTGGAGAACGTCAGCGTGGGGTGCTGTGGTATGGCTGGCACTTACGGTCACGAAGTGAAGAATCACCAAAACTCATTGGGGATCTATGAGTTATCATGGCACCAGGCAATGCAACGATTGCCACGTAACCGTTGTCTGGCTACAGGGTACTCCTGTCGCAGCCAGGTTAAACGCGTTGAAGGTACGGGCGTTCGCCACCCATTACAGGCACTGCTGGAGATTATAGGATGATCTGGAAACGTGAAGTCACACTCGAGGCGCTTAATGCCATGGGTGAAGGAAATATGGTTGGGTTGCTCGATATTCGTTTTGTGCACATTGGCGACGATACGCTGGAAGCTACGATGCCGGTGGACCATCGCACCAAACAACCCTTTGGGTTGTTACACGGCGGCGCATCCGTGGTGCTGGCGGAAAGCATTGGTTCGGTAGCTGGCTACTTGTGTACTCAGGGTGAGCAGAAAGTGGTGGGCCTGGAGATCAACGCCAACCATATCCGTTCTGCACGGGAAGGGCTCGTCAGGGGCGTATGTCGCGCGTTACATACAGGTTCTCGTCACCAGGTGTGGCAAATAGAAATCTTCGATGAGCAGGGGCGATTGTGCTGCACGTCGCGTCTGACGACCGCAATTTTGTGATGCATATTGCTTTTGGTCATTATCTGCACAGGGAATGGTGTTATACTGTGCAGGTTTTGAACACAAGCGAGGATGATATGTCTACCCAATTAGACCCTGCCCAACTGGCAATAGAATTTTTACGTCGTGATAAAACCGATCTTTCACCGGCTCAGTACCTGAAAAGGCTGAAACAGCTTGAGCTGGAGTTTGCAGATCTGTTGGCGCTCTCTTCCACTGAACTGAAAGAAGAGATCTATTTTGCCTGGCGCATGGGCGTTCATTGATTCCGGTATGCTTATCGTAACGAAACCCCGACACGCGTTCGGGGTTATTTTTTGCCTTAAATCTTCATTACCACTTCATCTCGCCGCTGTTAACTTTTGCACTTAGTTCCAGCGAGCTTACGTCTGCAAGGCCTGGCCATGCTGCCGTCATGGTTTTAATCACATAACCCGATCCTTTTTTCGCCCCTAGCGCCTGCTCAAACGACTGCAAATAGTCCAGGGTGAAGCGAATAGCTTTATCACCGGTTGGGCGGTCGCCAATGTAATGACCCGGTACCACCTGAGTGGGCTGTAAGCTCTGCATTTCGCTCAGTACGCTACGCCATGCACTACGTTGTTGTTCAGACTGTGTGTCCGCCGTCCAGACGTGAATACCTGAAGCCACGCCTGTGCCGCCAATAATGGCTCGATTCGCCGGGATCCAGATATACGCTGCATAATCGTTGGCGTGACGCAGTTCCAGCGTTTCGTCATCAACCGTGAACTGCGTTTGCGTAGTCGCCTGCGGAACGGTGAGCGATGTTGGTGCGCCGTCCTTCATTTGCGGGCCCCAGAACTGCAGCTTGGCCTCTTTGGTGGCGCGGATATGGTCTACCACCTGCGGCGTTGCCAGGACTTTTACCTGTGGGAAGGCCTCAACGATGGGCTGCAAACCAAAATAGAAATCCGGATCGCCGGAGGTGATCACAATAGCCTTCAGCGTTTTACCGCTGGCTCGAATCATTTGCACCAGTTGTTCGCCATCTTTGGTACTGAACTGGGCGTCAAACAAAATCGCCTCTTTTGGGCCAGACACCAGCGTCGAAGAAACCGGGAAAATAGCCTTATCCTGTGGATTATAGACGTCCAGCTGTAGCGGCGCGGCGAAAGCTGAAGACGCAAACAGAGGTAACAGCAGGGCCAGAGTTTTAACTTTCATACCAGGTAACCTTGTGCAGGAAATTGTCTTTTGATAGTTCCCGTATTTTAAGGATATTCGGATCTGTTAGAATTCCCTCATTAGGACATGCTGAGTTTCATAAAACGATCGGATGGGAACAATGGACAGAGTGATGGCGGCAACGGTATTCAACCATATCTGTGATTTGGGTAGCCTGAGCGCAGCCGCGCGTGCGTTGGGGCTTTCCCGTCCGATGGTCAGTCGTTATCTCGACGAGATGGAAAAATGGGCAGGCGCAAGGCTTATCCATCGCTCATCGCGTCGTTTGACGATCACGCCAGCGGGTGAAGAGGCATTAGTGAAAACACGTTCTCTGGCGCAACTTTCGCTGGATATTGGTGCCGCCAGTGCCGCGCAAATTCCCTCCGGCACGCTACGTGTAGCCTGCGCCCATTTTACCGCGATGCATATTCTTGCTCCGGTTCTGCCGACGTTTATGGCGCAATATCCGCAATTACGTATTGAGGTGGAGATCAATAATCAACCGGTAAGCCTTGTGGGGGAACGCATCGATGTGGCGATCCGCATAACAGATAATCCAGAGCCAGGGACTATTGCCCGTCGGTTGGGCGACTGTAAATCGGTGCTTTGCGCGTCTGCAGATTATCTGCATCAACATGGCACACCTGAGACAATCGACGATCTCACACGGCACAATTGCCTGTACTACAGCGGTTTTGCCGGACAATCCTGGCACTTTTTGGATCCTCAGGGGCAGTCTGTCTCCGTTGCAATCAAAGGGAATTTGAGTGCAGGGATCTCTTCGCTGCTCTGCGAGTCGGCGGTGTCAGGAATGGGGATCGCGTTGGTGCCAGAGCTGGAGGCGCAGGAAGGGCTGGAGCAGGGAAAGCTAATTCGATTACTGCCAGAACTTCAACCTAAATGCCTGCCGATTTATGGTTTATACCTTTCACGTGAACATCAACCCGCTGGGCTACGCCTGCTGCTGGACACGCTCAGTGAGGCACAGCGTTAAATATGTGATTGAACGCGTTTATAAAATAGTCAAACCGCAATTAGTGTTAAAAAAAACTAATCGGTGTATGAGATTCTTCTTATCGCCCCTTCAAGAGCTAAGCCAATATGAGTGCCGGAGATAAGCGCCGGATGGGGCCGGAACCCTTAAGCCTGCCAGCAAGCAGACTTAAGGGTTTTTTGTTGTTTGTTTATTATTTGAATTGTTTTTCCCTACCTTCATCCCCACCTATCCTTTAAATAGACATTTTCTATACATCTTTTGTCATTTGACCTGACTGAACGATTGGATTTTCATAATCCATTATTAATCAATGCATTGAACAAAATAATCCATCCCTGTAAACCCTCGCTGCAGGGTCTATGCTTAGTAAAAGTAGTCAGAAAGGGCGATTAACCCGAATGCCCCTGCTGTTGAGGGGTTGAAGTGATAATCATTATCACTAACATGGTGTTATAGCTTAAAAGCTAGTGACTCGAGGTAACTCTATGGAATTGCATTCAGGAACATTTAACCCGGACGATTTTGCCTGGCGTGGGCTGACGTTAACGCCAGCGGCTGCGGCGCATATCCGTGAACTGGTGGCAAAGCAACCTGACATGTTGGGTGTGCGTCTAGGTGTGAAGCAAACAGGGTGCGCGGGATTCGGCTACGTGCTGGATACCGTCCGCCAACCCGAAAAAGACGATCTGCTGTTTGAAACGGAGGGCGCCAGACTTTATGTGCCGTTGCAGGCGATGCCGTTCATTGACGGTACAGAAGTCGATTTCGTTCGCGAAGGATTAAACCAGTTATTTAAATTTCATAACCCGAAAGCCCAGAACGAATGCGGCTGTGGCGAAAGTTTTGGGGTATAGGCGGTACTATGTCTCGTAATACTGAAGCAACTGACGATGTCAACACCTGGGCTGGCGGGCACCTTAATTACAAAGAGGGCTTCTTCACCCAACTGCAAACCGATGAGCTGGCAAAAGGGATCAATGAAGATGTCGTGCGCGCGATTTCGGCAAAACGAAATGAACCTGACTGGATGCTGGAATTTCGCCTGAATGCCTTTAAAGCGTGGCTGACCATGGAAGAACCACACTGGCTTAAAGCGCATTACGACAAACTGAATTATCAGGAGTATAGCTATTACTCCGCACCTTCCTGCGGTAACTGCGATGAAACCTGTGCGTCCGAACCGGGAGCGGTACAGCAAACGGGCGCGAATGCATTTTTAAGCAAAGAGGTTGAGGACGCATTCGAACAGCTTGGCGTGCCGGTACGTGAAGGCAAAGAAGTGGCGGTTGATGCTATTTTCGACTCGGTATCGGTAGCGACCACCTATCGCGACAAACTGGCGGAGCAGGGCATTATTTTCTGTTCGTTCGGTGAGGCCATTCACGATCATCCTGAGCTGGTAAAACAGTACCTGGGCACGGTTGTCCCCGGCAATGACAATTTCTTTGCCGCGCTGAATGCGGCGGTGGCATCTGACGGCACGTTTATTTATGTACCGAAAGGCGTACGTTGCCCAATGGAGCTGTCGACCTATTTCCGTATCAATGCGGAAAAAACCGGGCAGTTTGAACGCACCATTCTGGTTGCGGATGAGGGCAGCTACGTCAGCTATATCGAAGGCTGTTCAGCCCCGGTGCGCGACAGTTACCAACTACACGCGGCGGTGGTGGAAGTCATCATTCACAAAGATGCCGAAGTGAAATACTCCACGGTGCAAAACTGGTTTCCCGGCGATGGCAATACGGGCGGTATTTTGAATTTCGTCACCAAGCGCGCACTCTGCGAAGGCGAAAACAGCAAAATGTCGTGGACGCAGTCGGAAACCGGCTCGGCCATTACCTGGAAATACCCAAGCTGCATTTTGCGTGGCGACAACTCGATCGGCGAATTCTACTCCGTCGCGCTGACCAGTGGACATCAGCAGGCCGATACCGGCACCAAAATGATCCACATTGGCAAAAACACCAAATCGACCATTATCTCGAAAGGGATCTCCGCCGGACACAGCCAGAACAGTTATCGCGGCTTAGTGAAAATCATGCCGACCGCTACTAACGCCCGCAACTATACCCAATGCGATTCGATGTTGATCGGTGCGGATTGTGGGGCACACACCTTCCCGTATGTGGAGTGTCGTAACAATAGCGCCCAGCTTGAACATGAAGCCACCACGTCGCGTATTGGTGAAGACCAGTTGTTTTACTGCCTGCAGCGCGGCATCAGTGAAGAAGATGCTATTTCGATGATCGTGAATGGTTTCTGTAAAGACGTGTTCTCTGAACTGCCGCTAGAGTTTGCTGTGGAAGCGCAAAAACTTCTCGCCATAAGTCTTGAGCACAGCGTCGGTTAAATTTTAAGGAAAGCACATGTTAAGCATCAAAGATTTACAGGTCAGTGTGGAAGATAAGGCGATCCTGCGTGGGTTGAGCCTTGAGGTTCGACCCGGAGAAGTTCACGCCATTATGGGACCAAACGGTTCGGGGAAAAGTACGCTTTCCGCAACTCTCGCTGGACGGGAAGACTACGACGTCACTGGCGGAACGGTAGAGTTCAACGGCAAGGATTTACTGGAACTGTCGCCGGAAGACCGGGCCGGTGAAGGGATCTTTATGGCATTCCAGTATCCGGTGGAAATCCCTGGCGTCAGTAACCAGTTTTTCCTGCAAACGGCGCTGAATGCGGTGCGGAGTTACCGTGGCGAAGAGTCGCTGGATCGATTCGACTTCCAGGATCTGATGGAAGAGAAAATAGCGCTGCTGAAGATGCCGGAGGATTTGCTCACGCGCTCGGTAAACGTCGGTTTCTCCGGCGGTGAGAAAAAACGTAATGACATTCTGCAAATGGCCGTGCTGGAGCCTCAGTTGTGCATTCTTGATGAGTCAGACTCCGGGCTGGATATTGATGCGCTGAAAATCGTTGCGGATGGCGTGAACTCGCTGCGTGACGGGAAACGCTCATTCATTATCGTCACTCACTATCAGCGCATCCTGGACTATATCAAACCCGATTTTGTTCACGTTCTCTACCAGGGGCGAATTGTGAAGTCCGGTGATTTTACGCTGGTCAAACAACTGGAGGAGCAAGGTTATGGCTGGCTTAGCGAACAGCAGTAACGTGCTGCAACAGTGGCACCATCTGTTTGAGACGCAAGGGGAGACACGCTCACACCATGCGCAGCAGCACTTGCAACAGATGCTGCGTCTGGGGCTGCCAACGCGTAAACATGAGGACTGGAAATACACGCCGCTGGAGGGATTAACCAACAGCCAGTTTGTCAGTCATGTCGCTGAGATAACGTCAGCCCAATGTGCAGCGTTGTCGCCGACAATTGATGCTGTACGACTGGTGTTTGTTGACGGGCAATTCTCTCCGACGCTCAGCGACAGTACAGACGGTAGCGGTTTTGACATTACCATTGACGATGCGCGCCAGGTGCTGCCAGCGGCTATCCAACCGGAAGTGTTTTTGCACCTTACCGAAAGCCTGTCCCGTAGCGTAACGCACATTCAGGTGAAGCGTAACCAGCGCCCCGCGAAACCGCTGCTGCTGCTGCACATAACCCAGGGGCTGGCGGGCGATGAGGTGAATACGGCGCACTATCGCCACCATCTGGAGCTAGCGGAAGGCGCAGAAGCCACCGTCATTGAACACTATGCCAGCCTCAGCGAGCGTCGCCATTTCACCGGCGCACGCTTAACGATGAACGTCGCGGCAAACGCCCATTTGCGCCATATCAAACTGGCGTTCGAAAATCCGTTTAGTCACCACTTCGCGCATAATGACATTCAATTGGGCGCGGATGCTACTGCCGTTAGCCACAGTTTCTTGCTTGGTGATGCGGTATTGCGCCATAACACCAGTACGCAGCTTAACGGTGAAAACACCACGCTTCGGCTGAACAGTCTGGCGATGCCGGTGAAAAATGAAGTCTGTGATACACGGACCTGGCTTGAGCACAACAAAGGGTATTGCAACAGTCGCCAGCTGCATAAAACGATTGTCAGCGATAAGGGACGAGCGGTCTTCAATGGTCTGATCAACGTCGCCCAGCACGCCATCAAAACCGACGGTCAGATGACCAACAATAATTTGTTGCTCGGAAAGCTGGCGGAGGTTGATACCAAGCCACAGCTCGAAATTTACGCCGACGATGTGAAATGCAGCCACGGGGCGACGGTAGGACGGATCGACGACGAACAGATGTTCTATCTGCGTTCGCGAGGGATCGGCCAGCAGGATGCTCAACACATGATTCTCTATGCGTTTGCCGCTGAGCTGACGGAAGCCCTGGGCGATGAAACGCTGAAACAACAGGTACTGGCGCGGATCGCCCAACGCTTGCCGGGAGGCGCAGCATGACATTTCCCATTGAAAAAGTACGGGCTGACTTTCCGGTCCTGACGCGTGAAGTGAACGGGTTACCGTTGGCGTATCTGGACAGCGCTGCCAGCGCGCAAAAACCCAATCAGGTGATTGATGCCGAGGCCGAGTTTTATCGTCACGGCTATGCGGCGGTCCACCGCGGTATTCATACGCTGAGCGCCCAGGCCACGGAAAAAATGGAAAATGTGCGCAAGCTTGCCTCGTTGTTTATTAACGCCCGCTCAGCGGAAGAGCTGGTGTTTGTTCGTGGTACGACGGAAGGCATCAATCTGGTGGCGAACAGCTGGGGCAGCAGCAATGTGCGAGCGGGCGATAACATTATCATCAGCGAAATGGAGCACCACGCCAATATTGTGCCCTGGCAGATGCTGTGTGCCCGCGTAGGGGCAGAGCTGCGCGTTATTCCGCTCAATGCCGATGGTACGTTGCAGCTGGAGACGCTGCCGACGCTGTTTGACGATCGTACGCAACTGCTGGCGATTACCCACGTTTCTAACGTGTTGGGTACCGAGAACCCGTTATCGGAAATGATTGAGCTGGCGCATCAATACGGCGCAAAAGTGTTGGTGGATGGCGCGCAGGCGGTGATGCATCATCAGGTGGATGTCCAGGCACTGGATTGCGATTTTTATGTTTTCTCCGGGCATAAACTTTATGGACCAACCGGTATTGGCGTTCTGTATGCCAGAGAGTCGCTGTTGCAGGAGATGCCACCCTGGGAAGGCGGTGGTTCAATGATTGCGACGGTGAGTTTGAGTCAGGGAACAACGTGGGCCAAAGCCCCCTGGCGTTTTGAAGCCGGAACGCCAAACACCGGAGGTATTATCGGACTCGGCGCGGCTATTGAGTATGTTTCAGCACTGGGGCTTACTGAAATCAGCGAATATGAACAGTTCATGATGCGCTATGCGTTGGAGCAGCTGGCGGATGTGCCGGATTTGACACTCTACGGACCGGATAACCGCCTGGGTGTGATTGCATTTAACCTTGGTAAACATCACGCCTTTGACGTCGGCAGTTTTCTTGATAACTATGGAATAGCCGTGCGGACGGGGCATCACTGCGCTATGCCGCTGATGGCCTACTATAACGTTCCTGCTATGTGCCGGGCGTCGATTGCAATGTACAACACCCATGAAGAAGTGGATCGCCTGGTAACGGGCCTCAAGCGTATTCATCACTTACTGGGCTAACAGGGAGGCGTTATGGCTGCGCTACCGGATAAAGAAAAGTTGTTGCGTAATTTTCTGCGTTGCGCTAATTGGGAAGAGAAATACCTGTACATTATTGAGCTGGGTCAGCGTTTGCCGGAATTAAACGACGACTTACGCTGCCCGGAAAATAGCATCCACGGATGTCAAAGTCAGGTATGGATTGTTATGAACCAGAATGGCGAAGGGATTATTGAATTACAGGGCGACAGTGATGCGGCAATTGTGAAAGGACTTATTGCCGTGGTATTCATTTTGTATGATCGCATGACGGCCCAGGATATTGTGAATTTTGATGTGCGTCCGTGGTTTGAAAAAATGGCGCTCGCACAGCACCTCACACCGTCTCGTTCACAAGGGCTGGAGGCGATAATTCGGGCTATTCGCGCCAAAGCCGCAACTCTTAACTAAACTGATAAAACACGTTAACTTTCAGACCGACTTGAAAGCGTTCGTGTAAGGCAACGCAGTGACTCGTAAGCCGGATTGGGCGCTCGCCGCCGTCCGGCAAGAACGCCAGGGGGGTGAGTGAGTATGAAACGCGCGTCTGTTATTACGTTAATGCTAATCGGCGCTTACAGCGCTATTCAGGCCGCATGGGCGGTCGATTATCCTTTGCCCCAGGCGAACAGCCGCCTTGTTGGGCAAAACCAAACCTACACCGTGCAGGAAGGCGATAAAAACTTACAGGCGATAGCCCGTAAGTTTGATACCGCTGCCATGCTGATCCTTGAAGCCAACAACACTATTGCCCCCGTACCTAAACCCGGAACCCTGATTACTATTCCCTCACAATTACTGCTGCCGGATGCACCACGCGAAGGCATTATTGTGAATCTGGCGGAACTGCGTCTGTATTACTTCCCGCCGGGAGAGAATATTGTTCAGGTATTCCCAATTGGTATCGGTTTGCAGGGGCTGGAAACGCCGGTAATGGAAACCCGGGTTGGGCAGAAAATCCCGAATCCTACCTGGACCCCTACACCAGGCATCCGTAAACGCTCTCTGGAGCGTGGCATCACATTACCGCCTGTTGTACCTGCCGGGCCAAATAACCCGTTAGGACGCTTTGCACTGCGTCTGGCGCATGGAAACGGTGAGTATCTGATCCATGGCACCAGCGCGCCGGACAGCGTGGGCCTGCGTGTGAGTTCTGGTTGTATTCGCATGAACGCGCCGGACATTAAAGCACTGTTTGCTCAGGTCCGCACAGGCACGCCGGTGAGGGTGATTAATGAGCCGATAAAATATTCGATTGAGCCGAACGGCATGAGGTATGTCGAAGTGCATCGACCGCTGTCGCCGGAAGAGGAACAAAACGTCCAGACCATGCCGTATGTGCTGCCAGCCGGTTTTACCCAGTTTAAAGACAATAAAGCGGTGGATAACAGTCTGGTGGAAAGGGCGTTGTATCGTCGCGCAGGTTATCCGGTCACCGTCACTGCCGGGCAAGCATCGGTCGCGAGCAATGGGCCAGAAGTGAAGTCTGCGCAAAATGGCGTGCCAGGAGGAGATGCTGAGGTGCGCGCTACGCAATAACAGGGAAGGGAAATTCAGAGCAAAAAAAATGGCGCACAATGTGCGCCATTTTTATTACACAGATACTATTACTTGCGGTATTTAGTAGCTGCGTTGTCCAGACGCTGGTTAGCGCGAGCTGCGTCATCTTTAGCAGCCTGAACGTCGGAACGCATTGCGTTCACGTCGTTGCTCAGCTGGTCAACTTTAGCGTTCAGAGTCTGAACGTCAGAAGACAGCTGATCGATTTTAGCGTTGCTGGAGCAACCTGCCAGCAGAGTAGAACCCAGGATTACCGCGCCCAGTACCAGTTTAGTACGATTCATTATTAATACCCTCTAGATTGAGTTAATCTCCATGTAGCGTTACAAGTATTACACAAACTTTTTTATGTTGAGAATATTTTTTTGATGGGAATGCACTTATTTTTGATCGTTCGCTCAAAGAAGCATCGAATTGTGCAAAAACGGCTAAAAACCCGAGTGAAAACAGAAAGCTTCCATCGGATTCATCTTAGATAATCACGGATTAGATAGTGAAATCCGATTTGATTTTTTATTAATTGTGGCTATCGATAAAATAAAAAAAGCGCCACCAGGGCGCTTTTTTAAGCAAATTAATTCGCGATGGAATTATTACAGCACGTGAACGGATGCGGTGTTGGTGGTGCCGCTCGGAACCAGTGCGCCAGAAACCATAACCACAACGTCACCTTTTTGAGCCAGACCGCTTTCCAGAGCGACTTCTTTACCCAGACGATAGAAATCATCGGTAGAGCTGATTTCTTTAACCACCTGTGCAACAACGCCTTTGCTCAGCACCAGCTGACGCGCGGTAGTTTCGTTGGTGGTCAGCGCCAGGATGGTGGCATCCGGGAAGTATTTACGTACTGCGCGAGCGGATTTACCACCCTGGGTTGCGACGACGATCAGCGGCGCGTCCAGTTTTTCAGCAGTTTCAACCGCGCCACGGCAAACGGCTTCGGTGATGCGCAGTTTGCGGCTGTCGTTGTTGAAGTCCAGACGGCTGGTCATCACACGGTCAGTACGCTCACAGATGGTCGCCATGATGGTAACGGCTTCCAGCGGGTATTTACCTTTTGCAGACTCGCCAGACAGCATTACTGCGTCGGTACCGTCGAGGATGGCGTTCGCTACGTCACCGGCTTCAGCGCGGGTCGGACGCGGGTTTTTGATCATGGAGTCCAGCATCTGGGTCGCAGTGATAACGACTTTACGTGCACGGATACATTTTTCGATGATCATCTTCTGCGCGAAGATAACTTCTTCAACCGGGATCTCAACGCCCATATCGCCACGCGCAACCATGATGCCGTCAGACGCTTCGAGGATTTCGTCGAAGTTGTTCAGGCCTTCCTGGTTTTCGATTTTGGAGATGATCTGGATGTTTTCGCCGCCGTGCGCTTTCAGGTGCTCACGGATTTCAACGACGTCAGAACGTTTACGGATAAAGGACGCTGCAACGAAGTCAACGCCTTGCTCGCAACCGAAGATCAGGTCCTGTTTGTCTTTTTCAGCCAGGGCTGGCAGTGCGATGGAAACGCCCGGCAGGTTAACACCTTTGTTTTCGCCCAGGTCGCCGTTGTTCAGCACTTTACAGATAACTTTGTTACCTTCGATGGCGGTAACTTCCATGCCGATCAGACCATCGTCAACCAGAACGGTGTTGCCGACAGACAGATCTTTAGTGAAGCCTTCGTAAGTTACAGCAACGATTTCGTTGTTGCCTACGACAGATTTGTCGGTGGTGAAGGTGAAGGTCTGGCCCGCTTTCAGGGAAACGTCGTTACCGCCTTCCAGTTTGATGGTACGGATTTCCGGACCTTTGGTGTCGAGCAGGATTGCGGCTTTCTTGCCGGTTTTGCTCATAACGTTGCGCAAATTCTTGATGCGCTGACCGTGTTCTGCGTAGTCGCCGTGGGAGAAGTTCAGACGCATGACGTTCATGCCCGCGTCCAGCATTTTGGTTAACATCTCTTCGGATTCGGTTTTCGGACCGATGGTGCAAACAATTTTCGTCTTTTTCATGACAGTCTTAGTCTTTAAGTTGAGAAGGATATGGAAATCTGGCTCCCATCGCGCACGGATGGGAAGCTAAACCTGAGTTACGAAAGTTGTGATGCCTCGCTCTAAGGATAGGTGACATCGAAAAAGCGTGCAGAGGAATGTGTGCTTGTGTTTCAGCCCAACGGGATGGTGAGTTCTGTAGTCGTTGAGTTTTACAGGTCAATGTGCTGAAACCATTCAAGAGACAATTGGCGCGCATTATACGCTGAAAATTATCAAAAAGGAAAATGGAAACAGCGTTTCAAAACACTTCTGTGCAGTTTTACAAAAATTATTCATTAATTTGTTCATCGGTATGGATAAAGAGGTTATCGGGCGTTGCGATTTGTTGCGCAACAAACTGCATTTAACATCTCGATGGCTACGTTTTATATCGTTGACGTCGATACAGTACTATATTCCTAAAAGTTATATCAAATTCGTTTTAATTCATTTTAAAAACCAATTCCACTGATTACACTCGTTTGGACATCCATACTGCTAAACAGCCAAAAGCGCTAGCAGAAGAACAATAAGCAGCAGCGGATACCTAAACGACATGATTGTCCTGAAAAATATTTCGAAAGTGTTTACGCCAGGCTGGCTTGCCATCACCGCTGTCGATAACGTCAACCTGACGGTTGAACAGGGACAGATTTACGGCATTATTGGTTACAGCGGGGCAGGTAAAAGCACCTTAATTCGTTTGCTCAATGGTCTCGAAAAACCAACCTCTGGCAGCGTGACGATTAACGGCCACGATATCTCGGCCGCCAGTGGGGAATCGTTACGCCAGGCGCGACTGAAAATCAGCATGGTGTTTCAACACTTCAATTTGCTGTGGTCGCGGACCGTTAGCGAAAACATTGCGTTCTCTATGCAAATCGCCGGTGCGTCCAAAGCGTCCATCAAAGCGCGGGTTGCTGAACTGATTACGCTGGTTGGGCTGAGCGGTCGTGAAAATGCGTATCCTTCCCAGCTCAGCGGTGGGCAAAAACAGCGTGTAGGAATTGCTCGCGCGCTGGCGAACAATCCAGATGTCCTGCTGTGTGACGAAGCCACCTCGGCGCTGGATCCGCAAACTACCGATCAGATCCTCGATTTACTCCTCGATATAAACCGTCGCTTCAAATTGACCATTGTGCTGATCACTCATGAAATGCACGTGGTACGCAAAATCTGCGATCGCGTCGCGGTAATGGAAAACGGCAAGGTCGTTGAGGAAGGTGATGTGCTCAGCGTCTTTACCCATCCTCAGCAGCCTATTACCCGACAGTTTGTTCGTCAGGTGAGCCAGTACACCGAAGAAGACGAGTTTAATCCGCAGCTGGCAAGCGAGTTGGGTGGGGTGGTTATCAAATTAACCTTTTCCGGGCAACGTACCCATCGGCCTGTGGTTGGGGAATTGACCCTGCGCTATGGCCTGCCGTTCAACATCTTGCACGGCAAGATGACGCAAACCGCACACGGCGTGTTTGGTCAACTTTGGGTGCACGTGGTGGCCTCTGAGGAACAATTGAACAATATTTTGGCCGACCTGCGCCAGAGCGACATTGAAGGCGAGGTGATTCAACATGGCTGAAGAACTGTTTCCCCATCTGAAGTGGGATCAACTGTTAGCGGCAACCCAGGAAACGCTGTATATGACAGCTCTTTCGGGGGCGGCGACCTTTATCCTGGGCATCGCGCTTGGCCTGGCGTTGTTCCTGACAGCGCGCGGCGGATTGTTCCCTAATCGCGCGGTATATAGCGCTATTTCGCTGGTGGTGAATATCTTTCGTTCGATCCCATTCATCATTTTGATCGTGCTGCTGATCCCGTTTACCAAAGCGATGGTAGGCACCATTCTCGGCGCCAATGCCGCGTTGCCTGCGCTGATCGTGGGGGCCGCGCCGTTTTATGCACGTCTGGTCGAAATCGCTCTGCGTGAAGTGGATAAAGGCGTTATTGAAGCGACGCGTTCGATGGGCGCACGGCTGAGCACACTTATTTTTCGAGTTTTACTGCCGGAATCCTCTCCTGCTCTGGTGTCCGGGATCACCGTGACGCTAATTGCGTTGGTTAGCTACAGCGCGATGGCAGGGGTAATTGGTGCCGGTGGTTTAGGGAATTTGGCCTATCTGGAAGGATTCCAGCGCAACCACAGCGACGTCACGCTGGTGGCGACGGTGACGATTTTGCTCATTGTCTTCATCATCCAGCTTTGCGGCGATGTGATCACCTCTCTGTTAGATAAACGCTAATAAAATACGGAAACCATTATCATGAAAAAATCACTGACGTTACTCGCCGCAGCAACCTTAAGCGCCCTGAGCTTTGCCTCCTGGGCTGATACTCTGACCGTTGGCGCGTCTAACGTACCGCACGCGGAGATCCTTGAACAAGCCAAACCGATTCTGGCAAAGCAGGGAATCGATCTGGAGATTAAACCGTTCCAGGATTACATTCTGCCGAACACAGCGCTGGCTGGCCGTGAGATTGACGCCAACTACTTCCAGCATATTCCGTACCTGAACAGCGTGATTAAAGACCATGCGGGCGATAAAACGTATGACTTCGTCAGCGCCGGAGCGATTCACATTGAGCCGATTGGTATCTATTCGAAAAAAGTGAAATCGCTTAAAGATCTGCCGGAAGGCGGCAAAGTCATCATGCGTGATGCGGTATCAGAGGAAGGTCGTATTCTGTCGATTTTTGAAAAAGAGGGTGTGATCAAGCTGAAGCCGGGCGTGGATAAAGTAACCGCGCGCATTAGCGATATCGTCGAAAACCCAAAAAAGCTGAAGTTCCTGCCTAACGTGGAAGCCGCGCTGTTACCGCAGATGTATAACAACGACGAAGGCGATGCGGTGGTGATTAACGCCAACTACGCCATCGACGCCGGGCTGGATCCGGTGAAGGATCCTATTGCCGTTGAAAGTGGTGAAAACAATCCATATGCCAACATCATTACCGTACATCGTGGCGACGAGAAGAAAAAGGATATCGTGGCGTTGGTTGATGTCCTGCACTCAAAAGAGATTCAGGACTGGATCCGTACTAAATATAAAGGTGCAGTGATCCCGGTAAACAACTAATCCGCTTTTGCCGGGTGGCGGCAGTGCCTTACCCGGCCTACGACGTCCTGTAGGCCGGGTAAAACGCGTTCGCGATGCCATGCGGCACCAGAGCTACACTCGCTCAATTCTCGCTGGCAACCCCTGACGCACCGACGCACCCGACACCCAGTCAAGCCAGGTATTGGCTACCTGTCGGGTTGGGTCCGCAAAACCCAACTCGTTGAGATTAATCCCCGACTTAATCTGCTCATCAAACGCCATCGGCTCACCGTCGAGGGTATGCCGTGCCGCGCCCATTTCTTTATGCCCGTAACCATGTTCAATGGCGATGACACCCGGCATGACGCCATGGAGCAGGCTTATCTGCGCTTGCGCCTGACCGCCAGGGGTGGTGATACGCACGATATCGCCGTGTGCTAAACCATACCGCTGACCATCCTGTGGATTGAGCGCCACCAGATTAACCGGCTTCAGATGATGCAGACGCGGGATCACCGCCGTGGCGCTGGACATGGTATTGGATTTAAAAGAAATCAGTTTCAACGGCCACTCTTGTTCCGGGAACAACTCCTCGATTGCACGTCCATCAGACAGACGTGAAGGATACCATGCCGGGCAGCCGCTGTAGCGCTCGCCGGTAATTGCATGGCGGTGCGCGGCGACGTTCGCATTCCAGATTTGGAGCGGTTTTTCCCACGCATTGCCGACACGGTTATCAACTCGCCGACTGTTGTCTGGCGCAAAGCGTCCGCCGCGGGAGTAGATAAACGCCACTCGGCTGATTTCATCGGCTTTCAGCGTTTGGGTCATCACAGGCATGATCCGCTGGACTCCGGTCAGCGCTATGTCTTCCGGCTGTGCCTCTGCAACCGGGGCTTTACCCATAAACGCAATATTGGCGGCGAGGCGCAGGTAGTAATCTTCCGCACGATTCAACGGATAGTGATTACCTTGCGGGTCGGTAATCGCATTGTCGCCGAATCCGGGTAGCCCGATACGTTTTGCCACTGCGATACAGAAAGACTCCATTGAGGCCGGTTGACCGTCAGCGGTGCTACTGGTCGCGGGTCTGACGACCGGCCAACGCGCGGTAGTGGCTTTGCTGGCCACGCCCGCCCACGGGGCGCTGAATCCCCAGCTTTCGAAGTTGTGGGTATCCGGCACGATGTAATCTGCCAGCGCCGTGGTTTCGTTCATAAAGGCGTCAATTGCAATAAACAGCGGCAGACGAGAGGGATCCTTGAGCTTTTCTTCCGCCACGCTGCGCAACCCCGCAATGCCGTAAAACGGGTTGGTCATGTTTGAGATCCAGGCTTTCAGCGGATAAGGGTAACCTTCAAGCGCCGAGACGAGGAGTTCGGTAAGCTGACCGGCGACAAACGGATACCACGGGGCTTTGGCCGGGAAGGGTGATTGCCCGGCTGCCACCTTATTGCGGTACTCTTCGGAAGACTCATAAGCGGTTTTACTGCGCGCGATGCTTAACCCTTTTGGTTTCACCTTCCCGGCGAAACTGTCCATGTTGTAGCGCGGACCGTCGGTGGCACCATTGAATTTGCCGCCGCCGACGAACACGCCGCCTTCAAGGCTGAGGTTGCCAATCAGCGCATTGAGCATCATCACCGACCAGGCGTTATAAAATCCATTGCCTGCCATCATTCCGCCGTGCGTGATCACTGCCGCTTTACGCCCGTGGCGGGTGAATGCGTCGGCCAGAGCACCAATGTCTGCTTCTGACACCCCGCACTGCTGGCTGTACTGCGTTAGCGACAGTTTCTCTGCGGACTCACGCAGACACTGGAAGCTACTTTTTACCGTTACCGTCTGCCCGTCAGCCAGCGTCACTTCGCGGGTAACAAACAGCTGCGCGCGCGGGCAACTGCTGGCGGCGACAATCTCACCGGCCTCGTTGACGACAACCGGCTCCTGGGCGTCGTTTGCACTCAGATGGGCGAGGGTCAGGTGCTGTCCGGCAAGCGTTGGAATTTCATCGGTAATCACCAGATGTGTGGCGTTAGTCCAGCTTTTTTCTCCCGCCTGCTGCATGGCCTGCACGCCGGGAATGGCGAGATAATCAGCGTTATAGCGTTGCTTATCGATAATCCAGCTTATCATCCCCATTGCCAGCGCGGAGTCGCTTCCCGGTCGTACGGGCTGCCAGTGGCCGCGATCGTCAGCCAGCACCGTGGTTAATGGCAGAGCAGGCGCTACCACAACATAACGGAAGTCGTCACGCAAACGGGCGCTGGCCAACTGGCGGGCCTGGCGCTTAAACGGGTTGCCGGATTGCGCCGGAGAGGTGCCCATAAACAGCGCGAATTCGACGTTATCCCAGTCGGGTTTCACGTGGGTATTTTTATCCAGATCGCCCATTAACGCACCGGAGCCGGCCCGATAGGCCAGACCGCAGTAAGCGCCATGAGCACCGAAGTTTTTACTGCCGAAACTGTTCAGTGCGAAGCGACGTAAAAAGGTATCACGTCCTTCATCGCTGGTATTGGTGACCAGCAGTTGATTGGATTTTGGGCCAAAGCCGGGATGTTTCGCATCAAGCGGTGTAGTGGGATCGTGGATGGCTCTCAGACCATCAACGTGGCCTTCACCAAACAAATCGCCACCTTCCACCACCTCTTTGATCAGCTGTTCGAAGCTGATGCGCTGCCATTTTCCCTCACCGCGTTTACCGACGCGCTTCATGGGCTCCAGAATACGTAGCGGGCTGTACAGACCTTCGAGTAAGGTTGCGCCGCGGGCGCAGGCGGTGGAACGTGCGTCAAGACCTGACTCCCCGGCCAGCTGTTCCATTGCCGTGGCAAAGGGGACAGAGGCGTCTATATGGTGTTCGTGCGACAACGGATGATAAGGGTTGCCCGCAATGCGCAGCACTTTGCCTTGTTCAGTGTCAACGCGAACCCGCACACCACACTGCGTCCAGCAACCAAAGCACTGCGTCATGGAGATCACCTGCTGCGGGTTTTGCTGCCAGTGAGGCCGGGCGTTGGCTTCGGGGATGAGCGCGTTGGCAAAAATGCGATCACGGGTGATTTTTCCCGAGGTTCCGTCCAGCAAACCGTCTATCGCGCGCTTTGCCACATCCCGATAACTCAGGCCAAAAGTCACCATGCCACCTACGGCAAGGCCCACTTTAAGCCACTGACGACGGGTTAAATTAGCCATGTTGCATTCTCCTTGCGATCGCGTTCAGGGCTTCACGAACAATAATAATCAGTGCTATCCACAGGCCGAAGGTACCCACAATAGCCAGCCAGCCATCGGTACCGCCGGGCAGGGTGTAGGGATTAAACTGCGCGTTAAATTTCGGTACAGTCTGCACCTGGATGAGTAACGTCCAGCGCATTAACCAGCACAGCGCCATGGCGCTAAAAGCGAGTAATATGCGCAGCGGTAGCGACAAGGGGTAACGTACAACCAACCCGCAAAGAGCAAGCGAAACAAGCCATAACGCAACCCAACCGATAGCGTAGTGTTGTGCTGAAGAAGCAACATCCAGCCACTGACGGATAGCCGAACCGGAAAGCGTATTACCGCTCGCCCAGATCACCACCACGATAGCCAGCGCGATCAACGTGACCATTTGCCCCCACGCTAGCTTACGCGGCAGTACGTCCTGGCTATTTGTCGTGGCAACAAGCAGGGCAAGAAACGTTTGCAGCGCGCTGAGGAACATTGCAACCGGAAAGGCGTAACTGAACCAGATGGGACGCGCCTGTACCACCGACACTTCACGGCCGGTGTAGACCAGCAATCCGATGGCGGACAGGGCGCTGCCAAGTGCTAACCATTTTGTGACGCTGTAACTTTTTAGCGTTAACCGTTTAACGTGCTGCGCCAGAAACCACAAACCTAAAAAACCGGTAAACAGCGGTAAAAACAGCGCGCCCCACGGCATCCAGGACCATGGCGTCGGATACGCATAGAAGTGCCAGACGCGGGCGGTTTGGTGTAGATCAGCGGTCAGCGCCAGCGGCGCGGTAATCGCGCAGGTCAGGGCGATTAGCAGCGTCAGATTCTCCAGGTCTGCCGTTTCTTTTTTGCGCCAGTGGAGAACGCATGCGAACAGCGCGGCGCAGGCGGCAATGCCGATGAAAAAGAAATATTGTACGGCCCAGGGTAACCAGCTTACGTCCTGAGGATGGGCCAGAACCTCGTCGATAATCAGTGAATGGTTCATTTAAACCTCCTGCCAGAGAGCGGGTTGAGCTCGTCCCATCAATGGGGTGACAAACGCCTCATCCAGTCCCAGATAGAACACGTGAGGAGACGTACCGCTTTCCGGCTTCAGGACTTTGATGGCGTCATGGTGTTCATGCAGCATTTGTGAAATGCGGCTGTGCGGATCTTTAATATCGCCAATGATGCGCGCGCCGCCAACGCAGGATTCCACACAGGCCGGGAGCAGCCCCGCTTCGAGGCGGTGAACGCAAAAGGTACATTTATCGGCGGTTTGCGTTTCATGGTTGATGAATCGCGCATCATAAGGGCAGGCCTGCACGCAATAGGCGCAGCCCACGCAGCGTGTGTTGTCGACCACCACAATGCCGTCTTCGCGTTGGAAAGTGGCTTGTACCGGGCAAACGGGCACGCAAGGGGGATTATCACAATGGTTGCACAGTCGCGGCAGCAGGACGTTGGTAACGCTTTGCTGGCCTTCAATCTGTACTTGATACTGGTTGACAAGTGTACGAAATTCACCCTGTGGCGTCTGGTTTTCAATGGCGCAACTGACGGTACAGGCCTGGCAGCCGATACAGCGTCGCAGGTCAACCAGCATGGCATAGCGATGCTGTTGTGAGCCTTCGTGGCGTTCTGGCGAAAAGGGAAATTGCGCCTGAGCCAGCGGAACCAGTGATGCGCCAGCGGTCAGGACGCCCAGTTGCTGGAGAAACTGCCGTTTACTGCTGTCCATATTTTCTCCCGTCACGATGCAACAACGAAACATTGGTCACGCCGTTGATTTGCGTGTGATGAATAAAGAATCTCAATGATTTACAGTGTAAAAATCGTGACGGGTTATACTCTATTGTGGTTAACCACATACCCGGCTTGTTGTTGATCTAAAACAACATAATTGACAGGGACAATTGAGTGGGACGCAACGTAGTAAGATGTCTGACGGTACTGGCGTCGCTGTGGATGCTAAGTGGCGCGGTCAGGGCGCAGACATGGAACATTGGCGTTTTGGCGATGCGCGGGGAGGTTTCTACACGTAATCACTGGCAGCCGCTGGAAACCTTGTTGAATCAGCAAATCCCCGGTGAGCAGTTTCATATTCAACCGCTGGACCTGCGGCAGATGCAGGAGGCGGTGAATCGTGGAACGGTACACTTTGTGGTCACCAATCCGGCGCAGTTTGTCCAGCTTAACAGCCGCTCAGCGCTACGCTGGCTGGCGTCGTTACGCTCCACCCGTGGTGGGAAAGCCACCAGTAACGTGATTGGCAGCGCCATTCTCGTCAGGCGCGACAGTGGGTTAACCTCCGCACACGATCTGATCGGCAAAACGGTTGGCGCCATTGATGCTCAGGCGTTTGGCGGCTATTTGCTGGGATATAAAGCGCTCAGTGATGCCGGTCTGCGCCCTGAACGTGATTTACGTCTGACGTTTACCGGATTTCCCGCCGATGCCTTACTCTATTTATTACGTGAAAAAGCCGTGCAGGCGGTGATCGTGCCGGTGTGCCTGCTGGAAAAAATGGATGAAGAAGGCCTCATCCGTAAAACCGATTTTATGACCGTGTTGAATCATCCGACTTCAATTCCCTGTTTAACCAGTACGCCGCTCTATCCGGACTGGTCATTTGCCGCACTACCTGCAGTGAGTGACGAGCTGGCCGATCGCGTCACGCGGGTACTGTTCAATGCACCGCAAAACGCGACGTTTCGCTGGGGCGCGCCCGCCTCGACCCGTGAAGTAGAAGCGTTGCTGCGCGACGTCCGACAGCATCCGCAGCAGCGTCAGCTGTGGCTGGATGTCAAAAGCTGGTTTATTCAACACCGACTGGCGATGGGGGGCGTGGTCATCGTATTGCTGTTGCTTACGCTCAATTACATCTGGGTGATGCTGTTGGTTCGCCGACGTGGCAGGCAGCTGGAGCGGAACAACGTGTTGTTGCACAAACAGGAACAGGCGCTGGAGACTGCCCGCCAAATGAGCGTGCTGGGGGAGATGACCTCCGGTTTTGCCCATGAACTCAATCAGCCGTTGTCTGCTATCCGTCATTATGCCCAAGGCTGTCTAATTCGCCTGCGTGGTCAGGATGAGCAGCATCCGTTGCTGCCCGCGCTTGAGCACATAGACGCCCAGGCACAGCGAGGAGCCGATACGCTGCGCAATCTCCGGCAGTGGGTCAGCCAGGCACAGGGCAATCCGGTACTCTCCGATGACTGGCAAGCCATCAACGTTCACGATGCTATCCATCACGTCTGGCAATTACTGCGCATGCCCCAGCAATTCCCGGCGGTAACGCTGCACACGCAGGTTAGCAAGGCGTTAACGTTGATGCTGCCAAGCGTTCTTCTTGAGCAGGTGCTGGCTAATCTGGTACTCAATGCCGCCCAGGCAGGCGCTACGACGGTATGGTTTAGCGCCCTGCACAAGGATGGTGGCGTGCGTATTCAGGTGCAGGATAATGCCGGAGGCATTGACGAGGCTCAGTTGTATCAGGCGTTTCAGCCGTTTATGACCACCCGTAAAGAAGGTATGGGACTAGGACTGGCCATTTGTCAGCGACTGGTGCGCTACGCAAACGGAGATATTGAGATCAAAAATCAGCAGGCCCCGGACGGTAAAGCGGGGGCGAGAGTGACATTGTATTTTAAGCCAAATCAGGAAGGAGGCCGTAGTGGCGATAATTCATCTGCTGGATGACGACATTGCCGTTACCCAGGCCTGTGCGTTTTTATTGGAAAGTCTGGGATATGAAGTGTCTTGCTGGGAGCAAGGCGAGAAATTCCTCGCCGAGGCAAATCTGCACCAGGTGGGCGTACTACTGCTGGATATGCGTATGCCGGTACTGGATGGGCACGCTGTGCATGAAATCATGCGTCAGAAAGCAAGCACGCTGGCGGTGGTCTTTCTCACCGGGCACGGCGATGTGCCGATGGCGGTTGAGCAAATGAAACGTGGCGCGGTCGATTTTTTGCAAAAACCCGTGTCAGCCGTGCCGCTTCAGGCAGCATTAGAACATGCCTTGCAGGTCTCGGCAGCGGCGTTCTCGCGACAAGAGATCATCTCATGCTACCAACAACTTACGCCAAAAGAACGGGAACTGGCGCATCTGGTAGCAAAAGGGTTAATGAATCGAGAAATTGCTGATGCCATGAATATTGCCGTGCGTACGGTTGAAGTGCACCGTGCGCGGGTGATGGAAAAAATGCAGGCAGGAAGTCTTGCTGAGCTCGTTAATCGACTTCAGAGAATTCAGTAGAAATGATGACATTTATTTGATTTTCATTGAATTTTGTCTAAATCCTCAGAGTGATATATGCTGTTGGTTTGAGTTAATGACGAGTGGGCAAAAATGGGAAATCAGACGAAAGACGACGAGTTGTACCGTGAAATGTGCAGAGTAGTCGGTAAAGTAGTGCTGGAAATGCGCGATCTGGGACAAGAACCTAAGCATATCGTCATTGCGGGAGTACTGAGAACCACCCTTGCTAACCAGCGCGTGAAGCGCAGTGAGTTAGAAAAACAGGCTATTGAGACCGTAATTAAAGCATTGGCCGGTTAATTCATAAAAAGAGGACCGCAGAAATTTTTTGCCGTCCTCTTATTCTCGATACGTTAATCTATCAATCTATATAATTTATCTCCGTTAATAATTGGTTGTAGAGAACTATAAATCGATATGTATTTATTTATATATCGGTGGCCGTGCAATATTATATTTGGGAGAGGGTTCACAAATATTTGTAATTTAAATGGGCTGCTATTTCACTCCATTTCTTAATGATAATAAATCTCACTCCGCATTAATTATATCCCTTCCGGTTTTTAATTGATGACGATCAAGACTATGTATGCTGAATAACCACATTATTTCTGCGCCTAACCCTAAAGGATTAGATTCATTCAGTTTAACCACCGTCATTTACGCGATCAGGTTAGGGCAAAAATTTACGTGTTGTTGGCAACATTAACCGCCCGATATGGCTTGAGCTGCGCTGGTTTAAATTAGCCTGGATGTGTTGCTACCACAGCATTTGCGAAGAGGATGCGAAATAAATGAACCAGGTTGATCGTCCATTTTTAGATTGTGGTTTAACGCGGCTTGAATTTCTGCGGATATCAGCAAAAGGTCTGGCGGGATTAACCATTGCCCCCGCACTGTTATCCCTTTTGGGCTGTAAGCAGGAAGATGTCGACAGCGGCACCGTGGGGCTTATCAATACGCCAAAAGGGGTGCTGGTAACCCAGCGTGCGCGCTGTACGGGCTGTCACCGCTGTGAAATTTCCTGTACTAATTATAACGATGGCGCCGTGGGCACTTTCTTTTCCCGTATAAAAATCCATCGTAATTACTTCTTTGGCGATGATGGCGTTGGTTCCGGCGGCGGACTGTATGGCGATTTAAACTATACCGCTGATACTTGCCGTCAGTGCAAAGATCCGCAATGCATGAAGGTCTGCCCCATCGGCGCTATTACCTGGAAACAGGAAGAGGGTTGTATTGTGGTGGATCACAAACGTTGTATTGGCTGCAGCGCGTGTACTACCGCCTGTCCGTGGATGATGGCGACCGTAAATACCGAAACCAAAAAATCCTCAAAATGTGTGTTATGCGGGGAATGCGCCAATGCTTGTCCGACTGGAGCATTAAAAATTATCGAGTGGAAAGATATTACTGTTTGATAGATAGCAGGTATGCCTGGTACGCGTCATTAATTGCCAAAAATATCGCAGTTTTGCAGATAAAAGCTACCTGGAAAATGGCGGGTATATCTATTAAACCTTCTTGCAAAGGAAAACATGATGGCTAATGGTTGGACAGGTAATATTTTACGGGTCAATCTCACCACGGGTAATATCACCCTGGAAGATTCCAGTAAATTTAAAAAATTTGTCGGCGGGATGGGCTTTGGTTATAAAATTATGTACGACGAAGTCCCGCCTGGCACCATGCCTTTTGATGAAGGGAATAAACTGGTTTTCGCCACCGGACCATTGACGGGGTCAGGCGCTCCCTGTAGCTCCCGCGTCAATATCACCTCCTTATCGACGTTTACCAAAGGTAACTTAGTCGTAGATGCCCATATGGGCGGTTTCTTTGCTGCACAAATGAAATTCGCCGGTTACGACGCCATTATTATTGAAGGCAAGTCCGCATCACCGGTCTGGATCAACATCAAAGACGATAAAGTCAGCATCGAAAAAGCCGATTTCTTGTGGGGCAAGGGGACTCGCGCCACAACCGAAGAGATTTGCCGGATTACCAGCCCTGAAACCTGCGTTGCCGCTATTGGGCAGGCGGGTGAGAATCTGGTGCCACTGTCCTGCATGATCAACAGCCGCAACCACAGCGGCGGTGCAGGTACGGGTGCGGTGATGGGTTCTAAAAACCTGAAGGCCATTGCGGTAGAAGGGACCAAAGGCGTCAACATTGCCGATCGTAAAGAGATGAAGCGTCTCAATGACTACATGATGACCGAGCTTATCGGCGCCAATAACAACCACGTTGTGCCAAGCACCCCGCAGGCCTGGGCAGAATACTCTTCGCCAAACTCGCGCTGGACAGCCCGTAAGGGACTTTTCTGGGGCGCGGCAGAAGGGGGGCCAATCGAAACCGGTGAAATCCCGCCAGGCAACCAAAATACGGTGGGTTTCCGTACCTATAAATCGGTGTTCGATCTGGGTCCAGCCGCAGAAAAATACACGGTCAAAATGAGCGGCTGCCATTCATGCCCTATTCGTTGTATGTCGCAGCTCAATGTCCCGCGGGTGAAGGATTTTGGCGTGCCGAGTACCGGCGGCAACACCTGCGTGGCGAACTTTGTTCACACCACCATTTTCCCCAATGGCCCGAAAGATTTTGACGATAAAGACGATGGGCGAGTTGTAGGGAACCTGATCGGACTGAACCTGTTTGACGATTACGGTATCTGGTGTAACTACGGCCAGCTGCACCGTGACTTTACCTACTGCTATTCGAAAGGCGTCTTTAAACGCGTGCTGCCAGCCGCAGAGTACGCGGAGATCCGTTGGGATCAACTGGAGGCGGGCGATCCTAACTTTATCAAAGATTTTTACTATCGACTGGCGCATCGCGTGGGGGAACTCAGTCATCTTGCGGACGGTTCGTATGCCATTGCTGAACGCTGGGATTTGGGCGAAGAGTACTGGGGTTATGCCAAAAATAAACTGTGGTCGCCGTTTGGTTTTCCGGTCCACCATGCAAACGAAGCCTCGGCGCAGGTGGGGGCGATCACCAACTGTATGTTTAACCGTGACTGTATGGCGCACACCCATATCAACTTCATCGGTTCCGGTTTGCCGCTGAAATTACAGCGCGAAGTGGCGGGTGAGTTATTTGGGTCGCAGGACGCCTACGACGAAACCAAAAACTATACCCCAATCAATGCCGCCAAGATCAAATATGCCAAATGGACGCTGCTGAAAGTCTGCCTGCATAACGCGGTTACGCTGTGTAACTGGGTTTGGCCGATGACGGTTTCACCACTCAAGAGCCGCAACTATCGCGGAGATTTGGATCTGGAAGCGAAATTCTTCCAGGCAGTCACCGGTGATGAAACCACGCAGGCGAGTCTGGACCTGGCCGCTGAACGCATCTTTACCCTGCATCGTGCCTATACGGTCAAACTGATGCAAACCAAAGATATGCGTAATGAACACGATCTCATCTGCTCCTGGGTGTTTGATAAAGATCCGAAAATTCCGGTCTTCACCGAAGGCACCGACAAGATGGACAGGGAGGATATGCGCCAGTCACTGACGATGTTCTATCAGGAAATGGGCTGGGATCCCGAGTTGGGTTGCCCAACGCGTGAAACTCTGAATCGACTCGGACTTGAAGACGTGGCAGCCGATTTGGCTGCGCAGGATCTGTTGCCAGCGTAAGGAACGCGAGATGACTAACGTGAGCAGCGTTCAGGCACCCGTTGAGGCGCTTCCTGACGAGGTTGATAGCCAAAAGAGATACTGGCTACAGGCGTTTCACCCGCCGGTCGAGCGGGTGACTGCGCCGCAGGTTCAGGAAGCCGCCAACCCGGAGTCGATTGTGGCAGATTTTATCCGCCAGCATTCGGCATCGGGGCACCTGGTGGCGCGCAGCGTGTTTCTGCAGCCACCTTATTCGGTCCCTGAAACCGATCTTAGCGCGCTGCTGGATACGCTGTGCCAGGACGCGAATAACGCGGATATCACCCGTGTGCAGGGTGCGGAAGATGTCTATTTCTACTCAACGCAAACCATGACGGCAAACTACGCCGACATGTGCGTGCAGGTGGTGGAAAACGACATCTGTCGTGCGATTGCCGAGGCGGTACGCTTCGACGGTCGTACGTATCCTCGCCCCTATAAGGTCGCCATGTTGACGCAACCGCCGTACAGCTTTGAGTCTCAGCAGATTTCAGCGGCGCTCACGGCCATGGAAACGCACCCTGATTACGCAGATATACGTACTGTGGAATCGTCAAATGCGGAGCCTTATTTGTTCAGCGAACGTTTTATGAGTTATGGCAAAGCGTACGGCCTTTGTGAATGGCTTGAGGTTGAGCAGTATCAGAACCCCTGAAATATTCAGGTTGATGTCATGGAATGTGTGGACGACCACTGTCACAGCATTAGAGGATAACCCGATGTCCTTCACCCGACGAAAATTTGTCATTGGCATGGGGACGGTGATTTTTTTTACCGGCCCAGGTCAAAATCTGTTAGCGAGTACCAGGAGCCCTAAAGCCGTTCGTTACGTCATGATTCACGACGAATCACTGTGTAACGGATGCAATATTTGCGCTCGTGCATGCCGGAAAACCAACCATGTACCTGACCAGGGCAGCCGTTTGTCTATAGCGCATATTCCGGTAACCGATAACGACAACGAAACGCTGTATCACTACTTCCGTCAGTCCTGCCAGCATTGTGATGATGCACCTTGTATTGAGGTGTGTCCGACCGGTGCCTCCTGGCGAGATGAGAACGGTATTGTGCGAGTAGATACGTCTTGCTGTATTGGCTGCAGTTACTGTATTGGCGCGTGTCCTTATCAGGTGCGCTATCTCAACCCGCAAACCAAAGTGGCGGATAAATGCGACTTCTGCGCTGAATCTCGGCTGGCAAAAGGTTTCCCTCCGATCTGTGTTAACGCTTGCCCGGAACATGCGCTGATTTTCGGTCGTGAAGATAGCCCGGAAATTCAGACCTGGTTGCGAGAAAACAAGTATTACGAATATCAACTTGCAGGCGCCGGGAAACCCCATCTGTATCGTCGGTTCGGTCAACATTTGATTAAAAAGGAAAATGTATGAACGCGTCGCAGAATGCCGAACAGTTTCACGCCCAGCTTGCACAGTATGTCCCCCTGTTTTCACCGGACTACTGGCCTGTGTGGTTAGTCGTTGCCGGGTTAATGCTGGTGGGAATGTGGCTGGTGCTGGCGCTTCACGCCATGCTGCGCTTTCGGGCGGCGCATAAAGCGTCGGCAGGGCATGGTGAGAAGGTCTATTTATATTCGAAGGCTGTCCGCCTGTGGCACTGGTCGAATGCGCTGTTATTTCTGTTGCTTCTGGTTAGTGGCCTGGTCAATCACTTCTCTGCCGTTAGCGCACCGGTAATGAAAAGCCTGCTCACCGTTCATGAGGTTTGTGGCTTTTTGCTACTTGCCTGCTGGATTGGTTTTATGCTGATCAACCTGATTGGCGGCAACGGACATCACTATATTATTCAACGTCAGGGCTGGATCGCACGTGCGCAAAGACAAACTCGTTTTTACCTGTTTGGCATTATGCAGGGCGAGTCACACCCATTTCCGGCCTCACCTCGCTCTAAATTTAATCCGTTACAGCAGGCGGCCTATGTTGGCGTGATGTATGGTTTGTTGCCACTGCTACTGATCACTGGATTGTTATCGCTTTACCCGACGGTCGTCGGCGATCTGTTCCCCGGGGTGCGTTACTGGCTGCTTCAGGCGCATTTTGCGCTGGCAATAGTCAGTCTGTTTTTCATTTTTGGGCATCTTTATCTCTGCACTACGGGGCGCACGCCGGGCGAAACCTTTAAGTGTATGGTGGATGGCTACCACCGGCATTAAGCGATGATGATTACGCGAAGTGACTTACGGGCCTGGCGTGTTGGGCCCGTCATGTACCGCTGGTTTCTACGTGCGTTTCCCGCAGGAGGAAGCTATGCCGATGTTCATCGTGCGCTCCAGCGGGAAGGGTATACCGATTGGGCAAATAGCCTGGTGGAATACGGCTGGTCAAAATGGCGGGAAGAGGCGAGTTTTGCTCAGCAGGATATTGACGCAATGGGGAATATTTCCTGTGAGCAAGCCGCGGGGGAAACTAGTCGTCCGTTGGCGAGTGCGGAAGATTATGCCCGATTTAGCAGTGCGTGTGACAACGTTAAAATTGCCAGCGCCGGGTATGCTGCACAGATCGCCTGTGCCGGTTACAGCGCACGGATTGGCTGTGTAGGCTATAACACGCATATCGGCAGTTCAGGCGATCGCGGGCGAATAGCGATTGCGGGAAACTCGGCGCGTATCAGCAGTGTGGGCGATGGAACACGTATTGCCAGTACTGGCATGCGCGTACGTATCAGTTCGCTCGGCGACCGAAATCGGATTGCCAGTAGCGGTGATTTAACCCAACTGGCCTGTTTTGGCGCAGAGGCGAAAATCGCTAACTGCGCGGACAATATCCACATTATTGCCAGCGGAGAGAACGCCGTTGTTGCCAGTACCGGTGCTGTCGACTCGATAATTCTTGGTCCCGGCGGATGTGCGGCGCTGGCTTATCATGATGGCAAAAGAATGCGTTTTGCGCTTGCCGTTGAAGGGGAAAATAACATTCGGGCGGGCGTGAAATATCGGCTCAACGAAGACCATCAGTTCGTGGAATGTTGAGCCGAGAGGTCATTTTAGTGCGAATCGGCGCTGGGTGATTTTTTCAAGGCTAAAGCACAGCAGGTAATAAACCAGCCCGGTAAAGATAAAAATGGCTGCGGGGTAAATTTGCACCCGGCTGTTAACCTGACCGGCAACTGTCGTGAGTTCCGGCACGTTAACGATAAACGCTAGTGACGTGTCCTTCAGCAGCCCAATAAAAATCCCTGTCAGCGACGGTAGTACGTTACGCAGCACCTGCGGCAGCAAGATAAGCCACAGGGCCTGATCCGGGCGAAAACCCTGAACGACTGCCGCTTCATATTGCCCGCCAGGCAGTGCGCTAATTCCAGCATACACCGAGTGCATCACCGAGGCGGCGGTGAACCATGCCAGCGCCAGCGTCACGGTAACGGCACCGGGCAGATCGCTTCCGGTCAGCATGGGTAGCAAATACCACATCCAGAAAATCACAAAGATGAGCGGAATGCCGCGAATAAATTCCGCCCAGATAAACAACCCGTTGCGAACCGCGCCCGGAAATCGCCAGGCACAACAGGCAAGAACGATCCCGCCAGGCAGCGCCAGCAAAGCCGCACCGATAGCCATCAGCAAAGTGAGCAGGACGCCACCGGGTTGCCCCTCAGCTACACGTCCCCACAGGAGATAGTCAAGATTGTCGGTAATGACCGAAACATTAGCGATCATGCAGTATGCTCCTGACGCTGAAGATGCGCATTCTTATCTTTGACGATTTACCCGACGCAGACTGCGGGCCAAGACGGGTAAGCAGCATACCCAGAACGATGCCGGTAAACAGATAGAGTGCAGTGCCAACGGCAAAGGCTTCCAGCGCGTGCGCGTTGTAGCTCTCAATTTGCCGTACCTGGTAGGTGAGCTCAGCAAATCCAATACCGCTGGCAAGCGAGGAAAGCTTCATCAGGTTGAGATATTGCCCAACAATCGGTTGCCAGGCGTTTGCCAGCCCCTGAGGCAGCAGAATGTGACGAAATATCGCCCAGGATGAAAAGCCCTGCGACACGGCAGCCTCGCGTTGTCCGTCAGAAACAGCCTGTAAACCCGAAGCGATCTCTTCAACCAAAAATGCTGAGATAAATACCCCCAACCCCCATGCTGAACAGATAAATTCCGGCGTTAACCACCAGACATCACCCGGCAAAATTGACCATGGATGATCGGCATTGATAAAGCTAATGACGTTACGGGGTAGCCAGTTCCAGGCGGCAAAATACCAGAACATCAGTTGCACCAGTAAAGGCGTGTTGCGAAACACCGAGACCCACACCCCGACCATCGCTTTAGCGAGACGATTGCCCGTCAGGCGCAGGCCGATCAGTGAGATGGCAATGAGCGTGGCGAGCACAATACCTGCCAGCGTCACCCAGAGCGTGGTGAGAAAACCGGAAATTATCCATTGCAGGGGTTGCCCGCTCAGCACCCCCTGCCAGTCCATTGCATGCATTATGACGATGACTCCTGGTGTAACGGGTCGAGCACTTTTTTCAGGAAACGCTGGGTTCTCGGGTGCTGTGGTCGGAGGAAAAAATCCTCAGGCGCGGCCACTTCCAGAATATCGCCACCATCGATGAAAACCACCCGATCGGCAATTTCGCGGGCAAAATGCATTTCGTGGGTCACGACGATCATGGTGATACCGCTGTGGGCCAAATTTTTCATTACCTGTAATACCTCGCCGATCATTTCCGGATCTAGCGCGGAAGTGGGCTCATCAAACAGAATAATTTGTGGGGACGAAGCCAGTGCGCGGGCGATGGCCACGCGCTGCTGCTGCCCACCGGACAACTGCGCGGCATAGGCGTTGGCTTTTTCCGCCAGTCCCACTTTTTCCAGCAACTCAAGTGCCCGACGATCCGCTTCCGTCTTGTTCCAGCCGTGAACATATTCCAGCGCCAGCGCGATGTTCTGCAGCGCAGTCAGGTGCGAATAGAGATTGAATTGCTGAAATACGAAACCGATACGGCTGCGTAACTGGCGTAATGCCGCCCCGCGCAACTGACTAATCGGTTTACCATCAATGAAAATTTCGCCACCGCTGAGCGACTCAAGCTGGTTGATAAGACGTATAAGAGTGGATTTTCCTGAGCCGGAAGGCCCCAGAATAGTCACCATTTCACCGGGTTCAACCGCCAGGTTAACGCCGTTAAGGACGGTATGAACGTCATACTGTTTTATCACATTGCGTAGTTCGACGCTTGCCTGACCCAATTGGGTAGAATCCGCAGCCGAAGCTGCGGAACGATGAAAAAGAGCTGAGAGCATATTACTGGGCTTCTATTTTAAAGGCGCGGGGCTGCGGATTTTTGGTTTCAGGGCCGAACCACACATCATAAATTTTTGCTGCCTGACCGGTAGACTCCAGCTTCAAAAGTTCATCGTTGACGGCTTTTAACAGCGCGGGTTCGCCTTTTTTTACCCCCACGCCGATCTCTTCTTTACTCAGCAGGTCCGGCAAAATTTTGAAATCCGCTTTATCCGGCGCACCGCTTAACAAGCCCGCCAGGATTGTACTGTCCTGGGTGATGGCCTGCACATTACCGTTGCGTAATGCGGTTAATGCCAGGGGAATATCGTCATAGGCCAGTACGCGCGACTGCGGGAAGCGCTGATGTAACGCCTGCTCACCGGTAGTCCCTTTTACTGCGCCGATTCGCGCTTTGCCGTATTCATCGAGCTTATCCGGAGATTTTGCTGGCACAAGGAACTGCTGGCCGGTAACAAAATATGGGACGGAGAAATCTATTACCTGCGCCCGTTCAGGTGTAATCGTGATATCCGCGACGATTAAATCAGCTTTACCAGATTGTAATAACGGAATGCGGTTTGCCGGATTGGTCGCTACCAGTTCCAGTTTTACACCAAGGGATTTGGCCAGCGCTTCGGCAAAATCAACGTCGTAGCCGACAATCTTATGGGTTTTGGCATCGACGGAGCCAAACGGAGGATTCGCGTCAAATGTCGCGACTTTGACTACGCCTGCGGCTTTGATATCGGCCAGTTGGTCAGCCTGAACCTGCGAGACGGTAAGTCCTGAGGCCAGCAGCACGCCCAATGCCAGCAGTGTTTTTTTAGCGCGGTAAGTTTTCGTTGCCATCATTGTATGAAATCCCTGTAGTTTTTGGTTTGTGCTTTTTACGCTCCCATAACTTACGGTTGGGACAAAATAAGAAAAAATTCTTATCTATATACAAAATGTTATTAGTGAAGGATGTGTTAATAGCGGGTGAAAATAATGCATGAGTGAAAGGTAAAATCGTGCATAAGCCTGGTAATAATTCGCATTTGGTTTTTGTGTGAGAGCACGCTTGAATAAGGTTGAGCTGTGCTAATGTCCAGAAATGCTACTGGAATACCCTCCGGACCTGTACCATATGTCACAACAGGTCTGGAGTGGGGATAAGCATGCTGCGTGATAATTTTAATGATCTCTATTATCTCATTATCGTTGCCCGCGAGCGGAGTTTTACGCGGGCTGCGGCAAAGCTCGGGGTCTCGCAGTCAGCGTTAAGCCATGCGATACGTGGACTCGAAGAGCGGCTGGATGTACGGCTTCTGACCCGCACCACGCGCAGCGTTGCGCCGACCGAAGCCGGAGAACGGCTTATCAACAGTATCAGCCCGCGTTTTGATGACATTGAAACAGAGCTGCTGGCATTAACCGATGTTCGTCAGCGCGTGGCCGGTAACATTCGCCTGACGCTGGGCGAACATGCATTGCAATCTACCGTCTGGCCCGCGCTGGAGCCGTTTTTGCAGGCTTACCCTGATGTGAATGTGGAAATGACCATCGACAATAGTCTGACGGATATTGTGACTGGCCGCTATGACGCGGGTATTCGGCTCGGTGAGCAGGTGGCAAAAGACATGGTCGCCGTCAGAATTGGCCCGGACTGGCGTATGGTAGTGGTGGGGTCACCGGCGTATTTTGCTCGTCATGGTAAACCACTCACCCCACACGATCTGCAAAACCATAACTGCATCAACATGCGCATGCCGACGTTGGGCGGGCTATATGCCTGGGAATTTAGCAAAGGCGGACAAGATTTGCGCGTGCGGGTTGAAGGGCAGCTTATTTTTAACAATCTCCCCCCACGGATTAGCGCAGCGATTGCTGGAATGGGGCTGGCTTTTGTGCCGGAAGACACTGTCGAACAGTCGGTGACTGACGGTGCGCTGGAAAAAGTGCTGGAGGACTGGTGCGAACCTTTCCAGGGCTATTATTTGTACTACCCCAGCAGAAAACAGCATACCGCCGCCTTTGCCCAACTGATTGAGGCCTTACGGTATACGGGTTGAAGTGGGTGGGGTTAACAGGCGATAAAAAACCGGCATTGCGCCGGTTTGGAAATCAGATTTTGCAGGCGTCGCCGCAGTCATTATCAGCAATAATTTCCTGCGCTTTCTTGTCTGCATCTTCCAGACGTTCAGCGTTACGCTCTTGCGCTTCTTCCAGTCCATCAAAGACCAGATTATCGAGATCAATTTCCATCATTCACCTGCTCAGGTTCAGCGTTTAACATCACGTTATTATATTGCAAAAATGTTGCTTAACAGCAGCGATTCTTGCTACTTAGCATCATCCCTAAATCAGTTGCGTATATTTTTCCGGCAGCGTGGCCCACAAATGGCGGTTTGCCGCGCTAAGTATTATATCGCGCATGCATTCACGCGCCGTAACGCCCTGGCGCAGGCGTATGGCTTCCAGTAACAGGCGATGCTGCTCTACGGCGTGTTCTGTTTCCCGCACTGATGACTCCTGCGTCTGTTTAAACGACAGCATCATGGCTGCTGAAAGTGCGTTGCCAATCGACATCAAAAATGGGTTATGACAGGACTTGAGTAGTGCGGTATGAAAGGCTAGATCGCCTTCCTCAAATAGCGCAATCTGATCCTGCTGCTGTCCGCGCAACATCAACGTCCAGGCTTCTTCAATGGCAGCCAAATCGCGGGCTGTCGCGTTGGCGGCGGCCAGAAAGGCGGCGTTAGGCTCAAACATCAGGCGCGTTACCACCAGTTGCTCCGCGACATCAGGTGAAATACCCACTTCCTCCATCCAGCCCAGCACGTCCGTATCCAAAAAACTCCAGAGTTCGCGCGGATTGACCGTACTGCGCCGCTTAGCCTGGATGGACAGCAAACCTTTTGCTGACAGGACATGCAGCGCGTTTCGTACAGAGGTCCGAGATGCCGAATATTGCACGGCAAGCTCATTTTCGCCGGGGAGCATCTCCCCATCGCTCAGGGTTCCGCGGATGATTTTCATCGCCAGATCGCGAGTGATCGTTTCAGAGATGGTGGCCAGGGAGGTCGTCATAGTCTGCCTTGAAAATTTGAGAGTTCCTCATTGTACGCACAAAACAAAGCGTTACGAATACAAAACAACAATTCTTGTCCTTTCAGATAGTGAAAAAAAACGTTTTATTTCACTTCACGATCGCGCTCACAGATCGCTCTGGTAAAATTAACTACATTCTTGTCATACAAGATTTGATGATTGAGGCTACAAGATGAAAAGGGAGTGGATCGCAATCGACTGGGGAACGTCGAATTTCCGCGCATGGTTAATGGCAGGGGATGATGTACTGGACAAACGCAATGCCAGCTACGGTCTTCTTCACGTCGAGCCGGGGCAATTTGATGCGACGTTAAAAATGTTACTTGGTGAGTGGATTGCTGAGGGAACGCCAATGGTTGCAATGGCCGGGATGGTGGGTTCGCAGCAGGGCTGGTATGAAGTTGACTATTGTTCGTTACCCGCCAGTGCCGATAGCTTGCTTGCGCACAGCAAAAGTTTCATGACCTCCTGGGGCAGCAAAGCATGGATTTTCCCTGGATTGCGTAAATCCCCTTCTGGTGACATGCCTGATGTGATGCGCGGTGAAGAGGTTCAGCTTCTGGGACTGTCTTTACTCGAAGACATCGATAATTTCCATGCGATTCTACCCGGCACACACAGCAAACATGCCCGGATGCAGCAGAGACAGATCGTTGATTTTTCGACTTATATGACCGGTGAGCTTTTTCAGGTGCTGATTTCGCACTCGCTGCTTGGTCGTGGTCTTCCTGATGCGGCGGCTGATGACAGCGCATTTTTACTCGGGGTGGAAGCATCCCGACGCCACGCGGCGCTAAGCCAACTCCTTTTTTCTACCCGAACGCTGCGTCTATCGGGTGAATTATCTGCTGAATCAGTCAGTGACTATCTCTCCGGTTTACTGATCGGATTGGAGTTTTCCACTGACAACATCAGTCCTGTCTGGCTGGTGGGTAGTGCGGCATTAACTCGCCGCTATCAGATGGCTGCCAACGCATTTGGTATTCAGACACGCTGCGTCGAGGGCGATCGCTGTTTTATCGCCGGAATGCAGTCTCTTCAACAACGTCTAACAGAGAAACGCTATGGATAGTTTTGACTTTGCCACGATGTGGCAGAAAACGCCGCTTCCGATGATCGCGATTTTACGCGGTCTGAGGCCAGAGGAAGCAGCGGAAATTGGTGATGTATTGCTGGAGGCGGGCTTTACCTGGCTGGAAGTACCGCTAAATTCACCGCGCGCGTTGGATTCTATCTCGCTGCTACGCGAACGCGTCGGCATGCGTGCTATCGTCGGCGCGGGTACGGTACTGACGACAGAGCAGGTTGATAGCGTCGTCGATGCGGGCGGGCAGGTAATTATCTCGCCAAATATGAATCCCTCGGTGATCCGCCGCAGCAGAGATCGAGGGGCTATCAGTTTACCGGGCGTCGCCACGCCGAGCGAAGCGTTTACTGCCCTGGACGCTGGGGCCAGCGGTCTGAAATTTTATCCTGCGGAAATGATCTCCCCGGACATACTGCGGGCTATGTGCGTGGTATTACCGCCTCACGTAGTTTGTATGCCGGTTGGTGGTGTTTCTGCCGAGGCGCAACAACTACAAAGATGGTGCGAGGCGGGCGCGAAAGGTTTTGGCTGCGGCGGAGGTTTATACCGCGCGGGCACAGAGTGCGAACAGGTTCGGCATAACGCGTTGGCCTATGCTCAGGCATGGCAACAGGTTAATAGCAGAGCGCAGCGCCAATAACAACTTAAGAGGCTGAAAGATGAATACGCGTACCCTCGATATTGAAAATAAAAATGCGGTTTATCGTAAAGTGACCCGACGGCTGATCCCGTTTTTAATCCTGTGTTATTTTTTCGCATATCTCGATCGTGTAAACGTGGGCTTCGCCAAACTCCACATGCAGGATGCGCTTAATCTTAGCGATACAGTGTATGGAATTGGCGCAGGTATCTTTTTTATCGGTTATTTTATTTTTGAAGTACCGAGCAACTTGTTGATGCAGCGTTTTGGTCCTCGTTTCTGGATTGCGCGCATCATGGCCAGTTGGGCAGTGTTGTCGGCACTGACGATGTTCGTTACCACGCCAACACAGTTCTACGTAGTGCGTTTTTTGCTTGGTGTAGCAGAGGCCGGTTTCTTCCCGGGTATTGTTTACTATTTAACCCTGTGGTTTCCCTCATGGCGTTCGGCGCGTACACTCGGGCTGTTTATTCTGGTGACGCCGTTATCCACTATTATCGGTAGTCCGCTCTCAGGACTGATCCTGAAAATGTTTGAAGGTGTCGGCCATCTGCATAACTGGCAGTGGTTATTCCTGGTAGAGGCAATCCCTTCATTCCTGTTGGCCTTCGTGGTGCTGCGTTATCTCGATAACGACGTGAAATCGGCGAAGTGGTTATCTGATGATGAAAAAGCGTTGATTGAGCAAGATCTACAAAAAGATCAGCTTGATAAAGTCGCCGCTAACGCGGGAATGCCGCAGCATAGTTTGTCCGCCATGTTCCGTAATCGCTTCGTCTGGCTGCTGGCGCTGATTTTCTTCAGTTTCAACATTGGCTATTACGGTATTAATTTCTGGCTTCCGTCGATTATCAAAAGCTCTGGCGTACAGGATGATTTTGCTATCGGTCTGCTGGCAGCGGTGCCCTATATCTTCGGTGCGGCCTGCATGTTGTGGAATAGCCGTCACTCCGATCTGAAACAAGAACGCCGCTGGCACATTGCGATTCCGGCGATAGTCGGGGCCATTGGTCTGACGTTCAGCGCGCTAAATGAAGGCTCCACGTTCTGGATGATGGCATGGATTTGCGTAGCAATGTCCGGCACGTTATCGCTGATTCCCACCTATATAAGCCTGCCAGGTACATTGCTTTCCGGTACGGCAGCGGCGGCAGGTATCGCGTTAGTGAACTCTATTGGCAATCTGGCTGGCTTCTTTGGCCCAACCGTTCTTGGCTGGCTGAAAGACACTACCGGCAGCACCAGCAGCGGACTGTATATTCTGGCGGGGTTTCTGGTGCTTTGCGCACCGCTTATTTTCCTCATTCCGGCACGGTTGATTAACCCTCGCGATCGTCAAGCCATGAAACCGGCAGAAAATAACGTATTAACGAAAAGAGGTCATATATGAGCAGTTGTGGCAGCGGGTGCGCAGGTTGCGGTGGCGAACACTTCAATCCGATCCTCAGTGGTGATGACGGTGCTTTAAAGCGCGCCTTGTATAAATCGATGGGTCATACGGACGAGCAGTTGCGTCGTCCCGTAATTGCTGTAGTGAATAGCTATACCAATGCGACGGCAGGACACGCCAATTTGAATGAACTGACCGCGCATGTGTTAAAAGGCATTGATGAAGCAGGCGGAGTGGGGATGGTGTTTGGCACCATTGCCCCTTGCGACGGTATTGCCGAAGGACACCTGGGTATGCGCTATATTCTGGCGGCACGCGAAATCATCGCCAGTTCGATCGAAGTAATGATGCGGGCCCACCGCTTCGATGGCATGGTGTTGCTGGGATCGTGCGACAAAATTGTCCCCGCTATGCTGATGGCTGCTGCGCGCCTTGATCTTCCGGCTATTCTGGTGAACGGTGGGCCAATGTATCCTGCCGAATACAAAGGTAAACACTGGGATGGCAATATCGTCACCGAAGCGATTGGCTGGAAACGTCGCGGTGAAATTGATGAGGCCGAGTTCCGTCATATTGAAGATATCGCCGAGCCGGGGCACGGCTCCTGTACCATGTACGGTACCGCTAATACGATGTGCTGTATTGCGGAAGTGCTGGGTATGAGCTTGCCTGGGAGTAGTATGCTGCCCGCAATTTCACGCGAACGCCGCGAGTGCGCCTTTGCGACAGGAATGACCGCGGTGGATCTGGTAAAGCGCGGTGTGAATGCGCGACAAATTATTACACGCGAATCAATCCGCAATGCGATGGCCTATCTGTTGGCGACGGGCGGCTCCACCAACGCCATTCTACATCTGCAGGCTATTTATTATGAAGCCGAGCTGGGTCATCTGCCGCTGGCTGAATTTGATGCGCTGAGTCATCAGGTACCACTGGTTGCTTCGCTCTATCCGGCATCGGAATACGATATGATCGATTTTTGGGAGGCTGGGGGGGTTGCGGCAGTTGAAAAAGAGATCGCTAATTTACTGGATCTCAATTGCCTGACGGTTAACGGACAGAAAAAAGGGGAATGGCTGATGAATGTTCCCTCTACTCGACGCCCGGAAGTTATCCATACTCTGGCCATTCCGGTACGTAATGAGTCAGGGGTTGCTGTCCTACACGGCAACCTGTCACCGATGGGTTGTGTAGTGAAACCCGCTGCTGTTCCGGACCATTTAATGATCTTCACCGGGCCTGCGGTGGTGTTTAACAGCGAAGATGAGGCCGTTGAGTCAATTCTCTCCGGTGATATTCAACCGGGTAGCGTATTGGTTCTGCGCTATGAAGGACCAAAGGGCGGACCGGGTATGCCGGAGATGTACAAGCCGATGAAATTCCTTGAAGGAATGAATCTCTCTGACTCCTGTGCGTTGATCACCGATGGGCGTTTTTCCGGTTCGAACCGCGGGTTGTTTGTGGGACATATCTCTCCAGAAGCCAGCGACGGAGGCGTTCTGGCACTGGTGGAAACAGGTGACTCAATCAGTATTAATATTCCGCAGCGAACATTGACGTTGAATGTAGCGGATGCCGTGCTGGATGAGCGTCAAAAAGGCTGTCATCTGGTGCATAAAGAGGTACCTCGTGGATTCTTGCGACTTTATCGTCGTTGGGCGTTACCGGCGGCGCAAGGCGCGGTACTGGCAGACAGAGAGGATTTGTCATGACAACGGTTACAAAGATTCAGGGCGTTAATCCCATTGTTGCAATGCCGTTTACGCCACAGGGTAAAGTCGATTTTACGAGTTTTCGCCGTCTGCTGGCCCACCTTTCGGACGTGGGTGTTAACGGACTGACGCTGTTTGGTATTGCCAGTGAGTTTCCGAAGCTCGACGACAGCGAACGGTTGCAGTTGGCGGAAATTTTTATTGCTGAATTAGCGAATAAAAGTGTATTTCGTGCACTGTCGGTCACCGATCACAGCACCGATCTGGCTGTTCGCCGTGCGCGGCGCTATCAGAGTATGGGGGCCGACGCACTGATGCTGCTTCCGCCATTCTTCCTGCAGCCGTCTCTTGCCAGCGTACAGGCGCATATCGCGGCGGTGCTGGAGGCTGTGACCATTCCTGTAATGGTGCAGTACGCGCCGGGAGAAACTGGATTTCCGGTCACTGCAGTTCAACTAGCCGAGATGGCTAAACGCTATCCACATGCAGTGTTTAAGATTGAATGCAATCCGCCAGTGGAGTACACCCGTGAGTTTCTACAGTACGCACCAGAGGCTCATGTGCTAAACGGTTATGCCGGTTTGTATATGCTTCAGATGCTTGAGGTAGGGGGCAAAGGTGTAATGCCTGGCTGCTCGTTTAGCGAAATTTATGTGCGAATTTATCGTCACTGGCTGGCAGGGGAACATCAACAGGCGGTGCAATTACATGAGGCGTTATTACCATACATTCAGCGCTGGATGCAGCACTGTGAGTATATTATCCAGGTTGAAAAGACAATATTACAACGACGCGGGATTATTGCTGATGATTATTGCCGCAAGCCGGGGTGGTCATTAACGAATGACGATGTAAACCACATTGATAGTTTTATTTCACAGTTCAATTTGTCGGCATGAGTAATTTGCAATAGAGGTATGAGCAAAACGTTTTAACCGTATGCTATGCACCGGATCGAACATCTTGATCCGGTGCAACTGTACTATGCCTTAAAGCATCATTTCTGTGTCTTCACCGCCACTCACATCAAATTTAATTGTTAATCATCTGTTTCTGTTATCTCGTAACCATCCGATTTTGTAGCAATGTGATGCGCGATCATTTTTAACAAATCTGCGACAAATTCACTATACATATAACTTAATATCTTTTATACATTAATTGTTCAACCCTGCGACTATTCCACAAAAGAGAAAGCAATATGGAACAGACACCTGATAAGAAAAACGATAATTTTCAAAAAGATGGCAAAGAACAGTTCAATCGCTCGATCGGTCTTATTTCAAACTTTGCGTTGGGTTTTACCTACCTGTCGCCGCTTACCGCCGTCTATTCGCTGTTTGCGCTGGCCGTAACGCTGGCGGGGCCGCCCGCAGTATGGTGGATTTTAATCGTCGCATGTGGGCAACTTTTGGTTGCATTGGTGTTTGGTGAGGTCGCTTCCCAGTATCCGATAACCGGCGGGCTTTACCCCTGGGCCAGAAGGTTGTGGGGCAAGAAGTATGCGTGGATCGCCGCCTGGATCTACCTGTGGGCTCTGGTGGTCACCATTACGTCGATCGCGGAATATACATCAACGTTTGTTGAATCACTCTTCCACTATGGTCAGACGCCGGCCACGATGTTGGTGACTTCCGTCCTGCTGCTGCTGTTGATGATGGCCGTTAATATGTCCGGGACTAAAAATCTGGCCCGGGTGGCAAAAATTGGTTTCTGGTGTGAAATTGTCAGCGTGATCGCGCTGGGGATTTATCTGCTGATTTTCCACCGTTCGCAGCCGTTCTCTGTGATTTTTGACTCGATGGGCGTGCTGGCTCATGACGGCAGCTACTCCACCGCATTTATGTCTGCTGCGCTGATGGGGCTGTTTATGTTCTTTGGCTTTGAGGCCTGCGGTAACGTTGCGGAAGAGGTGCAGAATCCGAGTAAAAAGATCCCGGTGGCGATGATTTTAAGCATCGTATTCGGCGCGATTTCCGCCATTATTTCTGTTATGGGTTATTTGCTGGCATCACCGAATCTGGTCAGCATCGTGAATGGCAAAACGTCCGATCCGATCCCGGCAATCCTTAATGAAGCTCTGGGCGAAACTGGCGCGACTGTCTTTATCGTCGTTGCAATTATCGCCATGTTGTCGTGCATTTTGTCTCTGCAGGCTGCGTTAAGCCGTCTTATCTTTTCTTTCTCCCGCGACAGAATGCTGCCGGGAAGTGAATGGATGGCCAAAATCTCTAAAAATGGTGTTCCGGATAATGCCATGGTCGTCAGTTGCCTGCTGCCAGTGATCATCTGCGTTTGGGTTTATTTCCAGCCAGATAACCTGTCGCGTATCACCGCGTTTGCTGTTATCGGGATTTACATCTCGTTCCAGATGGTTGTGCTGGCCGCGCTGCGTCAGCGTCTGAAAGGCTGGAAACCGGCGGGAGAGTGGACCATTGGCGGTTGGGGCGTAATCGTGAATGTGCTGGCGTTAGCTTACGGATTGTGCGGGATCTGGTTACTGGCGCAACCGGCAGACAGCAGCGACTTCATCGATCGTTGGACGGTTCTGTTCGGCCTTGCGATTGTTGTTGGCTCGGGGCTTATTTATATGTTCCTGACCCGTCCGTTTGGTCGTTCAGCGGCGCCGGAAAACGACGCCATTGCCTACGCCAATAAGCTCAATATGGGGCAGGATAACTAAAAACTCAGGGCCTTCGGGCCCTTAGTTTTGATAGTGATAAAGGATAAAGTAGTCGCTCTGATACACAACGGTACTGTTTGCAGGTGACAGCAATTCACCCACGCGAAAACGTGGCCAACTGGAGAAAATGATCCTGTTTTCCAGATTAGTCAGAATCACATAGTCAGGATGGGCATAGGAAAGCAGTTCGGCTTCTATCTGACTGACCAGCAGATCGACCGCGGCAACACCGAGAAACTGATCGTTGTAGTAGACCGGGACGGCTGACGTTAGGGTATAGGAGATATTGCAAATATAGTCGACGTAGGGACCGTGGATATAGGCTTTGCCAGCCGGAGGAGAATGCTTAAACCACTCAAAGGTTCTGAAGTCCAGTCGTTGTTGCGTGGCCTGATCCAAATCCAGATGCGCCTGGCTTAAACCATTATCTTTCTTATACCACCACTCCAGCAACCAGTACTCTTTTGTGGTTGCGGTGCTCTCAATATGGCTGGCGAATCCCGCCCCTGAGCAGTAATGGTTGTTATTGAGCGTGCGCTTGATGTGCTGTTGAACGGTGGATCTGACTGAGGGGTCGAGAACGACCTCGGCTGAGGCCTTTTGTACCCCTGAAATTGCCTCATGGATGCTCCTCGCCAGCGCAACGGTAGAATCTACGGTAGAAACAGTAATGTCATCAATTTTACGAATTAATGCGCTTAGGGATGTCGAAGAGCTCATTGTCTGTCCTGCCTTCACTGATTGTCAGTTCGAGTTATATTTCAGCTTTTTTTCAATAAGGTAGTAGGTAAACGTGTCGATGATCCGCGTGGCAAACTGTACTGACTCTGCCTCGTTGTGAGCAGCCAGCGCATCGGCCAGCGCCGAATAAAGCGCGATAATTTCTGCATGAATACTGTCTGTGCGATAAAGTATCGCCACCAGCGATGCCCATTCAGCCTGAACCTGCAGCTCCTGATTGGCCAGTCGCGCTGAATGCGAACTGGCGGCAATCGCCAGCAGACAACGCATATCGGCCTGAGTCATCAGCTCAGGTGAGTTTGCCTTTCTGAGCACCTCGACAAACTCGCGAAATTTGGCGATATCCGCACCGGTCATCCGTCGGGAAGCCAGCCGCGCGCTATGGCTAATAATGGCGCAATGCATTTCACCCAGATCAGACAGATAATCCGTACTGATCGCCTTGAACGGATGCAGGGTGCTATTTTTGCCATCAATATTTTCGCAAACGAAACTCCCACCATTACGACCACGAACCGTATGGATAAGATTATTAGCCCGAAGCGTGTTTAGCGCTTCTCTGATAGTGATATGTGAGACACCCATCATCTTTGCCAAATCAGTTTCGTTGGGGAGCTGTTCTTTTGGCTCCAGCAACCCCGTGATAATGGCATTTGAAAGGCGTTGGACTATCTGGTCTGAACGACTGACCTGCCCGATAGGCGCAAATATGACCGCGTGAGTAATCATAATCTTTTCTGTACTCAATTCCCTGAAACAACGACCATTTTTAACACATGCCCGTCGGGCAAGGAAGGTAAGAATGGCCGAGTTATTTTACATGCCTGGGCGCAACGTCACTGCACAAGCGGATGTGTGTCCCGATAACCTTATGATGAGCTGGGCGTAACGCGTCAGCTGGCAATAAAAAGCCTCATCCTGCAAATGTAAAAATTAAGTTAAAAATGCGAGGCTTATCATAGTGTCAATGTTGCGCATTTGAAAAAATTTTACAATATATATATTACATAAGATTCTTTATGTATTAATTGGCAGGAGACAAACGTGAAAACCCTGAAGCATTTTATTAATGGGCACTATGTAGCAGGCAGTAGCGAAGATAGCTTTGAACTGGTGAGTCCGGTTGACGGTGAAACGTACGCAATATCTCCCAACGCTAACGAGGCGGAGGTAGAGCAGGCTTACTCAGCAGCGGAGGCGGCGTTTAGCATCTGGCGAAAATCGACGCCGGCACAGCGGCAAAAGGCGTTATTGCGGCTGGCCGATGAGATTGAACGCAACGTTGAGCGACTGGTAACCGCGCAGAGCCAGGAAACCGGTCAGCTTCGCCATTTTATTGAGAAAGAGGAGATCGCGGCATCTTGCGATGCCATCCGCTTTTTTGCCGGTGCGGCGCGCTGTCTTGAAGGAAAGGCGGCCGGAGAATATTCCGCAGGATTTACTTCAACCATTCGTCGTGAACCGCTGGGTATTGTTGGGCAAGTGACGCCGTGGAACTACCCGTTCATGATGGCGGTGTGGAAGATTGCACCAGCGCTGGCGGCAGGCAACACGGTGGTGTTAAAACCAAGCGACACCACGCCAGTTAGTACGCTGCTGTTGGCTGAACTGGCCGCACCGTTGTTCCCGAGAGGGGCGTTTAACGTTGTGTTGGGCAAAGCCAGCACTGGTTCGCTGGTGGTTTCAAACCCGAAAGCCTCACTGGTCTCTATTACCGGTTCGGTCCGTGCGGGTTTGCAGGTTGCGGCTTCGGCGGCGGCAAATCTGACCAGAGCACACCTGGAATTGGGCGGGAAAGCGCCCGCAGTCGTGTTCGCCGATGCAGATATGGACAAGGCGATTGCGACGATTACCACAGCAGGCTTTTTCAATGCCGGGCAGGATTGCACAGCGGCTACGCGGATTCTGGTAGAGCAATCTATCTACGCTGAGTTTCTGGAAAAACTGATCCAGAAAACAAAAAGTATCAAATTTGGGCCGCCAGAAGATCAAAATGCACTGTACGGCGCATTGAATAGCCGGAATCAGCTGGAGCAGGTGAAAGGCTTTATTGAGCGTTTACCGGCACATGCAAAAATTGAAACCGGTGGGCGCGCAGGATCTGGTCCAGGTTTCTATTTTGAGCCGACGATCGTCTCCGGATTACATCAAAATGATGAAGCTATTCAGTATGAAGTATTTGGCCCACTAATGACTATTCAGTCGTTTTCTACTGACGAAGAGGTACTACACAAAGCGAATGATGTGGAGTATGGTCTTGCCGCCAGCGTCTGGACCAGTAACCATGGTCGCGCCCAACGCTTCAGCATTGACCTCGATTTTGGCACGGTGTGGATTAACAATCACATTCCTCTGTGCGCCGAAATGCCGCATGGCGGGTTCAAAAAATCGGGGTACGGCAAAGATCTCTCATCTTATTCACTCGAGGAATACACTCGGGTGAAACATATCATGTGCGACATTTCTGAATAGAGAGGATTACGATGAAAACATTAAAAATCGCGGTGCTTTCATTAGTGATGTTCTCGGGCTATAGCCTGGCAGAAAGTACATCGCTGAATACGGTAAAAGAGTATATGGCAGCGTGGAATGCGCATGATGCTTCACGAGCCGCTCAATTTCTTGCTGATGATGCGGTTTATTATGATGCCGCCGCGGGAGAACCGATAAACGGCAGGGAAAAAGCAGAAAAAGAGGTTATCGGCGCTTTTATTAAGGCGGTTCCAGATCTTAGCTGGAAAATGGTTGGAAAACCCGTCTACGACGAAGATACCGTGGCCTTTCGTTGGGAATTTTCAGGCAAAAATAGTGGTGAATGGGCAGGGAGTCCGCCGACAAATAATCCGATCAAATTTGAAGGCGTCAGCTATATTCATGTTAAAGCAGGAAAAATCACCTGGCAGGGTGATTATTATGATTCTAAAAAACTGGATGAAGAGTTAAAGCCAGTGAAGTAGTTGGCTGTACCCCTTTATTAATATGAAGGGGTATCTCTCTTATTTGTGTCGTATTAAAGGCAGTGTGTAGCAATAAGGAAAAAAGTTAATGGCAATTACCAGACGTGATTTTCTCAACGGCGTCGCGGTGACTATTGCGGCGGGACTTACCCCGCTGGAGTGGGTCAGGGCGGCAGGAAAGGGAAACGCATTTATAGATGGAAATTATTATCCTCCTGCGCTGACGGGGCTACGGGGTAATCATCCTGGATCGTTTGAAATGGCGCATGCGCTAGGTCGCGAGCATAAACATTTTGATTTAAACGCTCTGCCCGTTGAGGAAGAGTACGATCTGGTGATTGTGGGTGGCGGTATTAGCGGGTTAGCTGCCGGTTGTTTTTGGCGTCAAGTTGCCGGGCAAAATAGCCGGATCCTGATCCTCGATAACCATGACGACTTTGGTGGACACGCCAAACGTAATGAATTTACCAGCTCGGGTAAGAAATTACTCGGTTATGGTGGCAGCGAAGCATTCCAGTCACCTGCGCATAATTTCAGCCCTGAAGTACAAAAGTTGATGGAAACCGTGGGCGTCAGTGTCACGCGGTTAAAAGAGAGTTTTGACGTAAACTTCTACCCCGACTGGCAGCTCAGTCGCGGCGTTTTCTTCGACAAGAAGAATTTTGGCGAAACCAAAATCGTCAGCGGCGATCCGGGCCGCGCGGTATCTGATGATATTCCGCCGGACAGGCTCAATGGGCGTAAAATTGAAGACTTTATCAATGATTTTCCGCTAAGTGAGAACGACAGAAAAGCGCTGATCGACCTGCACGTCCGGCCCGGTGATTACCTGCCGGGGATGACGGTCGATGAGAAAATGGAATGGCTGGATACCCACAGCTACAGTGAATTTTTGGCAACAAAAGTTGGTTTGAGCAAAATGGCGCTGCTCTATTTCCAGCAGCGTTCCAACGACTTCTTTGCTATTGGTATTGAAGGTATTTCCTGTAGCGATGCCCGTGCGTGCGCCTTACCCGGCATGGAAGGGATGGGGTTACCGCCGCTGGACGGTGAGTCACTGGCCGACCTCGAAGAGCCGTATGTTTACCACTTCCCGGACGGTAACGCCGGGTTAGCCCGTCTGTTAGTCAGATATATGCTGCCGGATGCGCTACCGGGCAACACGATGGAAGACTCTGTCCTCGGCAGACTACATTACGAAAAGCTGGATCTGCCGGAAAACACCACGCGCCTGCGCCTGAACAGCACGGTGATTAATGCGGCCAACGTGCAGGATGGCGTGGCGGTGACCTATCTGCGTGACGGTAAAATGCACCGTGTGCGCGGTAAGAACACCATCATGGCAGGTTATAACATGATGATCCCGTATCTGGTGCCTGAGATGCCGGAACAGCAGCAGGCGGATCTTAAACTGAACGTGAAGGCACCGCTGGTGTACACCAACGTGGTGGTCAAAAACTGGCAGGCGTTCAAACAGCTTGGCGTACATGAGTTTTATTCTCCGGCGGCACCTTATAGCAGGGTCAAGCTCGACTATCCGGTCAGTATTGGTGGGTATCAACATCCGGCCTCCCCGGACGATCCGATGGTCATTCATATGGTCTATGTGCCGACCTATCCGGGTAGTAACCTGTCGGCCAGAGAGCAGTTCCGTCTGGGACGAGCCTATTTGCTGGGGACCACCTTTGCGGCGCATGAGGAGATGATTCGCTCCCAGTTGCAGGAGATGTTTGGCTCAACCGGATTTGATAATCAACGCGATATTGCCGCCATTACGGTTAACCGCTGGGCGCATGGCTATGCGTACTACGCCAACTCGCTGTTCGATGATATGGATAAGATGCCAGAAATTATCGAACGGGCGCGTAAGCCAGTCGGTCGCATTGCCATCGCTAACTCCGATTCTGACTGGAGTGCTTATGCCCATACGGCAATCGATCAGGCATGGCGTGCGGTTAATGAACTCAAGGATATGGGGTGATCTATGCGCAATGTAACCATTCTCGCCGCCTGTTTATTTACTGCTTCGGTTTCCGCTGCTGAATCTAACGGTGAATACATCGCGCGAATTTCAGACTGCGTCGCCTGTCACACCGCTGAAGGTGGTGCGGCGATGGCGGGGGGCAAAAAGTTTCCTACTCCGGTGGGGGATATTTATTCGACCAACATTACCCCAGACAAAACGCAGGGTATTGGAAATTATTCTTACGAGGATTTTGAAAAAGCCGTACGGCAGGGGATTGCCAAAGATGGTCATCCGCTCTATCCGGCTATGCCTTATCCCTCCTATGCAAAACTTTCTGACGAGGATGTTAAGGCGCTGTATAGCTATTTTATGCATGACGTCACGCCGTCAGCACAGCCCAATAAAGAGAATGCTATTCCGTGGCTACTCTCCGCCCGCTGGCCGCTGCATATCTGGAACTGGCTGTTTACCGACGCGCCAGTGTCGGCTGTAGAGGGCGCGAAAACGGATGATAATGCTGCCATGGTAAAACGGGGTGCTTATCTGGTGGAAGGCCCCGGACACTGCGGTTCATGCCATACCCCGAGAGGCATGGCGATGAACGAAAAAGCGTATACTAATGCTGATGCCGAATACCTGAGCGGCGCGATGATTGACGGCTGGTATGCACCGTCGCTGCGCGGCACCGGTATGTCTGAGCAGGAGTTAAAATCGCTGTTGCTGACCGGTAAAAGCAAGCATGCCGCGGTTTCAGGTTCGATGGCTGAAGTCGTCACGCAGAGTACACAGTATCTGACCGACGAAGATGCCACGGCGATCGCCCAATATCTGTTGAGCCTGAAAAGTGCGAAGCCTGAAACGGTACGTGCTGCGGCGACTACAGCATCCTGGTCGAATTCACCTGAGGCGGGCAAAGTGACCTATAACCGCTACTGTTCAACTTGTCACGGTCTGGAAGGGAAAGGTACGGATGATAACGCGCCTTCTTTAGTTAACAATCCACTGGTGATGGTTGATGACCCGACACCGCTGTTCAGAGTGATTGCCCACGGCGCAGAAACACCGACAACGCGTGGCAGCGTCTCCTTTAAGATGCCTGCCTACGGTGGCTTGTTAAGCGACAACGAAATGCGCGACGTGATTAACTACGTGCGTAAAAGTTGGGGTGAAGGGAATAGCGAAGTAAGCCAGGAAGACCTGGCTGGCGTTAAAAAAGCGTCACATTAAACAGTATGCCGGAGAAGGTGCTTGCACCTTCATCCGGCAGTGCTTACACGGTGTTTACCCTGATAATATCCACGAGTCGGGTAAACGCCGCCGTCATTTCATGCTCTTCAATACTGGCAAACCCCAGCAGCAGGCCGCTGCGTTTCCCTTCATTTACGTAATAGCGTGACAGCGGGCGCACCAGCAACCCTTGCGCATTCGCCTGTTGGGCAATGACCGCATCATCGCTCCCGGCGGGTAACTGTAAGATCATATGCAGCCCGGCGTTGCTGCTGAAGGAACCAAGAAAATGTTCACCAAGTTGGCGGCTGATAAGCTCTACCAGCATCTGGCGACGACGACTGTATAGCTGACGCATTTTCCGAATGTGTGCCGCGTAATAACCCTCGCGAATAAACTCCGCCAGTGCGGCCTGAATCAACAGATGCCCACCACGATAGAGGTCGTTATGAACCTTTTTCAGCGGAGCGGCTAACGATTTAGGTAGCACGACATACCCGAGTCGCAGTGCGGGATAGAGTGTCTTACTGAATGTCCCGATGTAAATGACCGGTGTCTCTTCTTCCAGCCCCTGCAAAGAGGGAATCGGCTGGCCGGAAAAGCGGAACTCACTGTCGTAATCATCTTCCACTATCCAGCTTCGCGTTTCACGTGCGCGAAAGAGAAGTTGCCGGCGGCGGCTCAGACTCATTACCGAACCGAGTGGGTATTGATGTGACGGTGTCACAAAAATAAGTTTTGGCGGTGTTTCACCTGCATCCGGCGGGACCATGCCTTGTTCATCAACCGGAATAGCCGAAAAATTAACGGCATTGATGCGAAGAATATTTTTGATTCCCCAGTAGCCCGGTTCCTCAATCCAGGCGTGATCGCCAGGGTTGCATAAAGTCCGGGTCACCAGATCCAGGGCCTGGTGAATACCTTCAGTAATCAGAATTTGCTCCGGTGAGCACCGTACGCCGCGAGCGGTGCGCAGATAGTCTGCCAGTGCTTCTTTTAGCTCATTCACGCCGCCTGTGGCATCGTAAGTGAGATACTCCGGGCGCAGTCGTCTTGCCAGCCTGTCCTGAATTTTCTTGAGTACCCGGTGCGGGAAATGCTCTACATCAGGTACGCCTGGAATAAATGCCCCCCACTGGCGGGGACTGGCGCTGGCATTACCTAACAGCTCAAGGCAGCGGGCGGATAAACGGGTGTGATCTTCCTGAGCGGCAGTAACAGGCTCTTTGTCAGGACGCAGGTCTAGATTGTCCAGCACGCTGTCGGTCACAAATGTGCCGCTGCTGGTACGCGCGGAAATATACCCTTCAGCTTGCAACTGTTCGTACACCCGCAGGACGGTATTGCGCGATAGCGTCAGCTCTCCTGCCAGGTCACGCGACGGAGGCATTCGGGTGGCCGGTTTCAGGCTACCTTCGAGGATGCAACTACAAATGGCGGCATACAGGCGGCGATGTAGTTTTTCGTCAGTCTGCTGATTAAATGCATGCTTGATCACATCTCCGGCAAGTGAACGCATTTGGATCCTTAAAATAAAACGATTTGGCTCTCGATTAAAGTACCAGACGGCGTCTAAATTTAAAGGGTAATTCAACCGAAATGTATTAATGGACAAGGTGTAGAGAATGAACAATAAAAACCTGCAACAACGTCGTCTGGATGCCACCCCGCGTGGCGTGGGTGTGATGTGTGATTTTTATGCTCAGTCGGCAGAAAACAGCACAATTACCGATATCGAAGGCAATCAGTACATCGATTTTGCCGCCGGGATTGCCGTGCTGAACACCGGACACCGCCATCCTCGCCTGGTGCAGGCAGTCGAAGCGCAACTTCAGGCTTTTACCCATACGGCTTATCAGATTGTCCCGTACGAAAGCTATGTGTCTTTGGCTGAGAAAATCAACGCCGTTGCGCCAATCGACGGCAAGCGTAAAACCACATTCTTCACTACCGGGGCTGAAGCGGTAGAAAACGCGGTGAAAATTGCGCGCGCGCATACCGGCCGTCCTGGCGTTATCGCATTTGGCGGTGGTTTTCATGGGCGTACTTACATGACGATGGCGTTAACCGGCAAGGTGGCACCCTATAAAAAAGGTTTCGGCCCGTTCCCAGGCTCTGTTTACCATGCGCCGTATCCTTCTGAATTGCAGGGTATTTCCACGGCGGATTCCCTAAAAGCGATTGAGCGTCTGTTTAAAGCCGATATCGATCCAACCCAGGTTGCGGCGATTATTTTCGAACCCGTCCAGGGCGAAGGGGGCTTCGTGGTGGCACCGCCAGAATTTGTGGCTGCCATCCGCCGTATTTGCGACGAGCATGGCATCGTGATGATCGCTGATGAAGTACAAAGCGGGTTTGCCCGTACGGGTCAGCTGTTTGCGATGGATCATTACGCCGATAAAGCGGACCTGATGACCATGGCGAAAAGCCTTGCGGGCGGCATGCCGTTGTCAGGCGTCGTGGGCAAAGCCGAAATTATGGATGCGCCTGCGCCAGGTGGTCTGGGTGGAACCTACGCCGGAAACCCGCTGTCGATCGCGGCGGCCCATGCGGTGCTGGATATCATTCGTGATGAGCAGTTATGCCAGCGTGCGGCGGCTCTCGGTGAACAGCTGCGCGCCGCTCTGACAGATGCACAAGCAGGGTGTCCTGAACTGGCCGAAGTGCGAGGTTTAGGCTCTATGATTGCTGCTGAATTCTGTGATGCAGCGACAGGAGAACCCAACGCTGCCGCCGCACAACGCGTGCAGAAGAAAGCCCTTGAGCAAGGATTACTGCTGCTGACCTGCGGTCAGTATGGCAACGTTATTCGTTTCCTTTACCCGCTGACAATTCCGCAGGATCAGTTCGCCAAAGCGCTCGATATTATCAAAGCAGCAACCAAGTAATTCGTTAGTTGTCATTTACCCAAAGCCGACGGTCGTCATCACCGTCGGCTTTATTATTGTTGGCATAAATTGATCTTCCTCGTGTGTAGCGCGGTATTTATCGCGAATGGGTTGCCAGGCCTCTCGTTATATAATTTAATACATATCGTTTTTACTCCTCTATTCAGATGGTATCCCATGTTAACTTTCCGCTCTTTTGTGCTGGTTTGCGCCAGCATGTTGTTTGCGTTTTCTGCTCAGGCCGACCGAACGATCACCGATCAGCTTGGTCGACAGGTCACGATTCCTGACCACGTGGACAAAGTGGTCGTGCTGCAACACCAGACGTTGAATATTCTGGTCCAGCTCAATGCCCAGCAGGACATTGTTGGTGTGATGTCGAGCTGGAAAAAGCAGCTCGGGCCTGAATTTGCGCGCTTTATGCCGACGATTACTACATTGCCGACGCCAGGCGATCTCACCAGCGTGAACATCGAAAGCCTGTTGGCGATTCATCCGCAGGTGGTTTTTGTCGCCAACTATGCGCCCGCGGAGATGATCCAGCAGATTCAGAACGCCGGTATTCCGGTCGTGGCTATCTCGTTACGCAAGGATGCCACCGGGCAACAGAATAAAATGAACCCGACCATGGCCGATGAAGAGCAGGTCTACAATGAAGGGTTGAAGCAGGGTATTCGCCTGATCGCTGACGTGGTTGGGCGCAAACCGCAGGCCGAAACGTTAATCGACTACGTTTTTGCCGCGCGGGCAAAATTCAATGCGCCGGTTGCGACAATCCCGGATGAGCAAAAAGTCCGTATTTATATGGCTAACCCCGATCTGATGACTTACGGCTCCGGGAAGTACACGGGATTGATGATGCAGCACGCGGGGGGATTAAACGTGGCGGCTGCCAGTGTGAAAGGTGCCCGTCAGGTTGCGCTGGAGCAGGTATTAGCGTGGAACCCGCAGGTGATTTTTGTCCAGGATCGCTATCCGCAGGTGGTAACTCAGATCCAAAACGATCCGAACTGGCAGGGGATTGATGCGGTGAAAAATCATCGCGTCTGGTTGATGCCTGAATATGCCAAAGCCTGGGGCTATCCGATGCCGGAAGCGTTGGCGATCGGTGAACTTTGGATGGCCAAAAAACTGTATCCGGATGCCTATAAAAACGTGGACGTTGATGCGCAGGCCAGGGACTACTATCAACGTTTTTATCGTGTGAACTGGCAGTCTGATGCAGCTAAGTAACCGTATTTTGCCCCAGCAACCGCTCTTAATCGTTGTGGTCCTGTTGCTGGGCGTCAGTTCGCTATGCCTCGGACAGTATCCGCTGTCGTTAAGCGAGGTGTTTCACCACCTGACACACTATAGCGACGCTGAAGGAATAGGCAGCCAGGTTATCTGGACGGTCAGGCTACCGCGTATTTTGATGGCACTGCTGGCGGGGGGCGCGCTTGGGTTATGCGGCGCGACGCTGCAAGGGGTATTTCATAACCCTCTGGTCGACCCGCATATTATCGGCGTGACGTCGGGGGCGGCTTTTGGTGGAACACTGGCCATCCTGCTCGGTCTTTCGCCCTGGCTGATGATGGGATCAACGTTTTTCTTTGGTCTGACAGCGTTGATCCTGGTGTATGCCATTGCTGCGTTACAGGGGCTGGAGAATACGCTGGTATTGATTCTGTCGGGTATCATTTTGAGCGGTTTTTTTGCCGCGCTGGTGAGCCTGATCCAGTATCAGGCTGATACCGAAGAGACGTTACCTAATATTGTGTTCTGGTTGCTTGGCAGCTTTGCGACGGCCAACTGGCATAAAGTGCTGCTGTTGGCGGTTCCGGTCGGTATCGCCGCGACGGTTTTGTACCAGCTACGCTGGCGGATAAACCTGTTGTCGCTCAATGACAAAGATGCCAGAGCACTGGGTGTAGCGGTGGTTCCTCTGCGACGCAGTGTTTTGGTGTGCTGCGCATTTTTGGTCGCTGCTCAGGTGGCGGTCAGCGGCAGTATTGCCTGGGTTGGATTAGTGATTCCGCATCTGGCGCGTTTGCTGGTGGGGGTTGATCATCGTCGTTTACTACCGTGCGCCTTCTGGTTGGGGGGCGGATTTATGATTGTGGTGGACGATATTGCTCGCACCCTGATGCACGCGGAGATACCGTTGGGGATTATTACCGCATTGTTCGGCGCGCCGTTGTTTGCTTTCTTACTCATTCGTACCAGTCGTCGGGAGAAATCATGATACCTGCCGCACTGCGTGTAAATCAGCTTACTTATGGGTATCGTACACCGCTATTTGAGCCGCTAACGTTCTGTTGCCAGAAAGGTGAGATCTGGGCCGTGCTGGGACGCAACGGCTTGGGTAAAAGTACACTGCTCGATACGTTAACCGGCACGCTGCCTGCTTTAGGCGGGAATATTGAAAATAACGGTGGGATAGGGATTGTGGCACAGCATAGCCATCTGCCGTTTCCGTACACGGTCAGCGACGTGGTGCTGATGGGGCGAGCACAGCACGTGAAGCTGTTTGCGCAACCCAGTCCGCAGGATCAAAAAAGAGCAATGCAGGCGTTAGAGCAGTTGAATATCGCGCATCTCGCCTCCAGCTCATTTGGCTCACTTTCTGGCGGGCAGCAACAGTTGGTGATGATTGCCCGGGCTCTGGTGACGGAGTGTCAAACGCTGTTACTGGATGAACCGTGTTCCGCGCTGGATCTCGCCAATCAGCAGGTGGTGCTCCAGCTCATCAGCGATCTGGCCCATCAACAGGGATGCAGCATTCTCTTTTCGACCCACGATCCGCTTCATGCGTTACAGGTTGCTTCCCATACTTTGCTGCTACTCCCTGAAGGAAAATGGCGGGCAGGGCCCACGAACAGCATTGTGACGGAGGAGAATTTATTCCTGGCCTATGGCTTAACGCTGAGAAAACTCAGCGTGGAGAACTACCAGACGCCGTTTATCGCACCGTTGTTTTTTATTCGTCGTTAAGCGTTAAGAATCCGGCGGCGCTAAGAAATTCCTGCCCGCCGCGGGAGAGTATGAATTCAACCAGCGCCATGACTTCATTGGATGCATCAAGCACCGCCAGTTGGTATTCGCAGCGAATATTGTGCTCATCGGGAATAGCCACGTAATGTACGTCGGGCATCGCGCGCAGCGCGTGTGCGTAATGCGCGTAACCGATAAACAGATCGGCCAGTCCCTGGCGCAGTATCCAGGCACTCGCCAGTTCACCTTGCGGGATTTTTATCGTATCACGACCACCCACCAGCGGGATTGCCCGTGCGCGAAGCTGTTGCCCGAGTCCTGCTTCCAGTACATCCATATTGTCGAAAAATGCCCAGGTATAGTCTCCGGAAGGGTCGCAGCCGGGCGTTGATGTACCTGGTCGCAGCGTTGGGTCGCGGAGTAAATCCAGCCAGACACCGGTTCGGTTGCTGACAAGGCTCAGTTTGTTCCAGCAAAAAGTGTGCGTAGAGAAGGCAATATTACGTGCTAACAGGTTCTGCGGATGTTCCCGGTTAGCGGAGGCAAAGAGCGCACACGGTTCTCCCGCTTCAATACGTTCACGCAATAAACCGGCCGGACCATATTCAACCTTAACGTCTATTCCACTCATGCGCGTGAACTGGCTTATCAATGGCGTAAATGCAGGGCGCAAACTGCCTGCGGCTAACAGGAAGATGGAAGAGGGCATGGTATCCGATCTCTGGCGAATGACATTATGCGAAGAAGATGAATGATACGCGTTGAGCATGGAATTTAGAATGATTTAGCGCAGTGCTATTGAATCATCAAGGGAAATGATAAAACTGACGGATACAAACTGAAGATAAAAAAATAGTTTTGAAGTTAAATAGCACCAAATCAAAGGGATATGATTTGGTGCGTCCGAGTGGACTCGAACCACCGACCCCCACCATGTCAAGGTGGTGCTCTAACCAACTGAGCTACGGACGCAAAATGGTGCGTTCAATTGGACTCGAACCAACGACCCCCACCATGTCAAGGTGGTGCTCTAACCAACTGAGCTATGAACGCAACGTTGTAGGTGACAACGGGGACGAATATTAGCGGCACAGACCGAATGAGGCAAGAGGGAAATAGCATTTTTCTTCCTGATCTCACGCGATTGCAGAGTAATTAAGCAAGTTGATTATATTTTGTTGATTTTGCAGCGTGTTTTTTATTCAGACAGCGAACTGGGGCATACCAGGGACGGTTTGAATTACAGAGGCGCTCAGACTTTAAGCAATGTAAGGATGGTGGTTTCTATTTTCTCTGGGGTAGTGAAGGGGGCAAATCGCTTAAGCGGCTTGCCGTCACGCCCGATCAGGAACTTAGTAAAATTCCACTTGATCCGCCCACCCAGCACGCCGGGTAATTCGTCTTTCAGGTAACGAAATACCGGGTGCGTAGCGGCACCGTTGACTTCCACTTTCTCAAACATCGGGAAGCTCACACCGTAGTTGATGTGACAGGTTTGCGCGATTTCGTCGGCTCCACCGGGCTCCTGGTTACCGAACTGGTTGCAGGGAAAACCAAGCACCACCAGACCCTGCGCGGCGTACTTCTTGTAGAGCGCTTCGAGGCCTGCATATTGTGGAGTGAAACCACAATGGCTGGCGGTATTAACCACCAGAACCAGTTTGCCAGCGTAGTCAGTCATACAGATGGGCTGGCCATGCAAACTGGTGGCAGTCAGTTGATGAAAGGGGGCCATGCCAGAATCCTCAAATAAGATAGCATTACTCATGTTGCCCGCGAGTGACAGGCTTAGCTGCGTATCTATTTATTATGATCGCAACTGCAGGATTAATAAACTTGCCATTGGTGCAGGGCAAAAATAGAAATTCTCTGCGGTTCGGTTATGGACATTCCATAATTTATATTAACCAACCTGACGAGCGTTCCATTCGTCGCGCGTGATTTCCCAAAGTTCAGAATCCAGCAAACCGCTGACATACTCTTTCTTTTCCGTCTTGATAAGCCGCATGCCGCTACTGTCTGAAATACGTTTGGAACGGATATTGAGAGAGGCTTTCGGCGCACGCAATACCGTCTTATTTAACGTATTAAACCAGTAATCCGTAGCGACATTACTGGCCTCACGCATAAAACCCTGCCCCTGATATTCCGGAGCTAACCAAAATCCACGGTTATTATCCTCAACGTCATAAAGGCAAATTAAACCTATGAGAGCGTCAGGGGCCTCACGGAGTCTGATAGTCCAGATCCACGCAATCCCTTTTTCCATATCAGGCAGGGCAACGTTATTGACGTAATTCTCCGCACCGTTATCAGGATAGGGCCAGGGTACTGAGGAGACCATATAGCGAACTATCTCCCAGCGGGGATAAAGCACCTGAATCTGCGAGGCATCTTCGGCTTCTAATGGTTTTAACAGCAAGCGTTCCGTATGGAGTATTGGTATTTTCATATGCACTTTTCCTACTCGATCAAGATAAGAGGATCAATGTGGGGAGGATTTTGAAAAAATATTAATAACCAGAACCCCAGCACAAATAAGAAGCATACCTGCGATCGCCGGAAAATCTAGCTTTTGCCCACTTACCAACCAGCCCAAAAGGCTGATTAATACGATTCCAGCACCTGACCAAATTGCGTATGCAATACCCGTTGGAATGGTCGACAGGGTCTGGGAGAGAAGATAAAAGGCTGTGCAGTAGCACACAATAGTCGCTACAGATGGCCATAGGCGTGTGAATCCGTCAGAGAACTTCATCAGAGTTGTACCTATGACTTCAGCTACGATGGCCCCGGCAAGGAAAATGTATGAATTCAAAATCTGACCCCATGTGACAATCTAAAGCAAATATCGTATCACAAAGGGTTGGGGGAGTTTGAACACAGCAGTTATCCGCCCAAGACTTCGAAGCTGCCGTACTTAACTCATAGCGATTAGATTTCCGTTGGTGAGTTCTCCTGCCAAGAGCAAAAGAAAACTCCGGCTGATAATGCGATGGACATATCCATACAACGCAGATCTGTTTGGGCAAGTCTTGATGGGGATGTCGTTTCCTTGATAAACATAAAACCATGCTTTTCGTAGAAAGTTTGCGCGTTTGGTGTTGAGGTCAAGGTTAACTGTTTCAGCCCTCTTTTAATCGCCTCATTACATTTATAGATTTATCATGAAACGGTTTCGTTTCAACATCGTTGTTTTACAAAAGAGGGAAGTCCATTACTGGCACGGAGTTGACAAGTTACCATTATGAGCAGTGAGCAGATAATCGACTCTTGATGAGTCGATTATTCAATGCAAACGGGGCATAGTAATTCATTCAGTACAGGATTATGCAGCTCAATCAATCGACACAAAATAATTGTAAGGTCACAAATATGACGCCTACATTGCAAGGATCTCTTGTCACGCTCCGTCCTCTGCTTGAGACAGATGCTCAGCTATTGATTGATGCGGCAGCGGATGGGGAACTCTGGTCTCTGCCATTTACGGTAGTTCCGTCTGCTGACACCGCAGATTTGTACATTCAGAAAGCCCTCAAGGGGCAGATCGAAGGCACAGTCATGCCGTTTGCTGTAACGCTTTTGTCCGATCAACGTGTCATTGGATCAACACGTTTCTGGAAGATTGATAGAGAAAACCGAAAGCTCGAAATTGGTCATACCTGGTATTCACAAAGCTGGCAAAAAACAGCTGCAAATACCGAGAGTAAACTGTTATTGCTGCGGTACGCCTTTGAGCAACTGAAGTGTGTTCGCGTTCAGTTTACGACTGATGTATTGAATGAGCGCTCGCAGGCTGCCATTCTCCGTATTGGTGCGATCCAGGAAAGCATCATCAGAAATGAACGAATTATGCCTGATGGTCGAAAACGTACTTCCATACGGTACAGCATAATTGATGATGAGTGGCCGCAGGTTCGGACCAACCTTGAGCACCGCCTTTCCAGCTACAGGAAAGAGAAATAACTCGAGGTTTTGCGGACAGAAGGTCTGCTGTGAGCGAACAGCGGTCGTTACCGACACCAGCGGATTTTCATTAATGTAGCACTTCAAATTGGTAGATAACTTGAATCAGGTTCGATTTCGTCACTACATATGGAAAATAAAGAGTTGATGTATAATTATTTTTTCTGATGTTAATTCATTCTAACCTGAGCTCCAGAAATCATTCTTAACGACGAAAGGCCATACAATGAATATCGAAGCATTTGCTTTTGGCACCACCAACTGGGGTGAAGTCGAAAAAACAGAACATCCTGGGGAAACAGGCATAGCCTACTGGCGCACACAATTTTTTGGCCACAAGCCGAACCAAATCCGTGTGCGAATGGTTGAATATACCCCAGGCTACCTTGCGGATCATTGGTGCAGTAAAGGTCATGTCCTTTTATGCCTGGAGGGAGAACTCGAAACACTGCTCGCAGATGGCCGCAAATTCACTTTAACTGCGGGGATGAGTTATCAGGTTGGTGATAACGCAGAACCACATCAGTCCAGAACGGAGACAGGAGCAAAACTCTTTATTGTGGACTGACGGATTCGTCGTTGTTGCGTTTGCGATGTCCGCTCCTGGTTCTGAGCAGTCGTATGAGGAGGTACTGTTTTTCACGTGAGATTTGAATAGTTGAAGGCCATAAGTACTGATGATGAGAGGCTTGAATAACCTGTGTGGTTTTGGAGTGGTTTTACCCCACTTGAAGCGTGATTTTGGGGGCATCTTTAGGAGCAGGGACATAAAAAGGGACACATTAATAGCTGCTATAACCCGCTATCAACTGTCCCTGAGGTTGTTTATCGCACTGATTTATAAGTATTTTTAGTTTTTAAATGATTATATTTTGTTAATTTTGCAGAATGCTATTTACTCAGGCTGTGCGCCGGGCGAGTCGCACCTGATTGTTAAACTGCGTGATGTTTTGCATTCCTACGTGCTGGAGTCACTTAAATAATTACACAGCAACTTCCATAAGTAATGAGCAGCCGGTGTAAAACGATGATCGGAGCTACGCAATATATGCCACTGACACTCTCTGGCAATATGATGATCAATCGGTATTGCCGTCAATTCCCCAGGATAAGAATTTGCATTAGCGGTTTGTTCTGTCATAAAAGCAATCCCCAGTCCCGCACGGCACAGAGCTATTGCGCTGGTAAACAGATTACAGCAGTAGGATGGCCTGAACATAATCGCTTCATCGCGAAACATCGCAGTGAGATATCGCTGAAGCCCAAAATTGTCATGCATAGCAATCAGGCGATGCCGGGAAAGTTCCTGAAGCGTTACTTTCTTTAAACCAGAAATAACATGATCCTTCCTGACAATGGCACAAATGGCTCCCCGGTTATAGCTATATCGTTTAAGTGCCGGTTGCCCAACGGGACCAAATCCCACGGCCATATCCACTTCACCTCTTGCAATGAGTTCCATCGACGTTTCCATGTTGCCAGAAGTGATATCTACAAACACATTCGGGTAGATTTGGGCAAAATCGCTCACGACGTGGGTAATGATTTCCTGGACCATCCCTTGTCCAACGCGCAGCGTAACTGTCCCTCCACGCATATGGCGCATATCGCTGAGTTGCCGCTCAAGTTCATTGCGTTTTTGTTGAGTAATAGCGTAGTCATCAGCCAGTAATCTTCCCGCCTCGGTGAGGACAACGTTACGTCCTCTTTTCTCCAATAATGGCAGCTGTATTGTTCTTTCCAGAAGAGAGATTTGGCGACTGACAACCGAAGGGTTAAAGCCAAGGATGTCGGCGGCTCTGCGGATCCCACCGTACAATCCGACCATATATAAATAACGGATCGCTTTTTCTGGATAGGTGCTCAATGTCATGTTTTTGCCATTATTGTTGACCTGAAAGCAACAATAATAGCATAGGAGCCTGATTCTTTTTCAACCGGGATTCATCACATACTAATGCTAAATACCTATGCGGAGAGTGTGGCAATGAAGAGCGTTGTTAATTACTTACAGAAACATACTGACCTTATCATGGAAGATATCAGCGATTTGGTACTGGCTGAGTCTCCTTCAACTGATAAAGCTGCTGTTGACCACTGTGGTGACGTTTTAAAAGCTATTTTCGAAAAGCGTCTGGGTATACAGGCTGAAACTGAAAAACAGACACATTACGGTAACCAGTTAAAATTTGTTCTGGGAAAAGAGGGCCCGCAAACCACAATTTTGGGGCATTTTGATACGGTCTGGGATAAAGGGGTACTCTCACTTCGCGAAGAAGAGGGGAAATGGTATGGCCCGGGGATCCTCGATATGAAAGCCGGGATGATTCAGTCTATCTGGGCGGTTCGTGCGTTAAAAGAGAGCGGGCAGCTCGGTGGTAAGCGCATTGTTTTCCTGTGCAATAGTGATGAAGAACTCGGAAGTCCAAGTTCGAAGGAATGGATTATCCGTAATGCTACAGGATCTGAGCAAGTATTGGTTGTTGAACCGGCGACAACTCATGGTGATTTAAAAATTGCCCGTAAAGGCACTGGCCGCTACCGCATTGCTATCACAGGTCTTGCTGCGCATGCAGGCAATAATCCTGGTGAGGGGGTTAGTGCTATTGAGGAAATGGCTTTTCAGATCCTCAAATTGCGAGAGTTGAATGATCCTGAGCGCGGTACCACCGTTAACGTTGGTATTGTACGGGGTGGCAGTAGGGTCAATGTCGTCGCGGATTATGCCGAATTAGAAATTGATACCAGAGTGGAAAATCAGTCAGAAGCTGCACGGATCCATAATGCTATCACCCGTTTGACACCTCATTTGCAGGGTAGCCAACTCAGGATTGAAGGAGGGCAAACTCGCCCACCGATGGAACGTTCTTCAGCTTCCGAACAGCTATTTGAAAAAGCGCAAAAGATTGCGGAAATACTGGGCATTACGATTACCGCGAAATCGGCTGGAGGTGGTAGTGATGGAAACTTCACCGCGGCGTTAGGTATTCCTACATTAGATGGCCTTGGTGCGACAGGAGCCGGTATTCATGCGCTCCATGAGCATATATTACCCGAAAATATCGTTACCAGAACCGCACTGGTTGCTGGAATGATGCTTAACGATATTAATTCTGATGATGGGGCATGATTTTAGCTAAATACATCATGCACACTCAACGACATTATTGTTTGTTATCCTCATGTAACCACTGTGGCTATATGGATTATTAATATCTTGACGAATAAATAACAGGACATATCCATGAGTGCTTTTATTATTGCGATAGTTATTACTGTCGTTGCGGCTTGGTTAATTATCAAGAATTACCAGCCGCAAACTATTTTGCTGTTAGCGGGGCTTTCCTTGTTAACAATTACAGCCATTTTCTACCCTGAAAAAAGTATCTTATATGGAAATGCAAAATCCACAGGGTCTGTCTGGATTGATATATTTGCTTTTGTAAAAGGTTCATTATCAACGCAGGTAGCAGGGATCGGTTTGATTATTATGGCGGCCGGTGGTTTCGCCAGCTATATGGATCATATTAAAGCTTCAAAGGCCATGGTTGATGTCTGCATTCAGCCGCTGGAGGCTTTAAAGGCACCTTACCTGATCCTTGCCATCGGCTACATTTTTGCGCAATTGCTCCATGTTGCCATCTCCAGTGCTGCGGGCCTTGCAATGTTATTACTGGTGACATTTTTCCCGGTCTTGGTTCGACTTGGGGTAAGTAAGGCTGCTGCCGCGGCCATGATTGGCATGTGTGCCTTTATGGATCTTGGGCCGGCCGTTGGCACCGCGAACTTAGCTGCTGAATATGCTGGCATGGAAACAGCACTGTATTTTGCTCATTATCAGATGCCGGTAGCTGCGGCGGTGATGGTTGTCGTTTCTATATTAATCTATTTTACGGCGAAATATTTTGACAAAAAAGATGGACATGTTGTTGCGTCACAACGTGCTGTGCCTCCCGAGATTGCTGAAAAAGATGACGCGTCAGCACCTAAGTTCTACGGGTTATTGCCCATTTTTCCTGTCGTTCTGGTATTGGTGTTCAGTCCGTTGGTTGTTGATACCATTAAAGTCGATGTCGTGACTGCAATGGTTATCGGAACTATTGTCGCCTTTATTTTTGAGCTATGTGTAAAACGAAACTTTAAAGAGTGCTGCAAGGGAGTACAAGTCTTCTTTAAAGGTATGGGGAGTATGTTTACCAGTATCGTTTCATTACTGGTATGCGCCGAAATTTTCGCACAGGGATTACAAAAAATTGGTGCAGTGGATTATTTACTCGATGCGACACATAACGCTGGCTTTGGTTTCACCAGCATGACGATTGTAATGGCATGTTTGGTCGGGGTAACGGCCGTACTGACAGGGTCGGGGGTTGCAGCCTTCTTTTCATTTGCCGGTATGGCGCAGTCTATTGCAACAAAATTTGGTATGAACGCCGTACATATGCTTCTGCCAATGCAACTGATGGCTGGGATGGGACGCGCAATGTCGCCTGTTGCCGGTATTATTATTGCCGTCAGTAAATCGGGTGAGTGTTCCCCATTTATGATCGTGCGCAGAACGGTCATTCCGGCACTTGGTGGAATCATAACTATGCTAATCGCTAATACGCTAATTTCCAGTATGTAAGAGTAACTGAATACGGAAGGTTTTTATCTGGATGAACACTATGTTAAATGAAAATGTAGATAATTTGCTCTATATTCCTTACTCAGGTTCTGTTCTACTCGAATCTCCTCTTCTTAATAAAGGAAGTGGTTTTAGCGAAGAGGAACGATTGATATTCAATCTGGAAGGGTTGCTACCCAATTCAGTTGAAACAATTGAAGAGCAATCCCATCGAGCATATCGCCAGTTTAGCGATTTTAAGTCTGCTATTGCACAGCATATCTACCTTAGGAACATTCAGGACACTAACGAAACACTATTCTATTATCTGGTGAATAAACATTTAGCAGAAATGCTACCTATTATTTATACACCTGTTGTTGGCCATGCATGCGAACATTTTTCTGATATTTACCGTAGGGCCAGAGGGTTATTTATCGCATGGCCGGATCGCCATAAAATCGATGATATATTGCACAATGCCACGAAACAGCATATTCGTGTCATCGTCGTCACCGATGGTGAACGGATCCTGGGACTTGGGGATCAAGGTATTGGCGGCATGGGGATTCCAATCGGCAAACTGTCTTTGTATACCGTCTGCGGTGGTATAAATCCGGCAAATACATTACCCATTCTGCTGGATGTTGGAACCAATAATTCTCAACTGCTAAATGATCCTCTTTATATGGGATGGCGTCACCCAAGAATTACCGGGGAAGAATATTTTGAGTTTGTGGATATGTTCATAAACGCGGTTAAACGTCGATGGCCTGAGGTCCTACTGCAATTCGAGGATTTTGCTCAGCAAACGGCACTTCCTCTTCTGGAGCGATACAGAGATGAGATGTGCTGTTTTAATGACGACATCCAGGGAACTGCTGCCGTCGCGCTAGGATGTTTAATGGCGGCAAGCTCAGTCTCCGGTCGTTCATTATGCGAGCAAACAGTTGTATTTCTGGGGGCCGGATCGGCTGGTTGCGGTATTGCGGAGCATATTATTCAGCAGATGATCGCTGAAGGCTTGTCTGAAGTGGAAGCTCGCGCCAGAATTTATATGGTGGATCGGTTCGGATTGTTGACTGATGACCAGGCAAACCTTCCACCTTTTCAGCGACAACTGTCACAGCCTCGAACGATCGTCGAAAGCTGGGGTGTGGAAAGCGAAAAAATGACGCTGATGGATGTTGTTTGTCACGCACATCCTACGGTGTTGATAGGTGTTACCGGCCAACCAGGCTTGTTTAGCGAAGCTATTATTAGGGAAATGTACAAGTACTGTAAGCTCCCAATAATCATGCCGTTATCCAACCCAACTTCGCGGGTCGAGGCGAGGCCGGAAGATATTATTGAATGGACAGATGGAAACGCCATTGTTGCAACGGGAAGTCCATTTAATCCCGTAATATACAAAGGGAAGGAGTATCCCGTTGCACAATGTAATAATGTTTACATCTTCCCTGGTATTGGTCTAGGGTGTCTGGCAAGCCGCGCCACACGAATTACAGAAAATATGTTAATAACGGCAAGCCGAACGTTAGCCTCTTTTTCGCCAATGAAAAGCAATAAAGATTCTCCATTATTACCGGATATAAATAATATTCAGGAGGTAACAAAGGCCATTGCCTTTAGTGTTGGTATTGCAGCGCAACGCGATGGCGTAGCCATTCGTATACCGGAGGAATCATTACGAGGCAAAATTGACGAGATTTTTTGGCATCCGCAGTATCGTCAATACAGACGGACCTCATACTGACGCTAATCAACCTCCTCTCTGGAGGGGGATTGACGCCACTCATCGATAGGGAGGTTGGATTTTGACACAATGCATCTTATTCTCAACGCAAGACACCCTTGCTGACCGATGGCGAAGGTCATGGGATATTAACCCGTTACTCAGGGAAGGCAGCAATGACAGATTATTGGTGGAAAGACTTGATTGATCGTAATAACCAGTGGCAAGGGTTGGAACTGATCTTCAAAGAAAATCAAAGAACTGAGCCAGCGATGGAAATGCTCAGTGGCCATTTTGGGCGTATGGCATTGCAGCTCGCCGGAGAGCCGTTATTCTGGGCTTCAATGCTTGAAGATCATTCCGGCGTTTGGCTGGTTTTTAATGCAGATCATCCACGGAGCCAGGAGATATTACCTGCGGTAACTTCTGAAGATATTGAACGGATAAAAGCCAAAGGCGAGCAGGTGCGGATCGGCGAATGGTGCCGGTATTTTGTTCGTCAGTTAATGAATGCGCCAACACCATTACTCTCACCGCAGCGTTGGTTGATAAGACCGATGTTACCGATTCAATGTTCATCGCGCTATTCCAGTCCCCAACCCATTGCGTTAGAAAACTGGCGTTTCTCAGCGCCAGAAAGCACTGAAAATATTAACTGCCAATGGACGCTGTACGTTGAAGATTTCCCTGATCTGACGCAGCCGGAAAACGTCAGATTGGTTGACTGGTGGTGGGGCGGTTATTTGCTGCGGGGGCGTTATGCCATTCAACCCAATACGGGGAGATTAAAATGGTGGCGTAAAAAATGCCGAGAGGGGACGTTGCCGCCGATACTGGTCTGGTATATCGCCGGATTAGGATCTTATGTGATCCTTGATGGGCATTATCGATTACAGGCGGCGATCGAAGAGCAGATCCCCCCTTTATTTCTGGTGTTGAGCGAGCTAAATGAAACGGAATATCCTGCCGATGCTGCCCATCAGGCGCGTATCGTTCAGTCGCTGGAAAAGCAGCTGGCTAACAACCCCAATTACAGTGTCAATGCGGTAAATCAGACGCTGATTAGTCTCTATGACAGACGATATCTTTACGCGTCAACGCATAGCCGCGCTACTCTCGGTGAGGGAACCCAATGGGCTACGGAGGTGGAATGTTATCTGCAAAAACATCATCTTGATGCGTATCGGGACAAGATTTTTCAGCGGGTTAAAGGAGATTGATTTTTACCCTTAATTTTTTCGATAAAACGCGAGCCAGCTTCTGATAACTCCCGGCGGTGGCATTCAGACGGGAGTCATCGTTACTTATCGCTCTTGTTGCAACTCGATATCAGAACACCGGCAAACCCAGTCCTTGCTTCACTTCTCTTAATGTCTGCTGCGTAATCTCGTGCGCCTGCTCGCTTCCTTTTTTGAGCATCGCCATCAGCATGCCTTTATCCTGAATGTAGGTTGCACGCCGCTCGCGCATTGGCGCGATGAGTTCTTGCAAGCACACTTCCAGCTCGTTTTTGCATGTCCGGTCACCCAGTCCACCCCGTTGGTAATGCGTTTTCATTTCCGCCACTTTTGCTTTATCCGGATGAAAAGCATCGAGGTAAGTGAATACCATATTGCCGTCTATTTGCCCTGGGTCGGACACTTTCAGATGATTAGGGTCGGTGTACATTGCGCTGACCGCGCGGTGAATGGTTTCTTCGCTGGCTGACAGGAGCAATGTGTTACCAAGCGATTTTGACATTTTGGCATTTCCGTCGATCCCTGGAAGGCGGCTGGTTTCACTCAGCAGCGCTTTGCAGTGCGATAGGACGGGGGTCGGTAACAGGCTATTCATCTTATGCACTATCTCATTAGTCTGTTCAATCATTGGCAACTGATCGTCGCCGACGGGAACGACTTCGGCTTTGAAGGCCGTAATATCTGCCGCCTGACTGATGGGATAAACCAGAAAACCAACCGGTAACGAGCGGGCGAACCCTTTCTGCGCAATTTCGTTTTTGACCGTAGGATTACGCTCCACGCGAGCCACGGTGACGATGTTCATATAAAGCGCGGTTAACTCTGCGAGAGCAGGCAGTGCAGATTGCAGACAGATGGTGGTAAGTGACGGGTCTATTCCTGCGGCAAGATAGTCGGCAAGTACTTCGGGAATATTGTTGCGGATCTTTTGCGGTGTGCTGCCGTTATCGGTTAACCCTTGTAGGTCAGCCACCAATATAAACTGCTGATAATCGTGTTGCAGCGTGGCGCGCTGGCGCAATGACCCCACATAATGGCCAAGATGCAGCGGGCCGGTGGGACGATCGCCAGTGAGGATGATGGTTTTATTGTTCATGTAAGACTCCTTAGTCATAAAACCGAAAGGGGTCTCTAAATGCAAATAACCGCCTTTCGGCGGTTATTTAAAATGAGGAAAACACATTCTGACCGCCTTTAAGAAGGCAGCCACCACAGGTTGTGATTAAAACCGTTGATATCGTGTTTTGTGTTCATCCAATTAACATACCACCTGGCGTAGAGGTAAAGCAATGCCCGAAGTGCTGGCTCATATCAGCTCGCTTCCAGCATGCCAAAGCTCACAATGCGCGAACGACCTAACTCTTTCGCGCGGTACAGTGCGACATCTGCGGCGCGTAACAGGTTGTCGCTCTGGGCATGCTGCGGGTAACTGGCGACACCTATAGAGACATCCACGTGTCCAATATCGGAAACGCCAAAGCGCAGCGACAGTTCGCGTACGCCGTTGTAGATTTCCGTAGCAAAGCGGTTAGCGGCCTGTTCATCCGTATTGGCCAGCAGTACCAGAAACTCTTCACCGCCGTAGCGGAAGGCCATGCCGCTGTCGTGGACAACGCGCTGAATAGTCGCAGCGATACTTTTGATTACGCTATCGCCTGCCTCATGGCCAAAGCGGTCATTAATACTTTTAAAATGATCGATATCGATCATCAGGCAACTGATCGGTTCTTTGTTACGCACTGCCTGGCTCATCTGGGTACGCAGTGTATCTTCAAGATGATGACGGTTGCGCAGTCCGGTTAGCGGATCGTAGAGCGCTTTCTCCAGCAGGGCGTCACGCAGACGCTGGTTGGCTAATGCGAGGCCGAGTGCTTCTGCCATCAGCTCCAGATATGCACGGGAGGGGGCGGAATCATCGCTAAGGTTCTGGAATGAGAGCAGGCCGATGGCTTCGCCCTGGGCAATCAGCGGGACGCACAGAGTATGGTGCTGGCATGACTCTGGCAGATGGTAGCAGGCGATATCGGGTTCACCTTGTACCGGAGGATGACTCTGGCCGCGGCGCACAGCCCAGCATTCGTCCGGGTGGAACGCATCCGCTTTACCCTGCGGAGAAAGCCATTGTGCAACGCAGCGCATTTGCCAAGGTTCCTGGTCCAGTATGTAAAGCCGCCCGGCAATACCTGGAGCAATATTCGGTGCAAACAGCTCTGCCACATTGATGACATCGGCAAAACTCTCGCAACCCTGCAGACGTTGCGTCATGCGCGCCAGCAGATCGCGGATTGCCCAGTCGGCATCTCGCTCTTTCTCCAGTCTCTGACGCGCCAGACCGTTCTCGCGAAATATCCGGATCGCCTGTGCCATGTCGCCTATTTCATCTATCTGGTTAAAACTGGGCGTCTCAACGGCATAATCCTGCGATGCGAGACGGTTTACGACATCGCTCAAACGCACGACGGGGCGCAGGACGCGACGCTTTAAAATGAAACCGAGAACGAATAAAAACAGCAGCGCCGTCAGACCGACCATCACTTCAGAGGCCGTCCGCAGCATGCGGGATGACTGGGTTGCATCTTCAATCGTATTACGTACGCGGTTATCGAGCAGTTGGCGGAAATGATCTATCCGGTCCTGGGCACGTTCCAGTTCCTGTTCATAGCTTTTCCCATAGAGCAGGGCAATAGCCTGCGACTCTTCTGCGCGCGCGATGCTGGCAAGCGCCGCAGCTTGCTCGTCCTGCAGGGCATCAACAATCTGCAGCCCTTCGTGCAATAGCGCCAGCTCTTCATCCGTTGCTCCAAGGTCCTTGAGCTTCGACAGACGATGCTCAACAGCTTTCAGCGACGTTTCTTTTTGACGATAGGCGTCAAGCACCTCAGGATCTTTTGCAATAACATAGTCGCGTGCCAGGTCTGACAGCGACCAGGCATCGAGTTCGACTTCTTCGGTAAGTTGATCGAACTGATAACGCTGTTCTACCACCTGGCGTTCTGTGTTATCGGCGCTGGATGCCATCAGCATGACAACGCCTGAAGCGATGGTCAGGCATACCGTCGCGCTATAGGCCCAGTTGGTGATTGTGGCAATTCGCACTGATTAGTTCCTTCTGCGACGATTAATGAATACGCATGATTGCAATTATAGGAAACGCATGATTTTGCGTGAAAATAAAAAAGGCGGTCCCGAAACCGCCTTCTGTTATCGTCCTGCAATCATAAATCTGGAGGATTTTTTCCTTCTTCCATAAAGGCTTCGTCGATTCCTTCCACGTTACCTTCATGGTCACGCCCGGAAAACAGGTTCCAGCAGGTTATGAATAGTGCAGCAATCAGGGGGCCAATCACAAAGCCGTTAATGCCGTAGATCTCCATGCCGCCGAGAGTGGTAATCAAAATCAGATAGTCCGGCATTTTGGTGTCTTTACCTACCAGCAGCGGGCGCAGGATATTGTCCACCAGCCCAACGATAATCACGAAGAAGCCAACGATAAACAGCCCTTGCCATAGCTGGTGGGTGGCGAACAGGAATATTGCTGCAGGTACCCAGACGATCGCTGAGCCCACGGCAGGCACGAGGGAGAGAAACGCCATCAACGCCCCCCACAGAACGCTGCCGTCGATATCCACAATTTCAAACGCGATGCCGCCAAGAATACCCTGAACCAAAGCGACGACCGCCGTGCCCTTAACGGTTGCCCGCGTCACGCCGACGAATTTGGCAAACAGGTGCTGTTTGGCAAAATCAGAAAGGGGTAATGAGTCCAGAATCTGGCGCACCAGATACGGTCCATCCTTCAGTAAGAAGAACAGCAGATACAGCATGATGCCAAAACTGATAGCAAAGCCGAATGTGCCTTTCCCGATCAGAAATGCACTGCCAGCAAGGTACTGCCCGCCTTGCAGCACGACATCGGACAGTTTTTTCTGGATCTGCGCGACATCATCCAGATTGTGTTCTGCCAGAAATCCTCTGGCCCAATCAGGAAGGTACGAAAGAATAGAAGTGACGACTTCCGGGAACTGCGTGTCATTCTGTTGCAGTTTGGTGTATACCACATTCAGTTCAATGGCCAGCGATGACAGGATTACCATCAGCGGGATAAAGACAATCAGACAGATAATGGCGATGGTAATCAATGATGCCAGCCCGTTGCGTTCGCCAAGCGCGCTACGCAGTCTGTTTTTTACCGGGTTAAAGATAGTCGTTAATATCGCGGCCCACAAAATGGCGGAAAAGTAGGGGGACAATACATCGAAGAACGCCCAGGTCACGAGGGCAAGTATGAAAATGAAGAAACCTTTAGTTAGTCCGTTAAATCGCATTAGTGAACCCTGTAATGAGAAGCAGTCCCGACTATAGAACCGTTCAGGGGATTTACCAACTTTAGCTGCAGATATTTAGAATAAAGATGTTGCACTAAGGCTACATTCTTATTGTCCTTGCTTCACTGGCGGGAGAGCTATCCTCGCCTCCGAAATCAATTTCTCCACTGCTTCAAGAGGGATGCTCTCTTCGTAGCAGGTCAAAAAGAAATCTTGTGTAACGTCAGAATAGAAAACTTCAGCCACTTGCCGTAAAGGAGATGTCTCACTGACAGATAATTCCAGATACATGCCATCACGTAGCACATCGCTTCCTCGCCTCAGTTCAAACTTAATCTTAGACATATACGAATTCCTTCTTTTCAACGATACTCTTATGTCTTGACTTCAAATAAGCAGCGTTATTACAGCTCTTCAGACAGATTCAATATCAACGTCGAATAATTTTTCGATATCCAAACTGCACCTTAATCAGTCCGGCGCATGGCAGACCGCCTCAATATTATGGCCATCAGGAGCAATGACAAATGCGGCATAGTAGTTTTCGCTATAGGAACGTAAGCCAGGTGCTCCGTTATCCTGGGCTCCCGTGCGCAAAGCAGCATTGTAAAATTCATCAACTTGCTGCCGGGTTTTTGCGACAAACGCCAGATGCAGAGGAGCCGGCTTGTCATTCGTCTGGAACAGACAAAGTGAAACATTCTCGGAGCCCATTTCAACACCGTAGCTTGGTGTGCCTTCATCGATGAGTTCTACGCCAAGCGGCTGAAGCGCGTTGAGAAAGAAAATTTTACTTTTTTCGTAATCACTTACACCGATTTTCACATGATCGAACATTCTTTATTCCTCATGAAGATATGAACAAATAAAGAGTATATAAAGAGATTGAAGTCGCATTCACGTAAGAACCTGTCAATGTGATGAACATCAATTTAGAGATCTATATATCTACAGTACCTGCCTTTGCTGTTTTAATTGGATTCTTTGATTGCCTGGTTTGTATCCCGCCTAAATATTCATTAGGAATGGCACGATTATGGGGGATACTTACACTTGCATCTATCAGTTCAACTCACAGCAGATAACTTACGCTATGATTTAATAGTGAAACCGTCATTTTTTCCCGAAAAGGGTCGTCAATTAACGAGGGGGTCGCTATGAACACTCAGCCTGTCATCGGGATTAGTGGATGTTTAACTGGTTCAGCCGTGCGATTCGACGGTGGGCATAAACGGATGGGGTTTGTGATGGACGAACTGGCTCAGTGGGTGACTTTCAAACCTGTCTGCCCAGAGATGTCCATCGGTTTGCCTGTACCACGTCCCGCGTTGCGTCTGGTTCAAACCGCCCAAGGGAATGTCCGCATCTGTTTTAGCCATGCGCCTGGTGAGGATGTAACCGATAAAATGTCCGATTTCACCAACTCATATCTTCAGGGACTTGGTGGCCTCTCGGGTTTTATCGTCTGTGCTAAATCACCGAGTTGCGGTATGGAAAGAGTGAGACTGTATGACGAGAAGGGAAATCGTGGGCGAAAAGAAGGGACTGGTCTGTTTACTGGCGCGTTAATGGAAACCTACCCGTGGTTGCCAGTCGAAGAAGATGGCCGCTTGCACGATCCAGTGCTGAGGGAGAACTTTGTCGAACGCGTGTTCGCATTGCATGAGCTTAATAGGCTGCGGGCCAATGGTCTTACTCGCCATGGCTTACTCAACTTTCACAGTCGCTATAAGCTCCAGCTTCTGGCTCATCACCAGGCCGGTTACCGGGAAATCGGCCCATTCGTTGCCTCGCTTCACCAGTGGGATGATTTGGACGCTTTTTTTGTTGTCTATCGTGAAAAGCTCATGACGATCCTCAAAAAGCCCGCCTCACGGAAAAATCACACCAACGTACTGATGCATATTCAGGGCTACTTCCGCGAACAGTTGAACACCCGCCAGCGCGGAGAGTTACGTGACGTTATCCTCAACTATAGCGGTGGGCTGCTGCCAATATTGGCGCCTCTGACGCTACTCAAGCACTATCTGGCTGAATACCCAGACAGCTATCTGCTTACCCAGAACTATTTTGATCCTTATCCGAATGATTTAGCGCTACGGTTGATGATCAAATAGTCTGAGAGCGATTCAACCGTTTCTGATTTTCTCATCGATACAAGGCTGAGGTTTACCAAACAGATATCCTTGGGCGAAATCGCAGCCCAGCGCCTGAAGGCTTTTTAGTTGTTCCTGCGTTTCAACACCTTCAGCAACAGCCTTCATATTGAGGGATTTCGCCATGCCGGTGATCAGTTTGATGATATTAAGCGCATCTTCCTGTGTGGATATTGAATGGACAAACGACTTGTCTATTTTAATTTTATCGAAGGCAAGCCTGCTCAGGCGCGAAAGGGAAGAATATCCGGTACCAAAATCATCGATGGAGATTTTTACACCCATGGCTCTGAGTTTATTAAGTGTATTCATCGGCGTCGTACTCTCAGTGAAGAGAGAGGATTCTGTTACTTCCAGTTCAAGACGATCGGCTGGGAGTCCAGTTTCTTTCAGAATAGACAGTACGATACCGACAAAGGCTTTGCTGCTTAGCTGGACAGGAGAGACATTCACTGAAATTTTAGCCGGAACCGCCCAACAAGCCGCTTCCCGGCAGGCAATTTCAAGCACAGCTTTCCCCATCTCATTAATCATTCCGGTTTTTTCAGCAACAGGAATAAAGTTATCCGGCGACAGGAGGCCCTTTAGAGGATGGAGCCAACGAATTAGGGCTTCATAGCTATAAATTTCCTGGCTGAAGGAGTCAACAATGGGCTGATAATAAACCACGAATTCTTTGTTCACTATTGCCAATGCCATATCATGCTCAAGCGTTCTGCTTTCTTGTAGCTTTTCTAACATTCGTTGTCGGAAGACTTTTATCTTACCAGAGCCTTCACCTTTGGCTTCATAAAGGGCCAGATCGGCAAATTTATAAAGATAGTCGGAACGACGTTCAGTGTCTGAGATAACAATGCCAACACAGGTGGTTATGTTGATAATCGTGTTATAAATAGTGTAGGGCTGGCTGATAAAGTCACATATTTTCTGGGCGCGCGAAACGGCGTGGCTTTCTGTCAGGCCGCTTGAGAGAAACGCAAATTCATCTCCACCCAGGCGATACAGCGTATCCGAGGTAAGGCTCATCGAAACCAGTCGGTCTGATATCTGGCGTAGCAACATATCACCGGCATCATGACCATACGTATCATTTACCTCTTTGAATCGATCTAAATCAAACAACATCACAGTCACAGAATCGTGATTTTTTTCTGCTCTCTCAATTGTTTTATTTAAATCGCTCCAGAATAGCTGACGGTTATTCATCTCGGTAAGAGAGTCATGGTAGACGTCATATTCTAGTTTAGCATTCTGCATTTGCAGTTTTTCTTTAGATTTCTGCAGTTCTTCGGCAAGACTCTTGACCTGCAGGTGCGCCCGCAGAATATTTCTGTTTTGATAGAAAATGAGCACGCCCAGAATCGCACTCAGTATTATCAGCAGCACAGAGGTTGCAGAATAAATATAGTACAGCGTCTGAATTTTTTGGTTGGCGTTATTGATCGAGTTAACATCTTTGTTTAACGCACCAGATGAAAGACGACCCAGTGGCGCATCCAGAGTATGCATTTTTTTCAGATAAGCCTGGAGTGCTGAACGGTTCATTTTTTCTAGATTAACATCCAGAAAATTAAGGGTATTTTCAAGTTTTACCGCCAGTTCACGGTGAGCTATATTGCTTTCGATGTAGCGCCCCAGGTCACCTTCTTTTATCAAATCACTCTGGCTAAGCATAATGTCGAGGCGCATGCGTACATCATCGAGATTCATCGTATCATCGATAGTGTAAAGACCAAGCAACGATTCAAATCGGTAATATTGTGATACCAGCTGAGCAGCAGACCAGGAATCGGTGTAGTGAGTCAGTTTCTGTAACTCTTGTTGCCGTTCATGCACGAGGAAAGAGATATACCCGGTAGATATAAAAAGAAAAAAGATTATGCCAGCCAGTATTCTGTTCATGATGTTCCTCTGAACGCTTACTCAATATCCATACTACTGACCTGCCATGCAGACCTTGAATAATAAATCTGATTATTCAGTTCTGGCATGCTGTCATAGGGGTACACAATGAATAACGGGCCTTTGTCACGGATGCGCATATATTTTCCGTTGATTTTTAACGCAAGGATAGCATTGTATTTTTTGAAATCACTAAGAGGGATAACGGTGGTGTAGTCATTGAGCGCAGTGACCTTAACAACAGAGCCGTTCGCCCCGACATAATCCATGAGCTTTTGTAGCGGAATACCCGTAAAGGTAGTGCGTCCATTATACCAGGGGGAAGTGGTCTGGAAACTGACCATGCCCAGCTTCTCAAGGCTGGCGGTATCAAAAATGGCTTTCCCGTCTGCATTTGTATTTTCAATATTACCCGACAGCGTTAAAAGCACTTTACCGGTGGGCCTGGAAAGTTCACCTGCCCATAGCTGGGTGGAGAGTACAAAGCTTACCAACATGATCATTAACCGCATTCTTACCTCACCAATCAGCCGGATGTTAAAGAATTATAATTTAGATATCACGCTATTTATATATATTGCATGGGTATTATTGGTGTAATAACTTCAATGGCTTTTTAACTCTTTTAAATCAGTGAGTTAGTTGTTGCTTGTTCTGCTGTGGTGCATTAAAAATGCTGGTGTGTTATTTGAGTAAAGCTAAATTTCACTATGTATGTACAAAAATAAATCATCTATTTACTCAGTGCCAATAAATACGCACGAAAATAAAGGTTTATTTTTTCACTGCAGCTGGATTTGGTTGTTTACTGGTGGGTAACTATATCGGGCACGAAGCCACCTTTAGTGGAGCGGGAGCGCTTCGTGTCGGGAATCAAGGACAGAAATTCTATACGCGGCAAGTGTGGTCTATCTGAACCTGTTTATTCACCCGCCTGAGCTGGCTGGCGGGCATACAGATAGGCGGTGGCCCTCGATACGCCCAGATGCTGTGCAACCGTATCCATAGATTTGCGTACGTTCAGCAAACCGTCCTGGCGTAATTGTTGAATCAGCAGCTTACGGTCTTGAGGTTTAAGGGCTCGGGCCGTCGTCGCGCGTTTAGCGGCAAAGTCATCAATACGCTGGCGGATGACTTCATTACTGCCGGGATCGATATGTTCCTTAATGGGGGAATTTTCAGTTTCAGTAAAACGCGCAAGAGCACTCTGCATACCACGGAACAGCGTCATATCGACATTCAGGCAAAGTGCCGCTACGTATTTGCCGTCTTCGTCCTTGATGCCAATGGAAGTACTTTTCACCGGACGGCCATCGGCAAACTGATTACTGTAGTTCGCAATGATGCTGGGAAAGTCAGGTGATGCGATTCTCGCCAGGCCAAGCTCGGTTGCTGGCTGGCCAGGTTGACGTCCGGAAAGATTATTATGGATGGACAAAATGGCATGTTCTGGATTTTTGAGGTCATGAACCACCACTTCGCAAAACGGAGAGAAGGTCTCACTCAATCCCCTGGCGATAGTATCAATTTGGCTGAGAAGCGAGTTATTGTCGGTTTTTGGCATGCCAGTCTCCTGCGGTGATGTCTGTTGCCATGATTGCGAGCAGTTTACAGTGACCTGGGAGCGTTTTTCCAGACAGGAGTGTAAAGACAGTAAAAGTAGGGTATCTGCATGGCAGATACCCTGTTTATCATCCGGCCAGAAATTCACTGTAGCGACTGATATCCACGTTTCCACCGCTGATGATAATGCCGATTTTCTTGCCGCGAAGCTCAGCTTTACGCGCTCTGGCGGCAGCAAAACCCAAACACCCGGTCGGCTCAACGACGATTTTCATGCGTTCAGCGATAAATTTCATTGAGGCGATTAACTCAGCGTCTGAAACAGTCAGAATATCGTTCACGTTTTGCTTGATAATCTGAAACGTATAGTTCCCGAGATGTTGAGTCTGGGCACCGTCAGCAATGGTTTTGGGCGTATCGATATGAACTATTTTGCCGCTACGAAACGACTGTTGACCATCGTTACCCGCCTCAGGTTCGACACCATAGATGATGCAGTCAGGAGACAGATGTCTGGCCGCCAGGGCGGATCCTGAGAGCAGGCCGCCACCGCCCAGACACACGAAAAGGGCGTCTAACTGACCCACCTCTTCAATTAGCTCTTTTGTGGCGGTGCCCTGGCCTGCGATCACGTGCGGATGGTCGTAAGGGGGGATCAGCGTTAACCCCTGTTTCTCTGCCAGGTCCCGACCAATTTTTTCACGATCTTCAGTATAGCGATCGTAAGTTACCACTTTTCCGCCATAGCCTTTCGTCGCCGCAACTTTGGCCGCCGGGGCATCATGCGGCATGATAATTGTTGCTGGAATACCCAACAACTTTGCTGACAGGGCAATGGCTTGCGCATGGTTGCCGGAAGAAAATGTCACGACGCCCGCAGCGCGTTGTTGTGGCGTGAACTGGCGTAGCGCATTCATAGCGCCGCGAAATTTGAAGGCGCCCATTCTCTGGAAGTTTTCGCACTTAAAGAAGACTTCCGCGCCAAATTCTTCATTTACCGTTCGGGAGGTCATCACCGGCGTTTTGTTGGCATAATCTGCGATGCGCTCTGCCGCAGCGGCAACATCGTTATAATCAGGCAGTGTCATTTCAGTCATTGTTGTTCACCTGTATGTTGTTAAACGTCACGCTTGCGGGGCCAACGCAATAGCTTCAACTTCCAGCGCAAAACCATAATGAAGTTCCGCAACACCTGCTACTGCACGGGATGGACGGAAATCACCGATCCACTCTCCATAGATTTTGTTAAACGTCGGCCACTGGTTCATATCCGTCACATAGACGCGAAAAGACACCAGATGCTGACGCGATACCCCAGCACCAGCCAGACAAGCATCAATATTCTTGAGTACCAGCCGGGTTTGATCTTCAAAAGAAGCATCCGCTTTTTTCTCGCCGTCGAAAGTGACCGGCAACTGCCCGGAAATGAAGACGAATCCGCCAGCCGTTGTACTGTGCGAGTAATGACCTGCTGGCGGGAAGCTTCCAGCAGATGAGTTCAGTGTAATGTCCGCGGTCATATGAGAATCTCCAGTCGCAGTTTGTGATTCATTTTGTATAAAATAATACTGTTTGTATTATTTTATACTCCTTCATAGTTCGTTCGGCCAGCGATAGTTTTCGCTAACGCTGATTTTGTGAACTACTGCAAACGTGGCACAGGCTAAATCACTGTCCTGGAGCGGTGACGGGGATATCGCTGTTGAAAGGGGAAAGCAGGGGGAAATGAAGAAACGCCCCGGGAGGGGGCGTCTAAGGCAAAAGTTTAGCTGATATGACCGTGGTTAATTTTACTTAGCGGTTCATTGATATCGAAGATTTTGAACGTTACTTCCTCCACACCCAGGTGCTTCAGGCGGGCGGTATGCTTTTTGATATAGGTCTGAGCGGTGTCTTCGTCCTGGAACAGGTAGATGCCTCCCGCTTCGTGATTTGCTTCGTTCTCGGTCCAGATTTTCCAGATGAACCCCGGCTCCTGGTTGATTGATTCTGCCAGTTCAACGAGCTGATTCGACATCTCAGCCCCAAACGGACCATGAAAATCAAAGTGTATCTGCACGAGTTTGTTCGACATAAATCCTCCATGGATTGGTTATTGCGGGTAAGGCTGCTAGCGCAGCAGCACTTTACCGGTCAGATAAGTTATCGCCTGGCCACTGATATAAACACGCGTTCCTGCTAACTGACAGCGTAAATCCCCGCCGCGTTCAGAGACCTGGCGCGCCAGCATCTGTATTTTATTCAGTTTTGCAGCCCAGTATGGGATCAGCATGCTATGTGCCGAGCCTGTGACTGGGTCTTCCGCGACGGCTTCACCCGGGCAGAAGAAACGGCTGACAAAATCGTATTTCCCGTCACCCGGCGCGGTGATACACACCATTTTCCCCAGCGGAAGCATGGCGTGGATGTTCGGGCGCACAGCCTCAACCTGCTGTTGATTTTCCAGCACCACCATGCAGTCGCGTGCCACGCGCACCTCTTTGTATTCGGTGATGCCTAATGTTTCCAGCAGTAAAGCAGGTGGCACGACAGATTCGCTTTGCCAGGCCGGAAAATCAAGCGTCAGCCATTCACCGCTGCGCGTGACCGTCAGCGGTCCCACAAAGCGGGTGGCAAATTGGATTTTCGTTTCCGGGTAATTCAGATGTTCAAAGATGACATGCGCGGCGGCAAGCGTGGCATGTCCACAAAGATTGATTTCTCCCTGAGTGGTAAACCAACGCAGCTCAAAACCATTCTCATTGGCGACAAAAAAAGCGGTTTCTGACTGGTTATGCTGCTGCGCCATCTTTAATAATGTTTCATCGGGCAACCAGTCCGTGAGCGGACAGACTGCTGCGGCATTACCGCTAAACGTCGTGGTGGTAAAGGCATCCACCATGTAAAAATCGATTTGTTGCACAGAGTAACCCTCTCATCGCACTCAGGATAAATCACACTCTACCATGCCAGTCATTGTGTCAGCGCCCCGATTCGCCACTGCGGTGAAAATTCGTTATCATCCGTGCCCACACTTCATTCTGGCCGCCTGATGTCTACGATCCTCGATACCTTTATTGCCCCGCCTTGCCATGACGAGATAGAGACCCTCTATCAGGACGAGCATCTGGTGCTCATCAATAAACCCAGCGGACTGCTTAGCTTGTCGGGGAGAAATCCGCAGAATCTCGATTCGGTACATCACCGCCTGGTACAGATTTACCCTGGCTGCACGCTGGTACATCGGCTAGATTTCGGCACTTCTGGGCTGATGGTAGTCGCTCGTAACAAGGCTATCAACGCTGCGCTTTGCCAGCAGTTCAGCCAGCGTACGGTCACTAAGGTGTACAGCGCGCTGTTATGCGGGCATCTGGAGAACGACGAAGGGGTTATCGACGCCGCGATTGCCAAAGACCCGGCGCTGTTTCCATTGATGTCGATTTGTGCTCTCAACGGCAAACCCGCGCGCTCGCGCTATCAGGTTGTCGAGCGTTTTTATCATCGTCAGGAAGAGGGGACGTTGCTCCCCTTGACGCGGGTGCAACTGACCCCTGAAACCGGGCGCACCCATCAACTACGGATCCATTGTCAGCAGTTGGGACATCCTATTTTGGGGTGCGATCTGTACGGTGGGCGTCTGCTGCCGGGGACTGAACAAACGTCACGGCTGATGCTACATGCCAGTGAACTGCATTTCAGGCATCCCATTAGTGAAGCGTGGATGAACGCCAAAAACGCCAGCCCCTTTTGAGGCGAAAAAAGCCGCCTGGCGGCGGCTTTTATGAGGTTATCGCGCAGCGCGTTGTAAAATAACCGCTGACGGCTGGCGTTGCAGAAACCGCATCCGCAGCATCATCAGTATCGCCGCAGAGGTCAGGCCGATAATAAAGCCCATCCAGAATCCCGCCGGTCCCATCCGGTCAACTACCAGATCGGTAAGCGCCAGAATATAACCGCTCGGCAGACCCAGCACCCAGTATGCCGTAAAGGTAATAAAGAAAATGGAACGCGTATCTTTATAACCACGCAGGATCCCGCTGCCAATAACCTGGATAGAGTCCGAAATTTGATACACAGCGGCCAGTAACATGAGCTGAGCCGCCAGGGCGACAACTTCCGGGTTATTGTTATAGAGCAGGGCAATATGCTCGCGGAATGTCACGGTGAAAATTGCCGTTACGACCGCCATGCACACACCAACACCCAGACCCGTTCTGGCTGCGGTTTGCGCATCCAGCGTGGAACCCTGGCCCAGACGATAACCGACACGAATGGTGACGGCGGCAGCCAGAGACATTGGCAGGACGAACATTAACGAGCTGAAGTTCAGTGCGATTTGGTGTCCGGCTACGTCGACAATCCCCAGTGGAGAAACCAGCAGCGCGACCACCGCAAACAACGTCACTTCGAAAAATAACGCCAGCGCGATAGGTAAACCCAGCTGTACCAGACGCTTCATTACTGCGGTGTCAGGTTTCTGGAAACCACGCTCATTACGGATATCGCGCATTGAACGCGCACGTTTGATGTAAGAGAGCATGGCGATAAACATCACCCAGTAAACCGCTGCTGTTGCCACACCACAACCCACGCCACCCAGTTCCGGCATGCCTAAATGCCCATAGATGAAAACATAGTTAACCGGAATGTTCACCAGCAGGCCGAGAAATCCCATCACCATCGCCGGTTTAGTCTTGGCTAATCCTTCGCACTGGTTACGGGCTACCTGGAAGAACAGATAACCCGGTGCGCCCCACAGCAGGGCACGCAGGTAGCCAACGGCTTTATCCGCCAGTGCCGGGTCGATGTTATGCATGGAGCGAATAATGTACCCCGCATTCCATAGCACAACCATAATCAGCACGGAGACGCTGCCCGCCAGCCAGAATCCCTGACGTATTTGATGGGCGATACGGTCGCGGCGTCCGGAACCATTGAGTTGCGCAATTACCGGCGTCAACGCCAGCAGTAGTCCGTGACCAAACAGAATGGCCGGTAGCCAGATGGACGTACCAATGGCGACTGCCGCCATATCCGTCGCGCTGTATCCGCCCGCCATGACGGTATCAACGAATCCCATTGCGGTTTGAGCGATTTGCGCAAGAATCACCGGAATTGCCAGAGCTAATAACTGACGCGCTTCACTTACATACTTTTGCACGTGTACACCACTATATTGTTGTTATTTGAGAGACTAAAAAAGCCGCCTTATATGGCAGCAAGGAGAAAAAGCAGGGGAAATTTCAGTCTATTGTAGCGAGGAATACGTAATTCTCCAGTGAAAAAACAGGCGCTGGTGGCGCATTGCTGGCAACCTGAATTTCCACCTGCTATTGTGCTGTGCAGAGATGTCTTAATTGAGTTCAGGAGTAGGAAGTATGTTTACGGGTATTGTGCAGGGCACCGCAAAATTGGTGTCCATTGATGAAAAACCAAATTTTCGTACGCATGTTGTGGAGTTGCCTGAATATATGCTGGATGCGCTGGAGACCGGTGCATCGGTTGCCCACAATGGGTGCTGCCTGACGGTCACCGAAATTAACGGTAACCAGATAAGCTTCGACCTGATGAAAGAAACGCTGCGTATCACCAACCTGGGCGATCTGAAGGTTGGAGATTTGGTTAACGTTGAACGTGCGGCAAAATTCAGTGATGAGATTGGCGGACATTTAATGTCGGGCCATATTATGACCACTGCCGAAGTGTCGAAAATTCTGACCTCGGAGAATAACCGTCAGGTGTGGTTTAAAGTCCAGGATCCGTCGCTGATGAAATATATCCTGTACAAAGGATTTATTGGTATTGACGGTATCAGTCTGACGGTCGGTGAAGTGACGCCGACACGTTTCTGTGTGCATTTGATCCCGGAAACGCTGGAGCGTACGACGCTTGGCAAGAAAAAGCTGGGCGCACGGGTTAATATCGAAATCGATCCCCAAACGCAGGCGGTGGTTGATACCGTTGAGCGTGTCCTGGCGGCGCGTGAAAGCGCCATCAGCAACATAACGGGCGAAGCGGGAGCCTAAGCCTGAGAGTAAAGCCCCCGTTGCTACGGGGGCGAAAAAGATTAGCGGGGAACGCGCAGACCGTGTTCAACACCGCGGGAAAATACCACCTGCCATAGCTGAATATCTCGAGCACGAAACGCCCCGGCGCAGGCGTTCAGATAATAGCTGAACATCCGTTTGAAACGTTCGGTATAGTTATCGGCGATTTCAGGCCAGGATCTCATGAAACGCTCGTGCCATGCCATCAGCGTCGTGTCGTAATCCGCGCCAAAATTATGCCAGTCTTCCATCACAAAATGCGGTTCGCTGGCGTTGGCAATTTGGCGAACTGACGGCAAACACCCGTTTGGGAAGATATACTTATTGATCCACGGATCAACGTTATTGTCGGTTTTTTTGGAGCCGATGCTGTGCAGTAAAAAGAGACCATCCGGTTTTAAATTACGATCGACCACCTCAAAATAGGTGGCGTAGTTCTTCGGTCCAACATGTTCAAACATGCCGACGGAGACAATGCGGTCGAATTTGTCGTTCAGGTCGCGATAATCCTGCAGCAAAATGGTGACATCCAGCCCCGCACAACGTTCCTGTGCCATTTTCTGCTGTTCTGCCGAAATGGTCACACCCACCACGCTCACGCCATATTGCGATGCCATAAACTGGGATAAACCACCCCAGCCACAGCCAATATCAAGCACCCGCATTCCTGGCTTCAGTTGCAATTTTTCAGCAATCATTTTGAGCTTCGCCTGCTGGGCAGATTCCAGAGTGTTGGCATCTTTCCAGTAGGCGCAGGAATACTGCATATAGGGGTCAAGCATGCGGGTAAAGAGATCGTTGCCCAAATCGTAATGTTCTTTGCCGACCATCCACGCACGTTTTTTGGTCTGTAAATTGAACAGGCGAGCCGTGGCGATACGTAGCGTATCTTTAAAGTGGCGGGGGAGTTGGTTTTCAAGACCGGCGCGCAAGACTTTACTAAAAAACATGTCCAGCCGGTCGCATTCCCACCAGCCATCCATATAACTTTCACCCAACCCTAACGATCCTTCCTGCAATACGCGTTTGAAAAAATCGGGGTTCTTTACTCGAATATCAGCCGGTGCAGGGCCATTAATAGCAATACCTGCACGGCTCAATAATTCATTGGTAATGCGGTACCAGTCATCATCCGGTACGCTGACGTCTTCTATACATGATGAACTCATAGCTTCTCCATCACTGGTCGGTGATCAGAACCTTAAAACAGCGTAGACGCTTTTTTGGGCTTTGTGAGAAATCTCACGGAATTAATCCGCGAATCTATAATCCGACGTAGAACAGAGGAAGGGAGAAACCCTTGCCGAAAAGGCCATCCGTGGTAAAACGGGAACGTTCTTGTCCCCGTTAACGCATTAAAATTATCGTTTTTTTAACAACTGTAAATCAGTATATGCCTGAATTTTTGACGATTCAACCGATAATTGTTAGCGGGCTAACTAAGTGCCCGCAACCATTATTAGTGCGACTCTCCGTGGGCAACTTGCGCACGATCATCTGTTTGCGGGGCGTCAGTTTTCTGCGATTGCATTTTGTAACCCACTGCAGCCAGCAATACTGTTGTCAGCATAACGCTGGTGGTGGTGAGCAGCGGGGTGGCAATCAACCAAGAAACGACAAGGCTTGCCAGGAAGCATAAACCCAGTTGCAGCGTATTCTGCAATGCGGCTGCGCGTCCCGTGGCCTGTGGGAAAGGGCGTAATGCCTGCGCGACAACGATAGGGTAGATCGCGCCGTTCGCAATCGCCATAACGCAGAATGGGATCAGGATTTCAGCCAATGCAACATGATGAATAAAGCCGGTCGCCCAGGTGCCTACAACGCTGAAGGCATACAGAATGAGTAACCAGGGCAGCAGCTGACGACCCTGCCATTTTTGCAGCGCTGCACGACAGCCGTAACCACCAATTAAGAAGGCGATAGTTTGCGGAACATAGCTCAGACCAATTACCGCTGGGCTATAACCCATTTCGCTGAGGATGAACGGGGAACCCGTCAGCCATGCGAAAAAGCTCGCGGAACAGGCGGCATAAATCAGCACGTTTCCACGGTAAGTTTTCGAGCGCAGCAAGGTGGCGAAAGTCAGTTTATCCTGGCTGTCATCGCGCGCTTTAGCCGTTGGCTTTAGACGCAGAGCCGGAAGCATCAGAATCAGAGTAATGGCAAACAGAGTGGCAAAAATGGCCTGCCAGGAAAAATGTACCAGGATCCAACTACCTAATAGCGGGGCGAGTGCAGGAGATAACCCGACCAGCGGCATAATAGTGGCAAAGATGCGGTTTACTTTTTGTGAAGGATAATAATCGGTAACCAGCGCTTGCCAGATAACCGATGCCGCACAGACGCCAACGGCCTGAACAAATCGCAGTACCAGCAGACCAGTGGCGTTTTCAACCCATAGCATGCCCAGACTGCCCAGTGCGAAGATAGATAAACCCAGCAGCAAAATAGGCTTGCGGCCATAGTGGTCAGAAAGCGGCCCCCACAGCAGTTGCGCGACGGCAAACCCCGCTAAGAACAAGCTCAGGCTGGCGCTGACGGCAGATGCAGGTGTTTGCAGATCGGACTGAATAGCAGCAAAGGCGGGTAGATACATATCCGTTGCCAGAAAACCGAGCACGCTAAGACCTGCCAGCCAGACTAAAAACCCTTTCCCAGGTTGCATCATCATTTCTCTTTTTTAGCAGTAGAACAATGCCGCTGAGTGTAGTGAGTGTAATTCTCGCTGTGAAACGCTAATATTTGCTTACTGATTTCAAATTTTTTGCAGGCAGAATATGTGGTCGGAATATTCACTTGAAGTGGTTGATGCGGTTGCGCGTAACGGCAGTTTTAGTTCGGCCGCGCAGGAGCTGCACCGTGTACCTTCGGCGGTAAGCTACACCGTGCGCCAGCTGGAAGAGTGGCTGGCGGTGCCACTTTTTGAGCGACGCCATCGGGATGTGGAATTAACGCCTGCCGGGGCATGGTTTTTAAAAGAAGGCCGCTCTGTTATCAAAAAAATGCAGATCACGCGCCAGCAATGTCAGCAAATTGCCAACGGCTGGCGCGGACAGCTGGCGATCGCCGTCGATAACATTGTCCGCCCGGATCGTACCCGACAGATGATCGTGGATTTCTACCGTCACTTTGATGATGTGGAGTTGTTAGTTTTTCAGGAAGTGTTTAACGGCGTGTGGGACGCACTGTCTGATGGGCGTGTGGAGCTGGCCATCGGGGCCACACAGGCCATTCCGGTCGGGGGGCGCTATACCTTCCGCGATATGGGAATGCTGAGCTGGAGCTGCGTGGTAGCCAGCCATCATCCACTAGCGTCAATGCCTGGACCGTTAAGTGATGACACGTTGCGCAACTGGCCGTCACTGGTGCGCGAAGATACCTCCCGAACATTGCCGAAGCGTATTACCTGGCTGCTGGACAACCAAAAGCGCGTCGTCGTGCCGGACTGGGAATCTTCTGCGACCTGTTTGTCCGCGGGATTGTGCGTGGGCATGGTACCGACGCATTTTGCCAAGCCGTGGATCGATAGCGGTAAATGGGTTGCGCTGCAACTGGAGAACCCTTTTCCTGATGCCGCATGCTGCCTGACATGGCAGCAGAACGATACGTCACCGGCATTGAGTTGGCTGCTGGACTATTTAGGAGATAGTGAAACGTTGAACAAGGAATGGCTGCGGGAGCCAGATGAGACTCCCGCACAACAGGCTTAACGGCGGTAATCGCGGAACGGACCGTCGGCAACGGAGCGACGCTCAACCAGGCGTGGATGCACTTCGATAGACTGTGACTCTTCACGTTTATTCACGATACGGTCTAACAGCATGTTGAAGGCCGTTTCACCCAGTGAATCCTTCGGCTGGTGAATGGTCGTCAAGGCCGGCGTGAAGAAGCGGGCGTTGCGCACGTTGTCGTAGCCGATGAGTGAGACATCCTGCGGTACGCGCAGTCCCATTTCGTCAGCGGCGCACAGCGCACCCATTGCCATAATATCGCCACCGCAGAAGACCGCGGTCGGACGATGAGACTGCGACAGAATTTGCTGCATGGCGCGGTAGCCGGATTCAGGCTCAAAATCGCCCTGGACAATCCAGTTTTCAGGCACTTTAATCAGCGCTTCTTCCATCGCTTTCATAAAGCCAGCCAGACGCCCGGCCCCGGTGTTACGTTCCATTGGGCCAGGGATCACGCCAATCTCACGATGACCGCGTTCTACCAGATACCGGCCCGCCATGTAACCGCCTTCGAAGGCGTTATCAATGACCGTATCAGTAAAGTCGGCTTTTGCTTCGCCCCAGTCCATGACGACCATCGGGATATGGCGATACTCTCCGAGCATCGAAAGCAGCGACTCCGGATACTCAGAACACATCACCAGCAGACCATCAACGCGCTTTTGCGCCATCATCGACAGATAAGCCTGCTGTTTTTCGAGACTGTTCCATGCGTTACCCAGGATCAGGGTATAGCCTTTCTGGAAACAGTTTTTCTCAACGGCTTCGATAATTTCGGCGAAATAGGCCGCTTCGCTGCTGGTCGCCAGCAAGCCGATAGACTTGGTGTGATTTACCTTCAGGCTGCGGGCAACTGCGCTCGGAGAATAGTGCAGTTCTTTGATTGCTGCCCAGACAGCATTACGTGTTTCTTCCGCGACAAAGCGCGTCTTGTTAATTACGTGTGATACGGTTGTAGTGGAAACGTTTGCTCGCTTCGCTACATCTTTAATTGTTGCCATTACATCTCACTCCAGACCATATCCTAAGCTCCTGAGAATACTCCAGGTAAACGTTTGCCTTTACACACCCTTATCGCAACGTAAGGGTTGCGGCACGCCGGGAAAACGACACGGAACGTCAGGAAGGGGTCAATGGCCGGTACGCTAATCAAGTAAGCGTGGAATTTTGTCTGATCTTAACGAAAAGGGGAAGAGTTAAAAGCAGTTATCAATATAAATCGTGAGAGATTTTTGCTTTCAAGTGTGTAAAAATGCGCAATATCACTTTTTGTGTGGGAATAAAAAGGAGAAAACTTGATGAGCACCGATCTGAAATTTTCGTTAGTGACTACCATTATTGTTCTGGGTTTGATCGTCGCGGGTGGTCTGACCGCAGCGCTGCATTGATTTCCCCGAGGGAGTTAGCTCTCCCTCATCCCTTCGACTCGTTTTTCCCCGCTATTGTTTGCGAATAAGCAAAAGTCTTTTGCAGTTTTGTTAACTTTATTAATTTTGCGATCAATGTCATGCTTTTGACTCTTATTTTATGTCGTGCCACGGCTCGACGATATGGAGTCGAAATATGAAAATCAATTACCCTTTACTGGCGCTGGCAATCGGGGCGTTTGGTATTGGCACCACCGAGTTTTCGCCAATGGGGTTGTTGCCCGTCATTGCCAAAGGTGTGGACGTCTCGATTCCGGCGGCTGGCATGCTGATCAGCGCTTATGCGGTAGGTGTGATGGTAGGTGCACCGCTGATGACATTGCTGCTGTCTCATCGTGCGCGACGTAATGCTTTGATATTCCTGATGGCGATTTTCACGCTGGGTAATGTTCTTTCGGCTATCTCGCCGGATTACACCACGCTGATGCTATCGCGTATTTTGACCAGTCTTAACCATGGAGCCTTTTTTGGTCTCGGTTCTGTGGTTGCAGCCAGTGTGGTACCCAAACATAAGCAGGCCAGCGCCGTGGCAACGATGTTTATGGGGTTAACCATCGCCAATATTGGCGGCGTTCCGGCGGCGACCTGGCTTGGTGAAACCATCGGCTGGCGCATGTCGTTTATGGCCACTGCGGGGCTGGGCGTCATTGCGATGGTCAGCCTGTTCTTCTCATTACCCAAGGGTGGAGCAGGAGAGCGCCCGGATGTCCGAAGCGAACTGGCGGTGTTGATGCGCCCACAGGTGTTGTCGGCGTTACTGACTACCGTACTGGGTGCAGGGGCGATGTTCACGCTGTATACCTACATCTCGCCGGTTCTGCATACTATCACTCATGCTACACCGGCATTTGTTACCGGGATGCTGGTGTTGATAGGCGTTGGCTTCTCGATCGGTAACTATTTTGGCGGCAAACTGGCTGACCGTTCAGTCAACGGTACGCTGAAAGGCTTTTTACTGCTGCTGATGGTTATTATGCTGGCCATTCCTTTCCTTGCGCGTAATGAGCTGGGAGCGGCGGTCAGTATGGTGGTCTGGGGCGCGGCGACGTTTGCGGTCGTTCCACCGTTGCAGATGCGTGTGATGCGCGTTGCCAGCGAAGCGCCTGGATTATCATCGTCAGTCAATATTGGCGCGTTTAATCTGGGGAACGCTCTGGGGGCTGCGGCCGGTGGGGCGGTGATATCTGGCGGCCTGGGCTACAGTTTTGTACCGGTGATGGGGGCGATTGTGGCGGGTCTTGCGCTGCTACTGGTGTTCATTTCCGCAAGAAGACAGCCTGAAGAGGCTTTCACTACCGCGAATTAATGCAAAAACGCAGAAGGAAGTCCTTCTGCGTTATCTTTTTTATGCTGCGAAGTTCTTCGCAACAAATTCCCAGTTCACCAGTGCCCAGAAATGTTCCAGGTAGCCAGGACGGGCATTGCGATAATCGATGTAGTAGGCGTGTTCCCATACGTCAACGGTCATCAGCGGCGTCGCGTCGGTAGTCAGCGGAGTACCTGCGTTGGAGGTGGAGACGATAGCCAGTTTGCCATCCGTTCCTTTTACCAGCCAGGTCCAGCCAGAACCGAAGTTTTTGATAGCGGCATCGGTGAACTGCGCTTTGAAATCTGCAAAGCTGCCAAAGGAGGCGGCAATTGCATCAGCCAGTTTACCGGTCGGTTCACCACCTGCGTTTGGTGCCAGGCAGTTCCAGTAGAACGTGTGGTTCCATACTTGTGCTGCGTTATTGAATACACCGCCTTCAGAGCTACGAACGATCTCTTCCAGTGATTTGCCTTCAAACGCCGTGCCTTTAATCAGATTGTTCAGATTGGTCACGTAGGTTTGATGGTGTTTGCCATAGTGATATTCCAGCGTTTCGGCAGAAATGTGCGGTGCCAGAGCATCTTTGGCATACGGTAATGCAGGTAATTCAAACGACATTGCTTCTCTCCTTATTATTTATATTGAGTACACACAATAGCCTCATTGTGAGTAAGGATAGGGTAGCAAATTGAAAGGTTATGCAAAAGAAGAACTTACCCTACAGCATGTTCTGTAGGGTAAGTTTTTAGCGAATTGTTTTTGGCGTCATTACCCGACGAGCGCCCACATAGTGGCGCTGCCAGTAATCTTCGCTCAGAGAGGTGATTTGAATTTCCTGCCCGCTGCGCGGTGACTGAATAAACTTACCGTTGCCGACGTAGACGCCGACGTGATCGGCTGTTCCGCGACCCTGGGTACGAAAGAATACCAGATCACCATTTTTCAGTTCGCCACGTTCAATTGGTGCGGCATCACGCAGATGGTACATTTCATTCGCGGTACGCGGAATGCGGAACTTCACCAGATCTTTATAGGCGTAATAAACCAGACCGCTGCAGTCAAACCCGGTTCTTGGCGAGGAGCCGCCCCAACGATAAGGTTTGCCGATTTGGTTCATCAAGGTGGACATAGCGGTTTTAGTCGCTTTCTGCACTTTCACTTTATGTGCGTCAGCAAGCGTAGTCGGTGCAGTGGTTTTCACCTTCACGCAGCGTGGTTTATGACCTTTGCGCGGTGTGCATTTTTCCGTCCAGGTAACGGCTGCGGTTTGTGCTGCGGCAGTTTTACCACGGCGATTTGCAGTTTTAGTCGACTTTGCCGGAGCGGCTGTGCGTTTTTTAGAAGAGGAAGCGGTTTTGGTGCTGGTTTTGCTGGTGGTCTTTGTCGCCGTTTTCTTGCTGGTCTTTGTTGTTTTTTGGCTGGTTGTTGCGCTTTTCTTTTTATCTACCGTCTTGAGTGGGTGAGTACTGGTAGGTGTCGTCCTGGCCTGCTTGGAAGCATGAGCCATAGGCGTAAAAGGCAGTGTAGTAAAAAGCAAAGCACAGAGCGTGATCGAGATTCGGTTTATCCGCGCCACTGAGCAGTCCTCTGGTAAGGCAGGTCTATCGTGCCTGCGTGTGATTTTCAAAACTTGACGATTCTAATCTATAGAAAGAGGGAAAGTTAATAGCTTTTTTTGTTTAAAACTATGTTTCGTAACCGACCGCAAAAAAAAACAGCAATTAACGTTTGAGTTGGTGAACGGATAATCAAATCCACATGTTTGAAGGGGATAAGTGAGATTGTGAATGCAACTTTTAGCGTCAGGGGATAAAATAATAACGCGTAATGAAAATGTTATTTTCCGTTGCCTGTCTGACCCGTTACAATGTCAGACTACTGCCGTAAAAGAAGTTTAAGGAAGCAAGATAATGAGCACCACTATCGAAAAAATCCAGCGCCAGATCGCTGAAAACCCGATTCTCCTGTACATGAAAGGTTCCCCTAAACTGCCAAGCTGCGGTTTCTCCGCACAGGCTGTGCAGGCGCTGTCAGCCTGTGGTGAACGCTTTGCTTACGTTGATATTCTGCAGAACCCGGATATTCGCGCCGAACTGCCGAAATACGCAAACTGGCCGACCTTCCCGCAACTGTGGGTTGATGGTGAACTGGTTGGCGGTTGTGACATTTTGATCGAAATGTACCAGCGCGGTGAGTTGCAGCAGCTGATTAAAGAAACAGCAGCGAAATACAAAACCGAAGAGCCGGACGCTGAGTAATACCAGCAGAAGTAAAAAAGCGACCTGAAATGGTCGCTTTTTTTATGTCGCCGTTACGCTTCTTCAGGCACGGGAAGAGGCCAACCGCCGAGACGTTTCCAGCGGTTAACGATTTCGCAAAACAGCACGGCCGTACGTTCGGTGTCATACAGCGCCGAGTGCGCCTGATTCCCGTCAAACTCCATTCCCGCCGCCAGGCACGCTTTTGACAACACAGTCTGCCCCAGTGACAGGCCGCTTAATGCCGCCGTATCAAAGGTGACAAATGGATGGAACGGATTACGTTTGAGCGAGGCGCGTTCTGCCGCCGCCATCATAAAACCGTGGTCGAACGTAGCGTTATGCGCCACCATGATTGCCCGATTGCAGCCGCTGTCTTTAATGCCTTTACGCACCATTTTGAAGATGGCATGCAAAGCATCATATTCGCTGACCGCACCGCGTAGCGGATTGTTAGGGTCAATACCGTTAAAGGCGAGCGCTTCCGGTTGCAAATTGGCACCTTCAAACGGCTCTACGTGGAAATGTAACGTCGTGTCCGGCATCAGCCAGCCTTGTTCATCCATTTTCAGTGTGATGGCGGCAATCTCAAGCAGCGCATCGGTTTTGGCATTGAACCCTGCGGTTTCGACATCAATGACGACAGGATAAAAACCACGAAAACGGTCACACAGACCGGAAAGTTGAGCGTTATCGGACATCTGGGTCTCTTAATACGGGAAAATTGCAGCGCGTATTATGGCAAAATGATGAGTATAAAACTATGGGCACAGACGATCTGCGCCCGAGGGGGTGATTAATCGCCCAAGCCGCGCCCGGCGTCTTTCTCTTCGATCAACTCAATTTTGTAGCCGTCCGGATCGTCAACGAACGCAATCACTGTGGTGCCGCCTTTTACTGGACCTGCTTCACGCGTTACGTTACCGCCATTCTGGCGAATACGTTCACAGGCTTCAGCCGCGTTGTCTACGCTCAGGGCGATATGGCCATAGGCAGTACCCAGATCATACTTGTCGACACCCCAGTTATAGGTCAGTTCGATTACTGCTTCACTGGTTTCAGGACCGTAGCCGACAAAAGCCAGAGAGTACTTGTATTCAGGGTTTTCGCTGGTACGCAGCAGCTTCATGCCCAGCACGTTGGTATAAAACTCGATGGAACGCTGCAGGTCACCCACGCGCAGCATGGTATGGAGTAAACGCATCTTTTTCCCCTTCGAAAATGGCTAATACATTCAAAATGTTGTTTTAGTATAGCGGCGTTGTTACGCCGCTATCAATGGCAGAACGGAGATTGTGACGTTAGAGGGTAGGATAGTCGGTGTAACCTTCCGCGCCGCCGCCGTAGAAGCTCTCGGCACGTTGCGGATTCAGTTCTGCTTTGCGTTGCAGACGCGCCACCAGATCCGGGTTAGCAATATAGGCGCGACCAAAAGCAACGGCGTCGATCAGACCTTTCTCGATCAGCGCTTCTGCTTTTTCTGGGGTGTAAGCACCAGCACCAATGATAGGGCCGTGGAAGCGCGCGCGCACTTTTTCGCGGAACGCATCGGAATACGGCTCGCCACCGGCCCAGTCCGGCTCAGACATGTGCAGGTAAGCGATTCCACGCTTGCCCAATTGTTCAATCAGATACAGCGCATCGGCTTCTTCGTTCGGACCATTGTCTACGTTCTGGAAAGTGCCAATCGGGGAGACGCGAATACCAATGCGATCGGCACCCCATTCTTTAATACCGGCATCAACCACTTCCAGCACCAGACGCGCACGATTTTCGACGCTGCCACCGTATTGATCGGTACGCTGGTTAGACGTTGGCGACAGGAACTGGTGCAGCAGGTAGCCGTGGGCAGAGTGCAGTTCAACCATATCGAAACCCGCTTCGCGCGCATTTGCTATCGCCTGACGGAAGTCATTAACGATGCCCGGAATCTCTTCAGTTTCCAGCGCGCGTGGCATTGAGGTATCGGCACGCGTTGCCAGGCCGTTTTCATCGCGCAGCGAGGTGCGGGTTCCAGCGCTAATCGCAGAAGGTGCAACTGGAGCTTGACCGTTTGGCTGCAGACTGGCGTGAGAGATGCGTCCAGTGTGCCACAACTGGACAGCAATATGACCTTGCTCAGCGTGTACGGCAGCAGTGATTTTCTTCCATGCGGCAATTTGCGCTTCGCTATGTAAGCCGGGTGCTCCGGCATAGCCTTTCGCCTGTGCGGAAATCTGCGTCGCTTCGCTGATGATAAGCCCCGCGCTGGCGCGTTGACGGTAATACTCGGCCATCAGCGGAGTAGGGATGTCGCCAGGCTCAATACTGCGCAGACGCGTCAGTGGCGCCATAAATACGCGGTTTGCTGCCGTAATAGCACCCACTTTCAGTGGGGAAAACAGTTTTTCAGATGACATGTGGCACTCCTGAATAGACCGGTCGTCTAGTAATAAAGAAAATAAAAACGCCTGTTAAACGGCAGGCGTTGTGATGATGTTTTTAACGTGCGCCAGCGCGTTTTCCAGCGGAGTGGCGCTACGAGAAATCTTGGCCTGCAGGTTTGCGCCAAGCCACAGCGCATACAGTACCTGCGCCTGCTGTAACGACTCGCCAACAAAGGACAGACAATGGCTGGCCTGACCTTTCTCCAGCGCCTGCGCTAACAGCACAATAATGTGCCGCGCGCCTTTATCCATCGCAGTGCGCATATCTTCTGACAGATCGCACACTTCGGCAGACAGTTTTACTGTTAAACAGCCGCTAATAATGCCGTGCTGACTAAACTGATTCAGGGTTTCCTGATAGTAGGCCAGAATGCGGTCGCGATAGTTTCCCGCTCCCGTATCAAAGTGCGTAGCCAGTCGCCGATGATAGGCCGCATAGTGGCGTTCCAGCATCGCGACACCGAACGCTTCTTTAGAGCGAAAATAATGATAAAACGAACCTTTGGGTACTTCAGCGGTTTTCAGTAGTTCGCTTAAACCCATGCCGGTGAAGCCGCGCTGCATACACAGCAGTTCGCCAGTCGCCAGCAGATGTTCGCGTGTATCGTGTTCAGTGATTTTGTTCATGAAAAGGAGTGTAATAGACCAGTCGGTCTAATGCAATAGCGCTTGCGAGAAATTCAGTTAACGTCTTCAATAAGTATATCAATCTTATTAAAGGAGGGGATGTGGCCGAACAGCTGGAGTTTTTCCCCGTCCAGAGCCCATGCCGTGGAATATGTCAGTCTGACGAACGCGGCTTTTGTCGTGGCTGTTTTCGCAGTCGGGATGAGCGTTTTAACTGGCAAAAGATGAGCGATACCCAAAAGCAGGAAGTGCTGCGGCTTTGTCGTCAGCGCCTGATGCGTAAATTACGTGCAAATAAAGCCAATCCTTCGGAAGAACCGCAACAACCTTCACTCTTTTAAAAGCGTAATTGCGTATACTCGAGGCACATTCACTTAAAAGGAAGCTGCTATGGTTCAGCGTATTACTATTGCGCCGCAAGGCCCGGAATTTTCTCGCTTTGTGATGGGGTACTGGCGCCTGATGGACTGGAATATGTCCGCGCGCCAGCTAGTCAGCTTTATTGAAGAGCATCTGGATCTTGGCGTGACCACCGTCGATCACGCCGATATTTACGGTGGATACCAGTGTGAAGCGGCGTTTGGTGAGGCAATGAAACTGGCTCCGCATTTGCGTGAAAAAATGCAGATTGTGACTAAATGCGGGATCGCGACGACGGCGCGCGCGGAAAATGCGCTGGGCCACTACATCACCGACAGTGCACATATTATTGCCAGTGCGGAAGAGTCGCTGAAGCTGCTGGCGACCGATCATATTGATCTGCTGCTGATCCACCGTCCCGATCCGCTTATGGATGCTGACGATGTCGCCGACGCTTTTAAAAAATTGCACCATAGTGGCAAAGTGCGTCACTTTGGCGTCTCCAACTTCACCCCGGCACAGTTCTCATTGCTGCAATCGCGTCTGCCGTTTACTCTGGCGACCAACCAGGTAGAAATTTCACCAGTACATCAGCCGCTCCTGTTGGATGGTACTTTAGATCAACTGCAACAGCTGCGCATTCGCCCGATGGCCTGGTCCTGTCTCGGCGGTGGTCGCCTGTTTAATGATGATGCTTTCCAGCCTTTACGTAATGAGCTTGCTGTGATCGCTGAAGAGTTGAATGCGCAATCTATTGAGCAGGTGGTATACGCCTGGATTTTACGTCTGCCGTCTCAGCCGCTGCCGATTATTGGCTCAGGAAAAATAGAGCGCGTACGTGCTGCCATTGAGTCTGAGTCGCTGAACATGTCTCGCCAGCAATGGTTCCGCATTCGTAAAGCGGCGCTGGGTTACGACGTACCCTAATCGCGTTTTTGGCGCATCTCCGTTCAAAATTGTGTCACTGGTTTACACTTAACAATCAGACACCTTTTGGACGGAGGTCTTATGAAGCGTTTGAGTTTGGCCATCATCACTCTACTCGCCTGTGCAGGTGCGCAGGCTGCCAGTGAAGAAAAAGTGACGATGAATCTGGTCACGTCGCAAGGCGTCGGCCAGGCGATTGGTACGGTCACTATTGCTGAAACCGCAAAGGGGCTGGAGTTTACGCCCGATCTGAAAGCGTTGCCGCCAGGTGAACATGGCTTCCATGTGCATATGAACGGCAGCTGCCAACCCGCGATTAAAGAAGGGAAAGCCTCAGCCGCAGAATCGGCTGGTGGCCATTATGATCCGCATCAAACCGGCAAACATGAAGGCCCGGAAGGTGCAGGTCATATGGGCGACCTGCCGCTATTGGTGGTGAATAACGACGGTAACGCCACAACGCCGGTCGTTGCGCCGCGGCTTAAAACGCTCGATGAGGTTAAAGGTAAGGCGCTGATGATCCATGTGGGCGGCGATAATATGTCCGATCAACCGAAACCGCTTGGCGGTGGCGGAGCGCGCTACGCCTGTGGTGTTATCAAATAATCAACGACTGAGAGTGCCCGGCGGCGGCGCCTGTTCGAGTTGTGAAAGCGAGCAGTGTAGCCGCCAGACCAGTGCCGACAGTTCCTGCGCAGCGGGTTGATGATGGTGGGCAAGCGTATCGCAGATGCGCTGTAGCTCATTCAGCGTGGCATTAAGTGGTCGTTGCTGGACGCCACGTTCGCTCATGACATCGCGCAGCAGCGAGATACACACGTCCCTGACGCGAGCCAGCGGATCGGAACGCGCCTCCCAGGTGCGCAGTTGCCACACCACGTGCGAGCAGTTCAGCAATACGACCCCCCAACGTAGTAACCAGCGTCGCGCCAGCGCATCCTGACTGTTGCTGAGCTGGCTGACGTGATGATAGGTCAGCGATTCAAATTCGTTTTCACTCAGTGATGGATGTCGGCTGAGCTGATCGACAAAATCCCGGCGCAGGGCGCGAATATGGCGGCGACTTTTCCGTGCATCCGATCCGGGCCGCAGAATGGCGAAGGCCAGCCATGACAGCGCCACGCCGGTGATTTTCGCCATATTGTCATTCAGGAAATCAGCAAAATCATATACCGGCGGATTGGTCACCGCGATAAACGAACCCATAAATACAATCAGCTGCCCCCAAAGACCTGCCAGGGCAGGCATTTGTAGCTTCAACAGTTGCATGGTGGTGAGTAGTGGGAAGAGAAAGAGAATAAACTGCCAGAGGTCGGAAATTTGCACCATCAGGCCAAACTTAACCACAAAGCTAAATAGCGACAGTAGAACCAGCGTACGCATCAGCAAAGAAAGCGACTTGAACGGTGTGGCAACGGCGGAATACAGCACACTGCTGATCGCGGCGAGCGTGAGTGCGCCAGAGCCTGATTCCCATTGTGCACCAATGCTCCATGCGCCGATAAGCATCAAAGTGCAGAACGTACGCAACCCGCTCCAGATAGCTTCCGCATTATCGGTATGACGGGCAAGTCCCGGCGTGCGGGCGATATTAATACGCTCGGCGGTAACACCATTTTCCAGTAAATGCAGATAATGACTGCTGCGCAGGTAGAGCCGACAAAAATAACGCAGTCGTTGCCAGAAGGCGACGTGTCGATAGTCGCGGGCATCGACGGGCCGCAGCGGGGCAATAATACATGCGACGGTGTAGCTATTCGCATTGGATTTTATTAGTTCGCTGAGCAACTGCTCGATGATTTCCCGGGTGTTGGACGGGGGATTAGGCCAGTTCAGCAGCATCCTGCGCAGACTGGAAATCACGCTGGTCATCCGTAACTGCTGGTGCAACAGCGAATTGAGCAAAGCATTCTGGCGACGAAAGCGGTAATGACTCCAGAATGCCTGAATACGCAGCAGGTTCATGGTCAGAATCTGCCCGATAACACCTTCATGGGCTGTGCGAATGGCATCCGTGGTTTCTGGTTGCCAGAGTAGACTGGCATGTTCCAGTAAACGTGAATGCATGTTTTTCAATGCAGTCAGTAACGTGGTGCCATCGGAGGTGCTGGGCAGGATCATCATCATCACGCCGCCACACAGGATACCGACGATGACTTCACACACGCGTGCCTGCGCGATATCCCATAACTGCGTAATTTCCACGGTATTGACCATGGGAAACGCAATGATCGCCGCCGTATAACCCGCCAGTTGAAAGGCGTAGGCAACGTTATTGGTGAAGTGCGCGCATGCCCAGGTACAAAAACCGATCCACACTGACATGCTCAGCAAAAACAGCCACGGCTCATTGAGAGTATGACCGGCAATAATCAATGCGGCGGTGGCTCCCAGTAGGCTACCCGCCACGCGACCCAGACTTTTGCTGATAACCCCGCCAACGGTGGGAAAACTAACCACCGCCGCCGAGGTCATCGCCCAGTAGGGCTCGTCCAGATTCAGATAATAAGCAAAAGTTAACGCCAGACACATCGCAATGGTGTTACGCAGCGCATAACGCCACTGTGCCGCTGTGGCTTTAAACCACGGCAAATTGCCTGGTGTCAGGCGGGGCAGTTTCATTTACGCTGGCCGATGGATACGCTGCAGGTTGTACCTGACACAAGCGTGACCTCCCGCGGCAAGGCGTCGAATTCGATGCGTACCGGGACACGCTGCGCCAGACGCACCCACGGCACGTTGGGTTTGATGTCGGGAATCAGGCCGGAATCACTTTCCACACTTTGATCGTAGATGGCACGGCCAATACTGGAAACGTGACCCTGTAACTTTATATTGCCGCTGTAGAGCGTAATCGTCGCCGGTGCGCCTTCTCGAATATGGCGCAATTTGGTTTCTTCAAAATACCCCATCACATAAAAAGAGTGACTGTCGACAAGGGCAAACAGGGGCTTACCGGTTGAGGCGTAATCACCGGTACGGGTAGACAGGTTTGTGACCCAGCCCGCCACGGGGGATTTGACCACCGTTTGCGTCAGTTGCCACTGGGCCTGACGCAGACTGGCTTCTGCTGCTTCAACGCTTGCCTGCATGGCTTTCACGTTGAGATTTGCGGTATCCAGATCCTCGGCTGAGATGTAATTTTGCGATAAATGACGGCGGCGGTTGGCTTCGTTATTGGCTTTCGCCAGGTCAGACTGCGCTTTTGCCAGTTGCGCTTGCGCATTCAGTTCAGCAATGTGAAATGGCGTCTTGTCGATAATAAAAAGGACATCGCCTTTATTCACAAACTGGTTATCTTTTACATAGAGTTCGCTAATGCTGCCTGACACCTGCGGCGTGATGCTGACCTGCTCAGCGCGTACTTTGCCATCACGTGTCCAGGGCGACTGCATATAGTAATTCCACATCCACCATCCGGCGAAAACTGCGATTGCAGCGACTATAATAGTGGAGAAGTATTTAACGGTTTTAAGCGACATAATCACCACGCTATCAGCATAACAAAGGCCAGACATACGCAAAGCGTAAAGAGTGACAGATCCATTAGCAGGGGATGCCAGATTTCGCCGGAGTAAATCCAGTCGCGCAGCAGGCGATGAACAACCAGCCAGAGAATAAATCCTGCTACAATCGCCTTGAAAACAGGAGGAAAGTAGACAGATGCGCCGATCATTAAATCTTGTAGGGGCAATCCTGTTGCATTAAACATAAACTTCACGGGCAAAATCCTTGGCGGAAGAGAGCATTGCTATAGGTTTAGCAAAAAAGGGACAATGAGTCTCCGTAACGCATAATGTCTGAAAAAATGTCAGCCGGTAAGCAAATTTGGCAATACATTTGTTTTGGGAATACAAATGCTGCACACTATTCTAAAATCAGCACAATAACTTAGCAAGCTAATTATAAGGAGATGAAATTGGAATCGCCATTAGGTTCTGATCTGGCACGGTTGGTGCGCATTTGGCGTGCTCTGATTGACCATCGCCTGAAACCTCTGGAGTTGACGCAGACGCATTGGGTTACGCTGCACAACATTCATCAGTTGCCGCCGGATCAATCGCAGATTCAGTTGGCTAAAGCGATTGGCATCGAGCAGCCTTCGTTGGTACGTACGCTTGACCAGTTGGAAGAAAAGGGACTCATTTCACGACAGACTTGCGCCAGCGATCGTCGAGCTAAGAGAATTAAACTGACAGAGAAGGCTGAGCCGCTGATCGCTGATATGGAAGCGGTGATCAACAAAACACGTGGAGAAATTCTGGAAGGGATTTCAGCTGAGGAAATTGATCTGCTGATTAAGCTGGTTGCTAAACTCGAACACAATATTATTGAACTGCAGTCACAAGGTTGAAACGATAAGTTACGTGTGGCCAGAGCCTGACCACACGTGAATTCGATTAGCGTGGAGACACGGTAACCTGGCTGCCGTTGTTAGCCATAACAACGCGCTGGCCGGCTGAAAACTTGGTCGCACCCTGTTTCTGAACCACCATGATGGTATTACCATCATCCTTACGGATTTCCAGTTCCACACCCTGGGTTTTATTCATCGCACCTTGTACGCCCTGACCCGCTACGCCACCGGCAACTGCGCCTGCAGCCGTCGCTAATGAACGACCCGTACCGCCGCCGACGGTGTTACCAAGGAACCCGCCGAGTACCGCACCACCAATAGCACCAATCACGTTTGCGTCATCGCCACCCTGGATTTGCACCGGACGAACATGAACAATCGTACCGTAGGTAACGTTCTGAACTTGTTTCGCTTCGGATGCGGTATATACGTCGCCTGAAAGGCTGTCATTGTTAACGCAACCCGCTAAAGATACGCCCATTAATGAAACAATCAGCACACGTTTAATCATTTACAAATCTCCTTTGTCACCACGAAACGCTAATAAAGCACCCTTCATGGCTAAATTATATGGCATTTGTGAGCCTGAGGTCACATGTTCTACTGGAACAATATGAAAATCTTAACCGAAATCGGATCAACCGAGTATAAACGAATCATTCATGTAATTGATGTAATTAAACGATCATTGTAATGATTAGCCACCAAAAATCATTAAGGAAGCATGGCATTAGTCGACACTTTATGGTTGAGTGTCAAGGCTAATTTGCTTAAAAGGATGACCTATGAAATCGGGCCGTTTTATCGGTGTAATGTCTGGAACCAGCCTTGATGGCGTCGATGTTGTGCTGGCGACAATAGATGAAACGATGGTTGCGCAGCAGGCGAGTCTGACCTGGCCCATCCCCATTCATGTTAAACAAGCGATTCTGGATATCTGCCAGGGGCAGCAGCTTACACTTTCTCAGTTTGGTCAGTTAGATGCACAGCTCGGTTATCTATTTGCTGAGGCGGTGAATGCGCTGTTGGCGCAAGAAAAATTGAAACCGCAGGATATCGTTGCGATTGGTTGCCACGGGCAAACTGTGTGGCATGAACCGAACGGTGCTGCGCCGCACACGCTGCAAATTGGTGATAACAACCAGATTGTCGCGCGTACCGGGATAACCGTAGTCGGCGATTTTCGTCGACGTGATATCGCCCTTGGCGGGCAGGGTGCACCGCTCGTTCCCGCGTTTCATCAGGCACTGCTGGCACATCCAACGGAACGGCGAATGGTGTTAAACATCGGCGGGATTGCCAATCTGTCTCTGCTTATTCCGCAACAACCCGTTCGCGGATACGACACTGGGCCGGGCAATATGCTGATGGATGCATGGATCTGGCGGCAATGTGGCCAGCCCTACGACAAAGATGCGCAGTGGGCTATTTCAGGAACGGTGATCCTGCCGTTGCTACAAAATATGCTTAACGATCCTTATTTTTCCGCGTCTGCGCCGAAAAGCACCGGCCGTGAGTATTTTAATTACGGCTGGATAGAGCGTCATCTGGCGCAGTTTCCGGGAATTAGCCCACGAGATGTGCAGGCGACGCTTGCCGAACTGACGGCAGTAACCATTTCAGAGCAGGTCTTATTAAGCGGCGGCTGTGATCGACTCATGGTATGTGGTGGTGGCAGTCGTAATCCGCTGCTGATGATGCGTCTGGCGGCATTATTACCGGGTACAGAGGTTACCTCTACCGATGAAGCCGGGATCAGCGGTGATGATATGGAAGCATTAGCCTTTGCCTGGCTGGCGTGGCGAACGCTGGCCGGATTACCGGGAAATTTACCTTCTGTGACGGGGGCGTCAGAGCCGAGTGTTTTAGGGGCAATTTATCCTGCCAATCCACGAACTCAGAGTTAACTGAAATTATTCAGCGCGGTATGCCGGTAAACTAAGGATATTAGGGAGGGTGCCATTACCCTCCAGGACCAGGAAAGTCTTCAGGATATGGCTATGAAAAAACTGTTGTTAGTGTGTCTGTCCGTACTGCTTAGCGGTTGTAGTGTGTACAACCAGTTTGTCGAGCGTATGCAAACGGATACGCTTGAATACCGCTGCGACGAAAAACCGCTGACGGTGAAGCTGAACAATACCCGCCAGACGGCAAGCTTTGTTTATGATAATCAGCTATTGAACCTCAAACAGGGCGTGTCGGCATCAGGTGCACGTTATACCGATGGTATCTACGTATTTTGGTCTAAAGGCGACGAGGCAACGGTCTATAAACGAGACAGAATAGTGCTAAATAACTGTCAGTTACAGAACCCGAAGCGTTGAGATTTTCACCTGGGCGGCGCACAATAGCGTCACCCACTGACAATCCGTAGCCCAACATCATGTCTGATAACGACGAATTGCAGCAAATCGCGCATCTGCGCCGTGAATACACGAAAGGCGGTCTTCGCCGCCGCGATCTTCCCGCCGAACCCCTTGCGCTGTTTGAGCGCTGGCTGGGGCAAGCCTGTGATGCCAAACTGGCCGATCCCACCGCAATGGTCGTTGCGACCGTCGATGAAAATGGTCAGCCGTATCAGCGTATCGTGTTACTCAAGCATTATGATGACAAAGGGCTGGTGTTCTATACCAACCTTGGTAGCCGTAAGGCGCATCAGATCGAGAAAAATCCACGCATCAGCCTTTTATTTCCCTGGCATACGCTGGAACGGCAGGTGATGGTGATCGGCAAGGCAGAGCGTCTTTCCACACTCGAAGTGGTGAAATACTTCCACAGTCGCCCACGCGATAGTCAGATTGGCGCCTGGGTCTCAAAACAATCCAGTCGGATCTCCGCGCGCGGTATTCTCGAAAGCAAATTCCTCGAACTGAAGCAGAAGTTTCAGCAAGGGGAAGTTCCTCTGCCCAGTTTCTGGGGCGGCTTTCGCGTGAGTATTGAACAAATGGAGTTCTGGCAGGGCGGTGAAAACCGTCTGCACGATCGTTTTTTATACCAACGCGAAGATAACGCGTGGAAAATTGATCGCCTGGCCCCCTAAAGATGCAAATTTCTTGTTTTAAGCGCTGGTGCTGATCAATCCGGCGCTTTATTCTATGTTTCTTTCGCATCAGGCGAAAAGTCGTGTACCGGCAAAGGTGCAGTCGTTTTATACATGGAGATTTTGATGGCAAGCAGTAACTTGATTAAACAATTGCAAGAGCGGGGGCTGGTGGCCCAGGTGACGGACGAGGAAGCGTTAGCAGAGCGACTGGCGCAAGGCCCGATCGCGCTCTATTGCGGCTTCGATCCTACCGCTGACAGCTTGCATTTGGGGCATCTGGTTCCATTGTTATGCCTGAAACGCTTCCAGCAGGCAGGCCATAAGCCTGTTGCACTGGTAGGTGGCGCAACCGGTCTGATTGGTGACCCGAGCTTTAAAGCCGCCGAGCGTAAACTGAATACCGAAGACACCGTGCAGGAGTGGGTGGATAAAATCCGCAAACAGGTTGCACCGTTCCTCGATTTCGACTGTGGCGACAACTCGGCGATTGCTGCGAACAACTACGACTGGTTTGGCGGTATGAATGTACTGACTTTCCTGCGTGATATCGGCAAACACTTCTCCGTTAACCAGATGATCAACAAAGAAGCGGTTAAGCAGCGTCTGAACCGTGACGATCAGGGGATCTCCTTTACCGAGTTTTCTTACAACCTGCTGCAGGGTTATGACTTTGCCTGCCTGAACAAACTGCACGGCGTGGCACTGCAGATTGGTGGTTCTGACCAGTGGGGTAACATTACTTCGGGTATCGATTTAACCCGTCGTTTGCACCAGAATCAGGTGTTTGGTCTGACCGTTCCGCTGATCACTAAAGCTGATGGCACCAAATTCGGTAAGACGGAAGGCGGCGCAGTGTGGCTGGATCCGAAGAAAACCAGTCCGTACAAATTCTACCAGTTCTGGATCAACACCGCCGATGCGGACGTTTATCGCTTCCTGAAATTCTTCACTTTCATGGACATTGAAGAAATCAATGCGCTGGAAGAAGAAGATAAAAACAGCGGTAAAGCGCCGCGTGCCCAGTATGTTCTGGCCGAACAGGTTACGCGTCTGGTTCACGGTGAAGAAGGTCTGATCGCGGCAAAACGCATTACCGAAAGCTTGTTCAACGGCAATCTCAGCGATTTGAGTGAAGCAGATTTCGAACAGCTGGCGCAGGATGGCGTGCCGATGATCGAGATGGACAAAGGTGCCGATTTGATGCAGGCGCTGGTGGACTCCGAGCTGCAACCTTCTCGCGGTCAGGCACGTAAGACCATTGCGTCAAACGCGGTAACCATCAACGGTGAGAAGCAGTCTGATCCGGAATATTTCTTCCAGGATAGTGATATCCTGTTCGGGCGCTATACCTTACTGCGTCGTGGCAAGAAGAACTATTGTCTGATTTGCTGGAAGTAAGATTGAGTTAGCAGGGGCGTGGGAAACTACGCCCCTTTATTTTTTCAGGGTTGTGGTAAGTAAAATGAAGAATATCCTCGCCATCCAGTCCCACGTTGTTTTTGGTCATGCGGGCAACAGTGCAGCAGAATTTCCGATGCGTCGTCTTGGCGCAAATGTCTGGCCGCTGAATACCGTTCAGTTTTCAAACCACACGCAGTATGGCAAATGGACCGGTTGCGTTATGCCGCCGAGCCACCTGACTGAAATTGTTCAGGGCATTGCTGATATTGATAAACTCCAGACCTGTGACGCAGTACTGAGCGGCTATCTTGGCTCAGCAGAACAGGGCGAGCATATTTTGAGTATTGTTTGCAAAGTAAAAGCGGCAAACCCGCAGGCAAAATACTTTTGTGATCCGGTGATGGGACACCCTGAAAAGGGGTGTATTGTCGCACCCGGAGTGGCGGAATTTCATGTACGCCATGCGCTCCCGGCTAGTGACATTATTGCCCCGAATCTGGTTGAGCTCGAAATTCTGTGCGAGCATGCGGTGAACAATGTCGACGAGGCTGTTGCAGCAGCGCGTGAACTGATCGCTCAGGGACCTGACATTGTACTGGTGAAGCATCTGGCACGCGCAGGTATCAGCACCGACCGTTTCGAGATGCTGCTGGTCACCGCTGAACAGGCGTGGCATATCAGTCGTCCGTTAGTCGATTTTGGCGCACGTCAACCGGTTGGTGTGGGTGATGTGACGAGTGGCTTGTTGCTGGTAAAACTGCTGCAGGGCGCATCTTTACAGCAGGCGCTTGAGCATGTGACTGCGGCGGTGTACGAAGTGATGATTGCCACTAAAAATATGCACGAGTATGAGCTGCAGGTTGTGGCCGCGCAGGACCGTATCGCCAAGCCTGAACACTACTTTAGCGCAACGCAGCTGTAATCGATGCCCGATGGCGCTCACGCTTATCGGGCATATTTTTAGCTGTAGGCCGGGTATGTGCAAGTGCCACCCGGCAACAACAATTAATTTAACCCTTCTGCTTTCAGCGCTGCGGCAACCGCCGGGCGTTCAGCCATTCGCGCCATATAGGCGTCAATATTACTTAATCCTGCCATATTCAGCTTAACCGCATAGGCCCAACGCAGTACGGTAAACAGATATGCATCGGCGATGCTGAAGCGCGGGCCGCAGATCCATTGGTTATCTTTCAGCGAGTCGTTCACATACTGCATTTTTTTCTCCAGCAGCGCGCGAACGGTTGGCTTGAAGTCTTCCGGCGTATCGGGACGGAACAGTGGCGTAAAGCCTTTATGCAGTTCAGTCGCAATGTAGTTAAGCCATTCGATGGTTTTGTAACGGGAGAGGCTGCTGGTAGGGGCAAGGAGCTGGCGGTCTGGCACACTGTCCGCCAGGTATTGCATGATGGCAACACCTTCGGTAAGTAGCGTACCGTCATCCAGCAGCAGTGCGGGAACTTGCCCTTTTGGGTTTACCGCGAAAAAATCATCGCCATTTTCCAGACGTTTCTTCATCAGATCAACACCATCCAGCGTGAAATCTTTACCGCTCTCACGAAGTGTGATGTGGGAAGCGAGAGAACAAGCGCCCGGTTTGTAGAACAGTTTCATCGGTAACTCCTTTTGGCTGAGGTATATCGTATGGTAGTGCTACCTCAGGCAAAAAAAAAGCCGCTAACAACAGTTAGCGGCCTGAAAATGAGTTTCCCTGAGAATTACGCTGTCGCGGCCTTAGAGGCTTTCTCATTGACGTCATCGTCCTGAGTCATACGGTTCAGTTTCGGAGCCGTCAGCAGCATCAGAACAGCGATAACAGCCGTTGCAACACCAATCTGCAGGAACACACGACCGTAGACTTCAAGGGACATCAGCGGGTCAGTCACGTTCTCTGGTACAGCCATCATGTTAGCGACGTAGCCACCGATGATGTTTGCACCGGCAGTGGTCAGGAACCAGCTACCCATGATGAAGCCCATCAGGCGCTGCGGAACCAACTGTGCCACCATTGCCAGACCCAGACCGGAGATCATCAGCTCACCGATACTTTGCAGACCGTAGCAGATAATCAACCAGTTAACGGAAACGATGCCCGCATCGGTAGCGAATTTCGCGCCCAGCGGCAGGATCAGGAATGCACCGGAACACAGCACCATACCAATCGCAAACTTGGTCGGCATCGGCAGGGTATCGCCCATTTTGTTATAGATAGCGGCGAGGATTGGGCTACCAATGATGATCCAGAACGGGTTCAGTGCCTGGTACTGTTCAGGTTCGAAAGCAATGCCAAGAATAGAGTGCTCAACGTTACGAATCGCAAAGAAGTTCAGTGAGGTCGGCATCTGGCTGTACAGCACGAAGAAGATAATCGCTTCCAGCATCAGGATGAAGGCGACGATCATTTTACGACGCGCAGCACCGTGCATGGTGAAGGCTTCTTTACCGAAGATGAACACGATACCCAGCGCAATGACGCCCAGAACCATACGAGCGATCTGCTGGTTGTGCAGCAACCAGGTTGCAATCGCGATCAGTACCACAACACCAGCAATGGTCAGCAGCAGGTTACGGAAGTTGATCGGTTCAAAGTCCGGTTTAGAACCGTACTGTTTAACCCAACGCTGGCAGAATGCGAAGTTAACAACGGTAATCAGCATACCCACGACGCTCAGAGCGAACGCGGTGCTCCAGCCGTAACGCGCAGCTAACCATGGCGTTGCCAGCATAGAGAAGAATGAACCGATGTTGACGGACATGTAGTACATGGTAAATGCACCATCAAGACGCGGGTCATCTTTGGCATAGCAGGTAGAGAGCAGGGAGGATGGGTTTGCTTTAAACAGGCCGTTACCGACCGCGATGGCCGCCATGCCCATATAAACGATACCCGCATCGTGGCCTGACCATGCTACCAGCGCATAACCGATGGCCAGCACAACGGCACCCAGCATAATGACACGTTTTGTTCCCAGAACTTTATCACCTAACCAGCCGCCAATGGCAACCAGACCGTACACCAGAGCGCTAAAGGACGAGAAAAGGGTGATGGAATCCGCTTCTGACATACCCAGCTGTTTAACCAGGTAGACGGCCATAATCCCTTGCAGGCCGTAATAACCAAAACGTTCCCACAGCTCAATAGAGAAAATGAGATAGAACGCTTTTGGTTGTTTGAAGGCGTTTAAACTTACGCTTTCTGTTGGTTTATTGTTTGCAGTAGACACTTTTACCTCTTTTTTTACATCCCATATCAACGGGGGTGTTCAGGTACGTGATGAGTCAAGTTCATCCGTCCGATTGTTATAGTGGGAGGGGAAACGGCAAGTAATGTTCACTATCTTGACCCTTCAGACAAGTGGTTTGTAATAATCTGTTACATATATCATGACTGGTGAAATCGTCGGTGCTGTGAAATGTTATCTAGCGTTAAATTTCTTCATTTCTAAAATGGCAGATTTTTACACTGTTTAATCACCGCCAGAACCGCAATGTGGCGATATGTTCTGCTATTTAAGGTTGAATCCAGTGATATAGGCCATTATCTGAAAAATAGGCAGTGTAATGTTTTGTTTAGAAACTGTGCAGTTGGGTCATCTAATTGTCACCTTAACTAAAAAATAAAAATTTATTAACATTGTGTTGGCTGGATGATCTGGATCACGTATAGATAGAAATTTCTTTTGCTAAAAAAACGATTAACCTGCTCAGGTGTTAATTAACAAGAATATTGCATTAGATATGAGCAATTGGATGGCATCATTGTCGGGAAAATAAACGCTGGGGAGTGCATAACTAATCGTTATGTATGTAAGGGGCGAGGAGGATGCCCCGGCAGCATTAGATATCGACTTTCTCTTTGAATTCGCAGAGATCTTCAATAATACAGGAACCACAGCGCGGCTTTCTGGCGATGCAGGTGTAGCGGCCATGAAGAATTAACCAGTGATGGCAATCGACTTTAAATTCACTGGGTACGACTTTCAGCAGCTTCTCTTCAACCTGCTCGACGTTTTTACCCGGGGCGAATTGCGTGCGATTACAGACGCGAAAAATGTGGGTATCTACGGCGATAGTGGGCCAGCCAAAGGCGGTATTTAACACTACATTAGCCGTCTTTCGCCCAACTCCAGGGAGAGCTTCTAACGCAGCACGGTCTTCAGGCACTTCACCATTATGTTGCTCCAGCAGAATGCGGCAGGTTTTAATTACGTTTTCCGCTTTGCTGTTAAACAAACCGATTGTCTTGATGTAGGACTTAACACCTTCAACACCGAGCTCCAGCATCGCAGCAGGCGTATTGGCGACGGGGTATAGCTTAGCCGTCGCTTTATTGACGCTGACATCGGTCGCTTGTGCGGAGAGCAAGACCGAAATCAACAGTTCAAACGGCGATGCAAAATTAAGCTCGGTTGTCGGATGCGGGTTGTTATCCCGCAGGCGCGTCAGTATTTCCAGACGTTTTGCTTTGTTCATTACGCATTCCCTGTTTCACCCGCGGGACTGTCCACGACAGCCGCCTCGGCACGACGTTTCTTCATTTTCTCATCAATCAGATACTTCACCGCCAGCATCAGACCCAGGCCAATAAACGCGCCCGGTGGCAGCATGGCCAGCAGAAACGGCGTATCAGTATGGAAGATCTCAACGCGCAAGACTTTGGCCCAGCTACCCAATAAACCGTCTGCACCATCAAACAGTGTACCGTTACCAATTATTTCACGCAGCGAGCCCAGAACAAACATGGCACCTGTTGCGCCCATGCCGATGGAGAAACCATCAAGTGCGGATAGCGCAGGGCCCTTTTTGGCGGCGAATGCCTCTGCACGACCAACAACAATACAGTTGGTCACAATCAGCGGGATGAAGATGCCCAGAGACTGATACAGGCCGAAGGCGTAGGCATTGATCAACATCTGTACCGCACTCACCACGGAGGCGATAATCATGACATAAATCGGAATACGAATTTCTGGCGGTGTCCAGCGGCGAAGGGCTGAAATTGTCAGGTTGGTCAGCGTCAGGACGAGCGTAGTCGCAAGTCCAAGCCCCAGCGCGTTCGTGGCGGTAGAGGTGACGGCCAACAGCGGACACATCCCGAGTAGTTGCACAAGCGCGGAGTTATTTTTCCATAACCCCTGGACAATCACGTCTTTAATTTCGCTCATGGTTATTCTCCACAGGCGCTAAGTTGAGGGAGTTGCGTAGGCAGCGTCTGCGCATACAGGCCGGCACGTTTAACCGCGTTAACCACCGCACGAGGTGTAATGGTTGCGCCAGTAAACTGGTCAAAGTCGCCGCCATCTTTTTTCACTGCCCAGTGAGAGGTGTTATCCGCAGAAATTGTTTTACCGCTAAAATGGGTGATCCAGTCGGACAGTCGCAGTTCGATTTTATCGCCCAGCCCAGGCGTTTCATGGTGTTCGGTAACACGCGTACCCAACACGGTACCCGTGAAATCGACACCCACCAGCAGTTGAATCGCCCCGGAATAACCATCTGGCGCCGTAGCTTCAAGAATCGCAGCAACAGGACGATCGTCCTGGCGGGCAATATATACACGGTGCGTACCTTTGCCTAACGCCGGCGCATTGACCAGATAACAACTTTCAGACAAGTTATTATTGTAGCGATCGCCAGGCAGAACCTGATCGAACAGCGTTTTTTGCTGTATCGCGGCCTGTTCATCAATGGTTGACTTGGTTAATTGATTGATTGCTGCGGTTAACCCCGTTGAGCCCGCAGCAAACAGCGCCAGTGTAATACCGTGTTTACGAATCGTTTTCAGCATATCTAGTCCTTAGCGATGTCCGTACACGCGAGGGCGGGTGTAATAATCAATCAGGGGAACCGTGATATTTGCCAGCAACACGGCAAAAGCCACGCCATCAGGATAACCACCAAAACTGCGTATCAACCACACCAACAGGCCCGCAAGCGCGCCAAAAATCAGACGACCACGGTTGGTTGTTGATGCTGTAACGGGATCGGTAAGAATAAAGAACGCACCTAACATCGTCGCACCGGAAAGCAAGTGCAACTGAGGTGATGCCAGTGAATCTGGCGAAAAAATCCAACCTAAAGTGGCGCAAACAGCGAGCGACAGCAGGAAGCTAACCGGGATATGCCAGCGAATCGCTTTTTGCCATAACAGCACGATACCACCAACCAGCCAGGCAAGGTTCACCCACTGCCAGCCAGCGCCTGCCAGCATGCCGCTGTAGATCGGGTATTGCATCACCTGCTCAACGGTACGTCCGGCATGCAAGGATGTCTTAAAGGTATCAAGAGGTGTTGCCTGACTGATACCATCGATACCCATACGCAGCGAATTCATATCCCCTCCGCTGGCGGTATGCCCGTTAAAGATAACGTTCAGGGCGTCAAAGAAACCAGGCACCGTGGCCGCAATTTCATGCGGCGGCAACCAACTGGTCATCTGTACCGGAAATGAGATGAGCAGCACGACATAGCCAATCATGGCAGGGTTAAACGGGTTCTGCCCGAGCCCGCCATACAGCTGTTTCGCAATGATAACCGCAAATACCGTGCCTAATACCACCATCCACCATGGCGCGAGGGGCGGAATACTGACGGCCAAAAGCAACCCAGTGAGTAACGCAGAGTTGTCTTTTAAAATTGCCACAATGGGTTGTTTACGCAGTTTAAGCACACCCGCTTCGGCAGCAATAGCGCTGATGGCAGCGAGAACGATCTGGAACAACGTGCCCCAGCCGAAGAACCACAGCTGAGCGGCAATCCCCGGCAATGCAGCAAGTAACACCAGCATCATGATACGCGACGTCTGGCGCTGGTTATGGGTATAAGGGGAGCTTGCTATTCTGAATACCATTTATTCCTCGTTTACAACCTGCTGCTGTGCGGCTTTCTTTGCCTGAGCGCGTGCGATGGCGGCCGCGACGGCGGCTTTACGTGGATCAACCGGCTCGGCTGTTTCGGCTACCGCCTGCTGCTCTAGCTTGCGGGCTTTGGCGCGGGCGATTGCCGCTTCGACGGCAGCTTTACGCGGATCAATCGGTTCGACTGTTTCTGTTACCGCTTCTTGTTTAAGTTTGCGGGCTTTGGCGCGAGCGATTGCCGCTTCCACGGCAGCTTTACGCGGATCAACGGGCTCGGTTGTTTCTGTTACCGCCTGCTGCTCGAGCTTGCGAGTTTTGGCGCGGGCGATTGCCGCTTCCACGGCAGCCTTACGCGGATCAACCGGTTCGGCCGTTTCTGTTACCGCTTCTTGCTCAAGCTTGCGGGCTTTGGCGCGGGCAATTGCCGCTTCCACGGCAGCTTTACGCGGGTCTGTACCCGTGCTGCTGCCTTCACTTTGCGGCGGGTTTTCCTTACGGGAAGCACGAGCTTGCGCCTTACGCGCCTCGCGTGCGGCAATCACGGCGCTATTGTCAGGTTTTTTACCTGCCTGAATGACCACCGGTTGCAGCGCCTGAGCCTGCTTTTCTTTTACGCGAGCCAGCGCGGCGGCAATGGCATCATGATCTTTGGCCGCCGGCTGAGCAGCGGCGCTCTTATGGCGTTCAAGACGTGCTGCTTTTTCACGTTCAAGGCGCGCCTGTCGGGCTTCAAACCGAGCTTTTGCTTCTGCGGCGCGCTTTTCTTCCTGACTAATGGCGTAAATCTCGGCTTTTTCCTGACGGAAATACTGTACCAGTGGAATATTGCTTGGGCATACCCAGGCGCAGGCACCGCATTCAATACAGTCGGCGATATTGTGGGCCGTCGCTTTGTCGTGCTGTTGCCCTTTACTGAACCAGTAAAGCTGTTGTGGCAGGAGATCGGCCGGACAGGCATCGGCGCATGCGCTACAGCGAATGCAGCCTTTCTCTTCTGGCGTTTCACCCATTTCACTGGCAGAGGGGGCCAGAAGACAGTTGGTTATCTTCACCACCGGGACATCCAGCCACGGCAGCGTAAAGCCCATCAGCGGCCCGCCCATAATCACCATCTGGTCGGCGGAAGGGCAGAAGCCCGCATCGTTGAGCAGATGACGAACCGGCGTACCTAAACGCGCCCAGACGTTGCCCGGACGACTGACTGCTTCACCGGTTAGCGTCACGACACGTTCGGTGATCGGCTCTCCGTCGATTACTGCACGTTTAATTGCATAGGCGGTTCCGACGTTTTGCATCAATACGCCGATATCAGAGGAGCGTCCGCCGTGGGGAACCTGCTTGCCGGTCAGGATTTGTGTTAACTGCTTGGCCCCGCCGGACGGGTACTTGGTGGGGATCACGCGTAGGCTAATGTCGTGTGAATCAGCCAGCACCGCGCGCAGCATAGATATTGCCTGCGGTTTGTTATCTTCGATACCCAGGAGGATCTCGCGTGGCTGAAGAATGTGCGCCAGGATGCGGATACCTTCGACGACCTGAGCGGCACAGTCCTGCATCAGGCGGTCATCTGCCGTAATGTACGGCTCGCATTCGGCGGCGTTAATGATCAGCGTTTCAATTTTATCTCCGCCGCCCTGCAGTTTAACGCCGGTGGGAAAACCTGCGCCACCCAGCCCGGCGACGCCGTACTGATGAATACGCGCAATCAGCTCTTCCCGGCTGTGGGAGCGATAATCGGTCCAGCCGTCTCGCTCAATCCAGCGATCTTCGCCATCGGCGTCTATGATGACGCTCAACTCAGCCAGTGCCGAAGGATGCGCGGTGGAGTGCGGGGCAATGGCAACAACGGTGCCTGATGTTGGCGCATGGACTGGAAGCATTTTGCCTCGTCCGCGGGTTAAGGGCTGACCACGCAGCACGGTGTCACCCACGTTTACGCACAGTTCACCCTCCGCACCAATATGTTGTTTCAGCGGAATAACGAAACGCGGCGCCAGCGGAACCTGTCGCAACGGCGTTCCGTTTGACTGGGTTTTCATTTCTGGTGGATGAATGCCGCCATCAAAGTCCCAGATTTTATTTTTTCTGAATGCAGAGAATAACTTAAACATGTTGTTCCACGGGAATGATGCGCACAGGGATGGTGTTTAAATCCCATTTCCAGCTATCGGGTGTCTCGGCTACCGGGCGTAATTCAATACATTGCGTCGGGCACGGGTCAACGCACAGGTTGCATCCAGTGCAGAGATCGCTCATTACCGTGTGCATGGCGCGGGTCGCGCCCACGATGGCATCGACCGGGCAGGCCTGAATACACTTAGTGCACCCAATACAGTTGTTTTCATCAATGACCGCCAGCATTCGCACCGGCGTAACGTCTTGTTCATCGCCATCAATAGGCTGCGGATCGACATTCAGCAGGGCGGCAATTTTTAACATCACCGCTTCGCCGCCGGGGGCGCAACGGTTAATTTTTTCACCCTGAGAGCCGATCGCCTCAGCATAAGGATGACAGCCCGGATAGCCGCACTGGCCACACTGGCTTTGCGGGAGAATTTCATCAATTTTCTCCACGACCGGATCATCTTCAACGGCAAAACGTCGTGAGGCGTACCCCAAAATAGCGCCGAACGCCAGACCCAGTAGACTCACTGCGGCAACGGCAATCCAGATAGCATTCATTACAACTTCACCAAACCACTAAAGCCCATAAAGGCCAATGACATTAAACCAGCGGTAATCAGCGCAATCGCATTGCCGCGAAACGGCGCTGGGACGTCCGCCACGGCGAGGCGTTCGCGGATCGCGGCGAACAGTACCATCACCAGCGAGAAGCCGACGGCGGCGGAAAAACCGTATAGCGCCGACTGTAAAAAGTTATGGCCGAGGTTGATGTTCAGTAGCGCCACACCTAACACTGCGCAGTTAGTGGTGATCAGCGGTAGGAAGATCCCCAGCAGGCGGTACAGCGCAGGGCTGGTTTTGCGCACAACCATTTCGGTAAACTGCACGACGACGGCGATAACCAGAATAAAAGCCAGCGTGCGCAGATAGATGAGATTGAGCGGAATTAGGATCCAGGTATCAATCAGCCAAGCGCAGATGGATGCCAGTGTCATGACAAACGTCGTGGCAAGGCCCATACCCATTGCGGTTTCCAGTTTTTTGGAAACGCCCATAAACGGGCAAAGGCCCAGAAACTTCACCAGTACAAAGTTATTGACCAGTACAGTTCCGACAAACAGCAGCAGGTAATCAGTCATTTTTCGGCCTGAAATAAAAAGCCGCCTATTATCTGACAATCTTCAACAGGCGACAACAGGTTAACTGTAGGGTTATTACGGGTTCACAAACGTCGATTTAACGCGCTGCGATCGTTTGAAGTAGGGCACCAACAGTGCTGCAGCCAGTAATGGGAACAGCAGTTGGCGCACGGCAAAAGCGTCTGGGACGGGTGAAAACGCAAACGCTTTAATCGCCAGCAACACGGAGATCAGCAGCCACAGAATGTAATGCTTAGGCACACAGGCTCTGCGTTTGAAAAACGCAATCGTCAGCCACAGTGTGTAATACCACATGGCGATCGCGGTAATAAAGGAGACGCCCCATAACAGCAAATTGGCCGTACTTTGCTCACCCAGCGTTTTGAAGGTTTGCGGTGTAGCCAGCGCAGTGACATAAAGTAATAACGCCAGCGAAGCGCTCAACAACGCGACTAACAGCCAGGCCAGTGGCCCAAGTAGCCAGCCTCCGATACGTTGTGCCGGTGTTGTAGTCATCTCTTCTCCAGGTTTACGCGCGCAATCAATCATGCCATTCATTTTGGGGCAATTATTATAAAGCTTTTAACGTTGAGCGCTACTTTCTTCTTTATTGCACGTAATGCCAGACTGATTTAGGTACCTGACCAACATCAAACAGACGACCTCCGGAGATAAGCTCCGCACGGCGATGGTCTGCGGCCCGGTACATATTGATAATGTCGTTATCGTCGGTGAGCGTGTAGTTAAGATGGTCGAACAGTTTTTCCAGACTTTCGAGCGAACTGATTTTGCGGAATTTTAATAAGTAATCCTGAACGGTCATAAATGCAGATCCATATTAATAAAATAATACCAACGGAGTAGAAAATATAAAAATAAACAACGAGCACAGGTAAAAGCGCATTTACGTGCAAATGTAAGAAGAGTGTTCATACCTGTGAAAAATCAGGCGCTATGCGCGTCTTGAGCAAGGGTAACGCGCTTAGCGATCGCTGGCAATATGCAGCGGAGCGGGACGCGGCGTAATTCGCTTTTTTTGACAGAAAGCGATCTTTTACCGGCAGACCCTGCAACTACCAATGTTAATTGCCGGGCAATAAAAGGCTGCTGATGCTTATTTCTTCTGCACTGCCGCAACGGGCTCTGGTGGCTGGTAATTGTCAATATGATTGGCAACACCCAGCAGGATCACGGAGACGGCGAGAACAATCCAACCTGTTAATTCAATAAGACGATTCATTACTGATGACATTTGCTTTGATTTATCCATAAACACAGGCTGCAAATGTTACTAATCTCTCATTAATACAGCAAGATGATTGGGAACGTTTTCTACCTCTTTTTCGCTGCAAGTTAAGCATAAGTGGCATATGTTTGACTTAAGTTAAAAAACAACCTTTGTAGCGCAAAGGTTATTAAACTATTGAGACGTTGCAAGGTATGGTGTGAAATAGGTCAGTCCTGAATTGAGAGGCAATAACATGAGTGACAACATCCGCGTTGGGCTAATTGGCTACGGTTATGCCAGCAAAACCTTCCATGCCCCACTGATTGTGGGCACGCCGGGTCTGGAACTGGCTGCAGTGTCCAGTAGTGATGAAGCAAAAGTGAAAGCAGACTGGCCTACGGTGGCGGTTGTTGCTGAGCCTAAGCATCTTTTTAACGATCCAAATATCGACCTGATTGTGATCCCCACGCCAAACGACACGCACTTTCCGTTAGCGAAAGCAGCGTTGGAAGCGGGCAAACATGTGGTTGTTGATAAGCCCTTTACCGTGACACTGTCACAAGCACGTGAGTTGGATGCGCTGGCACGTAGCCTGGGGCGTGTGTTGTCTGTATTCCATAACCGTCGCTGGGACAGTGATTTTCTGACGCTGAAAGCTCTGCTGGCGGATGGTGTTTTGGGTGAGGTAGCGTATTTCGAATCCCATTTCGATCGTTTCCGCCCACAGGTTCGTGACCGTTGGCGTGAACAGGGCGGTCCGGGAAGCGGTATCTGGTACGATTTAGCACCGCATCTTTTGGATCAGGCGATTAATCTGTTTGGTTTGCCCGTCAGCCTGACGGTAGACCTGGCCCAGTTGCGTCCGGGCGCGCAGGCGACGGATTACTTCCATGCCATCCTGACGTATCCGCAGCGTCGTGTGATCCTGCATGGCACCATGCTTGCTGCTGCAGAATCGGCCCGTTATATTGTGCACGGATCGCGTGGCAGCTATGTGAAGTATGGCCTTGACCCACAGGAAGAGCGTCTGAAAAATGGCGAGCGCCTGCCTCAGGAAGACTGGGGATATGATATGCGCGATGGCATATTGACCCGATTAGAAGGCGAAGAGCAGGTTGAAGAAACCTGGCTAACCGTACCGGGCAACTATCCGGCGTATTATGCTGGCATTCGTGATGCGCTAAACGGCAACGGTGAAAACCCGGTACCGGCGAGACAGGCTATCCAAATTATGGAGCTGATTGAGCTGGGTATAGAATCTGCGAAACATCGTTCGACGCTGTGCCTTGCCTGATTAGGTAAATGGCGCAAGGCGATACCTTCCTGGCATCGTATCCGGCCTACAATGAAAACCAACGTAGGCCGGATAAGCGTTAGCGCCATCCGGCACTTTACCTGTTACGCTGCGGAGACTTTCTCGCGCAAGGCTCGTTTTTCTTCGTTACTCAGGAATGCCATTTCCAGACCGTTGATTTGGGCCTGACGGATCTGTTCGCGCGTTAGGCCTGCAGCTGGTGCGGCAATGGTGTACTCGTGAATAATATCCACACCCTGAACAGCCGGGTCGTCCGTATTCAAACTGGCGATAACGCCATGCTCAAGGAACGTTTTCAGCGGATGGTTCGCTAGTGAGGCAACGGTGCTGGTCTGAATGTTTGATGTCAGGCAGGATTCGATGCCGATACGATGCTCGGCGAGGTAATCCATCAACGCACGATCTTCAACGGCTTTAACGCCGTGACCAATACGCTCAGCGCCTAGCTCTTTAATGGCCTGCCAGATGCTTTCTGGTCCCGCGGCTTCGCCCGCATGCACGGTAATACGCCAGCCGGCGTCGCGTGCCTGGTTGAAGTGAGACAGGAACAGGCTGCCCGGGAACCCCAGTTCGTCACCGGCCAGATCCAGTGCCGTAATATGGTCTCGGTGGGCTAACAGCGCATCCAGTTCCTGCAGACAGGCGGCTTCGCCGAAAGTACGACTCATAATGCCAATTAAGCGAGCTTCGACGCCAAAGGTCTTGCAACCCTCGCGTACGCCTGCGATGACGGCTTCAACCACACCTGCAACCGGGAGCTGATGCGCCATCGCCATGTAGCCAGGGGAAAAACGCAGTTCAACATAGTGCAGACCGTTACGTGCTGCATCCTCAATATTCTCAAACGCTACGCGACGACACGCATCCAGCGAGGCCAGTACCTTTACGCCCCAGTCGAGCTTGGATAAAAAGCTCACTAAATCTGGCTCAGTTGATGTGACTTGCACATGAGGGATCAGCGTTTCCAACGTTTGTGCCGGAAGCGTTAAGTTGAACTGACGACCCAGATCCAGGATCGTTTGTGCACGGATGTTACCATCAAGGTGGCGATGGACGTCGGTCAGGGGGAGGGAAGTATCAATCATGGTCGCACTCGTGTATTTAGGTAAAGTGCAGGCCATTATACAACAGAAAAATGTTCCTCTAAAAACTTTAAAAAAAGCAGTGCAGAGTTCGGGGTTATGGGGAAGCAAGTATCGCCAAATTGTTGACCATGCTGTTAGCGCACCAACAGAGTAGTGTTCCGACTCCCTGATCCTTGAGACCGTATCACGATGCTTATGCCTTGCGGTGGTAAGACGGGCGTAAAATAAGCAATAACGCATTTCCTGCAGCATGTGTGTAATAAGAGGATTTCATTTTTTAAGATTATTTACCTCGTTTTTATTTAATTACTACCTGTCAGTGTTATTTTATTCAGATATTTATTGAGTAACATTGCTAATAGCGAAAAATGGACACTTTCCAGTTTATGAATGTGCTGCGAAGTATGTTATAAAAACACAATAACGACTGAGGGTATTAATAAAGTGAAAAGTGTAAAGCTAATTGTCAGTACAATGTTCTGTGGAAGTTTGCTGCTGGCAACTGCGCCTGCGCATGCGGCGTATAAAGCGGATGAAACGCATGTAATCCAGTTTAAGAAAGGTACAAGTGGTGCAGATATCAAGGGGACAATTACGGGTGATAAAACAAAAGATTATACGTTTGTCGCCAAAAAAGGGCAGACCATGCAAGCAGTTCTGAAAAGCGCCTGGCCTCATCCTTTCATGAGTATTATTGCACCGGGCGAACAATTCATTTTTGATGGCATGATGAGTGGTGATACTTATAAAAATACGCTGCCTGCCAGCGGTAAATATACCATCAGAATATATCAAAAAGGCGCGGCGAAGGATGAGGGGAAAACCAACGCATTCCAGCTGCACATGAAAATTACCAACTGATCATGAGGAAAAGATCGCCCAGGTGGTGATCTTTTCCTTTGCTATTAAACTTCTCCGCCAATACGCGCCACGATGTCGTTACGCCGACTCAGTCGCTGCATAATTTCTGACAGTTTAATTATCACTCTGTCACCCTGCAAATGTCCCCAGGTGTCATTGACCGACTTAAAGAAATCAATGTCGCAAAAGACAATGCTCAGGGGTTTATGGGTCGCTGTCATTTTAATCTCATTGCTGAGTGCGTTATAAAAATAGCCACGGTTGAAAAGTCGGGTCATCGGGTCGCGGACTGAATTTTCATAGGATAATTCATAGGCCTGACGTGAGGCTTTGTAGCGCTTGAAAATATCAGACATGAGCACGATCATCACGGCCATTGCGCTAAGGCACTCCAGGCCTCTGGCGAGATACCATCCAGCGGAGTCTATATGCGTATACTTCAGCATAATGATGACACTTAACAGATTGCTCAGGGCAACCAGTGACATACTTACCCAAAACTGTGTTTTTAGCCGGGTTAATTTTGCCCCTAACAACATAATGCTGGTCCACAATATGATCAGGATATAAATAAAACTCCCACGCCAGGGGCGCAACCATTCGAATGTATCTGTATCAACTAACTGAAAGGCGATTGGCGTAACGCGAATGGAATAGAGGGTAGCCATTACCAGGTGCACTACGCTCCACACGTAAGTTGCATAAATTATTGTTTTGCTGCATTTTCCTTTTTTATGCTTGAATCTGTACAGATAATATGTAGCAAAAAACAACCCCGTAATTAACATATTTCTCATAAAATATAAAACAGCAATGTCGTTGTAGATAACACCGGGGAGGCCGTTTTTATAAAAATAAATATAGAGGGCAAGAAATAAAAAAAGACCCGAGCAATAGAATGCGCAGGCCAGGGGTAAAAGATATTTTTTGCGCCGATAACTCATGTAATTCATCGTCATAAAGCACCCCGTCTGAATGTGCAATACACCAGCAAAGGTTGCAATAACCGGGTAAAAAGAGAGGCTATAACGCTGATTACTAAAAGGGATATACCAAAGAAAAATGGATGTCGTTAGGGACAGGAGTAAAAATAAAGTTAAATTTTTTTTGTGAATGTTTATTTGTGTTGTATTCATGATTTTTATGTATATAAAACAGCGCTATATTTCGGCTATCTTCTCAGCTTTGTATTTTGTCTTTTTGATTTTTATTGCTGTTGATTTTGACTGGCAGGAAAAGTCAGGGAGGAATTGGTATTAAAAAAAACGATAAAAAACAGATTTGTTTTTTTATATAAGGAGTTGCGCAATGAGTTCTTCATTGCGCAAGACTATTTAACGTATTGTGCGGATGGCGTTAATCAACCCCTTAACGCCTTTTTCAAGTTTGGAACGTGGACATCCGGCATTGAGGCGCACAAAACCGCGTCCTTCTTCTCCGTATGTGTATCCTGGCATGATGGCGACTTTCTGCTGATGGATGAGTGCTTCCTGCAGTGCGTGGTCATCAAGGTTGAGTGGACGCAAGTCAATCCATGCCAGATAGGTAGATTGCGGAACCTGCCAGTTCAGTTCGGGGAATGCGTCATTCAGTTCGTGCGCGATGTAATGCAGGTTACTGGCAAGATAATCCCGCAGCGCATCAAGCCAGCTAGCGCCCTGTTGGTAGGCTGCGATATGTGCGCTAAGCGCGAGCACTGCAGGTGAGGAAAGACCATCCCGACCCTTTAACGCACTGAGGTAATCGTTGCGACTCTGCTCATCCTCAATAATCCCGTAAGCCCCGGTTAATGCCGGAATATTAAAGCTCTTTGAACCGGAGGTGAACAGCGCCCAACTGTCGCGCGCGACGTTACTCCACGGGATGTGCGGCTGGTCTGCCCATACCATATCCATATGGATCTCATCAGAAATGACTTTTACACCGTGGCGCTGACACAGTTCCGCCATGGTTTCCAGTTCATCGCGCGTCCATACCTTACCGGTTGGGTTGTGCGGGCTGCAAAGCAGGAGAATTTTGCTTTCAGGCCGGGACAGCGCTTTTTCTAGTGCAACCATGTCGCAAAACCAACCGTCAGCGCGTTTTTCAAGTCCGACAGCGCATACCTGACGCTGATTACCTTCAATCGCTTTGTAAAACGCGTCGTAAGCCGGCGTATGAATAACCACCGCATCACCCGCAGAAGACCATTGGCGGATCAGCTCCGATACCATATAGATGACCGAGGGGCCATAAACCAGCGACTGAGGATTGATTTGGGTATTATGACGCGATAGAAACCAGTGGCTAATCGCCGCCAGAAATTCATCATTTTTCCAGCGACTGTAACCCAACACGCCATGTGACAGGCGCTGAGCCAGCGCCTCCAGAATGCAGGGGGCGGTGGCAAAATCCATATCGGAGATGGTGAACGGCAGCAGGTCGGCTGAACCAAAACGGTCGGCAACGTAATCCCACTGGGTACACCAGGTACCATGCCTGTCCACAACTTTTGAAAAATCAAACATATTGTTGTCCTTAAGCCTGTACGGTGTTCATCAGAACTGCGATCTCGTCTTTCACTGACTGGACCTGCGGACCAATAACAACCTGAAGATTATGCTGATTGAGTTGCACTACGCCAATGGCGCGATTGTCCTTCAGTGCCTGTACGTTCACAAGCGACATATCCTTCACTGACAAGCGCAGACGGGTAATGCAGTTATCAAGGCTGACAATGTTTTCCGCACCGCCCAGCGCCGCCAGAATGGCAGGGACGTTGTAACCGGATTTACCCGGTGCTCCCGCCATGACTTTTTCGATATTGCTGGCAATTTCGACGTCCCGACCCGGGGTCTTGAGATTGAAGCGTGTGATGGCGAAACGGAAGATCACGTAGTACACCGCGAACCAGATTGCAGCCACGACAGGGACCAGATACCACTTGGTAGAGAGCCCGTGCAGAATGCCGAATACCACAAAGTCAATCAGGTTACCGTCCGTGTTACCGATGGTGACGCCTAACACAGCCATCACGGTGAAACCAAGACCGGTCAGCAGGGCGTGGATTACATACAAAACAGGGGCAACGAACAGGAATAAGAACTCGAGTGGTTCGGTTGTACCGCCGATCACGCAGGCAATGAGACCAGAAATTAACAGCCCTTTAATTTTATGACGATTTTCAGGGCGAGCACAGTGGTACATAGCGAGCGCTGCCCCCGGCAAACCGCCGAGGAACGCCGGCATTTTACCCTGCGACAGGAAGCGGGTTGCGCTTTCAGAGAAACCTTGTGTTGTCGGGCAGCTCAGTTGAGCCTGGAAAATAGTCAGTGCGCCGCTCACGCTGTGACCGCAGACTTCCTGCGTGCCGCCAGCTTCGGTGAAGCGAATGAGCGCCACCAGAATATGATGCAGACCAAACGGCAGCAGCAGACGTTCACCGGTACCAAACAGCATTGGACCAAATTCGCCCGCGCTGTTGATGATGTGGCCGAGCCCGTTAATGCCCATGGCGAAAACCGGCCAAACCAGGGGAATGACCAGGCCGACCAGTCCCATCACCACCGAAGAGATAATTGGTACAAAGCGGGTACCGCCGAAGAACGCCAGTGCATCCGGCAGGCGAATGTTGTGGAAACGTTCATGCAGCATCCAGACGATGATCCCGGCAATAACAGCGCCGAGGATCCCGGTGTCGATCGACTGGATCCCCAGGATATTCTGCACGTTGTTGGCCTTCAGGATCGCGGCATCGGTGGTAGGCAAGATACCTTTCGCGGTTAACCAGAAGTTGACGGCAAGGTTCATCACCGCATAACCAACAAAACCGGCAAATGCCGCTACGCCTTTGTTCTCGCGGGCCAGGCCGAGAGGTATGGCAATACAGAACATCACCGGTAAGAAGCTAAACGCAAATGAGCCTACTTTGCTCATCCAGGTAAAAATAGCCTGCAGTACCGGATTACCCAATGCCGGAATCAGCGTTAAGACATCATGACTACTTAACGAGCTGCCGATCCCTAACATGATCCCGCAGAATGAGAGCAGAGCCACGGGCAGCATAAAGGTTTTGCCCAACTGCTGGAAAAATTCCCATAACGTAATTTTTGGTGTGGTTCTCGTCGTCATCAAACGACTCCTCGTAAAAGCTAGCTGACTAATGATGGCGAGAAGATAAAACGTTTTACCTAATTTTAGTGCGGTATAAATCACATTATCGAACGATAATAGGGCGTATAAATATAAGTGATTGATAAAACGTTTTATCCGTCACGTTATCAGGGAGTTTTCCGTTTTTATGGCTATAGCCAAAAAAATAACCATCCATGATGTTGCGCTGGCCGCGGGCGTTTCGGTTAGTACCGTCTCATTGGTGCTCAGTGGAAAAGGCCGTATTTCATCCGCGACCGGCGAACGGGTGAATGCCGCTATTGAGCAACTGGGGTTTGTGCGTAATCGCCAGGCATCAGCGCTGCGTGGCGGCCAGAGCGGGGTAATTGGTTTGATCGTGCGCGACCTTTCCACCCCGTTTTACGCCGAGTTGACAGCGGGTCTGACGGAAGCATTAGAAGCGCAGGGGCGCATGGTTTTTTTATTACATGGTGGCAGAGATGGCGAACAGCTGGCGCAGCGTTTCGCTATGCTGCTTAATCAAGGGGTTGATGGTGTGGTGATCGCCGGGGCTGCCGGCAGTAGCGACGACCTTCAACAACTGGCCGCCGATAAGGGGATTCCGGTAGTGTTTGCGTCTCGGGCCAGCTACCTGGATGACGTTGACACCGTCAGGCCTGACAACATGCAGGCAGCGCAATTGCTGGTTGAACATCTGATACGCCATGGGCATCAGCGCATCGCGTGGTTGGGGGGGCAGAGTTCTTCATTGACCCGTGCAGAGCGTGTCGGCGGCTATTGTACGACATTGCTAAAGTATGGTTTACCGTTTCATAGCGACTGGGTGCTGGAGTGCTCATCCAGCCAAAAGCAGGCCGCAGAGGAGGTGACTGCGCTGTTACGTCGTAACCCAACGATCAGCGCAGTGGTGTGCTACAACGAAACCATAGCCGTTGGCGCCTGGTTTGGCCTGATGAGAGCAGGGCGTCAGAGTGGTGAAATTGGCGTAGATCGCTACTTCGAACAGCAGATCTCGTTAGCCGGGTTTGCCGATGTAGCGGAAAATGCACTGGACGATATCCCCATTATTTGGGCCTGCACGCCCGCGCGTGAAATGGGTTATACCCTTGCTGAGCGCATGCTACAGCGCATTGGGCACGATGATGGTCATTCACGTAACTTAACGCTTTCCGCCCGGCTGGTGGTGGCAAAATAAAAAAGGCCCGATAAACACACGGTTATCGGGCCTGTTGTCACGCGTATTTACTGTTGCGGAATAGCCGGGACATCCGGCTCGCCGAGAGAAGGCATACCGAACATACCAACAAACTCATCCAGCGACATTTTTTGTCCGTTTAACGTAACCTGGCCGTTTGCATATTGCAGGCTGGAGCCGATGACGTTGTCCTGCATCGTTGTAATACGGAACATCTGACCCATTGCCGCCAGGCCATTCACCTGTTGCTTCGCCAGATCGGCCGCTTGCTCCTGCTGATAGCCTTCAATTTTGGCAATCTGCGTCATGAACTCAGTCGCCATATCAACCGGAATCGTCAGCTTAGCATCCAGTGATTTGACCGAACGATCCACTTCCTGAGCCAGCGTTTGTGGTTCCTCAGTATTTGCTGTCGGATCTTTTAGCAGCAGTGACAGATTAAATGCGGTTTCACCTTTTGCATTTTTCCAGCTCAGCGGGGCAATGGTGATAGCCGGCTCGCCTTTCATCAGAATCGGCAGCGCATTGAAGAAGGCTTCAGTGACTTTTTGCTGATAAAGCTCAGGATTTTGTACCACATCAATCTGCGCCATCAGTGCCTTGGTTTGGGCACTATATTGCTGACTGAACTGGTGTAGTGCTTCACCGTCAATCTGGCCAACTTTCAGCGTCAGTTTACCGCTACCCATATCCTGACCCTGCAATTTCAGACTGTTCAGCGTGTAATCCAACTGGCTGTTGACAGTTTTACCGTCGTTGATCAGATCGGATTTACCATCAATACCCATGCCTTCCAGAACCGCCAACTCTTTACCTTCGACGGAAATCGACAGTTTATCGAGTGACAATTTCTGGTCGCCGATGCGCTCACCAAAGCTGGCAATACTGCTGGAACCCTCAGTTTTCAGGTTATTGAAAGTCATTTGTACTTTCTGGTCATACTCGTTGACCGCATTGACCACACCGCTTTGCGCATTGCCTGTCAGCGAGACAGCATTACCTTCTTTGTCTGCTGTAAACTGGAATTCCCCGCCGCTGAAGGCTACTTTTTCGTCGCCTTTCTCATAGTTCAGTGGTTTGAGGGAGAGATCGGAACGGGTATCGCCGCTGTAGCTGATACGGGAGTTAATGACAAATGGCGACTCACCTTTGGCAATATCAAACAGCGGTTTGGTAACGTCGTTATTGACCAGTGTCGTTTTCACGGAGGCCATAGCCGGGACCAGATTCAGTGATTTCAGTTGCGCCAGCGGGAATGGACCGTGATCGACGGTTTCATTCAGGACGATACTTTGCCCCGGTTTTAGCCAGGAATCTGCCTGCCCGGCGATTGGTTTCACCACCAATTGCAGTTGGCTATTGAACACCCCGCGCTGGTAGTTTTGATAATTCAGTTCAATGCCCGCCTCAGGGGAGAAACGTTTTAACTGATCGTTTGCCTGTGTCACCATCTCGGCGAGATGCGTTTCAAGTTTCTTACCTGTGTACCAGGCGCCGCCCGTCCAGACGATACCCAGCGCAACCACCACACCCGCAGCTACCAGCGATTTTTTCATTTCGATATCCATAAAATAAAACCAGGCGTTTGAAGACGCCTGGAGGAGTGACATGTCTTTAACTCACTACAGCTTAGCAAGAGTTGTTAAAAATATCAGTATCTTGCTATAGCTTGTTATAAACCCGGGCTAAACGACCTGCGCCACTGATGTTAACCGGCGATTCATTCGCGCCAATAAAGGCCGATTCACCCGGTCGCAGAACCAGACGTTGCTCGCCTTTGCTCAGCACGGCTTCACCCTCGATGCAGAACAAAATGGCCGCACTTTGCTGGCTGATATCTGCGCCACTGGTAGTAAGCTCATGCAGGGAGAACGCAAAATCGTCAACCGGGATCGGGAAGTCCAGTTCGCCATCAGATTCAACCGGCGTGGTCAGTAACTGGTTTGCTGGCTTGGCGACAAACTTCACGTTGGCGACCAGTTCCGGGATATCAATATATTTTGGCGTCAGTCCGGCGCGCAGCACGTTGTCCGAGTTAGCCATCACCTCAAGCGCCACACCTTGCAGGTAAGCGTGCGGGGTTTCGGCAAATAAGAACATAGCCTCGCCTGGATTGAGTTTCACCACATTGAGCAGCAGCGGGGAGAAAAGCCCACTGTCGTTCGGGTAGACGTCAGCGATCAGACGGATGGTTTGCCAGGGTTCACCCTGCTGGCTGTTCAGCGCCGATTTCAGGATCGCTAACGCATGGGATTTCTCCTCATCCTGCATATTCAACAAGCTGGCGAAAAGATAGCTCAGACGTTCCGCACTCGGTTCTTCCAGGAAATGTGCAATAGCTGGATGTGCGGCGGAAACGGGTTGTAACAATGCAACAATGTCAGAGAACTCGCGGAATGCGTTCATCGCCAGGAAAGGCGTCAAAGCAAATACCAGTTCTGGTTTGTGGTTAGGATCTTTGTAGTTGCGCTCGGCGGCATCCATCGGGATCCCCGCGGCGTTTTCTTTGGCAAATCCAATTTCAGAATTGTGTTTGTTAGGATGAACCTGGATCGAAAGCGGTTGAGCAGCGCAGAGTACTTTAAACAGGAAGGGCAGTTCACCAAAACGTTGCGCTACGGCTTCGCCTAGCAGTGCGGATTTATCGTGCTCGATAACGTCGCGCAGAGCAACCGTCTGACCGTCAGCGCCCAGAACCTGCGAACTGCTTTTCGGATGCGCGCCCATCCACAACTCAGCCATCGGTTGCTGAGTGGGGTTGGCAATGCCATAGAGTTCCGTTAACGCCGTTTTACTTCCCCAGGCGTAGTTCTGCACTGAGTTGATGAGTTTTTGCATTATCAAGCCCTGTTTCAATGTTGAATTTTCTACGGCTATTAAACCAAGAAACCCTGAGGGAAGTAACCTGCACATGTAAAAAGTCGTACTTGTCTCAGTTTTTGTTAAAAAAATGTGTAGGATATGGTGACTCGCTTTTAATACCCTGAGTAATTCCGGTTGCAGAAAGCTCTTCCTTCTACAACCGGATCTGCGGCAGGGAAGCAGGGCAATGGAACATCTGCCCAGAGAATAACCAGACCGAGCAGTAAGTGAGAGCACAATGTCAAACAAACCCTTTCATTATCAGCATCCTTTCCCCCTCAAAAAGGATGATACCGAATACTATCTGCTGACCAGCGACTATGTCTCTGTTGCCGAATTTGAAGGGCAAGAGATTGTTAAAGTTGCACCGCAAGCCTTAACCCTGCTGGCTCGTCAGGCCTTTCATGATGCGTCGTTTATGCTTCGTCCCGCACATCAACAGCAGGTAGCTGATATTCTGCGCGACCCGGAGGCCAGCGAAAACGACAAATATGTGGCCCTGCAATTCCTGCGTAACTCTGACATCGCGGCAAAAGGCATTTTGCCGACCTGTCAGGACACCGGAACTGCGATTATCGTGGGTAAAAAAGGTCAGCGTGTCTGGACCGGTGGGGGCGATGAGGAGGCGCTGGCACGAGGCGTCTATAACACCTACATCGAAGACAACCTGCGCTATTCACAAAACGCAGCGCTGGATATGTATAAAGAGGTGAACACCGGTACCAACCTGCCAGCACAAATCGATTTGTATACCGTCGACGGAGATGAATACAAATTCCTGTGTATTGCCAAAGGTGGTGGTTCGGCGAACAAAACCTATCTGTACCAGGAAACCAAAGCGCTGCTAACACCGGGCAAATTAAAAAATTACCTGGTTGAGAAAATGCGTACGTTGGGCACTGCGGCTTGTCCGCCGTATCATATCGCGTTCGTAATCGGTGGAACATCGGCAGAAGCCACGCTGAAAACGGTCAAACTGGCTTCTGCAAAATACTACGACGAACTGCCGACAGAAGGTAACGAACATGGTCAGGCATTCCGCGATGTAGAGCTGGAAAAAGAGCTGCTGATTGAGGCGCAGAATTTGGGGCTTGGCGCGCAGTTTGGTGGGAAATACTTCGCGCATGATATCCGCGTGATCCGCCTGCCGCGTCACGGCGCGTCGTGTCCGGTTGGTATGGGTGTTTCTTGCTCAGCCGATCGAAATATTAAAGCCAAGATCAACCGTGAAGGTATCTGGATCGAAAAACTGGAACATAATCCTGGCAAATTTATACCGGAAGAGCTGCGCCAGGCGGGAGAGGGCGAAGCGGTACGCGTTGACCTCAATCGTCCGATGAAAGAGATTCTGGCTCAGCTTTCCCAGTATCCGGTTTCCACGCGTCTGTCGCTCAACGGTACAATTATCGTTGGCCGTGATATTGCGCATGCGAAACTGAAAGAACGTCTGGATAACGGTGAAAGTTTGCCGCAGTATGTTAAAGATCACCCGATCTATTACGCAGGTCCGGCAAAAACGCCGGAAGGTTATGCCTCTGGTTCGCTGGGTCCAACCACTGCCGGACGTATGGACTCGTATGTTGACCAGCTTCAGGCCGCTGGTGGGAGCATGATTATGCTGGCGAAAGGCAATCGCAGCCAGCAGGTGACCGATGCTTGCCATAAACATGGCGGCTTCTATTTGGGCAGTATTGGCGGCCCCGCCGCGGTGCTGGCTCAGGGCAGTATCAGGAGCCTGGAGTGCGTGGAATACCCGGAACTCGGGATGGAAGCCATCTGGAAAATTGAAGTAGAAGATTTCCCGGCATTTATCCTGGTAGATGACAAAGGCAACGATTTCTTCAAGCAAATTCAGACGTCGCAGTGCGCACGCTGCGTTAAGTAACGTCAGCCGCCCTTCGGGGCGGTTTTTTTTACCGCACGAACCACCAAACGACAGTTTTATCCTCGTTAATACTCATAAGACCAATGCAAATGGGCAATGTCGAAACATAACCTAATCAACTGTTAATGTAAGGAGCAGGTAATGGTAACGGTACGCCGCGAGAATGATTCAATGGGGGCGATTGATGTTCCTGCCGATAAGCTTTGGGGCGCGCAAACCCAACGTTCGCTGGAGCATTTTCGTATCTCTACGGAGAAAATGCCGGTCTCGCTGATCCATGCGCTGGCGCTGACGAAACGCGCCGCGGCAAAGGTTAACCAGGATCTGGGGCTGCTGGCGGAGGATAAAGCCAGGGCTATTATGCAGGCTGCAGATGAGGTGTTGGCAGATAAACACCGCGATGAGTTTCCGCTGGCCATCTGGCAAACCGGCTCAGGCACGCAAAGCAATATGAACATGAACGAGGTGCTTGCAAACCGGGCCAGCGAATTGCTGGGCGGCGTGCGGGGGATGGAGCGAAAAGTACACCCCAACGATGATGTCAATAAAAGCCAAAGCTCGAACGATGTCTTCCCGACCGCAATGCACGTTGCCGCACTGCTGGCGCTGCGTAAATCTTTGATCCCAAAATTAAATGTGTTGACTAAAACGCTCAGTGATAAGTCCCACGCTTTCGCCGATATCGTTAAAATTGGTCGTACACATCTGCAAGATGCAACTCCACTTACGCTTGGCCAGGAGATTTCCGGCTGGGTAGCAATGCTTGAACATAACCTCAGACACATTGAAAACAGTTTACCGCATGTAGCAGAACTGGCGTTGGGGGGAACCGCGGTAGGTACCGGACTGAACACTCATCCCGAATACGCCCGCCGGGTCGCGGATGAACTGCGGGTCATTACCTGCGCGCCGTTCGTTACCGCTCCGAATAAATTTGAAGCGCTGGCCACCTGCGATGCCCTGGTTCATGCCCACGGAGCGCTAAAAGGGCTGGCAGCGTCGCTGATGAAAATCGCCAACGATGTACGCTGGCTGGCATCTGGCCCGCGCTGTGGTATTGGCGAAATTTCAATTCCGGAAAATGAACCGGGCAGCTCGATCATGCCGGGTAAAGTCAATCCTACCCAGTGTGAAGCGCTGACCATGTTGTGCTGCCAGGTGATGGGTAACGATGTCGCCATCAATATGGGCGGGGCGTCAGGTAACTTTGAGCTCAACGTCTATCGACCGATGGTCATCCACAACTTCCTGCAGTCGGTACGCCTGCTGGCGGACGGTATGGAAAGCTTCAATGAACATTGCGCGACGGGAATCGAGCCCAACCGTGAACGAATAGGTCAACTGCTCAATGAGTCGCTGATGCTGGTGACCGCGCTCAACACCCATATCGGTTACGATAAAGCGGCTGAAATTGCCAAAAAAGCGCATAAAGAAGGGCTGACGCTAAAAGCCTCCGCTCTGGCGCTGGGATATCTAACCGAAGCGGAGTTCGACAGCTGGGTACGTCCGGGGCTGATGGTTGGCAGCATGCGGCCAGGCAGTTAATCCGCAACGTACAGGTGCAGCCGGGGAATAATCAATCTCAACGGCTGCGCCTGAGGTTTAAAGCGATGCTGAACGTTATCGGCATCGTAATTCAGTAACTCGCCGATTTCCGGTACGGTCATACCGTTGTCGTTATTAAGCAAAGCAATCAGTGGCGTCGGGCAGGCATATTGCACCTGTTTTTGCTCTCCTTTGTACCAGACGCGGGCAATAGGCTGCACTTTTACCGGCCTTTTAATTTTCAGGCGGGCCTGCTGCGGTAAGGCGGCGATATCCTGATATTCGCGTTCAAGCTTCGCCTGCCATTCTTCACGTGTCCAGGGATGTACGCTGCGCGGTGAGGTCAGGCTTTTTTCCAGTTGCTGCAGTACTTCATCGCGTTTCAGGTTTTTAATAATGTGCTTGTTAGCCCAGCCGAATCGCAGGGTGGCAGGATCTCTGACAACGGTGAGCGTGCGATAGGCATTCAGTGTAATCAGCCCCGGCAGGTGGCGATGCACCCATTCGAAACGTGCTGCCGGCGCCAGCCCTGATTCTACTGTAACAATGCGCTCGAAGGTGGTTTTTAACTGGTTTATACGCTGGATTTGTTCTTCCAGAGCACATTGCCCCGCATTATCAACCTGGTAGCACAATACACCCGGTAGGCGGACGGCCGCTTTGCTGCTGCGGTTTTCGGACTGCTGCTGAATAAACAGGTGACGGTAATGGCGCAGTGCCAGCGCTTCAGCCTCTTTGCCTAAATGCTGCTTAACATCAATGCTCTGCATAGGGGCATGCTCTGCCTCTTTGACCACTTCCGGTAACGAGAATACGCGGGCAATAAGCAGCGTCTGCTGCAACAGGTTTTCGTTCAGAAGCGCCAGTTCTTGTTCCATCTGGCGAAAGGTGCCGTTCAGGCGGTCAACGAGATCGTAACGGGCCATAGATTTACCATTTTAGTTACAACATACTTTTTTATAGCACAACATCCACCACCTGGCCACCGAGCAGAATAGGTCAGGCAGCCGAAATTTCAGGAATGTTATGCCAGACGGGCCAACGGAAAGTAAACCGGGCGCCGCCAAGTTCACTTTTATCACAGACGACCGTCCCTCCCATAGCCAACGCTATTGAGTGGACGATGGCTAACCCAAGCCCACAACCCCCGGTCGCCCGATCACGGCTGGGATCAAGGCGTACAAACGGTTCAAAAATCTGTTCGCGAGCGTCTGGTGCAATGCCGGGGCCGTCGTCTTCCACTACCAGCGTGGCTTGATTGCCGTTCAGCAGCAGACTGGCTTGCACTGTAGACTGGCAATAGCGCAGGGCATTGTTCAGCAAATTATCCAGGACCCGCTCCATCAGGCGCATATCCAACGCGCCGTAGTCGCCAGTTTCGAGATGACGTAAGTGCACCTCACGGTCAGGATTCACGCTTTGCACATCCTCCAGATGGGTGGTTAACCAAGCAGGCAAGTCCGGTACACTGAGCTTCAGTTCATTTTGCGGGCGATCCAGGCGGGCGTAGGTCAGTAACTCTTCGATCAACGCTTCCAGTTGGCCAATATCACGATTCAGAGCCTGAGATTCCTGCTCGGTGAGGTTATCACTCATTTCCAGCCGGTAACGTAAACGTACCAGCGGGGTACGAAGCTCATGGGCAATACCATCGATGAGCTGTTTTTTACTGGCGATCAGCGCATTGATATTGTCGGCCATTTGGTTAAACGCTACGCCCAGGCGCTCAAAGCTGGAACCGCTGTCAAAATGAAGGCGTTCACTCAGATGACCTTCACCAAAACGTTGTGCGGCGGATTCGAGTCTGAGCATTTCCTGCCAGTGCGGGCGCATCCAGATCAGTACCGGGAAGGCCAGTGAGATAGCAATAAACGCCATCAGCGCGATGTCCAGCAAGCGCATTTGATGAAGAAAGTAGAGGTAGGGAACCGGGCCGACAGCCAGCACGTAATGGCTGCGAGGAATGCGTTGAATAAAGGTATATTGATCGTCAAGTGCCACAATATCGCCTTCGCGCAAACGCTGCATGGTTGGGGCATCCAGTGTGTATTTATTCAGCGGTTCAACGCGCAGGTCAAATGAGAGGTTTAAATCCATCTCCTTCAGCGTCTTACCCCAGTCGCGTGGCGGGATTTCACGTAGTTCACTGCGCATCAGGTACAACGAGCTTTTCATCAAATCGTCGAGCGACTGTCTGCCTGCGCGTTCTGCGGTGAATTTGTATACCAGACCGACCAACAGGGTCATCACCAAAAAGCAGACAAACAGCAGGAGGTAAAACTGCACAAACAGTTTCTTCATAAAAAATCACCGAACGCTCAATAAGTTAGCGAGTGCACGTGTCCCTCAGGGAAAAAAGTGGGCACAGCGGTATCCGCCGATGCGTGGGTTCAGAAAGGTTCTCCGATCACCATCCGGCGTGCTTGTCCACGCAGAGTACACTGTATATCTCTTTTCTGCATTCTTATGGCTCCTACGGGCGCGGAATGACCTTTCGCTGGATCACGCATTGCTTTCTACGCTGTAAGTTAATCAAAATCGGGATGGGGTTGTTCTGGCGTATGTCACGACCGCACCTAAAAGGTTACTTCGTTTCTCAACGTAGATGGTGTTGTTATATTCGTAGTTCCCTTCGGGATAGCAAATTCTGATGTTAGTCCCGAGATCCGGATCGTCAACATCAGCCCCCGAACAGCTTTTAGAACTTCCTGTAGCATAGACGTATGTGGCGGTATAGGACGAGGGGACACCCGGAATGAACCAGGTTATCGCCATAACCATGATCACTGAAAACAGCACCATGGCAATGCTGATGCCACCAAATAATTTCAGATAGGTTTGGAAGGGACTTTTTTTCATTATCCCATTACCTACCAAAAATAAGGTAATTAACAATGACACTGCCAGAGAAATAAGCATGAGGTATTTGGATGTGAGCGGGTAGAGAAATGTCACTCTGTATATCGTTACCTTCCACCAATAAAAGAGAAAAATTGCGCCGAGAGATGAGACGGTAACAAAAAACAAATATGGATATGAGTATTTTCTCATCCTTGTGGCTCCAGAACAATTTCTCCATTTGGGTTTAATAAATTACCATTTGTTTTGAATAATGAAAACGGTTCTCTTGTTTGAATTGTTAGGTACGCCGCAGACCAGAGAATTTGCGCTATCTTTGGGGATATAGGCATAATAAAAAAATGGATATTCTCACCCGTGGCAGGGATGACTGACCTTGCGTATAATGCGTGCCTATACTTCCTGAAAAGTGCTGTGGCTGAAAATATGAATCTCAATCGCTGCTGTTATTCGCTACTCATTTTCGCAGCGGTCGGCTGCATTTTCACCGCTTATCCTCTTGTTATATGGTTTCTACTCGCCAACGTTTTGACGTTGCTGTTATACGGCGTGGACAAAATGGCGGCACGCAAGGACTGGCGCAGAGTGCCGGAATCCACATTGCTGGTGTTTGGCGTTGTGGGCGGGTGGGGCGGCGCGATAGCGGGTCAACAAATCTTTCGCCATAAAACACAAAAGCAGCCTTTCAAAACCTACTTCATTATCAGTGTGATAGTCAGTATTTCTGTGATGGGCGTGATTTATAAGCTATATCCATTTTTACTTTCCTGAGCATGGTTGGTGAATAAACTGCCGGTTTATTTGAGGCAGGAAATATATTTTTCACCTGAACGGCGCACAATTTCATCGGCATTTTGCGTAATATCTTTACCTTCAAATGCGCCGTAAAGTTGCTTAAATTTCACTGTTCTCAGGCGTTGGATGATGTCGCTGACGGTGGCGGCTGGCAACGGTAGCATATTGGGGTAGCTCCACATAAATGAGACTGCATGGGCACCTGGTGTAACTTGAACGATGTCGCCAGAAAGCACGACGCCTTCGTCACGCGCCCAGTGCAGGACGCAGCCGCCAGCAAAGTGCCCGCCGAGACGTATCATCGTGACGTCACGGGTTAACTCAATGGTGTCGCCATCCCAGAATCTAATCCACGGGCTGTCGCGCATTACCCACCTTCTGTCGCTGGCATGAAGGTAAATCGGCGCGTTAAATTCCGCAGCCCAGTCCTGCATGGTGGTGTAGTAATGAGGATGCGAAATCGCGATAGCCTTAAGGCCGCCAAGGGACGTTATTAGCGTTTTTGTGGCATCGTCGAGCGTGGCAATGCAGTCCCACAGAATATTTCCTTCTGGGGTACGCACAAGAAACGCGCGCTGATCAATTGCAAAATCAGGAACGGTGCGGATGCTGAGGAGAGTACTGTCGTGTTGCTTCCACTTATTTGTATGCGATGCACACAGGGTGTCAAAATCGATCCATTTCTGCCCGCTTGTGGGGACATATTGACGTTCATCCAGGCAGATATCGCAATGTTCCGGATGGGCGCCAGTTACCTCATAGGATGTTCCACAGGTTTTGCATAACGTGATCATCGTGTCCTCCTCATATACCGAACACAGTCAGCATGGCACACAGATACACAAGGATGTGCCTGTTAGTGCTCTACCCGATAAGTCAGTGATGATGGAAGTGGGGGTTGTGGCTCAACCAAAAGAAAACAGGAATAATGCCGACACGGATCCTTTTGATTACCATCTTCCAGAGAAAAATGAGGATATTGTTTGGAAAATCGTCTGTTCAACACCTGGCTCAACCGTTGGGGGCTCACTCCAGATGGTGAACCGTTTGAAACTCACACATCGCAGCTTTTACCTGTGGTGGTGGTCAAGAACGGTCAGAAAGCCATACTTAAGATCACCGACGATGATAGCGAACGGATCGGCTGTGAACTCATGGTCTGGTGGAACGGAAATGGCGCAGCGAAAGTACTTGCTCATGCAGCAGGGGCGATTCTGCTGGAACATGCGACAGGGACAGGTTCTTTAGCGGACATGTCCTGGACTGGCAACGATGCGCAGGCCTGTCGCATTATTTGCCATGCTGCCAGTAGACTCCATCTCTCCCGAAATGCGTCTACGCCTGCGTTAACACCTCTGCACCATTGGTTTCGCGATCTGGCGCCTGCCGCGAAAAAGCATGGCGGTATCCTGACGCGTTGTGATTCGGTGGCAAACGTACTGCTATCTTCACCCCATGATGAAGTCGTATTACATGGCGATCTACACCACGGCAATATTCTTGATTTCGGAACGAGAGGATGGCTGGCTATCGATCCCAAAGGGCTGGTGGGCGAGCGTGGCTTTGATTATGCCAATATCTTTACTAACCCCGATCTTGCCGAACCTACCAGATCTGTCGCCATTCTGCCGGAAAGATTCACGCAACGAGTCAACATTGTGTCTGAAATCGCCCGCATTGAACGGCAGCGTTTGCTGATGTGGATTGTTGCCTGGTGTGGGTTGTCGTCCGTCTGGTTTCTGCAAGAGGGTGACAGCGCAACGGTACCTCTGCGTATTGCGGAGCTAGCGATAGCGGAACTTGCTTCAGGTGGTTATCAACTTTGATCTACGACACTGGGTTAGTAATTCTTAAGAGTTATCATTAGCCTGGTAAACGTTGTATTAATCAATCAATGAACGGCGGTATGGTGTGTTGTTTAGCTCAAATTTAGCTGGCGGGAAACAATGAACGCATTGTTTTCATTATTAAAAAAACGCCCGAATATTCTTTTGTTGATGGTCTTACTCATCGGGGCAAACATCGTGGCGTGGCTGTGGGCTTTCACCGCGTTTAGCAACAACACGTCATTACTGGCGCTGAGTCTAATCGCGTGGTGCTATGGTTTGCGCCATGCCGTAGATGCCGATCATATCGCCGCGATAGACAGCGTTACGCGTAAACTCATGCAGCAGAAAAAACGTGCCCTGACGACGGGGGCCTGGTTTTCTCTGGGACACTCCACCATTGTGGTGCTGGCGAGCATTGGCATTGCGCTGACTACCAGCGTGTTTAAGCAACATATGGCATGGCTTCAGAATGTCGGCGGTCTGATAGGAACGACGGTCTCTGCCGTATTTTTGCTGATTCTGGCTACCATTAATCTCATTATTTTCTGCCAGGTCTGGAAGGCATTCCGATATCTTAAACGCACCGGTACTTACGATGGCACCACGGAAGACATTACAGTTTCAGGTCCTCTGAACTGGCTTTTCCGTTCAGCGTTTCGGCTGGTAGGTAAAGACTGGCATATGTATTTTGTCGGCTTTCTGTTTGGTCTGGGTTTTGATACCGCTACTGAAATTTCTCTGCTGGGAATTTCTGCTTCAAGCGCGTCCAGCGGCATGTCGGTTTGGTCAATTCTCGTGTTCCCGGCGCTGTTTACCTGCGGTATGGCGTTAATTGATTGTCTCGACAGTATTCTGATGGTTGAGGCCTACGGATGGGCGTTCAATAAGCCGCAACGCAAGCTCTATTACAATATGACCATTACCGGGACTTCCGTGATTGTTGCGCTCTTTATCGGCGGACTGGAGGCGCTGGGGCTTCTCTCTGACGCGTTTTCGCTACAGGGCGGTTTGTGGGATACCGTCAGCGATTTGAGTGACCATATGGGGAATGTCGGATTTGCGATTATTGGCGTCTTTATCGGCTGCTGGATTATCTCCGCCGTAAACTACCGTTGGAAAAAATACGACGGACTGACGTTTAGTTGACACAAAAGAAAGCCTTCCAGGAACAGGAAGGCTTTGATCTTTTTAGGACTGACTAACTCGCGTTCACGGGGTGTGGTTTTTCAGCACTCTTTTTCAGGAGCCTGTTAGCCAGCACGCCAGACATCATCGAACCGTTCACGTTTAATGCCGTTCTGGCCATATCGACGACAGGCTCGATAGCAATGAAAATCCCCACCAGCGCGACCGGGAAGTTCAGCGTTGAAAGGACGATCAGCGCAGCAAATGTTCCGCCACCGCCTACACCCGCTACCCCAATAGAACCCAGCGCAATCGCAGGTAGCATGGCGAGCAAAAAATGTACTGATAGCGGATCAATCCCAATTGTTGGAGCAATCATCGCCACCATAATAGCCGGATAGATCCCGGCACAGCCGTTTTGACCCATGCTGGAGCCGAATGAAGCTGCAATATTAGCAATGGTGTTTTGCACGCCAAATTTTTCTTGTGCGGAAATAGCCAGTGGAATAGATGCTGCACTGCTGCGTGAAACAAATGCAAAGGTTAAAACTGGCCAGACAGTTTTAAAATAGTGAACGGGATTATTACCGCTCAGAACCAGTATCAGTGCGTGGACGATAAACATCATCAGAATCGCAAGGTAACAGGCAGCAATAAAGCCTAACAGACTGGCAAATTGTTCAAATCGATACGCGGAAAATACGCCTGCCATTAATGCCATCACACCATAAGGGGTGAGGGCAATAACGATACGCACCATTTTCATCACCCAAATCTGGATAGCGTTAATGCCAGCACTTAATTTTTCACCTTCTTGCGGGGCGTCTTGTTTGACCTTTAATAATGCCACGCCGGCAAGCAGGGTGAAGATAACAATGCCAATGACAGAAACGCTTCTGGCTCCTGTTAGATCGAGGAAGATATTCGTTGGGATCAGAGATGTAACTAGTTTAGGTAGTGAAATGGCGGCAGTTTTACTCACATCGTCTGCCGTCAGTGTGGACTGCATATGAACAAATGCACTGGCGTCCAGACCTAATACATGCGCAGTCAACAGCCCAATAAAACCGGCAATCATTACCAGACAGAGCATGCATCCGACGATGGTTAACGACATTTTCCCAATGCCAGCGCTGTTTTCGAGCTTATTAATGGCTGAGAGAATAGAGATGAAAATCAGCGGAACCGCAACCAGCTTCAGTAAATTAACATAACCGTTGCCGATAACATTATACCAGTCGATAACTGTTTTACTTTCGTCAGCAGCAATGAGATGCAGGGATAAGCCGATAATGGCACCCATAAAAATAGCGATGAAGACGCTTTTTGAAAGAGAGTGACTTTTTTGGTTGATTCTAAAAATTGCCCATGAACAAACCAAAAAGAACGCGATATACGCGAGCGTTACGAACATATTGTAGCCTCTTGCCTCATTCAGCACCTGAAATGCCGGAAAGAGTTTTGTTAGTGCGAAAAAAACCTATGAACCATAAGGGTTCAGGACCGCGACGGATTATAGGGAGGGGGGAGGGCTACAGCCACACAAAAAGTGTGGAACGGCGTCGGATGGTGTTTGTATGCCTGTTCTGTAGACGATTTTACGTGACGGTGTAACGTATTGTGAACAATCCAGCCGACCAATGAGATCGGCCCGGTAACATTACTTCTGTGGCGCGTCGTCCCAGGCGTGCGGTGCGAACAGATAACCTTTGTTGCGTACCGTTTTGATTCGATAGGGTTCAGTCGCGTTATCAAGCAGTTTTTTGCGTAACCGGGAAATCGCGACATCGACGCTGCGGTCCATGCCGTCATAACTTACGCCACGCAGGTTCTTTAGCAATGCATCACGGTCCATAATCTGCCCGGCATGGGTTGCCAGCTCCCACAGTAATTCAAAATCAGCGGTGGAAAGAGAGATTTGCTCGCCGCCGAGCAGCACGGAGCGGTTGGTGGGATCGATAGTGAGTGTGCCAAAACGCAGCGTTGTGTGCGGTGTGATGGTTGCCGCCTGAATGCCTTTAGACTGGACTGAGTGTTCATTCTGGCGCAGGTGCAGGCGCAGGCGAGCCAGCAGCACAGCGGGCGGTGTTGTCTTCAGGATATAATCACAGGCACCCATTTCCAGCGCCAGGATATGGTTCATGTCGCTGTCCAGCGAGGTGAGCAGGACAATCGGGCCTTGCCATCGCCCGCGTAAATCGCGGCAGATAGTCATCCCGTCTTTTCCCGGCAGCATGATATCTAATAACACCAGATCGGGTTGAACTTGCAGAATTTTCTCCTCGGCCAAATCACCACGAGGTTCAAGGATAACCTCAATATCATGCCGGGCCAGATAGGCTGCAATCAGTGAACCAACTTCGGGATCATCTTCAACAAATACGATGGTGTTCATATCATTCATTTTGAATATAAAACGCCAACATACACCGCCCAGGTTTTTCCTTCCATTAATCTTTTCTAAACAAGAACGCTTCCGTTATGCTAGGGGCTGATGTTATTGGTGTGTTAAGGCAGAGTGATGGGACTCGTTATAAAAGCGGCGCTCGGTGCGCTGGTGGTGGTGTTGATTGGTTTGCTGGCGAAAACAAAGAATTACTATATTGCTGGATTAATTCCACTGTTCCCGACGTTTGCGTTGATTGCCCACTATATCGTGGCCAGTGAACGAGGGATCGAGGCGTTACGTACAACCATTGTATTCAGCATGTGGTCGATTATTCCCTATTTTGTCTACCTTGTTTCACTGTGGTATTTCACCGGGTTTATGCGCTTACCCGTCGCGCTCGGCGGTGCAGTAGTGTGCTGGAGCCTGAGCGCGTGGTTGCTGATCTTTTGTTGGATCAAACTGCACTAACGCAGATGACGCCCGCCATCAAGGGCGAAACTACGTCCGGTGACAAAACAACTGGTTAGGAGATAGTCAATTAAATCAATGACCTCTTTTTCACCTGGCGCGGTTTTCATCAGTGATTTGTTCAGTGCCTGCTGGCGATACTCTGCATCGTCACCCTCGTTAAACAGGATAAGCGAGGGGGCAATCGCGTTCACTTTCACCTCCGGTGCCAGTTTGCGCGCGAACGAGCGGGTCATATTATCCAGCGCCGCTTTGCTGGCAGCATAAGCAATGTGCTTGTCGCTGCCACGCTCAACAACATAGTCCGTGAAATGGATAATGTCGCTGGCTGCGTGCCCATGACCGCGTAGCAATCCTTCCAGCGCGTGGTTGAGCAGGTAGGGCGTATTGACGTGGATCTGCATCATGCGTGACAGTACTTCGCTAAGCGGTGTGCCCGGTTTTTCGGCGACCCAGGCGCTGGCATTATGCACAATGGCGCGCAAGCCATCCGTCTGTGCTTTGACCTCATCAGCAAAGGCCAGCACACCTTCATCCGTGGAAAAGTCAGCCGGGATACAAATCGCCCCCGCTTCTCGCAGGCCGTCAATGGCAGGATAGTGAGTACGGTAGCTGACAATAACTGGCTGTTTTTGGTTCAGAAAGTGCCATGCGACGGCGAGGCCGATACGACGACCACCTCCGGTGATAAGAATTGGCAAAGGGTTTTTTTTACCCATCGTAATCTCCATATGTCGCGAACGATGGGTATAACGTTACCCCATCAGCATCCAGGTAGCCGGCACAGCAGCAACAAGCAGCAGGCCGATCAGCGCCATTTCCTGGCGTTTTAATACGTTTTCATGCGTGTGCGTTTTACGGGCATAAAGGAAGACCAACAGTCCTGGCGCATACAACACCACAGACAGCAGTAGGTGCATCGGACCTGACGCATACAATAACCATATGCCATAAAGACTCGCGCCGATACCGACAGCCTTATGAATCGGACGGGTGGCAATTTTTAACAGAAATGCGCCGACCAGCAAATAGGGCACCAGAATCATCTCTGAGGCGATAGTCAGTAACGTATTGTAGTCGGAACCTGTGAGCCAGATCAGCACAAGGCAGATTTGTACACAGATGTTGGTTAGCCACAGCGATGCCGATGGCGCTCCCTGTGCATTCTGTCGTGCAAAAATACGCGGAAATGCTTTGTGCGTGGAGGCGAGGAACGGCACTTCCGCCGCCATAATCGTCCAGCTTAAATAGGCACCGCATACGGAAACAATCAGACCCGCGGCAATAATAATTTCGCCCCATGGCCCCATCATTTTAACCATCAGACCGGCCATTGATGGATTGCGGATCTCCGCCAGTTCTGGCCGCGCGACAACGCCGAGAGATAGCAGGGTGACTAACAGGTAAACGCCCAGTGCGGCGAGTACAGCCAGCAACGTGGCGCGACCTACATCGCGTTTATTTCTGGCGCGGGCAGATACCACCACCGCGCCTTCCACACCGATGAAAACCCACAGGGTGATGAGCATGGTGTTTTTGACCTGCTCCCAGACAGGCACGCCTAATGCGACGCCGGTGAAATCGAGAGTAAAGGTGTCGAGCTTAAACAGCATGAACGCCAGCACGATAAACAGGCCCAGCGGCAGTAGTTTTGCCAGAGTAGCGACCAGGTTAATGCTGGCCGCGGTTTGTACTCCCCGCAGCACCAGAAAATGGACTACCCATAACAGTACCGATGCGCCGACAATCGACTGCCAGGTATTACCGTCGCCAAACAGACGTAATTCTGGTGTGTCGGTAAAGAAACTGAGCGCAGAGAAGACGATGACCAGATACGAAACGTTAGCGATAACAGCGCACAGCCAGTATCCCCACGCAGAGCAGAAGCCAATCAACTCGCCGAAACCTTCACGTGCATAGGTGAAGATACCGCCGTCCAGTTCAGGACGGATACGCGTCAGGATCAGCATGGCAAAGGCGAGCAAAAGAATACCCGCACCGGTAATCGCCCAACCAATCAGTAATGCAGCCGGGCTGGCTACTGCCGCCATATTTTGTGGCAGGCTGAAAACGCCAGCGCCGAGCATTGAGCTTAAAACCAGCGCGGTCAGTGCGCTCAGACCCAATTTCTTTTCCATTTGTATCCAGTTACAAAAACGAGAGTGAGAGAATAATTATTTTGGCAAACCGCATAAAAATGGTGAAAGCCACTAAGGCGCGGGATTTTACGGAGAGAAGAGAACGCATGCAATGGGGATAGAGAGATTTGTGACTAATAGTGTGAAAAGTTGTCTTAATAGTGCTGTTTTTGTTTTGTCTGGAAACAGAACTGCGCGAAATTATCAGGTCTACAAGGACTGTAGACCTGATAAGGCATTGGGTATTACTTATACAGATCGGCGCTGATTGTCACGTTGTTACCACGTTCTGACCACTGGCGGGTAATGTGATAGTACTTCGCGCCTTTCTTCGCTGCGCGTTTTGCTACCTGATAAGAGACTTCCGTCATGTTGCCGTAGTTACCGGTGAACTTGATGCTTTCGAACGGTACCATCATGGCGGCGGTCGCTTTGTTCAGCTCTTCAACCTTGGTTCCGTCCGGCAGCGTGACAGTGTAACGTCCGCCTTTGGTGGATTGCGTTTCGAAGAAGCGGCCAACTTCAGCACTCGGAGAAGCGGTAGTTGCTACGCCCGGGATCTCAACTTTCTTCGCGGCTTCGCCACCTGCTGCTAATGCGGCACGACCAGCATCTGAATCTGCTGGGATCGCATCAGGGCTTTGTACAATGCGTTTTTTAGCATCAGCTTTATAGATGAATGCAGTAATACGCTGGTTGCCGCCCTGGTTGGCATCGACCTGACGCACGATATAGAAGGAGTAAGCACCTTTCTCTTTCGCTGCTTTGGTGATGGCATCGTTTACTTCAGGCTGGCTACGGTAGAAACCTTGCACTGTAACGGTGTCGTAAGGTTCTATCAGAACGGCCTGATCTTTTGGCAATTCCATAACGCCGTTAATGACACGGTTTTTTGACGCTTCCGCTTTTTCAGCGTCGGCTTTATAGACGTCGGCAACAACGCGCCAGTTACCGCCGCTGCCAAAATCTGAGGTATCAACAACATAAAAGGAGGCTGCACCGTCTTTATCTGCACGGCGCGAAACGGCAGCAACCGCATCACCGATAGCATTAAAACGACCGGTGACCACAATGCGGTCATAGGGTTTCAGGGCAGCCGCTTGCTCCGGCGTCAATTCTGTCGCTGCATTTACAGAAAAAGCAGTCGCAGAAATTAGTGCGGACGCCAGGAGAGTGTTCTTAAGCTTCATAAAAATAATCCTTCGCCTTGCGCAAACCAGGTACTGGTATTGTTATTGACTAGAAACGTCGCTGATTATTGCATTTAAATTGTGTCAGTGTCTGCGTCATTTTTCACTCATCGTGTCACGTTAGGTAACAACAGCGATAACATTTTGTGATATGCCGAAAATTTCGGCGTTTGGTGACCAAAACTGATAAAGCAGTTGAATTCCATAAGTTAATTTAATGTTAATTAATTGTTTTTAGCAGGTGGGTAATCATGTTTTGCCGCTTCGCTTGAGCGAATTATCAGCCTTTGTGGGCTATTTTTAGGGCATTTTATCTGTCTGAGGTTCGATTCATCTCTATTTCGCGAATTTCATAATAAATACTGTTTTTTGGCGCTAGATCACAGGCGTCATTTTCAGTAGGTTATACAGAGTTTGTTACTGTTTTATTTTATTGAGGTAACACTGACCTCTCTCGAGAGTGCGCGCATGCCTCGTGCGAACATTGATAAACCATCATCATAATTACAGATGGAAGGGAACATTATGCGAATTGGCATACCAAGAGAACGGTTAACCAATGAAACCCGCGTAGCAGCCACGCCGAAGACCGTTGAGCAGCTGTTTAAACTGGGTTTCAGCGTCGCGGTTGAAAGCGGTGCAGGTCAACTGGCGAGTTTTGACGATAAAGCGTTTGTACAAGCAGGCGCAGAGATTGTTGATGGAAATGCAGTCTGGCAGTCAGAGATCATCCTGAAGGTCAATGCGCCGGAGGAGGCGGAAATTCCGTTACTCAATCCGGGCACGACGCTGGTGAGTTTTCTTTGGCCCGCGCAAAACCCTGAACTGTTGCAAAAGCTTGCAGAGCGCAACGTGACAGTTATGGCGATGGACTCTGTGCCGCGTATTTCGCGTGCGCAGTCGCTGGATGCCTTAAGCTCGATGGCGAACATCGCCGGGTATCGCGCTATTGTTGAAGCTGCACATGAATTCGGTCGCTTCTTCACCGGCCAGATCACCGCCGCAGGCAAGGTTCCACCTGCCAAGGTCATGGTGATTGGTGCGGGTGTGGCAGGTCTTGCGGCGATCGGTGCGGCAAACAGCCTGGGTGCTATTGTGCGCGCTTTTGATACCCGTCCGGAAGTGAAGGAACAAGTGCAGAGTATGGGCGCAGAGTTCCTTGAACTGGACTTTAAAGAAGAAGCGGGCAGCGGCGATGGCTATGCCAAAGTGATGTCCGAAGCGTTCATCAAAGCCGAAATGGAACTCTTCGCTGCGCAGGCGAAAGACGTCGACATTATCGTTACCACTGCGCTGATCCCGGGCAAACCGGCCCCGAAACTGATCACCCGTGAAATGGTCGATTCGATGAAAGCGGGCAGCGTGATTGTCGATCTTGCCGCGCAAAACGGTGGTAACTGCGAATATACCGTGCCTAATCAGGTGACCACCACCGAGAACGGTGTGAAGGTTATCGGTTATACCGATCTGCCTGGCCGTCTGCCAACGCAATCTTCCCAATTGTACGGCACGAACCTCGTCAACCTGCTCAAACTGTTGTGCAAAGAGAAAGACGGCAATATCACTGTCGATTTTGACGACGTGGTTGTGCGTGGTGTCACGGTAGTTCGAGATGGTGAAATAACCTGGCCTGCGCCGCCTATCCAGGTTTCTGCTCAGCCGCAGGCTGCGCCAAAAGCCGCACCTGCGCCGAAAGAAGAGAAAAAACCTGTCTCTCCGTGGCGCAAATATGCGCTGATGGCGCTGGTAGTGATTTTGTTTGGCTGGCTCGCCGACGTCGCACCGAAAGAGTTCCTTGGTCACTTTACGGTGTTCGCGCTTTCCTGCGTGGTGGGTTACTACGTGGTCTGGAATGTGTCACATGCGTTGCATACTCCGCTGATGTCTGTAACTAACGCCATCTCGGGGATTATCGTGGTTGGGGCGTTATTGCAAATTGGCCAGGGTGGCTGGGTGAGTTTCCTGAGCTTTATCGCGGTGCTTATTGCCAGCATTAATATTTTCGGTGGCTTCACCGTGACTCAGCGCATGCTGAAAATGTTCCGGAAAAACTAAGGGGTAACATATGTCTGGAGGATTAGTTACAGCTGCATACATTGTTGCCGCGATCCTGTTTATTTTTAGTCTGGCGGGGCTTTCGAAACACGAAACCTCTCAGCAGGGTAACAACTACGGTATCGCCGGGATGGCGATTGCGCTGATTGCTACGATTTTTGGTCCGGATACCGGCAACGTTGCGTGGATCCTGGTAGCGATGATCATCGGCGGCGCGATTGGTATTCGTCTGGCGAAGAAAGTCGAAATGACCGAGATGCCGGAGCTGGTGGCGATTCTGCACAGCTTCGTCGGTCTGGCTGCGGTACTGGTGGGTTTCAACAGCTACCTGTATCACGATACGGGCCTGGAGCCGATTCTGGTGAACATTCACCTGACGGAAGTGTTCCTGGGTATCTTCATCGGTGCGGTGACCTTTACCGGTTCTGTGGTGGCTTTTGGCAAACTGCGCGGCAAGATCTCCTCTAAACCGCTGATGCTGCCGAATCGTCACAAGATGAATCTCGCGGCGCTGGTCGTTTCTTTCCTGCTGCTGGTGGTGTTTGTTCGTACCGAAAGCGTGGGCCTGCAGGTTCTGGCGCTGCTGGTGATGACCATTATTGCACTGGCTTTTGGCTGGCATCTGGTGGCGTCCATCGGCGGTGCGGATATGCCGGTTGTCGTTTCAATGCTTAACTCCTATTCAGGTTGGGCGGCGGCAGCGGCGGGCTTTATGCTCAGCAACGATCTGCTGATCGTTACCGGTGCGCTGGTCGGTTCTTCTGGTGCGATCCTGTCTTACATTATGTGTAAGGCGATGAACCGTTCATTTTTCAGCGTTATTGCGGGTGGCTTTGGTTCTGACGGTTCTTCTACCGGGTCTGATGAAGAAGTGGGTGAACATCGTGAGATTACTGCGGAAGACACAGCAGAAATGCTGAAGAACTCGCACTCCGTGATCATCACCCCGGGCTACGGCATGGCAGTGGCTCAGGCACAGTATCCGGTCGCGGAAATTACTGAGAAACTGCGCGCGCGCGGCATCAAAGTGCGTTTTGGTATTCACCCGGTAGCAGGGCGCTTGCCAGGTCATATGAACGTGCTGCTGGCGGAAGCCAAAGTCCCTTATGACATCGTGCTGGAAATGGATGAGATCAACGATGATTTCGCCGATACCGATACCGTGCTGGTCATTGGTGCCAACGACACGGTAAACCCGGCAGCGCAGGATGACCCGCGCAGCCCGATCGCCGGCATGCCGGTGTTGGAAGTGTGGAAAGCGCAGAACGTAATTGTGTTCAAACGTTCAATGAACACCGGCTATGCAGGTGTGCAGAACCCGCTGTTCTTTAAAGATAACACCCATATGCTGTTTGGCGATGCCAAAGCCAGCGTGGATGCGATCCTGAAAGCGCTGTAATTGCCAGTAAAAGTAAGACGGCCTCTGCGGAGGCCGTTTTTTTAAACATCCAGTTTACGCTGGGTGATCCATTCCACACGAGCCGGATCGCGATGCGAGAAGAACGCACTGGTTCCGCTGTCCATCGCGGCAATTTGCGTCATCTCTTCCGCCGTTAGGGCAAAGTCCAGCACCTGAATATTCTCGGCCATCCGCGTTTTACGCACGGTTTTCGCCAGCGAAATAATCCCACGTTGATAAATCCAACGCAGCACGACTTGACCAACGCTTTTGCCATATTTTTCACCAATAGCCGCTAAGACTGGGTTCTGAAACAGGTCATTGCGTCCTTCAGCGAACGGTGCCCAGGCTTGCGGTTGAATATTCCGGCTCTGCATCCAGGCCACGGCATGCGGCTGCTGATGAAAAGGATTCACCTCAATCTGGTTAACGGCTGGAATAATGCGATTGAAAGCGATTAAATCCGCCAGACGATCCGGATGAAAGTTACTCACGCCAATCGCGCGGATTTTCCCTTCTTCATATAATTCTTCCATCGCGCGCCAGGCACCGTGTACATCGCCATAGGGCTGATGAATCAAATAAAGGTCAATATAATCCAGTTGAAGCCGTTGCAGAGAACGTGCGAATTGCGCCTTTGCGCCTGCATAGTTGGTATCCTGTAACCACAGTTTGGTAGTCACAAAAAGCGCCTCGCGGGGGACTCCGCTTTGCTTAAGAGCATTGCCGACCTGAGTTTCATTCTGGTAGGAGGCAGCGGTATCAATCAGGCGATATCCTGTATCAATGGCATCCCGTACGGCTTGCTCACATTCGCAGGCATCAGTCATTTGATAAACGCCAAATCCGAGCAGGGGCATCTCAACACCGTTATTCAGAACTGTTGTATTCATTGGGTTCTCCTGAGCATCATCGTTGCATTGGCTGCAGATTAGCAAATCTGTGTTGATACGATTAGTCTGTGAAATTCGCATGGACCTATGAGTAGAATTCATTTCTGAATGGTAATTGTTGGAACTCAGTCACAAAATATGACGCATATGATTTCACCATTCATGATCTCAGTTCATAAACTCATGCGGTTTAAACCGTCTAATCACGGCAATACGTTGTCTATATACTGCGACCTGACTTTTTAGAACATGACAGGGCACTATGCGTACACGTGAACATGCCTCACCGGTAACTACCGCAAGCCAGACCGGTCTTACTTTTATTCTGATCCTCAGTGGCCTGATGGCCTTTACATCGCTTTCTACCGATATTTATCTTCCAGCAATGCCGACGATGGCCAAGGATTTACATGGCAATGTTGAGCTGACGATTACTGGTTTCTTAATTGGTTTTACTATCGCACAGTTGATTTGGGGGCCGATTAGCGATCATATGGGGCGGCGTAAGCCGCTGTTTATCGGCATGGTGCTATTTATCATTGGTTCCGCAGGGTGTGCGCTGTCTACAAGTATCACGCAAATTGTTTTCTGGCGGGTGTTTCAGGCGCTTGGAGCCTGTACCGGGCCTATGCTGGCGCGAGCGATGATCCGCGATCTCTTTGCACGTACTCGTGCGGCGCAAATGCTCTCGACCCTGGTGTTGGTGATGGCGATTGCGCCAATCGCCGGGCCATTGATTGGCGGGCAAATTATTCGCCTGAGCACCTGGCACTCTATTTTTTGGCTGCTGGTGGTGATTGGTGCGCTGATGTTTATCTCCTTAAACTGGCTGCCCGAAACATTGCCGGAAGAGAAGCGGGTGAAAGCCTCTTTAGCTGGTGCATTTCGTAACTACCGTTCGTTGTTAACCAATGGGCGTTTTATGCGCTATACCCTGAGCCTGACGTTTTATTACGTCGGTGCGTACGCGTTTATTACCGGGTCACCGTTTGTTTATATTAGCTATTACCATGTTGATCCACAGCATTACGGCTGGTTGTTTGCGCTAAACATTGTCGGCGTTATGGCGATGAGCGTGGTAAATCGTCGTCTGGTGCAGCGCCACTCTCTGGAACAACTACTGAAGTATGCGACGATGCTGGCGGCGCTGGCCGCAGTGGCGCTCGCACTGCTGGTTAAGCTGGAGTCAGGCGGAATTGTTGCCATTATCGTTTCCATTTTTCTGCTGTTCTCGATGAATGGCATTATTGCCGCGACGTCGACTGCCGCGGCGTTGGACGCGGTACCGAACATTGCGGGTTCAGCTTCGGCGCTGATTGGCGCGTTGCAATACGGCAGCGGTATTATCTCATCGTTGCTGCTGGCCGCCTTCAGTGATGGTACGCCCTGGACCATGGCGTGGATAATAGCGCTATTTACGCTGTTAAGCGCCGTTTTGGCTTTCCGCGTGAAACGATAAAGGAAATGCTCCGTAATGGCGGGGCGAAAACTCATTCTTTATTCAGATCGCTAAGCAGTACGGCAATGCTTTGACCGCCGTTGGTTTGTTCAAGCGCGATTTTCACGATGATGGTTAGCGGCACAGAAAGCAGCATCCCAACGGGACCGAGCAACCAGCCCCAGAAGATCAATGACAGAAATACCACCAGCGTAGACAGCCCCAGCCCGCGGCCCATGATCCGAGGTTCGAGGATATTCCCGAATACCAGGTTGATGACCAGATAGCCTGCCAAAACCACCAGCGCATCGTAAAGGCCGCTGAATGCCAGCACCTGAGCAATAGGGGGAATGGCTGCCAATACCGAACCAATATTAGGGATGTAGTTCAGGGCGAAGGCCAGTAATCCCCAGACAAAGGCGAAGCGCACATCCAATGCAGCAAGCATGCCCCAGGCGACCAACCCGGTCACAATGCTGATTGCCGTTTTAAGCACCAGATAGTGGGAGACGCTGTCGATGGCGCGTTGAATCGCCGCCATACCTTCAATGGGGCGACTCATCATTTGTTTGAGTTTGTTGGGCAGTTGCGGTACTTCCAGTAGCATAAAAACTACAGTCAGTAGCAGTAAAAATATCGATGACATAGCATTTGAAAGCTGCGCCAGTAAATTGGTCACCAGCGTCATTGCCGCGTTCGGATCGATATATTTGACGAGCTCGTCCACGGAAACGCCGATCCCTGCGCGTTGTAGCCATGGTTCAAGATTTTTTAGTGGGATAACCAGTGAAGAGCGATATTGCGGTAGCGTTCGCGCAAGTTCATTTAAGGATGTACCTAAATACGCCAACAGCAGCACCATTAACATTACAATAATAACGATAAGCAATGACACCGCAATTACGCGCGGTATGCGAAGCTTGGCCATCCGCTGCACCACGGGATTGAGCACAACGGCTATAAATAACGCCAGAATAAAGGGGACGATGATATCTGCGGCAAAGCGAATACCGCTCAGGATGATAACCAGCATGCCCAGCATAATGACTATTTTTAGACCGTTAAGCGTGATGATCGGTTTCGCCATGTGTATTCCCGCATTTTTCATTTTTGAATCTGCATAATAATGTGATTTGCGTCGAGCCGTTATAACAAAAATCAAACGGGGCAGGTAAAGAAGTGAAAAGACTTTGAGTTCGTCTTGAAGCTATGATACAAATCATCTGTGTTTAACTACCGAGGACAATTATCATCCGCGATGATGAGAAGCAACACTGCGGATAATTGTAATATTATGGACAATATGTTCAGGATGTTTTTGCGTTTACCTACACTTCTTCGTACCTCCTCCACTTTCTTGCTTGCGGGTGAGCAACACTGGCGCAACGCGCTTTAGTCCCTTCTTCTGCCTGAGCTGGCGCTGTGCGCTGAGCTAACTAATTTTATTTTTTGGTTTACTGCATGCAGTAGGCCTAAAGGACTATATTCTCAAGCAGGAGAAGCATCATGTTTTACTGGATATTATTAGGTCTGGCCATCACGGCTGAAATTACTGGTACGCTGTCAATGAAATGGGCAAGCGTTGGCCATGGTAATTCAGGCTTTATTTTAATGCTGGTAATGATCGCCTTATCATATATTTTCCTTAGTTTTGCTGTTAAAAAAATTGCCCTTGGTGTGGCCTATGCCTTGTGGGAAGGTATCGGTATTTTATTTATTACGCTGTTTAGTGTGTTGTTATTTGATGAAACCTTGTCCACGATGAAAGTGGCTGGACTGGTCTCGCTGGTATTAGGCATTGTGCTGATCAAGTCTGGTACTCGAAAACCTGCCAAAACGAGCAAAGAGGTGACCCATGCAGCAGTTTGAGTGGGTTCATGGTGCCTGGCTTGGCATGGCCATCGTGCTGGAAATAGTCGCTAACGTCTTTTTGAAGTTTTCTGATGGATTTCGCCGCAAGATTTATGGCGTGCTGTCGCTGGCTGCCGTGTTAGCGGCCTTTAGCGCGCTGTCGCAGGCGGTAAAGGGTATTGACCTTTCTGTTGCCTACGCTTTGTGGGGCGGGTTTGGGATTGCCGCGACGTTAGCGGCTGGTTGGGTGTTGTTTGGTCAGCGCCTGAATAATAAAGGCTGGATTGGCGTGGCGCTGCTGCTGGCCGGAATGGTGATGATTAAACTTGCCTGATATCCGTGCTGCCCGTTAATGCGGGCAGCATATGTTACTCCTGCGCCAACTCTTCCAGCTTATCGCGAAAACCGGTCACGGATATGGCGCGATTATCGGCTCGCCAGCGATCTTTTGCCGCCGGAGCGGAGCTTTGTACGCCAATCAACTGCCAGCCTGAATCTGTCTTAAGCATCAATGGTGAACCGCTGTCGCCCGGTAGCGTGTCGCACTGGTGCGACAAGACGGTATTCTGCGCCCAGCCGGTCACCACACAATCCTGATGGGTGTACAAATCGTCCAGATGATCTTCCGGATAGCCCGACTGTGTGACTTTGCGATCGGCGCTTTTCAGCGCCGCGGTTAACGCCGCTTTATCACCTTCAAATAATGGTAGGGGCGTGATTCCGGAAGGCGGGTAACGCAGCACCACCAGACCAAAATCCCACGGGGCTGCTGATGGCGGCACAATCCAGCCATCGCCATCGGCTTTCAAACGCTTACCGAGTGAGGGATCAACCCGTCCTTCGATTCCATGGATTTCATAGCGCCAGACACCCTTTTTCGACACAAAGCGTAACGCGACGGCTTTATCCGGTTTGCCTTTCGGTGGAGCGAGCAAGCAGTGTCCGGCAGTCAGGGCCAGATGCGGTGAAATGAGCGTGGCGGTACACAGATTACCACTGGCGGTTTCCAGTTGTCCGATAGCGTCCCACGGTGATTGCGTTGGGTCCGTTACTTTCGTGCGATCGTCATGACCAAAAAACAGCGTTTTTATGTTTTCTGCTTCAGCGGTGGTCGTTGCTGGCTGATCCGCATGCGCAACAACAGGAAAAAAACAAATTGAGCCCAGTAATACAGCAATGGTTTTATGCATATCACACTCTGGTGGGGAATTATGATTATAAACAGCAAACCCTCAGTTAATACTATAGACGGGACGGCGAGAAAGTGGGAGTAAAATCAGATAACTACACTCAGGAAAGATAAAAATGCATGGCAATGAGGGCGCAAATTATCAGAGTAATAAGAATGAACTCAAAGCGGTAATGTGACACCATTTTACCCTCCGAATGGCGGCGCTACATCAGGTCGATCTAGCGCCGTATGCTATGGCGTGGGGGACGCCATAGTAACTACAAATGCGTTATGCTGCAGGTTGAGCTGCTGGTTTAGCGGTGTCGTGTTTTACGGCTTTTTTGGTGTGTTTTTTAGCGGCCTGAGCTTTCTGCTCTGGTGCTTTTTGTTCTGCTGCTGGCTTGGTTGCTGCTTTTTTGGTGTGTTTTTTAGCAGCCTGAGCTTTCTGCTCTGGCGCTTTTTGTTCTACAGCCGGTTTAGTGGTGGATTTTTTAGCGTGTTTCTTGGCAGCCTGCGCTTTCTGCGGCGCTGCTTTGTGCTGTTTTTTATGATGCGTGGTTTTTGCCGGCGCTGCTTTGGTGGTTGCAGCAGCAGTCGGAGCGGTAGTAGCAGTTGTTTCAGCAGCAAAAGCAGCAGAAGACAGACCCATAGCAGCGGCAACAACCAGAGCTAATACTTTTTTCATTCTCATACCCTCGATTTGGTTTTTCATTCAACCCCACTGCGGGGCCGTTGAAATAACTATATCGCTGTAAACACAGGGCTTCCGTGAGTCATTGGTTTCGGCGTGTAACGATATGTACAATGACTCACGGTATGAGATTACAAATAGCGGGATTCCAGATGAGAACGGAAATAACGGCTGCTGAGCGGCTCCCCGGTCGCCTGGGTAATAAGCTGTTCAGTAGTAAAGCGGCTGCCATGCTGCCAGATGTTCTGACGTAACCACTCAAACAGAGCACCGAACTCACCTTGGGCAATAGACTGATTCAAATCAGGCAATGCGCGGTTAGCGGCACTGAACAACTGCGCTGCATACATGGCGCCTAATGTATAGGAAGGGAAGTAGCCAAAGCCGCCGTCAGTCCAGTGAATATCCTGCATACAACCGTTACGGTAGTTTCCGATCGTTGACAGCCCCAACCAGGCCTGCATTTTCTCGTTCCACAATGCAGGGATATCATCCACTTCAATATCGCCATTAATAAGCGCACGTTCGATTTCATAACGCAGGATCACGTGAGCGGGATAGCTTACCTCGTCAGCATCAACACGGATAAACCCGGGTTTAACCTGCTGGTTCCAGGCGATGAAATTGCTTTCTTCAAACGCTGCCTGATTGCCAAAGTGGCGCGTTACAGCCGGAATTAACCGCATCAGAAAGGCTTTACTGCGTCCCAGCTGCATCTCAAAGAACAGACTCTGGGACTCATGAATGGCGGTTGAGCGTGCCAGAGCAATAGGTTGCCCAGACCAGCTGCGTGGCAGGTTTTGCTCATAGCGCGCATGACCGGTTTCATGGATCACGCCAAACAGTGCGCTGAGTAATTCGTTTTCATCATAGCGGGTGGTAATGCGAACATCTTCTGGTACGCCGCCACAGAAAGGATGTGCACTGATATCCAGCCGACCAGCGGTAAAGTCGAAACCTAGCTGTGCCATTGTTTCAAGACCCAGCTCTCGCTGTACAGCTGATGGGAAGGGACCTACCGGGGCGATGAGCGACTGCTGAGACTGCTTTGCCACCACCTTGTTTAGCAGATCGGGCAGCCAACTTTTAACGTCTGCGAAAAGGACATCCAACTGAGCGCTGGTCATTCCTGGTTCAAAGATGTCCAGTAGCGCGTCATACGGCGAACAACCTTTTGCTTCTGCGCGCAGTCGGGCTTCTTCGCGGCTATACTTCACAACCTCTTTCAGGTTTTCGGAAAATCCTTCCCAGTCATTAGCTGGTCGCTGGCTACGCCAGGCATGCTCACAGCGGCTTCCCGCAAGTGATTTTGCTTCTACCAACGATTCGGGCAACAAGGATGCCTGGTGATGCAATCGAGACATTTCGCGCAGGTTCGCCTGTTCTACATCGTTGAGAGCTTCCTGTTGCGCTGCGGCAATCCACGTTGCCACTTTCGGGTCAGTTAACAGTTGGTGCTCAAGCACGCTCAGCTCGGCCAACGCTTCGGCTCGGGCTTTACTGCCTCCTGGCGGCATCATGGTAAACATGTCCCAACTGGCGATTGCCGAGAGGTGGGAGAAGCGAGAGAGCCGCTGGAACGTGCGGGTGAGCTGATGGTAATTATCATTGTTACTCATTTTTTGTTCTCGTTCTGTTTAGGTGTGGTTAAGAAGTTTACCGTGATTCACTCACTTTTCATAAACACACCTTTGTACCCGGTTTTCCGTAACAGTTTTTTATAGCGAAAAGCCAGCAGAACCACAAAACAGATGGCGTAGATAATAGGGAGCGGTGATAACACTTTTACCGACCACAGATAATGCAGCGGTAGCAAAATGGCGGCCAGGTAGACGTAGTTGTGCAATGTTTGCCAGCGTTTGTCCATTTTACGCTGAGCGGCTTGTGTCGAGGTCAACGTCAACAGGAATAAGATAATCCAACCGGCCATACCCAGCATTAGCCATGGGCGTGAAACCAGTTCACGACCCAACAATCCCAGGTTTTGTATACCCAGTTCCAGCAGAGCATAGCTGGTTATATGCAGTGTGGCCCATGCAAAGCACCATAAACCTAACAACCGCCGGGTACGAAACAACAAAGGCTGCTTTGCATAGCGCGCAAGCGGCGATACCAGCAGGGTAACCAGCAAAAACTTCAGCGCGGTAATGCCCGTAAAGTGCTGGATATCTTTTCCCGGGTCGGCACCCAATCCGCCATGCTGCGCGGCCCAGAAGAGCCATAGCAGGGGTAAAAAACCGGCGAGATGCAGCAGCACTTTCAGGCCGGTTATCTGTTTTGTAGTCAACCTCACTTAAAAATACTCCCGAAGATCCATGCCCTGATATAACGATGCCACCTCATCGGCATAACCATTAAAAGGTAACGTGGGCTGTCGCTGTACATCGAGAATGCCACCCGAACCGATAAAACGCTCAGTAGCCTGAGACCAGCGAGGGTGATCAACCTGCGGATTTACGTTGGCGTAAAATCCGTATTCATTCGGTGCTGACATATTCCAGGTCGTCGGTGGCTGCTCACGCGTCAGCTTGATACTGACTATCGATTTAATGCCCTTGAAGCCGTATTTCCAGGGTACGGTCAGGCGTATCGGCGCCCCGTTTTGCGGCGGCAATGCTTTGCCATATACGCCTACGGTGAGAAGTGTGAGCGGGTGCATAGCCTCATCCAAACGAAGACCTTCGACATAGGGATATTTCAACCCACCGCCAATAAAGCGGTCTTTCTGACCCGGCATTTCATCAGGGGCGTAGCGTGTTTCAAAAGCGACGTATCTGGCGTGACTAGTTGGCTCAACCAGCGCCAGTAATTTATGCAACGGAAAACCCACCCACGGCACAACCATCGACCAGGCCTCAACGCAACGCATCCGATAAATACGCTCTTCTAATGGAAAGCGTGTGGTCAGCGCATCATGATCCAAGGTTAAAGGTTTGTTGACCTCACCGCTGATGGTTAACGTCCAGGGATCGGTTTTCAGGCTACCGGCATTGGCGGCAGGATCGGCTTTATCCAGACCAAATTCGTAGAAATTGTTGTAGCCCGTCACCTTGTCTTCTGGCGTCAGTGACAGGCTGTTTTGCCAGCGTTCGGGCTTTGTGAACTCAAGCGCTTTGCCTGCGGGTGCGGGTGGACGATCGTTGCCTTTAAACCAATCCAGCAAATTAGCCTGTGTAGGGGAGGACAGCGTGGCCGCAGCCGCACCTATCCCTAGAGCTTTGAGGATCTGTCGTCGTTGCATAAAAAATACTGACTCGGCTGTAACATCTGCTTCCCGAAGTGGACGTTTTTTTAGCATGACTTTTCCTTCTTATTTTCATGTTAAGGAAAACAAAGCGACGTTTCCCTGTTGATGTCTGACGTGTCTGTAACGACATACTGCTCGCATGCGTATCCCTGGATCCTCACGAAAAGTTAAAAATTTTGTGATAACTTCCGCCCCTTGCCTGAGGTAAGCTTTCAGCACGACGAGAGGGGGATGACACTGATGGCAGGCGCGAAAAAGATATTTTTGGTTGAAGATGACAGCGATATTGCCTCACTTTTGCAGCTTAGCCTAAAGGATGAGGGTTACGAGATTGTTCATGAGGCAGACGGAGCTCGTGCGCTTGAACAACTGGAGAAACACGTCTGGGATGCCGTTATCCTCGATCTGATGCTGCCGGGTGTCGACGGGCTGGAGATTTGTCGTCGCATTCGCCAAATGAGTTTTTATTTGCCCGTCATTATCATCAGCGCCCGCACCAGCGAAACGCACCGTGTATTGGGGCTGGAAATGGGTGCCGATGATTATCTGGCCAAACCTTTCTCGGTGCTGGAGTTGATGGCCCGGGTAAAGGCATTGTTTCGTCGTCAGGAAGCGATGAGTCAGAACCTACGTATGGAGGCGGGGATTATCACCGTTCATGGCGTAGAGATTGACCCATTAGCCCGGGAAGTCCGGCTGCATGGTAAATCCCTCGATTTAACGCCGCGCGAATTCGATCTGCTCTATTTTTTCGCCCGTCATCCAGGCGAGGTCTTTTCGCGTCAGGCGCTGTTAGATCAGGTGTGGGGCTACCAGCATGAAGGGTATGAGCATACGGTGAACAGTCATATTAATCGCCTGCGGACCAAAATTGAAAAGGATGCTGCGGAGCCGGAAATTATTCTCACGGTTTGGGGACGAGGCTATAAGCTTGCTGCGGTTAACGCGGAGCATCAGCCATGATTTATCGCCTGTCGCTGAGCCAGCGTCTGACCCTCGTCTTTACCGCCATTATGCTGATTTGTGCGGTTACCGTCAGTGTTGTCCAGATCCGCAGCAGTAAACAGTATGGCGACGCCATGGTGCAAAGGCTCTCGCTGGAGCTGGCGAGCAAGATTGTCAAAAGTGAGTCGCTTATTGATACCAGCGGGCAGATTAATCGCCAGGCGTTAAAAGGATTGTTTAATCACCTGATGACGCTCAACCCCAGCGTGGAGCTGTATCTGATTTCACCGTCAGGTGAAATACTTGCTGATGCCGCACCGCCGGGGCATATCCAGCGGCAGAAAATTAGCGTACAGCCGATACAGGATTTCCTTAACTCAGCTGCGTTGCCCGTCTATGGCAACGATCCGCGTAGCAGCCAGCAAAAGGTATTCAGCGCCGCGCCAGTTTTATATAACGGTGAGCTACATGGCTATTTGTACATTATTCTGCAGGGCGAAGATCTGAATATGCTGGCGAATACCGCCTGGCAAAAAACGCTCTGGAATACCGTTGCCTGGACGTTAATACTGGTTTTATTAGCCGGTGGAATTGCAGGTTTTCTGGTGTGGCGATGGGTGACTAATCCAGTAAAAAGGCTAACCGGACAGGTGGTAAAACTGGAGAAGGACAGCATTGCCGTCATCAAACAATTGGCACAAAAAAATCCCGAACCGGTACCGGAGAATGAAATAGCGCTGCTGAACAATGCGTTTATCGAGTTAGCGCAGAAAATTGCCCAGCAGTGGGATTTATTAGCAGACAGCGATCGTCAGCGCAGAGAGTTTATTGCCAATATTTCGCACGATTTACGCACGCCGTTGACTTCGCTGTTGGGGTATCTGGAAATGCTGTCGCTGAAAGCCGATACGATGACGCCTGAGGAAAACCGGCATTATCTTAGCATCGCGCTGCGCCAGGGGCATAAAGTTCGCCATCTGTCACAACAGCTGTTTGAGCTGGCAAGGCTGGAGCATGGCGGTATAAAACCGCAGCGTGAACGTTTTGCTATTGGTGAATTGATCCAGGACGTGGCACAGAAATTTGATCTCCCTGTTGCCACGCGTCATTTGCAGTTGCACCTTGACGTAACGGGGCCGTTACCGCTGGTGAATGCCGATTTATCGATGATAGAAAGAGTCGTGACGAATTTGCTGGATAACGCTATCCGTCATACGCCTGACGGAGGCGAAGTGCGGCTAAAAGTCTGGCGTGATGAAGACCGTTTGTTAGCCGAAGTGCAGGACAGCGGGCCAGGGGTAGAAGAAGCTGTGCGAGAAGTATTGTTTCAGCGCCCGACCGCGTTAATTCCCCATGAGCAGCGGGCCGAGCGCGGCGGCCTGGGCTTACTGATCGTGCGTAGAATGCTCGAACTGCATGGAGGAGATATACATCTGGTTAGCTCAACGGCAGGGGCCTGCTTCCGTTTCTCGTTGCCGCTGGCGGATTCTCCTCTGAGTAGTTGACGGTGAAGTTCCGGAGTAAAGAGGGTTTTGGTATTGTACTCATGGGCATTGCGTAAAAGTTGGTAGGTTGTCAGTGATAATGAGAATTTTTATCATGCATAGGTAATTCATCAACTTATCTTCGATGAGCGCAAGGAGATCGTATGTCACAGGATGCCGACAACCTGTATATCGCCAGGACTAAAGCAGTTGCTGGCTGCTTTTCAATGTTTTTACTGATGTTTGGCCTCACGTTTACCCCGTTGTTTTTCCCCGCGAGTCAGGACCTGCTTGCCAAAGGGTTACTTTTTCCGCTGCTGTTTGCGCTGGAATTTATTGTGCTGGTTCCGCTGTATTATTTCTTCTTTAGAAAAAGAGAGGGACTGGGCAAAGGCATTTTCAACGCCAGGTGGTTTGCCATTTTGTTCGCGGGGCTGCTGTTTATTCAGCTTATCCTGCCATTGATTTTGGGTCTCAGACAAACCGAAGCGTGGGTGACCAGCCAAATATCCTTAAGTAGTTATGCGTTGTGGTTATCTACGTTGACCCTGATATTTATCGCGCCAGTTTATGAAGAAATTGTTTTCAGAGGCTGTTTATTCAACGCGTTACAGTACTGGTTCAATAATAAAACCTGGCTGTCGTCAGTGGTGGTATCGGTCATTTTTGCCATCATGCATACGCAGTATGTGGATCTACGCACGTTGCTGATGTTGTTTCTTGTGTCGCAGGTGTTGATCCTGGCCAGACTGAAAAGCAATGGTCTGTTGATGCCAATTTTGCTGCATATAGTGATGAACGGGACAGTTGTTGCTCTGCAGATGGCGGCTCAGACGTTACAGCCAGGGTGATGAAGGTGATGCCCGGAACCCGGGCATCGCGGATTATACGTGCAGACGATGGTGCAAACGCGCACCGACCAGCAACGCCAGCACCAGCATCAGGGCGATAAATCCGCCCACGCCGTTCCAGCCATAGCTGTGCCAGAACACACCGCCCAGCGTACCGGCAATACTGGATCCCAGATAATAGCTGAACAGATACAGGGAAGAAGCCTGGCCTTTAGCGCGTTTTGCTCGTGGTCCAATCCAACTGCTTGCTACGGAGTGCGCGGCAAAGAACCCGGCTGAAAAGAGCAGCATCCCGGCGAAGATCAGCCATAGCGATGTGAACAGAGTCATCAAAAGTCCAACCAACATCACGCCTGTTGAAAAGAGCATTACCGGGCCACGGCCATAACGAGTGGTCATAGAACCCGCCTTTGGCGAACTCCAGGTCCCGGTCAGATACGCCACAGATAACAAACCTACAACCGCCTGGCTGAGCTCCCACGGGGAGAGCATCAGGCGGTAGCCGATGTAATTAAACAGCGTGACAAACGATCCCATCAGTAAAAAACCTTCCGCAAACAGCAGCGGCAAACCTTTGTCGCGCCAGTGCAAGCGGAAGTTGATAAACAACGTTTTCGGGCGCAGCGACGTAGGTCTGAAATGACGGGATTCCGGTAAGATTTTCCAGAACATCAGTGCAGAGGCAAGGGCAAAACAGCCGATCGCCGCCAGCGCGATACGCCAGTTAAAAAAGTCGGTAAACACACCGCTGATCAAGCGACCACTCATACCGCCAATCGAGTTACCGCTGATATACAAGCCCATTGAGAAGGCGACGAAACTGGGATGAATTTCTTCACTCAGATAGGTCATCCCTACCGCCGCGACGCCGCTCAGTGAAAGTCCTATCAGAGCACGCATGATTAAAATACCGTGCCAGCTGGTCATCATCGTTGAAAGCAGCGTACAACAAGAGGCGAGCAGCAGCGCGGTAACCATCACCGGCTTGCGGCCAAAAGCATCTGAAAGTGGGCCGGTAAACAGTAACCCTATCGCCAGCATCGCCGTCGAGATGGAAAGCGAGATACTGCTGCTAGCGGGAGAGACCCCAAACTCGTGCGAGAGCACTGGTAGTATGGGTTGTACGCAATAGAGGAGGGCAAAAGTCGCCAGTCCGGCGGAAAACAGCGCCAGCGTGACGCGCATAAATGGGGATGTTCCGCGTTTGATAAATCCATCCGGCGGGGTAACTATCTGTTCATCAACATCGCTTGTTGGCGCGGTATCGACAGTTGTTGTACGGCTCACTTGAAATCCTTGCTCATTCAATTACGTCTACAGGACCAGCCTTAAGAGTATGAAAATCACAATATTCTGTCTAATATATTAATAATCTCAAATAATATTTTAAAAATATGAATATCGAACTGCGTCATTTACGTTACTTTGTGGCCGTTGCCGAAGAGTTGCATTTTGGTCGGGCGGCGGCGCGGTTAAACATTTCGCAACCGCCGCTAAGTCAGCAGATCCAGATCCTTGAACAGCAGGTTGGTGCCCGGTTACTTGCCCGAACTAACCGTAGCGTGGCACTGACCTCTGCCGGAAAGCAGTTTCTGGCGGACAGTCGGCAGATCCTCGGGCTGGTTAATGAAGCCGCCGCCAGGGCTGAGCGTTTGCATCTGGGAGAAGCAGGGGAATTGCGTATCGGCTTTACGTCGTCCGCGCCGTTTATCAAAGCGGTTTCAGATACGTTATCTATGTTTCGCCAAAGCTACCCGGCAGTGCATATGCAAACCCGCGAAATGAACACGCGTGAGCAAATTGCTCCGCTCAATGAAGGAACGCTGGATTTGGGGCTTCTGCGCAATACGCAGCTTCCGGAAACGCTGGAGCGTGAAATCATTCTGCATGAACCACTGATGGCAATGATCCCACGTGCGCATCCGTTGGCCCAAAAACCCGTGGTCACGTTGGCCGAACTGGCGAATGAGCCATTTGTCTTTTTTGACCCCCATGTGGGGACAGGGTTGTATGACGATATTCTGGGCCTGATGCGTCGCTATGGACTGAAGCCGACGATTGCACAGGAGGTTGGCGAGGCGATGACTATCATTGGGCTGGTGGCCGCAGGATTAGGGGTTTCTATACTTCCTGCTTCTTTTAAACGGGTACAACTGTATGAAATGTGTTGGATCCCGATAGCGGAAGAAGATGCTGTCTCGGAAATGTGGTTAGTGTGGCCAAAGCATCATGAGCAAAGTCACGCCGCGCAACGCTTTCGCGAGCAGCTTCTGGTGGCCGTTCAGAGCGGTTAATTTAGTTTAAAAATGGGTGAAAATGTGCAGTAAATCACAAGGCTAAGTAAAAAGTTGACGGAAGCCATTGAAGTGCTTCACCATAGCCCGCAGATTATTTCGGAGCGCGAAAATAAAGGGAGTAAGTGGTGGTTGCTGATAGTCAGCCTGGGCATATCGATCAAATTAAGCAGACCAATGCGGGTGCGGTTTATCGCCTGATTGATCAGCTGGGTCCGGTATCGCGTATTGATCTCTCCCGCCTGGCACAATTGGCGCCTGCCAGTATTACCAAAATTGTCCGCGAAATGCTCGAAGCGCATTTGGTGCAAGAGCTGGAAATCAAGGAAGCGGGTAGCCGTGGTCGTCCGGCCGTTGGGCTGGTTGTCGAAACGGAGGCCTGGCACTACTTATCCATTCGTATCAGTCGTGGCGAGATTTTTCTGGCGCTACGCGATCTGAGCAGCAAGCTGGTGGTTGAAGATTGCCTTGAAATGGCGCTGGTCAGCGAAATACCGTTGCTGGATCGCGTGATAACCCAGGTCGATCAGTTTTTCATCCGCCACCAGCAAAAGCTGGAGCGCTTAACCTCCATCGCCATCACCTTACCCGGTATTATTGATACTGAAAACGGTATCGTTCATCGCATGCCATTTTACGAAGATGTCAAAGAGATGCCGTTGGGCGAAGCGCTTGAGAACCATACCGGCGTGCCGGTGTATATTCAGCACGATATTAGCGCCTGGACGATGGCCGAGGCGCTTTTTGGCGCATCGCGCGGTGCGCGCGACGTCATTCAGGTGGTGATCGATCATAACGTGGGTGCAGGGGTGATCACTGACGGGCATTTGCTGCATGCAGGCAGCAGTAGCCTGGTGGAGATTGGCCATACGCAGGTCGATCCCTACGGTAAACGCTGCTATTGCGGCAACCATGGTTGTCTGGAAACAATCGCCAGCGTCGACAGCGTGCTCGAATTGGCGCAGGTGCGCCTGAAGCAGTCAATGAGTTCTTCTCTACATGGGCAACCGTTAACGGTAGACGCGCTGTGTCTGGCGGCCATGCAGGGTGATTTATTGGCGAAAGATATCATTAGCGGCGTTGGGACCCACGTCGGTCGAATTCTTGCCATCATGGTGAATTTGTTCAACCCGCAAAAGATATTGATTGGCTCTCCGCTCAGCAAAGCGGCAGATATCTTGTTCCCTACCATTGCGGACAGCATTCGTCAGCAGGCGCTTCCGGCTTACAGTCAGCATATAGTCGTTGAAAGCACCCAGTTTACCAATCAGGGGACGATGGCGGGGGCGGCGCTCGTGAAGGACGCGATGTATAACGGTTCTTTGTTGATTCGTCTATTACAGGGTTAACATTTTTTAACTGTTGTACGAAAAATTGCGCTATCTCAAGCTGATCCTGGTCGTCATACCTTAGACTTTCTCCACTGTTTTATTTTCCTGACTTATATTTTCAAAGCATAACGGTGGAGTTAGTGATGCTGAAGCGTTTCTTTATTACAGGTACAGACACTTCTGTTGGGAAGACCGTGGTTTCCCGCGCATTACTACAAGCGTTAGCGTCAGGGGGTAAAAGCGTTGCGGGTTACAAACCTGTAGCCAAAGGCAGCAAAGAGACGCCCGAAGGTCTGCGCAACAAAGATGCACTGGTACTGCAAAGTGTGTCATCTATCGAGCTGCCTTATGAGGCGATTAACCCAATTGCGTTGAGCGAAGATGAAAGTAGCGTGGCGCATAGTGGTCCGGTCAATTACACCCTGTTATCCAACGGTCTCGCAAGCCTCAGCGAAAAAGTCGATCACGTTGTCGTGGAAGGCACCGGAGGCTGGCGGAGCTTGATGAACGATCTGCGTCCGTTATCGGAGTGGGTGGTGCAGGAACAACTGCCGGTGCTGATGGTAGTGGGTATCCAGGAAGGCTGTATTAATCATGCGATCCTCACCGCGCAGGCGATAGCCAGCGACGGACTGCCGTTGATTGGCTGGGTTGCGAATCGCATTAACCCTGGGCTGGCGCATTATGCGGAAATCATTGATGTGCTGGGTAAAAAATTACCTGCACCGCTGATCGGTGAACTGCCTTATCTGCCTCGTGCAGAGCAGCGTGAGTTGTCGCAGTACATCCGCCTTTCAATGCTCGGCAGCGTGCTGTCGGTAGATAGAGTCGTGGCGTAACGTACGCGACAGTACCGATGCCAGGACACAGGCGATCAGTAATCCGGGGAGCAGGCGATACTCCCCGGTCATTTCACAAACCATCAACGTCGACATTATTGGTGCATGCGTGGTAGCCGCCAGCAGCGTGGCCATCCCCGTTAATCCCAGCAAAATGGCAATTTCATCCGAGCCCGGAAGCCATAATCCCCATACCTGACCCAGCAACATGCCCACCGACAAGCCGACAAACAGCGTTGGCGTAAACACGCCACCCGGAGCACCGGATCCACTGCTGGCAAGCACCGCCAGTAATTTGCAGATAAAAATCCCGCCAACCACGGCCAGCAGCGGTGGTGAAAGTAAATATGACTGCACCACGCTGTAGCCATTACCCCAGACCGTAGGCGTGAGCAATGAAAGCAGGCCAACGATCAACCCGCCAAGCGCCAGTTGCCACGGTGGCGAGAGTTTTAAGCGCAAAAATACATTATGGCTGGCGGTCATCAACCACATGAAGAGCGGTCCGCAGATGCCAGCAGCCAGACCGGTGCTGACAATCATAACGTATTCCAGAGCATGTAATTCCCGCGACAGGTGCACGGTATACAGCAGCGCATTGCTGCCGCTAAGCAGATTGGTGGTGAGTAATGCGACTACGGCGGACACCACTACCGGCCCCAGTGAGGCGAGGATCAGTGTGCCAAACAATACTTCGGCAATAAATAAACTGCCCGCCAGCGGGGCATGATAGGCTCCAGCCATACCTGCAGCGGCGCCGCAGGCAATCCATAACTTCCATTCTGTACGCGGGGTAAAGCGTTGAGCAAAGCAGGAGGCTGCCAGGGCCGCCAGTAAAATCATGGCACCTTCACGTCCGATGGCGCTCCCGCTGGCAACGACCAGTAACGATGCCAGCGATTTCACCAGGCTTGCACTGACGTCAAATTGTCCGTCGGTTTGCAGGGCTTCCATATAATCAGTGGGAGCCTGCGGACGTAAACGGTTAAATTTTTGCCAGCCCCACAGTAGTAATCCAGCCGCCAGACCGCCGAGTGCAGGTGTCAGCATACGCCTTAAGGGCGAAAGGTTTGTCGCTGCGTTGACCAGACTCCCTGTGTTGTTGCTCAGAAACAACCATTCGAGAAGTAGCATGGCATGACGAAATCCTGCGACGGCCAGCGCAGCAAGGACGCCAATCAACGCGGCGATCAGCAGGCGGCGGAACATGGCACGCAGGTCAGGGTAAGCATGTAAATGATGCATGAGTGGCCAGACTGGAAAATTCAGACGCTCTATTTTGCGGCTATTAGGTAACAGAAGCAAAAGCTCAGCGTGCGCAACAGGATGCACCACAGGCAGGACGCATCCTACCTGTGACGAAACTAACGGAACAAAGGCTTATCGGCTACCGGGATCAGTAACTGTGATTGCCACTGTGCCAGCGTCAGACGCGCCAGTTCACCCAGCGCCTGGTAGAACGGATGGTCGGCTTTTTCGATAAACACATTAAGGAAGCGCGATGACCATGGGAACAGATGCCAGGCCAGCAGTTGCTCGCACTCGGTGTGGCGTTCGTTCTCGGCAAGCCAGGCCGTCAGCAACAGCAGCGAACCAAAGTGATCTTCTGGCTCATTTTGCTGCATGGCAAACTGGATGCCGTTGTCCCGCATCCACTGGCGTAATGCCAGCGTGGAGTCGCCAAACAACACGTTTTCACGATCCAGCCAGACGGATCCCCATGGCGGAGAAGGGAGCGCATAAGGCCCAACAAACAGACGTTGCCAGGCCTGCGGGAGAGACTCATCGGCATCAGCCTGAAACTGATCGACTAACGGCGAAAGCGTTGTCTTTTCAAGCGGCCACTGCGACTGCCAGCCATCGGTTCTTAATGCACTGACCAGTGCCGAAGCTTCCGCACTGTCTGGGGCATAATAAAACAGCGCGCCGAGCACACGCGCTGCAGTAGAAAAGTTGTCTCGTTGTGAAAAATGGGTCATGCAAACAATCCTGAACAGTGCGGGTTGCCCCGCACCCGAAAGTTAACCTGCAACAGCCATTCCGACTGTCATATGTAAACCGTAAAACAATCCGCGGCCAATGATTTCACCGACAAGCACCAGAATTAACCCGAGCGCCAACCCGCCAACGGACGGTCGTTTGCGACGGATCAACGGACATATCCAGCAACCCAGACCCGCAGCCAACAGCAGCACACGCCAGACCTGTAAACTGCCGTAGTCGGGAACCAGCGCGCTGGCGGATTGTACCGAACTGTGGATCTCGCCGAGTGACAGTCCCTGCAGCACAATAACGGCCACCGTAACCAGCAGAGCCAATACGCTGATACCGGCGAATCTGACGACGTTAAAAGAAACACCTGCAGCACGCAGCAGCAGAGCGGCAAATAGCGGTCCACTGAGCAGCATCGTCATGAAAAACGCCAGTGTAGTATAGCCGTTATACCAGGTTGGGACGGTGTCTATCTGGTAGACGTTGGTCATCGCAAAGACAAATACCAGGCCCAGCAACATGCTCAATAGCATCCAGATTTTACCTAACGCTGCGGGCATTTTACCGAGAAACGCCACCAGCCACCACAGGCCACCGACGGCGAAAAACAGCGAACCGCTGGCGATTTCGTTACTTAGCGCCGATGCGCCAATTTTGTTCAGCGAGTTAAACGCGCGCAGCGGCGAACCTAAATGCATAACCGAGGCGAGAAAGGCGATGCCCATTACCAGCCAGAGAAAAAACATACTGCGAACGATACGTTGTTTTGCCAGCTCGTCTTTAGCTGTCAGCCAGCCGCAACCACTGACGATCAGCGCCCCGGCTACGCACTGGCCCAGCACCGTAAACAGTACCAGCGGCCATTCATGCCATCCATTTCCCATATTACACCTCCTTTGGATTAGCCAGAAAACCCGTGGTATCCCCGGTCGGGCGGCAATTGGCGTTTGGTTTGATCACAATATTTGGTTTGGTGAAGTGCGCACCCGGCAGCGGGGCGACGGCAGCCAGTTCACCATGTTTTTTGCGCAGTTCGTCGATGGGGCCAAAATCCAGCGCACGCAGCGGACAGGACTCGACGCAGATGGGCTTTTTGCCGTCTGCCACGCGATCATGGCAGCCATCACACTTGGTCATATGTCCTTTCGCAGCATTGTACTGTGGCGCACCGTACGGGCAGGCCATATGACAGTAGCGACAGCCAATGCATACGTCTTCATCGACCACCACAAAACCATCCTCACGCTTATGCATCGCACCACTTGGACAAACCTTGGTGCAGGCCGGATCCTCGCAGTGGTTACAGGAGATGGAGAGATAGTAGGCAAAAACGTTCTGGTGCCAGACGCCGTTGTCTTCCTGCCAGTCACCACCTGCATATTCGTAAATCCGCCGGAAACTGACGTCAGGAGTGAGGTCTTTGTAGTCTTTGCAGGCCAGTTCGCAGGTTTTGCACCCGGTGCAACGACTGGAATCAATAAAAAATCCATACTGAGTTGTCATGGGTTAGTCCTTAAACCTTCTCGATCTCGACCAGATTAGTGTGCTGTGGGTTGCCTTTTGCCAGCGGTGAAGGGCGCTGTGTTGTCAGCGTATTGACGCAGGCGCCATGGTCAATTTTGTCGCCGGCCATATCGGCATCGTGCCATGCACCCTGGCCCATTGCGCTGACGCCAGGCAGGATCCGTGGCGTCACTTTGGCCGGAATACGAACTTCCCCGCGGTCGTTAAAGACCCGCACCATATCGCCATTTGCAATACCACGCTTTTGGGCATCGACGGGGTTGATCCACACTTCCTGACGACAGGACGCCTGCAGAACATCGATATTGCCGTAGCTGGAGTGCGTACGGGATTTGTAATGAAAGCCAAACAACTGCAGCGGAAATGCGCTGCGTTTAGGATCGTCCCACCCTTCAAACGTGGAGGCGTAGACGGGAAGTGGACTAATTACTTCATCATTCTGCAACTCCCAGGTGTTGGCAATTTTCGCCAGCCGGCTGGAGTAAATTTCAATCTTTCCAGACGGTGTTTTGAGTGGATTGGCCTGCGGATCGTCGCGGAATTTTTTATAAGCGACAAAATGCCCGTTAGGATCTTTGCGTTTATAGATCCCCATTTTTTTCAGCTCGTCATAAGAAGGGAGCGCGGGGTCCTTGGCCAGCATTTTTGCATACAGATACTGGAGCCACTGTTCCTGAGTACGGCCTTCCGTAAACCGTTGATAGATATCATTGCCAAGGCGTTTGGCGACTTCGCTCATTATCCAGTAGATCGGTTTGCGTTCGAACTTCGGTGACGTCGCGGGTTGAATAAAAATGAGGTATCCCATGTTGCCCGCATAGTCGTTAGGAATGATGTCTTCCTGTTCGACGGTCATTAGGTCCGGCAGCAGGATATCGGCATATTTCGCCGAGGAGGTCATGAAGTTTTCGATGACCACTATCATTTCGCATTTCGTATCATCCTGAAGGATCTCATGCGTTTTATTGATATCTGAGTGCTGATTAGTAATGGTGTTGCCCGCGTAGTTCCAGATAAATTTAATCGGTACATCGAGCTTATCTTTACCGCGCACTCCATCGCGGGTTGCGGTCATTTCCGGACCCCGGGCGATGGCGTCGGTCCAGCTAAAGCAGGATATCTGGGTCTTGATGGGATTATCCGGCAGCGGCATGCGTTCAATCGTGATGGTGTAGGTTGATTCTCGTGCACCGCTATTGCCGCCGTTGATGCCAACGTTGCCGGTCAGGATTGGCAGCATCGCGATCGCGCGCGAAGTCAGTTCGCCGTTAGCTTGACGTTGTGGATCCCAACCCTGACAAATATACGCCGGTTTTGTACTACCGATTTCCCGTGCCAGTTTAATGATGCGCTCGGCCGGGATCCCTGTGACATGCGAGGCCCATTGGGGCGTTTTAGCGACACTGTCATCGCCATTGCCAAGTATATAGGCCTTGTAATGTCCGTTAGCGGGGGCGTCAGCGGGTAGGGTTTTCTCGTCATAACCGACGCAATATGTGTCGAGGAATGCCTGGTCGACCAGATCTTCGTTAATCAGGACCCAGGCGATTCCCGCCACCAGTGCGGCATCGGTTCCCGGACGAATAGGGATCCACTCATCTTCACGACCCGCAGCGGTATCGGTATAACGCGGGTCGATGACGATCATGCGGGCGTTAGAACGCTCCCGGGCCTGCTCAAGGAAGTATGTTATGCCACCGCCGCTCATGCGCGTTTCGGCAGGGTTATTGCCGAACATCACCACCAGCTTCGTGTTTTCAATGTCAGAGGTACTGTTGCCGTCATTTGAGCCGTAGGTGTAAGGCATTGCCGCCGCGATTTGTGCGGTACTGTATGTGCCGTAATGGCTCAGGAATCCGCCATAGCAGTTCATCAATCGAGCGACCAGCGAGGCATAAGGGGAGGATCGAGTAATATTGCCGCCGACAATGCCAGAGGTGTAGTTGATATACACGGCCTCATTACCGTATTTCTGTACGGTATTTTTTAAACTGGTGCTGATGGTATCCAGCGCTTCCTGCCAGGTTATGCGTTCGAATTTGCCCTCACCGCGTTTGCCCACGCGCTTCATAGGATAATTGAGGCGGTCCGGATGATTGATCCGTCGACGGATTGAGCGTCCACGCAAACAGGCACGCACCTGGTGCTGACCATAAATATCGTCTCCGGTCGTATCAGACTCCACCCATACGACCTCGTCATCTTTGACGTGGAGTTGCAGGGCACAACGACTGCCGCAGTTCACGGAACAAGCGCCCCAAACCACTTTCTCTTCAGCCGGTTGCATTGCCTGTTGTACCGCAGCAGCTGCGGTGCGCATCCCAAAAGGTAACGATAACCCGCCAGCGGCAAACGCCAACGAACCTATAGCCGAGGATTTCACTAACATCCTGCGGCTAATGCCTCCATATTGCTCAGTATCAGACATAACTCACTCCATTATAGTTATCGCTATATATTAATCTCTACAGCGAAATTAATAGCATGCTAATAATAGAGTAAGTTTACCCATTTATGAGTATGGCATCTTAATGCATATCAAACTGGAGTAACCCTCCGCGTACGGAGGGTATGATTTATTGCGGTTCGGCGACGTGCCCGTCCTGTGCAGGCGAGCTGTTGGCAGGGGCGTTTCCACTGTTAGTCCGGGTGTAGAGAATTTTGTGCGTATCGTTTGCACAATGTCCTACCACCAGTGAATCAGGTTGATCGGCCTGATCGTTGGGGACAATGTTCAGCGTAAAGCTGGACTCTGCGACGCCATTATTGATGATGCGCTGCTCGATATCGCTTTTCACGCGTTCACATGACGCAGGTGCCGCCAGAACCTGTGGGGATGCAACTGCCAGTAAGATCGCGGCAATTCCTGTTACGTATTTCATCATCAGCTCCTTTATGATCGACATAGACTAAGATTAGCATTTCTGGTGTAAATAACTGTATTTGCTAATATGATTGAGAATTATCTTCTTATCCCGGTGAAAAATGTGAAGAAACAGACCCTGTTAGGTTTCCTGTGTGTCGTGCTGGTTGGGTGTGATAACGCCAAAGGGCTGGTTTCCTTTACGCCGGAAATGGCCAGTTTTTCCAATGAATTTGATTTCGATCCGCTGCGCGGGCCGGTGAAAGATTTCAGTCAGACGCTGCTCAACGACAAAGGTGAGGTCACTAAGCGCGTTGCTGGTACCCTGTCACAGGAAGGGTGTTTCGATACACTTGAACTGCACGATATCGAAAACAATACCGGTATGGCGCTGGTCCTGGATGCTAACTACTATCGGGATGCCGAAACGCTGGAAAAAAAGATCCGCTTACAAGGTAAATGCCAGCTAGCGGAACTGCCTGCTGCCGGTGTGGTGTGGGATACCGACGATAACGGCTTTGTCGTTTCCGCCACGGGGAAAGAGATGAAGGTGCAGTATCGATATGATGCCGAAGGCTACCCGCTGGGCAAAACAACCGTCAGTAAGGACAGCACTTTGCAGGTTGATGCTAAACCGTCGGTTGACCCATTGAAGAAGTTAGATTACACCGCGGTGAGCATGCTCAACAATCATCCGTTAGGCAATGTCAAACAAACGTGCAAATACGATGAATACGCAAATCCGATCAACTGCCAGCTTGTTATCGTTGATGAGAGCGTGAAGCCGGCAGTTGAACATCATTACTCGATTGAAAACACGATCGACTACTACTAGTCGTGTTTACTGAGCGGTCGGCGGCAGCAGATTAGGGCCTGCCGTTTTGTGCTCTGCCAGATACTGCTGCTGGAAGATACACATACGAATCGTGTTGCGGTATTGGCCGTTGATAAAGAACTCATGGATCAGCTCGCCTTCCACCATAAAACCGAGTTTACGGTAGATGTGGATAGCCTTTTCGTTCTCTTTATCGACGATCAGATACAGCTTATAGAGGTTGAGCACGGTAAAGCCATAGTCCATTGCCAGCTTTGCTGCCCGTGAGGCCAGACCCTTCCCCTGATATTCCGGCGAAATAATAATCTGGAATTCGGCCCGGCGGTGTACATGGTTAATTTCAACCAATTCCACCAGCCCGGCTTTTTCACCGTCGCACTCCACCACGAAGCGGCGTTCGCTTTGGTCGTGGATGTGTTTGTCATACAGGTCTGACAGCTCAACAAACGCTTCGTAAGGCTCTTCGAACCAGTAGCGCATTACGCTGGCATTATTATCAAGCTGATGGACGAATCGTAAATCTTCACGCTCCAGCGGGCGCAACTTAACACTGAGGGCGCTAGTCATATCGTATCCTTTCAATATCCTTCAAAGTGCAATGATTATGGGGCAACGGTGCGGCCAGTACGGCGGTCGAGGCAGCGCAGGGTGTTAGGTTCCCAGTACGCATTAATATTAGCGCTCTGCTCGCACTTATCACGGCTATCAAAGGCCGTATCGGCTTTGTCCCACTCTTTCTCTGCACGTTTATTGACTTTCTGGCGAAGCTGACGCGTATCGTTCCATTGTTCCTTTTCCATTGCGGCTTGTTGACGACTTTGCGCACTATCTCCGGATTCAATGACCAGTTTACTGGTTTCAGCAAATGCGGAAGAGGTGTACACAGCCGCAGCCAGCGTCAGCATAGCCGTCAGGCACAGGCGTTTGGTCAGTGTAATTTTCATGGTGAATTCCTTTTATGGGAAAGGGTAAAAACGATAAAACAGGGTTAAATTCTACACTATTCCAGTTTGCGGGCATACCCACCCGGTGGATATGGATACGCTAACGAGATTCTGTCGTATCATGGTTAAACCGAAGGTAACTGAATAACATCAATGCTTAAGACCACATTTCTTTTTTTCATCACCGCGTTATGCGAAATTATTGGCTGCTTTTTACCCTGGCTTTGGCTTAAGCGAGGAGCTACAGCCTGGTTGCTGATACCCGCCGGGGTGTCACTGGCTTTATTCGTCTGGTTGCTGACACTGCATCCGGCAGCCAGCGGGCGTGTATACGCAGCCTATGGCGGTGTTTACGTGGTGACCGCGCTGCTATGGCTACGTATTGTCGATGGTGTAAAACTCAGTTTATATGACTGGTCTGGCGCGCTGGTGGCGTTGTGCGGCATGCTGATCATTGTGGCTGGATGGGGGCGCGCATAGCGCCTTTTTTGTGATCAAACAGCGTTTTTTTGATTTTTATACTTGTATGGTAGTAGCTCAGTTGAGTAAATTTCCTGCATCACAAGAACAGATGTAGGGAATAAGAAATGAAGATTGTTGGGGCTGAAGTGTTTGTCACCTGTCCTGGGCGTAATTTTGTAACGTTGAAAATTACGACAGAAGATGGGATCACCGGGCTGGGAGATGCCACGTTAAATGGACGCGAGCTGTCCGTGGCGTCCTATCTGAAAGATCACGTGTGTCCGCAGCTTATTGGTCGCGATGCGCATCGTATTGAGGACATCTGGCAGTTTTTCTACAAAGGTGCGTACTGGCGTCGTGGTCCGGTCACCATGTCGGCGATTTCCGCCGTGGATATGGCTCTCTGGGATATCAAAGCGAAAGCGGCGAATATGCCGTTGTACCAGTTGCTCGGCGGTGCTTCTCGTGAAGGGGTTATGGTCTACTGCCACACCACAGGCCATACCGTTGATGACGTACTCGAAGATTATGCACGTCATAAAGAAATGGGCTTTAAAGCCATTCGTGTGCAATGCGGCGTACCGGGTATGAAAACCACTTACGGTATGTCTAAGGGCAAAGGACTGGCCTATGAACCCGCCACCAAAGGGCAATGGCCGGAAGAACAGTTGTGGTCAACGGAGAAATACCTGGATTTCACGCCAAAACTGTTTGCCGCCGTGCGTGACAAGTTTGGTTTCAACGAACATCTTTTACACGATATGCACCACCGTCTGACGCCAATTGAAGCAGCCCGTTTTGGCAAAAGCATTGAACAGTACCGTTTGTTCTGGATGGAAGATCCAACACCAGCTGAAAACCAGGAGTGCTTCCGCCTGATCCGCCAGCATACCGTCACGCCGATTGCGGTAGGGGAAGTGTTCAACAGCATCTGGGACTGTAAACAGCTTATTGAAGAACAACTGATCGACTATATCCGCACCACCATCACCCATGCGGGTGGTATCACCGGTATGCGCCGGATTGCTGATTTCGCGTCGCTGTATCAGGTTCGTACCGGTTCACATGGACCTTCCGATCTGTCGCCTGTGTGCATGGCCGCCGCGCTGCATTTTGATCTGTGGGTGCCGAACTTCGGCGTACAGGAATATATGGGCTATTCCGAGCAAATGCTGGAAGTGTTCCCACATAACTGGACCTTTGATAACGGCTATATGCATCCAGGAGACAAACCTGGTCTTGGGATCGAGTTTGACGAAAAACTGGCGGCGAAATATCCGTATGACCCTGCATATCTGCCCGTTGCTCGCCTGGAAGATGGCACGCTGTGGAACTGGTAAATATAAATTTTACGTACGAAAGATGTTGATTAACCCAATACCCTACAGAAGGTTAAACTTATGGTTAGTTCAGTCGATATTAAAAATAACGTAGATAATAAGCCTATTATTCGTCGAGTGGCTTCAGCATCCGCAATTGGTACTGCTGCTGAGTATTATGATTTTTTTGCATACGGGACAGCAGCTGTACTCTTTTTTGGTCATCTATTTTTCCCGAGTGACGATCCGTTAATAAGTACTCTCGCTGCTTTTGCAACCTATGCTGTTGGTTTCCTCGCAAGACCATTAGGAGGAATCGTCTTTGGGCATATTGGCGATAAGGTTGGGCGTAAAAAAGCACTGGTTATTACTATATTAATTGTTGGTTTGGGGACGTTCTGTATAGGGTTATTACCTACTTATGAGAAAATAGGTGTCTGGGCTCCAGCTTTACTTATTTTTATTCGTGTATTACAGGGATTTGGTGTTGGAGGTGAGCAAGCCGGTGCAGTACTGATGACGGCTGAATATTCTGAACCCAAACATCGTGGATTTTTTTCCAGTTGGGTTCAAATCGGTGCGCCGGTTGGTTTCCTCCTGCCGTTAGCGCTCTTTGCGCTATTAAATGCTACACTTTCTCCAGAGGCAATGATGGATTACGGGTGGCGTATACCGTTTCTGTTGAGTCTGTTACTGGTTATTGTTGGACTGTTTATCCGCTTAAAAATTGATGAATCACCTGTCTTTGCTCAGATTAGGGAGACAAAAGCAGAAGAATCACGTCCATTAGTTGAAGTTATCCGCGATTTTCCAGGCATTGTTGTCAAGGGGGTCTGCGCGAAACTGATTGAAGCTTGCACATTTGCAATGTTCACAGTGATTGTTTTGGCTTACGGTAAGGCAAACAATCTTGATGCTAATATTTTGATGGAGACAATGATCGTTGCGGTCATAATAGAAATAATTGCAATACCGTTGATGGGGTCGCTATGCGATAAAATTGGACGTAAACCAGTCTATATTATCGGTGCGCTGCTGCAGGTCGTGATGATTATTCCTTTCTTCCTTGCGATTAATCAGGATAGTTTTTGGCTTACACAAATAGTAATGATCCTGGTGCTGAGTGTTGGGCATAGTATGTGTTATGCACCTCAGGCTTCTTATTTTCCGGAGCTTTTCCCAACTCATATTCGCTGTAGCGGAATAGCTTTAATTTGGCAACTGGGGTCGCTAATAGGCAGTGGCATTCTTGGCTTGGTAGCAGTAAAAATTCTGCAAGTAACAGGTGGACATTACTATGGACTTGCAACCTATGTGATTGTACTTGGAGTTATCTCAATTATTGGTTTGTTGATGATGCCGGAAACCGCTCCGCAAAGACTTAAGCGTGAATACCAGCAGTGGCAGAAACATTAATATCCTTTGGCGGCAGTATGCCGCCAAATTCACTGACTTTGGTATATAACTCAACAAATGATGTCATACCAATCATAAAAAGCTTAATGCAAATCAAAACATACAACCATACAGGCGTTACTCTGGAACAGTCCTGATTTCATTTATAAGTAGGCCATACCATGCAAAACAAGCTTTTAGCGGCAAAGGCTGCACTTCCTGACTACGATCGTACAAAACTGGTTTCGCGTATTGTTCATCTGGGGTTTGGCGCGTTTCACCGCGCACATCAGGGTGTTTACGCTGACATTCTGGCCGCCGATCACGGCAGTGACTGGGGCTACTGCGAAGTGAACCTGATTGGCGGCGAGCAGCAGATTTTCGATCTGAAACAGCAAGATAATCTGTATACCGTTGCAGAGATGTCTGCTGATGCCTGGACTGCGAGAGTCGTGGGCGTGGTGAAAAATGCATTGCATGCGCAGGTTGATGGTCTGGAAAGCGTACTGGCAGCGATGTGTGAACCGCAGGTTGCGATCGTTTCCCTGACCATCACCGAGAAAGGATACTGCCATTCTCCGGCGACCGGCCAACTGATGTTAGACAACCCAATGATTGCAGCCGATCTGCAAAACCCCAAACAGCCTAAAACTGCGCCGGGCGTGGTGGTTGAAGCTCTGGCGCGTCGCAAAGCTGCGGGTTTAGCCGCCTTTACCGTGATGTCCTGCGATAACATGCCAGAAAACGGTCATGTGATGCGCAATGTTGTCACTGCATATGCCCGAGCGGTGGATATGGAACTGGCCGCGTGGATCGAACAACATGTGACCTTCCCATCAACAATGGTTGACCGCATTGTCCCAGCGGTTACGCAGGAGACACTAGACAAAATTGAACATATCACCGGTGTACGCGACCCGGCAGGCGTGGCATGCGAACCGTTCCGCCAGTGGGTAATTGAAGATAACTTTGTTGCCGGCCGTCCTGAATGGGAAAAGGCCGGGGCGGAACTGGTGGCTGATGTCATTCCGTTTGAAGAGATGAAACTGCGTATGCTCAACGGCAGCCACTCTTTCCTTGCGTATCTTGGGTATCTGGCGGGATATCAACACATTAACGATTGCATGGGCGATGAAAACTATCGTCTTGCTGCACGTGCGCTGATGTTGCAGGAACAAGCACCTACGCTGAAAGTAAAAGGTGTTGACCTACAGCGTTACGCCGATCTGTTAATTGAACGCTACAGCAATCCGGCGCTGCGTCATCGTACCTGGCAGATCGCCATGGACGGTAGCCAAAAACTGCCGCAGCGTATGCTTGATTCCATTCGTTGGCACATTGTGCACGGTAGTGACTTTGCGCTGCTGGCACTGGGTGTCGCTGGTTGGATGCGTTACGTCGGTGGTGTGGATGAACAGGGCCAGGCGATTGAAATTAGCGATCCACTGTTGCCGGTGATCCAGAATGCAGTGCGTAGCAGTAACGAGGGCGAAGAGCGCGTTCAGGCGCTGCTGGCAATCGATGCTATTTTTGGTCACGAACTGCCACAGGTTGAACTGTTCAACCGTCAGGTCACACAAGCGTATCTTACTTTACTGGCTGAAGGGGCGAAGGCGACGGTTGCGAAGTATGCAGCAAAACTGAAATAACGAAGATTATGCTCTATGTCGCCATCTGGCTTGCAACGGCCAGATGGCGCTGTGTTTTCTGGCATTCACACCAATTAGTTCATGCCTAAACGAATCAGCTCGAGGGGGGCGTATTTGCCTTCACATCCTTCGATTTCCACTGTTTTCCCGCGGCGAATCTGCTCAGCGGTCAGGCCATCGGTATCTATCGCTGTAATGCGGCCTGTGAGTCCGGTGTCGCTGATCATGACGCGGCTGCCAGTGGTGATTGCGTTACGGTTACGATCGTATGTTTTCATGGTGTTTTCTCCTTTCCAACTTACCGTCAAAGCCCGTGGGCTTTTAGTCCCACGTAACGGGCGCAATATAAATACGCTTCTCGTTAATGATTTTTTTTGTTTTCGATCAAAATCACAGCTTTTTTTATGCAGTTATGCAGGAGAGGGGAAAACGCAGGAGAAACTCACCCCGGAGTGAGGTGAGCGTAGTATTAATCTTCGCTGAACCAGTCGCTATTTTCCTGACGAATAAGCTGAACGGACTCACCAATTTCCTGAAGATGGAGCATCATTGCGCGCTCGACCGCATCGCCATCATGCTTCTCAAGGGCGGCAAAGATATCGTGATGCTGGCGTAGCAGCATTTCAGGAGGGGAAATATGATCCAGGCTCATATAACGAACGCGGTCAATTGTAGCCTTTATATTCTCAACGGTATCCCAGGCGAGTTGGCACTCGGCGATTAAAGCCAGTTTCTGATGAAACTCATCATCAAGCTGGAAGAAATCATTAATCTGTTTTCGGTCAATTGCGATGCGCTGCTGATGCAAATTCTGTTCAAGCTGATAGCACTGTTGATCGTTGATCAGCGATGCGGCACGGCGTACCACGGCACATTCAATTGCCTGGCGAACAAAACAGCCGTTTTGCACCTGCGACAGCGAAATTTTATTCACGTAGCTGCCACGCTGTGGGCGGATCTGAATCAGACCGTTCTCGGCCAGTTTGATGAATGCTTCTCGTACCGGCTGGCGTGACACATTAAAACGTACGGAAACCTCTTTCTCCGACAGCGGTGTACCGGGTGCAATCAGACAATGCACGATATCACGGCGAAGAATACGGTAAATCTGTTGATTTACTGGCTGTGTAGGGTTGAGCTGCGTTTCTACGGTCATTCATTCTTACTTTTTAGAGAGTTAACCCGGATATTTTATCACTTCTTTCAGGCTATCTATACCCGGCGCAAGGCCGGGCAGAGAAATTAGCTCCGGTGGATACTCAGCCCGGCAAAAGACTGTGTGACAGGCATCATTTCAAGGGTGTTGATATTGACATGAGCCGGTAAAGAAGCCACCCACCATACCGCTTCTGTAACATCTTGCGGAGTCAGCGCCGTGGTATTTTCGTAGGCTTTTTCAGCTTTGGCGTCATCACCTTTAAAACGGACATTTGAGAACTCCGTACCGCCAACCAGACCCGGCTCGATGTCGGTAACGCGAATTGCAGTGCCGTGTAAATCAGTACGTAAATTCAAGCTAAACTGGCGAACAAACGCTTTGGTCGCACCGTAGACGTTACCGCCAGCGTATGGCCAACTGCCCGCGGTAGAACCGATATTGATAATATGACCGCGGTTGCGTTCAACCATGCCTGGCAGAACGGCACGGGTCATATAAACCAGCCCTTTGTTGTTGGTGTCGATCATATTCTCCCAGTCTTCAATGCTGGCCTTGTGAGCAGGTTCAAGGCCCAGCGCCAGACCCGCGTTGTTGACCAGAACATCAATACTGCGCCATTCAGCAGGAAGGGCGTCCAGCATCTCTTCAATCGATGCACGATTACGTACGTCCAGCTGCGCGGTATAGAGGCGGTCACCCAATTCCTCTTTCAGTTCCTGCAGGCGCTCCTGGCGGCGTCCGGTGGCAATAACTTTATGCCCATTCTCAATAAAACGACGCGTAATACACTCACCAAAACCTGCGGTTGCTCCGGTTACTAAAACGATCATCTCACTGTTCCTCAACGCTTTTTATGTAGTACTACCATAGCACGTCATTTCCGTTCAGAGCTATTCCTGCGTAACGCGATTGCGGTTGATTCCTGGGAAGTCTACTCTGGTAAACAAATCGTTTTCAGGAGTGAAAGATGTCGTTAACGAATCCTTTTTTACGTCACAGCACGTTGCCGTACCAGGCACCGCAGTTTGATCAGATAGAGGTGCAGCACTATCGCCCAGCGTTCGATGAAGGCGTGCGGCAAAAACGTGCAGAGATCGAGGCGATTGTGCAAAACCCGCAGGCCCCTGATTTTGCCAATACGTTGCTGGCGCTTGAACAAAGCGGCACGCTGCTCACACGTGTAACCAGCATTTTCTTCGCGATGACGGCGGCACACACCAACGATGAACTACAGCGCCTTGACGAAGAGTTTTCCGCAGAACTGGCGAGCCTTGCCAATGATATTTATCTCAATGGCGCGCTTTTTTCGCGCGTTGAAGCGGTCTGGCAACAGCGAGGTTCGCTGGGGCTGGATAACGAATCATTACGCTTGCTGGAAGTCATCCACCAGCGTTTTGTATTAGCCGGCGCGCGTCTGAATGAGGTCGATAAAGCGAACCTTAAAGCGCTCAATACAGAGTCCGCCACGTTGACCAGCCAGTTTAATCAACGGCTGCTGGCGGCGAACAAGTCCGGTGCTCTGGTGGTGGATGATGCACGTTACCTGGACGGACTTAGCGCAGAGGAAATTGCTGTTGCCGCCGAAGCTGCAAAGGAGAAAGGGCTTGCAGCGCGTTGGGTTATCCCGCTATTGAACACGACTCAGCAACCGGCGCTTGCGGCGTTACGCGATCGCCAGACCCGTGAGAATCTGTTCAACCGCGCATGGACGAGAGCAGAAAACAATGACGCTAACGATACTCGGGCGATTATTCAGCGACTGGTCGAGATCCGGATGCAGCAGGCGAAACTACTCGGTTTTGCCAATTACGCTGCATGGAAAATTGCCGATCAGATGGCAAAAACACCAGAAGTGGCACTGAATTTCATGCGGGCTATTGTTCCCGCTGCGCGAGCCAGGGCATTGGATGAACAGGCCGAAATCCAGAATGTTATCAATCACGAACAGGGGAAATTTAACGTCGAGGCCTGGGACTGGGCATTTTATGCCGAGCAGGTTCGTCGTGAGAAATATGCTCTTGATGAGGCGCAGCTCAAACCTTACTTTGCCCTTGATACGGTGCTGAACGAGGGCGTTTTCTGGACAGCTAATCAACTCTTTGGCATAAAATTTATAGAACGGTTCGACATTCCTGTTTATCACCCGGATGTTCGGGTATGGGAAATATTCGATCACGATGGCGTAGGGCTGGCGTTATTTTACGGCGATTTCTTTGCCCGGGAATCGAAAAGCGGTGGTGCCTGGATGGGCAATTTTGTTGAGCAATCGCAACTCAATGAAACCCGGCCGGTTATTTACAACGTGTGTAATTATCAAAAACCGGCAAAGGGTCAGCCTGCATTGTTATTGTGGGATGATGTTATTACGTTATTTCATGAGTTTGGGCACACGTTGCACGGCCTGTTCGCCACTCAGCGTTATGCCACGCTTTCAGGGACCAACACTCCGCGTGATTTTGTTGAGTTTCCTTCGCAGATCAACGAACACTGGGCGAGTCATCCGCAGGTCTTTGCTCATTTTGCTCGTCATGTTGATACCGGGGAGCAAATGCCGCAGGCGTTGCGGGATAAGATGCAGCGGGCCAGCCTGTTCAACAAAGGTTACGACATGACCGAACTGCTCAGTGCCGCATTGCTGGATATGCGTTGGCACAGTCTGGAAAAGAGCGCGTTATCTCTTTCGGTCGATCAATTTGAACAGCAGGCGCTGGCGGCTGAAGGTTTGGATCTCAAGGCCGTGCCGCCTCGTTATCGCAGCAGCTATTTTGCCCATATCTTCGGCGGCGGCTATGCCGCAGGGTATTATGCCTATTTGTGGACGCAAATGCTGGCCGATGACGGCTATCAGTGGTTTGTAGAGCAGGGCGGATTAACTCGTGAAAACGGGCAAAAGTTCCGTGAAGATATTTTGTCCCGCGGTAACAGTACTGATTTAACTGAACTTTACCGCCAGTGGAGTGGGCGCGATCCCCGAATGGAGCCGATGCTGGAGCATCGAGGTTTGAGCGTCTAAGAGATTATTAGCCAGAATATTGAGCCGGGCGTGATGCCCGGTTTTTTATTATTTTAAAAGATGGCAATTTTTATGGTTTTATATGAAAGCTGACAATAATAGTTATCAACAAATGATGATGAAATATATTCAGGAATGCTGGTTTAATAATGATGATGCCTTTGAATGTTTGATAAGATTAGCGTTCATGTACGGGCAGGTTTCTCAGGTAATTGTTAATGAAAATAGGGGTTCTAATAGCTGTGCTTGTTATGTCCGGATGTGCAGATAGTACAATTGTGCAATCCAGTGTCACTCCGTTTACGCCACATGTTTCACGCTCAAATGCTGAAATTATCGCACGGTATAAAGAAGCGCGTGAATCCGGGTTTTCCCATGGTTCTGCGTATCAATATGCCAGAGGCGACAAAACCTACACATCCGATCAATTAGAGGTGATTGGGCTTAATGAAATGCTGAATGAACCGTTATTGGTTTGACCGCTTTAGTGACAACGCTATGCCACAACAGATGGTATAGCGTAATATCCTGTTAATTATGATTTATTAATTACTATTAAAAAATTTACATAAATTTTCTTTTTTATCGTTAAGATAATTCCATCAGAAACGCTCGAACAGGGAGGGAGAACGTGATGATGAGAAATACGAAGGAAATAGATGCAATTTTGATTGAGTTGAACAAGTCCATTGATGCCCACTACAAATGGTTAGTGACAATGTTCCGCTGCGTGGTGTCTTCAGATGTTACACAGCCGGATATTATGGGTGAAAACTCGCATTTTGTTTGTCGATTTGGACAGTGGCTTAATAATCAATCACGGTACAATGAGGATGATTGTAGTTACGTAAGCAAGATAATCGCCACCCACGAAAAGATGCATTTATCAGGCAAGAAATTGCTAATGGCTATCGTGGAGAATCGTAGCCATTCATGGCATTTCGACAGCTTCCAGGATGCGCTGCTGGCATTTACCTCATCTGTAATGGACTACAAAATATATTTATTGAGTATCCGCAGTAATATCGACGCATTAACAGGTTTACCTGGCAGAAGAATGCTCGATGAGTCTTTTGATCGGCAGTTGCTCGACGCCGAACCGCTTAATCTTTATATATTTTTGTTAGATATCGATCGTTTTAAATACGTTAACGATACCTACGGCCATTTGGTGGGTGACGTGGTATTGCGGGCTCTGGCATCAAATTTATTGTCATGGACGCGATATGATGAGGCGGCGTACCGTTACGGTGGAGAAGAGTTCATTATCATCATCAGAACAAAAACGGACGAGCAGGCATGCCAGGCGGGTTTGCGACTTTGTCGTCTGATTGGTCAGAAAAAAATTCCCTACGCTGAGGGAGAGATCGGTATCACGGTGACGGCAGGCATAACCCGGGTTCAACAGGGTGAAACGCTGGATACCGTGCTTGGTCGGGCCGACAGGGCGATGTATCAGGGGAAACAGACCGGCAGGAATCGCTGCATGTTTATGGATGAAAATGAGCAAATTGCGTTGGTGGGCACCAATGACGGAACCTCGTATCCCCTCAGTGCGTGAGTTTTCGAAAAACGCTTTGAGGTAGTTGCGTTTCGTTTAACTTTCATTGGGGTTGTCGATGATAGGTTAGCTGACTATCCGTTATCTTCGCAGGGAATTGCCAGATAGCGTATAAAAGCAAAACACAAATCTATCCATGCAAGCATTTACCGCTGGTTTATCCGGCGGTTTTTTTTATCTGTAAATCAGGAAAAAGGCACAGCGAGTGCGATTCAGGTAAAAAAAATGGCCCCTTGTGCAGCTACGCAACAAGGGGCCGGGTCGGTGCAGGACTATCTCCGTTCATCAATCATCCCATCTGTGGCTAAAATACGCGGCCAGGAAACCGGAAAATAAAATAATTCCCAGAACAGCCATAAAAATATTCATATTACCCAGCATAGTAAATGCTCCTTTATCTGTGAGTTTCCTCTCTTACCTTAAGTTCACCTCGCTTATGACTATAGTAGCAATTCAATCTTAAACAAAGGCTGAACTGTGTGATTATTTCGACTGAAAAGTAAATTTTTGACATGATCACGTCGAATAAAATAAATAATAGTGACGAGACACATTTATCTGCGCACAAACAACCCTGTTTTTAAACCCTGAGACGCTGTTATGACGGTGTGCTGCTGATACAGATTGTTGCACGTTTATAATGCAGAGTTGTCTCATGGTGGTTCAATTTTTCGTTTGATTAATCCTTTGGGCGGGGAAATGTAATACTGATTTATGTGCGTCAGATGCTAATTTATTGATTTTATATGAGGTTTTAATATCTGGCATCGTTTTTGCCTTATCACTTCTGAACACCCTTAATTTGCACCGTTTTGTCTGCCCGGCTGCACCGGAGCTTTCAGCAAGTCTAATTTCAGGAGTGAAACTATGCAGCGTCGTACATTTTTAAAAGCTTTTGCACTTTCTGCCTCTGTTGTCGCAATGGGCGTGAGTTTTAGCGTTCAGGCAGCCGACACCATTAAGGTTGGCATCATGCATTCGTTATCCGGCACGATGGCCATATCCGAAACGCCGCTAAAAGATGTGGCCTTGATGACCATCGATGAAATAAATGCTCAGGGCGGTGTGTTGGGTAAAAAGCTGGAACCGGTGGTGGTTGACCCGGCCTCGAACTGGCCGTTATTTGCTGAAAAAGCAAGACAACTGCTGAGTCAGGACAAGGTGGCGGCAGTTTTCGGCTGCTGGACATCGGTGTCGCGTAAATCGGTTCTACCGGTATTTGAAGAGTTAAACGGTCTGCTGTTTTACCCGGTGCAATATGAAGGTGAGGAGATGTCGCCTAACGTCTTCTATACCGGCGCAGCTCCCAATCAGCAGGCGATCCCTGCGGTTGAGTATCTGATGAGTGAGGACGGCGGTAGCGCGAAACGCTTCTTCCTGCTGGGCACGGATTATGTTTATCCGCGCACGACCAACAAAATTTTACGCGCCTTTTTGCACTCAAAAGGGGTCGCCGATAAAGACATCGAAGAGGTGTACACTCCATTCGGACACAGCGATTACCAGACCATTGTCGCCAGTATTAAAAAATTCGCCGCAGGGGGAAAAACGGCGGTGGTATCAACCATCAATGGGGATTCTAACGTACCGTTCTATAAAGAGTTAGCGAATCAGGGGCTGAAAGCCACCGATGTACCGGTGGTGGCTTTTTCCGTGGGTGAGGAGGAGCTACGCGGTATTGATACCAAACCGCTGGTGGGCAACCTTGCCGCCTGGAACTACTTTGAGTCCGTCGATAATGCGGCCAACAAAAAGTTTGTCGCTGATTACCGGGCGTATGCCAAAGCGCACAAATTACCGAATGCTGATTCGGTGGTGACGAACGACCCAATGGAAGCCACATATGTTGGCCTGCATATGTGGGCGCAGGCGGTAGAAAAAGCCGGAACTACCGATGTGGATAAAGTTCGTGCTGCTATGGCCGGGCAATCCTTCGCTGCGCCATCAGGTTTTGCCCTGACCATGGATGCGACCAACCATCACCTGCATAAACCCGTCATGATTGGCGAGATTGAAGGCAACGGGCAGTTTAACGTGGTGTGGCAAACCGACGAGCCAGTCCGCGCCCAGCCGTGGAGTCCGTACATCGCTGGTAATGATAAAAAATCTGAACAGCCTGTGAAAACCGCCAGCAACTGATCTAACGCCCTCCTGCGGGAGGGTAATGCTTTGGAGAACGCTCATGAAAGCTATGCGCTTTATTCGTGGTGTGTTGTTGCTGATGTGGTTTTTGCCGTGGATAGCCCAGGCCGCAGATGCTGATACCTTTACCGCCGCCAACCGTGCTCAGCAGGCCGCCTTGCTTGAACAATGGGCGGTGAATCCCGACGTTCAGCGCATCCCGCTGCTCAGTGCGCTACGAGATGAGAACCTGCTGACCGATAACACGAAAAATGCCTTCATCATGAACGGCTCGCACGTACAGCCGTTAGGAACAGCGACAGCCCCAAACGGCGAGCTAAAAAAAATTCGCCTGACTAACCGCCTGCGTAATCTGGTAGCCGGAGCGTTGGCTGTCCATCAGCTTTTGAGTGACAGTGTCACGGTAAGGGTAAAGGCAGCTCGTACATTACAGCGTGAGGCGCAGCCGGGCATGCTGCCGTTTTTACAGCAACGACTGGCTCAGGAGTCAGATGGTGATGTGAAATCCGCACTCGCTATTGCACTGGCAAATCTGCAACTGAGCAGCACCTCGCCGGAGGTCAGGCTTCAGGCAATCGAACTATTAGGGGCGTCAAATGATCCTGAAACTCAGGCGCGCCTGCAGCCATTCACCCGGGCTGAACATGAACCCGATGCCCGAGTGCGTGCTGCCGCTGACGAAAGTCTGAATTCCATCTCGCATCGCATGAAGGTTGGGGATCTTCTAGGGCAAGCTTTCATGGGACTGTCACTGGGTTCTATTTTGCTGCTGGCAGCATTAGGGCTGGCCATCACCTATGGATTACTCGGCGTCATCAATATGGCGCATGGCGAGATGTTAATGCTCGGGGCGTACTGTACCTGGATGGTGCAACAGCTGATGGGGCAGTTTTTCCCGCACGGGTTAGCCTGGTATCCGGTTATTGCACTTCCGGTCGCCTTTTTGCTGACTGCGGCAGTAGGAATGCTGCTCGAGCGTGGGGTGATACGCCATTTATATGGCCGTCCGCTTGAAACGCTACTGGCGACCTGGGGTATCAGCCTGATGCTCATCCAGTTGGTGCGTATGACTTTCGGTGCGCAAAACCTGGAAGTCGCCAATCCCGCATGGCTTTCCGGCGGCATTCAGGTTTATGCCAATCTGATATTGCCGTGGAACCGAATAGTGGTGCTTGGCTTTGCCATGCTGGTGCTGTTCTTCACTTGGCTGCTGTTGAACAAAACGCGCCTCGGGCTGCGCGTGCGTGCCGTGACGCAAAATCGCAATATGGCGGCCTGCTGCGGCGTACCTACCGGACGAGTCGATATGCTGGCCTTTGGCCTTGGTTCAGGAATTGCCGGACTGGGAGGCGTGGCGCTCTCGCAACTAGGTAACGTAGGACCGGAGCTGGGGCAAAGCTACATTATCGATTCGTTTTTGGTGGTGGTACTGGGCGGCGTTGGACAGCTTGCCGGGAGCGTGGCTGCGGCATTTGGGCTGGGGATCTTCAATAAAATTCTGGAGCCTCAGGTGGGGGCGGTTCTCGGCAAAATCATGATCCTGGTGTTGATCATTCTGTTTATTCAGAAACGACCTCAGGGACTGTTCGCGCTGAAAGGGAGGGTTATTGACTGATGACGATGCCAATGACAATAACGCTGGCGCGTAAAGCGCCGCGTACAACACGCGTGCTGGGTCTGGGCTTACTGCTGGCGTTGATTATTCTGCCGTTTCTTGCGCTGTTACCTGCGGAGCATCCGCTGGCCATATCGGTGTGGACGTTGACGCTGGCCGGGAAAATTCTCTGCTATGCCATTGTGGCCGTTGCGCTGGATCTGGTGTGGGGTTATGCCGGAATGCTCTCGCTGGGACACGGTATTTTCTTCGCGCTGGGGGGCTATGCGATGGGAATGTACCTGATGCGCCAGGCTTCCGGCGAAGGATTACCGGCCTTTATGTCGTTCCTGTCGTGGAGCGAGCTGCCCTGGTTTTGGTGGGGGACGCAACATTTTCTCTGGGCGATGCTGCTGGTTGTTCTGGTGCCGGGCTTGCTGGCGCTGGTATTTGGTTGGTTTGCCTTCCGTTCAAAAATCAAAGGTGTCTATTTCTCCATCATGACCCAGGCCCTGACTTTCGCCGGAATGCTGCTGTTTTTCCGCAATGAAACCGGCTTTGGTGGAAATAACGGTTTTACCGGTTTTACCACCATTCTGGGGTTTCCGGTGACCGCGACGTCCACCAGGATCGCGCTGTTTCTGGCGACAGTTATGCTGCTGGTGCTGGCAATATGGCTGGGACTTGCGCTGGGCCGCAGTAAGTTTGGTCGTATTCTGACAGCCGTGCGCGATGCCGAGAACCGTTTGATGTTCTGTGGTTACGATCCGAAAGGTTTCAAGTTACTGGTGTGGACGCTTTCCGCTGTACTGTGCGGCCTGGCCGGGGCGCTTTATGTCCCGCAGGTAGGGATTATCAACCCCAGCGAAATGTCGCCGACCAACTCGATTGAAGCGGCGATTTGGGTTGCTCTCGGCGGACGTGGAACCCTGATCGGCCCGGTATTTGGCGCTGTACTGGTGAACGGTGCTAAAAGCCTGTTTACCGTCATTATGCCGGAATACTGGCAGCTGTTTCTTGGCCTGATCTTTATTGGCGTTACGCTTTTTTTACCTCGTGGTGTGATTGGCCTGTTTCGCAAAGGAGACAAATAATGCAGCCGGATGAAGGACTTTTTACTCGCCAGATGCCGGGCGATCGGTTTCGCGAACAAACGGACCCGGTACTCCAACTGGAAAAAATTAACGTTAATTTCGACGGATTCCAGGCGTTAACGGATCTCTCGCTCAATATTGGCGTCGGGGAGCTGCGCTGTATTATTGGCCCCAACGGCGCCGGGAAGACGACGTTAATGGATGTCATAACTGGTAAAACCAGACCGCAAAGTGGTCGTGCGATATACGATCAGTCGACCGATTTAACAACGCTGGATCCCATTGCCATCGCGCGTCAGGGGATTGGACGGAAATTTCAAAAGCCCACGGTATTTGAAGCATTAACGGTGGAAGAGAACCTGGAGCTGGCGCTGAAAAATGATAAATCTGTCTGGGGGGCTCTACGGGCACGACTCTCAGGCGAACAACGGGATCGTATTGATGAAGTACTGGCGCTGTTGCGGCTGGGTAATGAGCGGGCCCGCCGCGCCGGTCTGCTTTCGCATGGGCAAAAACAGTTTCTCGAAATTGGCATGCTGCTGGTGCAGGAGCCGCATTTACTGCTACTGGATGAGCCCGCGGCGGGGATGACGGATGCGGAAACGGAATACACGGCGGAGCTGTTTCGCCAGCTTGCCGGAAAGCACTCTCTGATGGTTGTTGAGCACGATATGGGATTTGTTGAAACCATTGCCGATCGCGTCACAGTATTACATCAGGGACGTGTCCTCGCTCAGGGGAGTCTTCGCGATGTGCAGGCCAACGAGCAGGTTATTGAAGTCTATCTCGGGCGTTAAGGAGTTCATATGCTGCAGGTGAAAGAACTGAATCAATATTATGGTGGCAGCCATATTCTGCGCGGGGTGAGCTTTGAAGCGCGTATCGGTGAGGTGACATGCCTGCTGGGGCGTAACGGCGTGGGGAAAACAACACTACTAAAGTGTCTGATGGGACTTATTCCGGCCCGTAGCGGAAGCGTGCTCTGGCAGGATAAAAATGTCACTCACTGGAAACCGCATCAGCGGGTCAGGGCCGGTGTGGCGTATGTCCCACAGGGACGTGATATTTTTCCGCGTTTGACGGTCGAAGAGAATCTGCTGCTCGGTCTTTCCCGTTTTTCAGCACCGGAGGCCCGACAAGTGCCGGATGATATTTACGCGCTCTTTCCGGTTTTACAGGAGATGAAGCATCGGCGTGGCGGAGATTTGTCCGGCGGGCAACAGCAGCAACTGGCCATTGGACGAGCGCTGGCAAGTCGCCCACAGTTGTTGATTCTTGATGAGCCAACGGAAGGGATCCAGCCGTCGGTGATTAAAGAGATTGGTCAGGTGATTTCTCAACTGGCGCACCGGGGGGATATGGCTATTTTGCTGGTGGAGCAGTTCTACGATTTTGCGCAGCAGCTGGCCGACAAATACCTGCTCATGTCGCGGGGCAGCATTATTCAAAGCGGCGATGGTAAAAATATGGAGGCCGAGGGCGTTCGGGGACTGGTTGCAATCTGAGGTATGCGACAGAGCGGCTTCGGCTCTGTCGCTATACTCATCAGCAGACCACCGTTTGCCCCCAGGGCCTGGCGCGCATGCCTTTTATCATGAGCGCCCAGGCAAGAACGATCGCCACTATCAGCGCGACAAACAGCGACCATGGCGGCAATGTGGTTAAAATGACGCCGCTGACTAATGGGTTAACCGCTGCGCCAAGCCAGCCCAACGACTGGGCGGAAAAATAGCTGGCTTTCATGCCTGCTGGCGCGATGTTGTCGATAAGCATGTATTCACCCGGCGCGTAAATGACTTCGCCGATAGTGAAAAAGGCAGCAGAAATTCCCCATAACAACAGGCTGTTGCCGGAGAAAGCGAAACCGACCAGGCCAACGACAAAGAAGACTGTACCCACTGTCATCAGCGGGCGGATATTCGTGGCGGTGAGCCTGCGGCCAAGCGCGTATTGCAGTGATACTACGATGGCGGCGTTAACGGGCAGGACGACTGCTACCACTTTCTCGGCAAAATCGCCATCGGCGACCACCATAACGTATTGCGAAATACAGGACGCAAAAGCACCGCCAACAAACGATGCCAGAAAGGCCGATAACGTAAACCAAAATAATGCCCGGTCGCGCAGGAGTACCGAAGGGGACCATACCGCGGCGTTTAAACCTTCTGATGGTGCAGTCGAACGTTTTACCCAGGTCTGGATAAACACCAATGGTAATGCTGAACAGGCGGCAGCCAGCCAGAAAGGCAGGTTAATGCTTTGCATCACCAGCAGCGTGCCCAGCGGTGGACCAACGGTCCAGCCAATATTCAGCACGGTATAGTTGAGCGAGAAAATTTTAGTCTTGTTGGTGGCAGACAGATTATCGGCAAACCAGGCCTTCAGCACCGTGGCGAAGACGGAGTAGGCACAGTTGATCAGGGCAAAAAGCAAAACCACTACCACCACGTTATGCACCAGTGGGATTGCAATAAAGCCGGAAGCAAAGCCACAAATTGCCAGCAGCATATAGCGTTTTTTATCGAACTTGTCGGCCAGAATACCAAAGCCAAGGCTGAACACCACGCCAATGGTCAGCGCGACCGTCATCGCATAGCCGATCAGGTCAACGCTCAGATGATACTGCCGACTGAGGTAAATCGTCATAAATGGCAGAGTGGCGCCACGGCCAATTGTTAATAACAAAGATGACGCGAGTAACGCGAGAGTGGACCTTCTCAAGGAGATATTCATTTGCCTGCCCGACAATGCATGTTGTTATGTTTTTTTTAGATATAAGAAACAAATAGCATGTCAAAACTGTGATGTACACTCAATAAGTTGTCCGAAAATGCCTTGCGTGGCCTACCTGAAATAATGATCTGTTACGGCACAACTATTTCCGTTACTTTAACTTGTTTACAAAAATTTAATATTTGCAGGGGCGGTGGTATGTCGCGTAAAGACGGGTTGTTAGCGTTACTGGTTGTCGTGGTTTGGGGACTGAACTTTGTCGTTATTAAAGTGGGTCTGCACAATATGCCACCGCTAATGTTGGCGGGATTACGTTTTTTACTGGTTGCGTTTCCGGCAATACTCTTTGTTGCCAGGCCGAAAATCCCACTTTCGCTGTTGCTCGGCTATGGCCTGACCATCAGTTTTGGGCAGTTCGCATTTCTCTTTAGCGCTATCAAATTCGGTATGCCTGCAGGGTTAGCTTCTCTGGTATTGCAGGCTCAGGCGTTTTTTACCATTGTTCTGGGCGCATTTGCTTTCGGTGAGCGCCTGCAGGGTAAACAATTGGTAGGGATTGCGCTGGCGGTATTTGGCGTGCTGGTACTGATTGAGGCCAGTCTGAACGGTCAGCATGTTGGCATGCTCGGTTTTATGCTGACGCTGGCGGCGGCGCTAAGCTGGGCCTGCGGTAATATCTTTAACAAAAAAATCATGCAGCATACCTCGCGCCCAGCCGTTATGTCGTTGGTGGTATGGAGCGCCTTAATTCCCATTGTTCCGTTCTTCCTGGCATCATTGCTTCTGGATGGTCCAACGCAAATGACCCACAGTCTGGTGGAGATAGATATGACCACCATTCTTTCACTGGTTTATCTGGCGTTTGTGGCGACCATTGTGGGTTACGGTATCTGGGGTTCGTTACTCGGACGCTATGAAACCTGGCGTGTCGCGCCGTTGTCGCTGTTGGTGCCGGTCGTTGGACTGGCAAGCGCCGCCGTGCTGCTGGATGAAACGCTGACCGGATTGCAACTGCTCGGTGCGCTACTGATCATGGCAGGGTTGTATATCAATGTGTTTGGCTTTCGGTTGCGTAAGGTTGCGTCGGTGAGGGGCTAAAAAAAGCCCCGCAGTGGCGGGGCTATATAATTACAGGTTGCGCATATTGTAATAAGGCACACCTAATTCGTCGGACTTGTCGCTGCCTGCACCCATATGATTAAAATCGAACGGGGACTGATCGTGCGCAGGGGGCATAATCATCGCGTCGCGACTGTTCTGGGTGGCAGGTTGCGCGGTCTGTTCCGCCATGCTCTGGCCCGAAACAACAAACATCAGGGCCAGCATTGCATAAGACAGAAGTTTCATGATTTCCTCGGTTACGTCGTTAACTGGCGATTAGCAATTACATTGATTGAGTGGAAGCAAATAGCGTGATTCGCCGTGCATATTCGTCATACGGTACTTATGCGGCGGAACATCAAAATAGTTTTTGAATGTCCGGGTCAGCGTCTGCTGAGACTCAAAACCGTAACGCTCTGCCAGATAAAGAATGGGCTCGTTACTCTCTTTTAATTTTTGCGCTATTTCAGTCATTTTACGGCTGCGAATGTATTGACCCAGTGAATGACCGGTTTCTTTTTTAAACATCCGTTGCAGGTGCCATTTGGAGTAACCTGAACGCTCAGACACTTTTTCCAGCGAGAGCGGCGATTCAAGGTTATTTTCGATCCAGTCCAAAATGCTATGAATAGTGATTGTGTCAGTATTGCGTCTGGACATCGTCATACCTCTTTCTGTTTACGGCAGGATTCTCTTAAGCAAGTGCTCAAGTGTGGCTACTTCATCCGCCGTTAAGTTTTTTGTTAGTTCCTGGTGCAGGTCTTGCCCTACTAATTGATGACACTGCTCGCAAATTGCTGCGCCATGCTCAGTGAGTTTCACCAGCACGCCACGCTTGTCATGTGGATTCGGAAGCCTTTCGATCCAGCCTTTACAGGCCAGTCTGTCCAGCATCCGCGTCAGGGCGCCAAGGTCGACAGACAGCACTTTTTTCAATTCGACAGGGGTGATGCACACCGCGCAACGGATGGAGCAGAGCACCTTGAACTGCGATGCCGTGATATCCAGCGGTGACAGATAGTCGTTTAACAAACGATCTTTTTTCTGATTAACCATATAGATCAAACGACCCAGTGGGATGATTTCGTTAAACAGATCACTGGTGTTTTTCACAATGGTTGCCCTGGCAAGTAGTTAGTCACGGCTGATATTATTGCTTAGGCAAATATAAGTCAAACGAATGGATCGGCAAATGCCACGTTTTGCTAAATCATCAGACTCAACATCCGATGAGTGAAATTTTAACGATCTGATAATTATGGTTTATACGCGTGGATGAAAAATGAATCCTTACACCACGAAAATGGCTTATCTCGCGGATTTCACCGTATACTTGCCGTTGACGATTAACGCACAGGAAAGATGACATTATGATGGACTTGTTTAAAGCGATAGGACTGGGGCTAGTAGTCCTGTTACCGTTGGCAAACCCGTTAACCACCGTAGCGTTGTTCCTTGGCCTTGCCGGCAATATGAACAGCGCAGAGCGTAACCGTCAGTCACTCATGGCGTCCGTTTACGTGTTTGCCATCATGATGGTGGCGTACTATGCCGGGCAACTGGTGATGAATACCTTCGGGATTTCGATTCCCGGACTACGTATTGCGGGTGGGTTAATCGTTGCGTTTATCGGCTTCCGGATGCTGTTTCCGCAGCAGAAGGCGCATGATTCTCCGGAAGCGAGAAGCAAGTCAGAAGAGCTGGAAGACGAGCCGACTGCCAATATCGCCTTTGTACCGCTGGCTATGCCAAGCACTGCCGGTCCGGGGACGATTGCGATGATCATCAGTTCCGCGTCAACCGTGCGTCATGGTTCCGAATTTCCGGACTGGGTGATCATGGTCGCACCGCCGATTATTTTTGCGGTTGTTGGGATTATCCTGTGGGGCTGTTTGCGCAGTTCCGGGGGGATCATGCGCCTGGTCGGCAAAGGTGGTATCGAAGCGATTTCTCGTTTGATGGGCTTCTTACTGGTGTGTATGGGCGTGCAGTTTATTATTAACGGCGTGCTGGAAATTATTAAAACCTACGCTTAGAACACTGTGCCCGGTAATCGTTAATGTCTACCGGGCACATTTTTCACGAATGCTGAGGCTGTTCTTCCAGCGATACCGGCCATTTACGAAAGATAATCACCGACCATATCAACGCCACCACGGCAGGCACTGCGCCGACGTAACCAATCGTAGACATCGACCAGTGCAAACTCACCTGATTGCCTACCAGCGCACCAGCGCCAATACCGATATTAAAGATACCTGAGAACAGCGCCATTGCGACGTCAGTGGCATCCGGAGCAAGCGCCAGCACTTTCACCTGCATACCCAGACCTATCAGCATGATGGCGACGCCCCAGAAAATACTCAGGACAGCAAGGTGCATTTCGCTGTCAGCAGCCGGAAGTAACAGCACCAGGCATACCGTCAACAGGGCAATGGCACTGCTAATCAGCACGGATGCATGCAGATTCCCCAGCTTACCGAAAATGACGCTACCGACAATTCCCGCGCCACCCAGAACCAGCAATAGCACGGTAGCAAAGTTTGCGCTCAGGCCCGCGACGGTCTGCACAAACGGCTCGATATAGCTGTAGGCCGTGTAATGTGCGGTGACCACAATCACCGTCAGTAGATACAGACTCATCAATGCCGGACGATGAAATAACACCGGCAGGCTTTTTAAAGAGCCGGAGTGCTCACTGGGTAGTTTGGGCAGGAGCTTAATCAGGCAAAGCAGGGTAACTAACGCCCCCATACCGATGGCGAAGAAGGTCGTGCGCCAGCCAAAATACTGACCGACGATACGCCCGATTGGCAGGCCAAGCACCATCGCCAGCGCGGTGCCGGTGGCAATCAGGCTGAGAGCCTGTGCACGTTTACCGGCAGGGGCCAGGCGGATCGCCAGCGATGCGGTAATCGACCAGAAAATAGCGTGCGCAAAAGCAATACCAATACGGCTAATTACCAGCACGGTAAAATTCCATGCCAGGAAAGAGAGCACATGGCTGGCGATAAACACAACAAACAGACAGATCAGCAGTTTTCGGCGCTCCACCTGACTGGTAAGTAACATAAAAGGGAGCGACATCAGGGCGACAACCCAGGCGTAGATCGTCAGCATGATCCCGACCTGAGCGGTCTGCATATTGAAGCTTTGTGCGATGTCGGACAGCAAGCCGACAGGGACAAACTCGGTGGTATTGAAAATAAAACCGGCAATGGCAAGCGTAACTACCCGTAGCCACGCGACCTTGCGGGAAACAGTGTCTGTTGTCATATCAAATAAGAGGATTAGCTGCGAAAAGGTAAGGCCACGATCTTAAAACGTTTGCTGGCGAAAATACAATCATTTTGTGATGTGGATCTCATTTCATTGGCAGGGCGTCACAATGTGCTGCCGAACATTCCTCGGATTTTTAAGTATTTCAATAATAATGAAATTCCGGGCGTATGACTTCACCCGGATTAACAGGTATTCATGTTCTGTGAGGAGCGCCAGTTATTCCGGGCTCTGTGATAACTGAGGGTTCAACACCTCAATAAACGCTTCCAGCTGACGTGTCATTGCACCTCTGCGCCAGACCAACCATGTATTCAGCCAGCGCCAGTTCTCGCTTAGCGGCCAGGCGTTGACCTGATGATGCCCTGGCATACTCTCCAGCATCGAACGCGGGATCAGTGCGATACCCGCGCCGGCAATGACGCAGGCCAGCATGCCATGATATGACTCCATTTCATGAATGGTGCCGGGCATGGCGCGATCGGCATGAAACCAGCTTTCAAAATGGCGGCGATAGGAACAGTTGGCGCGAAAGGCGTAAATACTGCAACCGTTGACGTCGCTGGCCCGCTGAATGGGGGGATGACCGTTAGGCGTGACAATCATCATCTCTTCGCGGTAGACCGGCATTCCTTCAAGTCCCGGATGGGTAATTGGGCCATCGACAAAGGCAGCGTTCAATGTACCGTCGAGCACGCCGTCCAGCATTGTGCCTGAAGGACCTGTCGCCAACGCGAACTGAATTTTGGGGTAACGCTGGTTATATTCAGCCAGCGTGGCGGGGATGCGTACTGCTGCTGTACTTTCAAGCGAGCCGAGAGAGAAGAGTCCTTGTGGCTCATCCCCGGCGACGACCATCCTGGCTTCCTCAACCAGTGCCAGGATCCGCTGGCTGTAGCGCAAAAAGTTGTGCCCGGATGGGGAAAGCCGCAGGCGCTGGTTTTCACGAATAAACAGATCAACGCCCAGGTCGGCTTCAAGCTGACGTATACGGGTGGTGAGATTGGATGGCACGCGATGCACCTTCGCGGCGGCCTGCGTAATACTGCCAGTCTCCGCGACGGCATTGAACATTTCCAGCTGCGTCAGATCCATAATCTTCTCTATTCGTGAATGGTATGGTTAATATTATTCATTTTTCAGAAAGAGTAAATATGCTCATGATATAACCATACCCTGCGATAAAGAGAGGCACTTATGACTATCACAGCAGCAACACATGCGATTTCCATTGACCCTGCCAGCGGTGAAAGGCTGACGGCGACGCCGTGGGCCAGCGCGGAAGAGATTGATCATGCGCTGAACCTTGCCGCGAATGGCTATAGCGAATGGAAACATACTTCCGTTGAGCACCGTGCGCAAACGCTGCGCCAGATCGGGCAAGCTCTGCGCCATCGTGCGGAAGAGATGGCGGAGTGTATCTCACGTGAAATGGGTAAACCCATTAAGCAGGCGCGTGCTGAAGTCGCCAAGTCAGCTGCATTGTGTGACTGGTACGCCGAGCATGGACCGGCGATGCTCAATCCGGAACCTACGCTGGTGGAGAATAATCAGGCGGTGATTGAATATCGTCCGGTAGGAACCATTCTGGCGATCATGCCGTGGAACTTCCCGCTCTGGCAGGTAATGCGAGGTGCCGTCCCGATACTGTTGGCCGGAAATGGCTACTTGTTAAAGCATGCGCCTAACGTAACCGGCTGTGCTGCAATTATTGCGCAGGTTTTCGCTGATGCTGGTGTACCCGCGGGGGTTTACGGTTGGGTTAATGCCGATAACGCTGGGGTCAGTCAGATGATCAATGACCCGCGTATTACGGCGGTAACGGTGACAGGCAGTGTACGTGCTGGGGCGGCGATTGGCGCCCAGGCGGGTGCCGCGCTGAAAAAATGTGTGCTTGAACTGGGCGGCTCCGATCCGTTTATTGTCCTCAATGATGCTGACCTTGATCTTGCCGTTAAGGCGGCGGTCGCTGGGCGTTATCAGAATACCGGGCAGGTTTGTGCGGCAGCCAAGCGCTTTATTATCGAAGAAGGGATTGCGGCAGAATTTACTTCACGCTTTGTGGCCGCTGCGAGCGCGCTCAAAATGGGCGATCCGCTGAACGAAGAAAACGATCTGGGGCCGATGGCGCGATTTGATCTGCGTGATGAGCTGCACCAGCAGGTAGAAGCTACCCTTGCCGAAGGGGCACGGTTACTTCTCGGCGGGGAAAAAATTGCTGGTCAGGGCAATTACTATGCCGTGACGGTACTGGGCGATGTCACTCCAGAGATGACGGCGTTCCGCCAGGAGCTGTTTGGCCCGGTTGCGGCAATTACCGTGGCGAAGAATGCTGAACATGCCTTAGCGCTGGCGAATGACAGTGATTTCGGCTTATCCGCCACGGTGTTCACTGCGGATGAAGCGCTGGCGCAGAAGATGGCGTCACGCCTGGAGTGTGGTGGCGTATTTATCAATGGTTACAGTGCCAGCGATGCCCGCGTTGCGTTTGGTGGTGTGAAGAAAAGTGGCTTTGGCCGCGAACTTTCGCACTTTGGCCTGCATGAGTTTTGTAACGTGCAGACCGTCTGGAAAAACCGCCTTTGATGGTGTGGGTGCCTCCGCTGGGGGCACCTGTCTTATTTCTGCAATTTTTCTGTCATTTACTCTCCGTACACTCGCGGCTAACGCTTTGATACAGAAGAGTAATATGAACATAACGCAAATTTTCCATCGTATAATACCCCGTCAGTTCGGTCTGTTAACCGGCATTTTTTGCATTATTGCGCTGTTCTCTGTTTTGCAGGTCGTGTCCTCCTTGATGCTCTCGGCCTCAGTCAGCGACGCACAGCATAATGAAAGGCGTAATCAACTCGCGCTTTTGCAGCAGGCAAAGGTCGATGAAGCGCGGGTGGCGTTATTATCTGCCAGCGATTTACTTAACCGTGCGGGGATTTATTTTATGCAGGATGCCGCCACCGGTTCGGACGGGAGTTGGCGGCCGTTAATGGAAGAGGCGTACCGGGCACTGGCGCAGTCAAAAAGTGCATGGGATGCCTGGCGGGATATGAAGCCGCAGTCGGATCAGGAACTAACTGAGAGCTATCAGCGTTTTTATAGCGGTATTCAGGAGCAGGCGGATGGGCTGATGCAGTCAGGTTCCATTGATGCGTTTTTTGCCGTACCCGTGCAGGCCTTTCAGACAGACTTTAACGCTAATTACGCGCGCTTTCAGCAGGACAGTGGGCGACATGCGGAAGCTGGGCGTCAGCAGCTGTTGACCAGTCTTGAGCGTTTACAGAATCTATTTTTGTTTATTCCTCTGGTGCTGGTGGGTATCGCCTTTCTGGTCTGGCGTAGTATGTTCCGTTGGGTGATTATGCCGCTGCGACGGCTGATCGATCATATCGATATTTTAGCGGCGGGGGATCTTTCTCGGCCAGCCCCGCAGGTGAGTCAGTTTAATCGGGAAGTGACGCAATTAAATTCGCGTATTGCTGCAATGCAGCAGGGGCTCTGCGCGCTGGTGCGGCAGGTGAATGATGCCACCACCGCAATGGTAGGAAATATCAACGAACTTGCGCAGAACAATAAACAGCTATACCAGCAGTCGGCAAAACAAAGTGAAGAGTTGAGCACTGTGACATCGCATATTTCGGTTCTGGAAACGCATGTTGAGGATAACAGTGGCTTTGCTGAACTGGCGAATCAACGCGCAGTGCAGGCGCGTGATATTGCGGCAGGTGGAGACCGAATGATGGCGACGGTAAATGCGTCAATGCAGGCGATTGTGACTCGCTCGTCTGAAATGCGAGGGATTACAACGCTTATCGACAACATTGCATTTCAGACAAATATCCTGGCTCTCAACGCCGCAATCGAGGCAGCACATGCCGGGGAGCAAGGGCGCGGGTTTGCCGTGGTTGCGAAAGAAGTTGGGCTGCTGGCGCGAAAAAGCGGTCAGTCTACGCAAAACATTCAGACACTGATTAAACACTCGTTACAGGGGATTGAAGAGGGCTTTCACGCGGTTAACGGACTGGATAAGAATTTGCAGCAGGTTATCGCACTGGTGGAAAACCTCGGCGCGTTACTGAACGATATTTCGACTGCAACGTTAAATCAGGGGAACAGTATTCACCAGTTAACCCGTCAGCTTCATGTCCTGAACGGCGAAGCCCGACAAACCAGTGATCTGGTGAATGCTGCATCTGATTCTTCCTTACAGCTTCACCATGAATCTAACCAGCTTATGCAGGCCGTGGCCAGATTCCGCCTTCCGGCCTGACGTTGCGTATTCAGCTCTGTTATACTCGCAGGCCTTTCATACCTGCGAGCAAGGAGCATGTTGTGGCCAGGGCCATGGACAATTCAATTTTAGAGACCATTGTGCAGCAGGTTCGTCCGCTGATTGGTCAGGGTAAAGTCGCTGATTACATTCCGGCATTAGCCTCCGTCGACGGTTCAAAACTGGGTATTGCTATCTGTACCGTTGATGGACAGCACTATCAGGCGGGAGATGCGCAAGAACGTTTTTCTATTCAGTCGATTTCAAAGGTGCTCAGTCTGGTCGTGGCGATGCGTCACTATCAGGAAGAGGAGATCTGGCAGCGTGTCGGCAAAGATCCTTCCGGTCATCCTTTTAACTCCCTGGTGCAGCTGGAAATGGAGCAGGGTATCCCTCGCAATCCCTTTATTAATGCCGGGGCGCTGGTGGTTTGCGATATGCTGCAAGGGCGTCTAAGCGCACCGCGTCAACGGATGCTGGAAGTGGTGCGGGCATTAAGCGGCGTGTCGGATATCGCCTATGATGCGACGGTCGCGCGATCGGAGTTTGAGCACTCGGCGCGTAACGCCGCTATTGCATGGTTGATGAAATCCTTCGGCAATTTTCACCATGACGTGCCCACCGTTTTGCAGAACTATTTTCACTACTGCGCGCTGAAAATGAGCTGTGTGGAACTGGCGCGGACTTTTGTCTTTTTGGCAAATCAAGGGCATGCCTTTCATCTTGCGGAGCCTGTGGTCACTCCGATGCAGGCCCGGCAGATCAATGCGCTGATGGCGACCAGTGGCATGTATCAGAACGCAGGGGAATTTGCCTGGCGGGTCGGGCTTCCGGCGAAATCTGGTGTGGGTGGCGGCATCGTGGCGATCGTGCCACACGAGATGGCGATTGCTGTCTGGAGTCCGGAACTGGATCCGGCGGGAAATTCACTGGCCGGTATCGCCGTGCTGGAGCAATTAACACAACAGCTGGGGCGCTCGGTTTACTGATGAAAACGCTCGATCCTCTTTTTGCCCGGCTGGCGAAATCAACGTTTCGCTCGCGGTTTCGTCTTGGTCAGAAAGAAAGGCAGTATTGTCTGGATAAAGGGGCGCCAGTTATCGAACAACATGCTGCGGATTTTATAGCTAAACGACTGGCACCTGCGTTTCCCGCCAATGATGGAAAACAGACTCCTATGCGTGGTCACCCGGTATTTATTGCTCAACATGCTACGGCGACGTGCTGTCGAGGGTGTCTGGCGAAATGGCATGATATACCTCAGGGTGTAGCGCTAAACGATGAACAGCAACGTTACGTTGTCACGGTTATTTACCACTGGTTAGTGCTCCAAATGAACAAGCCATAGATAACATTATCCTATGATATCCCCCCTTGTGTTGTGTAATTGTTAAAAGCAGTATGAAGGGGTCAATCTAAGGAGAAACCATGGCTTCCGGCAAACCCTGCTTTGTGCTGAGCGCGGCACAGATTCTGTCGCTAATCGACGAGCTCAGCGATGTTCTTGAACAGTGCGTCAATGACGGCGCCTCCATCAGTTTTATGCTGCCCTTTAATCGCGAAAAATCAGAGCCTTTCTGGATGAAGGTCGCGCAAAGTGTTTCTCGCGGTGAACGGATCGTTCTTGGTACGCAGAATGCGCAGGGGGTGCTTGTCGGTACCGTCCAACTCATTATCGATCAACCCGAAAATCAACCTCATCGTGCTGATGTCGCCAAACTGCTGGTTCACCCCTCAGCGCGACGCGATGGCCTGGCCCGTGAATTGATGAACGAACTGGAAAGTTGCGCGCGTCAACAAGGTAAAACGCTGCTGGTGCTTGATACGGCGACGGGCAGTGGTGCGGAGTTGTTCTACCACAATTGTGGGTGGAAAAAGGTAGGGGTGATACCTGACTATGCCCAAATGCCCGATGGGATGCTGACCGGAACCACACTTTTCTATAAAACGCTCTAATTTGTCGCCGGGGATTGATCAAAACAGGGTTTCAATGTATTAAAGTTTGCTAACCTATTGGACCAATTCAATCAGGTTGTATGACTAATCATAAAGGGAACCCATTGTGCAAACACTAAATCGTCGCGATTTCCCCGGTGCTCAGTATCCTGAACGCATTATTCAGTTTGGTGAAGGAAACTTCCTGCGCGCCTTTGTAGACTGGCAGGTAGATCTGCTGAACGAACATACCGATCTGAACGCTGGTGTGGTCATTGTTCGTCCTATCGAAAGTTCCTTCCCGCCATCGCTGAGTACGCAGGATGGCCTCTATACCACTATCATTCGTGGTTTGAATGAGAAGGGCGAGGCCGTCAGTGATGCCCGTCTAATTCGTTCAGTTAACCGTGAAATCAGCGTCTATAGCGAATACGATGAGTTCCTGAAGCTGGCGCATAATCCTGATATGCGTTTTGTGTTCTCTAACACCACGGAAGCAGGTATCAGTTACCACGCGGGCGATAAGTTTGACGACGCGCCAGCAGTTAGTTATCCGGCTAAACTGACGCGTCTGCTGTTCGAACGATTCAGCTATTTTAACGGCGCATTGGATAAAGGCTGGATTATCATCCCTTGCGAACTGATTGATTATAACGGTGATGCGCTGCGTGAACTGGTTCTGCGCTACGCTCAGGAATGGGCGCTGCCGGAAGCGTTTATTCAGTGGTTGGATCAAGCCAACGCATTTTGTTCCACGCTGGTGGACCGCATTGTTACCGGTTATCCGCGTGACGAAGTAGCGCAACTTGAAGCTGAGCTTGGCTATCATGATGCATTCCTGGATACGGCTGAACACTTCTATCTGTTTGTCATTCAGGGGCCAAAGTCATTAGCCGCCGAACTACGTCTGGATAAGTATCCGCTGAATGTCCTGATCGTGGATGACATCAAACCGTACAAAGAGCGCAAAGTGGCGATTCTCAACGGTGCTCACACCGCGCTGGTCCCTGTTGCCTGGCAGGCAGGGTTGGACACCGTGGGCGAGGCGATGAATGACGCTGAGATTTGTGCTTTCGTGGAGAAAGCGATCTATGAAGAGATCATTCCGGTACTGGATTTACCACGTGATGAGTTAGCTTCTTTCGCCAGCGCGGTAACCGGTCGATTCTGCAACCCGTATATAAAACATCAGCTGCTGTCTATTGCCCTGAATGGCATGACCAAGTTCCGCACCCGTATATTGCCGCAACTGCTGGCAGGGCAACAGGCCAGCGGTAAGCTGCCGGCGCGTTTGACGTTTGCACTTGCCGCGTTAATTGCTTTTTATCGTGGAGAGCGCAACGGTGAGTCTTATCCGGTTCAGGATGATGCGCACTGGATAGAACGTTTTCAACAGCTGTGGTCCCAGCATCGCGATCGCCAGATAAGTACCGAAGCGTTGGTCAAATCTGTACTGGGTGTCAAAGAACACTGGGAACAAGATCTGACGCAGGTTTCTGGACTGGTGGAACAGGTCTCTGCCGATCTGGATACCATTCTGGCAAAAGGTATGCGTGAAGCCGTTAAGCCACTGTGCTAAGACGACTACCGATAACCCGGCTCAGGCCGGGTTTTTTCTGGATATACATTAGTTACAACATACTATGTGGTTTATATCATAAACCCGGTCTGTGACTTAGGTGCGGCTTCATTTTAAGCAGGGCCAAAGTTGTTGGGATAATGTTGCGATTAACTTGCAACATTGATCGCTATCGCGTCTAATGTGACGGATTTCACATTTTCCCGAAGATAACCATGATCGTTCGTCCCCAACAACACTGGCTGCGCCTGATATTCGTCTGGCATGGTTCCGTATTATCTAAAATATTTTCACGACTGCTGCTGAACTTCCTGCTCTCCATCGCCGTTATCATCATGTTGCCCTGGTATACGATGTTGGGTATCAAATTTACCCTGGCACCGTTCAGTATTCTGGGCGTGGCGATTGCTATCTTTTTAGGTTTTCGCAATAACGCCTGCTATTCACGTTATGTCGAAGCCCGACACCTGTGGGGGCAGTTGATGATTGCTTCCCGGTCACTACTTCGCGAGGTGAAAACCACCTTACCGGATGACGCCGAACTGGGGCAGTTTGTTCGTCTGCAAATCGCATTTGCCCACTGTTTACGCATGACATTACGTCGAAACCCACAGGCAGAGCCGTTGGCGAAATATCTCAGCGAGAAAGATCTGCAGACGGTATTTGCCGCACAATCGCCAGCAAACCGCATTTTGTTGCTGATGGGGGAGTGGTTGGCCGTGCGCAGACGTGATGGGCAGCTGTCCGATATATTATTTCATAGTTTAAACAACAGATTAAATGATATGTCGGCAGTACTGGCAGGTTGTGAGCGAATCGCGAATACACCCGTTCCGTTTGCTTATACTTTGATCCTTCATCGCACTGTTTATCTGTTTTGTATCATGCTGCCATTCGCGTTGGTGGTGGATCTTCACTACATGACGCCGTTTATTTCAGTGCTGATTTCCTATACTTTTATCTCGCTTGATGCGCTTGCGGAAGAGCTTGAAGATCCGTTTGGTACTGAGAACAATGACCTGCCGCTGGATGCGATTTGCAATGCAATCGAAATCGATTTACTGCAAATGAACGATGAAACCAATGTGCCAGCAAAACATATGCCGGATAAACATTACCAACTAACTTAGTTTTGTTCTGTTTCCCACCATGCTGGCCGCATATCAGAAAACGAATGAAACTCCGGCGCCAGATCTTCATCATTAGGATCGTCAAAAGCGCCGGCTAAAAGCGCAATGACCGGAGCGTCATCGATGGCGCCCACGGAACTACCGCACTGAGGGCAAAAAGCCCGACTGGTGGTTTCAGATGAGCGCCAGGTTGTCGGTTTTCCGGCTTTTCCCGTCCATTCTACATTTTCTGCATCAAACTCAATCCAGACGACGGTCGGGGCCCCCGTATGTTTCCGGCATATATCGCATGAGCAGGTATGGGAATTATTAGGACTGCTGGCAGTGAAGCGGATCGAGCCACACAGGCACCCACCAATGTAGACTTTAGACATAACAACTCCCGTCAGAAACATGTGGCAAAACACTAGCAGATGCCAGACATAGCCACTAGATCCTTATGATAAAAAGGCGAGGGCGCGCATACTCGGTAGCCCAGTCCTGTGATCTGTCTGATGATAAACGCTTAACTATTGCGTCTGGCAACAATAAACAACCGCGGAAATGCCAGCAAAATATTGCCGTTTTCCTGCAACGGATATTGATCCTGAAGCAGTTCATGGTAGCGAGCCAGGTAATGACGCTGCTCGCTTTCGCTCAAATCCTGCAACCAGGGGCGTAGTCCCGTTGAGCTTACCCAGTCGATAATCGCCTGATGCGAATCCATAATGTGATAATACGTTGTACGCCAGATATCCACATCACAACCCGCTTCGGTCAAAATATCATAGTAGGCGTGAACGCCAGGAAGCGGAGCACGCCCCCGGTCGGGGTAATCTTGTTCATAAGCCACTTCGCGCATCAGTACATGCGTGGGCTCCAGCCAGTTATCCGGCATTTGCACGGCCAGAACACCGTTGTGACTCAGTTGTGAGACCAAATGTGGGAATAATTCATAGTGATCGGGCACCCACTGTAACGACGCATTTGCATAAAGCAGATCCACGGGATGCTCGGGCTGAAACTGGCTAATATCCGCTTCGATAAAATAGCAGTCAGGTAATGCGTTGCGCGCTTCATTCAGCATAGCAGGTGAAGAATCGACACCTGTTGTCTTTGCCGTGGGCCAGCGCTGATGCAGCAATGCCGTACTGTTTCCCGGACCACAACCAAGATCAACAACTGAGCGGACATTTTCTAACGCCACACGGCTGAGTAATTCTGCTGCGGGTCTTGAACGTTCAGTTGCATATTGCAGATAAAGCGAAGGGTTCCAGTCGGCCATGTATAAATCTCCAGTATGAGAGGAAAAGTCGGAAAAGGACGTTATAAGACCTTGCCGATGAGCCACTTATTTTAGAAGATTATATGAAAATGAATGATAAGGGCAGGAATATGCTGGAAACATCAAGGTTGATATTACGACAGTGGGAGGCTAAAGACCGAGCCCCTTTTGCTGCACTCAATGCCGATTCTGACGTGATGCGTTTTTTCCCCGCGCCGCTACAGAAAGCTGAAAGCGATAACCTGGCCGATAGATTTAGTGAAGGTATTGCAGAACGCGGCTGGGGATTTTGGGCCGTAGAGCTAAAAGAAACACACCAGTTTGTGGGCTGTGTGGGGTTGCATCCACAACCTGATAAATTTCATTTTTCACCCTGTACCGAAATTGGCTGGCGGCTTGCTAAAGCATACTGGCACCAGGGGCTGGCGTTAGAAGCCGCGCAAGCGAGTCTTGCATTTGCTTTTGACGTACTGGCGCTAAATGAAGTCGTTTCATTTACTTCTGTGCTGAATAAACCGTCAGAGAATCTGATGATACGACTTGGTATGAATAAAACAGAAGAGTTTACGCATCCCGCGTTGCCGCCAGATCATCGATTGGCACAACATGTTCTGTATCGTCTTTGCCGATAATTAATCAGTCTATTTGTGGTTTGCCAGTGTGAACTACAGTTATCAGTTCTAATGTTCAGTGAAGTGAGAGTCGCGGTGGAATTGTAGAAGACATAAAACAGCTATTTGCATAACCAGCTGCAGTCGAGAGCCATCATCCAGAACTGTTAGCGCTGTTGAGGTAACTGCGCTTGAAAGGGTTTTGAGGCGTCATTATTGAGCAGCACAATGATGACCATAAAACATCAGATTCAGCCTCTATCTACCTTAGTTCGCATAATGTATATTATGTTAAATACAATTTGATACGTACTCAGTTGAGTCCCCATGTGGCCCGCGTTTGGCCATTGACCTCCTCTGCTCATTACAATCATGAAAGCCCAAGGAACAGAGTTCGCTCCTGCAGTTGAGATGCTTTGAATCCGTGGTGAAGATAAAAACGTTTAGCTTCGTCTGTGAGCACATGCACCATAACGGCACGCACGCCAATATTTTCTGCCACTTTGTAACACCGCAGTACCGCATCGTGAAGCAGATCGGCCCCTAACCCTTTTCCACGAACAGAAAGATCTACGGCCAATCTGGCAAGGATAATTACGGGGATTGGATCTGGCATGTTACGCCGAAGATTGCCTGTTGCTTCTGTGTGGTTGACGCTACCAGTGGCCAGTGAATAAAAGCCAGCGACTTGTCGCGTGTCTGTTTTGCAGACAACAAACGTCCTGGTTGCACCGAGAGCCTGATTTTTCAACCCTTTTTGCTTTAACCAATCATCTAGAACAATTTCTCCGCTGACAAATTCCGCCAATTGATGAATGTGAGTTAGTGGCTCAGGTGCGGTTACAAATCCCACTGTGGTTTCCTTGCCAGTAGCTTCCTGATAGCGGGATCTTCGGCAACCGGAGCATCAAGCATCTCGATAAACTCAGCGTATTGTTCATCATTAAAATTAAACACTCGGCGATCGAGAATGACGTTCTCTGCCGCCTGGCAGGCCATTTCCAGAATAAAGTCTGTACGCGATTTATGTAGAATCTCTGCGGCCGCATCAATAAGTGCGCGTTGGGATTCTTTAGCTCTAAGGTTGAGCTGGACATCTGATTTCATTATTAAGCCTCTTGTATAGCAATTGCTTTACAAGCATACCATAAGGCTTATGTATAGCAACTGCTATACAGTCTCGTACAACTCAATACTCTGATAAGCAACAATAAAAAACCCGCCAGTGCTGGCGGGTTATGGCATAGTTTGTCTCTACAATTAAGGCGTTACCATGTTAAACCAGAAATCAAAGCTATCTAAATACCCGAGGAACTCATCAAGCTTGGCATGATTGCCGGAAATTTGTACATCACCCTTCTCTTCTGCCTGTTTCAGCGATTCTTCCTTGAGAATGATTTTGTTCAACGTTGCACGGTTAAGTGTAATGGAGGCATCAGCGTTGCTGGCCTGTGCATCAGCGCTATGGTTAAGAACACCGTTTTCCAGTTCCAGTTTGTATTTACCGCCGTCAGCACCTAAATCGACGTTGAAGACTGCCTGCGCATTTGCCGCTTTTTCTCCGTTAATATGTACCGCGAGATAATCAAAGAACATCTCCGGCGACATGGCCTTAACGGTATCCGGGCTGGCGGTATTTGGCGTCGCGCCTTTTACCACACCGTTGCGTAATTCTTGTGCACCTGTCAGATAAAAATTACGCCATGGACCGGACTCAGCCTGGTAACCCATTTGTTCAAGGGCATCGGCTTCCAGATTACGGGCTTCTTTATTGCTCGGATCAGCAAAGACGATATTGTTAGTGACTTGCGCCACCCAACGGTAATTGCCCTGGGCGTAATCCGTTTTCGCTTTTTGCATGATTGCATCAGCGCCGCCCATATAATCGACATATTTCTTCGCGGCATCAACGGGCGGTAATTCATTCAGTGTTGCCGGATTACCGTTGAACCAGCCGAGGTAAAAGACATACGTTGCTTTCACATCATGGCTGACAGAACCATAGTATCCACGGCTGGCCCATGATTTTTCCAGACCAGACGGCAGTTTGAAGTTAGCGGCGATTTCGTCACGGGTCAGCCCCTGGTTAGCCATACGCAGCGTCTGATCGTTGATGTAACGGTACATATCACGCTGACTTTTCATTAACTTCACCACATTTTCATTACCCCAGGTCGGCCAGTGATGCTGAGCAATAATAATGTTTGCCTTTCCACCCCAGCGGCCAATAACGTCATTGATATATTTTGACCATGCCAGCGGATCGCGGATCTTCGCGCCACGTAATGAATAAGTGTTATGTAGCGTATGGGTGACATCCTCTGCAGCTTCGATCATTCCCTTCTCTTCTACATACCACAGCATTTCAGAAGGTGCTTCCGATCCCGGTGCCATCATGAAGTCATAGGTTAGACCGTCGATAACTTCTTTCTGCCCGGTGTGGGTAATATAGTTAGTGGGTTCAATCAGCGTCACCGTACCGGCGGAGGTTGTCGTCCCCAGACCCGCACCGACCTGACCTTTTGCATCCGGTTTCAGCAGATTGCCGTACATGTAACTGGCTCGGCGACTCATGGCGTTACCTGCCATAATATTTTCAGATACAGCTTCCTTCATAAAACCAGCCGGTGCATATACCTTCACTTTTCCGGATTTCACATCAGCGTCATCAATCACGCCGCGGACGCCACCGTAGTGATCAACATGGCTGTGTGTATAAATGACGGCAACAACGGGTCTTTTACCGCGATTCTTATAATAAAGGTCCATTCCTACTTTCGCGGTTTCTGCCGAGACAAGCGGATCAATGACCGTAATGCCCTCTTTCCCTTCCATAATTGTCATATTCGAGAGATCAAGATTACGGATTTGATACACGCCATCAGTGACCTGGAACAAGCCGCCAATATTGATCAACTGCGACTGACGCCACAGGCTTGGATTAACCGTGTCGGGGGCTTTTTCGCCCTCTTTGATAAAGGCATATTGCTGAGGGTCCCAAACAACATTTCCCTGCTTACCTTTAATCAATTCACTGGGAAGCGGAGCAATAAAACCTTTATGAGCGTTCATAAAATCGGTTTTATCAGTGAATGGCAATTGACCATATAAGGCGTCATTCGCACTTTTGGTCTGAGCAGTCGCATCTTTTGCCCCTTCCTGTGCCAATACAGGTAGTGATATTAATGATGTTGAACACACGCCAGCTAATGCCAGATAACTCACTAGTTTATTAAGTTTCATAAATCCTCACTAATAATATATTAGAAACCCTGCTGCTCCGATTGTTGAGAAGCTTCCGTAATACTGTGTTTATCAGGTTTCTATGATCTAATGCTCGTAGGCTAACATGATCTTATGAAACAATATAATGCAATGACATTTAATTTTAAATTTCATTTTGTTTTTATTTAAACAAAATAGCTGTAGACACCTGACTGTATAAAAAGATAATGGCTGGCATCCATTGTCTTTAGAACACTATATATGCGCACTCTCTATCTACTTCTCATCACTGGGATACTTTCTGGCTGTAATACTTCTCCCCCAGAGAAAGTTGTTAAAATAAATAAAATGGTGATCCCTGTTGTTCAGGCACAACCCGAGTCAAAATCAAGTAGTGACTCGGCATCCCTGTCCTTATACCAGGATAATAAACAGCAAATTGAAAACGTCGTGAGTTCGTTAAAAAATGAATATCTTCATGAGGTTAAGCCAAGAGAGATGTTTGACGTTCATAGCCAGGCATACCAGGTTTATGCTTCTTTAACCAAGCTCGAACAAATGCAGCAAATGAACAATTTTTATTATAAGGAGCATAATCAAACAGGACTGTTAGGCATTAATCAGTCCGTGAACTCTCTTATTGAATAACAAGAAATCCTCCTCAGAGAATGATGAGGAGGATTTCTTGCGATTGATATATAGCATGCCACTACAATAGAATATTAAATTTAGAAAATCGATTTGTAACTTGTTTGTGGGTTTATTTAAAAGCGCTCAGGTAATTTATTGATGGAAGTAAGATACCCTCCGCGTTCAAAATCAATATACCCTCCTTTTTTTAACGCAGATACAACATTTAAAACACTGCTGCGCGATAAGTGGGTCCGATCCTGAATATAATCCAAAATAGAAACTCGCTCGCGCGTCTCTTCCGGCAACAAAATCATCTCTTCGAGGTGGTTACGTATCACTGAATAAGTACGCTGCTGTACGACTAAATCATCACGATAAAAGAGATAACCCGTATGATATGAAAGCACTGCCGCCGCATCTTCCCACAAGCCTTGTTGATGAAAGAGTTCTCGTGCTTTATCGGCATCAACGCGTAATAAGGTTGATTCAGCTTCAGCGCGCAATAAATGGCCGTGTACCGGTTGGATCATTTCGGCAATACCGAACAGATGGGGTTCATAGACGGTCACGATTAACAGACCATCAGAAGAACGTAAAATGGACAGCTCCCCTTGCAAAAAAAGGTAGAGTTGAGGCTTATTCTTGTATTTCCACATGATACGCCGCCGCGGCACAACCTTCATCTTTTCTGCAATCGGTTCAAGTGCTTGCATTAAACGTTGTATGCTTTGTTCTGGGCGTACCGGAGGTGAAATTTGCATAATCAAACCTGTATTATTTAGATTGAAAACAATATGCTTTTACCTATATTCCATGAAGGTAGTACAGATTCATATTAAAACCATAAATTGCTCAATAATAAAAGTACAAATTTATTTTTATTTAAACAAGCATGAGTGATAAGACCACCAGCAGATGGTCACCAGACACCGCCGGATAGATAATCTGCTATGGTGACTATTAACAATTCGTGAGATATTTAATCGGGAATAACGGCGCTAGAATTGATAGCTGTAGTTGACGCTGGCAAACCATAACCACGGGTTCTTATATTGGCCTGCAAAGATATCAGATTTGACGTTGGACGACTGCATGTGCAAATACTCAACGGCAACGCCAATATTGCTGGCTGGCGTAATCTGGTACTGTGCACCGGTGGCAAGTCGCCATTCATCGCCGGTTGGCATCGAAAGCGCTACATCACTTTGCGATTTGTACGGTGAACTGTCATATGCAATACCGGCATTAATGCGCCACTGCTCATCGGGATGATATTGCACGCCCAGCGCTGTATGCCATGTATCTTTCAGACGATTATCACGATCGCTTTGCTGACCATTTATTGTAATCTGCGGGCTGCCAAACTGACTCCAGTCCTGCCAGCCAAGATCGCCCATCACTGACCACTGCCTGTTGATATCGTGAACCAGACTAAACATCACCTGCTGCGGAGCACGGACCTGTGTGGAGATCGGCAGATCATATCCAATATTAGGTATATTGGGAAAACGCGCTGTCCCGTCTATATTAAAATGATAATCAGTCTTGCTGGTCCAGGTTACACCCGCCCGAGTATTGTCAGTTATGTCCATTAATAACCCAAGGTGGTAATTCATCGCCCAGTCATGATCGCTTTGTTTCTCATCGTGGCCATTGACATCTCTGCTTAGCGACAGAAAACCATAGTTTAGCCCTGCAGCTGCGCCAACCGACACCTTATCATTTAGTTTCCATGCAACGGCGGGACTCAGCGTCATCGCAACCATGGTACTTTGTTTAATTAACTGATCCCCTGCCCAGTTGCCGAAGTCGATACCTAACCCATAGTTGCCGTACAAACCCAAACCGGCAGAAACGGTATCACTCAGCCGTTGTGTATAAAACATGCTGGCATTGGGGAAAAGCGTCATTACATTACCGGGGCTTTGTCTGCCATCTGTCGTATTATTCAGCGTATAGGGAATATCTCCGCCCATCGCCTGTAATCCTCCGGTGACCATATGGTCAGGTAAACGAGTCATCCCCGCAGGGCGTAGAGGCATCCTGAGCACGAGCGGCCTGCCCTGCACCAGCCAGTGCGGTATCCTCCGTTCCGATTTCATAGAAATAGAGCGCACTGGCGTGACCGACCGATGAAAAGATCATCCCGGAGAGAAAAATTATATTTTTTTTCATTGTATTACCTGTTTGGAGAGGTCGTTCTTTACTAAACGTAGGGTCAGCTATCACACGGTATTGATTTATGCTAATAGCATAATCAGGCATCAGGAATGATGTCGTGTTAAATTTTATCCAATATTAAATTTTATAATTCAACACAACGACATCTTAAAATTCGACTTAATGAGAACTCTTCTTAATAAGTGATTTGACATAAATTCTAATGTAAAGAAATGAAAATTTAATCTTTTCATAAAAAAGTATGAGTGAAGTCGCCAACGGAAAAACCATAGTTATGATCATCACATAACTGTAATATGCGGTTTAAAAAGTAAAACCTTTACAGCCTTGAGGAGACCTTGTCTTCTCAAAACTTCGTGTCTCAAATATGTCTTTGATTTCAATGGGACACGATGATCATTAACCTCTAAAACCTAATGTATAAGTGAGGTGAATATCTTATTGTGCTAACTAATCCTCAGGAGAATAACGCTAATCTGGTCATGGATACATCATTTTTAAAATATGGACTTTTAATCATGCAATAACAATCAGGTATCTGATACGACTCATTCTTCTGTCATTTTTTGTAAGCGGAAGAAAAGAGTGATGATAGCTAATACAGGTAAAGATAGGGGTAATGACTTATGGCCTCACAATATGACTTTACTGTCACCCTGCACGATCTTGCTTTTATTCTTAAGCAGATCAAAATATCCGAAGCGGCAACTAACCCAGATGGTAGCGTTAATGCTGAATTGCTTAGAGAATTAGTTTCCAGCCCGCTATTACCTTATGGACTTCGCACGGTAGATGGTTCATGGAATAATCTTCTACCGGGTCAGGAGTTATATGGCTCTGCCGACCAGACAATGCCGAGATTAACCGCGTTAAACTGGCAAGATGCGGACCAAATGACCAGTTATATCCAAATTGGTGGCACCGTTATTGATGCCGACCCACGTATTATTAGTAACTTAATTTCCGATCAAACGGCATCTAACCCAGCCGCACTGGAGGTATTTAACGCGTTAAAAGATGCTCCCGGCGGGGGGACTATTACAGGAGACGGAGAAACGTTATCCATTCCTAACCAGTCTCCCGATATCGGTCTCTCCCCTGCTTTCAACGGCTGGATGACCTTCTTTGGCCAGTTTTTTGACCACGGTCTGGATTTGATTCCCAAAGGAGGCAACGGTATCGTTTTCATTCCGCTACAGCCGGATGACCCTTTATATGTTGAAGGGTCGTCGACAAACTTTATGCTATTAACCCGGGCAACGGTGGATGAAAACCGAGAGACAGTAAACCTGACTACCCCCTTCATCGACCAAAACCAAACCTACACCTCCCATCCTTCACATCAGATTTTCATCCGCGAATACGTCATTATTGATGGGAAACCTGAGCCTACCGGGAATTTATTAGGCGGTGCGAACGGTGGACTGGCGACCTGGGCCGACGTTAAAAACCAGGCTGAAACTCTGCTTGGCATTAAACTCACCGATCAGGATGTGTTTAATGTTCCCCTGCTGGCTACGGATCGCTATGGTAATTTGATTTTAAGTGAAAATGGAAAGGTACAGATTGTTACCACCGGGGGACTGGTTGAAGCCAACGGCGGTCTGTTGCCTGAGGGAACATTCCGCACCGGCCATGCGTTTCTTGATGATATTGCGCATACTGCCGCGCCAAAAGCGGGTCTGCTGGCAGATGATGACACTGCTATTGGGGGCGAAGGAGCGCAACCGGCAGGAACCTATGATAACGAACTGCTCGATCGTCACTTTATTACCGGTGACGGGCGTGGGAACGAAAATATAGGTTTAACCGCGGTGCACGCCGTTTTTCACAGCGAGCATAACCGTCTGGTTGAGCAATATAAAACAACACTGCTGGAAACCGGTGATATCGACCTCATTAATCAGTGGTTGATGCCCAATCATCAAATCACGGAATTACCTGCCGATACCAGTACGCTGGTATGGAACGGTGAGTACCTATTCCAGGCAGGTCGTTTCTCCACGGAAATGCAATATCAGCACCTCGTATTCGAGGAGTTTGCCCGTACCGTACAACCCGCCGTCGATCCGTTTGTTTTCTCCAACACGGCGGATATAAACCCGATGATCTTTGCCGAGTTTGCGCATGTGGTTTACCGTTTCGGGCATTCAATGCTGACAGAAACCGTGGCGCGCACCGACATTGATATGCAAAGCGGCGATATTGACCTGATTTCAGCATTCCTGAATCCGGTAGCATTTAATCAAATCAACGGGGCCACCGTCACGGACGATCAGGCTATTGGCGCAATTGTGCGTGGTATGACGCGTCAGGTGGGTAACGAAATTGATGAATTTATTACCGATGCTCTGCGTAATAATCTCATCGGCCTGCCCCTCGATTTAGGCGCGCTTAATATAGCCCGTGGCCGTGACACCGCAATGCCGACGCTGAACCAGGCCCGCGAGCAGTTTTTTGCATTAAGCGGTGACAGTCAACTGAAGCCTTATACCAGTTGGGCTGACTTCACTACCTACCTGAAAAATCCCTCTTCAATCATTAACTTTATGGCCGCCTATGGTCAGCATGAGCTGATCCTCAATGCCACCAGCCTTGAAGGTAAGCGTGCAGCGGTAAACTTCCTGTTGTTTGGTGATGCTAACAATGCCCCGCCTGCGGATGCGATGGATTTCTTTAACAGTACCGGAGCGTGGGCAACCAAAGAGACCGGCCTGAATATGGTCGATTTCTGGATTGGCGGGCTGGCAGAGCGCAAAAATGAATTTGGCGGCATGCTCGGCTCAACCTTCAACTTCGTCTTTGAAACACAAATGGAAATGCTTCAGGACGGCGATCGTTTCTACTATCTGAGCCGCGTTCAGGGGCTGAACTTACTCAATGAACTGGAGGCCAACTCGTTTTCCGCGCTGGTAATGCGTAACAGCGATCTTGGCGATGAGGGATCCTCCCACCTGCCCGCAAATCTGTTCCAGACACCGGACCATATTTTTGAAGTGAACCGCGTGCTGCAAACGGAAATCGACCCGAAATGGGGAAATCCACTGAAGGATCTGCTCTCGCCGTTGTTGGTGCGTCGTGACCCAGGTGCGGATGTTGACGGCGATAGTTTTGCCGATGGTGGGTATCTGAAATATACCGGCGATGGGCATGTGGTGCTTGGAGGGACGGCAGGCAATGATACGTTAATCGGCGGTAAAGGGATCGACAGTCTGTGGGGTGATGGCGGAGATGACCGACTGGACGGCGGCGACGAAGCAGACGTGGTCCATGGTGGTGACGGTGATGACATTATTACCGATACCGGTACGCCTGTAGGTGATGCGGACTTCCTGCACGGTGATGCCGGACATGACGTTATCTTCTCCGGTAACGGAAACGATCTGGTCTTTGGTGGCAGCGGTAGCGACTTCGTGGTGGTCGGCGAAGATGCACAGGAGGTCTTCTCGGGTCAGGATAACGACTTTGCGCTTGGCGGCTCGGGTGGTGATTTCCTGATGGGCAACGAAGGCGATGACTGGCTGGAAGGTGGCGACGGGTTTGACACGCTGGCGGGTGACAACTCTGAGTTGTTCTTCAACAGTACCATTATCGGTCACGATGTTCTTAACGGTCAGGGTAACGACACCGACTACGATGGCGAAGCCGGTGACGACATCATGGTTCAGGGCGCGGGGATCCAGCGCAATAATGGCATGGCCGGTTTCGACTGGGCTATCCATAAAGGCGACCCAAATGGCGCTAACTCTGACCTTGGGATCCCTATTTTTGTCAACCAGCAGGAGTTTATTCTACGCGACCGTTTTGATCTTGTTGAAGGGCTGTCGGGCTGGAAATACGACGATATCCTGACCGGGACAGAACAGCCGATAGGTACTGCGCCTGTTCAGGGCGTTCCCCTCTCTAACAACCTGACCCAGGAAGGTGCGGACCGGATCACCGGTTTACAGGCTATTCTCGGCGTAGAGCGTTCTACAAATCCGGACGCGGTGCTCCTGAACCCTGATGATGGTAGCGATATTTTACTCGGCGGTGGCGGTAGCGACCGCATTATGGGTAAAGCCGGTAACGATATCATTGATGGTGATGCGTGGCTCAACGTGCGTATTGCCGTTACGGGTATGGCGGGACTCACCAGCGCCGAAGGAATGGCCGAACTGAAATCGTACATGCTGGCCGGCACGCTGAAACCGAATCAGCTGTCGATTGTGCGAGAAATCCTGCATGAAGGTAACGGCACGGAAACTGACGTCGCGGTGTACCGTGATGTTAGCAGCAACTATGTCTTTACCCGTATGGCGGACGGTAGCCTGCGCGTCGATCACGCCACGCCGGATGCCGCGCTGAACCTGAATGATGGCATCGATCGTCTGTTGAACATCGAAAAACTGGAGTTTGGCGATGGGAAGCAGCTGTGGGTGACGGCGCAGCAAGCGACGGGCGATCTTACCATCAGCAATCCTAACCCTTCGGTGGGCGACCTGCTGCGCGTCAACGTGGCGAACTTGCTGGATGGTAACGGCCTGGCGGCGGATGTGGCCATTACCATGACCTGGCAGGCATTCGTCAACGGCCAATGGCGAGATCAGGCAACCGGCGTTGAGTTCAGAGTGCCAGGCGCTATTCAGGGCGCACCGCTGCGTGTGGTAGCCAGTTTTAACGACCGCATGGGTGACGCTGAAACCCTGGTGTCGGCACAAACTCAGGCGATCCTACCGCGAAATCAGGCCACGACTGGTGTGCCGGTAATTAACGACCTCACCCCAACTGAAAGCCTGACGCTGACCGCGGTGGTTTCAGGCATTGCTGACGCCGATGGTCTGAGCGGCGGTAATTTCACTTATCAATGGAGAATGAGTTCGCCAACCGGATTCGTCAACATTAACGGTGCGACTTCCGCCACCTATACGCCGGGTCAGGCTATGGTTGGCAGAACGTTGCAGGTGGTCGTTACCGTCGTCGACGATGAAGGCAACCCCCCTGTTGTCCTGACGTCGACCACCACCCAGCCCGTGGGCGATCTGATTGTGGGTACCAACGGGGCTAACACCCTCGTCGGTACTGCCTGGAGCGATATCCTACGCGGTGAAGGCGGTAATGACACCTTACTCGGCGGAGCAGGTGACGATCTGCTCATTGGCGGTGCGGGAAACGACAACCTCTCTGGTCAGGCGGGGCAAGATATTCTGCAAGGTGATGCCGGTAATGACACGCTTGATGGCGGGCTTGGTGCCGACAGTATGACCGGCGGCACGGGCGATGATACCTACATTGTTGATGATTTCGGTGATGTAGTTATCGAAGGTGTGAATGGCGGCACGGACGTTGTCCGAACCAACCTCAGCAGCTACGACCTCACCGATAACGTGGAAGAACTGGTATTTACCGGCAGCGGTAGTTTTATCGGTACCGGTAATGCCATTGCGAACACCATTACGGGAGGGACCGGTAACGACTATCTGTTCGGCATGGGCGGTAACGACCAGTTGTTTGGTGGTATCGGGAATGACTTCCTCGATGGCGGAGATGGCGCTGATAACCTGCAAGGCGGAGTTGGTAACGACGTCATGATTGGCGGTGCGGGCGCGGATACCCTCTCCGGCGGTAGCGGGGACGATATTCTCAATGGTCAGGAAGGTAACGACATTCTGGACGGTGGTGCCGGGAGCGATATCTTCGCTTTTGGCGCCAACTTTGGGCAGGACCGAATTACCGGTTTTGACAGTAACCCCAACGGCGGGCAGGACTTCCTTGATCTCGTCTTGTTAGGTATCAACGCGGGTAATTTTGCCAGCAGCGTGTCTATCAACGGAAACAATGGCAACACCATTGTGACTATCGGTACAGATACCATCACATTGGTGGGCGTCAATTCGACCACCGTGAATATTGGTGACTTTTATCTGGAAATGCCCACCACCCTTGCCAGCAACAATGGCAATAGTTCATTGATCGTATAAGGAGAAGACTATGTCGCGCCAGCATACGCCAACAGAACTGAATGATGCATTAAAAGGAACGAAACCCACTTTTCTGATGCTGCTGTTTTTTAGTTGTGTGATTAATATGCTTATGCTGGCGCCGGCAATTTATATGCTACAAGTATACGACCGCGTGCTGGTGAGTAAAAATACCACCACGCTGTTAATGTTGACCTTATTGATTGTCGGCTTGTACATCGTTATTGCCATGATTGAATCTGCCCGCGCGCAGGTTATGGTCAGGCTTGGCAACAGGCTTGATATAAAGCTAAGCCAGTTGGTCTTTAACGCAGCCTTTAAAAGAAAGATGGTTACCGGCGATAACAACCCGGCGCAATCTTTAGCCGAACTGGATCAGGTTCGTCAGTTTCTTTCCGGGAATAGTCTATTCGCCTTACTGGATATTCCCTGGACGCCAATATATCTGTTCATCGCCTTTTTGGTCCATCCCCTGCTGGGATACCTTTCTCTCGGCGGAATAACGTTATTATTTATTCTGACGCTGGTATCTGAAATCTCTACCAAACGCCCGATTCAGCAAGCGCACGCCTTAACCATTAACAATGCCAGCAAACTGAATAAACAGCTGCAAAACGCTGATGCCATTGAGGCGATGGGTATGCTCTCGACCCTGAAGTCCAACTGGCAGGAGCAACATAACAAAGTGCTGGCGCTACAAACGCAGATTGCTGACAAAACGGCCGGGTTGAGCAGCCTCAGCCGCTTTGTGCGGGTGTTGCTGCAATCTATTGCGCTGGGTGCCGGGGCTTTACTGGTGATCGGCGGCCATATTACTCCGGGCTTGATGATCGCCGCCTCGATCATTCTTGGCCGCGTCCTCAACCCGGTAGAACAAGTTATTGGCAGCTGGAAGCAGTTCGTGCAGTTTCGTAGCGCGTGGCATCAGCTCTCAACCTTGCTGAAGGAGTATCCGGCACCGAAAGAGGTACTGACCCTGCCGCGTCCGAACGGCAACATCAGCGTTGAAGGCGTTTTTGCTGCGGCTCCCGGTCAGTCTTCCCCACTATTGCGTAATATCTCATTCCAGTTGGAGCAAGGCGAAGTCCTGGGGATTATCGGTCCCTCTGCCTCAGGGAAGACATCGCTGGCCAAGGTTTTGGTTGGCGTCTGGAAGCCGTTATCAGGAAAGGTCAGATTAGACGGGGCGGATATTTGTCAGTGGGATAAAGCACTGCTGGGTCCGTCCATTGGCTATCTGCCGCAGGATGTGGAACTGTTTGACGGTACCATCGCGCAAAACATTGCCCGCTTCTCGCAGAATGACAGTGAGCTTATCGTCGCCGCCGCATTACTGGCAGGCGTTCATGAGATGATCCTGCGCTTGCCGCAAGGTTATGACACGCTGTTGGGCGCAGGCGGATACCAGCTCTCCGGCGGGCAGCGGCAGCGCATTGGACTGGCACGCGCCGTGTATAACAATCCTGCGTTCATCGTGCTTGATGAACCGAATGCTAATCTTGACGACGCGGGCGAATTTGCACTCGTTAAAGCCATCAATACCCTTCGTACACAGGGACAAACTACCGTCATTATCTCACACCGCCCGACGCTGCTCGGCGTGGTCAATAAGGTTTTGCTGCTTAACGATGGCGCCATACAGGAGTTTGGTACCCGCGATCAGGTTTTTGCCCATTTGCGTCAGGCCAACGTACTGAAACCGGTGGCTACGCCTTCTCCATCCACTACTGAACAGCAACGTGAGGCCTGATGATGAAAAAGAATCCCCACAATACGGCATCTGCTGGCGTAGATACCAATATCTGGTCGCCGATTATCCGGGGCGTGATCGTCATTGTGCTTGGTGTCGGTAGTTTTATCCTCTGGGCGGTGCAAGCTCCGTTAGATGCGGGCGTGGTCGCTGATGGTACTGTAACCGTATCGAGTAACCGCAAAACCATTCAGCATCTGAGCGGCGGTCGGGTAACGGATATCTTTATCAAAGAAGGCGACTTCGTGAAGAAAAATCAGGTTCTCGTCCGGTTGGATAAAATGCAGCTCGAAATGCGTTTTAGCGCGTTAAATGCCCAGTATATTTCTGCAAAAAGTATCGAAGATCGTCTGTTGGCAGAACGCGATGGCCTGGAAGCGATCCGCTTTAATACGACGCTGACGCAGCAATTCTCTGGCAATAAACGGCTGACAGAAGTCAGAAATCTGCAGGCCAAGCTTTTCGATACGCGTCGCAAAACGATTCAGGACGAACTGTCGATGATTGAGGAGACGCTCGATGGTCTGGTTGGGCAAACGGATAATCTCAATAAAATAAAAGGCTATCGCGACCACCAGTTTTCTCTGATTAACCGGGAGTTGGGGGCTATTCGCGCGTTGAGCGAAAAGAATTATTACCCCAAAGCGCAATTACTGGTGCTGGAGCGCGAGGCGGCTGAAATATCTGGCAGCGTTTCAGAAGATATTCTTAACATTGCCAAACTGAAATCGCAGCAAAACGAATTAAAAATTAAAGCCTACCAGGTGCGTCATCAATATTTACGTGAAGTTGAGTCTGAACTGACGGAAAACCAAAAAGAAGTGGCAATGCTGGAGGATGAACTGGTGTCCACCCGTCACGAGCTGGATAACACCGAGATCCGCTCACCGATTAACGGTATCGTGCTGGATGTTAAAGTCAGTACCGTGGGCGGTGTCATTCAACCCGGCGAACATCTTATGGATATTGTCGCCGCCGGACAACCGATGCAAATTGATGCCAAAATACCCGTGCATGCCATTGATAAACTGGTCCCCGGCTTAACCGTTGATGTGCTTTTCCCTGCCCTTAACCATGCCCTGTTGCCGTCGGTTCCGGCCAGGGTTCTGACTATCTCGGCGGACCGCTTAATTGATGAAGCCACTCAGCAGCCTTACTACCTTGCGGAAGTACAGGTTTCAGCAGAGGGCGCGCGTTTGCTGGGCGATTACAAAATTAAAGCGGGAATGCCTGCCAGCGTGACGATCAAGACCGGTGAGCGAACCCTGATGAGTTACCTGTTTAAACCGTTGATTGCCCGTCTGGAACTGGCTTTTAAAGAGTATTGAGCCATCCATTGCCGGTATGGCGTACGGCTTGTCGCGCCATACCGCTTTCTGCCGTTGCTGGCAGCTTTGCTTTCTTGTAACCTTCTTCCCGTCTCACTACTGACAAAATCTGGAACCACTGAACTGGACTTCATATGAATGCTCATATTTCTAAAGACCCTTTACATGGCGTAACGCTTGAAATGCAGGTCAATGCCCTGGTTGAACGTTATGGTTGGGGTGAACTGGCGCAACGCATTAATATCAACTGCTTTAAAAATGAACCGAGCGTTAAATCCAGTCTGAAGTTTCTGCGCCGTACGCCGTGGGCGCGGGCAGAAGTTGAAGCGCTGTACCTTGATTCGCTGCATGACCTGGCCTCAAACAACACCCCCGAACCGGCCTTCGATCCCTGGGCTAACAGCCGCAATAAAAAGAAATAAGAGCAAAATCAGATGGCAGCATCCGGTTTCTTTTCAGGAAATTATCAGAAAAAACTGGCGAAGATTCTCGCCCGTTCTCGTGCCAGACTACCGCTGACCAACATGAAATGGTTTGCTGTACTCGTAGGCAGTATGTTGTTACTGGGCAGCTGTTCTTCACAACCGCCCGGTCCCAAAACCACTCCGCTACCTCCGGTGAGCAAACCACAGCAGAGCAAGGAGCCAGTGCGCGGGATCTGGCTGGCGACAGTTTCACGTCTAGACTGGCCACCTATCTCATCCGTGAACATCAGTTCGCCTGCCGTACGCATCAGCCTGCAGCAAAAAGCGCTGACGGATAAGCTGGACAACCTGAAACGGCTTGGTATTAACACCGTTTTTTTCCAGGTTAAGCCCGATGGGACCGCATTGTGGAAGTCAAAGATTCTACCGTGGTCAGATACCCTGACCGGTACGATTGGCCAGGATCCGGGTTACGATCCGCTGCAGTTTATGCTCGATGAAGCGCATAAACGCGGAATGAAAGTTCATGCCTGGCTTAACCCCTACCGTGTTTCCGTGAACACCAAACCTTCGACGGTCACTGAATTAAACAGCACGCTGTCACAGACGCCGTCCAGCGTATACGTCCTGCATCGGGACTGGATCCGCACTGCGGGCGAGCGTTTTGTGTTAGACCCCGGTATTCCCGACGTGCGCGACTGGATCACCAGCATCGTGGCGGAAGTGGTTGAGAATTACCCGGTTGATGGCGTGCAGTTTGATGATTACTTCTATACCGAATCTCCCGGCTCTGCGCTCAACGACAGCCAGACCTTCAGAAGATACGGCCAGGGATTCGCTTCCAAGGCTGACTGGCGTCGCGATAACACGCAACGGCTGATTGCCCAGGTATCGCGGACCATCAAGAAACTCAAGCCTGAGGTTGAATTCGGCGTCAGTCCTGCGGGCGTGTGGCGCAACCGTTCGCACGATCCAGCGGGCTCCGACACGCGCGGCGCGGCAGCGTATGATGAGTCGTATGCAGACACCCGCCGTTGGGTGCAACTAGGTTTGCTGGATTACATTGCACCGCAACTCTACTGGCCTTTTGCCCGCGACGCAGCGCGTTACGATGTACTGGCAAAATGGTGGGCAGATGTCGTGAAATCAACCAACACCCGCCTCTACATTGGTGTAGCGCTGTATAAAGTTGGTGAACCATCGAGAAAAGAGCCAGACTGGACGGTAAAAGGCGGTGTGCCGGAACTGAAAAAGCAGCTCGATTTAAACGAATCCGAACCGTACATCAACGGCACGATCCTGTTTCGCGAAGATTATCTTAATCAACCTCAAACGCAGGAAGCCGTGACCTATATTCGTAATCGTTGGGGACGTTAATAGTTGTCCTCTGGTCAGTTTAGCGAGGAAATGTAGCGGGGAAACATTGCCCCGCTCAGCTTTAATTTTCCGGGAAGTGTTGCGGCCGTATCTGCGTCACCGGGACATTAGCCGGCGGACATTATCATTAATTTGTTTCTGTATCGTATTCAGCGTAGATAGCGTTATCTGATCGGGGTATTTGTCCCTGGCGATAGCGCTCAATGCCGTGGCAAAGTGACAGACTTTTTCGATTATGCCGTTCACATGGTCAGCAGATAACTCAGCTTCCTGAACGCCAAGCGACTGAAGGTGCTTTCTTTCGATATCCAGCGCCTCTCCCAGCACGTCCATTTGGTGATACCCGCCAGGCCCTTCGCACCAGGTGACATCGTAAGCCGGAGCCAGAGCCCAGTTTCCATCGGCTGACATTAAATAGGCAAAATTCTTCGGATGATCGTCGCGATTGTTAAAAGCCACGTTGAAAACCACACGTTCAAACGCTTTTGCCTTTTCTCTGACATCATTGGTACAAATCTGCGTGGCGCGCAGAAAATCCCGGTAGTCTAAAGCGCCGGGTATCTGGTAATTTGCCCCGGTAAGTGCAGCCAGGCTCTGCATAGGAATTCGTGTCGACTGGTCACGGTCGAAACGGCGAGTGGCAAATGCCGCCTGTCCGCCGGGCAGATTGAAATACGCCGTATCAGGCGTGGTTATCCCACATTGGCGCAAGCATTCAGCATAAACCGCTTCGATGGCACATACCTCAGCATGCTCATGCCTGGCGGGAAATTTAATCAGCCAACTTTCGCTCCCGGGTAGCGGCACCGTGGTGAATTTTGACGTGACAGTGTCACGATAAAGTAGCGCCTTAGGCCTTGCTCCCTGTGGCGAACCGCCCATCTGGAGCAGTTTTTGCAAAAATTCCCCGCCTTCGCCGCTCAGGACTTCCTGAACCTCAGCGGCCAGTTGTTCGAGAGGAACATCCTCTTTTGACAGCATCTCGACATCTGACTGAACGGGCTGGAATGTCATGGCGCCCATCGCGTTGTTGCCGACCCAGGTTAAACGCTCTAATGGACCTATGCGTGCTGCGTTGAGTCCGCGGCGTTTAAATAGTCGGTCCATCAACAGCATGCCCCAGCCGTCAGGTAGCGAATCATAAACCGGTCCGGGTAATCCCAACTGATGAGCCGGGAAATCCCTGCGCAAACGGGGACCGTTCAGCGGTAACCTCAGACGGGACAGCTCCAGGCCCCTACGTAAGGCGTCTTCACTGTATTCAAAGGCGATCAACGGACGTCCGGTCAGGGCTGTGGAAGACACCAGTTTGCCCCACAGCCATTTCTCACCCCAGCCTTCATAGAAGACATCAACTTGCTCAGGCATCAGAATTTTTCCTTTTGATCCGCTGACGTGCCGCGCTCTTTTCGTAACGCAAAATATCATCGAGACTATCAATCCTGGGTTTGAATAACCCCTCCAGTGCATCGCCATAGCCTAACACCATTGCGACTTTGACCAGATTCTCAAATCCTACATTCTTACCTGTTTCCAGATTTGAAACGGTATTCACACCGACACCTGAACGCGCGGCAACATCAGCTTGCGTCATTTGCCGCGCGAGTCGTTCTTTACGCAATCTGTCGCAAAGCAGTTTGACGATATCAGCTGCAGTATTTAGCGTTAAATCCATAATATTGGCTCTTATTGGGATAAAAACGACTTTACACACAATATTATAGAGTTAAGTGGGGAATGATTCAAAGTCTTATAAGACACAATAAAAAGGAGTTAAACCGGAAAATCTTGCTTAAGGACCATTATACTGGAGTTATCCGGGCACATTGTATGTACCCGGATATGGTGTGGTTATCCGGCAACAGAAGGCTCAGGTAATCTGAAGGAAGAGACCAGCAACGCCAGTTGTTCCGCCTCCTCTTTCAGCGCCTGCGTCCGTGCTGCGGCATCATCAATTAATGAGGCGTTTTGCTGAACGGTGCTGTCCATTTCGGTAACGGCCAGCGTAACTTCGGAAACGCCCTTACGTTGTTCTTCACCCGCAACGCGTATTTCCCCCATCAACTGGCGCACCTGACGCACATTGTTGACCAGTTCTCCCAGACGCTCACCGGCATTGTGAATTTGCTGACTTCCGCTACCAACATGAGAAACGGATTCATCAATCAACGTTTTAATTTCCTGGGCGGCGGTGGCACTGCGCTGAGCCAGCGTGCGCACTTCGGAGGCCACGACGGCAAACCCTCTGCCTGCATCGCCCGCTCTGGCGGCTTCAACCGCGGCATTCAGGGCGAGAATATTGGTCTGGAACGCAATGCTGTCGATGACCGCGACAATTTCCACCATTCTGCCGGATGAGGCGCTGACGTTATCCATTGTTGAGATCACGCCCTGCATCACATCGCCGCAGCGGTTGGCCGTTTGCGCGGTGCTATCGGATAGCTCATCCGCCAGTTGTGTATTACTGGCGTTTTGATGAACGGTCGCATTTAACTGTTCCATAGCCGCCGAACTCTCTTCCAGCGCAGCGGCCTGCTGCGTTACGCGAGATGAAAGCTCCATATTACTGTCAGCCAGGCTAACGGCGTTATTCGCTACCACTGTGCTACTGCTTCTGACGGTGATCAGGATGGCCGAGATTTTATCGACGAACAGATTAAACGCCTCGGCGATAGCCGAAATCTCGTCTTTGCCACGAACATCCAGACGACGGGTAAGATCGCCTTCTCCCTGCGCGATGTCATCAAGTGCCTGACGGGTATCATCAAGACGTGAAATCAGTCGACGAACCACCAGCCATGATCCCACCAGCAACAGCGTCATGATAGGGATCAATACTTCCAGAACGTCCTGCATCATCACTTTGGCAAGACCGACAATACGAGATTCCGGGGTTGCAAGTCCTACGACCCAGCCGGTATCTGGCATCGGGAACAGCATTACCTGTGACGCTGTATTCAGGATGTTGTCGTTTGCCAGCGTGATAGTCTTCACCCCATCTGTCGGGCGCAAAGATTTCAGACCGTTTTGCACCGGGATAAGCCACTGCGCGCTTTGCGCCAGATCGTTAATAGTTTTATGTTTGGCCAGGTCGGCCTGCGGGAAATAGAGAATTTGTCCCTGCTTGTCTACCACAAACGCGTAACCGCCGGTGCTGTTGCCCTGCTGCTGCATGAAAGTGGCGACGTTATCCAGACGGATATCGGTGGTAGCGACACCGGCAAACTTGCCCGCCTGTTGATAAGGCACGCTGCATGTCACCATGTTGACGCCTGAACTGGCATCCTGGTAAACGTCAGACCATAAACAGCTGTTTTGTGAATGGCCTTTGGCCAGTTGATACCAGCTTTCATTGTGGTATCCACTCGATCCTTCGACGTTATAATCATTGGAATACACCAGCTTTCCTTCAGCATTACGCGCCCAGAAAAAGCTTCTTTTCTCCACACCTGCGGTGAAGGCGTCTGGTTCTGGCCAGATGCCGCCGCCGGTAATAATCGAGTCTTTACCCTCACCAATCAGATGCGGAACAACGCTTTGGTACAGAGATTCATCGTTAGGCAACACTTCAGCCAGTCGCGACAGGCTGACGGTCTCACCTTCAATTCGGGACAATACGGTACTCAACTGACGGGTTAAACCTTGCCCTGTTTCTTCGATCAGGGCGGTGTTGATTTCAACGACGCGCGGCTGACCGCGCCAGAGCATAATCACCACGATAACAAGGGTCGTTACTGCAAGCAGCAGAATGCCGCCGATGGTTAAACGCGTTGAAATACGAGTAGGATACCAGGCCATACAAACTCCTTCTGCAAAAGGCTAACTTTTATCCAGTATCGGCACAGGCGTTTATATCTTTATAAAGTTTTCTTAAGTATTGCAAAACAAATAAGTGACAGCGTCACAAATAACAAAACCCAGCACTTTGGCTGGGTTTTAATAACGTCTTAATCTTATTTAGATAATTCTTTTTTGATTTCGTCTTTTATTTTACTTAATTCACTCTGCGGATGCTTCTTACAAAGTTCGACGGTCAGAGGAACTGCGGTCGTAACGGTTTCGTTATAGTCGACGTAGTCACCACCTTTGAAGTCTTCGTCTTCATTGAGCACCCAGAAGGCCACCGGAGCCATAGTTTGTGGGTTCAAATCAATAAACTCCTGGCAGTTCATGCCTTTTGGAGTCACTTCAGTTTTAGCGTTATCTGTTGCTGCATTGACGCTGACACTGGTTAACAGCGCTGCGACCAGAATACCTGCTGTAGAAAGGGAGAATTTATTCATTGTAGTACTCCATTTATAATATAAATAATATCTACACTTGCGCTTAACACCGTTAATGTAGCTCGCGAAAAATAATACCCCTACCATCATAAGAATAAAGATTGGGGTTATTGATATGGCTGAAATTTATATTTCCCATTACTGATTCTTATGTCTGAGGGATAAATGTTGCCCACAATGTGATCGTTCCGACGAAATCAGCAGATTCATACCCTGCTTCCTCTGCCGTTGCACCAAAACTGAACTACGCTGCACAAATGTTGATCATTGGTTAATGAGTATCGGTTTATTTTTAACAAAAACAGCCGACGTGCCGCTGTTACGCACATGGCACGCGTCCTGCATTGTTAATTCGCTAACAGAAATACGGTATCTGACAGGCAACTAACAGCGAGAAGGTAATGACAGCCAAACCAGAGTTATTTACCCGCATAGAGCAAACCTTTAGCCAGCTGACGCCCAGCGAAAAGCGCGTGGCCGGGTGGCTGTTAGCCCATGCTGTGCAGATCCCATTTGAAACCGCGGATGGCATCGCCAAAGCAACCGGAACCAGTGGCATTACCGTCGGACGTTATCTGCGTAAACTGGGCTTTCGTAACCTGGAGGATGCCAAAGCCAGTCTGCGTGAGCTTCCCGTTGTTCCGTATCAGCCCTGGGGAATGAATGAACGACTGGACTCCTGGCACCAGCAACAAAGCCTGCCGGATCGGGCACAGCAGTCGCTGTTGCTGGAGATCGACGCTATTACCCACGTCTACCAGCTCGCACAAGGCGAAACGTTTTTACGCATTGCACAGCAGTTGGCGCATGCGGAAGCCGTATACATCCTCGGGATCCAGTCCACCCGCGGGATCGCCAACGCCTTTTTTAGTCACCTGGAATACCTGCGACCTAAAGTCAGCTACTCCGAAGGCCTGTCCGGCAGTTGGGTTGAGTCGCTGAACTCGGGATTCAGCCAGCCTTACGTGGTTATTACCGATATGCGCGCCTACTCCGCTATTTCGCGACAATATTGCCGTGTCGCCACAGAGCGCTGCATTCCGCTGGCGCTCATTACCGATGTGTGGTGCCCATGGGCCAGGGATTATTCCATTGATTTACTTCAGGTAAAAACTGACACCGGGCATTTCTGGGACTCACTGGCACCGGTGAGCTGTCTGTTCAACTTATTACTTTCTGCGGTGGTGGCGCAACTGGGTGACACCCTCGCAGGACGCCTGCAAACCAATCGCCAGTTACAACAACAATTTGGTCAATTCGAACAATAAACAGGAAACGTGCTATGTCAGAACTCCCAGAACTGGTCGATCTGTCGGTGATATTTCCGTCGCTGCATATCGATCTTAAATACGCTACTGCCGACAACATTACCGGCGCACCAATCTACCGGGAAGCGCGTTGTCTGTTGCACACTGAGGCGGTTACCGCGCTGGCTAAAAGCATCAGTATTGCGCAACTGGCCGGCCTGCAGCTTGTGGTGTACGACGCGTATCGCCCCCAGCAGGCGCAGGCGATACTGTGGAATGCCTGTCCCGACCCACAGTATGTTGTCGATGTCGCGATTGGTTCCAATCACAGTCGGGGTACGGCCATTGACGTCACGTTGATGGACGATCGCGGCCATCTCCTTGATATGGGGGCCGGTTTTGATGAAATGCACGACCGTTCCCATGCATGGCATCCGTCTGTTCCTCCGGCAGCGCAGCGTAACCGCCTGCTGCTCAATGCCATTATGTTTGGCGGTGGTTTTGTCGGTATCAACAGCGAGTGGTGGCATTTTGAATTACCTGATGCCGCCCGTTACCCGCTGCTTGACGATCAAATAGATTGTTACACTGTCACGCCAATAACAACACAACATCCCCTTTAATTCTGGAGCCTGGTTATGAAGACTACACCTGCGTTAAACGCGTTTTTCCGCCCCGCTCTGATAGCCGTTGCGTTAGCATTTGCCCTGCCCGCCTCACAGGCTGCCGTTCCCAAAGATATGTTGGTGATTGGTAAAGCCGCCGATCCGCAGACGCTCGACCCCGCCGTGACCATCGATAACAATGACTGGACGGTCACCTATCCTTCCTACCAGCGGTTGGTTCAATACAAAACCGACGGAGGTAAAGGCTCCACGGAAGTTGAAGGTGATTTAGCCAGCGGCTGGAAAGCCTCTGACGATCAGAAAGAGTGGACGTTTACCCTGAAAAACGATGCCAAATTCGCCGACGGAACGCCGGTAACGGCAGATGCGGTAAAGCAATCCTTTGAACGTTTGCTCAAGATTGGTCAGGGACCTGCGGAGGCTTTCCCAAAAGATCTGAAGGTCGACGTCATTGATAACAACACGGTGAAATTTACCCTCAGCCAGCCGTTTGCCCCGTTTCTGTATACGCTGGCAAATGACGGTGCCTCAATCATTAACCCGGCCATCTTAAAAGAGCATGCCGCAGACGATGCCCGCGGATTCCTGGCGCAGAACACGGCTGGCTCTGGTCCCTTCATGCTGAAGAGCTGGCAAAAGGGACAACAACTGGTGCTGGTGCCTAACCCGCATTATCCCGGTACAAAACCGACATTTAAGCGTGTCTCAGTCAAAATCATTGGTGAAAGCGCCTCCCGTCGCCTGCAATTGTCGCGTGGCGATATCGACATTGCCGATGCGCTGCCTGTTGACCAGCTTGCCGCTTTGAAACAGGAAGGCAAAGTGAACGTGGCGGATTATCCCTCGCTGCGCGTGACCTATCTGTATCTCAACAACAGTAAAGCCCCGCTCAATCAGGTGGATTTACGCCGTGCCATCTCGTGGGCCACTGATTATAAAGGCATGGTTAACGGGATCCTGAGCGGCAATGGAAAGCAAATGCGTGGCCCGATCCCTGAAGGCATGTGGGGTTTTGACGATAAGGCCATGCAGTACAGCTTCGATGAAGCCAAAGCCAAAGCCGCGTGGGACAAAGTTGCTAGCAAACCTGAAAGCCTGAGCTTCCTGTACTCTGATAATGACCCTAACTGGGAACCTATCGCGCTCGCCACCCAGGCAAGCCTTGGCAAACTGGGTATTAAGGTGAAACTGGAAAAACTGGCAAACGCCACCATGCGCGACCGCGTGGGCAAAGGCGATTACGACATTGCCATTGGCAACTGGAGTCCGGATTTTGCCGACCCGTACATGTTTATGAACTACTGGTTTGAGTCAGATAAGAAGGGTTTGCCCGGTAACCGTTCGTTCTATGAAAACGGTGAGGTCGATAAGCTGCTGCGCAGCGCGCTGGCCACAACCGATCAGGTGGCCAGAACCAATGACTACCAGCAGGCTCAAACCATCGTGATTGATGAAGCAGCCTACGTCTATTTATTCCAGAAAAACTATCAGCTGGCGATGAATAAAGACGTCAAAGGATTTGTATTCAACCCCATGCTGGAACAGGTCTTCAATATCTCCACCATGAGTAAATAAGCCACGTTTATGCGGAGCCGCTCTGGCTCCGCAAGGGGAAGCTAATGACGTTCTGGAGTATTTTACGCCAGCGATGCTGGGGACTTATTCTGGTGGTTATCGGTGTTTGCGTAATCACCTTTATTATTTCACACCTGATACCTGGCGACCCCGCGCGGCTGCTGGCGGGTGACCGTGCCAGCGATGAAATTGTCGAAAATATTCGCCAACAGCTGGGGCTGAATCAACCGCTGTATGTCCAGTTTTTTCGCTATGTCAGCGATATTTTTCACGGCGATTTAGGCATATCCATTCGCACCGGACGTCCGGTACTGGATGAGCTGCGCATTTTCTTCCCCGCGACCCTTGAATTGGCTTTCTGCTCTTTGTTGCTGGCGCTGGTGATAGGTATCCCGCTGGGTATTTTGTCTGCGGTCTGGCGTAACCGCTGGCTTGATCACCTTGTTCGTCTAATGGCAATTACCGGTATCTCCACGCCTGCATTCTGGCTGGGGCTGGGGGTTATCGTGCTGTTTTACGGTCATCTGCAAATTTTACCCGGCGGTGGGCGTTTAGACGACTGGCTGGATCCACCAGCTCACGTCACCGGTTTCTACCTGATTGATGCTCTGCTGGAAGGCAACGGCGAAGTCTTTTTCAATGCGCTTCAGCACCTGATTTTGCCATCGCTGACATTGGCTTTTGTACATCTTGGGATCGTTGCCCGTCAGATTCGTTCCGCCATGCTGGAGCAACTGAGTGAAGATTACATACGTACCGCCCGCGCCAGCGGGCTCCCGGGCTGGTACATCGTGCTGTGCTATGCATTGCCTAACGCACTTATCCCATCAATCACCGTCCTGGGCCTGGCGCTGGGCGATCTGCTATACGGTGCGGTATTGACCGAAACGGTCTTTGCCTGGCCTGGCATGGGCGCCTGGGTGGTGACCTCAATTCAGGCACTCGACTTCCCAGCGGTAATGGGATTTGCGGTGGTGGTCTCGTTCGCCTATGTGCTGGTCAACCTGGTGGTGGATTTACTTTATCTGTGGGTAGACCCTCGAATTGGACGTGGAGGTGCTGAATGATGCTCACACAAGAAACACCGACCACCCCTCAGACAGCACGTCGCCGCACGGACTGGGCCAAACTGTTCTGGATGATGAAAAGTAGCCCGCTGACTCTGGTTGGCGGGGTCATCATCGTATTGATACTGCTGCTGATGGTGCTGTCGCCGTGGATAACACCCCACGATCCGAATGCCATCAATTTGAGTGCGCGCCTGCTGCCCCCGTCAGCCGCTCACTGGTTTGGAACCGATGAAGTCGGTCGCGATCTGTTCAGCCGCGTTCTGGTAGGAAGTCAGCAATCTGTCGTTGCGGGTCTGGTGGTAGTGGGTATCGCCGGGGGATTGGGCTCACTGCTGGGTTGCTTGTCGGGTGTCATGGGTGGGCGTGCCGACGCGATAATTATGCGGATGATGGACATTATGCTGTCCATTCCTTCGCTGGTGTTGACGATGGCGTTAGCCGCCGCGCTGGGCCCCAGCCTGTTTAACGCCATGCTGGCGATTGCAATCGTCCGTATCCCTTTCTATGTACGCCTCGCCCGTGGTCAGACGTTAGTGGTACGCCAGTTTACTTTTGTACAGGCTGCCCGGACCTACGGCGCTTCACGCTGGCATCTGATTAGCTGGCACATTTTACGCAATTCTCTGCCGCCGCTCATTGTGCAGGCATCACTGGATATCGGCAGCGCGATCCTGATGGCCGCCACGCTCGGGTTTATCGGTCTGGGCGCCCAGCAGCCCAGCGCTGAATGGGGGGCGATGGTCGCAATTGGCCGCAATTACGTGCTTGATCAGTGGTGGTATTGTGCTTTTCCCGGCGCCGCCATTCTGATTACCGCCGTGGGCTTTAATCTCTTTGGCGATGGTATTCGCGATCTGCTGGATCCGAAAGCCGGAGGAAAACAGTCATGACACAACCCGTACTGGAAATCGAAGATTTGCATCTGAGTTTCCCCGGCTATCAAGCTGACGTGCATGCGCTGAACCATGTATCGCTGCATATCAACCGCGGAGAAATCGTTGGCGTGGTGGGTGAATCCGGTTCCGGTAAGTCCGTGACCGCCATGCTCACCATGCGTCTGCTACCGGAGGGAAGCTATCGTATTCACCAGGGACGCGTTTCGCTGCTGGGTGAAGATGTGCTCAACGCCAGTGAGAAACAAATGCGCCAATGGCGCGGCGCACGCGTCGCGATGATCTTTCAGGAGCCCATGACGGCACTTAATCCGACCCGGCGTATTGGCCAGCAAATGGTGGAGGTAATCCGCCATCATCAGGCGTTAAGCCGCACGGATGCCCGCCAGAAAGCCGTCGCTCTACTCGAAGAGATGCAAATCCCGGATGCGCCGGAGGTCATGAAACGTTTTCCGTTTGAGCTTTCGGGCGGGATGCGCCAACGCGTGATGATTGCGCTGGCCTTTTCGTGCGAGCCGGAGCTTATCATTGCCGATGAACCGACCACCGCACTGGACGTCACGGTGCAACTGCAGGTGCTGCGTTTGCTGAAGTTAAAAGCGCGCGCCAGTGGAACAGCCGTGTTATTTATCAGCCATGATATGGCGGTGGTTTCACAGTTATGCGACCGGTTGTATGTCATGTATGCCGGGAGTGTGATTGAGAGTGGCCCGACGCAAACCGTTATTCAACGCCCGACTCACCCCTATTCCATCGGCTTGCTGAAATGTGCACCGGAACACGGCGAACCGCGCGCATTGCTGCCCGCCATTCCCGGCACCGTGCCGAACCTAACCTGCTTACCTGCCGGATGCGCGTTTCGCGACCGCTGCTTTGCCGCTGGTCCTCGTTGTGAAGAAACGCCGGCGTTAAGTAGTCAGGGAGGTGCAGATCAACAATCTGCCTGCTGGTATCCGCAACTGGAGACAACACATGTCTGATTTTTTACTGGCGCTGCAGGATGTTCATGTCAACTTTCCTGCGCGTAAAAACTGGCTTGGCAAGGTTACGGAACGGGTGCATGCGCTCAACGGTCTGGATTTACAGATTCGCCAGGGTGAAACGCTGGGGATTGTTGGCGAATCCGGCTGTGGAAAAAGTACGCTGGCGCAACTGTTGATGGGCATGTTGAAACCCAGTCAGGGAAGCTATTCTCGCCGTGGTGATAAGCAGCATAACGGTATGCAAATGGTCTTTCAGGACCCTCTTTCATCACTGGATCCGCGCTTACCGGTGTGGCGGATAATTACCGAACCGGTGTGGATCCAAAAACGGAGCCCGGAGCGTGAACGACGCATTCTTGCCGAGGATTTGGCACGACAGGTGGGGATTCGTCCTGAATATCTCGACCGCTTGCCGCACGCGTTTTCCGGTGGACAGCGCCAACGTATTGCTATTGCCCGGGCGCTATCGTCAGAGCCGGATGTTATCGTCCTCGATGAGCCCACTTCAGCGCTGGATATCTCCGTGCAGGCGCAAATCCTCAACCTGCTGGTGTCGCTACAGGCGCGCAGAAACCTGACCTACGTATTGATATCGCATAACGTGTCGGTGGTCCGCCATATGAGCGACCGTGTGGCGGTGATGTACCTCGGGCAAATTGTTGAGCTGGGTGATGCCCAACAGGTTCTCACTCATCCCGCCCATCCGTACACACGATTATTACTGGACTCGGTCCCTAAAACGGGCGCACCGCTGGCGGAAGATTTGGTGTTACGTAAAACCGAGCTACCGGGAAACCGAACGTTGCCCCAGGGCTGCTTTTTCCGTGACAGATGTCCATTGGCAACCCAAGGTTGTGAGAAGAAACAGGCATTGCTGAAGAGTGATACCGGATGTGACGTTCGCTGCTGGCGGGCGGTTACATGACCTGAGCCGTTGAGAAAAGTCAGGTGCGATACGCCTTTTTCAGTGAATCCACCAGCACCTCGGAAGCGGTAGATAATTTATGATGCGCCGAACGCAAAACCCCGATCCGACGCTGGATCACCGGCGTATCCAGATCGATACAGGTTGCGCCTAACTCTGTCATTTGCGTGCGGCATAGTGCAGGTACGGCGCTACCGCCCAGACCGTTAGCCACCAGACGGCCAACGGTCACCAGTTGATGGCTCTCCAGTGCTACTTCCAGCGTATGTCCGCTTTGCACCAGTTGTTCTTCCAGCATCAGCCGCACGGCGGACGGGCGTTGCAGGGTGATAAAATCCAGCGTCAGCAGTTCGCGCCACGCAATACGATCCCTGTCTGCCAGCCGACAGGTTGGCGGCACAATTGCGATAAAACGATCCACGCCGAGCGGCGTGAAATGCAGATGTCCCGAATAGTCCGGCTCGAAGGCTATGCCCATCTCGACCCGGCCTTCACTGACCATTTCAATCACGTGTTCATTGATCACATCGTGAACCGTTACGTTGATACCGGAATAAGAATCACGAAATGTTTTCAGTACCGATGGCAGGACGTTAGCGGCAAATGAGGGCATGGCGGCGATCGATATTTTACCGCGCTGCAGCGTAAAGCGCTGGCGCATGGCTTCTTCCGTATTCTCCCAGTCCGCCAGCAGCTGTCGCCCCATATTCAGCAGCGTTTCTCCCTCCTGCGTCAGGGTCACTTTGCGAGTTGTTCTTAACAGTAACGCCCCGCCCAGCGAATCTTCCAGTCCTTTAATCGCCAGGCTTAACGCGGGTTGCGACATATTCAGTCTTTCGCTGGCATGAGCAAAATTCAGAGTGTGAGCTACCGCTAAAAACGCGCGTAACTGTTTGATGCTCATTCCCATTTCGCATTCCTTTAACTTGTTGAATACCTTTAATTAACATTAAATTGATAAAAAAACCCAATGAGTGAGTCACAAATTTAAAATTAACAAATCATTTTTCACCCCCAATGATGTCGGCAAGGACAACTGGGGAGGCAAGTGTATGGCTGGACTGGATAAACGTGTTGCCACTTATCAAGAGGCGCTGGAAGGACTGACCGACAACATGACGCTGCTGGCGGGCGGTTTTGGTTTATGTGGGATCCCTGAAAACCTGATTACCGAAGTACGCCGTCGTGAGGTTCAGGGACTTACCGTTGTATCAAACAACTGTGGCGTGGATGGCTTTGGCCTTGGCGTGCTGCTGGAAACGCGTCAGGTGCGCAAAGTGGTCGCGTCCTATGTGGGGGAAAACGCCCTGTTTGAGAAACAGGTGCTTAGCGGCGAACTGGAAGCCATCCTGACGCCACAGGGTACGCTGGCAGAGCAGTTGCGCGCGGGCGGCGCGGGGATCCCGGCATTTTTTACCGCGACCGGATATGGAACCCCCGTGGCGGAAGGGAAAGAGGTTCGCGAGTTTGCCGGACGCCCTTACATCCTTGAGCAGGCGATAACCGGTGATTTTGCGTTGGTTAAAGGCTGGAAAGCCGACTGGTACGGCAACGTCATCTATCGCCACACCGCACAGAATTTTAATCCGCTGATGGCCGCCGCCGGGCGCATTACCGTCGTGGAAGTCGAAGAAATTGTCCCTCCCGGAGAACTGGACCCTGCTGCGATTCACACTCCCGGAATTTTCGTTAACCGCATTATTCAGGGGCAGTTTGAAAAACGTATTGAACAACGCACCCTGCGCCAGAAAGGAGCCTGACATGTTAACGCGTGAACAAATGGCGATGCGCGTCGCCCGCGAGCTGCGCGACGGATATTACGTCAACCTTGGGATCGGCATTCCCACGCTGGTGGCAAATTACATCCCTGATGGCATGGATGTGATGCTGCAATCAGAAAACGGTTTGCTGGGTATGGGCCCGTTTCCCACAGAAGACGAAATTGATGCCGACATGATCAACGCCGGGAAACAGACTGTGACGGCGCGTAAAGGCGCGGCGATTTTCGACTCGGCGCAATCCTTCGCCATGATCCGCGGCGGCCACGTTGATCTGACGGTGCTCGGTGCGTTTGAAGTCGATGTTAACGGCAATATCGCCTCATGGATGATCCCCGGAAAAATGGTGAAAGGCATGGGCGGCGCGATGGATCTGGTTGCCGGAGCCGACAATATCATTGTGGTAATGACCCATGCTTCCAAAAGCGGTGAGTCCAAACTGCTTCCCGCCTGCACCCTGCCGCTGACCGGCGTGGCCTGCATCAAACGTGTGCTTACCGACCTGGCTCTGCTGGAAATTGCCGACGGTGCGTTCATTCTGCGTGAACGCGCACCGGGCATTAGCGTGGATGAGATTGTCGCCAGAACCGCAGGCAAGCTGATCGTTCCCGAAACTGTCCCCGAAATGCACTTTAGCTGAGGAGCTGACCATGCAGGATGTTGTCATTGTCGCGGCGACGCGCACCCCGATTGGCAGTTTTCATGGCGCGCTGGCACCACTTTCCGCGGTTGAGCTTGGTTCAGTGGTGATCCGTTCGCTGCTGGAAAAAACGGCTGTGGCGCCTGAGCAAATTGATGAGGTGATTTTAGGTCAGGTTCTGACTGCGGGCTGCGGTCAGAATCCGGCCAGACAAACGGCGTTACGGGCAGGACTGCCGGTCACCACGCCCGCGTTAACCATCAACTTGGTGTGTGGTTCGGGTCTGAAGGCGGTGCATCAGGCGGTACAGGCGATTCGCTGTGGCGATGCGCAAATCGTGATTGCCGGGGGCCAGGAGAGCATGAGCAATGCGCCCTATTATCTCGACGGCGCGCGGGCCGGTCTGCGGTTGGGTCATGCCAGTATGAAAGACAGCGTGGTACATGACGGCCTGTGGGATGCGTTCAACGACTATCACATGGGTATTACTGCCGAAAATCTGGCGGATAAGTTCGTAATCAGTCGTGAGCAGCAGGACGCTTTTGCCCTGCACTCCCAGCAAAAAGCTGCCGCCGCCATTGAAGCGGGTCGTTTTAACGCGGAAATCACGCCGGTCAGCGTCCCACAGGGCAAAAAGCCGCCACGTGTGGTGGACCGTGACGAACAACCTCGCCCGGATACTCAGGCCGACAAGCTGGCGCAACTTAAACCGGCGTTTCGTCCGGGTAACGGCACGGTGACCGCCGGAAATGCATCATCCATCAATGATGGTGCCGCCGCGGTGATGTTGATGAGCGCCGCCAAAGCGGCGGAACTCAATCTGCCAGTGCTTGCCCAGGTGGCGGGCTACGCGGTTTCTGGCGTCGATCCCGCCATTATGGGCATTGGGCCGGTAGAAGCGTCACTCCAGTGCCTGAAGCGTGCTGGCTGGACGCTAAATGACGTGGATCTTATCGAAGCCAACGAAGCCTTTGCTGCGCAAGCGCTGGCGGTTGGCGAATCCCTGAACTGGGACAGCAACCGGGTAAACGTGAACGGCGGTGCGATTGCGCTGGGGCACCCGATTGGCGCATCAGGTTGCCGAATTTTGGTAACACTGCTGCACGAAATGGCTCGCAGCAATGCAGCTAAAGGGCTGGCTACGCTGTGCGTAGGTGGCGGTCAAGGTGTGGCGCTGGCGGTAGAACGTCCGCAGGGGGTAGCTCATGCAAAGTAAGCCTATCTGCATTCTGGGCGCGGGGTTAATGGGTGTCGGCATTGCTACCCACTTCGCCCGTTTTGGTTACGATGTCTGGTTATACGATACCGATAGCAGCCGAATTGCAGAAATAAGCGGAGTTGCTGGCGGTATCCTGGATGAGCTGATTGTCACTGATCAATTTGCAATTGGTGAAAAAGCGACGGTCGTGGCTCGCCTGCACGGCACAACCTCGCTACAGGATATTGCCGCATGCCGGTTACTGATTGAAGCGATCCCGGAGCGGCTCGAACTCAAACACGCACTGTATGCGCAACTGGAAGAGCTGATCGCGCCGGAGGCCGTTATTGCCAGTAATACCAGCGGCCTGCCGCCGGATGCGCTGGCAGAAAAACTCGCCCATCCCGAACGGTTGCTGATCGCCCATTTCTGGCACCCGCCACATTTTATTCCGCTGGTCGAAATTGTACCTGGCACCGCAACGAAGCCGGAGTATCTCCATGAATTGCAACAACAACTGATCGCGATGCAACTTGAGGCGGTGGTGCTCGACCGCGCCGCCCCAGGGTTTGTTGGCAATCGACTGCAGTTTGCTCTGCTGCGCGAAGCGCTACATATCGTTAAAAGCGGCATCGCCAGCGCAGAAGTGGTTGATCAGGTGATGCGCGCCTCGCTCGGACGTCGCTATGCAATGGTCGGTCCGCTGGAGGCTGCTGATATGACCGGACTTTCTACGGTGCAGGACATTTGTCGGCATCTGCTTCCGGAACTGGCAACCGGCAGCGACATGATGTCGCTGGTCGCTGACAAGGTTGCCAACGGTGATACCGGGTTGCGCAGCGGCCAGGGATTTTATCGCTGGGATGATTCGCGCAAGGAATACATCCAGCAACGCAGGGAGCATCAACTGCGCTTTGCCCTGAAACCGTAACTTCTCTTTCTGTACCCCACTATAACAATGATATTGAGGAGTCATGATGAGTGTATTAATCGCCCTGGCAGCGTTGGGCCTGCTGATGCTGGCAGCCTATCGCGGATATAGCGTTATCCTGTTTGCCCCCATCGCGGCATTAGGTGCTGTATTACTCACTGAACCCAGCGCCGTCGGCCCTGCTTTCACCGGCCTGTTTATGGAAAAAATGGTCGGTTTTGTGAAGCTTTACTTCCCGGTGTTCTTGCTGGGGGCAGTGTTTGGCAAGTTAATCGAGTTATCTGGGTTTTCACGTTCCATTGTTGCCGCCGCTATCAACATTCTCGGCCGTCGCCATGCCATTCCGGTTATTGTGCTGGTATGTGCGCTGTTGACCTACGGCGGCGTATCGCTGTTCGTCGTGGCGTTTGCGGTGTATCCGTTCGCGGCCGAACTGTTCCGTCAGAGCAATATCCCGAAGCGGCTGATCCCGGCAACCGTTGCGCTGGGCGCGTTCTCCTTCACCATGGATGCCCTGCCAGGCACACCGCAGATCCAGAACATTATTCCGACCAGTTTCTTCGGTACCAACGCCTGGGCCGCGCCGTGGCTGGGTCTGATAGGTTCCGTGTTTATCATCGTTGTTGGTCTGGTTTATCTCGAACGTCAGCGTCGTAAAGCGCAGGCAAAGAATGAAGGCTATGGGACTGAACTGTTAAACGAGCCGGAAACGCCGGATAACATTAATCTGCCGAACCCGATCATCGCGATCTCTCCGCTGATCCTGGTTGGGGTATTTAACCTGCTGTTTACCCGCTGGATCCCGCAATGGTATGGCGCCACGCATCAACTGGAGCTTCCGGGTCTCGCCAAGCCGATTACCACCGAAGTCGGTAAAATCACCGCTATCTGGGCAGTGGAAGCGGCGCTGATTTCTGGGATCCTGCTGGTGGTGCTCTTCGGCTACCGCAACATTAAAGGTCGCCTGGCGGAAGGCAGCAGAACGGCGGTTGGCGGCGCGATCCTCGCGGCGATGAACACCGCGTCAGAGTACGGTTTTGGCGCAGTGATCGCCGCCCTGCCAGGTTTCCTTGTACTGTCAAAAGCACTGGCGGCTATTCCTGACCCGCTGCTCAATGAAGCTATCAGTATCACTACGCTCGCCGGGATCACCGGTTCGGCGTCTGGCGGGATGAGTATTGCCCTTGCCGCCATGTCTGACACCTTTATCGCGGCCGCTCACGCTGCCAATATCCCACTTGAAGTCTTTCACCGCGTGGCGTCTATGGCCAGCGGCGGTATGGACACCCTGCCGCATAACGGCGCAGTCATTACCTTATTAGCTATCACCGGTCTCAGCCACCGTCAGGCGTATGGCGGAATTTTTGCTATTACCGTCATTAAAAGTCTGGCCGTACTGTTTGTCATCGGCGTCTTCTACACCACCGGAATTGTTTAAGGAGAATCATCATGAACTTAACGGGAAAAACCGCCCTGGTTACCGGCTCGACCAGCGGTATCGGATTAGGTATCGCACAGGTGCTGGCGCAATCGGGCGCCACCCTGATCCTCAACGGGTTTGGTGATGTGGATGCCGCCAAAGACGCTGTTGCGCAATATGGCAAAACGCCAGGTTATCATGGTGCGGATCTGAGCAATGAAGCGCAAATTGCCGACATGATGCGCTATGCCGAGAGCGAATTCGGCGGTGTTGATATTCTGGTCAACAACGCGGGGATCCAGCATGTATCCCCGGTGGAAACCTTCCCGGTTGATAAATGGAACGCAATTATCGCCATTAATCTCTCTTCCGTTTTTCACACCACGCGTCTGGCGCTTCCTGGTATGCGCGCGCGAAACTGGGGGCGCATCATTAATATCGCTTCTGTTCACGGCCTGGTGGCCTCAAAAGAGAAATCTGCCTACGTAGCGGCGAAGCACGGCGTGGTGGGATTCACCAAGACCATCGCACTGGAAACCGCGCAGACGGGTGTAACCTGCAATGCGCTGTGTCCCGGCTGGGTGCTCACGCCGCTGGTCCAGCAGCAGATCGATAAGCGTATTGCCGAAGGCGCAGAGCCTGAGGCTGCGCGTGACGCCCTGCTGGCGGAAAAGCAGCCGTCGCGCGAATTCGTCACGCCGGAACAGTTAGGTGAGCTGGCACTATTTCTGTGTTCAAACGGTGCGGCGCAGGTGCGCGGCGTGGCGTGGAATATGGATGGCGGTTGGGTAGCGCAATAACATCATCAGGTGCCGGATAAGACTGACTTACATCCGGCGCAATCGTAGGCCGGATAAGACGCAGTCGCATCCGGCACGCCACGATTAAGACTTCAGCTGATAATCCAGCGTAATTTCCGCGTTCAGTACCTGCGATACCGGGCATCCGGCTTTTGCTTTCTGGATGATGCCGTCAAACGTGGCGGCGTCTATCCCCGGCACGCTCACCTGGCTATGCAACGCGACTTTAGTGATCGCAAACCCGGCATCTACTTTATCCAGAGAAACATCGGCAGTGGTATCAATGGCATCTGGGGTAAACCCCGCTTCACCCAGCATCAGCGAAAGTGCCATCGAGAAGCAGGCTGCATGGGCCGCGCCAATCAACTCTTCAGGATTGGTGCCTTTCTCACCTTCAAATCGTGTATTAAACCCATACGGTTGCTGATTCAACACGCCACTTTCGGTCGACACAGTGCCTTTGCCGCGCTTAATGTCGCCTTCCCAGTGTGCCTGACCTTTCTTATGGATAGTCATTACCGCTCTCCTGTGTTGTCGTCGGAGTTACTAGTATAGGACGGCTGAGAAAAAGCATGTTACATACGGGATAGTTCTCATTTGCCGCTTAAGCATTGACCTTTCAGATAAAATGACCGACCATCCAGAAAGCCGTTATGTTGAACATCGGCTTTATATCAGGTTGTATTTCGTCCGTTCTCATACGGGCTCGCCCTTGAAACCAGTAACAGGATTAAGGAGTTAGAATGAAATCGAACCGTCAGGCCCGTCATATTCTCGGACTGGACCACAAAATCTCAAATCAACGTAAAATCGTGACCGAAGGTGACAAAACCAACGTGGTCAATAATCCTACTGGAAGAAAGCGCCGCACTGACGGCAAGTAGCCTTTCGCACGTCTGACTGAGTAACGAGATAAACACCATTGCAACCGCAGTGGTGTTTTTGCTTATAAAACCCCTTAACCCATTCACAATGCTTTATACTTCGCCCGTTTCCCTGGCGGACAGGCTACATACGATCATAAAGAGCGCCAGGGACGGTTATTCAAAAAAGAGTGAGTGACATGGAAAACGAAACCAAAAAATTGCGTTCCCTTTACATCCCCTACGCTGGCCCGGTACTGCTGGAATTCCCTTTACTGAATAAAGGGAGCGCCTTCAGTGTGGAAGAACGCCGTAACTTCAACCTGCTGGGGTTACTGCCGGAAGTGGTCGAGACGATTGAGGAACAGGCTGAACGCGCCTGGATCCAATATCAGGGATTCAAAACCGAAATCGACAAACATATTTACCTGCGCAACATCCAGGACACCAACGAAACCCTGTTTTACCGGCTGGTGCATAATCACCTGGATGAGATGATGCCAGTTATCTATACCCCAACGGTCGGCGCGGCCTGTGAGCGTTTCTCTGAGATTTATCGTCGTGCGCGCGGCGTGTTTATCTCATATCAGAACCGCCACAATATGGACGATATCCTGCAAAACGTCCCTAACCACAATATCAAGGTCATCGTTGTCACCGATGGCGAACGTATTTTAGGTCTTGGCGATCAGGGGATCGGCGGGATGGGTATTCCAATCGGTAAACTGTCGCTGTATACCGCATGTGGCGGAATTAGCCCGGCCTACACTCTTCCGGTGGTACTGGACGTGGGGACCAACAACCAGCAACTGCTGAACGATCCGCTGTATATGGGCTGGCGCAATCCACGTATCACTGATGATGAATACTACGAATTCGTTGATGAATTCATCCAGGCCGTGAAGCATCGCTGGCCGGACGTGCTGTTGCAGTTTGAAGATTTCGCACAGAAAAACGCTATGCCACTGCTGACCCGTTATCGCGATGAAATTTGCTCGTTTAACGACGATATTCAGGGCACCGCGGCGGTTACCGTCGGTACGCTGATTGCGGCTAGCCGCGCGGCCGGTAGCCAGTTGAGCGAACAGAACATCGTCTTCCTCGGTGCTGGTTCAGCCGGTTGCGGGATCGCCGAGCAGATCATTGCGCAGATCCAGCGTGAAGGTTTAAGCGAAGAAGCGGCGCGTCAACGTGTATTCATGGTCGATCGCTTCGGCCTGTTAACAGACAAAATGCCGAACCTGCTCTCCTTCCAGACCAAACTGGTGCAAAAACGCGAAAATCTCCAGCACTGGGATACCCAAGAAGATGTCCTGTCGTTGCTCGATGTGGTGCGCAACGTTAAGCCGGATATCCTGATTGGCGTTTCCGGACAAACCGGCCTGTTTACCGAAGAGATCATCCGCGAAATGCACAAGCATTGTCCGCGTCCGATCGTCATGCCGTTGTCTAACCCCACTTCCCGTGTTGAAGCTACGCCACAGGATATTATCGCCTGGACCGAAGGTAACGCGCTGGTTGCGACCGGTAGTCCGTTCGCACCGGTACTGTGGAAAGATAAAATTTACCCAATCGCCCAGTGTAACAACGCCTATATCTTCCCGGGTATCGGCCTGGGTGTGATTGCGTCTGGCGCGTCGCGCATCACTGATGAAATGCTGATGTCGGCGAGTGAAACGCTGGCACAGTATTCACCGCTGGTGCTCAACGGTGAAGGACTGGTGCTACCGGAACTGAAAGATATTCAGACCGTTTCTCGCGCCATTGCCTTTGCCGTAGGTAAAATGGCTCAGCAGCAAGGCGTGGCGGTGAAAACCTCCGCCGAAGCGCTGCAACAGGCGATTGACGATAATTTCTGGCAGGCGGAATATCGCGACTACCGTCGTACTTCTATCTGACGCTTTGCCCGGCGGCAAACTGCTGCCGGGCAATTTTAAGCGTTCGATGAACAATAGGCTGTATGCGGATTACTGCTCTGAAAGTTCAAGCTCTGCAATTACCGGCAGGTGGTCGCTCGCCGTAGACCACGTAAATTCGGGTGAATTATGTGGGATCTGCAGATTTTTGACGTTCCACTTTTGCCCTTTAAATGTGAAAATATGGTCTATATCAATCGCAGGGTTAACGGCTGGCCAACTGCGCGTGTCAATTCCCTCTTTCGTCACTTCATTGAAAAAGTAACGTATTTCTTTAAGGGGTTGTTCATCCCGGGTTGAATTGAAATCTCCCGCCAGGATTTTAATTGAAGATGCGATATCCGGGAAATCTGTTGTTGCGTCACCAATGCTAATATCTAACAGGTAACGCGCCTGCTCAGTTCGCATGGTCGGATCTTTTTGCCAGTCTAGGTGAGTTACCATGATGATCGGTGCGGAATCAAAGCCGGGAACATCAATCTGCGCCAGTAATGCCACACGTTGTTCTGCATCACCCGACGGTAATTTCACGACCTGCGAATGCAGTATTTTATATTTGGAAAGAAGACCTAAGCCGTATTCACCGCCGTCAAAGTCGATAGCTTTTCCAAAGACATAATGCAGTTTATTGGCATCAGCGATTTTTTTGAGTTGATCAATCTTCTGGCTACGTCCTGTTTTATTATCAACCTCAGGAACCGCAATAATATCGGCATTTATTCTTTCAATCGCCGAATTAAGTGCAGTAAAATCCGTTACATCAGCAGAGGCTTCATTTTTACCAATGTTATAGGTGGCTATCTTTAAATGAGGTTTTTGTTGCGTGTAAATTTTGTCGGGAACCCCACCTTTTTGAACTTTAAGTATCTCATTACCCGCAAGTTTTTCACTTGCCTGTGCATTTGAAAATAAACATCCCAGCGCAATCATCGTTAATGTAATTGTTTTTTTCATGTTATCTATTCTCCAAATAATAAAATAGTGTGCAGAGGATACTGGAGAATGTAGATCGTTGTTGTGATCCTTAACCCATACTTTTGACGCGAAGAAAATTAACTTTCGCATGAATAATCTACGTTCATTTCTTCTGAATCAAGGTAACTGTTCCCGTATCAGTGCTTACGGTTCCAATGCTGCCGGGCGTGCAAAGCTTGCGCGACTGCGTAACTTGCGATTACACTTTCGCTACCGATCAACATTCTGAAAAACAAAAGGAGGATACTTATGCTGTACTGTGAACGTTTTATCGTTTCACATGCTTTTGGCGATCGCCAGTGCTCAAGCGTTATCGGTATCGTGCTGCGATAACTTCTGCTTGAGCGAAGCTAACTTCTAAATCCCCTTCTCTCGGGCTTACCGGGTTATCGTCAGCGATGTTTGACGAGGCGTTTTCACGCCTGTAACTCTTGAGTAAGCAACAATGAGCACATTACTAACCGCACAATCCTTACACGTTGATACGGCATTCGGCACGCTATTCGACGATCTTTCCTTTACCCTGAAAAAAGGCGACCGCATCGGGCTTATCGGTTACAACGGCTGTGGCAAAAGCACGCTGTTAAAACTGCTCGACGGCACGATCTCGCCCACCAGTGGGGCAATCGCGCAGGCGAATCACTGCCATCTCGCTCGTGTGGAACAACATCTACCTGACGATATACTGCCGCTTACGCTACAGGAAGCCGTTCTCGCTCAACTTCCCGAGCATGAACGCGCAGCTCAGCAGTGGCGAGTTGAAGCACTGCTTGCCGAAATGGGTTTTACGCCAGAGAATTTATCTCTGACTGCGCAAACGTTGAGCGGTGGCCAGCACACGCGCTTGCTATTAGCGCGGGCGCTGATGCGTAATCCTGACCTGCTGCTGCTGGATGAACCGGGTAACCACCTGGATTTGCCAACATTACTGTGGCTGGAGCAGTTCTTACAGAACTGGTCTGGCAGTTTTGTGGTGGTTTCCCACGACCCGCAGCTGCTGGACGCGGTGACTCACGGAACCTGGATCTTGCGCGATCGCACCCTGCATGCCTTCGATCTACCCTGTAGCGCGGCGCGTCAGGCTCTGGCAGAAAGAGATGTCAGCGATGCTCTGCGCCACAAGGCTGAGCAAAAAGAGATAGACCGGGTGACTGCCAGCGCCAAACGGCTGGCAACCTGGGGGCGGGTCTACGACAACGAAGATCTCTCTCGCAAGGCCAAGCAGATGGAAAAACAGGTACAGCGCCTGAAAGAGGTGCAAACAGAAGTGACGTCAGGAAGTCAGTGGACACTAACATTGCAGGGTGATGCCCTGCGTGCAGATCGTTTGCTGGAGATGACCAATCTGTCTGTAGCCCCTGCTCCCGGTGCAGATACACTGTTTTCCATTGCCGGTATCCGGTTAAAAAGCGGCGATCGCGTGGCGATTGTTGGGCGTAACGGTTGCGGGAAATCATCGCTATTAAGGCTTATCTGGCAACAGTTTCAGTCACAGCTGGCATCGCCTTCACTGGTGTTACACCCGCGCGTTACCCTGGGTTATTACGACCAGACGCTGCATCAGCTTGCCGATAACGATTCATTGTTTGACGCGCTGGAAGCGTTTGCCCCGCAGCCAGAGATTCGCAAGATGGCGTTGATTAGCGCGGGATTTCCGTGGGTTCGTCATGCGCAGCGAGTCAGCACGTTAAGCGGCGGTGAGCGCTCCCGGTTACTGTTTGTTGGGTTGACGCTTGCGCGCTACAGTCTGCTGATGCTCGATGAACCGACCAACCATCTGGATATGGAAGGCAAAGAGGCGCTGGCAGAAACGCTACAAAGCTATAACGGCGGCGTGTTGCTGGTCAGTCACGACCGGCAGCTTATCAGCCAAAGCTGCAACCGGTTCTGGTTAATCGACAATGGCGAACTCAGTGAATGGCACGATCTGGAGGCGGTCAATGCGCGTATTCGGGAAACGTCCGCGGAGATAACCGTTCCCAAAACGGTGGCCGAAGAGAAAACTGAAATAAGCGGTGACAGCGATAGATTGCTGGAACAACTTCTCGATCTTGAGCAGCGTCTGGCCGACGATCTCGCCCGCAAGCCGAAACATCAAAAACCGTTGTTACAGGCGCAATGGCGCAAGGAGATTGAACGTCTGAACGCACAACTTGAGTAATCTTTATTGCCGGATGGCGCAAGCTTATCCGGCCTACATCAGCAAAATGCGCGTGTAGGCCAGGCATCCGGCAATTCTTGCGTGACGCTTTCCAGTTATTCCCCTTCTCCCTTTTTCTTTTTGCACATTCGCCGCACAATTTTAAATATCGCAATCTTGGTGTTGCGTTGAACGGAACATTGATGGTAGTGTTCCTCTTGAAGGAACAAGGATGATACGGATGATCATGAACTTCAGGCACAAGGGATTGCGCGATTTGTTTCTTCATGGACGAACATCAGGCGTTATGGCGAAACATGTCCGACGATTACGACACAGACTTGCCGTTATTGATGCGGCAAGCAAGGTTACAGATATCAATATGCCCGGTTATAAGCTACATCCTCTGGTGGGGGAACGCGACGGCATATGGGCAATTTCTGTTTCAGGTAACTGGCGTATTACGTTTGAATTCGTCAATGGCGACGCGTACATACTGGATTACGAGGACTATCATTGATGAAGATGGCAAATCATCCCCGTCCTGGGGATATCATTCAGGAAGCGCTGGAAGAACTCAATGTCAGCCTGCGCGAGTTTGCCAGAGCTATGGAGATTGCACCGTCAACGGCAAGTCGACTATTAACCGGGAAAGCGGCTCTGACGCCTGAGATGGCGATTAAACTCTCCGTAGTGATTGGCAGTTCACCCGAAATGTGGTTAAACCTGCAAAATACCTGGAGTCTGGCAGAGGCCCAAAAAAGCGTGGATATTTCACGTCTGCGTAAGCTGGCGGTACAGTGATATAAATGCCGGATAAACTTTTGTCATCCGGCATACCATTTATTGCTGCGGTTTTTTCTCTTTCCAGGCATCCCAGGCCTGTTTGATCTCTTGCTTTGCCGTAGCGGCGTCATTGAAACCGTTTAATTCGACCTTCTTGCGCCCTTCCGGCAGATCTTTGTACACGCGGAAGAAAGATTCCAGACGTTGAACTTCAATCTTGGGCAGATCGCTTAACTCTTTGATGTCGTCATAAGTGGGGTCAATTTTACTGGCCGGAACGGCGACAATTTTGTCGTCCTTTTCACCGCCGTCGATCATCTTCAGTACGCCAATAGCGCGCAGCTTAATCAACGTTCCCGGAGCAAGCGGCGCACGGGTATAAAAAATGACGTCCAGCGGGTCACCGTCACCGGCTAAAGACTGGGTGAGTGAACCGTAGTTGGCGGGATAGGCAACCGGCATTGACTGGAAGCGATCGGCAACGATAAAACCGGTTTTGGCGTCGGTTTCATATTTAATCATTCCACCTGCCGGAATTTCGGTTACGGCATAAAACTCTTCCGGGTTGTTCTCCGGCTGAGGAAATTCGAGGATGTTCTGCGCCTGAGCTGAAGCACAAAGAAACACGCTGACTGCGAGTAATTTTTTCACCAGATGCATTGTCTTTTAACTCTTCTATTATTGGAAAGACAACACCTTACGTTCAACAGATGACAGAAACATGACGTTTTTTTGGCAAAAAAATGGCGCTACCGATGTAGCGCCATTGCGTAGAGGGAACATCAGGGATTAGTTAACCCCCTCCTCGCTCTCTTTTTTCGCTTCTTGCCTTTCAACTTCGCGATACCAACGTGGGTGATGTTTCTTCGCCCAGCGACGGCTCACTTTCCCTTCAACCATGCCTTTAATCGATCCTTTCACCCAGAATGCCATATACATATGGATGAGGATGGCGTGCATCAGAATAATCCCCGCCGCCGCATGGATCAGCAGGCTATAGCGCACGACCTGCATCGGGAAGAACTGCGCAAAGTACGGACGCCAGATAATGATACCGGTAATCAGCAGCACGAAAATCATGCTCATAATCGACCAGAACATCATTTTCTGCCCGGCGTTGTATTTGCCCACATCTGCCACTTTGTGTTCATTGCCTTTCAGTACTTCCACAATGTTTTTCAGCCACGGAATATCTTTCTTATCCGGGATGTTGTGGTGCACAAAGCGTACAAACATGAACATCAGCGCCACGAAGATCAGTATGCCGAAGAACGGGTGCAAAATGCGTCCCATCTGCGGCGTACCGAAGGTTTGCGTCAGCCATTGCAGAGTCGGGAAGAAAAATGAAATCCCCGACAGCGCTACCAGGAAGAAGCAGATCACCACCGTCCAGTGACAGGCGCGGTCGATAAACTTCGTGCGCACAATCATTTTCGACTTACTCATGATGATCCTCCTCGTCGTCGTCCACTTCCTTATTCGGACCAATACCAATGTAGTGGTAAATCAGTCCGGCGAAGGTGGCGATAAATCCGGCAGCGGCCAGCGGCTTCAGCGCCCCTTTCCACAGATTGATAGAGGTATCTATCTGCGGGTCTTTTGGCAGACCGTGATACAGTTCAGGCTGGTTGGCATGATGCAGAACGTACATGACGTGCGTGCCGCCCACACCTTCAGGGTTGTAGAGACCGGCATGTTCAAAACCGCGAGCTTTTAGTTTTGCCACACGCTGTTCGCCCATTTCCAGCATTTCCTGCTTGGTGCCGAAATGTATTGCCCCGGTCGGACACGTTTTCACGCAGGCAGGTTCCTGCCCGACGCTGACGCGGTCCACACACAGCGTACATTTATACACCCGGTTATCCTCTTTATTGAGGCGCGGAATATTAAATGGACACCCGGCAATACAGTAGCCGCAGCCAATGCAGTGCTCTGACTGGAAATCGACAATCCCGTTGGCGTACTGGATGATGGCCCCGGCAGACGGGCACGCCTTCAGGCAGCCCGGATCTTCACAGTGCATACAGCCGTCTTTACGAATCAACCACTCCAGCTTGCCGTTCTGTTCGGTTTCGGTAAATCTCATCACCGTCCAGGACTTGGCGCTGAGATCGGCGGGGTTGTCATAAACCCCGACGCAGTGGCCAACTTCATCGCGGATATCGTTCCACTCTGAGCATGCCACCTGACAGGCCTTACAGCCTATACAGGTGGAAACGTCGATCAGCTTCGCGACTTCTGCTTTGTAATCACGGGCCTGAGGCGGCGGCGTGATGGAGTTTGTTGCGGACCGTTTGATGATGTCCTGCGTTTCCATAGACATATGTTCGCCTCCCTTACGCCTTCTCGATGTTAACTAAAAACGCTTTGTATTCCGGCGTTTGCGAGTTTGCATCACCGACATTCGGCGTCAGGGTGTTGGCGATAAAGCCTTTACGCGCGACTCCTTCAAAGCCCCAGTGGATTGGGATCCCAACCGTTTCTACCTGCTGACCGTTGACGTTCAGGGTACGCAGACGACGAGTGACCACGGCAACTGCGCGAATAAATCCACGTTTGCTGCTGACTTTCACGTGATCGCCGTTGTTGATCCCCTTCGCTGCCGCCAGCGTTTCGCTGATTTCCACAAACTGCTCTGGCTGGGCAATCGCATTCAACAATGCGTGCTTGGTCCAGGTATGGAAATGTTCGGTCAGACGATAGGTCGTCCCGACGTACGGGAAGTCCTGTTTCGTGCCCATACGGAGTTTATCCGCTTCGTACAGACGCGCTGCCGGGTTGGAGATCACATTCGGGTGCAGCGGGTTAGTGCCCAGCGGCGTTTCCATCGGCTCGTAGTGTTCCGGGAACGGACCTTCCGCCATCTTATCGATAGCAAACAGACGCCCCAGCCCTTCCGGCTGCATGATAAACGGATTGGTGCCACTGCCCGGTGCTGCGGTATTGAAGTCAGGGATATCGTTACCCGTCCACTTCGTACCGTTCCACTGGATAAGCATGCGTTTTGGATCCCACGGTTTACCCTGCGGATCCGCCGAAGCGCGGTTATACAGCACGCGACGGTTCAGCGGCCATGCCCAGGCCCAGCCCAACGTATTACCGAGGCCTGACGGGTCGGCGTTATCGCGATTGGCCATCTGGTTGCCCTGCTCGGTCCAGCTGCCGGTATAAATCCAGCAGGATGATGACGTAGAACCATCATCGCGCAGCAGCGCAAAGCTGTTGAGCAACTGACCTTTCTTCGCAACCAGCACGCCGTTGGCATCATAGAGATCTTCCAGCGCATAGCCGTTGTTCTCTTTCGCCACTTCTTCGGAGTGCGGTTCGTCCGGCTGTTTATAGTTCCAGCTCATTTTCAGAACGGGTTCTACAGCTTTACCGCCTTCAGTGCGATACATGTCGCGCAGACGGTGGTAAATACCGGCAAGGATTTCGCCGTCGTTGCGGGCTTCGCCAGGGGCATCCTGACCTTTCCAGTGCCACTGCAGCCAGCGGCCGGAGTTGGCGATGGAACCGTCTTCTTCTGCAAAGCAGGTAGAAGGCAAACGGAAGACTTCGGTCTGAATCGACGCCGGGTCAACGTCGTTTGATTCACCGTGGTTCTGCCAGAACGTTGAGGTTTCGGTCACCAGCGGATCGATAACCACCAGATACTTTAGTTTGCTGAGGCTCTGCACCACTTTGTTTTTGTCCGGGAAGGACGCAACAGGGTTAAAGCCCTGACAGATGTAGCCGGTGACTTTCCCGCTATCCATCATGTTGAAGTATTTAATGACGTCGTAGGACTGATCCCACTTCGGCAGCCACTCAAAGCCCCAGTCATTTTCTTTCTGCGCTGCATTGCCGTAGAAAGATTTCATCAGGCTGACGAAGAACTTCGGATAGTTGCCCCAGTAGTTAACCTGATCGGCCAATGTCGCTTTTGGCGTGTTTGCGGCCAGATAGGTTTGCAGGTCTGTCTGTTTCTCTGACGGCAGCGTCAGGTAGCCCGGCAGGCTGGTAGAGAGCAGACCTAAGTCGGTTAGCCCTTGAATGTTGGAGTGACCGCGCAAGGCGTTGACACCGCCACCTGCCATCCCCATGTTGCCGAGCAGCAACTGGATCATCGCCATGGTGCGGATGTTCTGTGCCCCGACGGTATGCTGAGTCCAACCCAGCGCGTACAGGAACGTGGTGGTGCGATCGGCTGCACTGGTGGAAGCCAGCACTTCGCAGACTTTCAGGAAGTCTTCTTTCGGCGTACCACAAATGTTTTCCACCACATCCGGCGTGTAGCGGCAAACGTGCTGTTTTAGCAGGTTCCAGACACAGCGAGGATGGCTTAACGTTTCATCGCGTTTCGCGTAGCCGTTTTCATCGAACTGGTAGTTCCAGGACGATTTATCGTATTGGCGTTTTTTCGCGTCATACCCGCTGAACAGACCGTCTTCAAAAGCATAGTCATCCCGCACCAGCAGGCTGGCATTGGTGTAATGCTTAACGTATTCAGCGTTAATTTTGTAGTTTTCAATCAGGTACAGCAAGACGCCGGACAGGAACGTAATGTCCGTGCCGGAACGAATTGGCGCATAGATATCCGCCACCGAAGCTGTACGTGTAAAACGAGGGTCAACAACAATCAGCGTGGCATCATTGTTGTTTTTGGCTTCCATCGCCCAGCGGAATCCCACTGGATGTGCTTCAGCGGCGTTACCGCCCATCACCATCACGACGTTAGCGTTTTTAATATCAACCCAGTGGTTGGTCATCGCACCGCGACCAAATGTTGGAGCAAGACTTGCTACCGTTGGTCCGTGTCAGACGCGCGCCTGGTTGTCTACTGCCAGCATGCCGAGTGAGCGCACAAATTTTTGCGTCAGCATACCGGTTTCATTACTTGCCGCAGATGCACACAGCATCCCGGTTGAAAGCCAGCGGTTTACCGTTACGCCCTGCTCATTCTTCTCAATAAAGTTGGCGTCACGGTCAGTTTTCATCAGCTTCGCGATACGGGTGAATGCTTCATCCCAGCTGATACGCTGCCATTTGTCGGAACCTGGTGCACGGTATTCCGGGTAACGCAGACGGTTTTCACTGTGCACGTAATCCAGTAATCCTGCGCCCTTAGGGCATAATGCCCCACGGCTCACCGGATGATCCGGATCCCCTTCAATATGGTAAATCGACTCTTTGGCGTTTTTTGCTCCATCTCCCAGGCTATACATTAATAGCCCGCAACCTACGGAACAGTATGTGCAGGTGTTTCGGATCTCTTTGGCGCGTAACAGCTTATAGTTTCGCGCCTGAGCCAGTGCCATTTTGGGTGCAAAACCCAAAGCGGCTACTGTTGTTCCCGCCATACCGCCCGCGCAGATTTTAAAAAATTGTCTGCGGCTGACGTCCATTGCTTTCCTCTTTTTTGCAGGGGTTCGTACAGGACATCTCTCAAATCGCGCCAGCGCGGCATAATTGAAAGATGACATGTACAACTTCGCGACGAAACTATCAGCTATATCCATATTTTTTTTGCGTCAAATCAATAACGAAACGGTTCCGCTACTAAATAGTGCACTTTGTTTAACCTTTGTACCCATAAGGGGGTAGGTGAAAGGTAATTAGTTAGCGCGCTACGGTGTAAAAGTGCTATAAATTTCAGCTTGAATTTTTGCCAGCACCATGGACAGACAATCAGAATGACAAAACAAAAAGCGACGTTAATTGGGCTCATTGCCATCGTGCTGTGGAGCACGATGGTCGGGCTAATGCGTGGGGTAAGTGAAGGACTGGGTCCTGCGGGTGGCGCAGCAATGATTTTTTCGTTAAGTGGCCTGTTGCTGATTTTTACCGTTGGCTTTCCGAATATCAGAAAAATTCCTGTGCGTTATTTAATCGCGGGTAGCGTGCTTTTTGTTACCTATGAAATATGTTTAGCGCTGGCTCTCGGTTATGCGGCTACTCGTCACCAGGCTATTGAAGTCGGTATGGTCAATTATCTCTGGCCGAGTCTGACGATATTGTTTGCTATTTTATTTAATGGTCAAAAAACAACCTGGCTGGTAATCCCTGGATTAATTATCGCATTGACCGGGGTTTGTTGGGTATTGGGTGGTGAAAATGGCCTTAATCCTGGTGAAATTATAAACAACGTTGCCAGCAGCCCGCTTAGCTATTTCCTCGCCTTTCTTGGCGCATTTATCTGGGCAACGTATTGCACGGTGACCAATAAATACGCAAAAGGCTTTAACGGCATCACCGTGTTCGTTTTACTAACAGCCGCTAGTTTGTGGATTTACTATTTTATGACTCCGCAACCAGAAATGATTTTCAGCACTTCGGTAACTATTAAAATGTTCTCAGCGGCATTAACGTTAGGATTTGCCTATGCAGCGTGGAATATTGGCATTTTGCATGGCAACGTGACCATCATGGCCGTAGGTTCCTATTTTACCCCCGTGCTCTCTTCCGCACTGGCTGCTGTGTTACTCAGTGCACCGCTTTCGCTATCTTTCTGGCAGGGCGCACTAATGGTCTGCGCGGGATCGCTACTTTGCTGGCTGGCAACTCGCCGCGCCTGAAAAAAAACCGGGTTTTGTCGCGCAAATCTAAAACCCGGCTACACTGTAATTAAATTAATGAATAATAAATGTTCATTCCACTTGCGGGTTGTGTTTATATTTGTTTAATTAAATGTTAAATAATTGGTAATTGATTAACTCCCGAAAATATTTCATATTTACCTATAATCCTCAGCATGCATATATTACACATGCGTGACTAACGCCATTTAAACCATAGTTGCCATAATAGTCCCCTGCGTAAATATACCCATTCAGATTTGTCACATATAAAGATTAATACAATCAGCTATATTATGTAGATCTGGATCACACAACTTCAAATATTTCGCAATATTATGAAACTTATTATTGAACTTATACCACTGCGTCATTTAAAAATAGTTTGCCATTGACGAACCCCTTCGTTTAGCAATGGTTTAGGAAACACACCAAGAAAAAATTATAAGGATTATTTAGAATGAAACTTAAATTAGTTGCAGTGGCAGTGACTAGCCTGTTGGCGGCAGGTGCGGTAAACGCAGCTGAGGTATATAACAAAGACGCAAACAAACTGGATATCTACGGTAAAGTTCACGCTCAGCATTACTTCTCTGACGACAACGGCAGCGATGGCGACAAAACCTACGCGCGTCTGGGCTTCAAAGGCGAAACTCAGATCAATGACCAGCTGGTTGGTTTTGGTCAGTGGGAATATGAATTCAAAGGTAACCGTACTGAATCCACCGGTGGTTCCAACAGCGACAAAACTCGTCTGGCATTCGCTGGTCTGAAATTCGCTGAATACGGTTCTTTCGACTACGGTCGTAACTACGGCGTAGCATACGACATCGGCGCATGGACCGACGTCCTGCCTGAGTTCGGTGGTGATACCTGGACCCAGACTGACGTATTCATGACTGGCCGTACTACTGGCGTTGCAACCTACCGTAACACCGACTTCTTCGGTCTGGTTGAAGGTCTGAACTTTGCTGCTCAGTACCAGGGCAAAAATGACCGTGACAACCTGAAAGAAGCTAACGGTGACGGCTTCGGTCTGTCTACTACTTATGAGTACGAAGGCTTCGGCGTAGGTGCTACCTATGCGAAATCTGACCGTACCGACAAACAGTCTGTAGGTAACGGCGGTTTCATGGCTTCCGGTAAAAACGCTGAAGTATGGGCTGCTGGTCTGAAATATGATGCGAACAACATCTACCTGGCAACCACCTACTCCGAAACCCGCAACATGACCACCTATGGTGGCTCCGGTGTTACTGGTATTGCAGATAAAGCACAGAACTTTGAAGCTGTTGCTCAGTACCAGTTCGACTTCGGTCTGCGTCCGTCCATCGCTTACCTGAAATCCAAAGGTAAAGACATCAACGGTTACGGCGACCAGGATCTGGTTGAATACGTAGACCTGGGTGCTACTTACTACTTCAACAAAAATATGTCCACCTTCGTTGATTACAAAATCAACCTGCTGGATGACAACAACTTCACCAATGCAGCGAAAGTGTCAACTGACAACATCGTGGCTGTTGGTCTGAACTACCAGTTCTAATTTTGTTGTAGTCTGAATACAAAGCCAGTCCTTCAAGGGCTGGCTTTTTCTCTTAATGTAGACTCGGTCATAAGGAGTATGCCGTGCAGACATTCACTGGTCGTTGTCTTTGCGGACAGAGTCATTTTACCGTTGACGTCGAAATGCTGGATGTCTATGCCTGCCACTGTACGCTGTGTCAGAAATGGTCAGGCGGCATCGCCATGTATCTGGAAGCCAGCGCTCACCCGCTGATGTCGCCAGAATCGGCAGAACCTTCGCACTTTCCTTCTTCAAACCGTGGTGAACGGTTCTTCTGTTCCGGCTGCGGATGCCCACTGTGGTTTACGTTGACGGACAGCGATCGCTACTTTATTCCGTGGACACTTCTGGAACTTAATGAGGTAGATCGCCGCCGCCTGATATTAGCGGCAGAGATCTATACGGAAACACAGCCTGCGTTCTGGAGATTGACGGGGCAATACGCTCGACTGAGTGGGAAAGAAGTCGAAGAGATGGATTACCCCTGTCATTTAGCTCACTAGTTATTAACGTTGTACCTTTGCCAGACTGAACCACATTCCTATCGCTAATATGATAAGCATGCTGCCGGCGCTGCTTAAGGCCACGCTATGTGACCAGGTAAACGCTTCTCTGGCAGCCGTCAGCAATGCCTCACTCAGTGACGACGGGAGCGAGTGCGCCAGTTGTACCGCCTCCCCCATTGACGATGAGGCACGTTCTACTTCCTGCGGATTCAGTCCGGCTGGCGGCAGAATCGATGCAGAAAAGCTGCGGCTCAGCAGTAAGCCAAAGATAGCGATCCCAAGTCCTGCCCCCAGTTCATAAGCCATTGTCTCGATGGCGCCAGCGGCCGCGGCTTTTTCCGCCGGCGCTGCTGCCATGATGGCCGCCGTTGAAGCCAGGAGCGCACTGGCGGCGCTGAAGCCAAGCAAAGCCATCAACATCCAGGCTTGTACCTGTTGGCTACTGAAATCCGTCATCGCCAGGCCGTAAAAACTTACGGCGCTCAGTGCCATGCCCGCTGTTGCGACACAACGTAATCCAAGGCGTGAAACCAACATACCGGCAATAGGTCCGCTGAAACCACTTGCCAGCATCACCGGCAGCATGAACAATCCAGCCTGATACGGTGTTAAACCGTGAACAAACTGTAGTTCCTGAGCCATCAGCAACTCAAAACCCACCAGCGTAATCATCGCGGTCATCGCCATCACTACACCGCTCAAGATAATGCGATGCGTGAACAGACGCATATCAATCATCGGGCGAGCTGCCGCAAGCTGGATACGGACAAACTGCCACAACAGTAAAGCGCCGGTTAACAGCGTCAGGGCGATGGCAACGGTCGCCGTATGCCCTTTCAGCGCGGTTTTAGCGCTGTAAACCAACAGCAGAATGGCAACAATCAGCATTATCGCATGACCAAAATTTAACGATTGATCGCGACGTCCAGCCTGGCGCGGCACTAAGCGTGCGGTTAAAGCCATTACCACCAGGACAATCGGCACATTAATTAAGAATACGGACCCCCAGTAGAAGTGCTCCAGCAGCATCCCGCCAACCAGTGGGCCAAACGCCGCACCGCCGGAACCGACCGCCGCCCAGACGCCGAGCGCCATATTTCGATGCCGTTGCTCAGAGAACGTGGCGCGAATACCCGCCAGCGTTGCCGGAACAATCATCGCCGCGCCAATCGCCAATACCGCCCGGGTGGCAATCAGCCAGCTTGCGCTATGAGCAAAAGCGGCCGCCAGCGATGCGAGACCAAATAATCCACCGCCTAACAGCAGCAGACGTTTAAAGCCGATGCGATCGCCCAGCGCACCCATTGGCAATACCATTCCGGCCATTACCAGGGAATAAATATCAATGATCCACAGCAGCTCGTTACCACTGGCACCCAGCGTCATACTCAGCGTGGGCGCGGCAACGTGCAGCACCGTTGCATCAATCGCAACAGGGATGTAGACCAGCACAATAATGACTAACGTTAACCACTGACGAAACATAAAACTCCCTAACGAAACCAAAACTGGACACATGTCCAGCTTTAGCGATCCTACGGAAAATTGAACATATGTCCAACTTTTTGTTAGACTGCGATCTATACGGGTACAGGAGGAATGATGAGCTATCTAAATCGGGATGAACGTCGGGAAGTGATTCTGCAAGCAGCAATGCATGTCGCACTTGAAGAAGGATTTTCCGCCATGACGGTTCGACGCATTGCTGCAGAAGCTCACGTCGCGACGGGCCAGCTACATCACCATTTCGCCTCTGCCGGCGAACTCAAATCCCAGGCATTTGTGCGCCTTATCCGCACTCTACTTGATGCCGAACTGGTCAGCGAAGACGCCAGTTTCCGTGAGCGACTGCATGCGATGCTAGGCAGTGAAGATGGTGGTCTGGAACCCTATATTAAGCTATGGCGTGAAGCACAGGTTGTTGCGGGTAAAGATCCGGAAATTAAAAGCGCCTACCTGTTGACCATGCGAATGTGGCACGAAGAAACCGCCAACATCATTACACAAGGACAGAAAGCCGGTGAGTTCTCATCCGCGCCTGATGCCGCCGACGTCGCATGGCGCTTAATCGCATTAGTCTGCGGCCTGGATGGTATGTACATATTAGGTATTGAGGAAATGGCCGATCCTGCATTCGATCGTCATCTTGATCGTATGATAACGCAGGAGTTATTTATTTGATGTAATAGATGGATTAACAATACATCTTTTATGTTTACAATTAGTAACACTTAAGCAACGTGTAATTCTCCCATCACGCCGCGTTATTGCGCTTTTTTATCTATTCTTTCAGTCAATATTCCTAAAACTTTTCAATAGTTTCTAAAAAGAAGCCGCGCGGCGCTGCATGCGTTTATTTCTTTTTCATGAACGGCATGTGCATGGAGAATAATATGTCATCATCAAATGAGAAAAATAATCGTTATCTTTTAACTGACTGGAAACCAGAGAACCCCGGCTTTTGGGAAAATAAAGGCAAGCACATTGCGCGCAGAAACCTCTGGATATCAGTGAGTTGCCTGCTTCTTGCGTTTTGCGTTTGGATGCTGTTCAGTGCCGTAGCCGTCAATCTGAATAAAATTGGTTTTAATTTCACCACCGACCAACTGTTTTTATTAACGGCATTGCCATCTCTTTCTGGTGCAATATTACGCGTACCCTACTCCTTTATGGTACCTATATTTGGTGGTCGTCGCTGGACCATTTTTAGCACGATTATTCTGGTTATTCCCTGCGTCTGGCTCGGATTTGCCGTGCAAAATACCGCTACTCCGTTTGGAGTATTTATAATCATTGCGCTGATGTGCGGATTTGCAGGCGCTAACTTTGCCTCCAGCATGGGCAATATCAGCTTTTTCTTCCCCAAAGCGAAGCAAGGCAGCGCGTTAGGCGTTAACGGTGGTCTCGGCAACCTCGGCGTCAGCGTGATGCAGTTGATTGCGCCACTGGTGATCTTTCTGCCCATATTTACCTTTTTGGGCGTACAGGGCGTACCGCAAGCTGACGGCTCGTTATTGTCGCTGGCCAATGCAGCATGGATATGGGTGCCGTTACTGCTGATAGCCACCGTGGCAGCAGGCATGGGAATGAACGACATTGCCAGCTCGAAGGCTTCAATTGCTTCCCAGTTACCAGTACTTAAACGTTTTCACCTGTGGTTATTAAGTCTGCTTTATCTCGCCACCTTCGGTTCATTTATCGGTTTTTCGGCAGGCTTTGCCATGCTGGCGAAAACCCAGTTCCCCGACGTGAATATCCTGCAACTGGCGTTCTTCGGCCCCTTCATCGGCGCGCTTGCACGATCGGCGGGCGGCGTTATCTCTGACAAGTTTGGTGGTGTGCGTGTCACCTTAATTAACTTCATCTTTATGGCACTGTTCAGCGCCCTGCTGTTTCTTACTCTGCCGGGTTCAGGTGAAGGAAACTTTGTCGCCTTCTATCTGGTGTTTATGGGGCTGTTCCTGACCGCGGGGCTGGGAAGCGGATCGACCTTCCAGATGATTGCGGTGATCTTTCGCAAAATCACAATTTATCGGGTGAAGCTGCATGGTGGTACCGAAGAACAGGCTCAGCGGGAAGCGGTAACCGATACCGCAGCCGCCCTGGGATTTATTTCCGCTATTGGCGCAGTGGGGGGCTTCTTCATTCCTAAAGCGTTTGGCTCATCGCTGGCGTTGACCGGCTCGCCGGTGGGTGCCATGAAAATATTCCTCGTGTTTTACATCGTCTGCGTGCTGGTGACCTGGTTGGTCTATGGCCGTAAATCACAAAAAAAATAACAAAATGGATACCGCAGGATCGGACATTTAGGTAGGTCGGATCAGGCCTGGAGTTCGATTCACCGTCGGCAATATTATCGAAGCAGGAGTTATGTCATGAGTAAACTGTTAGACCGCTTTCGCTACTTTAAACAAAAGGGCGATACGTTTGCCGAGGGGCATGGGCAAGTGATGCACACCAACCGGGACTGGGAAGACAGCTATCGTCAGCGCTGGCAGTTCGACAAAATTGTGCGTTCTACCCACGGCGTTAACTGTACCGGCTCATGCAGCTGGAAGATCTACGTTAAAAACGGGCTGGTGACCTGGGAAACGCAGCAAACCGACTACCCGCGTACCCGTCCTGACCTGCCAAATCATGAGCCCCGTGGCTGCCCACGCGGCGCCAGTTACTCGTGGTATCTCTATAGCGCTAACCGCCTGAAATATCCGCTGGTGCGTAAACGCTTAATCGAATTGTGGCGCGACGCCCTCTCCCGCCAGCCCGATCCGGTGCTGGCCTGGGAATCCATTATGAACGACCCGCAAAAATGCCAGAGCTACAAGCAGGTACGCGGGCGCGGTGGATTTATCCGTTCGAACTGGAAAGAGCTTAATCAGCTGATTGCTGCCGCCAACGTCTGGACGGTGAAAACCTACGGCCCGGATCGCGTGGTCGGTTTCTCCCCGATCCCTGCGATGTCGATGGTTTCCTATGCCGCCGGCACACGCTATCTTTCGCTAATCGGCGGAACCTGTCTGAGTTTCTATGACTGGTACTGCGACTTACCGCCCGCGTCACCGATGACCTGGGGCGAGCAGACCGACGTTCCTGAATCCGCCGACTGGTATAACTCCAGCTATATCATCGCCTGGGGCTCTAACGTGCCGCAGACCCGTACCCCGGATGCGCACTTTTTCACAGAAGTACGCTACAAAGGCACCAAGACGATTGCCATTACGCCGGATTACTCGGAAGTCGCCAAACTGTGCGATCAGTGGCTGGCCCCTAAACAAGGGACCGACAGCGCGCTGGCAATGGCGATGGGCCACGTCATTCTGAAAGAGTTCCACCTCGACAATCCCAGCGATTATTTCCTCAATTACTGTCGCCGCTATACCGACATGCCGATGCTGGTTTTACTGGATGCCCGCGAAGATGGCAGCTACGTGCCTGGACGTATGATGCGCGCCTCAGACCTTGTCGATGGTCTCGGCGAAAGCAACAATCCAGAGTGGAAAACCGTGGCCTTTAACAGTGAAGGTGAGCTGGTCGTGCCGAACGGCTCCATCGGCTTTCGCTGGGGTGAAACAGGCAAATGGAACCTCGAGTCGTTGGCCGCTGGGGCAGAAACAGAACTTTCCCTCTCGTTGCTGGGTCAGCATGATGAAGTGGCTGGGGTAGCATTCCCCTACTTTGGCGGCAACGAAAACCCACATTTTCGCAGTGTAAAACAAGAACCAGTGCTGATCCGTCAACTGCCGGTAAAACATCTTACCCTCGCTGACGGTAGCCGTTGCCCGGTAGTGAGCGTCTATGATCTGGTGCTGGCGAATTATGGCCTGGACCGTGGTCTGGATGACGTTCATAGCGCGCAAGATTACAGCGAAGTGAAAGCCTACACCCCGGCCTGGGGCGAGCAAATTACCGGTGTGCCACGCCGTCATATCGAACAAATCGCCCGTGAGTTTGCTGATACGGCGCACAAAACGCATGGCCGTTCGATGATCATTCTCGGGGCTGGCGTCAACCACTGGTATCACATGGATATGAACTACCGAGGCATGATTAACATCCTGGTGTTCTGTGGCTGCGTGGGACAAAGCGGCGGCGGCTGGGCGCACTATGTGGGTCAGGAGAAACTGCGACCGCAAACCGGTTGGTTGCCGCTGGCCTTTGCGCTGGACTGGAACCGACCACCGCGTCAGATGAACAGCACTTCGTTTTTCTATAACCACTCCAGCCAGTGGCGTTATGAAAAACTCACCGCGCAGGAACTCCTCTCTCCGCTGGCCGACGCGTCGAAGTTTAGCGGACATTTGATTGACTTTAACGTGCGGGCTGAAAGGATGGGCTGGCTGCCGTCTGCGCCGCAGCTTAACCTCAACCCTTTGACTGTTAAAGCAAAAGCCGAACAAGCAGGGCTATCTCCTGCGCAATACACCGCACAGGCGCTGAAGTCAGGTGATATTCGTTTTGCCTGCGAACAGCCAGATAACGGCAAAAACCATCCGCGCAACCTCTTCGTCTGGCGCTCTAACCTGCTCGGCTCCTCCGGTAAAGGGCATGAATACATGCTCAAATATTTGCTGGGTACCGAAAGCGGGATCCAGGGGGAAGCGCTCGGTTCAAGCGAGGGTATTAAACCTGAAGAGGTTGAATGGCAGTCGGCGGCGATAGAGGGCAAGCTCGATCTGCTGGTCACGCTCGATTTCCGTATGTCCAGTACCTGTTTGTTCTCCGATATCGTTCTGCCAACCGCTACCTGGTATGAAAAAGACGATATGAATACCTCGGATATGCATCCGTTTATTCACCCGTTGTCTGCGGCGGTTGACCCGGCATGGGAATCGAAGAGCGACTGGGAAATTTATAAAGGCATCGCCAAAGTATTTTCTGAGGTTTGCGTCGGACACCTTGGACAAGAAACGGATGTGGTATTGCAACCGCTGCAACACGACTCTCCGGCAGAGCTGGCGCAGCCGTTTGACATTCAGGACTGGCGCAAAGGCGAATGCGATCTCCTCCCGGGCAAAACGGCACCGAATATCGCCGTTGTGGAGCGTGACTACCCCGCCACCTACGAACGCTTTACTTCACTTGGCCCGCTCATGGACAAACTCGGTAACGGCGGGAAAGGCATTGCGTGGAATACCCAGGCGGAAGTCGATTTCCTCGGCAAGCTGAACTACACCAAGCGCGAAGGCCCGGCAAAAGGCCGACCGCTGATTGACACCGCGCTGGATGCCTCTGAGGTGATCCTCGCCCTGGCACCGGAAACAAACGGTCAGGTGGCGGTGAAAGCCTGGGAAGCGCTGGGGGCGATGACCGGACGCGACCATACGCATCTGGCGTTGAACAAAGAAGACGAGAAGATCCGTTTTCGCGATATCCAGGCGCAGCCGCGCAAAATCATCTCCAGCCCCACCTGGTCCGGGTTGGAAAGTGAACATGTTTCCTATAACGCAGGCTATACCAACGTCCACGAGCTGATCCCATGGCGTACCCTGTCCGGTCGCCAGCAGCTGTATCAGGATCATGCGTGGATGCGAGCGTTTGGTGAAAGTCTGGTGGCGTATCGTCCACCTATCGATACCCGCAGCGTCAGTGAAATGCGCGAGGTTCCGCCTAACGGCTTCCCGGAAAAAGCGCTCAACTTCCTGACGCCGCACCAGAAATGGGGGATCCATTCCACCTATAGCGAAAACCTGTTGATGCTGACGCTGTCGCGCGGCGGACCGATTGTCTGGATCAGTGAAACCGATGCCAAAGAGCTGGGCATTGAGGATAACGACTGGATCGAAGCCTTCAACGCCAACGGTGCGCTCACCGCGCGTGCAGTGGTGAGTCAACGCGTGCCACCGGGAATGACCATGATGTATCACGCTCAGGAGCGAATCATGAATATCCCTGGCTCAGAAGTGACCGGGATGCGCGGCGGGATCCATAACTCGGTGACCCGCGTCTGCCCGAAACCCACGCACATGATAGGTGGCTATGCGCAGCTGGCATACAGCTTCAACTATTACGGTACGGTCGGCTCTAACCGCGATGAGTTCATCATGATTAGAAAAATGAAAAATATTAACTGGCTGGATGATGAAGGTCGCGATCAGGTACAGGAGGCGAAAAAATGAAAATACGCTCACAGGTAGGCATGGTTCTTAATCTGGATAAGTGCATCGGCTGCCACACCTGCTCCGTCACCTGTAAAAACGTCTGGACCGGGCGTGAAGGGATGGAATATGCGTGGTTTAACAACGTCGAGACTAAACCGGGGATTGGCTATCCAAAGAACTGGGAAGATCAGGAAGAATGGCAAGGCGGCTGGGTTCGCGATGTTAACGGCAAAATAAGACCGCGTCTGGGCGGTAAGATGGGCGTGATCACCAAAATTTTCGCCAACCCGGTGATCCCGCAAATCGATGATTACTATGAACCGTTTACCTACGATTATCAGCATCTGCATAGCGCGCCGGAAAGCAAGAATCAGCCCACCGCGCGTCCGCGTTCGCTGATCGATGGTAAACGGATGGACAAGATTATCTGGGGTCCAAACTGGGAAGAGTTGCTTGGCGGCGAATTTTCAAAGCGTGCCCGCGATCGTAACTTCGAGAAGATGCAAAAGGAGATGTACGGCCAGTTCGAAAACACCTTCATGATGTATTTACCGCGCCTGTGCGAGCACTGTCTGAACCCAAGCTGTGTCGCCACCTGCCCGAGCGGTGCCATCTATAAGCGTGAAGAAGACGGCATTGTGCTGATCGACCAGGACAAATGTCGCGGCTGGCGCTTGTGTATCAGCGGCTGTCCGTACAAGAAAATCTATTTTAACTGGAAGAGCGGTAAGTCAGAGAAGTGCATTTTCTGTTACCCGCGTATTGAGTCCGGCCAGCCGACGGTATGTTCGGAAACCTGCGTTGGACGTATCCGTTATCTCGGCGTATTGCTGTACGACGCCGACCGCATCGAAGAAGCGGCCAGCACCGAGCATGAGACCGATCTCTATGAGCGTCAGTGCGATGTATTCCTCAATCCGCACGATCCGGCGGTTATTGAAGAGGCGTTAAAACAAGGTATTCCGCACAACGTCATCGAAGCGGCCCAACGTTCGCCAGTCTACAAAATGGCGATGGACTGGAAGCTGGCGCTGCCGCTGCACCCGGAATATCGCACCCTGCCGATGGTCTGGTATGTACCGCCATTGTCACCGATTCAGTCGGTCGCCGACGCGGGCGGACTGCCGCACAATGGCAACATTTTGCCGGCGGTTGAGTCGCTGCGAATTCCGGTTCAGTACCTCGCCAACATGCTCAGTGCGGGTGATACCGGTCCGGTGCTGCGCGCGCTGAAACGTATGATGGCCATGCGCCACTATATGCGTGCGCAAACAGTGGAAGGCGTGACGGACACCCGCGCGATAGAGGAAGTAGGTTTGACCGTTGAGCAGGTTGAAGAGATGTATCGCTATCTGGCCATCGCCAACTATGAGGACCGCTTTGTGATCCCGACCAGCCACCGTGAAATGGCGCGCGATGCCTTCCCGGAGAAAAACGGCTGCGGATTTACTTTCGGTGACGGCTGCCATGGCTCAGATACCAAATTCAACCTGTTTAACAGTAGCCGTATTGATGCCATCGACATCACCGAAGTGCGCGATAAAGCGGAGGGTGAATAATGCAAATCCTGAAGGTTATCGGCCTGCTGATGGAATATCCCGACGAGCTGCTGTGGGAGTGTAAAGACGACGCGCTGGCGCTTGTGGCCAGCGATGCCCCCATGCTTACCGAATTTAGCCAGGGATTGCTCAATGCGCCACTGCTGGATAAACAAGCGGAATGGTGCGAAATCTTTGACCGGGGCCGGGCCACCTCTCTGCTGCTGTTTGAGCACGTGCACGCCGAGTCCCGTGACCGGGGTCAGGCGATGGTTGATCTGCTGGCGCAGTATGAAAAGGTCGGGCTACAGCTCGACTGCCGCGAACTACCGGATCACCTGCCGTTGTATCTGGAGTATTTGAGCGTGTTGCCGGAGGACCAGGCCAAAGAAGGACTGCAGAACGTTGCCCCGATTCTGGCTCTGTTGGGCGGGCGCTTAAAACAGCGCGATACGCCGTGGTATCAACTGTTTGACGCCCTGCTGCTGCTTGCCGGAAGCCCTCTTTCAAGTGACAGTGTCACTAAGCAGGTTGGTGCTGAAACCCGCGATGATACTTGTCAGGCGCTGGATGCGGTGTGGGAAGAGGAACAGGTGAAGTTTATCGAGGATAACGCCACCGCCTGCGACAGTTCACCGTTACAAAACTATCAACGACGCTTTAGCCAGGACGTTGCGCCGCAGTATGTCGACGTCAGCGCGGGAGGCCCGAAATGATACAGTACCTGAACGTCTTTTTTTACGATATCTACCCGTACCTGTGCGGTACGGTATTTATCCTCGGCAGTTGGCTACGCTATGACTACGGGCAATACACCTGGCGCGCCTCTTCCAGCCAGATGCTGGACAAACGCGGCATGGTGCTGTGGTCAAACCTGTTCCACATCGGCATTCTGGGGATCTTTTTCGGTCACCTGTTCGGCATGCTAACGCCGCACTGGATGTATGCCTGGTTCCTGCCGATTGCGGTGAAACAACAGATGGCGATGATTGCCGGTGGGCTTTGTGGCGTACTGACGCTGGTTGGTGGCGCAGGTTTGCTGGTGCGGCGTCTGACCAACCCGCGCATTCGTGCAACGTCTTCCACCGCTGATATTCTGATCCTTTGCGTTCTGCTGATTCAGTGTATCCTCGGCTTAACCACCATCCCGTTCTCCGCACAGCATCCTGACGGCAGTGAAATGCTGAAACTGGTTGGTTGGGCGCAGTCAGTGGTGACCTTCCAGGGCGGCGCATCTGCACATCTGGATGGCGTGGCGTTGATTTTCCGTGTGCACCTGGTTCTGGGGATGACTATCTTTCTGCTATTCCCGTTCACCCGTCTGGTCCACGTATGGAGTGCGCCGTTTGAGTACTTCACTCGCCGCTATCAGATAGTGCGTTCCCGCCGATAATTGAACTCTGATGCCCGGTAGCGCTTGCGCTTACCGGGCCTGCATCGCTATCCCGCTTTTTGTACGTTATGATGCTTCTCCATTTCAGGGAGAACACTAATGAAACCACAGGTTTACCACGTCGATGCCTTTACCCCGGTCCCTTTTCGCGGCAACTCAGCAGGTGTGGTTTTACATGCTGATGGACTGAGTGACGCGCAGATGCAGCTCATCGCTCGCGAGCTGCGTCATTCAGAAACCGCATTTCTGCTGACCAGTGACGACAGCGATGTTCGCATCCGCTATTTCACCCCGACGGTCGAAGTTCCTATCTGTGGGCATGCTACCGTCGCAGCGCATTATGTGCGGGCCAAGGTGCTGGGTCTGGGCAACTGCACGGTCTGGCAAACCTCGCTGGCCGGACGTCATCGGGTGGATATTGACGCTACCGGGAACGACTATCGCATTAGCCTTGAGCAAGGTGAACCGGGTTTTGAACCTCCGCTGGAGGGTGCTGTTCGTACTGCGATTCTCGATGCGCTGCACCTGAGCGAAGACGATATGCTGGCAGGCTTACCCATTCAGGTTGCCACGACCGGACATTCGAAAGTGATGATTCCACTGAAACCCGAGGTGGACCTTGACGCCCTTTCCCCTGATTTACCGGCTTTGACCGCCATCAGCCAGCAAATTGGCTGTAACGGCTTTTTCCCTTTTCAAATCCGCGAGGGCGAAAACGCCACTGATGGCCGCATGTTTTCACCTGCTATTGGTATTGTGGAAGACCCGGTTACCGGCAATGCCAACGGTCCAATGGGCGCGTGGCTGGTCCACCATGGGCTGATGGCGCATGATGGGAAAACGTTACGTGTTCAGGGGCATCAGGGCCGTGCGCTCGGGCGCGACGGGATTGTTGATGTGACGGTAACTATCCGTGAAAACCAGCCGGAAAAAGTCACCATTACCGGTTCGGCGGTGATCCTGTTTCACGCAGAATGGGCGATAGATTTTTAATTGTTCCCGTAGGCCGGATAAGGCGATGACGCCGCATCCGGCATTAATTCCGATGCCCCTATTTCCCCGCCTCCGGATGCGTATCAAACGCCGCCATTACCGTCGCTAACTCATCTTCGGTAAACCCATGCTTCACGTCATCCACACCCAGTCCAAATCGTTCTTGCAACAACGCATACAAACTGGCGACGTCAGGCAAATTAATCTGCTCTACCGCATGTCCATCCTGATAATGGGTAAAGTGAAAATTGGTTAACGTTAATTTCCCGCCGTCGGGCAGATGACGGCACATCAGCAGATGATGGCGAAAATGTGATTGCGGCCAGTGTGCGGACCAGAAGTTGCCCATCAGATAATCGCTCTGATGCTGCACGACCAGATCGAAACGATACATTGACTGCCAGTGTTCGTGATGACGGAACTGGAGGATCCAATCTTCACCTTCCTGAATCAGCCGATATTCGCCGTGTGGCGTCTTCTGCTCAGTGTTGGCCTGCAGACGAATTGGTGCTGTCAGCGTTTGCCCGCCGAAGCCAACGTCGGCGATCCACAACTCTCCCTGCAACTCAACCAGCAACAAGCGATGCGTGCGCGGCGGCAGGCTTGACGGGTTTGCCAGCACCACACGACCGAGCAGACTGCGTACGTTAAAACCGATTTCGCGTAACGCGCGCTCAAACACGCCGTTCTGTTCAAAGCAATAACCGCCACGACGCGCCGTTACCAGCTTCTCTTCCAGCGACAAATCGTCAAGCTGCATCTCTCTTGGTAGTAATACATCCAGGTTTTCAAATGGAATCGCGCTGTTGTGCAGTAGATGTAGCGCTTGCAAGGTTTCAATGTTGACGTTGGCCGAACCTGACCAGCCAATACGGGCAAAATATGCGGTTAAAAAAGGCGTCATAGGGAGTTCCTGTTCGATTAATGCAGTACTTATAACGTATTTTTCGTTTTACGCTGTCGATTTTGTGCGTTGTTCATTCCTGTGAGGCGACAAAATCGCTAATACCGTTAATATCTATGTTTATTGTGGTGTGTTATCTCTCAGCCAAGGAGCATCCATGAGCCATTTTCGTCCGATCGAATTAAAACATGCCAGTCGGCTACTCAATCACGGCCCAACGATTTTGATAACCAGCCGGGATGAGCATACCGAGCGGCGAAATGTGATGGCTGCGGCATGGTCAATGCCCGTGGAATTTGAGCCGCCGCGGATAGCAATTGTTGTTGATAAGACCGCCTGGTCGCGCGAACTCATTGAACGTAGCGGTAAATTCGGCATCGTTATTCCGGGCGTTGCCGCCGTCAACTGGACCTGGGCAGTCGGCAGCGTTTCCGGTCGCGTGGAAGATAAATTCAACTGTTATGGCATTCCCGTGGTACACGGGCCGGTACTGGGTTTACCGCTGATAGAAGCGAAATGCCTGGCATGGATGGAGTGTCGCCTGTTGCCAGCCACGGCGGCACAGGAAAAGTATGACACCCTGTTTGGGGAAGTGGTCTCCGCTGCCGCTGATGAGCGAGCCTTCGTGGAGGGACGCTGGCAGTTTGATGATGGCAAGCTCAATACTATGCATCACCTTGGGGCCGGAACGTTTGTCTCCAGCGGGAAACGCATTATCGCAGGTGAATGATAGTATGCTAACGGATGGCAGTTCTGCTCTGTCATCCGCAATTTTTTCTTAAAACTTCTGAAAAACCAGTTAGATAAATTACTCACCCTTCCTTGCTGAATCATTCATGTGAATTATAGTTAATGTTGCACTAACTCAAATACCTAATCAAAACGCTATCCTTCAAAGCAGCATCCCCCCAACTGTACTTTTGAAGTGTCAGAGAGGTTTTACGATGCAACTTAATAGAATCGCACAAAGTTTTATACTTGCTGGGTTACTCACATCGTTTTCTGTTCCCCTTATGGCGGCTGAAGCCCCCAAAAACGCTACAGCCGCCACGCAACAAGCCAACAACGCGCTTTACAATCAACTGCCCTTCTCCGATAACACCGACTTTACCGACGCCCACAAAGGCTTTATCGCTCCACTCCCGCAGGAAGTGATCAAAGGCGAACAGGGAAATGTTATCTGGAATCCGCAGCAATACGCGTTTATCAAAGAAGGCGATAAAGCCCCGGATACTGTAAACCCGAGCCTGTGGCGTCAATCTCAGTTGATCAACATCAGCGGGCTGTTTGAAGTAACGGATGGTGTTTACCAGATTCGTAACCTCGATCTTTCGAACATGACCATCATTGAAGGGAAAGAAGGCATCACCGTTGTTGACCCGCTGGTCTCGGCAGAAACGGCCAAAGTCGGAATGGATCTTTACTTTAAAAACCGCGGTCAAAAACCGGTTGTCGCGGTAATTTATACCCACAGCCACGTTGACCATTACGGCGGCGTACGCGGTGTTGTCGATGAAGCCGACGTTAAAGCAGGCAAAGTGAAAGTTTATGCGCCAGCTGGCTTTATGGAGGCCGCGGTCGCTGAGAATATCATGGCCGGTAACGTCATGAGCCGCCGCGCGAGCTACATGTACGGCAACCTACTCAAACCTGATGCCAAAGGCCAGGTCGGCGCGGGACTGGGAACCACGACCTCCGCGGGAACCGTTACCCTGATTGCGCCAACAAATATCATAGAGAAAGATGGACAAAAAGAGGTCATCGACGGCCTGACCTATGACTTCATGCTGGCCCCGGGTTCCGAAGCACCGTCGGAGATGCTGTGGTACATCGAAGAGAAGAAACTGATTGAATCCGCTGAAGATGTTACCCACACCCTGCACAACACCTACTCCCTGCGCGGGGCCAAAATTCGTGAGCCGCTGCCGTGGTCCAAATACATCAACGAAGCGATTGTGCGCTGGGGTGATAAAGCCGAAGTGCTGATGGCGCAGCACCACTGGCCAACCTGGGGTAATGACAAAGTGGTCAGCCTGCTGAAAAGCCAGCGCGACCTGTATCGTTACATCAACGACCAGACGCTACGCATGGCTAACGAAGGCCTGACCCGCGATGAAATCGCTGCCAACTTTAAGCTGCCGGACTCACTGGCACATACCTGGGCTAACCGCGGTTACTATGGTTCCGTGAGCCATGACGTAAAAGCGACCTATGTGCTGTATCTCGGCTGGTTTGACGGCAACCCGGCAACGCTGGATGAGCTGCCGCCGGAAGAGTCTGCGAAGAAATTTGTCGACTACATGGGCGGTGCGGACGCCATTTTGCAGAAAGCAAAAGCCGACTATGACCAGGGTAACTACCGCTGGGTGGCACAGGTGGTAAGCAAAGTGGTGTTTGCCGATCCGAATAACCAGGCCGCACGTAATCTGGAAGCAGATGCGCTTGAGCAACTGGGTTATCAGGCTGAGTCCGGCCCGTGGCGTAACTTCTACCTGACCGGCGCGCAAGAGCTGCGTAACGGCGTGGTCAAAGGCCCAACCCCGAATACCGCCAGCCCGGATACCGTTCGTGCTATGACGCCGGAAATGTTCTTCGATTATCTGGCGGTGCATATTAACGGACAAAAAGCGGGCGATGCGAAGTCGGTGTTTAACATCGATCTTGGTAGCGACGGCGGTAAATACAAGCTTGAGCTGGAGAATGGCGTACTGAACCATACCGCCAATACCGAAGCGAAAGATGCCGACGCCACTGTCACGCTAAATCGCGACACGCTGAACAAAATCATCCTCAAGGAAGTGACGCTGAAACAGGCACAAGACAGCGGTGATGTGAAGATAACCGGTGACGGCGCCAAGCTTGATGCCATGCTCGGTTATATGGATAAGTTCGAATTCTGGTTCAACATCGTTACACCATAAACACAACGAAAACGGGCGGAAATCCGCCCGTTTTTTCTTACATGCTGTAGCCAGGTTTTTTAATCAACCTTGCCATCTGCGGCGCAATTTCCGCATCCCACACACCCTGCCACGCCTCTGGCTCAACTTCATTGAGCGCCACGCTGACTGAACTGTCTTTGCTTTGCAAATGACGAATAATAACCTCGGTAATATCCGCCGCCAGGGCGGTTTTTTGTTCGTCAGTAAGAGCGCGAGGAAAACATTTAATATCAACGTGCGGCATAGCAGATTCCTTATTGTTTTGGTCAGAAAGTGTGTTTTCTCAAATAATCTTATTGCTTTTCAGTACGGTACGCAGCCTCGGATGCTGACAAACCGCATCGGCGATGGCGCTAATATTCGGCGTGTTGTCCTGAAACCAGTCATGCCCTGGTCCCCAGGTGCGCATAACGGCAATGTAAATGTCCAGCAGTGTTAGCTGATCCCCCAATGCGTACGGCTCGGCGCTTAGCTGGTTGTTCAGCCACATATAGAGGGATTTACGGTACTCAATACAGTTCTTTTTCAACTGCGCCGGGGCGTCCGGTACCCATCGGTCAGGATAATCGGCATAGGTAAACGTGGGATAGACATTTGCCATCAACCATATCAGCAGACGCTGAAACTGCTGGCGTTCGGCGTGTCCAACGGGTGGTGAAAGTTCAGGGCGACGATCGAGGATCATCAGCGCGATCGCCGCCGTTTCCGTCATCACGCTGCCATTTTCCAGTACCAGCGTGGGCACCTGGCATAGCGGATTCATTGTTTTAAGCAACTCCCGCGAAGGACCATCGCTGTCAAAACCTTCCACATCAATAAAGCTGTAAGGGATCCCCGCCAGTGTGAGCATCACTTCACTGATGGCCGATCCCCAGCCCGGTACCCCATAGACCTTAATCATGCTGCAACCCCCAACGTTAAAACACTAAGTGTAGAGCAGCATTCAACAACCTATGCAGGCATGATTATTACTATCATAATAACAATGGTCGAATACCGGGGGAGAATAAGCAATGCGTTCCAGTATGTTTGAATATATGACCATTTTTATACAGGTTGTTGAGCAAGGTGGATTTGCCAGAGCCGCAGATGTGTTACACCTGCACCGCCCTGCGGTCACCAAAGCTATCCAACATCTTGAAGACGATCTGGGGGCAAAGTTGCTTAACCGCACGACTCGTAAAGTGAGTCTGACAGAAGAAGGTGATGCTTTTTACCAACGCACAAAAATACTGCTCAGTGACGTTGATGACATTATGGCTTCTTTCTCGCCAACTCGCCCGCCACGCGGAAAACTCAGGGTTAATGCACCTCTGTCGCTGGCGCACTCCGTGTTAGTTCCTGCGCTGAAAGATTTCCAGTCGCGGTATCCTGACATCGAGATGGTGCTCACCTCCACCGACCGTAGAATCGATATGCTTGCCGAAGGTATCGACTGCATGATCCGTATCGGCGAGTTACAAGACTCTTCCCTGATATCCAGGCGACTCGGTGAAGTAAAGATGGTGACCTGTGCGTCACCGGATTATTTGCAACAACATGGCGTACCGCAGACGCCAGAGGATTTATCCCGACACCAGGCACTTAACTTTTTCAGCGAGCGTCACCGCGAAGCGCTGGAGTGGACCTTCGTCAATAAAGGTAAAACCGAATCGTTCACCCCCGCAGGGCGGATAAGCGTTGATAACTCCGATATTCTGTTGACCGGCTGCTTATCTGGACTCGGCATTATACGTGGCGTTCATGCTGTCCTTGCCCCCTATCTTCAGTCAGGCCAGCTTGTTGAGGTGCTGGCCGATTATACCGGAGAATCAAAACCAGTTTCGGTGCTTTACCCGGACAGACGTCATCTCGCCCCTCGGGTTCGGGTATTCATTGACTGGTTATGCGAACTTTTTAGCCAACAAAAACCACGGATTCAGGGATTATTACAAAATAAGTAATAGTGAAGTTCCGCAACAGTGGTTTTTCACTCTCATCTGAGTCGTTAAATTGTGCAGACCCAATACAGAACAATTTACTGAGGTCTGCTATGTCTAAGGTCGTAGTTTTTAATCAAATTGGTGGCGCTGAAGTCCTGAAGATTCAGGAGGTGCAGGTTTGCGCGCCTGATGCAAATGAGGTTCAGATCCGCGTGCGGGCTATTGGTATCAACCGTGCGGAAGTTATGTACCGCACCGGACAGTATATTTACCAACCTAATTTCCCGGCGCGACTGGGTTATGAAGCTGCCGGAATCATTGAATCAGTGGGAGACAACGTACGTGAGTTTGCACCTGGCGATTACGTTAGCGTCATCCCGGCATTCAGCTTTCATCAATATGGAATGTATGGTGAAGTCGTTAATGCCCCCGCTCACGCGGTCGTAAAGCATCCACAAAACCTAAGCTTTACCGAGGCTGCTGCCAGCTGGATGATGTATGTGACAGCTTTCGGTGCGCTGGTTGAATATGCGGATATTAAGCCCGGTGATAACGTGCTGATCAATGCTGCTTCCAGCAGCGTCGGACTGGCGGCAATTCAGATTGCTAACATGCGGGGAGCAAAACCGATTGCGATGACACGGACCAGTGAGAAACGTGATCAGCTGCTGCAACTGGGCGCGGCAGAGGTTATTGCAAGCCAGGAGCAGGATCTGGTGACCGAGATTCAGCGGATTACTGAGGGTAAAGGAACCCGCGTGGTGTTCGATCCGGTCGGTGGCCCAGCGGTGGCAAGAATTGCCCAAGTGATGCCAGCCGGTGGGATCTTTTTCCAGTATGGTTCGCTTGATTCACGTGACCTTTCTATCCCGGTCATTGAGATACTCGGTCGCCATCTGACCTTCCGCGGCTATGAGATTTTCGAAATCACCACGGACGCAGAAAAACTTGCGCGGGCGAAACGGTTTATCTTTGAAGGATTGCAGTCTGGCCAGCTCAAGCCGCTGATTGATAAAACCTTTGCCTTTGATGATATCGTCGAGGCACATCAATACATGGAAGCCAACGGCCAGGTAGGCAAAATCGTCGTCACTGTATAACCCCTGTGCGGCACAGCCTTGTGCCGCAATATGTCTCAAAGCACTTTCGACAAAAACTGCTGAGTGCGCGTGTGGCGTGGATGATTCAGCACCTGCTCGCTGCTGCCCTGCTCGACGATTTTGCCATCGACCATGAACACCACCTGATCCGCCACTTCCCGGGCGAAGCCAATCTCGTGTGTTACCACAACCAGCGTGGTTCCTGACTTCGCCAGCGCTTTAATGACATCCAGTACTTCACCGACCAGTTCAGGATCCAGTGCAGATGTAGGCTCATCAAACAGCATGACGCGTGGATTTAGCGCCAGCGCACGGGCAATAGCGATACGCTGCTGCTGACCTCCGGATAAGTGACGCGACCAGGCATCGGCTTTATTCCGTAACCCTACCGCATCAAGCAGAGTTAATGCCCGCTCGGTGGCGGCTTTACGCGTTGCCAGTCCATGCGCAATGGGCGCTTCAATCAGATTCTCCAGAACCGTTAAGTGCGGGAACAGATTAAAGTTCTGGAACACATAGCCGACGTTAACGCGCTGGTGCAAAATTTCCGCCTCTTTCAGCTCATACAGCTTGTCTCCCTGCCGACGATAGCCAATGTAATCGCCATCGATTTGAATAAACCCCTCATCGACGCGTTCCAGATGGTTGATGGTCCGCAGGAGTGTGGATTTCCCTGAACCGGACGGGCCAAGAATAACCGTTACCGTACCGGGAGGGATCTCCAGCGACACATTATCCAGCGCTTTGTGGCGACCAAAGTATTTGCTGACGCCGGTAATAGAAATATGACCTTCAGGCGAGTGGGACATGGACGGCCTCCTGCTGTGGACGTTGACGACTGCGTTTTTCTGCACGCGTCACCCGGGTTGTGTTGATCGCTGAACGTCGTTCGCTGCGTGCCAACGCACGTTCAACCAGGTGCTGAATTAACGACAGGACGCTGGTGATCACCAGATACCACACCGCACCCACCATCAGCAGCGGGATCACTTCCTGCGTGCGGTTATATATCATCTGGATGGTGTAGAACAGCTCCGGCATTGCCAGCACATATACCATCGCCGTCCCTTTCGCCAGGCTGATGATTTCATTGAATCCAGCAGGCAAAATGGTGCGCAGCGCCTGCGGCAGAATAATCCGCAGCGTACGTCGCCCTGCCGGTAAGCCCAGTGCTGCCGCTGCCTCGTACTGACCGTGATCGACCCCTAAAAATCCACCCCGAATAATTTCAGCGGTATAGGCGCTTTGCACCAGCGTCAGGCCAACCACCGCAGTGGAAAACTGACCGAGTACATTGATGGTCTCAAAACCTCCCCACTGAATGGGAGTAAACGGAATACCAATCGTCAACGTGTCGTACAGATAGGAGAAGTTGTACAAAACGATCAGCACCACAATCAGCGGTAACGAACGAAACAGCCAGATGTATCCCCATGCCAGACCGTTCAACAGCCAGGAAGATGAAAGCCGCGCCAACGCCAGCAGACCGCCGATGACAATACTCAACAGCGTCCCGATCAGCGTCAGTAACAGCGTTTGCCCGAGGCCGGACAAGATAACCGGATCAAAGAACCAGCGGACAAACACGCTCCATTCCCAGCGCGGATTAAACGCCACGGACTGGAGAATTACCGCAAGGGCAAATAAGGCAATGACCGCGCCTACGGTACGCATGGGATAACGTGCCGGTACGACTCTAATGCTATCTGTCGTTTTCATTTTCTCTCCTCAGGCGATTCTGGCCTGACCGGCAATAGTCAGCAGTTTGGTAAAGCGCAGCCGTCCATCAAACGGCGGCAGACTGTACTCTTCGGGATCGCGCGTCGTATCAAATTGCGGATCGTAGCCCTGGCTTAAATAAAGTCTGACGGCCTCCGGCTGGCGAAATCCCGTGGTCAGATAAATCCGGCTGTAGCCTGCGAGCAGCGCTCTACGTTCCAGTTCCTGCACCACGCGCGCCGCCAGCCCCTGCTGACGCAGGCTGCTTTTTGTCCAGATACGCTTAATCTCGGCGGTGTCCTTGTCGTAAGGTTTGTAAGCCCCGGTGGCGATAATTTCGCCGCGGCGCTCCAGTACCACAAAAAGTCCCTGCGGTGCCAGATACCATTCGGTCAGTTCCACTTCAGCGTCGCGAGAAAAGTAATCGCCATAGCGGGCGGCATATTCACCGAACAGACCGTTCAAAATGGGCTGCAGCTCGCTGGCTTCCGGTGAGAGCACGCGAAATTGATCGCTCACGATGACCTCCTTAGTCGCCTAAACCGGCCGGGTTGATTTCAGATTGTGGAATGCGTTCCACCCCTTCTCCCCAGCGATTCAGCACCTTGTCATAGTCGCCGTTGCCAATCACGCCGTTGAGGGCGGTTTGTACCGGCAGAACCAGGCCGCTGTCTTTTTTCAGCGTCACAGCGATATGTGCCGCTTTTGGCCAACCGCCATCAACGCTACCCACTAATTGCGTTTTACCGTTGAGTGCAGCTTTCCACGCGCCGATTACATTAGGACCGAAGTAGGCATCGGCGCGGCCCGACTGTAGGGCCAGGGTTTGCGCGGCATCATCTTTGGTATACACCGGCGTAAACGGCTGTAACCCTTTCTTCACGTTCTCATCGTTCCAGGCCAACAGAATGGCTTCCTGGTTAGTCCCCGAACCGACGATAATGCGTAGTCCTGCGATATCTTCCGCCTGCTCGATTTTCTTCAGCTTGCTACCGGTTTTGACATAAAAGCCAAGAGAGTCCTTCCGATACGTCGCGAAATCGAATTTTTCTTTGCGTGCTTTGGTGACGGTAATATTGCTGATCGCGGCATCGTATTTGCCGGAAGTGACGCCCAGCGGCCAGTCTTCCCATGACGTAGGTACAACGTTGAGTTCCAGTCCCAGACTGTCAGCCACCAGACGCGCGATGTCCGCCTCGCTGCCGATCAACGTCTTATTGTCATCGGCAAAAACGGTCAGCGGCGGCTGGCTGAGCCCGGCAATCGCCACGGTGAATTTGCCCGGTACGGCCAGGTGCAGGTTTGCGGGCAACTGCGCGATCGCCTGCGGGTTTTTTGCTGTATTGATTGGCGCTTTATTGGCTTCCAGGCTTACGCCGGTGCCGTTAATCGTCACCTCATTTGCCCAAACGGTCGCGCTGAAAGCCAGTGACAGCGCGAGAAATACTGATTTTTTCTGCATAGCGTTTTTCTCTTATTGTGTGAATTGATTTGCAGGTGTCGCTAATCCCAGGCTTGCGCGCAGGGTCGTACCGGGATATTCATGGCGGAACAGGCCGCGCGCCTGAAGCACAGGGACAACCTGTTCGACAAAACGCGGGAAGGTATCCGGCGTGCCACCTTGGATGATAAAACCGTCTGCGGCTTTTTCGTCGAACCACTGCTGCAGGCCGTCGGCAACCTGTTGTGGCGTGCCGCTGAAACGCGGACGTGGACTGGCCGCTTCCAGAGCAACCTGACGAAGTGTTAAACCACGCTCGCGTGCGTTGCGCTTGATCTCATCAGTCGTACTGCGAAAGCTGTTTTGTCCGAGAGAGCCCAGATCCGGGAACGGTGCGTCCAGCGGATATTGGGCAAAATCATGATGTTCAAAGTAGCGGCCAAGATAGTTCAGCGCGTCAGTAACGGAGACCAGCGCAGCGGTAGTCTGATACTGCTGCTCAACGTCCTCTGCGCTGTCGCCAACAATAACGCTGACGCCCTGGAATATATGCAGTTGATCGGGATGTCGTCCGGCGACTTCCAGCTGGCTTTTTACATCCTGATAGAACGCTTTAGCCTCTGCCAGCGACTCCTGATGGGTAAAAATGGCATCAGCGTGCTGCGCCGCTAATTTCTTGCCATCTGCTGAAGCTCCCGCCTGAAATATAATCGGACGGCCTTGTGGTGTACGCCCAATATTTAATGGCCCAGCGACCTGGAAATAATCTCCATGATGGTTAAGCGTATGCAGCTTTTGCGGATTAAAAAATTCTCCACTTGTTTTATTACGGGTGAAAGCATCTTCTTCCCAGGAATCCCACAGCCCTTTCACTACCTGTAAATATTCATCGGCAATACGATAACGCTGGGCATGCTCTGGATGCTGAGCGCGAGAATAGTTTTTTGCCGATCCTTCCAGAGGCGACGTCACCACGTTCCAACCCGCGCGTCCCTCGCTGAGATGGTCCAGGCTAGCGAACTGCCGTGCGGTCGTAAACGGCTCGCTGTATGATGTGGACACCGTGCCAACCAGCCCCAGATTCTGGGTGATACTGGCCAAAGCGGATAATACTGTCAGCGGCTCAAAACGATTTAAAAAGTGCGGGATTGATTTTTCATTAATATACAGACCATCGGCGACAAAAATAAAATCCAGCTTCCCTTTTTCCGCAATAAGCGCCGTCTCTTTGACAAAATCAAAATTAATACTGGCATCAGCCTGAGCCACCGGATGGCGCCATGCGGACATATTTCCCGATGCGCCATGTAGAATAGTGCCGAGCCGTAGTTGCCGATTTTCAGCCATAATAACCCCTACCCAACAGGTAAACTTAAAGGTGTGCGAATGCCGTTTTTGCTAACTGCGCAAAGTAGTGCGCGGCAGGTTCAATTAAACGCTCGTCCGGATTAAATCCCGGGTGATGTAATCCGTATTCACTGGCGCTGCCAATACTGACAAATGCGCCAGGTGTATTTTGCAGGTAGACGGCAAAATCCTCCCCGCCCATATGCAGGTCGGCATGGTGGGTGGTATAGCCTGACTGTTTCGCCACCGCGGTGGCAATATCGGCCCAACGATCATCATTTACCAACGCGGTTGGTCCCGCATGCCAGATTACGTCGATTTGTGCGCCAAAGGCGTGGGCAAATCCGGCGGCAATGTCATTAACCCGAGCCTTAACCTGCTGCTGTACCTGGGTTCGGTGCGTTCTGAGTGTCCCTTCCAGCTCAACGGACTCCGGCAGAACGTTCCATGTGTTTCCTCCCTGAATACGGGTCACGCTGAGCACCACCGAATCCAGCGTGTTAACGTCGCGACTGGCAACGCTTTGCAGCACCGTTACCAGTTGGCTGGCGAGCAGGATGGCATCCTTACCTTCATGCGGACGCGCCGCATGTGCGCCCTTGCCATTAATGCGCAGCACGAAGCGATCGACATTGGCATAAAATGCGCCGCCGCGTGTGGCAAATTCGCCCACCGGCAAACCGGGCTCATTGTGCATACCGAAAATAGCCGCTACGTTTTGCAGCGCACCGGCGCGGATCAACGTTTTTGCGCCGCCGAAACTCTCTTCAGCTGGCTGGAACAAAATACGTACTCGCCCCGGTAAGGTTATTTCCTGCTGTTTTAGCAGCAGTGCTGCACCAAGCATGACGCTGGTATGGACGTCATGCCCGCAGGCATGCATCACGCCCGGCGTGAGGGAGCGAAACGGAACGTCGGCGCTTTCTTCTATCGGTAGAGCGTCGATATCCGCCCGCAGCGCGATGACATCTTCTCCCTGACCAATTTCCGCGACCAGACCGGTTTTCAGCTCGAACGGCAGAATGTCGACGTCCGCAGCGTGCAACCAGGCGTGAATGCGCGCCGTGGTTGCTTCCTCCTGCAGGGAAAGCTCCGGATGCTGATGTAGTTCACGACGCCAGTCGATAAGCGTTGAGCCGAGAGTCATCAGAGCACCTCCACGGCGTTATGGGCTTGCGCCAACAAACGCAGCGATGTCAGACGCGCATGCCCTTGCGCCACTGGCGTGTCGATAATGAACTCGTCAATGCCAAATTGCGTATGCAGAGAATTAAGCTTTGCCATCACCTCCTGAGCGGTGCCATGTAGCAACGCCTGCTCACGACGCGCGATTTTGCGTGGTGGGCTGCCAGACTGAGCGGCAAACGCCAGCGCCTGTTCTTCGCTGGCTACCGTGACACGTTGACCATCTTCCAGCTCCACGCCCCAGATTTGTACGTTTTCCGCCAGTTGCGCAGCGGTGTCGTAACTGTCAGCCACAATTACCTGCACGGCGACTATCGTCGGGCGTGCACTGTTTCTCTGCCAGAAGGACAAAACGTCATGCAATAACGCTTTGTCACCATTGAGGTGCGCTGCGAAGATGAAATCCCAGTCGGATTGCGCTGCTAACTGCGCGCTTTGCACACTGGCTCCCAGTACAAACTTTTCCGGTGAAATCGGTGGAATTGGCGTCGGGAATACCGTTTCCCCGCTTTCCGTTCCGCTCAGCGCCAGCCAATCGTTAAGCAAAGAAAGCTGGTCGGCAAAACTGCCTTTTTCTGCCTGATGCAGCCCATGCTGTAACGCCTGGGTCGACAGCGGTAAGCCGCCAGGGGCTTTCCCTACGCCGAGATCGACACGTCCAGGAGCCAGCGATGCCAGAAGATTGAAGTTTTCCGCCACTTTGTACGGGCTGTAATGTTGCAGCATTACGCCGCCGGAACCTACGCGGATATGCTGGGTTTGCCCGAGGATCCAGGCGATCACCAGCTCCGGCGATGGGCTGGCCAGCTGTGCCGTATTATGGTGTTCCGCGATCCAGAAACGATGGTACCCCCACTCTTCTGCCAGTTGCGCCAGGCGCAACGTACGGGAAAGCGCGGTCGCGGCAGTTTCACCTTCCCCGATGGGGCTTTTATCCAGAATACTCAGGCGATATGACATGTTACGAGCCTATGTTTGTTAACATGTCTTTATTATTAATTTATCAAATAGCCATACTGAAACATTTAATTCACATTTGCTCAGCTAAAAAGTAGATAACAACCCCTGTCGCTGCCAGGGTTAAAATTTGGATCGCCCAGTACAGGTCGTAACGCTTAACTGAAAAATACCCGCAATTAATAGCCTACAAAATATAATAGGGTCGTTGGCATCACGGTAATAACATCAAAATCATTTGATGCCAGTTTTCTTTTTACGAAAAGGTTTTTTAACGTGATTTACGTTAAGTCAGTTTAAACGACTTGTGACGTTATACGCTTGTATTAATTGTTTCACTTTTATGACGCAGGATGAATGATTTACATAGAAATTTTTATTTTAACTACTTCCACAGAATTGATGATTAGTAGAGAATGCAACGTTTCTTATTAAAACGGTTTAAAACAGATTTTAATATCCCCCGATTTTATTGCGGGGATTTTTGTATGGATTATACATAGCACCATGGGACCTCTATGAAAAGTAACATGCCCGTTACACAAATTGAGCACGCACTTAACGATAAAGCGACGCTGCTTTCTACGACGGATAAAGAAAGTCATATTACCTACGCCAACTCCGCGTTTATTGATGCCAGCGGATTTAACGAACAGCAGTTAATGGGCGAACCACATAATATTATTCGCCATCCCGATATGCCTCCCGCGGCGTTCGCCGATATGTGGTACACGCTACAGCAGGGAGACAGCTGGACGGGGATGGTGAAAAACCGTCGACAAAATGGCGACCATTACTGGGTTCGCGCCAACGTTACGCCGGTCTGGCACAATGAAAAACTCACCGGCTACATCTCGGTGCGTACCGTTCCTTCGCGCGATGAAATAACTCAAAGCGAAAGCTTATATCAAAAAATTAATAATCAGCAGCTTAAAGGGTTTCGTCTTTTTAAAGGTATTTTCATTCGTCGCGGAATATTGTCATGGGCATCAATGTTTAAATGGCTGAGCATTAGCCAGCGCGTCAATTATTCTTTAGGGGTAATCGCCCTGCTCTCTGTGCTATTTCTCTTCACTCCTGTTAATCCATTTATTCAGGCGGGAGGGTTATTGTTCTTATTTCTGATGCTTGCTATTTACCTTAAGTATCAAATTTGTCAGCCAGTTAATACGCTACTGACGCAAATGAAGAAAGTGGTATCCGGGAGAAAACCTGATAACTGTCATTTAAATCGGGTGGATGAGATCGGAATGCTGATGCGTCTGGTTAATCAGTCCGGGCTTAATCTGAGTTCCCTGGTCGATGATGTCAGTACGCAAATATCCGGTATTCGCGCCATCAGTCAACGGGTATCAAAAGAAGGTACGGCGCTGCACAAGCGTTCAGAAGAAACCTCCGCCGACCTGCAACAAACCGCTGCCGCCATTGAAGAAATTGGTAGCGCGGTACAGCAAACTGCTGAGACTGCGGCTCATACTATGACCATGGCCGATAAAACCAGCGCCAATGCGGCAGAAGGCGGCGATATTATGAAACAAACTATCGCCATGATGCAGGCGATATCGCGTGACAACGGGCAGATAGTCGACATCATCGGCGTTATCGACAGCATTGCTTTTCAGACTAATATTCTGGCGCTCAATGCCGCGGTTGAAGCCGCGCGAGCCGGGGAGTCCGGGCGTGGTTTTGCCGTTGTGGCGGCAGAGGTCCGTAATCTGGCGCAGCACTCAGCGTCCGCGGCAAAAGAGATCAAACAGCTGATTGAGAAGAATGTCGCTAACGTTAACAGCGGCGTCAAAATGGTGGAGCAAACGGAAACGCATCTCACTGGGATGATTGGCGATGTCTTACAGATGTCGATGATGATCAAAGATATTAGTCTGGCGACGCGTGAGCAAACCCAGGCGCTGGATCTGATTAACGATTCGATTTCACGCGTTGGCACCATGACAAACAATAACGCTGAGATGGTGGAGCGTGTCACCGATGCTACCGCCGATCTGACTCAACGTTCATCGCGCTTACAGCAGGCCGTTCAGGTCTTTGGCGTATCAGCATAACCTTACGGCGCTTATCGGGTGAATGTCTCGATAAGCGCACACCTCTCCACGTATTTACGCCCTTCTCTTTTATTGGCTGAATCGAGGCCACACCGCGCCAGTGCTGGCTGTACAAAAATGCTGAATTCTTGTTATCGGGGCTTTGCGGAACCGAACAATTGAATGTAGGATGCTCGGCCGGCAGTTTTCCCCCGTAACACAATGAAGGGTAAGGCTGTTTTTCGCCGCAGCAGGTGCGGCAAAAAGGATTTTGTATTTTTGTCAGGTCAACAGGAAAAGTAATGAACACAAACAACACGCAAGCCGCGGAACAACATGCGGCGAAACGACGCTGGTTGAATGCCCACGAAGAGGGGTATCACAAAGCGATGGGGAATCGACAGGTACAAATGATCGCCATTGGCGGCGCAATTGGTACCGGGTTGTTTTTAGGGGCTGGCGCACGCTTGCAAATGGCGGGTCCTGCTTTGGCGCTGGTCTATCTGGTGTGCGGTATTTTTTCGTTCTTTATACTGCGCGCGCTTGGTGAACTGGTTTTACATCGCCCTTCCAGCGGCAGCTTTGTCTCCTACGCCCGTGAATTTTTAGGTGAGAAAGCCGCCTATGTGGCTGGCTGGATGTACTTCATCAACTGGGCGATGACCGGTATTGTCGATATCACCGCGGTGGCGTTGTATATGCATTACTGGGGCGCATTTGGTGATGTACCGCAGTGGGTGTTCGCCCTCGGCGCGCTGGCCATTGTTGGCACCATGAACATGATCGGCGTGAAGTGGTTCGCGGAGATGGAGTTTTGGTTTGCGCTGGTCAAAGTGCTGGCGATTGTGATTTTCCTGGTGGTGGGTACCGTCTTTTTAGGTACTGGAAAGCCGCTGGATGGTAACGCCACCGGTTTTCACCTGATCACCGACAACGGTGGATTCTTCCCACATGGTCTGCTTCCAGCGCTGGTACTGGTTCAGGGGGTAGTTTTTGCGTTTGCCTCCATTGAACTGGTGGGCACCGCTGCTGGAGAATGCAAAGATCCGCAAACCATGGTGCCGAAAGCGATCAATAGCGTTATCTGGCGTATTGGACTGTTCTATGTGGGTTCGGTTGTGCTGCTGGTTCTGTTACTGCCGTGGAACGCCTATCAGGCGGGGCAAAGCCCGTTTGTTACCTTCTTCTCCAAACTGGGCGTGCCGTATATCGGCAGTATCATGAATATTGTGGTGCTCACCGCGGCGCTTTCCAGCCTTAACTCTGGGCTGTACTGCACCGGGCGTATTTTACGTTCCATGTCGATGGGCGGATCGGCGCCTAAATTCATGGCTAAAATGAGCCGTCAGCAGGTACCCTGGGCGGGGATCCTCGCCACGCTGGTCGTGTATGTTGTTGGGGTATTTCTGAACTATCTGGTACCGTCGCAGGTGTTTGAGATCGTGTTGAACTTCGCGTCGTTGGGCATTATTGCATCGTGGGGATTTATCATGGTCTGTCAGATGCGTCTGCGCCGGGCCATAAAAGAAGGTAAAACGGCTGACGTCAGTTTTAAGCTGCCGGGCGCACCGTTTACCTCGTGGCTCACGCTGCTGTTCTTGCTGAGCGTGCTGGTGCTGATGGCGTTTGACTATCCAAACGGTACCTATACCATCGCCTCATTACCGCTGATTGCCATCCTGCTGGTTGCAGGCTGGTTCGGCGTGCGTAAACGCGTCGCGGAAATCCACCGCACCGCGCCATAACGGCAAAAGGCCTGACAGGTTACCCCTTCAGGCCTTCTTTTTTAGTTCGCTTCAATCAACTGCGCTACGTCGTTACTGTTAATTTCCCGCGCATTCCCATCCTGATCGGTATAGCTGGTCATTCCCGTGTCTTTATCCAGTTTTGGTTTACCCTGGGTGGTGATGGTTTGTCCACTTTTGGTCGTCATGACGTAATCGGTGGTACACCCTGCCAGGGTAAACAGCATTACGCCTGCACACAGACAGATAAATGGCTTTTTCATGGTATTCCCGTGTTATTCAGTTAGCCGTTGAGGGCGTAGTGTAAGTCCCTGAAGTGGGTCGGGCTACTGGCGGGGTGTAACGAGGCGTATCGTGGGGTTTAGAGAAATGACAGGAGGGGTTTCCCCCTCCCGTTATTTACAGCGCAATACGAATAACATCGTCCGGCTGGGTGGCTTCCTGCTCGCGGGTAGACTTCTGTTTCACGCTGACATACAGGGTCTTACCATCGGCAGAGAGCGCCAGGCTGTTCGGGAATGTTGGGGTCTCGAACGTTTTAACGACTTTATAGCTTTTCGCGTCGATCACGCTCACTTTTCCGGCCTGACGATGGGTCACGTAGGCTTCGTTACGCACTGGGTTAAACAGCACGGCCAGGGATTCCGGCGCAGCGACTTTTGCCAGTACGTTACCATTACGGGTGTCGATGACCAGCACTTCCGCCGCTTTAGAGTCGGTGACAAAGGCGCGGTTGCCCGCTGTGTCCAGGCTCAGGTTGATAAAGAAATGCTCTTTCCCGTCATCCAGCAGTTTTTTGCGGCTGAGAATTTTGTTAGTGGCGGCGTCAATGGTAATGAATTCACCGTCGGCATTGGCGGTGTACAGGCGTTTAGCCTTGCTGTCGACAGCCAGAGCGGTGCTCATTTTGCCGGTATTCTGGATGGTGTCCTTCAGCTTGATCGTCTCACCGTCCACCACCCAAATCACGCTCTCTTTACCAATACCGCTAATGTATACCGTGTTGGTGGCATCATCGGCGACCAGCTCACGCGGCTGCAGCGGGCGAACGTCTTCAGAACGTTTACGCGCATCCAGCACCAGACGTCCTTTCACCGCACCGGTTTTGGCATCCATCGCCGTAACCGCGCTGTTTACCGTGTTGCCGAACCACAGCGTTTGCGTGGCGTTATTGATGGTGGCACCAAATGGTTTGAGATCGTTATGAATCACCTGGGTCACTTCGAGGGTGACCGGGTCAAGACGATAAACCACCCCGCCGGTATCCAGTTTGCGGCTCTGTGAGGTCGCCAGCCACAGCGCGTTCTCTTGCTGGCTGTACGCCATTTCATAGGCGCCTTTGCCGACGGCTTTGCGCAGCAGTTCTTCTGCAGCCTGCGTAGTAAAAGATGATGCAACGAGCAGTGAACCTAACAGTAAAGAACCACGCAGACGCGGCGAAAACAGATGACGTAAAGACATGACGACTCCCTTTGATAAATTCGTTTGTTACTGCTTCACATAGCTTCAATGAGCAAAATCATGGTTCTGCCTTTTTAAGAATGAGAATAGTAATCATTATTTATCTCAATGTGGAGTGTTTATTCGCTTTCGGGTAGTAACCTTCTTATTTTCTCCATGAATACCAGATAACGACATTGGCATTTTACCAGGCCTACATTTTGTACGAAGCAGGCCTGGTTACAGGCATTCACCGTCTTCCACCTTTACGCATCAATCCTCAGCAAGACGAATCACTACCTTGCCGAAGTTTTTGCCGGTCAGCAGACCGATAAAGGTTTGTGGCGCATTTTCCAGACCGTCGGTCACCTGCTCGCGGTAGTGGATTTTGCCCTCTTTAACCCAGCGCCCCATCTCCCGCTGAAACTCATGAATACGGTGTCCATAATCCTGACCAATGATAAAACCCTGCATGCGGATACGCTTTTTCAGCAGCGTTGCCATTAACAGCGGTAATCTGTCAGGTCCGGCCGGAAGCGACGTTGCGTTATAACCGCTGACCAGGCCACAAAGCGGAATCCGCGCTGAGGTATTGAGCAATGGCAGAACGGCATCAAATACTTTTCCACCGACGTTTTCGTAATAAATATCAATACCCTGCGGGCAGGCTTTTGCCAGTTGTTGCGCAAAATCTTGTGCGTGGTGATCGAGACAGACATCAAAACCCAAGACCTCGGTGGCATGTCGGCATTTCTCTGCCCCACCCGCCACACCGATCACCCGACAACCCTTAAGCTTACCGATCTGCCCGACCGTTGCGCCAACCGGCCCGGTTGCGGCAGCTACCACCAGCGTTTCCCCGGCTTTTGGCTGACCGATATCCAGCAGGCCCATATAAGCGGTAAACCCCGGCATACCCATAACTCCCAGCGCCCAGGAGGGATGCTCGGGATGATCGCCAAGCTTCACCAGCCCGTTACCGTCGGAGATGTCATAGTCCTGCCAACCGCTGTAGCTCAATACCCATTCGCCTGGCTGGTAGTCCGGATGGTGGGATGACACCACGCGACTTACGGTACCCCCCACCATAACACCACCAATCTCTACTGGTGGTGAGTAAGATGGCTCATCGCTCATGCGGCCACGCATGTAGGGATCAAGGGAAAGATAAACGGTGCGCAACAACACCTGGCCTTCGCCCGGTGTTGCGACTTCATCTTCTTCAAGACGGAAGTTCTCTGGGACTGGCGCGCCATGTGGGCGGGAAGCCAGTACCCAACGACGGTTACGATTAGTCTGTTGACCCATGATGTGCTCCTCTGCTTTTGGCATGAATCCATCAATAGTAGCAGCCCGTTCCTGCTATTTAGCTGACGACGTGATTTAACCGCACAACCAGGTAAACGCAGGGTTGCGCGGCTTCATTGATAAACCGACAGTCATTCGGCGGGCCAAGTTCCAGGCAATCACCTGCCTGCATTTCATGGCGTACGTCCCCTTCGACAAAGACTAATTCTCCCTGCTGTAACCAGATAAGTTGTCTGGCCTGCACATAGGAAGAGGCTGGCATCGGGATATCACTTCCGGCGGGTAATTCGATCTGCACCAGATCGATAGGCAGATCGCTGCGCGGTGAAACATGGCGGCGCAGATAGTGGCTTTGCGGGTCGTGCCAGACAGGCTGATCGACGAAGCGCAGCAGCTTGCCCTCTTGCATTTCAGCCCGCGCAATCAGGGTAGACATGCTAATGCCAAACGCGCCGGAAAGCCTGCCCAGCAGCGTAGCCGTTGGACTACTCTCGCCGCGTTCTATTTTATGGATCATGGCCCGCGACACACCCGCGCGCTCGGCAAGTTCCGTGAGTGACCAACCGCGAGATTCCCGCTCGATGCGAATTCTTGCACTGATCCGTTGATTTATGCTGTCTTCAATAGTATTCATATTGTAATACTATAGTGAACAAGCCCTGAGGTTCAACATGTCAATTCGATTTGCCAGCAAAGAAGACTGCGCCGCCATTGCAGAAATCTACAACCATGCGGTACTGCATACGGCGGCTATCTGGAACGATCAAACGGTCGATGCCGAAAACCGTATTTCCTGGTATGAAGCCCGCCAATTGATGGGGTATCCGGTGCTGGTGAGTGAAGAGAATGGCGTTGTTACAGGATACGCCTCCTTTGGCGACTGGCGTAACTTTGATGGCTTCCGTCATACCGTTGAACATTCGGTGTATGTTCATCCTGAACATCAGGGAAAAGGGCTAGGACGGGCACTGCTCAGCAGACTGATAGACGAAGCCCGCGCATGCGGCAAGCATGTGATGGTGGCAGGTATTGAGTCTCAGAATCAGGCATCACTGCATCTGCACAGCTTGCTGGGTTTTAAAACCACCGCGCAAATGCCGCAGGTTGGCACCAAGTTTGGCCGTTGGCTGGATCTGACCTTCATGCAGTTACAGCTAGACGATCGCCGCGATCCGGATGCCTGTAGATGAACCAGACGCTGACCCTCTCCTTTCTGATTGCCGCAGGTATTGGTCTGGTGGTGCAAAATACCTTGATGGTACGCATCACCCAGACGTCCTCGACGATCCTTATCGCCATGTTGCTTAACTCGCTGGTCGGGATCGTGCTGTTTGTCAGCATACTGTGGTTTAAGCAAGGAGCTGCGGGATTTGGAGAACTGGTTTCCAGCGTGCGCTGGTGGACGCTCATCCCCGGATTGCTTGGATCGTTCTTTGTTTTTGCCAGTATCAGTGGGTACCAAAATGTGGGGGCCGCTACCACTATCGCGGTGCTGGTGGCTAGCCAGTTAATCGGCGGACTGGTGCTGGATATTCTACGTAGTCACGGCGTGCCGCTGCGGGCGTTGGTAGGTCCGGTCTGTGGCGCGGTGCTGTTGGTCATCGGGGCGTGGCTGGTGGCGAGACGTTCATTTTAATTGCCTGATGGCGCTTCGCTTATCAGACCTACAGAACGTGCCTGTAGGTCGGATAAGGGAAATATCAGAGGATTGTGCCGCCTTTGGTCAACTGTTCGCGACGGGCTTCCATATCTTCTTTATGCTGACGGCCATGATGTGCGATAGCCGTACGCAAACGCTGTTGCTGGGTATAGCGGTCTTCCCGGCTCAACGCGACATCATCGCTGAGCTCAATCAGCAATTCATTCATATGCGTAATGACGCTCTCTTCAATGGCGGCATCAACACGTGCGCTGACCTCATCCAGATGCGACATAACCTCTCCTTAACTCATTAATTTAATTTTGCTTTTGAAAAATCACTGCCCATCAGGCTGACGCTGTATCCGCTGACGTTGCTGCGCGTAGCGTAGAACGTTTTACCGTTTGCCAGAGCTATCCACGGAGCCTGCTGGTAGAAAATCTCTTGCGATTGCTGGTAAAGCGCGGCGCGCTCTTCCGGTTTACTCACCAGCTTCGCCTTTTGAACCAACGAATTATACTCTTTATCGCACCAGCGCGCGGCGTTAGATCCGGTTTTTATGCTGTCGCAGCCCAGCAGCACATCGGCGAAGTTATCCGGATCGCCGTTGTCTGACATCCAGCCAAACAACGCGGTGTCATGCTCACCTTTACGCATTCCGGAGAGATATTCCCCCCACTCGTACGACACAATTTTCGCCTTCACGCCCACCTTTGCCCAGTCGCTCTGGATCATCTCAGCAATCCGTCGGGAGTTCGGGTTGTAAGGGCGCTGAACCGGCATTGACCACAGCGTCGCTTCAAAGCCGTTTTCCAGCCCCGCCTGCTTCAGCAGATCTTTTGCCTTTTGCGGGTCGTAAGCGTAATCCTGCAGATCTTTATTGAAGCCCATCATATTCGGCGGAATCGGCGATTTTGCCACCGTACCGGAACCTAAAAAGACGGCGTTAATAATGGCCTTTTTATCGGTCGCGTAGTTTAGCGCCTGACGCACCAGTACGTTATCAAACGGTTTTTTCTCGGTATTAAACGCCAGATATCCGACGTTCAGCGCTTCAACCGAATGCAGCGTCAAATCTTTATTCTTTTTAATCTCGTCAAACTGTACGGGGGCTGGCGCCGGGATTATCTGGCACTCATTGGTTTGCAGTTTTGCCAGCCGCGTCTGGACGTTTGGCGTGATTGAGAAGATCAGGTGCTTCGTTGGAACGGCGCCATCCCAGTAGTTAGGGTTGGCAAGATAGCGGATTTGCGAGTCCTGCTTGTACTGTTGCAACACGTAAGGACCGGTGCCAATCGGCCAGTTATCGACGTTTTCCGGGGTGCCTTTTTTCAGCATCGCGTCGGCATATTCCGCAGAAAGGATGGAGGCAAAATCCATACCCCAGTCGGCAAGAAACGCGGCATTAGGTTCATTGAGGACAAACTGAACGTGATAATCATCGACCTTCTTCACTTCTTTAATCAGTTTATCCAGACCAACATCGTTAAAGTATTCGTAGCTTCCCTGAGAAACCTTGTGATACGGATGATCGGCATCTTTCTGCCGTAATACCGAGAAAATCACGTCATCTGCGTTGAAGTCGCGAGTCGGTTTAAAGAATTTATTACTGTTGAATTTCACGCCCTGACGCAGGGTAAACGTATAAGTCTTACCGTCCGGGGAAATCGTCCAGTCCGTTGCCAGAGACGGTATCGGGGTATTCTTTACCGGATCAAAGTTGATGAGTCGGTTGTAGAGCACCTGTGAACTGGCCACAAATGAAGGACCTGAACTGGCGATTTGCGGGTTAAATGACTCCGGAGATGCTTCAGAGCAATAGATGATGGTGTCAGTATTGGCCGCGAACGCAGCGCCTGACGGTAAGACAGCGCTGAGAGCCAGCGCGAGTAACGTTTTCCTTGCAATCATGGTTATAAGCCTTCTTATTTTATTATTAACAGGGATATCAGAGCATAGCTGACAAAAACTGACCAATAACAAATCACTATCAGGTTATTCTAATCCGGTGTATTTCGCTGAATAATTCATCACTCCAAGCGAATTAATTTCCCTTAAGTCTTTTTCAAAACGTCAAGATTTTTCCCGGCACTCTATGCCATGAAAATTAACCCCTTTTTGCCTCTCTTTCGCCGTTTGCTCGTTTTTATAAAACGTAAAGTAGATACGTGAAGAAGTCTAAGGGGTAACAACGTGGCAAAAACTCTCTTGCGCAGCGGCAATTTGGATGACTATCAGGCCGTGGGCGGCGGTGGTCAGGCCGTGTTTGATTCAGCATTGCAAATTCGTGAAACGCTTCGTCTGCGTAAACAGCAGGCGATGGTGGATTGTCTGGCGATCCCACAAATTAACGACAACGGCGATCGGGTTGACTGGTATTCCCCGATAGAAGGGAAAGCCGTGGCGTGGAAAGCCGCTGATGAAGAAGCACGTTTTCGTGCGCTGCGCTATCTGGGTAGCATGCTGGAAAATGCGGCGACCCTGAGCCGTAAAAGCCTGCAATCGGGGAAAACCTCCCTACAGCTGTTTGGCTCACTGCTCGAAAAAGCCATCCAGTTTCCCGGTGAAAATCACGTGTTTCTGGTTGATGGTAAACCCGTTATTACATTCTGGGGCTTCGTCAATCTGAATGAAAATCCCCGCGACGATGTGCTCGACTGCCTGCGCATTGCCGATGTTCCTCCTGTGGTTACCGTAGCAGAGCCAGAACAGGAAGAAGAAATCGCACCGGAAATTACCTTTGCCGAGGCCGATGTCCCCTTACTGACGCCGGTCGTTGATCAGCCAAAACCGGCTGAACCTGAACCTCAATCCCCGGTTATTGTTAACGAACCTGAAGTCACTGCGTCGCCGGTACAGGAGAAGCCCATACGCCGCCTGCCGCTGTGGAGCCTCCCCGTTGCCGCAGTGATTATTGCAGCCATCGTTGGGCCGCTGCTGTGGAAGCAACAGACCACCCAGCCCGTACCCGCAGTAGCCGCTATTGAAGTCGCTAAGGTTGATATGGCATCGCTGCCAGCACTGACATCTGTACTGCCCCTGCATCGTGCTGAAGTGACTCCAGCTGCGAAGAAAGAGAAACCTGTCGAAGGACCGGTGGTGATTGCCGCAATTCCAAAAGATGCGCTGGTGATGGATGCCAACCAGATGAAGGCAGGAACGACGCGTTTTCTCAACGGTAACTGGCGCGTCATGGTCGATGTTAAAGATCCGGTGAGCGGCAAAGCGCCGTCGCTGCGCTATCAGATCCAGGCCAATAAAGGCACTGCGCGCGTGGTGCATGGTGACAATATTGTTTGTCGTGCCGAGATTTTCTCTGGTTTGCACCAGTCGGGTGAATTAATGATTAAGAGTCGCGGCAATGCCCGTTGTACCGACGGTTCACGTTATCCGATGCCTGAAATTACCTGTAAAGCGGGAACCAATGACGTCGCCGCCTGTACCGCGCGTTATGACGATCACGCGGAAATCCCTCTGACGATCAAAAAGATAGGTGCCTGATTTTATGTTGGTGAATTTGTGTGATTACAAACAGAGCGTGACGCTCATCGCCAATAGCGGTGTGCAATTCCTGGATTTCGGCCTCACGCCTCAGGAATCTGCGCACCACGGACGCTTTGTGCGCAAAACGGCAAACGGTCCGCTACTGAGACTAGACTTCGATCTGACATCAGGACGCTATACCCTACCGGGCAGCACCGGCGCGCAACCCGAAGTGGTGAAGCCGGAAAGCACTCAGACGCTGCACTATTCGCTGGACGTGCTCGACAGCGTCTGGCTGCCGCTGCCGTTTTTGCGCTTTAACCCGCCGCGTACGTTTGTTGAAGGTCCGGATAACTGGGCACGCGTGCAGGTGCGAAAGCTGCCGCAGCCGGACAGCGCGGGCAACACCCACCGTGTTACCGTAGCGCTGGACAGCCAGCTTACTGAAAATGGCCCTGCGGCGTTAACCCCCAACGAAAATGATCTGCTTAACGGTACACGGTTTGCGCTGGCCTGGCATGACAACGAAATTGCTGATTTCCTTGACCAGACCTGGATTGACGGCTGGTTGCGCGAATCTTTTATGCACCATGTCACCCAACATGAGAACCGCTCAGAACAAGAGATCCAGCAGGCGCTGCGTAACTTTGAATACCAGGCGCACTGGCTGAATGTGCTGACCCTGTTAGGTGAGCAGCTTTCCGTCCCGGAAGTGAAACTGGTTACGCACACCCTTAGCACCCCCGCCATTCCCGTCGATCTTATTTTGGATATCGGTAATACCCATACCTGTGGTGTCCTGATTGAAGATCACGGGGATGCCAATGACGGGCTGCGTCAGACCGCTGAATTGCAGGTCCGTTCGTTAAGCGAGCCGCAGTTCCTCAACGATCCGCTATTCACCAGTCGGCTGGAGTTTTCCGAAGCGCGCTTTGGTAAGCAGCACTTTTCCGTTGAGAGCGGACGTGATGACGCCTTTATCTGGCCGTCGATTGTGCGTGTGGGTGATGAAGCCCGTAAGCTGGCGATGCAGCGTATGGGCACCGAGGGCAACAGTGGGATCTCAAGCCCGCGCCGCTATCTGTGGGATGAAACGCCGGTGTTACATGACTGGCGCTTTAGCCAGATGAATGGCAAAACCCAGCGCGAACCGCTGGCTACCGCCTTCCCGCTGATGAACCTGATGAACGATGACGGGCAACCGCTGTTCAGCCTGCCGCAGGACGATCGTCTGCCAGTGTTCTCACCACAATACAGCCGCAGCACGCTGATGACACATATGCTGTGCGAAATACTGGCCCAGGCGCTGGGGCAAATTAACAGCGTAGCGACGCGTTTGCGCCTCGGATTCCCGGCGTCTCCTCGTCAGTTGCGGACGCTGATCCTGACCCTGCCGTCGGCGATGCCCAAACAGGAGCGCGAGATTTTCCGCCTGCGCATGTTTGAAGCTATTGCCCTGGTCTGGAAAGCGATGGGCTGGCACCCGCAGGATGAAGACTTCACCACCCGTAAGCAGCAGGAAAAGAGTGTGGTTCCCGTACCTGAAATTCAGATGGAATGGGATGAAGCCAGTTGCGGGCAACTGGTGTGGCTGTATAACGAGGCTATCTCACACTACGATGGCCACACCGAATCGTTCTTTAACGCCCTTGCCCGCCCGGACCGTTTGCCGGAGCCTGGTGAGACTAGAGGTCGAGCACTGCGCGTGGCATCGATCGATATTGGCGGCGGGACAACGGATATGGCTGTCGTTCATTACCAGCTTGATGACGGCGTTGGCGCGAATGTCAAAATTACCCCGCATCTGCTGTTCCGTGAAGGTTTTAAAGTTGCGGGCGATGACATGCTGCTGGACGTGATTCAGCGCTGCGTGTTGCCTGCGCTGCAAACCCGCTTACAACTGGCTGGCGTGACCGACGCCGCCGCATTGCTGGCCACGCTGTTTGGCGATTCCGGGCGCATTGACACCCAGGCGATTTTGCGTCAACAAACGGCGTTGCAGCTCTTTATGCCGCTTGGTCATGCGGTCCTCTCTGCCTGGGAACAAAGCGATATTAACGATCCGGTCGCCGGGCTACATGCCACCTTTGGCGAACTCCTGAGTCAACAACCCACGCGCAACGTGATGAACTACATCCAACAGGCTATCGACCATGCGTTGCCAGCAGGGTCGCCAGCGTTTGATGTTCTGAGCGTGCCGTTACAGGTACAGTTCAGGCAGTTACAAGAAGCACTGTTAGCAGGTCAATTTACCCTGACTTCCCCGCTGCACGCGGTTTGTGAGGCCATTTCACACTATCGCTGCGATATTTTATTAGTGACCGGCAGGCCCGCCTGTTTACCGGGTGTACAGGCGTTGATCCGCCATCTGCAACCTGTTCCGGTTAATCGTATGATCTGGATGGATAACTACCGCGTGCATGAGTGGTATCCGTTCAGCCAGCAAGGGCGAATTGGTAATCCTAAATCCACCGCTGCTGTAGGCGCTATGCTGTGCAGCCTGGCGCTGGATTTGCGTTTGCCACGATTTAACTTTAAAGCTGCCGATATCGGCGCTTACTCGACCGTACGCTTTCTCGGTGTGCTGGATAATACGGTCAATACCCTGCGCGATGAGAACATCTGGTATCACGATATTGATCTGGATAAACCTGGGGCGAAGCTGGATGCCCGGTTGCATTTCCCGTTACGTGGCAACGTGACGTTAGGATTCCGGCAACTGGCAAACAGCCGCTGGCCTGCCACGCCGCTGTATACGCTCAGCATAAACTCTGCCGAACTGGCAAAAACTATCGCCGGAGATGGCGTGTTGAATGTTCGGCTGCAGCTACGCGGCGGCAGCAAAGAAAGTGGCCCGGAATTCTTCATCCTGAGTGATGCCTGGTTACAGGATGGCACCCCCGTTGCCGCCAATGCCTTAACGTTAAAACTGAATACGCTGGCAGACCGTCGCCATAGCGGAAGCCATTACTGGATTGATAGCGGGAGCGTGTACCTGAAATGAGTAAGATGTTAAATACCGCGCAGGCCGCCATCGAGTGGGTGGTAGATACCCGTCAACGTGCGGCGCGTCTTGATGATGAAGCGGATGCCCTGCTGGCACAGCTTACGCTAGCCGCAGTGAGTGAATCTGCGCTGAAGACGACCTTTTCATCGCAAGGATGTATAGGGTTATACGGACACTCACAATCGGCAAAAGCACATCTGCTGGCGGCATTGTGCTGCAATGCCACTGGCAAAGTGAATATTGTTACCCCGGATCGCAGCTTTGATTATTTCTCGCATATTAATCCGGGCCATGCACCAACCAATATGGCGATCCGTTTTACGCGCGATGAAAATCCGCATGATAACGAATGGCCGTTGCGTCTGCGATTACTCAGTGAAGCCGAACTGGTACAGCTATTTATCGCCCAGTTCAGCGCGCTCCCGGACAACCGACAGGTCGAGAAATCGATTATTGAGGCGCGCCTGGAAAAATGGCAAACGCTGCGTCAGCGTCACCCGGTGCCGGGCATTACCGCACATGATGTTGCGGCAATTGGTCGTTTCTGGCGCTCCTGCGTACCGGCAAACCAGCAGCAAATTGACGATGCACTATGGTATCAGTTTGCCACGTTGCTGCCCGCACTGGACCTGACTACCCGGGCAAACGCCTGGGCGTTACTGTGGGGAGAACAACCAGAGCTGACGCAGCAGTGGCTGGCGCTGGCGCACACGTTGCAACAAACCGGACACGCGCAAGAATTAGCGGCCCCGCTGAGCCTGCTGGTTGATCATTTTGGTTTACCTGCCGAAAGTTTCCTGACCCAGGTGGCATTGTCCAGCAATAATGAGGCGCAAAGCGATGTGGTGGTTCATCCGATTGAAAATCATCAGTTGCTCAATGCGGTCAGTCTTTCTTTGTCGTCACTGGCGCTGCTCACGCGCGAGCTGGTCCTGACGGTTGAAGACGCGGTGCTGGAGAATGTCGATCTGCTCGATATCCCCCTCGCCCCGGATGCTCATCCTCATCCACTGTGGCAGGCAAAATTAGGCTGGATGCTGGAACATTATCGCCAGCACCTGCAACCAGATGTGCTCTTAATCTGCAACGCGGTCTCTGCCCGCGCCCAGACGCCCGCCATCACCCGCAAGCTGTTGGGCTGGGTCAACGATACCCAACCTGTTCATGATGCCGCATTACCGGGCGTGGTTTGGGCCATTACCCCGCAGGATGCGCGTTTTAGTACCCAGCAAAACCTTGATGAATCCGTGCAGCAATTAATGGGCAAGCCCGGGCTGCATTGGGGTACGTTGCAGGCGCTGGATAAACATAGCTTACAACGTCTTGTCGAATGGCTGACTCAGGCAACCTCACCACAGCAGCGCCAGGCCAGGTTGACTTCTCTACGCGAGCAGCATCAACAGCGCATCCGCGAAACTCTGAAAAGCTGGATTAATCCCGCTCAAGCTGAATCGGATAGCCACGAGTCGGTGATCCGCCAGTTACAGGCGCAAGCGGCAAAACATGGCGAACTGCTGGATGGTTTACTCCCGCCGATGCACATTTTTGAGTCGCTGCTGCGTATTCAGCAACCGCGCGAGGAGCAGGTAAGCGGTTTATTTAATGAAGAGATTGACCTGTTTGCCGAGGTGCGTGACACACTACACTCGCCGGAAAGTCAGGAGACCGGATATCAGGCACACAAAATGTGGATTAACCACGTGCGCCAGTGGTGTCGCGATGAAAATAATGCCCGCCGTTTACGACTCGATCCCCGTACGTTAAGGCAGGTTGCCGACATTCTCGTCACCACCAGCTATCGCCTGGAGATGCCACAACGCTTACAGCGCATTATGCAGCGCGAAAATGTCTGTGCCGCGCAGTTACACGCCGATATTGGTGATTTTATTACCTGGCTTGGATTTGCCGACGTTGCTGAGGAACAGCGCCCTGCCAGCAGGATCCAAAAAGGATCGGCTATTTTTAGCGCGCCGAAGCAATCGCCGATGCTACGCCTGACGAAGCTGGATGAACAACCCTCGCATGGTGCAAGCCGTTACGTTTACGACTGGCTGGTTGCCTTGTACACCCGTGCGAATGAGAATGCGGGATATCAGCACCCACAGGATGTCTCTGAAACCGACAAAAAACGATTAGATGCCCTGCTTTTCTCCTGAAACGGCGAATACGCCGTCATCAGAAAAGAGAAAACATCAGCGCAACGGGAAAACTCATCGGCCAGGTCGCCCCGACTAATACCGCGCTAAGAAAGCGGATCCGCTTTTTATCGCGGGAAAGAAACCAGGTGATGATTGCCGTGATGACGGCCATCACCGCATAAAAAACCAACATTTTTTGGTATAGGGACATTTAAGGCATCCTGGCCAGAAGGGAAAATCGCGCGCAATATGCTCTTTTTCATGACTCACATCAAGTTTTATTAATTAATTTAAGAAAAACGGCTGTAAAACAACCCATTTTCATTATGTTCAGAATTCGTACTATTGCGGATAGTTATAAGCCGTACTATACCCATAAGGGTTAAAACGAAAGGTGGCAAAAATGAATGTTTCCAGTAAAACTGTGGTGCTGATAAATATATTTGCTGCTGTAGGACTTTTCAGTCTGATATCCGCAAGGTTCGGCTGGTTTGCTTGATGTAACTCTTCTTGATTAATTGCAGCGTCCGCTGGCAGAGAGGATCTTCTCTCTGCCATCAGTAAACGATCTTCCCACTCTGCTATCACCAGGTAAATTATCCTTAATATGTAATACCCCTAATCCTTCTGCGGCATTATATTGCCCGAATATCGGCCTGGTGTTGTACCAGTATGCTGATGAAAGAACGCAATAAAAGCACTGTCGCTGACAAACTCCAGATATTGCGCGACCTGGCTGATATGGCCTCCGTCAGCCAACATCTCCATGGCTTTTAACAGCCTAAATTGCTGCCGCCAGTCCTGATAATTCATCCCGGTATCCCTGATAAATATTCGACTGATCGTCCTCTCGCATGCCCCAACCTGTCGGGACAATTGATTCAGTCGTGGTGGCAATTCCCCCATGCGTAATCCCTTGAGCCACACGTTAAGCCGCGGATCTGAGGGATACTGCAATGTCCAGTTTTCACTGCGGGCGGCACGCATTTCCTCACAAAAAACGGTAATGAGGCTGGACTGCTGTGTGGCAGGCATTTCCCATGGCCAGAAGGCCATACGTTCTATCACTTCAAAAAAAAGCGGATTAACTTCGACTATCTGCAGCGGTAACTCAGATAACGGCAATGCGGTAGAAAAGTACAAAGAGCGATAAGCCATCACACCACGCATTATGGCGCGATGTACCGTGCCTGCCGGGATCCAAACCGCACGGCGTGGCGGTAGCAGACACAGGGCCTGCTCCAGTTCAATCGTAATACTTCCCGCTGCCGAAAAAAGTAGCTGATGACGAAGATGACTGTGCCGCCCGGAATCATGTACGCCCATATCGGCAGCAATACCGATTACCGGTTTATCAAAGCTATCCGCATCAAAAGCATCATCAGGGGCAATTTTCATTATCTGTCTGATATTTGATATTTAAAGTCCTGGTAATGGTAATACGACATACTCCTTTCAACAATAATGCCCGCCTGTTTTCTGTCTCTCTGGATATTGCTATGAACACACTTCGTCGCCCATCGCTGTGGCTTCTTACGCTACTGATTATGTTTCCACAACTGGTGGAAACCATTTACAGCCCGGCATTGCCGGGTATCGCTACCTCTTTTCACGTAAGCAGTGAGCGCGCGGCTCAAACACTCTCCGTTTATTTTGTTGCCTTTGCCGTCGGCGTAGCGATGTGGGGTTGGCTAAGTGACTGCATCGGACGACGTTGGGCGATGCTGGCAGGGCTAATCTGCTATGGAACAGGTTGCGCATTGGCCGTTGTTGCCACCGACTTCAGCGTTTTGCTGCTGGCGCGGATGATCTCCGCCGTCGGTGCGGCTGCGGGGTCGGTCGTGGTACAGACCATGCTAAGGGACAGTTATGAATCAACTGCGCTATCCCGCGTCTTTTCCGTGATGGGGGCCGCGCTGGCATTGAGTCCGGTTTTTGGCCTGCTAAGCGGAGGTTGGTTAGTGAGTCTGTACGGCCATACCGGTGTCTTTGTTGCCCTTGTGCTGTTGGCGTTGCTACTGCTAATACTGACAGCGACCATGCTGCCAGAAACCCGGCCCGAACATACGCTCAGCCCGAAGCTTGCCGCGCTATTTTCCCGCATGATGCGGGACAGTGAGTTGCGGAAAAACGCCATGCTGGTTGCCCTGCTGAACACCATGCTGTTTAGCTATTACAGCCTGGCACCGTTTCTTTTTGGGCAATTAGGATGGAGCTCCAGAGCCTTTGGCTGGACGGGGTTGCTACTTGCGTTTGCTTCTCTGTCAGGTAGCCTGCTGAACCGAAGACTGTTAACGACAGGTCTGACGCCGGAGCGACTGGTACGTTATGCCTGTGTGCTGGCAGCGTTGTCAGGTCTCGTCGCGTGGTGTTTACAGCACTCCGCGTGGATCCTGATTCCGGTGTTCGGCGTGGTGATTGCCTATGGTATCGCCATTCCCAATGTGCTGAGTCAGGCGCTGCGTCACTACCGTGAACAGGCCGGAGCCGCCGGTGCTTTGTTCGGATTAAGCTATTACCTATTACTTGGGATGATGCTGGGTTTAGCAGGCATGGTGCAGCAACTGGGGCTGGTTCTGAGCGTCTGTGCCCTACTCGCCTGGCTTTGCAGCCTGGGCCGCAGATAAACCCGATGGCGATCCTGAAAGCACAAAGCCCCGGCTATATGCTGGGGCTTTGTTGTATCAATTAGCCTGACCTCGCGGATATTTCCAACTTACCGCCGTCCGATGGCGACGAGGCCAGTGGCGCGAATAGTATAGACACACGTATGCCAATATTTAGCTATCCGTGCCCCATTCGCCGATCGCGCTTAAGATATTACTCATGCTTGATCATAACATGGCGAATAACCGTGTAATCCTCCAGCCCATAAACCGACATATCCTTTCCATAGCCGGACTGTTTTTGCCCACCGTGCGGCATCTCGCTAACCAGCGTGAAATGGGTATTGACCCAGGTGCAACCATATTGCAGGCGAGCGCTAAAGCGATGCGCTCGCCCAACATCCCGGGTCCAGACGGAGGATGCCAGGCCGTATTTCGAATCGTTGGCCCATGCCAGCACCTGATCTTCATCATCAAATACGGTCACGCTGACCACCGGACCGAAAACTTCCCGCTGTACGATGGCATCGTCCTGCTTCGCCCCAGCAAGCAGCGTCGGGGCAAAATAGTAGCCTGAACCATCCACTTTTTTACCGCCGGTGATGACCTTAATATGGCCCAACGCTTTAGCCTCATCGACCGCTTTAGTCACGCGATCGAGATGAGCCTGCGAGCTCACTGGTCCCAGCTCGGTCGATTCATCATTCGGCGGACCGATTTTCAGGCTGGCAACGGCGGCGCCAAGTTTTTCGACCAGTGCATCATAAATGCCTTTCTGGGCATAGATTCGGCAAGCGGCGGTGCAGTCCTGCCCGGCGTTGTAATAACCAAAAGTCCGCACGCCGCTCACCACTGCATCCAGATCGGCATCATCAAAAATGATCACCGGAGCTTTTCCGCCCAGTTCCATATGCGTACGCTTAATTGACGGCGCGGTGTGCTGAATAATGTGTTCGCCGGTTGCAATGGAGCCGGTCAGCGAAACCATACGCACTTTTTCATGACCGGTCAGCGGATCGCCCACCGTTTTACCGCGACCAAACAGCACGTTAATCACACCAGCCGGATAAATGTCTTTGGCGAATTCGGCTAATTTAAGCGCTGTCAGCGGAGTAATTTCTGACGGTTTAATCACCACGCAGTTCCCCGCCGCCAACGCTGGAGCCAGCTTCCACGCCGCCATCATCAGCGGATAGTTCCACGGCGCAATAGAAGCCACCACACCCAGCGGATCACGGCGAATCATCGAGGTATGCCCTTCCAGATATTCACCGGCCGCCTGTCCTTGCAGGGTACGCGCCGCACCGGCAAAGAAGCGGAAAACATCGACAATAGCGGGAATTTCATCGTTGAGAACACAGTGCAGCGGTTTACCGCAGTTAAGTGATTCCAGCTCAGCGAAGGTTTGCGCGTTATCAGCAATAGCATCCGCCAGTTTCAGCAGCAGTTCAGAGCGGACTTTCGGCGTGGTTTGCCCCCAGGTGGCAAACGCGGCGTCTGCCGCACGTACAGCGGCATCAACCTGCATGGCTGACGCCTCAGCAATCTCCAGAATGAGTTCACCAGTGGCAGGGTTATAGACTGGCTGCTTTTCACCTTCACCGTTGACCAGCCCGCCATTAATCAGTAATTGATGTTGCATAGCAATTTCCCATATCGTCGTTTATTTACCGTTTCCGGCGAGAGTGTCGCCTTCACGCGTTAGCCACCAGGCCCCTAAAATTGGCAGTGTTGTCACCAGCATTACCAGCAATGCCACAACGTTGGTGACAGGCACATCCCGTGGACGGCCCAATTGATTGAGCAACCACAGAGGAAGTGTTCTTTCATGTCCGGCGGTGAACGTTGTCACGATGATTTCATCAAACGACAAGGCAAACGCCAGCATCCCCCCCGCCAGAAGTGCCGATGCCAGATTTGGCAGCACGACATAACGAAAGGTTTGCCAGCCATTGGCGCCAAGATCCATAGACGCTTCGACCAGACTCCATGAGGTACGGCGAAAACGCGCCACAACGTTGTTAAACACCACCACCACACAAAACGTCGCATGGCCCACTACGATCGTGAGAAAACCCGGTTCCAGGTTGATGGTTTTAAACGCCGTCAACAGCGCAAGGCCGGTAATAATGCCCGGCAGCGCGATCGGCAACAGTAGCAACAGCGATATTGCACTTTTGCCAAAAAAGTCCCTACGCCACAGCGCGGCCGCGGCCAGCGTCCCCAGAACAAGGGCAATAGCTGTCGACAACGCTGCGATCTTAAGTGACAACGTCACAGATTCCAGGATATCGCTACGCTGCGCAGCAACGCTAAACCACTTCAGCGTTAATCCCTGGGGTGGAAAACTAAAAGCAGCCTCCTCAGTATTAAAAGCATAGGTGGCGATGATGAGGATGGGAAAGTGCAGGAAAATAACCCCGCCCCATGCCGCCAGTTTGAGTAGCCAGGGTGCGCGTTCAGAGTGCATCGAAAGCTCCCAGACGCTTCACGAACGCCAGATACAGTGCGATTAACACAATCGGCACCAGAGTAAATGCCGCCGCCATCGGCATATTGCCGATCGCCCCTTGTTGCGAATACACCATGTTGCCGATGAAATAACCCGGCGGTCCCACCAGTTGCGGCACAATAAAGTCACCCAACGTCAGAGAGAAGGTAAAGATCGAACCCGCTGCAATACCCGGTATCGCCAATGGAAGCACCACATAGCGGAAGGTTTGACGCGGACGCGCGCCCAAATCAGCAGAAGCCTGTAACAGCGACGGCGGAAGTCTCTCCAGCGCGGCCTGTACCGGCAGGATCATAAACGGCAGCCAGATATAGACGAACACCAGGAAACGCCCTAACCCTGAAGTCGACAGCGTATTGCCGCCTACCGCAGGCAATGTCAGGAACGAAAGCAGCAACGGCTCCAGCCCAAGGTGGGTTAAAAACCACTGCGCCACGCCGTCTTTGGCCAACAGCAGCGTCCACGCATAGGCTTTAACGATGTAGCTGGCCCACATTGGCAACATTACGGCAATGTAAAAAAAAGCCTTCATTTTGCCGCTGGTATAGCGAGCCATATACCACGCCATCGGAAACGCCAGAATCGCGCTGGCGATGGTGACCGCTACCGCCATCGTCAGAGTGCGCAAAATGATGTCGTAGTTAGCGGGATTAAACAGCGCCTGCAAATTCGCCAGCGTCAGGTCTGGTGTGACCGACATGGTGAAATCGTCGAAGGTATAAAAACCTTGCCACAACAGCGTCAGTAATGAGCCAAAGTAGACGATGCCAAACCACATCAGCGGTCCGAGGAGCAGCAAAAACAACCCCAGCCCCGGATTACGCCAGAAGTAACCGGAGATCCGGTTCAGGCTTGTCGACTGTGGAGGCGAATGTAAGACGTTCATAGCCATTCACCTCTCCTCAACCAGCGGAACCATCACGTCGCGGGACCACGATGCCATCACTTGCTGACCCGGCGACAACGTTGACGGTAGCATTTCTCCCGTCAGGTTAGCCTGGATAACCAGCAGTTTTTCCCCTCCGGCGAGTTTCAGCTCAAACCGTGTCGCCGCGCCCTGGTATTGCACCGCCTGGATTATCCCCGGAGCCTGGACTTCTCCTCCCGCATCATTTAAGCGAATGTGTTCCGGACGCAGAGAGAACATCCCCTGTAGCCCGCAAACGTTCGCCGACATCGTCGCATCGAAGACATTTGACGTCCCGACGAAACTTGCCACAAACGGCGTACGTGGACGCATATACAGTTCACGCGGAGAATCTACCTGTTCAATGCGACCGTTATTAAACACCGCCACACGATCGGACATCGACAGGGCTTCACCCTGATCGTGAGTAACAAAAATGAACGTGATGCCAAGAGATTGCTGTAATTTTTTCAGTTCCAGCTGCATCTGTTCACGCAATTTAAGATCCAATGCCCCGAGCGGCTCATCCAACAGCAGGACGCGCGGCTCATTGACCAGTGCCCGGGCAATCGCCACGCGCTGACGTTGCCCACCGGAAAGCTGCGACGGTTTACGCTCATGCACAAAGCCGAGTGCGACCTTATCCAGCGCTTCACGTGCTTTCGCGTGGCGCTGTTTTTTATCGATGCCTTTGACCATCAGCCCGTAGGCGACGTTGTCGAGAATCGACATGTGCGGGAACAACGCATAATCCTGAAATACCGTATTGACGTCCCGTTCCCAGGGCGGTAATTCGCTGGCCTGCTTACCAAAAATGGTAATTGCGCCGCCTGACAGTTGCTCAAACCCGGCAATCAGGCGCAGACAGGTGGTCTTGCCGGAGCCGGATGGCCCCAGCATAGAGAAAAACTCACCGTCGTTAATCGCAATACTCACCCCATCTACTGCACGAACATCCCCATACAAACGCGAGACGTTATGAAACTCCACTGCGTACGTCATAAAACCCCCAGCGGAATTAACGACCGCCCATAATGGCGATGTAATCCTGCGTCCAGCGACTGTAAGGAACGAATTTTCCACCTTCGGCAATCGGCGTTTTCCAGAAGGCAATTTTGTCAAAGTAGCTATAGCCGTTGGTTTCACAACCCTTTTCACCCAGTAACGTGCTGGCTTTACAACCTTCAGGCACCACTGGCAGAGAACCAAACCAGGCCGCTACATCGCCCTGTACTTTCGGGGTTAATGACCAGTTCATCCATTTGTAAGCACAAACCGGGTGCTTCGCTTCACTGTGCAGCATGGTGGTATCAGCCCATCCGGTAACCCCTTCTTTTGGGAAGACCGTTGCAATTGGCTGACCTTCGCCTTTCAAGGCGTTAGCCTGATAAGGCCAGGCGCTTGACGCTACCACGCCTTCGTTTTTGAAATCGCTCATTTGCACGGTGGTATCGTGCCAATAGCGATGGATCAGCGCGTGCTGATCGCTCAGGACTTTGATCACCGCCTGATACTGTTTTTCAGTGAGCTGATAGGGATCGGTAATACCCAACTGCGGCTGAGTGGCTTTAACGAATAACGCGGCATCGGCAATATAGATCGGGCCATCGTAGGCCTGAACGCGCCCTTTATTGCTTTTCCCATCCTCAAGTTTTTGCTCAACAAACACCACGCTCCAGCTATCCGGCGGCGTTGGGAAAATTTTAGTGTTATACATCAGCAGGTTTGGTCCCCACTGGTACGGTGTGCCGTAAACTTTTCCGCCAACGTTAAACCATTCGCCTTTTACCACGCGTGGATCGATGGTTTTCCAGTTAGGGATCAGCGCGGTATTAATTGGCTGAACGCGTTTTCCCATAATCAGGCGCAGTGAGGCATCACCAGAAGCGGTAACCAGGTCGTAGCCGCCTTTTGCCATCAGGCTGACCATTTCATCAGATGTGGCTGCCGTTTTTACATTAACCGCGCAGCCAGTATCTTTCTCAAACTGTGAGACCCAGTCATATTGTTTATCGGTTTGCCCACGTTCGATATAACCCGGCCAGGCAATAATATCCAGGCGGCCTTCCGGTTTATCTAATGATGTGGGGGGTTCGGCTGCCTGCGCAGTCATCAGCGTCATACTGAGTGCGCACAGGCTACTGAGGGCAAACTGCTTGCTCATAACGTCTTACTCCTGTCTAAAAAATATTGAGCGGCAGCCTTGCCGTAAATATATGTCCTTTTCTAAAAATAGTCGGGGTGTTGTAAGCGTTCCTGCTGGCGCAAGGAAATTTAATCAGGTTGTGAGCTAACGCTCATTACGCTACAGACTCTGACCTGGGGGTAATCTTCTGGAGTATAGACAAGGAGTTAGACGCAGAGGTGGCAATAGTATTAACTATTGATATTTTGTATGGACGCACCCGATATTAATAATACCGTGGTTCAGCATTCACTATTTCGAAAATAAGAACACGCTATTCATTTATATTGAATAGCGCGTTATGGTTTATTTCATCATTTCACGAATTAATTTACCAAGCTGTTTTACGGCCTGCTCTTCGCGATCTCCCCAGTGCCATGCAGTATTAAAACGAAAAAAACGTGTCCAGCTTCCCGAGGTCGAGAACATTTTCCCCGGCGCAATACTGATGTGATGTGCCAGCGCATGGGTACTGAGCACACCGGCATCAAGCGGTTCCGGCAGCTCCAGCCACAGAAAATAACCGCTGTCGTTGTGGTGAATTTTGACTTCCGCCGGAAGATGACGCAGCAGCGTTTGCCAGGCCTGTTGTTTGCGTTCCGCCAGTTGCCGACGCAAGCGCCGTAAATGCGCGTCATAGCGCCGGGTTGAAAGATAATCAACAAGGGCAAGCTGCATAGGCGAACTGGTAGATAAGGTGCTCATTAGCTGGAGTCGCTGAATACGCCGGGCATGTTTCCCTGCTGCTACCCAGCCAATACGAAATCCTGGCACCAGGCACTTGGAAAAAGACGAACAATGCAGAACGCTGTCGGCGCGATCCCAGGCTTTGGCAGGCAACGGTTTTTCGCGGCCAAAGTACAACTCGCTGTAAACATCATCTTCAATCAGCATTACGTGGTATTTTTCCAGCAAGACGACCAGACGCGCCTTTTTTTCTGCGCTGAGCGTAAACCCCAGTGGATTTTGGCTGTTGGTCATTAGCCAGCAGGCTTTTACCGGGTACTCCTGCAATGCCTGCTCCAACGCAGCAAGATCGATCCCCTCGTTAACGTCGGTGGCTACCGACAGCGCTTTCAGACGTAATCGCTCCAGGGCCTGCAACGCCCCGTAAAAACAGGGGTTTTCGACAATCACCCAGTCACCCGGCTCGGTGACCGCCTGTAGGCTCAGATTAAGGGCTTCCAGCGCGCCGGTGGTGATGACGATTTCGTCAGGTGAAATGGTCATCCCCTGTTGAGCATAGCGACGGGCAATGGCATGACGCAGGTCAGCATTCCCCGGCGGCAGGTTTTCAATCACGCTCATGGCGGTGGCGGTTTTACTCACCTGCGCCAACGAGCGGTTCAACTGCTGAAGTGGAAACAGACGCGGGTCGGGGAATGCGGAGGCAAAGGGCATCACTGACGCATCCCGGCTGGCCTGCAACATATCAAAAATGTAGGTATTGATATCCACTGCTTCATCGCGCATGACCTGCACCTGTGGCGCAGCAAGTTCACGTTCGGGGCGCGCGGCGACATAATAACCAGACTGCGGTCGGGCAATAATCCGCCCCTGGCTTTCCAGCAACTGATATGCGTGTCCGACGGTCATAAAACTCATTCCGCTGCTGACCACCTGCTCACGCAAGGATGGCAAGCGATCGCCTGGCTGCCATACGCCAGACGCAATTTGATCGCGAATTTGCTCTGCCAGTCGCTGGTACTTTTTCATTTTTCGTCCTGATTACCGGTGTCGGTGACAACCACTGTGTATATCAGTTTACATAATCAGGGTATTTTATTTAACTGTTATAGTTAACAGTTTTACAACATCGTTAATGACAGTTCTTTGCCTACGGCGCGCACAGCTATCTGCACTGCATCAATTTTTGTCGCGAGATTTAAATCGAATAAGCGAGTAATTTCCTGCTTAGACCTGCCGATCCTGTTTGCCAACTCCTGCTGGATGATATTGGATTCAAGAAAGGCATTTAACAACAGAACCTTAGACGCAACGCTCAGTGGTATTTCCACATAGTCAGTTTCAGTACCTACTGCAGAAGGTAAAGGAATCGGTTCGTTATCGTCGAAGTGACCAATGCGGCTTGCGCAGCCTGCGCCATTTGACACCATAGGGATTCCTACCGGAGTTTTTGCTTTCTATAACGTAACCTGCTTTCGCTTTTGTGGTTTTCGCAGTAACCGGAACAAAGCAACTGCAATTTCTTCAAATCCCACAGGGAGTATTTAACGACACACCGAAAGTGAGAGGTTGCCGATGGAGTTTGCGGAAAAATATCCACAGATAACCAGAGAGTTACCAGCATGAAAATTCAATTAATTGGCTAAATGAATTTGTTACATCTAATTATTTACTCATTAGTTTCGATTCAGTACACTGTCAGATGAAAATGTCTGGCAACCGATAAGAGATTAGTAAATGAAACAAGTATTATCTTTCTTAATCTGGGTTGGGATCGCTTTAGCAGCATTCTTAGCAATAACATCAACATTATCAAATTTAATACTAATGTTTAGTGTTTATCCAGACTCCATTGCGGACAAATATGCTTACATGTTTATATTTGGACGTTGGACATTTACGGCAACAATGATTCTTACTAGCTGGTTGCTTTACCGCTTAACAAAAAATTGATGAGCTACATCCCCTTGAAAAAATACTCTACCGCCTGTTTGAATAAAGCAGGATTTTCTTTTGATAATCTGGTTGCTTTCTCAAATGGCTCAACCCGCTCCTGAATAGCAAAATAGAGAAGATCTAAATCTCCCAAGTCCTTAAGCTTCCGGTAAACTTCATAGTTTGATATTTTTAGGTATCTCGAAGCATGTATAGCACTTGATACTCCACCACCAATCATTAACAATGTGCTGACCGACATACTAAAAGCAATAGACACGGTGATCCGTGAAGAGATTAAGGCTCCAATTTTTAAACCAGAAAGTTCACCGAAAGTATAACTACCCAATGTAGAAGCTACAGTGTCTTTTGCTACATTTGTTACGATATCAGATAAATTAACGTGCTGCATGAAACCATCAATGAATACATTGACCGCTTTTTCCACAATGTTAATATTTTTCGTTGATGTTGCCCGCTTCACTAGTCCCGCAATCCTCATATTATCATCCATATTTTGCCGCCTGTCATCGGTATGGATAAAATCGGATGCGAGAGAATACAAGTCTACAGGAAAGTGAATCAAGCCTTTAATGTATGCAACCAGCATCCCTTCATTTTCTAAATTCAGAGCTGAGAGCATTTCCTTTGCCAAATCTTTTGCGTATCCCATCCCTTAAGGTCCATGGGGTATTATTTTAAACACAATCATAGAGATCATCTTATGTACATTCCATAATTAGACAGCTCGTGACTGTCCATTTTAAGAATAATGCTCACCAGCGATAAAAATTCCAGGCAGGTACCGGCGGTTCCGCTGTTGGTCGCGGATCACCATGTTCATTTCAGTCTGATTGACACGATAACCGGATGTCACCCGAAGCTCAGTGATGCCATTCGCCCTCTTTCCCTCACTACACCGTCATGAGAACTCAACCGTATGAATGCCGTCGTCGCTATGCCAGCTAGCTGGCGGTAATGCAAGGACAACGCGGCACGCAGGACTGCTGGGTCATAAATCGGCCAAAATGACCGAGAAATATCACGATGAAAGGAATGACAGTTGGGTGATTCTGGCAATTTAATTTTAGCCATTATTGGGGAGGAGTTTTGGGGAAGGCCCATAACAGTCGGGTAACTGTTATGGTTAAAAAGAACTGTTCTGTTTCTGCCTTCCATTGCTCCTCAGACTTAGAATTGCGCTAAATCAATTTTGCCTGCGGAGTTAAGCATGTTCGGTCTTGACGCGTTTCACCTGGCAAGGATCCAGTTCGCGTTTACGGTATCCTTTCACATCATCTTTCCGGCTATTACTATCGGGCTCGCCAGTTATCTGGCTGTGCTGGAAGGGCTATGGCTAAAAACGAAAAATCCCACCTGGCGATCGCTTTACCATTTCTGGTCGAAAATATTCGCCGTAAACTTTGGTATGGGTGTAGTTTCCGGGCTGGTGATGGCTTATCAGTTCGGCACCAACTGGAGTGGTTTTTCCGAGTTCGCCGGGAGTATCACTGGGCCGTTACTGACCTATGAAGTATTAACCGCCTTCTTCCTCGAAGCTGGTTTCCTTGGGGTGATGTTGTTTGGCTGGAATCGGGTTGGTCCAGGACTTCATTTCTTTGCCACCTGCATGGTCGCACTGGGTACCATTATTTCAACCTTCTGGATCCTCGCCTCCAACAGCTGGATGCAGACACCGCAAGGCTATGAAATAGTTAACGGCCAGGTCGTTCCCGTCGACTGGTTCGCCGTTATTTTCAATCCTTCGTTCCCCTATCGTCTGCTGCATATGTCGGTTGCCGCCTTCCTGAGCAGCGCGTTGTTTGTTGCCGCCTCTGGGGCATGGCATTTGCTGCGCGGGAATAACACACCAGCAATTCGAGCGATGTTTTCGATGGCGCTGTGGATGACATTAATCGTCGCTCCATTGCAGGCCTTGATTGGCGATATGCACGGTTTGAATACGCTGAAGCATCAGCCGGCAAAAATTGCTGCGATTGAAGGACACTGGGAAAATCGCCCCGGTGAACCGACTCCGCTGCTGCTGTTCGGCTGGCCGGATATGGAGCAGGAACGCACCCGCTATGGGCTGGAAATCCCGGCGCTGGGCAGTCTGATCCTGACCCATAGCCTAGACAAACAGGTTCCGGCCCTAAAAGAGTTTCCTAAAGAAGACAGGCCCAACTCCACCATGGTGTTCTGGTCGTTTCGCATAATGGCCGGGCTAGGCATGCTGATGATCCTGTTGGGCGCGTTTGCCCTGTGGTTGCGCTATAAGCAGCGTTTATACGCCTCGCGCCCTTTTCTGCGCTTTGCCTTATGGATGGGCCCCTCCGGTCTGATTGCCATCCTTGCCGGTTGGGTGACCACTGAAGTTGGCCGTCAGCCTTGGGTGGTTTACGGTCTGCAACGTACGGCGGATGCGGTTTCTGCACATGGCGATTTACATATGAGCATCAGCCTGCTGTCCTTCTTTGTGGTGTACAGCTCAGTGTTTGGCGTGGGTTACAGCTACATGATCCGCCTGATCCGTAAAGGGCCACAGGAAGATGACCCGACCATTCCGCCAACAGGCACGCCTGCCCGGCCGCTTTCAGCCGCCGTCCTCGATTCTCAACTGGAGGCACATCGCTAATGGGTATCGATTTATCAGTTATCTGGTTTGTGATTATCGTCTTCGCCACGCTGATGTATATCGTGATGGACGGTTTTGATCTCGGGATTGGCATTTTATTCCCAGCGATTCAGGACGCTGACGACCGCGACGTTATGGTCAACAGCGTCGCCCCGGTATGGGACGGCAATGAAACCTGGCTGGTGTTGGGCGGAGCCGGATTATTCGGCGCTTTCCCCCTGGCCTATGCGGTGATTGTCGATGCGCTGACGATCCCGTTGACCCTGATGCTAATCGGCCTGATTTTTCGCGGCGTCGCGTTCGAGTTTCGCTTCAAAGCCACACCGGCTCACCGACCATTCTGGGATAAAGCCTTTCTCGGCGGTTCAATCCTCGCGACATTCACGCAAGGTGTCGTGGTGGGTGCCGTACTCAACGGATTTTCCGTTACCGGACGCAGCTACAGCGGCGGTCCTTTCGACTGGTTGACCCCGTTCACGTTGTTCTGCGGTGTTGGTCTGGTCGTGGCTTACGCCCTGCTGGGGGCGACATGGCTGGTGATGAAAAGCGAAAATCCGTTGCAGGATAAAATGCGCAGTGTGGCCAAACAACTGCTGCTGGCAATGTTGGTTGTGATTGCCATTATCAGCCTGTGGACACCACTGGCACATAGCGCGATTGCCGAGCGTTGGTTTAGCCTGCCCAACCTGTGGTTCCTGATGCCGGTTCCGCTGCTGGTTGCGCTTATCAGTCTCTGGCTGTGGCGTTCGCTGGGGCAACATAACTGCCATACACTGCCTTTTGTATTAACGCTGGGGCTGATTTTTCTCGGGTTTAGCGGGCTGGGGATCAGTATCTGGCCACATATCATTCCACCGTCTATTACGCTATGGCAGGCGGCGGCTCCGGCACAAAGTCAGGGCTTTATGTTGGTTGGCGCACTGCTGATTATCCCGATAATCCTGGTGTACACCTTCTGGAGCTACTACGTTTTCCGCGGGAAAGTTCAACATGGTGAGGGGTATCATTGATGCAACAAACAATCTGGAAACGCCTGATGTGGCTGGTGATCCTCTGGGGCGGCAGCGTGCTGGCCCTGGCCGCCGTTGGTATGTTCTTTCGTCTCCTGATGACAGCCGCCGGATTCAAGTCCTGATACTCTCCTTGCAAACAACCGGGCAGCACTGTATTGCCCGGTTGTGACAAATCCCAACACTGGCTAAACAAATATGTAAAAAACATCGAAATGGCAAAACAGAGATTGTCATTAACCCGATTAAAATATTGAATAGTCACCAGGCGAAATTATCGCCAATTCCGCAGCTAACGTACCAGAGGGTGCATGATGTTTAAGAAAGGGTTAACGGTGTTATTGCTGGCCAGCGCGCTTTTTTCCGGTCAACTTTTCGCTACTAATCAGGGACATGAATATCTTCAGGTGCAGGATGCCGATCACTTACTACGACACACGGCCGACAGCGATGAGCTGCGAGTGACGGCGGAAGAATCCGCCGCCGATCTTCGTGAACACCATCACTGGCAAAAATCACGCAAACCCGATACACATCTGAGCTAACGATTAACCTTTGCGCTTCGGCAGTGTCTTCATCAGTTCTTCTGGACTGACCGAAGCCACGACGCTGCCCGGCAACGGCATCTTCAGAATGTGGTGCTTCATCTTGCCGATTACGTGCATTTCGCACGGTCGGCAATCAAATTTCAGCGTCAGGACTTCATCGCCGTTAACCAGTTGCATCGGTGTTGCTTTCCAGCTTTTGATGTTACCTTTCGCCTGTTTCGGACACAGGTTAAAGGCGAAACGCAGGCAATGTTTGGTGATCATCACCGGCACTTCGCCCTTTTCTTCATGTGCTTCATAGGCTGCATCAATCAACTGAACGCCATAACGGTGATAAAACTCACGCGCTTTTTGGTTGTAGACGTTAGCCAGGAAACTCAAGTGCGTTTGTGGATAAACCGGTGCTGGCTGAGATACCGGTTTGCGGCTACCGCGCTGATAGCTTTGCAGGCGCGCTGCATCCAGCATATCAACGGCTTCACGCCGGAACTGATTTAGTTGACCGTTTGGCACAAACAGTGCGCCCGGCAGATTCACCTGAATATTACGGGCGTAGTACATCGTCTGACCAAGTTTTGCCAGTCCGTCCTGTAGGTTACTCAACGCTTTTTCCGCATTGTTCGCTTCCTCAAACTGGCCGTCCAACGTATGGGTGATACTCACGCCCTCTTCACTGGTGAGCGTCAGAATCAACTGCTCCTGCCAGCCGCCGAGCTCAATATCGATCGCAACACGGCGTTCGCTGGAAGTTTTTGTTAACGCTTGCTGCCAGTTATGATCGAGGTTGCGATTCAGCGGATGATGCGGACGCACTTTGTGCAGGTCGGCGGGCATTTCATTCGGCCATACCCGATAACGATTGTTCCCCGTTTTTTCCACGGTGTTGGCGCGAAATCCAACAACCTCACGTTTGATTAACACGTTCAGGCCATCCCCGTTTGCCAGCGGTTCAGTCACCTCAACATCGAGATGATCTTTCGCCACCTTCAGGACTTCGCCGACCGGCAAACCGATAAATTTTGGTGAGTCGAATGCGCCAATATCCCCTTTACGGGCATTCACAAAATAATCGGTACTGCCGCGATGGAAGGTTTTCTCTGTGGATGGGGTAAAGAAATGTTCGGTACGTCCCGCTGATGAACGGGCCAGATCGCCGCGTTCTTCAATGATGGCGTCGAGCATCTGGCGATAATGCGCGGTAATATTCTTCACATAACTCATGTCCTTATAGCGCCCTTCAATTTTGAAGGAACGCACACCTGCGTCAATCAACGCGCCCAGGTTGGCGGTCTGATCGTTATCTTTCATCGACAACAGATGTTTTTCATAGGACACCACGCGTCCCTGATCGTCTTTCAGGGTATACGGCAGACGGCAAGCCTGGGAACAGTCGCCGCGGTTAGCGCTGCGTCCGGTTTGCGCATGTGAAATATAACACTGCCCTGAATAGGCAACGCACAGCGCACCGTGAATGAAAAACTCAATGGTCGCATCAGTAGCCTGATGGATAGCGCTAATCTGCTCAAGGCTCAGTTCGCGCGCCAGCACAATCTGGGTGAATCCCACATCGGATAGAAATTTCGCCTTCTCAACGCTGCGAATATCGCACTGGGTGCTGGCGTGCAGTTCAATCGGGGGAATATCCAGTTCAAGAATCCCCATATCCTGCACGATCAGGGCATCAACGCCGGTCTGATACAGATCGGTAATTAACCGTTGTGCGGGCTCCAGCTCATCATCATGCAAGATCGTGTTTAGCGTCACAAAGATTTTTGCCCCGTAACGATGGGCAAAAGGCACTAATTCGGCAATATCTTTCAGGCTATTACTGGCGTTATGACGCGCGCCAAAACCTGGTCCACCAATGTAAACGGCGTCTGCGCCGTGCAAAATGGCTTCGCGCGCAATGGCGGTATCCCGAGCCGGGCTTAACAATTCAAGGTGATGAGGCTGCTGGCGCATACAGTTGTTACCATCCACAAGCGGTAAAAATGGCGGTTATTGTAGTCACAAGCGCGGCGTTTCGAAATAGTTTTCCCGATTAACCACGTGGGTAATGGATCAGCGAGTGAAAATGAACCGTTTGCTCGCTACTGTTACGGTAGCTATGTGCCGTATCTCCGGCGAAACGGACACCCTCACCGGATTTTAAGGTGCGCCACTGCCCCTCAATACACATATCCAGCAGACCACTAATCACCACTACATGCTCAATTACGCCGGTTTCATGCGGAGTAGATTCACTGAGCGCGCCGGGTGCCAGCAGTATCGAAAAATGATCGAAGCACAGTTGCGGATCCCACGGGAACAACGGTGTGACAACCATCGCCTGCTGCTGGGGATCGAATGTTAGCGTGCCGTCTGACTCTGGTGGTGAAATAAACGTTGAAAACGGGACGTTCAGTCCAGTGGCAATTTTCCACAATGTCGCCACCGTTGGACTGGATTCGTTGCGCTCAATCTGCCCCAGCATCGCTTTTGAGACGCCAGTTTCCTCCGCCAGACGCGAAAGGCTCCATTCACGCTGGTGACGTAGCGTCTTGAGCGTTGTGGCCAGATAGTGGGTTAAGTTGTCCATTTTTCTCCTTCGTCGCTCTCCTTTCTCGGGGCTACAGCTTAGCACTTGTACGCTATAACGCACAGTGCTACAGTGACTGACCGTTATAACGCACGCGGAGTTGCTATGCGCACATTTTCCATCTCCTTGCCTACAGTTTTGTCGGGTTTTGTGGCTGTCCTGGTCGGCTACGCCAGTTCAGCGGCCATTATCTGGCAAGCGGCGCTCGCCGCAGGTGCGACGACCGGACAAATCGCAGGCTGGATGACCGCACTGGGGCTAGCAATGGGGGTCAGTACGCTGGCGCTGACATTGTGGTATCGCGCCCCTGTACTCACCGCATGGTCAACGCCCGGTGCCGCGCTGCTGGTGACGGGCCTGCACGGTGTATCGATTCAGGATGCTATCGGTGTTTTTATCGTAGCTAATGCATTGATTGTGCTGTGCGGTATAACCGGGCTGTTTGCCCGCCTGATGAAAATTATTCCCCACTCGCTGGCATCGGCCATGCTGGCCGGGATCTTGCTGCGTTTTGGTTTGCAGGCGTTCAATAGCCTGAACAGTGAGCTTATCTTGTGCGGCAGCATGCTGCTGGCGTGGTTAGTACTAAAAGTGATTGCCCCAAGGTATACCGTAATCGCCGCAATGTTGGTAGGTATAGCCATCGCCCTGGTTAAAGGTGACATTGTCACCGATAGTGTTAATCTGTCACCGGTATTGCCAGCGTTTATTGCCCCACACTTTTCATTAGCCCACAGTATCAGTATTGCGCTACCGCTGTTTCTGGTCACTATGGCTTCGCAAAATGCCCCCGGTATTGCGACCATGAAAGCATCTGGATATTCGTTACCCGTTTCACCCCTGATTGTTTTTACGGGTCTGCTGGCACTGCTATTTTCGCCGTTTGGCGTCTATTCCATCTGCATCGCCGCCATAACCGCAGCAATTTGCCAAAGCCCCGAAGCCCATCCAGATGCAAATCGACGCTGGCTCGCCGCAGCGGCAGCGGGTGTCTTTTACATTCTGGCTGGGGTGTTTGGCGGTTCGGTCACAGGACTGATGGCAGCCCTGCCCGTAAGCTGGATCCAGATGCTTGCTGGTCTGGCATTACTCGGCACGATTAGCGGTAGTTTATTTCAAGCCTTACATAATGAAGCAGAACGCGATGCGGCCATCGTCACTTTTCTGGTTACGGCCAGTGGTCTGACGGTATTTGGTGTTGGGTCTGCATTCTGGGGGCTGGTCGTCGGCGGTATCTGCTACTCAGTGTTGACGTTATTTCGCCGCGCGTAGCTGCGTTGGCGTTTTACCCGTCACTTGTTTAAACCGGTTACTGAAATGGCTCGCCGAACTGAACCCACAGGCCATTGCAATATCCGACAAGCTGCGTGATGAACAACAGACCAGTTGCTGCGCCAGCGCCATACGGCGTTGCATGACGTACTGATGAGGCGCCATATTCATCGACTGGCGAAACATTCTGGCAAAATGGAATTCACTTAGCGCTGCTTCACCTGCCAGATCGCTCAACGTTATGGGATACGCCAGATGTGCTTCAATATAGGCCAGCACGTTGCGCAATGTGGCAGGCGCAAGCCCTCCGGTGACAACGGGAAGTCGCCATTGCACATTGCTGTAATGCTGGATCAGATGCGTTAACAGTAGTGAAGATGCCGCGCTAAGCGTGAGGTGATTGGCCGGTTGCTGCCAGTCGTTACCAAGCAAAAACTGACGGTAAACCGCCGTGATCCCCGGGTCACTGCCAAACGTATGCTCGTCCAGCGTGAAGCTATAGGGGCTTTTGTCCCAGACTTTTTCACCCACTTCGCGCAAATGGGCGTCTGTACAATAGAGATGAACAAAGGAAAGATCGTCACGAATATCCCAACTGGACTCACTCTCCTTCGGCATCAGGCAAAAACGGTCTGGTCCCCCGCCATTCTTCCAGCCTCCCGCCGTCTTGTGGTAACTCTCGTAACCATCTGCGATGTATAAACTGAGCGTATGATGATCGCAATACTGGGTGATGGTATCGCGTTTGTTCGACCAGGCCGCCAGTTGGATCCCTGAATGTAACGCAACCGATTCATGCAGCACGGCATTATGTTTGCGCAAGTTTTCAAAGGCACCGTAGGGCTGAGACATACCATCACATTCAAAATAAGTTAGCAGGCTTTCAGTCTATATCAGCTACATATCGTTAACAGCTGCCTTTTCACTATTACGCTAAAAAAAGCGCAAGATTTTGCAAGTCCACCGCAAGTCGATGAAAGTCTCCTGCATTCCGTCGTGACACAGTGTAAGTCTGAATGAATAAAGAGAGAGTCGTATGAACGCACTGTTGTACTGCCTGGTGGTGGTTATTTGGGGAACGACATGGATTGCGATTTATTTGCAGCAAGGTCCGGTTTCTGCACCGGTTTCTATCTTTTGGCGCTTCGCCGTTGCCAGCTCGGTGATGATAGTGATCCTGTTGCTAAGCGGTAAATTACGCAAACTGTCTGGTCGCGATCATCTGTTTTGTCTGTTACAGGGCGGATGCGTTTTTTGCTTTAACTTCTGGTGTTTTTATACGGCTGCGGCGTGGATTAATACCGGCCTGGAGTCGGTGATTTTCTCAATGGCCGTCCTGTTCAATGCAGTCAATAGCTTCATCTTTTTTGGTCAAAAACCACCGCTGCGCTTCTATATTGCAGCGGGTCTGGGACTGACGGGCATCGTGACTCTGTTCTGGCAGGATTTGCTCAACAGCGGGATTAATCATTCACTGTTACTGGGCATCGGTTTGAGTGCTCTGGGAACCTTCGGCTTCTCACTGGGTAATATGATCAGTCTGCGTCACCAGAAAAAAGGGTTGGAAGTACTGACAACCAACAGTTGGGCCATGCTGTACGGCACATTGCTGATCGCGGCCATTGCTCTGGTGCGCGGCGACAACTTCACGCCACAGTGGACATTCAGCTATCTTAGCGCGCTGTTATATCTTGCTATTTTCGGCTCAGTGATTGCCTTTGGCGCTTATTTCACGCTGGTAGGTCGCATTGGTCCCAGTAAGGCGGCATACAGCACGCTGCTGTTCCCGCTGGTGGCGCTGACGCTGTCAACATTGTATGAAGGATACATCTGGCAAGTTAATGCAATTGCCGGATTGGTGTTGATCTTACTGGGAAATCTGGTGATGTTTGCCCGACCGGAAGCGCTGATGGGTAAACTACTCTATCGTCGTCGTGTGGCATAAAATAACGCACCATCCTGAGATGGTGCGTTCATCATTTTTATTGTGGTTTTTGGTTCACATCAAACATGGAGGCATCGGTTGCCATGTCATCAACAACTTTCTTCAACGTTTCGAACGCCATCGGCGTGCTTTCGTTGTTCAGGTCTTTACCTTCACCCTTACGTACAACTTTAATCACCGGTTTATTGGTCGCTGCATCAATCAACTCACCCTCGAAATAGAGGTTGGTATCCATGGTACGGTGACCCGTCGCCATTTGCGTTCCCGCAACGAGCAGTGCAACCGGGACCACTTCATAGAACTGCAGTCCTTCTTTGCTGGTCGCTACACCGGTAATCGCCCCGCGGAAAATCAGGCTACGCGGTCCAGGGGTCGTAACCAGAGGCTTACGTTTGCTGATGGCGGATTTCAACTGTGTATTGGTATAGGTCAGTAATTGATCAAGAACCTGCTGCCCTACCTGCGTAGTAGGTTTCGGAACCGGATAATACGTTACCGGGTTATACACGATGTTGTCATATTTGGATTCGTTGTAGCTCGGGTCAACCCAACGGAGTACCGTTTGTCCCGAGGCTGATTTTGTTTCCTTCAGATCAGAGTAATTTTTTAAAAACCCAGAATATTTATCCGGCTCGGTCACTTTTGACGCACAGCCGGATAATGCCAACAAGCCAGTAAGCGCTGCAACTTTAAATAAAGTTTGAGTACGCATGAAACGATCCCTTTAGTTTTCGCAATGATGCCTAAAAAGGATAGCAAAACAGTTTCATTTTGGATGTACTAAAAATGGTAAGCACCGCACAATTTTATCTCTGCGCTCAGCACAAAAAATGCTGAACGCAGAAAGAGTTAACCCAGACGCGAGGTTCAGGCAGTTTTGCGTGCCAGCATGGTGGCAAAGCGCAGTTTAATTCGATTACCGTTTTCATCTGTACGATGAAGTTCACCTACGTCTTCGTTATATTTCAGCAGATCCCACCCACTGTAATAGTTGCGTAATTCTCCGGTTTTAAACGCGAACGGAAAACCAACTGTGCACGGAAAATCATCAGTATCCATCGCTGCGACGATTAAGTTATATCCACCCGGTTTAGTACAACGTTGCATATTCTCAATAAGGCCAGGGATCGTTTTGGCTTCAAGGAACATCAGTACAACGGTAGAAAGAATAAAATCGTATTCACCCTCAAAACGCAACGCATTAAGGTCAGCGACCTTCGCGTTCAGGTTGGTCAGCCCCTCAGCCGCTTTGATGCGCTCAAGGTTAGCGATGCTCATGGGGTTTTTATCCCATGCGGTAACGTCATAGCCGTTTGCCGCCAGGTACAGGCTGTTTCGGCCGTTACCGCAGCCCAGATCTAACGTTTTACCTGGTGCAACCACTTTTGCCGCTTCAACGACATCGGAATGCGTACGGGTTAAATCATATTTTTCAGTAAAGTAGTTTTCGTCGCAAAGGGTCATTATTTATCCTCAGATTTCAGTAATGCAGCACGCTCCGTGCGGATGAGCAGTTTCCCCTGCATCAGCAATGCAAACGTACGTATCAGTAATAATGCAATGATAAAATTGGTAAAAATAAACAGTGGGATAGACAGAGTATGAAAAAATCCTGATTCACTGCCGTGTCCAAGATGCAATCCCGTTGTCGCCAGGGCCGACACGCCAAACGAGAAGCTCCAGAAAGACGCATTAAACGGCTGTGACAAATACCACGGCATAAGGCGTAGCATGAACAGAAGTTGCAGCAAACCATAGCCGAACAACATTTTGGCTAACGTATCCCCCTCGCCACCGTTGACGCTAAGCCAGGCGCTACAGGCGACCAGCGCGGGTGCCAACTGAATACCAAGTGAAGTCCGTAAAACCGTCGGCAGCTCGCCGCAGCTTCGTAAACGTTGCAGAATCACTGGCTCCAGGCTGAGCCATGAAAATACCCCGGCGCCCAAAAACACCAATCCGGCATCGTTGAACCCAAGTGCACCACAGGCCATGGCGCTGATAAAGTTATTGGCAACGGTTGGCAGATACAGACCCGGCGTGGTGGCCTCTTCCGGATGCTCCCCACGCCACAGCCCTGCCGTTTGCCAGGCTGCGTATGCCAGCTGTATGACCACGCCAATACTGAATAACCCAATCGCCAGCGGTCGATACCACGGAACAAATCCAATCGCGACCAGCATCGTGGTGGCCGGAAACAGACTGACAAAGCTACTCATCACCGGATGACGAATTTCCGCCAGTACGCTATGCGGAAAACGCAGTAAACGGCTCAGAAAGGCCAGCGTCAGCAATCCCCAGATGACCATTGCAAGGATGACTAAGCCATCACCAATCCAGTGGCTCACCGGCCACACCTGGCTGGCGTAACGCCACGCAAATCCCATCCCAATTGTACCCAGTACCATGCCAAAATAACCGGCCGGAAGATTGAGGACCCGTTCACTCTGTTTGTTCTTACTCATTTTGTTTATTTTTTAAAGTATATTTGAAATGCATTTTATGGAATATCTGCCGGTTTAGCCAGTACAGAAAACTTTGCTACGTTTAACTAAGGTGCGCAACATGGAAATGAGCTATGACCAAATACCGTCTAAGCGATGAATCTCGCTCCTTTAGTTACCTGGATAATGGCAATAAAAAAAGTGTATTACTACGCCAAATCATCGCACTCATTGATTTTAATGATGTTAGATCCGGTACGCTCGGTGGCTGGATTGATGATGAAAGCGTTCTGTCGCAAAGCGGTAATTGCTGGATATACGATGAGAATGCGCTCGCGTTTTGCGGCGCGACGATAACCGGAGACGCCCGTATTACACAGGCAAGCGTGGTCAGAGATGGAGCGCAGATTGGTGATGCCGTCTGGATTGACCGAGCAGAAATCAGCCATAACGCGCAAATACGTGACAACGTCACCATTCAGGATTCTGTTGTTCGCGGTGAGTGCCTCATCTGCGGTGATGCACGCATTGTGTGTGACTCTGAAATCATTGCAGCCAGAGGGTTAACCCGTGAAAGCGACCAGCTCCTGCAAATTTACGAGCGGGCGGCAGTCAGCAATTCACGCGTGGTGCATCAGGCGCAAATCTATGGCGATGCGATGATCAATTATGCCTTTATAGAACATAGGGCTGAAGTTTTTGATTTTGCACGGATAGAAGGCAACGAAGAGAATAATGTCTGGATCTGCGATTGCGCCAAAGTCTATGGGCATGCACGCGTCATCGCCGGAACGGATGAAGACGCCATTCCTACCCTGCGCTACAGCTCGCAGGTGGCGGAACACGCGGTGGTTGAAGGTAACTGCGTGCTGAAACACCACGTGCTGGTTGGGGGGCATGCGCAATTACGTGGCGGACCGCTCCAGCTTGACGGTCACATCCTGATTGAAGGCTATGCCTGTATTCTGGGTGAAGTGCTGATCGAGCATCATATTGAGATAACCGATCAGGCCCAAGTTGAAGCCTTTGATGGCGATGCGATCCATCTGCGCGGGCCAAAAGTGATCAACGGCGAACAACGTATCACGCGCACCCCTATCGCCGGTTTATTCTGAAGAGCCATCAATGATGCGGGCGTAGAGATTCACGTCATGGTAATCGCCATTAAGGAACTCCGCCTGTTGCATACATCCTTCCAGTCGGAAGCCATTGCGCAGTGCAACCTGGTTGCTCTTGACGTTATCTACACGACAATTAATCACGAAGCGGCGAATCTCCTGGCGCTGCGCATAATGATGAATCATTGCCTGTAGCGCCTGAGACAGAATGCCTTTGCCCTGGTGCTCTTCACCCAGCCAATAACCAATATAAGCGGCTTTGTTCAGCGGCTCTATCTGGTTAAACGAGATAACGCCAGCCACCTCCCCTTGTTCGAAAATAAGGAACATTTTGGCGTAGCCGCGCTGGTGCAACATCATATTCCCCTGCACGTTCTTACGCGTGTCGTCCTCAGATTCGACAAACTGCGGCCAGTTCAGTGACTGTTGGAGCCAGGTTTTATTTTTAAGCACCAACTGATGCAGAAGGGTGACGTGGTGTTCTTCTACCGCCCGCAGTTCCAGCGCGTCACTAACGATAATTATTTCTGACATGTTTATCTCCTTTGCGATCGTAAACGGGGCATTTCTGACTGGCAGTAGCCGATATTACTCTGTTTAGAGCCGGGGATGTCTTATTTTTATGCTGTAACAGCAATCACTTAGAAAGAATCTCTGGCGTGGAACCCGTTACTCTGGTGATCCGGGTATCCCCTCATGGATAGACCGTAATGATGACAATAACACTTTCATTCTATTGCTAAGGAGCAAGCATGGCAGCACCTTTGGGTCGTTTAGCACTTATTCCGCTTTTACTGATTACCGCCTGTCACCAACCTGTTTCTACCACGCAAGCGGGCCCCGTTCCCTTTGCCGTCAATAAGCAACAGGTCGTGGATAATACCACGCTGGAAATTTCCCGTAGCGCGCTGGAATATAACATTCATAAAGTTCAGCAACTGCTGGGAGATAAAACCCGGATGTGCGCCATTCTTAAAGGCGACGCGTATGGCCACGATCTCTCACTGGTAACACCGGTGATGATGCAAAACGGCGTACAATGTATTGGCATCGCCAGCAACGAGGAGATTAGTACCGTTCGCCAGTCAGGCTATACATCGCAGCTCATGCGCGTGCGTAACGCGACGGAAAAAGAGATGCGCCAGGCGGCGGATTTCGATACCGAAGAGCTTATCGGTAATCTGGATATGGCTAAGCGTCTAAGTGCAATCGCTCAAGAGAAAGGTAAAACTATTCGTATCCATCTTGCGCTGAACTCTGGCGGTATGTCGCGTAACGGTCTGGAAGTCAGTACCGCTGCAGGTCTGGAAGAAGCACGCGCTATTTCCGCATTACCCGGCCTGAAAATTGTCGGCATCATGTCGCATTTCCCGGAAGAAGATGCGGCAGTGGTAAAACGCGATCTGGCCCGTTTCAATACGCAATCAGCCCAGGTACTGAAAATTACCGGGCTTAAGCGCGAAGATGTCACCCTGCATGTCGCGAATACGTTCGCTACCCTGACCGTTCCAGAATCCTGGCTCGACATGGTGCGTGTTGGCGGTATTTTCTATGGCGATACCATCGCCAGCACCGAATACAAACGCGTCATGACGTTTAAATCTGCCATCGCGTCGGTAAACCATTACCCCAAAGGAAACACCGTCGGATATGACAGAACCTATACCCTTAAACGTGATTCCGTTCTGGCCAATATCCCGACAGGTTATGCCGATGGTTATCGCCGTGTGTTCAGTAATGCGGGACACGTGCTGATCCGCGGCCAGCGGGTTCCGGTACTGGGTAAAACATCCATGAATACCGTGATCGTCGATGTAACCGATTTGCCGCAGGTTGCATCCGGTGATGAAGTGGTGCTGTTCGGTAAACAGGGAAATGCGCAGGTTAGTGCAGAAGAAGTCGAAGAAATTAGCGGCGCGTTGTTCACTGAAATGTCGATCCTCTGGGGGGCGACGAACAAACGCGTGATGGTCGATTAACACCTAAAACAGGAAGGGCTTCCGTTTCTCGCAGGAAGCCCTTTTACACAGCAAGCGCCGTTCTACTTAGCTCTCACTGACACTCTCTTTTTGCAATATTTTGAGCAGATCTTCCTTCAGGTGGAGTTTCTGTTTCTTAAGACGAACAATGTCCAAACTATACCCCCGACCATCCGAACCTTCCAGTCTGGAGATCTCATGATCAAGGCTGTTGTGTTTTTCGAATAAGGACAGAAAGCGAGGGTTCTCGGATTTCAGTCGGGAAATAAGGTCTCTGTATTCTGGAAACATACTTTCTCCCTGTTAGTGGACAAGAACGTGTATAAGAAATACACACCCACAGAGTACCCATTTGCCATACAGAAAAATGCGAACAGGATCGAGTAAATAGTGTACAGAGTCGTTATGAGGATGAATGCAGATATGGCTCCCCATCAGGAGAGCCGTAAAGGGCGTGATTAACGCATCTCGCGGTCGTCAACGTACTGACGTTTATCCGGCGCTGGCGGGAAGTACTGATACAGCCAGGTTTCGCTGATGGCGTCACCCTGACAACGCAGGAACATACGCATATCTACCGGTTCGGTTGAGTCAGAGGTCGGATACCAGTCAAACTGAATGCGATAACCATCGATAGGCTCCACGTAGAGGATCTCAATCTGTTTCGCTTCACCGCTGGAGAGCGTAATCACCGGTTCAATGCCTTTCGGCGCAGCCGCTTTTAGATCGCCACCAACGAAGTCAACGGCAAAACGACGCGCCCATTTTTCTGGGTAATGCTCGCCCGGTGCCCATCCTTCCGGGAAACCGCCCATGCCTGTCCGGGTCGCCATCACGCGAGCCAGCGGTGAACGCACCGGCGGTTGAGCGCTCCAGTACAGGCGATATTTGAATTCCAGCTCATCGCCGGCTTTGATCTTCTTGTCCGGCTGCCAGAAGCAGACAACGTTATCCAGCGTTTCGCCGGTCGTCGGGATCTCCATCAGACCGATGGTCCCCTTGCCCCACTGGTTGCGCGGTTCGACCCACAGGCTTGGGCGCTTGTTATACCAGCCCATGATGTCCTGATAATGGGAGAAGTCGCGATCGAGTTGCAGCAAGCCAAACCCTTTCGGGTTGTTATCGGTATAGGCGTTGAACTGCAGCTTTTGCGGGTTATTCAGCGGACGGCAGATCCACTCACCATTGCCCCGCCACATCGCCAGACGATCGGAGTCATGGATTTGCGGGTGAATAGTGTCGCACATCCGACGCTCATTGTTGCCGCAGCTGAACATGCTGGTCATCGGCGCAATGCCGAGCTGCTTGATGTCTTTGCGCGCATAGATGTGGTTTTGTACATCTATAATCACCTGCGTTTTCTCGCAGTGGATCACGAACTTGAATGCGCCGGTTACGCTTGAGCTGTCGAGAAGCGCATACACGGTAAAGGAGGTTGCGCCCGGTTTAACCGTTTCAAACCAGAAAGAGGTGAAATCAGGAAACTCTTCTTTGCTGTCGGTGTAGGTATCTACCGCCAGACCACGGGCCGATAAACCGTACTGATAGGTGTCATCCACGGCGCGGAAATAGCTGGCGCCCAGGAAAGAAACGACATCGCGGCGGGCCAGTTCTGGCGCTTTAAACACGCGGAATCCAGCGAATCCGAGGTCAGTCTGCCCTTCCAATTGTTTGGTATCCACACCCGCGTCGTTGTATTTAAACAGTTCCGGACGGAAGTGAATTTCACGCGCCATATGCGTACTACCATCAACCGAGAACATGCGTACACGGCGACGGAAGCCCATTCCCACGTGGAAGAACTGCGCATCAAGCTGACGATTTTCAACATTGTTCCACAGAGACTGCTCTGCGTCATATTGAATGCTGTTGTAGGCCTGCGGCGTCAGTTTCGCCAGCGTTTCCGGTAACGCGCGCGGTGCGCCGCCCCAGGGCTTCTGTGCTAAGTCATGGGCCATCGATTGCAGAACGGAAAAATCAAAACGTACGGTTTTTCCGTCTGCAATGTCAGACTCTGCCGCAAAGGCGGCGCGGGAAAAGAGTGATGCAATACCACTGGTTCCGCACACGGCGGCCATTGCCATTGAACCTTTAATAAATCGTCTGCGATTCATGCCTGAAAGTGAGTCCTTCTGGTCGTGTAAATGGTCCCGCGCCGGTCAAAATCAGCGGCAAGAGAGTGCACATTTCTGACCGCTCACTCTAGACAAAATTCATTAATAATCCAATTGTTGGTCGCCGATTATCTGTACAAAATCGAAAATATTTTATGTCGATGGGAACAGACCGAATCCCATGTAAATTCCGTTAAAGTAAACCACACCGACGTTTACTTCGCTCTTGAGCCTCCTGATACAGCGCAAACTCATCATAAACCGCGCAACCCAGCGCCTGTTCAAACGCGTCGCGGCTGGAATTTCCGTGGCTGCGAGCCTGTGTTTCATTACCCAAATTGGACTGGAAAATTCCTGCGGCGCTCACCGGTAAAAAATCTTCGTAGGTGATGGGTTGCGCAACCAGCCAGCCCCGTTCAATAAGCGGCTGTGGATCGTCATCCGGGCGAATCGCCTGCCGATGCGCTTCACCCGATGGCGTCAGACGATAGCGGAACCAGGCTAGCCCCTGCTGGCGCAGCAGGAATTCGCTGTCCGGGAAGGCCTTGAATACTTCCTGAAGGTGTAGCTGGTGCGTCAGATTGTCTTTCCCCGTTCCCGCTTTATTCAGCAATTCGTCGTACAACGCTCTGCCTTTCGGCGTCAGGGCCACGCCGCGCTGTTCGATTTCACCAAAACGTGCCGTGTGAGTGCCGCGCATTTCACCGGCAAACAACACCGGTTCTTCCAGCGCTTTGAAACTGGTCTGACGCAATAAAATGGGCACCTCGCGGCGCGGCGGTCCTTCAATCAGTATTTTCGGTTCAATGCCGCATTCCGGCATCATCGACTGCACCCGGTCAATATCCAGCGTTCGCGGTGTCAGATGGTTGATATGACAACCGGGGAAGCACACTACATCAGCAATCAGCCGGTGTTCGTTATGTAATGCGTGATAGGTCTCTTCATCGACCGTGGCGTGCTGATGCCAGCGGAATGTTTCCAGCGCTTCATGCACAAATTCTTGCGCCTGTTCAGATGTAAAACTGCCCTGCGCATCAAATTCATCCAGTAGTTCGTGGCAACGGCGAGTGAAAATATCGCGTTTCGCGAGGATCTCAGCGGCTTTTTGCCGCAGCGCGGCGTTTTCGATTAGTTCGAGCCGTAATAACGAGGTGAATACCCGAAACGGGTTGCGCGATAGCGAGGCATCGTCGATGGGACGAAAGGCTGTAGAATGTACGGGGACGCCCGCCTGGGAGAGATCGTAATAACTCACCGGATACATGCCCATAACGGCAAACATCCGGCGCAGCGTAGAAAGCTCCTGCGCGGTACCCACTCGAATGGCGCCATGACGCTCAACGTTTAGCCGGGCCAGTTCATCCGCATTCGCCAGTTTTTCATGCAGCGTCGGATTATTTTCCAGTACCGCCAGATTCACATCAGCGACAAGTTCCAGCAACGTGCCGTACTGCGGGACTTCCTGCTGGTACATTGCTGACATTGCCTGCGAAAATTGTTCCCGAATATCATCTGCCGTGATGGTGTTCGCCATAATGTCATGCCTCCAGTGAATATTACCTGGAGTGTAGAAAACGCCGCTGACTCCGGTGGGAAGAATTTACAAAGTGTGACCCCGCGTAAACTTCCCACCCATACAAACGATGAACAGTACCTACTGGCGTGGTTTCAAATGACTTTCCAGCCAGGGCAGCATCTGTTTTTTACGGCTAAGCATACCTTCTACCTTGCAAGGCTGCGGGATGTCTGAAAGTTCTGCTCCAGCAAACCATAAGCTGGTATCACCCAGATTGATGTCAGTGAGCATCAGCACGACTAACGCAGCGTTCTTTTCTTCTGCATAGCGCGCCATTTCCTGACGGAGATCGTCCAGCACCGCATCCACCTGTTGCAGCGCATACAGTTCAAGCTGCGCTACACAAACTGAATGCCCATGGATGGTGAAGGTTTTAATGTCTTTCTGCAGAAGCTCGCGGGCGCTCATCCCTTCCACGCTTGTTTTGGCTGACAGCAGGTCGCGACTGAAAGCGTCAAGATCCACTCCGGTTTTTTGGGCCAGCGCATCAACCGCCTGGCGATCGTCAGTGGTCGTCGTTGGTGAACGAAGCGTGACAGTGTCACTCAATACGGCGCCGAGCAGTAAAACAGCCTCAGCGGAAGATAACTGGTTGCGTTCATCCTCCATCATCAGTTGCCACAGCAGGGTTGCGCTACTGCCGACGGGCTTCACCCACACTTCCGGTGGCAGACGGGTGACTAACCCACCAAGTCGGTGATGATCGATAATTCCCACCACGTTACTTTCTGTTAACGATTCCGGTCCCTGGGCCGGCTCGGTGAAATCGACCAGCCAGACATCACGATCGGTCAGTTCAAACGTCAACCGTTCAGGCATCGTCAGCCCCGCATGCTCAAAGATAAACTGCGTTTCGCGGTTAGGCTCGCCCAAACGCCATGCCGTCGCCTGCTGGCCACGTAAACTAAGCCAACGCGCCGTCATTGCGGCGGTGCAGATGGCATCGCTATCGGGATTAAGGTGCCCTATTACATGTATCATTCATCAGTGCCTTGTGAAGTGAAATCGTTCAAAAGTAAACAATCACCAAAGTATAACGACTGAACATACTCCCTTCCATGATCCCACCACCCAGCAATGCTGTACAAAACATAAGCAAAATAAATCAGTTGTAAGTAAAACATGATAAATGTTAATAATATTTTGCTATCAGGTTATCAAAAACAAACAACTTTACTTGTCACCGATACGGCTCTGTTTTTAACATCGCTTATGGAAAAAAATGTTCTGTTCAATCAGCGCATTCGCTTGCGCCACCTTCATACTTTTGTCGCCGTTGCACAGCAGGGAACGTTGGGGCGCGCGGCTGAGACCCTTAACCTGAGCCAACCGGCTCTCTCCAAAACGCTAAATGAACTGGAGCAACTGACCGGTACCCGTCTCTTTGAGCGTGGCCGCCTTGGCGCGCAGTTAACGCTGCCCGGAGAACAGTTTCTTACCCACGCGGTAAGAGTGCTGGATGCGCTCAACACCGCCGGACAAGCGTTAAATCAGCGCGAAGAATCGCAGACTGATGTCGTACGGATCGGGGCCTTACCCACCGCGGCACTGGGCATTCTGCCTGCGGTAATTGGTCCTTTCCACAAGCAGCAAATGGAGACCACGCTACAGGTCGCCACCATGAGCAATCCGATGATTCTGGCAGGTTTAAAATCCGGGGAAATCGATCTTGGCATTGGTCGCATGGCCGATCCGGAATTAATGGTCGGTCTGAACTATGAATTGTTGTTTCTGGAATCACTTAAACTGGTCGTGCGCCCTAACCATCCGCTGTTGCAGGAAACCATCACGTTAAGTCGGGTAATGGAGTGGCCGGTGGTGGTTTCGCCAAAAGGAACCGCACCTCGCCAGCACGCAGAAGCATTGTTGCAAAGTCAGGGTTGTAAAATGCCGCCAGGCTGCATTGAAACGCTGTCAGCATCGCTTTCCCGCCAGCTGACAGTTGATTACGACTATGTGTGGTTTGTCCCTTCAGGTGCGGTTAGAGAGGATTTACGCCAGGCGACGCTGGTGTCGTTGCCGATACCTACCCATGGTGCGGGTGAACCCATCGGTATTCTTACCCGTGTCGATGTGCAACTCTCTCAGGCCGCGCAGATCCTCATCGCCGCAATACGCAAAACCGTACCGTTTTGATGCCAAATATAAGGGACCATCAGGTCCCTTAATTTATTGTTAAAACGTTTCCCAGTTATCGCCACTGGCCGTTGCCGTCTGCGGACGCGAATGGTCAGGCGTAGTGGTTACGGGAGGGCGTTTAATTGCACTCGTTCCCGTTAAGCGAAATGTACCTACGGCTTCCGTTAAGCGCGCCGCCTGCTCTTCGAGAGAGGCCGCCGCAGCCGATGCTTCTTCAACCAGCGAGGCATTTTGCTGCGTCACCTTATCCATTTCTGATATCGCCTGGCTCACCTGTACGATACCTCGGCTCTGCTCATCAGAAGCCGCCGCGATTTCCAGCATGATATCGGTCACGCGTTTTACCGCATCGACAATATCCGTCATCGTATTGCCCGCCGCGACGACTTCTCCGGAGCCCTGGTCAATCAGTCGGACCGATTCGCTGATCAATCCTTCAATCTCTTTTGCCGCCTGAGCGCTGCGGCTTGCCAGCGTACGGACCTCACTAGCGACCACGGCAAATCCACGCCCCTGCTCTCCTGCCCGCGCCGCCTCAACCGCCGCGTTCAGCGCCAGGATATTGGTCTGGAAAGCAATGCTATTAATCACGGCTGTGATTTCGGAGATTTTCTTCGAACTCGTTGAGATATTGCCCATGGTTTTCACCACGCCAGAAACCATCTGACCGCCCCGACTGGCCTTACCGGACGCATCTTCTGCCAGCTTGCTTGCGTGATGCGCGTTGTCGGCGTTTTGCTTCACCGTGGCGGTCAGCTCTTCCATGCTGGCTGCCGTTTGTTCAATCGCTGCGGCCTGTTGTTCAGTACGTGAAGACAAATCGGTATTACCCGCCGAAATCTCACTGGTACCGCGGTATATTTCTTCCGCACCCTGACGTACCGTACCCACCGTTTTCCCCAACGATCGTTGCATTGTCTGCAGATGGCGGCTCAGGCGACCAATTTCGCTGCGCCCGGTCGGTTCATCTTGCATGGTCAGATCGCCCGCGGAAATTTGCTCAATACGCTTGGCCGCGCGTAACAGAGGATGAATGACCGTGCGGCGCAGAACAATGAACGTCATTACGGTCAGCGCCAGCGCAAGAACGAATGCACCCAGCATAAAAGCCATGCCGAGCTGTGTACGCTGGTGCGCCTGTTCGCTTAACTGGTTCGCCCTTGCGGTACGAATGTCGATCGCTTTTAACAACACCTTGTTGTAAGCAGAGTCCAGCGGTCTGGCCTGTTCATTTTCATGGTTGATGATCGCTTCAAACATGCCGTTTTTAGCGTACTTCAACATAGGCTGTAAGCCGTCGATATAGGCTTTGAAGCTGGCGCTCAGTTCAGCATCTAACGCTTCATCGGCAGACGTTTTTACCGCGCGTGACATATAAGCATTGAAACCGTCCTGCGACTGCTTGATCCGTTTTTCGGCCTCGGCAATATTGGCCTTCATGTCATCCATTTCGGCAATACGGCTCGCCGCGCCGGCGTGGATCATGTTGATACGTGCGGTACGTAAATGGTTAGAGCTGTTAGATAACCCCATCCTGACCTGAATCTCATCGGTCACGTCGCGCTGATCGCGATCGGCCTGCATAAGAAAATAGCTTGCCAGTCCGGAACTTAAGGCGAACAGCAGAAGGATGCCACCGAGAATGGAGGAAAACAGCGGAACCAGCCGGATTTGATGCAGAAAGCCCAGTTTATGCTGGGCCTGCATCGATGTAGTGTTGTCCATGACCGTCGACTCTCTTGTAGGGTTTATGCGTGAAAACACGCCCGTTAGATAGTCATCGGCAATCCGGGAAGTTTACTTACCGTGAAAAGCGCCGGATTCGTCACACTTTCACAACATAATTCTAAAAAATTCAGGAAAGTGCCAGCGGTTAAATCCGCTGGCCAATGAATCAGTTATCGCCAAAGTGGATAACGGTACGGATGGACTTACCCTGATGCATTAAATCGAACGCTTCGTTAATCTGCTCCAGCGGTAAACGGTGGGTAATAAAGGGATCCAACTGAATTTTCCCACTCATTGCTTCTTCAACCATGCCAGGAAGTTGAGTACGCCCTTTCACGCCGCCAAACGCGGAACCGCGCCAGACGCGCCCGGTAACCAGTTGGAACGGACGCGTTTTGATCTCTTGCCCTGCTCCCGCCACGCCAATGATGATGCTTTCGCCCCATCCTTTATGGCAACATTCCAGTGCCGCGCGCATCACGTTAACGTTGCCGATACATTCAAAGCTAAAATCCACGCCACCATCGGTCAGCTCAACGATCACATCCTGAATCGGTTTGTCGTAATCCTTCGGGTTGATGAAATCAGTCGCGCCCATTTCACCTGCCAGCTTAAATTTTTCCGGATTGGTATCAACGGCCAGAATACGCCCGGCTTTCGCCTGCACCGCGCCCTGAATTACCGCCAGACCAATACCGCCCAGACCAAATACGGCGACGGTGTCGCCTTCTTTCACTTTTGCGGTGTTATGGACTGCTCCGATACCGGTGGTCACGCCACAACCCAGCAGACACACTTTGTCCAGCGGGGCCTGCGGGTTAACCTTCGCCAGAGAGATCTCCGCGCAAACGGTGTATTCGCTGAAGGTGCTGGTGCCCATATAGTGATAAATCGCCTCACCGTTATACGAGAAGCGCGTTGTGCCATCCGGCATCAGACCTTTGCCCTGGGTCGCACGTACGGCCTGGCACAAGTTGGTTTTACCCGATTTACAGAACTTACACTCGCCGCACTCTGCGGTGTACAGCGGGATCACATGATCGCCCGGTTTCAGACTGGTGACGCCTTCGCCTACTTCAACCACAATGCCGCCACCTTCATGGCCAAGTACCGCCGGGAATACGCCTTCCGGATCGTCGCCAGAGAGCGTAAAGGCGTCGGTGTGGCACACGCCGGTATGGGTAATTTTAACCAGCACTTCACCTTTCTTTGGCGGTGCGACGTCGATTTCGACAATTTTTAACGGTTGGCCGGGGCCGAATGCAACTGCTGCACGTGATTTCATTTGTCTCTTCCCATTATTGCGAGGTGATGATGTTATTTTAGATAAGCACGCAGAAGATGGCCGATTTCAGCCATACGCACGGCACGCTGGTCTGGCGTAGTTTCCCCACTGACCAGCTCGTCTTTCAGATGGATCTCAACCATTTCGCCCATCAGGCCATTTGATGCACCGCGCACAGCGGCTATTTGCTGCAGTATAGCCAGGCATGGTTCGCCGGACTCCAGTGCGCGCTCAAGCGCATCAACCTGACCGCGAATACGGCGTACACGGGTAAGAATGCGTTTTTTATCTTCGGGTGAATGCGGCATACGCCCTCCAAATACTATAGGGGGGTATACTATCAGATTTGTTATTTGATTGTAAAATATATGATTTATTTAATATCAGTAGCTTAGATTAAGCTGTTATCGGATATATGCGGACACCCGTTTACTATCGCCTGTGCAGGCAAACGGACCCCCGGTTTATATCCATAGCGCTATGTGGGTATGAATGACTGTCGCCAGTTCCCGCTGGCGGCGGTCAACCACCTTCTAATAGTCACTACGCTGCGATGGAGCTGGGTGCTGATTACTGGCAATAAAAAAATGCCCGAGGGCGGCTGATTTTGATGTATAACTGTTTAGCTAATTGGTTGATGATTAGTGTCTAATATCATTTCCCAAATATTGAAATTCGGCACAATTGATATGAAATTATTAATATTTACCAGCCTATTAATCTGCACTTCCGCGTTCGCGACTGTTTCCCCTACTGGTCCAGAGGCAGCAGCATTGAAATTTAATCACTGGTATATTGCACAATTGTTAAAAGAGAAAAATCCTTTAACGGATTACGCTGGACTTAAACCTTATGTCACTACCAGCACGATTGCCGCATTGAAAAAATCTAATGCGGCTGACCCCAATACCGAAGACGTACCGGACTCTGATATGTTTATCAAAGCCCAGGATTATAGTGAAGACTGGCGGCAGATCGAGATTGTGTCGTCAGATTATGATCCCGTGTGTATGCAAGTTTATGTGTCGTTTGGAACGAATAAAGCACATACCGTTATCGACTGTATGGTGCAGGAAGGCGGGGCCTGGAAAGTTCAATCTGTAGCCAGACAGGATATCTTGCCGAACATCAGACTAAAGTAATCTATGTAAAGCCCGTTAATTCGTACGGGCTTCATTCCCCTTAATTATTTTTTCGTTGCGCTATAAGCTTGCGCAAATCGATACCAAACCGTTTTTTAATACCCCGAAGATAACTTCCTTCAGCCCCTTATAACCGAGCATACCCAACACAAACACGATCTCATTGTGTGTAAATGTGACCTCGCCAACTTGCGGGATAGTGAACGTTACGTTTGGGAGGTGAGCTGCTGCAAACATCATGATCACTGCCCCGATCAGGACGTCACCGCAACATTCACGGAACTTTCCACCCCAATGAAAAAACCGAACGATAACGCCCAGGGCAACCAGGATTACTAATTTATGGTTCACCGCAGCAGATTTATCAATACCTCATCACAGGCCATCGCGAGGGAACGGATATTATTCAGCATTTCAAGGAGTACGGCAGCAGAGAAACGCAGCATCACAAGTTTGTATTACTGCCAGGACTAAAAAAATTGTTTTTTTATCACATTAATTTGAACAACACCCTGATTGGCTTTAACTGTGTCAGATTCCCCCAAAGATTATGTAAATTAATAATGCCTGCCTGAGCCAGTATTGCCAGGGTGATCATCAATGTGGACGCGGTAATCACAAGCATCAAACGACTAATATTTTTCTGGATCCTGATCTGCTGCTTTTCCCGTTTATCTTCAGATTCCCATGAAACAATTGTTGAAATAGCCTTGCCTTGTATATAATATTTTTCATTACTAAATCTGACATCCTCTGTAATTACAAGTGACTGGAGCAGCAGAAAGACCTTCCTCCTGAAATCTTCATTCTTGATATGTTTATACCAAAGCGTCCCGTACAATAGATCAATAACCTCATCACATGTCACTCCAGTGTGAGTTTTCTCTGGCGATTGATGTACATATTCGTTCACCAGCATCTGTAGCAACATTATACGATCAAGTCCATTCAACGCCTTGTTACTGGCGAATGAAGAAAAGAGATTGCTTTTTGCTCTCGTCAGAGCATTTTTTGCATAAGCAATACGCGTAAAATAATTTATTGCAAAAAGAAAAATCGAATCAAACCTTAACGGACCTTGCTTTCTCCAATGAATAATCTCAACATTCATTTTTTCAATATCATTGAGTGGAAGGTTTATTTTCTCCATATAGGCGTGCTGCTCAGCATGCCATTTTTCAAGCACAACATTTTTGCCTCTTAGATTCACAAGCTGATATTTTTCTTGTTTTACATCCGAAAAATAAACACCATAGTAATTATATACTTGATCATCCACATGATTTTTCAGAGTAAACCGTGGCAGAAAATAACGCCATAATCTACCTTTAGCTCTCGAAACTAAGGATTCTATGAACATAATTACGCTCTAACATCTTTAATTTGTCACAGTTAATGATAGTTCACTGTGCGAATAAAAAAGCCCTCCCCATTCAATAATGAGGAGGGCTTTTGTACACCGATTTAGTGCTTATCAGTGATCTCAACAACGACATGGCGATCTGGAGCAAGACAATTGATCAGCTGCTGTCCGGTCTGCCCATCACAACTGGATCCCGTGACAGAATCACTCGAACCATATCCTTGTGCAGTAATGTTTGCAGCCGGCATACCTAATGCGACTAATTCATCGGCGACAGCCTGCGCGCGTTGGGCCGACAGTTGCTGGTTATAATCTGCGGCTCCGGTGCGATCGCTATAGCCAATAACAACGGTCGCTTTATCTTTTGCCGGTTGCAGACCGGGGTTTCGGTATAGCTGCGCAATCGCCGCTTTCCCTTCTGGGGTTAGTGCTGCTGAATCATAACCAAACATCACATCAGATTTTAAGTTAAAACGCTGAGGTTCAGGCGCAGGAGTGGCGGCAACTGCCGGAGCAGGCGTAACCTCCGCGTCGTCATGCTGGCCAAAGCGATATGACAACCCAGCGGTAACGGAACTAACATCGCTTGATACGCCAATCTGGTTTTCATTACCCACGTTGCTCACCCATTGGTATTCCACGCGACCAGCCCAGTTCTTGTTAAAGGCATATTCCGTACCGACAGCCACAACCGGACGCACACCGGTATCAAAGCGGTTATTGCCTTTAATATCTGACTCCGCGCGATATCCCATTGCCCCTGCACGACCGTAGAGATCCCAATTATCTGTCAGACCATAACTTGCCTTCAGAGATAATTGCAGGCCCTGACTTTTCATTTGAGAACCAGATGCGCCATTTTTACCGTTGAATTGCATGTTGCCTAAATAGTCATAACCGCCTTCAACTGCCAGCCATGGAGTAATCTGATAGCCTGTAAATACACCACCACCGACGTTATCGCTATCAAAACCAACATCACCATATTTATTACCATTAGCCCCCGTTTGCTGGCTTGCGCTGGTATCAAAGTAATGCGACCAACCAAATTTCCCACCAGCATACCAGGTTCCCGCATCCGCTGCGGCAAATGCCGTAGTCGCGGTCAGCGCATTTGCAATAATGAGTGTAATAAGCGTCTTTTTCATAAATTTCCTATTATAGACTTGCCGTTTGTCAGTTAGTTATCTGTTAGTCGGCGCTACAATAAAATTTTTAATGGCGGCTGATAATCGTTTTTTTATTTATTTCTGGACAGTTTTAGAATCGCTCTTAAGACTTATTTACGATAACCACCCTACCCAACCCGCAGTAAATCACTGTATCTCGTTGTATAACGCGGTGAGAGCATATCTCGCTTCATCGCCCACGGTTGTTGTATACCTTGTCCGGCAAAATAGAGCGTTCCTTTACCTTTATCAGCATTGAGCGTATCCAGAACGGCCATCAGCTTATCGCTGTTATGCCGTGGGGCGTTGTCATCAAACAAATTCAACTGCGCAACGCCAGAACTAAAAAAATCGCCCAGCATGACCCCTGCTTTTTGATAACGCAGCCCCTCCCGCCATATTGCGTCCAGGCTACGTGTGGCCGCCCTTATAATTTCCCGACTATCCTGGGTTGGTGTCAGCAGTTTTATCGATGCGCTGTTACCGTAATACGGTTCATTCAGGGAAAATGGGCTGGTTTTGATAAACGTAGAGATAAACCGGCAGAACTGGTGCTCTCTGCGTAATTTTTCCGCAGCACGTGCAGCATAGGTACAAATAGCCTCTCTCATCGCATTGTAATCCGTGAGTTTTTCACCAAACGATCTTGAACAAATGATCTCCTGCTTAACTGGCGCAAACTCTTCCAACGCCAGGCACGGTTCACCGCGCAATTCCCGCACAGTGCGCTCAAGCACAACGTTGAAATGTTTGCGGATAAAGCGAATATCGGTATCCGCCAGGTCGCAGACCGTTTTAATGCCCATAGCGTCCAGTTTTTTACTGATACGGCGTCCGACACCCCAGACTTCATCAACCGGGAGCGCAGCCATCAGCTTACGCTGACGCTCAATATTCGAGAGATCCACCACCCCGTCAGTCTGTTCCTGCCACTTTTTGGCAGCATGGTTCGCCAGCTTGGCCAGGGTTTTGGTCTGGGCGATACCGACCCCAACCGTGAGGCGCGTTTTCTGTAAAATGGTTTCTCTGATTTCACGACCAAAATCTGTAAGATCCCTGCAGTTTCGCACGCCAGTTAAATCACAAAAGGCTTCATCGATACTGTACATTTCCACGCGCGGAGACAGCTCCTCCAGAATCGACATTACCCTGCTGCTCATATCCGCATACAGCTCGTAGTTCGAACTAAAGCAGAACACGCCGCAGCGCCTGAACAGATCTTTCTGTTTGAAGTATGGTGCTCCCATATTGACGCCAAGCGCCTTCGCTTCCGCGCTGCTGGAAATGACGCAGCCATCATTATTTGAAAGAACAACAACGGGTTTACCTTTCAGGTCCGGTCGGAATGCCGATTCACAACTGGCATAAAACGAATTAACATCCACCAGCGCAAACATGATCAGCCCGCGGATTTAATGATAAATGTCACCACGCCAAATATATCCAGCGTGTCCTCGCTGCCGATCATGATCGGTGCGTAGGCGCTGTTCTCTGGCTTCAACATCACCACCGGATGCAATTGCAGGCGCTTAACGGTGAATTCGCCTTCAATAGCAGCAATCACAATGTCTCCGTGGGCCGCTTTTCTGGCACTGTCGACTACCAACAAGTCGCCAGCACCGATCCCTGCCCCCATCATGGAGTCGCCAGACGATTTTACAAAATAGGTTGCGCTGGGATGCTGCACCAACAGGTCGTTAAGATCGATACGTTTCTCAACGTAATCCTGCGCCGGAGAAGGAAAACCGCAGGGCACGAGATCGCTAAATAGCGGGAAGTGTTTGATTTCGGGATGTTCAACTGGCTGGAAAAACAACATAATAATCTGCCTCTCATATGACTGTATTTATATACAGTAGTTTTAATGAGGACAGTGATCAAGTGACAGACGTGGCGAACTGAGCGTTGTTTAACCATCTTGCCGGTAAGCGTTTATGCTATCTGGAAAAATAATTTTCGGTTTTATTCCACAGAAGAAAGTACAAATTTTCGCGACATGTACTCAGCCGGAATGATAACGACTACGGCGCCCTGAAAGCGCGTATAGTGGCGTACTAAAATCATTAAAACGGACACATTATGACCACCGCAGGGAAAAGTCATCCGCTGGCCATTGGCGGCCTCATCACCTTAACGCTCATCTGGAGCTACAGCTGGATCGCGATGAAACAGGTCACGCACTACATCGGCGCGTTCGACTTCACCGCACTACGCTGTTCTTTTGGCGCATTATTGTTATTCATCGTTCTGTTACTGCGTGGCCGAGGAATGCGCCCGACACCTTTCGGCTATACGTTAGCGATCGCCTTGCTACAAACATGCGGCATGGTTGGATTATCACAATGGGCGCTAGTCAGCGGCGGTGCAGGTAAAGTAGCCATACTGAGTTATACCATGCCATTCTGGGTGGTGATTATGGCCGCCATTTTCCTCGGTGAACGCATGCGGCGTTTACAGTATTTCGCCATTGCCGTGGCAGCAGCGGGATTATTGCTGGTTTTACAGCCATGGCAACTGAACTTTGCCTCAATGCAGAGCGCGCTACTGGCGATCCTTTCTGGGATCAGTTGGGGGGCCAGCGCGATTGTCACCAAGCGAATGTATACCCGCCATCCGAATATCGATCTGTTAGCGTTGACCGCATGGCAGATGCTGTATGCCGCGCTGGTGATGAGCCTGGTGGCCTGGCTGGTTCCACAGCGAGCTCCAGACTGGCAACCTGTCGTTTTCTGGGCATTGGCTTATAGCGCCGTGCTGGCGACGGCGCTGGCATGGAGTTTATGGCTGTTTGTGTTGCGTAACTTACCAGCCAGTATTGCCAGCTTAAGTACGCTGGCGGTACCTGTCTGTGGCGTTCTGTTTTCCTGGTGGTTGCTGGGTGAAGAGCCTGGCGTTGTTGAAGGCTGCGGTATTGTGCTGATTGTTGTTGCGCTGGCTATCGTCAGCCTGAAAAAACGCGTCTCCCAGGTTCAAAGCGTACGAAAAGCACCACCCTGCGAAAATTAATCGGCTAAAAAAATGCCCCGCATTTGCGGGGCATTACCTCAGGAGCGTTTACGCGGCATCATGCGCAACAGCGTATTATCCTTCCAGAAATAGTGATGCATCAGGGCGGCAACGGCATGCAGACCAATAACAAAATAACCCAGGTTTGCCAGCGTCACGTGCCAGGACTTCAGCATATCCACTAAATCAAAGTTAGCCTCTGCCGCATGCGGCATAACTATGCCGAATGCAATCCACGGATTACCCCGGTTGTACATCATCACCAGCCCAATAATAGGCAGCACAATAAACAACAGATAGATAACCAGATGCCCCAGATGCGCCATGCCGGTCATCATTGGCTTTGGTTTTGGCACAATCGGCGGTGCCGGATATTTCAGCCTGACCAGCAGACGCGCCACCATCAGCGTTAATATCGTGATACCACAGGATACGTGCACCATGTTGAATAAGGGACGATAGCTGCGCGGGAAAAATCCGCGAAACTCCATGGCGCTATAGGCCACAATAACTAACAAAAAGACCAGCCAGTGAATACCGATTTGCAGGCCAGAATACTTATTCCCCATAACACTTCCTGAATAAAAACAATAATGCGTCAACATAACGGGCTTTTGTTAAAAATTCATTAACTTTTGTTCACCCATTTTCAGTCGCTTACGCTTAACCGCAAGAACCGCTATTGCCGAGGATGCCTGTCTGGACTAAGCCTGGTAAGGAAAATATGTCGTACCGCCTCATCCTGACAGGAGAAAACCATGAGTAAAATTGGCATTAACGGTTTTGGTCGTATCGGCCGTCTGGTATTGCGTCGGCTACTGGAAGTCAAAAGCAACGTGGAGGTTGTGGCCATTAATGACCTCACCTCGCCCAAAATTCTCGCCTATCTGTTAAAGCACGATTCAAACTACGGCCCGTTTCCCTGGAGCATCGACTTTACCGAAGACGCGCTGATTGTCGACGGTAAAAAAATCACGGTTTACGCAGAAAAAGAGGCCAAAAATATCCCGTGGAAAACCACTGGCGCTGAGATAATCATCGAATGCACCGGTTTTTATACCTCGACAGAAAAAGCCAACGCGCACCTGGATGCAGGTGCCAAAAAAGTGCTGATATCCGCCCCGGCTGGCGACATGAAGACCATTGTCTTTAACGTCAACGACGACACAATGGATGCGAACGATCGGATTATCTCGGTCGCATCGTGCACCACCAACTGCCTGGCACCGATGGCGAAAGCGCTGCACGATAGCTTCGGTATTCAGCTTGGCACTATGACCACCATCCACGCCTACACGGGAACGCAGTCGCTGGTTGATGGTCCACGCGGGAAAGATCTGCGCGCCTCGCGGGCAGCAGCAGAGAACATCATTCCCCATACCACTGGTGCCGCCAAGGCCATTGGTCTGGTTATTCCGGCGTTGAGCGGAAAATTAAAAGGCCATGCCCAGCGTGTTCCGGTGAAAACAGGATCTGTCACGGAACTGGTATCGATATTGGGGAAAAAAGTCACTGCTGAAGAGGTCAACAACGCGCTGAAAAAAGCCACGCAAAATAATGAGTCGTTTGGTTATACCGACGAGGAAATCGTCTCGTCAGATGTCATTGGCTCGCATTTCGGTTCGGTATTTGATGCAACACAAACCGAGATTACCGAAGTGGGCGATCTGCAACTGGTAAAAACCGTCGCCTGGTACGATAACGAATACGGTTTTGTCACCCAGCTTATTCGTACGCTGGATAAATTTATCAAGCTCTAATGTTCTGGCGGAGGCCTGCCTCCGCCCTCTTTCATTTCCCGCGAATTCAATACGTTGTGAGTCTCTCCCCGTTTTCAATTCACTGACTGTGCTATAGCTAACCTTTGCCACTGAGGGAGCATAGTAATGGAAGCACTGAGTCGTGAAACGTTAGAAAACATGATGGAGCAAGCCGTTGCCCACGCAACCACCGTCTCATTCTGGCCGCAGAGTGAAGCCCCCGGAGCAAAAAACAGCGATGCGGTCTTTACGCCAGAACCCCGACATACAGGAACATCTCAGTATGATCGTGCTGTCACCGGTATTCGCGCCCCGGAAATTACCGTTTATGCCCCCGAAAAACCTAACGGCGTAGGGATCCTTGTTACACCGGGAGGTTCTTACCGTCGCGTGGTGATGGATAAAGAAGGCAGCGTACTGGCACCATTCTTTAACGCCCGCGGTTATACCCTGTTTGTGATGACCTACCGCATGCCGGGTGATGGCCATGAGGAAGGTGCAAACGCGCCGCTGGCCGATGCCCAGCGCGCCATGCGCTACATTCGCGCCAACGCCCATGAATGGAAAATTAACCCTGATCGTATCGGTGTGTTGGGCTTCTCTTCCGGTGGTCACGTAGCCGCCAGTCTGGGAACCCGGTTTGCCGAACCGGTTTATACACCGATTGATAGCATAGACGAGCAACCAACGCGTCCTGCGTTCATGGCGTTGGTCTACCCGGTGATTACTCTGCGTGAAGACATCGGCCACCCGGGCTCTCGTCTTGAGCTGGTTGGCGCTACGCCCGAAAAGGAAGATCTGCGCCACTATTCTCTGGAAGAGCGAGTGGATAACACGACACCGCCGACATTCCTGCTACACGCCATCGACGATCCGGCGGTGAAAGTAGAAAACAGCCTGGTTTTCTTTAATTCGCTACGTGGGCTGGGCGTTCCGGTCGAAATGCATCTGTTTGAACGCGGTAAGCACGGATTTGGTATTCGCGATGCGCAAGGGTTACCGCTGGCCATCTGGCCGGAAATGATGATGAACTGGATCGCCACCAAAGTGTGAGAATTGCGCCGGGTGGCGTACAGGCTCACCCGGCGAAAAACTTAAGACTGCAAATACACTACCTGTGTTTGCAGGTATTCATTCAGACCGTGTTTACCATCTGCCCCGCCAATCCCGGACTTGCGCCAGCCAGCGTGGAAGCCCTGCATCGCCTCGAAGTTTTCGCGATTAATATAGGTTTCGCCAAACTTCAGCCCCTTAATCGCCTTCATTGCCGTATTCAGATTCTGCGTATAGATCGATGAGGTCAGTCCGTAGTCGCTGTCATTGGCCATCGTCAACGCCTGTTCCAGCGTATCAAATGCCACCACCGGCAGCACCGGACCAAACGTCTCCTCGTGCATAATCGCCATATCCTGGCGCACGTCTAACAGTAATGTCGGCGGATAGTAATAACCTTTACCAGCAACGGCTTTACCACCCAGCACCACACGGGCGCCTTCCTGCACCGCTCGCTCGACTTTTTGCTCTACACGCGCCAGCGCAGCGGCATTAATCAGCGGCCCCATCGCAATGTCATTGCGTTCGGCCGGATTGCCAAACTGCACGGCTTTCATCGCCTCACCCAGACGATTAACGAACTGGTCATAGATACCTTTCTGAACGTATACGCGCTCGGCACAGTTGCATACCTGTCCGGTATTGATCACCCGCGAGTCAACAATAGCCTTCACCGCCAGCTCAAGGTCAGCATCGTCCATCACGATAGCCGGGGCCTTGCCACCCAACTCCAGACAAACTTTGGTGATGTTTTTGGCCGCTGCGGCCATAATTTTCTCACCCGCACCGACGCTACCGGTCATGCTCACCATGGCGACCTTCGGGTTTCCGGCCAGCTCCTGCCCGACCGTTTCACCGCGTCCCAGCACCAGGTTAAAGACTCCGCGCGGTAAACCAATGTCATCAACAATTTTGGCAAAGGCGATGGCGTTATTCGGTGTGAATTCACTCGGCTTAATGACGATGGTATTTCCCGTCAGCAAGGCGGGAGCCAGTTTGCGGGCAATCAGGAAAAACGGGAAGTTCCACGGCAGAATGCCCGTCGTCACGCCCAGTGCACGCTTAAACAGCAATATATTCTCACCTGGGCGATCGCTTTGCAGGATCTCGCCTTCATAGCGACGCGCCCACTCCGCCATGTAATCGATATAATCAGCGGTAAACGCGACTTCAACGTCAGCCAGTTGTTGAATTTTTCCACCTTCCGCCACAATCAATGCGCTGATTTCATCGGCTCGCTGGCGGATACCTGTAGAAATTTTGCGTAACCAGTTTGCCCGCTCAATGGCAGGCAACGCTTCCCATTGCGGCTGAGCGCGATCCGCGGCATCGATCGCTTTACGCGCATCTTCGGCACGCCCATCGGGAATACGCGAGATAATCTCTTCCGTGGCCGGATTGACGACATCAATCCAGGCGTCATCGTGCCAGGTCACAAACTGCCCATCGATATACATAGGATGTTGTACGGGTACTGACATGCGGCTCTCCTGTGATTGATTTGTTTTTAACAAGTAAAACTATTGTTAATTAATATCAATCATGCATGACGCATTATCGCTGGAGTGGCGGTTCTGTGAACTGCTTCATAAAAGCGTCTGGAAAAGTAAGAATAAAGAGAAAAACCAGGTGGGATTTCTGCCCGTTTGCCGTAAAACGCCGACAAACGGGCAGCAAGAATTACAGAGAACGGCTCTCCAGTAAGTCGGTCAGCGCGGTATCATTTTTTAGCTGCTGCCAGGCTTGCTCGACGTCCTGGGGTATATCAACATGTACGATAAAATCGTGTCCACAGGGCCCGTAGCCAGTTGCATCATCACGCAGACGCGGAAGTTCACCGGTAATGAGAGAAAGGTAGCGTTCTACCGACCACAGACCTTCTGCGGCAGGCACAAAATCCACGCCGTTGTGCTGCTGAGACAGTTCAGGGATGAAACCAGGGAAACTCAACCAGCGCGGCGCATGCGGCTCATCGCGGGTGACGCGCTGAAACGTGGCCATTGTGCGGCGTTGCATAGTGGGATCCTGCACCACTATGACGGTATGAATACTTTCTGCCGCCTGATTTAGTAATGCACAGCTAAACCGGGCATTCTCACCGCAGTTTGTCGACTGATCTTCCACCCAAATTTTCTCACCCGGAATTTGCCAGAACTGGTGAGCAATATCGGCAAGGATCGCCGCTTCCGCGCGTCCGGTAGTACGAATGATGTTATAACGCGGATGCTGGGCAATCGCATCATACAGAAAGCGCGTGGAATGACCGATACCACCGCTAATCAGCAAGGGAACCTGTTGCTCTTTCGCGATCCGACAGGCGGCGTCGATGGTAGGAATAACCGCGTTTCCTGCCAGAATCACGCAATCTGACTGAACGGTGATATTCCCCGTAAAATCATTCTGCGCCAGCCATCGCCCTACGGTATTGATAGCCGCAAGGGTGGTTGCGGAAAGTGTCGGAAACTGACTCATATTGATGACTCCTGGTGTTTATCTTTACCGGGTACAGATGCCGGGTGGCGGCTACACCTCATCCGGCCTACGGCCCTGCACCGATTTATCCCGAAATCTGCTCCATCGCCTGCAGAATACGTTTATCGGAGATCGGATACGGCGTACCAAGCTGCTGGGCAAAATAGCTGACGCGCAGCTCTTCTATCATCCAGCGGATCTCTTTGACATCGGCATCTTGACGGCGCGCGGGAGGCAGTTTATTGAACCACTGCTGCCAGGCCTGCTGCACACTGTCCACTTTCAGCATCTGTGCACGGTCACGGTGCGGATCGATAGCCAGTTTTTCCAGACGTTTTTCAATAGCCTGCAAATAACGCAACGTATCGCCCAAGCGTTTGAAACCATTGCCGGTAACAAACCCGCGATACACCAGTCCGCCCATTTGCGATTTGATATCCGCGAGACCCAGCGCCATGGTCATATCCACGCGCCCTTTCAGACGTTTATTGATATTAAACACTGCGGTCAGGATCTGTTCGACCTGCTTCGCAATCTCCACCACCGTATCGTTCAGTTCAGCCCGCACTTTCTCATGCAGCGCGGTAAAGCCTTCTTCAGTCCACACCGGGCCACCGTTGGCGTCAATTAACTGATCCACACCGCAGGAGATACAGTCGTCAATCAAATCCAGAACTTTACCGTATGGGTTAAAGTACAGCCCCAGCTTGGCTTTATTGGGCAGCTTCTCATGCAAATATTTGATTGGCGAAGGAATATTCAGCAGCAACAGGCGGCGTAAACCGCACCACATCGCCTGCTGTTGTTCCAACGGATTATCAAACAGTTTGATGGCAACGCTGTCACGCTCATCGACCAGCGCCGGCCACGCTTTCACCTTATAGTTACCGCGTTTTTGTTCGTAACTTTCCGGAAGTTGACCGAAGCTCCAGATGTGCAACCCACTCTGTTCGATGCCGTCATCAGCCACCGCAGACAATGTTTCCTGAACTTTACCCTTCAGCGCATCCTTCAAATCTTGCAGCGAACGTCCTTCCTGTAGCTTCTTATTTTTATCATCCACCACCCGGAAGGTGATTTTTAGGTGATCGGGCACCTGATCCCAGTGCCAGTCTTCACGGTCAACGGTAACGCCGGTCATGCGGCGCAGTTCACGCTCCAGCGAGTCCAGCAGCGGCAGTTCCAGCGGTGTGACGCGGCCTAAAAACGCTTCCGCATAGTTCGGCGCGGGCACAAAGTTGCGTCGTACCGGTTTTGGTAACGACTTAATCAGGGCGATCACCAGTTCGCGGCGCAGCCCCGGGATTTGCCATTCAAAACCGCTCTCTTCGATCTGATTAAGCAGCGGGAGTGGAATATGTACGGTCACACCGTCCGCATCGGCTCCAGGTTCGAACTGGTAGCTCAGGCGCAGCTTAAGGTTACCCTGATGCCAGAAGTTCGGATAATCCAGCTTACTGATTTTCTCCGCGCCCTCTTTGATGAGCATGCTCTTTTCAAAGTTGAGCAGATCCGGCGTTTCACGGCTGACCTTTTTCCACCAGCTATCAAAGTGACGAGCAGAAACCACGTCATGGCTGATGCGTTGGTCGTAAAACTCAAACAGCGTCTCATCATCGACCAGAATGTCGCGACGGCGTGATTTGTGCTCTAACTCTTCCACTTCAGCCCGTAACTTCAGATTGTCACGGAAAAACGCATGGCGCGTTTGCCAGTCACCTTCCACCAGCGCATGACGAATGAACAGTTCACGCGACAACGCGGGATCGATCTGGCTGTAATTTACCTTACGGGCCGCAACAATCGGTAAGCCGTAGACAGTGACTTTTTCTGTCGCCATCACAGCACCCTGCGCGCGTTCCCAGTGCGGTTCACTGTATGAACGTTTGATCAGATGCTGGGCTACCGGTTCCACCCATTCGGGATCGATACGCGCGGCAATACGTCCCCACAGGCGGCTGGTTTCCACCAGCTCCGCGACCATCGTCCACTTCGGCGGTTTTTTGAATAAACCTGAACCCGGGAAGATCGAGAAGCGAGCGTTACGCGCCCCGGTAAACTCCTGTTTATCGGTATCTTTCATCCCGATGTGCGACAGTAAACCGGTCAGCAACGCGACGTGGATCTCCCGATATTCAGCGGGTTCGCTGTTGACCGGAATACCCAACTCTTTCACCACCTGGCGCAGTTGCGTGTAGATATCCTGCCACTCGCGCACGCGCAGGTAGTTCAGAAAATCAAGTTTGCACTGGCGACGGAACTGGTTTGACGACAGCGCTTTTTGCTGCTCGCCGAGATAGTTCCACAGGTTCACAAATGCAAGAAAATCAGACTCTTTGTCGTGGAAACGGCGATGCTTCTCATCGGATACCTGCTGCTTGTCCATTGGACGCTCGCGCGGATCCTGAATGGACAGCGCTGAGGTAATGATCATCGCTTCGCGCACACAACCATGTTTTTGCGCTTCCAGCACCATTCGCGCCAGCCGTGGGTCTACCGGAAGTTGCGACAGCTGACGGCCCAACGGCGTTAACTTGTATGCGGTTGCCTGTTCGTCGGTGGTTATCGCCCCCAACTCTTCGAGCAGGCGCACACCGTCCTGAATATTGCGCTTATCCGGCGCTTCAACAAACGGGAACGCCGCGATATCGCCCAGCCCCAACGCGGTCATCTGCAAAATAACGGATGCCAGGTTGGTACGCAGGATCTCCGGGTCGGTAAACTCCGGGCGCGACAGGAAATCGTCTTCGGAATACAGACGAATACAGATCCCTTCCGAAACACGACCGCAGCGACCTTTACGCTGGTTAGCAGAGGCCTGCGACACCGGTTCAATCGGCAAGCGCTGAACTTTGGTGCGGTAACTGTAACGGCTGATACGCGCGGTGCCCGGGTCAATTACGTATTTGATTCCCGGAACGGTCAGCGACGTTTCCGCCACGTTGGTCGCCAGCACGATACGGCGACCGCTGTGCGACTGGAACACGCGGTTCTGTTCGCTGTTTGAAAGACGCGCATACAGCGGTAGCACTTCGGTATGGCGCAAATCCAGCTTATTCAGCGCATCGGCGGTATCGCGAATTTCACGTTCGCCGCTCATGAAGATCAGAATGTCGCCTGGCCCTTCACGCCCCAGTTCATCTACGGCATCAAAAATTGCCTGCAGCTGGTCACGCTCAGTGTCATCTGCATCTTCAACAATTGGACGATAGCGCACTTCCACCGGATACGTTCGGCCGGAGACTTCGATAATCGGCGCGTTATTGAAATGCTTTGAAAAACGTTCAGGATCGATGGTCGCCGAAGTGATGATAATTTTTAGATCCGGGCGACGCGGTAGAAGTTCTTTCAGATAGCCGAGCAGAAAATCGATATTCAGACTGCGTTCATGCGCTTCATCGATGATGATGGTGTCGTACTGCATTAGCAGCCGATCCTGTTGGATTTCTGCCAGCAGGATACCGTCCGTCATCAGCTTGACCATGGTGTTATCACTGACATGATCGCTGAAACGTACCTTATAACCGATACAGCCGCCCGGCTCGGTCTGCAGCTCTTCCGCAATACGGTTCGCCACGGTGCGCGCCGCCAGACGACGCGGCTGGGTATGGCCTATCAGCCCTTTTACCCCGCGCCCCAGTTCCATACATATTTTGGGTAACTGGGTGGTTTTCCCCGAACCGGTCTCACCGGCGACAATCACCACCTGATGGTCGCGAATAGCCTCCAGAATATCCTGTTTTTTCTGGCTGACGGGCAGGTTTTCCGGGTAGCGGATTTCCGGACGCGCAGCTTCACGCAGCACAACTTTACCGGCTGCCAGTTCAATCTCTTTCGCCATCTCCTGGTAAATGGCCTGTTGTGCATCAGGATTTTTAACCTTCTTCACACCGTGCAGGCGGCGGGCAAAACGCTGTCTGTCACGCAGCATCAGTGAGTCCAGCTGTTGCTGCAACATGTTGAAGGTTAATTTTTGTTGTTCTGTCATAGCGTTAAAAGGCAGTGCTCTGCCGGGTTAAATCTCTTTTAGATGATGGGTATAGAGTACCACATCGGCGCTTTTCATGTGTTGTTCAATAATTTCGAACATAGGATTCGATATATTGCGCTATCACTGCGACAGGATTGTGAATAAAGTGTCAACAAGCAACGGGGCACTACCCCTTCAAACACATAAAAGGAAACACCCATGAGCAAGGTATTAGTTCTTAAATCCAGTATTCTGGCAGGGTACTCTCAGTCTGGTCAGTTGTCTGATTATTTTGTTGAACAGTGGCGTGAAAAGCACTCTGCTGATGAAATCACTGTCCGCGACCTGGCTGCAAATCCAGTACCGGTACTGGATGGCGAACTGGTGGGTGCGATGCGCCCGAGCGATACACCGCTGACGCCGCGTCAGCAAGAAGCGCTGGCGCTGTCCGATGAGCTGATTGCTGAGCTGAAAGCGCATGATGTGATTGTTATCGCCGCGCCGATGTACAACTTCAACATCCCAACGCAGCTGAAAAACTACTTTGACCTGATTGCCCGTGCAGGTGTGACTTTCCGTTATACCGAGAAAGGCCCGGAAGGTCTGGTGACAGGTAAACGCGCGGTGGTGCTGACCAGCCGTGGTGGTATCCATAAAGACACACCAACCGACCTGATCACGCCGTACCTGAACGTATTCCTGGGCTTTATCGGCATCACCGACGTGAATGTCGTCTTTGCTGAAGGTATTGCTTACGGCCCGGAAGTGGCGTCTAAAGCACAGTCCGATGCGAAAGCCGCTATCGACAGCGTGGTAGCTGCCTGATAATTCCCCCTCTCACCATCCGGTGGGAGGGTTTCTCCGACACTTACTTCTTTCCCTGCATTTGTATCTGTTTGCCGTGAATGCGATTGATATCACGCCAGATGGTTGCATAATCCCTGCATTTCGCCAGATTCTCTTCCCAACAATGAAGCAAAAACTGTTCCGGTTCCGCGACATCCCGGCTTAACAGCTTGAATACCCAACGATTCCAGACATACCACTTGAAAAGCCACATGATTTCACCCTACGACGCGACCGGTGTTGGACTATACCAGCATCCATTTTATGCCGTGTGGCAACTATTGCGATGTCGATGAATAATCCAGCGTCGTGTCCCTCTGGCAGTGTGAAAAAGCGATTTACTCTTTTCTCAGCCACTTACCATTTATACCCTGCACATACTCCCCCGGTTTAGCGCGAGCAACCAGCTTTTGCCCGGCCATTTTTGCCACTTCATCTGGCGGAATATTATTGCTCTCAGCCAGTTGCTGATAGCTGGCGTTGCGCGCTTTATTAATCTCACTCACCAGCGCCTGCGTTTCGGCATCGGTTTTCAATGCAACCAGATAGCCATTGAGCGTTTCCCCTACTCGCCCCTGAGTTCTGGCTTCATTCAGGGTCAATGCCCACGCATTGCTGCTGAGTAAACTCAGGACGACCAGCGCCACTGCAAACTGTTTTCTCATCATGACCTCAGAACAAATCGCTGCGCGATTTCAATAAACTTTCGACGTCTTTATCAACTTTGATATGGATCTCATGCTCGATTTTGACGTTCATATTAATGGTGATGGGCTCTTTTGGCGCAGCCACTTCGATTCTGGGAGTACATCCTACCAGCAGAGATGAAGTCAGCAGACCTAGCATGGCAGCTATCGTTTTCATTGTTGTTCCTCACATTCCTTGCCTTCCGGGCAATGGGTTTCCGGCAGCGCTGCATTTTGTTCAAGCCATGCCTGTAAATTGTCGCCAAAACGCAAACTGCGCCATAGCGTAAAGACGTTTTCCTCGTGGGTATAATTCAAATTAACCGTACCTACTTTGCCATCTACCCGACTATTGCCAGTCACGGTTGACTGCATGGTTAAGACACCGAGGTTATCCAGATTTATTTTCGTCCACGAATGGCTTATTTCCATATAACGCAGCCAGTTAATGGCCGCCCCCGCCGCCATGTTATCTTTGACGACCGCATCCGCTGTGTCCTTATCAATACGCAACGTCATCGGCCCTGGATTAGTCAACCAGCCGTCTTTAATGATCCATTTTTCGTTGTCCAGCCATAATGGCAACGCACCACTGACCGGGCCAGACATGGCGAACTGTTTGGGGTTAACCGCACTGATAAGCTCGCTGGAAGAGATATTCTGCACCCGCAATAAGGCCGGGTCGTGCTGCGGCATCCGCAGTTGCTGCATGATGATTTTGCCACCCAGCAGGTCGGCACTGACATCGCTCAACAGTAACGGGTTGTTTTCACTCCAGGGGTACGCCCCCTGCAGATCGGCGGCGATATTCTTCACCGTCACCTGATTCACCACTTCCGCAATACGCAGTGAAATAGGTCCACGCGTACCCAGTTGCCATGCGCCTTCACTAAACCGGAAAGGCAATACAAAATCGACACCGTTGATTTGGTTATCGGGCATCCAGGCGCTACCGCCTTTTAACACCCCATGACCGCCTGCTTCAAAGCCCTGCTCCGGGGCTGCCGAAAATGCGACCTGCGCATACAGATCACCTTCACGTAGCTTCATTTTCCAGTCAGGTGGAACCAGAGGTTGGAATACGGTGAGCGATTGTTTTGGCCACCAGGCCTGTCCGCGCAGGCGGATACCGTCCCAACGACCATTCAGCTGTACGGGCCCAATCGCCCCAGCGTGAAGCTGGCCTTTGAACTGGAAAATTGTCGGATCGCTACCTTCCACACTGAACTTCAGCGTCGATGGTGGTAACACGCTTCCCCCGGTGAAGGTGGTGTTCCCTGCGTCCAGCGACAGCGCGCCGCTAAATGTCGGTTTGGTTGCATCCCGCACCCAAACTATCGGTTCGTCCATCACCAGACGCGGATTTTCCACCTTCATCGTGCCGTATTGCAGATGATCAAATCCGGTAGAAAGATCAAATAGCTTCAGGGTGTTGTCATGCCATTCTCCCTTACCCGCTACGTCCCAACGGGCATGCATCGGCGTAAAGCTGCCTTCCCCCCAATATCGCCACTGCCAACGACCGGCATCAGGAAGAAAATCATTTGCCAGGCCATCCAGATGCAGTTCAAAGCCCCCCATCTGGTTTTCATGCGCACGTAAAATAGCCTGCAGACGCCCATCCACACCACGTTGCGTGACTTTTACGCCTGCCAGCGGCCAGCGAATCTCGTCAATATCCAGCGAATCAATTACCCGCCCACGTGAGCGCAGCAGCGCTCCGGGCTCAAAAGCCAATTGTGGATCGTTCAGACTTCCGGTAAGTCTGGCGGGCAATTTCGCGTAGAAGATCAGATCGCCCTGTTTCGCTTCACCGGTCAACTGTAGCGGCATCTCGCTACTATCCATGCCAAGCTTACCCGGCCCCAGCGTTAATACGGCATTTCCTTTACCGGCGTCGCCATGCGTCAGAACGTTCAGACGCCCGCTCACCACCGCGTTTTCCAGTCCGGCCTGCCAGTTTTCAACTTTTATGCCCAACCGCCCGCTTAACGGGAATCCCTGATAAGGCCAGTTCCAGCGTCCGTCGCTGATGGTCAGTTGCTGGCGTGTTATTTCCCACGGAAGGTCCAGCAGCGGATCGGCATTATCACGCGCCATGACAATCAGTTGTCCGCTGTTTTCTTGCCACTCCAGTTCGGCGTCCACAAGCGTAGGCTCTTGCGGCAGACTTAACGTCGCAACCGCATGACCGCTTACCGGTAGCCCATCGGGAACCAGTGGCATAGTAAATTCACCGACCAATTTTACCGGCGGCTGGCCTTCAAATGCCGCAACATCCAGCTCAGTTACCGTGAGGTTTTGCCCGTGCAAACGCCCCTGGAATTTAACTTTTTCACCCTGGTAACGCAGCTGTTGAGTGGTGGGAGTGAGCGAGAGTGACAGTTTTCCCTGCCATTCCTGCCATGGAGAAAGAATAAGTTTGTCGATGTTAATCCAGGTATTGGGCAGCATTGACTGCCATTCAGCCAGCGTTTTAGGCGCTGCCGGCGATGGCTCTGCCTGCGGCAATTTGGCCAGGCAAGCTGAATCCAACTCAATGGTCCCGACATTGAGCAACCAGCGGCTGGGGTGAGACAGATCCGCCTGAGTGATGCGTGCTAGCGGGCAATCTTCAACCAGATAGCGGAGTTCAGGTATATGCAACCCATGCCGTGTCAGCCGCGGGCTTTCATCCAGCGCGATGCGTGTTCCAACGGGTAACCAGATACCCACCAACGTAGGCACCCACAGGCCAAGCGTCATCACTAGCGTCAGCGGCACGAGAATCAATAATAAGAGGAGTGCCAGAACGGCTTTATATTTACCCTTCATGGGTAGTTAATATCCTGATTTAGCAAAAATTTAAGCCGGTTTAGGCCTGTATTGTGGCATGTTTAACTGGATATGCCCACATTAAGGATAGATAACCGATTTCTAGGCACGCTGTTACACGTGCCGTCTGGGATATTAAGATTCAGACTCAATGAGGCCTAAGTTGTCCATCGCTATGTTTAGGTCCGATACGACCTGCTTCTATCAGAATTTCCTCAATGAGTTCTTCGAGGCACTCCCTACCATGATGATCGCAGACCAGATGTACCTGCCGGGAAATCTCATCAGGTTTCATACCATCGCATAATGCCGCCTTGAGCATTAGGGTGGCCCATCGTTTTGCTTCAGAGTGAGTCAGCATAACCCCTCCCGATAATTGCTACCTGTATAAGCGTAGCTGCCCGGATGTGATTCGGCTGGCTTTTTACCTGCCGCGATATTCGGGGGTTGAGTTGGATAGAAAAATATCCAGTTGTTGAAATTGTGTAACCTGCCCACACTAACAACAGATGCGCTGACATTATTCATTACGCCTATGACTATCAATAACTTTTTAGATTTTGTAAAATAATTTGAATTGGATTAATGTGACGTCAAAATCACTGGAGAAAGTCTTATGAAACTCGCCATCTATAGTACAAAACAGTACGACAAGAAGTATCTGCAGCAGGTTAACGAGGCTTTTGGTTTTGAACTTGAATTCTTTGACTTTCTGTTGACGGAAAAAACAGCGAAAACCGCCCATGGCTGTGAAGCTGTGTGCATTTTCGTCAACGACGATGGCAGCCGCCCCGTTCTGGAAGAACTGAAAAAGCATGGCGTGAAATACATTGCGCTGCGTTGTGCCGGGTTCAATAACGTCGATCTCGACGCAGCAAAAGAGCTGGGTCTGCAGGTGGTTCGTGTTCCAGCTTATTCACCAGAGGCCGTCGCTGAGCATGCGATTGGCATGATGATGACGCTGAATCGCCGTATTCACCGCGCTTATCAGCGTACCCGTGATGCCAACTTCTCTCTTGAGGGGCTGACCGGTTTTACTATGTATGGCAAAACCGCTGGGGTGATCGGTACCGGTAAAATCGGTATCGCTGCGCTGCGGATCCTGAAAGGTTTTGGTATGCGTCTGCTGGCGTTCGATCCTTATCCGAGCGCTGCTGCTCTGGAGTTAGGCGTTGAATATGTCGATCTTAAAACGCTGTTTGCAGAGTCAGATGTCATCTCTCTGCACTGCCCGTTAACACCGGAGAATTATCATTTGCTCAATCACGAAGCCTTTGAGCAAATGAAAAACGGCGTGATGGTCATTAATACCAGTCGTGGTGCATTGATCGACTCACAAGCCGCTATCGATGCGCTGAAAAACCAGAAAATTGGTTCTCTGGGTATGGACGTGTATGAGAACGAACGCGACCTGTTCTTTGAAGATAAATCTAATGATGTCATTCAGGATGATGTATTCCGTCGTCTGTCAGCCTGCCATAACGTGCTGTTTACCGGTCATCAGGCATTCCTGACCGCAGAAGCGTTAACCAGCATTTCTGAGACCACGCTGCAGAATCTGGCCCAAATCTCTAAAGGCGAGACCTGTCCAAACGCCCTCTTCTAATACCTGTGCTCCCCTGGCGTCAGGGGAGCATTTTCAGACAATCACCGATGATAAAACATTCAGTATCATTATTATATTGAATGTATTCCCGTCACAAACGTAGAGAAATTTAATGAAGAAAGTTGTCACGTTGATTGCGCTCAGCATGCTGATGGCTGGCTGTGTGAGCAATGGAAAAGTTTCCGTCAATCGCGAACAGTTGCAGCATCACCGCTTCGTTTTGCAAAGCGTGAATGGTAAAGCCGTCACCGCCACCAACAACCCACCTGAGTTAAGTTTTGGCGAAAACATGACGGTATCAGGAAAGATGTGTAATCAATTCCACGGCCAGGGCAAGCTGTCCGACGGTGAGTTGAAGGTAAAAGATATGGCGATGACGCGTATGATGTGCGCCGATCCACAGCTTAACGCGCTCGACGGGATCGTCAGCGAAATGTTTAAGCAAGGCGCACAGGTCGATCTGACTGCTGACCAGTTAACGCTGGCGACAGCAGAACAAACGCTGACGTATAAACTCGCGGATTTAATGTAGGAAACGTGGTGGCTTAATAGCTCCCACAACTTCCGGCGGCAAGCGACTGCTCACTACAGCGTTTGCCGTTGGGTAGCGCACACATCCCGATAGCAGAACCATCCAGTTGACGAGCAACAGAGAGCGAACCGCCAATCATGGCGCAATTAGCTTCTCCTGAACTGGACATTGCTGCCTTCATGCCCGGTGCGACATGCGCGGCGGTTGCCTGCTGAACAGGTTCGCTGCTACAAGCCGATAATAATAACGCGGCACATCCTACCCAAAACGCTGCGCGCATCTTACTCCCCTCTGAATATTAACCAAACGACACAGCCATAAATAATAGGCAGCGGAAACACCGCCGTCGAGAGGCAAAATACGCATTTATGCGTACTGTTTACATTTTCTGGCAATTTTTTGCCTGCTCCTTTGATCAAACCATTCATTCTGTTTATTCCAGGGACACAAAAGCGAAAATCTGTCTTTAGCGCTTTTGCTAAAATAGAAAGATAACTACAGGACTCGCCGCTGTTACGCGTGTCCCTCTTTTTGCGCAATGTAAGGGTGTCAGTATGATCACAATTGACGGTAATGGTGCGGTTGCTTCAGTCGCATTTCGTACCAGCGAGGTTATCGCCATCTACCCGATTACGCCCAGTTCGACGATGGCTGAACAGGCAGATGCCTGGGCCGGGAACGGGCTTAAGAACGTGTGGGGGGATACCCCTCGCGTCGTAGAAATGCAGTCAGAAGGCGGCGCGATCGCAACCGTTCATGGCGCGTTGCAGACCGGTGCGCTCTCTACGTCGTTTACCTCATCGCAGGGCCTGTTGCTGATGATCCCAACGCTGTACAAACTGGCCGGTCAGTTGACCCCGTTTGTACTGCACGTTGCGGCTCGTACAATTGCAACTCACGCATTATCGATCTTTGGCGATCATTCCGACGTGATGGCGGTGCGCCAGACAGGATGTGCGATGCTGTGTGCCAGCAGCGTTCAGGAGGCACAGGACTTTGCGCTGATTTCGCAAATTGCCACCCTGAAAAGCCGGGTTCCGTTTATTCATTTCTTTGATGGTTTCCGTACATCCCATGAAATCAATAAAATTGTGCCACTGGCCGACGACACGATCCTCGGATTGATGCCGCAGACGGAAATCGATGCTCATCGCGCTCGGGCGCTTAATCCTGAGCATCCGGTTATTCGCGGTACGTCTGCGAACCCGGACACCTATTTCCAGTCACGCGAGGCAACAAACCCGTGGTACAACGCGGTTTACGATCATGTAGAACAGGCGATGAACGATTTCGCCGCAGCGACAGGTCGCCAGTACCAGCCATTTGAATATTACGGCCATCCTCAGGCTGAGCGCGTCATTATCTTAATGGGCTCGGCGATTGGAACCTGCGAAGAAGTCGTTGAAGAACTGCTGGCGCATGGCGAGAAAGTCGGCGTTCTGAAAGTGCGTCTGTTCCGTCCATTCTCTGCCAGACATTTACTGCGCGCGCTGCCGGAAACCGTACGCAGCATCGCCGTTCTTGATCGCACCAAAGAACCAGGCGCACAGGCAGAACCGTTGTATCTGGACGTAATGACCGCGTTAGCAGAAGCCTTTAACTGTGGCGAGCGAGAAACGCTGCCGCGCGTGATTGGCGGACGTTATGGCCTTTCTTCCAAAGAGTTCGGTCCAGACTGCGTGATGGCAGTCTTTAATGAGCTGAGCAGCGCGAAGCCGAAACCTCGCTTTACGGTCGGTATCTATGATGATGTCACCAACTTGTCGCTACCGTTACCGGAAAACACCCTGCCCGGTACGGCTAAGCTCGAAGCGCTGTTTTACGGGCTGGGCAGCGACGGTAGCGTGTCAGCCACCAAAAACAATATCAAAATTATTGGTAACTCGACGCCATGGTATGCGCAAGGTTATTTCGTCTACGACTCGAAAAAAGCAGGCGGTCTGACAGTCTCCCACCTGCGCGTTAGCGAGCAGCCTATTCGATCAGCGTATCTGGTTTCACAAGCCGATTTTGTTGGCTGTCACCAGCTGCAATTTATCGATAAGTATCAGATGGCCGAGCGCCTGAAACCAGGCGGTATCTTCCTGCTTAATACGCCATACAGTGTGGATGAAGTCTGGGGTCGTCTGCCACAGGAAGTTCAGGCGGTACTGAATCAGAAGAAAGCCCGTTTCTACGTGATTAATGCGGCCAAAATCGCCCGCGAATGCGGTCTGGCAGCGCGTATTAACACCGTTATGCAAATGGCCTTCTTCCATTTGACGCAAATCTTACCCGGCGACAGCGCGTTGGCTGAATTGCAGGGGGCGATTGCGAAAAGTTACAGCAGTAAAGGACAGGACCTGGTTGAACGTAACTGGCAGGCTCTGGCCCTGGCGCGCGAATCCGTCGCCGAAGTAGCACTCCAGCCGGTTGATCCGCACAGCGCAAACCGCCCACCGGTGGTTTCTGATGCCGCACCTGATTTCGTGAAAACCGTCACCGCGGCAATGCTCGCCGGTCTGGGTGATGCCCTCCCCGTATCCGCGCTGCCGCCAGACGGTACCTGGCCAATGGGCACCACGCGTTGGGAAAAACGCAATATCGCCGAAGAGATCCCCATCTGGAAGGAAGAACTGTGTACCCAGTGTAACCACTGCGTTGCCGCTTGCCCGCACTCGGCAATCCGCGCCAAAGTGGTTTCACCTGAAGCGATGGAAAACGCCCCTGCCAGTCTGCATTCTTTGGATGTGAAATCACGCGATATGCGCGGTCAGAAGTATGTCCTGCAGGTTGCACCAGAGGATTGCACTGGCTGTAATCTGTGTGTCGAAGTTTGCCCGGCAAAAGATCGCCAAAACCCGGAAATCAAGGCCATCAATATGATGTCGCGCCTTGAGCATGTTGAAGAAGAAAAAGTTAACTATGACTTCTTCCTCAATCTGCCGGAGATCGACCGCAGCAAGCTTGAACGCATTGATATCCGTACCTCGCAGTTAATCACTCCGCTGTTTGAATATTCCGGCGCCTGTTCTGGTTGTGGTGAAACACCGTATATCAAACTGCTTACGCAGCTGTATGGCGACCGCATGCTGATCGCTAACGCGACCGGCTGTTCATCGATTTATGGCGGTAACCTCCCTTCAACGCCGTATACGACCGATGTCAATGGTCGTGGACCTGCGTGGGCAAACTCTCTGTTCGAAGATAACGCCGAGTTTGGTCTGGGCTTCCGCCTGACGGTGGATCAACACCGTGTGCGCGTCATGCGTTTGCTGGAGCAGTTTGCGGATAATATTCCGTCTGAACTGAATGACGCCCTGCATGCTGAAGCGACGCCAGAAGTACGCCGTGAGCAAGTTGCTGCGCTGCGCCAGCATCTGAAAGATGTCGAAGGTGCACAGCAACTGTTAACCGATGCCGACGCGCTGGTCGAGAAGTCCATCTGGCTGATTGGCGGCGACGGCTGGGCTTATGATATTGGTTTTGGCGGACTGGATCACGTCCTGAGTCTGACCGAGAACGTCAATATTCTGGTGCTGGATACCCAGTGTTACTCCAACACGGGTGGACAAGCGTCGAAAGCCACACCGCTTGGGGCGGTTACCAAGTTTGGTGAGCATGGCAAGCGCAAGGCTCGCAAAGATCTTGGCGTCAGCATGATGATGTACGGGCATGTTTATGTCGCACAGATTTCTCTGGGCGCCCAGTTGAATCAGACGGTCAAAGCTATCCAGGAAGCTGAATCCTACCCCGGCCCGTCGCTGATTATCGCGTATAGCCCATGTGAGGAGCATGGCTATGATCTCGCGCTAAGCCACGATCAGATGCGTCAACTCACGGCTACCGGATTCTGGCCGCTGTACCGCTTTGACCCACGCCGAGCAGACGAAGGTAAGCTGCCGCTGGCGCTCGACTCGCGCCCACCGTCAGATGCGCTGGCCGAAACATTGCTTAACGAGCAGCGTTTCCGCCGCCTGAACGCCCAACAGCCAGAAGTTGCAGAACAGCTGTGGAAGGATGCGACGGCTGATTTGCAAAAACGCTACGACTTCCTGGCCCAACTGGCAGGCAAAGCGGAAAAGAGCGGTACCGAATAATACGATTTTCTCAGTATTAGCCCGGAACCAAAAAAAAAGCCCGAACAGTTGTTCGGGCTTGTCAATTTATTCGCTGGCTAATTAATAAGTGTCATCAATATACCAACGAAAAATAAAACGTGACAACAAAGGCATATAACACGCGCAGAATAGCCCAACAAAATTCAATTGTATAATTTTTATTTTATATATATTTTCATTAACTCATTCATGTCAACTATCACTATTTCCGTAGAATTATTTGTTTAAGGTTTTACTTAAGACGTAACAATTCATATTTATCTCTTTACGGAACTTCTCCTTTAGCATGCTTTTACTCCCTACATGGGTAGTCACAGGTTAATAAAAAAACTAAAGGATTATTTCAATGAACAGAAAAGTACTGGCTCTCGTAATTCCTGCCCTGCTGGCTGCAGGCGCTGCTCACGCTGCTGAAGTTTATAATAAAGACGGTAACAAATTAGATCTCTACGGCAAAGTAGACGGCCTGCATTATTTCTCTGACGACGCTAACAGCGATGGCGATCAGACTTATATGCGTATGGGCTTCAAAGGCGAAACACAGGTTAATGATATGATCACCGGTTATGGCCAGTGGGAATATCAGGTTCAGGCCAACGGCACCGAAGGTGATAAAGGCGACTCCTGGACTCGTCTGGCATTCGCAGGTATTAAAGTCGGCGACTACGGTTCATTCGACTACGGCCGTAACTACGGCGTAATGTACGACGTTGAAGGCTGGACCGATATGCTGCCAGAATTCGGTGGCGACTCTTACACCAAAGCTGACAACTTCATGACCGGTCGTGCAAACGGTGTTGCAACCTACCGTAACACCGACTTCTTTGGTCTGGTTGACGGTCTGAACGTTGCACTGCAGTACCAGGGTGCGAACGAAAATCAGTCACCAGAGCAAGAAGGCACCAATAACGGTGGCGACGATCGTAACATGAAGAACTCTAACGGTGACGGCTTCGGTATCTCCTCTACCTACGATCTGGGTATGGGCGTAAGCTTCGGTGCGGCATACACCTCTTCTGACCGTACTAATGAGCAGGTAAACCACTCTACCGCAGGTGGTGATAAGGCTGACGCATGGACTGCTGGTCTGAAATACGACGCGAACAATATCTACCTGGCAACCATGTACTCTGAAACCCGCAATATGACCCCGTATGGTGGTTCTGACGGTAGTGATAATACTATTGCCAACAAAACTCAGAACTTTGAAGTAACTGCACAATACCAGTTCGACTTCGGTCTGCGTCCGGAAGTTTCTTTCCTGATGTCTAAAGGTAAGGATCTGACTATGCCAGGTACTGCTGCAAGCCCAGCAGGAACAAGCGGCGACAAAGATCTGGTTAAATATGCTTCCGTAGGCGCTACTTACTACTTCAACAAAAACTTCTCCACCTATGTTGATTACAAAATCAACCTGCTGGACGAAGACGACAGCTTCTACACTCGCAATGACATCTCTACCGATGACACTGTAGCACTGGGTATGGTTTACCAGTTCTAAGTTCGTCAGCCCGCTGGCAACGGCGGGCTATCCTTATTTTCTGTGTAACTCTGTTTTATCTCATTCAAAACATTATATCTGTTGCGTTAAAACACATCTCTGATAGATGATATCTTGCATTAAGGTCTGTAGTAGAGGATACCTGCAATGAATCATCATCCTGTAAAATCATCCCGTATTGCATCCGTCGGCTATGACGAATCCTCTTGCACGCTAGAAATTCGCTTTCACCAGTTGGCTACGCTGCAATATCAGCAGGTCCCTGCCCGTATTTTTCGTGATTTCCTGATCGTGGTCTCTAAAGGCCGATTTTACGATGGGGTAATAAAAGGCAAATTTCCTGAAATCAAAATAAAGTGATGCCAAAATGTGATCGTTGTCATTGTACATAAAGTGCCATTACGCGGTAAGCTTTAGGTGGATACTTAAACAGGAGGTTTTATGAACAGAACGATTCTTGTACCCATCGATATTTCAGACTCAGAATTAACTCAACGCGTTATTGCCCATGTTGAAGCAGAAGCAAAGATCGACGATGCACAGGTTCATTTTTTGACCGTCATTCCGTCATTGCCCTATTACGCTTCCCTGGGACTGGCCTACTCGGCAGAGTTACCGGCCATGGACGATCTGAAAGCCGAAGCGAAATCTCAACTGGAAGAGATTATCAAGAAGTTCAATATCCCAACGGACAGAGTGCACGTTCATGTCGCAGAAGGTGCGCCGAAAGACAAGATTCTGGAGATCGCTAAAAAATTACCGGCTGATATGGTCATTATTGCCTCACACAGACCTGACATCACCACCTACCTGCTGGGCTCTAACGCCGCGGCGGTAGTGCGTCACGCGGAGTGTTCGGTACTGGTAGTCCGCTAAGCTGTCTGGCCCGCACATCGTTGCGGGCTTTTTGTTTCTACGCCTTATCCCCCACGATTCCTGTCCTAAATGTGCTGACATTTTTCCCGCCAGAACATTCAGCACGTTGCCGCAAAAGGCAAACTTACTTGTTCCTTTATTAAGCGCCTGTAGTTTCAGTTTTATGAAATTTGATAATGATCCACTTGTGCAAGCAACCTACGCCCCTAATGCGACAAAATCTACAGTTTTTGCCGCAGGTGGAAAACCAGATAGTGAGATAAATATTCCGGAAATCAATGGGACTTGCATCAACTACACCTTAAGAAAAGATGCAGAGACAATGTCTTTTTATGTGGCATTCGATAAGAATGGGAATAAAAAACATTTTGGCTATATCTCCTGACAACAGGCGAGAGATAGGGGAATATTTAGCCAATAAGGAAGATTAGAATACCATTCCTCTTATATCAACTAAGATAATAGAGGAATAGATTAATTGCTTATAAATTAGTATCCTGCAGCCTTATTTGCTGCTTTTATGCGCTTATTTCTTGCGTCTTTTTCATTTTTGTCTTTAGCTTGCATTATCCCACTGGCGGCATCCAACCAATCATTTGTTGTGCATCCTGACAATGCCATGCTCAACATTAGTGCTAACACACACTTCATTTTAACTCCATCATTTATTTTTTGTACAAATAACGTCCGTGTAATACTTAATGTATTTAACGATTATGCAGACAATTTAACAAATAACCCCAATCCTGGCAAGGCGTCATTTAAACAACCCGTTAAGCGATGAGGGTATCATTACCATTTTTTAAATGAGGATAATCAAAAAGAATAAATCGGTCCGCAAAAAGATATATTACATAATGGACCCTATGTTTCTACGCATCTATCCTACATGACTATCCTAAATGACAGTTCGATGCACAGATAATATCGATGGTACGGCTCTCGCTTTCCTGCGTTGATGTATCGCTACGTCGCGACAACATTACGTCCTCTCTTGAAACCCAGGTAAAAACAGAGTATAAATACTGTATATAAACCCAGCAAATGAGCGATAAGCAATGTTCGTGGAACTCGTTTATGATAAAAGGAATTTTGATGGTCTGCCCGGCGCAAAAGATATTATTCTGGGCGAGTTGACCAAGAGGGTTCATCGGATCTTCCCCGATGCTGAAGTTCGGGTTAAACCGATGATGACACTTCCGGCGATCAACACTGACGCCAGCAAGCATGAAAAAGAACAGGTAAGCCGAACGGTTCAAGAAATGTTTGAAGAGGCTGATATGTGGCTGGTTTCAGATTAAGCACCTTGAACCGTCATATTGCTTAAGTACCATCCGCTGTGACTGGCAATCATTCTATACTCGCACTATCGGACGTTTGCCGGTCGGCCGCAGCCATGCTCTTGCATACGGCATGGTTGCGGCAGTTCGCCACACCCTGCGTTTTTCGCTCCCTGACATTGCTCGTTGATAGTTCAGAACTGAATTATCTGTCGGTAAGTTGCTCCACAATTTTCTTCAGCGCTTCAATATCTGCTTTCAGCTGATTAATTGCTTCCTGTCCGGGGCCATGTACCTTTATTCAATCATGCTGTTCGTAGTTTATTCTGGTCTGGTCACGAAGAGCAAAAATCTTACTACTCTATGAGTAACATCGGTGCCAGATAGAACTCAGCTGTAAAACGTGCTGGTATTCGTCGCCGTAATCCGTACCATACGCGGCATACTTTTGCCTGCTGGCAGTAATCGGCTGGAGCGAACCCATCATTTATAGCTAATCAGATGGGGCATGAAAACGCGCAAATAGTGTACGACGTCTACAGTACATGGATTGAAGAAATGAATGACGATCGGGTTGCAATGTTGAATAACCAACTAGCCCTGTGATTGAAGTTTGCCCATTATATGCCCCTTTTGGTTTTTGAGAACGGTAAGAATGCAAGATAATCAACAAGTTACAAAGAAAGAACAATACAACCTGAACAAACTGCAAAAACGTCTGCGTCGTAACGTGGGCGAAGCCATTGCCGATTTCAATATGATCGAAGACGGCGATCGCATTATGGTGTGCCTTTCCGGCGGGAAAGACAGCTATACCATGCTGGAGATCCTGCGTAATTTGCAGCAAAGCGCCCCGATCAGTTTTTCCTTAGTTGCGGTTAACCTCGATCAAAAACAACCCGGTTTCCCGGAGCACATTCTGCCAGAGTATCTTGAACAGCTGGGCGTTGAGTACAAGATTGTCGAAGAAAACACTTACGGGATCGTCAAAGACAAAATCCCAGAAGGCAAAACGACCTGCTCGCTCTGCTCTCGCCTGCGTCGCGGCATTCTGTACCGTACGGCAACCGAGTTAGGTGCCACCAAGATTGCGCTCGGCCACCATCGCGACGACATCCTGCAAACGCTGTTTTTAAACATGTTCTACGGCGGGAAAATGAAAGGCATGCCGCCGAAGCTGATGAGTGATGACGGTAAGCACATCGTGATCCGCCCGCTGGCTTACTGCCGTGAGAAAGATATCGAGCGTTTCTCCGAGGCGAAAGGTTTCCCGATTATTCCGTGCAATCTGTGCGGCTCACAGCCTAACCTGCAGCGTCAGGTCATTGCCGACATGCTTCGTGACTGGGACAAACGCTATCCAGGCCGCATTGAAACCATGTTCAGCGCAATGCAAAACGTTGTACCTTCACATCTGAGCGATATCAATCTGTTCGATTTTAAAGGCATTAAGCACGGCTCAGAGGTTGTGAACGGCGGTGATTTAGCGTTCGATCGTGAAGAGATCCCGCTGCAGCCTGCGGGCTGGCAGCCAGAAGAAGATGATGCTCAACTGGATGAATTACGCCTGAACGTGGTGGAAGTGAAGTAAGCGTCTGTCAGGCCTACAACGTGCATAAGCGCCTGTAGGCCTGATAAGCGGAGCGCCATCAGGCGCCCCAACGGGTAGTTATTTCAATAACCGGACCCGGCAAGTCTTGCCTTTAATCTTACCGTTTTGTAATTGCTTCCACGCCTTGTGCGCTATGTTCTGGCGGACGGCGACATAGACGTGTGCCGGATGAACAGTAATTTTGCCGATATCAGCGCCATCCAGGCCAATGTCACCGGTCAGAGCCCCCAGAACATCGCCAGGACGCATTTTCGCTTTTTTACCGCCATCAATGCATAACGTCGCCATCTCTGCTTCCAGCGGCAGGATTGAGCCGTTAACTGGCGCAGTTAGCCAATTCAGCTTCAGTTGCAGCATTTCAGAAAGGATGTTGGCACGCTGCGCTTCTTCCGGCGCACAGAAGCTAATCGCCAGACCGCTGTTGCCGGCACGCGCGGTACGTCCGATACGATGGACGTGGACTTCCGGATCCCACGCCAGTTCGAAGTTAACTACCAGCTCAAGTGATTTGATATCCAGGCCACGTGCGGCCACATCGGTTGCGACCAGGACGCGCGCGCTACCGTTGGCAAAACGAACCAGCGTCTGATCGCGATCGCGCTGTTCCAGGTCGCCATGTAATGACAGTGCGCTTTGCCCTGCCGCATTCAGTGCATCGCAAACGGCCTGACAATCTTTTTTGGTGTTACAAAAAACCACACACGATGCGGGTTGATGCTGGCTGAGTAGCTTTTGCAGCAGCGGAATTTTTCCGTGGCTGGAGGTTTCGAAAAACTGCTGTTCAATCGCCGGTAACGCATCGACCGTATCAATTTCAATCGTTAATGGATTTTGCTGTACCCGGCCACTGATAGCAGCAATGGCTTCCGGCCAGGTTGCGGAAAACAGCAAAGTCTGACGTGACGCAGGCGCAAAGCGAATGACATCATCAATCGCATCGCTAAAGCCCATATCCAGCATGCGGTCGGCTTCATCCATAACCAGCGTATTCAGGGCATCCAGAGAAACGGTGCCTTTTTGCAGGTGGTCAAGTAAACGACCCGGTGTGGCAACAATAATATGTGGTGCATGTTGCAGGGAGTCACGCTGTGCGCCAAAGGGTTGCCCACCGCACAACGTTAAGATCTTGGTGTTTGGCAGGAAGCGCGCTAAACGACGCAGTTCACCCGCCACCTGGTCGGCAAGCTCGCGCGTTGGGCACAGCACCAGAGACTGCGTCTGAAACAGCGCGGCATCAATATGCTGTAATAGCCCAAGACCAAAAGCAGCCGTTTTGCCACTGCCGGTTTTAGCCTGCACGCGAACATCTTTACCTGCCAGGATTGCCGGTAACGCAGCAGCCTGAACAGGCGTCATTTCAAGATAGCCCAGCTCGTTAAGATTCTCGAGTTGAGCAGCAGGTAAAACATTCAGGGTTGAAAAAGCGGTCACAATTTAATCTCGCGGTAAAAACTCACATTCAGCAGGCGCGTATCCTCGCAGATCTGTGCCCGTGATGCGACAATTTAATCGGTTCTTCATCCGGCGGCGGATCCGGCATGGGCTGCGGACGAGGTATGGGATCGGGAATGGGAACCGGATCGGTCGGTAGCGAATCAGTGTTCGACGTTGCAATCAGACAGGTCATATACCCCTCCAGTCATTCAGGTTGACTCTTTTAGGGTAGACGCTGATTTCCTGCGGGCAAAAAAAAGCCGACTAATCTAAGTCGGCGTCGTACGAATCAATTGTGCTATGCAGTAATTCAAAAAAGGAAGTAAGACAATATGGAGCGCAACGCCCATCGCTTGACGTTGCATTCACCTGCGAGAGAGATATTGCCCCGAATAGGTAGATGGTTTATTGACTTCGCTCAAAAATCAGGACGTTTTCATGCGCAAAAGCCACTAAAAAACGTTGTTGTTACAACCATTTACTACGGTGCAACCATAAAGTAACACCACCAATCAGGACCACTAACAGAATACAAAAAAGTGAGAAACCAAACTGCCAACCACCGCCGGGGATACCGCCGAGGTTAACGCCGAAAAGCCCAGTTAAAAATGTGCTGGGAAGAAAAACCATTGCCATCAATGACATTGTATACGTTCGGCGAGCCAGAGACTCCTGCATCACCTGCGCAATTTCATCCGCCATAATACCGGTCCGGGCAATACAGGCGTCTATTTCATCCAGCCCTCTCCCCAGCCTGTCAGCGATATCCTGCATCCGTCTCCGATGGTCGTCGGTCATCCAGGGTAAACGTTCACTCGCCAGACGGGCATAGACATCACGCTGTGGTGCCATATAACGGCGCATCACAATTAGCTGCTTACGCAGTAAAGCCAAAAAACCACGCGGTGGGATCTGCTGATCGAGCAGGTTATCTTCCAGATCAATAATCTTGTCGTGCAGCTGTTCGATAAATTCGCTGGCATGGTCGGTTAGCGCATCACACACATCCACCAGCCAACTGCCACAATCAGCCGGTCCTGTCCCTTCCTGGAGATCGCTGACCACATCATCCAGTGCCAGCACTTTGCGCTGGCGGGTTGAGACAATCAGACGTTCATCCATATATAAGCGCATCGCCACAAGTTGGTCAGGACGCTCGTCGGTGCTGCCGTTAATACAGCGCAGTGTAATCAGCGTACCTTCCCCGACTCTACTGACGCGTGGGCGTGTACTTTCGCCTGCCAGCGCATCACGCACATTGTTGGGAAGAAGAGGTGTTGTCGCCAACCATTGGGCGCTTTCAGGATGGGTATAATTAAGATGTAGCCAGCAGGGATGCTGACTATCGATAACATCGTTATCTTCCAAGGGTTTCACCCCACCCCGGCCATCCAACAGCCAGGCAAACACGGCATCCGGCACATTAACATCCGTTCCCTTAATGGCTTCCACAGCGCCTCCACAAACATTCAGCTTTTTTCGTTAGTCTAGCTGTCAGAATATGTTAAGCAATATCTCATTGTCCCATTGTGCTGAAATGATTCATAAAAATATCTGATAATACAAAAAGCGCCGACGATTGCGACGCTTGCATCGAGATGTCCGGTTAAGCCCGCTGCCATCTCGCTGACTCAAGAGCGTTACTTAAGCGAAATTTATGTGTTCGCGACTGGAGATCAATCACCTGGTTTTTCAGGATACCTGAGGAATCAGAAAGCTCATCAACCATAATGGCATTACTTTGGGTTACATTCTCCAGTTCGGCCAGTGCATGAGTAATTCTGATAATTCCTTTCTCCTGCTCCTGTGTAGTGGTTAATATCTCGCCCATCAGTTGGTTTAATTGACCGGCACCACCGACAATATCATGCATATTTTTTTCTGCTTCACGCACAATAGCTGCACCTTGCTGAACATTTTGATGGGTTTGCGCAATCAGCTGCTTAATATTCTTAGCAGCATCCGCACTTCGGTGTGCAAGCATTCTGACCTCACCGGCCACCACGGAAAAACCTTTGCCATGTTCACCGGCCCTCGCCGCTTCCACGGCAGCATTCAATGCCAGAATATTTGTCTGGAATGCGATACCATCAATTAGCGTAATAATTTCCGTCATCTGCTGTGCACATTCGGTGATTGAACGCATATTTGTCGCAACCTGCACCATTAATTCGCCACCCTGAATGGCGCATTGCGTGGCAACTGTTGCCTGGACGCTGGCGATTTGCGTGTTGTCAGCATTATTTCGCGTATTAACGGCTATCTCATCCATATTAGCAGCCGTCTGCATCAATGCTCCGGATTGTTGTTCCGTTTTCACTGAAAGCTCGGCGCTGCGTTCCGCAAGCTGTTCAGAGAGCGCCATCGCCGTTTGCGAGGATGTTCTGATCTCATTAACGAGTGTTGAAATATTACTCGATAAACTATTGATGCCCGGTATTAGTCTACCTGCACAATTATTACCAAACTCTGGAATACTGATCGCCAGATTCCCAGACGTCACTTCCTCAATGCTCCTTTTTACCGTATTGATCGGCATGACCAGGTATTTCGTCATATACCACCATAAGCATAATATAGAAATAAGGCTTACCACATTCGTACCAATTATAATTTCCGACGTGGCCGAGAAAATCATCTCAACAATATTGAGAGCAACCGCCGAAATGAGCAGAAATAAAATAATGAAGGTTCTGACGCTAATATCATTTAACATTTTAGTCCTGTGCACAAAGAAATCATGTAGATATTATTTTTTATAGCACCTGCAATGCAGAATGCCATTGCTCTGCGACGAAAGCTGAATTTTCAATGAGAGCCTGCAATCCTTTTACTTAAGGCAAGAAATTGCACCTTTTATTTCTGTTAGTTCAGTGTTTTATTCCATCAAATGGCTGTAATGGCGCCAGGCATCAGGTTATTGTGATGACAAGCACATGGAGAGCATAAAACGCACAGAACTATAAATTTGGTGAATGTTTATATAAGTAATGACTCGCTATTTTCACTATTTTCCTGTTTCCTCTAATACCAGTGTAAAAACATAAGAACATTCCCGGTGTTATCATGTTAACTGGACAAAACCTGCTAGATTTATTACCACGGCTTTTTTTCGATAGGTAGTATGATGTTGAACGTGTCGTGGGACCCTGTATTGATTGGGATTTCCTTTGTTGTCGCGTTTATTGCCTCTTTTATTGCTCTCGATAGTGCGGGCAAGGTGGCAATCTCCAACCGACGACAATCTACCTTCTGGCGGCTGTCTGGCGGGGCTACGCTAGGGATGGGTATTTGGTCAATGCATTTTATCGGTATGCTGGCCATGAAGATGAGTATGCCGATCAATTACCATTTTTCGCTCACGGCATTTTCTTTCTTTATTGCGCTCATTTCTGCAACTCTCGCCATTAATATCGCCATTTCCGGTAATACGCTTTCAACAAAACGATTAGTCGTAGCCACAGGAATATTAAGCGCCGGTGTCGTCACCATGCACTACGTTGGCATGTATGCCATCATTGAGCATGTTGCCATCCTATGGAGTCATTCGCTGATACTGCTCTCAGTGATGATTGCCATCGTTGCATCTGGTGTGGGTTTGTGGCTGGCGTTTCATTTACGCCAAAATACCCGTCGAGCCCTGATCAATCGGCTTGTCGCCGCCTTTATTATGGCGCTGGCGATTGCCTCTATGCATTACACCGGGATGGGAGCGGCAACATTCACCCATTTTGGACACTCTGTACACAATGGGCTCAGCACGCTGGAACTCTCTGTCTGGGTCTGCGCCGTCACGCTGGTTATTTTGGGTATCATGCTGGTGGTGTCGATGGTGGATTCGCAACTGCGTACCTCCCGGCTGGCAGACAACTTACATCAACTTAATTGCCAGCTTGAGCATCAGGTCCACTTCGACGCACTGACCGGACTTGCCAATCGCACACAGATAGATGCCTGCTTACAGGCCTGTCTGCAGCATTCCAAACTGGATCAGCATCAATTTGCTCTGGTATTCATCGACCTCGATCGCTTCAAAGTCGTTAACGATACCTGGGGACATCACATCGGCGATCAGTTGCTGATCGCCAGTACGCAGCGAATCTACAGCTGCCTTGATGACACCATGACGCTGGCGAGGCTGGGGGGAGATGAGTTTATTCTTCTGGTTCCTGACTGCAATAAAGAGGATATCACCGCTCTGCTGACCCGGATTGCCGCTGCGATTGGCGATCCTTTCACGCTTTTTGGGTACACCATTCGGGTTTCGTTAAGTGCGGGAAGCAGTATTTATCCTGAGCATGGTTCCACGTTGCATGAGTTAAAAGTAAAGGCTGATATGGCGATGTATCATGTCAAACAGGCTGGCAGAAACGGTTGGGCTATTTATAGCCCAGAAATGGAAGCTATCGCCGATACACCGCCGACATTTTTACAGGAACTGTCACAAGCTCTGGAACACGATCAATTTGAGCTTTGGTACCAACCCAAATACACCGCCGGAGATCATTCCCTGACCGGTTTTGAAGCGTTATTACGCTGGCATCACCCGGAACGCGGCATGCTGTTACCCGCAGAGTTTCTGCCTGCGCTGGAAGAAACAGGGCTTATCATTCCGGTCGGGAAATGGGTTATCCAGCAGGCATGCCAGCAGTTACATCAATGGAAGTTACAGGGCCATGCGGAATGGACCCTCGCCGTTAATCTTTCCCCTTCCCAGTTTGAACAACATGACATCGTTGATGTGGTTTGCAGCGCCCTTGCACAATATCAACTGTCACCTGCATATCTCACGCTGGAATTGACTGAAAGTACAGCACTTAAAAATTTAAAACGTAGCGCTGAAGTCTTAAATGCATTTTCAGCTTTAGGGATCACCGTTTCTATTGATGATTTCGGTACCGGTTATTCAAATATATTGATGTTGAAGTCTCTTCCGGCACGGGAATTAAAAATTGACAGAGTATTTGTTAAAGATATCAGCGAGAACAGCAAAAATACAAAGATTGTGTCTACTATTATTGACATAGCCCACTCCATGAATATGCAAGTGGTGGCTGAAGGAATAGAGACCCAGGAGCAGGAAATACTCCTGACCCAGATGGGATGTGGTGTGCTGCAAGGTTTCTTGTTTGCAAAACCGTTGCCTGCGCATCAGATCCATGAATTGATTCCAACGGAAAGCAACATTAAGCAGCAGCGAATCGTACAGTCTTTGTCTCCTCAACAATCAATAACATTATGAGACTGTAATATAAAAAACAGATGCCATTAAACGGGCAACACAGCAGATAAAGATAACGGGATTATCGATGAGCACAACCGAGCTGCATTCACTGGATTTATTAACCCTGCCGGTGTGGATTGTTTCGCCGCATACCGAAGAACTGGTGTTCGCTAATACCGTTGCACGGGAACTGATGCAGGCCCCCTGCTTTTCTCTACTCCGCAAGGGCATATTTTCAACTCATGCCCAGAATGATTTAACCATGTATCTCAGCGATTTGAGAAATCATCACGACATTGTAGAAATCCTTACGGTTTGCCGCGAAGGTGAAGACGTCGCGATGGCCAGCCGCCTGTCCATCCGCTCTCTGCCGGAATCAGGTGACGTCATTCTTTTCGAAGGCATTGAAACACCGACTTCGCAAGGTCTGAAAGCGAGTCGTTCAGCGAATTATCAGCGAAAAAAACAGGGATTTTACGCGCGTTTTTTCCAGACCAACTCGGCCCCAATGTTGCTTATCGATCCGTCCCGTGATGGGCTGATCGTTGATGCAAATCTCAGTGCGCTAAATTTTTATGGCTATAGCCATGATACGATGTGCCAGAAACATACATGGGAAATCAATACGCTGGGCCGTCATATACTCCCGGTGATGCATGAAATCGCCCATCTTCCCGGTGGCCATAAGCCTTTGCATTTTGTGCATAAACTGGCAGACGGCACATCCCGGCACGTACAAACCTACGCCGGGCCAATCGAAATCTACGGTAATAAGCTCATGTTGTGCATTATTCATGATATTACCGAGCAAAAACGGCTGGAACAGGAGCTTGAGCGTGCGGCCCTGCGTGACGCCTTAACGGGATTGCTTAACCGCCGTCATTTTTATCAGGTAACCGAGCCGGAACAGACCCACGCGATGTCATTGACACAGGATTACAGCCTGCTGTTGATCGACACCGATCGCTTTAAAAGCATTAACGATCTTTTTGGTCATTTAAAAGGTGATGAGGTACTTTGCGCTCTGGCCCGCACACTTGAATCCTGTGCAAGAAAGGACGATCTGATTTTTCGCTGGGGAGGTGAAGAATTTGTGCTGCTGCTGCCGCGAACCTCGTTAGATATTGCCCTCAATCTCGCAGAAGTGATACGGGCGACAGTGGCCAAAGTGACTCTCCCTGGCCTTCCCCGCTTTACCGTCAGCATTGGCGTAGCTCGGCACGAAACAAATGAAAGCATCGATGAGTTATTCAAACGCGTTGACGACGCGTTGTACAAAGCCAAGAACGAAGGCAGGAACAGAGTGCTGGCCGCCTGATGTTTACGTCGTTCAGCGACTGCGTTTAGCGTGACGCTCCCAGTTGTCCTGTTTTGCCTGTGCGGTTTTACGCAATGCCACATAACATGCCCCGCTGCCGCCGTGATGCGGCAGTGCGGCGCAGTATGCTTGCACGTCGTCAAATTCCGTCAACCAGCGCGCCACGTAGCTGCGAACAATATTGGCATGGGAGTTATCGTCACGTCCCTTGCCGTGTATCACCAACACGTTACGCAACCCTTCCTGCTGCGCCTGCAGAATAAAGCTAAAGAGCATCTGGCGACATGTTTCAACAGGTTGGCGAATAAGATTAAGGCTCGCCTGCTGCGGGTATTTTCCGTTTCGCAGCTTGTCAGTCACGCCGTTCTGTAAACCTTCGCGACGAAACTCGAGCGGCACATTCAACGGGACAATATCGAGAAATCCCGTCGAGAGAAAATTATCCAGTTGAAGCGTATCAATACGCGCCGGAGTGCGAAGATTGCGCATGGGCTGCCAGTGCACATCGGCATGTTTTTTCAGCGGTTGAACATCCCCCATAGCGTCAAGAAACAGCGATGCATCATCAAGGTTCATGTTTCATCCTCCAGCGTATTGCGACGAGCATTATCATAACCGCGCACTATTATACCGACAACTATACCGGTAACGGTTTACGGTTATTTCCAATAATTAACCGGACCCTCCGCGCTGAACCGACCTACTCACGACAAATTGATATCCGTTTTTAGGGGTATAGCTGCGACGGTCACTGGCGTGATAATGTTTAGCCTCGCCTGAATGCTGTAATGAGAGAAACGGATGCTTAACTTACTGGAAGACACCATCGACACGCCGCTGGGCCCGCTGTGGGTTATTTGTGATGAGCAATTTCGCCTGCGCGCAGTGGAATGGGATCAGCACAGCGATCGCATGGAACAATTGCTTGATATTCATTACCGTACAGAAGGTTATCAGCGCATTACCGCCAAAAATCCTGGTGGATTAAGCGACAAACTCTCTGAGTATTTTGCCGGAAACCTCAGCATAATTGACACGCTGGAAACGGCAACCGCTGGGACGCCTTTCCAGCGTGAAGTCTGGCAAGCATTACGCACTATCCCCTGCGGGCAGGTCATGCATTATGGTCAGTTGGCCGAACAGTTGGGGCGCCCCGGCGCTGCAAGAGCCGTCGGCGCAGCTAATGGCTCCAATCCAGTAAGCATTGTGGTCCCCTGTCATCGCGTCATTGGACGTAACGGCACCATGACCGGATATGCCGGCGGTGTACAACGAAAAGAGTGGTTATTGCGCCACGAAGGTTATTTGCTACTCTAGATTCCAGGCAATTAATGCCTTATTCATCACACTTCCGCATAATGCGACCCCAGATTAAGTGTGGCTAATCAAGCAGATACAAACATTCGCTCCAGTTATGCCTGAATTATTCTCTATTGGGAGTAGCTCAGGCTTACGTGCTCACCAAAAAGATGTTAAAATTGACAAATATCAATTACGGCTTGAGCAGACCTATGATCCCGGAAAAGCGAATTATACGGCGCATTCAGTCTGGCGGTTGTGCTATCCATTGCCAGGATTGCAGCATCAGCCAGCTTTGCATCCCGTTCACACTTAACGAGCATGAGCTTGACCAGCTCGATAACATCATCGAGCGCAAAAAGCCTATCCAAAAAGGGCAGACGCTCTTTAAAGCAGGTGATGAGCTTAAATCACTCTACGCTATCCGCTCCGGAACGATAAAAAGCTATACCATTACCGAACAAGGCGATGAGCAAATTACCGGTTTCCATCTGGCGGGTGACCTGGTAGGTTTTGACGCCATTGGCAGCGGCCATCACCCGAGCTTTGCTCAGGCGCTGGAAACCTCGATGGTATGCGAAATTCCTTTCGAAACCCTTGATGACCTGTCCGGTAAGATGCCGAACCTGCGTCAGCAGATGATGCGTCTGATGAGTGGCGAAATCAAAGGCGACCAGGATATGATCCTGTTGCTGTCGAAGAAAAACGCTGAAGAGCGCCTGGCGGCCTTTATCTACAATCTGTCTCGTCGCTTCGCCCAGCGTGGATTCTCGCCTCGTGAATTCCGCCTGACCATGACCCGTGGCGACATCGGTAACTACCTCGGTCTGACGGTTGAAACCATCAGCCGCCTGCTGGGTCGTTTCCAGAAAAGTGGCATGCTGGCGGTGAAAGGCAAATACATCACTATTGAGAACAGCGACGCGCTGGCGGTTCTTGCCGGCCACACGCGTAACGTTGCGTAATCTTTCCGCAAGCCTCTCTGTTATCCTTCTGTCAAATCGCTAAATTTTCCCGATTTATTGATCTGGCAGGAGGTTATTCCCTGTTTTAATAATCAACTTGTAATGTGTGCACCCGCCGTTTATCCATACTCAGACAAAGGAATGTTATGAATCATATTCACAGGGAAAGCACCTGCGCGCGTTTGCAATTAAACTCAAGCCTGGACCATGAGCTTGATGGCTATAAATGGGCACGTGACCATGTCGGTCAATCTGGTGCTGCCATCTACCGACTTTACGACAAAGTGGATGCCCCTGAATTATATCTGAAGCAAGGTAACGGTAGCGTTGCCAATGATATTACGGATGAAATGGTCAGGCTCATCTGGTTGAAAGATTACATCCCTCTGCCAAACGTTAAGCATTTTTCCCGAACGCCTGACGTAGCATTGCTACTCACCACGGCAATACCAGGGAAAACTGCCTTCCAGATGTTAGAAGAGCACCCTGATATGAGTAATGATATTGTTGATGCTTTGGCGACATTTTTGCGTCGGTTACATGCCATTCCAGTAAATAGCTGCCCCTTTAACAGCAATCACCAATTTCGTCTCACACTGGCACAAAACCGGATGAAAAATAATCTTGTTGATGCCGAAGATTTTGATGATGAACGCAATGGCTGGTCTGTTGAACAGGTCTGGGAAAAGATGCACACCCTTTTGCCCTTCTCATCTGTTCCTGTTGTTACTCACGGTGACTTTTCACTGGATAACATTATTTTTTGTAATGATGAAATAGTGGGGTGTCTTGATGTGGGACGAGTTGGCATCGCCGATCAATACCAGGATCTCGCTATTCTCTGGAACTGCCTCGGTGAATTTTCACATTCACTGCAAAACAGGCTTTTTCAACAATATGGCATTCCTCAACCCGACGAGAAAAAATTGCAGTTTCACTTGATGCTTGATGAGTTTTTTTAAATTTACAGCGCATTACTGCCAAAGCGAGCGGAAGAGTCGGTGCACTACAGGCTGAGAAAAATTGTTTAAATTGAGCGGGATGTAGATAAAAGCTGGAGATTTCCCCAATTTATTGATCTGGCTAGAGGTTCTCCCCTGTTTCAAACCACATTATTGGGTTACTCTTTTAGTTACAAACTGCGATGACAGTTGTAAGGAGACCCTGTATGGCTATGTATAAAAATATGCTGGTCGTCATCGACCCTAACCAGGACGATCAACCAGCATTACGGCGAGCTGTTTATTTGCATCAACGGATTGGTGGCAAAATTAAAGCCTTTTTGCCGATCTATGACTTTTCCTATGAAATGACTACCCTGCTGTCGCCTGATGAGCGTACGGCAATGCGTCAGGGGGTCATCAGCCAGCGAACTGCATGGATACGTGAACAAGCGAAATACTACATCGAAGCAGGGATCCCTCTGGAGATTAAAGTGGTCTGGCATAACCGACCCTTTGAAGCCATCATCCAGGAAGTCATCAGTGCCAGGCATGATCTGGTCCTCAAGATGGCGCACCAACACGACCGCCTCGAAGCCGTAATATTTACGCCAACCGACTGGCATTTATTGCGTAAATGTCCAAGTCCGGTATGGATGGTGAAAGACCAGCCATGGCCTGAAGGGGGTAAAGCACTGGTTGCCGTAAACCTCGCCAGTGAAGAGGCTTATCACAACGCGCTCAATGAAAAACTGGTCAAGGAGACGCTACAGCTTGCAGAACAGGTTAACCATACCGAAGTGCATCTGGTAGGCGCCTACCCTGTCACTCCAATCAACATCGCGATTGAACTGCCTGAATTTGATCCCAGCGTTTATAACGACGCAATCCGTGGACAGCATCTGCTGGCCATGAAGGCGCTACGCCAGAAATTCAGTATTGATGAGAAAGTGACGCACGTTGAAAAAGGCTTACCTGAAGAGGTCATTCCTGATTTAGCCGAGCACTTGCAGGCGGGTATTGTGGTATTGGGGACCGTCGGACGTACCGGTATTTCTGCTGCGTTTCTTGGTAATACCGCGGAACAGGTTATCGATCATCTACGCTGTGACCTGCTGGTCATCAAGCCGGATGAATATCAGACGCCAGTTGAACTGGACGACGAAGAAGACGATTAACCACACAATAAAATGCCGGATGGCGATATCATCCGGCATTTTAAACGCCTAGTGTTGCTCCTCACCACCGAGGAAATAGATACCAAGCGGGATAGCCAACAGAATCGTAAACACCATGCTGTAGACACAAATCATTGCAGATTGAATGGCATACATTGAAGCGGTCCAGTCGGATAGCGGAATGTCATACTGTTCAATAACGCCACCGATCGTCGCTCGCGTCACGACCGACGCTGCGATAATAAACACTCCAAGCAGGCACAACAGAAACTTCCGTCCCTTCGCTGTTTTCAGCTTAGCCATGATCATAGTACTGTCCTTTTGCAGATGAAAACCTTGTTACTTTGCGCTAACAATACCATGACATCAACTGACTGTCTGCTACATAAACCGCATACAGGGTTGACGTCAGCGTTATTTCGCTGAGAATAGCGCTGATTGCATTATTTATCTCTCCTTTTGATTAATGATCTGACCGCCTTAACTGAGTAAAATATCTGGGGATTAGGATGTCAGATGATATTTAGCTAACACGGAGTTGCCAGGAAGAATCATGATCGCTGAACTGTTTATGAATAATGCGTTTAATTTGACGGTAATTCTTAGCTGCTGTGCCGCGCTGGTCCTGATGAGCGTCTGGTATCATCGTGGGGAGCGTCGCTGCAAAGGATTCATATTTCATGCCGCACAATTTTTTGTCTATGCCATTATCATTGGGACGTTTGGCAGCATTGCTAATAACGTTATCGAAAGTTACAGCCTGAAATTTATCTCCCCCAGTGTGGTCGACTTTATCTGCACCTCGTTGATTGCGTTGATCCTGACCATCAAACTTTTTCTGGTGATTAATCAGTTTGAAAAGACGCAGATTAATAAAGGCAGAGATATCACCAGCGCGAGGATCCTGTCGCGTATCATCAAGATTACCATCGTGGTTGCCATCATTTTACTGTATGGCGAACACTTCGGTATGAGCTTATCCGGCCTGTTAACCTTTGGCGGTATTGGCGGTATAGCAGTGGGTATGGCGGGGAAAGATATTCTGAGCAACTTTTTCTCAGGCATTATGCTCTATTTCGACAGACCGTTTAGCATAGGCGATTGGATCCGCTCCCCGGACCGCAATATTGAAGGCACGGTGGCAGAAATTGGCTGGCGAATGACTAAAATAAACACCTTCGACCATCGTCCATTGTATGTGCCAAACTCGATTTTCTCCTCCATCAGCGTAGAAAACCCAGGGCGCATGACCAACCGGCGAATTAAAACGGTGATCGGGTTACGATATGAGGATGCCGATAAAGTCGGTGCCGTTGTCGAGTCGGTCAGAGAAATGCTGCAAAACCATCCTGGAATAGACCAGAAACAAACTCTGTTGGTCTATTTTAATGAATTTGCCGATTCATCGTTGAATATCATGGTGTATTGCTTCACGAAAACCACCGTCTGGAAGGAATGGCTCGCGGTACAGCAAGACGTTTATTTAAAGATTATCACGATAGTCCAGGCAAACGGTGCCGACTTTGCATTCCCCAGCCAGACGCTGTATATGGATAATCCTGAAGCATCGCCATCGACACACTAACAAAAGAAAAGACGCGGAAATCCGCGTCTTTTTCGTACTTATTTCAATGAGGCAATATCAATTACAAAGCGGTATTTCACATCGCTTTTCAACATCCGCTGCCAGGCACGATTAATATCCTGAATATCGATCACTTCAACATCGGCGGTAATACCATGCTGACCGCAAAAATCCATCATCTCCTGCGTTTCGGCAATACCGCCGATAACTGAACCCGCCACGGATCTACGCCCAAGGATCAGGGGAACCGTATTCAGCAACGGATCCAACGCACCAAGATAACCAACCAGCACCAGCGTACCGCTTAGCGCCAGGGTTGGGATATAAGGGTTCAGGTCATGAACGTAGGGCACAGTATCGATAATCAGATCAAACTGATTCGCTGTCGCTTTCATCTGTTCACTGTCAGTGGAAAGCACAACGTGACTGGCACCCAAACGTCTGGCATCAGCTTCTTTGCCCGGTGAACGCGTAAACAGCGTAACTTCCGCGCCCAGCGCATTTGCAAATTTGATTGCCATATGCCCGAGTCCACCCAGACCGACAACCGCGACTTTACTGCCCTCACCTACCTGCCAGTGGCGCAGTGGCGACCATGTTGTGATCCCGGCGCAAAGCAGCGGCGCCGCACCGCGTAAATCGATCCCTTCAGGGACCTTCACCACAAACTTTTCGGTAACGACAATTTTGTCAGAATAGCCGCCGAAAGTAGGCAGGCCGTCATGACGGTCGATATCGTTATACGTTAGCGTGTTACCTTCTTCGCAATACTGCTCTAGCCCCTGCTCGCAGGCGCTACAGTGTTGACACGAATCAACCATGCAGCCGACCCCTGCGAGATCGCCCACTTTGAATTTTGTTACCGACTTACCAACATGCACCACGCGGCCAATGATCTCATGCCCTGGTACCATCGGATATTTAGCGCCGCCCCAATCGTTGTAGGCGTTGTGAATATCCGAGTGGCATACACCGCTGTATAAAATATCGATAACCACATCATCTTCACGCGGATCGCGACGAACAAAATTATGGGGGACTAAATCTTCTTTCACCGCCAGAGCAGCATAACCCTTCACATTCATGACCATTGAGATCTCCTCAGGGATTAGGAGTTACCAGAACCAGCATAGTTCAGGGCAGCAGGTTGTACTCAGCGTCGCTAACCGGTTCCAGCCATTCGTTCGACGCGCCAGGAGCCGGGATTTCCACGGCGATATGAACAAACCAACTATCACGCGCAGCACCGTGCCAGTGTTTCATTCCCGCCGGAATGTGCACGACATCGCCGGTTTTCAGCTCACGTGCCGGTTTATTCCACTCCTGATACCAGCCTCTGCCACCGGTCACCAGCAATATTTGTCCACCCTCATGATGAACATGCCAGAAGTTACGACAACCCGGTTCAAATGCGACATTGCCAATTACCACGCCTTCCATGGAGAGCATGGTCAGATAGCTGTCGCCAGTGAAATACTTCGCATACGCTTCATTTTTCTCTCCACGTGGAAAGACGCTGTTACCATCAAATTGTTCGTTCATAGTGACTCCAGTATGGATAATGTCCGCGGTGTTCATGCCAGACATTCATCAAGAACCGTACAGGCATTTTCCCCAATCCCGGCTCCACAGTGCTGTTCGAGTATCGTAATAAACTCACTGAGTTGCTCAGGGATGATCCCGATGTTAAGGCATATCGAAAAATGGCTTTTCAACTGGCTGTTAACGCCGCCCAGAACGGCCAGCGCCGAAACGGTCGCCCATTCACGGTCCTGCCAGTCAAGTACATCTCGCTGAAAAATATCGCCAAACAGATGTGCTTTAAGCCAGACATCAATAGCGGGTGCAAAGTCAAACAGCGGACCGCTTACAGGCTGTCCAACCAGTTGCGTCTGAGTTAGGCTCCCAGCCTGAACACTGTTCCAGTCTGCAGGTGGCGGCGTGGCCGTTCTACCTTCGTCGTCTGAAAGCCCTTTCTCGCTTCGACTTTTCACCACCGACATAAAGCAGGACAGACCGTTCAGGCTGCGAGGGAAACCGCAGTATGCGTAGAGCTGTAGCAGGATCTCTTTTACTTCACTGAGCGTGAGTCCCGCATCCAGTCCGGCGTTGAGCGCGACATCCAGCTTTTCCATCTGTCCTGTGGCAGTGAATGCCGCAATGGGGATGATTGCCTGTTGTCTGGCATCCAGTTGGTATTGCATATTCGACTCTCCAAAACGGTGGCAACATTGCACCACCGGGGGCTGAAAACAGTAAAATTATAGAGACTCGACATGTCGGTGATTAGAGAGGAAAAGAAGGACAAACTTATGAGCTGTGCTCATCAATAATAAGCAGCAGGTACTCTTTATTTGCAGGTAACTGAATGAAGAGTTACGCCACAATCTCGATTAAATTGCCGTCAGGATCTTTTATCACCGCTTCGTAATAACCATCGCCAGTAGTGCGCGGACCTGAGACTAATATCCCCTGTTCCTGCGCTTGCAATGCAATGGCATCAACATTTTCATTGCCGCCAACAGAAATGGCGAGGTGTACCCATCCGCAACGATTATTGTCAGATTGCTGCCCGATAAGACCCGGTTTGGTCATTAACTCAATCGCAATTTCCTCGCCAATTTTGACAAAATAAGATTCAAAACCAGGATTGGTTTTACTGCGGTATTTCTCGTTGATCTTGCCGTCAAAAAACGAGACCCAGAAGCGAGCTTGCTGCTCGAGATCCTGTGTCCATAACGCCATATGCGCAATCTTCATAGCGAACCTCTTCCCGTTGTATCCAGAATAGTACGGCCCCTGTAAGGGATGTTGACATCGTTAATCATAATGCACGATCATGCACTCTATTGCTCGATGTTTATTTCACCTGGAGTATCTATGCTCGATTACGCCGCATTCCCGGAACAGCGCCAGGCGCTTATCTTTCAGATCCTGCAAGAAAACGGCAGGGTCATTTGTTCTGAACTCGCTAACCGATTAGGCGTTTCTGAACATACAATTCGTCGTGATTTGCATGAATTGAGCAAAGATGGCGTGTGTAAAAAAGTTTATGGTGGCGCGGTCATTACACTCCCTGAATCCGAAGACATCGACGTACGCAAGAGTATTAATGTAGCCAAAAAGAGCAACATCGCGCAGAGATGTGCCCGACTGGTCAAATCTGGAAGCTGTATTTTTATCGACACGGGTAGCACCAATCTGGCAATGGCAGAAGCTCTGCCCGCCGAACTGGCATTAACCGTGGTGACAAATTCACCGGAGATTGCCGCCGTTTTGCTAAAAAAACCGCTGTTTGAAGTCATTATGCTGGGTGGCGTGGTGCAGAGATCTTCAGGTGGGTGCGTGGGAGCTTCCGCCATCGCGCAAGTGCAGGACATTTTATTCGATCAGGGATTTATTGGCGGCTGCGCGATGTCGCCTGAATCCGGCTTAACGGGATTTGATTATGCGGATTGTGAGTTCAAAAAAGCGGTGATTAAACAATGTAATGAAACTATCGTCGCGCTAACGGCTGAAAAAATCCCAGCCGTCGCCCGATATGTCGTTACCGAAAGCAGCAATATCGATGTGATTGTTGTAGAGGACAACATCAGCAAAGAGTACGCCACAGCGTTCCAGGCGCACGACATTCGAATTTATACAGTCTAACCGCGGTAGGCTCGCTGAAAACTAACTGTGCTAAACGTCGCTCCGGGCGTCAGCGCGGTGATCGCTGACAGACAATCCAGACGGATTTTTTGCTGGTTTTCAGATTGCTCCACTACCAGAAATTCTTCTTTTTCCACGGTGGTACACGTCGTCAGCGCTTTAGCATCAAAACATGTGCCATCCGTTAGTTCAATGTGCAACCAATAGTGGTACATGCAGGCGATTTCCAGATAATCATGAAGATCGCAATCTATCGGGTGATACTCTTCGGCCGTTTTCATCACACTACCTTCCCCAACGTCTTGTATATTCGGGAAATCGCCAACGCAACTTCCCGAACTTTCCAGCTATTTCAACGCTTCAATGGGAGCGCCGAAATTAATATGCAGCACATTGCCGTCAATCACCAGCGCCGGAACAGATTTCACGCCAGCCACTTCAGCCTCAGCAACCCGATCAGGTTGCTCTCCCAGATGAACCACATCGATTTCAACATCCGCAGACAAATGCTGCAGAAGTGTCTGTTCTGCGGAAACACAAACCGGGCAACCTGCATGATAGAAACGAGCTTTAGTCATGATACATCTCCTTTAAATTATAGTATCGATTCGATACTATAATTCATGCTACGCTGCTTTTACCCTTTGTCAATATAGTTTTTAATCGATACTATATACCGAGGAGGATTTGTTATGCCCGACATGTCACTTTTCGACGTACTTGACCGGCTTTCCAGCCTGACAAGGATGTGGTTTCGCCAGCATCCTTTACTGGCGGATCTCCAGCCAGTGCAACTTAGCGCGTTAATGTATCTGGCCCGTTGCAACCGTTATTCCAATACGCCGCTTGGCGTAACGGACTACCTTGGGCTCACCAAAGGTACCGTGTCACAATCGCTGAAGCTTTTGGAAAACAAAGGGTTGATTGTTCGTAAGCCGGATCACCGTGATAAACGTAGCGTCCATCTACACTTAAGTGAGTCGGCCAATACCTTACTGGAAGCCCTGCTGCCCCCCACGTTTTTAGTGGAGGGTGAATCGGCAATGGGTGAACGGGCGATCGTGCTCAGAGAGCTGCTGTTAGAACTGTTACGTGGGATCCAGAGGACCAACAATGTACCTGGCTTTGGTCTTTGCCATAGCTGTCGGTTCCACCAAAAAATTGATGGTCAGGGATTTTGTAATCTGACGAAAGAGAGATTGAGTGAAGAAGATTCATTGCTGATTTGCCGGGAGCATCAGCCGCCGGAAACATAAAATGGCTGGTGCAAAATCACACCAGCCATTATCTCTGTTAGTGTTTAACGATATACATTGTGCGGCTATAGGCCACATCTTCAGGGTTAGTAATCGGATACCCTTTCAGCCACGGTTTAATTAAACGCCCGTTGGTATACTGATAAATCGGTGCAATAGGTGCCTGTTCCATCAGAATTTTCTCCGCGGCGTTATAATCTGCATTGCGCGCTTTCTCTGTATTCTCCAGAGTTGCCTGGGTCAACACTTTGTCGTACGCCGGATCATTAAAGCGGGAGATATTGCCCGTATGGGTCGATGTTAATAGCGACAAGAACGTAGATGGCTCATTGTAGTCACCCACCCATGAGGCGCGGATCACATCAAAATTACCGGTATTACGGCTGTCGATATACGTTTTCCATTCCTGATTCTGCAGTTTTACGTCAACACCGAGGTTCTTCTTCCACATAGAAGCCACTGCGATAGCAATCTTCTGATGATTTTCTGAGGTGTTGTACAGCAGCGTCAGTTTAAGCGGTTTCTGTGGGCCATAGCCCGCCGCACGCAGCAGCGTTTTTGCCTGCGCGTTCAGTTCTTCCTGACTCATTTGCTCAAACGGTGAAGGTTCCGGCACAAATCCTGCCGTTACATCCGGCGTAAAATGCCATGCCGGCTTCTCACCTGTACCCAATACCTTCTCCGCCATCAGACGACGATCGATAGTCATGCTGAGTGCCAGCCGCACACGTGAATCGGCGGTCGGTCCCTTCTGGGTATTGAAAGCATAATAATAAGTACCAAGCTGCGGCGGGGTGTAAACCTGACCCGGGATATCCTTCAACAGTTTCTGGTACATATTTTTCGGGAAGGATTCCGTGATATCAATATCACCAGCAAGATAGCGCTTGGTGGCAGCTGATTCCTGGTTGATCGGCAGGAAGGTGACTTTTTGCAACACTGTTTTGGCGTTATCCCAATAATGCGTGTTCGGCACCACTTCCAGTTTTTCGTTCACGACGCGATCTTTGAGCACATAGGCGCCGTTACCAATAAGATTGCCTGGTTTGGTCCACTCTTTGCCGCTCTCAACGTTAGCTTTTTGTACCGGATAGAATGCAAAACTCGCTGTCAGATTGGCAAACCAGGGCAGCGGTTTATCCAGTTGAACTTTCAATGTTCGTGCATCGACAGCACTAACGCCAAGTTTATCAGGCGTGGCTTTGCCATCGATAATAGCCTGAGCATTATTAATACCCGCCAGCGCAGCAAACCAGGCAAACGGCGACAGCGTTTTTGGGTCAACCAGACGCTGCCAGCTATAGACAAAATCCTGCGCCGTTACCGGCGTACCATCGGCCCATTGCGCATTGTCACGCAGCGTAAACGTCCAGATGCGGTTATCGTTACTCTTCCACTGGGTAGCGACGCCAGGCACGATCTCACCCTTCTCATTCTGGTTGACCAGCCCTTCAAATAGATCACGAATAACCTGTATTTCAGGCAGCCCGACGGCTTTTGCCGGATCAAGCGACGCCGGTTCGTCTTTTATATGACGCACCAGTTCTTGTTTCTCTGCCAGTACCGTTCCGCTGGGAACATCAGCAGCCCAGGATAAAGAAATGCTGCTAACCAACAACGCACAACAGGTTACTGAAACAGAATGCTGCATAAGATACCCTCAATTCCGGCTACTAAGTGAATGTGTAATTATTTGTATCGCCAGCAGGAAATGCAATTAACTTCCGACAAGAAAGTGATATTACACCTGAAAAGATAAGTGTGTGAAAACGATTTGATTATCCATACATTTTGCACAACACTGCGAGTAACAATCCAAGCATTCAGAGATGACTATGACCGTTACCCGTCCCCGTGCCGAGCGCGGCGCATTCCCACCTGGAACCGAACATTACGGACGTTCCTTGTTAGGCGCACCGCTAATCTGGTTTCCTGCACTGGCGGCCGATCGTGAAAGCGGCCTGATACTGGCGGGAACGCACGGCGACGAAAACTCCTCTATCGTTACCCTTTCCTGCGCATTGCGTACGCTTACCCCTTCCCTGCGTCGCCACCATGTGGTGCTGGCCGTAAACCCTGACGGTTGCCAGCTTGGACTGCGCGCAAATGCGAACGGCGTCGATCTGAACCGTAACTTTCCCGCCGCAAACTGGAAAGCGGGCGAAACGGTGTACCGCTGGAACAGTAGCGCAGAAGAGCGTGATGTGGTGTTGTTGACCGGCGAAAGTCCGGGTTCGGAACCAGAAACCCAGGCGTTGTGTCAGCTTATTCACCGAATTCATCCCGCCTGGGTAGTCTCTTTTCACGATCCACTGGCCTGTATTGAAGATCCCAGAAGCAGCGAGCTGGGTTCGTGGCTGGCACAGTCGTTTGAATTGCCTCTGGTCACCAGCGTAGGTTATGAAACGCCCGGCTCTTTTGGGAGCTGGTGCGCAGACCTGAATTTACACTGCATAACCGCCGAATTTCCGCCCATTTCATCGGATGAAGCGAGCGAAAAATACCTGCTGGCCATGTCCAATCTGCTGCGCTGGCACCCTAGGGATGGAGCTGCCCGGTCGTAAAATGTAGGGCTGGCTCCGCATCGCTGGCCAGCCACGTAGGGCCATCAAGATCGGCAAAGTTAACCTGCGGCGTAAGCGGTAACGCCGCACCAATAGCCCGGGAGGTACACAGCATGCAGCCCAGCATCAGCGCAAATCCCTGCTCGCGGGCTTCCGTTGCCAGCGCCAGTGCTTCCGTCAGACCGCCTGTTTTGTCCAGTTTGATATTGACCATTTCATAGCGTCCGTGCAGCGCTTTCAGGCTACTGCGAGTGTGGCAACTTTCATCTGCGCAGATGGGCAGCGGATGCACAAAATTCTCCAGCGCGGCATCATCCTGGGCCGGCAGCGGCTGCTCCAGCATCGCCACCCCTAAATCAGCCAGAAGCTGACAGCGTGCCGCAAGGCCTTCTGCCCGCCAGGATTCGTTGGCGTCGACAATAATCGTGGCGTCAGGAACAGCCGCACGAATGGCAACCATCCGCTCACTAATTAAGCGAGCATCCAGTTTAACTTTCAGCAGTTTTGCGCCATTTCCCCACAGCGCAGCCGCGCTCGCAGCCATTTGTTCCGGCGAGCCAATCACTACGGTTTGCGCCGTCGTCACCACTTCCGCCAGTTCACTTCCCACCAATTCCGCCAACGACTTCTGCTGTTGACGCGCACTCAGATCCCACAACGCACAATCTACGGCATTTCGCGCAGCTCCTGCTGGCAGCAGTTTTTGCAGCTCTTCGCGCGTCAGTCCGTTTTCCAGTTGTGGCGCAATGCTCATTATTTGCGCCAGGACAGAGGCATCGCTTTCACCGTAGCGTGGGTACGGTGTGCACTCGCCAATACCTGTGACGCCATTTTCTGTCAATTCGACGACAACCACATGCGCTTCGGTCCTGCTCCCACGGGCGATGACAAAGGGAGTGTGCAGCGGCCAGGCTTCCTCATATACCTTAACTGTTCTCATTTGTTTTCCTTAATGCAGTCCCTGAAGCGGATATCCGCAAATAGCGTTTGCCGTGTTAACTGTTGATGGCATAAACTAGCCTCGACGTTAACTATATGTAAACAGGAAGATAACCATGTCACAAACCGTTCATTTCCAGGGCAACCCGGTTGCAGTTGCCGGCTCCATTCCTCAGGCTGGAAGCAAAGCTCAGGCTTTTACCCTTGTGGCTAAAGACCTGTCTGACGTTACGCTGGGCCAGTTTGCAGGCAAGCGCAAAGTGCTGAATATTTTCCCAAGCATCGATACCGGCGTTTGCGCGGCATCGGTACGTAAGTTTAACCAACTGGCGACAGAAATCGACAATACCGTCGTACTGTGTATTTCGGCCGACCTGCCATTCGCCCACTCTCGTTTTTGCGGCGCGGAAGGTCTGAGCAACGTTATCACGCTGTCCACCCTGCGCAACGCAGAATTCCTGAAAAACTACGGTGTTGAAATCGCTGAAGGCCCGCTGAAAGGTCTGGCCGCACGTGCCGTAGTTGTTATCGATGAAAATGACAACGTCGTCTTCAGCCAACTGGTCAATGAAATCACCAACGAACCAGACTACACAGCGGCGCTGGACGTACTGAAAGCGTAAGCTGCGTTTGCATACAAAAATGCCTCCGCATGGAGGCATTTTCATTTACGACATTACTCTTCGCTTTTTTTCTGTTGGCTCAGGCCGTATTCGCGCAATTTATTGGCAATCGCGGTATGCGAAACGCCGAGGCGCTTGGCCAGCTTGCGCGTGCTGGGATAATTCATATACAGCTGCGTCAGCACTGAGCGTTCAAAGCGGCTGGTAATTTCATCCAGCGACCCTTCCATTACCTCTTCTCCGACCGCAACCGTTGCCGCGTCGTAATCCGGCAGCAAAATATCCTGTGGCCGCAGCTCATAGCCTTCAAGCTGGGTCAGCGCCCGGTAGATAGCGTTTTTAAGCTGACGCACGTTACCCGGCCAACCGTAACGGGTTAACACCGTGCTGAGATCGGCGGACAGCTTCGGACGCGGCACGCCCTGTTCATCGGCAAAACGCGCCACAAACAGTTCGGTAAGCGGCATAATATCTTGTGGGCAATCGCGCAGCGGCGGCAGGTTTAGCGTCAGTACATTCAGACGATAATAGAGATCCTCACGGAAAAGTCCTTTCTGCACCAGCTCCACAAGGTTCTTTTGCGTCGCGCAAATCACACGGACATCAACATGAACTTCGTGATCTTCTCCCACGCGACGGAACGTGCCGTCATTGAGAAAACGCAGCAATTTGGTCTGCATACGCGGCGACATTTCGCCAATTTCATCTAACAGAACCGAACCGCCATTCGCCTGCTCAAAGAACCCTTTTTTGCCTTCCGGCGCATGGCCAAACAGCTCGCTTTCAACCGCATCTTCAGGGATTGACGCACAGTTCAGCGCCAGATACGGTTTCGACGCACGCGGGCTTGCCAGATGACAGGCATGGGCAAAAAGATCTTTGCCGGTGCCGGTATTACCAGTAATCAGCAGCGGTGCGCTCAGCGTCGCCAGCTTGCGCGCTTGTTCTACGACGTGTTTCATTTTGGCGCTGACGGCAATAATCTGGCTAAACGCGCTGAGATCCTGCGTTGTCATATTTTGCAGCTGACGTCCCATTCGGATGGTGGAGCGCAACATCACCACCGCGCCGGTCAGCATCTGCTCCTGATTTTCGCCCTGCAAATGGACAGGCGTAATTTCCATCAGGAAATTCTGCCCGTTAATCACGACATGTTCGCTATGGGAATCCTGCGGATTGCTTTCCAGCCAGCGCTGGAAGTTAAACCCATTGATTAACTGGGCTGCGGTATGGTTGCGCATCCGCTCCTGGGTGTGCGCAAAAAGTTGACAGCTCGCAGGGTTCGCCATCTCAACTTTGCTTTTCATATCAAGAGAAAGGACCGGTTCTGGCAACGCTTCAAGCAGAGCACTCAGCGCCAGATGTTCACGTTCGGAAGGCATCCAGGGTACGGTACGCACATCCGTAACCCCTGAAATACGGCGGATTTCAGCCATCAGACTGCTGAAGTTGGTGAACTCCAGCTCCGCAAAATTAAGGTAAATTCGCCCGATGGGGTCAATCTCAATACCGCGTAAATCAATGCTTCTCAGCACCAGTAAATCGAGCAATTCGCGGGTCAGACCAAGACGGTCTTCACAAAAGACTTCCAAACGCATAGGAACCTTCACCTGGACAAGGGATTATGTGTTAAATGATAAGACAGTATTTGGTTTGCAGGAAGAACTCTGTCAACAAATATTGACAGCGCGCTGGAAAATTAGGCGCCGGGGCGTAAAGTTATACGATCGGCGCCTGTTTTATAGCTAACTTTCGCGCGGAGATTTGTTCTTTTGTAAGGTCTCTTTCACCTGACCAATCAGTTGACGGCGAAAATCGCCCAGTCGTGGCTTATCATCATCGATCCACGGCAGCGGTCGGCAAAGCTCCATAGCTTTAATGCCCAGACGCGCCGTTAATAACCCCGCGCCAATGCCCTGTGCGGCACGCGTTGATAAGCGGGCGGCTAAATCCTGCGACATCCAGTCCATCCCTACTTCCCGCACCAGCTCACTGGCCCCGGCAAAAGCGATATTCAACAACACCAGGCGGAACAGGCGCAGACGGCTGTAATAACCAAGTTCAATGCCATACAGCGATGCAATGCGATTAATCAGGCGCAGATTGCGCCAGGCGATAAACGCCATATCCACCAGTGCCAGCGGGCTGACGGCAATCATCAGCGTGGACTCTGCCGCTGAACGACTGATCTCACGCCGGGCTTGCGCATCCAGCACCGGCTGCACCAGATGGGCATACAGGCTGACCACTTCGCGATCGTTCTGCGTTTCATGAATTGAGGCATACCAACGCTGTAGAGCCGGATGCGACTGATCGATACCCGCCTGCAGCGCCAGTTTTTCACAAAATGCACGACCTTTTCCGGTTCCATGGCTGTGGAGCAAGTCTCGCGCTTCATCACGTTCGTGCGCGCGCTGACGCAATCGCCACAATCTGCGCCACTCGGTCGCCACCGATCCGACACCTGCGCCGATAATCAATGCGCCTGCGGCACATCCTCCCAGCGCGACCCAGTCCTGAGTCTGCCAGGCGTTCATGGTCCACTGCACACCCTGAGCAACAACGCTCACGCCAAACAGCGCCAGCCCGCCCATCACCATCTTGCGCCACAGACTGCGTTTGGGGCGTAAGGCCGCATCAATGACGGCCTCCGCCTGACCTTCGTCTTCCAGGGGTTCATCCACTTTCGCCGGAGAAAAAGTCTGCGCCTCCGTTTCGTTGAACATTTGCTGCGCTTTAAACGCCGTGTTTTGTTCCACGTCCAGCGGACCTGAGAAGTCGATACGCGGTTTTAACGGCTCGCTCATCGCAATTTATCTCCTATTAAAAACTCCAGCGCGGCATCGAGGCGGATATGTGGTAAGGGTTTATCGACATCCATAACCTGCGGGCGAAATGCTTCAAACTGAAATCCCTGGCGGTCCCAGAACGCCTGTCCTGGCAGTCGCGCGGGCACTTCACCAGGATAAACGGTCAGCGGTTCGCCATCGCTCAGACGATTACCACGCAGCGCCGGGATCTTTTCACCTTTCACATCGATCAAGCCGCTGGTGGTTGCCTGCACCGATGCCAGCCCCAGACAATCCATGCTGATACCTTCGAACGCCGCGTTTTGCCATGCGTCCTGGATCAGCTGCTGCAATAACGACACCATATTGGCGTGCTGATCGACTGTGACGTGGTCGGCTTTGGTGGCGGCAAACAGCAGCTTGTCGATCACTGGAGAAAATAACCGACGAAACAGCGTACGCTGCCCGTAATGGAAGCTTTGCATCAACTGGGTAAGCGCCAGGCGCATGTCGTTGAACGCCTGTGGCCCGCTGTTGAGCGGCTGCAGGCAATCGACCAGCACAATCTGGCGGTCAAAGCGCAGGAAGTGATTCTTATAAAACCCTTTGACGACCTTTTCGCAGTAATAATTGAATCTTTCGCGCAACATGCCCGCGTTGGTGTGTTTGTCAGCCTGCGCCAGCTTTGATTCACCCCAGGCATCGACATCCGGCCACGGGAAGAATTGCAGCGCAGGCGCGCCCGCCATATCTCCGGGCAGGACAAAACGGCCCGGTTGAATAAAATGTAGGCCCTGCTGTTTACACTGATGCAGATACTCCGTCCAGGCGGCAGCAATTTCCGCCAGACGGTTTTCATCAGCAGGCGCCAACGGATCCAGCCCCTGGCATAACTGCCGCCATTTTGCCGACCATTCGCCCCGCTGCCCCTGCAATAATCCGGTCATTTGCCGCGACCAGCTCAGATAATCCTGGGCAAGCATCGGTAAATCGAGCAGCCACTCCCCCGGATAATCGACGATCTCCAGGTACAGCGTGGAGGTGTCTTTAAAGTGGCGCAGTAAAGAGTCATTGGATTTATAGCGCAGCGCCAGACGTATTTCACTCACGCCACGCGTAGGGGTCGGCCAGGTCGGCGGAGAACCGTACAGCTGTGCCAGTCCCTCATCATAGGTAAAGCGCGGAATGCCAAAATCGCGTTGAGGAACCCGTTTCACGCCAAGCAGACGCTCTTCGCGCACGCAACTGAGCAACGGCAAGCGCGCACCGGCATGAATATTGAGTAACTGGTTTACCATCGCGGTGATAAACGCCGTCTTACCGCTGCGGCTAAGTCCAGTAACAGCCAGGCGTAAATGCCGGTCTACCCCGCGATTAACCAGCGAATTGAGTTCATTTTTAAGTCGCTTCATCGCCATCCCGTTTTGCTGAAGGAACCGAAGAAATTATAACAAACAGGAAGTAAAGATAGGGGCCAATTCTTACTTATCAACTACCTGTGCTGTTTCAGGCGGCATTATTCTTACCGCCTGTAGCAGAATGAATGCGGGCGGTTTATTTATTCTCTACTTTAGGAAGCGCTATCTGATTGATGCCACCTTCATTCGTCACCTGCGTATAGCCCATTTCAGTTAACATATCCTTCGCCTGCCCCGATTGACGCCCGGAGTTGCAGTACAGCTTCACGGTGTCGTTCTTATCAGGCACTTCAGCTGCGATACGCGTCTTCATCTCTTTCAACGGAATGTTGACGGCCCCCTGAATATGCTGCTGTTGGTACTGTTCAGGAATGCGAACATCAATCCAGTGTTCAACTGCATAAACCGGCATGCCGATGACCAGTGCCAACGCTAATACGCCTTTTTTCAACATAATATCTTCCCGACTGATTGTTGGATTTAACCACCACACTATACGCCTGTTCTTAAGAAAATATTGCGACCGCATTATCACCGCCTGCAGGCGCGGACGATTGTTCCTCAGGTTACCCATGTTGCAGTTAGCCTTTTGATTTTTCTAACCGCATTCCGAGATTGTTGTCATTCGTCAATTAACTCCATAATATGTCCGCCATTGACTCTCGGACGGAGCTTGGGATCTATGTCTCCTACCATTTATGATATTGCACGAGCCGCTGGCGTATCAAAATCCACGGTATCGCGCGTGCTTAATAAGCAAACCAACATCTCGCCGGAAGCGCTTGAAAAGGTGCTGCGCGCAATTGATGAGTTACAGTATCAACCTAATAAACTTGCTCGCGCGCTGACCTCTTCCGGGTTTGATGCAATAATGGTGATATCTACCCGTTCTGCAAAAACAACTGCCGGTAATCCGTTTTTCTCTGAAGTGTTGCATGCAATTACTGCCAAGGCTGAAGAAGTCGGTTTTGATGTCATATTGCAGACGTCGCGAAGCACCGAAGATGATTTACAAAAATGTGAGAGCAAAATTAAGCAGAAGTTGATCAAAGGGATCATTATGCTGAGCTCTCCTGCCGATGAATCATTTTTTGCTAGTCTGGATAAATACAACGTACCGGTTGTGGTTATTGGGAAAGTTGAAGGTGACTACGCCAATGTCTATTCTGTAGACACCGATAATTATCGCGACAGTATTACGCTGACAAATGCGCTGATTGAGAGTGGCCACCGTAATATAGCCTGTTTGCATGCACCGCTTGACGTCCATGTTTCTATCGACCGCGTTAACGGTTATAAAGCCAGCCTTCAGGCACATAACATTAAAATGCGCGATGAGTGGGTTATTGACGGCGGGTATACTCATGAAACCGCCCTGCTTGCTTCTCGAAAATTACTGAGCCAGCAGCCGCTACCCGATGCCGTATTTGCGACAGACAGCTTAAAGTTAATGAGCTTATATCGCGTGGCGGCCGAGAAAAACATTGACATCCCACAACAACTTGCCGTTGTAGGCTATAGTAATGAGCTACTTTCTTTTATGCTCACACCAGTTCCTGGTGGAATTGATGTACCTACTCAGCAGTTGGGTGAACAAAGTTGTAATTTATTATTTAATCTGATTGCAGGTGAGAAAGGATTACAGAATATAACTGTAAGCACGCAAATATCTTTGGCCGACTCACTGGTGTAAAAACAGGGGCATAATAATGCCCCTGTTCTTTTTTAGAATGCGTAGTTCACGCCTATACCAGCATAATGGAACCTGTCGCTTTCGCCTTCGTCATGATCTTCCCATTCATAAGCATACTCCAGAGACATTGATAAACCGTTCTGGAAATCATACGCATACAGTAAACCGAGACGATTGAAATCATGGCCTTCGCGTTCAGGATCATCCTGCCAGTCCCAGTTTGACCAGCGATCAAGCCCCAGGCGGGTATACGGCGTCAGGGTTGTATTGCCGAAGGACAGAGGCAAATAAGCACGAATTTCCTGGGTTGAGAACTCACCATTATTACGCGAATCTGCCAGATTAAAGCCGCGTTCAAGGTAATAGTTCACAGTTAACCCTACTGTTTCGTTAAACGTATAATTCAACCCGCTCTCACTTTCGACGCGGCTATCAGAGTAGCCGGTGGTGCTCAAATCATTAACGAATTGATACATCGCAAACCAGCCGCTAAAGCGCAGGTCATCGGTAAGTTTAACATCCCAATCTGGCTGCACTTTCCAGCGCTGCATATTAGCTGTGTCTTTTCCGGGTTCATTCACATAGTGATAACCGTAATTACGGAAGCCACCTGTCAAGCCGAAATTAACATTCTCGCTTTCGAGGAATTGATAGCGGACTTCCAGTTCAGGTCGGTCAAACCACGTACCGCGCTTACCCTCGCTGTAATCAACCGGCCCTTCCTGGTAATAGGCCAGCGATATTTTCCACGGCCCATTGGACGCATTAAAATAGACGGACGGCTCAGCCAGTCCATCCATATCTTCGCCCTGACCTTCAACGTTTTCTATTTCGTACATAGCACCTATATTAAAGTGCCAGTCATTCTTTTCAGCAGCCTGCGCGCAGGCCATTCCTGCGCTCATAATAAGCGCAGTAGCGGACAGTAGGGTTTTCATTATTATTCCTTGTTAAAATACTCGCAAAAATGCCCCAAGGCGTGGGGGACTATTATCCCCCCGGAGTTTTATTGAATAGCTACTTCAGTTTCAGCATCAAAGAAATGGCATTTCGCCATATCAAAATGAATAGTGATATTTTCTCCTGCGTGATAATCATTCACTGCCCCAGCACGGACCACTAACTCATGCCCCCCAACAATGGTATAAAGCATAAATTCAGCGCCAGTTAATTCTGCAACGCTAATTTTTGCCGACACACTATTTTTATTATTAACCTGCGGATGTATATCTTCAGGACGAATTCCCAGCGTGACCGCCTGATGTTCATAACCCTGTAGTTTTAATTGTGCTAATTTATTTTCTGGAATCGTTAATTTCAGTGTTTCAGTAACAAACTTATCACCGTCAATCGCGCCACGAATAAAGTTCATGGCCGGTGAGCCAATAAATCCTGCGACAAACATATTTGCTGGGTGGTTATAAACTGTTTTCGGCGCACCAACCTGCTGAACAATGCCATCCTTCATAATCACAATACGCGTCGCCATGGTCATGGCTTCGGTTTGATCATGGGTAACATATATCATGGTTGTATTGAGTTTCTGATGCAGCTTGCTGATTTCTGCCCGCATCTGTACGCGAAGTTTGGCATCGAGGTTCGATAAGGGTTCATCCATCAGGAAGACCCCTGCCTCACGAACAATCGCACGCCCCAGTGCCACACGTTGACGCTGACCACCGGATAACGCACCCGGTTTACGTTGCAGATAATCGCGCAGGCCAAGGATTTGCGCCGCCCAGTTGACACGCTCCTCAATCACGGCAGGGGGAATTTTCTGCATTTTCAGGCCAAACGCCATGTTGTCATAGACTGTCATGTGTGGGTACAACGCGTAGTTCTGAAAAACCATCGCAATGTTGCGCGATTTCGCCGGCACATCGTTCATCCGTTTACCGTCAATCAGCAGATCGCCGCCGCTGATCTCTTCCAGGCCGGCGATCATGCGCAACGTCGTTGACTTCCCGCAACCGGAAGGCCCAACAAAAACAATAAACTCTTTGTCTTCGATTTCCAGATTGAAGTCTTTAACGACGTGTACCTGGTTGTCGTAAATTTTTTGAATGTGTTGCAACGAAAGCTGTGCCATGTTGAATCCTTTACTTGTCGTGTTGCCAGAGAGCCGATAAGCACGGCCACGTCAGAAATTCGGTTGAAGGAAATTGCAGGCTTGCCCCGTTCAGCCCCGTACCGATGCCGACAGAAAGCATGCCGCAGGCGTTGATTGCATCAATTCCTGCTTGTGCATCTTCTATGCCAATGCACTGTTGCGGGTCAACGCCAAGCCCCGCACAGGCCGCCAGAAAAATCTCCGGATCCGGTTTTGAATGGGTAATCAGCGCCGCATCCGCACAAAAGTCAAAACAAGCGCTAAGATCAAGCGCCTGTAAAATAGTGGGCGCATTGAGCGACACGGAGGCCAGCCCCACTGGAATCCGCTCTTCCCGCAGCGTCATCAGCAGCTCACGTATTCCCGGCAGTACCGAGTTCACCGTCAACTGGCGCAAAGAATGGACATACAGCCTGTTTTTTCTCTCGGCCAATTGTGCGCAAACTTCAGGTGTAAATTCCCCCGCTTTCCCGCCATATTGCAAAATACGCTGTAGCGATTCGCCGCGACTAATCCCTTTCAGGCTGTCATTAAATGTTTCGTCAATCGCAATTCCTATTTCACCGGCTACCTGCCGCCAGGCGAGAAAATGCAGATGAGCAGTGTCGGTAATCACGCCATCTAAATCAAAAATGATGGCCTGTGGTTTGAGGATCATTCATCGCCCCTTCTAGTGGTAGCGGTCCCATAGGTGGGCGAAATAATGGCGTCATAGCAGATTACGGCCTCCCCCTGCACGGAGATTTTTTCGCCATTAATCCAAAGGATAATTTGCTCAGCACTGCGAATACGGATTTCGGCAGCGTTGATAGTTATCTGCATAGTGGAACCCTGCCAGCGCAGTGGGAAAGACAGTGTTTGCCAATGTTCCGGTAATGCAGGGGCAAGATGTAACTCCCCATGGCGAATATTCACTCCGGCAAATCCCTGGATAGCGCCCAGCCAGATTGCGCCCGTTGCCGCCGCATGAATACCATCATCGCAGCTGTGCGGGTCATCCCCGAGATCGATAAGCGAACCTTCGCGCCAGAACCGATACCCCTGAGCCGAATCACCGCAACGCGCAGCTACAATCCCATGAATCGCCTTACTCAAAGAGGAGTCGTGAATCGTGCGTGGCTCGTAATAACGCAGGTTAGCCAGACATATTTGCGGGCTAAATTGCTCCGGCAGCATGTAAGTCAGCATCACGACATCGGCCTGTTTGAGAATTTGCATCTCGTTGACTTCTGCACGGGAGTAATCGAGCAAAATCGTCTGCTTGCCCGCTTTCGCTTTGTAACTGGACAGATCGATAACCGGTTTGCTCAGGAAGGTGTCATCCTGAGGTAACACACCATCGGACAACGCTTCCGGACGCCAGAGATGGCGTAAAAAATGCTCAGCACGATGAATAAAGATCTCATCGTTACAGCCCAGGCGACGCGCAAAACCGAGCGCCTGCTCTACGTTGTACCAGGCCATGTAGTTGGTGAACGCATTGTTGTTCACATGCTCAGTGTATTCATCCGGACCAATCACATCGTGGATCTCTAAACGATCGTTGACCATGACAGCCCTGCTTATCCAGAACTTCGCTGTTTCCAGAAGCAGCGTTATACCTTCACGAGACATAAAGTTCATATCCCCGGAGGCATGCCAGTAATTGATCACCGCCCAGGCAATATCCGCCACGAGATGATGCTCAGCCTGGGCGGAGGCCACTTTCTGCCGCAGTCCGGTACGGATGTTGATCGCCGCGAATTCAGGCGTCTCCTCCTCACCGCTGCGCGCGCTCTCCCAGGGAAACAGCGCCCCCTGCCAACCGTTGCGGCGGGCTTTCTCACGCGCGCCCGACAAATTATGCCAGCGGTAACGCAATAAACCTCTTGCGGTTTTCGGCTCGGTGAAGAGATGGAACGGTAACAGAAAGACCTCGGTATCCCAGAAAACGTGGCCTTTATACCCTTCTCCCGTCAGACCTTTCGCCGCAATACTGCTGCGCTCATCGTGATCTGGCGTCATTACACGCAAATGATAGAGCGCATAATCCAGCGCTCGCTGATCGCTCATATCATTACTGGTGACCTGAACACGATGGCTTTGCCACCAGGCATGCCAGTTAGCGGTCGATTCCGCCAGCAGTGCGTCATATCCCTGCTGGGCGCACGCTTCCAGATTACGCAGCGACTGGCGTCCCCAGGTTTCCAGCGACAGGCTGCGCTCGCTCGCCCAGTCGATCCAGCTAATTTTCGTCAGCGTAACGCGTTGTCCAGTTTTCGCCTGCACGCTATTGTGTTGTAACAACCGACGTTCTTTCGCGGTGAAGCAGCGCTGCGCCGTACCGTCTACGTCGCAAAACGTCGTGATCGCGATATCGTTGCGATTGTCCTGGGTGGTGTAAATGCCTTGCAGCAGATGCTGACCAAATACCCGGACCTGCGTTTCATCCAGATGCTGACGTCCATGATTGGTGATCGTGGCATCAATCCCGGTTGAGATGCCAATGCTCGCATCACCATCCAGCGGGGTAACGGCAACTTCCATAGCAAACAGCGGCAGTTTTTGCGCCGAGACAAACCGCCGACTCTCAATAGCGAAACGTGCGCCGCCGGGCGCTCGCCAGACCAGGGTACGGCGTAATTCTCCGCTGGCAAAATCCAGTTCACGATACCAGCGCTCAATCACGCCGCTGGTTAGTGAGAAAATCTCGCCATTAAGCGCGATCTCCACGCCCACCACATCAGGCAGATTAACCAGTTCATTAATTTCACCTTTCCCCGCCCGGTGATACAGTCCCGCCAGATACATGCCGCGAGTTTGTAAGGTGTAGGCTTCTTCGTGGCTGGCGCGAATCCCCATATAGCCGTTGCCAAGCGTCATCAGCGACGCATATTTGTTGAGGCTGTGTGGGCAAAAAGCCGGTTCGGTTAGCATTACTGGCTTCGTCATAAGTCTACATATGTTCCTGTTTCAGCCGATTCATACAGTGCGGCAACCAGTTGTTGAATAACGACGCCCTGCTCTGCGTCTGCAATAGCGACAGGCTCGCCCTGAACGTGATTCACGAAGGCCTCCATGCTGCGAAAATGACGATTGTCATCGGCTATTTCGCGCTGGAACAGCACATCCAGCGTCCCGTCACGATCGGTATAGACCTGCGCCGGAAATAAGGTCGCCCCGGCAAGATCGCCACAGAAATTGACGTTCATAATCGATTGTTCAGGAATATTCAGCGCGAAAGAGGTCTCAAGGCGCAGGATCCCGCCGTTATGAAATTCGATCGTGCCGAACAGAGAATCCTCAACGGTGTACGTCGCGGGATCCCATTCCCCAAACTGGCCGCTGTTCTTACGCGTACCAATACGTTGATAGCTATGCGCGTTAACGCGCTTTACCGCCGGGAAGCCCAACACATACATCGCGGCATCAAGCATATGGATACCGATATCAATCAGCGGCCCGCCGCCCTGCAGTTCCTTGTTGGTAAAAACACCCCAGCCGGGTACGCCGCAGCGGCGCAAGGCGCGGACATTAGTGACATAGATTTCACCCAACACGCCGCTCATTACCTGTTCGCGAAGCAGTTGTGTATCCAGTGCGAAACGATGATGAAAATCATAAGCCAGTACCTTCCCCATACGCCGCGCCGTTTGACACATCTCCAGCGCCTCGTCTGGCGTCATTGCCGGAGGCTTCTCGCACATCACATGACAGCCGGCGTTCAGCGCCAACATGGTGTGTTCGTAATGAAAACGATTGGGCGAACAGATGCTGACGATATCTGGCTTAGCCTCGCGTAACATCGTCTGAGGATCGTCCCAAACCTGCGGATTACCGTATTTCTCTGCCAGCACCTGCGCCTGTGACAGGCGGCTGTCACAGACAGCCACCAGTTCCAGATCGTTGCGGGTGCAGTAGTACGAAGCATGAACTTTATCCGCTACCTGCCCGGCGCCGATAATGGCGACACGTAGCGGAGCGCTTGTCAGTGCACTTTTCACGGAAATCCTCTTAGCAGGTACGCAGCCAGGCCAGCGACTGACGGTATGCTTCCGGCAGGTTCTCCGCCCGTACGCGCCCTTCATACACTACATAGCCCTGATAATTATCTTCACGCAGTTGGTCAAAAAGCGCAGAGAAATCCAGCGTACCGCTCCCCGGCTGATAACGATGGTTATCCGCAATATGCACGTGTCCCAACAGATCGCGATTGTCATGCAGCGCCTGTGCCATATCATCTTCTTCGATATTCATATGGTAAAAATCACCAATGATTTGCACATGCTTCAGGTTGTTTTCCACGATATAGCGGCGAGCATCCGCCAGGGTGTTGATCATATGATCCTGATAGCGGTTGAGCGGCTCGAGATACACCACCGTCCCCGTACGCTCGGCAACTTTATCGAGATAAATCAATGAATCACTGACGGCTTTGCGATCGCCTTCCAGACTACGCGGAGAGGTCATCGGCGGTAGGCGGAAGGTAAACATGCCCCAGGCGGCAGGGACAATAATGCCTTGCCCGCCTACTTCGGACAGCGCTTCGAGAATGCGGGTAATCTGCTGTAAACCATTCAAACGACGTTCTTCGATAAAATCACCGATCCAACCGTCATACCCCCCGCAGGCGGTGGTAACAGGCAGACCCGTTTCTTTGATCGCCGCTTTCACTTCCTCAAGATTGTTGACCAGCAATTTGCCGTCAATTTCAAAACCATCAAAACCCATCTCTTTGATGTAACGGAATTTCTCGAGAATATTTTCCGGGAAAAAAGCCTGATTCTGTGTTCCGATTTTCATTTTCTGTATTCCTTAATTAAAACGTCACGCCCATTTTGATGCTCTGTTCCGGATGGCGATCGACATACTGCATATAGCTTTCCGGGCTGCTGGCGAAGGTGACTACCGGGTCGATAAGCTCTTCACAGTTCAGATAACCGTTCATCAACAGTTCCCAGCAGGTCTCCTCAATGCGCTTGCGGCTCCAGCGCGGATAATCTGGATTTGGTTCACTGCAGGCCCGGGAGAAGACTATTTTGGCGTTGTTGAAGTGCGCTTCACGGCCCAGGTTAAACCCTTCAGCAAAAGGTTTTGCGAAGGCGACATAGGAGATGGTTCCGCCATAAGCCAGACCGCGTAGCGCCGATTGCAGCGCATCCGCATAGCCGCTGGTTTCGATAATCACATCCGCGCCCTGTTTGCCGGTCAGCTTTTTAATTTCCATGCCCACATCGGTGCCAATCGGATCCAGACAGAAATCAGCCCCATGGCGACGCGCGATATCACAACGATGGGCAATCGGATCCACGCCTATAACCACTGATGCACCCGCTTTCTTAGCCAGTTGTACGGCGATCTGGCCAATTGCCCCTAACCCGATGATGACAACAAAGTCGCCGACGCGCACATTGGCATCGCGCACACCGCTCATGGCGAACTGTGCTGGGTCATAGCACACGGCATTTTTCCACGAACTACCTTCTGGCATTTTGCGCAGTTTGTAGTTGTTTACGGCGTTAAAGATTACCGTTTCTGCCAGTGGGCCGTAGCCGCACACAGAATCGCCGACGGCGTAATCGGTCACATCGCTACCACACTCAATGACATCGCCCACCACCATGTTGCCAAGCTGGAACTTACCGAACTCAATTCCGCGCGGTGCCCCTTCCGGACGCGGCATAAACATTTGCCATTCGCCGTTAAAATCTTCATCAATAAACGGACTGGCAGCGCGAAAATCGACCACTTCGGTGCCATGTTTCGGTGCGCCAAAACGTACGCGGACTTTCACTTCATTGGCGGATACCGCTCTGTCTTCATATTCCACCAGCGCTGCAACACGCGGTTCGGTGGCAACTAACTTCTTCATTTACAACTCCTTAATTAAACTGGCCGCTTAGCCTTTCACGCCGCCTGCGGTCAAACCACTTTTAATAAAACGTTCGGAAAGCGCATACATAATGACAACCGGCAATGCGGTGACTAACGACGCGGCCATCATGCGTCCCCAGATATAGTCAGGCGTACTGAACAGCGCGTTCAGACCGACCGGTAAGGTAAAATTGCTGGCGCTGGAGAGGAAAATCGAGGCGAACAGATAGTCATTCCACGCAACCATAAAGCAGTACACAAAGACTGAAACCAGACCGGACATGGCCAACGGCACGGTGATGCGAAAGATAATTTGCAGACGATTTAAACCATCCATCATCGCGGCCTCTTCTATCTCATCCGGAATGGTGTCGAAGTAGCTTTTCAGCATAAACACGGCTGTCGGCAGCGTTTGTGTCACCATGGTGATAATCAACGCCATTTCGGTGTCATAAATGCCGAGGGCCGTAATGATTTTGAAAAGCGGCACCACCAGCAAAATCCCCGAAAACATGTACACCGTGTAAAAACTGGCATTGATGGTCATCCGTCCCTTAAAACGCAGACGGGAAAGCGCATACGCCCCGAGCACGCCGAGAAACACCGCCACCACCGATGACGTGACCGATACCACCAGGCTATTACGGAAGTAGTCAACAAACGGGAAGATCATCGGGTTAAAAATGTCGATGTAATGTTCCAGCGTCCATTGCTGAGGTAACAGCGTGGGATGCAGCGAGATCGCCTCTTTTGCGCTTTTGAATGAGGTCATCAGCATCACAAAAAACGGAAATAACGTGATGCCCAGGAAGACAATTAATCCACAGTAAAAGCCGATGCGGCCAAGCGTGCGTTTATTTGTTGCCATTGAGGTTCACCCGTTTTCTGGTCAGCAGGATAACAGCGAAAATGATGACGAAGAGGACGACAGAAATAGCGGCCGCTTTGCCTAAGTCATTAAATGCAAACGCTGTTTTATAGAGATAGACCCCGAGAATATCGACTTTAGTGGTCAGCAGATAAACATCGGCGAACATATAGAACATCCAGATCGTACGCAGCGTGACTACGGTCGCCAGCACCGGCATGATCGCTGGCAGCGTGACGATACGAAACCGTTGCCAGGCGTTTGCGCCGTCCATTTCTGCCGCCTCATACAACGATTTATCAATGGTCTGTAAAATCGCCAGAAACGAGATAAAGGCATACGGGAAGTAGCGCCAGATGGCGAACAACACGACCAGCGCGAAGCTGCTACCGGGATTGTCGAACCACAGCGGCGCCTGATCGTAGAGATGCAACAGATCCACGCCGAGGTAGTTCACAATGCCGTAGCCATTGTTGAACATGTATTTCCAGGCAAACACCAGCGAAATTGATGGCGTTACGTAAGAGAGGATCACCAGTGAGCGCGCCGTTTTCCGCAGACGAAACTCACGGTTAAAAAACATCGCCACTCCCAGCCCCAGTACCGTGCTCCCTGCTACAACCAGCGCGGTATACCAGACCGTCATCCACAGCGAATGCCAGAATCCGGGATCGGATAAGATACGGATATAGTTGCTCAGCCCGACAAACGTAGACTCAATTTGCGGATTAAGCGGCAAACGCATAAAGCTGATTTCGATGTTAGATATCATCGGCCACGCCACTAAACCGCCCAATAACAGCAAGCTGGGCGCCAGCAGCAGCATGGCAAATGGCATATCCGATCGACCTGAAAAGAACTTATTCATCACGGCTTTCCATTTCCCCATTAGCGCTGTTCAACAAGGTCATCCAGTTTGGTCTGGCTGGCCTTCATCGTCGTTGAAAGATCAGCTTTTCCTACCGTGACGTTGTGCACCATGGTACTCACGATGCCGGAGCCGGTTACGTCGCCCATGCGGGTAAAGTTCTTATCACCGACGGCGCCAAAGACCTGAATATTTGGCAGTTCGGCAATCAGTTGATTGGGTAATTCACCCAGCGCTTTGATAACGGCGTTATCTTTCCACGTCGAAGTATTCACCACCGCTTTGTTGACCGGCAGCGCCGCCCCTGGCGACATCATGACCCAGTCCGCAATGTTGTCTGCCTGCTCCATAAAGGTGACAAATTTCTGTGCCGCTTCTGTTTCTTCGGTTTTTTGACCTGCGGTAATGGTTAGCGACGTCAGCATGCCGTAAACAGCGGAATCTTTTTCCGTCGGCACCATAAAGCCAACATTTTTAGGATCGCCCTCTTTGATCACCGCCGGGAGGATATAGGTGGAATAAATCGCCATTGGCGCCGTGCCGTTCATGAAAGCATCTTTGACTTCCATGATGTCGTTCGAGCCAGGCATGGTGTTCATGGCAAGTTGGCGGTAATACTGCAACGCCTGCGCCATTTCAGGTGTGTCGAGCGTAATCTTTCCCTGCGCATCAAAAACGTTGGCCTGGTTAGAGAGCGCGAACTGGGAGAATGACTGTTCGGTCAGAACGCTTTCTGCCGTAGGTAGCGCAATGCCGTATTTCTTACTGCCAGGATTGTTGAGCTTCTGCGCCACGTTCAGCAATTGCTGCCAGTCTTTTGGCTCTTCCAGTCCCGCTTTTGCCAGCACATCTTTGCGGTACCAGATCCCGCCAATCCAGGCGCTGACCGGAACTCCGGTCCATGCACTACCGTCTTCAGTGCGTACAATACGCAGGATGCCATCATAAAAAGTACCCTCACCTACGCCGTTGATGACCTGCGCTACCGCTTTACGGTCGATGAGGGACTCTTTGTCCATAACTTTCGCGTAGTCATGGCTGGTTTCAATGATTTCAGGCAGAGAACCACTGCGCGCCAGGGTGATGACCTTGGTGTTGTAAGCATCTTCTTCCACAGGGACCTGTTTGACGCTGATGCCCGGGTTTTCTTTTTCAAAACGCTCAATCAGTTTTGCGATAACCGCTTGCCGCTCCTGCTCAACAGAAGAGTGCATAAATTCAATCGCGACAGAGGACTTTTTATCATCCTTACACCCGGAAACCAGAGCGCAGGAAACCAGTGCTGAAATCAGCACAATTTTAGCTTTAAGCATGAAATGTTCCTTTTTATTACTTAACCCACATGACCTGCCAGGCGTACAACGTTAATTCCTTACCTGAAATAGTTTTACCGCTAATCAAATCAACTCCATTTTCAATGTCAATACGAATGGTTTGAGTATGACCGCTGACATTAAATAATCCGATAACTTGCTCACCTGTTTCCGCCATACGTTTAATTTGCATTACGGCCGGTGTAATACTGCTAATTTGAAAATCACTATCAGGATGAAATGCTTTATTATTGCGACGTATTACAATTAGTCGGGATAACTCATGATAAATAGCGTGACGCAAACTGGTTTCATCTTTCAGCTCCGTTTCTATTTGTCTTACCTGATATTTTTTGCGGTTAATCGCACGGTTATAACCGAACGTCTCAACACCTTTATAATCATTGCGTGACCCAAGGATGCTTTGAATGTAAACCGCCGGCACGCCTGGAAAACTCAGCAAAATGGCATGAGCGAGAATAAAGCGAGAAAACCGTTCGGCATCGCTACAATTACCAGGCGTTAGCGCATCCATATATGTCACGTTAATTTCATACGGACTGCGACTGCCATCAGGGTTATTTTTCCAGTTAACCAGCGCGCCTTCCTGTTGTAGTTCCGTCACCAGCCGCATGATCTCGTCTTCAGGCAACAAACCGCGTAATGGGTTGAGACCAATGCCGTCATGCGATGCGAGAAAATTAAACCAGGTCGTCTCACCAGACGGCAGCTGCAGTGATTGCGCCCACTGGCACAATATCGACGTATCCTGGCGTTGTACCGCATGCAGCACCAGCGGCGGCAGCGAGAACTGGTACACCATATGCGCTTCATCATGGCCATTACCGTAGTAGGACACGTTATCCTTATGCGGGACGTTGGTTTCGGTAATAATCGCCGTACCAGGCGCCGCGCAGTCAGCAATAGCGCGTAATAGTTTGATAAGCTGATGCGTTTTTTCCAGGTGAATACAGGTTGTCCCTGGCTCTTTCCACATAAAACCAACCGCATCCAGGCGGACATAATCAGCGCCCTGCTCCAGGTAACTCAGTAGTACATCGATCATCGCCAGTAATACTAATGGATTGGCATAGTTGAGATCGATCTGGTCGTCGCTGAACGTCGTCCAGAGATGACGTACTGTATTATCTTTCAACGTAAAAGGTGTCAGTAACGGTAATGCGCGTGGACGTGTGACGTTGCTCAGGTCCGTATCAGGATCCATTGCAATAAAGAAATTTTCATAACCGTCAAGCTGTTGCAAATAATTATTAAACCACTCGCTTTTAGCTGACATATGGTTACAAACAAAATCAAACATCAGTCGACTGGATTCACCTAATTCCTTAATATCATTCCAGTCACCGGTTTCTTTGGCAACCTGATGGTAATTAATCACGGAAAAACCATCATCCGATGACCACGGATAAAATGGCAGCAGATGCACATGAGAAAATGTCGACTTAAGCCATTCATTATAAAACTGATTAAACGTCGGTAGCGGTTTTTTACCAGCCCCGTGGAATTGATCGGCGTAGGTAATAAGCACCACATCGCCCTCGTCCCAATGCGCTTTACGGATTTTTTTAATTAACCCCTGTGATTTCTCTAAACGTGCAAACAGCGCTTCATAGTGGCATGAAGTAAATGTATGACCATAAACTTCTGTCAGGCATTTTTGGATTTTTTGGTTCACCTTCGATTCTCGTGGTAGCGGTCCCATGAATCAAGAGACTACTCTGCGGGAAATAAGCTGTCAATCAGCCAAGGTGGTCTTGAGGGGGGTAAAAAAAGAATTTTGGCAGCCAAAAATCGTATTTGTGAGCTGCCGCAAATTAACTGAGGGAATGTTGATTAATTGTTGCTTGCTTTTGCTGATTCAAATATCAGGGTTGATTACCTGAATAACGTTTCGACAATTTTGCCGCAGCCCGACTCAACACCGGTTCCAGAACCAACGCCAGCAGCATTTTTAGCGGGCGTCGGGCGACGGACTTCACCGCCCACCCTGCTACACCCGCCGGGCCGTAGCGCAGCGCGGTCAGAAGCACCAGCTTACCTGCTATTTTAAAGCCCGGCTTAACCCTTTGCCCGGCACGTTGCCAGCGATTGTTCATTTCTGTCCTCACAATTGACGGAAGCGACTACGTAAGGAAAAAGTATCGGACGTCACATAACGTTCCATTTCACGTAAACGCTTTTCACTTGCCGCCAGCTCGCGATCGACGGCATCCAACAGCTCACCGCTTGATGGCTGCTGTTCGCCGGAAACCACGTTGTCCGGCATCGGATCCAACACAAACGTCAGCACGATGTAGGCGACAAAGGTGAAAAAGGCCAGACCAAAAAAGATGGACAGTACCACCAGGATCCGCACCAGTTTCACAGGCACATCGAGATAATGCGCAATACCCGCGCAAACCCCTTTCACCATGCCCTGCTGCGGTATACGCCACAGTTTTTTATTCAGATTAACGCCTCCCATTAGCGGTCCCTCCAGTTTGGATGTTCAGCATCAAGAATGTCTTCCAGCGCCTGAATGCGCTCGCGCATCCGCTGTGCGTCATCGTTGAGTTCGACCAGACGTTGCTGTTCACTTTGCGACAGTTCACCACGACTGGAACGGTTGCTGTAATGCAGCCAGAGCCAAATCGGTAAAACGAACAACACAAAGATGGTTAACGGGATGGCCAGAAATAGCGCGCTCATGAGTACTCCTTACAGGTGATGAGCGGCGGCGCGTTCGGCGCCGCCAGATGTTATTATTGCTTGTCTTGCTGCATTTTGGCTTTAAGTTGCGCCAGCTGCTCGCTGATTTCATCATCTGCTTTCAGGTCAGCAAATTGCTGATCCAGAGACTTCTGTTTACCGAAGTTATGGCTTTCAGCCTCGGCTTCCATCTGATCGATACGACGCTCGAAAGATTCAAAACGCGCCATCGCTTCATCAAGTTTACCGCTGTCCAGTTGACGACGAACATCACGCGAAGAACTCGCTGCCTGATGACGCAGCATCAGCGCCTGCTGACGAGCACGGGTTTCACTGAGTTTATTTTCCAGCTCACCGATCTCTTTTTTCATACGCGCCAGCGTATCGTCAACCAGTGTCACCTCATGCTCCAGAGAGGCAATTAAATCGGTCAGTTTCTGCTTTTCAATTAACGCAGAACGCGCCAAATCTTCTTTCTCTTTACGCAGCGCAAGTTCTGCTTTTTCCTGCCACTCTGCCTGTTGCGCGCTGGCCTGTTCAATACGGCGAGATAATTGTTTCTTTTCTGCCAGCGCACGCGCTGAGTTGGAACGTACCTCAACCAGCGTGTCTTCCATTTCCTGGATCATCAACCGCACCAGCTTCTGCGGATCTTCAGCCTTTTCCAGCAACGCGTTAATGTTGGCGTTCACGATGTCGGCAAAACGAGAAAAAATACCCATAATGTAATCCTCACTTACTGTTCTGATATCGGGCAATGCCCTGCTGTTTTCGTAATGCACGGGGCGTGCCAACTTTTTATCTAATTGATTCTAATAATTATATCTAATTTTACCTGTTGCGAAAATTAGGGTAAATTGGTGAATAACACTAACAAATGGTGAATTTCATCATGGCAGGATACAAAGATAATCTTCTGGGCGAAGCGAACAGCTTTATTGAAGTGCTGGAGCAGGTTTCTCATCTCGCGCCGCTGGATAAACCAGTACTGGTTATAGGTGAGCGCGGGACCGGGAAAGAACTTATCGCCAACCGCCTGCACTACCTCTCCACCCGCTGGCAAGGCCCGTTTATTTCGCTTAACTGCGCGGCGCTAAACGAAAATTTGCTTGATTCCGAACTGTTTGGTCACGAAGCGGGTGCCTTTACCGGCGCGCAAAAACGCCATCCAGGACGTTTCGAACGCGCCGACGGCGGTACGCTGTTTCTCGATGAACTGGCAACTGCCCCGATGTTGGTACAGGAAAAATTGCTGCGCGTTATTGAATATGGCGAGCTGGAGCGCGTAGGTGGTAGCCAACCATTACAGGTTAACGTACGACTTGTTTGTGCGACCAATGCCGACTTACCTCGCATGGTTAGCGAAGGCACTTTCCGCGCGGACCTGCTGGATCGCCTGGCCTTTGACGTGGTGCAACTCCCACCGTTACGCGAGCGTCAAAGTGACATTATGTTAATGGCCGAACATTTTGCCATTCAGATGTGCCGCGAGATCGGATTACCTCTGTTTCCGGGTTTTAGTGCCGAGGCCAGAGAAACGCTCCTCCACCACCGTTGGCCGGGCAATATTCGTGAACTGAAAAACGTCGTGGAGCGATCCGTTTACCGGCATGGAACCAGTGATTACCCGCTGGATGAGATAATCATTGACCCCTTCCGCCGCCACACTACGCAGCCGCAGGCGCCGGAAACTAAACCGATGTCTGTAGGGTTACCGCTGGATCTGCGTGAATTCCAGCAGCAGCAAGAGAAAGACTTTCTACAAACCAGCTTACAGCAGGCAAAATTTAACCAGAAAAAAGCCGCTGAATTACTGGGGCTGACTTACCATCAGCTTCGCGCTTTGCTGAAAAAACACCAGATTTAACGCACATTTGCAGATGTCATATTGGCGGATTTGACGCATAACCCCATCAGGGTTTACCATGACGCCATTACTGTATAAAAAAACAGGTACAAATATGGCTCTGGCACTCGTTGGCGAAAAAATTGACAGAAACCGTTTCACCGGTGAGAAAATTGAAAATAGTACATTTTTTAACTGTGATTTTTCAGGTGCCGACCTGAGCGGCACTGAATTTATCGGCTGTCAGTTCTATGATCGTGAAAGCCAGAAAGGGTGCAATTTTAGTCGTGCGATGCTGAAAGATGCCATTTTTAAAAGCTGTGATTTATCCATGGCGGATTTTCGCAATGCCAGTGCGCTGGGCATTGAAATTCGCCACTGCCGCGCACAAGGCGCAGATTTCCGCGGCGCAAGCTTTATGAATATGATCACCACGCGCACCTGGTTTTGTAGCGCATATATCACGAATACCAATCTAAGCTACGCCAATTTTTCGAAAGTCGTGTTGGAAAAGTGTGAGCTGTGGGAAAACCGTTGGATGGGTGCCCAGGTACTGGGCGCGACGTTCAGTGGTTCAGATCTCTCCGGCGGCGAGTTTTCGACTTTCGACTGGCGAGCAGCGAACTTCACACATTGCGATCTGACCAATTCGGAGTTGGGTGACTTAGATATTCGGGGCGTTGATTTACAAGGCGTTAAGCTGGACAACTACCAGGCGTCGTTGCTCATGGAGCGGCTTGGCATCGCGGTGATTGGTTAGCATTCACGGAGCGGTAAGTACCGCTCCCGCCCTTATACAATAGTGTCCGCCCTTGCCTTAAAAGTCACTTTCGACGCACAGAGCGTAAACGTTAGAGGGTTCCGGTCCCCCCATCAGAACACCAGACCTGACCAGACGTATAGCTGTTCTCCCGAGCGGCCAGGGTGACATAAAGCGACGCGATTTCCACCGGTTGACCAGGGCGTCCCAGCGGCGCATTTGCCCCAAATTTCTCCACCTTTTCCTGCGGTTGACCACCACAGCACTGCAGTACAGTCCAGTATGGACCCGGCGCGACGGCATTGACACGGATCCCTTTCGGGGCCAGCTGTTTCGCCAGCGATTTAGTAAATGCCACGATAGCTGCTTTAGTCTGAGCATAATCAAGCAAGATTTCACTTGGCTCATAAGCCTGTACGGAGGAGGTATTAATTATCACGCTGTCTGGTGAAAGATGGGGTATGGCCGCTTTGGTGATCCAAAACATAGCGTAAACATTGGTTTTGAATGTTGCGTCGAAGTCTTCTGTGGTGAGTTCCTCAATTGACTCACAAAATTGCTGACGACCCGCATTATTGACGAGGATATCCAACCCTCCCAGTCCTTTTACCGCCTGTGTAACCAGATGACCGCAAAAAGCCTCATCACGGATATCTCCGGGGATGGCCAAAACATTTCTGCCTGCTTTTTTTATCAGATCGACCACTTCACGCGCATCGTCTTCTTCTTCAGGTAAATAGTTAATCGCAACATCAGCGCCTTCACGAGCATAGGCAATAGCAACAGCACGACCAATCCCTGAATCCCCACCGGTAATTAATACCTTGCGCCCATTCAGGCGACCGCTTCCCTGATAGCTGTCTTCTCCATGATCGGGGCGCGGTTGCATTTTCCCCGCCAGCCCGGGAAAGGGCTGCTGCTGCTGTTGAAAAGGCGGCGCCGGAAAACGCGCAGAATTGGTTTTATTGATGGTCTTTTTTTCCTTGTTTAAGCCAGCCATTCAATTACCTCTCATTATTTATCACAAAGACTAATAAGCGTAGACCAAAATGAATGGCATGACCTATATTATCCAGCTGCACTTAATTTTCTCGGAATATTACCCTCCCTACTTTCCTCTACCGTTGCGCTTATATCCCCACTAACGTTAGATTTAATTTAAACAATATTATTTGAGACTTATCCAGTTCGCAGTGTTAATAAATAGCAACCACACTTAACATCTCAATCTGGGCAAAAGGAGAACGTATGAAATTATCCATAACGCCATTATTATGTTGTTTTTTATTGTCGCCAGCGCTTGCTGATGATAACGGCGGGTTGAAAAATGATACAGCTCCACCGCCAGCCCACGCTCTGGATGAAGGTTATCGTGGGACTGAAGATGCAAGAATCATGACTGTCGAACAGGCCAAAACGATGCATGACGGTGCGACCATTTCTCTGCGAGGTAATCTCATCGAGGATCAAGACGGAGACAAATTTGTCTTTCGTGATAAAACCGGCAGTATCCTGACTTTAATTCCACACGCGGTTTTCGATGGTCGAACGGTTAAACCCGATCAAATGATCAGTATTAACGGTAGCCTCGACGCTAAAATGCAACCACCAGTAGTACGCGTAAATAAGATCCAGAAGTAACGCAATAACCGGGAAGAAAGCCGCTCTTCCCGGTCGATTTTCTTTATTCCCACGATTTTGCGAATGCTCTCTTCTGCCCGTCATGGTCATTTCCTCCCTCTTTCCCCTCACATTTTTCTTTCTACCCGCGAATCACGCGTTTATAGCAAGTCAGATGGGCCATGAAAATGCTAAGATAGTTAACAGAGTAGATTCAAAGTGGATAGCGGGTATAAATTTTGACCATGTCGCGGTGTTGAACTCGCGCTTATCGAGCCTGTTACTCCCAAAAACAAACGGTAATGGCAAATGTCATTAAGTATTAGTAAGATAGCCTCTTTATATAATCCATTAAAATTATGCGCCTGGTTTTATCATCTCTGATCGTGATGGCTGGATTTCTGAGTGGTCAGGCTGCTGCTGCGCCTGAGCAACCTCCGCACGCTGATATTCGTGACAGTGGGTTTGTCTATTGCGTCAGCGGGCAGGTCAATACGTTCAACCCACAAAAAACGAGCAGCGGTCTCATCGTCGACACGTTAGCGGCCCAATTGTATGACCGACTGCTTGATGTAGATCCCTACACCTATCGGCTGGTGCCTGAGCTGGCTGAAAGCTGGGAGGTGCTGGATAACGGCGCAACCTACCGCTTCCATCTGCGTCGTGACGTTCAGTTTCAGAAGACTGCCTGGTTCACCCCCACCCGCAAACTAAATGCAGACGATGTGGTGTTTACCTTCCAGCGCATCTTTGATCGCCACCATCCGTGGCACAATGTGAACGGCAGCAGTTTCCCCTACTTCGACAGCCTGCAGTTTGCCGATAACGTCCAAAGTGTGCGCAAACTGGACAACAACACCGTTGAATTCCGCTTAACGCAACCGGATGCCTCCTTTATGTGGCACCTTGCCACACACTATGCCTCCGTAATGTCGGCCGAATATGCCGCTAACCTGGCAAAACAGGATCGCCAGGAGTTGCTCGACAGACAACCCGTCGGCACAGGCCCGTACCAGCTTTCGGAGAATCGTGCTGGCCAATATATTCGGTTGCAGCGACATGAAAAATTCTGGCGTGGTACCCCCCTGATGCCGCAGGTCGTAGTGGATCTCGGCTCTGGTGGAACCGGACGATTATCTAAATTACTCACTGGCGAGTGCGACGTCCTGGCCTGGCCTGCCGCCAGCCAGCTCAGCATATTGCGTGATGACCCTCGCCTGCGTCTGACGCTGCGCCCGGGGATGAACATTGCCTATCTGGCGTTCAACACCAATAAACCGCCGTTGAATAACCCTGCCGTGCGGCATGCGCTGGCGCTAGCGATCAACAACCAGCGCTTAATGCAGTCTATCTACTACGGGACGGCAGAAACCGCGGCATCTATTTTGCCTCGCGCCTCGTGGGCTTATGATAACGAAGCTAAAATTACAGAATACAACCCGGCAAAATCGCGCGAGCAGCTAAAAGCGCTGGGTTTGGAGAATCTGACGTTACAACTTTGGGTCCCTACCAGCTCTCAAGCCTGGAACCCCAGTCCGCTGAAAACTGCCGAGCTGATTCAGGCAGATATGGCTCAGGTGGGTGTGAAAGTGAAGATCATCCCGGTAGAAGGTCGTTTTCAGGAGGCGAGATTAATGGATATGAACCATGATCTGACGTTATCCGGCTGGGCGACGGACAGTAACGATCCTGACAGTTTTTTCCGGCCGTTGCTCAGCTGTGCCGCCATCAATTCGCAGACCAACTTTGCCCACTGGTGTAATCCGCAGTTTGACAGCATTCTTCGCAAGGCCCTCTCTTCGCAGCAGCTTTCATCGCGAATTGATGCCTATGACGAAGCGCAAAATATTCTTGCACAAGAGTTACCGATTCTGCCGTTGGCCTCTTCACTACGTCTGCAGGCTTATCGTTACGACATCAAAGGGTTGGTGCTCAGTCCATTCGGTAATGCCTCTTTTGCCGGCGTTTCCAGGGAAAAGAAAGATGAGGTGAAAAAACCATGATTATCTTCACCTTGCGTCGATTTTTATTGCTATTGGTAACCCTGTTCTTCCTGACCTTTATTGGCTTCAGCCTGAGCTACTTCACGCCTCATGCGCCGTTACAGGGTGCATCGCTTTGGAACGCCTGGGTATTCTGGTTCAATGGTCTCATTCACTGGGATTTCGGCGTATCCAGTATCAACGGTCAGTTAATCTCAGAGCAGTTGAAAGAGGTGTTCCCGGCCACAATGGAACTGTGCATTCTTGCCTTTGGTTTTGCACTAATGGTTGGGATCCCCGTTGGTATGCTGGCCGGTATCACGCGGAACAAATGGCAGGACCGCTGCATCAGCGCATTGGCTCTGATGGGATTTTCTATCCCCGTTTTTTGGCTGGCGCTGCTGCTGACATTGCTCTTCTCGCTGACCCTCGGCTGGTTACCCGTTTCCGGGCGTTTTGATCTTCTCTACGAGGTGAAACCCGTTACCGGTTTTGCCATTATTGATGCGTGGATCTCCGACTCGCCGTGGCGCGATGAAATGCTGGTCAGCGCTATCCGTCATATGGTGCTCCCGGTGCTGACACTCTCCGTTGCGCCCACCACCGAAGTCATCCGCCTGATGCGTATCAGCACCATTGAGGTCTTTGATCAGAACTACGTCAAAGCGGCGGCCACGCGCGGTTTGTCACGATTAACGATTCTGCGTCGTCACGTCCTGCACAATGCCCTTCCGCCGGTGATCCCGCGTCTGGGCTTACAGTTTTCCACCATGCTGACATTGGCGATGATCACCGAGATGGTCTTTAGCTGGCCAGGTCTTGGTCGTTGGCTGATTAACGCGATTCGCCAGCAGGATTACGCGGCGATTTCAGCGGGCGTGATGGTGATTGGTTCACTGGTTATCATCGTTAACGTCATCTCTGATATTCTGGGTGCTATGGCTAACCCTCTGAAACATAAGGAATGGTATGCCTTACGATAGCGTCTATAGCGAAAAACGCCCGCCAGGTACGTTGCGCACCGCATGGCGCAATTTCTATGGTGATGCGACTGCGATGATTGGCCTGTACGGCTGTGCGGGACTGGCTATTCTGTGTATTTTTGGTGGTTGGTTTGCCCCTTACGGCATCGATCAGCAATTTCTCGGCTATCAGCTTTTACCGCCGTCATGGTCGCGCTATGGCGAAGTCTCATTCTTCCTCGGGACTGACGATCTGGGACGTGACGTTTTAAGTCGTCTGCTCAGCGGCGCGGCCCCGACCGTTGGCGGCGCGTTTGTCGTTACTCTTGCCGCCACGCTGTGTGGCCTGGTATTGGGCGTAGTTGCCGGTGCGACGCACGGCTTGCGCTCTGCGGTGCTGAACCACATTCTGGACACCCTGCTGTCGATCCCTTCTCTGCTGCTGGCGATTATTGTGGTGGCCTTTGCCGGGCCGCATCTGACACACGCCATGTTTGCCGTCTGGCTGGCGCTGCTGCCGCGCATGGTGCGCTCCGTTTACAGCATGGTGCATGACGAGCTGGAGAAAGAGTACGTCATTGCCGCTCGCCTGGACGGTGCAACCACACTGAATATTCTGTGGTTCGCCGTTCTGCCCAATATTACCGCTGGCCTTATTACTGAAATCACCCGCGCACTGTCGATGGCGATTCTGGATATCGCCGCGCTGGGTTTTCTCGACCTTGGCGCACAGCTGCCGTCCCCGGAATGGGGTGCCATGCTCGGCGACGCGCTGGAGCTGATTTATGTCGCACCGTGGACGGTGATGCTGCCAGGCGCGTCAATTATGATAAGCGTGTTGCTGGTTAACCTACTGGGTGACGGCGTGCGCCGCGCAATTATTGCGGGGGTGGAGTAATGCCATTACTGGATATCCGCAACCTGACCATTGAATTCAGAACCGGTGACGACTGGGTTAAGGCTGTTGATCGTGTCAGCATGACCTTGAATGAGGGTGAAATCCGCGGGCTGGTCGGTGAATCTGGATCAGGCAAAAGTCTGATCGCTAAGGCCATTTGCGGGGTTGCTAAAGATAACTGGCGCGTAACCGCAGACCGTATGCGTTTTGATGATATCGATCTGCTACGCCTTTCGGCGCGTGAACGACGCAAATTGGTCGGTCATAACGTCTCCATGATCTTTCAGGAGCCGCAGTCATGTCTCGATCCGTCCGAGCGTATCGGACGTCAACTGATGCAAAATATTCCGGCATGGACCTACAAAGGTCGCTGGTGGCAGCGCATCGGTTGGCGCAAACGCCGTGCGATTGAACTCTTGCACCGCGTCGGGATAAAAGACCATAAAGACGCCATGCGCAGCTTTCCATATGAGCTGACCGATGGCGAATGTCAGAAGGTCATGATCGCTATCGCATTAGCGAATCAGCCGCGTTTGCTGATTGCCGATGAACCAACGAACGCGATGGAGCCAACCACCCAGGCGCAAATTTTCCGTCTGCTAACCCGTCTGAATCAAAACAGCAATACTACCATTTTGTTGATAAGCCATGACCTGCAAATGCTCAGCCAGTGGGCTGACAAAATCAACGTGATGTACTGCGGACAAACGGTCGAAACCGCGCCAAGTAAAGATTTGGTGACAATTCCGCATCATCCTTATACTCAAGCGTTGATTCGCGCTATTCCGGATTTTGGTAGCGCGATGCCGCACAAAAGCCGCCTGAATACCATGCCAGGAGCTATTCCATTGCTGGAACAATTACCCATCGGCTGCCGTCTGGGGCCACGCTGTCCTTATGCACAACGCGAATGTATTGAAACTCCAAGACTGACCGGAGCAAAAAATCATCTCTACGCCTGTCATTTCCCGCTGAACATGGAGAGAGAGTGAGATGGTAGAAACCCTGCTCGAAGTTCGTAATCTGAGCAAAACCTTTCGCTACCGGACAGGTTTATTTCGCCGCCAGACCGTTGAGGCCGTTAAGCCCCTGAGTTTCACCCTGCGTGAACGTCAGACGCTCGCCGTCATTGGTGAAAACGGTTCGGGGAAATCTACGCTGGCTAAAATGTTGGCGGGTATGATTGAACCCACCAGCGGTGAGCTGCTGATTGACGATCATCCGTTAAAATATGGCGATTATTCATTTCGTAGTCAGCGGATCCGTATGATTTTCCAGGATCCGTCAACATCGCTTAATCCGCGGCAACGTATCTCGCAAATCCTCGATTTTCCGCTACGTCTGAATACCGACCTCGAGCCTGAGCAGCGTCGTAAACAGATCGTGGAGACCATGCGCATGGTCGGGCTGCTGCCCGATCACGTAAGCTATTACCCACATATGTTGGCCCCAGGGCAAAAACAGCGTCTGGGCCTTGCCCGTGCGCTCATTTTACGCCCCAAAGTCATTATCGCCGACGAAGCCCTGGCCTCTCTGGACATGTCGATGCGTTCGCAGCTCATCAATCTGATGCTGGAATTGCAGGAAAAACAGGGGATTTCGTATATCTATGTGACCCAACATATTGGCATGATGAAGCACATCAGCGATCAGGTATTAGTCATGCACCAGGGCGAAGTGGTAGAACGCGGCAGTACAGCGGATGTTCTGGCGTCCCCGCTTCATGAGCTTACCCGCCGCCTGATTGCAGGTCATTTCGGCGAAGCGCTTACCGCTGATGCCTGGCGAAAAGATCGTTAGCAAACGGCTGCCCTCCTCAACCGGGGGGCAATCTGCCATCAGTGACACAACGTAGGTAAGAGCAGCGTATCAACTTCAGTAAACGCGACTGACGGGTAAAGGGCACCACCCTGCATTGCCCAGACACCTGCGGTACTGGCCTCGTCGATAAGTCGTACTGTTTCTACTCCCTTCACCACAACACGGTCGCAATATTCCCTGATATTTTTGATAAGCACCGGGAACATCGGTTTTTCTACCTGTTCCAGGAAGAAACCGCGATCCAGTTTCACAACGTCAAAATGACCGCAAACCAGCGGACTGGCCCCTACGCTGCCAGAGCCAAGATCGCCCAACCACAATGCGTTTGGGCCGTCGCGAAGTGAATTAATCAGCAGATTATTCAGGCACACGGTATTCGACAGAAAACGTTCTGAAAGTTCCAGTGCAATAAATGGTAGAGCATGTAAGGCCGACTTGATGGCTGGATCACCAATCGCCAGCAGCGCCATTTCGTCAATGAGGTTCAGGGTGCAAATAAGGCTGTTGCGCTCAAACCAGTCACGCTTTTCGGCAATTAGTCGAATTTGCTCGAGCATGAAATTACGCTTTTGTTCGCTATCCCACGCTGAAATGATGAAATCTGGATGCAACGGGTGAACCGTATCTGAAGTAAACCGGGCATTAATCTCTACACCCAGTAATTTATCTGTTGTGTCTCTCATCGGTTCCGCGATGAAATGATAGTGCATAAGACCACTCCAATTGATCATAACATCCTGATAATGCACTTCTAATCACAATCAATCAATAATATCGATCAATGAATCGATATTGATCGATAAAAACAATATATCATAACAAGCTGAATATTGTCATATTTTTTGTTTTAAGAAAGTTCCTACCTTGCTATGTTTATTAACATCAGCTAGCAATGAAATAATACCATTTCAATGCCTTTGAAACCTCGTATTTTCTCTGATTCACCGACGTTAGATGCCTGAACGAAGCATAAGCGGAGGGGGATGATATACTCCTCACATGTAATGAAGTGACAGGTCACGTGAGGCGGATAACCATTCTCCAGGGAAAAAGCGTGGGATATAATTTCAGGCCAATTTCGAGTGTGTTTAATGTGTCAATCATAACTCATTGATTGATAAAAGATAAGTGTTAACCAAAAGGATTAAAGCCATGGGTTTTTTATCAGGTAAGCGCATTCTGGTGACAGGCCTTGCCAGTAAATTGTCTATCGCATGGGGAATCGCTCAGGCGATGCATCGCGAAGGTGCCGAACTGGCGTTCACCTACCAGAACGACAAGCTGAAAGGTCGTGTGGAAGAATTTGCAGCGCAGTTAGGCTCCAACATTGTTTTGCAGTGTGATGTAGCTGAAGATGCCAGCATTGACGCCATGTTTGCTGAACTGAGCAAAGCCTGGCCGAAATTCGACGGTTTCGTACACTCCATCGGCTTCGCACCTGCTGACCAACTGGATGGCGATTATGTGAACGCAGTTACCCGCGAAGGATTTAAAATTGCGCATGACATTAGTGCTTATAGCTTTGTTGCGATGGCAAAAGCACTTCGTTCCATGCTAAACCCTGGTTCTGCGCTACTGACGTTGTCCTATCTGGGCGCAGAGCGTGCAATCCCTAACTATAACGTGATGGGCCTGGCGAAAGCCTCATTGGAAGCAAACGTTCGTTATATGGCTAACGCAATGGGGCCTGAAGGCGTACGCGTAAACGCAATTTCCGCAGGTCCAATCCGCACCCTCGCCGCTTCCGGTATCAAAGATTTCCGTAAAATGCTGGCCCATTGCGAAGCTGTTACGCCGATTCGCCGCACTGTTACCATTGAAGATGTGGGCAACTCTGCGGCATTCCTGTGTTCCGATCTTTCTGCCGGTATCTCTGGTGAAGTCGTACACGTTGACGGTGGTTTCAGCATCGCTGCAATGAATGAACTAGAACTGAAATAATCTTCCACTCTTTCTGGGCGGCCCACTGTCGCCCATGATGCTCGTTTTTAATTCCCCTCTACCCTGTCCCATATATGCTTTTCTGATATTTATTATCACGTAACAATCTTTCATCCCCTCTTCTGCTTACGTCAGGATATTGCAGCGCAAACGATCCGGCGTAGTGGTATGACGACGTGTCCGGGTCGCCACTTTTTAGACCAAGGACCGCCCATGGAACAACGCCGAATTGAAGGCAAAAGCCACTGGTATCATGAGACGCAATCCAGCATGTATCCACAAGATGTTCTGCCGCTGGTGCCGGAAGCCGCTCATGTCGACGACTGCTTTTTACTGGATCTGGCGATATCTGATGACGCCCTTTTACCTTTTCAATCTTGGTTAATCCCTGCCCGTAAACTTGCACAGATCCTCTTCCCGACCCACGTAAATCTGAGTCAGATGCACACATTCAGTGCCTATGAACGGATGAGTACGGCGTTAACCGTCGCTCAGGTATATGGCGTCCAGCGATTATGTAATCACTATGCCGCGCGTCTAACACCGCTTCCTGGGCCGGACTCCTCGCGGGAAAGTAACCATCGACTGGCGCAAATCACCCAATATGCTCGTCAACTTGCCAGCTCTCCAGCCGTGATAGGCGCGCGCGATCGCCAGCATCTGGATGCAGTCGGGCTAACCACCAGCGATAGCATTCTGATGAATCAAATTATCGGATTCGTCGGTTTTCAGGCCCGTATCGTGGCCCTGTTTCAGGCCTGGTGTGGACATCCGGTGCGCCGAATTCCGGGTCTCGATATACAACAATTCGCTCACGCTGCGCCATTTAATGCAACAAACACAACCTGGCACGCTGCGCCATTCCCGATAGAAAAACATCTTAATCATGATGAGTTGATAGACAGACGTTATCCCGAGGAACTGCAAGCGTTACTGCCATTACTGATACATTCCCCCGTCATTTTGGATTTACTCGGGTCACTCATTTCCAGCACGCAACATAGCGGAATACCAGTGCAGGCATTTTCATTGGCGACGCTGATGACTTCACGGATTAATGGCAGCGTGGCCTGTTTTAATGAACATGCGTATTCAGCTCATGAATTAACCGAGGCCATTACCTTTCTTCGTCAGGATGAACGTGAATTACAACGTTGGGAACAACGACATCCGGTTGAGCGCGTCACCCTACAGGCGGTACAATGGCTGACCCGGGCGCCCGACCGCTTTAGCACCGCACTGTTAACGCCTTTGTTCGATCAGGGAATCTCTTCAGAGCAGGCCATTAACCTGCTAGCCTGGAGTGGATTGTGCGGATGGTTGAATCGCTTGAAAATCGCGCTGGGCGACACTGATTAACCGATCCACTTACTGAAAGAGCGCTTGCTGCCACTGGCAGAATCGCGTAAAACTGTCAGCCGCTCTTTTAGCCACGAAAATAGACAATTATGCTTCAGGACAACCCGCTGCTAGCGCAGCTTAAACAGCAACTACATTCCCAGACGCCACGTGCTGAAGGGGTGGTAAAAGCCACGGAAAAAGGCTTTGGCTTCCTGGAAGTCGATGCACAAAAAAGCTATTTCATTCCACCGCCGCAGATGAAAAAAGTGATGCATGGCGACCGTATTGTTGCGGTTATCCATACAGAAAAAGATCGTGAGTCTGCTGAGCCGGAAGAACTGATCGAACCCTTCCTGACGCGCTTCGTGGGTAAAGTTCAGGGCAAAAATGACCGTCTGTCCATTGTGCCGGATCATCCGTTACTGAAAGATGCTATTCCTTGTCGTGCAGCCCGCGGCGTTGAACATGAATTTAAAGAAGGCAACTGGGCTGTTGCAGAAATGCGCCGCCATCCGCTGAAAGGCGATCGCACCTTCTACGCCGAGTTAACCCAATTTATCACTTTTGCTGATGACCACTTTGTCCCGTGGTGGGTCACACTGGCACGCCATAATCTGGAAAAAGAAGCCCCAGACGGTGTAGCAACCGAAATGCTGGACGAAGGCCTGGTTCGTGAAGATTTAACCGCCCTCAATTTCGTCACCATCGACAGCGCCAGCACCGAAGATATGGACGATGCGCTGTATGCTGAAGAACAAGCTGACGGCACGCTACAATTAACCGTCGCCATTGCCGACCCAACAGCCTGGATTGCAGAAGGCAGCAAGCTGGATAAAACGGCAAAAATTCGCGCGTTCACCAATTATTTACCGGGGTTCAATATCCCGATGTTACCACGTGAATTGTCTGACGATCTCTGCTCTCTGCGCGCGAACGAAGTGCGCCCGGTTTTAGCTTGTCGTATGAGCATTACCGCCGATGGCACGATTGAAGACAACATCACCTTCTTCGCCGCAACCATCGAGTCAAAAGCGAAGCTGGCCTATGACAATGTTTCCGACTGGCTGGAAGGTACTGGCGAGTGGCAACCAGAAAACGACGCGATTGCGGAACAAATCCGTCTGCTACACCGTATTTGCCTGAGCCGAGGAGAGTGGCGTCATAACCACGCGCTGGTCTTTAAAGATCGCCCGGATTACCGTTTCGTTCTCGGTGAAAAAGGTGAAGTACTGGACATCGTCGCTGAGCCACGCCGCATCGCAAACCGTATCGTGGAAGAATCCATGATTGCGGCAAATATTTGCGCCGCCCGTGTGCTTCGCGACAAGCTGGGCTTCGGTATTTATAACGTCCATATGGGATTCGACCCGGCCAACGCCGACGCTCTGGCCTCGCTGCTGAAAACCCACGGTATGCACGTCGATGCCGAAGAAGTACTAACACTGGAAGGTTTCTGCAAACTGCGCCGCGAACTAGATGCTCAGCCATCCGGTTTCCTCGACAGCCGAATTCGCCGCTTCCAGTCTTACGCTGAAATTAGTATTGAGCCAGGTCCACACTTTGGGCTGGGTCTGGAGGCATATGCCACCTGGACTTCCCCAATCCGTAAGTACGGCGATATGATCAACCACCGTCTGCTTAAGGCTGTCATCAAAGGCGAAACCGTCGCTCGACCTCAGGATGATACCACTGTGCAAATGGCGGAACGTCGTCGCCTGAACCGGATGGCTGAGCGTGACGTGGGTGACTGGCTATACGCCCGTTTTCTGAGTGATAAAGCCGGAACCGACACCCGCTTTGCGGCCGAGATCATCGACGTCAGCCGCGGCGGCATGCGCGTACGTTTGGTTGATAATGGCGCTGTTGCCTTTATTCCTGCGCCCTTCCTGCACGCCGTGCGTGACGAACTGGTCTGCAGCCAGGAAAGTGGTACCGTACAAATCAAAGGTGAAGTGGTTTACAAAGTCACAGATGTGATTGACGTAACTATCGCCGAAGTTCGCATGGAAACCCGCAGCGTTATCGCACGTCCCGCTATGTAAAATGTCGTAATCCAGCGACCTTTCTCATTTTGTGAAAGGTCGTTTTCTTTTTTCCGCCCAAATTCCCACCAGGCACTACACTTCTTTCAATCGGTCAAAATTATTTTTTTACTATTTTCAGTTCCGTTTGCTTTGCTTTTTACGGATTCTGGATTACACATAAATATATAAAAAAAACAATACGTTCAGCCATAATCACCCTGAATGAATCATGGCTACCCTTACTTTTGAGGCTCTATGCGCTTTAAACGGGATAGTACACATCATGAAAGACGTCCGGGAGCTGGTTACGTTGTATAGCTATGTGGGCACTCATAACCCCTACTGGCGTTTGTCAGAGGATTGCAACATCCTGCATTTCTCTATTGATGAAACAGCAGAAGCTGAGCAGACCATCGAATTATCACCCGAGCAGGCCGACCGCATTCGCGAGATGACGGTGATTACGTCAAGTCTGTTAATGACGTTACCCATTGAAGATGACGACATATCTGTGCATCTGGTCGGTCGAAAAATCAATAAACGCGAATGGGCCGGTAGCGCATCCGCCTGGGATGACACCCCTTCCGTCGCCCGCGACCTGGCTCACGGGCTCTCTTTTGCCGAACAGGTCGTTTCTGAAGCCAATTCCGTTATTGTCATTCTTGACCGCATGGGCAACATTCAGCGTTTTAATCGCCTGTGTGAAGAGTACACCGGCCTCAAAGAACGTGAAGTTATTGGCCAAAGTGTATTCACATTATTTATGAGTCGACGTGAAGCCGCAGCCTCCAGACGCAACATCGAGGTCTTTTTTCGCGAAGGTAACTCATATGAGGTCGAACGATGGGTGAAGACCTGCAAAGGTCAGCGCCTGTTTCTTTTTCGCAATAAGTTTGTACATAACGGTAGCGGCAAGAACGAAATATTTCTGATCTGTTCCGGCACCGATATCACTGAAGAACGTCGCGCGCAGGAACGCCTGCGGATGTTGGCTAATACCGACTCCATCACCGGATTACCGAACCGCAACGCCATTCATGAGCTGATAAGCGATGCGATTGAGAACGCAGGTGATACTCAGGTTGGGATTGTATATCTCGATCTGGATAACTTCAAAAAGGTGAACGATGCCTACGGGCACATGTTTGGCGATCAGCTGTTGCAGAGCGTGTCGCTGGCAATTCTCAGTTGTCTTGACGACAACCAGCTATTGGCTCGGTTTGGCGGTGATGAATTTATCGTCCTTGCCACCGAAACGTCCCAGAGCACTCTGGAAGCTACCGCATCGCGCATTCTGACACGCCTGCGTCAACCCTTTCGCATTGGCCTGATTGAAGTCTATACCGGCTGCTCTATTGGTATTTCCCTCGCTCCACAGCATGGTCAGGACTGCGAGAGCGTCATTCGTAACGCCGATACGGCCATGTACACCGCGAAAGAAGGCGGCCGCGGACAGTTTTGTGTTTTCTCTCCGGAAATGAATCAGCGGGTATTTGAATACCTGTGGCTGGATACTAACCTGCGCAAGGCGCTGGAAAACGATCAACTGGTTATCCATTATCAGCCAAAGATAACCTGGCGAGGCGAAGTGCGCAGCCTGGAGGCGCTGGTACGCTGGCAGTCTCCGGAACGCGGCCTCATTCCACCACTGGAATTTATCTCCTACGCCGAAGAATCAGGGCTTATTGTTCCGCTGGGTCGCTGGGTTATTCTGGACGTTGTGCGTCAGGTCGCAAAATGGCGCGCCAAGGGAATCAATCTGCGCGTGGCGGTAAACGTTTCTGCCCGCCAGCTCGCCGATCAGACGCTATTTACCGATCTCAAACAGGTGCTTCATGAACTCGACTTTGAATATTGCCCCATTGATGTCGAGTTAACGGAAAGCAGTTTGATTGAAAATGAGCAGTTGGCACTGTCCGTCATTCAGCAGTTTAGCCAGTTGGGGGCGCAAATCCATTTGGATGATTTTGGTACCGGATATTCGTCACTGTCTCAACTGGCCCGCTTCCCGCTTGATGCAATTAAATTGGATCAAACCTTTGTCAGGGATGTACACAAACAACCTATTTCGCAGTCGCTGGTACGTGCCATTGTTGCGGTCGCACAAGCACTCAATCTGCAGGTCATCGCCGAAGGTGTTGAAAGCGCGAAAGAGGATGCCTTTTTAACCAAAAATGGCGTCAACGAACGTCAGGGTTTTTTGTTTGCCAAACCAATGCCAGCGGCTGCATTTGAACGTTGGTATCGACGACATCTGAATAAAAAAACGCGCTAACGCAGTGGGATCAAACGTTGTTAATAGCCATAAATGGACATAACGTAACGATCCTATCTGCATGTAATCACGGAATATATAATATTCTTCTATCATTGATAGTTAATACTATTTTTCCCTTCTCTTTTGCCATGAAATTCTGCATCATGAAATTCAAACTCGATTGCCATTAGGATGATAACCATGTCTGATATCGACGCTCAGCGTCTGGCCGAACGCATTGATACCGTGCTGGATATCCTCGTTGCAGGTGATTACCACTCAGCCATCCACAATCTCGAAATTCTGAAGGCTGAGCTGCTAGACACGGCCAAAGAAGATGCCGAGTCTTTGCCCAAAAATCACAAGGCTCCCTGGGAGATCTGATGACATTAACCCTTTAATGTCGCTGCTATCAGCAAACTGCATATGAGGCAGTTTCCGTTTAATTTCCGATACGATATCGCAATAAAATTAATATTATGAATTCCCGACAACAATCTATTTTGCAGATGGTGACTGATAAAGGTCAGATGAGCGTTGCCGAACTGGCAAAAATCACCGGTGTCTCAGAAGTGACGATTCGACAGGATCTGAACACACTGGAGAAACAGAGCTATTTACGCCGTGCGCACGGTTTTGCTGTTTCATTGAACAGTGATGATGTGGAAACGCGCATGATGACTAATTTTACGCTGAAGCGTGAGCTGGCCGAATTTGCCGCATCTTTGGTAAGCCCTGGCGAGTCCGTATTCATTGAAAACGGCAGCAGCAATGCGCTCTTGGCCAGAACGCTGGCGGAGCAAAAAGATGTCACCATCATTACCGTCAGCAGCTATATAGCCCATCTGCTGAAAGAAACCCCCTGCGAAGTGATTCTCCTTGGCGGCATCTATCAGAAAAAAAGCGAAAGCATGGTGGGGCCCTTAACTCGCCAGTTCATCCAGCAGGTACACTTCAGCAAGGCCTTTATCGGCATTGATGGCTGGCAGGCTGACACCGGCTTCACCGGACGCGACATGATGCGTTCTGATGTGGTTAACGCGGTGCTGGAAAAAGGTGCAGAAGTTATTGTACTTACTGACAGCTCAAAATTCGAAGCCATTCACCCTTACACGCTGGGTCCATTAGAGCGATTCAGCCGCGTAGTCACGGATTCCAGACTCAGCGCCAGCGTACAAATGCAGCTCGAGCATTCAGGATTAACCGTCAATATCATTGATGCGCACGCATAAAATCTTCAGCAGATGATTTGTCAGTCGGCAAATCATCTCCTCTCTGAGAGTTATCTGACAGTCCAATTAAGACTTTTTACCTGTCGTTAACAGGATTAAGTCGTAAAATTAATGTTAGCGATATAACAGGAACGAACCTCCAATCTCAGGATAGTGTTTGTCATGCCTTCGCTAAACGGTTTCACGGAAATATCTTCGTTAGCCTAAATTTAGCGCTATTCTTAAAGAAAACTGGATTCCGTGAATCAATAATTCAGGAGAAAGTATTATGTTAGTAACGAGCAAAAAAATGACCGCTGCCATTTTGGCGATTACTCTGGCAATGTCGCTGAGTGCCTGCTCTAACTGGTCCAAACGTGACCGTAACACCGCAATTGGTGCTGGTGCTGGTGCAATCGGTGGTGCAGTCCTGACTGACGGCAGCACGCTGGGCACGCTGGGTGGTGCTGCAGTAGGTGGTATTATTGGCCACCAGGTGGGTAAATAATTTACGGTTAAACGGCTCGATATAATAATACGTTTACTTTTTCAGGTCTGTATTATTAAAAGCCACGGAAAATTCCGTGGCTTTTTTTATTAACCGCCAGCCAACTTAACTTTCATTCCTTTGGCTTCCAGCAGCGATTTAATCAGATCGCGTTTATCACCCTGTATCTCAATCACGCCATCCTTCACTGCCCCGCCGCAACCACATTTTTTCTTCAGTTCCGCAGCTAATTTGGTCAGTTCAGCATCGTCCTGATCTATTCCAGTAATCAGGCACACGCCCTTACCTTTGCGGCCACTGGTCTGTCGCTGGATACGGACAATGCCGTCGCCTTTGGGACGCTCTGGGACGGCTTTCGGTTCATCAATACGCCCGGAGTCAGTTGAGTAGACCAGACGAGAATTTGAGTCGTTCATTTACGCACCTCGTTTCAGGGAGGCATTGATCATCTTCAGCGTCTGCGCCGGATCTGCCGACTGCGTAACTGGACGACCAATAACCATATAATCCACACCAGCTGACTGTGCTTGTTCCGGCGTCATAATGCGACGCTGGTCGCCTGCCTCGCTACCTTCAGGGCGAATACCCGGCGTTACCAGTTTAAATGCCTGGCCAAATGCCTGCTTGAATCGCACCGCTTCCTGCGCGGAGCATACGACGCCATCCAAACCACAATGTTGGGTTAAGCGCGCCAGCCTTTCCGCATGCTCCGCAGGTGACAACGTCACGCCAAGGTCGGTAAGATCGCTGGCTTCCATACTGGTCAGAACTGTTACTGCAATCAGCAGCGGCGCATCCTTACCAAAAGGCACCAGGGCTTCACGTGCAGCGGTCATCATACGCGCCCCACCTGAAGCATGAACGTTAACCATCCACACGCCAAGCTCGGCAGCTGCCGCAACGGCATGCGCGGTAGTGTTGGGAATATCATGAAATTTCAAATCAAGAAAGACGTCAAAGCCACGCTGTTGTAGATCGCGAACCAACTGAGGTCCAAAAAGCGTGAACATCTCTTTGCCCACTTTCAAACGGCAATCACGAGGATCAATTCTGTCGACAAAAGCTAATGCTTTATCACGATTGGAATAATCGAGAGCGACAACGACAGGAGAATCAGTAACAGCACGAGAAGAAGATGAAGCAGTAAACGTCATGACCAGACCTTCCTGAGGATGGGCGCCATCAGCGGCGCAAAATGGGTAAACGGCGTGCATTCTACCTGCGGCAATAGAAAATTAACAGGCGCGATTACATTTCTGCCAGGCGAATTTGGCAACGGAGGTTGAGGATGGATTGGTTACACATCATTAGTATGTTGTAACTAAAGTGAAGCTTTTTTAAAAATTACAGCCCATCAAGTCCGCGAATAGGCTTAATGGTTGACCATGAGCGACAGGATGGGCAGTGCCAGTACAGTGTATATGCGGTAAATCCGCACTTCTGGCAACGGTAGCGCGGCTTGCTGCGCACCTGCTCCCCAACCATATCGCGCAGAACCATCAGGCTCTCTTTCGCGCGCCCTTCTTCTGCTTCGTTAAGATGGTAATCCATCAACTTGTGGAACACGCGCATCGTAGGATGGCGTTGTAGCTGGCGGGTAATATAAACCTGAGCGGTATCAGTCCCCTCACGCGCTTCAAGAATATCGGCCAGCATCAGCTCGGCGGCGGCGCCAGTATTCTCCTCAACAGCCCGACGTAAAAACTCGGCCCACTCATCGTTTTTCCCAAGATGCTGGTAACAGCTTTGCAGCATTTCCAGCGTTTCGCTGACCAGTTCTTTATCCTGAGAAATCACGCGTTGTAGACATTCAACGGCCTTCGCATAATCGCCTTTCACCATGTACACCCGGCCCATCATGATGGAAACCCGTGCACTATTTTTGTCTGCCGCAGCCCCTTTTTTCAACAGCGTCATGGCGCGATCCATATCGTCGCTGCCCATCTGCTGTAAGGCCAGTTCGCAGTAGAAGTGGGCGATCTCAATACGCTGTTTATCTTTACCGAGCTTCACCAGGCGTTCTGCGACATCAATCGCTTTCTGCCATTCGCTGGTCGCCTGATAAATTTGCAGCAGTTGCTGTAATGCACCGACGCGAAAATCTGTTTCATCGGTAAGCTGATTAAACATGTCTTCCGCGCGGTCGTACAGACCTGCGGCCATGTAGTCGCGCCCCAGCTGTTGTACGGCCAACAAACGCTGCTCGTAGGTCAGCGAAGCACTTTCCATTAACGTTTGATGGATGCGGATTGCGCGGTCGACTTCACCGCGCGAGCGAAACAGGTTTCCGAGGGTGAGATGAGCCTCAACGGTGCCCGTATCCTCTTTTAGCATATCGAGGAACAGATCCACCGCTTTGTCTTGTTGGTTGCTCAGGAGGAAGTTAACCCCGGCGACATAGTCACGGGAAAGACGGTTAGCTTCATCCTGCTTGGTTTGTTGCGCACTTCTGCGACCCATATACCACCCATAGGCAGCGGCTACAGGCAAAAGCAGAAACAACAACTCCAACATAAATAATTATTCCTTCACAACCGACGAATCGGCAGAAACCGCAACGTCGGTCGCAGGCGTAAGCTGGTTTTCCAGTCGTTTGATTTTACGTTCGGCACGCGCAAGAGACACACGAACCTTCAGCCAGAAAAGGCCGCAAATTAACCAACCAATCGCAAAACCTGCGGCAAACAATACAGCAAGCAGCGTAGAGATACGATACTCACCCTGAGCCAGCAGGTAATTAAACGTAACCTGTTGATCGTTTTGCGCACCTAATGTCACCGAAATAACAAAAATCGCCAACACCAGTAAGAAAATGAGTAAATATTTCACATTACTTCCCGTTATGTGGTTTGAGCGAATAAATCGTGTACAACTTACCGCGTTGAGCCCTTTAAATTACCATTTTCACAACGAGTGCGAAACGGAAAAGCGCTTTCCCCTTTCTGATTTAAGGGCAAAATTCGAAAAATCAATCATGGCTAACTTTCTTGTTCACGCTGAGCGATTTCTTTTTCCTCCTGCACTGGCGGCGTTAAGGGTCCGCATACCCGCTGCGCAAGCCATGTCGCCAGCGTTACCAGCAACCATGAAATCAGCGTTGCAACAACCAAATCACGGGGCCAGTGCATGCCTAATAGCAAGCGACTGCCCATAACGCCCGTAGCCCAGATAAGTAAAAACACAATTGTCAGCGTACGTCGGCGTGGCCATAACAGCCCTACTGCCAGTAAAGCCCAACTGGCGGCAAACATCGTATGCCCTGACGGAAAGGCAAACCCTGTTTCTTTTTGCCAGTGCTTACGTAGAAACGTCGGAATATCCTGTTGTTCGGCCAATTGCTCTTTAACTAAGTGACCACGTTCTTTACGTTTTAAAGTGTAGAACTCATCAACCGGAATATGGTGCGTTTTTTCCAGCCACACGACAAAGGGCCGAGGTTCCTGCACCCTGTCTTTAACCCAGGACTTCACGCCCTGACCGACTAAAATGGCCGCAGCCAGGATCGCAAACAGCATTACCGCAGCTTTCAGCCGAAAACGCAGACACCACAGAAACCATGCACAGAGAACAACGTGAGTGATAATGCCCCACGGCTGCGTCACCGTTTCCGTTATCCAGTACAGAGATTTTAGCCACCAAACGTTATGTCCCGGCTGCCAGCTCCAGCCCGATACCCATACGGCAACCGGCATAATAAGTAGCAGCCCGGCCCCGACCGCAGTGCGCTTTGCAATTGACAGCATTGCCTCTCCTTTCGTCGATAAGTCTCACAATCATAACTGAAAAAAGCGCATGCCGGGGAAATTGACAATTTTGTGCCATTCCAAAAGCGAATCCGTTGTCGCGATTAGGTGAACATCGTTGCCTTATGGCAAAATAGTGCAATATAGAACAGAAGCCAACAGGCGACGGCACGACAGTGCCAGCATAATCTGGAGAATTACATGCAGCTTAAACGTGTGGCAGAAGCCAAACTGCCAACCCCCTGGGGTGATTTCCTGATGGTGGGATTTGAAGAACTGGCAACCGGACACGATCACGTCGCACTGGTTTTTGGCGATATCACAGGCCAAACGCCTGTCCTGGCCCGTGTCCACTCCGAATGTCTGACTGGCGATGCATTGTTTAGCCTGCGTTGCGATTGCGGTTTCCAGCTCGAAGCGGCTCTCACCCATATTGCTGAAGAAGGGCGCGGTATCCTGCTTTATCATCGTCAGGAAGGACGCAATATCGGCCTGCTCAATAAAATCCGCGCCTACGCGTTGCAGGACCAGGGTTATGATACCGTTGAAGCTAACCATCAGTTGGGCTTTGCGGCAGATGAGCGTGATTTCACGCTGTGTGCGGATATGTTCAAGCTGCTTGGTGTGGACGAAGTTCGTTTGCTGACCAATAACCCGAAAAAAGTGGAAATTCTGACCGAAGCGGGAATCAATATTGTTGAACGCGTGCCGCTGATTGTGGGTCGTAACCCGAACAATGAACATTACCTGGACACCAAAGCCGCCAAGATGGGACATTTGCTGGGCAAGTAATAGTTGTTACCGCCGATAATAAAGCCTGCTCTCGCAGGCTTTTTACATTCTAGCTCAACATATTACGAATCACGTAGTGCAGAATGCCATCATTTTGGTAGTACGTTAGCTCCGTCGCGGTATCGATACGGCAGCGGCATAAAACAACTTCTTTACGTCCATCCGAGCGAACCATACTCACCGGCACTATTGCACCCGGTTTGATGTTTTGCAGATCCGTAATATCGATCGCTTCCTCACCGGTTAGTCCCAGCGTTTTACGCGTGACGCCCTGTGGGAATTCCAGCGGCAAAATCCCCATACCAATCAGGTTAGAACGGTGAATTCGCTCAAAGGATTCAGCGATAACCACGCGAACCCCCAGCAAGCGCGGGCCTTTTGCCGCCCAGTCGCGACTGGAGCCAGAGCCATACTCTTTCCCGGCAATAACCGCCAAGGGAATATTCTCCTGTTGATATTGCATAGCCGCATCATAGATAGCCACTACCTCAGTTCCCGGCAAATGACGCGTCATCCCACCTTCCACGCCGGGCACCATCTCATTGCGAATACGAATATTGGCAAAGGTACCGCGCATCATTACTTCATGATTCCCGCGCCGCGAACCGTAGGAGTTAAAATCTTTACGCTCTACGCCGTGGCTTTGCAGATAACGCCCCGCCGGGCTGTCCGGCTTAATACTACCTGCAGGAGAAATATGGTCGGTGGTGACGGAATCTCCAAGCATTGCAAGGATACGCGCACCATGAATGTCCTGGACCGGATCCGGCGTCGCCTGCATACCATCGAAGAACGGCGACAAGCGGATATAGGTTGAGTCAGACTGCCAGCCATAGGTATCAGCACGATCGACCTGGATTGCTTTCCATTCCGGCGTGCCTTCAAAGACTTCAGCGTATTCTTTATGGAACATGGCGGTAGAAACCTGCTCCACGGCACGTGCAATTTCCTGAGCCGTCGGCCAGATATCTTTCAGATATACGGGATCGCCCTTTCTGTCATGCCCTAACGGATCTTTCGTCAGATTGATATTCATATTCCCCGCCAGCGCATAGGCCACCACCAGCGGCGGAGACGCCAACCAGTTGGTCTTCACGAGCGGATGGATACGCCCCTCAAAGTTTCGGTTGCCGGAAAGCACAGCACCAACGGTGAGGTCGCCTTTTTTGATTGCTGTCTCGATAGGATCGGGTAACGGGCCCGAGTTACCAATACAGGTGGTACACCCATAACCTACAAGGTTAAATCCCAGCTCATCAAGGTACGGCGTGAATCCTGCCTGCGCCAGATAATCAGACACCACCTTCGATCCTGGCGCCAGCGAGGCTTTCACCCATGGCTGACGTTTCAGACCAAGCGTCACTGCTTTTTTCGCCAGCAGCCCCGCCGCCATCAATACGCTTGGGTTAGAGGTGTTGGTACAGGAAGTTATCGCCGCAATAACCACAGCACCATCCGGCAGCTGGTACTGGTGACCGTTCATTGTATAGTCCACTGGCTGGCGATCTTTCAGCGAACTATTCACTTCGAGTTCATTACTCGCCGAAAACGCTTTCGGGACATCAGCCAGTGCTACCCGATCCTGCGGACGCTTCGGTCCGGCAAGACTAGCTTCTACACTGCCCATATCCAGCTCCAGTGAACTGGTAAATATGGGTTCATCCCCAGGATTACGCCACATTCCCTGCGCTTTGGCATAGGCGCTGACCAGCTCAACCTGCTCCTCACTGCGCCCACTCAGACGCATATATTCAAGAGTGATGCTATCGATCGGGAAGAAACCGCAGGTTGCGCCGTATTCCGGTGACATGTTCGCAATGGTTGCCCGATCGGCCAGCGGTAAGGTGTCCAGCCCATCGCCGTAGAATTCAACGAATTTACCGACCACGCCGTGCTTACGCAGCATCTGGGTGACGGTTAAAACCAGGTCGGTAGCGGTGATACCTTCCCGCAGTTTGCCCACCAGTTTGAAGCCCACAACATCCGGGATAAGCATAGAAACCGGTTGACCCAGCATTGCTGCTTCAGCTTCAATGCCTCCAACGCCCCATCCCAGCACACCGAGACCATTAATCATTGTCGTATGGGAATCGGTTCCGACCAACGTGTCAGGGTAAGCCACCCACTCACCGTCCTGTAACTCGCTCCAGACGGCTTTGCCCAAGTATTCAAGGTTAACCTGGTGGCAAATCCCCGTTCCTGGTGGTACAACGCTGAAGCGACTAAATGCCTGCTGTCCCCATTTCAGGAACACATAACGCTCATGGTTACGTTCCATTTCCAGGCGTACGTTTTCTTCGAAAGCATCATCATCACCAAAACGGTCCACCGTTACCGAGTGGTCAATGACAAGGTCCACTGGCGAAAGCGGATTCACCTTTGCTGTATCTCCGCCCAAACGTTTCACCGCTTCGCGCATGGCGGCCAGATCGACCACCGCCGGCACGCCGGTAAAATCCTGCATCAGAACACGAGCGGGTCGATAGGCAATTTCACGATCGGCATGGGCAGTCTTCAGCCAATGCGCGAGCGCATGAATATCATCTTCGGTTACGGAATTACCATCCTGCCAACGAAGCAGGTTTTCCAGTAACACTTTCAGCGATTTGGGTAGTCGGGTGATATCACCCAGTGATTTAGCGGCCAGAGGTAAACTGTAGTAGCGGTAGGTTTTATCTTTAACCTGCAATGTGTCCTTACTGGCTTCTCGTAGGGTCGACGACATAGCTCCTCCTTAAATGACAGGGTTGGATCCCCTGATTTCCTCAGGGTTAGTATTAAAGATAACACAAACAAAATGTAACGCTTTGATAACAACTCAAATTGATAAAAGTAGCGCGCGATACAAAAGCGCGAAGTGAGGTCAATGGTAGGGAGTAAGGTCTAGCCGTGTAGATGAATAGGATGAATATTCAGCAGGCAATAGCGCAATCGATAATACGTTGATTAGGTGGCTGATGGTGAATACATGGGATAAACGATTCGATATTTAAGGCCACGAGGTAATCGTTATTATTATAAAATACGTACGAATTATTGTTTCTGTTTATCATCATCGGTTAACAGATCAATAAACGCCCGTTGTTCAGGAGAAAGATTCCAGGATTCGGGTATCTTTGGATCTTTCTCGGCTACGGTTTTGCTCTCTTGCTCATGGTCATGAGACGCTGGCGTCACGGTAGAGTGCTGCTCCGGTGCGGACATACTTACCCCCACACGTTCCAGGCCACGAGTGCGACAATAATCCAGAATATCGCAGAGCCAAGAAACACGGCGAACCAGGCTTTACGTTTCATCGCGGGATCCCGGCGTGCAGGCTGGTTTCCTGAAGGCATCGCTAACCTCATACTATCGAAATCACTTATCATTTAGGCACCAAACAATTGGTACAATTAATCATCAGATAGGAGGAATCCTAATAAAAAAGGCGAAAAAAAGCCAGTTAATTTTCGGACTCGATCTGATAAATAAATCAATTGTTTGATCAATTATGAATATTTGAGAGTGATTTTTGGCAAGCTGACTAATTTGAAACTACTTTAGAGAACTTTTTCCATAAATAATATATGGTTAATATATAGGAGGAGAAATAATGAATAAATTAAGACTCTCCCGTCGGTATCACTTTATGCTTACGGCTTACGGATACCGACAAGGTAACAACCGTTATTATTTCTCAGGCAATTTAATATCTTTAAACATGGCTTCAATATCATCGTTGGAACGTAGAGCCACCGCCGTGTCCACCACATCACGCGTCAGATGCGGCGCGAAACGTTGAATGAAATCATACATGTAACTGCGTAAGAAGGTGCTGCGACGAAAACCAATTTTGGTGGTGCTATGGCTGAAGATATCGTGCGCATCCACACGTACCAGGTCAGGATCGGAAACAGGATCAACCGCCATACTGGCAATTACACCCACGCCGAGCCCCAGACGGACATAGGTTTTAATAACATCGGCATCGGTCGCGGTAAAAACAATACGCGGCTCCAGACCCGCACGGTTAAACGCGGTGTCCAGCTCCGAACGCCCGGTAAATCCAAAGGTGTAGGTTACCAGTGGATACTGTGCCAGTTCCTCAATAGAAACCGAGGATTTTCCCGCCAGCGGATGATCCGGCGTGACGACAATCGAACGGTTCCAGTGGTAGCAAGGTAACATCACCAGATCGTCATACAGATGCAGGGCTTCCGTCGCGATGGCAAAATCCGCATTCCCTTTCGAGACGGCTTCGGCAATTTGCGTCGGCGATCCCTGATGCATATGCAATGAAACACGAGGATATCGCTCAATAAAACCTTTAATCACGTTCGGCAAAGCGTAACGTGCCTGGGTGTGCGTGGTGGCGATATACAGCGAGCCTTTATCCGGCCAGGTATGTTCGCCAGCAACGGACTTAATAGCATCTACCTTAGACAGTACTTCGCGCGCAATACGGATAACTTCCTGCCCCGCAGGCGTAACCTGGGTCAGATGCTTACCGCTACGGGCGAAAATCTGGATGCCAAGTTCATCTTCCAGCATACGAACTTGCTTACTGATACCGGGCTGAGAGGTATAAAGCCCTTCCGCCGTTGAGGAGACATTAAGGTTGTGGTTCACCACCTCAACAATGTAGCGAAGCTGCTGTAATTTCATGTTATGCCATCCCGATTCGCGCCATCAAGTCATCGTTTCAGTGCAGGCTCGTGGGCGCTGCTAATACGATTTAATAATAAAAAGTCTGTTAACTATAACCACTATATCATTTATATGTACGCTGTATAGGTATGACAAAAAATAATATGCCAGAAACAAAAAGGGCCGCTTACGCGACCCTTTGAGGAGAAATTCAGCCGAAACGCTGTTATTTCTTCCCTTCTACCCATTTACCGTCAACGAAGAACGCGGACCAGCCAGTCGCCTTACCGTCTTTCTCAGCGGTAACGTATTGCTGCTTGGTTTTACGGCTGAAACGAACCATAGACTTGTTACCATCCGGGTCAGTTTGCGGCGCATCTGCCAGATAACGCAGTTTTTCCGGCAGGCGATCGCGGAAGCGGTACAACTCTTCCACCAACGGCGCACGAGTCTCACGTGATTTCGGGAACGTATTGGCCGCCAGGAAGATACCTGCAGCACCATCACGTAACACGAAATACGCGTCAGATTTTTCACACGGCAGTTCCGGTAGCGGAACCGGATCTTCTTTCGGCGGAGCAACTTCACCGTTACGCAGGATCTTACGGGTATTTTTACACTCGTCGTTGGTACACGCCATGTATTTGCCGAAACGTCCCATTTTCAGGTGCATTTCAGAACCACATTTTTCGCACTCTACGATAGGACCGTCATAACCCTTGATACGGAATTCACCCTCTTCGATCTCGTAGCCGTCGCAGGTTGGGTTATTACCACACACATGCAATTTACGCTTAGGATCGATGAGATAACTGTCCATTGCCGTACCGCACTTCTGGCAGCGGCGTTTGGCGCGCAATGCGTTCGTTTCCGCGTCATCGCCTTCCAGCACGTTCAATACTTCGTTTTCCGGCACCAGGTTAATGGTGGTTTTGCAACGCTCTTTCGGGGAAAGTGCGTAGCCGGAGCAACCAAGGAAAACGCCGGTACTGGCGGTACGAATACCCATCTTGCGTCCGCAGGTCGGGCAATCAATGCTGGTCAGCACCATCTGGTTCGGACGCATACCGCCTTCTTCAGGATCTTTCTCGGCTTTATCTAACTGCTGAGTAAAATCAGTGAAGAAGTTGTCGAGTACGCCCTTCCATTCGGCTTCGTGATTCGCCACCTGGTCGAGGCTGTCTTCCATCTGCGCGGTAAAATCGTAGTTCATCAGCTCGCGGAAGTTTTCTTCCAGACGATCGGTGACGATTTCACCCATTTTTTCAGCGTAGAAGCGACGGTTTTCAACGCGAACATAACCGCGATCCTGAATCGTAGAGATGATCGACGCATAGGTGGATGGACGACCAATGCCACGCTTTTCAAGCTCTTTAACCAGCGAAGCTTCACTGAAGCGTGCAGGCGGCTTGGTGAAGTGCTGCGCAGGTGTCAGCTCGATAAGCGTCAAGGTATCGCCTTTGTCCACCGCCGGTAAGATGCGATCTTCATCGCCCTTACGCAGTGCTGGCATCACTTTGGTCCAACCATCGAAGCGCAGAATACGACCACGCGCTTTCAGACGGAAATCACCCGCACCCACGGTCAGGGTGGTAGAGTCATATTTCGCTGGCGTCATCTGACAAGCTACAAACTGGCGCCAGATCAGCTGATACAGTTTTTGCGCATCGGCTTCCATATCTTTCAGCGACTCCGCCAGTACGGCGACATCGGAAGGACGGATAGCTTCGTGTGCTTCCTGCGAGTTCTCTTTGCTGGCGTACTGGTTCGCGCTCTCCGGCAAATATTTTTTGCCAAAATTATCACTGATGTAATCGCGAACCATGGTGACAGCATCCTGGCTCAGGTTGGTTGAGTCAGTACGCATGTAAGTGATGTAACCCGCTTCATACAAGCGCTGCGCCATCATCATGGTTTTCTTCACACCAAAGCCCAGACGCGTGCTCGCAGCCTGCTGTAGCGTGGAGGTAATGAACGGTGCGCTCGGCTTGCTGCTTGTCGGTTTATCTTCACGTTCCAGGACGCTATAGCGCGCTTTTTCCAACAGGCTAACGGCGGCAAGCGTTTGTTCCCGATTTACAGGACGGAACGGTTTGTCATTTTGATGCGTCACCTCAAGCGGCAACGCGTCGCCGCCCGGCGTGGTCGTGTTAGCATCAATTTCCCAGAACTCTTCTGGAACAAATGCTTTGATTTCGCGTTCACGCTCAACCACCAGACGCACAGCCACAGACTGTACGCGACCGGCAGACAGACCACGCGCAATTTTTTTCCACAGCAGTGGCGACACCATATAGCCCACAACACGGTCCATAAAGCGGCGCGCCTGTTGCGCATTAACACGATCGATGTTCAACTCGCCCGGTTTTTCAAACGCCTGGCGAATAGCATTTTTGGTAATTTCGTTAAACACCACGCGGCTGTAGCGGGTGTCGTCGCCACCGATGACTTCCCGCAGGTGCCATGCAATGGCTTCCCCTTCGCGGTCAAGGTCGGTTGCGAGATAGATGTGGTCGGCTTTTTCAGCCAGTTGCTTCAGTTCAGAAACAACTTTCTCTTTACCAGGCAGCACTTCATAGCGCGCATCCCAGTTGTGCCACGGGTCAACACCCATACGGTTGACGAGAGCGCCACGTTCATCCTTTTTGGGCTTTTTAGCCGTTTTGGTGGAGGTTGAGTCGGCGCTCTTTTTAGTTGCTGAGCCACTGGTCGGCAAATCACGGATATGACCGACGCTGGATTTCACCACGTAGTCATTACCCAGATACTTGTTGATCGTTTTGGCTTTTGCCGGGGACTCAACGATGACAAGAGCTTTACCCATATTCACCTTTACCTAATTTGATTCTTCCAGAATGCGTCGCACGTTGATTCACCTTCCACTGGCGACGAGACATCGATATGGTCTCTGCGTCGGCGGATATCAACCCCTTAAACTGTTTCGCGCTTGTAATGTAACTCTCATGTGACTGAGTTAACAGGCTTTTTTTCTCACAAACGCTCTAGCACGACGAAGTATTGGTCGAATGTCAAGCAAATCTGTTGCCAGATTGACGAAAGCGTCACACTGTACCTGATAAAATGCGTTACGCAACTTTATTAGCATGCAAAAACAAATCTCGCCAGTTGTAACACTGTCGTAAAACCTTCATTTATGTCAGGGAATATTTGCCCATAAGGCGGGCTCAGCGTAGACTAATGTCCTTGTTTAAGGAGTAAATCATGCATAAAGACACTCAACCCATCGATCGCGAAACACTGCTGATTGAAGCCAACAAAATCATTCGTGAGCATGAGGACACGCTGGCGGGGATTGTCGCCACCGGCGTTACGCAGCGAAACGGCGTGCTGGTTTTCAGCGGAGATTACTTTTTAGACGAGCAAGGGCTACCAACGCCCAAAAGTACGGCTGTGTTTAATATGTTTAAACACCTGGCGCACGTACTTTCTGAAAAGTATCACTTGATCGATTAACTCGAGAAATAATTTGCCGGATGGCGGCAACGCCTTATCCAGCCTACATTGATGCCTATTTGTAGGCCGGATAGGATATGTGAGCATCGCTATCCGGCAATGACAATTTTACATCAGTGGCTTCTGCCCCCGCTGCCACCAGCGCATCAGCAAACGATCGGCGCTCTCCGCCGCACTACCGGTAAAACGATCCATCAGCTTTTTACGCTGCAGATAGCGAACGTTCAACACTTCACGACCTTCCATCAGCCCGAGGATCACCTCATCGCTGGTATTGATCTCATCCACCAGCCCATTTGCCAGCGCCTGTTGACCAAACCAGTGTTCACCCGTGGCAACCTGCTCAATGTCCAGAGTCGGGCGCATACGATGGACAAAATCTTTAAACAAATGATGTGTTTCGTTCAGATCTTCACGGAATTTCTGCCGCCCTTCTTCCGTGTTCTCGCCAAGCAACGTCAGCGTACGCTTGTACTGTCCGGCGGTGTGCAGTTCGATATCAATATCTTTCCCTTTCAGGAAGCGGTTAAAGTTCGGGATCTGCGCCACCACGCCAATTGAGCCGACGATAGCAAACGGCGCCGAAACAATTTTATCTGCCACGCAGGCCATCATATATCCGCCGCTCGCAGCGACTTTATCTACCGTGACGGTCAGTGGGATCTGCTTATCGCGCAGGCGTTGTAACTGGGACGCAGCCAGGCCATAACCATGTACCACACCGCCCGGGCTTTCCAGACGAACCACCACCTGATCCTGAGGTTTAACAACCGCCAGCACCGCCGTCACCTCTTCACGTAATGCGCTGACCTCATGGGCATCCATACTGCCTTTAAAATCAAGCACCCATACACGAGGTTTATCTGATGACGTACTGTCACCCAGTTTCGCTTTTGCCTTGGCGGCCTTCGCCTCCAGCTTCTGTTTCTTTTTCTGCGCCTTATGCCAGAATTTTTGCTGATGCCCATCCAATAAGGCCAGCGACAGATCTTCCTTCATCTCTTTATATTGATCGCTGAGGTTAATAACCCGCAATTCCCCACGCTGACGTTTGCGTTGTGTCGCGTTTACGATCAGCATCACCACCACTGCAATAGCCACCACGACAGTGACAATTTTTGCCAAAAACAGCCCATATTCAGACAACAATTCCACAAGACCCACCTTGGTTAAACAACGCGACTTCCGCTCAGTGTACAACAGGTGTGTCACCTCGTCTTGCTTCATACATCCAGTGCTGAATCAGTAAAAAGCATGACAAAGCGTTCATTTTGCGGTGTTATTGCCTTTGGCTGATTGAAAAAGAACAGGGTTTAAGGCATAAAGCCCAAAAGTTATTGCGAACGAGATGGCCAGGGCGTCGCCGAGGAGTAGCCGTGCATTACCAACCTAAACAAGACCTTTTACAGGGCCGCATTATTCTTGTCACCGGTGCCAGCGATGGTATCGGACGCGAAGCCGCGCAGACCTATGCACGCTATGGCGCGACCGTTATCCTGCTTGGGCGTAACGAAGAAAAACTGCGTCAGGTTGCCCGCACTATCGCCGATGAAAACGGAACACAACCACAGTGGTTTACACTGGATTTACTGACCTGTACCTCTGAAGAATGTCACCAGCTTGCGCAACGCATTGCCGCACATTTCCCGCGTCTGGATGGCGTACTGCATAACGCCGGATTACTCGGCGATATTTGCCCAATGAGTGAACAAAACCCGCTGGTCTGGCAGGATGTGATGCAGGTAAATGTGAATGCCACTTTTATGCTGACTCAGGCATTGCTGCCGTTGTTACTCAAATCCGATGCCGGATCGCTGGTCTTTACCTCTTCCAGCGTTGGCCGCCAGGGACGCGCCAATTGGGGTGCATATGCCACCTCAAAATTTGCAACCGAAGGGATGATGCAGGTTCTGGCTGATGAGTATCAAAACCGTCATCTGCGCGTAAACTGTATCAATCCTGGTGGAACACGAACAGGTATGCGAGCCAGTGCATTCCCCACGGAAGATCCACAAAAATTGAAAACTCCCGCCGATATTATGCCGCTCTACCTGTGGCTGATGGGCGATGACAGCCGCCGTAAAACCGGTATGACTTTTGACGCCCAGCCGGGCCGTAAACCAGGAATTGCCCAATGAGTGAAGAACGCTATCAGCAACGTCAACAGCGCGTAAAAGATCGGGTTGACGCACGCGTTGCCGCCGCTACGGACGAGCGCGGGATCATCATCGTATTCACCGGAAATGGTAAGGGTAAAACCACCGCCGCATTCGGTACCGCCACGCGCGCGGTGGGCCACGGTAAAAAAGTCGGCGTCGTGCAATTTATTAAAGGTACGTGGCCAAACGGAGAACGTAACTTGCTTGAACCCCACGGCGTAGAGTTTCAAGTTATGGCAACAGGATTTACCTGGGAAACGCAAAACCGTGAGTCCGACACCGCGGCCTGTATGGCCGTGTGGGAACACGGCAAGCGGATGTTAGCCGACGATGAACTGGATATGGTGGTGCTGGACGAGCTGACCTATATGGTGGCATACGACTATCTGCCGCTTGAAGAGGTCATCACTGCCCTAAACGCGCGCCCTGCTCATCAAACGGTGATTATCACCGGCCGTGGATGTCATCGCGATATTCTGGAGTTAGCGGATACAGTCAGCGAGCTGCGCCCGGTCAAGCATGCGTTTGAAGCGGGCGTGAAGGCCCAGATAGGGATTGATTACTGACAGTAGGCCGGATAAGGCGCTTGCGCCGCATCCGGCTCCACGCTAACGCCTGATGGCGCTTTGCTTATCAGGCCTACTCATAATTAACCGTTGTTGCTACGACCACCCGGACGACGGCTGCTACCGACCTGTGAGTGGCGCTTCACCGCACGACGGATCTGATTTGCCTTCATGCGACGACGATCTTTCTCGACGGCAACTTTAGAGGTCGTTTCCGGCTTCAGTTCCACCAGTTCACGCAGATAGTTGGTCTGCGCGAGGTCAAGCTCGGTCCAGCCACCACGCGGCAGGCCTTTCGGCAGCGGGATATCACCGTAACGAACACGAATAAGACGGCTTACCTGTACACCTACAGCTTCCCACAGGCGACGGACTTCACGGTTACGCCCTTCGGTCAGCGTGACGTTATACCACTGGTTGATCCCTTCACCACCGCTGAACTTGATCGTTTTAAATGCCGCCGGACCATCTTCCAGCTGTACACCACGACTCAGATCGCGCAGTTTTGCATCATCAACCTGACCAAACACACGTACCGCATATTCACGTTCAACTTCACGGCTTGGGTGCATCAGACGGTTAGCCAGTTCACCATCGGTGGTAAACAGCAGTAAACCGCAGGTATTCACGTCCAGACGCCCTACGGCAATCCAGCGCGCATCACGCAGTTTTGGCAAACGATCGAACACGGTCGGACGACCTTCCGGGTCGTTGCGGGTACACAGTTCACCCTCTGGTTTGTAATAGGCCAGAACGCGGCAGATTTGCTCTGCAGACTCTTTAACCGAAATCAGATGACCGTCGATACGGATTTTCAGACCCGGAGTGACTTCAACGCGATCGCCGAGCGTGGCAATTTTGCCATCAACGCTCACGCGACCCGCGGCAATAATAGATTCGATTTCACGGCGAGAACCGTGGCCAGCGCGTGCCAGCACTTTTTGTAACTTTTCGCTCATAGAGCTTCCTTTAGATGTCGCCTTCACAGGCGTCGAACAGGAGAATCAACGGCGCCAGTCAGCGCCATTTTAAGGCCGCGTAGTATAGCGGTTCGCGCCCTTATAAGAAAGGTTTAACGTCGCCGACGCCTTCACGCAACACCACCGGGGAATCGTCGGTTAAATCGATGACTGTGGTCGGCTGCTGACCGAGATAGCCACCGTGAATAATCAAATCCACCAGTTTTTCCAGACGGTCTTTAATCTCTTCCGGGTCTGACTCAGTAAATTCACTGCCCGGCAGCATCAGCGATGTAGAGAGCATCGGCTCGCCCAGTGCTTCCAGCAGCGCCAGCGCAATCGGATTCGATGGCACACGCAGGCCGATGGTCTTACGTTTTTCCTGCAACAAACGGCGCGGAACTTCTTTCGTCCCTTTCAGGATGAAGGTGTAGTTACCCGGCGTGTTGTTTTTAATTAAACGGAATGCCACGTTGTCGACAAACGAATAGGTCGACAGTTCGGACAGGTCACGACACATCAGCGTAAAGTTGTGCCCGTCCGGCAGATGACGGATGCGGCAAATGCGCTCCATGGCGCCTTTATCTTCAATTTTGCAGCCCAACGCATAGCCGGAATCGGTTGGATAGACGATCACCCCACCTTTACGCACGATTTCAACGGCCTGATTGATCAGTCGCTGCTGCGGGTTTTCGGGATGAATATAAAAAAACTGACTCATACTTTCCTCTCTGTGATCTCGGGCTGCTCCCAAAGTTGCCAGACGCCTTCTACGCCTGCGGGCAACCAAAGTTTACGACCCAACTCAATCCATGGGCAGGGTAGATGAAAATCAGACCCTTGCGATGCCCACAGTTGATGCGAACGCGCAAGCGTCGCCAGATGGGTGCGTTCATTGGGCGACTGCTGGCACTGTGCTACTTCCATCGCGTCGCCGCGATGTTCAGCAAAATGCGAAACCAGTCTTTTCAGCCACTTAGCGCTAAGATCGTACCGCCCAGGATGAGCCAGAACAGCCTTACCGCCAGAATGATGAATGACATCAATAGCTTGTTCTATTGTACACCACTGTGGCGGAACGTAACCGGTTTTCCCACGGGCAAGATATTTTTTAAAGACATCCGCCATGGTTGTGGCTTTTCCGCATTCCATCAGGAAACGCGCAAAATGGCCCCGCGTAACCGCCCCGCCATCAGCCAGGCGTAACGCCCCTTCCCACGCGCCGGGGATATGCGCTTTGTCGAGTCGTTCGGCAATCAGGCGCGCACGCTGCTGACGACGTTCCGTTTGTTGCGCCAGAAACTCACACATCATGGGATGGGCGATATCAATGTTCAGACCCACTATATGGATCTCATGGTTTTCCCAGACCGTTGATATCTCTACGCCAGGGATCAAATTTAAGGCTAAACCTGAACGTGAAATTTCTTCTCTTGCCGCCGCAATGCCGGCCGTGGTGTCATGATCGGTGATCGCCAGTGTACCGACTCGCATCTCTACCGCACGGTGTACTAAGGCTTCTGGCGTTAACCGCCCATCGGAGGCTGTAGTATGACTGTGCAGGTCATAAATCACTGCGTAATTCGTGTCGCTCAAGGCGGCTCCCGTTTCAATAAATGTCGTATCACGCCCATCATAGCGGTTTCGACAAATATACTGAAATCAGGTGTTGACTTTATTCCATCGAACTAGTTAACTAGTACGCAAGTTCACATGAAGAAGGTATCTGAGATGAAAGCAACATTTGTTCTGCACGGTTGGTGGCGCACTTCCTGATTTCGGGCAGTGTCTTACGTCTGCAATATGCAACCAGATACCCGGCCCGCCAAATGAGCGGGCTTTTTTTTGAACAAAATTAATGAGAATAACGATGCAAACTCAAAAACCGACACTCGAACTGCTTGCCTGCGATGCCGCCTACCGTGAGAATCCGACGGCGTTGTTTCATCAGGTGTGTGGCGCACGTCCAGCAACACTGCTGCTGGAATCTGCAGACATCGACAGCAAAGACGATCTGAAGAGCCTGCTGCTGGTTGACAGCGCATTACGCATTACCGCTCTCGGTGACACTGTCACTATTCAGGCATTGTCCGCAAACGGCGCATCGCTGCTGCCCCTGCTGGATGCTGCCCTGCCCGCTGGCGTTGAGAACGAACAACAGCCGAATGGTCGTCATCTGCGATTCCCTGTCGTCAGCCCACTGCTCGATGAAGACGCCCGCTTATGCTCCCTGTCCGTATTTGATGCATTCCGTTTATTGCAGGAGCTGGTGAATGTTCCTGTGCAAGAACGTGAAGCGATGTTCTTTGGCGGTCTTTTTTCCTACGACCTGGTTGCCGGTTTTGAAGATTTACCTCAGCTTGAAGCGGGCAACCGTTGCCCTGACTACTGCTTCTATCTGGCAGAAACGCTGATGGTTATCGACCACCAGAAAAAAAGCACCCGTATTCAGTCCAGTATTTTTACCCCCAATGATGCGGAAAAACAGCGTCTTAACGCTCGGCTGGCGCAGTTGAGCCAGCAGCTTACCGAGCCTGCGCCACCGTTGCCGGTCACTGAAGTCCCGCAGATGCGCTGCGAGTGCAATCAGAGCGATGAAGAGTTTGGCGCCGTAGTTCGTGGCATGCAAAAAGCGATTCGCGCGGGCGAAATTTTCCAGGTGGTGCCATCCCGCCGTTTCTCGCTGCCCTGCCCATCTCCGCTGGCGGCCTACTATGTGCTGAAGAAAAGTAACCCCAGCCCATACATGTTTTTCATGCAGGACAACGATTTCACGCTGTTTGGCGCCTCCCCGGAAAGCTCGCTGAAATATGATGCCACCAGCCGCCAGATAGAGATCTACCCGATTGCTGGTACTCGCCCGCGCGGTCGTCGTGCGGACGGTTCGCTTGATCGCGATCTCGACAGCCGTATCGAGCTGGAGATGCGTACCGACCATAAAGAGCTTTCTGAGCACCTGATGCTGGTTGACCTTGCGCGTAACGACCTGGCGCGCATCTGTACGCCTGGCAGCCGCTATGTTGCTGACCTCACAAAAGTCGATCGTTACTCCTTCGTTATGCACCTGGTTTCGCGCGTGGTCGGCGAATTGCGTAGCGATCTGGATGTTCTGCATGCTTACCGCGCCTGTATGAATATGGGCACGTTAAGCGGAGCGCCAAAAGTTCGCGCCATGCAGCTTATCGCCGAGGCAGAGGGTCGTCGCCGTGGCAGCTACGGCGGTGCGGTAGGTTACTTCACGGCGCATGGCGATCTGGATACCTGTATTGTCATTCGCTCCGCCCTCGTGGAAGACGGTATTGCCACCGTACAAGCCGGTGCCGGGATTGTTCTGGATTCGGTACCGCAGTCTGAAGCCGATGAAACCCGTAATAAAGCGCGCGCGGTTCTGCGTGCTATCGCTACCGCGCACCACGCACAGGAGACCTTCTAATGGCTGACATTCTGCTGCTTGATAACATCGATTCTTTTACCTACAACCTGGCGGATCAGCTGCGTACTAATGGTCACAACGTGGTGATTTACCGCAACCATATTCCGGCCCAGACGTTGATTGATCGCTTAGCAACCATGAAAAATCCGGTGCTGATGCTTTCTCCAGGACCAGGTGCGCCAAGCGAGGCAGGTTGCATGCCGGAGCTGTTAACCCGTTTGCGCGGCAAGCTGCCAATCATCGGTATTTGTCTGGGACACCAGGCCATTGTTGAAGCCTATGGTGGATATGTGGGCCAGGCAGGAGAGATCCTGCACGGCAAAGCGTCCAGCATTGAACACGACGGTCAGGCGATGTTTGCTGGTCTGGCGAATCCGCTGCCGGTGGCACGCTATCATTCGCTGGTTGGCAGCAACGTACCTGCTGGATTGACCATTAACGCCCACTTTAACGGCATGGTGATGGCGGTGCGTCACGATACCGATCGTGTCTGCGGCTTCCAGTTCCATCCGGAATCAATTCTGACCACCCAAGGCGCGCGTTTGCTGGAACAAACGCTGGCCTGGGCGCAACAGAAGCTTGAACAAACTAATACGCTGCAACCCATTCTGGAGAAACTGTATCAGGCCCAGACGCTGTCCCAGCAGGAAAGCCACCAGCTGTTTTCCGCAGTCGTTCGCGGTGAACTGAAGCCGGAACAACTGGCTGCGGCGCTGGTGAGCATGAAAATTCGTGGCGAACACCCGAATGAAATTGCCGGTGCGGCAACCGCGCTGCTGGAAAACGCCGCCCCGTTCCCGCGCCCTGATTATCTGTTTGCCGATATTGTCGGTACCGGCGGCGACGGCAGCAACAGCATCAATATTTCTACCGCCAGCGCCTTTGTTGCAGCGGCTTGCGGACTGAAAGTTGCCAAACACGGCAACCGCAGCGTCTCCAGCAAGTCTGGCTCTTCGGATCTGTTAGCGGCATTTGGCATCAATCTGGATATGAACGCTGATAAATCCCGTCAGGCTCTAGATGACCTCGGGGTGTGCTTCCTGTTTGCGCCGAAATATCACACCGGTTTTCGCCATGCCATGCCGGTACGCCAGCAGTTGAAAACCCGCACGCTGTTTAACGTGCTCGGCCCGTTGATTAACCCGGCACATCCGCCGCTGGCGCTGATCGGCGTTTACAGCCCGGAACTGGTGCTACCGATTGCTGAAACGCTGCGTGTGCTGGGATATCAACGAGCAGCCGTGGTGCACAGTGGTGGCATGGACGAAGTTTCGCTGCATGCGCCGACCATTGTGGCAGAGCTGCACGATGGGGAAATCAAGAGTTATCAACTGACGGCAGAAGACTTTGGTTTGACGCCTTACCACCAGGAACAGCTGGCTGGCGGCACGCCGGAAGAAAACCGTGACATTCTTAGTCGCTTGTTACAAGGTAAAGGTGAAGCCGCTCATGAAGCTGCTGTTGCCGCGAATGTCGCCATGTTAATGCGCCTGCACGGTGAAGAAGATTTAAAAGCCAATGCGCAAACCGTGATTAATGTACTGCGTAGCGGTGCGGCCTATGACCGCGTCACTGCACTGGCAGCAAGAGGGTAAATGATGCAAACCGTTTTAGCGAAAATTGTCGCAGACAAGGCGATTTGGGTAGAAGCCCGCAAACAGCAACAACCGCTGGCCAGCTTTCAAAATGATGTTCAGCCTGGCTCACGTGATTTCTACGATGCGCTGCAAGGTGCACGCACCGCCTTTATTCTGGAATGCAAAAAAGCATCTCCATCAAAAGGCGTGATCCGTGATGACTTCGATCCGGCACAGATTGCGAGCATCTATAAACATTATGCTTCCGCGATCTCCGTACTGACCGATGAGAAGTATTTCCAGGGGAGCTTTGATTTCCTGCCTATCGTCAGCCGCATCGCACCGCAGCCGATTCTGTGCAAGGACTTTATTATCGATCCTTACCAGATTTACCTGGCGCGTTTCTACCAGGCGGACGCCTGTTTGCTGATGCTGTCGGTGCTCGATGATGAGCAATATCGTCAACTCGCCGCCGTCGCCCACAGCCTGAAAATGGGCGTACTGACCGAAGTCAGTAACGAAGAAGAGCTGGAGCGTGCTATCGCACTGGGCGCCAAAGTCGTTGGTATCAACAACCGTGATTTACGCGACCTGTCGATTGATCTGAATCGCACTCGTCAACTGGCACCGCGACTGGGTCACGGTGTGACCGTCATCAGCGAGTCCGGCATCAATACTTACGGTCAGGTGCGCGAGCTCAGCCACTTCGCCAACGGTTTTCTGATTGGCTCTGCGCTGATGTCGCATGACGATCTGCACACCGCCGTGCGTCGCGTACTGCTCGGCGAGAATAAAGTCTGCGGTTTAACCCGGGCTCAGGATGCAAATGCGGCATACGAAGCGGGCGCCATTTACGGCGGCTTGATTTTTGTCCCCACATCACCGCGCGCGGTCAACGTTGCACAGGCGCGAGAGGCCATGACCGGCGCGCCGCTGCAATACGTCGGGGTGTTTCGCAACTCAGATATTGCCGACGTGAGCGCAACAGCGGCGGAGCTGGGACTAACTGCCGTGCAACTGCACGGTAACGAAGACCAGTCCTATGTTGACGCCCTGCGCGACTTACTGCCCGCACAGGTGCAAATCTGGAAGGCACTCAGCGTCAGCGAGACGTTGCCAGCCCGTGATTATCAGCATGTCGATAAATACGTCTTCGACAACGGCCAGGGCGGCAGCGGTCAACGCTTCGACTGGTCACTTTTAGGCGGACAATCGCTGGATAACGTTTTACTGGCTGGCGGACTCGGCGCAGATAACTGCGTTGACGCGGCAAAAACCGGCTGTGCCGGTCTCGATTTCAATTCTGGCGTAGAGTCACAGCCGGGCATCAAAGATGCACGTCTTCTGGCTTCGGTCTTTCAGACGCTGCGCGCATATTAAGGAAAAGGACATGACAACATTACTCAATCCGTACTTTGGTGAATTTGGCGGTATGTATGTGCCACAGATTCTGATGCCTGCCCTGCGCCAGCTGGAAGAAGCTTTTGTCAGCGCACAAAAGGATCCTGAATTTCAGGCGCAGTTTACAGATCTGCTGAAAAACTATGCGGGTCGCCCAACCGCACTGACCAAGTGCCAGAACATTACTCAAGGCACCAACACAACGCTGTATCTCAAGCGTGAAGACTTACTGCACGGCGGCGCGCACAAAACCAACCAGGTGCTGGGTCAGGCGTTGCTGGCGAAGCGCATGGGTAAAACGGAAATCATCGCCGAAACAGGCGCGGGTCAGCACGGTGTTGCATCTGCTCTCGCCAGCGCACTGCTGGGGTTGAAATGCCGTATTTATATGGGCGCGAAAGATGTTGAACGTCAGTCGCCTAACGTTTTCCGTATGCGTTTGATGGGCGCTGAAGTTATCCCCGTTCACAGCGGTTCCGCAACGCTGAAAGATGCCTGTAACGAAGCGCTTCGCGACTGGTCTGGCAGCTACGATACCGCGCACTACATGCTCGGTACGGCGGCTGGTCCGCACCCCTTCCCGACCATTGTGCGTGAGTTCCAGCGCATGATCGGTGAAGAAACCAAGGCGCAGATTCTGGAAAAAGAAGGTCGTCTGCCGGACGCCGTTATCGCCTGCGTGGGTGGCGGTTCTAACGCCATCGGTATGTTCGCCGACTTTATTAATGAAACCAGCGTCGGTCTGATTGGCGTAGAGCCAGGCGGTCATGGGATTGAGTCTGGAGAACACGGCGCGCCGTTGAAGCATGGTCGTGTCGGGATTTACTTCGGCATGAAGTCCCCGATGATGCAGACCGAAGAAGGACAGATTGAAGAGTCTTACTCTATTTCTGCAGGACTGGACTTCCCGTCAGTTGGGCCACAGCATGCGTACCTGAACAGCATTGGTCGCGCTGATTATGTTTCAATCACCGATGATGAAGCACTGGAAGCCTTCAAAACGCTGTGTCTGCACGAGGGAATTATTCCGGCACTGGAGTCCTCCCATGCCCTGGCGCACGCGTTGAAAATGATGCGTGAGAATCCGGAAAAAGAGCAGTTACTGGTGGTTAATCTCTCCGGTCGCGGAGACAAAGACATTTTCACCGTACACGATATTCTGAAAGCGCGAGGGGAAATCTGATGGAACGTTACGAAAACCTGTTTGCACAGCTGAAGGACCGCAAAGAAGGCGCTTTTGTCCCCTTCGTAACCCTGGGCGATCCGTCTGTTGAGCAGTCACTGAAAATCATTGATACGCTGATTGAAGCCGGTGCCGACGCGCTTGAGCTCGGCATTCCGTTCTCCGATCCGCTGGCAGACGGTCCGACCATACAGGAAGCCACCCTGCGAGCGTTTGCCGCCGGCGTTACACCGTCGCAATGCTTTGAAATGCTGGCGCTGATTCGCCAGAAGCATCCGACGATTCCCATTGGGTTGCTGATGTATGCCAACCTGGTCTTTAGTAAGGGCATTGATGAATTTTACGCCCATTGTGAGAAAGTCGGTGTGGATTCTGTGTTGGTAGCCGATGTGCCGGTTGAGGAGTCAGCTCCGTTCAGAACTGCAGCGCTGCGCCACAACATCGCGCCGATTTTCATCTGCCCGCCGAACGCTGATGAAGAACTGCTACGCCAGATTGCCTCTTATGGTCGTGGCTACACTTATCTGCTTTCACGTGCAGGTGTGACCGGTGCCGAAAATCGTGCGGCATTACCGCTGCATCATCTGGTCGAAAAGCTGAAAGAATATGGTGCGCCACCTTCTTTACAGGGCTTTGGTATTTCTGCGCCTGAACAGGTCGCTGGTGCTATTGAAGCCGGTGCCGCCGGTGCAATTTCCGGCTCGGCAATTGTGAAAATCATTGAGAAAAATGTTGCGGCACCGGAACAGATGCTGGCTGAGCTGAAAGCGTTTGTCAGCGCGATGAAAGCCGCCACCCAGCAGTAAGTTAAATCAACCGCCAGAGACAGCTGGCGGTTTCACCCTTCTTTCGTGTGCTTCATTCTATACATAGCGCTATCCGCATTCTGAATGGCCACATCCAGTTCATCGTTCACCTCTGCAATTCCCCACGATACTGACAATGGCACGGTATGGCCATCCACCACAAACACATGGCTGGTCACCTGCCCACTAATACGTTGCGCGATTGCTATAGCGTCAGTTGCCTGCGATCGAAACAGCAGAATCATAAATTCATCCCCGCCGGTACGAATCACAATATCGTGACTGGTGCGGGTGTTTGACAGCATTCTGTTGGCGATAATTTGCAGCGCACGATCGCCTGCCGCGTGGCCCCAGGTGTCATTGACGGCCTTGAACTTATTACAGTCAAGTAGCACCACCGAGCAGTGTGATAAATCCCGACGCTTGATGATGTCGAGAATTCGGCGGTTAAAACAGCCGGTCAGAGTATCGATATAAACTTTTAGGTCGCTTTCGTTTAGCCATGACTTTAACGAGAAGCTAATGATGATGAAAAAGAACGGCGCCAGCAGGATAACAATCCCGGCATGTGCGTCGCGCGCCATAAAACGGCCTAATGAAAGCGAATAGTGCAGCGCATATTTCTCCGAAAAATTACGCACCATAAAGCGGGATTGACCGGTACATTTACCGGATAAACAGAGACTCTCATGGTTTGTTAAATTCACCAACTCCACATTCAGCTCCGGTGGAATTTGGTTGTCAAATGCCTGGGCTAACGCTTCCTGCAATTCGGGCTTTGAATGGTCATAGACCAGATAGGCTACGATTTGGTCTGATATCTCTTTGCCAGACAGATCGTAGATATAACTCACCACGCTGTAAGCTTTTTCACCGGTAATTTTATCGGTATAAAAATTCGTCGAACTAAGGGCTTTGTTTTTGACGTTTTTTTGCAGTAATCGGGTATAGAAATCGACGGGCGGGTAGAAAAATTGAGTGATATCCCGTGCCATTTCAGAATTAGAGAAACTGAAATTGCGCGAATCGGAAGCCATAAACCAGTAAAAATAATCTGAATTTTTGGCGATGATATAACGATGTGCATCGAAGCTGCCGGGGTTTAGCTCATTGACCATACCACGAATAAATTCAGCCGCTGTATACATACACAGCGCTTCGTGGCTGGTTTGCTGGGCAACCATTGTCCCCGTTGCCGAATGCAGCCGCTTTGGGTCGGCGTTAATTCCCCATTCATCCTCATCCCGGAGAGCAAATTTTGAAATATCGCCGCATTGTTCCCCCGTTTTGATATGGTGATAGCGCTCGCCAATCGCATCGGCGATCAGCTCGTTATCGTTAAAAATGTCCATCATGCGCGCTTGCAGGCGGTTGACACCTTCGCTGGCAGCGGCCATTCGCTGTTCATAAATAATAAACAGAAACAACGACGTAAATACCAACGTAATGAGCCCTGATACCAGCAGTGCCTGCCTGTTTCTGAGCTTATCCTGCACAATCTTCACGAGTCCACCCTGATAGTTAACAGTATTGCCAAATCGGTTACCCGTTTATGTTGTTGCATAACAGCGTTGTACGTTGATAGAGAATGTTCGCCACCCCGAAGCAGGTAAGTTGATGTAGCCCACAGCCGCGCGCTTAGGTTACAGTTTTATACAATAAAAGCACATATTTGTTAACATAATCGCAAACTAATCATCACCTACAATAGGATACCCTGCCCGTCGAATGGCCTCGCGGCAGTCGTTTACGCCTGCGGCATAGCCCGCCTCAATCTCACAAACCGGACTGGCGCTGCAATAAGGTAGTGTAACCGGAGTCGCAATAAGTTTCTCCAGCGCCTCAATTTTATCCATGTAAAGCAATAACTCACGTGCAGCACTCACGGCAAACGCTGCCGTTTGATCTTCGGAGAACGGTTCCAGAAGTGTGATTTTTTGCTGTAGCAGATGGCGGGTCAACATCATCAGCAATACCCTCAATGTTGTTTTGCTTAAAGAGTAGCACTACATCAAAGGGAGAAAGGTAGGATGGGATTGTTTAAACGATGGGTCGAGGTAAGGATATTGTCTGAAAACGGTAACAGACAGCTCCGTGCTAATCTCTGGCGAAGATCAGATAATTTAGTTGATGACGATGGAAAATATCCGAGTTTGTAATACTAGTACACTCATTGTTTCCATACTGCCTGAGCCTGTCAATCATTGGACTATTCTGAGCAAGAAGCGGACCACATTATCTAATGAAAAGCTTCACTGATAATGTCGGGACAGTGATGAGTGAGAAACTCACGTTGTGCTTACACCAGGATTATCTGGAATGATGGAGTTAACATCTCAATTGTTCATAGCGGCGCTGAGTAGATGCAGGATATCGCGGGGCATATTGGACGTATAACGTTTATCGCGTACCTAAGAAGTTAAGACCATAGGTTTTAATTATTACATTTTTTAAGATAGTGGTTTTTATCTGTTTTTTAGAATTGCCATACCTGGCTAGATATTCTTATTCATAACAACTTTATGAGTTAAAAAAATCTGCCATAATGACAGATTCTTTTAATCTATCATTAGAGATTAGCAACGTTATGATATACTTTTTGAACATCATCGTCATCTTCAAGGGCATCAACAAGCCCTGCAAAGACTTCTAAATCTTCTGGTGAAAGTTCAATTTCTGATTGAGCAATCATCTCTAATTCTGTGGTAGAGAATTCAGTAATCCCTGCGGCTTTTAAAGCTGCAATGCCTTTGTGAAGATCTGTAGATTCTGTATAAATAACGATGTTTCCTTCTTCTTCGGTTACATCACGAACATCTACTTCAGCATTAAGCAAAATTTCAAAGATGTGGTCAGGATCTGTCCCTTCAAATACAATCACTCCGGTATTATCAAACATATAGCTGACAGAACCAGCCGCTCCGATATTCCCGCCTTTTTTATTAAAAATTGAGCGGACATTAGCAATCGTACGGTTAACATTTGAAGTCAATGTTTCAGCGATAATCAGTGAGCCACTGGGACCAAAACCTTCATAACGCCCTTGCACGAACGTTTCATCGCTGCCGCCTTTGGCTTTATCAATGGCTTTATCAATAACGTGTTTTGGAACCTGCGCTTGTTTAGCACGTTCAATAACGAATTTTAAAGATGTATTTAATTCTGGGTCTGGTTCGCCTTGTTTAGCAGCAGCATAAATTTCGACACCAAATTTTGCATATACATTAGACGTTGCACCGTCTTTAGCTGTTTTTTTAGCAACAATATTTGCCCACTTACGTCCCACTGGAATGATCTCCTCAAAAATTCATTTACATAGCCGACAGGTAAATAACCTAGCATTACATTATATCATGACGTATAAATCCTCGTCTATTAAAAATGAAAATATTAGAATTTTACGATATGTTACTTTAATTTTATCAATAGTTAACATTGTTGATAAATTATCCTCTGGTTCTTTTTTGTTCTTAATAAATGGTCCGCAGCAATAATGCATAAGAGAAGAGAAACAAAAGTAATATTCCAGACAAACACTTCTACTATTAAAGTTGCTGCTGCACTGCTTATAGCGAGGTATCGACACACAAATTTTGTCAGGCCAGAGGCGCAAAATAATGGCCGATCAAGACAACGACACGCGCGGAAAAGAATGAAAAAAACTGGTCATTTGATGACCAGTTTTGCAGAAAGGTTTTGCAGGGGTTTTGCAGAAGAACTTAAAAACGATAACCCGCAGAGAACATAAACACCCACGGGTCAAGGCGTACGCTGTCTCGCTGCTGTACACCGCCCATTTTATAACTTGCGGTGGTGTCGATATCCATGTACCAGACCGACATGTTAATCAGCCAGTCGCGGTTAATCAGATAGTCCATACCGACTTGCCCTGCTGCACCCCAGGAATCTTTCAGGCTCAGATCCGATAACCCCGTTTCTTTACCGTTATCGTTAAAGCCTTCATCGAAGAAGGTCGTGTAGTTCACCCCAACACCTACGTACGGACGCAGTTTACTGCTGGAGTCACCGAAGTACCACTGCGCCATTAACGTCGGCGGTAGATGATGTACGGTGGCAATATCACCCGTTGCAGCAGTGCCGATTTTATGGCGGAACGGCGTAGCTGCCAGTAATTCAACACCGATATTGTCGGTTGCCATGTAGGTAAATGTCAGACCTAACTGCGTGTTATTGCTGACATCAAAGCCACCTAAGCTGCCCAGCGTACCACCTGCACCTTCCGTCGGCCTGACGGTGGCTGAACCTGCACGAATAAAGAATTCTCCAGCTTCATGCGCAAATGCGTTACCAGAGAGAAGAGTTGTTAAAGCCAATGCTGCAACTGTTAATTTTTTCATGTCCGCTCCATCGTTATGGTTATAAAAGCGGAACGAATATACCCACATTGGAGTAATAAGTGATCTAACATGGATCACATTGACTTTGATAATTTAACATTTATTGATCCAGATTAAGTTAGAACTTGCATTCAAAATCCAGGTTAAATTAATTCAGATCAATTTTGATATATTTTCAATGTGCAAGTACCTCCAGCTCATTGCTGATGGGTGATGGATATCTGCGCGTGATGCGCAGATAACAAACAGCGTTCATGCACGACGCTGAAGTCGTAGCCAAAAATTACTGCAGCTTTACAAAGATATGCTTTTCCATACATCGCGCGATGCTGCCACTGTAGAGTTATCCAGGGTACAATTGCCCGCAAATGAACACCTGCAAAACTCAAGGAGAGTGCATGTCTATCACGGCGAAATCCGTTTACCGTGACACGGGAAACTTTTTCCGTAATCAATTCATTACCATCTTGCTGGTATCGTTGTTGTGCGCGTTTATCACAGTGGTGTTAGGGCATGCCTTTTCCCCCACTGACGCACAAATTGCGCAACTCAGTGAAGGCGATCAGTTAACCAGCAGCGTGGGGCTGTTCGATCTGGTGCAAAACATGACCCCGGAGCAACAGCAAATTTTGCTACGCGCTTCCGCGGCGTCGACGTTTTCCGGTCTGATTGGTAATGCCATCCTCGCCGGGGGCGTCATCCTGATGATTCAGCTGATTTCAGCAGGTCATCGCGTCAGCGCATTACGTGCTATCGGCGCCAGTGCGCCAGTGTTACCGAAGCTGTTTATTCTGATTTTTTTGACTACTCTGCTAGTGCAAATCGGTATTATGCTGGTTGTTGTTCCCGGTATTCTGCTGGCGATCCTGCTGGCACTCGCACCGGTGATGTTGGTACAGGACAAAATGGGTGTCTTTGCCGCGATGCGCAACAGTATGCGTCTGGCGTGGTCGAATATGCGACTGGTTGCGCCGGCAGTGATCGGTTGGTTGCTGGCAAAAACGTTGCTGTTGCTTTTTGCGCCAAGTTTTGCAGTACTTACGCCGAATGTAGGCGCGGTATTGGCGAATACGCTGAGCAATATGATCTCCGCCGTGTTGCTGATCTATTTGTTCCGCCTGTACATGCTGATTCGCCAATAAACCCTGAACGCATTCCGGGCTTGTACCCGGTGCTTTTGATTACGGAATCGAAGAATGAAGCAGTTTCTTGATTTTTTACCGCTGGTTGTCTTTTTTGCTTTTTATAAGCTTTACGACATCTATGCGGCGACCTCGGCGCTGATTATCGCGACGGCTGTGGTGTTGATTTACAGCTGGGTTCGCTATCGCAAGGTCGAGAAGATGGCGTTAATCACCTTTGTCCTGGTGGCCGTATTTGGTGGTTTGACTATTTTTTTCCACAACGATGAATTCATTAAGTGGAAAGTAACGGTGATTTACGGGCTGTTTGCTGGTGCTCTGCTGGTTAGCCAGTGGGTGATGAAAAAGCCGCTGATTCAACGCATGTTAGGTAAAGAGCTGACCCTGCCGCAGCCGGTGTGGTCGAAACTTAATCTAGCCTGGGCCGTCTTTTTCATCCTGTGTGGCCTGGCGAATATCTATATTGCATTTTGGCTACCGCAGAACATTTGGGTCAACTTCAAAGTGTTCGGTCTGACCGCCCTGACTTTATTCTTTACGCTGCTGAGTGGGGTCTATATTTACCGTCATCTGCCGCAAGAAGATAAATCGTAATACATGCTCGCCAGATCTGCGGATCTGGCGAATTTTTATCCCTTCGCGTTCCATAGAGCTGACAACCTGACTTACATCTGCTCTGCACGCCGCATCACCTCTGTTCTCAACGCACAAATTCTAGTAGCATCGCGCCTGTAATCTTTCTCTATAGTCGGTTCTACAATGACAACAACGAATAACACTCCCCAGGGTGAACTGGTTTTACGCACTCTGGCCATGCCTGCCGATACCAACGCGAACGGTGATATTTTTGGCGGCTGGCTGATGTCACAAATGGATATAGGTGGCGCGATTCAGGCCAAAGAGATCGCACATGGTCGTGTGGTAACGGTGCGAGTGGAAGGGATGAGCTTTTTGCGCCCGGTCGCCGTAGGTGATGTGGTGTGTTGCTATGCGCGCTGTGTGAAACGCGGGACAACCTCGATCAGCATCAATATTGAAGTTTGGGTGAAGAAGGTCGCTTCTGAACCTATTGGGCAGCGCTATAAGGCCACCGAAGCTCTGTTTATCTACGTTGCCGTTGATAAAGACGGGAAACCGCGTCCAATTCCCACGTTGGTCTGATAGCACACGTCAGTACTGCTATCCGGCAATCATCACTCTTGATCATTGCCGGACGGCCTGATGCTTACTCGATCTGCGTTGTGCCGTTTAATTTGAAAACAATATTCACCACAAGTCCGGAACCGGGTTTACCAGCTTCATAACGCCATCTACGCATCGCGTTTTTCACTTCACGTTCAAACATATTGGCAGGCTGTGCAGACAGGATTTCCACATTTTCAACCCGGCCATCCGGCGTTACGTTAAATTTGACCTTTACCCGGCCTTCAATGCGCAGCGCCTGAGCTCGCGCCGGATACTGAGGCTGATTACGGCTTAAAGCACGTGGACCCGATGGCGCACTGACCACCGGTTTGCTGGTAGTTGCCGGCGCGGTATTGGTCATTGTGCGCGTAGGTGCCGTATTTTCCAGTGGGGAGGCCGGGCGCGGTTCTGCTGGTTTAACATCGCGTTTCGGTTGCTCTTCCACCTTTTTCACCGGTTTTGGCTTCGGTTTAGGCTTGGGCTTCGGTTTTTCAATCACCACCGGCACCTCTTTTGGTGGCTCTGGAATCGGTTCAGGTTCCGGTTCAGGCTCGACAACGGGTTCCGGCGGCGGCTGAACGGCCTGAGGCGGTTCGAGATCGGCAGGCGCGACCATCGTGACAGAGATCGGCTGCGCTGGCGCAGGTAGTTCAATAACCTGATGTACCGAGGTATACAGCAAACCAGCCACTACGGCACCATGAATGCCGACAGACAGTAACGTTGGCCAGGGAAAGCGACGAGGTAAATCAAGGGTCATTGAAGTCATAATCGTTTCAGTAAAAAAACCAGGCCCTGATTTTAAATGCAAATAGCAATCATATTCAATAAGCCCGTGGTGCTAACTGACATTTAAAACGCGATTTTATGATAAAAAACCACTTTCAGAGTATGGCCTTAACATATCAGTTATCTTTCCGTTGCAGTTGTTAGGCCTTTCCAATAACGTTATTAACGACTTTTACCGTTCAAGGAGCCATACCCGTGCTGTATGTTATTTACGCTCAAGATATCGCAGACTCTCTCGAAAAACGTCTTTCCGTGCGCCCTGCTCATCTGGCTCGCCTGCAACTCCTTCATGACGAAGGTCGTTTGCTCACGGCGGGCCCTATGCCAGCGGTCGACAGTAACGATCCCGGTGCGGCGGGTTTTACCGGCTCGACGGTGATTGCCGAATTTGAATCTTTGGAGGCGGCACAGGCGTGGGCAGAAGCCGATCCGTATGTTGCGGCGGGCGTATATGCGCAGGTTTCAGTAAAACCTTACAAGAAAGTATTTTGACAAAACAAAAAGCCATTTTCATTTATAAAAATACTGAACAGTAAGCAAAATACATAGCCATTGAGGGCGCATTTAGGTGCACATTAGTCTAAACGCCCTCACTTCTCGTCTCTATGCATTAATTCAGCATATCAAAGCAATGATAAGTACCCTTATAAAAGGTAGCAACGACCGTTTATTAGCGTGTCATTGATTGTTTCTTACTCAACCTCAGTGTATTTTATTATCTGTCGAGATTAATTTGTCACAATGCAGACAGGCTGCGTTGTTACGCTATACGGGATTTTAGTCAATTATGGCTTTTGATTCGTTCCGTCCCGCCTCTCCCTCTCCTAAAGCATTCCGCCATGATATCAATGGCCTGCGAGCATGGGCTGTATTAGCGGTCGTATTTTATCACTTTGGCGTACCCGGATTTAGCGGTGGCTTTATCGGCGTTGATGTTTTTTTTGTTATATCAGGTTTCCTGATGACCGCCATCATCGTGAACGGCCTTGAACGTGGCAATTTTTCATTATGGAGTTTCTATCTGGCACGTGCCAGACGAATTATTCCTGCCTTAATTGTATTATGTAGCACATTACTTTTCTTGGGTTGGTTTTGGTTGCCCACCGCTGATTATCATGTGCTGGCACTCAATGCGATCACAGCGCTTACTTTTGTTTCCAATCTCAAGTTTTGGCGTGAAGCGGGTTATTTCGATATCACTTCCAGAGAAAACTGGTTGCTGCACACATGGTCTCTTTCGGTGGAGTGGCAATTTTACATTTTGTTGCCTGTTGGCTGCATTTTACTCTGGCGCTGGTTTGGCCTGCAGGGTGTTAAGTTTGCACTTATCGCCGCAGGCGTACTGTCATTAGCTCTATCAATTTACGTGAGCCCTCGACTCCCAGGTAGTGCGTTTTACCTACTCCCCACCCGCATTTGGGAATTATTAGCTGGAGGAGCTGTATGGTGGCTAACTCGTCGGCATTCTACGTCGCAACGCCCAGCCCGGATACTAGAGTTGGTGGGTTTTATTTTAATTGCCCTGTCAGTCACACTCCTGGATGCGACACGACCATGGCCGGGAAGTTATGCTGTGGTTCCTGTGTTGGGGACCGTGCTGGTTCTTGCGGCTAATCGCCAGCGATCATTTTTTACTTCTACGGCAATTTTTCGCCAGATAGGTACCAGTTCTTATTCAATTTATCTGTGGCACTGGCCGCTGGCGGTGCTGCTCAGTTATGCCGACAAACAGCACAATCCCTGGTGGATTGCTACTGGCATCGTAATGAGTTTGCTATTGGGAAAGACCTCTTTATTGCTCGTAGAGATTCCGACACGCAAACAGCTTGCGCTAACCCCTGCACGCAAACAGAGCTGGGTACTATTACTGTTAATTTTGAGCACTGGTGGATTGGCCGCAGGGGCTCGTTATCAGCAAGTCGACGGCAGAATTAACCCGGCAATTGAATTAGCGATGATCCCGAAACTTGATTACGCAGTCCGATTTGAAAAATGTCTGCTCGCGCCGGGTAAAGGAAGCGAGTCTCCTATGTGCAGATATGGCAAAGGAGAGTTAACGGCCATTGTCCTTGGAGACAGTCATGCAAGCATGCTGGTTTCAGCTGTCGCAGAGGCTGCACCCGGTGCGGTGGTTGAGATGACCTATGCGAGCTGTCCGACAGTGTTAGGCATGAAACGAAGAGAGGATATTAATGATGACTGTAAACTATTTAATGATCGAGCTATTAATTTACTAAATAATGAATATAAAAATAAACTCGTCTTTATCGCCAACAGAAGCAGCCTCGCTATCCTGGGACAAAATGAAAAGGACGATTTTTTTAATATTCCTATGGGATTTTTTGATACGCCGAATGAACACCCCAATCAGAATTTAACACAGCAGTTTAGCCAGCAACTCGTAAAAACTCTGTGTTCCATAGAGAATAGTCAGAGGGTATTTCTGGTCCGCCCTATTCCTGAAATGGCAGTCGATGTGCCTAATACAATGGCCAGGGCACTGATGTTTGGTAAGTCAGACAGTACAGTATCTATTTCTCTCGATAAATATTACCAGCGACAAACAGCCATTTGGGCAGCACAAGATGAGGCGGCCCTGCGCTGCGGCGTCAATATTCTCAATCCGTTACCCTATCTTTGCAAGGATGGGCGGTGTTGGGGAGATGCTGGTGGACGTCCACTTTACTCAGACAGTAACCACCTAAGTGCATTTGGCAGTAGGCTTTTACTCCCCATGTTTCAACGCGCATTTAAACAAGCAGAACATACCGAGGCAACTAACGCCCTGCAACTTTGACGCTTGACCAGAACTATGGGAATCATATCCATTCGGATACTAATATTCACTCAAGTAAAAAAGCCGCAGATAGCGGCTTTGGTTGTTACTTTTTCTCGTCAGTGTAGCGACGAGCGTTGTCAAAAAGATTTGTACACATAATGACTTCCCTCAAAAGACAATAAACTAACAGAATAGGATAACGGGTAATACCTGACCACACTATTATGAACCACTAGCCCCAGAATGTAGAATCATCGTATTGATAATAAAAATAAAAGTATAATCAGCGAGAAATTTACGCTGCCGTTTTTTCAACAGTTCTTTCTTGAAACAACGGTGCTTTATTCATTACGTCTGGGATGCACCCGGTTTTAACAATCACGCCAGGATTACCAACAACGACAGAAAAAGGCGGGATACTTTCGGTCACAAACGCCCCGGCAGCAATTTTACTCCCCTGCCCAATGATGACCCCGCCGACGATGACAGCATTTGGACCAATCCAAACTTCATCCTCAATAATGGGGTAACCCGTGATGCGGGTTCCTGCTCCCCGAATAGTATCTCGCTGACCGATGGTTACACCATGAAATAAGGTAACGTTCTTTCCAATTCTTGCACTCGGCGATATCACTATCCCCCAGCCATGAGTGATAGCCAACCCGGCACCAACCTGCGTGCTCGATGGAAAATCCATCGAGCCCATGTGAGCAGCACACCGATGCAAGATCTTAAATGGATAGAGCATGATACGCAGCGGTGTGCGCGAAACCGCACAGTATTGGCATAAACGCATCATCACAATGATACGGAATGTTCTGCTAATTACTGTACCAATTATTAGTTTACTCCATGAGAAATAACCAAATTCACGGTGGGTATCGGCTTTAATTTTGTCGAATGCCATCATACTGTCTCGTTGTTTAATCGTTAAAATGTATCAGTTCTCACTGAAATAAAAACATATTTTCTTGTCACCAGCATTCTTTTTTTCGAGTAGATACGGCACCTGAAAGATGACAATAATATAAATAATGAAATGGCTATCTCTTACCTGGACCAAAACAATAATGGCAGCCAGGAAAGTATTTAAGAATCAATACGGGAAAACAGACATTGGGCACCGCCAGCGGTGCCCTTTTGGGATCAGATGCTGTGGATCGCAAACAACAACGAGTTACGCTGGTGGTTGAGAACGCACTTCCTGATGGTATGGATACGCATATTACGACGCGATTGTCCTTCAAGCCAACGTGCTTTACGGCGGCTAGCCTGACGCAGCATCCGCCAGCGTCCCACTTCCGTTCTACTACGCTTCATGTTAACTACTCTTCCAGTCACTGAGCGGCCATTATAACGCCAGACCGAATGCAGACCAGTGGTTTTCCCGTGTTTTTATTTGCCAGATTAATCCTGATGCGTAAACTCTTAACAATACGCTTTCAAAAGGATTTTTAAATTTATGACAACCTTCTACACCGTGGTGAGTTGGCTGGTCATTCTGGGTTACTGGGTACTCATTGCTGGCGTAACGTTACGCATTCTGATGAAGCGACGCGCAGTGCCCTCCGCAATGGCCTGGCTGTTGATCATCTACATTCTGCCATTGGTAGGAATTATTGCTTATCTGTCTTTTGGTGAACTTCACTTGGGTAAGCGACGTGCCGAACGCGCCCGGGCGATGTGGCCTTCAACAGCCAAATGGCTGAACGACCTCAAGGCCTGCAAGCATATTTTTGCCCAGGAAAACAGCAGCGTCGCCTCTTCGTTGTTTAAACTGTGCGAGCGTCGTCAGGGAATAGCCGGCGTAAAGGGAAACCAGCTGCAGTTGCTCACCAGTTCAGATGACGTGATGCAGGCGCTGATCCGTGATATTCAACTGGCGCGCCACAACATCGAAATGGTGTTCTACATATGGCAGCCAGGCGGTATGGCCGATCAGGTAGCCGAGTCGTTAATGGCTGCCGCGAGGCGTGGCATTCACTGTCGCCTGATGTTGGACTCCGCCGGCAGCGTGGCGTTCTTCCGCAGCCCTTGGGCGGCGATGATGCGTAACGCAGGTATCGAGGTTGTAGAAGCGCTGAAGGTGAACCTGATGCGTGTATTTTTACGCCGTATGGACCTGCGTCAGCACCGCAAAATGATCATGATCGATAACTACATTGCTTATACCGGCAGCATGAACATGGTCGACCCGCGTTTCTTCAAACAAGATGCGGGCGTCGGGCAATGGGTTGATTTAATGGCGAGAATGGAAGGTCCTGTCGCCACTGCTATGGGCATTGTCTATTCCTGCGACTGGGAAATTGAGACCGGAAAGCGCATTTTGCCTCCGCCACCGGACGTCAATATCATGCCGTTTGAGCAGGCCAGCGGCCACACCATTCACACTATCGCCTCGGGTCCTGGTTTCCCTGAAGATTTGATTCATCAGGCGCTGCTAACCGCTGCTTATTCAGCGCGTGAATATTTAATTATGACCACCCCCTACTTCGTCCCCAGCGACGACCTGTTGCACGCGATTTGCACGGCGGCGCAGCGTGGGGTTGACGTCAGTATCATTCTTCCACGTAAAAATGACTCCCTGCTGGTTGGCTGGGCAAGCCGGGCCTTTTTCACCGAGCTGCTGGCGGCTGGCGTTAAAATTTATCAGTTCGAAGGTGGCTTGCTGCACACCAAGAGCGTACTGGTCGATGGCGAGCTGAGCCTGGTCGGTACGGTTAACCTGGATATGCGCAGTCTGTGGCTCAATTTTGAAATCACGCTGGTCATTGATGATGCCGGATTCGGTGGCGATCTCGCGGCAGTGCAGGATGATTATATTTCGCGTTCCCGCCTGCTTGATGCCCGTTTGTGGGTAAAACGACCACTCTGGCAGCGGATAGCAGAGCGACTGTTTTACTTCTTTAGTCCGTTGCTGTAAAACGTGCCCATCAGACAGTAAACAGGTAGTCATTATGGATATGGATTTGAACAATCGCCTGACCGAAGACGAAACGCTTGAGCAGGCTTACGACATTTTTCTCGAACTGGCTGCGGACAATCTGGATCCAGCCGACATCATTCTGTTCAATTTGCAGTTTGAAGAGCGTGGCGGTGCCGAGTTGTTCGATCCGGCAGAAGACTGGCAGGAGCATGTTGATTTTGACCTGAACCCTGACTTCTTTGCCGAGGTCGTGATTGGTCTGGCAGATACAGAAGACGGCGAGATTAACGATATTTTCGCGCGCGTTTTATTATGTCGCGAAAAAGATCATAAGCTCTGCCATATTCTCTGGCGCGAATAATCAAACAAAAAAGCTGCTCTCGCAGCTTTTTTCATTTTTAACCCGGCAGTTTACTTCCACAGCGGTTACAAAATTGCGCACTATGTTCGTGCTGCGTCTGCTGGCACTGCGGACATTTTCGTTGGTGCCCGCGCTGCTGGAACGCACTGCTCATGTGCGTGGTAATCAATCCCGTCGGTATCGCAATCACCGAGTAACCAATCAGGATAAGCACGGACGCCACCATGCGCCCCAACGGGGTGTGCGGCGTGATATCGCCATAGCCGACGGTGGTTACAGTAACAATCGCCCAATACACCGACGCATTCAGCGTAGTAAACCCATATTTTGGCCCCTCAATCAGATACATCATCGCGCCAAAAACCACCATCAGGATGGCAATAAAGGAATAGAACAGCATCAGCTGATGTCGGGCGCTTTTTAACGCATTCCAGAACACCCGCAGAGAAGGCATAAAGCGCAGCAGCTTGAGAATACGCAGGACGCGCAGGACACGCATCGCTCGCCAGGCGAAAACATAGCTCAGACTGATTTCCGGCCATAGCCACATCACATACAGCGGCAGAATGGTGGCAAGGTCAATTATCCCCCAGAAGCTGAACACATATTTAGCGGGGTTAGCCCAGCAACATAAGCGCAGAAGATATTCGAGGGTGAAGACCAGAGTAATGAAGATCTCCAGCCAGACAAAAACGCGCCATTCCTCAAAGGTTAAATGGTATTGCGTCCCTACTCCGGACTCAATGAAGATAACGATAACGCTGAGCAAGGCAAATAGCGCGCACATACCTTCAAAGCGACGCCCTGAACGGGTATTTAAATCAAATAATTTGCGATAGAGCGCACGGCGGACAAAAGAGACTAAACCTGGCACAGATACCTCACCAAAAAAAGGGCTGACCTTTGTCAGCCCTCAGGATTATAGCGGGTCTACTTTCAGGCAGGAAACTGCATGTCGGAAACTTCCTTCCAGAACCGGGCGCGTTTTTGCGCATTCCGGTCCAGCAATCGGACAGCGCGTACGGAACACGCAACCGGAAGGAGGATTAATCGGGGACGGTAACTCGCCTTCCAGCAACTGAATAACCTTATTCCTTTCCTGATCCGGATCGGGGATTGGCACCGCAGACATCAGCGCTTTGGTATAAGGATGCAGCGGGTTATGGTACACCTCGTCATAAGTCCCTAATTCCACCGCATGTCCGAGATACATAACCAGCACACGGTCGGAGATGTGTTTAACCACCGCGAGGTCGTGGGCAATGAAGATTAACGATAATCCCATTTCGCGCTGAAGCTGTTGCAGCAGGTTAACCACCTGGGCCTGGATTGATACATCCAGCGCTGAAACCGGTTCATCGCAGATAATCAACTTCGGTTCGAGGATCAGCGCGCGGGCAATACCAATACGCTGACACTGGCCACCGGAAAACTCATGTGGGTAGCGGTTAATCAGGTTAGGTAGTAGTCCAACCTTCATCATCATCGCCTTCACACGGTCGCGGACTTCCTGACCCGGAAGATTCGGATGATAAGTTCGCAGCGGTTCGGCAATGATTTCACCAATGGTCATGCGCGGGTTTAACGATGCCAGCGGATCCTGGAAAATCATCTGGATATCGCTGCGCACTTCCCGCCACTCATCGGGTTTCATACCCAGTAAATCTTTACCCAGCCAGGCAACCTTTCCATCGGTGGCCTTCACCAGGCCGATAATCGCACGGGCAAAGGTCGATTTCCCGCAGCCTGATTCACCGACCACGCCCAGGGTTTCGCCCTCATACAGTCGCAGGGTTACGCCATCAACCGCCTTCAGGGTTTTAGACGGTTGCCAGAACCACTGTTTGCCATCTTTAATATCGAAATGGACTTTAAGGTCGGCAATCTCAAGGAGCACTTTACGTTGTTCGGTCACCGTATTCATACCAGTTCCTCCACCGGCTTAAAGCAGGCACGCAGACGGCCTGGGCTAAATTCCTCCAGTGGCGGAGCACTGCTACAGATTTCCATCGCATGCGGGCAACGCGGCTGGAATGGACAACCTTTTGGTAGACGCAGTAGGTTCGGTGGGTTGCCAGGGATAGTGAGCATCTCTTCCCCTTCGGCATCCAGACGAGGTACGGCATTTAGCAAACCAATCGAATACGGATGAACGGGTTTATAAAAGACATCCCGTGCACTGCCGTATTCCATAGTACGTCCGGCATACATCACCAGGACTTTATCGCAAATACCGGCAACAACCCCCAGATCGTGGGTGATCATGATAATCGCGGTGTTGAATTCACTTTTCAGTTCATTCAGCAGCGTCATAATTTGCGCCTGTACCGTCACATCGAGCGCAGTGGTTGGTTCATCGGCAATCAGTAATTTGGGCCTGCACAGCAGCGCCATGGCGATCATTACGCGCTGACGCATACCACCGGAGAATTCATGCGGATACATTTTCATACGCTTACGCGCTTCCGGCATCTTCACCGCATCCAGCATTCTGACCGACTCTTCAAAAGCTTCCGCTTTGCTCATGCCTTTATGCAGCATCAGAACTTCCATCAACTGCTCCCCGACCCGCATGTACGGATTGAGAGACGTCATCGGGTCCTGGAAAATCATCGAGATTTGCTCGGCGCGCAGTTTGTTCAGTTCACGTTCCGGTAAATTCAGAATTTCACGCCCGTTGAACGTTGCGGAGCCCCCGATACGACCATTCGCCGCCAGCAGCCCCATCAGGGCAAAGGCCGTCTGCGATTTACCCGAACCGGATTCCCCGACAATACCCAACGTTTCTCCGGCTCGCAGAGAAAAGTTTAAATCGTTGACCGCAGTTACATCGCCGTCGGGGGTAGCAAACGTCACGCGCAGATCTTTTACGTTCAGCAGTGCGTTAGCCTGTTGTTGCGCGAGCGGCGCGGTTGAGGTTTCAATTACGCTCATGGCTGCACTCCTTAACGGTCTTTCGGGTCGAGGGCATCACGCAGGCCATCGCCAATAAAGTTAAAACAGAACAAAGTGACCACCAGGAAACCTGCCGGGAACAGCAGCAGCCATGGTGAGACTTCCATAGAGTTGGCACCGTCACTGAGCAGCGCGCCCCAGCTACTTAACGGTTCCTGCGTACCTAGTCCCAAAAAGCTCAGGAAGGATTCAAACAGGATCATGCTAGGCACCAGCAATGAAGCGTAAACCACCACCACACCCAACACGTTCGGCACAATATGGCGGATAACGATACGCACGGTAGACACCCCACCGACTTGCGCCGCTTCAATAAACTCTTTGCGCTTCAGGCTCAGCGTTTGTCCACGCACGATACGCGCCATATCCAGCCAGGAGACCATTCCGATAGCGACAAAAATCAGCAGGATATTTTGTCCAAAGAAGGTCACTAGCAGAATCACGAAGAACATGAACGGGAAGGAGTTGAGGATTTCCAGCAGACGCATCATCACCGAGTCGATTTTACCGCCGAGATAGCCCGACAGAGAGCCGTACAGCGTACCGACTACTACCGCGACCAGCGCCGCGGCAATGCCGACCATCAGCGAGATACGCCCGCCAATCGCCACGCGCACCAACAGGTCGCGTCCCGACGAGTCAGTACCGAAATAGTGGCCTGATTCTGTATCCGGCGCGCTGGACATCATGCCCCAGTCGGTATCAAAGTAGGTAAACTGCGACAGCATTGGCGCCAGCGTCACGAACAGCGCAATAATTACCAGCACCACCAGGCTTGCTACCGCCGCGCGGTTATGCATAAAGCGTCGACGCGCGTCCTGCCACAGGCTGCGGCCTTCGACCTCCAGCTTTTCACTGAAATTCTCCAGCGCCTCGCTGTTTTTCTTACTTAACATCATAGCGAGCTCCAGTATCAGTAACGAATTTTCGGGTCGATAACGGCATACAGCACATCGACAATCGCGTTAAACACGATGGTCAGCGTACCCACCAGTATGGTCAGGCTAAGAACCAGCGAATAGTCGCGGTTTAACGCCCCATTGACGAACAACTGGCCAATACCCGGCAAACCATAAATGGTTTCAATAACCATCGAACCGGTGATAATGCCGACAAATGCCGGTCCCATATAGGACAACACTGGCAACAGCGCAGGTTTCAACGCATGGCGGAAAATAATCCGCCGCATCGGCAGCCCTTTAGCGCGTGCGGTACGAATAAAGTTAGAGTGCAGTACTTCAATCATCGAACCGCGAGTAATACGGGCAATACTGGCGATGTAGGCCAGTGACAAGGCCACCATCGGCAGGATCATAAATTTCAGCGCCCCGCCGTTCCAGCCCCCGCCGGGTAGCCATTTCAAGGTTATGGCAAATATCATGACCAATAAGGGAGCGACCACGAAACTGGGGATAACCACCCCGGTCATTGCCACCCCCATCACCGTATAGTCCCAACGTGTATTTTGCTTCAGCGCGGCTATCACTCCGGCGCTAACACCGACGAGTACCGCCAGAATAAAGGCTGCCGCACCCAGCTTCGCAGAAACCGGGAAGCTCGAGGCAACGAGGTCGTTAACCGTGTAGTCTTTATATTTAAAGGATGGTCCAAAATCGCCGTGCGCCAGCTGTTTCAGATAGCTGAAGTACTGCGTCGAGATGGGATCGTTAAGATGATATTTCGCTTCAATATTCGCCAGCACCTCTGGCGGTAACGCGCGTTCCCCGGTGAATGGGCTTCCGGGCGCAAGGCGCATCATAAAGAATGAAATCGTAATAAGAATAAACAGCGTCGGAATCGCTTCCAGACAGCGACGTAATATAAATTTTAACATTGCCCGTACCTTCTGGCGTGTGCCTTTATACCCGTCATACTTCAAGCTGCAAGTGCGTTGGCTTTACTCGCTCACGCCAGTCACTTACTTAAGTAAGCTCCTGGCGATTCGCTGCGTTGCCGCCTTCCTGCAACGTGAATTATTTAGGGTATACCTCTCTTTGTCTAAAGAGGTATATATAGTTCGAAGAAAAAGACACTGTGGGGCAACATGATTGCCCCACGTCTTGCCATTAATGCTTGATAATATACAAGTCTTTAACGTGGATATTATCCATCGGGTCTTTACCGGAGTATCCGCCAACCCATGGTTTCACCAGGCGGGCGTTAACATAGTAATAAACCGGTACAATCGCAGAATCTTTATCCAGCTGCTGTTCCGCTTTCGAATACAGTTCGCTGCGCTGCGCTTCATCCGTCACTTTCAGCGTATCCGCAATCAGCTTATCAAATGCCGGGCTCTTATAGTGGACGGTATTATTGGAGCTGTCGGACAGCACCATATTCAGGAAGGACGTCGGTTCGTTATAGTCCGCACACCAGCCCGCACGTGAAACATCATAGTTGCCCTGATGGCGCGTATCGAGGAACGTTTTCCATTCCTGGTTTTCCAGCTTCACATTAGCACCCAGATTTTTCTTCCAGATAGATGCCGCGGCAATAGCCAGCTTCTTATGCAGGTCTGAGGTGTTATACAGCAGATCAAAGGTCAGCGGTTTCTCAGCGGTATATCCGGCCTCAGCCAGCAGTTTCTTCGCTTCTTCATTACGTTTTTCCTGAGACCACTTGAACCACTCTGGCTCAACCAGTTTCGCACCATCGGTGTATGGAGGAGTAAAGCTATATGCTGGCAGGTCACCCTGGTTTTTCACTTTATTGACGATAATGTCACGATCCAACGCCAGCTTCAGGGCGGTACGAACACGAACATCGTTGAACGGTGCTTTCTGGTTGTTGATTTCGTAATAATAGGTGCACAGATACGGGTCAACGTGGACTTCGTTCGGGATCTCTTTTTTCAGTTTCTGGAATAACTCAATCGGCATGTTGTTATAGGTCATGTCGATTTCACCGCTGCGATAGCGGTTAACGTCAGTCACTTCAGAAGAAATAGGCAGGTAGGTTACCTGGTTAATAACCGTTTTGGCGTTGTCCCAATAGTTGGTATTACGCTCAAGCACAATGCGCTCGTTCACAACCCAGTCTTTCAGTTTATACGCACCGTTAGTAACGATGTTAGCGGGCTGGGTCCACTTCTCGCCGAATTTTTCAACAGCCGCTCTGGGAACCGGTGAAACGGAAGAGTGCACTAGCAGTTTGTAGAAATAAGGAACTGGTTCGCTGAGGGTAACTTCAAAAGTATGATCGTCGAGAGCTTTTACGCCCAGATCGGTGACCGGCTTTTTACCGGCGATAATATCATCAATGTTGACAATATGACCGTACTGCAAATAACTGGCATACGGTGATGCAGTATTTGGATTAGCCAAACGTTGCCAGCTATACACGAAATCTTGCGCGGTAACAGGCGTGCCGTCAGACCACTTAGCATCTTTACGCAGATGGAATGTCCAGACTTTAAAATCTTTATTTTCCCATTTTTCAGCCACGCCAGGCGATGGTTTGCCATCGACATCACTGATTAATAAACCTTCAAACAGGTCACGGTTAATGTTGGATTCAGGTACACCTTCGATTTTGTGGGGATCGAGTGATTGCACTTCCGAACCGTTATTACGCACCAGAGTCTGCTTTTCAGCAAGCTGCACACCCGCTGGCACTACTGCCGCCGTGGCAACATTTCCAGCGACTAGCGCAGTTAAGATCCCCGCAGCTACTAAACTTTTTTTAGTGATGTTAGTCATTGTGTTGTACTCCCTCATTATTATGGCTGGTTTTTTAACCAGACTGTTAATCCTGTCAGGATCCCTGTACGGCACCGGAGATTTTCTGCCGTCAGGTGGTTTATTGTTTTACTGCTTGCTATCACCGACTTTATTTATTCTGGCGATTCGTATGACCGCCTTGCGTCGATTCTCTACGTGCCTCCCCTGCCGGAAACACGCTATTACCCTGTTGAGAGAAACTAACTGCAAATGATTCTCATCAACGTGAATTCTTCTGCATAATACTTGGCCGGAAAGTATCAAATGCGTTTCTTAACCGCCAATACATTTTACAAATTTGTTAACCAATTCTCTTTTATTGGAAATAAATCTCACTTAAAAAGTCTTACGAATGAAGATTTATTATGGAAAGTTCACAAAAATCAATGCATTATGTCGACTATGGTGTTAACCATCCTGTCCGAAGTTAATGCCATGTCAAAATGCACATAAATTTAACAATTGGTTATTAATTAGCACATTCATCTGAAATAAAGGCTGAAATAACTAATAACATTTCGATAATCCTTCAGCAAGCCCCAGAGTATGATGTTAATAAAATAACAGCAGTATCGGTCTTCGCCGGGCGTACTGGGACGTGTTATATCTTTAGAATCAATGGCTAACAGGAGAGTTAATCATCAGCATTTTTTATTATTGCTCTGCTGATTTTCAACTTTAGTGAGAAGTTTTACTGATAATGAAAGGAAACGGAGCCGGACACGACTCCGTTTGCACAGAAGAGAGGTTTCAGGCCAGCAAACCAGGGAAAATGGATTTGATGCCTGTAACGATAAATTCGATACCCAAAGCCATTAACAGCAGTCCCATAATACGCGTAATGACGTTGATACCGGTTTGGCCCAACAGACGCACTAACCATGGTGCCATGCGGAACAGCCCCCAGCAGCACAGGGCAAACAACGCAATCGCTACAAAAAAGCCAAACAGGTTAATCGCGCTATGATATCGCGTACCCCAAACAATAGTTGAGCTTATCGCCCCCGGCCCCGCCATCAACGGCAATGCCAACGGCACAACGCCGATACTTTCACGGATTGCGGTTTCTGATTTTTCCTGTTTGTTTTGTTTATCTTCCCCTAGTTTTCCGCTAATCATTGACATCGCGATAGTCACAACCAGAATGCCGCCAGCGATCCTGAACGAGTCAATTGAGATGCCGAAGAGTTGCAGAATACCATCACCAAGAAACAGCGAAGTCCACAGGATGATTGCGACCGATAGGTTTGCCGTGAGGTTGGTTTTGTTTCGTGCTGCGGCAGTTTGATAGCTGGTCATACTGATAAAGACGGGGATGATCCCTACCGGGTTGACCAACGCAAATAACCCAATGAAAAATTTAAAATAGACAGGAAAATCAAATAGCGTTTGGATCACGGTTAGCTCCGAAGCGTTAGCCGGATAAAATGAGTCATAAAAATTGATAAAATCCGCGCTGAAGATACGCCTTTTGTCAGCATACTTCACCTTCTATCTGCGTATATCAATGTAAATACGCTACCAATACTCAGTGTTATTAATATGTATTAAATATGCTAACGTTATTAGCATTCATTACGTCAATTTATTAACACTTAACGAGAAACGCTAAAAGGGTCTGCTGAAAGGTGTCAGCTTTGCGAATTTTTGATCCAGATCACGCAATTACTACTCAGAAGTGAGTAATCTTGCTTACGCCACCTGGAGGTAACGCGTTAGAGTTAACAGGCGCTAGCGTATAAGCTCTTTTAGTAAATCAAAGTAAAGTGGACGTTAATTAACCGTTTGATTTTCAAACCATTACACAAATTTTCGTCGGTCTGTCTATACTCTCGTATCGAGCAGATGATTTACTAAAAAAGTTTAACATTATCAGGAGAGCATCATGGCTGTTACTAATGTCGCTGAACTTAACGCACTTGTAGAGCGCGTAAAAAAAGCCCAGCGTGAATATGCCAGTTTCACTCAAGAACAGGTTGACAAAATCTTCCGTGCCGCCGCTCTGGCTGCCGCAGACGCTCGAATTCCTCTCGCGAAAATGGCCGTTGCCGAATCCGGCATGGGTATTGTCGAAGATAAAGTGATTAAAAACCACTTCGCTTCTGAATACATTTACAACGCTTACAAAGATGAAAAAACCTGTGGTGTGCTGTCTGAAGACGACACTTTTGGTACCATTACCATTGCTGAACCGATTGGTATCATCTGCGGTATCGTTCCAACCACTAACCCGACTTCTACTGCAATCTTCAAATCACTGATCAGCCTGAAGACCCGTAACGCCATCATCTTCTCTCCGCATCCGCGCGCAAAAGATGCAACTAACAAAGCAGCTGACATCGTTCTGCAAGCAGCAATCGCTGCTGGCGCACCGAAAGATCTGATCGGCTGGATCGATCAACCTTCCGTTGAACTGTCTAACGCGCTGATGCACCACCCGGACATCAACCTGATCCTTGCGACCGGTGGTCCTGGCATGGTTAAAGCGGCATACAGCTCCGGTAAACCGGCTATCGGCGTAGGCGCAGGTAACACCCCTGTGGTTATCGACGAAACTGCTGATATCAAACGTGCTGTTGCATCTGTTCTGATGTCTAAAACCTTCGATAACGGCGTAATCTGTGCTTCTGAGCAGTCTGTCGTCGTGGTTGACTCCGTATATGATGCAGTACGTGAGCGTTTTGCGACTCACGGCGGCTACATGCTGCAGGGCAAAGAGTTGAAAGCAGTTCAGGACGTTATCCTGAAAAATGGCGCGCTGAACGCAGCTATCGTTGGTCAGCCGGCATACAAGATTGCTGAACTGGCAGGCTTCTCCGTACCAGAAACCACCAAGATCCTGATCGGTGAAGTGAAGGTTGTTGACGAAAGCGAACCGTTTGCTCACGAGAAACTGTCTCCAACGCTGGCAATGTACCGTGCGAAGGACTTCGAAGACGCAGTTATCAAAGCTGAAAAACTGGTTGCGATGGGCGGTATCGGTCATACCTCTTGCCTGTACACTGACCAGGACAACCAGCCAGAGCGTGTTGCTTACTTCGGTCAGATGATGAAAACCGCACGAATCCTGATCAACACCCCTGCTTCTCAGGGTGGTATCGGTGACCTGTACAACTTCAAACTCGCACCTTCCCTGACACTGGGTTGTGGTTCCTGGGGTGGTAACTCCATCTCTGAAAACGTTGGTCCTAAGCACCTGATCAACAAGAAAACCGTTGCTAAGCGAGCTGAAAACATGTTGTGGCACAAACTTCCGAAATCTATCTACTTCCGTCGTGGCTCTCTGCCAATCGCACTGGATGAAGTGATTACCGATGGTCACAAACGTGCGCTGATCGTGACCGACCGCTTCCTGTTCAACAACGGTTATGCAGACCAGATCACCTCCGTTCTGAAAGCTGCTGGCGTTGAAACCGAAGTGTTCTTTGAAGTTGAAGCTGACCCGACTCTGACCGTTGTTCGCAAAGGTGCTGAGCTGGCTAACTCCTTCAAACCAGACGTAATCATCGCACTGGGTGGTGGTTCCCCGATGGACGCCGCGAAAATCATGTGGGTTATGTACGAGCACCCGGAAACTCACTTCGAAGAACTGGCACTGCGCTTTATGGACATCCGTAAACGTATCTACAAGTTCCCGAAAATGGGCGTAAAAGCGAAGATGGTTGCAGTTACCACCACTTCCGGTACCGGTTCTGAAGTGACTCCGTTTGCGGTCGTTACCGACGATGCAACTGGGCAGAAATACCCGCTGGCAGACTATGCGCTGACTCCGGATATGGCGATTGTTGACGCCAACCTGGTTATGGATATGCCGAAGTCACTGTGTGCGTTCGGTGGTCTGGATGCGGTCACTCACGCTCTGGAAGCTTACGTTTCAGTACTGGCGTCTGAGTTCTCTGACGGTCAGGCTCTGCAAGCGTTGAAATTGCTGAAAGAAAACCTGCCAGCGTCTTACCATGAAGGTTCTAAGAACCCGGTAGCGCGTGAGCGTGTACACAGTGCAGCAACTATCGCCGGTATCGCGTTTGCTAACGCCTTCCTGGGTGTATGTCACTCAATGGCGCACAAACTGGGTTCTCAGTTCCACATTCCTCACGGTCTGGCGAACGCCCTGCTGATCAGCAACGTTATTCGTTATAACGCGAACGACAACCCGACTAAACAGACTGCATTCAGCCAGTACGACCGTCCGCAGGCACGCCGTCGCTACGCTGAAATCGCAGACCATCTGGGTCTGAGCGCACCGGGTGACCGTACTGCCGCGAAAATCCAGAAACTGCTGGGCTGGCTGGAAGAAATCAAAGCTGAACTGGGTATTCCTAAGTCTATCCGTGAAGCTGGCGTTCAGGAAGCTGACTTCCTGGCACACGTGGACAAACTGTCTGAAGATGCGTTTGACGACCAGTGTACTGGTGCTAACCCACGTTACCCGCTGATTTCTGAACTGAAACAGATCCTGCTGGATACCTACTACGGTCGTGAGTATAGCGAAGGTCAGACCGCCGCTAAGACTGAAGCAGTAGCTGCACCGAAAGCAGAAAAGAAAGCAAAGAAATCCGCTTAATTTGCTCAGATAAGTTTTAGTTTCATCATAAACGGTCCCAATTGGGGCCGTTTTTTTTCGTCTTGTGTTATGAAAATCGGGGAATACACAATTTAACCATGTGAATAGAATGGCAGTGTAAGAGATGTAATCAGGAAGATGTGAGACTAGCCGTCAGAAGAGAGTCTGACAGGGTAGAGAACATTGACGAAGGTTCCGGCCTACCCTTTGTTTAAAAGCGCTCAGAAGCGTACAGGGTTAATCGTGGCTGTGTCGTTCTTGTATCGCCGTCAGAGAGCCCTCAGACTGCGCTTGTTTGTAGTGTTTACGACATACCGACACATAGCGTTCATTCCCGCCGATAACCACCTGCTCGCCCTCGTTATAAGGTCTTCCAGCCTGATCAAGGCGTAATACCATGCTGGCCTTACGGCCACAGAAACAAATGGTCTTTAATTCAACCAGTTTATCTGACCACGCAAGCAGGTATTCGCTGCCACCAAATAACTCACCACGAAAATCAGTGCGTAAGCCGTAACACAAAACAGGAATATCCAGTTGATCGACAACTTCAGATAATTCATAAACCTGTTGTCGGGTCAGAAACTGAGACTCATCGACCAGTACACAGTGAATTCTTTGCTGCGCATTCTCGGCGCGAATCTCTTCGAACAATGATGAATTTTGGTTAAACAATTTTGCAGGTGACGACAGACCTATACGCGAACTTACTTTTCCAGCACCAAAACGGTCATCAATTTCCGCTGTATATACAACGGCACGCATCCCACGTTCCTGATAATTGTACGAAGATTGCAACAATGCAGTCGACTTACCTGCGTTCATTGCAGAATAGTAAAAATATAGTTGTGCCATTGACCGAAGGCCCTCACCCGGGGAAATAAATATGGGCTGGATTGTATCATATTTCACGAACATGTCGGTGTAGCGTTGGTCGCAAAGGCGTATAAATGAGCGGGCAAGCTCGCACAGTGCCGCCTGAATTTAAGTAACGGATAGTGAGAGAGCATACAACCATCGACCAAACAGCCTGTGCTCGGACGCGTATATACACACTCTTTCACAAATAGTGCTCATGAAATTTATCAATGTCACTTATCATCATACGGCAATAAAGAAACCCTTCCCATATTGTTATTGAATCTACCCACTGTCGCCATGTATTAGCGAATTCACGTAAGCAAAACTAATACAAAAGGTTGAAATCACTGCAAAGAGATACTATTTGTACACCATAAAATGTGACCTGAATCTTGAATTTTTACTCTCAGCCGCTGAGAAGCCCCCTCGCCAATAAGCCTTTTTTATGCCCAACATCATGGGGAATTTAAGACAGGAGAATTAATTCTGATAGTAAATAAAGCGCAATTTTGAATTCCTTACATTCCTGGCTATTGCACAACTGAATTTATCGCTCTATTATTAGCTCAACAAACCACCCCAATATAAGTTTGAGATTACTACAATGAGCGAAGCACTTAAAATTCTGAACAACATCCGTACTCTTCGTGCGCAGGCAAGAGAATGCACTCTGGAAACGCTTGAAGAAATGCTGGAAAAATTAGAAGTTGTAGTTAGCGAGCGTCGCGAAGAAGAAAGCGCTGCTGCTGCTGAAGTTGAAGAACGTACTCGTAAACTGCAACAATATCGTGAAATGCTGATCGCTGACGGCATTGATCCGAACGAATTGCTGAATAGCATGGCTGCTGTTAAATCTGGCACCAAAGCTAAGCGCGCTGCACGTCCGGCTAAATATAGCTATGTTGACGAAAACGGTGAAACTAAAACCTGGACTGGCCAGGGTCGTACACCGGCAGTGATCAAAAAAGCGATGGAAGAACAAGGTAAACAACTGGACGACTTCCTGATCAAGGAATAATTCAGAAATAGTTTGCTTAAAATCCCGCCAGTGGCGGGATTTTTTTTACCGGTACTTCGCTCAACCCTACCCGGATTAGGTATAAAAAAACGGCGCTGTTAATACAGCGCCGTTCTGACCAGATAATACCAGAAGGTTACTTCTTAATACCCATCTCGTCTTCCAGCCAGGCTTTAAATTCGGCGCCGAGAGTATTATGGCGAATACCATATTCAACGAACGCCTGCATATAGCCCAGTTTATTACCACAGTCATGGCTTTTGCCCTTCATGTGATAAGCTTCAACCGTCTCTTTTTCAATCAGCATATCGATAGCATCTGTCAGCTGAATTTCATCACCCGCTCCCGGAGGGGTTTTAGCCAGCAGAGGCCAGATATCGGCACTAAGAACGTAACGACCCACAACGGCCAGATTAGAAGGCGCAACATCAGCTTTTGGTTTTTCAACCACGCCAACCATCGGGACGCTTTCGCCCGGTGATAATTCAACGCCTTTACAATCAACAACGCCATAAGCCGTAACATCTTCTACCGGTTCAACCATAATCTGGCTGCTACCTGTTTCATCAAAACGATGAATCATTTCGGCAAGGTTGTCGCGGGATAAATCAGATTCGTATTCGTCAAGAATTACGTCCGGCAGGATTACAGCTACCGGTTCATCGCCAACCACAGGGTGCGCGCACAATACCGCGTGGCCCAGACCTTTAGCCAGCCCCTGACGCACCTGCATAATAGTCACATGTGGCGGGCAAATAGATTGCACTTCTTCCAGAAGCTGGCGTTTTACACGTTTTTCCAGCATCGCTTCAAGTTCAAAGCTGGTATCAAAGTGGTTTTCAATGGAATTTTTAGACGAGTGAGTTACAAGTACAATTTCAGTGATGCCCGCAGCAATACATTCGTTTACGACGTACTGAATTAATGGCTTATCAACCAACGGTAGCATCTCTTTCGGGATTGCTTTCGTAGCCGGTAACATCCTGGTTCCTAATCCCGCAACCGGGATAACGGCTTTTTTGACTTTTGAATTAAGGGCAGCCATTTAAAACTCTCCTGGACTGTTCATGTATTGAACGTGTTCATCATTCTGTATCGCATCCGAGTATATCAGTACAGCGACAAGCTTCTGGTCTGAAAAGGACGCGCGTCGGTATAATTAAGATAAATACGAATAAAACTGGCGCTGATAGTAGCACTCACAGCATGGGGAGGGTGAACCAATTTCATTTACACGCCTCTCAATCGTTCATTCTGCGGACAACATCAAGCGCAGGCGACCTCCCGCCCCCCAAATTTGGCATTGCCATGACTCACAATGTTGGCTCAGCTGATTAAGATACGTATTACCTAAGGTACCCAGCGGAACGCCATTGCTGATTTGCACTTGGTGGGAACCTGTATTTAATGTCGCATTCAGCCCTGCCGATACCAGAATCAGATTTTTTAATCCGCTGTGGTAATACCCCACCAGCAAGGGAAACTGCCCTGGTAAATTGGCTTGTCGCAACAGATGATTTACCTGTTTCAATAACGTACCTAGCTCTGGCAGTCGCTGATTTTGTTGTGTCAGTTGCTCCTGCAGTAAACCATTAAATAGCGCCCTCAGTAATAATGCAGCCAGCACGCCATTATCCCCTGCCCGCGTCACATCAAGGCAATAGAATGCAAGGTCATGATCAGACAGCGGAGCAATATCCAACACCAGCCCCGGTTGGTCGGCTGCCACCAATTGTCGATAGTTAATGCGACAGTGCGAGATCACTTGCGACACTGGAGGCTGTAATTCTTTTAGCAACTTCGCAGCTGCAGCAGGATCGTCCACCATCGCATCCCAGTCGCGAAACAGCCGTTCTTCTTCTTCCACGCGTGAATTAAACATGTTGGGATAAAGACATGCAAAGACGGTTTCTCGCAAGCGATTAAGATCTTTCACCGGCTTCAACAGGACGTCATCCACACCGAGTCGTAGCGCTTTGGCTATGTCGGACATGTTTTCCGTCGCAGAAATCACCAGTATTGGGGTCTGATCTCCACGATTGCGTAAATACTCAACCAGTTTGAGACCGTTCATTCTTGGCATAGCCAGGTCGCAGATCATCAGGTCGGGTTTAAAATGCCCAAGCAAGTCCAGTGCTTCAAGTCCGTCACCAGCTACCGCCGTTGTCGCTCCCAAAGAGGAAAACCATGAGTCCATGAGTGAGCGAAATACCGGCTCATCCTCAACGATAAGAATCTGTTTTCCGACCAATGGCTGCGTCATATTCTCCCCCCTGACTGGCTTTAATAAATAGTGGCATGCTATTGCCACTCACGCCTGTCAGAATTAGCTTAAGTGTTGATAAAAAATGCGTTAGACGTTGGTTTTCACCAGGGGTAGAAGCTCATCCATTTTCTTCTCGACCGCTAACTGCCCGGCAGCAATTGCCGCACTGGCGCGGTGAAAATCCAGCGTGGATATTTGTGGACAAAACGGCTGAATCAGAATGTCTGGAGGGTCACCGGCCATGCGGTTACGTTTCAGTCGGTTTTCCAGAACCTGAATAGACGTCGTCATAATCTCCATCGCCGTGGGCGCAGTTACTGCACGCCTGGCAGTAATGTTGCTCAAGCGTTCTTTCAGACGGGCATGCCATGAGAGTTCGTCAGCATCATCACCCGATTCGGCATCGCTATTGACGTTGAAGGAGAGTAAATCTTGTTGCATGAGATGCGCATCGTGTTGCAGGTCGACCGCAATAACAATATCGGCCCCCAACGCGCGAGTCAGGGAGACAGGGACAGGATTCACCACCGCACCATCGACCAGCCAGTAACCATTGTGCGCCACAGGTGACATCAGGCCAGGAATACTGCAGGAGGCCCGGACAGCCAGATGTAAATCACCTTCGGTGAACCAAAGTTCCCGACCCGTACTCAGATTGGTGGCCACTGTTGCGAAACGGCGAGTACATTGCTCAATTGCTTCTACCGGCATCACATTACGGTACTGATTGAATACCCGTTCACCGCGCAGTAAACCTCCCCTGCGCCACGAGAGATCCATCAGCCGTAAAACATCCCAATAGCTGAAAGAACAGACCCACTTTTCGAGAGCAGGCAGCTTATTGCAGGCGTAGGCAGCGCCAACCAACGAACCGATGGAGCACCCTGCCACGATATCAACATCAATGCCCATATGCTTAAGGGCTTTAATAACGCCAATATGCGACCAACCTCGCGCTGCGCCGGAACCTAGCGCCAGCCCAATTTTTATTTTTCTCATTATACGTACAAACTTCCCCTGGCTTGCAGACGTAGCAACATCGCTACCGCTCAGTTAACATAGTGCCACTCTGGCGTTTTTACGCCGTTTTTATATTCCAGGGAGTACTTTGTGTCTCAGCTTTGTCCCTGTGGTAGCGCTGTCGAGTATAGCCTATGTTGCTACCGTTATGTGTCCGGCGCGCAAGTAGCACCTACGCCGTCACACCTCATGCGTTCTCGTTACTGTGCTTTTGTGATGAAAGACGCAGATTACCTTATCAGGACCTGGCATCCGGATTGTCATGCGGCCGAGTTTCGCGACGACATTATCGCAGGATTTACTCATACCGAATGGCTTGGACTGACCGTTTTTGAACAAGAGACGGCAGACACAGAAAATATCGGCTATGTCAGTTTTGTCGCACGGTTTTCTGAACAAGGTAAAACAGGTGCAATTATCGAGCGCTCTCGTTTTTTAAAAGAAAACGGTCAGTGGTACTATATAGACGGTACACGCCCTCAAATTGGACGAAACGATACCTGCCCTTGTGGCTCCGGTAAAAAATTTAAAAAGTGCTGCGGCTAATCAACGCCCGACAGTATCAATTTTGCAAACATTCTCAACAGGATCACCGCTGCAAATGCATTCATTACAACGAAAAGTGCTGCGTACTATTTGCCCGGACCAAAAAGGTCTGATCGCGCGCATTACAAATATCTGTTACAAGCATGAACTGAACATCGTGCAGAACAATGAGTTTGTGGACCACCGTACCGGACGCTTTTTTATGCGCACCGAACTGGAGGGCATTTTTAACGACGTCACGCTGCTTGCCGATCTGGACAGCGCCTTACCTGAAGGCTCGATTCGTGAATTAACCCCAGCAGGCCGCCGCCGCATCGTCATTTTGGTCACCAAGGAAGCGCATTGCCTGGGCGATTTATTAATGAAGGCCAACTATGGCGGGCTGGATGTTGAAATCGCTGCGGTGATCGGCAATCACGAGACCTTGCGTCCTCTGGTTGAACGGTTTGATATTCCGTTTGAGCTGGTGAGCCATGAAGGTTTAACACGTGACGAACATGATGAGAAAATGGCTGATGCTATCGACGCCCACCAGCCGGATTATGTCGTGCTGGCTAAATACATGCGCGTTCTGACCCCGACATTTGTTTCACGCTTTCCGAATAAAATTATCAATATTCACCATTCATTCCTGCCAGCATTCATTGGTGCTCGTCCGTACCATCAGGCTTATGAGCGTGGTGTGAAGATCATCGGCGCGACGGCCCACTACGTGAATGATAACCTCGATGAAGGCCCAATCATTATGCAGGACGTGATCCATGTTGATCACACCTACACTGCCGAAGATATGATGCGCGCGGGTCGCGACGTTGAAAAAAATGTATTAAGCCGTGCGCTATATCAGGTTCTGGCTCAACGCGTCTTTGTTTACGGTAACCGAACGATTATTCTGTAATCGATTGATAAGTTAATTGGTTACCTTTACATCTTTACGTGTAAAAATCAGGCAACCAGTTCTTTTTTATCAACGGAATGCTTTACAGGGGCGCATCATTTGATATGATGCGCCCCGCTTCCAACGGAAGCAGGCCAGTAATTAGCATTACCCCGTGGTGGGGTTCCCGAGCGGCCAAAGGGAGCAGACTGTAAATCTGCCGTCATCGACTTCGAAGGTTCGAATCCTTCCCCCACCACCATTCATTCCTGTAGATTCATAAAATTAGTATACCCCTGGTGGGGTTCCCGAGCGGCCAAAGGGAGCAGACTGTAAATCTGCCGTCATCGACTTCGAAGGTTCGAATCCTTCCCCCACCACCATCACTTCATAAAGCACCAACAGCAAATCAATCTCTAATGCCCCATATTCTGCCCATGCGGGAAGGATGAGAAGCTTCGACTAAGGTTCGATTCGAGCGTAGCGAGAAAGCGTTGCCGCAGGCAACGACCCGAAGGGCGAAGCGCGTAACGCTGAGTAATCCTTCCCCCACCACCATCACTTCATAAAGCAACACACTCAATTCCTCAGCAATGCCTTTTATTTGCCTGATGCGCTATGCTTATCAGGCCTACTAACTCGACACGTGTCCGTAATTTGTCTGCTGCGCTGCGCTTATCAGGCCTACAGCGCTCGCTGATACCTTCGTAGGCCGGATAAGGCGCTTGCGCCGCCATCCGGCAAACAGGCATAAAAAACCCCGCCGAAGCAGGGTTTTGTCATTCTCAAATATACGATTAGTGACGCGCGCGAACAATCTGGTATTTGCGTGTCAGATATTCGACCGGGACGCTCCAGATGTGTACCAGACGAGAGAATGGGAACAACAGGAACAGCGTCATACCCAGCACCAGGTGCATACGGAAAATGAACGCAACACCATCGAGATACTGAGACGCTCCGCCCTGGAAGGTCACCACTGTCTGCGCCCAGTTCACCAGCTTCATCATCTCGCTACCGTCCATATGCTGGGCGGAAAACGGAATGGTCAGCAGGCCCAGCGCACACTGGATCACCAGCAGTGAGAGGATCAGAATATCCGCTCCGGTGGTGGTGGCCCGCACGCGTGGGCTGAACAGACGACGTTTCAGCAGCAGTACGCCACCAATCAGACACATCAGACCACTGGCACCGCCCGCAAACATTGCCATCTTTTGTTTCACTTCAAGCGGTAGCCAGGCTTCATACATCCAGTGCGGCGTCAACATGCCAAGGAAGTGCCCAGCAAAGATACCCAGGATCCCGATGTGAAACAGGTTTGACGCCAGGTTCATCCCTTTGCGATCCAGCATCTGACTGGAAGCCGCACGCCATGTATATTGCCCATAGTCATAACGCAGCCAGCTGCCGATCAGAAAGACAGAACCCGCGATGTACGGATAGATGTCAAAGAAGAACGTATTCAGGAAGTGCATTATTGCTGTCCTCCGGTGGTGATATTCAGATACTGCGGCGCAACGGCCCCGGCAAAACGACGCTGGTGAGCGGAGATTTCCGACTCGCCACACCCCTGATCGGCGAAGAATTTCACCTGCTCTTCTTCCCAGACCGCATCCAGCGCTTGTGGAGTATCGTCACGGGCTTCATCCGCAATTTTTTCAGCCACTTTATCGCTGTCGATAACGGTATTCGCCAGTTTTAACAGCAGATCGAACAGCACCGCATAACGGCTTTCACGCTGTTGCAAACGAGCGCTGAGCAGCGCCAGAATCGGCGCAATATCCTGTAAGCCACCTAGCGCTTCGCTTTTCGGCAGTTGCGCAAGGTATTCCAGATACAGCGGCAGATGATCGGGAAGTTCGCGGCTGTCGAGCTGCAAACCGTGCTGCTCATACTGTGCCATCAGGTCAACCATAGCCTGACCGCGATCGCGGGATTCACCGTGAACATGTTCAAACAGCAGCAGCGATGTCGCGCGGCCACGGTCAAACAGTTCGCTGTAAGCGGCCTGCACATCCAGCATGTCCTGCGCGGTTAGATCGCGCAGGAAAACGCCCAGGGACTGGGCATCCTCTTTATCCAGGTTCTCAGATGACGCGAGTGCATCGAAAAGTTCCTGCTGATGCTGCCACAAGGCAGCATCCGGGTACTCGAGCAGACGCGAAACAATGACGAGTTCAATCATTGGTGCGGCTCCGTTTTGCTGGTCACATCGACAGCGTCGATGCGGCGGCTGTTGAACAGATTGAATTTAGTATCAGAACCGTGGCAACCGTCGCCGAAGGTAAAGCCACAACCGCTTTTCTCCGGGAACGCGTCACGCGCCAGTTCACGATGGCTGCTCGGTACCACGAAACGATCTTCGTAGTTCGCGATTGCCAGGTAACGATACATTTCCTGTGCCTGTGCTTCGCTTAAGCCCACCTCTTCCAGTGCACGGGTATCAACTTTGCCGTCAACAGTTTCCGCACGTTTGTAGTGACGCATGGCCAGCATACGTTTCAGCGCCAACAGTACAGGTTGGGTGTCACCTGCGGTCAGCAGGTTCGCCAGGTACTGAACCGGAATACGCAGGCTGTCAACATCCGGCAGAATACCGTTGCTGCCCAGTTCGCCCGCATCAGCAGCTGACTGAATCGGTGACAATGGCGGCACGTACCAGACCATCGGCAGTGTGCGGTATTCCGGATGCAGCGGCAGCGCCAGCTTCCAGTCCATCGCCATTTTGTAAACCGGAGACTGCTGTGCGGCATCAATGACGCTCAGCGGAATACCATCTTTCAGCGCCTGTTCAATAACAGCCGGATCGTTTGGATCGAGGAACACGTCCAGTTGACGCTGGTACAGATCTTTCTCGTGCTCGGTGCTTGCTGCACTTTCGATCGCATCTGCGTCATACAGCAGTACGCCGAGGTAACGGATACGACCTACACAGGTTTCGGAGCAAACGGTCGGCTGACCGGCTTCGATACGCGGGTAGCAGAAGATGCACTTCTCAGATTTCCCGCTCTTCCAGTTGAAGTAGATCTTCTTGTACGGGCAGCCGGTGATACACATACGCCAGCCGCGGCACTTGTCCTGGTCGATCAGCACGATGCCATCTTCTTCACGCTTGTAGATAGCGCCGCTCGGACAGGTCGCCACACACGCCGGATTAAGGCAGTGCTCACACAGACGCGGCAGGTACATCATGAAGGTGTTTTCGAACTGACCGTACATCGCCTTCTGCATGTTTTCGAAGTTCTGGTCTTTGGCGCGTTTTTCAAACTCACCGCCCAGAATTTCTTCCCAGTTCGGACCGCTGGTGATTTTATCCATTCGCTGACCGGTGATCAGCGAGCGTGGACGAGCAATTGGCTGTGCTTTGCTGTCTGCCGGGGCGTTATGCAACGTCTGGTAGTCAAAATCAAACGGCTCGTAGTAATCATCCATGCCCGGCAGATGCGGGTTAGCAAAGATTTTACCCAACAGCAGCGCTTTGTTACCCATGCGCGGCTGCAGTTTGCCGTTGATTTTACGGATCCAACCGCCCTTCCATTTTTCCTGGTTTTCCCAGTCGTTCGGGAAGCCAACGCCAGGCTTACTTTCGACGTTGTTGAACCAGGCGTACTCCATACCTTCACGGCTGGTCCAGACGTTTTTACAGGTCACTGAACAGGTGTGGCAGCCGATGCACTTATCGAGATTCAGCACCATGCCGACTTGTGAACGAATTTTCATTTTACGCTCTCCTGTACCTGGTCATTGCCTTCGCCATCCAACCAGTTAATGTTCTTCATCTTACGTACAACTACGAACTCATCACGGTTTGAACCGACGGTGCCGTAGTAGTTAAAGCCGTAGGCCAGCTGCGCATAGCCGCCGATCATATGGGTCGGTTTCGGCGTAATACGGGTCACCGAGTTGTGGATCCCACCGCGCTGCTGGGTGATTTCTGAACCCGGCAGGTTTACGATACGTTCCTGCGCGTGGTACATCATGGTCATCCCGGCCGGTACACGCTGGCTGACAACTGCACGTGCCGTCAGCGCACCGTTGCTGTTGAAGACTTCGATCCAGTCGTTATCTTCGATTCCCAGCTCCTTCGCATCGACTTCGCTCATCCACACAATCGGGCCACCGCGTGACAGCGTCAGCATCAGCAAGTTGTCGCTGTAAGTGGAGTGGATACCCCATTTCTGGTGCGGCGTCAGGAAGTTGAGCGCTTTTTCCGGGTTACCGTTAGATTTCTCGCCGATCACCGCTTTCACCGAACGGGTGTCGATTGGCGGACGGTAAACCAGCAGGCTTTCACCAAAGTCACGCATCCACTGATGATCCTGATACAACTGCTGGCGACCAGACAGCGTACGCCATGGGATCAGCTCGTGAACGTTGGTATAGCCGGCGTTATAAGACACGTGTTCATCCTCCAGTCCTGACCAGGTCGGGCTGGAGATAATTTTGCGCGGCTGCGCCTGAATATCGCGGAAGCGAATTTTTTCGTCTTCTTTATTCAGCGCAAGATGCGTATGGTCACGACCGGTAAATTCACTCAGCGCAGCCCAGGCTTTAACGGCTACCTGACCGTTAGTTTCCGGCGCCAGCGTCAGGATCATCTCGGCTGCATCAATTGCGGTATTAAGCCAAGGTTGGCCTTTTGCCGGACCTTCAGCCTTGGTGTAATTGAGCTTACGCAGCAGATCCATTTCGCTCTGGGTATTCCAGGCAATCCCTTTACCGCCGTTACCGATTTTTTCCATCAGCGGGCCGATGGAGGTGAAACGCTCGTAGGTTGCCGGATAATCACGCTCAACGGTCATGATGTGCGGTGCGGTAACACCAGGAATCAGGTCACATTCACCTTTTTTCCAGTCCTTCACGTCCAGCGGTTGTGCCAGTTCTGCGGCAGAGTCGTGCTGAATAGGCAGCGTAACGACGTCGGTTTCTTTACCGAGATGGCCCACGCAAACTTCAGAGAATTTCTTGGCGATGGCTTTGTAGATTTCCCAGTCGCTCTTCGATTCCCAGGCCGGGTCAACGGCCGCAGACAGAGGATGAATAAACGGATGCATGTCCGAGGTATTCATATCGTCTTTTTCATACCAGGTTGCGGTCGGCAGCACGATGTCGGAATACAGACAGGTGCTCGACAGACGGAAGTCCAGCGTGACAACCAGATCCAGTTTGCCGTCCAGGCCGTTATCCTGCCATTCCACTTCTTCAGGCTTCACGCCGCTCTGCTGGCCGAGATCTTTGCCCTGAATACCATGTTCAGTACCCAGCAGATACTTCAGCATGTACTCGTGGCCTTTACCGGAAGAACCGAGCAGGTTAGAACGCCAGATAAACAGGTTGCGCGGATGGTTTTTACCGTTTTCCGGCTGCTCTGCCGCAAAACGAATAGAACCTTCTTTCAGGGATTTAACGGTGTAATCCACCGGCGTCATACCTGCTTTCTGCGCTTCTTCGGCGATACGTAGTGGGTTAGTCCCTAACTGCGGCGCAGATGGCAACCAGCCCATACGTTCAGCGCGAACGTTAAAATCAATCAAATGACCGCTGTAGCGGGATTTGTCTGCCATCGGGGAAAGCAGTTCCTGCGCAGTAACCGTCTCATAGCGCCATTGGCTGGAGTGGTTATAGAAGTAGGAAGTGCTGTTCATATGACGAGGCGGACGCTGCCAGTCAAGAGCAAACGCCAGCGGCTGCCAGCCGGTTTGCGGACGCAGTTTTTCCTGGCCGACGTAGTGGGCCCAACCGCCGCCGCTCTGACCGATACAACCGCAGAACACCAGCATATTGATCAGGCCACGATAGTTCATATCGAGGTGGTACCAGTGGTTCAGGCCCGCACCGACGATGATCATCGAACGACCGTGTGTTTTATCGGCGTTATCCGCAAATTCACGGGCAATGCGCACGATCTGAGAACGTGATACGCCAGTGATTTTTTCTGCCCATGCCGGCGTGTACGCTTTCACGTCATCGTAGCTGGTCGCGCAGTTTTCGTCGTTCAGACCACGTTCCAGGCCATAGTTAGCCATGGTCAGGTCGTAAACGGTGGTCACCAGCGCGGTAGAGCCATCGGCCAACTGCAGGCGTTTAACCGGCAGTTTGTGCAGCAGAATATTTTCCAGCTCTACTTTACTGAAGTGCTCGGTACCTTCGCCGCCAAAGTACGGGAAGCCCACTTCAGCGATATCGTCCTGGCTACCCAGCAGGCTGAGCTGCAGTTCGGTTTCATCACCGGACGTACCGTCGCGTTGCTCAAGGTTCCATTTGCCCTTTTCGCCCCAACGGAAACCAATTGAACCGTTTGGCGCAACCATTTCGCCGTTGTTGTTGATAGCGACGGTTTTCCATTCCGGGTTATTTTCCTGGCCCAGAGAGTCGACCAGATCCGCCGCACGCAGCATACGACCAGCAGCATAGTAGCCGTCACGCTCTTCGAGCATCACCAGCATTGGCATGTCGGTATAACGACGAACGTAGTCGGTGAAGTACTGGCTCGGGTTATCGAGGTGGAACTCGCGCAACATGACATGGCCCATCGCCATTGCCATCGCCGCATCGGTTCCCTGCTTCGGTGCCAACCACAGGTCGCAAAGTTTGGCAATTTCTGCGTAGTCCGGAGTAATCGCTACCGTTTTGGTTCCTTTATAGCGAACTTCAGTAAAGAAGTGCGCATCCGGAGTACGGGTCTGCGGTACGTTAGAGCCCCATGCAAGAATGTAGCTGGAGTTATACCAGTCGGCAGATTCCGGTACGTCGGTTTGCTCGCCCCAGGTTTGCGGGGAAGCCGGCGGCAGGTCACAGTACCAGTCGTAGAAGCTCAGGCAGGTACCACCAATCAGCGACATATAGCGTGCGCCGGAAGCATAAGAAACCATCGACATCGCCGGAATCGGAGAGAAGCCTGCAACGCGGTCAGGGCCATAGGTTTTGATGGTGTAAACGTTAGATGCAGCAATCAGTTCATTCACTTCCTGCCAGGAAGAACGAACAAACCCACCACGACCACGCGCTTGTTTGAAGCTTTTTGCTTTGTCGGCGTCTTCGATGATGGATGCCCATGCGTCTACCGGATCGCTGTGCAGTCTTTTTGCTTCACGCCACATCTTCATCAGACGTTTGCGCATCAGCGGGTATTTCAGACGGTTAGCGCTGTAGAGATACCAAGAATAGCTTGCACCACGTGGGCAGCCGCGAGGCTCGTGGTTAGGCATATCTGGACGCGTGCGTGGGTAGTCAGTTTGCTGGGTCTCCCAGGTCACCAGACCATTTTTCACATAGATTTTCCAGCTGCATGAGCCCGTGCAGTTTACCCCGTGGGTTGAACGCACGATTTTGTCATGCTGCCAACGCTGGCGGTATCCGTCCTCCCAGTCCCTGTTGGTATTGAGAAGCTGACCATGCCCATCGGCAAAGGTTTCGCCCTTCTGCTTGAAGTAGCGAAACCGGTCCAGGAATTTACTCATCGGTTTTCTCCTGTAGGAGCCTGACGGCTCTCTGATAAATCGACATTGCTTGATTGAGAGCGAAGGTAACGCTCTGAAAGGGCGTGAGAATTGATAACGATCAAGGCATGCAGGGATGAAAACAGAGGGTCGATTTTCACATACCCCCTTAGTGGGATATCAATAAAACATTCAACATATTGAATTTAAATGATTTTATTAAAATCACTTATCATACAAATGTTAAATTCTTTATAAGTGGGTATTAAGGGGTATCCCCCCTGCCAGGCATATTACCAGCACCGTTTTCGCAGACTTTCGTCATGAGTTCACATATAAGTATGTTGTAACTAATTTAGAGCAAAAAAAAGCGCGGTCTAACACCGCGCAATGGATAATCAACTGCTACTACTTTTTTACTTTTTAGAATGACGTCCGTATACCGCCCAGGTGATAACCACACAAGCGACATAGAAGATCAGAAATACTTTCATCGCATCGACCGGCGAACCAGTTAACGCCAGAGACGTACCAAATGCTTTCGGGATAAAGAAGCCGCCAATCGCACCAATGGCTGAGATAAAGCCCAACGCTGCCGCAGTGTCGGTTGCTGCTTCGCGCATTGCTTTCTCTTCTGATCCGCCTTCAGCTTTCACTCTGTCCATCGTCAGCTTGCGGAAGATAACGGAGATCATCTGGAAGGTTGAACCACTCCCCAGACCAGCCGTCAGGAATAATGCCAGGAACACCGCGAAGAAGGCGATAAAGTTGCCGCCAACGCCGTTTGATGGCAGCGTCAGGAACAGTAAGGCACTGAAAATTGCCATCAGCACGAAGTTCACCAGCGTTACACGGGTTCCGCCCAGACGGTCAGAGATTGCGCCGCCCGCTGAACGAGCCAGCGCGCCAATCAACGGTCCAAAGAAGGCATAATGCAGGATCTGTACCTCAGGAAACTGCGTTTTTGACAACATGGCAAAACCGGCAGAGAAACCGATGAATGAACCGAAGGTTGCCAGATACAGCAGGCTCATAATCCACAGATGCCCACGTTTCAGCACCGGCAATTGCTCTTTCAGCGACGCTTTTGAGGTTGCCAGTTCATTCATACCAAACCATGCAGCCAGCGTTAACACCGCCAGAAACGGTACCCAAATCCATGCGGCGTTTGCCAGATACAGCTGCGTACCATCCGGTTGTTCAACCCCGTGGCTACCAAATGCGGCAAAGATTGACAGTGAAACCACCAGCGGCGCAACCAACTGCATCACGCTGACGCCCATGTTGCCCAGGCCACCGTTCAGACCCAGCGCACCACCCTGTTTCTGTTTTGGAAAGAAGAAACTGATGTTTGCCATGCTGGACGCAAAGTTCGCACCGGCGAAACCGCACAACAGAGAGATAATAATAAAGGTACTAAACGGCGTGGAGGTATCCTGCACCGCAAAACCTAACCATACGCAAGGAATGATCAGGATACCGGTGCTAAACGCTGTCCAGCGACGTCCACCAAACAGGGGAACCATAAAGGAGTACGGAACACGCAGCAGTGCGCCGGACACCGAAGGTAATGCCGTCAGCATGAACAGCTGTTCAGTGGTGAAATCAAAACCGACTTTCGGTAAGTTCACCGCCACGGCGCTAAATAACATCCACACGCAAAACGCCAGCAGCAAGCAAGGGACTGAAATCCACAGGTTACGGCTGGCGATTCGTTGACCACGCTGCTGCCAGAAGGCGGGATCTTCCGGCCGCCATTCGGTAATTACAGCTCCAGATGCCCTTTCCGGGGCAGATGAGTGACTCATAGACACCTCTGATACTTGTTTCGATGCCTGCAACATTAGGGTTTACAGCTGGAGGTAAGTTGATATAAATCAAAGGAAAAGGTGTCATTATTCATGCCTAAAATTTATCATTACCCTAAATGAGTACATAACTTCGGTAAAAAAGATGTGGTTTTTCACGCTTCTGTCGCCCCCTACTCCCCCTCGCCCAGGATCTCTCCCTCCGCTGGCAATTAAGAGGTAGCCCGTTTGAGGTATGGGTATACTCCAGTGTATCGCCGAGAATAACGCCACTGCCTGCAGCAGAATCGTCATTCAATAAGGTTTTCTGTTCGACGAAAACCCGAAGGAACAAGTCACCATGTTTAAACGTTGTCTCTCCCCGCTTACGCTGGTCAACCAGGTGGCGCTGATTGTTTTATTGTCCACAGCCATCGGCGTGGCGGGTATGGCTGTCTCCGGCTGGCTGGTTCAGGGCGTTCAGGGTAGCGCCCATGCAATCAACAAAGCGGGATCGCTGCGCATGCAGAGTTATCGCCTGCTGGCAGCCGTACCGCTGGACGCTAGCGATCAACCGCTTCTGGATGAAATGGAGAAAACGGCGTTTAGCCCGGAGTTGACGCGTGCCGCAAAGCGAGACGGACAACAGGCGCAGTTAAAAGCACTACAGGATTACTGGCACACTGAACTGGCGCCGGGGCTTGCGCATGCGCAAACGCCTGATGCGGTAGCGCAGGATGTGACGCGCTTTGTAGGCGGTCTGGATAAGCTGGTTACCGCCTTTGACCATACCACCGAATTACGCATTGAACGCGTCGTCCTGCTGCATCGCCTGATGGCCATATTTATGGCATTGCTGCTGGTTTTCACCATTATCTGGCTGCGCGTGCGCCTGTTAGAGCCGTGGAAACAGCTGCTGGCGATGGCGCGAGCCGTCAGCCAACGTGATTTTACCCAACGCGCGCGTATCAGCGGGCGTAATGAGATGGCCGCTCTGGGTTCGGCACTGAATAATATGTCCGAAGAGCTGGCTGAGAGTTATGCCGTGCTGGAACAGCGGGTGCAGGAAAAAACGGCGGGACTGGAGCACAAAAATCAGATCCTTTCTTTTCTGTGGCAAGCCAACCGCCGCCTGCACTCTCAGGTGCCGTTGTGCGAACGCCTCTCTCCGGTGCTGAACGGTCTGCAAAATTTGACCTTGCTACATGATATTGAACTCCGGGTTTACGACCTGGAAGATGAAGACAATCATCAGGAATTTACCTGTCAGTCCAATGCCAGCTGTGATGAAAAAGGTTGCCATCTGTGTCCTCGCGGCACGCTGCCCGCGATTGACGGCGGGATCACATTGAAATGGCGGCTGACCGATGCGCATACCCAATATGGTATTCTGCTCGCCACCTTGCCGAACGGACGCCATCTCAGCCACGATCAGCAACAGCTGGTTGATACCCTGGTTGAGCAACTGACCGCAACGCTCGCGCTCGACAGACATCAGGAGCGTCAACAGCAGTTGATCGTGATGGAAGAGCGTGCCACCATTGCACGCGAACTTCATGATTCTATTGCACAATCGCTCTCTTGTATGAAGATGCAGGTTAGCTGTTTGCAGATGCAGGGCGATGCGCTTTCAGATAACTGTCGCGAGTTGCTCAGCCAGATACGTAACGAGCTGAATGCTTCATGGGCACAACTGCGTGAGCTGTTAACCACCTTCCGTTTACAGCTCACGGAACCTGGATTACGACCGGCGCTGGAAGCCAGCTGTCAGGAGTACAGCGCCCGTTTTGGATTTACGGTTAAGCTGGATTATCAGCTACCGCCACGCCTGGTCCCTTCGCATCAGGCGATTCACCTGCTACAAATTGCGCGCGAAGCCCTGAGTAATGCACTTAAACACTCTCAGGCCAATGAAGTGGTCGTGACGGTGGTGCAAAATGGCAAGCAGGTCAAACTAACAGTGCAAGATAACGGCTGCGGCGTACCGGAAAACGCCGAACGCAGTAACCACTACGGCATGATTATAATGCGCGACCGTGCGCAGAGCTTGCGCGGCGATTGCCGCGTACGCCGTCGCGAGACGGGCGGTACTGAAGTTGCTGTCACTTTTATTCCCGAAACAAACTTCACAGAAGTCCAAGGAGATACCCATGAGTAATCTGGAACCGGCAACCATCCTGTTGATCGACGATCATCCGATGCTGCGAACCGGTGTAAAACAGCTTGTCAGCATGGCGCCCGATATTACCGTTGTCGGCGAAGCCAGCAATGGTGAGCAGGGTATCGAGCTGGCTGAATCCCTTGATCCCGATCTGATCCTGCTTGATCTCAACATGCCCGGCATGAACGGCCTGGAAACTCTCGATAAGCTGCGTGAAAAGTCACTGTCGGGCCGTATCGTTGTGTTTAGCGTATCCAATCATGAAGAAGACGTAGTTACCGCACTGAAACGCGGCGCTGACGGTTATCTGCTGAAAGATATGGAGCCTGAAGATTTACTCAAAGCCTTACAGCAGTCAGCGGCCGGTGAAATGGTGCTGAGTGAGGCCTTAACGCCGGTTCTGGCCGCCAGCCTGCGTGCTAATCGTGCAACGTCGGACCGTGATGTTACCCAACTGACACCGCGTGAGCGCGACATTCTCAAGCTCATTGCCCAGGGGCTGCCGAACAAGATGATCGCCCGTCGTCTGGACATCACTGAAAGTACGGTAAAAGTCCATGTGAAGCATATGTTGAAGAAAATGAAGCTCAAATCACGCGTCGAAGCCGCGGTATGGGTACATCAGGAACGCATTTTCTGATAACGCGTTGATGCTTCATTGCTAACGAGGATCATTTTCCGAAACGGTAATAAACGGTTCGGTCAGTGATAGCGTGATCTCATTGGAAGAGACACGCTGACCCTGCTCATCTTCTACCACCACAGACAACCGCCAGCGGTTTGTCGCGCCTTCGCTGCTGTCCCACTTAGGCATAATAATCGTCCAGCCTTGCGCGCTTCGGTTATTGCTACCCGCCGTTAAACTCAACGCCTGGGTATCACCCTGCCAGGTCAAATGGCGGATCCCATGCAAACTACGCACCTGCAGCTTCAGCGCCACCGTCTCACCAGACTTGAGATCCCAGGGCGGCGTGGCCAAAAATACCGACAATGTTTTACGCTGGCGATATTCCAGCGTCGGCAGATTGTTACGCTGCGGATCGTCATAACGACTGCCGCGCAGCGATCGGCTGTTTGCCACCTCGCTGACCATCAGCTGTTTTTTTAGCGGCACGCCAAAGCGGTAATTCAGCGTTAAGCCGAGGTTATTCTGGCTGACTCCGCTTTCGCCCTGCTTATGTTGTGCCGTCACGGTAATCAACGGCACCGGCGTATAGCTCAATCCCAGATTCACCGCCACAGGATTGTGGTACCCGGTTCCGGAATGAAACAGATCCACCCGGTCGCCAAAATACTGTTCCACGCTGACGCTGGTATTGAGGTGTTGATAGAACGGCATGCGCATTTGCGCAGTCAGGTCGTAGCCGCGGGCCATCCGTTGTTCCTGGGTTGCGGAACGCTCCTGCCAGGAGGACAGCGGTTGGTAATAGTTAGCGGATAAGCGCAAGTATTCACCCCACGCCTCGGCGCCAAGGCCTCCCCGGGGCAGATTTTCATCCAACAGGTTGTCATAAAAGGTGTTGTAACCCAGAAACCAGCCGTCGCGTACCCAGCGCTGCCCAATCCCCGCATTGCTGACTAAACCTTCGTCCTGTTGCGTCAGCCCCAACTGGCTCCAGGTTAAATATCGTTGATTGTCCTGCCATGGGATAAACCAGCTTCCCCGACTTCCGGTAAAGCTGCCTTCGTTATCCATCTGCAATCCAACGCTGGCGTTTCCCCAGGGAGAGAGCCAGGATTCCAGTTGCTGATTAACCTGTTCACTGACCGTGTCACGCACCTGACCAAACGCGAACTGCTTCGCCTGTTCACCCGTATCAAGCCCGTTATCGGTCATACTGGCTTCACCAAACGCTTTGACCATTTCAGCAAAGTGCTTTTCGCCTGCCCGCGACTCCGGCGCCATACCGAGATCGGGTAAGCCATCACTATTGTTATCGAAAGGGTTTTCAGCCTGGTGAATAAAAGATGTCCGTGCGTTGGCAATACCGCCTGCCAATGGCAAGAGTGAGAATACAGCGAGAGAAATATAAATATTACGGCTCAAATCGTCAGTTGTCTCTTACATCAATTAATTAGACACACTTAACCTAAACCATAACGTCTTCGGCTGTTAATTGCAGCCTTTATCCCCGTTTTCGGGATTTTCTGACATGGATAATTAGAGGTACCCACTCCTGCAACCATGCTTTCTTTCCCACATCAGGAACAGGGAGTAACATACACGCCAGGAATTATCCCTTCCATCTGACAACAGGAGTAATAATGCAAAAGATAGTGATCGTCGCGAACGGTGCAGCCTATGGAAGCGAATCGTTATTTAATAGCCTGCGTCTGGCCATCGCCCTGCGCGAACAGGAAGCGTATCTCGACCTGCGTCTGTTTTTAATGTCGGACGCGGTAACGGCGGGGCTTAGCGGTCAAAAACCTGCGGAAGGATACAATATTCAGCAAATGCTGGAGATCCTGACGGCGCAAAATGTGCCGGTCAAACTGTGCAAAACCTGCACCGATGGCCGTGGGATCACGACGCTACCGTTAATTGACGGAGTAGCCGTCGGCACGCTGGTTGAACTGGCTCAATGGACGCTGGCTGCAGATAAAGTGCTGACCTTCTGATACACCGCTTCAGGCAAGCTCACTGAAAGTGTCGATAATTTCCGGATTTAATCGTAGATGGGCGCGGTTTCGTTGAACGTTAGCACGCCTTTTCAACCCTTTTGAGGGATTTTGTCACTTTTGTTTAATCGTTATGCCATTTTTTGATCAAAATCAGCATCCTGTTGCCCCCCCTTTGGTGTTATGCAATGAGTGAAATGTGAACAACATCACGCAGCACTTTCGACAGAAAGTACGTTGTTTTCAAGAACGGGGTGAAAAATGGCATTAGTGAAGGCGAGTTTAAAGTTATTTGGTGGTGATACGGTAGTCGTGCGCTGTTCTGAGCGTTGCCACATCCACCTGATGAGCGAGAAAAATCACGTCAAAGACACGCAGTCCGACATCTTAAGCGTGCAGGATCGTGATAACGCATGGTTAACCGTACCGTATACCGGCGTCTGGAATGTGCTGATCGACAGCCATAGCCAGTCGCTTGAGCATTCGATAAGTTTTATTGCAGCCTAAGCGTTAAACGCCCGATAAGCACCTGGCTTATCGGGCATACAACATCGGGCGATATTAGGCAAATCCTGGACGCATAACACCTTCCGGCAGATTCTCTCCCAACAATCGTTTGACCGTGATCACCAGATCGTTAAGACAATCATCCTGCATCCCCAACTTGACCAGCTCCTGTTCCAGTGAGAACAGATACTGGGCGTTGGTGCCTAAAGGTCCGCTCGCCGCGGCGATAAGCGGCGCAATAACCTGCGCGCGCGTGTCTGACTCAAACAGCGGATGACGCGGATCCATAATAAAGACCAGTGCGTTCACCGTCCTGCCGTCATCAAGCGCCAACTGACACCAGGTCGGCAGATAACAGCCGGTGATCATTTCTCGCTTCCACAGCAGTGAAAGCTCTTGTTCCAGGGACGCGTCCGGCAAACGGTAGGCCACACCGGTGGTGCGTCCGCCCTCTTTCAGGGCCAGCATACGTCCTGGCTGACACGCCGTTCCTCGCCCCGCCGTCAGACGCAGGCAAAAGGCACGGTGCCAGCCGACTAACGTCCCGGTACAGGACTCTTCAAATTCTAAGGCCGGGTTCCACATCAATGATCCATAACCGAAGATCCACACCGGTCCATCATCTGGTCGGCATGCAAGCGTGGCGGCCAGTGAGGCTGCACGTTGTTCCGCTGACCAGAGTAGTGATTCTTCAATAGCACCAAATGCCGTCTTACAGTCGGCATTCAATAAAAAATCACGCGTTAACACCTTACACCTCCGCCACTGCTGCTTCCCTGCGACAACTTTTTTGACGCCTTCCGGGCTTTTTAACTGCTCATTTTGAAACCAATAGCTGGACAATAGGCAATTCACCGCTCGCTTGCAAGCCAGCAACGGCGCGGCGTAGCACGATTCGCTAACGCCTGATGCAAGCTAGTTCATAAAGGCATTATAATTGATACTGTTACGCCTTTTTATGCCATTTATCATCATCACCTTTTTGATAATCATTTTTGACCGCGGCCCACGCCACCTTGTGTGCTGTCTCTTCACGGGTAGCATCATCACGACGGTCAGATTTATCTTTATATTGTTCCCAAGCGCTGTTGAAAGCTTCTTTGTAGATGTCCTGAGCATGGGCTGGCAGAACATGCTGCACGCTTTCAGGCAGATCGCTTTTGGATTTATATGGCATTGTGAACTCCTCTTTTTAGGCTAAACCTTAAGTGTGGTTAACAATGCGGTGATGCGCCAATAATGGGCATTTATAGAAAATTTCTTCATCTAACCTTCTGTTAATTAAACAGTCTATAAACTAGAACTTTGTTTTTGACCGCTTTGAGAGGAAAAATAAGCGATGTAGTAAAATTTCGTAAAATGTCACCTACAAAACCAAGTTTTCTGTTATTTTTTACATTCTTTAATACTTTTTATAATTATATACCCTAAATAATTCGAGTTGCTTAAAGGCGGCAAGGGAGTGAATCCCCAGGAGCATAGATAACTATGTGACTGGGGTGAGCGAGCGTAGCCAACACATAAGCAACTTGAAGTATGACGGGTATAAATACCTGCAGAGACGGAGAATTAATTCAATGACACACGTACATGAGGCGGTAAAAACCCGCCACAAGGAGACCTCTCTCGTCTTCCCGATTTTGGCACTGGTAGTACTGTTCTTATGGGGGAGCAGTCAGTCACTACCAGTGGTCATCGGCATTAATGCGCTGGCCCTTATTGGTATATTAAGCAGTGCATTCAGTGTTGTCCGTCATGCGGATGTATTAGCACATCGACTTGGCGAACCCTACGGGTCGCTGATCCTCAGCCTGTCCGTTGTTATTCTTGAAGTCAGCTTAATCTCCGCATTAATGGCGACCGGCGATGCAGCGCCTACGCTCATGCGCGATACGCTATATTCAATCATTATGATCGTAACCGGCGGCCTGGTCGGTTTTTCATTACTGTTAGGTGGCCGTAAATTTGCCACTCAGTATATGAATCTGTTTGGTATTAAGCAGTATTTAATTGCTCTGTTCCCACTGGCCATTATTGTACTGGTGTTCCCGATGGCTTTACCGGGTGCGAATTTCACTACCGCACAAGCGCTGTTGGTGGCGTTAATTTCTGCGGCAATGTACGGTGTATTTTTGCTGATCCAAACTAAAACGCACCAGAGTCTGTTCATTTACGAGCATGAAGACGAGGGTGACGACGACGACCCGCATCACGGTAAACCGTCAGCACATAGCAATTTATGGCACGCTGCCTGGCTTATCATTCATCTGATCGCCGTTATTGCTGTGACCAAGATGAACGCCAGCCCGCTGGAGACATTGCTGACTGAACTGAATGCGCCGGTCGCCTTTACCGGTTTCCTGGTAGCGTTACTGATCCTCTCTCCTGAAGGGCTGGGTGCGCTGAAAGCGGTTCTGAGCAACCAGGTACAGCGGGCGATGAATTTGTTTTTCGGTTCAGTATTAGCCACCATTTCACTGACCGTTCCGGTAGTGACCCTGATCGCATGGGCAACCGGGAATGATTTGGTCTTTGCGCTGGGCGCGCCAGAGATGATTGTGATGGTTTCATCACTGGTACTGTGCCACATCTCTTTCTCCACCGGACGCACCAACGTGCTTAACGGTGCGGCGCATCTGGCGCTGTTTATCGCCTATCTGATGACGATATTTGCCTGATGAGTTTTTCTGGTAGAACCCACGGCCCTTCTCAGGGCCGTTTTCTTTTACCGCTCACAGCTCCGGATAAACCTGTTGACCATCGACAAACGTTAATAACGACTCCGTTTGGTGCAATTTGTCTGCCGGAATAGCCATAATATCCTGATTAAGCACCGCAAAATCGGCGAACTTACCTTCCCGCAAACTACCCCTCTGCTGTTCTGCAAAAGCCAGCCAGGCGGCATTTCGGGTATACATTTTTAACGCATCTTCCCGACTTAACTGGCGGGTGTCATGGCGTACTGAGCCGTCGAGTGCTTTACCTGTGACATGATACTCAATGGCATGCCACACTCCCGCAACGCCAATCCGCGTCGCATCTGTACCGCCGGCAACGATTACCCCCTGCTCTAACGCGGGTTGAACTGGTGATGAGAGTGCCGCCACCGTTTTACCATTTGCGCGTCCAATGGCGGGAGATTCAAAATATGGCCCCATCTGGACAGAATAGGCCAAGCCGAGTTTCTTCATGCGGGTAATTGTTTCTGGCGTACCGGTATTGAGATGCGCAATAGACCAGCGTAACGGAGCAATGTCATACGATTTAGCCACCTCGCTAATGAGATCTAAAATCGCATCCGCACTGTCATCGGTATAGGCATGTATTTCTACGGCGACCCCTTCCTGGGCGGCAAGCTGGAGCACCTTAAATTGTTCTTGTTGGGATTGTGCAGAAGACTTAAATCCAGATGACATCCGTACGCCGTCATTCATTGCCATCACCAGGCTTTCACCGAAGCCCAGAAAGGCTATTCTGCCGTCATCGTGTATTGCCGGGCGAAATGCCAGACGTTGTTTAAACCATTCCGTTTCATTACCAGGCGGTGCGGATAAACGATATCCAACACGTATCCTGAGAGGTTGCTGCTGCTGAAGTTTAAAGAAATCACGATAAGCTTGCTCATGCCCGGCAGAAGGATCGATAAACCCGACCACGCCGCGTTTATTTAAATAACGAACAAAGGCGTTAAGGTTCTTTTCAACATCGGAAGTCTGGCTAATCTGGGCGAAAAGCTGGTTAAAACTGCCAATGGTCCCGCGCAATTTCCCCGTTGCCAGCCCTTTGTCATCGCGTTCTATCACGATCCCTGCCGGAACATCCGGCTGTGGACTATTAAGTTTTAGGGTCTCGATAGCCTTTTGATTTAACAGGGCATAGTCATAAAGGCTTTGTATATACGCAGGATGCTGAGGCACCGCCTGATTCAGTTCCTGAACCGTCGGATCCCGTTTTTCAGCAAATTGTTCAGGTATCCATGAGCCAGCCACCGCCACCCATTGCGCAGTATTTTTCTGTGCCGCAGATTGCGACAATTTATTTAACGCATCGGGTAAATTTTTAGTATCAAACCAGTAGGTTTCAAATAAAAACGTCCTCCCACCCCGAATGCCATGCAGATGCGCATCAATTAATCCCGGAATAACGGTTTGCCCCGTAAGATTGATTTCCTTCGTGTTCGGTCCGGACCATTTTTTCACCGTTTCATTATTACCCACCGCAATAATATGCCGCCCTTTTACCGCCAGCGCCTGCGCGTTGGGTTGTTGTTCATCCATGGTAATCAGCTTGCCGTTATACAAAATAACATCGGCCTTGTCCTGAGAATGCGCCAGAAATGAAGTTCCGATCAGAATTGCGGCCAACGTTGCTTTGCGAATAGCCGGAGGGGGAGTATTAAAGCGAAGTCCCAGTTTACCCATCATATTTATCTACCTTTTCACGTGATGAAAATCAGGAAAGCTGATGCCGCACTGCTACGCTAGCGATTCGCGCGCTGGCTAGCAGACGTTCGAACGAATGCCCGCAACGCGCTTTTCCCGACAGGCCAAGCATTGTGGTACTGACGTAATCAGTCAGGCTGTCAGCCTCTTTAGGATGCCGCTGTGCGATAAAGTCGTGAATTTTATGTTCGGCAGCCGAGTAGAAATTCCGCGCGACCTTCCGCGCTTGCGGATCGTTACTGTGCGTGCCCTCCAGGACCAAACATCCCGGCGTATGCGGATCTGCGGCATAACGTCGCGCCGCCTCTTCAAGCAGATCGGTAAGACATTCAGAAACGGGTTTGTCGGGGCGCAAAATATCATCAAACGGAATCGCCTCAGTTTGTACGTAGCGGTCAAGAACACGTTCATAAAGACCGATTTTGTTCCCAAAAGCAGCATAGAAACTGGGGGGCTTGATCGACAACGCCGCGGTGACATCCGCCACGCTAACGGCGTCATAGCCATGTGCGTGAAACAAGGGTTGTACTTTGGCAACGGCCATTTCTGGATCAAAATTACGTGGGCGTCCAGGTGCTCGAGTGCATTTTGTAGTGTTCATTACAAATCCATTGACAGAAAACTGTGCACCTATTATATATCGATCACTACATAATTGTTCAAGGAGTACCTCATGTCTTCTTTTAATGGCAAGTCAGTTCTGGTTCTTGGCGGCAGTCGTGGGATTGGCGCGGCTATCGTGCGCCGTTTTGCCGCGGATGGCGCATCGGTTACCTTTACCTATTCAGGCTCCCCTGACGCTGCCAAAGCGCTTGCTGATGAGACGGGTACCCAGACAGCGCAAACCGATAGCGCCGATCGTAACGCCGTCATCAACCGGGTACGCGAAAGCGGCCCGCTGGACGTGCTGGTAGTTAATGCAGGCATTATTCTGTTTGGTGATGCGCTGGAGCAGGATCCGGATGACGTGGAGCGCCTGTTCCGGATTAACATTCACTCCCCATACTATGCGGCCGTGGAAGCGGCACGACAGATGCCTGACGGCGGACGCATTATCATTATTGGTTCTGTGAATGGCGACCGTATGCCTCTTGCTGGCCTGGCCTCTTATGCGGTGAGCAAATCAGCGCTGCAAGGGCTGGCCCGGGGGCTGGCACGTGATTTTGGACCGCGGGGCATTACGGTAAACGTGGTTCAACCAGGCCCTATTGATACCGATGCCAACCCGGAAGATGGCCCACTGAAAGAGGTGATGCACAGTTTTATGGCGCTAAAACGACATGGCCGTCCAGAGGAAGTTGCGGGAATGGTTGCCTGGCTTGCAGGCCCTGAGGCTGGATTTGTGACGGGGGCAATGCATACAATTGATGGTGCGTTTGGCGCCTGACGCCCACCCTTAACACTTTTCTCAAACAGCAGTCCGGAGAGATATCTCTCCGGACTGCAACACTTTCTTAGTTCTCAGTATCCAGCTCGTCGAAGCTTTTAACCAGGTCATCAATCGCTTTAATCTGGGTCAGGAACTGTTCCAGTTTCGCCAGCGGCAGCGCGGATGGACCGTCGCATTTCGCATTGGCTGGATCAGGATGCGCTTCAATAAACAGACCGGCCAGACCTACCGCCATACCTGCGCGCGCCAGTTCAGTAACCTGCGCACGACGACCGCCGCTTGCTGCGCCAAACGGGTCACGGCATTGCAGCGCATGGGTAACGTCAAAAATCACCGGCGAGTTGCCAGAAACTTTCTTCATCACGCTGAAGCCCAGCATATCCACAACCAGGTTGTCATAACCAAAGTTCGCGCCACGGTCGCACAGAATTACTTTGTCGTTGCCGCCTTCATGGAATTTATCCACGATATTGCCCATCTGGCCCGGGCTTACGAACTGCGGTTTTTTCACGTTGATAACAGCACCGGTTTTCGCCATCGCTTCCACCAGATCGGTCTGACGAGCGAGGAAGGCCGGCAGCTGAATCACATCCACCACGTCAGCAACAGGCTGAGCCTGGCTGGCTTCGTGAACGTCGGTGATCACTTTTACGCCAAAAGTCTGCTTCAGTTCCTGGAAGATTTTCATCCCTTCTTCAAGGCCCGGCCCACGGTAAGAGTGGATGGAAGAACGGTTGGCTTTATCAAAGGAGGCTTTGAACACGTAAGGGATACCCAGCTTTTGAGTAACGGTTACGTAGTGCTCACAAATGCGCATCGCCAGATCGCGGGATTCCAGCACGTTCATTCCGCCAAACAGCACGAACGGCAGGTCATTTGCCACGTTGATGTCGCCAATGCTAACCACTTTTTGTTTCATAGGATCGCCTTAAACGGTAGGTAAAGTGTCATTAATCAATGCAATACAATTTGCTTGTGCGAAATAGTATTAATCTGCGCACGAATCATTTCGCTGATCGGGTCTTCCGGACACTGTTCAACGAAATAACTTAAATCGGTCAGCGCAACATGTTCACACTCCAGCTGCGCGTAAATTAATCCACGATCGCGTATTTCATACGGATCTTCAGGATTAAACTGTAATAGTGCTTCGCTGGCACGCAGCGCCAGCTCCATTTGCCGCTCTTCCATCAGCGATGATTTCAGCGTGTCGAGCAGCTTACGAATTACTTCTGCATTATCCGCCTCATCCAGGTCTTCGTTAAACAGCTCCGCGACCGGGCTGATATTCCCCTTCAGCCACACTTCCAACGTGTGCTCATTTAACGTTTCGCCATTGAACGGATTGATTAGCCACATTTCGCCATCGAGCGATTCAATACGCAGGATGAGTTGTGTCGGGAAAATCACCGGCACCAGTGGCAGCTCCAGTCGGTTGGCAATCCACAATAAGATCGCACCCAGGGATACGGCACTGCCCTGACGACTTTTCAGTACCTGATCAAGCCATAGTGCATCAGAAAGACGATAGACGCCGTGGGTATCCGTAAAACCCCATTCGCCGTAAAAAAGTGCCAGCAGTTTTTCCAGTTGCTCATCCTGAGACAGGAGCTGGCTAATTTCTTCTTGCGCCAGACTGACCAGACGTTCCAGTTCGTCATAGACAGTTTGTGTTGGAAAATCCAGACGGATAGACTCCGACGCCAGGATCATCCCATCACACAATGGCGCTTTATTAAATTCGAAATCAGCTAACGACCTCATGCTTACCCCAGTAACGGTATTTTTGTGGTGGCGAGTTTAATGATGATGTACAGCACCACCAGCGCCAGCGGAAAAGCGATTAATCGCGCCTGCTGACTGCGCGCCCGACGATAATCGAGCGCAATAAAACCCAAAACGATGTAAATGATAACCCCAAACAGCTTTTCAGTCAGCCATGTCCCGTGCTCAGTGAATGGCAGGATGTGCGCTTTAACCATTAACGCTACGCCGCTGAGTAATAAAACGGTATCGACAACCGGCGGCACGATGCGCGTCCAGCGCGCGCAGGCAAGGCACGAGTCGGTGTAACGCCACCAAAATCGCAGCGTCAGCAAACCAACCGAAAGCGCAATGCTGATGAGATGGACGTTGAGTAACACACCGAAGGTACTCATGATGGGATGCGTCCAAGCGTAATTCGCTCGTTGCCGCCATAGTCACGACAGGTTTCAACCGCCAGGTAACCCGCACGAGTAAAGGCATCACGGACGGCCTCGCCCTGCTGCCAACCATGTTCCAGCAACAGATAGCCGCCGGGGGTTAACATGCGCTGAGACTGGTCGATGATATGCACGATATCCGCCAGCCCCTGATCGCCCGCCACCAGCGCCGACAGCGGTTCAAAGCGAACGTCGCCTTGCGCCAGGTGCGGATCCTGTTCGTCGATATACGGCGGATTGCTGACAATCATGTCAAACTGCTGTCCCTGCAATGCGCTGAACCAGTTACTTTGCAGCACGCAAACATTGTCGATGCCCAGTTGCTGCTTGTTGCGAATGGACAGTGCCACGGCATCAGGCATGCGGTCTACAGCTGTCACTGCACAATCCGGACGCTCGGTTGCCAGCGCCAGCGCAATGGCACCCGTGCCGGTTCCCAAATCGAGAATACGACACGCTGAGGCCGGCAGGCGAGCCAGCGCCTGCTCCACCAGACACTCGGTATCCGGACGCGGAATAAGCGTGGCTGGAGACACAAACAGCGGCAACGACCAGAACTCACGCACGCCGGTTAAGTGCGCCACCGGCTCTCCCCGCTGACGCCGCTCCAGTAGCGTATCAAGCTGTTGACGCTGCGCCTCGGTTAACTCCGTTTCGCCGAAAGCCAGAATAAAGGTGCGCCCTTTGCCAGTAACGAACTCGAGTAAAATCTCGGCGTCACGGCGCGGGCTTTCGCTTGCCTGTAATTGGCTTATCGCTTCACGCAGCCAGTGCTGATAATCCATTAATCCTGCTCGGACAATGCCGCCAGTTGATCGGCCTGGTATTCCTGGACAATCGGCTCAATGAGCATATCCAGTTTGCCTTCCATCGCTTCATCCAGACGGTAGAGCGTCAGGTTAATGCGGTGATCGGTCACACGACCCTGCGGGAAGTTATAGGTACGGTTACGATCGCTGCGATCGCCACTGCCCAACAGGTTGCGGCGTTCAGAGGCTTCCGCCTGTTGACGTCTTGCCACTTCTGCGGCACGAATTCGCGCCCCCAGCACCGACATCGCTTTAGCTTTGTTTTTATGCTGTGAACGTTCGTCCTGGCATTCCACTACGATACCGGTCGGTAAGTGGGTAATACGGATTGCGGAGTCGGTGGTGTTAACGTGCTGACCGCCCGCACCTGATGAACGGAAGGTGTCAATACGCAGATCGGCCGGGTTGATGTCCGGCAGTTCGGCATCCGGCAGTTCCGGCATAACCGCGACCGTACAGGCAGAGGTATGAATACGCCCCTGTGATTCAGTCGCAGGTACGCGCTGCACGCGATGGCCGCCAGACTCAAACTTCAGTCGCCCGTAAACGCCTTCGCCGCTAATCTTGGCAATGACTTCTTTAAACCCGCCATGCTCGCCTTCGCTGGCGCTCATGATCTCAACCCGCCAGCGACGCGATTCTGCGTAACGGCTGTACATGCGGAACAGATCGCCGGCAAACAGCGCCGCTTCATCACCACCGGTTCCCGCGCGCACTTCGAGGAAGGCGTTACGTTCGTCATCGGGATCTTTAGGTAATAGCAGGACCTGCAGATGCTGTTCCAGCTGCTCACATTTCTCTTTTGCTTCGCGCAGTTCATCCTGCGCCATTTCACGCATTTCAGGATCGTCGAGCATCATCTGAGCCGTCTCGATATCTTCCTGAACCTGTTGCCAGTCCGTAAAACAGCGAGATACATCGCTTAATTGCGCATATTCGCGCGACAGCGCACGAAAGCGATCCTGGTCTGCGATAGTACCCGCATCACCGAGCAGCGCCTGAACTTCTTCATGGCGTTCATGCAGGGCTTCCAGTTTGGCAACGATAGAAGGCTTCATAGGCGTAAATGCACCCTGTAAAAAATAAGATTGGTGTGCTGCTACTCCAGCCCGAGGCTGTCGCGCAGAATATTCAGGCGTTCACTATCCCCGTCACGGGCGGCCTGTTGAAGTGATTTGGTTGGTGCATGAATCAGGCGATTGGTCAGTTTCCAGGCCAGATCCTGCATAATGGCTTGCGCATCACCGCCCTGTTGAAGAGCGGCCAACGCTTTGGCGGTCAGTTCATCACGGATCTGTTCTGACTGACTGCGATACTCGCGGATAGTGTCGCTTGCGCCCTGGGCGCGTAGCCAGGCCATAAACTCGCTGGCTTCCTGCTCCACTATCGTTTCGGCTTCCACCGCCGCCGCTTTGCGCTGGGCCAGGTTATGCGAAATGATGCTTTGCAGGTCATCAACGCTGTACAGATAGGCGTTAGACAATTTACCCACTTCCGGCTCGACATCGCGCGGTACGGCGATATCCACCAGCAACATAGGCTGATTACGGCGGTTTTTAAGCGCACGTTCCACCATTCCTTTGCCGATAATCGGCAGCGGACTGGCGGTAGAACTGATAATGATATCGGCATCCTGTAAACGCGCGTCTATATCACTCAGTGAAATCACCTCGGCGCCGACTTCATCCGCCAGCACCTGCGCACGCTCGCGAGTGCGGTTGGCGATGATCATCTTCTTCACTTTGTGTTCGCGCAAATGACGCGCCACCAGCTCGATGGTCTCGCCTGCACCGACTAACAGCACGGTTACCGTGGAGAGCGATTCAAATATCTGCCGCGCCAGCGTACAGGCGGCAAAAGCCACGGAAACAGCGCTGGCGCCGATGTCAGTTTCTGTACGTACACGTTTTGCGACAGAGAATGATTTCTGGAACATGCGTTCCAGCGCACTGGCGTTCAGGTGACCTTTTTGCGAATCCGCAAACGCTTTTTTCACCTGCCCCAGAATTTGCGGTTCACCGAGCACCAGTGAATCCAGACCGCTGGCAACACGCATCAAATGACTGACCGCGTCGTTGTCCTGGTGCCAGTACAAGCTGTTGCGCAGATCTTCTTCATTGAGGTTATGGTATTCACACAGCCAGCGAACCAGCGCTTCTTGCAGGTTATCCTGCTCTTCAACGCTGAGATACAGCTCCGTGCGGTTACACGTCGACAGCACTACCCCGCCCTGCACCATTGGCTGCGCGAGCAGGCTGTCCAGCGCCTGATCGAGCGTATCCGGCGAAAACGTTACGCGTTCTCGCAGCGATACAGGTGCCGTTTTATGGTTAATACCAAGCGCTAAAAGGGTCATGTGTGCGGGAATAGTACCAGCGTTGATAAGGTTAGACTGGGTGCATCATACAGGATGCGTGCGGTCAATAAAAGAGACTGACCCCTTTTGGAGTAATAGCTTAGTGCACAAATTTAAGCGATTTAAGATAACTTGAACGTAGACGATGTCTGATGGCGGCGCTAGCATTAAGAGTTATAACTGCAACGTATCTCAAGGATTTGTCATCATTATGACCCTGCCTGATTTTCGCCTGATTCGCCTGCTGCCGCTGGCGGCCCTGGTTCTTACTGCCTGTACGCTCAACGCGCCTAAAGGTCCCGGTAAAAGCCCCGATTCTCCGCAGTGGCGCCAGCACCAACAGGAAGTTCGCGCCCTGAACCAGTATCAGACGCGTGGTGCGTTTGCCTATATTTCCGATCAACAGAAAGTGTATGCCCGCTTTTTCTGGCAGCAAACCGGTCAGGATCGCTATCGTCTCCTGCTGACCAACCCTCTGGGCAGCACTGAACTGGAACTTAATGCGCAGCCGGGCAACGTCGAACTGGTCGATAACAAAGGCAAGCATTACACCGCCGACGACGCTGAAGAGATGATCGGCAAACTGACCGGCATGCCTATCCCATTAAACAGCCTGCGCCAGTGGATCCTTGGACTGCCAGGTGACGCCACCGATTATAAGCTCGACGACCAATATCGTCTGAGTGAAGTGAACTACAGCAAAGACGGTAAAAACTGGAAAGTGGTCTATAGCGCCTACGACAGCAAAACCCAGCCAGCGATGCCAGCAAACATGGAGCTGTCCGACGGCTCCCAGCGTATTAAGCTGAAAATGGATAACTGGATTGTGAAATGATGACCCATTGGCCCTCTCCGGCAAAACTGAATTTGTTTTTATACATCACCGGACAGCGTGCGGACGGTTACCACACGCTGCAGACCTTATTTCAGTTTCTTGATTATGGCGACACGATAGATATTACGCCGCGTAGCGACGGCGAAATTCACCTGTTAACCCCAGTGGAAGGCGTTGCGCATGAAGACAATCTGATCGTCCGTGCGGCACGTTCGCTGATGAAAGCGGCATCTGAAAGCAATTGCCTTCCCAAAGGGAGCGGTGCGGACATCAGTATCGACAAACGCCTGCCGATGGGCGGCGGTCTTGGCGGAGGTTCGTCTAATGCGGCAACCGTTCTGGTGGCGTTGAACCATCTCTGGCAGTGCGGACTTTCGGTTGATGAACTGGCGGCACTCGGCTTAACGCTGGGGGCGGATGTTCCCGTATTCGTGCGCGGCCATGCGGCCTTTGCCGAAGGCGTTGGCGAAATTCTGACGCCGGTCGAGCCTGAGGAAAAGTGGTATCTGGTTGCTCATCCGGGAGTCAGTATTCCGACACCGGTGATTTTTAACGATCCCGACCTCCCGCGCAACACGCCAAAAAGGTCAATAAAAACGTTACTAAAATGTGAATTCGGCAATGATTGCGAGGTTATCGCAAGAAAACGTTTTCGCGAGGTTGATGCGGCGCTTTCCTGGCTGTTAGAATACGCGCCGTCGCGCCTGACTGGTACAGGGGCTTGTGTCTTTGCTGAATTTGACACTGAGTCTCGTGCTCGCCAGGTGCTTGAGCAAGCCCCGGAATGGCTCAAAGGCTTTGTGGCGAAAGGCGTCAACCTCTCCCCATTGCACAGAGCGTTACTCTAAATCCTTCGGATTTCAGGAAGATGGCGAAATGACGAATCGCCAGGTGCATACAACTTCAGTATGTAACTGGTGTGAGGAATTGATGCCAGCGCAAATGAAACGCGAAAGATAAAGAGTAAGCCGGGCAAGCTGAGTTGCGGTGACAACGTCACCCTGTTCCAGACGTTGCATCGCGCTCTTTAATACACCGCATGGAGAGGATACTGCCTGGCCCGCACAGTTTTCGGCAGATTCTTTCCACCAATGGACGCATGCCTGAGGTTCTTCTCGTGCCTGATATGAAGCTTTTTGCTGGTAACGCCACCCCGGAACTAGCACAACGTATTGCCAACCGCCTGTACACTTCACTCGGCGACGCCGCTGTAGGTCGCTTTAGCGACGGCGAAGTCAGCGTACAAATTAATGAAAATGTACGCGGTGGTGATATTTTCATCATCCAGTCCACTTGTGCCCCTACTAACGACAACCTGATGGAATTGGTCGTTATGGTTGATGCGCTGCGCCGTGCTTCCGCAGGCCGTATCACCGCCGTTATTCCTTACTTCGGCTATGCACGTCAGGATCGTCGCGTACGTTCCGCTCGTGTACCGATTACCGCTAAAGTCGTCGCTGATTTCCTGTCCAGCGTTGGCGTTGACCGCGTCCTCACCGTTGACCTGCATGCTGAACAGATCCAGGGCTTCTTTGACGTACCGGTTGATAACGTATTCGGTAGCCCGATCCTGTTAGAAGACATGCTGCAGCTGAACCTGGACAACCCGATTGTGGTTTCTCCGGATATCGGTGGCGTCGTGCGTGCCCGCGCTATCGCTAAACTGCTGAACGATACCGACATGGCTATCATCGACAAACGTCGCCCGCGTGCGAACGTTTCTCAGGTGATGCACATTATTGGTGACGTTGCAGGTCGTGACTGTGTTCTGGTTGATGACATGATCGATACCGGCGGTACGCTGTGCAAAGCAGCAGAAGCACTGAAAGAACGTGGTGCTAAACGCGTATTTGCGTACGCCACTCACCCGATCTTCTCAGGTAATGCGGCAAACAACCTGCGCAACTCAGTGATTGATGAAGTCGTTGTCTGTGACACTATTCCACTGACTGACGAAATCAAAGCGCTGCCAAACGTGCGTACATTGACCCTGTCGGGTATGCTGGCCGAAGCGATTCGTCGTATCAGCAACGAAGAATCCATCTCTGCTATGTTCGAGCATTAATCGAGCCCGGCTCAAAAACCCGCTGCGGCGGGTTTTTTTATCTGCAATACTTATTTGTATGACTTATGCCTCCTTCACCTGCCATTTAGTTGACAGATGATGCGCTCATGGATGAAACATTATTGTGAACAGATTATTTTCCTCACATGTGATGCCTTTCCGCGCCCTCATCGACGCTTGTTGGAAAGAAAAATATACTGCCTCTCGCTTTACCCGTGACCTGATCGCCGGGATAACCGTTGGGATCATCGCCATTCCGCTGGCAATGGCCCTGGCAATAGGCAGTGGCGTTGCGCCGCAGTACGGCCTGTATACCTCAGCCGTCGCTGGGATTGTTATCGCCCTTACCGGGGGATCGCGCTTTAGCGTATCTGGCCCAACCGCCGCCTTCGTGGTGATTCTGTATCCGGTGTCGCAACAGTTTGGGCTGGCAGGCCTGCTGGTTGCCACGCTCATGTCCGGGATATTCCTGATCCTTTTCGGCCTCGCTCGTTTTGGCCGCCTGATCGAATATATCCCCGTGTCGGTAACGTTAGGTTTTACATCGGGTATTGGTATCACCATCGGTACCATGCAGATTAAAGATTTTCTTGGCCTGCAGATGGCCCATGTCCCGGAGCACTATCTGCAGAAGGTTGGTGCGTTGTTTATGGCCTTGCCGACCATCAATTTCGGCGATGCCGCCATTGGCGTAGTGACGCTGGGGATCCTGATTTTCTGGCCGCGCCTGGGGATCCGACTGCCGGGTCACCTTCCCGCACTGCTGGCAGGCTGTGCGGTAATGGGTATCGTGAACCTGACCGGCGGCCATGTCGCCACTATTGGTTCTCAGTTCCACTACATTCTGGCTGACGGCTCACAGGGTAATGGTATCCCGCAGTTGCTGCCGCAGCTGGTCCTGCCGTGGAATATGCCGGAATCAAACTTTACCCTGAGCTGGAGCTCGTTACAGGCGCTGTTACCGGCAGCCTTCTCGATGGCGATGCTGGGGGCAATTGAATCTCTGCTGTGCGCCGTCGTACTCGATGGGATGACCGGCACCAAGCATAAAGCTAACAGCGAGTTGATTGGCCAGGGGCTGGGTAACATCGTGGCACCGTTCTTTGGCGGTATCACCGCCACAGCGGCAATTGCCCGCTCTGCGGCAAACGTCCGCGCCGGGGCGACCTCGCCAATCTCTGCGGTTATCCACGCGATTCTGGTGATCCTTGCCCTGCTGGTACTTGCACCGCTGCTTTCCTGGTTACCGCTTTCCGCCATGGCCGCCCTGCTGCTGATGGTGGCATGGAACATGAGTGAAGCGCATAAAGTGGTGGATTTGCTGCGCCATGCACCGAAAGACGACATCATTGTCATGCTGATGTGTATGTCGCTGACGGTACTGTTCGACATGGTTATTGCCATCAGCGTCGGTATCGTTCTCGCCTCTCTGCTGTTTATGCGTCGTATTGCGCGCATGACTCGCCTGGCGCCGGTCAACGTAGACGTACCGGACGATGTGCTGGTGCTGCGCGTTATTGGTCCGCTGTTCTTTGCCGCGGCGGAAGGATTATTTACCGATCTTGAGTCGCGTATTGAAGGTAAACGCATCGTAGTCTTGAAGTGGGACGCGGTCCCGGTACTGGATGCCGGTGGTCTGGACGCTTTCCAGCGCTTTGTAAAACGTCTGCCGGAAGGTTGTGAATTACGCATCAGTAATCTGGAATTCCAGCCGCTACGAACCATGGCGCGCGCGGGTATTCAGCCGATTGCCGGGCGCCTGACGTTCTTCCCGAATAAAGATGCTGCGCTAGCAGATATCCGCTAACGTGTAGCCCGGCCAGGCGAAACGCCGCCGGATTGCAAATGACAGACAAAAAAATGGCTCCCTTACCTGGGAGCCATTTTTATAACAAGCTTATTGCTTACGCGTTCAACAGTTGCTCAGCCGTTGCCTTCACGCTTGCCAGCAGGACTTTAACATCCTCCAGACATACCGTCGGATTGAGCAGCGTTAGCTTCAGGCAGGTGACACCATCTGCTTCGGTCACGCCGACGTTGGCGCTACCAGAAGCCAGCAGAACGTCACCAATACGCTGGTTCAGCAGCGCGACAAACGCCATGTCGTCACTTTGCGGGCGGAAGCGGAACAGCACGCTTGCCAGCTGCGGCTCCATCACCAGTTCAAGATGTGGCTGGGTTTTGACAAACTCAGCAACATCACGCGCCAGCGTCACACCGTTATCAATGATCTCGGCATACTGCTTTTTGCCCAGCGCTTCGAGGCCCATCCACAGCTTCAGCGCATCGAAACGGCGCGTGGTCTGCAGCGACTTCGATACCAGGTTTGGTACGCCAGCCTCTTCATCGAAATCAGAGTTCAGGTACGCCGCCTGGTAACGCATCAGCTCGTAGTGGCGCGCATCTTTTAACAGGAACGCACCGCAACTTATGGTCTGGAAGAACTGCTTGTGGAAATCCAGCGTCACGGAATCTGCCAGTTCAAGGCCGTTCAGGAAGTCACGGTACTTCTCAGAAAGCAGTAACGCCCCGCCCCATGCCGCATCCACGTGCATCCAGATCTGATGTTCTGCAGCCAGCGCTGCAATATCCGCTAACGGATCGATTGCGCCCGCATCGGTAGTACCGGCAGTGGCGACGATTGCCATCACCTGCTCACCGTTGGCTTTCGCCTGGGCCAGCTTGTCTTTCAGGTCAGCCAGATCCATGCGTGAAAACGCATCGGTCTTCACCTGGGTGACGGAACGGTAGCCCAGCCCCATCAGCGCCATGTTCTTCTGCACGGAGAAGTGCGCGCTTTCAGAGCAGAACACTTTGATTTTACTCAGATCACCGGTCAGACCATCCTGCTGAATGGAGTGCCCCTGGCGAGCGAAAAAAGCATCACGCGCCAGCATCAGGCCCATCAGGTTACTCTGCGTACCGCCGCTGGTGAATACGCCCGCATCGCCTGCCGGGTATCCAACCTGCTCACGCAACCACTCGATCAGCTTGATCTCAATGATGGTGGCCGACGGGCTCTGGTCCCAGGAGTCCATACTCTGGTTGGTGGCGTTGATCAGCACTTCCGCCGCCTGGCTAATCACCAGGCTCGGGCAGTGCAGATGCGCCACGCACTGCGCATGGTGAACCAACAAGCTGTCTTTGAGAAAGTATTCAACCGCACGCTCAATAGCGGCCTGGTTGCCCAGGCCCTGAGACGTAAAATTCAGGTTGATACGTTCACGCAGTTGCTCAACGGTTTTACCCTGATACATCTCAGGCTGCTTTAACCATTCAACGACCGCTTGCGTACTCTGCTCGATAGCGTCCTGATAAGCTGCAATGCTTTGCGCCGAGCCGGACAGAATCGGGTTTACGTCTGACATTCGATCCAACTCCGTTTAAACCGGCTTCACGCCAGCGCCCAGCAGGGCGTTTTCGAATTTATCGAGGAAGATTTCCAGCTCAGCGTTGGTGATCAGCAGTGACGGCAACAGGCGCAGCACGCAACCATTGCGGCCACCACGCTCCAGAATCAGCCCATTTTCGAAGCATTTTTTCTGCAGCAACGCGGACAGCTCGCCATCGGCCGGGTAGCAGCCCATGTGATCCTGCGCTTCGTTCGGCTTCACGATTTCCAGGCCGATCATCAGACCCAGACCGCGCACCTGGCCGATAACCGGGTAGCGTTTCTGCAGGTCAGCCAGTTTGCCTTTCAGCCACTCGCCCTGGGCAGCAACTTTATCGGCAATCTTGTCGTCTTTGAGGATCTTCAGCGTTGTCAGACCGGTCGCCATCGCCAACTGGTTGCCGCGGAAAGTACCAGTGTGGTGGCCCGGAGCCCACGCATCGAACTGCTTTTTAATGCCCAGCACCGCCAGTGGCAGACCGCCGCCAACCGCTTTGGACATCACGATGATATCTGGCTCAATACCGGCGTGTTCGAAGGCGAACAGTTTACCGGTACGTGCAAAGCCCGCCTGAACTTCATCGATGATCAGCAGAATGCCGTGTTCCTGCGTCACTTTACGAATGCGTTGCAGCCACTCGACCGGAGCCGGATTCACGCCACCTTCACCCTGCACCGCTTCGAGGATCACGGCAGCCGGTTTACGCACGCCGCTTTCAACGTCGTTGATCAGGTTTTCGAAGTAGTAGGTTAATGCTTTAACGCCAGCGTCGCCGCCGATACCCAGCGGACAACGGTATTGATGCGGATACGGCATAAACTGCACTTCCGCCATCATGTTGCTGACCGCTTCTTTCGGCGACAGGTTGCCGGTCACGGACAGCGCGCCGTGGGTCATCCCGTGGTAGCCACCGGAGAAACTGATGATGCTGGAACGGCCGGTGACTTTCTTCGCCAGCTTCAGCGCCGCTTCAACAGCATCTGCGCCGGACGGACCGGTGAACTGCAGGCAATATTCTTTGCCCTGACCCGGTAATAAAGAAAGTAAATAAGATGAGAATTCATCTTTTAACGGCGTGGTAAGGTCAAGCGTATGTAACGGTAAGCCGCTTGTGATGACACTTTGAATGCTCTGCAGCACTTCAGGATGGTTATGACCAAGCGCCAGGGTTCCGGCACCTGCCAGGCAATCAAGATATTGATTATTTTCTACATCAGTAATCCAGACGCCCTGCGCTTTAGCGATCGCTAATGGCAGTTTACGTGGATAGCTGCGGACATTAGATTCAAACTCAGCCTGTCTTGCTAAAAAGGTATCATTGCTCTGCGGTAATGAATTAGCACTTAAAGTATCAATACGGACTTTATCCGTCATCATATCACTCCTACAACCAGGTGTAGATTAACGCCTGATTGAATAAATGGTTATAAGGATTACCTGTAAAAAAGCGCGGCTAATATATGTTGTTTTAGCTTAGGACTCAATCATTTATTTTTCGGCATTAAAAATAACAACTTTCCCCTTTAAATTCAAAGTGTAACAACCACTTACCATTACTAAATCCTAAAGAAATATATCTATTTAATTAACAATGTTGTAGCTAATTGCAACGCAGACAATCTAATAAAAACCATGGAATTTTCGTGTTTTTATTATTTTTTTACACGTTTTTACCATTAATGATGCTCGCAATATCTTGTGATGACATGATTTTTCACTTATTTGTCGATAAATCGAATAAAAAAGTCGATCCCTCAATATAAATCACTTAGTATGGCGCGCTTATTTGCAGGCTATGTAGATAAAATTAATGCGCAGCACCCGATAACGCGTACAGGCGACACGCGTTATCGACAACAGGTATTCCCTGGGTTGTCAGCAGAAATGTTCGCGGGCGGACATTTCGTAAGGCGAACTTCGTTCCCTTATGCCGAGAATGAAAATTTTCTAGCCATACTTTTATGGCGCCCTGATATGAGATTGTTATGACTCGCATTTATCCACCATCCGTCGTTGCCAAATTTGGCGGCACCAGCGTCGCTGATTTTGATGCGATGAACCGCAGCGCCAGCATTGTCCTTGCTGATCAAGATGTCCGTTTAGTCGTTTTGTCTGCTTCAGCAGGCGTGACAAACTTACTGGTTGAGCTTTCTGAAGGTCTGGAAACACATCAACAATTAGATAAGATTGAGACTTTACGCGCCATCCAATACAACATTATTTCCCGCCTGAAGCAGCCGTCCGTTATCAGCACGGAAATCGATAATCTTCTAAACAATATCCGTCGTCTTGCACAAACGGCGATGGTTTCGCCGTCTGATGCGTTAAGCGATGAATTAGTCAGCCATGGCGAGCTGATGTCCTCGCTACTGTTTACTGAAGTCTTACGTGAACGGCATGCTGAGGCCGGGTGGTTTGACGCCCGTAGCGTGATGCGTACTAACTCGAACTTCGGCTGTGCCGAACCCGAGCTTGGCACACTGCACCACCAGGTGGAGACTCACCTGCGCCCTCGTCTTGAGCAAGCGATTATGGTGACTCAGGGATTTATCGGGCGTGATGCCGCAGGGCACACCACAACGCTTGGACGCGGCGGTAGTGATTACACGGCTACGCTTCTCGGTGAGGCGCTTCACGCCACACGCGTTGACATCTGGACCGACGTCGCAGGGATCTACACCACCGACCCACGCATTGCGCCGCGGGCCAAACGAATCGACCATATCTCATTTTCCGAGGCCAGCGATATGGCCGCCTACGGTGCGAAGGTCCTCCACCCGGCGACACTGCTCCCGGCAATGCGTAAAAGCATTCCGGTCTTTGTTGGCTCAAGTAAGGATACTGCCGCCGGAGGTACGCTGGTGCACAACACCACCGATAATCCACCTCGCTATCGCGCGCTCGCCGTGCGTCGTAAACAGACGCTTTTGCGGTTACACAGTCTGGAGAAACAACCTTCCTGTTCTTTCCTGGCGCAGTCCTTCGCCATTTTAGCTCGCCATGCGGTCACGGTGGATTTGGTTACAACCTCAGAGAATAGTATTGCGCTGGCGCTGGACGCCACTCATGCAACCTCAGGTGAAGACCATGTGTTGACCACCGCATTGTTTACCGCATTGTCCTCCCACTGTCGGGTGGAAGTGGAAACCGGGCTGGCGTTGGTCACTTTGGTGGGGAATCAACTCACACAGGCTGCGGGAGTTTGCAAAGACGTTTTTGCCTGGCTTGAAGAGCATACGGTACGAATGATTTGCCATGGGGCGTCAAACGACAACCTGAGCATCCTGTTGCCGGCTGACAATGCAGACAGCGCGATCAAAGCGTTACATTATCGGTTATTCGAATAACGCTTCTTTGTAGTATGCCACCAAGGGTAGAAGTCGTTTAATCCAGTACTGACCAACAAGCAGAGCCCTGGTTTTTAAACCAGGACTTTGTGTTCAAACAACTGCACTCCGAGTTGGGAGAGCTATTTAGTTATGCCGATGATTGGTATCACCGCGACGGCAGCGTTTGTCATAATGGCGCACCCACCAGTAACGATCGCTGATTTGTTCGTGCCCCCCCACTCTGGCACCCGCCAACCAGAGGACACCACCAACAAAAATACTGAGCACGGCACCATGTGCGAAAAACTGTGGCAGATTAAATTGCGGCAGTTGGTTTAAAATAGAGTAACCAACACCACCCACCATCACCACCAACCCTAAAGCCATGAGCACGTTACCGAGTAACGAAGCGTTTTTGCGTTTCATGTGTCACCTCCGGAACTTTGGGTTGTTACAGGGAATACCCCTAATCCTTATGTGTAAAGTATAGACAACACTGCCGTTCGCAAGTGCGGGAGCGATCACAATTACAAACACTCACGCAACAAAACTTTACAAATAAGCTACTGAACATACTCATTTTCTAATAGTCCATTTGTGCAATTATTCAGCTTTTGGCGATAAGCACGCAGTTTTTTGTCAACAGCAACGTCAGACAGTAAACTACACGTCGTTTATCGAAACACTCAGGACAAAACACGTGGCGATTAAATTGATTGTCGGCCTGGCGAACCCCGGCGCAGAGTATGCGGCAACGCGACATAATGCAGGCGCATGGTATGTCGATCTGCTGGCAGAAAGATTACGCGCTCCCCTGCGCGATGAGCCGAAATTCTTCGGCTACACCTCCAGAGTTACGCTTGAAGGTGAAGACGTCCGTCTGCTGGTACCAACCACATTTATGAATCTGAGCGGCAAGGCTGTCGGTGCGATGGCCAGTTTTTATCGTATTAACCCCGATGAAATTTTGGTCGCACACGATGAGTTAGACCTGCCGCCAGGCGTTGCCAAATTTAAGCTTGGCGGCGGCCATGGCGGACATAATGGCCTGAAAGACATCATTAGCAAGTTAGGTAATAACCCCAACTTTCATCGTTTACGCGTTGGAATTGGCCATCCGGGCGATAAAAACAAAGTTGTCGGATTTGTTTTAGGCAAACCGCCTGTTTCAGAACAGAAGTTAATTGATGAAGCGATTGACGAAGCGGCACGTTGTACCGAGATTTTGTTCAAAGATGGCCTGACCAAAGCGACGAGCCGGTTACACACCTTTAAAGCGCAATAAGCAGCGATGTGCGGCATTTTTCTCGCGTGCTGTGTATAATAGGCAAAGTTATTTACATTTCTACAATCTGTTTTCCATAACAGGTTGAATATCAAAAGATTAAGGTGATTTAAACATGGGATTCAAATGCGGTATCGTCGGTTTGCCAAACGTAGGCAAATCCACCCTGTTCAACGCGCTCACAAAAGCGGGTATTGAAGCGGCAAACTTCCCGTTCTGTACTATCGAGCCGAACACCGGTGTTGTCCCGATGCCCGATCCGCGTCTGGATCAGCTGGCCGAAATCGTCAAACCGCAGCGTATCCTGCCAACAACGATGGAATTCGTCGACATTGCCGGTCTGGTAAAAGGCGCGTCCAAAGGTGAAGGCCTGGGTAACCAGTTCCTGACCAACATCCGTGAAACCGAAGCTATCGGCCACGTGGTGCGTTGCTTTGAAAACGACAACATCATCCACGTTAATAATAAAGTGGATCCGGCTGACGACATTGAAGTTATCAATACCGAGCTGGCGTTGTCCGACCTCGACACCTGTGAGCGCGCTATCCATCGCGTGCAGAAAAAGGCCAAAGGCGGCGACAAAGACGCTAAAGCAGAACTGGCTGCGCTGGAAAAATGCCTGCCACAGCTGGAAAACGCTGGCATGCTGCGCGCGCTGAAAACGCTGACTGACGAAGACAAAGCGGCTATCAAATACCTGAGTTTCCTGACGCTGAAGCCAACAATGTACATCGCCAACGTCAACGAAGACGGTTTTGAAAATAACCCGTACCTCGATAAAGTGCGCGAAATCGCGGCTGCCGAAGGTTCTGTTGTGGTTGCCGTTTGCGCAGCCGTTGAAGCTGACATCGCAGAACTCGATGATGCTGACCGTGAAGAATTCATGGCTGAAATGGGTCTGGAAGAGCCGGGCCTGAACCGCGTTATCCGTGCTGGCTACGAATTGCTGAACCTGCAGACCTACTTCACCGCTGGCGTGAAAGAAGTCCGGGCATGGACCATTCCTGTCGGTGCCACGGCTCCGCAGGCAGCCGGTAAAATCCATACCGACTTCGAGAAAGGCTTTATCCGCGCACAAACCATCGCGTTTGAAGATTTCATCACCTATAAAGGTGAGCAAGGTGCGAAAGAAGCTGGGAAAATGCGTGCCGAAGGTAAGGACTATATCGTCAAAGATGGCGATATCATGAACTTCCTGTTCAACGTCTAAATAAAATTTGTTGTCTCATGAGGTTGCAACGAATCTCATGAAAATCGCAAAACCCTATAAAATCCACGCAATTGCGTGGATTTTTGTTTTCACAGCATCTCAACTCATCTCGTCACAGCACCGTCAAAAATGAGTACATATTGACGCTGACCCCTTCGTGAAGCACACCGCCCTACAGTTTCTCCAGAATTAAACACGCTTCACGATTAAGCGTAATGAACTCCTGCCAGCTATATTGCTGTTGGTAGTTAAGCTGATACTGCTTTTCTACCTGGCAAATAAGCGGACGTGTTTCATAAATCGCGCACAGCTTTGTCTCCATCTGATAGTGACGACAAATGCCGTCACCGCGATCAAGAAATTGCGTTTCACTGGCGCGATCGACGTGGCGACAACAAGCGCCACACTGGTTACAGGGAAACGCGGGCGTGAGCGTCATAGCTTACTTAACCAGCTACGTACAGAGCGGGTATTCCCTGCTTCAAACGGTAGCGCAATATTTCGGCGCTCAACCTCTGCACGCAGCAACAAACCACGCTCAATTTCATTGTTCACCGCGTTAAGATGCAGCGAGAAACGCGATAACGCTGACGTATCAATAGCAAACTCTAACGCCGAAAGCTCCAGTAGATAACGATCGAGTTCAGCATTCACCTGTTGATAATACTCTAGTGCTTTCTGATACTTATCTTTAAACGTATCCAGAAACGCCCAGACCTTTTTCATCAATGCGCTGTGTTCCAGGAAGTAGTTCATTACCAGCGTCAGAATACCTGTCGCCAGCGCACCGCAGAAAGCGGCCAGTTCCGGACCAAAAGGAAAGACGAGCATCTTGGCTAAAGCTTCGTTAACCACCACACCAGCAGCCACGGCCACACCCGCAGCCACCAGCTTGCTTACCGCTTTAGCGAGCTGCCCCGGCGCTAAGCCTTCAGGGTTAAAGACCATAACTTTAAAGGCCTGTACCAAATTGTTCCACATCTCACGAATCAGGCGCACCATCATCTTCTTAGTCGTAAAGAAGATATTGAAGAGCGTCGTCGTAATGCTGGAGAGCACGCCACCGATGGCACCGTCTTTAAAGGACGTCAGGAAAGTGCTGAATTTACCCTGCACTCGCTGCCAGACTGCGCGTAATGCCTCCGCCGCATCTTGCAGGAAGTCTCCGGCATCGAATGAATGACGATGCTTCTCAAACATCACGGGAATACGCTCGCGGAACTCAAACCAGGTCTCTGCCAGAATCAGTCCCAACATCTGCCGCGTTCCCATGCGAAACGCATTGTTCATTGTGGCGGTGGCGACATTCTTCGCAAACTTACTGCTGGTATAATATTCCTGATTGATTGTACTGTTGTATTTTGCCCGCGCCTTTTTGTCGGCCTCTTTCATCCGTTCAAAATCGGCGGCGGCTTTATTTTCCAGCTTATTCAGCTGTTTTTGCTCTTGCTCGGAAAGCGTTGGTTGGCTGCGTAAACGGGCAATTTCCTGCGTGGTCACAGCATGCTGTTCTTGTAGCGTTTGCACGAAGGCATCCATCGTTTTCGCCTTCTTCGCCTTATTCAGCGACTCATTCGTGAAGGTCAGATTTGATGAATCATTAGCCAGATCGGCACCATCGCATTCGGCAAGGATACGCCCAGGATCGTTGTGAATTTCATGGGCGGCAATAATATGGTCGAGGTTCTTTTTATCATTAGCCGCAAATTTCTCACCGGTGTAGGTATCGGTCAACTTACCGGCCTCGTGCGCCTTTTTTCCCGCCCGGTTGGTGGCAATGTAGTTTTCGTGGCTATGGTAATGATGAGAATCATACCCTTCACGTTGCTCGTACCGTTGACGCTCGGCATCGGTGGCATACACTCCCTCGCGAGCGTTATGAATGGTATTCACATCGCCGCCGTGTTTATCCTCCAGCAAGAGAAAATCCAACCCAAAAGAGGTGGTCAGACTCTTAACCACCGTCTGATGTAACTCTTCACCCCAGTCAAACCTGGCTGTGTTCATTGTGCTCGCCCATAGCAATGCCGGGCAGATTCGCCCGGCGCGTCGATTAAATACGAGAAGAAAATGCGTCAAACTCAGAAGCAGAAACCGCCAGTTTTTCGTCCAGAATCTCTTTGTTCAGCAGGTTCATACCGTTGCTGTCGGTCTGCAGTTGGATCACGCCATCTTCGATAACGGCTTCACCGTTTTCCTGCGTCACCGGCTTGAACAGCGGCGTGGTGATCACGTCGGTCATGATGGCGGCTAATTCATAACCATGGTCGATAATCGCCATGATCTCTTCCGACTCACTAATCTCGGTGGTTATATTCTTCTCATGACGTTCAACAATGATGGCATGCATCGCTTTCAGCGGTTCAAAGTAGTGTTGAACAAAGACGCTATGCATACGGGTTATTGATTCATAAATGCTATTTACATACTGCTGCACCTTCGTCAGCTGCGCTTCAGCCGCATTCATTTTTTCCACCGCAGCTGTCACTTCACGAGAGCTTTGATAAGCATTGTTAAGCGCCTTTTCGGCATGGCTATCGTAAGCCCAGCCTGCGATAGCAATCAACGGAGCCACTACCGCGCCGCCAAGTACCATCGCACCGCCCGCCATTCCCCAGCCGCCTGCGGCCAGAGAACCGCCGCCAATAGCCGCCATTGTGGCGTTATACGCCGCCGCACCAGACAGGGCGGCAATCGGCGTACCGGTAGACGCTGCGGCAAACGCCATCACGCCGCTGTACACGGCAAAACCAGCGGCAGCACCGGACACCCCGGCACCGACGACCGTCGTCAGGTATTCCGTGGCGGAAATCGCCAGACTCTGAATTTTATTGATGTTGTGCTGCGGTACCTTCAGACGAAGATCTTTATGTCCATCCTTAGCCATACGCGCCAACAGATCGTCGGCAATCGTTTTAAATTCATTGAAATCTTTACCGATCTTCAGTTCTTTTTCACCCAGCTCGGCCAGTTTTTTCGACGTTGTTTCATTCGCCAGATCAAAGCTCTCTTTATGCTTATCAAAGCGACGCTGCGCGCGATCTAAAACATCGTCGGCTTCAGATTTTTTCTGGTAGCCATCATAAGCTTTTTTGCCACCAAACGCCGTTGCCGCTGCCGCGACGCCCAGAATAATGAAAGGTAATGCCATAAATAAAAATCTCCTGTGCAATAAGTCGTTGTTACCCGCTACGCATCACATTCCAGAACAGGAACAGAGTCGCGATCGCCAGTGATGTAGTTATGCAGTATGTTGATGACCGTTGTTTTCAACCATTCAGGTTCCAGAATTTCTATATTCGGTAACCAGAATAGAATTAATGGAATAATTTGATTCTGATGTGCTGCCTTGCAAAGCAAAGTCACGCCATCATTCTCTTCACGCACTAATTCTTGCTGAGGCAGTAAATCTCGTCTTGCGAAGTAGCCAGCAATGCTGTGTTTAATACGCACCCGCACCTCAAACGTCTCTTCACTTACCCAAGGATCGCGATGCTCATCAATTAATGACAGTGTGGGTGTATCGACCGTAAAATGCTCTTTCCGGATATCCAACCACCGAATTTTACTTAACGAAAAAGACTTTAGCTTTCCGTCCTCGGTCGCCTGCAGATACCAAATATTTTTCTGGTTAACTAATTTATAAGGGTGAACGGTGCGCGTTTTGTCTTTATATAAAATATGACAGACACTGTTTTTCTGAATCGCTTTTTCTAATAAGTTAAAATACTTTCGCAAATCATTTCTGACTGAATGTTCAGGGCGACCAAACTGAACTCTAACATGCTGTTCTACCGCTCGTTTTTCTAAGCTAAGCCAAAAATCCTCATCTCTATCAGGAAAAACCGCGTCGGCGTCCAGCAGCTTTGCCAGTGGGTCATGAAGGGCATAGGCGCTATTATTCTGCGCGCGAATCGGTATCAATCGATACTCTCCTCCACCACACCCCTCAATAAAGGAGGAAAGCATATTAAGATCACGATAGACCGTTCGTTCAGTGATATTAAATTTCTTCATCAACTGATAGCGATTCACAACGCCACAAGTTTGCAGCTCTATTAGGATATCGACTAAACGTTCTGCTGAGCAACTCCTTGCTGAATCAGCCATAAGCACCTACTTTTCTGTTTTCCTGACATGAATTATATATAAAATGCTGACATATCCTGTCAGTGTATCGGCACGCTGATCATTTTTTTTAGAGAAATCGACAATTTATTTGACCATTAGTCGCATTGGACAATTTTTAGGGACAAAAAGCGCTCCTCATCAGGAGTAAATGCCAGAGACATGGCGGCCAAAAGACCACCTACATACATCCTCATCAAACTGGCTAACGGCTATCTCTTCCACTAAGCCAAATTCAACGTTGAGTTTGCAAAGGTGGATTGTCAGGAGAGTTTCTTAATGATGGCCAGTATCGTGGTATGAACGCCGGTATTTGGTTTCTTCACGCTGAGTAAAAAAACATCATCTGCAGAAGGATGTGGGCGAGCTGGCAGCTGTTAGTGCTGCTGACTGAGTCGTTGAAACACGAGCTAATTCGTTGTACAACCGGGCTTACCCATTGATTTCATAGTGACAAGGGGCTAATTTGTATCTCATTAAACATGATTATGACCCTCATTAAAGCCAGACTATGAACATCAGCGAAAAAACATATCATCAATTGAAGGCCAAAATCATCGCCAATGAGTTGGTGGGGGCTATCTCAGAAAATGAGCTATGTCAGGAACTTAATGTCAGCCGTACGCCGCTGCGCGAAGCTTTGTTTCGCCTGATGACTGAAGGCTGGATTGAGCCTTCCAAAAATAAAACGAAAACCATTAAACCCATTACGCTCAGTGAAATACGTGATATTTTCCAGATCCGAAAAGACATTGAAATTATGGTATTGAATTTGTCATGGGAGAACCAGGACCCGCAACGCTACCAGACAATTAAAGATAAAATTGAAGTCGGTTTTCATGATTCGAATGTGTCTTTATTACTCGAAGCTGATAACGAGCTACATGAACAAATGCTATCCGATTGCCACAACGCTATTGTGACTAAAACGCTGACCTTCATGTATGACCGGTTACGCATGCTGCGTTCAGACAAAATGAAAAATGATTCAATTATTGATTCATCCAAAGAACATTTGAAAATTTGCGCCGGTATTATTGCCCGCGATATAGAACAAACCCGTGAGGCCATTGCCCATCACGTCAACAACTCCTACAACCGCCTGTTCTCCAGCTTTAAATAGGCTATGCATATAACATGACCGGTATTTCTACCGGTCATGTGGAAAGTTAAAAATTAGTAGAGTTGTCGGTACAACGCCTTAATCTCTTCAATACAAGTATCTCGAGGGTTTCCACCTGTACAGACGTCCGCCATTGCCGCGGCTGCCAGAGCATCGATATCTTCATATTTCATGCCGATATCGCGCAGTCGGGCGGGAATATTTACGTCGCGGTTAAGCTGTGCCACGGCTTCAACGGCCGCCTGACGCGCCTCTTCGATCGGCATCACCATGGCCTGAGTATTGCCCAAAGCCTGTGCAATTTGGCGATATTTGTCTCCTGTAAACTCGGCGTTGTATGCCATGATATGCGGCAATAGCACTGCATTGGCGACGCCGTGTGGCGTACCATAGAATGCACCCAGAGGATGGGCCATCCCATGCACCAGGCCCAATCCGACATTAGAAAAGCCCATCCCGGCAATATACTGCCCCACCGCCATGCCTTCAGCGTCCTGGGCGATTCCCTGTATCGAACCGCGTAGCGAACGCCCTATCATCTCAATCGCCTTTAAATGAAGCGTATCGGTTAATTCCCATGCCCCTTTCGTAATATATCCTTCGATTGCATGAGTCAGTGCGTCAACACCGGTTGCCGCTTTTAAACTGGGCGGCATGCTGGCCATCATGTCAGCATCAATAATGGCAACGACCGGAATAGCATGAGGATCGTAGCAAACGAACTTACGTCGGTTCTCTACATCGGTAATCACATAGTTAATAGTCACCTCAGCTGCCGTACCCGCGGTCGTTGGAATGGCAATCATCGGTACAGCGGCATTTTTAGTGTCAGCCCCACCTTCGAGGCTGCGGACATCGGCAAACTCAGGGTTGTTAATGATTATCCCTACCGCTTTGCACGTATCCTGCGGTGAACCGCCACCAATAGCGACCAGGTAATCTGCCCCCGCCTGACGAAATGCCTCAACACCTTGCTGCACGACGTCAATCGTAGGGTTAGGTATGACCTTATCAAAAATTTGGTAAGGCAACCCTGCGCTATCAAGAATATCAAGTACCTTGGTCGCTACATTAAACTGGATAAGATCGTGGTCAGTAACTACCAGCGCTTTTTTAAAACCTCGCTTTTTAACTTCATCAACGATAGCGTTAATTGAACCCACGCCAAAATATGAGGTTTCATTTAATATCATTCTATAAGACATATTCTATACCTTATAACAGAGAGGTATAACAGCAATACAGCATTGCCGTGGCATAATGTGTGCTGTTATTGATTTTTGATTATTTGATACTGAACATTATGTCAATCTGTTGCGATTCCTGACGAGTTAGTTCCCCCGCAAAGCTTCTTGATTTCTCTCCAGAATACTGAAACTTATGAGCCACCGCGGTTTTAATTGTAGTAACAAAATCATTACCAATATTATAAATAGCAGAAAGTCGGCTTATCTCACGCTGTATGCCAGTAAGCTGGGTAAGATCATTTTCATCCCAGGCTTTAATTGCCTGCACAAAAAGTTCGGGACAAATATTATTTAATCCTGAAATAACTCCCGCGCCACCCGCGAGAAGATTTGGGATAAGATATTCATCATAACCGGACAGAACAACAAAATCGTCTCTAACGGACGCGACTTTCTGAATAATTTCGCGAGTATGAGAGAGACAATCAACAGTATCTTTAACACCCACAAAATTGGGAAATTCTGCCGCTAATTGCGCTACCAGTACCGCGTCCAGGTCGCATCCAGTTCGGGCAGGAAAGTTGTATGCGAACCATTTTCCATTCAGGCGCTGCCCCAGACCTCGGTAGTATGCCAATAGTTGGGCCGGCGTTTGTTGAAAATAGTAGTGAGGTAGAATCATCACTGCTTGATACCCGCAATGCCAGGCCTCTTCTGACAGACGTATTATATCCGCCATACAGGTAGCTGAGATATTTGCCACCAGCGGCAGCGATGACATTTTCCGTGCCTCACGGATAAACATCAGTCGTTCATCCAGCGTTAATGCGGTGAACTCCCCAATACTTCCCATTAGCAATACGACATGAGTCCCAGCCTCTTCCAAACGTCGCAAATGCTGCTGCAGTGCCGATAAATCAATATTTCCTTGTTGATCAAAAGGCGTAATTGATGGGCACCATGCACCGTGAAATTGAGCATGATTTTCAGACATAATATATTCCTGAGAAAATAAAAATTGTTTTATTTAATGACATGGTAAACAACAATATCAGCCTGTATTTTCTGCCAGTCCCACTGAATACCCAAACCAGGTTCTTCTGGTGGGAAAGCATATCCTTCGCGAATATTCACTTTATTCAGAGTAACACTATCGAGCTGTGGAATATATTCCAACCAACGGCTATTAGTAATGGCGCAACATAATGATATATGCAATTCCATCAAGAAATGCGGACAGACAATTTTATTAAAGCATTCCGCCATATGTGCAACTTTAAGCCATGGTGTAATACCACCAATACGAGCCACATCAACCTGAATAATATCTGCGGCATTATTCTGTAAATACTCTTTGAAGTGCTGGATAGAATAAATGGACTCACCCACCGCGACAGGAATGGTGGTTGACTCACACAATTTTTGATGAGAATCAACATCATGCGCCAGAAACGGCTCTTCAATCCATGAAAGATTAATATGCTCCAACAACGCTGCGCGCTGTTTGGCTTCCGAGAATTTAAACGCCTGGTTGCAATCAGTCATGATCACGTACTCATCACCCACCGCTTCACGTACAGCAGTCAAACGCTCGATATCACGCACCGGACTTTCAGAACCAATTTTGATTTTAGAACCGCAGAATCCCTGCGCCTTAACAGCCAGCGCATCATCAACTAATTCCTGAGTGCTTAAATGCAGCCAGCCCCCTTCGGTGGTGTATAACTTCATGCGCGACTTCGCACCTCCTGCGACTTTATACAGCGGCAAATTCATGCGCTTACACTTCAAATCCCATAATGCGGTATCAATGGCTGCCAGTGCCAGAGACGTAATGGCGCCAACCGAGGTCGCGTGAGTTGAGAACAGCAATGATTCCCAGATGCCCTCAATCATCGTCGCATCCTGACCAATCAATTTCGGTAACAGGTGATCTCGTAACAGCGCAACCACAGATGAGCCGCCGGTGCCAATTGTGTAGGTATAGCCCTCACCAATTTCTCCACTCGATGTTGTTAAACGAATAATCGGCGTCTCTTGGGAGACAAAAGACTGAATCGCATCGACACGTTTTACTTTAGGTTTCAAATCAACCATAAAGATTTCGGCTTTAACTATTTTCATTACATCCTCAATATCTGTTAATTTTTTCGCAAAGTTACAAATGATGCTTACTGAATACCAATGCTGGCCAGTTCATCCCACAATTCCTGCGGAATATCCCAGTTAGCCCAGGCAAAATTAGTCAACGCTTGTTCTACGGATTGAACGCCGCAGGTTACGGTGACCACATTTTGGTTTCTTAATGGGAATTGCAGCGCCGCAGCACCAATCGGTACGGCATGTTTTGCACATAGCGCTTCTATCGCATTTACTTTTTCAATAACCTGCGCTGGCGCGGAACCGTATTCATACAACGCCTTCGATTTATCTTTCGCGACTAAAACTCCGGTAGCGAAAGGTGCAGCAACAGCCACCGAAACATTGTTGCTTTCACATTTGGCAAAGAACGCCTGGCGGTCTGTTTCCAGCAGGTTGTAGCGGTTGGCGAGCATTAAGATATCCGGGGCAGCGTTATCCATCACCTCCATCAGGATTGCCTCTTCATTCGCGCCTGCGCCCCAGGCTTTGATATCGCCATTGCGCTTAAGCTCTTCTAGTGCTTTCTGCCCTGACTCACAGAAGGTTTTAAAATGTTGGCGTTCCAGTTCCGTATTGCCGTAGGTATAAGTGCCGAGATCGTGTACATAGAGAATGTCGATATAACGGATTCCCAGCCGCTGGATAGAGTTTTCGTATGAGCGCATGATGCCCTCATAGGAGTAATCAGCCTGTCGGTTAAAAGGGTTCTCATCATAAAAAAATTCTCCTGCTTCAAGGCCTGGCTCTTGTTTCCGGGATTGCAGCAGACGACCAACCTTGGTGGACAAAACATATTCGCTACGCTCCAGTCCACGTAATCCCAGACCTAAACGCAACTCAGAAAGTCCGCTGCCATAATGTGGTGCAGTATCAAAGTAGCGCCAGCCAACCTGAATGGCCTTATCAACAATGTCCATGGCTTCGTTATTGCTCAGCGTTCTGAATAAATTAGCCAGGCTGGCTGCGCCGAAGGTTAAAGAAGGTACACTAAGCCCTACACTTTTAATTGTATTCTGAGTGATCATAATATTCCCCTGATGTTTATCAGTATTCTTAGTCAACTTTGTTTGCAGTTAATGAGGTCGCTGCTGTTGATTTATTATTAATATTAAAAATCAACTTCAGCACATAAATAATAATCCCGGTCACTACGATAGAAAAAAGACACAAGAGCGCAGGATTCACTCCTTTTAACAGCTCGAACATTTTGTAGAAGATATAAGATATAGCGTGTGAGCCACCATCGATTGATGAGGCCATCATCTCTTTTGGCACATTCAGTTGTGCCTTTTCGGCCAAAGCCTGCGACACAACAGCGAGATCCGAACCAAACCACAGGATCCCGCACACGATGACAATGCCATTAATTAATCCACGGAACATGTTTCCGTTGCATGCAACCGTGCCAAAGACAACAAATATCGGCAGATAAGGAATATCGGCGAATGGCATCATGGTATTAAAAGGCAAAATAGTACTAATCAGGATCGTGAGTGGCACCATCAAAATACCTACAGACAATACCGCAGGGTTTTTAAAAGCAATTTCACCGCTGATACCAAAATAAAGTGACTTTGTTGGAAAACGTTTCTTTACCCATCCAGAAGCAATTTCAGTAATCGGTACCAGACCACTGACCAGCACTCCCGCCATCGTCGGTAATAACACCATGACCGCAGCAAAATTCATTCCACTCTTAATAATATCGCTGAACGGTAGCGCGCCAAGCATACCGATGATCACCCCCAGAATGGCCCCCATCGCTAACGGACTACCAAAAAACCCTAGTTTGGCTTCAATTTTGCTGAGATTAAGGTCAATTTTGTTAATCAACGGAATGCGATCAATTACACGGTCCATTAAAAATGCCAGCGGGGCCCATGCGACGATCTCCGCCTGAGTAATGGTCACGTTTGGCGTGTCACAGAATTTCTGCACATGTGGGGCAATGTAATCGGCGATTTTTAGCGTAATAATAAATGTGATCCAACTTGCAAAAATCCCCATCCAAAATGAACCCGTCACCTGTTCAACGATGATTCCGGCAAATACAAAGTGCCAGTAATTCCAAAAATCAACGTTAAGGGTCTTGGTGGTATTGGTTGAAATCATCAACAAATTAGTGGAAAAACATAACGCATAAACAATCGGTAGAGAAAGCGCAGCCAGACTGAAGGCGCTAATTAACGGCCAGCCCAGATCCAATACTTCATAATGAAGATTGAGGTTTTTTACCATCGCTTCTGTCGAACTGCTGAGTGATGTCACCATAAAACCGATCAGCAACGAAAGACCGAGAAACCCAATACCTACCGTCATTGCATTTTTTGCCGCATCGGCAAGTTTCGCGCCAAATAGCACGGCAAATAAAAACATAATCATTGGAATGACCACTGCCGGGCCAAATCCGAGGATATATTGAACGACTTCCATAAGTGCCCCCCTGTTACTTTAATGAGTAAACCTTCTCTGCCACGCGATAAAAAAAGTTATCGCTGGAAAGAGCCTGGTGAGATTGCAGGTAGTTCTGGTAAAGCCCTAAAGTGTCGGCGTACGGTAATGCCAGTAGAGAAACAGGCCAGTCGGAGCCATACATCACTCGCTCATCACCAAATGCGGCAAAAACCGAGCTAAAATAAGGTTCCAGCTCCTGGCTCGCCTGCTCAGGTCCCGTCCAGCGGGCATAATCTGCTTCCGTGACCAGGCCTGATAGTTTGCAAAAAACATTGCTGTAAGCCTCACCAATCAACATTAACTGTTCACGCCAGCGGGTAATTTCCCCATCGCGAACTGCGGGTTTTGCCGCATGCTCGATAACAAAGGTCACTTCCGGACAAGCAGAGATAAGCTGGCTTGCCGCCTCCAGCTGTTGGTGCGTAACCAGCAGTTCATACACCAGCCCCTGCTCTCCAACGCAACGTACCCCCTGGATAAATTGCGGGGTCACTAAATGGCTCTCAGGCAAGCCCTGAGACATATAGCGGATCCCTTTCAGATAGCGGGATTTTCTCTGCAGTCTCTGCAAATCCTCTGCGATCCCAGCCCCGCGGTTTATATCCACCCATCCCACAACACCTTTTACTTCATCGTGATGCTCAGCTATTTCCAGCAGCCATTCGGTCTCCTCAATTGAAGGGATGGCTTGTACTAAAATGGCGCCTTCGATGTGGTTTTCAGCCAATACGGCCTGCAAATCGTCAATAAGAAAATCACGGCGAATTGCCGCCAGATCGTCTGTGATCCAGGCAAAATGCTCTCCCTGGCAATGCCAAATATGGTTATGGGTATCAATCACTTTCACACTCACCTTTCTGTATTTTAATTGTATACAATGAGAATACAATAAAAGTCTGTGGTTAAAAGGCAACCACGGAATGCACTATCTGAGTACGGGATCACAATTTTCACGGTTTATCTGTAGGCTAAAAAAGGGCCGTAAAAGCCTATAACCGCCGTAGAATCCGATGTCACTGAGCTGAACTATTGCATGTGGTTAATGTGGTGGACGCTTGTGCGTCCCGCTGAAGTTAGAGAAGCAGAATGAGCAGAGAAGAGCGATAGATGGGTAAGTACGAACTAAAATCTAAACGTTTCGTAAGTTACGATGTATTGATACGTTAACATTAATAGATAACGGTTATTTTATTGAAACCCTAAATTACGACGAGAGTTTAATACACGCCCCAACTTTGAGCCTTGCGCGCTAAACCGTGACTTAGCAGTACCCCCACGTTTCAGTTTTGTAACATCCACCAGCAAATTAGCGATACCCCCCACATAATTCACACATCCCTCCGGTTGATGAAACGAAGCAGTTAGGTTAATCATATTGAGGCGCGCGGAAGCCAGGGGCTGTCTACCCGCACGGTATCCCGGTGATCGAGCCCCTGGATAAGATGCAGCGCGCTAAGACGCCCGATTTCATAGTGCGGCAGCTGTACCGTTGAGAGCGGCGGCAAAAATAGCTCGCCGGTGCCCACCATATTGTCATAACCCAGCACAGCGACGTCCTGCGGAATGCGCAGCCCTCGCCCCAGCAAGAGCTGGTAGATAACAAAAGCCACGCGGTCGTTACCGCACACCACCGCATCGAACATCGGGCGCGCGCCGCTCAGGTAATGCCCGGCAATCTCCGCCGCATCAATATGGTGGCGCTCGCCCGGCGGAAGATAGTGGTGGAACATTGCATCAGGGTCGACACCCGCTTCACGACAAGCCCTCTCCATTCCCGCCCGACGGCGATCGGTCGCCACAATTCCTTTCGGTAGGTGGATACACAGCAGTCGGCGATAGCCTGCGGCCAACAGCGCTTTCACACCAAGATATTGCCCTTGTTCATCATCGGGAATATAGGTGGGAAAAGGGCCGCTTGTGCTTTCACAGTTCGCCAGCACGCAGCGATACTTATGCAGCTTTTCCGGTACCGGTACCTGGCGCAGTCCCATCGCGGTGTAGATAATACCGTCCGGGCGATGCGCCAACAGCAGATCAACCATTTTCTCTGGCTTGTCATTGCTGAACATATTCACCACAAAGCTATTCCAACCGTGCGCCCGCGCGGTCTCTTCGATAGAGAGCGTTATCTCGACGGAAAATGGCGTAGTCATGGTGTCAAGCGCCAGCACCCCAATCGTGTTAGCCGTGGTTTTTGCACCACGAATTTTTTTAGCGGAGAGATCGGAGACATACCCCAGCGCATCTACCGCTTCCATCACCTTTTTATAGGTTTCAGGCCGTAGTCGTTCGGGCTCGTTAATCGCCCTCGATACGGTCATTAACGAGACGTTAGCCCGCTGCGCCACATCCTTTAAAGATGCCATACCCTCTCCTTCGCCGATGTTCACTTTGCCGGGGTCTGAAAATGCGATCTCGATAACGCCCACAAAATGTTAACGTTAACTTTTGTGATTAACATCGATATTACCATCAAATCTGCGAGAAAACTGAGAATGTTAACGTTATCTTTTGATCAATTCACTTACAGGGACAAGCAAATGACGTCACTACTTTCCAAAGCCAACGAAGCCTTAAGCCAGCAGAAAGACCTTGTAAACCCGCGCTGGTATCCACGCTATCACCTGGCGCCACCAGCGGGTTGGATGAACGATCCCAACGGTCTGTCCTGGTTCGATGGTTACTACCATGCGTTCTATCAGCACTATCCGTGGCAGCCGGTCTGGGGACCAATGCACTGGGGCCATGCGCGCAGCCGCGATATGGTGAACTGGGAGCACTTACCCATCGCACTCGCACCAGAAGGGGCGGAAGATAAAGACGGCTGTTTTTCCGGTTCAGCGGTAGTTGAAGACAATAAGCTGGCTCTGATCTACACCGGACATAAGTTTGACGGCGAGGCGAAAGAGGAAAACCTGTATCAGGTACAGTGCCTGGCCACCAGCACCGACGGGATTCACTTTGAACGCCAGGGCATGATTCTGGATACCCCGCGAGGTGTACACCATTTTCGCGATCCGAAAGTCTGGCAAGAGGGAGACAACTGGTACATGGTGGTGGGCGCCCGGGTCGATGACGTGGGCGAAGTGCAGCTCTATCGCTCGCAAGATCTACAGCACTGGCAGTTTGCCAGCACGCTCGGCAGGGCCGATGACGGCATGGGCTACATGTGGGAGTGCCCAGACCTCTTCCCACTCAACGATAAGCTCGTCTTCATGTTCTCGCCGCAGGGCATCGCCGCAGACGGATACGATTACCGTAACCTGTTCCAGAGCGGCTATATGGTCGGCGAATGGCAGGATAATCTCCATTTTCACGTCACCCACGCCTTCCAGGAGATGGATCACGGGCATGATTTTTACGCCCCCCAGTCATTTACCACCCCTGATGGGCGCCGCATCGTGATTGGCTGGCTGTCGATGTGGGAATCGCCAATGCCAGAACAAGCCGACGGCTGGGCGGGCATGCTTACCCTCCCCCGCGAGGTGACGCTCGATACCGATCAGCGGCTGCGTATGAACCCGGTGAAAGAGCTGGAATTATTACGCGGTGAGCTTCATGTCTGGCCGGTCAGCGAACTACACAATCGCACCCTGATGGTAGAGGAGCAGGCGCACGCTATTGAAGTCGAACTGAGTCTCGATATCGCCCGCAGCAGTGCTGAAGAATATGGTATCGCGCTGGGTGATGGACTACGGGTCTACGTCGATGCTCAGGCACAGCGTCTGGTGCTGGATCGCCGCTACCCGCAGCATAGTCTCTCTGGTTATCGCAGCGTGCCGCTGCCAGTTGGTGACCGGCTGGTTCTGCGCTTATTTATCGACAGCTCCTCGGTAGAGGTATTTGTCAATCACGGTGAATATACCCTTAGCAGTCGTATTTATCCTGAACCGGACGATCGCCAACTGACCTTATTCAGCCTGAACGGACACGCCATTTTTAATCAAGGGCATGCCTGGCCGCTCAGCGCCAAATAAACACCCGTCTTACTGCTTTGGGGAAAAATAATGACTATCTGGACGCTCGGAGACGCTGTGGTGGATTTATTGCCGCGCGACAATATGCAGTTTGAAGCCTGCTCGGGAGGCGCTCCCTTCAATGTGGCAATCGGCGTGGCTCGCCTTGGCCGCGCCAGCGGTTTTATCGGTCGTGTGGGCAATGACACTTTTGGTCGATTTCTGCATCAGACGCTGGAAACAGCGCAGGTGGATACAGGAAGTCTGGAGTTTGATGCACATCAGCACACCAGTACCGTACTGGTTTCACTGGCTCCCAACGGCGAGCGGCAGTTTGAGTTTTTGGTCAATCCGTCTGCCGATCAATTTCTCAGCCCGGCGAGACTACCCGACTTTGGCGCCGATATTCTGCACTTCTGTTCGCTGGCGCTGGTTGCCCCTGACTGCCGCGCCACCCTCGCCCAGGCTATGGCCGCATTGAGACAGAGCGGTGGTACTCTGAGCTTTGACATCAATCTGCGTCCGCAGATGTGGAGCAACGAGATGCAGATGTTTGACCTTGTCAACGAGTTTGCCCGGCGGAGCGACATTCTGAAGATGTCGGAAGAAGAGCTGCTGTGGCTAACACAGACCAACTGTCTCAGTAGCGCCTGCGAACGTCTGGTTGATTTTCCTGCACGCCTGAAAATCGTCACCCGCGGTGCCGATGGTGCTATCGCTTTCTGGCAAAACAGCAGGCTAACTTTAAGCGGCTATAACGTCGAAAGTATCGATACCACTGGCGCCGGTGATGCCTTTATGGCCGGGCTGCTGGCGGCACTCGCCGAGGAAGGCTGGCCCACATCGACGTCAACGCTACTTCCACTTATCGAGCAGGCCAGCGCTTGTGGTGCTCTGGCGACCACCCGGCGTGGCGCGCTAAGCGCGTTTCCCGACAGCCAACACCTGAGCAGCTTTATTCAGTCACAACCGTCGCTACGGAGAACGATTACCCCGTAATAAAGCGCACTCGTTACGTCGTATCAGAAAGACCTTACAATGACCTGATCTGGATTGGAAAAATCATGAAGATAAATATGCCGTTCAGTAATGACAAATATCGATACTCATCCGGGTATCTGCTCTTTTTCTTTGCCGCCTGGTCGTTGTGGTGGTCTTTTTATGCGATATGGCTAAAAAATAAACTTGGCCTGTCCGGAACGGAGCTGGGAATGCTGTATGCCGTAAACCAGTTCTTTAGCATGCTGTTTATGCTGATCTACGGTTTTCTGCAGGATAAGCTCGGCACCCGTAAACACCTTATCTGGCTGATGGGGATAGTCATCACGCTCAGCGGCCCGTTCCTGATTTATGTTTACGAACCGCTGCTGACCTCCAACTTCAAGCTTGGTATGGCGCTGGGAGCCATTTTCTTTGGCCTTGGCTACCTCGCGGGTTGTGGTCTGGTAGAAAGCTTCGTCGAAAAAGTGAGCCGCAAATTCAACTTTGAATTTGGCACCGCCCGCTTGTGGGGATCGCTTGGCTACGCCGCAGGGACTTTTGTTGGCGGTATCTTTTTCAGCATCAACCCACACATTAACTTCTGGTGCGTATCGGTAATGGGGGTGTTATTCCTGTTGATTAACGTGTTGTTCAAAACCAACTCACCCGCCCCATCTTCTGTAAAAACGCGCTCTCCTGAACCTGACGCGCTGACCCGAAATGATTTTCTCACTATCTTCAAAAATACGCAGTTCTGGTTTTTCGTTATCTTTGTCGTCGGCACCTGGTCGTTCTATAGCATCTACGATCAGCAGATGTTCCCTGTGTTTTACGCCAGCTTATTTGACGATCCCGAACTGGCACCACGCGTATACGGCTACCTCAACTCGGTACAGGTCTTTATGGAAGCCGTCGGTATGGCGCTGGTTCCATTCCTGATTAACCGCATCGGGCCTAAATCCGCATTGCTGCTGGGTGGCACAATCATGACCTGTCGAATCCTGGGTTCAGCACTGTTCACCGATATCTATATTATCTCCTTGATTAAAATGCTTCATGCGCTGGAAGTTCCACTGTTTGTTATTTCAGTGTTTAAATTCAGCGTAGCGAATTTTGACAAACGCCTGTCATCAACGATATATCTCATTGGCTTCAATATCGCCAGTTCCATTGGCATTATCGTGCTGTCACTGCCTGTCGGTAAGTTGTTTGATAAAGTGGGCTATCAGGAAATCTTCCTGATTATGGCCAGCATTGTGGTAATAACGCTAATATTTGGCTATTTCTCGTTGAGCAAAAAGCATCATCAGCAGAAGATGGGAAATGAACTGGTGACAGAGTAGCGAAGTTTAAAATATATCGGACAGGGCCATTGGCCCTGTCGTATCCCCCAACAGTAAGTACGAACTGTCGATTTACTCAGGCATGTTCCAGCCAGTTGCGGAATATTTTCGCTCGCAGTATTCCCTGAAAATCAATCAGCCCAGAACAACCAAGTTTCTTGATCAGATTCTGCCTAGCCTGGTAAATCGTTTTTAAATGTAGATTTAACAAAGCTGATATCTCAAAAATAGTTCGCCCCTCCCCTAACTGCGTTAAAATATATTTATCTCGCGCAGTCAGAGAAATATTTAGTTCCGACTGATTGTCGTGTATACCGCCAGAACGAGTAATATCAATAATAAATTGTTTGAATGTGGCAACGCTAACATCTATTGGCAGTCTGTAAAGTGATAAGTCATTGAGATATCTGTACAGATGACCATCAATCAGCAGTACCAGACGATGCGTTTTCAGATCGTAATTTTGCCTTTTTACCGCCTCAAAGTGATTGGCAGTGAAAAAAACCAGATGCGTCTTATCATCTTCGAAAACAATATCTGCAAGAATATTCTTTAGCCCTTGCCTGATAAAAATATCATCAATCCATAAATCTGCGTTTCCAGTGTGTTCCTGAACGATGTTCATCATTATGGCCTCAATGAAAAATCACAATTGTTCTAGAGAGGGTGCTATGTATAGTCTTAATCAAAAAAATGCTCAGCATGAGTGCTTTCAGCATATAACAAAGGTACTGTACATATTATATTAATATGAAGACTTTTTAGACGTCGTCAGCTGTGTAGCGCAGCACTATTTCTAGGGTTTTTCTGATAACATCTGCCTGGACAACGTCAACTGTTGATTCCAGAGAACTAATCAGGCTTAAAATGATGTTTTTATTATTAACATTATCACCTGCCAGAATTACATTGGTTACCGCCTGACCCAATACCACAGACTCATCTGCTAATAGCTCACCTGCATTATGGAAGTAACTTGATAAAGCTTTATCCGTCATTACACTGTGGACATTAATTTCATGAAGCATGGTAACCTCGCTTGTATAGTCTGGAAGATTATCTTTAATGTAATTTAGGGTTTTTGCTGGCACTGAAAGCACTCTCATCTCTGGTTTTATCCGGTTTTCTACTTATCTTCCCCGGATTAATGTTTGTAAAATCATTGATAACGCTGTCAATTAATTGCTTGCGTGTGCCATCTATTTCACTGGCCTGCATAAGTCGCAATTGCTTAATCACTGCAGCTAACGAAACGTCTGTATGCATTCGCAAAATTTCTAGCACAGCCAAACCTGTAATTTCATGTTTCAGGCGTTCACTATCAGTTTTCTTCATAACTCCTTCACTACTTACCCCTATAAGTAAGGGGTTTATTTTATTCAAAAAGCAGGCCAATTAACGCATTGTAATGTTTCTGTTCTTTCTCCCCGGATGTTTTTTCAAGACGACACAGAAGCTTGGTGCAAAGTGATTTGCGGTTCAGATTTCGTCCATCTTTGAGTATCTCAGTGACGATTTCTCCCAATGTTTCCTGTTGAGTTGCCAGATGCGCCTTCGCAAAGTAACGAGAAATCGCGCTTGCAGTATCAGTGCGAACGGTATGCTGCTGCATGTCATGCTCCTGTAACAAAATGCTGGTGAATATTAAGTTTTATAACAGTAGCAAAGTTGTACCAAAAATGTGTACAACACGAACCATCAATTTTTATCAAAAAGTGCTAAATCAATACAATCAGCAAGTTAGATGAATACCAAACTACATAAAATCAAATTCAGTTGTACAATCCACTTCGTTTAACGAATGAATTCGATCTGTTTGAGGGTCTTTGTTTGTAAAAATAAAGTTAGAATAATGTATTAAAATCAGGACATAAGCTGGTTTGTTTGATACTGTCCATATCTCTTCCCTTCCCTTGATCCCGGATTGTCCATGCTCACGACCATTATTTACCGTAGCCATCTACGTGATGACGCCCCCCTCAGAGCGCTTGAGGATATGGTGACAGCCGCAAATCTAAAAAACCGGCGATCCGATGTTACGGGGATTTTACTCTTTAATGGCCGCCACTTTTTCCAACTGCTTGAAGGACCTGAGGAGCAGGTAAAAGAGATTTATCGTTGTATATGTAACGATCCACGGCACCACAATATCGTTGAGCTGATGTGCGATTACGCGCCTGCGAGAAGATTCGGAAAGGTGGGAATGGAGTTATTTGATTTACAAAAACATGAACGCAATGACGTCCTGCAAGCGGTACTTAACAAGGGAACATCAAAATTTCAGCTCACCTATGATGACCGGGCATTACAGTTTTTCCGCACATTTGTCCTTGCGACGGAAAAATCGAGTTATTTTGAAATACCTGCGCCTGATTACTGGAGTTTTATTGCCGACAACTCTTGTACTCTCCTGGATGAAAGCACACTCCCGTCCAATATCGATTTCAGCTTTGCTTTTCAACCCATTATCGATCCTATGTCGCAGCGCGTCATTGCTCTGGAAGCACTTATTCGTGGTAGAGACGGTGAAACGCCCGCAACTTATTTTGGCAACTTAAATCCTGAAGAACTGTATACCGCGGATCTGCAGAGCAAAAAGACTGCTTTTGCAATGGCAAGCGCGCTGGGACTTAACGACAAAATGCTGTCAGTCAATCTGCTCCCCATGACCCTGGTAAACAAACCCGATGCAGTCAGCTTTCTGATAAACGAAATCGCGGCGCACGGACTGGTGCCTGAACAAATCATTGTAGAGTTTACCGAAAGCGAAGTTATATCGCGCTTTGATACGTTCGCGCAGGCCGTAAAGTCACTCAAGGCTGCGGGGATCTGTGTGGCGATAGATCATTTTGGGGCAGGTTTTGCCGGGCTTCAGCTTCTGTCTCGTTTTCAACCCGACCGAATTAAGATAAGCCGCGAGCTGATCACGGATGTGCATAAAAGTGGACCAAGACAGGCCATCATTCAGGCAATTATCAAATGTTGCACTTCACTGGAAATCATGATTTCCGCAGTCGGCGTTGAAAAACCTGAAGAGTGGATGTGGCTTGAGTCCGCAGGTATTGAAATCTTCCAGGGTAACCTTTTTGCACAAGCCTGCCTGAATGGTATTCCGTCTGTTGCATGGCCAGAGAAAAATGATTTCTCAGCGTCAAAATAACTAACGCATTGTTATAAATAAACAATCACCACAACCGCCCTCATGCTGAACATAAAAATTCAGCATTTAATCCCTGCGTGATAGTAAAGTAAATCTTAATTTTGCTAGAATCCTCTGTATGTTTTGTACAATTTGATGCATGTTGTACAAAGTAACAGGAACCGCATATCGGTGACGGAGAATCAGGGGTGCCCGGGGGAACTATGGCTTATTACAGCATTGGGGATGTCGCAGAACGTTGCGGGATAAATCCTGTCACCCTTCGGGCATGGCAACGACGTTACGGTTTACTCAAACCTCAACGCAGTGAAGGCGGCCACCGACTCTTTGATGAAGAAGATATTCAGCGTATTGAAGAAATAAAACGTTGGATTAGCAATGGCATACCTGTTGGGAAAGTTAAGGCATTGCTGGAAACCAGTACCCGTCAAGCTGACGACGACTGGAATCAATTACAAGAAGAGATGATGAGCATTCTTCGCATGGCGCATCCACCGAAGCTGCGAGCTAAAATTACCGCACTCGGTCGCGTTCACCCCGTAGATGCGCTGATCGATCACGTTTATCTTCCCGTACGTCAACGGCTGATACTTGACCATAATACATCCCGCATAATGAACAGCATGCTTGATGGCGCATTGATTGAATATGTTGCCACACTGCTGTCTGAAACGCGGCGCAAGTCAGGAAAGGATGCCCTCCTGATGGCCTGGGATGTTGAAGACAGAACCCGTCTGTGGCTCGAAGCCTGGCGCTTATCGCAATCTGGTTGGCATATTGCCGTTCTGGCTGAACCCATTGAATCGCCAAGACCTGAACTTTTCCCTGGGCAAACCCTTTTTGTCTGGACAGGTATTACGCCAACCCGCAGACAAAATGAACTGCTCCAACACTGGAATGAACAAGGTTATAAGGTCATTTTCCACAGCCCGTAACCTACACGTAATACGTGTAAGATAAATCATACAACTCTCATTTTTTGGGTGGTTATTTTGAGTACCATCCAAGGAATATGTTGCCCTCGATCCTCCTGACTTAACCCCGGCCATAGCATAAAAACAAAACAATATACTAACCCATTGGTATTATTTTTTTGCAGACGACATCACCTTTTTCCTAAGTAAAATTTATTAGAACAACTGGCGTACGTCTAATACTTATTCTAGGGTTAAATTATGTCTTCTTGTGCCACATTATTGTTTTTCTAAAGTAATAAATGTGGTTATTTGAAAAAGGTAAAGGATATGGCTCTAGTCTTAGACAAACGCTTAATTCTTTGTTGCTGCGCCTTTTCCATTATTTCTGTGGCAAATGCAGCAACCGTTAACGGAACATTTCAGGTGCTGATGACGATTCAAAAGGCCTGTACCGTGACTGCCGGTTCGGCTTCAAATATTACACTTGGTCCGGTGAATACCACGGCGACAAATACCAGTGCAAGCAACACTATTTCAATTAATTGCTCAAAAACCACGCCCTATTTTATCGGCCTGGCACCGTCGGCTGCCAATGGAGGGACGACAACGGGTTCTGGCGCCATGTCCTCCGTAGCTAACGCTGCCACCAATACCGATAAAGTGCCCTATCAGCTAAATCGTACGTCAGCAACAGGTCCGGTGTGGGGGAATACCGCCACCGACACCGCACCTGGAAATGGGGTAGCGGCGACGGGTACAGGTCTGGCGCAAACGTATACTGTTTATGCCACCGCACCGAGCGCCAACTTCACTCCTGACGACTATGCCGACACAGTAACGGTTAACGTTAACTACTAACTTCAGGAAGCCATATGAGAGTAAAACTGCCTGTAAAGCAGTGTGCCTGCGCATGCCTGCTAGGGATGGTTGCGAGCATCAATCTTGCCACCGCCAGCGGACTGCAAATAGCCCCGGTCACGTTAACGTTGCAAGCGACGCAAAATGCCGATGGTATCTGGCTGAGTAACGCGGGTGAAAATGTGCTCAATGCCCAGGTTCGGGTTTTTCGCTGGAGTCAAAGCGCTTATGACGACAAACTTTCTCCCTCTCAGGGGCTGGTGATTAGCCCGCCGATGTTAGCATTAGCCCCTGGAGAACGTCAGTTGATTCGTGTTATTCGCACAAACCCTCCCTCGGCACATGCCGAAGACGCTTATCGTTTATCGATAGATGAGTTACCGCCTGCAAAAGTAGAAAAAAACAAGCTTCAGTTTGTGCTGCATTATTCTGTTCCCGTTTTCATTCAACCAACATCAGCGGCACAAACGCAGGCAAAACTGCAATGGAAATTACAGCAACTGGATGGCAAAAAATTTATTGAAGTCAGTAATCAGGGAAATGGGCATGCTCAGTTATCTGCTGCAACATTTATAAGCCCTGACGGTACTAAAAAAGTCATTACACCCGGACTATTAGGCTACGTTTTACCCGGATCAACAATGCGCTGGATAGTCTCCCCGTCAGCCAGGAATAATCATTACGGCGGGAAAGTTGAAGTCACAATCAATGGCCAAAAAACAGTACAAGATCTGTAACAGATCCTGGCTTCTGGTGAAATATTGCTTTCTCAATGGAGTATTAATATCGGGAATGGTTTGCGCACAAACGCTGAATAATAACCAGAACGAAAATGGTGTTATTAATAGCGCCTCACAGATTACGGGAGTCGATTTGTATCTCGACGTCACCTTAAATGGGAATCCCGTTGGGCTGGTACATTTTGGCTACGATAATGGAAAGCTTTATGCAGGAGCAGATACTCTGCGTAAAATGGGCTTTCGCTTTGCTCCAGACGTCACTAACGCCGTCTGCCTGAACGATATCCCCCAGCTAACCATTGACTACAACGTTCAGTTGCAAACGCTCTCGCTTACTGCGCCACTCAGTTCACTCGATCTTGCAACCACGCAGCTTAACTCGCCCACCGAAACCGCGCCAACGGCAACAACATCACGCGGGGCGCTGCTCAATTATGATATCTATACGCAACAGGGGGATGAAAGCGCAATCAATACCTTCAGCGAAATTCGCGCCTTCAATGCGACCGGCGTGCTCAGCACCACTCAGTTGACGCAGTACTCTACCGAGGAATATGCCGATAACAGCGTTGAGCGCCTCGACACCAGCTGGCGTACGTCATTTCCTGATTCGATGTTGGCGTTAACCGTTGGCGATACCCTGACTAGTTCACTCATCTGGTCCCGACCGACGCGAATCGGCGGCATTCAGATAGGCACCGATTTTGGGTTACAGCCCTATATGTCAACCACCCCGCTTCCAGCATATCTGGGATCCGCGACGTTACCGTCAAACGTTGAGCTGTACGTCGACGGCGCCAGGTACTACAACGGAGAAGTCCCCGCAGGTAGCTTTCAGATCAACACAATGCCTAACATCAGCGGCGCGGGAACGGGTCAGGTGATGATGACAGATGCGTTGGGCAGAACGAGCGTACAAAATTTCTCGTTCTACAACGATCAGCAACTCCTGCGGGAAGGATTAACCGCCTGGTCGGCAGAATTAGGCACGGTACGCGAAAATTATGGTTACTCCTCTTTTGATTATGCCAGCGCACCGGTATTGAGCGCTACGTGGCGTCGCGGGTTTAGCAATACGTTCACCGCCGGGACTCACGCGGAAACCAGCGATGGACTGATTAACGCGGGCTTCAGTAACGACTGGATCCCAGGAACCCGCAGCGGCACGTTTTCGACCTCACTTGCCGCAAGTACCGACTCAGGAAAGAACGGGTTTTTGTACAGTTTTGGTTACCGTTGGTCCGGCGAACGGTTTAATTTCAGTACCAGTACCACGGCAACTTCCGGCGATTATCGCGATGTCGCCACCCATTACGGTGAGCCGCCCCCCACGCTTAACAGCAACACGGTTATTGGTTATTCGCTGGAAGCAGCTGGAAATGTCAGCCTGAGCTATTTGCAGTTTCGATATCCACACGAAAATGCGGTGCGCTACGCCAATGCCAGCTGGTTTAAATCTCTCACCGACAACATCTCACTGAATGCCGGATTCAACCAGAACATTGACGACAACCGCGATCGTAGCCTCTATCTGATGGTAACCATCACGACCGACAACAATCTGAGCGCCAGCAGCACCCTACAACGTACCAACGACGAAACCGGTTACCAGCTCAACGCCAGCCTGACGCCCCCTGCCGACGGCGGCTGGGGTTGGAATCTGGCTGCCAGTCAGCAGGCTTCCCGGCAAAGTGGCCAGGGCGAAGTGGGATATCTGGGACGTTATGGTAAAGCGTACGCGGGATTCAGCCGTTTACCGGATAACCATTACGGTTATGCAGGCGCAACCGGATCGCTGGTGACTATGGGAGGCGGCCTGTTTGCAGCAAGAGAAATCAATAATGGTTTTGCCGTCGTCTCAACTGACGGCGTGCCTGATGTTCCGGTCAAATTGCAAAATAACCTGATCGGTCGCAGCGATGACCAGGGACTACTGCTGGTCACACCGCTCAACAGTTATCAAAAAAACCTGATCAGTATTGACCCGATGGATCTCCCTGCCAATATGCGGATCGCACGCGTTGAGACGAATGCCACGCCAGCCGATCGTTCCGGTACTTTGGTTAGCTTTGGCATCACCCCCGTCCGCGCTGCGCAGATTATCCTCGTCGACAATCAGGGTAAGCCAATTCCTGAAGGTAGCATGGCTTACGCCATCAACGAAAAAGGACAATCGTCTGTCGTTGGCTTTGATGGAATGACATGGTTCGACACCCTTAAGCAGCACAACACGCTGCGCGTTGATACGGACACCGGTAGTTGTCGCGTGCAATTTGACTATCCCGCGTCAGCAAAGGGGATTGTGCAAATAGGCCCACTGGTTTGTCGCCCACACTAACAGGAGTGCGCTCATGAGGTTAAGACATCTGCTACTCATCGCTGCCGTACTTTTTTGTCCGGCAATTAGCCATGCGGTAACCTGTTCGGTGAGCAATGTGCAAGCCATAAATTTAGGTTCGGTCAATCCACTGTCTGCGACAGGCGCTACGTCATCAATGACGTTCAGTTACACTTGCGCCAAAGAGCTTGGTGACACGTTGGCTGGGATCAATCTCTGTTTTAATATTGGCGCCTCGGCCGTCAGTGGCCAGGTGACACCGCGAAATATGTCATTAAGCGGAAACCCCGCCAGAACGCTGGCATACCAGCTTTACCAGGATAGCGGGCGCACCAAAGTCTGGGGCAGCCAGTATCAGTCGGGAACCACTTTTCCCATGGTACAGCTTAACCTGCTGAATTTGACGCCAGTGACAGGTTCACTCACGGTATCGGCGCAGATCGTCACGCCACAAACTTCAGCCGTCCCCGGAAACTATCAGGATAGCTATACGACGGCAACAGCCCTTGTCACCCTCAATCCCGGATTACTTTTCCCGCCGACCACCTGTGGTGATACCGTTGCCGCCAGGTTTCCTTTCACCGTCACAGCTGCTGTCAGCAAACAGTGTAATATCACCTCCGCGACTAACATCAGCTTTGCTCCCACCAGCGGAACGGGTCGTAATCTCACGGCGTCAAATAACGTAGGCGTAGCCTGTTCCAATAACACGCCTTATACCATCGGACTTCAACCCTCCAACGGCAATACGGCAGGCAGCGGCGTGATGGCAGGCACGGGGTCAAATACGGATAAAGTCCCCTACCAGCTTAGTTCGACACCAGGTCCTTCCGGTATGGTGTGGGGCAATACATCGCTCAATACCGTTGCTGGCAGCGGCACGGGGACAACGACTACCTACCCGGTTTACGCCACCGTTCCCAGCGCGAACTACACGCCAGACAACTATGCCGATACTGTCACCATCGCCGTGACCTACTGACGCCCAGCTTAACAGCAATAAAGCAAACACATTTTATTATCATATTGTTTACTTTTAGAGGTGCGTCATAAATCTGACAAATTGCGATTTTTACAAGTTATGCATATTAAACTAAATAAACTGCAAAACAACTGCGATGACAGCAAGAATAAAGAATAACTATTCACCACCAAGCCAAAACCCACACTACTCATACCGATAATCCGTGTTAGCCAGGCAGGCTGTTCTATGAAAAAAATGTTAAATTTAGGTTTATATGGTGAGATTCACTGTATACCACGGCCAAATTAAGAACATATTACTTTTATAACTAAGGTTTATCATGGATAAGTTATCTTACGCTTCAGATAGCAGCACATCTGCCTGGAATACCTACCTGCAACAAATCGAGCGTGTGGCCCCTTACCTGGGCGAACTTTCCCATTGGGTGGACACCCTGCGCCACCCAAAACGCGCGCTGATTGTCGATATCCCGGTGCAGATGGATGACGGCACTATCCGTCATTTTGAAGGGTATCGCGTGCAACATAACCTTTCCCGCGGTCCGGGCAAAGGCGGTGTACGTTATCATCCTGATGTTGATCTTAATGAAGTGATGGCCCTGTCTGCATGGATGACCATCAAATGCGCAGCGTTGAATCTGCCTTACGGCGGAGCCAAAGGCGGTGTGCGCGTCGATCCGTTCTCACTTTCTGAAGGTGAACTGGAGCGTTTAACCCGCCGTTATACCAGCGAAATCGGCATTATCATTGGGCCGCAGAAAGACATTCCTGCGCCGGATGTAGGTACTAACGGAAAAGTCATGGCCTGGATGATGGATACCTACTCCATGAACCACGGCACCACCGTGACCAGTGTGGTCACCGGTAAACCTATTCACCTTGGCGGCTCGTTAGGCCGAGATAAAGCCACCGGTCGCGGCGTTTTCGTCAGCGGTCTGGAAGTCGCGCGTCGTGCGAACATTGAAGTTGAAGGCGCTCGCGTGGCGGTACAAGGTTTCGGTAACGTCGGCAGCGAAGCCGCCCGCCTGTTCGCCGCAGCGGGTGCGCGTGTCGTCGCTATTCAGGATCACACCGCAACGCTGTTTAACTCCACGGGTATCGACATGACCGCGCTGTCTGCCTGGCAGTTAGAGCACAAACAGATTGCCGGTTTCCCTGGCGCTGAAACCATCGCCAGCGAAGCCTTCTGGAGCGTGGAGATGGATATCCTGATCCCTGCCGCGCTGGAAGGACAGATTACCCGTCAGCGTGCAGAAATGCTGACCTGCAAACTGGTACTTGAGGGCGCTAACGGCCCGACTTACCCGGATGCCGATGATATGCTGGCAAGCCGCGGTATCATCGTGGTACCTGACGTCGTATGTAATGCAGGCGGCGTAACCGTCAGCTACTTCGAATGGGTCCAGGACATGGCAAGCTTCTTCTGGAGTGAAGAAGAGATCAACAATCGCATGGACAAAATCATGACTGATGCGATGGTGCACGTATGGGAAAAAGCAGCTGAGAAATCCTGCTCCCTGCGTACCGCAGCCTACATTGTTGCCTGCGAACGCATTCTGCTGGCACGTAAAGATCGCGGAATTTATCCGGGCTAATACGACGGCAGATACGCCAACGTTTTTGACCGACGATAAACGCCAGTCGTGAGTTACGCCAATAATGCTGCATTATTTGTGGCATTATTGGCGTGTAGTAGCCTGATTCATCTGCCCCGCTTTCTGCGTTTTACTTACCCAAGATCTGCGCATTTTGTTAGCCAATAAACATTAAATTCCATCGCTGCAACCATAATTTGCGTTAAGAACCCATAGCAACGCATTATTGGTTGCAATGTCTACTACCAATATTACGCCCCCCATATATATTGACGAACTGATTAAAAATCCCGAATAATTGTCGAATTATGGCATTCTGGCTGCAGGGAAAGTTGCCTGACACAGTGCGATTAGATCGGGCCGGGAAAACTCAGCGAATAACCACGTGAGAATATAATGGTCGATCATTCATCTGCTTCTGAGCACAACGATTTTACTCGTTGCCTGTCTCTTTTCGACAGCGCATTTCCACAAATCTTATCCCTGCTGGGTATGCCAGCCCCCACGCAACTTTCGCCTGATACGTTTTATTATTCACTTGATAAAGCCCGAGAGAGATTGGGCAACTGGAGCAGTGTAGCGGCCCGGTTTAACTATAATGAGCAGGAAATGGCGAGCTTTCTTGCGGCATTACGCACCTTGAACAAATGGCTCGGCAGAAATACAGATGGCCAGCCTGCCGACAGAAATCTGACCATTGCCGCGTTGCGTTTTTTGTGGCAGCTCGAATATTTGCGAGAAAAACAGCCTCAATTAACTTATTCAACGACGCTGCATAACGAAGGCGAAGAAAAGCAGTTACGTAGTTTGCAGCAGGTACGAGCATTAGAGCTGACCATTCGTAGTTTAATTAATGAAGCGTACAATAACCAACAAGCCCTACTTGAGCACCTAAACAAACTATTTGGTCAGGAACGTGTAAAAAAATGGCTCAACGTTGCCGATCGTGATGACGTATTGAGCGGTACCCTTTTCAGTGAACTCGCCTCACTATTTATTGATAAAGACGAATATCCCATCCACTACTCTCCACTTTATCAATATACCCCCTTGCTCAGCTTTGTTAACGATAAACGTAGAACACTGAATACCTTTCTTGACGATATTCGCGTAATTCGCAACCGTCTGGCGCATCATAAGCGGGTAACCTCCGTCCAAACAACATTGGTGAATTACTATTACCAAGAAATTACTGAGCCGGTACAGGAGGCCTTCGACGAAGGCCGGGTAAAAGTTAACCCTGATCGCTTTTTTGATGACAGCAATGCTGAGGTTGCTCACTATTTCGAACAGACAGCCCAAAAAATTGAAGATCTCGGCGGTGACGTTCAGGAAATAAAGGATGATCTGGTGGCTCAGGCTCAGGATATTGGAAAAATCAAAATTGATACGCGCATCATTCGCAATCGAGTAGCCTGGGTGCTGGGCGGTATCGTCGTCATTATTGTTGGCTCAGTACTGACTTTCGGAACCTCAACCAAGACGCTGGTGAATACGGAGTCCATCCGTAGCGATCTCGGGGAAGTGGGTAAAACGGTTGCTGGGGCGAAAAAAGAAACCAGTAACGATCCGCGTAAAGAACTGGCGAATATCGGCATTGCCTGGGATGAAAAAAATCTTCGCGCCGCTATCGATCGCGGTGATACCCAGGTTGTCAATCTGTTTCTTGCCGGAGGCATGCGCTGGAAACTGTATTATGCCGAAGCCGCATTACAGGAAGATCGCCAGGAAACGTTGAATGCCCTATTACAATCAGCGTCGTTGATGGATGAAAAAAACGGCTGCCTCAGAATGGCCGGTAAATTACGTCAGCAAGCGGACCACAATGGCACGCTGACCCCCATACAGATTCGTTATTTAAAAACATTCTGTTCTTCTGCCAAGGATGTTCAGGGTATTAAAGCGGAACTGGACAGAGCGCTTAATTTTGAGAAAGCCCAGAAGAAAGCTTACGATGAAGAAATGGCCAAAAATGAACCTGCAGGTCGCTGTGAGCGCCGTCTGATGGCCGATAATGCGCGTGAGTTACTGGCTGACGCGGCGCAATTTTCACTGCAAAGACCGACCACTTATTCACTCCATGATGTGTTATTGAAAGAACTGAATACGCGTCTGATGTTCGGCACACTCAACGAGGCAGAGTTAAAAAGCCTGGTTAAGAACTACTGCGTAAAACAAGAAAACCATGAACCCAATATTGCGATTGGCGATAACTGGAGTCGCTCACAACGGGTCATTTATAACGTAGTCAAATAATGAGCGATCCAACAACACATTCATCGAAAGAGAATTATATGTTCGCATTCAATAATGCATGGCCGCTGTTTACTTTCGAGTTCAATCCGTCGCAGCGTGATGCACCGGCAGGCAGCCTACTGATCGGATTGGGCGACGGCAATGATACGGAAAGCCAAAAGGGTGTCGCGCTCAATAACAAAGGATACCGTGCAGGTCACTACAATTCGGTGAGTGAACTGGTGGCAAATGCCGACGATCGTCAATGGTCTATATGGCGCAGTAAACTCTCAAGTGTCCAGGGAATACAACGAATCGTTATCGAAGATTTCTCTCTGGATACCTGTTTTACGCTGTTGCTGTTTTTGAACCATCTCGATGCCGCTGGTTCGCTGTCGCTATCAACACATCCGTGGCTGGAATACGTCACCGCATGGGAAAGCGGTATTTATCTGGACGGTGATGATACAACTCGTTCTGCCGCTTGCTTGTTATCCGCACTCGCGCATAGCAGCCTGTGCGAGCAATCCATGGATGATACTGTCGTTGTTCGCCACAACATGCTGGCCTGCCTTCGCCTGTTGAGCGATATGATGATAGCCAACCCAGACCCCACCGCAGGCATTATGCCCATGCACACGCAATGTTATGCAAGTGCGGTCGCAAGTCTGGCGTATGAGCAACAGATTTACCAACACGTTATCAAGCGTTCGGTTACCTGCCAACTCCTGCTGGATCTCGGCACAGGCCAGCGGCAAACGGTGGTTGATGCACTGTTTATTACCGAAACGCTCCCCTCTGGTATGTTGAAAATTCTCGCGCGGTGCGATAAAGAACGCAGTTGGACGCACAATGGATTTGGGTTGCTGGCCATTTATCGACCGCGAGAAGTGGGTACGGGAAATGATATCGTTATTTCGCTCAACCCGATTCAGGGGACACGCCTTGATGCCCTGTGGTCCGCTCTGGAACAACGTGAAGATGTGGCCTGGCAAGGACTACGCCCGCACGATACTCCGCGTTTTCTCGAAAGCTATCGCCTGGCCGGAAGCGATAAATTGATCCCAGGCGCACCGAACCAACCCTGGTACGACGATCAAGGCAGAATGACGCTAATTGCGGCACCGAAGCAGCTTGCACCCGGAGAGCCCGGCTCGAAACTGACCTGGCAAAAAGACGTTTTGCCCGCAATCTGGGAAAATTATTTTACCCGTTATCTTGATAACGCCATTGTGCCAATAGCTTTACCCGAACTTGATTGCCGCACAAAAGGTAAATGCATTCGTGTCTATCAGCATCGCATCCCGGAGGGTGGTGATATTACGATCGTCCCGCTGATGCGAATGATCGATACCCCCACCTTTCATGCCTGGCTGGCAGCACAGAGCGATAGCACGCGCGTCGTTAGGAGTCCTGCGGATCTCCCCCCCACCAGCGAGTACCACTGCCAATGGTACAGCAATATTCTGGTTGTCGCTCACCGTCATGGCGTCACAATCTTCTGTCGCGAAGAAGAGGATAAACATCTGGCGATACTGATTAAAGCTGCCATTTCTGTAGCGGATGTAAGCCATGAGTATGAAAATTTTCTGGCGAACTCTGCCCAACAGATTGAACAGTGGCTCAAGGATCTGCTCGAGTCGCAGCAAAAACACAACCGAAAGGGAAAAATTCGTCGTCTATCTGACTGGTCCGAAATGATGCTGGAAACCAAAGCCCAGGCGCTAAAAGCCATGAATAAAGGTGCTTTAGTCGGCAACGATGCCCTACATAACCAGCTGAGTGAAGATCTCTCTCGGCAGTGGGGATTGTCTGAGCAACGTCAGGAGCTCATGACGCAGATAGAGCAATTGGATCAGCTCATGCGCCAGGCTATTAGTCAGCGTCAGGAAAAACGCCAACGTATTTACGGCGCACTGTTTTCTGCTTTAGCACTCGGCGCGGCGGCTAACCATATTTGGGAACCGATTAAAGAGATAAAAACAACAAACCTTTATGAATGGCAACTCATGCTATTCAAAGAGCAGCCAGCCCCAGCAATGGACAAGTTACAGGCGATTGCTGCAGATGCCGCGCGATATGAAGTCTATACCCTGGCTATTCTGCTAATTTTTGGTTTTATTGGTTTTATCTTGTTCTGGTTTTTCGATTTTAATGGCAAAGAAGAGTAAGGAATAACGTTTTACTCATGATGCCGTCAGCATAAACTTTGCCGCATCTCTCACTTCCGCTGTTTTATGCACCACCGCGTTTCAATATGGAACATTAAAAGATGCTAATGTTCCGTATTGAAACACCAATCACATCAATTTTCTTTTGACTACCCGTGTGCAAAATTACCTTATCGGCAGCGAGCGGTCGCCGTGACGTTGAACCAACCGATACCCTACATCAGATGCCTGCCCGAATTTGGCAGCCATCCAGGACTGTCTGCGGAGCATAAATAATGAAAAAATTGATCAACCGTGTTGAAGACGTACTGAATGAACAACTCGCCGGACTGGCGAAAGCGTATCCTTCCCTGGCACTGCATCAGGATCCGGTATATGTCACCCGCGCAGATGCGCCGGTGATGGGCAAAGTGGCACTGCTTTCCGGTGGCGGCAGCGGACACGAACCTATGCACTGCGGCTACATTGGTCAGGGCATGCTCTCTGGCGCCTGTCCAGGTGAGATTTTTACCTCGCCCACACCCGATAAAATGTTCGAATGCGCCATGCAAATTGACGGTGGCGAAGGCGTGCTGCTGATAATCAAAAATTACACCGGCGACATTCTTAATTTCGAAACCGCCACCGAGTTGCTGCACGAAAGCGGTGTCAAAGTCACTACCATGGTGGTGGATGACGACGTGGCGGTGAAAGACAGTTTGTATACCGCCGGTCGACGTGGCGTGGCGAATACCGTATTGATCGAAAAACTGGTCGGCGCGGCCGCCGAACGCGGTGATTCGCTGGAAGCCTGTGCGGCGTTGGGCCGTAAGCTGAATAACCTGGGGCACTCCATTGGCATAGCCATTGGCGCCTGTACCGTTCCAGCCGCCGGACAACCGTCGTTCACGCTGCAGGATAACGAAATGGAGTTTGGCGTAGGTATCCACGGGGAACCGGGCATTGACCGTCGCCCCTTCACCTCTCTCGATCAGACCGTTGATGAAATGTTCGATACCCTGCTGGAAAACGGTAACTACAGCCGAACACTCCGCCACTGGGACAACGTCCAGGGCGCGTGGCAGGAAGGTAAAGAAAGCAAGCGTGCGTTACAAAGTGGCGATCGCGTTATTGCGCTGGTCAATAATCTCGGTGCGACGCCGTTGTCTGAACTCTTCGGCGTGTATAACCGCCTGGAAAGCCGTTGTCAGGATGCAGGCATCGTCATTGAGCGCAACCTGATCGGCTCTTACTGTACCTCTCTGGATATGACCGGTTTCTCGATCACCCTGTTACAGGTAGATGACGAAACGCTGAGCTTATGGGATGCACCGGTTCACACCCCTGCTCTCAACTGGGGTAAATAAGGAGATTCATGATGTCCCTCAACAGAACGCAAATTGTTAACTGGCTCTATCGCTGCGGCGAGATCTTCACCACAGAAAGTGATTTTCTCACCGGACTTGACCGGGAGATCGGCGATGCCGACCACGGTCTGAACATGCATCGTGGTTTCAGCAAAGTCGTTGAAAAGCTGCCGTCCATCGCAGACAAAGACATCGGCTTTATTTTGAAAAACACCGGTATGGTGCTGCTCTCAAGCGTCGGTGGGGCCAGTGGACCGCTGTTTGGCACCTTTTTTATTCGCGCCGCCCAGGTGACTCAGGCTCATCAAAGCCTTACGCTTGAAGAGCTGTATCAAATGATGCGTGATGGCGCAGAAGGTGTGATTAGCCGCGGTAAGGCTGAACCTGGCGACAAAACCATGTGCGACGTCTGGTTACCGGTGGTCGAATCTTTACGTCAGTCCTGCGAGCAAAAGTTAAGCGTACAGGCAGCGCTGGAAGCGGCAAGCCAGCAAGCGGAAGCCGCAGCACAAAGCACCATCACCATGCAGGCTCGCAAAGGCCGTGCCAGCTATCTTGGTGAGCGCAGTATTGGGCATCAGGATCCCGGCGCAACGTCGGTCATGTTTATGATGCAAATGCTAGCTCAGGCGTCCAGAGAGTAAGGATAAAGCGATGGTAAACCTGGTTATTGTTTCTCACAGCGCCCAACTGGGCGAAGGCGTCGGGACGCTGGCCCGGCAGATGTTAATGGGCGGTGATTGCAAAATCGCCATTGCCGCAGGCATTGATGATCCTGAGAATCCGATTGGCACCGATCCGATCAAGGTGATGGAAGCCATCGAGTCCGTGGCCGATACGGACCACGTGCTGGTGATGATGGATATCGGTAGTGCATTACTGAGTGCGGAAACCGCGCTGGAACTGCTCGACCCTGGCATTTCCGCCAAAGTGCGTTTGTGCGCAGCACCACTGGTTGAAGGCACACTGGCCGCGACGGTTAGCGCCGCCGCGGGTGCTGATATCGATCGGGTCATCCGTGATGCCATGAACGCCCTCGACGCCAAATGTGAGCAACTGGGTTTACCTTCGCCATCCGCAGCGAAACCCGCATCTGCTGCACTGTCTCCCGATGCAGATGCCCGTTCTGTTGCCATTGTGGTGAAAAACCCTAACGGCATCCACGTTCGACCGGCTTCGCGACTGGTTTCCGCGTTGTCTGGTTTTAACGCCGACATGTGGCTGGAGAAAAACGGCAAATGTGTGGTTCCTGATAGCCTGAATCAGATAGCTCTGCTGCAGGTACGCTGTAATGACACGCTACGCCTGATTGCCAAAGGCGAACAGGCAGAGGATGCGCTGGCCGCATTTAAACAGCTGGCAGCAGAGAATTTTGGTGAATCGCTCGAGTCCGCTAATGCTGATAACAAGGCAACTCAGGCTCCCTCAAAAGTCACGGGGACGGCATTCTGTTACACGCCGTTCTCGCCCGAGGTAAACCCGCAGCCAGTCGCATCACTCCAGGCTGAGCAGCAGCGATTACAGAACGCCATCCAAAGTACGCTGAACGACCTGAGCGAACTCACTGCACTTGCTGAAGAACGATATTCCGCAGATATCGCCGCCATCTTCTCCGGTCACCACACGCTGTTGGACGATCCTGAACTGTTTGAAATGGCCTGCGATGTAATGCGCGAAAAGCAGTGCAGCGCCGCCTGGGCCTGGCATCAGGTGCTGAGCGATCTCAGCCAGCAGTATTTACAGCTCGATGATCCTTATCTGCAGGCGCGATACATTGATATTGAAGATTTGCTGTCTCGTTCACTGCAGCATTTGACGGGAGAGAGCGCTCAAATTCCCGCGTTCTTGCGCCCCACTATCCTGGTCGCTGATGTCATTTATCCGTCTACGGTCCTGCAACTCGATCCGAAGACCATCAAAGGTATCTGCCTGCGGGACGGCAGCGAAGCCTCGCATCCGGCGATTATCGCTCGTGAAATGGGTCTGTGCTGGATGTGTCAGCAAGGCGCGGCTCTCGATAGCATCAAGATGGGCGATACTCTGACCATTGACTGCGTCTCACAGCGGATAACTCGCGTAAACTGATACCGAAGCACCCCCTTTCCAACAAAGGGTGTGCTTCTTCTCTATTCGCGTCGGGAAATGTCTGTTTATTCGCAAAATGGGGAGCCGATCACGCGCAACGGTCATTCCTGAACTAAGGTTTTCTCATGGTAAATGCCGCTACTTCGGCACGCCGCTAAGGAGATTAACCGATGATAACGCCAGCAACTCGCCATCCTGGCCTGCTCTCTGTTGCAATAAAACTGACGCTCGCAAGCACCTTTTTTGCCCTTTCCTCTTTTACCGTCAACGCCGAGGACGCACCAGCCGCTACGCCTGCGCCGCCTGATATTCTGCTTGGCCCCCTGTTTAACGATGTACAAACAGCCAAACTGTTTCCTGACCAGAAAACCTTTGCGGACGCGGTGCCAAACAGCGATCCATTAATGATCCTTGCCGATTACCGGATGCAGAAAAACCAGTCCGGATTCGACTTACGCCATTTTGTGCAAGTAAATTTCACCTTGCCGAAAGACGGCGAGAAATACGTGCCCCCGGCCGGGCAATCATTACGCGAACATATCGATGGCCTGTGGCCGGTACTCACCCGTTCGACAACCAACGCTGAAAAATGGGATTCGCTGCTGCCGCTCCCGGAGCCGTATGTGGTACCTGGCGGGCGTTTTCGCGAAATATATTATTGGGACAGCTATTTCACCATGCTGGGGCTTGCCGAGAGCAATCACTGGGATAAGGTCTCGGACATGGTGGCAAACTTCGCTTACGAGATTGATTCCTGGGGACACATTCCTAACGGTAACCGCACCTACTACCTGAGCCGTTCGCAACCGCCGTTCTTTGCCTTTATGGTTGAACTGCTGGCGCAGCACGACGGAAATGATGCGCTGAAAAAATACCTCCCGCAGATGCTCAAAGAGTACAGCTACTGGATGGAAGGCGTCGAAACACTGCAGCCCGGTCAGCAAAATAAGCGCGTGGTTAAACTGGATGACGGCACCATTTTGAACCGCTACTGGGATGAGCGCGATTCGCCTCGGCCAGAGTCGTGGGTAGAGGATATCGCCACCGCTAAAAGCAACCCAAACCGCCCAGCCACAGAAATCTACCGCGACCTGCGTTCAGCTGCCGCGTCCGGCTGGGATTTTAGTTCCCGCTGGATGGACAATCCTAATCAGCTGGGCACTCTGCGCACCACCAGCATCGTTCCGGTCGATCTCAATGCGTTGATGTACAAAATGGAAAAAATGATCGCCCTCGCCAGCAAGGCTGCTGGTGATGATGCCAAAGCGGCGCAGTACGATGGCTTCGCTAATGCCCGACAAAAAGGGATCGAGAAGTACCTGTGGAATGACAAGGAAGGCTGGTATGCCGACTACGATCTGAAAAGCCACAAAGTACGCAACCAGCTTACGGCTGCCGCCCTGTTCCCGCTGTATGTCAATGCAGCGGCAAAAGATCGCGCCAGTAAAGTCGCCACGGCCACCCAGGCACATCTGCTGCAACCGGGCGGCCTCGCTACCACGTCGGTGAAAAGCGGCCAGCAGTGGGATGCCCCCAATGGCTGGGCCCCGCTCCAGTGGGTCGCAGCATCCGGGTTACAGAATTACGGTCAGGATGCTGTCGCCATGGACGTGACCTGGCGATTCCTCACCAATGTTCAACACACCTACGATCGCGAGAAAAAGCTGGTTGAGAAGTATGACGTGAGCACCACTGGAACCGGCGGTGGTGGCGGTGAGTATCCGTTGCAGGATGGTTTCGGCTGGACCAACGGCGTAACGCTGAAAATGCTCGACCTGATTTGCGCCAAAGAAAAGCCCTGTGACAACGTACCCGCGTCGCGACCTACCCCGGCAAGTACATCGCCAGTCGAGCCTAAAAAACAGACTCAACCGACGCCATAACATCATAGCCCGAGCCGTTTTACTTCCTGAATCCGCGCTTCGTCGCGGATTTTTCTTTCTTATATTTCCCCCTTCCAGCTGTCTCTATGGCCTCTAGCCCTTATGGGGTATCCGGGGTTTTCATCCGTGAGAAATTGATTCTGAACATGTTTTTATTCGCTATATATGTAAATATATAGCGATTTTGTAACCTTCAGGATACCGATAATGCCACTGTCAAGACGGATGTTTGCCCAACTCGTGGCATCTGCACTGCTGCTACGCCATCTTCCCGCGTTTGCTCAAACCTCGCTGACTGTGGCCATTGGAGACTCTCCGAATCCAGAAACGACCCAACGCGTGGTCAGCGCGGGCGCACCTGCTGACATGCTGCTGCTGGCCGTCGCACCGGAAAAACTGGTGGGACTTTCCTCCTTTGATTTCTTTCGCCAGACCGCCATCCCGTTTAACGATAACATTCGGACTTTGCCGAAACTCGGCAGGCTGGCGGGGCGCGCCAGCACACTCTCGCTTGAAGCACTCCTGGCGCTTAAACCTGACCTGGTTATTGACTGCGGTAATGCCGATGAAACCTGGCTTTCTCAAGCCAGACAAGTGAGCGCACAAACACACATTCCCTGGCTGCTGATTAACGGCGAATTGCGCCATACCCCAGAACAGCTGCGCGCAGTCGGTGAAGTATTGGGCGTCGTCTCGCGAACCGCAATGCAGGCCGCTCTGGCCCGTCGATTTATCGATGATGCAATAGCTTTCTCGCATTCACCCGCGGCGAATCTGCGTTTTTATGCCGCGCGCGGTGCCAGAGGACTGGAGACTGGTTTACAAGGTTCTCTGCATACCGAAGCAGCAGAACTATTGGGGTTGCACAATGTGGCGCACATCCCCGGACGACAGGGGCTCACACAGGTCTCAATGGAAAATCTTCTCAGCTGGCAGCCGGATATTATCCTGGTGCAGGATGCGGTGACAGCGCAGTTCCTACGAGAAGATCCGGTCTGGCAAGGAGTCAAAGCGGTTGCTGACCGGCGCATTCTGTTTCTCAGCGGTCTGCCGTTTGGCTGGCTGGATGCACCTCCTGGCATCAACCGTTTACTGGGGTTACGCCGCCTTCATGCCTGGCTTGATCCTCAGGTTAACGCGAGCTTTAAAGCCGATATGCAGCGCTACAGTGAATTGTTCTGGCACACCACGCTAAGCGACGCACAGTATCAAAGGTTGGTGGCAGTCTGATGAAAACATCAACCCTCGGTTTTCTGATGATTGCTGCGGTGGTGCTTTGCGCGAGCGTCGCTGCGGTATCAGGCGCGTATCGCCTGGATGCACAGCAGGTTCTGAATCTCGTGGCCGGTACAGATGGAGTTCCAATGCAGGACAAAATCGTTTTCTGGCAAATCCGCCTGCCACGCATACTGGCTGCATTGCTGCTCGGCGCGGCGCTGGCGGGCGCAGGAACCACCTATCAGGGCATGTTCCGCAACCCACTGGTCTCGCCAGACATTCTCGGCGTGGCGGCGGGTGCGGGTTTAGGTGCCTGTTTAGCAATCCTGTTAGGTTTACCGATCCTGTTCATTCAGCTGTATGCGTTCATGGGCGGTTTATTCGTGGTCGCCGGTGTCTGGTTGATTACCCGGCGAGTCAAGCGTCACGACCCGGTGTTAACGCTGGTGCTGGTCGGGATTGCGCTGGGTACGGTATGCGGTGCGGGAATTTCGCTCATCAAAACGCTGGCCGACCCGTATACCCAACTCCCGTCTATCACCTTCTGGCTGCTTGGCGGTTTATCGACGATCACGCTGCACGATCTGTGGTTCTCGGCACCGCTGATCTTCGCAGGACTGATCCCGCTATTGCTGCTGCGCTGGCGCATGAACCTGCTCACCCTGTCGGATGATGAAGCACGATCGCTTGGGATCAATGTCTCGCGATTACGACTGGGACTGATCGTCTGCGCAACGTTAATCACCGCCTGTACCGTCGCCATCGCGGGCATTATCGGCTGGATTGGGCTGGTTGTTCCGCACATCGGCAGACTCCTCAGTGGCAATAACCATCAGCAGTTGCTGCCGGTTTCCATGGGGGTCGGTGCCATTTTGCTGCTGCTCACCGATACCCTCGCCCGTACGCTGAGCAGCACGGAAATTCCGCTGGGGATCCTGACGGCATTTATTGGCGCACCGTTCTTTTTGCTGCTTTTGCTACGGGGAAATCGCCCATGACGCTACTGACCGTCCGCCATGCGTCGTTGGGATACCACTGTCACCAGCCCGTGTTACGCGATGTCTCATTTCAGGTTTCGCCCGGCTCCATCTGTTGTCTGATTGGGGCCAACGGCAGTGGAAAAACCACTCTGATGCGCACAATTCTCGGCGTTCTTTCGCCGCTTCACGGTGACATTCTGCTTGATGGCATCGCCATAAATCATCTCAACGATCGGCAACGCGCCGCCGCTATCGCCTGGGTCCCTCAGGCGCATGACGGTGCGTTTGCCTTCACTGCGCTGGACATGGTGATGATGGGGCTGGCCCCGCAACTGCAGGCATTTGCGGTTCCCGGCGCTAGAGAGCGCGAAATTGCTCATCAACAGCTGGCAATGCTGGGAATCTCTCACCTGGCGCCCCGGCGCTGGAACACGTTGAGTGGCGGAGAGCGGCAACTGGTATTAATTGCCCGCGCGCTGGCGCAACGCCCGCGCCTTTTGTTGCTGGATGAACCCGCTTCCAGCCTGGATTTTGGGCATCAGATCCGTCTGCTCGACACACTGGTGACGCTGAAAAATTCAGGTATGGCCCTGCTAATGTCGACCCATCATCCGTTACACGCCCGGGCAATCGCCGACAGTGTGGTACGCGTTGAACCGAACGGTGAAGTGTCGCAGGGGCTTCCTGAACAGCAGCTCGCCACCGATCGTCTGGCTGCGCTGTATCGCGTTACACCGTCACAAATCGCTCATCATCTCTTTGGTTCACACAATTAAGGAATAAGAATGCTCATTGACGACATTGATTTTGCCGATCTTTACCGTAAACAGTTACAGCTGGCGAACAGAACCGAGAAAAAGCCGGAGCACTGGGATAAGCGTGCGGAAAAAATGGCGGAAAATTGTGCCTCATTAACCGACAGCTATCTGTTGCAACTGTTGGGAAAAATCGACCTGAAAGGGGCGGAGTCGCTGTTTGACATGGGATGTGGTCCCGGTACGGTCTCGCTGGCGCTGGCTAAAAAGATGCCAATAATTTACGGCGTAGATTACAGCCAGGGCATGCTTAGCGTAGCTGCCCGCCGCGCTGCGCAAATGAACGCCCGTCACGTGCAGTGGGTGCAGCGGGCCTGGGAGGAACACTGGGATAATTTACCCCAGTGCGATATCGCCGTCGCCTCGCGCTCTACGCTGGTTGCCGATATGCGCCAGGCGATGACCAAACTGAATAATCAGGCCCGACTGCGGGTTTACACCACTCATCTCGTCAGTTCATCTTTCGTTTCCCCCACCATTCAGCGTGCACTGGGCCGCGAAGTGATTGAGCTCCCCAACTATATCTATGCGCTTAATGTCCTGTATCAGATGGGGATCCACGCGCATGTTGATTTTATCCGCGGGCCCAACTGCCAGCAGGACAACAGCACCTGGACGCGTTTTCTGGAAAACGTGCGCTGGAGTATGGGTGAACTGAGCGCCGATGAGGTCGAACGTCTGGAAACCTGGTATCAGCAGCAGGATCCACGCGCAATTGCCCCCGCCAGCCGTGACTGGGCGCTTATCTGGTGGGACAGCGTGCCGCCGGAGGCGCTGCGATGATCTACTTTTCGCAGGCGCAAACCGACGCGCTGCTGCTGGAAGATATTCAGGGCGGCGATCTGACTACCCGCGCGTTGGAAATCGGCGCACAGCCAGGCGTTATGGCGTTTTATCATCGCCAGGGCGGATGCGTTAGCGGCACCGCCGTTGCCAGACAAATGCTCACATCATTAGGGCTGACCGTCAGCAACAGGGTGGCCGATGGTGAACAGGTAAGTGCAGGACAGCGATTGATTCGCGCACATGGGAATGCGGCGGCGCTGCACCAGGGCTGGAAAGCGGTACAAAATGTCCTGGAGTGGAGCTGTGGGGTTTCGGGCTATCTTGAGAGCATGTTGAGCCAACTGCGCCAACGCTATCCTGATGGGCAGATTGCCTGTACCCGCAAAGCCATTCCCGGCACGCGTTTGTTGGCGACTCAGGCAATACTCGCCGCGGGAGGCATTATCCATCGCGGAGGATGCGCCGAAACGGTACTGCTGTTTGCTAATCACCGCCATTTTCTTACCAACCCAAACGACTGGTCAGGTGCGATTGCGCGCTTACGCCGCCATGCGCCAGAAAAAAAGATTGTGGTTGAGGCAGATACGCCAGATGAGGCATTAGCCGCGCTACGCGCCGCGCCCGATGTCCTGCAACTCGACAAATTTACCCCTGAGCAAGCAACAGAAATTGTTCGCCAGGCCCCTTCTCTGGCCCCCCATTGCACGCTGGCGCTGACTGGCGGCATTACCCTCGCCTCGCTGGCGAGTTATCTCGACTGTGGCATCAGACTTTTCATCACTTCCGCGCCTTACTACGCTCCGCCCGCGGATATCAAAGTTAGCCTGAGCCCGGACGCACGTGGCATATAACATTAATAAATGGACTAAAAATAATGAATTTCAACAAAAGTTGTCTTTACACAGCCCTGTCGTTTGCTTTCGCGCACAGTGCTTTTGCTGGGCAGGAAAGCGAAACCATGACCGTCTGGTCAAGTCCGGCCTCCGCCGCAACCACTACGGTTCTCGGCCAGGAAACGATGCAGCAACTGGATAAGCAAAACGTGGCGCAGGCACTGAGCGTTGTCCCCGGCGTCGTGCTGCAAAAGTCAGGCAACCGCAATGAACAGCAGGTGAAAGTCCGCGGTTTTGACAGCCGTCAGGTTCCCGTCTATTTTGACGGCGTGCCGGTATACATCCCCTATGATGGCAACCTCGATTTAGGCCGTTTTCTGACCTCCGATATCGCTTCGGTTGAAGTCTCCAAAGGCTACTCGTCGCTGTTACAAGGGCCGAACCAGATGGGCGGCGCCATCAATATCACCACCCAAAAGACTACCAAACCGATTGAAGGCAGCATTGGCTATCGCCAGGGCTGGAGTCGTAGCAAAGACAATGCCCACGATATGCACGCTTCATTTGGCGCCAGCAATGATCTCGGCTACATCCAGCTCAGCGGCAGTCAGTTGAAGCAGGATTTCCTTGGCTTACCGCACGGTGTGGACAACCCTATTGCGGGCAGCAACGGCAAGATGATTAACTCCTCCGCCGATGACAAACGCGGTATCGTGAAGCTGGGCTTTACCCCACGTGGTAATGACGAATATGTGCTGACCTATATTAATCAGGACGGTGAAAAAGATAACCCGCCGTACGCTGGAGCCAGCAGTCAGAAATCACGCTACTGGCAATGGCCACAGTACGATAAAGAGAGCTATTACTATCAGGGCACCACCCATCTGGGCGATCGTTTCACCCTGAAAAGCCGTCTGTATCGCGATACCTTTGAAAATACGCTGATGATGTACAACTCACTTGCCGATCTGAAAAACAAGAAAGGCAACTACAGTCATTATTCAGACTATAGCGATGGCGCTGGTCTGCAGCTCGCTGCGGATATGCGTGAAAACGACCTGCTCTCTTTCGCCGTAAACTGGAAGGATGATGTTCACCGCGAGAAAGGCGCTCCGAATGCAGCTTACGACCGTTACGAAGACCGCACCTGGTCCGTTGCCAGCGAATACCAGTGGGCAGCGGCGGATAACGTCGATGTCGTGGCGGGAATAAGCTATGACTGGCGCGACAGTCTGGAAGGCATGAAGCACGAGAAAAACGGCAGCGTCACCCACTATGATGACAACAATCAGTCAGCTTTCAACTGGCAGATGATGACCAAATATCACTTCGATAATGCTGACACATTAGCGCTGTCCTACTCTGACAGAACGCGTTTCCCTACGCTTAAAGAGCGCTACACCACCTCGAAACCGGCCTATAACCAGGTGGCGCTGGTCAATCCGCAGCTTAAACCGGAACGCGCCCGCAGTGTGGATCTGACCTGGAATGGTTCACTTGGCAAAGACTGGGGATTCGAAGCCAGCGTCTATTACAACCGCATCAGCGATGCCATTCTTTCGCACAATATTGATGCCGATACCATCCAGAATCAGAACAGCGGCCGGGTGGATTACACCGGTCTGGATGCAGGCGTTAAAGGTAAAGTCTTTGATATGCTGGATGTTGGGCTGAGCTATGGCCTGATTCATGCGGACGTCAAACGCAGCGACATCGGCAAAATAACCGATTTGCCGACGCAAACCCTCACCGCATGGATGACGCTGAAACCGTGGGATCCGCTCAGCATTACGTTGTCTGAAGAGGCCCGTTCGTCGAGCTATAGCAAAAGCGACGGTTCACAGAAAGCCGCTGGTTTCGCCATTACCCATTTACGCGCAGACTACGCCATCGGTCACGGGTTTAGCGTTAACGCTTCGGTCAATAACCTGTTCGATACACAATACGTGTACAGCGAAGGATTTATCGAAGAAGGCCGTAATTACTGGGCTGGGATTGAGTATCAGTTCTGATTTAACGATGCAAAGAAACGGCCCCACTTGGGGGCCGTTCGATTAATCTCGTCGTACAAGCCGGAAGACTCCCAGCACAACAATTGCGCCGACCACGGCCACCAGGAAGCTGTGGAGATTAAACCCGCTGACATCGCCGCCAATACCAAACATCGTTGCCAGCCATCCACCGACCACAGCACCGACGACACCCAGAATACAGGTCAGGATAAATCCACCGCCATCACGCCCCGGCATAATCAGTTTGGCGATAACCCCCGCAATCAGACCAAAAATAATCCAGGCAATAATTCCCATTTTCAGGCCCTCTTTCCAGTGAACGCACGCGCAAGACATTCCTGCGCCAGCACTTAAAGTATAGGCAAGCCATCGCGACATGCTTTTATCACGCAGACTTAATTCATTGGGTTTGGTAAAAAATTTCATCCATTTGTATTAAGTTCCGTCGATTAATGCCGATAACCCAACGACAAACCAGGCATCCAGGAGTCATTAGGTGTGAGTAACTACAATGAGCAGTTCCTGAAGCAAAATCCGTTAGCGGTGTTAGGTGTACTTCGGGACTTAAAGTCGCAGCAGGTTCCACTGCGTATCTCTTGGTCAGGCGGCCAGTTCATCAGCAAAATTCTGACCGTCAGTCCCGATGAACTGATCATGGATTTTGGCAGCCAGGAATATGAAAACCAGGCCGTACAGCGGGCCAGCCAGATCTCAATTATCGCCGAAACGCAGGGAGCCAAAGTAGAATTCACCCTGCCACAGCTGAAAAAAGGCGAGTATCAGCAACTGCCGGCCTTTATTTCATCGTTGCCACCTTCTCTGTGGTTTGTGCAGCGTCGGGAATATTTCCGCATCGGCGCTCCGCTGCACCCTCCCTATCGCTGCACGGCAAAAATGCCGGACAACAGCACGCTGTGTTTTCGCTTATTCGATTTGTCGCTAGGCGGTATGGGCGGGCTGTTAGAAACGGCAAAACCAGAGGGGTTGGCAGAAGGTATGCGCTTCGCGCAGGTTGAACTAAATATGGAGCAATGGGGGGTGTATCACGTTGACGCCCAGCTTATTTCCATTAGTGAGCGCAAGGTTATCGATGGGAAAAACGAAACGATTACCACTCCCCGCCTGAGCTTTCGTTTTCTCAACGTCGGCCCGGCGGTGGAGCGGAACTTACAGCGGATTATTTTTTCCCTTGAACGCGAGGCCCGGGAAAAGTCGAATAAGGTGCGCGAATAAACTCACACGAACTACATCACATCCAGCGCTTGTTGAAGCTTCCAGATATAGCGCGGGGCCTGCGGCGCCGGATGATTGTCCGCAACATGTTCAATAAATTCATCCGGGCTGAGGTCGTTGATTTTATTGATCGCTTTTTTCCTGTCGGAGGAGAACGTGCGTAGCAGTGCGCCCGCACCGTTGGCGTACGATACTACCAGCGCATACTGCATCACCTGCGGATCTTCAATCCCGGCCAGCGGCCCGGTTTCGAGAATACTCAGATATGCGGCCCCCATGGAGATATTGCGCTCGGGGTTTTTCAACTCACTGGTCGACGGCTCTCCGCTCCAGCCCATGCGGCGATAAACATCGCGTCCTGAAGTTGAGGCTTTCAACTGCATCAGACCAATCGCATTGGACTTACTGACCGCATTCGGATTTCCGCCTGATTCAATGGCGATAATAGCGGTAATCAATTGTGGACTGACACCCCAGGCCGCACCGGCTTTTTCACTGATCGGCATCCATTGCATTGCGCGTTTAACCGGAACTTCAGCATTCCACGGCGGGTTTTTGTAATCATGTTTTGAACTACAGCCCGCAAGTAATACAACCAAAAAAGCAAACCATCTCAATTTCACGTCATCTATCCTTATAGCCGGAACCTGTCGCTGAGGTGACAACGACATACCTACGCGGCATGATATACATTTGGTTTTAGTTGTAGCAAGGAAATGCCATGTCCCGGTTTCACTTAATTGCCCCGTCGGGCTACTGTATCAATCAGCAGGCAGCCTTACGTGGGCTTGCGCGTCTTACTGAGGCCGGTCATCAGGTCGACAATTCAGCGGTCATTGCACGCCGCTGCCAGCGTTTTGCGGGGACAGAGGCAGAAAGGCTTGCTGATGTGAACTCGCTCGTTAATCTGAAAACCCCCGATACCATTGTGATGGCGGTACGCGGCGGCTATGGCGCGAGCCGTTTACTGGAAGAAATTGACTGGCAGGGGCTGGCAGCTCGCCAGCAACAAGATCCGCTACTGCTGTGCGGACACAGCGATTTTACGGCGATCCAGTGTGGTCTGCTGGCACAGGGGAATGTGATTAGCTTCAGCGGCCCGATGCTGGCAGCGAACTTCGGCGCCGAGGAGATGAACGCATTCACCGAGCACCATTTCTGGCAGGCATTGCGTAATGTCCAATTTACCCTCGAATGGCAGGGTGACGGTCCGCAGTGCGCGACTGAAGGTACTCTGTGGGGCGGAAATCTGGCGATGATCATTTCGCTGATGGGTACGCCGTGGATGCCGGCTATCAAAAACGGCATTTTGGTGCTGGAAGACATTAACGAGCATCCATTCCGTATCGAGCGCATGCTGCTGCAGCTGTACCACGCCGGAATACTGGCCCAGCAAAACGCCATTATCCTCGGCAGTTTTAGCGGCAGTGCGCCGAATGATTACGACGCGGGTTACAATCTTGATTCAGTTTGTGATTTTCTGCGCGCCAGACTGTCCGTTCCGTTGATCGGCGGCCTCGATTTTGGCCATGAACAACGTACCGTCACCCTGCCGTTGGGAGCCAGTGCGGTGCTGAAAAATGATAAAAACGGCACTCAGCTCACCTTAAGTGGGCATCCGGTACTAAAATCGTAAAAAAAGCGGCTAATAGGGCTAAGTAAAACGCTGTTTCTGTCGTTATTATGGTAGGGTTTATTAATACGAAACAGCGTAATTCAGGAGTAACCGAACGTTGGATGCCGCAGCAATTATTAGCCTTTTTATTTTGGGTTCCGTTCTCGTCACCTGCAGTATCTTACTCAGTTCATTCTCATCACGTCTCGGTATCCCAATTCTGGTGATATTTCTCGCTATCGGTATGTTAGCGGGCGTGGATGGTATAGGCGGCATACCTTTCGATAACTATCCTTTCGCCTACATGGTGAGTAACCTGGCACTGGCGGTTATCCTGCTCGACGGTGGGATGCGCACCCAGGCCAGCTCTTTTCGCGTTGCGTTAGGCCCGGCGCTATCGTTGGCGACGGTCGGTGTGCTGATTACTTCCGGACTCACCGGCATGATGGCCGCGTGGCTGTTTCATCTGGATCTTATCGAAGGACTCCTGATTGGCGCGATTGTTGGTTCAACCGACGCCGCGGCGGTCTTTTCCCTGCTTGGCGGTAAGGGGCTTAACGAACGCGTTGGCTCTACGCTGGAAATTGAATCCGGTAGTAATGACCCGATGGCCGTGTTTTTGACCATCACGCTCATCGCCATGATCCAAAACCACGAAACCGGTTTAAGCTGGATGTTCGCGGTGCACATTATCCAGCAGTTTGGCTTAGGCATCGCTATCGGTCTGGGCGGTGGATATATGCTCCAGCAGATGATTAACCGCATTTCGCTGCCTGCCGGACTGTATCCGCTACTGGCGTTAAGCGGTGGGATCCTGATTTTTGCCCTGACCACTGCGCTGGAAGGCAGCGGTATTCTGGCGGTTTATCTGTGTGGTTTCTTGCTGGGTAATCGCCCCATCCGCAACCGGTTTGGCATTCTGCAAAACTTCGACGGTCTGGCCTGGCTGGCGCAAATCGCCATGTTCCTGGTGCTCGGACTGCTGGTTACGCCGTCCGACCTGCTACCTATCGTGGTTCCTGCGCTGATTTTGTCTGCGTGGATGATTTTCATTGCCCGTCCACTTTCGGTTTTCGCCGGACTGCTGCCGTTTCGCGGCTTCAATCTGCGCGAGCGCATTTTCATCAGTTGGGTGGGTCTGCGCGGTGCGGTACCCATCATCCTCGCCGTCTTCCCAATGATGGCGGGTCTGGAGAACGCGCGCCTGTTCTTTAACGTCGCGTTCTTCGTGGTACTGATCTCGTTGCTGTTTCAGGGAACCTCTCTTTCATGGGCCGCTAAAAAAGCCAAAGTGGTGGTCCCTCCCGTCGGCTGGCCCGTATCGCGCATTGGCCTGGATATTCATCCGGATAACCCGTGGGAGCAGTTTGTTTATCAGCTCAGCGCAGATAAGTGGTGTGTGGGCGCCGCGCTGCGCGACCTGCATATGCCGGAAGAAACGCGAATAGCCGCCCTGTTTCGTGACAACGTGCTGTTTCATCCCTCCGGCAGTACGCGTCTGCGCGAAGGCGATGTATTGTGTGTTATTGGCCGCGAGCGCGATCTCCCGGCTCTTGGCAAGCTGTTCAGCCAGTCGCCACCTGTGTCGTTAGACCAGCGCTTCTTCGGTGATTTTATTCTTGAAGCCAGCGCAAAATATGCCGATGTGGCGCTGATTTATGGCCTGGAAGATGGCACCGAGTATCGTGATAAGCAGCAAACGTTGGGTGAAATTGTCCAGCATCTGCTTGGTGCCGCGCCCGTCGTCGGTGACCAGGTGGAATTCGCGGGTATGATCTGGACTGTGGCCGAGAAGGAAGATAATGCAGTGCTGAAGGTCGGTGTTCGCGTTGCTGAAGATGAGGATGAGTAAAGCGGATGTTTTGCCGGGTGGCGGCTGCGCCTTACCCGGCCTACAAAATGCACTGACTCTGAAGACCTGATAAACGCAGCAGCATCAGGCAATGCTATATAAAGTTACACCGTCACAACTGGCACGCGTAGCGCCAGAGAACACATTAACTCGTAGCCTACCGTACCTGCGGCGGTGGCCACATCGTCAATTTTAATCTCTTTGCCCCACAGCTCTACCGGCGTCCCGATCCCTGCCTGCGGGCACGGTGTCAGATCTACCGCCAACATATCCATTGAGACTGTCCCCACCGTCCCGGTACGTACACCATCCACCAGCACAGGCGTTCCGCTTGGCGCATGGCGTGGATAACCGTCGGCATAGCCGGTCGCTACAATGCCAATGCGCTGCTCACCGCTGGCAGTGTAACGTCCACCGTAGCCCACCCGATCGCCAGCTTTCAGCGTTTGTATGCCGATGATCTCACTGCTCAGCGTCATCACTGGCTTCAGGCCGGTATTGGCGATGTCCCGCCATTGTCCCGAAGGCGACGCACCATACAAAATAATGCCCGGACGAACCCAGTCATAATGCGCTTCGGGGTGCCACAGCGTGGCGGCCGAATTCGATAGTGACCGTCTGCACTCCAGCCCTTCAGTCGCCTGCGCAATACGCGCCATAGCCTCCTGGATACCTTCCGGGTGCTCTGCATCGGCAAAATGCGACATCAGCGTCATTTCGCCGACGTTGGGCATAGCCCGCAGCTGTTGCCAGACCGTGGGAACTCTTTCCGGTAAAAAACCAAGGCGGTTCATACCACTGTTCACCTTCAGGTAAACATCGAGCGGCGCCTTCAGGCGCGCATTCTGCAATGCTTTTAGCTGCCAGTTACTGTGTACACAGGTGGTGAGTCGATAATTGTCATATACCGTCAGGTCTTCGGCGTGGAAAAAACCCTCCAGCATGAGTATCGGGCCTTTCCATCCGCGCTCGCGCAGGGTTATCGCCTCTTCAAGATTGAGCATGGCAAAACCATCGGTTGTGCCTAGCGCATTCCAGACGCGTTCAATGCCGTGTCCGTACGCATTGGCTTTCACCACCGACCAGACGCGAGCGTCCGGCGCGGCCTGGCGGGTAATGGTCAGATTTTGTTTCAACGCCTGCAGGTCAATGCTGGCCAGTATCGGGCGGGTCATCTCACGTCCTTATCAGTTATGTGCGCCATGTAAATGCCGTGGACGGGAGGGGGTAAACCCTGGACTGTAACGCGCCACGCTCAGATCGTCATAAGGTATGGCTGGCGTGCGGCCAGAAAGGATATCGCTCAGCAGCTGACCGGAGCCGCAGGCCATGGTCCAACCCAGCGTGCCGTGGCCGGTATTGAGCAGCAGATTCTTAAAGCGGGTGCGCCCCACCACCGGCGTTCCGTCCGGCGTCATCGGACGCAGTCCGGTCCAGAAGGTTGCCTGCTCCACATGACCGCCGCGCGGGAAGAGATCGCGTACGACCATTTCCAGCGTTTCACGACGAGGTTGTAGCAGTTCTGTATTAAAGCCGACAATCTCCGCCATGCCGCCAACGCGAATACGATTGTCAAAGCGGGTAATAGCGATTTTGTAGGTTTCATCAAGGATAGTAGAAACCGGCGCACCGTCGTCTTGCGCCACCGGAATGGTCAACGAATAGCCTTTGAGCGGATAGACCGGGATATCAACGATCCCTTTCAGCATTGCCGTGGAGTACGAACCAAACGCCATCACATAGGCATCGGCTTTAACTATCTCTTCGCCGCACTGGACGCCATAAATCTGCTCACCATCGCTCAGCAGCTTATCGACCGGGGTATTAAAGCGAAACTTAACGCCTGCCTGCTCCGCCATCTGCGCCAGACGCTGGGTAAACAGCTGGCAGTCGCCGGTTTCATCATTCGGTAAACGCAGACCGCCGGTCAGCTTGTGCGCCACTTCTGCCAGTGCGGGTTCGACTTCCGCCAGACGGTTTGCTTCTAGCAGTTGATATGGCACGCCCGCATCTTCTAGCACGGCGATGTCGCGGGTAGCGTTCTCATACTGTTGAGCGGTACGGAAAAGTTGCAGGGTTCCGCCCTGGCGCCCCTCGTACTCGATACCGGTAGAGGCGCGCAGCGCTTTCAGGCAATCACGGCTGTATTCCGCCAGTCGCACCATGCGTCCTTTATTTTCCATGTAGTGGCTGGTGTCGCAGTTGCGCAGCATCTGCCACATCCATTTCAACTGGAACTGGGTTCCGTCAAGACGGACGGCCAGCGGAGCGTGGCGCTGAAACATCCACTTAATTGCTTTTAGCGGTACGCCTGGTGCCGCCCATGGTGCTGCATAACCTGGAGAGATTTGCCCCGCGTTCGCCGCACTGGTTTCCAGTGCCGGACCGGGCTCACGATCAATGACGGTGACATCGTGTCCAGCCTGACTTAAGTACCAGGCGCTGGTCACGCCAACGACACCACTTCCCAGTATGACAACTCGCATAGCCACTCCGTTAACAGTAAAAGAACAATCATCTAATTACATCTTGATAACTCAGTTGAAAATATTATTCAACATATGGCTTTTTTATGGTGACTTACCTCACATATAGCGGTGATGGCTGGGGACTCTCCGCTTTGGCATCTCCTGCTGTGCGTTATTTTTATCCAGCATAAAATTTTGCGGCCATGCCATTTTTCGACGCCTCGCTAACGTGAAATCGCAAAGAAAAAATTTCTGCCGCAGCACGTTTTTTAACACCATGATCTATGCTTGACATGAGGTACTCCAGACAGAGAGTGCCGCCAACAATGAGGGTGCGCGAATGGCTACGATTGATTCCATGAACAAGGACAGCACACGGTTAAGCGATGGACCCGACTGGACGTTTGATCTGCTGGATGTCTATCTGGCAGAGATAGACCGCGTGGCGAAACTCTACAGACTGGATACCTACCCGCACCAAATCGAGGTGATCACCTCCGAACAGATGATGGACGCTTATTCCAGCGTCGGGATGCCGATCAACTATCCTCACTGGTCGTTTGGTAAAAAGTTTATTGAAACCGAGCGCTTGTATAAGCATGGTCAGCAGGGGCTGGCCTATGAGATCGTTATCAACTCCAACCCATGCATCGCGTATCTGATGGAGGAGAACACCATCACTATGCAGGCGCTGGTGATGGCGCATGCCTGCTACGGACACAACTCCTTTTTCAAAAACAACTACCTGTTCCGAAGCTGGACGGATGCCAGTTCCATTGTCGATTACCTGATCTTCGCGCGAAACTATATTACCCAGTGTGAAGAGCGTTACGGCGTGGATGAAGTCGAAAAGCTGCTCGACTCCTGCCATGCGCTGATGAACTACGGCGTTGACCGTTACAAACGCCCGCAAAAAATTTCCCTACAGGAAGAGAAAGCCCGTCAGAAAAGCCGTGAAGAGTATCTGCAAAGCCAGGTGAATATGTTGTGGCGCACGCTGCCGAAGAAAGAGGAAGAGAAAACCGTGGCGGAAGCCCGGCGTTATCCCTCTGAGCCACAGGAGAACCTGCTATACTTCATGGAGAAGAACGCCCCGCTGCTGGAGTCCTGGCAACGTGAAGTCCTGCGCATTGTACGCAAGGTCAGCCAGTATTTTTATCCGCAGAAACAGACGCAGGTGATGAACGAGGGCTGGGCCACTTTCTGGCATTACACCATCCTGAACCACCTTTATGATGAAGGTAAAGTCACCGAACGGTTTATGCTGGAGTTTCTGCATAGCCATACCAATGTGGTATTTCAGCCGCCCTACAACAGCCCGTGGTATAGCGGGATAAACCCTTATGCCCTGGGGTTTGCCATGTTCCAGGATATCAAACGTATTTGTCAGTCGCCGACCGAGGAGGACAAATACTGGTTCCCGGACATAGCGGGTTCTGACTGGCTGGAAACCCTGCATTTTGCGATGCGCGATTTCAAAGATGAGAGCTTTATCAGCCAGTTCCTGTCACCAAAGGTGATGCGTGATTTCCGTCTGTTCACCGTGCTGGATGACGATCGTCACAACTATCTGGAGATTTCAGCGATTCATAACGAGGAAGGATATCGTGAGATCCGCAACAGGTTGTCGTCGCAATACAACCTCAGCAACCTGGAGCCGAATATTCAAATCTGGAATGTCGATCTGCGTGGCGACCGTTCGCTCACCTTACGCTATATTCCGCATAACCGCGCACCGCTGGATAAAGGACGCAAAGAAGTGCTCAAGCACGTACACCGGCTTTGGGGTTTTGACGTGATGCTGGAGCAACAGAATGAAGATGGCAGCGTGGAGCTGTTGGAGCGTTGCCCGCCAAGGATGAACGGTCTGTAAATCTTATTGCCGGAGGCGGTGTAAACACCTAATCCGGCCTTCGAAGTGCACGTATTGTAGGCCGGATAAGACGCTTTGGCGTCGCCATCCGGCTTTGAGCAATTAACGACCCTGAATCGCCAAATCGCCCGGCAGGCTCTTTTGCATGCGATGCCAAATTTCGCCACTGTCGTGACCATAGCGGCGCACCGTTTCATACACCTGCTCATGAGCGCCCTGCTCGCAGAGTTCTGACAGTTTACGGTAGAAGCTCAGCGCCAGCGCGCGCGCTTCCGGATTGGCAAAATAATGACGGCCAATGCGGGTATATAATCCTTTCATACCGTTGAGGATCAAACCGTAAATCGGATTGCCGGAGGCAAATGCCAGGCCGCGGAAAATGTTATAGTCCAGATCGGCAAATGCGTCAGCGTGGTCGGCCACCTGATTTGCCGTCGCCAGAACCTCCTGTGCTTTATCAGGATGCTGGCGAAACGCAGTGCGAACAAAGATCGTCGAAATATTGGTACGCACGGACAGCAGATTATCAATCAACTGCGGGACACTCTCGTGATCGAGACGCGCCAGCGTTTCAAGAATATTCAGCCCGGAGGTTTCCCAGAAGTTATTCACCTTCGTCGGTTTGCCGTGTTGAATGGTCAACCAGCCATCTCGCGCCAACCGCTGCAATACTTCGCGTAGCGTGGTACGTGTCACCCCAATAAGTTCGGAGAGTTCACGTTCAGCGGGCAAAATAGTGCCAGGTGGGAAGCGGTTATTCCAGATACTTTCAATGATGTACTCTTCCGCGAACCCAGCCGGGCTTTGCGCCTTAATGACCATAGTAAAAATTCCATTACACAGCAAAACATAGTTACACACATCATACCAGATGGGTATCTTAGCTGATAGCTGACGCAATGAAGAAAAAGTGGATCAAGGCTTCATTTTCCAAATAACGCTACAGTACAGCCAACCTTACCAGTCTCGTGAATAGCTTGCCTGTGCTCCCTCCTCCCGCTAAGCTTTGCGGTCAAACATAAAAACATGATTTCATTTTTAAAGGTAGGGAAATCACCATGGAGCTATCATGGGGCCGCGCTATGTGGCGCAATTTTTTAGGTCAATCACCAGACTGGTACAAACTTGCACTGCTTGTCTTCTTAGTCGTTAACCCGATTATTTTTTTCATCAACCCTTTTATCGCCGGCTGGTTGCTGGTGGCCGAGTTCATTTTCACGCTGGCGATGGCGTTAAAATGTTACCCACTGCTGCCAGGCGGGCTGTTGGCTATTGAAGCTGTAATTATTGGCATGACCAGCGCCACGCATGTGCGTGAAGAGGTTGCCGCAAACCTTGAGGTGTTATTGCTGCTGATGTTTATGGTGGCAGGCATCTACTTTATGAAGCAGCTATTACTGTTTATTTTCACTCGTCTGCTGCTCACTATTCGCTCCAAGACGCTGCTGTCACTGTCTTTTTGTGTTGCAGCCGCTTTTCTCTCTGCGTTCCTCGATGCGTTGACCGTCGTTGCCGTGGTAATCAGCGTTGCGGTCGGTTTTTATGGTATCTACCATCGCGTTGCTTCTTCTCGCGCGGAAGACAACAACATGCTCGATGACAGCCATATCGATCAGCACAATAAGGTCGTTCTTGAGCAGTTCCGCGGTTTTCTGCGTAGCCTGATGATGCACGCGGGGGTCGGTACGGCGTTAGGCGGCGTGATGACCATGGTGGGTGAGCCACAAAACCTGATTATCGCCAAAGCGGCTGGCTGGCATTTTGGCGACTTCTTCCTGCGTATGTCGCCAGTTACCGTCCCGGTACTGATTTGCGGCCTGTTAACTTGTGTGCTGGTCGAGAAATTGCGCTGGTTTGGCTATGGCGAAACGCTGCCGGAGACCGTCCGTGATGTCCTGCAACAGTTTGACGATCAAAGCCGCCAACAACGTACCCGCCAGGACAAAATCAAACTGATTGTCCAGGCGATTATTGGCGTCTGGCTGGTCGTTGCTTTGGCACTGCATCTGGCAGAAGTCGGATTGATCGGTTTGTCGGTCATCATTCTGGCAACCTCGTTGACCGGCGTCACCGACGAACATGCGATAGGTAAAGCCTTTACCGAGTCGCTACCCTTCACCGCGCTGCTGACCGTGTTCTTCTCTATTGTCGCGGTGATTATCGATCAACAGCTCTTTTCGCCGATTATTCAGTTTGTTTTGCAGTCGTCTGAACATGCACAACTGACGCTGTTTTATCTCTTCAACGGCCTGCTGTCTTCGATCTCTGATAACGTTTTTGTTGGTACGATTTATATCAATGAAGCCAAAGCCGCGATGGAACATGGGACCATCAGCCTTAACCAATTTGAGCTGTTGGCGGTGGCGATCAATACCGGGACCAACCTGCCTTCGGTGGCCACGCCTAACGGCCAGGCTGCATTCCTGTTCCTGCTGACCTCTGCACTGGCACCGTTGATTCGCCTCTCTTATGGTCGCATGGTGTGGATGGCTCTGCCTTATACTCTCGTCCTGACGCTCGTCGGCCTGCTTTGCGTCGAGTTCACGCTAGTTCCGGTGACCGAGTGGATGACTCAAACGGGCTGGTTAGCTACACTTTCATAACAATTAACCGGGCGAATCACTGCCCGGTTTGACTTTTTGCATGATAAATATCCGATTACGCAAATTTTCAATTCCCGCTAGTGGCGCATAAAGTGAATTGGTTTAAACTGCGGTCTCTACGCATGTTGCAGGGAAATGATTATGTTGCGATTTTTAAACCAGTGCTCCCGAGGTCGTGGAGCATGGTTATTGTTGGCGTTAACCGCCTTTGCGCTGGAGCTCGTCGCGCTGTGGTTCCAGCACGTCATGCTGCTAAAACCTTGCGTGTTGTGTATTTACGAACGTAGCGCATTATTTGGCGTGATGGGGGCAGGGCTGGTGGGTGCTATCGCACCAAAAACACCGCTGCGCTATGTGGCGATGATAATCTGGATTTACAGTGCCTGGCGCGGACTTCAGTTAGCGTATGAGCACACCATGATCCAGCTGCACCCATCCCCGTTTATGACCTGTGATTTTGCCGCACGCTTCCCAAGCTGGCTTCCACTGGACAAATGGCTGCCGCAGGTGTTTTTAGCGTCCGGTGACTGTGCTGAGCGCCAGTGGTCTTTTTTAACCCTGGAAATGCCGCAGTGGCTGTTGGGGATCTTCGCCGCCTACCTGGTGGTCGCCGTGCTGGTGGTGATAGCACAACCGTTCAAACCGAAAAAACGTGACCTCTTCGGTCGCTAACAGAGACGCTCCTTCGGGAGCGTTTTTTTTGCTTTAAATTCATTGCCTGCTGGCATCTATAAGATGTATATTAAATACATCTTATAGATGCCACACCAAGGAGATGTCTTATGTCCCATTTACGCATCCCGGCAAACTGGAAAGTTAAACGCTCTACTCCCTTCTTCACAAAAGACAACGTCCCAGCAGCACTGCTTTCTCACCATAACACTGCAGCAGGCGTTTTTGGCCAGCTTTGTGTGATGGAAGGTACGGTAACGTATTACGGCTTTGCCAATGAAGACGCAAAAGATCCTGAAGTGAAAGTGGTGATTAATGCCGGTCAGTTTGCGACCAGTCCGCCGCAGTACTGGCATCGCGTTGAATTAAGCGACGATGCGCAATTCAACATCAATTTCTGGGTTGAAGATGACAACCATGGCGATGAGATGTATCAGGCGAAAAAGTCTTAAGCCTTAACGCCTGCTAATCGATGGGCGGCTTAGTCCGCCCATGAAGGTTTGTTCAAAATATGATCCTGCCAGTCACGCACTTCCGATTCTTTCACCGCAATATGACGTACTGAAATACGTTCACCGTGCATCGCCGCTTTTGATCCCGTCAGCAGTGGATGCCACTCCGGCAGCCCTTTACCTTCCGCTAGCAGACGATACGCACAGGTCATCGGCAGCCATTCAAAGGTAGGCAGATTATCGCGCGTCAGTTTGATACAGTCAGGCTCGTACTCGAATCGGCGTTCGTAATTACGGCACTGACAGGTTTTGATATTGAGCTGCTTACACGCGACGTTAGTAAAATAGATTTCGTCGGTGTCTTCATCCATCAGCTTATGCAGGCAGCATTGACCACACCCGTCACATAATGACTCCCACTCGGCATCGGTCATTTCATCCAGGGTTTTACTTTGCCAGAAAGGTATGTCGCTCATCAGGGTATCCGCTATTGCAATAAAGCTGCACCTTATAACCAGTCTGGCACGCTGATGCAAGTTTTGCCGCCCGAAAAGGCGGCAAGAAGAGATTACAGCACGCGTGTCGTCAGCGTTTGACCATGAAAACTGATAGCCAGCTCATCACCGCTGTTTAACGGCCCAACGCCCGCTGGCGTCCCCGTCAACACAACATCGCCCGCTTTGAGGGTAAAGAAACGACTCATGTAGGCAATCAAAGGAACGATGTGATGGATCATATCCGCCGTGGTGCCGTGCTGGCGCTGCTCACCGTTAACCGTTAACCCGAGCATCGTATCCTGAGGATCACCATTAAATTCCGCCACCGGAATAAACCCTGACAGCGGGCAAGAGTTATCAAAGCCCTTCGCTTTTTCCCACGGCTGCCCCGCCTTCTTCATTTTGCCCTGAATATCACGCAGGGTCAGATCCAACGCGACGCCATAGCCCGCGATGGCTTTGCGCACATGTTCTTCCGTCGCCTGACGTAGGGTCGCGCCAATTAGCACAGCCAGCTCAACTTCATGGTGAACCGAACCCATATCAGATGGGATCACCAGCGGCTGGCGTAAATCGCACAGCGCGGTTTCCGGTTTAATAAACAGCACCGGCTCTTCCGGGGTACTTCCGCCCATCTCTTTAATATGATTAGCATAGTTACTCCCTACGCAAACCACCTTACTCACCGGATAATCCAGCAGAGCACCATGCCAGTTATGATGTTGATACATTACTTTCCCCTAACGTAGTTATCAATTTCAGGTACTGCATCGATGGGGCGTGCTGCTGCCGGATGCAGTTTAACGTTTATCGTCTGGTGTATTTTGTTTCGTCGCGGCCAGATGCTGTTTAAGTAAATCTTCTGGCGGCGGTGGTATTTGTAAATAATAGCCCTGCTCGGTGAGTGCCTGTTTTACTTTTTCCAGATCGGCATTAACCAGCTTTTTACGGCCATCAAGCGGCAACATCATTGCCAGCGTCGGCTGACCAAATCCTTTCATCAGTTCTTCAGGAACTCGCGAGAAATCGTCTTTTTTTTCGACATATAAATAGGTCTGGTCACGTTTACTGCTTCGGTAGATCACACAAAACATATCTTTTACTCTGAATTCACGGAATGGTGGCTTGCCTCAATATAATACTGACTATAACATGCCTTATAGTCTTCGGAATATCACCCCGCGCTGGGGATGATAAATAGCAAATTGAGTAAGGCCAGGATGTCAAACACGCCAATCGAGCTTAAAGGCAGTAGCTTCACCTTATCAGTGGTTCATTTACATGAAGCAGAACCCGAGGTTATTCGTCAGGCGTTGGAAGACAAAATCGCGCAGGCACCTGCTTTTTTAAAACATGCTCCCGTAGTGGTTAACGTGAGTAGTCTTGAAAGCCCGGTAAACTGGTCAGCGCTGCAGAAGGTTGTCGCGTCTACCGGATTGCGCATTATCGGCGTTAGCGGATGCAAAGACGCCAGACTCAAGGCTGAAATCGACGAAATGGGTCTTCCTTTACTGACTGAAGGTAAAGAAAAAGCTATTCGTCCTGCGCCCGTTGAGGCCCCGGCTCCCGTCGCTCCGCCACAAAACGTTACTCCCATCACAAAAACACGATTAATAAATGTGCCGGTTCGTTCCGGTCAGCGCATTTATGCACCACAATGTGATCTGATTGTTACAAGCCACGTCAGTGCAGGCGCAGAGCTTATCGCTGATGGCAATATTCATGTTTATGGAATGATGAGAGGCCGTGCGTTGGCAGGCGCAAGCGGTGACCGGGAAGCGCAAATTTTTTGTACCCATCTGACGGCAGAACTGGTGTCTATCGCAGGTGTTTATTGGCTGAGTGATAAAATCCCAGCAGAATTTTATGGCAAAGCGGCACGTCTGCAATTAGCAGAGAACGCTTTGACAGTTCAACCGTTGAATTGATCCCTTTTTAACAAGGAATTTCTATGGCACGCATTATTGTTGTTACTTCGGGTAAAGGGGGCGTTGGCAAAACCACCTCCAGCGCGGCCATCGCTACAGGTTTGGCCCAGAAGGGAAAGAAAACTGTCGTTATTGATTTTGATATCGGCCTGCGTAATCTTGATCTGATTATGGGTTGTGAACGCCGCGTCGTTTACGACTTCGTCAACGTTATTCAGGGCGATGCGTCGTTAAATCAGGCGCTAATCAAAGATAAGCGTACCGAAAATCTCTTTATTCTTCCGGCCTCACAAACTCGCGATAAAGACGCGCTGACGCGTGAAGGCGTCGCGAAAGTTCTGGACGATCTGAAAACGATGGAATTCGACTTCATCGTCTGCGACTCTCCGGCGGGTATTGAAACCGGTGCGCTGATGGCCCTGTATTTTGCCGATGAAGCGATTATTACCACCAACCCGGAAGTCTCCTCTGTACGTGACTCTGACCGTATACTGGGTATTCTGGCGTCGAAATCTCGTCGCGCGGAAAACGGTGAAGATCCAATTAAAGAGCATTTGTTGCTGACGCGCTACAACCCTGGCCGCGTTAATAAAGGTGACATGCTGAGCATGGAAGACGTACTGGAAATTCTGCGAATCAAGCTGGTTGGCGTGATTCCTGAAGATCAGTCAGTCCTGCGCGCGTCTAACCAGGGTGAGCCGGTTATTCTCGACATCAATGCTGATGCCGGTAAAGCCTATGCTGATACCGTAGACCGTCTGTTGGGAGAAGAACGTCCTTTCCGCTTCATTGAAGAAGAGAAGAAAGGTTTCCTCAAACGCCTGTTCGGAGGATAAGTTATGGCATTACTGGATTTTTTTCTCTCGCGGAAAAAGAGCACAGCGAACATCGCTAAAGAGCGACTGCAGATTATTGTTGCGGAACGTCGTCGTAGTGACGCCGAGCCACATTATTTACCGCAGCTGCGTAAGGATATTCTCGACGTTATCTGTAAGTATGTACAAATTGATCCCGAAATGGTCACGGTACAACTTGAACAAAAAGACGGCGATATTTCGATCCTCGAACTTAACGTGACATTACCTGAAGCAGAAGAGTCTAAATAAGCTCTTTTGTCGCTAAATCATGGTTACGAAAAAGGCAGATTATTCTGCCTTTTTTATTTTCTGTCTCTGACTAACCTATCGAGCATTTATTCCAAAGTAAACTTTGGGTAGTTTTCGGCAAAATAGCGGCGCAAATACTCAACCGTAATACGGATTTTTGCCGACGTCGCCAGCCGGGAGACATAAACCGCCCATATATTGGCGGGTTGATAATACTCAGGCAATATATGCACCAGATGTCCGCTGGCAATGTTGTCGCAAACGTCCCACCACGAACGCAAAGCAATTCCCTGCCCATCCAGACACCATTGATGTACCACTTCGCCATGGTTAGACGACAGCGGCCCCGTAACCTTTATTGAGTGTGCGCCCTCTTTATTACGCATTTGCCAGATACCAAACGGATGGTCGCGTTCTTTAATAACCAGGCAGGGAAAAGTAGAAAGATCGTTCAGTTGTTTCGGCACTCCATGCTGCGCCACAAACTCCGGCGAGGCGCACAGAATACGATAGTTAGTCGCCAGCTTGCGGGCAATCAGGTTCGGCGCGATATCATCCCCGATACGAATATCGAGATCGACGCCCTCATTGACCATATCTACCAGACGGTCTTCAACATCAAACCTCAGTTCTAACTGCGGGTACTCTTTTGCCAGCGCAGACAGCGCCGGAGCGACCACCCGGCGGCCAAAACCAAAGCTACTGATAATTCGTAGCATCCCCTGCGGGATCTGCCTGGCATCGGACAGCTCGTCCATCATCTGATCGACATCCTGCAGGATCCGCTGTGCCCATTCGTAGATCCGCTCCCCCTCTTCCGTGATGGTTACGCGCCGCGTTGTTCGGTGCAACAGCACCACGTTCAGCGTTTGCTCCAACAGGGCAACGCGCTTACTGATAAAAGCCGGAGATACGCCCAACTCTTCGGCAACGGCGGCAAATCCCGCACGACGTGCAACCAGCATAAAGACGCGTAAATCATTTAGCAGCGGCAGATTATTCATGATCTGTGTTTTATGTTTCACCAGTTAGGGGGATTAACTATTAATAAGTCAATTATAGGATACGGGGAAAGTCAATTTTGATGGCGTACAAGTGAGAGCTGCTATGAAGAAAACCTGTCGTATTGCCGCTATCCCCGGAGATGGCATTGGTAAAGAAGTCCTGCCTGAAGGCATTCAGGTGTTGCAGGCAGCCGCCGAGCGTTGGGGGTTGTCACTCAGCTTTGAGCAAATGGAATGGGCCAGCTGCGAGTACTACGCCCATCACGGAAAGATGATGCCGGATGACTGGCATGAGCAGTTACAATCCTTCGATGCTATCTATTTTGGTGCCGTTGGCTGGCCGGACACCGTGCCGGACCACATCTCATTATGGGGCTCGCTGCTTAAGTTTCGCCGCGAATTCGACCAGTATGTCAACCTGCGCCCGGTACGTCTGTTTCCAGGCATACCTTGCCCGCTGGCTGGCAAGCAGCCTGGAGACATTGATTTCTATGTGGTGCGCGAGAACACCGAGGGAGAATACTCTTCACTCGGCGGACGCGTAAGCGAAGGTACAGAACACGAAGTGGTTATCCAGGAGTCGGTCTTCACCCGTCGCGGCGTCGATCGTATATTGCGTTACGCTTTCGAGCTGGCACAAAATCGCCCGCGTAAAACCCTGACCTCGGCGACCAAATCCAACGGCCTGGCCATCAGCATGCCGTACTGGGACGAGCGTGTAGAAGCAATGGCGGCTCACTATCCCGAGATCCGTTGGGATAAACAGCATATTGATATACTCTGCGCCCGCTTTGTGATGCAGCCGGAGCGTTTTGACGTGGTGGTTGCCTCCAACCTGTTTGGCGACATCCTTTCCGATCTGGGTCCAGCCTGTACCGGAACGATTGGCATTGCGCCTTCAGCCAACTTAAACCCGGAACGCACCTTCCCGTCTCTGTTCGAGCCAGTACACGGTTCGGCCCCCGATATCTACGGCAAGAACATCGCCAACCCTATAGCGACTATCTGGGCTGGCGCCATGATGCTCGACTTCCTTGGCAACGGTGATGCTAACTATAAAGCCGCACACGACGGTATTCTGGCTGCAATTGAGCAGGTTATTGCCAGCGGCCCGAAAACACCGGATATGAAAGGCACTGCCACCACCCAACAGGTTGGTGAGGCCATCTCTCGGGCATTGCGTTAGAGGTCAAACCACGGAATATGAGCCGCGTCACTGACGCGGCTTTTTTATGCTTTTTATGGCGCCAATAACCTGCGCCAATTCACCTTTTATTATTTCCGTTCCGTGTTTTATTGCTTCACGCATCGAGCAATTGTTTAATTCATGTAAAGAACAAATAATAAAATTGTTAAATGTAAGATCACTGATTCCCTACAGCATGATAACAACGACAGGCTAATGCCATACGCGGGCAACTGTGCCCAGGAGATCCCATGTTGAGCAACGTTAAGAAAAAAGACATGCCGCTGATAGCCATCAGTCTGGTGGCTATTCTTTTCATCGCCGCCACACTTAGTCTCTTCCCTCAGCAGTCTGCACAAGTCGCAAATACCCTTTTTAACGGCGTTACCCGGATGCTGGGTTCCGCCGTGCAGATCCTCGTTCTGATGGCGATGGGTCTGGTCGTCTGGCTGGCCACCAGCAAATACGGCAATATTCGTCTGGGAGAAGGAAAAGCGGAATACAGCACGCTGTCCTGGCTGTTTATGTTTATTTGTGCCGGACTAGGTTCCTCCACGCTCTACTGGGGCGTTGCTGAGTGGGCCTATTATTACCAGACCCCGGGTCTGAATATCGCTCCGCACTCGCAAAAAGCGCTGGAATACAGCTTACCCTACTCTTTTTTCCATTGGGGAATTAGCGCCTGGGCGACCTATACGCTGGCTTCATTAACCATGGCCTACCACTTTCATGTGCGGAAAAACAAAGGGCTGAGCCTGTCCGGAATAATCGCCGCTATCACCGGCGTGCATCCGCAGGGCGTCTGGGGCCGGCTGGTTGATTTGATGTTCCTGATCGCCACAGTTGGCGCGTTAACCATCTCTCTGGTTGTCACCGCCGCCACCTTTACCCGTGGTTTATCTGCTCTCACGGGTTTACCGGATAACTTCACAGTACAGGCGTTTGTTATCCTGTTCTCTGGCGGCATTTTCTGTCTGAGCTCCTGGATCGGCATCAACAACGGCTTGCAACGTCTGAGCAAAATGGTCGGCTGGGGGGCGTTTTTACTGCCGCTGCTGGTGCTGATTGTCGGCCCGACCGAGTTCATCACCAACAACATCATTAACGCCATCGGTCTGACGACACAAAACTTTTTGCAGATGAGTCTGTTCACCGACCCGCTAGGCAACGGTGAGTTCACCCGCAACTGGACGGTGTTCTATTGGCTGTGGTGGATCTCCTACACCCCTGGCGTGGCAATGTTTGTCACTCGCGTATCCCGAGGTCGCAAAATCAAAGAGGTTATCTGGGCGTTAATCCTGGGTAGTACCGTTGGCTGCTGGTTCTTCTTTGGCGTGATGGAAAGCTACTCCATTCACCAATTTGTGAACGGTGTGATCGACGTACCGCAGGTTATGGCCACGTTAGGCGGCGAAACAGCCGTACAGCAAGTGTTGATGTCGTTGCCTGCCGGGAAACTGTTCCTGGTGGCGTATCTGGCGATCATGATTATTTTTCTCGCCTCGCATATGGATGCCGTCGCCTACACCATGGCGGCCACCAGCACGCGTAACCTGCAGGAAGGGGAAGATCCGCAACGTAGCTTACGTCTGTTCTGGTGCGTGGTCATCACCCTGATCCCATTATCGATTTTGTTCACCGGCGCGTCCCTGGAAACCATGAAGACCACGGTGGTTCTGACCGCACTTCCCTTCCTCGCCATTCTGTTGGTGAAGGTTGGCGGTTTTCTTCGTTGGGTACGGCAGGACTATGCCCTCGTTCCTGCACATCAAATTGAAGGTCATCTCCCCGAAACGCCAGTGGACGTCCCCGTCGCACCACCGGCCGCGACATTACTCAAAGGCGACAATTAAGCGCCAGTAAAAAATCCTCTTACTCACAAATTAAAGGTATTCCAATGAGCAATCTGAGCCCTGAGTTTATTCTGCCGCAAAATTTCTGTGCCAACCCGCAGGACGCCTAGACTATCCCTGCCCGGTTCTATACCGACCATCAGGCCTTCGAGCACGAGCAGGAGAAAGTGTTCGCTAAGAGCTGGATTTGTGTAGCCCACAGTAGCGAACTGGCGAAACCCAATGACTATGTAACCCGGGAAGTGATTGGCGAGAACATCGTGCTGGTACGTGGTCGCGATAACGTGCTGCGCGCGTTCTACAACGTTTGCCCGCATCGTGGTCATCAACTGTTGAGCGGCGAAGGGAAAGCGAAAAATGTGATTACCTGCCCTTACCACGCCTGGGCATTCAAGCTTGACGGTAACCTGGCGCATGCACGTAACTGCGAAAACGTTGCCAACTTCGACAGTGAGAAAGCACATCTCACCCCGGTACGGCTGGAAGAATATGCCGGATTCGTGTTTATCAACATGGATCCGAACGCGGGCAGCGTAGAAGAACAACTCCCAGGTCTTGCAGACAAAGTTATCGAAGCCTGCCCTGATGTGCATGACCTGAAGCTGGCGGCGCGCTTTACGACCCGAACTCCAGCCAACTGGAAGAATATTGTCGATAACTATCTGGAGTGCTACCACTGCGGCCCGGCTCACCCTGGTTTTTCCGACTCGGTTCAGGTTGATCGTTACTGGCATACTATGCACGGCAACTGGACGCTACAATACGGTTTAGCCAAACCGTCAGAGCAGTCATTTAAGTTCGAAGAAGGTGTTGATGCCGCCTTCCACGGTTTCTGGCTGTGGCCGTGCACCATGCTCAACGTCACGCCAATCAAAGGCATGATGACCGTTATCTACGAATTCCCGGTGGATGCGGAAACCACGCTGCAAAACTATGACATTTACTTCACCAACGAAGAGCTGACCGAAGAGCAGAAACAACTGATCGAATGGTATCGCAACGTCTTTCGTCCTGAAGATTTACGTCTGGTTGAAAGCGTGCAAAAGGGGCTGAAATCGCGCGGGTATCGCGGTCAGGGCCGCATTATGGCCGACACCAGCGGCAGCGGTATCTCCGAACATGGCATTGCCCATTTCCATAATCTGGTCGCGCAGGTGTTTCAGGAATAACCCGGGGCTGTAACGACAGACACCGGCGCGTCGTTGAACCGCGCCGGACAGATTTTTTAGGGAGTGCCGCAATGTCTGATTATCAAATGCAAGAAGTCCGGGTCAGTCGGATTGAGACCATTACCGCGCAGGTAAAACGCTTCACCCTAATGCCAACCTCAGGCCAGCCGTTGCCTGCGTTTCAGGGTGGCAGCCATATCATCGTGCAGATGCGCGATGGCGAGAACCTATACAGCAATGCGTACTCGCTGATGAGTTCACCCTTCGATACCAGCGCCTGGCAAATCGCCGTACGACTGGAGGAGGCGTCCAAAGGCGGCTCACGATATCTGCATCAAAAGGTGAAACCCGGCGACACGCTCACGATCTCCACGCCAAACAATCTGTTCGCCCTCGCTCCTCAGGCACAACAACATCTGTTGATTGCTGGAGGTATCGGCATCACACCGTTTTTATCGCATATCCCGGAACTGGAACACTCTAAGGCGCAATGGCAACTGCATTATTGCTCTCCCAGTCAGGACAACTGCGCGTTTTATGACGAACTCCTGCAACACCCCAGCGTCGATCGTATTCATCTGCATCTGTCAAGCGCAGGGACCCGCCTTGATTTATCTCGCCTGCTGGCCGATGTCGAACCCGGAACACATATTTACACCTGCGGTCCAGCAGTGCTCAACGATGCCGTCAGAGAAGCGGCTTCCCTCCATAGACTGGAAAGCAATACGCTACATTTCGAACAATTTGCGCTGGAAGATAAAAGCGGTGATGCCTTTACCCTGATTCTGGCGCGTTCCGGACGCGAGTTTGTGGTCCCGGAAGAGATGACCATTTTGCAGGTTATCGAAAATAACAAAGCCGCGCGCGTTGAGTGCCTGTGCCGGGAAGGTGTTTGCGGCACCTGTGAAACGACGATTCTTGAAGGGGAAGCGGATCACCGCGATCAGTATTTCAGCGACGACGAAAAAGCCAGCCAGCAAAGCATGCTTATTTGCTGCTCACGCGCCAAAGGTAAGCGCCTGGTGCTTGATTTGTAGCGTTGCGCAGGCCGGGTTAGCAATGGCGCAACCCGGCGAGCCTGGTGACTTACTGCGGATATTCCTGCAGCAGCGCGTTGAGACGATCGGACATCAGTTCGCCACGCCAACCGGAAACCAACTCCGGCAGGGTCTGCTGCGGCTTTAATTTCCAGTGCCAGTTGAGTAGCTGGTTGATTTGACGGCGTGAAGCCAGCAGTTCGACGCTAAGATTATGCTCAGTACTCACCTCGGCAACCAGCGCCTTAATAGCTTTAAACGCTTTGCGGTATCCAGGCATATCCATCAAATTCAGCAGCGGCTGTGGCAGTGATTCTTCCGGTAAAGCCTGCGCTTTTTCCACCAGAGAAATCAGCGTTTTGCCGTGGAAGCGAATTTCACTACCGGAAAGGCCGAGGCTGTCCAGTTCACCCAGACTCCCTGGCATATAACGAGCGACCGCCCACAGGTGTTCTTCACGCACCACAAAGTTCACCGCCAGATCGCGCTCACGCGCTTTACGCAGTCGCCAGTCGGCAAGCAGTTGCAGGCAGGCCAACTGACGAGTACGCAACTGCCAGGCGTTAGTGATATCGCGCCATGCGTCTTCAGGCGCCAGAACCTCCTGGCGACGCTGCTGCATTAAGCGACATTCGTCCAGTGCGGCTGGCAGCCAGCCGCTGGCTTCAGTTTCAACCATCAGTTTTGTGGTGATCGGTAATAGATACCAGACATCAGCCGCCGCGTACTCACACTGACGCTCGGTCAGCGGTCTGGCCAGCCAGTCGGTGCGGGATTCGCTTTTGTCCAGCGCCACCCCCGTAAACTCTTCCACCATCGCGGCAAACCCCCACGACAGCGGACGACCGCAAAAAGCAGCCAGAATTTGTGTATCAATCAACGGCTGCGGCAGTTCGCCAAAAGCGTTGAGAAACACTTCCAGATCTTCGCTACCTGCATGCAGGAATTTGGTGATGGCAGTATTACGCAGAATATCGCGCAGCGGCGACCAGTCGGTGATCCCCTGCGGATCAATCAGAGCAACGTGTTTGCCATCAAACAGCTGGATCAGCCCCAACTGCGGATAATAGGTACGCGTGCGAACAAATTCTGTATCCAGGGCTATCGCCGGAAATTCACGGACGGCTTCGCACAGCGTGGCCAACGCGTCGTCCGTGGTGATCATTTGATAATTCAAATCGTGCTCTCTTAGGTTTGCGCCAAAAAAAACGCCGGATTTCCCGGCGTTTTCTACTGGCTGACTTAACGCTCAGCCTTTATTGTCCACTTTGGCACGCGCTTCGTCACGTAATTCTCGTCGCAAAATTTTACCAACGTTAGATTTCGGCAACTCATCGCGAAACTCCACCAGCTTTGGTACTTTATAGCCCGTCAGGTGACGACGACAGAAAGTGACCAGCGCTTCATCGGTTAACGAGGCATCTTTCTTCACTACGAAAATTTTCACCGCTTCACCGCTGCTGCCGGACGGAACCCCAACCGCAGCCACTTCCTGCACGCCAGGGTGTTGCATAACCACGTCTTCAATTTCATTAGGGTAGACGTTAAAGCCGGACACCAGGATCATATCTTTCTTACGATCGACAATACGCAGGAAGCCTTCATCATCCATCACCGCAATATCGCCGGTGTGCAGCCAGCCGTCTTTGATGATTTCGTCAGTGGCGTCTGGTCGCTGCCAGTAGCCCAGCATCACCTGTGGACCTTTCACACACAGCTCACCCGGTTCTCCCGGCGGCACTTCGTTGTCGTCGTCTTCCACCAGCTTGACCTCAGTGGAGGGAACCGGTAAACCGATACTTCCGCTGTGGTAGTCAATATCGTGAGGGTTGACACTCACCAGCGGCGCGCACTCCGTCAGGCCATAACCTTCCAGAAGATACTGCCCCGTCAGCTTCACCCAACGTTCAGCTACCGCCTGTTGAACCGGCATTCCACCACCTGCTGAAAGGTGCAGTGACGAGAAGTCCAGTTGCTGAAACTCTTTGTTATTCAGCAGCGCGTTAAACAGCGTATTTACGCCGGTCATCGCGGTAAACGGATACTTCGCCAGTTCTTTGACCAGTCCTGGGATATCACGCGGGTTAGTAATCAGCAGGTTTTGACCACCCAGCTCAATAAACAGTAGGCAGTTCATCGTCAGCGCAAAAATGTGATACAGCGGTAGAGCCGTTACCACCAGTTCTTTGCCCGGATGCAGCAACGGGCCGTAGGTGGCGTTAACCTGCTCCAGGTTAGCCAGCATGTTGCGGTGCGTGAGCATCGCGCCTTTCGCCACGCCGGTTGTCCCGCCGGTATATTGCAGGAACGCCAGATCTTCCGACACCACTTCGGGTTTCACATACTGCATGCGATAGCCGTTTTGCAGCGCACTGCGAAACGAGATGGCATCCGGCAGGTGATACTTCGGCACCAGGCGCTTGATGTACTTCACGACAAAGTTAACCAGCGTTCCTTTGGCGGTCGACAGCTGATCGCCCATACGCGTCAGGATCACGTGTTGCACCGACGTTTTGTCGACCACTTTTTCCAGCGTATGGGCAAAGTTGGACACGATGACAATCGCCGACGCGCCGCTATCGTTGAGCTGATGTTCCAGCTCGCGAGGCGTATACAACGGGTTCACGTTCACGACGATCATGCCAGCACGTAAAATCCCAAACAGTGCGACCGGATATTGCAGCAGATTCGGCATCATCAGCGCGACGCGATCGCCCTTTTTCAGCCCGAGCCCCTGTTGTAAATAAGCGGCAAACGCACGGCTACGCTCTTCAAGCTTGCGGAAGGTCATCACCTCCCCCATGTTTACAAACGCGGGCTGATCGGCATAGCGTCTTACTGAGTGTTCAAAGAGTTCCACCAGGGATTGATAACGGTCAGGATTGATCTCCGCAGGAACACCAGCGGGATAACGGTTAAGCCAAACCTTTTTCAATACATCACCTCTAAAATGCGTATTCGTCGTCATCACAACCCCAGGCAATAAACAAACTGTTAACATAATATTAACTCAGCGTACCAGTTTGTTTATTACACAACGACAAGGTTGCGAAGCACGTCACTATTTATTTTTCTTATATCCACGTTAATGCAGAAACAGCGGACGAGCCGCTGTTTCTTTTACCAATAAAACAAAGAGTTACTCTGTTACTATGGTCTGAACCTGTGCCGGGCCGGGATTGTACCAGCCCCATCCGCCGTAGCCGCCGTAAGGCCAGCCACGCGCACCGTAGAACCAGGGGTCGATAGGCTGAGGCGGCATGACAATCTGCTGAGTAATATGCCAACGTTTATAACCAGTTACCTGCATCAGCATGAATTTATACGGCGTATTACCGATTTTTCCGTCCACCGTACCGCTTATCGGGCCGACGACGGTGACCAACTGACCACGGAAATCTACCGGGTCGAGAAAGCCATTTACATCAGCATAAATCCGCCCACGAGAGGCCTCACCCAGCACGGGGCGTGCACCGCTATCGAGCGGAACGGTGGCAATTTCCAGACGGGATTTTCCCTGCTGGTTCTGAATATCCACCACTTTGCCACCGAAACGAGCTTCCTGTCCGACATACAGCTGCGGCGCATTCATCACCCGCACCAGATCCTGCTGCGGCGTCGGGCTCGAACCTTTAATCGCATCCGGGATGGTGACGCAGCCGCTAAGCATTAACGCTAAGGCCCCCGCCAACACACCTTTCAATAACTGCTTTTGCACCGCCATATTGTGACTCCCTTTTCTTAGCTTCTGCCCCGGCCTGTTCACAATGCTGTGCACTGACGACTGTACGTCTTAGCCGGGGTTCTACTACTAAGATTCATTCTTTACCGGGAAGTTTCTTCCACGCCACGGTGTTACGTAAATAAACCGGTTCAGCGTGTTCGACCGCTACGGTCTCACCCGCAGCCAGCATTTGCGTGGCGACGGGCAGCATGTCTTCAGCCGCTGGAAGCAACACGTCACCATCGCTGAGCGTCAGCCCGCTGTCTTTACCAAGCTCAGGCCATGCCGGCCAGCCCGTCCCGACCGTCACCCACTCGCCAGACAGCTGCAATAAACGCTCATGTACCTGCTCGGGGGTTAACACCGCTTCGGTTTCTTCACCGTGCCAGTTACCGTTGTCATCACGCTGGTATTCGGCCCAGTAGACTTCGCCCATTCGCGCGTCAATCGCCGCCAGTACGCGAGTCGCGCCCGACTTACGCCAGGCGCCCTGTGCCATGGTCGCCAGGGTGGAGACGCCGATCATCGGTAAGTTTGCGCCTAACGCCAGCCCCTGAGCAATGCCAATACCGATACGCACGCCGGTGAAACTGCCGGGACCGCGACCAAACGCCAGGGCGTCGATATCGGTTAACGTGAGATCGCCAGCGGCCAGGATTTCCTGAACCATCGGTAAAATTCGTTGGGTGTGTTCTCGTGGGCAAAGCTCAAAGAGAGCCTTGATAGTACCGTCATTCCACAGGGCAACAGAGCACGCCTCTGTGGCGGTATCGATAGCCAGAATTCGCATGGGTGTTTGTGATCAGATCAATAAATTTGGCGCGCATCTTACCACACTCCGTAACAAATTACTCAGTCGTTGGTATGGCAAGAAAGCGAACCGCGCGAGCGATGTCACGCGTCCGCGGCGCAGGAGGAAGACTCGCCAGGAAGGTGGCGCCGTATGGCCGCATAACCAGACGATTGTCGCAAATCACCAGCACGCCGCGATCGTCAGCATCACGTATCAGACGCCCTACACCCTGCTTCAAGGTGATTACCGCATCCGGCAACTGGACGTCTTCAAACGGATCGCCGCCGCGCAGTCGACAATCCTCCATTCGGGCTTTTAACAGCGGGTCGTCCGGCGAGGTAAATGGCAGTTTATCGATTATCACCAGCGACAGCGTATCGCCGCGCACGTCCACGCCCTCCCAGAAGCTGCTGGTGGCAACCAATAGCGCATTACCTGCGCTGACAAACTGCTGTAGCAGTTGTCCTTTGCTGGTTTCGCCCTGCAGCAGTACGGGAAGCGTCATGGTAGCGCGGAATTGTTCCGCCAGATCGCGCATCATCGCGTGCGAAGTGCACAGCATAAAACAGCGGCCGTTGTTCGCTTCGATAATAGGTCGCAGCATGGATGCTAACTGGCGCGCAGCCCCCGGCTGGTTGGTTTGCGGGAGATTACGCGGCACGCACAGCAGCGCCTGGCGCGTGTAATCAAATGGGCTTGGCAGCAGCATCGACTCGGCATCTTCAATACCCAGTCGTGCGGTGAAATGATGAAGATCGTCGTTTACCGACAGCGTCGCGGAAGTAAAAATCCAGCAGCCCGGCTTTTGTTCCATCACCTCTTTGAATTTATCCGCCACCGTAAGCGGTGTCAGCGCGAGGGTGAAATGGCGGGAGGTGCATTCATACCAGTAGCTGAAGCCTGGCTGGTTGATCTCTTTCAGGCGCTTCAGACGCGCACGATAAAGCGTGGCGCGCTCAAACGCGGCATCCAGCAATGCCGAACGCCCGAGAGACAGCTTCGCCACGTCATAACACAGCTCCAGCGTGTCATCGAGCAGCAAAAACGCGCGCTGTACGCGCTGGTCGGCCAGCAGTTCCCGCAGATTTCCGCGATAGCCCGGCTCACCAAGCTGCAAGCGGAAGTCCTGAGCGCTTTGTGCAAGGCGATCGGCGCACTTTTGCAGCTGCTGAGTGTCTTTCAGCTCGGTGCGATAGGCAATGGTGATGTCTTTCGCCAGGTCTAACAGCTGGCGACTGGAGAGCGATTGACCAAAGTACTGGCTGGCGATATCCGGTAACTGATGCGCTTCATCGAAGATCATCACATCAGCTTCCGGGATCAGTTCGCCAAACCCGCTCTCTTTTACCACCATATCGGCGAGAAACAGATGATGGTTAACCACGACGACATCCGCATCCATCGCTTTTTTACGCGCTTTAACGACAAAACACTCTTTATACAGCGGGCAGTCGCTGCCCAGACAGTTGTCATTAGTGCTGGTCACCAGCGGCCAGGCCTGAGAGTCTTCCGCCACGCTGACGCAGGTGCTGATGTCCCCATCAAGGGTTTGATTTGACCAGGAGCGCAGCAGAATGACGTCGCTTAACGTTTGTACCGGCAAGTCGCCACCCGCCAGCGCCTGCTGTTCGAGACGCTCAAGGCACAGATAGTTTGAACGCCCTTTCAGCAGCGCCAGTTTACCGGTGAACTTCAGTGCTTTCGCGACGGTCGGGAGGTCGCGGCTGTATAGCTGATCCTGCAACGCCTTCGAGCCCGTGGAGACAATGACCTTCTTTCCTGCACGCAGCGCTGGGGCAAGATAAGCGTAGGTCTTACCCGTTCCGGTTCCGGCTTCTACCACCAGTGGTTGTGATTTTTCGATGGCATGACTGACGGCGATGGCCATCTGCCGCTGTGGTTCTCGCGGTTTAAAACCCGGTATCGCTTTAGCCAACTGACCGTCTGCTGCAAAATCGTCCGTCACACTGCCCCCTGTTCATTTGAACAGGGATTATGTCAGGCCAGCGGGTCTTTCGCCAGTTGAAGAGGTGACGTGGGCACAACATTATGGCAGTCTTGGCGCAACCCAAAGCTATTATAAAAAAACGTAAATGAGGAATGATTTATGACGATTGTGCGCATTGATGCCGAAGCGCGTTGGTCCGACGTGGTAATCCACAACAACACGCTGTATTACACCGGCGTGCCGGAAAATCTGGATGCAGACGCCTTTGAGCAGACGGCAAATACGCTGGCGCAAATTGATGCGGTGCTGGAAAAACAAGGCAGCAACAAGTCACGTATTCTTGATGCCACCCTATTTTTGGCAGACAAAAACGATTTTGCCGCCATGAACAAAGCCTGGGACGCGTGGGTCGTTGCTGGCCACGCGCCGGTACGTTGTACCGTTCAGGCCGGATTGATGAACCCGAAATACAAAGTTGAGATTAAGATAATCGCTGCAGTTTAAGCGGCGTTATTCGTCTTCATCTTCAAAACGCGCCACGATCCGCTCGCCGGTATGACTGGCGCGTAACTCTTCAGCAACCAGAGCAATGGCTTGTCCGCTGCTCATCCCCTGCGACATCAGCTCCTGAATACGCTCTACCGCTTTTTGCTGCTGCTCATGACTGAGTGAAGGTAAACCTGCAAACATTGTTAACTCCTGCTAAATTGTCTGCGCTAATTATTTCATGCTACCGGGCAGTTAGCCAGTAGAGTAGCAACGAGTCAGGACTGATGAAGACGTTATCTCCCGCAGTAATCACATTACCCTGGCGTCAGGACGCCGCTGAACGCTATTTTTCGACATTAAGCCATCTGCCCTGGGCGATGCTGCTGCATTCAGGTCAAGCCGACCATCCGCATAACCGCTTTGATATTCTGGTGGCGGATCCCGTCACCACGTTGGTTACACGTGCTGAAGAGACCGTAGTGCAGGACAGGCACGCAATCACGCGCTCGCTTGATGATCCAATGACGGTATTACATTCCGCGCTAGCTGCACACAAGATTCACCCCGAGTATCATCCCGATCTGCCGTTTCAGGGCGGCGCGTTAGGTCTGTTTGGCTACGACCTTGGCCGACGCTTTGAATCTCTGCCGACTATTGCTGAGCGCGATATTACGCTACCGGATATGGCCGTTGGCATTTACGACTGGGCGTTGATTGTTGACCACCAGTTGCAGACCGTATCGCTGCTCAGCCATACCGATGTCGAGGCTCGCCTGAAATGGCTCGACGCGCAACAACCGCCAACGCGTGAGCCGTTTATATTGACCTCGGCGTGGCAGTCCAATATGAGCCGCGCCCGGTACGGCGAAAAATTCCGCCAGGTGCAGGGCTATCTGCACAGCGGCGATTGTTACCAGGTCAACCTCGCGCAGCGTTTTCAGGCGCATTACGAGGGGGATGAGTGGCAGGCATTTGTCAAACTCAATCACGCTAACCGCGCCCCGTTCAGCGCGTTTATTCGTCTTGAGGAAGGCGTTATCCTCAGTCTTTCGCCGGAACGTTTTATTCTGCTGGAGAACCAGCATATCCAGACGCGTCCTATTAAAGGTACGTTGCCCAGGCTTGAAGATGCCGATGCCGATCGTGAGCAGGCCCGGCGGCTGGCGAATTCGCCGAAGGATCGTGCGGAGAACCTGATGATCGTCGATTTGATGCGTAATGATATTGGCCGCGTTGCCGTACCGGGTTCGGTACAGGTTCCGGAGCTGTTTGTCGTCGAACCGTTCCCTGCCGTTCATCATTTGGTCAGCACCATTACCGCACGTCTGCCAGAGTCATTACACGCCACCGATCTGCTACGCGCAGCCTTCCCCGGCGGCTCTATTACCGGTGCGCCGAAAGTGCGGGCGATGGAAATTATTGACGAACTGGAGCCACAAAGACGTAATGCCTGGTGTGGCAGCATCGGTTATCTGAGTTTCTGCGGCAATATGGATACCAGCATCACCATTCGCACGCTGACAGCCACAAACGGACAAATTTATTGTTCCGCTGGCGGCGGCATAGTGGCGGACAGTCAGGAAGACGCTGAATATCAGGAAACATTTGATAAAGTGAATCGTATTTTGCACCAACTGGAGAACTGAGACGTGGAATACAGCAGCCTGACGCTTGATGATTTCTTATCGCGCTTTCAACTCCTGCGCCCGCAGGTCAATCATGCCGCGTTAAACCAGCGCCAGGCCGCCGTACTGATCCCCGTCGTGCGTCGTCCACAGCCGGGATTGTTGTTAACCCAACGTTCCGTTCACCTGCGCAAGCACGCCGGACAGGTCGCCTTCCCCGGTGGGGCGGTGGATAGCAGTGATGCCTCGTTAATTGCCGCCGCCCTTCGCGAGGCACAGGAGGAGGTGGCGATCCCACCTTCATGCGTAGAAGTGATCGGCGTTCTGCCGCCGGTCGACAGCGTGACCGGTTTCCAGGTCACCCCAGTGGTAGGCATTATCCCGCCTAATCTGCCGTATCGCGCCAGTGAAGATGAAGTTTCAGCAGTGTTCGAAATGCCGCTGGCCCAGGCCCTGCATTTAGGTCGTTACCACCCGTTGGATATTTACCGTCGTGGCGATTCACATCGCGTATGGCTTTCCTGGTATGAGCAATATTTCGTCTGGGGAATGACTGCCGGAATAATTCGTGAGCTGGCGCTGCAAATTGGCGTCAAGCCCTGACTATACTTATCTTTACGCACGCCATAGACAACTTGAAACTCAGGTCACAACATTAGTAAAACCGCGGTTATCTATTAGTTTAATTCATGTGAATAGTTAAGCCGATCGCCGCGTTCCCTCTTACACTATGCGCAGTTATAACATCGTTACTGGAAAGCCCAGTCGCCCTGTAGGAGTATTATCGTGATTAGTCTATTCGACATGTTTAAGGTGGGGATTGGTCCCTCATCTTCCCATACCGTAGGGCCTATGAAGGCGGGTAAACAGTTCGTCGATGACCTGGTCGAAAAAGGATTACTGGACAGCGTTACTCGTGTCGCCGTCGACGTGTATGGTTCACTGTCGCTCACGGGTAAAGGTCACCACACCGATATCGCCATTATTATGGGTCTGGCGGGCAATGAGCCTGCTACCGTGGATATTGATAGCATCCCCGGATTTATCCGCGACGTAGAAACGCGTGGACGCCTGCTGCTTGCACAGGGTCAGCACGAAGTGGATTTCCCGCAGAATGACGGGATGCGTTTTCACAACGGCAACCTGCCGCTGCATGAAAACGGAATGCAGATCCATGCGTACAATGGCGAAACCGTCATTTATAGCAAAACCTACTACTCAATCGGCGGTGGATTCATCGTTGATGAAGAACATTTTGGTCAGGATGCCGCGGGCGAGGTCAGCGTGCCTTATCCGTTCAAATCCGCGACTGAAATGCTGGAGTACTGCAACAGCACCGGCCTGTCTCTCTCTGGCATGGCGATGCAGAACGAACTTGCTCTGCACAGCAAAAAAGAGATTGAAGAGTACTTTGGCCACGTCTGGCAAACCATGCAGGCCTGTATCGATCGTGGCATGAACACCGAAGGTGTGTTGCCGGGTCCGCTGCGCGTTCCTCGTCGTGCTTCAGCTCTGCGTCGTATGCTGGTTTCCAGCGATAAGCTGTCCAACGATCCGATGAACGTGATCGACTGGGTGAACATGTTCGCGCTGGCCGTTAACGAAGAAAACGCCGCGGGCGGTCGCGTAGTGACAGCGCCAACCAACGGTGCCTGCGGTATCGTGCCTGCGGTACTGGCCTATTACGATCATTTCATCGAGTCCGTCAGCCCAGATATCTATACCCGCTATTTCCTGGCGGCCGGTGCAATTGGCGCGTTGTACAAAATGAACGCCTCAATCTCTGGTGCAGAAGTAGGTTGTCAGGGTGAAGTTGGCGTAGCCTGCTCCATGGCTGCCGCTGGTCTGGCTGAACTGTTGGGCGCGAGCCCTGAGCAGGTGTGTGTTGCTGCCGAAATCGGCATGGAACATAACCTCGGCTTAACCTGCGATCCGGTTGCCGGTCAGGTACAGGTTCCGTGCATTGAGCGTAACGCAATTGCTTCAGTGAAGGCGATCAACGCTGCGCGTATGGCAATGCGCCGTACCAGCGCGCCGCGCGTCTCGCTGGATAAAGTCATTGAGACCATGTACGAAACAGGTAAAGACATGAACGCCAAATACCGCGAAACGTCACGCGGTGGCCTGGCAATCAAAGTTCAATGTGACTAATACTTAATTTTCGCCCATCTGCGACGGATGGGCGAATTTGCCCCCTCTCCCTCGTCTACTGTAATTTTCCCCACTACACTTGCTCTGTTGCTGTTGGCTTCTGTGACCAACGGCTTATCGGGCGGCCCGCATGCAAACAGCACAACGGATCATTAAAAATTATCGCCGGAATCGCTTAATCGTCTGCACAGTATGTGCACTACTGACGCTCATCCTCACATTAACTGTCCGATTTATTTCGGAGCGTAATTTAAATCACCGAAATATCGTCACCTTTGCCAACCATGCTGTAGAAGAACTGGATGACGTGCTTTTACCCTTGCAGACCGGACGTGATGTATTGCTGCCGTTAATTGGCCTCCCCTGCTCAGTGGCGCGTTTACCCTTAAGCAAACATGCCGCAAGACTGCAAACAGTGCGTTCTATTAATCTTATTCAAAGCGGGATCCTCTACTGCTCCAGCATTTTTGGGTATCGCAATGTCCCCATTCGCCAACTACAGTCCGAATTACCCAGCCGGGAACCGCAACTGCTGCTGTCTACTGACCATTCGCTGATAAAAGGCAGTCCGATTCTCACGCAATGGTATCCATCCTCTGCCGATGGTGAAGATGGCGTGCTGGAAATCGTCAATATCGATTTATTGTCGTCTATGTTGCTTGAACCCCAGCCGCCGCAGATCACCGATGCCAGCTTAACCGTTGGTAATCGGCATCTACTGTATGATCAAGGTGTGGTCGATACTCTGCCTAAGCTAAATGATGAAAAACGCTACCAGCTGTCATCTCAACATTTCCCGTTTACCATTAGCGTCACCGGCCCCGGTCCCAGTGAACTGGCGATTAAACATCTGCCAACACAGTTGCCGCTGGCGGTGATCCTGAGTTTATTAGTGGGCTACCTGGCATGGCTGGCAACTGCCAGCAGAATGAGTTTTTCCTGGGAGATTAATCTGGCCCTTGCTGCTCGGGAATTCGAGCTATTTTGCCAGCCGCTGCTTAATGCGCAAACCCAGCAATGCATGGGCGTGGAGATTCTTCTACGCTGGAATAACCCACGCCAGGGTTGGATCTCTCCGGAAGTGTTTATTCCCATCGCTGAGGAGCACAACCTGATTGTGCCGCTAACCCGTCATGTCATCGCAGAAACCATTCAGCAAAGACACGTTTTCCCGATGAGCAGTCAGTTTCATATTGGGATTAATGTCGCCGCCAGCCATTTTCGCCATGGCACGCTGTTAAAAGATCTCAACCAGTATTGGTTTAGCCAGCATCCCATTCAGCAGTTAGTCATCGAACTTACCGAACGAGATGCGTTACTGGATGTGGATTATCGGATTGTACGCGAGCTAAATCGCCTTGGCGTAAAACTGGCGATTGACGATTTTGGCACCGGCAACAGCTCGCTCTCATGGCTGGAAAAACTCCGCCCGGATGTGCTGAAGATCGATAAATCATTTACTTCGGCAATAGGAACAGACGCCGTTAATTCAACCGTCACAGACATCATTATCGCTTTGGGGAAAAAATTGAATATAGAACTGGTGGCGGAAGGCGTTGAAACACTGGCGCAGGCTCAGCATTTGCGCCGACACGGCGTACATTTGTTGCAAGGTTTTTTGTACGCAAAGCCAATGCCGCTGCGCGATTTCCCTAAGTGGCTGGCGGGCAGCACGCCGCCGCCCACCCGACATAACGGGCGACACAGTATGCCCGTCATGCCGTTTCGCTAAACCCGATTACTCGTCTTCGTCGTGAGCGGGTTGTTCTTTAACAATGCGAACTAAATCCACACGATAGTCATTCGCTTCGACAATCGTAATACTCAGCGGTGCAACCTCGATAACATCACCGACACGTGGAATATGGCCGTTAGCCGCAATGACTAAACCTGCCACCGTGGCGATGTCTTCGTCTTCATTCACTAACGTATCCACGTCCAGCGCCTGTTGCAACGCATGCAGATCGGTACCGCCTTTGACCAACCAACCACCTGCATCAGCTATAATTTCTGGTGTTTCATCGGCATCCGGGAATTCACCAGCAATGGCTTCTAATACGTCCAGCGGCGTGACCAGACCCTGTACTACGCCAAACTCGTTAGTGACGATAACGAAGCTACCGCGGGCACGACGCAGAACGCCTAACAGATTGATCGGGTCCAGCGTTTCCGGAACAACGATAGCCGGAGAAGCAGAGGCAATCGCCGCCACATCCACACCGTCTTCCAGCGCCACCAGCAGCTCTTTAGCACGCACGATACCGATGATTTCGTCCAGCTCGCCACGGCATACCGGGAACAGGCTATGAGGTGACGAAAGCAACTGCTCACGAATTTCCGCCACGCTCAGGTCGGCATCAACCCAGCTGATTTCACCACGTGGCGTCATAATGCCGCGTAATGAACGCGACGCCAAAGAGAGGACGCCGTTAATCATATAGCGTTCTTCTTCCACAAACGCGCCTTCCGGGACAGGAACCGGCACCGGGTTATCGGATTCCATCTGCACGCTGGCCTGACGTTTACCGCCCATCAGACGCAGGATTGCATCGGCAGTTCGTGCACGCAGCGGCAGCGTCGACTGGTGACGAATAAAGTTACGACGGGCAATCTGGTTAAACAACTCGATGATGATCGAGAAACCAATCGCCGCATACAGATAACCTTTCGGAATATGGAAGCCAAACCCTTCGGCAACCAGGCTCAGACCAATCATCAACAGGAAGCTCAGACACAGCACCACCACCGTCGGGTGTTGGTTCACAAATCGTGTCAGCGGCTTAGAGGCCAGCAGCATCACGGCCATGGCAATCACTACTGCCGCCATCATCACTGGCAGATGGTTGACCATGCCGACCGCCGTAATCACGGCATCCAGCGAGAACACCGCATCGAGGATGACAATCTGCGTTACGACAACCCAAAAGCTCGCATACCCTTTCGTCTGCCCGGTATCATGTTCACGGTTTTCCAGCCGCTCATGCAGCTCTGTCGTAGCCTTGAACAAGAGGAAGATACCCCCCAGCAGCATAATCAGATCGCGCCCCGAGAACGCATAGTCCATTACCGTGAACAGCGGCTTTGTCAGCGTCACCATCCACGAAATCACGGACAACAAGCCCAGACGCATAATCAGTGCCAGTGACAAACCGATTAAACGCGCTTTATCACGCTGTTTCGGCGGCAGCTTATCAGCCAGGATCGCAATGAAGACCAGGTTATCAATACCCAGAACAATTTCGAGAACGACAAGCGTGAGCAAACCCACCCAAATCTGCGGGTCCATTAATAATTCCATGACAAGCTCCTGCTTAAGGAATGACCAAACTGCGCGCTGAGGATCTCAGGCGTTAAAGCGATATGCAGAGAAAATTTGTGGCAAAAAGTGCCAATCTGACAGGCTTGATACGGCCTGAAGGTGAAATGACGTCGGTGACGATCCATATGGTGGGCTACTGCCCTATACTCCTGAGTAATTAAACAGATGCTAAACATAACAGAGAGAAGCTGTTTTTAGCAAAGATTTACCTTCCTTTGCAATAAGTTGTTTCGGAGATATTTTACCCTTCGAAATTTCTTTTTATCGGAAGTTAAATTACGGATCTTCATCACATAAAATATTTTTTTCGATATCTAAAATAATTCACGAAAATCATAGGTTTTTCTTTGTAACCCTTATCTGAATCGATTCGATTGCGGACGACGATTCAAATACATCTTCACGTTGATGTGTTAACGATAATAAAGGAGGTAGCAAGTGACCATTGCTATTGTAATAGGCACACATGGTTGGGCTGCAGAGCAGTTACTTAAGACGGCAGAGATGCTGTTAGGCGAGCAGGAAAACGTCGGCTGGATCGATTTCGTTCCAGGCGAAAATGCTGAAACGCTGATCGAAAAGTACAACGCTCAGTTGGCAAAACTCGATACCAGTAAAGGCGTGCTGTTTCTCGTTGACACATGGGGAGGCAGCCCGTTTAACGCTGCGAGCCGCATTGTCGTCGATAAAGAGCATTACGAAGTAATCGCCGGTGTGAACATTCCCATGCTGGTTGAGACCTTCATGGCGCGTGATGACAACCCAAGCTTTGATGAATTAGTGGCACTGGCCGTTGAAACCGGTAGCGAAGGCGTGAAAGCGCTGAAAGCAAAACCGGTGGAAAAAGCCGCTCCTGCCCCTGTCGCGGCACCTAAAGCAGCAACTCCCGCGAAACCAATGGGTCCGAACGATTATATGCAGATCGGCCTGGCGCGTATTGATGACCGCTTAATCCATGGTCAGGTGGCAACTCGCTGGACCAAAGAAACCAACGTAACACGCATTATCGTCGTCAGTGATGAAGTTGCCGCCGATACCGTGCGTAAAACGCTGCTGACTCAGGTAGCACCTCCGGGTGTGACGGCGCATGTGGTTGATGTCGCGAAAATGATCCGCGTCTACAACAACCCGAAATATGCAGGTGAGCGTGTGATGCTGTTGTTCACCAACCCAACCGACGTAGAACGTATCGTTGAAGGTGGTGTGAAAATTACCTCCGTGAACATTGGCGGTATGGCTTTCCGTCAGGGTAAAACGCAGGTAAACAACGCAATTTCTGTCGATGACAAAGACATCGAAGCCTTCAAGAAACTCAACGAACGCGGTATTGAGCTTGAGGCCCGTAAGGTTTCTACCGATCAGAAACTGAAAATGATGGATTTGATTGCCAAGGTGAAATAATTCTCTGGCATTTACTTAGTTTTCACACTTAAGTCTGTATAGCAATAGGAGAAGTACAATGGAGATTACCACTCTTCAGATTGTGCTGGTGTTCATCGTCGCATGTATCGCGGGTATGGAGTCGGTACTCGATGAATTTCAGTTCCACCGTCCGTTGGTGGCCTGTACGCTGATTGGTGCCGTTCTCGGGGATATGAAAACCGGTATCATCATCGGTGGTACCCTGGAAATGATCGCCCTGGGCTGGATGAACATCGGTGCTGCGGTTGCACCAGATGCCGCACTGGCCTCAATTATCTCTACCGTTCTGGTTATCGCGGGTCACCAAAGCATTGGTGCCGGTATCGCGCTGGCTATCCCACTGGCAGCAGCAGGCCAGGTACTGACCATTATCGTTCGTACAATCACCGTAGCATTCCAGCACGCAGCGGATAAGGCAGCCGAAAACGGTAACCTGACTGCGCTCTCCTGGCTGCACGTATCCTCTCTGTTCCTACAGGCTATGCGTATCGCTATCCCGGCGGTAATCGTTGCGATTTCTGTTGGTACCAGTGAAGTTCAGAGCATGCTTAACGCCATTCCGGAAGTCGTAACCGGTGGTCTGAACATCGCAGGCGGTATGATCGTAGTGGTTGGTTATGCGATGGTCATCAACATGATGCGCGCAGGCTATCTGATGCCATTCTTCTACCTCGGCTTCGTCACCGCGGCATTTACTAACTTCAACCTGGTTGCTCTGGGTGTGATTGGCGCAGTCATGGCCATCCTCTACATTCAGCTGAGCCCGAAATATAACCGCGTAGCCGGTGCACCTGCTGCGGCGGCTGGCAATAACGATCTCGATAACGAACTGGACTAGCAGGTGAGCGAAATGGTTGATATGACTAAAACTACCACCGAGAAAAAACTCACTCCGAGTGACATTCGTGGCGTGTTCATTCGTTCTAACCTGTTTCAGGGTTCATGGAACTTCGAACGTATGCAGGCGCTGGGTTTCTGTTTCTCCATGGTACCGGCTATCCGCCGCTTGTACCCGGAAAACAACGATGCACGTAAGCAAGCGATTAAGCGTCACCTGGAATTCTTTAACACCCATCCGTACGTAGCGGCTCCAGTACTGGGCGTTACGCTGGCAATGGAAGAACAGCGTGCAAACGGCGCAGAGATTGACGATGGTGCCATCAACGGTATCAAAGTTGGTCTGATGGGTCCGCTGGCAGGCGTCGGTGACCCGATCTTCTGGGGTACCGTACGTCCGGTCTTCGCCGCACTCGGCGCAGGTATTGCGATGAGCGGCAGCCTGCTGGGGCCACTGCTGTTCTTCATCCTGTTTAACCTGGTTCGTCTGGCAACCCGTTATTACGGTGTGGCATATGGCTACCGTAAAGGTGTCGATATCGTTAAAGATATGGGCGGCGGCTTCCTGCAGAAGCTGACCGAGGGGGCGTCAATCCTCGGCCTGTTTGTCATGGGAGCATTGGTTAACAAGTGGACGCACGTAAACATCCCGCTGGTGGTTTCCACTATCACCGGTCAGGATGGTCAGACTCGTGTTACCACCGTGCAGACTATCCTTGACCAGCTGATGCCGGGTCTGGTTCCTCTGCTGCTGACATTCGCCTGTATGTGGCTGCTGCGTAAAAAAGTGAACCCGCTGTGGATCATCGTTGGCTTCTTCGTCATCGGTATCGCGGGCTACGCTGTCGGACTGCTCGGCCTGTAAGACTGTTGTACATCACCGGGGGCTTGCCCCCGGTTTTTCTATTTAGAGGGTTGAGGATTCATGACTATCACGGACCTGGTGCTAGTTCTATTCATCTTTTCGCTGCTGGCGTATGCCATTTACGATCAGTTCATCATGCCCCGCCGTAATGGCCCTACTCTGCTTACTGTCGCCCTGCTTCCCCGCAGCAGAGTCGACAGCGTTATCTTCCTTGGCTTGGTAGCTATTCTTATCTACAACAACATCACCAGCCACGGCGCGCAATTTACCACATGGTTATTATGTGCACTGGTATTGATGGGGTTGTATCTGTTCTGGATCCGTACGCCAAAAATCATCTTCAAGCAGAAAGGTTTTTTCTTCGCCAACGTCTGGATTGAATATAACCGCATTAAAGAGATGAATTTATCTGAAGACGGTGTATTAGTGATGCAATTAGAACATCGAAGATTGTTAATCCGCGTACGAAATATAGACGATCTTGAGAGGATATATAAACTTTTAATTTCAAATCAATAACTTATAAATATAGCCTGAACTATGTTTTTATATATCAGTATAAAAACAAACATAGCCAAGGCTATATTTAACTGTCCACAATGTTATTTATTTTAACGTTTTATTTATAAATAAATCTAAATGAAAATCGTTTTCAATTAGAAGTCAAATATTATTTCTGCGTTTCTTGTTTTATATTCTCAAAATATGTTAAGGTTGCGCCCGTCGTTGGGGAGTAGCCGATTTCCAGACTCCGGAAATGTACGTGTCAACATACTCGTTGAAAAACGTGGCGCGTACGGACTGAATTTACAGGTTCAGTCAGGCGAGACCATAGGCACATCAACTGCAATGCATATCTGAATGGCGCTGTATTTATAGTGATTCCGGCCTGTATGCATGGTTACTGGGGGCAGTGATGTGTTTTATGGATACCCCGGTCAGGACGCTGTTATGAATCTCACCGCTACAGTTCTTCTCGCTTTCGGCATGTCGATGGATGCTTTCGCTGCATCAATTGGCAAAGGCGCCACACTGCATAAACCCAAATTTTCTGAAGCATTGCGCACAGGTCTGATATTCGGCGCAGTTGAAACGCTTACGCCGCTGATTGGCTGGGGCATGGGTATGTTGGCCAGCAAATTCGTGCTGGAGTGGAACCACTGGATCGCCTTCATTCTGCTGATCTTTTTAGGCGGGCGAATGATAATCGAAGGTTTTCGCGACAACGGGGATGAAGAGGAAGAACCGCAGCGCCGTCATGGTTTCTGGCTGCTGGTTACCACCGCCATTGCCACCAGTCTCGACGCAATGGCCGTCGGGGTGGGTCTGGCTTTCCTGCAAGTCAATATTATTGCCACCGCGCTGGCCATCGGCTGCGCCACATTGATTATGTCCACGCTCGGCATGATGATTGGTCGTTTCATTGGCCCGATGCTGGGCAAACGAGCAGAAATTTTGGGTGGGGTGGTGCTGATTGGTATCGGTGCCCAGATCCTCTGGGCACACTTCCACGGTTAATTCAGACGCTGCCAGACATGAATACTAAAATCGGTCTGGCAGTCAAACGTCGTTTTCTCCGCTAACGTTTTCCACACCTCCGGCTTTGCCCGCCAGGCGAACGGCGTCATTTGCAGTAACGCAACGGCCTCGCTGCCCTGAAGCTGCATCTGATACCCCAGCGCAATACTCTGTTGCAGAACAAAACCGTCCAGTTGCTCTGTGTGTGGCGCATGCAAACGCACCTCATCATAAATAAGCCCTTTCAGTTCCATTAAATGACGCGGTCCCGGCGTGGCGGTGATAACCCATCCCCCCGGTTTAACCACGCGTGCCAGCTCTTGCGCTTTACAGGGCGCGTAGATCCTGATGATGGCATCCATTGACTCATCTGCGAACGGCAGACGATGGCTGGAGGCAACGCAAAAGGTCACCTGCGGATAGCGTCTGGCTGCAGCTTTAATTGCCACTTTGGAGACGTCAAGACCAAAGGTTGTACAACCCGTCAGCGCGTCGGCAAACGCATGGGTGTAATACCCTTCCCCACAGCCAATATCCAGGATCGCTGCATCCTCTGAAGTCGACTTCTCTTTCAGCACATTCACAATCGCATCACGCAACGGTTGATAGTGCCCGGCATCAAGAAATGCCCGTCGCGCCTGCATCATCTCAGCGCTGTCACCCGGATCGCGCGATCGTTTATGCTGAACCGGCAGTAAGTTGACATACCCTTCTTTCGCCACGTCAAACTGGTGCCGCCCGGGGCAGACAAAACTGTTATTCGCTTGAGTAAGAGGCTGGTGGCAAAGAGGACAGGAAAACGACATGACAACTCCGGCAGGTGACTTAAGGGCGCAAGTGTAACGCGAATTGCGCCCTGGGAAAATAACTTACAGCGACGGCGAGGATACGTTGCTGCCGTGCATCACCAGCAGATGATCGGAGTCAGCAGGCATGCCATCCGGTTTAACGTTCTCCAGACGCAGGACATCACCCATTATCTGGCTGAAGACAGGCGCAGAGACAGCCCCACCATAATAAGCACCGTTTTGCGGATTATTGATGACGACCACCAGTGCAAATTTCGGGTCGCTCGCTGGCGCAACGCCTGCTGTATAAGCCACGTATTTATCGACATACTTACCGTCATCACCAATTTTCTTTGCCGTTCCTGTTTTAACCGCCACGCGATAATCCCTGACCGCGGCTTTAGTTCCCCCACCACCAGGTAACGCAACGCTTTCCATCATATGTTCAACCTGGTGAACCAGCGCCTCCGGCATCACTCGGGTACCGATTACCGGCGGGTCAATACGGGTAATCGAAAGGGGCCGATAGATACCAAAACTACCAATGGTTGCATATACGTGCGCCAACTGCAGCGGCGTTACCATTAATCCATAACCAAATGCAAAGGTCGCGCGATCCAAATCGCTCCAGTAGCGGCGTTGAGGCATTAAACCGCTGCTTTCACCGGTTAATCCCAGTCCGGTTGGATCGCCAAAACCAAAGCTTTTATAGGTATCCAGCAATTTTTGGACAGGCATAGCCAATGAAAGGTGCGACACGCCGGTATCGCTCGATTTCTGTAAAATCCCGGTCAGCGACAGTTCCGGGTAAAACCCGACGTCGCGAATGCGATGTCCATCAAGGTAAAAAGGATGGGTATCAATCACGCTGTCGGGTTGTACTATCCCCTGCTGGAGTGCAGTCATGATCACCAGCGGTTTAACGGTTGAACCGGGTTCAAACGTATCGCTAATTGCACGGTTACGAAAATCATCCAGTACCGCGCCATCACGATTATTGGGGTTGAAGTCAGGAAAGCTCGCCATGGACAGTATTTCACCGGTAGCAATGTTGACCAGCACTGCGGCTCCTGATTCTGCTTTATTCCACGTAACGGCATTGTCCAACGCATCTTCGGTGACCGTCTGCAGACGCTCATCGATGCTGAGCTGTAATTCGTGTGCAGGAACAGGCGTAACTTCGGTGATATTCTCAATGACATGGCCAAATTTGTCTTTACGTACCAGACGGGAGCCAGGTTTACCCATCAGCTGGTTATTAAAGCTCTTTTCCAGCCCTTCAATGCCTTGTCCATCAATGTTGGTAAAACCAATGAGATTCGCCGCTACGTGGCCTGCGGGATAGAACCGGCGGGATTCCTCGCGCAGGTTGATGCCCGGGAGATTAAGATCATCTACCCACTCAGCCTGCTGAGGGGAAATTTGTCGTGCCAGATAAATAAAACGTCCGCCAGGATTACTGTTAACGCGTTCCGCCAGCGTACTCAGTGACAAATGCAGAGTCCTTGCCAGAGCCTGCCAGCGTTCGTTGTAACCCACGCCTCCCTTGCTGATGATGGTCTTAGGATCGGCCCATACGGCGTTAACCGGAACACTTACCGCCAGCGGTCGCCCTTCTCTGTCGGTAATCATCCCGCGCGGCGAGGCAATAGTTACCTCACGTAACGAACGCATATCTTCCTGTTTCACCAGACTCGTCGGCGTGACAATTTGCAGCCACGCAACCCGACCCAGCAGCAATCCCAGACTCAATAATATTGCCACACAAAGCAGGGCAAAACGTACGGGAGTAAAATTGCGCGCGTCGCCGTCGTTTTTCTTTTTCACCTGGTCTCCAGCAAGATAGTTTTTCAGGTGTCTGATTTAACGAGAAATGTCGTAAGAAAGCGGGGAAAACTATGCTACGAACATCACGCCTTTGCAACAAAGCGCTAATGGAAGGGCATTTAGAAATATTTAGACGTATTTTGAATTAAAAAGCCCCGCATAGGCGAGGCTTTATATCTGAGATGGTTGCGCATATGCGCTTCAAATCAGTGGTGTCGATCAGATAGCTGTTACGTTAACAGCAGCCGGACCTTTCTGGCCGTCCTGAATTTCGAACTCAACGTTCTGGCCTTCAGCCAGAGTTTTGAAGCCGTTACCCTGGATAGCGGAGAAGTGTACGAACACGTCTTTGCTGCCATCAGCCGGAGTAATGAAACCAAAACCTTTAGACTCGTTGAACCACTTAACTTGACCTTTAATCTTTGCCATTTGCAAAATTCCTTAGAGTATTTTCTTCGCCCGCAGGCATAACATAGATAAAACTGAGACATTACTGCTTGAGGCACTAATATAAGGTTCGGCAGAGAAGCGGTATTCAACGTCAACGTGTTTACTCAGGACTTCTTTACTGAAAATGCCACACATAAACAGAACTGTACCTCGTTTAACCCAAAACGTGTTATCACATACAACGTTAATAATGGCAAGCCATTTTTAAACGTGTCTCGATCGGTCGCACAAATCCCGTCGTTCATCAAACAGCAACTGCACAGTTATGCGCCACACCGAGAAGTGTTATATTCCCGCCGCTCACCCCATCCCCCGTCTGGCTTGCACCATAGCCGGGACATTTCTACCATAGCTCAATAGCTTCGGTTGTTCCAGATTAGCTGTTACAGGATGTGCCGGATATCATTTTTTATGCTTAGTAATGCATAAAATGTCACAAGCGTAAAAATGAGATCCGCCTTCTGCTTTTGCACCAAAATAATGAAAGAATGATGACAATGCACAAAAAAAGTAAGAGAAACGTTTCGCTGTTAATAAAACGATCGCTATCACAAAAATGACATAATCATATTTTTATCGTATGGGAAATTATATTTATATCAGACCGGGGATAAGATATTAATTGGTTGGAGCATCTGAAAATACTGAGTTTACACGCGTATCAGAGTGCTAATTACACGACATGTAAAGAAGAAAATAATCTGGCACATTGGTGACAGGATGAAACATCTGAGAACAAAAGCAACAGATCCTCACCCTGTCATACCATTTTTACCGCTCAGCTACCAGGCGGATGATGTCATCATCTTCATCCTTCGCTGTGACCGCAGCAGGCTCTGCTGCTTTTTCAGGTTCGTTAGCTTCGCAAAGGCGACGGAGCAATGCGTTCTGTCTTTTTTGCTGATCTAACAATGCTTCAAGCAACTCAATCTGCTCATTAGTACGCGAACTTGCCCGATTGACGAAAAACCACAGTACAAGCCCGACAACCAGAATCACCACCGATACAGCCAAAGACGCCAAACCCAACGCGCCAGAATTCAAAACTTCGTTCATTTCACCACCTCAATGTAGACAGCGTAGTTTACCACTGCCGCACAAGAAGGTAATCAACTGTGGCAAAAATGCGCTTACCAGGGAATAAATTTATTGATGGCACAAATACCGCTGAAAAATTGTACATCCTGATCGCACAAGATGTTGAACACTTGCGCCCACATCAGTATGCATACCAGCACGACAACTATCAGCACTACCCAGCGAATTTTTTTCACTCCAGCTCCACTCTTCGAATCTACATCTTATGTCTATAAATTATCATGCGTTACCTAAACCCAGCGTTAACTGTATCGGCATTCAATCTTTTTAGGAATGATTCACTTGTTTCATCCCATGTACAGGCTAATCTAATAATAACGAGAAAAGATAAGAGGTTGTAATGCGTCTGATAATCCGCGCTATTGTGTTGTTAGCTCTGGTTTGGATCGGTTTATTACTGAGCGGCTACGGAATTTTGATTGGAAGTAAGGAGAATGCAGCGGGTCTGGGCTTGCAATGCCAATATCTGACCGCCCGCGGAACCAGCACCGCACAATACGTCCACACAAACAGCGGTATCATTGGCCTGTCGGATTGCCCTTTGTTAAGAAAAAGTACGGTCATTATTGATAACGGTTAATATAGCAACAATACATACGCTACGTTATTTGCACCAACTAACGTTATGACTGTTCATAAAAAACCCCAGATACAAAAATACCTGGGGTTTTTAAGTTGACGCTATTACGCCAGATTAGAACGGATAATCGTTATAACCCATTTGTTCTGAAATTTTACGCGCAGCCGTATGCAGCATCGCCACATACTCGTGCAAACGTTCCTCTGAGAAACGCAGCGTCGGGAATGAAATACTCAAGCCTGCAATCACCACACCGAAACGGTCAAACACCGGCACACCGATGCAGCGCAGACCTTCTTCCTGTTCTTCGTTGTCTTCACCGTAGCCCTGCTCACGGACTTTATCCAGCAGTACCAGCAGCTCATCAGTATTGGTAATAGTACGGTCGGTGCTGCGTTTGTACTCAATACCGTCCAGAATTTGCTTCACTTCATCGCGGTCACGCCATGCCAGCAGAACTTTACCGATAGCCGTGCTGTACAGTGGATTACGGCGACCTACGCGAGAATACATGCGCAGATTGTACATGGAATCGATTTTATGAATGTAGACGATGCTGTCTTCATCCAGTGCGCCAAGGTGTACTGTTTCTTTGGTCAGGCGCGAAAGTTCGCGCATCTGAATATCAGCGCTACGGATAAGATCGACGTTTTGTAACGCGCGAGCACCCAGCTCGAATAGTTTCAGGGTCAGTGAGTATTTCTCAGACTCCCCTTCTTGTGCCACATAGCCCAGCGTTTTCATGGTCTGCAAAAAGCGATAAACGGTGCTTTTCGACATCATGACGCGTTGCGACAACTCGGTAATACCAATTTCGCGCTCTTCACCCAGCGCCTGCAGGATGCCAAAAACCTTCAGCACGGAAGATACAGAATCGGGTTGTTTATCCAGATCTGCGATTGCCATTTATCACCCCTTTCGAGTGTTTTATAAAAATCAGAACCGGTTTTTATTATAATTTCACGTATCAGCCCTCGCAATCGCTCTTTGCTTACTTAGTTACAAATCTGCGACCTAACGCCTGAATATCAATGCTAAAATTATTATTCTCATCATAAATTCCGACAATATTGACTTCCTATGGAAAAAACTCAGACCGATGGTCTGCCATTGCCCCAGCGATATGGCGCAATTTTAACCATTGTTATTGGCATCTCTATGGCAGTACTCGACGGCGCAATAGCGAATGTTGCCCTCCCCACTATCGCCACCGATCTTCAGGCCTCACCCGCCAGCTCAATCTGGATTGTGAACGCCTACCAAATTGCGATCGTTGTTTCGCTGTTATCGCTCTCTTTTTTAGGTGATATGTTTGGCTACCGACGCATTTATAAGTGTGGTCTGGTCGTGTTTCTGTTGGCGTCGCTGTTTTGTGCCTTGTCAGACTCGCTGCATATGCTGACGTTAGCGCGCGTGGCTCAGGGGTTTGGCGGCGCGGCGCTGATGAGCGTTAATACGGCATTGATCCGACTCATTTATCCTCAGCGCCAGCTTGGCCGCGGAATGGGTATTAACTCCTTTATCGTGGCTGTATCCTCGGCAGCGGGTCCGACTATTGCGGCGGCTATTCTTTCTATTGCCTCGTGGAAATGGCTATTCCTGATTAACGTTCCACTGGGGATCATCGCCCTGCTACTGGCTATGCGTTTTTTGCCACCCAATTCATCACGTAGCAATAAACCGCGCTTCGATCTGCCCAGCGCAGTGATGAACGCCTTAACATTCGGTTTGTTAATCACGGCACTCAGCGGATTTGCGCAGGGACAGTCGCTAAAACTGATTGGTGCTGAACTTGTGGGGCTGCTCGTGGTAGGGTTTTTCTTTATCCGCCGCCAACTCGCATTGCCAGTACCGTTACTACCGGTTGATCTGCTGCGCATTCCGCTGTTTTCACTCTCTATTTGTACTTCAATCTGTTCATTCAGCGCACAGATGCTGGCGATGGTTTCTCTCCCATTTTTCATGCAAACGGTTCTCGGGCGCAGCGAGGTTGAAACGGGCCTGCTGCTGACGCCGTGGCCGCTGGCAACCATGGTGATGGCCCCACTGGCGGGATATTTGATTGAACGTGTTCATGCGGGTCTGCTGGGCGCGCTGGGCATGGCAGTAATGGCGTGTGGGCTGTTTTCGCTGGTGTTGCTGCCCGCATCACCTTCTGATTTTAATATCATCTGGCCAATGATTTTGTGCGGTGCGGGTTTTGGCTTGTTCCAGTCACCGAATAATCACACCATCATCACCTCCGCGCCGCGTGATCGTAGCGGAGGCGCGAGCGGTATGCTTGGAACGGCGCGTTTACTGGGCCAGAGTACCGGGGCCGCACTGGTTGCGCTGATGCTAAATCAGTTTGGCGACAGCGGAACACACGTTTCGCTGATAACAGCGGGTATTCTGGCTTCGCTAGCCGCAATCGTGAGTGGCTTACGTATCACACAACCGCGAGTTCAGGCATAAAAAAAGCGCGTCTGTCGACGCGCTTTTTATTTTAAGTCTGCTGCCATTTATTTCAGGTATTCACCGCTGCGCAGCGCTTCAATACGTTTGTCCAACGGCGGGTGAGTCATAAACAGCTCACTCAACGATTTGGATTTACCGTTGATGCAGAACGCCATCATGCTGGTCGCTTCCTGCGGCTCATAGCTGGTTTTCAGGCGCTGTAGCGCGGCGATCATTTTTTCACGACCCACCAGTTTCGCTGAGCCTGCATCCGCATGGAATTCACGATGACGTGAGAACCACATCGTAATAATGCTCGCCAGAATACCAAATACCAGCTCCAGTACCGTCGCTACCGCAAAGTAGATTAACGGGTTACCGTTGCTACCCTCTCCCTCATCGCGGTTGCCTCCCATAAACCCAGCGGCAATCTGCGCCAGAATACGTGAGATAAAGATAACGAAAGTGTTCACCACACCCTGAATTAACGTCATGGTAACCATATCGCCATTAGCAATGTGGCTGATCTCATGCGCGATAACCGCTTCGGCTTCATCCGGACTCATGTTTTGCAACAGGCCAGTACTTACAGCCACCAGCGAGGCATCCCGGCGCGCACCGGTAGCAAACGCGTTAATATCTGGCGCATGGTAGATTGCAACCTGCGGCATAGCGATCCCTGCCTGGCGGGCCTGATTCGCGACTGTATTCATCAGCCAGCGTTCTCTTTCATTGCGAGGCTGTTCGATCACTTCTCCGCCAACGGACTTTAACGCCATCCATTTGGACATCAGCAGCGAAATGAAGGAACCACCAAAACCAAACAGCAGTGCCATGATCAACAAGCCTTGAACGCTGCTTGACTGAATCCCTGTCAGGCTCAATACCAGCCCGAAAACGACCATCACAGCCAGGTTCGTCAGCAGGAAGAGCGCGATTCGCATCATAATTTTCTTTTAACCTCAATTTAACAAAACGCACTATGCGATTACCCATATCGTATGGGTCTTATGGCTATTTTCAAGCATCCATGGGTGCTAAGTCACCAGAAAGACACAACTTTACATTTTATCGTATCAGACTGACGTCTTCATGCGCTTGTTAAAAAAACAGGCACAATTTCTTGTGCCTGTTTGAGGTTATTGACTGTTGGCGGGCTGTTCCGCTGGCTTTTCTTTTTCAAGATGCGCCAGGTCGAGCGCGATTTTTACCGTTTCATCCAGATACGGATCCGGCTCCTGGTAATCCTTCGGCAGATCGTCCAGTTTCTTCAGCAACGGTTTGCCTTCTCGCTTGAACCGATCGTTAATACGCGCCAGACGCATTGCGTCATCTTCGTTATTCTCTTTCTCACGCTGAGCGTAATTCAGAGAAGCGATGCTGCGCTTATCCTTCATCGCATTGAATCGCGCAATGTCCTTCATGATGTACTGGAACTCAGGATCGTTCGCAATACGTGCATTGTGCTCTTTTAGCAATTCAGGTCCAAACGGCGTCAGGTTATCAGACCTGGTGTAGGTTGCCGCATCAATGCTGTCCCACGGCAGCGCGTTATCTTCAAACTTCTCACCGGTTTCAGTTTCTTCATTACCTGTCGGCATGATGATATCCGGCGTAACACCCTTACGCTGCGTGCTGCCACCGTTTACGCGGTAGAATTTCTGGATCGTGTACTGAACAGAACCCAGCGCAGGCCATTCCGGACGCAGCATCTGATCGTAAATACGATTCAGGGAGCGATACTGCTGTACGGTGCCCTTCCCAAAGGTCGGTTCACCGACGATCAGCGCACGGCCATAATCCTGCATTGCCGCGGCAAAAATTTCCGATGCCGAGGCACTGAAGCGATCGACCAATACCACCAGCGGGCCTTTGTAGTACACAACGCCGTCGGTATCACTGTCTTCACGCACTTTACCGTTATTGTCACGAACCTGAACCACCGGGCCGGAAGGAATGAACAGACCGGAAAGTGAAACCGCTTCGGTCAGTGCGCCACCACCGTTGGTACGCAGATCGATAATCACGCTGCTGACATTCTGTTTTTCCAGTTTCTGCAACTGAACTTTGACGTCATCCGTCAGGCCAACATAGAAGCCAGGAATATCCAGTACGCCGACTTTTTCTTTGCCAACGGTTTTCACGGACATTTTAACGGCACGGTCTTCGAGACGGATACGTTCACGCGTTAGCGTCACGGTGCGCGTCTTGGTACCTTTACCGGCAGGCAGAATTTCAAGGCGCACCTTGCTGCCTTTAGGTCCTTTGATCAGCGCTACAACGTCATCCAGACGCCAGCCAATCACATCGACCATGCCCTTGCCCGTCTGCCCGACGCCGACAATACGATCGCCAACGCTGATCGCTTTGCTCTTGGCTGCCGGACCACCTGCCACCATGGAGTTAATGACGGTGTAGTCATCATCCATCTGCAGAACCGCGCCAATACCTTCCAAAGACAAGCTCATTTCAGTATTGAACTGCTCGGTATTGCGCGGAGAGAGATAGTTAGTATGCGGGTCGATTTCACGGGCGAACGCTGTCATCGCCAGTGAGAACACATCTTCGCTGTTGGTCTGCGCCAGACGGCGAATCGCAAATTTGTAGCGGCGCGTCAGCGTTTCGCGGATTTCCGCATCGGTTTTACCGGTCAGCTTCAGGCTGAGTTCGTCAAATTTAACCTTGCCGTCCCACAGCGCATTAAGCTCTGCTTCGCTCTTCGGCCACGGCGCTTTGCTTCGGTCGAGGTTAAAGGTGTCGTTACCGGTGAAATCCATTGGACGTGCCAGTACGCTTAATGCGTACTGATAACGTTCAAATCGGCGTTTTTGCGCCAGATTATAGAGATCGTAAAAGACATCCAGCTTGCCGGTGCGCAGTTCATCGCCGAGGACCGTTTTCTTTTTTGCATACTGTTCGATATCGCTCGCCAGCAGCACGTTGTGGCTGTAGTCGAGCAAATTCAAATAGCGGTCAAAAATTTTTGCCGAAAACGCCTGATCCAGATCGAACTGGCGATAGTGTGATCGCGTAAAACGCGACGTCACACGTTCGCTTACCGTCGCATGCTGGGTTTCTTCCTTTAACACGGGGATTTGATCGGCACGCGTGATGTCTTCCACAGCAAGTGCCTGGCCTGCTAATGCAAGCAGACCAGCTAACGCAGTAAGCCTAAAAAAAGTGTTCATGCCAGGCCTGGCCTCCGTTTCAGAACACCAGGTGTTCTGCGCGTACAATCAAAGACATACCCGAATTCAGCTGTACACGGACGCCATCTTTGGTGATTTCTAATACGGTGGCATCCATCGCATTATTTCCTGCTTTCACCTTCAGAGACTGCCCTACCGTCAGTACTGAAATATCAGATACCGGGGTATGCTGTTCTTCGCGAGGAGCACGCGGTGCTTTTGCTGCTGGTTTTTCAGCGCGAGGTTTACGCTCAGCACCTTCTTTACGACGCGGTGCAGGACGCGGCTTACGCTCGCGACGTGGGGCGTCTTCTTTTTCACCGGCGGCAGCAGCCGCTTCGCGTTTTTTCGCCTGTTGCTCTGCGCGTTGCGCCTGAACACGGGCTTTAGCTTCTTCCAGCTGTTTGCGAGCATGTTCAACATGTTGTTCATCCAGCTCACCACAAGGGTTGCCGTCGAGATCAACACGCGTTGCGCCCAATTTAACGCCATACAGATAGCGCCAGCTTGAAGTATAGAGACGTAAGGCAGAACGGAGCTGAGTCTTGCTGAGGTTCATTTCACCCTCAACACGCTCTACCAGATCCTGAAAAATGCCAATTTTCAGTGGGCGCGCTTCGCCTTCCGCACTAAAACACTGCGGGAAGCGTTCGGCCAGAAACGCGATGACTTCTTTACTGCTATTCAACTTAGGTTGATTTTCCATGAAATTTCCTGATTACAACGGACGTAGCCAACAAGCGCAGGCATGAACAGGCGACATTATAATGACGTCATCAGTAATTGCTACGTTATCCGTTGATTATCCTGCGACGCGCGCAAAGAATTTTTTGTAATCCGTCGTTGCAAGCACGGTTTCAAGCTGTGCCACAAGCGTACGCAGACCTTGTTCATCTTCTTCAGTAAAGCGGCCAAATGCCGTGCTATCAATATCCAGCACGCCGATTATCTGATTATCGACAGCGATCGGCAGGACGATTTCAGCGTTGCTGGCGGCATCACAGGCGATGTGCCCATCAAAAGCATGTACGTCCTCAATACGCTGAACCTGGTTCTGCGCCACTGCGGTACCGCACACACCGCGCCCTACCGGGATCCGCACGCAGGCAATTTTGCCCTGGAAGGGACCAAGCACCAGCGTATCGTCCTCAAGCAGGTAAAAACCGGCCCAATTCACTTCTGCAAGACGCTCGTACAACAATGCGCTGGTATTTGCCAGCGTTGCCAGAAAACTGGTTTCACCTGCCATCAATGCCTGAAAATCACGGTTCAGATCCGTGTATAGCTCTATTTTGTTCATTATATAATCACTTAGTTGTCTTACTTAAAACTGCAGCCTACTAAAATAAACATTAAATGCGTTAATGCTCAAGATCATTCCCGTCATGAGTTAAGATAACATTACTTCAACAATTTGATTCGCGATACATGGCCTTAACGACACCACGCATCACGCCAACTAAAAAAATAGCCATCAGGTCCATCGGTGAGGCACTACCTCATGCACATTATCATCGCTGCCCTGAATGTGACCTGATATTTAGCTTGCCTAAAATGCGTTCGCACCAAAGTGCCTTTTGCCCACGCTGCCAGGCAAAAATTCGTGACGGACGCGACTGGTCGTTAACACGACTGGCGGCAATGGCTTTCACCATGTTGCTGCTGATGCCCTTTGCCTGGGGAGAGCCGCTCCTGCACATCTATTTATTAGGCGTGCGCATTGATGCCAATGTGATGCAAGGCATCTGGCAAATGACCCGACAAGGTGATCCCCTCACCGCCTCCTTCGTGCTTTTTTGCGTCGCTGGTGCGCCACTAATTCTCGTGACCTCAATCGCTTATCTGTGGTTTGGTAATATTCTCGGGATGAACCTGCGCCCGGTGCTGTTGATGCTGGAAAGGCTCAAAGAGTGGGTGATGCTCGATATTTACCTGGTGGGTATCGGCGTCGCCTCAATCAAGGTTCAGGACTATGCTTTTTTGCAGCCTGGCGTGGGGCTGTTTGCTTTTATTGCGCTGGTGATCCTGAGTATTTTGACGCTGTCGCATCTTAACGTTGAGCAGCTTTGGGACCGTTTCTACCCGCAAAGACCGGCTCGTCGGCCCGATGAAAAGCTCCGCGTCTGCCTCGGCTGCCATTTTACAGGTTATCCGGATGCTCGCGGTCGCTGCCCTCGCTGCCATATCCCGTTGCGCTGGCGCAGAAATCAAAGTATCCAAAAGTGTTGGGCGGCACTGCTGGCCTCGATTGTCCTGCTTTTGCCCGCTAACCTGCTGCCCATCTCGATAATTTATGTCAACGGCGGCCGGCAGGAAGACACAATCCTGTCAGGCATAATGTCTTTGGCAAACAGCAATGTCGGCGTAGCGGCGATCGTGTTTATCGCCAGTATATTAGTGCCATTCACCAAAGTGATTGTGATGTTTACGTTGCTATTCAGCATCCACTTTAATTGTGAACAAGGGTTGCGCACCCGTATAAAACTACTGCGTATGGTGACCTGGATTGGCCGCTGGTCGATGCTCGATCTCTTTGTTATCGCGTTAACCATGTCGCTGATAAATCGCGATCAGATACTTGCTTTTACTATGGGACCGGCTGCGTTTTATTTCGGCGCAGCGGTAATATTGACTATTCTTGCTGTGGAATGGCTGGACAGCCGCTTACTTTGGGATGCACATGAGTCAGGAAACGCCCGCTTCGCAGACTGAAGCGCAGATTAAAACAAAACGCCGTATCTCCCCGTTCTGGCTGCTGCCGTTCATTGCACTGATGATCGCAGGTTGGCTTATCTGGGGAAGCTATGAAGATCGCGGCAATACCGTGACCATTGACTTTATGTCTGCGGACGGCATTGTGCCAGGCCGTACTCCCGTTCGTTATCAGGGCGTTGAAGTGGGCACGGTGCAGGATATCAACCTCAGCAAAGATCTGCGCAAAATTGAAGTCCGCGTCAGCATCAAATCGAGCATGAAAGATGCTCTGCGCAAAGATACCCAGTTCTGGCTGGTCACGCCGAAGGCGTCGCTGGCTGGGGTTTCTGGTCTGGATGCGTTGGTTGGCGGCAACTATATCGGCATGATGCCCGGTACTGGCGAGGCCGAGGATCATTTCGTCGCCCTCGACACCCAGCCCAAGTATCGTCTGGATAATGGCGATTTAATGCTGCATCTGCGCGCCCCTGATCTCGGATCGCTTAATAGCGGTTCGCTGGTTTATTTCCGTAAGATTCCGGTGGGCAGGGTCTATGACTACACCATCAACCCGAACCATCAGGGCGTAACCATCGATGTATTGATTGAACGTCGCTTCACCAATCTGGTGAAAAAAGGCAGCCGCTTCTGGAACGTATCCGGTGTAAATGCGGATGTCAGCCTTAGCGGTGCGAAGGTAAAACTGGAGAGTCTGGCGGCGCTGGTCAACGGTGCCATTGCTTTTGATTCACCCGAAGACTCAAAACCTGCTGCGGCAGACGACACGTTTGGTCTATATCAGGATCTCGCGCACAGCCAGCGCGGAGTAATCGTCAAGCTTGATTTACCCAACGGAGATGGACTCAAAGCAGGCTCAACATCGCTGATGTATCAAGGATTAGAAGTCGGTCAGCTCACAAAACTGGATTTAAACCCAGGCGGCAAAGTCACCGGCGAAATGACGGTCGATCCCAGCGTCGTAACGCTGCTGCGTGACAACACACGCATTGAGTTACACAGCCCTAAATTATCGTTAAGCGATGTGAATCTCAGTTCGCTGCTAACAGGTAAAACTTTCGAGCTGGTACCTGGCGAAGGCGAGCCGCGTAACCAGTTTGTCGTTATTCCCGCTGAGAAGTCGTTGTTACACGACCCAGGCGTCATGACGTTTACGCTGACCGCGCCGGAGAGTTACGGTATTGATGCTGGCCAGCCGCTAATTCTTCACGGCGTACAGGTCGGTCAGGTGATTGAGCGTACGCTTTCCAGCAAAGGCGTCTCATTTACCGTTGCTGTTGAACCACAGCATCGTGACCTGGTGCAAGGTGACAGTAAGTTCGTGGTGAACAGCCGCGTGGATGTCAAAGTTGGACTTGATGGCGTGGAGTTCCTTGGCGCCAGCGCCAGTGAGTGGCTCAGCGGCGGCATTCGTATTTTGCCCGGAACCAAGGGCGAAATGAAAAAAAGCTACCCGCTTTACGCTAACCTGGAGAAAGCGATTGAAAACAGCCTGAGCGATCTGCCAACCACTACGGTCAGCCTGAGCGCCGAAACGCTGCCTGATGTGCAGGCCGGTTCGGTGGTGCTTTACCGCAAATTCGAGGTCGGTGAAGTGATTAGCGTTCGTCCTCGCGCCGATGCGTTTGATATCGATCTGCATATCAAACCGGAATATCGCAACCTGTTGACCAGCAACAGCGTGTTCTGGGCCGAAGGCGGAGCAAAAGTTCAGCTTAACGGCAGCGGATTAACCGTACAGGCATCTCCCCTTTCACGCGCGCTTAAAGGGGCGATTAGCTTCGATAATTTAAGCGGTGCCAGCGCCAGCCAACGTAAAGGTGACAAGCGTATTCTGTATGCTTCGGAAACCGCCGCGCGTGCGGTCGGCGGCCAGATAACGCTGCATGCGTTCGATGCCGGTAAACTCGCTGCAGGCATGCCGATTCGCTACCTGGGAATCGATATCGGACAGATCCAGACGCTTGAGCTGATCACCGCCCGTAACGAAGTTCAGGCAAAAGCGGTTCTGTACCCGGAATACGTACAAACCTTCGCGCGAAGCGGTACCCGTTTCTCCGTGATCACCCCGCAAATTTCGGCAGCGGGCGTGGAGCATCTGGATACAATCCTGCAGCCGTATATCAACGTTGAACCAGGACGCGGTAATCCGCGCCGTGATTTTGAGCTGCAGGAAGCCACCATTACCGACTCTCGTTACCTCGATGGTCTGAGTATTGTGGTTGAAGCACCAGAAGCAGGTTCGCTGAATATCGGAACCCCGGTTTTGTTCAGAGGTATTGAAGTGGGGACCGTCACCGGGCTGACGCTGGGCTCGCTTTCCGATCGTGTGATGGTTGCCATGCGCATTAGCCAACGCTATCAGCATCTGGTACGCAACAACTCCGTGTTCTGGCTGGCATCCGGCTACAATCTCGACTTCGGCCTGACCGGCGGTGTCGTGAAGACCGGTACCTTCAATCAGTTCATCCGCGGCGGCATCGCCTTCGCGACTCCACCGGGTACACCGTTGGCTCCGAAAGCGCAGGCAGGTAAACACTTCCTGTTGCTGGAAAGTGAACCTAAAGAGTGGCGTGAATGGGGAACCGCCCTGCCACGTTAACCTCTCCACTTGCTCCGGCGTACTCGCGCCGGAGCACTTATGCTACACTGCGCACCTGTTTTTTTGCCGGTGGTACCAAGTGGCTTATTTTCCCGACGCCTTTCTGACTCAAATGCGTGAAGCAATGCCTTCCACGCTCTCATTCGATGAATTTCTCGCTGCCTGTCAGCGCCCGTTGCGCCGCAGCATTCGCGTCAATACGCTGAAAATCTCCGTTGCCGATTTCCTCGCGCTGACAGCACCTTACAACTGGTCTCTCACCCCGGTTCCCTGGTGTGCTGAAGGCTTTTGGATCGAGCGCGATGATGAAGAGTCAGTGCCGCTCGGCAGCACCGCAGAACATTTAAGCGGCCTGTTTTATATTCAGGAAGCCAGTTCAATGCTGCCAGTCGCAGCACTGTTCGCCGAAGGCAATACCCCGGAACGCGTAATGGATGTTGCGGCAGCCCCCGGCTCCAAAACCACGCAAATTGCCGCAAAAATGAATAATCGAGGCGCCATTCTGGCGAATGAGTTTTCTGCCAGTCGCGTCAAAGTCCTGCATGCCAATATCAGCCGTTGCGGGATAGCCAACGTCGCCCTGACCCATTTTGACGGACGCGTATTTGGCGCTGCGTTGCCGGAGTCATTTGATGCCATATTGCTCGACGCACCGTGTTCCGGTGAAGGTGTGGTGCGTAAAGACCCCGATGCGCTAAAAAACTGGTCTGTAGAAAGTAATCTGGAAATTGCCGCGACCCAGCGCGAATTACTCGACAGCGCCTTCCACGCCCTGCGTCCCGGTGGCACATTGGTTTACTCGACCTGTACGCTTAATCGTGACGAAAATGAAAATATCATGCAGTGGTTGATTGAGGCCTACCCTGATGCCGTCGAGTTTTTACCTCTGGGCGATTTATTTCCGCAGGCCGAACGCGTCCTGACGCCGGAAGGATTCCTGCATGTATTCCCGCAGATTTACGATTGCGAAGGTTTCTTCGTTGCGCGTTTGCGCAAAACAGCTGCAATCCCTGCACTACCTGCGCCGAAGTACAAAGTCGGTAACTTCCCGTTTAGCCCGCTTAAAGGGCGCGAGTCTGCGCTTGTCACGCAAGCCGCGAGCGCTTGTGGACTGCAGTGGGAAGATAATTTGCGCCTGTGGCAGCGCGATAAAGAGATCTGGCTGTTCCCAACTGAAATTGAACCTCTAATTGGCAAGGTTCGCTTTTCTCGACTTGGGATCAAACTGGCCGAAACCCACAATAAAGGGTATCGCTGGCAGCATGAGGCCGTTATCGCCCTCGCCGACCCGAACCACAGCCATGCATTCGAACTGACCCTTGCCGAAGCGGAAGAGTGGTATCGCGGTAGAGATGTTTCCCCCAAACCGCACCGACGACTGATGACGTACTGGTTACGTTCCAGCATCAGCCGATCGGTCTGGCAAAACGCATTGGATCGCGACTGAAGAATAGCTACCCGCGCGATCTTGTCCGGGATGGCAAACTCTTTACGGGATAACGCACGTTTTTACTGGCGCTTTTGCTAACGTTGACTACGCTGAAAAATGGACGCCTTAACTGGTCGTACCACAACCAGCAAATTAACGGAGAGCACGATGATGAAAACCAGTGTGCGCATTGGCGCTTTTGAAATCGACGACGCCGAGTTACATGGCGAATCGCCGGGGGACCGAACGTTAACCATTCCGTGTAAATCCGATCCGGATTTATGTATGCAACTGGATGCCTGGGATGCCGAAACCAGCGTCCCGGCCCTGTTGAACGGAGAACATTCAGTACTATTTCGCGAACACTACGATCGTAAGTCAGATGCCTGGATCATGCGCCTTGCCTGATTCAAAAAGAACCCGTCGCCAGACGGGTTATTTCTTGGTTAATTTCCCTCATCTATCAACATCTTCTACACTACAGGTATGGCTTTACCATTTGAGGATGGAATGTTCACGCTGGTTCTTTTTGTGTGCTATCTGGATGGCGGTTGTGAAGATATCGTGGTTGATGTCTACAAAACTGAGCAGCAGTGCCTGATATCGATGGACGATCAACGTATTCGTAACGGCGGATGTTTACCTGCGGACGACTACATCGACAGTTTCTGGCATCCGGCCCAGGAATACAGCGATTTTTGATTATTGCAGTTGTACCAGCGTTAACTCGCCGCCAAATACAGCACCGGTATCAATATAGTGTAAATTCTCGCGATCCAGCCGATGGCGCAGCGGCGTGTGGCCAAACCAGAAGTGATCCGCGCCCTGAATCGCACAACCACTGTTCATCAGCCTCGAACGGTCCCACAGCACGCGCTGTAAATCGATCTCTTTTAGCCACTGATAATCATCATCCGGGTAATCGGCATGAGCAATAACGTGTATACCGTTCTGACAATGCAGCTCCAGTATCCAGGGTAACTGCCAACACGCTTCAAGAGCAAATTTCGCTGCCGGTTGCTCCGCCTGCTCGAACCACGAGCCACCATTCATAAACCACATGAATTGATCCCCCGTCGCCAGCGCGTCCAGCGCCATCTGTTCATGATTCCCCCTGACCGCGACAATCCAGTGTTTACGCAGTAGTTTCAGACAACGCAAACTGTCTGGTCCACGGTCGATAACATCCCCCACTGAAACCAGCAAATCCTGCCAAGGATCAAAACGGTACTGGCGCAGCTTAGCCATCAGCATCGAGAAGCATCCGTGGATATCCCCAACCACCCAGACGTGACGCCACTGCGTACCGTCGATTCGTTGATAGATATTGCCAGGTCGTCCCATGTCGCCTCCGGAGTACAAGGGTACCTGATTATAATTTTAGCAATGTTGGTAAAAAAGCCTGGACGATCGTGGGCAGGAGTATGGTATGGTTTATGGAGAATGCAGCATGCAATACGCCGTGTTTTGCCCTGGATGGCATCGCATTCGCCACATAAAAAGAGACCGAATACGATTCCTGTTTACAACTCAAAACGCAATAACCTATAAAATTCAATAACTTAACACCAAAAACCCACTAAAAAACACCTCCTGATACTTACTATTGCAATCATTCAAGATCAATCAGTTGCCATTGGTTTCGTGGCGTCGTCGGGAAAAGTTCGGGATCGCATTGTTCCAGCGACTACCCATTTTTAAGAATTCATCAATTCACAAACAATCATTCCGGTTTACCTTACAAGCTCCTTTTTAAATCATTACCGATGCGCACCACTTTTTCTTCCTGCCCTATACTTTCAGTCTGACATATGGCTGGAGGTTTCTATGTGTGGACGCTTTTCACAGTCAATGACACGTCAAGACTATCTCGCCCTTCTCGCAGATGAAGTCGAGCAAGACATTTCACTCAATCTCGAACCAACTAGTCAACTATATTCGGCACGAGATATTAAAGTTCAGCTGTTAAATTTATATGGTACACGGTTACACGTATCTTATATAAAATTAAACAATAAAAACAATGCAATACATATTAAACCCCATTAATATCATTTACTAACTTTGTCAATTTATCTATAGATAGTGGCTGTGAGTAATACCATCCTTGGACACCGCACTCAGGGAACATTTCAGTTAAATATTTCACCTGAGCTGATGTCTCGACACCTTCGAAAACGACTTTGTTAGTTATATCTTTAAAAATCTCCACCAATCCTGATACGATATTATTATTTACAGAGGGTTCACAAATAGAATCTGTAATTGACTTATCAATTTTAATTTCATCTATTTGTAAATTTGATAGCCAGTTTAAATTTGAATGACCAGTCCCGAAATCATCAATAGCTATTGATATACCTTTATTATTAAATAAAGAAATAACCTTTTGGAGGGAATTTATTTCCGCGCTCTGCCTTTCTGTTAACTCCATCATTATCATACCAGGTTTTATATTTGATTCATCAATCATCTGAAACACTTTTTCTTGAAATGATTCCGACAGAAGGTCTTGATAACTAACATTAATGCTTATAAAAATATCAAATTCCTCAGAAAGAGACATGGTTTGCTTTACTGCCATTCGAAATACAAAATCACTTATTCCCTGGATTAAACCATGCTTCTCTGCAATAGGGATAAAAATATCAGGAGGAATGCTACCAATATCATGATCATCCCATCTAATTAGTGCTTCCACACCAATAATTTTTCCGGTTTTTATTTTATAAATAGGTTGATACACAAGATATAATGATTCGCTTCTTATCGCATTTTTTAATCTTGAAACTAATGATTGCTTACGTGCAACTCTTTGATTATAAAAAACACCCAGAAGAACACCGGTTACAATAGATGTAAAGGAAATCAACAACATCGTTAACCAACTATCGAAACTCATCCACGGAAATTTAACTCCCCCCATGACACAGACATTATTATTTTTATTACAGCTTTGCGTGGTAATAAGTCCTAGTTGGTAGGATTTATCATGCTGAGCCTCTTCAAGAAGATCGACCTGCTCACCAAGTTTGAACAAATGAAGCGAATGATCTCTGTCACCTACAATTGCAGAAAACCCCTTCTCTTCATGGTCTGTAACAAATCTATTAAATGCAAATGGTGAAATCGTTATGGCTAATTTTTGATTGCTTAGCAAATCAGCTTTTACATTATTTTCCAGTAACACACCAAAAAACCAAGTTACATTGTCCTTTTCAACTTTTCTATCATAGACATTGAGAAGCAATGGTGCTGGCAACACTCCCCATAAAGCACTACATATGACTGCACCATTTGAAATAAATGATATATCTTTTATAAGAGCATAGGGCCATAAGGCCACTCTTAGAGCATGAAGTTGTAGTTCACTACAAGGACTATAAGCATTAAATATTTCATAACTATCATTTATTTTATCAATCTGTTGAATGAGACTAACGCTTCTATTCAAAACTCGTTCTGTATATGATGCAATCCTCTCCTTGTATATATAATACATTGAAATCTCAGACAATGAGAAAAAAATAAAAAATGAAAACGTGATTGATATCACATAAGGCTTAATTCGTTTTAAATTGTGGTTATTCTTCACACCGACCTCTTTATATGCCTGACCCTATGTAACAACATACATTCTACTATCTGTCGTGAATCAAATACATACAGTTAAAACAGATTATCGGCTAAAACAAATATTTCTTTATGTTTTTTATTAGAAAAGAACGTTATAAAATAACGCAAAACCACATCCAAGTTAGATTTGTGTTTGCATTTTAGCCAAATAAGTGGCACTTCATCTTGTATTCATAGGTCTAATGTAAAGGATGTAATTCTAAGGGAAATAAGTGTGAAACCGCGCCTTTTCCCGATACTGGTACTTGGGTAAAACCGATGATGACGCTGCCGGCGATCAACACTGACGCCAGCAAGCATGAGAAGGAACAGATAAGCCGTACTGTTCAGGAAATGTTTGAAGAGTCTGATATGTGGCTGGTTTCAGATTAAACACCTTGAACCGTCATATTGCTTAAGTACAATCCGCCGTGACTGGCAATCATTCAATACTCAAACTATCGAACGTTCGTCAGTCGGCCGCAATCATGCTCCTGCATACGGCATGGTTGCGGCGACCATCAATTTTACGACTGGGTATCATGCTGATTTTGCTCGCGCTCGCGTTCAGCTTTTTCCATCGCCTCCCGTGTTTCTTTCTTCTTCTGGTTCCAGATGCTGTCTTCCGGCATCTCCACACGTACGGATACAAAAGAATCTGCAGGAATGTCAACTAGTTCACCATCCGCAACGGTCTCAGTAAACACACCGTTAATATCAGTGTTTCCTATTCTGTTTCGGGCAAACTCCGGAGCTGAACTATGTACCCGGTGATACGTCCTGATAAGCACCGAACCATCAGCATTGACTTTGTAATCCAGCCAGATTCGTGGGTTCTTGTTTCTGTCGACCGGGATTTCGAAACCACCATCAATACCACCCCATGCTGCATCGGAGTTCAGGCCAACACATCCAGTAATCAAATATTCACCTGTGGCAATACGTTTTACACAGCATCCTTCAGCCTCCGGCATACACTCACATGCTCCGTTGGCGAATATTTTAATCACTGGCGACGCCGTCTTGATAAATCCATTACCATCCACTGTCGTATTATTCGTACCGTAAACTGTCTGCCAGGTCTCAGCTCCCCCATCGGCGTAAAAAATGAATCGCATACCATGATTACCAGCGCCAACCGCAATAGCTGCAAATGCCTGTTGCCTGTAGGCATCTCCGCCAGCACCATAATCCCTGTCAGACATACGAATCATCATTGCATAAGGGTAAGGCCAGCCTCCCGTACCTGTATCTAACTTATAAACTCCAGTGGAATATTTTTTATTATAAACATCATCAATTTTTGGATTAATTCTTTTACCCAGACCGAAATCCCCGACCTTTAAAACCCTCCCCGCAGTGGTATCTGTATCAGATGTGGTAATTTCTGCCGTAGCTGCACTTTTTAAACCAAGAGCACTACGGCCTCCTGTAGCATCCGTTGCTCCGAGCCCGCCCTGCCCTATACTTAGCGGTGTTGTCAACCCAGAAAGGCTTGTGATATCGCTGTTAGCACCTTTCCCTGCCTTACCATCAAGAGTTGTAGCTATACCTCCCCATGCTGGTCCGGTATACGTGCTGCCGTCAGGTAGTTTGACGGTCACTGTTCCCGTTCCGCTGAATACCTGCTGCCAGTTCTGCTTGTCGTAGTTCAGACCGCGCAGGGCTTCTGCGCTCTGTGCCACCAGCGCAGCGGTAACCATATTCAGGGCCACACGGGGAACAGCTGACCAGGCCGCGCCAGATTGTGTTGGCCCTGTGAAATTACTGACAAGCGTCAACGCTGTACCGCTTTCCACTGATTTAATCGGGAGCGTATAGGGAACGCCGCCGACAGTGACAACAATAAAATCTCCGGCCGCTACCTCGGTGGTAAACGCGGTCCCGTTGCCAGCGACTGCAGCAGAGTTATTCGTCAGGGTTAAGGTTCCTGCTGACATAGTTTTTCCTCAGTACATGTTCGGAAGAATAAGAATGGGCATGGCGATATTTCTGTTTCGGGTCATATCCCATGAACCGGAGTTGCGATTCGCAAACACTTTGTTGTAGGCCGACCTGACGCTACCGCCTGACATGACCACCCCTTTAGTTCTGATATTTCCCCATCCGCTGAGCATACGTACCTGAACGCCGGTATAGACTATCTGGCAGAATCCACCGCCAATATCCTGAAAGGCATCGGTAATCTGGATTTGTCTGTCATATACAAAGGGGCGTTTCAGCGTGGAGAACGTCACCTGGCCTGCGGCGTTGGTCATCGTGATACCGTCGCCGCCGACAGGCGCACTCTGATTGAATATCACCAGGTCAATCGTCGCCGTTCCGGCCACATCGTCCCGTCCTGTGTAGGAAATATCGCGGACGATGATATTGCCGCCATCAAACCCTACCGACACATTCGGGTTATCCCATTTACCGAAAGGTATACCGCCCGCCGGAAGCGGCGCGCTGCCGTTAACCGTAATGCGTCCGGACCAGGCGCAGGTCATCAGCGCGGCCTGATTGGATATAGCGGTGAAGTCAGTCGAGTTTGAAACCAGTAATCCTTCGTTATATGTCGCCGCAGGCAGCAGCTCCATAACGTAGCCTGACCAGTCAGGGACAATGCTTTTCCCTCCGATTGTCTCAGCCCCGATAATGACCCCTGAGTCACCGTTTCGGGTGACGCTGGTCATAATGGCCACATCAAATTCAGCAAAGGAATAGATGTATATGGGATTGGTGGGCACCACGATAGCCTGTGAGCCAGGAACAAGCGCTGTATTGACAGGGTACTGCATGAACTGGGATGACCAGCCTGAGAATGATGTACAAAAACTCGGGGCACGCAACCCCGCAGTAATTGCCATTGCCGGACGGCCATCGTTATAGTCGATTAATAACCCCTCAGGCATATCACCACCTCCCGACTACAACCCGACCACCACCGGACAAATTAACCGTCAGCCCATTCCCGTTGATGACGACAGTGTTATTGGTACCGTTAAATGCAAACTGGCCACTGTCAGCGTAAAGTTTGCCATGTAATTCAGCGTTTCCATTTTTATCAATGCGCCAGCCTGCTGAACCCGCAACGAAGTTATTCGACTGGATAAAATTACCAATTTTGGCATTGGTAATGCTGCCATCCTGAATAAACGCATCGCTGATAAAGACCTGACCATTGACCACCGCAAACGGTGAATATTGCGTATCACCGCTGCCACTCATCAGGACGAACTGATTGGCGTTAAAGCCGACACGGGTGACTACCGGCTTACCCGCTTCGGCCAGCACCGCAATCGACATTCCGGCGTTATACATCACACCGTTAATCCGGACCCCAGTTTTGAGGGTGTAAATCGCAGAGGCTCCGGTAGCATCAACCACGGCAGTAAGCTTGTCCTCCAGTGCGGCAGTTACATTATTGAACTGCGCCTGCACCTGCGTCGACATTTCAGCCATGGCCTTATCGACCTGCGCAATGGTCGTTTTAACCACCAGAATATCCGCGCGTACCTCGCCGTACTGCGCCCACTGATGTTCCACGGTTGCATGGTTGGCCAGCGCGTTCTGCAATGCGGCTTCGAGGTTGGTATCAATGTCGCCTGTCAGGCGGTCACCGTCTGCAGACGTCAGGAAGTCATCAGCAATATCGCCCAGGTAGTCGTCAGCATTCGCGTTGGATACACCACGAACCCAGTCGGTCCAGCCTGATTCATTACCCGTTCTGTCAACCAGCTGCGCGCGGTACCAGAACTCCTGTCCCGCCTTCAGTCCCAGTTGGGTATATGTGTGTTGCGGATACGGAACTCCTGCAAGCAGCAGAGGATTATCCCCATTACCGTTTGCTGAATACTGCAGTTCGGTCTGGAGGGTATCACCTGTATCTGTCGGAAAGGACCAGTCAACCTGTATACCCCAGTTGATTGCTGTGGTGCGCAGACCAACCGGTTTGGGAACATCCCCAGTACGTCCAGTGAGATGAGTCAGAACAGAAGATGACCACAGACTGGACGCGCCTCCAGAGTTAATAGCGCGAACTCGCACAAGATAATCGCCTGAGAAAATCCCGGGCACCTCGATATTGCGCAGACCTGTTTCGGGAATGTTGATCCACTCATTATCACCACGTTTCCACTGTGCCTGATACGCGACAATATCCGCCTGAGGTTTCCCATTTTTATCTACTGGCGCATCCCAACTCGCAACCATGGTCGCAATACGCTGCCCCTGCCGGACCGAGTCGTAACTGCTAATCGCGATATTCGTGGGCTGGCTAACCAGGCCTGTCGGTAACAGACTAATCGGCGGCGTATCCAGCCGGGCGTTGTTATCAACGGCATCGTACTTAGCCCCGTTGTACTCTGCACCGGTGATACTGTAGGTGTTCTCTTCATCGTTAAATGTCAGATTGGTTACGCGGAAATACTGGAGGCGCAACTGGCCAGCATCAATAACAAAAATGGCATTAGGTAGTGGCTCAGTGGTAAAGGCAGTTGCCAGTATCAGTTGCTGGCCGTTAACCGCCTGAATGGTTCTGCTCTCAACGACACCACCCTGAGTACGAATCATCAGCGTATCGCCAGCAACAGCGCTGGTACCGCGGTCGGTAGTTACAGATTTCAGCGCGGCGTTGTATTCAGTAATACGTCCACCATAGACACGGCCAGATAGCCGTTCATCTGCAAACGCAAATACGGCCCCCGGCACATAAGCGAAGCCATCAAGTCCCGTCTGAACAGTGATAATACGGTCCAGAGAGTTAGAGTAGATGGCCCACCCTCCGCGGCGCTGCGCTTCGCTTTCACGCGTGCATCCGATCGCAGTGAGTTGTGTCTGCTTAAACTTGAACTGTTTCACCAGATCAGGAAACATCACTGCCGTTGTGCGATCCTGATAGTGGTTATCCGGATCACTAAAGTTAATCAGCGCAGAGCTATAGCGGTTCTTTTCACTGCCACTGGAGTACGTTGGCTTACCGACAACAGAAGCGCGGGTGAGTATCTGAAGTTTTGACGTATCAGCTGGCATATCCGAGACAACATTGAACATATTGTTGCCCCAGAACGTCATGCCATTGAAACCAGCCGCAATATCCTTAATCACCTGCCAGGCATCGGCCTGAGCCTGGATATAAACGTCAAACATAAAGCGAGGCTCGGTACCGCTGCCACCCTTACCATCCGCCACCTTCTGGTCGCAGCGCTGGGCAATACGATATAACTCCCATTTATCGAGCATCGCTGGCGTAACCCTGCGACCCAGGCCGAAGCGAGGTTCAGTAAGAATATCGAACCAGATCCATGCAGGATTATTCGTCCATCCCCATTTGAATGTACCGTCCCATGTACCGCCATAAGTGCGTGTAATCGGATCGTAGTTCTGAGGGATGCGGATTACCCGACCTTTAGGTTTACAAGAAATCTTCGGGATATTGCTGAATGACTTTGCGTTGAATGACACATACAGCAGCGCAGTATGCGGATAGCGCAGGCGAGCATCTATCACCTCGGTGATCGCCTGTACCTGCGTTTTGTTCTGGAGCATCTGGCTGGTACTGTCGTCGGTATCGCGCACGACCCGAATCTGCCAGCCTGTGTTCGCTTTCGGCAGGTTAATACGGTGGGTTAGTTCGTAGAGCGTACTGAGCTTTTCTGTGACGGTTTTAGTCATGACTGTCGAGTAAGCCCCACCGTCCACAGCAAGGTCGATATGGTACTGAACCGTTGTGCCGACAATATCCCCATCGTTTTCCTGCTGCTGTAATCCAGGGATACCAATACGTACCAGCACCGCGTCAATCTGGGTGTTACTGATCGCACGAGTCCATGGGGTAACTTTCGTCAGCGACACGCCAATACTTGTTTCATTTTCAACTGCTGGGAAGCCGGGGATTGGTGTCTGAACCTGAGTGCCGGGACGGAAGTCCCAGGTAACGTTCTCAAAGTTCATTGAACCGTCTGCATTTCCCAACGGGGTTCCGTCAAGGAAGATGCGCGTGGCATCCAGTTCACCAGCAAATTCACCTTCACCCAGCGCCAACAACATACGACAACGCGCCATTGATTGGGCTGAATCAGGCTGTTCTACAGGCGTGTGCTGTTTCTGGCTACCGCCCTTCGCACCAGTAATCGTTGCCATATTGCATCCATAAAAAAACCCGCCTAAGCGGGTTGGTTTTTGCTGTGGCTAATCACTGAAAATACGTGACTAACCTTATCTCGTAATCGAACGTATTTTCTATTCCAGGCTTTTCCACATGAGTGATGATACCTCCGGGGCTCAGTCGTCTGCCAAGGACATTAATTGTAGAATTGAATTTCTGGTAGTCCCGTCCCCAGTCCATTTTTAAGCATCCCTGCTCACTCTTTTCGCCCGTGAAAGGATAATCCCCGGGAGGTAAAGAACCGTAGCCATATCCCGTAATTAGGCCATATACCTTTTGTTCAGGTTTGATATGTCCGTTGAAATCAATAGCTGCAACAAACTCTAAAGTAGATTCCATACGAGGATCATTTTCCTCTTTCAACCATACAGCGACTATTTTTACAGCTGGCATTGTTGTTTTCCCATAGTGAAATGCTGTTGAAGGTAGCATAACACTACGCATGTTAACCGCGAGCTATGTTGCTGAAACTTAAATATCTTCTGCAACGATTCCTGCACTAATAATTGCACCGCCGATCTCCCGCTCCCCATAGAGCGCAGCAACCGGGTTACCCATTGCCAAGGTGTTTACTGAGCTGCCGAAAGCATAGCTGGGTTTGTTATCGGGATCATCTCGCCCCTGAAGTCCTTTTGGTTGGGGTGATAGCATCTGGTAGATACCTCCGGCCATCATCCCGATACCCGCAGATATCATGGCACCACCTACAGGGGAAGCCCAACCAAACGAAAGACCAGTAACCACGATACCAGCTACCACCATCACGGCTCCGAGAATGGTCTGAAATATACCGGCCTTCTTTGCACCTTCCATAACCGGTGCAATACGAATATCGCTATTCCCAGCAAGGTTCTGGTAGTCCTCAACCCCGATGTTTCTTTTTCCACGAAACACCGCGAACGTCATTCCGTTTTTCTTCGCATTCATCAGGAAACTTTCCAAACCGTCCTGGTTGATACATAACGCCTTCACGGCTTCCGCTGGCGTCTGCACCGCCAGTTTATGCACGCGCCCAAATCTCGCGCCCAGCGCACCGTACAGGCGAATTGTCGTTAACCGCGCCATGGTTTTATTTCCTGAGATAAGTTTTTATGTCGGACGCATATCATCGTCCGGTCTTTGAAATAGCCGCGCGAGTACGGCGTGATGCAGGATGGTTGCCCGTAGAGATGATGAAGTATCTCACCTTCTTCGGTAATGATCCCCGCATGGTTCCACTTAGCAGATTCAACCTGCATGATGACCATGCAGCCTGGCGACGGGCCGCATTCTATGAATCCCTCTTTCTCCCAGTTATCGAAATAGAGGTTGTCAGGATACTGGCTTTCCCACCACGGGTAATCGACCCGGAAATCAGTCAGCGTTACACCCTGGGTGGCATGCCAGTCCATGACCAGCCCCCAGCAGTCGTGAGAGCCCAGAATGAACGGGCGCCCAATAAGCGGGATGGCATCCGGCATAATTTCGGCATAATCATCGCAATCAGGTGCGTAGATACCCCATACCACGCCTGACTGGTTGCATTGCTGGCGATCGAGGTCTGAGGGGATAGTCCTAGCGCCATCGCCAGGATGCGAGTGAATGACTCGAATAATGGTCCCTGTATCCTCAGCATTTGCCCAGTGCTCGCCATCAATACGGAAATGCCCAGACGGGTTTTCATGACTGTTCGGTACCGGAATATATCGCTGACGCCGTCCTGACTGGATGACGAAGCCGCAGCACTCGCGTGGCGATTCCTCCAGAGCATGCACCCGGATAGCGTTCATTATCGTTTTGTTCATATTGAAGTCCGGTTATCGGGAGAAGAGAACAGTTGCCGGGAATCCACCAAAATCGAGGGTGGCAGTATTGGGTTCAACCAGGCCCGCACCAAATCGCTTGCGGCAATCACAGAGGCAGCCACCACATACATCCAGTGCCGGATCGGCAACCGAGTTGCCCTTGGCATCAAAGTAGGCCGTGCCGTTGTAGGTGCAACCGTCTCCACTACGGTATTGGCCACGCAACGCCCACTCGCACATCGATGTAATTTGACGGGTGGGAATAACCAGGTTCTGCAAATCCGCAGGGCTACTCAACGACCACGTAACCACCTCATCATCCTCGGAGGTTTTGGTATCCAGCCAGAAGGTCTGGAGAGTGAACATCGTCGAATCTGCTGTTGGGTTCGCGTCGCCCGGGAAATTCACGGCATCCAGATAAACGGCGTAGGTGTCGATGATGCTTACCTTCGCGTTAACCATGTCCTTGAACTGCAGGCAGAGCGCAGTTATATGCCCGTCAAGGTTCGATACGCTAAGTTTCGGCTCAGCGGCCTGGTCGGTCGAAAGAGCGAGGTCAGAAATCTGGAAAGGCCAGAAGTCGAATATTTTGCCATCCCAGATGATGGGCTTTGGTCCAAGCCTAGTCTCATCACCGTTCGCCGCTTCAATCTCGGCGGACGTATGGGGAAACGGACTGTAGTGAAAGCGGTGAATGCCGCCGCTGAACTCTGAAGCATCTACTTCGACCAAGCGGACTCGACCGCCCGGCGCCAGCATTGCAGCTGTATCAATCAGTGCTGTCATGCTCCACCTCAGGCATAGACGCCGTAGGCGCGCTTAATGGTGAAGGTCAGCTCGGCGAACTTACTGCTGATCTGGTTCTTTCGCACTGAATCGGCCACGACGCGATAAAGCCCCTTCACTTCGCCAGGAGGCTCGATGATAAAAGCCTTAACGGTATGCGCCAGCAGAAAGTCACGGACGGTATTCACTTCAGAGTCAGTGCCCACATGCTTCATCGGTACCTGAATAGCAGTCGAGTTAATGCCGTTCTCGGCTACCTGCTCATAACCATCACCGAACTGCGCAGACCTTATTGTTTGGCTGTATTCGACGGCACCAGCGCCGAGCTGCGAGTGCCAGTTGTATGTTTCAACGGCCATATTTACCCCATAAAAAAAACCCAGCCAGGGCTGGGTTCATAGATTGCCAATTATGACTTTCACTTACCGCGATTCTCTTTCATTTCTTTGTACATATTTAAAGCGAATTCAAGATCATTAGCGCTACTGTCAACTTTTTCTTGGCAACGATTGAATCCGCGCAGGGGTTCTTTCCCATCACTAGCAGGTTCTTGAGATAACCCTTGGGCTTCACGCTGAACTCTGTCAGCCTCTTGTATGGCTAAATTTGGCGCGTCAATGATGCAAATCGTTTTTGGAACAGCCATTTTTGTAGATAATTTAAGATATCCCCAATAGCTTCCAGCAACTCCAAAAATAAACGACACGAGCACACCAAATAAAAAACAAAACACTCTATCTTTTGTCACCTAATACTCCTTATGGTTTTCCCATTTATATTCTTTGTCTCGGTATCGTTTGGACCATTCCCTGAGTTCGTAATAATTGGCATTTCTAATCCCGCAACCGTGAAGACTTTATTCACCATCATTCCCTGATTAATATTGTTTGCGCATAATAGCCAGGTGATGCTTTGATGTAACCTGGTGCGCATGATATTGCTCTCTCAGGATCACATTCAGGCTATTATTTTGTCTGGAATTGCCTTCCAAGCAACCCATCACTTCTGGTAGCCCTCATTAAGACCTCGGTCACTTTGGCCTCAATTTCCTTTCCTAACGCCCTTGCTGCGGCATTCCCATCTCCAGACGAGTTTGATGATGTGTTGCCCTTATTATCGACATAAATATCTATGTTGACCTGCGGTTGCCCACCGCTCCCCCCTTGGGCTCTTACCCCGAGACGACCTGATGAGTCGCGCGTGAGTGGCATGATTGCCTCCGCCCCGGCTTCAGCGAAAACGCCACCTTTGGCGAACTTAGATGCACCCTGGAATGTGAAATACTGGGGAGTGTCGTAGACACCGTTCACGTATTTACTGAGGCCCGAAGATTCATAGACTCCACCTTTAGCGTTGAACGTTACCCCTGCTGCAGCATTTGCATACGATCCACCAGGTGTGGCTCCACCTCCCGAACCACCACTTATCCATCCCATAGCTGCCTGCACTGTATAGGCCACCATGAGACGGTTCGTCACATCAAGGATCATCTTGAGCATGGATTTGCCGAATTCTTTAACTGATGCTTTGCCAGTGGTCATCAGCTCAGTCAACATGTCGCTCAGACCTGTTAGCGTGGAACTGGCAACATTCTTAACGGCGTCGTAAGTGTTCGTGGCTGCATCAAGATATTCATTCCAGCCACTCACCGCACCTGCTTTCCAGTCTCCCCGTAATTTGTCTTCTTCAGCGTAATACTTTCTGAGAGCTGCCAGTTCTTTTTCATAACCGGCATCCTCAAGTTTACCACCACCGTTGAGCCAGCCCTGGCGAAGCTGCGCTTCTTCCATCATGCGTTGAGTTTGGCGACTGCTGAAGCCTGCACTAGCACGCAAAGCATCGGTCTTTTCCGACATCTGGGTGACGTACTTATTAGCCTGCTGTGCCAGGCCGTTAATCTTCTGCTGGGCCTCTACTTCTTTGTTCTTCTGATCCACAACCTTAGCGGCATTCAGAATGGCTTCACGGCTCGACAGGAGTGACTTCTCCTGCGCGGTCAGCGCGCGGTTTTTGGCGACCTCGTCCAGTTCCGCAAAGCGTGACTGTTGTTTGCTGAATTCGGTATTTTTGGCGTGAATATCGCCGGTCTGACGCAGCGTTTCGAGCGTTTCAGTTAGGGTTCTGGCCTGAGCGCGGTAGTTCTCCAGGGTGCGATCGCCAGAATCCAGCGTAGCTCTTGCCTCTTTGGTCTTTTTCGCAGAGTCTTCTGCAAGCTTCGAGACTGCGTTTCTCGACTCGCGGCTCGAGCCCCCTTCCCCTTTAACGCTGGCACCTCGCGCTTCGGCTTCATAGCTTGCCTGTGCATTAGGCGCAGTGACCCGCTTCCAGAGTTCATCGTAGCGTTTTTTGTTCGCTGCGATCTCTTTGTCAGCTTCCGCCCCGGCCTTTTTCATAGCCTCAACATCCATGCCAAGGAAGTCGGTTATTGCTCCGCCGCCCGGGATTTTCTCAGCCCATCCTGCAATGGTCCCAGTAAACTTGGAATCCAGAGAGGTGATGTTGAGGAACAGGTCCTTTATCGAAGCTTCAACCAGGTTGAAAATATCGATCACCTGATTTCCCCAGGCGCGGACAGTAATCCCGATATCATCAAAAGAGTCAGATGCTGTTTTCTTCAACCACTGCCAGGACTGCCCAATATTGTCGGTGGCCCTGTTGGTCTCTTCTGCGCGCTTTGCCATAACGCCAGCAAACAGGTTGATGGCTTCGTTTACCGCCGCCTGCTCCCCCTTCTGCTTACGCAACTGGATGATGTGCTTCATCATGGCTTCGTCGACAAAGCCATATTGCTCATTCAGGCTCGCTAGGCCCTTTACCGGGTCGCTGACAATCTTGCCGAAGTCTGACATTGCCGCTTTGGTGTCGCTGCCTGCCTTGCCCATGAGCGTGATGGAGGCGGTGATCTGCTTTATCTGGCTGGCGGTATATTTACCAGTGTCATTCAGCGTAACCAGCGTATCTACGGCGGAACTGATGGATGTATTTGTCTTGCCGGCCACCTCTTCAGCAGCCTCATTAAGCTGCTGCATTGAGGCGAAGCCAGCGCCGCCCATCATGATGACCGACCGGGCAACCTGGTCGAACTGTTCAGACGAACTGTATGCCGCAGCAGCCAGCAGACCAACCGTACCGACCAGACCTGCCAGCGCAATAGTGGTTGGGTTAATCATCCCGGCCATGCTGCGGATGTATTCGCCAACACCCGACAGCGCCCCCTGCACCGAGCCGAACTGGTCTTTAATCTGGCCGCCCTGCTGGAGCAGGATCAGGAATGGGGACTGCCCACCAGCCAGCTGGGTGGCGATATCGGTGAACTGAGCCGGAAGCGTGCGCATTGCTGCGCTGTACTGACCAACGGAGATTCCAGCGCGGCGTGCTGCTGCCTCCTGGCGAGATAGTGCCTCGGGCAGCACATCAGCAACGCCAGAAAGGCGCTCACGCGTCTGATTGAGTATGGTATTGAAGTGCTCGAATTGAGCGCTATTGATCCGACCTGACTCGAAGTGCGCCACCAGCTGCGCGTGTTGTTCATCCAGCGAGTTGAATGCACGGATCGTCGGGTCAATGGAACCCAGCAGGTTCTTCAGCGCGGCGGACTGCTTCTCAGCGGCCTGAGTCGCTGCCATTTCGGCTTGTGCCCTGGCAGCAGCTTCGCCGGTATCCGTCAGCTTTAGTCGCGTATCGTCGAGGATTTTGTTGTAGTGCTGAAAATCATCGGTATCCAGGAAGCCTTTGCTTTGGAAGTTACGCAGGGCGGCCTGCTGTTCATCCAGCCGGTTCAGCGCCTTGTTAACTGGATCGATATTCTCCAGCAGCCCCTTCAGCGCGGTCTGCTGTTCCTTGATACCTTCAGTGCCCTGTTTCGCAGACTCAGCACCAGCACGGAATACGCTATTAAGGTCATCAGCTTTGCTTACGGCACCCGCCGCAGCTTCACCGAGTTTATCTAGTTCGTTGCTGGCTGTTTTCAGGTCAGAAACATCGGCCCGCAAAGTAATCGAGGCGATCTGGTCTGTCATTATTTCGTCTCCTTATGCATTACCTTGAGAGCCTCGCTTTCCATAATTTGAAGGTCAGCCATACAGGTCGCCGCATCCTCAACCCCGTGTAACTCGAACATCCAGGGGAGAACGTTGTAATCAAGACCGGTCGCCCCGCTCACGCCGACTCGCCACTGGGTCGCCAGGGAAGAGAAGATGGTGAAGGACCTCCACACCGAGGGCAGAATCCCCACCTCTTCCTCCAAGTCCTCAGGCGTCAAACCAAAAGCGCTCAGCTCCGCGAGCGTCGGTCCCGGCGTGTACAACGCTGCGGCGACCTGCCTCAGTTTTTTTCGCGGATACCCATCAGCTCTTTGGTGTAGGCCAGACCGATGCTGTCGAACGCGCGTGGATAGTTCTTTAGCAGGACGATTACGTTGTCGCGGGTAAACTCGTCAGGCAGCGCCCATCCTTCGACTATCTCCATCAGGTAATCGGCCTGCGGTTCGATAGAGGCTTTTTTACCCTCAGCTTTTTTTTGCAGTTGCTCATCCATAGCGCGCAGCTCGTCCAGCGTTTTATGGCGGAAGGTGAAGGTCAGTTTGCCGTCTTCGGCGCCAGCTCGCGGGATGCTGGCAGTAACGGAAAATGTCGGATTGGGGATCAGGGAGAATTTGGTCATTTGTTCATCTCGGTAAGGCCCGGCTTACCGGGCCAGATTAATCAAGTAATGCTGACGGTGCATCCGGCAGAAGTGAGCGTCTTGCCTGCGGCATCGGTAACTTCGCAGGTATACACCCCAGCATCGGAAGACTGAGCGGACGGAATGTTGAGCGTGGATGCGGTTTTGCCCGGAATGGCGGTGCCGCCTTTCTTCCACACATAGGTGTACGGCGCGGAACCGCCCTGCATGACCACCGACAGATCCAGAGCTGCATTAGCAGCAACAGACTTGGTTGCTGGCAGGTCAGTCAGGAATGCCAGAGGTGTGGCGGAGGAGTCAGCGATCGGGTAAATCTGCATATCCGATTCGAAGTTCATGCGCGCTTCATTACTTTCAACAGCGTTGATTTCAGTACGTGGTACACGCTGGAAGGATACTTTGGCAGAGTAGTATCGATCGGCTTTGCCGCGCGGATTGTGGAACCAGACCGCCGTAGTATCGCTGGAGTCGTCCAGGTCAATCAGGCGCTTGTATATCGCCAGTTGAGGGTCGTGGGCGAAGGTATAGACCTGAACCACCGCGTTTTTGAAAGTCGGAATGGTACGGGCCTTATCATCCTCCAGGAACTGGACACTGATAGTCTGCTGGTCGCCGCCTTCAGTGGACAGCGTCATGACCTGCGGCATGGTGATCCACGAATCGATTTTACGCAGCGTACCTGCGCCGGTGCCCGCCGGGAATTTCTTGGTATCGGTGGTATCAAACGCTTCCAGCACGATTTTCGTACCGGTTACTGACTTGACACGCACCACCATGTTGTCAAGCTTCAGCCATCCTGAATTAACCTGAACAACATCGCCTGCGAGGATGCCAGCCGCAGAGGCAACGGTCAGTTCGCATTCCGTCGCATTGGATGCCGCAGTGAAGACAATCGGCGCAAGATACGCCTTGGCCACGTTAACACGCGACCCGTTAGGGATTGCGAATGCCATAGCACTCTCCTGAATTTAGGTAATAAAAAACCCACCAGGTGGCGGGTCAGTAATCAGCGCGGTACTGCATGCTGACAGGGGTGGTGTAGGTGATAGAGCCGGTAGTGCCGTTGGGTGATGATGTGGAGCGATCCTGTATAGGTTGGCGCACCTGCGGCGGGCCATTGATATAAACGGTCAGATCACCATCCACCAGCGGCAGCCCTTCGGGAAAAGCATCTGCGACAGACTTTGCCAGCCCTCTGGCCAGAGTCACACCGCTACCTGCTGGTGCAATGATATTGAGCTGGAGTATGCCCTGGTATGTACGCAACTGACCTTCCAGGTCCTGCCCCACGGTTTGCGCAGGTAAGACATAAACGCGCCCGTAAGGGGCATCATCAGGCGGGGTAAAGGCGATGTTTGGCCAGGCGATCGGCAATCCGAGCGACTCAGCGATAATCGCCACCCGGCTCTCCAGCAGGTCAGCTATTCGCATGGACTGGTCACCGGCCATTGCGCACCTCGCTCATTGCCTCTCGGAAATATATAGCAGCATCCAATGCGGTCAGTCCGACCATGCCGCCGGGCGCCTGATTCGAATGACCATTCTCCAGAGCCGAGGCATATGGCAGGTTGTTGGTAAAGTAAATCGAGTTCACCTGCCCCACCCTGAACACTTCAAGCACCGCCAGACCGCGGGAGTTGGAACCCTGGCCGGAGGCATCCGGAGTATCGTTGGATTGGGTCGGTTGGCTATCCAACCCCACATACCAGTTGTTCTTGAAGCGCCCGCCGACATAACCATCTGGCTTTTTGATGTCCATCGAGTCGTTTACCCGCAGGCCACGTTTAAGGCGCCCGGACTTCGTCACGTTTGTTGGGTCATCGCGAAGCGCTGCGTTATGCTCACGAACGGCAGTGTTATAAGCCGACGCCGTCTGATTCACTTCCCACGTTTCAGGCTGCCCAACTGGCGACACATCGACAAGGCGCCCGAGGATTTTGATACCCGTCCGGCGCACCACCTCGTCCATCTCCTGCTTTGAGCTATCAACGAACAACTGAATGGCATCCAGGAACGGCTGATTAGCTGTGCTGACCATACTCACGCCCTCAGTTGGATGTTGTAGGAGATAAGCACGTCAGCAGGCTTAACCGGGTTCGGTTGCACTACGCGCCATTTCTTGCCGTCGATTTCGATGCGGTCATCAATACGCACTTCCGTTTCGAACGTGGCAGCCAGTTTCTTATCGCCGGTGGCGATAAGAGAGCCATCGATTTCGCGGGAGGAATATTCGGTGATAACGCCGGTGACGGTCGCAGTGATCGCCAGGGTGGTGACCTCTTTCCCGAACTGATCGCGGGTAGTGCCGCCGCCGCGGGTAAGCTGGTAAGCCTTCCCGTTCTCGGTCAGCAGCCGGGTCGCAGTGTTGCGCATGCGTCGGTAGTCGATTGGCATATCACCCCCTTTCGATGCGGATCTGATTGCCACCGACCACCAGCCCTCTCAGCAAGGAGTAGAACCAGGGGAATGATGGTGCAGCTTTATTGGTACCCGCCTCGTACTGAACAGTTACCGCACCCTCGACGCGCTCCATTGTCACCGCCCCACCACCAGCAACCGAAGGCGTTAAGTCAATGTCCTGCGATTCGACAGCCAGACGGCACTGCGCGTCAACCAGGCGCTTCGGGATAGCGTCATCCGGTAGATCAACACCATCAAAACGAACGCCAGAGCGAGGCCAGGATAGCGGCTGTGAAGCAACGCTGCGCTGCCCGCGCCATGACTTGCCCTCCAGATAATCCATCGCCTGCATCAGCATCTGATCGCACTCACCATCATCGGCAGGCACGGTGTAACCGCGTCCGGCAGCGAACGTGCGCAAGTCGATAACGCTGGCGTAAGTGTTGAAGTCAGGCGAATGGGGATCGGCAACCAGCATGGTTACTCCTCCAGGCGCCAGTCCAGCGCCAGCCAGTTGTCTACTTCGTCAGGATGAACATCAGCGATTAACGGGCCGCCGGGGAACTCTGGGGTATCACGCACCATGACCACCAGTTCAATACCAGGCCGTTCCTGCTGCTGTTCCTGCTGCTGTTCCTGCTGCTGTTCCTGCTGCTGTTCCTGCTGCTGTTCCTGCTGCTGTTCCTGCTGCTGTTCCTGCTGCTGTTCCTGCTGCTGTTCCTGCTGCTGTTCCTGCTGCTGTTCCTGCTGCTGTTCCTGCTGCTGTTCCTGCTGGGCAGGAGTTTGTTCAGCACCATTCTGAGCCGCAAGCTTTTCAGCCTCACGCTGCGCGCGCTGCTCTTTGGTTAATCCGGCCATTGGGCCTCCTGAAAAACAAAGGGGCCGAAGCCCCTGCGGTTAGCCCATGATGATGGTGGAATGTTCAGGCTGCACGGATGCCACACCCCATGCCACACCAACCTCGTAACGTACCTGGCGGTACTGGCGGTACAGCGCGATCTGGAAGGTGATGCCCGATACTGGGTCGGTCACGTTCATCACATCGTCAGCGGTGTCGCCGCCTTTTGGCATGGCCGGGGTACGGCAAGCCAGCAGGAATGCGTTACGGTCAAAGGCAACGTTTGGCACGAACTCGCTCAGCACAGTGACAGTTGCCTGATCTGCCAGATCCTGACGCAGGCCCGGTGCGCCGATGGTGATAGTCGAAGAGGTTGCCGCTACGACCATGTACTGGTTGTCATCGCCATCGAACTTCACTGCGGTCCCGGCAGCAATACCGCCAGTGCCAGCAGAGATAGCAATAATGATGTCGCCCTCTTTCTTCGCGCCGTTTACCTTATAGCCCGCCGCAGTGCTTTTCGCGGTACGCTTGATGTTGGCGGATTCATGCAGGTTAAAACCCATCACACGGCCGATGATGCCTTCGCGCAGCAACTGATCGGTACCGGCTTCGTTTGCTTTGAACAGTACGGACTGCTTACCACGGATGGACGCCATCGCTTCGCCGCCCAGCACCATGCGAAGGTCAGTGGTAGGGGCGCCGTTATCGGTCAGAATTTGGCGAGCGTTCGCTGCATCAGACAGGTCGTCTTTGATGCTAAACGGGGTGTCTTTAGGCGTTCCGACGGCGCGGGAAGATTTGTAGGCCAGCGCTGCCAGGTCAGCATCCATTTCGTTGCTCAGCGCGCGGAAGGCCTGAGAGAACTGGTCAGCCAGGACAATGTCATAGGTACCTGATGGCCCGATAGCAAGCTGCTCTTCACCATTCCATTTGACTGGGGCCATTTTGGATTTGGTGATCTTGACGTCCACGGTACCGATGTTCTGATCGCCGTCGTTTGGCGCGGTTGCCGCCGGGGTGATATCAACGGTGGTGGTTTTCGGTGCAACGGGCGCGGTCACGGTCTGGTCTTTTGCTGCGGCATCGGCCTTAGCGTTACGGGCCACCGCGGGGATAAAGCCCACCTGCTCGCGGGATACGCGATTAAGCGCGGTGAAGATGGTTGGGATGAGGCCAGTAAGGGTATTGGACATTCAGGTTTCCTTTCAATTAATCAACGATGCTCGTGCCGCCGCCAATTACCGTTTGTTGTTCAACTGGCGGTAAGGCGTCAAAAGCAGCGCGTTTCATGGTTTTTTGCCCGGCCTGGTGCTGCGACTGGTGAGAACCGCCGCCGCTGTTACCGGACGCTTTGAGGATGTAATCTTTCTGCGGATGCGACTCGACCAGAGACTCCAGGGCCTCATCAAAGCTGGCTAACTCGCCGGGCTTGGTGCGTGAGAACACCTTATTGCCCTGGCCGTCGTAGGCCACAACCTTCCCTTCTTCGATTTTGAAGTTCTGACCGAAGTAGGAACGAACGAACTCAGTCGGGATCGCCATCTTCTCGGAAATGAACTTAGAGCCACCAAAGCGGCCGCCGATCATCTCATCGTAGAGTTGAGTTTCCAGCTGCTGGGTCTTGCCGTTCGCTTCGTCCAGCTGCTGTTGGAAAACTTTGGTGATCTCCGCCTTTACCTGGTCAACAGCACCAGCATCGATCAGTTTTTTCTGGTCGATTTTGGTCATCATTTCCAGAGCTTCGAGCGCCTTGGCCGGGTCGGTGATGCCAGAGAATTTCGCGAGATTGGCTTCCGCCGCTTCCTTCGCTTCACGGTGAGTTTTCGCCTCGCCATTCAGAGAGGTGATTTTGGTCATCGCTGCGACCGCATCGAACGGGATTTCTTTGCCGTCATCATGGATGTACACAGGCATACCGTTTTCAACGACCACATTTCCGTTAGCATCAAGTTTCAGTTTCATTATTTTTGCTCCAGCCTTCCGGCCATACGTAATGGGTCATCCGACCCGGGCACCGCGTCGCATCCGCTTAGCGGCAGGCATAAAAAAGGCCACCCGAAGGCAGCCTTGAGTTGAATTTTGTAATGCTCAGAGCTTATTGATTATTTGCTCTGCGATTTTTGCGTCTTCTTCTGACGCCTCACCAGATAAGGCATAGGCAATCATCGCAATCATGATGAATTTGCGCTCAGCCTCTGTCAGGGTGATAGTTTTGTCTTTCTCATTTTGCATGGCTAACCCTCAAACGCCGACGCATCCACGCGGCGCAGTTCATCCAGAGTGAGAAATTCCCCGGCATCGTTAAACATCTCCGGCACCGTGATTTTGCCGTCGCGTAGCATCCGCGCGCGAGTAACGCCCAGCACCTGTTCCTGCCGCGCGTACGGCTGCCTGACGAGCCATTCGGCATAGCTGATATGCGCTGGCACCTGTCCGTCCATTGAGGCGCGCGTGGCGTTGCTCAGTTCGCCTGAGGCTATTTGCATTTCCTCCCACGATTTAGTGATCAGGATTTCGCAGGAGCGGCAGCAAAAGTGGATTTTGCCGGGTCCGCGCAGATACGGAATTGCATGGCCCAGCGGCTTGCCATCGAGCGAGTAGAGTTTGCGGTCGCGGATGATGCACCACTGGCTGGTGTGGGTGTCCAGAGTCGAAGACCACTGTTTGGCCTTCACGATATCGCTATTGGCTTGTGCAAACTCCTGGCGCGCCGTTGCTGCCATATGGTTCACCGCGGTGCGGGCAACAACAGCAAGGTCACGACGTGAGGCATTGATAACCCCGTCTTGGCGGTTAAGTTGCGGCGTGCCGGCGACGCGCTTCACGATCTGCTCGACGGTTTCACCCTGAAGAAATCCGGTACGCACCGCACTGGTGATTTTATCCAGCCGATCGGATTCAAGCTTTTGGCCCCACTCTTTCAGCAATCTCCCCTGAAAAGGTTGCGCCACCGCAGAGGCGTAGACCTGCTCTGGGGCAATGCTTTGCAGCGGGACGTGTTTCAGCACCTGCCCGGGTATAAGGCTGCTGAACAGGTCCATCTGATACCCGGTCTCATAATCCGTGTAACGTGCCAGCTCACGCGCCAGGGACGCATTAACCGGTTCGTAGGCTTGATGGTTCAGTTCACGAACACCGGCCAGTAGAGAGGCCAGACGACGCGCACTGTAGGTATCAGCGCGCTTGCCATCCAGCAGCACCAGCAGCCTGGCGGCCAGTTCAGCATCCAACTTGTTCAGCAGCGCGACCATGCGCCGGGCGACGCCGGTACCGTAACGCGTCACGTACAAGCCGTGCGCGATGGTCTCGTCCAGTAGCCTGTCATTCACGGAACGAGCCATTTCACACCCCCGGCGGTGGTTCACTCAGTGACGCAGACTCGGCCAGCAACTCGCTCAGCACCGTATCAGGATCCGCATCGGCATCAATCAGGTTGAGTTTTTGCAGGGCTTTAATCGCATCGATACGGCGAAGGTCACCGCCCTGGCGCAGGGACTGAATAGCCAGCGCAGCAGGCGGGTTGAATTCTTTCGACTCAACATCCAGCTCGGTGCGCACATCTACGTTACCGCCCTCCTTCTCGCCGATGTACTCAGCCATGATCTGCAGGATGTTGTCGATCGCGTCTTCGAGGCTGGTGGCCATTGTGTAGAGCGGCGACTGCTCCTGCATTTTCTCTTCGGAGGTCTGGTCTACCGATTTGGTAGAGGTGTTTTCCGTACGCAGCAGCTTCGCGCCAGCCTGGCGCATCTGCTCCACCAGCTCTGCCAGAGACTCTTTGCCGGCACCAATGGACGAACCGGTATGTTCAACGTATTCCAGACCCTGAGTTTGCCGATCGGTGAACGACGTGGCAGACGAAGACCCAATTACCAGCTCTTCTCCCTGCTCAAGCCCGAACACCGTCAATATAGGCACCCGGGCGACGTGCAGGATGTTGTCCTGCTCACTTTGGCTTTGCCAGTGCTTGATATTCAGCATGGCCATGTTGAGTAGCGGCGGTGAACCACACATAAACCCGGTGCGCTTGGTGTAGAGCGTCACCAGGGTGAGATCTTTACGAGAGGTTTGCCATTGATCGAATATCTCCCAGTTCGCCGCGCCTTCGGTACCGCTGGACTTGCGGTAGATTTCCACCTTCCCCGGCGTCAGATAACGTATCTGCTCCACCTTTGTTTGCCCGAAGTCGTCACCGTCCTCGACAACCACCTCTTTGATGCGCAGCGCGGTGAGCTCCAGCTTACCGTCCACCATCTTCGACTTCCATCCGATTACCTGGCGGGGATTAAGCATTGTGACGTACGGGCGCGCGCCGGTAGCTTTCTCATCCGCTTTGGTTTTCACCCTTTCGGGGTCCACTCGGGGATAGTCTACCAGCGCATGGGAGAGGCCATACTGCATCGCCAGGCCGAAGAATGACTGAGCCCAGACATCGAGGCGGGTACCTTCCAGATCGATGTTCTTCGCAAACTCTCGCAGTTGCTCTGGAACGTTCTCGGCCAGCTTAATCGGCTCGGCAAATACGCGCCCGATGTTTTGCTTAATGGTCTCTTCGTAGGCGGGCAAAAGCGTGGCCACAGAGAGGCGTTTTTTATAGTCCTCTTTGTCTTCTTTCGGCCAGCGCGGGAGATATGCCTCGCCCAGTTGTCGCATATAGAGCGTGCCGCCCATCAGGGCATCGTTGATATCCCACGCCTCGACCATGTTCCCATAGTCCAGATTGGGTGTTGAGATGTCAGGCATGGAGTTACATCCGTAGTTGAGTGACTTTTCCGGTGGGCTTGATGATCGGGAATTGCTTCACGATGAAATAGCCACCAGCGTCGTTTGGGTGATCGTTGTCGGCTGATTTATCCGGCTCGCCGTTTGCCGCCCATACCTGCTGTTCAAGGCTGTCTGTATAGACCGGGCAGCGAGCAACGTTAACTTTGTAGCGGCGCTCACCGTTGCCGTTGCCGAACATGGCATTCATGGAGTTAATGCGATCCTTTACCGGCGGGTTGGCGGCGTTCACCACCACGCTGAATCCGGCCTGCTTGAGCTGTGCAATATCGGTGGCGCTGGCGTTATTGGACTTGCGTGAATCGCCGGAAGCATCCGGATAGATGTAAATCTGCCTGGAGGCAACATAGCGCCCGCCCTCGTAGCGCCAGAACTCTTCCTGGATACGCTTTATCATGGCCGGCGTGTCATAAACTTTTATCAATTCGCGTACCGCGCGCGGCTCGCCATTGCGAAGCACATGGACGATGGACGCCATTTTGCCAACGTTAAAGTCCATGCCGATATAGAGCGGTTCGCCTGCCTGTTCTTCATCAGTACAGTTATTCAGACGTCGATCGAACTGGTGATAGATGGTGCCGCTGTTCAGGTTGGTGAAGCGCCCCCTCAGATACGCCTTAATCAACTCCGGCGGGTAGGAATTCATCAGCGAAGGGATGTAATCCGCGGGCAAGTTCTTCGCGTTGTCGAACGTGCTGGCCTGTATCAGACCGTACAGGGCTGAGAGCTCTGGCTTTTCACGTACTGCCTTCACGAATTGCTGGTAAACGAATTTGAACCCCTCCGGCGTTGTCGTGACGTCAATACCGTTACGCAGTCCATCTACCTTGTAACGCATACGAGCGATGATTTTTCTCCAGGCCTGTTGCGCTTTGGCAGCCGCCATGACATCCAGCTCATCCACCATCGCGTTACCGATTTTGAAACCAACTATCGAGCCGGGCTTCTCCATCGAGCGGCAGATTGTGGTCCCGCGGAACCTTCGCCCCTCGTAGAAGTGAACCTCTTTGTTACCCTCGTTGATTTTGACACTCAACCCCCAGTCAAATGCCACCTCTTCAATCGTTGGATAGAAGATGTCACGAATCTGCGGGTAAGTTGGCGCGAAGTAGCCCTGGTTGATTTTTGGGTGTTCCCACATACCTTTGCAGATGCCGCCACAACCCACCCACGTTTTACCGGAACCGAACCCGGCAACGTAGGCTTTAAACTTGTGCTCCATCGCGAGGAAGCGAGCCTGTGGGATGTTAAGTGTCGGGCTGATCCCCATCTTCTTCCCTCGCATCCACTACGTTGATATTGATCTGCACTGGTGTTGGTTCGTCATCATCACCATCACCGGCCATCTCTTTGCGGAGTTTCTCAATCTCCAGCTGCCGGCGCTCGATTTCAATCTGTTGAAGTCGCTGCGCAAACTCACTATCAGCCAGGCCAAGCCGCTTCATGACGGCTTCATACATCCGTTCACGGCTTATCGCGGTAATTTCCACACCATGTTTGCCGAGCTTCACGCCGGAATAAGCCAAGGCAGCATCAGGGGGAAGTTTTCGGGTATCAGCAAAGTATGGCTGTCCGATCCCGTCACCATTGCAGCGCGGACAGGCAGGGTTTGGCTCCCGGTTGTGGTCGTAGCCATAACCTCCGACGTCTACCGGCTCTTTGCCCTTTCGCTCAAGGGCTTTAAGCCGTTGCTCCTCGAACTCCACCATGTCACGCCACTGATAGTGATGACCGAAGCCCCAGCAGTAACGGCATGCGCCACGACGATACTGTGAAAGCTGGTTTGCATCGAAGGTGGCGAGTTGCCACATCTGCTCCAGGACCTCATCAGCACTGCCAAGCGTGCGCGCAATGGAGGCTTTCTGCTGCTGCGCAATGGCCTGTGCAACTGAAGTTTTCTTAAGGAGTTGATAGCCGATTTGTTCAGCTGATTTTTTACTGTAGCCCGCCCGGATAGCTGCCTGTGTGGCATTACCATCCTTCAGGTACTCCGCGACAAATAAGCGCTGCTGAGCAGTAAGCCCATCATCGTCCACCAGCTCATTTGCGCTTTTATCTTTCTGCGCAGTGCGCATTTTTTTCTGCGCAGGTTTTTGCGCAGAAAGTTTTTTGATATATCGACGGGCGGTAGCGTAGTTCAGTCCCTGCGCTTCACACCAATCCTTTGGTGATACGCCGGTTGCGGCATGTTCGGACAGGAACCGTTGCTGAAGCTCGCCCCAGTCCGGTTTTGCCATTGCTTACTCCAATAAAAAAGCCACCAGCGGATGCCAGTGGCTTGGGTGTGGTAATCAGGAATGGATTCGGACCATTGAGCCAGAAGATATTGGTCGTCTGCACCATCCTCCAACTTATAGCAGCGTCACGCTTCGTCCGGACCGGTATTACCCGACACTCGCGCACCTGATTAATGAGTTTCGACATTATCACAGGAACTCGGTGAATGCCTGTTGTAAAATCTAAACTAATAGCAACTAACCGGAGGTGGTGATGAAATCATCACGCGAAAATAATCAATCTTGCAACTTGTTAACTACGCTTCGCAAATCATTTTTAAGCTGCTTAGTTATGATTTCAATATTAGTATCGAACCAACCCGCATCCTGATCAGAAAACTCATAACCAGGTGAAATGAGCCCAAGCATACCTTTCTTAGACTCTAACGGGGAACGACCTTCCACCCCTTTCGTTATGGCAAGCACCTGATACGGAAGATAACTTAAATCCTCTTCGGTCATGCCTGCTCTAGCCGCCACATCAGCAACACATGTCATGATTATGCCACTACAAACTTTTGCCTCAGTGATTGCAGTGCTAATAATAACAAGGCTAATTCTGTCTAAATCCTTCTGGTCAATATAATTTCCTGCCATAGAATTTCTGAATGTAAGCGACATAACTTCCATCCAGTGAGCTATATACTTTCTTACCTTTGCAGAGGCAATATTGCGCCTGAATTGCTTAAACATTAAATTCTCCATTTTATGAGAACTAATATTTTAACCTAAAGACAACAAAGTCAAAAGCCCAGTGATCACCGCTGTTAAAACCCCTTCTATTGCGAGGCTATAGGGTTATTGTTTGACTCTCTCACCGAATCGTAAATACGTTCACACGTCATCCCGGCGGTGTAGCGTTCGTCAGCGATTCCAGCATATCGCTTAGCTTCTGCTGCAATATCTCCGAGCATGTCGGCGAGCACTGCGGCGTCGGCTCCGGCTGTTTTGCTTCTGACGGCAGTGGCAAGATCTGAGGTGTGCTTTGCGGCGTCCAGGCGGGCGGCAAGCTTTGTTGCTTCGGTACGCAACTGGCTAACAGTGGCAGACAGGCCAGCAGCAGTGGCAGCAGATTTAGCGGCTTGTGCTTGTGCATCTTTAACGGCCTCATCCCGGGCAATAATTCGCCCTTGTTCAATCATGCGGGCTGCGGTCTGCGCGTTCGCTGTTTGCGATGATTCAACGCTGTCACGTTCTGCCCACTTTTTTTCCCAACCGCGGCTGCTCCATACACTACCCGCGATGAATGCTACGGCCACCAGCAACGAAATAACAATGAACTGATAGCGCAGGCTCACTGGTCTATCCCCCAGCACGTCAGCGCGCTTTCCTGGTCTCGACGCTCTACCTGCCCATAGCAGCCATTTTTCTGGCCTTTGGTCAGGCGACAATCGCGGCCGCCGTCTTTAATCCACCAGCGGATCGCTTCACAAGCACCTTTACGGTCGCCAGCATTTATTCGCTTATAGAACGTAGATGGGAAACATTTTCCGGGGCCGATGTTATATGGGCAGAAAGATGCTATCCCGGCTTTCTGTGGTTCGGTCAGTGCTACCTTGATATTTCGGTCCACCCAGGCCAGCGCTTTATCGCGTTCTATGGCGTTTACCTGGGCACATTTCTCAGCAGACAGCTTCATGCCCTGAACTACTGGTTTGCCATCAACCATCGTGCCGCCACGGCAAATTGTCCACACTCCGCTGCCGTCGCGATACGCCGTCAGACTATTACCCTCTTTCTCATCCAGAAACTGATCGAGAATAACGGGGGCGGAAGCCCCGGCAAGAATCAAACCAATGACCGCTGCGCTCAGTTTATTCTTCAGCTTTGGTGGCATAGCCATTGCGCCGATCCTCCCGTTCTTTCCAGCGGAAATACCAGTTCACCGCACACGTGATTACCGTGCATGCGATACCGACAATAATTGCCCAGTCGCTCAGGCTTAACCCTGCAATTCTGTCGGCCAACATCCAGGACACCTCTTTTGCTGTTTTAGCTGTTTCGGCATATGCCTTCGCTGATACACCGCAGCCGGTCAGCGTGGTGCCTGTTCCATATGAAAGTCTGCTGTAAATGGTGCTCATTCTGGTCATAGCCTCACCTCCGATTCTTCGGATGGCGCTGTGTGTGTATGAAAAGGGTCAGGCTTCACGGGCTGGATTTATCAACAAAGCACGTAGCGGATGATTCCCGTGAGGCCTGAAATTAAAAAGGCCGCCAATGGGCAGCCCTGTTTTAATGAAAAAAAACCGCTGACATCACGGGAAGCAGCGGCTAATAGGCACGGTCAAAGTTTTACTTATAGTTATTCGTCAAATATTGCATGAATGAAAAAACACATCAAACGCAAAAATTGAACACTTTTGGACAATGAGCTGAACACTCACGCTCCAGAAACGCAAAAGCCCCACGGTGTTATCCGCGGGGCTTGAAACGAAGGCGTTAACCCATCGTTGGGATAAAATTAACACAGATTCGGGAAAAGTAAATAGCTGGAATTAACTTCCATAACCGTTATCGTGTTATTTGTTTCAGTTGGTTTTCTGCCCATGCCTCTTCAATATCGAATTTCGTAATCAGCTGATCATAGAACGGTTTAACGGACTTCTTCCACGTATCCAGGCTGATTACATCCGTAATCTGGCAAACAGCTGCGTGGGCCTCAGTTGACGGGATGCGCTCATATCCGCGACCGCCACAGCGCTTGCAGGTGCTGAATACTGGAACGCCTTGCTGCTTCGTTTCCTTCTGATTCACCGCTTTCCCACGGCCACGGCAATCACTACATGCGCAACTGATGGCTTTTTTCCCTTTGCACTGAGGACAGAGAACGCGCGTTATCTCTTTTACCTCACGCCTGTTTTGGTGCTGCGAAGGTATCACCTTCAAACCAAACGCTTTTGATGCCTTAATGATTTCTTTTGCATGTGCCGGCGTATTGGTTTTCATACTGAATACCTCAGCATCAATAAAGCCCTCACCGTTGCAGCAATCGCACCGTTTTACACTGGCTGCGCTGCGGGAATAATCCTCAAATGCGAAGGTGGCCAACTGGTGCATCACCTGAGGCTTAACCCCGAAATCCAACTTACGCAGCGCGGCAACCTTGTCACATTTGGTCATCGCGTACTCAGCCAGCAGTCCGATAGCCCGATCCCGGTCGTTATTGCTTATGCCCATCTTGCCGAGGAAAGCACTGTACCCCATAGCAGCGCGTTCCTGAGTCATGCCTATTGCCGCCATGATGTCGGTACCGGTCAGTGAATCGGAGGCGGTAGCGCGCGGAGAATCGCTAATCAGCGTGGATTTTGCGAAGTGGTATTTCACTGTGTTTTCAAGGTTCATAGCGCTTCTCCAGCATAAGTTTTCACGTAATTCTTCAGTATTCGGTAGTCCGTCAGCACAGAGCCGGGAAAGTGATATAAGCGCAATCGTTGCCAACGAACGCGGAGGTGATCGGCAAAGTAGGATTCGAATGTCATGCGGCCTCCCTTGCTTTGACGAGTTGTCGCCTCAGCGCGCTGTAATGCTTTCTGATGGCTTCGAGTTCTTCGATGGTGTATCGGTGCGGGGTGTTATTGTTTTCGAGCGCCTCAACGCGTTCAGCCCCAATTTTCTCTATAAGGCCAAGGCGGTACTGCTGCTGATTGCCCGACAACTGCACGTTACAGTGGTGACATTGTTTATTGATATTGTCTTCGTGGTAGCGCAGGTGTGATGCCTTACCTCGCGATCGGTAATGCCCAGCTTCCCACTGGACAGTGTCGAACGTTCCGCAGCTGATACACGGCAGGTCATGGTCACGCTCTCGGATGTAGTCATTAACGACGCGCTGGGTTAAATCCTCCCAGTGCTTCAGCGGCTTAACTGCAGCTTTACGCTGGCGCCAGGCTGCACGTTCTTTCTTCTCAGTGGCGCGCTGCTTGGCAGACTCTTTGCGTTGTGCAGCCTCCCGGGCTTTTCTGACCTGCTCCTTGCCGACGGAGCTGGCGCACTCGTAACCGCAAACGGTCTGCGTTTCACGCACCGGATGGAACCATTGGCGACATTCCTTATTGGCACACTTACGGCGCGGTAGCTTAGCCATACTCACCCCCACGCCCTGTTTTGCCAGACTTTACTCGGGCGCGGCGCTTTCTCGCTTTCCGGCAACTGCACGCTGACAGTCCAGGTGATGTTGTCGCGATTAAGGCTGCGTTCTACCGTGGCGCCACGACGGCGATAACTGGCCACCAGCTCGTCGGCCTGTTCGGTTGTGCATTCGTGATGGTGAAACCAGGAATATTTCATCGCCATCACCCCGCAAAGCTCATGAGTTGCGCAGCGGCGTTTTCCGCTTCTCGCTGGTCCTTGAATGACCGGGACAATACCCAGCGCCACAGAACATCGAGCGCTGCTTTGTACAGTTGCTGGAACTCTGTTTCATCCATGTTGGCGAAGGCAATACTGCGGGGATGTTTGCGAAGAGTGCCGTCGGGCAGCTGTATGGCGTCGTAGTGACCGGATTCGACAATTACCCATGAACGGTAAGCATCAAAAGATTTGCAGACACTGATACTTCCTGCACGTCTGTCAGCGATTCGATCGAGGTAGTGCTCGGCAGCATCCAGCAGTGCGCCTTCGTTTCCACCAAATGCCGCGAGGAATTTAGCGTACCCGGTCACCAATTTACGTTCGTTGGAAGAAATCGCCCCGCCGGTGGGTTCCCAGTATTCAAACCCGAGATTCAGGAGCGCAAAGAAACGGCGATGGAATGCTGGATTCCTCACCTGACGAAATTCGGCTACCAGTACGGCACCAAGTTTGATTTTTGATTGCAGAATATCGCTGGTCTCCGGCGTCGCGGGGATCAGGATTCCTGAAGACTGCTTGATGAGTTGTAGTTCGTGCGCCATGGTTTCTCTCCGTGGCGCAGTAGGTTACGGTTGTTCAGACCGTTGATTTCATATTATCAGAAGGTGGAGTTACCCGGTAGCCGAGACGGCGGATAAATTGCACAAAACCATTGGGAGTAAAGACTTCTTCATCATCGAGCAAAGGTCGCATTGATACCATTCCATTAACGCGATAAATCAGATGCCTGCCAGATGAAGGAAAGCTAAACATAACACAACCATCAGAACGTCTGACAAGGTCGTACCAATGATCATCTGATGCCTGCAATGCTGAATTACTCACTTTTTATTCTCCCTTCAATCGACACAGACGCGGTTAAAAGTTGTCGGCAACAGCATCAAAGGGATACACATTTTCGGTATTCTGTTATCTGCGCGCCGGCTAACCCAAGTTCAATAAAACCAGTCGTCGGCGCTTTCCCATGTTTCCTGCAGGATTTCCTCCACCTTCGTTTTATCGCCCTTATCGCCACCGAAAACAGTCAGGCTATCGCCGCCAGCCCTGCGGATAACCAGAGAACAATTTTCATATTGATTCTGAAGTCGTTTAAGCAACTCTTTCTCAAGTGCAGGTATGGCGCCGCGCGGCAGGTCTTTTGATTTGTTGATGGTAAGTTCTATCTTCATAATTCCCTCTACATCAATATACTGTACATTTATACAGTATACCTATTGACCATCATATTCAAGTGGTTAATGGCACTTTTTGCCAAAGCCATGCCGTTGTATCTGCTAAGTTTTTCCGAGTGTTCGGAATTTACTAAATCAGATTAGTAAAACTGTCCAGACAAGAAAAAACCCGCAAAAGCGGGCTTTTCGACAGTAAGATTATGGATATACTAGCGGGAGGGATATGGGGGCAACGTCATCCAGTATTTAGGATCGACTTCCGCTTTTTTATCGAATCTACCATCATCGAGGTAAAACCATCCTTCGGTCTTGTACATAGCCAGTTCATAAACTCTATTTACATATGCCAATACTGGCAGTCCTCTTGGAGGAAATCCGCTTTCCCATTGGCGTTTTTGAGGAAGTTTATCTCGGTAGAAGCTTAACCTTTCCTTGAAAAAATCCTGCAAATAGGAAGGTTGCATGCTTGCAACCTCCTCAATGGGTACAAACTGTTCTAGCCACTCTTTGAATGCAACTCCTGAAGCCGCCAAATCAACGTTAACCTTGTCCTGCTCTTCTTTCGATTTTGCTGCGATGTTGAAATCAGACATAATGAATCCCCCTCGTTGCTTTGAGAGGGATTATACATCAATCAATGCCAGGTAAATTTCCATGGGTGACTGATACGTGCCTTTCGAACAGCTTCATCGATCTGATCTTGCGTAGGCAAATCGCCATGACATACGATGATGGCATGTTCTGGTGTGCATTGAATTGGAGTAAAATTAAGGTATGGATAATCTACTTCACTCTTCCCTCTCACGACCCCCATTTCACTATAAGTTACTTGTCTGCCTAGATTTATAACTTTAAATGAATCTGCTACATCCCCGTTCATACCATGACCAAACATAATGATTACGGACATTACACTCCCCTTCGTGAATTAGGTTCAAAGGAAGGTTATCAAGATATGCAACCAACAGGAAATTATTTACAATTAAATAGTTAAATATTTCAATAACTTAATATTATATTATTCTATTTATGCGGCGATTTCTTTCTGCTGACAAAGTTCCGGTAAATTGGCTCGAACCAATGCTTCAGCGAACGGCGGTGGCACCGCGTTACCGCAGCGGGCAACCTGCTTGTCCTTCGCGTACTTCTTCCCCTGATAGTCTTGGTCGATGATGTACCAGTCCGGGAATCCCTGCGCGCGTTATAGCTCATATGGTTGCAGCATGCGCGTGTCAATATCAACGATGCGGTAATTTATGCAGTCTACTGACAATGGTCATTCGACCTCCTTAACGTAATTCGCTGAATACAGGAAATCGAAGGTGCATTTCTGCATCTGTGACAAGGTGAGGAGTTCAGATTGCGGCCGCATTTAAGTCCCCTTAAATGCGCAGAAGTCACCGGAGTTGTTTAAACTCTGATGACTTAATTATGGAGGGTTGATTTAAGAAAATTAATTTGCGAATAGTGACAAAACTCTAATTAAGGCATCCAGCCTTCACCGCAATTTCCTGTCTCTCTCATCCACTCATGACCGCATTCTGAGCACTTGTAATAACGCTCGTTTGCTTCGCGTCCATGATGGCTGAAGTTAACAGATTTATCACCTTGCAAGACCATGCATGCAATAGGAGGATCCCTTCGTCCGAGAGGTTGTTTATTACACACTTCACAAGTCATAAATTTCGGGCCTCACACGTTATTCGCCTGTACAAAAGATTATACCGACAAAAAAATGATTAAGATGCAAGCGAAATGTAAAACATGTGTATACCTCTGAAATCCGTCCTAGGTGATTTATATTTTAGCGTCAAACCCTACATGATGGGACGCAACTTCAGTAAATTTACGAACAACATCCATGGCGAAATCACCTCTCTCAGCAATTTTCCAAACCCAATGTACCACCTGCTCTGCGTTCGTTAGGCGGGAAAGAGGAATTGAATAAACCTGACCATGGATGTCTATTACCTCAAGCTCATCAAGGCATACCTTAACCAGATCATCAAGCTCTCTTTCTCTTTCAAGAATCCTTGTAATGCTCATGCTATTTTCCACTTCCACCTCCTAATAAGCTATTTTGATCAGCCATTTCAATGTAACGAGGATCCGATGGCTTCGGTAAAGTTATTGACGCTTCCCGATAAAAGTTCAACCTCTCCAAAAAATAATCTCGCAAATGCGCTACCTGCTCAGCGATAACCGGCATGTTCAGGCGCTCTTTGTACGCTACGCCACTGGCAGCAAGGTCGACGTTAACCTTGTCCTGCTCTTCTTTCGATTTTGCTGCGATGTTGAAATCAGGCATAGTAATAACCTAAAAAATCTCCAAAAGCATTGATAATCGATGAAATAACAATCATCAAAACACCATAAAGTATATTTCTCGACACCGCCCTACCTTTTGGGCTTGTTACTACCAAATTCCCATCTTCATCCTCATGCCCGAATGCAATAGCCGCCTCAGAACGAGACAGGTAAACTCCTTGAGCAAAAAGAGGGGATAATGTCAAAAGAGTTCCAATCATTATCCCCATGCAACCAAATCTGGGTAATATAGACCACTGTTTTAAGCAGTAAGAAGCAACAACCCCAGCCGCCATAGTTAATAGCCAGGCAGAGATCATTATGGGTTTGCTTGAAAGCCATTTAATATATTTATCAAAAAAATGGATATCATGCTTACTTGGATTATTTCTCATACTCCCTCCACAGAATGGCGAGAGTATATCACTTCACCTCCTGCTGCGGTGCTGCTGAATGATGCCCAAGACCTTCGTCTGTGAACGAGATGATTACCTTTGTAGAGTCAGCGCACTGAGGTTCCTCGCCATGCCTGAACACAAAAAAACTGCAGCCATGTATCTCGGCCAGTCGTTCTGCCTCTACCTTCCAACCATCCGGAGCTACCGGAGAGTTGCCAGCCTGTTTGAAGTTTGGCTTCGCATCCTGAACCAACAGAATGTAGCCATTCTTTGCCGCGTCCAGTTCAGATATTTCAGTTACAGTGCCGAAATAACGATGGCCAGCATCTGTATCACAGGTGCTGACGTCTACGGATACCTCCATGCCTTCGATGTGTTTAAGCAACTCTCCAGTGTCAATTGCTGGATTAGCGGTAGGCGTATTCATGTGGTTATTCCATGAGCCAACTTCGTCCAGTTGTTCGGAATTATCGAACGACTGAAGCATGGCTGCGCGGCAGGCGTCTTCGCTATCGCCAAATATAGCTGCTTCCAGCACATCGATAGCCTGCGAAGGCGAGTGAGTGTATTTGTCAAATGACGGCCCCTTGATGCGCTGAGCAAGTTTGAATAATCGCTTTACCTGTGCGTGATACAGTTCACTAAGATGACGATATTCATCCGGCACTCCCGTCTCTGCGTTCCTTGCTTCCAGCACCCCATCAATCACCTTCACCGCATCAGCCATTGCGTAGCCGAGATTACCGCCGTCGCTTTGTGCTGCTGCTTTGCTGAGTATTTCGCTTATCTGGTGCAGGCGATCGAGTGATACAGGACCGTTCGCCGGGTGGTTAGTTGTCATGGATTAGTCCTCAACATTTTTGCCACACATTGGGCAATGATTAAATTTATTGGCAAATCCGGGATGAGGAATTGCAAAGTGCCGTGTGCGTTCATTCCAGTCCTCAACTTTCCGTTTAAATAGGGCCTCTCTTTGCTCCCAATCACCCTCGTAAATCCTCGTCGCCCCGATCATCCCTGTTACGCAGCGAAGGCATCCACTAGCCATCTCACTCTCCCTTCACGCCAATGCCAGCGGCGGCTAATTCAGCGTTAACCTCTGCCTCCGGATAGGCGTAAATTGCTCGGTGCACATCATTGAAATCTCGACGATGCAAAACGCTAATAGGCTTCGGCAATTCAACCTCCCGCGCCTCCAGTTCAGCAATCCGCTTGGCTTGCCAGTCAACAAATTCAACCAATGAGCCTTTCAGTCCATAGTCTTTGCGCAGCATGTAGTAGATATCAGATTTCTGTTTAAGCTCCCTGCACTTGCTCTCGGCGTTAGCGAGCTGTACCGACAGATCGAGCACCTGCTGTTCCAGTTCTTCATAGGTTGGTTTCATGCTGGCATTCTCCCCACGATATCCATAACCCGGCGCATAACTGCACTTCCCCGAAAATCTGCTGGTAATTCAATCGCAGACTTACTCGAGCCGTATGAAAAACGCTGGAGATCGAAATCAATCACAGCCTTCTGGTCCCGGAACAAACCAAGACGACCGTAACGAATGAGTTCGCCGCGTTCGGCTGCTACGCGGAAATACTTCTCCGCTGTTTGGCGATGCAGCGACAACATCTGTGATGCCTCGCTAACGGTCAAACGACCGCGGATTTTCACCTCTTCGATGATCACCCGGATAAGTGCCGCCTGCTCTTCTGGTGTATTTGGTCTTGGCATGCTTACCCCCTGAATCCGGTTGGGATGGTTTTATCTGGCTCGGAAATGCGGTTCACATCCCTGCCCGTTTTGCGGTCGTTGAGAGCGAACTTCGGTTTGAACAGTCCCTGGTACCCGTTGGCGATACTGGTGTTGATCACATCAACCGGGTCATGCCCTTCGTCCAGGCATGCCTTCAGCAAGCTGAAAGCCTTGATGACGGTCAGCTCGGTTTTAATGGACTTGCCTGACTGCTGGCGATATGTGACCCATTCTTTCCACGACGCAGCATTCAGCCATTCGGGAAGCTCGACATCCAGCGGGTTGAATTTTGCTGACCTATCTTTTTTTGCAGATTCAGAACCGCCGATGATCAGAACTCCCTGTTCAGTACGCCTTACGATGTCGCTACGGCGTAACACGCAAATGCCCATCTCAACTGCGCCAAGTTTCAGTAGAGATTTTTGGCGTGGGGAATTTCGATCAAGCTCGATACCACACTGAGTCCCATGTCCATCAGTCACGACGATATCAATCCTCCCTTCACACCCATCACCGCGTTCAGGAACCGGATACTCACGGTGAAAATCCAATCCGACAGCTTGCAACGTGGCGATCGCAGAATCGTGAAATTCCGATGCCGAACCCCCCGATAATTTCCCTTCGAGTAGACCGGCAACGTAATCCCGAAAAGCCCTTCCAGATGGGAAGGGTTTGGGTTGGGTTAGATCTGTATTTATATTTGTATTTGGAAGAATGTCTTTGGTGTTCCCTGTTTTCAGGGATACCTCTCCCTGTTTTTGGGGATGGTTATCCCCGTTTTCAGGGATGGCTGAATGGGTAAAATTGCTATCCCTGAATTCAGGGATGGTAATAACCCATGTAACAACTTCAGCAGCAGGAAACACCGCTGGACACTTCGTGCAATTTGGCTTGGTATACGCCCATTTATCCAGGCTGGTGTTAATCCCTATGTATCTGGTTTGCCCAATTCGGCGCAGGATGATGATGTTCCGATAGGCAAGGCTAAGCACGGCTTCAGACACGTGTTTCACCTTCAGCGTCGTTTTGTCTGCAATGAGGCTATTGGCGATGCGGTCTGATTTCTTAGACCAGCCATAGGTCAGGCGAACGATAGCATTCAGCACCCGGAACTCGCGCCCGGATAGCTCGACGATACACAGGGCATCCTGAATCTGGTTGGCTAAGCGTAGATAGCCTTTCTCCAGCTCAGCCATGCTGCTCTCCTGTTTCCCCTGCTGTGTGGGGAATTTGAATATTTCAGCGGTATTTGACATACTGTTCTCCGCAATTACGCACAGTTTTTGCACCTGAAGGCCGTTGGTGTTCTAGCACCGCGGCTTTCGCCATTTTTGAGTCAGTCATACAACCCCCAGCATCATCTGCACCATCTCCATCAGCGGACCGGTTAAGCCAGGGTCAACGCGGTACATCTCCACGATCCCCTCGCTCAGCTCTTTCAGCTTCTGATGACGCGGCGCATCCATCGCGACGGCAATCTTCGCTTCGCTGGTTTCCTTCTCCATACGCGCCAGGCGAGCCATAATGTTGTCTTCTGGCAGCAGGCGGTTGCGGAACTCAATCGGCAGAACTGCGAGGATTGCGGGAGTCAGCTGGCGAACGTTTTCGCGGTACCGTTCGCTGTTGAAATGGTTATCCAGGAAGCGGAAAAGCTTCTGGCGCTGTCGGCTGAGGTCACCAGAGAAAGTGATCTCGTCACCCCCTTGCGCCCGGTACTCTTCGATGATCAGAGCCGTAACTACGTCCTGACCATCTACACCCGCCCACGCACGAACGGCATCGCGGATCTGGTCATGTTTATCTACCAAAACAGGTTGATTGCGATTTATCATCGCAGCCGGTTGATATCCGCTATTTTGATGAAGTGACAGTGACTGCATGGTTATGCCCTCGCCTCCTGAACTGGTAACCCATCCGTAGGGTTGAGGTACAAATCAGGGCGTAACTCATGTGGAGTTACACCTGTAGCATTGAAAATAGGAATGACACGGTTAGCCGGTACGAATCCATTGTCACGGTGACGCCAGTGACTGACCGTCATTGGGGATACATTGAGCTTTTCTGCTAAACGGGTTGCACCCCCTACGATGCATATTGCTTTATCAAGTGCTTTCATATTTGGCTCCAAGTAATAACGAACCAAATTAAACATTATGTTTACATTCAAGTCAACATTATGAATGTTGAGGCGATAAACTTTTAGTTTAGAATCTTGATATATGAGAAAAAACACACACCAAACAGATAACCCGCAGGTTCGGCGGTTAAATGAAATCATCGAGAAGAAGCGCATATCCAAAGCGGATATAGCGAGAATCTGTGGTGTGAGCGCACAATCAGTCAACAACTGGTTTGTCAGAGGAGCGATAGGAAAAAGCTCAGCAATAAAACTTGCCGATGCGCTAGGCGTAAGTCTTGAGTGGGTTCTAGGTCAGGACGTGGATGCTAAGGACGGTTTGAGACACGACGAACGGAGACTGTTGGAACTCTATAATCAACTCCCAAACGAAGAAGAACAACAGAACATGTTGCGGATCGTATCTCTGCGATTGAAAGAACTCGACGAACTGTACGCCAAGTACATGGGGCGGCGGATTAAGGGTGATGTGGAGTAACACTTCTCAGACACACAGGAAGCATGAATAGAAATGGATAGTGAAAAAGAGATATCTGGAAAGATAGCCTTTATGTTTCCGGCTAAGTTCAACCTGGAAGGCGCGAGAGCACCCACATTGAATTTCACCGTTCGCGATGATGGTGTTATAGCTATGAGTGTCGGCATATCTTTTCTAGAACTGAAAAATACCCTGCCTTATTTTGTGAGCCTCAAGCTTGCCGACCCAAACTTACAAGATGTACCCATATCCTCATCTATGGATGCCATCCCTGAAAACTACATTGACCCAGTAAAGAGATCTTCCTTTCTCACAGCAAGCTTTTATTTTAACCCAACGTTAAATGGTACCTATCGTTTCACCTGTGAACTTCTCAATCCCTATGATAGTGAAAATCCCCTTGATAGCATGAGTGTTTTCTTCAATGTTTTGGGGGTGGCGTAATCCTATGGCAGCTAAAGACTACGTAAGACTCGTAAGCGCTACGTCTCCAGAAGACTTGGTGGATGGACATGAGGAGGATAATAAGTCATCATTTCATGATGGTAATGGTGGAGGTGGTAACATGCTTGAAGCCAGAGTAGCTAAACTGGAAGCTGATATTAGCTATATTCGACGTGATGTTGATGAGCTTAGAATAGATGCGAAATCAATTAGCCAAAACATGACTATTGCTCTTGAGAGACTGGAAAGTATTAAAGCCTCTCTCGATAAAAAACCTTCAACCGATACAGTAGATAAAAAAATATCTGACGCAAAACTAGCCGTCTTACTTGGAGTTCCGACCCTCATCGCAATAATGACCGGCCTCTACAAACTAGCTCAGCATTATCTTTAACCCGGCCACAGCGCCGGGTTTCTTTTGCCTACCCTTTTCGCACTTCCTCAGCTGCAAACCTGAACACCTGTCGCCAAAAATCGTTCTGCTCAATATCCCCCAGCGACTCAAGCATTGAAATGATCGCCTCAGTAGTTGGCGCGTCTCCATGTGATATCAGATTCAGCGTCGCTCTACCTACCGCCTGACATACATCGTTGTAACCCACGTAGAACTTTTCCATAGCCCGCCCTAATCGATTTTTTTATAACCACAAAATAGACCACAAAACATACTACTCGTGCCAACGAGCGCAACCAACTAAACTTTTTGTTTATACAAAAACACTCATTATGTTGACACGAAAATAAACATTGTGTTTAATTACTCCATCAACACAACCACCGAGGCAGGACGCCCACGAAGTAGCCGTCCGGGGCATACGAAGACCGGAATGAGGTGGTGAGATTAACGCGCAGTAGGTTTGAAACGTTCCGCCAGCCTGGCGACAAGGGCAAAACAGAGAAGTGAGCTTCGCGGTGGTGAACTGCAGAGTTAAAACGCTCAACTGTGAAGATCAGCATCACGGCGCCACCAGCGAAGTTCACTCAGAAAAACTGGAGAACATCATGGTTCATCAGCACTACGGTACACAGACAGTAAACCGCGGCGCAGTTCAGCCGGGGATGCTCGTCAAACACAAAGACTCAACCTGGACGGCATCAGCTAACGCTCGCGGACGTTTGTATCTGCATCGCGGCGTGGAGATGACTTACACCAAGGATTTGCTGGTTGAAGTTTATCTGAACGGTCTGGGGCATGGACTCAGCCATTAACGGAGAGTGTCATGCAAGACAAGAAATGCGGCTACTGCGGTAAGCCGGTTAAACCAGAGGACGTAATCAAAAGCACCCTTCTCTATCGCAACGGCTCACAGCTGGCGCGCAAAGAGAAAGAGTATTGTTCCAAACGTTGCGCTTCGCACGACCAGATGGCTCACGAAGGCTAACGTAAAACCCGCGCAAGGCGGGATCTACGTCCGGTGGTACCGACCAAAGTTACACCGGAAACAACATTAAAACCAAAGTTAACCCAATGGGCGCTATCAATGGTCCGGGGATTCTAACACCCAAAAATGAGGATCTCACATGGAATTCTTTAATGTGGTTAAAGCCACTCAGAAATCCGGAAAGCAAGATGCAGTGGTCTGGTTCACTGCCAAAACCGAGGCTCGCGCCAATCTGCAGTTGGATGTTGCACTGGAAGATGCTGGTATCGAAACCGGGCGCGGTAAGGATTACGCCAAGCCAATTCGCACTGATTTCCCGGTTGTTGATGACCTGCCAGAAGAAGGTGAAGTTGATTTCACCTGGTGCGATCGTTACGAACTGGCCGAAGACCAGCGCACCTGGAATGTTAAACAACAGGCTGAAGATGAGTCTGTCGACGACGCGGATACTGAAGACAGCGCCGCAGAAGAATCTCAGCAGCCAGATCAGCCGAACCTGATCGTCGTAGCTACCCTGCCATTCCGTCAGCGCGTACTGGCTCAGTTCATCGGTGATGGTGAATATCTCTATCACATCGACGCTGGGCAGAAAAACGAGATTGTCCGCCTTGAGATGGACACTGATGACACGTACATCCAGAACCTGCTGCTGGCTGCTGAGAATGTGGAAGCATTCAAAAAAGCCATTGAGCACGATATTCATAAAGTCGTAAATGCCGTTAAGAAAGTCTTCCCTGTCGACGGTAAAAAACCGGAGCTGGCAACAGTTATTCAGTTCCTGACGGTGTGGTTCAAAACTGAATACATCGATCGCGGCCTGCTGGTTAAAGAGTGGAGCCAAGGTAATCGTGTAACAACCATTAATCGCACACCTTCAGGTGCGAACGCCGGCGGCGGAATTATCTCTGACCGTAAATTCCCGCAAACCATTCTCGGTCTGGAGCATGAGATTGCTCTGGCGCTACGTGCCCGTGACCGCGAATTTGATATTTACAACGTCCCTCTGGATATAGAACTGCTGGCAAACTCCATTATGAATAAGATGGACGATCCCGAATGGCTGGCGACTCGAGAGAGATTCGTTTCAATGCCTGGTGGCCTGGACTACTCACGTGCCTGCATCATCGCAACAGTAAAAACCACACCAGAAGGGCTTTACGCTGATCCTGCAAAACACCAAGAATATTTGAATAGAGTACTGACGGAAACCGACCACGCCAACCCAGATCCATTGCTCGTTGATATAGCCTGCGGTCGTTCGTCTATGCCTGTACCTATGAAACAGGAAAAAGTAACGGCCGAAGAGGTAAACAAAATTCTTGCAGCTTCCCGCGGCGAATATGTCGAGGGGATTAGTGACCCTACAGACCCGAAATGGATCACAGAAGACCTCGCATTAACCGCCCAACAAATAGATGACCGTTCACCACTTAATGAGGACACCACCAGCGATGTGCAGATGGAAGAAACTGTCAGTGATGAAGAACAGGCTGGTGATGAAGTGCAGCCAGGCGAAAGCAGTCTGGAAACTGGTGAAGAGTCACATACCGGCCAGCAAGCCGATGTGAACCAGAATACGGATTCTGTCGCCCAAAATAGCGATTCTGTAAACCAAACTGAACCAGTTGCGGCACAAGCCGAGCCAGAAGCTCAATCTGACGAACCGGCAGTTGTTTACCCTGCTTACTTTGAGCCAGGCCGCTATGAAGGTTTGCCGAACGAGGTTTATCACGCAGCGAACGGAATCAGCAGCACGCAGGTAAAAGATGCCCGCGTTAGCCTGATGTACTTCAATGCGCGCCACGTTGCCAAAACGATCACCAAAGAGCGTTCTCCGGTACTGGACATGGGTAACCTGGTGCACGGCCTTGCGTTGCAGCCAGAGCAGCTTGATGAAGAGTTCAGCGTTGAACCGATGATCCCGGAAGGCGCGTTCACCACAACGGCAACAATCCGCGCGTTTATCGATGAGTACAACGCCACCCTGCCAGCGCAATTGAGCGCCGACGACATCAAAGCGTTGTTGGAAGAATACAACGCCACTCTGCCTGCTCAGGTGCCACTGGGTGGTTCAGTCGAGGAAACTGGTCAGAACTACATGTCGCTGCCAGAAGAGTACCAGCGGATCGAAGCGGACCAGAAGCAGACCGCAGCGGCGATGAAAGCCTGCATCAAGGAATACAACGCCACTCTGTCTGCTCAGGTGAAAACCAGCGGTAGCCGTGATGCGTTACTCGAGCAACTGGCAATCATCAATCCTGACTTGGTTGCACAGGAGGCGCAGAAGCCCCAACCACTGAAAGTGTCCGGTACCAAATCAGACCTGATACAGGCCGTGAAGTCTGTTAATCCGGACGCCGTCTTCGCCGACGAATTGCTGGATGCTTGGCGCGAGAATCCGCAAGGAAAAGTGCTGGTCACCCGTCAGCAACTAAGCACCGCGCTGGCTATTCAGTCGGCATTACTGGCACACCCAACCGCCGGGATGCTGCTTCAGCATCCGAGCCGCGCTGTTGAGGTGAGCTACTTTGGCTTTGACGACGTAACCGGTCTGGAAGTCCGCGTTCGTCCGGATCTGGAGATCGACCTGGATGGCGTTCGCATCGGTGCCGACCTGAAAACCATCAGCATGTGGAACATTAAGCAGGAAGGTCTGCGCGCCAAACTGCACCGGGAAATCATCGACCGTGACTACCACCTGAGCGCGGCTATGTATTGCGAGACCGCAGCACTGGATCAGTTCTTCTGGATTTTCGTCAACAAAGACGAGAACTACCACTGGATCGCCATCATTGAGGCATCAACCGAACTGCTGGAACTGGGCATGCTCGAGTACCGCAAGGCGATGCGCGCTATCGCTACCGGTTTTGACACTGGCGAGTGGCCAGCGCCGATCACCGCAGACTACACCGACGAACTGAACGACTTCGACCTGCGCCGCCTTGAAGCGCTGCGTACTCAGGCATAAGGGGAAAAGAACATGTCTACTGCAATTACTACCAACGAAAACAAGACGCAAATGATCGATAACATCTCAATTTTGACTAATGGGGAACTTTTCGACCGCCTACGCACCTTGTCGACAGTGATGGCAAATAGTGGCGCTTTTGTACCTGACCACTTCCGCGGAAAACCAGATGCCTGCATGGCTGTGGTCATGCAGGCCGCACGATGGGGTATGGACCCCTTTGCCGTAGCTCAGAAGACCCACATCGTCGGTAATAGCGGAGTATTGGGATACGAAGCTCAACTGGTTAATGCGGTTGTTACCAACATGTCGCCTACAAAAGATCGCCTTCATTACGATTGGTTTGGTCCATGGGAAAACATAATTGGTCGATTTGTAGAGAGAACCAGTTCTAAAGGCAATAAGTACATCGCACCCGGTTGGGATTTAAAGGATGAGGCCGGTGTAGGAATTCGTGTGTGGGCAACTATGAAAGGAGAGGATGAACCACGCGAACTGGTACTCATGCTTTCTCAGGCTCAGGTTCGTAATTCGACACTATGGGCAAGTGATCCGCGTCAGCAGCTCGCTTATCTCGCGGTAAAGCGCTGGGCTCGCTTGTACTGCCCTGATGTGATTCTCGGTGTTTACAGTGCCGATGAAGTCGAAGAACGAGAAGAAAAAGTTATTAACCCTGGCTCAACCCAACGAATGAGCGTTGCTGAAATCGCAGGTGACACCGTCACAACTACGCAAAGCGCACACGAATCGTCGGTAAATATCGACGCTCTTGCCGATGATTTCCGCGAGCGCATCGAGGCAGCACAGGATGTTGATAGCGCCAAAGCACTGCGCGCTGATATCGAAAGCGCGAAGGCCTCGCTCGGATCTGCCCTGTTCACCGAGCTGAAGAATAAGGCAGTGAAGCGCTACTACCTGGTTGATTCACGTAACAAGGTTGAAGCCGCGATAAACTCCCTGCCGTCTCCGGATGAACCGGATGCAGCTGAACGGTTTGGGGAAGTTGAGCGAGTTCTTGCAACGGCGAAACGTCATCTGGGCGACGAACTGCACGATCAGTTCAGCATCACCCTGGCGGATATGAAACCGGAATACGTGGCCTAAGGGAGGCGGGAGGGCGAACCCTCCCGGTAACGAGATGAGTAAATCTTTAAACGCACGCTGCATCCGCCGCTGGGAAATTGAGTTCAAAGGACGTTGCGATTCGAAAGTAAGTCCTTGGTGGCGCAAACACCACCTTCGCGGTTACATCCGGGAATGCGCCCTGACAACTGCCGACTGCATGGTTGAGCGTATGGCTGAGGACAACGCTCTGGTTGATTTTCAAGGTAATGGTCGCGGCTGGTCACCGGAGTTCTCTGCCTGGTACCACGAACGCCGAGAACAGTATCTTAAAGATGCGCGCGACTATCTAAACGAAGACGCCACCAATGACGAGATCGACGAGGAAATCCAGAACGAGCTGGAGGCCTGGAATGACTGAGCTAAATTATAACCCGGCAGACCCCGATAAAATGCAACTCCCGAAGGGTAAGACCTGCGGCGACTGCGCCCATATCCGTCGCTGTAAGGCAATTTTCGGGCATACCGAAACCGATGCATATTGCGATTGGTCGCCGTCCCGAGCGGTTTTCCGTCAACCATCCAATCCAGAAGGCGGTGACCATGCGATTAATTAACCGAGGCAACCAGCAATCCCCGTTAGCGCGTCAGGCATGCGACATAGCACTGGCCACTCATGCAGAACGTTACGGCGACTATGGCCGCAGCAAGATGAAGGAGACATACACAGTGAGAGTTGAAGGTGTGAAGGTCTGGGTGGAGGTAGTGAACCGTAAGGCTAGCTACGTGGCCACGGCAATGACAGGTATGCGCCGGTTGCGCGCGTTGCCGGGTCAGGTGGGTTGATAGCGATATTTCAATAACAGTTTTCCGGCAGCTCTATAATAAGTTGCCGGGAGCCGGAGGTAGTATGGCCAAGCTTCTTAATCTGCTGGAATGGGCGAATTCAACTTATTCAACCCCACCGTCTCTTTCAACACTTCGCCGCTGGGCGCGGGAGGGGCGTATTTACCCTGCTCCGGAACTTCACGGCAAAGAATATAAGGTTCAGCCTGACGCCATCTATGTGGATCCGAGCAAAAAGAACCTTCGTCCCAAAGCAAAACGCATATCGCTGCCAACTGGCGGCACTCTACTGGAGAGACTGACTCATGGCGAAAAGGCCAGTTCGTTACGACGCTAACCTGCCCCGTAACCTGACCTATCGTAAAAGAGACAGGCTTTATAGCTGGCGAAACCCGATTTCCGGTCAAGAGTTATCTCTTGGCCGTATCGACAGAAAGGACGCCATTTCTCAGGCCATCGAAGCCAATAACTACATCGAACAGAATTACCTTCCGTCAGCGCTGCTGGACCGCCTAAAGGAAACACCAACATTTACGGTGAAAGCGTGGCTTGAGCGCTACGAAGTAATTCTTGAGCGAAGAGAATTAAAGCCCAACACGATGAAGGTCAGACGCAACCAGATCGCCACTATCAGTGATGAATTCGGACGTATGCCGCTATCGGCGGTCAGCACAAAGGACATATCTACTTTCCTGGAGAGTTACATACTCTGCGATAAGAAGAGCATGGCCTCCGGCATGCGTTCGGTGTTGTTGGATATTTTCAGGGAGGCGATCGTCGAGGGACATATTGAAAGGAATCCAGCAGAGCCGACAAGAACCCCGACACCCAAAGTGAAGCGTGAGCGTCTTTTGCTTGAACAGTTTGAGATAATAAGGGATGCAGCAACCGCCCATTCCGAATGGGCTGCAAATGCATGTAACCTGGCACTAGTCACCGGGCAAAGAAGAGAGGACGTATCGTTGTTCAGATTCAGCGATATCAGGGATGGAAGGTTGTTTGTCACGCAGGAAAAGACAGGTCACAAATTGGCGTTGCCACTTGATTTGCGACTGGACTCTGCTGATTTGGTGCTGCAGGATGTTATCGATCGTTGCAGGAAAAACAACCCGTCAGACTTCATGCTGTATTCAGCGGTGAGGCGTGGAGGCAGGAAGCCTGGTCCGTTAACTCCGGACGGAATTACCCAGGCATTTTCTGACATCCGGGATTCTACAGAGTTAAAGTTTGGCCCCAACCCTCCTCCTTTCCATGAGATCAGGAGCTTGGCGAGCAGACTGTATGAAAGGGAGCGCGGAGAGGATTTCGCACAGAGACTGCTGGGGCATAAAAATTTAACAATGACCAAAAAATACCTGGACGCACGCGGTGCAGAATATGTTATGGTTTAGACAGGATATGGAAATTTCGAGTAATTTTCGTGGGATTTCGTGAAATAGCCGAAAAAACACAAAGAAAACAATTACATAAAAAGAGACCGAATACGATTCCTGTATTCGGTCCAGGGAAATGGCTCTTGGGAGAGAGCCGTGCGCTAAAAGTTGGCATTAATGCAGGCTAAGTTACCCTGCCATTTAAGAATAGATGACAGCGCCAGGTTTTCCAGTCCGCGACTAAAGTGGCCGGAAAAAAAGGACGTTTGTTACGCATCCAAACGCAAAAACCGCAAGTTCTCCTGCGAGATCCTTGCGGTTTTTTATTGGAAATCAGAGCGCTACATCTGACAATTAGCAGAGCTTTTCTGCACGCTCTACAAACGGTGCCAGGCTCATTTTCTCGCCCGGTTTCGCCGGATCATCAATCTGGATAATCTCGATCGGCTTTGCCGTGACTTTTCCGCTCTCCACCTGCTGTCTGGCGACATCATTCAACGGGTATTGCACCAGCGTACTGGGATTGATGACATACAGCGCGTTACCTGGACGGCAGGTCAGCATCACCTCTTCCCGATTAAACGCCCACTTATCTTTGCCAACCTCAAAACGGCTGACGGTAATTACTTGCGGCGCAGCCAGCGCGGCTCCGGAGCTTGCCAGGAGTAATAAAGAGATAATGATTTTTTTCATGCGTTTCGCCAGTCCATTAATCAGAAAGGTTCAAGGGTTGCAAACAAGCTGACAATCGCCAGCACAACGGCTCCTATACCCCATTCCAGCTTGGTCATCCAAATAAAATAGAGAGTCATGCCGCGGTTATCCTGCCGCATACGTGGTACCAGAACATACCGATTCACCAGCGCAATCGCCACCATTAACATGACCAGGGCACCTTTTAACAAAAGCAGTCGCCCGTAAGCCATGTGCCAGGGAACAGAAAAACCGACAATAAACAGCGCATTCATAATACCGGTTAGTAAAACACCGATAACGAAAAGATGCCCATAGCGTGAGAAGCGCATCATGGTACTGATGGCCTGTTCCCGCCAGCGACCTTGCGCCATTCGCATACAGTAAAGTACGGGCAGCAAACCGCCGAACCAGGCGGCAGCGCATACCAAATGTAAGGCGTGGTTAACCTGCTGGATTGCGCCAGGGATACCGCTGTGCAGCGTCGCATGTCCGACGCCAGCCAGCAAAATAAACTGCGCAATTGTCAGCATTAACAGCAGTCGCGGCATGCTACGCGGCACCATGATGGTCACCACCAGCGTGACCAACGCGAGGATAATCTGCCATAACCAGACGCCGCCAAATTGCGTTTGCAACACGGCGAGCCAAACATCAGTAGAGACAACATCCCGCCAGCCTGAGCCCATTAACCCACCCTGAATCGCCAGCATCAGCGTCGCGCTGATAAAGCTCCACGTTGCAGCATGCCGTTGCAGACGTAAAAAACGACGCATCATTAAACGACGAACCGAAACGGGGGCCAGCCATGCGCCGTAAAGCGCACAGCCAAACACCAGCATCAAAGCGGTAAAATGGATAAACCGTAGCGCAACCCAGGTAAATGCCAGCATTGGTTATTTCACGCTAAAGGTATATTGCCCCTTCGTCTTGTGACCATCCACGGAGACAACGTGCCAGTCGACCGTATATTTTCCTGCTTCAAGCGTTTGATCAAGCGGAACAATCAGCTGCGTTTTGTCCTGCTCACTGCGCGATGCCTTGCCCGTTTTGATCTGTTCTTTGTTAGGACCGGTCAGCGTTGCACCGCTGAATCCCGGCTCTACGCCTTCAGAAAAATTCAGCGTCAACGCCTGAGGAGATGCCGCAACTTCAGCGTTAGCCGCCGGACTTTGTTTTGTGAGGTGGGCATGCGCCAATGCCGCAGGTGTTGCCAGAACGCTGGCGAGTACGATGAGCGCGTTGCGAAGCATAGATGCAGATGAAGCCATTTCAACTATTCCTTTTTGTTATGTCTAACCTGTAGAGAATAACCTTCTACAATGGTCGAGTCGAGAATCATCATTTCTGTCTTGCCATTAACGCACACTCTTAGTAACTTTGCGCGCCGAAAGACAGAGAAAAGGAGAAGCCCATGAACATCAATCTGGCCAAACTTGAGCAAGCGGAAATGGATAAGGTCAATGTCGATCTGGCTGCGGCTGGAGTGGCATTTAAGGAGCGATACAATATGCCCGTTGTTGCAGAAGTTGTTGAACGCGAACAGCCAGAGCATTTACGCGACTGGTTCCGCGAAAGACTCATCGCGCACCGCCTGGCATCCGTTTCGCTTTCACGTTTACCTTACGAGCCTAAAGTTAAATAAAACTTATATTACGTTACGATTCCTTACATGACGCCTGCTACAGTATAAGCATATTCTTAATCCACACATTAAGGATGGTTGTAGACACTATGAAAAGGAAATCATTATGTCATACTGGAAAATCGCAGCAGCACAATACGAACCTCTTCACACCTCAGTTACCGAACATGTCGCGCATCACCTGCAATTCATTCATGCGGCAGCTCAATGCCAATGTGAATTGCTGGTCTTCCCTTCCCTCTCATTGCTGGGTTGTGTTGATGAGAATGACGCGCTTCCTGCCCCACCCGATGAAGCGCTGTTAGAACCTCTCGCACATGCCGCCGCGACTTATCGCATGACGATAATTGCGGGACTACCGGTAGAACATAACAACCGGTTCGTGAAAGGCATTGCACTTTTCTCTCCCTGGATGACTTCGCCACTAACCTTCCATCAGAGCCACGGGGCCTGTATTGCCAGACAGCGAAATGCCATCAGCGTTGTAGATAGCCAACCGGAAGGCATTGATATCGACCCGGCCTATTCGCTGTTCACCAGCTGCCAGTCAGTCAGTGAACCGGAACTGCTCTCCTCTACATCTCGCCTACAAAGTTTCTCACATAAATTCGCCATCGCGGTATTAATGGCCAATGCGCGGGGTAGCAGTGCGTTATGGGATGAACGAGGTCGATTGATTGTTCGCGCAGACAGCGGTTCGTTACTGTTAACCGGCCAACGCACGCCACGGGGTTGGCAAGGTGATATCATTCCATTACGCTAGTCGTTTTGGGTCAGGAGCATGGCATGTTGCGCATAATAGATACTGAAACCTGTGGTCTACAGGGAGGCATTGTTGAAATTGCTTCTGTCGACGTGGTTGATGGAAAAATAGTCAATCCCATGAGCCACCTGGTACGCCCCGACCGCCCCATCAGCCCACAGGCGATGGCTATCCATCGCATTACTGAAGCAATGGTGGCCGATAAGCCATGGATTGAAGACGTCATCCCGCAGTATTACGGCAGCGAATGGTACGTTGCGCACAATGCCAGCTTTGACCGCCGCGTATTGCCCGACATGCCCGGGGAATGGATTTGCACCATGAAGCTCTCCCGTCGGCTGTGGCCGGGGATCAAATACAGCAACATGGCGCTGTATAAATCGCGCAAGCTGAGCGTCCAGACGCCAGCGGGTCTCCACCATCACCGCGCCCTGTACGATTGCTACATCACTGCGGCACTGCTGATCGACATCATGCAGACGTCAGGCTGGACAGCCGATCAAATGGTCGATATTACCGGCCGTCCCGCGTTACTCACTACTTTCACTTTTGGTAAGTACCGCGGAAAACCGGTATCAGAAGTGGCTGAGCGCGATCCGGGCTATCTGCGCTGGTTATTTAATAACCTTGACAATATGAGCCCGGAACTGCGATTAACGCTAAAACACTATTTGGATCACGCCTGAGCAGGCAGTGTTCCCTGCGCCAGTCCAATCAAAAAAGCGTACTCAAGGGCCACGCCTTCGTAAGATTTAAAACGCCCGGATTTACCGCCGTGTCCGGAATCCATATCCGTGCAAAGTAGCAGCAAACGATCGTCCGTTTTCAGCTCACGCAGTTTTGCCACCCATTTTGCTGGCTCCCAGTATTGCACCTGGGAATCGTGTAATCCCGTAGTGACCAGCAGATGTGGGTATGCCTGCGCGGTTACATTGTCATACGGGCTGTAGCTTTTCATATAGGTGTAATACTCTTCGTCCTGCGGATTCCCCCACTCTTCAAACTCACCGGTCGTCAGGGGAATTGATTCATCGAGCATTGTGGTTACCACATCGACAAACGGCACCTGAGCAATAACACCATGGAAGCGTTCCGGGCGCTCATTAATGGCGACGCCCATTAACATGCCTCCGGCGCTTCCGCCCATGCCATAACATAACTCAGGCGCGCCATAGCCCATTTTTAGCAACGCATCACAGACGTCGAGGTAATCATTAAAAGTATTTTTCTTGTGCAGAAACTTACCGTCCTCGTACCACTGTTGTCCTAATTCACCACCACCACGCACATGCGCAATAGCATAAACAAAGCCGCGATCCAGTAAGCTCAAACGGCTGCTGCTAAAATCGGCGTCCATGCTGGCGCCATATGAGCCATAGCCATAAACCAGTAACGGATTTTTTCCTTTCAGGAAATACTTTTGATGATAAACCAGCGAAACCGGAATCTCGGTGCCATCACGCGCGGTTATCCATAGGTGTTCGCTACGGTAATTCGCCGCATCAAATCCGGGGACCTCCGTCTGCTTAAGCACACGACGTTCCCCGGTGTCCATATCCAGTTCAAACAACGTGTCCGGGGTGGTCATGGAGGAATAGCCATAGCGCAGGCGCGATGTCTCCGGCTCTGGATTATAGGCAAGCCAGGTCACATAAGCCGGATCGTCAAAGGCGATCCCGACCACTTCGCGCGTTTTACGATTAATCTGTCGTAGGCTGGTTAAGCCGCGCTGACGCTCTTCTACCACCAGCCAGTCAGTGAATAGCGTAAAGCCCTCGAGCATCACGTTGTCGCGCGGAGGGATCAGCGTCTCCCAGGCTTGCTCATCACGAACGCGGGTACGATACAGGCCGAAATTTTTCCCCTGACGGTTGGAGCGCAGATAAAAATTGTGTTGATAGTGATCGAGACTGTATTCATGGTCTTTGCGTCGCGCTAAAAAGACCAACGGTTCGGCATCCGCCAGTTCTGCGTCAAGCAGTAAAACCTCACTGGTGGTCGCGCTGGCGATATGAATAACCACATAGTGTAGCGAGGTGGTTTTATGCAGGCTGACATAAAACATATCATCGGCTTCTTCATACACCAGCTCATCCAGTGACGATGGCGAGCCGACCGTATGTCGCCACACCTGATACGGCAATAACGTTGTTTCGTGCTTGCGCACGTAATAGAAAGTCTGAGAATCATTCGACCAGACCAGATCCGCTTCGACGTTTTCCAGCACTTCCGGATACCAGTTGCCGCTTTGCAGGTTGCGAAAACGCACGCCATATTGCCGGCGAGAGAGATAATCTTCTGCCAGCGCCATGATGGTGTTATCCGGAGATATCGCCAGTCCTCCCAGCGTATAAAACTCGCTGTGTGCCGCGCGCTGGTTCCCATCCAACAGAGTATCCCAATCATCCCACTCTTCACTGAAAGCAGACTGACGCTGATAAATAGCATATTCGCACCCCGGTTCATAAATATGCCGGTAGCGATAACCATTCTTCACATAGGGGGCGGAAGCATCCTGAGGCGGGATACGGTCGATAATTTCTTTCAGGACGCGATCCTGCAAAGCCTGCTGCGAGGCCATAACCTGGCGGCCATACGCATTTTCTTGTTGCAGATAATCCAGCACTTCTGGCTGCGAGCGGGTGTCATCTCGCAGCCAGTAATAATTATCAACACGAGTATCGCCATGCTGCGTCATGGCGCGGGGAATACGAGAAGCTTTTGGTAGCATGTCATTGTTCTTTTGCTTAAACATCCTATAAGGGTGGCAAAAGACAGCAATGATGCAAGCGAAACATGCGCCTTAGCGGTTAGTAATTAACCCGGTAAAGCCTGTTTTTGTTCTTTGAGATCCTGTTCAATGCCTTCACGAACATCCTGCGGGATCTTCAACGCATCGCCCAGCGCATTGAGATAGCTACGCTCCATAAAGTGGTCGATATCAATCGCCGCACAGCTCAGGAAGTAAATTTCTAGCGCTTCTTCTTCGTTGCGGATCCCTTGCGCCAGGCGCTGGGGATCTAACGGTTGTTCAATGGCTCGTTCAATCAGAACGCGGCCCTGCTCTTCCACGCCCGCTTCACGAAGCTGCTGCTCAATGGCCGCTCGTTCTTTAGCATCAATATGACCGTCGCTTTTCGCCGCAAAAACCAGCGCCAGGATCAGACGCTCGGTTCGCTCAACCAGCGGTGAGCTTTGTACACCGAACTGCGGCTCATCCTGATGCGCAGCGCGAACTTTATCTTTGTATTTGTTCCATAACACGGTACCAGCAACCGCACCGCCGCCCACCAGAAGCGCGCTGGTGCCGTATTTACTCAGTAATTTACGTGAAGATTTGTTGGCAACCAGTAATCCTGCCAGACCGCCTAACGCGCCTGGAACCAGAAGTTTACTCAGCCCTTGCTCGCCAGAAGATGACGTGGAGGATCCTTTTTGCCCAAGAAGAGATTGTAGTTGATTCAGCCAATTAGCCATTTTGCCCCTCAAGTACAGACGAATAATCATCAAAGCGTACCCGAGGGGATGTCAGGAAGTGTTCAGGTCATCAAAAGATGTGCAAATACCTGCGTTACTGCGGCTGATACTCCGCCGTTCCGGCTTTGCAGTCGACTTTTACCTGATAGTGAATATCCGCGCTTTTACCGCGAACCGTCAGGGGAACTGACCATTTCCCGTCTTTGCCCGTAATATCGGGCGTGTTGACCCAGGCGACAGGGTCGGCTTGCCCGACAAGTTTTTGATCGTCAGCCCAGCGCGCGATGCGATTTTGCTGATAGTCACGTTTCACGCTTGCCGCAATACCGTCAGCATCCAGTCCTTCGCACTTGGGGAACTGAACATTCTTGCTTTCCATATTTGCCGCAAATACCGATACGCTGGCAGACAATAACAGCAGGCTCAATAACGCTCTTTTTTTATACATTCTTTTCTCCTTAATCTCCCCTTCGTCCTTCAGGTTGCCTGCGGCAACGTGAAATAACGTCAGAGATTGCACAATGATTCAGGGAAAAGCATGGTACAAAACGTCAGGAGCGCAAGTCGTTTCAGGCAGCCTGAGTATCATCCTCAGTGTGTGCATCGTTTTCGACAGCCTGTGGCGAAGGCAGCTTGCCGTTTTTCAGAATGGCGCTCAGCACATCTTTTTGCTCAGCCAGCCACAGGGAAAGAGCTTCACGCTGCTCGTCTTCGAGCGCTACCGGCGATTGCTCCAGCCATGTGTCGAGCAGATCTGCTGTATCCAGCATTTTGTCATACGCATCGGCTTCCTTTTTGCTGGTAAACGACATTTTTTCCTCACCTTCCCGAATGACTACGTATTGAACTTCAACCGCCATTTTTGCAGCCTCTTAAATTACCTGTATTTATGTACAGTATATTCTTTTTAAGCCCTGAAATCAACCTGGTAATAAAGACAGACGCAAACGTTTTCGTATATACTGCGCCCAGATAAAACAGGGGATTAATTTATGACGTTATTAGGCACAGCGCTGCGTCCCGCAGCAACGCGAGTGATGTTATTAGGTTCAGGTGAACTGGGTAAAGAAGTGGCGATTGAATGCCAACGCCTGGGTGTGGAAGTCATTGCCGTGGATCGTTACCCCGACGCGCCAGCCATGCACGTTGCCCATCGCTCCTACGTAATTAACATGCTGGATGGCGAGGCATTACGCCAGCTTGTCGAACGTGAAAAACCACATTACATCGTGCCGGAAATAGAGGCGATTGCCACGGATATGCTGATCAAACTGGAACAGGAAGGTCAACACGTTGTGCCTTGCGCACGAGCGACCCAACTGACCATGAACCGGGAAGGAATCCGTCGCCTCGCAGCCGAAGAATTGTCTTTACCTACATCATCTTTCCGTTTTGCAGACACCGAAACACGATTTCGTGAAGCCGTTGCCGAAATCGGCTATCCCTGCATTGTGAAGCCGGTAATGAGTTCTTCCGGCAAGGGGCAGAGCTTTATCCGTTCAGCCGATCAGCTCACCGAGGCGTGGAACTATGCTCAACAGGGAGGCCGGGCAGGCGCCGGACGCGTTATCGTCGAAGGCGTAGTGAATTTTGATTTTGAAATCACCCTGCTAACCGTCAGCGCCGTTGATGGTGTGCATTTCTGCGCGCCGGTAGGTCATCGCCAGGAAGATGGCGATTATCGCGAGTCCTGGCAGCCGCAGCAGATGAGTGACCTGGCGCTGGCGCGCGCGCAGGAGATTGCCCGCAAGGTGGTACTGGCGCTGGGCGGTCACGGACTGTTTGGCGTGGAGCTGTTTGTCTGCGGTGATGAGGTGATTTTCAGCGAAGTCTCCCCTCGCCCTCACGACACGGGTATGGTGACCTTAATTTCGCAGGATCTGTCTGAGTTTGCCCTGCACGTACGTGCATTTCTCGGTCTGCCCGTTGGCGAAATCCGCCAGTATGGACCTTCTGCTTCCGCCGTTATTTTGCCGCAACTTACCAGCAAGAATATCACATTTGATAACGTGCAAGCCGCTGTAGGTGTGGGTATGCAAGTGCGTTTCTTTGGCAAGCCGCAAATCGACGGAAGCCGTCGTCTGGGCGTTGTGCTGGCCACAGCACAGAACATTGAAGATGCGGTGATACGCGCGAAAGACGCAGCCGCACAGGTGAAAGTCGCAGGATAAAAACCAGACCCGTAGGCCGGATAAAGCATTGATGCCGTATCCGACCTACGGTTTACGCATTAACGGCTTACTGCTTCGCGCCTTCTACTGCTTCACGAGCCAGCTTGGTAATACGATCGTAATCACCCGCTTCCAGCGCATCCGCCGGAACCAGCCAGGAACCACCGATGCACAGCACGCTTTTCAGTGCCAGGTAGTCACGGTAGTTCGCCGGAGAGATACCGCCGGTTGGGCAGAAACGCACCTGAGAGAACGGACCCGCAATTGCCTGCAGCGCTTTGGTACCGCCATTTGCTTCAGCAGGGAAGAATTTGAACTCTTTCAAACCGTAGTCCATACCCAGCATCAGTTCAGACACGGTGCTGATACCAGGGATCAGCGGAATAGTGCCTTCCGTTGCGGCTTTCAGCAGCGGCTCGGTCAGGCCCGGGCTGATAGCAAACTGCGCACCGGCTTCGGTCACTTCAGCCAGCTGTTGCGGATTCAGTACAGTACCTGCACCAACGATAGCGTCCGGAACTTCTTTTGCGATCGCGCGAATGGCATCCATCGCACATGCGGTACGTAAGGTCACTTCCAGAACGCGCACGCCGCCTGCAACCAGCGCTTTTGCCATCGGCACTGCGTGTTCCAGTTTATTAACCACGATAACCGGTACAACCGGGCCAGTGGTCAGGATTGCTTCTGCACTTGTCTTCCAGTTTTTCATCAGAGTTTTCTCTCGCCTGATTACAAAATAAGTCTTAAAAAGTGATACAGGTTGCGCCCTGTTCCGCACCGGACAGCTTTTCACGCAACGCGCTGAACATTTCACGGCCTGTGCCCACGCGCGATGCGCTGAGGTCAGGAATGTGAGGCTGACGAGAAGCAAGTTCCTCTTCATCAACCAGCAGCGTCAATTCACCTGTCTGTCCATTCACACGAATGATGTCGCCATCGCGTACTTTTGCCAGTAGCCCGCCATCATAGGCTTCTGGGGTTACATGGATTGCTGAAGGCACTTTACCTGAAGCACCTGAAAGTCGTCCATCGGTAACTAACGCAATTTTGAAACAACGGTCCAATAATACACCAAGTGGCGGCATGAGTTTATGTAATTCTGGCATTCCGTTTGCTTTTGGTCCCTGATGGCGCACAACGACTACGCAATCACGGTCGAGCAGTCCCGCATCGAAGGCCGGCAATACATCATGCTGACTTTCAAAAACAACCGCGGGCGCTTCAATTACCTGATTTTCTACCGGAACCGCCGACGTTTTCATCACAGCACGTCCGAGGTTACCGCTCAGCACTTTGGTACCGCCGTGGTGGGAGAATGGCTTATCGATGGTAGCAATCACATTGCTGTCCAGCGACTTCGCTGCCCCTTCACGCCAGTCCAGCTCACCATCGTTGAGCCAGGGTTCCATGGTGTAACGCGATAAACCAAACCCGGCAACGGTGTTCACATCTTCATGCAGCAGACCCGCGTTCAGCAGTTCGCGCATTAACACCGGCACGCCACCCGCTGCCTGGAAGTGGTTAATATCTGCCGGACCATTCGGATACAGACGCGCCATCAACGGCACGATATCGGACAGATCGGAGAAGTCGTCCCAGTTAATCAGAATCCCGGCTGCACGCGCCATCGCAACCAGGTGCATTGTATGGTTGGTTGACCCCCCGGTCGCCAGCAGCGCGACAATACCGTTCACCACTACTTTTTCATCGATCATTTTACCGATCGGCATCCATTCATTGCCGTTGCCGGTCAGACGCGTTACCTGACGAGCAGCCGCGGCGGTCAACGCTTCGCGCAGCGGGGCATCCGGGTGTACGAATGAGGACCCTGGCAGTTGCATCCCCATAAACTCCACCACCATCTGGTTGGTGTTTGCCGTGCCATAGAACGTACAGGTCCCCGGTGCGTGATAAGACGCCGCTTCGGATTCAAGCAGCGCCATGCGATCGACTTTGCCTTCAGCATACAGCTGACGGATACGCACTTTTTCTTTGTTCGCCAGACCGCTCGCCATCGGGCCGGAGGGAATAAAGATCGAAGGCAGATGACCAAATGACAGTGCCGCCATCACCAGCCCCGGGACAATTTTGTCGCACACGCCAAGGAATAACGCGCCGTCGAACATATTGTGTGAGAGGCCGACAGCAGCCGACATCGCAATCACTTCGCGACTCAGCAACGAAAGCTCCATCCCATCCTGTCCCTGGGTCACACCGTCGCACATCGCAGGAACACCGCCAGCGACCTGGCCTACCGCATTGGCTTCATGCAGCGCTTTACGAATGATGTCCGGATAATGTTCGTACGGCTGATGCGCGGAAAGCATGTCGTTATAGGAGGTAATGATCGCGATATTGTTACGCAGCATGCTTTTCAGCGAGGCCTTGTCATCCGGCTGGCAGGCAGCAAAACCATGCGCCAGGTTACCGCACGCCAGCTGTGAACGATGAACGGTAGTCGATTTCGCTTGTTCAATACGGGCAAGGTAGGCGGAACGCGTGTCGCGAGAACGTTCGACAATACGTTTTGTTACGCGTAACAAATTCGGATTCATAGAGGCTCCTAAAATTTATCTGTCAGAGCGTTGGATCAACAATGTGTTTCAGTTGGGTTAAAAGCAGCTGAATCTCTTGTTAGCCGTAGCTCAGGGGCAAAATCGTTTCAGGCAGTGTAATAAAAAAAGCCCCGCGGGTGAATCCACGCGGAGCTTAAAAGTGCAAAAATTATTCTACAATCTGTGTTAGATCATGTTACCGGTAAAATAACACCTATGGGCTAGATGATATTTTACTCGAATTCGTTCCAGGAACGACCATCACGGGTAATCATGGCCACAGAGGCAACTGGTCCCCAGGTCCCGGCCTGATACGGCTTCGGTGCATCGTTGTCCATTGCCCAGGCTTCGGTAATGGAATCGACCCACTTCCATGCTTCTTCAACTTCATCTCGACGCACAAACAGCGCCTGAATGCCGCGCATCGTTTCAAGCAGCAGGCGCTCATAAGCGTCGGCCAGATGCGTTTGGTTGAAGGTTTCGGAGTAGCTCAGGTCAAGTTTGGTAATTTGCAGGTTATGCTTGTGATCCAGTCCCGGCACTTTGTTCAGTACCTGGATATCGACACCTTCATCAGGCTGCAAACGGATAGTCAGCTTGTTCTGCGGCAGGTCCTGCCAGGATTCTCTGAACAGGTTCAGCTCAGGCGTTTTGAAGTAAACCACCACTTCAGAGCACTTGGTCGGTAAACGCTTACCGGTACGCAGGTAGAACGGTACCCCCGCCCAGCGCCAGTTATCGATATCCACACGGATCGCCACAAACGTTTCCGTGTTGCTGCTCTTGTTCGCGCCTTCTTCTTCCAGGTATCCCGGAACTTTTTTGCCCTGGGCAAAACCGGCGGTGTACTGACCACGAACTGTCTTTTCACGTACGTTCGAACGATCGATACGACGCAGTGATTTCAGTACTTTCACTTTTTCATCACGGATGCTGTCTGCGCTCAGATCGGACGGCGGAGACATCGCGATCATGCACAGGATCTGCAGCAGGTGGTTCTGGATCATGTCGCGCATTTGACCGGCCTGGTCAAAGTAGCCCCAGCGCCCTTCAATGCCCACTTCTTCCGCCACGGTAATTTCTACGTGGTCGATAGTGCGATTATCCCAGTTATTCACAAACAGGGAGTTGGCAAAACGCAGTGCCAACAGGTTCAGTACCGTCTCTTTGCCGAGATAGTGGTCGATGCGGTAAACCTGGCACTCTTCGAAATACTCGCCAACCTGATCGTTGATTTCACGGGATGTTGCCAGTGACGTGCCCAGCGGTTTTTCCATCACCACGCGGGCAGGCTTAGCATTCAGCTTTGCTTCACCCAGACCTTTGCAGATCGCGCCAAAGGTGCTTGGCGGCATTGCGAAATAGTTGATGGTGGTACGCGATTTTTGATCCAGCATTTTGCCCAGACGCTTAAACGCGGCGGTGTCGTTGACGTCCAGGTTACAAAACTCAAGACGACCGCTGAGGGTTTCCCACAACCTTTCATCAATTTTTTCTTTCATGAAGGTTTCGAGCGCTTCGCGCACAACCTTGGTATAGGCTGCTTTGTCCCAGTCGGCACGCCCAACCCCAATGATGCGGGTATCCGGGTTAATCTGGCCGGCCTTTTCCAGTTGATACAGGGAAGGCAGCAATTTCCGTCGCGCCAGGTCGCCCTTCGCGCCGAAAATGACCAGATCACATGCCTGGGCTGTTTGCGTTACCGCCATGTCATTCTCCTCAATTAAGTGCCTGGTGCTTTTGCCAGACACTGGTTGTAATTTTATTACAGTGCACTGTACTGCTTTTACGTGAATCCGGAAACCGTAAACGCTTATCCAGCCGTGCTGTTACCGCGAACAGCCGCTTTATTGGCGTATAACCCATCAAAATGGATAAAAAAGTCGTCTTTTTCGTACCCATGAAGAAGTATGAAAATCCGACTCCGATCATGTAATGAAAAAAAACAACAACTATTTTGTCCATTTTGCCCCGTTGCTGCACTAGCAGGGGTACTATCTACCAGAGTTACCGCTCGATTTCTCCTTATCGTTGAAATCGTTTTTGCCCATGACCCATGAGTCTACCTACATCATGAATATGCTGGAAAAAATCCAGTTAAAACTGGAACATTTGAGCAAGTCAGAGCGTAAAGTCGCCGACATTATTCTTGCCTCTCCCGAGCGGGCAATTCACTCAAGCATCGCTGCGCTTGCTGTAGAAGCCAACGTCAGCGAACCGACGGTGAACCGTTTCTGTCGTAGCATGGATACGCGCGGCTTCCCTGATTTTAAACTGCATCTGGCACAAAGTCTGGCAAATGGTACCCCTTATGTTAATCGCAATGTGGATGAGGATGACAGCGTAGAATCTTATACGGGGAAAATCTTCGAATCGGCGATGGCAAGCCTTGACCACGTTCGTCAGTCGCTGGATAACGCGGCGGTAAACCGGGCGGTAGATTTGTTAACTCAGGCGAAGAAAATCGCCTTCTTTGGTTTAGGTTCTTCCGCCGCGGTCGCACACGACGCGATGAACAAATTTTTCCGCTTTAACGTACCGGTAATCTATTCCGACGACATTGTCCTGCAACGGATGAGTTGTATGAATTGTAGCGACGACGACGTCATTGTGCTTATTTCTCATACCGGAAGAACCAAAAGTCTGGTTGAACTGGCGCAGTTAGCAAGGGAAAACGACGCTATGGTTATCGCCCTCACCTCTCCCGGCACGCCACTGGCGCGTGAAGCCACGCTGGCTATTACCCTCGATGTGCCGGAAGATACTGACATTTATATGCCCATGGTCTCTCGACTTGCTCAACTGACCGTGATAGATGTGCTGGCTACAGGATTTACTTTGCGCCGAGGGGCAAAATTTAGAGATAACTTGAAGCGTGTCAAGGAAGCGCTCAAGGAATCGCGTTTTGATAAAGAATTACTCATCAAGAGTGATGACCGCTAAAAGCAATAACAATGTTCTACCCTTTTATCATCCGGGTCGTTCATTTTACCGTTAATGTTTGAGAACGGCCGGATTAATGTTCACGCAACACCTAGTTGTTTCAGTCAACGGAGTATTACATGTCCAGAAGGCTTCGCAGAACCAAAATCGTTACCACGTTAGGCCCGGCAACTGACCGCGATAACAACCTTGAGAAGATTATCGCCGCGGGTGCGAACGTCGTACGTATGAACTTTTCCCACGGCTCTCCAGAAGATCACAAACTGCGGGCGGATAAGGTCCGTGAAATTGCCGCAAAACTGGGACGTCATGTAGCTATTTTGGGTGACCTGCAGGGACCTAAAATCCGCGTATCTACCTTTAAAGAAGGTAAAGTTTTTCTTAATGTTGGCGACAAGTTCCTGTTAGACGCCAACCTCGGTAAAGGCGAAGGCGACAAAGAAAAAGTCGGCATTGATTATAAGGGACTGCCTGCAGACGTCGTGCCTGGCGACATCCTGCTGCTCGACGACGGTCGCGTACAGCTTAAAGTGCTGGAAGTTCAGGGCATGAAAGTCTTCACCGAAGTCACTGTCGGTGGCCCGCTGTCCAATAACAAGGGCATCAACAAACTGGGCGGCGGTCTCTCTGCTGAAGCCCTGACCGAAAAAGACAAAGCCGACATCATTACCGCTGCGCAAATCAGCGTTGACTATTTGGCTGTCTCCTTCCCGCGCTGCGGCGAAGATCTAAACTATGCCCGCCGTCTGGCGCGCGACGCCGGTTGCGATGCGAAAATTGTCGCCAAGGTAGAACGTGCAGAAGCCGTCTGCGACCAGAATGCGATGGATGACATCATCCTGGCTTCTGACGTAGTGATGGTAGCCCGTGGCGACCTGGGTGTTGAAATCGGTGACCCTGAGCTGGTAGGTATTCAGAAAGCGTTGATTCGCCGTGCGCGTCAGCTGAACCGTGCGGTCATCACCGCCACACAGATGATGGAGTCGATGATTACCAACCCAATGCCGACTCGTGCGGAAGTGATGGACGTGGCTAACGCCGTCCTCGACGGCACCGATGCCGTAATGCTCTCTGCCGAAACAGCAGCAGGTCAGTACCCGGCGGAAACCGTCGCGGCAATGGCGCGCGTGTGCCTGGGTGCAGAGAAGATCCCAAGCATCAACGTCTCTAAACACCGCCTTGACGTGCAGTTTGATAACGTTGAAGAAGCGATTGCGATGTCAGCGATGTACGCTGCTAACCACCTGAAAGGGGTCACCGCTATCATCGCTATGACGGAGTCTGGTCGTACTGCGCTGATGACTTCTCGTATCAGTTCCGGTCTGCCAATTTTCGCGATGTCTCGTCATGAACGTACGTTGAATCTGACCTCTCTGTATCGCGGTGTCACCCCGGTTCACTTTGACAGCGAAACAGATGGCGTCGTTGCCGCCAATGAAGCAGTGAACCTGCTGCGCGATAAAGGCTATCTGGTTTCCGGCGATCTGGTGATCGTGACACAGGGCGATGTGATGAGCACCATTGGCTCAACTAACACCACGCGTATCCTGACCGTCGAGTAACACCAGAGTTTGATGTAAAAAAGCCTCTCGTTTGAGAGGCTTTTTTTTATTTCTTCGGATAGAGATCTTTGCGCTTATAGGGCTCAATCTCGCCGGGTTTACGCGTCTTAAGCAGTTTCAGTATCCAAGTGTATTGTTCGACATGAGGCGTGACAAAAATCTCCACCTCTTCGTTCATTCGTCTGGCAATGGTGTGGTCATCCGCTGTCAGGATGTCATCCATCGGAGGACGGACCTTAATCGTCAGGCGGTGAGTTTTACCGTCATACACCGGAAACAGCGGCACTACACGCGCGTGGCAGACCTTCATCAAGCGACCAATTGCCGGTAACGTTGCTTTATAGGTAGCAAAAAAATCGACAAACTCGCTGTGCTCAGGCCCGTGGTCCTGATCCGGGAGGTAGTATCCCCAATATCCCTGACGTACAGACTGAATAAACGGTTTGATGCCATCATTACGCGCATGTAATCGACCTCCGAAACGACGGCGTACCGTGTTCCAGACGTAATCAAATACCGGGTTTCCCTGATTGTGGAACATTGCTGCCATTTTCTGTCCCTGGGAAGCCATCAGCATCGCCGGGATATCTACGCCCCAGCCATGAGGAACGAGAAAAATCACTTTTTCATCGTTGCGGCGCATCTCTTCGATGATTTCAAGGCCCTGCCAGTCAACCCGATTCTGAATTTTCTCCGGCCCGCGCAGGGCGAGTTCCGCCATCATGACCATCGCCTGAGGGGCGGTCGCGAACATCTCATCGACAATGGCTTCGCGCTCAGCTTCGCTGCGTTCAGGAAAACAAAGGGATAAATTGATCAGCGCTCTGCGACGTGAGCTTTTTCCCAAGCGTCCAACCATCCGTCCGAGCTTTGCCAGAATAGGATCGCGAAATGACGCTGGCGTTAACGCAATCCCAGCTATCGCCGCTACACCCAGCCAGGCGCCCCAGTAGCGCGGATGGCGAAATGATTTATGAAACTCAGGGATATACTCAATATTCTTTTTTTTCGTTTCCATGCTCTTCCAGTGTCTGGTGCCGCGAAAAGTAAATCTGCTGATAGTGTAGCGGCGCACCGTGCGCCGTACAAAATAAAAAAGCCGGCACGCATCGCGTACCGGCTTTATCAGTGTGCTAATTAATCAAAACGTAGCTGAGGCATAACTTCTTTCACCTGCGCCAGATAATCGGTGCGATCCGAGCCGGTCAGACCTTCTGTACGCGGCAGTTTAGCCGTCAGAGGGTTCACGGCCTGCTGGTTGATCCACACTTCGTAGTGCAGATGCGGACCAGTTGAACGCCCCGTGTTACCTGACAGCGCGATACGATCGCCACGTTTCACTTTTTGACCTGGTTTCACCAACAGCTTACGTAGGTGCATATAACGGGTGGTGTAAGTGCGACCATGACGTACTGCAACATAGTATCCGGCAGCGCCGCTACGCTTCGCTACAACCACTTCACCATCGCCTACCGACAGTACCGGCGTCCCCTGCGGCATCGCAAAGTCGACACCTTTGTGTGGCGCTACGCGTCCAGTCACCGGATTCAGGCGACGCGGGTTAAAGTTCGAGGAGATGCGGAACTGTTTCGCCGTCGGGAAACGCATGAAGCCTTTCGCCAGCCCGGTACCGTTACGGTCATAGAACTTACCGTCTTCAGCACGGATGGCGTAATAGTCTTTGCCTTCAGAACGTAAACGCACGCCCAGCAGCTGGCTTTGCTCGCGCTTACCGTCCAGCATTTCGCGAGACATCAGCACTGAGAACTCATCGCCTTTTTTCAGTTTGCGGAAATCCATCTGCCACTGCATGGCCTTAATCACCGCGCTGATTTCAGAGCTGGTCAGTCCGGCCTCTTTGGCGCTGGCGACGAAGCTTCCGCCCACCGTGCCTTTGATACGGCTGTTAACCCAATCGCCCTGCTGCATTTCGCTGCTCATTTTGAAACCTGTCGCAGTGCGATCGTAAGTGCGGGTTTCACGGCGGGACACTTCCCAGGTCAGACGCTGCAGGTCACCTTCCGCGCTTAAGGTCCAGGATAACTGCTGACCAATTTTCAGATTGCGCAGTTCTTTATCGGAAGCAGCGAGCTGACTGATGTCGCCCATATCGATGCCGTACTGATTCAGAATACTGCTCAGCGTATCGCCTGTGGAGACGACATACTCATGCACGCCGGCTTCACCAGACGTTTTGTCATCCAGTTCATCCTGCGGAATGGCTTCGTCTTCCTGAGCGGCCTGATCGATAGGTTCACTGGCCTCAGGCAACAGTGAACGAATTTCGCTTTTTTCCAGCTCGATAGTTTTAACGATGGGTGCTGAATCGGGATGGTAAACATAAGGCCGCCAGACGGCGACGGCCAATGTCAGTACGGTAAGCGACCCCAGCATAACGCGATGGGGTCGCGGCAGATTATTAAATGCCAGAGCGACAGAGCGGGCTATCTGTTGCACGTATTCACTTCCTCATTAATCTCCTTTCAGGCAGCTCGCATACTGGTTGGCTAATTGGTTCAAAAACGCTGAATAGCTTGTTTTACCCAGTTTGATATTCGTTCCGAGCGGATCCAACGTTCCCATTCGAACGGATGTCCCTCTCGCGACGGCTTCAACGACCGCTGGCCTGAACTGTGGCTCAGCAAAAACGCAGGTTGCTTTTTGCTCAACCAACTGTGTTCTTATTTCATGTAAACGCTGCGCACCAGGTTGAATCTCAGGGTTCACGGTAAAGTGACCAAGCGGTGTTAGTCCGTAGTGTTTTTCGTAGTAGCCATAGGCGTCATGAAAAACGAAATAACCTTTTCCCTTGAGCGGTGCGAGCTCGTTACCTACCTGCTTATCGGTTGCGGCTAATTGTGCCTCAAAATCCTTCAGGTTGGCGTCAAGTTTGGCTCGACTTTGCGGCATAAGTTCCACTAATTTTTCATGGATTGCAACCGCTGAGGCCCGCGCTATCTCTGGGGAAAGCCAAAGATGCATGTTGTAATCGCCATGATGGTGATGCTCGTCACTTTTTTCACCGCCAGCATCATTGTGTCCATGATCGTCATCGTCGTCATCGGCACCTTTCATGAGTAACGGTTTCACGTCATTGAGCTGCGCAATCGTTACCTGTTTCGCGTTAGGAATATTCTTGACTGACTTTTCCATAAACGCTTCCATCTCAGGTCCAATCCAAACAACTAAGTCCGCGCCCTGTAAGCGTTTTACGTCTGATGGACGCAGTGAATAGTCATGTTCGGAAGCCCCGTCAGGCAGGAGAACCTCAGTGTCTGTTACCCCGTCTGCAATGGCTGAAGCAATAAACCCCAGCGGCTTGAGTGAGGCCACCACAGCGGCATTTGCTGCCTGTGTTGCACTACCCCAAAGAGCAGCGGATAATGCTGCGAAAAGAAGCGTATTTTTATGTAACATAATGCGACCAATCATCGTAATGAATGTAAGAAATGTGATATTATAACATTCTATAACTTCTGCAAGACTAAAATTGATATGACGACTTTGGTTTCACTGGAAAATGTCTCGGTCTCTTATGGTCAACGCCGCGTCCTGTCTGACGTATCGCTTGAACTTCGACCCGGTAAAATTTTAACGCTTCTCGGCCCAAATGGCGCCGGGAAGTCTACGCTGGTGCGCGTTGTATTAGGGCTGGTAGCGGCTGATGAGGGAGTAATCAAGCGTAATGGTCAATTGCGGATTGGCTATGTACCGCAAAAACTGTACCTCGATACTACGCTGCCACTGACGGTAAGTCGGTTTATGCGCTTACGTCCCGGTACCAAAAAAGAGGATATCCTTCCGGCACTGAAGCGCGTTCAAGCCGGGCATCTGATGGATGCACCGATGCAAAAGCTCTCTGGCGGGGAAACGCAACGCGTCCTGTTGGCCCGTGCTTTATTGAATAAACCTCAGCTACTGGTGCTCGATGAACCAACTCAGGGCGTGGATGTCAATGGGCAGGTCGCACTGTACGACCTTATCGACCAGTTGCGACGTGAACTGGATTGCGCCGTACTGATGGTTTCCCATGACCTGCATCTGGTGATGGCCAAAACCGATGAGGTACTGTGCCTGAACCATCATATTTGCTGTTCCGGTGCGCCGGAAGTGGTTTCTATGCACCCGGAATTCATCTCAATGTTCGGGCAACGCGGCGCCGAACAACTCGGAATTTACCGTCATAATCACAATCACCGCCACGATTTACAGGGTCGTATCGTCTTACGCCGGGGAAATGGTCACTCATGATTGAATTGTTATTACCCGGCTGGTTAGCTGGGATCATGCTGGCCTGTGCCGCTGGCCCACTCGGCTCGTTCGTCGTCTGGCGTCGAATGTCTTATTTCGGTGATACGCTGGCCCACGCTTCGCTGCTGGGGGTCGCCTTTGGCCTGCTGCTGGATGTAAACCCTTTCTATGCGGTTATCGCCGTCACCCTGTTGCTGGCTGGCGGTCTGGTATGGCTGGAGAAGCGCCCTCACCTTGCGATCGATACCTTGCTGGGTATTATGGCGCACAGCGCGTTGTCATTGGGGCTGGTTGTTGTCAGCCTGATGTCCAACATCCGTGTGGATCTGATGGCTTACCTGTTTGGTGATTTGCTCGCCGTGACGCCAGAAGATCTTATCTCCATCGCCATCTGCGTGGTTATTGTTCTGGCGATTCTGTTCTGGCAGTGGCGTAACCTGCTGTCGATGACCATCAGTCCGGATCTGGCATTTGTCGATGGCGTGAAGCTGCAACGCGTGAAGCTGCTGCTGATGCTGGTTACGGCGTTAACGATTGGCGTGGCGATGAAGTTTGTCGGGGCGCTGATTATCACCTCACTGCTTATCATCCCTGCGGCGACCGCCCGTCGCTTTGCCCGTACGCCGGAGCAGATGGCAGGGGTTGCCGTTGGAGTGGGAATGATAGCGGTTACAGGCGGGCTGACCTTCTCGGCCTTCTATGACACCCCGGCAGGTCCTTCCGTGGTGCTGTGCGCCGCGCTGCTGTTTATTTTCAGCATGATGAAAAAGCAAGCGAGCTAAGCATGCGTTGCCCGGTGGCGCTGCGCTTACCGGGCCCACAAAATCGCCCAGGCCTGATGAGCGTCGCGACATCAGGCATTAAGGCATCTGTGGCGGTGTAATGCCAAAATGGTTCCAGGCGCGCACGGTTGCCATACGTCCACGCGGCGTACGTTGTAGAAAACCTTGCTGAATCAGATACGGCTCCAGCACGTCCTCAATGGTTTCACGCTCTTCCCCAATCGCCGCTGCCAGGTTATCCAGTCCTACCGGCCCGCCAAAGAATTTATCGATAACCGCCAGCAGCAGCTTACGGTCCATATAATCGAATCCTTCCGCATCCACATTGAGCATATCCAGCGCCTGGGCGGCAATATCAGCCGAAATCGTACCGTCATGCTTCACTTCAGCGAAATCGCGTACCCGGCGTAATAAACGGTTGGCGATACGCGGCGTACCGCGGGCGCGGCGTGCCACTTCCAGCGCGCCTTCATCGCTCATTTCCAGGCCCATAAAGCGTGCGCTACGCCCAACAATGTGCTGCAGGTCTGCCACCTGATAGAACTCCAGGCGCTGCACAATACCAAAACGGTCACGCAGCGGAGACGTTAACGACCCGGCGCGCGTCGTCGCCCCGATTAGCGTGAACGGCGGCAGATCGATCTTAATCGAACGGGCAGCCGGTCCTTCACCAATCATGATATCCAGCTGATAATCTTCCATCGCCGGATACAACACCTCCTCCACCACCGGTGACAGACGATGTATTTCATCGATAAACAGCACATCGTGGGGTTCAAGGTTGGTAAGCATTGCCGCCAGGTCACCCGCTTTTTCCAGAACCGGACCGGACGTGGTGCGCAGATTAACGCCCATTTCATTGGCGACAATATTGGCAAGCGTAGTTTTACCAAGACCAGGAGGACCGAAAATCAGCAGGTGATCGAGAGCGTCACCGCGCAGCTTCGCCGCCTGGATAAAAATCTCCATTTGCGAACGGACCTGAGGCTGGCCAATGTACTCTTCCAGCAATTTTGGGCGAATCGCACGATCCACCAGATCTTCAGGGGTAGTGCTGACAGCCGAAATCAGGCGATCTGCTTCAATCATCCGTTACCTCACAATGCCGCGCGAAGCGCTTCACGAATCAGGGTTTCACTGCTGGCATCAGGGCGGGCAATTTTGCTCACCATGCGGCTGGCTTCCTGTGGTTTATAGCCCAACGCCACCAGCGCAGCAACCGCTTCCTGCTCGGCGTCGTCCGTTGTCGGGCTAGCCGGAGAAGTCAGGACCAGATCCGCCGCTGGTGTAAAGAGATCACCATGCAAACCTTTAAAGCGGTCTTTCATTTCTACAATCAGGCGTTCTGCGGTTTTCTTACCAATACCCGGTAATTTCACCAGCGCGCCCAGCTCTTCGCGCTCCACGGCATTAACGAACTGCTGAGCAGACATACCGGAGAGGATCGCCAGCGCCAGCTTCGGCCCCACGCCATTGGTTTTGATTAACTCTTTAAACAGCGTGCGCTCTTGCTTGTTGTTAAAGCCATACAATAGCTGAGCATCTTCTCGCACCACAAAATGGGTGAAAATAATCGCTTCTTGCCCGGCTTCAGGCAACTCGTAGAAACAGGTCATCGGCATATGCACTTCATAGCCTACCCCGCCCGTTTCCAGAAGGACCAACGGGGGTTGTTTTTCAATAATGATGCCTCTGAGTCTGCCTATCACGTGACGCTCCTGCGTTAAGGGCTAAAAGGTAATGCGCTATCATAAAAAAAGGCTGGATAGATATCCAGCCTCATTTGTCACTAACGTAACCGACCTCGCGCCAAATTCAGCCTCGACTCGCTCATTTGCATGGCGTTCTGACTGACATGGCAGTGGGTAATGGCAATCGCCAGTGCATCCGCGGCATCTGCTTGCGGATTCGCCGGGAGTTTTAGCAGCGTGCGTACCATATGCTGGACCTGGCTTTTTTCCGCGCTACCGATCCCCACCACGGTCTGTTTTACCTGGCGGGCCGCGTATTCAAAGACCGGTAGATCCTGATTGGTCGCCGCAACGATTGCCACGCCGCGAGCCTGTCCCAGCTTTAGCGCCGAGTCGGCGTTCTTCGCCATAAAAACCTGCTCAATGGCAAAATAGTCCGGCTGGAACTGGGTGATTATTTCCGTCACGCCCGCGTAAATCAATTTCAGACGTGACGGGAGATCGTCGACTTTGGTGCGAATGCAGCCGCTGCCGAGATAGGTCAACTGCCTGCCGACCTGACGAATAACGCCATAACCGGTGATGCGAGACCCCGGGTCAATGCCGAGAATAATAGACATCACGCATCTCCTGTTATTTTATGGCTTAACCACATCATTCTAAGGTGGCAGCAACCTCATCGGAGATTTCACCGTTGTGGTAAACTTCCTGCACGTCGTCGCAGTCTTCCAGCATATCGATCAGACGCATCAGCTTCGGCGCTGTTTCTGCATCCATATCCGCTTTGGTGGATGGGATCATAGACACTTCAGCTGCGTCCGCTTTCAGACCAGCCGCTTCCAGCGCGTCACGCACTTTGCCCATCTCTTCCCACGCGGTGTAAACGTCAATTGCGCCGTCGTCGAAGGTCACAACGTCTTCAGCACCTGCTTCCAGCGCCGCTTCCATGATGGCGTCTTCGTCGCCCTGTTCAAAGGAGATCACGCCTTTTTTGCTGAACAGATAAGCCACGGAACCGTCGGTACCGAGGTTACCACCCGTTTTCGTGAACGCGTGACGCACTTCCGCAACGGTACGGTTACGGTTGTCAGACAGACATTCAATCATAACGGCTGTACCGCCAGGACCGTAACCTTCATAGATGATGGTTTCCATGTTGGAATCTTCATCACCACCCACACCGCGAGCGATTGCACGGTTCAGAGTGTCACGGGTCATGTTGTTAGCCAGCGCTTTATCAACCGCTGCACGCAGACGCGGGTTAGCATCCGGATCGCCGCCGCCCAGTTTAGCCGCCGTCACCAGCTCACGAATTATTTTGGTGAAAATTTTACCGCGTTTAGCATCCTGCGCTGCTTTACGGTGTCTGGTGTTGGCCCATTTACTATGACCTGCCATAAATAATATCTCCAAAAAGCGCGCCTTTTCAGGCGACGTTAATTACAAACTCTTCAATCGCCTGCCGGTTACTCCACGACTTGGTTAATTGGGCGGCTTCAACCGCATTAACCCAACGATAGGTCAGATGTTCGGTGAACACGATCTCTCGTTCTGAGGGAAGTGTCAGGCAAAACCAGGATTCAGTATTACGTTCAATTCCCGGTGCATAGCGATGACGTAAATGGCTAAAAATCTCAAACTCCACCGTGCGCTGACAGTCAATTAAGGTCAGTTGCTCAGATGCAACATCAATGGCGACCTCTTCCTTTACTTCGCGCATAGCGGCTTGCGACGCGGTTTCACCTTCTTCAAGGCTGCCGGTGACCGACTGCCAGAAATCAGGATCGTCGCGTCGCTGTAACATCAGCACTCTCCCGGTGTCCTTTGCATAAATCACGACTAACACCGAGACAGGCTGTTTATATGTCATATCAGTTATTCTCGGCCTTCTTAACAACCTGAATGCTCAGTTCCGCCAGCGCAGCTGCGTTGGCAAAGCTTGGCGCTTCAGTCATCAGACACGCTGCAGCCGTGGTTTTCGGGAAAGCAATAACGTCACGAATGTTGTCAGTACCGGTCAACAGCATAGTCAGACGGTCCAGACCAAACGCCAGGCCCGCATGCGGCGGTGTACCATATTTTAGCGCATCCAGCAGGAAGCCGAATTTCTCACGCTGTTCTTGCTCATTAATGCCCAGAATACCGAATACGGTTTGCTGCATGTCGCCGTTGTGAATACGCACGGAACCGCCGCCTACTTCGTAGCCGTTGATGACCATATCGTACGCGTTGGCAACCGCGTCTTCCGGCGCAGCTTTCAGCTCAGCAGCCGTCATATCTTTCGGCGCGGTGAACGGGTGGTGCATTGCGGTCAGCCCACCTTCACCATCATCTTCGAACATTGGGAAGTCGATAACCCACAGCGGAGCCCATTTGGCTTCGTCGGTAATGCTCAGATCTTTACCCAGTTTCAGACGCAGCGCGCCCATCGCGTCGGCAACTACTTTCTTGTTGTCGGCACCGAAGAAAATCATGTCGCCGTCTTGTGCACCGGTACGTGCCAGAATCGCTTCCACAATTTCTGCGTTCAGGAACTTAGCAACTGGGCTGGTAATACCTTCCAGACCTTTCGCACGTTCGGTGACTTTGATGTAAGCCAGGCCTTTCGCGCCGTAAATCTTGATAAAGTTACCGTAATCGTCGATCTGCTTACGGCTCAGTGCAGCACCGCCCGGTACACGCAGAGCAGCTACGCGGCCTTTCGCATCGTTTGCCGGGCCAGAGAACACTGCGAACTCAACGTCTTTCACCAGATCGGCGACGTCAACCAGCTCCATCGGGTTACGCAGGTCTGGTTTATCGGAACCGTAACGACGCTCAGCTTCGGCAAAGGTCATGATCGGGAAATCACCCAGATCCACACCTTTCACTTCCAGCCACAGGTTACGCACCAGCGCTTCCATCACTTCACGCACCTGCGGTGCGGTCATGAAGGAAGTCTCAACGTCGATCTGGGTAAATTCAGGCTGACGGTCAGCACGTAAGTCTTCATCACGGAAGCATTTTACGATCTGATAGTAGCGGTCAAAGCCAGACATCATCAGCAGCTGTTTAAACAACTGAGGTGATTGCGGCAGCGCGTAGAATTTCCCTTTATGTACGCGAGAAGGTACCAGGTAATCGCGCGCGCCTTCCGGCGTTGCTTTGGTCAGCATCGGTGTTTCGATGTCGAGGAAGCCGTGGTCGTCCATAAAACGACGCACCAGACTGGTGATTTTGGCACGCGTTTTCAGGCGCTGCGCCATTTCAGGGCGACGCAGATCTAAATAGCGATACTTCAGTCGCGCTTCTTCGGTGTTGACGTGGTTAGAGTCCAACGGCAGCGAGTCTGAACGGTTGATGATGGTCAGATCGGAGGCCAGCACTTCAATTTCGCCCGTCGCCATATCGGCGTTGACGTTTTTCGCGTCACGCGCACGCACGGTGCCCGTAACCTGGATACAGAACTCATTACGCAGTTCGGAGGCCAGCTTTAACGCGTCCGCACGGTCCGGATCGAAAAATACCTGCACGATACCTTCGCGGTCGCGCATATCGATAAAGATCAGGCTACCAAGATCACGACGACGGTTGACCCAACCACACAGAGTCACCTGCTGCCCCTCGTGGGACAGACGTAGCTGTCCGCAATATTCTGTACGCATGAGATATCCCTTAACTTTGCCGCAGGCGGATTGTCACCTGTCTCGCAGATGACGAAGTCGCAGCTTTAGCTGAATGTCACAACTGAATGAAAAAAGGCGGCTATTATACTGGAAATTCTGCCGCACGATAAGAGCCTACTGGGATAGACTCTCAGTCCGGTACTGACTGTACGCCTGTTTCCTGGACGGGCATTGCGTAATCTCACAAAAAATAACAAAAATTGTCGCCCCTTTCACACTGATTCGCGATTAAGGTGTAACGGAATTCTTTTATTACTGGAGTGACCATGCTGGAATTGAACGCTAAAACAACCGCCCTTGTCGTAATTGATTTACAGGAAGGGATCCTGCCTTTCGCTGGCGGCCCTCATACGGCACATGATGTGGTTACCCGCGCCGCGCAATTGGCGGAAAAATTCCGTGCCCACGGTTCCCCGGTGGTAATGGTGCGAGTCGGCTGGTCTGACGATTACGCCGAAGCGCTGAAACAACCCGTAGATGCTCAGACTCCGGCAAAAGCGTTACCTGAAAATTGGTGGCATTACCCGGCTGCTTTGGGGAAATGCGCCAGCGATATCGAAGTGACTAAACGCCAGTGGGGAGCCTTCTATGGTACCGATCTGGAATTGCAGCTGCGTCGCCGGGGTATTGATACCATCGTCCTGTGCGGGATCTCGACGAACATTGGTGTTGAGTCGACGGCGCGAAATGGGTGGGAGCTGGGTTTCAGTCTTATCATTGCAGAGGATGCCTGTAGCGCCGCCAGTGCTGAGCAACACCAGGGCAGCATGACCCACATTTTCCCGCGCATTGCGCGCGTTCGCAGCGTGGAGGAGATTCTGCAAGCGCTATGATTTATATCGGATTACCTCAGTGGTCGCATCCAAAATGGGTGCGTCTGGGGATCACCAGCCTTGAAGAGTATGCCCGCCATTTTAACTGCGTGGAGGGCAATACCACGCTGTATGCGCTGCCTAAAGCTGATATTGTTGCCCGCTGGCAGGCACAGACCACCGATGCGTTTCGATTTTGTTTTAAGTTTCCGGCGACCATTTCGCATCAGGCTGCGCTGCGTAATTGTGATGACCTCGTACAGGAATTTTTTACGCGCATGTCGCCGCTGGAATCGCGCATTGGACAATACTGGCTGCAATTACCTGCGACTTTTGGCCCACGCGATCTGCCTGCCCTGTGGCAGTTTCTCGATGTGCTCCCGAATTCCTTTACCTACGGTGTGGAAGTTCGCCATCCAGACTTCTTTGCCAAAGGCGAAGCCGAGCAGCTATTTAATCGCGGTTTACACGAGCGCGGAGTAAACCGGGTGATTCTGGACAGCCGCCCGGTGCATGCCGCAATCCCGCATACTGAAGCAATACGTGACGCCCAGCGCAAGAAACCGAAGGTTCCGGTGCATGCTGTGGTGACGGCAAACCATCCGATGGTACGCTTTATCGGTAGCGATAATATGGCACAAAACAGCGAGCTTTTTGCCGTCTGGCTGACCAAGCTATCGCTATGGCAACGCACCACGACTCCGTATCTGTTTTTGCATACGCCGGACATCGCGCAGGCCCCGGAGCTTGTTGATACGCTATGGGCAGATTTACGCAGCGCCCTGCCAGAGATCGGATCAGCACCCTCTATTCCACAGCAATCTTCTCTTTTCTGAAATTGCCACCTATCATAGTCAGTGCCAGCAGCCATTTTAAAAGGGAGTTTGTATGGTAAGCGCGCTTTATGCCGTATTGGGTGCGTTATTGTTAATAAAGTTCTCCTTTGACGTCGTTCGCCTGCGCATGCAATATCGCGTTGCCTATGGCGATGGAGGTTTTAGCGAACTGCAAAGCGCTATCCGCATTCACGGTAATGCGGTGGAATATATTCCCGTCGCGTTAGTGCTGCTGTTATTTATGGAAATGAACGGCGCAGAGACGTGGATGGTGCATATTTGCGGGCTGATGTTGATTGCCGGACGACTGATGCATTATTACGGATTCCACCACCGGCTCTTCCGCTGGCGCCGTTCAGGCATGAGCGCAACCTGGTGTTCGCTGTTGCTAATGGTGCTGGCGAATCTTTGGTATATGCCCTGGGAGTTGGTTTTCTCCCTGCATTAGCGCACAATACGCCACTTTATTTTTCCCGGATTTTTACGTTATGTCTCACCGCGACACGCTTTTTTCTGCGCCTATCGCCAGTCTGGGTGACTGGACCTTTGATGAACGGGTAGCTGAAGTCTTCCCGGATATGATCCAGCGTTCCGTTCCTGGCTATTCCAATATCATTTCTATGATTGGCATGCTGGCCGAACGTTTCGTACAACCCAACACGCAGGTCTACGATCTGGGCTGTTCTCTGGGCGCGGCGACGCTCTCGGTGCGTCGCAATATTCATCACGAGAATTGCAAAATTATTGCCGTCGATAACTCCCCGGCGATGGTTGAGCGCTGCCGTCGTCATATTGACGCCTATAAGGCACCGACCCCGGTTGAGGTAGTCGAAGGCGATATTCGCAACATTACTATCGAAAACGCCTCGATGGTGGTGCTGAATTTTACCCTGCAATTCCTTGAGCCACCTGAGCGCCAGGCATTGTTGGATAAGATTTATCAAGGGTTGAATCCCGGCGGCGCGCTGGTGCTGTCTGAAAAATTCAGTTTCGAAGACGCTAACGTTGGCGAGCTGCTGTTCAACATGCACCACGACTTCAAACGGGCCAATGGCTACAGCGAACTGGAAATTAGTCAGAAACGCAGCATGCTGGAAAACGTGATGCTGACCGACTCGGTAGAAACGCACAAAGCGCGACTGCATCAGGCCGGCTTTGAGCACAGCGAATTGTGGTTCCAGTGCTTCAACTTTGGCTCTCTGGTGGCGTTGAAAGCTGAGGTTAGCGCATGATCGATTTTGGTAACTTTTATCAGTTGATTGCCAAAAATCATCTGTCCCATTGGCTGGAAACGCTTCCGGCGCAAATCGCTGCCTGGCAGCGCGATCAGCACGGTCTTTTTAAGCAATGGTCAAACGCCGTCGAGTTTCTGCCCGAGCTGACGCCGCATCGTCTGGACTTACTACACAGCGTTACCGCAGAAAGTAAAGAACCGCTTAGCGAAGGCCAGCTTAAACGCATCGACACCCTGATGCGTAACCTGATGCCATGGCGTAAAGGACCGTACTCGCTGTACGGCGTCAACATCGATACCGAATGGCGTTCCGACTGGAAGTGGGATCGCGTTCTGCCGCACTTGTCTGATCTCACCGGCCGTACCATTCTTGATGTCGGCTGTGGCAGTGGCTATCACATGTGGCGCATGATTGGCGCTGGAGCGCATCTGGCGGTTGGGATCGATCCTACGCAACTGTTTCTGTGCCAGTTTGAGGCGGTACGTAAACTGCTGGGCAATGACCAGCGTGCTCACCTGCTGCCGCTGGGTATTGAGCAACTTCCAGCGCTAAACGCCTTTGACACTGTGTTCTCCATGGGCGTGCTTTATCACCGCCGATCGCCGCTGGAACATCTGTGGCAATTAAAGGATCAGTTGGTTAAAGATGGCGAACTGGTGCTGGAAACGCTGGTCGTCGAAGGTGATGAAAATACCGTACTGGTGCCGGGCGATCGTTACGCGCAGATGCGTAACGTCTACTTTATTCCATCTGCGTTGGCGCTAAAAAACTGGCTGGAAAAATGCGGTTTTGTTGATGTGCGCATCGCCGATGTCTGCGTCACCACCACCGAAGAGCAGCGCCGCACCGAGTGGATGGTAACCGAGTCGCTGGCCGACTTCCTCGACCCTAACGACAACAGCAAAACGGTGGAAGGCTACCCCGCCCCATTACGTGCGGTATTGATTGCGCGTAAGCCGTAATAGATTGCCGAATGACCGTTACGTATAGCGCCGTTTCTCCAAAATAGTTCAAGTTGCAGCAAGGCGGCAACGCAGCAAATCCCCGGGAGCGTAGATAACTACGTGACCGGGGTGCGTGAGGCGGCCAACGCTGCTGCGGCTTGAAATATGAAGGAGAAAAAAAGGCCCCTGTTGAAATTGCAGGGGCCTGGTACGAGCAAGCATCATATTGGGCGACATGATGCAACGGTAAAATCAGTTGGCCTGATGGTGTGCAATGATTGCTTTCATTTCAGCAACCGCCGTCCCGTCTACCGCATAGCGCGAATACTCATCCGCCTGCGCATCCGAAGACATCGACAACCCCGAATTGCGATAACGCATTGGTGAAGCCAGCCATACTCCGGCAGAACTGTGGACTTCCTGCACTCCAGCATCAAGGAACAGGGACAAATTCGAGGCGCGAACCCCCGCTCCGGCCATAATGATTGGAGCACCGGGCTGCGCAATAAGTTCCATTATTTTTGTTAAACCTTGCGCCGCATCTGATTTTTGCCCTGAAGTGAGTACTCTGGCAATGCCCAAATCAGCTAATTTTTTAAGCGCATTGAGTGGGTTAGCACACATATCAAAGGCCCGATGAAAAGTGACTTGCAGCGAACCGGCGGCAATCATTATTTTCTCCATGCGCGGCATATCGACATTGCCATCCACATCTAAAATGCCGGTCACCAGCCCTGAGAATCCCAGTTCCCTGACCATCGCAATATCATCCAGCATTGCAGAAAATTCACCTTCGGTGTAGCAAAAGTCGCCTCCACGTGGGCGAATAATGGGATTGACGGGAATCGAAATATGCTGGCGAACGGAACGCAAGACGCCCAGTGACGGCGTTAAGCCCCCTTCTTTGGGTGCCGAGCATAGTTCAATACGATCCGCGCCGTTTTGCTGCGCCGTGCGCGCGCACTCCATGCTGTAACAGCAGATTTCCAGTATAGCCATGCTCACTCCTGACGTTCGCTTGCCACAATGGTTTCAATCGACCACGGATGGAATTTTATCGTCACGCTACCATCGCTAACCGCCAGCGTCGGATTCGGTAAACGCTCACGCTCTCCTTTTGGCGAGCTGGTTTTCACAAAAATGCCCGGTTGACTCAGACCGTGATCGGAAAGCAGCGCCAGCGCTCGCGCATTCAGCGTTTCCGCCTCTCCCGGCAGAACAATTTCAATATGTTCCCAGCCTTCATGAGGGTAGCGTTTTTCGCCCGGCCACGGCAGTTCGACGATGGAAAATTGCCAATGTTGCACACAAACCGGCTCATGCAGTTTAAAAAGACAAATAGGTCTGCCGTTAATGATGTTTTCTGACAACAATTCACCGCACTGTTCAAACCCACGACGCCAGCGCTCTGCGGTGGTATTTTGATGGCAACGCAAGGAAATGTGATCGGCTTCCAGGCCTGTGATATCCAGCCCAAGACGGGTAGAAAGTTCCGTTAATGCCTGCGTGAAATGCGGTAAATCTGCAGAAATATCCTGTAGTTCTGCAACGGTTTGCCAGTTCGCCATATTAAAAGCTCATATCCATGTTCAAAGTCGCTAATTTACTCTGTTGCGCTGCGCCATCCAACCGCTGTTTTCTCCGAACACATCATGAATAAATTTACGCCATTGCATTGTTTATATTTCAGGCTACTGGTGGTACACACAATGCTGACGGCAACGGGCATTTGCAGTATACTCCCGCCCTTAATTCTTAAACTGGTGCGGTGAATTTTAGGCCGCTTCATAAATGTAAGGTATTCCGGTGAATATTCAGGCACTTCTCTCAGAAAAAGTCAGTCAGGCCATGATTGCTGCAGGCGCACCTGCAGATTGCGAACCGCAGGTTCGTCAGTCAGCAAAAGTACAGTTCGGCGACTATCAAGCTAACGGCATGATGGCTGTCGCTAAAAAACTGGGTATGGCGCCGCGACAACTGGCTGAGCAGGTGCTGACTCATCTGGATCTCAACGGGATTGCCAGCAAAGTTGAAATTGCAGGCCCGGGCTTTATCAATATTTTTCTCGATCCGGCATTTCTGGCGCAGCACGTTCAGCAGGCGCTGGCTTCTGATCGTCTGGGCGTAACTCAACCGGCCAAACAAACCGTCGTGGTTGACTACTCCGCGCCTAACGTAGCGAAAGAGATGCACGTTGGTCACCTGCGTTCCACCATCATCGGTGACGCGGCGGTGCGTACGCTGGAGTTCCTCGGTCACAACGTTATTCGCGCTAACCACGTCGGCGACTGGGGTACTCAGTTCGGTATGCTCATCGCATGGCTGGAAAAACAGCAGCAGGAAAATGCCGGAGAGATGGCGCTGGCTGACCTGGAAGGTTTCTACCGTGATGCGAAAAAACATTACGACGAAGATGAAGCCTTCGCGGAACGCGCCCGTAGTTATGTTGTGAAACTGCAAGGCGGTGACGAATACTTCCGTGAGATGTGGCGCAAACTGGTCGACATTACCATGTCGCAGAACCAGTTAACCTACGATCGCCTCAACGTTACCCTGACCCGTGACGACGTCATGGGCGAAAGCCTGTACAACCCGATGCTGCCTGGCATCGTCGCCGATCTGAAGGCGAAAGGGCTGGCTGTTGAAAGCGAAGGCGCTACCGTCGTATTCCTTGATGAGTATAAGAACAAGGAAGGCGAACCGATGGGCGTTATCATTCAGAAGAAAGATGGCGGCTATCTCTACACCACAACCGACATCGCCTGCGCCAAGTATCGTTACGAAACCCTGCATGCCGATCGCGTACTTTATTACATCGACTCCCGCCAGCATCAGCACTTAATGCAGGCCTGGACCATCGTACGTAAAGCCGGTTATGTGCCGGATTCAGTGCCGCTGGAACACCACATGTTCGGTATGATGCTGGGCAAAGACGGTAAACCGTTCAAAACCCGCGCGGGCGGCACGGTTAAACTGGCCGATCTGCTGGATGAAGCGCTGGAGCGCGCACGTCGTCTGGTCGCGGAGAAGAACCCGGACATGCCTGCCGACGAACTGGAAAAACTGGCAAATGCGGTCGGTATCGGCGCAGTGAAATACGCGGATCTGTCCAAAAACCGTACCACCGACTACATCTTCGACTGGGACAACATGCTGGCGTTCGAAGGTAACACCGCGCCATATATGCAGTACGCTTATACCCGCGTACTGTCCGTGTTCCGTAAAGCAGATATCGACGAAAGCGCGCTGGCAAATGCGCAGGTCGTTATCAGCGAAGATCGCGAGGCTCAACTGGCGGCGCGTCTGTTGCAGTTTGAAGAAACGTTGACCGTCGTTGCGCGTGAAGGTACGCCACACGTGATGTGTGCTTACTTGTACGACGTTGCTGGTCTGTTCTCCGGCTTCTACGAGCACTGCCCTATTCTCAGCGCTGAAAACGAAGAGATCCGTAACAGCCGACTGAAGCTGGCACAGCTGACGGCGAAAACCCTGAAGCTGGGTCTGGATACTCTGGGTATCGAAACCGTAGAACGTATGTAATCACCTCAAATAATGTGAAAGCCCGCACTATGTCGCGGGCTTTTTTATTTCCCCGAATGACCGCCCTCGTAGGCAGCACACTCAGGCCGACGAGAAACGGCTACGTTCACTGTAATTTGTAACAACCCACAAGGAATGACACATTTCCCTAGAGATATGGAACATCTTTTGCCTGTCATCCCGTCTAAGCCTCCGTATCATTAGGCGGCGAATTAATCGGGTACGGGTCAATGACATTCAGAGATTTTGAGGCGGAAGAAAAGCTCTTCCAGCGGCGTGTATTGGTGGCCTTTGGCCTGGTAGTCATCTGTTTTGGCATCCTGATTTACAATCTGTATAACTTACAAATCTGTCAGCACCAGTATTACACCACCCGGTCGAATGCAAACGACATCAAAATGCTGCCCGTCGCCCCAACGCGTGGCATGATTTACGATCGCAATGGCATCCCGCTGGTGCGCAACGTTACCTGGTACGATATTTCCGTTACGCCGTATAAAATCAGCGATATGAATGCGTTACTCCAGCAGCTCACGCCGATCGTTGACCTCACACCTGATGACATAGACCAGTTTCGCCATGAGCTGAAAGCCAGCAGCCGCTATCGTCCTGTGGTGCTAAAAAATGCGCTAACCGATGTCGAAATCGCCCGTTTTTCGGTAAACCAGTTTCATTTTAGCGGCGTCAACATCAATAGTTACGAAGACCGCCAGTATCCCTATGGCGCGGCGCTGGCGCATGTCCTGGGTTATGTTTCAAAAATCAATGACAACGACCTGAAAGCACTGGAACAAAAGGGTCTGGCGGAGAACTACGCCGCCGATCACAACATCGGTAAGCAAGGTATTGAGCGCTATTACGAAAACGAACTGCATGGAAAAACCGGTTATCAGGAGGTGGAAGTAGATAACCACGGACGCATCGTACGCCTGATCAAAGATGTGCCGCCCGTTGCCGGAAAAGATATCCATCTGACGCTGGATTTACATTTACAGCAATACATTGAGAGCCTATTGGCTGGCCAGCGGGCCGCCGTTTTGGTTGAAGATCCACACGACGGTTCCGTACTGGCGATGGTCTCAAACCCCAGCTATGACCCTAATCCGTTTGTCAAAGGCATCAGCTATCAGGACTATAACAAGCTACTCCAGGATAAAGACCTGCCATTAATCAACCGCGTCACGCAAGGATTGTACCCTCCCGCTTCAACGGTCAAACCGTATATGGCGATGTCGGCATTACTGAACGGTGTGATCACGCCGCAGACCAGTTTCTTCGGCGCCCCTACCTGGACGCTACCCGGCACCGAGCGACATTACCGTGACTGGAAAAAAACGGGCCACGGTATGCTGGATGTCACCAAAGCGATAGAAGAGTCTGCCGATACGTTCTTCTATCAGGTGGCGTATATGATGGGGATCGACCGGATTAACAGCATGCTCAGCCAGTTTGGTTATGGTAAACCGACCGGCATCGATCTTGATGAGGAGTATAACGGCCTGCTTCCGAGCCGCGAATGGAAGCAAAAAGTGCACAAAAAAGCCTGGTATCAGGGGGACACTATTTCAGTTGGCATCGGTCAGGGCTACTGGATTGCCACACCTATTCAGATGGTAAAAGCCATGGTCGCACTGATTAACAACGGCAAGGTTATCGTCCCTCACCTGCTGCTCGATGAAGAGAGCGGCAAAACCATCACGCCGTATCAGGCTCCAGAAGCACCATCACAAATCGCCTCGGCCTCATCGCCCTACTGGGGACTGGTGCGTCAGGCGATGTTCGGCATGGCGAATGAACCAAATGGTACAGGTTATAAGTTCTTTCACACCGCGCCATACGGCATTGCGGCAAAAAGCGGCACCTCGCAGGTCTTTAGCCTGAAAGAAAATCAGACCTATAATGCGAAGATGATCCCTGTCCGCTTGCGCGACCACGTGTTCTATACCGCATTTGCACCCTATAAGAACCCGAAGGTCGCGGTGGCGTTAATTCTGGAAAACGGCGGCAGCGATGGTGTCACCGCCGCGCCGGTTATGCGTCAGATCATGGATCATCTGTTTGCCCCGCAGGACAACACGGTACAAACAGTGACGACTGAACAATCAGGTCCGATAGCGGTATCGCCATCGAATACCGATATCAAAAATACTTTCGCAAGTATTCGGTAAGGCACAGCATCGCCATCGCCTGTCCGTAAGGCATGGAGGTCCGAGGGATGTTGCGGTAGAAATCGAGATTGTGTCCCATCCCGGTACCAAACGAGGTGTGCAGCAGTTCACCTTCCGGTGAAATATGCTGCACAATGCCGCGAATGGCTTTTTCGGCTACCGGCGCATACTCTTGCCCAACATAGCGTTTACGTACTGCTTTGAGGATCCCATAGGCAAATCCGGCAGTTGCCGATGCTTCCAGATACGACTGCGGGTCGTCCAGCAAGGTATGCCACAACCCACTTTCATCCTGGCATTTCGCCAGCGCCGCGATTTGCGCGTTCAGGACCTGTACCAGATAGCGGTGAACAGCATTGTTTTCCGGTAAATCAAGTAATTCGAGGAAGTCCGGGATCACGATAGTTAACCAACTGTTGCCGCGCGCCCAGCGGGCATTAGCAAAGTTATGATTTCCTTCATAGCTCCAGCCGTGGAACCACAGCCCCGTTTCTTTATCCATCAGGTTTTGCACGTGCAGCAGGAACTGATACGTTGCCTCTTCGATGTAGTCCGGGCGATTGAGTAGCTTGCCAATCTTCGCCAGCGGTAAAACCGTCATCATCAGCGTGTCATCCCACATCTGTTGATGGTTTTCTTCCGCCAGCGTGATGTGTTGCATACCACCAAATTCGGTACGCGGCATCTCATGCATTGCCCACTCAGCCCAGCTGTCGAGCCACGGCAGATACGCTGGATTACGCGTCTCTTCATAGCGATACGCCAACGTTAAAAATGGCGCCATGGTGTTCACGTTTTTAGTGGTTGCACCTTCAGCAAAGCGATCGGCAAACCAGCTATCGATGATATCGCGCATCGTTTCATCGCCGGTTTGCAGATAGTACTGATACATCCCGTACAGGCCGACGCCGTGTGTCCACTCCCATCCCGCCCAGCCTTTAGTATCAATTACGCGTCCATCGTCCAGACGCAGTAAGAACTCACCGGTTTCGTCATGAATATTGACCAGGTTATGCGTCACCTTTTTGATCAGCGTTTTTAATTCATCCCTGGCAATAAAATGTTCTGGCTGGCGCAATAACGGGCTATGTTTAACCGGGTAAACAATCATTTACTAAACCTCTGTCAATGTCGGATTCAATGCTGTGACCTGCCCCTGTTACGGCGCAGCAGCTTTATTTGGGAGGCCCCGCAATCCTCGCTTTGACAATGGGCATCCTTATAGGGTCACAGTAAAAGCTAACAGAAAGTGAAACCTTTCTATTTCTGCCAGAAGGATTCGTGAAATGGCAAGAATACAAAGAGTCCGGCAACGTACGTCACTTATTTTATAAAACGACGTTTCTATTTAATTGAATGAGAGGCTGTAATGTTGAAACAACCAGCAGTTTCAACTGCTGGTCTGAATGACGGAGGGGGTTAACGGTAGTTCACAATCACCTGATTGCTCTGAATGCGTAACGCGGGGATCAGGCGACCACCGCCGGGGACCTCCCAGACAAAATGCATCGGTTCAATGGCCGGAACGTTATTGAACCCGTTGGTGGTCCCACTTTGCCCGTCCAGCTCGACACAACGGGACTGAGAACATAAACGCACCCGCAAACCTGCGGGCGTGGGGCCATTCAGCTCATAGCGCCAGGCCACCAGCGTCATCAAGCCTGAGACCGGCTGGCTGGGAACCAAAGGATCAGACGAGGCTGACTGGCCACGGTGATTTAAGGTGATCCCCATGCCACTTGCCTGCCAGGCCCCTTCTCCGGCGGCCTGCGCCACCAGAGGAAAAAACAACAACCACAGTAAATTACGCATTATTTACCTCCAATGGTCGCCGTCATGCGGATATGGCGGTTATCGGAAAGCTCCATATTCGATAACACCACCAACTGCGGGATGCTGCGGCGTAAAAACCGCGCCAGTAACGGACGTAACGCGTGATTAACCAGCAAGACTGGCGGCGCGCCCAACATTTCCTGCCGGGACAGCGCTTCCTGAGTCTGGGCCAGCAGTCGGTCTGCAAGCCCAGGCTCCAGGCCGCCGCCCCCCTGCAGCGCTTGCAGCAGCAAACGCTCGAGCGGAGTATCAAGACCGATAACCTGAACCTCTTCATTACCCGGGAACCACTGCTGAGTGATGGCGCGTCCTAACGCAACACGGACAACCGCGGTAAGCTCATGCGGATCGTTTTGCAACGGCGCATGTTCCGCCAGCGTTTCAAGAATGGTGCGCATATCGCGAATCGGTACTTTCTCATCCAGCAAGTTCTGCAGCACTTTATGCAGCGTGGTGAGCGTCACAACGCCCGGCACCAGATCTTCCGTCAGCTTTGGCATCTCCTGCGACACTCGATCCAGTAGCTGTTGCGCCTCCTGACGGCCAAACAGCTCAGCGGCGAACTGCCCAATCAGGTGGTTTAGATGCGTAGCGACAACAGTACTGGCTTCAACCACCGTAAAGCCCTGAATCTGCGCCTGTTCCTTCAATGCGCTTTCAATCCAGATAGCGTCCAGTCCGAACGCCGGATCGACCGTTTTCTCACCCGGCAGCGACCCGGCGGCAGTACCCGGGTTAATGGCCAGCCAGCGTCCCGGATAGGCGTCACCGCTGCCAATTTCTACCCCTTTCATCAAAATTCGATAGCGGGCTGGCTGCAGATCCATATTGTCTCGAATGTGTACCACCGGCGGCAGGAAGCCCATATCCTGGGCAAATTTCTTACGAATACTGCGAATTCGCCCCAGTAACTCGCCATCCTGCTGAAAATCCACCATTGGGATCAGGCGGTAACCTACCTCCATGCCCAGCGAATCTTCCAACTGCACGTCGTTCCACGTGGCTTCCACCACGGAGTTGTTTTCCGGCATTTTCACCGGCTGCGGTTCATCTGGCGCTTTTCGCTCACGACCGCGCATCCACCATGCCAGAGCCAACAATGCGGCAGTAAACATCAGAAACACCAGGTTCGGCATGCCCGGAACCAGACCCAAAAGTCCAAGTACCGCCGCACTGAGCAACATGACGCTGGGGTTGCTGAACAGTTGGGTCACCATCTGTTCGCCTACGTCCTGGTCGGTACTCACGCGGGTCACGATAACACCCGCCGCGGTAGAGATAACCAGCGCAGGAATTTGTGCCACCAGCCCGTCACCGATGGTCAGCAGGGTATAACTTTCCGCAGCGCTGCCCATGCTCATACCATGCTGCAACACCCCAACTAACAGACCGCCGACCACGTTGATTACCATGATCAAAATACCAGCGATAGCATCTCCACGGACGAATTTACTCGCACCGTCCATTGAGCCGTAAAAATCCGCTTCCTGGGTCACTTCCGAGCGTCGTTTTTTAGCTTCATCTTCGCCAATCAGACCGGCATTTAAATCTGCATCAATCGCCATCTGCTTGCCGGGCATGCCATCCAGCACGAAGCGCGCGCCAACCTCAGCGATACGCCCTGCACCTTTGGTGATTACCATAAAGTTAATGATGACGAGAATCACGAAGACCACGATGCCGATCGCGAAGTTACCGCCCACCAGGAAGTGGCCGAAGGCTTCAACCACCTTCCCCGCCGCCGCCGCGCCAGTGTGTCCTTCCATCAAAATGATACGGGTAGACGCGACGTTCAGCGCCAGACGTAATAATGTGGTAAACAGCAAAATCGTCGGGAATGCGGCAAATTCCAGTGTACGCTGGGTGAACATCGCCACCAGCAGCACCATGATCGACAGCGCAATGTTAAATGTGAACAGCAAATCGAGGACGAAAGCCGGCAGCGGCAGCACCATCATCGACAAAATCAGCAGGATGAGGATCGGTCCGGCAAGGATTTGCCATTGCGTGGATTTCAGGTTGCTGGGCAGACGCAGCATCGCGACCAGATTAGCCATCAGTATTCTTCTCGTTCATGAAATCCAGTGCTTCTGGCACCGGAAGGTTTTCAGGTTGTGGTGGACGTTTGCCGCCAGCCAGACGCCAGCGTTTTAGCTGCCATACCCATGCCAGTACTTCGGCAACGGCGGCGTATAATTGCCCCGGTATTTGCTGACCAATTTCAGCATGGCGATAGAGCGCACGCGCCAGTGGCGGCGCTTCTAATGTCGGGACACGGTGCTCTGCGCCAATTTCACGAATGCGCAGCGCAACCAGCCCGGCCCCTTTCGCAACAACTTTCGGCGCACTCATTTTGTTCTCGTCATACTTCAACGCCACTGAGTAGTGCGTAGGGTTAGTGACAATAACGTCTGCTTTCGGCACATCCGCCATCATGCGACGCTGAGCGGCCGCGCGCTGCATTTGACGAATTTTGCCCTTAACGTGCGGGTCACCTTCGCTTTGCTTAAATTCATCGCGGATATCCTGACGCGACATACGCAACTTTTTCACATGGCTATAGATCTGGAAAAAGACGTCGAACCCCACCATCGGAATAACGCCAAGCACCACCAGTAGTGCACACATACCGACTAAATCCAGGGCATTGCCCATCGCCGTAATCGGTGACTCCGCCATCAGACGCATCATCGCCGGCCAGTTATGCCAGAGATAAAATCCGGCCACGCTTCCCACCAACGTGGACTTCAGTATTGCTTTGAGCAGTTCTGCGCCGGTTTGCGCGGAAAACATGCGCTTAATGCCCGGCAGCGGATTCAGCTTAGAGAATTTGGGTTGCAGGGATTTACCGCTGAAAATCAAGCCGCCAAGCATCACCGGGGAAATTAAAGCCACCAGAACGACGCCGGTAATCAACGGCAACAGCGCAATCATCGCGTCTTTAATCAGCAGGATGATTTGGCTGAGGATCAGATTCGGGTCGTTGACCATACTGTGGTCAAAACGTAATCCGGCCGACAGCATGCCAGCCAGCCTACGGGCAAGCGACTCCCCACCAATCCAGATAATGCACACACCCACCAGCAAAATAAGCAGTGAGGTTAGCTCTTTGGATCGGGGGATCTGCCCTTCTTCCCGCGCTTTTTCAAGTCGGTGGGGTGTGGGGGCTTCTGTTTTGTCGTCGTCGCTTTCTTCTGCCACGCATCAGACCCTGGATAGAGATATAGGCGAGAATGATGCCAGAACAGCTATCCAGCAATGGGAAGAGTAAGCGGTAAAAAAGACGGGATTTATGGCTTTAAGCAGAATTGCGCGTAAGCCGGATGAGAGGCCCACGCCTCACATCCGGCAAATACGCATCAGAACCCGAGGCTATCCAGCAGGTCGTCAACCTGATCCTGACTTGCCACTACACCGGCTTTTGAGGCGTCAACCTGCGGGCCGTTAAGCAAGCTTTCGTTTTCACGTTTTGGACGAGCGCCCTGTTCCGGAATGTTTTCCAACAGAACCATCAGCAGCTGACGTTCAATTTCCTGGATAACATCCATCATGCGCTTGATGACCTGTCCGGTGAGATCCTGGAAATCCTGCGCCATCATGATGTCCAGCAGCTGGGCATTGGTAAAGCTGGTATGTCCAGGTACATCACCAAGGAACTGACGGGTATCGGTGACCAGTTCACGGGCGTCGGAGAGTTCGATCGGATTTTCGAACCATTCATCCCAGCGTTTAGTCAGGTCTTTGGCCCCTTTTTCCATCGCGTCCTGATGCGGCTGCGAAGCTTCTACGCTGTTTAGCGCACGCTCCGCCGCCTGCGCGGTCATCTGTACAACATAATCGAGACGATCGCGGGCATCAGGAATCGCTTCTGCCGCTTCGGCAATGGCCTGATCCAGCCCCAGTTCACGCAGGCTGTCGCGCAGCATTCGGGTCAAACTGCCGATGCGCGCGATGATGTCCCCTGCAGAGTGTTCGTCAGCAGGTTTAATTTGTGGTTGCATCATCATCACACCCTCACATGCCCAGTTTCTCAAAGATTTTATTCAGTTTTTCTTCCAGCGTCGCCGCCGTGAACGGTTTCACGACATAGCCACTGGCACCTGCCTGTGCTGCCGCAATGATGTTCTCTTTTTTCGCTTCTGCCGTGACCATCAGCACCGGCAGAGAAGCCATCCCGCCATCGGCACGGATGGTTTTCAGCAGTTCCAGTCCATCCATGTTCGGCATGTTCCAGTCAGAAATAACAAAACCGAATCCCCCAGCCTGCAGCTTGTTCAGCGCATCCACGCCGTCTTCAGCCTCTTCAACATTGTTGAATCCCAGCTCTTTAAGCAGGTTACGCACGATGCGACGCATGGTGGAAAAGTCATCCACAACCAAAAACTTAAGCTCTTTATCCGCCATAAAAATAAACTCCTGATTCAAATACGTATTGCCTGTCCGGCACTAATTTTCACCAGCATTTGCTGGCTCACCTGGCTAAGATCGACCACTTCGCTTACGCCACCCATATTGATGGCCTCGCGCGGCATGCCGAACACCACACAACTTGCTTCGTTTTGCGCAATGGTCCAGGCTCCCGCCTGATTCATCGCTAACATTCCGGCTGCGCCATCGTTGCCCATACCGGTCAGGATCACCCCGACGGCATTGCGCCCCGCATGTTTCGCCACCGAATGGAACAGCACATCCACTGAGGGCCGATGCCGATTAACCGGCGGACCGTCATGAATTTTGATTTGATAGTTCGCGCCACTGCGCGCCAGTTCCATATGCTTGTCGCCCGGCGCGATATACGCATGCCCCGGGAGTACGCGCTCTCCGTCTTCTGCCTCTTTCACGGTTATCTGGCACAGTTTGTTCAGACGTTCGGCGAACGAACGGGTAAACCCTGGCGGCATATGCTGGGTAATAAGAATACCGGGACTTGAAAGCGGCAATGGCTGGAGTACATGGCGAATTGCCTCTGTTCCTCCGGTTGACGCCCCAATCACCAGCAGCTTTTCCGAACTGAGTAACGGCCCTGCTTTCAAGGTCGTCGGTGCCGCCATGGGCTTATGGGCCGCCAGTTTTGCGCGCGATGCGGTGCGGATCTTTTCAGCAATCATCTCGCTATACGCCAGCATCCCTTCGCGGATCCCCAGTTGCGGTTTGGTGACAAAATCAATCGCACCCAGCTCCAGCGCCCGCAGCGTGACCTCTGAACCTTTGCCGGTCAGTGAAGAAACCATCACCACAGGCATTGGACGCAGGCGCATCAACTTCTCCAGGAAGTCGAGGCCGTCCATGCGCGGCATTTCCACGTCCAGCGTCAGGACGTCGGGATTGTATTTTTTGATTAAATCCCGGGCGACCAACGGATCCGGCGCCGTCGCCACCATTTCCATATCACTGTGGCTGTTAATAATTTCGGTCATGATTTGACGCATCAATGCAGAATCATCTACCGACAACACCCTGATTTTACTCATACTTTATCCTTACCTGGCGCATGCACATACACGGTCTGTCCACGCAGGCTAAACTCGCGCACAAGGTTGCTAAAGTTTTCTGAATGACCTGCAAACAGCAGCCCGTCAGGTTTAAGAAGTGGAACAAAACGGTGCAAAATGTCCTGTTGTGTCGTTTTATCGAAATAGATCATCACGTTACGACAAAATATGGCATCAAAAGGGCCTGGCACGTTGTACTGCTTATCCAGTAAGTTCACGCTGGAAAATTCAACATGACCTGCCAGTTCCTGCCTAACGCGTACCAGTCCTTCATGCGGCCCGGTGCCGCGCATGAAATAACGCTGCAACTGCTGGGGTGACAGCGTCTTTAGCTCATCGAGGCGGTAAATGCCGTTTCTGGCCTTTTCCAGCACTTCGGTATCAATGTCGCTGGCAAAAACGCGCCAGCGGCCCGGTGCCATACCTAAGGTATCGGCAAGCGTAATCGCAATGCTGTAGGGTTCTTCTCCGGTTGACGCCGCCGCGCTCCAGACGCGGTATTCACCGCTGCGCCGACGAGCGTGATCTGACAGCACCGGAAAATGATGCCCTTCGCGAAAAAACGCGGTCAGGTTGGTAGTCAGGGAGTTAATAAAAGCCTGCCACTCAGCACTGTTCTGGTTAGCTTCCAGCATGCTGAGATAGCGACCAAAGTCATCCAGCCCCAGGGTACGCAGTCGACGAACCAGGCGGTTATAAACCATGTCCCGCTTATGGTCGGCCAGTACGATCCCCGCACGCTGGTAGATTAATTGACATATCCGACGAAAATGCGCGTCAGACAGCGCGAGGCGCTGTGTCATCTGTAACAATAATGACGTTTGCCCGGAGGGCAGAGATGATGTCATAGCGCCTTCTCAATCACATTCAGGATACAACGGGCGCAACCTGAGGCTGCGCCAACTCTTGTTTTGCTACGGTTTGCTCTTCAAGTTTAAAAAATGCGACACAAGCAGAAAGATGATCGGCCTGCGTCGCAAGTTGTCCGGCGGCGGATGCGGCTTCTTCTACCAGACCGGCGTTTTGCTGCGTCACGGAGTCCATCTGGCTGACGGCCTGCGCCACCTGCTCAATGCCTCTGCGCTGTTCATCGGATGCCGAGGCAATCTCGCCCATGATGTCGTTAACCCGGGTCACCGAACTGACAATTTCCGTCATAGTGCGCGACGCCATATCCACCAGCTGCGAGCCCTGATGCACCCGGGTGACAGATTCCTCAATCAGTCCCTTAATTTCTTTCGCCGCCTGTGCGCTACGGCTTGCCAGATTGCGCACCTCACCAGCGACGACGGCAAAACCACGCCCTTGCTCCCCCGCCCTGGCAGCTTCTACCGCGGCATTCAACGCCAGGATATTGGTCTGGAAGGCAATGCTGTCAATCACGCCGATGATGTCGCCGATTTTCTGCGAGCTGGCAGAAATCTCATGCATGGTGCTGGCGACCCGGGACGTCTGCTCGCCACCTTTATGCGCTGTGTCTGCCGCACTTTTGGCGATTCCTGACGCCTGGCGCGCATTATCAGCGTTCTGGCCGACGGTGGCGGTCAGTTGCTCCATGCTGGCCGCCGTTTGCGCCAACGCGGCCGCCTGCTGTTCGGTTCGCGAAGATAAATCGTTATTGCCCATCGCAATTTCTGAAATACCGCTATGCATGGCTGAGCTGCCCTGACGAACGTCACTTACCGTTTCGCGTAACGCCTTTTGCATCTTCTGCAGGCTGGCAAAAATGGCCGAGATCTCATTGCGCCCATAAACCGCTACCGGTCGTGCCAGGTTCCCCGCGGCAATACTGTCGAAATGGCTGCCAATAATCGCCAGCGGCTGAACGATCATCTTGCGCGACCAGAACAGCGCACCGCTGGTGAGCAGTGCCGCCAGTACCACCATGGTGGCGAAAATCACCCCCGACATATGGTAATTACGCTGACTCTGCTCCCCCGCCGTTTGTAACACGCTGTCGATGTTGCTCTGCCACGCATTCACATTCGCATCGAAAGCATCCTGAGCCGCCTGCACCGGCGCGGTCAGAAAATCTGACAACTGATTGTTTTCAAGCCAGGTGGCTTGATGCGCGAGAGCGCTGTGCCACTGGTTGAAATTTTTCTCAGTTGCGCCTAACAGCGCCTTGCCTTGTTCCGTCGAATCCGACGTCGCCATAAAGCGTTTAAACATCAATTCAGACTGCGCCAGGCTGTCGCGCGCGAGGGTCATCAACGTTTTGATGTCCTCTGGCGGATAGCTCAGGGCGGTCAGCGTCCCTGCCTTATTAAGGGCCGTACTGGCCTGTAATAACACAGCGCGGGTTTGGGCCAGCGCAGCGCGTTGCTGATTACTCCGTTCGACCTGATTCAGGTTCTGAAAACCGTCCCGAAATGCCCAGAAGGACAAGCCATTACTGCCAATCTGCAAAACACCGCAGAGGATTAAAATCAAAAACAGCGTGGTCGAAATTCGAATACGATTAAACATCAACGCTCCCATCGGGCGGCACTGGCCGCGGTTTAACTATCAGTCAAAATGTTTCCCAATTCGTATCTTGTTCAATGCTCTGGCGCGGATAGGATGCGCTCGGGGCTGCTGGTAATCGTGTATCGCGTGGTTTTGTCGAGGCCGGACGTGACGCAAGACGGAAAGTCGATACCGACTGCGTTAAGCGACTGGCCTGTTCTTCAAGAGCGGCCGCTGCGGCAGCTGACTCCTGTACCAAAGAGGCGTTCTGCTGCGTAACGCGATCCATTTCAGAGACCGCGAGCGCAACCTGATCAATCCCCCGGCTTTGCTCATCAGATGCCGAGGCAATCTCGCCCATAATGTCGGTCACCCGCGTCACGGCATTGACGATGTCGTTCATTGTTTCGCCGGCGCTTTCTACCAGTACGGAACCGGTATCAACCCGGGAAACGGAATCCTCAATTAATGCTTTGATCTCTTTCGCCGCCTGCGCACTGCGGCTTGCCAGATTACGCACTTCACCCGCCACCACGGCAAAGCCGCGACCTTGCTCACCGGCACGCGCAGCTTCAACCGCCGCGTTCAGTGCGAGAATGTTGGTCTGAAAGGCAATGCCATCGATGACGCTGATGATGTCGGCGATTTTCTTCGAGCTATCGGCGATTTCGTGCATGGTGTTCACCACGCTATCAACCACTTTGCCGCCATGCTGCGCGGTATCGGACGCGCTTTTCGCCAGTTGCGAGGCCTGACGCGCGTTGTCCGCGTTTTGCTTCACGGTTGCCGTCAGCTGTTCCATGCTGGCTGCGGTCTCTTCCAGTGCAGACGCCTGCTGTTCCGTACGAGATGAAAGGTCAGTGTTTCCGCTGGCAATTTCGCTGGTACCGGAATAAATCGCATCAGAGCCTTCACGCACCAGAGTGACGGTTTCCGTCAGCGAGCGCTGCATATGATCAACCGTACTGGCCAGCTCGCCGATTTCGTTACGGCCACTAACGGCGAGAGTTGCGGTCAGGTTACCGCTGGCGATTTCCCGGATATGGGCAATGACACGGGACAGAGGATTAAGCAGGGTATGACGGATGCCATACCAGACCACCACCAGAATCAGCACCAGCACCACGGCCAGCACGCCAAGCTGCCATTGGGCGAAATGGTAATCCCGCGCGCTTTGATCAAATGCCTGGACGTAAAGCTTTTCGCTAACGCTGGCGTACTTGCCCAGCGCCTCGCCGAGCGCGTTTTGCATTCCCTGCGTAGGCTGCGCGAAGTAGGCGTCCATATTGCCGCTTTCCAGAAACTGAACCAGTTCTGCCAGGGCCGCATGGTACTGCTGATATTTTTCCTCAACGTTGCCGCTGGCTTCTGCCATTTCCGGCAACGGTGTGATGTTTTTAAATTTTGCGTAATGCGTTTCAGCCTGCGCCAGCGATGCTTTCGCATTCTTCAGCAGATCGTTTTTGGCGCTGCTTTGCTGGTTAGACGCATCCATCATCATGCGCGCAGAAGAACGGCTTAAATTGATTCGTGTCTGCAGCATCAGATCCCATGTTGAGGTAAGTTCACTTTGCTGCTGTCGAAGATCGTTAGAAATAACAAAACTTTGCTGATTCTGCTGCAATGAAGAAAACAACAGACCACCGGAAACAAGCTGTAGCAGTGCGAAAACCCCCAGCACCATCATCAGCATTGTGACAACGCGGATACGGTTAAACATAAGGCACCTTCCTGAAAACGAGTTATCAACGTTATCGGCACTCGCTGAGATAACTTTACGTTTGCGAAAAGGAAATCCTGAAGGGATGTGAAGCCTGGCGAGGGGAAGATAAAACGGGTGCGCAGCAACCACAAATCATTCACATAAAAACACCATAATTATCATGTAAATAACATTTATTTTTATCGGTGAGCACGGTCAGAATGGCCGAAATACGCATTTTTATGTGATTGAGATCACACATACGCATCGCAAATACCACAACAAAATGGATAAAAAATTAAAAAAAGTTGTATCCGCTTACGCTTTAATCCAATTTATATGATGAATACCTCGTTACCACTTAATAAGTATAAAAAATGAGTAACCGATCAATAAATGTTAAATCCTTACTGAGGGCTTTTTAGTGGCAAATGCAAACAAACTCACGTTGTTTATCGTGATCTTCATGCTGGCGGGGATCCTGTCGGGTGCGGTGATCCACTCTTATGCCTCCCCCGGCGTCGTGACCGCCTGGGCCGATAACATTACGCTTCTTACCGACATCTTTTTACGCCTGATTAAAATGGTGATCGCGCCTTTAGTATTCAGCACCCTGACCGTTGGTATTATGCGCCTGGGAGAAACGTCCACCATCGGACGCGTGGGCGGCAAAGCGATGCTCTGGTTTATCAGCTCTTCTATATTGTCTATCCTGGTCGGTCTGTTTGTGGTTTCCCTTGAGCAACCCGGCAGCGGGCTGAACCTGGCGATCCCGCTGGAAGCCACCGACACCGGCCTGGCCGTGGGCGGCATGAGCCTGAAAGGTTTTCTGACACATACCATTCCAACCAGCATCGCCGAAGCGATGGCTAACAATGAGATCCTGCAAATTGTGGTGTTCTCAATGTTCTTCGGTATTGGCGGCGCATCCCTTGGTGAGAAATTCAACGCCCCGCTGGTTGCGGCGCTGGATGTGGTTTCCCATATTATGCTCAAAGTGACCGGCTACGTGATGTACGTTGCGCCGCTGGCAATTTTTGCCGCCATCTCCTCTGTTATCTCTACCCAGGGTTTGGGGATTCTGCTCAACTATGCCTCGTTCATCGGCGGCTACTATGTGGCTATTTTGCTGACCTGCCTGGTTCTGCTGGCTGTGGGTTATGTGATGCTGAAAAAAGAGGTATTTCGCCTGGTAAGCATGCTGAAAGACCCGGTTCTGGTCGCCTTCACCACCAGCAGTTCCGAAGCTGCTTATCCGAAAACGCTGGAGCAATTAACTAAATTTGGCTGCTCACCCAACATCGTGTCATTCGTGCTGCCTATCGGTTATTCGTTTAACCTGGTCGGTTCCATGGTCTATTGTTCATTTGCCTCCATGTTTATCGCGCAGGCCTATAATATTCACCTCTCCTTCGCAGAAATCACCGTCCTGATGCTGACGCTGATGCTGGCGTCCAAAGGGATTGCCGGTGTGCCGCGTTCAGCACTGGTAGTGCTGGCTGCAACCATCCCGAGCTTTAACATTCCGGTCGCCGGGATCCTGTTGCTGATGGGAATTGACCACTTCCTGGATATGGGACGTTCAGCAATCAACGTATTAGGTAACGGGATTGCAACGGCGATGCTGGCGCAGGATGAAGGTTTACTGGAAGAAGAACCGGAGCTGGTTGAGCGGGAAGCGTAAGAGGGAAATCTGCCGGATGCGCTACGCTAATCCGGCCTGCAACAGCAATCATTGTAGGCCGGATGAGTTATGGCGATTATGCGACGTGGGAAGCGGCAATATCCAGCAGCGCCATTTCTTCGCTGTTCAGCAGCTTCTCAATGTTGACCAGAATCAGCATCCGGTCACCCAGCGCACCCAATCCCGTCAAATATTCCGTCGACAGCGTGACCGCAAACTCCGGTGCCGGACGGATTTGATCCGTTGTCAGCGACAGCACATCCGAGACGCCATCTACCACAATTCCAACCACCCGCTGACCCAGATTCAGCACAATCACCACTGTGTTTTCGTTGTAATCCACATCGCTCTGGCTAAATTTCACGCGCAGGTCGACGATAGGCACAATCACACCACGCAGGTTTGTGACGCCTTTGATAAACGCAGGCGTGTTAGCGATGCGCGTCACCTGATCATAACCACGGATTTCCTGCACTTTCAGGATATCGATACCGTACTCTTCATCCCCCAGCGTAAACACGAGGAATTCCTGACCTGACGGTTCGCCGGCCAGTTTAGTTACATTACTCATACCGGTCATATAATTCCCTTCTCACTCAATCAGGCGGCTGTGATCGCCACACGTTGTTCGCGGTTTAACCCCTGCAATGCAGAGACATCGACAATCAGCGCGACGCTGCCGTCGCCGAGGATCGTTGCAGCAGAAATACCTGGCACTTTGCGGTAGTTGCTTTCCAGGTTTTTGACCACTACCTGGTGTTGGCCAATTAACTGATCGACCAGCAGCGCATAGCGACGCCCTGCACTTTGTAAAATGACCACTATGCCCTGAGTCGCTTCAGTTTTAGCGCCTTCAACCTCAAAGACTTTCCACAACTCAACCAGTGGTAAATATTCGCCACGCACTTCCAGAACGCGCTCTCCTCCGGCCAGCGGATGGAGATCTTCTTCGCGCGGTTGCAGCGATTCCATAACGGCATTCAGTGGCAGAATGAAGACCTCATCGGCCACACGCACGGACATCCCGTCGAGGATCGCCAGCGTCAGCGGCAGCAGAATGCGAATAGTGGTCCCCTGTCCCTGTTTAGACTGGATCTCGACATGGCCGCCCATCTCCTGGATATTTCGCTTCACCACATCCATACCCACGCCGCGTCCGGAAACATCCGTTACCTGTTCGGCGGTCGAAAAGCCTGGCGCGAAGATCAACATACCCACTTCGTCATCGCTCATGTTTTCGTGGATCGGCATGCCCTGAGAGACAGCTTTAGCCAGGATACGTTCGCGGTTCAGGCCAGCACCATCATCGGTCACTTCAATACAAATATTCCCGCCCTGATGCTCCGCGGAAAGCGTCAGATTGCCGATTGGGCTTTTGCCGGATTCAAGGCGTTTTTCCGGCAATTCGATACCATGGTCGAGGCTGTTACGCACCAGGTGCGTCAACGGATCGATGATGCGTTCAATCAGGCTCTTATCGAGTTCGGTTGAACTACCTACCTGCGTCAGCTCGACCTGTTTACCCAGCTTACCGGCCAGATCGCGCACCAGACGAGGGAAACGGCTGAACACGTACTCCATTGGCATCATACGAATCGACATCACCGACTCTTGCAAATCGCGGGCGTTACGTTGTAACTGACCCATACTGGTGATGAGATCGCCATGATTGACAGGATCCAGTTCGTTAGAGCGCTGGGCCAGCATCGACTGGGTGATCACCAACTCACCGACCAGGTTAATAAGCTGATCAACCTTTTCAACCGCTACGCGGATACTGGTCGACTCGCTGGCGCGGGCGGGTTTTTCACGTTCCGCGCGGCTATGTGGTGCTTCACTGGCGGTAGCTTTCACCGCAGGTGCCACAGCAACCGGCTGCGGCTCAGTGACAACTGCTACCTCTTCAGCTTCAGCTGCCACAGGCGCTGCGCTGACGGTTTCGAATTCAATTTGGTCAGCTTCAATGACAAAGCAAAGCACCGCGATGATGTCATCTTCTGCGAGGTTGCCATCAAGCGTTGCTGATAACGTGTCGCTTCCTTTTACCACGTCGGTTAAGGTCGCCAGATTCCCCAGTTCCTCTTCCAGTAAATCCACTTCGCTGGCTTTCAGGCGCGAGAGAGTAATGCGTTTTTTGCTCTCTTCACTGGCGGGTTCAGGCTTTGCAACCGCCTCTTCCTGCATCGCGGCGCTGTCAACAACGCTAAGTTTTGCTGAGTTGACAACTGCCGGTGCGGTTTCACCTTTCGCTTCGAGCGCTAACTGCCGTAACGCCTGGCAGATGTACTCAAAACTGTCGGCATCAGGCTCCACTGAGCTTTTATAGGCGTCGAGCTGTTCCTGCATAATATCTTTCGTTTCCAAAAACAGGTTGATAATGTCGGCATTGAGCTGCATCTCGCCACGCCGCGCTTCATCCAGCAGGTTTTCCATCAGATGGGTCGTTTCCTGCAAAATGGTAAAGCCGAAGGTGCCCGCCCCGCCTTTAATCGAGTGCGCTGCACGAAAAATGGCATTCAGCTGTTCGGAATCCGGGGCTTCAGGAACCAAATCAAGCAGGTGTTGCTCCATATCAGCCAACAGTTCGTCAGCTTCATCAAAAAATGTCTGATAAAAATCGCTAATATCCATGCTCACGCTATCACCTCGGATTGGCTGGTGGCGATGTGGGAACGCTTACCGGCGGGAGTTCCGCTGGCCGTTGTAAGACACTTACCGGCTCATTCTGGCTTTCAGCGTTTTCATGCAAAATGGCCTCTTCTGCCTGCTTATTGAGAACCAGCAGGCTAATACGGCGGTTGATAGCGTCTTCAGGACCGCGATCGCTCAGACGCATCGTGGCGGCCATACCTACCACACGTAATACTTTTCCATCATCCAGACCGCCGCTAACCAGCTCGCGACGCGATGCATTTGCGCGATCGGCAGACAATTCCCAGTTGCTGTACCCTTTCTCACCATTCGCGTAAGGGTAATCATCCGTGTGACCGGAAAGGCTGATCCGGTTAGGGATCCCGTTGAGCACTGGAGCAATCGCGCGCAGGATATCGCGCATGTAGGGCTCAACTTCAGCGCTACCGGTCTTAAACATCGGTCGATTCTGACTGTCGATAATCTGTATCCGCAGCCCTTCCTGAACTAAATCAATCTTTAAATGCGGACGCAGCGCTCGCAGTTTGGGATCGGATTCAATCAGTTGATCGAGATCGCCGCGAAGTTTGCTCAAGCGGCTCTGTTCCATACGTTTTCTCAGGTCATCAATATTCGGCTGCTTGTTCACCTCGCCCTGCTGCTGGGTGTAATCATCCCCGCCGCCTGGAATCGGGCTTTGGCTATTCGAAATACGATTTCCCCCGGTCACTGCGGTGGCCAACGGTGTACGGAAATATTCGGCAATCTGGATCAATTCTTTAGGGCTGGAAATAGAAATGAGCCACATCACCAGAAAGAAGGCCATCATTGCGGTCATAAAATCGGCGTAGGCGATTTTCCACGAGCCGTGCGCCCCACCACCGTGATTCTTATGTTTGCGTCGCTTTACAACGATAATGGGATGGGCCTGATTTTTCATGCGTCCTCGGTCGTCTGTTGCGCAGTTGGATTTCTCACCGCACGAACATGTTCTTCCAGTTCGATAAACGAAGGACGTTCGCTGGAGTACAGTGTCTTACGACCAAATTCAACGGCAATCGGCGGCGCGTAACCATTCAGATTGGAGAGCAGCGTTATCTTCACGCACTGCATCATTTTGGTTGTTTCAGCGCTTTTCTGTCGCAGAACGCTGGCAAGCGGAGAAATAAATCCATAGGCCAGCAAAATACCGAGGAATGTTCCCACCATCGCATGCGCAATCAACGCACCCAGCTCTGCTGCCGGGCGATCGGCAGAAGCCAGCGCATGCACAACACCCATAACGGCCGCGACGATCCCGAATGCCGGTAGCGAGTCGCCAACCATCGCCAGGCTATTCGCCGGAACTTCGGCTTCGCTCTCATGAGTCTCAATTTCTTCGTCCATCAGCGCTTCAATCTCAAACGTATTCATGTTGCCGCTGATGATCAGGCGCAGATAATCGACAATAAAATCAAGCATCACAGCATCCGCAAGAATGCGCGGATAGCTGGCGAAGATTTCACTTTCTTTTGGGTTTTCGATGTCGCGTTCAAGCGAGAACATGCCCTGTTGACGTGACTTGGCCATCAGGCGATACAAGAGCGCCAGCAGATCCATATACATCGCTTTGGTGTATTTCGAACGACGGAAAAGCAACGGGATCGCTTTCATCGTCCCTTTGATGGCTTTCCCGTTATTGCCGACGATGAATGCCCCAATACCCGCACCACCGATAATCACCAGCTCAGCCGGTTGATAGAGTGCCCCAAGGTGTCCGCCGGTCATCATGTAACCGCCGAAAACTGTACCAATAACAACCAGGTAACCTAATAAGATAAGCACGACATCATCCTTTCGCAATTGACTATGACAGGATGCGCAGTCGGGCAATTAACGTAAGGTCAGGACAAAAAAAAGCAGCGGTAATCGCTTACCGCTGCTGGAGTGTTCATCCACACCGTATCAGTTAAACAGCCTGTTCGATCTGTTCATCCAGCAGTTGTGGAATAATATCGGCAGCATTCTGGGAAAGTTTACGTCTTTTTACGGCCCGTGATGGCGGTTGGCATAAACTACAGGCAAAGCTGCCTGCGGGTTGGTGTGCGTGGGTGATAAAATTCCCACCGCAGCAATTGCATTGGGACAACTCCAGCAATCCGCTGTCGACAAATCGCACCAGCGTCCACGCGCGGGTTAACGCCAACAATGGCCCTTCTTCAGGCTGCGGACACTGCTCAAGATATAACCGATACGCCTTGATCACGGCATCCACGCCGCTACAGAGACCCGTTTTGAGCAGGAATTGCCATGCATTGCAAAACATCGACGCATGAATATTTTGTTCCCACGTCATAAACCAGTCGGTGGAAAACGGGAGCATCCCTTTTGGCGGAGGACTACCGCGTAATTCTTTGTACAGCTTGATTAATCGACCACGGCTTAATTGCGTTTCGCTTTCCAGCATTTGCAAACGGGCGCCCAATGTGATTAATTCCATTGCTAACTGGATATCACGCGCTTCCTGAACAATGCTTTTTTCGCTCATCATCAAGCCCTTTTCTTACGTGCTGCATCATCGATGTCGCTTAACAGGCGTGTTGAAAGCATGATACCAGTATGAATTTGCTGAAGATCGTCAACGCGGGAGTCTTGCGTCAGGCGAGTAACAGTCTGGTGATCGTCGAAACGGAAATGACATACCAGTTGGTTTGTTTCGGCCAGTTTGACCATTTGAGGAAGAGTTAATGTTGCCAACGTGTCCGCCATTTCCTCGCTGATACCAAGGCGAAACATCGCAGATGCTTTGTCCTGAACGATCAAACGCTGTGCAAGCAATAAATATGACAAATTGATGTCATAGATGTGTTTCAGCAACTCGGATGTATGCATTATTTGCATCCATAATAACCAACATTGTTTTCATGCGGTAAAACCGCACCCCGTGATGTCGCCGGGAAGGCCCGGTAAAAAAAAGCAAAAGGTCAAATACATAGCAGCGTGACGACACTTACGCGTTGTCTAAACATTCCCTTTTAAGAAGGCAGCGTCCCTTACAAGCTCACATCAATTCTTACAAATGTCTAAGATTTTTCCTAATTCGACGCAACTCTACCCGCCGTCAGTTACACATACAACGGAGGTATGCTGCGAATTTAAAGAATATGTGATCAAGATCACATAAACCAGCCAAACACTTAACATAAATCCATCAGCGCAGCTTTTACTTTGCTTATTTTTTAATCCGCAATCATCTATTTCAATTCCTGATGTACGAATATTCTTGCAATAAAACCGAATAGTATTTTGTTCACATCCGTTAATATCACGCCGTGAAATAGCGAGCTGGATCACATATTTAACTCAAAAAACTTTTTTAATTAAATTCTTTAGAAACAATAAGTTAAATATTTAGAGTGATTAATTAATACCGCGATGTGACGACCTTGCAAATGTTAATATATGTTTAATTTTTATTAACACATTGTTTTCATTAGCAGTGGGTTTCACTTAAGTAACCTGAACATATCTGCAACTAATATGAATCGATTATTCTATTTATAAGAATAATTAATGAATAATCATGATGACATTCACACTATCGAGGCGGGAAACGTTGCAGTATGGGGTAAGCTGAGTAAAGCTGAAAAGCCCTCTCATAATTCTTGAAAAAAAGGAGCGAGTTATGAGCTATTCGCACATTCTTGTTGCTGTTGCCGCCACCCCTGAAAGTCAGCAGTTGTTAGACAAGGCGGTTTCTATCGCTCGCCCTGTCAACGCCCGAATTAGCCTGATTACGCTGGTCTCAGACCCCGAACTGTATAACCAGTTTGCTGCCCCCATGCTGGAAGACCTGCGTGAAGTGATGCAGGAAGAGACTCAGGATTTTATCGACAAACTTAGCAAAGAAGCAGAATACCCCATTGAGCATACCTTTATTACCTATGGGGCTCTGAATGAACATATCCTGGATGTGTGCCGCAAACACGCCATTGATCTGGTCATTTACGGCAACCATAACCACAGTTTTTTTTCGCGCGCATCCTGTTCAGCGAAAAGCGTGATTCATACCAGCCAGGTGGACGTTCTTCTGGTTCCGCTAGCTGGAGATTAATCCACAGTGCCACGACTTCATGCGAGTTTAGAACAGGAAGAGATATTGTCTGGCAGTTGGCATTGACTCCGACGCGGCGTGACCGTTTTAAGATCGCAAATGAACGTCGCCTGCCAGTTGTCGATATCGTTTTTAACGATAGTCTCAAGCATTTCAGCGTGGCGCGAGATACGTTCGGTAAGTGGCATCGTCAGCGCCTGGTTTAATGCGCCTGCCACTTCATCCCGGTCATAAGGATTAACAATAAGCGCGGAGGTTAGCTCGTTCGCCGCCCCGGCAAATTGCGATAAAACCAGCACGCCAGGGTTAGCAGGATCCTGTGCGGCCACAAACTCTTTCGCCACCAGGTTCATACCATCGCGCAACGGGGTCACCAACCCTACATCAGAGTAGCGGAAGATCTTCATCAGCAATTTACGATCAAAATACTGGTTCAGATAGTAAAGCGGCGTCCAGCCCAGTTGCCCATATTTGCCGTTGATTCGCCCTGCCTCTGTTTCCAGTTGGTGGCGAATATCCTGATAGGCCTGCACCTCTTCACGCGAGGTCGGTGCTATCTGCGTATAGCGAATTTTACCGTGGTGCTGCGGATAATGTTCCAGTAAGGCCTCATAGGCCTGAAAGCGCTCCGGCAAGCCTTTGGAGTAATCCAGACGCTCCACGGAGAAAATATTCTGCACATTTTTAAGCTCCGCTTTTAGCTGTGCCAGTTTTGGCGGCAGCGGACCGGACGCCTGTCGAGCAATCTCATCCGGTTCAATACCGATGGGATAAACCTGAGTGCGAAACGCTTTTCCCCATGCCAGGTGCTGCTTATCTTTATGCGTGGACACCCGAGTCTGGGCTGCGAGACAGTCCAGAAAAGCCTGACGATCGTTTTCGGTCTGGAAACCAAGCAAATCAAAATCACACATTTGCTCAAGCAGCGCCAGATGTGGCGGGAGCGCATTAAAAATTTCCGGCGTCGGAAAAGGAATATGCAGGAAAAAACCGATGCGATTGCGCACGCCGCGCTTACGTAGCTCGCAGGCAAACGGCAACAGATGGTAATCATGAACCCAAATAATGTCGTCATCGCCGAGCAACGGCAGAAGTTTATCTACCAGTAAGGCATTAACCCGTTGGTAGCCTTCCCAGGCAGAGCGCTGAAACTGAACTAAATCCAATCGATAGTGAAACGCGGGCCATAAAACCGCATTTGAAAACTGGCAGTAATACTCTTCGTAATCTTGCTCACTCAAATTAAACGAGGCCCAGGTGATATTGCCACGGGTGACCTTTTTTAACGGTTTATCCTCATTACCTGTATCACCACTCCAGCCAAACCATAAACCACCAGCAGCTTTTAACGCGCCCAGTACACCGACCGCGAGCCCACCCGCGCTCCCTTTGTCATCTGGTGAGGCGATACGATTAGATACTACGACTAAACGACTCATAGCCACCTCTTCTGTTATTCGTTGCTTTCGGTTCTTGCTGCGAAGAGTTATTTTTCTCCAGCCAGTGCCAGACATCCCTGACACCATCCAGACGCCATGTTGCCTGCGTCGGCCCGCTCCCTACCTTTACAGAAATACCGCCAGCGCGGTTAACTACAGCAAACCCTGTTTCATCTGTCAGATCATCACCGAAAAACACAGGGATCCGGCCAGCAAAAGGCGCTTCCTGCATAAATGCAGCTATCGCGTCGCCTTTATTACTGCCCTTAGGCTTTATTTCCACGACACATTTTCCGTGCTGCAGAGCAAGCTGCGGCCATCTGCGCGTGATGCGTTCAGCCAGCGTAACCAGCGCCGCTTCGTGTTCGGGTGCCTGGCGATAATGCAACGCGAAGGCCATGCCTTTGGTTTCAAGTGTTGTCCCCGGTAACGTCACCAACGCTGCGTGTAATAACGCCCCGGCTTCACGTTCGATACCTTCAGGCAGGTTTACTATGTGCGTTTGACCATTGATGTCACGGCGTTCTGCCCCATGCACTCCGGCAAGCGGAAAACGAAACGGAGTAGTGAGTGCGTCAAGCTCAACCATTGAGCGCCCTGAAATCAATGCCAGCGCATCCGCATTCTGCGTCGCTAACCGATGTAGACATTGCAGGATTGTCTTCGGGACAACGACCTGGTCGGGAAAAGGTTTAATCTCAGCAAGTGTCCCATCGAGATCAAAAAAGTAAGCACAGTTTGCAGATTGTTCAGGGGGTAAAGTCAGTGATGCTGTCACCCGGTTATCCTCCTCATCATGGTCAGAACGCCACGCGGATCGCGGCATATAGATGATGTATGACGGATATAAGTATAGACAGTGTGACCATGCTCGCCATTTGAAAAAACAATCGCCAGCCGGGTAGCGGCTGGCGACGGGCAGAAGCTAGACTAAAAAGTTGGGGTTTAAATCATCAAACGGTGCGCTTCGCTTTTTGCTTGTAACGGTCGAAGATCACCGCCGCCAGCAGGATGAGGCCACGTACCACATACTGCGCGAACGGAGAGATATTCAGCAGGTTCATCGCATTCTCAACCGTCCCCAGGATCAACACCCCGGCCACCACATATGAGATTTTTCCGATGCCGCCTTTAAGCGAAACGCCCCCTAACACGCAGGCCGAAATAACGATCAACTCATAACCGATTGAGGTCATTGGCTGGCCGCTGGTCATACGCGATGCGAGGATAATCCCGGCAATGGCGGATACCAGACCGGAAAGAATAAAGATAATAATCTTGGTACGAACAACCGGAACCCCAGCCAGGCGCGCCGCCTCTTCATTGCCCCCAATGGCCAGTGTATTACGCCCAAACGTGGTTTTGTTCAGCAGTAAGCCAAAGACAATGAAACAAACGACCGTGATCCAGATAGGCGCCGGCAGACCAAACCAGTTAGCATAGCCGAGTGTGAAGAAACGCTCGTCTTCAATCCCGACTGCCTTACCGTCGGAGATAATATAGGCCAGACCACGTACAATCTGCATTGTCGCAAGAGTAGTGATCAGGGCGTTAATTTTTAACCGCGCAATCACGAACCCATTGACCAGGCCACACAGAATACCGAGTAGCAGCCCGGCAGCCACGCCAATCCACAGACTTTCGGTCATGTTAATGACTACGGCAGTGGTTACACCAGCACAGGCAATTACAGACGCGACAGACAGGTCGAAATCACCGGATGCCAGGCAAAACAGCATCCCGCAGGCAACCATACCCGACATCGATACCGCCAGCCCTAACCCCTTCATGTTGATGAAAGTCGCAAAGTTTGGCACAAAGAGGGAACAAACCAGGAACAGCACGGCGAACACCACCAGCATGCCGTATTGATCCCAAATGCGGCCCAGATTTAGCGCCGACTTCGCTGCGCCAGAACCCGATGTAGAAACGGAAGACATCATACTCTCCTTATTCAGGCTACAGCCTGGCTGACTTTAGGCATAGCAAGGCTCAACGCCTGGCGCTCATCCGCCTGTTCATGAAGTAACTCACCGGCAATTTCGCCTTCTCTCATCACCACAATACGGTCGGCAACACCGAGTACTTCTGGCAGGTCACTGGAAGCAAACAATACGGCCACACCGCGCGCTGCGAGGGCATAAATCACGTTGTAAATTTCATGCTTGGCGCCCACATCAATGCCGCGTGTAGGCTCATCCAACAAAATCACTTTCATCTCTTCCGATAACCAACGACCGAGAATAGCCTTCTGTTGATTACCCCCGGAGAGATTCATGATCAGTTGCTCTGCACCCGGCGTTTTGATGTTGAGTGAACGAATATGGTGATCGGCATTGGTCTCTTCCCAGCCGTTGTTGATCACGCATCCCCCCAAAACATGCTTACGCCGTGCACTAATGTTGATGTTGTTGCGCACTGAATGGACCGGAATAATCCCTTCGGCTTTACGATCCTCCGGGCACAGCATCATCCCCGCTTCAATGGCATGGCTTGGTTTACGGATATCGATAGGCTGTTCATCAATAAATACCTGGCCCGCCGTGATACGCGTACCGCCGAACAGCCCTTTCATTAATTCGCTACGTCCGGCCCCCACCAGGCCAAACAACCCGACAATTTCACCGCTTCGTACGGATAAGCTGATTGGCGTACGCACGCCTGGAGCTTTGACTTCATGCAGCCGCAGACGCTCTGTGCCATACGGTCTGGATTTCCAGCCATAGATATCCCCGAGGTCGCGCCCGACCATCGCCTGCACCAGCGCATCGTGATCGACCTGCTGCATGTCCGTGAAAGTTTTGACGTAATGACCATCTTTAAACACGGTGATGGCATCGCTGAGAGCAAAAATCTCCTCCATACGGTGCGAAACGTACAGAATGATGCGTCCTTCGTTGCGCAGCTCACGGATAACGCGAAACAGATTCTCAATCTCTCGAGCCGACAGGGAGCTGGTTGGTTCATCAAAGGCGATAATTTTGGCGTTTCGCGCCAGCGCTTTTGCAATCTCCACCATCTGCCACTGGCCAATGGAGAGGTATTTCAGTGGGGTATCGGGATCGATATCCATCCCCAGATGCTTCAGCTGGATTCCTGCTTCATAGTTCAGCAGCGAGCGGTTCACAATCCCGCCTTTGTGCGGTAACTGCCCTAAATAAATATTCTCGGCAACGGTCATTTCCGGGACGAGATGCAGTTCCTGATAAATAATGGCGACACCGGCGTTGAGTGCGGCAGTGGTATCCGCGAACGAAACTTCCTGTCCGCGGATCGTCAGAGATCCCGTTGTTGGCGCATAGTTACCGCTGAGAATTTTTAAGAGTGTTGATTTCCCGGCGCCATTTTCGCCCATCAGCGCATGCACCTGTCCGGCATAGCAGTCGAAACTGATATCCGTCAGCGCCTTAACGCCCGGGAACGTTTTGCCAATGCCGCGAAATGAGAGATACGGGGTAGACTGTTGCATAACGTCTCCGTGAGTCAGGATTTTACCGGCCTGGAAAACCGCCGGACGTAGGCCCGGTAAGCACAGCGCCACCGGGCATTGCGCCGGATGGCGGCTTCGCCTTATCCGGCCTACAACATCGCAGCATTTCTGTTACTTACCGCCTAAGCCTTTCTTCGCCAGCTCTTCTTTGAAGTTATCGCGGGTAATCAGCACCACATCTGTCACTTCAGTGAATGCCGGTGGCTCTGCTCCTTTCGTTACCCAGTTGTAGAGCATTTCACTGGATTTGTAGCCGTGCACGTCCGGGCTTGGCAGCAGTGAACCGTAGAACCCGGTCGCTTCGCCTTTTGACAGTTCGCTCACCGCGTCAACGCCGTTGATCCCGATACCAATCACGTTTGGTGCTTTGAAGCCCTGCCCCTCGGTCGCACGTACGCCACCCAGCACGGTGTTGTCGTTCATGCCGACAATCAGCCAGTTTTTGACTTCAGGATGCTGAACCAGCATGGAGTTGGCGGCGTCAAATGCGCCGGGGATGTCATTCGATTTTGTTGGGACCTGGTAAATCTGTTTTTCCGGGAAGCCTGCGGCTTTAAGCGCTTCCATTGAACCAGAAGTACGACGACGTGCGGTATCCAGTTCGTTGGCGGTAATGGCCATTACGGCGGTGGATTTCACATCCCAACCGCGTTTTTGCATCTCCTTGTACAGCTCCTGGCCCTGGCGCTCACCAATTTTGGTTGCCGCCATCATCACCAGTGGCACGGTATCCATTGGCTTACCTTTGGCGTTGGCAAACTGGTCGTCGACGGCAATGACTTTCATATCGTAGCCACGCGCCTTAGCCATAATGGCTGGCCCCAGTTTTGGGTCTGGCGTACAAATCACAAACCCTTTTGCTCCACTTGCAGCCAGGCTGTCGATGGCGTTAAGGGTTTTCTCACCATCCGGAACGGCAATTTTAATCACCTCAAAACCAAGGTCTTTACCGGCTTTATCGGCAAATTTCCATTCAGTCTGGAACCACGGTTCTTCCGGCTGTTTGACCAGGAAACCGAGCTTCATGGATTCAGCGATAGCGGATTGTGACATAATGGCAGCCAGACCGATGGCAGCCAGCGCTTTAGTGAATTTGTGCATGGTTAACTCCAGCTTTAACGTTCTTTTATGTAGGGTAAAATCAGACGATTTTTTGTAATTCGGACGTAAAACAAGGCATTACCTTTTATTGATAAGATCAATGCCAGTGCTGAGAGTATTTTTAGCGGGAAATTGATTCTCCATAAGAGAGCGGCATCACACCACAGAATTACAGTAATTGCGTACATAAATTCAGCGGGAAATGACATAAAAAAACGCGGTTTTGTCGACGGGAAAAAAGAGGGGTAGCAGATTAATCCATAACATCAGCCAACGAATCCTTGTTCCCGAATACCGAAGCATTCGGGAGCACAATGATTACCATCTGTAATAAATGTGGTCAGCGTGATCGCGAACCGGAATGTCATCTTCCAGCAGACGCGCTGAAAGCGTGAAAGCAAAATCGAAAATATGCCCTAACCCTTTGCCGCTAATAAGATTGCCATCTTCAACAACCGGCGCATCAATATATTCCCCATCCGCGACGTTTTGCCACAGATCTCCCGAACACACGTAGCGGCGCCCCTTCAGCAGGCCGTTGCCACCCAGCACGCGCGCCGCCGCAGAACACACCGGGCAAATGAGTTTTCCTGCCTCGTCATGGCGAGCGATAAACTGGATGACAGCCTCACTGGCGGCAAGGTTAACGCTGCCCTGCGGCCCGCCGGGTAACACAACGGCATCATAAAGATCCGTCTGACGCGCAGCCAGCGTGCTGTCCGTCACCATCGGCACGTCATGGTAGCTCACCACCGCACGGAACTCGGCGCAGGCCAGTGTTTCAACTTCGATCTGCAGGCGGCGCAGAATATCAATGGTAACAATGGCTTCCGCCTCTTCAAAACCAGGTGCCAGTAGCACGGCAACCTTTTTCATACACACTCCTCGATTTTTCCAAATACACCAAACAATAAATGTCGAATCATTCAGGCGCTTAACTTTATTAATTTCCACAAAACTGATCTGGCGCAAAAAAATTAGCCAGCAGATAGCGTTCACAGACGCGGGTCAATGGTGAAATTTCTTCATCCGAAGACCAGATAATCATCTGGCGACAGACAATACCTGATTGTGAAATTCCATTTTGTGATATGAAACATCATTTCATTATCAACATCTCACTTTAATGCTATAAATATCAATCTGTTATATTCACAGCATTTATATGCACAAGCGGAAAAATCACTAATATTGCTATGACAATATGTAAAAAATCATAAATACGCAGATTTAAGGATTTTCTTATGTCGGGACTGGAGTTATGCTGAATCTCGATCGGGAGCGAATATAATTCGTGATCACTAAAGGACCGGCGGAACGGATTTATTCTGCTAACAGTTTTAATTGTACGTAGTGGTGAGGTGTAGCGGCAGCCCGTTGCACTGACGTTAGTAACGTACATCCCCCTTTCTGGAAATAAGGATATTGATATGGCTGCAGTTGGAATTGTTCATAAACTTAACACGCAAATGAACCTCGAGTTCTACGCATCGAATCTTTACCTGCATCTCAGTGAATGGTGCTACGAACACAGCCTGACTGGCACCGCAACCTTTCTACGCACCCAGGCGCAAGGTAACGTGACTCAAATGATGCGTATGTTTAATTTTATGAAAAGTGCCGGGGCTAACCCTATCGTCAAGGCTATCGATGTTCCGGGTGATGAACTAACTTCCCTTGAAGAACTGTTTCAGAAAACGCTGGATGAATACCAACAGCGTTACAGCAAGCTATCACGCTTAACCAATGAAGCAGAAGCCTTGAATGATGCAACAACCATTGATTTTCTTCACGATCTGGAAAAAGAGCAGCAGCAGGATGGCGTGCTGTTACAGACGATTCTTGATGAAGTCCGCTGCGCTAAACGTGCGGGACTGTGCATGGCGCAAACCGATAAGCACCTGCTGAACGTCGTGAACTATCAACATCACTAATCTTCAATTTTCATCGTGTTAATGCCGGATAACGATGCGACGCACCTTATCCGGCTGGTGCTTAATTTTCTCTACGCTCACGCCTCTCATTCTGCGAGGCGCAAAAAAACCTTTCTAAAACCTGAAACAACGGTTTATTTTAGTGAGATTCATTCTGCGGCGTGAATTTCAACTCGATCAAGGCAACCGCTTTTTGTATTGCGCGCATAGTGACCGGATCGGCACCTGCAGGATGGCTGGAAAAGTCGATGCTTTTCAGCTGGCTGGACATTTTCTCCCGAACTTCTACTGGGGCAATAACATCAAGAACATCCAGAATCTGCTTGATAACCAGCTGACAGGCAACAACGTCCGAGAGCAGTTCCTGATCGGCATTCAGTGTTTGGGACATAGTGAGCTCCTTATAGAAAGGTCGTCATAGTACCCATTCAACGAACGAAACGATAGCCGCGCATGCCTTCCGAATGCGCTGAAAATAAAAATAGTTCCAGTCAGTTTCTTTTGAGATGGCAAGCACAACATGAGTGAACATTTAGCGGTTGAGAACAAACGCGGTCTATCCCCGGCTGCATTACTTGTTGCCGGGGCTTTCTTTATGGAGTTTATTGACGGCACGGTGATTGCCACCGCACTGCCCGACATGGCGAAAAGTTTTGGCGTGCACGCAGTTGACCTGAACATAGGTATCAGCGCCTATCTGATCACCCTCGCGGTACTGATCCCCGCCAGCGGCTGGATTGCGGATCGCTTCGGCGCCCGAAAGGTGTTTACCCTTGCACTGGCGATATTTACTTTCGCCTCGGTTTTATGCGGTTTGTCCGAAAGCCTTGAGAGCTTTGTCGCCATGCGAATCTTACAGGGTGTAGGTGGTGCGCTAATGGTTCCGGTTGGCCGACTCGCGGTATTGCGAACTACGCCTAAACATCAGTTGATCACCGCTATTGCGACCCTGACCTGGCCCGCGTTAGTCGCACCCATCATTGGCCCTCCCCTTGGCGGATTCATTACCAGCTATGCCAACTGGCGCTGGATCTTCTTCATTAATGTACCGCTCGGAATACTGGCGATTGCGCTGGCGCTACGTTTTATCCCGGATATTCATGACGACGAGCGCCGCCCATTTGATATAACGGGATTTATCGCAACCTCTGTTGCGATGGTGAGCCTGGTGTATGCCATGGAGTTACTGGGAACCCAACAGCCTCAGGGCTGGCTGACCGCCGGACTTTTGGCGCTAGGAACAGTGACCTTTCTGTTTGCCCTGCATCATTTTCATCGCACCGCCTGGCCAATGATTCGCCTTGATGCCATGAACGTGCCTACTTTTCGCGTCACCATGTATGGCGGATCGCTGTTTCGTGCCTCTATCAGCGCCGTGCCATTTCTGCTGCCGTTAATGTTTCAGGTAGGTTTTGGCATGAACGCTTTTCACGCGGGCTCGCTGGTACTGGCGGTATTTGTCGGCAATCTGACGATTAAACCTGCCACCACACCGTTGATACGCTGGCTGGGCTTTAAGAAACTGCTGTTGATTAACGGTGCACTTAACGTTTTGGCGTTGCTGGCCTGTGCATTAATTACGCCGCAGACCCCCGTGTGGGTTATTTTGCTGGTGTTGTATCTGGGCGGTGTGTTCCGCTCAATTCAGTTTACCGGCGTCAGCACGCTTGCCTTCGCGGACGTCCCCGCAGCACAAATGAGCTACGCTAATACGCTGTTCAGTACGGCGACACAATTAGCGGTGGGGTTGGGCATTTCTTTAGCCGCTATTGGCATCCGCATTGGCGATGTGGTCAGTGAAAAGCTGGCATTGGGCAATATTCCGGGGATCAGTTTCCGGCTGGCCTTTGTCGCTATTGCCATTATTTGTCTGGTAGGTATGGTGGATACGCTGCGGCTCACCCGTGATGCAGGAAGCGCAGTATCGAACAAGAACAGGTAGCCCGGAGGGTGAACGCCGCCGGGCTCACAGGATTTAGCCAATCACCTCGCGTACAAACGCTTCGATTGCTTTGTCCTGGCAGTTTTCAAAGAAGCACTGCTGGAAGCGCGGGCCTGATACAGCGGTTTTCACCAGTTCAGGATCGATCGCGCGCAGCGTGTCCAGATAATTTTCTTTTACCACAGCCGCTTTCACCTGATTCAGAATACCGGCGTTACGCACCTGCGGCTCTTTACGCTCCGGTGGGTAGCCTTCGCCGTTACGCCCGGTGAACGCTTTTTCAAACATATAGCGCACATTCAGCTCAGCACCCCAGCCAAAACCTTTGGCGAATGCCAGAGAAAGCGCGTTGCCGTTGTTGATCTGAGAGAACAAGAACGCATCTGCAGGATCAAGGCAATAGCCACACACCACACCCGGATGTATATTCAGTGACATCATTGCCCCCTGGCCCGTACCGCAACCTGTAACAACAAAGTCTACAGCTTTGGAATTAAGCAGGATGCTGGCCATAATGCCTAAATGGATGTAGGTCAGATGATGATCATTTTCGTCGCTCATCCCAACGTTATAGACCGGAAAACCTTTCTCATCCGCAACGGCCTTAAGCTCGTTATGGATGATGGCGTTTTTGCTTGCCTGGCTGTTTTCCATCATCAATGCAATTTTCATTCTATACTCTCCTGAATGCGCTGCGGTAGCCCGCTGAAAGTCATAACATTCAGCCACATTACTATTTTGCAATCACACTTTCAAATTTAATGAAATTTAGTTTTAAAAAATAAAATTGCGCTCACATTCCTGTCTGAACAGTTCAGAATTACCTCAAGCAAATGACCTCGTTGTGATTAATCGCAGGTGATCTTCGGGCTATTCAAGCCATTGATGAGGGTCTCTGTATGCCATGATAGTGTATCTTCGAACTTTCAGAGCGATCTCATGAAGACCTTTATCCTAGCGCTTTTGCCGCTCATGCTGACAGGATGCACAATTACAAAACAGGCACAGGTCAGCGAAGCCAGCACCATCACTGGTGTGGTTCGCCTGACTTATAATCAGGCCATGTTACAAACAGCACGTACCGATGACTACGTTACCCAAGGGACAGCCACTAAAGAGTGTCAGCGCCTGGGCTATGCCAGCGCAGAAGCGTTTGGTCAGCCGGTGTCAACCTGTAGCGTGTATGCAGGCTCTCTGTGCTTAAATACCAAAATTACACTCGCCTGGCAGTGTCATGGTGTCGCGGTGCCCCAATCACCTTCTTTCAATTATTAATATTTCCGACCAGCTCATTTTTGCTGGTCTTTTACCACTTTATTATTTATATCCTCCGTTTAATATCGTTAATGCGTTTTATTCCCATTCGCATTTTTAATAAATAAATTTATTATTTTACCTTTTGCAAATAATTAAATAACAAATTATAGTGGCGCCACGTCAATATATAATAACGTTTGTGGAGCAGAACCATGCTGAAAACAGAAATGATCGACCAACTGAATGAGCAAATGAATCTTGAATTATATTCATCTCTGCTCTACCAACAGATGAGCGCGTGGTGCAGCTATCACAGCTTCGAAGGTGCCGCCGCGTTTTTGCGCCGTCACGCCCAGGAAGAGATGACGCACATGCAGCGTCTGTTCGACTACCTGACCGATACCGGCAGCTTGCCGCGTATTAATACCGTTTCTTCACCCTTTGCTGAATATGCTTCTCTGGATGAACTGTTCCGTGTTACTTACGAACACGAGCAGCTAATCACCCAGAAAATTAATGAGCTGGCACACGCGGCAATGACCCACCAGGATTATCCAACCTTTAATTTCCTGCAATGGTATGTTGCCGAGCAGCATGAAGAAGAGAAATTATTTAAATCTGTTATTGATAAGCTGTCGCTGGCAGGAAAAAGCGGCGAAGGTCTTTATTTCATCGATAAAGAACTGGCTACGCTTGATACACAGAATTAATATTTTAGGGTAATGAAGGCAACACGCCATCATTACCCCTTGAAATCAGTGACGGCAGATCTTGCTTTCGTGCGTAGAGAAGCCGTCTTCTTTTGCAATAAACTTTCCCTTCGCCGCTAAAAACGCCACTAACTCGCCTGCCGTCATATCCGCCGCAGAACAAGTGTGAAAACGCGCCTGCTCGCCGAAACGTGTCGTAATCGCCGCTTCAAGGCTGGCATTTGAATACTGCTCACCAGATTCAATCATCATGTTAAGCACTTCGTGACCGTGAATAGATTCCATATTACCTCCTTAATAAAGTCCGTAGCCTAATGTGAACAGCACATCGTCGCTTTGCGCTAACGCAGGTTTATCAGCAGATAAATGTCATTTGTTATACATCTTAACGGTCAAAAAATCGTAAACATTAATGTACAGTCATTGTAACGGTGATTTGACGAAAATAGCGTTTTGCCTTAATCTGCGCCGCAGATATAACCATTGATTATCTCTGGGACAGAGGAAAGCGTGAAAAACAGAACCCTGGGTAGTATTTTTATCGTGGCGGGAACCACGATTGGTGCCGGTATGTTGGCAATGCCGCTGGCTGCGGCAGGCGTGGGGTTTAGCGTCACGCTGGTATTGTTAGTCAGTCTTTGGGCGTTGATGTGCTACACCGCGCTGTTGCTGCTTGAAGTGTATCAACATGTCCCGGCAGACACCGGGCTGGGTACGCTGGCAAAACGTTATCTTGGTCGTTACGGACAATGGGTAACGGGCTTTAGCATGATGTTTTTAATGTATGCCCTGACGGCGGCGTACATCAGTGGTGCAGGTGAACTGCTGGCCTCCAGCATCAGCGACTGGACCGGCACAAATATATCTCCGACGACAGGCGTACTGCTGTTCACCTTTGTTGCCGGTGGCGTGGTTTGCGTGGGGACCTCGCTGGTCGATCTGTTCAACCGTCTGCTATTCAGTGCCAAGATAATCTTCCTGGTGGCGATGCTGGCTCTGTTAATGCCGCATATTCATAAAGTGAACCTGCTAACGCTGCCGCTGCAACAGGGGCTGGCGCTCTCCGCAATCCCGGTCATCTTCACCTCGTTCGGTTTTCACGGCAGTGTTCCCAGTATCGTCAGCTATATGAACGGTAACATCCGTAAACTGCGTTGGGTGTTTATTACGGGTAGCGCTATTCCTCTGGTCGCCTATATCTTCTGGCAACTGGCGACGCTTGGTAGCATTAACTCGACAACGTTCATGGGGCTATTAGCCAACCACGCAGGCTTAAACGGCTTATTGCAGGCATTGCGTGAAGTCGTGGCTTCGCCGCACGTCGAACTGGCGGTGCATCTGTTCGCCGACCTCGCGCTGGCAACCTCTTTCCTCGGCGTTGCATTGGGATTATTTGACTACCTGGCCGACCTCTTCCAGCGCCGCAATACCGTAGCGGGAAGAATGCAAACCGGCGCGGTGACATTCCTGCCGCCGCTGGCATTCGCGCTGTTCTATCCGCGTGGTTTTGTCATGGCATTAGGGTATGCGGGCGTTGCCCTGGCGGTGCTGGCGCTGCTCATTCCCTCGATGCTGGCCTGGCAGAGCAGAAAACATAATCCGCAGGCCAACTACCGCGTAGCAGGCGGTGCTCCGGCGCTGGCGCTGGTATTTTTGTGCGGCATTGTGGTGATAGCAGTACAGTTTTCTATTGCAGCAGGATTACTACCAGAAGTGGGTTAAAACAAAGGGGCTTTCGCCCCTTTCTGTTAATGCAAACAGCACTGCTTATATTTCTTGCCGCTGCCACATGGGCAAGGGTCATTGCGCCCTACTTTGGCATCCACTTTCACCGGTACTTTGACCGGCGTTTCCTGAGGATGCGCCATCCAGTAAGCATGCAGGTCCAGCGCTGCCAGGCGGATGGCATCCACGCTCTCTTCAAACGCTTCCGGCGTTAGTTTCTCAACCACCGCAAAGTTCTCTTCCGTACCGTGCAGCGCAATAGCTTCAAGTGCTGGTTTTAACGTGTCCGGTAACGCGGACCAGTCTGACAGTGCGACGCCGCGCATATAACCAAAGCACCACTCTTCAACGATGGTCAGTTCATGCTCGTCAATTTCACGCAAACCAAACAGCGGCTCAAACTGCTCAGGATATTCATCCAGACGATCGGCCGTATCCGCCATATGTTGAAACGCCAGGTTCATGAAACGCGTCATTTCTTTTTCGGAGGACCAGCGAGGGACATACTGCGCGCCGCCCCAAATTGCGACCAGCCACTGCTCTGGTTCAATTTCATACGGTGAACTCAGCACCGCCGTCAGCAAACCATCCAGTTCTGACACATCCAGAATAGCCTTGTCTGTATTGTACTTAGTCAGTACATCATCCAGCCATTCCAGTTCGCTCTCGTTTAATGGTCCCGTTTTCATAACGCTTTTCCTTAGTCAAAAAATCTTGCCTGTGATCATCCTACATGGCTGGAGGGATAACAGATAAAAATGGGCATATGCGGCATATAGCTGCCGCCTGTTCAGGTTAACAGGAAACGAGGGGAATTCCGGAAGTTAACGCACAAAAGAGAACACTAAGCCGCCGGGCATCATACCGGGAAAACACAATAAAACCACCCGAAGGTGGTTTACTGTTGTTCAATACGGTTGAGCGTTGCGGTATAGCCCGTTTTCGCTACCGCGTTAAGTAAAGTATCGGTTAGGAAACCTTCTGGCACAATCGCTTCTGCTTGTCGGGTTTTTAGGGAGGATTTTGCTTTAATCACACCGTCGGTTTCACGTAGAGCCTGATTGACCGAAATAACGCACAGCGAGCAGGTCATATTTTGTATATCCAACACCACTTTTTGATTGGCCGCCTGAGCCCACAGCGGCAGCAACAAGCATGCAACTAATGTGAAGATTTTCATTCAAATACCTCATAAAACCAGGCAACGAGCGTTGGATAAAATAGCACCGGCAAAATAAACGCCAGCGCGCACCAGTAGAGAACGCGCGCTTGCTTCAACGTTAACCATCCGGAGCACCACAGCCGCCTGGAAAAATAGAGCCGCCAGAAGACGCGCAGTAATAAGCCCAATGACACCAGCATCAGGGGAATTCGCAAAAACTCAAACTGGGTGAAAACAGCAAAGCTCGCCGCCGAAATACCAAACAACAGATAGAGCAGCGGTCCAACGCAGCATAAGCCCGCGGTGACAGCAGCCGCAGCGGCCGTCAACAGGGTGAGCCCCGCCCCTTTAGCGTTGTTCTGTGGCGACATAGCTGTAGGAGAACGCTTTAGGATCATAGAAATTGATCGGGTCACCATCGACTTCAGCGTAAGGATAGCCAAAGTTGTTCATCGCGCCCTGTTCCGTTGCTGGATACAGCTCGAAATCACGCCCGTAGTTAAATCCAACCCAGTTCATTTCCCAGTTACCAAACAGGTAAGTGTTTACCGCCTGGACATCGGCGTCCTGATGCGACTTTTTCTCTGCCAGACGCATTTTGGTCACATCAGCAGGATCGCACGGTAACCAGCCGTAACCGGCCAGATAGAATTCGGCGCGGCAATGTTGTCCGCCGCTCACATCGGCGACGCCTGCACTGTCTGCTTTGCCAAAAGCGCTTTTCGAGTAACGTTCGAGCTTATTGGCTTTGCCCAGACGGATGCCAAACAGTTCGCGTGCCGGAATACCGCTGGCCCGCGCCAGAGCCACAAAAACGGAGCTCATGTCGGTGCATTTTCCTTTGAGCTTACCGCTTTTTAAGATCTCCGCCACATCCCCCGTGCCGCAGCCAATAACGTCATTATCGCGCTCCATATGGCTACTCACCCACTCGTAAATCAGGCGTGCTTTTTTCAGCGGATCCTGCTCATTACCGGTAATTTTACGCGCGGTTTCCAGAACCAGCCCATCAACTGGGGTATGTGTCGTCGGTAGCAGGTACGGTTTTACATCAAGCGGATAAATAATCTGCTCCGGCGCTTGCCAGGTTTTCAGCGCGTCCTGCTTCAGCGGCTCCCAGTCGGCGGTTTCAATGTCGATATCAACCTTAATCAACAATTCGCCCTGCGAGTCAGGCCAGGTGGCGAACAGCGTTTTCGCGCCATAAGTATTATTAGTGGTAACGTACGCATGCTTGTAGTTTCCGCTAAAGGTAAGCGCCGTCATTTGTTGAAACGCGGTATCTACCGGAAGCGGGATCCACAGTTTTACCACGCCGTTCGACCCCTTAGGAGGGTTAAGTTTATACGTCTGGGATAACACAAAGCGCCGACGCGCGACTGGTGCAACGGATGGCTCAGCGGCGTGAGCCGTCTGGCTAATAACCGCAGGACCGACTAAACCGGCGGCGGAAAGGAGAACGCTATTTTTGAGAAATTGTCGACGTTGCATTGCTGTCTGTCCATGTTGTAAGAGTTGAGCTACGGCTAAGAAGGTAAAAACCGTATGCGATCATCACAGCAGACAGACGCTGACATAAAAAGGTGAGCCGATGGAGGTTATTCATCAATAACAGACCTGTTAACTGTGAATGAAATAAGAAACTGCGCGACAGATAGTAAGCCATAGACAGGCAAAAAGTACAGCCGTGAGGGCGAGTTCAGAAAATATAGACATTCGTTGCCAGTTTGCGGGCTAACCCTCTTGCCCCTTCGCGCATAACCATATCGTGATTCCAGCGAAAAACGGGTGCCGCCAGCGGAGCCAGGTAATTCATCCAGCGGATCGTGGTACGCACATTCCAGTCATATCTGACGATAGTTTCTGCGCCACTGGCAGAAAAAGACCACACGCCTCGCCCTTCAACCGCCCCGCTGGCTTGCCCCTCAAGCAGCGAGCAGGGCAGAATATTCAACACGTTGATATCAAAGGTTAAGCGATAAGGAAGCGCTCCTTTCCAGGTATAACGATGCAGCGCCCCAATGCCCTGTATATCACCTTTTTTAATCTCAACGATGCGTTCCAGACTTTCCCACCATTCTGGCCACTGATCGGGATGAGAAAAAACATCCCATACCTCCTGAATTGAAGCTTCAACCCGCCAGACGGTGGAAAACCGATAGTTAGCCATAATACAGACTCCCTCAAGGCGAGAAGAAATTGGCGGGAAAACGGATGTTAATGACCATAGCATCCAGAAGCACGGTTTCTAATCGCTGCCCACCTGGCGCATAGCTGATCACTTTGGCAGGGAGTCCGTGATAATTATCCAGCCAGACGTCATAGCGGTGAACACCATCAACCGCCATTGTTCCAGGCCCAACCACAGATACGTGCGTCGTCGCCCGTCCTGCAAGGTTTTCATTACCAACTATGGTTGTTGTCCCTTCGCGTTGCAGATGACGAATATTGCCCAACAACACGCCGATATCAGAACGATTCACCCGATGACCGCGCTCATCCTGGATCAATGAATTAGTAGGCGACAGGTGCAAAATGGGCAACGAACCCACACCAAATGGCCATAACGTCACTTTACCGCTGACAGGATTAAAAATAAGCACCGCACCTGAATGCGGTTGGGTAAAATCCATCCGCACGTACCCAGACTTTTGAAAGCTATAGCGAATAATTTTGCTTTCATCGGATGGCGACGAGGAGCGCATCATGACCTGATAAGACGTCAGGTTATTAAATGACTGTTGAGAAAATGCGATGGGATCCGTAGCCCTGGCATTCTGCGAAAAGATATCCTTTTTTTCCACCGAATATGCTGCACTACTAAGGGTGAGCAATGCTGCGAACATAACTATCGGAAAAGATGAAATGCTCATAGCAGCCCCCTGAACCAGCACTGCCAGCAAAAAGAAGTAATCACCTGTTGGCTGTTTTTATTATAGTTCTTAACTGCGCGGCACTACTCTTCCGGACTTTTAAACACAGTATGGATAGCAGGTTTAAATTATTGGTTTTCTTTTCAGTTAAGATGACAACATAAAGCTATACTTTAATAGCCATGCTTTTTATAGGTATTAATCATGAAACTGCCATCGGTATTTTCATGCGCCGTTCTCATATTACTGCTGCTGGCGTCATCGTCTGCCACAGCCAGCGCGTTACAAAGCCAGGCCGTCAGAGAGCAAGAGTTAAGCGCAGCACTCCGAGCCGGTAATGGCGTGATCATCATTGGTGGGACGGAAGATTTTGTGTTCACGCTCAGGTCGCAAAACCGAATCCACAGACATTTGGTGATACAGGATGGCTTTGGCGATTCCATCCTGATGAATGGTTTCCAGGACCACAACTATAATCCCGCCCACGATGGGTTTATCAACAACCCTGCCCGAGGGGGCTTTATGTTGAACGCGCCGATTCGGCGTTAGATTGATTAGTAATAGTGAGTTCTATGACTTGTAAAAAACAGGCACAAAAAAACCACCCGGAGGTGGTTTCACGACACTGCTTATTGCTTTGATTATTCTTTTTTTTCCCATGGTACCCGGAGTGGGACTTGAACCCACACAGCGCGAACGCCGAGGGATTTTAAATCACGCGTGTTATCTATAATTATCAGATACATACGCTTATTTTTCGCCATTAATTCCTCAATTTTATATCAGGATAATCAACTGCTTATGATTATCAAAAAGCCACAATGGCGAAAGTTTTTTAGAAAAAATATGCACGTATAAATCTCTAAATTGCCAGGCAACCATCATCTTTCACTCGATTGATAAAGAATGTCACTCTTCCCAAAACTTCAATCTCTTCCAGTGCAGAACCTTCTATCGCTTAACCATCATCGGAGATAAGCGCCCTCCCCATAAGTTTTGCAAACTGTGTATGGCCATCACATAGGATCAGAAGCACGTCACCTTGTCTCTTTTTACTCACTGGTTCGATTACTGCAAAACCTATGTCCGTTTCAAGAATGTGGCTATCATCCCCCACCCGACAGATAACTGTCGGGCATAGACTTCTTTCAACCTAGTCTATCGCCGGTGAAGGAAATGCCATCAGTGAACAATCCCCATGTTTCGCAGTATCCAGTAGTGATTGTCGGTTCCGTCAGTTGTCTTGTCCATGAAATCTGGTTGATATCGCTCTATCCAGGAGTTGGCATCGGCCCGTGTAAAGTGCCAGTTGAACTCCTGCAACTTCTCAATGAAGCTATCTGTGCTCAGGTAACGATAACCCTTCGGATTAAGTTTTATTGCCTCAACAAATGCAGTATGTATATCTTTGTTACGTGGCATGATTAACCCCCTTTTGCTGTATATATATACAGTACAATAAAATGTTATGGTCGATCAAGCGTTCATCTGATGCTAAACTTCCGACCTCTAAGAATTCACTGATTTTTATAATGTTAAAGCTATTCGCCAGGTACACATCAATAGGTGTTATCAACACACTCATTCACTGGGTAGTGTTCGCCATTTGCATATACGCACTTCATACGGGGCAGGCTATCGGTAACTTTGCAGGATTCGTTGTAGCTGTGTCGTTCAGTTTCTTTGCTAATGCAAAATTCACCTTCAAGGCATCAACAACAACTATGCGCTACATGCTATATGTTGGCTTTATGGGAACACTGAGCGCAATTGTTGGCTGGGCTGCTGATAAATCAGGAATGGCACCCATCGTCACGCTAATCGTATTCTCTGCAATCAGTCTGATATGCGGTTTTATCTATTCAAAATTCATTGTCTTTAGGGATGCGAAATGAAAATTTCTTTAGTCGTTCCGGTCTTTAACGAAGAGGCCACGATACCTATTTTTTATAAAACGGTACGCGAGTTTGAAGGCCTAAAAGATCACGAAGTTGAAATAATCTTCATCAACGACGGAAGCAGCGATTCAACAGAAGCAATCATCAATGCACTCGCTGTATCTGATAAATTGGTAGTACCTCTGTCGTTCACCCGTAACTTTGGTAAAGAACCAGCCCTGTTTGCAGGGCTTGATAATGCAACCGGTGAAGCGGTCATTCCAATCGATGTTGATCTGCAAGACCCTATCGATGTCATCCCTCACCTCATTGAAAAGTGGCAGGATGGCGCTGATATGGTTCTGGCTAAGAGAATAGACCGATCTACCGATGGAAGGCTAAAGCGCAAATCGGCTGAGTGGTTCTATAAGCTACACAACAAGATTAGCAACCCAAAAATCGAAGAGAACGTGGGTGATTTTCGCCTGATGTCTCAAGAAGTTGTTGAAAACATTAAATTGCTTCCTGAGCGGAATCTCTTTATGAAGGGCGTTTTGTCATGGGTTGGCGGGAAAACTGATGTTGTTGAGTATGCAAGAGCTGAACGTGTTGCCGGTGACTCAAAATTTAATGGCTGGAAACTATGGAATCTGGCTTTAGAAGGTATCACCAGTTTTTCCACATTACCACTTCGCATTTGGACTTATATTGGATTAGTTGTTGCAGGGTTATCATTCATGTATGGAGCATGGATGATATTAGATACTCTCGCATTCGGTAACGCAGTTCGTGGATACCCGTCGTTACTTGTCTCAATACTATTTCTTGGAGGGGTGCAACTTATCGGAATTGGAGTTCTTGGTGAATATATTGGTAGGATTTACATTGAAACTAAAAAAAGGCCGAGATATTTATTAAAAGGAGGTAATAAAAAGTGAGAGTAAAAATAATAAATTTATTTACAATTATTTTTGTTATAGCTACATATTTAAGTGGTAAATTTTCTTATAATGTTATAACTAACGCTGATTCAATATATGCCTTCTCATTATTTAAATCTATATTAACTGGTAATTCTAATATTTTTGATTGGTACCCATCTCCATCACCTTATGTGTTTCCAGATCTTCTGTTATACTTTTTTTCTTTCATACTTGGTTTTGGTAATGTGTTCTATATACCACTTATATACATCATATTACAATTAGCTTTATTTTATATTTCAATAAAATACATGCTAAATAGACTATTCCCAAGTATAAATTCTTCTGAATTGGCTTCCTTGGCGGTATTATTGGCTACGTTGATGTCATACTATTATGGCACTTACTCTATAATTCTAACCCCACTGTTCCACTTCGGAGTATTAATGTCATGCTTGGTTTCAGTAGGGTTACTGTATGGAGCCAAGGGAAAGAAACCAAATAAATGCATTATATTATGTATCTTAGCTTTTATAAGCTCTTATTCTGATAATATGTATGTAATATGGTTTTCATTGCCAATAACTGGTATAGCAATAACTATATTAATATTTAAAAGAGATGACACATATTTACGATCTTCTATCTTTTGCTTTGTTGCATCGTTATTAGGGATGTATTCAACAAAGTATCTGTTTATTAATTCTAACATGTACGGCTATTCTTTTAACGCATCAGTTATTACAAAAAACTTAAATGATGCTGCAACCATATTTGCAGGGACATGGTATGGTCAATTATTGATAATATCATTGTGTGCATCTGTAATTTATTCAATTAACCGCATAATCAAAAAGAATTATGACAATACTTTAATAATTTCACTTTACTATATATATTCATTTTTATCTGCTTTGTTTATTTTGTCATCTCAGGATTCATTGCCTCAGGCTGATAGATATTACGCGATATCATTCTTTTTAATGATTATTATATCATCATGGGTTGCTCTGTTATTTGTGAAATTCAAATATATAACATGCATATCACCTTTAATTATGATTTCCATTTCTATGTCTCTTGGGTATGTTAGTTTTATAGGTGCAGATCAGCAATGTTTGATACAAAACATTAAGTCAACTAATGTTCGCAATGGGATTTCTGGTTACTGGGATTCGAAAAGACTAATGGCATACGATGATACATTATCAATATCACAAGTTGACCCAAATATGAATGCCTACAGATGGATAACATCTGAGATGCAATATCGCAATAACGCTTATTTTGCAATAATAAATGACACTGACAGTCAGTCTATTAGGTATGATGCATTAATAAATTTAAACGGCAATCCGTCACATGTTGGACAATGTGGTAATTATAAGGTTTTGTTTTATGATAAACCAATAATAATAAACTCTTTAAAAAATATAGGTGATACATCAATTTTTAGTGGTGCGCTCCTTAGCTACGCAAATTACAAAAAGGATGGTAATATAATTTATCCAGGGAATGGTTTTTCTGGCGGAAACTTTAGTTTTGGTCCATTTGCAAAAGCTTACGAAGGAGATTACGAATACGTAGTAACCATTAGAAATAATAAAATGGAAGATGTGAATGGTTATATTGATGTGGCAAATAAAAACGGCAAAAACATTCTTAATTTAAATAAATTCAGCTCAAAAAGTCCTATTATAAATATTAGAGGTAATTTTTCAATAAATGATACTGATGACAATACAAACTTTGAGGTGAGGACGTTTCTTAGTCAAAGGTACGATATTAGCATTGATAATATATATGTAAAAAAAACAAAATAGTAATATTTTTATTACCCCACCTCCATATAAATGTGGGTGGGGTATAGGCTATTATTTAACCTGTAAACGTGTTGACTAATGTTATTTTACCGCCAGGCCTTTTATGCATGTAACTGTAATTTGCATTTGCAGGACTGATTATATTGCTACTAGGGTAGTTGAGATTAAGAATAGAAATATCAACTGAAAATTCATCCCCTGCATACACAGCGTAAGCATCTGCTTGCGAAGCATTGAAAGCACATGAGCTACCAATGCAGCACCTTGTTCCAGTACCAGATGAACGTATAGCAGCTTTATTCTCTATACCTGAATCAGAGTTCGTACTCCACCCATCGAATTCAACGGCATCAATGGCTAACCTAGACCCGGAGGATAAAACTATTGGGTTATTATTAATTCCTCTTACGCTGCCAGCAGAAAAGGCCATGCTGGTAGAATCTGTCGCATTTAAGAAATTATATGTACGACTGCTTGCAGAGCTGTACTCGCCTCGCCCAAGAACATCAAAAGATGACATTACAAATCCATCCAATTTATCTGCTCGAATCATCACCACGTTTGTATTGAGAGTCAAGTCAGCATGCACAAAATGGGCATTTGAAACCTGAACACCAGATACTCGACGAATTGAATTACCACGTATGTCAAGAACTGGAATTGCAGTTGAAGATGTATTTGTGCTTTCTCCAATATAGATGTTGCTCATAGCGGTATTGATATGGTTAGTACTTTCGTTCTTTGGCATCAAACGTATTGCGCCAACATCATAACCACCATTTGCCCAGATATTAGTAATTCGGTTTCCTCCAGCAGCAAGCCATAGTGGAACACTTCCTCCATAACAGTTTACGGTATCCATTACAGAATCTGAGTATATACGGATACATCCACCTGTAGCTCTTTTCGTCAGATCTGAACTGGTTGCTTCGGTATAAACGTCACGCATTACAGTCAAACCCTGATCATCGTAGATAACCCATGTATTGAAATTTTTACCTGTCAGTTTTTCATAGTACCAACCAGCTCCAGACTCATGCAATATTGCATGATTGCAACGCCATTCTCCGTCAAATTGAATGTTTTTAAATTTTATAGAATCCTGTCCGTGCTTATTTACACCAGAATTAAATAAGCAGTTTTGATTATCACTTAACGGCTTGATTACTGTTGTTCCGGTGTACGCCTGATTAGCACCTTGCCCTTCAAAAGTGAGCCCTTGCGTATATTCAGGGATATCAAATTGCGACATCCGTAACTCACCTTTAGGAAATATTATTCGCCTAACTCCTGCTGAAATTGCCTTCAGAATTGCAGGGGTCTGATCCTCTGTGTGAACTCCACCACCATAATTTTCAATGTAATCTGAAACAGGTTCTTTTTTCCAGTTTGAATCTGAAGATGGGTTAGATGGTACTATCGCGCCTGGTGCAATTGGTCCTTTGTATGAGTAATATTCATCATTATATTTAAATACCTGAAGAGATGAATCAAGTGGTAAATTATCACCAAAGTTACCAGATGGAACAAATGGATTTGTATCAGCTTGCTGAGTAGAAATCATATTTAGCTGATAATCAACTGTTTTATCTCCAAATCCTACCAGAGTTGACTTCCCTCCACTTAATAAATCGTTTCTTAATGTCGCGTCTCCAACGCTTAACCATGCGCCAGGACCAGTACCACCAGTAGACGCAGGAGTTGAGCCAGCAGGAACAGCTTTAGGAAATTCTCCATCCCAACGGTAATATTCACCATTTCCTTCAGGAATATTCCAGCGAAGTGCTTCATCAGCCCTTGTTAAATTTGCTCCATCCTGAAATGAGTCAATCAATGTCCATCCCATTGACGACAGTTTTTCTTGATAACGTATCTCCATACCATGCCAAGTCAGGCGCGGATTACCAAAACGATCAGGCCATAACTCATTTGATTGATCATTAGACAAGTGATCTAAGTTCTGAGCATTATCGTACAAATCTTTTGCAGCAGCAGACCCCAGCGGATTGCCGGTGTTATAAGTCGTCATATGAGCCTCATAAAATTAAATTCAGACGAAGCGGGTAATGTTGATGTTTGATTAAGCTACATTGCCGGGGTAGGAAGCATTGTCGTATTGATAGAAGGAATCGCGATATTCTTTGGCTGTGACCTGACACGTTCCGTCAGATTGAGGTGCTATCTCTGAAATTAACGCACTATACCCAACTCGGGATGACTCACAGAATATCAGGCGTGGAGGTTCGATGGATGGATCATTTAGTATGATGTTATTGAAATCGTCCTGTTCAGACACCGATACTTCATACTCACTGACCGTAGTGACAGGCAACAAACCCGACGCGGAACCATCCTGGTAGCGAATCAATACTCGTGGGTTGTTGAATGTTAAGTCAAGAGGTTCTGATACGGTAATAGTCGTTACGCCACCACTTGTACTTATGTCCTCAATCAACGTGCTTATTGTTTTGCTACCAGGAATATCATCCGTTAATACTATCCTGTCTCCAACGTTGTAGCAGAGAGCATCCATTTCCGTTGTAGTGGTATGAGTCAGGCGCTGCTGCCTATACTTCATCAATCGACGCATTCCTATCTGGTAAGCACGGTCCTGATCAAGAACGCCATCCAGCGTATAGTCCTCAATTTTTACAGGAGTAGGATTGCCAGGGGTTCTGCACTGTACTGTTTCCTCAGCCCATGTAGTGCCGTTGATATATGTCACATCAACACCATCATAGTCATCTGCTGACGGAGCAACGAAAGCCGTCTGAAGCGGATCAGTCATCTCCTGTGGGCTGATTATTCCCGTCCATGTTTTCACACCTTCCCTTGCTACAGAAGCCAGACCATCGGTAAGAAGGAAGTAGCTTTTTCCTGCATTTGTCACCTTCTGAAGCATCTCCAGCGCAGAAACAGAATCCGTAGTGGCATAATCAAAGAATTCACTGCCAGGGGTCCAGTAAGTAGTTTCTAATGAGTCAATAGCCTCACGGTCCATCGCTAACCCCAACTCATTACCTATATGATACAGAGCCCCAGAAATGCTCCTTGACACACCAGAATCATAAACTCGTGTGGCCACAATGTTTACGCGGCGATCTGATTGCGCTGCCAGTTTACCGCCCGTTTCCACCGTAACCGCCATTGTGGTGACGCCAGAATACGATATCGGCCGAGACAACAAACGCCCTCGCAATGACTGCCAGTACATGTTATCTCGGCTGTTATCCTGCCCCTGCTCGTTCGTGCGGCGAGCTCTTACCTCTACCAGCGCAGGCGCATCCAGCGTAATTCGTTCGGTGAATCCCAGTCCGTTGATATTCTGGAGATTGTACGCCCCTGTTTTGCTTATCCACCCGGCCCCTGAACTATATGGCCGAAACTGAATCTCCCACTTCACCTCACGATTTTGCTTGTTCCCTTTTTTGTTATACCCACAGATACCGTTTGGGAAGAAGAAGTTTACTTCGAACATATCAACAACTTCATTTTCGGGGCATGCCAGAAAAGGTCCCATCCAATTATCGTTCTCATTTAAACCGTTGGCTTCAAAATCAAGAACTGTACGCGGTGAAAATCCAGGCCATGACGGATCCACGCTGCCATCAATAACCCGCTCTAGAGTTACAGAGCTACCATCTATATCAAAAATCTTATATTCGCTTCCGGAGTGGGAAACAGATAGCCTGACATAACCTTCAGGAATCCCGGTGAACGGAGTCCCGGTAGCGCTATCGTAAGAGAGTGTTATTGATGCGGTGATCACATCTTCGCCGACTGGCTCAGAGTGAGGTATAAAATCAGCAATAAATAGTTGGTAATCAATGCTGTTGTACCATAGCGTTACAGGCATCCCAACATAAGGAGCTATTTCCTCAAGCGTATCACTGGTAATCCTGCTATAAGCGCCATCATTGGTTACCACATAGGAATCAGGAACAATTAACTCAACAATAGCACCAACTGTCCATGTATCCGGAAGGTCATTTGTTGTTTCATCTCCATCATCCGTGCTCAGCCCATTAAATGTTATTGTTGGTCCGGAAACTGTTAGAGAATTGGCAACGACATCTTCCGTGTCTGGCGCGGTTTGCGCCATATCAAGACCAGAACCAGACGCAGTTCCCCCGACCTCTGTGGAATTGAACCAGTTTTCGGAACGTTGGTCTCCGCTAACGTTTTGCCCAGGTTGATACACTGTGTATTTAAACCCATCACCAAGAGAGGCAATTGGAGTTGACCCTACTCGAATATCACCATCCCCAAATGAAAAACGCCCTCTCCCCATAACAACGAACATTTCAACTGTCATTACAGTGGGATCATCAACTGAGAACCTTGTTACAGGCTGCACTGCATAGTCTGGATAAATACGGCTACGACCAAATAACTCGCGTATCGGATCGCCTAATTTTGCGTTGTTCGCTTTAGCAGGATTTACATCAAGAGGATTTCCTGTTCCTGATGAATAACCGCCAAGATCACCAACCCCAGGAGCAAAGAAAAGAGCATACGCGACGGATGCAACTGACACAGCAACGGCAATCCATGCAAGAGCTACAGCGCCATAAGGGACAGGATAAATTCTGACATCACTGTCTGATTTGATAGCAAACTCAAACCACGCCTGAGGTGGAATATTTTTTCCATCAACATCAATTGTGATCGGTTGCTTCATATCAGGCTTATAGCCTTCTACTTTTTTAATCAGCCATTGGTGAATTGTGATGGCACTGTGTTCATGCGTTTCAAGCGGTTTACCAGGCAAGCGAGAGGGATAAATTCTGATTGTCACTTCCAGAACTCCACTTTGACAAAGCGACGTTTAAAACGCACAACAGGGAGAAATGTCACATTAATCCCCGGATTGCATTCAGCTACATGAAGTTGACCATTTATATCAACCACGACACCAACGTGAGTGACGGTTGAACCGGAATAACATGCAACTCCGGCACCAACACAGGGCTCGCACTCCTCAAGTGATCGCATCAGTTTGACAGCCTCTCGGTCAAGACCACCGTCATCTTTAGTTACCCCTGAAAAATCTGGCCAGAGAGGTAATCCAAGGTCTTTCCGTACTTCATTGACGATGCCAAAACAGTCAAGATCAGGGTAAACGCGCCCCCCCTTCTGCCATACAACAGAAAGGTATTTGTCAGGATTGAACATAGTTTCTCCTTAACTCATGTAACGGAGGCCAGGGTAGTACGGAAGGGTGTAACGGTGGCGAGGCCATGCAGTATCGAGTACGTTCATATAGCCAGCCGTTATTTGCGCCTGTGTAGACGTCCATGAACCGCTCTTAATAGCCAGAGTGTATGGAACAGAAGCAGGTGCACTGAGGTCAGTAGAAACGTAGTTACGATAGGTTAAAGATGCCTCTGAGAGATTATCCAGCGCGTTACGAATCGCTGTTGAAGTAACTCCATCAATGTTATCGATAGCAAACTGTAAGTCCTGAGTTCCATCACTATTCCTGGCAGGAAGAGCAATATCAATAGCCGCAGCCTGGAATGTCAAAACATCACCATTTTCTGTGGTCGCGGTAATATCATCGAACCCCTTACATAAATAATAAACTTCACTACCGATGTTTATCTGGAGTGTTTCGATAATCACCTCTTCACCAGATGAGGCGTAAAGACGATTCAGAATTGTCACGGTCTGGGCCACTCCCTGTTGAGCGCAATATCAATAATGCTGCTGTTGATAATGTAATCCGGGAAATCAGCCCAACCAGGTGCAAGAACTGGTCGTTCCCATAATTCAAGGGTGGCTGTATATCGCCAGTAATTACCACCCTCAATGGTCGGCCCTTCATAAATATCGACGAACCGGCAAACGTACATGTCGATAATGCCAAGAGGTGAGCGAAGAGGCATGTTGAACCAGTTAGCCCCATCTTTGATGGTGTCCCTGAACCACGCCTCAAACAGTTGAGCCTCCGGATCTGTAAACAACCATGCCACTGAGGCCTGAGTTGGCGTTGAAGTGTACAGGCGGCGCTGCCTTGCCCTGCCAGATGTAAGTTCTGTTCTCAGTAATGGGCTAACAGGCTTTAACCCGAACCCTTCCTGTAACGGAATCGGCAGGTAATCATTCGGATAGTTAATGCTGGTAGTTTTAGCCATTAACCAGTTCTCCTGTTAGTGTTCCATCGCATCATCGCTTTTGAGATGCTTCCCTTTCCGCTTGCCAGGTCACTGGCTGCCTGTTGATAACCAAGCTTTGCCCCTTCTGTGGTTGCTTGTTTCATCATGGCAATCTGAGTGTCGGAAGGGTCACCGTTCACATTCATGTTTATAACAGGTGAGAAACTGGCCCCCTGAGTAGACTGCTGATTTACCCTGTCGAGTGTTTCATCAAGCTTGGCCGATGTCTGTGATGTAACGACTCGCTCACCTTTCTGCAGGAGCCACGTCCCGGTTTCAGGAACGCTGTCGATACCATCGTGCGCCATACCTGCAAGGGCAGAAGTACCAACTGCAGCGACAAGCGGAGCAGTCACTGCCGCCGCCGTTGCCATAGCAGCAGGGGCAAGAGCGGGACCAACGATAGGAATTGCAGCAGTAGATGCATAAGCGGCGATCTGAGCCTGCAAGGATGATGCCTGTGCGTTTGCCAGCATTGATGCCGCTGCGCTTGCCTGAGTGGATTTACCTACCAGCAATTGCACTGCCTGATATACCAGCCATTGTGCCGCCATATCAGAAAGGGTTTTAATTATTGTTTCACCAAGGCCAGAGAAAATATTACTGAAGAAATCACCTAAATCTTCTGCACCGTGCACAAGATCATTAAGGTTGTCAGAAATAACTGAGGTTGCCCCACCAAGAATAGAGGTCATCGCATCTGCAGCAGTCTGGTAATAATCAGCTGATTTATCAGCATAATCATTCAACGCGTCCATTATCCCGCTTTGCCAGTCGCCCATCTGAGCATCAGACTTTTTGTAGTAGTCCTCCTGAATATCAAGACGGTCATCAAGCGCCTGCTGTAACGCTGCCGTTTCCTGGTCATAAAGCGATTTGCTTATATCACCACTTTGGTACTGTTTCTGTAGATCTTGCTGCCTGTCGAGAAAACTACGCTGGATATCCAGCAATTCCTTCATGCGCTGGCGAGTCTTGTCTCCCATACCTGCGCCGATAAAATCAGAATCATTACTTGCCTGTTCATTCTGATTTTGTTTGCGTAAATTAGCTGTGAACTCAACAAGCTTAAGATTTTCTTCGTTGGCTTTTTTGAGTGAGTTGAGACGGTCTATCTCAGTAGCAAGTTGCTCAAGTCGTTCTTTCTGAGCTGCATTAATTCCTGTTAATTTCCCAGAAGTGAAATCAAAACGCAGCTTCTCAAGCTCGGTTACCTGCTGATTCTTTTTGCCAGTTGTGTCAATTAGCGCTATCTGGCGCTGATAGCTCATTTCCAGAGATTTAAACGCTGATTCCAGTTTCTTGGCCCCGGCATCTGGAGACGATTTACCGTTTGTTTCTCCAGTACCTAAGGAATAGTTATTTCTGGATGAAGATGGGGCAGCTATAGTGGCCTGGGCGAGAGGAAGATTATTACCGGCTTTCATGATGGAGAGTCGGCGTTCTAATTGCGCTATTTCAGCTTTTTTCCCGTCAACGTCCATACCGATTCGGTTAAAGCTGGCAAGGAATCCCTGATCTTCTACATCAGCTTTAAGATTGTTGAGGCGGCGCTCTATATCAGTTACAGATGCGTTGTCACCTACAGCCTTACCGCCTTTGTACAAGTCAATTAGCTTCCCTGCTTCAGCACCAACTTTAACAAGCCAGGTCGCGAGGTCAACAACACCACCAACCAGGTCTGTCAAACCCTGAATAACCTGAGGATCTTTGAATACATCCCCCATGTCAGTGATCGCGTTCTGTAATCCTGACAGGTCAACATTGGCAAGGCCGGTTGCAATCTCAATTTTTACGCCGTTTACCTGCGTCTCCATGTCCTCAAACAGGGAGTTTACTTTCACCAACTTTTCGATATCAGCATCGTCAGGGGCAACGCCAAACTGTTTTGCCGCATCCATATACTGGCGAAGTTTTTCTCCTCCCTGATCAAGTAATGGGAGAAGCTTTGAAAGGTCGTTGCCAAGACTTTCAAGGATTGTGGTCTTTTCAGCGTTTGTTTTAATCTTTCCGAGCGCATTGCTGATAGCCAGCAATTGCTTATCTGGCGATTCTCCGGCTAATTTTTTAGCCGATAATCCGAGTGCATTTAGAGCATCAACCGCTTCCCCAGATTTATTCAGTACAGCATCACCAATTTTATCGCCAATATCCTTGAAGATATCGGCCATCTGGTCACCGGATACGCCAGCTTTTTCAGCTGCATACTGCCAGGCAAGCAAAGACTGCGTAGACATATTGAGCGACTTAGCCCAACGGTCTGTTTCGGTAATCTGCTTTGACGTTGTTTTTAGCAGGTTGTAACCGGCGACGCCGACACCGATAGCTGCCGCACTTGCTGCGGTAGCAAAACCAGTAAATGCTACTGCAGCCGCTTTTGCATCAGCCTGAACCTGTTTTCGCCATTTTTGTGATGCTCGTTCAGCCTGGCTTAGACCAGATACAAATCCACCAACCTTAGCTACCAGGTCAATGGTCAGCGTTCCGAGGGATTTACCAGCCATGCTATGTCCACTCCTGCATAGCCTGCTCCAGTGAAATGGAAGGCTCGTTAATGTGTGGTGTGAAGTCTGTTACTTTGAAGGAGGGGGAATCTTTTCCACGGTTGACGTTAGCCAGCACAGAAGAAATAAGGCCAGCGGCCCACTCGGTACGCATCATTCCGTTAAGGCTTCCGTACTTTTGACGGTAAAGAACCCAGTCGCGATACTCTGTAACACTAACGCGTTCTTTTGCTTCAGCAATGGTGCGACCGCCTATCCCGTTGAGAACTAATTCACACCAGAATTCGTCTTCTGCGCTGAGTTCGCCTTTCCCAGGTCGTTAACCTGCTGAATAGCGACAAGCAGAGCAACGGTAAGAGCACCATCAAGTGCGCCGCGCTCAGGATCTGCTTCGCCAGTGATATCGGCGACAGTGAAAACAGGAGCGCCATTTTCATCACAGATTGATGCAGCGATACGCCCTGCAACACCATCAATCTTACCCACTGCTGAAAGAACATTTGATACCGCATCGTGATAGCCCATTGGCCTGATATAAACGGTAGCTGTGATCTCTTTATCTCCCTGCTTCCAGGTTATTTCCTTCTCAACAGGACGACCAGTGAACGCCCCTGCCTGTTTTAACGAATCCATATTCAGTTTCATTTATTACTCTCTCATTGCGGGGTTGCCCCCGCGAGTTGGCAGATTATGACGTTTAGCTGGTTGGCTGTGCTTTAGGAACCCATACGCCCTGGCCGGAACGCTGAATAGTCGCGGAAGTCTGAACTACCGTATTGGCCTGGAAGTCGAACGGGAAATCTGAAACATAGCCCTGGAATACATACCAGGTACGTGTATCCGGCAGAGACAGACCATCAACTGCATCTGGATCACCAGAAGTTGCTACCATTGGTTCATCCGTTCCATCAGCCCAGCCGATAGCAAAAGTCAGGTTTGTCTGGTCGCTTGATTCAGCAAGGTTGCTAAGCATTACATGGCTGGCGTTTGCGGGGTCCGCGTTAAGTGCAACTGTGGCCTGACCAGGAGTGCGTAACCCTTTTTTGTAGGAGCGTGTATTAGTTTCGCTCAGGCAGGTATCCTCAATCTGATCTGCCGGGCTACTACCTGGTGAGAATGAAGTAATACATTCAACTTCACTGACCACACCGTTATTCAGAACGTACATCTGAGTGCCTTGAGTCACTACTGACATAATTATCTCCGGGTATAAAAAAACCGGCTCAAGGCCGGTTGTGGAAGGTTTGTTATCGATTGACTATCCAGTCAACGTCGAATGAATATCGGTACTTAAGGGTGGACTCATCTCTATCCTGAGGTCCGTATCTGACAATATTTGCCTTCAACTCAATAGCATAAATAATTGCCTGAGCTGCAAGCATTGCCTCATCGGCGGTATCAGCATATACATCAACCTGCAATGAGAACTTGTCAGCATCTGGGCGCTGATTAAGATAGTTTTCCGGACCTCCTCCTGGGAGGTTTTGCCAGACGGCGTATGGATAAACAACGTTATCGTCCTGAATGCCGAAAGGGTAAATTCTTACCGGATTGCTTCCGAGTAAGGCTGTGACTTCAGGACTCGACGCGCAAACAGGAAAAATAGGAGCAATCATGCCGTTTCTCCTTTCTTCTGCGCTCGTTTGATAGCTCGGTCAATCCCCGCTTCGTAGTTAACAGAGAAGGTGTTGAAAACCTCTATCAGCCTGGAATTTGCAGCAGCACGAACGAGCGGTTTTGCTGCCATCTTTTCAGTGCCAAACTCAAGAAGACGCCAGTGAGGAGTGGGTGCATCTTTCGCAGTGCTTGGATGCTTTTTTAATACGGCTCCCTGAAGAATGCCTATCCTGAAGGCAAGATCACCGGTTTGTTTAAACATACGACCATTCCAGCGCAACGCAGCGTTATCAGCAATGCTACGTGCGGTGTGAGGATCGTCGAGCCGCTCTGCGTTTCTCTTTATCTGAGTTACGATAACGTTTCCCGCCTTCCTCAGTGCGGAGCGCCCTGTTTTGCGCTTGGTTTCCGTGGTAATGGCTTCTAACTTACCAAGCAGTGAATCTACACCTTCAAGCTTAAACTCAATGCTGTCAGCCATCCTTTACCCCCTCTGAGCACGGAAGCGTGAGATATTCAAGTCCACTATCAGGGTCAGGAAGAATCCCCTCAATGCTGTAGATTTTGCCACGGAAAAGAATACGGTCTTTCTCCTGGATATCTTCCCGGTATCGGATAGTGATTCTGGCCGTTACTTTTACGTTTGATGCCTGGGCTGTAATGAAATCCCTGACCGAAGAGGCAACCACGCTACCCCACACATCTGCAAGGTCATTCCAGGTGTATTCCATTGCACCAGTAGTAGGTGACTGGATAGCGGTTCTCCGCTGAATGGTGACGCGGTGGCGCAGTTTTGCAAATTCCACAATTACCTCGGCTTGCCATCAAGATAGGTTTGCGGTGGAAACTCATCGTCAATTTCATCAACGAGCGTTTTTGCAATCAGAGATATCAGTGTTTCATCAGCCTGAGCCAGACGGTTTATCGCTTCTGCCTGTTTCAGTTGAGACGTTGCCAGCGCTTTCAATGCCGCCGTTAGTTCGTTTACCTGCTGCTCGTTCATAGGCAATCCTCGTCCACTTTTTAATCCACTCGCGCCGTCTGGCGCATCCTGCGCATGCCATACCTGCCCCTTAAATAATTGTCGGCTTACGGAGGTCGTAAATCAGCATTGAAACAGAAAATGGAAGTTCCCCCTGTTTCAACTTTTCTTCTTCTTCGCCGCCGCGGTTACGGTCAAGATAGCCAAGAAGAACCAGCAGGGCCGTCTGAACGCGAGTAAGCGCCTCACCATCAATTAGTTTCCCTGAATCATCCACGACTAACGAGCGACTTCCCTGAATGTAGGAAAGTATTGCTGCGCTGCCGCCCTGAATTTTTAAGGTAAGGTCTGAATCTCCGTAATCGTCGTCAATACGGAGATGCAACTTAGCCTCTTCGAGCGTAACCAGTTCAATCATGGCTTATCCCTCAGATCTCGCCCTTTCTTAACAGCAAGCGTCCATCCTTTCGATCCTGTCTCACCAGGCTTGTCGCATGTTTTCTCGTTGCAATGCCACATACAACCACCCCATGTGACCGTATCGCCAGGTTGATATTCGGTACCAGATTTGAATACATCGCGATAGATAGTTACCGGGATGTCAAAGGACTTAACTTCAACAGTTCCGCTTGCTCTTTCGAGAGAAATTGAGAAGGTTCGCTGGTTATCTTGTTTGATATCAATGCCAGACACACCGTCAACAATACATTCCCAGCCCCGCATGCCGTGCGTCTTTTCATGGGAGCGCCAAAGTCCGCCTTTGTGAGTCGCATAGGTACCGCGTGGATAGTTTTTTTTCTCATCGATGAATGGTTCAAGCTCTATTGCAAGAGCGTCACGACCATTGGAACCCGGTTCAGGAACAGGAATCTTTGACAACAAATCCTGAGCGAGCTTTTCAACATCTACAGGCTCAGGAATTAACGCATTAACTACCTCTTCGACAAGGGGACGCAGATCATCAACCGTGACGCTTTTACCATCCTTAGGCTTGGGAAGTGATTCTAAAGACTGGTTCACCGCACTTTTAGCTGCTTCAGCGATGATCTGGCTAAAGTCGGGTAGTTCTGGTGCTTTCGGCAATTCAATAGCACTCACCGCGTCTGCAACCATTTTTGATACATCAGGAATTTCTACAGGTTGAACTTCAGGGATTGATCCCCTCAATTCTTCAAGTTGCTTTTCCAGATTACTGGCTGTTTTCTCCAGCGCTTGCTGAAAGTCATCTGCCATTTTTTGAATGGCTGTTCCAAACTCTTCACCAAGCGCCTTTATCAGGGATAATTCACGTTCATTCATTTTGTTAATAATCCTCTGAGCATTGTTTTCGCCGCGAAAAGTTCAGTTTCGCTTAGTGCCTTTCCACTTTCTTCTACTGGCTCTGGTGATGGTTGTGTCTGCTGCTGTCCTTTGCTGAACGGATCTTCAGATGCGTCTCGTCTTGCCAGAGCTGCCAAGCTGAAGTTTTGCTGCTGCAGGAAGAGTGAATCTCCGCCTTCAACTGGAGGGAGATTTTCACTTTTGCGAGCTTCGTTTGGAGTAAGGATGGTGTTTTTAACTCCATCACCCAGCGCTTTCATTCTGCGTTCGCTGTCCATTCGTAACAGCGCGCCGATATCAAGCTCAACACGCTTTTTGCCATCCAGTTCGAAAGTTTCTTTCAAGAGTGACTCGATAGACTCAATCAGTACCTGAAGGCACTGCGAGTAATATTGTTGTTCAAGTGCTTCAACGTTATCAGAACTTGGGATTTCGCCAACGCCAGCCTTATATGCCGGGACATGGAAGGCAGAACAAACTATTTCTGCAGAAAGTTTCTGCTGCTCAACAGTCTGCGCATCTACCGCAGACATGGTGATCGCTTTGTATTCTGCGCCACCTGATAACAGTCCAGTCTTTCCTGCATTTTCCCCTGTGTAACCAGCATCCCATGCTTTTTTTATTTCTGTGGCTTTGTCAGCATCAACAGAGCCAGGAATAGTAATAACGCCACTTGGTTTGCCGCCATTTTTAAAGAAGAACGCAGAGCTTTCCTGGATGTGCTTACCCTGCATTGCTGCGAGTCCACATGCATAGATAGGAGAAATACCGATCAAAGGATGAAATAGGCAGTTAAAGCGATCATGAATTATTTCTCGCGCCGGAACGGTTACTTGTGTCGGCAAACCGCTAATCTGGTCAGGGCTGATTTGGTAAAAAACAGAACCATCATCAGCAACTAAGGGTGTGACTTTATCCGGATCAAGAATACGAAGTTCTGTAATCTTCCCGGAATTGTTTTTAACCTTCATCACGTAGGTATTTCCGCGAGAAAGTTTTGAATTCATCCACGTTTCAAAAAACTGAATTGTGTTCTGAAACTGGTTAGGTTTACTGATTAGTGTGTCGAATTCAGTATCCGAAACTTCTTTCCAGATGCCGTTAGAATCTTTTGCCTGAATTGCTGCCGACATCTTTGAAATGTCACTGGCTATCAGCGTAATGCAAGAGAACACCGCATAATACGAAAGTACGGTCTCATTCCTGATTTCCATGTTTCTTTGCCATGCACCAGCGAAAGATTCTCTGACAAAGGAAAATATTGGAGTCCAGCCGCGAGATGATGGTTGCTGTAGTGCTTTCTCTTTACGCCTAAAAGGATTCCACATCAGCCATTCTCCGCGTTAACGTTTTTCTTTTTCGGTCCACCAGCTTTTTTGCCAGTTACATATTCAGCTTTATGCAGCAGAACCAGCACCTTTGCGCACTGGTCATTCACAATCTTCTCATCACCTGGCAATGAGTCATGTGTACGCTGTAGGTATCTGATCTTTGCCATATGAAATGGCGGGGTTTCCCCCGCCCTCCTTCTTAGCTGGTAGCGCCAGTGCTGTAATCAACGCTGGAGATAACAGCTACTGCTGCATCGCGACGACGTTTCCAGTTAATCCAGCGCTCTGCACGAATGGCCACGCTGTTGGTCTGGAACATGGATACCAGTTCCACTGCCGTTGGTGTGGTGCTGTCATGGGTCGGAGCACTCTGCATTTCCAGAGAAGCTTCGCGAGACATATCAACGGCTACACCGCCGTCATCAGCCAGGTACACATCCGGCGCGTTAACCAATACCAACTGATTGCCAACGTACTGGGAGACAATTACTGGCAGACCCTGGAATGTACCGCCCAGCATGGTCATGTCAGGATACTCTTTCTGGCCCAGGGCATTTTTACGCATTGAGAGAGTGAGAGCCGTAGTACTGGACATCAGCCATACCGCGCCATTCGGCTGCAGGTTATTGGTAATAAATTTACCAAATGCTGCTGCAGCATCGGTATCCGGATCGCCAGTAGACGTAATCGCAGTAATGCCGTTGGTAATAGATGCCGGGGAAACATCAGCTACTGCCGCTTTTGCCGGGTCGATGAAGTCGGTATCCAGCCGCGCGATCACCGCTTCAGCCAAGGCGTTACGCACCAGAGCATCAGCAGATGGATTTGAGAAACGGATCAACTCTTCGGTCAGTACTGCAATAGAAGCCACTTTGGAGAAACCGAAGGTGATAGTTGCGAAGTCAAACTTGGTCAGAGGCTTGGCTTTACCCTGACCAACCCAGTTAGCAGAACCACCGGAGGTCTGCGCCGGAATGCGAACATTGAACGGAACCTGACGCAGGGACGGGATGTTACCCTGGCCAAAACGTCCGATAATGGTCTGAGGACGCAGAAACTCAACGAAATCCTGCGCGTAATCCTGATATTCAACCAGTGCACCAGCCCAGGCAGGGTCTGTGGTAGTACCAGCACTTACCGCAGCTTTCAGAACGTGATGAAGTTTGGTGTCATCAGGATACTGGTTTTTCGCAATCTGCAGGGCTTCAGAACGGCTACCGTTACCAGCCGCCAGAGACTTGGCGAAACGGGCAAAGGCGATACCTTTTTCCAGTTTTGGCTCTACACGGATGATGGACGGCGCGTTATTCACCACTGTAACTTCACCAGATGCTGCTTTAGTAACTGGCTTGGCGGTTGATGCCATGCTGTTTTCCATATCACGCAGGCGTTTAAGGTGCTCGTCGACTGCTTTGATTTCAGTGGAAGTGTTATCGTAGCTTTCTGTTTCTTCCGCATCCAGCGTGCGGCCTTCATCGGCGGCTTTACTCATGATGTCGTTCAGTGAAGAGGCCAGCGCTGCACGCTTGTTTTCAAAACTTTTGATCTGTTCAGCGATATTCATCGTTGATTTTCCTTTTTGAGAAGATTTATTCGGTGCTGAAGCGCCAGCAGAATTTATGGTTTTCACTACCGGTTTCTCAGTGCCGAGCGCGGCGAGTAACTGGCGGTCAAACGATTTAACGGTTTGAATCGAACACTCGGCATTCGCCGGGATCGTTACTGCAGAGACTTCAAGAAGCTCCCATTCAAGAAAATGGATGCCACCAGAGTCGAGATATGCATATTTAATTGGCTTGAAGCCGATAGACAGGCCTTTCACAAGACCTGATTTGATTGATGCCCACGCTTCTTCAAGCCTGGCTACCAGCTGCGATGGCATGTCAGGTGTTGGCTTAACAAGTTGCGCCGTGATCTGAAGCCCTTCTTTCACTTTCTTTGCAGAACAGTTCCCAATAGGTTGGGTTCTGTCGTGCTGCCAAAGAAAAGGGTTTTCACTGCCGAACTTCGCACCGTCAGGGTCCATAATGTCGCCGTCACGGTCAGGTGATGGTGTGGAAGCAATTCCGGTGATTATCCGTTTGTCCTCATCCACCGCTTTCACCGTCATGATCGTACATGCGCGGTCAAGCTTCATTTACTGTCCTCCAGAAACGAAAAAACCCGCCGTGGCGGGTCATTAACTGACGTGTTATTTATATAAAAAATACCTGGTAATCTTTCTTCTTCGCTTCAGGATTAAGTGCCATTAGCGAAACGGCATTAAACAAGGCCATAAGGGGGTCAATTTTCCCCTTTCCACTAGCCTGTTTGGTGATAAGGATAGCGTTACCTTTAGGTTCTACCCTGGCATTGCCTACACACCAGGCCATTAATGGCTGTCCACCATGAATAAGCACACCCTCAGCAAGCTTGCGCTCTGTTGTCTTAATTGCACCACCAAGTCTCCAGCCTTGGCTGACACCGACAACTGAATCTTCAGGTATTTCAGCTTCTACAAGAGCATCAAGGATTTGACCGACACCAGAAGGGTCAATGCCAATTTTATCCAACAGTTCTGCGTCATTAATACGACTGACATATTCAGCAACTTCCTCAGTGTCCTGTCCTACCCGCTTAACGATAGTCAGGTCACCGGCCTTAACGAAATCGTTGAACCTGGATTCCTCGCTTTTTCTGCGGCGCACAGCTATTTCATGCGCCCAGGCATGGCCCCATCCAATCCACTCACGGGTTTCTTTGTCACGACCAATAATGTAAAGACCAAGAAGGTCATCAAGGCCACCACCATCTATCCCAACCGTAGCAACCTCAGCTCGCTGAAGGATATCGCTGAATGTTACCTGCCTGATTTGCGGCTCCCAGAAATCAACACCTGCCCATCGGTCACTGCGGAGGTTCAGACCAATTTCGATATTGAGGTGTTTCGCAAGGAACTGCTGTAATGTGCCGTCTGTTTTGTTCTGGTTCTTCAGAAGCTGATCGGCAATCCATTCTTCACTTACCGAACGTCCAATATTCGGATTGGTGATGTAGAAATTTTTTGGTTCAAGGTAAGCCTTGCTTTCCACCATAGAGTCAGGGAATTCATACAGGACGCCGAGTGTTTTAAGGTCATTAATCTTCCCATCTCGCACAGCTCGCCAGTAATCAAGGCGTTCTTTGAATACACCAGCAGGCGGTTCATCACTTTGCGTAGTCAGGAATATAACCCACCCTTCGTTGCGAGATACCTGCCCACCAAGTGCTTCCATAAACATGGCTTCGGCATTAGCTCGCTTGCCAAACAACCAAAGTTCATCGACCAGAATGCGCCCTGACTTTTTACCTGAAACAGTATCGGTGTCAGCTGCTACTACTTTGAGTGTATTTCGTGTTACTCGGTGTGTGATTGTGCGGATATGGTCCTGAATCTGGAACATATCAGATAGCTCTTCATCGGCGCGTATCATCCCGGCAGCAGGTTTAAAACTGTTATCAGCCACCTCTTTTGTCGGCGCGAGAATCAGGTGCTCTTCATCTTCACGCCAGCACAGGATTAGCGCGGTCAGCATAATTCCTGCAGCGATGGTCGATTTTGTGTTCTTTTTCGAGATAAGTAGTCCATATTCGCGGATTAACTGCTTACCAGTCTCTGCTTCATAGCCACCGAAAATGGCATTAACAAAGTCAAATACCCATTCCTCAGAACACTCACCAAATGTTGGCTTACCTGGTAAATCAGAGACGCGTAACTCTTTGAAGATGCCAAGTGCCTGTTCTGCCTGGTCTGGGAAAATTGGTGGTGGGATGATTGATTGCTTTGCAACCAGAAGAGATTCCCATTCAGGGCAAGCCGTGGTCCATTGAGTCATTGATTACCCCTTGTTATTAACAACAAGCTTCGGCGGTGCCATTGCTCCAAACTTGCTACCCGTTGCTGCGACCTTCGCGGCGGCATGTCTTGCATCCTTTTTACCGCCTTCTCCTTTTTTGGGGTGAAGGTATGGCAGCATCGCTTTTGCGGCGTCTTTTCTGACATCCGTCTCTTCTGATACGTCGTTCATCACTGCTTTCAGGAACTCAAGCGGATCATCAAATTCCTTCACCGTTCTGTTAACAACTTTTGGCAGATCATCTGGTTCAGAAACAGCCTGCTCGGCAATGACCTCGGCCCCACGTTTTTTACTGATAAACGCGATGATATCCGGGTCTTTTGCCAGCCGGGAACCCTGTGACCTCGCGGTTTTCTCGGAGTAACCGGCCTTTCGGGCTGCTTCAGCCTGGGATGAACCGGACATCAGCGCTTGTGCGAATTTGCGCTTTTGTCCTGTTAACACGTTAACACCCTCCAAAGGGGAAAATTTTCTGCGCGTGAGAGGGGGCGCGGTGTCCAGCGTGATCAGCGTTGACACCCGACCATACCCCCCCGGCATTGTTGATAATGGATATCATTTCCATTCAAAATGATTTCAAATGCAACTATCCTTCAATGTTGATGATACCCATTCTCGTTTGCGTCAGATCACAATGATTCCGGCCTGCCCCTCACCTGAAGGCACCGGGTGCTTGAGCGCCTCGGCATCTGGCTGACCTGCTGCTGCTTCACGAGACGACTTCCCAGAGTGACACTCAATGCAGAGAGTCCACAGGTTGCTCTCATAGTTGTCACCACCAAACTGTAGTGCTATGCGGTGATCAAGTTCACTGTCATGCAGGTCAACCACTCGCTGACACATGCAACAGTGGCCACCGTCGCGCACATATATACGACGCTTGAGGCTCACCCTTGCGCTTCCACTCACTCGACGATTCTCACCATAGACAGGCTTTATTCGTCGGGTGTCGATAGCTTTCAAGCGCGGCTGTAGTGTCTTTAGCTTAGACATTTAACCTCCATGCTTTGCGGCGTTCTGTTCTTGGCTGATTGTCTCTGGCTTGTTCTACTGGCTGTCCATCAGCGTGGTCAACGAGTGAGTAGCATGGATAGACAACAGGGCCACCGTAAGCATCACCGACTGCATAGTCAGCTGCTTTGCTGTGGTTCCATTTATCCAGCACTCTCTTGATATGTTGCTGAGGTACGCTGTAGCAGACGCCATGAATAAGACGCGGCAATGTAATGAAGTCAGCTCTGGCCTTATCAGCTGCTATTAACTTTGATGCTATCTCCAGTTGATACTGTGGTGGACGGCCAGTGCCGAGATAAAATGAACACAGTGCATCCGGATAACGTGCAAGCCATACAGCAATCTTTTCGCAGAAATCAGCAACTGGCATAGCATCATCTTCAAGCACTACCACACGGCATGATTGATTGGCTGCCCATTCCAGCGCGCGGCGATGATTCCAGTTAGCACCGTGATCATCAGTATCAATCATCAGGGTAGCACCGATAGATTCAGCCAAAATCAATGCCTGTTTACGGCGAACATGATGACCAATAACCACAAACATTACTTGTGGCGAAACCATGCGAACTCCTTACCGATACCATCAGTTTTAAAAATGGTATGAACCTTAGGGCCGGTAACGACTCTATTGCCAAAAGACTTCGCAGCCATACCGAAGGCACCCATATCGACCAGCGCGGGGCGAGCTGTCTCCATCCTCCAGAAATGATGGCTTTCAATCAGGTAATACTGTCTGATGATCCTGTGAGCAAACTCCATTACATCGTCACGACTACCACCAAGTAGTCCAGCGTTGAGCAGCGGTTCATCAATGTGCTTCTCGATGAACTCGCTATACACTTTGCCGTGGTGATTGGACTTCATCCATTCGTCGGCATACGTCTTATGCTCTGAGCCCACGTAAATTTTACCCGGCTGCATTTCTGTCCATGGCTCTCTAAGCATTTCGACATCGGTACCATCAGTACACCAGATAAGGCGATACTCTGGATGAGCGCGCAGATACTGATAAATATGCAGCCATCGTGCGAAATAGGGACTCATTGACAAAGGTGACACTTTGAAAAGGTTCGCACCTTTCGGTGCTGTATCCAATTCGTCAGCCAGTACCACTGCATCAGCGCCACGAATAGACGTTGCCCATCCCTGAACCAACTCAGGAGACGCTTTCATCCTTCGCTGACGTTGTGGATCATTCTGGCTGGTCAGCAATGCCGTAATCACCACGTTGCGCTGTTTCCTGAAAGGAACGTATGCGGTGTAACCGTTATCGCGTCGGGCGCTATAAATAACAGCATTAGCTTTTGCTAACGCTTCACGCTCAGGTCGGGGAATTGAACGCGCACCCTCTTCGTATTCATCCATCGAATGAATGAGCTTTTCAGAGCCCGCAACATCAGCAAACGCCCAGGTCGATAACCCCGCGTTGTGAATACGAAGAGCCAGATCAGGATGCTCGTACATTCCACGACCGTATACCGGATCGAAGCCGCCAACCTTATCAATGGCGCTGCGGTGGTAATAAAGCATAACGCCGCGCTGCCCGGTGTAAGCGATATGCTTATCATCCCGATACAAGACGGTCATATCGTTTATTTTTCGTGGGCCAGCCAGATCGAGAAATTGATAAGCCAGATGCGGCTCTGGAGATTCGATGTAAGGGAGATGCCAATTATCAGCGATTGGCCACGCGTCATCATCCCACAGGAAGAGATGCTCACACCCCGCGTCCACCAGCGCGGTCAGGCTGGCGTTCTTCGAAGCGACAATACCGCATGATTGATCATGTCGAAACAGCTTCACGTTAGCCGGTACAACAGCGGCAGGCTTTGAGCCATCATCTATCACGACCACCAGCGCACCAGATGGAAGATGTTTCATATGCTGCTCAATGGCACGCTTAAGAATTTCCGGCCTATTATGAGTAGTTATTGCGATGCCAATTGTGGAACGTGAAATGCTGACAGGCACATATTGAATACCGTCAATCGTTACTTGCATATGTACTCCGTTAGGATTCTAGGCGTTTGATTTCAACGGTGCCGCGAATTGCTATCCTTTTCACTTCTCCGTTATCTACAACCATAAATCCGTCAGGACCTAGTTCTGCTGCAATAACTTCGCCTTTTTCATCGTCAGCAGTGAAAACATGCTTTATCTCTTTACCATCAACTAAGACGAGGTACCGCTCTTTACGCAGGTTAATCTTTCTTCCTGGATCATCATCCAGAACTGTAAGCCTCATGTGCGTTTCCTTTTAGACGTGAGCCTGTCGCACGGCAATGCCGCCCGAGAGGTAAACGCAACCTAACGGCATCACCCAGGCTCACTACTGAAAGACTCTCTTTGATATGCGCGTGCGAAGCGCAATAAAAAACCGCCCGAAGGCGGTTATTCTTTGTTAATAAAATCTAATACATCCTTTCTGGGACGAATATAAAACACGTCTCCTGTTCCAAGAGTGACTTCAATTCTTAATTGTTTAGCTTTGCCACCAGTTTATTTATTCCATTTCTTTAAATCTGCCAACCACTCCCCTTCTTCATCGTCCAAGAAAAAGAAGGATGCGCTATCACCATGCTCAATTCTTTTTGGTAAAGTATCACCAGGTTGACTTGTGAGATACATGACCCTCGTATCTTTACTAAACTTCCATATTAATGAATTTATTTTAACCGGATTCGTACCGATATTATTTATTGACACCCCTACCCCATAAGTCGGGTTGTCGTATGGGGGGGGGCTGGCTATGATTATGGTTGCCTGACCTCTTATTCTTGGTACGGGTCTTCTGAGCGCGACAAGGACGGCCGCAAAAGTCGCAGCACCGGCAAACCAAGTTCCATACATAGACAGCTTTGCCCAATATGCAGAGTCTCGGGCTGCAATTAACGTTTCATAAGAAAAATAATCAGTATTCATAATCGCCCACTTGAGTTGAGGAGATTATATCTAAAAGCATTATCACAGGCACTCAATGAATGCCTGTTGTAATGCCATCCGGTCGAGCTTAAGTGTTTAGTTGATTCAGAGTATTCAAGCGGTCTAGTACACTAGACTGCTGCTTCTACATGCTGTGCAAGCTTTAGGCACTACACTAGGAGATGGCAACTAGTGACTATCTCCACATATAAAGCCTAGGAGATAAAATGAACCACCAAACCGCGCTCGAACTTGTACTTGCATACGCTCCACATATTGAGAAAATCATTGATGTAATATGTTTTTGGATAACCCTTGAACTTACTAAACGCTACAGCAACAAAACCTTTAAGTGAATGTCACCCCGAGTTTCGCTAGTGCTTCGATCTTTTGCTGAATGCGTCTATCCAGTTCGGTCACTGCATGCGGGCGTATGGCATCAAGAAAGGCGTTATCCTGATAGGTAGACTGGATTGTCACCCCAAGCCCGGCACCGCTTTCCAGTATGCCTTTCTGTCGCTGTAGCTCTTTCATCTCGTTATAGATGTAATGCGCGTTACTTAAGTTCTCTACGTTCACGACCTGGCTCCTTCATGCAGTTAGCCTGCACTGATTTGTTGTGCGCCAATATGTCCCGCTTCGTCTGTTTATCCAACACGGCAATATCGTGCTCAGTAAGGTAGATGATGCTTACCCAGTCACAGGCCGTGTCAGTTACTTCAGGTTTTGCGGGTAAATTTTTCGCGCAACTCACGGTCAACATCGTCATCAGGAAGATGATTAACAGTCTGCTGTACATCCCTGGCTCCTTTTGTTGTCTCTACCCGGCGTTCTGCAACGGCTTCAGTAGCTGATACGCGTTCTTCAGTGCGCTGCTGATCTGCTTTGGCTTCCGCTTTACTGGTGCCTCGCAAATGGCCAACACCAAAACCACTAGCAGCTGCAACCATAATTGCACCAATAACGCCGATAATGATTTCTACAATGCTCATGCGATCACCTTTGGTTCAAATGAGCGGACGTTGATAGGCTGACCGTATGGGAAAGACCAGTTAAGCCATGTGAAGGTTTTAAGTTCACACATCCCATCGAACACCTCGCCAGGTTTAATATCGCTATAACTGCAAACGATATGTAATTCGTCACCCTTCTCCTGCAAAACAACCGTGTCCGTTTCCCAATGTGGAATGAGAAGAACCAGCCACTTAATCATGAGAGCACCGATTTTGCTTTGGCGTAGCGTGCACGACGGTCGTTAATACCGTTCTGTCCACCATTGATGATCTGAGTGATGCGAACCAGATCGCCGGAATAACTCAGGCATCCGCTGGTGGCGTAGAACCATGCAGCTGATCGTGCAGCGTTCATATCCTTTTCCAGCAACTCAGGATTACTGACTAAATCCAGTTTTAATCCCGTTCCGCAGCGGCGGTAATTATCAAGACCGGTAATCTGAATCAGTCCACGTCCACGATATTTCCACCCATCAGCTGATGCTTTATTACCGAGGCGATTGCTGTACACAAGATTTGCAATGGCTGGCTGATTGGCTACCTGCCCTTTTTCTTTGTCACGCCCAAGCATATATGCCTGATAGTTCGTAATGCGGCGTCCAAAGGTGGTCAGCAGAGCGGCAGGGGTATAGTTGAAGCTCTCCACCAGCGCAGAGAATCCCGCTGATTCATGTCCTGACTGAGCAATAAACATTGCCTGATCTTCAGGCTTAACAATGCCGAACTCTTTCATTGCTGCGTCAATGTGCGGAAACCAGCGCGAAGCTAACCCGGCGCTTACACCAGCCGCCTGTTGAAATTGTGATTGGTTCATTAATGCCTCAGCGTATCAACGAGACGCGCCACGTTCCCACGAGCCCATAAGACGGCAGCGCAAATAAGAAGGTTTACGATGACCACCATCCAGTGTGACTCCTGGTAGAGGCCAAACAGATATCGGAATGGAACGCTGGCATAAACCAGCACAACGAAGTACGCCAGCAATGATATTGCGGGGCGATGTCTTGCCCCTTCACGCTGGTAGAACATCAGGACAAGGACGATGACTGCACAAATACCTGCATTCACCATCGCTGACGGATCACTTGTTACCATTGCTGGCCCCTCCTCCACGGAATCGCGAAAGAATACTGAACAGGCTTCCCAAATCCTGACTGTTGAAAAATGTGAGCACTTTGATTGTCATCGCCGCCACTACAACAGCACCAAGTGCGTCTAATGGCCTGTCACTATACCCGGTAGCCTGTGACAACTTTGAACCAACCAGGCCAGCAGCAAGGACGCCAACAATGAATGACGTCATGAAGTAAGCAATCAATCGTACTCGTGTGATATTTGCCGCTGTCGCTACATAAAATACTGCACCAGCGAATGCGCCAAATACCACGCCATAATCAATACCGGTTGCAAAACCAAACATGCTGGCTCCCAGTAGTCCACCAGCAGCGACCGTAGTGCCAGAAACAGGATCGGACATTCAGTCCCCCTCTTATTGCCGTGAGTCCTCTCAGAACGAGGGGAAAATTAAAAAACGCGCTTTTAGTTATGGATAAATCGGATTAACCTCATCATTTGCACTGAGAATAGTGAGGATAAACAGATGAGTAGATTTACCGTTAGGGTTGAGTTGCATAATAATCAGCCCGACGACTATGAAGAACTTCATGAGAAGATGATGTCTGCGGGATTTGTCAAAACGATAACGGCAGATGATTCAGGAAAGACTTATAAACTTCCAGATGCTGAGTACAACTACTCTTCGGATGAATCAAAAGAGGAAGTTGCTAAAAAAGCGCTTGAAATTGCCAAAACAGTGAGAAGATTTCCATCCATTCTGGTTACAAAGTCTGCCGGAAGGTATTGGTTTAATTTGAAAAATGAGGAATAGAAAAAACCCGCCAAGAGCGGGTTTCTTTTTGTTCTGTTGCTCAGTTCGCTTTAACGTCCCGAGCCTACCACAATTTAAGCACTTTATTGCTCACTCTGCAACTTAAATCTGTCGCTATTTGTGCCGAATGCGTCACAAACTGGAGCGTATAGGATCGATTCTGCCAGACTTAGCCAAGTATCAATGCGCCGACGACAGGTGATCAGCGGCCAGTCAGGATGTTTAGCCTGCAGTTCATTGGCCATCTGCAGCTTGCTCTTGCGTAGGCGATGGCGGTCGACAATCACGCTATAGAGCGATCGGTAGTCATCATTCATCAGTACAGAAGCAATGACACCGTCCACTAACAGCCCTTCTTCGTCTGAACAGAACGCCAGGCCGCTTTTATTATTACCTTCCTGAATCTCTTTGAAGAACGCTTCCAGTTCAGGTTTGCTGATACCTGCTTTCTTCATCCGGCGTAGCGCTTCGTTAATTGCCGTTTTGGTGATTTTCCCGGATGCCAGAAGCTGGTTAAACATATTTCCACCACTACCACCGCCGATATAAGACCAACGGCCCCACATGCGCAACTTACCCTGTATCCAGATGCTTTCCAGAGTACGAAGACGAACCATTTCACCAGATTTACCAACTTCAGAAGGATTAATCATTTAGCATTCTCCACTTACGCCAGTACGCCGATTGCAAGCGCACGATCTATAACCCGAAACACCAGGACCAGTTGGTCACCGTATTTCGCTTCAAATGCCACAGGATCAGCATGCAACTCGTCGTGATGCTCTCTGCACAGAGGAATCACAAACAGGTCGTGTGCCTTTGTACCCATTCCACCCTGCCCGTGGCCAATCAGGTGGTGGGGGTCGTCAGCTTGCTTATTACAGCAGACGCACGGCTGGGCCTTAACCCATCTCGTGTATTTCTCATTCACCCAGCGGCGACGCTTGGGTTTAAGCATGAAGGATTCCGGTGTCTCTGGGTCTACCTTCATCGCCACTATCTTTTTCGCTTTCTCCTGTACCAGTTGTTGAGCAGGTAATGTCGGAACAATATCGCTTTCACGTGTTACCGACTGGTGAGTATCTTCATTCAGACGAAGAGCTTTATGGGCTACGGCTTCAGGTATCTCTTCAGCCAGGTCATTCCTGACCATCCACCAGCAAAACTCCGGCAGCGTCAGAACGTGGTCCTCACTGAAACCTAATTGGCCGTTTACAACCTTCAGTAGCCAGGATACCAGGTTTTCACGGGCTATACCCGCCAGACCTTCAGTGAACTGATCACGAATTTTTAAGTCACAGCCCCAGCACGTGCGGATTGAGCCAGGCGCATGCCGGGTGATGGTGTAGTTGCGATCGTGCCACTCGCTGTGTGGGTACTGACATTCCAGTTTTCTTTCGAGCCAGGCATCCAGTGAATTCAGTCCACCAGCACGATGTATGACCTTCTGATTTTCGAAGACATCACGCATTAACGGATCGTTCTGAAGCTCCTGGGCAGTCTCTGGCAGCAGACCAGAGGGTAACTCAGCCATTGACTCTGCCTGTGGCTCGATAAGAACACGCCCACGTCTGAACAGATGCATCAGTTCACTGCCTGGGCGAAATATCACTACCCCGGTCATAGGTGCCACTTCAGGTGTCAGTAATGCCCTCACGCTACTTGCCCCTTAGCAATATGCTCTGCCCACAGGCCGCCAATCCAGCGAACACCCTTGGCGGTGAAGCGGGACTGATTGAACGCATAATTTGTCTGGTTTGTCGTGCCCGTCTTCACCTCAAAGCGCCCTGCTTCGATATGCTTGCTCTTTGGCGTGAGAACACGGTTAAGCCGGTACATGATGCCGTTCTCAATCAGGAACATCGCAAACTCTGGCTCTTTGGCATTAAGCAGCTTGGCAACCTGTCGGAATGTCATTGAACCAGTCGCCGTCACATAACGATCGACGAACTCAGCTTTCGGCGCGGCTACTGCCAGTTCTTCACTCAGGCGCTGTTTCTGTTCTGCAAGATCAGCAGCAAGGCGCAGGGCCTCGGGGAGTGACCGGGGGACAATCATTCCACCGTTGCTCTCCAGTTCCTGCCAGCGGTCAACAAGTCGGGCGGTAAACTCCGGCGATAATTGAGCAACGATTACATAGCTGTCTCGTTTGTTCACTTCGTAGTGATGGTATGTCTGCCCGTTCTGGGGATGGGTGTACTGCAATGCAGCATACCCACCAATCACACCGGAATTCATGAGACGCTCTATCGTTACGCAGACATTGCTGTGCCGGGAATCAACCAGTTTCGCAATCTCACGGCTGGACATGGTGATCTGCTGCCCTACCGTTGCTGCATGATGGGTCGGACACGTTACTGTTATGCTCATCTGTTGCATGCTCTGTCTCCACTTATCAGGCGGCTGCACCCGCCACGGTTTCAAATCGGCTGATCGTTATCTCTACCCTTCCAGGCTTTACTACAGGCCCCCATTCGATTGTCATCCGTTTAACCTGACTGTCGTCTTCCCAGACTCTGGCATTCGTCAGTGCGTCGAACAGCGCTTTGTTGTAGTTGTCCAAATCCCGCCGTCTGTTATCTGGCGGGAAAAGAACTATGTTTACCTCAACGTTGACGTTAACTGGTTTAGGTATACAGCCGTACTGCTCAACAACAGATGCGTAAACGTTCTTCTTGAACTTCCTACCCATCTCACTGATCAGATGCTTACCCTTTAACGCTCCACGGTCAGGTGACCGGTAATAGGTGTTAACTGTTGGCGGGAATGGCAGCGTTAATTTCATTGCTGAACACCCCTCGCTTCCAGCCATGACAAGGCGCGTTCTTTTGAATCACTTTCACCGTTAATGAGTGACTTGATGATCGATGTCGCGTCTGTTTCATCATTTCCTGAAATAACGGTGATCCCCCTAGAAACTCCAGGCGCTACTGAGATATATCCCTTCTTCGCTATGGCCTTAACATGCTCCGCTGCTGCGTTCGGTGATGAGCAACCAATCAGCCCTGCCAGTTCACATATCGTTGGAGGAAATCCAAACCGGCGCTGATAGTTCACGATCGAACCAAGTACTTCACTTTGTCTCACGGTAAGTTTGTTCACTTCAGCGCTCCTTAATCCGCTTGTTCAGAATCCCGACTTCGAGATACAAATGAGATGGCGTAAAGCCAAGTTGCTTAACCATCCCCATAGCACCGTTGAAAATTGGCCTGGCTATGTGTACCGGTGAACCACATGGCCAGAACGGAATCTTCCGCAGCAAGCTCCCAGACAGGCAGGCGTTTTATGTCGATGAGTTTCATCGTGCCGTAATGGTTTTCCGCTGCACCATTGCTGATGGTGTTTCCGTATTCCCACGGCGGATCAGCGTAAATCAGTGAATAGCCCATTAACGACCTCCCGAAAATCGACCAGCCAGATAGCATCCGTCTTCGGAAATAACCGCTGGTTTAGCCAGGCCAAGGCAGCGCTGACGTTCTGCCAGTATTGCTGCTCGCTCTGATTCAATGGCTGATGCGCTGAACGCCTCCATGTAAATCGTCGCGGCACGGTGAAAGAGACCTTTCGACTCCAGACCTTTCGCCGTTTCCATCAGGGCGCTGACTTCAGCTGTTGGTTCAAACACCTCGAAGTGGCAATCTGCTGGCGGTTCCGCGTAGTACCGAAACTGGCGACCGTCACGTTTACGAGTTGCCAGACCGAATCCATGCAGGCGGCAAACGGCGAGTTGAAGCCTGTCCTGGCTGAACTGGGTCAGACCTTCAATGATGTCCCTGGTCGTGGAGCCGGGATTCATGGCAATAAACATCTGGACCGTTTTCATAATGCTCATCGTTACCCCCTGAACCCTGGTGGAATAGCGCTGTAATCAGTGTTCTTGAAGCTGGGTTTGAAGATGCCATCTTCGCGGGCCCACTCGCCATTCACTCGTTCTGGTCGGCCAGCTTTGTCCCAGTTATTTGCAGACTTGAGGTATCCCGGGAATTTGGACGGCTGGAAAAGCGTCTGTGGTCGCAGGTAATCAGACATCTTCAGGTCATCACCCCACTTCGCGTTGCAGTAATCCACCACCAGCGACAACTCATCAACGGTGAAGCCTTCGCCGATTCGTGCTCGGATGTTTTGCAGTGACGTGGTTGAAACCTGGTAGCGTGAGTTCGTGACCTGGTTCAGGTGAACCAGAACCTGTTTAGCCTGATCAGTAATCAACACATCTCGGTCTGGTTGCGCCGCAACCGGACAAGAGTCTTTACCTGTAATCTCTGTAGTACTCTCTGTTGTATTCTCTGTAGGATCATCAGTGCATTTTGACCTGATGACATCGGTTCGTTTTGACCTGATGGAGCGTGTCACTTTGACTTTATCCATCGTGTCATTTTGACCTGATGGAGCGGCGCATTTTGACCTCTTCGATTCGGTCACTTTGACTTCATCTAAAAGCTCGCTTTCATAGTTGATCGTGTAGAAGTTGGTCATGTCGCGTTGAGACTTGTTCAGTTGCTCAATTTTGAGCACGCCGAGTGTCTTCAGGCGTGTGAAGGTACGCTTCAGGGTCGACTCAGACCAGAACGGGAACTGCTCCAGCCACTGTTCAGTCGTGTTGTAAATCCAGCGAACACCGTCACGTTCCATGCCAGACGCTGTTTCTTTCAGCCAGTAGTTAATCTGCTGCAGAGCAATCGCCTCATTCAGGCCAATACTGTATGCAAGGTCAGGATTTATCACTATTGGCCGGGATGTCATTAACAGGCTCATTCGGACCCTCTATTTCCCTGAATTTACGCTGAAACTGTTCGAGAGGACTGAAGCACTCATGCTCGTATCCGTCGCGCAGGTATATAACCCGTTGAGTTTCTGGCTCCCACCGGATAACCCTGACAGGGACGCCGTAGCTGTCTTTAAACCGTCTGTTGAGTGCTCGCATTCGACCTTCTCCGCCTGGCCGTTGAAATCACCTACAACCCAATCGGCAAACTGGTAGCAGACAGGCTCAAAGCATCCGGATACCATTACCCCATACACGAACTGAGCCGGACCTTTTCCACCCGGCATAGGTCGAGCAATAAGTTGCGACCTGCGGTACTGTGTTGTTACACTGTTCATGCGTTAGTTTCTCCACTGAATACGACACGCCACGACGCCAGGAGCTGCACACTCGCTGGCGTCACTTCTTTTGACGGCGGCTGAATAAGGCCACAATCGCGCGGATTTCTTCTTCACGCGCTGCCAGATGACGGCGGTGATGTTCCAGAATCTCTTCGGCTTCATGCTTTTCAATCACTCCATCCTCAAGCGCCTTCTGGATAATCTGATCAACCTGCCCTCTTGCAGCTGCTGTACGCATTGCACGGCTGAACAAGTCAACACGGTCCAGATCTTCCAGGTTTGGTACGTCCACCAGCAGTGCGCCGCGACGCTTGGCAAAGTAGTCAGCAACGAATGACGTGTTGGAAATGTCTTCCATCGCTTCCAACTCGGTGACTTCAAAGAAACGACAACCGTTTTTCTCGTAAAGGTTGTTGTTGAACTGGGTTTCTGACATGCCCAACGCACCAGCCATAGCCTGACGGCCTCCTGGGTACGCCTTACACATCGCTTTCACAACTTCTTTCAGGGTTTGCTCTACCATCTTGTTTTTCCTTTGGTAGTTACTAAGTGCGTGATCATCAGTTACGGTGTTACTGCAACGTCTGGATCAGCGGGTTTATATTTATTTGGAAAAGGTCGAACTTCTTCAGCCTCGATTTTCCCGTCTTCCTTAACCAGGATGTTCACTCTTCGGTTGCGCTTCAGAGCTTTACTGATGGCGCTTTGGTAAACCCCAAGAGCTTCAGCTGTTTTGGCCTGGCCGTTTTCCAAAACATATTCAGATAGCGGAATAATTTTCATTAGATTTCCTCGTGGATGCACACAAGGAGTATCACTGTTAGTGATAATATTGTCAACACTAGCGGTGATTGGTAAATATGCCGTGCGGTGATAAATTATGAGAATGAAAAAGAAACCTTTGACCGCCGAACAATTGGCTGACGCCAGTAGGCTTAAAGCCATTTTTGAGTCCAAGAAGAAATCTCTTGGGCTCTCTCAGGAGACGCTGGCTGAACAGATGGGTATGGGTCAGAGTGGCGTTGCACAACTGCTTAATGGGACCAACGCAATTAATGCAACTCATGCAGCTCAGTTCGCTAAAATTCTGGGTGTGAAAGTTGACGACTTCAGCCCATCGCTTGCAGCTGAAATATCAGCAATGTTTGAAGCTATCGCAAACGGAAAAAACCATTCTTCAGTTTATGAATACCCACTACTAACCGAAGTTCAGGCTGGTTCCTTCTGTCCTGTAAGCTCTTACACTGAGCGAGATGCAAAGGAATGGGTTTCCACTACAGTTAAAGCCAGTGATTCAGCTTTTTGGCTTGAAGTTTCTGGACACTCAATGACCGCACCACCTGGTGTAAAGCCAAGCTTTCCTGAGGGTATGCTAATCCTCATAGATCCAGAACAGGATGTTGAGGCTGGTGATTTTTGCGTTGCTGGTATTTTTAACGATTCAGAAGTGACATTTAAGAGATTTGTTCGTGAGGATGGAAAACCGTGGCTTGAACCACTCAATCCAAGCCCACGATACCAAGCAATTGAATGTAATGAACATTGCAGGATAATAGGTAAGGTTGTTAAGGCCCAATGGCCTGAAAATATCTTCGAATAAGGAGCCAATCGGCTCCTTTTTTTTGCACCTTTTTTCACCTTAATAATCATGAAGTTAACACTTTTAGTGATAATTTTATCACTAGAGGTGTTGACCAATTAATCACTATTGGTGATACTCATTATGCACCGCAGTGATAGATTCTTAATTACAAGGAGACAGCTGTTTCAGTCAGTCACGGTAAGCATCTCGCAGGGTTCTTACCGGGACTGGAAGAGTTACCACTTGGAGACGGTCCTTATAAATGTCCTGGACAGTGGCGGTGACCGCACCGATAACAGCGGCGGCAACTATGCAAACATGACAGGCCGTAAAAACTTGTTAGGCCGATGAGTTCAAATGGCAATAAAGAACTGACAGCCGGGAAAGACCGGCACACAACGATGAGAGCATTATCTGTGAATAAGCACATCGACCCGCAACGCGGACGTGATGCCCAACCGATAGCTGTTTAGAAGCATCATTTAGTGCTCTCTTCAATGTGTCTTAGCTGCTCGGCTGGCAACCTACTGCCATTAACACAGCTTTCCCTGCATGAGAGGCTAACTGCAGGGCGCGGACTCGACGCGTAGTACAGGTGTAACCCGCAACACGAAGTTCGAGTGACGTCCGTCTGGTAAGTGGCTACGGCCTGCAACTGGATGAAACGCCAAGGGTGACAGCCGGAGAGACGGAGGTATGTCCACTCCCTGAAGCTGGAACGGTGACTACTACTGATTATGTAGAGGCTTAGCCAATGAGCCATATCAAGCAAGCTGACAGTCGGAAATGATCGACGGACGCGGGGAAAGAACCGTGACAGGAGGGAAGTAGACCCCACGAACACAACATGAAAGCGCACTCCTTTACTTACCAGTTATGGGTGACAGGTGTGAAACAGGTGGAGTGCGCTTCCAGTTGTGGTGAATGACGGGGCTGACCGTCAAACGGTTGAGAAAAGATAAGCAGGCGAAACGTTCTAAGCGAGCATACGGACTGATCGAACGCGGATGGAACGGGCGGTTACGATATTGAAACACCGAGCCACTGAGCTGGAGATCAGCGCCAGCCACCACACACCAAATCACGTAGTCAGCGTGATACCAGGAAGTAAGAAAGCTGTGTGGAGTCTTGGCGGTACCAGTACCAACCTTTGAAGTCCCTGGTACCGCCCTTTTTACTCAACTGAAAGCGCGTTCTGTCCCTTGTCATTAAGTGCCAGTTCGTTAAATCCAAAACCAGCGGAACGCGCTTTCAGTTGAGTGGAGAAACTTACCGGCGATTGCAGTCGCCCGTTTCACTAAGTGCCTCTTCATGGGGCATTTACTGAAACGAAACCCAAACTTTATTCGCCTTTTGGCGAGGGATTCGTGCAACCAAAATTCAGCGCCGTGCAGGGCGCATATAACACGGAGAAACTAACCATGACGACCACACAGAACGTCACTGAGTTACAACCACGTATGACAAGAGAGCAACTGATCGATGCAGCACGTAAAGCCGCCCCTCTCCTGCCACCTGCTTCCCAGTGGCTGATGAATGAACTGGCGAACCGCTACGATGTTCAGGGTGTCGCACTGTGCGAGTCAATGGAACAGCGTAAAGCACTGGCCATAGAGAACACCGTTTTACGCGACGATGTTAATTGTTGGGCCAAAGAGTGCGACCGCATCGTTGAACGTCATACCAAATCGCCGACCAATATGCACATGCTGGAAGCGCAGAGAGAATTACGCGAGTTAACTCCAGTAACCGATCAGGTTATTCGTGATATCCAGGCCACTGGCGTGGAAAAGTACGCAAACGTCACTATTGCCATAGGGAAAGAAGAGCAAGAAGAAAGCATTGTTTACGCTGGTAATCAGGCTCTGTTATTCGCTAACCAACTTCGTGAAGGTACTGCGTAATGGCCGCCAACTCATTCAAACAAATGTCACGTGATGGGACCATCAAGCGCACCGATACAGGGATGTTTATCAGCCTTGAACATATCCACGTGCGTAAAGGTTTCAACAAGCGTGAGGACGACGAACGCACCCGCCAGGCAGATGACGACCTTTTTAACTATCTGATGAACGGCGGCACCGTTCCTCCTCTGGAGGTTATCGCACGTGATGAAGGTGGTGTGTGGGTTGTTGAAGGCCACCGCCGCCGTCGCTGCTACGCTCGTTGTGCTGAAGCTGGTAAGCCGGTAGACCGCATTCATATCATGCCGTTTAACGGTAACGATGTGCAGCGTCTGGCTCGCATCATGACCAGTAATAACCAACTTCCCCTTTCCGATATTGAACAGGCCGCCGTTATTCAGGAGCTTCATAACGCTTTCAACCAGACCACCAGCGAGATTGCAAAGCTGGTCAATAAGTCTGTAGCGACCGTTGAGAAATTGCTCACTCTGAGTACCGCTAATTATGACGTTCAGCAGGAAGTTAAATCTGGTGCCGTGTCTGTTGATGTTGCTGTTGACCGCGTTCGCGAGTTTGGCGAACAGGCTGGTGAAGTTCTTCAGCACGATAAAGCCGTAGCCGCCGCCCAGGGTAAGGCAAAGGTTACGCGCAGTTCTATCGCTCCGGAACTCAACATTAAAAGTGCTCGCCGTTTCGTGGAGTTAATGGCCATGGCGACGATCAGCGATGAAGGCGTATTCACTTTGCAAGGCACGGCACTGGCTGAAGCTCTGGCGATAATCGACGAACACAAAGCCATTGCTGAAGCTCGCGAAACCTATCGCCTATCACAGCCAATCCCTACGACAGAGATTATCGGGAAAGTGCTGTATGTGAAGCTGGACGGCAAGGAAATCGGCTCGGCAATAATTTATCGCGGTAAGAACGTCACCCTGGATTTAGGCGATAAAAAAATAATCGCCAGTCAGTCAAAGGCAGTAGCCCACTTCGTTAAACAACACAAACTTCAGCAGGTACATAACAATGCAAACGATCAATAACCGTATGACAGAAACTCAAATTGCTGATCTCTTCAGCCTGGCGGTTCAGTTGCAGGTTAAAGCTGAAGAATCAGATGATCGTGATACTGCAATCTTGGCCTACTCAATTCAGAACGCATGCTCAAATTTAACGGAATCCCAGCGCGAGTTCCGGGCAGCAGACGCGACTATTCACAATCTTGAACTGAAACTCACAGACCTTGCAGTACAGCTCGCTAACGCAGAGAGCAAGTGCAGGGAGCTGGTGGCGGAGAATGCATACATCCGGAACCGGTACAAAGAACTGGACCTGTTAATTGGGAAAAATATCCTGGTAATGCAGGCTGCGATTATCGAATGGCAGGCAACTGGCGACGCGAAGAATGGTTTGGCATGGATTTATAACACGCTGTTTGGCCCTGGCGAATTGCCGGACGAATCTGAGAAAGATGCTCAGGCCTACTTTGACCGCAAATATGCACCGATTGACGAAAAGCTTATGGCGCTTCACAAGTGGTTTTGGGAACAAAGTGAAGCCGAACGTGCCGCCGCTGGCATTGGCGTGAAGGGGGAGTGAGATGAAGATGGGTGAACATATGGAGCCGGTAATCGAGCTCCTGGAAGAACTGAACGGTAACGATACTGACGCAAAACTTAAACTTCTTGCTCTGGTTATCTCTGAGTACATGCTTAATGCGGATGTCACTGGTTTTGAAGTTTCTGCCGGGAAAATGAAAGTAGCCGTTGATATCAGCGTAGAGGACTAACCCATGACAAATAAACACCCCGCGCACGGTCCTGTATCACTCGATCGCCTGCACCAGATACGCGAAATACTCAGCAAAGCAGTAGCACAAAGCGACGGCGGTAATCTCGGCTACGCAATGGCTGATGCTGTGAAGGTGATTGATGGGATGATTTCTCGCGAACTGGTACGCCGTGAACATGCAGCATGGTCACTGGCTACTTTCGGCGATGTCGGTCCAGTTGGTCCGCTAAAGCACCTTTCCAAAGAAGCGCTCGAAGCTGCTGCTGAACCCGGCGACCTTAGCGAATGGGCTGACATGCAATTCCTGTTATGGGATGCGCAACGTCGTTCAGGTATCAGTGACGAGCAGATTACCCAGGCGATGGTGGGAAAGTTGGCGGTTAACAAACAGCGCGAATGGCCTGAGCCGAAAGACGGTGAGCCAAGGCTACATATCAAGGAATCCGACAACTCGTTTGTGGCTCCGGAGGGGACAGCCTGCAAATACTGCGGCGGTACAGGTTATTTCCGTTGGAAAAAATCCGCAAATACCTTCCCGTGTCCATGTATGGGATGCGATTTGCCAGCAGCACCTCTGCAGGAGGTGAAGTGATGCCGCCAGTTAAAGTGGTTGTTATTACCGTGGTGATGCTAGCGATCGGCCAGTTAGTTTCTATGACGGGATATGGCATATGGTGAGCAAGCTAAAACAGCGTCGCATACGCCGACTGAAAGCCGATGTAGCATGGTGGAAATCTGAAGCTGAGTACTGTAAGGCCCGAGTGTTCGAACAGGCAAACGAAATTGCTGAACTAAGAAGCATGGTGATTCGTGTACCAATGCCGGTAATGGTGCCAGTAGAGATACTTCATCAGCTAAATGGGAAGGGATCGAAAGAATATCCATTATGTCGCAATTGCAACGATGGAACCCGTCACGGGTGTTCATCGTGTGCTTACAGAATGAAGTAACCGGGTGCAGCCGGTTTAAGTGGAGAACTATCTATGAGCGGACAAATCCAACGTTTTCTTACTCCAGATGACCTCTATCAATTAACTGGTTATCGTCGCCCTTCCCTACAGTGTAAAGCTCTGAGGGATAGTGGGGTATTTTTTATCCCACGCAAGGACGGAAGGCCAGGAACAACATGGGATCATGTATCAAACCCTGTTGGACTTAAGTTAATAGTGAGCAATCCAGAGGAAGAAGAACCAAACTTTAAGGATATGTAATGTCTAGAGCTCGCAAAAACCCTGAGGATAACTGGATGCCTCCTCGCGTTCGACGGGGAAAATCTGCTTATGAGTTTCGTACAACAGATGGTCGTACCGTCAGGTTGTGCAATCCTGATCTAACAAAATCGCAGGTATGGGCAGCTTACGAAAACTTCATAAACGATTTAAAGGTTGGTACGAACTTCAACGCACTTTGTGAAGAATTCTTTAATTCCGGTGATTTCCACGAGTTAGCAACTGAAACACGTAAAGACTACAGAAAATACGGTTCAAAGGTAAATGTTGTCTTCGGGAAAATGAAGCCGGATAACATCAAGCCAGAGCACATCAGAAAATATATGGATAAACGAGGTGTTAAGAGCAGGGTTCAGGCAAACCGCGAGAAAGCATTTATGTCCAGGGTGTTTCGGTGGGCATACGAACGAGGAAAGGTGAAGATGAATCCTTGCCAGGGCGTAAAGCAATTTAAAGAGCAGGCTCGGACCCGTTATATTAACGATAGGGAATATGATGCACTTTATAGCGTTGCTTCTATTCCCGTAAAAGTTGCAATGGAGTTGGCATATCTATGTTGCGCCCGCCAGGGAGACATTCTTGACCTCAAAAAGAGTCAATTATTGAGCGAAGGAATTTTAATTCAGCAGAGTAAAACCGCAGTTAGCCAGATCAAGGCCTGGACAAAACGTCTGGAGGATGCCGTTAATCTTGCTGACAGCATTCCTCTTAACAGCGGGATGGTAAGTATTTTTGTCATCCACCAGCCATCAGGTCTGCGATACACACGCGATGCTTTTAATGCGCAATGGATGAAGACTAAAAAACTTGCTGCTGAAAAATATCCAGACCTTGATTTCCAGTTCACTTTCCATGATCTAAAAGCCAAAGGAATTTCTGATCTTGAAGGTACGTTAAGTGAGAAGCAGGAAATTTCAGGTCATAAAAACGCCTCGCAAACAGCGAGATATAATCGAAGAATTTCAGTTGTTCCGGTCGTCGGGGGGCAGTAATGCCCTCTTTTTTATGGCGAAGCTGAATGGCGAAACAATGGTGAATATAGAGCACAAAAACAAAAAAACCACCCGTAGGTGGTTTCACGACACTGCTTATTGCTTTGATTATTCTGTTCTTTCCCATGGTACCCGGAGTGGGACTTGAACCCACACAGCGCGAACGCCGAGGGATTTTAAATCCCTTGTGTCTACCGATTCCACCATCCGGGCTCGGGAAGAAATTGGAGGCGCGTTCCGGAGTCGAACCGGACTAGACGGATTTGCAATCCGCTACATAACCGCTTTGCTAACGCGCCGAAATCTTCTGGCTTTACAGCCGACATCCGCTATTGCCGATGTCTTAAATTTGGAGCGGGAAACGAGACTCGAACTCGCGACCCCGACCTTGGCAAGGTCGTGCTCTACCAACTGAGCTATTCCCGCATCACCAAGTAACTTTGTTAATCACTTGATTTTGTTATCGTCTGGCAATCAGTGCCGCCGTTCGATGCGTTGCATTCTACTTACCTGACGCAATGAGTCAACGATATTTTTCACCACTGACGATCGTTTGCTGAAATTTGCGTCGAAACGATCACTGATCAAGCAAATCTCCACGTGCAGCGCTCAAATACTGGAACATTGACCACAAAGTCAGTATCGCGGCGACGAAGAAAAGTGCGATCCCAGCATACTCTACCCAGATATTTGGACGCCACAGCAGCCAGGCCAGTGCAGCCATTTGCGAAGTGGTTTTCACTTTACCGATCCAGGATACGGCTACGCTGCTGCGTTTACCCAGTTCGGCCATCCATTCACGCAGTGCAGAGATGATGATTTCACGCGCAATCATTGTTGCGGCAGGAAGCGTCACCCACCAGCTATGGTAATGCTCTGTCACCAGGACCATCGCGATAGCCACCAGCACCTTATCAGCGACCGGATCAAGGAAGGCGCCAAAACGCGTGCTTTGGTTCCAGCGGCGTGCCAGAAAACCGTCAAACCAGTCAGTGACCGCTGCGATACAGAAGATCAGCGCACAAACAAAGGGAGCCCAGGTGAATGGCAGGTAAAAAGCCAATACAAAGAATGGGATCAGGATGACGCGAAACAGCGTGAGCAACGTAGGGATATTAAATTGCATATGACGGATAACTATCTGTTGTCAGTGAAATTACCCCTATGTTGCTACAGAGGGCCTAATGTTTCAACGAGTAGAAGATCTTTTCTGCCAGAGCTTGCGAAATACCCGGCACTTTTGCAATTTCCTCGATACTTGCGCTACGAAGGCCTTGCAAACCTCCCATATATTTCAACAACATCTGGCGACGCTTTGGCCCGACACCTTCGATGGTCTCAAGCGTGCTGGTGCTTTTCACCTTCGCCCGCTTTTTACGATGCCCGCTAATCGCATGATCGTGAGATTCATCGCGGATATGCTGGATAACGTGCAATGCAGGCGAATCCGGCGGCAGATTAAAGCCCTCACCTTCCGGCTCAAAGAACAGCGTTTCCAGGCCTGCTTTACGATCGGCCCCTTTTGCCACCCCCAGCAAAAGTGGGTGCTGTTTGTCCCAGGGAACGTCCAGCTCAGCAAAAACGGCTTTCGCCTGCCCTAACTGACCTTTACCGCCGTCGATCAATATGACGTCCGGAATCTTACTTTCTTCAATCGCCTTACCGTAACGCCGACGCAAGACCTGATTCATCGCCGCATAATCATCTCCCGGCGTAATGCCGGTAATGTTGTAGCGGCGATACTCTGCGCGCAGCGGGCCATTGGCATCAAAGACCACGCAGGAGGCTACCGTCTGTTCACCCATCGTATGGCTGATGTCGAAGCACTCCATACGCTTCACCGCGGGTAACTTCAATACGGAGGCCAGCGCCGTCAGACGTTGCGTAATCGTCGACTGCTGAGAAAGTTTCGTGGTGAGTGCCACTGCCGCGTTGGTCCGCGCCAGCTTCAGATAACGTGCGCGATCTCCTCGCGGTTTCGTCTGCACGTTAATCTTTCTGCCGGCCAGTTCAGACAAAGAGTCTGCCAGCAGGGTTTTATCGCTAAGATTAAAATCGAGCAGGATCTCCCCGGGTAAGGTACGCATCTGGCTCCCCTGCAGATAAAACTGCCCGACAAAGGTTTCGACGACCTCGCCGAGTTCCGTGCCACCGGGTACTTTCGGGAAATAGCTGCGGCTGCCCAGCACTTTACCCTGGCGAATAAACAGAACGTGCACACAGGCCATACCGGCGTCAAACGCCACGCCAATGACGTCCAGATCGTCTCCGGTATTAGAGACAAACTGTTTTTCTGTCACGCGGCGTACGGCCTGGATTTGGTCACGAATGCGCGCAGCCTCTTCAAATTCGAGATTTTGGCTGGCCTTTTCCATGCGGGCGATTAACTGCGTTAATACCTGATCGTCTTTTCCGGACAGGAACAGACGAACATACTCGACCTGCTGAGCATACTCTTCCTCACTCACCAAACCCGCGACACACGGACCAAGACAGCGGCCAATCTGATATTGCAGACAAGGTCGAGAACGGTTGCGATAAACGCTGTTTTCGCACTGACGGATAGGGAATATTTTCTGCAACAGCGCCAGCGTTTCACGCACCGCATAACCGTTGGGGAACGGTCCAAAGTACTCGCCTTTGGCATGCTTTGCCCCGCGATGCATCGCCAGGCGCGGGTGGGTATCGCCGCTAAGGAATATAAAAGGGTAGGATTTATCATCGCGCAGCAATACGTTATAGCGCGGCTGATACAGCTTGATGTAGTTGTGCTCAAGCAATAACGCTTCGGTTTCAGTGTGCGTTACCGTGACATCAATCTGCTGGATTTGCGCGACCAGCGCTTCGGTCTTGCGTGAAGCAAGATTACTACGGAAGTAGCTGGAAAGCCTTTTTTTCAGGTCTTTCGCTTTCCCGACATAGATAACCGTCCCGGCGGTATCATACATACGATAGACACCGGGCTGACTGGTCACGGTTTTCAGGAACGCTTTGGCATCAAACTGATCGGTCACTGGCTTGTTAATGTCTCCGCATTACACAGGCCATGGCGAATTGCCAGGTGAGTCAGCTCTACATCGCCATGAATGTTTAATTTACTGAACATTCGATAGCGATAGCTGTTCACCGTTTTAGGACTAAGATTCAGTTGCTCTGAGATCTCATTGACCTTCTGACCTTTGGTGATCATCAGCATAATCTGCAACTCGCGTTCAGACAAACTGGCAAACGGGGTTTCCGTTTTCTCAGGCTCAATCTGGCTGAGCGCCATTTGCTGAGCGATATCGGAGGCAATATAACGCTGCCCGGAATAAACCGAACGAATCGCACTCACTACTTCCTGGGGGGCGGCGCCTTTGCTGAGATACCCTGCCGCACCTGCCTGCATAACTTTTGCAGGTAATGGGTTTTCGGTGTGTACCGTCAGCATGATCACTTTAATGTCTGCCGTGGAACGCGCAATTTTGCGGGTTGCTTCCAGACCGCCAATACCGGGCATATTCATATCCATCAGCACAACGTCAACGGAATTTGAGCGGCACCATTTTACCGCATCTTCACCGCAGCACGCTTCGCCGACAACTTTTATGCCTTTTATATCTTCCAGAATGCGTCGTATCCCTGCGCGCACCAGTTCGTGGTCATCAACAAGAAAAACGTTGATCAAAGGAATATCTCCAGAATAGGGATAACGCTACCGATAGTTAATCGGCCCTATGTTAACGGGTTTTATCTCAACTTTGAAATGTAAAAAACGCCCGACTTTCGATTTTGCTCTCGTTTTTGGAAATTAGATTGTACGACGAGTGGAAACTTTCAGTCCTGACAGCCTTCTGCCACGGTTATATCTGCATAGCTGTTTCAGAATAGTGACAAAAAATTCATATTCCCCCGCTGAATGCAAAATAGGCAGTCAAAGTTGTAACAATAATTAACGAGGAAAATACTCGAAATAAACAACATGTGGAGAAAATATATGCACTGCAACATGTTGTTTATTTTAATGTCCACAACATTGGTCCGCGCAAAAAACAACCACAGATATTTTTAGCCTCGCTTATGGTATACTCCGCCGCCTTAAGATTTGACATCGCACTTTTTCATTGAAACATAACGAGGAAAATAAATGAGTACGCCTGACTTTTCCACTGCTGAGAATAACCAGGAACTGGCCAACGAAGTCACCTGCCTGAAAGCCATGTTAACGCTGATGCTGCAGGCAATGGGTCAAGCCGATGCAGGCCGCGTGATTCTTAAAATGGAAAAACAGCTCGCGCTGATTGAAGATCAATCACAGGCGGCGGTATTTTCCAACACGGTTAAGCAAATTAAACAAGCTTACCGCCAGTAAAAAGAAACCGGCTGATAGCAATGCTCTCAGCCGGTTTTGCGTCTGACACTCAGAACGATAATTTACTCAGATAAGCCCGGTTGCCGCGGCATAACAGGCTATCTGCGTTTTGTTTGGTGCATTGAATTTCTTTTGCATATTCTTCTGATGGAAGTTCACGGTATTTTCAGAAATCGACAGAATGATGGCTATCTCTGAAGAGGTCTTCCCCTCCGCCGTCCATTTCAATATTTCCTTTTCCCGCTTGCTAAAGCGCATTTCTGGCGCCATAACCATGTCATCTTCCAGCCGCGTCAGCACCGACAGGCTTTCCCGCACCAGAAGCTGCATCCTGAGCTCCACTTCATCATTCGCAAAACGACTATTACGGATACTTGCACGCGATACCGATAAAAAACCCAACGCCCGATTCGGCAACATTAAGCATTGCGTCATCCCTTTGCGTAAACCGTGATTTCGTGCGGCGTCCCACAAAGGTTGCGCATCGCGAAACAGAGTATCGTTCCAGGGTAAATGCCCCTGACTGAAGTTTTCAGGTTTCAGCACCGGATCAATGGCGAAATAATTTTCGGACTGATAATGCGCCACCCATGCTTTGGGATAGGTCGTATGAAGAGACGTTTTAGGTCGGGTAAAAGGTACCGGATGACGAACACAGAGTGCGTAGAAATCGAACTCTAAGTGCTGCGTCTGTTGTTGTAATTCCGTATAGACATCCTCTGCCGTCGCCATTTCCTGAAAGCGTAACAGCATGCTCCGTCGCCAGGTGAAGAAATCATGATCCTGCATACTAAGTGGTAATGCCCCTGAGATTGATAATCATCCAAACATATGAAACAAGCTAACACATAAATGTATTTTATATATGCAAATTATCGGACAAATGAAGAATTACTTGAGTATTACTCAACAGTGGAAGGAAGTAACAGATTCAAGCGTTAATAATAAAGCAATAATTATAAATAGTTATGCGAACAGCACTCGCCAGAAACAATTCCGACGAGTGCTATATGCACTATTTATTGCATCAAAAACTTCTCAAGAAACTGACGGGTACGCGGCTGCTGCGGATGCGTGAATAAGGATTTTGCTGGTCCCTGCTCCACTATCCGTCCTTGATCCATAAATATCGCTCTATCGGCAACATCGCGAGCGAAGCTCATTTCATGCGTCACAATTACCATGGTGCGTTTTTCCTGCGCCAGTTGGCGGATGGTATTAAGTACCTCGCCAACCAGCTCCGGATCGAGCGCAGAGGTCGGTTCATCAAAAAGAATAACCTCAGGTCGCATCGCCAGCGCTCGGGCAATCGCTACGCGCTGCTGCTGTCCGCCCGATAAACGCCGCGGATAGCTGGTTTCTTTACCTGCTAGTCCGACTTTCGCCAGCAGCTCACGCGCACGAGCAGTCGCTTCAGCTTTTGGTTCACCTTTGACTATCACCGGCCCTTCAATAATGTTTTCCAGCACCGTCCGATGCGGGAACAAATTAAAGTTCTGGAACACAAAACCGACGTGCTGACGTAACTGACGAATCAGCCCTTTCTGCTGGGTCAACGAACGCGCGGTATCAATGGTAATCTCACCCACTTTAATAGTGCCCGCCTCCGGTTGCTCCAGCAAATTAATGCTACGCAGCAGCGTGGTTTTGCCCGATCCGCTCGGCCCGATAATCGCTACTACTTCACCAGGTTTGACGTCAAGATCAATCCCATGCAGCACCGTTTGCCCATGAAATTTTTTGACCAGGTTTCTGACTTCGATAGCACTCATTTCGGCTCTCTCTCCTGGCGGTTCAGTTGTTCTTCAAAATAGTTTTGCAGCGCAGAAAGCACCGTCGCCATCACCCAGTAAATCAACGAGGCCGCCAGATACATCGTAAAGACTTCCAACGTACGCGAGGTAATCAGCTGCGCCTGACGGAACAGTTCCGGTACCTGAATAGTGGCGGCCAAAGAGGTATCTTTCACCAGACTGATAAAGCTGTTGCTCAGCGGCGGCAACGCAACGCGTGCAGCCTGCGGCAGGATTGCCCGGCGCATGGTCTGCCAGCGCGTCATACCAATACTGGCCCCCGCCTCCCACTGCCCTTTGTCGATGGAAGAGATTGCCGCACGCAGGGTTTCCGCAGCGTAGGCCGCCGTATTCAGCGACAAGCCAATCATCGCCGCCGGGATGGGATCAAGCTCAATACCAAACTGCGGCAGACCGTAATAGATCATAAACAGCTGGGCAATTAGCGGTGTTCCACGAAAAATAGAGATATAAAAACGCGCCAGCCAGCGCACAGGCAACAGCGGCGACAGACGCATCAACGCCAGGATAAACCCCAGCACGAGGCCAAAAAACATCCCGCCGATACTCAGTTGCAGCGTAAAAACCGCGCCTTTGAGCAGATACGGCAGAGAATCAATTACCAGTTGGATACTTTCATGCATTAGCGTTTTTCGACCTGGTTGTTACACGTGAGGATGGTAGGCAAACAGTGCAGGTGCCCCACCGGTATGAATAAAGAGGATTGGCCCTTCGTCTTTGAAGCGCTTCTGGCTGATGCCGTCAATCAGACCCGCCATCGCCTTACCGGTATACACCGGATCCAACAAAATGCCTTCCAGGCGCGCCAGCAGTTTTACCGCCTCCATGCCTTCTTCGTTTGGCGTACCGTAGCCCGGCGCAAAATAATCGTCCCATAACAGGATATCCGCCGAGGCCGTCAGTTCCAGTTCACGGGCAATATCCTGCTGCAACGTTACTACTTTGGGCTTTTGATCGGCGACGCTGCGCGAGACGGTCACGCCGATCAGCTCGACGTCTGGCATCAGTTGTTCCAGCCCCACGGCCAGCCCGGCGTGCGTTCCCGCGCTGCCCGATGCCACCACAACGGAAGAAAGCGCAACGGCCCCTTCACACTGCTGGGCAATTTCCAGCGCGCTTTCCACATAACCCAATGCGCCCAGGACGTTAGAACCGCCAACGGGGATCACATACGGGCGGAAGCCCTGTGCTTCAATGCGCGTCGCCAGTTCCTGAAGCTGCGCATTCGGGTCGGTCAGCGCATCGCACATTTCGATTTGCGTATTAAACAGGTCCAGCAGCAGACGGTTGCCATTGGTGAGATAGTTTTCCGCAGTAGTGCCAATCGGATTTTCCAACAGCGCCACGCAGTGCAGGCCAAGCTTAGCCGCTACCGCCGCCGTCTGGCGAACGTGGTTAGACTGAATCGCACCTGCGGTTATCAGCGTATCAGCGCCTTCACGCAGTGCGTCTGCGGCCAGGAATTCCAGCTTACGCAGCTTATTGCCACCCATGGCCATCGGCGTGACGTCATCGCGTTTGATGAAAATATCGCGCCCAAGGTGGTCGGAGAAGCGTGGAAGATATTCGAGCGGCGTTGGCGCGCCAATAAATTCCAGACGTGGAAAGCGCGTTAAGTTATGCAGCGGCATACAGCCTCCGGTATTCGTTGTTGTGATGTTCTTTTTATTATGCACGCTCAGGCGCAATGAAATAAAAAAAGGCGCTGTTAAAGGCGCCTTTTTTCATCGGATGCCGATTATTTCGTCACATCCGCTCCAAACCATTTTTCAGACAGCGCTTTCAGCGTACCGTCTTTCTGCATTTCAGCAATGGCCGCATCAACCGCTTTCAGCAGATCTTCATTGCCTTTGCGCAGCGCCACGCCGGACTCCTGACGGGAGAATGCTTCACCGGTCACAGCCAGCGTATCCTTGGTTTTCTTGACCAGATCCAGCGCCGCCAGACGGTCAACCAAAATGGCGTCGATACGGCCTACACGCAGATCCTGGTATTTGGTCGGGTCATCATCATAGGTACGAATATCCACGCCCTGCACGTTCTGGCGCAGCCACTCTTCATAGTTGGTGCCCAGGCCAACGCCGACTTTTTTACCTTTCAGATCGGCAGCAGTCTTAATAACGCCTTCATTACCTTTCTTCACCAGCGCCTGAATACCAGAAACCGTATACGGGGTAGAGAAATCGTATTTTTTCTTACGTTCGTCAGAGATGGTCACCTGGTTGATGACCACGTCAATGCGCTTGGAATCAAGAGAGGCCAACATACCGTCCCACTTGGTCGGCTTCAGATTAGCTTTCACCCCAAGGTGCTTGGCCAGTTCCTCAGCAAACTCCACTTCGAAACCGGTCAGCTTGCCGTCATCGCCCTGAAAACTAAACGGGGGATAGGTCCCTTCCAGGCCCACCAGCAGCGTGCCGCGCTCTTTAACTTTATTTAACAGACCTTCATCTGCATAAGTCTTTACGCTCATTCCGGCGACAAGTGCAACAGCCATTACACCCATCAGAGCCTGACGTCCCAGAAGTGCTAATTTCATAGTTACCCCGAATATTGTCATTAGTGACTGCTATTTATTCACAAAATCATTCGAGTTGTATCAAGGCGGCAAGCGAGTGAATCCCCAGGAGCTTACTAAAGTAAGTGACTGGGGTGAATGAACGCAGCCAACGCAGAGACAGCTTGAAGGATGACGTGTATATGACTGTAGTGTAGAGCGTTTGTCGTGATCCACAAACACGACTCTGTTACACCTTATTCGTTTTTAATATATATCAGAACTGGCTGTCCAGGAGGATTTCTGCATATGTCCCATATGGGTATGGGCTTTGAACTGCTCATACTTACGTAAGGCGATGCGGTAATTGTTGGTGCTGGTTTCCGGCAGCCACGGGGCAAGGTTTTCGTCGAGGAACCCTTCCTGCAGCAGGTCATGAGAGATATTTTTTTCGGTCAGGTGATTGCCAAGACGGCGTAGGCGGACAACGTATTCACGTACCGTGCCGTGACTCATTTCGGTCTGCTCAAATAAAAACTGTTTAAAACCAATGATGTCAAAAAAGTCGCTCTGCTCTTTGCAATGCAAATCACCGCAAAAACGACACAGTGCCACCCACTCTTTTTTCTCCTGCTCCCACTCGGCTTCATCCAACAAAGTGTCCAGTCGAGCGATGGCGATTTTATTCACAATTTGCCCGCGACGAACCAGCGTGATCCGGTCGAGCAACTTAAAGCAATGGGCGCAATGCGTCTGGCTGTGTTTGAAATCTTTGAGGTAGCGGCTTAGAGGCCGTCTTTTTGATTGCTGCACCGTCATGAGAACTCCTGGTAGTCAATTCGTAATGCGGCATTGTTCAGGGGTATGATGTACCCCTATAGCTTACCCAGCTTGGTGCGTAGACGTTTGATGGCCTGACTGTGCAACTGGCTGACCCGTGACTCCCCGACTTCCAGTACCGCGCCGATCTCTTTCAGATTCAGCTCTTCCTGGTAGTACAGCGTTAACACCAGCTTTTCGCGCTCCGGCAACGCCTCGATCGCGTCCATCACGCGCTGGCGGAGGTTACCCTCAAGTAGCTGTTGTAACGGGTTTTCCTGCTGATGTTCTTCCGTCACCAGCTCAATACTATCGCCATGCTCTTCCCGCCACTCGTCATAAGAGAAGAGCTGGCTATTATTGGTATCGAGCAACATCTGACGATATTCTTGCACAGGAATAGCCAGACGCGCCGCCACTTCGGTTTCCGTCGCGTTGCGCCCTAATTCCTGCTCCAGTTGTCCCATCGCCTGTGCCACTTCGCGAGCATTGCGCCGAACGCTACGCGGCACCCAATCCCGGCTACGTAGTTCGTCCAGCATTGCTCCACGAATACGCTGCACTGCGTAAGTGGTAAATGCCGTTCCTTGCAAAGCGTCATATCGGTCAACGGCATTCAATAACCCGATGCCGCCCGCTTGTAGCAGGTCATCCAGTTCTACGCTCGCCGGCAAACGCACCTGAAGGCGCAATGCTTCGTGACGCACCAACGGTACATAACGCTGCCACAGCGAGTGTTTATCCATTACACCTTCAGCGGTATACAGTGAATTCACGATAAACAGCCCTGCGTTAAATGAGTTATCGGCATGATTATCCGTTTCTGCAGGGGTTTTAATCGGGTGAATAGTGGGTGAAATGGGGGGTTATTTAGGGGTTACGGGTAAAGCTAAATATAAAAAACCCCGCCGGAGCGGGGTTTGCGCGATAAGCGTAAATTAACGCAGCAGAGACAGGACGTTCTGCGTGGTCTGGTTTGCCTGCGCCAGAACAGAAGTACCCGCCTGTTGCAGGATCTGAGCACGAGACATGTTAGACACTTCGGTCGCGTAATCAGCATCTTCGATACGGCTACGAGCAGAAGACAGGTTGTTTACGGTGTTACCCAGGTTGGTGATGGTAGAATCGAAACGGTTCTGCACCGCACCCAGGTCAGAACGCAGCGCATCAACCTGTGCCAGCGCTTTATCCAGGGCTTTCAGAGGGTCTTTGGTAGCTTCAGAAACTGTGTTTGCATCTGTGGTCAGTTTATCTTTTGCATCTTTGTATACTACTTGTCCGTTACCCGCGGTTACATTACCGTTGGTTTGCAGATAGTATTTAGTAGTGGTATCTGTAGCTGAGGTTAAAGCCCCTTTATCGTCCAGGAAAGTACCAGCTACTGTACCGTCTATTGCTGCAGTATAAGTTTGACCGCCAGTAGTGGCTTTGAAGGTTTGACCTTTAACCGCTCCGGCCATGTTCTCAGCACTAATGGAAGCACCCGTTACTGAGAATTTTGCGGCGGCGCCACCAGTGGTTGTTAGAGTACCTTTGTCAGTTTTAATGGTAGTCGCGATTGCATTAGGGGTACCTGCTGCATCGGCGTTCACCATCAAGCTATCGAGAGTCGCCGGGACCACGGCCGCGCCACCAGCATTGTTTTTAGTCAAGTTACCAGTAGTGTCACGGTATAAGACGGCACCATCATCCGCTGCTGTAATAGAACCATCTTTAGCAATCAGAACTTCCTGATCTTTAGTGCCGATAGTCACTGTTGCCTTGGTAACATCACCTGCATTAGGGTTTAAGTAGTTTAAGGCATCAGCGGATGCAACACCTGTTGCACCGAATTTATAGCTCTTGCTTGCTGCATCATACGTATAAGTACTAGTTGTGGCCGCAACGCCAAGACCCGTATTTGTCCCGGCGTATTGAATTGAGCCACCATTCTTACTGACAGCACCCAGAACATCCGTAGCGGTAGCCGCTGTGTTAGCGGCAGTTTTCGTGTAAGTTGTAATACCATTAGCATCTACTGCGCCTTTGGCGAAACCAGAAGCAGCCAAATCTTTCTCTGTTGCAGCTGTGTTTGCTACAGAGCCTTTACCATTTACGTTAAAACCTTGCAAACCTAAAGTATCAGAAGTAATTTCTTTCAGGTCGATGGTGATGGTTTCGCCGTCGTTCGCGCCAACCTGAATTTTCATGGAGCTGTCGGACGCCAGTACTTTCACGCCGTTAAACTGAGTCTGACCGGAAACACGGTCAATTTCGCTCAGACGCTGGGTGATTTCGTTCTGGATGGAGTCCAGGTCAGACTGGGAGTTGGTGCCGTTGGTTGCCTGAACGGACAGTTCACGCACACGCTGCAGGTTGTTGTTGATTTCGGACAGTGCACCTTCAGTGGTCTGCGCGATGGAGATACCGTCGTTGGCGTTACGGGAAGCCTGAGTCAGGCCTTTAACGTTGGCAGTGAAACGGTTAGCGATCGCCTGACCAGCAGCATCGTCTTTGGCGCTGTTGATACGCAGACCGGAAGACAGACGCTCGATAGCGGAGCTCAAGGAAGACTGAGATTTGTTCAGGTTGTTCTGGGTCAACAGCGACAGGCTGTTTGTATTGATGACTTGTGCCATGATCTTTTCCTTATCAATTACAACTTGATGTTATTGGGCTGTTGCCCACGGTTTCTCACCGTAACCCATGTATCGGCACCTTAAATTCGAACTTTAGAAAATTTTTACTTTCCGCCCTCTTTTTTCTTAGCCCCAGAAATACCCGCAATATGCCCCACTATTCTGCGCATTATTTTTACAAAACTATCATTAAACTTTGCGCGCAGATTGCCGATAACCCGCTTAACTACTGTTTGCAATCAAAAGGAATTAGGCATGGCTTCATTTACTTCTCTTGGCGTCGGTTCAAATCTGCCGCTGGATACGTTGCTGAACAACCTGACTATCGCGGAAAAAAAACGCTTAAACCCAATAACTCAACAACAAAGCGATAATACCGCGCGTCTGACCGCCTACGGCACATTAAAAAGTGCACTGGAAAAATTTCAGACTGCGAACACAGCTTTAAATAAAGCCGATCTATTCAAAAGCACAACCGTTACCAGCAGCAGTGAAGATCTGAAAGTGACCACCGAAGCGGGGGCGGCACCGGGTATCTATACCATTAGCGTCACCCAACTGGCACAAGCGCAATCTTTAAGAACCAATTCAGCGACTAAGATTGCGTCAACAAAAGACGCGCTGGGTGACAGTTCAGCAGAAACACGCACCATAAAAATTGCGCAGGAAGGCCGTAAAGAGCCACTGGAAATTAAGCTGAATAAAGACCAGACCTCACTGGATGAGATCAGCAAAGCGATAAACGATGCCGATAGCGGAATTTCGGCCAGCATCGTTAAGGTTAAAGATGGCGACTACCAATTGGTACTGACTGCCAGTGAAGGCGAAGCCAATAAAATGACTATCTCCGTTGAGGGAGACAGCAAGCTAAATGACCTGCTGGCGTATGACAGCAAAACCGGCACCGGGAATATGAAGGAACAGGTTAACGCTCAAAATGCGAAGTTAACCGTAAACGGTATCGATATTGAACGTTCCAGTAATAAAATTACCGATGCCCCTCAGGGCGTAGTGCTCGATCTGACCAAAAAAGTCACTGATGTCCGGGTCACGGTAACAAAGAATAACGACAAAGCAACCGAAGCCATTAAAGGCTGGGTCGATTCATATAATTCCCTTATCGACACCTTTAATACGCTGACTAAATATAAAGAAGTTGATCCGGGTGCTGAAGCGCAAGACAAAAATAACGGAGCGCTGCTTGGTGACAGTGTTGTTCGTACGATTCAAAGTGGAATTCGTGCACAGTTTGCCAACGGTGCCAGTGATGGCGCTTTTAAAACATTAAATGAAATTGGTATTAAGCAGGACGGCGCAACCGGCAAGCTGAAAATTGACGATGATAAGCTGAAAAAAGTCCTGAACGAAAATACAGCCTCCGTGCGTGAACTGCTGGTCGGCGACGGCAAAGAAACCGGTATTACCACCAAAATTGCCACTGAAGTAAAAAGCTATTTGGCTGATGACGGTATTATCGACAGCGCACAAGACAGTATTAACTCAACGCTGAAAAAACTGACTAAACAGTATCTGTCAGTTAGCGCCAGTATTGATGACACCGTGGCACGTTACACGGCACAGTTCACACAGTTGGACACCATGATGAGCAAGCTCAACAACACCAGCAACTATCTGAGCCAACAATTTACGGCGATGAATAAATCCTGATAACACGAGGTAAGCATGTATACCGCGAGCGGTACCAAAGCCTATGCACAGGTCAGCATAGAGAGTGGCGTAATGAGCGCCAATCCGCATCAGCTGATTGAAATGTTGTTTGATGGCGCGAACAGCGCCCTCGTGCGCGCTCGCCTGTTTATGCAACAGGGTGATATCGTCGCCAAAGGCGAGGCCTTAAGCAAAGCCATTAACATTATCGACAATGGTCTGAAAGCAGGCCTGGATCAGGAAACTGGCGGTGAAATCGCCACCAACCTGTCCTCGCTGTATGACTATATGATCCGCCGTTTACTGCAAGCTAACTTGCGTAATGATTGTCAGGCTATTGAAGAAGTCGAAGAGTTACTCGGCAACATTGCAGATGCCTGGAAACAGATCTCACCGAAAGCGTCGTCCCAGGAGTCTCGTTAATGACCTCAGCCGTGGAGTTTATCAACCGTTGGCAGCGCATCGCGCTACTCAGTCACTCGCTGCTGGAACTGGCGCAGCGCGGTGAATGGGACCTTTTACTGGAACAGGAAGTTACCTATCTGCAAAGTATTGAAGTGGTCATGGAAGAGCAAACTCCACCGGGCATTACGCGAAGTATTCAGGACTTAGTGGCCGGGTATATTAAGCAAACGCTGGATAACGAACAACTGCTCAAAACGTTGTTGCAGCAGCGCCTGGATGAGCTCAGTAACCTCATCGGCCAGTCGACGCGCCAGAAGACGCTAAATAACGCTTATGGTCGTCTTTCCGGCATGCTGCTGGTACCCGACGCCCCCACCTCGCCACAATAATTTCCCGTCTCGTCTGAATTATCTTCCATACTCCAGAGGTCGGCCAAACGACTTCTGGAGCACGGAAGATGAAAAATCCCACGTTATTGCAGTACTTCCACTGGTATTACCCTGATGGCGGTCAACTCTGGCCTGAGCTTGCCGAACGCGCAGGCGGACTCAATGATATCGGCATCAATATGGTATGGCTGCCCCCCGCCTATAAAGGCGCGTCAGGCGGCTATTCCGTTGGCTACGACTCCTACGATCTGTTTGATTTGGGCGAATTCGACCAAAAGGGAACCATCGCCACCAAATACGGCGATAAAAACCAGCTGCTGGCGGCGATTGACGCACTTAAGCACAATGATATTGCCGTACTGTTGGACGTAGTGGTTAACCACAAAATGGGCGCTGATGAGAAAGAAAAGATCCGCGTCCAGCGCGTTAACGCCGAGGATCGCACGCAAATAGATGATGAGATTGTCGAGTGCGAAGGCTGGACGCGCTATACCTTCCCTGCCCGCGCTGGCCAGTATTCGCAATTCATTTGGGACTATAAATGCTTCAGCGGCATTGACCATATCGAAAACCCCACCGAAGACGGCATTTTCAAAATCGTTAACGATTACACCGGTGAAGGCTGGAACGATCAGGTGGACGATGAGCTGGGTAATTTTGATTATCTGATGGGCGAGAACATCGATTTTCGTAATCACGCCGTGACCGAGGAGATCAAATACTGGGCGCGCTGGGTGATGGAGCAAACCCAGTGTGACGGCTTTCGTTTAGATGCGGTGAAACATATTCCGGCATGGTTTTATAAAGAGTGGATTGAACACGTACAGGAAGTCGCCCCCAAACCATTATTTATTGTCGCGGAATACTGGTCCCACGAAGTCGACAAGCTGCAAACCTACATTAACCAGGTGGAGGGGAAAACCATGCTGTTCGACGCCCCTTTGCAGATGAAATTCCACGAAGCCTCCCGTCAGGGCCGCGATTACGACATGAGCCAGATCTTCACCGGCACGTTAGTCGAGGCCGATCCGTTTCATGCCGTCACGCTGGTTGCCAATCATGACACCCAGCCATTGCAGGCGCTGGAAGCCCCCGTCGAGCCGTGGTTTAAGCCGCTGGCCTACGCGCTGATCCTGTTGCGCGAAAACGGCGTACCGTCGGTGTTTTACCCTGACCTCTACGGAGCGCATTACGAAGACACCGGCGGCGATGGCGAAACCTATCCTATCGACATGCCGATCATTGAACAACTTGATGAACTGATCCTCGCGCGCCAGCGCTTTGCGCACGGGGTACAGACGCTCTTTTTTGATCACCCCAACTGTATCGCTTTTAGCCGCAGCGGCACGGACGAAGATCCCGGCTGTGTGGTGGTACTGTCAAACGGCGATGACGGAGAAAAAACCATCAATCTCGGCACCAATTACGGCAATAAAACCTGGCGTGACTATCTGGGAAATCGTGAAGAAAGCGTGGTCACCGATGAAAACGGCGAAGCGACGTTTTTCTGTAACGGCGGGAGCGTCAGCCTGTGGGTGATTGAAGACGTGTTGTAAAGTTCAACCCCGGTGGCCGGTGGCTACCGGGGCGTACGGTTTATGGCAGCAGTGTCGCCAGCGGCGTTTTCTTTAACGCGTCAGCACATTCCTGCGTCGGGCGATCCACCCGTTGCAGCGTCATACCGTCATATTCCAGCGTATTGCCTTCGCGCTCGATCTCGTACAGCTCGCGTTTCACCGTCACGTTGGTGAGATCGCCGGAAATCATCGTCAATTTCCCCGGCAGCGCGATCACCCGCTGCCACTGGCGACAATCCAGCGTATCGCCCTCTTTCGTTATCACCAGGCTGGCAATGGCTTCCGGGCTGACCAGACTGCGTTGCGGACCTTTTGACTGCCAGTATCCTTCCAGACCGGCTGGCGCTGGCGTTTTCACCACGTCGTTATAATTTTCTACTTCGGCGCATCCGGTAAGCGCCAGAAATACACCAACGATTGCTAATTTTTTCATCATTCATCCTGCATGCGAAGAAAATGGGATTGTGGCATTAAAGGCCTGATGTCGCCAGCCTTTCGGCAGCGTTGAGAAAGATTGATCCAGACGGTGTTACCTCTTATTACTCATAGTCAAAAATTCTGAACGGTGTAGTATCCACACTTCTTGTTACATACCTTCTGAGTTCAGAGGCACAACGCATGTCATGGCAACACTTCAAACAGGCCTGGTTAATTAAATTTTGGGCCCCCGCCCCTGCGGTCATCGCAGCGGGTATTCTCTCTACTTACTATTTCGGCATTACGGGAACCTTCTGGGCCGTTACCGGTGAATTCACCCGCTGGGGTGGTCAAATCCTGCAACTGTTTGGCGTGCACGCCGAAGAGTGGGGATACTACAAGCTGATCCATCTCGAAGGCTCACCCCTGACCCGCATCGACGGCATGATGATCCTCGGTATGTTCGGCGGCTGTTTTGCTGCCGCACTGTGGGCCAACAACGTCAAGTTACGCATGCCGCGCAGTCGGGTGCGCATTATGCAGGCGATAGTCGGCGGGGCAATCGCCGGATTCGGCGCACGGCTGGCAATGGGCTGTAACCTGGCCGCATTCTTCACCGGCATTCCGCAGTTCTCGCTACACGCCTGGTTTTTTGCGCTGGCCACAGCTATTGGCTCATGGTTTGGTGCACGCTTTACCCTGCTGCCGATATTTCGTATTCCGGTCAAAATGCAGAAAGTCTCCGCCGCTTCGCCGTTAACGCAAAAGCCGGATCAGGCCCGTCGCCGTTTCCGCCTGGGCATGCTGGTGTTTATCGCCATGATCGGCTGGGCGCTACTCACGGCGATGGATAAACCCAAGCTCGGTCTGGCGATGCTGTTCGGCGTTGGGTTCGGACTGCTGATTGAACGGGCGCAAATCTGCTTCACCTCCGCCTTCCGCGACCTGTGGATTTCCGGTCGCACCCATATGGCAAAAGCGATTATCTTCGGGATGGCGGTCAGCGCCATCGGTATCTTTAGCTACGTGCAACTGGGCGTCGAGCCTAAAATCATGTGGGCGGGTCCAAATGCGGTGATCGGCGGCTTGCTGTTCGGCTTTGGCATCGTTTTAGCGGGCGGGTGTGAAACCGGCTGGATGTACCGCGCCGTTGAAGGCCAGGTGCATTACTGGTGGGTTGGTCTGGGCAACGTTATTGGCTCGACCATTCTGGCCTACTACTGGGATGATTTTGCTCCCGCGCTTGCCACAAACTGGGACAAAGTGAATCTGCTCAACACCTTCGGTCCGCTCGGCGGTCTGCTGGTGACCTATCTGCTGTTGTTTGCCGCGCTGATGCTGATAATCGGCTGGGAAAAACGTTTCTTCCGTCGCGCAGGGCTGACGCCTGCCAAGGAGTCTGTATGAAAAATATCGTGCCTGATTATCGCCTCGATATGGTCGGCGAACCGTGTCCATATCCGGCTGTAGCCACGCTGGAAGCGATGCCGCAATTGAAGAAAGGTGAAATTCTGGAAGTGGTGAGCGATTGCCCGCAGTCAATCAACAATATACCACTGGATGCGCGTAATCACGGCTATACGGTGCTGGATATTCAGCAGGATGGTCCAACGATCCGCTATTTGATTCAGAAGTAACTGGTTGCCGGATGGCACTGCGCTTATCCGGCAAACATTCTCTGCATATTTTCCCTACACCTGCATCGACATCATATGACCATGTATTTATCATAAACGACAAAGATCGTCCAAGAGCGCACCAAATAACAGAAGGTTAGAGTCGTCAAAAACACCAGTCGTCTAAGTTCACCTTAGGGCGAGTGATGTTTTATGTCCCAACCATGCCCCATCACACGTCCCATCTTCGAAAAACATGCAAATCCTTGCAAACCGATGCAAAGCTTTGTGTGTCCCGTTTTTGTCTCACTTTTATTACTAAATATTTTCATCATTTATACTAATATATAAATAAGTCTAAGATTTTATTTTTAAATAAAACAGCAATATTTTATTTATAAATATAACATGCACTACATATTATTAATATTTTATTTATAGAAGTGTGCATTAGATAATGGTATAATAATTTTTTTAATTATAACTACTTGTATTTAAAAATGATAAAATCAGATCAATTTAGGTATGATATAAATGGCCTGAGGGCTATAGCAGTTATACTTGTTGTTGTTTTCCATTATAATTCATCTTATGCTTCAGGTGGATTTATAGGTGTTGATGTTTTTTTTGTTATATCAGGTTACTTAATGACATCAATAATACTAAGGGGGGTGGAAAATGGTAATTTCAAGTACTTAAAATTCATAGCGTCAAGGGCAAAAAGAATAGTTCCAGCTCTAATGGTTACTGTTCTGTCTTCTATTATCGTTGGTTTTTTTATATTGTCACCCGCTAGCCTTAAGCTACTTGGAGAGCACTCATTATCAAGTTTGTTTTTCTTATCTAATATTCAATACTGGCTAGAGTCTGGATATTTTGATGTAAACTCAAGCAAAAAAATACTATTGCATACGTGGTCATTGTCTGTAGAATGGCAGTTCTACATGCTATACCCTTTATATATAATAATAACTCATAGGTATTTTAAATATAGTACATTTAAAATAATATTATTAGCATCTACGTTTTTGTTTTTTTTATTGTCATTGTACCTTTCATTCAATGATAAAACAATGTCATATTACTCACTTCCTTCCAGAGCATGGGAGTTAATGATTGGTGGAATTGCTTATATCTATCCATTAAGGATTGGTAAAAAAAGAAGAATATTCATTGAAGTAACTTGCATATCTATTATAATATTATCTGCTATATATATAACAAGTGTAAGTCCTTGGCCTGGTTATTTATCTCTTGCTCCAGTTATTGCCACTTCCATTATAATTTCATATGATTCTGATTTCTCATTATTTAATAACTCATTGATTCAAAAAATAGGGTTGTGGTCATACTCAATATACCTAACGCATTGGCCCATTCTTTCATTATCAAAATATATTAGATTTGATTTGGGGTTCTTAACTTTCATTGTTGTGACACTCTTTGCGTCAATAATACTGCACTATTCAGTTGAAAGGAAAAGGGATTTCAGCCCATTAAAACTAATGTCTTACATTATAATATGCCTTATATCTTATTTTATTTATTTAAATGGATTGTCATGGAGGGTTGATGAAAAATACAGGCTATCACTATCAGAATTCTCCAATAAATACTATGGAGGTAATTATTTTTATAATGAAACCCAAGGGAAAATGCACACATTCAATAATAAAAAAAATGTGACTGATGATTTTATTCTGGTTGGTGATAGTTATGCCATGATGTATATTAAGTACTTTAACGATTTGGGGCTTAAGTTCACATCTTTTACGAGAACTGGTTGCTTGGTATCTAAGGACTATGTAACAACGTATGATGGAATTGATGTCGATGATTGCGATAAAATAAGTTCATCTGCCATAAGTTACATGAAAGAAAATAAGTCATCTCCTGTTATAATATCTCAGAATTGGGTTTCTTACTATAGTTCAATGAAAGATAAAACAAATGGTAAAATACAACCTGCGGAAAAGTTTGAGTCAATATTAAAAGGAGATCTTGAAAATATAATTGCTATAGGTGGTGACAATAGAAATTATTACATTATAGGGACATATAATTACCCTGGTTATGATGCGTATGACTGTTTGGCAAGGCAGTCTATTAAAAATTTCATATCTCAGAAAATCAACAGATTAATAATGTGTCCGGTCGAAGTTGCTAAGTTTGTACCTAGCGTAGATAATGTGCTGCGTGATTTATCTAAAAATCACAGAAATGTAATATACATTGACCCAAAAGAATATCAGTGCACTAGCGCAAATAAGTGCAAGGTAATTATAGATAATAATCTTGTGTTTTTTGATGGGTATCACTTATCAACTTTTGGGGCTGAAAAAATAGGACGATACATACTAGATAACGTAAAATAGGGAATTAAATCGGCGCAATTATTAGCGCCGATTTAATATGGCTAGGGGGTTAGTGTATTTATTATGGTTATTTTGCCTCCGGGCCTTTTATACATATAACTAAATGGCAACCCTGTTGGAAGCATAATGTTAGAGTTTGCATATTCTGCATTAATTATTGATGCATCTACACAAAACTCATTCTGTGCATAAACTGCATAAGCAGCAGCCTGAGAGGCAATGAATGAGCAAGAATCACCAATCCTGCATCTTGTTCCAGATCCACCAATTCTAATTGCTGCTTTATTCTCTACTGATGAATCTGAGTTCGTGCTCCAGTCATTAAACTCAACGGCATCAATAACCATTTTTGATCCTGATGCTAAAACAATTGGATTTTTATTAATACCTAATATATTACCAGATGATAGTGCAATTCCTGTTACATCTGTTGCGTTTAAAAAATTATATGTTCTTCTTGTCGTTGAGCTATATTCACCCATACCAGATGCATAAAAAGATGATATAATTAATCCTTGTGCTTTGTCAGCGCGTATCATAGTCATGGATGCATCAATATTAGTTAATGCGTGTACAAAATAAGCATTTGAAATCTGAACACCATGCACACGTCTTGTTGAATTACCTTGTATAGAAAGGATCGGAACTGCCGTTCCTGATGTATTTGTGGTTTCCCCGATGTAAATATTTGCCATTGCTGTGTTTATGTGATTAGTGTTATCATCTTGAGGCTCCAAGATAATTGACCCTATATCATAACCACCATTTGCAAAAATATTAATTAGTCGACAACCTCCAGCTGATATTCTTATTGGTACGCTACCTCCATATACTTCTATAGTATCAAGAACAGAGTCTGAATAAGCCCTAACCCCTCCTCCAGATGATCTCTTTGTGATATCAGATGCATCAGTTGCCTCGCAGTAGATATCTCTAAACCTGGCTAGCCCCTGCCCATCATATATAAACCATGTATTAAATCTCTTGCCTGTTAATTTTTCATAATACCAACCAGCACCGGATTCATGCAAAATTCCATGGTTGCAACGCCATTCACCATCCATCTGTATATTTTTGAATTTAATTGAATCCTGTCCATTTTTGTTTGAGCCTGAGTTAAATAAACAGTTTTGATTGTCATTTAATGGTTTAATTAAAGTGGTTGCAGAGTAAGCTTGGTTGGCACCTTGACCTTCAAAGGAAAGCCCTTGGGTGTTATCTGGTATATCACATTGAGACATACGCAATTCACCCTTTGGAAGAATAATGTGCCTAACTCCTGCTGAAATCGCCTTCAGAATGGCAGGGGTCTGATCCTCTACGTGAACGCCGCCGCCATAATTTTCAATATAATCAGAAACAGGTTCTTTTTTCCAGTTTGAATCTGAAGATGGGTTAGATGGTACTATTGCGCCTGGTGCAATTGGTCCTTTGTATGAGTAATATTCATCATTATATTTAAATACCTGAAGAGATGAATCAAGCGGTAAATTATCACCAAAGTTACCAGATGGAACAAATGGATTTGTCTCAGTTTGCTGAGTAGAATTCATATTTAGCTGATAATCAACTGTTTTATCTCCAAATCCTACCAGAGTTGACTTCCCTCCACTTAATAAATCGTTTCTTAATGTCGCGTCTCCAACGCTTAACCATGCGCCAGGACCAACACCACCAGTAGACGCAGGAGTTGAGCCAGCAGGAACAGCTTTAGGAAATTCTCCATCCCAACGGTAATATTCACCTGTTGCCTCAAGGCGAAGAACCTGATTTGGCAATGTCAGTGTGTTTCCGTCTTCAAAACTGTCCAGCGTAATATAGCCAAATGCGGCGATGGCCTGCTGCGCTACCCAGCGAAGACCTTCGATAGTGTAGTGAGCCTGACCAAAACGGTCGATATATTGCTGAGCCATTGAGTTGACAAACTCGTCAATTTTCCCCGCGTTAAATTTAAGGTCGCGAGGCGATTCGCTTGGTACTGGCAGATTAGTAGGTTGCGTAGCCATATTATTTCCATAAAAAACCCGGCGCTATGGCCGGGTTGTGCTGTGAAAGTTGGTGGTCTATTCGTAGATCTTGTCGCTGTACTCAGCGAGGGTTAATGCGGTACTACCCTTTCCATCTGGTTGCTTGGCAGTGACAGTCCATCGCCCAGAGTCAAGCTCCTCCGAAGTAGCAATTGCGTATCGCGAAGGTGACTGAACGTCGAAGCCATCATAAAGGTTGAGAGTGACGGCTGGAATTGCAGCTGTAAATCCGAACGGTGTGTCTGTGCGCGGGGATGCTGGATAGCGCGCCGTAGTCGCCCCCATAGAGTCGGTTATCTGAACGAACATCGCTCCGGAGAAGGTGATGCTCTCACTGGTTTCAAAGTCGTTGTCGGTGCGCGACACAATATAGCCAGCCTGCTGGTTGGTATCGTAAGTATCCGGCACCTGGACCATATCCCCTATATTCACCCATTCGCCATCAGCGAGCGCTGTGACAGACATCGTCATGCGGGAATAGATAAGTCGGCGGCACTCACGCAATGCGCGCTCATTAGCCTGGAAACGATTCCTGATATACAACAGCTCGAACTTTTTCGCCTTTGTAGGCTGACCTTCAACAATGCTGTTCCCATCCACCCGGTACCGCACGTAGTCCTGTTTGTTGGTGTCAGGATTACGATACTGAACCTCCACGCCGTCAAAGCCTCCTGGAAGCGTCATGTCGTAAGACAGTGAATACCCGTCTGGCTTCGTATTTGACCGGTTGAAGATGGTGGACGGCGACGTTTTTTTACCGTCACGCGTAAATGACAGAACGCCATTATCATCGTAAACCGACACGCTGGCCGCATCGCAAATGGACTCCATGCGCGCGCCCAAAGATATATCCTCATCATCGAATGTGTAGTCGAAATAACCCAGACGCGGGTCGATAGCATCAAGTTCTGACTGGATCTGGTACAACCCATAAACGTCTATCGTGTCCTCTGGCTGCTTACCGACAACAAGCCAGTTGTGCAGCGCAATATCTGCAAACTTACGTGATGGCCTGATGTCGTAATCAACCTGCTGAGTTGCGATGTCGTAGCTGATAACATGCCTGGTTATGAGAGCGTTATATTTTCTCTCCCTTCCACTGGTCGCGTTCTCAGTAGCCCTGACTTTCACCATAACCAGCGTATCGTCTGGATAGACAACATTGCTGCGTATATTTACCGAATGAATTTCTTCCAGTTGCAGGGTGCTCTGGTCATTACTGTTATTCGTTCTGGTCAGAGAAATTGAATAACGTCCAAGTCCTGCTGCCGGAATTATTTTGTCCGTCTGGTAGAATGTGTCAGATAGCCCACCATTATTTTTTACGTGATAAGCAAACTCCTGCTGAGTGCCAGGGATCTGGTTGTTATCGTCATCAACCTTCCAAATCACCACTTTCCAGTCTGTCCAGTTGTTTTGACCAAGTCTTGACTGAGTATGAATCCACAACTGCTGGGAAGGTAATGGGGAAAAAAACGGACCTATCGTTATCCCCGAATTCTGCATCAGAATAAATTTGGTCGTATTTATAGTCGCCGTATCAATAGGGACGCCTGGTCCATTCAGTTGGTCAAATATGAACTCGTAATATTGAACCGGATTTATCACCGCACCGTCGTCACTTTCAATGCAGTTGATGAGGTTGGCGCTGATAGTCACATCTTGTGTAACCGTCCCCTCAGTCGTCGAATACGTGATGTTGATAATGAGTTTAACTGGTGACGGCCTAGGCAGGTCTTTGAAAAAATCAAACTCCGCCTGCTTGACGATCTTCATCGATATCTGACCACCAGCATAATTACCGCTGACTACTGTATTTGCGGTTGCAGTTTCAGCCGGGATCTCATCACTTTCGTTTGGCCCCGGCAGCTCCTGACCATCAACGTCATCAAACTGGTACCCTTCCTGTATCGTCGGGATGATTTCGCCAGGCTGATAAATCGTATAACTGGCTCCAGCCATGGAGCCTAGATTCGACTCTGAAAAGCGAACTGACGTGACGTCATACTTACCCTGGCCAAAGCACATCAACTCGGTAACGTATTTAAGGTTGCTCACGTACTCAAAAAGCGACTCCTGAATCAGGTCCGGGAATGCCCTTACCTGCCCGAAGTTATCCGGCTTCGCTTCGCCGTTACGCGCAATGTTCGTCTGCCCTTTCAGGCTGTTGTTTGGTGATGTTTTGCTGTTACCAGCGGAAGCAGACCCGACATTAGGCTTTGGCATCAGGCCGGACAGAACCTTCTGTGTGAACTTAATCGGGTTAAGGTGCTCCAGTGGGTTAAGGATAGTCCCTATCAGGCCGCCGCCTTTTGGCTGGTCAAAGATGATGACCCGGTCAGACTCCTGGAGGCTGAACGCCAGCTCATCATCCAACTGCAGCTCTCTGCCGTTCACGTTTATTCTGACGTCTTTATGCAGGCTTTCCTGCATCAGCCACTCAGAGAATACAGTACCGACCTTTACGACAGCCCGGTCCTTAGGCAGTCCTGGAACTCGCTGAATTTCGATTATCGGCATAAGAATAAAACTCAACTCTGGTGAATAGTTTTTGAATTGTTCTGATGGCGTCAGGCCTGACGTGACCGCTTTCACCGCGGCTGTGTAGCGCGCGGCCATCAACTATCAGCCCGACGTGAACCGGTTGACGCCCCACCCACGCCACGAAGACGCAGTCCTCCGCAAACACGTCGCAGCGCTTCCAGAAAACAACATCAGCGTCATAGCAGGTTAGGAAATCGTGGCCACACTCGTAGTCAGGAGACTGGTGTATTTCGATGCCAAGAACGTGACGGTAGTAAAGCACTACCAGCCCCCAGCAATCTGCCGCCTCGAAACTGCATGCCCGGTTTCGCCACGACATTCCCGTAACAAGGGACACAAACTCATCTTTAGATATTCTGCAGCCCCGGGAACTCTTCGACGGTATACAGGCGCCCAACGTTGCGGTTGCCGCATTAACAGCTGCGGTGATCACGTCAGAGTTAATTTGAGCCTGGCCCGGGTCGCCGCCGCCATCTTTCTTCTGCATCTGCTGGTTGTAGGCATCCCAGACCTGATCGTCGGTCAGCCCCTCGGTTTTAACGCCTGCAGCATTGAGCGCGGCGATCATCTTCTCTTTCATCGGGTTTGTTTCTCCGTTGGTTTTGACTTCGTACTCAGTTGGTTTGCGAACGACTTCTACTGGATCGCCGACAAGCGTTACGACCTTGTCAGAGATGAGGTACTTCTGGTCGAAGAGCTTCGGCTTGACGTTCTCGCCATCCTCTTCGTAAACAAAATGGTCAGGCCAGACACTGACGACGTAGCGCCACTTTTTGTCGTCCTGTTTGATGGACATGCGCAGCGCCTGGTAGATGTCGTCGAATGACATTTCTGAAGCGTTGCTGATGAAGAACTTCACTTTGTTCCACCCGCCGTCTTTCATGCTGTTGGCTGCATCGATGAGGCTCGTCGCTTCAACATCGGTCTCCTGCCCGTCAGCGTTGACGAACATGCCTACACCTTCTTCAGGCGTCCCGGCGCCGGGCTCGTCTAGCAGGATCGCAATGTGGTCGAACTGCATGTTGTGAGCGACCCAGGAGTATTTCTTCTGCTTCGACTCACCTGCCTTTTGCTCTTTGTTCAGTAGCAGACCGGTAGAAACATGAATCGGGTCGGCGTTATTGCCGGAAATCATGTCGTCCAGGCGCTGAATAAGGCGCTTACCGTCAGGTTTGGTGTCTGCCACAGCCTTATTGACGTAAACGTCCATCACGACTTTGTCGTTGGACTTGCTGACGTTCTGAGCCCATGCCCCGGCGTAGTAATCGTTGACAGCCTGCGGGTCGTTGGCACTGACGTATTTGCCGTTCACCATCGGGTGTGACCATCGCAGACAGTCAGCACTCCGACAACATCTCGGTAGGCCACATACTCACGACCTTCAAGCCCGTCCTTACCTGAAAGCATGACAGTTGCGATCGCAATCGCGCCGCCGCCGATGGAGGCAGCAATTTTATTTCGCAATGTGCTGTTCATCAGATTTCCTTCGGGGCTTTCTGTCCGAGATCAGCGAGGACTTTAGCTGTAGCCGATGGGTTGCTTGAGTCGGTCTTGTTCAGAATGTCCTGCAGTATCTTCGTGCGCTTCATTTGCTCACGTTTATTGAGCCTGTATGTCAGGACGCCGAGGATAATGCTGAACGCGACGCCAATGATGAAGCCCCAGTCCTGCAATGACAGGCTGGCAAAGAAAGCCGCAAGACCAGCGCTGCCGTATGTCGCGTTGCTGTATCTTTCGTCCATCTTCATAGTCTCTCTCCTCGCGGTAAATGCGGGAGCTGTGTGTTTGAAAGGGGTCAGGCCCTCGGGCTGGATTTAACAACGAGGCATATCGATGATGATTCCCGGGGCCTGAAATAAAAAACCCGCTCGCGGCGGGAATGTGATGGTGTGGCAATGTCAGCTCTGTGGCTGAAGATACCCTGGCTGGGTTTAGTGTGTGGCGATCGGACTCGAACCGATACTCAGGTTCAGCATTAGCATCATGCCTGCCCTGCTGGCTATGCCAGTTGATGCATTACTCTACCCGCGTACACACTGCCACTTCGCAACTGTTGAACGGGACGAATTAATGACTTTCGGAGCGAAACTTCTCGCTCGACGGGAGGCTGCATGAAGAAGATGACTATCGAACAGGAGAACGCATTGCGAGCTACTGCCAAGCGCTGAAACGACGAACTGAAAGCAGCGATGTCACAGAAGCCTAAGCCGAAGTTTGACTCTGTCAGCCGGCCACTTCTGGCGAAACATTACGAGAAGATAAAGGGACTTGGAGTCCCTTTTTTATTGTTCGTTTACACCATTGGGATGATCAACAAACAGTTTCGGGAGCACTGACCATGGCTGACATTATCGACAACGCATCAACGCTTGAAGATTTACAGCGTGACGCAGCACTGAGTATGCACAGACTCAACCGCTCAGCAGTATCAGCAACGCACTGTGAGGAATGCGGTGACAAGTTACTTGATGCGCGCCGGAAAGCGTATCCGGGATGCACGATGTGTGTGGAGTGCCAGGGCGAACAGGAGCTTCGGAATAAGCAGCGAGGCGGATAAGAACCAAGCTCTACACCTTTAACCCAATGTCCTCAGGTGGGTAATGCATTCTATCGATCAATCTATGGCATGTTGGGCAAAGAACCCAAACCATTTCGGGCCATTTCATATTCGCAGAAGACCTACGCTGGCCTAATCGCTCATGGCCTGGCTTGTGGGCTATCTCTGTGACTCGACTTTCTCCGCAAGCCTCACAAGCTCTTGGTGCATCGGGATTTAAGAGATAAAAGCGCCGATTTTGAGAGTCTGGAGGCAGTTTTTCTTTTGTTCTGGCTCTATAAATCGCCTCCATTTTTGGGCGCCTGTCGTGAAATGTTCTAACAGATAAAGCATTACTTGCCCTCCTGCACTCATCAGAACAAAGCCATTTATTATGCTGCCCTGGACCTATAGGAAAGATCTTTCCACAAATCCTGCAGGCATGGCCTGCGTCTCTAGCGGGTGAAGGGTTTTTCTTTCTCCATCTAGCCTTGCACTTACCTGAGCAGTATTTCCTGTGCGAATGAGAGCCTGGAAGAATAACGCCGCATTCAACGCAGTGCGGCTGCAATTCATCTGTCATGAATTTGAACACTCCAAGTATGAGAAAAGCATATGAAAAGATGGGCTTATTATAACGAAATAGATCCATTTGCAGCTCAATGGATCCGCAATTTAATTAAAAATGGGTTGGTAGCAGATGGAGAGGTTGATGAAAGAAGCATCGAAGATGTCAGTCCAGATGCGCGCCAATGAAGATCCGTTTATGCTTAGCGGGCTCTTGGACGTCAGGAGGGGAAAATGGCTAAGTCTGCATACCCAACAGGCGTGGAGAACCACGGCGGAACACTCCGCATATGGTTCATCTATAAAGGCGGCCGGGTGCGTGAAAGCCTCGGCGTGCCGGATACACCAAAAAACAGGAAGATCGCTGGCGAGCTGCGCGCGTCGGTGTGTTTTGCGATAAAGACTGGTAACTTCAATTATGCTGCTCAGTTCCCTGACTCGCCGAACCTGAAGAAATTCGGAGTCGAGAATAAGGAAATCACTGTGCTCGAGTTGGCGAACAAGTGGCTTGAGTTGAAGCGGATGGAGATCAGCACCAACGCGATGTCACGCTATTCATCTATAGCGCGCAACATGATACCGAGAATTGGTGGGGACAAACTGGTATCTGCGGTGACACAGGAAGACCTGCTTTTTATCAGGAAGGAGTTGCTAACCGGCTATCACGTATTGAAAACAGGACAGAAGACACCAGTAAAAGGAAGATCCGTCAGAACCGTCAACAACTACATGAGAACAATGTCAGGCATGTTTAACTTCGCTGCTGACAGCGGTTATGTCAAGGCGAATCCGTTTAACGGAATTTCCATGCTCAAGCGGTCTCGTACTGAACCTGATCCCCTTACGCGTGAAGAGTTCGTCAGAATGATTGATGCATGCACTTATCAGCAACTGAAAAACATGTGGTCTCTGGCCGTGTATAAAGGGGTGAGGCATGGGGAGTTGGTATCCCTTGCATGGGAAGATATCGACCTGAAGGCGGGAACTATGATTATCCGTCGCAACCACACTTTAACGAAGGAGTTCACCCTTCCTAAAACAGAGGCCGGAACGGATCGAATCATAAACCTTATTCAGCCAGCAATTGATGTGTTGAAGAACCAGGCTGAAATGACCAGGCTGGGCAAGCAGTATCAGGTTGAGGTTAAACTTCGTGAATATGGTCGTACCGATGTGCATCCATGCACATTCGTGTTCAACCCGCAAATCGTATCGCGTAATGGCCGTGCAGGACATCATTACGCTGTAGGGTCGATCAACCAATCGTGGGAGGCGGCAATGCGACGTGCAGGTATTCGCTATCGCAGAGCATACCAGTCAAGACACACGTATGCATGCTGGTCGTTAGCTGCCGGTGCCAACCCAAACTTCATCGCGAAGCAAATGGGCCACACCGACGCGCAAATGGTTTACCGGGTGTACGGATCCTGGATGGCAGAAAACAACCAGGACCAGGTACTCATACTCAACCAAAAATTGAGTGAGTTTGCCCCATCCATGCCCCACGCAGTAGGATCGGATGGATATTAACAATAAATATCATTAGGTTATGTAACCTAAACTTGCATGGACATCACTTCCTGATACGCCGACACCAGTTTGTTACGCACCTGAATACCCATCTGCATCGATACCGACGCCTTTTGCATATCGGTCATCACATCATTTAACGCAATACCCGGCTCACCCAGGGTAAATTTCTCAGCCTGCGTACGGGACGCGGTTTGCACATCGCTGATTCTGTCTAACGCCGCATGCAGTTGTCCGGCAAAACTCACGGTCGGTTGTGGCTGCATATCCTGCATTTTTGCTGACATCGCCGTGGCCTGTAACTGGCTGATGACCCCTTCAATCCCCTGTATTGCCGACATTCTGATCCCCTGGATGATTTTTTACGTAGCTGAGATTACCAGTTAGTCAATAAGATAAAGGCGTTAAATAACGATAAAAAACCACGGTTTTTAACGCATAGAAAAATTCGAAACCGCAAATAATGAGACCGTCAATTTTTCGAGTTTGCTGACCCGGGAGTGAGTCTTGTTCCACTTTGCAAAAAACGCCGTCCACGATAAGCCACGAGGTGCGAGATGAGTGCGACAGCATCGACTGCAACCCAGCTTAAACCTCTCGAGTGGTTAAACCGCCTGCGCGCGAATCCCAGAATTCCTTTGATTGTGGCGGGAGCCGCTGCCGTCGCTATCATCGTGGCGATGGTCCTGTGGGCCAAAGCGCCTGACTATCGCACGCTGTTCAGCAATCTTTCCGATCAGGATGGTGGCGCGATTGTCACCCAACTGACGCAGATGAACGTTCCCTATCGTTTTACAGAGGGAAGCGGTGCTATAGAAGTTCCTGCCGATAAAGTCCACGAACTACGTTTACGTCTGGCGCAGCAAGGCCTGCCGAAAGGCGGTGCCGTTGGTTTTGAACTGCTGGATCAGGAAAAGTTTGGTATTAGCCAGTTTAGCGAGCAGGTCAACTACCAGCGTGCGCTGGAAGGTGAATTAGCCCGTACCATTGAAACGCTGGGACCGGTAAAACGCGCCCGCGTGCACCTGGCAATGCCGAAACCGTCGCTGTTTGTGCGTGAGCAAAAAGCGCCTTCAGCCTCCGTGACCGTGAATCTTGAACCGGGTCGCGCACTGGATGAAGGTCAAATCAGTGCGGTCACGCATCTGGTTTCCAGCGCTGTCGCCGGGTTACCGCCGGGCAACGTTACGCTGGTCGACCAGGCGGGTCATCTGCTAACTCAGTCGAATACCAGCAGCCGCGATCTCAACGATGCGCAGTTGAAATACGCCAGCGATGTCGAAGGCCGCGTTCAACGTCGTATCGAATCGATCCTGTCGCCGATTGTCGGCAACGGTAACGTACATGCACAGGTCACCGCCCAGCTGGATTTTGCTAATAAAGAGCAAACCGAAGAACAGTACCGTCCAAACGGTGATGATTCCCAGGCCGTGCTGCGTTCACGCCAGTTAAACGTCAGCGAGCAGATCGGAAGCGGAGCGCCAGGCGGCGTACCGGGCGCATTGTCTAATCAGCCAGCACCGGCGAATACCGCGCCAATCGCCAACCCTCCGGCTAATCAGCAAAATGCGCAAACCACGCAGACGGCAAATAACAGCAATAATGCCGGACCACGCAGTACGCAGCGCAATGAAACCAGCAATTATGAAGTCGACCGTACCATTCGCCACACCAAAATGAACGTCGGGGATGTGCAGCGTCTCTCGGTTGCAGTGGTGGTCAACTATAAAACGTTGCCGGACGGAAAACCGCTGCCGCTAACCGCCGATCAGATGAAACAGATTGAGGATCTGACCCGCGAAGCGATGGGCTTCTCCGACAAACGTGGCGATACCCTGAACGTGGTGAACTATCCGTTCACGGCGACCGACGATTCCATGGGCGAGCTGCCGTTCTGGAAACAGCCGTTCTTTATTGATCAGTTGATGACCGCAGGCCGTTGGTTACTGGTTCTGCTTGTTGCCTGGATCCTGTGGCGTAAGGCTGTTCGTCCGCAGTTGGTTCGCCGCAGCGAAGAAGCAAAAGCGGTACAAGAACAAACGCGTATTCGTCAGGAAACCGAAGAAGCGGTAGAAGTTCGCCTCAGCAAAGACGAACAGACCCAGCAGCGTCGTACGAATCAGCGTCTGGGTGCAGAAGTGATGAGCCAGCGTATTCGTGAAATGTCAGATAACGATCCGCGCGTCGTGGCGCTGGTCATTCGCCAGTGGATGAGTAACGATCATGAGTAATGCCCTTACCGGTACCGATAAAAGCGTCATCCTGCTGATGACCATTGGCGAAGATCGCGCGGCAGAGGTGTTTAAACACCTTTCCACGCGCGAAGTTCAGGCGCTGAGTACAGCGATGGCGAACGTACGCCAGATCTCCAACAAACAGTTGACTGAAGTGCTGGCCGAATTTGAGCAAGAAGCAGAACAGTTTGCCGCGCTGAATATCAATGCCAACGAATATCTGCGCTCGGTGCTGGTGAAAGCGCTGGGCGAGGAACGCGCCTCCAGCCTGCTGGAAGATATTCTGGAAACCCGCGATACCACCAGCGGCATTGAAACGCTCAACTTTATGGAGCCGCAAAGCGCCGCCGACCTTATCCGCGACGAGCATCCGCAGATTATCGCCACCATTCTGGTGCACCTCAAACGGGGCCAGGCCGCCGATATTCTGGCGCTGTTCGACGAGCGTTTACGTCACGACGTGATGCTGCGTATCGCCACCTTCGGCGGCGTACAGCCTGCCGCGCTGGCAGAACTGACCGAGGTACTGAACGGTCTGCTCGATGGCCAGAACCTCAAGCGCAGCAAAATGGGCGGCGTGAGAACGGCGGCAGAAATTATCAACCTGATGAAAACCCAGCAGGAAGAAGCGGTTATCACCGCCGTACGCGAGTTCGACGGCGAACTGGCGCAGAAAATTATCGACGAGATGTTCCTGTTCGAAAACCTGGTGGACGTCGACGATCGCAGTATCCAGCGTCTGCTGCAGGAAGTGGATTCCGAATCGCTGCTGATTGCCCTGAAAGGTGCCGAACAGCCACTACGCGAGAAGTTCCTGCGCAACATGTCGCAACGTGCTGCCGATATTCTGCGCGACGACCTTGCCAACCGCGGTCCGGTGCGCTTGTCGCAGGTGGAAAACGAACAGAAAGCGATTCTGCTTATTGTGCGTCGTCTGGCGGAAACCGGCGAGATGGTGATCGGCAGCGGCGAGGATACCTATGTCTAACGAACTGCCGTGGAAAGTCTGGACTCCGGACGATCTCGCCCCACCGATGGCAGAGTTCGTGCTGGCCGACCACAGCGAAACGCCGCTGTCCGAAGAGACGGAAGAACCCGAGCTTTCGGCAGAGCAACAGCTTGAACAACAGCTCGCACAGCTGCAAATGCAGGCCCATGAGCAAGGGTATAACGCGGGGCTGGCGGAAGGTCGACAAAAGGGTCATGAACAAGGCTATCAGGAAGGTCTGAGCCAGGGGCTGGAGCAAGGCCAGAACCAGGCGCGTGCGCAGCATGCGCCGATTCATGCCCGTATGCAGCAACTGGTGAGCGAGTTTCAGAATACGCTGGACGCACTGGACAGCGTCATTGCCTCGCGCCTGATGCAAATGGCGCTGGAAGCTGCGCGTCAGGTGATTGGTCAGACGCCTATCGTGGATAACGCTGCGCTGATTAAGCAGATCCAACAGTTATTACAACAGGAACCGCTGTTTAGCGGTAAACCGCAGCTGCGCGTACATCCGGACGATCTCCAGCGTGTTGAGGAGATGCTCGGTGCCACTCTCAGCCTGCACGGCTGGCGGCTGCGCGGCGATCCCACGCTGCATCACGGCGGTTGTAAAGTCTCAGCCGACGAAGGCGATCTGGATGCCAGCGTCGCCACACGCTGGCAAGAACTCTGCCGTCTGGCAGCGCCGGGAGTCGTGTAATGACCACTCGCCTGACTCGCTGGCTCAATACGCTGGACAACTTCGAAGAGAAAATGTCGCTGCTGCCTGCGGTGCGTCGTTACGGTCGTCTGACCCGCGCAACCGGGCTGGTGCTGGAAGCTACGGGGTTACAGCTGCCGTTGGGTGCCACCTGCGTCATTGAACGCCAGGATGGCAACGAAACCCAGGAAGTTGAAAGCGAAGTCGTAGGCTTTAACGGTCAACGTCTGTTTCTGATGCCGCTCGAAGAGGTCGAAGGCGTTCTGCCCGGCGCACGCGTATACGCGAAGAACATTGCCGGAGAAGGTCTGCAAAGCGGGAAGCAATTACCGCTTGGCCCTGCTCTGCTGGGGCGTGTGCTGGACGGTAGCGGCAAACCGCTCGACGGACTGCCCGCCCCGGATACCACCGAAACCGGGGCGCTGATGACGCCGCCGTTTAACCCGCTGCAGCGCACACCTATTGAACATGTGCTGGATACTGGCGTACGCCCCATCAACGCGTTATTAACCGTTGGTCGCGGCCAGCGTATGGGGCTTTTCGCAGGTTCCGGCGTCGGTAAAAGCGTCCTGCTCGGCATGATGGCGCGCTATACCCAGGCCGACGTCATCGTCGTCGGCCTGATTGGCGAACGTGGCCGTGAAGTTAAAGATTTTATTGAAAATATTCTCGGCGCTGACGGTCGCGCACGCTCGGTGGTTATTGCCGCTCCGGCAGACGTTTCACCGCTGTTACGTATGCAAGGCGCGGCCTACGCCACGCGCATCGCCGAAGATTTCCGCGATCGCGGACAGCACGTATTGCTGATTATGGATTCCCTCACCCGCTATGCGATGGCGCAACGTGAGATAGCCCTGGCAATCGGCGAACCACCGGCAACCAAAGGTTATCCGCCGTCAGTATTCGCCAAATTACCGGCGCTGGTTGAACGGGCCGGAAACGGTATACACGGCGGCGGTTCAGTTACCGCGTTTTATACGGTACTGACCGAGGGTGATGACCAGCAGGACCCGATTGCCGATTCCGCGCGCGCGATTCTGGACGGCCACATTGTGCTGTCCCGCCATCTGGCCGAAGCAGGTCATTACCCGGCCATCGATATCGAAGCTTCGATCAGCCGCGCCATGACCGCGCTCATTAGTGAACAACACTATGCGCGGGTGCGTAACTTTAAACAGTTGCTATCCAGCTTCCAGCGTAACCGCGATCTGGTTAGCGTGGGGGCGTATGCCAAAGGCAGCGATCCGATGCTGGATAAAGCCATTGCCTTATGGCCACAGCTGGAAGCGTTTTTACAGCAAGGCATCTTTGAACGGGCTGACTGGGAAGATTCTCTACAAGCTTTAGAACTGATTTTCCCTGGTGTGTGATTAAGCAGGAGAGCATAGGTCATGGCACAACATGGTGCGTTAGCAACACTGAAAGACCTGGCTGAAAAAGAGGTAGATGACGCAGCTGTCTTATTAGGAGAGATGCGTCGTGGCTGTCAGCAGGCGGAAGAACAGTTAAAAATGCTGATCGATTATCAGCATGAGTATCGCAACAATCTGAATACCGATATGGGCCAGGGTATTACCAGCAATCGCTGGATTAACTACCAGCAATTTATTCAGACGCTGGAAAAAGCGATTGAGCAACACCGCCAACAGCTCAATCAGTGGACGCAAAAAGTGGACATGGCTTTGAACAGTTGGCGCGACAAAAAACAACGATTACAGGCGTGGCAGACGTTGCAGGACAGACAAACCTCGGCGGCGTTACTGGCCGAAAACCGTCTGGATCAGAAAAAAATGGATGAATTTGCTCAGCGCGCAGCTATGAGGAAACCCGAATGATTACTTTACCCCAACTGATTACCATCGACACCGACGTAGCCGCAGGTCTTCAGTCAGGCAAAGCGGTAGATTCACCCGAGGATTTTTTAGCGCTGCTGGCTGGCGCATTAGGTGCGGGCGACGCGCAGGGTAAAGACGCTCCGCTGTCGCTTGCCGACTTACAGGCGGCCAGCAGTAAGCTGCAGAAAGGATTACTGCAAAAAAATGGCGATGCCGCACAGTCGGTCAAATTAACCGATCTGTTGGCGCAACAGGAGCTACAAGCCGAGTCTTCTCTTGCCGACATGACAGACGCTCAGCAACTGTTGTCTGCTCTCACACCTTCACTGAAAGCTAATGCCCTGACGACGCTGGGCAAAGTTGCTCAGCAGGACGAAAAAAACACCACGCTGAGTGATGACGATCTCGCCAACCTGAGCGCATTGTTCGCCATGCTACCAGGACAACCGCTGGCTACGCCTGCCGTCGACAGCGCACCAGCCCCGGTTGATGCCACGCTTTCGGCGTTGTCACGTGGCGCTGCACTCGGCGCGACGACTGATAATGCAGACGAATTGCTGCCGGGTGATGCCAAAAAAGGCAAAGCGGATGTCACAATTGCTGGGGGTGGTGCTAATCAGGCAAACAATCCAGCACTAACCCCGCTGACGGCGGCGGCGAACGCCAGAGCTGAAATCGATAGCACCCCGTCACCGACCAGCATTGGCATGACTGCGGCCCCGCTAAGTGGTCCACAGACACATGCACAACCGTTACCGACGGCCGCGCCGGTGTTAAGCGCTCCGTTAGGTAGCCATGAATGGCAGCAATCGCTGAGCCAGCACGTCACATTGTTCACGCGCCAGGGCCAGCAAAGCGCAGAGCTGCGTCTGCATCCGCAGGACCTGGGTCAGGTACATATTTCCCTCAAGCTGGACGACAACCTCGCGCAGTTGCAAATGGTTTCACCGCACAGTCACGTGCGCGCCGCACTGGAAGCCGCATTACCGATGCTGCGTACGCAGTTGGCTGAAAGCGGCATTCAACTGGGGCAAAGCAACATCAGCAGTGAAAGCTTCGCTGGCCATCAGCAGTCTTCCGGGCAGCAACAGCAGGCTGGTCGCGCTCAAGGACAAGACATTTTTGCCGCTGAAGATGACGCAATACTGGCAACCCCAGCCTCGCTGCAAGCCGCTGCCCGCGGCGATGGCGCAGTAGACATCTTCGCCTAACGCCAGAGGTAGCATGATTATCCGCGTCTTTTCCACGCTTTGTCGTGGACAGGACACGGGATAATCAGCCCATAAGCTGTACCGAAACAGGAAGCCCGTATCTGATGACTGACTCCGCGATTAACAAAAAAAGTAAACGCGCTATTTGGATCCCTCTGCTGGTATTAATTACCCTCGCCGCCTGCGCAACTGCGGGTTATAGCTACTGGCGCATGCAGCAGCAGCCGTCCGCCAGCGTCAAAGCGGAACCGCCTCCACCGCCAGCCCCGGTGTTCTTTGCGCTGGATACCTTTACCGTCAATCTGGGTGATGCAGATCGTGTGCTGTATATCGGTATCACGCTGCGCATGAAAGATGAGGCGACACGTTCACGTCTTAACGAATATCTGCCGGAAGTGCGCAGCCGCCTGCTGCTGCTGTTCTCTCGTCAGAATGCAGCCACACTCGCCACCGAGGAAGGTAAGCAACAGCTGATTACCGCCATCAAAGAGACGCTGGCGACTCCGCTCGTTGTCGGGCAGCCGAAACAGGTTGTCACCGACGTTCTTTATACAGCTTTTATTCTGCGGTAAAGACATGGGCGACAGTATTCTTTCTCAGGCTGAAATCGACGCATTGCTCAACGGCGATAGCGAAACCAAAGACGAACCCATTTCAGGTATCGCAAAAGAAAGCGATATTCGTCCTTATGATCCCAACACTCAGCGTCGCGTGGTACGTGAGCGTTTACAGGCGTTGGAGATCATTAACGAACGCTTTGCGCGCCAGTTCCGAATGGGATTATTTAACCTGTTGCGCCGTAGCCCGGATATTACCGTGGGTGCGATCCGTATCCAGCCATACCATGAATTTGCGCGCAACTTACCGGTTCCGACCAACCTGAACTTAATCCACCTGAAGCCGCTGCGCGGTACGGGTCTGGTGGTGTTCTCACCGAGTCTGGTATTTATCGCCGTAGACAACCTGTTTGGCGGTGACGGTCGTTTCCCGACGAAAGTCGAAGGCCGCGAATTTACGCACACGGAACAGCGCGTTATCAACCGCATGCTGAAGTTGGCGCTGGAAAGCTACAGCGACGCGTGGAAGGCCATCAACCCGCTGGAAGTGGAATACGTCCGTTCTGAGATGCAGGTGAAATTTACCAATATCACTACTTCTCCGAACGACATTGTGGTGAACACCCCGTTCCACGTTGAAATTGGCAACCTGACCGGTGAATTTAACATCTGTCTGCCATTCAGCATGATTGAACCGTTGCGTGAGCTGCTGGTGAATCCGCCGCTGGAAAATTCACGTAATGAAGATCAGAACTGGCGCAATAATCTGGTGCGTCAGGTTCAGCATTCTGAGCTGGAGCTAGTGGCAAACTTTGCCGATATTCCGCTGCGGCTATCCCAGATTTTAAAACTGAAACCCGGCGATGTACTGCCGATTGAAAAACCCGACCGCATTATTGCTCATGTGGACGGCGTGCCTGTGCTGACCAGCCAGTATGGCACCGTAAACGGTCAGTATGCGTTACGCGTAGAACATCTGATAAACCCGATTTTGAATTCGCTGAATGAGGAACAGCCCAAATGAGTGATATGAATAATCCGTCCGATGAGAACACTGGCGCATTGGACGATCTGTGGGCTGACGCGTTAAACGAGCAAAAAACCACGCCCACCAAAAGTGCGGCCGATGCGGTATTCCAGCAGTTAGGTGGCGGCGACGTCAGCGGTGCTTTGCAGGACATCGACCTGATCATGGACATTCCGGTCAAGCTGACCGTCGAACTGGGCCGTACCCGCATGACCATCAAAGAGCTGCTGCGTCTGACGCAGGGATCGGTTGTCGCACTGGATGGTCTGGCAGGCGAACCGCTGGATATTCTGATCAACGGTTATCTGATTGCCCAAGGCGAAGTTGTCGTAGTTGCGGATAAATACGGTGTGCGTATCACTGACATTATCACCCCGTCTGAACGTATGCGCCGCCTGAGCCGTTAATCATGAATACCCAGGCTACCGTTTCTCAACCCGCCGCCGTTCCCGGCTCACCGCTGGTGCAGGTAAGCGGCGCGCTGCTCGGGATCATCGTCTTGATCCTGGCGGCGGCCTGGGTCATTAAACGTCTGGGGTTTGCCCCCAAAAGTGCCGGTACGCGCGGGCTGAAAGTCACGGCCAGTACCTCACTGGGTCCACGTGAGCGCGTGGTGATAGTCGAGGTCGAAGATGCCCGTTTGGTACTGGGCGTCACAGCCTCGCAGATTAACGTCCTGCACACCCTGCCCCCGGCACCTGCCGATGCAGAAGAAAAAACGGCCTCCCCAGCGGATTTCCAGGCCATGATGAAGAGTTTCCTGAAGCGTCCTGGGAGATCCTGATGCGCCGTTTGTTATCCCTTACGCTGGCAGGCTTGTGGCTTTTCAGCCCCGTTGCCCTCGCCCAACTCCCGGGTCTGGTCAGTCAGCCTTTGCCGGGCGGCGGACAAAACTGGACGTTACCCGTGCAGACGCTGGTGTTCATCACCTCGCTGACGTTCCTGCCTGCAATTTTGCTGATGATGACCAGCTTCACCCGCATCATCATCGTTTTCGGTCTACTGCGAAATGCGCTGGGTACCCCCTCAGCACCACCTAACCAGGTGCTCCTGGGCCTGGCGCTCTTTTTGACCTTTTTCATCATGTCGCCGGTGATCGATAAAATCTACGTTGACGCATACCAACCGTTCAGCGAAGAGAAGATCTCCATGCAGGAAGCCATGGAGAAAGGCGCCCAGCCGCTGCGTGAGTTTATGTTGCGCCAGACCCGTGAAGCCGATCTGGCACTCTTCGCGCGCTTAGCAAACAGCGGTCCGTTACAGGGACCAGAAGCCGTGCCGATGCGAATTTTGCTGCCCGCTTATGTCACCAGTGAGCTGAAAACTGCATTCCAGATAGGCTTTACCATTTTTATTCCGTTTCTGATTATCGACCTGGTGATCGCCAGCGTGTTGATGGCGCTCGGGATGATGATGGTACCGCCCGCCACAATCGCGTTGCCGTTCAAGCTGATGCTGTTTGTGTTGGTAGACGGTTGGCAGCTACTTGTCGGCTCGCTGGCACAAAGCTTTTACAGTTAGAGGCGCGAAATGACTCCTGAATCGGTCATGATGATGGGCACAGAGGCGATGAAAGTCGCCCTGGCCCTTGCCGCGCCTTTGCTGTTGGTCGCTCTCGTCACAGGTCTTATCATCAGTATTCTGCAGGCGGCGACCCAGATTAACGAAATGACGCTGTCCTTCATCCCCAAAATTGTCGCGGTGTTTATTGCCATCATTGTTGCTGGCCCGTGGATGCTTAACCTGCTGCTCGACTACGTGCGTACGCTGTTCAGCAATATCCCCTATATCATCGGGTAGACAACGTTATGTTGCAGGTGTCCAGCGTTGAGTGGCTTCACTGGCTGAATTTATACTTCTGGCCTTTGCTGCGCATACTGGCGCTCATCTCAACGGCCCCCATCCTCAGTGAACGAGCCATCCCCAAACGGGTAAAGCTGGGGCTGGGGTTGATGATTACCGTCGTTATCGCCCCATCGATCCCCGCCGTTGACGTCCCCATCTTTTCTGTTGGCGCGCTTTGGCAGGCAATGCAACAAATCCTGATCGGTATCGCATTAGGCTTCACCATGCAGTTTGCGTTTGCCGCAGTACGTACCGCCGGGGAATTAATTGGCCTGCAAATGGGCCTTTCCTTCGCGACGTTCTTCGATCCCGGTAGCCGTCTGAATATGCCGGTTCTGGCACGACTGATCGACATGCTCGCCATGCTGCTGTTCCTGACCTTTAACGGCCATTTATGGCTGATTTCGCTGCTGGTAGATACTTTTCATACTCTGCCCATCGGCGGCAATCCGGTGAACAGCAATGCGTTTCTTGCACTGGCACGGGCGGGTAGCCTGATTTTCCTCAACGGGCTAATGCTGGCCCTGCCGGTAATGACGCTACTGCTCACGCTAAACCTCGCACTTGGTTTGTTAAATCGCATGGCACCACAGCTGTCGGTTTTCGTCATCGGCTTTCCTCTCACTCTGACCGTAGGTATTTCACTAATGGCGGCGCTAATGCCATTAATTGCGCCATTCTGCGAACGATTATTCAGTGAAATTTTTAATTTACTGGCCGATATCGTCAGCGAAATGCCAGGAAAATAATAACCCTTAATTTTTATCCTGTTTTACTAAGGATTGTCCTAAATTTAAAAAGTGACAACATCCACCAGGATATCTCTGTCGCGGCTTATTTGTTTTTGCCTCACTCACATAACGCAACATTCACTTTACTTTAAGATGTTTCCTGGCAAATTATACGCAACTTTACGGGATAGTAAATTCGCCTGAAAACAGCGAAAGCGTCATCTTGGGTCGTTATTATTCCGTTTAGTTGTGATGAAATAATCAGGTAAGGGGAATTATCGTTACGCATTGAGTGAGGGTATGCCATGTCAACGATTATTATGGATTTATGCAGTTACACCCGACTAGGGTTAACCGGATATCTGGTAAGTCGGGGAGTGAAAAAAAGGGAAATCAACAACATTTCCAACGTTGATGAACTCAGTCTCGCCTGTGTCTCTCAACAACCCGCTGTGGTGTTTATTAATGAGGACTGCTTTATCCACGATCCTGCTAATAGCCAGCAAATAAAGCAAATCATTAATCAGCATCCCAGCACATTATTTATTGTGTTTATGGCAATTGCCAACGTGCATTTTGATGAATATCTACTCGTCAGAAAAAATTTATTGATTAGTTCTAAATCAATTAAACCTGACTCACTGGATAAACTACTTGGCGATATTCTGAAAAAGGAAGTAGATATTGCTATTGATGTGAACCTGCCAACATTATCATTAAGTCGAACCGAATCCAGCATGCTGCGTATGTGGATGGAGGGTCAGGGAACAATACAGATATCAGATCAAATGAATATCAAAGCCAAGACGGTGTCATCCCATAAGGGGAATATAAAACGAAAGATTAAAACGCATAATAAGCAAGTTATCTATCACGTTGTAAGGCTTACGGATAACGTCACCAATGGTATCTTTGTGAATATGCGCTAAGACGTTCTGACTGGTGGCGACCCCACCAGTCAGAATCAAACAGCGGAACTCATGTCACTCCACTTTTTCCACAAAGATACCATCCTGATGACCTGATTCATTAAAGAACCAGATACCGAGCGGGTAGTCTTCCAGCGAAACCAGGTACATAGTGCCTTCGCTAAACTCTTCGATTGCCAGTACCACGCCCGGTCGACGAGGACCGCCGTCCGTTTTGACTGTGACCCGATCATTCACCTTCATAGTTTTCCTCCTGTGGCTTTGTGCCAGTGTAGAACAAATTCCTTTTTCTGGCAGCGCTGTGCACGCGCGATTGCGGGTTTTATCGACGGTCTATACTTAAGTTGTGCGTATCTGATGTTTGGGTACGCTCCCCCGGTATCCTTAACGGTTGAGAGGTATGAGGATGAAAACCGCGAAAGAGTACAGCGATACGGCCAAACGTGAAGTCAGCGTCGATGTCGACGCGCTGCTAAAGGCAATCAACGAAATCTGCGAGAGTGAAATTCATCGCAGCCAGGATGACCCGGAGCGCGTCAGCGTTGACGGGCGTGATTACCATACATGGCATGAACTGGCCGATGCGTTCGAGCTTGATATCCATGATTTTAGCGTGTCGGAAATCAATCGCTGACTGAGGGCGAAAAAAATCCCGGCCCTTATCGGGTCGGGATCAAGCTTGCTTATGCAAGAAGCACTTGTAAATTCGTTACACCAGAAAATCTGATGTGAACCAAACCTTATCTGCAATTTTTTTGCCTGACAAGTAAATAATTCTCACCGGAATGATAAATATAACTAATGGGTGAGAGATCACCAGGTTACGGTCGAGCCAAATGTTCAGGCATCCTGACAGAGCTGTCTTCGCTCGCCAGGCACCACCAGTTCATCTTCACGGAATGCTTCCCGTTTAACGCCAAAGCCGTCGTACCAGCGACATTCCACCATTCCGCTGGCATACCCGGTAACGATCATACGTGGGCCACCCTCTTTGGAGGTGACTTCCTCACTGACAGAAAAGACCATACCTGCCTCCTGTATCAAGAGAAACCTTTACACCTTAGATGACAAGGAGGCGTTTTGCGTAATCAGTCCTGTAACAATTAGTGCGAAATTCCGCGCACTCTGGCGACAGCTTTTACCAGCAGAACGACAATCCCACCGATGATAAAGCCGAGCACCAGGTTAAGCAGGGTCGGAAGCATTAGCGAAATCAATGTACTTTGCTGCTGAGCAAAATGTTCAATCGCATGATGCAGCGGCGATATTCCGTGTACAACAATGCCGCCCCCCACTAAAAACATCGCCAGCGTGCCAACCACCGAAAGTGTTTTCATCAGCCAGGGAGCAACCACCAGCAGTCCTTTACCCAGAGTTTGAGCAAGCATGCTGCGCTTTTCTGCCAGCCAGTAGCCGATATCATCAAGCTTAACGATAATCCCCACCAGGCCATACACGCCCACGGTCACCACTAACGCGATGCCTGATAACACCAGCACCTGATTCAACAACGGCGCATCCGCCACAATGCCGAGGGTGATGGCGACAATCTCGGCAGACAAAATGAAGTCGGTACGTATTGCCCCTTTGATTTTATCTTTCTCAAAGGTGAGTGGATCCTGTGCGGCCAGAGCAGCCAGACGCTGCTGACGCTCTTCCGGGCTTTCTTTGTGCTTACGCGCCTCCAGGGTATGCAGAACCTTTTCCACGCCTTCAAAACAGAGAAACGCCCCGCCTACCATTAATAAGGGGGTGATCGCCCAGGGAATAAATGCGCTTATCAATAGCGCCAACGGCACCAGAATAACTTTGTTAACAAATGATCCTTTCGCCACGCTCCAGACCACCGGGAGTTCGCGGTTCGCCCGCACGCCCGACACCTGCTGCGCATTAAGCGACAGATCATCCCCCAGCACGCCCGCGGTTTTTTTCGCGGCCAGTTTTCCCATCACTGAGATATCATCCAGCAGCGTGGCGATATCATCGAGTAAGGTCAGTAAGCTACTTCCTGCCAAAATTTTCACCCTCAATATTATTTTTTTGCAGTCATAAGTATGAAGTAAAACACGCCATGCTGAAACTGACCTTTCTGGTCAACAAGTTTTTAACATCAACACGTAATTATAAATCTCGCCAGTAAGATAGTTTTGACGTTTACTATGTTGCACCTTTTTATTTCCACCGTGAGGGATTATGCGTTTCAGGCAATTGTTACCGCTTTTCAGTGCGCTATTCGCGCTGTACATCATTTGGGGTTCCACGTACTTCGTTATTCGCATTGGTGTTGAAAGCTGGCCGCCGTTAATGATGGCAGCCGTACGTTTTCTCTCCGCGGGAATTTTATTAACAAGTTTCTTACTTATTCGTGGGCATAAGCTGCCCCCCTTACGCCTAATCCTGAACGCCGCGTTAATTGGTATCCTGCTGCTGGCTGTGGGTAATGGTCTGGTCACCGTCGCAGAACACCAAAATGTCCCTTCCGGTATTGCCGCCGTGGTGGTCGCCACCGTCCCGTTATTTACGCTGTGTTTTAGCCACTTTTTTGGCATCAAAACGCGCAAGCTGGAATGGTTGGGGATAGCGATTGGGCTAGCAGGGATCATCATGCTGAACAGCGGGGGCAATTTAAGTGGCAATCCGTGGGGCGCTATTTTAATCCTGATCGGTTCAATAAGCTGGGCGTTTGGCTCAGTGTACGGTTCACGCATTACGCTACCCGTTGGCATGATGGCCGGAGCCATTGAAATGTTAGCCGCCGGTATTGTGCTGATGTGCGCATCGCTACTCTCCGGGGAAAAACTGACCACCATGCCAACATTTTCAGGCTTTATGGCGGTGGCTTACCTGGCCCTGTTTGGCTCCATTATTGCCATTAATGCGTATATGTTCCTGATCCGCAATGTCAGCCCGGCGCTAGCCACCAGCTATGCCTACGTCAATCCGGTTGTTGCCGTGCTGTTAGGTACCGGTCTGGGGGGAGAAAGACTGGCCCCTATCGAATGGCTGGCGCTCGGCGTGATCGTGTTTGCTGTGGTGCTGGTAACGTTGGGGAAATACCTGTTCCCTGTTAAAGCGGATGCCGTTGCTACCCCGTCGGAAAAAACGTTACAGTAAATGAATACCGAGTGTGTCGATCTGCGCGGTGTCGCCACCGCCGCAGATCCACTCGATGACACGTTCAGATAACGCTTCATCGTCCAGCTTTTCGCGACCACGCAGGGCGCACTCCCAGACAATCAGTACGCGCCAGCCCAGAGCCTGCAACTTTTCACAATCCCGCGCATCGCGCTGGACATTTTTGCCTATTTTTTCCAGCCAGAATTCCGTTCGTGTCGCGGGGACTTTAAACAAATAGCAATCGTGGTGGTGCCAGAAACAGCCGTGAGTAAAAATCACACAATGATAATCATCCACCACAAAATCGGGGCGACCGGGTAACGTCGCATCCTGCACACGAAACGTTACCCCCTGCTCTGTCAGCACGCTGGCAAGGCGTTTTTCAATTGCGGTATCGCGGGTAGCTATCGCCCGCATATTTTTACTGCGTGTTGCTTTATCGTGAACGTCTGCCACGCTGGTTCTCTTTCTCGCGAATAGCAACTGCCTGCCTGATTTTCGGCTCCAGCAGCCTGGCCACCGCCGCAAATGCCGGAACGACCACCGAATTACCAAACTGGCGATAAGCCTGAGTATCTGACACAGGGATCCTGAACTGATAGCCCTGCGGAGATTCAAACCCCATCAGACGCGCGCACTCTCTGGGCGTAAGTCTGCGTGGGCGGTGCCGCTGATTCTGCGGATCGTCAAAATCTTTTTCACCCCGCGCCATATCCCAGCCACGGTCAATCAGGATCTCCGCCCCATCTTTATAATAACGCGCAGATAATGTGCGCGTTACGCTATCAGGGTTACCGGGATACACCATGCCATAGCCAAATCCATTGCCCCGCGCCTGATGCTTTTTCGCATAGAAATAGAGGTATTTCCACAGCACCGGCGTCAGTATATATTTCGCATCGACGGTCGGCTCAAGCAGTTCCGCAAGCGTAGTACGCCGCTGCGGATAACGCGTGACAATATCCCGCAGCGTGAAGTCTGATTTCAAATTCAGATCGCGTCGGAAGCCGACAAGCACGATACGTTCGCGATGCTGAGGCAAAAAATGTTGCCCATCGATAATTTTCGGATCGTCCGGACCGTTATCCGCCGCATCCGCCACGTCATAACCCAGTTCGTCCAGCGTTTGCATAATGATGCGAAACGTTTTGCCCTGATCGTGACTCTTCAGGTTTTTGACGTTTTCGAGCACAAATATGGCTGGCCGACGCGCATCGATAATGCGCACTACATCAAAAAAAAGTGTGCCTTGCGTATCACAGGCGAAACCATGGGCCCGCCCTAACGCGTTTTTCTTTGATACACCAGCCAGAGAAAATGGCTGACATGGGAATCCGGCCAACAGCACGTCATGTTCAGGAACATGCTGGCGAATATGTTCTGCCGCCTGCTGGTCACTCACCCCGTCATGATGGCTGAGTGTGATATCACGAATATCTTCATTAAAGCGGTGCTGGAGCGGATCGCAGTAGTTATTCGCTTTATAGGTGCGCACCGCATGCTTGTTCCACTCACTGGTAAACACGCACTGCCCGCCAATCGCTTCAAAGCCGCGACGAATGCCGCCAATACCGGCAAAAAGATCGATAAAGCGAAAGGCATAATGCGGATGATGCGCAGGTGGTTTCGGCAACAAAGTATTCAGATGAATGAGCTCGCGGTCGCTGAGGCGATGCCATGTTTCATTAGCAACCACTCGCTTAAAGATGGCCGGGCTCCAGCGGTTCTCGCCAACGCCATTCAGATGAGCAACCAGCGTTTTCACGTCATATATTTCAAGCAACTTGGCCAACATCACCTGCACGTCGGCCTCGTTTTCATCTGTCATCGGGTTCATGGAGCCTGCTACTGAAAAATTATCCTGCATACATTTAACCGGCAGAAATGGATAACCGACAGATTAACATAAATTAGCACGGTTGACGTTTCAGCCGTATTGGCGACTAGCGCGCTTTAAAGGGTTGAATCGCGTCAAGATCCAGCATTTCGTATTCTCCTTTTAGCTCCGCGCTCAGCTTCGCCATATACGTCAGTAAAAAATCCGCATTGTGTTGCGCCAAATGCCTCCCTTGTTCGGTTTGCATCGTCAACGGCAACGTCAATAACTTGGTCTGGAAGTGATCGAGCGCGTACTGTTTATCGTCAAGGCTACGCTTTCGAGCAAACGGATCTTCCGCATCAAACAGCGCAACCCCCAACGCCCCTGACACGGCAAATACGCGCGCTAAACCAATTGCACCCAGCGCCTCAAGCCGGTCTGCATCCTGCACGATTCTCGCTTCAAGGGTTTCTGGCGCGATTTTGGCGCTAAAACTGTGCGCCTCAATGGCATGACACACTGCCGATAACCGCTGTTGTGGAAAATCCGGAAAATCGCGCATCAAAACACGACGTGTTTCCTTAGCTGCCAGTACCGACGAAAAATGACGCTCAGGATGGTTCTTTGGCAGACTGATGAGATCGTGGAAGTAGCACGCGGTCAACACCACCAGCCAGTCTACGGTTGCATCTGTACTCAGCTTTTGCGCCGTCATCCACACACGTCGAAAGTGAAAGATGTCATGTGCAGCATCTTGTCCAGAATGGTTATCAGCTAACCAGGCTTCAAATCGCGACTGCCAGTCGTGCAGTTTCATGCTATCTCCCTTTGTAGAAAGAAAATCACCTTAGCAACAATTTTCATTGCAGACCACTGCCCGCCTCATTACATAATCATTTTTTATTATTACACTAAAAACAAAACCCACATGTATTTATAAAATCCATGACGAAAATATCGAAAATCAATTTACATGAATATTAAAAACAAATATTCAAAACAAATAAAATGCACATAGCAAATAAATGGATAAACACATATAACCCATTGATTAAAAACCATTCATATGACAAATACTAATGTAATCAACACACATATATAATTATATAAAGATGCAAAAGAAATATTTTGAAATATTTTAAATACATTTGTTACATGTTATATTTTAAATAAAATGAACTTCATAGATAGTATCCAAATGTAGTCACTCGGATAGTACTACATATTCATTTTAATTATCATGCAAAGGGAATACATAATGAAAAGAAAAGTATTGGCACTGCTTCTCCCTGCTTTATTAGCTGCAGGCGCAGCAAATGCGGCTGAAATCTATAATAAGAACGGCAATAAACTGGATCTGTACGGTAAAGTCGATGGTCTGCGTTATTTCTCTGATGATGCTGGCAGCGATGGCGATCAGACCTATGCGCGTGTAGGCTTCAAGGGCGAAACACAGATCAACGACATGCTGACCGGTTACGGTCAGTGGGAATATAACATTCAGGCCAACGGCACCGAAGGTGACAAAGGCGATTCCTGGACACGTCTGGGCTTTGCCGGCTTAGGTTTTGGCCAGAACGGTACCTTCGACTACGGTCGTAACTACGGCGTTGTATACGACGTAGAAGCCTGGACCGATATGCTGCCGGAATTCGGCGGTGACTCCTACACCCAGACCGACGTGTATATGACCGGCCGTACCAACGGCGTGGCCACCTACCGTAATAAAGGTTTCTTCGGTCTGGTTGATGGCCTGAACTTTGCACTTCAGTATCAGGGTAATAATGAAGGTGAAGGTACATGGAGTGGCCAGGAAGGCTCCGGTAATAGCCAAAACCGTAAACTGGCGAAAGAAAACGGTGACGGTTTCGGTATGTCTACCTCTTATGACTTCGACTTCGGTTTAAGCCTCGGTGCGGCATACTCCAGTTCTGACCGTACGGATGACCAGGTTGCGCGTGGTTACCAGGACGGTATGAACAAACGCAACAACTATGCTGGCGGTGAAACTGCGGATGCCTGGACGGTTGGTGCAAAATATGACGCGAACAACGTGTACCTGGCAGCCATGTATTCAGAAACCCGCAATATGACTTACTATGGCGGTGGTAACGGTGAGGCTAGCGGCGGTATCGCTAACAAAACGCAAAACTTTGAAGCCGTTGCTCAGTACCAGTTCGACTTCGGCCTGCGCCCTTCCATCGCTTACCTGCAATCTAAAGGTAGCGATTTAGGTGGTCAGGAAGTGAGTCGTGGTAACTGGCGTTATGTCGACAAAGACCTGGTCAAATATGTTGATGTGGGTGTGACTTACTACTTCAACAAAAATATGTCCACCTATGTCGATTATAAAATCAACCTGCTGGATGAAGACGACAGCTTCTATGAAAGCAATGATATCGCAACTGACGACATCGTTGCCGTTGGTTTAGTCTACCAGTTCTAATTGACGCAAAAATAAGCAAGCCCGCTTCATATGAAGCGGGCTTTTTATTTATACGAAACGTATTTTTTTACCACGCGGGCATTACAACGATAAACTTGTGAGGATACTCAAAGAAAAAAACATCCATGAGAACTGTCGTTGAAAGCGAGGCGTGCAAGTGCTTGAATAGTGGCGGAGAGAGGGGGATTTGAACCCCCGGTAGAGTTGCCCCTACTCCGGTTTTCGAGACCGGTCCATTCAGCCGCTCTGGCATCTCTCCGTTTTGGCGGTTGCCATGATGCCAGGTAATTTGGCATTTTAACAGACCCCGTTCCGTCAATTTCGTTCAAGTGACGAGTTTGCGAGCAAAACGATGATTAAGTGGCCCTGGAAAGAGCAAGAAACAACCCGGAGTGACGACTGGCCGTGGGACGACGCCCTGGCTATTCCTCTTCTGGTGAATCTCACCGAGCAAGAACAAGCCAGGCTTATCGCCCTGGCCGAGCGCTTTTTACAGCAAAAAAGATTGGTAGCGCTTCAGGGGTTTGAACTGGATCCACTAAAAAGTGCGCGCATTGCGCTGCTTTTCTGTTTGCCTGTTCTGGAATTGGGGATTGAGTGGCTCGACGGGTTTCATGAAGTTCTCATCTACCCTGCCCCGTTTGTCGTGGACGATGAATGGGAAGACGATATTGGGCTGGTACATAATCAACGTGTTGTACAGTCCGGGCAAAGCTGGCAGCAAGGTCCAATAATCCTCAACTGGCTCGACATTCAGGATTCTTTTGATGCCTCCGGCTTCAATCTGATCATCCATGAAGTGGCACATAAGCTTGATATGCGTAATGGCGACCGTGCCAGCGGTATTCCGGCGATCCCTCTGCGAGATATTGCCAGTTGGGAGCACGACCTGCATGCCGCAATGAATAACATTCAGGATGAAATTGATCTGGTTGGTGAAACCGCGTGCAGTATAGATGCCTACGCAGCGACCGATCCTGCCGAATGCTTTGCCGTTCTATCGGAGTATTTCTTCAGTGCCCCTGAATTATTTGCACCACGTTTTCCGGCCTTATGGCAACGTTTCATTCAGTTTTACCGCCAGAACCCCATGGAGCGGTTACGCGATACCCGCTAAGGTGGCCATTGTCGCTCACCAAATGTGCATTAACGCTGAATTTGAAGATTAATTAACCAATTGAAATGACATGCTAATTTTACTGTTGACACCTCATGGTGAGGTCAGTAATATGCGCCTCGTTCACACGATTCCTCTGTAGTTCAGTCGGTAGAACGGCGGACTGTTAATCCGTATGTCACTGGTTCGAGTCCAGTCAGAGGAGCCATATTTAAGAAGCCTGCTTAGGAAACTAAGCAGGCTTTTTGCTTTTCAGGTCGCTATAAAATCCCCTCTCATAAGCACTCTGCCTGCTCTGCACCTCTGTTACGTGCCGCATCACAACGTTGATTAAAGTTATGTAAATGTAAATCGTTTAAACTTTGCAATTATTGTAAGTGCTAGTGATTATCATTTATTGTACGCGAGCCAAAGGAACGAGCCCCCCGCTCGGTTCACTGTACGTTCCAATTACTCTGGGATATAAACGATGAATTCTCTGCCTCGCGCCGGACTGCGCCGTATCACCCTTGCCTCTGCCCTGGTCTTCTCAGTTAGCCTACCGGCTTTCGCTCAGGAAACGTTAACGCTCTATACCACCCGTGAACCGGGTCTGATCCAGCCTTTGCTTGATAGCTGGACCAAAACCAGCGGCATCAAAGTCAGTACGGTCTATATCAAGGACGGTATGCTTGAGCGCGTTAAAGCTGAAGGTAAAAATTCACCTGCCGACCTGCTGATGACCGTCGATGCCGGTAATCTCATTGATTTAGTGGAAGCGGGTGTAACTCAGCCAGTAGAGTCAGAAGCACTGAAAACCGCTATTCCGGCTAATCTACGCGGCGCAGATAATCAGTGGTTTGCGCTGTCGATGCGTGCCCGCGTGCTGTATGCCGAGAAGTCACTGCCAATCGATAACTGGCATTACGAACAACTCGCCAGCCCTGAGTACAAAGGTAAAGTTTGTATTCGTTCCGGACAGCACCCGTATAACACAGCGCTGATCGCCGCAATGATTGCTCATCACGGTGAAGCAAAGACCGAAGAATGGCTGCGCGGTGTGAAAGCTAACCTGGCGCGTAAAGCTACCGGTGGCGACCGCGATGTAGCTCGCGATATTCTCGGCGGCATTTGCGATATTGGTCTCGCCAACTCCTATTACGTCGGCCATATGAAAAACGCCAAAGAAGGCAGTGATGCACGTCAGTGGGGCGATGCGATTAAAGTCGTTAAACCCACCTTTGAAAATGGTGGTACACACGTCAATATCAGTGGCGCAGCTGTAGCCCGCTACGCACCAAATAAAGCCGATGCCGTTAAGCTGATGGAATATCTGGTTTCCGCACCTGCCCAGCAGCAGTATGCGAAAGCGAACTTCGAATACCCGGTACTGAAAGGCGTGACGCTTGATCCGGTTATCAGTGCAACTATTGGTGAAATCGACGTCGATAAAACGCCGTTAACCGAAATAGTTAAATATCGTAAACAAGCTAGTCTGCTGGTAGATAAAGTTGGATTCGATCAATAAACCTCTGCAGGTTCCGACGTTACGCGGCCTGGTTTCCGGGCCGCAGTCATTATTAACGCCGCTACATCTTGGCGCGCTGTGCGTAGCGCTTGGCGTTCTGACACCGATCATTGCGCTGATTTGGCAGGCTACCCAGGCCGATTTATCTCACTGGGATAATCTTCTGACGTATGTACTGCCTGCCGCACTAAAAAATACCGTGCTGTTATTAGCCGGTGTCGCGGTGATGGTCGGCGTGATTGGCGTAGGCAGCGCATGGGCGGTAACGGCATGGGATTTTCCTGGACGTAAAATACTTAGCTGGGCGTTACTGTTGCCGCTGGCGATGCCAACCTACATTGTGGCCTTTGCGTGGCTCGATCTGCTGCATCCGATTGGCCCCCTGCAAACCTTTATCCGTTTTTTATTGGGTTTTGACAGCCCAAGACAGTTCCGACTGCCTGATTTACGCTCACTTTCCGGCGCAATCATCCTGCTCGGATTAGTGCTGTACCCATACGTGTATCTGACAACCCGCGCCATGTTTATTAGCCAACCGGCTCATTTACTGGAAGCCGCACGCACGCTGGGATGCAGCGCGACCGGAACCTTTTTTCGAGTTGCTTTGCCCATGGCACGTCCGGCACTGGCCGTTGGGATCAGCCTGGCACTGCTGGAAACGCTCAACGATATTGGCGCATCGGAGTTTCTCGGGGTACAGACGTTAACCGTTACCGTATACACCACATGGATCTCGCGTTCTGATTTATCTGCCGCGGCACAAATTGCCTGCATGATGCTGATGTTTATATTCCTGATTCTGACGCTGGAATTTTATGGTCGCAGAAAACAAGGATTCAGCAGCCGCAGCCTGCGGGAAATTCAACCTACGCGCGTGCAGGGCTGGCGTGGTTGGCTGCTCGGTGGCGTTATTTCACTGCCGGTTGTGCTGGGTTTTATGGCTCCGGTACTGTTTTTAATGTGGGAAAGCGCCAAACGCATAGGCGATGAGAACCCCCTTTCCTCTTCGTTACTGTCAGCATTGCAAAATACGCTATCGCTGGCAGCGGGAACCACGCTGGTGGTGGTTTGCATCAGTATGCTGGTGGCCTGGAGCGCGCGTCATAGCGCCGCAGACAACGCCATGCCGGGATTCCGTCGTGGCGTGATGCGTCTGGCCTCTTTAGGCTATGCGGTTCCCGGCACAATTCTGGCGATTGGCTTTTTAACCCCCGCCATGGCTGTCGACCGCTGGCTGGCAGATTTACTGGATGTTCGCGGCCTGCCGCTGATGTCCGCAGGGATCCTGCTGGTAATTTGTTGTGCCATGCGATTCCAGGCGATTGCCATTGGCGCACTGGATTCTGGTCTGGGCCGCATTCCACCTTCGCTGGAACAGGCGTCTCGTCTGTTGGGTGAGAATGGTGCGGGGACGTTTGCACGAGTCCATTTTCCCCTGCTGCGCCCGGCATTAGTCAGCAGTGCCCTGCTGGTTTTTGCTGATGCCATGAAAGAGCTGCCAACAACGTTGCTTTTGCGCCCGGTCGATTTTGAAACGCTGGCAACGTTACTGTATGCGGAAGCCGCCCGTGGAACCTATGAAGAAGGTGCTATCGCCGCGCTAATGATTGTTTTAGCTGGCACGCTACCGGTTATTTTGTTGGTGCGTCACCAAATGACTCGCCGTGGTTAAGAGAGCAACAATGTCAGAAATTGCATTACGACTCCAGGATGTACACGTTGCTTATGGCAACAGCCAGCAATCGGTACTGAGCGGATTTTCAATGTCGGTACGTCAAGGTGAAATTGCCTGTCTGCTGGGCGCTTCAGGCTGCGGAAAAACCACGGTGCTACGCGCAGTTGCCGGATTTGAACGTCTGAAAAATGGCGAGATCTATGTGTCACAGCGCCGTGTTGCCGGTCCCGGCGTTCATCTGCCACCGGAAAAACGTCATGTCGGCATGGTCTTCCAGGAATATGCGTTATTCCCCCATCTGACCGCGCAGCAAAATGTGGCTTTTGGACTGCGCCGCATGCCGCGTGAGGAACAACAGGCCAGAGTGACCGAGCTGTTGAAAATGGTGGAGTTACACAGCCATGCCAACCGCTATCCGCATGAGCTTTCCGGCGGGCAACAACAGCGTATCGCCCTTGCTCGCGCGTTGGCGCCACATCCGGAAATCCTGCTGCTGGATGAACCCTTCTCCAGCCTTGATAAGCGCACGCGTGAGCGTCTTGGCAACGAGGTACGGGATATTTTGCGTGCCGCCGGGCAAACGGCGCTGTTGGTTACCCACAGTGAACACGAAGCCCAGCTAATGGCTGACCATATTGGCGTGGTAAAAATGGGGCAGTATCAAATTAAAAAAGCGACCCATCCGACCTGAAGGTAAACAGGGTCGCCCTGAAAATTAATAATGCTTCTGTACCAGGCTGATGTTCACCGGCATACCGGAACGTCTTTCCAACGCCTGCCTCCCGCGGCTCACATCCACGTCATTCCCGCTGATAAAGGTGCGCAGAGCGGGAGTGACTGGCAAAGGCACCTTTCTGTCAGACTCGTATTCCGAACGGTTTCGTGACAGCGGCTCATGTACTTCCACCCAGCGACTACCGTCCGGCTCTTCGCTGTATTTCACCGGTCGGTCTATCAGTTGTACACGCGTCCCTACAGGCACCGTATCAAACAGGTACTTGATGTCATCATTCCGTAAACGGATGCACCCCTGGCTTACCCGCAGACCAATACCAAAATTGGCGTTTGTCCCGTGAATGGCATAAAGCCTGCCAATATAAATTGCATACAGGCCCATCGGATTTTCTGGCCCGGCAGGAACAAAAGCCGGCAAGCTTTCCCCGCGAGCGGCGTATTCACGTCGGGTATTTGGCGTCGGCGTCCAGGTTGGTGCTTCCTGCTTACGTTCGACCGCCGTCACCCAGTTACGCGGCGTTTCTCTACCCGCCTGACCAATGCCAATGGGTAAAACCTCAACCGTATTGCTGCCAGCAGGATAATAGTAAAGCCGCATCTCGGCGACGTTGATGACAATCCCCTCGCGCACGGTATCCGGAAGTATCAGTTGCTGCGGCACAACCAGCGTTGAACCCGATTTAGGCAGAAAAACATCGACGCCCGGGTTGGCTTCAAGCATATTGCTCAACCCCTGTCCGTACTGAGCGGCAAATGCCTCCAGCGGCTTGGTGTTTCCTGGTGGAACCGTAATAGTCAAAGGGCTACCCACCAGCCGACTCCCCTCTGGCGGCAGCGGATAACTCACCGCCTGCGCTCCCTGACTCGCAAGCAACATAATGAGTGAACAAAGCAGTTTTACACGACGCATCTTTTTCCTTTCCTTCGTCGCAACAGATATCCGTTAAGTATAGCTTTTATTATCTGTTTTAGTGGGTTACGACATATTTGCGCATAAAAAAACCTCGCCATCAGGCGAGGTTCAGGTTGAACGGTAACTACGCTTCCTTACCATCTGGAAGCACGATGTTACTGGCGGCGAGCTGTCCCATATTTTTGTACATCGCACAGGCAGCTTCAACAATCGGCATTGCCAACGCGGCCCCACTGCCTTCACCTAAACGCATCCCCATATTCAGATAAGGATCCAATTCAAGATGCGCCAGCGCGGTGCGGGCGCCCTTCTCAGCGGAGAAGTGTGACGGAATTAAGTAGGGTTTAATTTGTGGTGCAATCTGGCTGGCCGCCAGAGCAGCAGAATACGAAAGAAAACCGTCCAGCACCACAGGCAGACCACAGGAGGCCGCCCCAAGCATCACCCCCGCCATACCGACAAGATCAAACCCGCCAACCTTAGCCAGCACATCGACACCGTCATGGCGATCAGGTTGATTGACGGCAATTGCCCGGCGCACAACGTCTACCTTATTCCCCACCCGAGAAAGAGGAAGGTTAGCGCCAATACCCACGACTTCCTCAGCATCACTGCCGGTCAGCACGCTGACAATGGCCGCCGCAGGTGTGGTATTTGCCATACCAAGCTCCCCGACGCCAAACAGCGTTACACCGTCTTTTGCCAGCTCATGGGTATAGCGGATGACTTCCAGCAACAGCTCCTCGGCCTGCGAACGGCTCATTGCCGGGCCTTCGGCTATATTGCCGCAACCGCGTGCCACACGCATATTCACCACACCGGGAATAGGTTCAGCATCAATCCCAACATCTATCACATGAACCTTCGCCCCAGCCTGAGCGGCCAGGACGCAGACGCCGGTCGTTCCACGCGTCATATTGGCAGCCTGAATAGCCGTGACAACTTTAGGCGAAACGGCAACCCCTTCATCCCACACGCCGTGATCGGCGCACATCACCAGCATCGCTTTGCCGTTCACATGCGGCACACCCTTCAGGCCAGGCATCCCGGCCAATTGTACGGCGAGAGATTCGAGTCGCCCCAAACTTCCCGGCGGCTTAAGCAAGCCGTCGATATGCTGCTGTGCACGCAACATCGCGGCACTGTCGGGTGATGGGATCGTGCGGAGTAAAGAGGTTAAAGTCTGCATAAGGGTTCCAGTATGTGGGCTGACTCAGAGCAGAGCCAGCAAGAAAATCAACTCGCCAAGTTCAATGGCAGCGCCCAGCGTATCGCCGGTTTGCCCACCCAACGTGCGTTTTAATAACTGCCCAAGAATAAAAATCGCCACTATTGTGACAACCAGCGCAGCCACGCCGCGCATGCCGGGAAGTAGTACGGCGGCAAGGATCGCCGCTAATCCCAACGTAACGCAGGTTTGACGCCCGGTGACTTTGCCAATAAAAACGTTGCCCAGCCCTTCTTCGCGGGCATAGCGATGCCGATACATCAGCAACACCGCCGTTCCTCGCCCGGCGACACATGCCGCTGCCAGCGCGGCCAGCATTGGCGTGCCACGCAAAGCCAGTTCGCTCACCACCAGCACCTTCGCCAGTAAAACGAAAATTAACGCCAGTCCACCGTGGGTGCCCAGACGACTGTCGCGCATGATTTCCAGCATCCGCTCGCGTCGGCGCGCCGAAAAAATGCCGTCACAGGTATCCGCCAGACCATCCAGATGAAATCCCCCGGTCAGCAATGCCAGTGTCAGCACCGCAAAAAGGGCCGCCAACGGAATACCGCACCAGGGCTGGAGCGCCATAAAGACCAGCCCCGTCAGCCCTCCCAACACGACGCCAATCAGGGGAAACATTACAATACCGCGGGAATAGTGCTCGAAATCCAGTCCTTGCGACCAGCGAGCAGGAACGGGCAAGCGACTGATAAAAGAGAGCATTGCCCAGAACAACTTACTCATTTAATTTTGACTCCAATTCCTGATACCACCAGCCAGACTTCATCCGCTGCCGCCGCCAGTCGCTGGTTCACGCGTCCTGCAATATCACGAAAATGCCGCGCCAGACGATTCTCCGGCACAATCCCCATACCCACTTCGTTAGTGACCAACACGATCTTTGCCGGGCAGCGTTGACAGGCTGCGATCAGCGAACGGATTTCACCTTCGATAGACTGCTCCATCGCCGCGTAATCCCAGCTGTCCGGATCGCTTTCACCGCCCAGCGCAAACAGCAAGTTGGTCACCATCGTGGTGATGCATTCCAGCAGAATAGCTTCCTGAGGATCGTTCGTGTCCGTGATCAGTTCATCAAGATGTTGCCAACGTTCGGCTGTCCGCCAGTGCGCAGGACGTCCATCGCGATGATGCTGAATTCGCGCAGCCATCTCCTCATCAAAAATCTGCGAAGTCGCGATATACAAAACGTTTGGGGAATCAGCGATCAGCGCTTCCGCATGCCGACTCTTACCGCTTCGCGCGCCGCCAGTAACCAAAATCATCATACTGGCTCCCGGTGTTGCTGCATGATGGTATAAATTTTTTCAATATCGATGTGTTGCCGCATCGCATCCGCCAGCAGATCAAACTGCTGCGATTTATATTGCGCGTAATGGAAGGTGGAATCCAGCGGAGCTAACCCTTTACGTTCTCGCAGGCCATTGACCAACGCACGGGTGAAATCATCGCTGTCGAAAAGACCGTGAAGATAGGTGCCGAACGCCAGGCCATCCGGAGTGACCGCGCCGTCAACAACGTTGCCGCCGTCTTTGTGCAACGTCATCACCGACCGGCATTCATCGGTTAATGCTGTTTCGCCCATATGAATTTCATAACCGCGAACGGATAACCCCGCCGTGCCCGCCAGCCAGTCAGGCAGCGATGAAGACATTTGTCCCTCAACCAGGGTCGTGGTTTTGTGCTGGGCAAAATGGGTGACTGTATTAAGTAAGCCCAGACCCGGCAGCGTACCGAGGCCCGACTCTACTTCATCAATGATGGTGTCGCCGAGCATTTGATAGCCGCCACAAATCCCAACCACCGGTACGTTATTACGATGTAATTGCACGACGCCATGCGCCATCCCGCTTTCACGCAGCCATACCAGATCGCCAAGGGTATTTTTGCTGCCCGGCAAAATCACCAGATCGGCCCCCGCCAGCTCTTCAGGCTGGCGAACATAGCGCACGCGCACGTCCGGCTGCGCAGCAAGCGCATTGAAATCAGTAAAGTTAGATATGTGTGGAATTTGAACAACGGCGATGTCGATATCGCGTTTGTCAGTGCGCAAATACTTGCCCTTTTGCAGCGCAACGCCATCTTCATCTTCCAGATCAACATCCAGCCATGGCATCACGCCCAGAACCGGAACACCGGTCAGCGCTTCAATTTGCTCGATACCGGAGTGCAGCAGCGTCACATCACCGCGAAACTTATTGATGATCACCCCTTTTACCCGCGCGCGTTCGTGATCGTGCAATAGCGCCAGCGTGCCGTAAATGGAAGCAAACACTCCGCCACGATCAATATCCGCCACCAAAATGACAGGGCACTGCGCCATCTCTGCCATACCCATATTGACGATATCGCGATCGCGCAGGTTAATCTCTGCCGGGCTCCCCGCACCTTCCAGCACCAGCACATCGAACTCCTGCGCCAGGCTGTTATAAACTGACAGGATCTGTTCCCGCAGACGTGGTTTGTACTCGTGGTAACTCACCGCGTCCATATCAGTCGCTACTTTGCCCATCAGCACAACCTGCGCTTTTCGATCGCTGGTCGGTTTAAGCAGCACCGGGTTCATACGCACATCTGGCGTAATGCCAGCCGCCTCAGCCTGAAAAATTTGCGCGCGGCCCATTTCTTTTCCCTCTGGCGTAATGCCAGAGTTCAGCGCCATGTTCTGCGATTTGAACGGCGCGGTATGCAGTCCATCCTGATAAAAAATACGACACAGCCCGGCGACTAAAACGCTTTTACCCACATCAGATGCCGTTCCCTGCAACATTATTGCCTGCGTCATGACGCCTCCTTCAGTGCGTTCTCTCGCATACAGCTAAAAAATTCAGCCTCTGTTTTACACAGCGGGAAGCCCAGCTCAGTATGCAGCTTCACCAGCCAGGGCTGAGTTAATCCCGCTTGTTCAATAAGATCCGTACGGGCGAAAACGTCGCCTGGCGCGCCGTGCGTGAGTACTTCACCCCGGCGTAAAACGTACACCGCATCGCTGACTTCATAGATAAGATCGATATCATGGCTGGAGATAACCACATGATTTCCTTGCGCTACGATGCGTTTGATAATCTCAATCATCTGCGTGCGGCCTGACGGGTCGAGGCCCGCAGTAGGTTCATCCAGCAGCAGATACTGCGCCTGCAACACCAACGCCCCGGCAATCGCTACGCGCTTTTTTTGCCCATGGCTTAAACACTGAATAGGCTGATGGCGAAAGTGCTGGGCGTCGACCAGCGTAAGCGCATCTTCCACGCGTCGAGCGATTTCAGCCTCATCCACCCCAAGATTGCGCAAGCTAAAGGCGATATCGCTGTCGATATCGGTATAAAAGATTTGCTGATCGGGGTCCTGAAATACCGTTGCCACCTGTTGACGCAGCGCCAGCAGGCCGCGCTTGCTGTAATCCAGCGGTTTGCCCTGCCACATCACCGCGCCTTGCTGTGGGCGCAATAAGCCACTCAGGTTCATAAACAGCGTGGATTTCCCGCAGCCATTAGCGCCTACCAGTCCGGTGACGGCATGCGTCGAAAAATCCAGAGTTAGCCCTTTGAGGATCGGGTCATCCTGATAGCGAAACCAAAGCGCTGAGGTGGCAAGCATACTTTTCCTTACAGGTGAAAATCACCCTGATACAGTTTGATATCCAGTGTGGTGGTCATTTGCTGGTAGCGGATCAACACACGGGTAAACAGCAATCCCACCAGCATTGCCAGAGAGCGGTAGCCCAACGGCAAGCTACGATAACCAAAACGCAGCGTTTGTGCGCGATGAATAGCCAGCGCCTCGTCTAACAGGATAAAAATAAACCGCCAGGTCAGCAGGATCTGCTCAGTTAGCAGGCGTGGAACGTGCGCGCGTTTGAGTAAGATAATTAATTGCGGAAACGGCAGATTCAGTACCAGCCAGAAGGTTGCCGCCAACGCGGCAAGGCTGCGCCAGAAGGTTTCATTGGCGGTTACAAGGCCTGGTGCGCTGATCCCCAACCAGTAACTTCCCACAGGTATGCTGGCCAACAGCGTCTGTGGATCGCGGCTGATGCTAAACAAAATGGTCACCACGCCAACCGTGAGAAAACCAAATGGCAATGCCATCCAACGGCACCAGCGCCAGAAGGAAATACGCAGCAGCCAGCAACTCAGCGCGGCAATAAGTAAAAGCTCAATACCCTGCCCCAATGGGGGCAGAGTAAACGCCAGAATCATCATCACCAGCCAGAGCAGAAATTTCCGCACCGGCGAGACATGAACCCAACGGCTTTGATAGCTAAGCCTGTCAAGCCCGGTCATCACGGCGTTGCCTGCCCTTGGTGTAACCCAGGATATAGAAAATCACGGCTGCGCCTAGCGATCCCTGGAGTGTAAACAGCAGACTTTCAATTTCACCGCTTGCGGGTTCATACAACGGCTGGAACCAGGGCTCATAATGCGGGGCAATAGCCTGAATCTGGCTTTCCGCCTCACCATCTGAACCGCCGTACTCCCCACCGTGGTTGATAAAGAACGGCAGGATCACCAGCGCCACTACCATGCCCAATATAATCAGCGTCTTTTTCATCGTTAATGCCCTTGTGCGGTTATCAACTGGCGTTTGGTTAGCTGATCGTAAATCAGCACGGTAAGTAACCCTTCCGCAATCGCAATTGGGATCTGCGTCAGGCAGAAAATCCCCATGAACTTGATGATTGAGCCGGTAGCGCCAGCGGACGGATCCGGGAACGCAACGCCCAACTGCACCGAGGTCACGAAATAGGTGACGAGATCCGCCAACATCGCGCACAGGAAGACGCAGACATCACGACGCAGCCCTGCACGGCAGGCCATTTTCCACACCATGTAACCCACTGCCGGGCCAATCACCGCCATCGACATGCCGTTCGCGCCGAGCGTTGTCAAACCACCGTGTGCCAGCAGCAGAGCCTGGAACAGCAGGACAATCGCACCAAGGATGGCCACCACACCAGGTCCGAACAGGATAACCGCCAGGCCAACACCGGTAGGATGTGAGCAGCTTCCAGTAACGGAAGGAATTTTCAGCGCCGACAGCACAAAAATAAAGGCGCCACACAGGGCCAGCAAAACCTTCTGGTGGTTATCCTCCTGCACGATTTGGCGCAGACGTACCAGTCCGTACCACAGGCAGGGTAAAAACAGCAGCCACCAGGCCAGCGCCCACATCGGCGGCAAGAAACCTTCCATAATGTGCATGGCGAACGCTTGTTCAGGAACAATCATCAGTAATAGCGCCGCAGCCAACCCGCTGAAAGACAGCTGTTTTAGCTGTTGTTCAAGCTTCATTGTGCATACTCCCACTGTTTATTGACCAGAATGGTCGAAAAATAAGGCAGCGGCTGATCGTCGCTCACCTCATCCAGATGACGCCAGCACTGTTCACCTGGCAGCGTGGCTTCAGACATCATTAATGCACAGTCCAACAAACCCTCTTGTTGTAGCAGCGCTTTAATACGCGCAAAACGACCGTACACTTTCATCAACACCAGACTGTCATGCTGTTTTAACGCTTGCTGGATTTCCGCTTCCGGTGCGGTACAGGAGACCACCGCCAGTGACTGCTGTTCCATAGCGAGCGGCGTTTTGGAACGCGCGGCAATCGCGGCGAAAGACGTGACGCCAGGAACGATTTCCAGCCAGTCAGGACAACCAATACGCTGAAGTAAAAAGACCCAGGTGCTGAACAGCATCGCATCGCCGAGAGTGATAAACCCCACCTGCTTACCGGCCTCGACTTCCTGAACCAGCGCGGCAGCAACTTCATCCCAGACGGCCTCTTTTTCAGCGCTATCGGCACTCATAGGAAAATGGCAGCAGCGGACTTCGGTCTGTTCACCGATATACTCACGTACAATCGACAATGCCAGACTGTCGCCGCCTTTACGCCCGGCAGGCGCATAGAGAATATCCAGCGCGCCCAGCGTGCGTGCGGCACGCACGGTAATCAAGTCGGAAGCACCTGGCCCGGTGCTCAGTGCATACAGTTTTCCGCTCATGCTGCTTCCTCCAGCGCCACATTAAGCGCCTGCTGTAAATGTGCCACGAACATGGCGCGAACCGCTGGGTTCTCACCCAGACCACTAAGCCACGGCGTAGCCGGTATCCCTGCTGCATTGAACAACGTTTTCCAGGAATCATCTTCGTCGGAGGCCATATCGTTGATGGCATGGTCGCCAGCGACTAACATCAGCGGCATCAGATGAACCGCCGTCACCCCTTCCTGAGATAAACTTTCAATCAGCACATCCACTTCCGGATAGCTTTCCACCGCCCCAACCCGCGCGGGAAAGCGCTGCGCCGTCATCATATGATCGAGACAGGCATAGGCGGCAAAAGCATGGTGGCTGGCACCGTGTCCCATAAAGACCACTTTTTCACTTTCGCCAAGCGCCGGCATCTGCTGTTGCAGCGCCAGCATCAACTGTGCGTAATCTTCATGGCTGCTCAGCAGCGGTACGCCGAGCGTCAGGCGTGAAAACAGCGGACGCATACTTTGCACTTCGCGGACAATTTTTTCGTATTCGTCACCATTAATAATGTGCAGCGACTGAATAGCTACATCCTGATACCCCTGCTCCGCCAGTTTTTGCAGCGCCTGCAGCGGCGTGTCGATTTCAATGCCGTCGCGCTGCTTGAGCTTGCGGATTATCATCCCGGAGGTAAACGCCCGGAACAGGTCGCGGTCAGGGCAGCTAGCTGCAAGATCGCGCTCACAGGCCACGATATTTTTCTCGCAGGTGTCGTGATAGCTGGTGCCAAAGCTGACCACCAGAAGCGCCTTTTTCATCTCAAACTCCTTAAGCAGTGGCCAGCCAGCGCGTTAAACGCGCCCCAAAGGCGGCCTGACTTTCCAGTAACTCTTCTCCCGTCACCAACGGTGCCGGACGTGTAATCACGATGCAGGGGATACCGGCATCCAGACAGGGTTGAACTTTTTCCTGATAACCACCTTCAGCGCCAGATGCTTTGGTGATCACCACATCAGCCTGACACTGACGATAAAACGCGGCGTTGAACTCGGCGCTAAATGGCCCGCACAGTGCGAAGATTTCACCGACGCCAAATCCCAGATCCGCGCATTGCTGAATGACCTCAGGAACAGGCAGAACGCGCGCCAGCAGCGTTTTTTCAGGCAACCCTTCGCGCCAGATGGCCAGATCTTTACTGCCGGTCGTCAGCAGTACACGATCGCCGAAGCGTCGCGCCACCTCACAGGCTTGCGGAATGCTTTGTACGGTGTACAGGTGCGGGTGAGTTAAACCACTCAACTGCTCAGGGCGCTGGTAGCGGCTCAGCAGTACGCCCGCCGCTTCGCAGGCGCTCATGATGTTGCGGCTCACCACCTCGGCGTACGGATGCGAGGCATCGATCACCCAGCGCGTCCGATTTTCCTGTAGCCAGGCAATCATTTGTTCGCGCTCCAGACGCCCGCAGCGCACCTGGCCTTTGATGTCTCCCGCCAGTTGTTTCCCTGTTGGGGTTGCAACTGACAGGGTATAGGCCACGTTTGCCGCATCCAGTTGCTGGCACAGCATGCGCGCATCGCTCGTACCGCCCATGACCAGCACATCACCATAATTCACAGCACATAACCTCGTGGTGTGATCATCAGGCCGTCCTGAACATAGGTTGTTTTGTTACCCACGATCACAAGGCTGGTCATATCAACCGGTTCGAAATCCATTTCACCGAGCGTGGTTAACCATTTTTCCTGCTTTTTACGTCCGGCAGACTTCACAATACCCACCGGCGTTTGTGCGCTTTTGCTGGCGGAAAGCAGCTCAAATGCGCGCGCCAGATGACCTTCGCGACCCCGACTGCGCGGGTTGTAGAAACAAATAACAAAGTCTGCCTCACCGGCGGCAACGATGCGTTTTTCGATAACCGGCCATGGCGTTAACAGATCGCTTAAGCTGATGTGGCAGAAGTCGTGCATCAGCGGCGCGCCCAGCAAAGAGGCCGCGGCAATACTGGCGGTCATGCCAGGTATTAGCCTGACCTCAACATCCAGCTTTTGCTTGCTGACCAGTTCAAGCACCAGCCCGGCCATACCGTAAATCCCCGCGTCACCGCTACTGATCAGCGCCACGTTGTGACCCGCCTGTGCCAGTTCGATCGCCGCCTGGCAGCGTTCAATCTCTTTGCACATTCCGGTTTTGATCACCTGCTTGTCACCCGTGAACGCTTTTACCAGATGGGTGTAGGTTTTATAGCCAACGATGATTTCCGCTGCCTGCAGTGCTTCAACGGCTTCCATGGTCATCATTGCCTGCGAGCCAGGGCCAATTCCAATTACGCTTAACATCAGTGTGAAACTCCCAAAGTGATAGTGACGCCCTGTTCTCGCAGGGTCTCGCCCAACAGTTTTCCGTGGCTCAACAGCCAGGCTGCAGGACCGGAAACGCTTCCTGTACCCACCGTTTTGCGAACAAACGATGAGGCTGGAAAACGGTGCTCATGCTCACGCAGCGCGTCAGCAGTAAAGGTTTCGAAAGGAACGCGGCAGCACGAAGCCAGTTGGATAAGTCCCTGTTCATCCTTTTTCAGCGTGATGCTGCCAATCGCTTTTAGTGCCAACGGATCGAGCTGTTGAGCTTCAAGTTGCCGGGCAAGCAGCGCAGCCAGCAGAGGGAACGGCGTATCACGGCGACAGCCAATTCCGGCCACAACCCGCTGTGGCACCAACTTCCAGTGCGGAACAGGCAGGTCAGGTAAATTGGTGCGTAAGGTGATGCACACCAATGCATCCAGTTCAGGGAGCTGGTTGAGATCGGTAACCGTGATAAATCCGCGCCGGTCGCAATGGCTGACATCCTGCGTCAGTTCGTCATCCCACCACAGACCAACCCGCTTATTGCTGACCAGCATCTGATTCACGATCTTCACCGCCGAACGGAAATCACTCATCCGGGCATTCAGTTGAAATGCCAGCGTATCCAGTGCCGCCATATCGTTCACATCCGTCGCGGTAGTGATAACCGGGTCAGCGCCCAACATGCCCGCCAGATAACGCGCCAACGCATTGGCACCGCCCGCGTGACCGGAGAGCAGGCTGATGACATGCTGGGCACGTTCATCAATGACCACCACCGCCGGATCGCAGAATTTGTCATTGACCAGCGGGGCCAGTACGCGCACCGCAATGCCGGTCGCACCGATAAAAATCAGCGCCGAGTAATTCGTAAACGCTTCGCGGGCGGTATTCGCAAAGCCGTTTTCAAAGGGAATAACCCCCTCCTCCAGCAGCTTTTCACTGGTAAAACAGGTAACCGGCAGCATGGCTGCCAGACGTTTCGCCAGCACAACGCCACCAGGAGTCAGGCAAAAAAGCGCAATTGACTCAGGCTTTACGGTATTCATGGCTAAAGTCCGCCGCATAGAGTTTGGAGTAGTGATACTCCGAGCCCAGGAAATTACCGACCAGAATAAGGGCCGTTTTACGGATGCCCGCATCGCGAACCTTGTCGCCAATATCCGCAAGGGTCCCGCGCACGGTCTGACTTTCCGGCCAGGTCGCTTTATAGATCACCGCCACGGGCGTGGTCGCCGGATAGCCGCCTTCAATCAGACGCTCAGCCACCCGATGAATGCGCTGGACGGAAAGATAAATAGCCATTGATGTCTGGTGGCTGGCAAAAGACTCCAGCTGTTCACGCTCTGGTACCGGGGTGCGGCCTTCCAGGCGCGTAATGATCAGGCTCTGTGAAACTTCGGGCACGGTATACTCAACGCCCAGCTCTGCCGCCGCGCCGAGGAACGCGCTGACGCCGGGCACCACCTGCCAGTCAATCCCGCGTTTGGTCAGCTCCTCACCCTGCTCGCGTACGGAACCGTACAACGAGACATCGCCGGTTTGCAGGCGCACAACGGTCTTGCCCGCTTTCACTCCGGCTTCCATCAGATCAAGGATCTGCTCCAGATGCAGTTCGGCACTGTCGTGACATTCAGCACCGGCAGGGCAATACTCCAGCAATTCAGTGTTAATCAGCGATCCGGCGTAGATAACAACCTGCGCCTGCTGCAGCAACCGGTAACCTTTGAGGGTAATCAGCTCGCGATCGCCAGGACCTGCGCCAACAAACCACACGCTACGGGGATCAAAAATCTCAGACATGGTTTCCTTCCTTCTGACAGGCGATAACAAATACGGGGTTATTCGGTTTAAAATAGTGACCATTGCCAAGCGTGGTAAGCGAGGAAACCTGTAGCTGCAGGCAATCCACTCCCTGTACGCCAAGATGATCCAGATGTGCCAGCGCGGTGTTGAGGTTTTCCTGGAGGATAAACGTCATCACCAAACGCCCTGCGGGATGCAATTGGCGCATCGACCAGTCAATCAGTTCGGTCAGATGGCCGCCGCTGCCGCCCATAAAAATGGCATCGGCTTTTTCCGCGATAGTCATGGGAGCAACGCCGGGAAAAATATCGATATTTGCGCAGGCAAAATGCTGGCGGTTTTCATCCAGCAACCTGAGCGCAGCCGGGTTACGTTCGATGGCCGTTACACGTAATCCGGGATATTGCAACGCCGCCTCTATCGACACGCTGCCGGTTCCGGCACCAATATCAATCAGGTGACTGGCGCGGTGTAATTCAAGTTTTGAGAGGGCAAGTGCGCGTACCGCTTCTTTGGTCATCGGCACTTTCTCTCCACGCAGAAACAGCTCATCTTTCATCAAGGATCACCACTGCATTCATGTCATATTCAGCGTTAACTTCACGCACAGGCAGGAAATGGATCTGTTCGTTTTCCATCGCCAGGTTTTCGCCAATCACCATCCAGCGATGCCCCATGCCTCGGGCAATGAGCTGCTGCGCGATTTCACGCGGGCCACACAGCGCATCAGTCACCATCGCCACCTTGTTATGTCGCGCCAGCTCATCAAAACAGACGCTGCGGCCATGGCTACTGGTCAGCCACATATCGTTCATATCAATACCGGACTGCGCGCACAGGTACTGCACCGCACTAATGCCGGGAATAATCCGCACATTCTCAATACCAAAATGCGCCACCATGCGCGTCCCGATGCCGTAAAACAGGGGATCGCCAGACGCCAGTACCACAACATGCTTCTCCTGGTGCGCGCTAATCCAGCTCAGGAGTTCCGGGATATTGGCGCCAAGAGCAAACTGTTCACCGGCAAAATCCGGGAATTGCTGCAAATGCCGCTTTCCACCGACCAGAACATCCGCCGTCGCGACCGCTTCTCGTGCCGCAGGCGTCATCAAATGCAAACCGGCGGGGCCCATCCCTACAACGGTTAACATTGCATCTCCTCAGCAATTTCTGCGACCGGACGATTACTTCCAAGAACCTGATTATCAAAAGAAAACATGATGGCATCGCAGGTCGGTGGATTTTTGGTAAAGCGCAATGTTTGCAGGACACGCATACAAATGCGCTGAGCCAGATGGTCATAAATGTGCTGGAAACTGTACGCCTCGATATGTTCCATCGCCGCTTCGGTGGTATCGCACTCGCTGACCAACGTCAGCAGTTCCAGCGGTGCGCCAAGTAGCGCGAGGTGAGCCACCAGCGTTTCCATGCGGGCATCGGCAATATGGCTATGAGTGTGGAAGATCCCCGCCGCGATTTTGATGAGCTTACCGGGGTGCCCCACCAGTACGATTTGTCGGAACCCCAGACGTACGGCTTCTTCAATCATGTAACCGACAAAGTTGCTCATGGTGACCACAACCTGGGTGTCGATACCCATCTGCTCGCGCACAAAACGCTCGCCGTGGTTTCCCGGCACCAGTACAACACGCTCCAGCCCTGCCGCCCGCTTAATTTCCAGCTCAAGCGACAGTGAACGCTTCCAGCTCTCTTCTGACATCGGCGTGACAATACCCGTGGTGCCGATAATCGAAATGCCGCCAAGAATGCCAAGGCGAGAGTTGTAGGTTTTTTGCGCCCGTTCTTCGCCTTCTGGCGCGAAGATTTCAATCTGCGCCCCACGATTTGGGCCAATCGCTTCGCGGACGGCAGATTCAATGGTCTGGCGAGGTGTACGGTTAATCGCCGAACCGCCCACCGGCAGGCCAATCCCTTTGCGGGTTACCGTACCGACCCCTTCACCGCCCTGTAAGGCAATCACGCCACTATCGTCTAACGTCACACGGGCAAAAATCAGCATGCCGTGGGTGGCGTCCACATCATCTCCACCGTCTTTGCGGATGGCCGCTATTGCCTGCTGCCCTTCGATATGCGGTGACTCCACGTTCAGGCACAGCGTCACCCCGGAAGGCGTCACGATGGAAACCTGATGGATGAGGTGTTGGCGCAATACCATCAACGCGGCAACTTTTGCCGCCGCCGTGGCGCACGATCCCGTGGTATACCCTTTACGCAGCGCTTTACCGTTGTGCCACACCGGCGTATCGAAGGCCTCGCTCATCGCGCCCCCTGCATGTGATAAAGCATGGCGTTGACGATAGCGGCGGCGACATTGCTTCCCCCTTTGCGGCCTAACGCTGCAATGGCGGGCAAATTGCTTTGGGTCAGGGCATCTTTCGACTCTTCAGCACCAACGAATCCGACCGGTACACCCACCACACCGCTGACGGCAACATCATGCTCAAGCAGGCGGAACAGCGCAGTCGGCGCGTTGCCAAAGACAAACAGCTTTTCCCCCTCTTCCTTCACCGCAATGTCGACTGCCGCCATGGACCGGGTAATACCCTGCTCTTTTGCCGTACGCACAACCCGCGGGTCGCTGATGTAGCAGCGGCATTCACCGCCGAATTTTGCCAGCAGCGTTTTATTGATCCCGGAAAGCGCCATCGTGGTATCGGTATAAATCACGCTCGAACGGCTAAGCGCCGCACAAAACTGCTCCAGCACATCACTGGAAAACCACAGAATGTCCAGCCAGTCGAAATCTGCCGTCGTGTGAATAACCCGCTTGATAATGGCTTCATGTAACGGACTGGCAAACTGATAGTCCGGACGGGTTTCACGGATGATCTCGCCAATAATGTCGAAACTTTTGGCTTCAATCGCCTGGGGTTGCTGGATGTATTGCATTATGTTGTCCTCAGGCTACACCGACCCACAGCCACCGCAGCGCAATAAACAGCGCCAGTGCCAGCGTCGATGCCACCCACATCAGTCGAATCGTATGGGAAATGTCGTCTACCGAAATGTCACGTTGAGCATCACCGATCCACGGTTTCTCAACGCGCTCGCCAAAGTAGTCATTAGGACCACCCAGCCGAATGCCTAATGCCCCGGCTACGGATGCCTCTGACCATGCACAGTTTGGGCTGCTGTGGTTGTAGCGATCGCGCCAGCCAATCTGTAAAGCTCGCGAGCCGTCTTTACGACATAAAAATGCCGCCACGCCCAGCAACAGCCAGCTCAGTCTTGCAGGAATAAAGTTCGCGACATCGTCCAGACGCGCGCTGACCATACCAATAGCGCGGTATTTTTCATGTTTGTAGCCCACCATGGAGTCAAGGGTGTTTACCGCTTTGTAGGCCATCGCCAGGGGCGCACCGCCGAGGAGGAGAAAGAACAACGGCGCGATAATGCCGTCTACGGTGTTTTCAGCCACGGTTTCCACCACCGCGCGATTGATCTGCTGCGGTTGCAGCTGTGAGGTATCACGCCCCACAATCCACGATAGTTTTTCCCGACTCTGAGCAAGGTCACCGGCACGTAGAGGACGTTCGACATCCTGCGCGGCCTTTGCCAGGCAGCGCCCGGCCAGCACGGTAAAGATCATCCATACCTCTACCACCCAACCCAACCAGGGATGAATAGATTCTGCCAGTGCCAGCACGCCCCAGGACACCGCCCAGGTCAGACCAACTACCACAATCCACATCACCGCACCGCCAATGCGCAGCGCACAGTCGCTATGGCAATAACGCCGAATAACTCGCTGCACGGCAGAAATCAGATTACCAATCCAGCGCACCGGATGCGGCCAGTTCTGCGGATCGCCGATGATAAAATCAAGCAGCCAGGCAACACACCATGCAAGGATCGTCATAGCGCACTCCTCGCAGCTGCCAGCCAATGGTTAAGCATCTGCGGACGTTGAGCAAAATGAACGTGTAGATAGCTGGCGAAGGTGTTTCCGACCTGCCAGCCGCCGGACCAGGCTTGCAGCGTTTTACCATCGCGCACTTTGCGACAGTTCATCACCGCTGGCGTTTCAGGGGTAAAATCGGAATAGTGGAATTCATGCCCGCGCAGCACTTCGCCTTCTGCAGCTAACAATGTTTGCTGCGCGGCCTGCGCTTCGCAGTAGCCAAATCGGGTCAGACGTTTCCCCATTTTGCTGTGGCCGGGAATGATATCCGCCATCAGCCAGGTATCGCCGTTGCTGTCCTCAAGCGAACTGCCTAGATACATCAGCCCGCCGCACTCTGCATAAATCGCGACGCCACGTTGATGTGCCTCTCGCAGTTGATTCAGCATCGAGACATTGCGAGCCAGCGCCGCAGCGTGTAGCTCAGGATATCCTCCACCTAACCAGATCATCTGACAGTCCGGCAAACAGGTGTCGTGCAACGGGCTAAAACGAACAATATTTAGTCCCGTACGTTCCAGCAGCGTAATGTTATCCGGGTAGTAGAAGTTGAAGGCTTCGTCATCGGCAATGGCAACCGTTAGCCCTGCTCCGGCGTCTGCGGCAGGCAGCGCGGGCCATTCGCCAGCAGGAGGATTGGTTGACTGGCTTAGTGTCAGCAGCGCGTCGATATCAAGGGTTTGCTCCAGCGTCGCGGCAAAAGCCTGCCACGGTTGCTGATTGATAACCGACTCACGTGCGGTTACTAAACCCAGATGACGTTCGGGAAGGGCAACGCCCTCCATACGGGGTACGTAGCCCAAGACGGGTACATCGCAGTAACGTTCGATTGCGACTTTCAGTAACTGGTAATGCGTTTCGCTGTTAACCCGATTAACAATAACGCCGGCGATGTTCAGGGTGGGATCAAAATGCTGAAAACCCATTACCGTTGCGGCGATTGAAGTGGAAACGGCTTTGCCATCAACCAGTAAGATGACCGGACAGCCTAACTGTTTAGCCATCGCGGCGGTGCTGCAGTAGTTTGGGTCGGTACCATAGCCGTCATACAGCCCCATCACACCTTCAATAACGGCGATATCCGCATGTTGCATCTGCTCGTTGAATAGAGCGTTCAGCGTGGGGACGGGAAGCATGAAGCTATCAAGATTGCGGGAAGCGGTACCGCATACCGCTGTATGCCAGCCGGTATCAAGGTAATCAGGACCCACTTTGCAAGGTTGGACGCGCAAACCGCGTTTTTTCAACAAGCTCAACAAGCCCAGCGTCACCGTGGTTTTACCACAGCCGCTTCCGGTACCTGCAAGAACAAATGCGTGAAAATTGGCCGCCATACCCTGATCCTGTTCAGGGTGGTAGGGGTGTAGAGATACCCAGTCTCTCGACTGTATGCATCTGAACCACCCACTTCCCACCGAAGTTGTTGGTAGTCACTGACAGGCAGGTCTTCTGGCTTAGCGTCATCCTCACCCGTCCTTCCCAATCTTGCGATCAGTGGTCCATACGGGGTCGTCAGCATCACAGCAGCGGGGGCTGCGGGGGATTCTCACCCCCTTCCCTACCACAAATGTGGCAAACCTGTCAGTTCAAGAGCCTGGTTAATTAAGCTCTCTGTTATGAGGTAAATTCACGACCTCATGACAATAATTCAATTTAATATCTTTCCGAGTTCATTCAGCCAATTTTCTGGCCTTAACCCACTTATTCACACGTTCACTTTTTGAATGAAAGTATCAGCTAAGAATAAAGAAAATCATTCACACAGACACTGTATCTCATCACAAAAATAAAAACTGGTGCAGTTTATCCCTCTAATACCATTATTTTGTTGCGCTATGACAATTTATTGACTGCTGTTGTCACATTTCATTTTATAATGACTAACATAGCGCCCGATATCAAAAATCGGCAATAGCAAAATATTGCTATTTAAGCGGATTCACCGCGTGAAATGACATTTATTTGCTGGCGAAATGCCTGCGGCGTAATCTGATAGGTCTGGCGGAAAACTTTGCAAAAATAACTTGTTTGCGAAAAGCCTAAATTACGCGCAATGCTGGCTATACTCCAGTCACTGTGACAAAGCAGCTCTTTGGCACTGGCCATTCTTTGCTGGTTTACCCATGCGTTAAAACCAATACCCTGATATTTTTTGAACAATTTGCTGAAATAGTACGGGCTAAGGAAAACATGAGAGGCAACATCCTCCAGACGCAGATCGTCTGATAAATGTGCATCAATATAGCGCAGGGCTTTTTTCATTTTACTGTCATGAGGGTTGGTACTACGGTTAGCGCGTACCGGCTCTGACTGCTGCGGGTTATCTTTGATAACAACAAAATTAAGCTGTTTCTTAAGGCAATTTTCGACGATGAGCTTGAGTAAATCCGCTGAAGCAATGACTCGAGAATAGTCCATTTCAGGTACATTACGGAACTCGTTGACCAGTTCGGGATCGGCTTGCCAGCGGTCATCGACGTTCAGAATATCAACGAGGCCAACATCGTTACTTAAGCGTACTTGTCCACAAAGCACAAATCCTACCAGATGTCCCGCGATGACCAGCGGAATTGAGAAATCGGTAAGTCCGGCATGGCAGCGATAAATGCAGGGTTGATCGGATTTAGAGGCTTCCAACCCTCCACAGCGGTCGCTCATACGACAACGCGTACTATGCTGAGGATGCTGGCGCATCAACTGGCAAAAAGGAGTGAAATTAAAAAGCTCAGAAATTTCATCACCGTGAATATTGACAACCACAACAGCCAGACTGGTGGCCTGTGCAAAATCCTGTGCGATTTTATTAATGAGTTCTGAGTTCAGGGCACTCGCAGAAATCATGATAAAACCTCTCAGTTAATTTATTGTTATAAATAAAACATATTATTCACACATTCATTTTCATCTCGCGATCCAGCGCTCTGATGAAAGTCAGCATTGAACATAACAAAAGTCTCCCATTGTTGGGAGACTTTTTAAGCCGTTCAGGAAACCGGATCACGAAAACAGTTTTTACCTTTCAATAATAAACATCTTTCGTGAAGCTAGCTCTCGTTTTCCTCCAACTTACACGAATTACACGGTAAATTTTTGCCAATAAAATAACGATAAATTGCTGCGCCCGCACAGGCGCCGATGATAGGTGCCACAATCGGCACAATGAAATATGGGATATCACGCCCACCTGTCATCGCAACATCACCCCACCCGGCCATCCAGGCAAACAATTTGGGACCAAAATCACGTGCCGGGTTCATCGCAAAGCCGGTAAGTGGACCGGTTGATGCGCCGATAACAGCAACCAGAATACCAATCAGCAGTGGTGCTAACGGGCCTTTGGGAACACCGTTACCGTCGTCCGTTAGCGCCATAATCATCCCCATCAGAATGGAAGTAATCACCACTTCAACCAGTGCGGCCTGCCAGACACTCAGTGCGGCGGCAGGATACGTACTAAAAATGCTGGCAAGTTGCAGGCTTTCCAGACTGCCGCGTACCATTTGGTGGGCTGATTCATACTCAATAAATAAGCTGCCGTACAACAAATAGGCCAGCATAGCGCCACCAAAGGCCCCCGCTATCTGAGCGACAGAATAAGGTAGTACCTTACGACCCGGAAAACAGGCAAACAACCAAAGTGCGATGGTAATAGCGGGATTGAGATGGGCCCCAGAAATCCCGGCTGTCAGGTAAACTGCAAGCGAGATCCCCAAACCCCATATGATGCAGATCTCCCACAATCCCAAACTGGCACCCGCGACCTTCAGGGCGCTCAGGCACCCAATACCAAAAAACAAAAATAGTCCGGTACCCAAAAACTCAGCAATACATTGCGCTCTTAGTGAATCGTTCATTGTGACACCTTCTAAGCAGAGTTCGTGTCTTTACCAGCGGACTCCTTGCTGGCAGGAAGATTACTTCAAGGCTTACTATAAAAATCTGTACCGGCAAATTGTTGGCAATCTGCAAGCGACATGCCCTTAAAAATCGTGTTGTGATAGCAAATTCTTGCTATCACCTTTATTAAAGCAGGCGGTAAAACGAGGATTTACCCTATTAAAAGTACATTTTCAAAATAATAAAATATTGCGAACAGCAGAATTCCATTTTCAAACGATCATCACAATTTCATTTTTCTCGCATAGCAAATGATATTTAAACTGTCACTCGGTAAAGTGTAAATATGGAATTAACATAACCAAATATTCACATTACTTAAACTAAAAATAACCAATAAAAACAAGTTGCTATAATAATATATGGCAATTTTATCTCACCATAACCCCACTATTTTTTCACTCTTACTTTCAACTCAGCCATTCTTTTTCCTCGCTTCTTTTTATAGTCATGAAAATCGGGACAACCCAGGCGAGGTCTTTATGCAACAAGAAGCGTTAGGAATGGTAGAAACCAAAGGCTTAACTGCAGCCATAGAGGCCGCAGATGCAATGGTGAAGTCAGCCAATGTAATGCTGGTCGGCTACGAAAAAATTGGTTCGGGGCTGGTAACAGTCATTGTCCGTGGCGATGTCGGCGCAGTCAAAGCAGCAACAGATGCAGGTGCCGCCGCAGCCCGTAATGTGGGAGAAGTGAAAGCCGTACACGTCATCCCACGCCCGCATACCGATGTAGAAAAAATCTTACCGAAGGGAATTAGCTAATGAGCAGCAATGAGCTGGTTGAACAGATCATGGCGCAGGTGATTGCTCGCGTGGCAACGCCGGAACAGCAGGCTATCCCTGAAAATAATCCTCCAACACGAGAAACGGCTATGGCAGAGAAAAACTGCAGTTTAACGGAGTTTGTCGGTACCGCGATTGGCGACACCGTCGGTCTGGTAATCGCCAACGTAGACAGCGCCCTACTGGACGCAATGAAACTTGAAAAACGGTATCGCTCCATTGGCATCCTTGGCGCCCGTACTGGCGCAGGCCCGCACATCATGGCCGCCGATGAAGCAGTAAAAGCCACCAATACTGAAGTCGTCAGTATTGAGTTACCACGTGATACCAAAGGCGGCGCAGGTCATGGCTCGCTGATTATCCTTGGTGGCAACGATGTTTCCGACGTGAAACGCGGCATTGAAGTCGCACTGAAAGAACTGGATCGCACCTTTGGCGATGTTTATGCCAACGAAGCCGGTCACATCGAAATGCAGTACACCGCACGCGCCAGCTACGCGCTGGAAAAAGCCTTTGGCGCACCGATTGGCCGTGCCTGTGGCGTTATCGTCGGCGCGCCAGCATCCGTTGGTGTCCTGATGGCCGATACGGCCCTGAAATCCGCCAACGTGGAAGTTGTGGCCTACAGCTCCCCTGCCCATGGCACCAGCTTCAGTAACGAAGCCATTCTGGTTATTTCGGGTGACTCTGGCGCTGTTCGTCAGGCCGTTATCTCCGCCCGTGAAATCGGTAAAACCGTACTCGGGACCCTCGGCTCAGAGCCGAAAAACGATCGTCCGTCCTACATCTGATATCAGTGAGGCTGATTCATGAGATCGAAAAGATTTGAAGCACTGGCGAAGCGCCCTGTGAATCAGGATGGTTTCGTTAAGGAGTGGATCGAAGAAGGCTTCATTGCGATGGAAAGCCCGAACGACCCCAAACCGTCGATTAAAATCGTCAACGGTACAGTCACTGAACTGGACGGTAAATCCGCCAGTGAATTTGACTTAATCGACCATTTCATTGCCCGCTATGGCATTAACCTGGCGCGCGCTGAAGAGGTCATGGCGATGGACTCGGTCAAACTGGCCAATATGCTTTGCGACCCTAACGTAAAGCGCAAAGACATAGTGCCGCTGACCACCGCAATGACGCCGGCAAAAATTGTCGAAGTGGTGTCCCATATGAACGTCGTTGAGATGATGATGGCGATGCAGAAAATGCGCGCTCGTCGTACACCCTCTCAACAAGCGCACGTCACTAACGTCAAAGATAACCCGGTGCAGATTGCCGCTGATGCCGCTGAAGGCGCATGGCGCGGGTTTGACGAACAGGAAACAACCGTTGCCGTTGCACGTTATGCGCCATTTAACGCCATTGCGCTGTTAGTCGGCTCACAGGTTGGACGCCCGGGCGTATTAACCCAGTGCTCGCTGGAAGAAGCTACCGAACTTAAACTCGGCATGCTAGGCCACACCTGCTACGCGGAAACCATCTCCGTCTATGGTACTGAACCCGTCTTTACCGACGGCGATGACACGCCATGGTCGAAAGGCTTCCTCGCCTCGTCCTATGCTTCCCGTGGTCTGAAAATGCGCTTTACCTCCGGCTCTGGCTCAGAAGTTCAGATGGGTTACGCCGAAGGCAAATCGATGCTTTATCTGGAAGCCCGCTGCATTTACATCACCAAAGCTGCGGGCGTACAGGGCCTGCAAAACGGTTCAGTAAGCTGCATCGGTGTCCCTTCCGCCGTGCCGTCAGGCATTCGTGCAGTGTTGGCTGAAAACCTGATTTGTTCCTCTCTGGATCTGGAATGCGCCTCCAGCAACGACCAAACCTTTACCCACTCGGATATGCGTCGTACTGCTCGTCTGCTGATGCAGTTCCTGCCGGGTACTGACTTCATTTCTTCTGGTTATTCCGCGGTGCCGAACTACGACAACATGTTTGCGGGTTCGAACGAAGATGCTGAAGATTTTGACGACTACAACGTTCTCCAGCGTGACCTGAAAGTAGACGGTGGTCTGCGCCCGGTTCGGGAAGAAGACGTTATCGCCATTCGTAACAAAGCGGCACGTGCGCTGCAGGTCGTCTTTGCCGGGATGGGATTACCACCAATCACTGATGAAGAAGTGGAAGCTGCGACCTACGCCCACGGTTCGAAAGATATGCCGGAACGTAACATCGTTGAAGACATCAAGTTTGCACAAGAGATCATCAATAAAAACCGTAACGGTCTGGAAGTGGTGAAAGCCCTTGCTCAGGGCGGATTTACCGATGTCGCTCAGGACATGCTCAACATCCAGAAAGCCAAGTTAACCGGGGATTACCTGCATACCTCCGCCATTATCGTTGGCGACGGACAGGTGCTATCCGCTGTCAATGATGTCAACGACTACGCCGGTCCGGCAACAGGTTATCGCCTGCAGGGCGAACGCTGGGAAGAAATCAAAAACATCCCTGGCGCACTTGATCCCAACGAGCTTGGCTAAGGGGTGAAAAATGGAAATTAATGAAAAACTGCTGCGCCAGATAATTGAAGATGTGTTGTCTGAAATGCAGACCAGCGACAAACCCGTCTCTTTCCGCGCATCTACAGCGGCAAGCGCACCTCAGGCTGCGGCGACACAGGGAGACAGCTTTCTGACCGAGATTGGTGAAGCCAAACAAGGCCAGCAACAGGACGAAGTGATTATTGCCGTAGGGCCGGCGTTCGGGCTCTCGCAAACCGTCAATATCGTAGGTATCCCGCATAAGAATATCTTGCGCGAAGTGATTGCCGGTATTGAAGAAGAAGGTATTAAAGCGCGTGTTATCCGCTGCTTTAAATCCTCCGATGTGGCGTTTGTCGCCGTTGAGGGGAACCGTCTGAGCGGTTCCGGGATCTCTATCGGCATCCAGTCAAAAGGTACCACGGTTATCCACCAGCAGGGGTTACCGCCGCTTTCAAACCTGGAGCTGTTCCCTCAGGCACCGCTTCTGACGCTGGAAACCTATCGTCAGATCGGTAAAAACGCCGCGCGTTATGCCAAGCGTGAATCTCCGCAACCGGTCCCTACTTTGAATGACCAGATGGCCCGTCCTAAGTATCAGGCCAAATCAGCCATTCTGCACATTAAAGAGACCAAATACGTTGTGACAGGCAAAAACCCGCAGGAACTGCGCGTGGCGCTTTGATAAAGGATACCTCCATGAATACCGACGCAATTGAATCGATGGTTCGGGATGTGTTGAGCCGGATGAACAGCCTGCAAGGCGAGTCCGCGACTCCGCCCGCGGCGAGTTCATCAGCACATACCGCGAAAGTCACGGATTACCCTCTCGCGAATAAACATCCTGAGTGGGTAAAAACTGCGACCAACAAAACGCTGGACGACTTCACGCTTGAAAATGTTCTGAGCAACAAAGTGACCGCGCAGGACATGCGCATCACCCCTGAAACACTGCGCCTGCAGGCGGAAATTGCCAAAGATGCCGGACGTGACAGGCTGGCGATGAACTTCGAGCGCGCAGCCGAGCTAACCGCTGTTCCTGACGATCGCATTCTTGAGATCTACAACGCGCTGCGCCCGTACCGCTCAACAAAAGATGAGCTGATGGCTATCGCCGACGATCTCGAAAATCGTTATCAGGCAAAAATCTGTGCAGCTTTCGTTCGTGAAGCGGCAGCGCTGTACGTTGAGCGTAAAAAACTCAAAGGCGACGACTAACTCAGGGACAGGATCATGCGATATATAGCTGGCATTGACATAGGCAACTCATCAACGGAAGTCGCTCTGGCTACTCTCGATGAGTCTGGCGTGCTGAGCATCATCGGCAGCGCGCTGGCAGAAACCACCGGAATTAAGGGTACATTACGTAATGTGTTTGGCATTCAGGAGGCCCTTACGCTGGCGGCAAAAAACGCCGGTATCAATGTCAGCGATATTTCGCTCATCCGTATCAACGAAGCCACCCCGGTCATTGGCGATGTGGCGATGGAAACAATAACCGAAACCATCATCACTGAATCCACCATGATCGGCCATAACCCTAAAACACCGGGCGGCGTCGGGTTAGGCGTGGGCGTCACTATTACGCCGGAAGACCTTCTCAGTCGCCCGGCGGATACGCCCTATATTCTGGTGGTGTCATCGGCATTTGATTTCGCCGATGTCGCTACGATGATTAATGCCTCCGTCCGAGCTGGATACCAGTTAACTGGCGTTATTTTGCAGCAGGACGATGGCGTGTTGGTCAGCAATCGTCTGACTCACCCCCTGCCCATCGTCGATGAAGTCCTTCATATCGACCGCATCCCGTTGGGGATGCTGGCTGCCATTGAGGTCGCTGTACCAGGAAAGGTCATTGAAACCCTTTCTAACCCCTACGGCATTGCAACTGTCTTTGGCCTCAATGCCGATGAGACTAAAAACATTGTTCCGATGGCACGGGCGCTGATCGGCAACCGTTCAGCCGTGGTGGTGAAAACGCCGTCAGGTGATGTGAAAGCGCGAGCGATTCCTGCCGGAAATCTGGAGCTACAGTCTCAGGGTCGTATCGTACGGGTCGACGTTGCCGCGGGCGCCGAAGCGATTATGAAAGCGGTTGGTGAATGCCCAAAACTGGATAACGTTACCGGAGAAGCTGGCACCAATATTGGCGGCATGCTGGAGCATGTGCGCCAGACGATGGCTGAATTAACCAACAAACCCAGTCATGAAATTTTTATTCAGGATCTGCTGGCGGTCGATACCTCGGTTCCCGTCAGTGTGACGGGTGGACTTGCCGGTGAGTTCTCGCTGGAACAGGCGGTCGGCATAGCCTCCATGGTGAAATCAGACCGCCTGCAAATGGCGATGATTGCCCAGGAGATCACGCAAAAGTTCAACATTGACGTCCAGGTTGGCGGGGCCGAAGCCGAAGCTGCCATTCTGGGAGCCTTAACAACTCCGGGCACAACACGACCACTGGCTATTCTGGATCTCGGCGCGGGTTCAACCGACGCTTCTATCATCAATCCTAAGGGCGAAATTATTGCCACGCACCTGGCAGGCGCAGGCGATATGGTCACGATGATCATTGCCCGTGAACTGGGTCTGGATGACCGTTATCTCGCTGAAGAGATTAAAAAGTATCCGTTGGCGAAAGTTGAGAGCTTGTTCCACCTTCGCCACGAAGACGGCAGCGTTCAGTTCTTCCCTACGCCTCTCCCACCAACGGTTTTTGCGCGCGTGTGCGTAGTGAAACCCGATGAACTGGTGCCACTGCCTGGTGAACTGGCGCTGGAGAAAGTACGGGCCATTCGTCGCAGCGCCAAGGAGCGCGTTTTCGTTACTAACGCACTCAGAGCGCTACGTCAGGTCAGTCCGACCGGGAACATTCGGGATATTCCCTTTGTGGTACTGGTTGGCGGCTCATCTCTGGATTTTGAAGTTCCACAGCTAGTCACCGATGCTCTGGCGCATTATCGACTGGTTGCCGGGCGCGGCAACATTCGTGGTACCGAAGGTCCGCGCAATGCGGTTGCGACAGGACTGATTCTCTCCTGGCATAAGGCATTCGCTCATGGAAAGTAATCTCACCACACCAGCCATCGTTATCTTCACCAGTGCTGACTGTGCTGACGTCTGGAATGACGTACTGCTGGGTATTGAAGAAGAAGGGATTCCCTTTGTGATTCAGGAGAGTAGCTCAACTGACGTTATCCACAACGCATGGTTGGCCGCCTGCCAGTCTCCATTGCTGGTCGGTATTGGCTGTAGCCGCGAAAAACTGGTCGTGCACTACAAAAACTTACCCACGTCAGCACCACTTTTTACGCTGACGTATCAACAAAATAGCCACGATCGCCGCAGCATTGGTAACAACGCTGCGCGGCTGGTTAAAGGCATTCCGTTCCGGGAATGCCACTCATAACCCACAGGAGAAAAGCAGTATGAATAACGCACTGGGACTGGTTGAAACAAAAGGGCTTGTCGGCGCTATTGAAGCCGCTGATGCCATGGTGAAATCCGCAAACGTGCAGTTGGTTGGTTACGAAAAAATCGGCTCTGGCCTTATCACCGTTATGGTTCGCGGTGATGTCGGCGCGGTGAAAGCAGCCGTAGATGCTGGAAGCGCAGCCGCAAGCGCCGTTGGTGAGGTGAAATCCTGCCACGTTATCCCGCGTCCGCACAGCGACGTTGAAGCCATTTTACCTAAATCCGCATAAGTCGTTGCAACCAAGGAGCACAGCGTGAAGCAATCACTGGGATTACTTGAAGTTAGTGGTCTGGCATTAGCCATCAGTTGCGCGGACGTCATGGCGAAAGCCGCCTCCATCACGCTGGTGGGCCTCGAAAAAACCAACGGCTCAGGCTGGACGGTGATCAAGATAATCGGGGATGTGGCCTCCGTCCAGGCGGCCATTTCCACCGGTGTCAGTTTCGCTGACCAGCGAGATGGACTGGTGGCTCACAAAGTCATTTCCAGACCCGGGGATGGGATCCTGTCGCATAGCGTTGTCCTGGAGCCTGAGCCAACGCCCGAACCCATACCAGCCGTACCGCATGAAGAGATATTTGTAGACCATGATGTACCCGAAGCACCGCAAGATGCAGAGTTGATTAGCTGCAATTTGTGTCTTGATCCTGCCTGCCCTCGCCAAAAAGGCGAGCCGCGCACGCTTTGTCTTCACTCTGGCAAACGAGGTGAAGCGTAATGGATAAACAGCAACTGGAGACCACTGTCGCTAAGGTTCTGGATGAAATGCGCGAGCGCCCGATTCCGCTGGGGATCTCTAATCGTCATATTCATCTGTGCGCTGAAGATTACGGTCGCTTGTTTCCCAATCACCCCATTAGTGAGAAAAAAGGGCTGCTGCAGCCAGGACAATATGCAGCAGAGCAGACTGTCACGCTGGTGGGGCCAAAAGGTCAGTTAAAAAATGTGCGTTTACTCGGCCCGCTGCGCAGTACCAGCCAGGTCGAAATTTCTCGTACCGACGCCCGCACGTTGGGAATTGCTGCTCCGCTGCGGATGTCGGGCAATATTCAGGGCACACCCGGTGTTCGTCTCGTCAGCCCATTTGCTGAACTGGACTTAGCATCTGGGGTGATCGTCGCCCAACGGCATATCCATATGTCGCCGCTTGATGCTCTGATTCTGCGGGTTTCCCATGGTGATAAAGTCTCGGTCGCCATTAATGGCGATGAACGTCGACTGATTTTCGATAACGTCGCCGTACGCGTTTCGCCGGATATGCGCCTCGAAATGCATATCGATACAGACGAAGCCAATGCCGCAGGCGCTGATAATCCCCAGGCATTCGCCACACTGGTGACCTCACGATGAACAACGAACTGCTGCAACGCATTATCGAGGAGGTTGTTTCCCGATTAAAAAAACGCGCGGAAAGCACGCTCACTCTTAGCGTCGCGCAGTTACGGGAAATCGATTCACGGACAGTATGCTGCCAGTACTCGTCGCTCCATCTCCAGCAAGTGGATCTGCCATTACTGGAACAAATTGCCGAAGGCTGCCCAGCCAACATGTCGGTGGGAAAGATTCACGACGCGCTGGCATGCGGAGTCCGCGTGAAAATTTCACTACAACACCGATTGTTACCCGCAATCCCCATGAAAAAACTCGCACGTCTGCCGCTGGAGTTCAATGACGAACGGGGACGAATCATCTTTTTGCATCCTGAGAAGCTTCTCAGCTATGCCGACGTCGCCCAATTAAGGGATGGCGTACTGGTGTTGCGCCGTCGGTGTGTCGTGACGGCTCTGGCTCAGGAAGCAGTCAGTCTGCGAAATGTCCAACTAATTAAGCAGGAGTGAGCTATGCATCTGGCCCGGGTTACAGGCGTTGTGGTTTCCACGCAAAAATCCCCATCACTGGTGGGAAAAAAACTGTTGCTGGTACGTCGGGTAAGTGCTGACGGAGAGCTTCCTGCATCCCCTGTGAGTGGAGATGAAGTCGCTGTTGATTCTGTCGGCGCGGGGACTGGCGAACTGGTATTACTCAGCAGCGGTTCCAGCGCCAGACACGTTTTTTCTGGCCCTAATGAGGCCATCGATCTGGCTATCGTCGGCATTGTCGACACGCTTTCTCGTTAGGAGGAACTATGGCGATTTATACCCGAACTGGTGATGCCGGAACAACAGCCCTCTTTACCGGACTGCGCGTGAGCAAAACGCATCCGCGCGTGGAGGCCTACGGTACGCTGGACGAACTGAATGCGGCGCTAAGTCTGTGTGTTTGCGCGGCGAAAAACCCGCAGCACCGGCAGTTACTTGAAAATATCCAGCTGCAGCTTTTTTGGTTCAGCGCCGAACTCGCAAGCGAAAGCGAAGAACCAACGCCAGAGCAGCGCTACATCAGCTCGGAAGAAATTGCGGCACTGGAAGCCGCCATCGATACCGCAATGGGAAGAGTACCGCCCCTGCGCAGCTTTATTTTACCTGGCCGCAGCGAAGCCGCCAGCCGACTGCACTTTGCCCGTACGCTGGCACGCCGCGCAGAGAGACGACTGGTCGAGCTCTCCACCGGGATCTCCGTCAGACACGTGCTGATGCGTTATATCAACCGCCTGTCCGACTGCTTATATGCGCTTGCACGAGCAGAAGATCATGACGCCCATCAAAACGACATCATTCAGAAAGTGGCTGAGCGCTATCTCGCTGCCGTTCAAGCACCAGCCACAAAGGAGCCGACTATGTCTCTGTCTTTTCAGGAGCTCCACCAACTCACTCGCGCTGCGGTGACGAGAGCAGAAGAACTTCAGGTTCCGGTCGTCATTAGCATTGTTGATGCGTACGGGACCCAAACGGTGGCATGGCGCATGCCTGACGCATTACTCGTGAGTAGCGAACTGGCACCGAAAAAAGCCTGGACTGCCGTGGCGATGAAAACCGCCACGCATGAGCTGACATCGGCAGTACAACCAGGCGCCGCGCTTTACGGTCTGGAAAGCCATATGCAGGGAAAAGTCGTCACCTTCGGTGGCGGGTACGCATTATGGCGTGAGGGGTTACTCCTCGGGGGTCTTGGCATCAGCGGAGGAAGCGTTGAACAGGATATGGACATTGCAGAAACGGCCATTGCGGCGATTAACGTGAGAACACATCAATGAATACTTCAGAACTTGAAACCCTTATTCGTAACATTTTGAGTGAGCAACTCGCCCCGGCAAAAGCAGAAGTTCAGGGTAACGGTATTTTTCCGTCCGTTGGCGAAGCTATCGATGCAGCGCATCAGGCTTTTCTGCGTTACCAGCAATGTCCATTGAAAACCCGCAGCGCCATCATAAACGCCCTACGCGAAGAACTGACGCCTCATCTTGCTTCACTGGCCGCTGAGAGCGCAGCTGAAACAGGAATGGGCAACAAAGAGGATAAATTCCTCAAGAATAAAGCTGCGCTGGACAACACTCCAGGAATCGAAGATCTCACTACCACGGCGTTAACCGGTGACGGCGGCATGGTGTTATTCGAGTATTCCCCATTTGGCGTGATTGGTTCTGTCGCCCCCAGTACTAACCCGACAGAGACCATTATTAACAACAGCATCAGCATGCTGGCGGCAGGGAATAGCGTTTACTTCAGTCCGCATCCGGGTGCCAAAAAGGTTTCACTCAAGCTGATTGCCATGATCGAAGATATTGCTTTCCGTTGCTGCGGAATTCGTAATCTTGTCGTCACGGTCACAGAACCCACTTTTGAGGCTACCCAGCAGATGATGGCGCACCCTAAAATCGCAGTTCTGGCGATTACCGGTGGCCCTGGCATTGTTGCTATGGGCATGAAAAGCGGGAAAAAAGTCATCGGCGCAGGCGCAGGAAATCCACCCTGCATTGTTGATGAAACGGCCGACCTGGTTAAGGCGGCGGAAGATATCATCAATGGCGCATCCTTTGATTACAACCTCCCCTGCATTGCTGAGAAGAGCCTGATTGTTGTTGATGCCGTTGCCGAACGACTGGTTCAACAGATGCAGTCTTTTGGTGCGATGATTCTCAATAGCGAAGAGGTAGACAAACTGCGCGCTGTCTGTCTACCAGAAGGCATAGCCAATAAAAAACTGGTGGGTAAAAGCCCGGCAACCTTACTGGAAGCAGCAGGAATACCGGTTCCGGCAAAAGCACCTCGATTACTGATAGGCATCGTCAAGGCTGACGACCCGTGGGTTACCAGCGAGCAATTGATGCCAATGCTCCCCGTCGTAACGGTGAGCGATTTTGACAGTGCATTAACGTTGGCCCTGAAAGTTGAAGAGGGATTGCATCACACCGCCATTATGCATTCGCAAAATGTGTCACGTTTGAACCTTGCCGCGCGCACGCTTCAGACCTCCATATTTGTGAAAAATGGCCCCTCTTACGCCGGGATCGGCGTTGGTGGCGAAGGTTTTACAACCTTCACTATTGCGACGCCAACCGGTGAAGGAACAACATCTGCGCGCACTTTCGCACGCTCTCGTCGTTGCGTGCTGACAAACGGTTTTTCTATTCGCTAATGGGGCCGTTATGAATAGCTTTTCACTGCAAACTCGATTGTACAGCGGCCAGGGAAGTCTGGATGTGCTCAAGCGTTTCACGAATAAGCATATCTGGATTATTTGCGATGGTTTTCTCGCGCGTTCTCCCCTGATTGAAAAGCTGCGCAACGCTCTGCCAGCGGATAACCGCATCAGCATTTTCAGCGATATCACCCCCGATCCCACCATCAGCACGGTAGTTCAAGGGATTGCACAAATGCAGTCCCTGCAACCGGACGTCGTGATGGGTTTTGGTGGCGGCTCAGCACTGGACGCCGCAAAAGCCATCGTCTGGTTCAGCCGACAGTTCGGTATTGAAATTGAAACCTGTGTCGCAATTCCCACCACCAGCGGCACAGGCTCCGAGGTAACCAGTGCCTGTGTGATTAGCGATCCGGATAAAGGCATTAAATATCCATTATTCAATAACGCACTTTACCCGGACATGGCCATCCTTGATCCAACGTTGGTTGTCAGCGTACCACCTGCCATCACCGCGAATACCGGCATGGACGTGTTAACGCATGCACTGGAGGCTTACGTGTCCACGAAGGCCAGCGACTTCACCGATGCACTGGCTGAAAAAGCGGCTCAAATCGTCTTCCAGTACCTGCCTGTCGCCGTCAGCAAAGGCGACTGTCTGGCAACCAGGGGGAAAATGCACAATGCATCAACGCTCGCGGGAATGGCATTTAGTCAGGCTGGACTGGGGATCAATCATGCGATTGCCCATCAATTGGGTGGTCAGTTTCATCTGCCGCATGGACTTGCCAATGCGCTGCTGCTGACCCATGTCATTCATTTTAATGCCCGCGATCCGCGAGCTGCGAAGCGCTATGCCCGTTTTGCTAAAGCCTGCCATTTATGCCCGGATAATGCGAACGATACGGCTGCGCTGAATGCGCTCATTCATCAAATTGAGCTTCTCAAAAAACAGTGTGCGTTACCTTCTTTCGTTGACGCGCTTAAAGACGGAAAGCAAGTCTGGTCACAACGTATCCCGTCGATGGTTCAGGCCGCGCTGGCTGACGTCACGCTGCAAACCAATCCTCGTGTTGCCGATGCCAGTGCCATGCAGGAACTGCTTGAGGAATTATTATGAAGACAGCCATGACGGCAGAGTCCACGCTTTATGATGCACAGACCATTCGCGAACGCGTTCGCGCAGCGGGTGTTGTCGGAGCCGGAGGCGCAGGCTTTCCTACTCACGTAAAATTACAGGCGCAGGTCGATACCTTTCTGGTCAATGCGGCTGAATGTGAGCCAATGCTGAAAGTTGACCAGCAGTTGATGGCCGTCCAGGCTGAGCGACTTATCCGCGGCGTTCAATATGCCATGACGGCGACGGGAGCCAGTGCCGGAATTATTGCGCTCAAGGAGAAATACCAAGGTGCTATCAATGCATTAACCCCCCTTCTACCTGCCGGGATCCGCTTACATATTTTGCCTGATGTCTACCCGGCTGGTGACGAGGTTCTGACCATATGGATGGCAACAGGTCGGAGAGTTCCGCCTGCCGCGCTGCCGGTCAGCGTCGGTGTGGTGGTCAATAACGTTCAGACCGTGCTCAACATCGCCAGAGCAGTTGAGCAGCAGTACCCCGTTACGCGTCGCACCCTGACCGTTAACGGTGCAGTCGCCAGTCCCATCACACTCACTGTCCCTATCGGAATGTCTTTACGTGACGTTCTGGCGCTGGCCGGTGGCGCAACCGTTGACGATCCCGGCTTTATTAACGGTGGTCCGATGATGGGCGGCCTGATTACTTCACTGGATACCCCCGTAAGCAAGACCACCGGGGGCCTGCTGGTTTTGCCTAAGTCTCATGCGTTGATTCAGCGGCGGATGCAGGATGAACGCACCGTGCTTTCTGTAGCAAAAACCGTTTGCGAGCAGTGCCGTTTGTGTACGGATTTGTGCCCAAGGCATTTGATCGGCCATGAATTATCCCCGCACCTGTTGGTTCGTGCGGTTAATTATCAGCAGGCGGCCACACCGCAGCTGCTGCTTACGGCCCTGACCTGTTCAGAATGCAACGTGTGTGAAAGCGTAGCCTGCCCGGTTGGGATTTCACCGATGCGCATCAACCGTATGCTGAAACGCGAGCTGCGGGCGCTCAACCATCGTTATGAAGGGCCGCTAAATCCTGAGGATGAAATGGCGAAGTACCGGCTGATCCCGGTTAAGCGCCTTATTACCAAACTGGGTCTTAGCGACTGGTATCACGATGCGCCACTGGCTGAGACTGATTATTCCACAGATAAAACGACGCTGTTGTTACGCCAGCATATTGGTGCCAGCGCCATCCCATGTGTAGAACAAGGCGAACGCGTTGTTCGCGGTCAATGCGTTGCCAATGTGCCGTCCGGTGCATTAGGCGCGCCTGTTCACGCCAGCATTGACGGTATTGTCAGCGAAATCACTGAGCAATCTATCACGGTAATTAGAGGTTAATCATGTCTCAGGCTATAGGGATTTTAGAACTCACCAGCATTGCCAAAGGAATGGAAGCGGGTGATGCCATGTTAAAAAGCGCGAATGTGAATTTACTGGTCAGCAAGACCATCTGCCCGGGAAAATTTCTACTCATGCTCGGTGGTGACGTAGGTGCCGTACAGCAGGCGATTGCCACTGGAACATCTCTTGCCGGCGATATGCTCGTTGACAGTCTGGTACTCCCCAACATTCATGCCAGCGTACTCCCCGCAATCAGCGGGCTAAACAGCGTGGATAAGCGTCAGGCAGTTGGTATTGTCGAAACATGGAGCGTTGCTGCCTGCATCTGCGCCGCCGACCGGGCGGTTAAAGCCTCCAACGTCACGCTGGTACGCGTCCATATGGCATTTGGTATTGGCGGTAAGTGCTACATGGTCGTTGCTGGCGATGTATCCGATGTGAATAACGCAGTAACGGTTGCCAGTGAAAGTGCGGGTGAAAAAGGCCTGCTGGTTTACCGCTCGGTCATACCTCGCCCGCATGAAAGCATGTGGCGACAAATGGTGGAGGGATAATGGAAAGACAACCCACCACGGATCGAATGATTCAGGAATATGTTCCTGGCAAACAGGTCACGCTGGCGCATCTTATTGCTAATCCAGGTAAAGATTTGTTCAAGAAGCTGGGATTACAGGATTCAGTATCCGCAATCGGGATTTTGACGATTACCCCCAGCGAAGCCTCAATCATCGCCTGTGATATCGCCACGAAATCCGGGGCGGTAGAGATTGGTTTTCTCGACCGATTTACCGGCGCAGTGGTACTGACGGGCGATGTCTCCGCCGTTGAGTACGCGCTGAAACAGGTAACCCGAACGCTGGGCGAAATGATGCGTTTTACCGCGTGTCCCATCACTCGGACGTAATCTCATGAAACGTATCATGCTAATTGGCCCCAGCCAGTGCGGTAAAACATCGCTCACACAGTGCATGCGGGGAGAAGCGCTTCACTACCAGAAAACTCAGGCCATAGTCTGGTCTCCTACGACAATAGACACACCGGGTGAATATCTTGAGAACCGCTGCCTGTACAGCGCGCTGCTGGCCAGCGCCTGTGAAGCAGACATTATTGCGCTGGTACTCAATGCTGACGCGCCGTGGTCACCATTTTCTCCCGGTTTTACCGGACCAATGAACCGACCCGTTATTGGCCTCGTTACCAAAGCCGATTTAGCCAACCCGCAGCGTATTTCTCTTGTGGAGAGTTGGTTAGTTCAGGCTGGCGCGCAAAAAGTATTTGTCACCAGCGCGCTGGAGAATACTGGGGTCGATGAGATGTTCATTTTTCTGAATGCAAAGGAACCTTCATGTCTCACAAAATAATGGCCATTAATGCAGGTAGTTCCTCGCTTAAATTTCAACTACTGGCGATGCCGCAGGGTGAAATGATCTGTCAGGGGTTGATTGAACGTATCGGTTTGTCTGATGCGCAGGTCACCCTAAAAACACCAGCGCAGAAATGGCAGGAGACTTTGCCCGTAGCCGATCACCGTGAAGCCGTAACGTTGCTCCTGGAAAAACTGCTCAACCACCACATTATCAGCAGTCTGGAAGAGATCGACGGCGTGGGCCATCGCGTCGCGCACGGCGGGGAATCCTTTAAAGACTCTGCGCTGGTAACTGATGAAACGCTCGCAGAAATCGAGCGACTCGCGGAACTGGCCCCTCTGCATAACCCGGTAAATGCGTTGGGGATCGCGGTATTCCGCCAGCTATTGCCCAAAACGCCAGCCGTTGCGGTGTTCGACACTGCCTTTCATCAAACGCTTGATGAGCCTTCTTTCATCTATCCCCTGCCCTGGCGTTACTATTCAGAGTTGGGTATTCGTCGCTATGGTTTTCATGGTACCAGCCACAAATACGTTAGCTCACAGCTTGCTGAAAAACTGGGTGTACCACTCAGCGCCCTGCGCGTTGTTTGTTGTCATCTGGGCAACGGCAGCAGCATCTGCGCCATCAAAGGCGGACAATCGGTGAATACGTCAATGGGCTTTACGCCGCAGTCTGGCGTGATGATGGGCACGCGAAGTGGCGATATCGATCCGTCCATTTTACCGTGGATTGCCCTGCGAGAAGGCAAAACACCGCAGCAGCTCAACCAATTGCTCAACAATGAGTCCGGATTGCTCGGTGTTTCTGGCATCTCCCCTGACTACCGCGACGTTGAACATGCCGCAGATACGGGCAATCACCAGGCTGCGCTGGCGTTGACGCTTTTTGCTGAGCGCATTCGTGCCACCATTGGTAGCTATATTATGCAGATGGGCGGTCTGGATGCCCTGGTATTTACCGGTGGTATTGGCGAAAACTCCGCACGGGCGCGCGCTGCGATTTGTCGTAACCTGAATTTCCTGGGGCTGGCCGTTGATGAGGAAAAAAATCAGCGTAATGCCACCTTCATTCAGACGGAAAATGCGATGGTCAAAGTAGCTGTGATTAATACCAATGAAGAGCTGATGATTGCGCAAGACGTTATGCGTTTAGCGATATCTGAAACTGTGACATTGGGCATTCCTGCATAATACTGCCGCACCGCAAATTGCGGCAAATCATGGTAATAGCGCGATCGCCATGACACTATGCGCCGAGGATTGCTGATCACATAGGTGAAGACGTGGCTGTTGCGCAATGTCCCGCATCGTGCGGAGAACTTATCCAGGGCTGGATTCTGGGCAGTGAGAAATTGGTCTCCTGCCCGGTTGAATGGTATAGCACCGTTGAGGTCACTTCAGGTTCACCGCTGACAGATGAACGTCCACTTTCTCGGGCGATGGTTGAGAGGTTATTGCTGCACTGGCAATACCCGGCACAAATGAGTCAGGATATTCGAATTGATGTCCAGTCAACCATTCCTGTCGCTAAAGGGATGGCCAGCAGCACAGCGGATATCGCCGCCACGGCAATCGCCACGGCGCAGTATCTGGGGCATCAGCTAGACGAATCCACTCTGGCGCAGCTTTGCGTTTCGCTGGAACCTACCGACAGCACCGTTTTCCGCCAGCTTACGCTGTTCGATCATAACGACGCCTCCACGCAAATTGCCTGTGAAGCCCAGCCTCAACTCGATCTGCTGGTTCTCGAAAGTCCGGAAACCTTGCTTACTGCTGATTATCACCGTACTCCACGCCAGTCAGGGTTACTGGTAGGCGCTCCAGCGCTGAAACGCGCATGGGAAAAGGTACAGGAAGCCTGTATCAGTCAAAATCCTTATCGGATGGGTGAAGCCGCCACGCTGAGCGCGATCGCCAGCCAGTTGCTGTTACCTAAACCAAATTTTGATTCACTTTTAGCGCTGGTAGAAGAATGTGATTTATACGGTGTCAACGTTGCGCACAGTGGCAGCGTAGTCGGTCTGATGCTCGACAGAAAGCGTCATGATGTGGACTACATTAAATGGATGCTGACGCAGAAAAAATTAACGGAACACTGGCCGGAACAGCATTTGTTGCGGATGGTAACTGGCGGGGTCGAACTGCAATAAGGGCCGCCGCTATGCAGCGACCCGGACAAGCATAAAATCGTTACTCGGCTTTCGCTTCGCCGTTTTTCACTTCGCCCATCGCTTTCAGCTTTTTAGAGATGTCGCGGCGCTCTTTAGAGATCTCAGCGTTTTTGATGATGTAATCATCAACACGATCTTCATAATCGCTTTTCATGCTGGCGATAATGCCCTGAATCGCTTCCACGCTCATTCCAGGCTTGATGTAGTCGCTCAGGTTGTCCAGCAGCAGAACACGTTTCTGGTTGTCACGGATCTTTTTCTCAACGTCCTGGATTTCACGTTGCAGTTTGTTTTTACGACGGAACAGACGAACAAATTCCAGCACGTCCTGGAAAGAAGGCTTGGTAGTTTCCATTTTTACACCCCTGATAATGTGAGATTCGGATTCGTTAAAACAACGGCTAAAGTGGGTCAACATTACTTTCATGCCCGCCATACTTCAAGTTGCATCTGCATCGACCATGCATGGTTGAAACCTGAATTATCGAGGGTAAAGCCATTGCAGTTACCAATGGTTTTAGCCTTTTTCAGTATCATACCTCTATTCGTTGCTGAATCGAAGCAGCAGTAGAACCAATCCCCTCATCTGCTCTTTATTTGCGCAGCGCGCGACAGATCAAATGAGAGAGCAACTCCAGCTGTCGCGCCATTTCCATATTTAGCCAAACGTAGCCGTGAATGGGCGTTTCAGCGACATTATCGCCCTTATGCTCAGCAATAAGCTGACGTAACTCCACCACGGTGTCATTGAGTTTTTCCGTATTGGCAAGCACCGGTTGTGGATTACCTTCATACAATGCGTGGGTTATCGTCAGTAGCGCCTGTTGTGTCCTGAGCTGTGTTTCACGCAAAGTATGCGCATTCAACATGACAAAGTGGCTGGTACGGCTGGCCCATAGCGCATTGATTTGCAGCTCAAGCATGCAGACCAGGTTGCGATTAACCGTCTGAATAGCTTCAAAGATTGATTTTTGAATGCGGGTTTCTTTGCTGGCAGGAACGATGAGCCCACGCATTTTGACAACATCGCTTAAAAGCTGTTGTAAATGCTTTTCCAGTCGCGGTTGCTCCAGCAGGTTGGGAGATAGCGCAGCCTGATACACCCGATTGTACCCCGTTACGCAATGCGCCAGCTGAATTCGCCAGTGTATAAATGCCCGCTGCGGCCAGATACCGGTAAACAGCATTGCCAGTAATGAACCCAGAATAACATCGCCACCGCGCCATAACGCTGTGTTCATATCTCCAGCGGGGGCACCCACAACGACCGCAAGCGTTATACCAATCAGCAACGCCTGATACGGTTTTTTACCCAGTGCCAGCCAGCCGCAGAGAAACATCGCCACCGCGCACCATATCAGCATTAGCGGAAGTGAAAAGAGCTCCAGACGAAGAGCCACCAGCCCAAGTACCGAACCCAGAATTGTCCCGCCAATACGCTCAAACGCTCTGGGGACCACGTTCCCCCAAAAGGAAATAGGCCCCATGATTACCACCAGCGTAATCAGAGGCCATGTACCTTCAGGAATGTTCAACAGGCGAACCAACAGAAAAGTAAAAAGAAACGCCAGCGCAATGCGAACACCATGCACCACACGATAATGACGATACAAACGAATTTCAAAAGGACTCAGTGACTTATCTGCACGCACTCATGCACTCCGTCAGGGAATTGCAAAGAACAGAATTGTACCTGTTTTTTGAGTGAAAACATCACCCTGATGACCAGGACATTCATCCTGATTTACACCAAAAACAGTTACTTCGACTGTACCGGCACGTACATTTCAATGTCCCAGTAGCCGTCCTCCATGCCATTGTTCATATAAACTTCAAAGCAAGGTTTAGCGGCTATCGCATACGTCGAATCCTGCAGCAGGCGCTCAAAGAACTGATACCACGGCGTCGCGAAGTCATGATTTTCAACGCGCGCAACGGCGATAGCATAGTCGCCCCCCGCCAGTTCGGTCTGGATCACCCCTTCGCTGTTTTCTGGGATCTCAAAACCTTCAGGCACAGACACCACGGTATCACAACGCAGTTTTTCCGCCGGAACAACGTCAGGATTGTCGTAATAAACAGCTATCCATTCCAGCGGTACGATCTGCTTACCGTCGACCCACATCATTAACTGCTCGAAACCCTGCTTTACCGTTTGTTCCCACGGTCCAACCATATGGAAACCGGCAATTATGCGTTTCTCAACCTGCTTTATCTCGTACTCCATATAACCTCCGTTATTACACTGTATTTATATACAGTGTAATTTTTAGGTATGACGGCCACAAGGAATCAGTGATTATTATGTGAGCAGATTCGCACTCTTGCCAGTCAGGCACATCAGGAAAAACTACGCCTTGTGGTGGAAGTAATCGCTCAAACGCGAGAAGACACCGCCTTCGTTGACAGACTCCAGCGTAACCAGAGGCCAGTGCGCCACCAGTTTATCCCGATCGTAGAGTTCAATTTCCCCCACACGTTGATGGGCAGCAATGGGGGCAACCAGTTCTTTCTTATCAAGAACATATTTTGCCTTGATATTAGCGACTTCGGCTTTAGGCAGGGCCATCCAGAAATCCTGCTCTGTGCCAAGGCTAATTTTTTCTTTATCGCCGTACCAGATCCGTTCAATACCAACCTGCTTACCGCTACGTAATACCTGCACGGTATCGAAGTTCTGTTGTCCCCATTGCAGCAGTTTTCGCGCCTGGTCTTCACGCCCTTTCGCACTCTCCGCCCCCATCACAACTGCAATCAGGCGGCGCTGCCCATCAACGGCAGAAGCAATCAGGTTGAATCCAGCGCCGGAGGTATGTCCTGTCTTCAGACCATCGACGTTCATAGTTTTATCCCACAACAAACCGTTACGGTTTTGCTGCGTAATTCCGTTCCAGGTAAGGCTTTTTTCACTGTACATATGGTAGAAATCCGGCTCTCCATGGATGATAGCTCTCGACAGCACGGCCAGATCGTAAGCTGAGCTATGCTGACCTGGCGCATCCAGACCATGTACCGTTTCAAAATGCGTGTCCCGCAGGTTCAGCTTTTGCACATAGTTGTTCATCATCGCGACAAACTGCGGCTGCCCTCCGGCGATGTAATCCGCCAGCGCAACGCAGGCATCATTACCGGAATCAACAATTAACCCGCGACTCAGATCGCGCACAGAAACGCGATCCCCTTCTTTCAGGAACATTAAGGATGAACCGACGAATACCGGATTATCTTTCGCCCAGGCATCGCGCCCTACGGTGACAATATCTGTCGGACTAATACGCTTGCTGTCGATTGCGCGATCGACAACATAGCCGGTCATCAGCTTGGTCAGGCTGGCAGGGTTGCGCTGCTGGTGTTCATTTCCGGCTGTCAGGATTTGGCCCGTGGTGTAATCCATTAATACCCACGCCCCGGCATTAATTGCCGGAGGCTGTGGAGCGAAACTGGCGACGTCGGTCGCGTACGCGGGCGAAAAACTCATCGCAAATAGTGAAGCGGCAATAAACAAACGGCGTTTCAACAGCATGTCCTCAGGAAATGGAGAAATAGCCGTTCTTTTTACGGAAGTTCTGGCGAACAAACATGGATAAATTGCAAGAAAATGTGACATAAGGCACATTTTCTTGCTGTAAGGAAAGGATTTCAGATATCGACCGCGTCTGGCGTTACCCTTTGCGCGGTGCCGTTTCTGCGTGATGGCTACGATGACGATGATAGCCATCTATCATGCTGCGGAAAATTTGCCCCGGCGTGTCACCCAGCGTGCACAGGTAAATATGTGCACAGATGAACAGTAAGCCGACAATCGCCAACACCATATGCAGCACCAGCATCACAGGCCCTGCCCCTATCACCTGCGGGTAGAGGCATAACAACCCGCTGATGATTAGCAGCGGAACCAGCGCATACATGATGGCCAGATAAGCCAGCTGTTGTAGCGGGTTAAATTTACTCTCTGCCGTTGCGGCAAACGGGTGTGGTTCACCCTTCATGATGCCATACAGATAAAAGCGCGTTTGCAACAAGCAGCGTGATATCAACCCATTAAACTTCACCCGGTAATGACAACCGTTGCCGCTGGTTGCGTTGACTAGCACAAAACCAACCCAGAAGGCCAACAAGGCGAAACCGCACCAGGTATGTATCTGCACCATCAATGCCACCGGTCCGACAGAGAAGTGCCCAAACAGGCCACTCAGCAAAAGCAGGATAAAAAGCAGCGCATTACCCCAGTGCCAGCGGCGGACTGCCAGAGAATAGAGGTAATCCCGGTGCTCTTCTCCGGTTGCCGTCTTGGGTGCCAGCATCCGACGTAACAGCGCGTGCATAACCAGGCCCGCAATCATCAGCACAACAACAACGCCTGCATAAATGAGCCACAGCGGCCAGTAGTCCGGCGCATAGTTAAGCTCTGCTCCCCAGATAGAATTCATGCTTTACCCTCCTGATGGATCTCTTTACGCCGATAAACACTCACCGGACCGCTACGCGTATCCTGCTGGCGATAAACCTCTTTTTGATTTATCCAGTGCTGAATTTCCGGGTCGTCACGACGACCAAATTTCAGCGCATCCGTCGGACAAACGGAAACGCAGGCGGGCGATTGACCGCTCTCGAGTCGGGTATCTGCGCAGAAGTTACATTTGTCGGCAATTCCCGTTTGCGGATTGAGATAACGGACATGGAACGGACAAGCGGCAACGCAGTAGTCACAGCCAATACAGCGAGACTTATCCACCTGCACAATGCCATTTTCGTCGCGAAATGATGCACCGGTCGGACAAACGCTGACGCAAGGCGCATCTTCACAATGCTGACAGGAAACGCGAACAAACTGGAAGTGGGACAGTACCTCGGGTTCATGTTCGGGTGAACGGATCTGCACCTGTAGACGGCTAAATCCCTCTGGCACATCATTCAGAACTTTGCAGGCAACCGTACATGCCTGACAGCCGATACAGCGTTTCTCGTCATGCAGCATGACATAAGGGTTTGTAGATTGATTCATGATGTTCTCCTTTCTCATGCCCGACGAAGCGTAACGCCAGCGGTGTGGACCACCGTACCGGAAACCGGACTGGTAACATGCGGAAGCAAATTACCGCAATGGATACCGTGCGTTGTCGCTGCGGTTTTGGCTCCCGCCTTGGCGCCAAATCCCATATAAACAAACAGCGTATCGGGCCGAATTCCGGCGGTGACCAGCGCTTTGCCTTTTTCCTTGCCGGTCGCATTTTCCAGCCAGATGTCATCGCCGCTTTTGATGCCTTTTTCACGGGCCGTTTGCGGGTGGATCCACACTGCGTTATCCCACATCAACTCGCTAAGCAGTGGCACGTATTGCGTCGCACCGTTGGTATGCACCGCCACTTTTCCCTGGATAAAATAGAGTTCACTGTCGCCTTTAAGCGCAAAATTGCGCGCGCGCGGAATACCGTAGCCAGGCAGGAGCGTTTCCAGCTCTTCGGAATAGAGTTCGATTTTTCCTGACGGAGATTTAAAGCGCAGTTGCTCGCCATAGGTACCGTCGCTGTCAACCGCCACCGCGCCCGGATAGCGTTCCACAAACTGACGCACCGCTTCAGGTTCACGCAGCAGCAACGGAACACCCCACTCCCGATACCCTTTCTGACGCAATTCAGCAGATAGCGCATGATCGCCATTAAGCTGGTATAACTGACGCGTTTGCATATCCTGCCATGGGTAGAATTGGCCAAGGCCTAACTGCACGGCCAGCTCTTTCCAGATTTGCCAGCTCGGACGCGCATCACCAATAGGTTCTACTACCTGCTGACGCAGGGCATAGGCTGGATTCAGACCCGACATGTCTGAAACTTCTTCATCGCGCTCAAGGTAAGTACATTCAGGCAAAAGGTAGTCGGCATACGCCGCGCTTTCGCTTAAATAGACATCACAACTGACCACAAGGTCGAGCTGTTCAACGGTTTTGACCAGATCTGGTCGACAGGTTACGGTTTGGAAAGGGTTGTGTCGGGACATAATCCATCCCTTCACCGGATAAGGCGTCTGGTTTAACACAGCATCAATGATGCTTTGCACCACACCACCGCCCGCCGCGATGTACTTAAACTGCGGGGCTACCAGATCGATACGCTGCGCCGTTGGCTTAGGTAATTTGACATCGGGTTTTGCCAGCACCGGAGCGACCTTCTCTCCAGCCAGCTTATTGTAAGTTGCCGCCGCTTTTTTCTGATACAAACCGCCTTCACGCTCAATATTGCCAAGCAGCACATTGAGGGTAAAAATCATGCGCCGCATATCAATTTCTTCTTGCAAAACGTCGCGCGATGGCCCGGACTGACGATGGCATGAGGCGCGCAGGCGGCCATTTCGCGGGTGACCCGAACAATGACATCAGCAGGCACATCCGCGAGCTGCTGCGCCCATTCCGGCGTGGTCTCTTGTACCGCTTCTGCCAGTTGCTCAAACCCCGTGGTGTAGCGCGCAACAAATTCCGCGTCATACAGATTTTCATTGATCATGACGTGACACATGGCCATCAACACTGGTAAATCGCCGCCCGGCTTGAGCGCATGCCATTCATCCGCCTTGCTGGAGAATACGGACAAACGGGGATCGAAGCTGACCATCTTCGCCCCCTTCTCCTGCGCAGTCATCAGCTCATGCGTATCAGCAACCTCGATCCCTTCATAGAGGTTATGGCCAAAAGAGACCATATAACGGGTATTGGCGATATCCATGGCTAAATCGCCACCCATCATCACTTTAGCGGCAATGGCTTTACCGGCAGGACACGTTGATGCGTGAGTAAAGGTATTCGGTGACCCGAAAGCTGTCGCGAGGTGAAATAAATGGCCAGACAGCGAGCCAGATTTAGACGAGAAGACGACTCCCTGGGGACCATATTGCGTTTTTATTGCCGTCATTTTTTCGGCAATTTCTTTATACGCCTGTTCCCAGCTAATCACCTGCCAGTCACCGCTCCCGCGAGGTCCTGTGCGTTTCATGGGTTTAACAATGCGATGAGGGTCGTTGACCAGGCTAACGCCGCTGCCGCCGCGAGCGCAGACACGTGTCCCCTGCTGTGGCGCGTTAGGGTTTCCCTGAATAAAAACCGTTTTATTATTAATCACCTGAGCCTGAATTGGGCAGCGAAAAGAACACATCTCGCACAAACTTGGCGTCAGGGATGTTTTCCCTTTGATACTCTCTGGAGAATTTCGCGCCAGTGCCCCAGGCGGGAAACTGCCTATCGCACAGGCTGAACAGCCTATACCCACTCCTCGCAAAAAATTACGCCGACTAATGCTCATATAACCTCCTGTTATTAGATATATCCAATAATTATATGGCGTTTGGATTATTTATTTTTTACATCAATCACATTTCATTACAATGCATGACAGCGAATTGACATAAATAAAAACCCATTGTTTATAAAAGATTTTTAAAGTTTCCAGAACACAACAAAGAAGAGGAAAATAACAATAATGGTTATCAGTTAGATTATTTACAAACCCGCAACCTCAAGATATTTTATTTCCGTAATTTATTTTAACCGCGCGAAATTTATTAGTTAATTCCATTAATGTCCTGTTTATCTCAATTTTATTGCGTACACAATCCAGCTTCGATAATGCCATAGCTGATTATCTCGCTATTTTTTGGTATTCTTGAACCAGCGCTAAATTGATCCCGGACATAACTGAACAATGAATGACGGCAAGCAGCAACCTGGTTTTCTCTTCCACGATTACGAGACCTTTGGTACCCATCCGGCGCTGGACAGACCCGCGCAATTTGCGGCTATCCGCACAGATAATGATTTCAACATCATCGGTGAACCAGAAGTCTTTTATTGCAAACCCGCGGACGATTATCTGCCGCAGCCTGAGGCGGTGTTGATTACGGGTATCACACCGCAGGAAGCACGTGAAAAGGGAGAAAATGAAGCCGCTTTTGCTGCACGCATCCACGCCCTGTTCACCGTGCCGAAAACCTGTATCCTGGGTTATAACAACGTGCGCTTCGATGATGAGGTGACGCGCAACATCTTGTATCGCAATTTCTACGATCCCTATGCCTGGAGCTGGCAGAACGATAATTCGCGCTGGGATCTGCTGGATGTGATGCGCGCCTGCTATGCCCTGCGCCCTGAAGGCATTAACTGGCCGGAAAACGACGACGGCTTACCCAGCTTCCGACTGGAGCATTTGACCAAAGCCAACGGTATTGAGCATACCAATGCTCACGATGCTATGGCGGACGTATACGCTACAATCGCAATGGCGCAATTAGTGAAGTCGCGCCAGCCGCGTCTGTTTGATTATCTCTACAGCCATCGTAATAAGCACAAGCTGGCCGCGCTGATTGATGTCCCGCAAATGAAGCCGCTGGTCCATGTCTCTGGTATGTTCGGCGCATGGCGCGGAAACACCAGTTGGGTAGCGCCGTTGGCGTGGCATCCGGAGAATCGTAACGCGGTTATTATGGTCGACTTAGCCGGTGATATTTCGCCGCTGCTCGAACTCGAAAGTGACGCCCTGCGCGAGCGGCTCTACACGTCTAAAGCGGATCTGGGTGATAACCCGGCCGTACCGGTTAAACTGGTGCACATCAACAAATGCCCGGTACTGGCACAGGCGAATACCTTGCGTCCGGAAGATGCTGACCGTCTTGGTATTAACCGCCAGCACTGTCTGGATAATCTCAAAGTTCTGCGTGAAAATCCGCAGATACGCGACAAAGTGGTCGCGATCTTTGCCGATGCGGAACCCTTTACACCATCAGATAACGTAGATGCCCAACTTTATAACGGCTTTTTCAGCGATGCTGACCGTGCGGCGATGAAAATCGTTCTGGAAACCGAACCACGCAATTTACCGGCGCTGGATATCTCCTTTGTCGATAAGCGCATTGAAAAACTGTTGTTTAATTACCGTGCACGTAACTTCCCGGGAACGCTGGACGAAGCAGAACAGCAACGCTGGCTGGACCATCGTCGCCAGGTATTCACACCGGAGTTTTTGCAAAATTACGCCAATGAATTGCAGCTATTGAGCCAGCAATATGCGGATAACAAAGAAAAGTTGATGCTGCTGAAATCACTCTGGCAGTACGCCGAAGAGATTGTATAAATCCCACGTATAAAAAAACGGAGAACTTGTCTCCGTTTTTTTCAGCTAAATACCGTTATTACGCGACATCTTCGTCGTACTGCGGCACCGGGTTGCGGAAGCTTTTGGTCACACAAGCCAGGTAAATCAGACCGATACCAGCCCAGATCAGACCCAGAACCATTGAGCTCTCTTCCAGATTCACCCACAGCGCACCAACGGTCAGCGCACCGCACATCGGCAGGAACAGATACTGGAAGTGGTCTTTCGGCGTCTTGTTACGCTTCTCACGGATCCAGAACTGGGAGATCACCGACAGGTTAACGAAGGTAAACGCCACCAGCGCACCAAAGTTAATCAGCGCCGTCGCCATTACCAGGTCGAAGTTGATTGCCAGCAAAGCAATCGCACCAACCAGAATGATGTTCATGGACGGAGTACGCCATTTCGGGTGTACATAACCGAAGAAGCTTTTCGGGAACACGCCGTCACGCCCCATCACGTACATCAGACGCGCTACGCCTGCATGCGCCGCCATACCGGACGCCAGTACAGTAATGGTAGAGAAAATCAGCGCGCCAACCTGGAAGAACTTACCGGCAACGTACAGCATGATTTCCGGCTGTGAAGCGTCTGGATCTTTGAAGCGCGAGATATCCGGGAAGTACAGCTGCAACAGATAGGTGGAGACGATAAAGATCAGGCCACCAATCAGCGCAGTCAGGAAAATCGCACGCGGGATCACGCGCTCAGCGTCTTTGGTTTCTTCTGACAGGTTGCTGATACCGTCAAAACCGGTGAACGAGAAGCACAGGATGGTAGCGCCCGTGATCATCGGGATCACGTGTGCATCACCTGACCAGAACGGACGGCTGCTCGCCAATGTACCAGCACCTTCCCCTTCGAACACGCCATAAACGACCATGCCGAGGATCACTGCAATCAGCACCACCTGCAACAACACGATTACGGTGTTGAAATTCGCAACGGATTTAAGGCTGCGCAGGTTAAAGGCGGTCATGAAGGCTACCAGCGCCACCACGAATATCCATGACGGTATCGACGGCACCAGGGCTTCAAAATAAATTTTTGCCAACAGAATGTTGATCATCGGAGCGAACAGGTAGTCCAGCAGTGATGACCAACCCACCATAAAGCCAACGGTCGGGCTAATGGATTTCTGGGCGTAAGTGTAGGCAGAGCCTGCAGACGGATAGCGACGCACCAGTTTACCGTAGCTCAGTGCGGTAAAGAGGATGGCTATCAGTGCAAAGGCGTAAGCTGTCGGGACGTGACCATCGGTCATTCCTGATACGATACCGAATGTATCGAACAGCGTCATCGGCTGCATATAGGCAAGGCCCATCATGACAACCGGAACCAGCGTAAGCGTTTTACGTAATTCCACGCGAGAGGTGTTTGGAGTAGCGTTATGCGACATGGTTATCCTCCATTACGGCGAAAACCGTCGCGTAAGCAAAAAATTGCCCCATTTTTTGTTAATCCTCAGCGACAACAACTGTCGATTTTTAAGTAAGTATCTATCCGGTACGAAGCCCGGCCTCTTTTATGAATGATTGGTTTGATGCAAAAAAATAACCGACGCGTATTAAAACGTCGGTTAATGTCATTTTTTGCAAGCGGCGTATTTTGCACTAATTTGGGGAGAAATAACAAGAGATTGAAGCAACTGTAAAAAAATATTTTTTCTCAACTGATTGATTTATCAGCATCCGTTTTAACATACACCCCCGCAATAGCACTATTTGCTAAAATTTCATCCCGCCACCAGGCACTGGCCAACCCGGCGGTCTGTTCATTCCACCCTATCCACACGGGTTCAAACAGAATTTGTCCGACCACTTTCTTCTCAATCAGCGCGCCGCTGTCCAAAAATCGCTGCGCCAGATAACGTGGAATATATCCACATCCCAGACCGCTGATTTGCAGTTCCAGCTTGGTTTTGAAGTCAAAAACGGTAATGGCTTCCTGATCGTCCAACACCTGGGAACCTGAGACGTTGGCATGCTGCGCATTGTCGCCCACCACAATGGCGCGAAAACGGCGAATGGTACGACGATTTAATGGTTCCTGTTCCTGTGCCAGCGGGTGATGCGGCGCAACAACAAACACCTGTTCCAAAGCGCCCAGCCGCGCAAAGCCAAATTCACTCCCCGCTGGCGGTTCATGCATAGCACCGACAATAATATCCGCCCGCCCCTGAGTGAGGGCATCCCAGGAGCCACCCAGCACGCCATTGATAAACTTCAGGCGCGTCACGCTGTGGTGTTGATAGAAAGATTCGATAAGTGGGGCCAGCAGTGAAAAGGGAAACGTATCATCTACGCCAATAACCAGTTCATTCTCCCAGCCTTCGTGAAGTTTAATCGCCTGCTTTTCAAGTTCGCGGACGGTATGCAGCACCTCCCGCCCCTTTTCCAGCAGCATCTGCCCGGTGCGGGTGAACTTAGCCCGGTGTCCGCTGCGATCGAGTAGCTGAATATTAAGATCGCTTTCCAGCTTATGGACGGTGTAGCTAAGCGCAGACGGCGTCTTAAACAATTTTGCCGACGCCGCCGCGAAACTGCCCTCTTTTTCTAATGCATCGAGGATGATAAGAACGTCCAGCAGTGGTTTCATACTCGCCCCCTGGCGGTATACAGCGGCACTCTGCTGGATTGTCACTCCATCGGCATCACCAGCGGGTCAGGATACTGGTACTCAAACCCAAGCTCATTACAAATACGGTTGCCATCAATGACTTTACCTTTACCGTTATCCGTACCGCCGCGAAATTCCGGCGGCTCCATCCCCAACTGGCGGGCCATCTGCGGATAGAACACGTTACGCGCCGGATGCATAGGCGCACATATATTATAGATGTGTCCCCCTTTAGGCGCTTGCAGCAGTAACGTGATGGCAGAAACTACATCGTCCAGATGCACCAGATTGACGCCATGATGTCCGTCAGGTGCCGTCTTGCCAGCGAAGAAGCGACCAGGATGTCTTCCCGGACCGACCAACCCGGCCAGACGCAAAATATCCACCGATGTGCCTGGCAAATTGTGCAACCAGTCTTCAAGTTCTTTCAGGACACGACCGCTCGCCGTGACCGGATTACGCGCCGTCCCCTCTTTCACTGTGCCCTGAACGTCACCATAGACTGACGTCGAACTGGTAAAAATAATTCGTGGGATCCGATACGCCAGCGCGCTGTCGACCAGCTCCTGCATTGCCTGCAAGTAAAATGCTTCCCCAGGACCGCTACGACGCGCAGGTAGCGTAATAACCAGCGCATCGGCGTCCATCAGTGCATCGAGATCGTCAGCCTCACAGACCAGTTCAGGTTCCAGGCGCAGCGAATAACTCTCGATACCGCTCATGCGGGCCGCTTCCACCCCATCCAATGTGGTTTTGCTGCCGGTAACCTGCCAGCCTCTCGCCGCCAGCGACATGGCTAACGGCATGCCTAACCAACCTAACCCGACAATTGCGACCTTTTTCATGCCTTCTCTCCTGACTTTTGGCCTATAACGCAAGGCTACGCCAGCCCACGGTGGCTGACAATTCATAGTATCAATATGAAATGAATTAATGATCAAAAAAAGCCCTTGCTTTCCGTAGCTAAAGTGGTTTAGGTTAAAAGACATCAAATGAATAAACATTCATCGAGAAAATTTATGACACGCGCTCAATTCAAACACCATCATCACCATCATCCTGACTAGTCTTTCAGGCGATGTGTGCTGGGAGACGTTTAAATCTTCCAGCGGTGCATGAGCGTATGAGAAAGCCCCCGGAAGATTTCTTCCGGGGGCTTTTTTTTGTGCGTGACCCAAACTGATTCAGACAGGATAACGAGGAATAAAGAATGTTAGACAACACCCGTTTACGCATAGCTATGCAGAAATCAGGCCGCTTAAGCGATGATTCACGCGAATTACTGGCCCGTTGCGGCATTAAAATTAATCTTCACACCCAGCGCCTGATTGCGATGGCGGAGAACATGCCGATCGATATTCTGCGTGTGCGTGATGACGATATCCCGGGTCTGGTGATGGACGGTGTCGTTGACCTCGGCATCATCGGGGAAAACGTTCTGGAAGAGGAACTGCTCAACCGCCGGGCACAGGGTGAAGACCCTCGCTATTTTACCCTGCGCCGTCTGGACTTCGGCGGCTGCCGTCTCTCGCTGGCTACCCCGGTTGATGAAGCCTGGGATGGCCCGGCAGCGCTGAACGGTAAACGTATCGCGACCTCTTACCCACACCTGCTCAAACGTTATCTCGATCAGAAAGGAGTTTCGTTTAAATCTTGTCTGTTAAACGGTTCTGTAGAAGTTGCTCCCCGTGCGGGTCTGGCTGATGCGATTTGCGATCTGGTGTCCACCGGCGCAACGCTTGAAGCCAACGGCCTGCGCGAAGTAGAAGTGATCTACCGCTCTAAAGCCTGTCTGATTCAGCGCGACGGCGAAATGGCCGAAGCCAAGCAACAACTGATCGACAAACTGCTAACCCGTATCCAGGGGGTTATTCAGGCCCGTGAATCCAAATACATCATGATGCACGCGCCGAGCGAGCGTCTGGACGAGGTCATCGCCCTGCTGCCCGGCGCTGAGCGCCCTACCATTCTGCCTCTGGCGGGCGACCAGCAGCGTGTTGCCATGCACATGGTCAGCAGCGAAACCCTGTTCTGGGAAACAATGGAAAAACTGAAAGCGCTCGGTGCCAGCTCAATTCTGGTGTTGCCGATTGAGAAGATGATGGAGTGATCTGATGCCTGATGGCGCTTCGCTTATCAGGCCTACAAGAATTGTCACAATCATTGATATTACGGGTCTTGTAGGCCGGATAAGGCAGCGCCGCCATCCGGCAACACCCGATGATGGAGTAACGACCATGAGCTTCAATACCCTGATTGACTGGAATAGCTATAGCCCTGAGCAGCAGCGCGAACTGCTGATGCGCCCGGCGATTTCCGCCTCTGAAAGCATCAGCCGTACGGTGGCCGAGATCCTTGAGAACGTCAAAAATAACGGCGACCGGGCGCTGCGTGAATACAGCGCAAAGTTCGATAAAACCGAGGTTGGCGCGCTGCGCGTGACCAAGGAAGAAATCCAGCAAGCCAGCAGTCGCCTGAGCGACGAACTGAAACAAGCCATGCAGGCGGCGGTGCGTAATATTGATACTTTCCACACCGCGCAGATCCTGCCACCGGTGGATATCGAGACCCAGCCAGGCGTGCATTGCCAGCAGGTTACCCGCCCTATCGCTTCCGTGGGCCTGTATATTCCTGGAGGTTCGGCGCCGCTGTTTTCTACCGTATTAATGCTGGCGACCCCGGCGCGCATCGCCGGCTGCAAAAAAGTGGTGCTGTGCTCACCGCCGCCGATTGCCGATGAAATCCTCTACGCCGCGCAGCTGTGCGGCGTAAAAGAGGTGTTTAATGTGGGTGGCGCGCAGGCTATTGCCGCGCTGGCGCTGGGCACCGAATCTATTCCTAAGGTCGATAAAATCTTCGGGCCGGGCAATGCGTATGTGACCGAAGCCAAACGCCAGGTCAGCCAGCGTCTTGACGGCGCGGCCATCGACATGCCTGCAGGCCCGTCAGAAGTGCTGGTTATCGCCGACAGCGGCGCGACGCCGGACTTTGTTGCCTCTGACCTGCTTTCTCAGGCAGAACACGGCCCCGACTCGCAGGTTATTCTCCTGACGCCAGACGCTACGCTTGCCGAAGGCGTTGCCAAAGCCGTTGAACGCCAGCTCGCTGAGCTTTCCCGCGCTGAGACCGCACGTCAGGCACTCTCCGCCAGCCGCTTAATCGTGGCGAAAGATCTGGCGCAGTGCGTTGAAATATCTAACGCCTACGGTCCGGAACACCTGATTATTCAGACCCGCAACGCGCGTGAACTGGTTGATGAGATCACCAGCGCCGGTTCGGTGTTCCTCGGCGACTGGTCGCCGGAATCCGCAGGCGACTATGCTTCTGGCACCAACCACGTTCTTCCGACCTACGGCTATACCGCGACCTGCTCAAGCCTTGGGCTGGCTGATTTCCAGAAACGGATGACCGTACAGGAATTAACCCCACAAGGTTTCTCTGCCCTGGCCTCAACCATTGAAATACTGGCCGCTGCTGAACGACTGACTGCCCACAAAAATGCCGTCACCCTGCGCGTTAACGCCCTGAAGGAGCAAGCATGAGCACTGACAACTTTCTCAGCGTCACTGATTTAGCCCGTAAGAATGTTCGCGAGTTAACACCCTATCAGTCTGCCCGCCGTCTCGGCGGTAACGGCGATGTCTGGCTCAACGCGAATGAGTACCCAACCGCCGTTGAGTTCCAGCTCACTCAGCAAACGCTGAACCGCTACCCTGAATGCCAGCCGAAAGCAGTGATTGAGAATTACGCGCAGTATGCTGACGTCAAACCGGAGCAGGTACTGGTCAGCCGCGGCGCAGATGAAGGGATCGAACTGCTGGTGCGCGCTTTTTGCGAACCCGGTAAAGATGCCATTCTCTACTGCCCGCCGACTTACGGCATGTACAGCGTCAGCGCCGAAACGATTGGCGTTGAGTGCCGCACCGTTCCGACCCTTGATAACTGGCAACTGGATTTGCAAGGCATCGCGGACAAGCTTGATGGCGTGAAGGTGGTCTACGTATGCAGCCCTAATAACCCAACCGGCCAGCTAATTAACCCGCAGGATCTGCGTTCACTGCTCGAAATGGCGCAGGGTAAAGCTATTGTGGTCGCTGATGAGGCCTATATCGAGTTTTGCCCACAGGCCACGCTGGCAGGCTGGCTGTCTGAGTATCCGCATCTGGTGATATTACGCACGTTGTCCAAAGCGTTTGCGCTCGCCGGTTTACGCTGCGGGTTTACGCTGGCGAATGAAGAGGTTATCAATCTGCTGTTAAAAGTGATTGCCCCTTACCCGCTCTCTACGCCGGTGGCAGATATCGCCGCCCAGGCGCTGACGCCGCAAGGGATTTCCGCCATGCGTAAACGCGTAGAGCAGATCCTGGAAGAGCGTCAGTATCTGGTAGATAACCTGAAAACAATTCGCTGTGTAGAGCAGGTATTCGATTCTGAAACCAACTATGTTCTGGCGCGCTTCACCGCATCAAGTAGCGTATTTAAATCTTTGTGGGATCAGGGCATTATCTTACGAGATCAGAATAAACAACCTTCGTTAAGCGGCTGCCTGCGAATTACTGTCGGAACCCGTGAAGAGAGCCAGCGCGTCATTGACGCCTTACGTGCGGAGCAAGTATGAGCCAGAAGTATCTTTTTATTGACCGTGATGGAACCCTGATTTCCGAACCGCCAAGTGACTTTCAGGTCGATCGCTTTGACAAACTCGCCTTCGAGCCGGAAGTTGTTCCCGTTTTGCTGAAACTGCAAAAAGCAGGTTTTAAGCTGGTTATGATCACTAACCAGGATGGACTCGGAACCCAGAGTTTCCCACAGGCTGATTTTGACGGTCCGCATAACCTGATGATGCAAATTTTCACCTCTCAGGGCGTGACGTTTGATGAGGTATTGATCTGCCCGCACTTGCCAGCGGACGAGTGTGATTGCCGTAAGCCAAAAGTGAAGCTGGTTGAACAGTATCTGGTTGAACAGGCCATGGATATGGCGAACAGCTACGTCATTGGTGATCGGGCGACCGATATTCAGCTCGCTGAAAACATGGGCATTAGCGGATTGCGTTACCATCGCGATACCCTGAACTGGGCGATGATCGGCGAGCAGTTGACCAAACGTGACCGCTACGCACACGTTGAGCGTAATACTAAAGAAACGCAGATTGACGTCAAAGTCTGGCTGGACCGCGAAGGCCGCAGCAAAATCAATACCGGCGTTGGCTTCTTTGACCACATGCTGGATCAAATCGCCACTCACGGCGGTTTTCGCATGGAGATTGCCGTCAAGGGCGATCTGTATATAGACGATCACCACACCGTTGAAGATACCGGTCTGGCGCTGGGCGAAGCCTTAAAGCTGGCGTTAGGCGATAAGCGCGGCATCAATCGTTTTGGTTTTGTACTGCCGATGGATGAGTGCCTGGCACGTTGCGCGCTGGATATCTCCGGCCGCCCACACCTGGAGTACCGCGCGGAGTTTACCTACCAGCGCGTGGGCGATCTGAGCACGGAGATGATCGAACACTTCTTCCGTTCACTCTCTTACACTATGGGCGTCACCCTGCACCTGAAAACCAAAGGCAAAAATGACCACCACCGTGTGGAGAGCCTGTTTAAAGCCTTTGGCCGTACGCTGCGTCAGGCGATTCGTGTAGAAGGCGACACGCTGCCCTCCTCAAAAGGAGTGCTGTGATGAACGTGGTGATTCTGGACACCGGCTGCGCCAACCTGCACTCGGTAAAATCCGCCGTCACACGCCACGGATACGATCCTGTTGTCAGCCGTGACCCGGACGTGGTGCTGCGCGCCGATAAACTGTTTCTGCCGGGCGTCGGCACCGCACAGGCGGCTATGGACCAGTTGCACGAGCGCGAACTGATTGAACTGATTAAAGCCTGTACTCAACCGGTACTGGGGATCTGTTTAGGTATGCAACTGCTGGGCCGTCGCAGCGAAGAGAGTAACGGTGTCTCCCTACTGGGCATTATTGAGCAGGACGTCCCGAAGATGACCGATTTCGGTCTGCCGCTGCCGCATATGGGCTGGAATCGCGTCTATCCGCAGGCGGGGAACCGTCTGTTCCAGGGCATTGAAGATGGCGCCTATTTCTACTTTGTACACAGCTACGCTATGCCGGTAAACCCGTGGACCATCGCCCAGTGCAATTACGGCGAACCGTTTACCGCGGCAGTACAAAAGGACAATTTCTTTGGCGTACAGTTTCACCCGGAACGTTCGGGCGCGGCTGGGGCACAGTTGCTGAAAAACTTTCTGGAGATGTAATGATTATTCCGGCATTAGATTTAATCGACGGCACGGTGGTGCGTCTTCATCAGGGCGATTACGCTAAGCAACGTGATTACGGTAACGATCCTCTCCCCCGTTTGCAGGATTATGCAGCCCAGGGTGCTGAGGTGCTGCACCTGGTTGATTTAACCGGCGCGAAAGACCCGGCACAGCGCCAGATCCCGCTGATCAAAACGCTGGTCGCTGGCGTCAATGTTCCGGTACAGGTTGGCGGCGGCGTGCGTACGGAAGCAGACGTGGCGGCGCTTCTTGACGCAGGTGTGGCGCGCGTGGTGGTGGGTTCGACGGCGGTAAAATCTCCCGAGGAAGTCAAAAGCTGGTTTGCCCGTTTTGGTGCCGACGCGCTGGTACTGGCGCTGGACGTTCGTATTGACGGGCACGGTAATAAACAGGTTGCGGTCAGTGGCTGGCAGGAAGATTCAGGGGTTTCACTGGAAGAACTGGTTGAGACCTATTTACCCGTCGGCCTGAAGCACGTGCTGTGCACCGATATCTCCCGCGACGGTACGCTGGCAGGCTCAAACGTCGCGCTATATGAAGAAGTGTGCGCCAAATACCCGCAGGTGGCGTTTCAGTCATCTGGCGGCATTGGCGGAATCGAAGACGTAGCGGCCCTGCGCGGGACCGGTGTTCGCGGCGTGATCGTCGGACGAGCACTGCTGGAAGGAAAGTTCACCGTTGAGGAGGCCATTCAATGCTGGCAAAACGCATAATTCCTTGTCTGGACGTCCGTGATGGGCAGGTGGTAAAAGGCGTCCAGTTCCGCAATCACGAGATTATTGGCGACATTGTCCCGCTGGCAAAACGCTATGCCGATGAAGGCGCAGATGAACTGGTGTTCTACGATATCACCGCTTCCAGCGATGGACGCGTAGTGGATAAAAGCTGGGTATCACGCGTGGCGGAAGTGATCGATATTCCGTTCTGCGTAGCCGGCGGCATTAAATCCATCGACGATGCGGCGCGCATTCTCTCCTTTGGGGCGGATAAAATCTCCATCAACTCCCCGGCGCTGGCCGAACCGGAACTTATCACCCGTCTGGCGGATCGCTTTGGCGTGCAGTGCATCGTGGTGGGCATTGATACCTGGTATGACGCCGAAACCGGCAAATATCATGTAAATCAGTATACGGGAGATGAAAGCCGTACCCGCGTCACGCAGTGGGAAACACTGGACTGGGTGCAGGAGGTCCAAAAACGCGGCGCGGGCGAAATCGTCCTGAACATGATGAACCAGGACGGCGTACGTAACGGTTATGACCTGGAACAACTGAAAAAAGTGCGTGACGTTTGCCACGTCCCGCTGATTGCCTCCGGTGGCGCGGGCACCATGGAACACTTCCTCGAAGCCTTCCGGGATGCCGACGTTGACGGCGCGCTTGCCGCCTCCGTCTTCCACAAACAAATTATCAATATTGGCGAATTAAAAGCGTACCTGGCAACACAGGGCGTGGAGATCAGGATATGTTAACGAAGCAACAATGCCGCGAACTGGACTGGGAAAAAACCGACGGGCTGATGCCAGTCATCGTGCAGCATGCGGTTTCCGGTGAAGTATTGATGCTGGGGTATATGAACCCGGAGGCGCTGGATAAAACGCTCGAAAGCGGCAAAGTGACCTTTTTCTCACGGACCAAGCAGCGCCTGTGGACCAAAGGAGAAACCTCCGGTCACTTCCTTAATGTGGTGAGCATTGCGCCTGACTGCGACAACGACACCCTGCTGGTGCTGGTTAACCCGATTGGCCCAACCTGCCATAAAGGCACCTCAAGCTGCTTTGGTGACGCCAGCCACCAGTGGCTGTTCCTGTATCAGCTTGAGCAACTGCTGGCCGAACGTAAAACCGCTGACCCAGCTAGCTCCTACACCGCGAAACTGTATGCCAGCGGCACCAAACGCATCGCACAGAAAGTGGGTGAAGAAGGCGTAGAAACCGCGCTGGCCGCGACGGTGAACGACCGTTTTGAGCTGACAAATGAAGCTTCTGATCTCATGTATCACCTGCTGGTGCTGCTGCAAGACCAGGACCTCGACCTGACGGTGGTGATTGAGAATTTACGTAAGCGTCATCAGTAAGTTGCAGACGTAAAAAAACCGGGCGCTGCCCGGTTTTTTGTTGTCAGGTTCAAACTTACTCAGCTTTGGCTTTGTAACCACGCAGAGCATTTCGCCCCAGCACCACACCGGCACCAATCATGCCACCGAGCAGAACCGCCAGCACGAGGGTAATCGCTTTTTTCGGGCTGTCACGACGAATCGGTAACGTTGGTTTCATCACATAGCGGTAGGCGTGTAACTCAGCCCCTTCAAGCTTAAGATTTTCAATATCCAAAAGCTTTTGCTTGGTCTGGAAGTAGTTATCAGACAATATCAAAGGACGTGTAGATTCGTGCTCAATCATGGACTTCAGGGCATCACTACCCAACAGGAACATACTGTCCTGCGTCACATCCTGCGTCTGCTGAATTTGCGGCTTAATCACCCCGGCCTGCTCTGCATAACGCAGCGCTTCCTGAATTTGTTTAATTCGCAGATCTTTTTGCTCCTGCGCGACCACTTCCTGAGTTTTCAGAGAGTCTTGCAACGTGGTTGTTTGCAACTTGATATTATCAACCAGGTCAAGCTCCAGCTCTTTAGCAACCTTTTCATCTGTTTGTTGAATGTATTCAGCCAGTTGACGCTGAGCGTCTTCTGGTGAGCCACCCACATAAGAAATCGCCAACGGCAGTGGTTGACCTTTAACAGACTGATCAATCGTCAGTTTTTCTGGTTTTTCCTGATTATCTAGCATTTCAGCCAATGCGGATAAAGAGGTGCTGAATCGCCCGATCACATTTGCCTGAAGTTCAGTGGTCTTAGGCGCACTGGCACCATACAACACATTGAGGGCGTTGTTATATGTAGCGATCTGACCTACATCCGGTTGAGTAATAATGGCTGTTGAGGTCCATTTCTCCTTAGCAACTGCCAAATAGCCCACAGCAAGTACTAAGGCAATAACAATCGCGATAACGATTGTTACTTTCCCACGCCACAACTGTACCAGTAAATCAATCAGATCAATCTGTTCCGGATCGTGACTGCGCCCGGACATGTTGTTATCACTTACAGACATAGAAACCCTAGATAAGGAAAGACTTAAACTGGGATTAGTTTAGCTATAAATTGAGGCAATGCCATAGGATTAATGATAAAAAAATCAAATTGTTTCTGGGATTTTGATTGGTATTTCAAACACTACTGAATAGCGATACGATTAAACAAAAGTGTCAATACTCAAAGAACATCTTCATGCGCAAAAAACCATCAACAAACAGGTTTCATGCCCGCTAATCGTTATACTTTACAATTCATTTTTTTGAATTCATATCGTGAATACTTACCGTCTAACCAGTAAAAATGGTTGGCGTAAATAATATAACAATTAGCTTTTTTACCATCTAACGGTATCATTCCACTTTTTAGTAGCACCTGTTGGCGACTGGCTATTATTTAGCCAAAAAGAGGAATAAACATGAAATACCTGGTTACGGGTGCCGCTGGTTTCATCGGCTTCCACGTTAGCAAACGCCTCCTTGAGGCTGGCCATCAAGTAGTCGGTATTGATAACCTGAACGATTACTACGACGTCAGCCTTAAACAAGCTCGTCTGGAATTACTTGCACAGCCTGGTTTCCAGTTTCATAAAATTGATTTAGCCGACCGCGAAGGCATGACTGAACTTTTCGCATCCGGGCATTTTGAGCGTGTGATCCATCTCGCAGCACAGGCTGGCGTACGATATTCACTCGAAAACCCGCATGCCTACGCAGACTCAAATCTCACAGGATTTCTGAACATACTGGAAGGGTGTCGCCATAATAAAATTCAGCATTTACTCTATGCCTCATCCAGTTCAGTTTACGGCCTGAATCGCAAAATGCCTTTCTCAACGGATGATTCCGTTGATCACCCCGTATCTCTGTATGCGGCAACCAAAAAAGCCAACGAACTGATGGCCCATACTTATTCCCACCTGTACGGATTGCCCACAACCGGGTTGCGTTTTTTCACCGTTTACGGTCCGTGGGGTCGACCGGATATGGCGCTGTTCAAGTTCACCAAAGCGATGCTGGAAGGGAAGAGTATTGACGTCTATAACTATGGCAAAATGAAGCGTGACTTTACCTATATTGATGATATCGCAGAAGCAATCATTCGCCTGCAGGATGTCATTCCACACGCAGACACACAATGGACCGTTGAAACAGGCACCCCAGCAGCCAGCATTGCGCCCTATCGCGTCTACAATATCGGCAATAGTTCACCGGTTGAGCTCATGGACTATATCCAGGCTCTGGAAGATGCACTGAGTATTGAAGCGAAGAAAAATATGCTACCGCTACAGCCAGGTGATGTGCTGGAAACCAGCGCAGACACCAGAGCGCTGTATGATGTTATTGGTTTTAAACCTGAAACCACGGTTAAAGATGGGGTGAAGAACTTTGTTGACTGGTACCGTGATTTCTACAAAGTTTAATTACTGACCTGATTAAAATAAAAAAGGCCTTATATAAGGCCTTTTTTATGGAGACGAGATTAATCACTACCAAACAAATCGCGGGTATAAACTTTATCGGCAACATCAGCTAATTCTGACGTCATGCGGTTAGAAATAATAATATCTGCTTCATTTTTGAACGCATTAAGATCACGCACAACTCGGGAATGGAAAAATTCATCCTCTTCCATGACCGGTTCATAGATAATAACGGGCACGCCCTTTGCCTTAATGCGCTTCATGATGCCCTGAATCGATGATGCCCGGAAATTATCGGAACCACTTTTCATGATCAAACGGTACACGCCGACCACCTTAGGCTTACGCGCAAGAATAGAATCTGCAATGAAGTCCTTACGCGTACGGTTCGCATCTACGATCGCACCAATAATGTTATTCGGCACAGACGCGTAGTTCGCCAGTAATTGCTTAGTATCTTTCGGCAGACAGTAGCCACCATAGCCGAATGACGGGTTGTTGTAGTGATTGCCGATACGCGGATCCAGGCACACACCTTCAATAATCTGCCGTGAGTTCAAGCCAAGACTTTCTGCATAGCTATCCAGCTCGTTAAAGTAGGCCACACGTAATGCCAGATAGGTATTAGCAAACAACTTGATGGCTTCGGCTTCAGTCGAGTCAGTAAACAGCGTCGGAATATCTTTTTTAACCGCACCTTCCTGCAGCAACGCGGCAAAACGCTCGGCGCGTTCGGAACGTTCACCAATAACGATACGGGACGGATGGAGGTTGTCGTACAGTGCACGACCTTCACGCAGGAATTCTGGCGAAAAGAATATATTGTCGATGCCCAACTGTTCTTTAATGGAGTTCGTAAAGCCAACCGGAATCGTTGATTTAATTACCATCACCGCATTTGGATTGATTTCGACCACATCGCGGATCACTGACTCGACGCTGGAGGTGTTAAAGTAGTTCGTCTTCGGATCGTAATCAGTCGGTGTCGCGATGATAACGTAGTCCGCGTCGCGGTAAGCATCATACTTATCGGTCGTTGCACGGAAATTCAGCTGTTTTGTCGCCAGATATTCTTCGATTTCCTTATCAACGATCGGCGATTTTTTCTGATTCAGCATCTCGACCTTCGTCGGAACGATATCCAGAGCGACCACTTCGTGGTGCTGGGCTATCAGAATACCGTTCGACAAACCTACATAACCTGTTCCTGAGATAGTTATCTTCATTCGCTGTGTAACTTCTTCCGGTTGAACATTGAGGTTGAGCACACCGCCAGCATTGTGGCCTATAGGCTCAGTATTGAATGAGTATATCGTGATTTACTACTGCACCGACTATCAGACCTGACCGAATCCCATTTTTTGGCAATAAAAAAGCCCGGAGGAGCGCTCCGGGCCTGGATTCACGGTTTGACTAAATCAGATTAATCCAGCCATTCGGTGTGGAACACACCTTCTTTATCGGTGCGTTTATACGTGTGCGCGCCAAAGTAGTCACGCTGCGCCTGGATCAGGTTAGCCGGCAGTACCGCAGAGCGGTAGCTGTCGTAGTAGGCTACCGCTGCAGAGAAGGTCGGTACCGGAATACCGTTCTGCACAGCATAAGCCACTACATCACGCAGCGCTTGCTGATATTCGTCAGCGATATTTTTGAAGTACGGAGCCAGCAGCAGGTTCGCGATACCTTTGTTTTCAGCATAAGCGTCAGTGATTTTCTGCAGGAACTGCGCGCGAATGATGCAGCCCGCGCGGAAGATCTTCGCGATTTCGCCGTAGTTCAGATCCCAGTTGTATTCGTCAGACGCAGCGCGCAGTTGAGAGAAACCCTGCGCGTAGGAGACAATTTTACCCAGGTACAGCGCGCGACGAACTTTCTCAACAAACTCTGCTTTATCACCAGCCAGTTTAGCCTGCGGGCCAGACAGCACTTTAGATGCCGCAACGCGCTGGTCTTTCAGAGAAGAGATGTAGCGAGCGAATACGGATTCAGTGATCAGCGACAGCGGTTCGCCCAGATCCAGAGAGCTCTGGCTGGTCCATTTACCGGTGCCTTTGTTCGCCGCTTCGTCCAGGATCACATCAACAAGGTATTTACCGTCTTCATCTTTTTTGGTGAAGATGTCTTTAGTGATGTCGATCAGGTAGCTGCTCAGCTCACCTTCATTCCACTCGGTGAAGGTGGTTGCTAGCTCTTCGTTAGACAGGTTCAGGCCGCCTTTCAGCAGAGAATAGGCTTCAGCAATCAGCTGCATGTCGCCGTATTCGATACCATTGTGAACCATCTTCACGTAATGACCCGCACCATCCGCGCCGATGTAGGTCACGCACGGCTCGCCATCTTCCGCCACGGCGGCAATTTTGGTCAGGATCGGGGCCACCAGTTCGTAAGCTTCTTTCTGACCACCAGGCATGATGGATGGGCCCTTCAGTGCGCCCTCTTCCCCGCCGGAAACGCCGGTACCGATGAAGTTAAAACCTTCTGCGGACAATTCACGGTTACGACGAATGGTGTCCTGGAAGAAGGTGTTACCACCATCAATGATGATGTCGCCTTTATCCAGGTACGGCTTCAGGGAATCAATGGCAGCATCGGTGCCAGCACCCGCTTTCACCATTAACAGGATACGACGTGGGGTTTCAAGAGACTCGACGAACTCTTTCACCGTGTAATAAGGAACCAGTTTCTTACCCGGGTTCTCGGCAACAACTTCTTCAGTTTTCTCGCGGGAGCGGTTGAAGATGGAGACGGTATAACCGCGGCTTTCGATGTTGAGCGCCAGGTTGCGCCCCATCACTGCCATACCGACGACGCCGATCTGTTGCTTGGACATTACATACTCCTGTCAGGTGTGGTCACCGCGCAAGGTATGCGCGGTTTAAATGTATTCCAGATGTTAACTCAGTAATAGGATGAATGAATAGCTTTTGCTTTTCTATGTCACACCGATTGCCTAATACTCTCTCTAAGCAGCAAATCAGCAGTTCACCTATAACTCATTTAGCTACTTCATTAGCAGATCCAGAATTAACTTCGTTTTTTCTTCCATCAATGGAATATCTCCGCGCGATTCCACGTTCAGGCGCACCACCGGTTCGGTATTGGAAGAGCGTAAATTGAAGCGCCAGTCGACAAACGACATGCTGATACCGTCCGTTCTGTCCACCGACAGCGCCTCACGAGAAAAATGCTGCTCCACGCGCGCAATCGCTGCCGTCGGCTCTGCCAGCGTACTGTTTATTTCACCACTCGCCGGGTAGGCCACCATCCGGTCACGGACCAGTTCGCCCAGCGACTGTCCTTTCAGACACAGCAGTTCCGCCACCAGCAGCCACGGGATCATTCCACTGTCGCAGTAGGCAAAATCACGGAAATAGTGGTGTGCGCTCATTTCGCCGCCATAAATGGCATCTTCGTGGCGCATCCGCTCTTTGATAAACGCGTGTCCGGTTTTTGACATCACCGGTTTACCGCCTGCCGCCGTCACCACATCCACGGTGTTCCAGGACAGGCGCGGGTCGTGGATAATTTTCGCCCCAGGGTTCTTTTCCAGAAACGCCTCTGCCAGCAGGCCGACAATGTAGTAGCCCTCAATGAACTGACCTTTTTCATCGAACAGGAAGCAGCGGTCAAAATCACCGTCGAAGGCAATCCCCATATCCGCACCGTGTTCAATGACCGCATTGTGGGTGTCGGCCCGGCATTCTGGCAGCAGAGGATTGGGAATACCGTTGGGGAAATTGCCATCAGGCGTGTTGTGAATTTTGATGAACTCGACCGGCACGTCCAGCGCCTTAAAACGGGCTTCAATAGCGTCAACCACCGGACCTGCCGCACCGTTGCCGGAATTGAGCACCAGCTTCATCGGTTTCAGGTTGGCGGGGTTGATGTAACCCAGCAGGTGGTCAATGTAGGCATCGCGGGTAGTAATTCGCTGGTAGCGGCCACGTCTGGTCTCATCAACCGCCGGGAAGTCATTCGCTTCCGCCAGGCGCTGCACGTCACGCAGACCGGTATCTCCGCTGATGGGCCGTGCCCCTTCCCGCACCAGCTTCATGCCGTTGTAATCCATCGGATTATGGCTGGCGGTCACTTCAATACCGCCGTCAATGCCCAGGTGGAAGGTGGCGAAGTAAATCTCTTCGGTACCCGACATGCCAATATCCAGCACATCCACGCCTGCATCCTGCAGCCCTTTCGCCAGCGCCAGCTTCAGCGTCTCGCTGGTCAGGCGCACGTCACCGCCGAGGACAATCGTTTTTGGCTTCAGGAACTCGCCGTAAGCGCGACCGATACGCCACGCGATATCTTCATTCAGCTCTTCGCCCAGCCTGCCGCGAATATCGTAGGCTTTGAAACAGGTTAAATTTTTCATAGTTATTTAAGAAACTGTGGAAGTTTAGAAAAGTTTTTACATACAAGCACAATAGGCCATAACAGCCCATTGCTACGCATAACCTTAATATCTTCTTTAGACTTCTGGACGATATTAGCAAAAGAACGATTACTCATACCACCAACTCGCATCTTAGTAAGAACTTTAGGTAAATAGGATACTCTAGCGCTATGCGTCCATAAATATCTGACCAAAGAATCGTAATCTGCTGAGATTTTATAATCCAAATTAAACCCTCCCCATTTCAAATATAATTCCCGCTTCATATAGAAGCTAGGATGCGGAGGCATCCAACCTAATTGCATTTTAAAGCGTTTGAAATTACCACTTCTCCATCGACGAACGACATTACTGATGTTGTCTTTCGATACATAATCTAAATCTCCGTAAACAGCATCGCATTGATTTTTTATAAATTCATCAACTACGTCAGCGATCGCGTCAGGATAGGCAAGTAAATCATCCGAATGCAGGAAACCAACTATATCGCCTGTTGCTGCTCGAATTCCTTTATTCAAGGCATCGTATATACCTTTATCAGGTTCACTTATAATTTTAGTAACTCGGCGAGACACACTATTAATAAGTTCAAGAGTTGAATCCCGGGAAGCTCCATCAATGATAATATATTCAATATCATTATATGACTGTAAATCTAGAGATAGTAAAGTATCTGACAGAGTCGTTGCGCTATTATAAGTTGCGGTGATGATGCTAACTTTCATGATTGCTACCGTGAGTATATTGTTCAAGCCGAACAATGTCATCATCTTCAAGATAAGCACCAGTTCTGACTTCGATAATCTCTAAGGGGATCTTTCCTGGATTTTCCAGAGAATGAGATATACCAACTGGAATATATGTGGATTCATTTTCAGTCAGGAGTTGTATCCTCTCTCCGCAATATACTTTTGCAGTTCCTGTCACGACAATCCAATGTTCTGCTCGGTGATAGTGAATTTGGGTAGCGGTACGTTCTCCAGGCTTAACTGTCACTTTACGGACATGATAGCGTTTACCTTCGGATACCGCATCTGAGGTTCCCCAAGGACGGTATAATTCCCTGTGCTGCAAATATTCACTTCGCGAGCACGATTTAAGAAAAGTAACAACGTCCTTAACAGATTGTACTTTGTCTTTATGTGAAACAAGAATAGCATCTTTAGTTTCAACAACAATTACATTATCTAAACCTACCGCACTGATTAATCTATGCTGAGAATAAAGATAACTACGCTGTGTGTCAATAGCAACCACATCACCATGAATAACATTGTTATTATTATCTTTGGTATCCACTTCCCAAAGAGCAGCCCACGAACCGACATCACTCCAACCAGCATCTAATGGGACAACAACCGCATCAGATGTCTGCTCCATAACAGCATAGTCAATTGATTCATCAGGACATTGAGTGAAAGAAGTAGCATTAAGCCGAGTAAAATCAAGATCAAGTGAAGCATCTTCCAGAGCATTGATGCAAGCATCTAATATATCCGGTCTATATAACTTCAACTCTTCAATGTAACGTGACGCTCTAAATATAAACATCCCGCTATTCCAGTAATATGTACCTTCATTAAGATATCTTTTAGCTGTGTCTAAGTCAGGTTTTTCAACAAACTCAGAGACTTCAAAAGCATCTTCTGACACTGGTTTGCCTTGTTTTATATAACCATAGCCAGTTTCTGGTTTATTAGGAACAATACCGAAGGTTACAAGCTTTCCTCCAACAGCAAGATCTAACGCTTTTTCAATCGCAGTAAGAAACGCGCAATTATCTTGAATTACATGGTCCGCTGCTAATACCAATAAAATTGGATCATCTTGATTTCTAACGGCATGTAAAGCTGCTAATGCGATTGCTGGAGCCGTATTTCTGCCTACAGGCTCAAGGATAATGCCGCTATGCTGTAACTCAAGTTGCCTAAGCTGCTCTGCAACAATAAAACGATGCTCCTCATTACAAATGATTAGTGGATGTTCATGCGTTAATCCATCGAGACGCACAATTGTCTCTTGAAGCATTGATGAAGAAGATGTCAATGTCAGAAACTGCTTTGGATACAAAGTTCGGGAAAGCGGCCATAAGCGACTTCCTGTTCCACCGGCCATCACTACGGGAAGAATGATGTTAGTCATTTTAACCTTCTAGCTAAAGTATTGCTGGGTATAATAATGAACGTTAGGATTTTTTCTAATACGTTCAACGGACATATAGGTATATTCAGCATGCTGTGCTGGGGGAAGTTTCTGCAACTCTGCGTCCATATGAATCTCATACGCTAATACGATATAATGAGTGCTAATATCTGCCCCAACAAAAGCATCAGAATAGAAATGTTCGAATACACCACAAGGTATTACAGAAGAAAATTCAATCTTACACCCTAGTTCAGATTGACAAATCCGATCAAAAGCATCGGCAATCTTTTCATTCTTAAAAACCCTTCCACCCGGAACAAAATAATAATTTTTTGCCGGAGGGTTTATTCTTTTCCCTAGTAATACTTCTGACTTGCTGTTATAAACGATAAGATCAATTGATATAAGTGGTGCATAATTAACTATCGTTTTAAATAACGCAAAATCCAACATTTGCAAATCCTATTTCCTGAAACTATTTTGGTTTTTCAAAAACCATTCATAGGTGAGCACGAGTCCATCACGCAATGATGTCGACCATCTCCACCCCATACGACCAAGACGCTCAACATCCATTAACTTTCGTGGTGTACCATCAGGCTTACTAGCATCGAAGACAATCTGTCCTTTATAACCAATGACAGAAGCAATTGTTTCTGCAAGTTCACGAATTGTGCAATCAACACCAGTACCCACATTGATATGCGAAAGCATCGGTGAAGTATTTTTAGCGTAAGTTTCAGTTGGCAAATTCATCACATAAATCGATGCCGAAGCCATATCATCTACAAACAAGAATTCACGTTTTGGTGTACCACTTCCCCACACTGTAACAGTATTTTGATTTTCAACTTTGGCAGTATGGAAACGTCTAATCAAAGCAGGAATAACATGAGAGTTTTCAATATGAAAGTTATCATTAGAACCGTATAAATTAGTCGGCATCACGCTGCGATAATCACGACCGTATTGTCGATTGTATGACTCGCATAGTTTTATGCCAGCAATCTTTGCGATAGCGTATGGCTCATTAGTGCTTTCCAAAATACCGGTCAAAAGTGCCTCCTCTCGCATTGGCTGGGCAACATCTCGAGGATAGATACAGCTTGACCCCAAAAAAAGCAATTCATTAACGTCATTAACATGAGCAGCATGAATAATGTTGCTTTCAATCATAAGATTTTGATAAATGAAATCCGCAGGGAAGGTATTGTTAGCTTGAATGCCGCCAACTTTTGCTGCAGCCAAATAAACTTGGTCAATTTTCTCTTTTTTGAAAAAATCATTCACAGCAGCCTGCGAGAGAAGATCAAGTTCATCGCGGCTTCTAGTAATTACTTCATTGCTCTGCTGCTGGCAAAGTTCTCTTACCAGAGCAGATCCCACCATACCATTATGTCCTGCAACAAATATTCTCTTAGCCACGCTTTAATTCTCCAAGGAAATGGAAACATCGAAACCATTTGCTCTTAAGAGTGCATGCTGCTTAGCTTTCTCAAGATCACTTTTTACCATCTCCTTGCACATTTCTTCAACACTAATCTCTGGCACCCATCCAAGTTTTTCTTTTGCTTTTGTTGGATCGCCAAGCAATGTTTCTACCTCAGCAGGTCGGAAATAACGAGGATCAACACGAACGATCACATCACCTACTCGTACTTCTTGCGCACAGTTACCAGATACATTTACAACTGTCGCAATTTCATTTATACCTTCGCCACTGAACTGAATCTCAATCCCAGCCTCTAGTGCGGACATCCGCACGAATTCACGCACGGAAATTTGTTTACCCGTTGCAATTACAAAGTCTTCAGGTTGCTCTTGCTGCAACATCATCCACTGCATTCTTACATAATCTTTGGCATGGCCCCAGTCACGAAGTGAATCCATATTACCTAGATATAAGCACTTCTCCAGACCTTGAGCAATGTTGGCAATAGCGCGTGTAATTTTACGAGTCACAAAAGTTTCACCACGACGTGGGGATTCGTGATTAAACAGAATACCGTTGCAAGCATACATACCGTAAGATTCGCGATAGTTAACTGTGATCCAGTATGCGTAAAGTTTAGCAACCGCATATGGAGAACGCGGATAGAAAGGAGTGGTTTCTTTCTGCGGTATTTCTTGAACTAGGCCATATAACTCAGATGTAGATGCCTGATAAAAGCGAGTTTTCTTTTCCAATCCCAAGAAACGAATTGCTTCCAAAAGACGCAGAGTCCCCATAGCATCAACATCAGCAGTATATTCGGGTGACTCAAATGATACAGCAACATGGCTCATAGCGCCTAGATTATAAACCTCATCAGGTTGAACTTCAGACAAAATTCTGGTCAAGTTTGAGGTGTCGGTTAGGTCTCCATAATGAAGATGAAATTGAGGGTTGCTGATATGCGGATCCTGATAAATATGATCAATACGTTCTGTGTTAAATGATGATGCCCGACGTTTAATACCGTGAACCTCATATCCTTTATCTAGGAGAAATTCAGCCAAATAGGAACCATCCTGACCAGTAATACCAGTAATTAATGCGACCTTCATTTTTCACCTCTTACACAATTATAAAAATCCAAAGTTTCTGATGCCATTTTATCCCATGAAAAATTTCTTGCAGTATCTATACCTTTTTTTATCTTTTCAAACCTATAAGAAATATCTTTTAATCTTACGATACTATCTTGTATTTTATCTGATGATATACTCTCAATTAAAACAGCAGCATCATTAGCAATTTCTTTTACCGATGATGATTTTGATGCTATTACTGGGCACCCTGATTTCATAGCTTCAATTAAAGGTATTCCAAATCCTTCATAGTACGAGGGGTAAACTAATGCTAAGGCATTCTGGTAAAGCACGTTTAATTCCGCTTCTGAAACGAAGCCAACATGTTTATAACGTCCTGGAATATTTGAATTTAGCAAACTTTTTTCTAGATCACTAAATGGCCCTCCACCGACGACAACTAAATTAATATCTTCCAATTTGTGAAGTGCCGTCACACACATTTCAAAATTCTTATAGCCTGAACGAGCCCCAACAAATATAACATAAGATTCATGAGTTCCAATTTTGTCATTACATTGAAAATTTCCCACGCCGTTATATATAACTTTGGTTGGTATATTTATAGACTCTGGTATAAACTTATGCATATCCTTTTTTGTATTTTCAGAAATACATATTATTCCATCGCTATTGAGAATTGCTTGTCTTTTTTGTTTATGGTGAATATATGAGACCACCCCACGAGGATATAACTCTTCAGTGAAATCATGAACTGTAGTTATAATTTTACCATGATACCCTCCCCCGGGCAATCTGTAATAACTTGAGTGAAAAATATCACCAACCTCACCTAGCACATTGACCCTACGAAATCTTTCCAATGATAAATGAGTTCGTATTTGAGCATTTTCTTTTAAATTTATGAGAGGTGTATAGATATTATCATTTCTATAAATTATACTTTTAACACTTTCTTCATGTTTAATAATGCGTTGTAGTAATTCATAAAAATAGACGGATATCCCCCCTGATTTTTGTAAAGAAAAAATTATACCATCTATAATAATCATCTACTTCCCTTATAATGTTATTTTAAATTGAGAGTCACAATAAAACATTATTCTAAAAAAGCCTTACTAAACGAAATCCATAAAATTTAGTAGAACAAACTAGCAACAAGAACTTATCCATGCCAGGCTAACCTTTAATATTATCGTCAAGAAAACCTCTATGATGACAACGTGAATTCATATTTAAATATATATAACTTAAGTCACACGGAATTTTTTAAGTTTGATATTAAGTAAAATAAATAATTATTTGTTATCAAAATTTATATTATACATATGGATCTATAGTGCCATTTTTTCAACAACTAAAGCCTTCGCCTCACAGGTATCCAGACAAATAAAATATCTATTCCGATTTAGCAAACCTAATTTTCGCTAAAAAACTTAACAACATATAAGAACCCACAAACATGCCAAGTTCGAAAATCATTGAAGAAAACTCTGATCTTTGGAAATTAACTGACTGAGACAAAAAAACCAGATATAAAAAATAATTATTTTTAAACAACAACTCAATCAAATAAGTAAAAAAACATAATATTAAAGGAAAAATTACCACACCGGAAAACAAAAAGTTAATAAACGACTCCGTAAAAGGAGTAAAGGCATAGCCCATCATATACTCCTGGCTAGGTAGATAAACTTCCTTTGCGAAATCGAGAGCCAACGTATCAGGTTTCTGACCAATAAATAATTCCTTAGGAATAAAATTCAATATAAAATGGAAATATGACCCTCCCGGAAATTGCACTTGATAATGTGCTGATATATAGTATTGAAGAGTAGATATAGGATAAATAAACTCCCCCAGAGCATTGAGGAGTTTTATGTTTAGATCTGCATCTGCATTTGCACGATAAATTCCAAAAGCAATTATAGAACATACAAAAACAGCACTTAAGATTATTATTTTGAATGGTAATTTAAAACCTCGCTTATATAATAACAATAATATCACCATAATAAACGAAAGCATTATTTCCCTGCGAGATCCGATCAGCAACAATGTATAAAAATATAATAACACAGGAATGATTAGCATAAAAAAACGCATGCCCGTCATATTTTTTTTCACTATTTTTTTATCTAACAACATCCAAAAATAAGTTATAATTAAATATTTAAGATACCAACCGCTTTGACTGACACTATTAACTAATTCTAGACGACTATTTTGACCTAATTGAAAAATTGATAAATTTCTAGATTGATATATAAAAAAGAGGCTAACAGCCCATGCAACAATAGCAGATAAAAAGAAACTATTCGAATATGTTCGATATTTTTTTGATTGCAACTCTATCAAATTCTGAATATTTATTGCGTGAGGCCTAATTAAACTGAAAGAGACTATAAAACACCACACAGCAGTGCAATAAATAAAAGCATCATTGATAATTCTGCTATCAACCGTAAAAATGTTGATATCAAGATTGTGATATAACGCAAAAGATACGAAAAAGTAGAAGGGAGCAAAAATCACAAACAATCCATCAAACCATACCCACATCTTATTGCGAATAAAATATATAACCGTTAATCCAAAAAATAACGTTAATGTCCATAGAACAGTATTGTCAAACTCAACGTTGGAGAAAAATGCAAGAATAAATAGCCCCCCGCACCCTATGACCCCATATAAATAGGCTAACAAAACTCTTATTTGTTTAGATTCCATACTTAATTAGCCCAGTCCAAAATCCTATTAAGCGCGATATATATAATTTCTTTTGTTTCTTTAAACACATCCCCGCAAAGGATTTTATTGTTAATCTAATTATTTCTAATATTAATGTGAAATGAGATTTGAAAATATATTTTTTGATTACAACACCATAGCCAACAGCATATTTTCTATATTTTTCGGGAAGATTTCCCGTTGGTATATCATTATCATGATATACTCCTCTAAGCGGTTGATAAATAACATCGTACCCCAAATGCTTCAATCTGAAAAATAATTCAGTTTCTTCAGAACCGCCTAAAACTGTTCCAACACCTAACCTTTCGTCGAACTCAAAAATTTGATTTTTATTTTTAAAAATAAAAGTTCCCACACTCAATGAAAATTTGATTATACCGTTATAGCTCAATTTTTTACTTTTGTTAGGGAATTTTCTATTTGCATAAAATGTTTCAGTTTGGAAATCTATTACAGGAACAGAAATAATACAGTTATTTTTAACATCTAATGACATCAACTTTTTAAAAAATACCGGAGAATAAAAAGCATCATCATCACAAAATCCTATTATATCTCCAGCACAATTACGTAATGCAAGATTACGAGCTTTCGATAAAGAAATTTTCTTTGATTTTATTATTTTATAATTAATTTTATCTTTATAATTCTCAAATACATTGCTTATTTGTTCATCATCCGATTGATCAACGAACACCAATTCTAAAAAAGATTTAGAATCACTTTCATTTATACTTTTAAGTAATCGCTTGATTTCAGAATTTCGTCCCCCTTGAGTTGTACCAATCAGGCTAACCTTCAAATATTGTTCCATCTTATTGCCCTCACTGAACTACTATCTTTTTAATTTCAATTTACAATAATACGCTATTTTATTTAAGAAAATAACATTCACAAACCTTATTTCACACCATGTTTTCTTTAAAATCTTAAAATATACATATGTGGAACAATAAATCACTTTCAACAAGCCAAGAGTACGCTCAGGGAACAAAAATATATTTAGTATATCTTTTTTTATTTTAATCCCACTTTTAGCCAGATTGCTCACAGCAATACTAGAATGCATTCTTTTTTGTATGTTTATCTTAGTTGTAGATATCTGATTCTGATGACTACGATAATAAAGAAGTGGTTTATTTATATTACATAACTTCCCATACGAAGATATCCTGCTCCAAAACTCATAATCTTCCGCATATTCAAAGTTAGAACTATAATATAAATTATTCTCTTTAATAATATTCGCTCTCATCATTACAGTGGGATGAGCAAAACAACTTCCTAGCAGCAACCATGTTTTACATGCTTTATTTTCTTTTGGTAGTCTTATCAATCGATTTATGTTTATATCAGACTTAAATATATATATATACGTTCCACAACATACAATGTCGCGTTCTGAATCCATCAACTCAACTTGCATACGTAAGCGCTCTGGAGCAGCTATATCATCTGCATCCATTCTTGCAATGTATTCCCCTGTAGCCATATCTAGTAATTCATTTAATGTCGCTACAATACCTTTATTCTCACGATGCTTAATTTTAAAAATAGAAGGATATTTTTTTTTATAAAAGTTAATTATATCAGCGCTATTATCAGTAGAACCATCATTTATAATAATGACTTCATAATTGTGATAAGTTTGTTCCAGTATACTTTCAATACAACTTGTTAAATACTTCTCCGCATTATATACGGGGATTATAACTGACACCTTATTTTGTATATTCATTATTTCTAAATTTTTTTCCTGTGAAATAAATAAACAACTGTTATAAATAACAATAAAAAGTATACCAGTTGTGTCAAAATATATGCTTTAAAAACCCCATCAAAACCATAATACTCATAGCGACACAAGACATATTTACTTAGAAAACAATATATCCCCCATTGTGCCACTTCAAGAATAATATATTCCTTAACCAAGGCCTTGCTAATCAATAGATATCCTAAAACCCAAGCTGCTATTTTAAAAAAGTCACCGAACAACTGATATTTATAAACCAAGACAAGTGGGATGAATTCTTTTGTAAATAATAATTCAGTGATACCCCATCTAAAGGCATACATAAAGATTGAAGATAAGATGACTATCGGCATTAGATATGCATAACAAACTTTTAATTCTGTCAATAACTCTTTTCTATTTTTTGTAGCTGAAAATCTAGGAAAAAAATAAACACCTAAAGTAGTTGTAATAAGCATTAAGTAGACAGTGCTTATTTTATTCATAGCATCCCACATGCCCGCATAATCAATACTAACAAATTCTATAATCTCGTTTCTAACAAAAACCGTGCTCACTGGAAGTAATATTGCAGAAGTAATTGTCATCAATGAAAATGAAAACATCCTTTTTTGCGTTTTAACATCCAGGTAACACACTGCCTTCACAATATATTCTTTCAAAATCTTTCTTGAATAAAAGAAAGTCAAAAATAATAATATTGCTTGGTTTGAAACCACAGCCACCAGTGCGCCAACAATCCCAAATGCTAATGTTAATATTAGTGCATATATTGCTGACACAAAGCTAGAAATTATATTTAACCATATATATTGCTTAATATAGGACAGTCCATTAAGCATAGATAATATTAAATTATTCCAAGCATACAACACTACGCTCGCGCCTAAAAAATATATCGCAATACCCGTTGAACTATTTGAATTAAAAAACCGAACAACTATTGTATCTTTAAATATAAATATAACAAAGGTAATAACCACCCCTAATATAGTCGATAAAACAAAGGCATTGAACCAGACTAACCCTATTTTTTCCCTTTCACCATTTTTATATTCCGCAGTGTATTTTACAACGCTAGTACAAATAGCCTGTGAAGGAGCAATCATTGCAATATTTAATATATTCTGCACCTGCCCAATCAGAGCATAGCCAGATGCTCCTAAATAGATTGCAAATATTTTATTCAGACCAAGTAAGGTGAGAATTTTGACAACTACTGACAAACCATTTAGAATAAAAACATTGTGTATTCTCATCACTCACCTAATATCATATAAAAACCACAATCTCTCACAAAGTCGTTGATAAATTATCAAACAAAACATAATTAGCATTCCATCCAATTAAAATATCGAATACTAATAATAACTAAAGCCCCTGATGCTTGATAATCACTCGGATAAAATATTAGCCATAACGTCTATAACAATGCCCTCGAAATTATATTTTCATTGCTATTAATCACATTATTTCGCTGCAACTCACGTTTGCAAAAAAACATTACCTGAAACCTTCAACATTGAATTATACTGACTCTTTATTACAATAGACCAGTCACATATTGTTGAACACGCTACCGCCCCTGGCTTAACAGCTACCAGTGCACTGACATAACGCCAAAGATGTAACCAGCCCCGCTAGCTAGCGCGAAGCTATCTAAAATTCAAACGCTAATTGTCTTACCAAATGCGACCAGAAACAAGAAAAAATCCAACAAAAAATAGATTAAACTTGGTAGGTTAACTTGTTGTAATTATTTGCTTTTCATATAAAAAACGACAGTAATACCCCACAACATAAAGCATAGACACTGGGGTATTAGCTGTCGCTATTTTCTCTGGCTTACCGTCACAAAGAACTGTAAATCTCTACTCGCTCAGTAACTTCTCGATGCTCTTACGGAACTTCGCCCCTTCTTTAAGGTTACGCAGCCCATACTTAACGAATGCCTGCATGTAGCCCATCTTTTTACCGCAGTCATAGCTGTCGCCCGTCATCAGCATGGCATCAACAGACTGTTTTTTAGCCAACTCTGCAATAGCATCAGTCAGCTGAATACGTCCCCAGGCACCTGGAGCAGTTTTTTCCAGCTCAGCCCAGATATCAGCAGAAAGCACATAGCGCCCTACTGCCATCAGGTCAGAATCCAGCGTTTGCGGCTGATCGGGTTTTTCAATGAATTCAACGATACGGCTGACTTTGCCTTCGTTGTCCAAAGGCTCTTTGGTCTGAATAACAGAGTATTCGGACAGATCGCCATCCATGCGTTTAGCCAGCACCTGACTGCGCCCGGTTTCATTAAAACGGGCAATCATGGCAGCCAAGTTATAACGTAACGGGTCCGCACTCGCTGTATCCAGAACGACGTCAGGCAATACGACGACAAACGGGTTATCCCCAACAATCGGGCGAGCACAAAGAATGGAATGACCCAGACCCAGTAACTGAGCCTGACGAACGTTCATAATAGTCACGCCAGGAGGACAGATAGACTGCACCTCGGCTAAAAGCTGGCGCTTAACACGCTGCTCAAGGAGTGATTCGAGTTCGTAAGAGGTGTCGAAGTGGTTCTCAACCGCGTTCTTAGACGCATGAGTCACCAGAACGATTTCTTTGATACCGGCAGCTACAATTTCGTCGACAATGTACTGAATCATCGGCTTGTCTACGATCGGCAGCATCTCTTTAGGGATTGCCTTCGTGGCAGGCAACATGTGCATCCCCAGACCTGCTACCGGAATAACTGCTTTCAAATTAATCATTAAGTCATTCACCTATTCAATTGTTGCTGAATTATAGCTTTTTAGCTTGTTTTAGCCAGTATGAATTACATTACTCCGATGCCGCGTATGTTACGCCGCTTATCTGCGGAATGCAGTAATCTTAATCCCAGGCGGGTACAACTTTTGCCAGGAATGGTCGCAAAGTTACCTCCCCTGCCCCGGTAGCCGAAAATTCACCGCTTCGACATTCACCACCTGATGGTTTACCCGGTCAATGTCAACTGAACTTTGCCCGCTTTCGTTTACCGCATGGATATTCGCCAGTGATAGCAAGGTGTCCTGCTTAGCCATAAACTTGCCGCGCACATCCTGGCGTAGATCGAAGTGCATCTTGAGCGCGGGTCCTGTTGCGGATTGCTGCATCACTCTGATGTTACGTAAAAAAAGATGCTGCGGTTGGTTGTGCAACTCAAGCGTGGCTCGCTTCATCTCAACGTTGGTAATGGCCACGAACGACGTTGCATTACCTGATGAGATCTGAATGCCGCGTAATTTATATTCAAGTTTCGTGTTATCCAGATGGATATTATTTAACTTAAAGTTCTGCGGAATGGATAAATATCGTCCTTTAATAACACCGTAGCCAATGAGCATACCTGCGCTATTTTCCATATTGATATTATCAATCACGAAATTATCGCAGCCATAAATAGCGACCGTCGCATTATCAATGCCTGCTTTCTTACTAAAATCTGGGGTAATATTTCGTGCGGTGATATTACGAATGATAAAATGTTTACCGTTCTCTACATGAACTAGCTGTCGACAGTCGGTACCGGTGATATTCGCCACCACAAAGTTTTTTACCGCCAGCTCATCGGGATAGGTATTGTCATAGGTACTGCCCGCCAGTCCGATGCCGATGCCCCAATTCACGTTGCCGTTGGTACAGTTAATACGTTCAATGACATGGTCAGAAATGAGGATGTTGCTGTCGTTGATCGCCACATTCCACTCAATGGCATCTCCCTGTAGATCGCTAAAACGGCAGTTTGTAATCTTTACGCCATCCATCCGGTTATGAAAGCCCTGACGCAGGATCCCATAGTTAGCGCGCGTGACGGTAATATCCTGAATAGTCAGATTGCGCATCAGCCTCGGTGTTTTGCCGCCGATATAGATTTGCGTCACTGGCCCGAAACCACTCATGGCAATCCCTTTTATCACGCAATCCGAACCGCGCACATCGAGGGTAACATTCCTCAGACTCCCCCCCTGCTCACCCATCACCTTACATCCATCCTGCAGAACAAAGCGACCACGGCCATTGCCGCTGATTCTGCCTTGCAGGTGTAGCGTTTTGCCACGAGGAATAACGATAGCGGTATTGAGATCCTTACATTCAAGTCCATTTGGTACGACTACCGTTTGTCCTTCTTTGAACGCCTGCCGGAAAGAAGCTACCCAATCCTTTGGGTTGTAATCCTGAATGTTAACACTGCCCGATGATTCAAGCGCCCGGACAACGGGAGTATGCAATACGACAAGCGCAGAGCCTGCCGTCAGAAAAGTACGGCGTGAGAGTTTGTTCTCTGACATACAACCTCGATTTACATCGTTTGCAGCAGACTGGCTAACTGTTTATTGATCGCTAACTGATTAAATTCAGTTTCAATTTTTTCTCGCGCACACTGCACAATCGGCTGTACCTGCTCACTGTCGAGCAGGCTAAATGCCGCTAAACGCTCTGCCAGTGCCTGCGCATCGTTTTCCGGTGCCAGCCAGCCAGACTTGCCCGACTCGACCAGCTCCGGGATCCCACTGTGAACAGTTGAAATCACCGGAATACCTACCGCCATCGCCTCCATCAGCGCCACCGGGATCCCCTCCATATCGCCGTCTCTTCCGGTAATCGACGGCAGCAAAAATACATCTGCCTGCTCAAGCATCTCCTTTACCTGATGGCTGGGCTTAAAGCCGGGCATCTCAATCACATCATCGAGTTGATATTGCTCGATCAGTGTGCGTAAACGACGCTCCCAAGGGCCGATACCCAGAATGCGATAACGAAATGAGACGCCCTGCTCTTTTAACTGACGACAAGCTTCGATGGCGACGTGCAGTCCTTTTTTCTCGGTTAACCGGGCGACAGAGATAATTTCCAGCGCTGCAGCTGGTGCTTTCAGTTGGCGAGGGGTAAAACGCGTCATATCAATACCCATACGCGAAACCGCGATTTTTTGCGGCGGGCATCCCATGTTTTTTAAACGTCCGGCCCAGAGATTGCTGATGGGTAACATCAAATCTCCACGTTGAAACAGCTGCTGATACTCAGGGGTATAGCGGGTAAGCACATCCCGATGCGAAACATCGACGCCGTGAAAAACCGTGGCGATTTTTCCGCGGATCATCCCAAGCTCTCGCAGCTTGGCGGCCGTTACGCCTGCTGGCCCAAAATGAGCAATAAAGACATCCGCTTCAAAGGCCTGCGGATTCCCACCGCAAATGGCCGCCAAAATCAGATTGCGCGCTTCCTCGCCATAGCGTGCAACATTAAGCGCTTTCCAGGTCGCTGCGCGGGTGAGACCGTGCAGAGCCGCCGCCGCCCTATATTTCAGCTTCGCCAGTTTGCTTTCCGGTTCATTCAGCAACCAGCGCGTTTTTTCACCCAGCCGGTAGGTATTAAATGAGGCATGCGTATTTTCAAGATCGCCCTTCTGCAAAGCGACAATCTCCACGTCGTAGCCCATATCGATAAATGCGGTTATCTGATTGAGTACAAAGGTCTCAGAAGAGAGCGGAAATTTAAGCAAGAAAAAGCCAATCTTCATTTTTCCCCCTCAATACGCGTTAAAACCGACTGCACCATGCGTACCCCGCGTTCGCGTTCGCGTGTCACAGCATCCCCAAGCCGTATGTTCAGTTCAGGTAGCTGTCCGAGGGTATCGGCGACCTTTCCTTCCAGGCTGCCATCGAGCAGATGGCGAATATCGACAGCCATCTCCGGCAACCCCAACTGTTGCATGATCCCTGCCGATTTATGCTCGTAGTTAATGGCGATGGCCGGCGTCATAAAATTCATCGAGATAATGGCCGAGTGCAACCGAGTACCCACCGTCAGATCGCATGCCCCCAGAATCTTCCCCATCTCCAGATCGTTAAGTTCATCCATCACCACATGATATCGGGCCGGGTCGTTAACATACTGGCGCAGGTTTAACGCCACCATGCGATCATCTTTGTTGTAACTATCAATACCGGTGCAGGTTGACAGTGCAATCACCTGGTAACCTTCATCGAGTATGCGGTTCACTACCCCGGCAAAGGCTTGCTCATAGGCCTGCTGCGTTGTCCCCAGACGCTTATCAAAAGGCGCCAGCTCGCGCAATGTAATGGCAACGGTCTTCTGTTTAGCCGCCATGTCTAACCAGTGCTGTACCGCATAACCTGGCTCAAAATCCTCATGATGATTGTCGACAAGCCAGGCCGTATCCACGCCTGTTTCGACTTTATCCGTGGTAATTGCGCTGCGTTTCATCAGATCCAGACTGACGGATTCACGTAAAATCAATGCATTACAGTGGCCAAACACGTAGTTCGCCAGTTGATTAAACTGCTCATCCTGGAATGGCCCCACGCTGTGACCAATCATGTACAACGGTTTTTTCGCCATAAACGAACACAACGCATGCTCAAACTGCGGCACACCATACAGATCGACAAAGAACGATCCGCCGACCTGGATGATGGCGTCATAGCGCGACAACAAACGAACAAAATCGGTAAAGCCCTGGGCGATAGCGATATTGCGCAGATTTCCGGAGTCGGTAACACGCGAGAGCAGTACCTGGTGCTGATAGCGACGACGCAGCACTTTCTTCACGCGCCCCATAACACCCGCGGCGTTGTTGTGTTGTTTCATTTGCGAATACAGCGGATCGCCCATCACCGGGCGGTTCAACAACCACGAAGAGCTCACCGGGTAACGGCTCATAACATCCACTTCAGTCTCGGGACGCAACGCGTTAATGGCATCCAGCAAACCGCGCAGGATCGCGCTATCCCCTCGATTCCCACAGGTATGGTTGCCCAAAATTAATAGTTTCATTATGACCTCTTAAAGCGTTGTTCTTATCCTGCACGAAGCAAGGTTTTCATTTTTTCACTGCGACAGAGCTGGCGTTTTATTTCCACCACCAGCGGATGACGCGACAGCACCATCATTAGCGCAAACGCCAGCGCCCCTGCCGCTATCTGGCTCCCCAACAACACGCCCAACGACAGCTGGTCATGCAGCATTACGCCCAGCGCATAGCTCACTACAAGGGTTGGCAAGGAGAGATACAACGGCAGCCAAAGACTGAGCATGTACTGGCGGTAGCTGGGGCCAAGAACAGGTTTAATCATCACGAAATAGCTGAGGACGGTGTTAATCACCTGGACCAGTAAAAAACCCAGCGTCACGCCAATTGCCCCGGCCAGATGTCCACCGATGAAAATGGCGGGAATAAACAGAAAGGTTTTGAACACATTGAATTTAAAGCTGATATCGACCCGCGCCTTCGCCATCAGCAGTGAACCGATCGGGTTCCCCACCGAGCGCAGCAGCCCAACAATGCACAGCAATTGCAGGATGGGGATAATGCCATTCCACTTCTCGCCAAATACCAGTGGCACCACGTTATTCGACACCACCATCAGTCCCAGCAGCGCCGGGAAGTTGATAATCCCAACCACCGACAGCAGCTTGTAAAAATTCACCCGTAGCTTTTCACTGTCGTCCTGGATTTTGGCAAACGCCGGAAACAGCACGCGGGTGATAATCGGGTTCAGTTTGATCGGGGGGACAACCGCCACATTCCAGGCGAGATTGAATCCACCCGCCACGCCAGCTCCCAACGTGCGGGCCAAAACCAGCGTGGAAAGGTTGGTATTGATGTAATTGATGATGCTGTCTGCCGTCAGCCACGCACCAAAACGCAGATTCGACGAAACGGATGCCAGCGAAAAATGCAGCCCCGGACGGTAAATCCGGCGACCAAAATAGCCGAACAGCAGCGTACGTAGCGTACTGTTTACCAGATACCCGAGAATGGCCGTCAGCGCGAGCGGCCAGAAATGGGCGCTGACTACGGTAAAGGTAAAACCGGCCAGTACCGAACTGGTTTCAATCATGCCAATTTTGTTGAAGGCCAGCTCTTTTTGCATCAGCGCGCGAAACTGCTGCCCGTGCGGTATCACCACAAACGCCAGCGATAACGTTTTGATGAGCGGTGCCAGTTCTGGGTTATTAAGTACGCTGGCAATCGTCTCGCTCAGCAGAAACATCGCTACGCATACCACGATACCCAACCCAACGTTGAGCCAGTACAGCGTGGTCAGTTCAAGATAGCCAATCTCTTTGCGCTGAATAATTGAGTTGGCGATACCAAAGTCAGACAACGTATCGGCCAGCGCGATGATCACCAGCGCCACGGTTAACAACCCGAACTGGTGGTTATCAATAATCCGTGCCAGTACGGTCATCTGGATAAGCCCCAGACCAATGATGATCACCGTGGCAATCGCCGACCACTTTGCGCCGTTAAGCGTTTTTTCTCGTAAGCTCATGTTAATACGCCGCTTTATTGACAAAGCCTTTGAATACCGTCAGAAAAACAATTTTGATATCGAACCACACGCTCCACTCACGAATGTATTCGAGGTCAAATTCCACACGTTTTTCCATTTTTTCCAGCGTATCGGTTTCACCGCGCCAGCCGTTGATTTGCGCCCAGCCGGTAATACCCGGTTTCACCTTATGGCGTAACATGTACCCCTCGATCAGTTGGCGGTACTGTTCGTTATGCGCCACCGCATGCGGGCGTGGCCCAACAATAGACATGCCCCCGGTCAGCACGTTAATAAACTGCGGCAGTTCATCGAGTGACGTTCGGCGCAGGAAATTCCCCACAGGGGTAACGCGCGGATCGTTTTGCGTCGCCTGCGTCACCACCGCGTCGTTTTCCATCACTTTCATCGAGCGAAATTTCCAGACTTTGATCGGCTTCCCATCCATGCCGTAACGGGTCTGGCGGAAAATCACCGGTCCTTTGGAGGTCAGTTTTACCAGTAGCGCTATGCCACACAGCACCGGAGAAATAAGCAGCAGGATCAGCGAAGCCAGCACGATATCTTCCGCGCGTTTCAACAGGCGATTAATCCCCGAGAGCGGCGTGTCATACAACGGCACCACCGGAACGCCATTCATCTCCTCAATCCGTGAATGCAGAATGTTGAAGGTAAAGACATCAGGAATAAGGATCACCGAACAAGTGGTGTCGGCCAGCTCACGAACCAGTTTTTTGACGCTGGCGCCATCGCTCATCGACATGGCGATATAAACGTTATGAATACGAGAGGCTTTGGCGTCGTCCACCAGCTGTTGCAGATTACCGGCCCAGTCGCGGGAGTTTTTTCCAGGGATAGGATCGTGATAGACCCCTGCCACTTCAAATCCCAGCCACGGTTCATGGCGAAAGCTGTCCAATAGCATTTGTCCCGCGGGCAGGTCCCCTGCCACCGCCACCCGGCGAGTGTTATACCCGCGATTACGCAACCATCCCGCGCCGTAGCGAATAAACGAACGGCTCAACACCAGGCCAACACTGGATAGCAGATACCACGCCAGCCAGACGGCGAGACGGTTATCAAAATCGTTATTAAAGGCGATCAGACCTGCGCAAAAAATCAGACTCAGCGTCCAGTTTTGCAGCAACAGCACCAGCTCAGTGGAAATTTTGACACCGCGCCAGGAGCGATAAAAATCCGTTATGCCACCGAGCATCTGAAAAACGACCAGCGTGATCAGCGCCACCAGCAGGTGCATGTACAGGAAAGGCAAACCGCTTAATTCGCAGATTACCCACAACCCGCCAAACATGATGGTGATATCTGAAAAGCGTTGTACCATCGAAATTAACGACGCATTGGTTTTGGCGCGCTCGCGCTTTTTTAGATGTGTCATCGTGGTTCCTGTTAGTCACCCTTTGCCCAGAATCGGGCAAAGGAAGCACCAGCATTACTGATTCAGTAACGCCAGAAGAGTGCGCGTTCGCGCTTCCATCAACGGAATATCTCCGCGCGATTCCACGTTCAGGCGCACCACCGGTTCGGTATTGGATGAGCGTAAATTGAAGCGCCAGTCGACAAACGACATGCTGATACCGTCCGTTCTGTCCACCGACAGCGCCTCACGGGAAAAATGCTGCTCCACGCGCGCAATCGCTGCCGTCGGCTCTGCCAGCGTACTGTTTATTTCACCACTCGCCGGGTAGGCCACCATCCGGTCACGGACCTGTTCGCCCAGCGACTGTCCTTTCAGACACAGCAGTTCCGCCACCAGCAGCCACGGGATCATTCCGCTGTCGCAATAGGCAAAATCGCGGAAATAGTGGTGCGCGCTCATTTCGCCACCATAAATGGCATCTTCATGGCGCATCCGCTCTTTGATAAACGCGTGCCCGGTTTTAGACATCACCGGTTTACCGCCTGCCGCCGTCACCACATCCACGGTGTTCCAGGACAGGCGTGGGTCGTGGATAATTTTCGCCCCCGGATTCTTCTCCAGAAACGCTTCCGCCAGCAGGCCGACAATGTAGTAGCCCTCAATGAACTGACCTTTTTCATCGAACAGGAAGCAGCGGTCAAAATCACCGTCGAAGGCAATCCCCATATCCGCGCCGTGTTCAATCACTGCATTGCGCGTGTCGGCCCGGCATTCCGGCAGCAGAGGATTGGGAATACCGTTGGGGAAGTTGCCATCCGGCGTGTTGTGAATTTTGATGAACTCGACCGGCACGCCCAGCGCCTTAAAACGGACTTCAATGGCGTCAACCACCGGACCTGCCGCGCCGTTGCCGGAATTGAGCACCAGCTTCATCGGTTTCAGGTTGGCGGGATTGATGTAACCCAGCAGGTGGTCAATGTAGGCATCACGGGTAGTAATGCGCTGGTAGCGGCCACGTTTTGTCTCATCAACCATCGGGAAGTCATTGGCTTCCGCCAGGCGCTGCACGTCTCGCAGACCGGTATCACCGCTGATGGGCCGTGCCCCTTCCCGCACCAGCTTCATGCCGTTGTAATCCATCGGATTATGGCTGGCGGTGACTTCAATACCACCGTCAATGCCCAGGTGGAAAGTGGCAAAATAAATCTCTTCGGTGCCCGACATACCAATATCCAGCACATCCACGCCCGCATCCTGCAGTCCTTTCGCCAGCGCCAGCTTTAGCGTCTCGCTGGTCAGGCGCACGTCACCGCCGAGGACAATCGTTTTTGGCTTCAGGAACTCGCCGTAAGCGCGGCCAATACGCCACGCGATATCTTCATTCAGCTCTTCGCCCAGCCTGCCGCGAATATCGTAGGCTTTGAAACAGGTTAATTTCGTCATGATTTACCCTTCTTCAGGCAACAGGAGGCCCTGACTCTTAATGAGCCTTTTAATGAGTGTTAAATGCATTTCCCGGCGCGCTTCGCTTATCGGGCCTACGGTGTTGTAGGCTGGATAAGCGCAGCGCATCCGGCATCAGGTACGCCCGTATCTGTCCGCAAACCGCACCACATCATCCTCATCGAGATAAGATCCGGAACGCACTTCAATCAGATCGAGCGGGATTTTCCCCGGGTTCTCCAGACAATGGGTCGCCCCCAGCGGAATATAGACAGACTCGTTTTCAGCGAGCAGTTTGATGTCATCATTGATTGTCACCTTCGCGGTCCCAGCCACCACAACCCAATGTTCAGCCCGGTGATGATGCATCTGCACGGACAATCCCTCACCGGGTTTAACGGTAATCCGCTTCACCTGGTAACGGTCTCCGGCATCAATAGAGTCGTACTTGCCCCATGGACGGTAAACTTCACGGTGAATATGGTGCTCATGACGTCCGTCAGCTTTAATTTGCTCCACCACTTTTTTGACGTCCTGCACCGCGTTGCGATCGGCGATCAGCACCGCATCTTTGGTCTGCACCACCACCAGATCCTTCACCCCGACGGTCGTCACCAGGCCAGACTCGGCATACACGTAGCTATTTTCCGTTTTATGGCTAATGACGTCACCATGATGCACATTACCTTCAGCGGTATGGGCGCTGATTTCCCACAATGATGACCAGGAGCCTACATCGCTCCAGCCTGCGTTCATGGGCATCACCACCGCATCGGCCGTACGTTCCATTACCGCATAGTCCACAGACTCTTCCGGGCAGGCGAGAAACGCCTGTTCATCAACGCGGATAAAATCGAGATCGGGATCAACCGTACTCATGGCGTTTTCGCAGGCCTCAAGAATGTCGGAGCGATATTTTTTCAGTTCTTCCAGATAGCGCCCGGCCCGGAACAGAAACATGCCGCTGTTCCAGTAGTAGTCGCCGCTCGCCACGTAAGCCTGCGCGGTTTCCAGATTGGGCTTTTCAACAAACTGCGCCACCTCAAAAGCCACGGCGTCGGTATTGGTCGGCGAAACCTCGCCGCGACGTATATAGCCGTAGCCGGTCTCCGGCTGGTCCGGCACGATACCAAACGTCACCAGCTTACCCGCGCTGGCATACGGCATTGCATTGCGAACCGCCTCTCGAAATGCCTCTTCATCGGCAATCATGTGATCGGCCGCCAATACCAACAGCAGCGGATCTTCCCCCGGACTTTGACGTTTTGCCGCCAGCGCGGCCAGCGCTATCGCCGGTGCAGTATTGCGCCCGGCGGGTTCGAGAATAATATTCTCAGTCAGCTTGTGCAGTTGTCGTAGCTGTTCCGCTACGATGAAACGGTGTTGTTCATTACAGATAACCACCGGGCTTTCGCACTCCACACCGTTCAGACGACAAATCGTTGTCTGCAGCATGGTGAGATCGCCTTTCAGGCACAGAAACTGCTTTGGATATAGTACGCGGGACAGAGGCCATAAACGGCTACCCGAGCCACCGGCCATCACCACCGGAAAGAGTTTGTTTTGACTCATCATGTACCCCGAATATCTGCAATAAATTGGCTCAGCACGTTTTCTTTATCCAACGTGCGTTCGGCATACTCACGTGCCACCGTGTTAATCTTTGGCATGGTTAACGCCTGTTGAATCCCGCCAACCAGCGCACTCACTGATTCAGGCTCGACACACACCGCGATGCCTGGGTGAGCGTCACACAGCTGACCCAACTCGGTCTCAGGTTCGGCGGTAATCACCGCGTTACCACCAACGGCGAGGATATTGGTCAGTTTGGAGGGCAATACGGCATCCGCTGCACCGCGCTTTTGTACCACCAGATGACAGTCCGCCATCTTGAGCAGCGCAGGCAGCGCGTCATAAGATTGCAGCGGAAAGAACATCACATTGTTCAGGCAGCGTTCGCTAGACATACTCTCCAGCCGCGCTTTGCCCCCGCCCTGCCCGACAATCACAAACAGCCAGGGCTGTTCGCTCAACAGGGTCGCTGCGTCAATCACACTTTCCAGCCCTTGCTTTTCACCGATATTGCCTGAGTAGAGAATGATTTTTTTATCATCAGGCAAGCCCAGTTGCTGGCGCAACGCCAGAGCATCGGCGTCGCTCACGTCACGAAAGCGCGCTACTTCTGACCAGTTCGGAAAGAAAATGACCTTCTGTGCATCAACGCCCTTCTCCTGCGCTTTATTCATCATTGAGCGAGAAATGGTCGAAATATGATCCATATTCAACAGCCCACTGCGCTCAAAGGCGCTGGCCAGTTTTGCCACCGCCCCACGCTTGCCTTTGCCTGCCATGCCAAGCCCCAGCATGGCATCGACTTCGTAATCCTGAATATGCAGCAGCGTGCGCGCCCCGGACAGCTTCGCCAGCAGGCGCATGCCCGGCGTACAAAACAGCGTTGGCACTACCCCAATGATGCGATCCGGCTTCCAGCGGCGCTGCGCCAGCAGCGGGAAGAAACTGCTCAGGGCAAAACTGCCTAAATGCAGCAAGCGCTTGAGCGTAGAAGGCTGCTCAGGCACATACAGCGGACAACGCCAGACGATGGCATCGCCCTCTTCACGACGATAGCGCCAGTATGAATAGCGACCGTTGACCTTCCACTGCGGATAATAAGGCGGCGCAGTGATCACCCGTACGTCATGCCCCTGTTGCGCCATCCACTCCACCATTTCACCGGTGTATTTACCGATACCGGTCAACTCCGGCGAATAGTTGATGCCATACACAAGGATCTTCATAGCCCGGGCACTCCGGCCTGACTCTTCTCACAGAAGTAAGCCCGGCTGTTGTCGTGCACGTGGTCACTGGTCAGAATCTCTTCAATTGCCAGCCAGCGGTACGCGTCATGTTGAACGTCAGGCAGTTGCAGGTCGTTTTCCGACACCCGCAGACGAAATCCCAGCACGATGTAATGCGTTGAGAAATCTTCCCCGGAAAAGTTGTCGTCATAGAAGTGCTGCCAGACCCCGTAAAACTCTGCAGCGGACAGCGGTAAACGTAACCCCAGCTCAGCGTCAGTCAGCCGCTCAAAGGCCGCGCGCAGCGGTTCATCTTTTTGCACCCGACCGCCGGGCACGAACCAGTACCCCTGCGCCGGACGATTGAGGCGCTTGCCAAGCAGAAATTCGCCTTGGGCGTTTTCCACGATCAAATCGATGGAAATCAGCGGAGTTGAACGTACAACGGTGGCAAAATCCTCATGACGTAAAAACATGCTTACCCCCGGTAACGCTGCTGGTTTTCAAGGAACCACTGATATGTACTGGCAAGCCCCGCTTCCAGAGATATCTCGTGATACCAGCCCAACTGATGCAGACGCGTAACATCGAGTAATTTGCGCGGCGTGCCGTCCGGTTTGCTGGCGTCAAACACCACGCGCCCCTTGTAACCCACAACCTGTGCGATGGTCTGGGCCAGTTCACGAATGGTGCAGTCCACACCGGTGCCCACGTTGATATGCGACAGCATTGGTTGGGTATATTCCTGCAATACTTCCTGAGCCAGCTCCATCACGTGGATACTGGCCGCCGCCATATCGTCGACATGCAGAAATTCACGCATTGGCGTCCCGCTTCCCCACACCACCACATCCGGCGTATTTTGCTCGCGAGCCTCATGAAAGCGGCGCAGCAGCGCCGGGATCACATGCGAATTACTCGGATGAAAGTTGTCATGCGGTCCGTACAGATTGGTCGGCATCACCGAGCGATAATCACGGCCATACTGTCGGTTATACGATTCGCACAGCTTGATACCGGCAATTTTGGCAATCGCATACGGCTCATTGGTCGGTTCAAGTGCCCCCTGCAACAGTTCACTTTCGGCGATTGGCTGGGTAGCTTGCTTGGGATAAATACAGGATGATCCGAGAAACAGCAGTTTATTCACGTTATGCAGATGCGCTGCATGAATAATGTTGCTCTCAATCATCATATTTTCATAAATAAAATCAGCAGGATAAGTATTGTTCGCCACAATCCCCCCCACTTTTGCCGCCGCCAGATAAACCTGGTCAATACGTTCAGCGGCAAAGAACGCCTGCACCGCACCGGCGTCCAGCAGATTAAGCTGGTCGCGGGTACGCAGCACCAGTTCTACGTTATCTCGCTGAGCCAGTTGTCTGACGATGGCGGCCCCCACCATCCCGCGATGGCCCGCCACAAAAATACGTTGTGTCTTCATCCTCAGTACTCCAGCGCGATGGCGACCTCGTAACCGTGCGACTTGAGCAGGGAATGTTTCTTCGCCGCATCAAGATCGTTGGCAACCATTTCCGAGATCATCTGGCGCAGCGTGATTTCCGGTTTCCAGCCCAGTTTTTCATGTGCTTTGGCCGGATCGCCCAGCAGCGTTTCCACCTCAGCCGGACGGAAGTAGCGCGGGTCAACGGCAATCATGACATCCCCGGGTTTCACCCCCGGCGCATCGTGTCCGGTCACAGAAACCACGATGCCTTTCTCATTCACGCCCTCGCCTTCAAAGCGCAATTTAATCCCCAACTGAGCGGCCGCCATTTCCACGAACTGGCGCACGGAATACTGCACGCCGGTGGCAATGACGAAATCTTCCGGCTTATCCTGCTGCAGCATCATCCACTGCATCCTGACGTAATCTTTGGCATGCCCCCAGTCGCGCAGTGAATCCATGTTGCCCAGGTACAGGCAAGACTCCAGCCCCTGAGCGATGTTGGCGATCGCCCGGGTAATTTTGCGAGTGACAAAGGTTTCGCCGCGGCGCGGAGATTCGTGGTTGAACAGAATGCCGTTACAGGCATACATCCCGTAAGACTCGCGGTAGTTGACGGTGATCCAGTAGGCGTACAGCTTGGCAACAGCATACGGTGAACGCGGATAGAACGGCGTGCTCTCTTTCTGTGGGATTTCCTGTACCAGACCGTACAGTTCAGAGGTGGACGCCTGATAAAAACGGGTCTTTTTCTCCAGACCAAGGAAGCGGATCGCCTCCAGCAAACGCAAGGTGCCGATCGCATCAACGTCTGCGGTGTATTCCGGTGAATCAAACGACACCGCAACGTGGCTCATGGCGCCCAGGTTATAGACTTCATCCGGTTGGACTTCCTGTAAAATACGGGTCAGGTTGGAGGAGTCGGTCAAATCGCCATAGTGCAGATGAAATTTGGGATTGCCTGAATGCGGATCCTGGTAGATGTGGTCCACACGTTCGGTGTTGAATGATGAAGCGCGACGCTTAATACCGTGTACTTCGTACCCTTTCTCCAGCAGGAGTTCTGCCAGGTAAGAACCATCCTGCCCGGTTACGCCAGTAATGAGAGCGACTTTTGACATGTTATAACCTCTTCAGTGATCCCCTCAGGGAGTAACTTTCTCGACGCGTTCGCGCGTGACTACTGCGGGATTTCCCCGACAAACAACATTTGCTGGCAGCGATTTAAATACGCTGCTTCGTGCTCCAACGACGGTGCCATCACCAATCGTCACGCCAGGCGCGACAAAGACATCTGTCGCCAACCAGCATTTAGCGCCAACCACAATCGGCGTGGCGTTAATATCAAAATGTTGACTGGCATAATCATGACTCCCGGTGCATAAATAACTTTTTTGCGAAATAACCGCGTGGGCGCCAATCGTAATATCACCTAACGTATATAAAACCGCGTCGTCACCCACCCAGGCATAATCTCCCAGGGTTAATTTCCACGGATAAGTAATTTTTACTGAAGGCCGAATGACTACGTTTTTTCCTATTTTTGCACCAAACATTCGTAATAAAAACGCACGCCAGCGATACATGACCTGCGGTGACCAGCGAAATAATGTTGCTTGCACCGCCCACCATAATTGCACTTTAATAGCACCACCGCCGCGAAAACCTCCAGGCACTTTAAATCCGCTTAAGTCCTGCATAATATGCCCTTACGTTTTCCCATATAAGGTTTTTGTTTTAGCGGTTGTGCGCAGACGTAAATATTCTGACAAACCGGTCCAAAAACCTGGCATGTGTAATATCTGGCGCTGTACTTTTTTGGCATCCCGACACAATTCCAGATTATTCGTCGTTGACACTCCGCCCATAGAAAACTCCGATACCAACCCGCTCAACTTTTTAAAAGCGTAACCGGACTTGTATAATTGGGCTGCCAACGCGTAATCAGACGATATTTTATATTGCAAATCATAATGCCAGACATTCAGTCCTGAGAGCGGAAAGAATATCGCCTGATGACTAGCGGGCAGGCTGTGATAAATATACCAACCCGGTTTTGCCCGGCGCTTAATTTTGTTGCCATTGCCGAAATCCAGCAACGCATCGCCAATGACCATGGTTTGGTCGCTCTGCATTTTTAGCTGGCGGATAAAATGTGCCGCATCCGCATGCAGAATATCCCCGGAGTTGAGGAACAGCGCGAACCGCCCGCGCGCCATCGCGATGCCTTTGTTCATCGCATCATAGATGCCGTTATCCGGCTCGCTGACAAACCGTAACCGGTGTTCCCCACTAAGCCCTTCAAGAAACGCCGACGTACCATCCGAGGAGCCGCCATCAACAACAATCCACTCAAAACTGATATCACCCGCTTGCGCCAGATGTGCCAGCGATGCGTGAGTTTTGACGATCCCTTCCAGATTGCGAAAGGCGACGGTAATGATACTGAGCAGCATGTGAGTTACCTCGCGATATTCAGCGCCTTGCGCAATATAAACGGACACACAATTAAAAATGCGTATTCCGGACTAAATACTGAACCTGTAAAAAACAGTGACAACGGTGTAAAAAGATAAAGCTGCACCCGATAATTCTGATTATCGCCAAACGCATTGATCATCATTTTCATGACCTTCCCCATGTACCATAGGGCTAATATCACCGCGAACCATGAAAAATAAATAATCAGCAGATACAAACCATTGTCTATTGTTTTACCGACATCTGCACCGTTAAAAATTCCGAATGACGCGACGTATTCATAAAGTGAGCCAAATCTCACTACGCCATCAACGTTCAGTAACGAATAACCGACCATCACTAATGGCCCTACGATACGATAATACGATGACGAACCTTCAGTCCCTAAATCACCAAGCCGCGTTGCGATGTACGGAAAAGCAAATATCACACCAACTAAAAACACGCTTAATGAGATTATCGCCAGCGGTAGCTTCTTTTTTATCGCATCCTTATTCAGGTACTGAAACGCCCACTCCAGGAGGTAAAACAAAATAAACGTCATTACCCCTGAAAACGATCCTGATAATATAATCCCTGCCAGAATCATAGCATCGGACTTAGGTGTTTTGATACCAAACTGTTTGATGCTGAGCCAAATTGAGATTAACGCCAGAGCGAAGAATGCAGGTTCGAAATAGAGCGCAGTGGTACGTTTCCCACCAAATTTAATAAAGTTCAGAACATAGCTGTTACTGTAAATAAGATATTTCGAAATAACTTCCATTAAACTGCTGCCGCCGCTGAGAATTATCTGTGCCATTTCAACCGCAGCTAACCCCACCACCAGTCCCACCACCAGCCAGAAAAAACGCAAAATCTTAATGTAGTTATGCGGTGAAATGGTTTTGAAGCGAATACTCCACACCATGCCAATGATCACCACGGTATAAACAAACAGCATCGCTGACGTTACGTACTTACTGGCATCCAGTGATTGACCGAACAGGTAGTTAAACGCCGTCAGCCCGCCCCCTACCCCCAGCGCGATCATTAATTTTTTGATATTGATGCGCTCGACAAACAGCAACAGCAGAACGGGTAAGAAGGTGACGATGGTTATCGGGAAGCTCTCGCCAAGCTGGGCAAGTTTGACGTTAATCAGCAGATAAAGCAGCGGTAGCACCAGATAGCTACAGATTCTGATAGAACGAGACATATTCCTCCAGCATCTGTTGCCCACTGTATGCCACCCGACTGCGTTGACTGAACGCGGTAAGGGACTTGTCAAATACCGCCTGCGCAATGTCTGATTTTTTCAGCTGCACCAGCTGCAATACGTCCGCTTCGCTGAACGTTTTGCCGCCTGATTTGGCCAGCACTTCCTGCGCGGCATCGCTGTGCGTGGCAATTACCGGTACGCCGATGGAAAGCGCTTCACACAAAATCAGCGGGTAGTTATCGACACGGGAGCTGAACACCAGTCCATCCATCTGGTTAAGCGCACTCATCAACGTGCGCTTATCGCTCTCAAAACCGTGGTTGATGACGTTATCTCCCGCAAATGGCGAAAATTTGCCGAAGGTATGCAGCTCAATTTTGTCCCCAAGCGCGCTAATCGCTCGCACCAGTTGTTGACTGGTTTTGCCGTCATAGCGCAGGTCATGAGCCACCACGGCAATTTTCGGCCGACCGCTCTCCGCAGGCATCGCGGGTAGTTCGGCAAGAATGGCTTCGGTTGCCACATCAATGCCATTATTGATAACGCGGCAGCGTCCCACGCCATACAGGCTGTTGAATGCGTCGGCCACATGTTGACTGGGCGAGATAAACTGGCAGCCCAGCGCCAGCATGGCACGGAACATCTGCCGCTTACCGGGCAACTGCTGATGGGCTTTATCGACTTTTACCGGCGGATAGTTGCTGAGCGTTGGGCATTTCTGACAGCCCGTTCTCCAGCCTTCGCAGCCATCGGTAAAGGCACAGCGCCCGGTCACGCTCCAGTGATCGTGCAGGGTCCAGACGAAGGTGATATCCGGTTTATTCGCCTTCACTTTTTGGCAAAAGGTCACCACCTCTTCCAGGTTCAACCAGTAGCTGTGCAACACATGAAAATGCAGTACCAGCGGGCCGCAGGTGCGGGTAACCGTGCGATATAGCTTGTCGAGATTGCCGAACATGTCGCGATTTGCAAAACGAAACAGCGCAATGTTAGCCGCCGACGTCAGGCGCGGCGTATATTTGATAACCTGTGGGTATTTCGCATGACTGGCGCTTTTTTTACCGCCTTTGCCATAGCCATAGACAAACCGTGACGACAGCCCTTTTTCCAGCGCGCGAAGATGCAAATCTAACGCCACACCTGCCGCCCCACCTTCTGCGAGTCGCACATTAAACTGTAATATCTTCATTTTATTACCTTCACCCGTGCCTTCTCGCCCACGACCAGCGTATTGTCCGGAACGCTATCCACCACAACGCTCCCGGCGCCAATCGTCACGTTATCGCCAATAGCAACGTCGCCGAGCAGAGTGACATTGGCCCCCAACTCAACGCCGTTACCGATGACCGGACAGGATGGATCGTTGGCGCCAAGATTGCCGATAGTGACGCCGTGGCGTAGGGTAAAATCATCCCCCGCCACCACGTGTTTGTTGATAACCACCCCATAACCATGATGGATGGTGAAACGACGACCGATTGATGCAGCAGCCTGAATTTCATAGCCAAACAGGCATTCGGTGATAAGGCGATACATCACCAGCACCGGGGCAGCCCACAGGTTGTTTATGATATTTTTTTTACGCCAGACGGAGCAAAAATGGGCAATCCGATAGGCCGCCACCATGCAGCAGGGGCGCAGACTCCAGCCGTTCGCGCGTAAATCTTCCAGCATAATTAGCGTCCTCGCAGTCCGTCGGCCAGACGCTTACTGTTACGAACAGAAAGCAGCGTCAGCAGCGTGCGCCAGTTCATCCTTTTATTGCGGATCTGATAGAGGGTAAACAGCTGATATTTCTTGCTGGCCCGGTCAAATTTGCCTTTGTGCTTGCGGTAAAACTGAAAGTAACCGGAGAATTTATTCGGCGATGAGGTAATACGCATCTCGCCGTGATTCACATGCAGGATCTGCGTCGCCTCTTTGACCTTCCACGGTTTGCCATACGCCACCACCATGCGCAGGAAGATGTCGTAATCCTGCGCCGCTTTCAGCGTGGTATCGAACAGGCATGCTTTAAACCGCCATGCCCAGGTAAATACCTGATTACCAATGATGTTGCGTTTATAAAACCTGCGGCGCGAATATACGGACTTCGGATAGAGCGGCAGACTGGTCGGCTGCGAATACACTTCGCCCTCACAGACATAGTCATTGGCATACAGAAACGCCCGTGTGACCAGTTGATGCCGATACTGCAGGAACACGCTCAGGCGGTTCGGCGTCCATTCATCATCATCATCAATCCCCGTAATGTATTGCCCGTTGGCCTGCATAATGGCCTGATTACGCACCGCGCAGGCCCCGGAGTTGGTGGAATTATGCGTATACGACACACGCGGATCGTTGAGTTCCTCAACAAACTGCTGCAACTGCTCATATGATGAAGAGCAATCATCCACAATGATCATCTCCCAGTGAGGGTAGTCCTGGCGCAACACCGATTTAATCGCCCGAATGGCCAGCTGCTGGCGGTTCCAGGTTGGCATATAAATTGAAATTAGCGGGTTTTCTGTCGTCATTTTCGTTTCCGGATAGATACGCTTTTGTAGGCCGGATAAGGCGTTTTCGCCGCATCCGGCAGGGTTGGTGATTTATTTCGCATCCGACGTGTATTCGTATTCGTAGTAGCCGTAATCCTGATACCCGCTGGCACGGCGGAATATCGAGTTGAGGATCACCCCTTTCACCTGGATGCCATTTTGCTCGAAGCGACTCAGGCTGGTTTCCACCTCTTTCAGCGTGTTGACCGCATAACGCGCCACCATCAGCGTGGTGCCGACATGACGGCCAACAATCGCCGCGTCGGTCACCGCCAGAATTGGTGGGGTGTCAATCAGCACCAGGTCATAGTGTGAGCAGGCCCAGGCAATCAGTTCGCCGAAACGCTCGCTCATCAACAGCTCGGAAGGATTGGGAGGGACTTGACCGCGAGGGATCAGATCAAAATGCGGAATCGATGTCGGTTTGGCGCTGGATGATATATCCCCCTTGCCGATGAGGATCTCAGACAGGCCGTTGATGTTATTGGTCCCCAGCAGTTCGTGGGTATAGCCTTTGCGCATGTCGCAATCGATCAACAGCACGCGTTTGTTGGTCTGGCTGATGACTGCCGCCAGGTTGGCGCAGACAAACGTTTTACCAATCGACGGGCTGACGCCGGTCAACATCAATACGTTGTTACGCGCCTGCATCATGGCAAAGTGCAGGCTGGTACGCAGGCTACGTACCGCTTCTATGGCGAGATCCGTTGGATTCCCCACGGCCAACAGCTGGCTTTGCTTGTAGCGTTTCACACCTTTAATGGTCTGAACGTTATCACGCGCTTTTTGCCATTCAGATAGCGGAATACTGGCATACACGCTGATACCATGCTCTTCCAGCGCCTGCGGGCTTTCAATACCGCGATTAAACAGAGAACGCAGCAATACGCCCACCACGGAAAGCATTAAACCGAGAATGATACTGCCGAGAATAATCAGCGCCGTTTTCGGCTTCAGCACGCCAGGCTGGGCAATCGCGGGATCGACAATACGCACATCGCCAACCGTACTGGCCTCGGTAATCTTCAGTTCCTGTTGCTTGTTCAGCAACTGCATATAGACCTGCTGACCGGACTCCACATCACGCGTCAGACGAACAATTTCCTGCTGCGTTTTCGGCATCGCCGTTACGCGCCCGTTCAGCTTACTTTTCTCATCTTCCAGCGCCTGGCGTTTTTCCAGCAGCGTGCGGTACGCCGGATGCGCTTTGGTGAACAGCTTGGAAATCTCCGCTTCTTTAAAGGTCAGTTCATTCAGTTGCGCATCGATATTCACCATCGAATCCAGCACCGCTTTGGCTTCCAGCGGCAAATCCACGGAGTCTTTATCCTGACGAAAGGCGTTCAGCTTGTTTTCAGCAACGTCAAGCCGGTTACGTACCTCAGGCAGTTGCTTTGCCAGAAACGCCAGACTTTTGGCGGCCTCTTCGGATTTACGTTCCACGTTTTGTTGCAGATAGTTGCGGGTAATACTGTCGAGGATCTGGCGGATTTGCTCGCGGTCTTCGCCGGTAAACGTCAGGCTCAATACGCCGGTGTCTTTGCCCGTTTCCGTCACCATCAGGTTATTTTGCAGGGTGTTTATCATGCCCAGCGTGGAGAATTTGCTGACGGTAAATTGGCTCTCCGGGCTGGCATGAATCGCCTCAACCAGCATCGTCACGCCATCATGTTCCAACACCTTGCCGACTTGCCCCCGGGCGCTAAAACCCCCGTCACTCACCAGTTGATAGCTTTTGTCATTCAGCACATTGAGCGTGAAGGTTTGTTCATTCATTGCCTTTGGCAACGTGAAGGTGGTCACATTAACCGTTTCGTTCTGGCGGCCCATCAGCCGGTCCCAGCCCGCGCCAAAAATAGGGAATGTATCTTTGGTAACGGCGATATCGAGGTTAAGATCGTCTACCGTTTTCCCTAATACCAGACGCGACTGGATGAGCTGAATTTCCGCTTCCGAGGCCGGCGGTTTGTTCGACAACGCCGAGCCAATATCCTGCACCAGTGAATTTCCGGTATTTTGCTCAATTTGCACCAGCGCGTCCGCACTGTAGATGGGTGTGGCGAACAGCGTGTAGACCGCGGCACACAATGCAAAAGCCGTGGTAATGCCTAATACCCACCAGCGGGCCTCCACCACCGTTGCAACCAGACGACCAATATCGATTTCATCATTGCCCGTTACCGGCGCAGCAGACTGTTTAACTTTTTCTGTCATTGTTTTCCCTGCTCTGCGTTCAGTGCCTGAGCCCATTGGCGGGCAGACCGTTCAAGTAATGCGTACACCGCGTCAAACGCATCACGGCTTTTACGATACGGATCGGGAATTTCGCGCTCGCTGTCCCAGTGCCCAAAAAGCATCACTTTGCCGCGCATCTCCGGTACCATTTCACACAGGGCAGAGATATGGCGCTTCTCCATGGTCAGGATCAGGTCATACTCCCGGCACATGCGTCCCGAGATCTGCCGGGCACAATGATTATCCAGTGACAGGTTGTGCGCCTGCGCCACGCTAATAGCACACGGATCCGCGCCTTTCCCCACCAGCGCCCCAAGACCGGCTGAAGAGACCGTTAACGCCGGATGAAATTGCCTTAATAAACGCTCTGCCGTCGGGGAACGACAAATGTTCCCCACACAGACAACTAAGATTTTGTTAAACATGATGATTACCAGTTGTGAAGGTCGCTGGCCGTGTCCGTCATATAGCGAACACCGCTAATAGTCGGCAGCAACTGATTGATCAAACGGTTCCAGCGAGCAACCGGCGCGGTAGTGACGTACACCACATCGTATGGCTGGAGTCGGAATGATGTTGCCATCACCAGCGACGTCGCATCGGACATATCAAGCTGATAGATATTGGCGATCTTGCCGTTGTTCCCGCCCTCGCCTTTCAATGGTCGAATAACGAAAATGCCGCTGGCATTGGAGGTGGTCAGGTCGATACCTTCGGCATTGCCCAGCGCTTCGGTAAGCGTCATGCCGCTGAAGTCCATTTTGAGGGTGCTCTGTTTTTTCACTTCGCCCATCACAAAGACTTTCAAATCGTCATTACGCGGCACAAACAGAATGTCGCCAGGATAGAGCAGACGGTTCTGGCTCAGGTCGCCATTTTGCATCAGCGCTTGCAGTGAAATGCGTTGCTCTTGCCCTTTATGAGTCAGTACAACGTTGCGCCAGTCTGCCGCCTCGGTAAGACCGCCAGCGGCGTTGATGGCATCGAGAACGGTAAGCGGCACGTTGGTAATGGCCTGCTGGCCGGATTTGTTTACCTGCCCGGAGACATAAGCCTTCTGCGAGCGGAAAGCGGCGATATTAACGTCCACCTGCGGGTCAGCAATGTACTTCGCTAAGCGCCCGGTAATATCACTACGAATCTCTGCCAACGTTTTTCCTACCACGCTGACTTTGCCGATGTAGGGGTAAAACATGGTGCCATCAGGCTGCACCCAGTTGCCGGTATCGCTTGAGCTACGGTACTGCCCGGCTGGCGTGGTGAGTTCAGGATGGTCCCAGACGGTCACATTCAGGACATCCCCCGGGCCTACCCGGTACTGATATCCGGAAATCTCCTGGTCCAGCGACATATTAGGCTGTGCAACATTTGGTCGAGGACGTAATTGTTCGACCAGCCGTGGCGTGAGTGGATAAACATTCACCATGCGATCGATATCAAAATCAGCGTCCTGCTGTTTAATCACATCTTTGCCCATCGTAGACATATTGCTGCCCGGAAGCACGGTACAACCGTTTATCAAGATTACCGATACCAATACTGGCATCAATTTAAGTTTGGATTTCATCATTGATTATTTATCACTTTGGCAGAGTATTTATCACATGCAATCTAAATAGCGACTTCGCCTGTACGTATTTACCTTGCCGTCAATTGAAATGGAATTTAACTGGCATCAGTCCTAAAAAAAATGAATTCATCTGCGGTCTCTTGACAGAATAATTTAGGCTTGTTTCAGGCGACCAGACACGCTACCGCCCCTGGCTTCACTAGCTACCAATGCACTGATTAATTTAAATTTTTATCTTCTCCTTTATTTTCATCACATTTACAGCGTTAACGCATCGGGAATGGCGCCACTGATTGATGAGGAAATATTTATCTTTTGATTATTACCGCAAGAATTGTTGCAGCTATGCGAATATCAGGCAAGATAGCAAACCGCCGATACCTGGCTTTTAAGATTAATATTAAGCGTCGGATTTATATATTTTTAGGATTTTATTGATATTGACAATATTGATATAGAAATATTCCACCTGCGATATTTCCTAAATATATTTAGATTAATAAAATCATTTCCTGTAGTTACATTAAGGCTATTATCCTGCATCAGTTCTGATATAACCGACAGAGAAATCCCTTCTCGCCATTGCATTTTTCGCCAGTTTTACCCATGATCGAATTGTGACAATTGTCATACAACTATGGGTATAGCATTTACTATGGAATGGATTGCCGATCCGTCAATCTGGGCCGGACTGGTCACGTTAATCGTGATCGAACTTGTTCTTGGCATTGATAATCTTGTTTTTATTGCCATCCTCGCGGAGAAACTACCTCCTGCCCAGCGGGATAAGGCGCGTATTACAGGGCTACTGCTGGCAATGGTTATGCGCCTGCTGCTGCTGGCATCAATATCCTGGCTGGTAACGCTGACCACGCCGCTGTTCAGCATTCGCGATCTCAGCTTCAGCGCCCGCGATCTGATCATGCTGTTCGGTGGTTTCTTCCTACTGTTTAAAGCCACTATGGAGCTCAACGAACGGCTGGAAGGGAAAGACAGCGATAACCCCACCCAGCGTAAAGGCGCTAAGTTCTGGGGTGTGGTCGCGCAGATCGTGGTGCTGGACGCCATCTTCTCTCTGGATTCCGTCATTACCGCTGTTGGCATGGTCGATCACCTGGCGGTGATGATGGCGGCAGTCATTATTGCCATCAGCCTGATGTTGCTGGCCAGCAAGTCGCTGACGCGCTTTGTTAACAGCCATCCAACTATTGTTATTCTGTGTCTGAGCTTCCTGCTGATGATTGGTTTCAGTCTGGTGGCCGAAGGGTTTGGTTTCCATATCCCGAAAGGTTACCTGTACGCGGCCATCGGCTTCTCGGTCATGATCGAAGCATTGAACCAGTTGGCTATCTTTAACCGTCGTCGCTTCCTCTCAGCCAACCATACTCTGCGCCAGCGCACCGCCGAGGCGGTAATGCGGCTGCTGAGCGGGCAAAAGGAAGATGCCGAACTGGATGCCGAAACCGCGGCGATGCTGGCGGATCATCATGAAGGTCAGATTTTTGCGCCTCAGGAGCGGCGGATGATTGAACGTGTGCTGAACTTCAATCAGCGTACCGTCAGCAGTATCATGACCTCGCGCCACGATATTGAACATATCGACCTCAATGCGCCCGAAGCAGAAATCCGCGCCTTACTGGAAAAAAACCAGCATACGCGTCTGGTGGTCACTGGCGAAGACGAGCAGGAGGAACTGCTGGGCGTGGTGCATGTCATCGATTTGCTGCAACAGTCTCTGCGCGGCGAACCGCTCGACCTGCGTGTATTGATTCGCCAGCCGCTGGTGTTCCCGGAGACCTTGCCGCTGCTTCCGGCGCTTGAGCAGTTCCGTAATGCCCGCACGCACTTCGCGTTTGTAGCCGATGAATTTGGTTCCGTCGAAGGGATTGTGACGCTGAGTGATGTGATGGAAACCATCGCCGGCAATCTGCCAAACGAGGTAGAGGAAATCGACGCCCGCCATGATATTCAGAAAAACGCCGATGGTTCGTGGACCGCTAACGGACATATGCCACTGGAAGACCTGGTGCAGTACGTGCCTATCCCGTTAGACGATAAGCGTGAGTATCACACCATTGCCGGACTGTTAATGGAGTATTTGCAGCGTATCCCAAAAACCGGGGAGGAAGTTCAGGTTGGCGACTACCGACTGAAAACCCTGCAGGTGGAAAATCATCGCGTGCAAAAGGTCCAGCTGATACCGCTACACGGTGAAGAAGAGATGGATTACGAGGTGTAAGTCACGAGCCGGATGGGGCATTAGCCACCATCCGGCAATATGAATCAGAGCTTATCCAGCAACTTTTTAACATCTTTGCCGTTGCGGGAATCTTTATTGCGATCTGCCCAGTCATTCAGACGACGTTTTGCTTCATCCTGCAGATGCTTACGCAAAAGCTGATCAACTTGCAGACTGTAGTTCAGTGATTGCCACTGGCCATAGACCCTGAGAGGAACCGGGGTGGCCTTCAGGAAACTAATTAACTTACTTTCGCCATCCCAACCGCCCAGCACGCGAATGTTAAACAGCGTGTCGCAATTCTGCTTCACCAGATCTAACGTTCCTTTGCCGGTTAGCGCCAACATCGCGGACTCGCCTGCCATGTTATCCAGCGTCACCTCTCCGTTATCCAGCGTCATATCGGTTACAAAATGATCCAACCGGGTCACGTTATCGAGGTTTTGCTGAGATTTAACATCCCCACCGCTGCGTTCTACAGCCTGTTGAATCATCTGCTGGAAGTTCATCCCTTCCATTCGCGTATCGTTCATTTCGACATGGGCCTGCCCTTGCCAGCTATGGCGAAACGCCTGGGCATCAATATCTGAGCCGGAAAAATCTCCCGCCAGCGACAGCTTGCCGGTGAGTGCGATGGGGTAATCAAAGGCCTTCAAAATAGTGCCAATTTCCACACCTTCCAGGCGCGGATGAAAGACCGCTCGCGGTTCTCCCTTTCTGGCATCCAGCGTGCCGGGCAGTGAGATCAGCCCGCCATCACTTTTTCCCTGCAACTGCGCAATGTTCAGTAAGCCGAACTGGTTGTCTATTTTTGCCGAAACATTCTCAAACGCCATTTTCCGCCACAGCACTTTGTCAGCCTGCAAAGCGATATCTGCCGAAAAACCCTTGAGTCCTTGATACGAAACGGCATCAACCTGGGAAGCAATGACGGGGCGCGCCAGCGTTGACTGACTCTGACCTTGCTGAACGTCACCTTTTGCTGTCGCCGCTGCGTCATGTTGTACGAGCAGGTTATCCAGATTGAGCTGACCAAATTTTAGGTCGACGGCCCATTCCGGTTTTTCCAACAAGGATACGTGCGCTTGCCCGGAGAACGAAGAGTCATTGGCGGTCAAATTTATCTGGCTAAACGAAAGCTGTTTTTTCTCTTCCAGCCATTGCGCCTGAAGATGTCCCTGACCGTTGATCCCCTGCGGCGGCAAATCGGCCCCCTGCAATTGCCAGCTTAACTGCTCGATATTCGCAGATAAGTTGTGCGGATAATCGGAGGCATCGACCGTACCGTTAAAGGATAATGCGAGATCGCGCTGATCGCGGTTCACACGCCCGGAAAAATCAAACGTGCCGCGGTGCTGGCTATCTTGTTCCATCTCCAGACGAATATCACGAACGGTAACTTGTTCATCGTCTTCATGCTGGAATACCAGAACACTGTCGGCAACGCGCAAACGGGCGATATCAAACGACCATCCTTTGTCTTCCGCCAGATCGGGCAACATATTGTCTTTTGGGGCAACGGGCGCATCTTTACCGCGCACCGCCTCAGTTTGCGGGGTCAGTTGAATCACTGCGCCTTTGAGCATCACCTGCTTCACGCTGAGCTGGTGGCTCAACAGCGGCCACAACGCGACGTCGAGACGCATATTGTCGGCACGAACCAGAGGCTCGCTGGCGCCTTCAGCTGTTAACACCACTCGCCCTGAGAGGATACTCAGTTGCGGCCATACGTGCCAACGCAGGGGGCCATCCAACTGCAGCTGATACCCGCTACGTGCGGCAACCTGCTTGACCATATACGCGCGGAAATCATTCGGATTCACCAACAGTACTAACGCAGAAAAGCCGGCCACCAGCACGACCAGAAGAATCATCAGCGTCGTCAGAAATCGTCTCATGCTATCCCCAATGGACTGATAAACACTCAGTCTTTATCGATCCGGCTGGCAACGGCGCCCTGCTGGTCGCGATACTTCGCATCCTGACGACGGTTGTATGGTCGCGCTGCCGGACCGGAAAGCGGTTCGAAACTTAACGCGCCAATCGGCATGCCCGGACGCAGAGCCAGGGGTAATTTTCCGGAGTTGTAAAACTCCAGTACGATACAGCCAGACCAGCCCGGATCGATACGGTGTGCGGTGACGTGTACCATCAGTCCCAGACGCGCCAGAGATGAACGGCCATCTAACCAACCGACGAGATCGGAAGGCAGCGTCACGGATTCGAATGTTACCGCCAGCGCAAGCTCACCCGGATGCAAGAAGAATGCCTCGCCGTCCTTGAGGACGATTTCATCACTCATCACGCGATCCAGCGCGGCGCTGACTTCATCTTTCGGTCCGCTCAAATCGATATACGCCGCCGTATGACCGCGGAACGTACGGAATTTGTTGCCAAGACGCACATCTACCGTGGCGCCATTGATTCGCTCGACAGGAGGGCGTGGAGTGATCGACAGGCGACCTTCATCCAACCAGGCTTCAATATCTCGGTCACATAAACGCATGGCACTTTCTCCTTTCGTGCTTCAAACCCTTAATGCCAGGTGCGTTAAGGGTGAACCAGGTTATCACTGAACGGTACACAATTCGCTGAACTTATTCAAAGAACTGACTGATTTTAGCCTTCAGAATATCGATGGCGATGCGGTTTTTACCCCCGCGCGGCACAATGATGTCGGCGTATTGCTTTGAAGGCTCAATAAATTGCAGGAACATTGGACGGACGGTTTTCTGGTATTGCGCCATCACCGAATCCATTGAACGACCACGTTCATTCACATCCCGCTTGATACGGCGCATCAGACAAATATCCAGCGGCGTATCAACAAAAATAGAAAAGTTCATCTCATCGCGCAAACGCGCATCCGTCAGCAGCAAAATGCCTTCCAGGATAATGACTTTCTTCGGTTCGATATGAATAGTGTCTTGCGTACGCGTGTGCTCAACATAGCTATAAACCGGCAGCTCAATGGCAGAGCCGCGTTTCAGCGTTTGCAGATGTTGAAACAGCAGGCTGTGATCCATCGCGTTCGGATGGTCGTAGTTGGTTTTTACGCGTTCTTCCATCGACAGATGGCTTTGATCTTTGTAATAGCTGTCTTCGGGAATAACGCCAATATGTTCGTCACCGACTTGTTCACGCAATTCGCGATAAAGAGTACTGGCAATAAGGCTCTTGCCGGAAGCCGATGCGCCGGCAATGCCGATAATGACGCACTGATGGGACTGATCAGTCATAAATTTAGCGACCTGATTAACCTGGATGTAAGGAAGGGCGGCGCCGAAACGCCAAACGCGGCAATTATAGGGATTTCAGAGGCGCGATGCCACCCCAGGCTGCACCAATGCTGTCCCTGTCGCAAATTAAAATGGTCAGATTTAGAACAGCCGCTATATTTATTCACCTGCCTTAGGAATTAATAGCTTGAGAGTGTTAATTTATGAGCAGCTGGCGTATAAATTGTAAATTGTTTGTACTAGCATAATCCCAGATTAAATGTGATGCGTCCGGCATCTCTGCTGGGCGACAACGGCTATTTGGGTAGAGTGGTAATGAGTAAACAATCCCAACATGTTTTAGTTACCTTACCCCATCCTCTACTGCGCCTGGCCAGTTTAGGTCTGGTGGCTTTCATTTTTACGCTATTCTCGCTGGAACTGTCACGTTTCGGCGCACAACTGGCGCCGCTTTGGTTCCCAACGTCAATCATGATGGTGGCTTTTTACCGTCATGCGGGAAAGATGTGGCCGGGAATTGCGCTGGCTTGTTCATTTGGTAATATCGGTGCGTCCTTACTCTTCTTCCCCGGTGAATCGCTTAGCTTCACCTATACTGCTATCAACATTATTGAGGCTGTCGTTGGCGCAATGCTATTGCGTAAACTGCTGCCCTGGTACAATCCCTTACAAAATCTCAACGACTGGGCGCGCCTGGCTTTTGGCAGCGCCGTGGTTCCTCCCGTGTTGGGCGGCTTGCTACTGTGGTTATTGCTGCCAAAGGAAACCTCGTTAAATACCTTTCTTATTTGGGTGCTGTCAGAGTCCATCGGCGCGCTGGCGCTGGTGCCGTTAGGTTTGCTGTTTAAGCCCCATTATCTGCTCCGCCACCGCGACCCACGGTTACTGCTTGAAACCGTCATCACACTTCTGGTGACCTTGACGCTCAGTTGGCTGTCCATGATGTATCTTCCATGGCCTTTTACCTGCGTTATCGTCCTGTTGATGTGGAGCGCTGTTCGTCTGCCGCGAATGGAGGCATTTTTAATTTTCCTCAGCACCGTGATGATGGTCTCGATGATGTTGGCCGCCGACCCTTCGCTGCTCTACATCCCAAAACCCAACTTGACGACCAGCCTGCCTTGGCTGCCGTTTTTGATGATCCTGCTGCCGGCCAATATGATGACGATGGTGATGTACGCGTTTCGGGCCGAACGCAAACATATCTCTGAAAGCGAATCGCGCTTTCGCAATGCCATGGAATATTCCGCGATTGGTATGGCGCTAGTGGGGACCGAGGGGCAATGGCTCCAGGCGAATAAAGCGCTGTGCCAGTTTCTGGGCTACAGCCAGGATGAGCTACGTTCGCTAACCTTCCAGCAATTAACCTGGCCGGAAGATCTGAATAATGATCTCGAGCAGTTAGATATGCTGGCGCGCGGGGAAATCAACAGCTACTCCATGGAAAAACGCTATTACACCCGTTCGGGCGACGTCGTCTGGGCGTTGCTGGCCGTTTCGTTGGTGCGTCATAGCGACAATACCCCACTCTATTTTATCGCGCAGGTTGAGGACATTAACGACCTGAAGCATACCGAGTGGATTAACAAACGGTTGATGGAGCGCATTACCCTCGCCAATGAAGCCGGGGGGATTGGGATCTGGGAATGGGAACTCCAGCCTGACGTGATCAGCTGGGATAAACGGATGTTCGATCTCTACGAAGTTCCTGCGCATATCAAGCCCAGTTGGCAAGTCTGGTATGAGTGCGTGGTACCCGAAGATCGTGAGTACGCCGAAAATGTGATTCGTGATTCACTGGCCGCACGGGCTCCGTTTAAGCTTGAGTTTCGTATCGCGGTAAAAGATGGCATACGCCATATCCGCTCGTTGGCCAACCGGGTACTGAATAAAGACGGTGAAGTTGAACGCTTACTTGGTATCAATATGGATATGACCGAAGTCAAGCAGCTTAACGAAGCGCTGTTTCAGGAAAAAGAGCGCCTTCACATTACGCTGGATTCAATCGGCGAAGCGGTGATTTGTATTGATGTCGATATGAACGTGACCTTTATGAATCCGGTTGCTGAGAAAATGAGCGGCTGGCAGCAGGACAGTGCCATCGGCATTCCGCTATTGACGGTACTACATATTACTTTTGGCGAGAACGGTCCGCTGATGGAAAATATCTACAGTGCTGACATGTCACGTACGGCAATCGAACAGGAAGTGGTTCTGCATTGTCGTAACGGCAACAGTTATGACATTCAGTACAGCATCACGCCCCTCAGCACCCTCGACGGCGGCAGCATTGGCTCGGTGTTGGTTATTCAGGACGTCACAGAGTCGCGGAAGATGCTCCGCCAGCTTAGCTACAGCGCCTCGCATGATGACCTGACCCAGTTGGCAAACCGGGTCAGCTTCGAAAACCATCTAAAACAATTGCTGCATTCGGTACACGACACGCACCAGAGCCATGTACTGGTTTTTATCGATTTGGATCGTTTTAAAGCGGTGAACGACAGCGCGGGTCATGCCGCCGGCGATGCTCTGCTGCGTGAACTCTCTGCACTTATGCTCAGCATGTTGCGATCCAGCGATATGCTGGCACGCCTGGGCGGCGACGAGTTTGGTCTGTTGCTACCGGATTGTAATATCGAAAGCGCCCGCTTTATCTCAGGTCGCATCATCAGCGCCATCAACGATTACCACTTTATGTGGGAGGGCCGGTTACACCGCATTGGCGCCAGTGCGGGGATTACGCTCATTGATGAGAAAAACCATGTCGCGACCGATGTGATGTCTCAGGCCGATATCGCCTGCTACGCGGCGAAAAACAGCGGCCGTGGGCGAGTCTGTGTCTATGAACCTCAGCAAAGCCAGGCCCATGCCGCGCGTAGTCAACTGACATTGGATGAACAAAGACACACCATTATGCACAACCCAATGCTGATGATCGCCAGAGGTGTGGCTTCCCCGCGTATACCGGAGACGTTTAGCTTCTGGCTTCTCTCGCTTCGCTTAGGCACCGCTGAGGGCGAAGTCATTGAGGAGCAAGCCTTCCGCGCCGGGCTGGTCGATCCCGTGTTAAGCAAGGCGCTTGACCGTCGGGTATTTAGCGAGTTCTTCCAGAACTCTGCCCAAGCAGTAGCCAGTAAGGGCCTCAGTATTGCCCTGCCCCTTTCCGCCGTCGGCCTGCTCAACACAGAACTTATCGATGAGTTGCTGGAGCACTTGCAACGCAGTCCACTACCGCCGCGATTGCTGCATCTGACCATTCCGGCAAGCGTCTTCAAAACCAACCCAACGCAGGCTATATCCGCCCTGCATCGACTGCGTCAGTACGGTTGTCGAATTGTATTAAGTCAGGTTGGTCGCGATTTAGAGCTCTTTGACAACCTGAAATATCGCATTGTCGATTACCTGTTGCTCGACAGCGAGCTAAGTGCCAGCGCTCCCGGCAACCTGATCGACGAAATGTGGGTGTCCATTATCCAGGGTCATGCCCAGCGCCTGGACATAAAAACTATCGCCGGTCCGGTGCAGTTGCCACTCATCATGGATACGCTTTCTGGCATCGGTGTTGATATGATTTATGGCGATATTATTGCCGATGCCCAACCGCTGGACCTGTTACTGAATACCAGTAATTTCGCCATCAACTGACGGTTGCCAGCCATCCGTATACCAAATATGTAACAGCGCATAGGAGCGCCAGGGTTTCCAGCGCTCTGCATACCGTCGGATCTGGGCCGGTGTCATGCCGGGAAAACGCTGTTTAATCAGATAATCATCCGGAAGAAAAACGTCCTTCGCCTGCCAACCACGTAGCGCGAAATAGTTGGCGGTCCAGCGCCCTATCCCGGGAAACGTTTGTAGCTGCTTAACGCCTTGTTCGATATCGGCAGGGGCTGTTGTCGCGAGCGTTCCTTCAAGGGTTGCATGAGCCAGGTGAATCAACGCTTCAGCGCGTTTGAGCGGCATTCCTAACGCTTTCAGGTGCAGTGGATCGGCATTGGCAAGCGCTTCCGGCGTAGGAAAACACACATACTCGGGCGCATCCTCCAGCGCTTCCCCGTAAGCGTGCGCCACTTTCGCCGTCAGTTTCGCGGCCATCAATACGCTGACTAACTGCCCTAAAATCGCCCGCACCCCTTGCTCAAACGCATCGACACATCCCGGCAGGCGCAGTCCCGGACGCGCCGCACCGAGGCTACCCAGCGCGCCGATAATTTGCTGCGGGCAACAGCCAAGATCGAACAAGCGCGTTATTTTTGCCAGGCACTCGGAAGCTACCGGCTGTAACCCTGTGCTCAATGTCACGTGTAGCACGTTGGCGTGCAGATCCGGGACAACGCGCACCAGACCACGATGCTCCCCTACGGACAGGCTTCTGACATAGCTCAGTTCCTCTACGGTTTCGACACCTTCAACCGCACGGGCGGCAAGAAATCCCAGCATCCAGGGCCAGTCATAAGGCGGTTGCCAGCTCAGCGTGAACATTTAGTTTTCCTTTTTCGCAAACCTAAAGCATAAACGGTATTCAATCAGTACGCCTTGCTTTCATATTCCAGTTGTCGGGGCGTCAACTATTCGTTAAAGTCACGCCCCTTCTTCACTGGCATGGGGATTTTTACGGTGTTTATTGGTTTTGACTACGGTACGGCAAACTGTTCAGTGGCCGTTATGCGTGATGGGCAGCCTCACCTGCTCAAAATGGAAAATAACAGCACGCTGCTACCCTCAATGCTGTGCGCACCAACGCGCGAAGCGGTTAGCGAGTGGCTGTATCGCCATCATGACATCCCAACTACGGACGATGAAACGCAGGCGCTGCTTCGCCGTGCGATGCGCTACAACCGCGAAGAAGACATCGACGTTAACGCGAACAGCGTGCAGTTCGGTCTGGCATCGCTGGGTCAGTATATTGAAGACCCGGAAGAGGTGTACTTCGTTAAATCACCAAAATCATTTTTGGGTGCCAGCGGTCTGAAGCCGCAGCAGGTTGCGCTGTTTGAAGATCTGGTCTGTGCAATGATGCTGCACATTCGCAACCAGGCGCAAAGCCAGCTGCCGGAAGCTATCACTCAGGCCGTGATTGGTCGGCCCATCAACTTCCAGGGATTAGGTGGCGATGACGCCAACACCCAGGCGCAGGGTATTCTTGAACGTGCGGCCAAACGCGCCGGTTTTCAGGATGTCGTCTTCCAGTACGAGCCGGTAGCGGCGGGACTGGATTACGAAGCGACGCTGCAGGAAGAAAAACGCGTGTTGGTGGTGGATATCGGCGGGGGTACGACCGACTGTTCACTGCTGCTGATGGGGCCGCAATGGCATCAGCGCGCCGATCGCGAAAACAGCCTGCTGGGACACAGTGGCTGCCGCGTAGGCGGGAACGATCTGGATATCGCGCTGGCGTTTAAACACCTGATGCCGCTGCTGGGTATGGGCGGTGAGACTGAAAAAGGTATCGCCTTACCGATTCTCCCCTGGTGGAACGCGGTCGCAATCAACGACGTTCCCGCGCAAAGTGATTTCTACAGCAGCGCCAACGGTAGATTGCTCAACGATCTTGTCCGCGACGCAAGAGAAGCTGATAAAGTCGCTCTGCTGCTTAAAGTCTGGCGCGAGCGTCTGAGCTATCGCCTGGTGCGCAGTGCAGAAGAGAGCAAAATCGCACTTTCCGACCAGACCATTGTAACGGCGGCGATACCGTTTATCAGCGACACGCTGGCAACCGATATCAATCAACACGGACTGGAAGCTGCGCTCAATCAGCCCCTGGCGCGTATTCTGGAGCAGGTCCAGCTGGCGCTGGACAACGCACAGGAAAAACCGGACGTGATTTATCTGACCGGCGGCAGCGCGCGTTCGCCGCTGATTAAAAAAGCCCTCGCCCAGCAGCTTCCCGGGATCCCTATCGCGGGTGGCGATGACTTCGGTTCTGTCACCGCCGGACTGGCCCGCTGGGCTGACGTTGTTTTCCGCTAAGCCGCTCGCATGCTGAAAAGTGTGCGTATTGACATCATCCTTGCTGTGGCTTATTTTCAGGAGTGAGGGTTAGGGAGGGTTTCCCCTCCCCCTGGTGTCTTAGTAAGCCGCGAAGCTAATGACTAAGAGTATCACCAGTATGATGACCTGCTTCATCATAACCCTTTCCTTATTTTGGCCCCTTCCTCGGGAGGGGCTTTCCCGTTCCAGCGTCCTGCTGAAATCTCTGACTTTCCTCCTTTTTGCCTTGTCAGCACTCTATCGCACAATTGCGTATTCGCTATCTTCACCACCGATTGTTGCGTAACGCCTCGCAAAGCCGCGTCAGCATTCAGACGAATCCCGACAGTGTTTCATAATTCCTCCATTTTTCTCCCTTGTTCACTGGCTAAACTAGTATCATTCCGCGAATCGTTTCAGGATGAGAAACTCATAACAATGAAAGGCAGTAATAAATCCCGCTGGGTGATAGCAATCGTGATCGTCGTGGCCGCCGTCGCCGCCATCTGGTTCTGGCAAAGCCGCAGCGCATCCCAGGGAACCGCACCGGGCGCGACCAAACCCGCGCAGCACACGGCGGGGTCAGGACGGCGTGGAATGCGCTCCGGACCGTTGGCTCCCGTGCAGGCTGCCACCGCCACCGAGGAAGCCGTGCCACGCTATCTGACAGGGCTGGGGACCGTTACTGCCGCAAATACCGCCACGGTGCGTAGTCGGGTGGATGGTCAACTCATCGCCTTACACTTTGAGGAAGGACAACAGGTTAAAGCCGGCGACCTGCTGGCAGAGATAGATCCCAGCCAGTTCAAAGTTGCTCTGGCTCAGGCGCAGGGACAACTGGCAAAAGATAAAGCCACGCTGGCGAATGCCCGTCGCGATCTTGCCCGCTATCAACAGTTGGTTAAAACCAATCTGGTCTCCCGCCAGGAGCTGGATGCCCAGCAGGCGCTGGTCAACGAGACGTTAGGCACAATAAAAGCGGATGAAGCCAGTGTCGCCAGCGCTCAGTTGCAGCTCGACTGGAGCCGGATAACCGCGCCTGTCGATGGTCGTGTCGGCCTGAAGCAGGTCGATGTCGGTAACCAAATTTCCAGTGGCGATACCACCGGAATTGTCGTCATTACGCAAACGCATCCCATCGACCTGATATTTACTTTGCCTGAAAACGACATTGCTACCGTGTTGCAGGCGCAAAAATCGGGGAGCCCGCTGAAGGTCGAAGCCTGGGACCGAACCAATTCGCAAAAGCTGAGCGAAGGCGTCCTGCTCAGTCTCGACAATCAAATTGATGCCACCACCGGAACAATCAAAGTTAAGGCTCGTTTTAACAATCAGGATGATGCTTTATTCCCTAACCAGTTCGTTAACGCCCGCATGCTGGTCGACACACAACAAAATGCCGTTGTGATCCCAACTGCCGCCCTGCAAATGGGTAACGAAGGCCACTTTGTCTGGGTACTGAACAGCGATAACAAAGTGAGCAAACACCTGGTTAAACCGGGAATTCAGGATAGCCAAAAAGTGGTGATTACTGCCGGGTTGTCTGCGGGCGATCGGGTCGTGACCGACGGTATTGATCGTCTGACGGAAGGCGCAAAAGTCGAAGTCGTTGAGGCGCACGACGCCTCTGTTTCCGACGAGAAAACTGCTCCACGCGGATACGGCAAAAAAGGAGCCAACTCCTGATGCAGGTGTTACCTCCGGACAACACAGGCGGACCATCGCGCCTGTTTATTCTGCGCCCCGTCGCCACCACGCTGCTGATGGTCGCGATTTTGCTTGCCGGAATTATCGGTTATCGCTTCCTGCCAATCGCCGCCTTACCTGAAGTGGATTACCCCACGATTCAGGTCGTTACGCTCTACCCAGGCGCCAGCCCGGACGTCATGACCTCGGCGGTCACCGCACCGCTTGAACGTCAGTTTGGACAGATGTCTGGCTTAAAACAGATGTCATCACAAAGCTCCGGTGGCGCATCGGTCGTTACGTTACAGTTTCAACTGACGCTCCCGTTGGATGTTGCCGAGCAGGAAGTTCAGGCCGCGATTAACGCCGCCACCAATTTATTACCCAGCGATCTCCCTAACCCTCCGGTATACAGCAAGGTAAACCCGGCAGATCCGCCGATCATGACGCTGGCGGTCACATCCAGCGCCATGCCGATGACACAGGTGGAAGATATGGTCGAAACCCGCGTCGCGCAGAAAATCTCTCAGGTTCCCGGCGTGGGCCTGGTAACACTTTCCGGTGGGCAACGTCCGGCGGTCCGCGTGAAACTTAACGCTCAGGCCATTGCCGCACTCGGTCTGACCAGCGAAACCATCCGTACGGCCATTACCGGTGCAAACGTCAATTCGGCAAAAGGGAGTCTTGATGGCCCAACGCGTGCCGTTACCCTTTCAGCCAACGACCAGATGCAGTCCGCGGATGAATATCGTCAGCTCATTGTTGCCTATAAAAACGGGGCGCCGGTTCGTCTGGGCGATGTCGCCACCGTAGAACAAGGGGCCGAAAACAGCTGGCTGGGCGCATGGGCCAATAAGCAACAAGCCATTGTGATGAATGTTCAGCGTCAGCCTGGCGCGAACATCATTTCCACTGCTGACAGTATCCGCCAGATGCTGCCGCAGCTCACCGAGAGCCTGCCCAAATCGGTTAAGGTCAGCGTACTTTCCGATCGTACGACCAATATCCGTGCGTCCGTAGCGGATACCCAATTTGAATTGATGCTGGCGATTGCGCTGGTAGTCATGATTATCTACCTGTTTTTACGCAATATTCCGGCAACCATTATTCCTGCGGTCGCCGTACCGTTATCGTTAATCGGCACCTTCGCGGTGATGGTATTCCTCGATTTCTCCATCAACAACCTGACCCTCATGGCGCTAACCATTGCGACAGGTTTTGTGGTGGATGACGCTATCGTGGTTATCGAGAATATTTCACGCTATATCGAAAAAGGCGAAAAACCGCTGACTGCGGCCCTGAAGGGCGCGGGCGAGATTGGTTTTACCATCATCTCTCTGACATTTTCACTGATCGCCGTACTGATCCCACTGCTGTTTATGGGTGATATCGTAGGCCGATTGTTCCGGGAGTTCGCTGTGACGCTGGCCGTGGCGATTCTGATTTCCGCTGTTGTCTCGCTCACTCTTACGCCGATGATGTGCGCGCGTATGCTGAATCAGGCCTCATTGCGTAAGCAAAACCGCTTCTCCCGTGCCTCAGAGCGAATGTTTGATCGCGTCATTGCCGGGTACGGCCACTGGCTGGCGAAAGTGCTCAACCATCCGTGGCTCACGCTGGGCGTTGCACTCGGCACGCTGGCGCTAAGCGTCATGCTGTGGGTCTTTATTCCCAAAGGCTTCTTCCCGATACAGGATAACGGCATCATCCAGGGCACGCTGCAGGCACCACAGTCCAGCTCGTTTGCCAGCATGGCTCAGCGTCAGCGTCAGGTCTCAGATGTCATCCTGCAAGATCCGGCGGTAGAAAGCCTGACCGCTTTTGTCGGTGTGGACGGCACTAATACGGCATTGAACAGCGCGCGCTTACAAATCAACCTTAAGCCGCTGGATGAACGTGACGATCGGGTGCAGAAAGTGATTGCGCGCCTACAGGACGCGGTTGACAGAGTTCCCGGCGTTGACCTTTATCTTCAGCCCACTCAGGACCTGACGATTGATACTCAGGTCAGCCGGACGCAATATCAGTTCACGCTGCAAGCGACATCCCTTGATGCCCTCAGCACCTGGGTTCCACAGCTGATAGAAAAACTAAATCAGCTACCGCAACTGTCCGATGTCAGTAGCGACTGGCAGGACAAAGGGCTGGTAGCATATGTGAACGTCAATCGCGACAGCGCCAGCCGTTTGGGCATCAGCATGTCAGATGTCGACAACGCCCTGTACAACGCCTTCGGCCAGCGACTGATTTCAACCATCTACACCCAGGCCAATCAGTATCGCGTGGTGTTAGAACATGACACCAACAATACGCCGGGGCTTGCGGCACTGGATACAATACGTCTGACCAGTAGCGACGGTGGCATAGTACCGCTCAGCGCGATCGCCAGTATTGAACAGCGTTTTGCCCCGCTGTCGATTAACCACCTCGATCAGTTCCCGGTCACCACCATCTCGTTCAACGTGCCAGACGAGTGGTCGCTGGGTGATGCGGTACAGGCGATTCTGGATGCCGAAAAAACGCTTAACCTGCCCGCAAATATTACCACCCAGTTCCAGGGCAGCACGCTCGCCTTCCAGGCCGCGCTGGGAAATACCATCTGGCTGATTGTGGCTGCGGTTGTCGCGATGTATATCGTACTGGGTGTGCTGTATGAGAGCTTTATTCACCCAATTACTATTCTCTCCACGCTGCCGACGGCGGGCGTCGGGGCGCTCCTGGCGTTAATGATTGCCGGGAGCGAACTGGACGTCATCGCGATTATCGGCATTATTTTGCTCATCGGTATCGTTAAGAAAAACGCCATCATGATGATCGACTTTGCCCTTGCCGCGGAGCGTGAACAGGGAATGTCACCACGCGATGCCATTTTCCAGGCCTGTCTGCTGCGTTTTCGCCCGATCCTGATGACTACGCTGGCGGCACTGCTCGGCGCGTTGCCACTGATGTTAAGTACCGGCGTGGGCGCAGAGTTACGTCGTCCATTAGGTATTGGCATGGTCGGTGGGCTGCTGGTGAGTCAGGTATTAACCCTGTTTACCACCCCGGTGATTTATCTGCTGTTTGACCGTCTGTCGTTGTACGTGAAAAGCCGCTTCCCGCGTCAGGAAGAGGAAGCGTAAATGAAATTTTTCGCGCTTTTCATTCATCGTCCGGTGGCGACCATTCTCATTTCGGTAGCCATCACCCTGTGCGGCATACTCGGATTTCGTCTGCTGCCGGTCGCTCCGCTACCGCAGGTGGATTTTCCGGTGATCATGGTCAGCGCATCGTTACCGGGTGCCTCACCCGAAACGATGGCGTCCTCGGTCGCAACTCCGCTGGAGCGCTCGCTGGGACGCATTGCGGGCGTGAACGAAATGACTTCGAGCAGTTCACTTGGAAGTACGCGTATTATTCTCGAATTCAAATTCGACCGTGACATCAATGGCGCGGCGCGGGACGTTCAGGCCGCAATTAACGCCGCGCAAAGTCTGCTACCCAGCGGGATGCCGAGCCGACCAACGTATCGCAAAGCCAACCCTTCCGATGCGCCAATCATGATCCTGACGCTAACATCGGACACGTACTCGCAAGGTGAATTGTACGATTTCGCATCAACCCAGCTGGCGCAGACCATCGCACAGATCGACGGCGTGGGCGACGTGGACGTTGGAGGCAGCTCTCTGCCTGCCGTGCGTGTAGGGCTTAATCCTCAAGCGCTGTTTAACCAGGGTGTGTCGCTGGACGACGTACGTAGCGCAATTGACAACGCCAACGTGCGTAAGCCGCAGGGCGCTATCGAGAATGATACCCACCGCTGGCAGGTCCAAACCAACGATGAGCTGAAAACCGCCGCCGAATACCAGCCGATTATCATCCACTACAATAACGGCGCGGCGGTACGACTGGGCGACGTTGCGTCTGTAACCGACTCGGTGCAGGACGTACGCAACGCGGGGATGACCAATGCCAAACCGGCCATTCTGCTGATGATCCGCAAGCTACCGGAAGCCAATATTATTCAGACGGTAGACAGCATTCGCGCCAAATTGCCGGAGCTACAAACGCTGGTCCCGGCCGCTATCGATCTGCAAATCGCCCAGGACCGCTCGCCGACTATTCGCGCCTCGCTGGAAGAAGTCGAACAGACGCTGATTATCTCCGTGGCGCTGGTTATCCTGGTGGTCTTTGTTTTCCTGCGCTCCGGGCGCGCGACCCTGATCCCCGCGGTAGCGGTTCCGGTCTCGCTGATCGGTACCTTTGCCGCCATGTATCTGTGCGGATTCAGCCTGAACAACCTGTCGTTGATGGCGCTCACCATTGCTACGGGATTTGTCGTCGATGACGCCATCGTGGTGCTGGAAAATATTGCCCGCCACCTGGAAGCAGGAATGAAGCCGCTCCAGGCGGCGTTACAGGGTACGCGCGAAGTGGGATTCACCGTGCTCTCCATGAGTCTGTCGCTGGTGGCGGTGTTCCTGCCACTGCTGTTAATGGGCGGATTGCCTGGGCGCTTGCTGCGTGAATTTGCTGTCACGCTGTCGGTTGCTATCGGTATCTCGCTGCTGGTGTCGCTGACATTAACGCCAATGATGTGCGGCTGGATGCTCAAATCCAGCACCCCGCGCGAACAGTCTCGCAAGCGGGGTTTTGGTCGTGTGCTAGTGGCGCTGCAACAGAGTTACGGCACCTCGCTTAAATGGGTGCTACGCCATACGCGGCTGGTAGGCGTGGTGTTACTTGGCACCATCGCGCTGAATATCTGGCTTTATATTTCCATCCCCAAAACCTTCTTCCCGGAGCAGGATACCGGCGTATTGATGGGTGGGATCCAGGCCGACCAGAGCATCTCATTTCAGGCGATGCGCGGCAAACTGCAGGACTTTATGCAGATCATCCGCGACGACCCGGCGGTGAATAACGTCACCGGTTTTACCGGTGGTTCGCGGGTCAACAGCGGGATGATGTTTATTACCCTCAAGCCACGTGATGAGCGCCATGAAACGGCTCAGCAGGTGATCGACCGCCTGCGCGTCGCGCTTTCAAAAGAGCCAGGTGCGAATCTGTTTTTAATGGCGGTGCAAGATATTCGCGTTGGCGGACGCCAGGCCAACGCCAGCTATCAATACACATTGCTGTCCGACGATCTCGCGGCGCTGCGTGAGTGGGAACCGAAGATCCGTAAGGCGCTTGCCGCCCTGCCCCAACTGGCAGACGTCAACTCCGATCAGCAGGACAATGGCGCGGAGATGAATCTGATTTACGATCGCGACACCATGTCGCGTCTGGGAATCGATGTTGCCGCCGCCAACAGCCTGTTGAATAACGCTTTCGGACAACGGCAGATTTCGACAATTTATCAACCGATGAACCAGTACAAAGTGGTGATGGAGGTCGATCGACGTTACACCCAGGACATCAGCGCACTGGACAAAATGTTCGTCATCAACAATGACGGTAAAGCGATCCCGTTATCGTACTTTGCTAAATGGCAGCCGGCGAATGCGCCACTGTCTGTGAACCATCAGGGCTTGTCTGCCGCCTCAACCGTGTCGTTTAACCTGCCGACAGGTTCTTCACTGTCAGAAGCGACAGAGGCCATCAACAGAACCATGACCCAACTCGGTGTCCCCTCCTCGGTTCGCGGTAGCTTTGCCGGTACCGCGCAGGTATTTCAGGACACCATGAATTCGCAGGTGATCCTGATTATCGCCGCCATCGCCACGGTCTATATCGTGCTGGGTATGCTGTATGAAAGCTATGTCCATCCGCTGACCATTCTCTCCACGCTACCTTCGGCTGGCGTTGGAGCGTTGCTGGCGCTGGAACTGTTCAATGCCCCGTTCAGCCTAATCGCCCTGATAGGGATCATGCTATTAATTGGCATTGTGAAGAAAAACGCCATCATGATGGTCGATTTTGCGCTGGAAGCGCAGAGAAATGGCAAACTACAGCCGGAAGAAGCTATTTTCCAGGCCTGCCTGTTGCGCTTTCGCCCAATAATGATGACCACGCTGGCGGCGTTGTTTGGCGCGTTGCCGTTGGTGTTATCCGCAGGAGATGGCTCTGAACTGCGTCAGCCTTTGGGGATAACCATTGTCGGTGGGCTGGTCGTGAGCCAGCTCCTGACGCTGTACACCACGCCCGTGGTCTATCTCTTTTTCGACCGCCTGCGTCTGCGTTTTTCGCGTAAAAACAGCAAACCGGTAGCAGAGTTATGACAGAACTTCCCGACAGCACCCGCTGGCAACTTTGGATTGTGGCATTTGGCTTTTTTATGCAGTCGCTGGATACCACCATCGTTAACACCGCGCTTCCCTCGATGGCGGCAAGCCTCGGGGAAAGCCCGTTACACATGCATATGGTCATTGTGTCATATGTTTTAACTGTTGCCGTGATGCTGCCCGCCAGCGGATGGCTGGCGGACAAAGTTGGCGTGCGTAATATCTTCTTCACCGCCATCATTCTGTTTACGCTAGGCTCGCTGTTTTGTGCCGGGTCGAGCACGCTCAACGAGCTGGTGATGGCGCGCGTCTTACAAGGCGTTGGTGGTGCGATGATGGTGCCGGTCGGCAGGCTAACGGTGATGAAAATCGTCCCGCGTGAGCAATATATGGCGGCAATGACGTTTGTCACTTTACCCGGCCAAATCGGCCCGCTGCTGGGCCCGGCGTTAGGCGGAATTCTGGTTGAATACGTCTCCTGGCACTGGATATTTTTGATTAACATTCCGGTAGGCATTGTCGGCGCGATAGCGACGTTAATGCTGATGCCCAACTACACCATGCAAACCCGACGTTTCGACCTCTCAGGGTTCGCGATGCTGGCGGTCGGCATGGCGGTACTGACGCTGGCGCTCGATGGCAGCAAAGGAACCGGCCTCTCCAGTATCACGCTGGCGGCGCTGGTTATCTGCGGGGTGTTGGCTATTGCGCTATATCTGAAACACGCCCATCGTAATCCGCGTGCGCTATTTAGCCTGAATCTGTTTCGCACACCAACCTTCTCGCTAGGTCTGTTCGGCAGTTTTGCCGGACGCATCGGCAGCGGCATGTTGCCGTTTATGACACCAGTGTTTTTACAGATTGGCCTCGGTTTTTCACCTTTTCATGCCGGGCTGATGATGATCCCGATGGTGCTGGGCAGTATGGGCATGAAGCGCATTGTGGTGCAGGTCGTTAACCGCTTTGGTTACCGTCGTGTGCTGATTACCACTACGCTTGGCCTGTCGCTGGTCAGTCTGTTGCTAATGACCACGGCACTGCTGGGCTGGTATTACGCCCTGCCCTTCGTGCTGTTTTTACAGGGAATGGTCAACTCAACGCGTTTTTCATCCATGAACACACTTACGTTAAAAGATTTACCTGACGATCTGGCCAGCAGCGGTAACAGCCTGCTGTCGATGATCATGCAGCTATCGATGAGTATTGGTGTGACCATCGCTGGCCTGCTGCTGGGCATGTTCGGCCAACAGCATATCGCCATCGACAGCGGTAGTACGCATACCGTCTTTATGTATACCTGGCTGTGCATCGCATTCATCATTGCGCTGCCCGCCATTATTTTTGCCCGCGTGCCGAACGACACGCAAACCAACGCGGTGATTTCACGGCGCAAAAGGAGCACCTGATGAAGTTCTGGCGGCCCGGTATCACCGGCAAACTGTTTCTGGCGATTTTCGCCACCTGCATTGTGTTGCTGATCAGCATGCACTGGGCCGTACGCATTAGCTTCGAACGTGGTTTTATTGACTATATCAAGCACGGCAACGAGCAACGGCTGCAAATGCTCAGCGACGCATTAAGCGAGCAGTACGAGCAGCACGGCAACTGGCGATTCTTACGCAATAACGATCGTTTTGTTTTCCAGATCCTGCGCTCTTTTGAACACGACAACGACGATGATAAACCGGGCCCAGGCATGCCGCCGCACGGCTGGCGAACACAGTTTTGGGTTGTCGACCAAAATGCCCGTGTGCTGGTCGGCCCGCGCGGCCCAGTTCCTCGCGACGGCATGCGCCATCCCATACGCGTTAACGGTAGCGAAGTGGGCGCCGTGATCGCCTCTCCCGTGGAACGTTTAACGCGGAATACGGATATCAATTTCGACATGCAGCAAAGACGATCCAGTTGGCTTATCGTTGCGCTCTCCACGATCCTGGCCGCGCTGGCGACGTTTACGCTGGCGCGCAGCCTGCTGGCCCCGGTTAAGCGGTTGGTGGAAGGCACGCACAAACTGGCGGCGGGCGATTTCACCACTCGCGTTACGCCAACCAGTACGGATGAGCTGGGCAAGCTGGCGCAGGACTTCAACCAGCTCGCCAGTACACTGGAAAAAAACCAGCAGATGCGTCGTGACTTTATGGCCGATATTTCTCACGAACTGCGTACGCCGTTGGCGGTGTTGCGCGGTGAACTGGAGGCCATTCAGGATGGTGTCCGCCAGTTTACCCCTGACTCCGTTGCCTCGTTGCAGGCTGAAGTCGGTACGCTCACCAAACTGGTTGACGACCTTCATCAGCTCTCCATGTCAGATGAAGGCGCGCTGGCCTACCAGAAAACATCGCTGGACCTCATCCCCCTATTGGAAGTGGCAAGCGGCGCATTTCGTGAACGCTTCGCCAGCCGTGGATTGACCATACAGCTTTCGCTCCCCGACAGCATGACGGTATTTGGTGACAGGGATCGTCTGATGCAGCTGTTCAACAACCTGCTGGAAAACAGTCTGCGCTACACCGATAGCGGTGGCGGGTTGCATATCAGCGCAGAACAACGCGAACGCATGGTGTTATTAACCTTCGCAGATTCCGCTCCCGGCGTAAGTGACGAGCAGTTACAGAAGCTGTTTGAACGATTTTATCGCACCGAAGGCTCGCGCAACCGCGCCAGTGGAGGTTCCGGGTTGGGGCTGGCGATTTGCGTCAATATCGTACAAGCGCATAATGGTCTGATTCGTGCCGCCCATTCGCCTTTTGGTGGGGTTAGCATTACAGTAGAGTTACCGCTGGAACGCGATTTACAGAGAGACTCATAACACGTGTTTATTTCCGTTCACATCCGTCTATTAATGACCGTTAGATCCAGCTATGATGGGGATTCAGTATCCCTGAATGTACGCCACTGTTTAAGCCAATCCACAGCTTAAAGGGGTACAACAGGGAGTACCACCGAATCACTGTTAGGATGTACCCCCATGAAACTTACAGCACGAGCGATAGACACCGCCAAACCAAAGGAGAAGCCCTACAAGCTATCAGACGGCGCGGGCCTTTTTTTACTAGTTAACCCAAACGGATCGAAGTATTGGCGGGTGAAGTATTACCACGAAGGCAAAGAGCGATTGTTAGCCGTTGGCGTATACCCCGAAGTGAGCCTAAAGGAAGCGCGTGAACGGTGTCAGGAAGCGCGGCGGTTGTTACGCGATGGGATTGACCCTGTAAAACATAAACACGAACGCAAGGCCGCACAGGTAACGCAGGAAGCGACTACCTTTCAGCATATTGCCAATGAATATATTGAGCACAGATCCCGCCAATGGACGGAAAAATATACTAATGACGTAAAATCCATCATGCGCCGTGATGTTTATCCCTTTATCGGTTCAAAGCAGATCAGCACCATACAGCCCGCCGAAGTCTTATCCCTATTGCGAACCGTTGAGGATCGCGGGGCAATCATTCAGGCCCGCAAGGTACGCCACCGGATCGGGGAAGTGTTCAACTATGCCACCGTTACCGGACGCGCCGAAAAGAACCCCGCAGATCTTTTATCAGCGGCCCTACAAAAGCCTGAGCATGGTCATAACCCGTTTATACCAGTTGCAGAGGTCCCGGCCTTCCTGGAAGCACTGGAGACTTACAGCGGCAGCATTTTAGTAAAGTATGCGATCAAGCTATTAATGCTCACAGGATTACGAACCGTCGAGCTACGGCTCGGTACATGGTCAGAAATAGACTTTGATTCCGGTGTATGGAACATCCCACCGGAGAACATGAAAAAGCGCCGCCCACACATCGTGCCATTATCACGCCAGGCCATAGCAATCTTGCGTGACGTGCAGGAGCTAACGGGACATGGGGAGGTTATTTTTCCAGGCCGATCCGATATGTCCAAACCGATGAACGCGGGAACACTTAACAACGCGATCAAACTCATGGGCTACGGCGGCAGGTTGACACCACACGGCCTGAGACACTTACTAAGCACTGTTTTGCACGACGCGGGTTATCCGTCCATTTTGATCGAATTAACCCTTGCACACGCGGATCAGAATGCTATGCGGGCCACTTATAACCACGCCCAACTATTGCCACAGCGGAGGGACATGTTGCAGGAGTATGCCGACTGGCTTGACCGGATTCAGGCAAGGGAGCCGGAGCCGATGCAAGGCCAGCGGGCCGCCGTGATCCACTTCCCCACTGTTTAAGCCGAGCTTTGACCCTACGACGCTTTGACGGGTTTAATAAACAGGCTGGCGGCGAGGTTAGCGATGATTCGAATTATTCATCCAGTGATTACGACCACCGCCAGTCTTAGCCGTGAAAGAAGGTTTTAATTATTTAAAAGCTACTCATTGTGTGCGGTTAACCCAAAAAGCCCCACAATCAAATAGTTCCAGTTCGTGGGCCTTTTCTCATAAATAGCCGTTTCACGTCCGCACATTGATCTCCCCTATTCATGCCATATCTGAGGTGAAGGTCTTATATGAGCGAAGTGCAGACATTTTACTCATGGCAGTGGAGCGTTCCCGATTAATTAGACAGCACTTTCCAGTAACAAATTTAATTTGTATTTTTCGATCCCGGACAAGCAATACTTGTTGCAATTGATGATCGATGAATTCTTTTTTGAGTGCCTGCAACGATTAACATCATTGGTAATCACGGAAAGTAAGATGTCTTAATACTTGCATATCTTTAACAGAAAATTCATGTAGTTGATGACTATGATGGTCATCGCCTTTAATGAAATATCTACGTCCCAAAATCCCGTTCTAACCGCGAGTAAAATATCCGGCGTGGGGCATCAGGGAACAACGGCTGAAATTATCCCGCATTACGCTGGCGCCAGCTTAGCCCTGGCCACCAGCTTGAAGGGAGTTTCCGCTATTGATTTCTGAAGAACGCGGTCCTTGAAAGGGTCATTTGCGTCTGGCAGTCGACCATTTTCTTGACTTCAGCATCTGTTCCCTGCATTGAAACTTTGCCGCACATAGCATCCTTAGTTTTGATCCACTGGCGCTGAGAAGGCAGCAACTCTTTTTTCTTCTCTGGTGTTAATGTGCTCCAAGCGGTATTCAAATCAGAGTCAGCATTCGCAAAAGCCATTCGAGACTGATCAAGGTTGTCAGCTTTTTGTTGCTGAGGCTGCTGGTAGGATTGTTGTTGAATGGTTTGCTGAACCTGCTGCTCCGCCTCATATTTAGCCTGTTGCTGCGCCCTGAGTTGTGCCTGTTGTTCCGCTTCAATTTGACTTTGCTGGGCATCCTTAGCCTGCTGGATTTTTTGCTGCTCAACGATCGGGTTGATGATGGAAAGCGATGTCAGTGCAGCGGCACCCACTGATATTGGGTTGTCAGAAGAAGCTTTCACAAAAACGTTTTTCTGATCGTCGGTTGCCTGTGCGGTGTAGGAGATGCGTTTTGAAAAGGCGTTTGCGTTGTTATCCAAAGACAGGCTTTCCATTTGCTTGTCGAGATTACGGTTAAAGTTCTTTCTGTAAGCATCAGAAAGCTGTGCGTACTCGTTCGCAGGTAGGGTCATCGTCACGGTCCCTTCACAAGTTTTCATTGTGCTGCCCGTGTCACTTGAAGTTGTGGAGATTTCAGAGATGGTCAGTTTAATCTTGTCCAAAGCGCTTCGTTTGGTCTGATTAGTGACGTCAGGGTATTTGTCGACCTGTTCAGAGAGACCTTCATAAGCAGATTTTTTTATTAAATCCATGAGAGCTGACTGGGTCATTTCAGAGGAACAACCGATCACGTCTTTTTTGTTATCACAGCCTGTAATGGCAACGGCGAGTAAGAGTGCTGAGTATTTTAATCTCATGAGTTCCCTTTAGGGTAAGGATTGGCTTTTAAGAGGCGGTCTGTAATCAGTCTGGAGGGCTACAGCAAACAGCGCTGAACACTGAACGCATCACAAGCAAGAACCAAGGTGATATCGGCAAAGACTGTGGAATCTTTAATTCAACTGATGAGAACGGTATGCACAAGGTTCAGTATCGATTATCCCGACGCAGGAAACCTGCAAGGCAGGTTTTGCTGCTGAACTTAAAAAAAGCTAGGTAAAGTCGGTGCTGGCGTACCATTTATGACCTTTCACCTCCGCGGTGCACGAAAAAAATTCCGCAGAAATTCGTTCTTGGCTCATGTGTTCTGCTCCCTTCAAATTAATGCAGACCAAACTTAGCAACTTCCGCTCCTGGCACAAGCGGACTAACTTACTAAATAGAAGGTTCGCTGCAAGCGAGAAGCAGACCTTAGCGAGTTGTTTAAAGAGAACACCCGGGTAGGTTAACGAGTAGCGCAGCTATGAATGAAGGAGGATTTAATGCTGATGTGCTCGAGGCCACGTAAGCAAATAACGTAAAAAAGAGGTTCGTACAGTTTATAATCGCTATAAGTACCTAGAGCAACATATAGGTTTAATGGAATGGTAGAGGGCTATCAGTAGCATTGATTGATTAGCATACGCATAATAACATTAGCAAACCTTTGACGGTTATATCAAATGAGTGTATACATAACCTTGCATTAGCGAACCGCTTTTTTGCAACAATCGGCTGAGATTTTTTGTCTTTAATTGACTAATGCCGCAAGGCGCTTAGTTTGACTAAGCTATTCGGGAGAGGGCCCCACGCACGCCCCTCTCTCGGCTACGCAGAGTAGAGTTGGACGGTAAGCTCGATCATGGGGGTTATGGCAGTTGTCAGTTATAGCCGATAAAAGCAACATAACCCCCAGTCCTCTTTATTTGAGGTGATCGAGCTTATATTGTATAAAGGATTATTATGTCTCTCCCTATACGCCATACTAAAAAGAAAACTGTCTCCTCAATAAACTCAATTAGTTCTTTATGTTCTACTCTTAGTATAACTAGAGCTGAACTTGAAACAGCATTATCAACTCCAGATAAAGAAAGATATACTCCTTCTGAAGTTGAAAAAAGTGATGGTACTATAAGAAATATTTACAATCCAAAATCATTGATTAGAAAAATTCAACGTCGCATTAACAGGAGGATATTTAATATATACACTCCAAAAGGACGAGAAAAAAAGAACCCTCCTATTATTTGGGCGTCGTATCTATTCGGCTCAATACCAAATCAATTTTTGGATGAAGATATTGAACAAAAAGATTACATTGCATGCGCGCGAGTTCATTGCCAATCGAAAAGTCTTTTAAAAGTAGATATTAAGAATTTTTTCGATAATGTACAGGCAATACATGTTGAAAGTATTTTTTCTAAATTTTTCTTTTTTAGCGATGATGTATCACAGGCTTTGACAAATATCTGCTGTTATGAGGGACATTTAGTACAAGGAGCGTTAACGTCAAGCTATTTATCCTGCTTATGCCTACATGATGTCGAATGGAAAATTGTCGATAGGTTATCTCGAAAGAATTTAAGGTATACTCGCTTAGTTGATGATATAACAGTATCATCAACAGTGTCTAATTATGACTTTTCATATGCAAAAGATATAATTATTAATATGCTACATGAGAAAGATTTACCTGTTAATTTTAAAAAAACCCAACAGTATTATACGTCGACTACTCCATTAACGGTTCATGGGTTGCGTGTTTCATTTTCCGAACCTCGTCTCCCTTCAGACGAAGCAAAACGAATTAGAGCATCTGTACGCAATATTGAAAGTTTAGCCGCTGAAAGAAATTACCGTACAACACATGCTTATAGAAAGGACTTCAACAGATGCATGGGCCGAGTCAATAAACTTAAGCGAGTAAATCACTCTCAATATGAAAGCTTAGTAAATCGACTTTTTAAACTTTTCCCTTTACCATCAAAAAAAGATCTTGACAGGGTTTTTATTTCCATAGCCAACCTTGAAGATGATTTTCATAAAGGTAAGCATGATACTTATTGGTATTGGAAAAGATATCATAGAGTGCATGAGCGTATAAATATTTTACAACGAACCTTTGTACGTGAAGCAACTATATTTCGCAATAAAACAAAAAATATAAAACCGAGCTACATACAATAATCTTCAGGTTAAAGTAATGGAAAATTTTTTTAAAAATTATATTCTTCTAAAAAAAATAGATTCACACTCTCTTAGAATCTTGCTTCTATGTTTGATTGCTATTGTTTCTCTAGGAATTTTGCTTTTTGTAACTTCATTTATTTTAACTGGAGTGCAAGAAGGTTTTTTTAGTCGAAGTTTTTGTTTCAATAATACCTGTATTTCAAATTTTACTAAAGGTTATTCACAATCAATATTAATATTGCAAGCAACTTTCATTTTGTTGGGATTAGTTGCTAGCATAGGTGGAATAGTTGTTGCGTTGCTTGGGTATACTAATAGTGTCAGCGTGTCAGCTCTCGGCAACCATATATCACACTTTAAAATATTTCAAGAGTACTTATCATACGAAATAAATAAAAGAGATCGTCTATCCGCATCTTCATTCGATATATTCAAATGGTATAACATTATTTTTAACAAGTCTCGTTCTGGCTCTACATCCATATCTCAAGACTACTGCAATCTGATTGTAAAATTAAACAGTGCTATAAGTGACTCAAATACTGCATGTTCATTAGCCAAATCTGGTTCTTTCTCTTACGTAAGACATCAAAATAGCATCACAACTTTACTTCGAGATTTTGGAATAATCCATCCTCGATTGCCTAGAAATGACTACTATGAGGTTGAAGATCAAGTTTTTGAATTGATAGACAATATAAATAGAGAATTTTGTTATTCCTCATCCATAGCACCATTAGCAAAAAGACTGTATAGATAGTGACTGCGGATTAATCAATACGATTGTGGTTGAGAGTGAAATAGATCCGAATTGAGTTAGTAGTATTTAGGAAAATGCATCAAAATATGAAAGCGTCATTATATGTAGCTGACAAACTCATCTAAAATGAAGATGTCAGCTTTTGCCACCAGACGGACATATAACAAGGTCATGAGGTCCGCTATTGGTTGAACGGACTGTAAGTTTGGGCTAGGCCCTGCGTCATAGTTGTATCAGGTCAAACCTAAGCTGGTTCACCCTTGCATCTAGCCTACGACAACGGCAGCAACCTAGACGAGCAGGAGGCGTTTAAACACGCGTCAGATGGGGCCGATTGTTTGCCATGACTGACGACCCGAACCAGGCCGCCTATATTGTCGAGCTAATCGACCAGTACAAAACGGCAATGGCGCGTAACCCAATCCCCCACCGACACAAACACCGATGCGATGCGATGCGATTATGTAATTGGCGAGGGATTAAGTAATAAAATATTATCAGTGCACTTATGATGATGAGCATTAGGTAACCAGGGGTAAACATTGGCTAAGGTGGCTAGAATTCAGGCCGGGCAGTACGCAGTAGATGATGGGCGTTTCATCGTAAAAAATAGCTCAGGATGGCTTGTTGTTGATGCTAATGGTGCTCATGATTTTGGGCCTGTTCCTACGCTAGCAGCAGCGAAACAATATGTTGAATCTGGGACAGTTCCGTTAGGGCAACATAATTATTCTACAACGCATGGCCGTAGGCAAAGTAAAAAAGAGTTTAATGCACATCTGGCATCTGAAGCTAAAAATGGCAATCCAATGCCAGCCATTCTATGGATCATTGTTCTTTGCATCATCGGTGGCGTTGTATTGGCTGTTAGAGGTTATTAGTTTTGAAAAGATTAACTGATCTGCTATAGCCCGCTTTTCTTGCCCGTACCCGATCAAAATTCGAGCAATTGGACTTAACTAGAATAAGTTATTCCATGGTATTTTTTATTATTCCAACATTCATAAATATAAACAATTAGTTATGATTTTCATTCACATTTTGCTGGAATAATTACCGCCGATATAATGGTTTTAGCAGTTAACGAGATTAATCACTTTCCACTCCACGCCTGAGCGGCCCGCAGCAAACGCAATGTTTGCGAGGACATGAGCGGGGCTAGCGATACCTATCAAGCTATGCGAAGCAACAACATTTGGTTTTAAGGCATATTGTGTCTGCGATTCCAGACCGGAATAACCCACAACCCCCACCGATTAAAGCTCACCTATCAACACCAGCCAATAAGCGCCACTTACTTTCCTGTATCGACCGCTACGCGGCCTCACCCGATTAAAAATCGGGATGTGTAAGGGTTAACATTTATTTTCTCATCACAGCAGGTCATCAGGGATCGGCAGTGACTGACACATCAGAGAAAGAAAAACCCGCTTTGCATGATGACAGGATCGTTTATTCGCAATCCCTACGAACAGATCAGGCGTGATCGCCAGCAATGCAAACCAGTAAGCGAAGATAAGCGAATTGATCCACCTGTTACTGATAAGCCTGATGGGTTTAGCTAACAACAAGCTAGGAGTAAGGAAAGAAAATCCGCATACAGTCACGGCATATCATCGTAAGTGAACAGGCACGATCTGTGATTCACTGCGATTTGATATCTTGCACCATATAAAGCAAGGTATCCCCGCCCGCATGGACGCCGCCCGCGCCCTTTCTATCCCCCTACCCTAGCCAACGTCCAGATCTCCACAATACGCCACGCCAAAACGATTACACGCAGCGATAACGGGAAAATAAGGAATTACATAGCTGAAAATTGGGGCCGTCAGAGAGCGATTTAGAGCGGTTATTTTCGATGCGATTTTACGTTTATTTTGAATGAGGCCAACGCCAGGATCCGGCAACCGTAAACCAGAGAATTCACCTTTGATGATTATGGTTAATGAGGGGTACACTAAGAACAGACAGTAAGGTATTAAGATTTGTACCACAGGAGGAAAAGCCATGAGACTTTCAAGCAAACAGCAAGCAATTGCCGCTACGCTCGACAATGGCCCGCTTTCAGTGAAGGAAATCAGCAAGAAGTTGTTAGGAGATAAAGACAGCAAGATCCAGCAACGCAGCATACGCCGCAGCCTGGAAACGTTACGGGAAAACGGCATTGTTACCCGTCAAGCCGTGGACGGCGTAAACCTTTACAGCTTGACCGGAAATGTAACGGCATCACCAGCGCTTGCATTAGAGAATGAGATCCTAAACACGATGATTATGATCGACAGCTTTATGATCGGGCCGCTTGATCGGTCAATCAGCCAGCTACCGATAGATCCGCGCACCCTTAACGAGTCCTGGTTAGATGGAAGGTACGACACAGAGAAGGTGCGGGCAGCGTTAAAGCGATTGGTTAAACGCGGATTAGTGATCGAGCTACACCGCGCACATGCAGGAACAGGCCGCAAGCCAAACGATGAAATTCTAATCCATTACGTTAAATACGACCTTCCAGGCCGAGAAAACCGCATTAACAGCGATTACAGCAGCGGAGAACGCGAAGCGATTGATGTACAGCCGCTAAGCGTGAAGATTGAGTAATAAGCCAACCCGCTAAGAAATAACCGTAAATACCACCAAATCATTCACTAAATACGCTACACGGCCCGCAATCACGCGGGCTTTATTATTTCCATTGCCAGAACACAGCCCGCCTTATATCGCATCCTACGTGGTCACATAATATTAATCCCCGTAATTAACTCCAGGCCCGTTAATTATTTAATGATGTGATTACGTGATGAAAGTAAAAAATTAACGGAATGTTTAAGGTTACGGAAAAACTGAATGATTCCCGCGAAAGGTATAAATAAAAACATTCAAAATAAATTAAGCACCCTTGCAAATAAAATTGGTAATATGGATATACAGGATGGGAAATGTATAGATACACACAAACACAACGGAATAAATTCACAATTGACGTATTAATCCCACCTAATTAAAAATGAATATGCAGCAGACGAAAGGAGAAAGCCATGAACAAGATTTTATATAGAGTGGTTGATATCCTGAAAATCACCGGATTCAGCCGCAGCACCTTATATAAGATGATTGGTGACGGTAGATTCCCAACACCTAAAAAGATCGGGAAATCCGTTTACTGGAAAAAAGAGCAAATAGACACCTGGTTAGAGCAACTTTAATTAATAAATGGAGGAATAAAGCCATGACAAATTTGAACAACCAACAGCGTTACATGGAGTATGTAAGAGAAACAATTCACGAATACGGGCAAGGCTTGATTAAAGTCTCCCCCGACCTGTTATTGACATTGGCCCGCGCCACACTTGCGGATGAGTTTATGACGTATGCCGCAATGATGGGTAATGAAGGTTTACCGGATGCCGACGAAAACCTTTTAGAAAATGAATGCCGCGATCTATTCCACCTAATGAATGTTATTGAATGCGGGTTACAGTGGCGCTTACTGAAAGAGAATAAACATTTGCCCGCCCCTAAAGTTAGGACAGCTTTACAGATGCTGGATGCTTACACAAAAGGCGAAGATTTTAACACCGACCTGATGCAGAGCATTTACAACGACCTGGCAGCACACGCGTAAAACAAGAGCGCAAATGATAGGAGGCCAAGCCATGACAACGCCAAACATAAACGAATATTTCAACGGCGGGCTTGATGAAGCAACCGCCAAGTATTTTGAAACCAGTTACAAGCCGGACGGAAAAGCGCCGAATCCTGATGATTATTTTCAGGCAGAGCAACCAGCGGAAACGCCGCCCGCGCCGGATGAGCCGATTAATTACGGTGATGATATACCAACACCAACGGATTATTTAGCCCCGCCGCCCGATGAATACCAGCAAGGCCGCGAGGAAAACATGAAACGCATGGAGCAACAACAAAAGCACATGCGCGAAATCATTAAATTTGCTCTTAACAACTAACAGGAGGCAACACCATGTCAAAATATCTTCCAGAAGTATTTGAAGCCCATAACATCTTAGACGCGGATCTTCCCAAGAGCGGCAAAGGCTGTGTGATTAAACTTAAGTCAGGCGTAGAAATCCATTGTGATCTGGCAATCAAAGAAACAGTGATGAGCGATGGACGGCGCGGAGTATTCGAGCAAAATATTGCCGACTCGCTTGATGAATACATGAACGCTCATTATTACGATGTTGCCGTTAAAGAAACTGAGTACCAGCAACAGCAAGCCGTTTACAACCGTGAAATTACCGCCGCTGGCGAACGCCTGGAATCTCTAATGGAAATGGGCGTGGTTAAATATGAGCTTCAGCAGCTTCCACGTATGGGGAAAATGCTGGTGAAATTGCAGATGACCAATAATGCCGTTAACGCCTTTTACGCGGATTATTCGCCGCTATTTGATGACGACGAATACATTAAACAGGCGGTTGAACACTTAAAATCTCATCAGGATTTATGGTCACTACCGAGCGATGGTAAGCAGCTTGCAGCAAACGCCAGCATTATTAATAAGCCAGCGCCAAGCAAAATACTAAAACTCTGACAAGCACCACGGCCCGCAATCACGCGGGCTTTTTATCCCCTACCCCATAAAAGACCTATACGAAATGTTTAAGATTCGATGTATAGGCGAGAAATGGAAAATTGACGTGAATGATTAACCGTAATTTTTAAAGAGGTAAATCACTATGTTGCACCTGATCGAAGTCGCCAACCGCGTTATTAACCAAAGAGTGGTGAAGATGAGAAAAGACGGCGATCCAAGCCAGCAATTTTATCAGCGGCAAGCCATTAGGCACTTGTCAGATCTTATTTTCGAAATCATTGATATTTCCCTGGATGACCTGAAAACATCGCATGATGGGCAAGGCAAAGACGAAGCCAAGCGGTTAAAGAAAGTTAAAAAAGAATTGGGAAAAGTTTTAGAGCAAATGAATGACCATTACAGCAAGCGCGGAGTCATTCGCCATGCAGCAAACCAGAAGGAGGATTAATTTGACCAAAGCGCCAGCTAATATCACCGCCTTTAATCAACGCCAAAGCAACCGCAAACCACTAATCAATGTTAAGAGATAATCGGAGGGCCACGCAATGAATAAACTCTATCGTGAAGAATTACGCGCATTCACTGAAAATAACGCATTCAATGAAATTATGGGCGGTATCGGCAGCCGCCTGTCATTCGAACTGGTAGATGGTAAACCTTACATCACCTGCAATGACAAGGGCAATTATTTAAGGATTCCGGCGAGTGCCCGCGAAATTATTGATAGCATCAACGCGAACGAATTCGAAGATCAGCCAGGAATCATTATTGCCTTATTTGCCGCCATGATGATGAATCCTACCGCGACCATTGAGGGATTGGGCATCAAAGAAATCCTATCCTTGCTGGTGGAGGCTTACATTGCTTACATGGCGGCAAGCTATTGCATCGGTCTTGTTTATGAGAATCCGGCAGAGCAGGAAGATTTACCGCCAGGCAGATACATTTTTAAACCAGATAACGGCGACACGTTACAGGTCACGCAGCAAATGATCCGAACGGGGATCCGCAGCAATATCGACGAAGTGTTTAACGGCCTATTTGATAATGAGATTGAGGAATTGAGCGCAAGGGCCGATTTACTTAAAAGCCTTTCGTGCAATGACCTTGATGATAATTACAAGATTAGTAACACGATGGTTCAGATGATTAATGCCGACCTTACAGAGTCAATAAAAATACAGAGCCTGTTTTCACCTAAAGATTTTACCTGATACAACGCAGATAGGGAGGAATGTTTATGTTTTTCTATCATAAGCCACAGCACGTTAAAACGTTCAATCAGGCGGGCTATAAAGCCATGTATCGTGTCAATCTCGCTAAAACATCCAAACGTAAAGCCGAGCCATTGCCAGCCGTCACAGAGCCGAATACAGAGCCAGAACAGGCAAGAAAGTTAATGCTTGAAGTGATGGGGCAGCCTATCAGAAATAAGGGCGAACTATTCAGCGCAAATGACCTATGGAAAATAGCGGGATCTGAAAACAGTAAAAGACCGAGTATGTGGCTAGAAAACAAGCAAACGCAAGAACTAATAAATGAAATAACCCAAAGCAGAAATTCCTGCTTAGCTTATAAAGTAATCAAAGGCGGGAATAATCCGGGCGCGTGGCTATGTGAAGATCTGATGTATGCCTATGCAATGTGGCTGAGTCCTAAATTTCATTTAATGGTGATTCAGTGCTTTAAAGAATATGCCGCCGCAATGATAACGCGGCACAGGCTGAGAGGTGAGAGTAAAGAACTAAATGACACGCTACTGATAAGCAGGAAAGAAAGCGGGAAGGATACCAAGTTTTACCATTATGCAAACGAGTACAAAATGCTTAATCGCGTGGTTTTAGGAATGCCAATGGATCGCTATATGAAAGCCCACGGCATACCTAAAGGGAAAATCAGGGATTACCTTACACCTGAATTACTTAAACGCCTGGATAAGCTGATTAGTTGTGATATTACGTTTATGGAGTTGGGTTATAGTTATGCAGAGCGTGAAGCTGAATTAATCAAGATTAACGATAGATTAATTGCGCGTGAGCGCCTGGCAATATCGACGGATAGAGATAAATAACCGAACTGGCAAGGTGCCAATTAAACCGCCCCAACTAGCCTAAAATTTCCAGTTGAGCAGACAGCATAAACTATGCAGATTTGCACAGTTTACCGAGCCTGATTTAGCAGCAACTTTTCTTGCTACTAAAAACGCGATTAAACTAAAAATTAATACCCGATAAGAGCGCCTTAAACGCATTATAACAACGCATTAAAGCCAGATAACCAATCATAAGCGGCCAATAACAGCGCTTAACACAGCGCGATACAGTGCATTTAAACGATACATTCAATCAGCATTTAACCCCCTACCCCGCACCAGATAAAGGGTTAGGCTACTATTAATAGCAAAGTGTAATAATTTACATTCGCAACATTCATAAGATCTAAGCACATAGGAGGTAATTATCATGGCACGTAAACGCGGATCGACCTATTCCGAGAAATGGGGCGATAAAATCATTGATGAAATACTAGACGGCAAATCAATAAACCAGATAGGGAACACGCCAGGCTTCCCCACTACACGCACCATATTCAAGTGGCTTAGCCTGTATCCAGATCTGAGAGAAGCCGTAACGTTAGCAAAAGACTTTGCCGCCGAGCGATTAATGGATGAGTGCCTTTCCATTGCCGACACAGTGAGAGAGGACACAGCCGCCATTAATAAGGCTTCATTGCGAGTCAAAGCAAGGTTAGCCGCTATAGGCAGGAACGCACCGAGGAAGCAGGAATCAACAACCGTGAACATTCAGAACAATAACACCGCTAACGCCACAGCGACAGCGGAAGCCCAAGCGTTAGCCATTGCTAATGTTGATATATCCATCTTAGAACGCGAGAAATCATTGAACGCCAGCCGCGCAATGATGCTTATAGAAGATGACCTATTAGAGCCGGAAGAACTAGCCCACTCACTATCATCTAAGCGGATCGCGATCATCGACGGGAAGGAACAACTCATTCCTACCGAAAAATATATAGAGCTACGCGGCCAGGATATCATCTAACGTGATAGCCACCAGCCACCAGCCACCAGCCGCAGCATTAGCCAGCCATTAACGCTGGCTTTTTATTGCCTGAAAGATATTTTTTAGCCAACCCCGTAATAAGAGGTAAAATATATATACACTAAAGCGCCTGTATCGAGTCCTGAGAGGCGCAGCATTAAAACGATGTAATTACCCATTAATCATCAAATAAGCGCTTACAGGCGATAAGGTGGCGATTATGACCAACAATCTGTTATCACGCTTAGATAGTCTGGATTTGGCGATACATGAAGCCCTGATATTGCGAACTATCATTCACAGATCCATTAATGGGATTGCGGATATCGGCGTTAATGGCATATCGCACATTTTAGGGTTAAAACCTAAGTTTATTCATGACGTGCTGAAGGATTTACGTGATCGGCATTATATCGAGGTTGTAAAAAACGGATTGCGCGTCACTTTGCCGGAGCCGGAAATGAGAGAGCAACCGGAATTACAAGCGCCTGGCAGTGATTATATTCAGGCATCTAAACGGCTTAATGCCTGGTATAAGATGAAAGAGAGCGTTAAACAGGAATCACCCAAGCCGGGATCCACCGAATGGGTTCAATACATGGCCCAATTATCCAGACAGCACAGAGAAAGAAGAAAGCAAGCAGCATAATTAACGAGGCCCGCCACCAGCGCGGGCTTTTTATTATCCTTATTTCCCGTCTACCCCATAGTTTTTATAATAGATAAGTAAACACGCAATTTAACCAACATCCACATATAGGAGGATTTTGTTATGTCCAAGAACGTAGGCACGATTTATTACGAAATCGAAGCCCAAACCGGTAAATTATTAGCGGCAAGAGGTGAAGCCGTTAAATCACTTAGCGATATACAGCGCAGCGCTAATAAAACAGATAAAGTAATTACCAAGCTAAACACCAAAATGAAATACCTTGCGCGTGGTATTCATGCAGCTATTGCGGCGATAGCCTTTGATGCGATTGCGGGCCAGATTAAGCAATTTGTACAAATGGCAGAGGAAATAAAAAACCTATCCGCACGAATTGCCCTATTATCCAAAGATGCAGCCACAGCGCGTGACACGTTCGAATCACTGAAGCGGATCTCTAACGAAACAGGCGCAACCCTGGCAGACACCACGTCATTATGGGAAGGGCTAACCCGTTCTCTAAAAGACGCTGGAGCAAGTAACGCGCAGATCCTGAATATTACCGCCACAGTGCAAAAGATGGGCGCTATTGGTGGCGCTAGTGCTGAGCAAATGCGCAATGCCATGCAGCAATTCAGACAAGCTATCGACGGCGGCGTAGTTAAGGCCGAGGAATTCAACAGTATTATGGAAAATACGCCATATGTATTGGATCAGGTAGCTAAACAGATGGGCATGACCAAAGGCCAATTGCGCAAGCATATGCTAGACGGTAAATTATCAGCGCTTGATATGGTCAACGCGATCCAGAAATCAACGGATCAGGTAAATACCGAATTTGATAAATTACCGCGTACATCCGGCCAGGCTGTAAACCAACTGGCGAACGAATTTAAAACGTTAGTAGCGAAAGCGGATCAGGCATTCGGCGCAACTGATACATTCGTTAAGTTAATTGATAGCAGCACTCAAACGCTTAAAGTATTTGGCGAAAAGGCTTACGAAGTGGGCGGTTATGTTGATGATATCAAAGAGGCATTTAACGATCTCGTTAAGATGAAGAATGATATCGTTGAAACATTTGGCGACACTGGAAAAGCAATTCATGACGCAGCCGTAGAAGCATTTACCCTTGTACCAGGTATTAAGCACATCATTAACGGCTATAACATGCTGAATGACCTGATCCAGAAGAACGGCACAGCCAATAAATATCTTCAGGATCCGCTTACTGAAATGACCTATCAGTTAGACCAGGCCCATGACGTATTGGCGAAAATTCAGGACGAATATAACAAGAAAAACCAGCCCAAAAATCCAGACCGCGACAGCAGCACGATTGACGGCAACGGCAATGGTAACGGGAATGGCGACGGCAAAGGCAACGGTAACGGCAAGCGCACAAGAAAACCGTCACCCTATGAGATCCTGGGTGATACCGGACGGGCGGCGGCATTGTCTTTACTGCCTAAACAGGGCGCGTTAGAAGCATTCAAGCAAGAACAGGAAGCACTAGAGGCCGCTTACAAGCAAGGCAAGATTAAGCAGGAGCAATACCAGCAAGCGCTATTGGCATCTAAAACCAAATACCATGACACGTTAGCCCGCATTAATGAGCAGCAAAGCAAGTTAGATCAGGAACGCCGTCAGAAAGATTGGGATAGCGCCGTTAGTCCTGAGCAAAAAGCATTAGGTGCAATAGATCCGATTCAACAGATCCAGAATGAATGGGCCATCAGAAAACAGATGCTTTTAGATTTGGGCGCTACTGAAGAGACAATTAAAGAGCAACAATTAGCCCATGAGCAACAACTCTTAGATCTGAAGTGGCAGCAATGGCAAGCGCAGAGCGACACCAACCGCCTGATCGGCGTGATGTTGGGTGGTTTAGGCGATGGGGCAACCAATGCCATTACCGGATTGTTGAACGGTACACAAAGCCTTAAAGAAGCCTTTGCGAACATCGGCAGCACAATTTTAAATGACGTTGTAGGCGCTATCACTGAAATGGGTATGGAATATATCAGACAACAGGTGATGGGCGCAGCACAGGCGCAAGCAAGCCAGGCAGCAACCGCAGCGGCAACCACAGCACAAATGGGGGCTATTGCGGCATCAGCAGCACCAGCAGCGGCGGCAGTGTCCACAGCGACTATGGGCGGGGCCGCAGGTATAGCAATGAGTGCTTTATCAGGGCTTATGGGCTTTGCCTCATCCTTGTTCAGTGGCAGACGTTACAACGGCGGATCCGTATTAGGCGGGAACATGTACCGCGTAGGCGAACACGGCAAGCCTGAGTTATTCCAACAGGGCAATAAGCAATATATGATCCCAGGCGATAACGGGCGCGTAATAAGTAACCGTGACGCTTTCGGCGGTAGTGGTGATGTAATTAATAACTACAACATAACGGTTAATACTACAAACGGCTGGAGTGAGAAGGATAGCCGCGAGTTAGAAACCACTATCAAGCGGATCTCTATGGCCCAAATAAGGGAACAGGCCACACGACCAGGAGGTTTAATTCAGCCCCGACGCTAATTCATCAGCTAATTAACTTTGCCGCTTACAATGCCGTAGGCGGCTTTATTCAACACTAGCAAAAACATTTCAGCAATCGGAATAAATGGAGTAATATATTTAGGGAAGGAAATTAGTTTTGATTCATTAGCACCATTAACTACTTACTCATTGCATAGCGCCGAATCCTCTAGGCGCTATTTTTTATCTACTCCCCTGCCATCCCTCCGTATATCCTCATCAATCATTAAATATTTCGTAAAGCTCAATCCACGAATTTAAATTCTGTATTTTTATCAAAACGATTAATCGCTATTTTTCACAGAGCAATAATATTGTAAAGGCCGCTACGGAAATCGAATTCCGCAGCAACCTATTTTCGTCTCATCATTATTTGAACAATCAATATGCTTTATCGCATTCAGCTAAAAACAGCAAATTAGTCGCCGTTAAATGAAGCATATAACTTGCGAGTGATTCTTCTACCGTTTTTACATCAGCGCCTTGTCCATGCCCAGCCTCTTTGTTTCTAATTGTAGCAATTCCGCTATCTAACATACCGCGCAAAGATGAAAATTGATTCTGCAAATACTCTGGGATCAACTCATTTTTGAGACATCCGTTAACCAGTTCCCTTGCGGTTGTTTTCTTGGGGTCATATTCCCACCCACGCTTATCATGAATAGATTTCATTAAACTCTCAAATGCTTTTAAGCAATCAACCATGCTTTCTTTATATTTTCCATGTCTATAATGCTCATGAGCCGAAAGAAACTCATTCATTGAACCATTGTATTCATCCTTCGAACTCAATAAAAAAAGTGTAGGCTTCACTACTTCAGAATGAATATACTGAGAATCAATTTTCATTAATCCTCCATTCTCAAACTGAAAACCAACAGCATTTTCCTTAAACCTTATGTTTAATTCCTCTATCGCATTATTGATTTTTTCTGGACTATTTCTATAATAGTCTCTCAGATCGCTATTTATGACGTTAAATGTCAAGTCTATGATATCCAGACATTTATTTACATCATCAGCTTTCAAAAAAAAGTCTCGAACCTCAGTAAAGAAAGAGTATGAATCTCTCTCTAAAGTGAATAATCCATATTCGGTGCGTAATGTTTTGCATATAAATTTGTAGGTGTTATCTGATCTATTAGATCTATATGAAGAAAATCGCATACTAGAAAATGAAGTACACGAACCTATTACATCTGTCATTATATGTATTATTTGCACTCTTAATTTTCTTGGTATTTCATCATAAGAATAGACTTCATCTATCTCGCCATTTATTAATTTTTGTCGCTTTGAGTATAAATTAAAAATTGCCATCTTATTCTGCTCAATTTCTATAATTAAGTTAGTTTGAACTACACCGCGAGGTGATCCGAGATTCCGTGACTCCCGAACATTACACGGTTTCCCGTAGCTTTTCCTTGTCTATCATATCATTGAAGCTATTTCTATATGCCTACGATTTCCTCAAAACGTGATTACAGCGCCGTTAACGAGTAAGTCATATAGTCGCCACCAGAACTTCTTCTCTACTGGCTTGAGCATAGTTTTAGAACCCATTTATTTGAACAGATGAACATTTAGCGCGGTGTGATCATGTTTACAAGTCGCTATGAATATCCGAAACTCACTAAACGCGCCAGCATGCCAGAAATTCACCCCAAACATGGTGGGGGATGTGAGCATAATTTAACCATCAGCAACAATCACGGGGATACTGACAGGGGTACATTTTACCAACAGTTATCAATATCCGCGCTGTTACTGGCATAAGAGCCATAACCATGATTTACAGAGAGATGTATGACTGAGTTACCCATTGATGAAAACACACCGCGTATTCTGATCGTGGAAGATGAGCCTAAGTTGGGGCAACTGCTGATCGACTATCTGCGAGCAGCGAGCTATGCCCCTACGCTGATCAACCACGGCGACCTGGTTCTGCCTTACGTGCGCCAAACGCCGCCCGATCTGATCTTGTTGGATCTGATGCTGCCCGGTACCGACGGTCTGACTCTGTGTCGGGAAATCCGCCGCTTCTCAGAAGTCCCCATCATGATGGTAACCGCTAAAATCGAAGAGATTGATCGCCTGCTGGGGCTGGAGATCGGTGCTGATGATTATATTTGTAAACCTTACAGCCCGCGCGAAGTCGTGGCTCGCGTGAAAACAATTCTACGCCGCTGCAAACCGCAGCGCGAACTGCAACAAATGGATGCAGACAGCCCGCTTATCGTCGATGAAGGCCGTTTTCAGGCCTCCTGGCGTGGGAAGATGCTCGATTTAACGCCCGCCGAATTCCGCTTACTTAAAACGTTGTCACATGAGCCGGGAAAAGTGTTCTCCCGTGAACAGTTGCTCAATCATCTCTATGACGATTACCGCGTCGTTACCGACCGCACCATCGACAGCCATATTAAGAACCTGCGACGCAAGCTGGAGTCGCTGGATGCCGAGCAGTCGTTTATCCGCGCGGTCTATGGCGTGGGGTATCGCTGGGAAGCCGACGCCTGCCGAATTGCTTAAACTCTCCTGCCCTTCAGGGCTCCGCTGCTCCGTGAGCCCTGGTAACTAGCAACTATCCAAATATCGCTCATACTCTTTCTGACAATACTGTCGTCAATAACTGTTTGATATAAAACTTTTAATCAAGGAGTTCATATGGCTGGTTGGTTTGAATTAAGTAAGAGTAGCGATGATCAGTACCGCTTTGTTCTTAAAGCTGGGAACGGGGAAATAATCCTTACCAGTGAGCTTTACACTACAAAAGGTGCTGCAGAAAAAGGGATCGCATCTGTCCAGGCTAACAGCCCTCTGGATGAGCGTTATGAGAAAAAAACAGCGTCTAATGGCAAATTACATTTCAACCTGAAAGCTGCAAACCACCAGATTATTGGTAGCAGTCAACTGTATGCGAATGAACAGTCACGCGAGACCGGTATTGCTTCAGTTAAGACCAATGGTGTCAGTCAGACGATAAAAGATAAGACCTGATAATTACTCGCCCAGCCGGGTAACACAACGCTGTCGCCCGGCGTTTTTCTTTACCTGACTTCCTCGCAGCGCTACAATGCCCGCCCTTAATATGGGGGCACTCCCCTAACCGCCTCATTGAGTGAGGCGAGTCTGACCTGTCATCAGAACGAGAAAATTATGTTTAAACCGGAACTCCTTTCCCCGGCGGGAACGCTGAAAAACATGCGTTACGCTTTCGCCTATGGCGCAGACGCTGTGTATGCGGGCCAACCGCGTTACTCACTGCGCGTACGCAACAACGAATTCAACCACGAAAACCTGCAGCTCGGCATTAATGAAGCCCATGAACTGGGTAAAAAATTCTATGTGGTGGTTAACATTGCCCCACACAATGCCAAGCTGAAGACCTTCATTCGTGATCTGAAACCGGTGGTGGAAATGGGGCCGGATGCACTGATCATGTCAGACCCTGGTCTGATTATGCTGGTGCGCGAAAACTTCCCTGACATGGACATTCACCTTTCAGTACAGGCTAACGCCGTAAACTGGGCGACGGTGAAATTCTGGAAGCAGATGGGGCTGACCCGTGTGATCCTCTCCCGCGAGCTGTCGCTGGAAGAAATCGAAGAGATCCGCACCCAGGTGCCGGATATGGAGCTTGAGATCTTCGTTCACGGCGCGCTGTGTATGGCCTACTCCGGCCGTTGCCTGCTTTCTGGCTATATCAACAAGCGTGACCCTAACCAGGGTACCTGCACCAATGCCTGCCGCTGGGAATACAACGTGCAGGAAGGCAAAGAAGATGTGGTGGGCAATATCGTGCATAAGTACGAGCCTATCCCGGTACAAAACGTCGAACCCACGCTGGGTATTGGCGCGCCGACAGACAAAGTCTTTATGATTGAAGAAGCCCAGCGTCCGGGTGAGTATATGACCGCGTTCGAAGACGAACATGGCACTTACATCATGAACTCAAAGGATTTGCGTGCCATTGCCCACGTTGAACGCCTGACGCAGATGGGCGTGCATTCCCTGAAGATCGAAGGCCGCACCAAGTCATACTATTACTGTGCACGTACCGCGCAGGTCTATCGTAAAGCCATTGATGATGCCGCAGCCGGTAAACCGTTCGACCCGCAACTGCTCGAAACGCTGGAAGGTCTGGCGCATCGTGGTTACACCGAAGGGTTCCTGCGCCGCCATACGCATGACGACTATCAGAACTACGAATACGGCTTCTCTGTTTCCGAGCGTCAGCAGTTTGTCGGCGAGTTTACCGGCGAACGTAAAGGTGAACTGGCAGCCGTACTGGTGAAAAACAAATTCACCGTCGGCGACAGCCTGGAGCTGATGACCCCACAAGGCAACATCAACTTTACCCTCGAGCAGATGGAAAACGCGAAAGGCGAAGCCATGCCGGTTGCGCCGGGCGATGGTTACACCGTGTGGATGCCAGTACCAGAGGATATCGATCTGAATTATGCATTGTTGATGCGTAATTTTACCGGTGAGTCCACGCGCAACCCGCATGCTAAGTAGTTAATTACGGTTATTTTTCAGCGTTCGGAAGATTCTTAGAAATCGATCACATACCGTTTCGTTCATTAAGGGTATTATCCCCTCCGCTGAAAAACATAACCCATAAATGCTAGCTGTACCAGGAACCACCTCCTTAGCCTGCGTAATCTCCCTTACGCAGGCTTATTTTTTGCCTGCCGTTTAAACTCCCCGAATATCCCATTTCAAATCACGATTATCAGGCGAAAAAAACCGGGCATTACGCCCGGCTGATTAGGTGATTAAAGATTAATGTGCGGCTTCTGGCTTGTGCTTTTGCGCACTCTGGAAGCCATAGGTCAGCTCATTTTTCTCTTTATCCAGCGCAACGGTCACCTGGCCACCATCCACCAGCGAACCGAACAGCAGTTCGTTAGCCAATGGTTTTTTCAGATTATCCTGGACCACACGCGTCATTGGACGTGCGCCCATTGCGCGGTCGTAGCCTTTCTCTGCCAGCCAGTCACGCGCTTCCTGACTCACTTCCAGAGAGACACCTTTCTGATCCAGCTGTACCTGAAGCTCGACGATAAACTTATCAACAACCTGATGAATCACCTCGGTAGAGAGATGATCAAACCAGATAATGTTGTCGAGACGGTTACGGAATTCCGGCGTAAACACTTTTTTGATTTCGCCCATTGCATCAGTACTGTTGTCCTGATGAATCAACCCAATCGATTTACGCTCAGTTTCACGCACACCAGCGTTGGTGGTCATGACCAGCACCACGTTGCGGAAATCCGCTTTACGCCCGTTATTGTCGGTCAGCGTACCGTTATCCATCACTTGCAGCAGCAGGTTAAAGACATCCGGGTGCGCTTTTTCGATTTCATCCAGCAGCAGTACCGCATGCGGATGCTTAATAACAGCATCGGTCAGCAAACCGCCCTGGTCGAAACCGACATACCCCGGAGGCGCACCAATCAGGCGGCTAACGGTGTGGCGTTCCATATACTCGGACATATCAAAACGCAGCAGTTCAATGCCGAGTGCTTTGGACAACTGCACCGTGACTTCGGTCTTACCGACGCCAGTTGGTCCGGCAAACAAGAACGAACCAACCGGTTTATGCTCGTGTCCCAGACCGGCACGGCTCATTTTGATCGCTTCAGTCAGCGCCTCAATGGCTTTATCCTGTCCGAATACCAGCATTTTCAGACGGTTGCCCAGGTTTTTCAGCGTGTCGCGATCGCTCTGCGAAACGCTCTTCTCCGGGATCCGCGCAATGCGGGCCACAACGGACTCGATATCCGCCACGTTGACGGTTTTCTTGCGCTTGCTGACCGGCATCAGACGCGCACGCGCGCCCGCCTCATCGATCACGTCGATCGCTTTATCCGGCAGATGACGATCGTTAATGTATTTCACCGCCAGTTCGACCGCTGCACGCACCGCTTTGGCGGTATAGCGGACATCATGGTGCGCTTCGTATTTTGGCTTCAGACCGTTGATTATCTGTACGGTCTCTTCTACCGATGGCTCAGTGACATCAATTTTCTGGAAACGGCGCGCTAACGCACGGTCCTTTTCAAAGATATTGCTGAATTCCTGATAGGTTGTGGACCCTATCACACGGATCTTACCGCTGGAGAGCAGCGGCTTGATCAGGTTAGCCGCATCCACCTGGCCGCCCGATGCCGCACCCGCACCGATAATGGTGTGGATCTCATCGATAAACAGAATACTGTTAGTATCCTGTTCCAGCTGTTTCAGCAGCGCCTTAAAGCGTTTCTCAAAATCACCGCGATATTTGGTGCCAGCCAACAGCGAGCCGATATCCAGGGAGTAAAGGGTGCAATCAGCCATGATTTCAGGCACATCACCCTGGACGATACGCCAGGCGAGGCCTTCGGCAATGGCGGTTTTACCGACGCCAGACTCTCCCACCAGCAGCGGGTTGTTTTTTCTGCGACGGCACAGTACCTGAATGGCGCGCTCCAGCTCTTTGTCCCGGCCAATGAGCGGATCAATTCCGCCCACTCGGGCAAGCTGGTTAAGGTTAGTCGTGAAGTTCTCCATACGGTCCTCCCCGCCAGCTTGCTCTTCGTTATTTGGCTGATTCCCAGAGTCAGAAGACTGACTGGGTTCGTCTTTGCGCGTGCCATGAGAAATAAAATTCACCACATCAAGACGACTTACTTCATGCTTACGCAGCAGATAAGCCGCCTGAGATTCCTGCTCGCTGAAGATAGCGACCAGCACATTTGCGCCGGTAACTTCATTGCGCCCGGAGGACTGAACATGAAAGACCGCGCGTTGCAGTACACGCTGAAAACTCAACGTTGGCTGCGTGTCGCGTTCTTCCTCACTGGCAGGCAATACAGGTGTGGTCTGTTCAATGAAGGCTTCGAGTTCCTGACGGAGCGCCACCAGATCCACAGAACACGCTTCCAGCGCTTCGCGGGCCGATGGGTTACTGAGCAACGCCAGTAACAAGTGCTCGACGGTCATAAACTCATGTCGGTGCTCGCGCGCTCTGGCGAAAGCCATGTTTAAACTGAGTTCCAGTTCTTGATTGAGCATAGGCACCTCCCCCAATGTTTATGCCTGCATTCAGGCTTTTTCCAGCGTACACAGCAACGGATGCTCGTTCTCCCTCGCATATTTGTTCACCATCGCTACTTTGGTTTCAGCCACTTCGGCAGTAAACACGCCGCAGATAGCTTTGCCTTGATAGTGAACTGCAAGCATCAGATGCGTTGCACGTTCTACATCATAAGAAAAGAATTTTTGTAACACGTCAATAACAAACTCCATCGGAGTGTAATCATCATTGACTAATATCACTTTATACATAGATGGCGGTTTTAGCGCGTCGCGCAATTTGTCTTCCGCCAGCAGATCGAAATCCAGCCAGTCGTTCGTCTTACCCATTGTCAGTCGTCATCTTCAATTACGGTTTCCGGCAGAAAATCTTGCCGCTGACAAGCAGCCTATGCGCACAATCAATCTACCTCAAGTATTAGATAACTATCATCTATTAGTGCCATCCGCGACATCTGTCACATAACCGACAATAGCGTTAACTGCTTCAAATTTTGATGCATTTTTACCCTATTCCGTCTGCATGGCGCTTGACGCCCCGCCTGATTTCTCTAAATTGTAGTTTCGAGAGTTGGCGAGGTTTTGAACAGCCCCCACTCCGCCACCGGTTCATTCCATCTTACTTATATAAGATTTACGAAGGATGTCGAAGTATGGAAACGGGTACTGTTAAGTGGTTCAACAACGCCAAAGGGTTTGGTTTCATTTGCCCCGAAGGCGGCGGCGAAGATATTTTCGCCCATTACTCCACCATTCAGATGGATGGTTACAGAACGCTAAAAGCCGGACAGTCTGTCCAGTTTGATGTCCACCAGGGGCCAAAAGGCAATCATGCCAGTGTCATCGTGCCTGTCATTGAAACAGAAGCTGTCGCATAGCTCTTCTGTCTCATTGTGTACATCCCGCAGTCAAAATGCCAGCCCTTGCGGCTGGCATTTTTATCTCTGTGGCATTATTCCCGCGCCAGAGCATCTACTGGATCCAGACGTGCCGCATTCCGCGCCGGTAACCAGCCAAACAACACACCGGTTGCAGTCGAACACAGGAACGCCGTCAACAGCGCTACGGGTGAGAATCCAATTTCCCAGCCCGGCAGAAATAGCTGTAGCGTAAAAGCGATCAGCATCGACAGGCTAATGCCCAACGCGCCGCCAACCAGACACACTAACACCGCTTCAATTAAGAACTGTTGCAGCACGTCACTGGCGCGAGCGCCAACCGCCATACGAATACCAATCTCACGCGTTCGTTCGGTTACTGAAACCAGCATAATATTCATCACGCCAATCCCACCGACCACCAGCGAAATCACCGCCACCAGCGTCAGGAAGAGTTGTAATGTACGTGTGGTCTTTTCGGCGGTTTTCAAGATGCCGTCCATATTCCAGGTGAAGAAATCCTTCTTACCGTGGCGCAACGTCAACAGTCGGGTCAGTTGCTGTTCGGCCTGGGCACTGTCAAAACCATCCTTCACCCGCACGGTGATCGAGTTCAGCCACGACTGTCCCATAATGCGCCCGGACATAGTGCTGTAAGGCAGCCAGACACGCAGGATCTTGCTACTGCCAAACATCGACTGTTTCTCTTCTGCAACACCAATCACCGTGGCAGGCATATTCCCCACCAGCACGACTTCGCCAACAACTTTCGCTTTATTGGGGAACAACTGACGACGGGTATTGCTGTCGAGCACCACCACCTGAGCGCGCCCCGCCAGTTGCTCGGCGTTAAAGGTGGTCCCTTCGCTAAATGTCATGCCATAGACGTTGAAATAGTCGCCGCTAACGCCATTAGCACTGGCAGCAACGTCGATATTGCCATAGCGCAACCGCAGGTTCTTCGACACCGCAGGCGTTACTGAACTGACCCAGGGCTGCTTCTGTAGCGCCGTCAAATCGTCATACTTCAACGCCTGTTGATATTGCGGATCGTCGTCGCCGAAGTCTTTGCCTGGATAGATATCAATGGTGTTAGTACCAATAGCGCGAATATCTGCCAGTACCAGTTGTTTAGCCGCATCGCCTACCACCACGATCGACACCACCGAAGCAATACCGATAATGATCCCAAGCATGGTCAGTAGCGTTCGCATTTTATTCGCGGCCATTGCCAGCCAGGCCATGGTAAGCGCTTCACGAAAACCGCTGACAAACTGGCTCCAGCCGGATGCCGTTTTCACCGTTGGCTCCGCAATATCGCGTCCGCCAGAGGGTTTCTGTGGCGGTGGATTGCGCACAATCTCACCGTCACGAATTTCAATGACCCGTTCGGCCTGCGCGGCGACCTGGCTGTCGTGAGTAACGATAATTACCGTATGCCCGCGATCGCGCAGCTGGTGCAAAATCGCCATCACCTCTTCGCCGGAATGGCTATCCAGTGCACCGGTGGGTTCGTCGGCAAGAATAACCTGCCCTCCGTTCATCAGCGCACGCGCGATACTGACCCGCTGCTGCTGACCACCGGAAAGCTGGGAAGGTTGATAGTCAACCCGGTCACCCAACCCCAGCCGCTGGAGTAATTCCTGCGCACGCGCCAGGCGCTGCTTACGTTCAGTGCCCGCGTAGACCGCGGGTACCTCAACGTTTTGTGCGGCGGTTAAATGCGACAGCAGGTGATAGCGCTGGAAGATAAAACCAAAATGCTCACGACGCAGTTGCGCTAGCGCATCGCTATCCAGCGTAGAGACATCGCGTCCGGCAACGCGATACGTACCGCTGGTTGGCTTATCCAGACAGCCGAGAATGTTCATCAGCGTCGATTTACCCGAACCCGACGCCCCGACAATCGCCACCATTTCCCCGGCCTGAATGCTCAAGGATACGTCCTTCAACACCTCAACCTGGCCTTCACCTGACGGATAGCTGCGGCGGATATGGCTCAGCTCAAGCAATGCTGTCATTTTGCAGCTCCAGCGTTGCCCTCACCGGTAATGACTTCATCCCCCTCTTCCAGCCCTTTCACGATCTCCACATCGGTGTCATTACGCGCGCCGATAACCACTTCACGTTCGCGGGTTTCGCCGTTACGCAGTAGTCTGACGTTATAGCGGTTGTTGCCAATAGGATCGCCCAGCGCCGACAGCGGGATGGTCAGGACATTTTTGACATCAGTGAGCTGGATATGGACCTGCGCGGTCATATCCAGACGCAGGATCCCTTTCGGGTTGGGAACTTCGAAGCGGGCATAGTAGAAAATCGCATCATTCACTTTCTCTGGCGTCGGAAGAACATCTTTGAGCTTACCTTCATAGCGTGTTTGCGGATCGCCCAGCACGGTAAACCAGGCCTTTTGCCCAGGATGCAGGTGAATTACATCAGCCTCAGAAACCTGCGCTTTTACCAGCATGGTGCTCATATCCGCCAGCGTCAGAATATTAGGGGCCTGCTGGGCGGCAATAACGGTTTGCCCTTGCAGGGTAGTAATTTGCGTTACTTCGCCAGCCATTGGCGCAACGATGCGGGTGTAATCAAGGTTGGTTTTTGCCGTATCGAGAGAGGCCTGATTACGCTTAATTTGCGCGTCAATTGTGCCAATTTGCGCCTGTTTGACCGCCATTTCGGTGGCCGCCGTGTCGAGATCCTGCTGTGAAACGGCCTGAGTTTTCGCCAGCTGTTGTTGGCGGGAGAGAGTGACCCGCGCCAGCTTCCACTCAGCTTCGGCTTGTAAACGCTGGGCGCGCAATTCCATCAGCGTCGCTTCAACCTCTTTGATTTGGTTTTGCGCCTGTTCAGGATCGATAACACCGAGCAACTGATCTTTTTTTACTTTATCGCCAATCGCGACCGACAGCGTTTTTAACTGCCCGCTGACCTGCGCCCCGACGTCAACTTTACGCAGCGCATCCAGCTTACCGGTCGCCAGCACGCTTTGTTGCAGATCGCCAGGTCGAACAATTAATGTTTGATACTGAGGTAAAGGTGCATTAAGCGTTCGCCAAAGTGCAATTACCGCCACAATAAGGATGACGGCGAACAGAAAATAGCGTTTTTTGATTTTTCCCTTGAGCTTCATAAATGTCCCAATTCCCCCAATACGCCCACCAGAGTGGAGTGCTAAACATCAACGTTAAATAAATCGCCGTTGAAAAGCGCAAGAATAACAGAGTTATTGATGAATGGTTAAGATCCGCTGTGCTGAAATTAGTACAAGGGTATCAATCGGATTTATATTATGAGTCAACTAACTGAAAGCACTTTTCTTTCCACCAAACCAGTCACGCGTTTTGGCCTTTTTTTCAGCCTGAGCAGCGGTCATTTACGGCCCGCACATTGCTGGGATAAACGGAGCTTTCGTCGTAAATTTATCTGGCGTTCATTATTGATACCCCGTCTCACTCAGGAATGGATGACTGAACTGGCCCAATGGCCGGATCTTGGCCCCCTGCTCGCCCGTCAACCCCGACTGCCGGTTCGTTTGCACCGTCCTTATCTTGCGGCAAACTTCTCCCGCAAAATGCGTTTAGATGCGGTGCGTTTTCATTACCATTTTATCCGCCACGCATTCTTACCCGCTGAATTTAACGCCTTATTAAGCAATGACGGCTTACATCTGGCGCAAACCGAAGGTAAAGACGGCGATATATTTACCATCACCATGATGATGTTTCCGGTACTGGATAAAGAGGGTGAAGCCACCATTCAGGTGCGCAATGGTCACGGAGACGTGCTAACCAAAATGACGTTTACGTTCTGCGAATATAATGGGAAAAGTACATTATTTATTGGCGGTGTGCAGGGCAATGCGCAACTACCACACGAAGCAATCCAAAAAGCAACGAAGTCCTGCCATGGAATTTTCCCAAAACGTATTGTGATGGAAACCATTTGCCGTTTAGCCGAACAGTTGAATATTGAAAAAGTTATGGCTGTAAGCAATGAACAGCATATCTTTCGCAGTCAACGCTACCACGATAAAAACAAGGTGATCCATTCTGACTACAACGCTTTTTGGGAGTCGGTTGGCGGTGAGTGCGACAGCAACGGGTACTATCATATTCCACGCACGCTGGCGCGAAAAAGCGAGGCGGATATTGCGAGCAAAAAACGCGCAGAATACCGCCGCCGCTATCAGCTACTGGACAGCATCCATTCGCAGCTGTTGTCGATGTTTCGCCACTAATCCGCTCTGCCGCGTGCCAGCCACAGCACGCGGGAAAACATTTTTCGCAGCAGCGTTGGCACCGCATCAACGCCCCGCCGCCCGGCTTCCATCGCCACCTCAATGGCCAAATCCGGTTTTGACGAACGATGTATCGCCTTGGAGATAATTTTGCGTATATTCATAGGCACATTCTCAGGGATTTGCGCCACCCGGTGAAAGACGTCAGCAAACCCCTGGCGATACATAAAGTGTTCCATATCCAGCGCGGGGAGCATGGTCAAATGCTCACGCTCTTCCTCTCTGTCGTCATTCAATAAGCTACGTACCGTGGCCGCGTACTTTTTCCCGGCTTCATCGCCATCGACCAGCACATGCCACTCTATCCCCATCCGGCGGGCGAATTTAACCAGCGGCTTAAGACCGGACTGGGCAAATTCAATGACTTTAATCCCTTCTGCATCAAAGTGGTGTCCGCACTGGCGGGCCAGTTCGTTAATAACCCAGGTTTCCGTTTCACCTTCCACCAGCAGCCAGCAGCGGGCAAACAACGATGACGCACGATTAAAACGAATATGAAATGCGATTCGCCGACCATCTTCTGCACTGATCCCACCCGGCCCCAGCCGCCAGGCAGCGACGCGGGATGATTCACGTACCAGACGAACAACATGCTCAACAGGCGTAAGGGACAGCAGCTCACCGGAGTTGGTGGTCGCCACTCGCTGCAGAGGCAGTAAATTCAACAAGTGCCAGGCCACCGACAGCATGATGGGATGTAAACGCGTTTCCGGATCTTCCACCAGCAGTAAAGGTCGGGCGTCTTTATCCAGCCTTAGCGTGCCTTTGGCCTGCAACAAGGTCGAAAACAGGCCCAACAGAATAACCCGGTGCGTACGTCCGCCGGGTTTATCAATCATGCGGTTAATAATGTCCAGATAGCGCCAGCTCCGTTGTTCGTTATTGGAGCGACGGCGCATCAGACGGTAGCGGGACTGGCCAGCCCCCTGCTCGGAAAAATAGTGCTCCAACAACTGAACCATGGCCGATAACCCCTGGCGGATCTGCCCGTCGGTCAGGTTTTGCGGCCGGGTAGCCAGCTCACGCGCCAGAAAATCCAGTTGGCGGGCGGTGACTTCGACATCCGCCGAGTCCGGCACGGTACCGTTGCGGATCCGTCGCATGAATCGCGCGTCGCGCAGACGTAGTACCGGCATCAGACGCACAAGGTGGCGCGCCTGATCGTTAATGTCATCGAGAGGTAATGGATGGCCGTCGCCATCAAGAAAACTGCGCAAGGTAAGAACGCTACCGTCATCCGCACACTCGCCTTCCAGGCGATAAAAAATGCGGTGATAGCCATCCTGGCAAGGCGTCCAACTGGCTTCCAGAGGACGATAGCGACGCACCCGGTAACGACCCGGCTGGGATTCACGAAACGTCAGGATAATGTGCAGGTGGTGTTCCCTGCCCTGTATATCACCCGGCGGGAACCAGAAATCCTCGCGGACAAAATGATACAAGTCTGACTCCGGCGACAGCAGCAGGGTCAAGGCATCCAGCAGACTGGATTTACCCCACGCGTTCTCCCCAATCAGCACGTTGCTCTGCTCCAGCATCAACGACAGACGGTTAATACCGCGAAATCCAACAATCTCAACGCGTTCGAGAATCATATAGCCTCCGGAAATGCTAACTTTTTCCTTCAAGTTATCAGGAGTATAACGGCAAGCGGTCGCTCAGGACACCCGATATCAATCTGGTGTGAATCGCAAAAGCAAAAAAAATAAGAATATTCTTCTTATGTTTTCTCCTGAATATAATTTCAGAACTTAATCATCGTCCTTTCGCTAATTGAACTATGCTTCATTCACCCAAGATTCAAAAAGGAATCGCAACATATTGCCTTAAATCAAATTTTTTCATCAATTTAACTGGCGAAGGGATGATATTTTTTTCTAAAATACCCGCTCTTTCATCATCGTCCCTTTTAGCGATGAATTACCGGGCAAGGAACACGAACCCGGAACTTTTAATTGAGGTGGTTATGTTCAGGAAATTAGCAGCTGAATTCTTCGGTACGTTTTGGCTCGTTTTTGGTGGGTGCGGTAGTGCAGTGCTGGCAGCCGCATTCCCGGAATTGGGAATTGGATTTGCCGGTGTCGCGCTGGCATTCGGCCTGACAGTATTAACCATGGCATTCGCTGTGGGTCATATTTCAGGTGGGCATTTTAACCCGGCGGTAACCTTCGGTTTATGGGCTGGCGGTCGTTTCCCGGCAAAAGATGTTATTGGTTACGTTATTGCTCAGGTTGTGGGCGGTATTGTTGCAGCTGCGGCACTGTATCTTATTGCCAGCGGTAAAGCAGGTTTTGATGCAACGGCCAGTGGTTTTGCTTCGAACGGCTTTGGTGAACATTCACCAGGCGGTTATTCCATGCTTTCTGCCGTCGTCATTGAAATTATCCTGACCGCAGGTTTCTTATTAGTGATCCACGGCGCGACCGATAAACATGCTCCGGCAGGTTTTGCACCTATCGCAATTGGTCTGGCGTTAACACTGATTCACTTGATCAGTATTCCGGTCACCAACACCTCCGTAAACCCGGCACGTAGTACCGCAGTAGCCATTTTCCAGGGCGGCTGGGCATTGCAACAATTGTGGTTCTTCTGGGTCATGCCGATTATCGGTGGGGTTCTCGGCGGTCTTATTTACCGCACCCTGCTCGAAAAACGCGATTAATCGCTAACAAAAAGGCCTGGCGAAAGTCAGGTCTTTTTGTTCCTCTCTATATTTCCTTTTATTTGCAACTTTACTCCCCTCTTTGCATTGAGTAGTGTGTATACCCGTTATACTTCAAGTTGCAGATGTGTTGACTGCGCTCGCTCCCCCCAGTCACGTACTTATGTACGCTCCCGGGGATTCACTCCCTTGCCGCCTTCCTGCAACTTGAATTATTTAGGTTATAGTGACGCATTTCGTCTTACTTCTCAGCAAGGATCTGGTTTTCATGTTTTCAGGGCTGTTAATCATTCTGGTTCCCCTTATTGTGGGCTACCTTATTCCGCTCCGGCACAGGACTGTATTACAACTTATCAATCGCCTGTTAAGCTGGATCGTCTACCTTATTCTCTTTTTTATGGGTATTAGCCTGGCGTTTCTGGATAATCTCGCCAGCAACCTGTTAGCCATTCTTCATTATTCTGCGGTCAGCGTGACGGTCATTATACTGTGTAATATTGCGGCGCTGTTCTGGCTGGAGCGTTCGCTGCCCTGGAGACACAACCACAAGCAAGAAAAGCTCCCCTCGCGAATTGCAATGGCGCTTGAGTCGCTTCAGCTTTGCGGCGTCGTCGTCATCGGCTTCCTGCTCGGCCTCACTGGGCTTCCCATTCTGCAGCATGCCACCGAAGCCAGCGAATATACGTTAATCTTTTTACTGTTCCTGGTGGGGATTCAACTGCGCAACAGCGGCATGACCTTAAAGCAAATTGTGTTGAACCGTCGGGGGATGATCGTGGCCGTCGTCGTCGTCGCCAGTTCGATGCTGGCGGGGGTGATCAATGCCTTGATCCTCGGTCTACCGCTGAAAACCGCGCTGGCGATGGCATCAGGTTTTGGCTGGTATTCCCTGTCCGGTATTCTGTTAACCGAATCGTTCGGGCCCGTAATTGGTAGTGCCGCCTTCTTTAACGACCTGGCCCGTGAGCTGATCGCCATTATGTTGATTCCAGGAATGGTGGGCCGCAGCCGCTCTACCGCGCTGGGATTATGCGGCGCGACATCAATGGATTTCACCCTGCCCGTTTTACAACGCAGCGGCGGTCTGGAAATGGTCCCGGCAGCCATCGTCCACGGCTTTATTCTGAGTCTGTTAGTGCCTCTGCTGATGGCGTTTTTCTCCGCCTGACGCCGGGACAAATACCTCTCTGGCGGTAGTCAGCTACCGCCAAAATTGCGCTAAATCAATCTCCCTGCAAGTAGTAGCAGAAATCCCTTTTATCCCTTCGCGCACAGGCATAACCTTAAACATGTATATTAAATATAACTTTAAAAGGTGTGACCATGTTTTGTGTGCAATGTGAACAAACCATCCGTACTCCGGCAGGAAACGGCTGCTCTTACGCGCAGGGTATGTGCGGTAAAACGGCTGAAACCTCCGATTTGCAGGATCTGCTGATTGCTTCCCTACAAGGTCTGTCTGCATGGGCTGTTAAAGCACGTGAATACGGCATCATCGACCATGAGGTTGATAACTTTGCGCCGCGTGCATTCTTCTCCACGCTGACTAACGTTAACTTCGATTCCCCGCGTATTGTTGGCTATGCCCGTGAAGCTATCGCCATGCGCGACGCCCTAAAAGCGCAATGCCTGAACATCGACGCGAACGCAGCGGTCACCAACCCGATGGCCGATCTGCAACTGGTCAGCGACGATCTGGGCGACCTGCAACGTCAGGCCGCTGAATTTACCCCGAACAAAGACAAAGCAGCCATCGGCGAGAACATTCTCGGCCTGCGTCTGCTGTGTCTGTACGGCCTGAAAGGTGCGGCAGCTTACATGGAGCACGCGCACGTTCTCGGTCAGTACGACAACGAAATCTACGCTCAGTACCACAAAATCATGGCGTGGCTGGGTACCTGGCCTGCCGATATGAACGCTCTGCTGGAGTGTTCAATGGAAATCGGCCAGATGAACTTCAAAGTGATGAGCATTCTGGACGCCGGTGAAACCACCAAATACGGCCACCCGACCCCGACTCAGGTCAACGTAAAAGCAACCGAAGGTAAGTGCATCCTGATCTCCGGTCACGACCTGAAAGATCTGTACAACCTGCTGGAGCAGACCGAAGGTACTGGTGTTAACGTTTATACCCACGGTGAAATGCTGCCGGCGCACGGCTACCCGGAACTGCGTAAGTTCAAGCACCTGATCGGCAACTACGGCAGCGGCTGGCAGAACCAGCAGGTAGAGTTTGCCCGCTTCCCAGGTCCGATCGTCATGACCTCTAACTGCATCATCGACCCGACCGTTGGCGCGTACGACGACCGTATCTGGACCCGTAGCATCGTCGGTTGGCCGGGTGTGAGCCACCTCGAAGGCGACAACTTCGGTCCGGTTATCGCTCAGGCACAGCAGATGGCTGGCTTCCCGTACAGCGAAATCCCGCACCTGATCACCGTAGGTTTCGGTCGTCAGACCCTGCTGGGCGCTGCTGATACCCTGATCGACCTGGTGAGCCGCGAAAAACTGCGTCACATCTTCCTGGTTGGCGGTTGTGACGGTGCACGTGGTGAACGTAACTACTTCACCGACTTCGCCACCAGCGTGCCGGATGACTGCCTGATCCTGACCCTTGCTTGCGGTAAATACCGCTTCAACAAACTGGAGTTCGGCGATATCGAAGGCCTGCCGCGTCTGGTGGATGCTGGTCAGTGTAACGATGCTTACTCTGCCATCATCCTGGCGGTAACCCTGGCTGAGAAACTGGGCTGTGGCGTGAACGATCTGCCGCTGTCTCTGGTGCTCTCCTGGTTCGAACAGAAAGCGATTGTTATTCTGCTGACCCTGCTGTCTCTGGGCGTGAAAAACATCGTCACTGGCCCGACTGCACCTGGTTTCTTCACACCGGATCTGCTGGCAGTTCTCAACGAGAAATTTGGTCTGCGTTCCGTGACCACCGTTGAAGAAGACATGAAGCAACTGCTGAGCGCGTAAGGAGTAAAGAATGACAATGCCAACTCATCAGTGCCCATGGCGGATGCAGGTTCACCACATCCATCAGGAAACGCCGGATGTATGGACAATTTCGTTGCTATGCCACGATTATTATCCTTACCGCGCCGGGCAGTATGCACTGGTCAGCGTACGTAATTCAGCGGATACGCTGCGTGCTTACACCATTTCTTCAACGCCGGGCGTTAGCGAGTACATCACGTTGACCATCCGCCGGATTGACGATGGCGCAGGTTCACAGTGGCTAACCCGCGACGTGAAGCGCGGCGACTATATCTGGCTGTCGGATGCAATGGGTGAGTTCACCTGTGAAGATAAAGCGGAAGACAAGTTCCTGATGCTAGCCGCCGGCTGTGGTGTTACGCCAATCATGTCAATGCGTCGCTGGTTGGCAAAGTACCGCCCACAAGCGGATGTACAGGTAATCTTTAACGTTCGCTCGCCGCAAGATGTCATTTTTGCGGACGAGTGGCGCGAATATCCGGTGACATTAGTTGCTGAAAACAATGCCACAGAAGGTTTTGTTTCCGGCCGACTGACGACCGAACTGCTGAAAAGCGTACCGGATCTGACCTCGCGTACCGTGATGACCTGTGGCCCGGCACCGTATATGGATCTGGTCGAGAAAGAAGTCAAAGCGCTGGGTGTGACGCGCTTCTTTAAAGAGCAGTTCTTCACACCTGTTGCCGAAGCCGCCACCAGTGGCCTGAAGTTTACCAAGCTACAGCCGGCGAAAGAGTTCTACGCGCCAGTGGGCAGTACGCTGCTGGAAGCGCTGGAAAGCAACAAGGTTCCGGTTGTCGCCGCATGCCGTGCAGGTGTTTGCGGCTGCTGCAAAACCAAAGTGGTTGACGGTAACTACACGGTCAGCAGCACCATGACGCTGACCGACGCAGAAATCGCTGAAGGTTATGTGCTGGCTTGTTCCTGTCATCCGCAGGGTGATTTAGTGCTGGCGTAATTGGCCGGGATCTGATGTGCAAAAGGCCGCCTGGCTGTACCGGGTGGCCTTTTTTTATGCTGTCAGGCGTTGCAAAATTCTGATGTTTTCACTCTCCCCGCAAATTATCGACCACACTTACCCTGCGCAGATTAAACATAATCCATGACTACCACGTCGAACTTTCTACAAGGATCCCCATGAAAAAAGTGGCCATTGTCGGCGTCGGTCCCACCGGGATTTATACGTTTCATGCCCTGGTTGAGCGCGGTGAACCGCTGGAAATAGAGCTTTACGAGCAAGCTGAAGAGGCGGGCGTTGGCATGCCTTACAATAGCGACAACAACGCAGACCACATGCTGGCAAATATAGCCAGCATTGAGATCCCGCCGATCTATATCAGTTATCTGACGTGGCTTCAGAATCAAAGTGATGACTATCTGGCCCAGTTTCAGATTGAACGCGCGTCTTTGCATGAGCGGCAATTTTTGCCCCGCGTGATCCTCGGCGACTATTATCGCGATCGTTTTTTAGCCATTGTCGAGAAAGCGCAACAAGCCGGTTTCACGATTCGCGTACATGAATCAAGCGAAGTCACCGACCTGCGAGCAGACCCGAATGGGGTTTCTTTGTGGATCAACCACGCGTCACAGCCCGTTGAGGTGGATTTCGCCGCTATCGCCACTGGTCATCTGTGGCCTGAAACGGATGCTCAGGAACGCAAATTTTTCCCCAGTCCGTGGACCGGTCTGATGGACGCGCAGATTGGTGCTTGCCGGGTAGGGATTCTGGGCACCTCGTTAAGTGCTATCGACGCCGCGATGGCTGTGGCCAGTCAGCATGGCACCTTCACTACCAATACCGACCATTCACTGCAATTCACACCCAAATCCGACAGTCAAAACCTGAAACTAACCCTGATGTCGCGCAGCGGGGTACTGCCTGAAGCGGATTTTTACTGCCCCCTTCCGTATGAATCGCTGAATATCGCGACGCCAGAAGCAATTGAAGATGCCATTGCCCATGGACAAAACGGATTACTGGACCGCATCTTTCAGCTTATGGCGCAACAACTGCAAGACGCAGCGCCAGGCTGGTGCCAACAGGTGGCGCTTGCGACGCTTAACGCCGACACGTTCCCCGAAGTCTATTTCGCCGACAGGCTCAGGCATGACCCTTTTGACTGGGCAAGACGTAACCTGGTAGAAGTTGAGCGCAACAAGCAGAAACAACATACCGTCGCCTGGCGCTATACCTTGCTGCGCCTGCACGAGGTTATCGAGGAGATAGTCCCTCATCTTGATACCCGCGACGAAAAACGTTTCAAGCGCGGACTGGCGCGGGTATTTATTGATAACTATGCGGCAATCCCGTCAGAGTCAGTTCGCCGACTGCTGGAGCTGCACGAAGCCGGGCTGATTGAGATCCTCGCGCTCGGCACAGATTATGAGCGCATGAATGAACAGGAAATAACGGTAATTTCCCACCACGGTCAGCGCAGCGAATTTGATGTGTTTATTGACGCCCGAGGACAACGGGCATTGCAGAGCAAAGATATCCCGTTCCCAACGCTACGCGTTCAACTGCTGGCCTGTGGCGATGAGATCCCGGATATCGGCGAAGATTACACGCTGCAAGCGCCGGAAAACGCCCGCAATCGCATCGCTTTTGGCGGGCTGCCGTGGTTAATGCACGATCGTCCGTTTATTCAGGGACTGGTGGTCAGCGCTGAAATAGGCGCCGCGATGGCAAGGGCATTGACGCAGCGAGCGCTGAGACGTCGGCACAAACTATGGAACAGTGACGACATATAGATTAGCGACAAATTGAACGACGAGGCGGAGCAATGCTACGCTTTCCCGCCTCGGTATTGACTCTCAGATGGTAACTATCGCCAGGCAGAATTCCCGGCAACGGAGTAACGCCCCGCCCCCAAAAAAGCCACGGCCAGCGCGCCGATAAAGAAATAAACCAGACTTTCAATCGCCCATGCACCGGTTTTATCCAGTGTCCAGGTTTCACCCATCCCGACCATCAGCCACGCCACAACCATCGTAAACGCCAGCCCCAACGCCGCCGGACGCGTCAGGATGCCAAGAATAATCAGGCACGGTGCCACGACCTCTCCCAACAGAACGCCATACGCAATAAAGCCAGGGAAACCTTTCGCTATCAACATACCGCTGATGCCATCAATACCCGCAAAGAGTTTATGCAGCCCATGAAACAGCATCAGCCCACCGACGGCAAAGCGTAACAATAACTTGCCAAAATCTTCGTGAGTCAGTACTCGGTTAACTGAATTTAATAGTTTTATAACCATTTGAATTTATTCCTTGTTTCACCATGTCCAAAACAAACTACGCTTAATGCAGGTTAAATGAAACCTGCCGGAAATAAGGGGGAAATGAGAAGCATAACTATTATCTTCATCTAAACTTGTAACCGGTATCACATTAGAGGAGAAGGAAAACCATGAAACAAACGGTTGCCGCTTTTATTGCTAAAACACTCGAACAGGCTGGCGTAAAACGCATTTGGGGTGTAACGGGTGACTCACTTAATGGTCTGAGTGACAGCCTGAATCGTATGGGAACAATTGACTGGATGCCAACCCGTCATGAAGAGGTTGCAGCCTTCGCTGCGGGCGCTGAAGCGCAGTTGACGGGCGAACTGGCCGTCTGCGCAGGCTCGTGCGGGCCAGGCAACCTGCACCTGATCAACGGGCTGTTTGATTGTCACCGTAACCACGTCCCGGTACTGGCAATCGCCGCGCATATTCCCTCCAGTGAAATAGGCAGCGGTTATTTTCAGGAGACCCACCCGCAAGAGTTGTTCCGCGAATGTAGCCACTATTGCGAGCTGGTTTCCAGCCCAGAACAGATCCCGCAGGTACTCGCCATTGCCATGCGTAAAGCCGTATTAAATCGTGGCGTCTCGGTGGTGGTTTTACCCGGTGACGTGGCGCTAAAACCTGCGCCTGAAAGCGCCACCACGCACTGGTATCAGGCGCCGCTCCCGGTGGTGACTCCACAAGAAGAAGAACTGAGAAAACTGGCGCAACTGCTGCGCTACTCCAGCAATATCGCCCTGATGTGCGGCAGCGGCTGCGCCGGTGCGCATAAAGAGCTGGTTGAGTTTGCGGCTAAAATTAAAGCGCCGATTGTTCACGCCCTGCGTGGTAAAGAGCATGTTGAGTACGATAACCCCTATGATGTGGGTATGACCGGGCTGATTGGCTTTTCATCCGGCTTCCATACCATGATGAATGCCGACACGCTGATCCTGCTTGGCACCCAGTTCCCCTATCGCCCGTTCTACCCCACCGACGCCAAAATTATTCAGATTGATATCAATCCGGCGAGCATTGGCGCGCACAGTAAAGTGGATATGGCGCTGGTAGGCGATATTAAATCCACTCTCCGTGCCCTACTGCCTCTGGTGGAAGAGAAAACCGAGCGGCAATTCCTGGACAAAGCGCTGGAGCACTATCGCGAGGCGCGTAAAGGGCTGGATGATTTAGCCAAACCCAGCGATAAAGCCATTCACCCGCAGTATCTGGCGCAGCAGATCAGCCACTTTGCCGCTGACGATGCCATCTTTACCTGCGACGTTGGTACGCCAACGGTGTGGGCAGCACGCTATCTGAAAATGAACGGCAAACGTCGCCTGCTCGGATCGTTTAACCACGGGTCGATGGCGAATGCCATGCCGCAGGCACTCGGCGCACAAGCGACCGAACCAGGACGCCAGGTTGTGGCAATGTGCGGTGACGGCGGCTTTAGCATGCTGATGGGAGACTTTCTGTCGGTTGTCCAAATGAAGCTGCCGGTGAAGATTATTGTCTTCAACAACAGCGTACTGGGATTTGTGGCGATGGAGATGAAGGCTGGCGGTTATCTGACCGACGGCACTGAACTGCACGACACCAACTTCGCGCGGATTGCCGAAGCCTGTGGCATTACAGGCATTCGCGTGGAAAAATCCTCAGAGGTTGATGAAGCGCTACAAAGGGCGATGTCAATTGACGGCCCGGTGCTGGTCGATGTGGTGGTGGCGAAAGAAGAGTTAGCCATCCCGCCGCAGATCAAACTCGAACAGGCCAAAGGTTTTAGCCTGTATATGCTGCGTGCAATCATCAGTGGACGCGGTGATGAAGTGATCGAACTGGCGAAAACGAACTGGCTCAGGTAAAACATCCTTATTAAATCACACACAAAATCATTCATGATGCATCAAGGCGGCTAGCCCGAAAATCCCCAGGAGCATAGGTATACTATGTGACTGGGGTTTAAGGGTGCGGCCAACGCCGAGGCAGCTTGAAGGATGAAGTGTAATAAGGAGACACCATGATTGATTTACGCAGTGATACCGTCACCCGGCCGAGTCGCGCCATGCTGGAAGAGATGATGGCAGCCCCAGTCGGGGATGACGTATATGGAGACGACCCTACCGTTAACTCCCTCCAGCAATACGCCGCAAAACTTTCTGGTAAAGAAGCCGCTATTTTCTTACCTACCGGTACTCAGGCTAACCTGGTGGCGCTGCTCAGCCATTGTCAGCGTGGCGAAGAGTACATTGCCGGTCAGGGCGCGCATAACTATCTCTACGAAGCAGGTGGCGCAGCGGTGCTCGGTAGCATTCAACCGCAACCTATCGACGCCGCACCGGATGGCTCCCTGCCTCTGGACAAAGTAGCTGCGAAAATCAAAGCGGACGATATCCACTTTGCCCGCACCCGCTTGCTCAGCCTGGAAAATACCCACAACGGCAAAGTGCTGCCGCGCGAGTATCTGAAAGACGCCTGGGAATTCACCCGTGAGCGTAATCTTGCCCTGCACGTCGACGGCGCACGTATTTTTAACGCCATCGTCGCCTACGGCTGTGAACTTAAAGATGTCACGCAATACTGTGATTCGTTCACCATTTGCCTCTCCAAAGGCCTCGGTACCCCCGTTGGTTCACTGCTGGTCGGCAGCCACGAGTACATCAAACGCGCTATTCGCTGGCGCAAAATGACCGGCGGCGGAATGCGTCAGGCCGGTATTCTGGCAGCGGCCGGGCTGTATGCGCTGAAAAATAACGTGGCGCGGTTACAGGAAGATCATGACAACGCCGCTTGGATGGCGGAGCAGCTGCGCGAAGCAGGGGCGGACGTCATGCGCCACGACACCAACATGCTGTTTGTTCGCGTTGGCGAAGAGCACGCTACCGCGCTGGGCGAGTATATGAAAGCGCAAGGTGTGCTGATTAACGCCTCCCCGATTGTGCGCCTGGTGATGCACCTGGACGTATCACGTGAACAACTTGCTGAAGTCGTCGCCCACTGGCGCGCTTTTTTAACCCAATAAGGAGATGGGCGTGCCGCAACGGATTTTGGTTCTTGGCGCCAGTGGCTACATTGGTCAGCATTTAGTACAGGCGCTCAGTCAGCAAGGGCATCAGGTGTTGGCTGCGGCACGTCGCATTGAACGGCTGGAAAAGCAGCAACTGGCCAATGTCAGTTGCCACAAGGTCGATTTGAATTGGCCAGATAATCTCACCCCACTGCTGACGGGTGTTGATACGGTTTATTATCTTGTTCATGGTATGGGCGAAGGCGGTGATTTTATCGCCCACGAACGCCAGGTGGCGATGAACGTGCGCGATGCGCTGCGTAATACGCCAGTTAAACAGCTTATTTTCCTGAGCTCATTGCAGGCTCCCCGGCATGAACAATCCGATCATCTGCGTGCACGACAGATAACCGCGGACACCTTGCGCGAGTCAGGCGTGCCAATGACGGAATTGCGCGCGGGCATTATCGTGGGAGCGGGTTCCGCTGCCTTTGAAGTCATGCGCGATATGGTTTACAACCTGCCGGTTCTCACCCCTCCACGCTGGGTACGCTCGCGTACCACGCCTATCGCGCTGGAGAATTTAATGTACTATCTGGTGGCATTGTTGGAAAATCCCACACCACATCACCGCGTCCTCGAAGCCGCCGGGCCGCAGGTGTTGAGCTATCAGGAACAGTTCGAGCATTTTATGGCGGTCAGCGGTAAACATCGCCTGCTCATCCCCATCCCCTTTCCTACCCGCTGGATTTCGGTCTGGTTTTTAAACGTCATTACGTCAGTGCCGCCAACCACGGCCAAAGCGCTGATCCAGGGCTTAAAACACGACCTGCTGGCCGATGACACTGAATTACGTGCGCTGATCCCTCAAAAACTGATTGCCTTTGATGACGCGGTGCGCAGCACGTTGAAGGAAGAAGAGAAGCTGGTCAACTCCAGCGACTGGGGTTACGACGCACAGGCGTTTGCCCGCTGGCGTCCAGAATATGGCTATTTCGCCAAACAAGCTGGCTTTAGCGTTGAAACCTCTGCCAGCACAAAAGCGCTGTGGCAGGTTGTGAATCGACTCGGCGGCAAAGAAGGCTATTTCTTTGGCAATATTCTATGGAGGACGCGCGCGGCGTTGGACCTGCTGGTCGGCCATAAGCTGGCAAAAGGTCGTCCCGAACACCCACTATTGCAAGTTGGCGACACCGTTGATAGCTGGAAAGTCATCATCGTTGAGCCGGAGAAACAGCTGACGCTGCTGTTTGGGATGAAAGCGCCGGGACTGGGTCGCCTGAGCTTCACACTGGAAGATAAAGGCGATCACCGACGCATTGATGTACGCGCGTGGTGGCATCCGCACGGTATGCCTGGCCTCTTCTACTGGCTGTTGATGATCCCCGCCCACCTGTTCATTTTCAGGGGGATGGCGAAGCGTATAGCCAAACTTGCAGAACAAATCACAGACTAATGATAAAAAGAGCCTGTATTCTTTCATGTTTCCCATTGCATACAGGCGTAATTCACGGAAGAATGCGCACGACGTTTTTTAAACACAGTGGATTGATATGAAGGTACTGGTTACCGGAGCCACCAGCGGCTTGGGCCGAAACGCGGTTGAGTTTTTATGCAGCAAAGGCGTCAGCGTCAGAGCCACCGGTCGCAACGAAGCGATGGGCAAGCTGCTGGAGAAAATGGGCGCAGAGTTTGTGCATGCGGATTTGACCGAGCTGGTTTCTTCGCAGGCAAAAGTGATGCTGGCCGGCATTGACACGCTGTGGCACTGCTCCAGTTTCACCTCTCCATGGGGAACTCAGGAAGCTTTTGATCTGGCCAACGTTCGTGCTACCCGCCGTCTGGGCGAGTGGGCCGTAGCCTGGGGCGTACGTAACTTTATTCATATCTCCTCTCCGTCGCTGTATTTTGATTATCACCATCATCGCGATATCAAAGAAGACTTCCGTCCCCATCGCTTCGCCAACGAATTCGCCCGCAGCAAAGCGGCTGGTGAAGAGGTGATTGCGCTGCTCGCCCAGGCCAACCCGCAGACTCGCTTTACTGTCTTGCGCCCACAAAGCTTGTTCGGACCTCACGATAAAGTCTTTATTCCCCGCCTCGCCCATATGATGTACCACTACGGCAGCATCCTGTTGCCGCACGGCGGGAGTGCGCTGGTGGATATGACCTATTACGAGAACGCGGTTCACGCGATGTGGCTGTCGAGTCAGGAAGCCTGCGATAAGCTGCCGTCGGGTCGCGCGTACAATATAACCAACGGTGAACATCGCACCCTGCGCAGTATTGTGCAGAAACTTATCGACGAGCTGAATATTGATTGCCGTATCCGCTCCGTGCCCTACCCGATGCTGGACATGATTGCCCGCAGCATGGAGCGCTTAGGCAATAAATCGGCGAAAGAGCCAAAGCTTACGCATTACGGCGTTTCGAAGCTGAATTTTGACTTTACGCTGGATACCAGCCGCGCCCAGGAAGAGTTAGGTTATCAGCCAGTTGTGACGCTTGATGAAGGGATTGAGCGTACCGCGGCCTGGCTGCGCGACCACGGTAAGCTGCCGCGCTAGGCTGATAGCCATTGCAGGGTGGCGGCACAAGCGTCACAAAATCCTGCAAAATTAACCGTAGGCCTGATAAGCAAAGCGCCATCAGGCATTGGTGTCTGCGTTAACCCTGCCCGTATTTCTCCAGTAACGCTTCGGCAATCGCCTGCGTTTCCGCGTCCGCCACGCCATTCCACAACGTCGGGCGGAAGTGCATCTGGAATGCCATAATCACCCGCTGCTGTTCACGCGGCGTCATCTCAGGTTTTACCTCATAACCATAGCGTGACAGTAGATCGAGCAATGACGCGGTTTCTACCGGCGTATGGGGCGCTCGTCCGGCGAGATAAAATGCCACACGCTGAGCATCCGGCCATGCGCCAATGCCCTGAGCGGCCAGTTCTTGCCACGGAAACAGCGGGCCGGGATCGTCCTTACGCTGCGGCGCAATGTCTGCATGAGCCACCACGTTTTGCGGTTTTATGTCGTAGCGGGCGATGATATCTTTCGCCAATGGGATTAACGCCTGAATCTGCGCGGGCTCAAACGGTGCAAAATACTTGCTGCCCGCTGATTTTTGCCAGCCGCGGTTTTCCAGCTCAATGCCAATTGAGGTATCGTTAATACGCGTAGCACCGCGCCAGAAGCTAATCCCCGCATGCCAGGCCAGATCTTTTTCCGGCACCAGTTGCCAGATACGCGGTTTACCATGGTAAAGCGGCGGCACTGCGGGGATCAAATAGTGTGAACTGACGTTTTTATCGGTCAGCGTAGCCAGGGAAGAGTCAAAATCATCGGCCGTGTAATGGATAACCAGTACTTTAATGCGCGGATAAGCAGCCTGGGCCTGACGGCGGGTATCTAACTGATACCCGTCTTTGTCGACAATCCCTTTTTCGCCAGCACATCCCACCAGCAACAGCGTAAATGCCAGCAGACACAACAGACGTTTCATCGGCGAGTTTTCACCGCGGTACCGCTGACGCTCACCATCAGCATGCTACCGTCTTTGCCTACGGTTTCGTAATCGATATCGATACCGACCACCGCATCAGCACCCAGCGCTTTCGCCTGTTCGCCCAGCTCCTGAAAAGCAATTTCACGCGCTTTACGCAGCTCTTTTTCATACGCGCCGGAGCGACCGCCAACAATATCGCGAATGCCGGCGAAGAAATCGCGGAAGATATTCGCGCCTAAAATGGCTTCGCCGGTAACAACACCGCAGTACTCCACGATGCTCTGTCCTTCCAGCGTAGGGGTTGTCGAAAACTGCATCATTAATCTCCTTTTTGCGCTAAGAGCACGACCTCAAAAGCATTATCAAACCAATACACTATGACACTCAAAGGAATGCCCGCCAAATAAAACTGCTATCCTTGTTGATGTGTAGCGGTTTCAGGTGGTGCGTTTTTTATTTTTATTTGACTGTTATGCCGCCAGAAATAAAAAAGCCCCCAGATGTTTGGGGGCCTGAAGTTATTATTTTCTGAAATCTAATGGCGCCTGGCCGGACTGAATGTACATTGCTACGTTATCAAATGTAATCATTTTTGATTTACAAAAAATACATTTTGCCCCGAATGGATTTCCTTCAGTAACATCAAAGGTTGATGTTCTGTATTGGGAGCCATGGCAACATGGACAGCGAAAGTGAATATGATTAGTAATAATAGTTACCTCAAAGCGCCACAACATTAATTGCGGATGGACCTTTAGGTCCCTGCTCCACACCGAATTCGACTTTCTGGTTTTCATTCAGTGTCTTAAACTCATTACTTTGAATCGCTGAGAAATGGACAAAGACATCTTTGCTGCCATCTGCAGGCGTAATGAAGCCAAAACCTTTTTCAGGATTGAACCATTTAACTAAACCAGTCATTTTAGTAGACATATATTTATTCCTTAATTTGAGCCTTTCGGCAAGCTTGGTTTTTATGACAGAAACTTCGTAGTGCTTAATGAAGAGACTCAAAGAGGGGATAAACGGATTACACCTAAAAATGAGAACTGCTTGAGTAAACTACTTTGTATATCGTCTGTTATTCAAACCGACCGGATCATTAACGCACGGGCACCGAGATTAAGCAACTCTTATTTTAGCCATCCGGATTCCCTTATAGCCAACAACACGGCATGAGTTTTGTTTAGCCAGGCGTAAAGCGCGGCAAATGGAACATGCAAATGCTCAGATGGTCTATACAGTATAAGAAGCATGAATGGCCGCCAACGCCCCGTTGCAGGTTGATATACTAAAGCTGAAGCTGGCAACGAGCGCCACCAACATGCTTCAGGTGGGGTGTCCGCGAATTTGCTTTAGCAAAAACAATGTGTTAATCGATCATACAATCTTTAGTGAGACCGAATTGTTCATCGTAGAACACAATTAGTAGGAAGCTTATAAGGAAATCATTATGCGCTATTCGAAACTCTCTCTGCTGGTTCCATGTGCACTACTTCTCAGCGCCTGTACGACCGTGACGCCGGTCTATAAAGATAACGGCACGCGTAGTGGTTCATGCATAGAAGGTGGGCCAGACAGCGTGGCTCAACAATTCTATGATTACCGTATTCAGCATCGAAACAATGACATTACCGCCCTTCGTCCGTACCTGAGCGACAATCTGGCTAAACTGCTGACCGACGCCAGCCGCGATAATGCACACCGCGACCTGTTTAACAGCGATCCGTTCTCCAGTCGCGCTACGTTACCAGACAGCGCCAGTGTCGCCAGCGCATCGACTATTCCGAATAGTGATGCACGCAACATTCCACTGCGCGTAGAGCTGAAACAAGGTGACCAAAGCTGGCGTGATGAAGTGCTGATGATCCGTGAAGGTCAGTGCTGGGTCGTTGATGATGTACGCTATCTGGGCGGCAGCGTACACGCGCCAGCCGGGACGTTGCGCCAGTCTGTCGAAAACCGCTAACCGCCCCATTCACCCGCTTAAATCATAACCCCCATAAATTGTCTGGCATTCTGCATAGAATGCCGACATTTATTCTTGCCCACTGGTGACCTCGCTATTTTGTGCTATGTTTAGAGAAGAATGCGGTTTGCATTTAACTTTTAACGCATAAATATTGCATAACTATTCTGTCAAAGGTAGTATCTGCGGCTTCAATAGCTATCAGACTGCCAGTATCGAGTGTCAATGAGTATTCAATTAAACGGCATTAACTGCTTCTACGGCGCACATCAGGCGCTGTTCGATATCACGCTGGATTGCCCTCAGGGTGAAACACTGGTGTTACTTGGCCCTAGTGGAGCCGGGAAAAGCTCGCTGCTGCGCGTACTCAACCTGCTTGAGATGCCGCGCTCAGGCACGCTCTCTATTGCGGGCAACCGTTTCGACTTCACGAAGACCCCGTCAGATAAAGCCATTCGGGATCTGCGTCAGAACGTGGGCATGGTCTTTCAGCAATATAATCTCTGGCCGCATCTCACGGTTGTGCAGAACCTGATTGAAGCGCCCTGCCGTGTGCTCGGTCTGACAAAAGAGCAAGCGATGGCGCGCGCCGAGAAACTGCTGGAACGTCTGCGCCTCAAGCCTTACAGCGATCGTTACCCATTACATCTTTCCGGTGGCCAGCAACAGCGTGTAGCCATTGCCCGCGCGTTGATGATGGAGCCGCAGGTGCTGCTGTTTGATGAACCGACCGCCGCGCTTGACCCGGAAATTACCGCCCAAATCGTCAGCATCATTCGCGAACTGGCGGAAACCAACATTACTCAGGTGATCGTCACCCACGAAGTGGAAGTTGCACGTAAAACGGCCAGTCGTGTGGTGTATATGGAAAACGGTCATATCGTCGAGTTTGGGGATGCGAGCTGCTTTGCCAACCCGCAAACCGAAGCGTTTAAAAACTATCTTTCTCACTAAGATTCGGGACAATACAATGAAAAAAGTTCTGATTGCCGCGCTAATCGCAGGTTTTAGTCTTTCCGCTACCGCAGCCCAAACCATTCGTTTCGCCACCGAAGCGTCTTATCCTCCGTTTGAATCTATCGATGCGAATAACAAGATCGTAGGTTTTGACGTTGATCTGGCAAACGCGCTGTGTAAAGAGATTGACGCTACTTGTACCTTCACCAATCAGGCCTTCGACAGCCTGATCCCAAGCCTGAAATTCCGTCGTTTTGACGCGGTAATGGCCGGTATGGACATCACCCCAGAGCGTGAAAAACAGGTGCTGTTCACCACCCCTTACTACGACAACTCTGCGCTGTTTGTGGGCCAGCAGGGTAAATACACCAGCATTGACCAGCTGAAAGGTAAAAAAGTCGGCGTTCAAAACGGTACTACGCACCAGAAATTCATCATGGATAAACATCCGGAAGTGACCACTGTGCCGTATGACAGCTACCAGAATGCCAAACTCGATCTGCAAAACGGTCGCATTGACGGTGTATTCGGTGACACCGCAGTGGTAACCGAATGGCTGAAAGACAATCCAAAACTGGCCGCGGTTGGTGACAAAGTGACGGATAAAGATTACTTCGGTACGGGTCTGGGCATCGCGGTGCGTCAGGGCAACACTGAGCTGCAGCAGAAGTTTAACGCTGCGCTGGAAAAAGTGAAGAAAGATGGGACTTACGAAACCATCTACAACAAATGGTTCCAGAAGTAATATTTGATGAATGAATTTTTTCCTTTAGCAAGCGCCGCCGGGATGACCGTCGGCCTTGCCGTTTGTGCGCTGATCATTGGCCTTGCGCTCGCCATGTTTTTTGCCGTCTGGGAGTCAGTAAAATGGCGCCCGGTGGCATGGGCGGGCTCGGCCCTGGTCACCATCCTGCGCGGTCTGCCAGAAATTCTGGTGGTTCTGTTTATCTATTTCGGCTCCTCGCAGCTGCTGCTGACGCTGGCCGATGGCTTTACGATCAATCTCGGGTTTGTACAAATCCCGGTTCAGATGCAGATCGAAAACTTCGACGTCAGCCCGTTCCTGTGCGGTGTCATTGCACTGTCATTATTGTACGCCGCTTACGCGTCGCAAACGCTGCGTGGCGCGCTGAAGGCCGTGCCACTCGGACAATGGGAATCAGGTCAGGCGTTGGGTTTGTCTAAAGCCGCGATCTTCTTTCGTCTGGTGATGCCGCAGATGTGGCGTCATGCCTTACCGGGACTGGGTAACCAGTGGCTGGTATTGCTGAAAGATACCGCGCTGGTCAGCCTTATCAGCGTGAACGATCTGATGCTACAAACGAAGAGTATTGCCACCCGTACCCAGGAGCCGTTTACCTGGTACATTGTGGCGGCCGCTATTTACCTGGTGATTACGCTGGTGAGTCAGTACATTCTCAAACGCATTGACCTGCGCGCGACACGTTTTGAGCGGAGACCAGGCTGATGCTTGAGTATTTACCTGAATTGTTGAAAGGGCTGCATACCAGCCTGACGCTGACAGTCGCCTCCATCGTGGTTGCTCTGGTGCTGGCGCTGATCTTCACCGTCATCCTGACGCTGAAAACGCCGGTGCTGGTGTGGCTGGTTCGCGCGTATATCACGCTGTTTACCGGTACACCGCTGCTGGTGCAAATCTTCCTGATCTACTACGGACCAGGACAGTTTCCGGCATTGCAAGAATATCCGGTACTGTGGCATCTGCTCTCTGAACCCTGGTTATGCGCCTTAATTGCGCTGTCGTTAAACAGTGCAGCCTACACTACGCAACTGTTCTACGGTGCTATCCGTGCAATCCCGGAAGGCCAGTGGCAGTCCTGCGGAGCGTTAGGGATGAGCAAAAAGGATACGCTGGCGATTCTGTTGCCGTACGCCTTTAAACGCGCCCTCTCCTCGTATTCCAACGAAGTGGTGCTGGTATTTAAAAGTACCTCACTGGCTTACACTATCACGCTGATGGAAGTCATGGGCTATAGCCAGCTGCTGTACGGTCGTACTTATGACGTTATGGTCTTCGGTGCCGCGGGTGTGATTTACCTGATCGTCAACGGCTTGCTGACGCTGATGATGCGCTTAATCGAGCGTAAAGCGCTGGCGTTTGAACACCGGAATTAAGCATATGCCTGATGGCGCTACGCTTATCAGGCCTACGGTTCATGCACCTTTTGTAGGCCGGATAAGGTGCTAGCACCGCCATCCGGCAAATATGCATAAAGCAAAATAATAAAGACGGACAACAACCTAAATTGTCCGTCTTTTTTTATACTGTAAAAAATACTTAATCATTTTTATTGCATATAAATTCATAAAATGGCATTGTTACTCCACGCCGCAGACACGGTAATAATCATAAGATTGACAGACGGGAGTTCCACCATGAAAAAGTTAGTACTGGCCGCATTACTGGCTACTTTCGCCGCTGGCGCCTCAGCCGCTGATAAAATTAGCTTTGGTGTATCAGCGACTTATCCGCCATTTGAATCGCTTGACGCGAGCAACAAAATTGTCGGTTTTGACATCGACCTGGCAACGGCGCTGTGCAAACAAATGCAGGCGGAATGTACTTTTACCAATCATGCTTTCGACAGCCTGATCCCCGCGCTGAAATTCAAAAAATATGATGCAGTGATTTCCGGAATGGATATCACGCCCGAGCGTAGCAAACAGGTTGCGTTCACTCAGCCTTACTATGCTAACTCCGCGCTGGTTATTGCCAAAAAAGATACCTATAAAACCTTTGCCGATCTGAAAGGAAAACGCATCGGTATGGAAAACGGCACCACGCACCAGAAATACCTGCAGGACAAACATCCTGAAGTGAAAACCGTGGCCTACGATAGCTATCAGAATGCGATTATCGACCTGAAAAATGGCCGTATTGATGGCGTATTTGGCGATACCGCTGTGGTTAACGAATGGCTGAAAACCAACCCGCAGTTAGGCGTTGCCACTGACAAAGTAACCGATCCGCAATACTTCGGTACTGGCCTTGGCATCGCGGTTCGCCCGGATAACAAAGCCCTGCTGGAAAAACTGAACAGCGCGCTGGTGGCAATCAAAGCTGACGGCACGTACCAGAAAATCAGCGATCAGTGGTTCCCGCAGTAACGTCTGCCCAATCTGAAAAGCCGCGCTCTGCGGCTTTTTTTATCTCTTCGCCTGCGCTTTCAGTCAGTTCTTACGCCATAAACGCTTTCCTGGCATACACTTGTTAAAACGAAAAAAAGTGAGGCAAACGGATGATAGCGTTCCCTGCCAGTTTACTGATCCTCAATGGAAAAAGTGCTGATAATCTCCCCCTGCGTGATGCCATTGCGAAGCTTCGCGATGAAGGCGTGGAAATCCATGTTCGCGTGACCTGGGAAAAAGGCGATGCCCAACGCTACGTTGATGAAGCTCGTCATCTAGGCGTTGCTACGGTGATAGCCGGCGGCGGTGACGGCACCATCAACGAAGTTTCGACAGCGCTGATTCAGTCGCAGGGTGGCAATATTCCAGCGCTGGGTATTTTACCGTTGGGAACGGCGAATGACTTTGCCACCAGCGTTGGTATACCCGACGACCTTGATAAGGCGTTAAAGCTGGCTATCGCTGCAAATGCGACTGCGATCGATATGGTGCAGGTCAACGATAAAACCTGTTTTATCAACATGGCGACCGGGGGATTTGGCACGCGCATCACCACCGAAACGCCAGAAAAACTCAAGGCCGCACTGGGCGGTGTATCATATTTTATTCACGGATTAATGCGCATGGATACGCTCAAGCCCGACATCTGTGACATTCGTGGGGAGGATTTTCACTGGCAGGGTAAAGCGCTGGTGATTGGTATCGGTAACGGTCGCCAGGCCGGTGGTGGGCAACAGCTTTGCCCGACGGCGCTGATCAACGACGGCCTGCTGCAACTGCGCATTTTCACCGGCGAAGAACTACTGCCAGGACTGCTTTCGGCGTTAACGCAATCCGAAGACAACCCTAACATTATTGACGGCGCATCGTCGTGGTTTGATATCCGCGCCCCACACGAAATTACCTTTAATCTCGATGGTGAACCACTCAGCGGACAAGAGTTTCATATTGAAATCCTGCCCGCTGCGCTACGTTGCAGACTGCCGCCAGGTTGTCCGCTATTGCGCTAACCCAACGACAATCCGAGGATCAGGCAATAGTAACTTTGCTGTCCAGATAAACGTCCTGTACGGCGTTAATCAACTTAACGCCGTCGGCCATGGTTTTCTTGAACGCTTTACGCCCCAGAATCAGCCCCATACCACCCGCACGTTTGTTAATAACCGCCGTACGTACTGCATCGCTCAGGTCGGTGTCGCCGCCGGCCGCCCCGCCAGAGTTAATTAACCCGGCGCGCCCCATATAACAGTTCGCCAGTTGGTAACGCACCAGGTCAATTGGATTCTCGCTGGTCAACTTGGTATAGACGCGATCGTCGGTGTAGCCAAAATTAACCGCTTTATACCCGCCGTTATTTTCCGCCATTTTCTGCTTAACGATATCCGCTCCGATAGTGGCAGCCAGATGGTTAGCCTGCCCGGTAAGATCGGCGGAAACATGGTAATCGACACCATCTTTTTTAAACGCGGAGTTACGCAGATACGCCCACAGCACGGTAACCATACCCAACTCATGGGCGCGCTCAAACGCTGCTGAAATCTCTTCAATCTGGCGGCGAGATTCCTCAGAACCGAAATAGATAGTTGCCCCTACCGCAACCGCACCCATATTGAACGCCTGCTCTACGCTGGCATACAGCGTCTGGTCAAAGGTATTCGGATAGCTGAGCGTTTCGTTGTGGTTAATTTTAACGAGGAACGGGATACGGTGCGCGTAGCGGCGGGAGACAGAAGCCAGCACACCGTAAGTTGATGCCACGCAGTTGCACCCTGCTTCGATAGCCAACTCCACAATATTCTTCGGATCAAAGTACAGCGGGTTAGCGGCAAACGAAGCCCCAGCAGAATGCTCTACCCCCTGATCCACCGGTAGGATTGACAGATACCCTGTCCCGGCAAGCCGCCCCGTGTTATACAGCGCCTGCATATTACGCAGCACGGCAGGCGGCCGGTTGTTATCCACCATTACGCGATCGACGTAATCATGTCCAGGCAGGTAAAGTTGGTCAGAAGGAATGGTCATACAACGATGCTGTAAAAGGCTGTCGGCATCTTTGCCAAGCAACTGCGCAATATCAGTCATAGCTATGCTCCCGTAAGTTCCGGTTTAAAACCGGAATATGGATTGTCCTGACCCGCCTTTTTGCGGGCAGCATTAAGCCTGGTACCGACTGCGCTTTTTTTCCATCTTTAGCGCACTTTTCAGCAACTTCTGCTGGCTCGATTCAGGAAAAAATAATGTTAAGACGGTCAAAGTTTAATCTCAAAGGTATTTTAAAGGTATTGTTGAATGGTACTATCAGCGCGTACCTTACCTGTCATGAAGGATTTAAAGATGAAAACTACAGTTAAGCTGTCGTTCATGATGTTTGTAGAGTGGTTTATCTGGGGCGCCTGGTTTGTACCACTGTGGCTGTGGCTGAGTAAAAGTGGCTTTAGTGCCGGAGAGATCGGCTGGTCCTACGCCTGCACAGCCATTGCAGCGATCCTGTCGCCCATTCTGGTCGGTTCAATCACTGATCGCTTTTTCTCCGCGCAAAAAGTGCTGGCGGTGTTGATGTTCATCGGCGCTATTCTGATGTACTTCGCCGCCCAGCAAACCACCTTTAGCGGATTCTTCCCTCTGTTACTGGCCTATTCGTTGACCTATATGCCGACGATTGCGCTGACCAACAGTATTGCTTTTGCCAACGTACCGGATGTTGAACGTGATTTCCCGCGCATCCGCGTGATGGGGACCATTGGCTGGATTGCCTCCGGTTTGGCCTGCGGTTTCTTACCGCAAATGCTTGGCTATAACGACATCTCACCCACCAATATTCCCCTGCTTATCACTGCCGGAAGCTCCGCATTGTTAGGCGTTTTTGCCTTCTTTTTACCGGATACGCCGCCAAAAAGTACCGGCAAAATGGATTTCAAAGTTATGCTGGGTCTGGATGCGCTGATCCTGCTGCGCGATAAGAACTTCCTCGTCTTCTTCTTTTGCTCTTTCCTGTTTGCGATGCCACTGGCGTTCTATTACATCTTCGCCAACGGCTATCTGACAGAAGTCGGAATGAAAAACGCCACCGGCTGGATGACACTGGGCCAATTCTCTGAAATCTTCTTTATGCTGGCGCTACCGTTTTTCACCAAACGCTTTGGCATTAAAAAGGTATTATTGCTTGGTCTTATTACTGCGGCGATCCGCTACGGATTTTTCGTTTACGGCGGTGCGGAAGAATATTTCACTTACGCCCTGCTGTTTCTCGGCATTCTGCTGCACGGCGTCAGTTACGACTTCTATTACGTCACGGCTTACATCTATGTCGATAAAAAAGCGCCGGTCCACATGCGCACCGCAGCGCAAGGGCTTATCACCCTCTGCTGTCAGGGGTTCGGCAGCCTGCTCGGTTACCGTCTGGGCGGCGTGATGATGGAAAAAATGTTTGCTTATCAGGAACCGGTTAATGGTCTCACCTTTAACTGGGCTGGCATGTGGGGATTTGGCGCGGTCATGATTGCCGTCATTGCCGTGATGTTTATGATTTTCTTTCGCGAATCAGACAAAGAAATCACCGCCATTAAGGTGGACGATCGCGATGTAGCGTTGAAACAAGGGGAAGTAAAATGAAAGCAGAACGTATTCTCGGTGCTCTTTATGGGCAGGCGTTAGGGGATGCGATGGGCATGCCGTCGGAACTGTGGCCAAGAACCCGGGTTAAAGCACACTTCGGTTGGATCGACCGTTTTTTGCCCGGCCCTGCGGAAAATAATGCCGCCTGCTATTTTAACCAGGCGGAGTTCACTGATGACACGTCCATGGCACTGTGTCTGGCAGATGCCCTGCTTGAGTGCGACGGCGAAATTGTGCCAGACGTTATTGGTCACAATATTCTGGCCTGGGCCGAGCAGTTTGATGCTTTTAATAAAAACGTGCTTGGCCCGACCTCGAAAATTGCGTTGAACGCTATTCGTGACGGTAAACCAGTCGCCGAACTGGAAAACAACGGCGTGACCAATGGCGCGGCAATGCGCGTTTCCCCGCTGGGATGCCTGCTGCCCGCCCGCGATCTTGATGCCTTTATCGATGATGTGGCACTGGCCTCCAGCCCAACGCATAAATCGGATCTGGCTATCGCGGGAGCCGTTGTCGTCGCGTGGGCGGTATCGCGCGCCATCGACGGAGGAAAATGGTCAGAGATTGCCGACGCGCTACCTGCCATTGCCCTGCGTGCGCAGCAAAAACGAATCACCACCTTTAGCGCATCGCTTTGTGCACGCCTTGAACTGGCGCTGAAAATCGTCCGTAACGCCGACGGCGTCGAGTCCGCCAGCGAGCAGTTGTATCAGGTTGTGGGGGCAGGAACCAGCACCATTGAGTCCGTTCCTTGCGCTATCGCCATGGTTGAGCTGGCACAGACCGATCCTAACCGCTGCGCCATTTTGTGCGCTAACCTCGGCGGCGATACCGACACCATCGGGGCGATGGCAACCGCCATTTGTGGTGCATTACACGGCGTGAGCGCGATCAACCCAGCATTGAAGCAGGAGTTGGATGCGGTGAATCAGCTGGACTTTACCCACTACGCCAACGGGTTAATGCGACTGCGCGAGCAGCGGGAGGCGCTATGAGCAACACGCATCTGCAACAACTTCTCTCGCAGTTACGTACACAGCGGCCAGTAACGGTGGTGGGTGCGGCGGTGATTGATGTCATTGCCGATGCGTATGCCCTCCCCTGGCGCGGCTGTGACATCGAGCTCAAGCAGCAAGGTGTTAACGTTGGCGGCTGCGCACTCAATATCGCCGTCACGCTTAAGCGTTTAGGTATCGATGCCTGCAATGCTCTACCACTGGGCCAGGGAGTGTGGGCCGACATTATCCGCAACCGGATGGCAAAAGAGGGACTGCACAGCCGGATCGACAATGCCGAAGGCGATAACGGCTGGTGTCTGGCGCTGGTGGAGCCGGATGGCGAGCGTACCTTTATGTCTTTTAGCGGCGTTGAGAATCAGTGGAATGCCGCCTGGCTGGCACAGCTGGATATCCCGCGTCATAGCCTGGTGTATCTTTCGGGTTATCAGCTAGCGTCCCCGTGCGGTGAATTGCTGGTGCAGTGGCTGGAAGGTCTGGAAGAGGTGACACCGTTTATCGATTTTGGCCCGCGCATCGGCGACATTCCCGAGCCCTTACTGGCAAGAATTATGGCCTGTCGTCCGCTGGTTTCCCTCAATCGCCAGGAGGCGGAAATTGCTGCCGAGCGGTTTGCATTGAGTCAGGATGTGGAAGGTTTTGGCGCAGAATGGGTGCAGCGTTTCACCGCACCGCTGGTCGTGCGGCACGATAAAGACGGCGCATGGTATTTCAGCGCACAGACATCCGGCTGCGTACCGGCATTTGCAACGGCGGTCGTTGATACTATCGGCGCAGGTGACAGCCACGCTGGCGGCATGCTGGCTGGGCTGGCATCTGGCTGGACGCTGGCCGACTCAGTGCTGTTAGGTAACGCGGTGGCGTCCTGGGTAGTTGGGCATCGCGGCGGCGATTGCGCCCCGTCACGCGAGGAGCTACTCCTCGCACACAAAAACGTATAGATCGCTACGACAGTAACTGATGCTGTATTCAATAGGCCGTTGCTGCTGGTCAAGCGCTACCTGCTTGATCACCAGTACCGGCACTTTGCTATCCATTTGAATGTGCGCCTGGAACTCTGCGTCAGGCATTCTGGCGCTAACACGTGAGCGCGTACGCTGCGGGAAAATATGCTGGCTACGAAAATAGTCATACAGCGAAACACCGATGGCATCCACGTCATGAATTAGATGTGCGGGTACCCAGGACTCTTCAATAGAGACTGCGTCTTCGTCAACGTAACGAATGCGTTTGAGCAGGAAAACATCACTCCCTGCGACAACAGCCAACTGCTGTGCCACCTCTTCCGGGCAAGGCACAATTCTTTTGTTAACCCACAAAGTATCCGGTTTTTTACCGCGCAACACCACCTGCTGAGAAAAACCGCGCGCTTCTTTAAGCGAATACTCGAAGATATTGTTAATTTGCGTTCCGTAACCGCGGGCACGTGTTACTACACCTTCTTCTTCCAGGGCCTGCATCGCCTTACGTACCGTAATCCGAGAAACGCCGGTCAACTGGCTGAGGTCGCGCTCGCCGGGCAGGATATTGCCGTGCTCCAGGATCCCACTGCGCACAGCATTCTTCACCGTCTGCGCAAATTTCATATACAGCGGCGTGTTATCCGCCGCTGAAATACGTTCATTCAGTTGTGCGATAAGCTGGGTATGCGCTTGTTCCATTTATCTTTTTCCTGGCCGCCGTTTCTGCAGCCAGTATACCCATTACCACCACGCGTGGAAATGATGCACCGGACCGATTCCTTCGCCAACTTCCAGCGTGTCGGCCTGTGCCAGCGCCGCTGAAAGCCACAGTTTGGCTTCCTGTACGGTATCGGCCCAGCTGTTATGGCGCGGACGCAGGGCTGCCAACGCCGCCGATAGCGTACAACCGGTGCCATGGGTGTTTTTGGTCATCACCCTTGGTGCGGTAAAACGCTGCTCACCATCGCGCGTAAAGAGCCAGTCGGGGCTTTGCGCATCATCCAGATGACCGCCCTTCATCAACACTGCCTCGCAGCCCAGCGCCCGTAGCGCCCTTCCCTGCTCTAACATCTCCTGCTCAGTTTGCGCATGCGATGCCCCGAGCAGTGCAGCAGCTTCGGGTAAATTAGGGGTGATAATCGAAACCTGCGGCAACAAACGGGTACGCAACGTTTCTACCGCCGAGGGCGACAGCAACGGATCGCCGCTTTTCGCCAACATCACCGTGTCCAGCACCACATTTTGTACCCGATGGCGACGTAAACGTTCGGCAACAGCTTCGACAATGTCCGTCTCAGCCAACATACCGATTTTAGTCGTATCAATACGCACATCATTGAACACAGAATCCAACTGCGCGGCGACAAAATCAGGTTCAATGCGATACACCGACTGCACCCCACGCGTATTTTGCGCCACCAGCGCCGTGATAACGGAACAGCCGTAAGCGCCCAGCGCCGAGAAGGTTTTTAAATCAGCCTGAATACCCGCGCCACCGCTTGGGTCGGTTCCAGCGATCGTTAATGCGTTAATCCGTTTCATGCTTGCTCCTGGGCATTCAGGTTATAGAGGGCGTCGAGAAATGCCGGGACAAAGCTACCCGGTCCGTTTGATTGCCCGGTGGCGATTTGCCCGGCCTGTTTCATCCAGCTACAGGCGGAGGCGACGTTATCAAGTCGGTCACCACGTAAAGCGCAACTGGCCGCAACAACCGCTGAAAGAGCACATCCGGTGCCCACCACGCGAGTCATCAACGGGTCACCACCGTCCACGCAAACGGTACGCTGACCATCGGTGACGTAATCCACTTCGCCGGTCACCACGACAATGGTCCCAATCTGACGAGCCAGCGCCTGCGCTGCCGGAAGCGCAGCGACAGCCGTATCGGTTGTATCCACGCCGCGTCCCCCACCGTTCATGCCGGCCAGAGCAAGTATTTCCGAAGCGTTGCCACGAATAGCAGCAGGCTGTAGTGACAATAATTCCAGGCAGAAGCGGCGGCGAAACTCAAGCGCGCCTACGGCAACGGGATCGAGCGTCCACGGGGTTTTAGCATGATGAGCCTGCTTAACTGCGGCACGCATCGCCGCGGCCCGTTCCCGAGTTAAGGTGCCGACATTAACCAGCAACGCACTGGCAATAGCGGCGAATTGGCTGGCTTCCTCAGGCTCGATCACCATCGCAGGCGATGCGCCCAGCGCCAGTAACGTATTGGCAGTAAAGCTTTGCACGACCTCATTGGTCATACAGTGTGTGAGCGGGGATAAGTTTCTAAATTGGTGCAAAGTGTGAGCCGCGAGCGCGCGGCTGTGCAGGTCAGGCTGCATTGTTCAGCTCCTGCCCGCGCGAAGAAGGGACACGAGCAGTGTCAGACTTCCCTACGCTGGCATTATCCAGATCAGGTGGTACGGGTATTTCTCAGCCTTCACCAGAAGGGCACCCCGAGTCGTTGAAACACAAACGTAATACGCTGGTTTCAGTAACAGGATACTGCCTGTGCTTAACGATGTAAATTGGCGCACTCCCCACTCCCGCAGTGAAACTACTGGTCAAGGTTGCTGCAATTCTGTACTTTCATTTACACTTTTTACGAAATGACTGGAGTGATCACAAAATAGTGCTTGTCAGACATCCTGTATGCCAGGAATGATACATGACTGATTTTGATGACCCGAAGAGGTAGAGAGGATGGGTATGAAGAATAAAATGTTGCTGGGTGCACTTCTGCTTGCAAGCAGCGTCGTCTGGGCCGCACCAGCTGCAACAGCTGCCCCCACCGGTATCGATAAGTATGAACTGAGCAGCTTTATTGCTGACTTCACCCATTTCAAACCCGGTGACAAGGTTCCACCACTGTATCTCACCGAAGAATACACCATTAAACAGTGGAATCTGCGCAACCTGCCCGCACCGACAGCAGGCACCCACTGGACCTACATGGGCGGCGCATATGTGCTGGTCAACGATGCCGATGCTAAGATCATTAAAGCCTACGACGGCGAGATTTTTTATCATCGATAAAAAAACGCACCCAGTATAGTTGGGTGCGTAAACTTCTTGCTTTACTTACTTTTTAATTATAGTCAATAACGACCTTTACCCGACTCATTGTTTCTCCCGCAGTGACTTTCCCTGCATACGTTCTGGTGCGGGCGTAAATATTGATTGGTACTATATTCGCTTTCACATCGCCAGATCGATACAGGTTACTTCTGCCATAACCAATACTCGTTGAACCGTCCATTGATAACTGAAATCCTACCGACCCTGCGCTATTCGCCGCAGTACCATAATCGTTGGTCAGGGTCATTGAATCCTCCGCCAATGGACTCATCGGTTCAAAATAAAATAACAGATTATCAGGCGTAAACTTCAGATTCCCAGCCCCACTGGCCTGACAGGTGAATATTACCGGGTGAAGCTCAAATTTTTTCTTATCAAGATCATTAATATTTATCCTTCCCAGATCAATTTCCTGATTACCAAAATAGCAGGTTGTGATATCGACCATAATCGTGACATTTAAATTATAATTTAATTTTTTTGAACTACAGTTATTCTCATTTCCCTGACAGTATTCAAGGCTCAACTCAGTAACGAGAGGGATCGTCGCACCAGGGGCGATGATCGTTGCGGCCCCGCGGTCTGGGGCCTCAACAATTGAATAGTTCAGAACTAAACCCGCCATATCAAAAAAATCTGACAATGTATACTTTGCTTTATTTGCAACAATATCCTTTGCTTGATAACTCACAGAAAAGGAAACAATGTAATATTTACTGCCTACCTTAAAAGCATATTCACTGCTATGCAAGATGGCCATTGCGGCCTTCAACCATGCCTTCTCCTGTGACTTACAGTCCAGTACAACAGTGCCATCCTGGCCAGAAGCAAAAACACCACCATCAAGTACACCGGACATCGCATCTGGGGTGAAAGAATATGCTCCCGTAATATTTGGTGGAGGAACAAAATCACATTTATCAGCCTGTGCCCAAAAAGAGCATAATGTTAATACCGTTAACAGTATCCATCTCATCATCATTATCCTTTTACTGGCATGAGTATGTCTTACTGGCATCAATTTCCTGATTGAAGGAGATTGTGCAGTAACGTCCTTGTTGTTTATCAATGGCAACTTTGATTTTTGCAGGCACGTCATTAGTACGAATAAACAACATACTGCCTTGCCCAACCAGACCAATGTTTTCGCCCTGTTCGCTTTCGACCTCATAATCAAAGGTTAATGGTGATCCATCCGAGCGCAATGCTTTAAAGTACCAGGGTTTACGCTGGTCGGTATCAAATTGCGCTTTGACCACTGCCCCACGATATGGAGCAACACTTTTACGGTTACCCTGTAATTCTGTTTCGCTATTGGTATTAGAGACATCCAGTGTCAGCATATTCTCACGGTACGCACTCATACCATCATATACCACCGTACCTTTACTGTTTGTCTCCCGATATTTCTGCCCATTGATATAAGCGCCTTCAAGTCCGGGGGCGTCTACGATGGCGAAAGTCTCAGAAAGGTGGTTTGCCAGGTTTATACCGCCAGCCCATGCCACAATCCCACCGGAGATACTGCCACTGCTTTGTTTATATTTTGTGGATTGACTATAACTACCGTTAACCGTTGCAACAGGAGCACGCCACGTCACATTTGCCCCTGCGCTGGTTTCGCTGTCTTGTCGTTGATGGCTCAGGTTTACACCATAGTTAAATTGATCGCGATCGCCTGCGATCCCACTAATACCGGTATTATTTGATGCAAAACCATCATCATCAAATGTGGTCGAGTTAGAGAGATATACCTGTCGCCGTGGCGTGGATATACCATCTCCCCAGTTAAAGGGTATGGAGATAAAGATGTTGAAACGTTTATCTTCATTATGATCTTCATCGTAGGTTTGGCTAGCAGAAAGCGTATAGCTAATCCGTTGCCAACTATTGGTGTAGCTCAGTTGATAATCTTTATTACTACCGCTACGTCCCCAGTAGTCACGCCATAATGTGCTTAATGATACGGATCCCCACCCCTCAGGAAGCGATTGATTGATGTTGGCTGTAAAACTGTTTTTACGACCGAAATCATACTGATAATAATCAGCAATATCGTAGACATCATTTTCATCACGATGATAACTGTTTTTATTATTCGCCCATACGTGATCGTTAAATGTACGATAGTCACGAGAAGAATATCGGTATGCCGCTAAACCAAATCGCGTCCCTGTCTGCGTAAGATATTTATTCCACGCAACCTGGTAACTCTGGCCATCAAAAACGTCACCATTATCCTGTTTACTATGTGACTGCGTGGCGTCAAAAGAAACAGCGCCAATGCGCGTATTCCAGCCTGTTCCCAGCGTAAAGGCATTATAGTTATCCCCTAAATAGCTGCGCGGAATAGTAGATCACTGAAAGGGAACTCAGCCCGGATTGTGCGATCTGATCAATCGCCAAACCAACCAAAATCACCAACCGGACTGAGCGATGCCGATCATAGTACCAATACCCCGTGGCGAACGACGCCTGATGCAGAAAGCTATTCATAAAACGCGTGATAAAAATCATGCCCGCAGACTCACGGCCATGCTGATGCTTCATCGGGGTGAACGGGTCAGCGATGTTGCCAGAACTCTCTGTTGTGCCCGTTCATCCGTTGGTCGCTGGATTAACTGGTTTACGCACTCAGGTATTGAAGGCCTGAAATCCTTACCCGCAGGGCGCTCCCGACGCTGGCCTTTTGAACATATCTGCACCCTGTTACGTGAGCTGATAAAGCATTCTCCCGGCGATTTTGGTTATCAACGTTCACGCTGGAGCACCGAATTACTGGCAATAAAAATCAATGAGATAACCGGTTGCCAGTTACATGCAGGAACCGTTCGCCGCTGGTTGCCATCTGCGGGGCTTGTATGGCGCAGGGCCGCGCCAACTCTGCGTATCCGTGACCCACATAAAGATGAAAAGATGGCGGTAATCCACAAAGCGCTGGATGAATGCAGCGCAGAGCATCCGGTATTTTATGAAGATGAAGTGGATATCCACCTTAATCCTAAAATCGGTGCGGACTGGCAGTTGCGCGGACAGCAGAAACGGGTAGTGACGCCGGGGCAGAACGAAAAATACTATCTGGCCGGCGCACTGCACAGTGGCACGGGTAAAGTCAGCTACGTGGGCGGCAACAGCAAAAGTTCAGCGCTGTTTATCGCTCTGCTGAAGCACCTGAAAGCCACTTACCGGCGGGCGAAAACAATCACGCTGATCGTTGATAACTACATTATCCATAAAAGCCGCGAAACACAGCGCTGGTTGAAAGCAAATCCCAAGTTCAGGGTAATTTACCAGCCGGTTTACTCGCCGTGGGTGAATCATGTGGAACGGCTATGGCAGGCACTTCATGACACGATAACCCGTAATCATCAGTGCCGCTCAATGTGGCAGTTACTGAAAAAGGTCCGCCATTTTATGGAAACCGCCAGCCCATTCCCCGGAGGAAAACATGGTCAGGCAAAAGTGTAGCGGTATTAGGCGCAGCTATTTAGCATTGTGCCGCCATACAGCGTTAATAGATTATTAAAGCCATACTGATAACTGGCCTGAACGAAATCACTTTGGTTGCTGGCACCTTCAATATGGCTGCGACCCGCGACAAAATCATACTTTGACACACCAGGCTGCAACATATTGGGTACAGACGAATAAGGAACCAGATAGGTCGTAACGGTACCATCCGCTTCTTTCACGCTAACGTCGAGGTCCGCCCCACCGCCTGCTAACTGCAAATCGGCAATTGAGAAGGGGCCCGGCGGTACCTCTTTTTGATAGACAACAAAACCATTTTGTTCAATAGTGACAAGGGCATTACTTTGTGCAATCCCTTGAACTAACGGCGTAAAATTCTGTTTTGAGTTCGGGAGCATCTGCATATCACGATATAAGCGTACCCCGCGAAACCGCACGGTATCAAAAATATCTGATGATGTGTACATATCGCCCGCGCGCAATGTGCCCAAAATTTCCGGGATCCCGCGCTCCAAATAGAGAGTATTACTCTTCCACTCACCATTACTATCATCAGTCTTATTGTAACTAGCATCAGAATGTAGTTGCCAACCTAATAAATTCAATCCGCTATTAAAACGAGCAAAAGTATTTTTACTGTTACCGGAGTCTTTATAATCGCTATAGTATTGGCTCACATAATAGGACGTATACAGCGCATTAATCCCCCGTTCCCAGTTTTCAGGCTCGACGTAACCGTATTCAAGTTCATTGACGAAAGCCTGCGGGACATTGAGATCAAGGCGAAATCGGCTCACATCAAAAGTCGCCCCTCCCCCCTGAAGTGCAGTTTTTAAAGGTACACATTGTGCATCTTTATCGACTTTAATCCCTTCAGACTTAATCCCAAGACGATGAACGAGATCCCACGTCAAACACGTGTCATCAGGTTCATCTTTGACATTCAATTCATATTTCCCACGCCATTGGTTGTTAAGATAAATATCTAGATCATAGGTTCCGGAAATCGGTTTTTCACCATCAAATCTAAAGTCACTGACCTTTTCACCCTTTAATCCCCCCATCATAAAATGGGTATCAAATGTTTCTTCTTCAGCAAATAGTTGACCCGAGAACAACAGAAAAAATATCGCGGAAGCAAGTGGAGTTATCCTTAACATGGCCACACCTCATATTATTTAACTCTGATCGTATCGCTAACATAATTACCGCGATCATCAATAATAGTCACAACATACTGATTGCTGCCATTGTTTCTCAGTTGGAGAAGTTGACTGGATAATGGTGGCAATAAAATAGTTTTACCATTTAACTGAACTTTGTTCGCTTCAATCTTGGGGATGGTAATCCAGTTCGCAGTAGCATTATTTAAATTTAACCCGCCATTGCCGCGAGAAAAACTTAACTTTTTAATGCTATTTTGTGTGACCGACTCAATACCCTTAGGTCGGTACAGCATTTTTAATCTGTTCTGCATGGCAAATTTTAGCGTATTCTTCCCATCTTGATTATTTGTATTTGGGGGTATATCCAGCACATTAAAATAAAAAAGACTTTCTTTATCATTTGGTAAGTTATTGGCGATTTTTTTGATTTTTATTTGCTGACCTGAATTACCTTTAACACGGATAACCGGCGGAGTCAGCAAAAATGGTACATCTATTTTTTCCGGAGGTAATGTAGTATCGCCATCATCAATCCAGGATTGTACCAGTGATGCCCTGGTACTCTCATTCATCAACTGAACGACAATTTCTTTTTGATCAGCCGGATAAATAACACGGGTGCCATAAATCACGATATCAGCGTGTGCCGGGAGCGTCAGTGCTATCAGGCCTGAAAGTAAAATCCGTTTCATAATACACTACCTTATTGATAGCGCTATATTGTCGAGTCATCCCGACAATATAGCCATTTAGAATTAATCAGTTTCAACAGTAAATTTTATCGTAGATTTTACATCGCCAGCTTTAACAACCTGAGCCAGTCGCGCCCATCGCGCATCAAATTTCAAGGTGTACTTGACACCTTCATTTCCAATGGACTCACCTTTCAACCCGCTAACATCCACAACCTGGTCGTTCTCGTTGATATTAACGAAACTCGTGGCGGTGTTATAAAAATCAACAGCGAACCCTACGCCGGTAGTATCGCCACCATCATCCTGTAATAATCCCGGATGTTCCGAGAATTTAGTTGGTGAAAAGGTAATATTTTTCAACTCTACCGTAGACGGACAAATAATTTCAATTGAATCTGCATCGGTATTCCACACTTTTGTACTGCTAACAGCGCCGATACCAATTTTATACACATCAGAAGTTGAAATTGTACCCATGTCGATAATTGCAGAGTCACCACCATTGGAATTAAAATGACAAGATGACCCTTCTACTGTCGCTTGAATGATTAACTGTCCCTCATCAGTAATTTCAGCAGCATGCGCCATACCGACAGATAAAAATGGTAACATCGCCAAAGAAATAATGGATCTTTTCATAGGTCATTCCTTATTAATTTTAATAAATACATCCTTTTAACAACTTCGAAATCAAAATGTCACGAGAATAATTTTGACGCAATGTGAAATGATGTTTTATTTGATTTAACGCAAATTTCACTAAGCATTATTTAAGCATAAGATAATACTTATTTAAGTAATTCACGATAATAATAAATAACGGAAAGCAAATGTAATAGAAGGGAAAATTAAAGAGGCGGCAGTATTACGCTGGGTAAAACTGCCGTTTGACAAGATTCATTCTGAGGTCATTAATCGTAGGTATTGAGCACTATTTGCCGTGTCGTATCACCCGGTAACATCACACGTTGCGTATTGACACCCCGGTAGTTTGGTTTGTCGCTTCCAACCGTCAATCGAACCGCATCTGCCTGGCAATCATTTTGAGGCTCGCCACCTGTCATATCGATATGGCAGGTGGACTCAACAACATGCCCGATGATTGTTAACTTTCCATCGATTGTATCAGAAGCCAAAGCCTGCAAACTCATTCCATAAGCCAGAGTAATAACTCCCAAGAATAAACTTTTCTTCATTGTGTTCATTATTCCTGTAATGGGTGGGAAACAGCGTACAAGCCGCCTGCACTGAGTATTATCAGTTAACTCCCCTATTTGAACCAATTGAAATTGTAGATTAATGGGATAGATTTGATCAATTGTAATGATGCATTGAGGTGATTTATTCGGAAAAAGGCATGAATTATAAACGCAGAATGAACAATATCGTGAGATTTTTAAATTTAATATATTCACCACATCAATAATACATTGATGCGGTGAATATCTGTAACGCTATAAATTACACCGCGCGGAAGGCAATTTCGCCCGGAATAACCTCTCCCTGCCAGTAGAGCTGTGCGGCCACTCGTCCTGCCAGGTCGCGGTAAATAGCAGTAAATTCGCTATCAGGACGGCTAATCACCGTCGGCGTACCACGATCGAGGTCCTCACGCAGAGAAATATGCAGCGGCATCTGTCCCAGCAGTTGAGTGTGATACTGCTCGGCCAACTTCTGTGCCCCACCGGTACCGAAGATCGGTTCATGGTGACCGCAGTTGCTGCAAATATGCATACTCATATTCTCAACAATACCCAGTACCGGCACTTCGACTTTTTCGAACATCACGATGCCCTTTTTCGCATCGATCAGCGCGATGTCCTGCGGCGTAGTGACAACAACCGCGCCCGTTACCGGAATGTTCTGCGCCAGCGTCAGCTGGATGTCACCGGTGCCCGGCGGCATATCCAGTACCAGATAATCAAGATCCGGCCATAAGGTTTCCTGCAACATCTGCAGCAGCGCTTTGCTGGCCATCGGGCCGCGCCATACCATCGCGTTATCGTCAGTGACCAGATAACCAATGGAGTTCGTTGCCAGACCATGAGACATGATCGGTGCCATGTGGGTACCATCTGGCGAGGTTGGACGCTGGTTTTCCGCGCCAAGCATTGTCGGGATAGACGGACCATAAATATCGGCGTCCAGAATCCCTACCTTCGCCCCTTCTGCAGCCAGCGCCAGCGCCAGGTTCACAGCGGTAGAGGATTTACCCACGCCACCTTTTCCTGAACTGACGGCGATGATGTTTTTCACACCATTAATACCCGGCTGGTTTTTCACGCGCTTCAGCGTCGCGATGTTATGCGACAGTTTCCAGTCGATCGCTTTCGCACCGGTAATACGCAGCAGATCGGCGCTACATTGCTCTTTTAAGTCCTCAAACGCGCTATGCCAGACAAACGGCATGACCAGCTCAACGTGCAACGTGTCATCCATCCAGGCGACGTGGTGCAACGCTTTAAGCGTCGTCAGATTATGCTTCAGGGTTGAATGCTGAAAATTCGCCAGCGTCCCGGCAACCATGGCGCGCAGGGTCTCTGGTGATTTGGCCTGGGATTGTGCGTTCATCCCGACTCCTTTTTGTTGTTCTGAATATACAATAGTCACCAGGTAGTTTACTCCAACCGCAACAATTATTCATTTACGGATAAATGCCCTTATCGCTTGGCGCAGTAATTACCATTTTGGTACTATCAAAGCCCTTTTCACTACAAAAGAAGTAATTGCCCACTATGACTCAAGTCGCGAAGAAAATTCTGGTAACGTGCGCGCTGCCGTACGCCAACGGCTCAATCCACCTCGGCCATATGCTGGAGCACATCCAGGCTGATGTCTGGGTCCGTTACCAGCGAATGCGCGGCCACCAGGTTAACTTCATCTGCGCGGACGACGCACACGGTACGCCAATCATGCTGAAAGCACAGCAGCTTGGGATCACGCCAGAGCAGATGATCGGTGAAATGAGTCAGGAGCATCAGACTGATTTTGCAGGTTTTGACATCAGCTATGACAACTACCACTCGACGCACAGCGAAGAGAACCGTGAGTTGTCTGAGCTGATTTATACTCGCCTGAAGGAGAACGGTTTTATTAAGAACCGTACAATCTCCCAGCTTTACGATCCGGAAAAAGGCATGTTCCTGCCGGACCGTTTTGTTAAAGGCACCTGCCCGAAATGTAAGTCTCCGGATCAGTACGGCGATAACTGTGAAGTCTGTGGCGCAACCTACAGCCCGACCGAACTTATCGAGCCGAAATCCGTCGTGTCTGGCGCAACGCCGGTGATGCGTGACTCCGAACACTTCTTCTTTGATCTGCCGTCATTTAGCGAAATGCTGCAGGCGTGGACACGCAGCGGCGCGTTACAGGAGCAGGTCGCCAACAAAATGCAGGAATGGTTCGAATCCGGCCTGCAACAGTGGGATATCTCTCGCGATTCCCCGTACTTCGGTTTTGAAATCCCGAATGCGCCTGGCAAGTACTTCTACGTGTGGCTGGACGCGCCAATTGGCTATATGGGTTCATTCAAAAACCTGTGCGATAAGCGCGGTGACACCACCAGTTTTGACGAATACTGGAAGAAAGATTCCGACGCCGAGCTGTATCACTTCATCGGTAAAGATATCGTCTACTTCCACAGCCTGTTCTGGCCTGCCATGCTGGAAGGCAGCAACTTCCGCAAGCCGACCAACCTGTTCGTACACGGCTACGTGACGGTGAACGGCGCGAAGATGTCCAAATCTCGCGGCACCTTCATTAAGGCCAGCACCTGGCTGAAGCACTTCGATGCCGACAGTCTGCGCTATTACTACACCGCGAAGCTTTCTTCACGTATTGATGACATCGACCTGAACCTGGAAGACTTTGTCCAGCGCGTTAACGCCGATATCGTCAACAAAGTAGTCAACCTGGCATCCCGTAACGCCGGCTTTATTGCTAAGCGTTTTGACGGCGTTCTGGCGAATGAACTGGCCGACCCGGCGCTGTATAAAACCTTCACCGACGCCGCAGCGGTGATTGGCGAAGCATGGGAAAGCCGTGAATTTGGTAAAGCTATCCGTGAAATCATGGCACTGGCCGACGTGGCAAACCGCTACGTTGACGAACAGGCACCGTGGGTCGTGGCTAAACAGGAAGGCCGCGATGCCGACCTGCAGGCGATCTGCTCCATGGGTATCAACCTGTTCCGCGTGCTGATGACCTACCTGAAACCGGTTCTGCCAACGCTTGCTGAACGTGTTGAAGCTTTCCTGAACAGCGAACTGAGCTGGGATGCCATTGAGCAGCCACTGCTCGGCCACAAGGTCAACACCTTTAAAGCGCTGTACAATCGCATCGACATGAAACAAGTTGAAGCGCTGGTTGAGGCGTCGAAAGAAGAAGTGAAAGCAGCTGCTGCACCGGTTACCGGCCCGCTGGCGGATGACCCGATTCAGGAAACCATCACCTTTGATGATTTCGCTAAAGTTGACCTGCGTGTAGCGCTGATTGAAAACGCCGAGTTCGTGGAAGGTTCTGACAAACTGCTGCGTCTGACGCTGGATCTCGGTGGTGAGAAACGTAACGTCTTCTCTGGTATTCGTTCTGCGTATCCAGATCCGCAGGTCCTGATTGGCCGCCAGACCATTATGGTGGCCAACCTGGCACCACGTAAGATGCGCTTCGGCATTTCCGAAGGGATGGTGATGGCCGCAGGTCCTGGCGGGAAAGATATCTTCCTGTTAAGCCCAGACGAAGGTGCAAAACCAGGCCAACAGGTGAAGTAAATCAAACATCTCAAGCGCTGCAACCGCAGCGCTTTTTTTTGCTACGCAAGTGCTTCCTCTAATCTTAACCCCTGCTCCATTTTCGGACTGCTTCGTTGTTAATATTAGATTTATTCTATACTGCTCTGGTATCAAGGTAGTCCGGGCTCACCAGATTCGTGGACGTTATTATTTAACATCCGATATTCATGAAATGGAGTTTTACATGAAAGCGTTACAAAAATTATTTTCTCTCGCCGTGGCATCGATTGTGGTTTTTTCCCTGGCGGGATGTGGTGATAAAGAAGAGACAAAAACATTCAATGCCAACATTAATGGTTCTGATATCACCGTCTCCTACACCTATAAAGGTGATAAGGTCCTGAAGCAAATCTCCGAAAGTAAAATTAGCTATGCGTCAGTCGGTGCCAGCAATAAAGAGGAAGCAGCAAAAGTATTCGACGCATTAAGCGCCAAATATCAAAACATTACTGGCATAGAAGAAAAACTCACCTATTCAGATACCTACGCGCAAGAAAATGTCACTATCGATATGGAAAAAGTTGATATAAAAGCGTTGCAGGCCATTTCAGGGATGAAACTCTCTGAAAACGCCGATAAAAACATCAGCATGAAGCAAATGCAAACGGTAATGGAATCGGCGGGTTTTAAAGAAGTGAAGTAAACCATCGGCGACCCGATGTTAATCGGTGTCGCCCATTTTTTCTTTATGGTTTCGCGTTATGTACCCGTGATGTCAAACCACGCAGAAAATAACGCAGGAACTGATCGCCGCATTCGCGATAGTTCTTATGATCAGGGGCACGCATCATGGCGGTAATTTCCGGCATCGACACACGGAATTTCTGCTCGGTCATAATAGCCAGAATATCGTCGGTTTTCAGCGAAAAGGCGATACGCAGCTTTTTCAGCACCGTATTGTTATTAACACGACGCTCCAGCGCCAGTTCCGGTGCAGAATCATCTTTACCACGCAGATGATAAATCAGGCCGTTTAAAAAACCGGAGAGAATGATATCCGGGCAACGAACAAACCCAGCCTCATCTTCTTTTGTCATCCAGGTATCGAAACCTGCGGAGGTGGATTCCATGTCAGCAAGCGCAAGAATACGCACCATGTCGTTATTGTTCGCTTTCAGGGTGTAGCGCAGGCTACGAAGAATATCGTTACTTAGCATAGAGCCTTCAACTGTCGGTGATGCAATGGCGCGCAGTGTATCAGTTTTACAGTCCAATCGCCTCTTTTAGACTTTTAAGATAACGACGACTCACCGGAACGGTCAGTCCGTTACGCAAAATCAGTTCCGCCTGACCGTTGTCTTCCAGACGGATCTCCTGCAATTGCGCCATATTTACCAGATATTGCCGATGACAACGCAGCAGAGGAGTACGGCTCTCCAGCGTCCTGAGCGTCAACTCAGTGAAGCCTTCTTTACCATCGCTGCTCGTCACATACACACCACTCATGCGACTGCTGATAAACGCCACATCATCCATTTGCAGCAAATAAATCCGACTATGGCCGCTGCACGGAATAAACTTCAGTGCCTGCTGATTTTCTGGCAGCAGTGATACATCCTGCTTGGTGCGCTCCTGACGCAAACGGATCAGCGTTTTTTCCAGCCGTGCTTCTTCAATCGGCTTGAGCAGATAATCAAACGCATGTTCTTCGAAGGCTTTCACCGCATACTCATCAAAGGCGGTCAGAAAAACAATGTACGGACGATGCTCGGGATCAAGCATGCCAACCATTTCCAGGCCGCTGATACGCGGCATCTGAATATCAAGGAACAGAACATCCGGACGCAATTTATGCACCGCGCCAATGGCTTCCACCGCATTCGAACATTCACCGACAATCTCGATGTCGCTTTGCTCTTGCAACAGGATCCGCAGATTCTCCCGGGCTAACGGTTCGTCATCGACAATCAGCACTTTGATCATGCCAGTTCCTCCAGAGGAAGTCGTAAAGTGATTCGAGTAAAGCGGTCAGGTTCACACGCTACGCTGATGCCAAAATCATCACCAAACCGCTCGCGCAGTCGTTTATCGACCAGATTCATACCCAGTCCACTGGCTTCTGAGGTTGGCTGATACAGCCCGGCATTGTCTTCGATATCCAGCATCAGATATTGCCCTTCGCGACGGGCGGTAATCGATACTTCACCGGTATCCAGTAACTGAGAAGTACCGTGTTTAATGGCATTCTCCACGATGGGTTGCAGAGTAAAGGCGGGTAATTGCTGATGCGAAAGTTCTTCTGGCACCGTCAAGGTCACCTGAAGACGTGACTGGAATCGTGCCTTTTCAATTTGCAGATAAGCATTAACGTGTTCAATTTCATCTGCCAGCGTCACAATTTCCGACGGGCGTTTTAAATTTTTACGAAAGAACGTCGACAGATACTGCACCAGTTGGCTGGCCTGCTCGCTATCGCGTCGGATCACAGCTTTGATGGTGTTGAGAGCATTAAACAGAAAATGGGGATTGACCTGGGCGTGCAGGAGTTTTATTTCCGACTGCGTGAGCATCGCTTTTTGCCGCTCATACTGCCCGGCCAGAATTTGCGCCGAAAGCAGTTGGGCGATCCCTTCCCCCAGCGTACGGTTGATCGAACTAAAGAGGCGGTTTTTGGCTTCATAAAGTTTGATGGTCCCCATTACCCGCTGGTTTTCACCTCGCAGGGGGATCACCAGCGTCGAGCCTAATTTGCATTGCGGGTGCAAAGAGCAACGGTAAGGAACTTCATTCCCATCGGCATACACCACCTCTCCGGTTTCAATCGCGCGTTGGGTATATGACGATGAAATAGGTTTTCCGGGTAGATGGTGATCGTCACCAATACCGGTAAATGCCAGCAGTTTCTCACGGTCGGTAATCGCCACCGCACCGATATCCAGCTCTTCATACAGCACCTGAGCAACCTTCATGCTGTTAACCTCGTTGAATCCCTGGCGCAAAATACCTTCCGTTGAGGCGGCAACTTTGAGTGCTGTGGCGGAAAAAGCGGAGGTATATTTTTCAAACATCGCCCGTTTATCGAGCAAAATACGCATAAATAAGGCGGCGCCCACGGTATTGGTCACCATCATCGGCGCGGCAATATTGCTGACCAACCGAAACGCATCATCGAACGGACGCGCAATTAATAAGATGATCAGCATCTGCACCAGTTCGGCAACAAAGGTAATCGCTCCCGCGGTCAGCGGACTAAAGACTTTATCGGTACGACCACGACGGGTAAGCACGCTGTGCACCAGCCCGCCGAGCAACCCTTCCACAATGGTCGAGATCATGCAGCTAAGCGCAGTCATCCCCCCCATCGAATAACGATGCAAACCGCCGGTAAGACCAACTAAACCGCCAACCACCGGGCCGCCAAGCAGCCCGCCCATCACCGCGCCAATAGCGCGAGTGTTAGCAATAGAGTCATCGATATGCAGCCCGAAATAGGTGCCTAAAATGCAGAAAATGGAAAAAGTAACATAGCAAAGCAGTTTGTGCGGGAGTCGGATAGTCACCTGCATCAACGGGATAAACAAACGCGTTTTGCTCATGAGCCACGCGATAACGAGGAACACACACATCTGCTGAAGCAGCAGCAACACCAGATTAAACTCGTACATACCCGCCAACCACACATCACTTAAAAGCGCGTAACATACATGGGCTGCGTATAACTTTCTTTGAAGTGTTGCAAAAAAAGACGAATTTGTGAGAACGATCACTCGAAAGCGCGAGCATGGTTACAAATTCACCCATTCATAGATCAAAAAACAGACAAAACTACCTGGTTCGCAAAAGAGCGTCTAAAGTAAAACTGGGACCTCGCGAGCAAGAGTGAGACGACGATGGCGCTTTACACAATAGGTGAAGTGGCTTTGCTTTGTGATATCAACCCTGTCACTTTACGCGCGTGGCAGAGGCGTTACGGATTACTTAAACCGCAGCGGACAGACGGCGGGCATCGCCTGTTTAACGATGCGGATATCGACCGGATCCGCGAGATAAAACGCTGGATAAACAACGGTGTTCAGGTCAGCAAGGTTAAAATGTTGCTCAGCAATGAGAGCATTGATGTGCATAACGGTTGGCGTGAACAACAAGAGACGCTGTTGAGCTATTTGCAAAGTAATAATCTGCATAGCCTCAGACTGTGGATCAAAGAGCGCGGCCAGGATTATCCCGCGCAAACGCTCAACACCCATTTGTTCATTCCGCTGCGCCGACGTCTGCAATGCCAACAGCCGATCCTGCAGGCGTTACTGGGGATCCTCGACGGCGTACTGATCAACTACATCGCGATTTGTCTTGCCTCAGCACGTAAGAAACAGGGGAAAGATGCTCTGGTGGTTGGCTGGAACATTCATGATACGACCCGTTTATGGCTGGAAGGTTGGGTCGCCAGCCAGCAGGGATGGCGCATTGACGTCCTTGCCCATTCGCTGAACCAACTGCGACCGGAGCTGTTTGAAGGTCGCACCTTGCTTGTCTGGTGCGGCGAGAACCAAACGCCCGCTCAGCAGCAACAGCTGAATGAATGGCGCGCGTTAGGTCACGATATTTATCCACTCGGTATTTAATATTCTATTAACAAACGTGTACAATCCTTGAATTCACATAAGGAGTGCATAATGAGCGCAGCTAAAATCGGTGTCATTACCCTCTTCCTGCTGATGGCCATCGGCGGTATCGGCGGTGTCATGCTGGCAGGCTATACTTTTATTTTACGTGCCGGGTAAGATGTCTCGCTAATTTCTCAAACCCGCGATCAACAATTACCGCCGCCAGCGCGACCAGCAGCGCCCCCTGAATCACATAGGCGGTATTGAACCCACTTAGCCCGATAATAATCGGCGTACCCAGCGTGTTCGCCCCAACGGTTGAGGCGATGGTTGCAGTGCCGATATTAATAATCACCGACGTGCGAATCCCCGCCAGAATCACCGGGGCCGCCAGCGGCAACTCGACTTTACGCAGCCGCTGCCCCTGACTCATTCCCATTCCGCTGGCAATATCCATCACGCTGGGTGAAATTCCTCCGAGTCCGGCCAGCGTTGCCTGCAAGATCGGTAATACGCCATACAGGATCAACGCGATAATTGCCGGTTCAGGACCAAATCCCATCACCGGTACAGCTATCGCCAACACCGCAACTGGCGGAAAGGTCTGCCCCACGGCGGCAATGGTTTCCACCATCGGCCGGAATTCCGCGCCCCAGGGCCGGGTTACCGCTATACCGGCCCCGGTGCCAATGAGTACGGCATTCAGGCTTGAAATCCCCACCAGGCAAAAATGGCTCAGTGCCAGCGCCGCAAAACTTTCCTGCTGATACACGGGACGCGGTAGCGCCGGAAATAGCGCACTGAACAAGGCCTGACTATGAGGCAACCCAACTAACAGGACCAGAAACAGGACAATAAGCCATAACAACGGATCAGCAAGACGTTTCACGGGTCGGCATCTCCGAAAGCAAATCACGAAAATGAAGCGTCCCGCAGGACACCCCCTGCGGGGTCACGACCGGCAAGACGTCGCAACCGCGCGCTACGAACACCGACAACGCATCACGCAGCGTCATTTCATCTACCAACGGTTCACCGGCTGTGTGTTCACCGCGACGGATAAAATCCCCTACCGTGCGAAGCGACAACAAACGTACGCCCAGTTCACTACGGCCAAAGAATGTTTGCACGAATTCGTTCGCCGGTGCTGTCAGCATCGAAAGCGGCGTGCCTTGCTGTACTACCTTTCCTGCATCCATCAGAACCAGATGCTCCGCCAGCCTTAGCGCCTCGTCGATATCATGCGTCACCAGCACAATGGTACGCCCGAGCAGACGATGAATACGCGTCATCTCCTGCTGCAGCGCACCGCGTGTGACCGGATCCAGCGCGCCAAAAGGCTCATCCATCAGCAGTACCTGCGGATCTGCCGCCAGGGCACGCGCCACTCCGACCCGCTGCTGTTGCCCGCCAGACAGCTGATGCGGATAACGATGGCGCAAAATGTCCTCAAGACCCAGCAGCGCCATCAGTTCGTCTGTTCGGTCATCAATACGAGAACGCGACCACTTTTGTAGCTGCGGCACCGTGGCGATGTTCTGCGCGACTGTCCAGTGGGGAAACAAGCCAATCGACTGAATCGCGTATCCCATGCGCCGCCTTAACTCCAGCACCGGCAGGCTGCGGATCTCTTCCCCGGCAAAGCGAATCTGTCCGCTGTCATGTTCAACCAGCCGATTGATCATTTTCAGCGTGGTGGATTTCCCGGAACCTGACGTGCCAATTAACACCGAAAAGCTGCCCTCCCCCAACCGCAGGTTAAGGTCGTCAACGGCTGTTTGCTGACCATAGGTTTTACTGACATGGCGAAATTCAATCATTGTTTGTTACCTTCAACAGCGCGAGCCCTAAATCAAACAGCGCATCAATCAATACTGCCAGTACCACAACCGGGATCACGCCCAGCAACACTAAATCGACGGCGCTACTGAGCAATCCCTGAAAGACCAGCGCGCCAAATCCCCCTGCGCCAATCAGCGCAGCAATAACCGCCATTCCCACCGTTTGCACCATCACTACCCGTAAACTGCGCAAGAAGACCGGCAATGCCAGCGGGAACTGCACCGAGACAAATCGCTGGAAAGTGTTCATCCCCATCGCTCGGGCGCTTTCCAGTACATCCTGCGGCACCTGATTCAACCCAGCCACAACGCCACGAACCAGCGGTAACAGCGCATACAGCACTAACGCAATAAGCGCAGGCGTCAGGCCGGTTCCGGCGACGCCGAGCGAACCCAACAAAGGAAAGTGCTTCACCAACCCGGCAAGGGGCGCAATTAACAGGCCAAACAGCGCGACTGAGGGAATGGTTTGGATGATATTCAGTACCGCAAAAACAGGCCCCTGACGGGAGACAGAGAAAGCACACCAGATGCCCAACGGCACACCAATAAGCAGCGCGGGCACCACGGTAGCGAACAGAATTGTCAGATGCTGCGTCAGGGCGTCGTTGAAGACATCCTGACGGTTGGCATATTCTTTAAGCAGGGAAAGATCGTTAAACGTGCCGGAGAACATAAGCACCAGCGGAAAAATAAACATTTGCGCGTGCAACAGCCAACGCCATGATGCCAGCTCGGTTATGCGACGAATAGCGTCACTGGCGGCCAGCAACATTAGTCCTAGCCCCAACCAGAACCCGCTGCCCAGGCTGGTTCTGGCCAGTGGACTTCCCGTCTGGGCCAGATACGTTGCCGTTGTTCCTGCGGTTACCAGCGCTGCAATAACCAGCAACTGGCTAATAACAAGGGTCAATATATTGCCGGGCTTTCCCGGTACAAAGCATAGAAGAAACAGCAGCAAACAGGCTACTGCCAATCCCCACGCCATGTCGGGCCGGATATCCCAGAGTTGGCGCCCCTCACCGGAGACCAGGCGATTAGGCGCATAGCTAATGAAAGGCAGCGCTGCCGCCGCGAAGGTAAGAAGTACCAGCAACAACAGCACCCGATTAACTGAAATCTTTGACAAAACACCCACCTGCTGCAAACTCCGTTACTTCACCCATCCTTTTTGCTTCAGGTAGTCTGCTGCAACTTTTTTCGCATCCAGCCCCTCCACGGCAATACTGGCATTCAGCTGCTGCAACGTTTTTTCATCCAGGCTGGCAAAAACTGGTTGTAGCCATTCTCCCATTTGCGGGTAGTCTTTCAGCACCGATTCACGTACGACGGGTGCTGGCGCATAAATGGGCTGGACACCTTTTGGATCGCTTAAAGTTTGCAGACCGAGCGCCGCTACCGGGCCATCGGTGCCATAAGCCATCGCCGCATTGACGCCAGAAGTCTGCTGCGCCGCTGCTTTAATCGTCACCGCGGTATCTCCCCCAGCTAGCGACAACAGCTGATTTTGATTCAGTTTGAAATCATAGGCCTTTTCAAACGCAGGCAACGCGTCAGCCCGTTCGATAAATTCAGCAGAGGCAGCAAGTTTGAACGTTCCCCCGTCTTTCAGGTAGCGGCCTAAATCAGCAAGGGACTCAAGCTTGTTCTTTTGCGCGACATCCTGGCGTACCGCAATGGTCCAGGTATTATTGGCGGGTGCAGGTGTTAGCCAGACCAGCTTATTTTGCTCTGCATCCAGCTTTTTCACTTTATCGAAACCGGCCTGAGCATTTTTCCACGCGGGATCATTTTCATCTTTAAAAAAGAATGCGCCATTACCAGTATATTCCGGATAAATATCCAGCTCACCGGAGTTGATTGCCCCACGCACTACTGGGGTGGTACCCAGCTGTACTTTATTGACAGTTTTCACGCCATGGCTTTCGAGCACCTGCAAAATAATGTTGCCGAGCAGCGCCCCTTCGGTATCTATTTTTGAACCAACCGTGACGGGTGACGCGGCCTGTAAGGGTAGGCTTATCGCGGCTAACAGCACCAGCGAACCCACCGATACTTTTGAGATTATCATGCTGTACTCCTCATCCTTTTGCGGCCCTTTTCAGAGACTTGAGGAAAAAGCATAGTCGAAAAATCAAGCCTTAACCTGGCAATTGGGTGGTAACGCTGAGAGTTATTAGCGGTAAGGCGATAATAAAATAAAAAAAATCCGGCAAACCCAATGTGAATTTGCCGGATGATACGACTTTGTCGGCCTGATAAGCGTAGAGCCATCAGGCATGCTGCATGACTTTATTCATCTATTACAGCAGTTCAAATTCGCCCTGCTTCACTCTGGCGGAATCCACGCCGATGAAAACGTTAAATTTGCCAGGCTCTGCATCGTATTTCATCTGCTGGTTCCAGAATTTGAGCGCTTCAATATCAATCGGGAAGCTGACGGTCTGGGTTTCACCTGGCTTAAGATTCACTTTTTCAAAACCTTTCAGCTGTTTTACCGGACGACTCATGGAGGCGGTCACATCCTGTAAATACATCTGAATCACCGTTGCACCTTCGCGTTTGCCGGTGTTGGTCACCTGCACGCTGGCCGTCACGGTTCCGTCACGCTTCATCGTCGGAGAAGAGAGCTTCACATCAGAAACCGTAAACGTGGTGTAGCTCAGGCCATAACCAAAGGGATACAACGGACCATTGGCTTCATCAAAGTAGCGCGACGTGTACTTGTTCGGCTTATCGGCGTTATACGGACGGCCGGTATTGAGATGGCTGTAATAGACCGGGATCTGTCCAACAGAGCGCGGGAAAGACATCGGCAGCTTGCCTGACGGATTGTAATCACCAAACAGCACATCGGCGATGGCGTTACCGCCTTCCGTCCCGGCAAACCAGGTTTCGAGGATCGCATCGGCTTGTTGATCTTCCTTCACCAACGCCAGCGGACGACCGTTCATCAACACCAGAACCAGAGGTTTACCCGTGGCTTTCAGCGCAGCAATCAGGTCACGCTGACTTTGCGGAATGGTGATATCGGTGCGGCTGGAGGCTTCATGCGCCATGCCCTGCGCTTCACCGACTACCGCGACAACCACATCAGATTGCTTCGCGGCGTTAACGGCTTCATCGATCATCGCCTGCGGCGAACGCGGATCAACCTTTACCGCTTCTTCATACAGGTTGAGGAAATCGACAATGCCTTTGTCGTTGGTGATATTCGCCCCTTTGGCGTACAGCACTTTGCCCTGTTCGCCGACGGCATTTTTAATCCCCGTCAGCACCGTTACCGACTGATCGGCAACACCGGCGGCGGACCAACTGCCCATTACATCACGCTTGCTGTCGGCCAGCGGTCCGACAATCGCCACGGTGGCGGATTTTTTCAGCGGCAACGTTTCCAGACGGTTTTTCAGCAACACCAGGCTTTCGCGCGCCACTTCACGCGCCTCTTTGCGATGCAAACGGCTTTCTGCGTTGGTGTCCTGTGGGTCAGATTCTTTGGCCCCCAGATGGCTGTACGGATCGTTAAACAACCCCATATCATATTTCACGTTCAGCACATGACGCGCGGCGTCGTCCAGCTCCGCCATCGTCACTTTGCCGGATTTAATCAAGCCCGGCAGATATTTGCTGTAATACTCATCGCTCATACTCATGTTGATGCCGGACTTGATCGCCACACGCACCGCATCTTCAGGATCAGAGGCGGTACCGTGCTTAATCAGTTCCTTAATCGCGCCGTGATCGGAAACGGTAATCCCCTTAAAGCCCCATTCATCTCGCAGCACGTCTTTTAGCAGCCATGCATCTGAGGTTGCTGGTGTACCGTTCAGCGAATTAAGACCCACCATCACCGCACCGCTACCGGCGTCCAGCCCGGCTTTATACGGCGGCATATAGTCGTTGAACAGACGCTGTGGGCTCATATCGACGGTGTTATATTCCTTGCCACCTTCAACCGCGCCATAGGCGGCGAAGTGCTTGACGCTGGTCATCACCGAATAGCGGTCAGCCGGGCTTTTCCCCTGCATCGCTTCCACCATGGTTTTACCCATCGTAGCCGTTAAATACGTGTCTTCACCAAAACCTTCTGAAGCACGGCCCCAGCGCGGATCGCGAGAGACATCGACCATTGGCGCCCAGGTCATATTCAGACCATCATCGGCAGCTTCATACGCGGAAATACGGCCAACGGTTCTGACCGCATCGAGATTAAAAGAGGACGCCAGGCCAAGACTTATCGGGAACACGGTACGCTGGCCGTGCAATACGTCGTAGGCAAAAAAGAGAGGAATTTTCAGACGGCTGAGCTCCATCACCTGATCCTGCATTTTGCGGATATCCTGGCGCGTGACGGTGTTAAAAATTGCCCCAACCTGCCCGTCTTTGATCATCTCGCGGATGGCTTCTTTCGGGTTATCAGGCCCTACGCTTATCAAGCGTAGTTGCCCAATTTTCTCATCCACGGTCATCTGTTTAAGTAAATCGGTAACGAATGCATCCCGCGCTTCTGGCGTCAGAGGATGGTTACCAAACAGCGTGTCCGCCAGCGCTGGTTGCAACGCCAGACTCACCGCGACACCTACAGAACATAGCCATTTCATGTTGATTCTCTCTTTATTTTTTCCCGACGAGGCAGCGAAAATATAACAAAAACCGCAGTTTGCCGTAAGACTAAACGGGAGCGATAAAGAAAGCTAAGGTTATTCTCCTAATTTTCGAAACCAACGCGACTCAGTGGAGGACAACCCAGAGACAATGTGAATGAGAAAGCGTATTGTCATACAAAGCGCTATGCTTGTTCCTGATATTGAGTCCCACCACAAGGAGTGGAGAATGTCTTCCATTACAACAGATAATAAAGCTTTTCTGAATGAACTGACCCGTCTGGTAGGTCATTCACACCTGCTCACAGACCCTGCTAAAACCGCCCGCTATCGCAAGGGATTCCGTTCCGGTCAGGGCGATGCACTCGCCGTGGTGTTCCCTGGCTCGCTTTTAGAACTGTGGCGCGTCCTCAACGCTTGCGTCGCCGCAGATAAAATTATCCTGATGCAGGCCGCCAACACTGGCCTGACCGAAGGCTCTACGCCGAGCGGTAATGATTACGACCGCGAGATTGTCATTATCAGCACCCTGCGCCTTGATAAGCTGCACGTCATCGGCAAAGGCGAACAGGTGCTGGCCTATCCCGGCACCACGCTTTATTCACTGGAAAAAGCGCTCAAACCGTTTGGCCGTGAGCCGCATTCGGTGATCGGATCTTCCTGTATCGGCGCTTCAGTGATTGGCGGTATTTGTAACAACTCCGGCGGCTCGCTGGTTCAGCGCGGTCCGGCATACACGGAGATGTCGCTGTTTGCGCGTATTGACGAGCAGGGTAAATTACAGCTGGTTAACCATCTGGGTATCGAACTGGGCCAGACCCCAGAACAGATCCTTAGCAAACTTGATGACGAGCGTATCAAAGATGACGATGTGCGCCACGATGGACGTCATGCACACGATCACGACTACGTTACCCGCGTCAGAGATATTGAGGCGGACACGCCCGCTCGCTATAACGCCGACCCGGATCGGTTGTTTGAATCATCCGGTTGTGCAGGCAAGCTCGCGGTTTTTGCGGTGCGTCTGGACACCTTCGAAGCCGAAAAAAACCAGCAGGTCTTTTACATCGGTACCAACCAGCCAGAGGTACTGACGGAGATTCGCCGTCATATTCTGGCAAAATTTGAGCATCTGCCGGTCGCCGGTGAATATATGCACCGCGATATTTATGACATCGCTGAGCAATACGGCAAAGATACGTTTCTGATGATCGACAAGCTCGGCACCGACAAAATGCCCTTCTTCTTCACCCTGAAAGGTCGCACCGATGCGATACTGGAAAAAGTGAAAATTTTCCGTCCACATTTCACCGATCGGGCAATGCAGAAATTTGGCCATTTGTTCCCCAGCCACTTACCCGCGCGCATGAAAAGCTGGCGCGATAAGTACGAACATCACCTGCTGTTAAAAATGGCCGGTGGCGGCGTGGCTGAAGCGCAAAACTGGCTAAGCGAGTTTTTCAAAACCGCTGAAGGCGACTTCTTTGCCTGTACGCCGGAAGAAGGCAGCAAGGCGTTTTTGCATCGCTTTGCGGCGGCTGGCGCGGCGATTCGTTATCAGGCCGTACATGCCGATGAAGTGGAAGATATTCTGGCGCTGGATATCGCGCTGCGCCGTAACGACACCGAATGGTACGAGCATCTGCCTGCAGAGATCGACAGCCAACTGGTGCACAAACTCTATTACGGCCACTTTATGTGCTACGTCTTCCACCAGGATTACATCGTGAAAAAAGGCGTGGATGCGCATGCGCTGAAAGAGCAGATGCTGGAGCTTCTGCACGAGCGCGGAGCACAGTATCCAGCAGAGCATAACGTCGGACATCTGTATAAAGCACCGGAAACATTAACCCGTTTTTACCGCGAGAATGACCCCACCAACAGTATGAATCCGGGGATTGGTAAAACGAGTAAGCAAAAGTTCTGGAAAGAGTCGTAAACCAGAAAAAGATAAGCGCCACCGGGCATGTTGCCGGGGGCGCTTCGCTTGCCCGGCCTACCGCTACATTAGCTATGTGTATGCCGGATAAGTTGTCTTATTTAATCGTTCTGTGCAGTTTGCTCGCTCGTCACTGAACCCGCCGCTGCCATCTGCGCCGCTTTTTGCTTTTTATAGCTCAGCGCCGCTGCCGGAACCGGCATCACCTTGCCCGTTTCGATCCAGGTACGTAAACGGCTGGCATCAGCAAAGTGGGTATATTTACCGAACGCATCCATCACCACCAGCGCCACCGGTTTGTTATTGATCACGGTGCGCATCACCAGACAGTGGCCTGCCGCATTGGTAAACCCGGTTTTGGTTAACTGAATATTCCAGTTATCGCGGTATACCAGATGATTAGTGTTACGGAATGGCAGCGTATAAGCCGGGTTGGCAAAAGTCGCCATATCTTCACGCGTGGTGCTTAACTGGCCAATCAGCGGATACTGTTTGCTGGCGATCAGCAGCTTGGTTAAATCACGGGCGGTCGAGACGTTATGAATCGATAAGCCGGTTGGTTCCACAAAGCGAGTCTGAGTCATGCCGAGCGCTTTCGCTTTGGCATTCATGGCCTTAATAAACGCGTTATAACCGCCAGGGTAATGATGCGCCAGGCTCGCCGCCGCACGGTTTTCTGATGACATCAGCGCCAGCAGCAGCATGTCTTTACGGCTAATTTCACTGTTCAGTCGCACACGAGAGTAGATGCCTTTCATTTCCGGCGTCTGACTGATATCAACTTTCAGCTTCTCATCCAACGGCAGTCGTGCATCAAGCACCACCATCGCGGTCATTAATTTGGTAATCGACGCTATCGGACGCACCAGATCCGGGTGGTTCGAATAGATAACTTTGTTGGTATTCAGATCAACAATCATCGCGCTACCGGACGCTATCTCAGGCTGAGAAGCTGCTACAGTAGGTGCCGTTTTAGCCACGGCTTGGGGTGCAAAAGGAACGGCCAGCACCAGGGCAAGGCTTAATAATGAAACTCGGAATTTCAGCATGATGAGATTTCTGATAATGGTTCACGCACGTCACAACGCACACCGCCAGAGACTAAGTATTATCTCAAGCTAGCTCAGGCATCATAGCGATCCGGCAGGTTTGCCGCCACAGGAGAATCGTCTCGAAATGCTGCGTTGCTGACTTTTACGTCAACAACGCAGCGCAGACAGGTTTATCCGTCAAAATAACCGATAGCCGTAACCCCACAGGATTACCGTAATCGCCAGCAGAACTTCCAGCACCAGCACACCGATCGCCAGCGTCGAACTGGAAAAGCTCAGGCCTTCCTCTTTAGAGATATTCAGGAACGTCGGAATGCCGAGATAGAGTAAATAACCGGTGTAAAACAGCGCAATGGTCCCCACCAATGCGCACAGCCAGACCAGCGGATAAAGTGCGACCAGCCCGCTTAAAAACAGCGGCGTCGCGACATATCCGGCAAACACCATACAATGCGCCAGCGACGGACGTTGCGGATAATTACGCGCCATCCACCAGATAACCCGGCCCATGACGGCGACGCCTGCCAGCATGACCCCGTAGAACAGAATTGCCATCGCAAATCCGGTCAACAGAGATAACTTCAGGATATTGCCATCGCCAAAATTCCAGCCGATTTGCGTGGTACCGATAAACGCGCAAACAACCGGGATTGCCGCCATCAGCAGTACATGGTGGGTATAGTGATGCGAAACACTTTCGTTTTCGCTGTTGATCACGTGCATTTCACGATCGGGATGGGAAAATAGCCCCCAGACATGGTTCATACCGCCCCCTTCTTGTCAGCTCCGGACCTCAACACTTCAATTATAATTCAGCTTTTGATTATTTTATGTACACAGAGAAAATACCGAAGCGCCGGGTAAAAAGTGTGTAAGCCGTAGGCCTGATAAGCGAAGCGCCATCAGGCATTAGGGAACTGAACGACGTTATGCGCTACTACGCGGCTTTTCCGGCATCAAATAATCATAGGGTGTATGCTATGACCAGTGGAGGTCATACAACGTATGGATATAACGCATTATGTTGCGCAGTACGGCTATGCTGCGTTAATCATCGGCAGCCTGGCGGAAGGTGAAACCATTACCCTGTTAGGCGGCGTCGTGGCGCATCAGGGAGTCCTGAAATTCCCGCTGGTGGTACTCTCGGTCGCACTAGGTGGGATGATTGGCGATCAGTTGCTCTATTTACTCGGACGTCGTTTTGGCGGCAAAATTCTGCGTCGTTTCTCGCGCCATCAGGCGAAAATTCATTATGCGCAGAAAATGATCCAACGACGTCCTTACCTGTTTGTGGTCGGTACGCGCTTTATGTACGGCTTTCGCGTTATTGGTCCCTTACTGATTGGCGCCAGTCACCTGCCGCCGAAGATCTTTTTACCGCTGAATATTCTTGGCGCGTTTGTCTGGGCATTGCTATTTACCACCCTTGGCTACGTCGGTGGTGAAGTGATTGCACCGTGGCTGCACAGCCTCGACCAGCATATCAAGCATGGCATCTGGCTGGTGCTGGTTATTGGGATAGTCGCGGGCGTTCGCTGGTGGATGAAACGCCGAAGCACGCGTAAAGCGCAATGAAGATGGCCCGCCAGCGGAACACCGGCGGGCCGAACAATCAGGATGCGTGATAACCGCCGCCCAGCGCGCTGGTCAACTGGATTGAGGCATCCAGCCACTGGCCTTGTAAAATCAGACCGTTGCACTGTTCACGTAATGCCGGGATCTTTGCCTCACTGACCCTGGAGCCCGCAATAATACCCGCATTAAAGCGCGCCTGCGCCAGCCCCACTACGCGCTGAGCGTCATGTTCAATCTGCTGCTGATGCTGATTTTTCTGCGCCAGTGTTTCTACCTGCGATGCCGCACGTGCCACGTCATTCACCGCATCCACCACAGCTTTGTTGTAATTCGCCACCGTCAGATTACTTTGCGCTTTCGTAATATCGAGATTCGCATTCAGTCTGCCACTGTCAAAGATAGGCAGCGTCAACCCGGCGGTTACGCCCATTTGCTGCGCGGAATGGCGGAACAGGTCACTCAGATGTAACGCATCCTGTTGTAAAAATGCCATCAGATTCACATCGGGATAAAACGCCGCTTTCGCCGCATCAATACTGCTCAGCGATGACTCAATGTACCAGTGTGCTGCCTGCAAATCTGGTCGACGGGCCAGCAGCGAATAACCTAGCTGGGACGGAAGCTGACTTTCAACCACGGGCAGTTTGGTCGAATGGAGCTTCAGGGCAACGGACTGCGAGTTGCTCAACGCGCTTAGGCGCGCCTCAATCACCTTCATTTTACCGCTGACATCATTCAGCTGCTGCTCTGTTTTGCTGGAATCGATATCGGTTTCGACGCCTTCCACCGAAGAAGTGAGGCCGTTTTGATACAGTTGACGATCGACGGTAATCACATTTTGCTGCTCGCTTTCGATTTGCGTCAGCACGGTTTTCAGCGCCGCCTGCGTCTGCCATTCCCAGTAAAGACGGGAGACACCGCTCGCCAGCAGCTGCCGGGTTTGCTCGCGCTCAGCCTCACGTGCCTTAACGGCCCCTATACGCGCAGTCACTTCGGCCCGATTCTTACCCCACAGATCCAGATTCCAGCCGGCGGTTAAACCAAAAGTACCGTTGGTGTACCACGGCCCTGTCGTCCCGGCGGCCGGATCGGTTATGGCGAAAGGTCCCATCAGCCCCTCAGCTGACATTTTCTGACGCTCAACGTCTGCGGAGAAGTCGATCTCCGGGCCATCCTGCGCTTCCACGGCCTTAGCCTGCGCCTCCGCCAGTTGAATGCGCTGTTCCGCGACCTGCATATCAGGAGAATTTCGCAACGTGCTTTCAATCAACGCATTAAGCTGGGGGTCGTGATATGCCTTCCACCACTGGCTGTCCGGCCAGCCATTTTTTAACGCGGCAGGCAATGTGGTATCGACATTTGCGGCAGGCGTCTGCTGTGACAGAGACTGGCGGTCATCATGCATCGGCGCGCAGCCAGACATCAGAACAAAAAGCGGCAACAATGCCGTCGTGACAAACACAGAATTACGATTCATGGAGATATACAGGTAAGAAAAGATGTGCAGAGATTACGACTTGTCGCTGTTGCTTTTTTAGTTACGCGTGGCAATACATCTTTGGCAATAAAAATATATAATCAGAAAAATATACACCTCGTGAATAATATAGATTAAATAATTTTAATAATTAATGGATGGAGATGTTATGTCACAGAATATCTATGACAATCCTGAGTTCTTTGCCGGATATGCCACGCTGGATCGTTCAGTAAAGGGACTCGACGGCGCGCCAGAATGGCCGACAATACAAGCGATGCTCCCCTCTCTTCAAGGCAAAAATATTCTTGATTTGGGCTGTGGATATGGTTGGTTTTGCCGCTACGCGCGCGATAATCAGGCAGCCAGTGTAATGGGACTGGATATTTCACAAAAGATGTTAACCCAGGCACACAGTATGACGCAGGGTAATGGCATCGTTTATCAGCGTGAAGATCTCGAAACGCTAACCCTGTCCCCAAATTCTTTTGACCTGGTTTATAGCTCGCTTGCCCTGCACTATTTGCACGATATAGAACGATTATTCGTAACCATTTACCAGTCATTAACACCAGGCGGTATGTTAGTTTTCTCTGCCGAGCATCCAATTTATACCGCACCGCTTAATCAGGGTTGGATAAAAGATAAAACTGGGCAGCTGTCCTGGCCGGTTAATCATTATCAGCAGGAAGGTGAGCGCATCAGTAACTGGTTTGCTGAAGGCGTCAAAAAACAGCACCGTAAGCTGGCGACCTGGATTAATGCGCTGATTGCCGCCGGATTCGAGATCGTTTGTGTCGATGAATGGGGACCGTCCGCGCAACAGATTGCTGAAAACCCGGCTTTAGATGAAGAAAAAGAGCGGCCGATGGTGTTTCTGCTCAGCGCACGTAAACCTGCATAACAACGCCTCCAGGCAGAATGATTGATACTTTCCTATACTCAATCTGAACTTACCAAAAAAAGGAAAGTTAATGAAAATTCTGCTGTGGGTAATTCTGATTATTTTTCTGATTGGGCTATTGGTGGTAACAGGCGTGTTTAAGATGATTTTCTGATGTCGTCATTTCGCCCAGGCCTGATAGCAGAAATCTCAGGCTATTCTTCTCTCTGATGCCGGATGGCGGCGTAAACGCCTTATCCGGCCTACTGGAACTGAGATCAGGCAGTAATCTCGATAGCCTGAATCGCACGTGCGATATCCGGCGAATTATTTAACGCACGAATTTCCTGAAACAGTTCTGTTGCCTCTGAATATTCTTTGCGCAAATACCCTAACCACTGCTTAATCCGCGCTACATGATACAGCCCGGTGTCCCCCTGCTTTTCAAGGCGGGTATATTTTTGCAACAGCGTCACGACTTCAGGCCACGGCATACGCGGCTCGTTGTATTTCACCACGCGGCTCAGGTTCGGAATATTTAATGCGCCACGTCCGATCATCACCGCATCGCATCCGCTGATGGCCATACAATCCTGGGCGCTCTGCCAGTCCCAGATTTCGCCATTCGCAATAACCGGAATGGACAGCCGCTGGCGGATCTCGCCAATCGCCTGCCAGTTGATATGTTCCGCCTTGTAGCCCTGCTCTTTGGTTCGGCCATGCACCGCCAGTTCGCTGGCACCAGCCTGCTGGACGGCATCGGCAATTTCAAACTGCCGGTCGCTGTTGTCCCAGCCCAGACGAACTTTCACCGTCACCGGAAGATGAGCCGGGACCGCCTCGCGCATAGCTTTTGCGCCCCGGTAGATAAGCTCAGGATCTTTCAATAATGTTGCGCCACCGCCGCTACCGTTCACCAGCTTCGATGGACAGCCACAGTTTAGATCGACACCGTACGAGCCCAGTTCTACCGCGCGTGCGGCATTCTCCGCCAGCCACTGCGGATACTGTCCTAACAGCTGAATGCGAACCAACGTGCCGGATGGCGTCCGGCTGTTGTTATGCAGTTCCGGGCAGAGTCGATGAAATACTTTTGCCGGCAGGAGCTGATCCACCACGCGCACAAACTCGGTGATGCACAGATCGTAATCATTCACTTCAGTCAGCAGCTCGCGCACCAGTGAGTCGAGCACGCCTTCCATCGGCGCCAGTAAAACACGCATATCGTCACCCGCAAAAAAAGAGGCGCTATGGTAGCGCCTCCGTTCGGGAGATTAAAGAGGCTCAGCGCGGCAACAGACAGTTATCTTCTTTCCAACCGTACAGCCATTCCATACCGCGATAAAACTCTGCCTGCGATTTGTCTTTCCACAGCAGATTACGTACCTGACGCTCGACGCCTGCGGCGTGGTAGACACGGCCCATTTCACGCGTTGACCAGACGATGCGTGCGGTACGCGGAATACGCACCGACTCATACAGCGCAAAGGCATCAGCCGCATCGCCATCACACTGCTGTAGCGCTTTACCGAGCGTTACCGCGTCTTCCAACGCCATACAGGCACCCTGCGCCATATATTGCGCCACCGGGTGAGCGGCATCCCCCACCAGCGTGATGCGGTCGGTTCCCCATTTTTCTACCGGCTCGCGGTCGGCGGTGGACCAGCGCCGCCATGACGTCGGTTTATCCAGCATCTGACGCGGGCGCGGATGAATACCCGCAAAATAGGAGAGCACTTCCTCTTTGCTGCCATCCTTCACGCCCCACTCTTCCTGCTGACGACTGTGGAAGGTCACCACCAGGTTATATTGCTTACCGCCGCGCAGCGGATAGTGCACCAGGTGACAGTGTGGTCCGGCCCACAGCACCGGTGCGTTAATGCGTAAATCCTCCGGCATATCATCGCAATCAATCACGGCGCGATAGACCACGTGTCCGGTAACCCGTGGCGCATCGCCAATCAGAGACTGACGAACGACCGATTTTACACCGTCACAGCCCACCAAAATATCCGCCGTCCAGCTGTTGCCGTGCTCGTCAAATACCGTCACGTCATTCTCTGTCTGGCGGATATCAACCACGTTAGTTGAAGTGCGATACTCAACGTTAGGATGCACCAGCGCCGCTTCCCAAACGCTGGCGTGAATATCAACCCGATGGATAACCGCATAAGGACCGCCAAAGTGATCGCGGAACGCCTGGCCGGTTTCAATGCGGACCACCTCTTTTGCGTTTACCGCATCCATCATTGTGATGTGGTCGGTAAAAACGGCACGCTGACGGGCGACTTCTCCCACGCCAAGGCTGTCCAGAGCAGAGAATGCATTCGGCCCGAGCTGAATACCCGCGCCAATTTCACCAATCTCGTGCGCTTTCTCCAGCAACATCACTTTAATGCCCTGACGGGCCAGCGATAGCGCGGTCGCCGCGCCGCCAATCCCGCCACCCACGATAATTGCGCGTGTCACTTTAGCCATTGTCGTTCTCCTTATCAGGCTGGAATTTTATCTTGTTGATTCTCGGGCGCGGCTGCAATAAACGCCGGAAGCTGAGTACAGGCATCATATACCGCCTTACAGCGCTGATATCCGCTCAGATCACAGCCCATACGTAACGCGTTCGCCCACTGTGGGATCAGACAGCAATCCGCCAGCGTTGGCGCATCACCCACGCAGAACGTCCCCGAATGGCTCTGGCGCAGCATCTGTTCCACCGCGCTTAGCCCCTGCTGGATCCAGTGCGCATACCAGCGTTTTTTATCTTCTTCACTGACCTTTAACTCTTCGCTCAGGTAGCGCAGTACCCGCATGTTATTCACTGGGTGGATATCACAGGCGATGGCATAGACTATTTCCAGCACCTTACTGCGCATCGGAAAGTCAGCAGGCAGCAGCGGCGACTGCGGAAAGTGGCTATCCAGCCAGTCAATTATTGCCAGCGACTGCCCAAGTGATTCTCCGTCATCGGTCACCAGAGTCGGCACCAGTCCCACCGGGTTCATCCGTCGGTAGGCCAGTTCGTTCTGCTGACCGATGCGAATGTTGACGCCCACCGTCTGGTAATCCAGCCCCTTCAGCGCCAGCGCAATGCGCACCCGATATGACGCCGAGCTATTAAAGAAACTGTACAGCTTCATCATCCACCTCAGACAATCTTCACGGCGATGGGGGTTAAACCGTCTACGTTTCCGGTGATCACATCCCCTTTCACTACCGCCCCCACGCCTTCTGGGGTACCGGTGTAGATCAGATCGCCCGGCTGCAGTTCGAAAAAGCCTGACAGATAGCTGATGGTTTCATTCACAGACCAGATGAGATGGCGAATATCGCTCCGCTGATGATCGTCGCCGTTGACCTGCAACCAGATTGGCGCATGGTTAACATCCACACTTTCGCTGGCTTTATGCAGCGGCGCGATGGGCGCAGAGAGATCAAACGCTTTGCCGATTTCCCACGGACGCCCCATCTGGCGCATCTCCATCTGCCGGTCACGGCGAGTCATATCCAGACCGGTGGCATAGCCCCAGATATATTCGTGCGCTTTTTCCAGCGGAATATCACTGCCCTTTTTGCCAATCGCCACCACCAGCTCTATCTCATAGTGATAGTTATCGGTTTGCGATGGGTACGGCAGTTCAAGGATCTGACCAGCCGCCACCGGGACTACCGCATCGGCAGGTTTACAGAAGAAGAACGGTGGTTCACGATCCGGATCAAAGCCCATTTCACGCGCATGAGCGGCATAGTTACGGCCCACACAGTAAACACGGCGCACAGGAAATTGTTCATCACAGCCAACAACCGGAACGGTAACAGGCGCTTGTGGTTCAAATACGTATTGCGTCATTTTCTCTCTCCCAAATTAATAGCGTGCTTCGCGGAACAACCCCAGTGCTTCCTGAACCGGTCTGTCCGAAAAACTGAATAAGACGGTATCTTCGCGGGTCTGGAACGACACGCCGTGCCAGGTCGGCACCACAAAGATATCTTTTGGCGAAAAGTTGAAGGTTTCGTTGCCGATGGTGACCTGCCCACTTCCTTCCACCACGTGGTAGATAGTGCTGTCGGTGGTACGCGCCATCCGTGAGGAAAAGCCCTGCGGCAACAGTTGCAGGAAGGTTCCCATCGAAGGCATGGGATAACCGCCGGTTACCGGGTTGACGTAACGCATCTTGTAACCGTCCCACTCATCGGCGTCGCCCATGCGGGTCAGGTCATGCAGTGCTTCACGGCTGCGATCGTAGCGATAGTTAAAAATCGGCGATGAGTTACCTTTCTGATGACGCAGCGGCAGCATATTGGCCGCGTAGCGCGGTAAGTAATCCCCTTCCTTGCGCGTGACCGGCTGCTGATCTTCCGGGTAGTCTTCCGCAAAGCCACAACCCAGCAGGTTCACCAACGGCAGGTCCAGACCGTCCAGCCACACCACCGGTTCACTGCCCGGGTTGCCGTGATCGTGCCAGCGCCACTGCGGCGTCAGAATAAAATCGCCTTCATGCATTTGGGTGCGCTCACCATCCACGGCGGTAAATGCGCCTTTCCCTTCGACAATAAAGCGCAGTGCAGACTGATTATGACGATGACTCGGCGCAACCTCGCCCGGCATAATTAACTGCAATCCCGCGTACAGCGTTGGGGTGATTGAAGACTGTCCACGCAGCATTGGGTTTTCCAGCACCAGCACGCGGCGAATCGCCTCTTTCGCGCCAATCAGATCGCCACTTTCCAGCAGCAGCGGGCGGATCTCCTGATAGTTCCAGTACGCAGGCGCGCAATGTGCGTTCGGTGTTGGCGGCACCAGGCGGTGCAGCGACTCCCACAGCGGGGTCAGATTCTGCCCGGAAATATGCTGGTAAAACTGCTGACGGCTGTTCTTAACGTCCTGATTCAGTTCAGACATAGGGATTCTCCTTATTCATTCACAACACCTGCGCGTGGCAGAGTATTTGAGGCAGAGGCCGACTGGCGGATAACAACCGTCAGCAGCGTAAGCATTACCGCGCTGATGGCCGCCGGGACGGCAATAATGAAAAACAGGTTATCGAATGAGAAATTCATCGCCATCATCACCCCGCCGGAAAGCGAGCCGACAATCGCGCCGCAGCGCCCCACTGCATTAGACCAGCTGACGCCCGTCGCCCGGCTTTGTGTCGGATAAAGCGTAGCGGTTAACGCATTAAGACCAACCTGAGAACCGCTGATGCCGATGCCGGTGCCAAAAATAGCCAGTGCCATCAGCCACAGACCGTTTTCGCTCAGGCCAATCATGACGATGCACACTGCGCCCAGCGCATAACTCACGGCCAGCACGCGGAAAGGATTGTATTTGTCCATCAGCACGCCCAGCGCCAGTGCCCCCAGCGTTCCTCCAATCTGGAAGGCGGCAGTTACCCAGGAGGCATGCTGCAGATCAATTCCACGATGGTTAAGCAGCGTTGGCATCCAGCTGGAGAGCAGATAAATAATCAGCAGGCTCATAAAGAACACTACCCATAGCATCAGAGTAATAGGCAGCTGTCGCCCAACGAACAGCTGGCGAATGCTGCCTTTAGCTATCGCGGCACCTTCGTTGAGATAAAAATGGGTATTGTCATAACGTTCCCGGGTGATGGCGCTAACGGTTCTGGTAATCACGTTTTGCGGCAGTTGACGACGAACCTGCCAGCGCGGGGATTCCGGTAGCGCAAACAGCAGAGCAACAAACAGCATTAGCGGAAGAACGCCTCCCAGCACCAGAATGCCGTGCCAACCAATCACCGGCACCAGCTGTGCGCTGACGATACCGCCCATTGCCGATCCCAGAGTAAAGCCACAGAACATCATGGTGACCAGTGCGCCACGCCGACGCGCGGGCAGGTATTCCGAGGTCATAGTAATGGTATTCGGCATTGCGCCGCCCAGCCCTAAGCCGGTAAGAAAGCGCAAAATAACCAGCGTTTGCAGATCGGGTGAAAAAGCCGAGAGCAGGCTCAGTGCACCGAACAGCGCCACGCAGAGTTCTATCACACGTTTGCGGCCAAAACGGTCGGACAGCGGGCCACAGAGCAGCGCGCCAGCGGTCAGCCCCAGCAGACCTGCGCCAAACAGCGGTGCCAGATCGCCGGCAGTCAGCTGCCAGTGAGTGCGAATGTCGGGTGCGATAAAACCAATCGCCGCGGTATCAAATCCGTCGAGCATGACAACCAGAAAACAGCAGATGATAACGCGCCACTGGGTCTTACCGACGGGGGCGGAATCGATCAGTGCTTGTAGATCACGTTGTTGAGTCATAGTGAATGCCTCAGTGCAGGTAGAGTAGATGTCTGTTTTGTTTTAGGTATGTTGCGACTTTGTATGTTTGGAGATGAAATGTACAATGGCTTTTCATGCAGAGGCATAACCTGGAGGTTATAGCAAATGGCAAACTGGGCGCAGAAACTGAAGTTGCAACACCTGCAAACGCTTATCGCGCTGGGCGAACAGGGAAATCTGACGCACGTCGCCCGGATGATGAATATCACCCAGCCCGCATTGTCGAAATGGTTATCACAGCTCGAAGATGAGATTGGCATCACGCTCTTTGAACGTCATAGCAAAGGTTTGCGTCCTTCCGAAGGCGGCAAGTTGCTACTGCAACATGCCCAACGCCTGATCAATGATATGGAGCGTTCGCAGTATGAAATCGCCCGTTTTAAGCAAGGCGGACTTGTAGGGAGTCTGAAGATTGGCTGCTCGCCGGTAGCGACCGACTGTGTTTCACAGGCAATACTGGGTTTGCTCACAGAACTGCCAACCCTGCATCTTAATATTGAAGAGAAAGTGATGACCCCGCTGTTGCACGATCTGCTCGCGGGTTCGGTGGATGTCGTCGTCGGTCGGGTCGGCGGTCGGGCGCTTCAGTTGCCGCTCAATTATCAGGTGCTGTATACCGAGCCGGTCTGTTTCGTCGCCCGCCCCGACCATCCCTTAGCAAAATATCCCCTGCTCACCTGGCACGATCTGGCTAACTGGCGCTGGATTGTCTGGCCGACAGGAACCCCTATCCGGATGAGCATTGATAACGCGCTGGTTGATAACGGCGTAATGTTGCCGGAAAACATCATTGAATCGGCATCAATCAACGTCAGTACCAACCTGCTGCAAAGTAGCGACATGATCTCTATTCTTTCTTTGCGCCTGGCACAACGGTATGCCGCCCAGGGACAACTGGCTATCCTGAATCTGCCGAAGATTGAACAAAAAGGCAGCGTCGGCGTATTCTGGCGCAACAACGAAACGCCGACTACCGCCCTGAATCGTTTTCTGTACTACCTGGCACAGGTTTAGCGCGGAGAGTTAGGGCCATCGCCCGATGTTCCAGATATCTATTTCCTCTATGCTTAGAATTCATGATGTGATCGGTAGCACGTTTTTAAGTTTAATTGTATGATGAATGAATCTCGTCAAGGGTTTCAACTATGAGCAAAGCACTGAACGTTATCTGGCAATATTTGCGCGCATTCGTCCTGATTTATGCCTGCCTCTATGCAGGTATTTTTCTTGCATCGCTACTCCCCATCACCATTCCGGGCAGCATTATCGGCATGCTGATTCTGTTTGTCTTACTGGCTTTGCAGGTGTTACCGGCAAAATGGGTTAACCCCGGCTGCTACGTGCTGATTCGCTATATGGCCCTGTTGTTTGTCCCGATTGGCGTGGGGATCATGCAGTACTTTGACCTGCTGCGCGCGCAATTTGGTCCGGTGGTGGTGTCTTGTACCATCAGTACGCTGGTCGTTTTCCTGGTGGTGAGCTGGAGCTCGCACATTGTGCACGGTGAGCGCAAAATCGTTGGGCAAAAAGAGGCTAAAGCAAAAAAATGATGTCGTATATCTGGTGGTCGTTACCTCTTACGCTGGCGGTATTTTTTGGCGCACGTAAGCTGGCAGCTCGCTTTAAAATGCCTTTGCTGAATCCGCTGCTGGTTGCCATGGTGGTGATTATTCCCATTCTGCTGCTGACCGGTATTCCCTACGATCACTATTTCAAAGGCAGCGAAGTGCTGAACGATTTGCTGCAACCCGCCGTGGTCGCGCTGGCCTATCCGTTATACGAACAGTTGCACCAGATTCGCGCCCGCTGGAAATCAATCATTGCTATCTGTTTTGCCGGGAGCGTTGTGGCGATGGTAACAGGTACAACAATCGCCTTGTTGATGGGCGCATCACCGCAAATTGCCGCGTCTATTATGCCAAAATCGGTCACTACACCTATCGCTATGGCGGTGGGTGGCAGTATTGGCGGCATTCCGGCGATCAGCGCCGTATGCGTCATCTTTGTCGGTATCCTGGGGGCAGTGTTTGGTCATACGTTGCTTAATGCGATGCGTATCCGCACTAAGGCCGCACGTGGGTTGGCAATGGGCACCGCGTCGCACGCCCTGGGCACCGCACGCTGTGCGGAACTGGACTATCAGGAAGGTGCGTTTAGCTCACTGGCGCTGGTCATCTGCGGCATTATTACCTCGCTGGTAGCCCCGTTCCTGTTCCCGATTATTCTGGCAGTGGTGGGTTAATCTTCATTTTTTAGCTATTTATTTGCGATGCGTTGCACATTTTTCATTTAAGTTTCATAAGTTGCACACACAATGAGATTTGGATCACATATAAAGCCATAACAGGCCCGTAAACTACGATTCCATTACATTGTTATGAGGCATCGCCATGCATCCACGTTTTCAAACTGCTTTTGCCCAACTCGCGGATAACTTGCAATCAGCCCTGGCCCCTGTTCTGGCGGATGCACATTTCCCCGCCATGCTGACTGCTGAGCAGGTCTCTTTGCTGAAACGCGAATCGGGACTGGACGAAGACGCGCTGGCATTCGCTCTGCTGCCGCTGGCTGCGGCCTGCGCACGTACTCCGCTGTCCAACTTCAACGTTGGGGCAATTTCTCGCGGCATCAGCGGCAACTGGTACTTCGGTGGGAACATGGAGTTCCTGGGCGCGACCATGCAGCAAACTGTTCATGCCGAGCAAAGCGCTATCAGCCACGCCTGGCTGCGCGGTGAAAAAGGGCTCGCCGCCATCACCGTCAACTACACGCCGTGCGGCCACTGTCGCCAGTTTATGAACGAACTGAACAGCGGACTGGATTTACGGATTCATCTGCCGGGACGTGCGCCACACATGCTGCGTGATTACCTGCCAGATGCCTTCGGCCCGAAAGATCTGGAGATTAAAACGCTGCTGATGGACGATCAGGATCACGGCTTCGCGCTGCAGGGCGATGCGTTGACCCAAGCGGCAATCACTGCTGCCAACAGATGTCATATGCCGTACAGCAAATCCCCAAGCGGCGTGGCGCTGGAGTGTAAAGATGGCCGTATTTTTAGCGGCAGCTATGCTGAAAATGCCGCCTTTAACCCGACCCTGCCACCGCTGCAAGGCGCGTTAAACCTGTTGAATCTGAACGGTTATGATTATCCAGATATCCAACGCGCCGTGCTGGCTGAAAAAGCCGACGCGCCGTTGATTCAGTGGGATGCGACCTCCGCCACGCTGAAAGCACTGGGCTGCAATAATATTGAGCGCGTTCTCCTGGGTTAATCGACTCAATAACGCCGGTTCGTAGGCCGGATAAGGTGTTTACACCGCTATCCGGCACTATGCAGAATGCCTAAAATCCCCTCAATCAGACTGCTGTTTCTTGCGCTACGTCTTCCGGTACAGTAGCCTGATTGAAATTCCATCCAAATAACGAGTTTTCTGCATGTTAAAGCGCGTGTTTTACAGCCTGTTAGTCCTGCTAGGCTTGCTGCTTTTGACTGTGCTTGGACTCGATCGGTGGATGAGCTGGAAGACGGCTCCCTACATTTACGACGAACTGCAGGATTTGCCCTACCGCCAGGTAGGTGTGGTTCTGGGCACGGCGAAGTATTACCGCACCGGCGTCATCAATCAGTATTACCGCTACCGTATTCAGGGCGCATTGAACGCCTATAACAGCGGGAAGGTAAACTATCTGCTGTTAAGCGGCGACAATGCCCAGCAAAGCTATAACGAACCCATGACGATGCGTAAGGATCTGATTGCCGCAGGCGTCGATCCCGCTGACATCGTGCTTGATTACGCCGGGTTTCGGACGCTTGACTCCATCGTGCGTACCCGCAAGGTGTTCGATACCAACGATTTCATCATTATTACTCAACGATTCCACTGTGAGCGCGCCTTGTTTATTGCGCTGCATATGGGTATCCAGGCCCAGTGCTACGCCGTACCTTCGCCAAAAGATATGCTCACCGTGCGGGTTCGTGAATTTGGCGCGCGTTTTGGCGCACTCGCCGATCTCTACATTTTCAAACGTGAGCCCCGTTTTTTAGGTCCACTGGTGCCCATCCCTACCATGCATCAGGTACCGGACGATGCGCAGGGGTATCCGGCGGTCACGCCTGAACAATTACTCGAATTACAAAAGAAACAAGGAAAATAAGCATGGAAGGAAAAACGATCTTTATCGTTATTGGCGTACTGATGATTGTTCTCTGGACGTGCAGAGAAGGCCTGAAGGGACTACGTTCCGGTATCGTCGAGAAAACAGTGAAAGGTTCGCAGACGCCAATGATCATTTCTCGCGCTAAAGAACCCAGCACTTACTGGAGCTATATCATCGTTTATTTCGGTATGGCCATTGGTGCATTGTTCACTGGTATCTGGTTACTCTTTATCAAATAAAAAAACCGATGCAGAACGCCTCTGCACCGGTTTTATTTTTCTCTTCCCAGATTACTTCTTACGCGCGTACTTCAGTGAGTCCAGCGCGACCGCGAAGATAATAATGCCGCCCTTGATAATATACTGCCAGTATGGGTTCACGCCGATGTAGGTCAAACCGTAGTTGATGACGGTGAAGATAATCACACCGGTCACTACGCCAAACACGGTACCTACCCCGCCGCTGAACGACACGCCGCCAACCACGCACGCCGCAATCGCATCCAGCTCATACATAAAGCCGAGGTTGTTGGTCGCTGAGCCGATACGTCCGGCTTCCAGCAAACCACCGAAGGCATAGAACACGCCAGACAACGCATAGATAATCAGCAGGTTCAGCGCAACGTTTACACCGGACACTTTCGCAGCTTCCGGGTTTCCGCCGATGGCGAAAATGTTTTTACCGAAGCGAGTCTTGTTCCACAGCACCCACACAAAGGCCACCGCAATCAGCGCATAGAAAGTGATGTAGGAGAGTCGGAAACTGCCCAGTGCAATAAAGCCCTGCGCAAAGGTTGAGAATCCGCTGTCAAAGCCAGAAATTGGCGATGCACCGACGAAGTCGTAGTACAGGGAGTTGATCCCGTAAACGATAATCATCGTACCCAGTGTGGTAATAAACGGCGTTACGTTCAGATAAGCAATGATAATACCGTTCACCAGACCGATAATGGCGCCAATCACGCAAACAATCAGCACCACTACAATGATCGGCATCGTCGCCATTTCCGGGAACACCTTGTTGGCATTCTCCATCGACTGCAACAGAGTTGCCGCCACCACTGCCGCCAGGCCAACCTGACGCCCCGCCGACAGGTCGGTCCCTTGGGTAACAATCAGTCCAGCCACACCCAATGCGATAATAATACGCACCGAGGATTGCGTGAGAATATTACTCAGGTTCAGTAAGCTTAAGAAAGTGGGATCCTGGAAAATAATAATCGCCAGCAAAACCAAAAGAACAACGTAAATTCCGCCTTCTTTCAGGTAAGTAAGAAAACTTTTCTTATTTAACGCACTCATGAGGAGCCCCTAATCTTAAAGGTGCAAAGACGCAAGACGGAGGATTTCGTTTTGCGTTGTTGTTTTAGTGTCAACAATTCCAGCAACGAGACCATTGCTCATCACCAGAATACGATCGGTAATACCCAGCAGCTCCGGCATTTCAGAGGAAATAATAATAATCCCCTTATCCTTTTTCGCGAGTTCGGCAATCAACTGATAAATTTCAAATTTCGCGCCAACATCGATTCCACGTGTCGGTTCATCCAGCATCAGAATTTCTGGCTGGGTTAATAACCAACGACCAATAACCACCTTTTGCTGATTACCGCCAGAAAGTGAACCGATTTGCGTACGATGACCCGGTGTTTTTACCCTCATGGAGTCAATTACCCACTGGGTATCACTCTTCATGCGGGAATTATCCAACAGACCAACTTTGTTTTTATAGTTTTGGATATTGGAAATTAACGAGTTAAAACCAATGTCCAGATACGCATAAATACCGGTTGAACGGCGCTCTTCCGTGACCAGTGCAAAACCATGGTTGATGGCTTCATTTGCACTGTGGTTATTAATTTTTTTGCCGTGTAGCGTAATCGTACCTGATGATTTCTCACGAATACCAAAAAGCGTTTCAACGATATCCGTGCGTTTTGCGCCTACCAGACCTGCAATCCCAAGAATCTCCCCTTTGTGCAAATCAAACGAGATATCACGAATCGACGGCTGGCGCAGCGAGGTCAGGTTACGCACTTGCAGAATGACTTCACCAGGTTTGTTTTCTTTATCCGGAAAACGTTGGTTCAGTGAACGTCCGACCATCATGGCGATGATCTTATCCATATCCAGCCCTTCCAGCGACTGGGTCGCAATCCACTGGCCATCGCGCAGAACGGTAATTTCATCGCACAGCTGGAAGATTTCTTCCATTTTGTGAGAGATATAAACAATACCGCATCCACGCTCTTTCAGCTTACGGATGATGGTGAACAGATGGTTAACTTCTTTTTCAGTTAACGATGAAGTTGGCTCATCCATGATGACGATTTTGGCGTCATAGGAGAATGCTTTCGCAATTTCAATCATCTGCATTTGTGAAACAGATAATGTGCCGACACGCGCACGCGGATCGATATCAATATCCAGTTCATCAAATATCGCTTTGGTATCACGGTACATTTTTTCCTGATCGACAAACATGCCCTTGGTGGGATAGCGTCCCAGCCACATGTTGTCCATTACAGAACGTTGTAATACCAGGTTTAATTCCTGGTGTACCATCGAAATACCATTTTCAAGCGCTTCTTTCGCAGAATGAAAATCGATTTCTTTACCCTGAAATAAAATACTGCCGGAATCTTTTTGATAGATGCCGAAAAGACATTTCAATAATGTTGATTTCCCCGCGCCATTCTCTCCCATTAGGGCGTGAATAGAATGCGGGCGGACTTTTAAATTGACATTATCAAGCGCCTTAACGCCGGGGAAGGACTTGTTGATGCCGGTCATTTCCAACAAGTATTCGCCTGACGACTGAGTATGTGTGCTGACCATAATTATACCTTGTTGGCCTTGCAGAGTGCGTTATTAAGGGCGCAATGAAATTGCGCCCACATACGGAGTATTTATTTGTTGGTGAACTCTGCCAGATTATCTTTATCGACACCTACGTACGGAACGCGAACAATCTTGTTCTCAATTTTCCAGTTAGTGCCATCTGCCGCACCTTTGCCGTCAGCCAGGTTTTTCGCCAGATCGAAGGTGGCTTTCGCCTGGTTGTTGGCATCGTTCAGGACGGTACCGGCCATGGCGCCAGATTTCACCAGAGCCAGCGCTTCAGGCAGCGCATCCACACCAAATACTGGTACGCTGGTTTTGTTGTGCGCTTTCAGCGCTTCAACTGCACCCATTGCCATCGCATCGTTGTTAGCGATAACCACTTCAATTTTGTTCGCGTTTGGACCAGACATCCACGCATCCATCTTATCTTTCGCCTGAGCGGTATCCCACATTGCAGTATCTAACTGCAGCTGCTCAGTTTTAATGCCTTTGTCGTTCAGCTCTTTAATCACGTAAGTGGTACGTGCTTCAGCATCCGGGTGTCCCGGTTCGCCTTTCAGCAGAACAAACTGAATTTTGCCGTCTTTGTTCAGGTCCCAGTTCGGGTTAGCTGCCCAGTGTTTGGCAATCAAATCACCCTGAATAATGCCGGACTCTTTAGAGTCGGTACCGACGTAATACGCTTTGTCATAGCTGTCCAGCGCTTTACGAGAAGGTTCTTTGTTGAAGAATACGATCGGTACGTTCTGTCCGCGTGCTTTTTCAATGACCGTGCCAGCAGCTGCCGGGTCAACCAGGTTAATCGCCAGTGCTTTAACGCCTTTTGCCAGCAGCACGTCGATCTGATCGTTTTGTTTGGACTGGTCGTTCTGCGAGTCGTTCATCAGCAGCTGTACATCTGGTGCCGCTTTGGCATCTTTTTCAATAGCCTTACGTACTACAGACATAAAGTTATCGTCATACTTATAGATAGTCACACCAATGCGGGTATCAGCAGCGTGCGCAGCCGCGCCGAATAACATGCTTGCCATTACAGCAGACAGGGTCAACACCTTCTTATTCATGGTATCTCCGGTTTTATTATGCAGGGTAGTACTTGAGATAAATGCTCGGCAGGCAGAACGTTACTGAAGTGTTACTGAACGCCGAAGCTCACTTTTAAAAAATATTTCTTCCGTGTCTGGCAACGCTCCAAAAACAGGCTTTAATTTTTGTTTAAGGCACCTATACCTCGATGAAAGTGATTATTCACCGTTACATAGTAGTTACAGCGCAACAAACAGTGTCATCATAGCTATCGCATTGTTAATATACTGTGAATTTACTCACATATTGAAAGCGGTTACATCGCGCAACGTTATGAGTTAGTGATCGGTGCCGCATTCTGCCGCAGCGCTACTGAATGACGACGCACCAGCGTTGGCATAAAACAATGCGACGCCTGCGGATCCAACGTGCCAGCCGCCCCCTGTAGCGCAAGCTCCGTCGCCATTTTTGCCATTGAGGCAATGGGATAGCGCACAGTGGTTAGCTGCGGATCGGTGTAACGTGCGATGGGAATATCATCGAAGCCAATGATAGAAAGGTGTAATGGAATAGCGATGCCGTTATCTTTTAGCGCGGTCAGTGCGCCTGCTGCCATATTGTCGTTATAAGCGAAGACCGCCGTCAGTTGTAAGTTACGCCCCAGCAATTCCACCATCGCGGACTCTCCGCCCTGCATATCGGGCGAACCGGTGCCGACCCAGCTTTCTGCCGCAACAATCCCTTGCTCTTTCAGGGCAGTTAACCATCCTTCTTTGCGCATGGCGTCATCTTCAATGCGGTGGCTTGATGCCAGATAACCGATGCGTTGATGACCATTATTTAGCAGCATTCGGGTAGCCATTTTGGCACCGCTGATGTTATCCAGGCAGACGCAACGGTGGGCGTAGCCAGGAACAAGGCGGTTGATCAGTACCATGCCGGGGATTTGATCCATAAACTCGGCCAGTTCCCGATCGCTCAGCGCTTTAGAGTGTACAATCAGCGCGTTACAGCGTTGGCGTATCAACACCTCAATGGCATGACGTTCTTTTTCCGCCTCATGGTAGCTGTTGCCAATCAGGACATACTTCTGATGCTGCTGGGCAACCATATCCACGGCTTTTACCAGCGCGCCAAAAAACGCATCTGATACATCCATGACGACAACGCCAATCGTGTCGCTTACCTGCGTCGCCAGCGCTTGTGCGTTGGCATTAGGTCGATAGCCAAGCTGAGTGACTGCTTTCATTACCGCTTCACGCGTATCGGGACTCACCAGCGCACTGTTGTTCAGTACGCGGGAAACGGTCGCTACAGAAACGCCAGACTGCCGTGCCACATCACGAATGGTTACCATATTCACTGCCCTGTTTTAGATTGCGGCTGCCCGCAGACACCCCAGGCTGGGTATTTTGTCAGCACAATGAAACGGACTGCGTGAGTGATGTCACAGGAATGAAAGCGCTTACATCCATTTTGTTAATGAATGTGATCCAGATCGTTATCTGGATGTTCGCGGTAATGATGTCCCCGCAGCACGCAGGGTTAATTGACGCCACAGCCATTCCACCGGACCCTGCCGGTAGAAACGCAGCCATATGACAGAGAAAAGTAAGTTAATCGCCCAGACAGGGATGACGAAAAACAGCAGCTCCAGCCGGTCAAATTTCATAAATAAACCGGCCTGATAAAACAACGTGGTGCAGATTAAGGTTTGTAACAGATAGTTGGTTAATGCCATGCGCCCCACACAGGCGATAGCAATGACCCATTTGAAGCGACTAAGCTGTGGCCAGAAACCAAACATCAGCGCAGCATAACCAATGGTTTGCAAAGGTGCCCCCAGCTCTCGCGGGGCTTGTAACAGGAAGGCACACCAGCGGTAGGCCCAGTCCAGATACCACTGAGCGATGATAGCAGGCAGGTTAATCGCCATGCCGATAATAACCAGCAGAACGCCAGTGCGTCGATAATGCTGCAAACTGTACTGCCCTTTTAGCCAGCCGCTACGCATTAATGCCGCGCCGAGCAGCATCATCCCCGCCAGTTGCCAGCCATATTGCGCGCCTAACGCCAGCAAGCTATTGGACATCATATCCACGCGATTGCTGATTGCTTCCATTCCGCCGTTCACTTTCCAGTATTTTTCATACAGCAGCGCTGAAGCATCCGGCGTCCAGGCCCGGCTGGTTTCGCTCCCGGAGATCACACCCAACAGCAGCAATACACCAACGCCCGCCAAATAAAGCACCACGCCGGTGTTAAACAAGCTTTTCACCGACGGCGCATCCCGGATCAGCCGCCAGCAAATCAGGCCGATCAAGCCATATGCCAGCAGGATATCGCCATCCCAGAAGAGTAAACCGTGAATAAATCCCAACAGCACCAGCAACGTAAGCCGCGACTGGATCCAGCGTTTACCACGCGGGAGCAGCATTTGCAGACCAGCACCAAACAGCAGAGCAAACAGCGTAAGGAATTTTACCTGCGCGAAGAGATCGAGCAGCGCCCAGGTCCAGGCGTCAGATAAGGTAATGTCGCCATACCAGGCGGGGTTGAGATATGCCGCCTTCGGCAAGCCAAAGGCGCTAATATTGAGAAGCAGGATACCAAGAATGGCAACGCCACGAATAAAATCCAGCGTGACATTACGCTCCATGGTTCCTGTCCTAATCAGTTGTGATGACGTACTGCGCGCAGAAATTCCTGACGCGTGTTCTGGCTGGACTTAAACAATCCGCCAAGAGAAGTGGTGGTGGTCGCACTGGTCGCATCACGAATGCCGCGCGCTTTCACACAGTAATGCACCGCATCAATCGATACCGCCACATTATTCGTCCCGAGCAGCGTTTGCAGCGCGGTGAGAATTTGCTGGGTCAGACGTTCCTGTACCTGCGGACGCTGCGCAAAGAACTGCACAATGCGGTTAATCTTCGACAGACCAATGACCGAATCTTTCGGAATATACGCCACCGTCGCTTTGCCATCGATAGTGACAAAGTGGTGTTCGCAGGTGCTGGTCAGCGTGATATCACGAACCGTGACCATCTCGTCCACCTTCATTTTGTTTTCAATGACGGTGATTTTCGGGAAGTTGGCGTAATCGAGGCCGGAGAAAATCTCATCGACATACATTTTCGCTATGCGATGCGGAGTTTCCATCAGACTGTCATCGCTCAAATCGAGATTGAGCAATTGCATAATCTCGGTCATATGGCCAGAGATAAGACGTTTGCGTGTTTCGTTATCCATCTCTTGCACGGGCGGGCGCAGCGGGGTTTCGAGACCACGCGCAACCAGCGCTTCATGAACCAGTGCCGCTTCTTTACTGAGTGATGACATTTCTTCTTCTCCTGCAGGTGGGGCGCCTCTGCCCTGCATGGGGCAAAGTTTTTAGGCTGTGTCACAGCCAGAACATTGTGCGTGAGGCGGCGCACATAATCCAGTATTCACCGTGATAATTATTGAAATTGGCACAGCCTTTCAGCGTTGCTGATTTCACTTGTCGTTCAGCCCGGTGACGTCGAGTGTTAATGTAAAGTTATATAGATGATGAAGTATGTTTGCTCAATGCGGAAGTGAAAGTTACTCACAGTGCTATGAATAATCTGTATTATGATGAGTTCGCAAACACATTCAGGTTCAACACAACAAGGAGCCACGCATGGAAATACTTGAAGAGCACCGCTGTTTTGAAGGCTGGCAGCAACGCTGGCGTCACGACTCCGCCACGTTAAATTGCGCCATGACCTTCAGTATTTTTCTTCCACCACCCCGTGATAACGCCGCGCCTCCGGTGCTGTACTGGCTGTCGGGCCTGACCTGTAATGATGAAAACTTCACCACCAAAGCAGGCGCGCAGCGCATTGCAGCTGAGCTGGGTATTGTTCTCGTGATGCCGGACACCAGCCCGCGCGGCGAGCAGGTTGCCAACGATGATGGCTACGATTTAGGTCAAGGGGCCGGATTTTACCTCAATGCCACCCAGCAGCCGTGGGCAACGCATTTTCGTATGTATGACTATCTGCGTGATGAGCTTCCGGCACTGATTCAGTCGCAGTTTAACGTCAGCGATCGCTGCGCCATCAGCGGACACTCCATGGGCGGCCACGGCGCATTAATTATGGCGCTGAAAAATCCCGGGAGATACACCAGCGTTTCCGCCTTTGCGCCGATCGTAAACCCTTGTCGTGTTCCGTGGGGTGAGAAGGCTTTTAGCGCTTATCTGGGCGAAGATAAAACACAGTGGGCAGAGTGGGATAGCTGCGCGTTAATGCTGGCCAGCAAACCCGCAGACGCGATTCCGACGTTAATCGATCAGGGAGACAGCGATCAGTTTCTTGCCGATCAGCTGCAGCCCGCGGTACTGGCCGAAACTGCCCGTCAGACCGCATGGCCAATGACGCTACGCATCCAACCTGGTTACGACCACAGCTATTACTTTATTGCGTCGTTTATTGAGGATCACCTGCGCTTCCATGCCCAGTATTTGCTGAAGTAATCACCAGTAAAGAGTGTTTTCTATTGCCGCGCTGTAGCTCATCTCTTCTGATTGCGGCGCGGATGCTTTACGATTTAGATCGGCCGCCTGTTGGCGTACCTGTAATCGCCCCACGCTTTCACCGCCTTCATGACCTTCGTTAAAATTACGCACTTCAGACTCGAATAAGATTGCATCCAGATGGTGCAACTTATTCAGTGCCCGCAGCAGGGAGATAAGCGTGTCCAGATTGAGGCCGCCGCCTTTCTCAATGCGTTTAATGGTCGCAATGCCCACCTGCGCGCGGTCAGCAAGCTGCTGCTGCGTTAGCGCCAGAGAAATCCGCGTTTCTCTGATGCGAGCGCATAATGACAAGATGATTTCATCATTATTCATGGTGTGATATTTCATGCCGCCCTCCCCGATTTTTTGGCTGAATTTTCCCAAGGCAGCCGTGATACGTTTCACGGTACTTCGCACTCATGTCTTTACCCGTTTCATACATGGCTGCAATCACCTCATCGAGCGAAACACATGGCTCGCTGACACGGCTCATCGCCATCGTTGCGGCATTAATCGCTTTTACGGACGAAATCGCGTTTCGTTCGACACAGGGAATTTGTACCTGCCCGCCAACCGGATCGCAGGTCAGCCCAAGATGGTGCTCCATGGTGATTTCTGCAGCGTTCAGCACCTGAGCAACTGACGCTCCCATCAGTTCCGCTAATCCGGCCGCGGCCATCGAACTGGCCACACCGATCTCTCCCTGACACCCGACTTCAGAACCTAAGATAGACGCGTTTTGTTTGAACAGTAGCGCAATGGCGCCAGCAGTGAGGAAAAAACGGATAACCGATGCGCTATCCAGCTTACAGACAAACTTATCGTACCAACTGAGGACCGCTGGGATGATACCGCTGGCACCATTGGTCGGCGCTGTCACCACTCGCCCTCCAGCGGCGTTTTCCTCGCTGACGGCAATCGCAAACGCATTCACCCAGTTGAGGTTGGTGAGAAAGTCGTTAGCAGAGGGTTTCATTGCCAGTAATTTATAGAGCGAGCAGGCCCTGCGCGGCACCTGATACGAGCCAGGCAGTAGTCCTTCAGTATGCAGACCACGATGGACTGCCTGCTGCATTATCGCCCAAACATGCGCGAAATAGTCATGCAAAGCCGCCTGAGAATGCATCTGTAACTCATTTTTCATCATTAACGCCGCAACGGATAATCCATTACGCTGACACAGCGCCTGCAGCTGCGCGGCATTTTGAAACGCAAAAGGAAATGCGTTTTTTTGCGCGGTTCTCTCGGGCACCGACTCGCCGGGTTTGCGAACCTGGCCGGCGCCGGTTGAAAACCATGTTTCTTCATACAAGGTAAAATAATCATCCCTGGCGCGAAACGTCATCGCGTAGGGATGACCAGAATGCGGTTGTTGATTCGGCTTAATTACGACCGTCACGGTAACTGAAGGAGAAAGCGTCAGGGTGCCGTCCTGTTCAGCACGTTTAATGAGATCCATCTGTTGGCGTAATTCAACATCATCCGGCTGGTTACCCAACAAGCCCAGGTAAATCGCGACATCAACGTTATGACACTTGCGGCTTAATGAGAGCGCGCCATATAGCTCAACCTCGATCTCTCGCGTTAGCGGTAAGATCTCCTGTAGCTTTAATTGTGAAATGAAGTTAAACGCGGCACGCATTGGCCCTACTGTTCTTGAACTGGAAGGCCCAATGACGACTTTAAAAATATCAATACAACTTTCCATTTTAGACCCATCCCTGTTAGTCAAAATAGAATATACCGCCAGTAGCAACAGACCGTGACGTGTATATCAAAAATGATACCTTTCAGACTTTGTTTATTTGTTGGTATAAAAAACAATACTATTTTATCTTTTTTTTAACATTCACATCTGTGATAAAGCTGGATTCAATCGTCACTCCCCACTATTACAATAACCTCAGTTTACAGGAGTGACAAAATGGAAATTATTTATTTCATTAGTGCAAAAGATACTGAAAAACTTCAGACATGGCTGCACAATACATTTCTAAATACCGAGACCAAACAATATCCGTGCGCACTGGAGCAGTTATCTATAGCCGCATTCAATAAACCGTATTTAAAATTATCAATAGCCGATGAAATATTCACCGATGACATATACAAGAAACTAAGGGCTACATCGTTCACTAAGCAATTTGATTTTTTCCTTAAACCACAAAAGATCCCGACGAACGGAATCATCGCCTTTGACATGGACTCGACGTTTATCGAGGAAGAAGGTGTGGATGAGATCGCCCGCGCGCTAGGCATCACCGATCGGATAACGGAACTGACGCAGCAGGCGATGGAAGGAAAACTGGATTTCAATAGCAGTTTCACTCAGCGCATCGGAATGTTAAAAGGGACGCACATCGATGTCATCAATGCCGTATGCGATCGGATGACGGCCTCTCCCGGCATCACCACCATTTTGCCATTCCTCAAACAGAAAGGATTTAAAACAGCGATCATTTCCGGCGGACTGGATATTTTCACCCGCCGTTTACAACAGAAATATAATCTGGATTATGTATTTTCAAATACTGTTGAAGTCAGGGATGGCATGCTGACGGATAATATTTCCACGCCAATCATGAACTCAGAAAATAAGAAAAAAACATTGGCCGGACTTGCCGACTCTCTGCTGATACATCAGCATAATATTATCGCCTGCGGTGATGGCGCCAACGATATTCCCATGCTCACGTATGCAGGCACGGGTATTGCCTGGAAAGCTAAACCGGCGGTCAGAGAGTTAATAACAAATCAAATTAACTTTCACGGATTCGAGTCACTTTTGTTCTTCGTCGAAGATGGATTATAACCCACGAGCACTGCCTGAAGGGAAACTCATATGAGCTTGAAATCGTTTATATTCAGCCAGGCTGATAAGCCGGTTGTAAAAGAAAAACAAGAGATTGACCATACTTACAAAAAATTCAGGATAGAGATCATTACCTCGGTTTTTATCTCTTACGCTGTCTTTTATTTAACGCGTAAAAACTTCTCAGCGGCCATGCCAGCAATGTTGTCTGATACCGCTCTGACCGCAGAAGATTTTGCCATCATGTCTTCACTGTTTTACATCCTGTATGGGTCAATGAAGTTTGTTGGCGGCATGCTGGTTGATAAAATCAATCCGAAAGCCATGACCGGCCCGGTTCTCATTGGCGTGGGGATCGTTAATATTCTGTTTGGTTTTTCCGACAGCGTTGCCGCGTTTTATGTGTTGTACAGCCTCAATGCTATCCTCCAGGGCACCAGTTTTCCGCCAATGGCAAAAATCATGGCATCCTGGTTTTCCAAGAATGAACGCGGACGTTGGTGGGCGGTCGTTGAGGCGGCACATAATATTGGCGGCAGTCTCGCCCCACTGTTGACGAGTTTCGCGATTGTCTGGAGCGGTAGCTGGAAAATGGGTTTTTATGTACCGGGCGCGATCTCCTTGCTAATGGGGGTCATTGCGCTCTTTACAATTAAAGACCGTCCCGGGACCTTAGGTTTGCCTAACGTAGGTGAATGGCGCAAGGATCCAACAGAGCTAGCCCAGGTTAAAGCCAGTCCGGTTAACCTCTCCTTTTGGCAGATTTTCGTTAAATATATCCTGATTAACCCGCTGGTGTGGATTATCATCATTGGTGATATGTCGGTTTATATTGCCCGCACTATTCTAAACGACTGGCCGCAAATTTACTATTCTCAGGTGCATGGCTGGAGCCTGATTAAAGCCAACTCCATTATCTCGTGGTTTGAAGCCGGTGGACTTGCCGGAGGTTTACTGGCAGGTTACTTATCGGACTTTATGTTTAAAAGTAATCGCTGGATGACAGGTTTAATATTCGCATTAATGTTGTGCGTATGTATTACCTTAATTCCACTGGTTCAGGATACTTCATATACCATTACGGCCATTCTCTTCACCATTATGGGTTTCGCCCTGTACGGCCCACATATGCTTTTTGCCGTAGGTTGTCTGGACGTCACTCACAAAGATGCGGCGGGATCGATAACCGGCTTCCGAGGATTGTTTAGCTATGTTGGTGCGGCGCTAGCGGGCGTACCGGTGATATTAGTGAAGAACAGTTGGGAGTGGTCTGGAGTCTATCTCTATGCCGTGATCGCTATCCTGTTAACCACCTTGTCACTGGCCTTACTCGCCAAATTCCATCGGTTATAAGTAAGCCATTACAGGACAGCGGTGCAATTGCCGCTGTCCTTCAGCCTGGTTCTTCCAGCATCAAAAAAGATTCCCCCCCTCTTCATTTCTCCATCATTCCTTCACTTTTTCTCCTTTTTTCTTTCCCCACTATCTTATTGATTAAAAAGCATTTCACGCAAAATCATATCAAACACAAATGATTTCTATTATCATTTGTGTTTACAAACATTCATACTTTTGTACAATCTCCCCCGCTTCTTTACTGAAAAGAGTCCTTAAAAGACAAATACATACAATTGTCATGGCCTTTCACATGACGCGCAGTTTGATTCATTTAAATGGAATGATACAAATGACTATACCTCACGTTAAGGCTGTAGCTGCCGCAGTATGCGTCGCCTGCCTCCCATCACTCGGCCATGCCGCTGAACAAGACACCGTGGTCGTTACCGCTACCGGTTTCGAGCAGAAAATTCAGGATGCCCCGGCTTCAATATCTGTTATTACCAAGCAGCAGATTGAGGACAAAGCCTATCGAGATGTCACCGATGCGCTAAAAGATGTCCCTGGCGTCGTCGTCACTGGCGGGGGAAGCAGCAGCGATATCAGTATTCGCGGTATGGCTTCGCAATACACGCTGTTCCTGGTCAATGGCAAACGTATCAGCACACGCGGCATACGACCTAACAGCGATAACTCAGGTATTGAACAAGGCTGGTTACCGCCGCTGGAATCCATCGAGCGTATCGAAGTCATCCGTGGCCCAATGTCATCGCTTTACGGCTCCGATGCGATGGGTGGCGTTATTAACGTCATCACCAAAAAAGTGTCGAATACCAAAGCCTGGACCGGATCCTTACACGGCGATGCCACTTTCCAGGAAGACAGAGATTCCGGTGATATTTACCAGACCAATGCCTATGCGTCCGGGCCGCTGGTTGACGGATTACTTGGCGCGAAGGTGACCGGATTATTCTCCCACCGCGCGGAAGATGAAATCGTAAATGGCTACAACGAACAGCGTATGCGTAGCGGGGGATTAACCCTGAACTTTACGCCAGATGATAAAAACGACATCGATTTCGATTACGCACGTGAATTGCAGGATCGCGACAGTACGCCAGGCAAATCCAAGGCACAAGAAAACTGCCGCAACGGAAGCTGTAAGCCCAACAGTAAAAGCGAAAGCAAGTATGTGCACACCACATATTCACTCACCCATAGCGGCTATTACGACGACTTCAACTCCACCAGCTATGTCCAGCAGGAAGAGACCGACAACCCCGGTCGCCAGATGAAGTCCTACAACACGATTTTCAATAACCAGAACCAGGTATTCCTTGGGGCGCACACCCTGACGTTGGGCGGGCAATACCGTTATGAAAAACTGCGCGATAACGGTAACCAGCTGCAAGCGGCTGATGGGCTTAACAAACTAACTCGCTGGAGCTGGGCGCTGTTTGCTGAAGATGAATGGGCCGTAACCGATACCTTCACGCTGACCGGCGGTCTGCGTATGGATAAGGATGAAAACTACGGTGACAACTGGACGCCACGCGGCTATGGCGTATGGCATCTGAGCGATCAGTGGACCTTAAAAGGTGGCGTTTCCGCGGGCTATCGCGCACCGGATCTGCGCCAGTCCTCTGCCAGCTGGGGACAGGTTACTGGCGGCGGCCGTCTGAACGGAATCATTGTCGGCAACCCGGATCTGAAGCCGGAGAAAAGCCTCAGCGAAGAGATCGGTTTACTGTGGGATAACGGCAACGACCTCAACGCAGGCGTTACGTTGTTCAATACCGACTTTAAAAACAAAATCACCGAAGTTCGCCGTTGTAACAGCAGTTCCGATCCGGCCTGCACCATCGGCAATACGACTTATGACTTCGTCAGCGATCGCGTTAACGTCGATAAAGCCAATATGCGCGGCGTAGAATCCACCTTCGGCTGGAAAATAACCTCCGACGTCAACTGGACCGCGAACTACACCTACACGGAATCTGAGCAGAAAAGCGGTCAGTTCTCCGGCCAGCCGTTGAACAAAATGCCGAAGCATATGTTTAACACGACGCTGGACTGGCAGGCTACGCAGGATCTCGGTTTCTGGAGCCGTCTGAATCTGCGCGGGAAAACGTCTGAATACCTGAGCCGAACCTCTATGGCACAGGGCACCCCGTCCTATACTCAGGTCGACGTTGGTTTACGTTACTATGCTACCAAGGATCTGTTGATGACCGCTGGCGTGTATAATGTGCTGGATAAACAAATCGATTACGATACCTACGACACCGTCCTTGATGGACGTCGTTACACGGTTGGCATGACTTACAGCTTCTAAGTTAGGCGCAATAAAAAACCCCGGCACTCATCATGCCGGGGTTTTGTTTTTTCTGCCGCATCTGGTTAAGAATTACTTCTTCACGCGACCCGGGAATTTCATTTCGCTGTAGCGAACAAAACGGGTTCCTTTGGTCAGCTTATAGCCAAACCAGATAATCAGGAACAGCGGGATACCGATATAGGTAGCCATCACGCCGCCCCAGTCAATTCTGTCTTTCAGGAACGCTTCGTAGTTCTGACCCAGGGTGATAATCAGGCACAGCACAAAGGCGAAGATCGGACCCAGCGGGAAGAAGCCAGAACGGTACGGCAGATCCTTCACATCGTGACCCTGAAGCACATAACCGCGACGGAAGCGATAGTGGCTAATAGCAATCCCCAGCCAGGCGATAAAGCCCGTCATCCCGGAAGTATTCAGCAGCCACAGATACACGGTCTGGTTGCCAAACATTGAAGTCAGGAAGCACAGCCCCGCCACCACGGTGGTCGCATACAGCGCGTTACGCGGTACGCCGCCACGAGACAGTTTACCGAAAATACGCGGTGCTTTACCGTCACATGCCAGGGTATAAAGCATACGCGTGGAGGCGTACATCCCGGAGTTACCTGCCGACAGCACCGCCGTCAGGATAACTGCGTTCATCACCGCTGCCGCAGACAGCAGACCCGCATGCTGGAATACCAGCGTGAACGGGCTAACGCTGATGTCTTTTACATCGTTACGCAGCAGGCTTGGATCGGTGTACGGAATGATCAGGCTGATAATCAAAATCGCGAACACATAGAACAGCAGGATTCGCCAGAATACCTGACGTACCGCACGTGGAATGTTCTTTTCAGGATCTTCAGATTCGCCAGCCGCGATACCGATAAGCTCTGTCCCCTGGAAGGAGAAGCCAACGATCATCGCCACGCCAATCATCGCAGCAAAACCACCGGCAAACGGTGCATCACCGGTCGTCCAGTTGCTCCAGCCCACCGGCTGAGCGCCTTTGAAGATACCGAAAATCATCATCACACCAACCACGATGAAGATAATGACGGTGGTAACTTTGATCAGTGAGAACCAATATTCCGCTTCACCAAACCCGCGAACGGAAATGTAGTTCAGCAGGAAGATAACGCCGAGGAACAGCGCACTCCAGATCCAGCCCGGCGTGTCCGGGAACCACCAGCTCATCACCAGCTGTGCGGCCACCAGGTCAACGGCAATCGTTACCGCCCAGTTGTACCAGTAGTTCCAGCCCAGCGCGAAGCCAAAGCCCTCTTCTACGTAGTTCTGACCGTAGGTGGAAAACGAGCCGGAAACCGGCATATAGGCAGCCAGTTCACCGAGGCTGGTCATCAGGAAGTACACCATCAGACCGATCAGAATATAAGAGAACAACGCGCCGCCTGGACCCGCTGCAGAAATAGTTGCACCAGATGCAACGAAAAGACCTGTACCGATGGAGCCTCCAATGGCAATCATCGTCAGGTGACGCGCCTTCAGTTCACGACGTAGCGTGGGCGCTTCTGTGGTTTTAGTTTCGGAAACCATGTGAAAATGCTATCCATCCAAAAAATGAGGCGCGATTGTAGCAGACGAAATGGCATTCTTCCGGCACAAATACGCTGTTATAAGAGACCTTCATGACTGGCCGCGGATTATAAGTAAAGCAGAAAATATGCGGCGCACAGCGGTTAAGATATAACCGCCGTTCTACAGAGATGACCTTACGACAGTAAGCGCCCTATTCGCCCAGCTCGACCTGATCGCTGTAATGTAAAAAACGCGTAATGGCATTGGAGATGTGTTTTTGCCTGTGATGCACGCGCCAGAGAGTACGGACTAAACGCGGCAGCGGCACGGGAACTTCGCTCAGTGTTCCCGCCTGCAGCTGCTCCGCAATGACCCGACGCGACAAGCAGCTGATCCCGAGACCATGACGTACCGCATGCTTAATGGCCTCTGAGTTACCCAACTCCATTGCCATCTGAAATCTCGGCAGATGAGACAACAGCAGGTAATCCACCAGTTCACGCGTACCGGATCCTCGCTCACGCAGGATCCACGGCGAAGACGCCAGCTGTTCCAGCGTAACAGGCCCCTTTGTGAGCGGTGACGACGGTGCGGCAAACACCACCAGCTCGTCTTCCAGCCACGGTTCAGAGATAATTTCAGTACTGTGACACGGCCCTTCGATCAGCCCAATGTCTACCCGAAAATCAAGCACAGCATTGATCACATCCTGACTGTTACCCACGCTCAGCTCGAGCGGCAAATCAGGAAAATCCTGCCGATAGCGGGCGATCATAGCAGGCAAGATATAGTTACCAATGGTGCTACTGGCATAGACCCGAATGGCACCATTATCTTCGCGAAAAAGCTGCTCGATTTCGGTCGTTTGCTCAAGTAACGCCAACGCTCGTGGGTAGAGCAAACGCCCGTGCTCATTGACCACTAGCCGTTTGCCGACGCGGTCAAACAGTTGCACGCCGAGTTGCCCTTCCAGATCGGTAAGTGCCGCACTCACCGCCGATTGCGACAATGCCAGCATGACAGACGCCTGGGTCGTTGAACCGCTTTTTAGTACCTCAGCAAACACTTCAAGTTGTCGCAAGGTGATATGCATAGTCGTTTTCCACCGGATATCCGTTACTTATACCCTAAATAATTCGAGTTGCAGGAAGGCGGCAAGAGAGAGACAAATTCGTCAGGAACGAATTTGACCAGCCAAAGGCTGGCCTCTGGTGAGGGACATGGATGTCCCTCATTAATCCCCGGGAGCGTACTTAAGTACGTGACTGGGGTGAACGAGCGCAGCCAACGCACATGCAACTTGAAGCATGACGGGTATACCACTTATATAGATTAATTATAAATATATAATCAATTTTATTTTTAAACCACTTCGCCGTACTCTTTTACCCAGATAAAGGAGAAGGATATGACAGAACTCACCTTGCAGACTCATCGTCGTACAGCGTGGCATTTTATTCCGGGGCTTGCCCTGAGTGCAGTTATCACTGGGGTCGCCTTATGGGGTGGATCTATTCCCGCCGTCGCAGGTGCCGGGTTCAGCGCCCTCACCTTAGCAATCTTGTTGGGGATGGTCCTCGGCAACACCGTCTATCCGCACATCTGGAAAAGCTGTGACGGCGGCGTGCTGTTTGCTAAACAACATTTATTACGTTTGGGGATCATCCTCTACGGCTTCCGCCTCACCTTCGCGCAAATTGCTGACGTCGGCGTCAGCGGTATCGTGATTGATGTGTTAACGCTGAGCAGTACCTTTTTGATTGCCTGCTTCCTGGGGCAGAAAGTGTTTGGTCTGGACCGCCACACCAGTTGGCTGATTGGTGCGGGGAGCAGCATTTGTGGGGCCGCCGCCGTGCTGGCAACCGAGCCGGTAGTGAAAGCGGAAGCCAGTAAGGTAACCGTCGCTGTCGCCACCGTGGTGATCTTCGGTACCATCGCTATCTTCCTGTATCCGGCAATGTATCCGCTGCTGGCACACTGGTTTAGCCCAGAAACCTACGGCATTTACATTGGTTCCACCATGCATGAAGTAGCACAGGTAGTGGCTGCCGGGCACGCCATTAACCCGGATGCAGAAAACGCCGCGGTTATTGCCAAAATGCTGCGTGTCATGATGCTGGCACCGTTCCTCATCCTCCTGGCCGCACGCGTTAAACAGTTGTCTCCGGCTACGGGCGGTGAGAAAAGCAAAATCACTATTCCATGGTTTGCCATCCTGTTCATTGTGGTCGCGATTTTTAACTCGTTCCACCTGCTGCCGCAGTCGGTTGTGAACATGCTGGTAACGCTGGATACCATTTTGCTGGCAATGGCGATGGCTGCACTGGGGTTAACCACTCACGTTAGCGCACTGAAAAAAGCCGGTGCCAAACCGTTACTGATGGCCCTGCTGCTGTTTGTCTGGCTGATTGTCGGTGGTGGTGCGATTAACGTCGCTGTCCACGCCCTGATGGCATAAACGATCACGACTCACCTCCATTAACCCGCTATACTCTCCCTTTTTGTATTTGAGTATGGCGGGTTAAATTTATGAAATATATCGGAGCGCACGTAAGCGCCGCTGGCGGTCTGGCTAACGCCGCTATTCGAGCCGCAGAAATCGAAGCGACCGCATTCGCCCTGTTCACCAAGAATCAGCGCCAGTGGCGTGCTGCGCCGCTAACCACCGAAATCATTGATGATTTCAAATCTGCCTGCGAGAAGTACCACTACACCTCCGCACAAATCCTGCCTCACGACAGTTATCTGATTAACCTCGGTCACCCGGTCAGCGATGCGCTGGAAAAATCGCGTGATGCGTTTCTTGATGAAATGCAACGCTGTGAACTGCTTGGCTTATCCCTGCTGAACTTTCACCCGGGCAGCCATTTGATGCAGATCCCGGAAGATGAATGTCTGGCGCGCATTGCCGAATCCATCAACATCGTCCTCGCTCAGACCCAGGGCGTTACGGCAGTTATCGAAAATACCGCCGGACAAGGTAGTAATCTGGGATTCAAGTTTGAGCACCTGGCCGCCATTATCGACGGCGTCGAAGATAAGTCCCGTGTTGGCGTTTGTATTGATACTTGCCACGCTTTCGCGGCGGGTTACGATTTGCGTTCCGCAGAAGAGTGCGAAAAGACGTTTGCGGAATTTGAACGCATTGTCGGTTTCAAGTATCTACGCGGTATGCACCTGAACGACGCCAAGAGCGCGTTTGGCAGTCGCGTTGACCGTCATCACAGCCTGGGTGAAGGTAATATTGGCCATGATGCCTTCCGTTGGATTATGAAGGATAATCGTTTTGACGGTATTCCGCTGGTACTGGAAACCATTAATCCGGATATATGGGCCGAAGAGATCGCCTGGCTGAAAGCCCAGCAAACAGAAAAAGCAGTGGCGTAACGATCTCCGCGCGCCAGACAAGCTGGCGCGTATCAAGTGAGCGTAACCAGATCCTCTGGCATATGGTTGTACAAAATCCGCCAGAAATGCTCTGCCGTTTTATTCAAACGGGTATCCATTCGGTAAATATAGGCCTGAATTGGCACCATCAACTCCGGCGTGTCCAGACAAACCAGGCGCTTATCCCGTAGTTCGTTCACGATCGTCCACGCTGGCAGCCAGGCGATACCATGACCATCCAATGCCATATTCTTCAATAGCTCACTCATCGAAGACATAAACAGCGTACGCGCTGAAATACTGCCCACCTCCGCCAGGTGACGGTTAACCAATCTTCCCATGTAGGAAGTGCTGGTATAGTTCAGAATCGGCACCTGCGGCTGATAGATATCAAACAACGCCTTACCCTGTGCATCCGCAGCACAGACGGGATACAGCTCAGACTCAAAAACCTTCAAGCCGCAGAAAGGCGACTGCATTAAGTCTTCATCGCGAAAGGAGATAATAAAATCACTTTTCCCCTCGCGCAGCGTATTCACCGCCTGGACTACATCAATCGCTTCGACGTGGTAAACAAATTCTTCGCCCCATGCCGACATTGAATGTACTAATCTGGGCAACATCGTCAGCGACAGAGAATGTGCCGCCGCTATTTTGATATTGGGAACGCCAAGCAGGTTGTGACCACTTAGCTCATCTAAATTGCATTCCAGCTGTTGTAGCAGGCTACGGGTCTGCGAATGGAATAACTTACCCTCCTCCGTCAGCTGCAGTGGACTTGTCGTACGGTCAAACAGCAGCACCCCAACAGCGGATTCTAGCGCCTTGATCCGCCGACTAAATGCCGGTTGGGATAGGTTGCGCTCCTCTGCGGCCTGAGAAAAATGACGACACGCTTCCAGCGTCAGAAAATCATATAACCATTTTGTCTCGATATTTTTCATGCCTGTCACGCGGATGTTTAAATATGTCGATTAGTCTTAAGCATCATGCCTGAATATTCCCGGAGATGATATTCAACATCAGCATCTGGTGATTCGTTTTTTGCATAATACCTTCGTTTTTGACATTAACATGTTTCTTTACCCATCGACCACGACCGCTCATCCACCGCTGAATGACGGGCCTCTGGCTGATTACCGACCTGCCGAGGTGGTAAAAAACATCACACTCATGCGTTTTTTGCATTGAACCAAACATTATTGCATTTCTCCTCACGACACTCTGCTGTTAAACATAAGCACCAGATAGACACCAGCTCTGAATATTAAATATCGGTAAATTAGAGGTATATATCGTGAAAGGTTTAATTGGCGTACTTGGTGGTATGGGGCCTGCTGCAACCGTCGATCTTTTTAATAAATTCGTCACCTTTACCGCAGCGCAACGCGATCAGGAACATATCCCATTAATTATTTCATCCATCCCTGATATTCCAGACCGAACTGATGCGTTAATGCATCATGGTCATTCCCCACTTCCGGCAATGCGTGATTATATGCACAAACTGGAAGATGCTGGTGCGGAGTGTATTGTGATCCCCTGTAATACCGCCCACTTTTGGTTTAATGAATTAAAAGAGTGCTGTCATACAGAGTTACTCAGTATCGTTGAAACAACCATGAATGAGGTCAAAAACTGCGGAAAATCACGTATCGGTTTACTTGCTACTAACGCCACCCTTTACATGGGACTCTACCAAAAAGGCATAGAATCTCTTGGTTTAACCTGCATCAGTCCTGATTCATCCGGTCAGGATAAGGTCATGGAAAGTATTTATTGCTTAAAAGCTGGCGACCTTAAGCGGGCACAAACGCTGATGAATGAACAGGCTGAAGTGCTCTTCTCACGCGGCGCACAAATCATTGTACTGGGATGTACTGAAGTCCCCGTCATTCTTGCCGACGCAGTCAGAAAGTATCCAGATAAATATATTGACTCAACCGGATCATTAGTTCGCGCCGGTATTAAATGGTACGAAAAACGAGTTGGCAAACATCATCTTCTGGCGCAATAACAGCCGTCACCAGATTAATAAAGCATTAAACAACCACTTATTTTAATAACAAATTATTCTCTGGCGGAGGCCATTATGGTTTGGTTAGAAATTATCGTCGTGTTGGGTGCAATATTTTTTGGTATCCGCCTCGGCGGAATAGGTATCGGTTTATGCGGTGGTCTGGGGCTGGCTATTTTAACGTTGGGATTTGATCTGCAAATTGGCTCGCCACCCGTTGACGTTATCCTCATTATTATGACAGTTGTCGTGGCAGCATCGGCGCTACAGGCCGCAGGAGGTATGGATTATCTGGTTCGCGTTGCCGGTAATTTCATGCGGCGTAACCCTAAATATATCAATATTATTGCACCGATTATCACCTGGTCGATGACCATTATGGCCGGAACAGGGTTCATTGTATTTTCTACCCTGCCAGTGATTGCCGAAGTCGCCAAAGAGTCCGGTATCCGCCCTTCTCGTACGCTCGCCGGATCCGTAGTCGCCTCCCAGGTGGCGATATCCGGTTCGCCGATCAGTGCCGCAATGGCGGCGATGCTGACCATTATGGAAGGCAACGGTATCACTTTTATTCAGGTCATGGCGGTATGTCTGCCAGCTTCTTTTGTCGCCGCGATGGTTGCCGCTTTTATCGCCTCACGTCAGGGATGCGAGCTACAGGATGATGAAGTCTATCTGGAACGCCTGCAAAAAGGATTAGTGCGTAAATATGAAGGGCAAAACAGCACTACGCCGGGTGCCAAACTCTCAGTCGCCCTGTTTATGCTGGCAACGGTCGTCATCGTTATTCTTGCCGCCTGCCCGCAGCTACGCCCTGGATTCGATGCAGGCAACCCAATGAATACCCGGGATATCATCATTATCTGTATGCTGGCTGCCGCTTGCCTGATGGTGGTGTTATGCAAAACATCAACCGATGCTATTGTCCTGACATCCACGTTTCGATCGGGGATGAGTTCACTGGCGGTCATTCTCGGGATTGTTACACTGGGAACGACCTTCATTGATGCCCACTTAGCGGAGATTAAGGATATCGCAGGCGATATTCTACGGGCTTACCCCATGCTGTTGGCACTGGTGTTGTTTGGTACCTGCGCGCTTCTTTACTCGCAAGGCGCCACCACGCCGCTGATCATCCCTCTGGCCGTTGCGCTCGGCGTGCCTACATGGGCAATTCTGGCCTCCTATGTGGCGGTAACCGGGGTGTTTGTTCTACCAACATACCCGACTTCGCTGGCGGCAATGGAGTTCGACACCACAGGGACAACGCGCGTGGGCAAGTATGTCTTAAACCATCCGTTTATGCTTCCAGGACTGGGTGGGATCATTGCTGGCGTTGCCTTTGGTTTTATCATCGCGCCAATGATTGCCTGACCCGTTTTATTAAGGCTGGATGGATTATTGTGGCGATGCTGCAACGTATAGGTAAATGCATAAAAAAGGGGCAGAGAATTCTCTGCCCCTGCTATTGACGTTAAATCAGGCCGCCTTTGCCACAACCTCAGCTTCCGGGCGCTTCAGCACTGCGTAGGAGAGACCGGCTACCAGCGTACCAGCAATAATTGCCAGCAGGTATCCCAACACCGGCGTGATTGCGCCTGGGATTAACAGGACAAACAGCCCGCCGTGTGGCGCCATCAGCTTCGCACCCACCGCCATCGAGATAGCCCCGGTAATCGCACCACCAACGATACAGCAAGGCAGAACGCGCATTGGGTCACGGGCAGCGAACGGGATTGCCCCTTCGGTGATAAAGCACAGGCCCAGTACCAGGGCAGCTTTGCCGCCTTCCTGCTGCGCTTTGTCGAACTTACGACGCGCAACCAGCGTTGCCAGACCCAGAGCCAGCGGAGGTACCATACCCGCAGCCATGATGGCCGCCATCGGCGCATAAGTTTGCGTACTCAGCAGACCCACACCGAAAGCATACGCCGCCTTGTTAACCGGACCACCCATGTCGGTACACATCATGCCGCCAAGAATCGCGCCAAGCAGCACCGCATTGGCCGTACCCATGGTTTGCAGCCAGTGAGTCAAACCTTCCAGAATACCCGCCACCGGTTTGCCGATCAGGTAAATCATGGCCAGACCAACCACCAGGCTTGAGAACAGCGGAATGATCAGGATCGGTTTCAGCGCTTCCATACTCTGCGGGAGTTTCAGCTTCGTGCTGATAAGCTTCGCCACATAACCGGCAAGGAAACCAGCAATAATCCCGCCAATAAAGCCGGAACCGGTGCTTACCGCCAGCATACCGCCGATAAGACCCGGCGTCAGACCCGGACGGTCAGCGATGGAAAACGCGATATAACCTGCCAGTACCGGCACCATCAGCGCGAAGGCTGAACCACCGCCAATCTGCATCAGCGCCGCCGCCAGCGTCCCCTGCTCTTTAAACGCTTCGATACCAAAAGCGAACGAGAGTGCAATACACAGACCGCCAGCAACCACCATCGGCAGCATGTAAGAGACGCCCGTCAGCAGGTGACGATACGCCCCCGCGCTCTCTTTCTTACTTTCGGTTGCTGAAGTCTGCGCTTTACCGGTTGGCTGGTACGGTGTTGCTTCTTCCAGCGCTTTGTCCAGCTCCTGCTTGGTTTTCTTCAACGCAAGACCGGTAGAGGTGCGGTACATCGGTTTGCCGGCAAACTTCGCCAGATCAACTTCAATGTCAGCGGCCACAATCACCAGATCAGCCTGAGCCACTTCCTCCGGCGTAATGGCATTACCTGCGCCAACAGAACCTCGGGTTTCAACCTTCACCCACCAGCCACGTTTTTTCGCTTCAGTTTCAATCGCTTCAGCGGCCATAAACGTATGAGCAACACCGGTCGGACACGCCGTCACCGCCACCACGCGTTTTGGACCACTGCTGGCCACAGGTGCTGTTGCAACCGGGGCGCTGTAGGGCTTTGCATGGCCTTTAGCTTCGCTGAGGAAGAGTTCAGGATGCGCAACCGCACGACCAATGTCGCCCAGCCAGACTTTTTTGCCGTTCAGCGAACTGTCGGCAGGAAGCGTATCGCCCAGAACAATTGCCAGTTCGGCATCATTCGGATTATCAATAATTTCCAGATGTGCTTTCTGTGCCGCCGCTCCAAGCAGGGTTTTCGCCATGTAAGCGCGAGCCTGGCCGAGATTAGCGTCAATAATCAGCAGCGTTTTCATTATGCCTCTCCTGCTGTCAGTTAAACGGTTTTAAGTCGACACGCGCCATCATTGCGGCCAACTGAGGACGATCGGTAATGCCTACATTACTTTGGCTTACCGCCAGGGCGGCAACAGCCGTCGCCAGACGCAGGGTATGTTCGCTGGACTCACGCATCAGCAGACCGTAAATCAGACCGCCAACCATTGAATCACCCGCGCCGACGGTGCTGACCACCTCAACTGACGGCGGTTTAGCAATCCACTCACCTGAGGCGTTAACCCACAGCGCACCTTCTGCGCCGAGTGAAATCACCACATGAGCGATCCCCTGTTCACGCAGCGCATGCGCCGCTTCAATCACATCTTTCATTTCCGGCAGCTTACGACCGGCCCAGATTTCCAGTTCGCGACGGTTTGGCTTCACCAGCCATGGTGCCGCTTTCAGACCTGCTACCAACGCTTCACGACTACTATCAAAGATAATGCAAGGACACTGACTACGCAGGCGCGTCATCCAGTCGGTGAAGGCTTCCGGGCTCACGCCGGTTGGCAAACTGCCGCTGACGCACACCATGTCGAACTGGCCCAGCCAGCTCAGCGAATCATTCACAAAGCGTTCCCAGTCAGCCGGGGTGACTTCAAAGCCGGAGAAGTTGAAGTCAGATACTTCACCGTCTTTTTCGGTCAGCTTGACGTTAATACGGGTACGGCCCTGCACGACCTGAAAACGGTTGGCAATGCCCAACTCGCTGAACAACTGCTGAAAACCATCCTGGTTGTCTTTACCCAGGAAGCCGCCCACAGTGACATCGATACCTAAATCCTTCAAAACCTTAGCGACGTTGATCCCTTTCCCTGCCGCATGCAGACCGGTGGTTTTAACCAGGTTCACTTCACCGCGTTCAATTTCCGGGCAGAAGCCCACCAGGTCGTAGGCCGGGTTAAGGGTGATAGTAGCAACACGTCTGCTCATTACGCGCCCTCCCCAAGACCTGCCGCGATGGCTTCGCCAATCGCCTTCAGCGCCTGTTCAGCATCTTCGCCCTGTGCAGTAAAGCGCAGGTGATGTCCTTTCTTCACGCCTAACGCCACAACTTTCATCAGACTGCGTCCATTCGCCGGCTTGCCGGTTCCATCAAGATTTGTCACGGTAATTTCACTGTTAAATTGTTTAATCGTATTCACCAGCATGGTGCCCGGGCGGGCATGTAAACCATGCTCATTGCGCACAATAAATTCGGCGCTCAGTACATCATCAGTTAAGGCATCATCGCTGGTCAGCAGCGCCAGCACCGTTGCCGCATCAGCTTTCAACAAACGGTCAGCTTTATTATTCAGCAGCAGATCGCCAAGGCGCTTCAGCACCGCAACCGGTTGATCGTCATTCATGGCGACGGTCACCAACAGGGCGGCAACTTCACCTTGTACATCGAACGCTGTTGCTGCACGGCTGACCGCAACGGCGCTACGCACGTTACCTTCAGCACAGTCATTCAGCCAGATCCCCTGACCAAGATTCATCGGATGCTCATTGATTGCTCTGGCCACAAAGGTGGCGTCAACCGCACCGACTTCTTTCAGCCGTGCCACGTTGAGTGCCTGCAGCGTCACCAGCGAGTTGGCCACGACATCCAGCGACAGCGTTTCGTTATCAAGCTTCAGCTGTTCACTTTGCTTTTCACCCATCAGCAGCGCACGCAGTTCTTCCGCCGTGGTCGCAGATTTCAGCTGTTCAGCGACGGAGTCATCGCTCAGCACGTGTGTCAGCTGACGCAGTAAACCGAGGTGTTCATCAGAGCTTGCGGCTATACCGATTGCCACATAAGCAACCTGCCCTTCGCCCCAGGTCACGCCCTGTGGAAACTGAAATACCTGCACACCGGTTTTCAGTACCTGATCGCGCGTGTCCGTCGTACCGTGAGGAATCGCAATACCGTTGCCGAGGAACGTGGACGTCTGTTGTTCGCGCGCCAGCATGCCATCGACGTAGCCTTCCGCGACGTTACCCGCCTGCACTAAGGCAGCGGCAACCTGGCGAATAGCCTCTTCTTTATTCCCGGCCTGTTCGCCCGGGTGAATATCCTGAACAGATAACTGGAACATGATTCTCCTCTCCCGCTGAATTGAAACGATTCAGCCAACATGAGAAAAAAGGCGTCACCCGACTCCATCAGTTAAGGCAAGATGACGCTGAAACGTTTCAAGAAGTCTTGCTCTTTTTTCTTCAGCACACAAGTAAAGTTGACAAATTACTTGCTGAATTTAGAGATAACGCACATTTTCTCTGCGAAGGAGAAAAAAATGCTGACGCAAAAACGCCGTCAGCTTGTCAGATTCAGCAACGTCAGCAAACAGCATTCTTTGACTGAAATGCTATTTTGATTTTTGATGCCGATTTTGATTTGGCTCCCTGTTTATTTTCTGACAAGCGGCGTAAACTCCGCGTCTCTTCACATCATTGATATCAAAACATGCATAACACCCCCGTAGCCGCCACACCCAAGGCGTTTGATTTAACGTCTTCGGCGTTCCTGCTTGTCGCATTTCTGACGGGTATCGCCGGTGCGTTGCAGACGCCAACGCTCAGCCTTTTTCTGACGGATGAAGTCCACGCCCGTCCCGGCATGGTCGGGTTCTTTTTTACCGGTAGCGCTGTGATCGGTATTCTGGTAAGTCAGTTTCTGGCCGGACGTTCAGATAGAAAAGGCGATCGCAAGAACCTGATTGTGTTTTGCTGCGTGCTGGGGATGCTGGCCTGCGTGCTGTTCGCCTGGAACCGTAATTATTTTATCTTGCTGTTTGTCGGGGTATTCCTCAGCAGCTTTGGATCGACCGCCAACCCGCAAATGTTTGCTCTCGCCCGTGAACACGCCGACCGCACAGGTCGGGAAGCCGTCATGTTCAGCTCAATATTACGTGCGCAGGTTTCGCTAGCCTGGGTAATTGGCCCGCCGCTGGCCTACGCGCTGGCCATGGGATTCAGCTTTACGGTGATGTATCTCAGCGCGGCGGTGGCGTTTGTTGTCTGCGGCGTAATGGTCTGGCTGTTTTTACCCTCAATGAGTAAAAACGTGCCTCTCGCGACAGGCGCAGTTGAGGCCCCGCGCCGCAATCGACGCGACACGTTGCTGCTGTTTGTTATCTGCACATTAATGTGGGGAACCAATAGTCTCTATATCATTAATATGCCGCTGTTTATCATCAACGAACTGCATCTGCCGGAAAAACTGGCGGGCATCATGATGGGCACCGCAGCCGGACTGGAAATCCCAACCATGCTGATTGCTGGCTATTTTGCAAAGCGTCTGGGTAAACGTCTGTTGATGAGAATTGCCGTCGTTGCCGGATTCTTCTTTTATGCCGGTATGCTGCTGGCTCACTCTCCGGCAATATTGCTTGGCTTACAGCTGCTGAACGCGATTTACATCGGTATTCTCGGCGGGATTGGTATGCTCTATTTCCAGGACCTGATGCCGGGACAGGCGGGTTCAGCCACCACCCTCTATACGAATACCATTCGCGTGGGCTGGATTATTGCTGGATCGCTGGCGGGGATTGCCGCTGAAATTTGGAACTATCACGCGGTGTTCTGGTTTGCACTGGTGATGATCGTCGCCACCGTCGCGTGCCTGGCACGCATCAAGGACGTTTAAGGCGCGGTTAGCGCTTCAAGCTCGATGAGATAAACCATGGCCTGGTGCGTCGTCCGCCCGCACATTTCCGCACTAGGCTGTAAACCGCCGCACACCTTTGGTCGTAGCGGCGACGCAAAAATTTTGCAACGCAGGGATTCATCCAACTGAACGCATGGCGTATTAGCGGGCTTGCCATCAGGCATACCGGGGATGGGACTGGAGATTGAAGGCGCGGTGCAGCATGCACCACAATCCGGACGGCATTCCATACAGTACTCTCTTTATCGTAAACCATCGGATTGTGCGGGAAGGGCACAGTACCACCTTTTTTGCACCAGCAAAAGCATGAATTCCGCTTGCCTGAATGCCCCGGCGCGAGTAGTTTTACGCGATATTTTAGACACTCCTCACTACAGGATTTTTTCGATGCCAAGAGCGAACGAAATTAAAAAAGGTATGGTACTGAACTACAACGGCAAACTGCTGATTGTAAAAGATATCGATATTCAATCACCGTCTGCACGTGGTGCTGCCACGCTGTACAAAATGCGTTTTTCTGATGTGCGTACCGGTCTGAAAGTTGAAGAGCGCTTCAAAGGCGACGATATCGTGGATACCGTCACTCTGAGCCGTCGTGGCGTTGATTTTTCCTACGTCGATGGCAACGAATACATCTTTATGGATAAAGAAGACTATACCCCGTATACCTTCACCAAAGACCAGATTGAAGAAGAGCTGCTGTTCATGCCGGAAGGCGGTATGCCGGATATGCAGGTACTGACCTGGGACGGCCAACTGCTGGCGCTTGAACTGCCGCAGACTGTAGACCTGGAAATCGTTGAAACCTCACCGGGTATTAAAGGTGCTTCAGCGAGTGCGCGCAACAAGCCAGCTACCCTGAGCACTGGTCTGGTGATCCAGGTTCCTGAGTATCTGAGTGCGGGTGAAAAAATCCGTATTCATATCGAAGAACGTCGCTATATGGGCCGTGCAGATTAAGCTCCTGTCGTTACAGGTGAACCAAAGATAATGACATGTTGTCTCTGGCAAAATGTTCCGTTCACTTTAGTGATATCACTTCTCTGAAACGATACTGCCTGTGAACGTGTTAAGGGTACTATCGCCGTACCCTTAACAATCCCGGCTCCCGGCGGGAAAATTGTTGCTACGCAATACCCTCCGCTTTTTCCTTCAGGCTATCGGGCCGGGCGCGAGGTAGCGTCCCTGCAAAGCGCGCCCTGAACCCGCATCCCTGCGGGTTCTCCCGGCCTTACGGAAACACGTCGGCAATTTTCAGCCGGACCAGCCACACCTGACCATCTACTTTTTTGTTTAAACAGCAAAACAGATTTAACTGGAAATCAGAGAGTTGAAGCGATGACCCCGGTCCGGCTGAAAATCGATGAGGCGTTGACGGCTGACCGGGTCTGCCCGCAGGGATGCGGGCAGAGGGGACGGCCTGCAGGGACGCAGGCTCGGCCCCGACCCGACAGGCAGACGGCATGAGCCGAATGAATCGCATCGCGACGATTTTCCCGCCGGGAGCCTGGGTTGCAAGGGAGGCGGCGGTGAGCCTCCCTTGCACGTTCACAGGTATCTGCGCTTCAGAGAAATGACTCCGCTGAGGTGAACGGAACCCTATGCCGCAATAAAATATTCTCCATAATGCTTAACTGACTGGCATTACAACGCAGGCTGTCCCTTTGTCATATTCAGCGCTGGCTGCTGAGATAAAAATCATCCATCAGCAACGACTCCAGATACTGTTCATCCTCTTGCATAAAACGCACTATAAGATTCACCGCCTGAGGATAAAACCCCTCGTTATCCCGCACCAGACAAGCGTCGCGAAATAACGGTGCCCAGCACAGAATATGATGATGCAAAAAGTAATATTGCGCCGATAGCCTCTCCTCTTTAGCAACCATCCTCGCCATTAATGCCAACTGCACAGCAATATGATCGGAGGGTTCATTCTCTCGCGCTGCCAGACCTTGCTCAATCAGCAGCACATTCATTTGCCGACGTTCTTCTGCCGCTGTCGTGTGTGGATAGTGCCCTGCATAGGGAGAAACACTAGCTGGCGGGGCCAGCAGAAACAGCGAGGCAAAATCTGCTGCCAGCTCCAGCTGTCGGGAGTCGCGCCGCAAAACCCGGCCCAGGCTATGCTCAAAACGTTTAACCTCGGCAGACACTCCAGGAACCGCCGCCAGTGAGGCAATCCAAGCCTGGCTATCGCCGTTTTCCAGACTGGCAAGCTGTTTTTCATCCAGCTCACGAAATAACAGTTGCGAAAACCACTGGTACACAGCTGCCCGCTGCTGATGAATTTGCTTATGCTGCACTGGTCCCCTCCTCTTTCACAATCTGCGGACCACCGAATGCCGTCACCTGCGGGGCTTTCTGCTGATAACGCTCGACCTCCACCAGCACGGTATGCGCTGAAGGCCCCTGGGCCAATTGTGAAGTACCTATATCTGCGCTTAGCACGTTCGGGTCGCCATAGGTGCATAATGTCCCGGCTTTCCCCCCTTCCTGCGGGGAGTACCACGCGCCTTCATGAATACGGACCACGCCAGGGGAAAAATCCGGACTGACAACTACGCCAGCCAGTACCTGACCACGAGCGTTGAAGACGCGGGCGATATCACCGGCTTTTAAGCCACGAGCGGTGGCATCCTGTTCACTGATATAAAGCGGCTCTCTTCCGGCAACCGCATAGGTGTTACGAAACGCCTCGCTAGAGCACAGTTGGGAATGCAGACGTTTATCCGGATGGCAGGATTGCAGATGCAGCGGGTATTTATCTTTTTTGCCGCTATGGGTACGCTCAAAGGGTTCCATCCACACCGGATGCCCCGGACAATCCTCATAGGCAAAGCCCGCGATGGTTTTGCTGTAGATTTCAATCAGACCTGACGGCGTTCCCAGCGGATTCAGGTCTGGCTGGTCGCGAAACTCACCGTGACGTACCCACGGCTGCCCCGGCGGATATTCAATATATCCGTCCCCCTGCCAGAACGTTGTGAAATCCGGTAATGAGACGCCGAGCGATGCCCCCATCTTCACACCTTCGTCATAAAGCGCCTGTATCCACTGCATTTCATCACGGTTTTCACGGTACACCGCTTCCTTGTCAAAGCGCTTACACAGCCCGGCAAACACATCAAAATCATGCCGCGCTTCATATTGCGGTTTGACGATCTGATGCAACGCCATCAGCCCTTTATTCGAATGCGTACCGAACTGCTCAATATCGTTACGTTCAAAGCGGGTAGTAACGGGCAGGACGATATCGGCAAATCGGCACGACGCGGTCCATTGGTGATCCAACACCACCACGGTTTCCAGCTTCTTCCACGCGTCGATCATGCGATTCCTGTCCTGCTGCGCATGAAATGGATTCGCCGCGCTGTAGATCGCCATTTTGATGTCAGGCCAGGTTAACGTCTCGCCGTTAAAGGCAACCTTTTTGCCCGGCTCAAGCAGGCAGCCAACGATACGCGAAGTGGGGACATGCTCCGATGCGCCGCGAAAATCCGCGTTGTACTTTGCCTGCGGGGGATTCGTGATCCCTCCCAGTCCAGAAAGCACAGGCCCGGCGGATGTTACCGTACCACCGCCGTTGTAGTGCCAGCCAAATCCTACCCCGCCGCCGGGCAAACCAATTTGACCGACCATGCTGGCCAGCACCACCAGCATCCACGGATACTGCTCACCATGGTGCATGCGTTGTACGCACCAACCGCCCATAAACTGTGTCCGACCTTTCACCAACAGGCGGGCGAAGTCTCGGATCTGCTCTGCCGTCAGGCCGCAGATTTCTGCCGCCCATTCGGCATTTTTCGGCTGTTTATCGGTTTCGCCCAGCAGATACGGCAAAAACTGCTCAAAGCCGACGGTGTAATCGGTAATAAACGCCGTGTCGTACAGTTTTTCTTCGTACAAGGTATGCGCCAGCGCCAGCATTAACGCCACATCGGTTTGTGGCCGCAACGCCAACTGCTCGCAGCCAAGATAGTTTTGCGACTTGCTCCGCACCGGATCAACACTGATAACGCGCATCTTACCCTGCGCTACCGCCTCTTTAATCTGCTGCCAGTAGCCAAACGCATCGTGATCGGGAACCAAAAACTCGATCTGCAAGTTCTTGATCGGATCGCAGCCCCACAGCACGATGGTATTGCTGTTTTGAATCACCAGCGGAAGCGACGTCTGCTGCTCATAAACTTCCAGCGAACCAATCACATGCGGTAAAATGACCTGTGCCGCTGCCGCAGAATAGTCGCCGACGGTTGTCACATAGCTACCATGCAGGCCAAGTCCCCGATCCATCGCCCCGCCCGCTTTATGGTATTTGCCCACCATTTGCCAGTCGGCAAGCCCGGTAAATACGCCTGATGAGCCATAGGTTTTTTGCACCCGCTCCAGCTCTTCGTAAAACAGATCCAGCGCCTGATCCCAACTGACCCGAACAAAACGGTTATCTCCGCGCTGACTGCGATCTGACTTCTCACGCTTACGCAGCCAGTCCAGACGCACCATCGGGTAGCGTACCCGCGACGGGTTGTAGACCACTTCACGCACCGCGTTCAGCATATCGCAGGGGTATTTGTCATGCTTGAACGGACGGGTTTCGGTCCACTCACCGTTGACCACTTTGGCTTCAAAAGCGCCATAGTGCGAACCAGATTGGATCCACTGCTCGGGATTTTCCCCCGCCGCCCACACTTTTGATATCAGCGGATTAGGCGCCAGTGCGCTGGCAGCCCCCACCGCCAGCATTCCGTTGAGAAAACGGCGGCGGGACGGATTAAAGTCATGAATATCCATACATTATCCTTACTTTTTGTTGGTTTCAGACACATCGCTGGCGTGGGTCTGGAGGTATTTCAACAACGTACGTTCCTCCACCGGATTAAGCCGGTAATAGGTCGACATGGCTTTCAGTCCGGCGATCCAGCCGTTAGCGGTATATCGGGTTGTAGGAGGAGTGCTATGACAGGCACTACAGGTGGATTGCAGCATTTGATCTGAGTATTCCCAGATTGGCGCAAGCGTGTTGATAAAGTCCTGATCGGTGGTCCAGGCGGTGACGCTCACATGCTGCCATTCCTGATGTGAGTCAGGATCGACCTGGGTTTGTAGCACTTTTACGTTCGCCATCAGGGGCTCATCGAGAACGGCGGAGAAAACGCGTTTCCCCATATACTGAGTGATCACCCGTCCACGCCCTTTGCTTTCTCGCCAGCCCGTGATTTCGAGCTGCACGTTACTGCCTTCTTTTTTCAGCACCTTGACCTCGGTAGCAGGAAATAACAGCGCCTTCCCGACCGGACTCCCTGCCGTTGCCGCCAGTGATTTTTCGCTTAATGAAAACAGTGTGGTCGCATCCGTTGGCGTATCTCCTTGACGCTGTAGCTGCTTATAGCGATCGCGAAAACCGCTGCTCATATCGGGTTTGTGATGGGCTATTCCTTTGTGACAATCGATACAGTTACTGTCTTTTGCTGCCGCTGCGGTCATTTGCGCAGCCGCGTTTGCCGATTGCTTGCCATGATCCATTGCCTCATAGCTATGGCAGGATTTACACGCCGCTGAATTATTCGCGCTCATGCGTGCCCACTCCCGCTGAGCCAGCTCCGGGCGTTTGGCAGCAAACTTTTCAGGAGTATCGATAGAAGGAGAAATAAAGGTGTGATAGAGGTCGTTTAAGGCTTCAGTTTTACGAACAAGCGTTGGAACAACGCCCGGGGGAATATGACAATCCTTACACTCAGCCCGCACGCCAGATGCGTTACGAAAATGCACGCTGGTTTTATATTCCTCTCCAGCCGTGCGCATCGAGTGACACGATAAACAAAATTCGGTGGTACTGGTGTAATGAACGCCTTGCCACGTTCCCCAAATAGCCAGGGCCATTGCCACCGCCCCAGCCAATACGCACCACAATGCGTTCTTTCTTATCCACGACATGCTTGCCTCCATTTTTTAATAGCGACACGCTAAGGGATAATAAAAATCAAAAATAGAGACAGCGATAGCAAGCTATAGGAACAGCTGCTACTCCATGAGGTGTATCAAATAGTAAAAACGAGAAATTCGTAATATAGTGGCCATATATTAATAAGGAATTCCTCATGCTTACATTAACGCTCAATAGAGAACTCCGCACTCCGCTGCAATTGCAAATTTTCCAATTTTATTTCCAGGCTATTCAGCGGGGAGATTTGCTTTGTGGCGATAAGCTTCCCTCTATTCGCGAGCAGGCTCAGGTATTGAACGTAGCCAAAATAACGGTAGTGATGGCCTATGATAAGCTTATGGCAGCAGGGTTAATCAAGAGCCGACACGGCATTGGCTATGAAGTGATATTCACCACGCCTGTACGTATAACACCAACGCATGTGCCCGTTACCCAGGGTTCTCCGCCGACAAAACCTAAAGCTGCCGGAGTCTCAACCGATGTTTACGCCGAGCCTGGACGAGAGTGCTACTGTCGGATGGGCGTCCCCGATCCCAACGCTTTTCCCTGGTCAAGCTGGCGGAAATGGAATAATGCTCCAAGCATACTTAAAGAACAATTATTTACCCGATACCATTCACCAAGTGGATTATTTTCACTGCGTGAGCAATTGGTCAGATACCTTAATTTATCCCGCGGAATTAATACCCGAGCAGAGAACATCATCATTACCAACGGGATTCAGGAAGGATTATCACTGCTCAGCCAAATATTTATTATTCATCATGCTGTCAGTCAGCAAAAAAAGTGCCATATTGTGACGGAATCCCCTTGTTATTCTGGCGCATGGCATCTTTTTAATTATTACGGTGCAGACATTACGTCAATTGCCGTAGATAACCACGGACTGCAAACAGATAATTTACCCGAGTATGAAACCCAGCTTTGTTATGTTACTCCAGCGCATCAGTATCCGATGGGAAGCGTGCTTTCACTGGAGCGCCGTCAGTCATTATTAACGTGGGCGCAACGCGTCGGCGCTTACATCATTGAAGATGATTACGATGCCGTTTTTACCTATGGGGAAAATCCCCTTCCCGCGCTGAAAGCCATGGATTATCACAACCGGGTTATCTACATGGGGACATTTTCTAAAACGCTGGGGCCAGGCGCACGGCTTGGCTATCTTATTTGCCCTGATGAATTGCTTCCGGCGGTACAGAATATGAAAGCGCTCAATAACAACGGCAGTCAGTGGTTGTTGCAGCAATTTTTGGCCGAACTGATGCAAAACCAGGTGTTCTATACGCATATCAGCAAGCTGGCCTGCAGCTATGCGACGCGCCTCACCCTGTTACGCGATGGCCTTTCCACTCTGTTTCCCGAAGGGAAAATCGCTGGCGCAACGGCAGGTCTGCACCTCTCGTTACGCATTGACAGACACGCAGAATTCATCACCAGGTTGCAACAATGCTGCCTGTTGGCCGGGATCCGTTTCGACACTCTGCCGGATATAGAAAATGGATCAGAAGCCGCATGGCGCAAAGAGAACAGCGATGCTGTTATGTTTTTTGGATTTGGTGGATTGCAGATACAGCAGATCAATAAAGTGCTGACAGTGCTGGAGCAGGCGCTCGCGCAGCCTTGATGAAAAACAGGGATCGCGCCTGTCGCGCAATCCCTGTTGTTAGACTTACAGCAGATCGCGGAACTGCGTTTGTTTCAGCGCCAGCTCAACGCCACGGACTTCTGCCAGGCCTTTCAGGCGACCAATCGCAGAGTAGCCCGGGTTGGTTTTCTTGTGCAGATCGTCAAGCATCTGGTGTCCATGATCCGGACGCATCGGGATAGGACGCAGGTCGCCCGCTTTTTTACGCCGCTGCTCTTCGCTCAAAATGGCAGCCACCACCGATACCATATCCACATCGCCCTGCAGGTGCGCACCTTCATGGAAGGTTTTCGGGTTATCTTCACGACAGGTTGAGCGCAGGTGCGTGAAGTGGATACGATCGCCAAAGGTCTCGATCATTTTCACCAGATCGTTATCAGCGCGCACGCCGTAAGAACCGGTACACATGGTGAAACCGTTATTAATGCTATCGACCGTTTCTTTCAGCCACTGCATATCTTCGATAGTCGAAACGATACGCGGCAGGCCAAGGATCGGGCGCGGCGGATCGTCAGGATGCACGGCCAGACGTACGCCGACTTCTTCTGCCACTGGCACAATCGCCCGCAGGAATACCGCCATATTATCGCGCAGATCGTCCTTGCTGATGCCGTCGTATTCAGCGAGACGCGCACGGAACTGATCCAGCGTATAGCCCTCTTCTGCACCAGGCAGGCCAGCAATGATATTGCGGGTCAGCTTTTCAATTTCTGCATCGCTCATGGCATTGAAGTAGTCCAGCGCCTGGCGTTGTTCTTCGGCGGTATAATCCGCTTCAGCTCCCGGGCGTTGCAGAATGTGAAGTTCGAAGGCCGCAAAAGCAATCTGGTCAAAACGCAGCGCTTTGGAACCATCCGGCAGCTGATATTCGAGGTCGGTACGCGTCCAGTCGAGGATCGGCATGAAGTTATAGCACACCGTATCGATACCACAGGTCGCCAGATTACGGATACTCTGCTGATAGTTGGCAATCCACGTTTGATATTGACCTGAACGCGTTTTGATATCTTCGTGGACAGGGATACTTTCCACTACCGACCAGGTCAGCCCTTTTTCAGCCAGAATGGCCTGACGCTGCTGAATTTCTTCTACCGGCCACACTTCACCGTTAGGAATATGGTGCAAGGCGGTCACAACACCCGTTGCGCCAGCCTGACGCACATCATCAAGCGATACCGGATCGTTAGGTCCGTACCAACGCCAGGTTTGTTCCATTGTTTCACCTCACAAGTTGTTATACCAAATTAAATCATCTTAATGACGACTACCATACAGGCATCCGTCAACTGATCAACACATTGCCGATGATTGGTTGATCAAGCTCACATTCCCCGGATAAATGAGGCACACCAATTCAATTTGTTGTCATATAACTTTATACTGCCATTGTTAATTTATGGTTAATCAGGTGTATTAAATGAAAACTATTGCCTCAGCGCCACTGGCGGAAAATGTCATGATGCCGCAATACGACCGCCAGCAATTAAAAACGCGGATTGTGCATTTTGGTTTCGGTGCTTTTCACCGCGCCCATCAGGCGTTACTAACCGACAGGGTGCTGAATGCGCAGGGTGGAGACTGGGGTATTTGTGAGATCAGTCTGTTCAGCGGCGATCGACTGATGAGCCAACTGCGCGAACAGGATCATTTATTTACCGTGCTGGAAAAAGGGGCCAACGGCAACCAGCCAATTGTTATCGGTGCCGTCAACGAATGTCTCAACGCCAGGCTGGATTCGCTGGCGGCCATTATCGAAAAATTCTGCGAACCTCAGGTGGCTATTGTCTCGCTAACCATCACAGAAAAAGGCTACTGCATCGATCCGGCGACAGGCTCGCTAGACCTCAGTAATCCACGTATTGCTCACGATCTGCAAACACCGACTGAACCGCACTCTGCCCCCGGAATTATTGTTGAAGCCCTACACCGTCGACGTGAACGCGGGCTACAGCCGTTTACCGTCCTCTCTTGCGATAACATCCCGGACAATGGTCATGTGGTAAAAAACGCCGTCCTTGGAATGGCGGAGAAACGTTCACCGGAACTGGCAACCTGGATTCAGGAGCATGTCAGTTTCCCTGGCACCATGGTCGACCGCATTGTCCCTGCCGCCACTGAAGAGTCACTGGCCGAAATTGCCCGCGAGCTGGGGGTTGCCGATCCTTGCGCAATCAGCTGCGAACCGTTTATCCAGTGGGTGATTGAAGATAATTTTGTGTGTGGCCGCCCACAATGGGAAACGGCGGGCGTCCAGATGGTCGAAAATGTGTTGCCGTGGGAACAAATGAAACTGCGGATGCTGAACGGCAGTCATTCGTTTCTCGCTTATCTCGGCTATCTGGCCGGGTTCCAGCACATCAGCGACTGTATGCAGGACAGCGCATTTCGTGAAGCCGCTTACCGCCTGATGCTCAACGAACAGGCACCTACGCTGCAAATTACCGATGTGGATTTAGACCAGTATGCCCTAAGCCTGTTGGAGCGTTTTGCCAACCCAGCGTTGAAACATAAAACCTGGCAAATCGCGATGGACGGTAGCCAGAAATTACCCCAGCGCATGTTGGAAGGGATCCGCGTACATTTAGCCCGCCAAAGTGAGTGGCCACTGCTGGCGCTCGGCGTCGCAGGCTGGATGCGTTATGTGAGCGGCGTGGATGATTCAGGCACCGCTATTGATGTTCGTGACCCGTTGAGTGAAAAAATTGCCGCTCTGGTTAAACAGAGCACAGAGTCAGAACGCGTCAACGCCCTGCTTTCGCTGCGCGAGATTTTCGCTACCGATCTCGTACAGAATCCGCAGTTTGTCGCGGCCATTCAGCAGGCCTGGCAACGCATTGCCCAATACGGTGCGCATCAGGCTGTCATTGAGACGTTAAAAAGTTAACGATTTCTGCCATTAAGCAGGACGAAGCGCCTCTTCGTCCTCTCACCCCTTCTCTTTTTCCCCGTTTTTCGCCAGGATTGTTAAATGCCATTACGGTAATTTATGATTCTGGAGTAAATGTGACTAAAACCAATCTCATCACCGGTTTTCTCGGCAGTGGCAAAACCACCTCTATTCTTCATTTGTTGGCAAACAAAGACCCTGCTGAGAAGTGGGCCGTGCTGGTTAATGAGTTTGGCGAAGTTGGCATTGATGGCGCGTTGCTGGCCGACAGCGGTGCGCTGCTAAAAGAGATCCCTGGCGGCTGTATGTGCTGTGTTAACGGTCTGCCAATGCAGGTTGGCCTCAATACGCTGCTGCGTCAGGGGAAACCCGACCGCCTGCTGATTGAACCCACCGGCCTCGGGCATCCCAAACAGATTCTGGATTTACTCACCGCACCGGTTTATGAGCCGTGGATCGATCTGCGCGCAACCCTTTGTATCCTTGATCCTCGCCTGTTACTGGATGAGAAAAGCGTCGCCAATGACAATTTCCGCGATCAGCTGGCCGCCGCTGATATCATTGTTGCCAACAAAACCGACCGTGCCACGACGGAAAGCGAAAACGCCCTGCAAAGCTGGTGGCAACACTACGGCTGTAATCGACAGTTGGTTCATGCCGACCATGGGCAAATTGACGGACAGCTACTGGATTTGCCCCGACTAAACCTGGCGGAGCTTCCTGTAAGCGCGGAGCACGCCCATAGCCATGCCAACAAAAAGGGGCTGGCAGCGTTGAGCTTACCCGCACAGCAGCGCTGGCGTCGTAGCCTGAACAGCGGTCATGGCCATCAGGCCTGCGGTTGGATTTTTGACGCCGATACGGTGTTCGATACCATCGGTCTGCTGGAATGGTCGCGTCTTGCCCCGGTTGGGCGCGTGAAGGGGGTAATGCGTATTAAAGAAGGACTGGTACGCATTAACCGCCAGGGAGACGACTGGCATATAGAGACGCAAAACGTCGCACCACCGGATAGCCGTATTGAACTCATCGCCGATACCGAGACTGACTGGAATGCGTTACAGAGCGCGTTGTTGAGACTTCGTTTAGACGCTAGCGCGTAAGGTTGCCTTCGTTTTTAGCAATGGTAAACGACGATGAAAACCCGATACCCTTTAATCCTCCTGCTTAATATTGCTGGTCTGGCACTGTTTCTGTCCTGGTATATTCCAGCCGGGCATGGGTTCTGGTCTTCACTCGATACGGGCGTTTTCCGCTTCTTTAATCATAAACTGGTGGAAAGCCCGCTGTTCTTATGGGTTGTTGCTATTACCAATAATCGGGCATTTGATGGCTGCTCATTGCTGGCTATGGGCGCATTGATGCTGCACTTTTGGCTCAAAGAGACGTCGGAAGGTCGCAGACGCATTGTGGCAATTGGTTTGGTTATGCTGCTCACTGCAGTGGTATTAAACCAGCTGGGCCAGGCGCTTATTCCCGTTAAACGCGCCAGCCCCACGCTTATGCTGGATAATATTTATCGCGTCAGCGAACTGCTGCATATTCCGACCAAGGATGCGTCGAAAGACAGTTTTCCTGGCGATCACGGCATGATGCTGCTTATTTTTTCCGCATTCATGCTGCGTTATTTCGGAAAAGTCGCAGGAATAATCGGCCTTATTATTGCTGTGGTTTTTGCCTTCCCGCGCGTAATGATTGGCGCCCACTGGCTCACCGATATCGTGGTTGGTTCCATGACGGTGGTCTTGATTGGCCTTCCCTGGTGGCTAATGACGCCATTAAGCGACCGATTAGTCACTCTGTTCGTGAATTATCTACCCGGCAAAAACAAACAATTTTTAAACAAATAACGCAGAGTAATTAACATCATCAGGGATACTTCTGATTCCCTGATGATGCTGGGCAATATTTCATCATTCTGATTGTCATTCTCCTGTCATCTTATTCATGTTTAAAATGAGTGGGTTGCGTATTTTTTACCCTGATTGTTCTTAATTTAGACAATGCCGTTTATTCACTTTCTGTATCAATTTTTCTTATAAGAAATCACGTAAAATCACTCGCATTGACCGGAACGATCGGGTAATCTCGAACTCGTTTTGCCTCGCGGGATAATTATTCCCTTTCAGAATAAATTTGTGCGTTCTGCCACAGATTTGACCTTAAGGAATTGTCTCATCGTGCGATGGTAATTAGTCTCGTCACGTTTGGCATTTTTTATAACGATATTTATCGTTAAGGACTTCAAGGGAAAACAAACAAAATGGTCAAATCTCAACCGATTTTGAGATATATCTTGCGGGGCATACCCGCGATAGCAGTTGCGGTTCTGCTTTCTGCATGTAGCACAACGAACACCGCCAAGAATATGCATTCTGAGACGCATGCTGTGGGCAATGGAGATAACTCTTCACTGCAAGCCTCTCAGGATGAATTTGAAAATATGGTACGTAATATCGATGTTAAATCACGTATTATGGACCAGTATGCTGACTGGAAAGGCGTGCGTTACCGCCTTGGCGGCAGCACCAAAAAAGGTATTGATTGCTCAAGCTTCGTGCAGCGTACATTCCGCGAGCAATTTGGTTTAGAGCTTCCGCGCTCAACCTATGAACAACAGGAAACGGGAAAATCCGTTTCGCGCACTAATCTGCGCACAGGCGATCTGGTTCTGTTCCGTGCTGGTTCTACTGGCCGTCACGTCGGTATTTATATCGGTAACAACCAGTTTGTACATGCCTCGACCAGCAGTGGCGTTATCATTTCCAGCATGAACGAGCCTTACTGGAAAAAACGCTACAACGAAGCTCGCCGAGTTCTGAGCCGCAGTTAGTTTCGTTTGGCAGCTATCCCTTGGCTATCCTGATGAGACATTCCAAAAGCACTGCTTCGGCGGTGCTTTTTTGTTTCCCCCTGCGACTAAGAAAAATCTCACAACATGAGTCATTTCAGGTTATATTCATACAGAGTAAGCGGTTAAATCAGGTAAAATAAGGATCTATGTTCAGACGCTCTTCTTCATCCGGTCGGAAAATCCTGCTTTCCTGTATGTTAACGGGGCTTATCGTCGCAATACTCGTGAGTACCCTGCAGTTTTTCGTCACCTGGCATAAACGAGAAGTTAAGTACGACACACTCCTTGCCGATATCCAGAATTACGTCAGCAGCTACTTTACCGACCTCAAAACCACCACCGATGCCCTTCAGCCGCTGGTTGCCAACAGTTGCCAACAAGTTGGCGCTAAACTGACCTCCAGTGCAGCCTTTAGCCTGAACGTTCGCGCTTTCTTACTGGTAAAAGACGGTATCGCTTTCTGCTCTTCCGCAACAGGTTCCATGTTCACTCCGATTTTAGATTTGATCCCGAACCTCGATATCAGCAGAAATATTGATGTGGAATTACTTCCCGGTACGCCCATGATGCCGGACAAACCAGCGATCATGATTTGGCACCGAAACGCGTCGTTCAACGATAGCGGCGTATTTACCTCACTGAATATCAATCTGGCACCTTATCTGCTCTATACCGCCCGGCAGGATGATTTTGACGGTATTGCGATTATCGTCGGTAATACCGCAATTTCGACATTCTCATCGCGAATCATCGATGTTTCCGCTCTTCCTCATACCTCCTGGCGGCAGGCCACTCTTGAAGGGATCCCGCTTAAAATTCGCTTATACGCACAAGAGTGGAACTATACCGACGTCTGGTATTCTATTTTGTTGGGATGTATGGCCGGGATTATTGCCGCCCTTCTCCTCTGGTACTACATCTACAGCATCCGTTTACGCCCAGGCAAAGATATCCTCAACGCCATCAAGCATAACCAGTTTTATGTGGTGTACCAGCCCGTCGTAGAGATGCAAACGCTGGAAGTGAAAGGCGTCGAGGTCCTGTTACGTTGGAATCACCCAACAACGGGCGAGATCCCACCGGATGCCTTTATTCATTACGCTGAATCACAGAAAATGATTGTCCCGCTGACTCAGCATCTCTTTAAGTTGATCGCCCAGGATGCCCCGGCGCTGCAAAAAGTGTTACCCGCTGGCGCAAAATTGGGGATCAATATCGCGCCATCGCATCTGCATGGCGAGACATTTAAAGACGACATCCGGCACCTGCACGCTTCACTTCCCGCAAACTATTTTCAGTTAGTGCTGGAAATCACTGAACGAGATATGCTCAATCAGCACGAGGCCACAAAGCTATTTGAATGGCTACATTCCGCAGGTTTTGAAATTGCGATTGATGATTTTGGCACCGGCCATAGCGCGCTTATTTATCTGGAACGCTTTACCGTTGACTACCTGAAAATCGATCGCGGATTTATTAACGCCATCGGGACGGAAACCCTGACCTCTCCGGTTCTGGACGCCGTGTTGACACTTTCTAAACGTCTTAATATGCTGACGGTTGCGGAAGGGGTAGAAACTCCTGAGCAAGCCCGTTGGCTGCGCGATCGTGGGGTGCATTTTTTCCAGGGATACTGGATTAGCCGACCATTAAAGCTTGCTGATTTTGTGCGTTGGATGGCACAGCCCAATAAGCCGACGTGGTGATCGCAGTATGCGATTCATATACTCTCACTCGCCGCTACATCCCTTATCTTTCAGGCATGATGCCCGTCGGGTTGTGGCAGGAAAAGGAAATCGCTTTTATATGATCCCTCGCGTACTGCTTCTGTTTATTACCCTCATCGGGTTTAGCGCCCAGGCGCAATCCATCAAAGAAAGCTATGCTTTTGCCGTACTGGGTGAACCGAAGTACGCATTTAACTTTAATCACTTCGATTATGTGAATCCCGCAGCCCCTAAAGGGGGTCAAATCACCCTGTCCGCCATTGGCACATTTGACAACTTTAACCGCTACGCGATGCGCGGTAACCCCGGCGCACGTACCGAAACGCTTTACGATACGTTGTTTACGACCTCTGACGATGAACCTGGTAGCTATTACCCGCTCATTGCCGACAGCGCGCGCTACGCTGACGACTATTCCTGGATAGAAATTGCCATTAATCCACGAGCGCGTTTTCACGATGGCTCACCCATTACCGCCCGCGACGTCGCATTCACCTTCCACAAATTTATGACTGAAGGCGTGCCGCAGTTTCGTCTGGTCTACAAGGGAACAACGGTAAAAGCCATCGCGCCATTAACCGTACGCATTGAATTAGCCAAACCGGGTAAAGAGGACATGCTCAGCCTGTTTTCATTACCCGTAATGCCAGAGAAGTACTGGAAAGATCATAAGCTCAGCGATCCCTTATCATCGCCACCGCTCGCCAGCGGCCCTTATCGCATTACGAAATGGAAGATGGGCCAGTATATTGTCTATTCGCGCGTCAAAGATTATTGGGCCGCTAATCTGCCCGTCAATCGTGGACGCTGGAACTTTGATACCATCCGCTACGACTACTATCTGGATGATAACGTCGCCTTTGAAGCGTTTAAGGCCGGTGCGTTTGATCTGCGTCTTGAAAATGATGCCAAAAACTGGGCGACGCGTTATACCGGGAAAAATTTCGCGAATCACTACATCATCAAAGATGAACAAAAGAACGAATCCGCGCAGGATACCCGCTGGCTGGCATTTAATATTCAGCGCCCGGTATTCAGCGACCGACGGGTACGGGAAGCCATCACGCTGGCCTTTGATTTTGAATGGATGAATAAAGCGCTGTTCTATAATGCCTGGAGCCGGACCAACAGCTATTTTCAGAATACCGAATATGCCGCGACAAAATACCCCGACGCTGATGAACTGGTGATACTCGCGCCCTTGAAAAAAGATCTCCCCCCTGAGGTCTTTAGCCAAATCTATCAGCCGCCAAAATCAAAAGGCGATGGCTACGATCGCGACAACCTGTTGAAAGCCGATACCTTACTGGAGCAGGCCGGGTGGGTACTAAAGGGTCAGCAGCGCGTAAACAGCGCCAGCGGTAAACCTCTGAGCTTTGAACTGTTGCTCCCGGCGGGCAGCAACAGTCAATGGGTGCTGCCGTTCCAGCACAACCTGCAGCGCTTAGGTATTACCATGAATATCCGCCAGGTGGATAACTCACAAATCACGAACCGCCTGCGCAGTCGCGACTATGACATGATGCCGAGGTTGTATCGCGCGATGCCGTGGCCGAGTTCGGACCTGCAAATTCTGTGGGCCTCTCAATATATTGACTCCAGCTACAACGCCCCCGGCGTACAAAGCCCGGTGATTGATAAATTGATCAATAAAATCATCGCGGCACAAGGTGATAAAGCCAAATTGATCCCACTGGGCCGGGCACTGGACAGGGTACTAACCTGGAACTACTACATGTTGCCGATGTGGTTTATGGCAGAGGATCGCATCGCCTGGTGGGATAAATTTTCACATCCTGCTATTCGCCCAATTTACACCATTGGCCTCGACAACTGGTGGTATGACGTCAACAAAGCGGCGAAACTGCCAGCTGCCAGACGACAGGGAGAATAAATGGGCGCGTATCTGATTCGACGTCTACTGCTGGTGATCCCAACGCTTTGGGCCATCATCACCATCAACTTTTTTATCGTGCAAATAGCCCCAGGCGGCCCGGTTGAACAGGCCGTCGCCGCCATTGAGTTCGGGCAAAGCGGGGCATTACCCGGCGCGGGTAGCGAAGGCGTTCGCGCCAGCCACGCGCAAACCGGCGTGGGTAACATCAGCGACAGTAATTATCGAGGTGGCCGGGGTCTGGACCCGGAAGTGATCGCCGAAATCACTCGCCGCTATGGGTTCGATAAGCCCATTCATGAGCGTTACTTCAAAATGCTCTGGGATTACATTCGTTTCGATTTCGGTGACAGCCTGTTTCGTAGCGCCTCGGTGCTGACGCTTATCAAAGACAGCCTGCCTGTTTCCATCACGCTGGGGCTGTGGAGTACGCTCATCATCTACATGGTGTCGATACCGCTTGGGATCCGCAAAGCGGTGCATAACGGCAGCCGGTTTGATGTCTGGAGCAGCGCATTTATTATTATCGGCTATGCCATCCCGGCATTTCTGTTTGCGATTTTGCTGATCGTCTTTTTTGCCGGGGGAAGCTATTACGATCTGTTCCCGCTACGCGGGCTGGTTTCCGCCAATTTTGACTCCCTGCCCTGGTATCAGAAAGTAACCGACTACCTTTGGCATATTACCCTGCCGGTGCTGGCGACGGTGGTTGGTGGGTTTGCCGCACTGACTATGCTGACCAAGAACTCATTTCTGGATGAGGTGCGCAAACAATATGTCGTCACCGCACGCGCTAAAGGGGTCAGCGAGAAAAATATTCTGTGGAAACATGTGTTTCGCAATGCCATGTTGCTGGTGATCGCCGGCTTCCCGGCAACGTTTATCAGCATGTTTTTTACCGGCTCACTGCTGATTGAAGTGATGTTCTCACTTAACGGCCTGGGATTGCTGGGTTATGAATCCACCGTATCACGCGACTACCCGGTAATGTTTGGCACGCTTTATATCTTCACCCTGATCGGTCTGCTGCTGAATATCCTCAGCGACATCAGCTATACGCTGGTCGATCCTCGTATTGATTTTGAGGGACGCTAATGTCGCGATTAAGCCCCGTCAATCAGGCCCGCTGGGCGCGCTTTCGCCACAATCGTCGCGGCTACTGGTCGCTGTGGATTTTTCTGGTGCTGTTCGGTCTTAGCCTGTGTTCAGAACTGATTGCCAATGATAAGCCGCTACTGGTGCGCTACGACAATAGCTGGTATTTCCCCCTGTTCAAAAACTACAGTGAAAGCGACTTCGGCGGACCGCTGGCGACTCAGGCTGATTATCAGGACCCGTGGCTACAACAGCGCCTGGAAAACCAGGGCTGGATCCTGTGGGCACCAATACGCTTTGGGGCCACCAGCATTAACTTTGCCACCGATAAGCCCTTCCCTTCCCCGCCTTCCGCACAAAACTGGCTGGGAACAGACGCCAACGGCGGTGATGTACTGGCGCGCATCCTCTACGGCACACGTATTTCTGTCTTGTTTGGTCTAATGCTCACCCTCTGTTCGAGCGTGATGGGCATTATGGCTGGCGCAATTCAGGGCTATTATGGCGGCAAGGTGGACCTGTGGGGGCAACGATTCATTGAAGTTTGGTCAGGAATGCCAACGCTGTTTCTCATCATCCTATTGTCGAGCGTGGTCCAGCCTAACTTCTGGTGGCTGCTGGGCATTACCGTACTGTTTGGCTGGATGAGTCTGGTTGGCGTGGTGCGCGCGGAATTTTTACGTACCCGAAACTTTGATTACATTCGAGCCGCTCAAGCGCTAGGCGTAAGCGATCGCAGTATTATTCTGCGTCATATGCTGCCCAACGCGATGGTCGCGGCCCTGACTTTTTTACCGTTTATTTTATGCGCCTCGATAACCACCCTGACCTCACTGGATTTTCTTGGGTTCGGCTTACCGCTTGGCTCGCCATCACTGGGAGAACTCCTGTTGCAGGGTAAAAACAACCTGCAGGCACCGTGGCTTGGCATCACCGCGTTCATCTCCGTTGCCCTGCTACTATCGCTACTGATCTTTATTGGTGAAGCGGTACGCGATGCGTTTGATCCCAACAAGGCGATTTAAAATGACACAACCTCTGTTAGCCATTGAAAATTTATCGGTAGGTTTTCGTCAACAAGAGACCGTGCGCACCGTAGTCAATGCCCTCTCACTACGGGTTGATGCCGGACAAACGCTAGCGCTGGTGGGCGAGTCTGGCTCGGGGAAAAGCGTGACCGCGCTTTCTATCCTACGGTTGTTACCGTCCCCTCCGGTAGTTTACCCTTCCGGGGACATCCGTTTTCATGGTGAATCATTACTTCACGCCAACGAGCAGACGCTTCGCGACGTACGGGGGAATAAAATCGCCATGATTTTCCAGGAGCCGATGGTGTCACTGAACCCGCTCCACAATCTGGAAAAACAGCTTTATGAAGTGCTGTCGCTGCATAGGGGAATGCGTCGGGAGGCGGCGCGGGCAGAAATCCTGACCTGCCTGGATCGCGTAGGCATCCGTCAGGCAGCCAAACGTCTCGCAGATTACCCGCACCAACTGTCCGGCGGTGAACGCCAGCGCGTGATGATCGCCATGGCACTGCTGACACGACCTGAGCTGCTTATTGCCGATGAACCGACTACCGCGCTGGACGTTTCCGTCCAGGCACAGATCCTGCAACTGCTGAGGGAACTACAGCACGAACTGAACATGGGATTACTGTTCATCACCCACAACCTGAGCATTGTGAAAAAGCTTGCCGATACCGTGGCGGTCATGCAAAACGGCCAGTGCGTTGAGCAAAATAGAGCAGCACAGTTGCTCACTGCGCCAACGCATCCCTACACGAAGAAATTGTTAAACAGCGAACCTTCCGGCGACCCGGTACCTTTACCTGTCGGGCAAGCTCCGTTGCTGGAAGTGGAAAAACTCCGCGTCGCCTTTCCTATCCGCAAAGGTATCCTGAAACGCGTGGTGGACCACAACGTCGTCGTTAACGACGTCAGTTTTTCCCTCCGGCCCGGTGAAACTCTGGGGCTGGTGGGAGAGTCAGGCTCAGGAAAAAGCACCACCGGGCTGGCGCTTCTGCGGTTAATCACCTCGCAGGGAAGCATTGTGTTCGATGGGCTGGCACTGCATACCTTAAATCGACGGCAGCTGTTGCCGGTCCGTCACCGTATTCAGGTGGTATTTCAGGATCCCAACTCCTCGCTGAACCCACGCCTGAGCGTGCTACAGATTATCGAGGAGGGGTTGCGCGTTCATCAGCCTACCCTGTCAGCCGAACAACGCGAGGCACAGGTGAAAGCGGTAATGGCGGAAGTGGGATTGGATAGCGAAACGCGACATCGTTATCCTGCGGAGTTTTCTGGCGGACAACGCCAACGCATTGCTATTGCCAGAGCATTGATTCTCAAACCTTCCCTGATCATTCTGGATGAACCAACATCGTCGCTCGACAGGACCGTACAGGCGCAAATCCTGACGTTGTTAAAATCCTTACAGGAAAAGCATCGGCTGGCTTATATTTTTATCAGCCATGATTTGCACGTAGTACGCGCATTATGCCATCAGGTTATTGTGCTACGTCAGGGAGAGGTCGTGGAGCAAGGGCAATGCGAGCACGTCTTTAACGCACCACAGCAGGCCTATACGCGTCAGCTGCTCGCGCTAAGCTGACGCTCAAAAAGGATTGTTGTTTGAAAACGGTTCTGCGATAGCCACGCCGAAGTTTTTCAGTCTGCAGGTCGCGGCAAATTCGTCCTGACGATTCACAAACAGGCACGGCTCTCCTTCACATTCCAGTACGGAACAAGGAACCTCGATATCACTGAGGGCCTGGCTGAGCTTATGCATGACTGACCACGCGCTGTCACCATCAGGACTGAGCAATTTGAGTGCCACCAGGCTGTTCTCATTACTCTGACCGTTTTGCGGAATCGGTTCAACTTTCGAACCTGCGAAACCCACCGACCAACGATAGCTCTGCGGCAGACGATGAACGATTGAGAGTTGTAATGTCATCACTTTCTTTCCCTGGAAGCACAATCACTTCACAATTATTTTACATCAATATTAACACATCATTGACAATACGTCTTTAGACAGTTGGTAAACGTTTACATCCAGTACTTATGCTGCTTACAGAACCCAGTAATTAAATTTATTCAACGGTTCTGGCATATTTCCGGGCTATATGTACTCGTTTCTGCGATCTAACTCAACCTTTTTAACTACAATGATGTGACTTTTTACATAAATTGATTTTACATAAAATAAACATAAGCGGGGGAAATGATAGATTTGCGGTTGATGTACATCAACTCTGGAGACCTTATGGCCCCCAGGTTGTGTAATAGATCACCGTTTTTGAGCGCGACTGGCGTAAAGATAGAAGAGAATTGAGCAGGTAGCGCAAAATGCGATCGACCATATCATTGGCCAGGCCGAGTTAAAGGTCGCCAGAGACAACAGGGCCCCGACAATGGCGCCAATGCCAAAGCGGAATGTCCCAGCCAGCGATGACGCCGTTCCCGCCATATGCGGAAATTCATCCAGAATAACCGCCATGGCGTTTGATGACACCATCGATACACAGCCAACAAACGCCGCAACGCCCACGACCAGAGCCCAGAACCCCAGCCCAAACAGTGCGCTAAAGACCATCCATCCCGCCATCACGAACTGGATCCACAGACCGGTACGGAACATATTCAATGCCCCAACCCGACGCACAAAGCGGCTGTTGATGATAGTCATCACGAACAGGAATACGATGTTCAATGCGAAGTAATAACCGAAATGCTGCGGTGAAACGTGGTTGATCTCAATGTAAACAAAGGGTCCGGCGCTCAGAAACGAGAACATCCCGGCAAAGCTGAACCCACTGGCCAGCATATAGCTCAGCACTCGTTTATGACGAAACAGCGAGGCAAAGTTGCCAATAGTGGTACGCAGGCGAAACGGCTGGCGACGCTCTACAGGCAGGGTCTCTTTGATCAGCGTAAAGATCATCACCGACGCCAGAACAGCCGCCATGGCGAGGATCCAAAAGATATAGTGCCAGCTCAGCCATACCAGCACCCAACCACCCACGATAGGTGCCAGTAATGGCGCTATCGTGGTGACCAACATGACGAATGACATCATGCGCGAGAACTCTTCCTTTGGATAGATATCGCGCATCAGGGCGTTGATTACCACGCTCGCCGCCGCAGCAGCCAGACCGTGGAAGAAACGCATCACGATCAGTTGATCGATAGTTTGCGCCAGGGCGCAGGCCACTGCCGCCGCCGCAAACACCAGCGTTCCGCCCAGAATCACCGGCTTGCGCCCAATGCTGTCAGCCATTGGGCCATAGAGCAACTGCCCCACTGCAAACCCCAGAATATAGGTACTGAGGGTCATCTGCGCACTACCCGCAGGCACACCAAACTGTTCTGAGATAACAGGTAGCGCCGGAAGATACATATCAATCGACAACGGCATCAGCATGGCTAACAAGCCAAGGATAAAGACTATGGCAATTGACGAGTTCTGCCGGGTGGTCACATTTAGCTCCTGAAATTAACGCGGGGTTAAGTTAACGCTGGCGATTTCTTCTTCGGTCAATGGACGGTATTCACCCGGCTCCAGATCGTCATCAAGCCTGATGTCACCAATTCGTTCACGGTGCAGTTCCACAACGTGGTTACCCACCGCGGCAAACATACGTTTTACTTGATGATAACGCCCTTCGCTGATGGTCAATCGCACCTGAGTTGGCGTAATTACCTCCAGAACAGCCGGTTTGGTCAGGTCTTTCTCATTATGCAACTGTACGCCATGGGCAAACTGCTCGGCGGTATCGTCTGCCACTGGCGACTCCAGCGTCACCAGATAGGTTTTCTCGCAATGGTGACGAGGAGAGGTGATACGATGTGACCACTGTCCGTCATCGGTCATCAGTACCAGTCCGGTGGTGTCGATATCCAGACGCCCTGCCGCATGCAATTTGTAGGCAACCGGTTCATCAAGGAAATAGAGCACCGTCGGATGATCCGGGTCATCCGTTGAGCAAACATAACCCTGAGGCTTATTCAGCATAAAATAGCGCGGGCCATTTTGTTGAACCAGGGAATTACCGTCATATTCGACGTCGTGTTCTGGTAGCAGCTTAAAGGCACTGTTTTTAACGATTTCACCGTCGACGGTAACGCGGTTAGCACGGATCTCACGCCCGGCAATAGCGCGGCTGACGCCGAGTTGCTGAGCGATAAATTTATCAAGTCGCATGAGTGTGATTTTTGCCTGTAAAAATACGAGAAGCGGGTTTACGCCCGAAAAGTGGGACTATTATCCGCCCAGTATAGCGGTGTTACACCATCCCTCAAGGGAAATGATTCATGGCATACTATACATTGTTGCTGTTTACCTTAATGAGCTCATGATTTTTACTCTTCGCCCGTACCAAAAAGAAGCCGTGGACGCCACGCTCAACCATTTTCGCCACCACCGCACCCCGGCGGTTATCGTCCTGCCAACCGGCGCGGGCAAAAGCCTGGTGATTGCTGAACTGGCCCGCGTGGCACGTGGTCGCGTACTGGTACTAGCGCACGTCAAAGAACTGGTCGCACAAAACCATGCCAAATATTGTGCGCTGGGGCTTGAAGCCGATATTTTTGCCGCAGGCCTGAAGCGTAAAGAGAGCCACGGGAAAGTAGTCTTTGGCAGCGTACAGTCGGTAGCGCGTAATCTGGAGGCCTTTCAGGGTGAATTCTCACTGCTGATCGTCGATGAATGCCACCGTATTGGCGATGATGAAGAGAGTCAGTATCAGCAAATCCTCACTCACCTGACTAAAGTAAATCCCCACTTACGTCTGCTCGGGCTTACCGCCACACCTTTTCGTTTGGGTAAGGGCTGGATTTATCATTTTCATTATCATGGTATGGTGCGCGGCGATGAAAAAGCGCTGTTTCGCGACTGCATTTATGAATTACCACTGCGCTACATGATTAAACACGGCTACCTGACGCCGCCAGAACGCCTCGACATGCCGGTCGTGCAGTATGACTTTAGTCGCCTGCAGGCGCAGAGTAACGGCCTGTTTAGCGAAGCAGATCTGAATCAGGAGCTGAAAAAGCAGCAGCGAATAACGCCACATATCATCAGCCAGATTATCGAGTTTGCCCAAACCCGCAAAGGGGTGATGATTTTCGCCGCCACCGTTGAGCACGCCAAAGAAATTCAGGGCCTGCTGCCCGCTGACGACGCCGCGCTAATCACTGGAGATACGCCAGGCGCTGAGCGCGACGTGCTGATTGAAGAGTTCAAAGCCCAGCGTTTTCGCTATCTGGTGAATGTATCGGTCCTGACCACCGGCTTCGATGCCCCGCACGTCGACCTTATCGCCATTCTGCGCCCAACAGAGTCAGTTAGCCTTTACCAACAAATTGTTGGTCGTGGGTTGCGCCTTGCACCGGGTAAAACCGACTGTCTGATCCTCGATTACGCCGGCAACCCGCACGATCTGTACGCACCGGAAGTGGGTGCTCCGAAAGGGAAAAGCGACAACGTTCCGGTACAGGTGTTCTGTCCTGCCTGCGGATTTGCAAACACCTTCTGGGGCAAAACCACGGCAGACGGCACGCTGATTGAACATTTTGGCCGCCGCTGCCAGGGATGGTTTGAAGATGATGACGGCCATCGCGAACAGTGCAATTTTCGTTTCCGTTTTAAAAACTGCCCACAGTGCAACGCGGAAAATGACATCGCCGCCCGCCGTTGTCGCGAGTGCGACACGGTGCTGGTTGACCCGGATGACATGCTGAAAGCCGCGCTCAGGCTCAAAGATGCGCTGGTCCTGCGCTGTAGCGGTATGGTGTTACAAAACGGGCAGGATGATAAAGGCGAATGGCTGAAAATCACCTATTACGATGAAGACGGCGCTGACGTCAGCGAACGCTTTCGCCTGCACACTCCCGCGCAGCGTACGGCCTTCGAACAACTGTTTATTCGCCCGCACACCCGAACACCCGGTATACCCTTACGCTGGATAACCGCCGCCGATATCCTCAATCAGCAGGCGTTGTTACGGCATCCTGATTTCGTGGTGGCGCGTATGAAAGGTCAGTACTGGCAGGTCCGTGAAAAGGTCTTCGATTATGAAGGTCGCTTTCGTCGGGCACATGAATTACGCGGTTAATCGTACTTTTGATTGATGTACCAGCCGTTTGAGTATAGAATCTCGCCCGCTTTTGCATACGCAAAGCAGATCACTTACCTGTTGCTGGGTCGCCTGTAGCAGGAATTATTAAAGAGAGATTTAAATGTTTACTATCAACGCTGAAGTACGTAAAGAGCAGGGTAAGGGTGCGAGCCGCCGCCTGCGTGCCGCTAACAAGTTCCCGGCAATCATCTACGGTGGCGCAGAAGCCCCGATTGCTATCGAACTGGATCACGATGCAGTTATGAACATGCAAGCTAAAGCTGAATTCTACAGCGAAGTTCTGACCATCGTTGTTGACGGTAAAGAAGTTAAAGTTAAAGCTCAGGCTGTACAGCGTCACCCGTTCAAGCCGAAGCTGTCCCACATCGACTTCGTTCGCGCGTAATCGCAAACAAGTTGAAGAAAAACCCCGCCAAGGCGGGGTTTTTTTATGCATTTAATTTAGTTTGACGACATTAAGAGCAACGAGAACCCACTTTGCTTTTCCGCTTTCTTAAATCTCGTCAAATTCAATTAACGCCTCCCCTAATCGAGGATCTGTAGTTTCCGCTGCTGTAATCATACCTTTAAGCCGATTGAATAATGCCCGTTGACGAACGCTGGCACTTTCCGGTTTCCACGGCAAAATTCGTATTGGTATAGTTTGCCCTTCATTCAACGCATCAAATACCTTTTCATTGGTAAGTAAGTCGCCGCCGCTCCATCTCTTGCTATCAAACTGAAAATCAAAAAAGACATGGAGTTCCAGTTCATCTACACGCACTCGACGCTTTGCATTATCGATGCTTATTTCCACCTTCTCTTTACGTGTCAAAGTAGCATCAAGATTGAGTCCATACCGTTTCAACTGCCCCTTATCGTAATAGTAACTCATGCTGGAATAGGTTGATTTAAAAGCAAATCCAGTAATAAATAAACCAGTAAATAAGAACAGTGGGCATATGAACAAACTCAGTAACCAGTTGGCACCATGAGTATAAAACAGTACCAACGAGAGAACTGTGAACACAATACCAAGCATCAACATCATCAAAAATGTTACAATGTGCGCGTACAAAACCTGCCGAAATAAACTGAAATTAACAGACGGCTTCTGACGTATTCCTTTACTCACTACTGCGTCCTTTTATGTAGTATGCCCTTATTTCCCGCCCGACGTGCGACGCTGGAGCTGATCGCGCAGGTTCGGCGGCGTACCTTTGATGGTCAAGGTGTCTGTCGCCGGATCCCAGAAAATACGCTCACCCAGTAACATGGCGTCGAAGTTAATGGTTAACCCACCGCCGCTGCCGGCAAATTTGGTTAACTGACGCAGCGTACTGCGATCCGCTGGGAAGCTCTCTTCCAGCTCGTAGCCTTTATCAGCGGTAAATTCGCTGAAGCTGACTTCACTGACGCCGGAAAGCTCTTTAGACAGCGACTCTAGCTCGATCTCTTCACCAGCCTGCAACTGCTCGTTACAGTAGCTGTACACCTGCTGACGCACGTTCTGGCGTTCGGCTTTATCGAGTTGCGCCTCGGCGGTAAAGTCATCGACCGCCTGCAGCAGGCCACGGTTTTGCGCTTTGGCGTTCAGACCTTCGCTGGCACCGAGGAAATCCATAAAGAAATCGGCGACTTTACGCCCGACCCGCCCTTTCAGGAACGTCAGATAGCGCGTGGACTCCGGATTGGTTTCCCACTCGGTTAAATCAATACGCGCCACGATGTCCGCATGATTGATATCCAGATAGTGCGTCGGATTGATATCCAGATTTTCATTGACGCGCATGCTGCTTAAATTGTTCAGCACGGCGACCAGCAGATACTCTACCGCCAGATAGCGGTAATGGCAGAACAGGACAATACCGCCGTCGGCAAAAGGATATTTCGCCAGCTCGTCCCGCAAGCGTCCGGTCGCTGCACGACTAAATGCCAGAAAATCCTCTTCACCCTGACGCTGTAAACGCAGCGTTTGCGCCAGTTCACTCTCTTCGCTAAACAGGCCATAGGCTTTATTCTTGGCGCTATACACCCGATGCAACTCAGCCATCATATCGACAACCGTCGCTGTCGGTTCCAGTAATGAATCGCGCAAGACCAGCTCAAGGTTCTGCTCGTCACGTTTGATAAGCTGGTGCAGGGCAATCTGGTTGATATCCAGACTCATGATAAACTCTCCTTTTAGACCGGGCGGTATTCAACCACCTGCCGGGCAGTGACGCAATAGAAGATAAAAAAGCAGAAAAAAAACTGTCCGTACGGTAATATGTTGCCCTTTCATGAACAGACTGATTTCGATTTATGCCACAAATTTCCCGCTATAGTGACGAACACGTTGAACAACTGCTGAATGAGATGCTCAACGTACTGGAAAAACATAAGGCGCCGACCGACCTTTCCCTGATGGTTCTGGGAAACATGGTGACTAACCTTATCAATACAAGCATCGCACCGGCCCAGCGCCAGGCGATTGCCAACTCTTTTGCCCGCGCATTGCAGTCTTCGGTAAACGACGACCAAGCGCATTAAGAGCCTGCTCCGGGGAAACGAACAACAGTTTATGGTAACTCATCGTCAGCGCTACCGTGAGAAAGTCTCCCAGATGGTTAGCTGGGGGCACTGGTTTGCCTTGTTCAACATTCTGTTGGCCATGGTTCTCGGTAGCCGTTACCTGTTTGTCGCCGACTGGCCGACAACCCTTGCAGGTCGTGTATATTCCTACCTGAGCGTTGTCGGGCATTTTAGCTTTCTGGTGTTTGCCACCTATCTGCTAATCCTGTTTCCCCTGACGTTTATCGTCATGTCCCAGAGGCTGATGCGATTCTTATCAGCTATTCTGGCGACAGCTGGCATGACGCTGTTGTTAATCGACAGCGAAGTTTTCACCCGCTTCCACCTGCACCTCAACCCGATCGTCTGGGAACTGGTCATTAACCCTGACCAGAATGAAGCGGCGCGTGACTGGCAACTGTTGTTTATCAGCGTGCCGGTTATCCTGTTAATAGAAATGTTGTTTGCGACCTGGAGCTGGCAAAAGCTGCGCAGCCTGACGCGTCGTCGCCATTTCGCCAAACCGTTAGCGGCATTCTTCTTCGTTTCTTTTATCGCCTCGCATGTGGTGTATATCTGGGCAGATGCCAATTTCTATCGCCCGATTACCATGCAGCGCGCAAACCTGCCACTCTCTTACCCGATGACGGCGCGTAAGTTTCTGGAAAAACATGGCCTGCTGGATGCGCAAGAGTATCAGCGTCGCCTGATCGAACAGGGCAATCCGGAAGCGGTTTCCGTGCAGTACCCGCTCAGCGAACTGCACTATCGCGATATGGGGACCGGCCAGAACGTTCTGCTGATCACCGTAGACGGCCTGAACTACTCACGCTTTGAAAAACAGATGCCTGCGCTGGCTGAGTTTGCCGGGCAGAATATCTCCTTTACGCGTCACATGAGCTCAGGCAACACCACGGATAACGGGATCTTTGGCCTGTTCTATGGCGTATCGCCAAGCTACATGGACGGTATTTTGTCGACCCGAACGCCTGCGGCGCTGATCTCTGCACTGAACCAGCAGGGTTATCAGTTAGGGCTATTCTCCTCGGATGGCTTTACCAGCCCGCTTTATCGTCAGGCGCTACTGTCAGATTTCTCCATGCCGAGCGTGCAAACGCAATCAGACGAACAAACCGCAAGCCAATGGATTAACTGGCTGGGACGCTACGCGCAGGAAGATAATCGCTGGTTCTCCTGGGTCTCCTTTAACGGGACAAACCTTGATGACAGTAACCAGAAGAACTTTGCCAAACGCTACGCCAGCGCCGCTCAGGATGTGGATGCCAATATTAACCGTGTTCTTAGCGCCCTGCGCGACTCGGGTAAACTGGACAACACGGTGGTGATTATTACCGCGGGTCGCGGTGTGCCGCTGACTCAGGAAGAGAACAACTTTGCCTGGTCGCGCGGTCATCTGCAGGTTCCTCTGGTTATTCACTGGCCGGGAACACCTGCCCAGCGTATCAATAGCCTGACCGATCATACAGACCTGATGACGACGCTGATGCAGCGCCTGCTGCACGTCAGCACGCCGGCTAACGAATACTCGCAGGGGCAGGATTTGTTCAATGCTACACGTCGCCATTACTGGGTGACCGCCGCCGACGGCAGCACGATGGCCGTGACAACGCCAGAGATGACGCTGGTGCTGAACAACAACGGAAATTATCAGACCTATGATTTACGTGGCGAGAAAATAAAAGATCAGAAACCGCAGCTCAGCCTGCTGCTACAGGTTCTGACGGATGAGAAACGATTTATTGCTAACTGATTAATTATAAATCAGTTAGTGAGGCATCCTCTTGCATTCGTAGCGGAAAGCAGTAGTATTAGCAGCCATAGCGTCGGCACGTAGCGCAGCCTGGTAGCGCACCGTCATGGGGTGTCGGGGGTCGGAGGTTCAAATCCTCTCGTGCCGACCAAAAACTCCTTTAAGAACCAGCCTTTAAGGCTGGTTTTTTTATGCCTGTCTTTTGCACGGGGAAACTTTGGGGAATTACTGGGGAGAAACCCCGCCCAAATTAGAATTCACCTGGCAGGATAACAGCTGTGTGTAGTCGATGATGAAAAGACAGGGTCTGGTGACATCAACAGACCCCGTAATTACACAGCAATGCATATTGGATACGCTTTATCCCTAGCGAGTGGGTAACTTTATAGTCATTACAAAGATGGTTGTCATCAAATCTTTGTGATTGATATCTAATATTTTTAACTTAAATGCCAACAAAGTAATGAGTGGTTAAATAGCCACCAAACAAGCATAATTATCCTTCCCCATGGATATGTTTTTATCTACATCACCGGGCAGTCATCAAACTCCGCGTTCCTGGCATCATTAATGATGTACGTGATCACTCCGAATATAGCGGGTGCAGAACTGTAACCGTCATCATCTACTGGCAGTGCCTCCCTTCTCCCGTTATCCAGATTAACCAGGTGGGGCTGAGGATGAGTTCGATATCGCTTGATCCTGAATTCTCCGTCTATCGCGCATATCAGCAGCGAGCCATCACAGGGAGAAAGTGACGCATCAACAACCAGTAGCGCCCCCTGAATTATCCCTTCCCTGAAATGTGAACGCGATGCCCGCATGAAATAAGTCGCTGCTGGCTGGCTGATTAGCTGCTGATCGAGGGAGATTCGTGTTTCAACATAATCTGCCGCAGGTGAAGGAAAGCCCATATTTACGCCCACTCTTGAATACCGGATAAAAACACAGTATAAATACTGTATATCCATCCAGTAAAGAGGCAATGAGCAATGTTCGTGGAACTCGTTTATGACAAAAGGAATTTTGATGGTCTGCCCGGTGCAAAAGATATCATTCAGGGCGAGTTAACTAAGAGGGTTCACCGGATCTTCCCCGATGCTGATGTTCGGGTTAAACCGATGATGACACTGCCGGCGATCAACACTGACGCCAGCAAGCATGAGAAGGAACAGATAAGCCGTACTGTTCAGGAAATGTTTGAAGAGGCTGAATTCTGGTTAGTGAGTGAGTAAAGTTTTTCAATATCCGCCACAGTTACGTTTTGATCGCGCTGTGGCGGATATTCATTTTCGTAAACGTTCCTATGCTGGTTTAGTTGGCCATGCAGGGTTATCTGGATCAACTTTTGTTAGCTCATAACGATACTTCTGCCAGGCGACTAACTTCGGCTTGTCTGCATCGTCAATGTAACCACCATCGTCAGCATCTTTTAGTGGCGCAATGACCTGTGAAGCCTCGAATATCAGTGTGGATTTTTTTGCAGTATTCTCAGCTGCATCTGCACTCTGCTTTGCAGCCTCATCAAGCACCCACTTAGTGCCATCCCATCTATCGTAAGGCGTGGCAGGTGCTAATGGCGTAAACCCTGTTTTTATTTCCCCCAAATAATCCACTACAACAGATTGTTGAGTATCAGTCGCATAGACTGTCGAGTTCCGATGGTCTTGTACCAGGCCCCAGGATGAGCCATTAAAAACCGGCGCCATACCTCTCATTCCCTCAGGTGGGGAAACCGTCGTGGAGCAGCCCGGAACACTGACACCAATATTGATAAACTCATCAGACCAACCTGTATACACGAAAGTTATCGGGTCGTAATAATAAACGCGAACGTCACCTGCTTCGGTGGCATGTCCAGTCTGGTCAAAAAGAACCGACATTATGCAGCCCTCACTAAAAAGTTAAATGCCACGTTTCGTGGACGGAATTCATTCGCAGTGGAAACCTGGCGACTTGCATCAAGATTCAGGTTTGACAGTCGGTCTCCTGGTGCACCTGATGTCGACGTGGGAGTGATAAAGTCTCCCCCCTCCCCAGTCGCTGAAAACACACCATTAGCGTTGTTACTGAATATCCTGCCAATTGACCCCGCAGTGCGGCCCTCGATATTACCAGTCAGGTTCCGCATGGCGTCCCCCTGAGCCGAGAGTAATGCGCGACCTGTATCAACGCCCCTGCCATCATCGGCAACACGAATAAATTCACCGCGGGTTTCCGTTAACTTCAGTCCCGGCCATACCAGCGCCAGTTTTGGATACTGAGCAGCAGTAAATGTTGCGCCGTTTAATTTTAAAAACGTCATTCCCGACCATTCAGGTATAACGGTATTTGGCATAGCAGCTGACGGCCAGTAAAACGGAATACCTATCGGTGGCAATCCGCAACCCAGTCCCAAATTTAATTGAGCCTCCTGTTTGGTGTTCCCGCCAGTACCTCCGCCAATAATGCTAAGCGGAACATTTTGGGAATTTTCTTCATTCCACATTCCCCAGGAACCATCCTCCCCAATAAAAATATGATATTTACCAGATGATGATGTTAACCATACTTGTGAGCCGCCATTAACAACGACATCCAATCCAAGGTTTGAGAGAGCCTCTGCAATTGCTGCAGATCCGTCTGCTTTAATATCTGCAAAAGGATGCGCGCGGCTTAGCAGCAGCGCTTTCAGGGCAGTCAGTAACTGGTTATGTTTTGATTTTTCCAGATTAACGCCGGTTGCTTCGACCACTCCCGCCAGTTCTTCCTGCAACATGTCGAAATAGTCGTCATCCAAATCAGTGGCTGGCGTTCCTGTTTGCGGGTTTCCACGGGTAAAGCCGTTCTTGCCCGCGCCGAATTTATCTTTCTGCGCAGTAGGTGTGTCAATACGATGCATAATGTCTCCGGTTACGGATATTTGAAGATTACGTAGGTATGGGACGGGCAGAGTTTATTGATCACGCATTCAGCTACCGTATCCCCCCAGTAACGAATCGGTGTTTTACAATTGTCCGAGCAGGTCATCCAGTTGGCATCCGTTGAAGCAGGCATATTAACCTGCCAGTAATAACGCCATTCAGTTGAATAGGTCGCATCCATACACGACGACGTACACTTGAAAGGTCCCTTGTTATAGCGTGTGATGGTGGCGCCAGGCTTCCCCAGTGCAGCGAGCTGACGAAGATAGAAATCTTCGTTGATCCCTCCGGTAAGATTAACTTTTGCGTCCAGCCGCTGCTGTCTCTGCCGTAACGTCTGGGTTCCTGGGGGAATGCATTCATCAGGCAGGCCGCAGCACCGCTCCCATCGGCCAATAAGTTCTGCTGTGGTACGCGGATCAAGCTCCTGCATGAGTTCATCAGCACGTTGATGCACCCTGAGCAAAGAAGGTGCTACGCCACTTATCGCAACATCGTCAACTGACCATGCAGGTCCGGGTGGAAGCAGCGCACTCAGTAACTGGACATAATCATCATTACTCACGCCCACGTTATTACCCCCAGCACAGCCAGTTCATTTTTTGCAACTGGCGTATCAACTGTTGGAGAAAGTAGCTTATGGCTGTGCTCACCGGCGGCTATAGAAATCGCCTCGTTTGTACGGGACAGCTCAAGCGTCCCTTCCGGATAGCCGTCACGCAGCAGGAATGAACGAAGCTCGGCCTCAACTGCGGCGCGTATTTCAGGAGTATCCGGGTTCAGATCAATGGTGTAGTTGACCGTTTTTGGCGTCCCCTTAAATACATAGAGGTCTGAACCCGCTACGGGTGCCAAAGGTTCAATATGTGCGTGAGCCGCAACAACTGTTGCATCATCAAGAATCGGGTTAGTCAGGTCGCTACTGGCAATCATAACGCCAACCGTTCCCGTCCCCATCCAGTGCCGGTAAGTCCACGCGCGTGTTACGCCCGGCACTTCTTTTGCCCAGACAACATAATCACCGTCAGCGCCACCTTGCGGGGTCCAGTAATAGCGTTCCAGGACACGGGCACGCCAGACATCAAGGTCTTCAATATCAAAACCGCCAGTGACCGTATCGGCCATGCCGCCGGAAGGAAGTCCATTAACCGGCGTAACCAGTGAGAGCGCCTCACCATCATCCATATTTCCGGTCATACCTGTCATGCTGCAGACAATGGGTACACGAAGCACGCCACCGGCACTTGTTGCGTCTGCCTGAACGATGTACAGGACGAGATCGTCACGCTGAATTACCGAACCGGCGCTCACCTTCAGCCCGTTTGTTACGCCATCCCAGCGCATAAAACCTGATGCGGCCACGGCATCTTTTCTCGGGCATCGTTTCATAGCAGCATGCCGATAAAGCCATGACTCATCGCACAGGTCAGGCAGCATATTCATCGCCAGATAATCGATATAGCCATAAACTGTATGCAGCGCCCCGGCATAAACCTTGGCCCTGACATCTTCATCCATGCGGCGAAGTTCATCGTTGATGTCAAGACGCGCAAAAAGGTCGGCACGGATCATACTGATGTTTTCGGCCAGCGTTGGTCGCTGAAATTCACTATCCGCCATTTGCAATCACGCTCCAGAAATCGTTAAAAGAAATTGTTACCGGGCCATCCCGGCGCCAGAGGACAATCTTATTCCCCAGCTCATTAATACCGGTTCGCTGGATATCAATGTCGATACGAGATACCACACCGTCATCCAGCATCCATTGAAGAGCTTCACGCAGATAGCTACGCACGGTATTCACCAGGGCGTTCGTGAGCTTGCTCCGCTGGAGTAGCCACAATTTCGAACCATAACGGTCATTCGCAACAATCGGCCAAGTGTCGCCCCACCACCCCATCGGTACATCAGCATTGTCGTCAGGGTCTGCACGCCGGTGAGTGAAGAGCGAAATCACCACTGCGCGCGTAAGTGGGTCAAGCTGAGAACTGGCATCTACCTGAGTTCCATTGACTGTCAGCCAGAGTTCCATCACACCTCCATCTTGTTATCGGGTGCATCGGTTTTATTTCCCTGCCCGTTTTCTTTGTGATGGTGTCCGTTGTATGCAACGCGCATGGCTGACATTGTCAGACCACCAGCATCGCAGAGGTCTTTGATCTGTCCCGTTGACTCAATGTCCATTTCAAAGCGGGCTTTAGGCGCGTTTTTGAACGTAATCACCTTGCCACCACCATCAACAACAATCCCGGCACGTGTCAGCGTGACTGACTGCCCCAGGTCATCGTAGAGAGCGACCTCCCCCGTTTTTAGTCCCTTAATGCGATAGCGACGATCAGACGCGGTGATCGCAATGGCGTGGGAACGATCACCGTCAGGAAACAAAACAACAGCCTCAGCACCTGCTTTTGCACGAGAAGTGAAACCATAGGGTTCAAGGTACTCAATACCCGCTTTTTGCTGCCCGGCCAGTAACTCAACATCTATCATCTGGCACTTAGAGGCCGCGTTGATACTCTTCACAACAGCGCGCCCAATGAGTCCCAGAACTTGCCTCTGAAGGCTTTGCATTACTCCCATCAGAACGGGTCCTCTTTGACTTTGCGCTTTTTAGCACGCTTCTGACTGCTCTCTTCGGGCTCAGGAAGATAGGCATCCGGCGGCCCGACACGTAACTCTGTCAGGGTGCCGTTATTATCTTTAGTGAATGAGACTTCAGAAATGAGGAGTTCGCGGTTGTTGAAGCCGCAGATCGGATCGAAAACAATAACCCGCTGGTTGGGCTGCCACAGAGAACCGTCCCCCTGTCGCCAGCCCCACACGGTGTATGTGGTTTCATCGGTACGTGCAGCTCGCTGGCGCGCCTCGAATTCAGCACGCGCAATGCAACTGGCTCCTGTTGACTGCCCCGTCTGCTGTACTGCCATTGGACGATAGCGGCCAATTGATGCATCTGTTGTTTTTGCACGAAGCGCCGTTGTGGTAGCAGCGCCAAAATCATCATCATTTCCGGCGCGCTGCCCCGATACCTGGTAGGTTGAAAAACGTTCACGGATGCTTTTCTCTGTATCGCAGGAAATAACGTTTTTACCCAGCACCAGAGCTGTATGAGCGCGCGTGCTACCAATGCCGCCGATAACAAGCCTTCCTCGAGGGTCGTCGTAGGCCAGCGCCTGCTGTTGTCCAAGCATCTTGTTCAGGACTTCAATAACCGTTTCACCGTGGTCGGGTTGCACGCCGGGAATAACACCACCCGGCGCGCCAGCGTTTATCACCGTAACGCCAAAAGGTCTGGCAAGCGCCGAGGCAACCTGAACGAGTGATTGCCCATTGAATTGAGTCGGCTCAGCGGCACAATCAATCAGATCGGCGGTCAGACTGCGCCCGCTAATTCCGACACTAATTGATCGCGCATCATAGCGAACCGGCGTTGCTTCAACCCAACCGGTAACCACAAGGTCATCACCGATTAGAACCTCAACTTTGTCGCCGTTTTTAACTCTTGGCTGAAGTGACGCAACACCATCACCACCGGGCCACTGTCGGGTGATCTCTACACTAAAATCGCGAGCTAAACGCTCAATCCCTGAACCAATGCGAATTGACGTCCAGCCCCCCCACTCACGACCGTTAACACGGAGAGTCACGTTATCGTTCATCGTACAGGAACCCTCAGCGGAGATACCGGCACAAAGCCAGGGTGAGCCACAGCATTACGCCTGACAATGTCAGACTCCCGTGAAGCGTTATCGAACCAGGTTGCTGCCAGAACAAGTGCCGGAGTTACCTCATCAGGCGTTCTGATAACGGTCTTTTGGGTCTGTATCAGGCGGTGTTTTATGTCGTTATTAAGGTCAGACTTCACTCTGCGCAAAGCCAGAAACAAACGATCATCAGTCGTGCGGGATAGTTCTTTATCAATAGCAGTATTCAGCGTGTCACGGATATCGACCAGATCTTCCCATGAAGGCACGTCGACAACTGTCGCTTCATCAGGAGCATTATTCAGCTCAGGATGAGTAACAGAAGGCCAGCCAGTGGACCGCTGGCTTTGTTCGCTTGTCGTGATAACTGGCGCGGGTAACGTCGTAACAGCATAAGCCGCTTCGCTTATTGCTGTTGTGCGAATCGCACTGGCAACATAATTACTTTGCTGCTTCTGGTTCTGCGTAGTCTTGCTGTCCGTTTTCCATACGCCACGCGGTGCCAGATCACTCCCCATGGATATACCGGAAAAGTTTTTAATCATTGTGAACAGATCGCTGGCATTACCAGAGAGCCGATTCCCCGAACGCCACATTGCCTGCAACTGGTCAACAAAACCTTTGCCTGAAGATGGTGGCGGGAGGAGAACAGAGATATCACCCTGCATGAGACGTGCGGCGGCGGAAATACCGGAGTCCACTATCGCCATTTTGTCGGAGACATAGCCCAGCATGCTGGTAGCATCGTCAATAACACCGTTCTGAACGAAATCAGGCATGCCGTCCATACCGAACTTCTCAAAGTTATCGCTAATACAGTCATCAAGGGCAGAACAGGAGGAAACGAGCGTGTTGGCCGTCGCGGTCCCAGATGTCGGATAAGTAAGTTCACCTGCCTCAACGAAACGAAGATCAAAGCGCACCATGCGCCCTTCACTGCTTGATGTGCTTACGTTGATCTCACCGTCAACACAGACGCTCATCTCACCATATGCCGGATGAACAAGTGTCCCCGGCCCCGGTTTATTAAGCGCTTCTATCAATCTGTCTCGTTGTTCATAGCAGTCATCGCCGATGACATATGCTGTAATCTTCGGACGAAGCGTGATCTTGCCTAAATCTTCTGTATAGGGTTTATCACGGTTCACAAATTCGTGTGTTTCTACACGTCGCCCCGCTGTTGCGCTCTCATCTTGAGTTTTAAACGGAACGCCACGAAACGAGGCATCCACCAGCCGATCTTTCCACGCCATAGTAACTCCGGGCATAAAAAAACCCGCCGAAGCGGGTTGATGAGGTTTGGCTAACTTTTAGAAATACCTTTACAAGGCCTTTCTATTTCAGTCTCTTTCCCATTACTGTAAGTTTTTACCCTCATTCTGACACTGCCATTATTTTTAGTGAGTATTGTCAAATATCCGCTTGCACTCTGAAAATAATAGTCCCAACCATCAGCATCGCTCACATCGTCAGGTAAAACCATATCATCAGGGAATGATGGGCTACTCATAATTGTACTATATTTAACGCCATTAACTTCCGTTATAACCTTCCCTGAAACACCATCAATAGTTAGCTTCTGCTTGATCTCATCACAATGTAAAAATAACGTAGAAGTAACCGGTTTGTTTTCACTGTCCTTGCCATTATTAGCAACAAGTTTATTGAACTCTGCTATGTAATGACTTTGCTCATTATTTAGCGCTAACACGGCATTTGAAGTAAAACCGCCGAGAATTCCAATAATTAATAGTGCCTTTTTCATCCTTTCCTCCCATTAACATCTGGAAGTTAGCATATACCAAAATACTCAACTCTTACCCACCCATTCCAGTACGCCCAATGCGGGTATAGCCGACATCATGATTTACGTCTATACCGGAAGCATGTGTCTCAGTCACTTTCATTCCCTGTGGTGCGTTCTCAAACTGAACCGTGACGGCGGCCTGAGGTTTAGTATTTACCCCCTGTTTTATCTGGTAAGGGTTATATCCTGTACTTGCCACTCCGGAACCATAAGCACCGTAACCGCCAGCCCCCCATTGAGCTGCATTCGCAGCTGCAACCGTATCGCTCGCGCCATCAGAGAACCATTCAATTATGGGTTTCAATTTTGCCCACATATCCTGAAACCACTGAACAACTGGCCCCCAGTTGTTAATAACGAGTCCTAATGGGGTCCATCCGAACACTGTTTTAAGTAACTCCCATCCCATTTCGAAATAAGGTGAGATAGTCTCCCAGAAGGATTTGAAGTATGGTCCAACACTATCCCAATTAGAAATAATTAAGCCCGCTGCCAGCGCGATCCCGGTAAGGATCATACCAAGAGGCGTCATCGCCGCCAGTCTACTGGCGAGAGTAATAGCCTGACCAACCCCCATAATTCCCAACTTAAGCACAGCAAGCCCAGCAGCAAGACCAGCCACACTACGAATAACTCTAGGGTTCTGGTCTGCAAAGGTTGTGAATCTTTCACCTAAGTCACCAAGCCAGACCGTCAGATTTTTTGTGTCACCTGAGAAAGCGCTTCCAATGGCGGCGAGGCCATTAGTTGCGGTACCGGTCATCGCTTCCCAGAGGTTTGTCAGGGTCCCAAGTTGAGCCTCAACACGCTTATTCAGACTGGCCTGTTTATTCATTTTTTGCTGAATCTGATCGTATCCGTCTTTACCTTTATCGATGAGGGCATTAACTACCTGCAGGGTTTCCGCATCATCCCCAAAGAGAGTTTTTAGTACGGAAGTTTTATCCGTATCTGTCAGTTTGCGTAGCTTGGCCAACTGGCTGAACATTTTGTCCAGACCACCAAAACCTCCTTTTCCGTCCGTAAAGTCCAGCCGAATACGTTGTTTCCTCAATCCTTTGTTAGTCGCTCTGACTTTTTTAAGATCAAGGCCAGATTGAATGACTTTTCGTAGGGCGTTGCCGGCGGACTCTCCTTGCATTCCCATCTGGTCCATCATAACGCTGATCGGAGCAAGTCCCTGAGCGGCTTTTAATCCGTCTTTATTAACCATCTTCAGAACTGAGCTGGTCTTAGTGAAGAACGACAGCATGTTGGTATCATCAACCCCAAGATAGAATGCCTTCTGGATAGTATCGAATAATCCCATCATGTCATCTGACGCGGTTCCAGTTGCATCCTGCATTTTCGCGGCGAATTCTGCCGCTGCTTCAGGTGTCTTTTTTAGCTGAACAGCAAGGTACGCCGTCGCCTTGCCCACTCCACCCAGAATGTTTTCTGCCGGAATACCCTGGCGAACAAGCATCTGCATCATGTTCTGAAAATCAGCAGTCGTGCCAGGTAACTGATTCCCAAGCCCAACAGCCAGTTTGTTTATTTTTCCAAAACTATTGCCGACTTCTCCGTTAGCCTGCATCATCGCGACCTTCAGCCCAGTAGCCGCATTCTCCTGATCCGCATAGGCTTTAAGCGATACAGTCAATCCAGCAGCCAAACCACCCGCCAGCGCTAACCCACCTTTTGAAGCTTCCTCTGCCTGGCGCTTGAAACCACGGATATTTTTCTGCATCCGTGAAAGCGCAGGAGATAGCTTATCTACGCCAGTAATCAGAGCCTTAAGCTCAAATTCAGCCATTGCCTTTCTTCTCCTGCTCTATCCTGTTTGCCTGACTGACCAGCAGCGGAATCTCACTGATTGGCATTTTCAGCAATTCAAATGGGTTAATGCGCCAGTAACTGGCGCAATCAAAAAAACGGTCAGTGAGATAATCGGCAGTCAGGCCTGGAGGAAAAAACCGGCAACAAGCCAGCCTGCACTATTCAGATCGCCGGGTTTCATCTGATCTACCGTGCTCAGCGGTACATTTGCCAGCCGGACAATGTACTTCGCGATAATATGCGCCTGCAGTTTGATGGATTCGTCCTGGTTCATCTGGTACGGATAACCCAGTTCGCGAACGTCTTTGCCAGTTGGTTCGTTAAACTCCAGGACGCTGATCGTTTCACCATGCGCGGTTACTGGATGGTTTAGTTCAAGTTCTTTCATTACTGGTAATCCCCTTCTTCACCGTGGAATTCAAGATCAGCCGTACCTTCTTCGGCGTTGTGGTTTGCTTCACCATGCAGCCAGGCTGACGACAACACATAAACCTGACCGTTTGCCAGTTCGGCTGTAATGGTCATCTGGTCTGAGGTCGTGACCTTGTTGACCGGAAAATCTTTCGGCACTTTGAAGGTGCCTTTGATATAGGCCGCGCGGTGCGTTTCTTTACGATCCACCGAGCCATCAAGGCCAATGACATCATCATTGACCTTAGTATTCATCGGCACCTCAATACCGCCGGTCATGGATAATTGCTGGCCATCAATTTTGAAATAACAGGTACCTGCAATGCGCGCCATTATGCGGACTCCTCTTGATACTGAAGGCGGAACTGGTTAACGACCGCAAACACTCGCAGCTGGTTAACATAGTCAGGTGGGAAAAGGGTGTTGATACGGTTTGGGTTTGTCGCATCGCGTTCAACCTTCAGGTATTGCTTGAACAGGTCGTAATTTTCTACGATCCCGGCACGCTCCATCTGTCGGTAAGTCGCCAGCAGTTCCCCTTTGATAACAGCCGGGGTAACAATCGCCTGACCAGGACCGAAGCGCGTACCGTCGTTCGCCAGTTTATGACGGCCATATTTGCTGGTAATAACCGATTTCAGCCTGCGCAGGACATAAGCGCTGGTATGCAGAGTCTCGCTGTCGAGATAGCTGTTATCGGCAACACCATAGGCGTTTTTCTTGTACGTTGTAACGTCGCGCTGAATGCGCAGCGTGCCGCTTTCAACGTATGACGTTGCAATCCCATGCGACAGCAGAGACTGCTGTTCGGTCATCGTGAAGCGCTTCCCTTTTGGTGCCGGTAGCATATCCACGAGTTCACCTGTCTGGGTTGGACGCGCCGGATCGTTACGGATAAAGACCGCATTACGTGCGGTGCGACTGGCTGCCAGTTCATCTGCCGGAGTCTGAGTTTCTTTCTCGTACCCGGCCAGGGTGATGTGCTGTTGGTTAAGCTGATCGCCTGCGGCAACCAGATCAGAAAGCGTTCCGAGTTTTGCGGTATAAACGTGGCCATAAAGCTGGCGCGCATAGCTCCAGCGACCGCTGGTATCGTTCATTTCGCTGATAAGTGCATTCACCGAAGCCAAATCGCTGAACGGATGACCAATATAATCAAACGGCTCATCGGCCATGGCGGCAATAGCACCGTTGAGTACCGGAGCCCCCGTTCCGGCAGTGTCTGCAGCGACGGCTACAGCTATGCCTGCGGGCAAAACTTCCCCGCCACCGTACCCGTAATAATTCAGAACCACGGGGATGTCATTCCCGCTCAGACCTTTGTGACGCGCTGTCAGAGTGACCACGCCAGCAGCAGACGAAGCGATAACCGGCAATGTCGGATCAGCATTGATTGCATCTTTAATGCCCGATGCCACAGCCTCAACATCATCACCGCTTACAACTGCTGCCTGAATACGAGTACGCCCGACATAAACATTCACCGTGCCGCTCTCAGTTGCTGCGCCTGTTACGGTCAGGGTATACGTGGCCGCCACTCCTGCTGCTGGCTCAGGGACAGCAATGATGTAAAGCTCACCAAAAGGATCGGTTTTGCGGTACGCAGCAACCATGCGCGCAAGCTGACTACCGGGGCCACAAATCTGCTTTGCGTAATCAGCGGAGGGCATCAGTACCAGCGAATCAGGCTCAATTGCCGCACCGGTATTTGCGTGCCCCAGCAGCAACGACGGCGCTGATTCCTGACTTGTATTTGCCGCCGAATTATCCATCTCAGCATAAAACAGTGGCACCAGCGTATTTGCCGGGATAGTGCTGAAACTAACGGTCATTGGTTTCCACCTTTTTTTGTTTAACTTTATTCACGCGCCTGATATCGCCAGCGGCTTCCCGACGCAGCCAGTAGCTGCTTTCTTCAACATTTCGCCCTTCAACAGGCAAAAGGTCGCCTCGGGCCGGGTCAGGTACTGACCGCCCGTTTTTGGGTTTTACAAACATGGGGTTCCTCAGGAGGGGAGAGTTATCTCTGTGTGATGCTCGGGTTTCCCATCTGGGCCATGCCCCGGATCGATAAAATCAACATCAATCGCCAGCGTTTTAAAATCATCCAGACTGTTCAGTTCATCCTGCTGACGGGTGTCATCCTCAGTAAGTTCATTCTCAACAGTAAAATCGAACTGGTAGCTCAGTTCATGCCGGTTTACATCAAGCAACGTACCACCTGCATAGGTGATAGGGTTTCCGCACTCTTCAGGATTCCAGCCCAGGAGCGCCTTAAACAGTGACTGTCGCACATCGTGAACAACATCATATGAGGCAAACTGACCGCGCTCATCCCGACCATTGCTGGCAAACACAATGACTGAAAACCCTTCGGTTAAATCCTGCCAGTAGTCCGTCTGGCTCTTCTGTTCCCCTGGAGAATCATCTCCGGGAACAACATATGCCGCCGGCAGTTTCATCTTTCCGACTTCCGGCAAGTCCTTAAACTGCGCAGCACCTGCTACACGATTCTGGAACTCCGGACAACGCGCCCGAAGTGCTGCAATAATCGGGGCCAGTTTCATCAGCGTCGCCTCTCCGGTTTGAGTGATAGCCGCAGTTCACGCGCCAGGAAGTAACGCGTCCACGGGCTGTTTTTGTTGAGTGTCTCAACCATAAAATTATTACGCGGTGCCAGACGCCAGCCGCTACCACCAGAAGCGCCACGGTGATGACTGCGCCGACGTTTTGCACCACCTCGCACACCGTAGAACAGAAATGCCGGGTAAAAATCGCCGGTGATGAGCCGGTTCCCCTGCCCGTTCTTCTGGTTCGGTGCAATACGTGCCATAAACCCCGGTCGCCGCCCACTTGCTTTTGGCACCATGTAGCCAATTGATTTTGCCAGGCGTCCTGTCTGATATCCGGGGTTTTCCCCCGGCTCAGAACGTCCGCGGCGCATTACCAGTCGACGTGCATCACGCATATGTCGCTGGCCAATGGTGACAAATGCCCGCCGGACACGCGCGCGGTTGAATCGCATTTCGTTCGGCTGCTGAAAATCAACGTGTAAAAAGGGTTCCGCCACTGGAATTCCCTCCGGTATTTTCTGTAAATGAACCCAGTTCGGTGCACTCAAGAAGCAGAAACCGCCGTTTACTGTTTAGATCACGAACACGTTTCACGCGGTACACCTCATCCCCCTTCGCCACTTCAAAATCGCTGGTAATTCCGCGGCGCCAGCGAATGGTGATGTAATGCGTGATCACGTTATCGGTCTGAGCCGTTTCCTGGTATGTCGTCGCGCTGGTTTGAACCACCTTTGCCCAGGCGTTGAATGAAACCGGGTATTCAGGTTCAGTTCCGAAATCAACTGAGGGGACATCGACTCGTTTACGGATCAACACCCGTTTATCCAGTTCACCCGGGTCCGGCAGCATATAAGTCGCACTGGTCTGTGCCTGACGTAGTTTCATTGTGAATAAAACCTGTAAGGAGTCGCGATCCATTTATACGCGAGTGGAGTATCCAGCATCTCAACTTCAGACACTGCAGAGCGATTCTCATAAAAATGAGTCACCAGCATAAGCATCGCAAGACGGAGATCGTCCGGAACGACAAGGCCGTCTATATCTGTTTCAGGAACGCTTTCCCCCTTGCTATATAGCCGCCGATTAAGAAAGGTACTCGTTCTGGCTTCTGCTGCCGCACCCAGAGCATTAAGCAGCGTATCTTCTGAGTCATCATCTTCTTCAAGCTTGAGCTGCCGCTTAATTTCTTCAGTAGACAAAATCATAGGCGTACCTGTAAAAAACCCGCCTAAGCGGGTTGTTTTTTGGCTTTTTTATCAGTTTTTTCGGGCTCCGGTTGTTCCGGTTGTTCCGGTTGTTCCGGTTGTTCCGAGACAATCTCCCGTTCATTCTCGGTGTCAACACCAAGAATCCCAAGTTGAGCGGCAATCTCAATTGCACGGGAAGGCAATTCTTCGTAATCACCAGCCTGGATAGTTTCTACGCGACAACCATCAGGCGACCACTTAAGGCTTTGTTTCAATACAGGCATGCTTCACCTCATAAAATAGGGGCCTTAGCCCCAGGTAGTTATGGAGCTACTGGCGCACCAATTTGCAGGAGTTTGATTGCCTGAGAATCAGCAAGCATGCCACCAGTACGTTTAGTGGTATAAAAACCCACGTATGGCTTGTTGGTATACGGATCACGCAAAATACGGGTGCCAATACGGTCAACAATGGTGTAGCCACGTTTGAAGTTACCAAACGCAATTGCCTTAGCATCTGCCGCAATGTCTGGCATCTGTTCATTTTCTGAAATACCGTATCCCAGCAAGGTAGACGGCTGATTCAGCTCCAGTCCAGGACGCCACAGGTAGTTACCTTCGGCATCTTTCAGGATGCGAATTTTGAACAGGCTGTTGTTGTTCATCATGAACTTAGCGCCGTTACGATGTGTTTTGCGCAGGGTATAGACCAGTTGAATGATAGAATCAGCAGTCACTGCAGCAGCCGAGCCGGACAGAATATGCTGCAGCGTACCAAATGCTCGTGTCTTGTCATCATCCAGACTGGACGCATAAGCCAGGAAACCTTTCGGCTTCTTGGTGCCATTCCCGCTGGTAAATGCAATCTCTTCCTGTTCGGCAAACTCAATTGCCAGCTCGCTATTAATCCAGTCTTCAGCGTTGAAAAATACATCATCCAGCATTTTTTGCGTGGCCTGCGGGTTGCCGTAAATCTCCCCCATAAAGGGTTCGATTAGTTTGAGTTTCGATGCGTCAGTCGCAGGACGGGCGTCTGCTTCACCAACCCAACCAGAAGCAGTACCGCCAACATTCACTAACTTTTTATAATCGGAGCCGCCAATAGTGATTACAGTAGCTTCCTGACGCATCACTACCTCATCTTTAAGTAGGGTGAGGATATTGCGGTCAAGCTCTTCAGGAACGGCATAACCACCGTCTTCATCAGTTCCAATCTGCAGCGCCTTACGCTCCAGATCGCGCAGTCCGTCATCATCCCCCTTGCGCATAAATTGCATGAAGGCCGTTTTGTGTTCAGTTGCAGCTTTAGATTGCTGTTGCGGACCGCCAGGACGCTTAACCGCCGCAAGTTCCGTTTCGAGGTCTGATTTGAGGCTTTCCAGCTCGGAGAGTTTCCCGTTAAGGGTCTCAACCTGTCCTGCCAGTTTGCCTTTTTCAGACTCAAGCGCGTCAATACGCTTATCGTTTTTCGATTTGAAGTCATCGAACTTCGACTGCAGTTCCTGCGCGACCTGTTCTACATCTTTGATATCGACTGCCATAAGCATTTTCTCCTGATTAAAAATTGATGTTTTTAAGTGCATTCAGTGCAGAGTCCACGTCATCAGCGTCGCGCAGATTAAGTGTGCTATACCCCCCAGCCATGAATGCTTTGGCCTGGGTTCTTGAGAGCCCTACATCGCGCAGGACTCTTTCGATACTTTTCTGAGAAGGCATTTCGCCGCGAGCAAACGCACTTTTCACATCACTAATTCGTGCCTCATCATTCGACGGGAACGTCACAGGACTCACCTCCCATAGGTCGATTTCTTTGAGAAGAAATACCTCTTTGGTTCGGTCGTACTCCCAGTCCTTCAGCATGTAGCCAATAGAAAGGCCGGTTAAAGAACCGGCCTTCATGTGAGCATGTGCGCGCTTTGCCAGAGGATCGTCGTCAATGAGAAGTCGCCCCTTCACATACAACCCGACATCATCCTCTTTCATATCGGTATAGATACCGATCGGCTCATCCATCCGATGCTGCCAGAGCATGGCAGGAAGAGATTTCTTCTCACGCCATGCCTCTAGAGACTTGCTGAACGCGCCGGGAACAACCACATCGTCGTAGCTATCCTTCACCCCAAACACAGAGCCATAGCCTTCAAACTCTCCGTTATCGCTGACGGATTTCAGTTTCAGCGGAATGTCCAACCGCTGTTTAGTCATCGGCATCTTGTCGTTCCTCCGTTTTGGTTTGCTTACTTCCGTCAGATGGTTTCGTTGTCATGTTCATTGGTGTTAGATAAACATCGCCACCAGGGCGGGGATTGCGATCCTCAAGTTCAAGGCAGTCATTCGGTGAATACATGCCCCAGTTGATTGCAGTCGCATAGGCATCAAACCGTGACTTCATATCGCCACGAAGTAACGCACCAACATTAAACTTCGCGTAGTACGTTCCCTGCTTTGAATCACGAATGAGTCCGACATTAATACGCTGCTCAATGCGGGTCAGGTAGGGAACCAGTGAATAGTTTATGAACCCCATCCCCAGCTCTTCGATATTGCTGAATGTTGCGCGGTCAGTGTTCTGGACCATATGCATTGGCACACGAAACAACCGACAAATCTCCTCAAGCTGAAATTTGCGCGTTTCCAGAAACTGGCTGTCTTCGGCGCTAAGAGCCATAGATTTCCAGTCAAGGCCCATTTCAAGAATCATTGGTCGGTGAGCGTTACCCAGCCCTTGGTGCTTTTCTTCAAAATCAGCCTTCAGACGGGCATAAGCGGCATCACTTAATTCACTATCAGTACGTAGCACCCCAGATGTAACAGCACCATTGCTGAACAACCTTGCACCATGTTCCTCAGTTGCAAGACCAAGCGAGATAGCCTCTCTTGCATAGGCTATAGGGTTCAACCCCACCAGCCCATCCAACGTAAGTATACGAATGTGCCAGATATCATCCTGACCCAGCACATCCGTCGAACCATCAGGAAAAGTCACCTGGTAAACAGGCTCCCAATTGCTATTAAGCTTTGGCTGAACGCATCCAGGATCAAGCGGGAGAAGTTCAACGACCTCACCTAACGCCTTAACTTTATAAGCGTAAAAATTTCCACGAAGACACAGGCAAACAACAATTAACTCCCAGAACTCCTGGGGGGTCATGTAACCGTTGGGCTTTAAAGAGACCAACTTCTGGAGGCGCTCTCCCGTGGCCTTTTCCTTACCTTTACCTGCCGTTTTAAAGATATTGCAGGGAAGCATGCCTATGGATTCAGCCAATACACGCACGCAACCAAATACCGCAGTTAGCCGCATAGCTCGCTGGCTGCTTACTCGCTTCCCTGTATAAGTGTCATATGACAGCCCGACCTCCTGCGCCAGATCGGCCGCGGTGTAAACTGGCTGACTACTTTTTGAAAACATACCGGGGAAGAACATCAGTCACCTCCCGATTGTTTCTCTGATGTGGAGGATATAAATTTTGCCACCATCCATGACCAGATCAGGCACAGTAGACCTCCGGCAATATAGCCTGCAGGGGGATAAATCATCCACGCCCCAAATGAGAGCAACAGAGCCCCCAGCACTCCGACCAATGGAGTGAGTATTGTCAGGATCATAAACGCCTCGGTTTAAAGTGAACGAATGCCGCGGGATTCGATACGATCGGAGATAGAGTCCACTTTTTCGTAAAGCATTGAACGTCCAATCGCCATAATCAGCGCCACCGCGCCGTCTATTTTATTTTCGTTTTGCTCCTTGATAGGCTTCACAACATCATCATTGCCTGGCAGATATTTCCCCACCACGTTGCTGATACACCAGCTCATTATCGGGTTGCCGTCGTGATGAAAACGCCCGGACTCAATGGCAGCTTCCAGCTCTTTCATTGGGTCTGACATATTGGTGTAGTTCTGAACGATAGTGATCGGATTAAGACTTTCATCAGCCAGATCATGTGAAAGCCCCGTCGCGCCGTATGGGTCAATCGGTGACTCACTGACTGGGTTGAGCTTGTTTGCCGCCTTGGCCTCTTCAAGGATGTAGCGGTAATCAACTTCAGCGCCATCAGTAACTGTAAGCAGTCCCATTTCAACCCATTTCTGAAATCGCTCCGCAGTACGACGATCTTCGTTCTTTTCAACGCTGAATACTGTGTCGTAGGGAACCCAGAATCGGGGAGCAACGCTGTAGTAATGTGTCTTGCCGTCAATTTCCCTGGTGAACAACCGCGCCATACTGTTCATATCCAGCTTGCGCGCTAGGTCGAAAGACAGAACACATGGCTGTCCTTCGAATTGCTCCAGCGTAAGTGTCTTATCCTCGCAGTTCTGCCAGGAAACCAGGTTGTAGAAAGCGGCTCGGGCTGCAACCCAGATATTGAGGTGTTTAGTTTTAAATACACCAGCCTGACGGGCGTTATTAATAGCTCGCTGTTGCTGGCTGAGGAGAAAATCACGATAGACCGACACGCCCATATTCGGGTTAGCCTTTTCCAGCACTTTAGGATCGGTCCAGTCATCCCCCTCGTCTACGGTGTATATCACTCCGAACAATTCCTCATTCGGTACCGTGCCGTTAAGCATCTCAATCACTTCACGCCGTTTGTCGTAGCATGGCCCCTCAATGTTGTAACCCGCCGTTGTTATCGCCCACATCAGCGGCTGTCGCCGCGCCCCCATACCAGTCAGCATTGTGGTGTAGAGCGAATCTGTAGGGTGTTCGTGATACTCATCGACAATCGCACAGTGCGGTGAAGCGCCGTCCCCAGGATTACCAATCAGCGGCTCAAAACGCGCGCCATCTTCTGGCCGGTTCAGGTTGGACGCATTAACCTCGATCCCGAACGCTTCCACCAGCAGCGGTGTGCGCTTACACATCAGGCGAGCGGGTCTGAATACTTCCCACGCCTGCTTTTCAGTTGTGGCCCCGGAATATACTTCAGCGCCAAACTCGTTATCACAGGTAAAACAGTACAGTGCCACACCCGCCGAAATAGCTGATTTCCCGTTTTTACGCGGTATCTCCGTGTAAACCTCGCGAAATCGTCGAAGCTTCGACCCTTTCTGGACCCAGCCAAAGGCGCAGCACACAATAAACAGTTGCCATGCCTCCAGAGTGATCGGCATCCGCTTGAATGCCCACTCTCCTTTTGTATGTGGCAACAACTGGATAAATTTCGCGGCCTTTTCTGCCATGTCTTTATCGAAGCGGTAACGAAATTTCTTACTCTTTTCAGCCGCCATGTCATCGATATGACGCTGGCAGGCCTGAATGACAAACTGGCACGCCGGAATTTTCCCCCGCACAACGTTGCGGGCGTATTGATTCGCGGCGTTTACGTTGGGGTACGATTTCCGGCTCATGAGTTGATCATCTTCAGGAATGGGTTAGAGGTATTCTTCTGTCCGGCAAGGCCGATTAGGCGTTGCCGGCTGCTGGGGTCAAGACCAAGCATGGAGCCGGTAGAGCTCATCTCCGATTCCTGCTCTTTCTTTGCGGTTAGCTCAGGGTTTTTTATCTTACCTCCCATAGCACCAGTGATAGAAAGCCCGTCTCTGGCGATATTTTTAACCGCCCTGCGCCAGAACTCGTAGGCAACACACCAGCGCTCAAGTACGGCAAGATCGGTAACACACAGTAATCCCTGTCCACATAATTCTTTTGTGGTCAGTTCCCACATGACGGCCGCCATTGGCAGACCGTCACCCTCAGAAAACCAGTCAGGTGGTGCCACACCTTTTATCGGCGTGAATACAGGTTCCTCTTTATTCAGGGCTCGTTTGCCGGGGTTCCCTGCCAGCTCCTTGCGCGCCGTTGGCTTGGGGCGACGCCCGGAACGCCCCGCCGTTCCAGCCATAAGCGACACTCCTGGTTAAATTTCATTTTTCGCGGGTATAAAAATACGAGGAGGCGGGCAGTCCTACGGTCGAGGGGCGCCAGAGATTTTCCCTCCCCCTCCCCTCCGGCTTGTCGCAAATGACACTCATTCTCATTTGAGCCGTTCGCGCGCGGTCTTCCTGGCGTGGCATGACCAGCATAGACTTTCGAGGTTGTTGTCTTCATCAGTACCGCCATGAGCTTTCGCGATGATATGGTCGACACAGGACGCCTGCTTCACCACACTGCGACGGAGATGTTCCTGACAAAGCCCCTTATCACGCTTCAGTATGCGGGCGCGAATGACCTCCCACTTCGTGCCGTAGCCGCGCTGGTGCCGGGATTGCCCTGGTTTGTACTGACTCCAGCCCTCACCTTTGTGTTGCTCACAGTAACCTGACAGGTCTGTTGTGGTGTTCCGACAGCCGCGAACGCGACAAGCCTTCGGTGTGCGCGGTGGCATATTCACTCCCCAAAAAACGTATAGCATTATCGCAGGCACTCAATAAATGCCTGCTGTAATGCCGTTAGTCGTCAAGCTGTAACACACCGTGCTCCAGTGACTCGGAATAGGCAATCAGTCCTGTGTACTCAGGGATAACCTCACCATTATCAGCTTCAAATTCAGGAATTGTGCCGGTGGTGATTGTGTATTGAGGCTGGCCATCTTCCTTCGCGAAGGCTGCCAGGTCTTCAATCTGCTTAGCTGTAAGAACTACTGTCATACACATGCCTCTGTTGTTAAAAAGCCCCGCTATTGTGAGGCTCGTGATTGTTCAATCGTTCGAATGTCTGCTTTATCCCTGTTACACATCCCCAACGCCCCCAGTAGGCTCACATTCAGATCCAGACTGGCCCCATAGGTCAGCGGGTCTGGAATATATGGCTGCGGGGTTTCAGCGGTCAGGTTGGACGGAACTGGTTGCTGCGGCACTGGTACGTACACTGTCCGCGTATTGCCGCAGCCGGTCAGCAGCTGCAGCAGGAACAGGCCGGCGAGAGCAATCATCACCCGCAACAGCCACTTTGATATCTTCCTGAGTTCTCTGTGACTCCAGTGCGATCTGGTTTTTTGCATGCTGGTTAGCTCCCAGAATCATATTGGTGATGGCAACGGTTTTCAGTACGTTATCCATTACAGCGCGGTTGCTGTCGTTCGCATCCTGTAGCGTGTTCAGGCTGGCACTGATGCGAGTGTTTTCGTTCCAGAGCCAGGAGAAAATAACCAGTGCACCGATAGTCAGCCACCAACGCCAGTGCGCTTTAATCAGCTCAAAGGCTGTAGTAAAGGCCGTCATGCTTCGCTCACAGAACGCGATCCCGTCATGTTAGGGAGCAGGCGCGTATCCTTCGGCTCATTGACCGGCCAGCGATAGCCACTGACCCGAGAGCGCGAGAAGACTCTGATATTGATGGCATCTGACTGATTACCACCCAATACCATCAGGTCACCATTTTGCTGCTGTCCGACCACAAATCCGACATGGCCGCCGCCGTCTCGTGTGAATACAACAATGCAGCCGTAAGCAGGCTCATGAAGTTCGACGCCCCAGGACAGGTAGGATTTAGCAGACTCGAACCGGGTTGATTTAATTCCGACTCTTTCAAGCATGGATCCGACATAGGCTGCACACCACGGTGTTTCATCATCCTTAATCCCTCCACGCTTAATGTCTTTCCAGAACTGGAGAATTAACGGGTTATGACGCGGCCCTTTTATTTCCAGTTGCCCAATATATTTTCTTGCCTCAGTAAGCCAGCGTGGATCATTTGGCATCGCTACCTCCGAACCTGACGTTAAATACTCGCGTTGCCACAGTTCGTACCTGCTCAACGCCAACGAAACCCAGTGCGCCACCGATAGCGATGGAAAGAGACTGTGGAAGATTGAAATACTCGAGTGCGGAAACAGCTGTCAGCGTCATGGCGCCACACATCAACCCTTCCAGCACCATCTTTTTCCATCCGCCGCCGCCATACGCAATCCGCAGTACAGCCATCGCTACCGATAAAAGAACTGCGCCCATTGGCGTATCACCGCGCCACCAGCTATGAAGTAACTCAATTAACTCCGTCCAGGAGTGAGGGTCGTTGTGCATTTTCATGGTCTCTCACCTCCGATAGTTCGGATGGCGCTGTGTGATGAAAGGAGGATCAGGCTTCACGGGCTGGATTTATCAACAATGAGTATCGAGGATGATTCCCGTGAGCCTGAATCAGAACGGGCTCTGCGCAAGCGCCTGTCGGATTGGGTTATGAGCCGTCCGTCAGTGAGCCCTGAATATGAAAAAGCCCCGCTTGGTTGCGAGGCCTTGTTTTCTTTTGGGGGAGATTTGCAGATCGACGATGTGATAGGGGAACTAACGCAATTCATCTCGCGAATTTCCCTGTCGTATCGCCGGAAAGCAAAAAACCCGCTCGGTGGCGGGTTTCTTAACTCTGAACATACAATGCCCATCGTTAATGTCAAATATACACAAAAACGGCAACATTGCAAACATCATGACGCTAAATTACGCGATATTTATCACATCTTCACTTTTAGTCACCCGATTCAGTTGAGAGCTTGAATAACTCTCCTCCTGGAAACATTTGGTCACCAGGCTTTCATAGAATGGTTTCCAGCTATAACGCCACGTTCGGTCAGGCAGACTCGGCAACTCAGAAAAAACACCTCGATAGGCAACCGATGATTTTGGCCTGCTGTATCCCCGACCTTCACAGCGCTTACATTCTTTGTAAACCGGTACGCCCTGCAGTTCTGTCGCTTTACGGTCAATAGTCTTACCTGTGCCGCCGCACTGGCATCGCTTACTTAACTTTCCTGTGCCATGGCAGCGGGAACATAACGTATGATCAGTGTCAGTTACATCGCGCTTAACCTCAAAGTCAGATGGTGACTGTCTCAGGTCTTTTGCCCATTGTGGCAATCGCATTGTGTAATGACTTTTAGTCACGGTTTTAGTAGTTGTAAGCAACCCTTTACCACTACATTTTGGGCATGCCACGCTATCAGCGGCTGATGAGGAATAATCGTTATAGGCAAACCGGGCAAGAATACGCATGCAGAGGGGAAACTTTTTCCCTGACGCTTTACGAATGGCCATGGGCGCATGCTCTTTCGCGTACTCCGTTAGCCAAGCTATTGACGCCTCCCTGTCCTGGCTGCTGATACCAGCTTTGCCCAGAAACATTGCCAGGCCTATCCCCGCATCGGCCTGAGTCATCCCCAGTGCAGCCATTACATCAGTAACCGTCAGTTGTTCACTGGCTGTCGCTCTGCTGGTATCTGATATGTGCATACCTTTCGGCGCAAAAAATTTCAGTACATTATCCAGGTTCATACGGTCTCCATACGTTTAAGCTTTCGCAATTACGCCGATCGCCAGCGCCCGATCCATAAAACGCAGTAGCAGCTCAAGCTGCGTACCATGCTTCTGCTCGAATGCTGGTACATCGGCGTGTAACTCGTCGTGGCACTCTCTGCACAGAGGGATCACGAAGAGGTCATGGGCTTTTGTTGCTGTACCACCCATACCGTGCCCTACGATATGGTGCGGATCATCTGCTGGCCGTCGGCAACACTCACAGGGTTGTGTTTTAACCCAGCGGGTGTACGTCTCATTTATCCAGCGACGTCGCTTTGGCCTGAGCATGAAAGATTCTGGAGACTCCGGATCAACAGAGAGCGTGAGGATCTTCTTCGCCTTCTCCTGCACGAGGCTGGTTGCAGAAGCGGAAGGCACAATGTCGCTTTCCCTCATGACAGAGCGGATGTTTTCATCCGGAAGGCGTAGCCCCTTGTGCGCAACGCTTTCCGGTATTACATCAGCCAGGTCGTTCCTGACCATCCACCAGCACAGTTCCGGAAGCGTCAGGATATGCGACTCGGGAAAACCAGAATCACGCCGAATGACTTCCAGAATCCAGGATACCAGGTTTCCGGCCGCTATACCTGCAAGCTGTTCGGTATGCTGCCCCGACAAAGTGTGATCGCAATGCCAGCACAGGCGAATGCTTCCTGGTGGGTGCCGCATTGTTGTGAAGTTCTTGTCGTGCCACGTTGAATGTGGCCACTGGCATTCAAACCGATTACTCAACCATTGCTCAAGGGAAGGAATCCCACCGGCACGCTGAATAACCCGCTCATTCCCGAAGACCTGCCGCATTACCGGATCATCAGCCAGCGGCTGAATGGCTGCCGGAACAGCCCCGGTACTGAATGACGCCATTTCTTCTGGTTCAGGCTCGAGCAGAACGCGACCACGCATGAAGAGGTGCATCAGTTCCGCGCCGGGACGAAACAACACAATCCCCATACGATGGGCTACTTCAGGAGTTAACAAAGCCCTCACGCCGCCTGTCCCCCTGCAATATGTTCAGCCCACAAACCACCAATCCAGCGTACTCCCTTGGCAGTGAAACGCGTCTGGCTGAATGCGTGATTGGATGTGCTCGATGTTCCCGTCTTAACTTCAAATCTTCCCGCGGAAATGTGCTGCGCCATAGGGGTAAGTGTGCCGCCGAGGCGATACAGGATATTGCGTTCAATAAGGAACAGGCGGAACTCAGTTTCTTTTGCGTTGAGCAATTTGGCTACCTGCCGGAATGACATGGAGCCTTTTGCAGAGCAATAACGATCAACAAACTCCACTTTTGGCGCCGCAGCTGCCAGCTGGATGGTCAGTTGCTCTTTCTGCTCGGCTAAATCAGCAGCCAGGCGAAGCGCTTCCGGCAATGAGCGGGGAACACTGACACTCTGCCCTTCTTCCAGTTCCTGCCACCGATCAACAACCGCAGCGGTAAATTCTGGTGACAGTCTGGCAACAATCACCAGAGAGTCGCGTTTGTTAAAACGATACTCCTGGTAAACATTGCCGTTATGCTCAAAATCGAACTGCGCCAACGGCGCGGTTAAAATTCCCGCAGCAACAAGACGCTCAGCCGAGCGTTTCACGTCACTGTGTTTACTCTGAACCAGATCCGCAATATCACGGCTGGACATTGTTACTACACCATTCACGATTAACTGGCTCATACTTTTCTCCATATCAGGCGGCTGCACCCGCCGGTTCATATCTGCTGATCGTTATCTCTACCCGACCTTTCGGCACTACGGGTCCCCATTCCACCAGCATGCGCTTAATCTGGCTGTCGTCTTCCCAGACACCCGCATGCGTCAGCGCGTCAAACAGGGCTTTGTTGTAATTATCGATATCCCGGCGGCGCGCATCCGGCGGGTACAGAGTGATTTCTACCGCTGCCAGTTCAGTCGATGGCTTCGGGAGACGTCGTAATTGCTCAATGATCGCCACGCAGGCAGCGCTCTGGTATTTACGGCCATCAGCGCTAATGAGGTGACGACCGGCCAGCGGCCCCTTGTTAGGGGCGCGCCAGTAAGTGTTCACGCTCGGAGGAAAAGGCAGGATCAGTTTCACGCGGCCTCTCCCCGCATATTGCGAACAAGTTCAGAAGCGGCAGTAATGATTTCGCTGGTGGCCGTTCGTTCCAGCCAGAGTTGATTGATGTTGGCTTTCAGCTTGTTCTGCTGAACCTCGCTTAATACATCAACGCCTTCCACCTGGTTAAACACCAGACCAACCTCGAGAGGCCAGATTCGTGACTCAGTTTCCGATGGTATTACTGGTTCCTTGGCTGCCTGCATTGCAATTGTTTGCTCTTTACCAACGGCGAATTGCGCCAAAGTCATAAACGCCCGACCTTTTGCCTCCAGTTCTGTGCGGTTGATATAGCTGAACCGCTCACCACGCCATGACTTATCGAAGACAGCTATAGCACCGGCAAAAAACGCGCTGGTGGGTTTCTGTTTTTCGTCAGCAGGTACAAACCACACAGGCAGATCGAACCCAATGCGCCCGCGAATGAATACGATGTGATCGGCATCTTCCGGCCACCACGTTTCACTCGGCGCGGCTTTTATCAGGAATACATAGCGACCGCCCTTCTCGCGCTGGGCTGCTGCGTAGTTCATGATGTGCGTCATGCCGGTGATCGCCTGCTTCTCGTGGTACTGCGAACGGCTATACGGTGGGTTGCCATAACCAGCGCCGCCCAGTTCTGCCAGGCGTTCAGACCAGTTCTGTGTTAGCGCGTTATCTTCTGCGGTGTACCATGCCGGGCACTTCGCGTTGTCGTCGTCAGCAAACAAGTCCAGAACTAATGGACCAAATAGCGCGTTAATCCCCCAAAAAAGCAGATCCGGTGTCCGCCACTGATCGCCAACTTCTTTCAATTCGTGGGCTGGTTGGCTACGCAGTGCCGACAGCGCCAGGCAATATTTATTTGTCATCATGAACGGAACCCCGAATTTTCTGGCAGTGAGTAATCAACACTCTGGAAGTTTGCGCGGCTGGCTGAGTTAGTCTCCCATTTGCCGTTAACGCGTTCAGGCCGGCCAGCACTGGACCATTTGGTCGCGCTTTGCAGGTAACCAGGGAAGTTTTTTGGAATGAACAGAGTTGCCGGGCGGAGGTATTGCGCCTGCTCGCTATCACGCCAATCGGCATTTTTGTAATCCACTACCAGGCACAGGTCATCAACCGTGAATTGTTCCCGAAGACGGGCGCGAATATTCTCCAGCGACGTGCTGCATACCTGGTAGCGTGAGCCAGTAGTCTGGTTCAGGTAAGACAAAACCTGTCTGGCCTGATCAGTAATCACAACCTCAGGGTCTGGTTGCGCCGCAACCGGACAAAAGGGTTTTGAAGTTACTTGTGGATCTTGTTTTGATTTTACTGACGGATCCCCACCAGATTCTGACGGGTCAAAACCGCTGTTTTTGCCAGATTTCGACGGGTCAGTTTTTGAGGCGTCAAATTTTGATGCGTCAGATTTTGACGTGTCAGAATCTGACAGTTGAGAAAATGCGGCAGTCTGAAGTTTCGCCACATTCAGCCGATACACGTTCGAAGCATTACGGTTACCATTACGGCGCTGTGTACGTGTGAGCCAGCCATCTTTTTCAAGCTTTGCGATTGCCGTTCTGATAGTGCTCGGGCCTGCGCCAAGCTGGCGAGCAATAGTTTCAATTGACGGCCAGCACACACCTTCATCGCTGCTGAAGTCAGCAAGGCGAGCCATGATCGCAACACTGGACAACTTCATGCCCGACGCTGCGCAACCATCCCATACGTAGCCGGTTAATTTAGTGCTCATGATCGTCCGTTATCTCCCTGAACTTTTGCCTGAAATGCTCAAGTGGGCTGAAGCATTCGTGTGGATAGCCATCTCGCAGGTAGATAACGCGCTGCGTTTCTGGCTCCCAGCGGATAACACGGACTGGCACTCCGCGGTGATCTTTGAACCTTCGGTTAAGTTCGCGCACAGGCGTTTTGCCCTCCGATAGTAGACCCCCACAATTACGGCAGCCTGGCTGTGGTTACATGACACCCAGCGATTTGATACTTTGCATTCATACCGAAACAGCGGAAGACCCGGCACCGGGATCATTCGTAGTTGCGGTAAGTAAGGATTTACGATTAAATTGCTCATGCGGATTATTTCTCCATACTCGAAGAGTTGTTCGCCAAGGCGCCCGGAGCTGCACACTCGCGGGCGTCACTCTTTTCTGGAAGGCAATAAACTCGTGAAATCAGGTTCAGGAACGTCATAAGCGTTACCCGGAACTGGTAGGCGATTTCATTCAGACTGTCCCACTCCCCTTTATCAACCACACCATCATCAATGTATCGACGGTATGCGTTGACCAGATCCCCAAGCCTGCCCACCAGCTCAGCTAGCTTTAAACCAATCTCTTCGTTCTCTGTTTCTGGTGCCGCGCCAGGGATATGGATCCCGTTATCTGTTTGGCGAGAAAACGCATCAGCTATGTAGCTAACACCGGCGGCTTTCTGTAATACCATCGCCCATCCCATAGGGAAGATCTGATCCCCGTCGACACGAAGGCGGTTAAACAATGCGTTCTCTGTCACGCCCAACCATTCCGCTGCCTCGGCATAACCACCAGGTAGATCGGTGATCGTTTTTTTTATCGCCGCCACCAGCCATGCTGGCTGACGTTCGACTTTCCAAATAGGCTCGTTACCCACGGCTTACCCCTTAGTTCTGTGGTTACAATTACGCTGCTGAATCTTTAATCTTTTGAAAAATATCAGGACGTAATTTCTCTCTTGAAACTCCGGTGACCTTTTCAATTAGCGCTGATAGTTTTGCTGGTGGTTTTTTCTCTCTGTTCAGCCAGTTCCAGACCTGCTGTTGTTTCACTAATCGCCCAGAACTAGCGGTAAGCTTGCGCGCTAACTCTGATTGGCCACCAGCCAGAGCGATTGCCTCTGAAAGGGCTAACTGCTCGGGAGTCATAGCTTTCTCCTGTATCAATACATAAAAGTTGTTGCCGATAGAGATTATACAATCTTAACAACTTTTATCACAACTTTTAGGTGTTGGAAAGCTAAAACATAAAGTTGTAATCTCACCATAAATAAGGGGGGAAGTTGTGAACACACTGGCGGAAAGACTGAAAATTGCGAGAGAAAAAACAGGGTTAAGCCAAGCTCAACTCGCTGAATCCATAGGTGTTTCTCAACAATCCGTAGCAAAAATAGAAAACGGAGATACATTGCAACCGCGAAAGATAAAAGAAATCGCAAATGTATTAGGCGTTAGCCAAAAGTGGTTGCAACTAGGCATTGAGGAAAATGCTTCACTTTCTGATTTTGTGGTTGGAGAGGCTGAAAGTGCCAGTTTAGACCCTGCCATTTTCGCTGACATACCAGTACTAGATGTTGAGTTATCAGCAGGAAATGGGTGTGAAGCCGAAATTGTGGAGTCTGTAATTGACTGGTTTCCTATCCGAAGAATGGATTTAAGGAAAGCTGGAGTCAGCGCTACAAATGCTAGGATCGTAAAAATTTGGGGGAACAGCTTATTGCCAGTTCTCAATAACGGCGATCATGTTGCTGTTGATATAGCACAGACAAATCCTATCCGAGATGGCGATTTATACGCTGTTAGAGATGGGGTCCTGCTAAGGGTCAAAGTGCTAATAAACCAACCTGATGGTGGTTTAATTATAAGAAGCTTCAACAAAGATGAGTATCCAGATGAAATACTCACCTTCAATGAACGCCGCGCAAGAATTCATGTTATCGGCAGAGTGTTCTGGTCATCACGTTCATGGTAATACGCTAAATAGCATTTCCTCTGAGATAATTTTTAGCTTTGCACCATTATCGTCGCGATAGCTAACAGCTTTCTCTATCTTTCTCCCATGGCTGGAAAATTTCCAGTCTCTGGATGATAGGGTTCCGACAACAAGGAAGTCCAGTTTTTGGGTAATTCCATTACTTATTTTTCCCCCTGCACTTTTGATCCGTTCCTCTACCACCGCTCGTTTACCTGCCATAAAGGTACCCGTTAAACAGTAGGTTTTGTCCGCAAGATCAACGAGTGCATCATTATCAATCGGTAGCCTCGTCGCTAATCCATCAACAACCCCGCTGTCTAGATCGCATCCAGTAAAGTCAACAAGTGCTTTATGTAGAGTTTCGCTTTCCTCTGGAGTTATTACCCCATCGTTAAGGATATCTTTTATTAGAATGTACAAATCCTTCCCTGGGTAGTTACTCTTAAGAGCCCCATTTTGGGTTAACCACCAATCGAGATATCTAATTTCATCTTCCGTCAAGGTCCTATCCGAGATCAGCCCTTTACACAATCCATTAAGAAGATGTAGATCCATTTCAGCAGAGTAAAAATAAATCCCAGGAATATCTAAAATTTCTCTTTGGATTTTTGTCAGACTGTTTTTGAGTTCTTTTCTTTCTTCCTCTGTAATGACACCATCAGCTAAGATATCTGAGACCCTCGCCGATAGACTCTTAATAACGCCATTTCTTATAATTTGATTTGCTTCAAGTAGCCATGTGTCAAGGTAAAGAACTTCCTCATCTCTTACCACCCCATCAGCAACAATACCATCAATGATACTGATTAGGTTCGCAAACAACTTATCTCTATTGTGTGTGTAATTAAATACGTAAAGCTTGTCTTCCATACAGCCTCCTCTTTTTTATACATCCTTGCATTCATCTCATCTTCAATCAAACCACATAAAGTTGTTGACATCGTGCATCTCCACAACTAAATTACAACTTAAAGGTGTTACACAACAGCGAACAGGCAGGACGCCCACGAAGTAGCCGCCCGGGGCATATGAAGGCCGGGATGATTCGCTAACACATAAATTCTCAAGGGACTTCTGGATGAAAGAGAACGAACCACATATTTATGCCGGTAGCATGAGCAACGAAGAGCTTTATCAGTGGCTGTGTAAGAAGGTCGAAGCAATGGCGCATCTTCGTCAGTTACATATGGATAAAGCCTCCTGTGTGCGGAGGCTTGCAGAGGTGGATTCAATGATCACTGAAGCTACCCTTGAATCTCAATTAGAAATTTCTCGGACAGCTCAGGGTCCCACTCAGCGTCCAAATAATCAGGGAAGTTAACTGGGTAATTAGAGTGAGTAATGCGCGAGAGATATTCACTTGCTGGCTCTGGAAGAGCAGAGAACTGGATTTCATCGTGCAGGGCAAGCAGCGCATCAGTAAGCGTTAAATCTCGAATTACTGACAGCGGCCATTTGTATTTGAGAAGCAACTTGTGGTGAAGAGCCTGTTTTCCGTTAAGTCCATTGAGTTGATTCCCGTACTTCTTACGGTGCTCATAGAGAATGATGTCGAGAGAACAGATTAGCACGGCGCGGTTTGTGACACAGGAAACTTCAGAGCTATCAACATAGCCACTGATTTGGATACCGCGAAGTTGAGCAATATTGCTTTTGATCTGCGTAAAGAGGTGAGCGATTCCATTAATCATTTTGATTCCTTCGGGGTTGTAGGGACTTTGAAGGATACCACCACGCCTGATGTGGTTAAAAGCAGGCCAAAGCAATAACAAGTAACTCCCTGTTCTGGCGGCCCGGTGTTTTCCCGTGTATTTCCGGTAACCGCCAGCCTTTTTCAGGGCACAACGACGAGAGCATTGACGAGCAAGGCATAAGTGCTGGTTCGATTCCAGACAGTCCCATTCAGTTGGGAGGGTTGGGCAGGGAAAAGGTTCGTTCGATTCGAACACCGGCAGTGCTCTCTTCGTTGTGGTAAATGGCGGGGCTGACCGTCAAACGGTTGAGAAAAGATAAGCAGGCGAAACGTTCTAAGCGAGCATACGGACTGATCGAACGCGGATGGAACGGGCGGTTACGATATTGAAACACCGCGCCACTGAGCTGGAGTTCAGCACCAGCAACCACAACCAAATCACGCTTAGGACCGTGATAACCGTAGTTCCAGTATTGCTGTGTGTAGTCTTGGCGGTACCAGGGTCTTCAACCTTATGCAAGGGGGACGAAGATAATGTTCTACCTCGGTACCGCCCTTTTTACGCAACAGAAAAGGGCATCACCGGGCGACGGGCTCATAACCCAATCCACCCGGGCAAAAAGAAAGCGGTCTCTCAAACCGCCAACCAATGCAGGTGCCCTTCTCTGTTGTGTATGGAGAAAGTTCGGCGGTGGCAGCTGCCGCAACTTCGTGTATGGACTAAAACCTTGTGCAGAGGAAAGTTAAATGAAATTACCTAAGTTCCGTAACGCAATCGTGTACCGCGCCACACTACCTGGAATTGAAGCTATCGAGGGGCATCTGCTTGAACTCCCCTACTCCGAGATTGGTGAAACTGAGTTTTCACGCGCCTCTTTTGTACCAAACCCGATCACTGGCGAATTGGTCACCCCAATATCAGGTGGGTATGCCATCGTGCTCCGCCATGATCAGAAAATCATTCCCCAGCATGTTGTTTTGAAGGAAGCCGCAGCACGGATCCAAAGAATCGAAGATATGTCCGGGAGTAAAATCAAACGTATCGAACGATTAGCAATTATCGACAGCGTCCGCGTTGACCTGTGTAAACAGGCATTTGTTAAATCAACGCTGATCCTTGCGTTGTACAGCACCAATGAAAAGCTATTAGTGGTCAATACGACCAATAAAAATATTGCCGGTATGGCTGTAGCTATGCTGGTGAAAGTTGTCGGTTCCGTTAAAACAGAAACAATCAACATTAGCGATATTAAGAACGGTTTAACTACGCGTTTGAAAAACTATATCAATGGCGTGGCCAATGATTTTGAAGGGTTTACCGTCGGCAATTATATCCAGCTGTCCCGCCTTGCCGATCAAAAGGAAGTTATTCGCTACTCAGCTGAACACGACTCAATTCAAAGCGAGCTAGCTGATAGCCTTAATAGCGGCTTTACCGCTGATAAAATGGAGCTAGCAGGATGCGGTGTATCGTTCATCCTCACCGAAAATTTCCATTTTTCGCGCATCAATACCCAAGCCCAAACATTCAACGATGAAGATGATAAAGCATTTCAGTGGCGTCATCAGGCCGGTGCTGATCTTTTCCAATTCAGTAAAGTAGTGAACCTGATGTGTGATCTTCTTTCCTACAAAGAAGATCAGTCACAAAAACCAGCAGCCTAACAAATACCACTCTAATTAACCCATGTAATGGGTTGGGTTGCTGCACGCTAAATTCAGCAATTCATTAATTTAATGGCGCGGTGCAGCGCGCCAATATGGAGAAAACCATGATCTACATTCAGACATTATCCGGTAAAAAATTTAACTACCTGACCGCCACAATCGACGATATCGATGTTGAGGATATCGCGACTGCTCTTTCCAACATCTGTCGATTCGCTGGGCATCTCCCAGAGTTCTACAGCGTGGCCCAGCACTCTGTGCTTGTAAGCCAGATTGTGCCGCCAGAGTTCGCCTTTGAAGCGCTGATGCACGACGCTGCGGAGGCATATTGCCAGGATATTCCAGCCCCGCTCAAAGCCTTGCTGCCTGACTACCAGCGTATGGAAACTTATATTGATGGGCTTATCCGCTTTAAATTCGGTATCTCTCTTGAACAAGCTGCTGTCGTGAAATATGCCGATCTAACCATGTTAGCTACCGAGCGCCGTGATCTGGAAATCGATGACGGTTCGAAGTGGGAAATTCTCGAAGGTATTCCCTGCTCTGATCTCGTTCAGGTTATCCCTCTCCGTCCTGGTCAAGCCTATGGCCTGTTCATGAACCGCTTTAACGAACTGGTGGAGCTGCGCCAATGCGCCGCATGAAGGTAAAAGAACTCGTTGCGGAGGCTTTTGCCTCCGTTGCTGAACTGCCACCGAAGCATGCACCGCTTATGCGCGAAGTCGCCACCAGACTGGAAGCTACGTTCGCAGCATTAAAAGAGTCTCTGGTGCAATTGGAACAGGAACGTAAAGGTAAAACGCCATGACTGTATTTGAATATCTCCAGTCTCATCCGAATACCACCAGCGGTGAAATCGCCAAAGGTATGAACAAAAAGACACCCGCGGTCGCTGGCGCATTATCGCAACTCTATGGCACCGGCCGGATCGTGAAGTCCGGTGTTCGCAAGGGCATTCCAACATACCGTGTTAATGATATGCCATTTGGGTGCAGTAACAGCCTAACCATGATGTTTAACCAGCTATTAAATAGAGCCAGACAGGGAGCAGCACAATGAGTAAATCACTGAACGCACGTTGCATCCGTCGCTGGACTGTCGAATTTAAAAGCCGCTGCGATTCAAAATACAGTCCGTACTGGCGTAAGCACCACCTTCGCAGTTACATCCGGGAATGCGCCCTGACCACCGCTGATTGCATGGTCGAACGTATGGCTGAGGATAATGCGATGGTAGATTTTCAGGGGGCTAATCGAGGGTGGTCGCCGGAGTTCTCTGCCTGGTACCACGAACGCCGAGAACAGTATCTCAAAGAGGCGCGCGACTATCTGAACGAAGATGCCACAAATGACGAGGTCGACGAGGAAATCCAGAACGAGCTGGAGGCATGGAATGACTAAAAGCACAAACCACCCGGTGCACGGTCCTGTATCTGTCGATCGCCTGCACCTGATACGCGAGCACCTGCAACATGATACCCAGTACTCAAACGGCGGGAACAGAGCATACATTCTCGCTGATGTATTGAAGGTGATTGATATGGCAATTACATCGTTTGGCGCTGAGCCTGTGGCGTGGACAGACGAGGAGGAGTTGCGCGACGCGAAAGTTGCTGGAATCGGTTATTTGTTTGGCATTGACAAAGATGCCAATAAATTTGCTGACCCACGCCGCCAGATAATGCTCTATCGCCACGCACTGCCAGTTCCGGTAGTGCCAGATGGTTACGTTATTGTGCCGATTGTTCCTACCGAGGACATGATTATTAACGGCTTCGAATCGGTTCCAGATCCGCACTTCAGCGATGAAAAAGAGTGGGAGGAATACGAAGCATTGAGTGGATGTCAACAGGCGGCGCGCCGGGCTGAGTTGTGCTGGGCAGCAATGATTAAAGCAGCACCAAAACAGGAGAATATTTAACGTGAACAATTTAATGATCGACCTCGAATCCATGGGCAAAAAACCGAATGCCCCTATCGTCTCCATTGGTGCCGTGTTCTTCGATCCGCAAAGCGGTGAACTGGGTCAGGAGTTTTACACCGCCGTTAATCTTGAAAGTGCTATGGAACAGGGAGCAGTGCCGGATGGTGACACTATTCTGTGGTGGTTAAAACAAAGCCCAGAAGCACGATCAGCAATCTGTGTTGATGATGCTCTGCCAATATCGTCTGCCCTATCTGAACTGAGCCATTTCATTAACCGACATTCTGATAACCCGAAATATTTAAAAGTTTGGGGCAATGGAGCTACTTTCGACAACGTTATATTGCGCGGCGCATATGAGCGCGCCGGCCAGGTTTGCCCGTGGCAATTTTGGAACGATCACGACGTCAGAACCATCGTCACATTAGGCAGAGTTGTGGGTTTCGATCCTAAGCGAGATATGCCATTCGATGGGGTTGCACATAACGCACTGGCCGATGCCCGCCACCAGGCCAAATACGTTTCAGCAATTTGGCAACGTCTACTGCCCCACCAGCAATAATTTATAAATATGAAAGCCCGGGTGCAGCCGGGCTGTATGGAGAATCTGTCATGGCAAAACTAATGAAGGCGAGTCAGTGGGGTAAACGCGAATTTACCAAAGACTCGATCCCGGATAATCGAACCATTAAACGTTGGGTTGAAAACGGACTTCTCACAGGCAAAATCGTAGACGGATCTGTTTGGGTCTGCGAGTCTGAAAAATGGGGGGTCGACTCAATGGTTAATCATACGGTTCGCCAGCTTATCAGTGAGGGTTAACCATGGCAGCCAGGCCAAGAAAAAGAGAATACCGCCATCTACCCGAATATCTAATATTCGATAAAGATCGCGGCGTTTATAAATTTACGCTCATTACTGGGAAAAAAAAGAATATTGGTAAAGACAGGGCTGTAGCGATCGCTATAGCCCGTGAATACAACCTAAGAATGAGACCTGCAAATGTACCATCAGTAGAAATACTTGTCCGTGAATCTGGCGGTGTAACTGGGGAAGCAAAACCATTTGCTGAACACGTAGATCATATTATGGAGCGGGCGATTGAGAATGAGCGCCCTTCACAGAATACACTCGACGATTGGAACAACGATGCTCTGAGGGTGAAAGAATTCTTCATCAGCATACCAGCTTGTGATATTGAGCTGGAGCATGTGAACGCCTATATAAATCACTATCATGCCGAAGCATCAGCGAACGTACAAAACAGGAAAGTCAGCTTTCTTAAAAAATTATTTTCTTATGCGGTCGATGAATCGCTAATGTTCGATAACCCGGCAACCCGTAAAAAAATGCGTAGGACAGAAGAGAAGAAACGCCAGCGCCTCTCACTTGATAACTTTAAAGCTATCAGGCGCGCAGCAGAGCCATGGTTACGGACCGCGATGGATTTGGCATTGCAGACAACACACGCACGATTGGAGGTTTCACGGATCCGTTACTCCATAAGAGAGCCTAAAGACGGCATTTGCGGGTGTCTATGGTTATCGCAACCAGAAAACGGTATTTATGGGACGCTATACATCCACAGGCAGAAAGTGCAAAAAAAAGAGGCATCTCACGTTGCAATCCCGATTGGGGAAGAGTTGAAGCGGATAATTGACGATAGTCGAGATAATGTTGCCAGTCCGTTTGTCGTTCACAGGATCCCAGAACGGCAGGTTAAACGCAGCAAAGAGGTTTCACACCCTACTCAAGTTGCACCGGATTATTTAAGTCGGTCGTTTTCAGCTACGCGTGACAGGCTAGGTTTATGCGACAATCTACCGATGGACGAAAGACCAACCTTTCACGAAATCAGAGCGCTGGCTGCGCATCTTTTCGATCAGCAGGGCATCGATCCGCAAGGACGAATGGCGCATAGCGATGCGAAATCAACCAAGATTTACACACAAAACCATATCGATTGGGTAATTGTGCCACACGGGGAAATAAGTTGTGGCTAAAACAAAACCGGCCTCTTCTTAGGCCGGTTTAAGATTAGGATGCCGCTGCTTTGGTCATATCGACGCAACGTTTAATTAGTTTTTCCGCAGTCTTTATTGCAGTGCTCGACTGAGTTGGGGTTATTGTATCGGCAAGTCTGTAATCACAAATGATACGCTGATCCTTCAATGACTGAAGCGCATAACCTAAACCGACCAATTCAGATTTAGTGTAAGGTTCGTTACCTTTCCACGCATCACTAACGAGATAATCAATAAGGCCTTGGTGATTATCTTTAGGACCATTAGTTAAACATGGGAGGACATGATGATATGCTCCGTAATACGAACGGGCTATTGCATTCCTGAAGCCAATTTCATCATTTCTTTTCTCACAATCTTTTGCGAACTCTATGAAATCATTGCTACTAACAGGCACGTATAGTCTCCTTCGAACCACCTTCAAACCATACGCTAAATGGCTTTCCTATTAGACTATCGTTTTCGGCTAAAGAAAAGGCGATATCTAGGTTCATATCTGATAAAACATCAGCATCAAAAGTATTCACAGCCATAACATATGAAGATGTTTTTTCTTCCGGTACAGCAAAGAAAGATACTGCTATAGGGTTAACTTTATAGCTATCCAGTACACCAACCACTCGCAGAGCGATATCCTGAAACTCACTATCTGAAATGCCAGTGGTCTTCTTGAAGAGCGCATATTGTTGCTTTGCGGTCGAAGCAAGTGTTCTCAGCATATCAGCATCCTTTTCATCAACCATACCCATCAATTTATGAGCATAGTGGATCGCCTTATCAATATTGCCCATGAAAAGATTACTTTCCCAAGCACTACCAACCATCAGCTGGGTATGAAAATGATCAACTAACTGGCTCACAGCTTCATGAAGCTCACTATACGTACCATAATCGCTAAGATACACGACGTAGTTTTGAGCAATAATCGAATTCTTCTGCTTCAAAGCCTCTTTGAAAAAGGCAACGGCAACATCTTTTCGCCCATATGCCCCATGCGCCAAAGCCTTCAGATAGTCTTCTGAGGAACTATCCTTAAGCTTTTCTATATCCCTTATGTATCGATAAAATTGCATCTCACTAATCTTAGTCTTAGATGCAAGAATATCGACCAGCTCACTGCTGATTTCGTTCGCTTTGAGCGCCGGTTGTGGCATTAAATCACCTTTAAAAAAACGACGAGCTATGTTGCCTCAACATCCAGCAATCTTAGTTAGTTTGAGAAGATTACATGAGGATGATCGTAAATTCCAATAGGCCAAAATGGCCGAAAATCCAAGTGATTATTGACTTTAGGCTAAACATAAAACAATTAACAACCAAAGTTGTAGTAGTTAGACACTTTAAAGAACAAGTCTGTGGATAACTTAGCTTTATCCACAGAAAAACATATCAAAAGCGAAAACAAAAAGTGCTATAGACTGGACCTATTAATATAGTAATGCTCCAAAAAATGACCATTTCGAAATGGGGAGAAACCACCACCTAAGTCATTGATGTATATAGAGCAGATTTTGCTAAAAAAGCACTGTTTGTTTATACATACGAATAGTACCTAACATCAGAAATGGTGCGGTTCTCAGCAGGTTATAAGCGGCGTCATGGGGTGTCGGGGGTCGGAGGTTCAAATCCTCTCGTGCCGACCAAAAATCCCCAAAAAAACCAACCCTTGCGGTTGGTTTTTTTATGTCTGCGATTCCGCATTCCTGAGTTTTACAGCAGCCTTCAGCACAGGTTTTACTACTTACCCATGCACAAATTGGGGTAAAATTCATCCTCTCATCAGCGCGATGAATCTGGACGATTGATGCGCTGAAAACAATAATGATACTAATAAAAGCTCAGGAGAATAGTATGCCTGAAGTAACGCCTTTTCGGGTGCTGATTGTCGACGACCACCCACTCATGCGGCGGGGAATTAGTCAATTATTGCAACTGGATCCCGCATTTGACGTAGTCGCTGAAGCAGGCGACGGCGCAAGTGCTATCGATCTGGCAAACCGTCTGGACCTTGATGTGATCCTGCTGGATCTCAATATGAAAGGTATGAGCGGGCTGGACACCCTGAATGCGCTGCGTCGGGACGGCGTCACCGCGCAAATTATTATTCTTACCGTATCGGATGCCGCCAGCGATGTGTACGCCTTAATTGATGCCGGCGCGGATGGTTATTTACTGAAAGATAGCGATCCCGAAGTCTTGCTGGAAGCCATTCGTAACGGCGCAAAAGGTGGTAAAGCGTTTAGCGCTCGTGTTAGCGAATATCTGCGCGAACGTGACCTGTTTGGTGCGCAGGAAGATCCATTCAGCATTCTCACCGAACGCGAGCTGGATGTGTTACACGAGCTGGCTCAGGGGCTGTCGAATAAACAGATTGCGTCGGTACTGAATATTTCCGAACAGACGGTGAAGGTGCATATTCGTAACCTGCTGCGCAAACTCAACGTGCGTTCTCGCGTTGCTGCCACCATCCTGTTTTTGCAAACACGCGGCATGCAGTAATCAATGAGATGCCGGATGGCGACGCAACAGCGTCTTATCCGGCCTACAAAGCTCGCACAGGCCCGAAAGCAGCACGCCTTCGGGCAATCTGGACTCTTACTTCTCCTGCGGCGTTAGCTGCTCCATCGCCTGCTTAATGCTGCGTTCTATCACCGCCCGACGGGTATCATTGGCCGGTAATAATTTCAGCATCATCTCCCATGCCGCAACCGCCTCACCAAAGCGCTGCTGTTCAAAAGCGTTAAACGCGTACATGCTGAGAACCCGCACGTTGGCATGCTCGCCGCGCACCAGCTGGCGTAACAGCTCCCCTCCCCTGCGATTATCGTCAGGATCGGATGAACGGGTCAGTGCTTCCGCATAACCCAGCGCCGCATCGCTGTTTTTAGGATCCAGTCGATAGGCATTGGCATAGGCTTCAGTGGCCGTACTGGCGTTACCGAGTACCATGCCAATACGCCCAAGCATGATCCAACCTTCAACGTTTGTAGGATCGGCTTGTAAACGCGTGCGCAGCCCCAGCGCCAGACGTGTCATATCTTCTTCATTGAGCGGGTCAGCTTTCGGATCCAACGCGCGTTCCAGCAGCGCCGGAGCCTGAGCGGTGGCCTGCTGCCAGACCTGAACCTGCTTATAGCTGCCGGTTTCATAATAGCTCACCGCGCCAACGATCAGCGCCACCACGATGCCGGGCACAAACAACCCAAATCCACCGCGCTTGCCATCCGGGATAACGTCGTCAGGAAACTCTTCAAGCTTCACCCGGACGCGTCGGCGAGTACGGGCAAAAATAATCCAGCCGCCCAAACCAATCGCTACCACCGGCATCACCCACAAAAGCACAGTAAGCGGCGTCAACGGCGGATCGTAGGTGACAAAGTTGCCGTAGCGCGCCACCATATAATCGACAATTTCTTTCTGGCTTTTCCCTTCCTGCATCAGTTCGTACACTTTCTGGCGCAGGTCGGTGGCAATCATCGAGTTAGAATCGGCGATACTGTTGTTCTGACATTTAGGACAGCGCAGCTGTTCGGTAAGCTGACGGAACTGCTGCTCCTGCGCTTCATCCTTAAACTGCATCACATCGATGGTCGCCAGCGCAGATCCCGAGATAACCAGCATCAGCAGGCCCAGTAAAAATCTCATTGCGCAGCCTCCTTACTGTACTTATCCCACAACGGTTTGATCTCGCTCTCCCACACCCTGGCATTCAAATCACCGGCATGGCGATAGCGAATAATACCTTTACCGTCGATCAGGAACGTTTCCGGCGCGCCGTACACGCCAAGATCCAGACCGAGCATACCGTCGCCGTCAAACAGGCTTAATGAGTAAGGATTGCCCAGCTCTTTCAGCCAGACAATGGCTTTCTGACGATCGTCTTTATAGTTCAGACCCACCACCCGCACGCCTTGTGCAGATAGCTGGTTCAGATACTGATGTTCGGCGCGACAGGTCGGGCACCAGGTCGCCCAGACGTTCAGCAGTACCGGTTTGCCCTGGGTCAGCACATCGGCCTGATAATGCTGACCCGGATTCTCCAGCGACTCCAGGCGGAATGTCGGAACGGGTTTGCCGATCAGCGCCGATTCCAGATTCGTGGGATCGTCTCCCTGAGCGTTACGCGCCAGCTGCCACAGCAGCGCCGCCGCAATGATCAGAAAAATAATAAACGGAATTAACAGTGCGTTGCGCTTCATACAGCCTCCGACGCATTTTTTTGCACCGCGGCGCGAGGACGCGCGCGCTGACGATAGCGTGGATCAAACAGGCAGAACAATCCGCCCAGCGCCATCAGCAATCCTCCGGCCCAAATCCAGCGAATAAACGGTTTGTAGTACAGACGCACAGCCCATGCGCCGTTATCCAGTTCTTCACCCAGCGCGGCGTACAGATCGCGCGTGAATCCGCCGTCAATTGCCGCTTCGGTCATCATCGAACTGGTGCTGTTATAGAAGCGTTTTTCCGCATGCAGCGTGGCTTCCGGTTTACCATCTCGGGTAACGCCAATAATGGCGACACCGCCCCGGTAGTTAGGTCCGGTAATATCTTTCACTTCGCGGAACGTGAACTGATAGTTATGGATACTGACGCTATCACCTGCTTTCATGCGCACATCGCGTTCAACGCTGTAGTTCTGGCTGAAGGCAATACCGACAATAGTAATCGCCAGCCCAACGTGGCCCGACACCATGCCCCAATAGCTTGGTGTTAATTTCGTTCCGCGGGAAACACGCAGGAATGCTTCGGACATCGCCAGCACGAATATCCAGCATGCCATCGCCAGCCCTACCACCGTCATAGCGGCAACTCGATCCTCAAACAACCACGGCAGCAGCAGCGACAGAACAAGCGTGGTGACAAACGCGATAATCAGTAACGTTTTCAGTTTACGCGGTCGGTCACGGCCCCAGCGCACTAATGGCCCAATACCCAGCAACAGCGCGAACGGCGCCATCAGCCAGGTAAACATGGTGTTGAAGAACGGTTCGCCAATCGAAATACTGCCCAGACCCAGTTGTTTGTGCACCAGCGGCAGCAGCGTGCCCAAAAGCACCACCAGCATGGCGGCAATCAGCAGAACGTTGTTGCCCAACAGCAGAGATTCACGCGACCACAGCGCGTTGTTCACCCGTGAGCGGACCTTGTGACCGCGCACCGCAAACAGCAACAGGGAGCCGCCAATCACCAATACCATAAAGGCCAGAATAAACATCCCGCGCGACGGATCGGAGGCGAAGGCATGCACCGATACCAGAACGCCGGAGCGCACCAGGAAAGTACCTAACAGGCAAAGCGAGAATGCGCAGATTGACAGCAGCAGCGTCCAGGCTTTAAAGCTGGCACGCTGTTCGGTTACCGACAGCGAGTGCATCAGCGCCGTTCCCACCAGCCATGGCATAAACGAGGCGTTCTCAACCGGATCCCAGAACCACCAGCCGCCCCAGCCCAGCTCGTAATAGGCCCAGGCCGAACCGAGTACAATACCCAGCGTCAGGAACACCCATGCCGCCAGCGTCCACGGACGCGAAAAACGGGCGAAGGTACTGTCCAGTCGTCCGCTCATCAGCGCGGCAATCGCAAACGCGAAGGCCACGGAGAAGCCGACATACCCCATGTACAGCAACGGCGGATGGAAAATCAGTCCCGGATCCTGCAACAGCGGGTTCAGGTCGCGCCCTTCAATAGGGAAGTTGGGCAACGTACGGGCAAACGGGTTGGAGGTAAACAGAATAAACAGCAGAAAGCCAACGCTTACCATCCCCATCACCGCCAGCACGCGAGCAACGATGTCCAGCGGCATACGCTGGCTGAACGCCGCAACGGCGAACGTCCAGCCGCTCATCAGCAGCACCCATAGCAACAGCGAGCCTTCATGAGCCCCCCAGGTTGCCGCGACCCGATACCAGACCGGAAGCTGGGTATTGGAGTTGCTGGCAACGTAGGTGACAGTAAAGTCATTAACCACGAAGGCGTTGACCAGAATCAGGAACGCCCCCATCACGCAGATAAAAAGAACCCAGGCAAAAGGCCGCGCGGAGGCCATCATTCGCACGTCGCCGCGCGCTACGCCCCACAGCGGATAGACTGACAGTAGTAACGCCACGCCGAGCGCAAGGCACAACAGCGCATTGCCAATTTCAGGCATCATGACGTTTTATCCTTATAAACACTTTCCGGGCGACGATGGTTTTCCTGCATCGCTTTTTCGACTTCCGGCGGGGTGTAATTCTCATCATGTTTGGCAAGAACCTCTTTGGCCTGCACATGATTTCCTTCGTTCAGTTCGCCCTGAACAACAACACCCTGCCCTTCGCGGAACAGATCCGGCAGAATGCCTTCGTAGGTGACATCCACCACACCTTCGGCGTCATAGATGCTGAAATTTACTTTTAGCGATTGCGGATCGCGCTTTACGCTACCGGGCATCACCATTCCGCCCACGCGCAGGCGCTGACCGACTTCGGGCATCTGCTGCGTTTCGCGCTTACCGTAGAGTATCTCTCCCGGCGTATAGAACAGGTCAATATTAGAACGCAGCGCATAAAGCACCAGCGTAATGGTCAACGCCAGACCCGCCAGTACCGCACAGGCTATCCATAACCGATTTTTACGTCGAATATTCACGCCGCCTCCCGTTGCACTTGCGCCGCACGCATACGCGCTTCTCTCGCCCGCTGCTGCGCTACACCGCGTAAAATTGCGCGATGTTGTAACGTGGAATGCAGTACCAGCACCACCAGCGGGATAACGCTCATCGCTACGGCAAGCCAGACATACAAGGCGTAGCCGCCCATCGCGAAAAAATCACTCCATGATGCAAATGCAGGGGTCATTGGCGGCCTCTTTTTAAGATCAGTTCGCTCACCCACGGGCGGCGTTTTTCCATCATCAAAATCAGGTTACGCATGCGCATCAGCGCCAGCGTGACAAACAGTAACAGATAGCCGACGATTGCCAGACGCAGCGGCGTACGCATCGCCGGATCGATGCTTTGCTGCATGCGGGTAGAACCCTGATGCAGCGTATTCCACCACTCAACCGAGTAGTGGATAATCGGTAAGTTGACCACGCCAATCAGCACCAGAATACCGGCGGCACGACCTGCCAGACGGCGGTCGTCAAAGGCATGCCACAGCGCAATGGCACCCACGTAGAGAAACAACAGTACCAGTTCAGAGGTGAGTCGAGCATCCCAGACCCACCAGGTTCCCCACATCGGTTTGCCCCATGCGGAGCCGGTCACCAGCGCAATAAAGGTAAACACTGCACCAATCGGCGCCATCGCAGCCAGCGCCAGATTGGCCATTTTCATCTGCCAGACCAGGCCGATAAACGCGGCAACAGCCATCGAGGCATAAATGCCCATCGACCAGATTGCCGCCGGAACGTGCAGATAAATAATGCGATAGCTCTGCCCCTGCTGATAATCCGCAGGCGCAAAACCAAAGCCCCAGACCCATCCCGTTATGAGTACCACCGCGCTGGCAATCGCCAGCCACGGGATAAACCAGCCACAGATCTGATAGAGCCGAGGGGGCATCGCCAATTGATGAAGTGTTTTCCACATAGTTCAGTCACCAGACTCCATAAATTAAAATCCGTTGTGCCAGAGCGCCTTGCCCGGCCTACACATCTAATTCTCGTTACTGCACGCTTATCCGTAACGCCGCGGCTGTGGCAAACGGGCTTAACGTGGCGCTGCCGACCAGCAACGCGCCCAGAATTGCCATGTACCCTTCAACCGGTAAGTGCATAGAAGCCGCATCCATCGCGGCGGTTGCAAAAATCAGTAAGGGTATGGTGAGCGGGAGCACCAGCACGCTTAGCAACACGCCGCCGCGCTTTAAGCCCACCGTCAGCCCCACACCCGGCGCACCGAGGAAGCCCAGCGTCGGCGTTCCGAGTAACAACGTCAGCGCCATAATTTTCCAGCTGTACATATCCATGCCCAGCAGCAGCGCCACTAGCGGCGAGAGAATCAACAGCGGCAGGCCGGTCACGACCCAGTGCGCCATCACTTTCGCCAGCACCACGGCCGGTAGCGGTAACGGCAGCAGCATCAGTTGCTCAAGGCTGCCGTCCTGCAGATCATCACGAAACAGGCGTTCCAGCGCCAGCAATGACGCCAGCAGCGCCGCAACCCAAATGATGCCCGGCGCAATGCGCGCCAGAAGCTGCGGCTCCGGCCCAATGCTCAGCGGGAACAGCGTAATAACAATCAGGAAGAACCATAAAGGATTGGCGATTTCCGCACTATGACGAAACGCAACTCGCAGTTCTAAACGGAAGATTCGCCACATCATTGCGTTGCCCTCTCGCTGGTCAGCGCAATACGTCGCACTTTATCGGTTTCGACATTGAGCGGTTGGTGGGTGGTGAGAATAACAATACCGCCCTGCTCCGTATGCTGCGCCATACGCTGAGTCAGTCGCTCAACGCCGTTCACATCAATGGCGGTAAAGGGTTCATCGAGGATCCACAGCCGGGCGCGGGTCAGCCACAAACGGGCCAGCGCCACACGCCGCTGTTGTCCGGCGGAGAGCTGGTTCACCGGGATATCTTCATATCCGGCAAGTCCCGCCTGCGCCAGCGCAGCCAGACACAGTGCAATGTCGCCGTCATGATGGAAGAAACGCAGGTTCTCCAACGCCGAAAGCCGGGTTTTTATCCCCGGCTGATGTCCGATCCACAGCAGTTGCTGATGGTAGCTGTCCCGCACGTAATGCAGCGGCTGCTCTTGCCAGCAAACCTCCCCTGCATCGGGACGCGCCAGCCCGGTAAGCAACCGCAGCAGAGTGGTTTTCCCTGCGCCGTTGCTGCCGGTAATTTGTACCCATTCCCCTGCGTTGACGCGAAATGACAGATTGCTGAACAGTATTCTGTCATCTCGCTCGCAAAGTAATTCTCTGGCTTCAAGCATACCTGGTTATCTACATCCTGTTAAAAGCCCGGTTTGACTTCGCGCATATCAGGCAGTTTGTGCGCTATCCCTTTATGACAGTCAATACAGGTTTGCCCGTCTTTCACGGCCTGGTCGTGCATTTTGGCCGCAACGCCTTTCTGGGCGGTTAAATCCATAAACTCGAAGTTGTGACAGTTTCGGCACTCTTGCGAATTATTATCTTTCATACGCCGCCACTCATTTTGCGCCATCGTCAGACGATGGTCTTCAAATTTCTGCGGTGTATCTATCAGCCCCAGTGCTTTCGCGTACAGCTCTTTACTGGCCTTGATCTTACGGATCATTTTCGGGCCCCACTCATGGGGGACGTGGCAATCAGGGCAAGTCGCTCGCACACCACTGCGGTTGTTGTAGTGTACGGTTTCCATGTATTCCTGGTATACCGTATTGCGCATTTCGTGACAGCTAATGCAGAACTCTTCTGTATTGGCCTTTTCCATACCGGTATTAAAGCCGCCCCAGAAAATAATGCCGCCCACAAAGCCGATTAACAACAGCGTGCCGAGCGCCAGACGGCTGGGGCGACGCCACCATTGCCAGACGCGCTTAATCCAGCCTGGTTTACGGTTAGAATTTTCCATAATGACCTCTTATTTCCCGTAACCTTTCGAGGGGGTGAAGGTATTTTCAACAATCGGCGCGGCGTCAGCCTGCGGAACGTGACATTGCAGGCAGAAATAACGACGCGGCGCAACTTCAGCCAATACCTTGCCGTCGCTGTCCATAAAGTGCGTCGGACTGATTCGCGGCGCACCGGTGGTGCGATAGCTTTCCACACCGTGGCATTGCAGGCAGCGGTTAGTGTTAGTCGTCACCTGATACCCTTCAACGCTATGCGGAACCATCGGCGGCTGATTCACATAGTTCAGCGGCATGCGCTCTTGCTCTTTCGGCATGCGAATCGCCCCTTCTTGTGTTCCTGAGACTTCCGGTGACTGGCTCAGATCCACTCCATTTGCAGCCCAAACGGCCCCACTGACGACCAGGGCAAGCAGGGCCGTCCATTGACACAGCGTCTTAATCAGGTCATGGCTTTTCATGATTTCGCTCCCGAACTCCATCGTGTTGTTATTGTAAAAACATCCTCAGAACAGACATCCACGCAGCGACCGCAGGCCATGCAATCGCGGCTGGTTACCTGCACCGGACTTTGCTCATCCAGCACCGGCGCACGTAGCACATGCGGTTCCGGGCAAACATGAAAACAATCCATACAGCGGTTACATCTGTTACGTTCTTTTGCCGAAACGGTTAATGCCCCTTTGCTTCCCACCACGCTATACAGCGCACCCAGTGGGCAAAGATGCCCGCACCAGCCATGCTCAACGACCAGTAAATCAAATAAAAACAGCGCGAGGATCAGCAACGCTCCGCTACCGAATCCCATTACCAGGCTCCGTCCAAGCAGAGAGACTGGATTTATCCACTCCCACAACAGCGTACCGGTCAGGGCGGAACCGACCAGGATAACCACCAGCAGGACGTACCGTATATGGCGCGGCAGGGTTGCGGACTGATTCAGGTCAAACCTTCTGCGCAACCAACTGGCTAAATCGGTAACCGGGTTCATGGGACAAACCCAGCTACAAAACAGCCGCTTACCGGCCAGGGCATACAGCACCGTGATGATAGCTGCTCCCGTTAACGCCACCGTCGCCGGCAGATGCCCGCTGGCCAGGCTTTGCAGAGTAATCAGCGGATCGGTGAACGGGATAGCGTCCAGCAACAGGCTGCTACTGTAGTTGCCATGCAGGATCCATACGCCAAGCCACGGGCCGCTGAGGAACATCGCCAGTATCAGAAACTGGCTCAAACGACGCAGCAGCAGCCAGCGATGACTCTTCCACCATCCTTTTTTTGCCTGCGCTTCACGCCCCGCATCACGTTTACGATTTGCCATTGTTCCCCTCCAGCCAACCGAAGCGGTAATGGTGTCCTAACTCCCCTTTTGCCAGCGACAGCGGCAGCACTTTTATTGCTGGCTGTTCCAGTACGCAGACTTTTTCGCATTTCCCACAGCCGGTACAGGCATCGCTGTGCACGGTCGGAATAAACCGCGCATGCTTGCCGGTACGCATGTTGCGGTCCAGCTCCAGGGTGATCGCCTCATCAATTTTCGGGCACTCGCGATAGCAAACGTCGCAGCGTAATCCCTGATAGTTGAGGCAGTTTTCGTGATCCAGCAGTACCGCCAGCCCCATACGCGAATCGTCAATGGATTCAATTTCCCTGTCCAACGCGCCGCTCGGGCAGACTTTGGCACACGGAATGTCCTCACACATTTCGCAGGGAATATCACGGGCGACAAAGTATGGCGTACCGGCCGCCAGCCCGGAGGCCAGCGTTGCCAGCTTCAGCGTGTCATAGGGACATGCCTGAACGCACTGACCACAACGTACGCAGGCGCTGGCGAATGCCTCCTCGCTCAGTGCACCTGGCGGGCGCAACCGCACGCCGGTTGCGCGTGCGGTTTGTTGTTGCAACCCCAGCGCCACGCCAACGACGGCCAGCCCGCCCGCTGCGCGAACCATATCGCGCAGAAAGCGGCGGCGGCCATTTTGGGGTTTTGCTGACCGGGACATAACGCGTTACACCTTCGCCAGTTTCACGGCGCACTTCTTGAAATCCGTCTCTTTGGAGAGCGGATCCGTCGCATCCAGCGTCAGGTTGTTCACCAGCTGTGCGGCATCGAAGAACGGCATATACACCAGCCCCTGCGGCGGACGGTTACGACCGCGTGTTTCAACAATCGAAATCACTTCGCCACGACGGGAAATCACTTTGACCTTATCGCCACGGCGCAGATCGCGTGCTTTTGCATCCAGCGGGTGGATAAACAGCACGGCTTCTGGGAAAGCACGGTGCAGTTCAGGCACACGACGCGTCATACTGCCAGTATGCCAGTGTTCCAGCACACGTCCGGTAGACAGCCACAGGTCATATTCTTTATCCGGCGCTTCAGCAGCAGGCTCAAATGGCAGCGCGAAGATAACCGCTTTACCGTCCGGTTTACCGTAGAACTTGTAGCTTTCACCTGCTTTCACGTAAGGGTCGTTGCCTTCGCTGTAGCGCCACTGGGTCTCTTTACCCTCAACGACCGGCCAGCGTAAACCGCGCGCTTTGTGGTAATCGTCAAATGGCGCAAGATCGTGCCCGTGACCGCGGCCAAACCAGGCGTACTCTTCGAACAAGCCTTTTTGCAGATAGAAGCCCAGCTCGCGGGATTCATCGTTCAGTTGATCTTCAGCCAGTTCAGTCACTGGGAATTTCGTTACTGCTGGCGTAGCAAACAGCACGTCATACAGCGTTTTACCGCGCAGTTCCGGTTTTTGTGCCAGCAGCTCTTCCGGCCATACTTCTTCTGTTTTGAAGCGACGAGAGAATTGCACCAGTTGCCACAGATCCGATTTCGATTCGCCCGGCGCTTTAATTTGCTGACGCCAGAACTGTGTACGGCGTTCCGCGTTCCCGTAGGCGCCTTCTTTCTCTACCCACATCGCGGTCGGCAGGATCAGGTCAGCCGACAGGGCGCTGATCGTCGGGTACGGATCGGAGACGATGATGAAGTTACGCGGATCGCGCCAGCCCGGCATACGCTCTTCGTTGATGTTCGGACCTGCCTGCATGTTGTTAGTACACATCGCCCAGTAGACATTGAGCTTGCCATCTTTCAGCGCGCGATCTTGCGCCACGGCGTGCAGACCAACTTTTGCCGGAATGGTCCCTGACGGAATATTCCAGTGCTTCTCACAGATATCGCGGTGTTTTTCGTTCGTTACCACCATGTCCGCAGGCAGACGGTGGGAGAACGTACCGACTTCACGCGCGGTGCCGCACGCTGAAGGCTGGCCGGTCAGAGAGAACGGGCCGCAGCCTGGCTGGGAGATTTTGCCAGTCAGCAAGTGCAGGTTATAGACCAGGTTGTTGGCCCACACGCCGCGGGTGTGCTGGTTAAAGCCCATCGTCCAGTAGGAGATGACTTTTTTCTTCGGATCGGCATACAGCTGCGCCAGCTGTTCCAGCTGATCTTTCGGCACACCGGTCATTTCGGCGGTTTTATCCAGCGTGTACTCAGCAACGAAGGCTTTGTAATCCTCAAAGCTCATCGGTTCAGAAGCATCGGATCCCGGGTTTTTCGCCGCTTTTTCCAGCGGATGGGTTGGACGCAGACCGTAGCCGATGTCCGTCACGCCTTTACGCAGGTTAACGTGCTTGCTAAAGAAATCCTGGTTAATCGCATTGTTTTGAATAATGTAGTTCGCGATGTAGTTGAGGATCACCAGATCGGTTTGCGGCGTGAAGACCATACCGTTATCCGCCAGCTCAAAGCTGCGGTGCTGGAAGGTGGAAAGAACCGCGACGTTAACATTAGGATCGGACAGACGACGGTTGGTGATGCGCGACCACAGGATCGGGTGCATCTCTGCCATATTCGCGCCCCACAGGACGAAGGCATCCGCATGTTCGATATCGTCATAGCAGCCCATCGGTTCATCCATACCGAAGGTACGCATAAAACCGACTACCGCTGAGGCCATGCAGTGACGTGCGTTCGGGTCGATGTTATTGGAACGGAAACCCGCTTTAAACAATTTGGCAGCGGCATAACCTTCCCAAATCGTCCACTGGCCAGAGCCGAACATACCGATAGACTCCGGGCCTTTCTCTTTCATCGACGTTTTGAATTTCTCTTCCATCACGTCAAAGGCCTGGTCCCAGCTAATCGGGGTGAACTCGCCTTCTTTGTGATACTTGCCGTCTTTCATGCGCAGCATCGGCTGCGTTAAACGGTCTTTTCCGTACATGATTTTCGGCAGGAAGTAACCTTTGATGCAGTTAAGCCCACGGTTAACCGGCGCATCCGGATCGCCCTGGCATGCCACAACACGCCCTTGCTGCGTTCCGACCAATACGCCACAGCCCGTCCCGCAAAAACGGCACGGGGCTTTGTCCCATTTGATGGCTTCTTGCTGACCGACTACCGCGCGGGCAACGCCCGGCACGCTTAACCCGGCAGCCGCCGCAGCGGCCGCAACGGCGTTAGCTTTCATAAAGCTACGACGACTGAGTTTCATGGTGTTTCCTCACCTTGCTCATCCTGCTGGTGATAAACCAGCGACACCGCCAGTACGCCCGCAACGTTGCGTACTGACTCAATTGTTTTCATTAGCGTTTCACTTTGCTCAGCTTCCACCACCACAATCAACTGACCACTTTCCACATCGCTGAGTGCAACTTCGCAACCGGGAAAGGAACGCAACTGCGTGGCGATATCGTTGATATGCTGGCTTTTGGCCTGAACGACCAGGCTGCAGACCTGCCAGTTATTGTCCATGGTTGTACTCCGCGTTAATGGCTGATACCGGGCAGATAGCGACACAGGCGCCACATCCGTTACAGTCCTGATTGTCGAGCTGCGGCTGATAAATGCCGGAAAGCGTGGGGCGAAAGGTTATTGCCATGGGCTCACAGCTATCCTGACAGCGGTGACATTCAACGGACTGATGTGCGAGACAGTTTTCCCCAATCGTAAAATTCAGATCCCATGCCCTGGTGTGGCGCGGAAGAAAAAGTGATTCGGGACAGGCTTCTGCGCAGGCATAGCAAAAGCTGCACTCGCCGTGTTTGAAATTTACGCTCGGGTAACCACCCTGGCCTCGCTGCAGGATGTCGGTTTCGCACGCCTGGATGCAGGCGTCACAACGGAGGCAATGGGCCAGAAAGTGAGAGTCTTCCTTGCTCCACGGCGGACGAATCCCTGCGCTGGCGTTTCGCCAACTGCCTGTCAACATGCCTCGACGGGATAAATCAACCATGACATTGTCCTTCCATAATGACGCCCTCCCTCGGCGGGTTGAACGACATAAAAAACTGCACTATTTATGAGTAGTTATTTTTAGCCGTAAGATATTTCAGGATGTGTTAGAGGTGCATACCCCAATTGGGGTAAATGCTGTTGCCGGATCAAAGGAGTGTTGAGTTGGCGGGAAAAAATGCGCTTTTGCTCACATTTCAATGAGTTATATAACAATGTATATAACGACTTACTCAAAAAGACAAAGATCTCAATATTAGGATAATTCCTAGGATATATCGCTACTATGGAAACGAAACGCTACCTAATACACTTTAAATATAAGTAAATCCAGATTAATAGATTATCCAAATATGTTAACCTGCTACAGACTCGTTCATAAGACAGAAGAAAGGAAACACTGTGAACAATAAGATGAAGACAATTGTCCCTGCCGTACTTTTCGCCGCCTTTGCCAGCACCTCTGCATGGGCTGCCAGTAACGATACCGCCGCTCAGCCGCTGGAAAAAGTCGCCCCTTATCCCAAGGCGGAAAAGGGTATGAAGCGCCAGGTTATCCAGCTTACCCCTGAGAAAGATGAATCTACTCTGAAAGTAGAGCTGCTGATCGGACAAACGCTGGAAGTTGACTGTAACCAACACCGCCTGGGCGGAGAACTGGACAGCAAAACGCTGGAGGGTTGGGGATATGACTACTATGTCTTTGACAAAGTTACGTCTCCGGTTTCAACCATGATGGCCTGCCCGGACGGTAAGAAAGAGAAGAAATTCATTACTGCACATCTGGGTGATGACGGCATGCTGCGTTACAACAGCAAGTTGCCGATTGTGGTCTATACCCCGGAAAACGTGGACGTTAAATACCGTATCTGGAAAGCGGAAGACAAAATTCAGGACGCAGTCGCGCGCTAAGTGAGAATGTGCCGGATGGCAGCGTACCGCCTTATCCGGCCTACAGACGCATAAACAATGCCGGATAAGCGCAGCAGCGCCATCCGGCATTTTATTTTACAGCGCGATATCCGCGACGGCTTTCTGTTCAGACTGAGGTTGTGCCTGAGGTTTCAGCTGTGGTTTCGGCGCTTCATCAGCAACCTGCGGCTTGTCATATTTCAGACCCAGAACCTCACTGGTGTACTGCAGCTCTTGTTCCGTAGCCTCAACGTTACCGTTCAGCTTAGTACCATAAGACGGAATAATGGTTTTCAGCTTCGCCTGCCACTCGGGGCTGGCTACTTTATCTTTAAACACTTTTTCCATCAGATGCAGCATGATCGGTGCCGCGGTTGATGCGCCCGGAGAAGCTCCCAGCAGCGCTGCAATCGTGCCTTCTTTATCGCTGACGACTTCAGTGCCCAGACGCAGCACGCCGCCCTTCTCCGCATCGCTTTTGATGATCTGCACACGCTGGCCAGCCTGCCATAAACGCCAGTCTTCTTTTTTCGCCTGCGGATAGTACTCTTGCAGCGCAGCAAAACGGTCGTCGTCGCTGAGCATCACCTGGCTCACCAGATATTTCACCAGATCGAAGTTATCCAGACCCACGTTGACCATCGGCATAAAGTTTGAGGTGGTGGTCGAGCTGAGCAGATCCCACAATGAACCATTCTTCAGGAACTTGGTGGAGAATGTCGCGAATGGCCCAAACAGCACAACGCGCTTGCCATCAAGGATACGGGTGTCGATATGCGGTACAGACATCGGCGGCGCGCCAACGGAGGCCTGACCGTACACTTTCGCCAGGTGGCGATTGACCACATCCGGGTTTTCCGCAACCAGGAACTGCCCGCCCACCGGGAATCCGGCATAGCCTTTCGCTTCCGGAATGTCGGTTTCCTGCAACAGCTTCAGCGCAGCGCCACCGGCACCGATAAAGACAAACTTCGCCTTGATATCGTGTTCCGCTTCGTTATTTTTCAGATCGGCGACTGTGACAGTCCAGCTATTATCGGCATTACGCTTAAAGCCACGCACTTCGGTGCTCAACTGCAGCGCAAAGTTGGGCTTTTTCTGCAATGAGGTAATCAGTTGGCGGGTGATTTCGCCGTAATTCACGTCAGTACCAATCTCGGTACGCGTTGCCGCGACTTTCTGCTGCGGATCGCGACCTTCCATGACCAGCGGCGCCCACTCTTTGATCTGCGCGTGGTCTTCTGAATAGCGCATACCACGGAACAGCGTGCTCTGCTGCAGTGCGGTGTAACGGGCACGAAGGAAGTTCACGTTCTCGTCACCCCAGACAAAACTCATGTGCGGAACGGTGGTGATAAACGAGCGTGGTTCATGCATTACGCCATTATTGACCTGATAGGCCCAAAACTGGCGGGAAATCTGGAAGGCTTCGTTAATTTCGACTGCCTTTTCAATGCTGATGCTACCGTCGGCCTTTTTAGGCGTGTAGTTCAGCTCCATCAGTGCGGAGTGGCCGGTTCCGGCGTTATTCCAGCCGTTTGAGCTTTCCTGCGCTACACCATCCAGTCGCTCAACCATGGTCATTGACCATTGCGGCTCCAGCTCCTGTAAATAGGTTCCCAGCGTGGCGCTCATGATGCCGCCGCCAATCAACAGTACATCCGTTTCCTGCTCTTCCGCCGCTTTCGCTTTTGCCGCCATCGAGACAACATTCAGCCCAACGGCCATGGTGAAGAGCATGGCAGTCACTTTTTTCATAATGTTAATGCCTTACTTTTAGTATCGCTTTTTTGCTTTTAATGCAGGTGAAAATCGAGCGGCACCAACGGTAACACTTAAGTAAAAATAATTAAATAAAGTTTATAAATTATATTTAATTTTTAAAAATGTTATTAATACGTTGATAGCTTATGCGGTTATTGGCAATCATTTCTGGAAACCGGTCCATCTGACGGGTACTATGCTGCGCTTTGCTATTCACCGCACGGATGCCTGTCGGTCTGCTGTATCAGGCCATTTTTGACCTGAGTGTAACTATGTCTGCAACTCAACATTCCTCTGCCACAGTCTCGGAACACACGACCCGCGCCGTGCTCCGCCAACCCCGTCTGCTGGTGCGCGAAACGCTGGCCGGTGTGGTAACCGCCCTGGCGCTGATCCCGGAAGTAATCTCGTTTTCCGTGATCGCAGGCGTTGATCCTAAAGTCAGTCTGGTAGCCTCCGTCGTACTGTGCCTGGCGATGTCTTTTTTAGGCGGTCGTCCCGCAATGGTTACCGCCGCTGCAGGATCGGTCGCGCTGGTGATTGGTCCGATGGTGCATCAACACGGCGTGCAATACATCCTGCCTGCAGTGGTGCTGGCCGGGATGATTCAGATCCTGTTTGGTGTATTGGGAATGGCACGTCTGATGCGATTCATCCCTACGGCCGTGATGACCGGCTTTGTTAACGCGCTGGGGATATTGATTTTCTTTGCCCAGGTCCCGCATTTCTGGGGCAAAAGCCCGCTCATCTGGGGGCTGTTTGTCCTGACGCTGCTGATTGTGCTGTGGGTTCCGCGGTTTATTAAAGCAATCCCCGCACCGCTTATCGCCATTGTGCTGCTAACCGTGTTCACTGTCACCAGCGGGCAACTGTTACCGACCGTCGGTGACGAAGGTTCAATGAGCGGCGGACTGCCGGGTTTCACCCAGTTGTTGGCTCCGCTCAACCTGCACACGCTGGCGATTATCTGGCCCTGCGCGCTGAGCATCGCTTTTGTTGGTTTGATGGAGTCGCTGTTAACCGCCCGTCTGGTGGATGACCTGACGGTGACGCCGTCGAATAAGAATCGCGAAAGCACCGGACTGGGGATTGCCAATATTTTGGCCGGATTTTATGGCGGCATCGCCGGGTGCGCGATGATTGGTCAAACCATCGTTAACGTCGAGATGGGCAAAGGACGCAGCCGCGTCTCGACGGTTGCCGCCGGACTGGTATTACTCCTGTTAGTCACAGGGTTAAGCGAAGTTATGGCAGAAATACCCATGTCGGTGCTGGCAGGTATTATGGTGATTGTGGCGGTGAAAACCTTCAGTTGGCACAGCATCCAGCCCGCCACGCTGACGAAACTACCCGTCACTGAAACGCTGGTGATGCTGGTGACCGTCGCTGCCACGGTTTCTACCGGCAACCTGGCGATTGGCGTGGTTGCCGGGGTGATGACGATGCTTATTCTACCGCGTATCGTCAGACGCAAACGGGCGACTACATCAGAAACAGCGTTGCCAGACCGAGAAAAATAAAGAAACCACCAGTATCAGTGATAGCGGTTATCATGACGCTCGAGCCGACCGCCGGGTCGCGCCCGAGCTTCACCATCGTCATCGGAATGATAACCCCCATCAACGCCGCCATCAGCAGATTGAGCATCATCGCCAGAGTCATCACACCACCGAGCGCCATATCATCGTACAGCCACCAGGTAATGCCGCCCATAATCCCGCCCCACACGAGGCCGTTGATTAGCGCCACGCCCATCTCGCGCAGGATGAGAAACGTCAGGTTCCCCGGCTGAATATTTTGCAGCGCCAGCGCGCGGACGATCATAGTGATAGTTTGATTCCCGGTATTGCCGCCGATACCCGCCACAATCGGCATCAACGAGGCCAGCGCCACCAGTTGCGAAATCGTATGTTCAAAACCGTCGATCACCCGCGAGGCGATAAAGGCGGTACAGAGGTTAACGGCCAACCACGCCCAGCGGGTTTTTACCGCTTTGGTAACAGGCGCAAACACGTCCTCTTCGGCGCTTAAGCCCCCCATTCGACGCAGATCGGTGTCGGTTTCTTCATAGACAACGTCGACGATCTCATCGATGGTTAAACGGCCCATCAGTTTACCGGAAGGGTCAACCACCGCGGCGCTGACCAGGTTGTCGCGTTCGAAGGTACGCGCAGCGTTTTCGGCGATATCTTCAGGAGAAAAGGTGAGCGGGTCATCTTCCATCACCTCGCTGACTTTTCGCTGCACATCATTGAGTAAAATGCAGGTTAGCGTCAGTTCGCCAACCAGCACTTTATTGCGATCGGTCACGAAAAGTTTATCGGTATTCTCCGGCATTTTCCCCAGCCGCCGCAGGTAGCGTTGCACCACTTCCAGCGTCACGTCCGGACGCACAGTGATGACCTCGAACTCCATGATCGCGCCGACGCTATTTTTCTCGTAGTGCAGCACCTGGCGGACGCGCGTCCGCTCCTCTGCCGGTAACGTCGCCAGCAGACGACCGGTAAGGTTACGAGGCAAATGCTGCACCAGGTAAATCTGTTCATCGATATCGAGATATTGCAGCGCATCCAGCAGCTCGCGGTCGCTCATCTCATCGATCAGGTCGTCCCAGACGTTTTCAGACGCCTCAAGCAAGACGTTACCGCGCTTTTCATTTTCGACCAGTCGCCACAGGGCGTGGCGCTCTTCAGAGGGCAAAGCTTCGAGGGTATCGGCCAGGTCTGGCGGTGGCAGGTGGGCCACCAGCGCCCCTACCTCAGCAATATCGTCGGCTAACGTACCGACGTCATATTGCTCAGCCAGGGTAAGCTTGCCCAACAGCGTTGATATAATGGCTTTATCAGTGGTCAGCAGCCAGATGAGGCGCGCACGCTCTTCATCACGCAGTCTGGCGCTGTTTTTGTTTATTACAGACATTAATCATAAATCCATGATATGAAATATCATTAATCATGATGCCGATTTATGTAAATAACAATAAACAGTGCCGTCGGGTGGCTAAAAAACCGGCGGCACGAAGGATCAGGCTGTGCGAGCCACCGCGTCGCGCGAGGCGGCGTCACGTTCATCGCCCAACAGTTCACTCAACTGTCCGTTACGCATTTCCAGTAGACGATCGGCGTGAATAAAATAGTGATCGTCGTGGCTGATGGCGAAAATGGTTTTCCCCATTTCCTGCATCAAAGGCAATAGCACCTGATAGAACTCCCGGCGGAAATGGGGATCCTGATCGGCAGCCCATTCGTCCAGCAGAATGATGTCACGCTCCTCCGCCAGGGCCAGCAGCAGCGCCACGCGTTTCTTCTGCCCTTTCGACAGCTTCAGATTGAGGATACGGCCATCGCTCAGCTCCAGCTTGTGACCCATTTTCAGATGCTCCAGCCACTTCGCGACCAGCTGCGGATTAGCCTCTTTACCTTCCGGCCCCAGCAGTTTGTCAAACAGCCAGACGTCGGTAAACACGGCGGAGAATAGCTTGCGGTAGTCTTCCGGTTTTTCAACCGCTACGCTCTTGCCATCAAGCAATATCTCGCCTGACTGCGGCTGATATAGACCGGTCAGTAACATCGCCAGCGTAGATTTTCCGCTACCGTTACCGCCAATCAGAAAGATCAGTTCACCGCGATGAATCGTCAGATTCACCGGCCCTACGGAAAACGCATTATCCTGATAGTGGAAAACCACGTTGCGCAGCTCCAGCGTTTGCCAGTTGGGAAACGCGGCTGGGCGTGGGAATTCGGCCTTAAAAGGTGCCAGTGCGAATTTATTCAGCTTGTTGAACGCCACCTGCGCGGTAAGCAGCGTCGGCAGCGCGCCAACGGCAGAGAGCAACGGTGTTCGCAGGAATAACAGCGTCAGAGAATAGGTCGCTGCCACGGCGGTATCAGCCCATCCCAAACTGTTAGCCATCCAGAACACCAGGCCAATGGCACCCAGCATCATAATGTTCGACCAGTTAACCGCGCTCAGGTGGAAGGTATCGGCACGGATAATGTGGTGGCGATACTCTTTGGCATCCGGGACGTACATCTGATTAAAGATATGCTCTGCGCGCTCGCGGTTAAGCGTCAGCTCTTTGCGCCCTTCCAGCACCGTCTGATAATCGTTGTACAACTTGTCTTCAGTTTCGCGCAAGGTGGCCATGTGTTTATACACCCGCGCCACCAGCACAAATCCGCCCCAGATGGTGATTGCCATCCAGATTGCCGTTACCAGTAGCATTTTGGTCGACAGCATCGCCAGATACGCCGCCGATCCTATGGTCAGGATAATCCCCTGCACCAGCTCAGGCAGACGAACAAAGGCGATGGTGATGTTGCGGATATCAATGGTTAAACCGGCCAGCAACGAGGCGCTGCCAAGCTGTTCAATACGCTCGACGTGAGTATCCAGAATTCGTTTGATAAATTCGCTACGCAGGCGGTAGACAAAGTGGTGACCCAGCGTGGTCAACGCCAGCTGAGAACCGAGGGTGACAACCATCAACAACAGCAGCAGGCCAAGAAACTCCGGTAGCACCATCAGCGTGGTGTCGACCGTTTCGATCAAGCGCTGGTTGATAAACGCAATCAGCCCAATCCCCAACGCGGCGCTGGCGAGGCTGAGCGCCATCACGCTGATAAATGGCCAGCGATACTGCCGCCAGACAAGAAGTAAAAGTTCCATGCACACAACCCGGACAAGTAATAACAGCCCGCAGTTTAAACATCTCTTCGTCGACAGCAATAATAATTCTTATTTTTATTCTTTTTTACCTGCCTGGCGAAAAGTCAGATTGTAACGACAGTCTCCGGTCAACGGATGATAGCCCGTCTTAAGCGGCTGGATCCCATGATAAAACAGCCGCGAATTACCGCCCCACACCACGACATCGCCGTGTTCCAGCAGTAAACGCTTTAAAGGGTCATTACGGCGCAAGCCGCCAAATTGAAAGATGGCTGGTAGCCCCAGCGATACAGAGACAATTGGCGCCCGCAGGTCGGGCTCGTCTTTATCCTGATGTAAGGACAGTTTTGCCCCTGGCGTGTAGCGGTTAATCAGGCAGGCATCGGGTTGAAAATCAGCATAGCCCGCCGCCGTCGCCGCCTGTTGGCACAGATCAGCGAACGCATCCGGCAGCGGCGGCCAGTGCGTGCCGGTGAGTGGATCAAACGGAGAATAAAGATAGCCATGTTGATCCGTCGTCCAGCCCAGATGGCCGCAGTTGGTCATCGCCACCGACATCGTATAGCCGCCGGGCGTCACCATCTGGCGAAACGGCGACTGTCTGGCGACAGCCGCTATCGCCTGCAGTAAAGAGGGCGCAGAGTCAAAAGCGAAACGTCGCAGAATAACCGCACCTGACGCCAGCGGCTCCTGCCAGGGTTTCGCATCCGCAAAGAGATCGAGCATTATGTTTCCTCGCCAGTAGCTTCCCGATGCAGTAGCTGCGCCTTGCGCGCAATACCCCATCGGTAGCCCGAAAGTGCGCCATCGCCACGGATCACCCGGTGACACGGGATAACAATCGCCAGTTTGTTGGCCCCACAGGCACTGGCCACCGCGCGCACCGCCTTCGGTTTGCCGATGGCGCTGGCCAGCTGTTGGTAGCTCACTGTTTCGCCGCACGGAATTGTGCGCAGCGCCTGCCACACCTGCTGCTGAAATGCGGTGCCCCGGATATCCAGGGGTAGCGATAGCGGCGCGTCACGCGAATTGATCGCTACGATCACTTCGCGCACGCGCTGCTGAAAATTGGCATCTGCAGGAACATCCTGCGCGGCGGGAAACAGCGCATGAAGATCCGCAACCAACGTAGCGTCATCATCGCCAAGCAAGATCGCGCAGATACCCCGCTCGCTTTCCGCCACCAGACAGCGACCCAGAGCGCAATCTGCGAGGGTATAGCGTACAGAAACGTTGTCGCCACCTTTACGAAATTGCTTTGCCGTCATGCCTAATGCTTGATCGGCTTTGCGGTAGTAGCTGCTGCTGTCGGGGAATCCGGCGTTGAGAATCGCCTGTGTAACCGGAACACCTTTCGCCAGGGCATCACGCAGACGGCGAGCACGCCATGATTGTTGCCACACTTTCGGGGTCATGCCCGTCGTGGCTTTGAACAGACGATGCAAGTGATACGGGCTCATTGCCACCTGCTGTGCCAGCTCGTCCAACGTAAGAGGTGACTCTTGTTCCAACAACTGACAGGCGCGGGCAATTTTATCCAGCCGATGCTGTTGCGCGCTGTCTTTATCCGGCTGACAGCGCTTACAGGGGCGAAACCCGGCATCCTGTGCCTGCTGGGCATCGGCGAAAAAACGGACATTTTTGCGCAGCGCATGTTTTGCCCGACAGGACGGACGGCAGAAAACACCGGTGGTCTGGACGGCAAAAACAAACTGACCGTCGGCGTCAACGTCGCGATCCACAACGGACTGCCAACGGTCATCGTCAGTGATGCGTAAACGATTTTTCATTTCGGACTCCTTTGTTAAGCATAGCGCTTAGCCTCAGTGTGTCCCCATCGTCGGGCATAAAAACCCGCAATCTTGCTTTTTAATTTTTTTCGCTGACCAGAAAGCTATTAAACTGCGGCGACATCCAGGTTTTAAACCCCTCACCCTCTTTCACAATCATATAGACCGCCAGCCCTTCACGACGCACGACTTCTTTGGCCTTTTCCGGGCCGAGCACCATCAATCCGGTATCCCAGCCATCGGCTTCCAGCGCCGTTGGCGCAATCACCGTTACGGACACCAGATTATGTTCGATCGGGCGACCGGTTTGCGGATCGATAACATGGGAAAGGCGCTTACCGTCCAGCTCATAATAGTTCCGGTAGCTGCCGGAGGTGCTAATGCCGTGCCCGTTAATGTCGACAATCGCCTGCACAGCGTTTTCGCGATCGGTCGGTTTCTGGATCGCCACTCGCCACGGATGCCCTTCAGCATTCATTCCCCTGCTGTTCAGCGCACCACCAACGGAAACCAGATAACGGGCGATCCCCTCTTGCTCCATCAATCGAGCCAGATGATCGGCGGCGTACCCTTCACCAACGGTCGAGAGATCAACATACAGATCCGGCAAGTCTTTTTGCAGGTAGTTCTGATGCGCTTCATTCACCACTTTCAGATGAGAAAGCCCGGTTTGCGCTTTTGCCGCGTCAATTTGCCCCTGGGTGGGAATATGCAACGGTTGCTGATCCGGGCCAAAGCCCCACAGGTTGACTAACGGCCCCACGGTGATATCCATGGCCCCATCGGTTTTTGCACCAATGCGTAGCGCCGAAGTCACGATATCCGCCATGGCGTCGTTAACCGGCCACGGCGACAGACTTTTCGACAGGTTAAAGCGCATTAACGCAGAATCGTTTTTATAGGTGGAGAGCAGTTGATCATCGGCATCAAGCTGGGTCTGGATCTTGGCCTGCAGTTCCCTGGCGCGTTTGGCATCTACGCCTACCGCGCTGACCCGCCAGAAAGTGCCCATCGTTTTACCTTCCAGAACGATGGCAGGTGTTGTGGTCTGAGCAGGTTTCGGGGCCTCATCGCACCCGACAAAAAAGATCGTCACAGCCAGCAGTGCTGCGCGATAAAAATTCATTTCCATACGTAATTATCCTCATGCGAACGGGCGCAAGAGTACACCAAAAATCGTTGTTTGTACGGCGAAAAAACGGCATTAAAAAAGGCCCCGCAGGGCCTTTGATAGACATAATGTAGATTAGAACTGGTAAACCAGGCCCAGTGCTACGATGTCATCGGTGCTGATGCCAGCATCACGAGTGAACTGGTTGTCATCCAGCAGGTTGATTTTGTAATCAACATAGGTGGACATGTTTTTGTTGAAGTAGTAGGTCGCGCCAACATCAACATATTTCAGGATATCTTCGTCGCCATAGCCGCGGCCCAGGTCTTTACCTTTGGACTGCAGGTAAGCCACGGACGGACGCAGACCGAAGTCGAACTGGTACTGCGCAACGGCTTCGAAGTTCTGTGCTTTGTTAGCCCAGCCCAGGGAGCCCGCACGCGTTGCGTTGTAGGTCTGGGTGTACTGTGCTGCCAGGTACACGTTGTTCGCGTCGTATTTCAGACCACCAGTGTAGGTTTCAGCACGGTCGCCAGTACCGAAGTTCAAACGGTTCTGCTCGTCAGTACGTTTGGAGCTGGTGACAGCAGTACCCAGTGCGAAGCCTTCACCGATATCATAAGTGATAGATCCGCCAACGCCGTCGCCGTTTTGACGCAGCGCGTCACGACCGTTGTTGGTCACGCCAGTGAACGTTCTGCCGTTCTCGTCTTCGCCGCTTACGCTACCGTTTTTACCCTGATACTGAATGGCAAAGTTCAGGCCATCAACCAAACCGAAGAAGTCGGTGTTACGGTAGGTCGCGAAGCCGTTACCACGCTGCTGCATGAAGTTGTCAGCACCGTAAGTATCGCCGCCGAATTCCGGCAGGACGTCGGTCCAGGACGTTACGTCGTAAACTACGCCGTAGTTACGACCGTAGTCGAAAGAACCTACGTCAGCGAATTTCAGACCCGCAAACGCTACACGGGTCCAGGCGTTGTTTTCACTTTCAGCCGCATTACCCTGAATCTGGTATTCCCACTGGCCGTAACCGGTCAGTTGGTCGTTAACCTGAGTTTCGCCTTTGAAGCCGATACGCATGTAAGTCTTGTCACCATCATCACCTTTGTTGTCGGAGAAATAGTGCAGACCATCGACTTTACCGTACAGATCTAATTTGTTGCCGTCTTTGTTATAAATTTCAGCCGCATTCGCTGCGCCTGCTACCAGCAGTGCTGGTACCAGGAGGGACAGTACTTTAACTTTCATGTTATTAACCCTCTGTTATATGCCTTTATTGCTTTTTTATGCCACTGCATACTGATTAAGGTCATTAACCAGTCGGCAACTTCATTCTCCGCAAAAACACAGAATAATCCAACACGAATATGATACTAAAACTTTTAAGGTGTTTCATTTATCGGCATAGATGTTTCCAAATGTTAATGCGAGGGAACTTTTTTAAAATCAAAAAACAGTCGGAATAAGCACAAATAATCAAGAATCATTTCAATACTCTTTAAAATCAATGCATTAAACAAAAAAATCTTATAGCACTGAATGACAAAACAAAATCTTCACTCGCAACTAAAATAGACCCGCTATCATCATTAACTTTATTTATTACCGTCATTCATTTATGAATGTCTGTTTACCCCTATTTCAGCCGAATGCTCAGCGTTCGGTTTTTTTTTACCCTTCTTTACACAAAACTTACCTTTCTGTGCTACCGATGCAAAACTATAACGACTATTAACTATCTCGTAGCGTTGTGATCAGATATAAATTTGATAAATAATTTCTTGTTATTTAATGCTAAATGTATACTTTCCGTACAAATATTTGTACCCGCCTTTATCCACTGTACACCTTTGCACCGTCATGGCTGCAACAAAATGAGGCGTAAAAAATGCAAGCTATGCCGCGCGGTGTAAGTGTGGTAATTCATACATTACCCTTTATACTGCCCCTTCATCTTTCGCGTCGTTTAACAGGTCATAAACACGAATGAGTCAGTCTGACACAACGGTTTCCACCCGATTCTCCCTGTTACCAGGAAGTATTACCCGTTTCTTCTTATTACTGATCGTTGTGCTGTTGGTGATGATGGGTGTTATGGTCCAGAGCGCCGTCAACACCTGGCTAAAGGATAAGAGTTATCAGATTGTCGATATTACCCATGCCATTCATAAAAGGGTCGATACCTGGCGATACGTGACCTGGCAAATCTATGACAATATTGCCGCTACAACCAGTTCACCAGGCGCAGATGGGCTACAGGAAACGCGTCTGAAACAAGATATCTATTATCTTGAGAAACCCCGCAGAAAGACTGAAGCGCTGATTTTCGGCTCGCATGACAGTTCTACACTGGAAATGACCCAGCGTATTTCAACGTATCTGGACACGTTGTGGGGCGCGGAGAATGTCCCATGGTCAATGTATTACCTGAATGGTCAGGACAACAGCCTGATCCTAATCTCGACGTTACCGCTGAAAGATCTGACCTCTGGTTTTAAAGAATCGACGATTGGAAATATTGTGGATTCCCGGCGCGCTGAGATGCTGCAACAGGCTAATGCGCTGGATGAACGTGAAAGCTTCTCTTCACTGCGCCGTCTGGCCTGGCAAAACGGGCATTACTTCACGCTACGCACGACCTTTAATCAGCCAGGACATCTGGCAACGGTTGTCGCCTTTGACCTGCCGATTAATGACTTGATCCCTCCCGGGATGCCGTTGGACAGTTTCCATCTGGAACCTGATGCCACCTCAACGACCGAGCACCTGAATGAAAAAGAGTCGCCTGACAGCGTCAGCATTAATTTCAACAACAGTAAAATTGAGATCTCTTCGGCGCTAAACTCAACGGATATGCGGCTGGTGTGGCAGGTTCCGTTTGGCTCATTGCTGCTCGACACATTGCAAAGCATTCTGCTACCGCTTTTGCTGAACATTGCGTTACTGGCTCTGGCGCTGTTTGGCTATACCACCTTTCGCCACCTCCCTGCCCGTTCGACTGAAGTGGCGCCAAACCTTGCGGCAAATAACGAACTGCGTGTTCTGCGCGCAATCAATGAAGAGATTGTTTCCCTTCTGCCGCTGGGATTACTGGTACACGATCAGGAAGCAAACCGCACGGTTATCAGCAATAAAATTGCCGACCACCTGCTGCCGCATTTAAATCTGCAAAACATTACCAATATGGCAGAGCAGCATCAGGGAGTGATTCAGGCCACCATCAATAATGAACTGTATGAGATCAGACTGTTTCGCAGCCAGATCTCCCCGAGAACGCAGATCTTTATCATTCGTGACCAGGACCGCGAGGTGCTGGTCAATAAGAAACTGAAACAAGCACAGCGGCTGTATGAGAAAAACCAGCAGGCCCGCGCGGCCTTTATGCAGAATATTGGCAGCGCGCTGAAAGACCCCGCGAAAACGCTGGCTGCTAATGCCGCCGCGCTCAATACACCAGACAGCCAGAAACTGGCCAATCAGGCCGACGTTCTGGTGCGCATGGTGGACGAAATCCAGCTAGCCAACCTGCTGGAGAACGATGCCTGGAAAGGTGAATCCACACTGTTTTCCGTGCAGGCATTAATTGACGACGTGGTTCCGGAGGTTCTGCCGGCCATTAAGCGTAAAGGGCTGCAGCTGCTGATTAAAAATCACTTAAGCGCCCATGACGAACGCCGTGGCGATCGCGATGCCTTGCGCCGTATTTTGCTGCTGTTGATCCAATATGCGGTAACCACCACGCAGATTGGTAAAATCACGCTGGAAGTCGACCAGGATGAGTCAGAGGCCGAACGCCTGACCTTCCGCATTCTGGATACCGGGGAAGGCGTCACATTAAATGAAGTTGATAATCTCCATTTCCCATTCATTAATGACACGCAGGGCGATCGGTATGGCAAAGCCAACCCGCTGACGTTCTGGCTGTGCGATCAGTTAGCCCGCAAGCTTGGCGGACACCTGAATATTAAAGCACGGGAAGAACTTGGAACACGTTACATCGTCCATGTTAAAATGCCGCTGCACGATCAACATGCTGATAGTGAAGAGCGCCTGTTGGATGACGTCTGCGTAATGGTTGATGTCACCTCAAATGACGTACGTAGCATTGTATTACGTCAGCTGGAAAACTGGGGGGCAACCTGCATCACGCCCGATGAACGGTTGAATAGTCAAGAATATGATCTCTTTTTAACGGATAATCCGTCTAATCTTACTGCCTCAGGCCTACTTTTAAGCGATGATGAGTCTGGCGTACGGAAAATTGGCCCAGGCCAACTGCGCGTCAACTTTAATATGAGCAATGCTATGCAGGAAGCGGTCCTTGAGCTGATTGAAGAGCAGCTGGCACAAGAAGAGTTCCAGGAACTCCCCCTCGGCGGAGATGAAAACGCCGAACTTCATGCCAGTGGTTACTACGCACTCTTTGTAGACACAGTACCGGATGATGTTAAGAGGTTGTATACTGAGGCGGCTATCAGCGATTTCGCTGCATTAGCCCAAACGGCCCATCGCCTGAAAGGCGTGTTTGCCATGCTTAATCTGGTACCCGGCAAGCAGTTATGTGAAGCGCTGGAACATCTTATTCAAGAGAAAGATGCTCCAGGTATAGAAAAATACATCAGCGACATTGACGTTTACGTCAAGAGCTTGCTGTAGCAAGGTAGCCCAATACATGAACACTATGAACGTAATTATTGCCGATGACCACCCGATTGTACTGTTCGGTATTCGTAAATCACTTGAGCAAATCGAGTGGGTAAATGTTGTCGGCGAATTTGAAGACTCCACTGCACTGATCAACAATTTGCCTAAGTTGGATGCGCATGTGTTGATTACCGACCTCTCCATGCCGGGAGATAAATACGGTGATGGGATCACGTTAATTAAATATATCAAGCGTCATTTCCCAAGCCTGTCGATTATCGTTCTGACCATGAACAACAATCCGGCTATCCTGAGCGCGGTACTGGATCTCGATATCGAAGGGATCGTACTGAAGCAAGGCGCGCCAACCGACCTGCCAAAAGCGCTGGCCGCGCTGCAGAAAGGTAAGAAATTTACCCCGGAAAGCGTGTCTCGTCTGCTGGAGAAAATCAGCGCCAGCGGCTATGGCGACAAACGTCTGTCACCGAAAGAGAGTGAAGTTCTGCGCTTGTTTGCCGAAGGTTTCCTGGTTACTGAGATCGCCAAAAAGCTCAACCGCAGCATTAAAACCATCAGCAGCCAGAAAAAATCGGCAATGATGAAGCTCGGTGTGGAAAACGATATCGCACTGTTGAATTACCTTTCCTCTGTGACGCTGAGTCCGTCAGACAAAGAGTAATTCTTTATCACGTCAAAATGCCTGATGGCGCTGCGTTTATCAGGCCTACGAATAAACAGCATCGTGCACGTTTCGTAGGCCGGATAAGACTAACGCCGCCATCCGGCTCTTTTATCCCCTATCCCCGCGTTTTTCTCACTCTTTCCGCATAGACCGCCAGCGTTTGCTTCAATACGTCTAAGGTCACCGGCTTGGACAGACAGCTATCCATACCTGATTCCAGACAACGCTGCTTCTCTTCGGCAAGCGCGTTTGCCGTTACCCCCACAACAGGCAGCGTTAACCCTAGCTGGCGGATACGCTGCGTCAGGCGATAACCATCCATATTTGGCATGTTGACGTCACTCAGCACGATATCGATATGGTTTTTGCTGAGTACATTGAGCGCATCCACACCGTCATTCGCCGTTTTACACTGATATCCCAACGATCCCAGCTGATCGGCCAGTAAGCGCCGGTTGATAGGGTGATCGTCAACAACCAGGATCATCATGTCATCGTTCGTCGCACCGGCTTTATCCGGGGCTGGCAGCGCCGCGGAGAGATCTTCACTCCCCAGCTCTACACTGTAGATATGCGCCAACAGCGCAGGCAGTTCGTGCGGTGACGCCACGCTGTGTACCCATTCTCCAGGCTCTCTTTCCAGCGGAATGCCAATATGGCGGCGGCAGAAAATTACCGCTGCTCGTCCCTGCCAGGCCTGTTCCAGCACATCGTCGGCCACCAGCAGGTCATCCGCATCGGGCTGTTGTCCCTCATATCGCAGCACCGTCATCCCGTTACGCGTCAGGCTGGATTCGAGAAATTGGTACAGTGACGCATTACGTACTGCCAGCCAGCAACGCGTGCCTGCCAATCCTTCAACACCCTTTTTCAGTGGATACTGTGCGCCATAAAGCGGAATACGCAGCGTAAACTGACTCCCCATTCCCGGCTCGGAATCGACGGAAATATCCCCATCCATCATGCTGATCAGTTTTTCACAAATCGCCAAACCGAGTCCCGTTCCCTGGAAATTACGCTGTACGCCAGTGCCCACCTGGAAGAAAGGATCGAACAAACGGACCACTTCTTTGGCGGGGATACCCACCCCGGTATCACGCACTCGAATGCTCAGGTAGTCGCCGCTGCACTGCACGTGAAGCACAATACAACCGGTATCGGTAAACTTGATTGCGTTACTCAGCAGATTAGAAATCACCTGTTGTAAACGCATCGGATCGCCATTCAGCGCCACGGGCACATCCGGGTCGATAAAGCAGTACAACCCCAACTGCTTGCGGACCACCAGCGGCAAATAGTTAGCCGTAATATGGTTCATGACTTCACGCGGTGAAAACTCTCGCGGCTCAATCTTCAGCTGTTCAGATTCAATTTTTGAGAAGTCGAGAATATCGCTGATAATTTTCAGCAGCAGGCTGGAAGAGTTATTCATCGCCGTTACCAGACGATCCACCCCACTCGGTAACTCTTTGGTTTGCAACAAATCAAGGTTCCCGATAATGCCATACAACGGTGTACGTAGCTCATGGCTCACCGTCGCAAGGAACATCGATTTGGACTGGCTGGCCTGTTCCGCCGCCTGAGCCATCTCCTGCAACGACTCTTCCATTTTAACGCGCGCACTGACATCAACCAGGACACAAATTGCCACGTTTTCATTGCGATAGCGCGAGTGCACAAAGCTGATTTGCAGATTGGTATTGTTGCTGGTCAGTACATCAACAAAATTGACCTGTTGGCCACAAATAATTTGCGTTAACCGCTGACGGTCTTCATGCGTCAGCATGTTCAGATAGGTGTGTGCCAGTTCGTTACTCAGGATGTTAATGCCATCCATCGTGCGCAGAATACAAATACCCACCGGCGCAGAAGCTACGATTTTACGGTTAAACTGCTCATGTTCTTCCAGCCGCTGAGCATCACTTTCCGCCGGAATAAAAATGCGCCGTTCATACATGCGCGTGAGCATAAACAATGCCGCGCCAACCAGCACGTTCAACAAGATAGCGTTCAGGATCATCATGCGGATCCGTTCCAGCACCAGATCGACCGGAACGGAGTACACGATGCTCAGGGAGGACGGAGGCAGATTCTTCTTCAATACCAGCTCGCGGAAACCCGGCGTGTAGCCAAACCAGGAGCGCTCCTGCATCCAGTGGGGCTCAGCCTTAATATTCCCTTCAGGGCCAGTGAGAGAAATTAGCGCATGGCCATTTTCGTCGAGGATGGTCACACCCATCGGTAAACTGCCCGGAGTGAAGAAATTCTCCATGCGAATAGGCTGCTCTACGCCCAACAGCGCCTGGAGGCGATTGGCGAGGTAAACCGGCGTCAGCGCATAGAAATACCCTACTCCCGGACGTGGCCCCTGGCTGATCCAGAACAAGTTGTTACCGTTTTCGTCTTGCGTAGCATTGCGATACTTAATAATGCGCTCATGCAGCGCCTTCAGGGCCTCGTCACGTTCGACGGGCATATCACGCAAGCCGAAATTGGCCATACAGAGGTTGTCGCTGCCGATCAGGAACACTCGATTTAAATCATAGGCGGCGGAAAAGTTGTCGCGCCAGTAGCGCATAAACCATGCCAGTGATTCCAGAGAACCTCGCCAGGCGTTGCCCATGACAGAACAGTCTGAGTCGGCAAACAACGGCTCAAAATTAGGCACGACGGTTTTATCATCTCGCGCCCGCAGCGACATCACACCGTTTTCTGCCGTTAAGCGATTCTCGGCAATATATTTAAGCTCTTTAATGACATCAGATGTGCGCTGAATGTAGCGCTGGGCTTGATCAGAGCTGAGATTAAGCTCCTGATGGATCTCAGACTCTCGCTGGTGCAGCGCATTCACAATGTAGAACACGGAGGCGAACGCAATCAGACACCAGATGACGAGCGCCAACGCTCTGAACAGGTAGCGTGAAACTTTTAGGGTTGAATGAACGGAAGCAAGGTATTTCAAAGGGGCGAAGCTCCGCCTCAGGGTATTAATAGAGTGTGGTTAAGGTAGCGGTAAATGTCCGGCGTCGCAATGCCCTCTCTTTACGGGAATATGATACACCGCGCTGAAACCGTTGTCTTAACCCCGCAATATTTACACAACCAAATGGTCATTGTGTCGATAATTCCACATGTTTATAGCGTAGAAATCACAGGCCGTTCAGCAGTCTTATCTGAAAATGAGAAAAAACGCTTTGCTGCTTGCCCTGCTCAACGTTATGCGGGGGAAGCGCCGTCAATCCCCTTCACGTTAACCACTCGCCAGGCAACACAGAGGTAACTTGAAGGAAAAAGTGTATATGTCATAATAAACAAAACCGAGGGACCTCAATGAACATTATCGAACAACTTCAGTTACTGGTGAAAACTGGCTCACACACGGAACAAACTATTAGTCGTTACATTCTGGCTACATTATCAGGCGCAGAAAAACTGACATCGACAGCAATTTCAAAAAAGACTCAGACCAGCCAACCTTCTATTGTTCGTTTTGCTCAAGCGCTCGGTTATACCGGTTTTACTTCTTTTAAATATGATTTAATTAAATGTCTACGCAGTGAACCTGCAGTGCTGCTTCCAGCACAGGCAACAAAGAACAATGTTATTCTCAGTGAATTTATCAACAATAATAACCCAGCAGCAATTAATACTTTCTTTGAAATTATCAGCTCCAGCCGCAACCTTTATTTTTGTCACTCCCGGGAACTAGGCTCTTTACTCAGTAATATCATTCAGGACTACAGTGATATTGGTAAGGTCTGTATTCCCGTTGAGTATCAAAATGCCGATTCGCTGTTAGCCAACAGCCTGACAGATTGTGATTCCGTAATCTTGCTACCGGGTCCCAAAGATGAACCGGATAACCAGTTGATTACATTGATTCGCGAGCATGAGGCTGCCTCGCTGGCTGTCGCCTGCCACCAGAGCGGCACATCGCTTGCCGATGTGACCCTGTACACTCCTCAATCCAGCGTCAGTCCTCTGAGTTTTGCCGCATTGAAAATGTCACTGCATACGCTTTTCTTTCATGCCCTGCAATATTGTTATCTGAATATGAATAATGAAAAGACGCCCCATAAGCGATGATCATTGGCAGGGTTGGGGGGAATAAGACACCCTACTTTAATCATAGAAATTAAAGTCAAAAAAATACTTATGAGACGTAAAAAAAAGATTAATTACAAGTGCACAATATTTCCTGTTGATAGTGAATGATGTACTGCCTCGCAAATTAACGTAGCCTGTAAGCCGTCTTCTGCTGTTGCCAGATAAGGTGTATCAAATAATATATGCTCCACAAAATCATGTATTGGCTGAATTCCGTATCCGCTGGCCTTGTTATTAACATAATTGATAAAGTTATAATTTGGTGTCGCGCTACGTTGTGGTGTAAACATTTCATAGCCGCGCAACTGCGCATCTGCTCGATAATAGTTATTTTCAGTAATAACAAAACTACGACCATCATTTGCTTTGGGGAACGTAGAGGGCAGACACCATCCCACCTCCACCGTCCATTGCGCACCATTTTCAAACGTAACAAAAGACTGAATGGTGTCCCAGGAGTCGATACCTTCAGCAACCAGTTTCTTTTTCTGCCCTATCGCATAGACGCTCACTGCGTTGGCACCGTTCATATAGTATCGAATTAAATCGAAACAGTGAGTGCCGAGAAAATGGACGGGTGAGCTTTCATTCGCCCACGATAACCAGTTTTTTGGCACATCGATGATGTCATCCATGCTCATATAGCCACGTAGTACCTGACCGGTTTCAGGCTTCAATAGCTCATGATGAATATGTTGCGCCATTCCGTCCCAACGCTTGTGGTAATCAACACCAATTTTCACCCCATACTCTGTAGCGCAACGGATAATCTCCCGACATTCCGCCGACGTTGTTGCCATCGGCTTTTCAATCAGCACATGTTTTCCAGCGGTAATGGACTCAATTGTTGCATCAAAGTGGAAAGGATCCGGGGTGGCTATCGATACCAGATCAACTTGCGTAGCGGCAAACAGTTCTGCCAGCGATGCAAAGCCGGGAATATGAAACTCCTGAGCTACGCTGGCCCGAATGTCCGGGTTGATTTCGCAAAACCCGACCAGATTCACCCACGGATTATAGTGGTAAGCATTGATATGGTGTTTGCCATAAATTCCCGCGCCAACCACCGCGGCATTGATTTTATTCATTACATGATTCCTCAGTTAAACAAACCAAAAGAAAACAGATAGCCGATAGCCACCGCCAGAGGAGCGGTAATCATTCGTGATAACAGGAAGGCAGGAACGCCAAGACGAATGGTCTTCTCTTTCGCCTCCTGCATGGAAAGCCCGACAGGAATAAAATCGGCCCCTACCTGAACATTTATCGCGAACAGTGCCGGCAACGCCATCAGTGGAGAAACCACTCCGCTACCGATTAATGTTCCCACCAACACACCCACAACCTGTGCTATGGCCGCGCCAGGAGCCAGAATGGGTGAGATAAACGGTAAGCCGCAGATAATCGCGATGACAAACAAGCCAGTTAACGACCCGGCAAGCGGTGATAGCGCATTCCCGGTCCACTGACCAATTGCCGTTTCCTGCACCAAAGCAATTAACACAGAGATAAAAGCCATAAACGGGATAACGTTTTTAATGCACAGCTCAACCGACTCACGCGCAGAGGTATACAGCAGGCTGACAAAATTACCGATACTCGTAGCAAATCGGGTCATCAACTCCAGCGCAGTGTTGGTTGCTGAACCGCTTGGTTTTGTGTCAACCTGGCGGCTGACAACCGCCGAAGCATCACCTGCGGGCAAAGGTTCAGCAAGATTAACCTCTTCGTGTGCATTGACCGGTTGGTTAAGCGTTTCAATCAACGATAGCGATTCGCTGCTGACATCAGAAATATAGATATCCTCAGTGATATACTTCGCCAGCGGTCCCATCGCGCCGGTAGGGAGGATGTTGATGGTCTTGATTCTTTTTTGCGGGTAGATGCCGCAGCGCAATGAACCACCGCAGTTGATCACCACGCAGAGGATTTTCTTATCATCTGGCATTGCATCAAAGCCGTTAACCACCGGCATCTCGAGCATTTCACCCAGTTTTTTTGCAATAGGGTCAATGCTTTTCCCGGTGAGCGACAAGATTACTTTGCTGGTATCGCGAGATAAATACATGTCATCGCCAATTCCTGAATGACCTTTTTTAATCAGCACGGTTTTCATTGGTTTTCCTCATTATTGTCAATGGGCCCGTTAATTCATTAACGGAAGGCGAGAAACCGCTTTTAACGTGTAATGAACCATAGGCAATTGGCTTTTCTGCCCCGTCAAATACCACTGTAATATGACCCAGCTCACATAGATTTTGCCACGCAGCATCTCCCCAGCAGGTGATATTCCATATCTGGTTATTAATCTGTAAAACATAGTTCGCTGTTTTTTGTAACGGTGCGCTATCAAAAACAATATTCTTTATAACCAGCACATAATCGAGATAATCTTCCGGGGCGCGATCGTTAAACGTTATGAGCATGCCATTAAGCAGCCCTTCTTCTACTTTCTTTCCAGCTTTTACGACATCAGCCGAAAATAGCACTTTCATTGTCTTTCCTTATTCCTGATTAAGTTCGCGTTTTTCCAACCTTGTGAAGATATATTCGGTAAGAAAACCGCGGATAAATCCAAGCAGAATACCTGCAGCGATATAACGCAATGCCAAGTCGGCAACAGGAAGGTCGAGTCGGGTAATCCCCGCCGCCACTCCCAGCCAGATAAAGAGTTCCGATGGTACGATGTGGGGAAACAACGAGGTCAGTGGATGTACGGTACTGCCCAGTGCATCCTGATAAGCGGGCTTACACCGTTCAGGCAGGAACTTACCCATTGTCAGCGCGCCGGGGCTGCTAAGGAAGAACCAGGCAAAACTGGGCAATATTCCGTATGTTAATATTTTTGATTTCCCCATCAGGGTCGCGACTTTTTCCATTCGCTGTTGACCTATTAACTTCATAATGAAATTAACCGTCAGAATTAATGTTATCAACATCGGAATGGTACTGACGATCATCCCAGAGAATATCTTCCCTGCACTCTGAAAAAGATGGATAAAGCCTTCCGCAATTTCAACTATCATAGTTAACTCCCAACGCCGAGGTAAAAGTATATTCATCCGTCAGAGATGAACTGACAGACTGAGGCAGCCAACGCATTTTTCTTTCACACTTCAGGTGCTTTTTCTTAAATAGTTTGCAGGTCTCCTGTTCATAGCGGATGTTAAAAAATCTTTTATTGGGCAGAGAAAAGTTAGCGGTAAAAGAGTGAACAAACAGTGAGCACTCTCACAGAGTTATAATTATTCATTTATTTTTGTATTTTTATACAAGAAGCAGGTGGACGGTTAGAAAAAGATAATGAGCTGATGGGTAAGGGATTATTCAGGACGTAAAAAAGGGAGGCAAAGCCTCCCTTGTGCACAGTACTACAATGTTTAATTACTCGTCAGCGTCATCCGCTGCTACATCGTCATCGCTTTCCGCTTCAGGCGCGATATCCTCGTCGCCCTCAGCGGCACTTCCGTCGATGGAGTCGAGCTCTTCATCATCAACCGGTTCAGCAACGCGTTGCAGACCCACGACGTTTTCGTCTTCCGCAGTACGGATAAGGATAACGCCCTGGGTATTACGCCCTACCACGCTGATTTCCGACACGCGAGTACGTACCAGCGTACCTGCGTCGGTGATCATCATGATCTGGTCGGTATCCTCAACCTGCACAGCGCCAACAACGGAACCGTTGCGCTCGGTAACCTTGATGGAGATAACGCCCTGGGTCGCACGAGACTTGGTCGGATACTCTTCCGCCGCCGTACGTTTACCGTAACCGTTCTGAGTAACGGTCAGGATCGCACCTTCACCGCGCGGAACGATCAGCGATACCACGCTATCTTTTTCCGCCAGCTTGATACCGCGTACACCGGTCGCGGTACGACCCATTGCACGGACAGCATCTTCTTTAAAGCGCACCACTTTACCAGCCGCAGAGAACAACATGACTTCGTCACTGCCAGACGTCAGATCTACACCAATCAGTTCGTCGCCTTCGTTCAGGTTAACCGCAATAATACCGGCAGAACGCGGACGGCTGAACTCGGTCAGCGCCGTTTTCTTCACGGTACCGCTAGCGGTTGCCATGAAGACGTTCACGCCCTCTTCGTACTCACGTACTGGCAGAATTGCGGTAATACGTTCGTTAGCTTCCAGCGGCAGCAGGTTGACGATTGGACGTCCACGCGCGCCACGGCTTGCTTCCGGCAACTGATAGACCTTCATCCAGTACAAACGACCACGGCTGGAGAAGCAGAGGATCGTGTCATGGGTGTTGGCCACCAGCAGGCGGTCAATAAAGTCTTCTTCTTTAATGCGTGCTGCTGATTTACCTTTACCGCCACGACGCTGCGCTTCGTAATCGGTTAACGGCTGATATTTCACGTAGCCCTGATGAGACAAGGTTACGACAACATCTTCCTGGCTAATCAGATCTTCGATGTTGATGTCAGCGCTGTTCGCGGTGATTTCAGTACGACGAGCGTCACCGAACTGTTCACGAATCAGCTCCATCTCTTCACGGATAACTTCCATCAGACGATCGGCGCTGCCCAGAATGTGCAGCAGTTCAGCGATCTGTTCCAGCAGCTCTTTGTATTCGTCGAGCAGTTTTTCGTGCTCAAGGCCGGTCAGTTTCTGCAAACGCAGATCCAGAATAGCCTGGGCCTGCTGTTCAGTCAGATAGTACTGACCGTCACGCACGCCAAATTCCGGCTCCAGCCATTCAGGACGCGCGGCGTCATCACCGGCACGTTCCAGCATGGCGGAAACGTTGCCCAGTTCCCACGAACGCGCAACCAGCGCAGCTTTCGCTTCAGCCGGGGTCGGCGCGCGGCGGATCAGTTCGATGATCGGATCGATGTTCGCCAACGCAATCGCCAGCGCTTCAAGGATGTGCGCACGGTCGCGGGCTTTACGCAGTTCAAAGATAGTACGACGGGTTACGACTTCACGGCGGTGACGTACGAACGCGGCAATAATATCTTTCAGGTTCATGATCTTCGGCTGGCCATGGTGCAATGCAACCATGTTGATACCGAAGGAAACCTGCAGTTGGGTCTGGGAATAGAGGTTGTTCAGAACCACTTCCCCGACCGCATCGCGTTTCACTTCAATCACGATGCGCATACCGTCTTTGTCAGACTCGTCACGCAGTGCGCTGATGCCTTCAACGCGTTTGTCTTTTACCAGCTCGGCGATTTTCTCAATCAGGCGCGCTTTGTTTACCTGATACGGAATTTCGTGAACGATGATGGTTTCACGACCCGTTTTGGCATCCGCTTCGACTTCCGCGCGTGCGCGAATGTACACTTTGCCACGGCCGGTACGGTAGGCTTCTTCGATACCACGACGACCGTTGATGATCGCGGCAGTCGGGAAGTCCGGACCCGGAATATGTTCCATCAGCCCTTCAATGCTGATGTCTTCATCGTCAATATATGCCAGACAGCCGTTGATCACTTCGGTCAGGTTGTGCGGCGGAATGTTGGTCGCCATACCTACCGCGATACCGGACGAACCGTTCACCAGCAGGTTAGGAATTTTGGTCGGCATGACGTCAGGAATTTGTTCGGTGCCGTCATAGTTATCGACGAAATCAACCGTTTCTTTTTCTAGGTCAGCCATCAGCTCATGGGCGATTTTCGACATACGGATTTCCGTATAACGCATCGCCGCTGCGGAGTCGCCATCGACAGAACCAAAGTTACCCTGACCATCTACCAGCATGTAGCGCAAGGAGAATGGCTGCGCCATACGAACAATGGTGTCGTAAACGGCGATATCACCATGAGGGTGGTATTTACCGATTACGTCACCAACGACACGGGCAGATTTTTTATAGGCTTTATTCCAGTCGTTGCCCAATACGTTCATGGCGTAAAGTACGCGACGGTGAACCGGTTTCAGGCCATCTCGGACGTCCGGCAGCGCACGGCCAACAATGACCGACATCGCATAATCCAGATAGGAGCTCTTCAGCTCTTCCTCAATGTTGACCGGTGTAATTTCTCTCGCAAGGTCGCTCATCTAACCGCTATCCCTCTACTGTATCCCGGATTCAAAGGTCGCAAATTATAACACATCCGTGCAGATTCAGGTAAATGGATTCCCCCTGACAGAGGCTTTATTCATCCCGTCAGGCTGATATACTCATTTGCATCGCAAATTTAGGAGTAGAAGCCCCAATGAATGCCGAAAAACCTCCGGTAGCTCACAACGTTGACCATGAAGAAATTGCCAAGTTTGAAGCAGTCGCGTCACGCTGGTGGGATCTTGAGGGTGAATTTAAGCCGCTGCACCGCATTAACCCACTGCGTCTGGGCTATATTACTGAGCGCTCAGGCGGCCTGTTTGGTAAAAAGGTACTCGACGTCGGATGCGGCGGCGGTATTCTGGCGGAGAGCATGGCGCGCGAAGGTGCTACCGTCACCGGACTGGACATGGGTTTTGAACCGCTGCAGGTAGCAAAACTGCATGCATTGGAAAGCGGTATCCAGGTAGAGTACGTACAAGAAACCGTCGAAGAGCATGCGGAAAAGCATGCACATCAGTATGACGTTGTCACCTGCATGGAAATGCTGGAGCACGTGCCAGACCCACAGTCAGTGGTCAGAGCTTGCGCCAGGCTGGTCAAACCGGGTGGCGAAGTATTTTTCTCCACGCTTAACCGCAACGGCAAATCCTGGCTGATGGCGGTGGTCGGAGCGGAATATATTCTGCGCATGGTGCCGAAAGGCACGCACGATGTGAAAAAATTTATTAAACCTGCTGAATTATTAGAGTGGGTTGACCAGACCGTACTGAAAGAGCGCCATATGACCGGCCTGCATTACAACCCCATCACCAACACCTTCAAACTTGGCCCGGGCGTTGATGTGAACTATATGGTACATACCACCGCCAAGGTTGATTAACCGCTCCTGTAGGCCGGATAAAGCGTGCAACGCCGCCATCCGGCATGCTTACTGGAACCATGCCTGATGACGTTTCGCTTATCAGGCCTACAAATCGTGTGCCAGATCATAAGAACTTTCCTTGCCTTAGATGAAGAAATCAGCACTCGATCAAATTTTCTATTTTTTTTCTCAATTATTGACATCCCCGCCAGGCCTTATAAGACGCGCACTTAGCGATTATCACCCTTTTGCAACCTCAATTTAACCTCAAAATCAACTCTTGTGCTGAAAAGAATCCCTACTAGAATACTCACCATATAGCGTCTATTTTATCAAACAACCCCTACATATAGTATTTATCCACAGACTTAGTCACAACATGACTCTGTGGATAATATGGGGGATATTTTTTCTTTCACGGACAGGTAAAAAACCACATGAATCAGAGTCTGCTGGTGACAAAGCGTGATGGTAGTACAGAGCGCATCAATCTCGACAAAATCCACCGAGTTCTGGATTGGGCGGCAGAAGGACTGAATAACGTATCGATTTCTCAGGTCGAGCTGCGCTCCCACATTCAGTTTTATGACGGAATCAAGACCTCCGACATCCATGAAACAATCATCAAAGCAGCCGCCGACCTGATCTCCCGCGAAGCGCCGGATTATCAGTATCTGGCTGCCCGTCTGGCGATTTTCCACCTGCGTAAAAAAGCGTACGGTGAGTTTGAACCGCCAAAGCTGTTCGACCATGTCGTGAAAATGGTTGAAATGGGCAAATACGACAATCATCTGCTGGAAGACTACACGGAAGAAGAGTTCAAGCAGATGGACTCGTTCATCGTACACGACCGTGATATGACCTTCTCCTACGCTGCGGTGAAGCAGTTGGAAGGTAAATATCTGGTGCAAAACCGTGTTACCGGTGAGATCTATGAAAGCGCACAGTTCCTCTACATTCTGGTAGCGGCTTGCCTGTTCTCTAACTATCCGCGTGAAACACGTCTGCAATATGTAAAACGTTTCTACGACGCCGTTTCTACGTTCAAAATCTCGCTGCCGACGCCAATTATGTCCGGCGTGCGTACCCCAACGCGTCAGTTCAGCTCCTGCGTACTAATCGAGTGCGGCGACAGCCTGGACTCCATCAACGCAACCTCCAGCGCAATTGTGAAATACGTTTCTCAGCGTGCCGGTATCGGCATTAACGCTGGTCGCATCCGTGCGCTGGGTAGCCCGATTCGCGGCGGTGAAGCGTTCCACACCGGCTGTATTCCGTTCTACAAGCATTTCCAGACTGCAGTGAAATCCTGCTCTCAGGGTGGCGTACGCGGTGGTGCAGCCACGCTGTTCTACCCAATGTGGCACCTGGAAGTTGAAAGCCTGCTGGTCCTGAAAAACAACCGTGGCGTAGAAGGCAACCGCGTACGTCACATGGACTACGGCGTGCAGATCAACAAACTGATGTACACCCGTCTGCTGAAAGGCGGCGACATCACCCTGTTCAGCCCGTCCGACGTCCCGGGTCTGTATGACGCGTTCTTCGCCGATCAGGATGAGTTCGAGCGTCTGTACACCCAATATGAAAACGACGACAGCATCCGCAAACAGCGCGTGAAAGCAGTTGAGCTGTTCTCACTGATGATGCAGGAACGTGCCTCGACCGGTCGTATCTACATTCAGAACGTTGACCACTGCAACACCCACAGCCCGTTTGATCCGGTTGTCGCGCCGGTACGCCAGTCCAACCTGTGCCTGGAAATCGCCCTGCCGACCAAACCGCTGACCGACGTTAACGATGAAAACGGCGAAATTGCGCTGTGTACGCTGTCCGCATTTAACCTGGGCGCTATCGAAAGTCTGGACGAACTGGAAGAGCTGGCCGTACTGGCGGTACGTGCGTTGGATGCGCTGCTCGATTACCAGGATTATCCGATTCCGGCCGCCAAACGCGGTGCGATGGGTCGTCGTACGCTGGGCATTGGCGTGATCAACTACGCTTACTGGCTGGCGAAAAACGGTAAACGCTACTCTGACGGCAGCGCCAATAACCTGACTCACAAAACCTTTGAAGCGATTCAGTATTACCTGCTGAAGGCTTCTAACGAGCTGGCAAAAGAGCAAGGCGCATGCCCGTGGTTTAACGAAACTACCTATGCGAAAGGCATTCTGCCGATTGATACCTATAAAAAAGACCTGGATGCTATCGTCAGCGAGTCCCTGCATTACGACTGGGAAAGCCTGCGCGAATCAATTAAAACTCACGGTCTGCGTAACTCCACGCTGTCAGCCCTGATGCCGTCCGAGACCTCTTCGCAGATCTCCAACGCCACCAACGGCATTGAACCGCCACGCGGTTACGTGAGCATCAAAGCATCGAAAGATGGAATTCTGCGTCAGGTCGTGCCGGACTACGAACACCTGCACGACGCATACGAACTTCTGTGGGAAATGCCAAACAACGACGGCTATCTGCAGCTGGTAGGCATCATGCAGAAATTTATCGATCAGTCGATTTCCGCCAACACCAACTACGATCCGTCGCGCTTCCCGTCCGGAAAAGTACCGATGCAGCAGTTGCTGAAAGACCTGCTCACCGCCTACAAATTTGGTGTCAAAACGCTGTATTATCAGAACACCCGTGACGGTGCGGAAGACTCTCAGGACGATCTGGTACCGTCCATTCAGGACGATGGCTGCGAAAGCGGCGCATGTAAGATTTAATCTTTTGCCGGGTGGCGTAGCGCTTACCCGGCCTACAAATTAATTCGCGGTATTGTAGGCCGGATAAGCAAAGCGCATCCGGCAGTACATTCCAGACAGGATTCACATCAATGGCATACACCACTTTTTCACAGACGAAAAATGATCAGCTTCTGGAACCGATGTTCTTCGGCCAGCCGGTGAACGTCGCCCGCTACGATCAGCAAAAATATGACATCTTTGAAAAACTGATCGAAAAGCAGCTCTCTTTCTTCTGGCGTCCGGAAGAAGTCGATGTTTCTCGCGATCGTATCGACTTCCAGGCATTGCCGGAACATGAAAAACATATCTTCATCAGCAACCTGAAGTATCAGACGCTGCTGGACTCCATTCAGGGACGTAGTCCTAACGTCGCGCTGCTGCCGTTAATCTCGATCCCTGAACTGGAAACCTGGGTGGAAACGTGGGCGTTTTCTGAAACGATCCACTCCCGCTCTTATACCCACATCATCCGTAATATCGTTAACGATCCGGCGGTGGTGTTTGACGATATCGTCACCAACGAGCAAATCCAGAAACGCGCAGAAGGCATCTCCAGCTACTACGACGAATTGATCGAGATGACCAGCTACTGGCATTTGCTCGGTGAAGGTACGCATACCGTTAATGGTAAAACGGTTGTCGTAAACCTGCGTGAGCTGAAGAAGAAGCTGTATCTGTGCCTGATGAGCGTGAACGCGCTGGAAGCGATCCGCTTTTATGTCAGCTTCGCCTGCTCTTTCGCCTTCGCCGAACGTGAACTGATGGAAGGCAACGCGAAAATTATTCGTCTGATCGCCCGCGACGAAGCCCTGCACCTGACCGGTACTCAGCATATGCTGAACCTGCTGCGCAGCGGCGTGGACGATCCGGAGATGGCGGAAATTGCCGAGGAGTGCAAACAAGAATGCTACGACCTGTTCGTACAGGCCGCGCTGCAGGAAAAAGAGTGGGCAGATTATCTGTTCCGTGATGGCTCAATGATTGGCCTGAACAAAGACATTCTGTGCCAGTACGTTGAGTACATCACCAACATCCGTATGCAGGCTGTTGGGCTCGATCTGCCATTCCAGACACGTTCTAACCCGATCCCGTGGATCAACACCTGGCTGGTGTCCGATAACGTCCAGGTTGCGCCGCAGGAAGTGGAAGTCAGCTCTTATCTGGTCGGCCAGATCGATGCCGAAGTCGATACTGACGATCTGAGTAACTTCCAGCTCTGATGGGCCGCGTGACTCTGCGCATCTCTGGCACGCAGTTGCTGTGCCAGGATGAACACCCTTCCCTGCTTGCCGCGCTCGAGTCGCACGATGTTGAAGTCGAATATCAGTGTCGTGAAGGCTACTGCGGCTCCTGCCGTACCCGCCTGGTGGCGGGACAGGTTGACTGGATTGCAGAACCGCTGGCCTTCATTCAGCCCGGTGAAATATTGCCGTGCTGTTGCCGGGCAAAAGGCGATATTGAAATAGAGCTGTAGTGTTTAGTGAACTTCATGCGCGGAGACCAGTACCACGTCTCCGCGTTTTTTCATCTGCATGATATACAGCGCCCCGGCCAGTACCACCAGCAGCGCACCCACCAGATAAATCGCCCGATATCCCACACCCTCGACCATCAGCCCCATGATAAACGCGCCGATTGCCATTCCTGCATCCATCGCATTGAAAAACAGCGAATTGGCGATACCAATTTTATGGGGTTCCACCGAACTAATAATTTGTGTCTGAAATACGGGTGTGACCGAACCATAACCGATGCCAATTAATCCACCGGAAATAATCATCATAATGCTGCCGTTAGTATAGCCAAGCGCCACCAGCCCGACGGTGAAGGCCAGCAAACACGGATAGACCACGTATTTCGGCCCTTTTTTATCACAAATATTGCCGGTAAAGGTTCGACAGATCATCAGGCAAATGGCGTAGCACAGCAGGAAATTACTGGCGGCGGCCATTAGATCGAGCTCGCGCGCATACAGTGCGAGAAAAGCGGAAACGCCCGCGTACGAAAAGGTCATGAAAAACGTCACCATCGCGAAAGGCAGTGCGGCGCGATCAAACATTGCAGCAAATCCCAGCTTCGGTTTTGAGCCGTCAGCATGACGGATAACCGGCGGTACGGCGACAATCAATGACAGGATAATACCCAGTACGGCAACCGCGCTACACAGCCAGAATGCAGTGGTAAAAGCTTCCCAGCGTGCCATGTTCAGCCCTACCCACGGCCCCACAACCATTGCCAGTCCCATGGCTAACGAGAAAAAACTGATGCCCTCCCCACGTCGGGAGGCCGGTATCAACCGCGCGGAAATCGTTCCTTTTACCGTGGTAATAACGCCAAACGTTACACCATGAAGCACCCGAATCAACAGCAGTGATTCAATTGAGTGGCAAACAGGATACAGCGCAGTGACCACCAAAAAGGCCAGAGAAGAGAGCACCAGAATTGTTTTATTCGAATATTTTCCTACCCATTGTCCCGCAAACGGGCGCACAACAATGGCGGCCCCCAAAAAGAAGGTGACTAATAATCCGGCCTTATCTGGAGTGGCATGCAGTCGATCCGAAATATAGATCGGTAACAGCGTGAGCAGGACATAAAAAACAAAAAATATAATAAAGCTGATTATCGTTATTGCCCAAAAATCTTTCGTCCACAATTTTTCTTTCATATTCGACAACCTGTCCAGACGGCGCACGCAGGCAACGCTCAGCTCAACTGAACTACGGACAGGTGCGTCGAAGTGTGATTTTACGGTAGACCGCAAGTATAAACAGATCCATTATATTAGAGAAATTAATCGTTTTAATATTGTTGATTAGAGAGAACTAATGACATTAACCCAGATCCACGCCCTGCTTGCCGTACTTGAGTACGGTGGTTTTACCGAAGCCAGCAAGCGGCTGTACATGACCCAATCCGCCGTTAGCCAGGCAATTTCAGCGCTAGAGGAAGAACTAGGGGTTGATATTCTTATCCGCGAACGCCGCAAAGACATTCAACTTAGTCCGGCCGGGAGTCGGATCGTTTCACACCTGCGGACGATCGTGTCTGAAACCAACGCGGTGAAAGAGATTGCCGAGCAAGAGCGACAAAACCCGGCCAGAACCCTGCGAATCGGCTGCTTTCCCAGCGCCTGTGCCTGTATTTTGCCCGGCATCATCCACCACTTCGAACAGCATCACCCGCACATCAAAATTATCCCTTATGAAGAAAACAGCACGGCAATCGTTGATTCCCTGCGCAGTGGGGACATCGATGCGGGATTTGTGCATTTCCCGGTAAATGGCATGTACTGCGTACCGGTGTATCGCGACAAATTTACCGTTGTAGTTCCTGAAAGCCATCCGCTGGCGGCCAATAGCACAATTTCAGTGGAACAACTGGTTGGAGAACCGCTCATTATCAGCAAAGGTCGCTATGAATTAAGCATCATGACGCTATTTAAAGAGAAGGGAATTGAACCGGTCATTAAATACGAGTTTAACCATCCGGATACCGCGATGAGCTTTATTCGTCAGGGGCTGGGTATAGCGTTATTACCGGAATTAACGCTGAAGGCGGTTGGTGGGAAAGTACGCTCAGTCGCGCTGGAACCGACGTTCTATCGACATATATCCTTACTGGCAAAAGAGCCGCCGGTGGACGGCAGCCCTTTATTTCTCCTGCAGGCATGTATGGAAACGTTGACAGCAGACGGCCTTATCTAGCAGTTAAAACGTTTCATCCATTTAGGCCTGTGACCGGAGGTGCATCACAGGCCTTACGCCATCACTCTTTATTCAAGAATTTCACTGCTTTGTCGGGGAAGTCGGTGAACAGCCCGTCAACGCCCGCCTTGTTATAAAGAATGTCATACAGCTGGTTTACGTCAGTGGTGTAATCCGGCAGTTGATCGGCGCGAACGGTATAAGGATGCACCACCATCTTATTCTGATGTGCGTCCTGTACCATGCCAGTTAACGAGATATTGCCCTTCTTCGACTTCTCATCAATCAGCATGTGGTAGTCCGGCCCAATGCCGTCCGCATACTGCGCAACCTGCTTCATGGCACCCGGCTTAAACATCCAGTCGTAGTTGTAATTAACCCAACTACCGTCCGGCTTTTTCTCCTGAGTTTCATTCCAGTCGGTGTACGCAATCAACTGTACCAGATTGAGATCCATCCCCATCTTCGGTTCCAGTTCATTTTTAATGCGCTTCAACTCTGCAACATCAAAACATTGCAGATAGACCTTGTCGTTCTTGTCGGTATACCCGTACTTTTTCAGTACTTCCAGCGTCTTAGCCGCAATGTCCTTCCCTTCCTGGTGATGGAACCACGGCGCTTTCATTTCCGGGTAAATACCGATGTTTTTACCGGTGGAATGATTTAATCCCTGAACAAACTCAATCTCTTCTTCGAACGTGTGCACGCGGAAATCAGATTTACCCATCGGGAAGCGCCCTGGGTAGGTCTGGACCTTTTTGCCATTTTCGATATCGAAGCCTTCGGTAAATTTCAGTGATTTAATTTCATCCAGCGTAAAGTCGATAGCGTAGTAACGCCCGTCTTTACGCGCCCGATCCGGGAAACGCTCGGCAACATCGGTGACGCGGTCAAGATAATGGTCATGCAGGACGACCAGATGGTCATCCTTGGTCATCACCAAATCCTGCTCCAGATAATCCGCACCCTGGGCATAGGCCATCGCTTTCGCTGGCAGCGTATGCTCCGGTAGATAACCGCTCGCACCACGGTGCGCAATCACGATTTTATCTGCGGCAACCGCCGCGCTGCTGACCACCATACCTGTGAGCATCAGCGCCACGCTGAGACTTTTCAATGTAGTTTTCATCTATTAGCCCCCGTTACGTTTCAGTTGCATCTCTTCGTGATGGCGTTTTTCGCCAATCATGACGACCACCAGCAGGATAACCGCCAGCACGCTACCGCCAATCATCACCATAAAGCCGCCGTCCCAACCGAAGAAGTCAACGGTGTAGCCAACAATGGCGCTCGCAGCCACAGAACCGCCGAGATAACCGAACAGACCGGTAAAGCCAGCTGCCGTTCCCGCCGCTTTTTTCGGTGCCAGTTCCAGCGCGTGCAGACCAATCAACATTACCGGGCCGTAGATCAAGAAGCCGATGATGATCATACAAGCCATATCCACGTTCGGGTTGCCTGCCGGGTTCATCCAGTAAACGATGGTCGCAATAGTTACCAGCGTCATAAAGAACACGCCGGTCGCACCACGGTTACCACGGAAGACTTTATCCGACATCCAGCCGCACAGCAGCGTGCCCGGAATACCCGCATACTCATACAGGAAGTAGGCCCAGGATGATTTATCGAGTGCGAAATGCTTCACTTCTTTCAGGTAGGTCGGTGACCAGTCCAGGATGCCGTAGCGCAGCAGATAAACAAACACGTTGGCGATAGCGATGTACCACAACAGTTTGTTTGGCAGTACATACTGCATGAAGATCTGCTTCGCAGTCAGCTCTTCTTCCGCTTTCTCGTTGTAATCGTCCGGATAGTCGTTCTTATACTCTTCGATAGGCGGCAGGCCGCAGGACTGCGGCGTATCACGCATCATAGCAAAGGCGAACAGCGCAACCACAATCGCACCGAAAGCAGGCATATACAGCGCCGCTTTCCAGTCATTGAACCAGGCCATACCGAGCAGGAACAGCAGAGGAGGCAGACCGCCGCCCACGTTGTGCGCACAGTTCCAGACGGAAACAATACCGCCACGTTCTTTCTGCGACCACCAGTGCACCATGGTACGACCACACGGCGGCCACCCCATCCCCTGGAACCATCCGCAGAGGAACAGCAGCACAAACATTATCGCAATGCTCGATGTCGCCCACGGCACAAAGCCCATAAACAACATCACTGCGGCAGCCAGAATCAAACCTGCTGGCAGGAAAACGCGCGGATTCGAGCGATCCGAAACGGACCCCATGATGAATTTCGAAAATCCGTAAGCGATGGAGATACCGGACAACGCAAAACCCAGATCGCCGCGAGAGAAACCCTGCTCAACCAGATATGGCATCGCAAGGGCAAAGTTCTTACGTACCAGATAGTACGCGGCATAACCAAAGAAAATCCCCAGAAAAATCTGCCAACGTAATCGACGATATGTCGGGTCGATCTCCGCTGCAGGTAAACGCGCCGTGTGTGACGCTGGTTTAAAAATGCTCAACATAGTGTAGCCTCCGTGGCCGTCTTTCATTCGAAGTAAACACTGCAGTTCGTCATTACTACCCTACCGCTCCCAGTGTGGCCGCGATGTTAAGGAAAGATACATAACAAAAATGTGAAACGCAGCACATATTGTTACAGATTTATGACAAATGTTCATAAAGGCGCACGAAATCACGTTTCATTTTCGAATAATGAGCGATTATGCGCGAAATCAAACAATCCATGTTTTTTATGTGGCTAAATGATAAAAAACGAACTGTGAGGAAAAACAATGAAAACTCGCGACTCGCAAACAAGTGACGTGATTATCATTGGTGGAGGAGCAACAGGTGCAGGGATCGCACGTGACTGTGCGCTGCGCGGGTTGCGCGTCATCTTAGTGGAACGCCACGATATCGCCACAGGTGCGACCGGACGCAACCACGGCCTGCTGCACAGCGGTGCACGCTACGCCGTCACCGACGCTGAATCTGCCCGTGAGTGCATCAGCGAAAACCAAATTCTGAAACGTATCGCCCGTCATTGCGTTGAGCCAACGGACGGTCTGTTTATTACTCTGCCGGAGGATGAGCTGTCCTTCCAGGCCACCTTTATTCGCGCATGTGAAGAGGCAGGGATTCGCGCAGAAGCGATTGACCCTCAGCAGGCACGTATTATCGAACCTTCTGTGAATCCACAGCTGATTGGTGCAGTAAAAGTACCAGACGGCACGGTCGATCCTTTCCGCTTAACAGCAGCTAACATGCTGGATGCGCGTGAGCATGGCGCGGTTATCTTAACGGCGCATGAAGTGACGGGGCTGCTCCGCGAAGGCGCAACGGTTTGCGGCGTTAACGTGCGCAATCATCTGACAGGCGAAATGCAGTCCCTGCATGCACCGGTTGTCGTCAACGCCGCTGGGATCTGGGGTCAACGCATTGCGGAATATGCCGATCTGAGCATCCGTATGTTCCCGGCCAAAGGTTCGTTGCTGATTATGGATCATCGCATTAACCAGCATGTCATTAACCGCTGCCGTAAGCCTTCTGACGCCGATATTCTGGTGCCTGGCGATACCATTTCACTGATCGGTACCACCTCACAGCACATTGATTACGACGATATCGACAGCAACCGCGTCACCGCAGAAGAGGTCGATATTCTGCTGCGTGAAGGCGAGAAGCTGGCGCCGATTATGGCGAAAACGCGCATTTTACGCGCCTACTCCGGCGTACGCCCGCTGGTGGCCAGCGACGACGACCCAAGCGGTCGTAACGTCAGCCGTGGGATTGTACTGTTCGATCACGCTGAACGTGACGGACTGGAAGGGTTTATCACCATTACCGGCGGCAAACTGATGACCTACCGCCTGATGGCGGAATGGGCCACCGATGCCGTTTGCCGTAAGCTGGGCAATACCCAGCCTTGCACAACGGCAGACACCGCGCTGCCTGGCTCACAGGAATCTACCGAGCATACGCTTAAACGCGTGATCTCATTGCCCGCGCCACTACGCGGCTCGGCGGTCTACCGTCACGGCGATCGCACCCCTGCGTGGCTTAGCGAAGGCCGTCAGCACCGCAGCCTGGTCTGCGAATGCGAAGCAGTCACCGCAGGCGAAGTGCAATACGCCGTCGAGAATTTAACCGTCAACAGCCTGCTCGATTTGCGTCGCCGTACCCGTGTTGGAATGGGGACCTGCCAGGGCGAATTGTGTGCCTGCCGCGCCGCAGGTTTGCTGCAACGTTTTAATGTCACTACCGCAGCGCAGTCCATTACCCAGCTTTCCGATTTCCTCAACGAACGCTGGAAAGGCGTGCAGCCTATCGCCTGGGGAGATGCGCTGCGCGAAAGCGAATTCACGCGCTGGGTTTATCAAGGGTTGTGTGGTCTGGAAAAGGAGCACCAGGATGAAATTTGATACCGTCATTATCGGCGGCGGCCTCGCCGGACTGCTATGTGGCCTGCAACTGCAAAAAAGCGGACTGCGCTGCACGATTGTTACCCGCGGCCAAAGCGCCCTGCATTTTTCTTCCGGCTCACTGGATTTGCTCAGCAGCTTACCCGATGGTCAACCGGTGACGGATATAGAAGCGGGTTTGAATGCACTGCGCACTCAGGCACCCGCACATCCGTATAGCACCATCGGAACGCAGAACGTTCTGGAACTGGCCCAGCAGGCGCAAAATTTACTGGAAGAATGCGGAACACATTTGCAGGGCAAAGTGCATCAGGCGCATCAACGTGTTACCCCGCTGGGCACCCTGCGCTCAACCTGGTTAAGTTCCCCGGAAGTGCCGGTCTGGCCGCTGTCCGCACAGCGTATCTGCGTTGTAGGGATTAGCGGGTTACTGGATTTTCAGGCGCATCTCGCCGCAGCGTCATTACGTCAACGCAATCTCAGCGTCGAGACAGCAGAAATCGAGCTACCGGAGCTGGATGTCCTGCGTGATAACCCAACCGAGTTTCGCGCCGTTAATATTGCGCGCCTGCTGGATAACGAAGATAAATGGTCGCAGCTCTATGACGCATTGCTGCCAATGGCAAAAACCTGCGACATGATAATCATGCCGGCATGCTTTGGTCTGGCAGATGAGCGGCTCTGGCAGTGGCTTAACGAGCGCCTCCCCTGCTCTCTGACACTGTTACCGACCCTACCACCTTCGGTACTGGGCATGCGTTTGCACAACAAATTACAGCGCCAGTTTGTGCGCCAGGGCGGTGTGTGGATGCCGGGTGATGAAGTGAAAAAAATCACCTGTCAGGATGGCGTGGTCAGCGAAATCTGGACCCGAAATCATGCCGATATCCCCTTGCGGCCACGTTTCGCCGTGCTCGCCAGCGGCAGTTTCTTCAGCAGCGGGCTGGTCGCCACGCGTGAGGCAATCTACGAACCAATCCTGGGACTGGATGTACAGCAAACAGCTACCCGCGCCGAGTGGTATCAGCGTGATGTTTTCGATCCACAACCGTGGCAACAGTTTGGCGTGACTACCGATTCCGCATTACGCCCATCACTGGCGGGAAAAACGATAGAAAACATGTATGCCATTGGTTCCGTCCTCGGCGGATTCGACCCTATCGCCCAGGGTTGCGGAGGCGGCGTGTGCGCAGTTAGCGCCTTACATGCCGCGCATCATATTGCGAAACGTGCAGGAGGACAGCAATGAGCGACACACGTTTTGAAAGTTGTATCAAATGTACGGTGTGCACCACCGCCTGCCCGGTAAGCCGCGTCAATCCGAGCTACCCGGGTCCTAAGCAGGCCGGCCCGGACGGTGAACGTCTGCGCCTGAAAGATGGCGCGCTATATGACGACGCGCTGAAATACTGCATCAACTGTAAACGCTGCGAAGTGGCCTGTCCGTCAGACGTGAAAATCGGCGATATTATCCAGCGCGCGCGCGCCAAATACGACACGACGCGCCCATCGTTGCGTAACTTTGTCTTAAGCCATACCGATTTAATGGGTAGCGTATCCACCCCCTTCGCCCCAATAGTGAATACCGCCACCTCTTTAAAACCGGTGCGTCAACTGCTGGATTACGCGCTAAAAATCGATCATCGCCGTACGCTGCCGAAGTACTCCTTTGGCACCTTCCGCCGCTGGTATCGCAGCGTTGCCGCACAGCAGGCGCAGTATCAGGATCAGGTCGCCTTTTTCCACGGCTGTTTTGTGAATTACAACCATCCCCAGCTCGGCAAAGACCTGATCAAGGTGTTGAATGCGATGGGTACTGGCGTGCAACTGCTGAGTAAAGAGAAATGCTGCGGCGTACCGCTGATTGCCAACGGTTTTACCGATAAAGCGCGTAAGCAGGCAGTAAGCAACGTGGCCTCACTCAGAGAGGCGATTGATGGCAAAGGCATTCCGGTGATCGCCACCTCATCAACCTGTACCTTTGCGCTACGTGATGAATATCCGGAAGTGCTGGATGTCGACAACTCAGGCCTGCGTGAACACATTGAACTGGCAACCCGCTGGCTATGGCGCAAGCTGGATGAAGGTAAAACGCTGCCGCTGAAAACGCTGCCGCTGAAGGTGGTCTATCACACGCCATGTCACATGGAGAAAATGGGCTGGACGCTCTATACGCTGGAGCTACTGCGACAAATTCCAGGGCTGGAGCTGACGGTGCTGGATTCTCAGTGTTGCGGGATTGCCGGGACTTACGGCTTTAAAAAGGAAAACTATCCGACGTCACAGTCTATTGGCGCACCGTTATTCCGCCAAATTGAAGAAAGCGGCGCTGATATCGTCGTCACCGACTGCGAAACCTGTAAATGGCAGATTGAGATGTCTACAAGCAAAAGCTGCGAACATCCTATCACCCTGCTTGCCAAAGCGTTGGGTTAACTCTGTTGCCCGGTAGCATTTGCTACCGGGCATTTTTGCGTAGCCCGTTCCGCTTAATTGAATACGTTGCAGTCGGACGTATTTATCTCTGATTCACCCACGCAAAGAACACATTTCCCGCATGCAGCGCATATTAAAAGTGGATACCGTCACGCCAACTTCTCTTTCTGGTGACGGACTACCATGGCTAAATCCACTACATCTATACCGCATGATGCCGTTTTTAAAAAGATAATGTCTTACCCTGAGATGGCTCGGGATTTTCTGGATATACACCTTCCCATCGCATTACGTGAGATATGTGATTTACAAACGCTGAAGCTGGAGTCCACCAGTTTTATCGAACAGGATCTCCGCGCATACTACTCCGACGTAGTGTGATCACTAAAAACCCGCGAAGGTCAGGGTTATATTTATTGTGTTATTGAACATCAGAGTACCGCGGTACCGCATATGGCATTTCGCCTGATGCGTTATGCCACCGCGGCGATGCAGCATCATCTTGATGCCGGGAATAAAACGCTGCCGCTGGTGATCCCCATGTTGTTTTATCACGGCCAACAAAGTCCTTATCCCTGGTCGCTCAACTGGCTGGATGAATTTGATAATCCGCAACTGGCTCGACAACTGTATTCAGAGGCTTCTCCGCTGGTCGACATTACCGTAATACCTGACGATGAAATCGCGCAGCATCGCGGGGTTGCGCTGCTTGAGTTGATGCAAAAACATATCCGCGATCGTGATTTAATGGGGTTAGTGGACCGCCTGGTCTCGCTATTAATTACAAGCACTGCTAATGACAGCCAGCTACAAACGCTATTTAATTACCTGATACGGTACGGCGACGTTTCTCGCGTCAGTGAGTTTATCCGCGAAGTTTCCGAACGATCCCCCCATAACAAGGAGAAGCTGATGACAATTGCAGAGAGGCTCAGGCAGGAAGGCCACCAAAATGGACTGCAAGAAGGGATACAGCAAGGGTTAGAACAAGGAATGCAAAAAGGTACGCAAGAAGAAGCCTTACGTATCGCTCACATAATGCTGGAACAAGGTATTGATCGTGATTTAGTTCAGTTAATTACCGGGCTATTGCCTGGCGATACCACCGCATGAGCCAGATTGGGAAGGCATTTAGCCTTCCCAATCTGGGATTAAATCGTCAACGACTCAACCACTTCGATCCAGCCGTGTTCGCTAGTGATATCCTGATTGTTAAGCCAGCGGCGCAGCATATTTAGCGCCATCATCGCGCACACTTCCTGACGAATCGCCAGGCTGTAGCGATTTGCATTCAGCCGTACGCGCAAGGCGTGTGTCCCATCAGGCGTGGCCAGCGCAAAGTTAATATGTTCGTTTTCGAAAGCCGATATCGCCAGTGCCAATCCAGCATAATGTTTGCTGCGTCGCTCGGTTATCCAATGCGCCGTTTGCGCCAGCGTTTCTTCCTGGGGCGGAACCACTTCACTCGCCAACAGTGGCGCATTCGCACGAGAAAGCTGCAATGCCACCAGACCACCGGTGAATTGTTCGCTCAGCGTCAGGCTGAATTGCCGTTCTTGCAACGTGCGGGCGATTTGCGCGGGTAAGCCTTCCGTACCTTCAAAAATCATATTCTGCCCGGCAACCCGCTTAACTTCTGGCCACAGCGCCAGCATCGCTTCCCGTTGGGAGTCCGGCCCGGTCAGCTTCAGCTCAATAATTGGCATTGAGGAGCGATAACCCATTGTTACTCCCGGAGGCAACGGGAGCGGATCCAGGCTCTGCGCCAGGTCGCTTTCAGAACGGCCAAAGGTGGTTAATCGCAGGCATAACGGGGGCTGAGCCAAAGAGAAACGCTCACGCAAACGAGGCAGGATCTCATGCTCCACCATGACTTTGAATTCTGACGGTACACCCGGTGTAAAGAACATCAGGCAGCGGTTAAGCTTCAGGGCGAACCCACACGCGGTACCCACCGGATTATTGATAAACTCAGCGCTGGCCGGAAGTTCAGCCTGTTTGCGGTTGCTCGGCGCCATCACGCGGCCACGATCGCGGAAATATCGCTCCATCTCGGCCAGCCATGCTTCATGCAGCACCAGCCCTTCGCCTTTTGCCGTTGCCGCTGCCAGCGCGCTCAAATCATCGCTGGTAGGTCCCAGACCGCCATTAACGATCAGTACATCGGCGTGCTCGCTACGCTCACGCAAAACGGCGACCAAATCGTTAAGATTGTCACCTACCGTGTTGCGGCGTGTTAGCGGTAAACCCTGATTAAAGAAAAAATCGGCCAGCCAGGCGGCATTGGTGTCGACGATTTGTCCGTGCAACACTTCATCCCCTGTGGATAGCATCTCCACGTTTAACATCGTGTTCTCCTGCTTTTATGATGAAAACACTATAACGCATGGAGGGGGGAAGGCGCGACTGAACGCCGCGCCAGAAATGTTAGAAGCTGGCGTTAACCCCAACGTACGGGCCATCAGCAATCGCGTTATCACGGTTGCCGTCTTTGCCTGCCAGGTTCAGGTAACGATAACCGGCTTCGATGCTCAGCGGACGCATAATGGTCAGACGCGCACCGGCATTCGCTTCTTCATAGCTGTCGATACCGCTGGAAAGTGAATCAGGAGAGTAATAATACTCACCAAACAGACGGAAGCTATCGCCAATTGGCCATTGTAAACCACCACCGACAGCAGCAGCATAGCCTTCATCGCCATCGTTTGGATTAGTATAAACACCTTTACCACCAACGGTCGCCATCAGCGGCCCCAGTGGGATATTCAAACCTAAACCCAGCCCGGCAACATCACCGTCGTCATCGTTATGCATCCAGTTACCGCTGACGGCCAGACCAGTACTCTCAGTGCCCATACCGAATCCCAGGTTGGTGTAGTCTTCGCCAGCCTGGCCGCTGATGCTAATCGCGCTCGCCGACGCGGAAACAAACAGCATTCCGGCAAAACCCAACATTAAACTTTTTTTCATTTTCTATCCTTTCCAGCAAGAATCAAAACATAGCCCCAAAACCGATGAATTGTACTGTCAGATGACGAGGAATCAATGAGCTAAAAAAGCGATGCAATGACATATTGTAACTAAATACTACTCACAAGATTTATTTAAGGTTAAATTCTTGTGCCAATTACACCGTTGGACGTCCCAGAACGTCATTTTCAACAAACATCCTGTTTTCCCTGCCAAAGCGCTCTTGATCACCGATGAAACATTTTTTCTGCCGCCAGCAAAAGGTAAGATGCGTGCATGACGGAATTTTCTCTACCTCCCCAACAAGGACTCGACTGATGCGCCAAAGAACGATTGTTTGCCCATTAATTCAAAACGATGGCTGTTATTTACTCTGCAAAATGGCTGATGACCGCGGTGTGTTTCCCGGTCAGTGGGCGCTTTCTGGCGGCGGTGTTGAACCGGGTGAACGTATTGAAGAAGCTCTGCGCCGTGAAGTGAGGGAAGAGCTGGGCGAGCAACTGGTGTTATCAGAAATTACCCCCTGGACCTTCAGTGATGATATTCGCACTAAAACCTATGCTGATGGCAGTCAGGAAGAGATTTACATGATTTATCTTATCTTCGATTGTGTCGCGGCGAATCGTGAAGTGAAGATTAACGAAGAGTTCCAGGCATTCGCCTGGGTTAAACCGGAAGATCTCAGTGCCTACGATTTAAATATCGCCACGCGTAAAACGTTAACCTTAAAAGGGTTACTGTAGGTTATCATTTTAATAACGGCATATAATTAACATTCTGAATAGCGGCATTGCACTCATCAACTTATAGCAAACAGCAATGTCGCAAAAACCTAAAAAAAACACTTAATTTCATTAAGATAAACAAAAAAACGCCTCTATTTAGCTATCGTTCCCAAACCTTAAACTCTTAAGGATAAATTAACCTTCAGTCATTAACCTTTGTAGCCTGATGAAATAATTAACGACGCCCCTGTTTATCACTAAAAATAAAACTTCGGTGGCGTTAAATGGCTTGAAGGAATAATGATGTCTGACTTTTTGCCTTTCTCTCGCCCGGCCATGGGCGCTGAAGAACTTGCCGCAGTGAAGGCGGTTCTGGACTCTGGATGGATAACCACCGGCCCGAAAAATCAACAGTTGGAAGAGGCTTTTTGCCAGCTCACGGGGAATAAGCATGCCGTCGCCGTTTGCTCCGCCACTGCAGGAATGCACATTACGCTGATGGCGCTGGGCATTGGTGCAGGCGACGAGGTCATTACGCCGTCGATGACGTGGGTTTCTACCCTCAACATGATTGTTTTGCTGGGGGCGACGCCAGTGATGATCGATGTCGACCGCGATACGCTTATGGTGACACCTGAGCAAATTGAAGCTGCTATTACCCCACGAACCAAAGCCATTGTTCCAGTACATTATGCTGGCGCCCCCGCCGACCTCGACGCAATTTATGCCATTGGCGAGCGTTATGGAATCCCGGTAATAGAAGACGCAGCCCATGCCGTAGGGACATTGTATAAGGGCCGTCATGTCGGTGCTCGCGGCACGGCAATCTTCTCGTTTCACGCTATTAAAAATATCACCTGTGCGGAAGGTGGACTGATCGTTACCGACGACAGCCAGCTCGCTCAGCGGCTTCGCAGCCTGAAGTTTCACGGTCTGGGCGTTGATGCTTTTGATCGACAAACCTACGGCCGGGCACCACAAGCCGAAGTACTTGCACCTGGATACAAATACAACCTGACGGATATTAACGCCGCTATTGCGCTGGTACAGCTCAATAAGCTGGAGCAACTGAACTCACGCCGGGCGCAAATTGCCCAGCACTATCAAAAAGCGCTGGCTGATACGTCATTTCAACCGCTGGGCCTACCGCAGTGGTCGCACGTTCATGCCTGGCATCTGTTCATCATTCGCGTTGACGAAGCGCGCTGTGGCCTGAGCAGAGATGCGCTGATGGAAGCGCTAAAGGCCAAAGATATCGGCACCGGCCTGCATTTTCGTGCAGCCCATACGCAAAAATATTATCGCGAACGCTTCACTACCCTTTCGCTGCCAAATACAGAATGGAATAGCGCACGCATCTGTTCGCTGCCGTTATTCCCCGACATGACCGACGCTGACACTCAGCGGGTCATTACGGCGCTTCGCGAGATAGCAGGACAATGAGCATGTTTGAAGCCACACCGATTAAAAAAGTCTCGGTTGTTATTCCCGTTTTTAATGAACAGGAAAGCCTGCCAGAGTTAATCAGACGCACCAGCGACGCCTGCGAGAAATTGGGCAAAGACTATGAAATTCTGCTAATCGACGACGGCAGCAGCGACCGTTCCGCTCAGTTGATGATGGACGCCTCTCAGGCACCGAACAGCCATATTGTCTCTATTTTACTGAATCGTAATTACGGACAGCACTCGGCGATTATGGCCGGTTTCAGCCATGTCACCGGAGACTTGATCATCACGCTGGATGCTGATTTGCAAAACCCGCCGGAGGAGATCCCACGGTTGGTCGCCACTGCAGATGAGGGTTTCGATGTGGTAGGCACGGTACGCCAGAACCGTCAGGATAGCGTATTTCGTAAGACCGCCTCGCGTATGATCAACCACCTGATTCAGCGCACTACCGGTAAAGCGATGGGCGACTACGGCTGCATGCTACGCGCCTATCGTCGCCATATTGTCGATGCCATGCTGCATTGCCAGGAGCGCAGCACCTTTATTCCGATTCTGGCCAACATTTTTGCCCGTCGCGCCACGGAGATCCCGGTGCACCATGCAGAGCGTGAATTTGGTGACTCTAAATACAGCTTCATGCGTCTGATCAACCTGATGTATGACCTGGTGACCTGTCTGACCACCACGCCGTTACGTATGTTGAGCCTGCTCGGCAGCGTGATCGCTGCCACGGGCTTTACCTTATCAGTCCTGCTTGTTGTTCTGCGCCTGACGCTCGGCCCGCAGTGGGCCGCGGAAGGGGTATTCATGCTGTTTGCCGTCCTGTTTACCTTTATCGGCGCACAGTTCATTGGCATGGGTTTACTCGGCGAATATATCGGTCGCATCTATAACGATGTCCGCGCCCGCCCCCGCTATTTTGTTCAACACGTTATCCGCCCACAAACCACGCAGTCAACCGAGGAAAACCGCGCATGAAAGCCGTCGTATTTGCCTATCACGATATGGGATGTCAGGGTGTCCAGGCCTTGTTGGATGCAGGTTATGAAATCGCCGCAATTTTTACGCACACCGACAACCCGGGTGAAAAAGCGTTTTTTGGCTCTGTTTCCCGCCTCGCCGCCAGCGCCGGTATTCCGGTTTACGCCCCGGACGAGGTTAATCATCCTTTGTGGATCGAGCGCATTAGCCAACTGGCACCCGATGTTATCTTCTCGTTCTACTATCGCCATTTACTGAGTGAGGAGATCCTCAGTCTTGCGCCTAAGGGGGCATTTAATCTGCACGGCTCGCTGCTGCCAAAATACCGCGGCCGCGCGCCGCTGAACTGGGTATTGGTCAATGGCGAAACCGAAACCGGCGTCACGCTTCATCGCATGGTCAAACGTGCAGACGCTGGCGATATTATCGCCCAGCAGTCTGTCGCTATCTCTTCGGATGATGTGGCGTTAACGCTGCACCATAAATTGTGCCAGGCTGCGCGTCACCTGCTGGAAGAGGCGCTGCCCGCGATTAAAACGGGAGATTATGCAGAACTCTCCCAACAGGAAGCAGAGGCGACCTGTTTTGGTCGCCGCACACCGGAAGATAGCTTCCTCGACTGGAACAAGCCTACTGCGGAATTACATAACCAGGTCCGTGCCGTCAGCGATCCATGGCCGGGTGCATTTAGCTATGTCGGCACGCAAAAGTTCACCGTCTGGTCATCGCGCGTTTGCACAAACGACATTGCGGCCCAGCCGGGCACCGTCATCTCCGTGTCTCCTTTACTGATCGCCTGTGTTGATGGCGCACTGGAGATTATTACCGGACAAGCTGGCGATGGTATTGCAATGCAGGGTTCACAACTGGCGCAAGTTCTGGGTCTGGTGCCAGGTTCTCGCCTGAACAGCCAGTCAGTGACCACCAGCAAACGCCGTACTCGCGTACTGATCCTCGGCGTTAACGGCTTCATTGGTAACCATCTGACCGAGCGCCTGCTGCAAGAAGATAATTACGAAGTGTATGGACTCGATATTGGCAGCGACGCCATTGGGCGTTTCCTGCAACATCCGCGATTCCATTTCGTCGAAGGTGATATCAGCATTCACTCCGAATGGATTGAATATCATGTGAAAAAATGCGACGTTGTGCTGCCGCTGGTGGCGATCGCAACGCCTATCGAATATACCCGCAACCCGCTGCGCGTATTTGAGCTCGATTTTGAAGAAAACCTGAAAATCATTCGTTACTGCGTGAAATACCGCAAGCGCATCATTTTCCCGTCAACCTCCGAAGTCTACGGCATGTGTACCGACAAAGTCTTTGATGAAGACAGTTCGAATCTGATCGTCGGTCCGGTCAATAAACCACGCTGGATCTACTCCGTATCCAAGCAGCTGCTGGACCGTGTTATCTGGGCGTACGGCGAAAAAGAGGGATTGCGCTTCACCCTGTTCCGCCCGTTTAACTGGATGGGACCGCGTCTGGACAGCCTTAACGCCGCGCGTATCGGCAGCTCACGCGCCATTACACAGCTGATCCTCAACCTCGTGGAAGGTTCACCGATTAAGCTGATTGAAGGCGGTAAGCAAAAACGCTGCTTTACCGACATTCGCGATGGTATCGAAGCTCTGTACCGCATCATTGAAAACGAAGGCGGCCGCTGTGACGGTGAGATTATCAACATCGGTAATCCACAGAACGAAGCAAGTATTCAGGAACTGGCAGAAATGCTGCTTTCCTGCTTTGAAAAACATCCGTTGCGTAACCACTTCCCGCCGTTTGCCGGTTTCCGTGACGTCGAAAGCAGCACCTACTACGGTAAAGGTTATCAAGACGTTGAGCATCGTAAGCCTAACATTCGCAATGCAAAACGCTGCCTGAACTGGGAACCGACCATTGAGATGCAGGAAACGGTAGAAGAGACGCTGGACTTCTTCTTACGCAGTGTGGATATCACGGAACACACATCATGACCAAAGTAGGCTTGCGCATTGATGTCGATACATTCAGGGGGACGCGCGAAGGCGTGCCCCGCCTGCTGGAGACATTAAACCGACATAACGTTCGGGCAAGTTTTTTCTTTAGCGTTGGGCCTGACAACATGGGACGCCATCTCTGGCGTCTGGTGAAGCCACAATTTCTGTGGAAGATGCTGCGTTCAAACGCAGCATCACTCTACGGATGGGATATTTTATTGGCGGGAACCGCATGGCCGGGAAAAGAGATTGGCCAGGCCAACGCGGCAATCATTGCACAAACCGCCCAGATTCATGAAACCGGTTTGCATGCCTGGGATCATCACGCCTGGCAGGCGCGAAGCGGAAACTGGAATGACAAACAGCTGATTGATGATATTTCGCAAGGTATCACCACACTTGAAGCCATCATCGGTCAGCCAGTCACCTGCTCTGCCGTTGCCGGATGGCGTGCCGACAACCGTGTCGTCCATGCCAAAGAAGCATTCCATCTGCGCTATAACAGTGACTGTCGGGGAACGTCGTTATTTCGTCCGGTGCTGGAATCCGGGAAAACGGGGACGCCACAAATTCCCGTCACCCTACCAACATGGGATGAAGTGGTTGGTCAGGAGGTCCAGGCGGTGGACTTCAACTCCTATATTCTCTCCCACATCCAGATGAGCAGAGGAACACCGGTGTACACCATTCATGCGGAAGTTGAAGGCATCGCCTTTCATCAGAACTTTGACGAGCTGCTTACTCGCGCCGCGGACATGGGGATGACATTCTGCTCGCTTGGCGAGCTGTTACCTGACGACATCAGTACGCTGCCGTTAGGACAGATAGTACGTGGAAAAATACCCGGCAGAGAGGGATGGCTCGGCTGCCAACAACCGGTGAGTGTGACACCATGAAACCTGCTGCCCGCTACACTCTGGCATTTATCGCTTTAATCGCACTGTATTTTATTTTACCTATCAACAGCCGTATGCTCTGGCAGCCTGATGAAACGCGCTATGCTGAAATCAGCCGGGAAATGCTCAACTCTGGTGACTGGATCGTTCCACACTTTTTAGGGCTGCGTTATTTTGAAAAACCAATTGCCGGATACTGGTTGAACAGCATCGGACAATGGCTGTTTGGCGCAAACAATTTTGGTGTCAGAGCGGGGGCTATTTTTGCCACTTTGTTGACCGCATTACTGGTAGCCTGGCTTGCCATGCGACTGTGGCATGATAAGCGTACCGCCGTACTCTCCTCCGCTATCTTTTTAACGTTTTTTTCGGTTTACAGCATCGGCACCTACGCGGTACTTGATCCCATCATAGCGCTTTGGCTGATGGCGGGCATGTGCTGTTTTTGGGAAGGCATGCAGGCCACCACCAGAACACGCAAAATCATCGCTTTTTTGTTGCTTGGGCTGACCTGCGGTATGGGTGTAATGACCAAAGGTTTTCTGGCACTCGCCGTCCCTGTGCTTAGCGTATTACCATGGGTTTTTGCACAAAAGCGTTGGAAAGACCTCATTCTCTACGGTCTGCTGGCGGTGATCGGCTGCATCGCGATCGTACTACCGTGGGGTATAGCGATTGCACAACGCGAGCCGGATTTCTGGCATTACTTCTTCTGGGTTGAACATATTCAGCGCTTTGCGCAGGATGATGCCCAGCATAAGGCTCCTATCTGGTACTACATCCCGATATTTGTGGCAGGCACATTACCGTGGCTCGGTCTGCTTCCCGGCGCGCTGCGTACGGGCTGGCGTGAGCGGAATGTTCCGCGCAGTGCTCTGTACCTGTTAAGCTGGATTATTATGCCAATTCTGTTTTTCAGCATCGCGAAAGGAAAACTGCCGACCTATATTCTTTCCTGCTTCGCGCCGCTGGCGATATTAACGGCGCGCTTCGGCCTGCAGGCTGCGGAAAAAGACTCAGCATCCCTGCGCATCAATGGCTGGATCAACGTGCTATTTGGTGTCGTCGGCATCGTCGCTACGTTTATTGTTTCCACGCTGGGACCATTGAAGACGCCGGTCTGGTCGCATATCGAAACGTATAAGGTTTTTTGTGCCTGGGGCATCTTTATCATCTGGACGATTTTTGGCTGGTATACGCTAAATAACCGCGAGAAGAACTGGAAATTCGCAGCACTATGCCCATTAGGGCTGGCGCTGTTATTTGGCTTCTCCATTCCTGACCGGGTGATGGAATCTAAACAGCCGCAGTTTTTTGTCGAGATGACCAAAGAATCGCTGGAGCCGAGCCGTTATATTCTCACCGACAGCGTTGGCGTCGCTGCTGGACTGGCCTGGAGCCTGAAGCGCGATGACATCATGATTTACGGACAAACGGGCGAGTTAAAATACGGCCTCAGCTACCCAGATGCTCAAGGCCGCTTTGTCAGCCGGGAAGGCTTTGCCGACTGGTTAGCGCAACATCGACAGCAAGGAAACATTACGCTCGTGCTCTCGATTGATAAGAATGAAGATATTAATCAGCTTGCCATCCCTCCCGCTGACTACATTGATAATCAGGGGCGTCTGGTCCTGATTCAGTATCGGCCCAAATGATCTGGATAGCCTTAGTCCTCGCCAGCCTGCTCAGCGTCTGCGGCCAGTTATGCCAGAAGCAGGCGACCCGACCGGTGTCTGTTCGTGCGCGAAAACGCTACATTACGCAATGGATTGGGCTTGCTCTGGCAAGCCTCGGTCTGGCCATGCTGCTATGGCTGGCGGTTTTACAAAACATTCCTGTCGGTATTGCCTATCCCATGCTGAGCCTTAACTTTGTCTGGGTTACTCTCGCCGCATGGAAAATCTGGCGCGAACCCGTCACCACACGCCACTGGCTGGGCGTTGGGCTGATCATTACCGGCATATTTATTCTTGGGAGCGCAGTGTAATGGGCATATTTTGGGGATTATGTAGCGTTATTATCACCTCTGCTGCCCAGTTGAGCCTTGGCTTTGCGATGGATAATCTGCCGCCAATGCTGCAGCCGCTGGCGTTCATCTCTGCCGTATTCTCTGTCAGTATCGGAGCGTTTGCTTTATATGCCGGATTGACAGGGTATTTACTGTCAGTGATTTGTTGGCATAAAGCCCTACACCAACTCGCGCTGAGCAAAGCCTATGCCCTACTCAGCCTGAGCTATGTGCTGGTGTGGGTTGCCTCAATGATCCTGCCCGGCTGGCAGGGAACATTTTCAGTGAAAGCGCTGGCAGGGGTACTGTGCATCATGGCAGGGCTAATGACGATTTTTCTGCCTTCACGCAAACACCAGCCCTGAGATTACTTATCTTCAGACAGTCGTAACAGACGTTCCCATTCATCACAAATGTACTGTCTGGCATCAATGATCTTAATCACCCGAGATGTATCGCGGTTAATACAATACTGAGCATCCTTCAGCGGCGAAAGAAGATCGCCGGGCTTAATCCGCTCAGATGATTGTGCCTGGGCAAGCATCTTGAGCGAACCACCGCTATCGCAAAGTACGATATAGAGTCTCCCTGCTTTTTTGTGACAGCAGGTCTTCTTCACATGCCATTCCATAGCGCACCTATTGTTAATAAATTTCACAATAGGTTACACATTAGCTCATAAACAAAAGGACAATAGCTGCGGAATGACAGAAATGAGAAATGTAATTAATGTTTTCTTAATGCTAACGATGAAGCGCTTACCCAATCCGACAACGCACGACGCGAGATTTTAATCCCTCCGGCTTTGAGTTCAGGCGGCAATGTCAGCCAACATACCGGTTGTTGAAAGCGGGCCAGCTTATCGTTTACCCACTCAGCCAGATTAGTTTCTCCAGCATTAGCGTCATACTCAATGACCGCCACCGGGCGATGGCCAAACTCTTTGTCTTCAATTGGTACAATAAAGGCCTGCAGAACATGCGGATGCGCTGCAATCACGCGTTCCACTTCTTCCGGCTGTATACCTTCCCCGCCGCTAAAAAACAGATTATCCATACGACCGACAATCGTTAACTTGCCGTCCTTTAGCACGCCGCGATCGCGGGTTGCAAACCAGCCTTCCGCGTTCACTAAAGGAATAAGCTGTCCGTTACGCCAGTAACCTTGCGCCATGCTGGCAGCCCGTAACCAGACTTCATCATCAACGATTCTGACTTCTCTGCCTACCAGAGGGGAACCCACATCTGCCAGACCATCCGCCTCTTTCGCACAGACCGTAGAAGCGAATTCCGTCAGTCCATAACCGCACCAGCAGCGAATCCCCTGCTCGTGCGCCTGCTCCGTCAACTCAACAGGAATAGCCGCGCCCCCCAGCAGCACCGCTTTGAGCGTGACCGGCGTTTTATTGACCAACAAGCGCCACAACTGTGTAGGGACCAACGAGGCATGGGTGCAGCCGACCAGCATTTTCTCCAGCGGCTGCTTGTCGCGCACGGTCATTCGCGCTCCGGCGAACAACCAGCGCCACAAAATACCCTGGCCGGAAACATGAAACAGCGGCAGCGAGAGCAGCCAGTCATCCTCAGCACCAAACGGCATTAATGACAGGACACCCTGCGCGCTTGCCAGATGCGCCTGACAGGTATGAACAGCCGCTTTTGGCAATCCGGTAGAACCTGAAGTTAACGTCATCGTGCTCAAACGTTCAGGCAACCACGCCTCAGCGTGATCGCCTGGCAACGACTGCATCTGTAACGGACTGAGTTCCGGAAGTGCGATAGCGGCCTCCAGATCCAGCGCAAAACGTAGCGTTAAGTCCGGGATAAGCGCATCAAGCAGCGGCTGAGGCAACTGTGGGTTCACAGGTAAAACCCGCGCCCCACATTGCAGCAGCGCGAGCCAGGCCAGCAAAGCGCGCGGATGATTCCAGGCGCGAAGCAGAACACCATCGCCCTCTTCCACGCCCTGAGCGGCAAAACCGCAGGCCAGATGTTCTACACGTGTGCAGAGATCGCTCCAGCTTAATACCTCATCGTTGAGGCGTAAGGCTGGCGCCTTCGCACGAACCTGTCGCCAGTGACGCCACGGCCAGTCACTGAACTGCACCAGGCCCGATAAGCTCACGCTATCGGGCATTTCCTGCTGGATCATAGCAGACGTTCCAGCGCATCAACGTCGATACACGGCAACGTGCTACCCGGCCAGGTGCGAACCTGCTGGCACTGCATCAGACTCAGGGTATCCAGACCCGGAATGGTCTGCGGCGTTAACCAGGCGGCAATTCTCGCCAACTGGGTTAAGCCCAGACTCGACTCAATTGACGAACTAATAACGGCAGTAAGACCAAGCGCATGCGCCGCAGCCACCTGTTCACGGACTTTATCGAGACTGCCAGTCAGCGTAGGTTTGATAACCACGGCCTTGACGCCCTCTTCGGCTTCGAAGGTGAAATCCGCTTCACGCAGACTTTCATCCCAGGCGATGGCAATGCCGGTTTCACGCGCGAAGGTACGAGAATCATCGCGGGTTTTGCACGGCTCTTCGAGGAAGGCAATGCGGCCGCGATACTCTGGATTAACGTATTTTGCGAACTGCTGCGCTTTCAACGGCGTCCAGGCCCGGTTGGCATCAAGTCGCAAATGCAGCTCCGGAATCGCCTCAAGCAGCAGATTGGCTACCATGCCATCACGGACCGCTTCATACAAACCGACCTTGATCTTCGCCACTTTTTCACCCGGCATATCCGCCAGTTGTAGCACCAGATCGTCAGGATCGCCGGTACACAGCGGCGCAGCACGATAGTCTGCGTCCAGTGGCAATACGCCAGCCAGTTCGGCCAGCGCACAGCTTACGCCAAAGGCGACCGAAGGCAGTTGCGGTAAGGAGCCATCCCCTTGCAACCAGCCTTTCACCCAGGCCAGCAGCTCAGTTTGCGCCTCTTCCCAGCTTTCCTGACTGAAGCCCGGCAGCGGGGAGATTTCTCCCCACCCTTCGCTCTCGCCGTCACGAAGACAAATGTACAGCCCGTCACGCGTTTTTAACCGCCTGTCGCGCAGAATCACCCCCGCGTCCATGGGGATCTGCCAGCGGTATACCTGCGCGCTACGCATTACGGATTCCGTTTGAATTTGCTGAAATCAGGCTGACGTTTCTGGTTAAAGGCGTTACGGCCTTCCTGACCTTCTTCCGTCATATAGAACAGCATAGTGGCGTTACCTGCCAGCTCCTGCAGACCAGCCTGACCATCACAGTCGGCGTTCAGTGCGGCTTTCAGGCAGCGCAGCGCCATTGGACTGTTTTGCAGCATTTCACGGCACCAGCGTACGGTCTCTTTTTCCAGATCCGCCAGCGGAACCACTGTGTTGACCAGACCCATATCCAGCGCCTGTTTCGCATCGTACTGACGGCACAGGAACCAGATTTCACGCGCTTTTTTCTGACCGACGATGCGCGCCATGTAGGAAGCGCCCCAACCGCCGTCGAAAGAACCGACTTTCGGGCCGGTCTGACCAAAGATGGCGTTTTCAGCCGCAATGGTCAGGTCACACATCATGTGCAGCACATGGCCACCGCCAATGGAGAAACCTGCAACCATCGCTACTACCGGTTTCGGACAGGTACGAATCTGGCGCTGGAAGTCCAGTACGTTCAGGTGATGCACACCGGAGTCATCCTGGTATCCGCCGTAGTCACCACGCACTTTCTGATCGCCGCCTGCGCAGAACGCTTTGTCGCCAGCACCGGTCAGAATAATTACGCCGATGTTGTCATCATAGCGGGCATCCGCCAGCGCCTGGATCATCTCTTTCACGGTGACCGGACGGAAGGCATTGCGTACCTGTGGACGATTAATGGTGATTTTTGCGATACCGTCGGTGGATTTCTCGTAAAGAATGTCGGTATAGCCTTCAGAGCAATCGTGCCATTCTACCGGTGCGTAAAGCATTGTTTCATCAGGATAGATCATAAAATGTCCTATAGTCAGCGACGCAGAATCTGAGCCAGACAGTCCACTACACCCGCGGGGTTGTCCCGATGCGCGTTGTGTCCGGCATTACGAATCACATGGTTTGGTACTGATATTTCCGCCGCCAGAGCACGGAATTTTTCGTCACGTTCACCACATAAATAATAAAACGGAAATGTGCGCGTCGTGAGTTGCGCACGTAAATCAGGTTGTACGGCAAGCGAGGTGGCCTCCAGCATTGCCGCCAGCGTTTGCCCATTATTCTGGCTACGCAGTGCGACCAGCGCCTCTCTTTGTTTCGCGTTCAGCGAGGAAAAAACGGGCTGTTGATACCAGTCATTAAACACCTCACGTAGCGGCTCTGCGCGAAAACGTGCAGCCCAGCGGCCATCCGAGAGACGACGCTGAACGCGCGCCTCCTCGCTTTGCAGGCCGGGATGTCCGCCTTCAACCACCAGACCACAAAGCCCTGGCATCTCCTGACTGGCCGCCATCATCGCGACTCTGCCGCCAAGAGAGTATCCCACCATCCAGTAGTTAAGTATGTTGTAACTAAGTAAAGTATTACGCAACAAAACGCTGACATCATCGAACCCGCTCACGCTGATGTCAGCGGAGCCACCGTGTCCCGGCAGGTCGATGTATAGCCGCGAATAATCCTGAAACGCTTCGCCGACCGTCTGCCATTCCCGGCAATCGCCAGAGAAACCGTGCAGGAAAACCAGCCAGGGAAATCCCGTCTGCCCCTCTTTCGCCTGCGCATGCAGGATCATAGATGACTTACCTGCGCCAGCAGTTGCTGCAAGGTTTGCGCCCCGTCAGTTTCGTTCACCACCAGCTCAATCATCGTGGCCGCAGGTGTACGCCACGCGTTAGTCAACGCGCTCTCCAGCTGCTCCCAGTTTTCCGGGCGCTGGTATTTAAGGTTAAACATGGCGGCAGCATGCTCGAAATGTACGTTCTGCGGCATCAGATAGAACCGTTCGCGTTCGCTGGCTGGCGTCGGCAGCAGGGAAAAAATCTGCCCGCCGTTATTATTGACCACTATCAGGACAAACGGTGCAGAAACCTGGCGCAATAACGCCAGCGCATTCAGGTCATACAATGCAGATAAATCGCCAACAATCGCCAGCGTCGATTTCGCGCTGGCACGCTGTACACCTGCTGCCGTTGACAGCAGGCCGTCAATACCGCTCGCGCCACGGTTGCTATAGACCGGGTAACCAGCCGGAAGCTGCGACAGCGCATCAATCAGGCGCACCACCAGACTGTTACCCACAAACAGCTGGCCCTGCTCCGGCAAATAGTCGCGGATACGGTGGGCTAGTTGCGCTTCACCAAACGCCTCACGACGGGCTTCTACCGCCTGCCAGGCCTGTTGCGCCAGACGAGGGATCTCAATACACCAGGGCTGACGTTTCTCCGCCGGATGCAGCTCCAGCCAGTCGCCAACTTTCGCCACCAACCTGCGGCCGCGATGATGGGCCGGATCGAGGCGGCCTTCGATATTATCGACAATCCAGTATTCCTGCGGATCGCAGCTCGCCTGCCATTGCAGCAGACGTTTTCCGGTCAGGCTGCTACCAAGCTGCACCACAATCTGCGCCTGCTGCAATTCAGCTACCGCTTTCGCATTTCCCAGCCACAGGTCGGCGCACGGCAGCGGTTGTCCGGTTTGCGACAGAACATCACCAATCAGCGGCCAGCCTAACGTCTGCGCCCACTGCGCAACCTTCTTACCTTCTTCCGCGCTCATGCGGCCCGCAATGACTACGCCGCGTTTTTGTCGCCAGAAAAACCAGTCGAGTTGTTTGTCGCTTTCCAGCCGACGCGCTTCTCGCAGCCAGGGTTTATCGTCCTGCCACCAGTCGCCGAGGCGCTGCTGCCAGGCAATCCCCGTTTCGTCCATATCGCCATACAGCGGTTCCGCAAACGGGCAATTGATATGAACCGCCCCGCTATGCAGGGCAGCTAACGCATTATCAATCGTGGACACCAGCCAGCTTGCCGGAATGTCCTGAGTCGGACGCGGTAAAGAGAGCGTTTGCGATGGATGCGAGGCAAACATTCCGGCCTGACGAATCGCCTGGTTCGCGCCACAGTCGATAAGCTCTGGCGGTCTGTCCGCGGTAAGTAAAATCAGTTTTTCACCGGTCAGGCCCGCTTCGATCAACGCGGGATACAAATTCGCCACCGCGGTACCGGACGTCACAATCACGGCGACAGGCTGCCGGCTGACTTTTGCCAGACCTAAAGCCAGATGCCCAAGACCGCGCTCGTCAAAATGGGTGTGGTGGATGAATGCGGGGTTTTCCGCTGCCGCCAGCGTCAACGGTGTAGAACGAGAGCCAGGGGCAATGCAGACATGCCTGACGCCGTGGCGAGTGAGTGCTTCCAGAATGACCGCCGCCCAGCGTCGGTTAAATGCGCTTACTGACATGAGATTGTCCGGTATCAATATTGCGACACAGTATAGAGAATCGAATAAATGGATTTTTGATATGAATCGGAAATATACACGAAATCACTATCCTTCCATCTGTAATAAAGTACGTAACCCTGCCGCTTTATTGTCTATTTCTTGCCATTCCTGCTCAGGATCTGAGCCACGTACAATCCCTGCCCCGGCATACAGGCGTACCACGTTTGCGCTAATTTTCGCTGAACGCAATGACACACAAAACTCGCTTTGGCGCAAAGAAAGATAACCCGCTGAACCGGCATACCACTCGCGTTCAAAGGGTTCATTTTGTTGGATGAATTCACGCGCCAGCTCACGCGGAATACCGGCAACTGCCGCCGTGGGCTGAAGCTGCATCAGGCAAAGCATATCGTCGGCCTGATTCAGTTCCGTCCAGATGCAACGGCGCAGGTGCTGCACTTTACGCAGCCTGAGCACCTGCGGTGGCAGCACATCGAGAGTTTGCGTACAGCCTTGCAGACGCTGGCAAATATCTTCGACCACCAGCATATTCTCGCGCTGGTTTTTATCATCTTTCATTAGCCAGTCGCCCAATTGCCAGGCCCGATGATCCTCAGGGTGATTGGCCACGGTTCCGGCCAGCGCCTCGGTGCGCAGCGCCGTGTCACGCCGTCGATACAGACGTTCAGGGGAAGAGCCAAGAAACGCGCACTCTGCAGAGAATGCCATAAAGAAATGGTAGCAGTTCAGGTTCAAGCGACGGCTGGAGGCCATCACGGCCGCGGCATTAACCGACTGAGAAAACTGTAAGTCGGTCGCCCGCGCCAGCACCACCTTCTCAAGCGCTTCCGCATTGATTGTTTGCGTGGCGAGTTTTATCAGATCTGTCCAGCCTGCTTTATCCGGCCAGTTCTGTTCTCCCGTCAAATGCAGGCGCAATGCGGGTAGCGGCTTTACGTTGGCGAGCGATGAAATTAACGCCATCGCCTGCGCGGCGTCTTCACGCAGCGACACGTCGCTATAGAGATGTAAGCGTAAGCTCGCCGCCCCGGCGCAACGTCGCCATTCCAGCCGTGGCAATAACAAATTACCGCGCTGGGGCTCAAAGGCATTCAGGCCCCAGATACGCAGGTCGGGATGATTATCATGCTGGCGTAAAAAGTGCTGAGCTGATTCCAGCGAGGAAAATGCGGCGACAGCGCCCAAAACGGCGGCTTCTTCGTCGCCGTTACGCTGCTGCCAGTAAAACTGGGGCCAGACGGGTTGACTGGCCAGCCATCCTAAAGCATCAAACGCATCATTCAGTGGGAAAGGTATATCGTAAATACGAATTCCAGGTGCTGCCGGTATCTCTTGCGACAAATGACGCATCAGACTTTCCAGCGCAGTAGTGATTGAATGCACGCGGACCTCTCCCTGTTAAAAACCTCACATTATACGGGGTACTGAGCAGAAAAAGCAGTACCCCCAGTTAGGGAGTACGTACAAATGCGCTGACGGAATGGAATTTATCGCCGTGCTAACAATAATCCCATCACTAAACCGACCGTGGCACCAACGCCAATTCCGCGCCAGGGTTTTTCATGCACATAGTCATCGGCCCGGCAAACGGCTTTTTTCGCGCGGTAATAATAGCTGTCAGAGGCGTGGCTGACGCGATTTCTCACCTCTTCTAACGCCCGCTCTGCCCGCGCTTTTAACTCAAGGTATTTTTGATCGGCTGGATCGCCGGAAGAACGCAGCACCTCCTCCAGCGTTTCACTCAACAATTCCAGATCATCATCGATGCGTGATTCATAAGAATGAAAAGACATTTTATTCTCCCTTTCTATTGACGTACCCGCTAACTATAGACAATCAGGCGTGTTTGCGCCTGTTTATGCCTGATGCGCTTCTCGCGCCATGCCGATGTGCGGAATACCGTCTTCGTCATAGATATCCGTGACCGGAACAAAACCAAAGCGCGCATAGAACGATTGCAGATGGGCCTGCGCCCCCAGATACAGCGCCTTATGCGGCCAGTGCTGGGTACAGGATGCCAGCGTTTGGTTCATCAGTTGCTGCCCCAGTTTTTCACCACGCAGCGCTTCGCTTACAATCACCCGGCCAATGATCACCGGCTCCAGCTCGTCATCGCTTTTCAGAATCCTCGCATACGCCACCAGCTCATCGTTATGCCAGCCCAGAATGTGCCGGTTTTCCCCAACCAGGTCATCACCATCCACATCCTGATACGGACACTGTTGTTCAACAACAAACACCGCACAGCGAAGCTGAAGAATGGCGTACAGCTGCTGGGTATTGAGCTTTGCATGGTGGAGATCTTGCCAGTGGATCATTGTCTGCCCCTTTGTTGTGATAACCTGAACACCCTGCCTTGTTGATGGCGAAAAGTGTAACGCGAAGATGGAATTACTATTTTTAGGCACGTCTGCGGGTGTCCCCACGCGCTCCCGCAATGTAACGGCAATTTTACTGAATCTGCAACACCCGACTCAGGCGGGGCTGTGGCTTTTTGATTGTGGTGAAGGAACGCAGCATCAGTTGCTGACCACGCCGTTTAACCCGGGAAAACTCGATCGTATTTTTATCAGTCATCTGCACGGCGATCACCTGTTTGGTTTACCGGGGCTGCTGTGCAGTCGTTCAATGGCCGGCAACGTCCAGCCGCTGACGCTTTACGGCCCGAAGGGGTTGCGAAAGTTTACCGAAACCGCATTGCGTCTGAGCGGCTCCTGGACCGATTATCCGCTGGATATTGTAGAAATCACCGCGGGAGAGATTGTGGATGACGGCCTGCGAAAAGTAACGGCTTACCCGCTGGCGCATCCGCTGGAATGCTACGGTTTTCGCATTCAAGAGCACGACAAACCGGGTGCGCTTGACGCCAATGCCCTGAAGGCGGCAGACGTTAAAGCGGGCCCGTGGTTTCAGGATTTGAAAGCCGGAAAAACCATCGTGCTGGAGGATGGTCGAGCGATTAACGGTGCCGATTTTCTTTCCCCGCCCACCAGGGGAAAATCAGTCGCTATTTTCGGTGACACAGGACCCTGCGCGTCCGCCATTGAACTGGCTCGAGGTGTAGATGTCATGGTACACGAAACCACGCTGGACGCTTCGATGGAGGAAAAAGCCAACAGCCGCGGGCACAGCTCAACCCGACAAGCCGCAAAGCTGGCGCTGGAGGCCGGAGTGGGACGCCTGATCATGACCCACGTTAGCTCACGTTACGATGAAAAAGGCTGTCAGCGATTACTCGAAGAGTGCAAAGCAATATTTCCAGACACGGAACTGGCTCACGATTTCGCCATTTTCACCGTTTAACGCTCTATTTTTCCGCCTCAGTGCCGATAACAGTGGAAAGGCTGGCTTTCACACTGAGGACAGGATGAACAATTTCCAGAAAGATATTGATGACAGGACAAACCTAACCCTGTCTAACCGTTTTGAACTGCTGCTGTTTCGCCTCGGCAAATCTGTTGAGGAGCAGAAATCAGAGCTGTTTGGCATCAACGTATTCAAGCTGCGTGAAATCGTGCCGATGCCGACCTTTACGCGTCCGGCGGGTATGAAGGCCCCGTTACTGGGTATGGTTAACATTCGCGATCAGGTGATCCCGGTGATTGACCTGCCCGCCGTCGCGGGCTGTAAGCCAGAGACCGGACTCAATATTCTGTTGATCACAGAATATGCCCGCAGCGTCCAGGCTTTTGCGGTGGAGTCAGTGGAAAATATTATGCGCCTGGACTGGCAACAGGTGCATACCGCCGAGAAAGCCGTCAATGGTCGCTATATCACCAGTATCGCTTGCCTGGACGACAACAAAGAGACCAACAACCTGGCGCTGGTACTCGACGTTGAGCAGATCCTGTACGACATCGTACCGGCGAACCACGACCTGCGCGCAACCGATCTGAAAACCAATAAATTCAACATCACGCCGGGTGCGGTGGCGATTGTGGCTGATGATTCCAAAGTGGCCCGCGCAATGCTGGAAAAAGGGCTTAACGCCATGGAGATCCCGCATCTGATGCATGTAACAGGTCAGGATGCGTGGGAAAAAATACAGCAGCTTTCCGCAGAAGCGCTGGCGGAGGGCAAGCCTGTCAGTGAGAAGATCGCTCTGGTTCTCACCGATCTCGAAATGCCGGAGATGGACGGTTTTACGCTTACCCGTAAGATAAAAACCGACGAACGTCTGAAGAAAATCCCGGTCGTTATCCACTCTTCGCTTTCCGGTAGCGCGAACGAAGATCACGTTCGCCGAGTAAAAGCGGATGGCTACGTGGCCAAATTCGAAGTCAATGAGCTTTCTTCAGTGATCCAGGAAGTGATGGATCGCACAGCGAAAGGCATCAGCGGTCCGCTGGTGAGCCGTCAGCTATTAAACTGACCGTATTTCACGCATAAAAAAACCCGCCAAGGCGGGTTTTTTCGTTTCTGCATTTCGTTTACATCAGCGGAGTCGCTAACTGCACAATGCTGATCAGCGGTTGCGGGTAAATACCCAGCACCAGTACCAGCAGGGCAGAAATCAGCACTACGATACCGCCCGCGCTGTACTGCCAGTTGGACGGCGCATCGCGGTTCAACTGCTGCGGTGCGCTCAAGTACAGGCTCACCGCAACACGCAGGTAGTAGTACAAACCAATCGCGGAACCGACCACCACCGCGGCAACCAGCCACCACAGGTTAGCCTGTACACCGACGGCCAGTACGTAGAACTTACCGATAAAGCCCAGCGTCATCGGGATACCTGCCAGAGACAGCATCATCACCGTCATCACTGCCGCGAGGATCGGACGATGCCAGAACAGACCACGGTAGGAGAACAGAGAGTCTGCATCCGGACCGCGGTACGGGCTGGACATCAGGCTGACCACACCGAACGCGCCGAGGCTGCTGAACAGGTAACCGGCCAGGTAAACGCCAACCGCTTCCATCGACATCTCGCCGCTCTGCAGAGCAATCAGCGCCACCAGCAGGTAGCCGAGGTGAGAGATAGAAGAGTAACCGAGCAGACGTTTAATATTGGTCTGGCTCAGCGCCATCAGGTTACCGAAGATGATGGAAGCAAAGGCAATCACGCCCAGTACGATACGTACCGCTTCGCTATCCCCTACCGGTGCGTACAGGAACAGACGCATCACCACGCCGAAGATAGCGATTTTGCTCGCCGTCGCCAGGAAAGTGGAAACCGGAGCAGGAGCGCCCTGGTATACGTCTGGCGTCCACAGGTGGAACGGAACCAGCGAGAGTTTAAAGCCGAGGCCAACAATCATCAGACCGAAGCCCGCCAGCAGCAGCGGTTCGTGCAGCATGCCGTCGCCGAGGCTCTTACCGAGCGCAACAAACGACAGATTACCAGACTGCGCGTACACCAGCGCCATACCGAACAGCAGGAAGGAAGACGCTGCGGCAGACAGAATGGTGTATTTGATACTGGCTTCCAGCGAACGTTTCTGACGGAACGCATAGCCAACCAGACCAAACAGCGGCAGAGAGATCAGCTCAATACCAAGGAACAGCGCCGCCAGATGGTTAGCGTTAGCCAGCAGAATACCGCCAAGTGCGGCAATCAGCACCAACAGGTAGAACTCTTCCCGGTTGTCATCGTAGCCTTCCAGCCACGGGTAAGCGAAGGTACAGGTGGCAAGACTCGCCAGCAGCACCAGCCCGGTGTAGAGCATGGCGAAACCGTCAACCCGCATCAGCGGGGTGACGTCCATGGCGCCCGCCTGGCCAACAAACCAGAGCGAAACAAGCGCGGCGTTAAGCCCAATAACCGACAGCGTGGCATTGAGGAAGTGATTGCGTCGCCACGCAATGGAGAGCATCACAACCACCACCGTCAAGCCGACGATCAGCAGCGGTAGCAGCGCAATCAGGTGTTGTGGAGTTATTGTCATGGCGATTTACGGCCTTGTAGTAGTAACGGAATTAACAAACCACTGCTGGATGTTGCTCATCGCAGAATGCGAGGTATCCAGAATCGGCTGCGGATAGAAGCCAAGCAGTACCAGAAGCACGACCAGCAACAGGATGATAAACAGCTCACGCAGCGACATCCCTGGCAGTTCAACACTGGCAATCTGGCTCTTCGCTTTACCGAAGTAAGCGCGATGCAGCATCGCCAGCGAGTAAACAGAGGCAAACACCAGACCAAAGGTCGAGATCACGGTAATGACCGGAACCACCTGGTAGCTGCCGAACAGAATCATAAATTCGCCAACGAAGTTACCTGTACCCGGCATACCCAGCGTACACACTGCGAAGAACATCGACAGCGCAGGCAACCATTTCATTTTGCCCCACAGGCCGCCCATCATACGCATATCACGCGTGTGCAGACGTTCGTACAGCTGACCACACAGAATGAACAGACCGGCTGCGGACAGACCGTGCGCAATCATCTGGATAACAGCCCCCTGGTACGCCAGCTGGCTGCCGGTGTAGATAGCAATCAGTACGAAGCCCATGTGCGATACGGAGGTGTAAGCGATCAGACGTTTGATATCGTACTGATTAAAGGCCATCCACGCGCCGTAGAAGATACCGATAACGCCCAGCCACATTGCGATAGGTGCAAACTCAGCCGACGCGTTCGGGAACAGCGGCAGAGAGAAGCGCAGCAGACCGTAAGCCGCGGTTTTCAGCAAGATCCCCGCCAGGTCAACGGAACCTGCGGTCGGCGCCTGGGAGTGCGCATCCGGCAACCAGCCGTGCAGCGGAACCACCGGCATTTTCACCGCGAAGGCGATGAAGAAGCCCAGCATCAACAGATATTCCACACCGTGGGACATCGGGGTATTCAGCAGCTCTTCATAGTTGAAGGTCCACACACCGGTCGCTTTATAGTGCACAAACACCAGCGCCAGGATGGCAATCAACATCACCAGACCACTCGCCTGGGTATAAATGAAGAACTTGGTCGCCGCAGTGATACGCGTTTTACCATCAGAGGCTTTATGGCCCCACAACGCGATCAGGAAGTACATCGGCACCAGCATCATTTCCCAGAAGAAGAAGAACAGGAACATGTCGATGGCAAGGAACACGCCGATCACGCCGCCTAAGATCCACATCAGGTTCAGATGGAAGAAGCCCTGGTATTTTTCGATTTCATTCCAGGAGCAAAGTACCGCCAGAACACCGAGCAGACCGGTCAGCACTACCATCAGCAGCGACAGACCGTCGATAGCCAGATGAATAGAGATGCCAAAACGTGGGATCCACGGCAGGACAAATTCAGACTGCCACTGCGGAATGCCAGCGGATTGCGTCAGTGAATAGCCGCCCTGCAACCACAGTTGCAGGCCAAGCGCCATCGTCAATCCCATGGTAATCAGCGCGATCCAGCGCGGCACCTTCACGCCAAAGCGTTCGGTCTGCCAGCACAGGAAGCCACCGATAAAGGGAATTAATATCAACCAGGGTAATAACATAGCTAAGTATGTCCCTTATATTTACTCCTGCTCAGGCTATCTCACTCGTCAGCCCAAATCCCGGCAGTGCTCGCAATCTTCACGTACTTCAGTACGCTCCGGTTGCTCTGCGCTGGCGGTCTCCGGTCTGACTTCGCCGATGACGCCTGTACATCAGGAACAGATTTTCAACGAATTCTAAAAATTATTTTTGGGTTTGTAGGCCGGATAAGCGCAGCGCCATCCGGCAATCGTTCATCCAGCCAACAAACTCAACGCAGTACCATCAACAGTGCCAGCACAACGACGGCGCCGATGCTCATTGATGCAACATACCAGCGCAGATAACCGTTCTCGCTCAACAGCAGGCCTTTACCTGCAAAGCGGGAAAGGATCGCCGGAATGTTCATCATTGAGTTGAGCGGATCGCGTTTCAGCAACCAGGCAACACCCAGGAACGGCTTGACGAACACTTTGTCGTACAGCCAGTCGAAGCCCCAGGCGTTATACCACCAGGTACCCAGCAGGCGGCCCGGCGCACTGTTCGCAATCGACGTCACCAGCGTGCGTTTACCCAGCCACAGCCATGCTGCGATCAGGATGCCCGCAATCGCTACGATACCGGAGGTAATTTCCAGCGTCATGACGCGACCATGCTCAAGCTCGGTCGTCGCAGGCAGTACACCCTGCAGCGGCGGCACAATCAGCGCGCCAACGAAGGTGGACAGGATCATCAGCACAATCAGCGGCAGATGATGGGTAATCCCCTTCCCTGCGTGGGCGTGAATTTGTTCTTTACCGTGGAACACGATGAAAATCATACGGAAGGTGTACAGAGAGGTCATGAATGCACCGACCAGACCTGCAACCATCAGATTAATATGACCATTCGCCATTGCACCGGCCAGAATCTCATCCTTACTGAAGAAGCCAGCGGTAATCAGCGGCAGAGCCGACAGCGCCGCGCCACCGATCAGGAAGCAGAGATACACCAGCGGAATTGACTTACGCAGCCCGCCCATCTTGAAGATGTTCTGTTCGTGGTGGCAAGCCAGGATAACCGAGCCGGATGCCAGGAACAGCAGCGCTTTAAAGAAGGCGTGCGTCATCAGGTGGAAAATCGCCGCATCCCACGCCTGTACGCCGAGAGCCAGGAACATATAACCAATCTGGCTCATGGTGGAGTACGCAAGAACGCGTTTGATGTCGGTCTGTACCAGCGCAGCAAAACCCGCCAGCACCAGCGTGATCGCACCGATAATCCCCACCAGGTGCAGGATTTCAGGCGTCATCAGGAACAGGCCGTGCGTACGTGCTATCAGGTAGACACCAGCGGTAACCATCGTCGCGGCGTGGATCAACGCGGAGACAGGCGTCGGGCCGGCCATCGCATCAGCAAGCCAGGTCTGCAACGGCAGCTGTGCAGATTTACCGACCGCACCGCCCAGCAGCATCAGGGTTGCCCACATCAGCATGTTGTTACCGTCTGCAAAGTGCGCAGGCGCCAGTTCCACCATTTCGCGGAAGTTCAACGTGCCCAGCTCGTTGTAGAGGATGAACAGCGCGAACGCCAGGAATACGTCACCAACGCGGGTTACCACGAAGGCTTTCATTGCCGCAGCGCCATTCTTCGGATCGGTGTAGTAGAAACCAATCAGCAGATAGGAGCACAGGCCCACGCCTTCCCAGCCGAGGTACATCAGCAGCAGGTTATCCGCCAGTACCAGAACCACCATGCTGGCGATAAACAGGTTGGTGTAGGCGAAGAAACGAGAATAGCCCTCTTCTCCGCGCATATACCAGGAGGCGAACATGTGGATCAGGAAACCAACGCCGGTCACCACGGAGAGCATGGTCAGCGACAGGCCGTCCAGCACCAGGTTGAAGCCGATGTTGAAGTCGCCGACTGACATCCACGTCCACAGCGGCTGGCTGTAAGCCTGCTGGCCATTGGCAAAGAAATCAACGCCAACAAACGCAGTCACCAGCGCGGCCAGACCGATCGACCCGACACCCACGGTAGCGGACAGATTTTCTGACCAACGACCACGAGAAAACGCCAGTAATACAAAGCCAATAAATGGCAGAATAATGGTTAAGGCAAGCATGTTCATCCACGCATCTCACTTACTGAATCGATGTTCAGGTTCTGGCGACGGCGATGAAGTTGCAGCAACAGCGCAAGTCCAATGCTCGCTTCGGCAGCCGCAAGGCTGATGGCGAGAATATACATCACCTGACCATCGGTCTGGCCCCAGTAGCTTCCGGCGACCACAAAGGCCAGCGCGGAGGCGTTAATCATGATTTCCAGTCCGATCAGCATAAACAGCAGATTGCGGCGGATAACCAGACCGGTTAAGCCCAGCACGAATAAGATCGCAGCGAGGATCAGTCCATGTTGTAAGGGGATCATGCGTGCTCCTCCGTTTTTCTTTTCGCGCGGTCATCGGTGCGATTGCTCAGCACTTCACCAGAACGCTCTTCGCGCCCCACGTGGAAGGCCACAACCAGACCCGCCAGCAGCAGCATCGAAGCCAGTTCAACCGCCAGTACATACGGTCCGAACAGGGAAATACCGACTGCTTTCGCGCTAATTGGCGTGCCGTCGATGCCCTGATCGTTAACGCCCAGAATGGCGTAAACAATAACCACCAGCATAATGGCCGACAGAATCGCCGGACCAATCCACACCTGCGGTTTCAGCCACTGACGTTCCTGTTCAATTTCAGAACCACCAAGGTTGAGCATCATCACTACGAACACGAACAGCACCATGATGGCGCCCGCGTAGACGATAATTTCCAGCGCACCAGCGAAGTAAGCGCCTAACGAGAAGAACACCCCAGAAATCGCCAGCAGCGAAATAATCAGGTACAGCAACGCGTGTACCGGATTGGTGTGGGTGATCACCCGCAAGGTTGCGAGAATGGCTATCAGGCCACAGATATAAAAAGCGAACTCCATTGCCCCTCTCCTTACGGTAACAGGCTCTTGACGTCGATAGGCTTAGCTTCGTTCTCTGCTTCACCCTTATCTTTGCCGTCGATTGCCATACCTGCCATCCGGTAGAAGTTATATTCCGGGTATTTGCCCGGACCGGAGATCAGCAGATCCTCTTTCTCGTAAACCAGGTCCTGGCGCTTGTACTCACCCAGCTCGAAATCTGGAGTCAGCTGAATAGCCGTAGTCGGACAGGCTTCTTCGCACAGGCCGCAGAAAATGCAGCGTGAGAAGTTAATGCGGAAAAACTCCGGATACCAGCGGCCGTCTTTGGTCTCTGCTTTTTGCAAAGAGATACAGCCTACCGGACACGCTACCGCACACAGGTTACAGGCAACGCAGCGTTCTTCACCGTCTGGATCACGAGTCAGAACGATACGACCACGAAAACGGGGCGGTAGATAGACCGGCTCTTCCGGGTACATCTGCGTTTCGCGTTTCGCGAACGCATGCAGGCCGATCATCCAGATACTACGTACCTGGGTGCCGAAACCTACGAACAATTCTTTTAAGGTCATGGTCTTTGTGTCCCTTATTGCGCCTGCCAGAGAATGACAGCCGCCGTTACCAGCAAGTTGACGAGCGTCAGCGGCAGACAGACTTTCCAGCCGAAGGACATTACCTGGTCATAACGAGGACGCGGTAACGACGCACGAATCAAAATGAACATCATCATGAAGAACGCGGTTTTCAGCGCGAACCAGACGAATGGCGGTAAGAACGGGCCATGCCAGCCACCGAAGAACAGGGTAACCATCAGTGCAGAAATGGTGACGATACCGATGTATTCACCCACGAAGAACAAACCGAATTTCATACCGGAATATTCAATGTGGTAACCGTCGGCCAGTTCCTGCTCGGCTTCTGGCTGGTCAAACGGGTGACGGTGGCACACCGCCACGCCCGCGATGGCAAAGGTGACAAAACCAAAGAACTGCGGAATAACGTTCCAGATATCAGCCTGGTTGTTGACGATGTCGGTCATGTTAAATGAACCGGCCTGCGCCACCACGCCCATCAGGGAAAGCCCGAGGAACACTTCGTAGCTCAGCGTCTGCGCAGACGCACGCATCGCACCGAGCAGGGAGTATTTGTTGTTACTGGACCAGCCAGCGAACAGCACCGCGTATACCGCGAGGCCCGCCATCATCAGGAAGAACAGGATCCCGATGTTCAGGTCAGCAACCACCCAGTTCGGACTCACCGGCACGATGGCGAAAGCCAGCAGCAGCGAGGTGAAGGCGATCATCGGTGCCAGGGTAAAGATGACGCGATCCGAGAATTTCGGGATCCAGTCTTCTTTAAAGAACATCTTGATCATGTCCGCAACCAGCTGGAGCGAACCGCCCCAGCCAACACGGTTCGGTCCGTAACGGTTCTGGAACAGACCCAGCAGACGACGTTCGCCAAAGCTCATGAATGCCCCGCAGGTGACCACCACCAGCAGGATCACGACCGCTTTGAGAATGCTCAGCAGGATCTCAATCAGATCGGGTGTAATCCAACTCATTGTTGTGCCTCCTGCAGATCCTCAAGACGCGCACCTGCCAGAACCGGCGCGATGCCAGGCATACCCATCGGCAAACCAACCTGCCCTGCCGTTAATCCTTCAGCGATTTCAACCGGCAGCGTAACCGTGTTGCCATCGTAGCTGAAAGAAACGCGCGTACCGGCATTAACACCCAACTTCGCGGCATCAGCCGGGTTGAGTTTGATGTACGGCTGCGGCATGCGAGTCTGGAAGACTGGCGCACGCTGGGACATTTCGTCACTGCCAAACAGATGGTAGTACGGCGCTATACGCCACTGACCATCCTGAGCCTGGAAGCTCGCCGGAACGGTAGTGAAGTAATCCATACCATCTGCAGAAGCTTCGATCAGACGCACGCCCGGATCGCCATGACGCAGTTTACCGCCCACTTCATCCTGGAACTTGTTCCACGCCTGTGGGGAGTTCCAGCCCGGAGCCCAGGCAAACGGAATTTGTGAACGCGGCGCAGACGGTTGGTTGTTCCCTTCCATAGAGAAGGCGAACATAGTGTCTTTGTCCTGCGGCTGGCGCGGTTCGTGTACGCTGATGTTGGCGCGCATTGCGGTACGACCGCTGTAGCGGTGCGGTTCACGTGCCAATTTCTGTCCACGGATACGGAAGCTTGCGTCCGGAGCGGCATCTTTGATACCCGCCAGTTGCGGCAGCTTCTCAACGACCGCGTCGATAACGTGGTCGAGCTGCGTCCAGTCCACTTCGCGGCTCTGCACGGTGCTGTGCAGCGAGTGCAGCCAGCGCCAGCTTTCCAGCATCACGGTGTTACTGTCGTAGTAGGACGGGTCGTAGACCTGGAAGAAACGCTGAGCGCGGCCTTCGTTGTTAATCACCGTACCATCGCTTTCGGCGAAGCTTGCGGCGGAAAGCACCAGATGAGCGTTTTCCATAATTGCCGTACGCTGATGGTCAATGACCAGTACCAGCGGTGCTTTCGCCAGCGCAGCGTTCACACGCGTTGCTGAAGCATGGCGATGCAGGTCATTCTCCAGCACCACAACGGCGTCAGCACGACCTGTTTCCAGCTCGGTCAGCGCATCGTCAAGGGAACCACCGCCAATCATACCCAGGCCCATGCTGTTAACAGAGCGAGCAATCATGGTGATGCCGACGTCTGCGCCACGGCCTTTCAGCGCCTTCGCCACGTTGGCAGCCGCCTGAATCACTTCGGCGCTACCGGCGTTGGTGCCGGAAATAATCAGTGGTTTCTTCGCCCCGGCCAGTGCCTGAACGATAACGTCAATTTTGTTCTGCAGGTCACGGTCGATACCGTCAACCGCCGGAGCGTTGTTATCCAGCGCATGAGCGATAGCGAAACCTAAACGCGCCTGATCTTCAACCGGTGCACGATAGGTCCATGCGGCGATGTCATCCAGACGGGTGTTATCGACGTTGGTAACGAACAGCGGGTGCTTAGCACGCTGGCCGATGTTAAGGATTGCTGCGATCTGCCAGTCAGCCACTTTCTGTGCCGCCGCCATTTCACGCGCTTTACCTTTCACCGCCTGACGCACTGCCAGCGCAACGCGTGCGCCGGTCTGGGTGACATCTTCGCCCAGCACCAGAACCGCATCATAAGATTCGATTTCGCGCAGTGCCGGAGTATGAATCCCGCCGTCACGCAGCACGCTCAGTGCCAGTTGCAGACGTTCCTGCTCGCCCTGGGCGATACCGGTATAGAAGTTATCCGCACCCACCAGTTCACGCAGCGCGAAGTTACTTTCAACGCTGGCGCGCGGGGAGCCGATACCAATTACTTTCTTCGACTGACGCAGAATATCTGCCGCGCCCTGCATCGCCTGCTCGGCGTTCAGCGTGATCAGGTCATCGCCACGACGCTGTACCGGCTGACGCGGACGGTCTTTCAGGTTCACGTAACCATAGCCAAAACGACCACGGTCGCAGAGGAAGTAGTGGTTAACGGTACCGTTATAACGGTTTTCGATACGACGCAGTTCACCGTAGCGCTCGCCCGGGCTGGTGTTACAGCCGATGGAACACTGCTGGCAGATGCTCGGCGCAAACTGCATGTCCCATTTACGGTTATAACGCTCAGAGTGCGTTTTATCGGTGAAGACGCCGGTCGGGCAAATTTCTACCAGGTTACCGGAGAACTCGCTTTCGAGCGTACCGTCTTCCGGGCGGCCAAAGTAGACGTTGTCATGTGCGCCATAGACGCCCAGATCCGCACCATCGGCGTAATCTTTGTAGTAACGTATGCAGCGATAGCAGGCGATGCAGCGGTTCATTTCGTGAGAGATGAACGGCCCCAGGTCCTGGTTACGGTGAGTACGCTTCGTGAAGCGGTAGCGACGGAAGCTGTGACCGGTCATGACGGTCATATCCTGCAGGTGGCAGTTGCCGCCCTCTTCACAGACCGGACAGTCGTGCGGGTGGTTAGTCATCAACCACTCCACAACGCTTTCGCGGAACTGTTTCGCTTCTTCGTCATCAATAGAAATAAAGGTGCCTTCGGTGGCCGGTGTCATACAAGACATCACCAGGCGACCACGCGTGTCTTCCGCGTTTTGATATTGCTTCACCGCACACTGGCGGCAAGCACCGACGCTTCCCAGCGCCGGGTGCCAGCAAAAGTACGGAATATCAAGGCCGAGAGACAGACAAGCTTCCAGCAGGTTGTCCGCTCCGTTGACCTCATATTCTTTGCCGTCTACATGAATCGTAGCCATAGTCAGCATGCTTCCAGTTGGCTCGGTCGTAACCGAGCGTTAATCGAATTTCTTATCGCGACACAGGGCTAACCCTGTAATCACCAGCGCTCTTTCAGCAGGTTCGGCTGAATACCACCAATCTGATGGGTATTGCTGAAGGACTGCTTGATGCCAGCTTCGAATTCTTCGCGGAAATATTTAATGGCGCTCTGCAGCGGTTCCACTGCACCCGGTGCGTGTGCACAGAAGGTTTTACCCGGGCCGAGGAAACGACACAGTTGCTCAAGTGTCTCGATATCCCCAGGCTGGCCTTCGCCACGCTCCAGCGCGCGCAGAATTTTCACACTCCACGGCAGACCGTCACGGCACGGCGTACACCAGCCGCAAGACTCGCGGGCAAAGAACTCTTCGAGGTTACGCACCAAAGGAACCATGCCAATCTCGTGATCAACAGCCATGGCCAGCGCGGTGCCCAGACGGCTACCTGCTTTACCAATGCTTTCGAATTCCATCGGCAGATCGAGGTGTGCTTCGGTCAGGAAGTCAGTCCCTGCGCCGCCAGGCTGCCAGGCTTTGAACTTCAGTCCATCGCGCATGCCGCCCGCGTAATCTTCGAGGATCTCACGCGCGGTAGTACCGAAAGGCAGTTCCCACAGGCCAGGATTCTTCACGCGACCAGAGAAGCCCATCAGCTTGGTGCCCGCGTCTTTGCTCTTCGAAATGTTCTGGTACCACTCCACGCCGTTCGCGAGGATAGCCGGTACGTTACACAGGGTTTCGACGTTGTTTACGCAGGTCGGTTTGCCCCATGCGCCAGAGCTTGCCGGGAACGGCGGCTTGGAACGAGGGTTAGCACGGCGACCTTCGAGGGAGTTGATCAGCGCGGTTTCTTCACCGCAGATGTAACGCCCTGCCCCGGTGTGGACAAACAGTTCGAAGTCGAAACCAGTGCCCATGATGTTTTTGCCAAGCAGACCGGCTTCGGTCGCTTCGGCAATCGCGCGACGCAGATGCACGGCTGCTTCGATATATTCACCGCGCAGGAAGATGTAACCACGGTACGCTTTCAGCGCAAACGCGGAAATCAGCATGCCTTCCACCAGCAGGTGCGGCAGCTGTTCCATCAGCAGACGGTCTTTATAGGTGCCCGGCTCCATTTCATCGGCGTTACACAGCAGGTAACGGATGTTCATGGATTCGTCTTTCGGCATCAGGCTCCACTTCAGACCGGTGGAAAAGCCCGCGCCGCCGCGCCCTTTCAGGCCAGCGTCTTTTACCTGATTAACGATTTCGTCCGGTGACAGCCCGGTCAGGGCCTTACGCGCACCTTCGTAGCCGTTCTTGCTACGGTATTCGTCCAGCCAGACCGGCTGTTTGTCATCACGCAGACGCCAGGTCAGCGGATGGGTTTCGGGAGTACGGATAATGTCTTTCATTTATACCGCTCCAGTAGTTCGGGAATGCCTTCCGGGGTCAGGTGAGCGTGAGTATCCTCATCGATCATCATGTTTGGCCCTTTATCGCAGTTCCCCAGGCAACAGGTCGGCAGCAGCGTAAAGCGACCATCAAAGGTCGTCTGCCCCGGCTTGATGTTGAGTTTTTTCTCAAGCGCGGCCTGGATCCCCTGGTAGCCGTTGATATGGCACACCACGCTGTCGCAATAGCGGATCACGTGGCGACCTACCGGCTGGCGGAAGATCTGGCTATAAAACGTAGCAACACCTTCTACGTCGCTTGCCGGAATACCCAGCACATCAGCGATCGCATAGATCGCCCCATCCGGCACCCAGCCACGCTGTTTCTGAACGATTTTCAGCGCTTCAATGGACGCCGCACGCGGGTCTTCGTAGTGGTGCTTCTCGTGCTCAATCGCTTCACGCTCAGCCGCACTCAGCTCAAAAGCCTCGGTTTGTGGTTGTTGATTCTCGTGCATAATTAGCGGTCCACATCTGACATAACAAAATCGATACTACCCAGATGGACGATTAAGTCGGACACCAGGCTGCCACGTACCGCTACCGGGATCTGCTGCAGGTGCGCATAGCTCGGGGTACGGATACGGGTACGGTAACTCATGGTGCTGCCATCGCTGGTCAGGTAGTAACTGTTGATACCCTTGGTCGCTTCCACCATCTGGAAGGACTCGTTTGCCGGCATAACCGGACCCCACGAAACCTGCAGGAAGTGGGTGATCAGGGTTTCGATATGTTGCAGCGTGCGCTCTTTCGGCGGCGGCGTCGTCAGCGGGTGATCCGCTTTGAACGGGCCTTCCGGCATGTTATTGAGGCACTGCTCAAGGATGCGCAGACTCTGGCGCAGCTCTTCAACTTTCAGCATCACGCGGGTATAGCAGTCAGAAACGCCGCCGCCAACCGGGACTTCAAAGTCAAAGTTTTCGTAACCAGAGTACGGACGCGCTTTACGCACGTCGAAATCAATACCGGTCGCGCGCAGCGCAGCACCGGTACAACCCCAGTCCAGCGCTTCTTTCTTACCGTAAGCGGCAACGCCCTGCGAACGGCCTTTCAGGATGGTGTTACGCAGTGCGGCTTTCTCGTAAGAATCCAGACGTTTTGGCATCCAGTCGAGGAAGTCACGCAGCAGCTTGTCCCAACCGCGCGGCAGATCGTGTGCCACACCGCCGATACGGAACCAGGCCGGGTGCATACGGAAACCGGTGATCGCTTCCACCACGTCATAGATTTTCTGACGGTCGGTAAAGGCGAAGAATACCGGGGTCATCGCGCCGACGTCCTGAATGAACGTGGAGATGTACAGCAGGTGGCTGTTGATACGGAACAGTTCGGACAACATCACGCGAATCACGTTGACGCGATCCGGTGTGGTGATACCAGCCAGCTTCTCAACGGCCAGTACGTAAGGCATTTCGTTTACGCAGCCGCCGAGGTACTCAATACGGTCGGTGTACGGAATGTAGCTGTGCCAGGACTGACGTTCACCCATCTTTTCAGCGCCACGGTGGTGGTAGCCGATGTCAGGTACGCAGTCGACGATTTCTTCGCCATCAAGCTGCAGCACAATACGGAAAGCACCGTGAGAAGACGGGTGGTTAGGACCGAGGTTGAGGAACATGAAGTCCTCGTTTTCGGTACTACGCTTCATACCCCAATCTTCAGGTTTGAAGGTCAGCGCTTCCATTTCCAGATCCTGTTTGGCTTTAGTCAGCTCAAACGGATCAAATTCGGTCGCACGCGCCGGGTAGTCTTTACGCAGCGGATGACCTTCCCAGGTATGCGGCATCAGCAGACGCGTCAGGTGCGGGTGACCTTCGATATCGATGCCAAACATTTCCCAGGTTTCACGCTCGTACCAGTTGGCGTTCGGGAACAGTTTGGTGAAAGTCGGTACGCGCAGATCGTTTTCAGACAAAGCCACCTTGAGCATGATATCGCGATTGCGTTCAATGGAAATCAGGTGATAGAAAACGGAAAAATCCGCGGCAGGTAACCCTTCGCGGTGCGTACGCAGACGTTCGTCCATGCCGTGTAAGTCAAACAGCATGACGTAAGGTTTCGGCAGTCTCTTTAAGAAATCGCCAACTTCCAGTAATTGTTCACGCTTGACCCAAACAACGGGTACCCCGGTGCGAGTCGCCTGAACGGTAAAGGCATCCGGCCCAAAACGGTTGCGCAGTTCGCCAATGACCGGGTCATCAAGGTGATCCCGTGTTTGCCATACGGCGTCTTGCGCGGTTAAGTCGGTCATATTGTTCACCATTGCAAATGGTCCGTGGTGGTCGGCAGTGCTTCGCGCTATTTATGTAGTGATAAGCGAAGGAAGTGCTGCTGCCGACAGGCGCAAATTAAATCTCGTCTGGTGTACGAAGATTCGTTACAGCAATACGTTCGCCGCGTTTACGCTCGCGTTCTGACTGCATATTGGCGCGATAAACGCCCTGATCGCCAACCACCCAGGAGAGCGGACGGCGTTCTTTGCCAATGGAATCTTGCAGCAGCATCAGAGCCTGCATATACGCTTCTGGGCGCGGCGGACATCCCGGGATGTACACATCGACCGGAATAAATTTATCAACGCCCTGCACCACAGAATAGATGTCGTACATACCGCCGGAGTTTGCGCATGCGCCCATGGAAATAACCCATTTCGGTTCCAGCATCTGATCGTAGAGGCGCTGAATAACTGGTGCCATTTTGGTAAAGCAGGTTCCGGCTACGACCATCAGGTCAGCCTGACGCGGCGATGCACGCAGTACTTCCGCACCAAAACGGGCCACATCGTGCACGGCGGTAAACGAGGTCACCATCTCAACGTAGCAGCAGGAAAGGCCAAAGTTATATGGCCAAATTGAGTTTTTACGGCCCCAGTTAACCATGTCATGCAGTTTGCCCATGAACACGTTTTTGTTAACTTCTTGTTCCAGGGGGTCGGTTACGATCTCCTGTTTTTGCAGGGGGTAACGGTCGTTCTCACCGTTAGGATCTATGCGGGTGAGCGTATAATCCATCTTAATGCCTCGCGGTTAGCGTTGACGATTAGCGATACTGTTCGTTTCCGGGTTCATACGCTCGCGGCGTGAACGCGCGGGCGTCCAGTCCAGCGCGCCAATACGCACCAGATAAACCAGACCTGCCAGTAACACAAAAATAAAAATTGCAGCTTCCACAAAGCCAATCCAACCGCTTTCACGGATAGAAGTTGACCATGCGAACAGATACAGCGCTTCAACGTCGAAGATAACGAAGAACATGGCTACCAGATAAAACTTGGCAGACAGGCGCAGGCGGGCGGTGCCGACCGAGTCGATACCTGATTCAAACGGCACGTTTTTAGATCTCGCGCGTGCGCGCCCCCCTAAAAACCAGCCGCCGACGAGCATCAGGCAGCACAGGCCAATGGCAACGATAAGAAAGATAGCGAATGCCCAGTGATGAGCGATGATTTCAGTGGATGTTGACATACTCATTGCTTACTCATCAAAAGTAGCGCCAAATTCTCTGCTCTTTTCGGCAGATGAACGCCACATCGATTCATGGGGAGGAATAAAAAAACCTTACAATCACTGTGAAAAATCATTTTATACAGCTAATTGATGGGGTTTTTTACTCCTTTCTATAACCTTTTGTCAACTTTAACAAAAGTTTCCTCACATTATTTTACACTGTTCCAACTTCATTAACATAAAGTGCTCTTTAGACCCACTTCGATTGCATCATCGGTCATTTTTAATGTTGTTGAATCGTGTCCGTAGTGAAGTAAAAAAGATAATACACGTCTATTTTGACAGGAATTCACCCAGATGCCTCCCCCTAAATGGGAGTATTTTCTTGATCTGTGACACGCTTTTGTTAATTCACCATAAAAAACAGCAACAATTTCTCTAGTTTTTTAACATGGAAACATTTAGCAACTCAGCTGATTATTTTTCATCCTATTGTCAGTCTGTTTTTTTACCTGCTGATTTTGTTAAGTTTTAGTATATGAATGAACAGAAAGCAGTAATATTTGCATAAAAAAAGAGCCGCTGGATGTTTTTTCATCATCAGTGGCTCTTTTTTACACTTACATTTTAAAACGTTTTTTTGTGACGCTTTACTCAAAGTCGCCTTCAACAATCAGCGAGTCATCTCCCCCTTCAGGGGTAAACTGATTGTATTGCCAAGGATTTTGATATGTCTGCATCGACTTAAAGATAACCTGAGCTAATTCATTTTGCGTGGCCGGATCGCTGCACAGCAGATACTCGGTATCAGGCAGAGGTGGTAATCCGTCTGCCGCACCCAGTACGCGTAAATCCGGGCTCATCATTTCGACAGGACGGGCAGTAACGCCCAGCCCTGCTTTTACCGCCGCGCGGACCGCAGGCAATGTTGAAGCGACATAAGCCAGACGCCACGGGATCTGTGCGGCATTCAACGTCGCCAGCACGATATCGCGAAACGGGCTGGGATCGTCCAGCAGAACTAACGGCACCGGTTCCCCTTTTTGCAGGATATATTCGGCTGCGCAATACCAGTGCGTCGGTGAAGTCCGCAAATTCAGGCACTCAAAATCGCCAGGTCGGTTAGTGGTGACCACTAAATCCACTTCTTGCGACTTAAGCATCTCCACCATGTAGGCGTTGCGTTTCACTCTGACATCCAGTGCAAGTTTCGGATAAACCGAACTTATACGGTTAAGCAGAAAAGGGAGTATGGTATCGGCGGATTCATCAGAAGCACCGATAGTTAACACCCCCTGAAGATTGTTAAACATCAATGATGAGCATGCCTCATCATTAAATCGCAGTATTTTCCTGGCGTAACCCAACAGCTGGATACCATGTTCGGTCAGCAGTTTGTTGCGTCCATGGCGCGCGAACAACTCTTTCCCCACAAGTTGTTCAAGACGCTGCATTTGCTGACTTACCGCAGACTGAGTTCGACATACCGCAGCTGCCGCAGCCGCAAAGGTATTCAGGTCGGCAACAGCAACAAAGGTTCTCAGCAGATCGAGGTCGAGGTTAATTATCGGACGATTTGCATTTATCATAGTTTTTCACTTACTCGCGGGTCATACCGGGTTAATGCTGTGCATTCAGAATCAAACAACTCCATTTGTAATGTGCCTCCCTTCAGTTTCGCTTAGTGTAACCAAGTGAAAATAAGGATGTATTTGGTTTAACAAACGAAACAATTCTCTTTCTGAGCTATTTTAATACCCGTGATATTCATCGGAATATAGCAACGAGAAAGAGCCGTATTTTTAGCTGCTGGATGATTCTGACTAATGGGAAACATGTAAATTTTGTAAATTTAAAAAATAGTTAACGAACAATAATTTACACATTAAAAACTAACTTTTCAGGATGTTAGGAACAACCAACAAACATTTGAATTATCGTAAAATTCGTACTACACACCATTTCATAGGAGTTATCTTAACCTAAAACCACTATATTTATAAGTGTTATCGCGAATAATTCCGGGCAAATTGGTGTTATGTCAGCGCAACGGTTTTCGTATTATTGGCCCACTCAATTTGATGTCGTTTAAATAATAAATAATAATTAATTAAGAATCTCTCAATTCATTAATTATGCTTAACAATGGATTCACACCGCATCACGCAGGGATCAGACCGATAACAGATTTCGCAGGCAAAACCTCAGTATTTTCGAATTACGCCATTCAGCTGAGATCTCGGCTACCTTTTTCTTTACAGGTCTAACTTTTTTTGACCAGACAAATCACCACACCCACACTAACAAAGCAAAATATAAACCACAAAAAACACAACAATCCAGATTATTACTCTACAAAAATCACATTATTTAGTTATTAACAGTGAATTATAATTCTCCTGCTTTCCAAAATCTTCTACTAAAGACCCTTCAAAACTCACCGTCGTGGGAGTACATTGTGCTGGGCTGACTTCCACGGCAGGGAGTGGCATTCACAGCTAAAAAGGTCAACGTTCATGTCCCCCATTGAAAAATCCAGCAAATTAGAAAACGTCTGTTATGACATTCGCGGCCCGGTTCTGAAGGAAGCAAAGCGCCTGGAAGAAGAAGGCAACAAAGTTCTGAAACTGAACATCGGCAACCCTGCGCCTTTCGGGTTTGAAGCGCCAGATGAAATTTTGGTGGATGTGATCCGCAATTTGCCAACTGCGCAAGGATATTGCGATTCCAAAGGCCTTTATTCAGCCCGCAAAGCAATCATGCAGCATTACCAGGCCCGTGGGATGCGCGACGTAACCGTGGAAGATATCTATATCGGTAACGGTGTATCTGAATTGATTGTGCAGGCCATGCAGGCATTGCTAAACAGTGGGGACGAAATGCTGGTTCCTGCACCTGATTATCCACTGTGGACGGCGGCGGTTTCGCTCTCTGGTGGTAATGCCGTGCACTACCTGTGTGACGAATCGTCAGACTGGTTCCCGGACCTGGATGATATCCGCGCCAAAATTACGCCGCGTACCCGTGGGATCGTCATCATCAACCCAAACAACCCAACCGGCGCGGTGTATTCTAAAGAGCTGCTGATGGAGATTGTTGAGATTGCCCGCCAAAACAATCTCATCATCTTTGCGGACGAGATTTACGACAAAATTCTTTACGATGACGCCGAGCACCACTCGATTGCGGCAATGGCCCCTGACCTGCTGACTATTACCTTTAACGGCCTGTCAAAAACCTATCGTGTTGCCGGTTTCCGCCAGGGCTGGATGGTATTGAACGGACCGAAGAAACATGCCAAAGGGTATATCGAAGGCCTTGAGATGCTGGCTTCTATGCGCCTTTGTGCCAACGTTCCGGCACAACATGCCATTCAGACCGCACTGGGTGGATATCAGAGCATCAGCGAATTCATCATGCCAGGCGGGCGTCTGTATGAGCAACGTAACCGCGCCTGGGAACTGCTTAATGACATCCCCGGCGTCTCTTGCGTAAAACCGCGCGGTGCGCTGTATATGTTCCCGAAAATTGATGCTAAACGCTTCAATATTCATGACGACCAGAAAATGGTACTCGACTTCCTGTTGCAGGAAAAAGTACTGCTGGTCCAGGGGACGGCATTCAACTGGCCGTGGCCGGATCATTTCCGCATCGTCACGCTACCGCGTATTGACGATATCGAAATGTCGCTGAGTAAATTTGAGCGTTTCCTGTCAGGGTATCGCCAGCTGTAACCACGCAAAGTGCTGCCGGGTTTGCATCCGGTAGCACTCTCTGCGCAAAATACCGTTACTGAAGTCACTGAGTAAGGGTCGTTATGAAGCAGAGCCACTTTTTTGCCCACCTCTCCCGTCTGAAACTCATTAACCGCTGGCCGCTGATGCGCAACGTGCGCACCGAAAACGTGTCCGAACACAGTCTGCAGGTTGCCATGGTTGCCCATGCGCTGGCCGCAATTAAAAACCGTAAATTTGGTGGTCAGGTTAATGCTGAGCGTATTGCCCTGCTGGCGATGTATCACGATGCGTCAGAGGTGTTAACCGGCGATCTCCCTACCCCAGTGAAATATTTCAACTCGCAGATTGCCCAAGAATATAAAGCGATAGAGAAAATTGCCCAACAAAAACTGGTCGATATGGTTCCCGATGAGCTGCGCGATATTTTTGCGCCGCTCATTGATGAACATGCCTTAAGTGAAGAAGAGAGGTCGATTGTTAAACAGGCCGATGCCCTGTGCGCGTATCTGAAGTGCCTGGAAGAACTCTCTGCCGGTAACAACGAATTTCTGCTGGCGAAAACACGTCTGGAAAAAACGCTGGAGTCACGACGCAGCGAAGAGATGGACTACTTTATGGACGTATTCGTCCCGAGTTTTCACCTCTCATTAGATGAAATCAGTCAGGATTCTCCATTGTAAGTTTGCGGCGACATTGCCTTTGTAGGCCGGATGAGGCGTTAGCCGCCATCCGGCACATAAAAATCAAAACGGAAACAGCATCGGGATCATCACCACGCACACCACCATCACAATGATGGTAAACGGCACGCCAATTTTTACGAAATCGCTAAAGCTGTAGTTACCCGGCCCGAGTACCAGTGTGTTTACCGGTGAAGAAACTGGCGTCATAAAGGCTGCGGAAGCCGCCATCGCAATCACCATTGCAAAAGGATACGGCGAAACGCCCATCGACTTTGCTGCCGCCAGCGCAATCGGCGCCATCAGTACCGCCGTCGCAGTGTTAGAGATAAATAACCCAATGGTCGCGCACAGCACGAACAGACAGCCCAGCATCATATACGGGCCGTACCCTCCACCAACGTCCATTAGCCCTTTAACCACCAGATCGACGCCGCCCGTTTTTTGTAATGCCAGCGCAAAAGGCATCATTCCGACAATCAAAATAATACTTGGCCAGTGAATGGCTTTGTAGGCGCTTTCGGCATCGATGCAGCGGAATTTTCCCATCAGCAAACAGGCGATAATCGCGGCAACTGTATTAGGGATTTCATCGGTGAGCATTAACGCGACCATCAGCACCAGACAGAAAATCGCATGCGGCGCCTGGCTGTGCGCCGGAGAAGCTTCACTGACTTCCACGGGCATATTCAGCACCACGAAATCGCGCCCTTTTTGCCCCAACAAAGTGATGAGTTTCCAGTTGCCCACCACCAGAATGATATCGCCCATCAGTAGTGGTTCATCCACCACTGCTCCGGCCAGTGCCGTACCATCACGCTTCAGTCCGACGACATTAAGCCCGTAACGCGAACGAAAAGCGATTTCCCGTACCGTTTTGCCGATCAATTCCGATTCAGGAATCAATGAAATCTCGGCCATACCCACATCAAGCGCCTGCTCGGAGAAGTATTCACCACGCAGCACCATCGGCTCCAACAGTTGCTCGCTGCAAAACTCACGCAGGTCAACGTCGGCCGCTGACATATCGATCAGCAATACGTCACGGGCACGGAACTCAGAAACCCCGTTAACATCGACAATCACGCGGCGAAAACGCCGCCAGCGTTCAACACCAATCACGTTTGCCCCGTAGCGTTCACGCAATTTCAGGTCATCCAGACGTTGGCCAATCATGGGAGAACCCGGGCGAATCGCCAGGCGACGGGCACGCCCTGTCAGGCGATATTCTTTGATCAGATCGCGAAAGGTCCGGCGCTTCCAGCCGTCTCCCGGCTGCCCGGAGTCTTCGCCTTTCAGCATAAAACGCATCACCAGCATATAAATTATGCCGAGTACCAACACCACCAGTCCCAGTGGGGTTACGCTAAAAAAGCTAAAACCGTTAAGTCCTTCACGTAACAATTCACTGTTGACGACCAGGTTCGGCGGCGTTGCCACCAGCGTCATCATGCCGCTTATCAATCCGGCAAAGCTCAATGGCATCATCAGGCGTGAGGGGGAGATTTGCATGCGCATGGAAACGCTTAAGACAACCGGAATAAAGATGGCGACCACACCGGTCGAACTCATGAAGGCACCGAGTCCGGCTACGGTTATCATCAGCAACACCAGCATTTTAACTTCACTGCTGCCAGCGACCTTCACCAGCCAGGCCCCCATTACCGTCGCCACGCCGGTACGCACCAGGCCGTCGCCGATAATGAATAAAGCCGCTATCAAAATAACGTTAGGATCGCTGAACCCGGAAAAAGCCTCTGTGATGCTCAATGTTCCGCTCAGAACAAAGGCAATAATGACCAGCAAAGCGACCGCGTCCATACGCACTCTGCCAGTTGCAAACAAGACGACGGCAATCGCCAGCAATGAGAGAACCCATATCAATTCACCGTTCACAACATATCCTTGTTAAATGAGAGGGATGGGCTGATTCTGCCATAAAAAAGCCCCAACAATCTGGGGCTAAATCATGATCAGGTATTTCTTATAACGACCACATTTCCGTTGGGTTGTTTGGTCACAGAAATATGTTCCAGACTGGTCAGCGAAAAATCAACCTCGTCCAGACGCGGCGTATCCGCTGGCGCGTTAACCGCGATGACATGACACCCAGCAGCCAATCCTGAGAGCACCCCGGCGGGGGCATCTTCCACCACTGCACATTCCTGCGGCGCCAGACCCAGAAGTTGAGCGCCTAACAGATACGCGTCTGGCTCTGGCTTCCCTCTTTTTACCCGCTCAGCGGTGACAAACACTTCTGGAGCAGGAAGCCCAGCAACACGATGGCGCGCCCGTGCGACCGGCATGGAGCCGGAGGTCACAATCGCCCATGGAATACCCGCTTTATTGAGATGGTTGAGTAAATCAACTGCCCCCGGCAGCGCGGTGATCCCGGCGGTTTCCGTCGCTTCGATCTGCTCCAGACGGGTAAACTCCGCGGCGATCTCTACCTCAGACTTGCCCACCATAAAGTGTCGCAGGGAGGTAATGGCCTGCTTGCCATGAATAAAGCCGAGTACCTCGGCGTGATCGAGGCCGAAGCGATCGGCCCAGTTGCACCACGCACGCTCTACTGCGGGTAAGGAATCGACCAGCGTTCCATCCAGATCAAACAGAAAACCTTTGCACTGCACGCTCGCCCCCTCAGGCATTAATGATTTGGTTAATTTCATTCGCGCTCAGGTGATACTGACGCGGGCAAGAGTGCCAAACATTCAGCATACGCTGATATTTTTCCCACATTGGGGTCTGGGCGTTGAAGCCATGCGTACCCGCATCAAAGTGGGTGTAACGACCTTCCACATTGACCATAAAACGAACGTACCCGAGGAAACGGGCTTCCGTTGCGGCGTCAAAACCGAGGAAGGTCACGCGACGCTCATCAATAGCCTGCGCATCCTTAAGATTAGTCCAGGACACATGTAATGCGTGATACATCTCCATAATATCGATAATCGTACGACAGGTTTCTTCCGTCAGTTCACCAAACTCACGATCCAGCTCACGCATCTGCAAGCCGTAACCGCGTTCAATAATCGTCTGCAAACGACGATAACGCTCGGCGTTAGTTGGATCGAGCATAGTCATCATTTTGTACTGATTCGACAAAATCAGACGTTGAGCGTTGGTCATTTCCATTTGGGACTCCTGTATCACTACTACTGCGATGAAAAAAAAGAAGGCATCTTGTGCCTTCTTTTATATGCGTAATCAGGGGTCAATTACAAATCATCAAGGAAAGTTTTATCCAGTTGTTTGAAGGCGCGCTTAAGCGTGTCAGCCAACGCCTGGTAATCCGGCTTTCCTTCCACCGGAGAGAGCGCCTGCCCAGCTTCTTGCAATTTACCCCGAACTTCGTAGAACCAATTGAGAATTGAAGGCGGCAGCGGCGTTACGGAACGTTTTCCCAGCCACCACATCCCCTGCATCGGCAGGCTAAGCGCAAACAGAGCAGTCGCCACGGCCGGGCCCAACTGCCCCCCTAACGCAATTTGCCAACATAAGGTGAAGACGGCGATAGGCGGCATAAAACGAATCGCGTAACGCGTCATGCGGATCACGCGGTTCTCAACAAACACGGGCGCAAGGCGCTTTTCCATTGGCCACGTCTTTGCATAGTGCTGCCCCCGGCGAAACAAGCTAAAAAAATTGACGGAGCGATTATCCGGTGTCGACATGGCGGTTACCTCAACTTCACATATAAAAATTAAAAAATTTGTGCAAAACAACAACTACAAGGGACATCGTTCAAAACATTTTGTCTTTGATACCCACATTCAGGTATCCTGTGCCGGCCTGTAAGGCCTGTAGTCCAAAATCATTGAGTCGTCAAATTGGCATACATTATGCCATTGCCTGAAAAATACGCAAAATGACATAGACTCAAAGGTATTTATTCCATCGTGCCCAAAAAGACTATGGCGCATGATGTTAATCATAAACGTCGGTGTCATCATGCGCTACGCTCTATGACTCCCTGACGTTTTTTTAGCCACGTATCATAAATAGGTACTTCCATGTCGAGTAAGTTAGTACTGGTTCTGAACTGCGGTAGCTCCTCACTGAAATTTGCCATCATCGATGCAGTAAACGGTGAAGAATACCTCTCTGGTTTAGCCGAATGTTTCCATCTCCCAGAAGCACGTATCAAGTGGAAAATGGACGGCGGTAAACAAGAAGCGGCTTTAGGTGCAGGCGCCGCTCACAGTGAAGCGCTGAACTTTATCGTTAACACTATTCTGGCACAAAAACCAGAATTGTCTGCGCAATTGACCGCTATTGGTCACCGTATCGTACACGGCGGCGAGAAGTACACCAGCTCCGTGGTTATCGATGATTCCGTTATTCAGGGCATCAAAGATTCTGCCTCTTTCGCACCGCTGCATAACCCGGCTCACCTGATCGGTATCGCAGAAGCGCTGAAATCCTTCCCTAATCTGAAAGACAAAAACGTGGCTGTATTCGACACCGCGTTCCATCAGACTATGCCGGAAGAGTCTTACCTCTATGCTCTGCCGTACAGCCTGTACAAAGAACACGGCGTTCGTCGTTACGGCGCGCACGGTACCAGCCACTTCTTCGTCACACAGGAAGCGGCAAAAGTGCTGAACAAACCGGTTGAAGAGCTGAACATCATCACTTGCCACCTGGGCAATGGCGGTTCTGTATCTGCTATCCGTAACGGTAAATGTGTTGATACCTCCATGGGTCTGACCCCGCTGGAAGGTCTGGTGATGGGTACGCGTTCCGGTGACATCGACCCGGCGATCATCTTCCACCTGCACGATACCCTGGGCATGAGCGTTGACCAGATCAACAAAATGCTGACCAAAGAGTCCGGCCTGCTGGGTCTGACCGAAGTCACCAGCGACTGCCGTTATGTTGAAGATAACTACGCTACTAAAGAAGACGCTAAACGTGCAATGGACGTTTACTGCCACCGTCTGGCAAAATACATCGGTTCTTACACTGCGCTGATGGATGGTCGTCTGGATGCAGTTGTCTTCACCGGTGGTATCGGTGAAAACGCAGCGATGGTTCGTGAACTGTCTCTGGGCAAACTGGGCGTTCTGGGCTTTGAAGTTGACCACGAACGTAACCTGGCCGCACGTTTCGGCAAATCTGGTTTCATCAACAAAGAAGGTACCCGTCCTGCGCTGGTTATCCCAACCAACGAAGAACTGGTTATCGCGCAAGACGCGAGCCGTCTGACTGCCTGATTTCACACCGCCAGCCTAGCTGGCGGTGCTGTTTTGTAACCCGTCTAAATTGGCGGTAACGAAAGAGGATAAACCGTGTCCCGTATTATTATGCTGATCCCTACCGGAACCAGCGTCGGCCTGACCAGCGTCAGCCTTGGCGTGATCCGCGCAATGGAACGCAAAGGCGTTCGTCTGAGCGTCTTTAAGCCGATCGCTCAACCGCGTGCCGGTGGCGATGCGCCAGACCAGACTACCAGCATCGTCCGTGCTAACTCTTCTCTGCCAGCCGCTGAGCCGCTGAAGATGAGCCACGTTGAATCTTTACTGTCCAGCAATCAGAAAGATGTGCTGATGGAAGAGATCATCGCGAACTACCACGCGAACACCAAAGACGCTGAAGTCGTACTGGTTGAAGGCCTGGTCCCAACCCGTAAACATCAGTTCGCGCAGTCTCTGAACTACGAAATCGCGAAAACGCTGAACGCGGAAATCGTCTTCGTTATGTCTCAGGGTACCGACACCCCGGAACAGCTGAACGAGCGTATTGAACTGACTCGCAGCAGCTTCGGCGGCGCGAAAAACACCAACATCACCGGCGTAATCGTTAACAAACTGAACGCACCGGTTGATGAGCAGGGCCGTACTCGCCCGGATCTGTCCGAGATTTTCGACGACTCTTCCAAAGCGAAAGTGATCAAAGTTGATCCGGCTAAACTGCAAGAATCCAGCCCGCTGCCGGTTCTGGGCGCGGTGCCATGGAGCTTCGATCTGATCGCTACTCGTGCAATCGATATGGCGCGTCACCTGAACGCCACCATCGTTAACGAAGGCGATATCAACACCCGTCGCGTGAAGTCTGTGACGTTCTGCGCACGCAGCATTCCACATATGCTGGAACACTTCCGCGCAGGCTCCCTGCTGGTAACTTCCGCAGATCGTCCTGACGTGCTGGTTGCAGCATGCCTGGCGGCCATGAACGGCGTGGAAATCGGTGCCCTGCTGCTGACTGGCGGCTACGAAATGGACGCGCGCATCACTAAACTGTGCGAACGTGCATTTGAAACCGGCCTGCCGGTATTCATGGTAAACACCAACACCTGGCAGACCTCTCTGAGCCTGCAGAGCTTCAACCTGGAAGTTCCGGTTGACGATCACGAGCGCATTGAGAAAGTTCAGGAATACGTTGCTAACTACATCAACGCTGACTGGATTGAATCCCTGACTGCAACCTCTGAGCGTAGCCGTCGTCTGTCTCCGCCAGCGTTCCGTTATCAGTTGACCGAGCTGGCGCGCAAAGCGGGCAAACGCGTTGTTCTGCCGGAAGGTGACGAACCGCGTACCGTTAAAGCGGCAGCCATCTGTGCTGAACGTGGTATCGCAACCTGCGTACTGCTGGGTAACCCGGATGAGATCACCCGCGTTGCAGCCTCTCAGGGCGTTGAACTGGGCGCTGGCGTAGAAATCGTTGATCCAGATGTGGTTCGCGAAAGCTACGTTGCTCGCCTGGTCGAACTGCGTAAAAACAAAGGTATGACCGAAACCGTTGCCCGCGAACAGCTGGAAGACAACGTTGTTCTCGGTACCCTGATGCTGGAACAGGACGATGTTGACGGTCTGGTTTCTGGTGCAGTACACACCACTGCGAACACCATCCGTCCGCCGCTGCAGCTGATCAAAACTGCACCAGGTAGCTCTCTGGTGTCTTCCGTGTTCTTCATGCTGCTGCCGGATCAGGTTTACGTTTACGGCGACTGCGCGATCAACCCGGATCCGACTGCAGAGCAGTTGGCAGAAATCGCGATTCAGTCCGCTGATTCCGCAATTGCCTTCGGTATCGAACCGCGCGTAGCGATGCTCTCCTACTCCACCGGTACTTCTGGTGCAGGTAGTGACGTAGAGAAAGTTCGCGAAGCAACCCGTCTGGCACAGGAAAAACGTCCTGACCTGATGATCGACGGTCCGCTGCAGTACGACGCCGCCGTTATGGCTGACGTAGCGAAATCCAAAGCGCCGAACTCTCCGGTTGCAGGTCGCGCTACCGTGTTCATCTTCCCGGATCTGAACACCGGTAACACCACTTACAAAGCGGTACAGCGTTCTGCCGACCTGATCTCCATCGGGCCAATGCTGCAGGGTATGCGCAAGCCGGTGAACGACCTGTCTCGTGGCGCGCTGGTAGACGATATCGTCTACACCATCGCACTGACCGCGATCCAGTCTTCCCAGCAGCAGCAGTAATCTGCCGAGTGTGCCGGATCTTTTATCCGGCAACACATCTGCTTATCAAACCGGAAATAGCTGATATTTCCGGTTTTTTATGTCTTTTTCCCCTTTGGCATAATCTGGAACATTTGCCTGGATGCGCTGCATCAATGAATAACTATTCTTCTGTTCGCATACTTACTCTCTTTTGCGTTGCAACAGGGATAGTCTTTCATGTCAGCAGTAACAGAATCACAGCCAGCTAAAAAATGGGCGATGCCCGACACGCTGGTGATTATTTTTTTCGTCGCCATTTTAACCAGTCTGGCAACATGGGTTGTTCCCGTCGGGATGTTCGACAGCCAGGAAGTTCAGTATCAGGTTGATGGACAAACCAAAACCCGTAAGGTGGTTGACCCCCATTCCTTTCGTATTCTGACCAACGACGCAGGTGAAGAGCAGTATCACCGGGTGCAGTTATTCACCACCGGAGATGAACGCCCAGGCCTGATGAATTTCCCGTTTGAAGGATTAACCTCCGGCTCGAAATTCGGCACTGCTGTCGGCATCATTATGTTTATGCTGGTCATTGGCGGCGCATTCGGCATCGTTATGCGTACCGGCACCATTGATAACGGCATCCTGGCGCTCATTCGCCATACGCGGGGCAACGAGGTCCTGTTTATCCCAGTGCTGTTTATTCTCTTCTCCTTAGGCGGTGCGGTGTTTGGCATGGGGGAAGAGGCTGTTGCCTTTGCCATTATCATCGCGCCTTTGATGGTACGGCTAGGTTACGACAGTATCACCACCGTGCTGGTTACCTATATCGCGACTCAGATTGGTTTCGCCAGCTCATGGATGAACCCATTTTGCGTGGTGGTCGCGCAAGGTATTGCGGGGGTACCGGTGCTCTCTGGTTCCGGGCTACGCATCGTGGTCTGGGTGATCGCTACACTAATCGGGCTGACCTTCACGCTGGCCTATGCGGCGCGTATCAAAAAGAATCCGCTTTTGTCCCGGGTACATGAATCCGACAGCTTCTTTCGCGAGCAGCAGGACGAGGTCGTGGAACGACGCTTCACGCTGGGCGACTGGTTAGTGCTACTGGTGCTAACCGCGGTGATGATTTGGGTTGTCTGGGGCGTTATCGTCAACGCGTGGTTTATTCCTGAGATCGCCAGTCAGTTCTTCACGATGGGTCTGGTGATTGGCATTATCGGCGTCGTGTTTCGGCTCAACGGCATGACGGTCAACATCATGGCCTCCTCATTCACTGAGGGTGCACGAATGATGATTGCCCCTGCCCTGCTGGTTGGTTTTGCCAAAGGCATTTTACTGCTGGTCGGTAATGGAGAGGCGGGTGAAGCCAGCGTGTTAAACACTCTGCTGCACAGCATTGCCAATGGCATCAGCGGGCTGGATAACGCCATCGCGGCGTGGTTTATGCTGTTGTTCCAGGCAGTTTTTAATTTCTTCGTCACTTCCGGCTCTGGTCAGGCTGCGTTAACCATGCCGCTACTGGCACCGCTGGGCGATCTGGTTGGCGTAAACCGTCAGGTCACAGTCCTGGCCTTCCAGTTTGGCGACGGATTCAGTCATATTATCTATCCGACGTCAGCATCTCTGATGGCTACGTTAGGCGTTTGTCGAGTGGATTTTCGTAACTGGCTGAAGGTAGGTGCTACGCTGTTGGGACTGCTGTTTATTATGTCCAGCGTGGTGGTGATTGGCGCGCAGATGATGGGTTACCATTAAAAAGTGTGCGTCCGGCCTACTCGATTTCTCGACGCAGTAGGCCGGATGAACAGAGTTTACTCAGCTTCTTCCTGCTTTTCGGCTTTCGCCCCTTCATTCTTGGCGTTGCGGGTCATCCACAGCGCCAGGGCTTTCAGGGAGTCCGGTGTAAATTCGTCGCAGCGCGCGGTAATTTCTTCCGGCGTCAACCAGCAAACTTCACTGACCTCATCTTCCTGAAGCGCAAACGGTCCGTGGGAAACGCAGCTAAACAACCCACCCCATACGCGACAGTTCTGGTCTTCAAAGTAAAACTGACCATGCTCGGCAAACGGCACGCCCGCAATCCCCAGTTCCTCTTCTGCTTCACGACGCGCTGATTCCAGCATCTGCTCGTCAGCCTGAACCACACCGCCTGCGGTGGCATCCAGCATGCCGGGCAAAAAATCTTTTGTCTCAGTGCGACGTTGAACCAGAATTTTGCCCATACCATCATGCACAACGATATACGTTGCACGATGGCGTAAGCGTTGCGCCCGCATTTGTTCCCGGCTGGACTGTGCAATGACTTCATTGTCTTCATTCACAATATCCACCCATTCAGTACTTGCCAAACGACGCTGTTCCACCATCAGGAAACCTTCTTTTTTCTGGCGCTCTTACGGCGCGTTTATGTTTGTGGGGTAAATTACGGATTAATCTCGACCTGTGCAATAACACTTTGATCATTGAGTGCCATTACGCTGAGAACATTATCATCCAGAATCCCGTAACTTGCCGCAAAGCCCCCTTTCGGGATGCTTACCGAGCCGGGATTGAAATGATAGATACCCTCGCGCCGCTCAGCAACCGGCAGATGAGTATGCCCATAAACCAGAACATCGCCCGCATTGAGCGCCGGCAAATTTTGCGGGCCAAAAAGATGTCCGTGCGTCAAAAAGAGTCGCTGGTTTTCTGTCAGAATTTGCTGCCACGGCGCAGTCATCGGAAAATGCAGGAGCATCTGATCCACTTCGCTGTCGCAATTACCACGCACCGCAATAATTCGCGATGCCAGCTCATTCAGCCGTTCAGCAACCTGCGCAGGTGCATAGCCTTCTGGAAGCGCATTACGCGGCCCGTGGTTTAAAACATCACCCAATATCACCAGCCATTGCGCGCCGCTTGCAGCAAACCGCTCGAGTACGCGTTCCGTGGCTGGCAACGAACCATGAATGTCCGATGCGAACATCAGTTTCATCACTCACTCCTCGCTGAAAATTACCTTGTAATGATACTGGATTACGGCCCGTTTTTCAGCAGGAACGCTTCGCTGAAAGCGCGATAAAACGCTGTACTGAAGCGCGCTGCCACTGGAAGGTGGCGTATTCCGCAAGCGCTTCTGGAACCTCATCGCCGTTAAGGACCAGGCGATTAAGCATTAGCGCTAAATCACAGTCAGCGATACACCATTCGCCAAATAAATTCTGCTTACCGTGGCTCAGTAAACTGCTCGCAGTAGCGAACAGTTTTTCCGCACTGGCTTTTCCCGCTTCGCTTAACGGTCCTTTCTTTACGTCAGCAAAAACGACATCTGTTGATCGTTCCTCACGGATAGGCATTAAATCGCTGCGGATCCACGCCTGAACCTGGCGCGCCCGAGCGCGCTTTTGTACATCGTGTGGGTAGATACGCTCCCACTGTGGCGGTGCAAAGCTCTCTTCCAGGAATTCCGTAATCGCTGATGATTCGCTTAGTTCAAAACCATCGATCTCAAGAACCGGTACGCGGCGCGTCAAGGCGTAACCTTGCCATGAAGGATGCAAGTGTTCACCACTATTGAGATCAACGGTTTTCAGCGTAAAAGGTAGCCCTTTCTCTTGCAGAGCAACATAAACAGACAGCACGTAAGGGGAGAAAAAATTGGCATCTGACCACAGCGTAATTGCAGATTTGCTCATAATGTCCTCTGAAGTGTATTGGCTTGCTTTCAAAATATAGAGTCTTTCTCTCGCTGTCACTTGATGAAAACTCACGCACGCCAACAGGCTCTATACTTGTAATGACCCGGTTCATGACAAAACGGATGCTGAAAATGATCGATCTCTTTTACACGCCATCGCCAAACGGTCACAAAATCACGCTGTTTCTTGAAGAGGCACAGCTGCAATACCGTCTGATTCATGTCGATATCAGCAAAGGCAGCCAGTTTCGCCCCGATTTTCTACTGATCTCGCCGAACAATAAAATCCCGGCCATTATCGATCATGCGCCGGAAGATGGCGGAAGGCCCATCAGCTTGTTTGAGTCCGGAGAAATTTTACTCTATCTGGCGGAGAAGAGCGGTAAGCTGCTCAGCGGTGAATTACGCGAACGCCACACCACACTGCAGTGGCTGTTCTGGCAGGTCAGCGGTCTGGGTCCCATGCTGGGGCAGAATCATCATTTCAGTCATTACGCTCCGCAAACGATCCCTTACGCTATTGAAAGATACCAGGTTGAAACCCAGCGCCTGTACAACGTGATGAATAAACGTCTGGAAACGTCACCCTGGCTGGGAGGCGATCACTACAGCATTGCTGACATTGCCTGCTGGCCGTGGATCCACGCCCATCAGCGTCAGCGCATCGACCTCGACAATTACCCGGCGGTCAACAACTGGCACGAACGCATCCGTACGCGTCCCGCCACGGAACGCGCCATGCAGCAAGCACTGAGTGAGAAGCGGTGACGCAATTCGGTTCTCGTGTATCATGCAGAGGTTCATACATGGAGGAAACCTGCAATGTCACAACCTGACGCCATTATTCGTATAAAAAACCTTCGTCTGCGCACCTTTATCGGCATCAAAGAAGAGGAGATCCTTAATCGCCAGGATATCGTCATCAACATTGCCATTCACTATCCGGCAGACAAAGCCCGTACCAGCGAAGATATCAACGACGCGCTGAATTATCGCACTATAACCAAAAGCATCATTGCCCACGTGGAGGGTAACCGCTTCTCATTGTTAGAAAAATTAACTCAAGATGTGCTCGATATCGCACGCGAACATCACTGGGTCACTTATGCTGAAGTGGAGATAGATAAACTTCACGCATTGCGTTACGCCGACTCAGTATCAATGACGCTGAGCTGGCAGCGCTAAAACGTAACCCGGGAGGCGACATGCAGATTCTGATTACCGGCGGTACTGGCCTGATTGGACGTCATCTGATCCCCTGCCTGCTGGAACTGGGGCATCAGATAATCGTAGTGACACGTACCCCTGATAAGGCTCGTCAGATTCTCGACTCTCGGGTCACGTTATGGAAAGGACTGGAAGAGCGGCAACATCTCAATAATATTGATGCCGTGATTAACCTTGCCGGAGAGCCTATTGCAGATAAGCGCTGGAGCGCACAGCAAAAGGAACGCTTGTGCCAGAGCCGTTGGGGCATTACGCAGAAACTGGTCGATTTAATCAATGCCAGCGAGACGCCGCCCTCAGTGTTAATCTCCGGTTCCGCTACCGGTTACTACGGCGATTTGGGCGAAGTTGTGGTTACGGAAGAAGAGCCACCGCATAACGAATTTACCCACAAGCTGTGCGCCCGCTGGGAGCAAATTGCCAGCACTGCGCAAAGCGACAAAACCCGCGTATGTATGCTGCGTACCGGCGTGGTACTGGCCTCAGCAGGCGGCATTCTGGCAAAAATGGTCCCGCCGTTTCGTCTTGGCTTAGGCGGCCCGATCGGTAACGGACGCCAGTATATGGCATGGATCCATGTTGATGATATGGTCAACGGAATTATCTGGCTGCTGAATAACGATCTACGCGGTCCCTTCAATATGGTTTCGCCATACCCGGTGCACAATGAGCAGTTTGCCCACGCGCTGGGTCACGCTCTGAACCGCCCTGCAATTCTGCGCGTTCCCGCCACCGCTATGCGACTGCTGATGGGGGAATCGTCAGTACTGGTCCTTGGTGGACAACGCGCATTGCCCAAACGCCTGGAAGCTTCCGGTTTTACGTTTCGCTGGTACGATTTAGAAGAAGCGCTGGCGGATGTCATCCGATAACCCCTATGCACTATTCACAGTCGCCGTTGTGGTGGTAAGGTTATAGACCAGATTTCCGCAATGGCGACGTTATGGCGATAATATCGACTCCCCGACTTACCCTCTCTTTGTTTCAATTTTCTGACTGGTCATTTTTCCAGAAACTCCGTGAATGTCCTGAAGTCATGCGCTATATGGGCAACATCGCCCCGGCGAAAGATACGCGGCTGTTATTCGCCAGACGTCTGGCCGCACAGCACACTTTCGTCATCCGCGAACATAACAGCCCGATGCCACTTGGCGATATTGGTCTGCAAATCAGCCATCTTTACCCGCAGGAAGCCGACCTCGGCTACGCCATCATGCCACAGGCTCAGGGGAAAGGTATTGCCAGCGAAGCCGTGCGCGCGGTGTGCCAGTATGCCTTCGAGCATGCAGGTGTGACGGCGATAAACGCATACGCGCTGGCGGATAACAAGGGTTCAATCCGTATTCTGGAAAAGACAGGCTTTGTACGTACGCAGGTACTGGAAAAGGCGTATGAGATTGACGGCATCGCCTACGACGACTGGGTGTTTCGGCTGGAGCGCGACGCGCTAAAATTGTAAGCCCGGAAAGCATAGCGCCTCCGGGCTGTTGACTTACTTCAGCGATCCTTTAAGGAACTGCTGCAAACGCGGGCTTTGCGGATTACCGAATACCTGCTCCGGGTCGCCCTCTTCCTCAATTTTCCCCTGATGCAGGAAAATCACGTGCGTGGAAACATGACGGGCAAACCCCATTTCGTGGGTCACCACCACCATGGTTTTCCCCTCTTCAGCCAGCTGTTGCATAATGCGCAGCACTTCACCCACCAGCTCAGGATCAAGCGCTGACGTAGGTTCATCAAACAATAACACTTCCGGTTCCATCGCCAGCGCACGGGCAATGGAAACACGCTGCTGCTGACCACCGGAGAGGTGCACCGGATATTTGCCCTGTGCGCGCTCATCAATGCCCACTTTAGCCAGATACTTCACCGCACGGTCGCGAGCTTCCTGCTTGCTCAGCCCCAACACCTGAATCGGCGCTTCCATGACGTTTTCCAGCACTGTCATGTGGCTCCACAGATTAAAGTGCTGAAAGACCATCGTCAGACGCGTACGCAGCAGGCGTAGCTGATTTTTGTCCGCAACCTTCAACTGGCCGTCTTTGTCGCGCACCAGACCAATGTTCTGACCGCTGACTACAATCGACCCGGCACTCGGTTTCTCGAGAAAGTTAATGCAGCGCAGGAAGGTACTTTTACCGGAACCTGACGAGCCAATAATGCTGATAACATCACCCGCGTTGGCCTGCAGCGATACCCCTTTCAGCACTTCATGTTCGCCGTAGTGCTTATGTAAATCGATAACGTTTAATTTATTTTCAGACATCGTGTTACTCGAATCATTTAGAGGATACATGCTGCAACCAGCGTTTTTCCGCTTTACGGAACAGACTGATCAGGACATACGAAATAATCAAATACAGCACAGCGGCAATACCGAAGGCGGTAAACGGCTGATATGTTGCCGAGTTGATATCGCGAGCGATTTTCAACAAATCTGGCACAGTGGCCGTAAATGCCAGCGCCGTGGAGTGCAGCATTAAAATGACTTCATTGCTGTATGCCGGCAGCGCAATACGCAGCGCGGAAGGTAAAATAATGCATCGATACAGTTTGAATGACGAGAAACCGTATGCGCGCGCAGCCTCAATCTCACCATGAGGCACGGAACGAATAGCCCCGGCGAAAATCTCCGTGGTATAGGCGCAGGTATTCAGCGTCAGCGCCAGCACGGTGCAATTCAGCCCGCTGCGGAAAAACGCGTTGAGGAAGTCCGTGCCTTTAACTATCTCCAGCGTATACATCCCGGAATAAAACACCAGTAGCTGAACGTACAGCGGCGTCCCACGAAAAATATAGGTGAACAGCCAGATGGGAAACTGGATAAATTTATTACTGGAAACGCGACCAATCGCCAAAAAGAGTGCCAGTATTCCGCCCATCACTACTGACGAAATCAAAAGCCACAGGGTGATAGCGACGCCAGTGTAGCGATATCCGTCGGTCCACAGCAGGGACTTCCAGTATTCCTGAATAATCTCGATCACAGGTCAGCCCTCTTCACACCCACGGAATAGCGGCGCTCAAGGTACAGCAGCACACCATTAGAAACAGTGGTAAACACCAGATAGATGACCCCGCACACGACGGCAAAATAGAACGGCTCCCAGGTACTCTTCCCGGCAAGCTGAGTCGCTTTCACCACGTCTTCAAGTCCAAGCAACGATACCAGCGCCGTAGCCTTAAGAATAACCTGCCAGTTATTGCCGATTCCCGGTAAGGCATAACGCATCATCGCCGGGAACATAATGCGACGAAATATTTGTGAGCTGGTAAAGCCAAACGCCGTCGCGGCTTCAATATGGCCTTTTGGTACAGCCATAAACGCACCGCGAAAAGTTTCGGTAAAATAGGCGCCGTAGATGAATCCAAGGGTGATAATGCCCGCAACCATCGGATCAATATCAATCTGGCCGATACCGATGGCATCGGTAATGGTATTCAGCGCGATTTGTAATCCGTAGAAGATGAGCAGCATTAAGACCAGATCGGGCACGCCGCGGATTAGCGTTGTGTACCCTTCGAAAATAAGTCCCATTGCCCGGCTTTGCGACAGCTTTGCTGCTGCGCCGACAAGACCTATCAGAACCGCCAGTACCACCGAGCTGAGTGCCAGCTCCAGCGTAACAATTGCGCCCTGTAAAATAACACCTGAAAAGCCATACAACATGCTGCCTGTCCTGTCGTGTGTGGTGGAGTAGTAAGCCTCTTTTGATTTCAGACTAACCGTTAAATGCCGGATGGCGGCCTTGCCTTATCCGGCCTACAAAATCACCGTAGGCCGGATAAGCGCGGTGCCATCGGGCATAAATTCAACGCGTCAAAAATCTACGGGCTTTATCAGCACCTGCGGTAATTAACCGCCGTAAACATCAAAATCGAAGTACTTTTTCGCCAGCTTCTCGTAAGTACCGTCAGCTCGCATTTCGGCAAAGGCTTTATTCAGCGCTTCGCGCAGTTCGTTATCGTCTTTGCGCAGCCCCATACCGGTACCCACGCCGAACAACTTCTCGTCTTTCACAGACGGGCCGCCGAATTTGTAATCTTTACCGACTGGCTGTTTCAGGAAGCCTTCGCTGGCCGCAACTTCATCCTGGAACGCGGCGTCAATACGCCCGGCAGTCAGGTCAGAATAGATATTGTCCTGCCCCTGATAAGAGACAATCTCAATACCTTTTGGCGCCCAGTGTTCGTTGCCGAACGTTTCCTGGGTAGTGCCCTGCAGCACACCAACACGTTTGCCTTTCAGCGACTCAATGGTCGGCTGAATAGCAGAATCTTTAGCGACAACCAGACGCGAATCGGCTGCATAAAGCTTGTCGGTAAATGCGATTTCCTGCTGACGTTTTTCAGTAATGGAAAGCGAGGACATGATGGCATCGATTTTCTTCGCTTTTAGCGAAGGGATCAGCGCGTCCAGCGGGTTTTCCACGAAGGTACATTGCGTATTGATACGTTTGCACAGTTCTTTAGCCAGATCGATATCAAAACCGACTAATTCACCCTGCGCATTCTTCGATTCGAACGGCGCATAAGTAGGATCGGTACCGATACGAATTTTTTGCGGAATGGCTGCAAATGCTGCGGTAGCACTGGAGAAAGCCAGAACCAGAGAAAGAGACAACACCAGTTTTTTCATAACTATCCTCAACAGACTGTCTTTTATAGGGGATCTTTACAGGACCAGGTGCAGTTATCGTGCCATTAATCAGGCCGACAAGGCAAAGCATTCTACCCTGTCGGCGGTATTTATTTGCATGAAAAGCGCTTAAGTATGCACTCATGCTTATTAAGTCAGCGATAAAAGCACCAAAACAGTGCACTGAATTTATTATGCACCGAAATGGTTACCCGCAATGGTGCAGTCAATTCCCCACGCCGCTGTATTAATCGCCGTAGACATTAAAATTAAAATATTTGCTCGCCATTTTGTCGTAGGTGCCGTCTTTACGCAGTTCGCCCAGCGCTTTGTCGAAAGCGGCTTTCAGCTCTGCGTCATCTTTACGTAAGCCAATCCCGGTTCCGTCGCCAAAGTATTTTTTATCTTTTACTGAGGGACCGGCAAAGACGTAGTCCTTACCAGCAGGCTGCTTCAGGAAGCCTTCGCTGGCCGCGACTTCATCTTGCAACGCCGCGTCCAGACGGCCCGCCGTCAGGTCAGAATAGATGAGGTCCTGGTTCGCATAGGCCACCACGTCCACGCCTTTGCTGCGCCAGTTGTCATTGGCATAGGCTTCTTGAGTCGAGCCTTGCAGGACGCCAACGTGCTTGCCCTTCAGGGAGTCCAGAGTCGGTTGAATCGGGGAACCTTTCGCGGCGATCAGACGTGAGTCTGCAGCGTAAAGTTTGTCTGAAAATGCAATCTCTTGCTGACGCTTCTCGGTGATAGAAAGCGAGGAGATGATGGCATCGATTTTTTTCGCTTTCAGCGACGGGATCAGCGCATCAAAGTCGCTGGCAACCCAGGTACATTTGATCTGCATGCGCTTACACATCTCATTTCCCAGATCGATATCAAAGCCGACGAAGTCGCCTTTGGCATCTTTAGAGGAAAAAGGTGCGTACGTTGTATCTGTACCAATACGAACCGTCTGCGGAAGTGCTGCGTAGCTGGCCGCGGTGGCGGAGAGTCCTACCAGCAAAGACAAAGCAAGAACCGTCTTCTTCATACATAACCCTCAAGTGGCGTAATTTTATTATGTTTTACGTTGTGTTGTGTGTTTGCAGACTTTTTCATGCAGGTCTTATGCCATTTTCGCGTCGATGAGGATATTCGACGTTAAATATGTTAATAAAACGTTGCAATAATGTCCTGATTTTGAAGATAGCAGGTCTGGCGGTTGAACCGCTGCGTTTCGTTGAGTTTTAACGAATTAAATGTTGAGGATATGATCGCGGTTACAAAATTGCCCTGAAACAGGGCAACGGATGATTCTTTGCACGCTGATGGAACGGCTTACGCCCCTTGCCAGCGGGTGAACAGATCCTGCGGAAGGGTAATATCAAACTGGTCAAGCACGCGATTAACCGTTTGATTAATCACATCATCGAGCGTTTGCGGACGATGATAAAACGCCGGGACAGGCGGCATAATCACCGCGCCAATTTCTGCCGCCTGCGTCATCAATCGCAAATGCCCCAGATGCAGCGGCGTTTCGCGTACACACAGCACCAACGGACGGCGTTCTTTCAACACCACATCCGCCGCACGGGTAAGCAACCCATCGGTGTAACTGTGGACGATGCCAGAAAGCGTTTTGATTGAACAAGGCAGAATAACCATTCCGGCGGTCTGAAAAGAGCCGGAGGAGATACTGGCGGCGATATCACGGCTATCATGATTCACATTTGCCAGCGCCTGCACGTCGCGCACAGAGAGGTCCGTTTCCAGCGCCAGCGTCTGCCGGGCAGCGGCACTCATCACCAGATGGGTTTCCACATCGCTAACGTCACGCAAAACCTGCAGCAGGCGCACGCCGTAAATTGCCCCGCTTGCGCCAGAAATACCAATGATGAGTCGTTTCATGTGTAATCGCCCTTACTTGCTCAGGGCCGACTTTGCAGGAAATTACGGTGAGTTGCAAGCAAGGGCGCAGGTTGCGCCCTTGCTTGCGAGCAAACATTAACCTTCGTTGTGCATCTCAAGGTTTTCCGCTTCGTTCTGACGCAACACCGCTTTGGCATCGTCATTACGCAGGGAGTCGAGGAAATCGAGATATTGCTGGTCGACGTCTTTGGTAACGTACACGCCGTTAAACACTGAACATTCAAACTGCTGAATATCCGGGTTCTCAGCACGGACAGCTTCAATCAGATCGTTCAGATCCTGGAAGATCAGACCATCTGCGCCGATTATCTGGCGAATCTCGTCCACTTCACGACCATGCGCAATCAGCTCCGTCGCCGTAGGCATATCGATGCCATAAACGTTCGGGAAGCGAATTTCCGGGGCGGCAGAGGCCAGATACACCTTTTTCGCGCCAGCTTCACGCGCCATCTCGATAATCTGTTCTGAGGTGGTGCCACGCACGATGGAGTCATCCACCAGCAGCACGTTTTTATCACGGAATTCCGCACGGTTAGCATTCAGCTTACGGCGCACAGATTTACGACGCAACTGCTGGCCCGGCATGATAAAGGTACGGCCCACATAGCGGTTTTTCACAAACCCCTGGCGGTACGGCTTACCGAGAATACGGGCGATTTCCAGCGCGATATCACAGGAGGTTTCCGGGATTGGGATTACTACGTCGATGTCCAGATCTTCCCACTCACGGGCAATTTTTTCGCCAAGCTTAGTCCCCATATTCACACGGGCGCTGTAGACGGAAATCTTGTCGATAAAGGAGTCAGGACGTGCGAAGTAAACGTATTCAAACAGACATGGATTGCTCACCGGGTTATCGGCACACTGACGGGTAAACAGCTGGCCTTTTTCGGTGATGTACACCGCTTCGCCAGGTGCTACGTCGCGCAGGAATTCAAAGCCCAGCGTATCCAGCGCTACGCTTTCAGACGCCACCATGTACTCGGTACGGCCATCGCCAATATCGCGTTTGCCCATCACCAGCGGACGGATACCGTTAGGGTCGCGGAAGGCAACCATACCGTGACCGATAATCATCGCCACGCAGGCATAGGCGCCGCGAATCTGGCGGTTGGTTGCCGCAATGGCCGCAAAAATATTGTCGGCTTCCAGCGGGTAATGGCGGAAGTTATCCAGCTCGCTGGCGAAAATATTCAGCAGAATTTCAGAATCTGAAGTGGTATTGATGTGGCGGCGCTTTTCTTCAAACAGCTTTTTACGCAACTCATGCGCATTGGTCAGGTTGCCATTGTGGGCAAGCGTAATGCCATACGGTGAGTTGACGTAAAAAGGTTGAGCTTCGGAGGCGCTGGAGCTGCCAGCCGTTGGGTAACGCACATGACCGATGCCCATATTGCCCTGCAAACGCTGCATATGGCGCGCTTCAAAAATATCGCTCACCATTCCGTTTGCTTTACGCAAGCGGAAGCAGTTGTTGGCATCAATGGTGATGATGCCCGCAGCATCCTGACCACGATGCTGGAGCACCGTTAACGCGTCATAAATCGACTGGTTTACCGGCATAACACCGGCGATACCGACAATACCGCACATACGTCTTTTCCTCGTTCAGCAACGACCCAAAGTTTATACTTTGGGCAAGAAACTTGACGAGCTTTGCAGATAGTCAAAGAACCATCTGATGATGAAACTGAACTGCGGGATCAGCTGTGACTTACCCCAGTCTTCACTTTTCGACAGACCGGTAAAGGTATCGAGAAAGAACAGTATGGCGGCGACGATCAACGCTCCACGCAAAGCACCGAAGCAGATCCCCAACACCCTGTCGGTACCCGACAGTCCTGTTTTCTCTACCAGTTGGCCTATCACAAAGTTAACGATAGCGCCGACGATAAGTGTCGCGATGAACAGTATCGCGATAGCAATCCCATTTCGAACCAGTTCGTCTTCAAAGCCCGTAAACCAGACAGACAGGTAAGTGTAGTAATGGCTGGCGACAAAGAAAGCACAACCCCAAGTCACCAACGATAATGCTTCACGAACAAAGCCACGGATCAGGCTAACCAGACAGGAAAAACCAATCACCGCGATAATGGCGTAATCAATCCAGACCATATGTGTCCCACGATTTTACGCCCTGTCGTCCTGTTCGGGGCGCATTCTAACAGAAAAAGAAAACGTTTGCGTAGGGATTTCCTTTCCACGCGTAAATAAAAATGGCGCTGAAAAAATCTTCAACGCCATACGATTTTATGCCTCTTCGGACACTGCCGGATGGCGGTGTAAACACCTTGTCCGGCCTACATCAGAGCAACGTAACGCAATCCCTTAGTTAGGGGTATACCCCATCACCACCCCGCTCAAACCAGAGATCTTCTGCAGCTCGCCCAGCGAGTTCTTCAGCTTATCTTTGGAGGCGTCAGGCCCTACGAGAATGCGGGTTATTTTACCCTGCACCGGCGTTGACGGGGAAGTATATACCCGGAAGCCCGCGCCACGAAGTTTACCCACGATCTCATTGACCTTATCCGCGTTTTTCAGCGCACCGAGTTGTACAACGTACGCTTTGCCGGTTGGCGCTGGCGCTTCCTCAGCGGCCGGTTTCGGCGCTGGAGTCGGTGCCGGTGTTGGCGTCGGGGCGACGGCAACAGGCTGCGGTTTCGGTTTAGGTTTCGGTGGTTCCACAGGCGCAGGGACAGGATCTAACTCCGCGCTGTTTGCCGTCGTCAAACGTGATGGATCCAACGATGGCGCGGCAGCATCACCCGCACGCACCTCTTCTGCCGCCCCTTCCGGCGGCTGAGTCGGCAGTGCCTGCGTTGCTGCAGGCATCATGTCTGGTTCATCGCGATCGCCGGGTTTAGGCACCAGTGGGATCGCTGCAAATTCATCCTGATAATGCTTTTTCTGCCCGTCAAGCAGCCCGGGAAGCACAATCACCCCGAGCGCGACCAGCACAATTGTGCCGACTAATCGATTCTGAAACTTACTCGCCACCGCTTCTCCCCACGTCTATTACTTCCATGACATGTGCGACAGTGTGAAACGATCCACACACCAACACGGTATCTTCTGGCTTCGCCTCAGCAAGTGCCGCAGTCCATGCCTGCGCCACGCTGTCATAAGCGTTGCCTTTGCCCAGGTGCTCCAGCAGCTGTTCTGCCGTTGCACCACGCGGCCCTTCCAGGGGCGCACAGTACCAGTCGTCAACCACGCTTTTCAGCCAGGCCAACGTACCGGCAATATCTTTATCATGTAGCATACCGATAACCGCAAGTACACGCCCGCTTTTCACTAACTTTTTCAGACGTCCGGTCAGATACTCCGCCGCATGCGGGTTATGGGCAACATCAAAAATCACCCGCGGCGACTCGCTCACAATCTGGAAGCGTCCCGGTAAAATCGCTTGTTCGATACCGTCACGAATGGCCTGCTCGCTGACGTTAAGACCACTTGCGCGCAGTGCAGCCAGTGCGGTTGCAGCATTAGGTTGTGGCACCTGCGGCAACGGCAGGTGCGCCAGCGTTCCATGAGCATCAGTAAACGACCAGTCGTTCTCCGTGACCGCATAGCGCCAGTCCACACCACAACGTTGCAAAATCGCCCCGCTCTCCTGAGCGACATCCGCGATGGTGTAAGGCATTTCCGGTTCGCCGACGATGGCCGGTTTCTCTGCGCGGAAAATCCCTGCCTTCTCACGACCAATACTTTCGCGATCCGGGCCCAGCCAGTCAGTATGGTCAAGCGCAATACTGGTGACTACTGCGACATCGGCATCGACGATATTGGTGGCGTCAAGGCGGCCGCCTAACCCCACTTCCAGAATAACAACATCCAGTTGGGCCTGTTTAAACAGCCAGAGTGCCGATAACGTACCGTATTCAAAGTAAGTCAGGGAAATGTCACCACGTGAGTCTTCAATCTCAGCAAACGAGGCGGTATGAGCTGATTCCGGCAGTTCACGCCCCTGCACGCGCACGCGTTCCGTGTAGCGCACCAGATGAGGCGAACTGTACACCCCAACTTTATAGCCTGCCGCAGTCAGCACAGATTCCAGCGTACGACAGGTTGTGCCTTTCCCATTGGTTCCTGCCACCGTAAAAACAAATGGCGCAGGTTTCAACACACCCAGTTTACGCGCCACCTGGCTGACGCGTTCAAGGCCCAGATCGATGGTTTTACTGTGCAGATTTTCAAGATAAGAAAGCCACGACGCCAGGGGCGACGCGGCTTGAGGGATACGTTTATTGTCCATGATGCCTGTAGATTCTTTACGTTGAGAAAAGCAAAAGGGCAGCGCCAACCGGCCTGCCCTTTTTTACACGTCGTTTTCCACGTTGCAGATGTGTTGGCTGTACTCGCTCTCCCGAATCACTTAACGGTGTAAGTTCATCGGGATTAACACTCTTGTCGCCTGCCTGCAACCCGAAACCCATAGCGTAAACTATCAGGCCTCTGGTTCCTGATCGGGAACCGGAGGTACCACTTCGCCTTCACGCGGCTCATCCGGATTCGGCGCAGGAAGATTCATCAGCTTCGCCAGGATGCTTGCCAGTTTCAGGCGCATTTCCGGACGGCGGACGATCATATCGATAGCGCCTTTTTCAATCAGGAACTCGCTGCGCTGGAATCCCGGCGGCAGTTTCTCACGTACGGTTTGCTCGATAACACGCGGACCAGCGAAGCCGATCAATGCTTTCGGTTCGGCAATGTTGAGATCGCCCAGCATCGCAAAGCTTGCGGAAACACCACCCATTGTTGGGTCGGTCAGTACAGAAATATACGGTAAACCGCGTTCCTGCATTTTCGCCAGCGCAGCAGAGGTTTTCGCCATCTGCATCAAAGACATCAGCGCTTCCTGCATACGCGCCCCGCCAGAAGCGGAGAAGCAGATCAGCGGACAGTTGTCTTCCAGCGCCTGCTCAACGGCACGGACAAAACGCGCGCCGACCACAGAGCCCATGGAGCCGCCCATAAACGCGAACTCGAATGCCGCAGCAACGACCGGCATACCGTGAAGTGTGCCTTTCATCACCACCAGCGCATCTTTCTCGCCGGTTTCTTTCTGCGCAGAAGCCAGTCTGTCTTTGTATTTTTTGGAGTCACGAAACTTCAGCACGTCTTTCGGCTCAAGCTCGCTACCCAGTTGCACAAGAGAACCTTCATCTAACAGGCTATGCAGGCGATTGCGCGCCGACATGCGCATATGATGGTCACACTTCGGACAGACCTCAAGATTACGTTCCAGCTCAGCACGGTATAAAACCTGACCGCAGCTATCACACTTGGTCCACACCCCTTCAGGAATGCTTGCCTTGCGGGTGGGAGTAATGTTGCTTTTAATTCGTTCAATCCAGCTCATTGGTGACCTTTCTGCCTGAACCCTAGTCAGCTTTGTTATAAGGGGCGCATAATGCCATTTTTGCCCCTAACAGACCATGAATGTTGCACATTAAAACATAACAGCCCGAAACTTTGGATAAAAAAGTGGTCGAACCGCTGAGTTACTTTCTATTTTGCAGCCCGTGACGCAGCACGCTTATGGCGAATTACTTCAATCACCCCCGGCAATACGGAAAGGACGATAATCGCCACAATCAATAATTTCAGGTTTTCCTGGACGATCGGCAAATCGCCGAACAGGTAGCCTGCGTAGGTGAACAACAATACCCACAGCAATGCACCTACGACGTTATACATCGCAAAGTGACGGTAGGACATATGTCCCATACCGGCAACAAACGGCGCAAATGTACGCACGATAGGCACGAAACGCGCCAGGATAATCGTCTTACCGCCATGACGCTCGTAGAACGCATGGGTTTTATCCAGGTAGCTGCGGCGGAAAATTTTGGAGTTCGGGTTACTGAAAAGTTTTTCCCCGAACAATCGGCCAATCGTGTAGTTCACCGCATCGCCCACAATCGCCGCCACAATCATCAGTGCCACCATCAGATGAACATTAAGATCGTTGGTTGGCAGCGCAGAAAGCGCACCCGCAACAAACAGCAGCGAATCCCCTGGCAGGAATGGTGTCACCACCAGCCCGGTTTCACAGAACAGGATCAGAAACAGAATGGCGTATACCCAGATACCGTATTCCGCAACCAGCTCCGCCAGGTGCACATCAATGTGCAGGATAAAATCGATAAGAAAGTAAATCAGGTCCATAGTTTTGCCTTTATACGACTCAAATTAGTCCGCCAGAAATAGCGGGCCCATAGGCGGTTTTGGCAGGTCAAACCGGTCCGGGTAATCTACCGCAACCAGATACAATCCTTCCGCTTTCGCCGTTGCCGCTGCCAGCGTTCTGTCCTTTGCCGCTAACAGTTCTGCTATCCAGCTCTCCGGCTGGTTGTTGGCGCCAACTTCCATCAGGCTGCCGACAATATTCCTGACCATATGATGTACAAAGGCATTCGCTTTAATATCCACCACCACATATGCACCGAAACGTTCGACGTTAATGTGCATCACGTTTCGCCACGGCGTGCGCGACTGACACTGCACCGCTCGAAACGAGGTAAAATCATTTTCGCCAATCAGACACTGGGCCGCACGATGCATACGCTCAGCGTCCAGCGGTTCATAGTAATGGGTTACCCCTTTACCCAAAACCGCAGGGCGCAACCGATGATTGTAGATGATGTAGCGATAACGGCGAGCCGTGGCGCTAAATCGGGCATGAAAATCATCGGGTACAGCTTTAACCCAGCGCACGGCGATGTCACCAGGTAAATTCGCATTTACCCCCAGTGTCCAGGCCGCATCTTTACGCTGGGCAGTGGTTTCAAAATGCACGACCTGCCCAGTGCCATGAACGCCCGCATCCGTGCGTCCTGCACAAAAAACATTGATGCGTTCATTCGCCACCTGAGAGAGCGCTTTTTCCAGTTTTTCCTGAACGCTACGCACTTCGTTCTGGCGCTGCCAGCCATAATATTTGCTGCCGTCATACTCAATGCCCAGCGCAATTTTATGGGTTGACGGCTGTTGCTGGTCAGACATTAGTACAGGTACTCCTGCACCAGTTTTTCCGCAATTTTCACCGCCATTAACGCGCCGCCAAAGCGTACGTTGTCCGCCACAGACCAGAACTGAACCTGCTCTGGCATACCGTAATCATTATGCACGCAGCCAATAGAAAGGTGCGGCGTGCCCGATGCATCGCCAACCTGGGTCGGGAAGTCGGTCTCTTCCGACAACACCACGTCTTCACCGCGTGAAAACGCATCGCGCGCTTCTTCCGCCGCCAACGGGCGCAGGGCCTCAAAATTTACCATCTGCGCGTGGCCATAAAATACCGGGGACTGCACGATGCTGGCAGAGATGAGCAGACCATCATCCTGCATAATTTTGCGCACTTCATCAACGATACGACGTTCTTCACGCACACTACCTTCACGATCGGGCAGCAGCGGCAGCATGTTGAATGCCAACTGACGGCCAAAGAAATCATCTTCGTCAATCGGGATGCCGTTAAGCAGTTTTGCACTCTGTCCGGCCAGCGCATCCACCGCTTTTTTGCCATGAGCGGAAGCTGAGATAATATTGGTCACCGTAATACGCGAAAGCCCACCGTCATCAATCAACGGTTTCAGCGCAGACAGCAGTTGGCTGGTCAGACTGTTAGGCACTGCAATCACATTGCGGTTACGGTAATCCGCCAGCACGAACGGGTTAACGTCCGGAACCACCAGCGGAACGTCTGGCTCAAGCGCGAACAGACCGCTGCTGTCGATCACCAGGCAACCCGCATTAGTGGCTTCTTCTACCCATGCGGCGGTGGCTTCAGCGCCCGCAACAAAAAATGCCAACTGTGCCTGCGTCCAGTCAAAGTCTGCAACGTCCTGTACTATGACCGATTTACCGTTAAAACGCAGATGTTCACCGGCGCTTTCATTACGCGCCAGCGCATAAATTTCACCGACCGGGAACTGGCGTTCAGCCAGCGTATCGAGCAGGGCTTCGCCTACGGCGCCCGTTGCGCCCAGAATGGCAATATTCCAGCCTTCAGACATGGTGATTTACTCCAAGAAATACGTAAGCGTCCCTGTCGCATTATTCGACAGGGAGCATTAAGAAGACATTAATGTGCCGGATGATGAACAGCGTTAAAACCCAGCTTACACAATAAGGCAGCAGCCGTTGCGTCGTCACACATCACATATAAAGACGACCATTCACGACGCTCAAGGTAATTTTTACGCAGTTTATCAAACTCACCCGGAATTCCAGCGACTTTACGCAGCGGCGCATCATCGCGGCGCACATCATACACTAAATGCACCAGCCTTTTCAGCGTTGGCTGATCTAACGGGCCGTGCAGGGTGATACGACCAAATTCCGGCGCGGGTAACAGGGTACTGAGCGCAACGTGCTGCTCGTGACCAATAAACTTACTATAGGCCTCAAAGACCTGCGTGGTGCCACGCGCTTTTCCTTCGAGGGTATACCCGGCAATGTGCGCCGTGCCGATATCGGCTTTCTCCAGCAACGCCACATTGAGATCCGGCTCTCCTTCCCAGACATCCAGCACAACGCTCAGCGACTGACCGGCATTCAACCGGTTCAGCAATGCCGTATTGTCGATGACCGGCCCACGGCAGGCGTTGATCAGAATAGTGCCCGACTTCAACCGGCTAATCAGCGCGTCATCCGCCATGTGCAGCGTTTTGTACGGCCCGTCTTTAAACAGCGGGGTATGGAAAGTCAGCACATCAGCTTGCTCAACCAGTTCATCCAGCGAGCAGAAATTGCCTTCGTCACCGCGATCGGCTCGCGGTGGATCGCACAGCAGCGTGCGGATCCCCAGCGCTTCCAGACGCGCCTGCAAACGCCCGCCCACGTTGCCCACACCCACAATGCCTACGGTGCGATCGCGTAACGCAAACCCGTCGCGCTCCGCCAGCATCAGCAACGCTGAAAAAACATATTCTACGACCGCTATTGCGTTACAACCGGGCGCGGCGGAAAAACCGATCCCCGCCTGCGCAAGCCAGGCGTCATCCACATGGTCTGTGCCAGCGGTTGCCGTACCGACAAATTTAACCGTTTTTCCGCCAAGCAGTGATTCATTTACTTTCGTCACCGAGCGCACCATTAAAGCATCCGCATCATCCAGTTCAGCAACGGGAATCGGACGACCGGGAACCGCTTTGACCTCCCCCAAACGACTGAACAGTTCGCGGGCATAGGGCATATTTTCATCAACGAGGATTTTCACGTCTTTCGCACCTGTTTGAGAACGAGAGTTAACCGGGCAAGTGTGCCATAATCTCGCCGCCAGGCATACTGCGAGACCTGGTCAGCACAGATTTAAGGAACAGAGATGATGCAGCCCATTTCAGGTACGCCCGCACGCCCTCCCGGCGAAGGCCAAAATGCCCCTTCCGCTGCGGGTGAACAACCGTTATCCACGCAACAACGTACTGTGCTGGAACGGCTAATTACCCGTTTGATTTCACTAACCCAGCAGCAAAGCGCTGAGGTGTGGGCCGGAATGAAGCACGATCTGGGCGTCAAAAGTGATACGCCGCTGCAGTCTCGTCACTTTCCTGCCGCTGAGCAAAACCTTAACCAACGACTGGGGGTTGCTCAGCAAAATCATGTTAATCGTCAGGTGCTTTCGCAGCTCACTGAATTACTGAGCCAGGGAAATAATCGCCAGGCGGTGAGTGATTTTATCCGTCAGCAGTATGGGCAAACGGCGCTCAGCCAGCTCACGCCTGAGCAGTTGAAGAACGTGCTCACGCTGCTGCAACAAGGACAGCTGTCGATACCGCAGCCGCAGCAGCGCCCGGCTACCGATCGCCCGTTGCTCCCCGCAGAGCACAATACGCTGAACCAGTTAGTTACCAAACTGGCGGCGGCCACAGGAGAATCCGGGAAGATGATCTGGCAGTCGATGCTGGAGTTGTCTGGCGTAAAAAGCGGTGAGCTGATCCCTGCCAAACAGTTTACGCACCTGGTCACCTGGCTGCAGGCGCGCCAGACGCTCAGCCTGCAAAGCGCCCCTACGCTACAAACGCTCCAGGCGGCGCTGAAGCTGCCATTAGAGCCGAATGAGCTGACAGCGATAAAAGAATACGCACAGCAGACGTATCAGATCCAACCACAATCGATTCTGACCACGGTGCAGGTGCAGGACTTGCTCAATCAAATTTTCCTGCGTCGCGTGGAACGAGAACGTGAGCTCATCGATCCGCGTCATCTGCAGCCCATTTACAGCCCGTTCGCGCCGATGATTGAAACGGTTAAATCTCTGTCGGCACGACCGGGACTGCTGTTTGTTGCGTTGATGATTGCGTTAGCCATTTTCTGGCTGGTCGCTTAACCTTTACGCAGCGTAAGCAACGTTACAATAATCCCCACCACGGCGGATATCGCCCCGGCAAGGAACACTGAGGGATAACCGTACGCGGTGGCCAGCACCCCGGCAACCGGACCGCTTATGCCGTAGGAGATATCCTGAAACGCGGCGTAACCGCCCAGCGCCGTACCGCGAACCTGCGCGGGCACTCGCTTCACCACTTCGACGCCCAATGCCGGGAAGATAAGCGAACACCCGGCCCCGGTTAATGCCGCCCCGAGCAGCGCAATCCAGGCCGATGGGGCCTGCCACAGCAAAATCAGCCCCGCAGTTTCCACTAGCAAAGAGACAACGGCGACCTTCACACCGCCGAAACGGTCCGGCATCCAGCCAAACAGAATGCGCATCAGCACAAACGCCCCACCAAACGCAGTCAGGGTGAACCCCGCCATCGTCCAGCCGTTGCTAACAAAATAGAGTGAAATAAATGTACCGATCACCGCAAAGCCAACGCCCTGCAGCGCCAGGCCCAGGCCCGGTTTCCATATAAGCCCGACTACGCTCCATAAAGAAGGACGTTCTCCTGCATGCGCAGGCACTTTGCGCACGGTGCCGTTGAATGCCCATGCCAGCAGCGGTAATACCATCGTCGTTCCCGCCAGCGCCGCGAAGCCAAAGTGGCTGTGGATCAACAGGCCCAACGGTGCACCGGCGGCCAACGCGCCGTAAATCGCCATTCCGTTCCACGACATCACCTTACCGGAGCGTGTTGGGCCGACCAGCCCCAACCCCCAGGTCAGCGTACCGGTGAGCAGTTGGCTTTCGCCAAAACCGAGGATCAAACGCCCGACGATTAACAACGCAAATTTTACGGGAACAGAAACAGGCAATAGCGCGGCTAAAAGCCACGCAGCGCCTGCCAGCCCACAGGCAAACATCCCCTGTAGCGCCGAGCGTTTAGCACCATATTGATCGGCTAAGCGCCCGGCGTAGCCGCGCGTTAATACCGTCGCCAGAAACTGTACACCTACGGCGATACCGACCATGGTGTTGCCATAGCCCAGTTCCTGATGCACAAACAGAGGAATCACGGGCAAAGGGAGACCGACCGTCATATAGGTCAGGAAAACTGCAAAAGCGATACGAAACAGCGAAAAGTTCGCCGAAGGTGTTTTTTCTTGTTGGGTTACAGCTGTCATGCGTTACTCCAAAATGCAGAGTAAGGCGAGGAATGTCCACGCCCCCTCTACCTGACTATCAGGATTAAGGTGCGTTGGATAACGTTAAACGCTTACGCATTATCAAGAGGATAATGTTGAAGCTGGAGTCTGCCTGTAAACCCGATCGATTGTCAACGATATAAAAAAGGGAGCCTGACGGCTCCCTTTACTGTACAGCATGAGCCGGATATAAGATCCGGCACACTGTCTTATGCTTTCAGCTTACGCATGACCAGCGTTGCGTTAGTGCCGCCAAAGCCGAAGCTGTTAGACATCACGGTAGTCAGCGCCTGCTCGGTCGGTTTGGTCACGATGTTCAGACCTGCCGCCTGCTCATCCAGCTCTTCAATGTTGATGCTCGGCGCGATAAAGCCGTGTTCCAGCATCAGCAGAGAGTAGATAGTTTCCTGTACGCCAGCTGCGCCCAGGGAGTGGCCGGTCATGGCTTTAGTCGCAGAGATTGCCGGGCTGTTGTCGCCAAACACTTCACGAATTGCACCCAGCTCTTTCACGTCGCCTACCGGGGTAGAGGTACCGTGAGAGTTCAGGTAGTCAATCGGGGTGTCTACACCGTGCATCGCCATTTGCATGCAACGTACTGCGCCTTCACCAGACGGAGCAACCATGTCTGCGCCATCGGACGTTGCGCCGTAACCGACGATTTCCGCGTAGATATGCGCGCCACGTGCCAGCGCGTGTTCCAGCTCTTCGACCACGACCATACCGCCGCCGCCTGCGATAACAAAACCGTCGCGGTTTGCATCATAGGTACGGGAAGCTTTAGACGGATCGTCGTTATATTTGGTAGACAGCGCGCCCATGGCGTCGAATTCACACGCCATTTCCCAGCACAGCTCTTCGCCGCCGCCAGCAAAAACGATATCCTGTTTGCCCAGCTGAATTTGTTCTACCGCGTTACCGATACAGTGCGCGGATGTCGCACAGGCAGAGCTGATAGAGTAGTTTACGCCGTGAATTTTGAACGGCGTTGCGAGGCAGGCAGAAACGCCGGACGCCATCGCTTTGGTGACCACATACGGGCCAACCGCTTTCAGACCACGCGGGCTACGCATTGCGTCAGCACCGAACACCTGAAAACGCGGGGAGCCGCCGCCGGAACCTGCAATCAGGCCAACGCGCGGGTTGTTCTGGTAATCTTCTGCTGCAAGGCCGGCATCAGCCACTGCCTGTTCCATAGAAAGGAATGCATAGATGGATGCGTCGCTCATAAAGCGCACTACTTTGCGGTCAATGAGGCCAGTGGTATCCAGTTTTACGTTGCCCCAAACGTGGCTACGCATGCCGGAGTCCTTCAGCTCCTGAGAGAAAGTGATCCCTGAACGTCCTTCACGCAGAGATGCCAGGACTTCCTGCTGGTTATTACCGATGCTGGAAACGATGCCCAAGCCAGTAATCACTGCACGTTTCATTCAATACCTCTGTAAGTCGCACTATTTTAAAGTTTCGAGTGGCACAATAGCGTACACTTGTACGCCGAACAAGTCCGATCAGCCATTTAATGTGGAAATTTGCGCAGCCAGGCACTCATCGCTAAGATCGGGGCACAGCCTGCCAGACGAGTAACTTACGTGAAACAATACGCTATACAACCTGCAAACCTTGAATTCAACGCTGAGGGTACACCTGTTTCCCGAGATTTTGACGATGTCTATTTTTCTAATGATAACGGGCTGGAAGAGACACGTTACGTCTTTCTCGGCGGGAATCATCTCGCCCAGCGATTCCCCGCGCATTCACGTCCCCTCTTGGTGGTGGCAGAAAGCGGGTTTGGCACCGGACTTAACTTCCTGACGCTCTGGCAGGCATTTACCGGTTTTCGCGATACCCATCCTGAAGCTACCCTGGAAAGATTACATTTCATCAGTTTTGAAAAATATCCGCTAACGCGCGAAGATCTCACCTTAGCCCATCAGCACTGGCCAGAACTTGCCCCGTGGGCCACGGCGCTGCAAGAGCAATGGCCGCTGCCGCTGGCGGGATGCCATCGCCTGCTCCTTGATGAAGGACGCGTCACGCTGGATCTGTGGTTTGGCGATATTAACGAACTGACCAGTAAGCTCGATGACTCCCTGAATCAAAAAGTGGACGCCTGGTTTCTGGACGGTTTCGCACCGGCAAAAAATCCGGATATGTGGACGCCAACGCTGTTTAACGCAATGGCCCGTCTGGCTCGTCCCGGCGGTACGCTGGCGACCTTTACCTCAGCGGGCTTTGTGCGTCGGGGGTTGCAGGAAGCCGGGTTTACGATGCAAAAATGCAAAGGCTTTGGTCGCAAACGCGAAATGCTCTGTGGCGTAATGGAACAGACGCTGACGCTCCCTTCATCGGCTCCCTGGTTTGCACGTTCCGGAACAGATAAACGCGAAGCCGCCATTATTGGCGGGGGGATTGCCAGCGCATTGCTGTCGTTGGCGTTACTGCGTCGCGGCTGGCAGGTCACACTCTATTGCGCCGACGATAATCCAGCCAGGGGGGCATCCGGCAATCGCCAGGGCGCGCTTTATCCGCTACTCAGCAAGCATGACGCGGCCATTAATCTCTTTTTCCCCACCGCATTTACCTTCGCTCGTCGACTGTATGACGCCCTCCCCGTTGAGTTCGCGCATGACTGGTGCGGTGTGACACAACTGGCATGGGATGAAAAAAGCCAGCAAAAAATCGACCAAATGCTGTCCCTTGAATTGCCTGATGCGCTCGCCGTCAGCGTTAACGCAGAGCAGGTTTTACAAACGACCGGCGTCGAAACCGGATGCGGCGGGATTCAGTACCCTGCCGGAGGATGGCTGTGTCCGGCACAGTTAACCGCCGCCGTATTCGACTACGCCGCAACGCTGGGATTACGCACCCGGTATCAACATACGCTGGCCTCGCTGTCTCGCCAGACAGAACACTGGCAATTGACGTTTGCCAGTGGCGAAACCGCCACTCACGCTGCTGTAGTTCTGGCTAACGGGCATCGCATTAACGGCGTTGAGCAAACGCAGTCGCTACCAGTGTACTCCGTAGGCGGTCAGGTGAGTCACATTCCTACTACGCCTTCGCTTTCAGCGCTGCGCCAGGTGCTGTGCTATGACGGCTACCTCACGCCGCACAACCCGCAAAACCAGCAGCACTGCATTGGCGCCAGCTATCATCGCGGAAGTGAAGAAACGGTGTATCGCGCGGACGATCAGCAGCAAAACCGTCAGCGCTTAATAGATTGTTTCCCGAATGCCGCATGGGCAAAAGAAGTAGACGTTAGTGGCAATGCCGCCCGTTGTGGAGTGCGCTGCGCCACGCGCGATCACATGCCGATGGTTGGCAACGTCGCGGATTATGACGCCACGCTCAGCAAGTATGCCACTCTTGCCGAAGACAAAGCGCACGCCGTAAACGCCCCGGTGTATTCCGATTTATTTATGTTGGGTGCGCTGGGCTCGCGCGGGCTGTGTACTGCCCCGCTGTGTGCAGAAATTCTGGCATCGCAAATGAGCAATGAACCCATACCAATGGATGCCAACACGCTGGCAGCGCTGAATCCGAATCGTCTGTGGGTAAGGAAGTTATTGAAGGGTAAAGCGGTGAAATAAGATACCATCTCGCCATTGCCTGATGGCGCTACGCTTATCCGGCCTACAACCCCCGTCCGCGTAGGCCGGATAAGACGCCTTCGCGTCGCCATCCGGCACAATCCACTGCAATTATTATTGCGTTGCCTTCTGGAACAGTGTGTCCCACATCTCTTTCACTAACGCCTGGTCACGCGGCGAGAGTTCGCCTGCGCTGATGGCCTTTTCCAGGCTGCTGGTCACATTGGCGTACAATGCCTCAGCGGAATGGTCCTCGCCAGCATCCAGCTCAGCCACAGCCAGCGTCAGGTGCCCACGCAAATAGCCACTGGCAAACAACTCATCATCGCTGGCGTGCTCTACCATATTGTCGATTAATGCCAGAATGCGTGATTCAAACTCCGCGATCATCTTATTTCCTCATTGTAAACGTGGCAGCGGCTTCAGTTGAGCGCTTCGGGCCACGGGAATTGTTCCGCCGTAAGTTCAGGCGTGTGATAATAATTCTGTAACGCGTTAATGAAACGCGCCGGACGTTCAGGGATCCCCTTTTCCAGGTACTCCATCACCTGAGCATGAACACGGCGCTGGAATACCACGCGATCCGGTTCAAAGTCTCCTTCCAGATTGTCGCAACTGACGTTAAACGGGTAGCCCGCCGCCATGCAAAACAACCAGTCAAACGCCTGCGGCTTCACTTCCACGTCTTCAAACTGGCATTGTGTCTTCGCGTCGCGTCCGTCCGGGCAGTACCAGTAACCGAAATCGACCAGTTCACGACGGGCTTTACCGGCGATGCACCAGTGTGAAATTTCGTGTAACGCACTGGCGTAATAACCATGCGCAAAAACGATACGGTGATACGGTAATTCCGCATCCGCTGGAAGATAGATCGGTTCGTCGTCGCCTTTAATCAGACGGGTATTAAATTCATCGGCAAAGCAGCCGTTAAAAATCTCAATTAACTGTTCGTAGTGATGCGTATTATTCATTAGTTCATCCCCAGCCAGTGGAGAATCTCCTGTCCATGATTATCATAAAGTAGCTTGGCGCTCATCACGGCGGAGACAATAACGATCATTGGCCGAATGAGTTTTTGTCCTTTGCTGAGTACCAGTCGAGAGCCCATCCGTGCGCCAATAAACTGGCCAATGAGCATCACAAAACCTGTCGCCCAAATCACTTTGCCGCCGAGGGCAAACAGCAACAACCCACCGATATTCGATGTGGCATTTAATACTTTGGCGTGGGCCGTCGATTTCGCCAGGTTGTATCCGCACAGCATGACAAAAGCCAGCGCGTAGAACGACCCCGCCGCCGGACCAAAAAAGCCATCGTAAAAGCCGACGCAGCCCCCGGCCACCAGCGCGAAAGGCAAACCGTGCAGTCGGCGCTGTCGATCCTCTTCCCCGATTTTCGGCATCAACAGAAAGTAAAGGCCAATACAGATAACCAATACTGGCAGGATCTGGCGCAGAACATCTGACTGCACGTGCTGAACCAACAGCGCGCCACTCATTGAGCCGATAAAGGTCATGAAGATATTGAGCTTCTGATCCGCCAGATTCACCACACCCCGACGAATAAAATAGAGGGAGGAAGAGATAGATCCCCCGCAGGCTTGCAGCTTATTGGTCGCCAGCGCTTGCGCAGGTGGCATCCCGGCCGCCATCAATGCCGGGATGGTGAGTAGACCACCACCTCCGGCCAGAGAATCAATAAAACCTGCCAGCATCGCCACAAAAAAAAGCACACCTAACAGCAGTGGCGACACCATAAACAGAGAGGCAAAATGATCCATTAGAGTACATGCTCGTCCAGTAGCGCCTGGCAGGAAGGCGGCAACGGCGGCGGTGTCTTCTTCTCAGGCTTGGTGGTTCCAGGTTTTGGAGGTTCGAACCAGCTTTGCAGCTCTGCGCCACAGCCGTCACCCGGTGGCGGTAACGGTTGATCTTCGCACTCAAGGCTGTCGGCAGGGCAACGTAACCGCACGTGCATATGCGCACGATGCTGGAACCACGGCCGCACTTTACGCAACCAGTCCCTGTCGGTCCCTGCATCCAGACAAAGTTGTTGCTTAATCGCCGGATTCACGAAAATACGCGTTACTTCATTATCTTTTGCAGCCAGCCTGATCAGGCTGAAAATCTCCGGTTTCCACAGTGACGGCACAACACGTTTGCCATCCTGTGAGACCAGATCTAACGCCTGCGGCCGCAGCAGTTGCGACTGGGTCCAGCGCGTTTTCGGCAGTTGCAGGAAAATATCCACATCCAGTCCCGTCTGGTGGCTGGCGTGACCGCCATTGAAACGCCCACCGGCCGGCATCCCCATATCGCCGATTAACACCGTGCCCAGCCCCTGACTATTGGCCTGATAACTCAGACGCTGGATAAACCTCACCAGATCCGGATGGCCAAAGTAACGACGCTGATCGGTACGCATCACCTGATAATGTTCTGACTGTACAGGCAGCGTATCAGCGCCAACAATACAGCCATTGGAAAACGCGCCGATAGACTGCGCACTTCCTGCAACCGGATGGGTAATTTTCTGCCAGGGCGTCGCCGCCAGACAGGCGGTACTGGCAAACAGAGCCAGCGCCGCAAGTGCCGTTTTTTTCATCTCTTACCAGCGTGGAATATCGGTCTTCACGTCCGCATTTTGCGCCCGCTGACGCAGCAGGTGATCCATCAATACGATCGCCAGCATCGCCTCGGCGATCGGTACGGCGCGGATCCCTACGCACGGATCGTGGCGACCTTTAGTGATCATTTCGACTTCTTCTCCAAAGCGGTTAATAGTGCGCCCAGGAACGGTAATACTGGACGTCGGTTTCAGCGCCATATGAGCAATGATTTGCTGCCCGCTGCTGATCCCGCCCAGAATGCCGCCCGCATGGTTACTCTGGAAACCTTCTTTGGTGATTTCGTCACGGTTCTGACTGCCGCGCAGCGCAACAACGTCAAATCCATCGCCAATCTCAACGCCCTTAACGGCGTTAATGCTCATCAGCGCATGGGCGATGTCGGCATCCAGGCGGTCGAATACAGGTTCGCCGAGACCCGCAGGTACACCGCGTGCAACAACGGTCACCTTCGCTCCGATTGAGTCACCTTCTTTCTTCAGCCCGCGCATCAGTTCGTCCAGCGCTTCGAGTTTATCCGGGTCCGGGCAAAAGAACGGGTTAAGTTCCACCTGGGACCAGTCTTTGATCTCCAGCGGAATATCACCCATCTGCGTCAGGCAGCCGCGGATCTCAACGCCGAATTTTTCCGCCAGATATTTTTTGGCTATCGCTCCGGCCGCCACGCGCATCGCCGTTTCACGTGCGGATGAACGTCCGCCGCCACGGTAGTCGCGCAGGCCATATTTTTGCTCATAGGTATAGTCGGCGTGTCCCGGACGAAAAACGTCCTTAATCGCGCCATAATCCTGTGAACGCTGATCGGTATTTTCGATCAGCAGGCCAATGCTGGTGCCTGTGGTAACGCCCTCGAACACCCCGGAGAGGATTTTCACCTGATCCGGCTCACGACGCTGCGTAGTGTAGCGCGATGTGCCCGGACGGCGTCTGTCGAGATCGTGCTGCAGGTCAGCTTCTGTCAGAGAAATGCCCGGCGGAACACCATCGACAATACAACCGAGCGCCAGCCCGTGTGATTCGCCGAAAGTGGTTACGCGAAAGAGTTGCCCAATTGTGTTTCCTGCCATCACGGCTCCGTTATGCGTGTTGTGTATGTGCGCGTGTAATTAGTCTTTATAAATACTGAAGTGCTCGCGAGCAGCAACTAACTGCTCTTTGGTCAGCATGAATACGCCGTCACCGCCGTTGTCGAACTCCAGCCAGGTGAACGGTACATCCGGATATTGCTCTATCAGATGTACCATGCTGTTTCCGACTTCACAAATCAGAATACCGTTATCTGACAGGTAGTCTGGGGCGTTCCCCAGAATGCGGCGGGTAAGTTTCAGCCCATCGCTGCCGGACGCCAGACCCAGTTCAGGTTCGTGACGATATTCGTTTGGCAGATCGGACATATCTTCTGCATCGACATACGGCGGGTTGGTCACAATCAGGTCATACTGGACTTTCAGCAGATCGCGGAACAGATCGGAACGGATCGGCGTTACGTGATGAATCAGGCCGTGTTCTTCAATATTGTGTTCGGTCACCGCCAGCGCGTCAGTGGAAATATCCACCGCATCCACTTCGGCTTCCGGGAAGGCATACGCGCAGGCAATGGCAATACAGCCGCTGCCAGTACACATATCGAGGATATGCTGTGGTTGCTCATTAATAAGGCCCGCAAAGCGGTTATTGATAAGCTCGCCAATCGGTGAACGCGGAACCAGCACGCGTTCATCAACATAAAACTCATGCCCGCAGAACCAGGCTTTGTTGGTCAGATAAGCAACCGGAATGCGCTCGTTGACGCGGCGAATCACGCGTTCAACAATACGATGACGCTCGCTGGAGGTCAGACGCGCGGTACGCATATCTTCTGGAATATCCAACGGCAAATAAAGTGACGGCAGCACCAGTTGTACGGCCTCGTCCCATGGGTTATCCGTGCCATGGCCATACCAGATGTTCGCCGCGCTAAAACGGCTGACCGCCCAACGCAACATGTCCTGAATGGTATGCAGTTCACTCACTGCTTCATCGACGAAAATTTTATCCACGTATTCCTCCAGGGCATGCTCGTATTAATTTCGGCGGCTAGTTTGCCACGAAGACGGCGATAAATCAGCATTCACACGGGGCCTGAACGCGAAAATTGCGTTTTAAGCGATCGGATGCCCGCCGAGTCGGGTTAAACTAACGGAAAATAAAAGTTGAGACTCTCGAATGAAAAAGAAAACATCGCTCAGCGAGGAGGATCAGACGCTGTTTCGCCAGCTGATGACCGGCACGCGTAAAATTAAACAGGACACCATCGTTCACCGACCTCCACGTAAAAAAATTGCCGAGGTTCCGGTTAAAAGACTGCTACAGGAGCAGGCTGATGCCAGCCACTATTTCTCGGATGAGTTTCAGCCGCTGCTGAATACGGACGGTCCGGTAAGATACCTGCGCGCCGACGTCAGCCATTTCGAACTGAAGAAAATGCGCCGTGGCGATTACTCTCCGGAGCTGTTTCTCGATCTGCATGGGCTGACCCAGCAACAGGCCAAACAAGAGTTAGGCGCGCTGATTGCCGCCTGTCGCCGTGAGCATGTATTTTGCGCCTGCGTGATGCATGGCCACGGAAAACATATTCTGAAACAGCAGACGCCGCTCTGGCTGGCACAGCATCCGCACGTGATGGCCTTTCATCAGGCGCCGAAAGAGTACGGTGGCGACGCCGCGCTGCTGGTGCTGATTGAAGTGGAAGAGTGGCTACCGCCCGAACTTCCGTGATGCAGAAAAACAAAAAGAGCCGCATTTGCGGCTCTTTGATTTTCCGGGTGGCGGCTGCGCCTTATCCGGCCTGTTTAAATCGCTTTTGCCATTTTCAGGTTACACGGGCTCATCTGCCAGTTAAAAGTACCCTTCCCGCTCTCATCAAGCGTAACGCTGGCAATCGCTGATGTGGTAAACATCGGTGGTGTTTCACCTGGGCAAAGCTCAGACACCAGATATCCCACTAAAGGCAAGTGAGAGATAACCAGTGCCGTGGCGATACCTTCATTGGCCAGAGCCTGTAAATAGGCGCTGACCAGACCGACATCGCCGCAGGGAGTCAGCTCCGGCAAAACATCCACACCGGTTGGCAGGTTCATACACTCCCCCACCACATCCAGCGTTTGTTCGGCTCGTAGGAACGGGCTCACCAGAACACGTTCGATATCCACTTTTTGACCTTTCAGCCAGTTCGCCATCAGGCGAGATTCGTCACAACCACAGGAGGTTAAGGGACGAACCGAATCACTGGCGGCATCGAGGGCCGCGTCGCCGTGACGCATGATAAAAACTTGCATATTGCACCGCTTTTGTTAACCAGAATCACCACTACCTTTATTCACAGCCCCTATTGGCTGTGGTAACGATATGGTGGCCGGCATTGTGCCTTATCCATTCACCGAATGAAACGCTGTTTTTTACCTCAACGGCGTAAGTATAGTCAATCTCTGTTTACATTTTGAGCGCGATCCATACATTCAGTGCGGATTCATCCTACCTTTGACCTCATGAATTCAGGTCAGTTTCCCCAATATCCCAGAATCTTTCACTGCGTTCCGCCATCTGCAATAACTGCTCACACGGCGTAAACCGCGAGCCGTACTGCGTGGTCAGCCGTTGCAGAACCGCAACCACTTCACCCGCGCCGAGAGAATCCATATACCGGAACGGGCCGCCGAGGAATGGCGGAAAACCAATACCAAATACAGCGCCGATGTCGCCATCACGTGCGCTGCGGACTATCTTCTCGTCGAAACAACGGGCTGCTTCATTGAGCATTAACATAACGCACCGCTCTGCTATCTGCGCGGCGGTAAGTCGGCCCTGACCCTGGACGCCAATAAGCGTATAAATTGCAGGGTCGACCTGTTTTTTGCTTTTACGCCCTTTCGCAGCATAAAGATAGAAACCCCGACCATTTTTTCTACCTTTGCGATCGTCATTCAAAATTGAAGCAACAACATTTGCAGGCGCGCTAAAACGTTCTCCATATGCAGCCTCAAGCACTGGTATAATTTTAGTGCCCGTATCAATTCCGACCTCATCCAAAAGTTGGATTGGCCCAACTGGAAAACCAAACTTAACCAGCGCGGCGTCTATGGTTTCGACCCGCTCGCCTTCGGTCAACATACGAATCGCTTCGTTAATATAAGGCGCTAAAATGCGGTTAACGTAAAAGCCGGCCTTATCTCTCACCACTATCGGCGTTTTGCCCTGTTTTTTCGCTAACTTAACGGTAGTTGCAATTGTCTGCTCAGAGGTCGTGGCATGCGGGATCACTTCGACCAACGGCATTTTTTCCACCGGACTAAAAAAGTGTAAACCAATCACTTGTTCGGGCCTGGCAGCGTTCGCAGCAATATCGCCAATGGGCAAAGATGAGGTGTTAGAAGCAAAAATGGTATGAGGTGCGCAATTTTGCTCAACTTCTGCCACCATCCGTTGTTTTAGCGACAGATCTTCAAACACGGCTTCAATAATTAGATCGCGATGCGCAAAGCCACGGTAGTCGATTGATCCCGAAATCAGCGCCAGTTGTTTATCGCGTTCGCTGGCTTTGATATGACGGCGGCGAACCTTCGTTTCAAGCTGATCCCAGCTGTACTTCAGCGCGTGGTTGATTCCCTTAGCGTTTATATCTTTGATGCGCACAGGCAAGCCACCTTTACAGGCCGTCACGTAGGCAATACCACCGCCCATCAGACCTCCGCCCAAAATACCTACGCTGTTTAGCGGGCCAGGTTTCGCATCACTTCCGGGATCTTTTTTCACATCGGTGTTGGCAAAAAAGATGTGCCGTAGCGCCTGAGACTGGGATGTCATCACCAGTTCACCAAACGCGCGAGCCTCAGCGTCGTAACCGCTACTGCTGCCTTGCGCTAGCCCGGTTTCGATGACCTCAAGGATACGTTCTGTTGCAGGGTAGTTACCTTGCGTTTTTTGCACCGTCTTTTTACTGGCCATACGGAATAGCAGCGCCCGCCCCAGCGGCCCCGCCAACACTCGCTCTCTCACGGGCAGTGTTCGATGCGCAGAACTGTCCTGTTTAGCCAGTTCAACGGCCGCTTCCAGCAAAATGGAATGCGGTACAACTTCATCCACTAAACCAACTTTCAGCGCCTGTTTTGCGCGTAATTGTTTTCCGGTAAGGATCATATCCAGTGCGGTACTGACGCCAATCAGGCGCGGCAGCCGCTGCGTACCACCGGAGCCGGGCAACAAGCCAAGTTGTACTTCCGGTAAACCCAGAACGGTTTTAGCATCATCGGTACAAATACGGTTGTGGCACGCCAGCGCCATCTCCAGGCCACCGCCGAGGCATGCGCCATGAATCGCGGCGATAACCGGGATCGGCAAGGCATTAATTTCCGCCATCATCTGCTGCCCCTGACGGGCCAGCGTTTCGGCTTCCTGCGCGCTACGACAGCTACCAATCATGTTGATATCCGCCCCGGCAATGAAGTTATCGGGTTTAGCCGAAATAAACACCACGCCGCGCAATGCTTTGTTATCGCGGATTTGCTTCAGAATGGCCCGTACCTGAGAAGCAAACTCCGCTTTCAGGGTGTTCATTTTCTCTCCGGGCACATCAATGGTGACAACAGCAACGTTATCCAGACGTACGTTTAGTGTAAAAGCCGATGCCATTTCCATTATTCCGCCTCCAGAACCATGGCTGCACCCAAACCACCAGCTGCACAGGCGGTCACTAAACCAAAACCACCGCCACGACGTCGTAACTCATGGAGGGTTTGGGTAATCATGCGCGCACCGGTAGCGGCGAAGGGGTGCCCATAGGCAATCGATCCACCCAGCACGTTAAATTTACTGTCATCAACTTCGCCAGTGGCATGTGCTCTGCCCAGCACGTCGCGGGCAAAACGTTCGCTACCCAGCAACTGAATATTCGCCAGCGTTTGAGCGGCAAAGGCTTCATGCATGTCGATCAGCGTTAAATCTGCCATCGTCAGACCCGCTCTCTCCAGGGCAAGCGGCGTTGACCACGCAGGTCCCAGCAGCATGTCCTGCCAGACATCGATGGCGGTAAAAGCAAAACTACGCAGGTATCCCAGCGGCACCAGCCCCAACTCTTTCGCACGCGACTCCGTCATCATGATCACGGCGGCTGCACCGTCCGTCAGCGGGGTACTGTTTGCTGCGGTGACAGTGCCGTGCTTGCGGTCAAACGCTGGACGTAGTTTGGCGTAATCGGCCAGCGTAGAGTTACCACGAATATTGTTATCTTCTGAAAAAGGATCTTTAAACGGTGGCGCGTAGGTAGTCATTACCTCATCTGCCAGCTTTCCTTCAGCCCACGCCTGAGCGGCACGCTGATGAGAGCGGTGCGCCAGAGCGTCCTGCTGTTCTCGGGTAATACCATAGGTTTTGGCCATTTGCTCAGCCGTATCCCCCATACGCAAACCGGTGGAATACTCAGCGACGGCTGGCGGCACAGGCATCAGATCACGTAATCGCAGTCGGGAAAAGAGTTTAAGGCGTTGACCGGTAGTCCGGGCCTTATTGACATCCACCAGCACCCGCGCCAGCTTTTTACTAACGCCAATAGGCAAGACTGACGAGGAGTCCGCACCACCCGCAATTCCCGCACGAATAGACCCCGCCATCAGGCTTTCCGCGACATTCGCCACTGCCTGAAAACTGGTCGCGCAGGCTCGGCTTACGCTATAGGCATCCGTATGCACATTCATGCCGGTTCCCAGCACGATTTCACGAGCAATATTTGGCGCTTCAGGCATTTGCACCACCTGACCAAAAACCAGTTGCTCAATCACATCAGCAGGTATTTCGCTGCGCGCCAGCAGCTCACCGACGACCATTTTTCCTAAATCAACGGCGGGAATGCCATGAAACGCGGTAGCCTGACGAGCAAATGGCGTACGCAATCCACTTACAATGGCAATACGGTCGCCCTGGCGGGTAACCAGCGGTAAAGCCTGACTCATAACACTCCCCTGTAAAAAAAATAAAATAAGTGGTCTGACCTGATCATAGTCTTAACCAATTTTTTACATTTAGCCAAGCGGAGAGAAAAGAAAGTGGGAGCTAAGACACAGTGAATAATCACTGACAGTTACGAAAAAGCCCTTGCTATCTGATAGCAAGGGCTTTTGCAGAGGGGGAGATTAACGCAGGCCCAGCTGGAAGATCAGCGTTTCAGCTTCACAGGCAAAAACAAAGTCGATATCCAGACGCACACCTTCTGACTCTTCAGTAAAGGTCGAGGTGATTTGGCAAGGCTCAGATTCCACGCCACGCGCCTTTTCGGTCAGAGCGGCCAGCGTTTCTTCCGCCTCTGCGCGATTCGCGAACACACGGCTGTAGGACGCGGTGCAATCGGAGTTGTCCATGATGGTGCCAACATCCATACAGCAGCAAACCGGGGTTTCATCAGCACTGCATTTACTCATTGTAGATTTCCTCTGTATTCGCACCTGAGGTGCCAGATAAACGATAGGGATATTTTACGCTCCCATTATTCGCCTCTCCAGTCGTTAATTGTATGAAATGCGATAAGTGACCGAAATCACACTTAAAAATGATCTAAAACAAAAATCGCCCAAACAGGTGAGTGCGCACCCCCGCAATTTTGCCAGCTGGATCGCGTTTCTCTGATCAAATTTGAAAATATTTATAAACATACTTGCAACATTCCAGCTGGTCCGACCTATACTCACGCCACTGGTCTGATTTCTAAGTCGTACCTCAGACCCTACACTTCGCGCTCCTGTTACGGCATGTAACATTGTTTGTATAAAAATAAATCTATGAGGTTATGGTCATGAGCCAGAAAACCCTGTTTACAAAGTCTGCTCTCGCAGTCGCAGTGGCAATTATCTCCACACAGGCCTGGTCTGCAGGCTTTCAGTTAAACGAATTTTCTTCCTCTGGCCTTGGCCGGGCATATTCGGGTGAAGGCGCAATTGCAGATGATGCAGGTAACGCCAGTCGTAACCCGGCATTGATTATGATGTTCGATCGCCCTACTTTTTCAGCAGGTGCAATTTTCGTTGACCCAGATGTAGATATTTCCGGTCGCTCGCGTATTGGCAATGACGCCAGCCAGGATAATATCGCCCCAACAGCCTGGATACCGAACGTGCATTTTGTTGCTCCGATTAACGATCAGTTTGGTTGGGGGGCCTCAGTCACCTCTAACTACGGCCTGGCTACGGAGTTTAACAATAATTACACAGCAGGCTCGATGGGCGGGAAAACCGATCTGGAAACGCTCAATCTAAACCTGAGCGGTGCTTATCGCCTGAACAATCATTTTAGCTTCGGTCTCGGTTTAAACGCCGTCTATGCAAAAGCGAAGCTTGAACGCTATGCTGGCGATTTACCACAGCAGATCGTTGCAGGCTCCGGGGGCAGAATTCCTCCATCACTGGCCGCGCAATATCCGGCAGATACACAGATTGCGCGCCTGAAAGGTGACGAGTGGGGCTTCGGTTGGAATGCTGGCCTTCTTTATGAAGTAGATAAAGATAACCGCTACGGTTTCACCTACCGTTCTGAAGTAAAAATTGACTTCAACGGTGATTACCGCAGCAATCTGCCATCAATGGACCGTATTCCTGCGCAGTTGCGTCCGGTGTTCGCGAGCCTGCCAGCAGGAACCAACGGCAGTACGATCGATGGTTCACTTGATCTGAACCTGCCAGAAATGTGGGAGTTTTCAGGCTATAACCGCGTTGCACCACAGTGGGCGGTTCACTACAGCATGGCTTATACCAGCTGGAGTCAGTTCCAGGAGCTGAAAGCAAAAGGCAACAACGGCCAAACCTTGTTCTATAAAGAAGAAGGCTTCAAAGACTCCTATCGCATCGCGCTCGGTACTACCTATTACTATGATGATACCTGGACGTTCCGTACCGGTATCGCCTTTGATGATAGCCCGGTTCCGGCAAACCGTCGTTCCATCTCTATTCCGGATCAGGACCGCTTCTGGCTGAGCGCGGGTACAACCTACGCCTTTAATAAGGATGCATCGTTGGATGTTGGCATCTCTTATATGCACGGTCAGAAAGTGAAATTCGAAGAAGGCCCATACTCCTTTGAATCTGAAGGGAAAGCCTGGTTGTACGGTATGAACTTGAACTACGCATTCTGATTTTCTTCAGACGTAAAAAAGGTGAGCTTTTTAGCTCACCTTTTTATTTGCCCAATTCCTTACTCAGAATCGATCTCTTTTAAATCGTCCTGAATATCTTTCGCGTTCGGGTTTTCTTCTGGTTTGAGTTTCCCGCCGTTCGCAATAAAGTCATGACGCTGGAAGTAAGCTTCACGCACCATGATGTAAGGATCGGAAGACTGACGCAGCAGACCATCAGAGTCGAGCAATTGCGCGCGAGTTTCAATCCCTTCAACCGTCCATTTGCCTATCGACAACGGCCAGGTCAGCCAGGACAGTACCGGATACAGCGTATCGACCATATCGCCGCCGTCATCACGCAGCGTGAAACTACCGTAGAACGGAAGCTGCATATACGGCCCGTAACCAACATCATAGTGGCCTAACGTACTGCCAAAGCGGTGTGGTTCAACGCGCTGCAACTTCGGATTAGCCATACCTGCCACATCGATAAAGCCGCCCATACCTAACAGGGTATTCAGGAAGAAACGGGTAAAGTGCACCATCCCCTGATAAGGATCGCCTTGCAGGAAATAGTTGACCATGACGGCCGGCTCTTCAAGGTTCCCCGTAAAGTTGCTTAAACCATTACGCGCCGGCTGCGGAACATAGTCACGCCAGGCAACAGCTACGGGTCTTACAACGTATGGATCTAAAACATTAAAGTTGAAGTTGTACATGGTGCGGTTGAACCCTTCAAATGGGTCCGAACGCCCCTGCTGTTCAGTACCGGAGCTCGCACACCCCACCAAAAGTGTGGTTCCCAGCGCAAGCGCCGACAGGCGAAGCTTCATAAGTGTCTCCCTGTGTTTTATGGCTATCGCTGATTGCCATCCATGACGGAACGATGACGTATCCGCCTGTTTAGATGTGAGCGATTGTAACAGCACGTCAAATGATGTCTATATACCCTGTCTTACTGATTTGATCATAGCCTGGTAATGCGCACTCCGCGGCGGTTCTATTCTAACTAACCCGATAAAAACAAACGTTACTATTTTTGCTATCTCAGACTTTCTCCCGCTGATTTTCAGACAAAAGCCGCTACGCTTTAGCAATACGTGCTTATTCAGGATTCGGCCATGAATGACATCAAGAAAGATAAGATCGATCGACACAGCGACGAACTCGAGGTGGAAAGCGATGAAAAGCTAACAGGGAAAAAGATAGAGCTTGATGAGGACAGACTCCCCTCCCGCGCCATGGCAATCCATGAACATATTCGCCAGGATGGGGAGAAAGAGATGGAGCGTGACGCGATGGCGCTACTGTGGTCAGCCATCGCAGCAGGACTGTCGATGGGCGCCTCGCTACTGGCAAAAGGGATTTTTCACGTACAGCTGGAAGGCGTGCCAGGGGGATTTTTACTCGAGAACCTCGGTTATACCTTCGGCTTTATTATTGTCATTATGGCCCGCCAGCAACTTTTTACCGAAAATACCGTCACCGCTGTACTGCCGGTGATGCAAAACCCTACCCTTGGCAATTTTGGCCTGTTGATGCGCCTGTGGAGCGTGGTTCTGCTGGGTAATATTATTGGCACCGGGGTTGCAGCATGGGCATTTGAACATATGCCGATTTTTGATGAAGAGACTCGCGATGCTTTTGTCAAAATCGGCATGGATGTGATGAAAAACACTCCTGTGGAGATGTTTTCCAACGCCATCATTTCCGGCTGGTTAATTGCCACCATGGTGTGGATGTTTCCCGCCGCCGGAGCGGCAAAAATTGTGGTCATTATTCTGATGACCTGGCTGATTGCGTTAGGTGATACCACGCATATCGTCGTCGGCTCGGTGGAAATTCTCTATTTGGTCTTTAATGGCACGCTGCACTGGAGTGATTTTTTCTGGCCCTTTGCGCTACCAACGCTCGCCGGGAATATCTGTGGCGGAACGTTTATTTTCGCGCTAATGAGCCATGCGCAGATCCGCAATGATATGAGCAACAAACGCAAGGAAGAAGCCAGGTTGCAAGCAAAGCGTGATGAGCAAAAGCAGAAAAACCAGAAAAAACAGGCCTGAATGGTGACTGTTTGAGCAGTCGGGCGGCCTGAGACTTACCGTTGTGAGTAAAAAACGCTATACTCGTGCCGCTTCGTCCCCTTAGTTAAATGGATATAACGAGCCCCTCCTAAGGGCTAGTTGCAGGTTCGATTCCTGCAGGGGACACCATGAATTCTTATGCTCCCCGTTATAATCCCTTCATTTACCAGTCAGTTCATCCCTGGGCCAGGCGATAAAAAGGCACATTCCTCACTGTTGCAGTAAGATTGTCGGACACCATTGTCTGCTTTGTCGCTATCCGCATCCCTGCTTTTCTCAGCCTCAACACATCAGCGGCAATACGCTGGCTGCCAAACCAGAAAAGCCCGTCCAGCGCAGTGACATCAAGGCCCGATTCCAGTGCCAGCTTCAGACGTTCACGCGGCGCTTTTACTGTTTTAGCAATCTGCTGATATGGCGCTTCGCTTGAACTTGCAGGACTAATGCGCCGGATACGATGTGACAGGCGGTACTGAAATTTATCCGGTATCCCACCGAGACTCGCTTTCAGGCTGTAAACACAACCAAAGCGTTTGCCGTTAAAGATGACGTTTTTCTGACTAAGCTGCAGCTCTTCACGCACGCTGGCAATCAGTTGCGGAGTACGGAGTAATAACAAGCGGAAAGGCAGCTCAAAGCTGGTCACGTAGTCCACATTCAATAAAGCAATACGCAGACGTTCTTGGGGCCCCGCCTTCATTTCCCGGCATTCAGCAATAACATCAGCCCACTGGCCGGTAAGACGGGAACACTCTGTCGCCTCAGTAAAACTATATTTTTCAGCCTGATAATCAATACGCTCGGTCACACTGAATTCCCTTCTGGCCAGATCTCGGTATTGGTTGCTCACTTTACCAGCGACGACATCCCTGTGTCAGAAATCTTTTTCTAACCCACTGAAAGTGCCTGACCAATCTTCCCTCGTATCCTCACCATGAGGATACGACAACTAACCGACCCGGTATGTTTTCCGGGTCGGTTAAACGGCGCCACGTCAGACAACAAAACGGTTAACCAGATCCTTCATGGTTGCCGACAGATTGTCCAGCCGCTGGCTGTCGCTCGCAGCCTGAGATACCAACGCCGCATTTTGCTGTGTGACCTGTTCCATCGGTCGCAATGCCAGGTTTATCTGGGTTACCCCTTGTGACTGCTCCGTCGCCACACGAGCGATATCCGCAATATATTGCTTCATACTGGTGGTATTATCCGCCGCGGCTTCCAGCGCGGTAGCAGATGCAGTAACCCGCTCAACGCCCTCACTAATTTTGACCATATTCTGCGCGACCAACTCACGGATTTGGTTAGCCTCTTTGGCGCAACGCTGCGAAAGATTTCTCACTTCACTAGCTACGACAGCAAACCCCCTGCCCATCTCTCCTGCCCGAGCAGCTTCCACTGCCGCATTCAGCGCCAGTAAATTAGTCTGAAACGAAATATCATCAATCGAGGTCACAATATTCGAGATTTTCTCACTGGAAGCGCGAATATCCCCCATGCTCTGGTTCGCCGCACTGGCAACGTTACTGGCCTGTCGGACCTCTTTTTCCAGTCTGATTGTCAGATGCTCCGCTTCGCGGGCATTATCCGCCGTTTGCGTAATCGCAGTTGATAACTGCTCCATACTGGCCACAGCTTCTACTATTGATGCAGCCTGTTCATCTGTACGTTGAGCCAGATCCTGATTTCCCGCCGTAATACTGCTACTGGCATCGGACAAAACCACGGAGCCTTGCTTAATCTCCTGTACGATATGCTGAATACTTTCCAGCATCGTGTTATAGGCACGATTAAGTGAGGAAAGCTCATCTTTGCCCGGGGTCGCCAGACGTTGAGTCAGATCGCCATTCATACCCGCAATCTTGCGTAGCGTGTCACTAAACTGACGGTGCATATTGATTGCGATGGCCCCAGCGAACGTCAATGATGCCAGGAGCGCTAACAGGCTAACAGCCATATATATTTGCCAGTTTTTTCGTGCATCCTGCGCGAGTTTTTCTGCATTCGCCAACAGACGATTCGCCGTCACATTTTCTATCTGCCGCATCACTTCAATACGCTGGGTTTGTACTTTAAACCAGGTAGTAGGATCGACACCAAATCCACCGTTCTCGACATGGTTAAACGCGATCTCGCGAAATGCGAGGGCTTTAGACGCTTCTGCTGACTGTAAGCGGCTTTTCAACATGGCCGCCTGTTCCGGTGAACTCAGGCGTAACGATTCTGCCAACCAAACGTTCTGTTTACTGACGACATCACTGAGTTGATGTAACTGTCCGTCGGCGAAATGGCCGGAGGAAAAGATATTTGATAACAGCGCCCGTTCAATACCCGCTTGTTCTTTCAAATTCAGCAGGTTGTAGTAGGCGGCAAATGCGTTTGCCATCTCGCCAGAATCCGTCAACTGCCCCAATCTACCCACAAAATTCAGCACATCAGCAATGACGTTGGTATAAAACTTAACGACATCTGAAGCCGGAAGCCCTAATTGCGTGACATTCTCCCGTATAGTGGAGAGAGAAAGAATGTTTTTCTTAAACGTAGCGACAGAGGTGGCGACATCCCCTTCCGGTAATGCAGTATCGGACAGTGACCGCACAAATACCTCGATCTCGCGATCGGTCAAAGCCCGCTGTGCGTTTAACTCATCTTTGAACGTCTTCCCTTCAGCCCCCAGAAACCCGACACTCATGCCGCGTTCTTTTTGCAATTCATGCACTACATTTCCGGCACTGCGTGCGAGCGCTGTCAGTTGGGCAATATTCTCCATCTGCCGTTCTGTCTCAATGCGCGTTAATATTCCTGAACCAGCAAACCAACATAACGCCAGTAATAATGGTTGTAGCGCAATTATTAACTTCATTTTCATCGGCATTCGATAAACCCACCACATGCCACTTCCCTCCATTATCCATATCTTCATTATGGTTATCGGCGTAAAGAAGCGGCTCTTTAAATTTGAACAATGGGCAACCGTTTGTTTTTTAGATTAAATTTTTGCCAGAATAACTCTATTTAATTACTTCAATCAGAATAAAACCCTGACTAATACGGATTTGTAAACCTATAGTCCATTTTATTAACTTATTTGGCATATTATTTTTTATTAAAAAATCAGGTAATCATTAACTGATTCAAAAGAGAGAGAAGCACAGGACAGTGACAGCAGCCCGAGATAACAGCCATGGCGCGGCCATCATTCTGGCGTCCCGCCGAACGTTAAGGTTATAATCCTTGCAACGATTTTTGGATTAGAAGCGACAATGACAAAACTTACCCTACAAGAACAGATGCTTAAAGCAGGTCTGGTCAGCAGCAAAAAAATGGCGAAAGTGCAGAGAACGGCGAAAAAATCGCGTGTTCAGGCTCGTGAAGCCAGAGAAGCGGTTGAAGAAAATAAAAAAGCACAGGTCGAGCGTGATAAGCAGCTCAGCGAACAGCAGAAGCAGGCCGCATTGTCTAAAGAATACAAAGCGCAGATCAAGCAGCTGATCGAGATGAACAAAATCACCATTTCCCGTGGCGATATTGGTTACAACTTTACTGACAATAACCTGATCAAAAAAGTTTATGTTGATAAGGTAACCCAGTCTCAGTTGATCAAGGGCCGTCTGGCCATTGCCCGCCTGACTGCTGAAAGCAGCAGCGAGAGCGAATACGCCATTATCCCGGCTGTTGTCGCCGACAAGATTGCCCAGCGCGATGCAAGCTATATTGTTCTCAATTGCGAACTGAGCCAGGAAGCGAAGGACGAAGACGATCCGTATGCTGATTTTGTCATTCCTGACGATTTGATGTGGTAAGAAAAACACCCCGATAATCACCCAGAGTTCCGTCGTGTATTTCGGTGAACGCTAGCGCCGCCACCGAAATACCGTCAACCGCTATTCTTCCCCACATGCCGTCTGCTAAAACTTATAGTGTTCCTTGCTCAGTCCGTATTTTCTCATGCGCAAATACAGTTTCTTACGCGGAATTTGTAAATACTCCGCCACTTCATTAATACGTCCCTGATGAATATTAAGCGCTTCGGTAATGATCTGTCGCTCGTACTCATCGACGCGACGATCGAGCGGTGTCGGTTCGGGCAAATGTAGCTGTGGATTCGCGGTTTCAGCCAGTGGCAATAACCCAACGGCAAAAAGCTCGGCGGCATTGGCCAGCTCTCGAACATTGCTCAACCACACGCGACGCCGCATTCCTTTTAGTAATTCCCCGTCAACCTCGGGCACCGGATGGTTCAGACGCAGACAGGCTTTCTGCAGATAATGGCGAAACAGCGGCTCAATATCATCCGGGCGCTGAGACAACGGCTGGCAACCAATTTGCGTCATCGCGAAACAGTAATAAAGTTCGGCCACAATCTGGTTGGTTGCTGCCAGTTCCACCAACGAAGTAGCGCCAATACCGATTAAGCGAAACGGACGCCGCTCCTGGCTTTGCAAATGCACCAGCTGGTGCTGCTGTTCGCGCGTCAGGCACTCAATATGGCTCAGGACCAGCGTTCCCCCTTGCGCCTGGGCAATAAGGTCATTGAGTTGCCCCGCATTATCTAACGTCAATTCCCCGCGGATAAACGGTCCTTCAGCGCTGCGCCCAAGCTGATGCAAATAACGGGCTCCGGTCATACGCCCCGTTCCCGGCTCGCCATAAAACCAGACGGCAATATCCGTTTCCGCCAGTTGCCGTAAGCGCTGGCGGTACTGATTAACCCAGTCGCTGTAGCCGACCAGTTCAACCTGGAGCTTTTGCTGGCAATAGTGACGACGTGCAATCACAGATTTTCTCTGCCGCAACGCATCCTCTACCAACACCAGCAGTTTGCCTGGATCAACCGGTTTTTGCAGAAAATCCCACGCACCTTTCTTCACCGCGTCCACCGCCATCGGGACATCGCCATGTCCGGTGATCAACAGGATCGGAAGCTGATTGTCATCCTGATGAAACAACGTCATCAGGTCGATTCCATTACAGCCAGGCATACACACGTCGCTCAGGACAATCCCTGGCCAGTCGGCCTGCAGCCAATTTCGGGCATCAAAAGGGTTACTGCATGCGAATACATGATATCCCTCCTGTTCAAGCAACAGGGTGTAAGCGTCAAGAACATCGGCATCATCATCAATAAGCAGAACAGAATATTCATCACTCAACATCGTTTACATCCGTCAGATTAAATTGCAGAACGACGCAGGCATTGCGCCCCGGGGTCGACGCCAGGCGCAGTTCGCCGTTCATTTGCATCATTAACGATACACAAATCGATAAGCCAATACCGAGGCCAACATCCTTACTGGTGGTAAACGGTTTTAACAGTGATGGTAATAATGCTCCAGGCCAACCAGGGCCGTTATCACTGATAAATACGCACAACCGGCTGCCTTCGGTCTGCCAGTGAACCTCTATTTTCGCTGCAACCGGACAGGCATCCAGCGCATTTGCCAGGACGTTTACCAGTACCTGCTGGATACGCACTTCATCACCAACCACCCACACGCCCCGGTCTGGGAGCGTCAGCGTACCCTGCTGTGGCTTGTGTCGCATGGCCAACAGTTCCCAGGCAGCGTTGAACGTTTGTCGGAGATCGACCGGATGCAGAGGCGTGCCAGGCTCGGCCCGGCGCGCAAACTGACGCAGTGAACGGATAATGGCATCGATGCGAGTAATCAGCCCTTCCGCTTTGGTTAATGTGCTTCTCGCCTGAGCGGGTTGCCCCTGTTCGATTGCCCTCCCCGCCGTAAACAGGTACATCGACAGCGCATTCAGCGGTTGATTAATCTCGTGCGCCAGCGTGGTCATAGTCTGGCCGACCACCGCCAGTTTTGCCGTCTGGATCAGCTCATCTTGCGTTGCACGAAGATCAGATTCAATCTCCTTGCGTTCGGTCACTTCCTGCTCCAGCTGATTTTTTTGCGCACTCAACTGGCCCAGGGTATGACGCAGCAAGCCTGCGATACGCCCCAACTCATCGCGTCCATATACCGGGATAGAGGCATCCGTTCTGCCAAGACCAATTTGCACCACGGCCTGGTTGAGCGCAGTAAAACGCTTCACCAGACGCGAGCGAATGAAGTAGTGGTTAAGCCCCCAGGCGAGAAGTAGCGCCAGCAGCGTCGCCAGCAGGATAAGTCCACCGCTGACGCGAACAATTTGTTCCAGCCGCTGGTTAAACGTCTGCATTTGCTGATGGCTACTCCCCAGTTGCGCTTCCAGCAGTGTTCGAAAGCGCCCAAGCGTAGCCTCTCTGGCATGGCTGGCATCAACCAGCGCTTTTTGCGCTGCGACATAATCGCGCATCGTATCGGGCATTTTATTTTTCATCATCCCGATTTCCAGCAGCTCATCGATAGTTTGTCGCAGTGTGATAGTGCTGGGCCAGTCATCGAGGGTGCGGATATTTTCATCCGCCGTTTTCTTCAGATTTTCCAGGTAGCGGATGTGATTCTCCACCAGCATGCCATCGTCGCTACCCGATTTCAGTTCATTGAGCCTGTCGCGTAAATCATCAACGATCTGGTTTTCAATTCTTGCCAGGGTATAGACCTGCTGCTGCTCGTTTTGCACCTCTCGGGCACGTTTGAGATACAGCGCCGCATCACCATTTTTGGCCTCGATTTGATCCAGCAACGTCCCCTGCTGCCAGGTAAAATCCTGCACCAGTGAATTCAGCTCAGTAGTAAAATCATCATGTAGCCAATCAATGCGCGCGGAAAGTTCGCTCACTTTTTCGCGGACAAGGAACATGTTGTAGAGCACCCGGTCCAGTTCCGCCATCAGCGCCCGGCTGTCCTGCAAAATCACCGCCAGTTGCTGCTGTTCTGCTGGTTGCAACCCCCTGCTCAGCACTTCGATTTTATCCAGATGCGAGATTATCTGATTGCGCAGTTGCAGCCTAACCGTCGTATTGGGAGCCAGCAGGAATTCATTAAGCTGGTCCACAACCAGATTGAGATTCCCTTCAATCAAAAAAGCGGAATGCACGCGCGGGAAGTAATCATCAAGCGAATAGCGTATCTGCGAGCTCTGCTCATGCCAGGAGTATAAACTGACGCAGCTTACGCTCAACGTCAGTAATGCGCCCGTTAGAAAGGCTCCCCGCAGGCTGCTGCTGATGCTGAGTTGGCGAAGGCGTTGCAGTATCGATCCACCTTTCATTTTAATTCTTCCAGTTTTGATATCGCCTGACGCTGGTTTTTAAGAAACCAGAGCTGCCACTCCATCATCTGCTGTTCGGCAACGCTTTTATTATCAAACTGCGCAAGCCAGGCTTCATCTTCACTACTTTTGGCATCTATCGGAACGCTGGTCAGTAAGGCTCTGATTTCGGGTAGCGGGCGTTTCAGGCGTGCTTCCGCACTGTATAGTGCCCGCCATGCATCCTTCAGTTGCGCAAGACGGAAACTGATGGCGGTATCAAACATCCGCTGCACTAACTGTTGTCGCTTAAGGATCAGCCGATAATTAAGCGGAGGCTGGTTCATTAAAATAGCCTGCTGAGCAGCGCGGGGATTATCAGATGCGAGCTGCGTTACCGGATATTTCCCCGTATTCGCATCAGCAAGGATCCGCTGCCCCTCCGGGCTTAACAAATAGCGGATAAAACGACGCGCTTCATTGGGGTGCTGGCTGTTCTTGAGAACAGCAACATAGGTTGGCGATACCGCCGAGCGTGGAAAATAGGTAAAAGTCAGGTGAGGATCGTTAAGCAACAGGTTGGCATAATTATCAATGACCGGCCCCGCCACGCCCAGGCCACTCTTAATTTTGTCGGCTACGCCAAAACTGCGTGATGAAATCGTCACCAGATTTCCAGCACTCGCCAGCAGCGTCGCCCACCCCGCTTCCCACCCTTTTTGCTGTAGCAATGACTCAACCATCAGATGGTTGGTATCCGAACGCGATGGGCTACTCATCAACAGTGCGTTCTGATATTTGGGCAGCGTTAAATCCCCCCAGTCGGCAGGAGGCGACAGATGTCGTGCCACCAGCGCAGAACGATTAATCAACAGACCAAAACCAGATATCGCCACTGCCACGGAGGTCGAACGGATAGAGTCTGGCACCAGCCGCTGGCTTTCCGGCAACGCATTTTCGAAGGACGCCAGCTTCTGATGCTCCTGCAGATGCTGTAACAGCATAGGGGATGAGGTCAAAATCAGATCAACATTTTCCGCATTCGCGGTATCCAGCAGTTGCTCCAATGAACTGCTGGTCCGGTTTAACGTGCGAATCATCACCGACCCCGGTTCAGTCTGCCAACGCTGAATAATCCAGGCCGTTGCCCCAGGGGAAAAGGTTGTCGCCATTACCAGCTCTTTACCCTGCGCCAGGCAACTCACCGACAACGACATAAAACAGAGCGAGAACGCCCAACAACGCCCCCGGCCCAAAAGTCTGTTTGTGATCCCGTTCATAAATACCAACATATGCAAAAAAAAATATTGAGACAAAACTTACCCGTTTATCACCGACTGGGGGAAGAATAAGGTTATTCGTAGAATAACCAAACGGAAAGTGACGACATCGGTAAAGAATACCCGAAAATGCAGTCTGAATTTGTTAATATCCGCACACGCCGATGATAAAAGCGTCCGTAAAAGAATAGAATTGAAAAGCCATTATTTAAAAAGAGTCAAAATAAGCCACACCATCCAAAAATTGAGTCAATAGTGACACATTTCATCTATTTGAATTTCTCGCCCGCCTATTTCACTCTTCACTACGAAAAATCCTGATATTCACATCAATATAAATTTAGGTGATGATATGTTATCCATATTTAAGGCAGGGCCTTCAGCAAATAAAGTCCCGGCGGAGAAAGTCCAGGAAACTTATGGCCGATACCGCATTCAGGCATTACTCAGCGTATTTCTTGGCTATCTTGCGTACTATATTGTGCGTAATAACTTCACGCTCTCAACACCGTACCTGAAAGAACATCTGGATCTCAGTGCCACGCAAATTGGTCTACTCAGCAGTTGTATGCTTATTGCCTATGGGATCAGTAAAGGCATTATGAGTAGTCTGGCAGACAAGGCCAGCCCTAAGGTCTTTATGGCATGCGGCCTGGTTCTGTGCGCCATCGTAAACGTCGGTTTAGGATTCAGTACCGGATTCTGGATTTTTGCCGCTCTGGTCGTTTTCAACGGTTTGTTCCAGGGTATGGGCGTTGGCCCTTCATTTATTACCATCGCCAACTGGTTTCCGCGTAAAGAACGTGGACGCGTCGGCGCATTCTGGAATATTTCTCACAACGTTGGCGGTGGTATTGTCGCTCCGATTGTTGGTGCCGCCTTTGCCATTTTAGGGAGCGAGCACTGGCAAAGCGCCAGCTATATTGTCCCGGCCGGTGTTGCCGTACTGTTTGCTTTTATTGTGCTGATGCTGGGGAAAGGTTCACCGCGCCAGGAAGGCTTACCGGCTCTGGAACAAATGATGCCGGAAGAAAAAGTAGTATTAAATTCCCGACACACTGACCAGGCGCCAGAAAATATGAGTGCCTTCCAGATTTTCTGCACCTATGTGCTGCGTAATAAGAATGCCTGGTATGTTTCACTGGTAGATGTCTTCGTCTATATGGTGCGTTTTGGCATGATTAGCTGGTTGCCTATTTATCTGTTAACCGAAAAACATTTCTCGAAAGAGCAAATGAGCATCGCTTTTCTGTTTTTTGAATGGGCGGCAATCCCTTCCACATTACTGGCGGGCTGGCTTACCGATAAACTGTTTAAAGGCCGTCGCATGCCGCTGGCCATGATTTGTATGGCGCTGATTTTCGTCTGTTTGATCGGCTACTGGAAAAGTGAATCCCTGCTGATGGTCACTATTTTTGCCGCCATTGTGGGTTGCCTGATCTATGTTCCACAGTTCCTCGCTTCTGTTCAGACGATGGAAATCGTTCCCAGCTTCGCAGTAGGTTCTGCAGTAGGACTGCGCGGATTTATGAGCTACATTTTTGGCGCATCGCTGGGCACCAGTCTGTTTGGCGTAATGGTCGACAAAATGGGGTGGCACGGCGGCTTCTATCTGCTGATGGGGGGTATTGTTTGCTGCATCCTGTTCTGCTACCTCTCTCATCGCGGTGCGCTGGAACTTGAGCAACAGCGAAAAAATGCTCAGCAAGAGGAAGCATCACTCCAGTTGGCGGATGCCCGGTAATTCATTTCGGCCTCACAAAAAAGTGCCAGCGATGCTGGCACTTCAATAAACTCAGATAAATAATAAATAACTCAAGGTGATAATTTATTGCTAAACGTAACATTCCAAATTATTGCTTACCATCCGCGACCATAAAGCGAATGATCAAACCACATGTCGGGGCAAGAAACAGGAATAATCCAGTTACCATTTCGTTACCATTGGTCAGCCGCATAGTAAAAACGTAAATTAATGCCGTAAGGATGGCCATGCCGAGAAAAGCGCTAATTGACGCCGCAGCGCCTATAACCTGCCAGATATAGCAGCTGACGCACAGAATGCTCAGTATGAGAAAGGTCCAGAAATAGAGCATAGCGATACCTCCTGTCTGCCGTAAACTTAACGTAAGTCCTTACACTCCCTTAACTTTATATTCTAAGACAATTCCTATCTGCTTGCAATTTGAGCAACATTTTATTCACAAAAATCATTCGACCGCTTACTATTACACTGTTCTCCGTCGTTTATTTAATCATCATAAAAACAACGAATTATATATAGGCGAAATTTTGCCCTTAATCGCCCTAAAAACATTTACGAATCTTGAGTAATTATTTCTGGCTGACATTAATTTTCGGGTGTACATTGTGCGTCCGATCATTCATGCCCCCTCGTGGTTTTGTCCTGACTCAGTTTTACACTCTTTACAGGAACCAATGTCGTTCATGGCGGCCTAACGATCAGTGCAGAGTGTAAAGCGACAGGCAAAGAATCTTCGCGATACATCTATTTCGTATCAACAACAGGTGCTTATGTTCCCCCAATGTAAATTTTCACGCGCGTTTTTGCATCCGCGCTACTGGCTCACATGGTTTGGTGTTGGTGTGCTCTGGTTACTGGTACAGCTTCCCTATCCCGTATTGTGTTTTCTTGGTACCCGTACAGGAACGCTGGCTCGTCCATTTTTAAAACGCCGTGAATCTATTGCACGTAAAAATCTCGAACTCTGTTTCCCAAATCTGTCACAGGAAGAAAGAGACAAACTGGTCGATGAGAATTTCCGTTCGCTCGGCATGGGGCTGCTTGAAACAGGTATGGCCTGGTTCTGGCCGGACCGCCGGGTGCGCAAATGGTTTGATGTAGAAGGGCTGGACAACCTGAAGCGCGCTCAGATGCAAAATCGTGGCGTGATGGTCGTTGGCGTACACTTTATGTCGCTCGAGTTGGGTGGTCGCGTAATGGGGCTTTGCCAGCCAATGATGGCAACCTATCGCCCGCACAATAATAAGTTGATGGAGTGGATCCAAACCCGCGGTCGTATGCGCTCCAACAAGGCGATGATCGGCAGAAATAATCTGCGTGGTATTGTCGGCGCCCTGAAAAAAGGCGAGGCAGTGTGGTTTGCCCCCGATCAGGACTATGGTCGTAAAGGGAGTTCATTCGCCCCCTTCTTCGCAGTTAAAGACGTGGCGACCACCAACGGTACCTACGTACTGTCACGGTTATCGGGCGCAGCAATGCTGACCGTAACCATGGTGAGAAAAGCAGATAACACCGGTTACCGCCTGTTCATCACCCCAGAAATGGAAGGTTACCCGGCAGATGAAAGCCAGGCTGCGGCGTATATGAACAAAATTATCGAAAAAGAGATCATGCGTGCACCCGAGCAGTATCTCTGGATCCACCGTCGCTTCAAAACTCGCCCGATGGGTGAAGCTTCGTTGTATATCTAAAAAGAAAGGCCGTAAGGCCTTTCTTTTTTTCTGCGGTTGAATTACTTAACGCCCCATTTGCTGTGCAGTTCAGCCATTCGCTCGCTGTAGTTGCGGGCGATGCAGGCTGATTTATCCTGTTCCTTCCAGCACTCGTTACGCCCTTTCACCCAACCGCGCTGCTCTGCTTTCAGCGTCTGGTTATTGCTCGATTTAACCAGCGCCTGCTTGTAGGCCCCGTTTAACGCTAAATCCATTTCTGAGAGCGAAGGACTGTGGCAGATAATCTCTTCGATACTGCCCTTTGCAACCGCAGCGCAGGAAAAAGAGGGTCCAGTGCTGGTCGATTTTTTGGCCCCAGAAAAGTCAATATTATCTTCAGGCAGGCATACCCCGTGCTTTCGATTCGGCCCACTCCAGGAAACGTCCGGATTCCCGTCATCTTTACGAGAAATAGAAACCGTATTGTTCCCGCTTTTGGCTTCCCAGTAATTTTCATTGAAGGCCTTCACCGTCGCCTTCGAGCCATCAATCCAAACATTGCCTTTGCCATCACTATTCACGCCACCAATACTTGCGCAGCTGAAATTAAACGCCAACGGTGAGGCCGCCATCGACGTCAATGGCGTAAAAACGAGTGCTAACATCATTAATCTGGTCATTTTTAACCTTTTCATTATCTCATTTCGCGAAAAATTAACCGCATTAACATCATGGCGATATGAGAATTCTCCGAGTAACCATTACGTCGCTCAATAGCAATTTATTACCGGCAGAAATTAAACTGTCGCCGAATCACGACAGTTGTAAGTTATTAAAATTAAATAAAAAAATGCCTCTTGTCTCTCCTCATTTTTAGGCGTACATTAGCGCCGTCTGGAGCATTAAAGCTCAGAATTCTGAGGTGATGCAGCCAAGCAAATGAGGGGGATTCTCCCTTTCGTTCGCGAGTGCATCAGCTCTATGTCAGGTAAGCATATGTTCATTTAGACGTACCCCAGGTATGCGGAGAGATGAAAAGTGAAATATTTCTTTATGGGCATTTCTTTTATGGTCATCGTTTGGGCCGGTACTTTCGCCCTGATGATCTAAATTAAAAGACGCAGCAAAAAAACAGGAGCCATCAGGCTCCTGTTTTGCATTTTGGGGAAACATTCTATCAGTCGATACTTTCAGAAGCCGGTTTTGCACTGGTCGGTAACAGGCCATCTGCGCGAAACATCGCCTTGATGCCGCGAATAGCCTGGCGGGTACGGTCACGGTTTTCAATCAACGCAAATCGCACATGCGTATCACCATAATCACCAAACCCAATCCCTGGCGAAACGCATACCTTCGCTTCGTTCAGCAGCTTCTTGGCAAACTCAAGTGACCCCATCCCGGCGTATTGCTCTGGAATTTTCGCCCAAACGTACATTGAGGCCTTTGGCATCTCGACCATCCAGCCTGCTTCATGCAGTCCTTTGACCAGCACATCACGACGACGTTTATATTGCTCAGCGATATCCCGCACACATTGCTGATCGCCTTCCAGCGCGGCAATTGCTGCAACCTGCAGTGGCGTAAAGGTCCCGTAATCGTGATAGCTCTTGATTCGCGCCAGCGCGTTCACCAGCGTTTTGTTGCCCACCATAAACCCGATACGCCATCCCGCCATGTTGTAGCTTTTCGACAGGGTGAAAAATTCAACAGCGACGTCGCGAGCGCCGGGTACCTGCATAATCGATGGCGCCTTCCAGCCGTCATAAACAATATCAGCGTAGGCCAGGTCGTGAACCACCAACACGTCATAGCGTTTAGCCAGGGCCACCACTTTCTCAAAGAATTCCAGCTCGACGCACTGCGCGGTCGGGTTGGATGGGAAACCTAAGATCATCATCTTCGGCTTCGGGTAACTTTCGCGTATTGCGCGTTCCAGCTCATTAAAGAAGTCGACCCCCTCAACCAGCGGCACTGAACGCACCTGCGCGCCGGCAATCACCGCGCCATAGATATGGATGGGATAACTTGGGTTGGGCACGAGGACCGTATCACCGTGATCGAGCGTTGCCAGCATCAGGTGCGCCAGCCCCTCTTTGGAACCGATGGTCACAATGGCTTCGGATTCAGGATCGATCTCAACGTCATAGCGTTCCTGGTACCAGCGGGAAATCGCCCGACGCAAACGCGGAATGCCGCGTGAGGTGGAGTAACCGTGAGTATCCGGGCGCTGCGCCACGGTACACAGTTTTTCGACAATGTGAGGAGGCGTGGCTCCATCCGGGTTCCCCATACTGAAATCGATAATATCTTCGCCGCGCCGACGCGCAGCCATCTTCAGTTCAGCGGTGATGTTAAAAACGTACGGGGGAAGGCGATCAATACGCGTAAAGCGACGTTCAGGGCGGGAGTCAGCCATAATATCCTCAGATTAACGTTAGCGCCCGGACCGTCCGAGCGACGCTGCCACGATGGTGGCACGTTTAGAAAATAGCCTGAATAATTTCCTTCTGTCGAGAGGCAAAACAAAATATTTTTTCCTGACGAAAAAGAGGAACAGCTGAGCAAAATGAGGAAATAACCATTTTCACAACCCGCCAAAAATTACCATCATTTAACATTTTGTTGTTAAATACATTACCTTGAACGCAGTGCTCACAGGACAGGTATTGTAAATACAACAATCATGCAACAATCCCCTTTTAATATTATGGTTTTTCCCCATTAGCTCTGAACTGCGGGGATGCTGGTCATCCTGCCTCAGGTTACCTATCATAGTGGTTTAACCCTTGCGCAAGAGTCACCCGTGCACGAAATATTCAATATGCTGCTGGCGGTATTTGACCGGGCAGCACTGATGCTGTTCTGTCTGTTTTTCCTGATTCGTATCCGCCTGTTTCGCGAACTGTTGCACAAGTCAGCCCACTCCCCAAAAGAGCTGCTCGCCGTTACCGCGATTTTCTCCATGTTTGCCCTGTTCAGTACCTGGTCAGGCGTACCGGTAGAAGGTTCTCTGGTCAATGTGCGTATTATCGCGGTCATGTCAGGAGGGATCCTGTTCGGTCCATGGGTTGGCATTATTACGGGGCTGATCGCAGGCACCCACCGTTACCTGATCGATATTGGCGGCGTAACTGCCCTACCCTGCTTTATTACCAGCATTCTGGCTGGCTGCATTGCCGGGTGGATCAACCGTAAGATCCCCAAAGCGCAGCACTGGCGCGCGGGTATTTTAGGCGGAATGCTGTGCGAATCACTGACCATGATCCTCGTCGTCGCCTGGGCACCCACCACCGAACTGGGGCTGGATATTGTCTCAAAAATCGGTATTCCAATGATCCTCGGCAGCGTCTGTATTGGTTTTATCGTGATGCTGGTACAAAGCGTTGAAGGTGAGAAAGAAGCCAGCGCTGCAAAACAGGCCAAGCTGGCGCTGGATATCGCCAACAAAACGCTGCCGCTCTTTCGTCAGGTCAACAGCGAGTCGTTACGCCAGGTGTGCGAAATTATTCGCCACGATATCCACGCTGACGCGGTTGCCATCACCAATACTCAGCACGTTCTGGCCTATGTTGGCGTTGGAGAGATCAACTACCGCGATAACGATGACTTCGTCAGTCCCACCACGCAGGAGGCCATAAATCACGGTAAAATCATCATAAAAAACAATGATGAAGCGCATCGCACCCCGGAAATTCACTCCATGCTGGTGATCCCGCTTTGGGAGAAAGGCGTCGTGACCGGCACGCTGAAGATCTACTACTGTCACGCTCATCAAATCACTTCCTCGTTACAGGAAATGGCGATCGGTCTGTCGCAAATCATCTCCACCCAGCTTGAAGTCTCCCGCGCAGAGCAACTACGAGAAATGGCAAATAAGGCAGAGCTACGCGCACTGCAAAGCAAAATAAATCCCCATTTTCTGTTTAATGCCCTGAACGCGATTTCATCGTCGGTGCGGCTTAACCCGGACACCGCACGTCAGCTCATTTTTAATTTGTCGCGCTATCTTCGCTATAATATTGAATTAAAAGACGATGAGCAGATCGACATTAAGAAAGAGCTGTATCAAATCAAGGATTACATCACCATCGAACAGGCTCGCTTTGGCGACAAGCTGACCGTTATTTATGATATCGATGAAGAGGTAAGCTGTTTTATCCCCAGCCTGCTGATTCAGCCGTTGGTCGAGAACGCTATCGTCCATGGGATCCAGCCCTGCAAAGGGAAAGGTGTGGTCACCATCAGCGTTGCGGAGTGCGGCAACCGGGTACGGATTGCCGTACGAGATACGGGTCATGGTATCGACCCAAAAGTGATTGAACGGGTCGAGTCCAATGAAATGCCGGGCAATAAAATTGGTCTGTTGAATGTGCACCATCGCGTTAAGCTGCTCTACGGTGAGGGATTACATATCCGCCGTCTGGAGCCAGGCACAGAGATTGCCTTTTATGTACCTAATGTGCACTCGCCCGCAGCCGCGCCAACTACATTATTGCTTTAACCAGGAGTGAAGTCGTGAAAGTCATCATTGTTGAAGATGAATTCCTGGCCCAACAGGAACTGAGCTGGCTGATAAAAGAGCACAGCCAGATGGAGATTGTCGGCACGTTTGACGATGGTCTGGACGTGCTGAAATATCTCCAGCACAACCGCGTTGACGCCATTTTTCTGGATATTAATATTCCCTCGTTGGACGGCGTATTGCTGGCACAAAATATCAGCCAGTTCGCGCATAAACCCTTTATTGTGTTTATTACCGCATGGAAAGAGCATGCTGTTGAAGCCTTCGAACTGGAAGCTTTTGACTACATTCTGAAGCCGTACCAGGAATCACGCATTGTCAGTATGCTGCAAAAGCTAGAAGCCGCCTGGCAGCAACAGCAAACGGGAACGTCTCCTGTAAGTCCGGTGGCCCGCGAAAACGATACGATCAACCTGATCAAAGATGAGCGGATCATCGTGACCCCAATCAACGACATCTACTACGCTGAAGCGCATGAAAAGATGACGTTCGTCTATACGCGACGAGAATCATACGTCATGCCGATGAACATCAGCGAATTTTGCAGCAAACTGCCGGCTTCGCATTTCTTCCGCTGCCACCGCTCGTTCTGCGTAAATCTGAATAAAATCCGCGAGATCGAACCCTGGTTTAACAACACTTATATTCTGCGTTTAAAGGATCTGGAATTTGAAATCCCGGTTAGTCGGAGCAAAGTGAAAGAATTCAGACAATTAATGCATTTATAGTGCTGAAAAAGCGTGACGAATGGAGAGTACAGCGCGCGCTTTCAGTCGTTTCCGCGACTAACAGGATAGCGGAACTAAGTTTGTAGTATATTGGTCGTCACTCTATTTTTTACAGGTGATGTCATGGCAAAGCTGAGCGAAAAATATCAACGTACATATCTACGCGAATACGCAAAAGAAGCGGAAAAAAATGCCCTGATATGGATAAGTACGGACGATTATTTAGCTGAGTGCCTGGATATTCATGAACAATGCCATCTGGATTATTCACTGCAACAACAGCTGAGTTCATGGCTTTTTATGCTGCGCATGAAGCGCAGCCCGGATTTATTAGGATATAAAACCGCGATACAGTCAAATAATATGGAATCTCTGCACTTATCCCTGCGACAGTCTGCGATGATTAAACATGTGACGCAGGGTGTGGACTCAGGCTGCGATCACAGTATTAATGTATGGACGACACTGGAGATTCTTGCCGCGGGTTTATTTGACCGAGTACCGCTCTTATTGCCTGAAAAATTGGGCATGAGTGATAACGGTCACCCTGTTAACCTGGCCATGACGAATTTAATGATGGCGGTGTGGTACAAACGTGCAGACTTTGCAGTGGATGCCAGAAAAAGAGCGCAAAAGGTACTGGCCGCGAAGCAGACAGCAAGCGATATGTTCATCCTCCGCTACCTGATGGCGCTCCTGGATGAGGATGTGACAGAAGCAGGGACACAACTCGATTTATATTGTAAAAGCGTATCTGCATTGAGAGAACCGGGACTCACTAAGCTCCATAAAATGTTCTGGCCATACGCGCACGGGTTATACAACATGGCTTATATTGTATTGGGCAAAGATAAAGCCAGCGCGATGCCAAAACCAACCGCAGAGTGTTTCATGGACGATCTGGCGGAATGGCAAAATAAAAATAACTATCGCCATGGCCCGCTATTTGTTGAATACCCTAAACCAATTGACCTTATTAACACCCTGATCTCATGCACGCCGCCAGAATGTTGTTTGCATCAACCCTATCTGGATACCGATAAAAAATATAAAAACACAAGATACCTGCATGCCGATTTATTTGAACAACAGATGATCAAGATAATTTTAGAAAATATGAACAGCCAGAACGACAAGGCCGGATAAGCGCTGAGCGCCATCCGGCCCTGACCTTACAAAATGTGGCCCAGCGTCTGACGTAAATGCGCACCAGCGCCAAGTAGTCCTGGATTATCGTGCACGATCAGATACACCGGAATATCCTGCACGTAGGCTTTAAAACGACCTTTATCTTCAAAACCACCGCGGAAGCCCGACGCTTTAAAAAAGTCGAGGAAGCGCGGCACAATGCCGCCGGCGATGTACACACCGCCAAATGTGCCCAGCGTTAATGCCAGATCGCCACCAAAACGTCCCATGATGACGCAGAACAGCGACAGCGCACGACGACAGTCAATGCAGGAATCTTCCAGCGCCCGTGCGGTGATATCCTTCGGCTGCAGATTTTCCGGCAGGCGTCCGTCAGATTTAACGATCGCGCGATACAGATTCACCAGTCCCGGACCCGACAGCACGCGTTCTGCGGACACGTGACCTATTTCCGCGCGCAGAACCTCAAGGATAATTCCCTCTTCCTCGCTGTTAGGCGCAAAATCCACGTGGCCGCCTTCACCAGGGAGGCTTACCCAGCGTTTATCCACGTGGACCAGATGCGCCACGCCGAGCCCGGTTCCTGCGCCATAAACAGCAATAGGTTTACCTTCAACAGGTTCCGCGCCACCAAACTGGATTAAATGCTCTTTTTTCAGCATCGGGATCGCCATCGACACAGCGGTGAAATCATTGATGATTTCCAGATGGCTGAAGCCCAGGTTTTTTTTCATCTCAGCAATAGAGAACGCCCAGGTATGGTTGGTCATTGCCACCCAGTCGCCGGTTATCGGACAGGCAATGGCAATACAACCATCTTCAACGCTAACGCTATGCTCATCCAGGTACACGCGCACCACCGCCTCCAGACTTGGATAATCCAACCCGGAATAGGTTTTTGCCTGCGAAATCTCGCCACTGGCAATATCGCACAGAGCAAGACGCGCGTTGGTGCCGCCAACATCCCCTACTAAAGCATATTTTGTCATTCTTCCACTGCTCCGCTAAAGTCAGAATAAATCTTTGCCACACTGTAAATTCATGGGGACATAACAACAACGGTCTGAAGGCTGATGCCCGTGGAAAATCGATCCAGATCACACAATTACTTTATCGTTTCAGCACCATTTGCAGCGATGTCGTCAGGCAGGCTGTGCAAACTATGTCTATGACTCTGTTTTAAGGAATAGAAAATGCTCCATCCGCGAGCCAGAACGATGCTCTTGCTATCAACCCCAGCGCTAATCATTGGCATAGCGTCCAGCCTGGTGTTGATCGTTGTGATGAAAGTGGCTTCCGTTTTACAGCAGTTTTTGTGGGAACGTCTGCCTGTTAGCATCGGTATAGCCCAGGACTCTCCGGTCTGGATTATCGGTATGCTGACACTCACGGGGATCATGGTCGGGTTAGTTATCCGTTACAGCCATGGCCACGCAGGCCCGGATCCGGCCTGTGAACCGTTAATTGGTATGCCGGTGCCAACGTCAGCAATACCGGGCCTGCTGGCAGCGCTAATCCTCGGCCTCGCGGGTGGCGTCAGTCTGGGTCCGGAACACCCCATCATGACCGTGAATATCGCACTGGCAGTGGCACTTGGTAGCCGCATGTTTCCGCGCATTGCGAAGCTGGACTGGACCATTCTCGCCTCTGCCGGCACCATCGGCGCGCTATTTGGTACCCCCGTTGCCGCCGCGCTGATATTTTCGCAAACGCTAAATAGCTCAAACGATGTGCCCTTGTGGGATCGCCTGTTTGCACCGTTAATGGCCGCCGCCGCGGGTTCGCTAACCACCAGCCTGTTTTTTCACCCCCATTTTTCACTGCCCATCGCGCACTACACGCAGATGCACTTGATCGATATCCTCAGCGGCGCGGTTGTTGCTGCCATCGCCATTGCCGCTGGGATGGTTGCCGTCTGGTGTCTGCCGCGTTTGCACCATTTAATGCATCGATTAAGACACCCGGTGCTGATCCTCGGGGCAGGCGGTTTTATCCTTGGTATTTTGGGTGTTATCGGCGGGCCGCTTACCTTGTTTAAGGGACTGGACGAAATGCAGCAAATGGCGTTTAGCCAAACGCTGGGGACATCAGATTATTTCATGCTCGCCGTGATCAAACTAACGGCATTGGTGGTAGCAGCGGCGAGTGGTTTTCGCGGCGGACGAATCTTCCCGGCGGTATTCGTTGGCGTCGCGCTTGGCCTGATGCTGCACGCCCATGTTGAAGCTGTGCCGGCTGCCATCACGGTTTCTTGCTCTATTCTCGGGCTGGTGCTGGTCGTCACCCGTGACGCCTGGCTGAGCCTGTTTATGGCAGCAGTGGTGGTGCCAGATTCCACCCTGCTGCCGCTGCTGTGCATCGTCATGCTGCCCGCCTGGCTGCTGCTGGCAGGCAAACCGATGATGGTCGCTGAGCGCCCTGATAAATAGCTATCCGCCGTTGCGAGATTCCAGCGCACGGGTCACCGTGCGCAATAATTCAGGAAGATCGGCTTTCGGTAGCACCACCTCAATTAACGACAGTCGTTGCGGATGGGACAACCGGGCCAGCACCTCTTCCAGCTGTACCGCCAGCTTCACCCGCCAACATTCTGCCTGACATTCACGACTAAACGCCTGCGGCACCGACGTCCAGCTCCAGGCGGCGATGTCGTTATAGCGCTGATTTGCCCCATGTATGGCCCGCTCCACGGTATAACCGTCATTGTTGAGCAGTAAAATAACCGGCGATTGCCCGTCTCTGAGCATGGAGCCCAGCTCCTGAATGGTGAGCTGCGCCGCGCCATCACCAATAATCAGGATCACCCGACGGTCCGGACAGGCCGTTTGCGCACCGAATGCCGCCGGGAGCGCGTAGCCGATAGATCCCCACAACGGTTGAACCAGTACTTCCGCCCCGCAAGGTAGTGAGAGCGCAGCCGCGCCAAAGGCGGCGGTTCCCTGATCGACGAGGATAATGTCATCAGGCTTCAGAAACTGCTGCACCGTGTGCCAGAAGTTTTCCTGCGTCAGTGGGCCCTTCTCAACCTGAACACGCCTAATTGGCGGACGTTCTGGCGGTAGAGAAAACGACATTTCCAGGCACAACTCACGTAATGTGGTGACCGCCTGCTCCATCGGGATGTTAAACCAGTGGGATCCAATTCGTGACGCATGGGGCTGAACGTCAATGGTGCGATCCTGCGGTAGCTGTTGTGTAAACCCAGCAGTGAGGGTGTCGACAAATTGTGTGCCGACACACATTATCGTATCGGCATCTTCTATCGCCTGACGTACATAATCGCTGCTGGCTCCAGCGCTGTACGTGCCAACAAACGCCGGGTGACGCTCATCAAACAGTCCTTTGCCCATCAACAACGTGGCATGAGCCATCGGCGTTTCCGCCATCCAGCGCTGTAAAACCGGCTGCAGGCCAAAACGCAGCGCGAGGAAGTCGGCCAGCAACGCTACGCGTGGGCTGTCCAGCAATCGTTCACGGGCATGGTAGCGAAACGCCTCTATCACGCTGCTTTCCGGCTCGCTCAGAGGAACAATCATAATATCATTCGGTGGCGTAGCAGGCTGTTTAGCCACATCAGCAGGCAGCATCAGATAGCCCGGCCTGCGCTCGCTGAGCATCATTCGCAACACACGGTCAATTTCATAGCAGGCATTTTGTTCATCCAGTATCGCGCTGGCCGTTGTTACTGCCTGCTGCATGCGGTAAAAATGCTGAAAGTCACCGTCACCCAAAGTGTGATGCATCAACTCTCCGCGACGCTGCGCGCCGCGACAGGGTGCGCCGACAATATGCAAAACAGGAACATATTCCGCGAAGCTACCCGCGATACCGTTAATTGCGCTTAACTCGCCCACACCAAACGTGGTGAGCAACGCCCCTACCCCGGATACCCGGGCATAGCCATCTGCCGCATAAGCCGCATTCAATTCATTCGCACACCCGACCCAACATACGTTGGGATGTTCAATCACGTGGTCAAGAAACTGCAAATTATAATCGCCCGGCACACCAAAGAGATGGCCGACGCCACAGCCTGCCAGCCTGTCCAGCAGATAATCAGCAACGGAATACGGGGTTTGCATGACAGCTATCCTTCTGACGGTAACCTCATGTTGAGTATCGAAGAACTGTGATGACTGTCCAGGAAAGTCGCTGTGAAAGGGTGGAAAGCAGGATTTACAGTTTTGGCGGTTAAAATTCATTGAAGAATCGACGGTGTAACCGTATACACTGAAAGACACACGCATTGTGGAAGGGAGGTGACATGGTTTATCACGCAGATGAAAATCGTTATCAGACAATGGAGTACCGCCGCTGCGGTCAAAGCGGCCTTAAGCTCCCGATTGTCTCTCTGGGTTTGTGGCACAATTTTGGCGATACCACGCAGGTCGAGAACAGTCGCGCATTGTTACAGCGCGCATTCGATCTGGGGATTAACCATTTTGATCTGGCAAATAACTATGGTCCACCGCCGGGTTCGGCAGAACGGAATTTTGGTCGGATCCTGCAGGAAGATTTTTTACCGTGGCGAGATGAGCTTATTATCTCCACAAAAGCGGGCTACACCATGTGGGAAGGTCCCTACGGTGACTGGGGTTCACGCAAATATCTGATTGCCAGTCTCGATCAAAGCCTGAAGCGTCTGGGGCTGGAGTATGTCGATATCTTCTACCACCATCGCCCCGACCCTGAAACACCGCTCAGAGAAACCATGCGCGCGCTGGATCACATCGTCCGTCAGGGCAAAGCGCTGTACGTCGGGTTGTCTAACTATCCAGCAGATCTTGCCAGGCAGGCGATTGAAATACTCGACGATTTAGGTACGCCATGCCTTATTCACCAGCCCAAATATTCCATGTTTGAACGTTGGGTCGAAGGCGGCTTGCTGTCGCTATTACAGGAAAAAGGTGTCGGCAGTATCGCCTTCTCACCGCTGGCTGGCGGACAGTTAACCGACCGCTATCTGAACGGCATTCCTGCGGATTCTCGTGCGGCAAGCACCAGTCGCTTTCTGAATCCGGACCAGATCACTCCACAAAAACTGGAAAAAGTGCGGGCGCTGAATGTGCTGGCAGAACGACGCGGGCAAAAGCTTTCCCAAATGGCGCTAGCATGGGTGTTACGGGATGACAAAGTCACGTCCGTGCTGATTGGCGCGAGTAAACCAGCACAAATTGAAGACGCTGTCGGTATGCTGGCAAACCGTCACTTTACGTCTGAAGAGTGCGCGCAGATTGATGCTATCCTGAGTTGATTGAAATAAAGACACATTTATTAACAAAAAGTGCTCTCACTTGCGATTTAAGAGTTAAGGCGATGAAACGGGGCTTTACTGCCCCGTAATATTACGTTAACAGGCCGGCTACGGCTCGATCGTGAAGGAGAGAAAACATGTTCAGGTCACTGATTCTGGCGGCAGTCTTATTGGCTTTTACACCGCTGGCCGCGAACGCTGGCGAAATCACCCTGCTGCCATCAATAAAGTTACAAATTGGCGATCGCGATAACTACGGTAACTACTGGGATGGCGGCCGCTGGCGCGACCGGGATTACTGGCACCATAACTATGAGTGGCGCAAAAATCGCTGGTGGCGTCATGACAACGGCTACCATCGTGGCTGGGACAAACGCAAAGCTTATGAGCGTGGTTATCGTGAAGGCTGGAACGATCGTGACGACCACCGCGGTCGCGGGCGTGGCCACAAACATCATCATTAATGTAACAAAAGGGCCAACGGGCCCTTTTGTTTTTACAAACCGAGTGCGGTTCCTACCAACAACCAGATATTGAGCGCCACCACCAGCACAACAATCACCCAGCCTACCTGTTTTACCCATCGGGTATTGACCAAATCGCCCATCAGCTGACTGTTGCTGGTGAAGATCAGTAGCGGCACCAGCGCCAGCGCAATACCAAAACTGAGCAACACCTGGCTCATCACCAGAATACGCGTCGGATCTAATCCCATCAGAATCACAATAAATGATGGCATCATGGTGACGGTACGGCGTACCCAAAGCGGAATGTGAAAGCGGATAAACCCTTGCATCACCACCTGCCCGGCCAACGTACCGACCACGGTAGAAGAAAGTCCCGCAGCCACCAGGCTTAAACCGAATACCGTCGCCGCAGCGTGACTCAACAGCGGTTCAAGTGTCAGATACGCTTGATCGAGATCGGCAATACCGGTATGCCCGCTAAAGTGAAATGCAGCGGCAGCCGTCGCCATCATCGCCAGATTGACAAATCCAGCAATCGTCATGGCGATTGCCACATCCCATTTCGTGGCCGCATAGCGCTGTTGACGTGTTCCGCCGTGCAGATGCTGAGTTAAGGAAGAGTGCAGATAAATGACGTGTGGCATGATAGTCGCGCCGAGCACCCCGGCTGCCAGGAACACCGCTTCGGAATTAGGCAGGCTCGGGATAACCATTCCCTTGCTAAGTTGCGCGAAGTTCGGCTGGGAAAAGATCAGTTCCACAATGTAAGCCGCAGCCACAAACAGCAGCAAGCCGCCAATCACTTTTTCCAGCGGTTTTTGCCCACGGCGCTGCAACATCAGAATCAAAAAAGTCGCGATACCGGTGAGCACGGCCCCCTGCAATAACGACACGCCGAGGATCAATTTGAAACCAATCGCGGCACCAATGAATTCAGCAAGGTCTGTCGCCATGGCGATAATTTCGGCCTGCACCCAGTAGAACCACACCACCGGACGAGGATAGTGATCGCGAATTTGCTCCGCCAGGTTTTTACCCGTGGCAATACCCAGCTTTGCCGACAGCACCTGAATCAGCATCGCCATCAGATTTGCCCAGACCACCACCCACAACAATTTATAGCCAAAGCTGGCCCCTGCCTGGATGTTGGTGGCGAAGTTGCCCGGATCGATGTAGCCGATCGCCGCGATGAACGCAGGTCCCATTAATGCGAGCTTCAACTTGCGCGCTGCCCGTCCACTGCTACTCTCAACGCGATCGTTAGTCATTTTAGTGCCTCAGAAACATAGCCTTTGCTATGTTTCAAGCTACGCCTATTGAGAATGATTATCAAATTCATTTTAATGGGTGAAGTTGATTTCTCTGATAGTGTTTGTCTATGGATCGATAAGGATTCTGGAAATACCGGTGAGATGTTTAATTATTGTTATGAGATTAGCACAATGACATAACTTTTCACTTCCATACTAAACATAACAGAAGTGTATCACCGATCACTAATTTTGAATCTCGTCACAGGTCCTTATTATAGTGTGTGTTTGATCTCGTTTTCTTTATGGTTGTTACATAGAATGTGCACGAAAACTAAACCTGCCTCATATTTGGAGCAAATATGGACCGCGTTCTTCATTTCGTCCTGGCCCTTGCCGTGGTTGCGGTACTCGCACTGCTGGTAAGCAGTGACCGTAAAAAAATCCGCATTCGTTATGTTATTCAATTGCTTGTTATTGAAGTGTTACTGGCATGGTTCTTCCTGAACTCTGATGTCGGTCTGGGCTTCGTGAGAGGCTTCTCCGAGATGTTTGAAAAACTCCTCGGATTCGCTAATGAAGGGACAAACTTTGTCTTCGGCAGCATGAACGACAAAGGCCTGGCATTCTTCTTCCTGAAAGTGCTGTGCCCAATCGTCTTCATTTCCGCTCTTATCGGTATTTTGCAGCATATCCGCGTTCTGCCGGTTATCATCCGCGCGATTGGTTTCCTGTTATCCAAAGTGAACGGTATGGGCAAGCTGGAATCCTTCAACGCCGTCAGCTCCCTGATCCTGGGTCAGTCCGAGAACTTTATCGCCTATAAAGATATTCTCGGCAAAATGTCTCGCAACCGTATGTACACCATGGCTGCAACGGCGATGTCGACCGTTTCCATGTCTATCGTCGGCGCGTACATGACCATGCTGGAGCCGAAGTACGTGGTTGCAGCGCTGGTTCTGAACATGTTCAGCACCTTTATCGTGCTGTCGCTGATCAACCCGTACACCGTTGATGCCAGCGAAGAAAACATCCAGATGTCTAACCTGCACGAAGGCCAGAGCTTCTTCGAAATGCTGGGTGAATACATCCTGGCAGGTTTCAAAGTGGCAATTATCGTTGCGGCGATGCTGATTGGTTTCATCGCGCTAATCGCAGCCCTGAACGCCCTGTTCGCCACCGTGACCGGCTGGTTTGGCTACAGCATCTCCTTCCAGGGCATCCTGGGCTACATCTTCTACCCGGTTGCATGGGTAATGGGTGTGCCGTCCAGCGAAGCGCTGCAGGTGGGCAGTATCATGGCAACCAAACTGGTTTCCAACGAATTCGTCGCGATGATGGATCTGCAGAAAATTGCCGCCACGCTCTCTCCGCGTGCAGAAGGTATCCTGTCCGTGTTCCTGGTCTCCTTCGCTAACTTCTCTTCCATCGGTATTATCGCCGGTGCGATTAAAGGTCTGAACGAAGAGCAAGGTAACGTGGTTTCCCGCTTCGGTCTGAAGCTGGTGTACGGCTCTACGCTGGTGAGCGTACTGTCTGCATCTATCGCCGCACTGGTGCTGTAAGCGTAAGACAACGTCGTATTGATAAGACCGGGGAGATTCTTCTCCCCGGTTTTTTTATGCCTGCTATTCAGCAAACCGAAGAGATACAGGGTAAGAACAGGTAGGATACAGAAACAAAAAACCCCCGCTTTTCAGCGAGGGTTTAAATTTTGGTGGAGCTAAGCGGGATCGAACCGCTGACCTCTTGCATGCCATGCAAGCGCTCTCCCAGCTGAGCTATAGCCCCACGATGCTATTACGTACATACCAAATTCATTGGGATTAAATTTGGTGGAGCTAAGCGGGATCGAACCGCTGACCTCTTGCATGCCATGCAAGCGCTCTCCCAGCTGAGCTATAGCCCCATTACGTAAAGCTTGTCGAGTTGACGGGCGGCATCATATGAATTCCCTTCGCGTGTGTCAACGGCAAAATTAACTCATAGAATTCAATCGCTGAAAAAGCAGTCAAATGAAGAACATTGCGTAACAACTCGCATTCAGTAGTTAAACGCGTCACGGTTTCTACTAAAATGGTGCTATAAAATGAGCCACTAATTAACCCCACGACTATTCAGGGAATCGTTATGTTCAAGGAACGGATGACGCCAGAAGAACTTGCTAATCTGACCGGATACAGCCGACAGACCATCAATAAATGGGTGCGCAAGGAGGGTTGGGCTACATCACCAAAACCAGGCGTACAGGGCGGTAAAGCGCGTCTGGTTCACGTCACCGAACAAGTTCGTGAATACATTCGCAGTGCCGAGCGTTCAGCCGAAGGTTTATCAGATAATTTATCGTTATCCGGCGATACCTCTATCGAAGCTCTACTGATTAGGCTCGCCAAAGAGATGACTCCGTCAGAACAAAAAATGTTTACGTCACTGATCCTGCGTGAAGGCATTACGGGTTTGTTACAACGCTTAGGGATCCGCGACAACAAATAATATGAAAAAATTACGCAGCAAAATGACGACCGAAGAACTGGCGGAATGTCTCGGGGTTGCCAAACAAACCGTCAATCGTTGGATCAGAGAACAAAACTGGACCACCGAAAAGTTTCCCGGCGTTAAAGGGGGTCGTGCAAGGCTGATCCATATCGACTCCAGCGTCCGTACGTTTCTGCTCAATATTCCGGCTTTTCGCAAAGTCCCTGAAATTTATCAGGCTGAGGAACCGCTGGCAGAATACACCCACGTGGTGCGTAGCCACGCCTGTCGCCAGATAATTAGCGCACTGGACAACATGTCCCCAACGGAACAAGAAAAGCTGGCAATGTATATTTCGCGCGAAGGTATTCGCACTTTCCTTACCCGTCTGGGTATTGATGAGTCTGAATAACAGGCAAAAAAAAAGGCAGGATGCGCTCCTGCCGTTGTTTCATAGCTCAACCGGTCTTACTGCTGGCTTTCACGCTCAGCAATAAACGCCAGCGCTTTATTAATACGCTCAATGCTGCGGGATTTACCAATCGCATGCACCGTTACGTCTAACGCCGGAGACTGACCCGCGCCGGTTACGGCTACGCGCAGCGGCATCCCTACTTTACCCATACCCACTTCCAGCTCATCAGCGGTTGCCTGAATCGCGTGGTGCACGTTTTCTGCCGTCCACTCGCTGATAGCAGCCAGCTTATCGCGAACCACTTCCAGCGGCTGACGCGCTACCGGACGCAGGTGTTTCTTAGCTGCATCCGCGTCGAACTCAGCAAAGTCTTCGTAGAAGTAGCGGCAGCTCTGCGCCATCTCTTTCAGCGTTTTGCAGCGCTCACCCAGCAGTTTAACCAGCTCAGACAGCTGCGGGCCGACGCGAGTATCGATATTTTCCTGCTCAATGTGCCATTGCAGATGCGTTGCCACATATTCAGGTGCCAGCGAATTAATGTAGTGATGGTTCAGCCACTGCAGTTTTTCGGTGTTGAACGCACTGGCAGACTTGCTCACCGCACCAAGGGAGAACAGTTTGATCATCTCTTCACGGGTGAAGATTTCCTGATCGCCGCTGGACCAGCCCAGACGCACCAGATAGTTCAGCAGCGCTTCCGGCAGGTAACCGTCGTCGCGATACTGCATAACGCTGACCGCACCGTGACGTTTAGAGAGTTTTTTACCGTCGTCGCCGTTGATCATCGACACGTGTGCATAAACCGGCACCGGCGCATTCAGCGCTTTCAGGATGTTAATCTGACGCGGAGTGTTGTTGATATGGTCTTCACCACGAATAACGTGGGTGATTTCCATATCCCAATCGTCGACAACAACACAGAAGTTGTAGGTCGGGGAACCGTCAGTACGGCGGATGATCAGATCGTCCAGCTCCTGGTTGCTGAATTCGATCGGCCCACGGATCTGGTCGTCAAAAATAACGGATCCATCCTGCGGGTTGGCAAAACGCACCACGCAGGGTTCATCAGCAGCATGGTGTTCATGGCCGTGGCGGCAGCGACCGTCGTAACGTGGCTTCTCACCGTTTGCCATCTGCTCTTCGCGCAGTGCGTCCAGACGCTCTTTGGAGCAGTAGCATTTATACGCGGTACCGGCTTCCAGCATCTCATCAATCACGGCGTTGTAGCGATCAAAACGTTTGGTCTGGAAGTACGGGCCTTCATCCCATTCCAGATTCAGCCAGTTCATGCCATCCATAATGGCTTCAATAGCTTCCGGAGTGGAGCGTTCAAGATCGGTGTCTTCAATACGCAGCACAAACTCACCGTCATGGTTACGTGCAAAAAGCCAGGAATATAGAGCAGTACGCGCACCACCGACATGCAGGTAACCTGTCGGGCTTGGCGCGAAGCGAGTTTTGATTTTCATGAAATGGCCTTACGTTTATAAAGATGCCGACAACCGGCAAATCCTGGGAAGATTATCAGGCTCGTATTCTATCACTGTGGCCTGATTCCTCAATGTTGTTCAGGTTGGAACATCACGCTTTGCCATTTTCGTATACAAATCATGCTGCATGGATTGATTTGCGATCGTTTTGTTTAAATTTACGACGAACGAACAAATTCTTTAGAAAATGCGTTGACTCATTTTCAACTCTCCCTATAATGCGACTCCACACAGCGGGGGTGATTAGCTCAGCTGGGAGAGCACCTCCCTTACAAGGAGGGGGTCGGCGGTTCGAACCCGTCATCACCCACCAACTACTTTATGTAGTCTCCGCCGTGTAGAGTAAGAAATTGAGAAGTGGGTGATTAGCTCAGCTGGGAGAGCACCTCCCTTACAAGGAGGGGGTCGGCGGTTCGATCCCGTCATCACCCACCACTTTCTCTCCAGCTGGATTTCTTACGATAAAATTGAAGTACCGAAGTGGGTGATTAGCTCAGCTGGGAGAGCACCTCCCTTACAAGGAGGGGGTCGGCGGTTCGATCCCGTCATCACCCACCACTTCGGGTCGTTAGCTCAGTTGGTAGAGCAGTTGACTTTTAATCAATTGGTCGCAGGTTCGAATCCTGCACGACCCACCAATGTAAAAAGGCGCCCTAAAGGCGCCTTTTTGCTATCTGCGATTTATAAGATTCGAACCTGCATCGCCTGATGCGCTACGCTTATCAGGCCTACAGACAACACAACACGCGTAGGCCGGATAAGACGTTAGTCGCCATCCGGCACAGACAATACCGCACACGTAGGCCGGATAAGACGTCAGTCGCCATCCGGCACAGACAACACTACACACGTAGGTCGGATAAGACGTCAGTCGCCATCCGGCACAGACATCACATCGTCAATGCCGCTACCAGTTTCTCCAGCGCGGGTGTCGCCTGCAGTTGGTCATACACAATATACAAATCCGCCGGAATACGTTCCTCTAACGGTCGAAATACCACACCAGGCCAACTCATCTGCGCATAGCTGTCAGCAATTAACGTAATACCAATCCCCATGCTGATCATCGCCAGCACCGTTTGCGGCTCCCTCACCTCACGAATAATCATCGGGGAAAATCCAGCACTCAGGCAAACTCGCTGCAAAAATGCCCAGTCAGTATGAATGGAAGGCATTGTGACAAAATATTCATTTCTCAGCGCCTCCAGCGGTATGGACTCACTGGCAGTAAGAGGATGTTCTTCCGGCATGGCAACCAGAAAAGAGGACTCATGCAAACGCAAACTGGTAAACCCGGGAGAAAGCTCCGTAGCCATCCGCCAAATTCCTGCATCCAGTTCACGCCGTTCCAGCATCGTCATCTGCATCGCGGGCATGTTCTCGCGAAACAGCACCTCAACATTGGGATTATCCTTCATAAAACGCCGCATCACCGGACGCATTTTTCCCCACATCGCTGTACCGATAACGCCAAGCTCAATTCGCCCTGCCTCACCACGACCAATTTGCTCCACTCTCGCCAGCGCCTGATTGGCACTGGATAACAGTCGGCGCGACTCTTCCATCAATATCTTTCCCGCGTGAGTTAACGCCACGCTGCGGGAATGACGGATAAATAGCAAAGTGCCGAGCTGTTGCTCCAGCTCTTTAATATGGGTACTGAGCGGCGGTTGCGACATATTCAGGCGAGCAGCAGCGCGTCCAAAATGCAGTTCTTCTGCGACAGCAAGAAAATAACGCAGTAACTTCAGATCGATACGGTGCGTGCGTTCCATGGATAATGCGCTCCTGAAATAAGGATAATGCGCAAAGTTACCACATTGCCTCGCAGATAATGAAACGGCGGGTATCAGAACCCGCCGCCAATGGAGTGTTAATGTGCCGGTGATTTCTGTGCCAGTCGTTCAGGCTCATGCCTGTACTTAAAGAACAATGCAAAGATAACCGCAAGTGCTAACGCATACGCGGCAAACACCAGCCAGATGGTTTGCCAATCCTTAACGCCATCGACAGAGAAGTAATCTACCGCCATCCCGCTCAGGATTGAACCCACCCAAGCGCCCACGCCGTTTACCATCGTCATAAATAGCCCCTGCGCGCTGGCGCGAATGTTAGAGCTAACCTCCTGCTCGACAAATACCGATCCCGAGATATTGAAGAAATCAAACGCACAGCCGTAGACGATCATCGACATCAGCAGCAGCACAAAACCAAACGGCGACGGATCGCCAAAGGCAAAGAAGCCAAAGCGCAGCGTCCATGCCAGCATGCTCATCAGCATCACCGTTTTAATGCCAAAGCGTTTAAGGAAGTACGGAATAGTGAGAATAAAGCCCACCTCCGCCATCTGTGAAACGGAAAGCAATATGGAGGGGTACTTCACCACAAAGCTGCCGGCAAATTCCGGGTTACGGGCAAAATCATGCAGGAACGGATTGCCAAAGACGTTGGTGATTTGCAACACCGCCCCCAGCATCATCGCAAACAAAAAGAAGATTGCCATCTGCGGTTTTTTAAACAGAACAAAGGCGTCCAGACCGAGCTTGCTGGCAAGCGTGGTGTTTGCTTTCTTCTCAGCAACCGGGATTTTCGGCAACGTCAACGCATACAGAGCCAGCAATAACGATGCGCCAGAAGCGATATACAGTTGCGCACTGCTCAGCTCCAGTCTCATCAGGCTCACCGTCCACATCGCCACAATAAACCCAATGGTGCCAAACACACGAATTGGCGGGAACGCGGTGACCGGATCCTGACCCGATTGTGCCAGGCACGAGTATGAGACGCTATTCGATAACGCAATCGTCGGCATATACGCCATTGCGTTAACCAGCATCACCCAAAACATAGTCTGCGGATCGGTAACGGTTGTGGCATATAGCAACACGCCCGCACACACCAGATGACAAAGCATATAGGCGCGATCGGCGCGTAGCCATTTATCGGCAATGATGCCCATAATGCCCGGCATGATAATCGCCGCCAACCCTTTCGAACTGTAGACCATACCCACATTCGCGCCGGTAAAATCCAGGGTATTAATCATGTAGGAACCCAGGGTTACCAACCAGCTTCCCCAGATGAAATATTGCAAAAACGACATGAGCTTTAAGCGAGATGCGATACCCATTTTTCCGTTCCTTGCCATAAAGTAAGACCCCGCAAGCGGGGTCATTTTTTAGTTATTCAGGCCAGTTTGCGCAAGAATCCGCAGATCAAATTGATGAAATTCTGCCGGGAGAGTTCCGCCGCAGCCAGCGTCTGCGCGTGAGATAATTTAACATCACCCAGACCTTCCGCCAGGTTGGTGATGGCCGCCACCGCAACCACTTTCAAGCCGCAGTGGCGCGCAGAGATAACTTCAGGCACCACCGACATCCCCACCACGTCGCCACCGATAATTTGCATCATGCGGATTTCTGCCGCGGTTTCAAAGTTCGGCCCCGGATAAGAGACAAAAACCCCTTCACTCAGCGGGAACCCTTCCTCAGCGGCAACAGTTTGCAGGATCGCACGATAGTCAGCATCATAGGCATTCGCCAGTGAAAAGAATCGCTCGCCAAAACGCTCATCGTTTGGCCCTACCATCGGCGTACCCGGCATCGTATTGATGTGATCGCTAAGCGCAACGAGGCTACCCGGTCCGACTTCGGGACGCAAAGAGCCTGCGGCATTGGTGCAAAACAGCAGCTCACAGCCCAGCAGTTTCAGCGTACGAATGGCATCCGTCATCACCGTCATACCGCGACCTTCATAGAAATGTCCACGTCCTTTCATACAGGCCACCGGAATTCCCGCCAGATTTCCCAACACCAGTTCACCAGCATGGCCGTGTACGGTACTCACCGGGAACCCTGGTAGTTTCTCGTAAGAGATGGCAGCCGCATCCTCAATTTGATCCGCCAACGCCCCCAGGCCGGAGCCGAGGATAAAGGCTACGCGCGGCGTAAAATCCGGTTTGTAACCACGAATGATATCAGCGCTATACCAGGGATTTTGCGAGAAAAGAGAGTGGCTCATGAGATGTCCTTAATACTGAGTAATCGAAATAACGTAGCGTACCGCATTGTTATAGCGAGACTACGCAATCGATTACCAATACCGTTTATCCCGATAACCGATAGTAAATCGGTATAGATGGCATGTGCTAAATCGGCCTGAACTCACATTTTTTTTCTGCCAGTAATGGCAAGGAGTACCAACATATCTGGAATTCGTCAGACGAGTGGGCTGACAAAACCCGCCCTGAGAATGACTGACAAACATTTGTTGATTATTAATAAGCGAAAGCAGGTACAACAACGTACTTTCGCTAATCAATATTTTAAATGGGGGAAACTGCTGTTTACTTCTTATAGAGTTCGCTGGTCACTACAGCCTGAGAACCATTGCCTATAGAAGAGAAGTTCTTAATAACAAAGAAATCAGCACCTTCTTTATCTGCCATTTTCGAAATTTTGTGCATACATTGATTCACCGTATTTTCCGTTACGGTGATTGACTTGACATGCTTTAAACTATTAGCTTCTTGTTGCGAGATTTCTGTAGCAGCAAAGGCAGACAGACTGAGAAAACATAAAGAAACGGCCAATGATGTGACTAATGTCTTTTTCATAACTATCCTCATAACTTACATATTAATATTTAAGCGTCAAGATATACTCTTCACATAATATTGCAAACAAAAATCCTTCTATTTATAAAATAGACGAATCGACAAACATTGAAGAGTAATGAACATCAAATGTATTGTTCAATAGGTTTATTATAGCGGGTTAAATACTTGCATAATAAACGCAGAAATAACACTAAATATCCACGAGGCATTTAGTGTCATTTGCAATTAATTACCGGCCACTTCGTTAAGAAGGGTTGCCAGGATGCTAACTGGAGCAACAATATTATGTGCAACACCATAATCAATCTCCAGAACAGTACTTGCATCCTGATAATCTATATGGGTATCACCATTATCATCCTGCCAAATAACCACCCGTAGGGGTAGCTCTATTGCCGCATGAGGATTTGCTTGCATGGCAGGAGTACCACCCTTTGGGTTACCAAACAGAAATAACATCGTCGGTCGCAGAGCAAGACCTACATCCGTTGCCGCTTGCTGTTGATCAACCTGCACAAAAATACGAATATTTTTAGCATTCAATACGCTGACGAGTCTGTTTACAGTATCATCAAAATTGAACTTACTAGGCAGCGTTTTTGTCCGCTCCGGCTTTCTCATCTGTCGTTCCTTTATTTATAGAATATTTATGAAAATACCCGCCAGCAAATGACGGGTATTGATAAATGCTAGCACAATTATTTAGGCGTCACGTCAACAGAGCCCCAGCTAATACCATTTGGGTTGTTGTCTACCGGGAGCGTGTTCACTACCTTACGCTCATTAATGTCAATCATCGAGACAGAGTTTGCAAATGAGTTAGTTACGTAAGCATATTTGCCATTTTTATCGACAACCACGCCATGGGCCCCATTGCCAGTGGTGATAGTTTTCGCTACCGTAAGGCTTGCGATATCAATCATGTTTATTGTGTTACCCGGCTTGCTCTTCGAGCCCTGATTGGTTACCAGCATGCTTTTACCATCCGGAGTGCCAAACAGCTGGATTGGTACGGTACCGACATTAATTTTCTTCACAACTTTACGCGTTGCTGTATCAATCACCGCTACAGCGTCTTCACCAGACAGGGAAACAAACACCAGTTTTCCGTCCGGTGAGAAACCTACCTGGGCTGGCATTTTACCTAATGGGATCTGCGCGACTTCTTTATTACTGGCTGTATCAACAACGGATACCGAGCCCCCTTTCATATTCGCGATATAAACTTCTTTACCGTCAGGACTCACTCTGAGGCCATGAGGGAACTTACCTACATTAATTGTCGTTAGATTTTTCAAATGCTCTGCATCAATCACGCTGATGGTGTTATCTGCACTATTTGAGATATACGCCATTTTCCCATCAGGGGTGACGACAACATGCGCAGGGTGTGCGCCAACCTGAAGTTTTGCAATAACTGTATCATTCTCGGCATTAATAACCCAAACTTCGCCATGTTCCTTTTTGCCTGCATGAGAATCTTTGCCCATGTCCATCTTCTCAGAATGGGTATCTTTACTCATATCCATATGTTCAGAGCCTGATGAATGTGTCCCGTTAGCACCAAGGTTGGTTACCCAAACTGTTTTATTGTCTGGTGACACCTGAACGTTATGCGGCATTTTACCAACATGTACTTTATCTACAGTCTTTAAAGACACAGCATCAAGTACATTAACTGAATCTGCACCTTCATTTGCTACATACACTCTGTCTGCTGCAAACGTATAACCAGACCATGCCAGCATACTAATTTGCATTGCAATTAAAATTTTATTTTTGCTTATCATCGCCGCCAATACCCCATTAGTTAAATATATTTACCGGATTAGTTTCAGCAACCAGCTATTGTAGGATTATTTAACATATCACTAATATTACTCCATCGGGATCGTGTTAATTCTACCTATAACGAGTTGCTGTATAAATTGCTTAGTCATTTCATTAATCAATCGCCATACATCATTGTATTAGCTACTGCTATCCGTACTTGCGTATAAAGAGTATCAACCTTCCAGCAAGTGGAAGGTCAAGAAAAAAAGTAATAATTTAAAATAGTCTTACAAATCCGCAAGCTGAGCAATTGCCTAAGAATATCGCAGGAGAATTTATAAATATAAAGAGGTAGTCCGGTGCCGGGTAAAAATATAAAAGTTAACGATCAGTTCATCGATACTGAAAGCCAAACTTAACGACATGACAAACACCAGCCATATCGTTAAAGCTGGTACAAAGGATCCCGTGCCCGACCGGCGGTTAATTCACTGGCCTGCATCCGTACTACGTCCCACAGCGCCTGAGCCGCAGTCGATAAAGAACGATTTTTACGTCGTGCCAGCATCAATTGTCGTTCCACAACCGGCGTCAGGCGTTTAACCTGCAAATGGCTGCCCTGTGGCAGAGGAAGCGCCAGCGCAGGCAGCACGCTGATACCAATCCCCGCCTCAACCATCGGGAAAAGCGTGGCAGGGTGACCTATCTCCTGAACGATATTGGCCTCAATGGAAAAGTGAGCCAGCGCCGCATCGATCAACGGTCGACTGCCGGAAGCGTAATCCTGTAATACCAGGCGCTCATGATATAAATCCTGCCAATTTACCCATTCGCGTTGGGCTAGCGGATGATCCTCTCGACACAACAGCAGGAATGGTTCGGATAACACCGCTTCACACTGCAGATCGGTCACAGCACCTGGATCTATCACAATGCCAAAATCTACCTCGCCCTGACGAATACTCTCCAGCACCCACTGTTGCGGCCTGTCGTGCAGCACAAAATCGATTGCTGGATAAAGCTGATTACTCTGGGCAATACACTGTGGAATAAGGTGAGCAGATATTGTCTGGCTGGCGGCAACGCGCACCGTTCCGGTTAACTGCGTTCCCACCTGGCCTGCTTCACGCAGCGTGCTGTGCAGTTCATCCAGAATACGTTCCAGCCGCGCCGCCAACTGGTGCCCTGCTTCCGTCAGCACTACTTCCCGCGTTGTTCTATCTAACAACCGCACACCCGTCTGCCCTTCCAGCTCTTTAACGCTGTGGCTGACCGCAGACTGGCTTAAGCCAATGATATCCCCCGCCCGGCTAAAGCTTTTGGCCTGAGCGACGGTAACAAAGATACGGAGCTGACGCAGAGAGTAATTCATCTATTCGATTCATATATGGATGCAATAAATCAATTTTATTTCTCAAACAGAAAAACGCAAAATGTTCCTACCGAATTTCAGGAGCTTTTATGAAACTTTTTCGTATCCTTGATCCGTTCACGATAACGTTGATTACGGTCGTTTTACTGGCGTCCTTTTTCCCGGCCGAAGGTGGCTTTGTACCTTTCTTTGAAGGCTTAACCACCGCTGCCATTGCCCTACTGTTTTTTATGCACGGGGCGAAGCTTTCGCGTGAAGCCATTATTGCCGGCGGTAGTCACTGGCGTTTACATCTGTGGGTGATGTGCAGCACGTTTGTTGTTTTCCCGGTGCTGGGCGTTCTGTTCGCCTGGTGGGCACCGGTAAATGTTGACCCGATGCTGTACACCGGTTTCCTGTACTTGTGTATTTTGCCGGCCACGGTGCAGTCGGCAATCGCTTTTACGTCGCTGGCGGGGGGTAACGTTGCTGCCGCCGTGTGTTCCGCTTCGGCCTCCAGCCTGCTGGGTATTTTTCTCTCGCCGTTACTGGTTGGCCTGGTAATGAATATGCATGGCGCAGAAGGCAGTCTGGAGCAGGTGGGGAAAATCATGCTGCAGCTGCTGCTGCCGTTCGTACTGGGACATCTTTCACGTCCGTGGATTGGTAACTGGGTGTCCCGACATAAAAAATGGATCGCCAAAACGGACCAATCCTCCATCTTGCTGGTGGTGTACTCCGCCTTCAGTGAAGCCGTGGTTAACGGGATCTGGCACAAAGTGGGGATTGGTTCGCTGTTGTTTATCGTGGTGGTCAGCATCGTATTGCTGGCAATCGTGATTGGCATCAACGTCTTTGTTGCGCGGAAATGCGGCTTCAACAAAGCCGATGAGATCACCATTGTCTTTTGCGGATCGAAAAAGAGCCTGGCGAATGGGATCCCAATGGCAAATATTCTGTTCCCGACGTCAGTGATAGGAATGATGGTGCTGCCGTTGATGATCTTCCATCAAATTCAGCTGATGGTGTGTGCCGTGCTGGCACGTCGCTACAAGCAACAAACAGACGCATTGCAGGCGCAGCAGAAAAGCCGCGCCGCAAAGGCTTAGAGAGGGCGTTTCAGGGGCTGCACCAGTTGCGTCAGCCCTTCAGTTTTAATCAGCAGCGTGATTTGCATCAGCTCGCCCAGCTTTCCCGGCGGGAATTCATCTTTACGGGCAAACCACAGCAGATACTCTTCCGGGACATCAATCAGCCGACGCCCTTTATATTTGCCAAAGGGCATCACGGAATTGGCGATTTCAACCAGCTGCTCTTTTTCCATTTCAGGCACCCAGTAAGCGGATCATTTCAGCTTCATCGATCACGGCAATACCCAGTTCCTGCGCTTTTGCCAGTTTCGAACCCGCCGCTTCGCCGGCAATAACCAGATCGGTTTTCTTCGACACGCTACCGGCTACTTTCGCGCCCAGTTCGGTCAACCGTGCTTTGGCGTCATCACGCGACATCAGGCTCAGGCTTCCGGTCAGCACCACCGTTTTGCCCGCGAAGGGGCTGTCGATTTCGTCAGCGTTGATGACCACCGGCGCAGGCCAGTGAATGCCCTGCGCCAGTAACTGGCCTATCACCTCGCGGTTGCTCTCTTCAGCAAAGAAATTAAACACGTGGGTCGCTACCACAATGCCGACATCCGGCACTTTTTGCAGCTCTTCAATGGAAGCCGCTTCCAGCGCTTCAAGCGTGCCGAAATACGCCGCCAGACCTGCGGCTGTGGCCTCGCCGACTTCACGAATGCCCAGCGCGTAGAGGAAACGGGCAAACGTCGTTTCTTTCGCTTTTTCCAGCGCATTCACCACGTTTTGCGCCGATTTCGGCCCCATACGATCGAGTCCGGTCAGCTTGCCTGCCGTCAGGGTGAAGAGATCTGCTGGCGTATGGACATACTCTTTCTCGACCAGTTGATCGATAATTTTGTCGCCCATACCGTCAACATCGAGCGCGCGGCGAGAAACGAAGTGTTTCAGCGATTCCTTACGCTGCGCCCCGCAGATTAAACCACCGGTACAGCGAGCGACCGCTTCGCCTTCCACACGTTCAACATCAGACCCGCACACCGGACAATGCTGTGGAAACACAATTTCACGCGTATCGTCCGGGCGCTCGGAAAGCACCACATTGACGACCTGCGGGATCACATCGCCCGCCCGGCGAATAACGACTTTATCGCCAATACGCAACCCCAGACGATCGATTTCATCGGCATTATGCAGAGTGGCGTTACTGACCAGAACCCCGGCAACCTGAACCGGCTCAAGACGAGCGACGGGCGTAATCGCCCCGGTACGTCCGACCTGAAACTCAACATCGCGAACAAAGGTCATCTGCTCCTGCGCCGGAAACTTAAAGGCCACCGCCCAGCGCGGCGCGCGAGCGACAAAACCCAGTTGCTCCTGCAACGCCATAGAGTTGACTTTAATCACCACACCGTCAATATCGAAGCCCAACATCGGTCGGTCTTCTTCAACCTTGTGATAGTAAGCGAGTACTTCCTCCGGAGAGTCGCAAAGCTTAACTCTGTCGCTCACCGGCAATCCCCACTCTTTAAATTGCAGCAGACGGCCCAGGTGGGTATCAGGCAACACACCACCTTCCAGCACACCAACGCCATAGCAGAAGAAAGTAAGCGGTCGCTTCGCTGTGATACGTGGATCAAGCTGACGTAATGACCCGGCCGCTGCGTTACGTGGGTTAGCAAACACTTTGTTGCCAGTACGGCGGGCCTCTTCGTTAATTTTTTCAAATCCGGCCTGCGGCAGGAACACTTCACCACGCACTTCCAGACGCGTCGGAATGTTATCGCCTCGCAGTTTTAATGGGATCGCACGGATGGTGCGCACGTTCGAGGTAATGTCCTCCCCCGTGGTACCATCACCACGCGTTGCGGCACTAACCAGCACACCGTTTTCATACAGGATACTGACCGCCAGCCCGTCCAGCTTCAGTTCGCAGCACCAGGTTAGTTTGTCCGTACTCTTCAGTCTGTCCTGCACGCGCTTGTTGAAGGCGAGAAAACTCTCTTCATCAAACACGTTATCCAGCGACAGCATTGGCACTTCATGGCGAATCTGGCTGAACGCTGCTAACGGGGCGGCGCCAACACGCTGGGTTGGCGAGTCGGGGGTGATAAGTTCCGGATGCTGCGCTTCCAGCTCGCGCAGTTCACGCATCAGGCGATCATATTCCGCATCGGGAATTTCCGGCGCATCCATCACATGGTAGAGATACTCATGATGGCGAAGCGTGGTTCGCAGTTCTGTCAGTTGTTGTTCGATTGATTCCATATCGCACCATCAATGATAAAAAACCCCCGACAGGCGGGGGTTTAGCAAGGAGATGTCACGCCAGAGGAAAATCAGGCGCGAGATTCTTTAACTTCGCGGATGCGGTCCTGATACTCGCGCAGTTTCTGCGGCGTCATCATGCGACGTTGATCGTCGAGCACCACACCACCCACTTCATCGGCAATGTGCTGTGCGGACTGCAGCATCAGCTTAAAGTTTTGCAGCTCGTCACCGTAGGACGGAACCTGCATAAAAATAGTCACGCCAGGGGTGCTGAAATCACCCGTCATTTCGGGGTCAAACGTTCCTGGGTTAACCATATTGGCAAGGCTGAACAGCGAAGGACCGCTGCCATCCGGGCTCAAATGACGATGGAAAATATTCATATCGCCAAATTTAAAACCGGCTTGCTGAATGCTGTTGAGCAGCACTTCACCGTTGAGCTCACTACCGTGATGCGCCGCAACGTTCATAATAATGACCGCTTCTTTACGCTGCGGTTTTTCAGCAACAGGCGCTTCTTCAACTACCGGCTCAGGCTGCGGTTGATGTTCAACGGCAGGCTCTGCGGGCTGGAAAGCCTGCGGCGCAGGTTGCGGTGCTTGCTGCACGGGCTGCTGAACCTGCGGAGCAACGGGCTGATGCTGCATCGGCTGCTGCACAGGTTGTTGCTGAACAGGCTGATGCTGCACCGGCTGCTGCGGTTGTACAGGCTGCGGCTGCTGAGCATGCGGCGGCGGTACCGGCGCTTGTGCAGGCTGCGGCGCGGGTTGACGCGGCTGAGCAGACGCATAAGGCGGCTGGTACTGGTGTTGCGGCGACTGAGGAGGAACACCATGTTCCTGCGCGTTACCGGGAGCATGATTCACACGATGAACGCGAACTTCGCCCACGCCTTCGTCTTCCTCGACGTTGTCGTCGAACGAATCCTCGTCTTCACGTTTAGACTTCATGCGTTTCAGTGGGCGATCGCGGAATATAGAAGACCGCTCTTTACGGCTAGTCCAAAAACCATGTACCAGTAAAGCGATTATGGCGATCGCGCCAACAATGATTAATATCAGACGCAAATCCTGCATCATTATATTCTCTGTTGTTCTAACACCTTGCCACCACGGCAAACATTTACTCACTAAGAGTATTTGTCGATTACGCCAAGTGCAAGTGCACTCTTGGCTTTCACGGCATAAAGATGAACAAAATTGTGCTTTTTGCTGTTTTTTCGAACATTTCTGAACAGCTTAACGCTCAACAACCCGGTAAGATACGCAAAGTTTACCAGAGCTTATATAACAAGGAGTATGTCCTGACCATGGTTTCATCATCTGCAGTCGTACCTCGCAGCGGCCTTTATTACTTTTCACAGGGATGGAAGCTCATCACCCAACCGGGCATTCGTCGCTTTGTCATCCTGCCTTTGCTGGTGAATATCCTGCTGATGGGCGGCGCATTCTGGTGGCTATTCACACAACTCGATAGCTGGATCCCCGCGCTGATGAGTCACGTCCCTGGCTGGCTTCAGTGGCTCAGCTACTTGCTGTGGCCGATTGTCACTATCTCCGTACTACTGGTGTTCGGCTACCTGTTTTCCACCATAGCCAACTGGATTGCCGCGCCGTTTAACGGTCTGCTGGCTGAACAACTGGAAGCACGCTTAACGGGCGCAACACCGCCTGATACCGGCGTTCTCGGCATCATGAAAGATGTTCCCCGTATCATGAAACGTGAATGGCAAAAGCTGGCATGGTATCTCCCGCGCGCCGTCGTGTTGCTGATCCTCTATTTTATTCCGGGTATTGGTCAGACCGTCGCCCCGGTGCTGTGGTTCCTGTTCAGCGCGTGGATGCTGGCCATTCAGTACTGCGATTATCCGTTTGATAACCATAAGGTGCCTTTTAAGGAGATGCGCGTCGCGCTGCGCACACGCAAGGTCACCAATATGCAATTTGGCGCATTGACCAGCCTGTTCACCATGATTCCGGTGCTCAATCTGTTCATCATGCCGGTCGCGGTTTGTGGTGCCACGGCGATGTGGGTAGACTGCTATCGTGCTAAGCACGCGTTATGGAAGTAATGCAAAAATGTGTAAAAGCGGGCTGGCTTATGCCCGCTCTTATTCCATACTGCAACGCATTATTTCCTGGTGGCATATAGATATACGAATTCCTTACTTCCCCATACTTTCTCAACAGGTATGCTGAAGCGGTATCCCAATTTCATACAGTTAAGGACAGGCCATGAGTAAGATTTTTGAAGACAACTCGCTGACTATCGGTCATACGCCGCTGGTTCGACTGAACCGTATCGGTAACGGACGCATTCTGGCGAAGGTGGAATCACGCAACCCAAGCTTTAGCGTCAAATGCCGTATCGGTGCCAACATGATTTGGGATGCCGAAAAACGTGGTGTACTGAAACCGGGTGTAGAGCTGGTCGAACCAACCAGCGGCAACACAGGGATTGCGCTGGCCTACGTTGCCGCAGCTCGCGGCTACAAACTGACTCTGACCATGCCTGAAACCATGAGCATTGAGCGCCGCAAGCTCTTAAAAGCGCTGGGCGCGAACCTGGTGCTGACTGAAGGCGCAAAAGGTATGAAGGGCGCGATTCAGAAAGCGGAAGAAATTGTGGCCAGCGATCCGGAAAAATTCCTGCTGCTGCAGCAGTTCAGCAACCCGGCAAACCCGGAAATCCACGAAAAAACTACCGGCCCGGAAATCTGGGAAGATACCGATGGCCAGGTTGATGTCTTTATTTCCGGCGTCGGTACCGGCGGTACGTTGACTGGTGTGACCCGTTACATTAAAGGCACTAAAGGCAAAACCGATCTGATCACCGTCGCGGTTGAACCTACCGACTCCCCGGTTATCGCCCAGGCGCTGGCAGGTGAAGAACTCAAACCAGGCCCGCATAAAATTCAGGGCATTGGCGCAGGCTTTATTCCGGGCAACCTTGATCTGAAGCTTATCGATAAAGTCGTTGCCATCACTAATGATGAAGCTATTTCTACTGCGCGTCGTCTGATGGAAGAAGAAGGTATTCTGGCTGGGATCTCTTCCGGTGCTGCGGTTGCTGCCGCGCTTAAGCTCCAGGAAGATGAAACCTTTACCAATAAGAATATAGTGGTTATTCTACCGTCATCGGGTGAGCGTTATCTGAGCACTGCACTGTTTGCCGATCTCTTTACAGAGAAAGAACTGCAACAGTAGTGCCAGCATGTTAAAAACGCGTAAAAAAGCACCCTTTTGGGTGCTTTTTTGTGGCCTGCTTCAAAGTTTCAACTCTCCTGGCATTGATTCAACCCGCCGGAACTGGTATTTAACCAAGCTAATTATTTTGATGCGCGAAATTAATCGTTACAGGAAAAGCGCTAGCTGAATCGATTTTATGATTTGGTTCAACTCTTCCTTTCGCTGCATAATGTTTAATGACGAACGAAACGTCAGCGGCAAGAAGTTGCCAGCAACGGATTGCACCGAACTCCTTTTGTGTCGCGTCCAGTTTACGCCGATGCTAACAATACAGGCTAAAGTTGAGCCGCCAGGCTAGACTTTAGTTCCACAACACTAAACCTATAAGTTGGGGAAATATAATGTTCCAGCAAGAAGTTACCATTACCGCTCCGAACGGTCTGCATACTCGCCCTGCTGCTCAGTTTGTTAAAGAAGCAAAAGGCTTTACTTCTGAAATTACTGTGACTTCCAACGGCAAAAGCGCTAGCGCCAAAAGCCTGTTTAAACTGCAGACTCTGGGCCTGACTCAGGGTACCGTTGTCACCCTGTCCGCAGAAGGTGAAGACGAGCAGAAAGCAGTTGAGCATCTGGTTAAACTGATGGCTGAACTCGAGTAAGTTCAACGAGTTCTTTTAAATATCAGTCACAAGTAAGGTAGGGTTATGATTTCAGGCATTTTAGCATCCCCGGGTATCGCTTTCGGCAAAGCACTGCTGCTGAAAGAAGACGAAATCGTCATTGACCGGAAAAAAATTTCTGCCGACAAGGTTGATCAGGAAGTTGAACGTTTTCTGAGCGGTCGTGCCAAGGCATCTGCGCAACTGGAAGCGATCAAAACCAAAGCTGGTGAAACGTTCGGTGAAGAAAAAGAAGCCATCTTTGAAGGGCATATCATGCTGCTCGAAGATGAGGAGCTGGAGCAGGAAATCATAGCCCTGATTAAAGATAAGCACATGACGGCTGATGCAGCTGCGCATGAAGTTATCGAAGGTCAGGCCACAGCCCTGGAAGAGCTGGATGATGAATACCTGAAAGAACGTGCGGCTGACGTACGTGACATCGGTAAACGCCTGCTGCGTAACATTCTGGGTCTGGCAATTATTGACCTAAGCGCTATCCAGGACGAAGTTATCCTGGTTGCCGCAGACCTGACCCCGTCAGAAACCGCACAGCTGAACCTGAACAAGGTGCTGGGTTTCATCACTGACGCGGGCGGACGTACCTCTCATACCTCTATCATGGCGCGTTCTCTGGAACTGCCTGCCATCGTAGGTACGGGTAGCGTCACCTCTCAGGTGAAAAACGACGACTATCTGATTCTGGATGCCGTAAACAATCAGGTTTACGTCAATCCGACCAACGACGTTATTGAGCAACTGCGTGCCGTTCAGGAGCAGGTTGCAACCGAGAAAGCGGAACTCGCTAAGCTGAAAGATCTGCCGGCTATCACGCTGGACGGACATCAGGTTGAAGTTTGCGCCAACATCGGTACCGTTCGTGACGTTGAAGGCGCCGAGCGTAACGGCGCTGAAGGTGTGGGTCTGTACCGCACCGAATTCCTGTTCATGGACCGTGAGTCGCTGCCAACTGAAGAAGAACAGTTTGCTGCGTATAAAGCCGTTGCTGAAGCCTGTGGCTCTCAGGCGGTCATCGTCCGTACCATGGACATCGGCGGCGATAAAGAGCTGCCGTACATGAACTTCCCGAAAGAAGAGAACCCGTTCCTGGGCTGGCGTGCCGTGCGTATCGCCATGGATCGTAAAGAGATCCTGCGTGACCAGGTTCGCGCTATCCTGCGCGCCTCTGCTTTCGGCAAACTGCGTATCATGTTCCCAATGATCATCTCTGTTGAAGAAGTGCGTGCACTGCGCAAAGAGATTGAAATCTACAAACAGGAACTGCGCGACGAAGGTAAAGCTTTTGACGAAAGCATTGAGATTGGCGTGATGGTGGAAACACCGGCAGCGGCAACAATTGCGCGTCATTTAGCCAAAGAAGTTGATTTCTTTAGTATCGGCACCAATGATTTAACGCAGTACACCCTGGCAGTTGACCGTGGTAATGATATGATTTCACACCTTTACCAACCGATGTCGCCATCTGTGCTGACGCTGATCAAGCAAGTTATTGATGCTTCTCATGCTGAAGGCAAATGGACTGGCATGTGTGGTGAGCTTGCAGGCGACGAACGTGCTACACTTCTGTTGCTGGGGATGGGTCTGGACGAATTCTCTATGAGCGCCATTTCTATCCCGCGCATTAAGAAGATTATCCGTAACACGAACTTCGAAGATGCGAAGGTGTTAGCAGAGCAGGCTCTTGCTCAACCGACAACGGACGAGTTAATGACGCTGGTTAACAAGTTCATTGAAGAAAAAACAATCTGCTAATCCACGAGATGCGGCCCAATTTACTGCTTAGGAGAAGATCATGGGTTTGTTCGATAAACTGAAATCTCTGGTTTCTGATGATAAGAAAGACACCGGAACTATTGAGATCGTTGCTCCGCTCTCTGGCGAGATCGTCAACATCGAAGACGTGCCGGATGTAGTTTTTGCTGAAAAAATCGTTGGTGATGGCATTGCTATCAAACCAACCGGTAACAAAATGGTTGCCCCTGTTGATGGCACCATCGGCAAAATCTTTGAAACCAACCACGCTTTCTCTATCGAATCCGACAGCGGCATTGAGCTGTTTGTTCACTTCGGTATTGATACCGTTGAACTGAAAGGCGAAGGCTTCAAACGCATCGCTGAAGAAGGTCAGCGCGTGAAAGTGGGCGACCCGGTTATTGAATTCGATCTGCCGCTGCTGGAAGAAAAAGCCAAGTCTACCCTGACTCCGGTTGTTATCTCCAACATGGACGAAATCAAAGAGCTGATCAAACTGTCCGGTAGCGTGACAGTGGGTGAGACTCCGGTTATCCGCATCAAGAAGTAATTCTTTTTGCAGAGAAAGATGGCGCCATCAGGCGCCATTTTTTTTATCTGATGGATATCAAAACCCTGCCGGATGGCGCTACGCTTATCCGGCCTACAGCAAACTCCGTAACGTAGGCCGGATAAGACGTTCTCGTCGCCATCCGGCATTAAATCTGTGAGGTGACCGGTCGGTAACACGCCTCGCGCATCAGAATCTTCATCCCTTCCGGCCCGCTTTCCAGCATCCGTCGCTCCGAGTCTGCCACTAACAATTCACAGTCGTAGCCACCCGCAATACCAAACATGGCCCGTGCTACGCAGATATCTTCCAGCGCTGCTGCCCCGTTGGTGTCAAAATGTCCAACCATACGCCCATTCTGGCGAACTACCAGCCGGTAACTCTTCATCGCGCCTCCCCTGCCGGTGGCAGAATTAATTCATCACAACCGCACAGGTGCGTCCACGTCATCACGTCCAGCACCCGCTGCGCGGCGTCGTGAGTCGCGGTCGTCAGCGCTTTCCCCAGCACAATGCCGCTCGCCAGTTCAGCACAGAACAGATCGCCGGTGCCTTTTAAATCCGTCTTCACCCGCGGGTAAGCGAACACCTCAACCGTTTCAGCCGTCACCACCGCAACGTTAATAATCTCTTCGGTATCCCCCGGCGCGCTGGTAATTACCACCCATTTCAGGGTGTCAGTGAGCAGTGATTGTGCCGCCGTAATGGCTTCATCAAGCGTTCGACACGGCTTTCCGCTCAGCATTTGCAGCTCGAACACGTTCGGCGTCAGCCCCTGCGCCAGCGGCAGCAGGTACTGACGATAAGCTTCCGGGATTTCGGCTTTCACATACATGCCGCTATCCGTATCGCCAATCACGGGGTCGACCAAAATGCACAGGTCCGGATGCGTTGCCCGAACGGTTTCCAGCCACTGTGCCAGCAAGGCGATTTGCTCTGCGCTGCCCATGTATCCTGTAGTCACCGCCTTCAGCTCGCGCAGAGCATCACGCTCATTTAAGGCGCGGAGATAACCGCTAAACCACTCGGCCGGAATAACGCCGCCATAAAAGGTTTCATAATGCGGGGTGTTACTGAACAGTACCGTGGGTACTGCCGTCACGCGTAATCCCTGCGCTTTAATAGCCGGAACAGCGATACTGTTGCCTACGCTGCCATATACCACCTGTGACTGGACGGCGACAATATCGGTCTGTAATGCCCGATGCTTATCGTCGAAGAGCACTGACTGAATATCACTCCCCTGCTCCATAAATTTCTCCTCTCGCTGGACAGCGCGCTTACGCCTCACTATTATCGTCATATGCTAAAATTCATTTTGTCATAGGTCAATAATGATCGACGGAAAAACCGCTAACGAAATTTTTGACAGTATCCGTCAACATGTCGCTACAGGCACGCTGGCAGCGGGAGAAACGTTGCCACCAGTGCGGGAACTGGCAACGGAATTAAACGTGAACCGCAATACTGTCGCGGCGGCTTACAAACGCCTGGTCACCTCCGGGTTGGCGCAGAGCCTGGGACGCAACGGCACGGTGATTAAGGGGATTACTGCCCCCGTTGCGCTGGAAGGTGGTAATCCGGATACCCCGCTTATCGATCTTTCCGGCGGTAATCCAGCGCCCTCGCGGCTTCCTGACCTGAGTAGTTATTTCGCAAAGATAAATAAGAATCCGCGTTTGTACGGCGATGCCGCTGTGTCACCAGGGCTTAAGGTATGGGCATCACAATGGATGCAAAATGCAATGCCCGGCAAAGGGGAAATTGATATCACCAGCGGCGCCATTGATGCTATCGAACGGCTACTGTGCGCCCATTTACTGCCTGGTGATAGCGTTGTCGTAGAAGATCCATGCTTTTTGAGCAGCATTAACATGCTGCGTTATGCTGGTTTCTCCGCCAGTCCGGCCAATGTTGACCACGAAGGCATGCTGCCGGACCAACTGGAACTCGCGCTACAGAAAGGTGCGCGGGCGGTAATTCTGACACCGCGCGCGCATAACCCCACAGGATGCAGCCTGAGCGCCTCACGCGCGGCGCAATTGCAGGAAATCCTGGCCCGCTATCCGCAGACTCTGGTGATCGTCGACGACCACTTTGCGCTGCTATCTGCTTGCCACTGGTATCCGGTGATTGCGAAGGAAACCACGCATTGGGCGATTGTCCGTTCGATGTCGAAAACCTTAGGCCCGGATTTACGCCTGGCCATCGTAGCCAGCGATCCCGTCACATCCGGGAAACTGCGTTTACGGCTCAACTCAGGTAGTCAGTGGGTCAGCCATCTGCTGCAGGATTTAGCCTGCGCGTGCCTGAGTGACGAGACATATCAACACACACTGGCACAAACGCAGCAGTTTTACGCCGTCCAGCAGCAAAAGCTGAATTCGGCTCTGCGCCAACATGGCATTGAACTGCCCGTCGGTGACGGTCTGAATCTGTGGTTACCGCTGGCAGATCACAGTCAGGAGATCGCTTTTGCGCTGGCAAAGTCCGGCTGGCTGGTTCGGGAAGGCGAAGTGTTCGGCGTCAATACGCCTGCACACGGTTTACGCATTACGCTGTCAACATTAGAAGACAGCGACATTGATAAGCTGGCGGTTGATATTCATCAGGCGCTAAAGCGCTAACAGGAGAGAAAAAGTGCGAGTTCATTTTGTTATTCATGAGTCTTTTGAATCTGCTGGCACGTACCTGCCGTGGGCCGAATCGCGCGGCTATACCATCACTTGGTCACGCGTATACGCCGGAGAAACAGTTCCCGCCAATGCCGATGGTTTCGATATGTTGGTGGTGTTTGGCGGTCCACAGTCACCACGAACCACGCTGGCAGAGTGCCCGTACTTTGATTCTCAGGCCGAGCAGCATCTGATCAACCAGGCGATTGCGGCACGTAAAATTGTGGTGGGGATCTGCCTGGGTTCACAGTTAATCGGCGAAGCGCTGGGTGCGAAGGTGTGCCAGAGTCCGGAAAAAGAAATTGGTCACTACCCCATCGTTCTGACCGAAGCCGGTCAACAGCACCCGCTGTTCAGCCATTTCGGCTCACCGCTTACCGTCGGTCACTGGCACAACGACATGCCAGGAATAACCGACCAGGCGACCATTCTTGCTGCCAGCGAAGGCTGCCCACGACAAATCGTGCAATACGGTAATTTCGTCTATGGTTTCCAGTGCCATATGGAGTTCACTGCTGACGCGATTGAAGGATTAATTCAGCACTCAGAGCAAGAGTTGGCTGAAGCTGAAGGGAAACGCTTCATCCGCCCGGTTGAAGAGATGCGAGCATGGGATTATCAGCAGATGAATGAGAAGCTGTGGCAATTCCTGGATAAGCTGGTGGAAAAACGTAACGATTAATCATCCCTGGCCGGATAAAACATTATCCGGCCATCGTGCCAGGCAGTCACCTGATGGCGCTGCGCTTATCAGGCCAAAAAGTTAAATTCCCAGCCCCTGATTAAAGTGCTCTTCACCAAAGACGCCGGTCGAAAGGTAGCGATCGCCGCGATCGCAGATGATCGCCACAACTACCGCGCCGGGCGTAGCACGTGCAACGCGTAACGCGCCCGCGACCGCGCCGCCAGAGCTGACACCACAGAAAATCCCTTCGCGAACGGCCAGTTCACGCATGGTATTTTCGGCATCATTCTGATGAATATCCAGCACCTCATCCACCAGCGAGGCGTTAAAAATGCCCGGCATATATTCCGCAGGCCAGCGGCGAATTCCCGGAATACTACTGCCCTCTTCCGGCTGCAGGCCAACGATAGTGACCGCTTTTTCTTGCTCACGCAGAAAACGCGACACACCGGTAATGGTGCCTGTCGTTCCCATACTGGAGACAAAGTGGGTAATACGACCTGACGTCTGCTGCCAGATTTCCGGTCCGGTGGTGGTGTAATGCGCGTACGGGTTATCCGGATTATTAAACTGATCCAGCAGCTTACCTTCTCCACGCTGCGCCATTTCAAGAGCTAAATCGCGCGCGCCTTCCATCCCCTGCTCTTTGGTGACCAGAATCAGCTCGGCACCATAGGCGCGCATCGCCGCACGGCGCTCCTGACTCATGTTGTCTGGCATCAACAGCTTCATGCGGTAGCCCTTCAGCGCGGCGATCATTGCCAGCGCAATTCCGGTATTACCGCTGGTAGCCTCAATCAGCACGTCGCCTGGCTTAATTTCTCCGCGCTTTTCCGCTTCGACGATCATCGACAACGCGGCGCGGTCTTTCACCGAACCTGCGGGATTATTGCCTTCCAGCTTGACCCAAATTTCACTACCGTTATCCGGCGCCAGACGTTGTAATTTCACCAGAGGCGTATTGCCAATTGTTTTTTCTAATGTGTTCACGTTTTCAGCTCGTAAAAAAGCCCGGTAAGCGTAGCGCCACCGGGCGATAACTATGCAAATTAACCTATCAGGCTGATTGCGCCAGGGCAAGTTCCTCTTCACGCGTTTCAATACGCTGGTCGCCGTTATACAAACGTGCATTTTGCAGCCCGACAAACAGCCGTTCACCGCGGCTCGGGGAATCATCGCCTTGCATGATGACCGTCAGCGGTTCGTTGTACCACCCGAGGGGTTGTACAACTAATTGGGTGTAGTGCCCCTTCGGACTAGCTTCCAGCACCTGCACCGGCAGCGGCGAATCCAGGCTGGTACGGCGGCTCACATCCACTTCCCATGGACGCAGGAACAGATCGACCGGTCCCTGGTAGCCAGGTGTATAGCCCAACGGCCAGCGGTGTGCGCCCACGTGGAACTGTCCGCCACGAATCGTCCCCTGCAGGCGGTTAACCTCGCCCATAAACTCCAGCACAAAACGGGTGGCCGGTTCGCGCCAGACCTGATCCGGCGCATCAGCCTGTTCGATATGACCCTGACTCATCACCACCACGCGGTCTGCGACTTCCGTTGCTTCTTCCTGATCGTGGGTAACAAACACGCTGGTAAATTTCAGCTCTTCATGCAACTGACGCAGCCAGCGACGCAGCTCCTTGCGCACCTGCGCATCAAGCGCGCCAAACGGTTCGTCGAGCAGCAGGATCTGTGGCTCTACCGCCAGCGCACGCGCCAATGCCACGCGCTGCTTTTGTCCGCCGGAGAGCTGTGCCGGGAAACGGTCCGCCAGATGAGCCAGTTGAACCATTTCCAGAAGTTTGGTCACTTTTGCTTTGATGGCCGCCGCATTCGGGCGCTCACGCCGTGGCAGGACCGTCAGACCAAACGCGATATTGTCGAAAACGGTCATATGACGAAACAGCGCATAGTGCTGGAACACGAACCCCACCTTACGGTCGCGGGCGTGTAATCGGCTGACGTCGGTACCGTGAAAACGGATATGCCCGCTGGACTGATGCTCCAGGCCGGCAATAATGCGCAGCAACGTGGTTTTGCCCGAGCCGGATGGCCCCAACAGCGCGACCATCTGACCTGAAGGAATATCCAGCGAGATATCGTTCAGCACCTGGGTGCGACCAAAAGACTTCTTAATATTGGCAATCTCAATGCTCATGATTTTCCTCCTGCTGCGCGCGTTTTTCCTGGTTCTCCAGACGCCATTGCAACATGCTCTTCAAAAACAGGGTAATAATCGCCATCAGCGTCAACAGCGCGGCGGCGGTAAAGGAGCCGACGGCGTTATAGTCCTGCTCCAGTAATTCAATCTGTAGTGGTAAAGACAAGGTTTCGCCGCGAATCGAGCCGGAAACCACCGACACTGCGCCGAATTCGCCTATCGCACGGGCGTTAGTCAGCACCACGCCATACAGCAACGCCCAACGGATATTCGGCAGCGTGACGCGGCGGAACATCTGCCAGCCGGAGGCGCCCAGTAAAATCGCCGCTTCGTCTTCATTGCTGCCCTGACTTAGCATCACCGGTACCAGCTCGCGCACTACAAACGGACAGGTCACGAACACCGTCACCAGCACCATCCCCGGCCAGGAGAACATGATTTGCAGATTGTGTTCATCCAGCCAATCACCCAGCGGACCGTTAGAACCATAAAACAGCAGATAGATCAGACCTGCGACCACCGGCGAGACAGCAAATGGAATATCCAGCAGCGTCAGCAGCAGTTGGCGTCCTGGGAAGTTGAAGCGAGTCACCAGCCAGGCCAGCAATACGCCGAACACCAGATTAACCGGCACCGCAATCAGCGCAATTAGCACCGTCAGCCAAATGGCATGCAGCATATCCGGGTCAGCCAGGTTCTGTAGTACCGGCATTAATCCCTTACTGAACGCCTGCACGAAGATATAAATCATCGGTACCAGCAAAATAAAGGTCGATACCAGCATGCCCGTGCCGATCAGAAACCATTTACCCCAGTTAATGCGGGGTGCGTCATAGCGTTTCAATTGAGTAATGTCTGCCATCAGTGACCTACCACGCGTCGACCGAAGCGACTTTGCAGGGTGTTAATTGAAAACAGCAGCAACAACGACGCCCCGAGGATCACAGAAGCAATCGCGCTGGCGGCCGGGTAGTCAAACTCCTGCAAGCGAACAAAAATCATCAGCGAGGTCACTTCCGTTTTCCATGCGATGTTTCCGGCGATAAAAATAACCGCGCCAAACTCACCAAGGCTGCGGGTAAACGACAGCGCAACGCCCGCCACCAGCGCAGGAGACAGCTCCGGCAGCACTACTTTACGGAAACTCTGCCAGCGCGTAGCACCGAGCGTTTCAGCTGCTTCTTCATATTCCGGGCCTAACTCTTCCAGTACTGGTTGCACGGTACGCACCACAAACGGAATGCTGGTAAAGGCCATCGCTACCGCGATACCTAGCCAGGTGTAGGTCACCTTGATATCCAGCTTCGCCAGCCACTCGCCGTAGAAGCCATTAACCGAAAACAGAGACGCCAGCGTCAGACCTGCCACCGCCGTAGGCAGTGCAAACGGCAGGTCCATCAGCGCATCCAGCAGCGTACGGCCCGGAAAGCGATAGCGTGTTAAGATCCACGCCATCAGCAAACCGAACACGCCGTTAAAAATCGACGCCACAAACGCCGACAGCAGCGTCACTTTATAAGCCGCCACCACCTGCGGATTGGTAATCACATCCCAGTATTGCGCCCAGCTCATTTGCGCCAGTTGCATCACCAGCGCGCTCAGCGGCAGCAGCAATATCAGGCAAACGAACAATAAGCTGGTCCCGAGGCTCAAAGTGAAGCCAGGCAGCACGCGTCGGGAAGAAACAGCAAACATTTACTTACGCCCCGCCGCCAGCAGTTTGTCCAGCTCACCGCCGCTGACAAAGTGCGTTTTCATCACTTCAGGCCACGAGCCAAACTTATCTTCTACACGGAACAATTCGGTCTGCGGGAATTTATCTTTCAGCTTGTCCATTACCTGTGGGTTATTCACGCGGTAGTAGAAATCGGTAATGATGGTTTGCGCCTGCGGGCTGTACAGCCAGTTCAGGTAAGCTTTCGCCGCTTTTTCAGTACCGTTGGCCTGCACATTTTTATCTACCCAGGCCACCGGGAACTCCGCCAGAATGTTGACCTTCGGCACCACCACTTCGAAACCCTGATCTTCATACTGTTTACGGATGTTGTTCACTTCCGATTCAAACGTGATCAGCACATCACCCAGACCGCGTTCAACAAAGGTGGTCGTTGCACCGCGACCGCCGGTATCAAACACTTCCACGTTTTTCAGAAACTGGGTCATAAACTGTTCGGTTTTGGCTTTATCACCACCGTCAGCTTTATCTGCCGCGCCCCACGCAGCCAGATAGGTATAACGCGCGTTACCGGAAGTCTTCGGGTTCGGGAAAATCAGCTTCACGTCCGGGCGAACCAGATCGTTCCATTCGTGGATATTCTTCGGGTTGCCCTTACGCACCAAAAACGCCATGGTGGAATAGAATGGCGAACTGTTATTCGGCAGGCGGCTTTGCCAGTCGGCAGGGATCAGCTTGCCTTTGTCATGCAGGATCTGCACGTCGGTCACCTGGTTATAGGTCACGACGTCAGCTTTCAGCCCCTGCAAAATCGCCAACGCCTGTTTTGATGACCCGGCATGAGATTGTTTAATCGTCAGTTTGTCGCCGCCGTTATCCTTCGCCCATTGCTGTTCAAACGGCGGATTAAGGGCGGCAAACAGCTCGCGGGAAACATCGTATGAACTGTTCAGCAGTTCCGTTGCCTGCGCTTGCCCCACCAGCAACAGCATGGCTGCCAGCGTCAGTGTTCTTTTTTTCAGTAAGTTAACGGCCATTGCGCACCCTTATAAATTAAATGACTTTCTTATGGTCATCATATTTATAACCAGTGCTAAAGGAGTAACGGTTTTATATACCGTTTGATGATTTGAAAGTTGAAAAGAGAATAAGGGGTACCTCCTCCCCAGCACATGGGGAGGAGACCAGCATCAATCAGACGCCGACGCTAACGCTTTCAGGCAGGGTACTGCCGCCATCAATCACGTTTTGCGTGCCAGTTAAATAACTGGACTCATCCGATGCCAGGAACGCCGCCAGTTCACCGACCTCAAGCGGGCAGGCCAGACGACGCATCGGGATCGCTTTCGCCATTTCGACTAAAACGGATTCAGGATCTTCCGGGTTAGACTGTCGCGCAATGCTTTCCGCCATCGGCGTACGAACGTAGCCAGGGCAAATGGCATTCACGCGAATGCCGGACTGCGCATATTCTACCGCCAGGGATTTGGTCAAACCGATGATCGCGGCTTTCGACAGCGCGTAGGCCGTTTCGCCCGGGTCAGCAACCATATCGCCGGTCACCGATGACATCATCACGATGCGCCCGTCTTTGCGCGCAATCATCTCCGGCAGAACGGCTTTCGTCACGTTCCAGACGCCTTTAATGTTGATATCAATGTGGAAATCGCGATCTTCATCGCTCATATCAAGGAAGTTGCCGAGGCGGCATACGCCGGCATTGTTCACCAGAATATCGATTTTGCCTTCAATCTGCTTCGCGCGCGTCACCGCTTCCTTGACCGACGCAAAATCTCTGACGTCAGCGTGAACGGCTGTGCAACGGTGCCCACGCCCAGCCAACTCATCCGCCAGTTTTTCAATCTCATCGGAGATATCCAGCAGGATTAAGTTCGCACCATGGCGGGCAAACGTTCTGGCGATACCCTCGCCAATACCCTGAGATGCGCCCGTAATCAATGCTGTTTTGCCCGTGAGTTTTCCCATTTCAATATTCTCCTTTTGAATATGAAGCCTTCGCTTCATTCACGCAGAAGATACAGCAATAACAAATTAGTGCTGAGGAATAGCTCACTAAATCAGGTTAATCTCAGGTAAAAAAAATCCCCGACGATGCGGGGATGTCTATTTCGTGGCCGATAACAGGATCAGCTCACCATTACAGCGCCATTAAACGGTCCAGCGACGGTGCAAAGTAATAGCCGCCGGTTACCGGTTTGGTGAAGCGCAGCATCGCATCACGCTTACCGTCAGTGTCACCAAACATGCTCAGCAATTGTTGTTCAATGTTGTACAGACGAGCGCAGTAGGCACAGAAGTAGAGGCCATGCGTGCCGCTGGCAGTACCGTATGGCAGGCTCTGACGCACAATTTTCAGCCCTTTACCGTCTTCTTTGAGGTCAACACGGCTCAGGTGAGAGGTGACCGGACGGTCATCACCGTCGATCTCTTCGTTGGCTTCCTTGGTGCGACCAATCATCATTTCCTGGTCATGGATGCTCATGCGATTAAGCTGCTTCAGGTTATGTTCCCAACGCTGCACAAACACATAGCTGCCACCGGCATCCACGCCATCTTTGATAACAGCAACTTCACGGCGCGTTTCTTCGCCTGCCGGGTTTTCCGTACCGTCAACAAAGCCGCTGAGATCGCGCTCTTCGACCCAACGGAAACCGTGGATTTCTTCTTTAACTTCAATACAGTCGCCAAATGCTTCCATTGCCGCCTGCGCAACGGAGAAATTCACGTCATGACGCAAAGAGAGAATATGGATCAACACGTCATATTGGGTTGCTGGTGCCAGACCTTTACCGTAAGGGATAAAGTCTTTTAACTCTTCAGCACCGACGCCGCCACTCAATGCACGCCAGGAGTTGTTGCCAAAAGCGACAACCGCGCCCAGATGCGCATCCGGGAACTTAGCTTCAAAGGTCGCCAGCTTATCGGCGAAGGTTTTGCTGGCCGCACGCAGGGCATCAACGTCGCCTTTAACATTGGCTTCAATCCAAATCGCCGCACGGCAATGTTCTGGCAAAATGCCACTCTGAACCTGAGACATTGTTCCTCCTGAAAAAAAGATGCCACGACATCGTGGCATTGATGGGCGCTATTCTACCTGTTTTTTTAACAAGCCGATTTGTTCAGACGCAAATTAACGCCGCCAGATAATTTTGCTTACTTTCCACGCTTTCAGCGTGTCGTCAGACGGCATTATATCCTCAGGTCCGCTCCATTCACCGGAAAAAATATAGCTAATATGTTGACTTCCCTCAGCTTTACACTCAACGCCCGCGCTGTCATCGCCAGTTGCTTTTTGGCAATTACCATAAGCTTTAGTGTAAAGGTCGCTAAACGGTGTACCGATTTCGACACCCGCGGCTGACGAAATATCGTGATCTAATACATCAATACGACTGATGGTTCCCTGGCTGCCGTTGATGACTATCGCCAGCTTGTCGTCTTTCATCGCTTCATAGAAGCGCACCACATTACCGTTATCGGTCTTCATTCCGCTACGCAGGCGGTAATCACCGTCCAGCGCATCAGCAATGGCTTTTTCATCCAGCGGCGTAGCGCCCGTTAACGCTCCTACGCCCTGCTCTGTGACCTGCGTTGAAGAACCAAACCAGTTCCACGGATTGGCGGCAGACCAGTTCACCGAGGACAACGTTGAACACCCGGCCAGTAGCAGCGGCATCGCGCATAAAGTCAAACGCAGTGATTTCATTTCACTTCCTTCCTTATTTATCAACGTTGCTTGGAGTCCGGTTTCCCCAAAAAGTGCCGTTATTCTTTCTCAAGGGAAAAACAGGCGCGCAGACGTTGATTGGTTAACAGCCAGATCAGCGCGACAATATCCGCCACCAGCAGCGCCAGCCCGACGCCATTGAGAGGATCGCCTGCCAGCCACATCACCGGCTGCCAGCACAGCAGCACCAGTTGAGCGAGAATCAATAATCCGCGCAGCCAGCGCCAGAGCACCGGAAACGCAAAGCGTCGCCCACTGAGTAAAAACGCCAACACGGCGGGAACGCCGGGAAGCAACCCAAGCCAGAATGCGTCATGATCGGGATAAAACAGATTCAGCAAGGTGTTGCCCTGCTCACGGGAAGAACCGGCAATCACAAACAAAACCCAGGTGCGTGCCTGCAACAGCAGTACGCACCAGAAGAGAAAAGGCAGGCGCAGACGCCCATGACCGTCATAGTCGGCCGGATGAAACTCAGTACTCTTCATCTTCGATCAAACGCTTGCCCAGATTGAGTACATCCGCATGTTCATAGCCCAAACGTTCATACATGCCCTGTACGACGTCGTTATCGTCACGCACCATGATTTGAATCTTCGGACAACCGCGGGCAATGAGCTTTTTCTCCAGCCGGTTGAGCAGCGCATTGGCGATGCCGCGACCGCGAAACTCAGGATGCACGCCCAGGTAATAGGCGGAACCGCGATGCCCGTCGTATCCGCCCATCACCGTACCGACCACCTCACCGTTCACTTCAGCGACGAGGAACAAGCTGACGTCATGATTGACTTTACGTTCGATGTCCATTTCAGGGTCGTTCCATGGACGCAGCAAATCACAACGCTCCCAGAGGGTGATCACCTCTTCGAAATCTTCCTGGCGAAAAACGCGTATTTCCATGGTATTGGGTACCTTTTCAGGACGTTAAAAAGCGATTATGGCGCGAACGGCTGATTTAGCCAATATCTGACGCGAAGCGGCGGAAAAAATGGCATAATACGGAATTGTCACGTATTGAAATGAAAAGTAAAACAATTCTTATCTCGATCCGTCGCAACGGACTACGCGATACGATATAACGTTTAGAACCTTTTTTTTACAACTCAGGCCGTATGAGCACTTTTAAACCACTAAAAACACTCACATCGCGCCGCCAGGTGCTGAAAGCCGGGCTGGCCGCCCTGACGCTGTCAGGCATGTCACAAGCCATCGCTAAAGAAGAAGCGCTAAAGACCAGCAATGGACACAGCAAACCGAAAGCGAAAAAATCCGGTGCTAAGCGCGTTGTTGTCCTTGATCCGGGGCACGGAGGGATTGATACCGGCGCAATTGGTCGCAACGGGTCGAAAGAAAAGCACGTGGTACTGGCGATTGCCAAAAACGTGCGCTCGATCCTACGTAACCAGGGGATTGATGCACGCCTGACCCGCTCCGGCGATACGTTTATTCCGCTCTACGATCGCGTCGAGATCGCCCACAAACATGGTGCCGATCTGTTCATGTCGATCCACGCCGACGGTTTTACCAATCCGAGCGCTGCGGGCGCTTCGGTCTTTGCCTTATCCAATCGCGGCGCCAGTAGCGCCATGGCGAAATATCTGTCCGATCGTGAAAACCGGGCCGATGAAGTCGCCGGAAAGAAGGCCACTGACAAAGATCATTTGTTGCAGCAGGTGCTGTTCGATCTGGTGCAAACTGACACCATAAAAAACAGCCTGACGTTAGGCTCGCATATTCTTAAGAAGATCAAGCCGGTACACCGTCTGCACAGTCGCAGCACGGAACAGGCCGCCTTCGTGGTGCTAAAATCACCTTCGATTCCGTCGGTCCTGGTCGAAACCTCGTTCATCACCAACCCGGAAGAAGAACGATTGCTGGGTACGGCGGCGTTTCGTCAGAAAATCGCCACCGCTATCGCCAATGGCATCATCAGCTATTTCCACTGGTTTGATAACCAGAAAGCACACTCGAAGAAACGTTAACCATGAAGCCCGATGCACAGCGCGTAAAACAGTTCCTGCTCAGCCTGCAGGATGAAATTTGTCAGCAGTTATCCACCGTAGACGGCAGCGAATTTGTTGAGGATAACTGGCAACGCGAAGCGGGCGGCGGCGGGCGCAGTCGGGTGTTGCGTAACGGCGGTATTTTCGAGCAAGCAGGCGTTAACTTCTCCCACGTCCACGGCGATGCAATGCCGGCCTCGGCTACCGCGCATCGCCCGGAGCTTGCCGGGCGCAGTTTTGAAGCCATGGGCGTCTCGTTGGTGGTGCACCCGCAGAATCCCTACATTCCAACCAGTCATGCCAACGTACGGTTTTTTATCGCGGAAAAACCGGGGGCCGATCCCGTGTGGTGGTTTGGCGGCGGCTTTGACTTAACGCCCTACTACGGCTTTGATGAGGATGCGGTTCACTGGCATCGCACGGCGCGGGACCTGTGCCAGCCGTTTGGCGATGACGTTTATCCACGTTACAAAAAGTGGTGCGATGACTACTTCTTCCTCAAGCACCGCAACGAGCAGCGCGGCATTGGCGGGCTGTTTTTCGATGATTTGAATACCCCTGATTTCGACCACTGCTTCGCTTTTATGCAGGCGGTAGGTCAAGGATACACCGAGGCGTATCTGCCCATCGTCGAACGCCGCAAAATGATGAGCTGGGGCGAGCGCGAACGTAATTTCCAGCTTTATCGTCGTGGTCGCTATGTGGAATTTAATCTGGTGTGGGATCGCGGCACGTTGTTCGGTTTGCAAACCGGCGGGCGCACGGAATCGATTCTGATGTCGATGCCGCCGCTGGTACGCTGGGAGTATGACTGGCAGCCAGAAGCGAACAGCCCGGAAGCTGCCCTTAGCGAGTTTATTCAGGTCCGCGACTGGGTGTAATTGCCTGATGGCGCTACGCTTATCAGGCCTGCAACAACGGCAAACCCGTAGGCCGGATAAGACGCGTTAGCGTCGCATCCGGCACAATAATCTCATCATGCCCACTGGCGCATACGCTGATGCAGCGTCAACGACGGTTTCTCCGCAAACAGCTGCTGGTAGTCGGTGGCAAACTGCCCTAAATGCCAGAATCCCCACTGCATGGCGGCGTCTTTCACCGTCGCACTCTGTGACCATGGGCTTATCAACTCACGGCGCACGGCGTTCAGGCGAATACGTTTCAACCAGGCATTTGGGCCAATACCGAGGATCGCGTGAAAGGCGTTTTGCAACGTCCGGCGGCTAACGTGCAGCTGATTGCATAAGTCGAGCACGGTCAGCGGCTCTGACATATTTTCCAGCACATATTCGCGCGCACGTGACAGCAAGCGACGATAGCTCTGATGGCTGATGCTCTCCGCAGTCATAATCGGCTGCGCTTCTTCCAGCATGGTGCCCATCGCCAGCAGCAGGTTATCCCCCAACACTTTACGCACCGCGGGTTGGTGAAGGTTTTCAGGATTCTCACTAAACGTCGCCAGCGCCTGCTGCACAAAGCCCCATAGCGCGGCTTTGTGTTGTTCTTTAACTTCCAGCGCCGACTGATTGCGCAGCATATGCAACACCCTTTCCGGGTTATGCAGAAAGTTGGCCTGACGAGCTATGGCCTCTTCCGAAATGACGACACCCAAAATGGTGTAATCATCCGGCGTACTCAGTTCAAACTCCGTCCCGCCAGGGCGGGTGGCAATTTCAGCGCTACCCAAACACTGGGTACCAATAAATCCCTGCTCGCCGCGCGTGGCCGGAATGCCAAACCAAAATGAGTTTGGCCAGACAAGGCACGACTGACGCAGCGCCAGTCCGGTGTATTCACGGAACACCTGAATATCATCGAGCAGGATTTCCGTGAACTCGCCATGAAATTTTCCCGGATGCAGCTGGTCGTAGATCTGCTGCCAGGCGGTAATCGTCAGCGCGTGCTCATACACATCCGTTGTTCGCCGTTGGTGAACGTTGTCCACTTCCACTTTCGGCGTCAGTTTAACGTCTTCGGGTAATACTTCATGATAAAGATGGTGCAAGTTTGCAGTACGGTTCTTTTTCATGATCTTTTAAGCCGGAAGCTTCAACGAAGCCCCCGGCCCTCCGACAGGTTAATTTTTTAAGCGGTAGCGACTACTGCGTTTACGCAACGCTCCATCAGAAAAGAGCTGTTCCAGCGCATTTCTGGCTTCATCAAGTGACCAGCCAAAGTGGGCCGCCACTTCCCCTGCCGTCATTCCTTGACGGACCGATGCTAACAGCGTCAGAAGTTGGGCAGAGGATTCAGACGTCACTGTGGCGTCCTGTGTCTTCTCTGGTTTCACTTCTGTTTTCGCTTCTGGCTTCTGTTCAGGTTTCTTCGGCTGGCGTTTAAAACCGCCGATCAGCCACTGGGTGTCTTCGTCCGGCCGGCCTATTTCCTTACGGCTGATAACACGGCCCGTACGCGCTGCGGCTGCACTGCCAGCATCCAGCGCTGCGCGGCATGCCGCCAGATCGCCTTCCACCACCAGCGTCAGCCGACCAGGATCGAGCACTTCGTGGCTAAGCAGACGCACGTTCGCGGCTTTCAGCATGGCATCGGCCGCGTCCACGGCAGCCACCATGCCATCCACTTCCAGTAATCCCAGTGCATTGATCATCACTACCTCTCTTACGCGCGCTGGATTGGATTACGGGCAATATCCAGAACGGCATCGGCAAAGGCGTTACATGCGGCTTTACAAGCGGCCTGGCTACCGGTCAAAAACGCGGCTGAATAGTTAGTTTCTGACGGCGGTGGTACATAGGTCACCAGTTGTACATCGGCAGATTTCAGCGCGGCATCAATACCAAATGTCGCTTCCAGCGGCGGTGCTACCAGATACGCCATCGGATCGCCCAGTCGGCATCCCGCGGTTGCGGAGAGATACGAACCGGTACGCGAAACCACATGCGCCAGGAAGGCGGTATCTTCTGCGTCATTCGCCCACTGGAATGCCGCCCCGCTTTCAATATTGGCCACCATCGCGTCCAGACCCGCGCGAACTTCGGCCGGGTTTGGTCCACCGAGCATAATCAGCACTTCGCCCGATGTTGGAGAGGGACTGTGCGCCGCACCGGCATACAGCGAGCGGCCATAAACCACTTCGACCATTGCCTGTTTTGTCGCTTCGTCTGCGGCAATATACGCCACGTCATCAGAATCTGCTGTGATGAGTCCGAGGCTACGTATATGTGGCGGTAATTTAAGTTCGCGGGCAAAACCGTCATTTACCGAGGCAATCACACGCATTGCGGTGACTGAAGGTCTAATTAAATCTAATGCTGGCATGATGCCTCCTTAACGGGTCATATTGATGCCGGATGCTTTTTGCTCCAGCATGCGCTTGGCCAAATCCACAATCACCGCCGCCGCTTCAACCGGTGGCGTACCGCCCTGGTGAATGTTCGAGATACAGGTACGATCAGCCTCAACGGTGGTCGCCACACGCGGCGAATAGACGGCATAGCAAGAAAGACTTTCCGACTGGCCGAGGCCCGGACGTTCACCAACCAGCAGGATCACCGCTTTTGCACCCAGCAGTTCGCCGATCTGATCTTCGATTTTCACGCGCCCATAGCGAACAAAGAACGGCGTCCCGACCTTCAATCCGGCCTGTTTTAAGCCCGACAACAGCGGCGGCAGGATCTCTTCATAGTTAGCGGTAATCGCGTCGGTAGACAGGCCATCAGAAATAATCACCTGCACATCCGGATTCATTACACACTGTGATTTCAGTGCTTCAATAGCTTCCGCACTCAGACGACGCCCCATATCCGGACGCGTCAGATACAGGTTTTTGTCGCTGATTTCCGAGCGCACTTCCAGCAGCCCCTGGGCTTTTACCCACTCTTCCGGCACTTCTTTCAATACCGTATCTTTCGAACGCGAGTGGTCAGCCAGGAAACGCAGCAGCGCCTGGGTACGCGGACGAGGACCGGCACGACCAGTACATACACGCGCAGCGGTGCTACGGCGAAGTTCAGTCAACACCTCTGCACGGTGCGGATTCTCAACGCCTATCCACGCTTTAGCTTCGGCTGAGCCTAAGTCCATCGCACAGCTTTCACCAGTCGGCGCGGCGCACTGCGTAGTGCTGCATTTTGCTGGTGCTGACGGTTCTTGAGCCTGCGGTTGAGACTCACCCATTGACGCCATTACGCTGCGTACAATTTCTTCAATCTGTTTTTGATCCATCGTGTGTCATCCCCGCGTCATCAGAAGAACAGTGACGGATCGCCCGCCCGTTTGGTCAGGCGACCGTTTGCCATAATGCCCATGGTTTCCAGCCAGCGTTCAAACTCCGGCGACGGACGCAGGTTCAGCAGCTGACGCACGGTCGCGGTGTCATGGAAGGCGGTGGTCTGATAGTTGAGCATGATGTCGTCACCGAGCGGCATGCCCATGATGTAGTTGCAGCCAGCGGTGGCGAGCAGAATCATCAGGTTTTCGTTAAGGTTCTGGTCAGCATCAGCATGGTTGGTGTAGCAGCAGTCGCAGCCCATCGAGATGCCGCTCAGCTTGCCCATAAAGTGATCTTCCAGACCCGCGCGAATAATCTGACGGTCGTTGTAGAGATACTCTGGCCCGATAAAGCCCACCACGGTGTTCACCAGGAACGGATCGTAGTGGCGTGCCAGTCCGTAGTTACGCGCTTCCATCGTCACCTGATCGGCGCCGAAGTTCGCGCCCGCGGAAAGCGCAGACCCTTGCCCGGTTTCGAAGTACAGGCAGTTTTCCCCGGCGATACGGTTGAACTCAGCGCCCACTGCACGCGCTTCATCCAGCATGGCCAGCTCAACGCCAAACTCTTTTAAGCCTTTTTCGCTACCGCAGATACTCTGGAAAATCAGCCCGCCCGGCGCACCGCGACGAATCGCTTCGATCTGGGTAGTCACGTGTGCCAGTACGCAGCCCTGGGTCGGGATGTTGAATTTGTCGATAACGCCGTACACGGTATCCAGTACGCGGCTTAAGTTTTCCACGTCATCCGTTACCGGGTTAACACCAATCACCGCATCGCCCGCCCCGAAGGACAGCCCTTCGTAGATTTGTGCGGCAATACTCTGCACGTCATCACGGGTGTCGTTCGGCTGCAAACGGCAGCTGAAGGTGCCCGGCAGACCGATGGTGGTATTGGCCTTTTTGATCACCGGCATTTTCTTACCGCCGTAGATCAGGTCCGCGTTAGAGCAGATTTTTGCTACCGCAGCGACCACTTCCGACGTTAACCCTTTGCGCGTAAACGCAATGTCATCAACAGAGGTTTCATCGCTCAGCACGTACTCGCGCAGCTCGCTGATACTCCAGTTTTTGATACGGTTATAGGCCGTCTCGTTGACGTCATCCTGAATCAGACGAGTAACACAGTCCTCTTCATAGGAAATCACCGGGTTATTGCGGATATCCGCCACCGTCATTTCCGACAGTACCTGCTTGGCCGCCACGCGCTCCTGCGAACTGGTTGCAGCCACTCCTGCCAGCACATCCCCCGAACGCAGTTCGTTGGCTTTTGCCAGCACCTCTTTAACATCCTTAAACTGATAAACATTGCCGAACAATGTGGTCTTTAGTTTCATAAGTCGTTCCCTCAGGAAGGAAATGCGAGTGATTTCACCGTCACCGGCACAACCGATCCGCCAAAAAGAGGCGTACCAATGTCGATATAGTCCCCCGCCCGGACAACCACCTCATCGATGACTGCCAGCGGGTGTTGCTGTAACTGTGGGCGTAACAGCATGCCCAGGGCCTTACCAAAATCCTGCTCGGCTACCACCAGCAGGGGATGCGGATTCGGATAGCGCGCGACAAAAGCCAGCAGCGCATCAATCACCGTTAATAGCGCGGCGTAGCGCACCGGCAGCGAACTGGGCAGCGCCAGCACGTAGGCGTCCGTTTGCGGGTCCAGATCGAGCTGCATTAGCGCCTGTTGCCAGGCGGCCACCAAATCAGCCTCATCAACCGGAATCGCCACCGGCAGATTGCGCAGCGGAAGCGCCACACCTTCCAGCCAGATGGTGCTGCCCGAAAGCGACAGCGTATGCGCACCGGCGCCAATCACCGTGGCGCGCACGGTTTGCGCCGGGAACTGCACGTTCATCTCACGCAGGCGCGGATGTTCATGCAGCGCCGTCGCTAACAGCGGGCCAATGTCGGAAAAACAGAACGGATCGGCTGGTTGGTTGCGGTAGCACTCGCCCACCCCGCCGGACAACGTAATCACTTCCGGTTTCACGCCCGCCGGTAACAGGCCGGTTTGCATCAGCGCCTGCGCCAGAGGTGATAACGTACCGTCAATCACCTCCACAATCAGCGCCGCCATCCGTCGGGCTACCTGAACAAGCTGCGCCGCATTGAGGGTTCGGGCGTCGGTGCCCGGACCAAATACGTCATCAACAATCATCTGCCCCGGCTGATGCGCATGTACTACTCGCCCCTGACCGTCCGTTTCCAGCAGTCGCCCGCCGACGTTGAGGCAAGCCGAACCGCTGACCTTTCCAGCATCAAACAGAACGTAGTTCGACGTACCGCCACCGATGTCGATATTCAGTACGCGGCACAACTTCTGCTCGGACAGGGTTTGTGCCCCCGCACCGTGACCGGCAATCACCGATTCCAGATGCGGACCGGCGCTGGCCACAACAAAATCCCCCAGCGACTGAGAGAGCGTCATCACCGCCGGACGCGCATTACGGGTTTTGGCACTTTCTCCGGTGATGATGATCGCGCCGGAATCGACAGTCTCAGGTGCAATACCCGCCGCCTGATACTGGGCGAGGATCAGCGCCCTAAGTTCGGCCTCTTTCAACCCGCCCTGCTTATCAACGGGGGTAAAGAACACCGGGCTTTGCCAGCTAATTTCGCGTTTGATGAATTCGTAGCGCGGCACCTGCGACACTGCCGCACGGTTGACTAACTCAAGGCGCGAGAAAATCACCTGAGTGGTAGTGGTGCCGATATCGATACCGACGCTCAGTAGCTGGCGAGTATTCACGATTGCGCCTCCGGGTTGGTTTCTACTTCTGCTGGCACATCTTCATCTTTCGGTACCAACAGCATAGCCACACCAATCGCCGTCACGCCGCCAATCAACTTGCCGACAATCATCGGGAAGATCATCGCGTTCATGTTGGCAGCGGCGAAGCCTAAGTGGTCACCCAGTGCAAAGGCCGCGGAGACCGCAAAGGCGCAGTTGATCACTTTGCCGCGGGTATCCATATTCTTCATCATGCCGAACATTGGGATGTTGTTCGCCAGCGTCGCAACCATACCGGCAGCCGCAATATTATTGATTTTTAACAGGTTACCGACGCTCATCAGCGGTTTTTCAAACCAGCGGGTCAGCAGCAGTACCATTGGGTACGCACCGAGCAGTACGCAGGAAATAGAACCGATAACTTCGATGGCGCGCATCACTTCACCCGGCTTGTCACCCGGAGCCATGAAGATAGGATCAAGACCTGGGATCAGCTCCCAGCCGAGCAGGAATTTGACCACCGCTGCTGCCAGGCCGATGGTGATCAGCGCTACCAGGAATTTCGCGAAGATCTGGAAACCGTTGATCATTTTTTCCGGGATGAATTTCAGTCCCAGCGCCACCAGCACAGCCACGATCAGCACCGGGATCATATTCATCAGGATCAGCGCGAAGGTGAATTCCACCGGCTGTCCGTTGATTTCGACGCCGGAGTACATCGCAATCAAACCGCCCGCAATACAACCAATTGGAATGGTGACAATACCCGCCAGCACGCCCAGCGCCAGATAACGACGGTCAGACGGTTCAATAATCCCCAGCGCAACCGGAATAGAGAACACCAGCGTCGGCCCCATCATCGCCCCGAGGATCAGGCCAGAGTACAGCCACGCCGCAACGTCGCCGCCCGCCAGCTCTTTCGCCAGGAAGAAGCCGCCCATATCGCACGCCAGCAGCGTTCCGGCAAACATCGACGGGTTCGCGCCCAGCATTTCATACAGCGGAATAATCACCGGCCCGAGCACATGCGCCAGAACCGGTGCCAGCGCGGTCATACCGACCATCGCCAGACCCAGCGCGCCCATCGCCATAAAACCTTCTTCAAACTGGCCGCCCGATCCCTCAATACTCTTACCGAACTTACCGAGGAAGCGTGCCGAACCGCCGAACTGAGACAGGATCCTGTCCACGGCGGCAATCAGCATAAAGAACATCATGATGTACATGATGATTTCGTTAATTCCCATAGCCCCTACTCCCTGTCATTTGTGATTTGTAGGCCGGATAAGACGTTTACGTCGCCTCCGGCATTAACGCCGTGTTATTGCCGGATGGCGGTGCGAGCACCTTATCCGGCCTACAGGCATTACCCGGCAGCCGCGTACAGGTCGATGATCTGTGCCTGCGTGGCGGTCCGTGGGTTACTGCGAATACAAATATCCTCCAGCGCGGCGTGAGCCCATGCGCTGTACTGCTCGGGCTTTGCCCCAACGTCAGAGAGTCGTTTGGTCTGGCCCACTTCGCTAATCAACTCGCTGACCGCGTTGATAGCATCACGATCGTCCGATTTCTTGTTGGTTAACGCGCGTCCGATATGGCTAAAGCGCTCACGACACACCATGCGGTTGAACCCCATTACCGTGGGAAGCAGCATGGCGTTAGCCTGTCCGTGTGGAATGTGCAACGTCGCCCCCGGCTGGTGCGCCATCGCATGGCATAGGCCAAGCCCAGCGCTGGAAAACGCCATCCCGGCCATACAGGAAGCCAGCAGCATGCTTTCGCGCGCCGCCAGATCCTGACCGTAGCCGACGGCCTTCGGCAGCGATTTACCGATCATCGCTATCGCGCCAATCGCCAGGCTGTCGGTAAACGGCGTCGCGTTCAGGGCGCTATACGCTTCAACGGCATGAGTCAGCGCATCGATCCCGGTCATCGCCGTGACGTGCGCAGGCACGCCTTCCGTCAATGCGGCGTCAAGGATCGCCACATCCGGCATCAGGGTCGCGTGGGCCAGCACTTTTTTGAGTCCGGTCGCGGCGTCGATAATCACCGTGACGTTCGTGGTTTCTGAGCCCGTTCCGGCGGTAGTCGGTACGGCAATCAGCGGCAGACGCGGGCGTAACACGCTACGCTCGTCCATGTCAGCCAGCGTCTGGGTAGGATTGGTCACCAGCAACGCCACTGCCTTGGCGGCATCCAGCACGGAACCGCCGCCGAAAGCCACGACACCGTCGCACTTCGATTCACGCAGTTGCGCGACTGCGGCGCAGACGTCCGTAATGCACGGTTCGCCCACCGGGCACGGCCACAGCGTCATCGCCACGCCTTTCATCGCCAGACTGCGTTCCAGCGCAGCGGTCATCCCAGCCTGATGCAGAAAGCTGTCTACCATGACGAACATGTGCGTCAGTCCGCGCGTTTGTGCTTCCTGACCGCAGGTACTGAGCGCTCCCAATCCGCAAAGGGTGACCGGTGGAACGCTAAACGTTTTAACGCGTTGCAGATTCAGGGTATCGAATGCCTGAAAGAGCGCGGTCTGCAATTCAGCTTGCATAGATTCCTTCCGCTTTTTCTTTTCCGCTGTTTGCAATCGCCAGCGGAGTCATAAACAGGCTGTGCTGGGGTAAATGCACCTGCAGTTCCGGGAAACGCTTACGGAACAGTTCATCAACGCCTGGCTGCATACAGGAGCCACCCGCCAGCCACAAATCAGCGACACCCTGTCCGGCAATATGGCGCGCCACGATTTCCGCCATCTTTTCGTAGACAGGCTTCACCACCGGCCAGATTTCTTTGCCATTACTGCGCTTGTACTGCTCGGCTTCTTCCAACTGGATACGACGGTTCCCGGCCAGCGTCAGAGAGATATGGTGCCCGCCGGTCGCTTCATCAGCGGAGTAAGTCACTTTGCCCTGTTTAACAATCGCAATCCCGGTAGTGCCACCACCAATATCCACCACGCCGGCGTTATCAAGCTGCAACAGATCCGCCACCGCGGTTGGTTCGTCGAGGACATGGCTCACTTCAAGCCCGGCAGACTCCAGCACGTTAATAGAGATGCGTGGGTCAGTTCCCGGTGGAAACGAGGTTGCCGCATGGGTAAAACGGCAACCCAGTTGTTGTTCGAGCGTATCGAGATGGCGACGAACGATGGTCACCGCACCAAAGAAATCCCAGACGATGCCATCGCGCACGACATCGGCCCAGTCCAGGCAAACCGCGACCGGCTGTCCGTCACTGTCCACAACCATCGACACCACATCACACGTTCCCAAATCAATGCCCAACCACAGCGGTGAATCGCTCTTTACAGGCGTCTGGTTACATAGCGTTGCCGCTTTTAGCAGTCTGGGTGTCAACCAACGTTGTTCGTCGTACGCCATCTCATTTACTCCTTATACAATTCTGAAGGCGTCTACCAACACACAGCGACGCAGACGCACAAACGTACGCGCACTGGTCACCCCTTCCCCGGTTGGTGTGGTAATGGTCATCGTGGTCCAGCCTTCACCGCCCAGTCCAAGACCGGCAATGCACGGTCCGTTCTTAACGAAGATGCTGGTATCAATGGCGTTTGCCATACGGTTCATATTTTCAATATTGCGTGAGTGCATCGCCGCCGTATGGTGGCAGCCGCCTTCCAGCTTGACCGCCAGTTCAATGGCTTCATCGACGTTAGCAACCCGCACGACCGGCAGCACCGGCATCATCAGTTCGGTAACGGCAAACGGATGCGTCGCGGAGGTTTCGACGAATAACAGACGGGTTTGCTCCGGTACGTTCAGACCAATCGCCGCAGCGATTTTTCCGGCATCGCGCCCGACCCAGTCACGACTGACTGTGCCTTTACCGCGCTCATCGATATTTTTCAGCAGCACCGGCTGCAGCTGTTCGGCCTGAGCCGCGGTCAGTTTCACCGCATGCTGGCTTTCCATCAGACGCATCAGTTCATCAGCGACGCTATCGACCACGATCAGCACTTTTTCGTCGGCGCAGATGATGTTGTTGTCAAACGATGCACCTTTGACTATCGACTGCGCCGCACGTGCCAGGTCAGCCGTTTCATCAACCACCACTGGCGGATTACCCGCACCAGCGGCAATCAGACGTTTGTTGGTGTGCTTACGCGCGGCGTCTACTACGGCTTCACCACCGGTCACCACCAGCAGGCCGATACCTGGGTACTTGAACAGACGCTGGGCAGTCTCGATATCCGGGTTGGCAACGGTGACCAGCAGGTTTGCCGGACCGCCTGCGGCAACCACCGCCTGGTTAAGCAGAGTGATAGCGCGCTGAGAGACTTTTTTCGCCGCCGGATGCGGTGCGAAGACCACGCTGTTACCAGCGGCAATCAGGCTGATGGCGTTGTTAATGACGGTCGCGGCCGGGTTGGTGGATGGGGTTACCGAGGCCACCACGCCCCACGGTGCGTTTTCAATCAGCGTCAGACCGTTATCGCCGGTCAGAACCTGTGGAGACAGGCATTCCACACCCGGCGTGCCGCGCGCCTGCGCCACGTTTTTGGCAAATTTATCTTCGACGCGTCCCATGCCGGTTTCAGTGACGGCAAGTTCCGCTAATTCTCTGGCGTGCTTTTCGCCCGCCTCACGTAGAGCCGTGATAGCCAGTTGGCGCATAGCGACGCTTTTCAACCCCTGCTGGGCCAGTTTTGCTGCCGCCACTGCGTCATCCAGGGAGGCAAAAACGCCCATTTCTTGAACGGCACTGACGGGTTGGCTGCTGTCTTTCATTTTCAGCAGTACCGCTTTCACGACCTGTTCAATATCCTGTTGATTCATGATTTTCTGCCTTATTTATGGAAGATCACCTGACCACCTGCCACCACTTCATCGACAATGCCAATCACGCACAGATCGACAGGCGATGATTCATTCCGGTGCGCCTGACGGGCGGAGCTTCCGCTGACCAGCAGCACCCACTCTCCGGTTCCCGCCCCGATGCTGTCGATAGCAACAGCACATTGCCCGTCGGGATTTCCCTGGGCGTCAATCATTTCCACCATCAGCAACTTGTCGTGCGCGAGCCCCTGATGGCGTACGGTACAAACAATTTGTCCTGTAACGATTGCCAGTTTCATACGCGCCTCCGTGGCATATTTCAGGTAAAACCTCCCCCTACCCTCCGCAGAAGGTAATGTGAAAAGGAGAGAGGGTGACGCCAGCAATGAAGTCTGTGGCGTCACATGGACGACTTACATGTCGTTGCTGTCGCCTTTAAAGCTGATCGGGAACACTTCTTCCAGATCGCCGTGCGGACGTGGGATCACGTGTACTGAAACCAGCTCGCCAATACGCTGTGCTGCCGCAGCACCTGCGTCCGTTGCAGCTTTACATGCCGCTACATCGCCACGGACCATGGCAGTGACCAGACCGCCACCGATCTGCTTCACGCCAACCAGTTTCACGCGTGCCGCTTTAACCATTGCGTCAGAAGCCTCAATCAGTGCAACCAGGCCCCGGGTTTCAATCATTCCTAATGCTTCCATTATGCTTTCCTCTTAAGTCAAAGGGGGTCCAGAACGGGACCTTATACAACCAGTGTGTGCGAGGCGTTTTCACGACTCATGTCAGTCTGGCGCGGCACTGCTGCCACCAACGCCAGTTCGATAATTTCCTGTACGCTACAGCCACGGGAGAGATCATGAAGCGGTGCGGCAAGCCCTTGAATCAACGGACCTACTGCGCGATACCCTCCCAGACGCTGAGCGATTTTGTAGCCAATATTGCCTGCCTCCAGCGATGGGAAGACCATCACATTGGCATTGCCCTTTAACGGACTGGCGGGCGCTTTTTGCGCTGCGACATCCGGAACAAAGGCGGCATCAAATTGCAGTTCTCCGTCCACGGTAAGCTGCGGGGCACGCTCACGAACGATCTCGGTCGCCTGCTGCACGTTAGCGACGTTAGGATGGCGAGCACTGCCATTACTTGAAAACGACAGCATAGCCACGCGCGGCTCTTCACCAGTGATCGCCTGCCATGTCTGCGCGCTGGCAATCGCAATATCCGCAAGCTGTGCGGCGGTGGGCTGCGGCACGACGCTGCAATCGGCAAAACCTAATGACGGACCAAGGTACTGCGGCAGCATCAGGAAAATTGACGACAGCGTTTTACAGCCAGGCTGTAGCCCGATAATGCGTAATCCGGCACGCAGCACGTTCGCTGTTGATGAGAGATTGCCCGCAATACAGACGTCAGCTTTACCCGCGCTAACCATTGCAGCGGCGAACATCAGCGGATCGTTGAGTTTTTCCAGCGCATCCGCAGGCGTTTTATCTCCCGCGCGGGCCAGCCAGCGCAGCGCAAACTCTTCGCGCATTGGCTGATTGCTTTGCGGATCGATAACCTGAATACCATCCATTGCCACCCGGTGACTGAGGGCAAACTGGCGCAGCGCAAACGGACTGGCAACGAGAATGGGATGTGCCAGACCGTGCTGGTGCAGGTAATTCGCCGCCTTCAACACCCGGACATCCAGCGCATCCGGGAACACCACCCGTGCCGGTGAGCGTTGGGCGAGTTGACGAGCACGTTCAATGATCATTGCTTCTCCCCCAGTCGCTGTTGAATTTGGTTAACCGTCAGCGGATGCTTCGCAACGCTCAGAATCATCATCACGTAGACCGTACTGGAAAGGCGGTTGAGCGCCTGCATAATGTCCGGTCGCATAACCTCAAAACTGCGAGTGATGAACACCTGGGCCGCCACCGTCTCCGTTTCACGGACTTTGGTACGCAGCAGATTAAGCAGCGCGCAATCACGTCCGTGGCTGGCTTCAGGCACCAGATGGTCGTGGTCCAGATAGCGCAGCGGTTGATGCGAAAGACGGTGTAAATCTTCGTCACTTAAACCCACGACAGCTTGTGCTGCCAGCGGCTCATCCATGGCGTCAGCGCGCATAATATTGCCCAGGCGCGAGCGGATATCCGCCAGCCACGGCTGCCACGGTTCTGCCATCTCAATCTGCAACCACACAGCCAGGGCGATGGTGCTGTCCAGCGCGGCGCGAAATCCCAGGCGCGGATCGCTTTTGGCGACCATCTTGTCCGCCGTCAGATGCGTCAGGGTGTCCGGTTTCTTCGCCACCGGTTGATGGCACAGTTCGCAGCTGGCCTGTGGATGCGTATCGCTGCTGGTTAACCCATGCACCGGCTGCGGCTGCTGTTCTTCGTCATCAATAAACAGGCTGCCCTGCTCGTCGATAAACTTAATACGCAGATGTCGGCTTTCCAGTAATTCCCGGGCAGACGGCGTCAGGCGAGCGTCAGCGGGGAGATGAATTTCAGCCCCTTCGCTGAGCGTATGATTCGCTCTGAGCCACGCTTCGGTAATGAAATCCTTCATACATCCGCCTTAGCAGGACTGCCAGTTCGCAGGCCAGGCCACATACAGAAACTTCACCGTTGATGGCGTACCAAATTCGATGCTGGAGCCTTTCGGGATAAACATTACGTCCCCGGCTTTTGCAATCATGGTTTCGCCTTCGTGGCGAACGTGCAGCTCGCCTTCCAGAATCATGTCGATTTCGTCGTAGTTCAGCGTCCATGGGAAAAAGGCGTTATCCCACTGCATAAACCCGGCGGCCATGCTGCTACCGTCCTGGTCGGTCACCAGATCGGTTAAGCCCACGCAGTGTGGCTGCGCGCCGTCAAAACGACCAAACTTCACGCTGCTGCCGTCGATGACTTTGACGCCGCCTTTGCCGGTTACCGAGTTAAAGCTCGGCTGCATTCCGCCCTGCTCCAGCGACTGCTTCTCCTTCATAACTTTGTCCATCAGCTGGGCGACCAGGCTTTCGGTAAACTGCCCTTCCGGTAACTGCGCAATGATGGTTTCGCGAATGCGCTGGCTTTCCGTTTTGCCATCATCAACCGCCGCCGGTACAGCAGCAGTTGGCGCGGATTCATCGCATTCACTGATGGTAACGCCCAGCAGCTCCGCAACTTCGCGCGCCTCCGGGGTAATGATGCTGGCGCGCAGAACAACCGACATTTCCTGTTCGCCGCGTGCGTGGGCCGCACGAATATCGTTAGCTGTGATGAGTTTTTTCACCTGCCCTTTCCTCCTTTTGGCTGAGCTCAGTCAGATAATCCACCAGGTGCTGCACGCTGCGCGGGTCATGGCTATTGAGCTCAAAAATCGGCTCCTGAAACCCCATCCCGCGAAGTAGTTGTCGCGTTGCGGCGACGTCGGCATCCGGCATGTCCGTTTTACTGATAACGGCGATTTGTCGTTTACTGGCGCCGATATCCAACAGCCCGGCAGGTAAGCGACTTTCTTTATCATTTGCCGCGTGTATATAAATCAACGTATCGACATCCTGCAGCGTGGTAATTAAGGCGTGATACCAGCGCGGATGGCTAAAATATTCCCCTGGCGTATCGATATCGCCATTTTCATTAAACTCCACGGCCTGTGTTTTTCTGGCGAGGGAATAATTCCCCTGTAGCGCATTAAAGAGCGTTGTTTTCCCCGCCCCCACCGTACCGACAAATGCAATACGTTTCATCGCCGCCTCTGATTAACTTTTTGTCAGGTTGCACAAAGTGAAATTTAATAATCGACCCAGACCGCTTACCGTCTGTAATAACGCTTCTTCTACTGCGCCTACCGAACCGTAGATCACCAGTGCGCCGCTGAATCTATCGAGAAAACCGATATGTACATCCGCCGCCTTCATGGCTAAGTCACCGGCAATCATCGCGGTTTCGCCTGGCGTCAGCGTCATGATGCCGATAGCGCCCGCTTCGGGAACGCCGATCTTTTTCGCTAATTCCTCGCCGGGGTGCGCAATGAGATGCGCCAGCGTGACCTGTTTCCCCGGCACAAATTCCTGAATAATGCGTTCTTTTTCCATTGCTCACCGCCTCCGCTAAAACTGCCCTCATCGTGGCAATTTTTCGTCAGAGTAAATAACAAAATTCGGCAACCAGGTTTAAAAGGTGAAGTAGATCACTAAGAAAGGGAAAATAAAAAGGCGCGGGAGAAACCCGCGCCGGAAATAAATTAAAGTGAAATTACAGCGGCTGCGTTTGGGCTTCTACAACCGCCAGCGCCACCATATTAACGATACGACGAACAGAGGCGATCGGCGTTAATACGTGAACCGGTTTCGCAACCCCCATCAGCACTGGGCCAACCGTAACGCCTTCAGAACTGGAAACGCGTAGTAAGTTGTAACTAATACGGGCCGCTTCCATATTTGGCATCACCAGAATATTCGCTGAGCCTTTCAACGGACTGTCCGGCATGCGGTCATTACGGATGCTTTCCACCAGCGCGGCGTCGCCGTGCATTTCGCCGTCAATCATCAACTCTGGCGCGCGCGCCTTAATCAGCTCCAGCGCGTCGCGCATTTTGCTGGCCGACGGACAGTTAGAGGAACCAAAGTTGGAGTGCGACAGCAACGCCACCTTCGGTTCGATACCAAAGCGACGCACGGTCTCTGCCGCCATCACGGCGATTTCCGCCAGTTGCTCAGGCGTAGGATCGTCGTTGACGTAGGTATCGGCGATAAAGGTGTTACCGCTTGGCAGCAGCAAGGCGTTCATCGCCCCGGCAGTATGCACGCCGTCGCGATGGCCAAATACCTCTTTTACCACACTGAAGTGCTCATGATAGTCGCCAATCGTACCGCAGATCATCGCATCCGCTTCGCCGCGCTGTACCATGATTGCGCCAATCACCGTAGTGTTGGCAATCACCGCACGCTGCGCCTGCTCCTGGGTAATCCCACGACGCTTCATAATCTGGTAGTACTCGCTCCAGTACTCTTTAAAGCGCGGATCGGACTCATTGTTGACGATTTCAAAATCGACGCCCGCTTTGATCTGCAGACCCAGTTTCTGGATACGCATTTCAATAACGCTTGGACGACCGATCAGGATCGGTTTTGCCAGCCCTAACGTGATCAGCTCCTGGGTAGCGTGCAGTACGCGCGCTTCTTCCCCTTCGGTCAGCACCACGCGCTTCGGCGCTTTGCGTGCCAGGGAGAAAATCGGCTTCATGAACAGGTTGGTTTTGTAGACGAATTCAGTCAGCTTATCGATGTAAGCGTCAAAGTCGGCAATCGGACGCGTTGCCACGCCGGAGTCCATCGCCGCTTTCGCCACCGCGGGGGCGATTTTGACGATCAGACGCGGGTCGAACGGTTTCGGAATGATGTATTCCGGGCCGAAGCTCAGGTCCTGATCGCCATAAGCAGATGCCACCACTTCACTCTGCTCAGCATGCGCCAGCTCAGCAATCGCGTGCACCGCCGCCAGTTTCATCTCTTCGTTGATGGCCGTCGCACCAACGTCCAGCGCACCGCGGAAGATGAACGGGAAGCACAGGACGTTGTTAACCTGGTTCGGGTAGTCTGAACGACCGGTACAGATGATGGCGTCGGAACGCACCTCTTTTGCCAGCGGCGGCAGGATTTCCGGCTCCGGGTTGGCGAGTGCCAGAATCATTGGCGCACGCGCCATCTTCTTAACCATTTCCTGCGTCAGCACTTTCGGGCCCGAGCAGCCGAGGAAAATATCTGCGCCGTCAATGACATCATCCAGCGTACGCTTACCGTCATCCACCACCGCGTAAGCCGCTTTGGTTTCCGCCATGTTCGGTTCGCGGTCTTTGTAAATCACGCCTTTGGAGTCGCAGACCACAATATTGTGTTTCTGCATCCCCAGCGCCACCAGCAGGTTCATACAGGCAATCGCCGCCGCACCTGCGCCGGACACCACCATGCGTACGTCAGAGATGTTCTTCTCCACCACCCGCAGACCGTTCAGAATAGCGGCTGTACTAATGATTGCCGTACCGTGCTGATCATCGTGGAAGACCGGAATATTCATGCGCTCGCGCAGTTTTTGCTCAATGTAGAAGCACTCCGGCGCTTTAATATCTTCGAGGTTGATACCGCCAAACGTGGGCTCCAGGGCCGCAACCACATTGATAAACTTATCCGGATCGAGTTCATCGACTTCAATGTCGAACACGTCGATCCCGGCGAATTTCTTAAACAGAACGCCTTTACCTTCCATCACCGGTTTGCCGGCTAACGCGCCAATGTTACCGAGACCCAGCACCGCTGTGCCGTTGGAAATAACCGCAACCAGGTTGCCGCGCGCGGTGTATTTGTAGGCTGCCAGCGGATCCTTTTCAATTTCAAGACACGGTGCAGCCACGCCCGGCGAGTAGGCCAGCGCCAGGTCGCGCTGCGTTGCCAGAGGCTTGGTCGGAGAAACCTGGATTTTACCGGGTACCGGAAATTCGTGGAAATCGAGGGCGCTTTGTTTTAACTGGTCATCCATCTTGTTGTTCCTTTCACGTATCTATCAAAAAAGTGGCGCGGGTAACCATTCTACTGAGCCGCACATTATCACCTCAGTCAACGGTACAAACTTTGAAGGTCCCCAAACTCTCACCATTCAAAGAAAGAATTTGTTATCAATTTATAACAACCATGTTACCTGCTTAATCCAGCAATACCATGCCTGTCTGCTATGCTTTTTGCTGACAACGCCCGCAATTTTCCCAAAAGTGTGAATCACAACACGCATCTAACACTTTACTTTTCAAGGAGTATTTCCTATGACCCGTAAAGAGCTTGCCAATGCCATTCGTGCGCTAAGTATGGATGCCGTCCAAAAAGCTAACTCCGGCCACCCTGGAGCACCAATGGGGATGGCCGATATCGCCGAAGTTCTGTGGAACGATTTTCTACGCCATAACCCGACCGATCCCACCTGGTACGATCGTGACCGGTTTATTCTGTCCAACGGCCACGCCTCAATGCTGCTTTACAGCCTGTTGCATCTTTCCGGTTACGACCTGCCAATCGAAGAATTAAAGAACTTCCGTCAGCTCCATTCGAAGACGCCAGGGCACCCGGAAATTGGCTACACGCCGGGCGTGGAAACCACGACAGGACCGCTGGGTCAGGGTTTAGCCAACGCCGTCGGTATGGCCATTGCCGAACGTACGCTGGCAGCGCAGTTTAACCAGCCGGACCATGAGATTGTTAACCACTTTACCTGGGTCTTTATGGGCGACGGCTGTCTGATGGAGGGTATTTCACACGAGGCTTGTTCGCTGGCGGGCACGCTGGGGCTTGGCAAACTCATTGGCTTCTACGATCACAACGGCATCTCAATTGACGGAGAAACTGACGGCTGGTTTACCGACGATACTGCAAAACGCTTTGAGGCTTATCACTGGCATGTGGTGCACGACATTGACGGTCATGACCCAGAGGCGGTGAAAAAAGCCATTCAGGAAGCGCAGGCTGTTACCGATAAACCATCGCTAATTATCTGCCGCACGGTGATTGGTTTTGGCTCACCAAATAAAGCAGGGAAAGAGGAAGCGCACGGCGCTGCGCTGGGCGAAGAAGAGGTAGCACTGACCCGGCAGAAGCTGGGGTGGCATCATCCTGCTTTTGAGATCCCCAAAGAGATTTACCGGGCGTGGGACGCACGCGAGACAGGCGAAAAAGCGCAACAGGGCTGGAAGGAGAAATTCGCAGCTTACCAACAAGCCTACCCGGAACTGGCGGCAGAGTTTACTCGCCGGATGAGCGGTGGGCTGCCGGAAAAGTGGGAAGAAACAACCCAGAAATATATTACCGAGCTGCAGGCCAATCCGGCCAAAATCGCCACCCGCAAGGCCTCGCAAAATACCCTCAACGCTTACGGGCCTATACTGCCTGAGCTGCTTGGCGGATCGGCGGATTTGGCCCCCAGCAACCTGACCATCTGGAAAGGCTCTTCCTCTCTTAAAGAGGATCATGCAGGAAACTACATCCACTACGGCGTGCGGGAATTTGGCATGACCGCGATTGCCAACGGTATCGCCCATCACGGGGGCTTCGTTCCGTACACCGCTACGTTCCTGATGTTTGTCGAATATGCCCGAAATGCCGCGCGTATGGCGGCACTGATGAAAGCCCGACAAATCATGGTTTATACCCACGACTCGATTGGCCTGGGGGAAGATGGTCCTACGCACCAGGCCGTTGAACAGCTCGCTAGCCTGCGCCTGACGCCTAATTTCAGTACCTGGCGACCGTGCGATCAGGTTGAGGCGGCGGTAGGCTGGAAGCTGGCAGTAGAACGTCATGACGGGCCAACGGCGCTGATCCTCTCGCGGCAGAATCTGGCACAGGTTGAGCGCACGCCTGAGCAGGTGCAGCAAATTGCCCGCGGCGGTTATGTACTGAAGGATGGCGGCGGTAAGCCGGATGTTATTTTGATTGCTACCGGTTCAGAAATGGAAATCACGCTGCTGGCAGCGGAAAAACTGACCGGAGAAGGTCGTAACGTGCGAGTGGTTTCTCTGCCCTCAACCGATATCTTCGACGCCCAGGATGAGGCGTACCGGGAATCGGTCCTGCCAGCAAACGTCAGCGCTCGCGTGGCGGTAGAAGCAGGAATTGCTGACTACTGGTACAAATATGTCGGGCTGAAAGGGGCAATTGTTGGGATGACGGGTTATGGAGAGTCGGCTCCAGCGGACAAATTGTTCCCGTTCTTCGGCTTTACGGTAGATAACATCGTCGACAAAGCGCACAAGGTGCTTAACGCGTGATCCACAGTGTGGGCCAGGCATCTGGCCCATGCCAGTTATCGCAGCTTGGCTCCTGGGCATAGCGCACCAGGCGAAAACGTTGACCGTCGTAGCGCCAGCGGGTCTGGATACCGCAATCTGCCAACCCTCGTCCTTTAGCGAGGGTGACCAGCTCCCGCGACTTCTCGTCAAACGTAGCGTTGGTCAGCTCCATATCGCGACTTTCTGCATCCGTTTTAAACGGCAGGCTTAACCGTACCGCGCGTGAAGTCAACGGAGTCGTACGTGAAACCACCCACGCCAGATCGATGGTGTTATACGCCCCGGCCTCACAACCAATCATCAGCAGCGCTTTATCATCCGTTAGGGCCGTGACGCGCATCTCGCGACGCAGCGGATCGATAGAGCAGCGAATACCGTTGATCCGCCAGTTACCATAGTCCAGCAGTTCACTGCGCTCCTGCTGCGTGAGAGGCGTTGGCGTTGGATTAATGACCGCTACACCTTTCAGCGCGGGGGCCGGAGGTACGCTGAGCGGAGGCTCGTCACCTTTTTCAATCCATGCAGTTTCGCTCCCCACCCGTTTTTGCTTGGCGTCGATAAACAACAACGCGGCTTTTAGCCCGGCCAGCGAAAGGTTTTGCGCACCTTTTTGCAGGGTAATCGCCTTCGCGTCCTGTACGGTTTGTAAAAATGCGCTGATGGTGGCGGGATCATCGGTCGTCAGCTGCCAGGGAGTTATGCGCCAGTGCTCGCCGCTCAGCGAGAGTGGCGCACCATCCAACAGCAGACGCGGCGCAATATCGCTCTCTTTGACGCTGGACGATTCCAGCCCGCCCAGCTCAATACGCAACACGGCGTCAGTATGTGCCCCAGCGCTGCGGCTCAAGGTCATGACCAGGCCGTGGTGCTCTCCGGTATTTCGCGCCACGCAAAAATTTTGGTTATTACACGTTACCTGCCAGTCAGAAAACGCCTGTTGCGCGGGCGCAGCCCACAGCAATCGGGCAGGTAGCAACCCGAGCAGGAAAAGGAGAATAACGCGATAGCGCATGGACGGTACAACCCCGAAGTCAAAACACACAGCCTAAGCGGTATCTTCCTTGCGCGACTGATGTGGCTCAATAAGAATCGTCGGATTGGCCGTAAATTTGTAAAGAAATATAAATCCCGCGCATTAGTCCATGAGATGCGATGACTGCAAATAGTTCAGTAATAGCACCGTTTTACCGTCACGGATCTCACCCGTTTTGATCATTTCCAGCGCCTGTGTGAACGGCAGTTCCAGAACTTCAATATCTTCATCTTCCACACCGCCCCCCGCGTTTGCACGCTGACTGTCACGGTATTGCGCGATGAAGAAGTGGATTATTTCCGTCACACCGCCCGGCGACATGTATAGCTCAAACAGTTTACGTACTTCACCCACTTCAAAGCCGGTCTCTTCAATCGCCTCTTTTCGAATACATGCTTCCGGTTCGTCGTTATCCAGCAGCCCGGCGCAGGTTTCAATCAGTTGACCGTCTTCGTTACCGTTGACCCATGTCGCAACGCGAAACTGGCGGATGAGCACCACCGTTTTCTTCTCCGGGTTATACAGCAGGATTGTGGCGCCGTTGCCACGATCGTAAACCTCACGTTTGTGACGGATCACCTCTCCATTCTTACGGGTCAGGTCATAAGTGATATTGCGCAGGACGAAGTAGTTATCGGAGAGGACTTTATCTTTGATGAGGGTAATTTTTTGCGACATACCGGCTCCACGGCGAGAAGTGAAAAATAATACTACGCCGTGAAACCGGGTTTGTCTTGGAACAATGTAGGCCTGATAAGCAAAGCGCCATCAGGCATGCATGCGGCACATTGCCGGATGGCAACGCTAACGCGTTTTATCCGGCCTACTCGCCGATTAATGAGATTTGACTGATTTTACGCCCAGCCAGTCGACGATCCCCTGGGCGGCGTGCCGCCCTTCCGCCATAGCCGTCACCACCAGGTCTGCACCGCGTACCGCGTCACCACCGGCAAAGATTTTCGGGTTACTGGTTTGATAACGGTATGCACTTTCAACATCGGCGGCAATGCGCCCCCAGTTATCGACCTTAACGCCATGCGACTCCAGCCACGGCATGCCGTGTGGGTGAAAACCAAACGCCATAATCACCGCATCTGCGGGCATGACAAACTCACTCCCGGCAATGGGAACCGGGCGACGACGGCCCTGCGCATCAGGTTCACCAAGTTGGGTACGTAAGAAACGCACACCGCTGACTCGCCCATCGGCATGCAACACCAGCTCAACCGGCTGAACGTTAAACTCGAAATTTGCCCCCTCTTCCCGGGCATTCTTCACCTCTTTTTTCGAGCCGGGCATGTTGGCTTCATCACGACGATAGGCGCAGGTCACCTGGCTTGCACCATGACGCAGGGCGGTTCGCACACAGTCCATTGCCGTATCGCCTCCGCCCAGCACAACCACGTTTAGTCCGGCGGTGTCGATAAACGGTTCTTCAGGCAGTTCCTCCAGCCCCATCACCTGCTTGGTGTTGGCAATCAGGAACGGCAGCGCATCATACACGCCTGGCGCGTCTTCATTTGGCAGGTCCGCCTTCATGGAACGATAGGTTCCTACGCCCACGAACACGGCATCGTAATCCTCCAGCAGCTTTTCAAGCGCGACATCCTTACCCACTTCACAGTTAAGTTCAAAATGAATACCCATGGCGCTGAAGATTTCACGGCGGCGCGCCAGCAGCGATTTGTCCAGCTTGAAGGCAGGAATACCGAACGTCAGCAAACCGCCAATTTCGGGATGGCGATCGTAGACGGTGGCGCTGATACCGCTGCGCGCCAGCACATCCGCACAGGCCAGACCCGCCGGACCCGCACCGATGATGGCAACACGCTTGTCCACTTTCTGCACATGGCTTAAGTCCGGTCGCCATCCTTTACTCAGCGCCCGATCGGAGATGTAACGCTCAATATTACCGATGGTGACTGCGCCATGCTCGCTACGCACCGTGCATGCCCCTTCGCAGAGTCGATCCTGCGGGCATACGCGTCCGGTCACCTCCGGCAGGCAGTTGGTCTGGTGAGAAAGCTCAACCGCCGCGTCGATATTCCCGGCTTTGACCAGTTCAATCCACTGCGGAATGTGGTTATGCAACGGACAGGTCCATTCGCAGATACTGTGGTCGCCGCATTTCAGGCAGCGAGAGGCTTCGCGCTCCGCCTGCGCCGTACGAAACGGCAGATAGATCTCTTCAAAGCTGGTTTTCCGGGCCTCAATCGCCAGTTTATCCGGCTCCCCGCGCGCAGGCGTCGCCTGCATTTGCTCACGTTTAGTGATGACATGTGGAACAAAATCGGTAGTGCTGGCATGCCATGGCTGGCTTTCCAGACTTGCGGTACGCAGCCTGCGCGCTTTTGACAGACCGGTAAGTGAATTTTCCGTCACCAGCTGTAACGCCTGCGCCGGACAGTTTTCTACGCAGGCGGGTCCCTGTTCACGCCCCTGGCACAGATCGCATTTGTGCGCGGTAGCTTTCACCTTCCCTTTGGCTACGGGAGTGAGTACGATCTGCATCGTGCCGAAAGGACAGGCTACAACGCACGATTTACAGCCAATACACTTTTGCGGGTTCACCTGAACGCTGTCGTTATCATGGCTAATTGCCCCGTTTGGGCAGCTTCTGGCGCAGGGTGCATCTTCGCAGTGGTGGCAGGTCACCGCGCTGCGCTGCTGCTGATGCTTAATGACGGTAATTCGGGGCTGAAAATGCCGTTGGTTCAGGACATGCTGTTCGCCATTGTGAGCCATGACGCAGGCGACCTCACAGGCATGGCATCCCAGGCACTGCTGGCTATTGACCATAATAAAACGATTCATGGCTTCCTTCTTTTTTGGTTGCAAAAACCTTATTCTTTATAAGAGTGTTATTAACCGACACGGAAGGAAGCGGCAATGTTCATTTGCCCAGGAAGCACAACTATTTATCCAGAACCTGTGGCAGATCAATTTATTTCATCGCATATGAAATTGTGTTTCAGTTACCATCCAGTTTCATGGCGTTTTATTAACATTTATCAAATACACCGCATCGTTCACGCTGTTTTCAGGCGCGACGTGTATTGTGTGAGGATGCACAAGTGACGGTAAAGCGTCCGGTTTCGGCCAGTCTGGCTAAAGCTTTTTTCTACATAGTGCTGCTGTCAATTCTCTCAACGGGTATTGCGCTGCTCACGCTGACCAGCAGCTTGCGAGATGCCGAAGCCATCAACGTTGCTGGCTCATTGCGCATGCAAAGCTACCGTCTGGGTTACGATCTACAAAGCCAGAGCCCGCAGCTTAACGCCCACCGCCAGCTTTTCCAGCAGGCGCTAAACTCGCCAGCACTACAGAATCTGAACGCGTGGTATGTGCCACAAGCGGTAAAAAGCCGCTATGGACGTCTGCATGCTAACTGGCTGGAAATGAACGCCCGCCTGATCGACGGCGATTTAAAATGGTACCAGGCCAACATCAACAACTACGTCGATCAAATCGATCTCTTCGTGCTGGCGTTGCAGCATTATGCCGAACGCAAAGTGATGCTGGTATTTGGCATCTCGCTGGCGGGCGGGATAGGCATATTCACCCTCGTCTTCTTTACCCTGCGGCGCATTCGCCAGCAGGTGGTCCGTCCACTGAATAAACTGGTGATGGCCAGTCAGCAAATTGAACACGGTCAGTTTGATATCCCACCGCTGGATACCGGTTTGCCCAATGAACTGGGATTGCTGGGCAAAACGTTTAGCCAGATGTCGAGTGAATTACACAAGCTGTACCGCTCGCTGGAAGCCTCGGTAGCAGAGAAAACCCACGATCTCCACGAAGCCAATCGCCGTCTGGAGGTGTTGTATCAGTGCTCCCAAGCGTTAAATACCAGCCAGATTGACGTGCACTGCTTCCGCCATATTTTACAGATCGTCCGCGAACATGACGCCGCGTATTTCCTTGAGCTCACCGTCGGTGATAACTGGCGGATTAGCGAAGGGACTAAAAGCCTCGAGCTGCCAATGCAAATCCTGCCAGTCACCATGCAGGAAACCGTCTACGGCGAACTGCACTGGCAAAGTCCAAACGTCAACGCTTCTACTCCGCTGCTCAACAGCGTCTCCTCGATGCTGGGACGCGGGTTGTACTTCAACCAGGCGCAAAAACATTTTCAGCAGCTGTTGTTAATGGAAGAGCGCGCGACCATTGCACGCGAGCTGCACGACTCGCTGGCGCAGGTGCTCTCTTATTTACGCATTCAGCTCACGTTGCTTAAACGTTCAATTCCGGAAGATAACGCCCCAGCGCAAAGCATTATGGCGGATTTCTCCCAGGCGCTGAATGATGCCTATCGTCAATTGCGCGAGCTGCTGACCACCTTCCGTCTGACCTTACAGCAGGCCGATTTACCCTCCGCCCTGCATGAAATGCTGGAAACGCTGCAAAATCAGACCTCAGCTAAACTCACACTCGATTGTCGGTTGCCTACGCTTGCGCTGGATGCGCAAATGCAGGTGCATCTGTTGCAGATCATCCGCGAAGCGGTGCTGAACGCCATTAAGCATGCGAGTGCGAGCGAAATTGCCGTCAGTTGCGTAACGGCTCCGGACGGCAACCACACGGTTTATATCCGCGATAACGGCATCGGCATTGGCGAGCCGCATGAGCCTACAGGGCACTATGGACTAAATATTATGCGTGAGCGGGCGGAAAGACTAAGCGGCACGTTGACCTTCTCTCAACCTTCTGGAGGGGGAACGTTGGTGAGCATCAGTTTCCGTTCGGCTGAATCAGACAGTGAGCTAACGTAAAGAACCGCAAAGCGCCGTCGGGTCTGGATCCAGGCCTGACGGCGTTGGCACGAAAGGTATGCTGTAAACGGGCATGATAATTTACATTATCTTCTTTTTTTCTCCACGTTTGACCCGTACCTTGCCGCTAAAGTGAAGCAAGCCATACCCATAACGATACGCAGAAACACGAGGTCCTCTTTTAATGGCGAATTTTTTCATCGATCGCCCCATTTTTGCCTGGGTGTTAGCTATCCTGTTGTGCCTGACAGGAGCCCTGGCTATTTTTTCACTGCCCGTTGAGCAATATCCCGATCTGGCACCGCCAAACGTGCGGGTCACCGCCAACTATCCTGGCGCCTCGGCTCAGACTCTGGAAAACACCGTCACCCAGGTTATCGAGCAGAACATGACCGGTCTCGATAACCTGATGTACATGTCATCGCAGAGCAGCGGGACAGGTCAGGCTACGGTTACGTTGAGCTTTGTTGCCGGAACCGATCCTGATGAGGCCGTCCAGCAGGTGCAAAACCAGCTGCAATCGGCAATGCGTAAACTGCCGCAGGCGGTACAGGATCAGGGAGTTACGGTGCGTAAGACCGGGGACACCAATATTCTGACTATCGCCTTTGTCTCCACCGATGGCTCAATGGATAAGCAGGACATCGCCGACTACGTCGCCAGTAACATTCAGGATCCGCTCAGCCGTATTAACGGCGTGGGGGATATTGACGCTTACGGCTCACAGTACTCCATGCGTATCTGGCTTGACCCGGCCAAACTGAACAGTTTCCAGATGACCGCTAAAGATGTGACCGACGCTATCGAGTCACAGAATGCGCAGATTGCCGTCGGACAACTTGGCGGCACGCCTTCAGTAGACAAACAGGCGCTGAATGCGACGATTAATGCCCAGTCGCTGCTGCAGACTCCGGATGAATTCCGCGCCATTACGCTACGCGTCAACCAGGATGGTTCAGAAGTTAAACTGGGCGATGTGGCAACGGTCGAAATGGGTGCTGAAAAGTATGATTACCTCAGCCGCTTTAATGGAAATCCTGCCTCCGGCCTGGGCGTGAAGCTGGCTTCAGGCGCCAATGAAATGGCGACAGCAACGCTGGTCATTAACCGTTTGAACGAGCTGTCACAATATTTTCCGCACGGGCTGGAATATAAGGTGGCGTATGAAACCACCTCCTTTGTTAAAGCCTCAATCATCGACGTGGTAAAAACCCTTCTGGAAGCTATTGCACTGGTATTCCTCGTGATGTACCTGTTCCTGCAAAACTTCCGCGCCACGCTGATTCCCACCATCGCCGTTCCCGTCGTCCTGATGGGTACCTTCTCCGTGCTTTACGCCTTTGGCTATAGCGTTAACACCTTGACGATGTTTGCGATGGTGCTGGCGATCGGTCTGCTGGTCGATGACGCCATTGTAGTTGTGGAAAACGTCGAGCGTATTATGAGTGAGGAAGGACTCTCACCGCGGGAAGCGACACGGAAATCGATGGGACAAATCCAGGGTGCGCTGGTCGGTATCGCCATGGTGCTGTCAGCGGTGTTTATCCCGATGGCCTTCTTCGGCGGCACCACCGGGGCAATTTACCGCCAGTTCTCGATTACCATCGTCTCCGCCATGGTGCTGTCTGTTCTGGTGGCGATGATCCTCACCCCTGCACTGTGCGCCACCCTGCTCAAACCGCTGCATAAGGGTGAGCATCACGGACAAACCGGTTTCTTCGGCTGGTTTAACCGGATGTTTAATCGCAACGCCGAGCGCTACGAAAAAGGCGTCGCCAGAATTCTGCACCGCAGCCTGCGCTGGATACTGATCTACGGCCTGCTGCTCGGCGGAATGGTTTTCCTGTTCCTGCGCCTGCCAACCTCCTTCCTGCCACTGGAAGACCGCGGCATGTTTACCACCTCGGTACAGTTGCCCAGCGGCTCCACACAGCAGCAAACATTGAAAGTGGTTGAGGAAGTGGAGAAGTATTACTTCACCCATGAGAAAGACAACATTATGTCAGTCTTTTCCACAGTCGGTTCTGGCCCTGGCGGGAACGGTCAAAACGTGGCACGTATGTTTGTCCGCTTAAAAGACTGGGATGAGCGCGACACCACTACCGGGACCTCTTTCGCCATCATCGAACGTGCGACCAAAGCCTTTAATAAGATTAAAGAAGCCCGCGTCTTCGCCAGCAGCCCTCCGGCTATCAGCGGCCTCGGAAGCTCTGCCGGTTTCGATATGGAGCTGCAGGATCACGCCGGTGCGGGCCATGATGCGTTAATGGCCGCGCGCGACAAACTCATTGAGCTGGCAGGGAAAGACACGTCCCTGACTCGCGTTCGTCATAACGGTCTGGACGACAGCCCACAGTTGCAAATTGATATCGATCAGCGCAAAGCCCAGGCGCTGGGCGTTTCCATCGACGACATCAACGACACATTGCAAACGGCCTGGGGTTCCAGCTACGTCAATGACTTTATGGACCGGGGCCGCGTGAAGAAGGTTTACGTGCAGGCGGCAGCAAAATATCGCATGCTCCCGGACGACATTAACTTGTGGTACGTCCGCAATAACAACGGTGGCATGGTGCCTTTCTCGGCCTTTGCGACTTCACGCTGGGAAACCGGTTCACCACGTCTGGAGCGCTATAACGGCTACTCCGCGGTCGAGATTGTCGGCGAAGCCGCGCCTGGCGTCAGTACCGGTACGGCAATGGACATAATGGAATCGCTGGTGCGCCAGTTACCGACAGGGTTTGGCCTCGAATGGACTGCGATGTCTTATCAGGAACGGCTATCGGGCTCTCAGGCCCCTGCCCTGTACGCCATTTCTCTGCTGGTGGTATTCCTGTGTCTGGCGGCCCTGTACGAAAGCTGGTCGGTACCCTTCTCCGTCATGCTGGTCGTGCCGTTGGGGGTCATTGGTGCGCTACTGGCGACCTGGATGCGCGGCCTGGAAAACGATGTGTATTTCCAGGTCGGGTTACTTACCGTTATCGGGCTATCGGCGAAGAACGCAATATTGATTGTTGAATTCGCCAATGAGATGAACGAGAAAGGACACGATCTGCTCGACGCCACGCTCCATGCTTGTCGCCAACGTTTACGCCCAATTCTGATGACGTCACTGGCGTTTATCTTCGGGGTGCTGCCGATGACCATCAGCAGTGGCGCTGGCTCCGGCGGTCAACATGCGGTGGGGACTGGCGTAATGGGCGGGATGATTTCAGCCACTATCCTGGCGATTTACTTCGTTCCCCTGTTCTTTGTGCTGGTGCGCAGACGCTTCCCATTGAAGCCACGCCCAGAATAATCGGACACAAAAAAGGCGACTTACGTTGAGTCGCCTTTTTTTATCCTTTACAGGATATGAATTTCTTCCAGAAAATTATTTACGAAGCATCACTTCGATAAAGTCTTTCCAGTTCCCCAGTTCACGTTCAATCATAACAACCTCTCTTATTATTATGGGCATTCTACGAAATCATCATCATTAAAAGAAGGCAATTTAACCGATGGTTGCGATTGATTCCTCCAGTGTTTGGGGTTTATGTGATCACTATGCGCTATACCCATAAATTTTATGTGACTTACTGCAATATTTTGAAATATTCATACATCATCTACTACTTTTGCAATTCTGATGGAAAAACAGGCTGATGCAAACAGGCAGATTCTGATTTTTAGTTATACGGTATTTTTTGGAGCTTTCAGGAATCATTATTCACTGTTGTTCAACAATGTTATATTTTTCTATAACGATTGAATGACAATATGTATTATTCATTGCCACAGAATAAAAGAATAAATATTCAAGTTACGTCAATAAGGATTCAAATGATCACCCTTTACGGCATTAAGAATTGCGACACGATTAAAAAAGCCAGACGCTGGTTGGAGGCTCAAGGTATTGACTACCGCTTTCATGATTATCGCGTCGACGGTCTGGACAACACGCTCTTACAGTCCTTTATCAGCGAATTAGGTTGGGAGGCGCTGCTCAATACGTGTGGAACCACCTGGCGTAAACTCGATGAATCCACGCGCAGTCAAATCACCGATGCGGCTTCCGCCGCCGCGTTGATGATTGAAATGCCAGCAATTATCAAACGCCCATTGCTCTGCGCGCCGGGTAAGCCTATGCTGCTTGGTTTCAGTGAATCCAGTTATACTCTGTTTTTTAATGAGGTGTAGTCTATGTCGTGCCCGGTCATTGAGCTGACACAGCAGCTTATTCGCCGTCCTTCCCTGAGCCCGGATGATGCCGGGTGCCAGGCGTTAATGATTGAACGCCTGCGCGCGGTAGGTTTTACCGTTGAGCGAATGGACTTTGGTGACACACAGAATTTTTGGGCATGGCGCGGTAAAGGCGAGACCCTGGCATTTGCCGGTCACACCGACGTAGTGCCTGCCGGCGATGTCGATCGCTGGATCAATCCACCGTTCGAACCGACCATTCGCGATGGCATGTTGTTCGGGCGTGGCGCTGCCGATATGAAGGGTTCACTGGCGGCGATGGTCGTGGCCGCAGAACGTTTTGTCGCCCAGCATCCAAACCATCAGGGTCGTCTGGCCTTTTTGATAACGTCTGACGAAGAAGCCAGCGCCAAAAACGGCACCGTGAAGGTGGTTGAAGCGCTGATGGCGCGTAATGAACGACTGGATTATTGCCTGGTGGGTGAGCCATCCAGCACGGAAATCGTTGGCGACGTGGTGAAAAATGGACGTCGTGGTTCACTGACCTGCAACCTGACCATTCACGGCGTGCAGGGCCACGTAGCCTATCCGCATCTGGCCGATAACCCGGTACACCGCGCGGCCCCCATGCTCAACGAACTGGTGGCGATCGAGTGGGATCAGGGTAACGAATTCTTCCCGGCGACCAGCATGCAGATTGCCAATATTCAGGCTGGAACCGGAAGCAACAACGTTATCCCTGGAGAACTGTTTATCCAGTTCAACTTCCGTTTCAGCACTGAGCTGACCGATGAGATGATTAAAGCACGGGTTCACGCGCTGCTGGAGAAACATCAGCTGCGTTATACCGTCGACTGGTGGCTTTCCGGTCAGCCGTTCCTGACCGAACGCGGTAAACTGGTGGATGCAGTGGTGAACGCCATTGAGCACTATAATGAGATTAAACCGCAGTTACTGACTACAGGCGGGACGTCCGACGGGCGTTTTATTGCCCGCATGGGGGCGCAGGTAGTAGAACTTGGGCCGGTCAACGCCACTATTCATAAAATTAATGAATGTGTTAATGCCGCCGACCTGCAGCTGCTTGCCCGTATGTATCAACGTATCATGGAGCAACTCGTCGCCTGATGAGTGTTCCTGTAAGAGGAAATGAGCATGGACTGGCTGGCAAAATATTGGTGGATTCTGGTGTTGGTGTTTCTGGTAGGCGTGCTGCTGAACGTGATTAAAGATCTCAAGCGCGTCGATCACAAGAAATTTCTTGCCAACAAGCCGGAGCTTCCCCCGCATCGTGACTTTAACGATAAATGGGACGACGACGATTGGCCGAATAAGGACCAACCGAAGAAATAATTAGTAGGCCGATAAGTCCCGTAGGCCCGGTAAGCGTTAGCGCCACCGGGCATTACGTGCCGGATGGCAACGCTTCGCGTTTTATCCGGCCTACGGTGATCAATCAGATCATGGTAATCACATCATCATCGTGAGGCTTACCGCCGCTCAGCGCTTCATCAAAGTAGTGCTTCGGTACGGTAAAACGCAGATGATCGAGCGCAAACTGCATACTGCGTTCATCAATGGCGTGCCCCAGATTTTCGACGATATCCAGCGTCACATCCCCACCGGCGCGAATTAACGCTTCCTGCGCGGCAACGGCATGAGATAACTCAATTACCCGGTCTTCACCACCGTGAATCAAATGCACCGTCGTCGCGGTGGTTGCAGCCTCTGGCAAGGTGGCATAGCGGCCATTGAAGGCGATGACCCGCGATGCCAGCCCCGGCTCAGCTTTGATGCTCTCAAGTGACATAATTGAACCCTGAGAAAAACCAATCAGCGCGGTTGCCTGCGGCGAAACGCCGCTGTGCTTCTGCCAGTAGCGCACGGTTTCGATAAACACCGGCATAATGGCGTCAACACGTTCCTGACGATTCTCTTCTGTTACGCCCTGCACCGAAAACCACTGACGTCCGGACGTCGTTCCGTAAGGCTCTGCTCCACCAATGCTAACGATTAGCGCATCCGGAAACAGCGGCGCAAACCAGGAGCCGATTTCGCCCATGGCAACCGGGTTATCGCCGACGCCATGAAACAGCAGGAGTAGCTGTTGAGCGGGTTTATCGGGACTTTGAACAACAAAATGGTCATGTTTCATGGCGATCTCCTTAACTGATGAGAATCATTCTACGCCGCTTAACCGCAATGACCATGCCAGGAAATTGAAGAAGTTAGTGAAAAAATTGCCATTGCATAATGCGATTATGTAGCCGCTGTTCACGCTCTGCATCCAGCTGATTTAATGCCTGCGCCGCTTCGGCGCGCTGAATGACCAGCAACGCTTTACGACCAGAAATCTTGAGCTGTTGACACAATTCGGCGTCGCTACGTTTAGCCTGGATGCGTCCGCGCAAGGCCGGAAGAGGTAACTCACTGTGCTCAAGCAGACGACTCAGACAGCCTAGCGACGTCAATAATGGCCGATGCGCGAAGGCAAACCCGGCCAGCTCAGCCCAGTCATCCTCATTAAGCGTAGTCTCTTTCAGCGGGACCAGCGGAATGCTCTCACCGTTCCATCGAGCAAGGATTTCCGCATCACGGCGCAAATGCTGGTGCTCCCGCTCGGTAAGGCGTTTCCCCGCTTCGCTAATGGGAAGTAACGCCATGGCGGTATAACAGCCGCTGCTGGCTTCCCGATGATTTCCCATTCGCACCAGCACAAAACCGCAACGTTGCCAGAAACGCCATAGTTCAGCCGTATACCCAAAACTGACCGACAGATAGTCACACGATGTGGAATAGCGGTAGGCCAGCATAATCAGCTGTTGCCCAATACCTTCTCTTTGGCGCGCAGGATGAACCGCAATTCGACTGACCCGTCTCCCGACGAGCGTCGCCGCCAACGGGTCACCACCGTGCGCCGCCAGCGACTGCGCAACCAGATTCCCTCTCGGTCGACGATATCCGGCCCAGACGGCCTGGCTTAATTCCGCGGATAGTCCCCCTTCATCGACCAACCAGACGGCTCCCGCTACGGAGTCAGCGGTTGATGCCTGAAGAAAATGCTGACCAGGCGCGTCCATCATTCGCCGCAGGTCCAATGGCGAGGTGCGATAATGCGCTCCGGAAAGCAGCTGGTATACCGCTAACGGCAGCGCCGGGTTAGCATGCCAGGACTGTTGCTCAAATGCCGAGAAGTGAAGCTCCCCCAATGGGGCATGCGTGAACGTTTCATCATCAAACACCAGCGCATCGCTGACGATTTGCTCCAGCGGACATCCCTGCGCCCAGCGTACCGGTTGCTGCAACTCATAGCGTTGAAGATTGGGGAAGCGAGCACAGAATTTCAGCAAGAAGCCTCTCCCCGTACCCTCGTAGCCTTGTACTGTAGTGGTTAACAGCGTACGAGGAAAACGCGCCACCAGTTGGTGCAGCAGCGGCGCGGGGATCGCGGCGGCTTCATCCACAATCAGCCAGTCTGCGATTGCAGAACTGCTTAACAGCGCATCCGGGGCCATAAAACGGTAACGCTCTCCGGCAAATTGCGCCAGCACATCGGTTGCCGCTTTGGCAGGCGCTGTCACAATCGCAGTGCCGTTAATCCGCGCTATGAGTTGCCCTGCCAGAGCGGACTTGCCCCGACCCCGTGCGGCCGTCACCGCAACCACACCGGGAGGCATAGCCAGCAAATGATTTAATATCATCGCCTGTTCTGGCTGGGGTTCGCCGGTTGCCGCATGCCAGGCTGCGCGAGCAGGAAAATGCGGACAGGCAACCGGCTGATGCTGTTGCCAGTGCAGAGCCTGTCTATCGCGGGAAATCATCCGTTTGACGTGCTCAATAAAGTGCGGTGTAGGGATCGGTTCAGCACAATCGCTCCAGCGTAGTGAATCCGCGTCCGGATGTGTGTGCCAGGAATGCCAGGGTGGGGTCAGCAATACCAGCCAACTGCCAGCAAGCAGTGTGCCGCTTAAGGCGGCAAACGCCGCAGCGTCAAAACCTTGCCTGGCGTCAAAAACCGCATGACGAAACTCGCGCCCTAATAATGTTTTTAGCGCCTGCGGCGTACAGCACGGCTCGGTAGGGGCTTGCTCCCCTACCCACAGCCAGTCGCCGGGTAACATGCTGCGTAGCGCTAATGCCTGTTCCTGACACCAGTTCTCCTCGCCGCTGATAATCAGCAGACGACGGATCCCTTCGCGGGTCATTTGTTCGGTTAACGCGCTCAGCGCCGTGTTATCGGACATCCCTGCCACAGAGTCTTAAATACCTTTACCAAAAGTATTACATTGCCCCGGATCGCCGCTGTCAAAACCGCGTTTGAACCAGGTAAAACGCTGTTCAGAGGTTCCGTGAGTAAAGCTGTCCGGTACTACGCGTCCTTGTCCCTGCTGTTGCAGACGATCGTCTCCAATGGCCTGTGCGGCGTTCAGTGCCTCTTCCAGGTCACCAGACTCCAGTACGCCCTGCTGCTGCATGCTGTGGCCCCAGACACCGGCAAAGCAGTCTGCCTGCAGTTCCATTCGAACGGAAAGACGGTTCACTTCTGCCTGTGAGGCATTCTGCTGCATCTGACGAACTTTAGGTTCAATGCCCAGCAGTTTCTGCACGTGATGACCCACTTCATGGGCGATAACATAGCCCTGAGCAAAATCACCATCAGCGCCCAGCTTGTTTTTCATGTCGTCATAGAATGAAAGGTCGATGTAAACCGTACCATCTGCCGGGCAATAAAACGGCCCCATCACGGACTGACCCGCACCGCAGCCGGTACGCGTCGCGCCCCGGTACATCACCAGCTTCGGCTGTTGGTAGGTGCGGCCCATTTTTTCAAACTGCTGTCCCCAGGTATCTTCTGTTGTAGCCAGAATCACCGAGGTAAATTTTGCCGCTTCATCATCGTTTGGGCTGATGGAGCGTGATGATTGCTGTTGGGAGACCGGCTGGCCAGTCATTAGCCCGGTGAGATCCACGCCATAATAACCCGCCACCAGCACCACAATCAGCAGGATGATGCCGCCTTTACCACTGGGCAGACGAAAACCGGGCCCACCCATAGAGGGGCCGCCGCCAGAGCTGTTTCGTCTGTCTTCCACATTGTCACTTTCACGACGCCCTTGCCAGCGCATAATCACCTCAACTTTTTATTCATTATGATGATGATCGTAGGCGGTTCGGAACAGGATTACCATAAGAAATAGTAATCAAATCAGGTGGGGTTAATGAGCCGGAGAGCGATCGCCGGCTCAGGGGAAGATTAGTCTAACTTCACACCCAGGCGATGCGCGACGGCTTCATAGGCTTCGATCAGGCCGCCCAGACTCTGGCGGAAGCGATCTTTGTCCATTTTATCCAGCGTTTCTTTGTCCCACAGGCGGCTACCGTCCGGTGAGAATTCATCACCCAGGACCACTTCACCTTTATACAAACCAAACTCAAGTTTGAAGTCGACCAGAATCAGACCAGCATCATCAAACATCTTTTTCAGCACGTCGTTAGCTTTGTAGGTCAGCTCTTTCATACGTGCCAGATTCTCTTTGCTCACCCAACCAAAAGTTTCGCAATAGGAATCGTTAATCATTGGATCGTGCATAGCATCGTTTTTCAGGAACAGATCAAACAGCGGCGGATTCAGTTCAATACCTTCCTCAACGCCTAAACGCTTAACCAGAGAGCCTGCCGCGCGGTTACGTACCACACATTCAACCGGTACCATCTCCAGTTTTTTCACCAGACATTCGGTATCAGAAAGCAGTCGCTCCATCTGGGTAGGAATACCCGCTTCTTGCAGTTTAGTCATAATGAAATGGTTGAATTTGTTGTTCACCATGCCTTTACGGTCAAACTGTTCAATGCGCGCGCCATCCCCTGCTGACGTATCATTGCGGAATTCGAGCACCAACAGGTCCGGGTTTTCCGTGCTGTATACGGTCTTCGCTTTACCACGATACAACTCAGCTTGCTTTTGCATCTTTATTACTCCTGGGTGTGAATTAACGATAAATATTGCGTTTTTCTGCCGACGCACACGTTTGCGTATCATATCAGAAAAAAAGGGCTGGAGTTATCCAGCCCTTTATTTTTACTTACTGAACGCTGCCTGGAAGACGGCGACCAGCGCGTCGTTCTGGCTTTGCGTCAGGGTATGCCCCTTCGGATCGATAAACTGCAAGCTGCTGCGGTTGTCTAAATCACCGACCTGCAGTTTATAGTCGCCGGATACCAGACCCGGATCGCTTGCGCCCAACTCCTGCCAGTTGCTATCGGACAGTGGTTTGTAGGTCACCGCGATGCTGCCCTGAGAACGGGTGCTGTCGGTTACCTTCATCCCCACTTTCTCAAGCGCTGCCGGCAGACGCTGCCACACCACGTTGAACGGTCCACGTACCACCAGCATTGGTAAACCGGTGTCATCGGCGGCGCTCTGAACATCCATGGTGGCTGCAGAGCGGTTCTGCGCGGCATTCGCGGCGTCGGTGGCGTTCTTATCCAGACCAGCAGAGATAACGTTCATCATCTCAGCGCTGTAACGCTGCATTGATGCCGCATCGGCTACGGGTTTACCCGCCTGCTCGAGGTTAACCAGTTTCACCGTTACCGCTTGCTGATAGCCCTGCGGTTTAACCGAGATTTGATAACGTCCACGGTACTGCTCGTCTTCATCCAGACGGTTCCAGTCAACCCAGTCGGTGGTCAACGTCTGGCTGGCATCATCACGTTTGGTGATCGTGTAGTTTTTAGACTGAATGACGCTAACGACCTGCGGCCACAGTGTGTTGCCACGACCGTTTTCCACCAGTAATGTCGACGTATCACCCGCGATCTGTGTGCGAGCACCGGTGACTAATGCTAACGGCTGAGCCGGTGGACGAATATCCAGCGCTTTACCCACGGCACCACTGCCGTTGGTTACCGGGATATTATAGTCGCCCGACATAACCGGCAAAATCATCCCAGCTGGAGCATGAAGCTCAGCAAGCGGTGCGGCCTCCAGATAGGATTCATCACCGCTCACCTGGCGCTTATAGCGCGAGTCAGAGCTACAGGCCGCGAGCAACATAACAAGCGAAACACCCGCAACCTTGGCCAGGCGCGACTTTTGTACTGAGTAAGCCATCAAATCTCCCTAAACTTTACAGCAAACCGGCATGCTTAAGCGCCGCTTTGACGATTTCACGAGCATTGTCCGTGATTGGCGTCATCGGCAGACGTAGCGTATCGGTCGCCACAAGTCCCAACTCCTTACACGCCCATTTCACGGGGATAGGATTGGGTTCGACAAATAGTTTGTTGTGTAACGGCATCAGACGCTGGTTAATCACCCGCGCCTCGGCAAATTGCCCGGCTGCCGCCAGTTTGCACATTTCAGCCATATCACGTGCCGCAACGTTAGACGTTACGGAAATCACGCCATGACCACCGAGCTGCATAAAATCCAGTCCGGTCGCGTCATCACCGCTGAGCAGAATAAAGTCGTCCGAAACCAGCTCTTTGATCTGGTGAACGCGACTTAAGTTCCCCGTGGCCTCTTTAATAGCGATAATATTTTTAACTTTCGCCAGACGACCAACGGTTTCCGGCAGCATATCGCAGCCAGTACGGGACGGCACATTATACAGAATTTGCGGCAGGTCAGTATGCTCAGCGATGGCTTTGAAATGCTGGAACAAACCTTCCTGGGTTGGGCGGTTGTAGTAAGGCGTCACCGTCAGGCAGCCGACAACACCGCTGTCGTTGAAACGCTGCGTCAGACTAATGGCTTCCGCGGTCGCATTGGCACCGGTTCCGGCAATCACCGGAATACGCCCGTCAGCCAGTTCCAGCGTCATCATCACCACATCGCCATGTTCATCATGACTCAGGGTGGCGGACTCACCGGTGGTGCCAACAGAAACGATCGCCGAGGTGCCGCTGGCGACATGATAATCAATCAGTTTTTTCAGGCTCGACCGGCAGACTTTACCTTTCTCATCCATCGGCGTAACAAGCGCGACAATACTTCCCGTGAACATGGGCCATCCTCTGTGCAAACAAGTGTCTCAATGGTACGTTTGGTACGACAATAAAAGCAAGCGACCAGAGCCGTTCTGATTGTTGTATGCATGTTTTTTTTATGCTTTCCTTATGATTACCTCACCGCTCAAAGGAAGAACAGGTTTGACATCGTCATCGCAACACTATCTGGTCATTACTGCGCTGGGTGCCGATCGCCCAGGAATTGTGAACACCATCACGCGTCATGTCAGCAGTTGCGGCTGTAATATCGAAGACAGCCGACTGGCCATGCTGGGTGATGAGTTCACGTTTATCATGTTGCTGTCGGGCACCTGGAATGCCATCACCCTGATTGAATCAACCCTGCCATTAAAAGGCGCAGAGCTGGATTTACTCATTGTGATGAAGCGCACAACCGCGCGCCCCCGTCCGGCAATGCCTGCTACGGTATGGGTGCAGGTCGATGTCCCTGATTCTCCCCATTTGATTGAACGCTTCACCGCTCTGTTTGACAGCCACCAAATGAATATTGCGGAACTGGTTTCACGCACGCAACCGGCTGAGAATGGAAAGGCGGCGCAGTTGTTTATTCAAATTACCGCACATAGTCCTGCGTCACATGATTCGGCAAATATTGAAGATGCGTTTAAAGCACTCTGTACAGAACTCAATGCGCAAGGCAGTATTAACGTCGTCAATTACTCACAGCATGATGAACAGGATGGAGTTAAGTAATGAACCCACTGAAAGCCGGTGATATCGCACCGAAATTTAGCTTGCCGGATCAAGACGGAGAACAAGTAAATTTAACCGACTTCCAGGGACAGCGTGTTCTGGTTTATTTTTACCCGAAAGCCATGACACCCGGCTGTACCGTACAGGCCTGCGGCCTGCGCGATAACATGGATGAGTTAAAAAAAGCGGGTGTTGAAGTGCTGGGGATCAGCACCGACAAACCAGAGAAGCTTTCCCGATTCGCGGAGAAAGAAGTCCTGAATTTCACGCTCCTGTCCGATGAAGATCATCAGGTTTGCGAGCAGTTCGGCGTCTGGGGTGAGAAGTCATTTATGGGCAAAACCTACGATGGCATCCACCGCATCAGCTTCCTGATTGATGCCGAAGGGAAAATTGAGCATGTGTTTGATGACTTCAAAACCAGTAACCACCACGACGTGGTAATGAATTGGCTGAAAGAGAACGCCTGACCGTGAAATGCCGGATGGCGGCGTGAACGCCTTATCCGGCCTACAAATGCACGCACGTAGGCCGGATAAGACGCGTTAGCGTCGACATCCGGCAGATGACCGCCCGGTTACTCAAACGTCCCTTTCACACACGCTTTCTGCTCCCTGACTACGGCTTTTCCCTTCGCCCACAGGTGATGAACTTCCAGCGCGTCGTTGAGCACCAGAATGTCCGCATCGCATCCCACCGCCAGACGCCCTTTATGCTCCAGTGCCAAAAATTCTGCGACCGTACGCGTCAGCGGACACAGCGCCTGTTCCAGCGGTATGGCATGAACCTTCACCAACTGGCGCACCGTCTCAGCCAGTGATTCAAACCCCGCGACACCGATGCCGGTGAGATTGCCAAGCTCATCAAATTCCGGCTGGCTGCCGTTGCCATCTGAGCTAAGGGTAATGCGCGACAGCGGCACGTTCTGGCGCAGCGCCGTGGCGATAGCCGTGGCCGGGTCGACGGGCTCATCAATGCTGCTGGTAATGTCGATATAACCGCCTTTACGGGCATACTCCAGCGCCGCCTGGAACAGCGGTTCCGCACGGTTAACGTGTGTCGGCAACAGTTTAGTAATCGGCACATCGCAACAGTCAAGGATCTGGTACAACGGTTCCAGCATGCGCTGGCTGTCGCCCATATGGAAAACGCTGATCCCCGGTTTGCGCCCTAACAATCCGCCGACACGCGACTGCGCCGCCATATTTGCCAGCGCCGAGGTATCCGGGGCTGAAGAACGATGGTCCGAAACCGCACATTTCACACCAATAACTTTATCAATCAGCGCCACGTCGCGATCGATGCTGCCGGTGATCGTCGGGGAAGGCAGAGAGTACGCCCCGGTCAGCATCCAGGCGCTGATACCTTCAAACTCCAGCGCGCGGGTTTTTGCCAGCAGCGATTCAGGGTGACGGGTAATGCCATCGGTACCCAGCAAACCCACCACCGACGTGACACCAGCTTCAACCAGCCGTGACAAGCGCACTTCCGGCGTGCGGGTATGCGGCCCCGCTTCCCCACCGCCGCCAATAAGATGGACGTGTTGATCGATAAATCCTGGGCATACAATCGCGCCGTCAAGATTGATACACTCGCAACCGGGAAAGTCTTCAGGAGAAATTGACGGGGCGATGGCAACAATTTTGCTGCCGGAGACCAGTATATCCTGTCGCCCTAAATCTTCCGGCGCATACACGTGTCCCTGCTGGAACAACGTCAAATCAAGAATTGAACAGTTCATAACCTTCCTTGTCAGGCAATAACCTGCATAACCCAAATAGAGAGCAGCGCATTAATGACGCATACCGCAATAATTAGCGGGTAATAACGAGGATGAACCCCCGCGGTCCCCAGACAACGGCCCACATTTTGCACCGGATTTCCCATCAGGTAGATAGCCGGTAACAACACCGTGGCATCATGTCCCGAAAGCGTACCGGCGACAACCAGGCTGGCGCACACGCCGACCCCGCCTCCCATACTCATCACCGCTGCCAGCAGCACAGTGGCAGATTCCCCCGGTAGCCCCCACAGCGCCATTACCGGCTCGCATACCCGCCCTACAACCTCGAGCAGCCCTGTCACCTTCAGCGCCTGAATAATCACAAACGCCATCACCACGTTAGGCAACAGACTGGTTGTTGCAATGGTAAACCCGCGCCGTGCGCCATCGATAAACATATCCATGACGTTTTTACGTACCTGCGTTGTCATCTCACGCCTCCTGCTGCATACGGCGATTTTCCAGCTGCGCGATCCACACACGCAACAGGTTCGCGCCCACAAATTTGAAGACAAGGATCACCGCCAGCGGCGTAATCACCGGAACGGTCACCATCGTAAACAGCGCTGCGCCAGAAGAAAAATAGTTGGTAATGCATGCGCTGCCGCTGGTTTGCCAGCAGGCAAAAATAGCGCGTTCCTGCTCTGTGATAATGCCCTCTTCCGCCATTTCTTTGGTCATCCCGGCCGCGGCATCGGTATTTTGCAAATTCGCAATCAACGCCAGCGAACAAATACCCGGAATGCCCAGTAACGGACGCAGGACCGGCGTCATCAGCTGTTGTGCCGCGCGCAACCCACCCAGCCCTTCGGTGACAGAAATAATCCCGAGCGAAAGAATGACGGAAGGCGCCAGCTCAAGCGCGAATAAGAAGCCGTCTTTTGCCCCCATCCCCCCTGTGCCACGAAAAGAGACCGCCGTGTCGCCCGCAGCATTAATCTGCCCAAACGCACCGTTGAGGACGGTGAAGTCAAAGACCCGCCACCATTCGGTACTTTTCGCAAACATGCCGGAAAAAAGAATAATCGTAATAAAAAAAGCGAGATAACCGCCCCATCCCACCTTTTGCTGCGTGTGTGTGCTGTGACCCATTTTGTTCTCCTGTTGGCCTTAATCCTTGTGTGACTAAAAGACATCACGATGGTCAAGTTAAAGACAAACGCGGAGAAAAACGACACCAGAGGAGATTATTCAGAAAGAGTGGATAGAGGTCAGACAAGTTCAGATCCGGCGACATGATATCGCCGGATCTTGCAGATTAGGGTTCGTCAACGACCTGACCATCCGGCCAGGCATGCATTACCGCTTTGATTAACGTCGCCAGAGGAATCGCAAAGAATACGCCCCAGAATCCCCACAGACCGCCGAAAATCACCACGGAGAGAATAATCACCAGTGGATGCAGATTGACCGCCTCGGAGAACAGCACGGGAACCAGCAAATTGCCGTCCAGTGCCTGGATTATCAGGTACACAGCAAAACAGCTCCAGAACTCGGTGCCAAGCCCGAACTGGAACAGCGCCACGCCAACCACCGGAATCGTCACCACAAAAGCGCCGATATACGGGATCAGCACAGAGAACCCGACCAGCACCGCCAGCAACAGCGAATAGTTGAGACCAAACAGCAGGAAGCCGAGCCAGGTCGCTACGCCGACCACCACCATTTCCAGCACCTTCCCGCGGATATAGTTGGTGATTTGCTGGTTCATCTCTTTCCATACCTGTCCCGCCAGCCCGCGATTACGCGGTAGCACCCGGCGCACGGCGTTCAGCATCTGGCCTTTATCTTTGATCAGGAAGAACACCATCAACGGGACAAGCACCAGATAAACCGCCAGCGTCAGCAAACCGACCAGTGAGGCCAGCGAATATTTCACCACCGAATCGCCCATGGTGAGCATTCGCGAGCGCATATTTTCCGCCATCGCATCAATGATGCCCGCATCCATCAGCGCCGGGTAACGTCGTGGCAAGGTGGCGGCAAAATCAGACAATTTATTGAGCATGCCGGGCATGTCGCGGATCAGGTAAATTCCCTGCTGCCACGCAACGGGCATCACCACAAAGGCCATCAGCAGTAAAATACCGACAAATACCACCAGCACAATCGATGTCGCCCAACGCCGTGAACACCCAATATGTTCCAGCCGCACTGTCGGCCATTCAAGCAGGTACGCCAGCACAATGGCGACCAGCAGCGGCGCCAAAAGACCGCTAAAGAAAAACAGGATGCCAAAACCGGCAACAAGAATAATCAGCAGGGCGATGGCTTCGGGGTCGCTAAAGCGGCGACGATACCATTGCATCAACATTTCGAGCATAAAACCCTTCCATGAACCCAATAGCGGGATTGCGATCCCGAATTGTATCGAAATGTCACAAAAAAGACTTCGCTTTTTATGGCTGATTACGCAAAGTGAAAAGACATTTTTCCTGGGTGTTCATCATCAGGTTTCGCAGTTACACTCCGTAAGCTTGCGGAGTGTGAACGATACTTCACAGCATCGGTCAAATGGCTATCTCAAAAAAGAATACAGGACAGAGGTTATGTTCAGGCAGTTGAAAAAAAACCTGGTTGCTACCCTCATTGCCGCACTGACTATCGGTCAGGTTGCGCCCGCATTTGCTGATACTGCGGACACCCTGCCTGATATGGGAACGTCGGCAGGCAGTACGCTTTCCATAGGACAGGAAATGCAGATGGGCGATTATTACGTACGCCAACTGCGCGGCAGTGCGCCATTAATTAACGATCCATTGCTCACCCAATACATTAATGCGCTGGGGATGCGTCTGGTCTCGCACGCCGACTCGGTAAAAACGCCCTTCACCTTCTTTTTGATTAACAACGATGAAATCAACGCCTTTGCTTTCTTTGGCGGCAACGTTGTCCTGCACTCCGCACTATTCCGCTATTCCGACAACGAAAGCCAGCTGGCATCGGTTATGGCGCACGAAATTTCCCACGTTACACAGCGTCACCTGGCGCGTGCCATGGAAGATCAGAAACGCAGCGCACCGCTAACGTGGGTTGGCGCATTAGGTTCAATTTTATTAGCAATGGCCAGCCCGCAGGCGGGTATGGCGGCGCTGACCGGTACGCTGGCGGGTACACGTCAGGGAATGATCAGCTTTACGCAGCAAAACGAACAGGAAGCAGATCGCATTGGTATTCAGGTACTGCAACGCTCGGGATTCGATCCCCAGGCCATGCCAACGTTCCTGGAAAAACTGCTCGACCAGGCTCGTTACTCTTCGCGTCCGCCGGAAATTTTGCTGACTCACCCCCTGCCGGAAAGCCGTCTGTCTGATGCCCGTAACCGCGCCAACCAGATGCGCCCGGTGGTCGTCCAGTCGTCAGAAGATTTTTATCTGGCTAAGGCACGAACCTTAGGCATGTACAACTCTGGTCGTAACCAGTTGACCGATGACCTGCTGAGTAGCTGGTCGAAAGGCAACGTACGTGAGCAACGTGCGGCCCAGTATGGCCGGGCATTGCAGGCGATGGAAGCCAGTAAATACGACGAGGCGCGTAAAGCGCTGCAACCACTGCTGGCGGCAGATCCTAACAATGCCTGGTATCTCGACCTGGCAACGGATATCGATCTCGGCCAGAAGAAAACCAGTGATGCCATTAACCGCCTGAAAAACGCCCGCGACCTGCGCACTAACCCGGTTCTGCAGCTCAACCTGGCGAATGCCTATTTACAGGGTGGACAAGCCAAAGAGGCGGCGACCATCCTGAATCGCTATACGTTTAACCATAAAGATGACCCTAACGGCTGGGATCTGTTAGCGCAAACGGAAGCCAACCTGAGCAACCGCGATCAGGAGCTGGCGGCGCGCGCGGAGGGGTATGCCCTCGCGGGACGTCTGGATCAGGCTATTTCGATGCTCAGCAGCGCAAGCTCTCAGGTGAAACTGGGTAGCCAGCAGCAGGCCAGATACGATGCCCGTATTGACCAGCTACGCCAGCTGCAAGAACGCTTTAAACCGTACACGAAGATGTAATTATCGAACCTTTGCCGGATGGCGACGCTGTAGCGTCTTATCCGGCCTACGTCAGACGCAATATGTAGGCCGGATAAGGTCTTTTGGCCGCCATCCGGCAGTATTGTTATGCAAGGAGAAGTCATGTCAGACGCGATTAAAATCTACCATAACCCACGCTGCTCCAAGAGCCGTGAAACGCTGGAATTACTGAAGTCCAACGGCGTGGACCCGGAAGTGGTGTTGTATCTGGAAACGCCGGCTGACGCAGCAACCCTGCGCGAACTGCTGCAAATGCTCGGTATGGCCAGCGCGCGTGAACTGATGCGCCAGAAAGAGGATCTCTATAAATCGCTTAACCTGGCGGACAAAAATCTGAGTGAAGATGCGCTGATTCAGGCAATGGTGGAAAACCCGAAACTGATGGAGCGCCCGATTGTGGTTGCCAAAGGTCAGGCTCGAATTGGACGCCCGCCTGAGCAGGTACTGGAAATCGTCGGTTAACCTGCAACCTGCCGCAGTCTTCTCGGCTGCGGCGCTTACAGCTTCAGAATTTCTTTTACGAACGGAATGGTCAGCTTACGCTGGGCGGTGATCGACGCATGATCTAACTGATCCAACGTCATAAACAGCGTTCGCATTTCACGATCCAGACGCTTCAGCAGGAAACGTCCCACATCTTCCGGCAGTTCAAATCCACGAAGTCTGGCGCGTAATTGCAACGCCTGCAGCTTATCTTCATCGGAAAGCGGTTGCAGCTTGTAGATTTGCCCCCAGTCCAGGCGTGAGGCGAGATCCGGCAACCCCAGATTCAGCTGTCTTGGCGGACGATCGCCGGTGATCAGCAAACGCGTTTTCCCCGACTCCAGGATACGGTTGTAGAGATCAAAGATCGCCATTTCCCACAACGAATCGCCGGCCACACATTCGATGTTATCAATGCAAACCAGCGATAAATGCTCCATCCCGTCGAGCACCTCGGGGACGAACCAGGTGCGTTTGTCGAGCGGCACGTAGCCTACCGCATCGCCGCGCGCGGACAGTTCCGCACAGGCTGCATGCAGCAAATGACTACGGCCAGCGCCTTCACGCGACCAGAGATAAATATACCCGCTATGTTCCTGACGCAGCACGTTTTGCAGTGCAGCCAGTAAAGAGGAGTTATCCCCCGGCCAGAAACTTGCGAAAGTTTCGTCGTCAGGAAGATAAAGTGGCAAAGAGAGCTGTGCCGGTGTGTTCAGAGATACCTCAACCCAGGATTTCATAAAATCGCGTTGAGTTTAACACAGAAATACGTCGCGATAGAACCGGGCAGCGCTGCCGCCCGGTCAGAGATTTACTGTTGCGGACTGTCTGCATCTTTCGCGTCAAGCACGACTTCTTCCGGACGCAGCAGGCTGATAACTTTGAAAATCAGGCTCAGACAGACACCAACGATGGTCGCCAGTGCCATGCCTTTCAGCTCTGCGGCACCGATGTGAACTTTCGCGCCACTTACGCCGATGATCAAAATAACCGAGGTCAGGATCAGGTTCTGCGCCTTGTTATAGTCAACCTTCGACTCGATCAGTACGCGAATACCAGAAGCGCCAATCACACCGTACAGCAGCAGCGATACGCCGCCCATAACCGGCAGTGGAATGATTTGGATCGCCGCCGCCAGTTTACCCACGCAGGAGAGCAGAATGGCGAAAATTGCCGCACCACCGATAACCCAGGTACTGTAAACGCGGGTGATCGCCATTACGCCGATGTTTTCGCCGTATGTGGTGTTCGGCGTAGAGCCGAAGAAGCCAGAGATTACCGTAGACAGACCGTTGGCAAACATAGAACGATGCAGGCCAGGATCGCGAATCAAATCTTTTTTCACGATATTCGCCGTCACCACCAGGTGTCCAACGTGTTCGGCGATGACCACCAGCGCCGCTGGCAGGATGGTCAGAATGGCAACCCATTCAAAACGCGGCGTGTAGAACGTCGGCAGCGCGAACCAGTGGGCCTGCGCAATCGGCGTAGTGTCCACAACACCCATCACGAAGGAGAGCGCATAACCGGCCAGCACCCCGATCAGAATCGGGATAATCGCCATAAAACCGCGGAACAATACGGAACCAAAGACCGTTACCGCCAGCGTTACCATAGAAATGATGATGGTTTTTGAATCCGGTAATTGCCCTTCAGCAGGCAGTAACCCCGCCATGCCTGCAGCAACGCCAGCCAGCTCCAGACCGATGACGGCAACGATTGCGCCCATCGCCGCAGGCGGGAACATGACATCCAGCCAGCCGGTTCCTGCCTTCTTAACAATGAAAGAAACCAGGCAGAACAGGACACCACACATAATGAAACCGCCCAGCGCCACTTCATACCCTAACGGCAGCAGCAGCAGCACCGGGGAAATAAAGGCAAAGCTGGAACCCAGATATGCGGGAATTTTACCCTTACAAATAAAGAGATACAGCAACGTACCAATGCCGTTAAACAGCAGAACGGTAGCCGGGTTGATGTGGAACAGGACTGGCACCAGTACCGTTGCGCCAAACATGGCGAACAGGTGCTGCAAACTAAGCGGGATTGTCTGTAAAAGCGGCGGTCTTTCACTCACCCCGATAGCACGGCGCGTCATAGTGTTTTCCTCTGAGTGTTGTTTGTTATTAGCCATTGGGTTGTTTTATTCAAAAAAAAGCCGACTCTTAAAGTCGGCTTCTTTTCACTTATTCGTTTACTTAGTACCAAAAATCTTATCGCCGGCATCGCCGAGCCCCGGAATAATGTATCCGTGCTCGTTCAGTCCCTGATCGATGGAGGCGGTGTACAGCTCCACATCCGGGTGCGCTTTTTCCAGTGCCGCGATACCTTCCGGTGCCGCAACCAGGACCAGCACTTTAATGCTGGTGCAGCCTGCATTTTTCAGCAGATCGATAGTGGCGATAACAGAGCCGCCGGTTGCCAGCATTGGGTCAACGATCAGCGCCATACGCTCATCGATGTTAGAAACCAGCTTCTGGAAATACGGAACCGGCTCCAGCGTCTCTTCGTTACGGTACATACCAACAACGCTGATACGCGCGCTCGGAACGTTTTCCAGAACGCCTTCCATCATGCCCAGGCCCGCACGCAGGATAGGCACAACGGTGATTTTTTTGCCTTTGATTTGGTCAACTTCAACTGGACCGTTCCAGCCTTCAATGGTCACCTTTTCGGTTTCCAGACCAGCGGTTGCTTCATAAGTCAGCAGACTGCCAACTTCCGAGGCGAGTTCACGAAAGCGTTTAGTGCTGATGTCGTTTTCACGCATCAGTCCCAGCTTGTGTTTGACGAGTGGGTGTTTGACTTCCACGATCTTCATACTCTTCTCCTTTCCTCAGACGAATGGCAACCACAAAAAAAATCGCCGGATTATACCGCTTTTCCTCTCTGGCGCAACACTGCATACGCTTGATATGGATCAACCAAAGTCATTTGCGTCTGAATGATGAGTATAAAACAAGCCCCGCACTGATGGCGGGGCTTGCTGTCAATGCTATGAATTTCAAAGATATTCAGCATTGGTCTGGATGACTTTTTGATACCACGAAAAAGATTTTTTAGGTGAGCGCGTTAATGTCCCGCTACCGTCATTATTTTTATCGACATAGATAAATCCGTAGCGTTTTTTCATCTCCCCTGTCCCGGCAGAGACTAAATCAATGCAGCCCCACGGGGTATATCCCATCAGATCCACGCCATCTTCCACCACCGCTTTTTTCATCTCACGTATGTGGGCGGCAAGGTAGTCGATACGGTACTGGTCGTTAACTGTACCATCGTCCTCGCGCACATCAATGGCGCCAAACCCATTCTCCACAATAAATAGTGGCAGCTGATAATGATCCCAGAACCAGTTCAGTGAATAACGAAGGCCAACCGGATCAATCTGCCAGCCCCAGTCAGATTTCTGCACGTACGGGTTGGAAACCAGGCTTTTCGACTCATCATAATCCAGCTGTGGGTTGTCCGCCGTTGCCTGGGTCGCGAAAGACATATAATAGCTAAAGCCGATGTAATCAACGCAGCCCTCGGTCAGCGCCTGACGGTCTTCCTCGGTGATATCCAGTTCAAAGCCACGACGGGTAAAGTAGTTGAGAAGATGCCGCGGGTATTTGCCGCGCACATGGACGTCAGTAAACCAGTAACGCCGGTGCATGGCATTCATCGCCATCATCATATCGTCTGGCGCGCAGGTCAGCGGATAGATTGGACACATGGCAATCATGCACCCTATCTGTAATTCCGGGTTAATCTCACGCGCGACCTTTACCGCCAGCGCGCTTGCCACCAGCTCATAGTGCGCCGCCTGGTACATGACCGGCTCGCGGTCTTCGCCTGGCTGGTATTTCAGACCTGAGTTAGTAAAGGGCGCGAAATCTTCGTGATAATTTGCCTGGTTGTTAATCTCATTAAACGTCATCCAGTACTTCACTTTGTGCTGGTAACGAGTGAATACCACCCTGGCAAAACGGACAAAGAAATCGATAAGCTTGCGGTTGCGCCAGCCGCCGTACTCCGTCACCAGATGGTAAGGCATCTCAAAATGCGACAGCGTAATCACCGGCTCAATGCCATATTTCAGGCATTCGTCAAACAGGTCATCATAGAACTGTAGGCCAGACTCATTGGGTTGTTCTTCATCGCCGAAGGGGAAAATACGTGTCCAGGCAATAGAGGTGCGAAAACATTTAAACCCCATTTCGGCAAACAGCTTTATGTCGTCTTTATAGCGATGATAAAAATCGATGGCCTCGTGGTTAGGGTAATTTTTACCGGCAATCACACCGTCGGTAATTTCACGCGCCACCCCATGCGCTCCCGCGGTCATGACATCAGCAACGCTGACGCCTTTTCCGCCCTCCTGCCAGCCACCTTCCAGTTGATGAGCAGCGACAGCACCACCCCACATGAAATCTGCTTTAAATCCTGACATACCCTTCCCCTATCGTGATGACTCTGCGCAAAACGCTGTTGATGAGGTCCGCAACAGAAAAAAGAAACCGGTTTCAGTAAGATACTGTGCAATCGCCTAACAGGATTCAAGCACAAGACTGTACCCGGTTTCATTTTCGTGGCGCAGCTCAAACAAATAGATAAATGATTGTAAAATGCTGAAAAAACCAGCAGATAAAACTTGATGCAGAGCAGGCTCGCAAACGTTTGCTTTCCCTGTTAGAATTGCGCCGAATTTAACTTTTACTGCAAGTAAACATGTGGGGAAGCAGGCAGTGACCGATAAAACCTCTCTTAGCTACAAAGATGCCGGTGTTGATATTGATGCAGGTAATGCTCTGGTTGATCGAATCAAAGGCGTAGTAAAGAAAACTCGTCGTCCGGAAGTTATGGGTGGTCTGGGTGGCTTCGGTGCGCTGTGCGCATTGCCGCAAAAATATCGTGAACCGGTACTGGTTTCCGGCACTGATGGCGTTGGTACAAAACTGCGTCTGGCGATGGATCTGAAACGCCACGACACTATCGGCATTGACCTCGTCGCAATGTGCGTCAACGACCTCGTGGTTCAGGGCGCTGAGCCGCTGTTCTTCCTCGACTACTATGCAACCGGCAAACTGGATGTGGACACCGCAGCCAGCGTCATTAACGGGATTGCCGAAGGCTGCCTGCAGTCTGGCTGTGCGCTGGTCGGTGGGGAAACAGCTGAAATGCCGGGGATGTACCACGGCGAAGATTACGACGTGGCAGGTTTCTGCGTTGGCGTCGTCGAAAAATCAGAGATTATCGACGGCTCAAAAGTTGCCGACGGTGACGTACTGATTGCACTCGGCTCAAGCGGCCCGCACTCCAACGGCTACTCTCTGGTGCGTAAAATTGTAGAAGTCAGCGGTTGTGACCCAGAAACCACCGAGCTTGAAGGCAAGCCGCTGGCCGATCACTTACTGGCCCCTACCCGCATTTACGTGAAATCCATTCTGGAACTGATCGAGAAGGTTGATGTGCACGCCATTGCCCACCTGACCGGCGGCGGCTTCTGGGAAAATATTCCACGCGTTCTGCCAGACAACACGCAGGCAGTGATCGACGAATCTTCATGGCAGTGGCCAGCCGTTTTCAACTGGCTGCAAACGGCGGGTAATGTCAGCCAGCATGAGATGTATCGCACCTTTAACTGCGGTGTAGGTATGGTTATCGCCCTGCCAGCTCCGGAAGTGGACAAAGCCCTTGCTTTGCTCAATGAGAAAGGTGAAAACGCATGGAAAATCGGTATCATCAAAGCTTCTGATTCCGAACAGCGTGTGGTCATTGAATGAAAAACATTGTGGTGCTCATTTCCGGCAACGGAAGCAATTTGCAGGCGATAATCGACGCCTGCGAACAGAAAAAAATCAATGGCACCATACGTGCAGTATTCAGTAACAAGGCCGATGCGTTCGGCCTTGAGCGCGCACGCGAAGCGAATATTCCGGCACACTCGCTGGAAGCCGCCCAGTTTGCCAGTCGCGAAGCATTCGACCGCCAACTGATACAAGAGATTGACGCCTATGCACCCGATGTCGTGGTGCTGGCCGGTTATATGCGTATCCTCAGCCCGGCGTTTGTCGCTCACTATGCTGAACGATTGCTGAATATCCACCCGTCTTTATTGCCGAAGTATCCCGGCCTGCATACGCACCGCCAGGTACTGGAAAACGGCGATGAAGAACATGGTACCTCAGTCCATTTCGTGACGGATGAGTTGGACGGCGGACCGGTCATTCTCCAGGCCAAAGTTCCAGTATTTGAAGGCGACAGCGAAGATGATGTCACGGCACGGGTTCAGGCTCAGGAACATACCATTTACCCGCTGGTGGTAAGCTGGTTTATCGACGGTCGCCTGAAGATGCGTGATAACGCTGCATGGCTGGATGGCGTTCGTTTGCCTCCACAAGGCTACGCCGCCGACGAATAATAAAAAAACAACCTGTAAGCCGAATGTCACCATCCGGCTTACAGGCATAACTACCTTTTCCGGTTAATACCACCGGTATTCATCTACGCTCCCCCTTTCTCTTTGCTATCAGACGGTTTATTGTCATATTTTTCTGGCACAGTTGGACATCTGAGAGCAATGCTCGCCATAATAAATCGGTAGTGTCCCGTGAATGAAACGGAGTAAAAGTGGTAATGGGTCAGGAAAAGCTATACATCGAGAAAGAACTCAGCTGGTTAGCGTTCAACGAACGTGTACTCCAGGAAGCTGCTGATAAGTCAAACCCGTTGATCGAACGGATGCGTTTCTTAGGTATCTATTCCAATAATCTCGACGAGTTTTATAAGGTTCGTTTTGCCGAACTGAAGCGCCGAATCATTATTAGCGAAGAACAGGGTTCAAACTCTCACTCCCGCCATTTGTTAGGCAAAATCCAGGCCCGCGTATTAAAAGCCGATCAGGAATTTGACGGCCTGTACAACGAGTTGCTGTTGGAAATGGCGCGCAATCAGATTTTCTTAATCAACGAACGCCAGTTGTCGGTCAATCAGCAAAGCTGGTTGCGTCATTACTTTAAGCAATATCTTCGCCAGCACATCACGCCGATCCTGATTAACCGCGAGACGGATTTAGTCCAGTTTTTGAAAGATGACTACACCTATCTGGCGGTAGAAATTATCCGTGGCGATACGATCCGCTACGCGCTGCTGGAAATTCCTTCCGACAAGGTTCCTCGTTTTGTGAATCTGCCGCCGGAAACCCCGCGCCGTCGCAAACCGATGATCCTGCTGGACAACATCTTACGTTACTGCCTTGACGACATTTTCAAAGGGTTCTTTGATTACGACGCACTGAACGCCTATTCGATGAAAATGACCCGTGACGCCGAATACGATTTGGTGCACGAGATGGAATCGAGCCTGATGGAGCTGATGTCATCCAGCCTGAAACAGCGTCTGACCGCAGAACCTGTACGTTTTGTCTATCAGCGTGACATGCCCAACGCGCTGGTCGAGATACTGCGTGAAAAACTGACGATTTCTCGCTACGACTCGATTGTTCCCGGCGGGCGTTACCATAACTTCAAAGACTTTATTAACTTCCCTAACGTTGGCAAAGCTAACCTGGTGAACAAACCGCTGCCGCGTCTGCGCCATATCTGGTTCGACAACGAGAAGTTTCGTAACGGCTTTGACGCCGTTCGTGAACGCGACGTGCTGCTGTATTACCCCTATCACACCTTTGAGCACGTTCTTGAACTGCTGCGCCAGGCCTCTTTCGACCCGAGCGTGCTGGCTATAAAGATCAACATCTACCGTGTGGCAAAAGATTCACGCATTATAGATTCAATGATCCATGCCGCACACAACGGTAAGAAAGTCACCGTGGTGGTGGAATTGCAGGCCCGCTTCGATGAAGAAGCCAACATCCATTGGGCCAAGCGTCTTACCGAAGCAGGCGTTCACGTCATCTTCTCCGCGCCAGGCCTGAAAATTCACGCCAAACTGTTCCTTATCTCGCGTAAAGAAGGTGATGAAGTCGTGCGCTATGCGCATATCGGGACGGGGAACTTTAACGAAAAAACGGCACGCCTGTATACCGACTACTCGTTGCTGACCGCCGATTCGCGCATTACCAACGAAGTGCGCCGGGTGTTTAACTTCATCGAGAACCCGTATCGCCCGGTGACGTTCGATTATCTGCTGGTTTCCCCGCAGAACTCACGCCGTCTGCTGTACGCGATGATCGACAAAGAAATCGCCAACGCGCAACAAGGACTGCCTTCCGGCATTACGCTAAAACTGAATAACCTGGTCGATAAAGGTCTGGTTGACCGCCTCTATGCGGCCTCAAGCTCAGGTGTGCCGGTCAATTTGTTGATTCGTGGTATGTGTTCTTTGATTCCGAATCTGGAAGGTATCAGCGACAATATTCGCGTTATCAGCATCGTTGATCGCTATCTTGAACATGACCGGGTCTATATCTTCGAGAACGGGGGTGACAAGCAGGTGTATCTCTCCTCCGCTGACTGGATGACAAGAAACATCGACTATCGTATCGAAGTTGCCACACCGCTTCTTGACCCGCGCCTTAAGCAACGCGTGCTGGATATTATCGATATCCTGTTCAGCGACACGGTGAAAGCCCGCTTTATTGATAAAGAACTGAGTAATCGCTACGTACCGCGCGGAAACCGCCGTAAGGTTCAGTCACAATTGGCGATTTACGATTACATCAAATCACTCGAGCAACCTGACTAAAGATATGCCAATACACGACAAGACTCCACGACCGCAGGAATTTGCTGCGGTCGACCTTGGTTCAAACAGTTTCCATATGGTCATTGCCCGCGTGGTTGATGGCGCAATGCAAATTATTGGGCGGCTGAAACAACGCGTACATCTGGCGGATGGCCTCGGCGAAGATAACAAGCTGAGCGAGGAGGCCATGGAGCGCGGGCTAAGCTGTTTATCACTGTTCGCCGAACGTTTGCAGGGGTTTCCTCCATCAAGCGTATGTATCGTGGGAACCCATACTTTGCGTCAGGCACTGAATGCGACTGATTTTCTCAAGCGAGCGGAAAAAGTCATCCCCTACCCAATTGAGATTATTTCCGGCAACGAAGAAGCCCGATTGATCTTTATGGGCGTTGAACATACGCAGCCGGAAAAAGGTCGCAAGCTGGTTATCGATATCGGCGGCGGCTCAACAGAACTGGTGATCGGAGAAGATTTCGAGCCTAAACTGGTCGAAAGCCGCCGTATGGGCTGCGTCAGCTTTGCCCAGATGTACTTCCCGCGCGGTGTAATTAACCGTGAAAATTTCCAGCGTGCCCGCATGGCGGCTGCGCAAAAGCTCGAAACCTTAACCTGGCAGTTTCGCATTCAGGGCTGGAACGTTGCGCTGGGCGCATCGGGCACCATTAAAGCAGCCCATGAAGTGCTGCTGGAGATGGGTGAAAAAGACGGTTTTATCACCCCCGAACGTCTGGACAAGCTGACATCTGAAGTGTTGAAGCACGCGTCATTTGATGCGCTCAGCTTGCCGGGGTTGTCAGAAGAAAGAAAAGCAGTGTTTGTACCCGGACTCGCGATTCTGTGCGGCGTTTTTGACGCGTTAGCTATTCGCGAACTTCGCCTTTCTGATGGTGCGTTACGTGAAGGCGTGCTGTACGAGATGGAAGGCCGATTTCGCCACCAGGACGTTCGCAGCCGTACCGCCAGCAGCCTGGCGAACCAGTACAACATTGACAGCGAGCAGGCCCGGCGCGTGCTGGAAACGACGATGCAAATGTACGACCAGTGGCATACGCAGCAGCCAAAGCTGGCCAATCCCCAACTGGAAGCGTTACTGCGTTGGGCAGCAATGCTGCATGAGGTTGGGCTGAACATTAACCACAGCGGTTTGCATCGCCACTCTGCGTATATCTTACAAAACAGCGATCTACCTGGTTTCAATCAGGAACAACAGCTGATGATGGCAACATTAGTTCGTTATCATCGCAAAGCGATTAAGCTCGACGACTTGCCCCGCTTTACGCTGTTTAAGAAGAAACAGTTTCTGCCGTTAATTCAGCTGCTGCGCCTGGGCGTGCTATTGAATAATCAGCGTCAGGCGACCACCACACCGCCGACTTTGACCCTGATAACCGACGACAGCCACTGGACCTTACGCTTCCCGCATGACTGGTTTAGCCAAAATGCGCTGGTGCTGCTCGATCTGGAGAAAGAGCAGCAATACTGGGAAGCCGTAACAGGCTGGCGACTCAAAATTGAAGAAGAGAGCTCACCCGATATCGCCGCATAAGATCTCAGCAGGTGTCAGTTCATCTGGCACCTGCTTTTCCAGAGTTTCATTCAACGGCAGTGGCTCACCAATCAGATACCCCTGCATGTAATCAATCCCCAGCGAAATAACCGCACTGCGTATTTCCTCGCTTTCGACGTACTCCGCAACCACCAGCATTCTTTTCATCCGCGCCAGATGGCAAATAGAGGCCACGATTTGGTAGTCGAGGCTGTTCGAAACAATATTGCGAATAAAGCTACCGTCAATTTTCAGGATATCGGCATTCACATTTTTCAGCCGCGCATAGCTGGCATATCCAGTACCAAAATCATCAATTGCAATCTGACAGCCCAGTGATTGCAGCTGCAGCAACGTTGCCTGTGCCTGTTCCGCATTGGTTAAGGCATTGCTTTCCGTCACTTCAAAGATAAGTTGCCATGCTTCAACCTTGTACTTATTCAGTAACTGATTGATGTCATTAGGAAGGCGCGCGCGACATACCGAGGTGGGTGATAAGTTAATAGCAAACCGGTGGGCGGGCATTTTTTCCCGATTCTGCGCCATAAATTTCAGCGTATTTTCAATCACCCACAGATCGATACGGGAGGACAAACCAAACTCATGGGCTACCGGCAAGAAACTATCAGGGGCAATAGTTTCACCGTCATCCCCCTCAAGCCGCAGCAGGATTTCGTGATAAACGTCGCCACGTACGCCAAAAATCGGCTGCGCCTTCAGGAAAAAGCGATTGTTCTCCAGCGCCTGCTGAATACGGTTCATCATCGCAACCTTATCTTTCAGGTCGCGTTGCAGGTGCATCACACCACGCCGCTGCAAATTCTCTGGTGAATTGGTTGCCAGCGATAATTCGGCAATGGTACTTAACTCTCCCAGCAACAAATAGATATGGTTAACAGGAGAACGGACATAGCAAAAGCTGATCCCAACCTGCGGTTGCAAAGGCATTCCGTCCCAGACAAAACGAAACTGCTTGATATGCCTGTCCAGTGCTTCAATGCGTTCCTTGTGTAGCTCAGTGTTAAAACGCAGGATTAAATCATTACCTGACAATTGATAGACATGCTCATCCTGTTCAAGCAACGGTGTTATCCACTGAGCCAGTTTTTGCTTGTACTGGATACGCAGCATAATGCCGTAATTTTTCACCAGCAGCTCCATGCCCGGAACACCCAAAAAGCAAAGCACTGACCATGGCGCGTTTTTCAAATCCCGGTTCAAAGCGCGCAAATTCGGAATATGCACCATAGGGTCAAAGAAGGCCAGGCGATGGTTGCGCCGGGTAACAAAACGTTGACGCGTTGCCAGGACAGCAATGAAATTCACGATGAAGGAAAAAACCAGATAACTTGATGAGGTAATGGCAAGCTGCGTATCGTAACCCGAATACCATGGCATATAGCGCTGATAATAATGAATTGCGGTAATAAGTACGACCGCCCATATCACCGAAATAAATCTATAACCGTAACGCATTGCCCCCCACAACATGACGGGAAGTAACAGTGATAAGGTATAATTCGTGCTAAATATTGAGCTTTGTTCATTGAGCGGCATACACAACATTGCCATTAGCACAGTCAATATAATCAACCAGACCGCAAACTCTGTTTTAGTCACTTTGGTATCAAACTGCTGCTTTAACTGAGAAAAATAGCCTCTCAGATGCAAGGGGTTGCGAATTGTTCGAATGATGAAATAACACAGCGGCACACCTACAAGATTCCCCGCGAGTATGGACTGATAGTTGATCAATGTGCCTGTATTGAAGGGCATAACGCCCACCATGCCGGATTTGCTTTCATAAACACCCACAAATGCAGCAAACTGAAAGAGTATCAGAAACAGCGTAGCCGGGCAGAAGACTTGCCAGAACATACGCTGAAACAACAGATGAGAGTCGCCGTGGGAAACGTTGTTTCGTCGGGGAGAAAATACTTTATATCCTCCCCAGCTAAGCACGACTGTAACTATAAAGTGCGAAATTATTGAAAGTGTTTCAAATAACCCGACCTGCGGATATTTGTACCAGATAATGGAAATGATAATACCTGGCAATGCCGCCCAACCAAAAAAAAGCATCAGGCTAATCATCAGCGCTAACGGCAGGTAGAAAAGAATTACGGTCCCCGTACTAATATGGGCATAGGTGGTGGCAGTGCTCAATATAGGCAACAACAAAGAAGGTAAGATGAGAGGTAATGCCCACCATCTATCTCTAATATCAATATAATTTTTATTGAGTTTCATAGATGCTCAGTAGAATCCCGCACATCCTGTAGGGGGTATTCAGACAGGCATCCCACCTGACTTTAAAACGATAAAGTAAAATACATCACAATGATTCATCGATTTTAGTTGTCAGCAACGTGTGATGCTTGATACATATCAAAAAAAATGCCCCTCATTCATCAATTATTACTCTTTTCATTATTTTTTATCGTTAATACATTATTCATGCAAATAATAATATTAATTTCCATAACATAAGAAGATAAAACAACCGAAGCAATTTTACATAAGGAAGAATTGACCATTTCCTCTCAGTGTGCCTTAATGTGAGTATCGCCCTCAGTTGGGTACACTACAAGGAACCTTTTGTGAGCCAGGTTACCAGCCTACGCAAACGACACCGATTTAACAGTCGCATGATCCGGATCGTACTGCTTATCAGCTTTCTCTTCTTCTTCGGACGCTTCGTCTACTCCGCCATTGGTGCGTGGCATCACCACCAGGACAAAAAAGAATCTCAGCAGACCACTCAGCCGCAACAGACATCTTCTGCACAAATCGACGTACATTGATCGCTCGCGCCTGTGATACCCCCAGCATTAAGATTCCTTACCGGATGGCTAATCGCCTGATATTTAACCATCCGGTAAGGGATTTGAGTGACGAAACTTTACACACATCTCTCCTCTCTCGCTTAATTATCAGATAATCGGCCATATTTTTCGCACAAATGCACAATCTTTTCATCCCACTTCACCGCACCATTCGCGCTGATTTTTACGTTCCGGTTTAACGGACATAAAAAGACAAACAGTGCTCAAATAAACGCTAATTAATATCACCAGCAAATATCACTGACGCAAGCATTTATATTTCGCATGAAAATTAAATAGTTATTTGAATTGTTATCATTTTTAAATACTACAGGGTAATACCATGAGTGGTTTTTTATTATTCCCGAAAATAAGAAGCGGCCTTGAGTGGATCGCCGGGCACAGCGATGCTGTCATTCAATTCGGCTGGAATATCGTTGCCGCCGTGATCTTATTGTTTATCGGTAAATTTATCGCTCGTCTGCTCTCTCGTGGGCTGGAAAAGTTACTGCTTAAACGTAAAGTCGACAGAACGATCATTCAGTTCTTCACCGCGCTGGTACGTTACATTACCCTCGCCTTTTCCGTCGTCGCCGCATTAGGTCGCATCGGTATTGAAACATCCTCCATTATTGCCGTCATCGGTGCCGCCGGACTAGCCATTGGCCTCGCGTTACAAAGCTCACTTTCCAACTTTGCCGCTGGCGTGCTGTTGGTTTCCCTGCGACCTTTTCGCGCCGGAGAAGTAGTGCAGATTGGTGCAGTCACCGGAACAGTAGAAAAGGTGCACATCTTCTCCACCACCCTGCTAACCGCGGACAGCAAAGAAGTGGTGATTCCAAACGGTAAGATCATCGCTGACAACATCATTAACTATTCCCGTCATCCTTTTCGCCGTATCGATCTGGTGATTGGTGTGGGTTATCAGAGTCGGATTGCAGAGGTTAAGCAAGTTATTAATCACATTATCGAGCAGGACAGCCGCATCGATAAGCAACGTGGGGTAACCGTTCGTCTGGGCGAACTGGGCGCTTCAGCGTTGAATTTTTACGTGCGCGTATGGGTGCCCAATATCGAATACTGGAATACCTATTACGATCTGCTGGAAAACATTAAAGAGGCGCTGGACGCCAACCACATCGACCTACCCTATCCACAGATGGATGTGCGTATTCAGCATGTCGCACCTCAGCAACAGTCTCAGCTGCAACTGGTCGATTAGCGTACTTTCCTGCAGAACATGCGCCTGAAGTATTTGCTGAAATGCGTGCAATAAAAAACCCTCTGTAAACAGAGGGTTTTTTGCATATTACCGGTTCAAAAACCGCTAACGGAAAGGGATATTATTCCCACTCAATCGTAGCTGGCGGCTTACCGCTGATGTCATACACCACGCGGGAAATACCGTTCACTTCGTTGATAATGCGGTTAGAGACGCGGCCTAAGAAGTCATACGGCAGGTGTGCCCAGTGCGCGGTCATAAAGTCGATGGTTTCTACCGCACGCAGGGAAACAACCCAGTCGTACTTGCGGCCATCGCCCATCACACCAACGGAACGAACCGGCAGGAACACGGTGAACGCCTGGCTTACCTTGTTATACAGGTCAGCTTTGTGCAGCTCTTCAATGAAGATAGCATCCGCGCGACGCAGCAGGTCGCAGTACTCTTTCTTCACTTCGCCAAGCACACGTACGCCCAGACCCGGTCCCGGGAACGGGTGACGGTACAGCATGTCGTACGGCAGGCCCAGCTCCAGACCAATCTTACGCACTTCGTCTTTGAACAGCTCACGCAGCGGCTCAACCAGACCCATCTTCATCTCTTTCGGCAAACCGCCCACGTTGTGGTGAGATTTGATAACGTGCGCTTTACCGGTGGCAGATGCCGCGGATTCGATCACGTCCGGGTAGATGGTGCCCTGCGCCAGCCACTTAACGTCTTCCAGCTTCAGCGCTTCTTCATCAAATACTTCCACGAATACGCGGCCAATGATTTTACGTTTAGCTTCTGGGTCGTTCTCGCCTTTCAGCGCGTCCAGGAAACGCTGCTCGCCTTCCACGTGAACGATGTTCAGGCCAAAGTGGTCGCCGAACATATCCATCACCTGCTGAGCTTCGTTGAGACGCAGCAGACCGTTGTCGACGAACACGCAGGTCAGGTTTTTGCCGATAGCACGGTGCAGCAGCATCGCGGTCACGGAGGAGTCAACGCCGCCGGACAGACCGAGGATAACTTTATCATTGCCAACCTGCTCACGAATGCGGGCAACGGCGTCATCGATAATTTTTGCCGGCGTCCACAGCGCTTCACACTGGCAGATGTCGCGCACAAAACGCTCCAGCATGCGCATACCCTGACGGGTGTGGGTAACTTCCGGGTGGAACTGCACGCCGTAGAAGCGTTTTTCTTCGTGCGCCATGATAGCGAACGGGCAGCTGTCGGTGCTGGCAACGGTCACGAAACCTTCCGGAATGGCGGTCACTTTGTCGCCGTGGCTCATCCACACGTCCAGCAGCGGTTTGCCGTCTGCGGTCAGGGAGTCTTCAATACCGCGGACAAGCGCGCTGTCGGTCTGAACTTCAACCTGCGCATAGCCGAATTCACGTTCGTTAGAACCTTCAACATGACCACCGAGTTGCATTGCCATGGTCTGCATGCCGTAGCACACGCCGAAGACCGGCACACCGGCGTTGAAGACGTACTCAGGCGCACGCGGGCTGTTTGCTTCGGTGGTGCTTTCCGGGCCACCGGAGAGGATGATGCCGCTCGGGTTGAACTCACGGATTTGTGCTTCAGTAACATCCCATGCCCACAGCTCACAGTAGACGCCCAGTTCACGTACGCGACGTGCAACCAGTTGGGTGTACTGCGATCCGAAATCGAGGATGAGAATGCGATGTTTATGAATATTGTCTGTCATTTGACGATAATTCCGAGGCAAGTGAAACAATAACAAAACGCCCGGTTTAAAACCGGGCGCGGAAACTTATCAGGAGCCCATGCGGTAGTTCGGGGACTCTTTAGTGATGGTCACGTCGTGAACGTGACTTTCCTGAATACCCGCACCGCTGATACGCACGAATTCAGCCTTCGTACGCAGCAGGTCGATGGTACCACAACCGGTCAGGCCCATACAGGAGCGCAGGCCGCCCATCTGCTGGTGAATGATCTCTTTCAGGCGGCCTTTATACGCTACGCGACCTTCGATACCTTCCGGCACCAGTTTGTCAGCGGCGTTGTCGCTCTGGAAGTAACGGTCAGAAGACCCTTTGGACATCGCGCCCAGAGAACCCATACCGCGGTAAGATTTGTAAGAACGGCCCTGGTACAGTTCGATTTCGCCCGGGGATTCTTCAGTACCCGCCAGCATGGAGCCAACCATCACTGCGGCAGCACCAGCAGCAATCGCTTTAGCGATGTCGCCGGAGAAACGAATACCGCCGTCGGCGATAACCGGAATACCGGTGCCTTCCAGCGCTTCAACCGCATCAGAAACGGCAGTGATCTGCGGAACACCGACGCCGGTCACGATACGGGTAGTACAGATGGAGCCAGGGCCGATACCCACTTTAACTGCGCTGCAGCCAGCTTCAGCAAGCGCGCGAGCACCTGCGCCTGTAGCAACGTTACCGCCGATGATCTGCAGGTCAGGATATTTAGCGCGAGTTTCACGAATACGCTGCAGAACGCCTTCAGAGTGGCCGTGAGAGGAGTCAATCAGCAGAACGTCTACGCCAGCGGCAACCAGCGCGTCTACACGCTCTTCGTTACCTGCGCCAGCACCTACTGCTGCACCAACGCGCAGACGACCATGCTCGTCTTTACAGGCGTTAGGTTTACGTTCTGCTTTCTGGAAATCTTTTACGGTGATCATGCCGAGCAGGTGGAAGCTGTCATCAACAACCAGCGCTTTCTCAACGCGTTTTTCGTGCATTTTGGCAAAAACGACATCGCGCGCTTCGCCTTCACGAACGGTCACCAGACGCTCTTTTGGCGTCATATATACGCTAACCGGCTGGTTCAGGTCAGTCACAAAACGCACGTCACGGCCGGTGATGATGCCGACCAGTTCGTTATCTTCAGTCACCACCGGGTAGCCTGCAAAGCCGTTACGCTCGGTCAGTTCTTTCACTTCGCGCAGAGTAGTGGTTGGCAGTACGGTCTGTGGGTCAGTTACCACGCCAGATTCGTGTTTCTTCACGCGGCGAACTTCTTCAGCCTGGCGCTCGATGGACATGTTTTTGTGGATAAAACCGATGCCGCCTTCCTGGGCCAGGGCAATTGCCAGGCGCGCTTCCGTCACGGTGTCCATTGCTGCGGAGAGCATAGGAATGTTCAGGCGAATGGTTTTCGTCAACTGGGTGCTGAGGTCAGCAGTATTCGGCAGAACGGTAGAATGAGCGGGAACGAGGAGGACGTCGTCAAACGTCAGGGCTTCTTTTGCGATACGTAGCATGGGCAATATCTCACCTGGGAGGTTATTAAATATTGCCGCGGCATTATACAGAGCGTAACCGATTGCATCCACACTTTTTTGCAAAAAAACCTTGCGCTCCTCTGTGAGCATGTTACTTTCGACTGAATAACCTGCTGATTTAGAATTTGATCCCGCTCACATGTTATCCTCTCAGACCTCCTCAATTTTTACCGTAAGCCGCCTGAATCAGACGGTTCGTCTGCTGCTTGAGCAGGAGATGGGACAAGTGTGGATCAGCGGCGAAATATCGAATTTCACCCAGCCCTCTTCCGGCCACTGGTACTTCACCTTAAAAGACGATAACGCCCAGGTGCGCTGCGCGATGTTCCGCAACAGCAACCGCCGGGTGACGTTCCGTCCGCAGCACGGTCAGCAGGTACTGGTACGCGCCAACATCACGCTGTATGAACCGCGCGGCGATTACCAGATAATTGTTGAGAGCATGCAGCCCGCGGGCGAAGGGCTATTACAGCAGAAGTATGAACAGCTGAAAGCCAAACTGCAGGCGGAAGGGTTGTTCGATCAACAATATAAAAAGCCGCTGCCCTCCCCGGCCCACTGCGTTGGGGTGATTACCTCGAAAACCGGCGCGGCGCTGCACGATATTCTCCACGTGCTGAAGCGTCGTGACCCATCCCTGCCCGTTATTATCTACCCGACCGCGGTCCAGGGCGACGATGCGCCAGGACAGATCGTTCGCGCCATTGAGCTGGCGAACGCGCGGGGCGAGTGCGATGTGCTTATCGTCGGGCGCGGCGGCGGTTCTCTGGAAGATTTGTGGAGTTTTAACGATGAACGCGTAGCACGGGCAATCTTTGCCAGCCACATCCCGGTGGTAAGCGCCGTCGGCCACGAAACAGATGTCACTATTGCCGATTTTATTGCAGATTTACGGGCGCCTACGCCATCAGCAGCGGCGGAGATTGTCAGCCGCAATCAACTGGAACTGCTGCGTCAAATCCAGCATGGCCAGCAGCGTCTGGAGATGGCGATGGACTACTATATCGCCAACCGTACTCGTCGCTTTACTCAGCTTCATCACCGTTTGCAACAGCAACATCCGCAACTGCGTCTGGCCCGTCAGCAGACCGTGCTGGAGCGGCTGCGTCAGCGCATGAACAGCGCCCTGGAAAGCCAGATCAAACAAGCCAATCAGCGCCAGCAGCGCGTAAGTCAACGCCTGAGCCAGCAAAATCCGCAGCCACGTATTCATCGTGCGCAAACGCGTATTCAGCAGCTGGAGTACCGTTTGGCTGAGACGATTCGCGCACGCCTGAGCGAACAACGCGAGCGGTTTGGCAACGCGGTTACCCATCTTGAGGCAGTCAGTCCGTTAGCCACTCTGGCGCGTGGCTACACGGTTTCAACCACGAACGGCAAGGTGCTGAAGAAGATAAAACAGGTAAAAGCGGGCGATATTATAACCACAAGGCTGGAAGACGGTTGGCTTGAAAGTGAAGTTAACTCCATCACGCCAGGTGCGTAATCCCACATTACCCCATCCCGGCGCCGTAATGTTGGGTTTCGGCAAGCCTCACCCAACCTACGCTCCCCCACGCAATACGTTTCACCATCTCCCCATTTCATCGCACGCGTAGGTTGGGTGCAGCGAAGCGCAACCCAACATTTCCCCACGCATCATCTCCCCATTTCATCACGCCGTAGGTTGGGTGAAGCGAAGCATAACCCAACGTTCCCCCTCCACACGACGCATTTCATGATCTCCCCGTTCATCCTGGAAAGCCGCTCGCAAAAACTCACCATCGTTATTTCTGTTAGCGCAATATCAGCGTATATCTCACCGCATTACCCCATTGCGAAAGGACGAATCAATGTCCAACTATCGTCGCCATCGTGTTCCCGGTGGAACCTGGTTTTTCACCGTCAATTTATGGGATCGGCAAAGCCATTTGTTAATTGACCGCATCGATCTATTACGTGAGGTTGTGCAACGCGTTCGTCGGCAACACGGTTTTCATATTGATGCCTGGGTGATTTTACCGGAACATATGCATTGTATCTGGACGCTACCGGAAGGCGATGATGATTATTCTTTACGCTGGAAAACGATCAAAGCCGCGTTTAGCCAGCAAATCCCCCATCAGGAATGGCGTTCTCCAGCGCGACAGAGAAAGGGCGAACGCGGTATCTGGCAGCGTCGCTTTTGGGAACACACGATTCGTGATGACGAAGATTATGCCAGGCATCGGGATTATGTTTATATCAACCCGCTAAAACATGGCCTGGTCGGTCGTGTGGTTGATTGACCTTATTCGTCGTTTCACCGGGATGTCAGACAAGGTTTATATCCGCCCGATTGGGGCGGGGATGTATTCGATATGGAGGCCGGCGAGCGAAGCCGCACATTGAACAAGGCGTAGGTTGGGTGGAGCGAAGCGGAACCCGACATTGCACATCCCGCTCCGCGTTCGTCGGGTTTCGGCTGCGCCTCACCCAACCTACGGTCATCGGTGGTAGGTTGGGTGGAGCGGAGCGGAACCCGACGTTAGGCATCCCGCTCCACGCCCGTCGGGTTTCGGCTGCGCCTCACCCAACCTACCACAACCTACGGTAGTCAAAATCAGGGTACCCGACAGGCAGCAAAACCATAGTTACTGCCATTGCGAGTACAGTTTGGTGTGCCGGTCGTTTCATTAAATGAACACCGGCTACTTTTCTCACCCGTTTGCGACACATAGTCGTAAGAATAATAACTGCTCGTCGGTACCGACGTCGGCCAGTGTAGCTCCCCAATTTTCCCCTGCAGCGCTTTCAGATCATCCATAGTGGCAGCGTTTTCATAAGTACCGCAAATGTACGCTAATGACGTTTGCGGGTGAGAAGTCGCATTATCAAAATAGGTTGGTCCCCAGTTTTCATTATTGAGCTTCCATTCCGCTGGCGGTATAGCGTCCATTTCCGCCCGCAGCAACGGACGGCGCAGCGTGATACCGTTCACCGCAACGGTATCCGGCATATGGCCCCAATATGCGGCATAAGGGGAGTCCGGACTGGTTGGCACGGTAAAGATCGCATCAAGGCCTGAGGTTGCCGTTGGCTGATCGGCTGAACTGGCGGTAATCGCCGTTTTCAGCCCCAATGAATCTTTCTGCTCAAGAGTAAACTGCAGCGTGCCATCATCACCGGTAACGCCGTACCATTTGGCTTTTTTATCATTAAATTCCGCAGCAGCTCCCGCAGGCGATACCGACGTCACGCTCATATACGCCTCGGCAGTGGTAATTTCATGTGGGGAGGATATCGTCTTTGGGACAGGCTGCTTTGTGGGGTCCGTGCGGCTGAAAGACGATGCACGCGCCAACTGCACAACGGCTTTCTTCTGCGGCTTCCCGGCGGCGTCGGTGACTTTCACCGTCATCGGCAGCGCCTCGCCTTTCTTCGCCACGGCGGCGGATTTATCGCCATTCCACGCGGTTGAGGAGAAGGTAATCGACAGTTTGCGCGGCGCGGTCAGGCAAAGCTGCTGGAAATAGTTGCCATTGCCTACATCCGGCACCACTTTGCCAGTGTTCAGGTCGATACTTTGCCAGCCAAGCTTTATGCCATCTGAGCTTTCTACCAGCACTCTATCACTCGCCCACCATTTCAAGGCCGTTGACAGCCCAAGATCGGCGGTGACTGTGCCACCTGGATGGTCGCCATACAGCGACAGGTAATCGTCCATCGTCGCCATCTGTTCCACCGGGCAGGCGCCGCTTCCCTGGGTATCAAAGAAGTTTATCTTGTACCACTCTTCATTCCCGGTCTTATGTCCATATATATTACCCGTTTTCACCGGCAGCTCGCTCAGAAGCAGCGGGCGCTTAAACTTCGCGCCGTTAGAGGCGGTGAAGGTTTCAGGCATATGGCCGTACATATAGGCCAGCGTGCTGTTCGGGCTGGTGATGACGGTGAATACCACCGGCAGCGATGACATGACCGTCGGCGCGTCGGACAGGCTGGCAGTCAGGATGTTTTTAACCCCCGGAGCGGCAGGTTCGGTGAGTTCCAAAGCCAGTGTACCGTCTGCACCGGTCATCCCGTACAGCTTGGTCGTCGCATTGAGTACCGGGTACGCAGAACCGGACGATGTAAACGTCATCGCAATATCGCCGACTTTATACGGGCCGTTGTCGTTGCGCGGCGCGCCGGCATCACGTTCCAATACAAAAGAGGTATAGGGCCTCGGGCTGCCCGCTGCATCGGTGGTCGTGACCAGCAGCGGGATCGACTCGCTGCTTTTCACCGTTACCGCCTGGAAATCCGTATTCGTCGGCAGGGTTGAGGTGAGCGTGATTCCCATGGACAGGTCCATCGGCGTCGCGCTACAAATCTGGTACTGCATGCTACTGACAGAATTGTTGGCGACTGCCGAAGCGTTGCCATCTTCCAGGTCGACCGCCATCCAGTTGTAGGGTTTGGTCGTGCCAATGTCACTCGCGCGCGTTCCGCTCCAGTAGGAGCGGTTAATCGGCCAGCCCTGCCCGGTTTTTATCGTCCGGTTGTCATACGCTTCCTGCAACGAACGCAGCGCCTCAACGGACGGATAATAGCCCACGCCGCAGTTGGCCGGGTTGCTTTTCCCGCTGTCCGGCCCGTAAAAACCGGCCCAGTTTTCATTGTCTTCCGTATAAGAGATGGCATTGGTCGTGCTGGTCAGTTCGTCATAAAGCAGCGGGCGCTGATACTCCGCGCCATCCTTCGCCGTGAGCGATGGCAGCATATGTCCCCACATGTGGGCCTGAGCGACATCCGGGCTGGTGACGACGGTAAAAATAGTGTCGATGCTGGCGCTTGCCGTGGCGTCGTCATACAGCGAGGCGGTGATCGCCGTCAGGGTGCCGTGGGTATCCGGCCGCGTGACGTTGATGATTCGGCTGCCGTCAGCCCCGGTCTGCGACCCCATTTTAGCGGAAACCCAGGCCAGCGACGTGCCGTCGATCACCACGGGGGAGACGATAGCGTCGCCGCCCTCACTGGCGGTGTATTTGTGGCCCTGACGATCATAGCCGTCACCACGCGTCAGCACAAACGGCGCTTCCGGTATCGGCTGGCCGTTGATGTCTCTCACCGTCACTTTGAGCTGAATGGTCTCGCCCTTTTTCGCTTTCACCGCGTGGATATCGCCGTTGTCATACTTTTGCGAGTCATCCACCGGTTCAATGGTGATAGACATCCCCACGGGGTTATCGCTGGTCAGGCAACTGACGTAGTCAGTGACGCTGGCGTTGCCCGAGAACTCGCTGCCTTTGGAAAGCGACTTATTCTTCCATGTGATGGCGCTCTGGAATGTGGAACTCCAGTAATTAAAGTTCACCGGCCAGCCCTGAGTATCTTTGATACCCTGCTCATGGCCCTGGCCTTCGGCCTTATACAGCGCCTCAAGCTGATCGATACGCGGCAGGCGGTTCACCGCACAGCCGCCCTTATCAGGATTACCGGCGGCATCGCTATGGGTAACGCGCGCCCAGCTTTCGTTGGATTCCTCAATGAAACGCGTGGCGGCGGGAGCCTCAGACTGCAGCTTTGGCCGTTCAAAGGTCATGCCATCAACGGTGAGGGTATCCGGCATATGGCCCCACATGTTAGCGCCTACGACGTCCGGGCTGGTGGCGACGGTAAACTTCACGCTGCGGTTCATCGCCGTCGGGATGATTGCGTCCACCGGCAAAACGGTCAATTGCGTTAACACGCCTACGCCGCGCGGCTGCGTGATGATGATATCCGCCTTGCCCTGAGCGTCGGTCACGCCCTGATAAACGTTACTTGCGTTATTGTAGGCCACACCGTCAAACATCAGTTCGCCGTTGCTCTTGTCGATAAATCCGGTCGCGGTTCCGTTGCGCCGCTTACCGGGCGCCAGCGTGACGGTAAAGCGGGTATTCGCCACCGGTTGATTGTTGCGGCTGTTGCTCGAACGGACGTTCATTTTAATCTGTTCGCCCACTTTAGCGACCGGGGTGAGCAGGCTGAGATCGTCGTTGAAGTAGACATCCAGTACCGCCACCATCTCATTGGCCGAGCAGGTCAGATAGGCTGAATCGCCAGAGCCAGAGTCGCCGTTCGCCAGATTGACGGTGTCTACCTGTGACGAGCCGGTGGGATCCGCCGTGATATAGGCCCACTCCCCCGTCGGCCAGCCGTGTTCGGTGAGCATGGTGTTGCTGGCGTGCGTGTTGTACAGGTGTTCAAGCGATCCGGTATCCGGCACCTGCCCCGTACCGCACTGGCTGGTGGCGTTGGCGACCGAGCTGAACGTCGCCCACTCTTCGTTGTTTTCGCTTTGCGATCCGTGAGCTGCGCTGGCCTCCGCCGCCAGCACCGGGCGTCGGTACAGGTTGCCCGCATCCACCACGCCCCGCATATGGCCCCACATATTGGCCACGTCAACGTCCGGGCTGGTGATAACGGTGAAGATCACGCTCAGGGATTTCTCGACGCTGCCTTCGTCATCGTTAGCCATCACCATACGAATGGGCGTTTCCACCCCCAGACCTGAGTCATGCTTGAACGTCAGGTGTACCTGACCATTGGCGTCAGTGGTGACAGTATAATGTTCCGTCGACGAGGCCATTATGCCCTCGCCGTCAACGGTGACGCGCTGATTATCCCACTCGTCTTTGTGTACGCCCTGACGGTTTTTCGCCGGGTCGATAAACAGTTCCATTTTGCGGTAAGGCAGCGGCTGTTGGGTGTCTCTATCCACCACGGTTGCGATGACGTCAATAGATTCGCCCACTTCCTTTTTATAAGGCCCTTCCGGGGTGAGGGTAATCTGCGGATGGGCGGCGGGCGGCGCTTTGTCCACGCAACTCACCAGATAGGTATTGTTGTCGTTTTCCGCCTGCGGCACGCCGGTTTCCATATTGAGGGCGTAGTGACCGTTAAGCTGATATTCTGAGGACGACCAGTATTCCGCCTGAAACGATGAACTGTTATCCAACGGCCAGCCGGGGTAACGCGCCTCGGTGGTGTTGTCGTTTCTCAACGCAATCAGTTGGTCGATATTCGGCAAAATAGCGCAGTGGTTATCCGCGCCGCTCCAGTTAAACTCCGACCAGGTTTCTCTGTTGATGATAATGGTCTTGTTCGGGCTGGTTTCCGCCGCCAACTTCGGGCGGGTGAAGGTATACGAGACGCCGTTCAGCACGCCGGTGGCGGTTTCTTTCATATGGCCGTACATAAAGGCATATGTGCTGTCGGGGCTGGTCAGCGTAGTGAAAATCACGTCGGTGCTGGCCGTCAGCGCCGGGAAATTAACCGAGGAGATGATAAGATGCGTTTTCACGCCGGGCCCTTTAGGCTGCGTCACCACCACCGTGGCCTGGCCCGCTGCATCCGTCGTTCCCTGATATTTCGTTGCGGTGGTGGTCAGTTCCGTCTGGTCAATGCGTACCGGGTTGATATTGCCAAAATCATCGCCAGCCATGCTAACCGCACCCTTGCGGTTGGTGGCCCTGTCGCGCTGGATTATAAATGGCGCGTTCGGCATCACTTCGCCGTTACAGCCGGTGGTAGTGATAGTCAGGGTGATGCTTTCCCCCACTTCCACTTTGGAGGCCTTGAGCACGTCGTCAACGTGATCGCCCGTCACCTCAATCGGCGCATCAGCACCCGGTTTAATCTTCAGCGTCACCTGCGGGCCGATCGTCTGGACGTCCGAGAAATTGGGCAAGCCGGTGAGGGTATACAGTTGCACTGTCGGGATAATACTGTCGTCATCCACCTGCGGCCAGGTTACCAAAGTACGCCCGGCCAGATTCTGGGCGCAGAAGGTCTGGTTAGGCGACGGCTGCGGATCGAGGAGCACCGGCGCTTTATCCGGATCACTGGCGTCAGCCCACAGCAGCGACACGGCGGGTGCTTCGTTATTTGGCCAGCTAATGGTCGGCGGGTCGCTGAAGAGATCGCCTTCGACATCAAGCGCCATGATCGTACGCATGACGCTGGGGTTCGTGTTCACGCTAAAGCTGCGCGGCATGTCGCTGAACTCAACCTCGTAGGTCGTGCGGGGATCGAGTTTATCACCATCATGATAAACAGGAAGAATGGCGCCGAGGGCGGAGGGGGGGGTGCCGTTGATGGCGCCCGTTGATGAACCCGCTTCTTGCCAGGCACCGCCTTTCAGCTGCGCTTGCGCAGGCCCAGCCAACGCTAGCAATAACACCAGTAAGAAGCGAAAAATCGTGTTCATACGTCCATCCCTGTCAAAATTTTTCATCCACACGCTGTGGGTTGGGTGAAACGAAGCGAAACCCAGCATCCGCTACCCACCACATATTTTGCGAAGCGGCGAGGCTTGGCAAAATACGCGGAAAAACCACTCCCCGCAGGGAGTGGTTGCTTGAGGCCAACTTATTTGCGTTTGTAGTCGATGGACAAGCCAAAGCCCTGAACGCCATCGGTGCCGACGGTAACGCCGCCAGAGGCACCTTCGAACGCCGTTTTCGCTTCGGCGTTGGTGATCGGGATGACCAGGTCTTTATCGTTCCAGCTTTCGTTGACGATCCCGCCCGTGCCGGTACCGGCTTTCTGACTGGTACCCACGAACCGCCAGCGGTAGTTGTAATCAGCGGTAACTTCTTCACCCGTATCGTATTTACCTTCCGTACCGCCCGCTTTATCTTTCCACAACAGCACTTTATATGTGGTGTTAGTTTTAAGATTCGTTGTCGCACCCAGCAGGTTGGTAGTTGAACCAGACTCGTAAATTACTGCGTGAACGTTTTCATCTACGACCGGACCTTCAGGAATATCATCGTCGTCACCACCACCCTCATTGGTTGAGAGGTCTTTCAACAAAAGTTCTGTGGCAACGAAGGGGTCGCCCGTAGTGGTGGTTGGCGTAATTTTGATACCGATATAGCGATCCGCATCGCCATCCTGAATTTCATAGGTATCGCTGCCTTTGGTGCCAATTTCTTTGGCATCGCCGCCATTCTGGTCGCTGTAGCTCATCCACTGCACCGTGGCTTTGGTAGCCGTATTGTCAGTGTCAAGGTCGCCTTCAGTATCGCCAATCGCCCAGTTCACCGTCAGCTTATCGCCAACGTGCAGCTGCTTTTCACCGTCAGTGGATGCGGATCGAGAACCACGATCGATAGTCACCGTGACATGATCTTTATCGGTATCCGCAGTTTTATCCGCCGCACGGTTGATCCACGGCACGGAGCCCTGAATAGTGCCGGTCGATTCGCTAACACTTTGCCAACCGGCAGAGCCTTTCAGATTGCCTTCCGGGGCGGCAATCGCCGCTGGTACCGAACAGTACCCAGCGATGGCCAGTGCCAAAGCGACTTTAGTTAGCCGCCGTTTGAATGTTGCCTGCATTAAGACTCTCCTTTTCTTCAAAATTCAGCGACTGGCTGGTCAGCCACCACGCTGACGCTATTTCTTGCTATACACCACGCGTAACCCATAACCCTGTACACCATCTTCCTCATGAGCGGAAAACTTCTGCGCCGCTTCGCGGTTGGTCGCAGGCAATACTAAATCCTGATTGGCAGTATTTGTCTGCGCCCCAGTATGACCATTGGTGCTTTGCCCACTGAATTCCCATTGATAGTCGTACTGCGCCATCTCTTCTTCAGTGAGTTGTTCGGACATCTGAAACACGCCATCCTGGTTTTTATCTCGCCACAGCAGAAAGCGATAGGTATTATTGACTGCGGGATGTTGCTCCTCTTTCCCGATCAAATTGATTGGTTTTTTTGATTTCACCTGATAAATAAGTGGGTTCAATGCGCCCGCATCCTCTCCGAGGAAGCTGACATCTACATAGTTACTGTCGCCATAGGCATCTTCTTTCGCTTTCCAGCGGAAAGTGCCAGGCTGCGTACTGGAGAGCGTGACAGTCCCTGCTTCTTTGTCACGGCTGGCAATAAATACACATGGCGTTTCCGTAGTGCAAGGCGTTTGGGATAACATCACTTTCTTATCATTGCTGTCGTACAACTCAGGCGTCATGGCCTCGTCGACCAGCTCGTTGCCATTGCGATCGGTGGTGTCACCAAAAGAGTCGGTAATTAAGAGATCCATCACAACACCATCTTTACCATCGGCCTGAGCACTGGCTTCATGGCTGTGATCGGTGCGATCAGCATCGGCAATATTGTCAACGATAAGTTCGATTTTACGATTCTGCTGGACGGTGATTTCCACAATGCCAGAGTTTTGTTTATTTCCCTTTTCATCTTCCAGCGTCATACGCACTTTCCAGGTGTTCAGCGAAATACGTTGTGCTTCTGTCTCGGCGTTTACCCAAGCTGGAAGCACCAAATTCCAGCGATTGTTGTTACCTTCAGTCAACGTATTCGCTTTCACTACCGGCATTACTAGCGTACGTTCGGCATTATTCTTTGCCTGCCAGGAAGCGGAGACTATTTTGTAATGATGGTTAATCAGCGCATTCACTGTCCACTTACACTTTTCAAGACCGATACCGGCTTCTGGCGTATCCTGAATTACGCATTCAGGGTGCTCATTGGTTGCATCAGCCTTCAGCCACAGCGTGACGTCCAGCGGATCTTTTTCGCGGTATTCCAGAATGATGAAGTTGTTACGATCGACAAAATCGGTGCGGCTCCCCATCAGTGAATGCTGAATTTTGACGTTTTCGGGATCAAGCTGAGCCGCCAGCGGCGTGCCGAACTGGTAAGTGACAGTGGCATTAACGTTGAAATCGTTGCTATCTCCCGTTCCAGCTTTGTAATCCGTCCCCACCGTAACCAGCGGAACAGGCGTATAGTTCAGGCCAACGGTGACGGCGTGCGGATTTTTTTGTAAATTGTCGGTGCCGAACAGCGCCACTTCGTCGCCGTAATATTGCTCGTATATCAGCTTGCCGCCAATTTGTGGGTAGAACGGTAACCAGCTTTCCGCCCGTATGTCCCAACCTCGGGCTGGACGCTCTTCATAAAAGTCAAAATCCTCTGAATCTTTCCAGTCGGACAGCGGATGGTAATAGTTGCCGGAGAATTTAACAAAATCCGTCCATGCCTCGCTGCCCAGCCCCAGACGGCGATGGCCGCGAGTGAAGTCATAGTCGTAAAAGACGTTGCCGCCCAGTAGCCAGTCGCCCACGTTCTGGCGCATACCAAAACCTAGGTTACCAATAGTGCGTTCTTCTTTACGCTGGGCCGAAACCTGGCTAAAGAACAGCGTACTTTCGTTGTCATACCAAGGAACAAAATAATCCAGCGAACTGCCTTCAAGATCGCCGCCTTCGCCGACCGACAAGCTGGTGCGGACCTTACCATAGGGTGACATCGCCCCCTCAAGAAATGACTGTGCTGATGAAGTGATTTGGTTTTGCAGGTAGCTACGCGCCTGAGATTCCAGCGCTTCCGGCGTCAGATTTTCAAACCCTTGCGTCGCGGAGTTTGTTATATAATCCGCGCTTTTTTCTTTAATGGATTGTCCTTTACTTTCTTTTTCTTCTTTTTCAACCGCATCGCTGGCCAGATCGGGTAACGAGGAAACACGAGTATTTTGAGAATCACTCGCATATTCAGGAATGACAGGTACACTGATATCGGTCTCGGCAGCTACGGCGCCAGACATTAACAATAGAACGAATAAGCGTACTCTTGGCACCATAGATTATCCCTGTGTTTGCTATAGCTTCCATGCACAGGAACATTGTACCCATGGATTGAATATTACTTACGGTTAATATCCTAAATATATTCCTAAAAATAAGAAATATAGTAAAAACACCTTGGGATTTATTTGTATAATAAATAAGAAAAACCGAATTAATATTTTATCTATATAGCTAATCCTGTTTTATTCAGAAAGTTAATATAATTAGTATCTGATAGCAAAAACAACACGTTTTTTAGAAATAAGTCCGTGCCCATTCTGGCAGAAATAATCCACCGCACCACAGGCTTTGAGTACTTGCAGTGGCTGATTACACTCCGGACAACGCGTATCCAGTTGAAAATCTTTATCACAACTCTCACAGTGCGCCATACCGTTTTGTGGTTCCATTTCGGTGAGACAATCCGGGCAGATAATAGTCATAATTACTCCAGTATAAAGATCCAGTGTCACGCTGAGTTTAACACGCTACATTTACTAACGCCTGCGGAACAGCACCTACTGGTTTAACTGGCTCTCAACATTTTCAACATAGATTTTTCGATCATGGTACGAACTATGGCAACGACCTGTTCCAAATCAAGAATATAGGCATGACGCAAAGATAAGGTGGCGATAAACACAACATATTCTTAGCCCATAAATTGAATAGCCGGGACATCACGTCTGCCCCGGCATAATCGAGGTGTTATCAGGCGCTAGTAGCCGGTTTAGTTTGCGTATTCTCCAGCATGCGACGGATCGGCACAATGAGGACGATCAGTACCGCGGCGCAGATAAGCAATGCAATCGAGCAGCGAGCGAAGAGATCCGGCAGCATATCCAGTTGGTCGGCCTTCACATGACCACCAATCAGACCTGCGGCCAGGTTACCCAGCGCACTGGCGCAGAACCACAGGCCCATCATCTGCCCGCGCATTCTTTCCGGGGCCAGCAGCGTCATGGTCGCCAGACCGATCGGGCTCAGGCACAGCTCACCAAGCGTCAGCATCAGGATACTGCCCACCAGCCAGAATGGGGAGACGCCTGCGCCACCGTTACTGAGAACGTTTTGCGCTGCCAGCATCATCAGACCAAAGCCTGCAGCGGCACAGAGAATACCAATAACGAACTTGGTGATGCTGCTCGGGCGAATGTTCATGCTCGCCAGTTTCGGCCACGCCCAGCTGAATACCGGTGCCAGCAGAATGATAAACAGTGCGTTTATCGACTGGAACCAGACCGCCGGGATTTCAAAATCGCCGATCATACGGTTAGTGTAGTCATTAGCGAACAGGTTGAATGAGGTTGGCTTCTGCTCAAATGCAGACCAGAAGAACGCGGCGGAAACCAGCAGGATAAAGCAGACCAGCAGTCTGGCGCGCTCTTTACGGTTCAAACCGGCAAAGATGAACAGGTAGATAAAGTACAAGGCAACGGAGGCTGCAATCACGTATACCAGTATGCTGGCAACCGCGACCGGATTTATCACAATCACGCCCTGCGCAATCAGCGTAACGATAACGGCTACGCCGACGGCCAGCGCCAGCAGCCACGCGCCCACACCGTTACGTTTCACTACCGGGCTGTTCCAGGTTGAGTCCAGACCCACTTCGCTGTCATAACGTTTCATCGATGGAACGGCAAATACGCGGAAGATGATCAACGCCACCAGCATCCCGATACCACCGATGCCAAAGCCCCAGTGCCAACCGTGGGATTTAATCAGCCAGCCGGAGATCAGCGGCGCGATAAACGACCCCATATTGATGCCCATATAGAACAGCGAGAAACCGCCGTCGCGACGCGCATCGCCTTTTTTATACAGCGTGCCAACCATCACTGAGATACAGGTTTTAAACAGACCGGAACCGAGTACGATAAACATCAGGCCGATAAAGAACAGGTTGTTCCCCATAATGGCCGAGAGCGCGATCGACAAGTGACCGAGCGCAATCAAAATGGAACCGTACCACACCGCTTTCTGTTGGCCGAGCCAGTTATCCGCCAGCCAGCCACCTGGCAGCGCGGCGAGATACATCGTACCGGCAAAGATACCCACAATCGCCGAGGCATTTTCACGCGCCAGCCCCATGCCGCCGTCATAAACGGTAGCAGCCATAAACAGGATCAGTAACGGGCGAATGCCGTAAAACGAGAAGCGCTCCCACATCTCTGTGAAAAACAGCGAGCCGAGCGGATAAGGATGACCGAAGAAAGTTCGGCTTTCTTTTTGATTAACAGAGGATTGCATAATTCTCCCGAAAGTTATGTCGTCGTGCGTGTAAACACCGCGATGTACGCCAGCCAGTTACGTATCTGACCGATTTTTTACATGCGGCGAAAAGTTATTTAACCATTTGATAACCTAAGGCTAGTTTTGTCTAGTACCAGCCCCCGGACTTTAAGATGAAAACTCGACAAATGTCTACTTTCTTAGATTTAAACTTGGCAAAAAACGAATAGTGATTGACTTTACACAGGGGGGAGATCAGCAATGGGCAGACGAAAAAAAACCCGCGACAAGCGCGGGTTTTTATCAACATCAGCAACGATTATTTGCTTTTTTTAATGTGCTTAATCAAACGCTTACGTTTACGCATCTGGGTCGGCGTCAGTGTATTACGTTTATTCGCAAACGGGTTTTCCCCTTCTTTGAACTGAATACGGATTGGCGTCCCCATCACGTCCAAAGACTTGCGGAAATAGTTCATCAGATAACGCTTGTAGGAATCCGGCAGGTCTTTGACCTGGTTGCCGTGAATCACCACGATTGGCGGGTTATAACCACCAGCGTGGGCATATTTCAGCTTCACACGACGACCACGCACCAGCGGCGGCTGATGATCTTCTACTGCCATGGTCATGATGCGCGTCAGCATCGCGGTGCTCACTCGACGTGTGGAGCTATCGTATGCTTCACGGACCGATTCAAACAGATTACCCACGCCGCTACCGTGCAGCGCAGAGATAAAGTGTACGCGCGCAAAATCAATAAAGCCCAGACGGAAGTCCAGCGTCTCTTTGACCTGCTCTTTTACTTCCTGCGTCAGGCCATCCCACTTGTTGACTACGATAACAAGTGAGCGCCCACTATTGAGGATAAAGCCCAGCAGCGACAGGTCCTGATCGGAAATCCCTTCACGCGCGTCAATCACCAGCATCACCACGTTGGCATCTTCAATTGCCTGCAGCGTTTTGATTACTGAGAATTTTTCTACCGCTTCGGTAATTTTGCCGCGCTTACGCACGCCCGCGGTATCGATGAGCACATATTCGCGTTCATCGCGCTGCATCGGAATATAAATACTGTCACGCGTGGTTCCCGGCATGTCGTAAACCACTACGCGATCTTCGCCGAGAATACGGTTAGTAAGCGTGGACTTACCTACGTTCGGACGGCCGACGATTGCCAGTTTAATCGGCAAATCCTGCGGGTTGAAATCGTCTTCAGGCTCTTCTTCGCCGTTTTCTTTGGCTTCAAGCTGCGCCCAGTATTCTGCGTCTTCATCCACTTCTTCCTGAGGAGCAACGTCATCCATCCACGGCAGCAGAACATGCTCCAGCAGGCTGAGAACGCCACGACCATGGGACGCCGCGATCGGATAAATTTCACCCAGACCCAATGAGTAGAAATCAACAACCGCCTGGTCAGGATCGAGTCCGTCAGTTTTGTTGGCGACCAGGAACGTCGGTTTCTGGCGCGAACGCAGATGTTTAGCAATAGCTTCATCCGCTGGCATCAGGCCAGCACGTGCATCCACCATGAACAGCACAACGTCTGCTTCTTCGATAGCCAACAGCGACTGTTCCGCCATACGGGTTTCAACACCGTCTTCGGTGCCATCAATACCGCCGGTATCAATACAGATAAACTCACGGCCTTCAATTTCCGCACGACCGTACTTACGGTCACGAGTCAGACCCGGGAAATCCGCAACCAGCGCATCTCGGGTGCGAGTTAGACGGTTAAATAACGTGGATTTGCCAACGTTAGGGCGCCCGACAAGCGCGACCACAGGTACCATGTTTAAAGCCTCATTTAAAAAATCATCAGACAACGGGCACATTTTTTGCCCCGTTGTTAAAAACAGTAAAACGGCCCCTGCACCAGGAGCCGTTTTTCAAAGCGAGCGGCCAGGACGATTAACGCGTAATGGAGTACAGCGTACCGTCTTTCGCCTGGATCAGCAGTTTACCATCAGCAGAGACCGGCTCGGTCAGGAAACCTGAGCTGTCGACTTTCTGCTGGGCAACAAAACGACCATCGTCAACGTTAATCCAGTGCAGGTAGCCTTCGCTATCACCGACGACCAGATTGCCATTATACAATACCGGGGACGTCAGCAGACGGTGCAGCAGATCGCTTTGCGTCCACAGCGTCACGCCGCCATCGGTGGTCAGCGCCAGTACGCGGTCATTCTGGTCAACCAGGTAGATACGGTTACCGTCGACGATGAAATCATTCACCGAGCCCAGTTCGCGTTTCCACATAATTTGACCACTGCGCAGATCCAGCGCCGTCAGGTTACCATTATAAGCCAGCGCGTAAACAACGCCATTGACGATAACCGGCGTGGTATCAACGTCGCTCAGACGATCGATTTCCGTTGGGCCTGTCGCCTGAGAGATACGCTGCTGCCAAATCATCTGGCCTTGCTGCATCAGCACGGCGCTCACGCGACCGTTATCACCGCCGACAATAGCTGCGCCAAAGGCGGTTGCCGGAGCGGATTCACCACGCAGAGACAGGGAAGGCATGTCGAGGTTAACGGTCCATTTGATGGCGCCATCAGCTTCGTTTAATGCCTGCAACTGGCCGTTGCTGGTGTGGATCAGTACTACGCCATCGCTCACAACAGGACGAGACAGCGCTTCACCGGCGACTTTCGTCTGCCATGCGGTGGTACCGTCGCTGGTATTCAACGCATAGACCTGCGCTTTTTCGCTGCCAATGTAAACATGTCCGCCGGACACGGTTACACCGCCAGAAAGCTGTGCAGATGCACGGGAGAACCAGCCGTCTTTCTCACCCAGATTCACAGACCAGACTTCTTTACCGTCGCCTGCGTTCAACGCTTTCACTACACCAGCGCGATCGGCTGCATAGACAACGTTATCCGCCAGCGCAGGATGAAGATTGGAATAGAAATCACCAATACCGTTGCCTACAGAGGTGCTCCATTCCGTAGACGGAGTAAACTGGTTTTCAACCACCGGTAATGGGGACATCTTAACGACATCTTCTTCGCCACTAAACAGTGAACAGCCGCTCAATAGGGTAACGGAAAGCAGCCCTGGCAGAAGTAATTTACGCAATTGCATCGGGTCCCTCTCAGATGGACAAATTATTGATTTTCATCTGCATCATTTCGCTCAGAGCAGGAGAGGCATCGCTTTTCACACCCGCTTCCCATGCGCTACGCGCACCTTGTTTGTCGCCTTTGCTCAGCAACGCTTCACCGCGCAGATCGGCAACAATGGCCGTCCACCCTTCACCTTTAATGGTGTCGAGTGTTTTCAGCGCGATATCAGCCTGTTTAAGCTGAACCTGAACACGAGCCAGACGCAGGTTAATCACCGCTTTGAGATTTTCATCGCTGGTCGCAGCCAAGCCCTGTTGCAGCTGACCTGCGGCTTTCTCAAGTTCATTTTGGTCAACAAACTGCTGCGCAAGTTCCAGTGAAGCTAGCGCGCCGTAGGTATTTTTATTCTCTGCAGCAAATTTCTCAGCGGCAGGAATGCTGTCCGGTTTACCCGCGCTAACCGCAGTCACCGTATTTTGATATGCCAGAGAAGCAGAGCGTGCGGACTCCGTCTGATGGCTGGTCCAGTAACGCCAACCAACCAGCGCGCCAACCCCTAAAATGATCCCAACAGCCAGCGCCTTGCCGTTTTCAGCAAAGAAGCGTTTTACCGCATCAACCTGGTCGTGTTCGTTCTCGTAAATTTCCACGCTGTCCTTCTCCTTAGCCCAGTAAAGTGCGCAAATGCGCGGCAACGCTATCCTGCGCTACTGCCATTTGCTCACCAGAGCGCAAATCCTTCACTACAACAGTACCGTCAGCCACTTCGGACTCGCCCAGTACCAGTGCAACGCGGGCGCCCCACTTATCGGCACGGGCAAACTGTTTCTTAAAGTTGCCGCCACCGTGGTTTGTCATCAGTTTCACGCCAGGAACTTCATCGCGCAGACGTTCTGCAAGCGTCATTGCCGCCGACTGCGTGTCCGCCCCTGAAGCGACCAGGTATATATCGACAACAGGATCTGCGTTAAATTCCGGATTAACTGCCTGAACTAACAAAACAAGTCGTTCCAGCCCCATAGCAAAGCCCACGGCAGGCGTTGCACGACCGCCAAGTTGCTCGACCAGACCGTCGTAACGACCACCGGCACACACGGTGCCCTGAGAGCCCAGGCTGCTAGTGACCCACTCAAATACGGTGCGGTTGTAGTAATCAAGACCACGAACCAGACGCTGATTGACGGTGTAGGCAATGCCTGCGGATTCCAGCAGTTTGCACAAGCCCGCGAAGTGCTCGCGAGAGTCGTCATCAAGATAGTCGCCCAGTGCAGGCGCGTCGTTGAGCAGCGCCTGTACTTCCGGGTTTTTAGAGTCGAGAACGCGCAGCGGATTGGTGTACATACGACGCTTGCAGTCTTCGTCCAGTTTCTCTTTGTGCAGTTCCAGGTAGGCGACCAACGCATCACGGTAGTTAGCGCGGGCTTCAAGCGAACCGATTGAGTTCAGCTCAAGGCTAACATGCTGAGAAATACCCAGCGCGCGCCACCAGCGAGCGGTCAGCATAATCAGCTCCGCATCGATGTCCGGGCCTTGCAGGCCAAATACTTCGACACCCAGCTGATGGAATTGACGATAGCGTCCTTTCTGCGGACGTTCGTGGCGGAACATCGGCCCGATATACCACAGACGCTGTTCCTGATTGTACAGGAGACCATGTTCGATGCCGGCGCGTACGCAGCCCGCTGTCCCTTCAGGACGCAACGTCAGGCTGTCGCCATTACGGTCCTCAAAGGTATACATCTCTTTTTCAACCACGTCGGTGACTTCACCGATCGCGCGTTTGAATAACGGGGTCTGCTCTACAATCGGCAAGCGGATTTCACTGTAACCGTAGCTACCGAGCACGTTTTTGAGAGTGCCTTCAATGCGCTGCCAGATGGCGGTTTCGCCAGGCAGATAATCGTTCATGCCGCGAATGGCTTGAATGTTTTTTGCCACGTTTATTCTCTTTATGAATATAAAAATGAACCCTCAGCGCTAACCCGAACAATGCGGGCGCCATGCGGGTTCAATCATACACGGGAAGCACGCCGCTTCCCATCACGTTGTTATTTTTCAAGCTGCTGCACGTCGATACGACGCGCTTCGTCCAGAATACTCGCTTTAGCGCGGATGCGGGCTTCAAGCTGCGTAATCATGTCGTCGTTATCGAGTCTGTCCTTACGCACGCCGTCTTCATACAGGCCGCTTTTCTTGTTACCGCCCGTCACGCCCAGCGTAGAAACCAGCGCTTCACCAGGACCGTTTACCACGCAGCCGATGATCGAAACGTCCATTGGCGTAATGATATCTTCCAGGCGTTGCTCCAGCGCGTTAACCGTACCAATAACGTCAAACTCCTGACGCGAACAGGTTGGGCAAGCGATGAAGTTGATCCCGCGCGCGCGAATACGCAGCGATTTCAGGATATCAAAACCCACTTTGATCTCTTCCACCGGATCGGCTGCCAGAGAAACACGCAGCGTATCGCCGATCCCTTCAGATAACAGCAGGCCAAGGCCGATCGCGGACTTCACCGAACCACTACGCAGACCACCGGCTTCGGTGATCCCCAGATGCAGCGGTTGATCGATCTGTTTCGCCAGCAGGCGATAGGATTCTACGGCGAGGAAAACGTCAGATGCTTTAACGCTGACTTTGAATTGATCGAAGTTCAGACGATCGAGGTGATCCACGTGGCGCATAGCGGATTCCAGCAGCGCCTGCGGCGTCGGTTCGCCGTATTTTTCCTGCAGATCTTTTTCCAACGATCCGGCGTTGACGCCGATACGGATTGGAATATTTTTATCACGAGCGCAATCCACCACCATGCGAATACGCTCTTCACTACCGATATTACCTGGGTTAATACGCAGACAATCAACGCCGTATTCCGCCACCTTCAGCGCGATACGATAGTCGAAATGAATATCGGCAACCAGCGGGACGTTAACCTGCTGTTTGATAAGCTTGAACGCTTCTGCGGCATCCATTGTCGGTACAGAGACACGAACAATATCTGCGCCTACGCGTTCCAGCGCTTTAATCTGATTAACCGTCGCTTCCACATCCGTGGTACGCGTATTGGTCATCGACTGTACGGCGATGGGCGCGCCATCGCCGATCGGCACGTTCCCAACGTAAATGCGTGTCGATTTTCTACGTTGAATTGGAGCCTGGTTATGCATTAAAAAATCTCCCGCATTGCCGTCTGTTACTGAGCCGGTGATTGTTCGGCATTAACGGTCAGACGCGCAACCTGGTTAGTTCTGATAAAACGACTCAGATCGACAGGTTTACCCTGGAACTGAATCTGCACTGCCGCCGGAGCGCCAATTTTCAGTTTGTACGGCGCTTGACCGGTCAGGTTTAGATTGCCGTCTTTACGCTGCATCCCGCTGAACAGTTTTTTACCGGTCGCATCGGTTACTTCCAGCCAGCAATCGGCGGTAAAGTTCATCACCAGCGCGTTAGGATCGGCTACAGGTGTAGTCACACCTGCCTGATCGGTTGGCAGAGGAGCCGCTGTAGCTGGCGCTGTTGGCGCTGCGGTTGCGGTATCGACGTTAGCCTGAGATGGGGCAACAACGGCGTTCTGTTGCGCATCAGCGGCGGGTGCCGGGGTCGCAGCAACGTCTGGCGTTGGCGCTGCGTCCGCGACCGCACCATCGTCAGGAGCCGGAGGGGTATCCTGCCCTGCTGCAGCGCTGGTATCTAACGGTACGTTCTGCGCACCCTCTTTACCGGCATTCAGCTCAGCAGAGGATTGATCGGCCATGGTGGTGATCTCTTCCTGCTGTGCTTTATGGTTCTGCCACCACCAGGCGCCTGTCAGTCCGACAACGACAAACAGTACCAGCCAGGTAAAGGTCATTAACCAGCCGTCGCGTTTCTTACGACGTTTGCCGAGCGAGAAGCTCTGCATCGGTGCGACTTTAGCTGGTCGAATCGGAGCCTGTTTTTCCAGCCCTGGCAACAGTTCTTCTTCAGGAATATGCACCAGACGCGCATAAGAACGGATATACCCGCGCAGGAATGTTGAAGCAAGATCGGCTGGCGCCTTATCTTCTTCAATATCGCGTACCGTGGAGACCTTCAGGCAAAGTCGCTCCGCGACTGCCTGCTGGCTGAATCCAAGTTGTTCACGGGCATTGCGCAGACGAACGCCGGTGGATAGTGTTTCATTTTTGTCGTGCGTGGCTTCAGTATTCATTCGCTACAGCTGCGTAAATTTGGGTTCTGATGCCGGCGAGCCACAATGCTCACCCACACCGCGAAACATCTGGTCAGTTAACCTTCGTCAGACAGTATAAAACGGTCAGACTATCAATGACAAAACGGCGTAAACCTGAGGGCTAAACACTTGTTACGCCGTTACATACTGCCTTAAAGTCGACAAAAACGCACCGTTATTATTGACCTGACGACGACAACAAAAAACCTCATATGGCTTACGTTGCACTACGGTACAGGAATTATACCGTAGTGCGCCAACATCAAACGGTCTTAATCTCGATAGCGTCGCCCTGCATACGCTTACGCAGAGTACGCTTGGTACGGTCGATAACATCGCCCGCCAGCTGACCGCAGGCTGCATCGATGTCATCACCACGTGTTTTACGCACGATGGTAGTGAAACCATAGCTCATCAACACTTTGGAGAAACGATCGATACGGCTGTTAGAACTACGGCCATACGGCGCGCCCGGGAACGGGTTCCACGGGATCAGGTTGATCTTACACGGCGTATCTTTCAGCAGTTCTGCCAGCTGATGCGCGTGTTCAGTGCCATCATTGATGTGATCTAACATCACATACTCAATGGTTACACGACCCTGGTTAGCGTTGGACTTCTCCAGATAACGACGAACCGCGCCAAGGAATGTTTCGATATTGTACTTTTTGTTGATAGGTACAATTTCGTCACGAATTTCATCGTTCGGCGCATGCAGAGAAATCGCCAGCGCGACGTCAATCATATCACCCAACTTATCCAGCGCAGGGACAACGCCTGAGGTGGATAGCGTGACGCGACGCTTGGACAGCCCAAAACCGAAGTCATCAAGCATGATTTCCATCGCCGGAACTACGTTGGTCAGGTTGAGCAGCGGCTCACCCATCCCCATCATCACCACGTTGGTAATAGGACGCACGCCCGTAGCCTTTACCGCACCGACGATCTTCGCCGCGCGCCAGACCTGACCAATGATCTCCGATACCCGCAGGTTACGGTTAAAGCCCTGTTGCGCCGTAGAGCAGAATTTACACTCTAATGCGCACCCGACCTGTGAAGAAACACACAGGGTCGCACGATCGTCTTCCGGGATATACACCGTTTCAACGCGCTGATCGCCAACCGCGATAGCCCATTTGATCGTACCGTCAGAAGAACGCTGCTCTTCCACCACTTCCGGGGCGCGAATTTCAGCCACTTCTTTCAGCTTGTTACGCAGCACCTTGTTGATGTCAGTCATGTCATCAAAGTTGTCGCTGCAATAGTGGTACATCCACTTCATGACCTGATCGGCACGAAACGGTTTTTCGCCCATCTCTTTGAAGAATTCGCGCATTTGCTGACGGTTCAGATCCAGCAGGTTAATTTTTCCATTTTTATTTGGAACCGCAGGAATGACGACTTCAGAGGTGTTAACTAATTCAGACATAATTTTTTCCGGCCTCGTTGTTACACGTTGTGGCCCGTGGAGGGTTAAAAAGAAACGCCCCGGCAAGCGATCTGCTCTTCCGGGGCGTTGCATTGTACAAAGTCTGGCGCAGGGATGCCACGTTTGCACGAAGCATTAGCGAAAATAATATGTAAAGGAAGATCGTAGGCCTGATAAGACGCATCAGCGTCGCCATCAGGCAAAACAGTGCCGGATGCGCAAATGCTTATCCGGCCTACCCCACGAGCTTATTAGCGAGTGCGCGGGCAAACCTCACCTTCACCAAAGAAATAGGCGATTTCGCGCGCCGCTGACTCAACGGAGTCGGAACCGTGAGTACCGTTCTCGGTGAAGCTGTCAGCATAGTCTGCACGCAGAGTACCGGCCAGCGCATTCGCCGGGTTGGTTGCGCCCAGCAGATCGCGATGACGCTGTACGGCATTTTCGCTTTCCAGAACAGAAACAACGATCGGACCGGAGGTCATGAATTCAACCAGACCGTCAAAGAACGGTTTGCCATCGTGCTCAGCATAGAAGCCACGTGCCTGCTCAACGGTCAGGTGCAGCATTTTAGTGCCGACAATTTTGAACCCTGCTGCTTCAAAGCGCGCAAAGATGCTCCCAATAACGTTTTTTGCCACCGCGTTTGGTTTGATGATGGAAAAAGTACGTTCAATAGCCATGATAACCTCTGTAATGTGTTCTGTTGTTGTCTATATAGATGTACGACCTGGCGCGGATTATAAAGAGCATCCCGGCAATTGACTATTGATGAAGGTAACATTTCTTTAAAATAAGATGAATTTTAGCAACAAACAGTCACCAACTGGTCTACTGCATCGAAAATCTCACCGTCGCTACCTGACCAGCGTCATCCATCACCAGCAGTTGATAATCCCCTTTAGTCACCAGCCGTAGCGTAAGACGACGCCCGCGTTCATCCAGCCTTTCACCGTTAAGAAACCACCAGCGTTCACCGCTCCCACCGCTGGTTTGCACCGGCAATGAGGCTTGAGCAGAACCGGGTAAACGCTTCACAATCGCGCCATCACGAATGCCTGTCAACTGCAACGGCTGCGAAGCGTCTTGCCCCAGCGGCGGACATGTGGCAGAAACTGGCGGTAATCTCTCCCCACGGCGTTCTGATTCCGGTAGCCATGGCTCCAGCGGCAACGGCCAGACGATTAACGTTTGCTCGTGCGCCTGCGGGCAATCCGCCGCCACACGTTTGCCTTCATCATCCAGCCAGACAGGAAAACGAATGCCATTAACCCCTTCCTGCTCGGGCAATAATAACGTTGGTGGCTGACTGCCATCCAGTAACCAGGTTGCCAGACGGCGACGGCAGTTGCTGTCTCCGGGGGCAAGGGATTGCCCACCCGGCCAGCACACCACGCCGCGACTCACGGAATCAGGACGTGGATCTTCCGGCTGATTGGTCCCGCGAGAGAGCAAAAGATTGTTGACCTGATTGAGCAGCGGCACGGCGCTGGCAAATCCAAACTGGCCCACCACCGGCGTTCCGTCTGGTCTGCCAGTCCAGATACCGATCACATAACGAGCATTAACACCAATCGCCCAGGCATCGCGATAGCCATAGCTGGTGCCCGTTTTCCACGCCAGCGGAACCACTCTGCTCAGTGCGTTATCCGGCAGCGGTTGCGCTTCGTCGGCCATAATACGGCGAATAATCCACGCCGCGCCCGCCGACATCAACGGACGTTCAAGCAGTGGGTCACCCGGCTGCAGACGTAGTTTTCCCGCTTTTCCCTGGCGGGCAAAGGCGCTGTACGCTGCGGCCATATCTTCCAGCCTTGCCCCCGCACCACCTAAAATCAGCGACAGATTCGGCGCGGCCCCTGCGGGCAGATACAGCGGTAAGCCGACATTACGTAACGATGCGGCAAAGCGCTTCGGACCATAGGCTTCAAGTACCTGCACGGCGGGTAAATTCAACGACCTTACCAGCGCTTCGCTCATGCTCACCGGGCCATGAAAACCGCTGTCAAAATTCCCTGGTCGATAGTCCCCGGTTCGCCGCGGCACATCCTGCAACAACGAAGCAGGATGAATGAGTCCGTCATCCAGCGCCAGACCGTAAACAAACGGCTTCAGCACCGAGCCTGGCGAACGGATCGCATTCACCATATCCACATGACCAAAGCGGGAGTCGTCATTCATATCTACCGACCCCACCCAACCACGCACGCTCATATCGGTGTGATCGACCACAATCATTGCCAGCGAACTGCGTGCAGGTAAGCGCCCCTTCCAGTTCTGCGCCAGCTCTTCCAGTTGACGCTGCAATCCGGCATCAAGGGTAGTCACGATTTTATCGCTCCGGCTTTTTCCCAGCATCATGCGCGAGAATAACGGCGCTAACTGCGGCATTTGCCGGGGCGCCAGCCAGACCGGTTCTTCACGCGACTCCTGTACCTGTCTGGCAGACCAAATACCCTGGGTCGCCATACGCTCGAGCACTTTATTACGCGCCGCTTGGGCACGGTCCGGCCAGCGATCCGGACGCAGGCGACTCGGTGCCTGTGGCAAAACAGCCAGTAGCGCGGCATCGGAGTAACTCAATTGCGCGGGTGATTTACCAAGATAGGCCCAACTTGCCGCCCCCACGCCCTGCAGCGTACCGCCAAACGGCGCACGGTTGAGATACAGTGTCAGGATGTCGCGTTTGGAGAGATGCCATTCCAGCTGCAATGCGCGCCAGAGCTGGCGAAACTTGCCGCCGAAGGTTCGCGGATGGGGATCGAGTAATCGTGCGACCTGCATGGTGAGTGTACTGCCGCCCGAAACCACACGCCCAGAGGAGAGGTCCTGCCATGCTGCGCGCAGTACTGAAAACGGATTGACGCCGGGATGCTTCCAGAACCAGCGGTCTTCGTAGTTAATTAGCGCCTCAAGGTAGCGGGGCGACACCTCATCAATCGTTACCGGATACCGCCAGATACCTTCGGCATCGGCAAAGCGCCAGAGTGGCGTACCATCATGTGCCACCACGACCCGTGCCGGATCGACTTCGTGCAAGGGCAGCGGCCAGATTTTATCTGCCGCCCAAACTGCCGCCACAATCAATAGCGCAACGGCTGCCAGCCAGAGCCAACAGCCGCGTTTACCCAACCGGCGCATCATTTACGGTCTGACAATCAAAAGTCCCTCTGTCGCACCGGTCGCGCGCCACTGCGGAACATACATTGATTCAACCTGTGGGACGGGAACCTGGTAGGTCCCCGGCGTTACCGCTCGCGCCAGATACACCAGCGTAACCGGTTGTCCTTCATTGACCGCCACCGCAGCGACAAAGCGATCGTCACGGAACTCAACGTGCTGGATATCTGCCTGCTGCATCTGATTAAGCAGATTCGCCACTTCGCTACCGCTATCCTGCAGGCTGGCGCTGCCGTTGGCCAGATTCTGGTTTTCCAGTTCCAGTCCTGCTGGCAGTAAATCGACCACCAGCGCATCCGGCACGTTCTGGCTGGCTTTCACCTCCAGCCAGACCAGCACCAGCTCGCCGCTGCGCAGCGAATCCAGCGATTTGCTGTTTCCGTCGAGCCCCAGAATTTGACGCTCAATATGCAGAACGTTGCTGGCAGGCGTCGGTGAGGTTTGCGAATAACCGCTCACATCCAGACGCAGCCACAGCGGTTGATTACCGGTATTGGTGACGCTCAGCGTAGACAGCGCATCGGCATCCAGATTACGCGTCTGTGATTTCTCCCCGGCTAACGGTTGCTCCGAGAGTGACGTTTGCGCCTGCCATGTGCCTGGCAAGTCCTGTAACGTACGGGCGGCAAGGAACAACGCATTATTTTCCTGAGTCGAGAGCCAGCGCTGCCCAAAGGCCTGTTCTGACAACGTGTTCAGCAGCGTATTCTGCACGTCAGGTTTGAGCTTGTTCTCTTCGAGCAAGGCCAGCATCAACGCGTTATCCCGTAACGCACTGCCGTAATCCGCCATCCACTGTTGCGTATCGCGGCGCGGCGTATTCAGCGCCAGCGTCAACGCCTGTTCACTGCGGTTAGCATCGCCCATATTTTTCAGCGCGATTCCCAGTTGTAACAGCGGTAAACCAGAGGCCGCTTGCGCACGACGCTCCCAGATCTCACGCAATGCGCCGAGCGGGGCTTTTTGCTGACGCGCCAGAACCAACGCGGCGTAGGCTTGTACGGCAAACCGGCTTGCTGAAGAGTCGTCGGTATAGCGAATCGACAACATTCCTGGATCCTGCAAATAGCGCAGCAGCCGTTCGTTGCCACGGTTAATGACCTCTACCGGGACGCTGTAGCCCTGTTCATTTGCCCGAACGAGGAAATCCATGACATACGCGGTCAGCCAGTACTCTTCCGACCCGTTTTTATCCCACAGCGCGAAACCGCCGTTATCACGCTGCATCTGCACTAAACGAGAAATCCCAATATCGACTGCAGCACGGCGTTTTTCATCGCTGTCGCCCACAATACCTAACGCCTTCAATTGCGCAGCGTTGGTGTATAAGGATGGGAACAACCCGCTCGCCGTTTGCTCCAGGCAACCGTAAGGGTAAGCCTTCAGTTCGCGGATATAACGCGCCAGATTTAGCGGCGGCTTACCGCTGAACAGCAGTTGTCCCTGCATCGTTGCAGGGGAGAAGTTGGTCAGTTCTTCGCCCGGAAGCTGCCAGGTTGCGCCCGGCTGAAGTGCGACACCGTTATTAACGGTTTGCGCCGGGAACGCCGGACGCACACCAATCTTCCACTGTTTATGCTGAACTGGCAGCGTTTCACCCGGTAAAGTCAGACCGCTAATTTCTGCCTGAATTTCGCCATCGCCAAACCCCTCCCGCGCACGCACCGGAATAAACAACGTAGTCCGTACGCCTGGTGCCAGATTCAATGGAGCAGGATCTTGCCCCATCAGCTCCAGTAAACCGCTGGCCGCGAGCTTAATATTCAGTGTTTGCGGTTTGTCAGTCAGGTTAGTCACGTCCAGCGTCAGTCGCGAGGTATCGCCCCCCGCCAGAAAACGCGGCATATTCAGTTCAGCAATTACCGGCGCGGCAACAATCACCTTGCTTTCACTGCTGCCAAAGTCATCCGCCGTCCAGGCCTGTGCCATTACCCGTAGCTCGCCGTTGAAATCACCAATCGGTAGCGTCACCGTACCTTCGCCCTGCTCGTTGAGCGTGACCGGCAGCGCCTGTTGCGCCACGATATTGACGTGATTAACCGGTGGCTTACCGCCGCGCTTTAATTCATCGCCATCACCACCAAAGCGCAGTGCCGCCAGCCGCCCTTGCCCTTCGATCACCTGGCCGTAAATATCATAAATATCCGCGCCATAGCGTTTTTGTCCGAAAAATGCCTGCCACGGATCTGGCGTGGCGTAATCGGTAATGTTCAACACCCCGCTATCAACGGCAGAGACTAGCACGTTAACCTGTTTTGGTACGTCGCCATTTTTGACGCTGGCTTTAATCTTGACGGTCAACGACTGGTTTGGACGTATTTTCGCCGGGTTTTCCAGCGCCAGCGCCAGACGACGGTTTTCATCACCTAACGGCAAATGCAGTAAACCAACCGCCCGTTTTGGCGTGGCCGAACGGGACTTGTCGCCAGGACGAACCACCAGCGCACTGAGATACAAATCGTGGCGATTCCAGGTTTTATCGATCGGGATGGAGATATCGAGACCATCCGCCGGTACGTCTATTTCTTGCCACCACAGCGGGCCTTCGCTGGATTCCACCATCGCATAACCTTTGCCAGCAGCGGGAGCGGCAACGTGCAGCTTCATGGTATCGCCAGGACGATAGCTGGGTTTGTCCAGTTTCAGAGTCACGCGATCGGGACGCACGGCCCCACTGCCGTCGCTGTTATCCTGCCAGCTATAACCTGCCCAGAAGCGTACGCTGCTCACCGCATCATTCGGGGCTTTCACTTCCAGACGATAGGCACCCCACTCAACCGGGAAGCTGACTTTACCGGTTTCATCGGCCTTAAGATCCAGAGTCTGCTCACCTTCAACCAGATCCTTTTGATCGAACTGTGATTGCCAGCCCTCGCCTTCAGACCAGTTCCAGTAATAATCCCGGCGCTCGCGGATCAAACGCACCTGCAAACCGGACACCGCTTTTTTCTCGCCCTGCGCATCGGCATAAACAATGTCGAAAGCGGCGTTGCTGTTTTCATCAACAATAGGCTGATTCACGGTGGTATCAGTGCGATAGTCATAGACGGCTTTTGCCGCAAACTGCGGACGAATACCCGGCAGCATGTCCGCAGGCCAGATGGCTTGTTCAGCCCGACGCGTCACCGGGCGGCCACCTGACTCCAGCAGGCTGGCTTGCAGGATCACCTGTAACGGGGAATGCGTCTCCTGCCATTGGCTGTTGGTGGTCACTTCGCCGCGACCGTGTTCATCCAGCGTAAGCTGAACTTCATCGAGGCTGCGGGACAGGTTTTCTTCAGCAATATTACCAAACTGGAACCCCGGTAATGCCTGCACCGCTTCGCGCAGCGGGCGCAGGAAAAGCTGCCCTTGCAGAGCATTGCCATTAGCGGGCGCGCCGTACAGGTAGTAGCCCACTACCGAGAACTTCACTTCATCAGCCGGAGCGACCGGAATCTTATTAGCGGAGAGATTGAGCGCCATCCGCTCAGGCATAAAATCTTCGACGTGGAAATCCCACATCCGTGACTGGTTGTCGCCCGTATTAGCACGAATATGCCACATACCGGTTGGCGCGTTGGTGTCCAGCGGCCAGCTAAAGCGATACAGACCGTTCTCCGGCTGGCTAACCACCGAACGTAACACTTGCCCGTCGGGCTTCACGACCTCCAGCTTCACCGGCTGGTCGGGCAACGTGTTGCCGTCGCTGTCACGCAGTAATCCGTTGAGGATCACCGTTTCGCCAGGACGATAGAGGTCACGGGGACCAAACATAAAGAATTGTTTGCTGTATCCCGGTGCACCGGCAATATCAAATTCAGCCAGATCCAACGCCGGGAGTTTCAAATCCAGCAGCGTGGTTTGCCCGTCTTTGCGGGCCAGCAATAAAGCCGCGTCTTTATCAGTCTCCAGTTTGACATGACCCTGCGCGTCGCTGGTAGCCTGCGCCAGCGTCTGTCCTTTTTCGTTGAGTAACGTGACCTCAATACCCTGCTGCGCAGCGCCGTTTTCCAGACTCTGCGTAAAGACATCCAGTTGATTATGGTAACGGTGTGCAGACACACCAATATCGCTGAGCGTGAACAGCGTAGCGGCATTACTGTAGTTGTATTGTCCAGCCTGATTCATCACCGCGATGTAAACTCCTGCTTGCTGCAACGGCTTGATATCGCTCAGCGGCAGCAGCAACTTCTCACGGGTGTTACGCGCAGGATTGAGATCAAAGCGTCCGGTATACACCAGTTCCGCCATTTTCAATAGATTGTCAGATTCCCAGTTCGTCAACGAATTGCGATATTCCCACTGGCTGACAAATGCGCCGAGCGATTCAGGCTTCACGCGAAAGAAGTTCACATCCACGCTGTTAACGTTGAGGGCCATTACCGGCAGGCCTTCAATTACTTTTCCCGGCAACAGCGAGCCGCGACTGGCAAACCCAACGCTTGGCTGTACATCGCGGGTGGTAATATTTTTTTCATAATCAATAGCGAACGTCGCTTTATTCAGCGCCAGCAAATCACGCTCAATGGTCACCACCAGTTCCCGGTTAGGTTCCAGATGGCGTAATCGCAGCTCTTTCAGATTTGGCGCCAGCTCCCAGGCACCATCCACTTTGCCGCTTTTTTTATCAACAACGTGCACGACGCGGGAAAAATCTTGTTCTGGATCGAGGGGAATGGAGAAGGTCAAAACGAGCGTTGCCGCACCGTCGAGCTGGACCTCTGAGGCATCCAGCAGCGTCAGCGACTTGCCCTGGCTTTGTTGCACCAGCTTTTGTAATTGGGCCTTGTCTTTTACTAGCGCAGTCTGGGGAGCTGGCGAGTCAGGTTTCGCAGCCGTCGGTGATTTTTCGTTATTATTATCGCACCCGACCAGTGCCAGCATCAGCATGCAGGCCGCTACGCGTAAATGTTTCATTTTTCATCCCTGGCCGTAGTGGCCCGTTAGCTACGTAGAACAACTATTATGCGTCAGATTTCCGGCTGTGGAAGTCAGTAACTGAACAACGTTGTCTTAATTTAAGTGATTAATGTGGATTCACCTGACAAATCAGCCTGTTTTACTTGTCGCTTTACGGTAAACATCCGACAATTTGCCAAAACCTGGTAAAAATGGAGATGCCTATGACCACCGCCTTCTTTGTCGCTGCCGACTGGCTTGCCGAACACATTGACGACCCGGAAATACAAATTCTTGATGCCCGGATGGCACCTCCAGGACAGGAAGATCGCGATGTTGGCGAGGAGTATCGTGCGGGCCATATTCCTGGCGCAGTCTTTTTTGATATTGAAGCACTTTCCGATCATACCTCACCGCTACCGCATATGATGCCACGCCCCGAAGCCTTTGCCGTTGCGATGCGCGAGCTGGGCGTTGATCAGGATAAGCATCTGGTTATCTACGATGACGGTAATCTGTTTTCCGCGCCACGTGCATGGTGGATGCTGCGGACATTTGGCGTCGAAAATGTCTCCATTCTGGCAGGCGGTCTGGCAGGCTGGAAGCGCGATAAGTTAATGCTCAAGGAAGGCGATGAGGATTTACCTGAAGGTGAATTTAACGTGGCCTTTACGCCTGACGCAGTTGTGCGCGTTACCGATGTACTGCTGGCCAGTCATGAAAAAACGGCGCAGATCGTCGATGCCCGCCCGGCTGCACGTTTTAATGGCGAAGTTGACGAGCCGCGTCCTGGTCTGAAACGTGGTCATGTACCCGGCGCGCTTAACGTACCGTGGACAGAACTGGTTCGTGACGGCGAACTGAAAACCACCGATGAGCTGGATGCCATTTTCTTCAGCCACGGCGTGAGCTTTGACCGCCCCATTATCGCCAGCTGCGGCTCCGGCGTAACGGCTGCCGTGGTGGTGCTGGCACTTGCCACGCTGGGCGTTTCTGACGTCGCATTGTATGACGGCGCATGGAGCGAATGGGGAGCGCGCAACGATTTACCGGTAGAACCGCAATTATAAAGCTGGAAAAGCCGGATAGCGCTTCGCTTATCCGGCCTACAATTTAGATAATCCGGTTCTGTTTAAAGTCGCGCAGGAAACCGCCCCAGCGGCGTTCGTAGAACGGCGCGATATGCTCAGTGATAAAGTGGCTCACGCCCTTCTCACCCTTCTTCACCTGGCAGATATCAATAGGTTCATCGCCCGGCAGCGTATCGGTCGCGACGCTGCCAGCAGCGTGGATGATCTCTTCAATATCCCCTTCCGCTTCAATACCAATCAGCAGATTCGGCTGGGCTTCCGCGCTTTCTTTGATTGAGCAGAGAAACGCGCGTTTTACCGGCTTAATGGTTTTAAACAGCGTAGTCAGCGAGTCAATCATCTGCGCCGGAGGTTCAGCGACTTCAGAGAGGATCAGCGATTCACCGCCTTCCAGTACTTCCTGGGTGCTGAGCGGATTCCCCTCTTCCCCCATCAGCAGGCTGATTTCACGCGGCATAAATTCTTTGCCGGTCGGCAGTTTCGCGTTGAGAAAGAGCGTTTCGCCGAGCGTCATTTCAAATAACGTACGCACCGGCATAACGACAAATGCTTGCTCATCTTCCACCGCCTGCTGCAGGGCTTCCAGAGAAGTGAAGAACGGGATCACGGTCGTGCCGTCTTCTTTTTCCCAGTGCTGCAGGTCGAGAGCGCTGTCTTCAACCACCGCCTCGCCTTCTGCGGCAGTACCCGGCACCCAGACTGTGGATTCCAGTAAAGTACGGAAAAATGCCGGACGATGCGCAGGTTCTGTCGCCGCTTGTTCAAGCAATGTTTCTAATTCGTTTTTTGTTTCGGACATAAGTATCACAAATTGGATGAATACATGTAGGCCGGATAAGCGTAGCGCCATCCGGCAATACAGTAATAAATTATGCGGTCAGCAGATTCGCAATCGTGCGCACACCCAGACCGGTTGCGCCCGCAGACCACTGCTCAACCGGCGCTTTGCGATAGGTTGCGGAGCAGTCGATATGCAACCAGCCCTGCTGGTAGTTTTCCACGAAATGGGACAGGAAGCCCGCCGCGGTGCTTGCGCCAGCCGGGTAAGCCGCGCTGCCGGTGTTATTCAGTTCGGCAAAGTTAGACGGCAACTGACTACGGTGGAACTCTGCCAGCGGCAGACGCCAGAACGGTTCGTTTTCTTGTGCCGCACTTGCCAGCAGGCGAGCAGCCAGCTGATCATCAAAGCTAAACAGCGCGTGGTAATCATTGCCCAGCGCGGTTTTCGCCGCACCGGTCAGCGTAGCTGCATCAATAATCAGCTCCGGTTTCTGCGCGCTGGCATCGATCAGGCCATCAGCCAGCACCAAGCGCCCTTCGGCATCGGTATTCATCACTTCAACTTTTTTACCGTTGCGATAGTGAATAATGTCGCCGAGCTTAAAGGCGTTACCGCTAATCAGGTTATCCGCACAGCACAGATACAGCTTCACGCGCTTGTTCAGACCACGGGTGATGGCAAATGCCAACGCACCGGTGACCGTTGCCGCACCGCCCATGTCGGACTTCATTGAGTCCATAAATGCGCTTTGCTTGATGCTGTAACCGCCGGAGTCAAAGGTAATTCCCTTACCAACCAGACAAGCATAAACCGGGGCTTCTTTGTCGCCTGTTGGGTTGTAGTCCAGCGCCAGCAGCACTGGAGGACGTTCAGAGCCGCGACCCACGGTATGCAGACCCATGTAGTTCTGCTCGCGCAGATCTTCACCTTTGGTGATGCGGTAAGAGACGTTATCGCACGCGACGGAGCACAGCAGATCAACAGCGCGCTGCGCCAGCTGTTCCGGGCCAAGCTCTTCTGCCGGGGCGTTAATGGTATCGCGCACCCAGTCAATAATCTTCAGACGGCTATCCAGCTCTTTGCGCTGCGCTTCGTCCAGAGCGGCCCACTCAACTTTGCGGGTGCCTTTTGGTCCCTTGTAGCCCTGCCAGAACGCCCAGCTACGTTCGGTATCCCAGCCTTCACCGTCCAGTTGCACGTGTTTAATGCCCAGGCCGTCGATTTTACGCGCGGCACGCTGGATAAGGACGAGGTCATCTTTTCCGTTCAGGTGCAGGGTAATGCCGTCATTATTAATGCTGTATGTCGCCTTTTCACCCCAGCGGGCATCGGCGGGTTGCGTGGAAAGCGTAATTTTCATGGCTTCTGTCATTTTATTTATCCTTATTTTCGCGCATACAGGAAAACGGGCCACCCGTGGGCAGCCCGTTGACTTATTCGGCTTCGTCCAGCCAGACCAGCAAAATGGCCTCAAGGATTTTTTCGTTCGATGCCTGCGGATCATCATCGAACTCTTCCAGGTCACAGATCCACTGGTGCAGATCGGTGAAACGAACGGTCTTGGGATCGAGGTCGGGGAACGCGTCATACAGCGCCTCGCCGATCTCGCGGCTATCGGTCCACTTCAGTCCCATACTACCCTCTGTTAATGCTCACGCGCATGATTGATTGTGTAACGTGGGATTTCGACCACTAAATCGTCCTCGGTTACCCGCGCCTGACAGCTTAAACGGCTCTCCGGCTCCAGTCCCCAGGCTTTATCCAGCATGTCGTCTTCTTCTTCCGTGCTTTCCGGCAAAGAATCAAAACCTTCACGTACGATGCAGTGGCAGGTTGTGCAGGCACAGGATTTTTCACAGGCGTGTTCAATCTCGATACCGTTACGCAGGGCAACGTCAAGAATGGTTTCGCCGGTCTCAGCTTCCAGAACTGCGCCATCGGGACAGAGATCCTGATGAGGCAAAATAACAATCTTTGGCATATTAAACCTCGTCCACGGAATGGCCTTTCAGCGCGCTACGGACGGATTTGTCCATGCGGCGAGCGGCGAATTCCTGGGTTTGTTTGTCTACGTTTTTAATGGCTTGTTCTATCGCGTCAACATCGTCACCCTGTGCAACCTCGCTCAAGTGCGCGGCGGCGGTGTCGATAGCCTGACGTTCTGCGGCGCTTAACAGCGCGGCATCAGCGTTCAGCGCACCGGATAAACTCTCCAGTACGCGTGCCGCTTCGACTTTCTGTTCTGCCAGCATACGGGCTTTAACGTCCTGCTCGGCAAAACTCATCGAATCCTGAATCATGGAGGCGATTTCACTGTCGGTCAGACCGTAGGACGGTTTAACCTGGATTGAGGACTCAACGCCTGTGGATTTCTCCATGGCGGTGACGCTCAGCAGCCCATCGGCATCCACCTGGAAGGTCACGCGGATGTGCGCACCGCCAGCCGGCAATGCCGGGATGCCGCGCAGCGCAAAACGCGCCAGTGAACGGCAGTCCTGCACCAGCTCACGCTCGCCCTGCATCACGTGAATGGACATCGCGGTTTGGCCATCTTTAAAGGTGGTAAAGTCCTGCGCGCGCGCCACTGGGATAGTGGTGTTACGTGGGATCACTTTCTCCACCAGACCGCCCATGGTTTCCAGTCCCAGAGACAGAGGGATAACGTCCAGCAGCAGCATTTCGCTGTCCGGTTTATTTCCGACCAGAATATCCGCCTGGATTGCCGCACCGATAGCGACCACTTTGTCCGGGTCAATAGAGGTCAGCGGCGTGCGGCCAAAAAATTCACCGACGCGTTCACGTACCAATGGCACGCGCGTTGAACCGCCAACCATCACCACTTCCAGCACATCTTGCGGCTCCACGCCCGCATCTTTCAGCGCGCGACGGCAGGCCAGCAGCGTACGCTTGACCAGTGCGGAAATGAGTTCATTAAAGGTTTCACGGGTGATTTCACCCTGCCATCCTGCCACGTTAACCGTTACAGAATCAGCGTCGCTAAGCGCGATTTTCGCTGCGATCGCGGCATCCAGCAGTTCGCGCTGTACGCGGTTATCGCTGCGATCGGCCACGCCCGCCTGCTCGCGAATGTAATCGGCCAGCAGATGGTCAAAATCGTCGCCGCCGAGCGCGGAATCACCGCCGGTCGCCAACACTTCAAACACGCCACGGCTCAGGCGCAGAATAGAAATATCAAACGTACCGCCGCCAAGATCGTAGACTGCGATAACGCCTTCCTGACCGGAGTCCAGACCGTACGCGATCGCCGCTGCGGTCGGTTCGTTCAGCAGACGCAATACGTGCAGGCCCGCCAGACGCGCGGCGTCTTTGGTCCCCTGACGCTGTGCATCGTCAAAGTAAGCCGGAACGGTGATTACCACGCCGTCCAGTTCGCCGGACAGCGATTCGGTAGCCCGCGCGGCCAGCGCTTTCAGAATATCAGCGGAGACGCGCACCGGATTAAGCAAACCGGCAGCGGTTTCAATCATCGGCAGACCGTTTTCGCTCGCCTGGAACGTATATGGCAGATGCGGGTAACGCGCCTGGATATCCGCCAGAGAGCGGCCCATCATGCGTTTTACCGAGCTAACGGTGTTTGCCGTATCCAACGCGGCATTGGCGCGGGCATCGTAACCGACAGAGTAGCCCTGCTGCTGATAGTGAACCACTGACGGCAACAGGTGGCGACCTTCATGGTCTGCCAGCGTTTCGGCCTGGCCGCTGCGTACGGTCGCAACCAGGGAGTTGGTAGTGCCTAAATCGATACCTACCGCCAGACGACGCTGGTGCGGCGCGGCGCTCAGACCAGGCTCACTAATTTGTAATAAGGCCATTTTCGCTTCCGGAAATTAAAAATCGAGCAGTTTTTCTTCGAGTTGTTCTGCACTGCTTCGCAGTTTATCGAGAAAACGCAGCTTACGCACGGTATCTGCCGCTGCGTCCCACGTCTCGCTATCCAGCTGTTCCACCATCAGTTGATGGCGAACGTTATACATTTCGCTGACGCGTTTCATAAACGCATCTAAACGTTGACTGTCTTTTGCCTGTTCAATCTCGTCCAGCTCTTCACGCAGCTCCAGTTGCTCCATCAGGAACGCGGTATCGCGCACCGTGTGCTGCTCGCTGCGGATATCAAAACCGTGTAAAGACAATAAGTATTCGGCGCGCATCAAAGGATGACGCAGCGTTTGCCAGGCCAGGTTGATAGTGGCGGACTGCGAAACCGCAGCAAGTTGTTCCGCCTGGGAACCGCTGGCGAATTTATCAGGATGATACTGACGTTGTAGATCCTGAAAACGTAGGCTCAGCGCCTGAGTATCGAGCTGATAACGGGCCGGTAAGCCAAAGAGGGTGAAGTAGTCCATAACATTCTCAGGGCATCGATTCTCTGTTGTTCGATGAGGCAAAACCAGAGAGTCAGGTAAAACAAACCCCACGCGCAGGCGACCACGGTGGGGTTATCAGTAAGCGCGTTACACGTGGAAGCTTTCGCCGCATCCACATTCGTCTTTCACGTTCGGGTTAGTGAACTTAAACCCTTCGTTCAGACCTTCTTTGACGAAGTCTAACTGCGTACCGTCGAGGAATTGCAGGCTCTTACCGTCGATCACGACTTTTACGCCTTTGTCTTCAAACACGGTATCTTCAGCCGCCGGCTCGTCAACAAATTCCAGTACATAGGCCATACCTGAGCAGCCGGAGGTTCTCACGCCCAGACGCAGACCAAACCCTTTACCGCGGTTTGCCAGGAAGGTATTTACACGCGCTGCTGCACTGTCGCTTAAGGTAATCGACATAATAAAACCTCAACTCTTAATTATTTTGCTTCACGTTTGCTTTTGTAATCCGCAATCGCGGCTTTAATCGCGTCTTCAGCCAGAATAGAGCAGTGAATTTTCACCGGTGGCAGTTCAAGCTCGTCGGCGATATCGGTGTTTTTAATCGCCTGTGCTTCGTCCAGAGATTTCCCTTTTACCCATTCGGTAACCAGAGAGCTGGAAGCAATAGCGGAACCGCAGCCGTAAGTCTTGAAACGCGCGTCTTCAATGATACCCTCATTGTTGACTTTGATCTGCAACTTCATCACGTCGCCACAGGCTGGTGCACCGACCATGCCGCTGCCCACGTTCTCGTCGCTGTTGTCAAAAGAGCCCACGTTACGTGGATTCTCGTAATGATCGATAACTTTTTCGCTGTAAGCCATGTTGAATTCTCCTTATCGGTGCCGAATTAGTGATGTGACCATTCAATGCTGTTCAGATCCACACCCTGTTTGAACATTTCCCACAGTGGAGAAAGGTCGCGCAGACGGCCAATGGAGTTGCGAACCAGATTGATGGCATAGTCAATCTCTTCTTCGGTAGTGAAACGACCTAAAGAGAAACGAATTGAGCTGTGTGCCAGCTCGTCGGTCATCCCCAGCGCGCGCAGCACGTAGGATGGCTCCAGGCTTGCAGAAGTACATGCAGAACCGGAGGATACAGCCAGGTCTTTCAGCGCCATAATCAGCGACTCGCCTTCAACAAAGTTGAAGCTGACGTTGAGAATGTTCGGTGCGCCCTGCTCGAGGTCACCATTGAGGTACACCTCTTCCATATCTTTCACGCCGTTCCACAGACGGTTACGCAGACTGCGCAGGCGCGCCATCTCGGTTTCCATCTCTTCTTTAGCGATACGGTATGCTTCACCCATGCCGACGATCTGGTGCACAGGCAGCGTACCGGAACGCATACCGCGCTCGTGACCGCCGCCGTGCATCTGCGCTTCAATACGAATACGCGGTTTACGACGAACGTACAGCGCGCCGATACCTTTCGGACCATAGATTTTGTGGCCGGAGAAGGACATCAGGTCAACTTTCAGTTGGCTCAGATCGATAGGCAGTTTGCCTACGCTCTGGGTCGCATCAACGTGATAGATGATGCCGCGAGCACGGCACATTTCGCCGATAGTCGCGATATCCTGCACCACGCCGATTTCGTTGTTCACGTGCATGATGGACACGAGGATGGTGTCGTCACGCATTGCAGCTTCAAGTTCTTTCAGGTCGATAATGCCGTTACGCTGCGGGGCGAGGTAGGTAACTTCGAACCCTTCACGCTCCAGCTGACGACAGGTATCCAGCACGGCTTTGTGTTCGGTTTTGCTGGTGATGATGTGCTTGCCTTTTTTCTGATAAAAGTTGGCTGCACCTTTAATCGCCAGGTTATCGGATTCAGTCGCACCGGAAGTAAATACGATTTCACGCGGGTCAGCGCCCACGAGGTCGGCAATCTGGTTACGGGCGATATCTACCGCCTCTTCAGCCTGCCAGCCGAAACGGTGTGAACGAGACGCTGGGTTACCAAAGTTTCCGTCCAGGGTCAGACACTGCATCATTTTCTCGGCAACACGCGGGTCCACCGGCGTGGTTGCGGAGTAATCGAGATAGATCGGTAATTTCATTGCTCTATAAACTCCGTACATCGCTTCAATGCAAGGAATCAGGCAACCGGCTGGATGTACGACCGAGTTAACGGGGTGTGTAGCACCCCGGCCTGATTCTAAAATACTTTTATTATGCGCGTAACTTAACGTCGATCGCGTCTTGAGCACGATTAGTGCGTGGAGCGTCATGGGTATGCTGGCGACCAGACACATCCAGGACTTCCTGATTATTTACCAGTTCGCCCAACGTAATGTTGTTGAGGAAACCGGTCAGACGATCGCTCAGATCGCGCCACAGCGCGTGGGTCAGGCATTTATCGCCGCCCTGACAACCGCCTTTGCCCTGGCAACGGGTCGCATCTACAGACTCGTCAACAGCGCTAATCACTTCACCTACTGCGATGCTGCCGGCATCTTTACCCAGCAGATACCCGCCGCCTGGTCCACGTACGCTGGAAACCAGACCGTTTTTACGCAAACGGGAAAACAGCTGCTCCAGATATGACAGGGAAATTCCCTGACGTTCAGAAATATCAGCCAACGGTACCGGGCCCGTTTCGGAGTTGAGCGCAACGTCCAACATTGCGGTCACGGCATAACGCCCTTTTGATGTCAGTCTCATGTCTTACTTAGCCTCAAACTCGCCCCTGCCCGGGGTTTTTTATTGTAAAATGGGGGTATTGCATAGCAGGGGCAAGTCTGACATTCCCGACTAAATCAGTCAACTATTTACTTGACTAATTTAGTCAGGTATTTAACCTTCAGTGCCATTTTCACTTGCCGGATGCGCTTCGCTTATCTGGCCTACGAATCGTGCGGCCTGTAGGCCGGATAAGCGAAGCGCATCCGGCATTAGTACAGTTACTTGCTTTTATTCTGCTGCTCGATTGAAGCTAAAATCCCGCGCAGGATGTTCAGCTCCTGGCTCTCTGGACGCGCGCGCGTGAACAGACGGCGCAGCTTATTCATCACCTGCCCCGGGTGCCCTTCGCGGATAAACCCGGTCGACAGCAGCGTTTGTTCCAGATGACCGTAAAAACGCTCTAAATCATCCACCAGCGGATACTCAGCTTCTTCGTATTCGGCGGTCTTATCACCTTCCTGCGTCGCCAGCCAGGCCATGCGAACTTCATAAGAGATAACTTGCACTGCCATCGCCAGGTTGAGCGAACTGTATTCCGGGTTCGCGGCAATGGCGACGTGATAATGGCATTTTTGCAGTTCTTCGTTGGTCAGGCCAACGCGTTCACGACCAAATACCAGCGCCACCGGCGAGTTCGTCGCTTCAGAGACACTTTTTAAACCGCATTCACGCGGATCCAGCATCGGCCACGGCAGCGTGCGGGAACGCGCACTGGTGCCTACCACCAGGCTACAGCCCGCCAGCGCTTCATCGAGCGTATCGACGATCTGCGCGCTGCCGATCACATCACTGGCACCCGCTGCCAGGGCGATGGCCTGGGAGTCCGGTTTAACCAGTGGATTTACCAGCCACAGATTGGTTAAACCCATGGTTTTCATTGCGCGGGCTACAGAGCCCATGTTGCCAGTGTGAGAGGTTTCCACCAGCACGATTCGAATATTTTGCAGCATTGTATTTCTTCGGCTAAAGATTATTCGGGCATATTATCATAAAACGAAGACATATTCCGAACTCGCTGCTATACTCTGCGCCGTTTTCCCGTTCTTTAACATCCAGTGAGAGAGACCGATGCATCCGATGCTGACCATCGCCGTGCGCGCAGCGCGCAAGGCGGGTAATGTAATTGCCAAACACTACGAAACCCCAGACTCTGTAGAAACCAGCCAGAAAGGCAGCAATGATTTCGTGACTAACGTCGATAAAGCCGCCGAAGCGATTATTATCGAAACGATTCGCAAATCTTACCCACAGCACACCATCATCACCGAAGAAAGCGGTGAACATGTTGGTGAAGATTTGGATGTTCAATGGGTTATCGATCCACTGGATGGCACCACCAACTTCGTAAAACGTCTGCCGCACTTCGCGGTATCCATCGCAGTACGCATCAAAGGCCGTACTGAAGTCGCCGTTGTTTACGATCCAATGCGTAACGAACTGTTCACCGCAACCCGTGGCCAGGGCGCACAGCTGAACGGCTACCGTCTGCGTGGCAGCACCGCCCGCGATCTGGATGGTACCATCATCGCCACCGGTTTCCCGTTCAAAGCCAAACAGCACGCCGCTTCTTACATGAAAATTCTTGGCAACATGTTTACCGAATGCGCGGACTTCCGCCGCACCGGTTCTGCTGCGCTGGATCTGGCCTACGTTGCCGCAGCCCGCGTTGACGGTTATTTCGAAATTGGCCTGCGCCCGTGGGATTTCGCCGCAGGTGAGCTGATTGCCCGTGAAGCTGGCGCACTGGTTTGCGACTTTACCGGTGGTCATAACTACATGGCGACCGGCAACATCGTTGCAGGTAACCCGCGCGTAGTGAAAGCCATGCTGGCTAACATGCGTGATGAACTGAGCGATGCGCTGAAGCGTTAATCGTTTGATGCCGGATGGCGGCTAGCGCCTTATCCGGCCTACCAGGGAATTCCCCGTAGGCCTGATAAGCGAAGCGCCATCAGGCATTCATCCTACAACAGTGCTAAAACGGTCTTATCCCTCGCCCCACCGGCACCGCACTCATCCACATCACTACCGCAGCAGCGATTAGCACCGCACCACCGGCTAATGCCAGCGTCGTCCAGCCAATCTGTCGCCACAATACCGGCGCTTTATGCCCGCTAAGTTTCACCGCCAGCGAGCGGAAACTGTGTACCAGCAGAGCCAGTGACGTAATCGTCAAAGAGGTTCCTGCCGCCATCGCCAGCGCCGACGCCATACCCCAGCTAAACACGCCAACCACTTTGCTGAACAGTAAAACCATGATGGCCCCCGAGCACGGGCGCATCCCCATAGACAGCACGATCATCAACCGGGCACGCCAGTCATCACCACTTTGCAGCTGTTCAGGATCGGGCAAATGCTGATGCCCGCAGCCGCAACCCTCGTGATGCACATGATGCGGCGTGAAGGCAGTAAATTTTGGGCGGCGCAGCAGCTGGCGCAATTTCTTCAGCGCACGGACGCACAATAAAACGCCCAACACGCCAACCAGCGCATAACTCCCTTTCTCCAGCCAGAAACTACTCATATGTAGCTGTCGTGCAGGCAACTGCAAGATGGTAAGCACCACAACCACCAGTCCGATAGCGACCAGCCCCTGTAATAAAGATGAGGCCAGCGTCAGGCCAATACTCGACTTCAGCTTCGAAGGGTGCGTTGCCAGCCAGGTGGTAATAACGACTTTTCCATGTCCCGGTCCCAGCGCATGCAGAACGCCGTAGAGAAAACTAAATAGCAGCAGCGATCCCCCGGCCTGGGCCGGCCTGGCGGCAACCGCTTTCAGCAACCCGCTCATCTGTTGGTTAACGTCGCGCTGCCAGACGACACTTTTCATCATCACCTGCGGCCAGGCCTGCCATAGCCACAGTATGCCGCCTGCCGCCAACAGCAAAAAGACACCCAGCGGCCATAGCGTCAGCCAGCGACGTCTGGCTGCACGTTGTTGATACACTACTGACATTGCAGCGTTACCGTCTGTGCAAACTGTTTACCCAACTCCATATCCTCCGGCGGTGCGTCTTCTTTATCCAGCGACTGCGCAAAGCTCAACGTTTGTTCATTCGGCGTCGGCGTATGTACTGAAATCCGGCATTTTTGGCTTATGGACTGCCCCAGCCTGGCGTCGCTATCTTTGTCATAGCTCATATCAACGTAGTAGGTCGGGTCGAAGGTTGAAATGGTATATTTTTGACCACTCAGCGGCTGAGCTTCGGCCAGCGGCAAAACGAACGTCAGCACTGCCTGGTGTTCCTCCCGCGCCATGCCATATTCCGTCGGCCTGTTTTTAAACTTTACCTTTTTCCCGTCGTGCCACACTTCGGTGAAATAGTGCTGCCCGAGAACGTTGGCCATCACTTCCGCCGCCAGTTTCTTCCAGATCTCATCACCAGGTTTGGCATTCCCCGCATCGTAAAGCAGATCCGCCGAGGTAATTTCATCCATCGTCCAGCGCATTTTCAGCGCGACGAACTGGTCATTCTCGCTCACTATCTCAGTTTTTAGATGGATAAAGCTGTGGGGATGCGCGCCTGCGCCAAAGGACAGGACAGCGAGAAACAACGTGATAATGATACGTTTAACGCCTTGCATGAGTTCTCCACGATGAAAATCTACACCGCCACAAATAATGATGCCTGGTTTGGCGAAAGTGTGCTGAGGATACCATTGAACGAAAAAATAATGAGCACCCTTTTCCGGTATCGATTCAGTTCTCAATTTCGATAATTTCTTCTTCGGGAAATTTCCCTCAAACACCTTTTCGGCGTCAAAACTTAAGCCAAATGATAACGATATGTTAATTAATGGTTTCATTTTAATATTTAATTAACACTTAATTTGAACGACTGAATGTAAAACCATGCAAATTTAACTAATTATTAACCATTTTATTTCCATAAATTCACAACAATGGGCTTAGATCACATTCGCAAAACTTATGATTCATTCCCTCTTCCATTCATTGTTAACTTCACGCCGTGACATGTCCTGCCCCCTACGAAAGGTACAACTATGAAATTCAAACTCGCATTACTCAGTGCAACCCTGGTTTCTGCATGCATGTTGTCCGGCACGTCCTTTGCGGCGGAAAAATATGAAATTGCTGTGGTTGCCAAAGTCACCGGGATCCCATGGTTTAACCGGATGGAAACCGGCGTAAATGAAGCAGCAAAAAAACTGGATGTGAATGCTTACCAGACCGGACCTTCAACGCCGGACCCGGCGCAGCAGGTGAAAGTGATTGAGGATCTGATCGCCAAAAACGTTAATGCGATCATCGTGGTGCCGAATGATGCCAAGGTCCTTGAGCCGGTACTGAAAAAAGCGCGCGATAAAGGCATCGTGGTGTTGACGCACGAATCCCCGGATGAGCAAATTGGCCAGTGGGATATCGAAACCATCGATAGTGAAAAATACGCACAGGCTAACGTCGATGAGTTAGCGAAAAATATGGGCGGCAAAGGCGGATATGCCATCTATGTTGGTTCGCTGACGGTCCCACTGCATAACGCGTGGGCGGATTATGCAATTAAGTACCAGAAAGAAAAATATCCGGAAATGTTCGAAGTCACTTCACGTCTGCCGGTCGCGGAAAGCATCGATAAATCCTACGCCACAACGCTGGATCTGATGAAAACCTACCCGCAGATGAAGGGCATTATCGGCTTCGGCTCACTGGGTCCAATCGGTGCGGGTCAGGCTGTGCAGAAAAAACGCGCCAAAGATAAGATCGCCGTCGTCGGGATCGCCATGCCAGCGCAGGCAGCACCTTACCTGATGCGCGGTGATATCAAAAAAGCGCTGCTGTGGGATCCAAAAGACGCGGGCTACGCGCTGGTCACTGTTGCCGATCAGCTGTTGCAGGGCAAAGAAGTGAACGCCGATCTGAGTATCGATGGTTTAGGGAAAGCCGATATCGACACGGAGAAGAAAGTGATCCGCTTTAACAAGATCCTCGAAGTCACCAAAGCCAACGCACAATCACTTGGTTTCTAAGGCTTTAGCCAACACCAGGGAACCTTAACGCCGACCGCCTGGTCGGCGCTATCAACCAAACTAACACTCAGCGTCCCCCCGGACGCGCGCAGGGGTATTGTCCATGGCAGACACCACCGCATTTATCACTCTTGAGAATATCAGCAAACAATTCCCGGGCGTGCTGGCGCTGGATAACGTGAATCTGACGCTGAGAAAAGGCGAAGTTCACTGTCTGGCGGGTCAAAACGGCTGTGGTAAAAGTACCATTATTAAAGTGATCTCCGGGGTTTATCACCCGGAAAAAGGCGCGCAGATTTTACTTGATGGCAAATTGTTCCATCACCTGACGCCGCAGCTCTCTTCGCATTATGGCATTCAGGTTATTTATCAGGACCTGTCATTGTTCCCCAACTTTAGCGTCGCAGAAAATATCGCGGTCAACCGCTATCTGCCGGGTGGTGATATCTGGGTGCGTCGTGGTGCCATGAAGCAGCAGGCGCTGGCAGCCATGAAACGTATTGGGGTGAATATCGATCCCGATAAAAAAGTTGAAAAACTCTCAATTGCTGATCGACAGCTGGTCGCCATTTGCCGGGCGATTGCCGCCGATGCGCGTCTGGTGATTATGGACGAGCCCACCGCCTCGCTAACCCGCCAGGAGGTTAATGGCCTGCTGCGAGTAGTTAATGAACTGAAAGCGGCCGGAATTTGCGTCGTGTTTGTCAGCCATCGTCTGGATGAGGTGATGGAAGTGGCTGACCGCATCAGCGTAATGCGCGACGGCAAACTGGTGGGCACATACCCTGCCAGCGAACTCGACAGCCACGAGCTGGCCTTCCTGATGACCGGACAACGCTTCCACTACAGCCCGTTGCCGGAAAGGCCCGCGATTGAGCAAGAGCCGCTGCTTGAGCTGCGCAATCTGAGCCGCAGAGGCAAATACCAAAACATTAATCTGTCGCTGCACGGCGGCGAGATCGTCTCCATTGTTGGTCTGCTGGGTGCCGGGCGCACTGAGCTTTGTCTGAGCCTGTTTGGTATGACGCACCCGGAAAGTGGCGAGATTCGCATTAACGGTCAGCCGGTTACTCTGCGCAATAACCATGACGCCATCAAACACGGGATCGGCTATGTCTCAGAAGATCGCCTGACGCAGGGGCTGATCATGGAGCAGTCGATCTACGACAACACCATCGTCACGGTGTTTGATCAACTGCACACCGGTAGCGGCCTGCTCGATCACCGTAAAGCGCAAAAGTTGGTCGCCGATTTGATCCGCGAGTTGAACATTAAAGTCTCCGATCCGCACCTGCCGGTCAAAACCCTTTCCGGCGGTAATGCCCAGCGTATCGCCATTGCCAAATGGGTGGCGACCAATCCCCGCATCCTGATCCTCGACTCGCCTACCGTTGGCGTGGATATCGCCAACAAAGAGGGCATTTACCAGATAGCCCGCGATTTGGCGGGACAGGGTATGGCGGTGCTGATGATTTGCGATGAAATCCCGGAAGCGTATTACAACAGCCACCGCGTGCTGGTAATGCGTCGCTGCAAGCTGGTGGCGGAATTTAATCCTCATCAATGCCGTGAAGAGGAGATTGCTGAAGTGGTCGAGGTAATCAATGAATAAGATGCATCTCTCCCGTTTAATCGGGCAACATGAGTTCTGGCTGGGCCTGCTGGTTGTAGCCCTTGCCGTTGGGCTGAGCATCAGCACCGACGAGTTCTTGTCTTTGGGGAACCTGACGGATGTGGCCACCAGCTACGCGATTCTCGGCATACTGGCCTGTGGGCTGTTTGTGGTGCTGATTTCCGGCGGGATCGACATCTCATTTCCGGCGATGACCGCGATAGCCCAGTATGCAATGGCCAGTTGGGTTATCGGTCACGGCGGTAACTTCGCGCTGGCGTTAATCATCGCCATTGCGGTGGGGCTGCTGCTTGGGCTGATCAACGGTTTTCTGGTCTATTGGCTACGCGTTCCGGCAATCATCATTACCATCGCCACGCTGAACGTCTACTACGGTCTGCTGGTTTACGCCACCAAAGGCACCTGGCTGTACGGCTTCCCGGACTGGTTTATGAACGGCATTAACTGGTTCTCGTTCACCGCGGCGGATGGCTACGACTACGGTTTGACCCTCCCCCTGCTGTGCCTGGCGGCGGTTATCATCTTTACCGCCGTGCTGATGAACTATACCCGTCTTGGCCGTCAGGTTTACGCCATGGGCGGCAACCGCGACGCGGCCTCGCGCCTGGGGCTGAATCTGCTGAAGCTGCATTTTTACGTCTATGGTTACATGGGCATTCTGGCAGGCGTTGCCGCCGTGGTTCAGGCGCAAATCACCCAGTCTGTTGCCCCCAATTCACTGCTCGGCTTTGAGCTGACGGTGCTGGCGGCGGTAGTACTCGGCGGAACCAGCATGAGCGGCGGGCGCGGAACGTTGACCGGAACCCTGCTTGGCGTGGTTCTGCTGGCCTTCTTGCAAAATGGCCTGACGCTGCTCAGCGTCTCCTCTTACTGGCACACCGTGTTCAGCGGCGCCATTATCCTGGTCAGCATTAGCGCCACGGCCTGGAACGAAAAACGCAAACTGGCAAGGGAGCTTTGAGATGAAAACAATCGCCAGATTTTTACCCGGTGATGCCATCATTCGCCTGCAATGCGTGATTATTGTGGTCGTTGCCCTGGTCTTCTCGGCCCTGCTCGGCAGCCGTTTCTTCAGCGTCGCTAACTTCCAGTCGATTGGCTCACAGCTACCAATCCTCGGCATGCTGGCCCTCGGGATGGGCATGACCATGCTGACCGGCGGCATTAACTTGTCGATTATTGCCGGGGCGAACGCATGCTCGCTGGTGATGGCGGCGATTATCGTCACCCATCCGGATAACCCGCTGTTTCTGGTGCTGGCGCTGCTGGCAGGCGCTGCCGTGGCGGTGGCTATCGGCACGCTCAACGGTGCGCTGATTGCCTGGGTCGGGGTCTCGCCTATTCTCGCCACGCTCGGCACGATGACGCTTATCTCCGGGCTGAATATTCTGCTTTCCAACGGGACGGTGATTTCCGGTTTCCCGACCGCCATTCAGTACCTTGGTAACGCCACGATTGCCGGTATTCCGGTGGCGCTACTGCTCTTTTTCCTGGTGGCAATCCTGCTGTGGGTACTGCTGGAACACACCACGCTTGGGCGTAGCCTGTATCTCGTTGGTTCCAATGAACAAGCTACCCGCTACAGCGGCGTAAATACCGTACGGGTACAAATTTCGGTGTACGTGATTTCTGCCCTGCTCGGCTGGGTCGCCGCCATTTTGATGATGGCGAAATTCAACTCAGCTAAAGCCGGATACGGTGAATCCTACCTGCTGGTCACCATCCTTGCCTCCGTCCTCGGCGGTATCAACCCGGATGGCGGCTTCGGGCGCATTATCGGCCTGGTGCTGGCACTGATTGTGCTGCAAATGCTGGAAAGCGGCCTTAACTTGCTGGGGGTCAGCAGCTATCTGACGATGGCGCTGTGGGGCGCGGTGCTGATCCTCTTTATCGCATTACAGAATCGTAAAGCCTGATTTCAGGAGAAAAAATTATGGCAAGTTACTTTATTGGTGTGGATGTCGGAACCGGAAGCGCCCGTGCTGGCGTGTTTGATCTCAACGGCAGAATGGTCGGTCAGGCCAGTCGGGCCATCGAGATTTACCGCCCGCAGGCCGATTTTGTTGAGCAGTCTTCCGATAACATCTGGCAGGCGGTGTGTAACGCGGTTCGCGATGCGATTAACCAGTCGGATATCAACCCTATCCAGGTTAAAGGTCTCGGCTTTGACGCGACCTGTTCACTGGTGGTGCTGGACAAAGAAGGTAAACCGCTGACCATTAGCCCGTCCGGGCGCAGCGAACAGAACATCATTGTGTGGATGGATCACCGCGCCATTACTCAGGCCGAGCGCATCAACGCCCTGCATCATCGGGTGCTGGACTACGTTGGCGGCATTATCTCCCCGGAAATGCAGACGCCAAAACTGCTATGGCTGAAGCAACATATGCCCAACACCTGGGCCAATGCGGGATACTACTTTGACCTGCCCGATTTCCTGACCTGGCGCGCAACGGGCGATGACACGCGCTCATTGTGTTCGACGGTGTGTAAATGGACCTATATGGGCCATGAAGACAAATGGGATGCCAGCTATTTCCGCCAGATTGGGCTGGAAGATTTGCTGGAGCATGATGCTGCCAAAATTGGTCGCTACGTGAAAACCATGGGCGAACCGCTCGGTCACGGGCTATCCGCGCGCGCCGCCAGCGAAATGGGGCTGATTCCGGGGACCGCTGTCAGCGTCTCGATCATCGATGCCCACGCCGGTACCCTCGGCACGCTCGGGGCAAGCGGTGTTTCCGGCGAGGTTGCGGATTTTGACCGTCGTATCGCGCTGATTGGCGGCACTTCCACTGGACACATGGCGATTTCCAAAGAGCCGCGTTTTATCGGCGGCGTCTGGGGTCCTTACTACTCAGCCGTGCTGCCAGAATACTGGCTTAACGAAGGTGGACAGTCGGCAACCGGGGCGTTAATCGACCACGTTATTCAGTCGCATCCTTGCTACGAAACCCTGCTGGCGCAGGCTAAATCTCAGGGGCAGACCATTTACGAAGTGCTGAATGCGCTGTTGCGTAAAATGGCCGGTGAACCGGAAGATATCGCATTTTTAACCCGCGATATGCACATCCTGCCCTATTTCCACGGCAATCGCTCGCCGCGCGCTAACCCAACGCTCACGGGCGCCATCACCGGACTGAAACTGTCACGTACGCCGGAAGATATGGCGCTACAGTACCTTGCGACCATCCAGGCCATTGCGCTGGGAACCCGCCATATCATTGAAACGATGAATCAAAGCGGCTACACCATCGATACGATAATGGCCAGCGGCGGCGGGACGAAAAACCCAATCTTCGTTCAGGAACATGCCAACGCCACCGGCTGCGCGATGCTGCTGCCTGAAGAGAGCGAAGCCATGCTGCTGGGTGGTGCCATGATGGGAACTATCGCCGCGGGCGTATTCGAAACATTCCCGGAAGCGATGTCGGCGATGAGTCGGATTGGTAAAACAGTTACCCCGCAAACAAATCGCATTAAGCAGTATTACGATCGCAAATATCGGGTATTCCACGAGATGTATCAGGATCATATGAAATACCGCCAGTTGATGCAGGAGGACGCATGAGCGACTCCTGGTCTCAGGCCACCGGCGTATTTCAGCTCTATAGCGATGCCCTGGCGGGTCTGGGGCAGCATCTGACTGAACCGCTCTGGCAGTCTCTGATGGCGGAGCTGCGCGGCTGTCAGGGGAAAATCGTCGTCACCGGCGTCGGTACCTCCGGCATCGCAGCGCGTAAAGTGGCGCATATGCTTGCGTGCGTGGAACGCCCAGCGATCTACCTCAACGCGACGGACGCGGCGCATGGCGATCTCGGTTTTTTACGCGCCAACGACCTGGTGATTATGCTGTCGCGTGGGGGGAATTCGGACGAACTCACCCGGCTGCTGCCCGGACTGACTGCGCGAAATGTGTCGATTCTGAGCGTGACTGAAAACGCCGACTCAGCCATTGCTAAAGCGTCGAGGCTGGTGATTTCCACCGGCGTCCAGCGTGAGGCCGACCCGCTGAACATGTTGGCCACCACATCAATTTTACTGGTGCTGGCTATCTTTGACGCCGCCTGCGCCTGCCTGATGAGTGAAAGCGGCTACTCAAAGGAGACGCTGCTGGCGGTGCATCCCGGCGGCGATGTGGGATTAACGCTGAGTCGTGGTAAGTAACGCCAGACAGCTGTTTCGGAGGTAATGAATCTGTTGCCTCCGGTATATTGCTACGTTCACCTTATGTTTTTCACTTCTCTGAAACGATACTGCCTGTGAACGTGTTAAGGGTACTATCGCCGTACCCTTAACAATCCCGCCGGGAGCCTGGGATGCAAGGGAGGCGGCGGTGAGCCTCCCTTGCACGTTCACGGGTATCTATGATTCAGAGAAGTGATAACGCTGGGGTGAACGGAACCCCATAGCGGAATAAAATATTCTCCATCATGTTTAACATGACATGCAGTACATCTCTGGCATATCTAAACAAAAGATAAAACAGTGAAAAAGCGGATTAACGCGCTGCGTTCCACTACCGCTATCTGTTCCGCACGTTAAAAATTCTGTGACGCTCCCCAGCATTCCTGGCGTAAAGCTTTCCATTCCTCAAATCTATGCGCAAACTTTAACTATTCTTATCAAACATACTCACGGGAGATCCTACAGATGATGTCAACGCTTGCCCCACCATCTGTACTTTCCGCTCCCCAGCGCCGTTGCCAGGTGCTGCTGACGCTTTTCCTGCCGGGGCAAATCGCTACTACACAAACCTTCAGCAGCCTCAACGGTGTCGATGATGCCACGGTTCAGGAAGATATTATTGGCGCAGGACTCGAAATCCAGCGCTATCACCGGCTCGCGATAGCCACCGCGCAGAATGGTGGCTATACGATCGAAGGAACCCCGCTAAATCAGCGTCTGTGTCTGTTGCAGTGGCTGCGCCGTGGCCTGCGGATTTGCCCTGCCTTTATCGCCCAGCAGTTTACCCCGGCGTTAAAAGCAGAACTAAAACAACGGGGGATCGCACGTACGCTGTATGACGACACCAATCTGCATGCGCTCATTAATCTGTGCTCCCGGCGCTTGCAGAAGCCGTTTGAGTGTCGTGACATCCAGTTCCTGCGCCTGTATTTACAGTATTGCCTGCTACAGCACCACGCGGGGATCACCCCGGAGTTTAACCCACTCCAGCAACGCTGGGCGCAATCCTGCGCGGAATATCCTCTCGCAGAGGAAATTGGCCGTCACTGGCAGCGCCACGTCATGCAGAGTGCACCGCTGGGCGAATCGCTGTTTATGGCGTTGCTGTTCTCAATGCTTCGCATCCCCGATCCCATCCGCGATAATCACCAGCAGGATCGCCGCTTGCGTCTTGCTATTGCGCGGCTGGTGCTGCGTTTTCGCGAGTATGGCAATGTGCGCTTCAGCGATGAGCAAGGGCTGAATGACCAGTTGTATATCCACCTGGCTCAGGCACTGAACCGCAGCGTGTTTGCCATCGGCATTGATAACACGCTGCCGGAGGAGTTCAGCCGCCTTTATCCCCGGCTGGTTCGTACTACCCGTGAGGCAATTCACGGCTTCGAGGCCGAATACGATGTGCAATTTTCAGAAGAAGAGATCGGGCTGGTGGCCGTTATTTTCGGCGCCTGGCTGATGCAGGAGAAGGATTTACACGAAAAGCAGATTATCCTGCTGACCGGTAGTAACGAACAACTTGAAGTGCATATAGAGCAACAGCTGCGCGAACTGACGCTGCTGCCGCTCAACGTAAAACATATGCCGATGCAGGACTTTCAAAAAGAGGGTGCCCCGCGCGGCGTAACGCTGATTATTACGCCTTACACCACGCCGTTACCGCTATTTTCCCCCCCGTTGATTCATGCGGATCTGGCGCTTACGCCGCATCAGCAGCAGCAGATCCGCAAAATCCTCGAATCATAACGTTGCAGGCTGCGCGACCACCTTCGGGCGCAGAACGATTGCCGGGAGCGCCACCAGCGCCATCACCCAGAACACGCCGCTGCCCAGATTCTGGTACAGATAGCCCGCGAATACGGTCATGATGGCGATACTGCCGCCCATCGCTATCGCGGAATACACCGCCTGCAAACGAATAACTTCGCTCCCCTGGCGTGCCGCGATATAACGCATTGCCGCCAGGTGACAGACGGTAAAGGTTCCGCAATGGAGGATTTGCACCACGATCAGCCACGGCAGCTCGGTGCTCCAGCCCATCAATCCCCAACGCGCCACCCCGCAAACGGCGGAAAGCAGCAGCAGATCGCGGGCGCTGAAGCGACGGAACAGCTTGTGGCTAAGTGCGAAAATAATCACCTCCGCCACCACACCTAGTGACCATAAATAGCCCACCGCCGAAGCGGAATATCCGGCAGACTGCCAATAGATGGCGCTGAAACCATAATACGCAGCATGCGCACCCTGTAGCAGACTCACGCAAGCAAGAAAACGCCAGCTCTGGGTTATCAGCGCGCGCCAGGCGGGCCATCCCGCATTCTCCTGCTGACGGTTTTCACCCGCTGGCTGCACGCTCGGGCGAATCATCATGCCCAGCAGCATCGAGGCGACGCCAAGCGATAGCAGGACCAGGATCACCCGATAGTCAAACAGGCTCACCAGTTTGCCGGTTAGCGCGGAGCCAATCACAAAAGCCACAGATCCCCACAGTCGCACCCGACCGTAATCCATGGTTATCTGTTTCTGCCAGGTGTTGGCCAGCGCGTCGGTCAGCGGTACCAGCGGTGAGAAAAACAGGTTAAAGCCGACCATCACCACCATCAGCCACGCCACGTTGGTTCCCGCCCAGAAGGCCAGCGCAAACACCAGCGTCAACAGGACCAGAATACGTAACGCTGAGATCAGCCGAGAGGGATCGCTCACACGCGGCGCAATCAGCAAACTACCGAGAAAACGGGCAATCAGCCCCGCACCCAGCAGTAAACCGATGGTTTCCGGCGTCAGCCCTAACCCTTCGAGCCAGACGCTCCAGAAAGGCAGAAAGATACCGTAGCTAAAGAAGTAGGTGAAATAACCGAGCGCCAGCCAGCGCGTGGAATGCAAAGCCATGAATCCCTCCCGTTTGGAGGCGATAGTCTGGCGACAAACGCAGGCTGGCGCAAGAGAGCATTAACAGGCAGATAACATGATTTTTGCCCTATTCGATGCTAATTTGCATCGCAAAATGGCAGCGTTCTCCCTGCGCTAAAACCTGCAATCCCGGCTGCCCCTGCATGTTGTGGGCATTCACCGGATGCGTTTGCGGCTCCAGACACAGGAACTCCTCACCCGACATTCTGAACAGCATCAACCACGGAGTTTGCGCTAAAATCGTGACTTTCATCACATCACGATGAATAACGGCCCGCCCGCTCCAGCCAGAATATCCGACATTCAGCCAGCTATCCTCACCGTATTGCGCATGCATGAAATCAGCCGCTGAAGGGATATCACGTTGCCATTCCAGCGGCAGATGCTGCTCCCCCTCAGGCCAGTAGCCGCTTGCGGTGAACTGCGCCGTACTGCGCTTATCAAAGGCGAAAAACGGATGGAACCCGCAGCCGTAAATCATTGGCTGCTCACCGCAATGAGTGAGCGTCAACGAGGCGTGCAGGCTCGAGGTTTCCAGTTGATAGCAAAGCTGCGCCGTATAGTCGTAGCCACAGGGATGCCAACTGCGCAACTGCAGCAAACAACCGCTTTGGGTGACAGTGATAACCTGCCAGCGTTGCAGCCAGCCGTCACCGTGCAGGAAAAAGGTGTCATCTGCGCCATGTTGAGGTAAAACCACCTCTTCACCGCGCAGCATAAAACGATTTCCCGCCACCCGATTCGCGACCGGCAGCATCGGGAACAGGCCGCAATCACCGGGTTGCTGACCATGACCTTCGCGTAAAATGGCCTGTTGATGTTGTAACGAAACCAGACTTAATAGCGAACCGCCCTGCGAGTCTACGCACATCCGCAGATGTGCGTTTTGTAGCATCAGCAGAGAGTTCATTAGCGGGCACTTCGTTGTTGGCTTGATGCGCCAACTTTCGTATGCTGCGCCGCCAGCTGTTCTTCCAGCGCTTCCAGCGTCACGCCTTTGGTTTCCGGTACATTACGCAGAACATATATGAAGCCCATCGCGCAAATCACACCGTACAGCAGGAAGCTTCCCGACGCGCCCAGACTCGCATTGAGCAGCGGGAAGGTATAGGTCAGCAGGAAGCAGGCAATCCACAGCGCCAGCGTCCCCAGCGACATCGCCAACCCACGAACGCGATTAGGGAAAATTTCAGACAGCAGCACCCAGGTCACCGGAGCCAGCGTCAGGGCATAAATAGCGATCGCCGCCAGCACCAGAACCAAAACCGGCCAGCCCATAATGCCCAACCCGTACGCCCCGGCAATCAGTACATAAATAACCGTTAATCCTGACGCACCGAACAACATCAGTTTACGACGACCAATTTTGTCCACTAACGGCAGAGCGGCAAGGGTAAAGACCAGATTGATGATCCCTGTCGCCACAATCGATTTTAACGTACCGTTGATGTCGAATCCGGCAGAAGCGAAGATCTCCTGCGCATAGTTGAAAATAACGTTGATCCCACACCACTGCTGAAACACTGCCAGCACCATACCAATAATCACGATCGGTTTGATCTGCGGTTGTAACAGCGTTGACCACGCGACCTTGTGATTATCTTTTTGCAGCGTATATTCAATCTCTTTCAGCGTTTGCCCGGCATATTCCGCCGAACCAATGCGCTGCAGCATGGCGCGCGCACGATCGGCTTTGCCCGCTTTCACCAGCCAGCGCGGCGATTCAGGAACAAAGAACATCAGCACCAGGAAAATTACCGCGGGCACTAATTCTGCGCCAAACATCCAGCGCCAGCCCGTCTGACCGTTCCAGCTTTCAACAATTGCCTGCTGCGTAGCGCCTGTGGCAACAGGTTCGGCAATCATCAGGTTGATAAGCTGCGCCGCCAGCACGCCAATGACGATGGTGAGCTGGTTAACGGCCACAAAGCGACCACGCTTTTCAGCGGGGCTAACCTCGGCGATATACAGTGGGCTTAGCGCAGACGCCAGACCAATCCCCACGCCGCCAACGATGCGATAAACAATAAACATATCGAAGTTACTGGCGACGGCGGTTCCCCAGGCGGAAGCGCTAAAGAGGATCGCTGAGAGAATCAGCGGCATTTTTCGGCCAAATTTATCGGCGCACCAGCCGGAAATCAGCGCGCCAAAGATACAACCAACCAGCGCGGAACTCATCGCCCAGCCGGATTGTGCCGGATCGGTAATCGAGAAATATGCTTCATAGAAGGGTTTTGCCCCACCGATCACCACCCAGTCATAGCCAAACAGTAAACCTCCGCAGGCCGCAACCAGGCAGATAGTCCAGACGTAACCAATCTTTAAATGTGTCTGCGCGTTATTCATTATGATTCCTCTTTCAGGGAAACGCAGGGTACAGTAGGCTTCGGGTGAGGTTACCCCCACCCGTTTCGGGTGTTACTGGAAAAGCCTTACGTTAATGGCGTGACGCAGCAGTAATGCCTTGTCATGTGCCGGATTGAGTTGCAGGAGTTCATCAAGTTCACGCTGACAGGCGGCGCTATTTCCCAGCCCCAGATGCCCAAGCGCATTGATAAACAGGCAGTGTTGCTGGTGTTTTGCTTGTGCTGAGGTATCCAGCACCACCAGGTCGGGTAGCGAGACGGCGAAGAAATCGACATCCGGCACGTTGTCGTGATGCGACTCAACCCATTGCAGGAAGCTATTGAACAAAGCGTCCGCCTCTGCGTCATCGCCAAGTTTTCTCTGCGCCATACCCTGCCAGAAGAGATAGTCCACTGGCTGGTCGTTGTAATAACGTCCGGCATCCAGTGATCTGCCGCCACGCGTCGCACGGGAGAAGTAGCGCTGGGATTCCTCGAAATGGCCTTGCAGCTGCGCGCAATGCCCCAGCAAATACCAGATGTCATTATCCGTTTGCCCAGGCAGACGCCCCTCCCCGAGGTTTTGTGGGTAGTGCAACGCCTGTTGCAGCTGCGCGATGGCGGTTTGCAGGTCGCCGGACTGAACGGCAGCAAGGGCACGATGCATCTGATTCAGCAGATATTGCCCGGTGGCTTTACCTTCACCACCTTCCCACGGATGGAACACGCGTTCACGTAACACTGCGGCGGCATCGTCGTAGCGCCCCACCCCATTCCACAAGCTGAGCAGTTCCACCGTCAGATCGTCTCGATGGAAGACAATCTCTTTACTGGCTTCCAGTCGCTGCAGACGCTGCTCAGCGGGTTGTGCCATTAACTTCTTGAGATAGTCGAGTTCAAACAGGAAGCGAGCATTCTGTGGTTCCAGCGCCACGGCCTGCGACAAATACTGCATCGCCTGCTGTGCATCGTGCAGTTTGTTCCAGGCATAGATTCCCAGTAAACGGTGTACCGGTGCGAAATCCGCTTCCTGCGCAAGCGTGAACTGCCAGCAGGAAACCGCCTCGGCATAACGCCGTTTGCTGTACCAGAAGCAGCCGAGGAAATAGCGGGCAAAAGCACTTTGCTCAAGAGTTTGCAGCATCTGCACTTCATCCAGCGTATTGGGGAAGCGCACGCGGTTTTGCAGACACTCACGAGCACGTTCAATGAACGGTTGTGGATTATCGCTCAGCGAAGCGCGCCACAGCATCGGCAGCGTTTCCTGGCTGTCGAGCAGTTCCAGCACGCTACGGGCAGCATCCTTTTGCCCCAAAGAAGTCAGCCAGCCTGCCAGTTCACTCGCGTTGGTACCGCGCCGCCCGGTAATCGAGATTAGCGCCTGTGCAGTGGCCTCATCCTGGCAAATAGCCCAGCGCGCATAGTGCAGGGTGTAACTCAGCGGATAATCAACCAGTTGTTGGCGAATGTAGTCCAGCGCTTGCACATTGCGATCAAGCTTTGCCAGCGCCAGCGCTTTCAGCCCCATCGCCAGGTTATTACTGCCGTTAAAGCGCAGGCTCTGCTCGACCTTTTCCAATGCGCCAGCGTAGTCCTTACGCTTCATCGCCAGACGCGCTAACGACCAGAAAGCCGCATCCCGGCAGTTGCCGCTCCAGCTGGCCTTATAATAATTATCCCACGCGCTGTCATCATCGCCCTGACGTTCCTGTGCGGCGGCCAGCAGCATACTTGCCTCACCATCACGCGGATTTTTATTGAGCTTATGCGCCCGCTCCAGCGCCTTGCCAGCACATTGTGCCGCCAGCGCCCAGTCGGCGCGGTTTAGCGCCAGCGTCCCCAGGGCCACATTATTGCGGTAGTCCAGCGGATCAACGTCCAGCGCGCGGCGATAATAATCTTCGGCATAGCGGCTGGCGTGGTTGTACTGCTCCAGATGCTGACCAATAAAATAGAGTTCATCGGTATTAGAAAGCGCTTCTGGCAGCGCTGGCGCGACGGCCGCCGAAGGCAGCGGTAATTCTTTCGCGATGTGCTCTTCGTACTGCAAAAGCGTAGTGCCATCGACGCTTGTGACGGTCATCGTCACCCGGGCATGGCCATTGTCAGACACATCGGCCAGCCAGCTCTGTCCAGGCTCAAGGGTGAGGGTATTTTCATAGAACGGCTGCCCGTGCGCAGCAAGCGTAACCTGAACATCGCGTAGCGGCGCAATCGCATAAACGCCCACAGAAAGCTGGCTACGCTCACGCACCAGACGAAGCGCCAACTGCGTGCTGGCGTTTTGCACCATTCCTAGTTCGCTGTAGGGCAAGAAGTTTTGCACGAAGACTTTCTCTTCGTACGGCGCAAGCCAGGTGAAATCCGGCTGATTATCGGTAAAGACCCCGGTCATCAGTTCAATATACGGACCGTTGTCATCGGTGAGATTACGATCCCAGGCAACACCAAAGTCGCCGTATCCCCATGTCCACTGTTTTTTCCCCGGCGAAACATGGTGATCGGCCACATGCAGCAACCCACCACGCTCGCCGTGATGCCACGCGCCAACAAAATCATAATCTGATTTTTCAGCCATATAGGAGGTCGGTACGGGTACGTTCTTGTAGCGTGAGATATCCACACCGGCCGAATAGTCCACTTTGTAGTATGTGCCGGTGGCGATGGGAAACGCTGAGACATCGCGCTTACCGTGGTCAAATACCGCCGTCACATCCGGAGGGAACACGCTCTGATGATCGTCGCCGCCCTTCACCGCCGGATTCGCCCACCATAAGAAGTGGCGCGGGGTAGCGTTACCGTTAAACACCTTCCCGGTTATCTCGATCAACGCGCGATCCGGATACAGCGTGAATCCGGTCATCACCTGTAAACCGCGCATGGGTTCAACCTCACCCATCCACACGGTGTATTCACCCTGCTCACCCTGCTGCTGAGTAAAATCCACCGGCATAAAGGTGGTCGGGCGATGATGTTGCGGCCAGTTAAACTCGATACCGCCGGAGATCCACGGCCCAAGCAGACCGACCAGCGCGGGTTTCACCACTTCGTTGTAGTAGACGAAGTCGCGCTGCTGCACTTTGTCATACGCTCGATGAATACGCCCGCCTAACTCCGGCAGCAGCATGATGCGAATGAAGTCATTCTCCATCCACACCGCCTGATAGTCGCGCATTTCACGTTTGCCGGTCAGCGTATCAATCACGCCGTAAGGGTAAACCGCTCCAGAAGATCCCTGATACACCCGTTTTTCCAGAAACATTGGGTTGGCATCTTCTTCACCCGCCGCCCAAGTTGGGAGGGTGATCGTTTCCTGCCAGACTTTAACTGAACCGTACATGCCGCTCTCCACTCAATAAACAAAAGTAAAAATTCAACTTGATGCTATTCTGCGGCAGTTAGGTGGCGTTAAAATGCGCAATGCTCACGCAATATAGTTAAGGGAGTTAAGTGAATGCAGCGTTCGGGGTTCAACAACGTCAGGGTCCGTCAGGCGAATAAACAGATCTTTTTGTCTCACCTGTGGCGGGAAAAACAGCTCAGCAAGTCACAGCTGGCGCAGCTCACCAGCCTGTCGATCCCGGCGGTCAGCAATATCCTCGAAGAACTGATGGATGAAGGGAGAATCAGCCATTCGCGAGAAACCTTAAGCCAGCGCGGTTTGAGCAGCGGCAGCTATCATTTGCCAGAAAAAGGCGCCTGGACGCTGTGCATCAACGTCACCCCCACCAGCATCACCAGTCAACTGGCGGACGCGCGACTGGTGGCTGTAGGCGACTGGCAGCATGAAGTCATCAACCCCGAATCGCCAAAAGCGCTGCTGTCAGCCCTGGCGGCACACTGGCGGGAGTATCGTCGGGAATTTCCCGATGTGACGATTAATCTGGCGCTTGGCGTTCATGGTCAAGTTGATCCGATAACCGGTGCATCAAAAACCATGCCCCAGGCCCCGTGGAAAACTCCGGTGGAAATAAAATATCTGCTGGAGGAGAAGCTCGGCGTGCAGGTCCGGCTGGACAATGACTGCGTGATGCTGGCGCTGGCGGAAAAATGGCAAAACCCGGCGGCAAACGGTGATTTCTGCGTGATTAACGTTGATTACGGTATTGGCTCATCGTTTGTGATTAACGATAACATCTGGCGCGGTAGCCTGTATGGCAGCGGTCAGATTGGGCATACCATCATTCATCCCGATGGTGTCGCCTGTGACTGTGGTCGCTATGGCTGTCTGGAAACCGTAGCGTCATTAAGCGCATTGAAAAAGCAGGCCCGGGTGTGGATGAAATCGCAGCCGACATCCCTTTACGATCCGGAAACGCTCACCACTGACCAGCTAATTGCGGCCTGGCAGCACGGAGATGTCCGCATTCAGGCCTGGGCCGAAAATGCCGCCAGCGCCATCGGGCTGAGTCTTTATAACTTTCTGAATATACTGAATATTAACCAAATATGGTTGTATGGGCGTAGCTGCGCATTTGGCGACAGCTGGCTCAATACGCTGGTGCAGCAAACTGGGTTTAACCCATTCGATCACGGCGATAACCCGCGAGCCAGAGCCACGCAGATAAGCTTCGGTAAGCTTAATCGCACCCAACAACTTATGGGCATTGGCTATCTGTATGTCGAGTCACAGCTTAGCGAGTTATAGCCATTACTCCGTCAGGCTCACCGCTAAACGTTCATGTACCGTGGCGATAAAATCGGTCAACGCCGGTTTGATTGGCCCTTTTTTCCACGCCATCAACAGCGCAATGGTCGGAACATCGCCAACAATAGGGCGGAAAACCACCTGTCCGGTATTAAAATTATTCATATAACCGGGTATCAAAGTCACCCCCAGCCCCATACCGACCAGGTTCATGGTCACCAGAATGTTGGTTGCCACCTGCACAATGTTGGGCTGGCTTTTTTGCTGCTGAAACCAGTTTTTGACAATCATCGCTAACGCGCCGGAGTAGGCCGGATCGGTGCTGACAAAATTCACGCCGTGTAGTTGTTCTGCGGAGATTGCTTGCTCATTAGCTAACGGATGATTCACCGGTAAAACCACTACTAACGGTTCATGAATCAGCTCCAGATAATCCAGATCCGAACTGTACACCGGGTGACGCATTAAGCCCACATCCAGCTCTCCGCAAAGGATCTTCTCTTCCTGCTCGGTGGTGATCAGACTCACCAGCTCAATGTGTGTATCAGGCTGTTTTAAACGAAACAGAGGCAGCACCTTCGGCAGCAGATTCACCTCTGCGGAAGGGACAAAACCGATGGCGAAATGATTATCTTCCTGCACCGTTTTACGGGCACGAACTTTGGCGTTTTCCGCCTGTTCGAGGATCGCCTGCGCATCTTGTAAAAAGCATTCTCCCGCCGCCGTCAGCGCAACTTTTCGTTTATCCCGCACCAGCAACGGAACGCCCACGCACGTTTCCAGATCGCGGATCTGGCTGCTTAACGATGGCTGAGAGGTATGCAGCTTTTCTGCTGCTCGGGTGAAATTCAGCGCCTGCGCCACCGCTACGAAATAGCGTAAGTGCCTCAGTTCCATGCCCTTCTCCTTGTTATCGAAAAAATGTCTCAACTGGTAGAAATTTACTATTTCACAGATTGATAACTAACCAGCAACATCCTTAGGGTACAAAAAAAGAAGGTCAATACATCTTAGCTTTCAGGATTAAAAAATATGACCACACCCTCAAATTTAGACATCTACCAACTGATCGACACGCAAAACGGTCGCGTAACCCCACGAATTTATACCGACCCTGAAATTTACCAACTGGAACTGGAACGCATCTTCGGACGCTGCTGGTTATTTCTCGCCCACGAAAGCCAAATCCCCAAACCCGGTGATTTTTTTAACACCTACATGGGCGAGGATGCGGTTGTGGTGGTTCGCCAGAAGGACGGCAGCATCAAAGCGTTTCTCAACCAGTGTCGCCACCGCGCAATGCGCGTCAGCTACGCCGACTGCGGCAATACCCGAGCCTTCACCTGCCCGTATCACGGCTGGTCGTACGGCATTAACGGCGATCTGATCGACGTCCCGCTGGAACCGCGCGCCTACCCGCAAGGGCTGTGCAAATCACACTGGGGGCTGAACGAAGTTCCTGGCGTAGAGAGCTACAAGGGACTGATTTTCGGCAACTGGGATACCTCCGCGCCTACGTTGCGCGATTATCTCGGCGATATCGCCTGGTATCTCGACGGTGTGCTGGATCGTCGTGAAGGCGGCACCGAAATCGTCGGTGGCGTACAAAAGTGGACCATCGATTGTAACTGGAAATTCCCCGCCGAACAGTTTGCCAGCGACCAGTATCACGCGCTGTTCAGCCATGCCTCGGCCGTGCAGGTGCTGGGGGCAAAAGACGACGGCAGCGACAAGCGCCTGGGCGACGGACAAACCGCCCGCCCGGTGTGGGAAACCGCCAAAGACGCGCTACAGTTCGGTCAGGATGGGCACGGCAGCGGATTTTTCTTTACCGAAAATCCCGATGCCAACGTCTGGGTCGACGGCGAAGTCTCCAGCTATTACCGCGACACCTACGCGGAAGCCGAGCAGCGTCTGGGTAAAGTTCGCGCCCTGCGTCTGGCCGGTCACAACAACATTTTCCCAACGCTTTCCTGGCTCAACGGTACTGCCACCTTAAGGGTCTGGCATCCGCGCGGGCCGGATCAAGTTGAAGTGTGGGCATTCTGTATTACCGATAAAGCCGCCTCTAATGAAGTGAAAGCTGCGTTTGAAAACAGCGCCACGCGCGCCTTTGGCCCCGCCGGATTCCTGGAGCAGGACGACTCGGAAAACTGGTGTGAAATTCAAAAACTGCTGAAGGGTCATCGCGCACGCAACACCAAGTTGTGTCTGGAAATGGGGCTTGGCCAGGAGAAACGTCGTGAAGACGGCATTCCGGGGATCACCAACTACATCTTTTCGGAAACCGCCGCGCGCGGCATGTATCAGCGCTGGGCCGATTTGCTCAGCAGCGAAAGCTGGCAGGAAGTGCAGGAGAAAACCGCAGCTTACCAGCAGGAGGTGATGAAATGAGCACCTTCGTTTCTCAGGAACTACACCACCGCATTACACAGTTTCTCTACCATGAAGCCAGCCTGCTGGATGACTGGAAGTTTCGTGACTGGCTGGCACAACTGGATGAAGACATTCGCTACACCATGCGTACGACGGTCAATGCCCAGACGCGCGATCGTCGCAAAGGCGTGCAGCCGCCGACCACCTGGATTTTCAACGACAACAAAGACCAGCTCGAACGTCGTATCGCGCGGCTGGAAACCGGCATGGCCTGGGCGGAAGAGCCACCGTCGCGTACCCGGCACCTGATCAGCAACTGCCAGGTCAGTGAAACTGGAGCTCCCGACGTCTTTGCCGTTCGCCTTAATTATCTGCTGTATCGCGCGCAAAAAGAGCGCGATGAAACCTTTTACGTCGGCATGCGCATAGACAAAGTGCGCCGTTTGCCGGGCGATGAGTGGCGCTTACTGGAGCGTGAGATCGTGCTGGATCAAGCGGTGATCACCTCCCATAACCTGAGTGTACTGTTCTGATGAGTCGCGTTTATGCTTGCCCCGTAGGGGATTTGCCGGAGGGTGAAGCGCTCCGGCTTGATACCTCGCCCGTCATCGCGCTGTTCAACGTTGGCGGCGAGTTCTATGCCATTAACGATCGCTGTAGCCACGGTAACGCCTCGATGTCGGAAGGCTATCTGGAAGACGACGCTACGGTGGAATGCCCGCTGCATGCCGCCAGTTTTTGCCTGAAAACCGGTAAGGCGTTGTGTCTACCCGCCACCGATCCGCTAACCACCTACGCGGTATATGTGGACGGTAGCGATGTGTTTGTTGATATTCCAGAGGACGCCAGATGAGCGATTTACGCGATAACGTGGTCTTTATCACCGGCGGCGGCTCCGGTCTTGGCCTGGCGCTGGTCGAGCGTTTCATCGAAGAAGGTGCGCGGGTCGCCACGCTGGAGCTGTCGCCAGCTAAAGTTGCCAGACTGCGTCAGCGCTTTGGCGAACATGTGCTGGCAATCGAAGGCAACGTCACCTGCTACGCCGACTATCAGCGCGCGGTAGATCAAATCCTGACGCATTACGGTACGCTGGACTGTTTTATCGGAAATGCGGGGATATGGGATCACAACGCCTCGTTGGTCAATACGCCTGCGGATGCGCTGGAGAGCGGCTTTCATGAGCTGTTTAACGTCAACGTGCTGGGCTATCTGCTGGGCGCGAAAGCCTGTGCCGCTGCGCTTATCGCCAGCGAAGGCAGCATCATCTTTACCCTGTCCAATGCGTCATGGTATCCCGGCGGCGGCGGCCCGCTGTATACCGCCAGCAAACATGCGGCTACCGGGCTGATTCGCCAGCTGGCCTACGAGCTGGCACCAAAGGTACGTGTTAACGGTGTCGGTCCGTGCGGTATGGCGACAGATCTACGCGGCCCGCAGGCGCTGGGACAAAACGATACATCGATTATGCAGTCGCTGACGCCGGAAAAAATCGCCGCTATTTTGCCGCTACAGTTTTTCCCTGAGCCTGCGGATTTTACCGGCCCGTATGTAATGCTGGCGTCAAAACGCAACAACCGCACATTAAGTGGCGTGATGATCAATGCCGACGCCGGTCTGGGTATTCGCGGTATTCGTCACGTCGCCGCCGGACTGGATCTCTGAGGAGACGTTATGAACCCAAAAACTATCGCTATCGTCGGCGGCGGTCAGGCGGCGGCTATGGCTGCCGCTGCACTGCGCCAACAAGGTTTTGACGGCGAATTACACCTGTTTTCCGATGAGCAGCATCTGCCCTATGAACGCCCACCGCTCTCCAAAGCAATGCTACTGGACGACAATCCGCAACTTCAGCCGATACTCCCCGCTGACTGGTGGCGGGAACACAACGTACAGCTGCATCTGGGGGTTACTGTGCAGACGCTCGGCCGCCAAACCCATCAGTTGGTGCTGGCTAATGGGCAGAGTTATCCATGGGATCGGCTACTGATTGCAACGGGCGCTGCGGCACGCCCCTTTCCGCAACTGGATAAGCTGGGCGATCGTTGCTTCACCCTGCGCCACGCGGGCGATGCCGAGCGCCTGCGCGACAATTTATTGCCGGGCAAGTCGATTGTCATTGTCGGTGCGGGCACCATTGGTCTGGAACTGGCGGCCAGCGCGACTCAACGCGGCTGTCAGGTGACAGTGGTGGAGCTGGCGCCAACGGTCATGGGCCGCAACGCGCCTGCTCCGGTGCGCGACTACCTGCTAGCCCGCCACCAACTTGCGGGCGTGCGGGTACTGCTTAACAGCGCTATTGAGCATGCCGAAGCGGGAGAGTGTCTCTCGCTCATGCTGCAAAACGGCGAAACTCTCACCGCCGATGCGGTGATCTATGGTATCGGTATCGTGGCGAACGATATGCTGGCCCGCGAAGCGGGACTGGAGACAGTGAACGGCATTATCGTTGATGCCGCCTGCACCACCTCCGATCCCGCGATTTTCGCCGCCGGTGACGTAGCAATAACGCGCCAGGATGACGGTTCGTTAGTACGCGTGGAAAGCTGGGAAAACGCCAATTTTCAGGCACAGGTTGCCGCCGCCGCGATGCTCAATCAACCGCAGCCAGCAGCAACGCTGGGCTGGTTCTGGACCGATCAGTACCGTGATAATCTACAGTTTATCGGCGAAATGCAGGGTGAGAACTGGCTCATACGCGGCAATTCAGATGCGCAGAGAGCAATATGGTTTAACCTACAGGATGGCGTGATTGTTGGGGCAGTAACGTTGAATCAGGGCCGAGAAATACGTTTATTGAGAAAATGGATTCAGGCAAAGAAAAAGCCGCCAGTGGCGACTTTAATCGATGAAACAATCTTGCTTAAGTCAATATAACTGCCGGATGGCACTTCGTTTATCCGGCCTACATGTGAGTTACCTGTAGGCCGGAAAAGGTGTTTACACCACCATCTGGCAATCCGTATGACTTACGCGTAAACCGGGAAACGTGCACAGATATCCAGCACTTTACCTTTGACGCGCTCGATAACAGCTTCGTCATTGATGTTGTCCAGAACGTCACACATCCAGCCAGCCAGCTCTTTCACTTCAGCTTCTTTAAAGCCACGGCGAGTCACAGCCGGAGAACCGATACGGATACCGGAAGTCACAAACGGGCTCTTCGGATCGTTCGGTACGCTGTTTTTGTTAACGGTGATGTTAGCACGGCCCAGCGCGGCGTCAGCTTCTTTACCGGTCAGGTTTTTATCAACCAGATCCAGCAGAAACAGGTGGTTTTCAGTACCGCCAGAAACCACTTTGTAGCCACGGTTCAGGAACACTTCCACCATCGCTTTGGCGTTTTTGGCAACCTGCTGTTGATAAACCTTGAACTCAGGCTCCATCGCTTCTTTCAGCGCCACAGCTTTCGCCGCGATCACGTGCATCAGCGGGCCGCCCTGCGCACTTGGGAACACAGCAGAGTTCAGTTTTTTGTACAGCTCTTCGTCACCGCCTTTCGCCAGGATCAGGCCACCGCGTGGACCCGCCAGGGTTTTGTGGGTGGTGGTGGTCACAACGTGTGCGTGTGGAACCGGGTTCGGATAAACGCCTGCGGCAATCAGACCCGCAACGTGCGCCATATCGACGAACAGATATGCGCCGATGCTGTCAGCGATTTCACGCATTTTTGCCCAGTCAACAACACCGGAGTAAGCAGAGAAGCCGCCGATGATCATCTTCGGTTTGTGCTCTTTGGCCTGCTTAGCCATGTCTTCGTAGTCAATTTTACCGGACTCATCAATACCGTAAGGAATGATGTTGTACAGTTTGCCGGAGAAGTTAACTGGGGAGCCGTGAGTCAGGTGGCCGCCTTGTGCCAGGTTCATACCCAGAACGGTATCGCCCGGTTGCAGCAGAGCGGTATAAACAGCGAAGTTAGCCTGAGAACCAGAGTGCGGCTGTACGTTAGCGTAGTCAGCGCCAAACAGCTCTTTTGCACGATCGATAGCCAGTTGCTCAACGATATCAACGTACTCGCAACCGCCGTAGTAGCGCTTGCCCGGATAACCTTCAGCATATTTGTTGGTCAGCTGAGAACCCTGCGCCTGCATAACACGCGGGCTGGTGTAGTTTTCGGAGGCGATCAGTTCGATGTGCTCTTCCTGACGTACTTTTTCCTGCTCCATAGCCTGCCACAGTTCGGCATCATAATCGGCAATGTTCATTTCACGCTTTAACATCCGCATCTCCTGACTCAGCTAACAATAAAATTTTCGGCCTTAAAAGGCGGTCCGTAGGACAACGGCGAACAGTATAACCGAATCATTCTTCGATAACAGGTCTTGACAAAGGATTTTACGCAAACGATTACCTTCATGGTACGCAAGGCTTTGGAGAACAAAGGTCTGCTGAATTTCAACGGATTTCTTTTCAGGTTTGTGATGCAGATTTTTCACGATGTAACCTTTACAACGCAAAGTTACAAAGAACCATTTACAATGCAGGGGTATTTTTTATAAGATGCATTTGACATACATCATTAAAGTCTCAGATAAAGGAAGACCGTATGCTTGACGCACAAACCATCGCTACAGTGAAAGCCACCATTCCCCTGCTGGTTGAAACAGGCCCGAAGCTGACCGCCCATTTCTACGACCGCATGTTTACGCATAACCCAGAGCTGAAAGAAATCTTCAACATGAGTAATCAGCGTAATGGCGATCAGCGTGAAGCGCTGTTTAATGCTATTGCCGCGTATGCCAGCAATATCGAAAATCTGGCGGCACTGTTGCCGGCTGTTGAGAAAATCGCACAGAAGCATACCAGCTTCCAGATTAAACCCGAGCAGTACAACATCGTGGGTGGCCATTTACTGGCAACGCTGGACGAAATGTTCAGCCCAGGCCAGGAAGTTCTGGATGCGTGGGGCAAAGCATATGGCGTGCTGGCGAACGTTTTCATCAACCGTGAAGCGCAGATTTACAGCGAAAATGCCAATAAAAATGGCGGCTGGGAAGGTACCCGTCCTTTCCGCATCGTGGCAAAAAACCCACGCAGTGCACTTATCACCAGCTTTGAGTTTGAACCTGTCGACGGTGGCGCAGTGGCTGAATATCATCCGGGGCAATATCTGGGCGTCTGGTTAAAGCCGGAAGGTTTCCCGCATCAGGAAATTCGTCAGTACTCACTGACCCGTAAACCCGATGGCAAAGGCTACCGTATTGCGGTTAAGCGTGAGGACGGTGGTCAGGTTTCAACCTGGCTGCACAACCATGCGAATGTTGGCGACGTTGTTCACCTGGCCGCACCTGCGGGCGATTTCTTTATGGACGTCGCGACCGACACCCCGGTATCTCTGATCTCCGCGGGCGTGGGACAAACCCCAATGCTGGCGATGCTGGATACGCTGGCAAAAGCGAAGCATACGGCGCAGGTTAACTGGTTCCACGCGGCAGAAAATGGTGACGTGCATGCCTTCGCTGATGAAGTCAACGAACTCGGCAAAACGCTGCCACGCTTTAGCGCACACACCTGGTATCGTGAGCCAACCGAAGCCGATCGTGCGAAAGGTGCGTTTGATAGCGTAGGTCTGATGGATTTGAACAAACTGGAAAGCGCAATCAGCGATCCGGCGATGCAGTTTTATCTGTGCGGTCCGGTTGGTTTCATGCAGTTCGCCGCGAAGCAGCTGGTCGGTCTGGGCGTGAAAAACGAGAACATTCATTACGAATGCTTCGGTCCGCACAAAGTCTTGTAATGTGTTACGCGAGTAGGCCGGATAAGGCGTTTACGCCGCCATCCGGCAATCACTCTGCCTGATGCGCTACGCTTATCAGGCCTACAAATTAACGGCGCGGCTTAGATTGCCGCGTCGTCTTCTTCACCGGTACGAATACGAATAACGCGTGCCACATCGAAGACAAAAATCTTACCGTCACCAATTTTGCCGGTCTGGGCAGTACGGATAATGGTGTCGACGCAGGTATCGACGATGTCGTCGGTAACCACAATTTCAATTTTTACCTTCGGCAGAAAATCCACCATATATTCCGCGCCACGGTACAACTCGGTATGGCCTTTCTGACGGCCAAAACCTTTCACTTCTGTCACAGTCATACCGGTAATGCCGACTTCTGCCAGCGCTTCGCGGACGTCGTCCAGCTTGAAGGGTTTAATAATCGCATCAATCTTTTTCATGCTATTCCTTGAAAAGGTCGCCTGTCTTTTGATCGAATAAAGCTAACATAATCCGCAGATTTATTCTTTGAAATCGTTTGCATCCAGCTCGTGCCGAGAAAGCAATTTATAGAATTCGGTGCGGTTGCGCCCCGCCATTCTTGCCGCGTGGGTCACATTGCCCTTGGTGATTTGCAGCAGCTTACGCAGATAGTTGAGCTCAAACTGGTTACGCGCCTCAACAAAGGTCGGCAGCGCGGTGTTTTCCCCTTCCAGCGCCTGCTCCACCAGCGCGTCGCTGATCACCGGCGAAGAGGTCAACGCCACGCACTGCTCAATTACGTTGACCAGCTGACGCACGTTGCCCGGCCAACTGGCGGTCATTAATCGCTTCATGGCATCGGTTGAAAAGGCGCGTACGAACGGTTTGTGCCGTTCAGCAGACTGGCGCAGCAGATGGTTCGCCAGCAGCGGAATATCTTCCGTACGCTCGGCCAGCGCAGGGATCTTCAGGCTCACCACATTGAGGCGATAGTACAAATCCTCGCGAAATTCGCCCCGTGCCATCGCTTTGGGTAAATCGCGGTGGGTCGCAGAAACGATCCGCACGTCAATGTCGATATCGCGGTTACTGCCCAACGGTCTGACTTTTCGTTCCTGCAATACGCGCAGCAGTTTCACCTGTAACGGCGCAGGCATATCGCCAATCTCATCGAGAAACAGCGTACCGCCTTCTGCGGCCTGAAACAGCCCTTCACGATTGCTCACCGCACCGGTAAAAGCACCGCGCGCATGACCAAACAGTTCTGATTCCAGCAGTTGTTCCGGCAACGCGCCGCAGTTAATGGCAATGAAAGGTTTTTGGCTGCGTGGGCTGGCGTTGTGAATAGCCTGAGCGAAAACTTCTTTCCCGGTTCCGCTTTGACCGTTGATCAAGACGCTAACGTCCGATTGCGCCACCATTCGCGCCTGTTCCAGCAGGCGTAGCATCAGCGGGCTGCGGGTAACGATAGATTCGCGCCAGCTGTCATCGGTGGCGGGCGCAGACTGTTCCAGCGCCCCGTCAATCGCGTGATACAACGCGTCCTTGTCGACTGGCTTAGTGAGAAAACTGAACACCCCTTGCTGGGTCGCCGCAACGGCGTCAGGGATGGAGCCGTGAGCGGTCAGGATAATCACCGGCATCCCTGGCTGTACTTTCTGGATTTCAGTAAACAGCTGCATGCCATCCATTTCATCCATGCGCAGATCGCTAATAACCAGATCCACTTTTTCACGGTTCAGCACCCGTAACCCTTCCTGCCCACTTTCCGCGGTCACAACGCTGTAGCCTTCGCTGGTCAGTCGCATTCCAAGTAATTTCAACAGTCCCGGATCGTCATCCACCAGCAGCAGATGCGCGGGCTTACGGCTTATCATGGCGTAACCTCATCGGCAGACGGCGCTGCGCCTTCTTCGTTATCAGGCGTAGTGAGTTTATCGTTCCCGTGCAGCGCATCAGGATTGTAGTTACCGCCAGGTTTGCGCGTGGAAAGCTGGCGCTCAATATCGGTCAGATTCTCCAGCTTGCGGGTCGTGAGATCGAGCTGGGACTGCAAATGCTGCTGCTGTTGACGCAGCGTATCGAGATCGCTGTCGGACGCCTGCTGGAGTTTACTGTAGCGCATACGCTCTTCGGCAAGCTGCAACTGCAACGTTTGGCTGCTGCGCCAGACCTGATACAGCGGGCGTACCTGTGGCGGAATTTGCGGGCTTAACGCATCGAGGCGCGTAACAGCCTCCCGCCTTTCTGGCGGCGTAATGTTGGCATTATCGAGCAAAATTCCACGCCTGAAAGCGCCCTGCCAGGTATCTGTCATCAGGGTGCTGGCTTCACTACGCGCCTGCACCGGCATCAGGCGATTGGCACAATCCATCGCCCGCAGCCAGTACAACGGATTGGTTTCTGTAGACTGGCCAGACAGCGACCAGATATCCGTACAGTCGGTTGCAAGGTAGTCCGCCAGTTGATTAGGCGGAATTTTCTCCTGCGAGGGATCGCCGATAATATGATTCACCGCGTTCGGGACACAACCAACCAGCGCCAGGCACGGCAGGCTTGCGAGGATGACGCGACGAAGAAAATGTCGTTTAAGCATTCGGACAACAACGTATGGCATACTCACCAGACTTAGGTTTATTTTAGTGATTTTTCGCAGCAGCTAGCGGCAGTTCTATGCGAAAACAAACGTTTTGAGCATGGTCATCAACCAGATACAGCTTGCCCCGCATACGGCGGATGCAATCTCTGGCAATGCTTAGCCCCAACCCGCTTCCTTTTACCGCCCCTTTTCGCTGATGACTCCCCTGGAAAAAAGGCTCGAAGATCATGGTCTGTTCTGCTTCTGGAATCGGTGTGCCGGTATTCATTACATCGATGTATACCGTTGAGCCATGCAAACTGCTGCGGATCCAAATGTTACCGGATTCAGCACCATAGTGCACCGCATTGGAATAAAGATTGTCCAGCACGCTCATCAACAGCATCGGTTCTGCCAGGCAGGTGTTCACCGCAAGCGCAACATCAGTATGTATCATTTTGGCGCGAGCGGGCAGGCTATGCGCAGAAACAACGCTTTCCACCAGCGGCGCGATTTCCACACTTTCAAGTTCCACCTCGTCATCAGCCAGCTTGCGGTTGTAATCGAGGAGTTGTTCAATCAGCTTTTGCAGGTTACGGCTGCTGTCATCCAGAATACCGACCACCTCTTTTTGCTCCGGTGTTAACGGGCCAACCACCTGATCGGCCAACAATTCGGTACCTTCGCGCATGCTCGCCAGCGGTGTTTTCAGCTCATGGGAAAGATGGCGTAAAAACTGATGCCGTTGCGACTCAAGCCAGGAGAGGCGTTCGCTTAACCAGATGATACGCTGCCCCACGGATCTCAATTCCCGTGGCCCGGTAAATAATACGCTATCCCCCAGCGAGCGCCCTTCCCCCAGACAGTTGATCATCCGTTCAATACCCTTCACCGGACCGATAATCATGCGGGTAAACAGCAAGACCATCGCCAGGCTGACGAGAAACAGCACCAGTGCCTGCCAGCCAAAAAACTGCCCGCGTTCGGCTATTTCCTGCTGTAACTGCTGCCCACGAGAAAAGACCACGGTACGCGTCGCTTGCACCATCTCGGTATTGGCATTGGCGAACGCTTCCAGCCGTGCAGCCGACACACTGTCAGGACCACTGTTTTTACACTGCAACTGCGCGAGATCGTTAAGATCCTGACGCAACGCCTGGTAGAGCTTGGTATCCGGCAACACCCCCGCATGCGCATCCAGCATGTCGCTGTAGCGTTTACGCTGGCTTTGGTAGACCCTGGCCAATGTTGGGTCATCAAGCACGCAGTATTGCCGATAGCTGCGCTCCATCTCCAGCGCGACGTTGGTCATCGCCTCGCTGCGTCTGGCATCAATCAGCGTGGTGCGGTTTGTCAGCGCAGCCTGCGCGCTCAGGGCATTCAGACTTTGCCATGCCTGCCAGGCCAGAACTAACAACGGCAGCAGGATAAGCAAGAAGGCCAACGTCACCAATTGACGTAAAGATCGGGGAAAAACTGACCAGCGCTTCAAGGCGTTACTCTCAATGGACAGGAATAGATTGATGCTAACTGAGGGGAACGCCAGATACAACAAAGCCGGGATTAACCCGGCTTTGTTGTGGAATAAGGCGGTGCCTAACTCGACGTTTCGCCCGGAGGTTGATATGAGCAATGCTAATATCAGATGTTGGACGGCAGGCACCTTGTTGTGCGTCATTCGAAGTTTATGTAGCACGTCCCGAAGGGGCTGACATAAGAAGGTGAATGAGCCACTGGTTAATATTATGCAGCATCTGTGCCAATATTCAAAACACTTTATTAACACAATGATAAGTATGAAAAATATTATTATTTTCACAAATAACAATTCTGGCTGTTTTTTGTTCTCCCTGTCGCCAATCAGCAACACTTGCAGCACTTAAAAACAAATCCCTATTAAATCAAATAATTAAACGTCTCTTTTTGACGACACCACAACCCTATCCATGTCGGCATTTCCCGACACTTTACTTTTAGGTGCAAGCGCTGAGTTTATTGCCGGATGGCGGCGTGAACGCCTTATCCGGCCTACAACCGCATTTTCCCTGTAGGCCTGATAAGCGTAGCGTCATCAGGCGGGTTTCATCCGGCAGACAAAAAAAAGCCCCTCGCGAAGAGGGGCTTGATGACTATTGAGCGAATTAACCGAGCTGTTTACGCGCGTTGCGGAAAATACGCATCCACGGGCTATCCTCGCCCCAGTTTTCCGGGTGCCAGGAGTTGCTCACGGTACGGAACACACGTTCCGGGTGCGGCATCATAATGGTGACGCGACCATTTTCAGTGGTCACTGCAGTAATACCGTTCGGCGAACCGTTCGGGTTAGCCGGATAGGTCTCGGTCACCTTACCGAAGTTATCAACGTAGCGCAGCGCCACCAGACCTTTGCTCTCAAGCTGAGCCAGATGCGCACCGTCACGCACTTCCACACGACCTTCACCGTGAGAAACGGCAATCGGCATCATCGAACCCACCATATCAGCAAGCAGTAAGGATGGACTTTGCGTCACTTCGACCAGACTGAAGCGGGCTTCAAAGCGGTCGGAATGGTTACGCACAAAGCGCGGCCACAGGTCGCTTCCTGGGATCAGCTCACGCAGGTTAGACATCATCTGACAACCGTTACACACGCCGAGTGCCAGCGTCTGCGGGCGATGGAAAAAGGTTTCGAACTCATCACGGACGCGGTTGTTGAACAGAATCGACTTCGCCCAACCTTCACCAGCGCCGAGCACATCGCCATAAGAGAAGCCGCCGCAGGCCACCAGCGCCTGGAAGTTACCCAGGCCGATACGTCCGCCCAGCAGGTCGCTCATGTGCACATCGATGGCGTCGAAACCCGCACGGTGGAAGGCTGCTGCCATTTCAACGTGGGAGTTCACACCCTGCTCGCGCAGTACGGCCACTTTGGGACGCGCACCGGTGGCGATGTACGGAGCGGCAACATCTTCGTTGATATCAAACGACAGTTTAACGTTGAGACCAGGGTCCGCATCGTTGGTTTTAGCGTCGTGTTCTTGATCGGCGCATTCCGGATTGTCACGCAGACGCTGCATCTGCCAGGTGGTTTCCGCCCACCACATACGCAGGGTTGTACGGCTTTCGCTAAACACCGGCTGGCCGTTAGCGGTCAGGGTGAAACGATCACCTTCAACGGCTTTACCGAGGAAGTGTACGCAGTCTGCCAGGCCATGGGCAGCCAGAATCGCTTCCACCGCCTCACGCTCAGCAGCACGAACCTGAATCACCGCACCCAGTTCTTCGTTAAACAGCGCCGCCAGACGATCTTCACCCAGAGAGTGGATATCAGCGTCAATACCGCAGTGACCGGCGAAGGCCATTTCCGCCAGCGTAACCAGCAGACCGCCGTCAGAACGGTCATGATAGGCCAGCAGCTTACGCGCAGCGACCAGCGCCTGAATCGCATCGTAGAAGCCTTTCAGTTGCTCAACGTTACGCACGTCGGCAGGCTTATCGCCCAGTTGACGGTAAACCTGCGCCAGCGACGTAGCGCCCAGCGCATTGTGACCAAGACCGAGGTCAATCAGCAGCAGGGCGTTGTCTTCAGTAGACAGCTGCGGGGTAATGGTGTGGCGCACATCTTCCACGCGGGCAAAGGCGGTAATCACCAGCGACAGCGGCGAGGTCATTTCACGCTGCTCGTTACCTTCCTGCCAGCGGGTTTTCATCGACATAGAGTCTTTACCCACTGGAATGGTCAGGCCGAGCGCCGGGCATAGCTCTTCCCCGACGGCTTTTACTGCTTCGTACAGGCCAGCATCTTCACCAGGGTGACCCGCAGCCGCCATCCAGTTTGCCGACAGCTTAATACGTTTGATGTCACCAATCTGCGTTGCCGCAATGTTTGTCAGCGCTTCACCGACCGCCAGACGCGCAGAGGCAGAGAAGTCCAGTAGTGCAACCGGGGCGCGTTCGCCGATAGACATCGCTTCGCCGTAGTAGCTATCGAGGCTTGCGGTAGTGACCGCGCAGTTAGCGACCGGGATCTGCCATGGACCAACCATCTGGTCACGCGCAACCATGCCGGTAACGGTACGGTCACCGATGGTCACGAGGAACGTTTTCTCCGCGACAGTCGGCAGATGCAGCACGCGGTTAACCGCATCTGCAATCGAGATTTCACCACGATTCAGGGCATCGCCTTTGGCTTTCAGCGTCTGCACATCGCGGGTCATTTTCGGTGTTTTACCCAGCAGCACATCAAGCGGCATGTCGATCGGCTGGTTGTCGAAGTGGCTGTCGCTCAAGGTCAGATGCTGTTCTTCGGTAGCTTCACCAATCACCGCATACGGCGCGCGCTCGCGCTTACACAGTTCGTCAAACAGCGGCAATTGATCGGCAGCAACCGCCAGCACGTAGCGTTCCTGGGATTCGTTACACCAGATTTCCAGCGGGCTCATACCCGGCTCATCGCTGAGGATATCGCGCAGCTGGAACTTACCGCCGCGACCACCATCGCTTACCAGCTCCGGCATAGCGTTAGACAGTCCACCCGCGCCAACGTCATGGATAAACAGAATCGGGTTCGCATCCCCCATCTGCCAGCAACGGTCAATAACTTCCTGGCAACGACGTTCCATTTCCGGGTTGTCACGCTGTACGGAAGCGAAATCAAGATCGGCATCAGACTGGCCGGAAGCCATAGAGGAGGCTGCCCCGCCGCCAAGGCCAATGTTCATTGCCGGGCCGCCGAGGACGATAAGCTTAGCGCCAACGACGATCTCGCCCTTCTGCACGTGATCGGCACGGATGTTACCGATCCCGCCTGCCAGCATGATCGGTTTATGGTAACCGCGCAGCTCTTCGCCGTTGTGGCTGTTGACCTTTTCTTCATAGGTACGGAAGTAGCCAGTCAGCGCCGGACGACCAAATTCGTTGTTAAACGCCGCGCCGCCCAGCGGGCCTTCGGTCATGATATCAAGCGCGGTAACAATACGGTCCGGCTTACCGAAGTCTTCTTCCCACGGCTGTTCAAAGCCAGGAATACGCAGGTTGGAAACGGAGAAACCCACCAGCCCGGCTTTGGGTTTTGCACCGCGACCTGTTGCGCCCTCGTCGCGGATTTCGCCGCCGGAGCCGGTTGCAGCACCTGGCCACGGAGAGATGGCCGTCGGGTGGTTGTGAGTTTCAACCTTCATCAGGATGTGGGCTGGTTCCTGATGGAAATCGTAGCGGCCGGTTTTGTGGTCGGCAAAATAGCGGCCCACTTCAGAGCCTTCCATTACCGCTGCGTTGTCTTTATAGGCAGACAGCACGTGGTCCGGCGTGGTTTCGAAGGTATTCTTGATCATCTTGAACAGCGACTTCGGCTGCTGTTTACCATCGATAACCCAGTCGGCGTTAAAAATCTTGTGACGGCAGTGCTCAGAGTTGGCCTGCGCAAACATGTATAGTTCAATATCGTTCGGGTTACGTCCCAGTTTGGTGAACGCATCCTGCAGATAGTCAATTTCGTCTTCCGCAAGCGCCAGACCCAGACGCAGGTTAGCGTCGATTAGCGCCTGACGCCCCTCACCCAGTAGATCAACGCTGGAGACCGGCGCCGGTTGGTGATGGGCAAACAGTTTTTCGGCATCGTTCAGCGCAGAGAAAACAGTCTCCATCATGCGGTCGTGCAGTTCGTCGGCCACCATCTGCCATTGCTCAGCGGTCAGCGTAGAGGCTTCTACATACCAGGCAATGCCACGTTCCAGGCGGCTAATTTGGTGCAGACCGCAGTTGTGGGCAATATCAGTCGCTTTAGAAGACCACGGGGAGATGGTGCCAGGGCGAGGCGTAACCAGCAGCAGTTTGCCTTCCGGGGCGTGGCTTTGCAGAGCAGGGCCATATTTCAGCAGGCGTGCAAGCTGCGCGTGCTCATCTTCATTTAACGGTGCATTCAGATCGGCAAAATGGACGTACTCGGCGTAAATGTTGTGGACCTGGAGGTTGGCAGCCTGAAAACGTGCCAGCAGTTTGTTAATACGGAATGCAGACAGTGCAGGTGAACCACGCAGAATTTCCATCATAAGTCTCTCGTCTTCTAAGCTTTCGGTGTGCCCAAGTGGGGGAAACGGGCGTCATTATAAAGAATCTACCGCCCCGACGAAACCGTTTGCGTCGAAATAAAATCACGACCGTCACTTATCATCAAATGCAGTCAGATTTCTGAATAAGTTGCCAACTGACGCAAGTTTAAGCAAAATGGCGTTCATTAATGACGACTTCACTTCTTAATCAACACCACAGCAGACAGAGACAACGTACGGTTCAGAGAATTAACTAATTGAAAAAATTAAAGATTAATTATCTGTTCATCGGCATATTGACGCTGTTGTTGGCAGCGGCCCTTTGGCCATCTATTCCCTGGTTCGGTAAAGCCGAAAATCGTATCGCCGCCATTCAGTCGCGGGGAGAGCTGCGCGTCAGTACCATTGATTCGCCATTAACTTACGCGACCCTCAACGGCAAAAAATTCGGTCTGGATTATGAACTGGCCCAGGAATTTGCCGACTACTTAGGCGTGAAGTTAAAAGTTACCGTACGCCAGAACATCAGCCAGCTTTTTGACGACCTGGATAACGGCAATGCCGACCTGTTAGCCGCAGGCCTGGTCTATAACAGCGAGCGGGTTAAAAATTACCAGCCCGGCCCGACCTATTATTCGGTTTCACAACAGCTGGTGTACCGGGTTGGGCAATACCGTCCGCGCACGCTTGCCACGGTGAACGAAAACCAACTGACTATCGCCCCGGGGCATGTGGTGGTTAATGACCTCCAGCAGCTAAAAGAGAAAAAATTTCCCGATCTGAGCTGGAAAGTCGATGACAAAAAGGGCACCACCGAACTGCTTGATGATGTAATCGCCGGAAAGCTGGATTACACCATTGCCGATTCTGTTGCCATCAGCTTATATCAACGCGTGCATCCTGAGCTGGCCGTAGCGCTCGACGTCTCTGACGAACAACCGGTGACATGGTTTAGTCGGCTGGACGATGACAACACGCTGTCTGCCGCCCTACTGGATTTCTTCAACACCATGAATGAAGACGGTTCTCTGGCACGGCTGGAAGAGAAATATCTCGGGCATGGCGATGATTTTGACTATGTTGATACCCGCTCCTTTTTACGCGCCGTAGACAGCGTGTTGCCGGACCTCAAGCCGCTGTTTGAGAAATATGCGCAAGAGATAGACTGGCGACTGCTGGCCGCTATCTCATATCAGGAATCACACTGGGACGCGCAGGCCACCTCTCCAACCGGCGTACGCGGGCTGATGATGTTGACTAAAAATACCGCTCAGAGTCTCGGGCTGACCGACCGTACCGATGCCGAACAGAGTATCAGCGGCGGGGCGCGATACTTGCAGGATATGATGAGTAAAGTACCGGATACCGTCCCCGAAGGAGAACGCATCTGGTTTGCCCTTGCAGCCTATAATATGGGTTATGCGCACATGCTGGATGCGCGGGCGCTGACGGTGAAAACCAAAGGCAATCCGAACAGTTGGTCCGACGTAAAACAGCGATTACCGCTGCTCAGCCAAAAACCGTATTATAACAAGTTGACCTATGGCTATGCGCGCGGCCACGAAGCTTACGCCTATGTGGAAAATATCCGTAAGTACCAAATTAGCCTGGTGGGATATCTGCAAGAGAAAGAAAAACAGGCGCTAGAAACGCAGCAACTGGCGCAGGATTACCCGACGGTGACGCCCGCAGAGCTATTAGGTAAAGAGAAATTCCCGCTTTCGGCGTTTCTGTCTCAAACGTCGTCAAACTACCTGACGCACTCCCCTTCCCTGCTGTTTTCACCGCATAAAAAAGAGGAGAAGTAGTCTTGTACGCCTGATAAGCGCACTGCCATCAGGCTGAGAGTTACTGATTAGCGGATTTTTTCAGGGCCTTGATTTCCTGCCGGCGCATGCGGAAAAAATCACTGAGCAACGTGGCACATTCATCCCGCAGTACCCCCTCTGTCACTTCAACCCGATGATTCATTCCAGGGTGATGCAGTACATCCATTAATGACCCGGCAGCGCCCGTTTTCGCATCGCGCGCACCAAAAACGACCCGACCGATACGGCTGTGCACCATCGCGCCAGCGCACATCACGCACGGTTCCAGAGTGACGTACAGCGTGGCATCTAACAGGCGGTAGTTTTGCAGCACCAGGCCGCCCTGACGAAGCGCCATAATCTCAGCGTGGGCAGTCGGATCATGATGTCCAATCGGGCGGTTCCAGCCTTCGCCAATTACTCGGTTGTTATGTACCAATACCGCACCCACCGGGACTTCACGCTCATCCCTGGCGCGCTTAGCCAGCGTTAAAGCATGACGCATCCAGTATTCGTGGCTAAATTCAACATCTGACAAAGGGGTAACTCCAGTAATCAAAGCGGGCGCATTATACACGTCATACTTCAAATTGCATGTGCGTTAGCTATTCGAGTTGCTGAAGCTCTCCGCGCGGCGTGACGCGCCAGCGATGCTGGCAAAAAGAGAGCAGAGGATTGTCCTGATTACTGTCACTATAGCCACTGTAAAGCTGTAGCGGCGCGCCAATGTGGCGTTCCAGTTGCGTCACTTTCTCATGGCCCAGACAGCGCAAAGTCAGTACCCAGCCGCCGTATCCCCGCGCCATTTTGCTGGCGATCAGATTGACTCGCGGTAGCCATGGAGTATCAAAGTAAACCTGCTCGACCAGTGACTGCGGAGAGCCGGTAATAAGCCAGATATCAGCGTCGGAGCTTAACAGGTAGGTTGTCAGCCGCTGCTGCACGAGCGGAAACGCCGTCACGTTACTGCGAAACCAGCGCACAAAGTCGGCCTGATGCGCTTTCAGACGCGCTTCGCTGCGCCCAAAAGTGCATCCCCATAACAGCAGGCTCATTGGCCAGCGGGCGGCACGTCCTTTTATCAGCAACGCCAGCGCAATCACCGGTAACAAAGGCAGCACAAGCAACGCGTTCAGCGGCTGGTGACGCAGCAGATAACGAATAAAACTACCGAACATATCCTGCTGGTGTAACGTGCCATCCAAATCAAAAAAGACAACGCGGCGCTGGTGATTGGTCAAACCTTATTCCTCTGGATCAGTGAATCCCAATAGCCAGGTAAACAGGAACCCGGCGATAACTGCTACCAGATAGCCTAACAGATAGAACATCACTTTTCCGGCAACAATCGTCAGTGCCAGCGGTAATCCGGAGATGCCAAAGGTGATGACCGTCGCCACCTTCCAGTAGCTAATCAGCGCCCCACCTACCGCGCCGCCAAGACAAGCACCGATAAACGGCTTACCCAACGGCAGCGTTACGCCAAAAATGAGCGGCTCGCCAATCCCCAGCAGTCCGACCGGTAGCGCCCCTTTGATCACTTTCTTTAGCCGCGCATTACGGGTTTTCATCAGAACCGCGATCGCAGCACCTATTTGCCCAACGCCCGCCATCGCCAGGATCGGAAAAAGCGCGTTATAACCGTGCGCCTGAACCAGCTCAACGTGGATGGGCACCAATCCCTGATGAAGTCCGGTGAGCACCAACGGCAGGAAGGTTCCTGCCAGCACAGCACCGACCAGAAAACCGCCGCGATCGATAGCCCAGGATGCGCCGTGAGCGATAGATTCAGAAATCCATCCGCCAAGCGGTTGCAGCGCCACAATCGCGATGACACCGGTAATGATGGTGGTTAGCAGCGGGTTAAGGATAAGCTCCAGTGATTCCGGCAACAGCGTGCGGAATTTACGTTCGATCCAGCACATCAGCGCAACCACCAGCAATACCGCAATCACCCCACCGCGCCCCGGCTGCAACGCTTCGCCAAACAGGGTAATTTGCGCCAGTTGAGGGCTGGAAAGGATCCCCGCCATCACCCCGCCCATTGCCAGGGAGCCACCGAAAACTTTGGCGGTATTCACCCCGACCAGAATATTCATAATGGCAAACACGGCGCTGCCAAATATGCCCATCAGTCCCAGCATATTTGGATAGTGGGTCGCAAAATCCCCCACGATATCCGGGCGCTTAAGGATGTTAATAATGCCGGTAATCAAACCGGAGGCGATAAACGCCGGAATAAGAGGGATAAAGACGTTCGCCAGCTTGCGCAGCGCATCGCTCATCGGCGCTTTGTACTTCGCTTTGGCTTCTGACTTGGTGCGCTCAATATCATTGGCACCTGCTCGCTCGCCGCCATCGGCAATCAGGGAACGCATGGCATCCACCACTTTGGCAGCTTTACCGGGGCCGACAATAATCTGGTGCTGTGCGCCCTGCTTCACGTAGCCGCTAACGCCGGGCAGTTGCCTGAGGCGGGGAATATCGATCTGCCCGTCATCCTGAACTTCCACCCTGACACGGGTCATACAGTTTTCCAGACGCAGAATATTGTTCTCTCCGCCAACGCCCAGCAGGATGTCGCTGGCCAGCAACGCCGTCTTATCCATATACACCTCTTAGTGTTCTAACGCCGCGCGTAAAAAACCCTGGTGAGCGGCAAGCTTTTCGCGGGCGGCAGCGGCATCCAGACCGGTGAGCGCCATTAAAATAGCTGGCTTAACATCATAATCCGTCTGCTTCAGCAGCGTTTCAGCTTGAGCCCGCGCAATACCGGTGGCTTCAACCACCATACGGCACGCCCGATCGACCAGTTTGACGTTGGTTGCCTGCATATCCACCATCAGGTTCTGGTACACCTTGCCAAATTTCACCATCGCGCCGGTGGAGATCATATTGAGCACCAGCTTTTGCGCGGTGCCGGATTTCAGTCGTGTTGACCCGGTCAGCGCCTCAGGCCCCACTACCGGAGAAATGGCAATATCCGCTTCATGCGCGATAGGGGAATCTGGATTGCAAGAAATAGCCGCCGTTGTACAGCCCACCGAACGCGCATATTTCAACCCGCCAATTACATACGGCGTGCGACCAGAAGCTGCCAGCCCCACCACCAGATCTTGTGCGGTAAGATTAAGCTCACGCAGATCGTCTTCGCCTAGCTGCGGGTTATCTTCTGCGCCTTCTACTGCCTTCAGCAAAGCGCCCGGTCCCCCGGCAATCAGCCCAACCACCAGACCGTGCGGGACGCCAAAAGTTGGCGGGCATTCAGACGCGTCCAGCACCCCAAGACGCCCGCTGGTACCTGCTCCCATGTAAATAATGCGTCCACCGGCTTTTAGCGCGTCAGCTGCCGCATCGACCGCACGCGCAACTTCAGGAAGAGTTGCTTTTACTGCTTCAGCTACCAGCGTATCCTGTTGATTAAAACGATGAACCAACTCCAGAGTGGAGAGCGCATCCAGATCCATGGTCTGAGGATTGCGGGTTTCTGAAACTAACGCACCAAGATTCATTTTTTGTTCCTTAGGAATTTTTAATTCATAATAATCTGTCATAATGGAATATTATATTCACTAAGGCGAGTGATATTTTGTTTTGTAATCGCCATCACATTTTCGCCAGGAGAAAGCATGAACTGTTTAATTCGCATTCGTCAGCGTTATCCGGATCTCGCGCAAAGCGATAAAAAACTTGCGGATTATCTTCTTGCTCAGCCGGATACTGCGCGTCATCTCAGTTCACAACAGCTGGCCTTTGAAGCGGGCGTCAGCCAGTCCAGCGTGGTGAAATTCGCGCAAAAGATAGGCTTTAAAGGATTCCCGGCACTCAAACTGGCGATTAGCGAAGCATTGGCCAGCAATCCTAATCCCCATTCCATTCCGGTACATAATCAGATTCGCGGTGACGACCCGATGCGAATGGTAGGCGAGAAACTGATTAAAGAGAACGTGGCGGCGATGCATGCAACGCTGGACGTCAACAGCGAAGAGAAACTGATGGAGAGCGTCACGATGCTGCGTTCAGCCCGCCGCATTATCGTGACCGGGATTGGCGCATCGGGTCTGGTAGCGCAAAACTTTGCCTGGAAGCTGTTGAAGATTGGTTTTAACGCGGTAGTCGAACGTGATATGCACGCCCTGCTGGCGACGGTGCAGGCGCTTTCACCAGGCGATTTGTTGCTGGCTATTTCGTACACCGGTGAGCGCCGCGAACTTAATCTGGCGGCAGATGAAACGCTGCGTACCGGCGCGAAAATCCTCGCCATCACCGGATTTACACCGAACGCCCTGCAGCAACGGGCAAGTCATTGTCTGTACACCATTGCCGAAGAGCAGGCCACGCGCAGCGCAGCGATTTCCTCCACCCACGCGCAAATGATGCTCACCGATTTACTGTTTATGGCGCTGGTGCAGCAGGATCTGGAGCATGCCCCGGAACGTATTCGCCACAGCGAAGCACTGGTAAAAAAACTGGTCTGAGCAAAGAATGCGCGTATAATGCCCGCCCGATTTGTGATGTTTTGAGAGTTTCCTGATGGCCCTGTTAATCACTAAAAAGTGTATCAATTGCGATATGTGCGAGCCCGAATGCCCGAATGAGGCGATTTCGATGGGTGATAGCATTTACGAGATTAACAGCGACAAGTGTACGGAATGCGTAGGCCATTACGACACGCCAACCTGCCAGAAAGTGTGCCCAATCCCCAATACTATTTTGAAAGATCCGGCGCATGTCGAAACAGAAGAGCAGCTGTGGGATAAGTTTGTGCTGATGCACCACGCCGATAAACTTTAGCCGCGTCGCCATCTGGCGATGAAGCCCCTACCCTGCCCCTGCAACAAACGCATAACCCGTAGGCCGGATAAGACACTACGCGTCGCCATCCGGCATCGTCCTGAATCTAACTTTCGATAATCACCGTGGCGCAGGCGTAGTGACGCTCATCGGCCAGCGTCACATGCATGTGCGCAACGCCGAGTTTTTCCGCCAGTTTTAACGCCTCTCCCCATAATCGCAGACGCGGCTTACCGAGTTCGTCGTTAAAGACTTCAAACTGATTAAATGCCAGCCCATTGCGAATACCCGTGCCAAAGGCTTTTGCTGCCGCCTCTTTGACTGCAAAACGCTTCGCCAGAAAACGCACCGGCTGCTGATGCGTTTCCCAGATTGCCCATTCGTTGTCGCTGAGCACACGTCTTGCCAGGCGGTCGCCGGAACGGGAGATCACCGCTTCGATGCGGGCAATCTCCACGATATCCGTACCTAATCCCAGAATCGCCATTAGCCACGCGCTTCCAGCATCAGGCGCTTCATTTCTACTACGGCCTCTTTCAGGCCGCTCATCACCGCACGTCCAATAATGGCATGGCCAATGTTCAGCTCGTGCATTTCCGGGATCCGAGCGATAGCTTTAACGTTGTGATACGTCAGACCGTGACCCGCATTCACCTTCAGGCCAAGACTTGCAGCATAGGTTGCCGCTTTGGCGATACGCGCCAGTTCGCTGGCCTGTTCTGCGTCGGTTTTCGCATCGGCGTAACAGCCGGTGTGAATTTCAATAAACGGTGCGCCAACTTCCGCAGCGGCCTTAATCTGCTCTTCATCGGCATCGATAAACAGCGAAACCAGAATGCCTGCGTCCGCCAGGCGTTTGCAGGCATCGCGCATCTTGTCACGCTGACCGGCGACGTCCAGCCCACCTTCAGTGGTAACTTCCTGACGCTTTTCCGGCACCAGGCAGCAAAAATGCGGCTTAGTCTCAACGGCAATCGACAGCATCTCTTCGGTGACTGCCATTTCCAGATTCATGCGTGTATCCAGCGTCTGGCGCAAAATACGTACGTCACGGTCAGTGATATGACGACGGTCTTCACGCAGGTGTACGGTAATACCGTCCGCGCCCGCCTGTTCAACGATAAACGCTGCCTGAACCGGGTCCGGATATGCGGTACCGCGTGCATTACGTAAAGTGGCAATGTGGTCAATGTTGACGCCTAACAGTAATTCGGCCATGACAATCCTCGTTTTTTATTTTCGCTTCGGCATAAACTGCCGGAATAATTCGCGGCTCTTTAAGGGCTTACCACCAAGATACGGCTTTAACGCCATGCGGGTAAAGCGTTTCGCGGCGCGAAGCGTATCAGCATCCGGAAATTCCCGCGATTCGAGTGCTTTCAGATGGCGTCCGGTAAAGGTGGCGTTATCAATCACTACGCTTGCGATAAACCCTTTTTCTTCCCGGTAGCGATAGGTCATGGTGTCGTCTACCGGCTCGCCGCTGCCTGCACAGTGGGTAAAATCGACGCCATACCCCAGATGACCAAGTAAGGCCAGCTCAAAGCGACGCAACGCAGGTTCTGGCGAACCCGTGGCGCCAGCCAGCGCCTGAATACAGTTCAGGTAATCGAAAAAGAGTGCAGAAAAGCGGGTTTCGTACTCGAGTACGCGCGAGATAAGCTCGTTAATATACAAGCCGCTGTACAGCGTGATTCCGCTAAGGGGGAGTGCCAGAGAAACGGCTTCGGCGCTGCGCAAGGTTTTGACCTCACCACGTCCACCAAAGCGAAGCAACAACGGGGTAAAAGGCTGGAGTGCGCCTTTAAGATTGGAGCGTTTGGAACGTGCGCCTTTAGCCACCAGGCGCACGCGACCCGACTCTTCCGTGAAGACGTCCAGCACGAGACTGGTTTCGCTCCAGGGGCGACTGTGCAGGACAAAAGCGCGTTGCCATCCTTCCATCATAATACTCGTCGTCTTTCAAGTTGCAGGTGCGTTGGCTGCGCCCGTTCACCCCAGTCACTTACGAGAGTAAGCTCCCGGGGATTCACGGACTTGCCGCGTGACTCTGCCTCTGGCCTCGCTCCTTCGGAGCCAGCGCAAGCGCTGTTCAAAACACTATGTGTTTTGTCCTGCACCTCGAAAGCCATAGAGTATTAAAACTACTGGTCGTCGCCGTAACCGAGGCTACGCAGCGCGCGTTCGTCATCGGCCCAGCCGGATTTCACTTTCACCCACAGTTCGAGGTGAACGGGCGCTTCGAACATCTCCTGCATGTCTTTACGCGCTTCGATGCCGATGGTTTTAATCTTGGCCCCTTTGTTGCCAATAACCATCTTCTTCTGCCCTTCACGTTCAACGAGGATCAGACCGTTGATGTCGTAGCCACCGCGCTCGTTAGAGATAAAACGCTCAATCTCCACGGTAACGGAGTACGGCAGTTCAGCCCCCAGAAAACGCATCAGCTTTTCACGGATGATTTCAGAGGCCATAAAGCGCTGAGAACGGTCGGTGATGTAATCTTCCGGGAAGTGATGAATAGCTTCCGGCAAATGCTTACGCACGATGCCCGCAACGGTATCGACATTCAAGCCGGTTTCGGCAGAAATCGGTACGATATCAAGGAAGTTCATCTGACTTGCCAGGAACTGCAGGTGTGGCAGCAGATCGGCTTTTTCCTGAACGTTGTCGACTTTGTTGACGGCCAGAATAACCGGGGCTTTGCCATCACGCAGCTTGTTGAGCACCATTTCGTCGTCCGGCGTCCAGCGGGTGCCTTCGACAACGAAAATAACCAGTTCAACATCACCGATCGAGCTGCTCGCCGCTTTGTTCATCAGACGGTTAATAGCCCGTTTTTCTTCCATATGCAGACCCGGGGTATCAACATAAATCGCCTGATACGCGCCTTCGGTATGGATGCCAACAATACGGTGACGTGTTGTCTGAGCCTTACGTGAGGTAATAGAAATCTTCTGCCCAAGCAGATTATTCAACAGGGTGGATTTGCCGACGTTCGGGCGACCGACGATAGCAATAAATCCGCAGTAAGTTTTCTCTTCGCTCATTCCAGCTCCAGTTTTTTCAACGCCTGTTCGGCGGCAGCCTGCTCAGCCTTACGACGGCTCGAACCTGTGCCAACCACCGGTTCACTCAGGCCGCTGACCTGGCAGTGGATAGTAAATTCTTGATCGTGTGCTTCACCACGGACCTGCACCACCAAATAAGACGGCAGAGGCAGGTGGCGACCCTGCAAATATTCCTGCAGGCGCGTTTTCGGATCTTTTTGTTTGTCGCCTGGGCTAATTTCATCCAGACGAGTTTGATACCAGTTCAGGATCAATTGCTCAACGGTTTGAATATCGCTGTCGAGGAAGACGCCGCCGATCAAAGCTTCAACGGTATCCGCCAGGATTGATTCACGACGGAAGCCGCCGCTTTTCAGCTCACCTGGCCCCAAACGTAAACATTCGCCGAGGTCAAACTCACGGGCTAATTCTGCCAGCGTATTGCCGCGAACCAGCGTCGCGCGCATGCGGCTCATATCACCTTCATCCACACGCGGGAAACGGTGATACAGCGCATTAGCGATAACAAAGCTCAAAATAGAGTCGCCTAAAAATTCTAAACGCTCGTTATGTTTGCTGCTGGCGCTCCGGTGAGTTAATGCCTGCTGCAACAGCTCCTGATGATTAAAAGTGTAGCCCAGCTTCCGTTGAAGCCGATTAATTACGATGGGGTTCATGCGATACCAATAAATGAATGCGTCAACAATTCAGCACACGAAACAGACCTGATATACGCACTTCGCTGAGCCATCTGGCTTCGCCTGCATGCATTTATATACAAACCAACGCTGTTTCGTGTGCCGTGGCAACCTGTCGGTGCCAACCTAAAACTTCGGGGGAATATTCTATACACAACGACAAGGGATGTCGTTAGTCTGCGGGAATTTATCCGAGAAATAATTCACGCTGCCGCCGTAATGACGACAACGTGAACGATTATCGGTGATTAGTGAATGCCACCAATACGGCTTAAACGCACACCGGTCGGCCATTCACCTTCTTGCTTATCAAAACTCATCCAGATAGCGGTCGCTTTACCAACCAGATTCGCTTCCGGTACAAATCCCCAGTAACGGCTGTCCGCGCTGTTATCACGGTTATCACCCATCATGAAGTAGTGTCCCGGCGGAACGATCCAGGTTGCCAACGGCTGACCAGGTTGACGGTAATACATCCCCACCTGATCCTGCGCAATCGGCACGGTCAGAATGCGGTGCGTAACCTCACCCAGCGTTTCTTTACGCTCAGAAAGGCGAATACCGTTCTCTTTCGTTTCGTTCAGCGGAACTTCAAAGAAGCCGCTGGTCGCTTCACCGCCGTTACGACGAGCAAAGGTCTGTACAAAATCACTTGGCTGAACATCAGAGTACGTTACCGGCAGCGCGTTTTCACACGCCTGACCGGAACGGCATCCTGGCTGAATAGTCACCTCTTTCGCCACTGGATCGTACGTTACTTTGTCTCCCGGTAAACCGACAGCACGTTTAATGTAGTCCAGACGCGGATCTTCCGGGTATTTAAACACCACGATATCACCGCGTTTCGGATGACCGGTTTCGATCAACGTTTTCTGGTAAATCGGATCTTTAATCCCGTAGGCGAATTTCTCCACCAGGATAAAGTCACCGATAAGCAGCGTCGGCATCATCGAACCTGACGGGATCTGGAATGGTTCATAGATAAATGAACGCACCACCAGCACAATCGCCAGTACCGGGAAAACGGACGCCCCGGTTTCCAGCCAGCCTGGCTTAGGTGCCACTTTTTTCAGCGTAGCTTTATCCAGTGAATCACCTGCAGCAGCTTGCGCTGCTGCCTGACGCTCCCGGCGCTTTGGCGCGAAGATGAATTTATCTACGCACCATAAAATGCCCGTCACCAGTGTGGCAATCACCAGAATCAGGGCAAACATGTTCGCCATGCCAACTCCTTAAGATTATTTGCTGTCTTTACCGACATGCAGAATGGCGAGGAACGCTTCCTGCGGCAGTTCGACGTTACCGATCTGCTTCATGCGCTTTTTACCCTCTTTCTGTTTTTGCAGCAGCTTTTTCTTACGGCTGATATCGCCACCGTAGCATTTCGCCAGAACGTTTTTACGCAGCTGCTTAACCGTTGAACGCGCGATGATGTGCGTACCAATGGCCGCCTGGATCGCGATATCAAACTGCTGGCGAGGGATCAGATCTTTCATCTTCTCAACCAGTTCACGGCCACGGCTCTGGGAGTTGTCGCGGTGGGTAATCAGCGCCAGTGCATCGACACGTTCGTTGTTGATAAGGACATCAACACGCACCATATCAGACGCCTGGAAGCGTTTGAAGTTATAGTCCAGCGACGCATAGCCGCGAGAGGTCGACTTCAGACGGTCAAAGAAATCGAGTACGACTTCCGCCATCGGAATCTCATACGTCAGCGCCACCTGGTTACCGTGGTAAACCATGTTGGTCTGGACGCCACGCTTCTCGATACACAGGGTGATGACGTTGCCAAGGTAAGCCTGCGGCAGCAGCATGTGACACTCAGCGATTGGCTCACGTAGTTCGTAGATGTTGTTCAGCGGCGGCAGCTTGGACGGGCTATCGACGTAGATAGTCTCTTTCGCCGTGGTTTCGACTTCGTAGACTACGGTCGGCGCGGTGGTGATCAGATCCAGATCGTATTCACGCTCCAGACGTTCCTGAATGATCTCCATGTGCAGCAGACCAAGGAAGCCACAACGGAAGCCGAAGCCCAGCGCGGTAGAGCTTTCCGGTTCGTAGAACAGGGAGGCGTCGTTCAGGCTCAGTTTGCCAAGCGCGTCACGGAAGTTTTCATAGTCGTCAGAGCTCACCGGGAACAGACCAGCGTAAACCTGCGGCTTCACTTTTTTAAAGCCTGGCAGCGGTTTGTCTGCCGGGTTACGCGCCTGCGTCAGGGTATCGCCAACCGGTGCGCCGAGGATGTCTTTAATCGCACAAACCAACCAACCTACTTCGCCGCATTTCAGCTCGGTACGGTCAACCTGTTTTGGCGTGAAGATGCCCAGACGGTCGGCGTTATAGACCTGACCGGTGCTCATCACTTTAATTTTGTCGCCTTTACGCATGGTGCCGTTTTTAATACGCACCAGTGACACCACGCCAAGGTAGTTATCGAACCAGGAGTCGATGATCAGCGCCTGTAAAGGGCCTTCCGGATCGCCTTCCGGCGGCGGAATATCGCGTACCAGACGTTCAAGAACGTCAGTGACGCCAACGCCGGTTTTCGCCGAGCAGCGAACGGCATCCGTCGCATCGATACCAACGATATCTTCGATCTCTTCTGCCACGCGTTCAGGATCGGCGGCTGGCAGGTCAATTTTATTCAGTACCGGTACTACTTCCAGATCCATTTCCATGGCGGTATAGCAGTTAGCCAGGGTCTGCGCTTCTACGCCCTGTCCGGCATCAACCACCAGCAATGCGCCTTCACAGGCAGCAAGCGAGCGGGAAACTTCATACGAGAAGTCAACGTGGCCCGGGGTGTCGATAAAGTTAAGCTGATAGGTTTCACCATCAGATGCTTTGAAATCGAGCGTCACGCTCTGCGCTTTGATAGTAATACCGCGCTCACGCTCAAGATCCATCGAGTCGAGAACCTGCGCTTCCATTTCACGGTCAGACAGGCCACCGCAGATCTGGATAATACGGTCAGACAGCGTCGATTTACCGTGGTCGATGTGAGCTATGATTGAAAAGTTACGTATGTTCTTCATATAGTGTAATTATTGTGCCTTACGCCCGCCGGAGCAGGCTCTGAGAAGTCGCTGATCTGAGCTTAACGTCTGTTTAAGTGAAACGCCGCATTCTACACTACAACGCTGAGGCGAGGAAACGTTCATAGAGCAAGGATAGCGGGAACTGGAAACAACCTTGCAAAGTCGGTGAAACTTTTGCCGGATGGCGGCATAAACGCCTTATCCGGCCTACGCCTGCATCTGAGCACGCTGTTGGCCTGATAAGCGCAACGCCATCAGGCAAAGATATCACTGCTGGGTTTCGACGCGAATAAGATCGGGTGGGAGAGCAACGTTTAGAATGACCGGCTGCCAGGCTTCGCGTTCAGCAAGCTTACGAGAGTATCCACGAGCAATCAGGAATCCGCCCACGCCCCCCAGCACTGCGCCGCTTAATGCCGCAAGATCGGAACCAAACAGCACCTGGAACAGCGCTGCAAAAAGAAACAGCCCCGCCAACGGAGACATGTAGACCAGCATCGCCGATCCCAACAGGCTACCTTCGGCAATGCCCAGTTCAACTTTTTGACCTGGGGTCAAGGGTTCGTCGCAGGGCACCACGATGGTGTGTGTGGTCTGTGGTCCCAGTTTGTTCAGCACGCGACTCCCGCATCCGGCCCGGGAAGCACAGCTGCTACATGATGCTTTAACATCGCAGCTGACCGTCGCCAGACCATTATGCCAGGAGACGACCGTCGCCCACTCTTTAATCATTGTGCTGCCCTGAACTTGATATTGTCCGCGATACGCTTCGCCGTTTGTGGTGGAAGCTCGCCCACAATCGTAATTTCCGCGTTATCACGCACGCTGGTGCTGACTGTTCTACGGCCGGTACGCAGCAGTTGATCGGCGCTGTTCTGCGTCGCACGGTTTACGTTCACGGAGAAACTAAACAGGCCATCAGAATAAAGGCGTGATTCAATCGGCATGTTATCCATCGTCGGCAGCGGACGTCGACTGCTTGAGACCTCACTGAAACCTTGTGGTAACCACGACGGACTCCAGTTGAAGTTGGTTTTCTCGCCCGCAGGAACCGACAGCAAAGGTGGTAAATTCGCTTTTGCTAGTGTCTGCATGCTGTCGCTAACACCGTTATTCACGGTAAAGGAGATTACACGGAACTGTTCCAGCGTTTCGCCATCACGATCGAGGAGATCGACACGCATCGGCAGTTTGGTCTCCGTGTCCATCCAAACGATATAGCTGTAACGGGTGCCGTCACGCGCCACAACGCGGATCACTTCACAGAGCCGATCGGCAATACGGGTGCGGCCTACTGAGATAAAATCATAGTAGGGAGCAAGGCGTTTGAAGTCGGTGTAAATCAGGGATGGCAGAGAGTCAACGATATAATCGCCATTCAGCGTGAACGGTTCGAGGCCAGGCTCAAAATAGCTAATTTCGTTGCCGCGTTGCACCACTTCCCGGCGCGGTCCATCCATTTGTAATAGTTGCGCGAGTGGACGGTTATCCTGGCGGGCATGACGATAACGTAGGGATTCAACACCCTGCTTATTGATGCTGACAAATGACAGCTCATAGGTTAGCGACTGGCTGGCCAGATTCATCTGCTGCAACAACGCCCCGGACGCAGGATTGGCCGAGGCGTTTACAGAGAAGAACAGGCTACCAGCCACAAGTGACATGGCAAACCAAAGTTGCTTCATTACTGCGATTGCGTTCCTAAAGTTTGAATTCCTGGCACCTGCACAGCGGCTTGCTGTGTTTGGGCCTGCTCAAACTGAAGCTGTTCAGAGTGCAGTCGACGTTGCAATTCGTAATCCTGCAACATGGCATTAATACGACGACGCTGCTCCTGTACCTGCTGTTGTTGACCGCCGCTGGCCGTCGCGTCAGAAGGTACACCCAAGCTAACCGGACTGGCTTTACCCATCATCGGTAATGTATTAAATACCGGTGTTTCGGGCTGCTGGGACGTTTCAGATTGCCCATTATAGTGCTGGACGCCAACGATAACTGCAAGTGATACGCACGCGGCCACACCCATTTGGGTAAGCTGCGCGGCCCACGGACGCATTTTCTTCCAGAATGGCATTTTCTGCCACTGGTGCGGTGCTGGCTGGGCCTCAGGAATCAATGGCGCCGTCTGACGTACTGGCTCATCCTGGATGGCGGCCATTACGCGGGCGGAAATATCGAAATGGAGAACGTCGGCGGTATCACCTCGCATGGAATCGCGAATCAGGTGATAACTCTCCCAGGTTTTTTGCATTTCCGGGTCGTGAGTTAGCTCTTTGAGTAACTCAGTATCCAGCGTTTCGCCATCCATTAAAGCGGAAAGTTTCTCTTTCTGCATGCCTAATACCTTTTCCAGTATCCCGCTATCGTCAACGCCTGATAAGCGGTTGAACTTTATTATCAATAGCTTCCCTCGCTCGGAAGATACGTGAACGCACCGTACCTACCGGACAATCCATGATAGCGGCTATCTCTTCATAGCTCAGGCCATCCAGCTCCCGCAAGGTTATTGCCATGCGTAAATCTTCCGGGAGGGACTCAATAGTTCGGAAAACTATCTGTCTCAGTTCTTCTGACAACATTAAGTTCTCAGGGTTCGAAATTTCTTTCAGTGCTCCGCCACTTTCGTAATTTTCTGCTTCAATCGCATCAATATCACTGGAAGGTGGACGACGCCCCTGAGCGACCAGGTAATTCTTCGCTGTATTGACTGCAATACGATACAGCCAGGTATAAAAAGCACTATCTCCCCGGAACGAATCCAGCGCACGATAGGCTTTGATAAATGCTTCTTGTACTACATCGGGTACATCACCCGACGGTACATAGCGAGAAACCAGACTCGCCACCTTATGCTGATAGCGCACTACCAGTAGGTTAAAGGCTTTCTGATCTCCCTTCTGGACCCGTTCTACCAGGACCTGGTCCGTTAACTGCTCGCTCATCCGAGGTAAAGTCTCCCCAAACCAAATTTCCACGCGCTTTCGAAACGCCACTCCATCAGCTTCACTATGAGCAAGCAAATGCTTAGAGTGCTCAAGTTTCGTAAAGTTCCGTTACGCATTGTTTTTTGTTTGTCATGTTGTAGACAGGTCTTATCTCTCATTATAAGTCTACATAACCCGATCAACGCACTATCTGTACAGAAATGCCCATTTCACCGCTTGCAGAGTAACCCAACGGGCACTTTATTTCATCACATAATCTGATGCTAACGGCCTGCTTCACAAAATATTTTTGCCTATTTCGCCCTCATCATGCTTTTCTTTCATGTTTAGTCATTGCAACACATTTAAAAATAAAACGTGCAGTATCGCTCAATGTGGTGCTATGGTGACCAAACACTGTTTAGTAAATTAAACAAACATCATGAATACGACTCCTGAATTATCCTGTGACGTGCTGATCATTGGCAGCGGAGCTGCCGGACTCTCACTGGCGCTGCGCCTGGCTGAAAAACATCAGGTTATTGTCCTGAGCAAAGGGCCGGTCAGCGAAGGCTCGACATTTTATGCCCAGGGGGGTATTGCCGCGGTTTTCGATGAAACCGACAGTATCGACTCCCACGTTGAAGATACGCTGATTGCCGGGGCCGGGCTGTGCGATCGCCATGCGGTTGAATTTGTCGCCAGCAATGCCCGCACCTGCGTTCAATGGCTTATCGATCAGGGCGTCTTATTTGATACACAGGTTCAGCCTAACGGCGAAGAGAGCTATCACCTGACCCGTGAAGGCGGTCACAGCCATCGACGCATCCTGCACGCTGCGGATGCTACCGGCAAAGAAGTCGAAACCACACTCGTCAGCCAGGCACAAAATCACCCCAATATCCGGGTTCTTGAGCGTAGCAACGCCGTCGACCTGATTGTCTCCGATAAAATCGGTCTGCCGGGAACGCGTCGGGTTGTCGGCGCATGGATCTGGAATCGTAATAAAGAAGCCGTCGAAACCTGCCATGCGAAGTCGGTAGTGTTGGCCACCGGCGGCGCGTCAAAGGTGTATCAATACACCACCAATCCGGATATTTCCTCGGGTGACGGAATTGCAATGGCCTGGCGCGCAGGATGCCGCGTCGCCAACCTGGAGTTTAACCAGTTTCACCCGACAGCGCTGTATCATCCGCAGGCGCGCAATTTTCTGCTGACCGAAGCGCTGCGCGGCGAAGGCGCGCACCTGAAGCGCCCGGACGGTTCACGCTTTATGCCCGATTTTGACGAACGTGGCGAACTGGCTCCCCGCGATATTGTCGCCCGCGCCATTGATCATGAAATGAAGCGCCTTGGTGCAGATTGCATGTTCCTCGATATCAGCCATAAGCCGGAAGAATTTGTTCGTCAGCATTTCCCGATGATTTATGAAAAGTTGCTGGGATTGGGCATTGATTTAACCAAAGAGCCGGTTCCCATCGTGCCTGCCGCGCACTATACCTGCGGCGGTGTGATGGTGGATGACTTTGGCCGTACCGATGTCGACGGGCTGTATGCGATCGGCGAGGTGAGTTACACCGGCCTGCATGGTGCCAACCGGATGGCATCGAACTCATTGCTGGAGTGTCTGGTTTATGGCTGGTCCGCGGCTGAAGATATCGACAGGCGCATGCCTTATGCTCGCGGCGTTAGCATGCTCCCGGGCTGGGATGAAAGCCGGGTAGAAAATCCGGATGAGTTGGTTGTTATCCAGCATAACTGGCATGAGCTGCGGCTGTTTATGTGGGATTACGTCGGTATTGTGCGTACGACCAAGCGCCTGGAGCGCGCTCTGCGCCGTATCACCATGCTGCAACAGGAAATCGACGAGTATTACGCCCATTTCCGCGTGTCGAACAATTTGCTGGAACTGCGTAACCTGGTGCAGGTTGCCGAGTTGATTGTCCGCTGCGCAATGATGCGCAAAGAGAGTCGGGGCCTGCACTACACGCTGGATTACCCAGAGCAGCTTCCAGAAGCCGGCCCGTCCATTCTCTCGCCGCTAAGTCATCACATAAACAGGTAAAACGCCTGGGTCAGCGCCGTGTAACCTTCAGAGTAACGTTGGTCTGGCCCACGAATCACCAGCCTGTCGCTAAAGCACTCCCCGGCCTGCGGGGAGAATGCCAGCAATACCCGATGCGGTAGTCGGGCTTCCGTTTCTGCTACATCCGTACGTAATCGCAGATGCCAGCCCATACTTAATGCCTGCTGGGTAAACGCGTTCCCAATCTGTTCCGGCAGCACTACACAAAAAAAACCTTCTTCCGTAATGCTGTCCGCCGCCAGCGTAAGCAACGCCTGGTGATCGAGCGTGGTGGTATAGCGCGCCTGCTCGCGCTGCGGTGTAGCACATTCCACGCCCTGTTCATAATAGGGGGGGTTGCTGATTATCAAATCAAAACGCACGGTCTGACGCGGTATCCACTGCTGCGCATCTTCTGTATGAACACTCACGCGATGCATCCACGGAGATTGCGCGATGTTCTCCTGCGCCTGCTGCGCGGCATCGACATCAAGCTCCACGGCGTCAATGATGACGTTTTCATCAGTGCGCTGGGCCAACATCAGTGCCAACAGGCCACTCCCGGTACCAATATCCAGGATCCGCTTTACGCCCGCAACGGGGGCCCAGGCCCCCAATAAAATGCCGTCTGTTCCGACTTTCATTGCACAGCGATCGTGTGCCACAAAAAACTGCTTAAAAGTAAATCCATTACGTCTCAGTACGGATGTAGACTGGGGCATGAAGAACAACCTTCCTGGAAAAAAAACGATAACATAGGATAAAAACAATACCTGAGAAGGTATATCCATACAAACAGATGAAGATTGCAGCCGTAACGTCTATAATCAGCGCCCCACTCAGAGGTAGAACATGACTGTAACGACTTTTTCCGAACTTGAACTCGATGAAAGCCTTCTGGATGCCCTCCAGGAAAAAGGTTTCACTCGCCCGACCGCCATTCAGGCTGCCGCCATTCCGCCTGCGCTCGATGGCCGTGATGTACTCGGTTCTGCGCCGACAGGCACCGGTAAAACGGCGGCATATTTGCTGCCAGCGTTGCAGCACCTGCTCGACTTCCCGCGCAAGAAATCTGGTCCGCCGCGCATTTTAATCCTGACGCCAACGCGCGAACTGGCGATGCAGGTTGCCGAACACGCTCGTGAGCTGGCGAAGAATACACATCTGGATATCGCTACGATTACCGGCGGCGTGGCTTACATGAACCACATGGAAGTCTTTAGCGAAAACCAGGACATCGTGGTCGCCACCACGGGTCGTCTGCTGCAATACATTAAAGAAGAAAACTTCGACTGCCATGCGGTTGAAACGCTAATTCTCGATGAAGCAGACCGTATGCTGGACATGGGCTTTGCCCAGGACATCGAGCATATCGCCGGTGAAACACGCTGGCGTAAACAAACCATGCTGTTTTCCGCCACGCTGGAAGGCGATGCGATTAAAGATTTTGCCGAGCGTCTGTTGGAAGACCCGGTCGAAGTCTCAGCGGATCCGTCCACCCGTGAACGCAAGAAGATCCATCAGTTTTACTACCGTGCCGATGATATCGAGCACAAAACTGCCATGCTGATCCACCTGTTAAAACAGCCGGAAGCGACTCGCTCGATTGTCTTCGTACGCAAACGTGAGCGTGTGCACGAGCTGGCAGGCTGGCTGCGCCAGGCGGGCATTAATAACTGCTATCTCGAAGGCGAGATGGTGCAGAACAAACGTAACGAAGCGATCAAACGCCTGACCGATGGTCGTGTGAACGTGCTGGTAGCAACCGACGTCGCCGCTCGCGGGATCGATATTCCTGACGTCAGCCACGTGTTTAACTTCGACATGCCGCGCAGTGGCGATGCCTATCTGCACCGTATTGGCCGTACCGGTCGTGCTGGCCGTAAAGGCACTGCGATCTCTTTGGTTGAAGCGCACGACCACCTGCTGCTCGGCAAAGCGAGCCGCTATATTGACGAACCGCTGAAAGCTCGCGTCATTGACGAACTGCGTCCAACCACGCGCGCGCCAAGTGAGAAATCTAACGGTAAGCCATCCAAGAAAGTGCTGGCGAAGCGCGCTGAGAAAAAGGCGAAAGAGAAAGAGAAGCCGCGGGTGAAAAAACGTCACCGCGACGCCAAAAATATCGGCAAACGTCGTAAGCCGAGCGGAGCTGCTACCCAGCAGTCCGACAAAGAGTAAACCGAATGCCGGGCCATTTAGCCCGGCATTTTTTCACGTGATGCAAAACTCTCTTCAATGCACTCAAGAAACACCCGCATCGCCGGACTAACGACTTTTCCGGCATGATAACCACACAATGCCGTAATTAACTCAGGTTGTTCACTGAACGGTAATTCAATCAACTCCCCTGAACGTAACTCCTTCTCGACGGCAAAACGCGGTAAAAAGCTGATCCCAAGATTTACCGATACACACTGCTTAATGCTTTCAATGCTCCATAACTCAATGGTATTTTCCAGCGTAATCTGTCGTTTACGCAATAGCCCCTCGAAGCGTTGTCTGAAAATACATTGCGGCTCATTAATGATAAAACTGCAGGGAATGTGCTGGTTATGCTGAGTAAAATCAACGTGCTGAAGCAGTGGCGAAGCAACTAATGCCAGTGACTGATCGCCAAGCGGCATCAACTCCAGGGCATCGTCATTACCCACCCGATAAAAGACCCCCAGATCGACCTCGTCACTGAGCAACGCATCGCGAATGACATAACAGTTGAGCGACTGTAAAGACAACCGCACATGAGGCGCACGTTGTTTAAATCGCTGTAAAACCTGCGGCATTTTATACGCCAGCAGCGTTTCGCCTGTTGCGACACGTAGATCGCCGCTCGGCTGCGCATCCTGATGTGCCGACTGTCGAATCGATGCCATCACGCGCGTCAGGTCATGGATAAGCGGCATCAGCCGTTTTCCCTCACTGGTGAGACACATCCGGCGACCAATTTTTTCAAACAACTGCACCGAAAGCTCTTGCTCAAGCTGTTGAATATGAAAGGTAACCGTTGATTGCGTACAGCACAGTTTTTGTGATGCCCGCAGAAATGAGCCCTCTTCCACCACCGTTTTTAGCGTAATAAACCGACGTAAATCCATCCGCACCAACCCATCGAAAATATCGAATTCAGAATGCAAAAACATTCATTTTTTTAAATGTTTAGTCTCGGGTACTGTCTATCAAAACAAAGGAGATAACAAGTGACCCCCACCCTTTTAAGTGCATTCTGGACCTATACATTGATTACCGCGCTAACTCCCGGACCAAACAACATCCTTGCGCTCAGTGCCGCGACGTCACACGGTTTTCGTCAGAGTACACGCGTACTGGCCGGAATGAGTCTGGGCTTTTTAATCGTCATGCTGATGTGCGCCGGGATTTCATTTTCACTGGCGGTCATGGATCCAGCCATCATCCATTGGCTTAGTTGGGCTGGGGCCGCTTATATCCTGTGGCTGGCGCTGAAGATCGCCACCAGCCCGACCTCGAACGATCGATTGCAGTCAGAGCCGATTAGCTTCTGGGCAAGTTTTGGCTTGCAGTTTGTTAACGTGAAAATCATTTTATACGGCATTACCGCGTTATCCACGTTTGTATTACCGTACACTCAGGACGCCCACTGGCTGATTGGGGTGAGTATTCTGTTAGCGCTGATAGGCACCTTCGGGAATGCCTGCTGGGCGCTGGCGGGCCATCTTTTTCAGCGCGTTTTTCGCCATTACGGTCGACAGTTGAATATCATTCTGGCGCTGCTTTTGGTGTATTGCGCGGTGAGGATCTTTTACTAACAGATGCAAAAAAGCGGAAGACGCACTGGCATCTTCCGCTTTTTGATTCTCTGCTAAACGGGGTTATTCCCCGTGAGCCTTACAGGCTCTCAGTAAAGGTACGAGCAATAACGTCGCGCTGCTGTTCTGGGGTCAGAGAGTTGAAACGCACTGCATAACCCGAAACACGGATGGTCAGCTGCGGATATTTTTCCGGATGCTTAACTGCATCTTCCAGCGTTTCGCGACGCAGAACGTTCACGTTCAGGTGCTGACCACCTTCCACGCGGACTTCCGGCTGTACGTCTACCGGTACTTCACGGTATTCGATTTCGCCCAGTTTGCTGACTGCAACGACTTCATCAGCATTGAAACCTGCTTTCGCAACGATGCAGCGAGCTTCGCCTTTTTCGCTGTCCAGCAGCCAGAAAGAGTTCAGCAGGTCGTCGTTTGCAGCTTTAGTAATCTGGATACCTGTAATCATTTGATGCCTCCCCGGCAAAATTATTTGATCTCGGTTGGCCGTCATCCGGCCAATTGGTAAAACCATTGTTGCTTGAGTGTATATATACCCCTCACACACCCTTGAATCTTTGATTTAAATCAATAAAAACCACACATGAAAAGTGGTGATAGGTGGATTTTATTGTTTTACATCAACTTACGCTATGTGCGCAGCTAAACTTTTTACATAAATTTTCAACTATCTTTAAGGGGTAGACCATTGAGTAACGTACAGAATTTTGCGACGTCGAAAGAAGCAGTTAAGCTAGGGGGATTGAAAATTCGCAGGAGAGCGAGATGGCCACCGAATTAACCTGGCACGATGTGCTGGCTGAAGAGAAACAGCAGCCTTATTTTGTTAACACACTGCATACTGTTGCCGGCGAGCGTCAGTCAGGTATGACAATTTATCCGCCGCAAAAAGATGTGTTTAACGCTTTTCGCTTTACCGAGCTTGGTGACGTGAAAGTCGTTATCCTGGGTCAGGATCCTTACCACGGTCCAGGCCAGGCACACGGTCTCGCGTTCTCTGTTCGCCCCGGCATTGCCACTCCCCCCTCGTTGCTGAACATGTACAAAGAGCTGGAGGCAACGATTCCAGGTTTCACGCGCCCAACGCACGGATATCTGGAAAGCTGGGCACGCCAGGGGGTACTGTTACTCAACACCGTACTCACCGTCCGCGCCGGTCAGGCGCATTCTCACGCCAGCCTTGGATGGGAAACATTTACCGATAAAGTCATCAGCCTGATTAACCAACATCGGGAAGGCGTGGTTTTCCTGCTCTGGGGTTCTCACGCACAGAAGAAAGGCGCGATTATTGATACGCAGCGTCACCATGTGTTGAAAGCGCCCCACCCATCACCGCTCTCTGCGCATCGCGGTTTCTTTGGCTGCAATCACTTTGTACTGGCGAATGAATGGCTGGAACAACGAGGTGAAAAGCCAATTGACTGGATGCCGGTATTACCCGCAGAAAGCGAGTAAAAAAATGCCAGCGATTCGCTGGCATTTTTATTATCAGGCTTTGTTCTGACGCCACCACTCCGCGAGCAGCACGCCTGTTGCCACAGAAACGTTGAGCGTTTCTACCTTGCCAGTGCCGTCAATCGCTATGCACAAATCGTCGGCTGAGCATGCTGCTTCTGGCAGAGCTTCACGCTCACGCCCTAATACCAGCACCATTTTTTCCGGCAGCGTGGTAGTAAACAGCGGTTTGCCTTTCGCGCTTGAGGTCATCACAACCGTGTAACCCGCCTGGCGGAAGTCGTCCAGCACATCAACAATGCTGTCGCCGGTAATCGGCTGAACGTGCTCTGCACCACCTTCAGCGGTACGGATTGCCGCACCTGATTCCAGCAGCGCCGCGTCCTGTACCACCACGCCTTTCACACCAAAGTGGGCGCAGCTACGCATCATTCCGCCCAGGTTGTGCGGGTTAGCGATATCTTCCAGTGCCAGCACGCAATCTTGCGCCCCTGCCTGACCGACCCATTGCTTAACGGTAGTACCGTTACGTTTTTTGATCAGGAAACAGACGCCACCATGGTGTTCAGTACCAGAGGCTTTCGCCAGCTCGGCTTCGTCAACCACGTGATAGGCTTTGCGGTTTGCCGCCATCCAGCGTAATGCTTCTTTAAAGCGCGGGGTTACGCTCTGAACAAACCAGGCGCGGACGATGGCGTCCGGACGACTCTGGAACAGAGCCTGACAGGCATTCTCACCGTAAACGCGGGTTTCTTCCGCACGCTGACGGCGTAATACTTCAGGATCGATAAAGCTCTTACCGCTAATACCGCCGTGATCGGCTTTATCCGCTGCGTCATCATTCGGTGCGCGGGACACGGTACGCCACGGTGAATCTTCACGTCTGCGGTCACGTTCTACATCGCGGTCACGACCACGTTCACGACCGCGTTCGCTGTTCGGACCCTTTCGGTCATCACGGGCAGGGCGACGACCGCCTTCGGCTCGGGAAGTACCGGGGCGACCACCGCCTTTGCCAGTACGTGGATTTTGGGTGCGTTTATCCGAGTCATCGTCACTGCGGACGTACATCACTTTGACCTTGCCGTTTTTGTTCTTCAGTTCGTCGCTCATGTTTTTCTCCACCTGCTCTGCGCGAAGCGCGCAGATTACCCGATGTGCACGTCGTTAGCCATTATTTCATTTAAAAGCTAAGGACTATTGTACTCATTGAATAAAACGCATTGTTGTTTAGAACAGACTCCCCGATAATATGTAACATAATAGAAACATACTGGCGTTCCTGCCGTGAAGTCCACTCCACTCATCCAGAGGTTAGTTATGAATACCGTTTGTACCAGCTGCCAGGCTATCAACCGCATCCCCGACGATCGTGTCCAGGAAGCGGCTAAATGCGGACGCTGTGGTCACGACCTGTTTGATGGGGAGGTGATCAATGCGACCGGTGAGACACTGGATAAACTGTTAAAAGACGATCTCCCGGTGGTCGTTGACTTTTGGGCCCCCTGGTGTGGTCCATGTCGTAACTTCGCCCCGATTTTTGAAGATGTCGCGGAAGAGCGTAGCGGTAAAGTGCGTTTTGTTAAAGTGAATACGGAAGCCGAGCGTGAACTCAGCGCCCGTTTCGGTATCCGCAGCATTCCGACCATTATGATTTTCAAAAAAGGGGAAATCGTCGACATGCTTAACGGCGCTGTACCAAAAGCCCCGTTTGATAGCTGGCTTAACGAATCATTATAATCTCTACGGGGCGCATCTTGTGCCCCGTTTTCACCTCTGCGACAATAGCGTTTTTCAACGTATTTCCCCATGACCGATAACGCTGTTCTTCAGTTACGCGCTGAGCGCCTCGCGCGCGCCACGCGTCCTTTCCTTGCCCGAGGTAATCGCGTCCGCCGCTGTCAGCGCTGCCTGCTGCCGCAGAAACTCTGCTTGTGCGCAACGCTGGCACCCTCTGAGGCAAAAAGTCGCTTTTGTCTGGTGATGTTTGATACCGAGCCGATGAAGCCCAGCAACACGGGGCGTTTAATTGCTGATATTCTGCCCGATACCACGGCTTTTCAGTGGTCACGCACCGAGCCGCCGCAGGCGCTGCTGGAACTGGTGAAAAATCCGGATTACCAGCCGATGGTTGTATTCCCGGCCTCCTATGCGGGTGGAGAGCGTAAAGTGATTTTCACGCCACCAGCCGGTAAGCCACCATTGTTTATCATGCTCGACGGTACCTGGCCTGAGGCGCGTAAAATGTTCCGCAAAAGCCCGTACCTCGATAACCTACCGGTGATCTCCGTTGATTTATCACGCCTTTCTGCTTACCACCTGCGTGGCGTTCACGCTGAAGGGCAATATTGCACTGCCGAAGTGGCCATCGCCTTGTTGGATCTGGCGGGAGATACGCAAGCCGCAGAAGGGTTAAGCGATCATTTCACTCGCTTTAAAACCCGCTACCTGGCAGGAAAAACTCAACATCAGGGAAGCGTCACAGCAGATTCATCAGAAAACGTTTAAAATCATTCGGTCACTGGTGTCATTAAGGAAGCCGATATGAGTCAGCGTGGTCTGGAAGCACTACTGCGACCGAAATCCATTGCGGTGATTGGGGCGTCAATGAAGCCTAATCGCGCGGGTTACCTGATGATGCGTAACCTGCTTGCCGGCGGTTTCAATGGGCCTGTTTTACCGGTGACGCCCGCATGGAAAGCGGTCCTGGGCGTACTGGCATGGCCCAATATCAACAGCCTGCCCTTTAGCCCGGATCTCGCCGTGTTGTGCACCAATGCCAGCCGTAACCTGGCGTTACTCGAAGCGCTTGGCGAGAAAGGCTGTAAAACCTGCATTATTCTCTCAGCTCCCGCGGCGCAGCACGCAGAGCTGCTGGCCTGCGCATCACGCTACAACATACGTTTGCTGGGCCCCAACAGCCTGGGACTTCTCGCGCCCTGGCAAGGGCTTAACGCCAGCTTTTCCCCCGTCCCGATTAAGCGCGGCAAGCTGGCTTTTATCTCTCAATCCGCTGCCGTATCCAATACCATACTCGACTGGGCACAGCAGAGAGAAATGGGCTTTTCTTACTTTATCGCGCTGGGTGATAGCCTGGATATCGACGTTGATGAGCTGCTGGATTACCTGGCGCGCGACAGCAAAACCAGCGCGATATTGCTGTATCTCGAACATTTAAGTGATGCCCGACGCTTTGTTTCCGCCGCCCGCAGCGCCTCGCGCAATAAACCTATTCTGGTGATTAAGAGCGGTCGTAGTCCAGCGGCGCAGCGTTTACTGCATACCAGCGCCGGGATGGACCCTGCGTGGGATGCCGCTATTCAGCGCGCCGGTTTACTACGCGTACAAGACACCCACGAGCTGTTCTCGGCGGTCGAAACCCTGAGTCACATGCGTCCACTACGTGGCGACAGGCTGATGATCATCAGCAATGGGGCCGCGCCTGCCGCACTGGCATTAGATGAACTGTGGTCAAAAAATGGCAAGTTGGCGACGTTGAGTGAAGACACCTGCCAGAAATTACGCGATGCATTGCCTGAACATGTTGATATCGCCAACCCGCTGGATCTGCGTGATGACGCCAGCAGCGAACACTACGTTAAGACGCTGGATATTTTGCTCGCCAGCCAGGATTTTGACGCGCTGATGGTGATTCATTCACCCAGCGCAGCCGCTCCCGGAACCGAAAGCGCACTGGCATTGATTGAAGCGGTAAAGCATCACCCCCGAGGAAAATTCGTCTCGTTGCTGACCAACTGGTGCGGAGAGTTTTCCTCTCAGGAAGCCCGCAGACTGTTTAGCGAAGCCGGACTGCCCACCTACCGCACGCCGGAAGGTACCATCACCGCATTTATGCATATGGTGGAATATCGGCGAAACCAGAAGCAGCTACGAGAAACGCCTGCGCTGCCTGACAGCCTGACCTCCAACACCGCCGAAGCGCATAATCTGTTACAGCGGGCGATTGCTGAAGGAGCGACATCGCTTGATACCCATGAAGTGCAGCCGATTTTACAGGCTTATGGCTTACACACGCTGCCAACGTGGATCGCCAGCGACAGCGCGGAAGCCGTACACATCGCGGAGCAAATCGGCTACCCGGTGGCGCTCAAGCTGCGTTCTCCTGATATTCCGCATAAATCAGAAGTTCAGGGGGTGATGCTCTACCTGCGTACAGCCACTGAAGTGCAGCAGGCCGCCAATGCAATTTTCGATCGGGTAAAAATGGCCTGGCCGCAGGCACGCATTCACGGCTTATTAGTGCAAAGTATGGCGAATCGCGCCGGCGCTCAGGAGCTTCGTGTCGTCGTTGAACACGACCCGGTATTTGGCCCGTTGATTATGTTGGGTGAAGGTGGTGTTGAGTGGCGACCGGAAGATCAAGCCGTGGTGGCATTGCCGCCATTGAACATGAATCTGGCGCGTTATCTGGTGATCCAGGGGATCAAAAATAAAAAGATCCGCGCGCGCAGCGCACTGCGCCCATTGGATATAGCCGGGTTGAGCCAACTTCTGGTGCAGGTCTCCAACCTGATCGTCGATTGCCCGGAAATTCAGCGTCTGGATATTCATCCGCTGCTGGCCTCGGCCGGAGAATTTACCGCGCTGGACGTTACGCTGGATATTGCCCCTTTCACGGGCGATAACGAAAGCAGACTGGCTGTACGTCCCTACCCTCATCAGCTTGAAGAGTGGGTGGAGTTGAAGAACGGCGAGCGCTGTCTGTTCCGCCCCATTTTGCCGGAGGATGAACCTCATCTTCAGCAGTTCATTTCTCAGGTGACAAAAGAAGATCTTTATTATCGCTATTTCAGTGAGATCAACGAATTTACCCACGAAGATTTAGCCAATATGACGCAGATCGACTACGATCGGGAAATGGCCTTTGTTGCGGTGCGTTGTAAAGATAATCACGAAGAGATCCTCGGCGTAACGCGAGCAATCTCGGATCCTGATAACGTAGACGCTGAGTTTGCCGTACTGGTTCGTTCCGATCTCAAAGGGCTTGGACTGGGTCGCCGATTGATGGAAAAATTAATTGCCTATACTCGAGATCACGGACTTATACGTTTGAATGGTATTACGATGCCGAACAATCGTGGGATGGTCACCCTGGCCCGAAAACTCGGGTTTGTTGTTGACGTCCAGCTCGAAGAGGGAATTGTTGGGCTAACGCTTAATCTGGCCCAATGTGAGGAATCGTGAGTAAGGTACTGGAAATGTTGACCACATTAATGGGTACTGGTGGTATCATTGCCCGCTTATGTCGTCTGCATAGCACAGAGGACCCTTCAATGAACAGAGAAGAAATGCACTGTGATGTTGTCAAAATTTAAGCGTAATAAACATCAACAACACCTTGCCCAACTACCCAAGATTTCTCAGTCAGTTGATGATGTAGATTTCTTTTATGCTCCCGCTAATTTCAGGGAGACTCTGCTGGAAAAAATAGCCAGCGCGACGCGACGGATCTGCATTATTGCGCTGTACCTGGAACAGGATGACGGTGGTAAAGGCATACTTGACGCTCTCTATGCGGCAAAACGGCAGCGTCCTGAGCTGGATGTCCGGGTGCTTGTCGACTGGCACCGAGCCCAGCGCGGTCGTATTGGTGCTGCGGCATCCAATACCAATGCTGATTGGTATTGCCGAATGGCGCAAGAAAACCCTGGTATCGATATTCCTGTCTACGGTGTCCCGATTAACACCCGTGAAGCGCTTGGCGTCCTGCATTTCAAAGGCTTTATCATTGATGACAGCGTCCTGTACAGCGGGGCCAGTCTGAACGATGTTTACCTACATCAGCATGATAAATATCGCTATGACCGTTATCAGTTGATTCGCAACGCGCAAATGGCCGATATCATGTTCGATTGGGTGACGCAAAACCTGATGAACGGTCGCGGCGTTAACCGTCTTGATGATATCAACCGCCCTAAAAGCCCAGAAATTAAAAACGACATCCGCCTGTACCGTCAGGAACTGCGCGATGCGTCATTCCATTTTCAGGGTGATGCTGATAACGAACAGCTTTCGGTTACGCCTCTGGTGGGCCTTGGGAAATCCAGTCTGTTAAATAAGACCATTTTCCATCTTATGCCCTGCGCGGAGCACAAGCTTACAATCTGTACCCCTTATTTCAACCTTCCCGCCATACTGGTGCGCAATATCATTCAACTGCTGCGTGAAGGGAAAAAGGTTGAAATCATTGTCGGTGATAAAACCGCCAACGACTTTTTCATCCCGGAAGATGAGCCATTCAAGATCATCGGTGCGCTGCCTTATCTGTATGAAATCAATCTGCGCCGTTTCTTGAGCAGATTGCAGTATTACGTGAATACCGACCAGCTGGTCGTACGCCTATGGAAAGATGATGACAACACCTATCATCTGAAAGGTATGTGGGTTGATGATAAATGGATGCTGCTCACCGGCAACAACCTTAACCCTCGCGCCTGGCGTCTGGATCTGGAAAACGCCATCCTTATTCACGATCCTAAGCAAGAGCTCACCCCTCAGCGCGATAAAGAGCTGGAGCTTATCCGTACGCATACTACCGTCGTTAAGCACTATCGCGACCTGCAAAGCATTGCTGACTATCCAGTCAAAGTGCGTAAGCTCATCCGTCGACTACGCCGTATTCGTATCGACAGATTAATTAGCCGTATTCTGTAATCAAGACCCCGTCCAGTGACGGGGTTTTTCATATGGAGGCAACGGTGCGCCTGTTCATTCTTACCAGTATCCTTGCCATTTCGGGCTGCAGCCATATGGCTAACGACCAGTGGAGCGGGCAAGACAAAGCTCAACACTTCATCGCCTCCGCCATGCTTGCCGCAGCCGGCAATGAATATGCCCAACATCAGGGCAACAGCCGCGATCGCAGTGCGGCTATCGGCCTGATGTTCTCAGTCAGCTTGGGTGCATCAAAAGAGCTGTGGGACAGCCGTCCCGCTGGGAGCGGCTGGAGCTGGAAGGACTTCGCCTGGGATGTTGCAGGCGCATCTACCGGCTATGCGGTCTGGCAACTGGCACATTACTAGAGGCGCAGACCTTTCCCTTTCCCATGCAGCATTAGCGATACTAAAAACGCAACTACTGCCAGCGCAGTGACGTACCAGAAGAATGTCGTTTCCATACCGACAGACTTCAGGGACAACGCGACATATTCGGCTGAACCGCCAAACAGCGCATTGGCCACCGCATAAGATAAGCCGACCCCCAGAGCGCGTACCTGTGCCGGGAACATTTCGGCCTTCAGAATACCGCTAATTGACGTATAGAAACTGACGATTAACAGGGCACACATCACCAGAGCAAACGCCATATACGGGGATGTTACGCTTTGCAATGCTGTCAGAATGGGAACGGTGAAAATCGCGGCCAACGCGCCAAAACACAGCATTGAAGTACGTCGGCCAATTTTATCTGACAAGGCGCCGAACAGCGGTTGTACCAGCATGAACACACACAGTGCCGCCGTCATAATCCCACTGGCTACGTTGGCATGCATACCGGCTGTGTTAACCAGGTACTTCTGCATATAGGTTGTGAACGTATAAAAACACAATGATCCCGCGGCGGTAAAACCAAGCACCATGACAAAAGCTTTGCGATTACGCCACAGACCTTTCAGGGAACCCGCTTCTTTCAGCGCGCGAACATCCTGTTTCGAGGTTTCATCCAGTTGGCGACGCAGCCATAGCGCAACAATAGCCAGCACGGCACCCAACGCAAATGGAATACGCCAACCCCACTCTCTGAGCGCTGAGTCTTCTAACGTGTGTTGTAATATGACCACAACCAGTAATGCCAGTAACTGTCCGCCGATTAACGTTACGTACTGGAATGAAGCATAAAAACCTTTCTTACCTTCAACGGCGACTTCACTCATATAGGTCGCGCTTGTTCCGTATTCACCACCGACAGATAACCCCTGGAATAGCCTTGCCAGCAGTAATAGCGCAGGCGCCCAGGTACCGATAGTTTCATATCCCGGTAGACAAGCGATCACCAACGATCCCATGCACATCATACAAACGGACAGCAACATTGACTTTTTACGCCCGTGCTTATCCGCGATACGGCCAAACAGCCAGCCTCCAATTGGTCGCATCAAGAAGCCAGCGGCAAAAACGCCGGCGGTTTGTAAGAGTTGTGTGGTGGTATTTCCTGATGGAAAAAAGATATGAGCAAAATAAAGAGAGCAGAATGAATAGATATAGAAATCAAACCATTCGACCAGATTCCCTGATGATGCTCCGACAATCGCCCATATACGACGACGGGTATCGCCGTCTGACAGCGCCCCGTTCTCAGTTACACTACTATCAGCCATTAGAATTGTACCCCTGCCAACAATCGCGTGAATTTATCAATGATGGTCGTGTGTTTTTTGGTGAATGGAATGTTATATAATTGTTATATCTTATTGTGCGGTAAAGATCACGATTTTAATTAGCAGAGAAAGGATTCAGATATGTTCGAGGGAGAGATCCGTGTAGTAGATCGAGACAGTGTGCTTTTGTTGGTCGATTAAGGCTGTTACGTCGAATCCGGCAATGTACTGCCGCGTTGCCTGATGCGCTGCGCTTATCAGGCCTACAAAATACGTTCAGCCCGGCCCCTGTAGGCCGGATAAGGCGGCACGCAGCATCCGGCAATGTACCGCCGCGTTGCCTGATGCGCTGCGCTTATCAGGCCTACAAAATACGTTCAGCCCGGCCCCTGTAGGCCGGATAAGGCGGCACGCCGCATCCGGCAATGTACCGCCGCGTTGCCTGATGCGCTGCGCTTATCAGGCCTACAAAATACGTTCAGTCCGCGGTTTTCATCCCGCACAGACGCAAAAAAGCCCATCCGTCAGGATGGGCTTCTTCACTTTAATTAATGCCTGGCAGTTCCCTACTCTCGCATGGGGAGACCCCACACTACCATCGGCGCTACGGCGTTTCACTTCTGAGTTCGGCATGGGGTCAGGTGGGACCACCGCGCTACAGCCGCCAGGCAAATTCTGTCTATCAACACGCTTTTGCATGTCGATGTAATCTGTAATCAGGCTGAAAATATCTCTCTTCGCCAAAACATCTTCGGCGTTGTAAGGTTAAGCCTCACGGTTCATTAGTATCGGTTAGCTCAATGTATCGCTACACTTACACACCCGACCTATCAACGTCGTCGTCTTCAACGTTCCTTCAGGACCCTTAAAGGGTCAGGGAGAACTCATCTCGGGGCAAGTTTCGTGCTTAGATGCTTTCAGCACTTATCTCTTCCGCATTTAGCTACCGGGCAATGCCATTGGCATGACAACCCGAACACCAGTGATGCGTCCACTCCGGTCCTCTCGTACTAGGAGCAGCCCCCCTCAATTCTCCAGCGCCCACGGCAGATAGGGACCGAACTGTCTCACGACGTTCTAAACCCAGCTCGCGTACCACTTTAAATGGCGAACAGCCATACCCTTGGGACCTACTTCAGCCCCAGGATGTGATGAGCCGACATCGAGGTGCCAAACACCGCCGTCGATATGAACTCTTGGGCGGTATCAGCCTGTTATCCCCGGAGTACCTTTTATCCGTTGAGCGATGGCCCTTCCATTCAGAACCACCGGATCACTAAGACCTGCTTTCGCACCTGCTCGAGCCGTCACTCTCGCAGTCAAGCTAGCTTATGCCTTTGCACTAACCTCCTGATGTCCGACCAGGATTAGCTAACCTTCGTGCTCCTCCGTTACTCTTTAGGAGGAGACCGCCCCAGTCAAACTACCCACCAGACACTGTCCGCAACCCGGATTACGGGTCTACGTTAGAACACCAGCCATTAAAGGGTGGTATTTCAAGGATGGCTCCATGCAGACTGGCGTCCACACTTCAAAGCCTCCCACCTATCCTACACATCAAGGACCAGTGTTCAGTGTCAAGCTATAGTAAAGGTTCACGGGGTCTTTCCGTCTTGCCGCGGGTACACTGCATCTTCACAGCGAGTTCAATTTCACTGAGTCTCGGGTGGAGACAGCCTGGCCATCATTACGCCATTCGTGCAGGTCGGAACTTACCCGACAAGGAATTTCGCTACCTTAGGACCGTTATAGTTACGGCCGCCGTTTACCGGGGCTTCGATCAAGAGCTTCTCCTTACGGATAACCCCATCAATTAACCTTCCGGCACCGGGCAGGCGTCACACCGTATACGTCCACTTTCGTGTTTGCACAGTGCTGTGTTTTTAATAAACAGTTGCAGCCAGCTGGTATCTTCGACTGATTTCAGCTCCATGAGTAAATCACTTCACCTACATATCAGCGTGCCTTCTCCCGAAGTTACGGCACCATTTTGCCTAGTTCCTTCACCCGAGTTCTCTCAAGCGCCTTGGTATTCTCTACCTGACCACCTGTGTCGGTTTGGGGTACGATTTCGTGTTACCTGATGCTTAGAGGCTTTTCCTGGAAGCAGGGCATTTGTTACTTCAGCACCGTAGTGCCTCGTCATCACACCTCAGCGTTAAAAGGTACCGGATTTACCTGGAACCTCCGCCTACATGCTTAAACCGGGACAACCGTCGCCCGGCTAACATAGCCTTCTCCGTCCCCCCTTCGCAGTAACACCAAGTACAGGAATATTAACCTGTTTCCCATCGACTACGCCTTTCGGCCTCGCCTTAGGGGTCGACTCACCCTGCCCCGATTAACGTTGGACAGGAACCCTTGGTCTTCCGGCGTGCGGGTTTTTCACCCGCATTATCGTTACTTATGTCAGCATTCGCACTTCTGATACCTCCAGCATGCCTCACGACACACCTTCAACGGCTTACAGAACGCTCCCCTACCCAACAACACATAGTGTCGCTGCCGCAGCTTCGGTGCATGGTTTAGCCCCGTTACATCTTCCGCGCAGGCCGACTCGACCAGTGAGCTATTACGCTTTCTTTAAATGATGGCTGCTTCTAAGCCAACATCCTGGCTGTCTGTGCCTTCCCACATCGTTTCCCACTTAACCATGACTTTGGGACCTTAGCTGGCGGTCTGGGTTGTTTCCCTCTTCACGACGGACGTTAGCACCCGCCGTGTGTCTCCCGTGATAACATTCTTCGGTATTCGCAGTTTGCATCGGGTTGGTAAGTCGGGATGACCCCCTAGCCGAAACAGTGCTCTACCCCCGAAGATGAGTTCACGAGGCGCTACCTAAATAGCTTTCGGGGAGAACCAGCTATCTCCCGGTTTGATTGGCCTTTCACCCCCAGCCACAAGTCATCCGCTAATTTTTCAACATTAGTCGGTTCGGTCCTCCAGTTAGTGTTACCCAACCTTCAACCTGCCCATGGCTAGATCACCGGGTTTCGGGTCTATACCCTGCAACTTAACGCCCAGTTAAGACTCGGTTTCCCTTCGGCTCCCCTATTCGGTTAACCTTGCTACAGAATATAAGTCGCTGACCCATTATACAAAAGGTACGCAGTCACACCCCAAAGGGTGCTCCCACTGCTTGTACGTACACGGTTTCAGGTTCTTTTTCACTCCCCTCGCCGGGGTTCTTTTCGCCTTTCCCTCACGGTACTGGTTCACTATCGGTCAGTCAGGAGTATTTAGCCTTGGAGGATGGTCCCCCCATATTCAGACAGGATACCACGTGTCCCGCCCTACTCTTCGAGTTCACAACACATGCACTTTTGTGTACGGGACTTTCACCCTGTATCGTGCGACTTTCCAGACGCTTCCACTAACACACATGCTGATTCAGACTCTGGGCTGCTCCCCGTTCGCTCGCCGCTACTGGGGGAATCTCGGTTGATTTCTTTTCCTCGGGGTACTTAGATGTTTCAGTTCCCCCGGTTCGCTTCATTACGCTATGTATTCACGTAATGATAGTGTGACGAATCACACTGGGTTTCCCCATTCGGAAATCGCCGGTTATAACGGTTCATATCACCTTACCGACGCTTATCGCAGATTAGCACGTCCTTCATCGCCTCTGACTGCCAGGGCATCCACCGTGTACGCTTAGTCGCTTAACCTCACAACCCGAAGATGTTTCTTTCGATTCATCATCGACTTGCAAAAATTTGAGAGACTCGAACACACCGCTTTTCATTTCTTATTACGGAGAAATGAAACAGTGTGTCGTTTCAATTTTCAGCTTGATCCAGATTTTTAAAGAGCAAATATCTCAAACGTGACTCGAAAGTCAGTTTTGAGATACTTCGGTCGGCGACTTTCACTCACACATACCAGCAAGTGGCGTCCCCTAGGGGATTCGAACCCCTGTTACCGCCGTGAAAGGGCGGTGTCCTGGGCCTCTAGACGAAGGGGACACTGAAGTCTCAATCGCAAGACGCCTTGCTATTTACTTTTCATCAGACAATCTGTGTGAGCACTACAAAGGCAGGTTCTTTAAGGTAAGGAGGTGATCCAACCGCAGGTTCCCCTACGGTTACCTTGTTACGACTTCACCCCAGTCATGAATCACAAAGTGGTAAGCGCCCTCCCGAAGGTTAAGCTACCTACTTCTTTTGCAACCCACTCCCATGGTGTGACGGGCGGTGTGTACAAGGCCCGGGAACGTATTCACCGTGGCATTCTGATCCACGATTACTAGCGATTCCGACTTCATGGAGTCGAGTTGCAGACTCCAATCCGGACTACGACATACTTTATGAGGTCCGCTTGCTCTCGCGAGGTCGCTTCTCTTTGTATATGCCATTGTAGCACGTGTGTAGCCCTACTCGTAAGGGCCATGATGACTTGACGTCATCCCCACCTTCCTCCAGTTTATCACTGGCAGTCTCCTTTGAGTTCCCGACCGAATCGCTGGCAACAAAGGATAAGGGTTGCGCTCGTTGCGGGACTTAACCCAACATTTCACAACACGAGCTGACGACAGCCATGCAGCACCTGTCTCAGAGTTCCCGAAGGCACCAAAGCATCTCTGCTAAGTTCTCTGGATGTCAAGAGTAGGTAAGGTTCTTCGCGTTGCATCGAATTAAACCACATGCTCCACCGCTTGTGCGGGCCCCCGTCAATTCATTTGAGTTTTAACCTTGCGGCCGTACTCCCCAGGCGGTCGACTTAACGCGTTAGCTCCGGAAGCCACGCCTCAAGGGCACAACCTCCAAGTCGACATCGTTTACGGCGTGGACTACCAGGGTATCTAATCCTGTTTGCTCCCCACGCTTTCGCACCTGAGCGTCAGTCTTTGTCCAGGGGGCCGCCTTCGCCACCGGTATTCCTCCAGATCTCTACGCATTTCACCGCTACACCTGGAATTCTACCCCCCTCTACAAGACTCTAGCCTGCCAGTTTCGGATGCAGTTCCCAGGTTGAGCCCGGGGATTTCACATCCGACTTGACAGACCGCCTGCGTGCGCTTTACGCCCAGTAATTCCGATTAACGCTTGCACCCTCCGTATTACCGCGGCTGCTGGCACGGAGTTAGCCGGTGCTTCTTCTGCGAGTAACGTCAATTGCTGCGGTTATTAACCACAACACCTTCCTCCTCGCTGAAAGTACTTTACAACCCGAAGGCCTTCTTCATACACGCGGCATGGCTGCATCAGGCTTGCGCCCATTGTGCAATATTCCCCACTGCTGCCTCCCGTAGGAGTCTGGACCGTGTCTCAGTTCCAGTGTGGCTGGTCATCCTCTCAGACCAGCTAGGGATCGTCGCCTAGGTGAGCCGTTACCCCACCTACTAGCTAATCCCATCTGGGCACATCCGATGGCAAGAGGCCCGAAGGTCCCCCTCTTTGGTCTTGCGACGTTATGCGGTATTAGCTACCGTTTCCAGTAGTTATCCCCCTCCATCGGGCAGTTTCCCAGACATTACTCACCCGTCCGCCACTCGTCACCCAAGGAGCAAGCTCCTCTGTGCTACCGTTCGACTTGCATGTGTTAGGCCTGCCGCCAGCGTTCAATCTGAGCCATGATCAAACTCTTCAATTTAAAAGTTTGATGCTCAATGAATTAAACTTCGTAATGAATTACGTGTTCACTCGTTGAGACTTGGTATTCATTTTTCGTCTTGCGACGTTAAGAATCCGTATCTTCGAGTGCCCACACAGATTGTCTGATAAATTGTTAAAGAGCAGTGCCGCTTCGCTTTTTCTCAGCGGCGCGGGGTGTGCATATTACGCCATCCCGCCACGAAGTCAAGCATTTAATTTCGCTTTCTTCGCCGGAGTTCTCAGTGGAACTCCGCTGACCCGGCGGCGTGTAATCCGTTGTTCCGTGTCAGTGGAGGCGCATTATAGGGAGTTATTTCAGGCTGACAAGTTAAAAATATAAAAAACTTATCAAGCGATTACTTTTCAATCAACACATCCATTTCTGCCTGGATTTTAAACAAAAACGAGCCCCGCAGGGCCCGTTTATTGTTGTTTTGTGACTTACTGCACTGCCACTATGCGATCGTCATTCACTTCCAGACGAATCGTTTTGCCTGGAATCAGTTCACCAGACAGAATTTGCTGCGCCAGCGGGTTTTCGATCTGCTGCTGGATAGCACGTTTCAATGGACGCGCTCCATACACCGGATCGTAACCATTCGCGCTCAGCAGTTTAAGCGCCTCGTCAGAAATATGTATTTCATAGCCACGCTCTTCCAGACGTTTGTACAGACGCTGCAACTGGATCTGAGCAATAGAAGCAATGTGCTGCTCACCCAGCGGATGGAATACGACAACCTCATCTATACGGTTGATGAATTCCGGGCGGAAGTTATGGCTCACGACGCCCAGCACCATATCTTTCATGTGACCGTAATCCAACTCACCGAAGCGTTCCTGGATCAGATCGGACCCCAGGTTCGAGGTCATGATGACAACCGTATTACGGAAGTCGACCGTTCTCCCCTGTCCGTCAGTCAGACGACCATCATCAAGCACCTGCAGCAGAATGTTGAACACATCCGGATGCGCTTTCTCCACTTCATCCAACAAGATGACGGAGTAAGGACGACGACGTACTGCTTCCGTCAGATACCCACCTTCTTCATAACCGACATATCCCGGAGGTGCCCCGACCAAACGAGACACGGAGTGTTTCTCCATAAACTCGGACATATCGATACGCACCATTGCGTCGTCACTGTCGAACATAAAGTTTGCCAGCGCTTTGCACAGTTCGGTTTTACCGACACCGGTTGGACCAAGGAACAGGAATGAACCAATCGGACGATTCGGATCGGACAAGCCCGCGCGGCTACGACGAATGGCATTAGAAACGGCTTCCACCGCTTCGTTCTGACCAATCACGCGGCTGTGCAGCTCCTGCTCCATACGCAACAGTTTTTCTCGTTCGCCTTCCAGCATGCGAGCAACAGGGATCCCCGTCCAGCGCGCCAGTACCTCAGCAATTTCCGCATCCGTAACTTTATTACGCAGCAGACGCATGGTTTTGCCTTCAGACTGGGTGGCTGCTTCCAGCTGTTTTTCCAGTTCAGGAATTTTGCCGTACTGCAGTTCAGACATCCGCGCCAGGTCGCCAACGCGGCGCGCCTGTTCGATGGCGATTTTTGCCTGCTCCAGCTCAGCCTTGATAGTTTGCGTTCCCGAGAGGGAAGCTTTTTCAGCTTTCCACTCTTCCTCTAACTCAGAATACTGGCGTTCTTTGTCGTCCAGCTCTTCGTTGAGCATATCGAGACGTTTTTTACTTGCCTCATCAGACTCTTTCATTAATGCCTGCTGTTCCAGTTTGAGCTGGATAATACGGCGGTCGAGTCTGTCGAGTTCCTCCGGCTTGGAGTCAATCTGCATACGAATGCTGGATGCCGCTTCGTCAATAAGGTCGATAGCTTTATCCGGCAACTGACGATCGGCAATATAGCGATGAGACAGCGTAGCAGCCGCAACAATCGCCGGGTCAGTAATCTGCACATGATGGTGCAGTTCATAACGTTCTTTCAGGCCACGCAAGATTGCGATGGTGTCTTCCACTGAAGGTTCAGCCACAAACACTTTCTGGAAACGACGTTCCAGCGCCGCATCTTTTTCGATGTACTGGCGATACTCATCAAGCGTTGTTGCGCCTACGCAGTGCAGTTCCCCGCGAGCCAGTGCTGGTTTCAGCATGTTCCCGGCGTCCATTGCGCCATCGGCTTTACCCGCCCCAACCATGGTATGCAATTCGTCGATAAACAGAATGACGTTGCCTTCCTGTTTCGAGAGATCGTTCAGCACACCTTTTAAACGTTCTTCGAACTCACCACGATATTTGGCCCCAGCCACCAGCGCGCCCATATCCAGCGCCAGTACACGACGGCCTTTTAAGCCTTCCGGCACTTCACCATTGATGATGCGTTGGGCCAGCCCTTCAACGATGGCGGTTTTACCGACACCGGGTTCACCGATTAACACCGGGTTATTTTTAGTACGACGTTGCAGAACCTGAATGGTACGGCGAATTTCTTCATCACGGCCGATGACCGGATCGAGTTTGCCCTGTTCGGCACGTTCGGTCAGATCGACGGTATATTTTTTCAAGGCCTGACGTTGGTCTTCAGCCCCCTGGTCATTCACGCTTTCACCTCCACGCATTTGTTCAATTGCCTGAGTGATATTGGCGGTCGTCGCGCCTGCTGATTTTAATAAGTCGGTCAGCGTACCGCGTGACTCAAGCGCCGCCAGAACGAACAGTTCTGACGAAATAAAGTTGTCCCCACGTTTTTGCGCCAGCTTGTCGCAAAGATTCAGTACACGCACCAGTTCCTGAGAAGGCTGCACATCGCCACCGGTACCTTCTACCTGTGGCAAACGGCTCAACGCCTGGTCAATGGCTGTACGTAACTGGCCAGCATTAATGCCAGCAGACGTTAATAAAGGACGTACCGATCCCCCTTCCTGATTCAGCAAGGCGCTCATTAGATGAAGTGGTTCGATGAATTGATTGTCGTGCCCCAATGCGAGTGACTGGGCATCGGCAAGAGCAAGCTGGAATTTATTAGTAAGACGATCCAGACGCATAACTCCTCCCATAACAGGTCAAAATTGCTACTGGAGATTAAATGAGGTCATCCCTCAATTATTCAAGGTGAATGACCTGAATTATGTGAAAAGAAAATTACACGTACCGGATCGTCTTGATTCTTTAGGTTATATCAGCCAAATAAAACTTGCCATACGACCCGTGGTATTGTCGCGACGATAAGAGAAGAACGTCTCACTTTCGCTGAAGGTGCAACGGTCGCCGCCGTGGATGTTCTCTAACCCGACACTGGACAGACGCTGGCGCGCAAGCTGGTAGATATCCGCCAGATACTTATCGCCGCGCGGTACAAATGCAAGGTCCGCTTGCGGATCTTTCGTCATGAACGCCTCGCGGACTTCTGGTCCAACTTCAAACGCGTTTGGACCTATCGCCGGGCCTAGCCAGGCAATAATGTTTTCAGGTTTGTCGGCAAAACACGCCACCGTCTCTTCCAGCACGCCGGCGCATAATCCGCGCCAACCCGCATGGGCCGCAGCAACTTCCGTTCCGGCACGATTGCAAAACAACACCGGCAAACAATCAGCGGTCATCACCGCACACACGGTGCCCGGCGTGTTGCTGTACGACGCATCTGCGCGTTTGCAGGCGTAAGGCTCGCCGGTCAGTTTCAGGACATCCTTACCGTGGACCTGCTCCAACCAGACTGGCTTTGACGGCAGATTGCCCGCAGCAAACAGTCGTTTGCGGTTCTCTTCAACATGCTCCGGGTTATCGCCGCAATGGGCGCCCAGATTCAGCGAATCGTAAGGCGGCATACTGACTCCGCCAATACGGGTAGAACTACACGCCGCGACACCTTGCGGTATCGGCCACTGCGGGACAATTAGCTTACTCATAGCCAGGCAATATCATCCTTATGTTCTTCGAAATCAGCGCGCATCACTTCAATCAACTGCACCATATCTTGTGGGATCGGTGCATGCCATTCCATTTCGATACCGGAAATCGGGTGATACAAACGCAGCATGGTCGCGTGCAGCGCTTGACGGTCGAACTTACGCAGTACGGAGATAAATTCGTCAGAAGCGCCTTTCGGTGGACGTGGACGACCGCCGTAAACCTGATCGCCCACCAGCGGATGAGTGATATGTGCCATGTGCACGCGGATCTGGTGCGTACGTCCGGTTTCCAGACGCAACCGCAGACGCGTGTGCACACGGAAGTGTTCCATAATGCGATAGTGCGTTACCGCCGGTTTCCCCATTGGGTGTACCGCCATGTGCGTACGCTTGGTCGGGTGACGGCTAATCGGTTCCTCAACGGTTCCGCCAGCAGTCATGTGACCAATTGCCACGGCTTCGTACTCACGGGTAATTTCGCGCAGCTGCAACGACTCCACCAAACGTGTTTGCGCCGGAACCGTTTTTGCCACCACCATTAATCCGGTCGTGTCTTTATCCAGACGGTGCACGATACCTGCACGAGGAACATCCGCGATTGGCGGGTAGTAATGCAGTAACGCATTCAATACCGTACCATCGGGATTCCCGGCGCCCGGATGCACTACAAGGTCACGGGGTTTGTTGATGACAAGAATGTCGTCATCTTCATAAACGATATCCAGTGGGATATCCTGAGGTTCAAAACGAACCTCTTCATCAATTTCTGCATTGATGGAGACACGCTCTCCACCCAACACTTTTTCTTTCGGTTTATCGCAAAGTTGGTCATTTACCAGTACGCGCTGGTCAAGGATCCATTCTTTTATGCGCGATCGCGAATAATCAGGGAACAATTCGGCCAAAGCCTGATCTAAGCGTTGACCGAGCTGATTTTCGGAGACTGTTGCGGTGAGTTCTACTCGTTGTGCCATAAACTGCTTCTTCGTTTAACGTTGGGTTTTACGGCTTTGCCGTTTAATATAGTGTGCTATTGTAGCTGGTCTTAACCGGGAGCAGGAACAGAGAATCTCCCGTATTACATTTTGAGGAAAGTCAAAACGTCATGACGCGCATGAAATATCTGGTGGCAGCAGCCACGTTGAGCCTGTTTTTGGCGGGTTGCTCTGGTTCAAAGGAAGAGGTGCCCGATAATCCGCCAAATGAAATCTACGCGACTGCTCAGCAAAAGCTGCAGGACGGTAACTGGAAACAGGCAATAACGCAATTGGAAGCGTTGGATAACCGTTATCCATTTGGACCGTATTCTCAGCAGGTGCAATTAGATCTCATCTACGCCTACTACAAAAACGCCGATCTGCCACTTGCTCAGGCTGCCATCGATCGTTTTATCCGTCTTAACCCGACACACCCTAACATTGATTATGTCATGTATATGCGTGGCCTGACCAATATGGCGTTGGATGATAGCGCACTGCAAGGATTCTTTGGTGTTGATCGTAGCGATCGCGATCCGCAACATGCCCGAGCTGCGTTTAATGACTTTTCCAAACTGGTGCGTGGGTATCCGAATAGCCAGTACACTACTGACGCCACCAAACGTCTGGTGTTCCTGAAAGACCGCCTGGCGAAGTATGAATACTCCGTTGCAGAATACTACACTGCCCGCGGCGCATGGGTTGCCGTGGTAAACCGTGTGGAAGGCATGCTGCGCGACTACCCGGATACCCAGGCAACACGTAATGCCCTGCCGTTGATGGAAAACGCTTATCGCCAGATGCAGATGAATGCGCAGGCAGAAAAAGTCGCGAAAATCATTGCCGCCAACAGCAGCAATACCTGATTTGCCTCAGAATGCAAAACGGCAGCCCCTGGGCTGCCGTTTTTTTATCCGTTAACGCCACAACTGAAGCGGTTTAGCTCCGACGCATCCCATCAAATATGGCCTGCTTTCAGGTATTCCTCAAGTAAAAAATCGCCTGTTCCTGCGGTGCCTCACAAAAAGGTTTTCTTGACAAAAAGCGACAAAATAATGTGATTTAGATCACACATTTTGACATTAGGAACGGTATGCTGGAATCACCAAGACGGGAAAGACAAGAGGTAAAATTTATGACAATGAACATTACCAGTAAACAAATGGAAATTACTCCGGCAATTCGCCAGCATGTCGCAGACCGTCTCGCCAAACTAGAAAAATGGCAAACTCATCTGATTAATCCACATATCATTCTGTCTAAGGAGCCACAGGGTTTCATTGCTGATGCCACCATCAATACACCGAACGGACATCTGGTCGCCAGCGCAAAACACGAGGATATGTACACAGCAATTAACGATTTGATCAACAAGCTGGAACGGCAGCTCAATAAAGTGCAGCACAAAGGCGAAGCCCGTCGTGCAACAACTTCAGTCAAAGACGCCAACTTCGTCGAAGCAGAAGAAGAGTAGTCCCTTACATTGAGTGTATCGCCAACGCGCCTTCGGGCGCGTTTTTTGTTGACAGGGTGAAAACAGTACGGGTACTTTACTGACGTAGCCAAAGGAAAATTACATGAAACTTGTCCCGTTCTTCTTCGCATTCTTTTTTACCTTCCCCTGAATGGGAGGCGTTTCGTCGTGTGATAAAGAATGCGAAGACGAACAATAAGGCCTCCCACAACGGGAGGCCTTTTTTATTGATAACAAGAAAGGCAACACTATGACATCGGAAAACCCATTGCTGGCGCTGCGCGATAAGATCAGCACGCTGGATGAAAAATTACTGGCCCTGCTGGCTGAGCGACGTGGACTGGCCGTAGAAGTTGGTAAAGCCAAACTGCTTTCGCATCGTCCGGTTCGTGATATCGATCGTGAACGTGACCTTTTGGACCGACTCATTCAGCTTGGCAAAGCACATCATCTTGATGCTCACTACATTACTCGCCTGTTCCAGCTCATAATCGAAGATTCCGTCCTGACTCAACAGGCACTGCTCCAGCAGCACCTGAACAAAATTAACCCACACTCCGCGCGCGTGGCCTTCCTTGGGCCAAAAGGGTCATATTCCCATCTCGCAGCACGTCAGTACGCTGCCCGCCATTTTGAACAATTTATTGAAAGCGGCTGCGCAAAATTTGCCGATATCTTTAATCAGGTCGAAACCGGACAGGCTGACTATGCTGTGGTACCGATTGAAAACACCAGCTCCGGTGGGATTAACGACGTTTACGACCTGCTGCAGCACACCAGCCTGTCTATCGTTGGCGAGATGACCATTACGATAGACCACTGTGTACTGGTGTCTGGCACGACGGATCTTGAGACTATTGAAACGGTATATAGCCATCCGCAGCCGTTCCAGCAGTGCAGCAAATTCCTGAATCGCTACCCGCACTGGAAGATTGAGTACACTGAAAGCACCTCTGCGGCGATGGAAAAAGTTGCGCAGGCTAACTCACCGCGCGTGGCGGCCCTGGGGAGCGAAGCCGGAGGCGTACTGTATGGATTGCAGGTTCTCGAGCATATTGAGGCTAACCAGTCGCAAAACATCACCCGCTTCGTGGTGCTGGCACGCAAAGCAATCAATGTTTCCGATCAGGTTCCGGCAAAAACAACCCTGTTGATGGCGACGGGGCAACAAGCCGGTGCGCTGGTTGAGGCGCTGCTGGTACTGCGTAACCATAATCTGATTATGACTAAACTGGAGTCACGCCCGATTCACGGCAATCCGTGGGAAGAGATGTTTTATCTTGATATCCAGGCCAACCTGGAGTCGCCCCAGATGCAAAAAGCATTGAAAGAGCTGGGTGAGATTACGCGTTCGATGAAAGTACTGGGATGCTATCCAAGTGAGAACGTGGTGCCAGTCGATCCGAGCTAACGTTTGACAATGCCGGATGGCGCTACGCTTATCCGGCCTACGATTCATACGATTTTTGAAGGCCGGATAAGGCAAACCCGCCATCCGGCATCTTAATTAAGGACGGCTGTCATTCGCCTGGCGTAACAAGGTACGGCTTTCACTCTGGAAGCGTTTCGCATAATCGCCAAACCAATGCTCCACCTTACGGAAACTGTCGATAAACGCTTGCTTATCGCCCTGCTCCAGTAAACCGATCGCCTCGCCAAAACGTTGGTAGTAGCGTTTAATCAGCGCAAGGTTGCTCTCAGACGACATAATAATATCGGCATAGAGCTGCGGATCCTGGGCAAACAGACGGCCAACCATCGCCAGCTCAAGCCGGTAAATCGGCGAAGAGAGCGCCAGCAGCTGCTCCAGTTGAACGTTCTCTTCCGCTAAATGCAGACCGTAAGCAAAGGTCGCAAAGTGACGCAGTGCCTGAATAAACGCCATGTTCTGGTCATGTTCAACGGCGCTGATCCGATGCAGTCGCGCACCCCATACCTGAATCTGTTCCAGAAACCACTGATAAGCTTCCGGCTGACGTCCGTCACACCAAACGACGACCTGCTTGGCCAGACTGCCGCTGTCCGGACCAAACATTGGGTGTAACCCCACCACCGGGCCATCATGTGCAGCCAGCATCGCCTGTAAAGGACCATTTTTCACCGAAGCCAGATCCACCAGAATGCAGTCAGACGGCAGACGAGGTAGTTTGGCGATCACCTGCTCGGTGACGTGGATCGGCACGCTGACGATCACCATGCCGGCATCAGAGACGATCTCCGGCGCGCGATCCCAGTCCTGCTGTTCCAGGATCCGCACCTGGTAACCTGACAGGGTGAGCATTTTTTCGAACAGACGCCCCATCTGACCGCCGCCGCCGACAATCACCACCGGCCGCAGAGAAGGACAAAGCGTTTTAAACCCTTTGTCGTTCTCACTGGAGTAGGACTCACGCATAACGCGGCGTAGCACATCTTCAATCAGGTCCGGCGGCACGCCAAGGGCTTCCGCTTCCGCGCGACGAGAGGCCAGCATAGAGGCTTCCCGCTCCGGCACGTAGATCGGCAGCCCAAAGCGGCTTTTTACTTCACCTACTTCGGCAACCAGCTCCAGGCGGCGTGCCAGTAAATCCAGCAACGCCTTGTCGACTTCATCAATTTGATCGCGTAATGCGGTCAATTCAGCAACCATAATCAACCTCTTATGCTACACGCGCCGACAGCTGGCCGTTTAAATCCTGGCTAATTTCACGCAGCAGCGCATCCGTCATTTCCCAGCTAATGCAGGCGTCAGTTACGGATACGCCGTATTTCATTTCGCTGCGCGGCTGTTCGGAAGACTGGTTGCCTTCGTGAATATTACTTTCAATCATCAAGCCAATGATCGAGCGATTGCCATCTTTGATTTGTGCAATCACGGATTCAGCCACGGCAGGCTGACGGCGGTAATCTTTATTGGAATTACCATGACTGCAATCTACCATCAGAGAAGGTCGTAGTCCCGCCTGCTCCATCTCTTTTTCGCACTGGGCGACATCTGCCGGGCTGTAGTTCGGCGCTTTACCTCCGCGCAAGATCACGTGACCGTCCGGATTCCCCTGTGTTTGCAGCAGTGCAACCTGCCCGGCCTGGTTAATACCGACAAAGCGGTGCGACTGCGCAGCCGCACGCATGGCGTTAATGGCGGTCGCCAGGCTACCGTCGGTACCATTCTTAAAGCCAACCGGCATCGAAAGACCGGAAGCCATTTCGCGGTGAGTCTGCGATTCCGTAGTACGGGCACCGATTGCGGACCAGCTAAACAGGTCGCCCAGGTATTGCGGGCTATTTGGATCCAGCGCTTCAGTTGCCAGCGGCAGTCCCATATTTACCAGTTCAAGCAGCAGCTGACGCGCAATTTTCAGACCTGCTTCAACATCAAAAGAGCCATCCATATGAGGATCGTTAATTAACCCTTTCCAGCCGACAGTGGTACGGGGTTTTTCAAAATAGACGCGCATCACCAGGTAGAGGCTATCGCTGACCTCTGCGGCAAGGGCTTTAAATCGACGAGCATACTCAATAGCCATTTCAGGATCGTGAATGGAGCATGGGCCACATACGACCAGCAGGCGCGGATCGCGACCGGAGATAATATCTGAGATGGTTTTACGCGACTGGGTGATTTGCGCCTCTTGCTCCTGGCTCAGCGGAAATTCAGCTTTCAGCTGCTCCGGAGTCATCAGAACCTGTTCGTCGGTAATATGTACGTTGTTCAGCGCGTCTTTTTGCATGATGGTGATCCTGTTTAGCTCGTTTGCGATAGTTGATCCTCAGCGAGGAGGAAATAACGATATCACAATAGGTAAAGATTTCAATCCACAATCCGTAAATTTTAATTTACATGATGTTATTTCAAGGCAAAAACAGCCCTTGCAAATGTACATTTAAATTTACACTACCGAATTTTCAGATCCACTATGCTTAAAAAAACGAAGGAGCACAGGCAATGAAGCAACTCATCAGCATCTTGTTTCTATTACTTCTTAGCGGATGTCAGATAGACCCCTACACCCATGCCCCTACCTGGACTGGAACCGACTGGTACGACGCCGGGATACAAGATGCCATTTCGGGTTATGCCGTTAAAGATAATGAAACGCTTGCCGACAACTACAATGACCCCGACGTCGATCGTACGGAATACCTTAAGGGTTACGCCGAGGGACAACGTAAAACCTGCCAGCAGGATTTTGTTTATGCCAGAGGCCTGACCGGGAAAACTTTTCCGCCCAGTTGCGATACTGTCGAAAATGTTGACCAGTTACACAGCGCCTGGCAGCAAGGGGCAAACGAGGGTGCTGCCTCGATAAGGTTAAATTAAACAATGGGTTATATTTTATAAACCATTAGGATTTAACTTAAATCACCAATAGCATTATTCCAGGAATAATGACGGCTTAGGAAAATAATGTTATTTTGTTGCAAACAATCTTGAATGTATTTCGACGTTTTACAGCAAACGCTGGTAGGTAACTATTCATGAGCTATTCTTACCGACTCATACTTCTACTGGCACTGCTCCTGACCGGATTACCGCTGTATGCCCAAAGCGTTACGGAAGAAGCAAAATCGGTACGCGCTATGGTTTCCGGCATCGTCAGTTATACACGCTGGCCTGCACTTTCCGGGCCCCCAAAACTGTGTATTTTCTCTTCATCGCGTTTTTCCAGTGTCCTGAAAGATACCAGTGCAGGCGCATTACCCTATCTTCCCGTCATCATCCGTACGGAACAAGAAATATTAGTTTCGCAGTGTGACGGTTTTTATTTTGGAAAAGAATCCCCTACTTATCAGGTGGAATTAAAGAATAAATATCCGACTAAGGCATTGTTATTAATTGCTGAACAGAACCCTGAATGCGTTATTGGCAGCGCCTTTTGCCTCATAATTAAAGACGAAGATGTGAGATTTTCCGTAAATATGGATTCCCTTTCACGCAGCGGCGTAAGGGTCAGTCCAGACGTATTGATGCTTGCACGGAATAATAAGCATGGATAAGGGCCATTCTCCCATAGCACGCCCGACGTTTAAGCGAACATTACGGCGTATCAGCATAATCAGCGTTCTGGTAACCATGATGCTGATCTGGCTGCTGCTCAGCATTTCTTCCGTGCTGGCATTAAGACAGTATGCGCAAAAGAATCTGGATCTGACTGCCGCTACCATGACCCGTACGCTCGAAGCTGCATTAGTCTTTTCTGATAGTGTTGCAGCAACTGAAACGCTGGCGGCACTGGGTCAGCAGGGGCAATTTTCCGTTGCAGAAGTTCGTAATAAAAACCAGAAGGTGATCGCCACCTGGCGCTATAACGCGCAGGATACCACTGAAAAGATCAGCGGGATGATCAGCCACTGGCTGTTCCCACAACCGGTCACTCAGCCGATTTTGCATAATGGCAACGTCATCGGCGAAGTACGATTGACTGCGCGCGATAGCGTTATCAGTCATTTCATCTATTTGTCGCTGGCCGTCCTTACCGGGTGCATTCTGTTGGCATCCGGTATTGCATTAATGCTCACTCGCTATTTACACAATGGCGTTGTGGATGCACTGCAAAACATTACCGAGGTGGTACATGATGTTCGTACCAACCGTAACTTTTCACGGCGCGTATCAGAGGAACGCATTGAAGAGTTCCATCTCTTTGCCCTGGACTTTAATAGTCTGCTGGACGAGATGGAGGAGTGGCAACTTAAACTGCAGGCAAAAAACGCTCAGCTGTTGCGTACTGCACTACATGATCCTCTGACGGGTCTGGCAAATCGCGCCGCATTTCGCAGCAGCATAAATGCCCTAATGAATGATGATGCCGCCCACAGCAGCTCGGCATTGTTATTCCTTGATGGCGACAATTTTAAATTTATTAATGATACCTGGGGCCACGCAGCGGGGGATCGGGTCCTGATTGAAGTCGCAAAAAGGTTATCCGAGTTTGGGGGGAGTCGCCATTACCCATACAGACTTGGCGGCGATGAGTTCGCTATGGTGCTGTACAGCGTTCATTCTGAATATGAGGTTCAGCGGATCTGCGCGGCACTGTCACAAGAGTTTAACCGACCTTTTGACCTGCATAATGGTCATCTGGCAAGCATGACGCTCAGTATTGGGTTTGCGCTGACGTGGGAACATGCCTCTGCCGAAAAATTACAAGAACTTGCCGATCAAAATATGTATCAGGCTAAACATTTGCGTTCTGAACGCATTATTAAAAAATAAGGAATTACACACATGCTAAAACGTTTATTATCCCCGTTTCTTCTGCTTTTACTGATTCTGGCGGGCTGTCAGGCACCTCAGGGAAAATTTACCCCAGAGCAAATTGCAGCCATGAAATCATACGGATTTACTGAAGCATCAGGAGACTGGTCTCTCGGCCTGTCTGACACTATCCTGTTTGACAAAAATGACTATAAACTCCGTCCTGAAAGTGAAAAACAGATCAAGGAAATGGCATCCAAACTGGCAGCTACCGGGCTAAATCATGCTCGCCTGGATGGTCATACTGATAACTACGGTGAAGACAGCTATAACGAAGCTCTGTCACTCAAACGCGCTAATGTCGTTGCCGATGCCTGGGCGCAGGGCGCTAATATTCCCCGCACCAACCTGACTACTCAGGGACTCGGGAAGAAATATCCCATTGCCAGCAACCAGACATCAAAAGGTCGCGCTGAAAACCGCCGCGTGGCGGTCGTGATCACGACACCATAATCGTCCCCCAACTGGCTGCGCGCCGCGCAGTCCTTCTATTGCCATAAAGAACAAAAGAGTAAACGTCGGGATAAAAAAAGGGCCAGCCTTTCGGCCAGCCCTTTTCTAACAGGATGTCGCTTGCGCGAATCTTAGTTAAGACGCTTTTACCTTACGCCATTGATAAACATGCATTTTTCATTATAAACAGTTAGTTATATGTATCGCTAGTGCAACGAAATGCGGTCAAAAACATGCTGCATGGGCAGAATGTGGACACTACTTATTTCCCTGCGCAATCTTACCCGCAACTGCCTCGGTCAGTTTTACTAAGGTATCAAGTTCATTTTTGTCTAACTTTCGAGCTTCAATAATTTCAGTGGTTTGCCCTGCCTCTAGTCTTCCAACTCTCGAGCTAAAATTGATCTTATCTAGAAGATCTATTATATCAATATCTTTTTGGCTACTCATTGCAAGTTTTATAATAGCAAGGCTTTCCTCGCGGGAACGTTTTATCGCCTCGTAATAACGAAACTCATCCATTGTTACCCTATATTGCTTTAAAAAGAAAAATGCTATTAACTCCAAGAAAAATAACACACCAAAATTAGGAATAAGATACATTACCTTGGTGACTGCATCACCTTTAGTATCGATTACATGTGATTGAGAATAGAAAAAACCCAACCCTATTATTGCAAAGCAAACGCCAACCAATAAATAAAGACTACCACGGGAATAAATATTCTTCGCAAGGCCTTCAGAGCTAGTAATCAGACCTTTAAGATAAAAATCCAGCGAATCATCCTTATCCGCCCCCCCTCTTCTTGAGCCTTTTTGAGCAATTTTATCTCATTGATGATGTCCACAACGTTAAACATTGACGATTTATTTATTGACTCACTACCAGTGATTCTCATAAGTATTCTTTGGATCGGAGATACACCATAAATAATTGTGTAAACGATCACAAATGATACAGTAAATAACGACCTAACAAACCACGGCAACTGGGTAAGGTCTGTTCTCGAATTCGGAAACAAATAATAAAAAGTTGAGTCTAATATCCCTGTGGAAAATATTATATTTGCAATTAAAAATACAGCACCTATCTCAACCAAATTATAATAACCACGAGTATATACTCTCTTAATTTTAGCCTCAGACATCTTTGGCGGTGTATCGATAGTAGGCTCACTCATCATATAATCCTGTTAAATTAGAAATAGGGTTAAGAGTTACAGCTTCTTCTAAATGATCTGGTGCAAAATGAGCATATATCATAGTTTCCCTAATATTGGCATGGCCTAAAATCCGTTGGAGTACCAAGATATTACCTCCATTCATCATAAAATGGCTTGCAAACGTATGACGTAGCACATGCGTCATTTGTCCCTCAGCTAACTCGATATCGGTCAGAGCGAGCATTTTCTTAAACTCCAGATAGCAGGGGTGAAACATTTTACCCTGCAAAGGAGCCAACTCGTCATACAGCCACCGAGGGATCGGTACTATACGGTTCTTCTTACCTTTAGTTTTCGTTAAGATCAGCTTGTAGGGTAAAAGCTTTGAACGAATCAGACGGTTGGCTTCACCCTATCTAGTACGCCTCACGAGATGATACTTTAAGAACACTTTTTCTTAGAGCGACTAATACTACCATCATTACAGACAAATTTTCCGTCAGCGGTGCAATGCGATACTCCACCTTTAGATTTAGAACATGGGTAGTTTTTTGCAGATACAGTAGAAGATGAAATTGAGAGCAGTATTATTATTAGAAAAGAAAAACATACTTTCATTAGTATTATCCTTTAAATAGAGAACATCAAATATTACTCATGATTTTTATTGTTGCTGCCTGACATTCCTCGCACGCTTTAGCACCAGTTAGGTACTAAAATCCTTATCGAGCACTAGTCAGTTACAGGACCAAACCCAGCATAATCACCCAAACAATAATCTTGGTAAATATAGAAGCATTGGGTTTCGCAATTACAGACCACATACTATCAAAACAATGTTTACCGTTTGTGATCCGTTTCTAATATGTCGTAAAAACAAGGCGATGCAACCATATCAATATAATTATTTTTATTATAATCACCATCAACATGTAATCAACTGCACTGCATCCACCATTACAACCGTAACAACAATAAACAATGCTTTCTGAACTTCAGTTCCCGCCAAAATATCGGATAATTTATTTATTAACCACACTCCACAATATTTCGACATATTATGGGCAGCATCAATAAAAAAAGGGCCAGCCTTTCGGCCAGCCCTTTTCTAACAGGATGTCGCTTGCGCGAATCTTAGTTAAGACGCTCTTTGATACGAGCAGACTTACCAGTGCGCTCACGCAGGTAGTACAGTTTAGCTTTACGAACAGCACCACGACGTTTAACAGCAATGCTGTCAACTACCGGAGAGTGAGTCTGGAAGACACGCTCAACGCCTTCGCCGTTGGAAATTTTACGAACAGTGAATGCAGAGTGCAGACCGCGGTTACGAATAGCGATAACCACGCCCTCGAATGCCTGCAGACGTTTTTTGGAACCTTCAACAACCCATACTTTCACTTCCACGGTATCACCCGGACGGAAGGAAGGTACGTCCTGCTTCATCTGTTCTTGTTCAAGTTGCTTAATAATGTTGCTCATAATTTAATCTCTTATCCTGGGTAAACTGATATTGGGGGCTTACGCCTGCCCATCATGTTTATGTTGCTGTTGTGCGTGTTCCTTTTTGAACTCCGCCAGCAACCTTGCTTGCTCTTCAGTCAGAGCCAGGTTTTCCAGAAGTTCAGGTCTTCTAAGCCAGGTCCGGCCCAGCGACTGCTTCAAACGCCAGCGACGTATCTCAGCGTGGTTCCCCGACAGTAACACCGCCGGTACTTCCATCTGCTCTAACACTTCAGGTCGGGTATAGTGCGGGCAATCCAGCAACCCATCAGCAAACGAATCTTCGATTGCCGAAGCCTCATGACCCAGAACTCCCGGAATAAACCGGGACACGGAGTCGATCAGCGTCATTGCCGGTAACTCACCACCGCTGAGTACGTAATCGCCGATTGACCATTCTTCGTCAATTTCGGTTTGAATCACGCGCTCATCTATTCCTTCATAGCGACCACATACCAGAATCAGCTTTTGATTCGTGGCCAGTTCGCTAACGCCCGCTTGATCAAGCTTGCGTCCCTGAGGTGACAGATAAATCACCTTTGCGCCTTCACCAGCCGCAGCTTTTGCTGCATGAATGGCGTCCCGTAAAGGTTGCACCATCATTAACATCCCCGGTCCGCCGCCGTAAGGACGATCGTCCACGGTACGGTGCCGGTCATGAGTAAAGTCACGAGGACTCCAGCTCTGGATGTTCAGCAGGCCATTTTTTACTGCCCGGCCAGTTACCCCGTAATCGGTAATTGCGCGGAACATTTCTGGAAACAGGCTAACGATACCTATAAACACAAGCCAATCCCCATAACGCCGACTTTTACCGTTTATCCGGTGGTTTAAAAACCAGGATCCCAATCTACTTCGATAGTACGAGTAGCGAGATCGACTTTCTTGATAACCTGCCCATCGAGGAACGGCACAAGACGTTCCTTGATACCAAACGCATCTTTCAGGTTTGCCTTGATGACGATGACGTCATTCGAACCGGTTTCCATCATATCGACGACTTTACCGAGATCGTAGCCTTCAGTAGTCACTACCTGGCAGCCCATAAGGTCTTTCCAGTAGTAGGAACCATCTTCCAGCGCTGGCAACTGCGAGGAATCCACGACAATTTCGCAATTAGTCAGTAGATTCGCCGAATCACGATCGTCAACGCCTTTCAGCTTGATGATCAGATCCTGATTGTGGTGCTTCCAGCTTTCCAGCTGTACTTGCTGCCACTGACCCGCCTTCTGGATAAACCAGGGCTGATAGTCAAAAATGCTTTCGGCGTCTTCAGTGGAAGAAAACACTCTGAGCCAACCACGGATACCGTAAGAAGACCCCATTTTCCCCAAAACGATGGGTTCCACAGGAGCCTGTGCGGCGAGTTGCTTGCTCATCATGACCACCGTGACAGATTAAGCTGCTTTGTTTGCTGCTTTGATCAGCGTAGCTACGCGATCAGAAATAGTCGCGCCCTGGCCAACCCAGTGAGCGATGCGATCCAGATCCAGGCGAGTGCCTTCTTCTTTTTCGCTAGCGATTGGGTTAAAGAAGCCAACGCGCTCGATGAAGCGACCGTTGCGTGCATTACGGCTGTCGGTAACAACAACCTGGTAGAACGGACGCTTTTTAGCGCCGTGACGAGCTAAACGAATAGTAACCATAACATCCTCTTGTGTGAATAAAACACCCAGGCCCCATCGAGGAACGGAGCCCGGGTGTCATATTAAAAGCCCGAAAATTTTACTGATTTCTGGGAAAAAAGCAATCAACATGTGATGAAGCTTTATACCAGGGCGTTACCGTTGCAGCCAGTTTGGCGTCGGCGCGCGCGCAGAAAGCGGAGCGTACACACAGTACGTGAGCATTTCGAGCACACTCCGGCGTCAAAATGGCAAATAAGGTAGCCCGATATATTTATCTACCGGGGAAGCCTGGTGGCATCATCCCCTTCATACCACGCATCATCTTCGCCATTCCGCCCTTCTTCATTTTCTTCATCATGCGCTGCATGTCGTCGAACTGTTTCAGAAGGCGGTTTACGTCCTGTACCTGCATACCGCAACCGGCAGCGATACGGCGTTTGCGGGAACCTTTGATAATTTCCGGCTTAGCGCGTTCTTTCATCGTCATCGAGTTGATGATGGCTTCCATACGCACCAGCACTTTATCGTCCATCTGCGATTTCACATTGTCAGGGATCTGACCCATGCCCGGCAGCTTGCCCATCAGGCTTGCCATACCGCCCATGTTTTTCATCTGGTTGAGCTGTTCAAGGAAATCGTTGAGATCGAAGCCATCGCCTTTTTTCAGCTTGCTGGCTAATTTTTCTGCCTGCGCACGGTCAACCTTGCTTTCGATATCTTCGATCAGCGACAGCACGTCACCCATGCCGAGAATGCGCGAAGCAATCCTGTCCGGATGGAACGGCTCCAGTGCTTCGGTTTTCTCGCCGACGCCGAGGAATTTAATCGGCTTACCGGTAATATGACGAATAGAGAGCGCCGCACCGCCACGGGCATCACCATCAACTTTTGTCAGCACTACGCCGGTTAACGGCAGTGCTTCGTTAAAGGCTTTTGCGGTATTTGCGGCATCCTGACCGGTCATGGCGTCGACCACAAACAGCGTTTCTACCGGCTTGATAGAAGCGTGGACCTGTTTGATTTCGTCCATCATGGCTTCGTCAACGTGCAGACGACCGGCGGTATCCACCAGCAGCACGTCGTAGAATTTGAGTTTGGCTTCTTTCAGCGCGGCGTTAACGATATCGACCGGCTTCTGGCCGACATCCGACGGGAAGAAGTCAACACCGACCTGCTCGGCCAGCGTTTCCAGCTGTTTGATCGCCGCCGGGCGATAAACGTCCGCAGAGACCACCAGCACTTTCTTCTTGTGCTTCTCGCGCAGGAATTTACCCAACTTACCGACGCTGGTCGTTTTACCCGCACCCTGCAGGCCCGCCATCAGCACCACGGCTGGCGGCTGCGCAGCCAGATTCAGGGTCTGGTTTTCTTCGCCCATTGCGGCAACCAGTTCGTTACGGACAATCTTGACGAACTCCTGACCCGGCGTCAGGCTTTTGTTAACTTCATGACCAACCGCTTTCTCTTTTACGCGATTGATAAACTCACGCACTACCGGCAGCGCTACGTCAGCCTCCAGCAGCGCCATGCGCACTTCGCGCAGCGTCTCTTTAACGTTGTCTTCAGTAAGGCGTCCACGGCCACTGATATTGCGCAGCGTGCGCGACAAACGATCGGTTAAATTATCAAACATTGTCTCTCGCCTGGGGTGGAAACGGTCGGTCGCGACAGCGACACATCAACAGAAATTTGTCGCAGTATAACATGAAGCCGCCTTTGTTGTTATGCAACGGTTGGAGCAGCGGTCACGTAACGCTATACTGCTTTTCTTTATCACTGGCCAACTGTCGACACCTATATGCCCGTTTTTGCTCTGCTCGCCCTTGTCGCCTACTCAGTCAGCCTCGCGCTGATTATTCCCGCTCTGCTGCAAAAAAACAGCGGCTGGCGGCGTATGGCTATTCTCTCTGCGGTCGTTGCGCTGGTAAGCCATGCTATCGCCCTGGAAGCGCGTATCCTACCCGGCGGTGAAAGCGGACAAAACCTGAGTCTGTTGAACGTCGGCTCGCTGGTAAGCCTGATGATCTGTACGGTAATGACCATCGTCGCGTCCCGCAATCGTGGCTGGCTATTGCTGCCCATTGTCTACGCCTTTGCGCTGATAAACCTGGCCTTCGCCACGTTTATGCCTAACGAGTTCATCACCCATCTCGAAGCTACGCCAGGCATGATGATTCACATCGGGCTATCACTGTTCGCTTACGCCACGCTGATTATCGCCGCGCTCTACGCGCTACAGTTGGCATGGATCGATTACCAACTGAAAAACAAAAAACTGGCCTTCAGCAATGAGATGCCGCCACTGATGAGTATTGAGCGGAAGATGTTTCATATCACCCAAATTGGCGTGGTTCTGCTGACGCTCACCCTGTGCACTGGCCTGTTTTACATGCATAACCTGTTCAGTACCGAGAACATTGATAAAGCCGTTCTCTCTATCGTGGCATGGTTTGTCTATATCGTTCTGTTGTGGGGGCATTACCATGAAGGTTGGCGCGGACGTCGCGTCGTATGGTTTAACGTCGCAGGCGCTGGCATTCTGACGCTGGCCTATTTCGGCAGCCGTATCCTGCAGCAGTTCGTGAGTTAAATCTTTAAGGAACCCTACGTGGAACACATCTCCACCACCACGCTCATTATCACGCTCCTCATCATGGTGGTCATTTCCGCCTATTTTTCCGGTTCTGAAACCGGAATGATGACCCTGAATCGCTACCGCCTACGCCATCGGGCCAAACAGGGAAATCGTCAGGCAAAACGGGTTGAAAAGTTACTTCGCAAGCCGGATCGCCTGATAAGCCTGGTGCTCATCGGTAATAATCTGGTGAATATTCTGGCCTCCGCACTCGGCACCATTGTCGGTATGCGCCTGTATGGCGATGCTGGCGTCGCCATTGCCACCGGGGTACTGACGTTTGTGGTGCTGGTTTTTGCCGAAGTGCTGCCAAAGACGATTGCCGCGCTATATCCGGAAAAAGTTGCCTATCCGAGCAGCGTCCTGCTGGCTCCGCTGCAGATTCTGATGATGCCGTTAGTATGGCTACTCAACACCATCACGCGGCTTCTGATGCGCATGATGGGCATCAAAACAGATATCGTAGTGAGCGGTTCGCTGAGTAAAGATGAACTGCGAACGCTGGTGAATGAATCGCGCTCGCAAATCTCACGCCGTAACCAGGATATGCTGCTGTCAGTGCTGGATCTGGAAAAAGTCAGCGTCGATGACATCATGATCCCGCGTAATGAAATTATCGGCATTGATATTAACGATGACTGGAAATCAATCGTGCGTCAGCTTTCGCACTCCCCGCACGGTCGTATTGTGCTGTATCGCGACTCGCTCGACGATGCCATCAGTATGCTGCGCGTACGTGAAGCCTGGCGATTGATGGCCGAGAAAAAAGAGTTCACCAAAGAGACCATGTTACGCGCCGCCGACGAAATTTATTACGTTCCGGAAGGCACACCACTCAGCACCCAGCTCATTAAATTTCAGCGCAATAAGAAGAAAGTGGGCCTGGTCGTTAATGAATATGGCGATATTCAAGGACTGGTTACGGTCGAGGATATTCTGGAAGAGATTGTTGGTGACTTCACGACCTCAATGTCACCGACGCTTGCCGAAGAAGTCACACCGCAGAATGACGGTTCGGTGATCATTGACGGTAGCGCCAACGTTCGTGAAATCAATAAGGCGTTTAACTGGCACCTGCCGGAAGATGACGCACGTACCGTGAACGGTATTATTCTTGAAGCGCTGGAAGAGATCCCGGTTGCCGGCACACGTGTGCGTATTGGGCAGTACGATATCGATATTCTCGACGTGCAGGACAATATGATTAAACAGGTGCAGGTGTTGCCCGTCAAACCGCTGCGGGAAAGCGTATCGGACCAGTGAGAGTAATCCAGACCGGGTAGCGCATCAGCATTACCCGGTCTGAGGCTAATTAGCCTTTGGCTTTCGCCACAGAGACCATCGCCGCACGGATGGTACGTCCGTTCAGGGTATAGCCTTTCTGCATAACCATCAGCACATTACCGGCAGCAACGTCATCAGACTCTACCATTGCAATCGCCTGGTGCACGTTCGGGTCCATCGGCACGTCGATATCCGCAACCACCTGTACGCCAAACTTCGCCACAACATCCAGCATTGACTTACGGGTCAGCTCAATACCTTCGACCATAGCCGCCATAGCGTCATTGTCTTTGTCCGCAACTTCCAGCGCACGGTCCAGGCTATCCAGCACCGGCAGCAGTTCGTTGACGAATTTTTCCAGTGCAAACTTATGCGCTTTTTCTATGTCCAGTTCGGTACGACGACGCAGGTTTTCCATTTCCGCTTTGATACGCAACACGCTGTCGCGCTCGCGCGTTTCGGCTTCAGCAAGCTGAGCTTCCAGATTCGCAATTTTTTCATCGCGCGGATCCACCTGCTCAGCAGAAGCGTCTGGTTCAACCGCCTCAACTTCTTCGTGCTGATCCATGATAATTTCTTCCGGGGCTTGCCCCTCAGGCGTTTTCTGTTCTTTACTACTCATGAATTTCTCCGCGTTTTTTTCGCATTCATCTCGCTAACTTGGCTTATTATGGGGATCAGATTCAGGGATTCAAGGGAAGTACTCACATTGTCACTAATCTTCGTTACAAGGACCTCGAGAAAATGAACAAACATTTCAAGTGTATTGGCATTGTGGGGCATCCACGTCACCCCACTGCACTGACCACACATGAAATGCTCTACCGTTGGCTGTGCGCCAAAGGTTATGAGGTTATCGTTGAGCAACAAATCGCCCACGAGCTGCAGCTGAAAAATGTGAAAACCGGTACGCTCGCAGAGATTGGCCAGCAGGCAGACCTCGCCGTGGTTGTCGGCGGCGACGGCAATATGCTGGGCGCCGCACGCACCCTGGCACGTTATGATATCAAGGTTATTGGCATTAACCGCGGTAATCTTGGTTTTCTGACCGACCTTGACCCAGACAATGCTCAACAACAGTTAGCTGACGTGCTGGAAGGCCACTACATCAGCGAAAAGCGCTTTTTACTTGAAGCCCAGGTGTGCCAACAGGATTGCCAAAAGCGTATTAGCACTGCGATCAATGAAGTTGTGCTGCACCCCGGAAAAGTGGCGCACATGATTGAATTTGAAGTCTATATCGATGAAATTTTTGCCTTCTCCCAGCGTTCGGACGGCTTGATTATTTCCACACCGACCGGCTCTACCGCCTATTCGCTCTCTGCCGGAGGTCCGATCCTGACGCCTTCGCTGGATGCTATTACGCTGGTCCCGATGTTCCCGCATACACTTTCCGCACGACCGCTGGTGATCAACAGTAGCAGCACCATTCGCCTGCGCTTCTCTCATCGCCGTAACGATCTGGAAATCAGTTGCGACAGCCAGATCGCCCTGCCTATACAGGAAGGTGAAGACGTATTAATTCGCCGCTGTGATTATCATCTGAACCTGATACACCCAAAAGATTACAGCTATTTCAACACATTAAGCACTAAACTAGGCTGGTCAAAAAAATTATTTTAATTTAACGCCAACCTCTTTACTGTATAAAAAACCAGTTTATACTGTATGTAATTACAGTTATGGTTTTTCATACAGGAAAACAGCTATGTTGGCACAACTGACCATCAGCAATTTTGCTATCGTTCGTGAACTTGAGATCGATTTCCAGAACGGAATGACCGTTATTACCGGTGAAACCGGTGCGGGTAAGTCCATTGCCATTGATGCTCTCGGTTTGTGCCTGGGCGGACGCGCAGATGCCGACATGGTACGTGCAGGCGCCACGCGAGCCGACCTCTGCGCGCGATTCGCCTTAAAAGACACCCCCGCGGCTCTGCGCTGGCTGGAAGAAAACCAGCTTGAGGAAGGCCGTGAATGTTTGCTGCGTCGTGTTATCAGCAGCGACGGACGTTCACGCGGCTTCATTAACGGCACTGCCGTACCGTTGTCACAGCTGCGCGAGCTGGGCCAGTTGCTTATTCAAATCCACGGTCAGCATGCGCATCAGCTCCTGACAAAATCAGAACACCAAAAGTCTCTGCTGGATGGTTACGCCAATGAAGCGTCCCTGACTCAGGAAATGGCTGCGCGCTACCAGCTGTGGCACCAAAGCTGCCGTGACCTGGCGCATCATCAACAACAGAGTCAGGAGCGTGCAGCCCGGGCAGAACTGTTGCAATACCAGTTAAAAGAACTGAACGAATTCAACCCGCAGCCGGGTGAATTTGAGCAAATTGATGAAGAGTACAAGCGTCTGGCTAACAGCGGGCAATTGCTCACCACCAGCCAACAGGCGCTGGCTATCCTGGCGGATGGCGAAGACATCAACCTGCAAAGCCAACTGTACACTGCAAAGCAGCTGGTCACTGAACTGGCAGGCATGGACGGCAGACTTTCCGGTATCCTGGATATGCTGGAAGAGGCCACGATCCAACTCAGCGAAGCCAGCGACGAGCTGCGCCACTATTGCGATCGTCTGGATTTGGACCCTAACCGTTTGTTTGAACTTGAACAGCGTATTTCCAAACAAATCTCATTGGCCCGCAAGCATCATGTTGCCCCTGAAGCGCTGCCACAGTTCTATCAGTCATTGCTGGATGAACAACAGCAGTTAGACGATCAGGCCGACTCGCTCGAAACCTTAACCCTGGCGGTGAACAATCACCACCAGCAGGCTCTGGAAACGGCAAAAATGCTGCACAAACAGCGCCAGCATTATGCTCAGGAGCTGGGACAACTGATTACAGAGAGCATGCATACTCTCTCAATGCCGCACGGTGTCTTTTGCATTGATGTAAAATTTGAGGAGCATCATCTGAGCGCAGACGGTGCCGATCGCATAGAGTTTAAAGTGACCACTAACCCAGGCCAGCCGTTGCAGCTGATTGCGAAAGTCGCTTCCGGTGGGGAACTGTCGCGCATTGCACTGGCTATTCAGGTTATTACCGCACGCAAAATGGAAACACCTGCGCTGATTTTCGATGAAGTGGATGTCGGTATCAGCGGCCCGACTGCTGCGGTAGTGGGAAAAATGCTGCGTCAGTTGGGCGAGTCAACTCAGGTAATGTGCGTTACTCACCTGCCGCAGGTTGCTGGCTGTGGCCATCAACATTTCTATGTCAGCAAAGAAACAGATGGCGCGATGACCGAAACACACATGCAGCCGCTTGATAAACGCGCTCGCCTGCAGGAATTAGCCCGCCTGCTTGGCGGTAGCGAAGTGACGCGCAATACCCTCGCAAATGCAAAAGAACTGCTGGCGGCATAAACTTTTTTACCTTGTTAAGGTCTGAGTTCAACATAAAATCGCCGACCGACCCGACAGCAAAAGGTTTTAAAGTGGTGAAAGGTCTATTATCATCGGCATATTACATATGAGCCGCGTACTGCTCGGGCCCGAAAAGGAATCAAATCACTATGCGCTGTAAAACGCTGACTGCTGCTGCAGCAGTACTACTGATGTTGACTGCAGGCTGTTCCACTCTGGAGCGAGTGGTTTACCGCCCTGACATCAACCAGGGAAATTATCTGACACCTACCGATGTCGCCAAAGTGCGCACGGGTATGACGCAACAGCAGGTTGCTTATGCTCTGGGTACACCAATGATGTCCGATCCTTTTGGCACTAACACCTGGTTTTATGTGTTCCGTCAGCAACCTGGTCATGAAGGCGTAACCCAGCAAACACTGACGCTGACCTTTAACAGCAGCGGCATTTTGACGAACATTGATAACAAACCTGCTTTGACCGACAACAAGTAGGATTAACAGATCAAAAAAAGGTGCTCAATGAGCACCTTTTTTATTGTCTGCTATTTTTTAGCGGATTTCTCTGCTCGCTGTCTGCGCAGCTCTTTCGGATCGGCAATCAGTGGCCGGTAAATTTCCACCCTATCACCGTCCTGGAGAACATCAGCAAGCTTTACCGGACGGCTGTAAATGCCCACTTTATTTTTGCTGAGATCGATATCGGTACGCAATTCCAGCAGCCCGGAAGCGCGGATAGCCTCTTCCACCGTAGCGCCCTGTTGCAGCGTCACACGCTGTAGATACTGTTTCTCGGGTAGCGCATACGCCACTTCAACGACAATTTTAGCTGACGCTGACACTGTAAACCTCTTTCGCGCGGACCGTGAAGGCCTGCACCATGTTCGAAGCCAGCTCTTTAAAGATACGACCAAATGCCAGCTCGATTAACTTATTGGTAAACTCAAAATCGAGATGAAATTCAATGCGGCACGCTTCATGACTCAGTGGCGTAAACTTCCATCCGCCAATGAGTTTCTTGAACGGTCCGTCGACCAGATGCATCAGGATGCTCTGGTTACTGGTCAATTGATTGCGCGTGGTGAACGTTTTGCTAATCCCTGCTTTCGAGACATCCACCGCCGCGGTCATCTGTCCCGGAGTCGACTCCAGCACACGGCTACCGGTGCATCCCGGTAAAAACTGGGGATAGGATTTAACATCATTCACTAGCTGATACATCTGTTCCGCACTGTAAGGTACTAAAGCGGTCCGGCTAATCTGAGGCATAACAATTTCCATCAATATCAATCACACAAATAATACCATTTATCCCCCGCTAAAAAAAACGCTATAGCCTAACTCGTGCTAAGATAGCGCCTTGCGCCCCGCTGGATGAAATGGGGTGTTTTTCGATTCCAGATTACCTATACTGAGCGGCATTATGACGAAGAAAAAAGCACACAAACCTGGCTCAGCCACAATCGCGCTTAACAAGCGCGCACGACACGAATACTTTATTGAAGAAGAGTTCGAAGCAGGACTCGCTCTGCAAGGTTGGGAAGTCAAATCCCTGCGCGCGGGTAAAGCTAACATCGGCGACAGCTACGTCATCCTTAAAGACGGCGAAGCATTCCTGTTTGGCGCCAACTTCACACCAATGGCTGTTGCCTCAACGCATGTGGTATGTGATCCCACCCGTACCCGCAAGCTGTTGTTAAACCAACGTGAGCTCGACTCCCTGTATGGTCGAATGAATCGTGACGGTTATACCGTTGTTGCGCTTTCACTGTACTGGAAAAATGCCTGGTGCAAAGTGAAAATTGGCGTCGCGAAAGGTAAGAAACAGCACGACAAGCGCTCCGATGTGAAAGAACGCGAATGGCAGTTAGATAAAGCGCGTATTATGAAAAATGCTGGTCGCTAAACGCTATTCTCCTGTGACCAGTCTCTGATCCTGAGACTGGTTGTTATTTTTTAGTTATTGAAACCCACCCAATACATTCATCAGGTTTATGGTTTCTTTGTGCTGAATCGTTCAGGTATGAAATAAACTCCCCTGGCATTACCGTAGCGCCCCATAGTCTAATAAAATAAAACTTCAAGACCATGCCACCTATATTCAAACTTATTTAATAACACTATTATTACTGTTGTTTATTATATCACCTCTCATTTCGATTAAAATACAAAATCTTTAAATACAACAAGTTAACCAAAAACAAATCATTAAATACACACCGGAAAGTATACTTTTCAATTAGCTAAATATATTTTTAATATGGATAAGTTGCAGAATACATTCTTTCTGACTATATCATCTAATACGAAAGAACTATTCAGCTAACAGGGCCCGAACGTATTTGATAAGTAAACGAACATCTGTATGACCTAATCAATGTAATTACATGTCTAAATTCATCTTTATGATGAACGGGGCCCCTGTCTGCTCATTTTCCCAGCGCGCTGTTGCGGATTAATACTCCCGACATGCCATCAGGAGTGAACATATGCGTCTACTCGCCGTTGTATCAAAATTAACTGGCGTTTCCACAAATGTTGAATCCTCTGAAGTTACGCTCAGTTCGCCTTCTATCGTGAAACTGTCGGTGTCGCGTGAGGAGGTGAGTCAACTGACACGCGTTAATCAGGATCTGGTTGTCACACTCCGCTCAGGTGAAACCATCACCATTAAGAACTTCTACGTGGGAAAAGGTGATGCGCAAAACCAGCTTGTTCTGGAAGACAGTAATGGCGCGCTGTGGTGGGTTCAGGATACTGATGGGGCATTCCATTTCCAGCATCTGGACGATCTCACCCCGCTAATGACTGCCGAGGGAAGCCATGAAGGCGGTGCCGTCTGGCCGTGGGTTCTTGGTGGGATCGCGGACGCAGGCGGAATTGGCCTCGCGGCGGGTGGCGGCGGTGGTGGCGGTGGTGGCGGGAGTGATAATAACGCCGAAAACGGTAACGGCGGAAATGGCAACGGTAATGGCAACGGTGGTAATGGTGACGGCGATGGCGGCTCACCGCCAACAACAACCCCTAACATGCCTGATGTACCCGTTATCACCAGCGTAATCGATAACCAGGAGCTGATTACTGGTCCTGTTAATCAGCAGGAACCCACCAACGATAATACGCCTACTCTCCAGGGCACCGGCCCCGCAAATGCCACATTGCATATTTTTGATAACGGTGTCGAAATCGGCCAGGTCACTATCGATGCCAACGGCAACTGGTCGTTTACGCCATCCTCTCCACTCGCAGACGGTACCCACAAGTTTACCGTCAGTGCATCAGACGGTACGGGCAGCAGCGGCATGTCGGACAGTTGGGAGATTATTGTCGATACGCTTGCCCCCGACACCCCTGTCGTCACGCAGGAAATTGACAATGTCGGTTCTATTACCGGTCTTATCGCCAATAACGGCGTAACCGACGATGCCACGCCAACGCTCACAGGCACAGGCGAAGCCGGTTCTTACATCAGCATTTCTGATAACGGCATTCTGATTGGCATGGTTCAGGTGGATGACAATGGTAACTGGACGTTTACACCTGATACGCCGCTTATCGACGGTGTTCACAATCTGACGCTGACGCAAACTGACGTCGCGGGTAACGTGAGCGCGGAAACGAGCGTACCGACATTCACTGTCGATACTACTCCGCCTGAAGGCGCGGTCATTTCCTCCGTTAATCCGGAAGGCACAACGGTAACCGGTAGTGCGGAGGCGGGAAGCCTGGTCACTATAATTGGTAGTAATAATCAGGTTTTAGGTTCAATCAGGGTCGACCAAAGCGGCCATTTCTCCATCACGATTTCACCTTCACAGACGCACGGTGAAGCACTGATCGCGAAGATTCAGGACCAGGCAGGCAACATCGGGCCAGATACCTCCTTCAATGCCACTAACTCTGGCTACCCGGGCGTACCCGTTATCGTCAGCATAATGGATGATTTTGCTCCCTCAACCGGTCTGTTGAGCAATAATCAGGCCACCAACGACCAAACGCCCACGCTCTCGGGTACCGCTGACGCCAACAGCACGGTTAACATTTATAACAACGGGGTGTTAGTTATAAGCGTACAAGCCGATCCCAGCGGCAACTGGACCTGGACCCCAACACCAACTTGCAGGACGACTCATACTCCTTCACCGCCACAGCAACCAACCACCTGGGCACGGGAGGAACGTCAGCGGCATTCAATATCACTATCGATACTCAGCCACCGTCAGCGCCGGACGATCTGAACGTATCTGCCGACGGCTCTGTCGTCACCGGTACAGCCGAACCAGGAAGTACCGTGACCATCAATAATAATAACGGTCTTCAGATCGGCAGCGGCGTCGCCGGAACGGATGGCTCATTTACCATCACCATTAACCCGCCTCAGACCAATGGTGAAACCATTACCGCTATCGCCACCGATCCCGCCGGGAACCCAAGCCTACCGGAAACCGCGCTCGCGCCAGACATCACGGCCCCGCTGCCACCAGCTAATCTGGTGATTAATCCTACAGGCGATCAGGTTACCGGCATGGCGGAACCCAACAGTAAGGTACATATTCTGGATCCTGGTGGCACGATAATTGGAACAGCAACCGCTGGTTCGAACGGAGAATTCACCGCCACGCTGGTTCCGCCGCAGACCAACGGAGAACATCTTGTCGCCAACGCGACGGATGCGGCTGGCAATACCAGCGGCAACAGCGCGATTACCGCCCCGGATACCACGGCGCCTGACGCGCCAACCGGCGTCACCGTCGCCGGGGACGGTGGTTCTGTAAGCGGACATGCTGAAGCGGGAAGCACCGTCACTGTAAAAGACAGCAATGGTAATCAGATCGGCACAGGCCAGGCAGACAGCGGCGGCAACTTCACGGTGTCGATTACGCCGTCAAAAATGAACGGCGAAACAGTAAAAGTTACCGCAACGGACAGCAGCAATAACGAGAGTCAGCCAACTTCTGCGGTGGCTCCGGATATTACCGCCCCTGGAACCCCCATCATCACCGCCGTGACGGATGACCAGCCCATGTACCAGGGCCCTCTCGATAACGGCGACGTCACTAACGACAGCAAACCTAAACTGGAAGGCACCGCCGAAGCAGCTTCTCAGGTCAAAATTTACGATAACGGCACCCTGCTGACGACCGTTGTCGCTGATATCAACGGTAACTGGAACTATACGCCAGCCTCGGCGCTGAGCGAGGGTGCTCACATCTTCACGGTGACCGCCACAGACGCCGCGAATAACACCAGTAGCGCGGCAAGCTGGAAAATCATTGTCGATACCATTGCGCCCACAGTTCCCGCAATCACGCTGGTGAACGATAACGTCGGTACGATAACCGGCGACGTTGCGAACAACGGTGGCATCACCAACGACAACACGCCGACGATTTCAGGCACCGGTGAGCCAGGTTCGTTAGTTAGCCTGTTTGACAATGGCACTTTACTGGACACTATCCTCGTCACCAGCTCCGGGACCTGGAGCTATACAGTGCCCGATGGCGCTCCGCTCACTGACCGGGTACATAATTTCACGGTATTGGCTTCGGATATGGCAGGTAATGTCACCACCTCGCCAACGGTTGTGACTATCACGGTTGATACACAAGCACCTGCCGCGCCAGTCATTCTCAGCATGACGGATAATGTCGGCAGCATCCAAAGCGATCTACCAACCAACCAGCGTACGGACGATACGCTACCAAAACTGAACGGTACGGGCGCTGCAGGTTCAACCGTCACGCTGTATGACGGCACGACGCCTGTTGGCAGCGTTCTGGTATCGGCGGACGGTAACTGGAGCATTCAGGTGACTCAACCGCTAAGCGAAGGGCCGCACACGCTGACCGCCGTGGCGACAGATGCCGCAGGTAATGCCAGCACACCCGCAAGCTTTGCGTTAACCATCGATACCACGCCACCTGCTGCTCCGATTATTGTCGCCGGAGAGGGACTGATAGGCGGCGCTACCCTCCCCCTGGCAAACGGCGGCAGTACGAAAAGTACCACCCCTGTTCTTTCTGGTACTGGCGAGCCGGGAGCAACCATCACCGTTGCTGATAACGGCACAACGTTGGGTCGCACCACCGTCCAGCCTGACGGTACATGGACATTTACGCCACCGAATGCGCTGCCTGAAGGACCGCATAAATTCACCGCCACAGCGACTGACGTTGCAGGCAACACGGGGATCCCGTCGGCGAGCTTTACCCTGACGGTTGACAATACGCCCCCCGTGCAGCCTGGCGCGCCTGTCATTACCGACGATGTGGCTCCGGTAACGGGCGTGGTCACGAATGGCAATACCAATGACACCACGCCAACCTTTAGCGGCACCGGTACGTCGGGGGATGTTATTTCGGTGTATCTCGACGGCAATACCACACCACTGGGCACCACCAAGGTTGGTGCAGACGGCACATGGAGCTTTACGCCGACCACGGATATTAACCCGGACAGTTATCAGGTCACCATCACCGCAACCGATCCGGCAGGCAACGTCAGCCAGCCGTCGACTGCCGTCACCCTGAACATTGATATTACGCCTCCCGCAACGCCTACGATCGAGGCGGCAGATGACAACGCAGGCACTATTCAGGGAGATATTGCAGAGAACGGCACAACCGATGACAGTACGCCGACCGTGCTAGGAACAGGAGAAAGCGGCTCGATCATTACGCTATATAACGGCACGACGGTTATCGGCACCACGACCGTAGTGAATGGTTTGTGGAGCATCACACCGACGACGGCGCTGCCCAACGGCACCTACACGCTGACGGCAGTCGCCACCGATGCTGCAGGCAACCCCAGCGGCACCTCAAACAGCATTTCGTTTACGGTGAATTCGACACCGTTGGTCGTTAGCAACATTGAAGACGATCAGGGTGTCTTTACTGGCTCACTAAGCAACGGTAGCGTAACGGACGATACCCTCCCAACAATCAGCGGGACCGGCATTGCAGGCAGTACTGTATACATCTATGACAATGGTCTTCCTGACGCCATAGCAACTGTTCAGGTCGGTGTTGACGGCACGTGGAGTATCAACGTGCCACTAAGTGAAGGCGAGAATAATCTCACTTTTATCGCAAAAGACAGCAATGGAAACAATATCTCCGCTGCAACGCCAGTAACGTTAAACCTTGATACTAATGCCCCAAATGCACCATTGATCACAACTGTTGACCCTGACGGAACAAACGTTAAGGGAACAGCAGAACCTGGAAGTACTGTGATTATCTCGAAGGGCTCTACGGTATTAGGTAGCGCAATCGCTGATGCCGAGACAGGTCAATTTACCGTCACGCTCTCTCCAGGACAGACCTCAGGTGCTTTGCTAACAGCTATCGCGCAGGATACTGCGGGTAATCAAAGCGTTGAGACTTCGTTTACGGCATCAAACTCAGGGCAACCTATTCCACCCACTCTTGAAATCTTTGACGACTTCGCCCCTACTGTTGGCATCATTGCAAACGGAAAAACCACCAATGACACGCAGCCAACCTTACAAGGCGTGGCAACAGCCGGCGCTGATGTAAATATCTACCAAAACGGAATCCTGCTGATCACCGTCCCGGCTGATGCGAGCACCGGAGCCTGGAGCTACACCATCCCCAGCGCGCTGGCGGACGGCACGACCTGGAACTACGCTGTCTCTCAAACGGTGAATGGCGACACCAGCGGCCAGTCGCCAAACTATGCCATTACCATCGATACCACCGCGCCGCTCGCGCCAAGCATCACCGCCGTTACTGATGACGTGGCTCCGGTGACGGGCAATGTTGGCAGTGGACAAAGCACTAACGACACGCGCCCAACACTGAGTGGTACTGGCGAGATTGGGGCGACCATTACGGTTTATGACGGCGGCGTGTCCATCGGCACCACTACCGTTAACAACAGCGGAAACTGGAGCTTTACCCCGCAAAATGCCCTGAATGACGGCCCTCACACGTTTACCGTGCGCGCCACTGACGCGGCTGGCAATCAGGGGGTCCCATCCGCATCGTACCCAATAACGGTGGACACAGGCCTGCCTGGTGCGCCAGTTATTGTGTCAGTAACTGACGATGTAGGTGGAACAACCACGCTCATTTCCGGGCAGACAACCAACGATAATACGCCAACCCTGGCAGGTACTACCGAAGCGAATAGCGTAGTCACCATCCGCGATAACGGCACGGTGATTGGCACAACCACCAGCGACGGAAGCGGCAACTGGAGCTTTACGCCTTCTCCGGCGCTCGGCGAGGGCAATCACGCGTTGACCGCCACGGTCACGGACGCCGCGGGTAACGTCAGCCCGGCAACAGCGCCATTCTCGCTGTTGGTCGACACACTCCCACCAGTAGTGCCAACGATTGTGTCAGTCATCGACGATCAGCCGGGAAGCACTCTGCTGACCAACGGTCAACTGACCAATGATGCCCAACCCACGCTGAATGGCATTACCGAACCCAATGCCATTGTCACTATTCTCAGTAATGGTACGATCATTGGCACCGCAAATGCCGATATCTCCGGTAACTGGAGCTTCACCCCTACAAACGCGCTGGCGCAGGGCGAAAATATCTTTACCGTGACGGCGACGGATGCAGCTGGCAACACCAGCGGAGCCTCCACCTCATTCACCATTTTGGTCGATTCAATTGCCCCATCTGCACCGGTAATTCTGACCGTTCAGGACAATACTGCGCCGACAACCGGGCCTATCTCCAACGGGCAAATCAGCAACGAAAGTCGCCCGGCGCTCAGCGGTACCGGTGAAATTGGCGCGACCATTACCGTGCTGAGCGATGGTCAGCCGATTGGCACCACCATCGTCGGCGCAGGCGGAAGCTGGAGTTTTACACCCTCCGCGGCATTAGGTAACGGCCAGCATACTCTGACCGTCACGGCTACAGATAGCGCAGGCAATACCAGCCTGCCTTCTGGTGGCTTTACCTACACCGTCGATACTCTGGCACCGACAGCACCAGTGATTACTCAGGTTGCGGATGATGTCGGCCCACTGATTGGAAATCTGAACAACGGTCAGGCCACGAACGATCCACTCCCGACGCTTAGCGGTACGGCTGAAGCCAATTCCATGGTGAAAATTTACGATAACGGAGCGCTGATCGGATCTGCTCCTGTAGATGGTACGGGCGCCTGGACCTTCACACCGGGAACCCAACTTGGCAACGGTAATCACGCGCTGACGGTAACAGCCACCGACGCGGCCGGAAACGTCAGCCCGACATCTGCAGGATTTAACATCGTTGTTGATACCGTCGCCCCGCTTGCGCCAACGATTATCCAGGCGTTTGATGACGTGCAGCCGGGAACCGGAACGCTATCGAACGGAGCCTTTACCAACGACACCCGTCCCGTACTCAGCGGCTCAGCGGAAGCCGGTGCCCGGGTAGCCATCTACGATAATGGCGCGCTGCTGGCAACGGTGACTGCGACGATAGACGGCACCTGGGAATATCTGACCACCACACTTGGCAACGGTCAGCATGTGTTTACCGCCATCGCCACCGACGCCGCAGGGAACGTGAGTCCTGTCTCAGGCGGGTTTACGATTAATGTCGACACCATTGCACCATCCGTCCCGTTGCTGGTCTCTGTGGTGGATGATATCGCAGGCGGCGTGTTCAATGCAGCGCTCAGCAACGGACAGCTGACCAACGATGCGCGCCCGACGCTGAACGGCACCGCCGAGGCAGGCAGTACCGTCAGCATCTATGACGGAAGCACCCTGTTGGGTACCGCGCTGGTGCAAAGCAATAACAGTTGGTCGTTTACCCCAACCACACCGCTGGCGAATGGATCGCACACCTTCACTGTCACCGCCACTGATGCGGCGGGCAACACCAGCGGCGCGACGGCAGGCTTTAGCGTGGTAGTTGACACCACGGCGCCGACGCAGCCTTCAATCAGCAGCATTATTGATGATATTGGGCCAAATACCGGGCCGATTGGCAGCAATCAGCCGACCAACGACGCGCGCCCAACGTTAAACGGCATCACGGAAGCCAACGCGCGAGTTGATATTTATGATAACGGCAGCTTTGTCACCAGCGTAACGGCGGATGGCAGCGGCAACTGGAGCTACACCCCGACTACCGCGCTGGCACAAGGTACCCACTCGTTTACCATCACCGCAACGGACAGCGCGGGTAATACCAGTGGTATATCGTCTGCGGCAGCGATCGTGGTCGATACCGTTGCCCCAGGTATCCCAACCGGGCTGGCGGTAAACGCCAACGGCACCGCGCTCACCGGCGTTGCCGAGCCAAACAGCACGGTCATTATTACCTCCAGCGGCGGAACGGTGCTCGGCACGGCAACCGCCAACGCCTCCGGTAATTTCACCTTCACACTGAACCCACCGCAAATCAGTGGGCAAACTCTGCTGGTCAGCGCACAGGATGCCGCAGGCAACATCGGTACGGCGGGTAACGTGCTGGCACCGTTTACCGGCGTACCACCTGCGCCTGTTATTGCCAGCGTGCTCGATGACGTCGGCACTATCATGGGACCCGTCGCTCCCGGTAAAACCACCAATGACACCCTGCCAACGCTCAGCGGAACGGCGCAAGCTAACGCCGTCATCAATCTGTACAACAACGGCGTGCTAATGGGCTTCACGACCGCAGACGGTAACGGGATCTGGAGCTTTACCCCATCCGGTGCACTCAGCGAAGGTAACCATGCGTTTACCGCCACGGCAACCAACGCCAACGGCGCAAGTGGGTTGTCCGGTTCGTTCAGCGTGATCGTGGACACCACGCCACCGACCGCGCCAACGATCCTGATCAGCGCCGATGGCGGTACCGTCAGCGGCGTCGCCGAAGCGGGAAGCACGGTCACCATTTCTCTGCCCGGCGGCACCAGCGTGACGGCAATCGCCAACAGCAGCGGTGTCTACAGCGTCAACCTGCCGGTTCGCCAGATTGAAGGGCAGTCGCTGTCCGCCACGGCGACCGATGCGGCGGGAAATACCTCATCGCCGACAAGCGCTCTCGCACCAGTATTGCCGCTGCTGGCTGAAGACAATATCACCAGCCTGCCGCTACAAACCGATGTCACCGTCAGCACCGAGCATCAAAGCGATTATGGTTTCCTGTTGGTCAATGCGCTGGGAAATGTCGCCAACGTGCTGGGGAACGATACGGCAAGCGTGAATTTCAGCATCGCTTCTGGCGGCAGCGGTTCCATTACAATCAATGCCGCAGCGACCGGCGTGGTGCTGTCGCTGTTAAACACACTTGAAGTCGTCATCCAGCGCTTTGACACCGTGCTGAATGCCTGGGTGACGGTGGTGGATACCGGAAAACCAGACTTTGCCAGTCTGCTCACCCTGGGCGCCTCGGGCGTAACGCTCAACTACAGCGGACTGACTGGCGGGGATTACCGCGTGGTCAGCTACAACACCAACCTGCTGGCGACCGGGGCATATACCAGCCTTGATGTCTCAGTGGTAAAAGCCAGCGCAGGGACCATCACCGGTGGTACGACCGAGTCTGGTAATATCATCACCGATACCGATCCCGCCAACGGGCAGGATAACGCCCCTTCCGGTACGCTGGTCACCGCCATCACTGACGGTAACGGCAACGTCGTAAACATCCCGGCAGGCGGCATTGATGTGCAGGGAAAATACGGCATCCTGCATATCAATCAGAACGGTAGCTACACCTATACCCTGACCAATACGTCAACCTCGGTGTATGGGCGCTCTGAAAGCTTCACCTACACGCTGACGCATGGCAACGATCACTCCTCGGCAAAACTGGTGGTAACGCTCGGTCAGGCTCCAACCACCAGTACGGTAACCGCGGCAGATGATGTGGCTGCGCTGACTTACGGGACGCAGGTCATCGCGGTTGATCATGGCACATCACAGCAAACCGGCTTCACGCTCGCCAACGTCGGACTGGGTAATGTGCTGGACGTCAGCCTGGTTAACGGTTTAACCAACCCGATCAAATTTAACGTAGATGACGGCGCGACCCGCACGCTGACCGTCAAGGCCAGCGTTCTCGGCGTCACGGTGGGCGGTTTTGATCTCTATGTTTATCGCTTCAACGAGTCCATTCAGCAGTATGAGCAGTTCCGCGTGAAACCTAACTGGGTCACGGCGCTGTTAGGAGGTAGCTCAACGGACTACACCATCACCCTGCCGGGCGGTGACTACCTGTTCCTGCTTAACGCTTCCGGCGGTCTGACGCTGCTGACCGGCTACACCCTGGATATTAAGGCCGATCACACCTACGCCGTCGACAGCCTAAGTGCGACAACCAATGGAAACCTGCTGGTCAACGACTCGGCTCCGGCCAATACCGTTATCACCGAAGTGAACGGTGTCACCGTAAACGGAACGGGCACTACCACCATTAACGGACAGTACGGCACGCTGATTATTGATGCGAAAGGGAACTACACCTACACGCTGAAAAGCGGACTAGGCGCAGACGGTATCAATACGCCGGACAGCTTCGTGTATAAGGTCAAAGCGCCAAACGGCGATACCGGCAGTGCATCGCTGAATATCAAACCAACACCGCAGCCGCTGGATGCAGTAAATGACGTCAGCAGCACGATGGCGGTCACCACCCAGGCTGATACTTCCCGGTCGTTTACCGACGACAGCGTCGGGAACGCCAGCTGGAGTGCCCAACTCCTTTCACCCACCTCAAAAAGTGGTACTGGCGTCATTGAAATCGCTACGGGAACGGCGGTGCAAAACGCCATACTGCATTTTAACGTCGCGTCAGGTCTGACGCTGGGCGGGCTGACCGTCACCTGGGCGCTGTATGACAGCAACAACATCAAGATTGCCGGTAACTCTTTCAATGGCGGATTGCTGGTTGGCGGCAATATCGATATAGCCTTGAGCGGGATCGTACTGCACCCCGGCAACTATCGCCTCGACTATACCGGAAGCGTCGGGGGGCTGGGGCTGGGGAATATCACCATCACCCCCAGCGTGAAAGGTACGATAATCGACCTGCAAAACTTCGAGACTTCCACAGCGAACAGCATCACCGGCAATATTTATGACGGAGACCATATTGCCAGCGTGCATACCTTGCTGACGGTGAACGGCACGGGCGGCAGTACCGCCACGCTTGATCCGCTGAGTAGCACGACCAGCGCCATCATTAACGGGTTGTACGGCAAACTGACCATTGGCATTGATGGTCATTACACCTATGCCCTCAACAGCGATGTCTCGCTCTCCACCATTGTCACCAAAGAGACATTTACCTACACCCTTAACGACCAGAATGGCCATACCGATACCGCTACGCTGACCATCAATATGAATCCGCAAGTGGTGAGTACCGTCGATGCCGATCGCCTGACTGGCAGCGCCTACGGCGATACGCTGATTTATCACCTGCTCAACGTCAACGACGCTACTGGCGGCAACATTAGCAATGGCGCTACCGACACCTGGACCAACTTCTCGCTGGCCCAGGGTGACAAAATCGATATCGGCGACCTGCTGGTGGGCTGGAACGGGCAGAACGCTACGCTCGGCAACTACCTCACCGTGACCACCAGCGGTAACAACACGGTGATTGCCATCGACCGCGACGGTACGGGCAACACTTATCACTCAACCAATCTCATAACGCTGGAGAACGTACACACCACGCTCGATGAGCTGGTGCAACAAAATCACATCGTGCCCTGACGTTAACGCAATGCGTTAAAGCGCCATAACTACAGCCCCGGATGCCATGACGTCCGGGGCAATAACAGTCGTCGCTGCCGTATTTTGTAAGGGATAAACTATGAGAAATGTCGCGCCTGTTGCATTACTTCTGGCATTAACGCTCTGTACCCTGCGGGTGAATGCCGAAGATGAACCGCAAATTATTACGCCGGAAGGACTGGCCACCAGCCAGATGCTTCCCTCGCTGGACGGCGCGGTTGCCGATCTGCCGCTGAGCGCTGCCGCCCCCGGCAACCTGATGCTCAACGACGCGGTAAGTCGTGCCGTGAGCTGGCATCCTTCTATTCGTGAATCGATCGGCAAACTGCTTTCGCAAAACGAGCAGATCGACGTGGCGAAATCGAAATATTACCCGCAGGTTTCTGCCGGAATGAATAACGGTTACAGCAATACCTATACCGACCACGGCTTTAGCCCGGCGCTGGTTATTTCGGTGTCACAAATGCTGTACGACTTCGGCAAAGTGGCAAGCCAGGTCCGCGCCGAGACCGCCGGAGCCGCACAACAGCAGGCGAATGTGTTACTCAGTATTGATACCATCGCCCACGCAACCGCCAACGCGATAGTCCAGGTGCAGACGTGGCAACAAATGGTGGATGCCGCCGAAGAACAGCTCACCGCCTTAAACGACATTGGTCGACTGACCCGACAACGCAATGATGAAGGGGCAACCTCGCTGTCCGACGTGGTACAAACCGATGCGCGTATCGAGTCTGCGCGTTCTCAGCTGGCGCAGTATCAGGCCAATCTCGACAGCAGTAAGGCCACATTGATGAGTTACCTCGGCTGGAACTCACTTAACGGCATCAGCAACGAATTCCCGGCCAAACTGGACAGCAGCTGCGATGTGGTCAAACCGGAAGATAAACTGGTTCCCGCGGTACTGGCGGCCTGGGCACAAGCGAATGTGGCACAGGCAAATCTCGATTACGCCAACGCGCAAATGACGCCCACCATCTCTTTGGAACCGTCGGTTCAGCATTATCTCAACGACAAATACCCCAGCCATGAGGTGCTCGACAAAACCCAGTACTCCACGTGGGTAAAAGTTGAGATGCCGCTGTATCAGGGGGGCGGACTCACCGCCAGGCGCAACGCCGCCAGCCATGCGGTAGAGTCTGCACAATACTCCATCCAGCGCACCCGACTCGAAGTACGACAAAAATTACTGGAGTCCCGCAGCCAGGCAATTAGCCTCGCCACCGCCCTGCAGATTCTGCGCCGCCAGCAGCGACTGAGTGAACAAACGCGCGAGCTTTATCAACAGCAGTATCTGGACCTCGGTTCGCGCCCGCTGCTCGACGTGCTTAACGCCGAGCAAGAGGTGTATCAGGCCCGTTTTGCCGAACTCCAGACCCAAAACCAGCTGCGCCAGCTCCAGCTGAACTGCCTCTATAACACTGGCTCGCTTCGCCAGGCGTTCGCCTTAAATAATCGCAGCATTCAATCGGTGGAGATCAAGCTATGAGCGACCTCGATTCACATGCAAAAGATGCGATTACTGAACACGATCTTAGCCAGTGGGCGCAGGCGATGACGCATATTGCCAATCACTATCGCGTGGCCTGTTCTCCCGGTGCAATCCAGGCCAACGCCCCGTGGTTTGCGGGAAAAAGCCGGGCAACGGCCCTATCGCAACTGGCGCGTCAGGCTGGACTGTCATTTCATACGCTGAATACCGCCACGCAGGCGTTCGGTCAGTGGCGTCTGCCGGTGGTGGCGGAACTGCGCGACGGCCAGCTAATGGTGATAGAACATTTCAACGGCGAAGATGCACTGGATGTATTTATCATCACCGAAGAGGGCCAGCGTAACCGGTTAACGATTGCAGAACTTCTGCCGGAGATCGTGAGCATTACCGCGCTGCGCCCGCTGTCGGCGCTGAAGGACAGTCGGGTAGACCGCTATATTTCGCGCTTCAAGCCCGACTGGATGCGCGAACTGGTGTTAAAAGACATTAGTCCTTATCTGCCGGTCATGATTGCTGCCTTTCTGATTAACGTTCTGTCGCTCGCCGGGATTATCTTTTCTATGCAGGTTTATGACCGGGTGATCCCCGCCCAGTCTTATCCAACACTGTATGTTCTCTCCACCGGCGTTCTGGTGGCAGTGCTGTTTGGCTTTTTGCTGCGTGAAGCGCGTACCCACATCATGGATCTGCTCGGCAAACGCGCCGATATGCGCATTTCCGATCGCGTATTCAGCCATGCGTTGAGGCTGCGTAACAGCGCCGTCCCCCGCTCGACGGGGAGTTTCATTTCTCAACTGCGCGAGCTGGAACAAATTCGCGAGATGATCACCTCCTCGACCATGTCGACCATTGTCGATCTGCCGTTTTTCTTTTTGTTTATCGTGGTGCTGGCTTTTATTGCCCCGCCTCTGGCATGGATAGCGCCCGTAGCGGCCCTGCTGATGATCCTGCCCGGTTTGCTGTTACAGAAGAAACTGGCGGAGCTCGCCAACCAGGCAGCCCATGAATCCACCCTGCGCAACGCGGTGCTGGTCGAGAGCGTTCAGGGGCTGGAAGACATCAAGCTGATGCAGGCGGAAAACCGCTTTTTACAGCAGTGGAACAGCTACATCCGCATTACCGGAGAGTCCGGGCTGCGCACGCGCAGGCTGACTCAGGGGCTGATTGGCTGGGGCATGTCGGTACAAAGTCTGGTCTACGCCGCCATCATTATGTTCGGCGCGCCGATGGTCATTGAAGGCACGATGACCACCGGGGCCGTGGTGGCCGCTTCGATGCTCGGTTCCAGAATGATTGCCCCAATGGCTAATCTGTGCGGCGTGCTGGCCCGCTGGCAACAGGTTAAGGCGGCGAAGATGGGGTTGGATAGCATCATGCAGCTCCCCACTGAAACACAGTACGATGAAGACCGGGTGCATCAGGAGATTTTTCACGGTCATTATCTGTTTGAGAACGCACACTTTCGCTACCACAGCGACGATCAGCGCGTTCCGCTGCGCATCTCGCGCCTGGAGGTCATGCCCGGCGAGCGCGTGGCAATCCTCGGGCGTAACGGTGCAGGGAAATCAACCCTGCTGCAGGCCATGGCGGGTGGTGTGGAGATTATCCAGGGCGATGTCCGGCTCGACAACCTGAGTCTGGCGCAGATCGATATGGCTGATTTACGCCGCAACATCGGTTTTCTTAGCCAGAACGCTCGGCTGTTTTTCGGCACCCTGCGCGAGAACCTGACCCTCGGCGCACCGCATGCCAGCGACGCGCAGATCTTCGAAGCGCTGGAGGTCAGCGGCGCGGCAGCTTTCGTTAAACAGCTCGCCAAAGGGCTGGCGCACCCCATTATGGAGGGCGGCAACGGTTTGTCCGGTGGACAACGGCAGTCGATCCTGCTGGCAAGAATGCTGCTGCGATCGCCCAATATCGTGCTGCTCGACGAACCCAGCGCCTCGCTGGATGAACATACCGAGCGGGAGTTTATTCAGCGCCTGAACCAGTGGCTGGGCAACCGCACATTGATTGTCGCCACCCATCGCGTACCGGTTCTGGAGCTGGTCGAGCGCGTGGTGGTATTAAAAGAAGGTCAACTGGTCATGGATGCCCCGAAAGCGCAGGCATTAAATGCGAGCCGGGCACCCGCCCCAACTCACGGTCGGGAGTGGAAAAATGAAAACCAATCCGCATGATGCCGCCATGGACGACCTCGATATCCGCCGCGAGCACCGTTTTTCCGGGGCCAGCCGTATTATTCTGCTCAGCACGCTGCTGTTTGCCGTCCTGGGTATCTGGGCATATTTCGGCAAGCTGGATGAAGTCTCAACCGGCAGCGGAAAAGTGATCCCCAGCTCGCGAGAGCAAGTCTTGCAGTCGCTGGATGGCGGCATTCTCGCCGAGCTTACGGTACGCGAGGGAGATAAAGTGCAGGCCAATCAAATAGTCGCCCGCCTCGACCCCACCCGTTCTGAGTCCAACGTTGGGGAGAGTGCAGCCCGTTATCGCGCCTCACTGGCTTCCAGCGCAAGGCTTAATGCCGAAGTTAACGATCTGCCGCTGGTCTTTCCCGATTCACTGCGCGCCTGGCCGGATCTCATCGCCTCCGAAACTCGTCTGTATAAAAGCCGTCGCGCGCAGCTTGCGGATTCAATGGCAGAACTTCAGGATGCACTGGTCTCAGTAAATAAAGAGCTGGCCATCACCCAACGGCTGGAGAAAAGCGGTGCCGCCAGCCACGTAGAAGTGCTGCGCCTGCAACGACAAAAAAGCGATCTGGGATTAAAAATCACCGATCTGCGCTCGCAATATTTCGTGCAGGCGCGGGAAGCGCTGTCAAAGGCCAACGCCGAAGTGGATATGCTGGCGGCGATTTTAAAAGGACGTGAGGATTCCGTCACCCGCCTGACCGTACGCGCGCCGATGCGCGGTATTGTGAAAAACATCCAGGTCACCACCATCGGCGGCGTTATCCCGCCCAACGGCGAGATGATGGAGATTGTGCCGCTGGACGATCATCTGCTGATAGAAACCCGCCTGTCGCCGCGTGATATCGCTTTCATCCATCCCGGCCAGCGGGCGCTGGTAAAGATAACCGCCTATGACTACGCCATTTACGGCGGACTGGAAGGCGTAGTCGAAACCATCTCTCCGGACACCATTCAGGACAAAGTGAAACCGGAAATCTTCTATTACCGCGTGTTTATCCGCACGCATCAGGACTTCTTACAGAACAAACTGGGACGCCATTTCTCCATCGTACCAGGCATGATTGCCACAGTGGATATAAAAACAGGTGAAAAAACCATCGTCGACTATTTAATCAAACCGTTTAATCGCGCAAAAGAAGCGCTGCGCGAGCGCTAAATCCTTGAGGATTAGGGGTTGCGGGGGCTGGTCACGCGTGTCACAAGTCTGTTATACTTGCTCTAACACATTGGGGCTGATTCTGGATTCGACGGGATTCGCGAAACCCAAGGTGCATGCCGAGGGGCGGTTGGCCTCGTAAAAAGCCGCAAAAAAATAGTCGCAAACGACGAAAACTACGCTTTAGCAGCTTAATAACCTGCTCTGAGCCCTCTCTCCCTAGCTTCCGCTCTTAAGACGGGGATCAAAGAGAGGTCAAACCCAAAAGAGATCGCGTGGAGGCCCTGCCTGGGGTTGAAGCGTTAAAACTAATCAGGCTAGTCTGGTAGTGGCGTGTCTGTCCGCAGGTGCCAGGCGAATGTAAAGACTGACTAAGCATGTAGTACCGAGGATGTAGGAATTTCGGACGCGGGTTCAACTCCCGCCAGCTCCACCACTTTTGATAGGACTGCAACCGGACAGCGGCAATAAAAACAGCCACTTACGGACACTGACCAGACAGCAGGCAGACCGAGAAAAGACAAAAATATGCACGTGAAATGCACGTGCACTTTAAAAGAACCCCAGATTTCACGGTCTGGGGTTTTTCTATTTGTAACTAAGGGTAACAAAAATACATCACCTCTTCGCGCTCAGCTCGCCTTGACACTGTTTATTTTTACAGTAAAAATACTGTATACAATCACAGTGTTTTTCCGGAGGCTTTTATGTTCGTTGAACTGGTTTATGACAAAAGGAATTTTGATGGTCTGCCTGGTGCGAAAGATATCATTCTGGGCGAATTGAGTAAGAGGGTTCACCGGAACTTCCCCGATGCTGATGTTCGGGTTAAACCGATGATGACATTGCCGGCGATCAATACTGACGCCAGCAAGCATGAGAAGGAACAGATAAGCCGTACTGTTCAGGAAATGTTTGAAGAGGCTGATATGTGGCTGGTTTCAGATTAAACGCCTTGAACCGTCATATTGCTTAAGTACAATCCGCGGCGACTGGCAATCATTCATACTCGCACTATCGAACGTTAGCCAGTCGGCCGCAGTCATGCTCTTACATACGGCGTGGTTGCGGCAACTATCCATTTTTACAACTGGGCATCCTGCTGATTTTGCTGGCGCTCACGTTCAGCGTTTTCCATCGCCTCCAGCGTCTCTTTCTGAGCCTCGTTCCAGATACTGTCTTCCGGCATCTCCACACGTACGGATACAAACGAATCTGCCGGAATATCTACAGGTTCTCCGTCTGCCACGGCTTCAGTAAACACACCGTTAATATCAGTGTTTCCTATTCTGTTTCGGGCAAACTCCGGAGCTGAACTATGTACCCGGTGATACGTCCTGATAAGCACCGAACCATCAGCATTGACTTTGTAATCCAGCCAGATTCGTGGGTTCTTGTTTCTGTCGACCGGGATTTCGAAACCACCATCAATACCACCCCATGCTGCATCGGAGTTCAGGCCAACACATCCAGTAATCAAATATTCACCTGTGGCAATACGTTTTACACAGCATCCTTCAGCCTCCGGCATACACTCACATGCTCCGTTGGCGAATATTTTAATCACTGGCGACGCCGTCTTGATAAATCCATTACCATCCACTGTCGTATTATTCGTACCGTAAACTGTCTGCCAGGTCTCAGCTCCCCCATCGGCGTAAAAAATGAATCGCATACCATGATTACCAGCGCCAACCGCAATAGCTGCAAATGCCTGTTGCCTGTAGGCATCTCCGCCAGCACCATAATCCCTGTCAGACATACGAATCATCATTGCATAAGGGTAAGGCCAGCCTCCCGTTCCTGTATCTAACTTATAAACTCCAGTGGAATATTTTTTATTATAAACATCATCAATTTTTGGATTAATTCTTTTACCCAGACCGAAATCCCCGACCTTTAATACTCTCCCCGTAGTGGTATCTGTATCAGATGTGGTAATTTCTGCCGTGGCTGCACTTTTTAAACCAAGAGCACTACGGCCTCCTGTGGCATCCGTTGCTCCGAGCCCGCCCTGCCCCATACTTAGCGGTGTCGTCAGACCAGAAAGGCTTGTGATATCGCTGTTAGCACCTTTCCCTGCCTTTCCATCAAGAGTTGTCGCTATACCTCCCCATGCTGGTCCGCTAAACTCCGACTGGTCAGGCAGCCTTACCGTGATATTTCCCGTACCACTGAATACCTGTTGCCAGTTCTGTTTGTCATAGTTCAGCCCGCGCAGTGCTTCGGTATTTTGGACAATCATGCCCGCGGTAACCATATTCAGCGCCACACGAGGAACAGCTGACCAGGCCGCGCCAGATTGTGTTGGCCCGGTAAAATTGCTGACCAGCGTCAATGCTGCACCGCTTTCCACGGACTTAACCGGGAGCGTATAGGGAACGCCTCCGACAGTGACAACAATAAAATCTCCGGCCGCCACCTCGGTGGTAAACGCGGTCCCGTTGCCAGCGACCGCAGCAGAGTTATTCGTCAGGGTTAAAGTTCCTGCTGACATGGATATCTCCTGAATTAAGATAATAAAAAACCCGCCGGAGCGGGTTATTTTTGGTATTTCATTGAGGGCAATTCGAACTGGTGAAATTATTTTTATTCACCCATCGCCAGTTAAAGGGATAACCGGCCCTGTACTCAGTCTGATTAACAACTTTTTGCACACCGTAAATTTGCACTGACTGGAGCTGTCCACCAAGCACTAACTCAGCCTGACAAACCGGTTTCTGTTTCTCCAGAACAGGTCCTGAACAGGCTGAAAGCACCAGGCAGACAATAACTGGAATAATTATATTTTTCATTTCGATACCAGAGTTAATTATTTAAACAAAAAATAACCAATGGCATTGAATAATAAAAATAGTTTTAATAGATCAATATTCTAAAATTGATCGTTTAAATCGATCAGTTTAATCATATGCAGCTGTGTTTATCGCCGTTATCACAATTCCACTATTTGTCGTACCGATTGAAGAGCCGCTTGCTGTTGTTGATGTAAGTCCTTTTATTCTCGTTCCCGCACCTTCATTGAAGCAACCTGTACCCACATCCACAGACTGAATGATTGGCTGTCCACCGGGTGCCGAACCAGCATGAAGGAGAACAGATCCCAGCCCCATCGGATTTATGGCCCATTTGCCTGCCATGTATGTATCAATGTTAAGCCCACCACTTACAGCACCTGGTGAACCAATAGTTGTAAGGTCGCTTAATACCCGGGACTCATTCGTAAGTACCAGTGTCCCTTCGGCATCCCATATAGCCACCCCCCAGGCCGGAAGCGTAAGCGGATATATGGCAAAAAAATAGGCCTCAAGGACAAAAGCCGATCCCCTGTAATTAGACGCATCAACACTGAACGTATTGCCACTTTTTGAAGCTGATATCTTCGCCGGGGCGCTGGTTCGTGCAAATGCAATCCCTCCCTTCTGACCGTCGATAGTAACGGACGCCGAAGCACTGTTAAAATTCCCCCCAAAAGTTGAGTTTACCGTTACTTTTCGGTAAAGCGTCATTGGTGTGGAATCAGGCGTGATAAAAGGGTTCCCGTTAGGTAATGAAATCAATGCGCCATATTTAGCCATCTACGCAGTCTCCGCAAAAACGATTAACTGCACTTTGATTGCCGGGTAATCATTAATCCCATCACTACCTGAAGGCTGTATTGTTATGGTGTTTCCAGATGCAATAATATTTCTTTTATCTGTGTAACTTATTGTCCCTTTATCCTCCAGAGTACCAACCGCAAACCCGACCTTTAAACCGGGCTCGAGGTTGAACTGGTAGCTTCCCGTTTTCTGACCTAAAGCAAGATCGATGATGCCCACCACGGTTACAGGTTTAATGCCATAGTTATTCGGGACACCGTTAGCGTCCCATGTCTGAATTCCCCATGTCATCAGAATACCCCTGTTAATTTGCCAATCTGCACGCGGAGAACGCCATTGCCATCTTTAACGCTGTAATTCAGATTTGTCATTTTCGTTGCCCCCTCCCCGGCAACAGCCCCATTCATTTCAAACGTTCCGTCTGATTTCATAATGGTGCCTGTTTGTCCCTGAACATAATTAGCGGAGCGCAGTTCGCCAATTTTTGCCAGAGTGATTTGACTATACTGAATAAAAGCATCGCTGATAAACACCTGACCATTAACAACAGCAAAGGGTGAATATTGCGTATCACCGCTGCCACTCATCAGGACGAACTGATTGGCGTTAAATCCGACACGAGTGACTACCGGCTTACCCGCCTCCGCCAGCACCGCAATCGACATTCCGGCGTTATACATCACACCGTTAATCCGGACCCCAGTTTTGAGGGTGTAAATCGCAGAGGCTCCGGTAGCATCAACCACGGCAGTAAGCTTGTCCTCCAGTGCGGCAGTTACATTATTGAACTGCGCCTGCACCTGCGTCGACATTTCAGCCATGGCCTTATCGACCTGCGCAATGGTCGTTTTAACCACCAGAATATCCGCGCGTACCTCGCCGTACTGCGCCCACTGATGTTCCACGGTTGCATGGTTGGCCAGCGCGTTCTGCAATGCGGCTTCGAGGTTGGTATCAATGTCGCCTGTCAGGCGGTCACCGTCTGCAGACGTCAGGAAGTCATCAGCAATATCGCCCAGGTAGTCGTCAGCATTCGCGTTGGATACACCACGAACCCAGTCGGTCCAGCCTGATTCATTACCCGTTCTGTCAACCAGCTGCGCGCGGTACCAGAACTCCTGTCCCGCCTTCAGTCCCAGTTGGGTGTATTCGGCAGACGGATAAGGCACATCCGACAGCAAAAGAGGATTAGAGAAATCACTGTTCGCGGTGTACTGAATTTCCGTTTTCAGCGTATCCCCGGTGTTAGCCGGGAATCCCCAGTTCAGGCGAATCCCCCAGTTGATCGGCGTTGTCGCAAAGCCGACAGGTTTCGGTGGATTTCCCACCTTGCCCGTCAGCGTTTTCTCTTCGGAGTAGCCCCAGCCAGAGGAAATTTCAGCGGCATTAATTGCACGCACACGCACGAGGTAGCGCCCTGCATAAATACCCGGAACATCGAATGACGTGGTGGAGCTGCGCGGCACATTTACCCAGTTACCGTCATTGCGGCGCCACTGTGCCTCATAGGCGATGGCATTTTGCGCCTGGTCCCAGCTCACACGCATGGTTTCGACGCTGATATTCTGCTGCACCACTGAAAACGAGCTGATCACAATGTTAGCCGGCGGCGACTGGTTACCCGGAGGGATCACACTCACCGGCCGCTGGTCAATGATGGCTCCGGTATCAATACGGGCATATTTATCCGGGTCGTGCCATGCACCGGTAATCGAGAAAGTGCCATCATCGTTATCGGAGACGCTGACAACACGATACTGCTGCGTGTAGAGCTCGTCCGACTCAACCACCCAAACAGCTTCAGCCTGCGGCGTCTCACTGTATGCCGTGGTGACTGTGACTGATTCCCCGTTAACCGCCTGAATGGTCCTGCTCTGCGACGCTCCGGATGGTAGGTTGAGAATAAGGCGATCACCTGCTGCCGCATCTGCCACGCGGTCAAGTTTGATAACGCGACCGTTAACGGCGCTGATTCGGCCGCCCATAACCTTTCCGGAAAGCAGCTCGTCTGCCACAGCTATGATGTAGCCCGGCTGCGGAATGTTTCCGTCCAGACCGACATCGAACGAAACAACGCGATCCTTGTTGTTGGTGAGGATGCCCCAGCGGCCTTTTCGGTTTGCTTCAGACTGCCTAGTACAGCCGATAGCTGTCATTTCCAGTTGATTGAAACCGTACCGCGCCACCAGCGCCTGCTCAAATACCGGCTCCATCGCGTCGGCGTAAGCATTACCGGGATCAGACCATGATACCAGCGCTGTGGTGTAGCGGCTTTTCGTGGTGCTGCTCGAATAGGTGAAGCGACCGCCAACAACGTTAGCGCGCGTGTAGCTGTAATCAACATCGCGCGGCATGTCAGCCAGGGCAACAATCTGATCCCCGCCCCAGTAGGTCATACCACGGAAGATAGCAGCAAAATCACGCAGGACTGTGTAGGCGTCGTTCCGGTCCTGGATGTACACGTTGCAGGTATAACGTGGTTCGGTACCGTTGCCCCCTTTGCCGTCTGGTACCATCTGATCGCAATACTGGGCAACCTGATAAAGCGTCCATTTATCGATATTCGCAGCAGTCAAACGGTGACCGAGGCCGAACCGGTCAGAAACAACCAGATCGTAAAAAATCCACGCCGGATTATCCGTCCATGCCCACTTAAACGCACCAGTCCATGTCCCGCTGTACGTTCGTGTTTCGGGGTCGTAGGTATCTGGAACGCGGATCACGCGCATTTTTGGCTCGCATGATATCTGTGGGACGGAACCGTTAAACTGGCTGGAATCGAATTCGATGTAGAGTAGCGCTGTATTTGGATATCGAAACTTGGCGTCAATCACCTCAGTGAAGCTCTGCAACGTCATCGTGTCGCCGATCTTCGCGCTGTTGGCGTCAGAGGTAATCTTACGCAGGCGGATTGTCCAGGTGCTGCCAGCCTGCGGTAAATCAATACGATGGCTGCGCTCATAACCAGACGTCGTTTTTCCGGTCACGCTGGTATTGAGTACCGTCTGCCATGCGCCGCCGTCCGTCTGCAGGTCAATTGCATAATTGACCGAGTAACCCACCAGATCGCCGTCGTCCTCCTGTTTGAAAAGCGAGGGCCATTTCAGACGCAGACGAACTGCTGAAAGCTGCGTATTAGTAAACGTGCGCGTCCAGGCTGTAGCGCTTGATACCTCAGTTCCTACGCTGATTTCGTTTTCGGTACCGGGAATACCCTGAATATATTTTTGCGCCTGCGTTCCCGCGCGAAACTCCCACGTTACGCCGCTGAAGTTTTGGGAGCCGTCAGCATTCTCCAGTGCCGTTCCGTCCAGGTAGATATCTTTGCCGGTTAGCTGCCCTGCAAACTCCCCTTCACCAAGCGCAACTAGGATTTTTGCCTTCGCTACAGATTGCAGATCATCAGGCTGTTCGGTAGGGGTTCGGGAACTTGAGCTGCCGCCCTTGCGGCCCTTTAATACTTTTTCTGTAGCCATATTGCGCCCATAAAAAAGCCACCCGAAGGTGGCCAGAAAAAAAAGGTTAGTTATCTACTGCTGATCTTCGACATAAATTCCGGCAGAAATAATTGCCCCGCCGATTCGACGCTTACCATACCCCAGAGGGACGGGATAACCCTGCGCTGCTGTGTTGGTTACACCACCGAATGCGTATGATGCACGGTTATCTGCGCTTTGTTTGCTGGCTAATCCGGTTGGCTGAGGTGATAGCATTTGGACAACCCCGCCAGCCATTAAAGCAACACCAGGGGCAACTAAAGCCATACTTGCTCCCCCTGTAAAACCAGAAAGAGCGTAGCCAGCTACTACCAAAACTGCACCTAAAATAGTTTGCAGCAGCCCAGCCTTTTTGCTTCCAATTACAACAGGAACTATACGGAAAACATCCTCCGTAACGGGAAATCCCAAATCATCCAACCCTATATTTTTCTTGCCACGAAATATGGCATAAGTTAGTCCGCGCTGCTTACTGGTATTTAAATATTTTTCAAATCCATTAACAGTGCAGCAAAGCGATTTAATAATTTCTGAGCTTGTTGCAACCAACCTATTATGGCTTTTACCGAATTGCTTCCCCAGAACACCACCAAGCTCGATTTTCGCCATAATCTCTTTCATGAAATCACCCATAAAAAACCACCCGAAGGTGGCTGTATAGTAATTTTGAAGATTTAGAGCATTGATGGTCTGATATCTAATCCTGAATTAGTATCACCCGTTATTCTAAATCTTTGACTCTCATTGCTGTTAATTTGCGTGGAAATTTCTTTTAGAGGTTGTCCTACTTTCATCGCGCATAACCCTTTACCTTTTGAGTCACCGGCAATACCTAAAATATGCCTACCTGGAACGACGTTGATATCAAAAGTCTCCCCAGTGTCGATTCTTGCGAAGGATTTACCATCAATGGTTACCTCAACATAACATCCGCCACCGGCCATCCAACCTTTATCGCGAGTAATGGTTATTATGGCATCACCGTTACCTTTTGATAAAATTCGCTCGGAAGGGACTTGGCGTGCACTGGCAGAGTCAACAGCTGTTGTGGAGCAACCAGTAATTATTGTTGCGATTACGAGTAATAAAATATTTTTCATATCCCTATCCCCTTTGGTTTTGCAAAAGGTTAGCACAGAGATTTGTAACGTAAAATCTTCATCGTCCTTTCTTGCCAGTAGCCACCATACGGCACCCGCTGGCTCAAATGTCCATACAGGTGGTGCAGCAGCATGTTGCCCTCCAGCAGGATCCCCGCATGATTCCACTTATCGGCCTGCACCTGCATGATCACCATATCGCCTGGCCGCGGAGGCCCGTCGAACTCTCTGAAACCGCACTCGTACCAGCAATCCTGATAGAAATTGTCCGGATAATTGTTTTCCCACCATGGATAATCTACCCGGTAATCGTGTAAATCAATGCCGTGATTCTGGCGGAAATAGCTCATAACCAGACCCCAGCAGTCAAAGTGCCCAAGAACAAACGGGCGCTCCAGCAGCGGAAGTTCTCCACGAGGCTGGATGGTGCGTAGATCCCCCTCCGGCCAGCTTACGATATGCCAGGGTAAAAGCGTTGTGTCGCATTGAGCTTTATCCAGTTCGCTCGGCTGTGTCGTGGCATCAGGGTGACTGTGAACGATGGCGATCACCGTACCCCAGTCTTCAGCAGCTGCATAATCTTCCGGGCAGAGGACAAAATTGTCCTCCGGCTGCGTGGCTAGGTTGCGGCACGGGAAATAACGTTCAACACGGCTTTTCTGAGCCACCACGCCGCAGCACTCACGAGGATATTCAGCTGCAGCATGCGCCATAATGGCATCAATGGTTTTCTGCCGCATATCAGCTCCTGATCAAAGACGTGCCAGGGAACCCACCAAACGAGAGCTCGTTATTTTCTCCGAACCGAAGTTTGCAGGCCGTCAGCGTGCCATTGCATTCATCAAGCGACGGATCGCTAACTGGGTTGTTGTTTTTGTCGAAATAGTTGGTCCCGGCATAATCGCAGCCGTCGCCGGTGCGATACTTGTTCCTGATGCACCAGGTGCAAAGAGAATGAAGCTGCCGCGTCGGGATCATTTGGCCCTGCAGGTCCATCGGGCTGGATAACGTGAACTCAACCACTTCGTTGGTTTCACTGCTCTTTGCATCGATGTAGAAAACCTTCAGCTTTTCCTGGGTCGGATCAGCTGTTGGATTGCCGTCGGCAAAGTTAATCGCGTCAAGATATTTTCCCAGCGTGTCATGGATTGTCACTTTCGCCTGCAGCATATCGTCATAAGCTAGGCAGAGTGCCGTTATGGAGCTATCAAGGTTAGCCACAGATAATTTTGGCTGCGCGCTGCTTCCACTCGTAGATGCTTCGATCCCCTCAATCTGGCATGGCCAGGCTTTATACTCCTCACCCTGCCACCAGATAGATTTTGCAGGCAGATTATTTTCATCACCGCCAGCAGCGAGGATTTCAGTTTCAGTGTGCGCGAGGCTGTAGCTATGAAATCGCAGCACATCACCGATACCAAATGCCGTGCCATCCACTTCGAAAAGCCTGACCACATCGCCAGGTTCGAGCTTCTGAAAATCTGCGTTAATACTCATGGTCGGAATGCCTGTATGAATGTTGCTTCAAGGTTAAACTTCCCGGCACCCAGCCCCGTAGGTTTATACGCCTCGCAGCGATAAAGACCTAATGGTTCCAGTGGCGGTTTCCACTGAAACGCTTTGGTACCACCGTGCCTGTCAAGAAAAGTCTTTATGGCCTCGATATAGGATTCATTCCCTGTGAAATTAAGCGTCCACTCCTGACTTCTGGTGTTTAATCCATCACCAGACACCTGCTCATATCCATCGCCAAACTTCGCTTTCCTCGTCCGGAATGTCGTATCAGCCTCAGCGTTAATTCTTGGGCACCATGCAAAAGTTTCAATGGCCATTAACGCCCCCCTTTCGTCATATTCCAGATGGCCCCGCCCGGGGCTAAATCTCTCATTATCAGCTCCCTGTAACGCTTATCTGTAAAAGCACCTACTTCTCGCGCAAATTGTTCGTAGCCAGTAGTCGCCTGTGTTTGAGTGTTGCCGTTGCCATCAATGGTGATATAAACCTGTGGCGCCGAAGATACAGACTGACCTCCGCCACCTCCGACCGCACGAACGCCGAGAGAACCATCCGGCGCGCGGGTAAGCGGCATGATCGCCTCCGGCCCAGCCTCGCCCATGATTCCGGCCCCGCCTTTTGCAAAAGCAAACATGGTGGGATTTCTGACGATCCCATTACTGAAAGCGCTCAGGGATGGAGACTCATAAACGCCGCCTTTGGCGTTAAACTGGAAGCTTGAGCCATAACTGGAAACCGCCGTACCGGTGCTGGCTGATGCTCCCGCCCCGCCTCCGAAGAAGCTGCCTACACTGCCGATGAGTGAGCCAAAGATGCCAGAACCGGAAGAGGCACCACCCATCGCGCTGACCACCGCCATCTGCAGAGCCACTTTTTCGATAATCTGCAGGACAGAAATACCCCACGATTTCCAGCTAACCTTATTGCCTTCGAGCATTGAGGTGACGTTACCAAACGCGCTGTCGAGGGTGGTTTTCACCCCGTCAGAAACCGTGCCGGATACGTCACTGATTTCATCAAACCAGTTGGAATAGCCGCGTGATACTCCGGACATCCAGTCCGCTTCAGCTGCTGCTATAGCCTTGTATTTCTTATCCAGAGCATCGAGGGCAGCTGCGCGCTGTGCGATGGCCTCGGTGCCGCCGTCCGTTTTAGCAAAAACACGGTCGATCTGTTGCGTCTCATCGAACCGGCTGCGCTGGCGATCACTCATGCCTGCGGTTTCGGTTGTCAGCGTCGCCTCATCCCTGAACTTTCGGGCCGCTTCAGTTAAATCCTTCAGAGCATCAGCCTGTTCGCGCTGCTTGCGCACGTTCTCGTCGGCTTTTTGCGTCCATTTTGCCAGCTCTGCTGATGATGCCTGGATCGCCCGGCGCTGCTCGTCGGTCCATTTAGTGCCTGCCTGGTGCGATGCCGCGTAAAGCTCGGATGCTTTTTCGCCTTCCGTCGCCCTGACGCGTTGCACGTCGATAGCCACACTCAGATCGGCCATTTTCCGGGAATACTGTTCGGCGGTGCTGGCCGCTTCACGCTCGGCTTTACTCTGTGCTTTCGAAGCGGCGGTAGAGGTTTTTTTTGCCTCCGCAGCCGCTGCATCTTTTTTGGCTGCCTGATCCTTGTTGTAGATATACTGGGTGTAAAGTGCTCCCGTCAGCTTCAGGTCTTCTGCTTCATACACGTGCTGCTGATGGAGTTTCTCTAATCCGCTTAAGCTGGCCAGCTCATTATCGCGGCGTGAGCGCTCAAGTGCGGTTTGCTGTTGAGGCGTTGCATTCGCCAGTGAAACGACGGGCCCGGCATATTGTGGTGGCTTGGCGCCAGCGGTCGCTGACATTGAGCGATTAAGCAGGTCATACGCACCTTTCAGGATAGAGACGGCGCCAGCCTGTTCGATAGCCTTTTGCGTGGCCAGATCACTGGCCTGGTTAACCAGCTTCTGCGTTTGCTCGACTTTTGAAGCTGCCTGTTCCCGCTGGTACTCCAGCTGGTTCAGCTTATCAGTCAGCTCGATGTTTTTGGCCGTGATGTCGGCCTGGTCCATGAAAGTGTTAATCAGGGTCAGCGTCGGATGGCGGTTGTAGTCCTGCTGGATTTGGTCAACCGCCTTAAGGCTGTCTTTCACCTTTGCGATCTGAGAGTCGAGGTCGGCCAGGTCCTGTTTTTGCGCCTGTAAGGATGTACGGGCATCGGCTGCCGTGGATCGCAGGCCCAGAACCGACATTTTCTGCAGCTTGCCGTTAATTTCGTCCAGATTATTGGCAAATCCTACCGCCTCACGGTGCACCTGCTGGGTATGCTGATAAAGGCCATACATCGCAGCGCCGGCACCGATAATCACTCCAGGCCAGCCACCGAGAATACCCAGCACCCCACTACCCAGCCGTGACATTACCGAGACTGTATTGGTGAGGTTGTTAACCGCAGAGGCCCTGCCAGCAAGCGCCGTATTCAATGATGCCTGAGCTGCAGCAAGATTACGCTCAGCAACAATCTGAGCCTCGATACTCGTCGCCGCTGCGAGCGCCTGTTGAGCGCGGTAAACAGCCTGGCGACCAGCAGCAACGCTAACCTGGGTTCCACGGACCTGAGCCTGCGCCAGCGCGACCTCGGCGGCCGTATTAGCGAGGACTGCCCGGGTTGACTGAGCAACGCTGCCGACCATGTTGCCAAAATAACGAGCGAGGCCAATACCAACCAGAATACCGGCTGTATTTGCCACATCATCGATGTTATTCGCCAGACCATCCAGCACGCCGGAAAGCGTTGATGATGCGCCGACAGCATCGTTCGCCCCGCCAACCCATGCAAGGAAGGCGTTTTGCACTTTCTGTGCAGATCCGCTGATGGATGCAGGAAGGGTGTCGAACTCTTTACGGAGGATCTCGACATTGGTTAGCAATGGGACAATCTTGTTGGTCGTTAGCTCGCCATTGTTGGCCATATTTCGCAGACCACCAACAGTGGTACCCAGCCCATCAGCCAGCAGTTTCGCCAGGCGGCCGCCGTTCTCCATGATGGAGTTAAATTCCTCACCTCGCAAAACGCCTGAACCAAGCGCCTGGCTAAGCTGGGTGATAACAGAACTCGCCTCTTCGGTACTGGCGCCAGACAGCTTAAGTGAGGTTGCTACGGTTTCCGTAACTTTTGCGACGTCAGCAGAAGCATAACCGGCATCACGCAGGGACTGCGCAATTCTGCTGTAAAGGTTGCTGTTTGCCTCGAGGGATGTTCCGGTGCGCTGGCTAATCTCCATCAGAACGCGCTGGGATTGCACGTAATCCTCACTGGAAGAGGACGCAAGGCGAAGACGCCCATTCAACTGATTCCACGTGTCGGCAAACTGAATAAGCTGATGCGTGGCAAATGCTCCAGCCCACGCACCAGCAAGCCCGGCAGCAGAGGAGCGTACGGTTGCAAGCTGAGAATTAAGGTCAGCTAAAGACCGCTGAGTTTCACGCGTGGCCGCTGCAGCTTTTTTCCCGCCCTGTTCCATAGTGCGGTAGTAATCGGTTCCCATGCGGGACGCTCTGGCGATCTCAGACTGGAAAGAAGAAGAGTTCGCCGAAATTTTGATGATTAGCTCGCGCAGCGTTGCCATATTTCACCCATAAAAAAGCCCGCAGCCGCGGGCAATCAAAGACTGGACATCCATTCTTCAAGTTCAGAGACTTCAGCGCCTTCTTCCTGCTCACCCCATTTCAGCATCACGTCAGGAATGGTGAATTTACCGCCCTGAGAGTTCAGCATTGCAACGGAGATCTGCGCCGCCTGTGCATCGGCGCGCCAGTCTCCCACAGGACTGATGCGGTCGAACTCGATCCACATTTTGAGCTCGCTGGCGGTAATGGTCTGGCGCAGTTCGTGGAGAGTGCGACCCATCCGGAGCGCGAGCGACATCAGGAAGAAGGTCAGCGGCTGCTTTACGGCTTTCCCGCTTCTTCCTGACTCATTCCGAGGTTGAGGGCCTGAGCCAGCAGGCGGGAGTGCACAGGACCATAAATTTTAGATACCTGCTCCTGATCCTCATCGCTGAATACGCGCTCGCCGTTTTCATCCAGCAGAACGTCAATAAACAGAACCACATCAGCCTCTTTGTTACGCAGAAACTTTTCCGCCTCCGTCAGCGTCGGCGCCTCTTCGCCATCGGCGAGATGGGGATTAACGATCTCCCGGAATTTCACCCAGGCATCGCCAGAAGGTTCACGAAGCGTTACCTTAGCGCCATCCCATTCAGGGACCGTGATACCTTCTTTCGTGCGATAGGCTTTCGATGCTGTAAGCGCCACGTTGCGTAATGAATTCTGTGATGTTTTTTGCGGCATTTCATTTTTCTCTTGTTACATGATCGGAGGGATAAAAAAAGCGGCCGAAGCCGCTCAGGAACCAGACGCGTAGATGCGTTTAGGTTTGCCGCGTACACGCAGAGAATAGGTAGCGCCAACAACGGAAGATGTTGCGGCAGACCATGAGCTCTGGCGTACCTCCACCAGCACGTAGAAACCGTTGTCAGACGGGAATACCACACGCAGCGCACGCAGTTCGTCATTTTCGTAAGCGGTCTGCAGTGCCTCCTGTGCTGCTTCATCGCCAACCCAGTTACGGGTAATGCTCATTTCAGCAGGTGCGGCGAGGCCGTTGGTTTGCTCCTGTTCAGTTGAGCAAAGCGTGGTTACGTCGATATCCCCTTTTTGACCACCCGTAAAGGTGATCTCCTTTGTTGCACAGGCTGCTTCCAGCCAGGTAATGCCGGCCCCCGGGAAGCCTGAGGCGTTAAAATCATCGGCGGTTACGGGGGAGTCGGAGACGGCAAAAGTCATCCCCTTTGTGACTTCATACTTACTGGTCATGGTTTCTCCAGTTAAAAAAAGACCGCCGGAGCGGTCTGTTATGGTGGGTAAGGTTAAACGGTTACCTGAAATTCGAGCGTTGCCCGGTAATAGCGCAGATCAGGCTCATAGCCCGGCGTTTTCACAATGCTTTCCGGCTTCAGCACCTGGAGAGCATCAAGCGCCATATTCCTGATCGTGCGCGCCTCAGTGATTGTGCTGGAATAAACATCAACCTGTATAGAAACGGCAGATTCAGCCTGACCACAGAGAACATCAGCGGCCACGTCGGTAATAATCGAGAAAATTACCCAGGGCGGAGAGACTGAAGGCTTCCCATCACTGCCGAGTGGGGCAACGTAGGGATAGACCTGCCCTCCGGCCAGCGACTCCAGCAGAGGATAGAGATCGTCTTCCGTCATTTGCTTAATGCCTCGTCAATGGCCTGGTTCATGCGCCTGATCGCGACCTCCGCCGCCTGCTCCTGGCGAACATCGAACGCGGGACGAATGAACGGGTGCGGCGGCATGTTAACGGTACCCATTTCAACAAAGCGCCAGTAAAACGCATTACGCGGGTCGCTGGCTTTCATGGTGTTGTCGCTATTACCTGTTCGCATGTTGCGTCCACGGATGTGAATACCGGAAGATATTTCCCCGCGGCGGCGGCTTTTTTGGGTCACCACCACCACGTTTTTTTTCAGTTTCCCGGTACGCACCGGAGCGCGGGCGATCACTTCTTCCTTAAGCACTTCGGCGCCAGCGCGCGTGGCATCACGCAGAACCTTGTTGTTTTCAGCGCGGCTAAGCGCCTCCAGATCCTTTGCGATGTCATTTAACCCGGAAAAATCGAGGCTCGTCTCAATCATTTTTCAGATCCCGTTTTGCAAAGAATTTCCAGGCGAGTGCCAGTCGCATTTGCTACAGGAGGACCGATGATATTTAGCACCTGACCTTTATACGGGCCGCTGAGCACTTCCAGACGAGAAGAGGCATTCAGCTCTGACCTGAAGCGCATCCAGACGCGAATGGTTGCCTGCGCCGTTTCCGCGCCGCCTGACATCTGCTCTCTGCCGCTGATCCCCTTTACCTCAGCCGGGACCGGGTTGCCACCTGTCCACGATTCAACCGGCTGACCAGATGGATCGCGCGAAGTCGTGAAGGTGAGAATTTTTACCCGGTGCCTGAATCGTCCAGGTTCCATCAGGAGCCCTCCTCAGGTTCAGATTTACCGCGCCAGTTGCGATGGATGAACATCATGCGTTCTGCTGCAGCGTTCTCATATAGCTGTACTTCGCTTTGCGCGGTGCGGTGTTCAAACATGTCAGCAAAGACAAGGAGAACGGCGCCCTTAACGGCAGCAGGAATATCATCTGAAACTTTCCATGCTGGTTCATCGCACCAGCGTATGCAGTAGTCAAAAGCGGCCTGAGCGTACAGGGTGATCAGCTCGTCCCTGTCGTCTTCCTCAAACTCAATCTGCTGCTTGAACAGTCGGAGGCCAATTACATCCAGAACATCTATCGCCATACGTTAAAAGGGCGGGTCACCCCGCCCCCTCCATCATGAGCCAGAAGAGAAAGCGCCCTTGATGATTGCCGTCGGGCGATAGTGCGCCAGCGCCAGGCGTTCTTCGCACAGGATGGTCAGCATGTTTTTCACGAAGTTGTCGCGGTCTTCACGGCTGACTTCCACGGTGGCATCCATGCGATCCCACACCTGTGAGGCCATATCAAAACCGCCCACCGTAAAGGTGCCAGCGGCCTGCGCCTTAGTTGGAACCACTGGCAAACCCCACATGATGTTGCTGGTAAACGCCTGAGGACCACCGAAGATATAGCGGCCTTCGTTGTCTTTCAGCAGCGCGATGTTGTGCCAGTCGCGCGGGTTCAGGACGATACCGGAAGCGCTAAACTCAGACTCTGTCACCTGGTAAATAGCGTGAGCGATAATGTCAGCGCGGGTGTCGCCGGTGGCATTCAGCGAGGTGTCATAGGCTGTTGCCACTTTATTCAGACCCTCCAGGTTATCCCCGGTACCGTCGCCGTTCAGCAGTTGGCCTTCTTCCTTCAGCGCCAAACCGTACATGAGGCGGTTGTTGACGTATGACTGCAGCATTGGCGCATCGTCCATAACCTGACGTGACGCCTGCACCCAGTGAGCGATGGTCTTCACGTTCGCGGTCTGCTTGCTGAAGGTAATATCCGATTCAGGTTTCAGCGCTTTCTCGGCCACCACATCGGCGTTATTGGTAAACACTTCTTCACGGACGTATTCCAGGGAGTTACTGGAAATGCGGCCCTGCGCCAGCAGATCACGAATGGTCAGACGGCGCAGGCCCGGCATGATGATGCCTGGAACCTGCATCGGCTGGATCAGGCTGCCTGCAGAATCAGAATCACTGCCCAGCGACTTGTTAAAGGTTTTCGCGTCGAAGCTGCCTTTGCTTCCGTTCCAGGACTTCTGCAGCTCTTCCGCTGCGCGTTCGGAGAAGGATTTCTTCTCACCCGGATTTTCGGCACCGGAGGCCAGTTTCTGCTCAAGATCGAAGAGGCGAGTGCCGGATTTGGTCAGTTCTTCCTGTACTTTCGCAAGGTCGGACTGCAGCTGCTTAGAAACCTTGCCAGTGCTTTCGATTTCTGCTTTCTGCGCATCGAAAAGCTGGGACATTTTCTGCTGTGACTCTTCGATTGCTTTTTGAATGAGAGCGAGTTCAGACATAATTAATTACCTAAATTAGAAGGGAAATATTTGATGCTCTGAAGCAGAGCATTGATTTGTGCTTCGTTTCCGTCGCCCTCGGACTCGCTCCGAATCGCTGACTTAAACCGGGCTATTAACCCAACTGCCTGTGACTTGGTGAGCCCGACTGAATCCCTCAGCCAGTTCTCCACATCACGGATCGTTTCAATGCCATCGACACTTTTCATGGCTGCTATGCCAGCCTGTTCGTTGGCGGGGAAAGTGCAGACGCTGATTTCGCGCAGAGCCTGGATATTCTTAAAAATGCGGCCTGTTGGAATGATGGTGTAATCGTCTTTCGCAACGGAAAAGCCAACCGACATACCTTCAACCGTACCGTGCTGCATTGCCGCTTTCAGGTCGGCGGCGCCGCTGTGCCCTGGGGTAAGTTGACCGCGCACATACAGGCCTTTTTCGTCTTCGGCCAGGCTGTCCCATTTACCAACCGGCAGCTCCCACGTCTTGTGGTTGAAAAACATCGCCACTTTGCGGGTCTGGTTCGCCAGTGCGTTTTTAAACGCCCCGGGCAGAATGATGTCGCCATCGGAATCGGTGTTATTAAAAACAGAGGCGTATCCTTCAAAAATCCCCTGTTTACCGTCACCGGTGAATTTGATTTCTGTCTCGTCGAAGGACAGCGTTTTTACGATCTCAGGCATTACGGCCCCCATAAAAATTAAGCCCCGTTATTACGGGGCTCTTTGTTGGTTCCTAAATCGGTGAGCGGCACATATTGCGACTGGCGCATAGCCACATCTCCACCCGGCAATGGCGGGAGGTTGTCCGTTCGTCGCATCTCGTTGATGGTGCGTAGCCCTGCCTCTCCCATTGCCTTCATAAAGGCAGCGCGGGATGCCGAATCGCCCCTCAGCAGGCCGTCGAGATTGTGCTCAGCATGAATGCGACCAACATCCTTAGCAGGAATAAGCCACCGCTGAATGCTGTTTTCCCACCGGGAGATATAGGGCTGCAGGGTGTACTGCAGGAAGCCGAGATTCTGCTGCTCGATGCCCGATCCCCAGCTCGTTGATTTCTCGACGTCGCCGACAAGGTGAGGCGGTACGCCAAAGAATCGCGCCAGTTCACTTACCTGAAATTTTCGGGACGCCATCATTTCGGCATCCTGCGGCGTTACGCCAATTGCCGATGTGGAAAAGCCCGCTTCCAGAATCCAGAGGCGTTTTTTAACCGGACCGCCGGCGATCTCTTTGAAGTTCTCTTCGACCTGCGAGCGCTGCTGTTCAGTTAGCACTTTTTCGCCGGTTGAGAGGATTTGCGGAGACTTGGCACCGTTGGCAAAGAAATCTCGCTGCTGGTCCTCCATCGCAACTGCCACACCTGCCGATTTACAGGCAAAAGCAATGGGTGACAGGCCGACCAGCCCGGTGAATCCGAAGCCCTTAAGGTGAAAAATCTCTCTCTGCGAAAAGTCGGCGTATTCGCTGTCGCGTTGATAGCGATAAACCACTTTTTTCCCAACGAGTTTCACATCCATATTGGCAGACTGAAGCGGGAGAAGGCTGATCACGTCACCCGCGCTGTTGCGGTCCACCAGTGCATACGCGTTACCGTAGAAACAGAGCTGCATCGTCATGGCCTCCCTGAATTCCTGGGCGGTCATGTACTGATTCGGTGAATAGCGCAGCAGTCGCGCCAGCGGATTGCTCAAACCCACTTTTTTACGGTTGTCATTCTGGTCGGTTTCGAAGACATCAAGCGGTAAGCATGCCGTGAGCGTTGAAATCAGGCTCACGCAGCGCCAAACCGTCGAAATTTGCAGTATCCGTTCATCGTTAATGGATGAATCGCCCAGGTGTCCGTGGGCCGAAACGGGCCCCGTCTGTGAGCCCTGATTTGGGGTGACTAAACGCCCGCCGACAAACCAGGACTGCAGCCTTGCCCACCAGCCGTTATTGGTTCGCAGGTCAATCGTGTATTTTGGTTCTTCCATCACATGCTCAGCGGTCGGAAAATGAAGTCGTCGAAGTCACCACCCTGTTCGGTAACTTCCCCATTAGCAGCACCAACGGACATTGTCATTGCGACCATGCCATCAATACGGCCCGTTGCTTTGGATTTATCGAGCTTGCGGTTACCAGCAGCATCTTTCACCACCACCGCATTCACAGCACACATCGTTAATACGGGGTGCATGCCATGCCTCACACGCCCGTTAAGCATCAGAGACTCCAGCGTGTCTACAGCTGGCCCCATATCCTTAAAGCCCTGTCCGAACTCGACCAGTGGGAGGTTCAGCCCAATGGCATCGGCATCCTTCCTGAACTGGTCAATGCGCCAACGGTCAAAAGCCATCGAGGTAAGGTCGAAATCACCGATAATTTCAGCGATATCCGCAACGACGAATGAGTAATCAACCGAAGCGCCTGGCGTGGTGCGCAGCAGCCCCTCTCTCACCCAAACGTCATAGGGTGCGCGGTCCGTTTTGGTTCGCTCTTCAAGAGTCTTCTGCGGTGTCCAGAAGAAGGGGAAAACATCCCAAACACCATCTTCTGCTTCACCAGCGATAACCAGCGCCGTTAAGTCGTTTCTGGCTGACAGATCCAGCCCCGCGTACCACTTCCTCGGGGTGTTAATCGGCATCTCTCCGCAAAGCTCCCACACGCTGCGGGAGATAAACGGCGATACGGTAGAAACGCGCTGATTGAGGTTGAGGTTTCGGAAGGTGTTTTCGAAGCTTGGCATTCGGCCTGCTTTCTCGGCCTGGCGCGCCATGTCTTTTTCTGACCTGAATGTGCCCAGCGCCGGGTTTGCGGCCAGCCAGGACTCGCGTTTACTGATATCAGCGTCTTTTGGCGCTTCATAAACGTGGCACACGATGTGCGGATCTTGCGACTTGACCGCATCATCAATCCAGATGCTCAGCAGGTCAGCATCGTTTGCTGCCTGCGTACTGATAACAATCAGCAGCGGGTTTTCATGGGCCCCCTGCGCGGTAGTTATTGCATCGATAAAATCATCCTGTGGCCCCCTTACCTGCCCGGTTTCATCAAGAATGGCCAGAATGGGGGAAAGGCCGTGCGTCGTCTTACCTTCAGCGGATAAAGCCTTGTATTCGACGTTACACGGCAGACCGATCAGCTTTTTGCCGCTTGGCGTAATGTGCACAATCTCCTGCAGCTTAGGGTTCAGGTTGACCATCTTCACCGCGAGGTTAAAAACGATGGCCGCCTGTTCCCGGCTAAGTGCACCGCTAACAATCTGCGTGTTCTGCACCGCTTCAGGCCCCACCAGGTGAGCCAAGAGGATTCCAGCGATTAAGCCTGTTTTACCGTTTTTTCGGGCGATGCTGAGGATCGCCATATCTGTTCCGGCTAGATTGTCGTAAACCGCCAGGATGAAATCTTTCTGAAAGGGGTCCAACCGCATAGGCTGGCCGATAAGCTTGCCTTCTGGCACGATGCAAAAGCGCTCAATGAACGCTATTACACGCTCACCTCGCGTCATAGTCTTTTATCCGTGCTTGGGAAAGGCGATCAGGTTGTCGTCCTGGTCCTGATGCTCGGTTTTGGTATTTCGTGCATCACGATCATTCTGATTGCGTTTCTTCTGGTCGCGGCTTTCGCCGTTGGTTGCGTGGGAATGGATCTGGAGGTCACGGCGCTGAGCCAGAATAGTTCGCTGTAGCTCAACAATTTGCTTGCGGAGGTCTTTGATAAGTCCTTCTTCGCGGTCCTCTCCGCGTGTTCGTTCTTCTTTGCGTAAATCCTTACGTAAAACCGTGATATAGAGCTGGTTATTTGCAAGTTCTACAGCTGCCAGAAGGTCGGCAGGCGTCCAGCTGTCCAGAGCTTTCGATCTGATATTGTCATGCCAGAATGGTTCGGCTTTTTTTTCCAAACCTGCATGGGACGGAGGATCGATGGTGTCCACTGCTGCATTTTTCATGGCCTGAACCGCTGCCGCCGAACTGTCGGAACGGGTTCGTTTATCTGCCATATGTCAACACCTTAAAACTAAAAAAACACCTTAAAACTAAAAAAATCGGGTTAGCGTTTAAATCAAACTTTGGCGGCGGTCATTTGGGGCAAAGGTTCTGAAGATTTGATCCCCCCCCCAGCCCAGATACGATTCATTCCTACTTGGCATCATTGCATTTGAAATGATTTCATATGGTATGTAATCGAATTGCCGCTGCTGCGCTATGCCGAATGTTTGTTTACCTGTTCGAGTTTCTGATCACCTTTCCCGTACTCGGTCCACACGAGCCCTGAGACAGTCAGTGTCGGTACGTTCTCGCCTACGGTGTGGGAGAACTGGATAGAGGTAACACTCTTCATCTCCACGCCATCAATCGCCAACTGAACAAATTTACCGTCGCGGTATTCAATGATGAGGTCTTTCATTACGCCCTCCAATGAGACGCAGGATCGAGCGGGTAGCCGTTGGCATCACAGCCTATTACCGCTCCGCTCTTCTCCATTCTCTGTTTCGTTGAGTCATGATGTGCTTTGCACAGTGGCTGCCAGTTATCTTTACTCCAGAACAGGAGCTGTGCTTTCGATATGGCCAGCGGGTTACCTGACTTAAGCGCATCTTTGAGTTTGTGGGGTTCGATATGGTCAACCACCGTCGCTGGTGTTATGCGCCCCTGCTGCTCGCACATAACACAGAGCGGGTGCTGCTGCAGGAAACGCAGACGGGCCTTATCCCATCGGCTGCCATATACGCGGGGCTCTTTGTTCATGCCAGTCTCCATGCACGGCGTCGTTCTGCCCTCGGCTCGTTGTCAGGGTGACGCTCAACCGTCGGGAGATCAGCGTGGTCCACCAGCGAATAACACGGGTATATAACCCTGCCACCGAATGCCTCACCGACTGCGTAATCAGCTGCCAGCGTTTTATTCCATGCGCTGAGCATGCGAGCCAGGCTTCCCTGAGGAGGGCTATAACATACGCCGTGAATCAGCTTGCTTAATACGATGTGGTCACCACAGACGCGATCCGCATCCACCAGCATTCCCGCTATCTCTTTCTGATACTGCGGCGGTCGGCCGGTACCGAGATAAAAGCTCAACATGTCGTCAGGGAAACGCACCAGCCAGTCAGTTACCTTTTCGGTGAATCCCAGCACCAGCAGCGCGTCATCTTCCAGCACGACTACACGGCAAGGTTGCTCAGCAGCCCATTCGATAGCGCGCCGGTGATTCCAGTTCGCACCGTGATTCCCTTCATCAATAAGAAGGTGTGCGCCAAGTTCACCAGCTAGCAAAGCTGCTGAGGCAAAACGGGAATGGTGACCAACTACCACGTACTTCACTTGTGTTTCCAATATGCCACCTCTTTCCCGATGCCATCCGTTTTGAAAACTGTGTGAACCTTAGGGCCTGTGACTATTCGATCACCGAATGACTTTGCGGCCACGCCGAACGCTCCCATATCTACCAGCGTTGCGGGTGCTTTCTCCATCTTCCAGAAGCGATGGCTCTCTATCCGGTAGTAAAGGCGGATGATCGTGTGTGCAAACTCCATGATGTCTGCACGGATGCCACCAAGCAAACCAGCATTAAGCAGTGGTTCATCACGATGCTGCTCGATGAAATCGCTATACGCTTTGCCGTGGTGATTAGTCTTTATCCATTCATCGGAATACGTCTTGTGCTCTGATCCAACGTAAATTTTACCCGACTCCATTTCTGCCCAAGGTTCCCGCAGCATTTCAACGTCAGTACCGTCGGTACACCAGACGAAGCGATATTCAGGATGCGCTCTCAGGTGCTGATAGATATGCAACCAGCGTGCAAAGTACGGGCTCATGCTCACTGCAGGAACTGACACGAGAGTTGCACCTTCCGGCGCTGATGTCAGTTCGTCTGCCAACACTACAGCTTTTGCGCCACGAATAGATCGGGACCACACCTGCAATAATGCCGGGTCGGCGGCCATTTTAACTTTGCGCTGCGGGTCGGGCTCACTTGTCAGGAGCGAGGTTAGCACCACATCATGCTGCTGCCGATACGGGGCAAAGCCTGTATAGCCAATATCCCGGCGGGCGCTGTAGATTACGGCATTTGACTTCGCCAGGCTCTCGCGCTCAGGCCGGGGGATAGAGCGGGTCACCTCTTCATACTCGTCCATTGAGTGAATCAGCTTTTCTGAGCCAGCCACATCAGCGAACGCCCAGGTCGATAACCCGGCGTTGTAGATTCGAAGCGCTAGGTCGGGATGCTCGTACATACCACGACCGTACACCGGATCGAACCCGCCTACCTTCTCAATGGCGCTTCGGTGGTAATACAGCATCACGCCGCGCTGTCCGGTGTAAGCGATGTGCTTATCATCGCGGTACAGCACTGCCATGTCGTTTATCTTGCGAGGACCAGCAAGATCGAGAAACTGATAAGCCAAGTGCGGCTCTGGTGATTCGATATAAGGCAGGTACCAGTTATCGGCAATAGGCCAGGCGTCATCATCCCACAGGAAGAGATGCTCACATCCTGCATCCATAAGCGCGGTCAGGCTGGCGTTCTTCGAGGCGACAATGCCCAGCGATGATTCATGGCGTACCAACTTAACCCCATCAGGAACTATTGCAGCAGGACTTGATCCATCGTCTATCACAACCACCAGCGCACCAGATGGAAGATGCTTCATGTGCTGCTCAATGGCACGCTTAAGCACTTCATGACGATTATGGGTTGTGATTGCTATCCCAATACGTACTTTATTATCGCCTTCTGGTATAAAACGTACCCCGTTTATTAATACTTCCATAAACCACCATCAGAGAGATTATGTTTGGCAACAAAGTCTTTTACTAAATCTCGTAGTTCGTCTGCCTGCTCGATGGTTAATGGCTTGTCTGGATGGATTACAACGTTGAGTTCGGTAGAAGCGCTGGGATTATCTAAATCAATTCGTGGTTGTTTTTCTGAATGTTCATTGCTGAGATTAAATGTCGCAATTACTTTCGGCATTTCGTTTGGCGAAGTTTCTACCACCGTTGAAACCTGACCATCAATAAGCAAGCCACCTACGGCTATTCCATACCCGAAGAAACGATCACCGCGATACAATTTTGCAAGCTGATACTTCATGTGCGTTTCCTTTTAGACGTGAGCCTGTCGCACGGCAAAGCCGCCGAAAGTTTACGGTTTGCCCAGGCTCACAGCTGAAAGACTTTCTTTGATGTGCGCGTGCGATGCGCATAAAAAACCCCGCTATCGCGAGGCTATAGGATTGTTATTTGACTCTCTCACCGAGTCATAAATACGTTCACACGTCATCCCGGCGGCATAGCGTTCGTCAGCGATTCCAGCATAACGTTTAGCTTCTGCTGCAATATCTCCGAGCATGTCGGCGAGCATTCTGGCGTCGGCGTCGGTTGTTTTGCTTCGGACGGTAGCGGCAAGATTTGCGGTGTGCTTTGCGGCGTCCAGGCGGGTGGCAAGTTTTGTTGCTTCGGTGCGCAACTGGCTAACAGTGGCAGACAAGCCAGCAGCAGTGGCAGCAGATTTAGCGGCTTGTGCTTGTGCATCTTTAACGGCCTCATCCCGGGCAATAATTCGCCCTTGTTCAATCATGCGGGCAGCGGTCTGCGCGTTCGCTGTTCGCGATGATTCTGCGCTGTCACGATCCGCCCACTTTTTTTCCCAGCCCCGATCACTCCAGACATTTCCGCCGATGAATGCGACGGATACCAGAAGCGCGGCGATAATGATCTGAGAGCGAAAACTCATAGCAATATCACTCCCACAAACAAGAACCATCCCCAACCAGTCATACCCTTGCATGCGAGTATTCCGGCGACAATGAAGCAGACTGCAGATGGTAAATATTTCACTGGGCTATCCCCCAACACGTCAGCGCGCTTTCCTGGTCTCGTCGTTCTACCTGGCCATAGCAGCCATTTTTCTGGCCTTTGGTCAGACGACAGTCGCGGCCACCGTCTTTAATCCACCAGCGAATAGCTTCACAAGCTCCTTTACGGTCGCCGGCATTGATGCGCTTATAGAACGTGGACGGGTAGCATTTTCCGGGGCCGATGTTATACGGACAAAAAGATGCGATCCCAGCTTTCTGTGGTTCGGTCAGTGGCACCTTGATGTTTCGCTCAACCCACGCCAGCGCCTTGTCGCGTTCTATGGCGTTCACCTTGGAACATTTCTCAGCAGACAGCTTCATGCCCTGAACTACTGGCTTGCCATCAACCATCGTGGCGCCACGACAAATGGTCCAGATTCCGCCGCCGTCACGATACGCTGTCAGGCTGTTACCCTCTTTCTCATCCAGAAACTGATCGAGAATCACGGGCGCGGAAGCCCCCGCAAGAATCAAACCAACGACCGCTGCGCTCAGTTTATTCTTCAGCTTTGGTGGCATAGCCATTGCGCCGATCCTCCCTTTCCTTCCAGCGGAAATACCAGTTCACTGCACAAGTGATAACAGTGCATGCGATACCGACAATAATTGCCCAGTCGCTCAGGCTTAACCCTGCAATTCTGTCGGCCAACATCCAGGACACCTCTTTTGCTGTTTTTGCTGTTTCGGCATATGCCTTCGCTGATACACCGCAGCCGGTCAGCGTGGTTCCTGTTCCATATGAAAGTCTGCTGTAAATGGTGCTCATTCTGGTCATAGCCTCACCTCCGATAGTACGGATGGCGCTGTGTGTGATGAAAGGGGCAGGCTTCACGGGCTGGATTTATCAACAAAGCACGTAGCGGATGATTCCCGTGAGCCTGAATACGAAAAAGGCCACGCAAATGCGCAGCCTATAACCAGAAATCAATATTGTCTTTACATCAATTTTTCTTAAGGTTAAATTCTTCTGACAAGTTGATGAAAGACAACTTGAATATTAGCTATTTGTTCTCTGTTATGCCCGCAACCCAATGCGGGCTTTTTTTCGCCCTGCTAAAAGTTCCACCGTTGTGAGCCTTTTTGCTATGCAATAATGGATGCGTGGTGCCGGGTGTCTCCCGGTGATCCTTTGGCTGACAACCCATGCCTCACGAACATTTCACAACGGGATATAGAAAAGGCCATGCATTTGCATAGCCCTGAAAGATGTTTATGCTTTATTAATTCGCTGGAATATCTGGCATGGCGCGATCCATAGAAGAGCTAATTAACGCCTTAATAGCGTTGCATACCTGATAAAATCCACCCAGCTGAGATGAGACAGAAAAACGGGAGACGTCGTCTCCTGAGCCTACTTCAGCATAAAATGATGAGTTCTCATACCAGAGTGAGATGCTTACGCCCTGCCTGTAGCCACCTGTTAGCGGAGAATCATCAAGAGTGGTTGCAATCACGAAATTCAAGTGGTAACGGCTGTCCATATTGAGTTGGGGGATTAAGACAGGAAAGAACTTCCCCTCCTCCTCCCAAATACCAATGTCCACATAAGGCCATCTTGTTCCGTCAGAACCAGTCCACTCACGAGATGTAAGATCAAGAGAACCTGAATACTCTCGTAGTAGTTCGCTCGCCTTCTCCTGAAGTTTATCCTGTAACTTCCATTGCGCCTCGACCAGTTTAGTGCGTTTTTCTTTCAGATCCTTAAATGTTAATTCCATGCCACTCTCCAGACAACTTTTGAAAGGAATCTGCATAGTAACTCACCCTGAAAGCACATGGTTATATTTCACTTACACTGAGTGCGAAAAGCAAAAACCCCGCCGAATGGCAGGGTTCCAATGATTAGGCTGTGTGTCGAAGTGACGCTCATTACGCTGCTAAACTGTGCTGTTCTTCAATCAGCGGCTGGCGATGATTGCGATCAAATACACCCTTTAGCGCCTCTTTGCGCTGCTCAAAGTGCCAGCCCATGCCAATGAAAACTGTATTGGCCCGCTGCAACTCAGTTACGCAGTGGATCTGCTCCGGCGTCAGGTAGTCACGGATGTTCTCTTTTTTGTCGAGGTCGTGGTAAACACGAAATTTTGCCGCCGTCATACCGAGCGCGATGCGGTTAATCAAATCGGCTTCGTTGCTGAAGTGGTAAGGCTTGATTTCTTTACCCTGCACTTCACGCTCATGCTTAATGGCATCGCTCATCGGGCGATATTCAAGACGGGCGGTGTTGCGATCCATTTTTTTGCCCGCCAGAGCGCCACGCATGCGGAAGAACTCAGCAACCAGTTTCTTTTTGAACTTGCGGACAATATCGTTATTACGCATGTAGGTGATCAGTAGAGTGGTTTGCTGTTCGTTCAGTAGCGCCACTCGACGCTTTTGAAGACCACCGTCAGTTTGAATGGTTCGGATTTCAAATCCGACCCTTCCAAATTCTTCAAGATCAGCCTTGTTACGGTCCACTAACTTAATGACGGTGTCATGATCACGCCCAACCCCGTCAGCAATAGCGACAGTGCTGGTTACAAGGTCGAGTTTTTTAATTTCAACTAATTGCATGGCGTTTACCTTACTTTGAGATGAACCTTTGCCGCACAGGAAATCAGCCCGTCGAGGCTCGCCAGCGCTAACCGACTTCCTCAAAGGCTCATTTCAAATGGATTGGTTCGACGTGATGGATGCGCGGGCGGTGCGCAGGAAATGCGGATACAAAAAAACCCGCAACGTGGCGGGCTTTTCGAGGTTAATTATCTACAGGCGTTATATTCCATAATCAGAAGCATACAGGACAATTTTATGCAAAGTCAACACTAACGTGCAAAAAAGTGTCGCTATTTGCTCCGATCATATTAATAAGTTGTTGCCTTCTCGAATTCTACAGCTGCGTGACGCTCCCCCTGCCGCAGTGTATCCACCAGCATTTCATAGAAGGGTTTCCAGTTGCGTGACCATGAGGATTGATGGAGGTCAGGGAGGCGCTTCAGAATGGCACGGTGTACCGTCGCCGAGGAGATAGCAGAAAATCCATTTCCGCTGCAGCGCTCACAGGTTTTAAACACCGGTGCGCCGCGCTCGCTAGTGGCTTTGCGGTCGAGTACCTCGCCCTTTCCACCGCAACGGCAGCGTGCTTTTATTTCGCCTTTTCCATCGCAAACAATACAGAGCCGTTTCACAAGTTCGCGTTTAATGTCAGTGGCGACAATTTCATCACCATCATGATTGAATAATCCAGGGTACTTAACCACGTCCTCATACTGAGAAATAAGACCACTACCGTTGCAGGTGTGACACATCACGCTGGTCGCCGCCGAACGGGAATATTCAGCAAAAGCAAATTGCGCCAGCACCTGCATACACCATCCAAGCTCACTCCTTGCGGCCTTTCTGACATTCTTTGGTGCTGATTTCATCGCATAACGCGCCAGCGCCTGAACTGCGAGCTGTTCATCCGTTTTGCTGATACCAGCCTTTCCGAAGAACGCCGCCAAGCCGAACCGCGCACGGCTGCTGGTCACTCCGATCCCGGTCATAATGTCTGTACCGTTCAGGCGATTTGGCGATGTGCTTTTCACGTCGTCGCTGATATGCATCCCCTGAGGGCTGAAATGTTTGAGTGATGCTTCCAGTTTCATGCTTTCCCCTCAACGTCCACATTACCCAAAAAATCAGTATTGCCGCCTAACCTGGCGACCTCATTTTTAAGAATGATATTTTCTAGTATCAGCGCCCCGATCTCGTTGTTAAGGTGCGACACCTTATCCTTCATCGCAAAATAATCATCGGGGTTAATCAGCTCCTGAAGCTGACTTTTGGCAAACATGAACCGTTCAAATAAATCCGTATCAACCCCACCGAAATACTCAATGCCATCGTCTTCTTCTTCCTGCTGGCGAACCTGCGATTTCAGGTGCTGATAGTTTTCAATGGCTTCTTTTAAAATTTCGTTTGTCATGCTCAGTACCTCGTAACGTTGCCTGCTTCCCATTCAAGATCCACCTCGCTCTGAGGTTTACCGACCAGATAGTTAAATGGTTGTTTTTCTCCTTCCAGAAACTGGTGTGAACGGGTATCAAAATTTGCGCCAATATCACCAACCCACCCCTCACCTTCGCGTTGTTTGAGCAGGCGAATCATTGAAGCTGGCATCTGGAGCGCTGCCTGCTCATCCTTATCCAGGCTTTCGTATCCCATTTTTTCAGCCTTACGTTGTGCCAGTTCGCGGGGAATGTTGCGCCAGACGGACATAACGTTATCAGGCATATCGGTTAATGCGCCGGTGCCTTTGACGTCCATTTTCCCGGTCGGTGCCGCTTCGTTGGTTTTGCGGGCGTGCGTCACCAGAAGGACGTGACAGTTATGTTCGTTTTTGAAGTCACACAGGGTGTCGATAAATTCTTTCTGTCCGCCGTAGTCCTCTTCATCGAGCCCGCATTTCGCCAGGTTGTCGATAACGAACAGATCGATTCCATACCGACGCCGGGCATAGGCGAAGATTTCCAGCAGACGGTCAGCTTTCGCGGTGCCGGTGAGTTTGAACACCCACAGACGATCGGAGAACCATTCGTTCGTCATAACGATTTCTTCGCGTTTCGGTGATGCGGTACAGATAGTCTGCCGCGTCAGGCGGGCCAACATTTTCCCTGGCTTCAGTTCCAGAGAGGCGATGCACGTCCGAATCCCCTGATTCATAGCAGCAACTGCGATATGGCCAACCAGTTCGGTCTTGCCGTGACCATTCACGCCATTTACCAGCGTCAGTTCTCCGGCGCGAAATTTGAAATTGTAATTCAGCGAGGTCCATGGGCTGGTGAACAAGCCAACATCGCGATGCTCAAACGCTTCTATGGTTTCCTGAAGTAAATCACCTGCCGAGCACAGTTCATCTGGATCGAAAAATTTAGCGCGTTCCATGTGCTCCAGGATGGACTCACTGTCCATGCCGCTCATCAGGCAATCGTTGATATCCTTGTGCGGGAGTTCAACCAGGCGGCAGCGATGCTCGCCAAGTCGTCTGGCAATTTCCTTTGCAGCTTCACGGCCGACATCGTCGTTATCCAGGCAAAGCCAGATCTCCTGAAAGCGATCCAGATTGTGGTACTCATATTCAATCCACTGCTGTTTGGCACCCTTGCCGCCGCCAAAGGGAACAGAAAGCGCGTCGTAACCAAGCTGCGTGAAAGTCATACAGTCAATCTCGCCTTCGCACAGAACAACCAGACGCGTGGATTTGTCCAGGGCCTGCCAACCAAAGAGACATGGCTCGCAATCCGCCTCAGCCATAATTATCTTTTTGCCGTTTGGTCTTTCAGTACCTATGCGTTTTACTTGCAGCAGTTCGCCATTCCGGATGTACGGGAATGCCACGGCGGGTACTTCTCGATTTTCTTCGTGATACCAGACCACCGCATCAGACACACGGAACAGATCCGCCGTCTCGCGGGTGATTCCTCGCGTAGCCAGGTAGTCGTAACAATTGCTCGCTTTTTTGACGCCCTTCTTCGTCGGCCTGGAGAATGTTTTTTTCTTTGCCTCGAAATGGTGATCGTCGTCTTTCAGACCGAGAAATTCTTTTGCCTCACGCATCGCATCATGCAGCTGGCAGTTGCGTACCAACACCCACAAATCAAGCAGATCACCACTGTCGCCGCTGGCGAAGTCTGCCCACGTTTTTTTGCCACCGATGTTAATTTTAAGACTCTTTCCGGCGTCACCGTTGGTATTCCCAACACACCATTCTTTGCCTTCCAGATGACCTTTTGGCAGCAGGTACTTTGCAACCCTTTCGGCGTTGTCCCATAATTTTTCTGAAAGTTCGGCGGGCGTCATGCTCACTCACTCCGTAAATCAAATTTAACAAAACACCATGTCACGAATCCCTCGCTCAGAACGCCGTGATTATATCCAGCCACCAGCACACGCTTGAGGAATGATTTCATGGGCGATAACTCCCGCGCTTAGCTCGTTCAAGGGCTGCGTAGTTAACAAACACTTCAGCGGATCCGTCGGTGGACTGTGTTGCCCAGGATTCCCTGTTCTGCCCGTCGGAACTGTTCGATGTAGCCTGCACATCCTCTGGCGCTGGTTTTTCGTCGTTCCAGCGTTCACCGTTCAGGTATGAGGCCGGCAGGAGTTTGTCGAATCCCATTTGCTGCGCTTTTGCCCGGACCCGGATATCTTCAGCCAGCATTACGGCGAAGCTATCAGGAGTACCTCGGTTTGTTTTTTTCCAGTCACGGTATTTGGTTTTAAAGGCGGATCGGGCCTTGACCTTGGCATCTTTCCTCAGGCCTGCACCCCAAAAAATATTTTCGAAAGCGGCATCGACTGGATCTGGGCCTTCAGCATCATATGATTCTGAATCAGGCTTTCCCTGTGCAGGTTTACCTTTCGACTCGTCAGGTTTATCGCCATCAGTCCGATTCGAATCGGACAAATTAGTTTGATCTTGTTCTTTCTCCTGCTCCTGTTCCTGCTTCTGGCTTGCATGCCCCTTCGAAGCCCCTTCAATTTCCTCCGGGATCTGAACCTCACTACTACGGGAAAAAGTCATATTGAATTGTTTGGAATATTTCTCGTAAAACTCTGAAAGAAATAGGTTATCCGATACTTTGTTGTATTCGTTCTGTACTCCAGTACAGCGCTTGTCTCCGGGTTTCAGCGCCTCGCCGATTTGATGCGTTGCCATTTCGATGACCCACACCATCTCTGAATGCTCGTCGTACTTACAAAACCCGGCTTTAATGGCGCTATTAAGCCCCTTCTTAGCCCCTTCCATGGTTAATCCAGTCTCATGAGACAGGAACGCAAGGGGCATGTAATAAAGACCGATCATATTGGCGTGCGGACTGGTAAGCAGGTACAACGCCACAAGCTGAGACTCTGGCCCAGCCTGACGCAGCTCTTTGCCTGTTCTGCCAATCCAGAAGTGAGGAGACACCTTTCCGTAATCACGCATTTTGCGCCTCCGAGACCTTCGTAAAATATTGTTGGAACTTCCAGACAGGCTGCATGCATTCATGCGGATAATTCTGCCTGGTGAAATACACCTGCTGCTTATCCCGATTCCAGCCGGTGACATGCACAATCACACCGCGCGGATCGCGATAATCGATATCCAATGGCTTAATTTGGTTTTCGGTAGTGATTGAGTGCGACATATCACACCTCATTGCCCGGGTGTGGGAAAAGAGTCGGCAAATCAGGACGCAGTTCATGAGGCTTAACAACTCCATTAACTGCGTTTGAGACTGCTACTGCATGGACAGGAGAAACTTTCTTGACCCCCCTGACCCACTTCCAGACCGCTCCTTGCGTAACGCCAACCTTTTTAGCAAGCGAACTTTGCCCACCAGCAACGTACACGGCTTTCGCCATTGGGGATTCAAAAACCTCATCAGTCATAACAAAGCCCTTAGTATTAATATTAAAGATATAAAATAATACCAAAGGAATAATTAATCAAGTATTATCCGCTTGCCATGGTTAATCCTGTGGTATTAAATATGCACAGAAATCGGAGATACTTAGATGAACACACTTGCAGAAAGACTAAGGCTGGCGATGGCTCATGCCGGGGCTACACAAAGTCAATTAGCGCATAGGGTTGGGGTAAGCCAGGGGGCCATACAAAAACTAACCTCAGGAAAAGCTCAGTCCAGCGGAAAAATCGTGGATATAGCCAAAGCGTTGGATGTAGATCCAATATGGTTAAGCACTGGTGAAGGCACCATGGGGCCCGCAAAAACTCCAGAACAAAGGATGTTTGGTATAGATCCATGGGATAAGCAAACGCCGCTTGAGGATGATGAGGTAGAGGTGCCTTACTTGAAGGATATCGAGTTCGCATGTGGAGATGGCAGCGCTCTTAATGATGATTACAATGGCAAAAAACTTAGGTTTTCCAAAGCAACATTGCGAAAGGTGGGAGCTAATAGTGATGGTGATGGCGTTCTATGCTTTGCTGCACACGGGAATAGCATGGAGCCAGTGATCGCTGATGGCTCTACTGTTGCTATAAACTGCCATGACAAGCGTATCGTTGATGGTAAAATTTACGGCATCAACCAAGGTGGATGGAAAAGGTTAAAAATCCTCTACAGATCTGGGCCAGACAAGGTGACAATCAGAAGCTATAACTCTGATGAATACCCTGACGAAGAAGTAGACATGGATAGTCTTGAGGTTTTAGGAAGGCTGTTTTGGGTATCAACAATCTTCTGATCCGCTACCAAAAAAGCACCAAGCCGACCATAGTGTCGGCTTTTTTATTACTAAAATAATCTTCAATAACAAATACATAAGAAATCTATTATTCTTTTTGTATTAATACCATTGACCTTCAATTAATACTTAAGTATTCTCATTTCATCGGCAAACAACGGAGCCAACGAGATGAATACAACCTCCCAACCAAACCCAGCGAGCCAGGCATTTGATATCCACGCCAAGCTTAAAGCAGCAAATTCACACTGGATTTATTTACGAGCTGCACAGCCTCATCAGAATGATTTTGATTACGAATTTAACACCACTTTTATTGATGGTTTGGAATTCGCTATCTACGAACGTGTAGATAATTATTTTGTTCTGGTTGATTTCTTCAAGTCATATGAAGAAGCATGTGATGATGCTAAAAAAATCATAGATGACCATCCTGATATTAAAAAAATGTTTTCTGTTAGCTAACTAACCAATTAATTAACCAACTCAATTAATCAAAATTAACACCTTTTAGGGTGGTGAAAAACTCACCCTGAGGAAATGAAAATGAAAACTCCCATCGAAATACTCGAAAGTGTCGCAGCTGATATTGTGGAAAACACCTCGTTACTTGAGGTTATTTATCGTAACTACGAGCTTCAGCCAGAAGCCGATAACGCAATTGCATGCCTGATTCGTTCGATGCAGAAAACACTGGATGGTGTTAATGAATACGTCACTATGCTACCCCCGGAAAGCATTACCCGGAACGCCAGTGCCAATAATTCATCCGCAGGAGCAAGCAAGAGATTAACATCTGGCGTGCTTAACAACTGGGCTACAGAAGCCGGAAACTGCAAAATGGCGGTTTGTAATGCGATGGACTGCATTCCGCAGGAATTATCTGCAATAGGAACTCTGACTATCGTTTTTGAAAAGCTCGGCGAGCTACAAGAAGTAATCAGCAAGAAAGCTGAAAAAATAAACTCGTAATTAACAAATAAATAATTAACGCCTTAACTGGCGTGGCATCACTCACCCTGAGGAAATGCAAATGAATATTATCGTCAGAAATGAAGTCGTGAATAACAAAGCCCATCCAGCCAATCAGGATGACGACATTCTTTACATAAACAAAGCCCACAAAACAGCAGAGTGTGCCAATAAATATGCACATGAACTCCGTGCTGAATTTACCCAGTTGCTTATGCCAGCAATCACACGCACTGATGTGAAGGTAGCGGGAAGATTCACCTCATTACTTAATGAGCTTTGCTTCATGACAAAAATGACGATGGAGAACACCTCAAAGGGGGGGGCAATAATGACGTTTCTGAAAGATAAAGCAGCACACAAGACAGCAAAACTTTTCGCCTCTTATGGAAATAGTTATCTGCATATTGCAAACCTTTTTCTGCGCAAGGCTTACGGGCGGTAGTGACAATGAAAAACAACACCATTGAAATTTATCGCCGCCGCATTGCTATTGCGACATTAAATCGAATGAAGCGTAAGACAGGAGGTTATTGCCTATCCGTAAATATGCCCGATAACAATATTCAGGTTATCGAGATTAACGAAGAATCAATGATGAAACTTTTGCTGCGCTTCGAAAAACAGGCTCGGACTGAATTCAACACAGAAGCGGAAACATTTCTTCGCCTGACGTATATGAAAAGTGTCGATATCAATGGACACACCGAATATCTGACCGAAACAGGAAAGATGATTGTTGACGAGATTTTTGCGGAATTAATTAAACACGCGAAAGAGAAATACGTATGTGGAGGGATTAACTAATGGCCTCACAACAAACAATTGTGCATGGAATGCAGATCCCCCCCCCCAGTCCTCAACGTGGATCTGCACGTCCTTCCGGACTTCACCGGGCGTGTTGTTCTTTATATCGAAAACGGTCGTGTCACATGCGATCGCCGGCTGCTTGACGACGAACACATTTGCGCTCTGGACACTTTTATCGAAATGGCTCGCGAAATGGAGCTACGCATTGAAGAGGTTACTTGTGGCACTGACAGCAATTCGAATACCTGAACGCGTACACCTGCAGGCAATGCAGGTCCTGTTGCGATACCGGCGAAAGCGAATATATGCGCGACGTATGCGAAGGACCGGATATCTCAGCCTGAAGGTTAATCCGCGCTGGAGGCTGTTATCGAAAGACGATGGCCGGAACTGGGAAGTAATGAGTCATGAAAAATATTCAGGGGAAATAAAACGATGATCGACAACCGTACCGCCAGTGCCATTGACCTGGCGTTTCAGATTCACCATACGCCTGTGGGCAACCTGTTCGTCGCTATGCGGCATGGACGCATGAAGCGCTGCTTCAGCCGCGATACGGCGATCCGCTATCTGGCGTTCTTCATGACCACCTGGGCATTCGAGGCATCGGGCTTTATGTGCCGCCATCCTGATGTAAAGGTCTGCCATCCGGTACACGGAGAAGTATGGGAGCGCGGCGGCGTCACGAAAGAGTATCACTTCGCCCACCAGCGCTGCGTTCGCCGGCTGCGCCGCATCTTTGCCCGTAAGCGCGATATGCAGAAGTGGTGCGAAAAATGGGATGCCATGCATGACCGCTACGTGAAAGAACGCGAAGAACTTCAGTCCAGCAAACCAGCAGAGGTACGTAATGGATCGCACAGCATTTAACCCCGAACCAACGTCAACCGGCATTCGGTTTGGAAATCGCGTGATTGGATATTCCGCAGCTATTCGTCAGCTCGACAACGGTCACTATGACAAAAACATTGCGGAAGGAATGGAACTGCTGGCCTCCATCATGGAGGCGGTAGAAAGCAACTGGATTACGCTCAACATCGATAAGCAAATCATCGTCTGGCGCTGGTTGCTCGCCGCGGTATTCATCGCTGAGGAGCAGGAGAAGAACGGGACGGTCGAAGTTCCGAACGACGAAGGCGGCGTTGATACAGCCGTTATCTATTCCGGCAAGCAAGGTGCAATCAGCGTCTACCCCGGACCGGAACGCTTTGCGCTCGCTAACCATATTGAGGCTGGCGCAATTGAAAAATACGGGCCTGCTGTTGGCCAGCAACTGGCTCTGCGGATGTATCAGGACATGGTTGTTGCTGACGACGAATCCGGTTTCAAGCTGTCCGCTATGGGCCGGGAGGGGTTCAACCTTCTCCACGACAGCTTTATCGAGCAAATCCAGACCGAAGGTATGCCAGACATGCCGATCATGCACTGAGGAAGGACGCAAATGAACACAATAACTATCAACAACAGACAGCTTCCGGCAGTCGAATATCGCGGCCAGCGTGTTGTGACGCTGGCGATGATTGATGAAGTCCACCAGCGGCCAGACGGAACTGCTGGACGCAATTTCCGAGAAAACAAGTCTCGTCTTATTGAAGGAGAAGACTACTTCGAATTAGGTTCCGACGAAATTCGTCGACACCTTCCTGACGGTACTTTCTCCAAATTTGCAGCATCAGGAATTGTACTGGTCGAATCCGGGTATCTGATGTTGGTGAAATCCTTTACCGACGATTTGGCCTGGCAGGTTCAGCGAGAGCTGGTTAACAGCTATTTCCGCACTCGCGCGCCGCTGACGGAAATCGAGATGATCGCCGCAATGGCCGCCGATGCCGTTCGCCAGCAGAAGCGCCTGAATCATGTTGAAGAGCAGATCGAAACGGTCACAGAAGCTGTGGAGAACATCAAACGCGGGACCATGCGCGCCGGATATGTCGGTTACCGCCAGGTGGTCGCCAAAAGCGGCATGACTGATGCCAAGTGCAGGAATCTGGTCAATGCTTATCGCATCCCCACCGACACCCACGAATTCATGACACCAGACGGTCTCCTTTCTCGCCGGGCCATTGTGGAGTTTGAGCCGTTCATGAAGGCATTCCGCCAGATGATGTCTGAAGCTGAACCGCGCGGCACACGCTGGTATCACCCAAAGATGGGGCTGTTTCAGGCTATCGGGTGGGAGGGTAAAGCATGATCATCCAGTCGAAACTTATCCGCGCTGCTCTGGTGTGCGCTGCCAAAAACGATGTCCGTTACTACCTGAACGGGGTGCATATCACTCCGAAATATATCGAGGCAACTAACGGGCATGTCGCGTTGCGCATGGAGCACGGCATCCGGACGAAGAAAAACGTCATCGTCCAGTTTGAAGGGCCGGTTCCGGCGAAAGCGGAAACCACTGAACTGGTATTCAACAAAGAAGCCTTTGCCATTCACCGGGACGCATTCGAGCGCCGGATTTCGATCACCGGTATCAGGCTGGTTGATGGTCGGTTTCCAGACCTGGAGCGTGTCATTCCGAAAGAAGTGGATTTCGGCATCAGTCCGGTTATCCAGGCTGAATACCTCGGTTATCCGGAGAAGATGTTTGGGCGCGAGAGGAAGTTTATTCCCGTTCAGTTACGCCCTTCCATTGAGCATGGCGCGGTACGCATTCAGTTCGATCCGGTTATCGACGCCACATACGGTAACCCTGAGTTCGTTGTGATGCCATGCCGTGATGACGCATTCAAAGTTGTTAGGGAGCATCTGGCATGAAAATCCAATACCAGGACTACGGCGCCGCGGCGAACATAGAGATCACCAGTACCGTGTTTGAGTTCCGTAAGCATAACCGGGTGGTGGATGCCACCTTGCTCTGCACGCCAGGCATCATTGCAACCCGTAGCGGCGTGCTTTTCATGAAGTCAGTTTTGTCCGGTAAATCCCGCGATATGTTGCGGGCCTACAAAACCGTACAGCGGGAGGCTAAGCGATGAAGCCATTTCTCCTGGCCATGCTGTTTGGCCTGCTGCTGGTGGCCGTCGTGTTCGGCGCGCTGATTGAATATAAGTTTTTGGTGAGGTAGCGAGGCGCTCCATGAATCAGCCAGTTTTAGAAATTATTAAGCGTTGGACCCGTCTGGCAACGGAGGCCAAGCAGCTGGGGCTCACCACCATCCCTATCGACCCGGAAAACATGCTGATGGTCATGGGAAATCTGCCAGCTAGTGAAGACTATCAGGCTGCAATCGATTTTTTGCGCAAGAGAGCGGCCAGCGAACTTGATGGCGGTTTTAGAGCGCACCACAACGCACTTATTTATGCGGCAAATGAACTGGAAAATGCCCAGGCATTTGGGCGGGAGGTCGGTCATGAGTCTTGATTGCGTACCACTTTCAACCTACTGCCGGGACGCCGGAGAAACGGTTGAAGCCGTTAACAAACGGATACAAAGGGGGTTATGGAAAGAGGGTGTCCATGTATTAAAAGTCGATGGCGTTAAAGAACGCTGGATAGACTTAACGGAGGTTTCAAAGTGGGCAAGAAAGAACAAGGATCATTATCTCTCCCAAGAGGAGTAACCATTCGCCAGCATAAAACTGGCGATACCCTGGTGATCACATTCACCTACAAGGGGGTTCTCTGCCGGGAGCCCCTTTCCAGAATGGAAGCAAACGCGCGCGGCGTGAAGTATGCCGAGCGCCTGCTGGGGGAGATACAGAATCAGATCGCCGGCGGCACATTCGATTATGCGAAATACTTCCCCACCTCCAAAAAACTGGAGCTGTTCGGGGTAGTGAAGAAAACCAAAAATATTAAGTCCTACCTGGACGAGTATCTGAAAATCTGCCAGAACCGCAACCTTTCGCCGTCAACTATTGGCGGTTATGAAAAGTGCCTGTCTGCGCTATCTGCGCTGCACAAAATGCATGTATCGGAACTGACCCCTGCGGTCCTCAAAAACTGGATCGCCAGCAGAAAAACTAAGCTGAAAACGATCAGGAATAACCTCTCGTTTCTGCGCAGCGCCATAGATGAAGCGGTGACAGACGGCCTGCTGACTATCAACCCGGTAACCCTTGTCAGCGCGAGTCGGTACCACGTGATCGACAGCAGCCCGAATAGTGACGATTACGAAGTTGATCCGTTCACACCAGCGGAAATCAGCGCTATTTACCAGAGCTGCAGATACCAAGAGTGGGAAAACCTGTTCCGTTTCGCATTCAATACGGGTTTACGCAGCTCTGAGCTGTGTGCGTTGCGCTGGCCTGATCTCGACAATATAGCTAAAACAGCTCACGTTCAGGCGGCAAGTGTTGTTGGCGTTCTGAAAGGTACCAAAACAAAAGCCGGTACCCGTAAAGTAGAATTAAACAGCGAGGCGCTGGCCGCGCTGCAGGCGCAGAAACAATTCACGTTCATGAAAAGTGAGTTTATTTTCAGCGATCCTAAAACGGGTGAGCCCTGGGCGAACGCCGACGCGATACGTAAAAAAGCATGGGTGCCAACCCTCAAAAAAGCTGGCGTTCGATACCGTAACCCGTACCAGACCCGCCACACATTCGCCACCAGACACATTAGCCAGGGCGTAAACCTTTTCTGGCTTGCCGGGCAGATGGGGCATAAAGGGCCGGAAATGCTGTTCCGCAATTACGGTAAATACCTGGCTGAATACGACGGGAAAACCGCCATTTCTGCAGCTCTGTAGCGTGGTGAATATTTCAAAATGTTGGACGGAATCAGGACGTTAGAGGGACCACGATATGCACGTAAAATGCACTTGAGACCTTTTAAAAAAGACAAAACATTAATATTCAATAGGTTAAGAATTATTCGGACACGGGTTCAACTCCCGCCAGCTCCACCAAACACCGGTGAAAGCCCTCAGCGCAAGCTGAGGGCTTTTTTGTGTCTATTGACCCGTCCTCTGAAAGCGTTGACACGTTCCAGACTTAGATCCGGAGAACGTGATGATAGCTGAATACGAACAGGCAGATTAATTTCCTGATAACTCTTTTTATTTAACAGTGAACGACCATGGTTAAATAATATCCCTACAAGCTTAAAATCGTCACGATAAAAAGAAACGTATTTTTTAAATACATTCGTCATTTAAACGTTCGACATCGTTAGACAGCCCACAACGCCGCATAGTGTAAAAATATCCAGTTAACTTCTCCATGAATAACTCTTGAATTTTCCTACTAAATACATATATTACGCATCCCGTTCAGTACATGAAATAACCTTTGATTTTTTTAATTGATATTGGAGTTACAAATGTCAAATAAGAAAATTTCGCGGAGCAATGGGGCAACAGGCCCCGTTAATAAGGTTGTCGCATGGTCAACAATCGCTTTGCAGGCTCTGTATCCTACCCTTCTTAGCTTCACGCCAACCATCAGCCATGCGTCAGCCGTTAAGGCATCGCAGGCCGCCGCAGAACAGCAAGAACTGCGAGGCCTGTCTTCTGTCGCCGCGCAGGCTGGCAGAAGTATTGAAAACGGCCATGCGGGCAGTTTTGCTGCTAATACCGTCTCAGCACAGGCAACGAAGGAGGTGGTAGAGTGGCTACAGAAGTACGGTAATGCACGTATTCAACTCAACGTCGATGACGCTTTCTCGTTGAAAGATTCGGCGTTCGATTTCCTTTATCCGTGGTTTGATACAAAGCAGCATGTTTTATTTAGCCAGACATCGCTTCACCGTACCGATGACAGAACCCAAACTAATATCGGTATGGGTTATCGCTATTTTACGGCGGATAATTCAATGCTGGGCGCAAACTTATTTTATGACTACGATTTAAGTCGTCATCACGCACGTATGGGTGCAGGCGTTGAGTATTGGCGAGATTATTTACGCGCAGGCGCAAATGCTTATTTAAGATTATCGAAATGGAAGGATTCCCACGATCTGGATGATTATCAGGAACGTCCGGCGGATGGATGGGATATCTATACCCAAGGTTGGTTGCCATCGTATCCGCAACTGGGCGCATCGCTTAAATATGAAAAGTATTACGGCAAGAATGTCGGCCTCTTTGGCAGCGATCATCTTCAGGAAAATCCGTACGCCTTTACTGGCGGGATCAGCTATACGCCGGTCCCTCTAGTTACGCTTTCCGCTGAACACAAGCAGGGGCAGAGCAATACTCATGATTCACGCTTCGGCATAGAGATTAACTATCGCCCCGGCATCCCGCTGGCGAAGCAGTTGGACAGCGACAATGTTGCGTTAATGCGCGAAGTTCAGCACGGACGCTACGATTTTGTCGAACGAAATAACAATATTGTTCTGGAATACCGCAAAAAATCGGTTCTGAAAATCCGCCTGCCTGAAAGCGTACAGGGGGAAGGTGGCGCCGTTATTCCGGTGACTATTTCGCTGGATAAATCCCACTGGGGCATTCAGTCGGTAGAGTGGAACGATAGCGCATTTACCGCCGCTGGCGGACGCATTTCCGGTAGCGGCACATCATGGCAACTGACGTTACCCGCTTATACACCAGGCGGCACTAATCACTGGCAAATCGGTGCAACGGCGCGAGATGTTAAAGGAAACGCCTCTAACTATGCGGTGATGGACGTGACGGTGACGAGGAGTTCGGCCTCTGTCGGCACAATGGATTTTACATTGAACGGCGAGCAGCAACCGATCATCGCTGCTGACGGGAAGTCACAGCATCCGGTTACGCTGGTGCTTAAAGATACCAATGGTAATCCGTTAACAGGGCTTGCACATGACATTGAGTTGTCTTTAGCGTTTACACCTGACGCACAGAGAAATCGTGAGCGTTCGGCACAGGCTCCAAAGCTTGGTGAAGTGCAGGAAACCCGCTCCGGGGTGTATACCGCCACGCTGACGCCGGGTTTAACGGCGGGGACGGCACGCATAATATGGGGAAGGAAATCATTTGATACTACCGGGAGAAGGTTGGATTAACCGGGAATACGCGGGATTACTGGATTCGGTTCAAAATCTCATTTGATACCGTTCTGAAGAAATGCAGCCGATCGGCAAAACATTTGATACTAATTTACTGGCACTTCAAAAGCTGAGATTCAGCGTTCAAGGAAAATTTTAACACACTTCAAAAAAGAAGGCCTGCTGGTTGATGTACTGCATGGATCCAGCGTAAAGCAGATGTAATAAATAGTTACTTCTGCCAGGGACCACTCAACCGACCTTCTTGCTATCACCATGTAGGTCCGCTTCGGCTACGCCGCTACCACCTTCAGATGACCCTTTTTTCAGTTGCTCATTAAGCCTAATAAGACGATCTTTATCGCTGGCGCTTAAGCTTTCCCATGCACGGTCAGCTTCGCTATCACACATTTTATCCAAAATTCCTCGCGCTCCGACCTTCATGAAAAGACTTATCAGTGACGCTCGTTCTTCAGGCGAGAGCGCTTTATAAATCATGCTCCATGTGAATGATGCGACTGCTTCAGAGATGGAATCATCATCTGATGGAGACGCCGTAAACCCTATACCTGCGCTGCTGCCGATATTGCCAGTCGGTCCAGCTGATGATGAGGCTCTGTGGTATTCGTCATCAACCAGCACGCCGTCGTTCCCAGTAGCCAGCCATGCGAGACTGACATTTTCGAGTTCTGCAATTTTTATCAAAACCTCTACGCTAGGGGTTGCCGATCGAGAGAAGTAGTTATTCAAAGTTGAGTAAGGAAGGTCCCAATCGAGTGAGACCTTCCGAAGACTTCTCCCTTTGAAAAGGCTTTTTATCCTATCGCGAATACTTTCTTTTCCCTTTTGAGCAAAAGCAAAATCTTCTTTCTTTTCAGGATTCATTTTCTTTTCCATTTAACTATATGAATTTAAATAAAAAACAGCCGCCACACCCATCAGTTAACCCAACTGAGAAAAGAAAGCGATTGATTTGCTTTACATGGTCTCATTTTGGATCAATACTTATCCCATCGGATAACCCCGCCGGATTATCCGGGCGGTTAACTTTTTAGGATATGCGAAGTATGGAAAGAAATGAAGTCATTCCCGCACAAGGCTGGCACAACGTGGACATTGTCGGTGAGCTTCATAAGCGCAAGCTGACCTTACGTGGACTCTCCGTCAGCGTTGGCCTGAAGCCAGACACACTGAAAAATGCACTGGCGCGGCCCTACCCAAAAGGCGAGCGCATCATTGCCGATGCTCTCAATGTAGATCCCGCATTAATCTGGCCAGACCGTTACAACAAGGACTAGTGACATGTACGTGACCATCAGTGAACTGGCTGGTCTTCCGGGACTGCCAGCGACCCAGCAGGGGCTGAGATACAGCCTGAAAAAAATCGTGGGTAACACCCCGGAGCTTGTTCGTAAACGCCATGGCACCAAGGCATTTGAATACCACATCGACTGCCTGCCACAGGATGTACAAAAAATCCTGCGTGCCCGTCAGGTTAAAGCCATGCTGTCCACGCAGCCAGGTGATACTCCTGCAGCTGAGGTAACAGCACCTAACGCCAAAGGCAGTGACGAGAGCAAAATTGCGGTATACCGCAAGTGCCCCGCACTGATGGAGGAAAAACTGGGCTCACTGACATCAGCACAGAGATTAACGGCAGATGCACGAATGGCGCTGGTTGCTGAAGTGATTCGTCTGGGGCAATTGCCGGGCTTTACCCGGGCGAAAGCGCTGCGTGAAATCGTGCGTCAGGCACAGGCCGGAGAATTACCCCAGCGCTTGGCAGATGCCGCAGCGGCAGCAAACGCCAAGAAAGGGGCATCGCGCTCCCTCAGTGAGATATCGCTGAAACGCTGGCTGGCAGATTTCAATAAAGCGAATACCCCCGCCGAACGTCTGATGTTACTGGCCCCGGGTAAGCGTCAGAGTGTGAAACCAGAAGAGATTAAGTGGCTGCCTGAGTTCCTGCGCTTCTACCGTCGCCCTGATGGTCGCGGCATTCAGGAGGCCTATGATGATTTTGCCATTGAATGGTCAGAGCGTTTCCAGGGGGACATGGTGATGATTGCTGCAATGCCCTCTTACGATCAGGTGTGTTACGCGATGGATAAATTGCCGATAGTGGTAAAGCAAAAAGGTCGCGTGACGGGCAGCGAGTTCAGACAGTACGAAGGTTTTGTCCGCCGTGACTGGGAATCTCTGCCCGTCAATTATGTCTGGATTGGTGATGGCCACGGGATGAAGATGAAAGTAGCGCACCCCGATCACGGTAACCCGTTCTCCCCTGAGGTGACATTCATCCTGGACGGTTGCTGCCGATATATCGTCGGTTGGAGCCTTGCGCTTTCGGAAAGCGTGATTGCGGTTGCTGATGCCATGCGCCACGGTATTAAGAATAACGGGAAACCTTTCCTGTATTACTCTGATAATGGTGGCGGCGAGACTAATAACACGTTTGATGCCGACATCACGGGTATTCTTCCCCGCCTCGGTATCGATCATCGGCTGGGTATTCCTGAGAACCCCCAGGGTCGTGGCATCATCGAACGCCTCAACCGTACACTGGCCATGCGTATTTCCCGCCAGTTTGCGACTTACTATGGCACGGGAGCGGACCGCAGCACCGTCCGTCGCACCACAAAGGCTCTGATGTCAGCCACTAACGCAGTGGCCAAAGGTAAGGAGCTGTCAGTTAAACAGCAGCAGACTCTGCGTGACCTGCCTTCATGGGATGCATTAATTGCCGAAATTGAGAGTGGTGTTGAGTGGTACAACAACCGTCCGCACGAGTCGCTGCCGAAGCGTGGCAATGGTGAACATTTTACCCCGGCACAGTTTCGCCGTTACAAACTTGAGAAAGAGGCAACTGAAATTGAGTGGCTTTCTGATCTCGAATTGCGCGAAATGTTCATGCCGCAGATTGAGCGCAGCGTGAGCCGCTGTGAAGTCCGCCTGTTCAACAACCTTTATTACTCGTCTGAACTCAACCACGAACATGGCAATAAAGTGCTTGTGAATTATGACATCCATGATGCCACTAAAGTCATTATTCGCCGCATGGATGGCTCATTTATATGCGAAGCGATCTGGGATGGTAACAAGCGTCAGGCATTCCCTGTTACCGCTGAGTACCATCAGCGCCAGCAGCGCATTAAGGGTATGAAAGCGCGTGGCGAGGAGAAAGTCCGTCTGGCCGAGGCTGAGAATGTCCATACACTGCCAGCCCCGCAGAAGGAAAACTGGTTACAGGGGAATGTCTACCGCCCTCATACCGCAGCGCCAGTCATGCTGGCTGAAACCGAGGAAGCGGAATATATGGAGGATGAATACCTGAATAATTCTCTGGATATGCTGGAACAGAATAAACGTAAAAACGTTATTTGAATCACGTTTAAATTTAATTCAAAAATATGGAGTTAATTATGTCTGATGTGAATATCTCTGATATTCGCGGGGTTCTGCGCAACCTCGTGGACGAAAAAGGACTGACTTTTAATAAAGTGGCTCGAGAAACAGGCCTGTCCTCCGGCACCCTCAGCAGTTTTATGAACGGTAAATATGCGGGGGATAACGAACGTGTGGAAGAAGCCCTGCAGCGCTGGGTCAGCAAGCAGTTCGCGGCCGCAGAATTCCCTGAGCCTCCACGCTTTATCGAGACGCCAACCGTGAAACAAATCTGGACGGCATTTCGTTACGCTCATCTGACAGAGTGTATTGGCGTGATTTGTGGTAACCCGGGTGTGGGTAAGTCTGAGGCAGCACGTGAATACTGTCGTACCAACGATAACGTCTGGATGATTACAGTAACTCCGGCATGCGCCAGTGTTCTTGAATGTCTGACTGAACTGGCCTACGAGGTGGGTATGAATGATGCACCACGCCGCAAAGGCCCACTGGCTCGCGCCCTGCGCCGTCGTCTTGATGGCACTCAGGGTCTCATCATTATTGATGAAGCTGATCATCTGGGCGCTGAAGCCCTGGAAGAGCTGCGCCTGCTTCAGGAGGCGACCCGCGTCGGACTGGTGCTGATGGGTAATCATCGTGTCTATTCCAATATGACCGGCGGTAACCGTACCGTTGAATTTGCCCGTCTTTTCTCCCGTATTGCCAAACGTGTGGCCATCAATAAAACCAAGAAAGCCGACGTATCTGCCATTGCAGATGCCTGGCAGATTAAGGGTGAAAAAGAGCGTCAGCTTCTGCAACAAATCGCCCAGAAACCCGGTGCGCTGCGTATTCTCAGCCATTCTCTACGTCTGGCTGCAATGACTGCACACGGTGCTGGTGAAGCGGTGAATGAAGCCTATATCCTGAAAGCATTTCGCGATCTGGATCTGGACGTCGATGTTTCCACGTTACTGCGAGGTTAAACATGTTTCCTGAACTGATTTCGACCCACGTGCAGCAGGCCATGGCAACAGAGGCCATGCTCAATCAGAAAGGTTGTCTGGTGACCGGCTTTCGCCAGTCCCGTACCCGCCCGATTCTGGAGGTGTCATGTCCTCCGGCTGAGTTATTGCACAGTGCTGTACGTATTGTTGAACGCAATAACAGTGGCTCCCGCTCTATCTGGGTGGCCAGTTTCAATGGTTGTCGGATTATCTGGAGGTGATTATGGCAGTCGGGAAAAGTCGTCCCTGGACAAAACAGGAACTTGCATTGCTTGAAAAGCATGCAGGAAAACTCACCCTCAGTCAGATTTCTGAAAGGATGAACCGCAGTCAGAGCGCCATCCAGTCACGAGCACAACGACTTGGTCTGTCTCTGGTGATTGAGTCGGCAGATGCTCATGATGCCTGGTTATGCAATGAGCTTTATAAAGAAGGTTTATCCATTGCGATCATTGCCGAAAAAATGGAATTAAGCCGCCGCATTGTTTCAAACATCGTCTTTCGTGGATAAGGACGTAATTAAAGGTATCAATATGAACAATACAGGAAATACCCCAGTGGGTTACCGCACTAATGCGCAGGGACATCTGGTCCCCGAGTCGCAAATTAAACCGCTCGATAAGCTACGTGACGAAGTGGTGATGAATATCATCGACGCTGCCCGCCAACAGCGCCAGCTGCTGGCTGCGTTTAAACTGGAGTCCATGCAGGAAATCACCGACTTTATTGACCTTTCGGCTTCTGAATATGGTGTGGAGTACGGCGGCACCAAAGGTAATGTATCGCTGGTCAGCTTCGATGGTCGTTACAAGCTGGTTCGTGCCGTAGGTGAGCATCGCGTCTTTGATGAGCGTATCCAGGCGGCTAAAAAACTGATTGATAACTGCATTGGTGAGTGGTCTGTCGGCGCTGATGAGAAGATTATGGCGATGGTTGATCATGCCTTCCGCGTCAACAAACAGGGAAAAATCGATATCAACCAGGTTTTGAGTCTGCGCCAGTTGAACATTGACGATGTCAAATGGAATGAAGCAATGGATGCCATTGCTGACGCTATTCAGGTGACCGGCACCAGTCAGTATTTGCGACTTTATGAGCGCCAGGGTGATGGTAGTTATCAGCAAATTTCGCTGGATTTAGCCAAGCTTTAATTACCAGTAAATAAAACTTCAAATTAATAACGGCGCGTGCGTCAGGGATTCGTTCGCGCCGAATTCAGGAAAAGGGTAATACATCATGAATAAACCTCTTATTTACGATAACGCGCTGGCGCAGTGGGGATATGACCGTCAGGTGCTGGCTACTTCCGAAGAGTGCAGCGAGCTGGCGGCCAGCTGTGTGCGCTTCGTGAACCATAAAGCCAATGCGTCACGGGTTGCAGAAGAAGCGGCTGACGTTGAAATCATGATCGAGCAGCTGCGTCACAACGGTCTGAACGACATGATTGAGCAAAGCAAGGCTCGTTCACTTACCCGCCTTGCCCAGCGTGTGGGTGTTGAGGTCAACCCGGTAGCAACCTGTACACCGTTTGTGACGACCCTGCTGGCCGATGCGCAGGAGCAGTTTGAGCTGGCTGATGCGCTGTACCGGGATCGTGATACTAACAATCGCTACGCTGCTGCTGGTCTGCGTCGTTGCATGTCGCTGCTCATGCATGCCGCGCAGTTGATGATCCGGGAGCAGCAACACACTGAAAATCACATGCAGGGGGAAAAGCATGCGGGCTAATACCATCAAACTTATCCACGTAGCCCGCCGTTCGCTGGGTCTGGATGATGAAACCTATCGCGCGATGCTGGGCAGTATCATTCCCGGTAAAATAAGCTGCCGCGATATGTCACAGTCGGAACTGCAAAAAGTACTTAAGGCGATGGAAGAGAAAGGCTTTAAGGTTAAACCGACTAAGAAGCCGCGTCGCATGTCTTCTCCGTCAGATACAAGCCTTAAAATCCGCGCGGTCTGGCGCACTATGCACAGCGATGGCTTCGTCCGTGACGGTAGTGATGCTGGCCTCGATCGCTTTGTTAAGCGCCATACCAACCAGATTAACGGCGGTCAGGGTGTCGCCAGTGTCGAATGGCTTCGAGGTGATATGGAGGTTAACTTTCTGGAGAGCCTCAAGCAGTGGCATATTCGGGCGATGAAAAAGTCGCTGACTGAACATGGGCTGCGCCTACCGATGAACCCCCGCACTGGCGATGAAGTCAGGGACTACGACACAATTTGCTGGGCCTATTCTGAAGCCGTGAAAAGGTGGACAAAATGAATGGCGAACTCTTTGATGATGTACGCGACGACAGTATTCTTGACCATATTGATGATGAAATTGAAGGGGCACGATTCCCTTCACTGTTGTCCGAACTGAATGCGCTACTTCGCGTCGAGCTGGAGCGTCTGGGTTACGAGCCTAAACATTCGATTGAATTAGTTGCCGCTATCAGCAGTAAAATTGGCGGAATGCAGGTTTATTTTCCACGTGGTCAGGTACTGGAGTATCTGGTTCGTGACATGCGAATCTGGCGTGACTTCACTGGCGATAATGTTCCCGAATTGGTAGAGCGCTACCATGTGACCTACAAAACAGTGTATAAAGCTATCAAACGAATGCGTAGACTGGAGCAACGCAAATATCAACCGGATTTATTTGGCAAGGACTAATGTATGAAATTCTCAAACGTTTTAATTCTGGCTATTGTTTTAGGTGGGGGTTATTCATATTTTTTCCCGAAAAAAGAACCGCAAACTATTAATGAAAAACTAATTGCTCAGTTTGATAAACAAGATGTTATTAAACGTAATGATTGGGAAAAGGGTAACATCATTGATGGGGTTCAGATATTTTCTGTCCGCAAAGACTATTCAGTATTCCAAAGCGTCTGGGCTTTGGGAAAAGATGAAGCAAGTGTCATGGTTTTGACTGAAGGTAAAACACCAAAAATTGAAGCCGCTTTTGCTTTAAGTCAATGTAATCAGTTGGCCAAAGCGGTAGCTGACAGCGATGATTCTACTGTTCACGATGCAGTTTTTTCCATTTTTCAGAATGCTCTTGCGACTGATAAAGATAAAAACGGTATCTTACGTGCCACTGGTAATGTAGATGGAAAATCTTATGATATATCCGTCCGTACTATAGGTTCCACGGTAACATTCGGTTGCGGCATCAGAACTACTTGATAGCACAACTATATTAAATGAAGCCGGTAAATCCGGCTTTTTTTATACCTGCAACAAAATGAATGAAAGTGACATTTACCTCTTTCCTTCATAAAAAAGGTGCAGGCATGACAACTCAACTCCTTTCTCCAGCCTTTCAACACGCACTCGACTTCGTTCTCGCCAGAGAAGGCGGCTATGTCAACGACTCCACCGACAAAGGTGGTGAAACTAAGTTCGGTATTTCCGATAAACGCGATGGTATTGCTGACGGCAAAACTGACGTAAACGGCGACGGCAAACCCGATACCACCATTAAAGAACTTTCCGCCGAACAGGCTGCTCAGATTTATTACCGGGATTACTGGCAGGCGGCGTATTGCACCAACTGGCCAGATGGCATCTCACTTTTCGTATTCGATGCTGCCGTACAGCATGGCGTGAAAGCCGCGATTCGTCAGCTTCAGTCGGCAGCAGGCGTGACCGCCGATGGCATCGTAGGGCCGAACACCAACCGGGCTGTCATTGGCGCTGACCCGGAATGGCTCCTGAATCGCTGCTTCCTGCGCCGTGCCCGTTATTACGCCGACATCATCAAATCGAATTCTTCCCAGGGCAAATATCTCAATGGCTGGTTCAACCGTCTCGATGAGCTGGCGAACGCCTGTCAGGAAGTGATTGGTGGTCAGCAGTCAGTTACCCGGAGCTGAGCATGGGGAAAGGCTGGGAAGGCTCAATGCGACAGGGGCGGCGTGACCGCCTCCGTCAGGAAGTGCAGCACCGGGTGGCAAACGGGCCACCTCCTGTTCCGGTTGATTACACCGGCCACGATGGAACGCACGCCAGTTTCTATCGCAAAGGCTGGGACTCCGTTGATATCAGAGACATCGTCTGGCAGTGCCAGCGTTATAAGGAAAAACACTGTGTTTAAATCGTTTGATACGACCTGGTTAAAACAGGCATTACTCCGCGTTTGTCAGTCCGGCTGGACCATCCTGGTGCTGGCAGGCATCTCAATGTTTCTGTGTAGTTTCCACGGACGACCTGCCTTCATGGTGTGGTGGCTGGCATTCTCCGGGGTGGTACTGCTGGGGTTCAGTATCTTCCTGGGTAACCTTCCATATCGTCTGATTCAGGCAGAGCGTCATCTCAATCGTTACGCTTATTTCTGGTCGTGGGTTATCTGGGCGGGCGGCTTCATTTGCCTTTTACTTAGTTCACTATATGCAACACCCGCTATCCTTTTACTTCTTTTTCCGGCCGGTGCTTTTCTTGGCGTCCTCTTCTGTCTGTGGGTTTCACGTAAGGGGCTGCTCGCATGGATCCAGTAACTCTCACCACCATCGCTTCCGTGCTGCTCAAAGCGGGTCCCTCTCTCGTTCGTACCGTGGGCGGCTGGTTTGGCGGTGATGCCGCCAGGACGGCAGATTCCGTCGCCGGCATTGTTGAAACCGTTAATGGAGCCATCAACCCACAGGACCAGCAGCGTGTACTTGAGCAGAAGCTGGCCCAGTTGCCACCCGAGCAGTTCGTCCAGCTCGAATCCTTGAAAGTCCAGCTGGAACAGTATCAGCTTGAGCGTCAGAAGGGGCTGCTGGCAGACCAGCAGGCCGCACACCACGAGCAGCAGGAAACCATCCGCAACGGTGACAACGCCACCGACGAATATGTCCGCCAGACCCGGCCACGTATGGCGCGACTGTCGCTCTACAGCAGCATTGCTTATGTGATGCTGATGTCAATGGGGCAGCAGGCTGGCGCTATTGCAGCCGGGTTTGGTCATGCCTTTTCCATGCCAGCCCCTGACTGGGATATTTCCCTGATGCTGGCGACACCGGCGCTGGGATATCTCGGATTCAGGACGCTGGATGGCTTTGCCCGTTACAGCAAATCCAGTAAGCACAAGGCGGTGATGCCCAAATGACGGACTCCTTTGATCGCGCCAGCGACCTCGAAAACGAAGAACGACAACGTGTGTTAAACAGTCATTTAAACCGGATTAAAGAGCCGCCTCATGACCCCGGTTTCTGTAACGACTGCGGTAATGACATTCCGGCCGCCAGGCTGGCTGCCTGTCCGGATGCGGTGACCTGTTTCACCTGCCAGGACATCAGAGAAAAAAGGGGGAAGCGTGGACTGGGAAGTCGTTAAGGGTAACTGGGCGATCATCTGGGCGCTGTTTATGTCAGGCGTAAACCTGCTCCATCTTCTGCTGGCGAAAACCTATGCCCGCCGTGAAGAGATGGAGAAAGTCAGCAGCCGGCTGAACATTCTTGAAAAAGCTGTTGAGGGTATGCCAACCCGTCAGGAACTGCACAACCTGCAGCTGGATATGAGCAATCTGCGTGGTGAGATACGTGAATTCTCCGGCACGCTCAGGCAGGCATCCCGCATCAGCGATTTGCTCCTGGAAAACGAACTGAAGGAAAAATAGAGGATATGACTATGCGTGATGTACTCGACCAGGACCAGCGGCTCGTCCTTTTGCGATCCCTGCTCGACTGTGGTGACAGCGCCAATGAATCAATCCTGCAGACCTGCCTGCAGACGTATGGCCATAAGGTTTCGCGAGACACGGTTCGCACGCAACTGGCCTGGTTGCGTGAACAGGGCCTGGTCACCCTGAGCGATGTCTCAGGCTGTTATGTGGCTGAAATCACCGGGCGTGGTGATGAGGTTGCCAGCGGCCTGACCACTGTGCCGGGTGTCAAAAAACCACGTCCACGGGGGTAATGATGGCAAATAAGCTGAAACCACTGACAAAGGGTGAACGTAACATCATTAATCTGATGGCGGGCGTTCTGGTCTGTCTTGAGCTTGAGGTCCGGGCGGTGGCCCCGCAAGTAGAGAAATCAACGGGTAAGAAATATGACCACCATGCATCTGACTCCTACCTGAATACGTTTCTGAATAACAACCCGGAATACAAGCGAGCCTGGAAGCTTCTGCTGAAAGATAAGGCAAGCCATGAGCGCTGGTTCCTGGAGAAAATCAGGGGGGAGCATGGCGAGTGAACAACGCCAGACCCGTGGCCGCCCCTCAAAGATAGACCTGCTCCCGGATGTGGTCCGCGACCATCTTCACCAGCTGCTGCGTGACAAGCGCCACACCCAGGAGGAAATCCGCGAAGCCATCAACGACCTGATAGCTGAGCACAACCTGCCGGAGGACATGAAACTTTCCCGTACCGGTCTCAATCGCTATGCCAGCCGTATGGAAGAGTTCGGCTCTAAAATCCGCGCCTCCCGTGAAATGGCTGAAATCTGGGCTGGCAAACTGGGCTCCGCACCGACGTCAGACGTTGGCAAACTGCTTATGGAGTTTGTAAAAACGCTGGCGTTTGAAACCTCGATGTCTATGGCTGAGAGCGACAAGCCGGTGGAGCCAAAAGCCCTGGGGCAACTGGCTCTGGTTGCCCAGCGACTGGAAGCTGCAGCGATGGCAAGCCACAAGCGGGAGAAAGAAATCCAGCAGGCGTTTGCAGAAAAAGTGGCCGCAGAGGCCGAAACGATCACCAAAAAAGCCGGGTTATCTGCAGAGACTGCCGCTGATATCAAACGCCAGATTCTGGGGATTGCAACATGACCCATACTGAACAGGAAAAGTTACGTAACCAGTCTGCGGCCGCGATTATTTCCGGCCGTTTTGACGCCGACCAGGTACTGCTGCCTTATCAGCGCCGGTGGATTGCGGATGATGCCCAGCTCAAGATTGCGGAGAAATCGCGCCGTACCGGTCTGACCTGGGCAGAGGCGGCTGATGCGGCACTGAATGGCTCCCTTTCTGCCAGTGCTGGCGGTAGCGATACTTTTTACGTCGGCACCACCAAGGATATGGCGCGAGAGTTTATCGATGCTTGTGCGATGTGGGCAAAGGCCTACGGTCTGGCAGCCTCTGATACCGGTGAAGAAGTGCTTAACGATGATGACAAAGATATCCTGGTCTACGTTATCAACTTTGCCAGCGGCTTCAAGATCAAGGCGCTGTCCTCCAACCCGTCGAACCTGCGTGGTATGCAGGGCAACGTCATCATTGATGAAGCCGGTTTCCAGAAAGACCTTGCTGCGGTACTCAAAGCGGCGCTGGCGCTCACCATGTGGGGGGCAAAAGTCCGTCTTATCTCCACCCACAACGGTATTGAAAACCTGTTCAACACCCTGATACAGGACAGCCGGGCAGGTAAAAAACGCTACTCCGTCCACCGGGTGGATATCGAAACGGCGATAAATGAAGGCCTGTACCGGCGTATTTGCCAGGTGAAAAAAGATACCTGGTCTGCTGATAAAGAAGCGGAATGGCTGGCTAACCTGCTGAGTGATACGGCCACCGAAGAAGATGCCCGGGAAGAATATTACTGCGAGCCGAAGAACGGCGGCGGCACATACCTGCCGCGCTCCATTCGTGAACGCGCCGCTCGCGGGTCTGGCCCGGTTTTACGCTTCACTGGCACGGCGGCGTTCAACGCCACCCCGGAAGGCATTCGCGCGCGCGAGATGCAGGAGTGGATTGAGAAGGTCATTCAGCCTGAACTGGATAAGCTCCCGCAAAATCTGCGCCACTGCCTTGGGGAAGACTTCGCCCGCTCCGGCCACCTCACTGTTTATGCCCCGATGACGGTCAATGACGACACTACCCGCACCGTGCCATTCCTGGTGGAACTGGCCAATGTGCCCTACAAGCAGCAGGAGCAGGTGCTGTTCTATATTTGCGATCGCCTTCCCCGCAGGGATGGCATCAAGCTTGATGGGCGTGGGAACGGTAACTGGCTGGCTGAGCAGGCTGCTGAACGTTATGGCGATGAAGTTGAAGTGGTGATGCCTTCCGTCGGCCACTATCGGGAGAACATGCCGCGCTTTAAATCGGCCTTTGAAGATGACGAACTGATACTGCCGAAACATGAAGATGTCATCAGCGACCTTGGGCAGATCGTCATCCAGCGTGGTACGCCGGGAATTGATGACCGGGAGAATACCGGCAGTGATGGTCGCAAACGCCACGGTGACAGCGCCTATGCCATCTTCCTGGCTTTTCTGGCCAGCAAAGAAGAGTGCCGTCGTTATGAGCTGCACCGTCTCAATAAAACCCGGGATACCAGACACCGTCCGGACGGCGATGACGATCGCCGCCAGATGCATCTGACCCGGGGTCTTAAAAATCAGCGGGGATTACTCTGATGCTTAAACAACTTGCCGGCGCGGTTCGCCGCCTTCTGCACCCCGCAACAGGGGATGCTGTTGTCGTCAATGACACTGATATAACAGAGGCTGAGGCCCGTGGCCGCAGTATGAGCGTCCGCCGTCCTTCATCTGGGGTCAGCGTTGCCAGCACCTTATCCCCGAGCCGTCTGGCGGGAATACTGCGCAATGCCGCCGACGGAAATGCCCGTGATTACTTCATCCTGGCAGAAGAGATGGAGGAGCGGGACCTCCATTACGCCAGTGTGCTTCGTACCCGCAAACTGACGGTGGCGGGAATTGTGCCGACAGTGGTCGCCGCCAGTGACGATGACAACGACGTGCAGCTCGCTGACGCGGTACGCCACCTGATGGAGCAGCCACAGGTGCCTGAACTGCTCTTCGACCTGCTTGACGGGCTGGGCAAAGGCGTCGGTGTCTGTGAAATTCTGTGGAACACGCGGGATGCGATGTGGAGACCCCGTGATTATGAGTGGGTGGACCAGCGTTTCCTGAAGCCAGACCTCGATACCCTGCGCGAGTTCCGGCTTATTACCGAGAAGGAGCCTGTCGAGGGTGAGCCACTGAACCCGGGCAAGTACATTGTTCATCAGCCCCGCCTGAAGTCTGGCCTGCCGCTGCGCAACGGGCTGGCCCGTCTGGTTGCCGTGATGTACATGCTGAAGTCATTCACCGTGCGGGACTGGTGGGCGTTTGGCGAGAAATTTGGTCTGCCTATGGTCGTCGGACGATACGGTAACAATGCCAGCCCTGAGCAAATCCGCACGCTCATAGATGCCATTGCCTCACTGGCGTCTGATGCCGGCTGCGCCATTCCTGAGAGCATGAAGCTCGACATGGTGGAGACGGCGAGCCGTACCGGCGGTGGCGCACTGTTCAAAGAGATGGCCGACTGGTGTGATGCCCAGACCAGCAAAGCGGTGCTGGGCCAGACCATGACCACCGATGACGGCAGCTCCCGGGCGCAGGCCGATGTGCATGACAGGGTGCGTATGGACATTGCGCGCTGGGATGCACGGCAGCTGGCGGACACACTCAATGAGTTTCTGGTGCGCCCCTTCATCCAGTTCAACTATGGCCCCCAGGAAAACTACCCACGCATTGAGCTGCGACTCAGCGAACCCGAAGACCTGAAGGCATTCGTGGATGCACTGACCCCGCTGATTGACCGGGGGATGAAGGTTCAGGAGTCGGAAATTCGTGACAAGTTTGGTCTGGCAGAGCCGGAAGCTGGTGCAACGGTTCTGGCACCGTCAAGTACCTTTACCGCGTACGCCCCTGCAACGGCTTTGAATCGCGAGCAAATTGCACTCAACCGCAGCCAGGAAGATGACATTAATGCTCTGGTAGCAGAAGGACTCAAAGACTGGGCGCGTACCGGAGATGCGTTCACCGGTCCGGTGCTGCAGCTGGTGAACGAGGTGGACAATTTCGATGAGTTCCTTTCCCGCCTGCCGGAACTGCAGCAGTCACTGAAGCCGGATGAGTTCGTGCAGCAGCTGGCGCTGCTGAGTTTTAAAGCCCGTGCACTGGGAGATGCTAACGATGGCTGAACCGTCCATTATCCCGAAGGAGGCACTCGCCTGGCTGAAGTCCAAAAAGCTTAAACCCGGATTTGATCACCGCGATGTCTGGCGCGATGAGCAGAGCGTGGGCTTTACCGTGGCAAAGATGACCCAGCTCGATCTGCTGCAGGATGTGAAGACGATCCTGGAGGAGGCACTGGAGACCGGTCAGACCTTCGCACAGTTTCGTGAAACGCTCAAACCCCTGCTGGTGAAACGTGGGTGGTGGGGTATGCAGATGATGGATGACCCGCTAACGCAGGAGACCAGAGCTGTGCAGCTCGGCAGTGACAGACGTCTGCGTACCATTTATGACACCAATATGCGCACGGCCCGCAGCGCGGGCCAGTGGGAGCGTATCGAACGCACCAAACGCGCCATGCCCTATCTGCTTTACACGCTGGGTCCGTCGCGCGAGCACCGGCACGAACACCAGCAATGGGCTGACCTCTGCCTGCCAGTCGATGACCCCTTCTGGGCTACGCACATCGGCCCCAACGGCTGGGGCTGTAAATGCGGGGTGCGACAGGTCAGTAAGTTTGAGTACCAGCAACTGCAGCAGAATGGCGTCACCCGCACCGTGCAGCAGCTCGATGACAACGGCAAACCGACAGGCCATGTCACGCGCAGTTCTGTGCCGGTGCGTACCGAAGCACCGCCAGTCAATCGGGTGAAATGGCTGAACAAACGCACCGGTGAAGAAGAGATGGTGCCGGAGGGTATCGACCCGGGCTGGGACTACAATCCCGGCACAGGCCGCCGGGTGGAGCTTGAGCGCCAGCTGCAGATGAAACAGAAGGCCTTTGACGCAGGTGAGTAAGCGAAGCGGTAACGCACCTGAATCGCTCATGGTGACGTTATCGCGCTTTATGATACGATGACGCTCTGAAACTTTCTTAAACGCTTACAGCGATTTTTAAACGGGTTTTAAACGGGGTTCCCCGTCTCGTTTACAGTGAAGCCGGTAAATCCGGCTTTTATTTTCCCTTCCGCATACTGTCCGTACCCTTTTTCAACGGACAGCATCATGAGCAAACTGCTCCCGCAAATCGAACTTCTGGCGCTGTGTTTCGAACTGCCATCGGCTGACGATGGCGCGCCATTGCCTGAGTGGCTGCCGATGATACCGGCGGGCACGTTCGCCGGCCGCGATGGTCGCTCCTGGGTGAACAACCAGCCCGAAGCTGTTATCAGTGCCACCCTGAGCTATCCAAAGCTTCCGTTTGATATGGAACACGCCACAGAGCTGAAAGGCCCAAAGGGCGAAGAAGCCCCTGCGTATGCCTGGCTTGACGACTATCGCGTCCGCGACGACGGCGTCATTGAAGCGCACGTGGAATGGACGCCCGATGGTGAAGCGCTGGTCCGTGGCAAGAAGTACCGCTATTACAGCCCTGCATTTGGCTATACCGCCGACGGTCAGGTGACCCGCATTTCCAGCGCGGGCTTGACCAACAAACCCAACCTTGATTTTCCTGCCCTTAACTCGGAGAACCACGAGATGACCGTACCTGTCCAGATTGTGACGGTGCTGGGACTCGCTGCTGCTGCGTCTGTCGATGACGCGGTAAAAGCCATCCAGCAAATTAAAGACCGCGAAACGGTGGCGCTGAACCGCGCCGATAACCCGGACCTGTCGAAGTTTATTCCTGTCGAGACGCACCAGCTGGCGCTCAACCGTGCCGAGAGCGCGGAAGGCAAACTGAAAGTGCTGGACGATAAGGCGGCAGTTGCTCTGGTGGATGCCGCCATTGCCGACGGCAAGGTCGCTCCGGCCAACCGCGAGATGTACCTCGCCACCTGTCGCAGTGAGGCGGGTCGTGAGCAGTTCGCCGGCTTCGTGAAGACTGCCCCGGTGCTGGTCAGTGCAGACCCGACCAAGGGCAAGGACGGCAAAGGCAACGTCACCCTGAATGAAACCGAGATAGCCATGTGCCGTTCCATGGGGGTCACCCAGGAAGAGTTTCTCGCCGCCCGTAATAAAGAAGGAGTCCGTTAATGGCCATCACGATCGATGCAAGCATTCTCAATGCCCTCAGCACGTCCCTGAGCGCTGCTTTTACGCGTGGCGTGGGGCGTATCACTCCTCAGTTCCGCTCGGTAGCAACGGTGGTGCCGAGCAGTGGCGCGTCCAACACCTATGGCTGGCTGGATGATTTCCCTGGGATTAAAGAATGGGTCTCCACCCGTCAGCTTCTGACGTTAAAAGAGATGGGTTACAGCATCACCAACAAGACCTGGGAAAGTTCCATCAAGGTCAAGCGTGAAAAAATCGAAGATGACCAGCTTGGCCAGTACTCCGTCATTGCCGAGCAGTTTGGCCGCAGCGTCACTATGTTCCCTGACTCACTGGTCTTTAAGTTGCTGTGCGATGGTTTCACCACTACTTGTTTCGACGGGCAGTACTTCTTCGACAGCGATCACCCTGTCGGTACTGGCACGGCCAGCAACGTTGTCGGCACGCCGGCGACAGACACCGGTGAACCCTGGTTCCTGGTGGATGCCACTCAGGCATTGTTGCCAATCATTTTCCAGGACCGACGCCCGTTTGATTTCAAGGCGCTCGATGACCTGGACAATGAACACACGTTCACCAATAACGAGTTCCTGTTCGGCACCGATGGCCGCTGCAACGTGGGCTACGGCTTCTGGCAGACCGCTGTCGGCTCCAAAGCTGCACTGACAACGGCGAACTATGAAGCGGCAGTCTCGGCGATGCTCGGTCTGACCAAATCCAACGGTGAACCACTGGGGGTCTCTCCGACGCTGCTGGTTGTCGGCAAGGGTAACCGTGCTGCGGCGAAAAAACTGATTGAAGCCGTCAACAACGACGCCGGCGCATCCAACATCTATTACAAAGATGTCGATGTCCTGGTCAGCCCTTACGTCAAATAACACGTAATTACGTAACCCATATCGTCACTCGCGTTTAACCGGTCTTAAAAGGCCGGTTAAACCGGACTCAAAGAGGATGGAATTGTGAGTGGAAAGAAAACAAAGGCAGAGGGTCAGCAAGTCACTGAAAACAGCACTGGCGCGGCACCATCGGCGGAAGTGGCACCGGTTGTTGTTACTGACAATCCGGGACATGAGTCGCCAGTCGTCCTGCCAGGGCATGACCTTCCGGTGGGTTCACAACCCGTCAGCGTCGGGGGTATCCAGCCTGATGTAAGCGAGCCGGCAGGGTCCGAGCCGCTGGTGCCCGACACTGATGATGTGGTGGCCCTGGAGGTTCGTGCCGTCCGTGATACTGGCTTTTATCGCTGTGGCCGCTTCTGGCCTCGTGAGCCAGTGCATGTCTTTGCCAGCGACGACCCGCAGGCGGATAACGCAGCCAACAATGCCCACCTGGGCATCCAGGCTGACTGCTTTATCAGCCATGAGGATGCTGCACGGCTGAAGCTGGAACCGATGCTGGTTGTCACCGTACTTGAGACGGTAGCGGAGAAACCGTAATGGGCATTTATGTCACCCGGGATGACCTGCTGGCCGTGGACGGGTCACTGGTCTGGAACATGGCCATCGACAAATCCACGCAGCAACTCGATGAGGCGAAGATTGAGACGGCTATTGATGATGCGGACGCAGAGATTAATTCGTTTCTGGCGAAGCGCTTTCAGCTTCCGCTGACCATCGCCCCCATCCCACGCCCGCTTCACCGGGTGGCGGTGTCCATTGCGATTTACTGGCTGTCCGAACGTGACAGTCAGATAACCGACCTCATCCAGAAGCGTTACGACGAGGCCATTCGGACCCTGAAGGAGATTGCTAACGGCACGCGTGACCTCGGCCTGCCAACGGCCACGCAGCCTCCGGAAACTGACAGCGGAAAAATCATCATCGTCTCGGATAACGAACGCCTCTTCACCCGCAACAAGCTGCGTGGGGTGCTGTAGTGGCCATTTCCGTTGAGGTCATGGGTGCTGAAAAGCTGGCGCAAATCCGCCTGGCCATCGAGAAACTCTCTGACAGCTCATTGCAGGAAGAGCTGCTGGAGAGTATCGGGGCTGTTGTTGAGTCCCAGACCCGTCGCCGCATCAGTGATGAGAAAAGCAGTCCGGCCGGTGAGAAGTGGCAGGAATGGTCTGAGGCTTACCGCAAAACCCGGCACGGTAACCAGAGCCTGCTGCAGGGTGACGGCGGCCTGATGGACAGCATTCAGTACATCGTCGAACGTGACCGAGTGCGCGTCGGTTCACCACTGGCCTATGCCGCCGTTCACCAGGACGGCTTCGCCGGCAGCGTTTCCGTCAGTGCCCATAAGCGCCTCATCACTCAGGCTTTTGGCCGTGCCCTGAAACACGGTGTCTGGCAGTCCGTCGGGGCCCACAAACGCCAGATGGATATGCCGCAGCGCGAGTATCTCGGGCTGTCTTCTGAAAACTCTGAAGAGCTGATGCACGTCATCGGTGACTTCTGGCAGGGAGTACTTCCATGAACCAGCGTCCCCCACTGCTGACGACAGGCAGCACCATTGCGGCCGCAGAAAACATTGTGGCCTGGCTTAAGCCTGCATTGCTGGGCGATAACCCGGACCAGGTGAAACTCATTGAGCGCCATATCGGCCAGTTCAACACCCCGGCGGAGGTGAAAACTTACCTCACAGATCGTGATGGCTGCATTCGCATTGCGGCCCTGCGTATCCGCAACATCCGCCAGCGTGCCGGCGGCACGATCGGTGATGTGACCTGGGCGGCCTACATCATGGCCACCGATTCATGGGCGCATCCCCGCGATACCCGCTGCGAAGTCCTGGTCGGCAAGCTGGCCCGTCGTATCGCCTCCCGGGAGGCGGCATCCGGTATGAAAGCGGAGCGTGCCGCCAGCACCATCAGTGCTGACAACATCTACTCCCCTGGCCTCAACGAACTGGGGCTGACCATGTGGGCAGTGACATGGGAACAGGAGTTCCGGCTGGATGAAGAGATCGACATTAGCGCACTGCCGGACTTCCTGCGACTGGGGGCAACGCTCGCAGTGAATGGTGGCGCAACCGAAATTGACGGTGTGATTAACGTAAGGGAGCAGAACCCATGAACCACCTGATTAAACCTGCCCGTGAAGGCCTGCGGGTCCGTAAATCCAATGGCGAGCATCTGAAGCCTGAGGGTGAAAACCTGCCGATGAGTGCCTGGTGGCACCGTCGCCAGGCGGAAGGTGATGTGACCGTCACCGATATCGCTGAGCCGGTTACGGCTGAGACCCAGAAACGTAAAGCCGTGGAGAAATAACAATGGCACTTGGCAGCATTCCTGATGATATCCGCGTCCCGCTGGTATACATCGAAATTGACAATTCACAGGCAATGAGCAGCGCGCCGGCGCAGTCCCGCAAAGTGATTGTTATTGGACATCAGGGCTCAGCCGGCACGGCAGCGGCACTGACCCAGCATCGCATCACCAGCGACGGTATGGCGGAGACACTGTACGGCAAAGGCTCCCAGCTCGCTGAAATGCTGAAGATCCACCGCAAGGCAAATAGCTATACCGAAACCTGGGCTATGGGTGTTGCAGACCTGACAACCGGCGCGGCCGCAAAAGCCACGCTGGCAGTGGTCGGCACAGCGACGGCCGCCGGAACGGTGGCTCTGATGATTAATGGCGTTTCGGTTCAGGTAGGTGTTGAGAAAGGCGATGACCGTGATCATGTCGCCACGGCCATTATCGATGCGGTAACAAAACTGGCCTCCACGCAGGTGACTGCAGCACTCAAGACCACCACGACGGACACGGTTGAGCTGACTGCCAACTGGAAAGGTGTCAGCGCCAACGGCATGGATGTACGCCTGAATTACTATACCGGTGAGCAACTGCCTGCGGGGATTAATATCACCCTGACCGGCTTTACCGGCGGTACGGGAACACCGGATATCACGGCTGTCGTCGCAGCGCTCGGTGATGACTGGTACACCGATATTGAGTTTGCCTTTAACGACACTCAGAGCCTCGACAAAATGCGTGATGAGCTGGTTGTTCGCTGGGGCCCGCTCAAAATGATTGAGGCCCAGCTCTGGGCGGGCTATCGCGGAACGCACGCTGAGAGCGGTACGTTCGGTGATGCCCGTAATGACTGGCTGATTTCCTGCATGTCCACCAACCTGGCTCCACAGCCACACTGGCTCTGGGCCGCATCCTACGGTGGCATCGCATCCTACTATCTGGCCATTGACCCGGCCCGCCCGCTGCAGACGCTGGTTCTGCCAGGCATTCTCCCACCGGCGAAAGAAGTTCGCTGGGATATGCAGGAGCGCAACCTGCTGCTGCATGACGGCATGGCTACGCACTTTGTTGACGCCGGTGGCAACGTCTGTATTGAGCGTGAAATCACCATGTTCCGGGTGAACCAGTACGGCGATCCGGATACGTCATACCTTGATGTGCAGTCGCCGGCAACGCTCGGACGCATCCGTTACATCATCAAGAATCGCTTCTCCAGTCGCTATCCACGCCACAAGCTGGCCGGTGATGATGTGCTGGAACTGCTCGACCCTGGTCAACCAGTAATGACACCGAAAATCGCCCGCGCCGAACTGCTGGATATCGCGCTGACCGAACTGGTGCCGGCAGGTCTTGTTGAAGACTTTGAAGACTATAAGGAAACACTCGACGTCGATATCGACGGCAGTGATGCCAATCGCCTGAATTTCGTGGCGCATCCGAACCTGGTCAATCAGCTCCGTGTGCTGGCCGGTCTTATCCAGTTCAAACAGTAAGGACAAATTATGCCAAGTATTCTGGGGATGGCGTCCATCCGAATTAACGGGCGCGAGATTAAGACAGAAGGCAAATCCACCCTGAATCCGGGAGGATTTGCCCGTACACAACATATGGGCGGCGGTAAGGTCTGGGGCCTTTCCCGGAAGATGGCTGCTCCTTCCATCAAGCTGACTATTGCCGCTGCAGATGACATGGACGTGATTGAAATCAGTGGCTGGGAAGAGGTAACGGTCATGTTCGAAGGTGATAATGGCCTCAATTATATGATGACCGGCTCAGCCACTGACAATCCGGCAGAACTGGACGAAGATGCCGGCACCATCAGTGCCAACTTCATTGGCACCAAACTGGTGAAGGTGTGAGCCATGGCACAGATGAGCGTCAAACTGAAGCATGGTTTTGTCTCGGGTAAAGGCACGGAAGATGAGACCCGACACACCAGCGTGACTTTCCGTGAACTGACATCAGAGGATGTCATTAACTCTCAACTGGCGGCCGAACGCGTAGTTATCGGTGAGAACGGCAAGGCGGTAGCTTATTGCTCTGAGGTGCTTATGGGGCTTGAGATGCTGCGCCGGCAGATTCTGAGCGTCGGCACAATCCCCGGCCCGCTGTCTGTCAAACAATTGTATTCCTTCCATCCTGAGGATCTGGAGTTGCTTACAGAAAAAGCCGGGGCAATGGATGACTTACTGGTGGAGACCGGCAAGCGGGGGCGACCTGATGCCGCTGGCGACGGCGCTCAGTAGTCTCATCGTCAATCTTTCACAGCGCTTTGATATTAACCACCTCCAGCAGTTGCCCTTGCGGCAGCTGCTTCGTCTGACAGACCAACTGAGGAAGCAACATGGCAAGCCGCCTCACCACTGAAATCCTCATTAACCTGGCCGGTAACCTGACGGCCAAGGCCCGCCAGTACGGTGCCAATATGTCCGAGTTCGCCCGCCGCAATGAGCGGGCAATGTCCGTTGTTAAGGCAACCACCGCCGCAGCGGGACGCGGGCTGGATGCGCTGGGGAATCGCTATACCGGCATGATTGCAGGGTTTGCGGGCGGCGCGATGCTGCGTGAATTTGCCCAGACAGATCGTCGAATAACCCGAATGGGGCTGGCGGCAGAAAAGACTAGGGCTGAGATGGCGCAAATTTTTAGCGGTATTCAGGATTCGTCTATCAAGTTCAGGGTTGATGATCGCGAGGTCACCAGTGCTGTAGAAAAAATCGGTACTGTCACGGGCGATATTGATTTTGGTGTCAAGAACAAAGATAACCTCGCTGCATCCATCGCAGCCTCGGGTGGTACTGGTGAGTCCATTGGGGGATTGTTTGCTCAATTTCCAAAATTCCAGGTGACGAGTGAAAAACAAACACTTGAGGCGATGGACACCCTGAATAAGCTGGGTAAAGAAGGTGCATTTGAATTAAAGGACATTGCTGAAAAAGGTGTTCGCGCTTTTTCAATGTACTCTGCTGCTGGCGGTAAAGGTGTAAAGGGTATCAAGGATGTCGGTGTCGCAATGGAATCTGCGATTGATGCCACTGGCGATCGTGATACAGCTGCTACTGCTGTTGAAAACCTTATTCGTGACTTACAAGCACCAAAAGTTGTTAAAGAATTGGGGCGTAATGGTATTAACGTCTTCGGTAATGATGGAAAAATGCGTTCACTTCCTCAATTAATGGAGGAAGTTGCTAAGCGTTCAGGTAATAAAGGAGCTAAAGAGCAAAATAAACGTCTGGTCGAAGCCGGTTTTAATCAGGACAGTATTCTTTTACTAAGTAGTGTGACAACTGGTAAAGGTGCTGAAAATCTTAAGCGATATAACGGCGTTGTAGCTGATGGTTCAGGTATTTTATCTGATGCAAAATATGCTGCTCAGGATTTCACGTCCGCCATGACCAGCCTGAATGTAACTTGGAAAAAATTCACCAACAGTAATCTGGCAAAGCCCGTGCAGGAACTGGCTGATGCTTTGAATTCTGTTGACCAGGAAACTGTCCAGCGTTGGCTGGAAATTGGCAAAAATATCACTATTGCAGTTGGCGGTATTATTGCGGCCCGCAAAGCCTTTCAATTAGGGAAAGGGGCTCTGGATATTCTGGGTGTAGGTAAAGGCAAAGGTATACCAAAAGGTGTTTCAGATGTGTTTGGTTCAGGAGTCATGCCCGTATATGTTGTGAATATGGGAAAAGGAGGGATGGGTGGTTCTGAAAATGGCCCCGATTTGCCTGATGTCCCAGATAAAAAACCGCCATCAATACATTCCGGGTTGGTGACTTCTACTATTGCAACCGCTAGCGAAATTGCATCAATAGTTCCTTTCCCTGAATCTGATGACCAAAAAAATGAGTTAATTCGCAAGGTCCAGGAAAATAATAATAGGAGCACCATATGGAATGATGTCAAAGATTGGTTTACGACAGCTGGCAATGATCCACAAATCGCCAACCCACAGCCCTGGGCAAGCCTGCAGCCGCAAAATCAGACACCGGCTTATCCTTCCGTTCCGCAGTCCCTGAAGGGTGAGATTCGCGTGGTCGTAGAAGGTGATGCCCGGGTGAAAAGCGTCAAAATGGACCAGCCAGGTATTACTCTCAGTGCCCAGTCTGGTGTCTCTAACGTGGAGCAGAATTGATGGCAACCGGTGAATGGGAATCCCTGCGCAAAGCATCGTTTCGCAATGTAACTTTCTTTCTTGTTGATGATGAGGGTACCAGCGGCCGTCGTGCGATCCCCCGCGCCTATCCTAAAAAAGAAACGGGCTGGACTGAAGACAATGGTGCCGTGCTGACTCAGCAGCAAATCAACGGCAAACTTCTCGGCAAGAACTTTCAAAAGCAGTTAGAAGCGCTTTTAAGGGCGCTTAATACAGCGGGGCCAGGCGAACTGGTTCATCCGTGGTTTGGCATACAGAAGGTTCAGGTGGGCAAGGTTTCCCACCGGCTGAGCACTGAAGAAGGCGGTATTGCCTATATCAGCTTTGAGGTATTCGAGGCGGGCGAACGCCTGTTCCCGGCCCCCAAAGAAAACACCAGTCTGACTTCCCTCAGTGCCGCCGATGCCGTGAAAGAGGCGCTGGCCAATGGTGATTACTTTGCTGCTCTCGACGGGCTGGGTGACATGACCGACACCCTTCTTGATGACATGCAGGGGCTGGTAATGAACCTGCCGACGATCCCCTCAGGGCTGACTGACTGGGTGGACCGTGCGAGTCGTTTCAAGGACCTCGCGGGTGTCATCATCGCAAAACCCGGCGAGCTGGTTCGTCAGTTCACCAGTCTGGCCAGCAGTATCCGGGATATCGTGAGTGAGCCGCCATGGTCACTACGGGTTTATGATCAGCTCAAAAGCAAATGGGACGGAGAGCGTGCGGCTGAGGCTGCGACTAAAAACCTGCCGGGCGACATGACTGTCATCAGCAGTTCCCCTTCAAACGGAGTTCAGGGTATTGCCAGCAGTGTGCCGGCAACGGTCATTGCACCATCCCCCGCATTGCAGGCTAACATCACCGACTTTCGTCAGATGGTGATCGTCACGTCGGTAGTGGCTCAGGCTGAAGCGGTGGCCACAATGGACTTTGCCATATCAACAGAAGCAACAGCAGCAGGTGACAAACTGGCGCAGCAGCTGGCTGAGCAGGCTGTGACAGCCGTTGAGAACGGACAGCGTGAACTGTGGCGTACTTTGCGCGATCTACGTTTTGCTGTAGTGAATGATGTGCGGGTTCGTGGTGCGCAGCTGCCTGACATTCGCCAGTTACACACCACTGTGACAACGACAGCCGCATTACTGGCATGGCGAGAAACTGGCGATACAGAGACCCGCGAAGCAATCGTCTCTCGTAACCGGCTGCGTGACCCGTCCTTCATTCTGCCATCTACCCCCATTGAGGTTATTGAGTAATGGATAATTCGCAGACACCGGAAGCGGTGGTGCTTACCGTAGCCGGTCAGCAGTGGGATGGCTGGACGGACATGTCGGTCACCAGTTCGCTGGACGCTATAGCCGGTGAGTTTGATCTGACCATCACCACACCGTGGTCTGAAGCGGCCCCGCGAACCATCAAGGAAGGCTTACCCTGCTCCGTGACCATTGGCGCTGATAAGGTGCTAAACGGCTACATCGACGATTTTATTCCGAGCTATGATGCCGAAAACGTCTCTATCCGGGTTATGGGGCGCGACAAGACCGGTGACCTGGTGGACAGCTCGGTAGTGCATAAGTCCGGGCAGTGGAAAGGCATGCGCCTCGAGCAGCTGGCGGCTGAAATTGCGAAGCCCTATGGCATCACCGTCATCAACGAGACTGACACCGGCGAGGCCTTCCCGAGCGTGGTGCTGGAACAGGGGGAAACGGGCTTTGAGCTGCTAGACAGGCTGGCAAAGCAGCGTGGCGTGCTGCTCACATCGAATGTTGACGGTAATCTGGTTATCACCCGGGCTTCGAAAAAGCGCGCGTCTGTGGCGCTGGTCCTCGGTGAGAACATCCTCGCCGCCCGTGGGCGCTTCAGCTGGCGGGAGCGTGCCAGCCAGTACATCGTCAAAGGTTCCTCCAGCGCCGGGGGTGCTGCATGGGATGACCAGCCTGCAAAGGTCATCGGTGGCCGTCAGGTCAGCATCGACGACGATGAAATTAACCGCTACCGCCCGAAGATACTGGTGAATGAAGACAGTCTGACGGTAGGCGGTGCCAGCACGCGTGGTGACTGGTATAAAGCCCGCATGATGGGGGAAGCCAATACCACGGAAATCACCGTCGCCGGCTGGCGCGAAAATGGTGATACCGGCCCGCTCTGGAAGACCAACCTTCTGACTGATATTCGAGACCCGGTCCAGAACCTAGACACCACCTGGCTTGTCAAGTCAGTGACGCTCACCGAGGGCGACGGCGGCCGCATCACGGTACTTGCGCTGGTGCCACCGGAGTCACTCGACCTTCCTCAGACTCAGGCTAAATCCAAGGGCAAGAAAGCCAAAAAAGCAAAGGTGACCGCAACATGGGACTGAATCCGGCAAACTTCAGCCGCACGCTGAATCAGATTGGCCGACGTCTGCGCCTGCTCGTTGACCGCGCCGTCGTGCGTATTGTCACTGACAGCCTGGGTCGCCAGAACCTGCAGGTACAGTCGCTGGCTGATGCCACAAATGACGATGTGGAGCGTTTTCAGCAGTACGGGTTTACCTCTGTCCCGCCAGCTGGCAGCGAGGCGATAATCCTGGCGGTTGGCGGCAGACGTGAGAGTCTGGTGGCTATTGCGGTTGAAGATAAACGCTGTCGTCCAAAAGGTCTGGCACCGGGCGACGTCTGTCTTTATCATCAGGACGGCCAGTCAATGGTTATTCTGAAGAAAGACGGAATAATCGATATAAGAGGGAAAACGGTAAATTACACCGCCGACGATTTATTTGAGATTAATAGCGCTCAACTTAAATTCGTCGGTCCTTCTGAGTTTACCGAGGATATTACTGTTAACGGTAAATCCTTCCTCAAACATATTCATAAGGATGGCGACAATGCTGATACAACTGCGCCCCTATGACTATCGGACTGAGCTGGCAAAATCTCTTATCACGCGGTGATATCACCATCCAACATGACGGCCTGTCGCTCGACGACGGGCTTGTCACTTTAGTCCTTATCTGTCTTTTCACCGATGCCCGTGCTGATGTCGATGATAAACTGCCCGACGGTTCAGACGACCCGCGCGGCTGGCCCGGTGACACCTTCAGCGATTCCCCCTGGGGCTCAAAGCTCTGGCTACTTGAACGTGAGAAACTGACCGAGTCAGTTCGTCTGCGCGTTGAGGATTATGCCCGTTTGTCCATGCAGCCACTGCTTCGCGCGGGTTTTGTTCGCACTGCAGATGTCTCGGCCACCATCGCGGCCGCTGACCGCATTAACTTTACGGTGGCCCTGACTCGCCCTGATAAATCCCTGCTCACCATTCAACTGAGCCGCCGCTGGGAGGCCACCGCCAATGCCGTATAACGTACCGACATTACGCAAGCTTATCGCCGATGGTGAAAGGGATATTGAGATTGAGCTTAATATTCCTTTATTGCCGCCAGTGGGTGTCGAAAAGGCCATTAATGTTTCCGTCAGCAGTCAGGTGCGCGATTTATATGACCACCAGAGCTGGATTGCAGACCAGATAATTCCGTCACCGAAATCAGACGATCAGACCATTATTGATACGGCCGCATCCGAAGGCGTTATTCGCAAACAGCCGACATTTGCCACGGGCCCGGTCACCTTCACCAGCGCGGCTGCGCTGCCGGTTGATAGCGAAATGCAGACTGCAGGCGGTATTGTCTATCACGTTGTCAGTTCATCCCAGCCAGTGGCCGGGGCTGTTACCGTGCAGGTGCAGGCGGATGAAGCCGGTGTTGCCGGCAATCTGCCTGCCGGTGAGGTATTGACGCTGCTGTCACCCCTCGCGGGAACGGACAGTAACGGTATTGTGGCCAGTGCAGGTATCACGGGCGGAGCGGATATCGAACCCATTGACGAGCTGCTGGACCGCCTGCTGTTTCGAAAGCGTAACCCACCCGTAGGCGGTGCTGTCCATGACTACGTTCTCTGGGCGCGTGAGCTGCCCGGAGTTAGTCGCGCCTGGGCCTTTGATGCATGGCACGGTTCCGGCACGGTTGGCCTTGCGTGGGTTTATGACGATCGCGCCATCATCACGCCGACTGCTGCCGACAGAACGGCTATGGAGACGTACCTTTTCCGCCACGCTGACCCGGCCACAGGAAACTATGTTGGTAAGCCCGGTGGTACTGAGGTCTGGCCGGTGGTGCTGACGCTGAAACCGGTGGCCATGTCCATCAAAATTACACCGGACAACGACTCATCACGAAGTGCTGTTCAGGTCAGCCTGGCGGCTTTGCAGAAAACACTGTCTCCCGGTCAGAAGCTGCAGGTTTCCTCCCTGCGCACGGCAATAGGATCATCTACCGGCGTCACAGACTACACGCTGTCGGTCACGGCTGATGTACCGGCTACAACCGAAGAGCTTATTACGATTGGGGCGATTACATGGCTCACAGCGTAGACGACTGGCTCCATGCCCTGCAGCAGGTCTTACCCCGTGGCAAAGCCTGGCCGCGTGAGATAAGCGCGGATTTAACCAAATTTGTACGGGCATTAGCACGGCGTTTAAGCCAGGCAGAGGCATCGGGTGATGCACTGCTGTCTGAGATGCGCCCTGAAACCACCTTTTTGCTTCTTCCTGACTGGGAGGCCTATCTCGGCCTGCCAGAATGCGAACTGCCAAACGGCACCGTCGAAGACCGCCGCGCGGCCGTTGTGGAGAAGTACCACCGCAATGGAGGCCTGGCCCCATGGCAGATTGAGGATGTGGCGAAGGCGCTGGGTTTTACAGTAACGGTACGGGTGGTTCTCCCGCATCACTGTATGCGTGACTGCATGTACCCCCTGTATCCCGCGCGTTATCGCTGGCTGCTGCAGGTGGATGTCCGGGATATGCAGGGCGGCAGATTCACCTGTATGGATAACGTCATGACACCACTGTTGACTGACCGTGCCCGTAACCTTGAATGCGTGCTGTCGAAATACCGGCTGGCAGGCACTAACTATGAATACTTTTATTAAGGGGTCCGACAATGTTTCATGTCGATAATAATTCAGCCGTTCCGGTGATGCCCGCAGTAAAGCCTGTGGTCAGTGCTGTGACGTCCTTCTTTACCGAAGGCGGGAACGGCGTTCCTCCAACTTATCCGGGGCCTGACTGGTTCAATATTATCCAGAGTGAACTGTTGGCCGTTCTGGCCGCTGCGGGTATCACCCCGGACAAAGCCAACAATGTGCAGCTCCTTGCGGCGATGAGAGCGCTCTTCCTCGATACATCTCAGAACGGCGCTGATATTCAGGACAAAGCACTCTTTCTCCAAAATCTTGGATTGGATGTCGTTGTTAATGGCGGCTCACAAGTATGGTTAACATCATCATCTGGTAAATATCATATTTTTATTGGGGAGGATGGTTCCTGGGGAATGTGGAATGAAGAAAATTCCCAAAATGTTCCGCTTAGCATTATTGGCGGAGGTACTGGCGGGAACACCAAACAGGAGGCTCAATTAAATTTGGGACTGGGTTGCGGATTGCCACCGATAGGTATTCCGTTTTACTGGCCGTCAGCTGCTATGCCAAATACCGTTATACCTGAATGGTCGGGAATGACGTTTTTAAAATTAAACGGCGCAACATTTACTGCTGCTCAGTATCCAAAACTGGCGCTGGTATGGCCGGGACTGAAGTTAACGGAAACCCGCGGTGAATTTATTCGTGTTGCCGATGATGGCAGGGGCGTTGATACAGGTCGCGCATTACTCTCGGCTCAGGGGGACGCCATGCGGAACCTGACTGGTAATATCGAGGGCCGCACTGCGGGGTCAATTGGCAGGATATTCAGTAACAACGCTAATGGTGTGTTTTCAGCGACTGGGGAGGGGGGAGACTTTATCACTCCCACGTCGACATCAGGTGCACCAGGAGACCGACTGTCAAACCTGAATCTTGATGCAAGTCGCCAGGTTTCCACTGCGAATGAATTCCGTCCACGAAACGTGGCATTTAACTTTTTAGTGAGGGCTGCATAATGTCGGTTCTTTTTGACCAGACTGGACATGCCACCGAAGCAGGTGACGTTCGCGTTTATTATTACGACCCGATAACTTTCGTGTATACAGGTTGGTCTGATGAGTTTATCAATATTGGTGTCAGTGTTCCGGGCTGCTCCACGACGGTTTCCCCACCTGAGGGAATGAGAGGTATGGCGCCGGTTTTTAATGGCTCATCCTGGGGCCTGGTACAAGACCATCGGAACTCGACAGTCTATGCGACTGATACTCAACAATCTGTTGTAGTGGATTATTTGGGGGAAATAAAAACAGGGTTTACGCCATTAGCACCTGCCACGCCTTACGATAGATGGGATGGCACTAAGTGGGTGCTTGATGAGGCTGCAAAGCAGAGTGCAGATGCAGCTGAGAATACTGCAAAAAAATCCACACTGATATTCGAGGCTTCACAGGTCATTGCGCCACTAAAAGATGCTGACGATGGTGGTTACATTGACGATGCAGACAAGCCGAAGTTAGTCGCCTGGCAGAAGTATCGTTATGAGCTAACAAAAGTTGATCCAGGTAACCCTGCATGGCCAACTAAACCAGAATAGGAACCTTTGGTAGAACACCGATTTAAGCCCTGTTCATGAGGGCTTTTTTACACCTTTAAACGGTTGTATTTTTCCGTGTCGCCGGGGTTATTTGAGAAAAAGTCGAGTTTGTTAACCTGGTTTTATCTCAACCATACGAGGTAAGACTGATGATTATTGGATATGCCCGCGTAAGCTCAAACCACCAGGACACAGAGATGCAGATGCTCGCCCTGCAGGCGGCTGGCTGCGAACAGATTTTCGAAGAGAAGGCCAGCGGCCGTAATACAAAGCGCCGCATCCTGCGGCAGGTGGTGGCGATGTTGCAACCCGGTGATGAGCTTGTTCTCTGGAAGCTCGACCGCATTGGCCGCGACGTTCTGCATGCACTGGTCACGTTTCAGGAGCTGCATTCCCGCAACGTCAACATCCGATCCATCACTGACGGCGTGGACCTAAAGTCAGCATCGGGACGCTACAACTTTCGCAATATTCTTTCTGCTGCTCAGTATGAGTCCGATCTGAACAGTGAGCGTACTCTTGCAGGTTTGGCCGTGGCTAGGTCTAAGGGCCGCTACGGTGGCCGTAGGCCTAAATTTATGGATGAGCACTGGGCTCAGTTCGGTGCGGCCATCAAATCGGGTATGACGCACAGGGAGGTGTCGCAAAGATTTGGTGTAGGAATGTCCACGCTGTATAAAAAATTTCCCGGAAGCAGCAATTCAACGCCGACCATGTGATCCTCTGCTCGCTGGCCGCCAGTTTAAGGCGGCTTTCAAACCGCTTAAAATCAGTATCAAATGATTTTATTTTTTCGCGAACGCGCGGTATCAAATGATTTTCAAATCAGTATCAAATGATTTCGCGCGCTATAATAACCGCTAAAGTTCTGGGTAAAACAGAAACCCTGACGGTGAAACTAAAAGCGGTTTCCGCCGAGGCGGCAAAATCGACATTCACGGTAATGCCCATGGAGCAGGTCGTTGGACACCCGATTAGCCTGGCGTTAGAAGCAAAAGATAAAGACGGGAATGCCATCACCGGCGACGACAGCTTACGTTTTTATGCAGTTTCAGCCAGCGGCGAGGTCCGTTTTACTGCCGTAGAAGAGAAAGACGGCGTGTACAGCGCTAAGGCAACGTCTGAACTGGCTCAGGCGACACGCATTGGTGTGACGTCACAAAAACATGATTTCTCCGGGCTGGAAAAACAAGCCAACTGGATTGCCGACAAAACGCAACCGGTGGTGCAGGCTTTTAACCTGACCAAGGACAATGCACTGGCGGATGGCAAACAGAGTAATGTCGCGGTCGTTACCCTGACCGACCGTTATGGGAACCCGCTATCCGGATACACGGTCACTCTGGCGTTACCGCCACAGGTTAAGATCGCGAATGGGGAGAACGTTGTGAAGACCGATGCCAAAGGTGAAGCAAGATTCTCACTGACCAGTTCAACGCCGGGAACTTATGATATTACGCTAAGCGCGGGGAACATCAGCTCATCGCTAAGCGTAACATTTGCCTCTGCAATGGAGGGGGCAACATTGTCTCTGACAGCCAAAGACAATGGCGCAATCACCAATATTGCAGCAAACGGTCGCGATGGTGCCACGCTTGAGATCATGCTCAACAATACCGCCGCGTCGGTTGAAGGACAGAAAGTGGAGCTTATCGTAACGCCACAAGGGCTCGTGTACCCGGAGAAAATCACCACCAATAAAGACGGTTACGCGACGGTAACGTTAACTACGGTTAAGGCAGGTCATTACACCGTTAATGCCAGGGTTACAGATGGGCAGCACAGCGTTGAGTCCTCAAGCGTTGACCTGGAATTCGTACCTGATATTAACAGCGCAGTGCTGAATTTGACCGCACCGTCTGAGAGCATTGTGGCAAACGCATCAGCGGCACATGAAATTCAGGTACAGGTTGTCGACGGTGAAAACAACCCATTTAGTGGTGACGTGCACCTGACCAGTTCCCCTGCCAGTGGATTAAAACTGGGCCAGTCCGAACTGACATTGGATGAGAAAGGAATGGCATCAACAACCTTTATTGCCGCAGAAGCTGGGCACTATCAATTGCAGGCAACCTTCATCAAAGAGGGTAAACGCGTTACGGCGAGTAAGGCGATTGAGGTAGTATCGGATCTGCAAAATGCCGCGTTGACGATCGAACCGTCAACTACAACCGCCGTAGTCAGTGATGCGGATAACGTGGCGTTTACCCTGCATCTGACCGATACATCAGGGAACAGCGTCAGCAACCGTAAGCTGAAAATTACGGCTACAGGCCCATCGCCACGCGATCCTCTGGTGATTGACAATACGCTTGTCACCACCAATGGTTCCGGTACTGCGACTGTAAATGTCCACGGTAATAAGGCGGGTCGTTACACGCTGACCGCCACATTGGCTGAACACGGTAGCAATGTCTCGGCAAATGCTTCGATAACGCTGAATGCCGATGCCCAGAATCCAGTACTCACTCTGGAGCAGGATCCTGGCTATGCCGTTGCCAACCTTGAGCCGGTAGGCTTTATGGCCCGGTTGCAGGATAAATTCGGTAACCCGTTAAACGGCAGTGTCGAATTTAGCGCAGGCAGCAAAGCCAAACCCGGCAGCGGAACCTTTACGATGACGCCGGATAAAACCAACTTTAAGTTAGGGAATGCTTACTCTGAACTGAGAACGGATACGGCCGGTGTAAGTTGGGTAAGAGCGAAGGCAACGACGGGAGATAAAACGTTGGAAAAAGTACTCACCGTCTGGGTAGTTGAGAACCATCAACCAAATTCCTGATCGGGATATAAACAAAAGATAGCCGGGGTGTTTTCGAGAGCACCCCGGCTACTGCCATAACCTCAAATATATCGACGCTTGCATTATTCTCATGGCCAGGCGAGCTATGAGAATAATGAGCACTTAAATAGCGCCAACCGTCATCCCATTCCTCCCCCTTTTACTCATCAAAAGGAGGGAAAAAAACGACTCGCAGTTAAAAAAGCCATTCATGACCTTACTTATCAAGCGGATAATCTCTGTTAATCCACGCGTGGTCATCTTCCCAAGTGAACATCCATTTGCGTACCGGGCCGGCCATCACGTTGAGGTAGTAACTGTCATATCCTGCCAGGGTCGCCACCGGGTGATACCCTTTTGGCACCATCACGACATCGCGGTTATAGACAGCCATACACTCGTCAAGCGATCGGTCGTCGGTGTACACCCGTTGCAGACAGAATCCCTGCGGCGGGTTGAGGCGATGGTAGTAAGTCTCCTCCAGATAGGTTTCCTGTGGGGGATTATCGGTGTCATGCTTATGGCTTGGGTAAGAACTGGCACAACCTTCGTTGGTCCACACCTCCACCACCAGCAGGCTATCTGCGGGTTTATCTTCCGGTAAGATGTTGTGCACGTAGCGCTGGTTGTGACCTTTGCCGCGCGCTTCCCCGTCAATATCCTTAGGTGCGATCAACCGCGTTGGGTGCGTGCCTTTCCCCGGCGCAGCGCAGACTGCCAGCTCCAGTCTGGTCACCGCCTGAACCTGTATGGTTTCACCAGCAGTGACATAAACCGCCCACGGTTTGATGCGTTCAAACGGGCTCATCCGCTCACCGATATCCGTAAAAGTTGCGCCCGGCGTGGTGATGGTCGCGCGTCCGGCGACCAGTACCAGGCAGCGTTCTTCGCTGACGGCGGGCAGCATAAGCTGCTGCCCTTCCTCCAGTTCATACGCTCTAAAGCCAACATATCCCCAACCGGCGCTTTCCGGCGTCACGGACTGCGTACACCCTTGCGCGTCCGGCTGCTGCCAACGTGATAATAAACGTGACATATCACCTCCTCAGATAAGCCCGGCATCCCGCGCCAGACGGCTAAGGTTGTTATAGCCCAGACGCGCATACGTCAGCGGATGCGCGATGGCTGGATCCTGCTCCGCCTCCACCACCAGCCACCCCTGATACTGGTTCGCCTTCAGCAAGGCCATGATCGGCGGATAGTCAACGCAACCATCTCCCGGCACGGTAAAGACGCCGCTCAGCACCGCATCGAGGAAGCTGGTTTTGCGGTTTTTGACATCCGCCAGCACGTCGGCACGTACGTCTTTGCAGTGAACATGGTTGATACGTGATGCCCAGCGCTGCGCCACAGCTAACGGATCGGCACCTGCAAAGGTCAAATGCCCGGTGTCGAGCAACAAGCCAACTTCATCACCGGTATTCGTCATCAGATTATCCACATCTTCAGCAGATTCAATCACCGTTCCCATGTGGTGGTGATAGGCAATCTGTACCCCCTGCTGCTGGGTGTAGCGCGCAAACTCGGTGAGCTTTTCACCGTACTCTTGCCAGCGCTCTTGCGGGAAGCGCGGACGCAGATGTACCGGCGTCTGCTGCTCGCCGTGAATGCAGCCACTGACTTCGGCAAAGACCAGCACCTTCGCTCCCAGTTCGCGCAGTAACGTCAGATGTGACTGCACGGCGGCAATCTCCTCCTCCAAGCTGCGTTCCAGCAGACGTCCGGAGTACCAGCCGGAAACCAGTTGCAGGTCGTGGTGCTGCAAAATGGGGCCGAGCAGTCGCGCCTCACGCGGGAATTTGTTGCCCAGTTCGAAACCAGCAAATCCAGCCTCTTTGCCCTCGCTCAGACACGTATCAAGCGACGTCTCAGCGCCCAGTGAAGGAAGATCGTCATTCGTCCATGTCAGTGGATTAATACCTAATTGTACCGTCATCATCTTCTCCTGAATTATGCTTGTCCGCGCTCGCGCCACCAGGCGATAAGCTGCAGGTAGTTATCTTTAATGCGCGCCACCAGCTGCGCATCGTCAATATCGTGTTTCAACCACGCGCGGGAAGCGTCGCCGAACAGCGTGCGTCCCACGGCAAATCCTTTCACCACCCCATGACCCGCAGCCGCTTTAAAATCAGCACACAGTTGCTCTGCCGGTGCGTCCAGACCCAGGATCACCACGCCACGGCAGTGCGGATCGCGCCGTTCGATAATGTCACTCAACGCCGTCCAGCCAGCAGAAGTCAGCGGTGGGAGTTTCCACCAGTCGGGGTAGATTCCTAAGTTGTAGAAGCGGGAAATGGCGCGCAAATACAGTTCATCACTGCGCGGCATACTGGCCGGTAAAATCACCTCCAGCAGCAGCTCATGGCCGGACTGGCAACAGGCGCGGTACACCTCAGCGATTTTCTGTTCTTGTTCCAGACGCAACGCGTGGGCATCTTCCGGATGGAAAAAGACCAGACACTTCACCACATGTTCCTGCGGCCAACTAATGAGCTGAGAGCCTATATTGCCGTGTTCCATCTCCAGCGGGCGCGACCCCGGCAATTCGATAGGGCGACCTATCCACCAGCCCTCTCCGGTTATCGCATTCAGCGCATCCTGACCAAACGTACCATCGCAGAGTAGCCCGGCCTTGCCCTCCAGCCCGGCGCTGTTGGCCGCTTCACGGCTGGCCTGCAAAATAAGCTGTTTCAATGCCGGAATACGCTTCAAAGACGCGCCGCACTGCAACGCCATATCTTCCAGTTGGCTACGGTGATCGAAGGCCATCACGCACAGTTCCGGCCATGTGCGGCGGCGAGTCGTCACGCGATGTAAATGGTTGAGATGCGGATCGAGATCCGGACGTGGAACCTCTGCAGCGCGAGAAAGATAATCATCAAGCTCAACTTTGCTCGGCATCGCCGGCGCACAGCCGTGACGTGATACCACCAGCGCGCCGCAGGCATTTGCATAGCGGCACGCCTGTTCCCACCCTTCATCGTTAAGATAGCCGCGCAGCAGACCGGACATAAACGCATCCCCCGCCCCCAGCACGTTCATCACCTCCACGCGTACGCCGGTGACTGTCAGGCCATCGTCCAGCCGGGCCGGGATGGCATCGGTATACACCGAGCAGCCGAGCGCACCACGCTTGCAAACCAGCGTCGCGTGACTCACGCCGCGAACCTGCGACAGCGCCTGCAGCGTATCGGTACTGCCGCCCGCGATATGAAATTCCTCCTCGGTGCCGACAATTACATCAAAAAGATGCAGCACCTCCTGCAACTGGCGGGTGACCTGTTCGGCGGCGATAAAGCGCGTTTCGCCGTCGCCTAAGGAAGTAAGCCCCCACAGCACCGGGCGATAGTCGATATCCAGCGCCGTACGCACGCCGTGACGCCGGGCGTAAGCGAGCGCCGTCAACACCGCCTCGCGGGTTTGCGGATGAGAAAGATGCGTCCCGGTGATGGCAAGACAACGAGCAGAAGCGATGTACTGTTCATCAACATCGCTGGCGGTAATCGCCATATCCGCGCAGTTATCACGGTAAAAAATCAGTGGGAAGGTGTCCCGGTCTTTAATGCCGAGTAGCACCAGCGCCGTCAGGCGGTCTTTATCAGTGATCAGATGGCTGGTATCACAGCCTACCTGGTTTAATTCTTCACGCAGGAAACGCCCCATATGTTCGTCGCCAACCCGCGCCAGCATTGAGGAGCGCAGCCCCTGGCGTGCCGTGCCGTAAGCCACGTTGCCGGACGAACCACCAAGATATTTGGCAAAGCTCGACACATCTTCCAGGCGTGCGCCAATCTGCTGACTGTAGAGGTCAACCGCCACGCGGCCCATGCATATCACATCAAACTGCTTTTCCACGTTGATACCTCTTCAGACAATGTCGTTCACGTTCAGCCAGCGGCCTTCCTGGTGCGAGAGTGCGATAGTGTCAAGCACGCGCGACACCTTCCAGCCCTCTTCAAAGTCCGGCCACATCGGCGCATCGGCAGCAATGCCGTCCACCAGGTCGCGTACTTCTACTGTTTTCTGGTCGTTAAAGCCGATACCATGCCCGGCTCCCATGCAAAACGCGCCGTAGTCCGGGTGCGCCGGGCCAACCAGTAAAGTGCGAAACCCCTGGCGGTTGACCGGATCGTCATGCAGATAGAGCTTCAGCTCTGCCATGCGCTCCTGGGTAAAACTGATAGTTCCTTTGGTCCCGGTAATCACATACGACAACCCCATCTTGCGGCCACAGGCAACGCGCGAGGTTTCAATCACCCCTTGCGCACCGCCCGCAAAGCGCACCATCGCGTGGGCCTGATCTTCGTTTTCTACCGTCACCATTTGCGAGGAACCGACCTGCGCCGGACGCTGTGGCACAACGATCTTCAGGTCGCCGCAGACCTGCTGAATATCCCCAACCAGGTACTGCGCCATATTGACGATATGCGCCGCCAGATCGCCAAGCGCACCAAGTCCGGCGGTCTCTTTAAAACAATGCCAGTGGATCGGTGCAAGCGGATCGGCCATGTAGTCTTCGTTGTGGGTGCCGTAGAAATGGATCACCTCACCAATTTCTCCGCGCTCAATGATCTCTTTCGCCAGCTGCGCCGTTGGGTTCTTCATATAGTTGAACCCCACCAGCGTTTTCACTCCCGCCCGCTGTGCAGCTTCAACCATTTCACGTGCGTCGTGGGCATTCAGCGCCAACGGCTTTTCTGAGTACACATGCTTGCCATGGCGAATCGCTTCCAGCGCCATCTCTTTGTGCAGATGATTAGGAGAACAGATATCCACGACATCAATGGCCGGGTCAGCCACCAGCGCACGCCAGTCTCCGGTTGAGCGATTGAAGCCAAACGCCTGCGCCCGCTCGGCGGCCAGCTCTGGAGAGATTTCCGCCACCATTTCGCGCACCAGCTTGCCGCGCAGGTTAAACACCGTCGGGGCCTGGGCATAGGCGATGGCATGCGCCTTGCCGATATACCCGGTGCCAATCAATCCAATACGAACTTCTTTCATCATGACCCTCACAATGCGCCGCGACGGCTCTTGGCGTAGGTATCGAACGCCACCGCCAGAACGATAATTAAGCCGGTAATAATTTGTTGGTAGTAAGCCGAGACGTTCATCAGCACCAGACCGTTAATCAGGATGCCCATGATGATCGAGCCGATAATGGTGCCGCCAATACGCCCGTAGCCGCCCATCAGTGAGGTACCGCCAATGACCACCGAGGCAATGACGCGTAGCTCAAACGAGATCCCGGCGACCGCTTCTGCACTGCCCAACCGCGCGCTGAGAATGAAGCCCGCCAGTCCTGCCAGACAGCCAATTAACACGTAGACGCTCACCAGCACGCGCTTCACGTTAACCCCTGCCAGACGCGCCGCCTCCGGGTTGCCGCCGATGGCGTACACGAAGCGCCCCCAGCGGGTTTTATGCAGCGCCAGATAACCGCCTACCGCCACCAGCGCGAATATCCAGATTGGAATGGAGATACCGAGCAGTTCGCCGCGTCCCCACCAGCGGTATCCCGCGTCGAAACCGGCAATTGGCGCGCCGTCGTTAATCACCAGCGTCAGGCCGCGCCAGATAGTCATCCCGCCGAGGGTGACGATAAACGGCGGCAGACGCAGGCGGGTCACGCCGAGGCCATGCAGAAAACCAATCGCGGTGCCCATCGCCATACAGATACCAAGGCCAATCAGCCAGCTCATACCGCCCCAAGCGTTCGGGTCGACGGTGGTGAAGTTGTCGCCCTTAATCACATACGCGGCGGTCATGGCGCACACTGCCAGAATAGAACCTACGGAGAGGTCGATCCCGGCGGTCAGAATGACAAACGTCATACCGACGGCCATGATCCCGTAGATGGAGACTTCGGTCAGAATGTTGAAAATATTGCGTTCAGAAAGAAAATTGCTGTTCTGCAACTGAAAGAAAATCAGCAGCAGGATCATGAAAATCAGTACCCCAAAGCGCTCAAAAAAGGCAATGGGATCAAGACGTCCGCCGCGTTTGGCAGGAACCTGCGTTTTAGAAATAATCTGCGTCATGAATCACTCCGTTATGCCGCATTCAGGGTGTTGTGGTTGATGGCCATCATCGTCATTAGCCGCTCTTCGTTGGCGTCGTCGCCGTGGATCTCGCCGGTCACCCGGCCTTCACTTAGCGTGATGATCCGATCGGAAACCGCCATCACTTCCGGCAGATCGGAGGAGATCACGATCACCGCCACGCCCTTTTTCGCCATATCAAACAGCACCTGATGGACTTCTGATTTGGTGCCAACATCGATACCGCGCGTTGGTTCATCCACGATCAACACTCGCGGATTAAGCGCCATGCAGCGCGCGAGGATCACTTTTTGCTGGTTCCCGCCGGAGAGCTTGCGCACCTCTTGCGCGCTGTTGACCATTTTGATCTGCAGCGCCTGGCGGTATGACTCGATCAGGGCATCCTCTTTGCGGGTATTCACGAACCAGCGCCAGTGCATCAGTGACGAGAGGCTGGAGAGCGACAGGTTGTCGCGGATCGACAGCCCAAGCACCGCGCCCTCTTTTTTACGATCTTCCGGTACCAGCGCCAGCCCCTGATCCAGCGCAAACAGCGGATCGCGCGGCTGATATGGCACGCCATCAAGTTCAAAGCTGCCGGAAGTAAAACTGTCGGCGCCAAACAGGCAGCGGGCCACTTCGGTGCGCCCGGCACCCACCAGTCCGGCAATGCCTAACACTTCGCCAGCATGCACGTGGAAGCTAATGTCGTGCAGCGCGATACCATGTGGATCCAGCGGCGGTTTTTCGCGGCTAAGCCCCTTCACCGCCAGACGCACAGGTTTATCTTCATGGTGAGTTTCGCTGGCCGGACGGCGATTAAAGGCCACATCGCGCCCCACCATCAGGCGGATCAGCTGTTCTACGGTGGTCTGTGCAACTGCGCCATTCCCGGTGAATCGTCCATCCTGGAAAACAGTGAACTGGTCGCAGAGTTGAAAAACTTCATGCAGGCGATGGGTGACGTAGATAATGCTCACGCCACGCCCTTTAAGTTCCCGCACCACACGATGCAGGCTTTCTACTTCGCTGTCGCTCAGCGCGGCGGAAGGTTCATCCATAATGATCAGCTTTGCGTTCAGCGTCAGCGCCCGCGCAATTTCCACCATTTGCTGCTGCGCCACGCTCAGTCGGGCCACGGCCGTGGTTGGCGCAACGTTCAGTTGCAGGTAATCCAGAATCACCTGCGCTTCCTGATTTACCGCCTTTTCGTCAACAATCAGATTGCGTTTGCGCGGTTCGCGACCGAGGAACATATTCTCGGCGACGGTCATATTGGGCAGCAGATTAAATTCCTGATAAATCGTGATAATGCCCTTGTTCTGCCGCTCAACCGGAGAGTCTTCTACCGGCAATGTTTCGCCGTTGAACCAAATATCCCCGCGTGTTTGCGGCTGCGCGCCCGCCAGCGCTTTCAGCAGGGTCGATTTTCCGGCACCGTTCTCACCTAACAGCGCATGAATTTCGCCTGCTCCGACGGTCAGCTGTGCGCTGCTCAGCGCCCAAACGCCGGAAAAGCTTTTCGCCAGGTCGGTCACTTTTAGTAAGGGTTGCGACATCGGTCTGCTCCTCCTCATAGAGAGCCGCCACTTGTGCGGCGGCTGCGGACATATCAGTTACCGGCCTCACTAATACGCTCGGCCTGCTGCAGGTTCTCTTTGGTGATAAGCGTTGGCGGGTAGTCAGCCCCGGTGATCGCCGTCTTCTCACGGACGTTATTCACCAACTGGCTCATGGCCGTTTTCACCGCAAAGCCAGGACGCTGATCCGCCGTCACTGCCAGCCAGCCGTCGCGCACACGCGCCAGTGCTTCCGGCACGGCATCGAAGCCCGTGACCAGAACTTCACCCGGTTTCAGTCCTTGTCCCTGTAACGCTTCAATCGCGCCCAACGCCATATCGTCGTTAGCGGAGAGGATCACCTGCGGACGCTTCGGCAACGAAGGCAGAACGCTTTCGACAATGCGCATCCCTTCAGAACGCATCCAGTTACCGGTCTGATCAGCAACGATCTTGTACTTTTCACCACCCGCCTTCAGGCTGTCGCGAATGCCTTTAGTACGTTCAATGTTGGAGGAGGAGCCTGGCTGGCCGGTCAGCAGAATAATGTCTGCCCCGTCAGGGAATTTGGTTTTGACAAAGTCGCCAATCGCCTGGCCGCCTTTGTAGTTGTTCGCGCCGAAGTGCGGCACTTTTTTCTGGCTGTCAACAGAGCGGTCAAGAGTAACAACGGGCAGTTTCGCATCCTGAATTTCATCTACCGCGCTGGACACCGCGTTGACATCGTTTGGTGAAACAATAAAGCCCTGTGCGCCACGAGTTATGGCGTTTTCCAGGTCAGCGACCTGTTTTGGCGAGCTACCCTGCCCGTCCAGGACCTGTAAATTCACGCCCATCTCTTTTGCGGCTTTCACCGCCGTGCGCTGCATGTGAACTTCAAATGGCATCGCCAGGTTTGGCGTACTGAAAACAATTTGCTCGTTTTCAGCAATGGCTGCCCCGGATGTCATGGCGATGAGGACAGCTAAGATCAGTTTTTTCATTATTATGTCTCTCTGTGTAGGGTAGGTTGTGGTGACAATCAGAGGAGAACTTCACGCTGGCTATGCAGTGACTCCAGCGCTTTATCCGCCAGATACAGCGCACGCTCGCCATCGTCCCCGCTGCAATCAGGGACAGCTTCGCCGCGCAGTACCGCAACAAAGTGTTCCCATTCCGCGGCATAGGCCGATTTATAACGCTGCAGGAAGAAATGTTCAGGTAACGCGCTGGTGCAGCCGGTCTTCGCGTAGTGCTGCACCTGATTTTCGAGAATGTTGCCCGCGCACAGCAGCCCTTCAGAGCCGTGCAGCTCAAGGCGCTGATCGTATCCGTAAGAAGAACGGCGGCTGTTGACGATGGTCGCCATCGCACCGGATGAATATTTCAGTACGATGAACGCGGTATCGATATCGCCCGCTTCGCCAATCGCCGGATCCACCAGATTGCTGCCCTGGGCATACACCGAAACCGGCTCTTCGCCCATGATAAAGCGCGCCATATCAAAATCGTGGATGGTCATATCGCGGAACATACCGCCGGACACACGCACGTATTCCGCAGGAGGCGGAGACGGGTCGCGGGAGATGATCAGCAGCGATTCCGGCTTTCCGATACGCCCGGCCAGTGCGTCAGTTTTCACACGGCGAAACTGTGGATCGAAGCGGCGGTTGAAACCGATAAACAACGGTACGTCGTACTCTTTGACCACTTTCAGGCAGTCGCGTACACGGGCCAGATCCAGGTGGACCGGCTTTTCACAGAAGATGGCTTTGCCGTGGCGGGCGGCCATTTCAATCAGATCCGCGTGGGTATCGGTCGCGGAGGCAATCAGCACGGCGTGAACGTTAGGGTCCGTCATCGCCTCATCCAGGTTTTGCAAACGAGCCTGATACTGTGTGGCAAGACGGGTGGCAAATTCCTGATTCGGGTCGACGACGGACCAGAGGGTAGTGGCACTGTGACTGGCAATGTTAGCTGCATGTACCTGGCCAATTCGGCCAGCGCCCAGTAAAGCAATGTTAAACATAACGGCTCCCGGTGTTGGTGAATGCGATGAACTAACGACCCTTTAAATAAAACATTTATTTCATTTTTATAAATAGTGAAAATTATGTTTTTGGGTGCAAGTTAACACTTTTGAGATGAGTGAGATAAAATTTGTTATCAATATCACAACATAACAACAGGAAAGATGCAGGAATTGGCCCCCTTCCGTTCAGGAAGGAGGCGATGGATGAAGAGAAAGGAAAATGAAATGAAAATTTCGTTGTCGCAGGTTACCGGATGACAGCGCTAACGACTTATCCGGACTGGGGGTAGAATCCGCTGTAGGCCGGATAAGCGCAGCGCCATCCGGCATTAATCGCTTTTAGTACTGACGTGCGTTTTTCACCTGCTCAAACGTCTGCTCAGCCGCTTTTCGCACCGACGGAGATTCTGCCACCTGCGCATCGCCAGTGCGCCACCAGGAGGCATAGTCGTGGGTCATGGTTTTCGGCAGGACTTTGATATCCAGCAGCACAGGCCCCGAATGCGCACGCGAGGCTTCCAGCGCCGCCAGCAGGCTTTGCTCGTCATGTACACGCCATGCCCGACAGCCGTAGCTTTCCGCGTTTTTAGCAAAATCGACCTTCACCAACGGCCCATCCAACCGTCCGGTTTGCGGATTACGGTGACGGTTTTCCGTACCGAAGCTCCCCATCCCATGCCCCATCTGAAGGTTGTTAATACACCCGAAGCTGGCGTTATCAAACAGCAGGATAGTGACTTTTATCCCCTCCTGGACGGCGGTTTGTAGTTCGGAATGCAGCATCATGTACGAGCCATCCCCCACCATGGCATATACCGGCTGCTGCGGCTTCGCCAGCCTGGCTCCAATAGCAGCCGCAATCTCATAGCCCATACAGGAGTAACCGTATTCCAGGTGATAGCTGTCCGGGGTTTTGACCTGCCAGATACGCTGTAAATCGCCAGGTAGCGATCCGGCGGCCCCTACGACGATAGCGTTATCTTCAATGTGCTGATTGATAAGCCCCAGCACCTTCGTCTGGGTCAACCGGGTGTTTAGCGTGTCGCCATATTCCGCCAGTTGAGCGTCAAGATGCCCAGCCACTTCGGGTTCGTCATCGGGACGCCAGTCGCGCTCCCATAAACGTTGGCACTCATCGCGCCAGGCCTCTTGCGCCTGCGCGACCTCCTTCCCCCAATCGCTGCGGTAGTCTTTCAGTGTTTCAGTTAATGCCGTAAGCCCGGTACGGGCGTCGGCGATAAGCGCAGTGGCATCAAGCTTCAGTGCGTCAAACTCCGCCACGTTCAGCAGCAGGAACTCAACCTCCGGATGAGAAAACAGCGCTTTCGAACCGGTGGTAAAGTCGGTGAGGCGCGTACCAATGCCGATCACCAGATCGGCTTGCGGTGCGAGCTGATTCGCTGCCATCCCTCCAGTTACCCCAATGCCTCCGAGGTTAAGTGGGTGGTCACTAACCAGCGCTCCCTTTCCGGCCTGAGTTTCGGCAAATGGCAGTTGCAGCGTTTCAACAAACGTACGAAACGCCTCATGCGCGCCGGAATATCGTACCCCGCCGCCGCATACCACCAGCGGACGGCGTTTGCGGGCAATCAGCGCTCGCGCCATCGCCAGACGCTGCGGGTCGGGTGGTCGACGTTCGATCAAATGAACGCGGCGCGCAAAGAAGCTCTGCGGATAGTCCCAGGCTTCCCCCTGCACATCCTGTGGCAGGCAAATAGTTACGGCACCAGTATCTGCGGGGTCAGTAAGCGTTCGCATCGCGTTTAGCATCGCGCTCATTAACTGCTCCGGTCGGTTAATCCGGTCCCAGTAACGCGAGACCGGGCGGAAGCAGTCGTTGGTACTGATGCCAAGGTCATGGTATTGCTCAATTTGCTGCAATACCGGGTCCGGCTGACGACTGGCGTAGACATCGCCAGGCAACAGCAGCAGCGGAATACGGTTCGCCGTCGCGGTTGCCGCTGCGGTGACCATGTTTGCCGCTCCCGGCCCAACCGATGACGTCACGGCAAAAATACGCTGGCGCCGATGCTGTTTGGCGAATCCGGTCGCCATGTGCGCAATTCCCTGCTCATTACATCCCTGCATCACCTGCAAATGACCGGGTGCCTGCTCCAGCGCCTGGCCAATGCCAAGCACGTTACCATGACCAAAGATGGTGGCGACGCCCTCGACAAAGGGCGTTTCCACGCCATCGACACAGATATATTGTTGATTAAGGAATTTGACCAGCGCCTGAGCCATGGTCATACGTTCGGTTTGCATAAACCCTCCTGTCAGCCCAGCGTTGGCATGGAGAACGCGGCCCCTGTGTCCTGCAGCATCTCCGGCCAGCGCGCGGTGACGGTTTTCATCCGGGTGTAGAAGCGCACGCCATCGTTACCATGAACGTTCAGCGCACCAAAAATGGACCGCTTCCAGCCGCCAAAACTGTGGAACGCCATCGGCACCGGAATTGGAACGTTTACGCCCACCATGCCCGCCTGCACTTCTTCGCAGAAGCGACGCGCACAGCCGCCGTCACGTGTGAAAATTGCCGTGCCATTACCATATTCATGACGGTTAATCAGTTCCACCGCGCTGCTGTAATCTGCTACGCGCACCACAGAAAGCACCGGTCCAAAAATCTCTTCTTTATAGATGGTCATCTCCGGCGTGACGTTATCAAACAGGGTCGGCCCGACAAAATAACCCTGCTCATGGCCTTTAACGCTAAAACGTCGACCATCCACGCGCAGGCTGGCCCCCTGCGATTCCCCACTGTCGATATAACCGAGCACTTTATTACGGTGTACCGAGGAGATAAGCGGCCCCATTTCATTTTCCGGTGTCTGATCAAGCCCCGGCCCGACACGCAGCGCCGCAATCTGTTTTTCCAGTCTCGAGCACAGCTCGTCTGCCGTTTTGTCTCCTACCGCCAGCACGACCGAAAGCGCCATGCAGCGTTCACCCGCCGCGCCGTAAGCGGCCCCCATAATGGCGTTGGTTGCCATATCCATGTCGGCATCCGGCATTAAAATGCAGTGATTTTTAGCGCCACCTAACGCCTGACAACGCTTACCGTGGGCCGATGCCGTCTGATAAATGTATTCCGCAATCGGCGTAGAGCCGACAAAGCTCACGGCCTGCACGCGCGGGTCAGTTAACAGCACGTCAACGGACTCTTTGTCCCCCTGCACGACGTTGAACACGCCGTCCGGCAATCCGGCTTCTTGCAGCAGTTTCGCCAGTGCCAGAGCGAGAGAAGGGTCTTTTTCTGAGGGTTTCAGCACGAAGGTATTCCCGGTTGCCAGCGCGATGGGGAACATCCACATCGGTACCATTGCCGGAAAGTTAAACGGCGTGATCCCGACGCAAACCCCGAGCGGTTGCATCAGCGAATGGCTATCGACGCCGGTACCTACGTTGGCTGAGTGTTCGCCCTTTTGCAGATGTGGGATGCCACAGGCAAACTCCACCACTTCCAGGCCGCGGGTCAGTTCACCAACTGCGTCAGAGAATACCTTGCCATGCTCTTCGCTGATGATGCGAGCCAGCCTCTCCATGTTTTCTTCCAACAGCGCCTTAAAGCGGAACATCACTCGCGCACGTTTTAACGGAGAATGGCGCGCCCACCCGGGGAATGCGTCGTGCGCTGCCGCAATGGCTTGCTCGGTTTCCTGTGTCGTACTCATCACCACCTGGCGGATCTGCTCGCCGGTGGCCGGGTTGAAGATTGCCTGAACGCGCTGGCCTGAACCGGTGACACATTCGCCGTGGATAAAATTCGCTACTGTCTCCATCCTTAACCTCTCGCTGTTGATACGTGACTGTTACCTGAACACTGTTATCTGTGTACTATATATGAAACAAACATTCCATTTTAAGTTGAAATAAAATAAATAATGATTAATGTGATCAAGGATGGGTTTTTATGTTAACAAGCGGAATCGCATGATTAGCGTGCACTGGCATAACGTTTCAGCGGACGACAAGCCTGAAGCTTTTGTTTCGTTTTTACAGCCAGATGAATGAGTGACATTTCAAAGACGCGGTTTTGCGTTTAGAATCATAAAACTATGTACCAGGAGGTAAAATGACAACAGCAACCAGCCTGAACGAGCTGCAGCAGCAAATCCGCGATCGCTACGATAGCCTGAGTAAGAGGCTGCAGCAGGTGTCCCGCTATGTGCTGGATAATACCAATAGCGTGGCCTTTGATACGGTTGCCGTCATTGCTGAACGTGCCGGAGTGCCACCCTCTACGCTGATCCGCTTCGCCAACGCCTTTGACTTCACCGGCTTCAACGAAATGAAACAGCTGTTTCGTATGAACCTGGTAGAGGAAACCGCCAGCTACAGCGACCGCGCGCGCATGTTCCGTGAGATGGAAAGCGAAGCCGTACCGGAAACCCCGCTCGATATCCTGCAGGAGTTCGCCCGTTCGAATACCCAGGCGCTCCAGCAGTTGGCAGCCCGTGCCGAACCTGAAATGTTGGAACGCGCCGTACAATTGCTGGCAGAAGCCGACACCATTTACATCGCTGGTCTGCGTCGTTCGTTTAGCGTAGCGGCCTATCTCACCTACGCCCTGAGCCATCTTGAGTGTCGCCCTATTTTGCTCGACGGAATGGGCGGAATGCTGCGCGAGCAGATTAACCGCATCAAAGCGCACGATATCGTGGTGTCGATTAGCTTCTCGCCTTATGCGGAAGAAACAGTGATGGTCAGCGAAACTGCGGCCAATGCCGGCGCGCGCCAGATCGTGATTACCGACAGTCAGATAAGCCCGCTGGCCACGTTCAGCGATCTCTGCTTTGTGGTGAAAGAGGCGCAGGTTGACGCGTTTCGATCCCAGTCTGCGACGCTGTGCCTGGTGCAGTCGCTAGTGGTGGCGCTGGCTTACCGTCTGGGTGACGGGAGTAATGAACGCGGTCATTCTGTCGGGTGATGAGCACCGCAAAAATTGACGATCCGCTTTATTACATTCCCGCCAGCGTGACGTGAAACCGTGATGTCTGCCGTTACTTTTATGGTCGTTGAAAATATCGCCCTTATTCAGCGACCAGATAAAATACAATCCGTTATTACCATAAGCTACAATTATATTAATATTAGATAATCAACAATGCGTATGCTGACAATAATACGCAAAGGTTTACTATAGACCTGTCTTTTTTAAGCAGGAAAGTAAAATGAAAAATACAAAAGGGTTGATGATTATTGCCCTTACTTTCACCCTGGCATCATGTGCTTCCATTCCTGAGAATATCAAAGGTAATAATCAACCCGATATCCAAAAAAACTTTATCTCCGTGCATAACCAGCCCGGTTTATATACCGGACAGCAGGCCCGCTTTGGCGGTAAAGTCATCAATGTGATTAACACCAAAAAAGATACGTTGCTGGAAATCGCCGTTTTGCCACTGAATGACTCTGCTAAGCCACAAATAGACGCGAGCTATCAGGGACGTATTCTTGCCCAGCAGAAAGGTTTCCTCGATCCGGTAAACTACAGAAACCATTTCGTGACTATTTTGGGAACAATTCAAGGAGATGAGTCAGGATTCATCAACAAAGTCCCGTACAACTTTGTTAAAGTTGATTTACAAGGAATCCAGGTTTGGCATTTAACTGAGTCTGTCAACACCACCTATAACATGTGGGATTATGGTTACGGCGCATTCTGGCCTGAGCCGATGTGGGGAGCGCCTTACTACGCCAGTACAGTCACTCAGGTAACTCCGGAGCTAGTGAAATAATCCCAGAGGTAAGATGGCGTGACTATATTCCGGAGTCAGGTGTTGGCAAACAACCCTTCTCATCACCCCGCGTTTATCTTATTGCGCCATCCTGCTTCATGGAATCCTACGCTTAACATGCATTCTTCCTGTTACATATAATTTTTAACCGCTAATTCTTTAGCGAAGAAATGGGCTTTACCCTTCTCATGCCTGACCATCTTTTGTTATTTACCGACAACTCCCCCACCCTGCATGCAATAAAAGAACATTTGTGTTTACACATTATTCAGGGATTACTATGAACAGAAAATGCTTACTGTTGATACCATTATTCTTTAGCAGCATCATCATCACCGCCTGCGATAATAAACCTGCAGTAAAAACCGCCATGGAGCCCGAGGTCGGCGTTGTTACCTTAGCGCCCTCCTCTGTAAATATTAAAAGTGAACTTCCGGGTCGCGCGCTTGCGTTCGAGATCGCCGAAATCCGCCCTCAGGTTGGTGGGATCATCATAAAACGCAACTTTGTTGAAGGTGATAAAGTCAGCAAAGGAGAATCACTGTATCAAATTGATCCTGCCCCGCTGCAGGCACGACTGGACTCAGCCAAAGGCGCGTTGGCAAAGGCACAGGCTACCGCCAATAATGTTCGTCTGACACTCAATCGGCAGTCAGCATTAATAAAATCTAATTACGTCAGCCGCCAGGACTATGACACGACGCGCTCACAGCTTAATGAAGCACAGGCCAATGTCGCCGTTGCTAAAGCGGAGCTTGAGCAAGCCACTATCAACCTGCGCTATGCCAATGTCACCTCGCCAATTGAGGGCATCAGCGGTAAATCCTCCGTGACCGTGGGTGCCCTGGTCACTGCCAATCAGGAAAATGCGCTGGTCACCGTTCAACGGTTGGATCCGATTTATGTTGATTTAACCCAGTCAGTACAAGACTTCCTGCGCCTGAAAGAAGAGAAAGCCAACGGCCAAATCGCCCAACAACAAGGCAAAATTCCGGTTGAACTGATGCTGGAAAACGGCAAGCCCTATCGCCATACCGGTACGCTTGAGTTTTCCGATCCCGCCGTTGATGAGACCACCGGTTCGGTAACCCTGCGCGCCGTATTTCCCAATCCTGAAGGTGAAATTTTACCCGGTATGTATGTCACGGCGTTGCTGGACGAAGGCAGTCAACAAAACGTGTTGATGGTCCCCCAGCAAGGAATTACGCATAACGAGCAAGGAAAAGCCACCGCGCTGATCCTTGACCCGGAAAACGTGGTGCAACTGCGTGAAATAAACGCAGTGAAGGCCGTTGGTAATCAATGGTTAGTGACCGCGGGATTACGTCCTGGCGATCGGGTCATTGTGTCCGGATTACAAAGAATTCGTCCGGGAATCAAAGCCCGGGTCCTCCCTTCAAAACTGAACACACCTGACACGGTAGCTGAACAGTAATATTTCAGGCATTAAGGACACTTTCTTCATGGCCAACTTTTTTATTGAGCGCCCGGTTTTCGCCTGGGTGCTCGCTATTATCATGATGTTTACGGGCGGTATCGCGATAATGAACCTGCCTGTCGCCCAATATCCACAAATTGCGCCCCCAACCATTACCATCAGCGCTGCCTACCCAGGGGCAGACGCAAAGACAGTTGAAGACTCCGTCACCCAGGTGATTGAACAGAATATGAATGGTCTTGATGGCCTGATGTATATGTCATCCACCAGCGATGCGGCAGGTAATGCCTCGATTATCCTGACCTTCAAAACGGATACGTCACCCGATATTGCGCAGGTTCAGGTACAGAATAAACTGCAGCTGGCGATGCCTTCCTTGCCACAGGAAGTACAACAGCAAGGGATCAGCGTTGATAAATCCAGCAGTAATATCTTAATGGTCGCCGGTTTTATCTCTGATAATAACAGCCTGAGCCAATATGATATTGCCGACTATGTGGCCTCGAACATTAAAGATCCGCTAAGCCGCACTGCCGGGGTGGGGAGCGTACAGTTATTCGGTTCGCAATACGCCATGCGCATCTGGTTGGATCCACAAAAGCTCGACAAGTATAACCTCACTCCCGAGGACGTCATTACCCAACTCAAAGTGCAGAATAATCAGATATCTGGCGGGCAGTTGGGGGGCATGCCTCAGTCAGCCGATCAGCAGTTAAATGCGTCGATAATCGTCCAGACGCGTCTGCAAACAACCGATGAATTTGGCAAGATCTTCCTTAAAGTTCAGCAAGATGGTTCTCAGGTTCTGCTGCGCGATGTCGCGCGCATTGAGCTGGGTGCGGAAAATTATGCAACGGTTGCACGTTACAACGGCAAACCCGCCGCCGGGATTGCGATTAAACTTGCCGCTGGCGCCAATGCCCTGGCAACGTCCCAGGCGGTCAAGCAAGAGCTGAACAGATTATCGGCCTGGTTTCCGGCCAGTATGAAAACCGTTTATCCCTATGACACCACGCCGTTTATCGAGATTTCGATTCAGGGTGTTTTTCATACTTTGATCGAGGCAATCATTCTGGTATTCCTCGTCATGTATCTGTTTTTGCAGAGTTTCCGTGCGACGCTTATCCCCACTATCGCCGTTCCGGTGGTTATCCTCGGAACCTTTGCAATACTCGACGTTGCCGGTTTTTCGATTAACACGCTCACGATGTTTGGCATGGTACTGGCGATAGGGCTGTTGGTCGATGATGCCATCGTGGTGGTTGAGAACGTAGAACGTATTATTGCTGAAGAGCACTTGTCTCCAAAAGCGGCAACGCATAAAGCAATGGGCCAGCTCCAGAGGGCGCTGGTTGGTATTGCCGTCGTGTTATCCGCCGTATTTATGCCGATGGCGTTTATGAGCGGGGCAACGGGTGAAATTTTCCGTCAGTTTTCCATCACCTTGATCTCCTCCATGCTGCTGTCGGTATTTGTGGCAATGAGCCTGACGCCTGCACTTTGCGCTATGTTGTTGAAATCCCACGAAGGAGAAAAGGCAAACACACATTTTCTGTTTACTCGTTTCAATCACTTCATGGAGAAATGCACCCATCACTACACGGACAGCACCCGTAGGCTGTTACGTTGCACCGGCCGTTATATGGTCGTCTATTTAGTCATTGGCGCGGGCATGATTGTGCTGTTTTTACGCACTCCGACCTCGTTTCTGCCTGAAGAAGATCAGGGGGTATTCATGACCACGGCACAATTGCCTTCGGGTTCAACGATGGTGAACACCAGCAAAGTGCTCGGAGAAATAACCGACTACTACCTGACGAAAGAGCAGAAAAACGTTGCTTCTGTTTTCACCGTCGGCGGATTTGGTTTCAGCGGCCAGGGACAAAACAACGGTCTGGCGTTTATCAGCCTGAAGCCCTGGTCAGAACGCGTTGGCGAAGAAAACTCGGTTACCGCCATTATTCGACGGGCAATGATGGCCTTAAGCACCATCAATAATGCCGTCGTTTATCCGTTCAATTTACCGGCGGTCGCAGAATTGGGCACCGCATCAGGGTTTGATATGGAGCTGCTGGATAACGGTAATCTTGGGCATGAAAAAATGATGCAGGCGCGCAACCAGCTTCTGGCTTTGGCCAACCAGTCCTCCGGTGAGGTCGACGGGGTGCGTCCGAACGGTCTGGAAGATACACCGATGTTCCGCATTCACGTCAACGCCAAAAAGGCTGAAGCTATGGGCGTTGCGTTATCGGATATTAATCAGACCATCTCCACCGCGTTTGGTAGTCGCTATGTCAATGATTTCCTGAACCAGGGGCGCGTCAAAAAAGTGTATGTCCAGGCCGATACGCCGTTCCGTATGTTGCCGGACAATATCAACCACTGGTACGTACGTAACGCCTCCGGTTCCATGACGCCGCTCTCCGCCTACTCATCCACCGAGTGGACCTACGGTTCTCCTCGCCTTGAACGCTACAACGGTCAACCAGCAATGGAAATTCTGGGCCAGCCGGTCGAAGGGAAAAGCAGCGGTGATGCGATGAAATTTATGGCATCGCTGATTAATAAACTGCCCGCAGGCGTCGGCTATGCCTGGACCGGTCTGTCTTATCAGGAGGCGCTATCCACAAACCAGGCACCAATGCTGTACGGCATTTCGCTGATCGTCGTGTTTCTGGCGCTGGCGGCACTGTATGAAAGCTGGTCGATCCCGTTCTCGGTGATGCTGGTTGTGCCAATCGGGGTGGTCGGCGCTTTGCTGGCTACCGATCTGCGTGGCCTGAGCAATGATGTTTATTTCCAGGTCGGCCTGCTCACCACCATGGGGCTGTCGGCTAAAAACGCCATTCTGATCGTCGAGTTTGCCGTCGAGATTATGCAGAAAGAAGGGAAAACGCCGCTTGAGGCTGCGGTGGAAGCCGCGCAAATGCGCTTACGTCCAATTCTGATGACCTCACTGGCCTTCATCCTGGGGGTTATTCCGCTGGCAATAAGCAACGGTGCGGGCTCTGGTGCGCAAAATGCCGTCGGTACGGGGGTTATCGGTGGGATGCTGGCCGCGACGGTACTGGCAATCTATTTTGTTCCAGTGTTCTTTGTCCTCGTTGAAAATACGTTAGCGCGATTTAAAGCTCGACGCTGATCCCCTGCCCTCTCCCTGGGTTTAGATTATTCAATTCCCAGGGATGGGGCTTCGTTTGTCAGGTCTACGGTTATTAGCGGGCACAGCTATCCAGCGAGTTTCTCGTGGATAGCAGGGTAAGCATTACGCGGATTTTTTATAAGGAACGACTGAGGGTAGGAACAGAGGTTGTCAATTCTAACTAAAGCCAGGCTATCAAAACGGTTAATCAATAGTGCAGACCGGAACCTTTCAGATTTACAGCCAGTTCACCCAGTTTTGTATTCGGATGCTGATGGCACATTTTAACCATTTTCGGTACAGCTTCCGTTTCCACCTCATGCAGGGGAACATAATCATCGCCTTTAAAGTCAGAATTTTTATTAACAATCACAAAGGCAATTGCCGTCTTGTATTGCTGACTCATATCAACAAATTCTTTACAGGTCATATCTTGTGGCGCAGCTTCCGTTGCCTGAGTAGCCAAAGCACGGGTCATTGGTGCCATAACAGAGGTCACAAGAATAGCCGCAGAAACCATCATTTTAATATTCACTATGCGCTCCAGAGTTAGCATTAATTTTTATCGGCGAGCTTATCAGTTTTAACCAGCGTCGCATTTCTACGCAGGCTGATAAAAGCTAAAGAACTAAAGATCATCTCAACACCAATAAAGATTGAGGTAAATACATACGATCTGTCGGGATCCATATTCAGCCATACGCCGGCAATAAGCAGGTCAAAAATACCAATAAAAATGTTCCATCCATAACCCGGACTACGGAACAGTTTGACCCCAGAGGCGATACGAAAAATCCCCCCCAGAATAAACAGGCAGCAAAATACCATTGCCAGTGAATTCATGCCTATCACAGGATTCACGAGGAAACAGTAACCCAGCAGTAACCACGCGATAGCAAAAAAGGCATAGGTAAATTTGGCTTTCAATTGCTTTTTACCTGAACTAAACAGGCTATAAATAGAATAGAAACCACATACCAGGAACATAAAACCGGTTGCATAGCTTAAATAAACACCTGCAGCAATCGGATAAATCAAGCAGCAGATGCCACAAATCAACATCAACACCGCCATAATCGTCGCGTGCTTTTTATAATGAACGAGTGTTTTTTCATTAAACGCTCTCAGGCTACGCTGATTAAAAACAAACATACATCCTCCGTTATATATAAACGCAATGTAACCTGTTGACACAAGAATTATTACTCACTCAACATATGTTACTTACAGTGGAATGATAAGACTTCCACTAAGGAAGCGTATATAAGAACAAGAGAATGTCGCTATGCGTATATTCCTACACATGTCAGACATCTGACACTTGTAGGATTAAACGGTCATTATTCTATCTTGGCTCTGATTCCTCTCTTTAACATTATTTAATATGCTTATTGCGTTTGGTGACATATACCAAATTTATTCAGGAGAAAGTAATGAAAAAGATTATTCTTGCGGGTGTGCTTGCAACCATGATGGGTTCAGCACCAGTGATGGCTGCTACTGCTACCACAACCACTCCGGCGCAAGCTGCTACCGCAAATGTACAAAAAGAAGCTGCCGATGTTATGCAGGTCGCAGTGCAAGGCGCAAATGCGATGCGTGATATTCAGCTTGCTCGTCTGGCCCTGTTTCATGGACAGCCTGACAGCGCTAAAAAATTAACCGATGACGCGGCTTCCCTGCTGGCAGGCGACAGCAAAGATTGGGCGAAATTTGTAAAAGCTGCGCCTAAAGCCAAGATGATTGACGATCAGTACGTGGTTATTAACGCTACGGTCGCGCTGTCAGAAGACTATATTGCGACTCCGGCCAAAGAATCCGCTATCAAAACAGCGAATGGCAAAATGGCCAAAGGCGACTGGAAAGGTGCAGTGGATACTCTGCAACTGGCTGGTATCAGCGTGCTTCAGACCCAATACCTGATGCCTCTGAATCAGACTCGTAAAGCCGTTGCCAGCGCGCAAAAACTGCTGACTTCCGGTAAATACTATGAAGCAAACCTTGTGTTAAAAGGTGCTGAAGATGGCATTGTGGTCGATAGCGAGATGATCGGCGCAGGCCAGTAGTACTCAGCACTACGGAGTGTTGAACCAGGACTTTCTCTCCTGATCGGGCAGCTACGGCTACCCGATCAGGGGGATTAATGGCTAATCAGACTGTCTATCTCAATCTCAATTTCCCGCATAACAGCAATAATCTTCTGCAATGCCTCCTCGCGTACTGCCAGAGGAAGATCGTCATGTCGTCTGGATTCGAAAGGTTCGCACAGGTTCTGTAGCGCAGTGATACCCAGAATTTGCGCCGAGCCATGCAACCGGTGAAGAGCTCGCAAAAACAGCTGAGGTTCATCTTGCAGAACGGCTTTCTCAGCCGCTTGTATATCATTCAGCGTTGCCTCGCGAAATGTCTCGAGAATCTCGTTCATCAGTGCGCGATCGCCGCCGGTATTTTCCGTCAACACATTGAATTTCAAATGCCGGATTGTACAAGGAGACGAATAACCGGTTTCGATTTTACTCAATTCATGGGTCAGTGTCTGAATCGACACAGGCTTGAACAGGCACAAGTTCATACCATTTTGCAGGCATCGATCACGTGACTGTGGAAGTGCGCTGGCCGTCAGTCCCCATATTTGTAAATTCGGCTGTTGACGACGTAGCGAAGCCGCGAGATCAAACCCGTCTTTTTTCGGCATATTTACATCGGTTATCAGCAGATCGTACGATTTCTTCGCCAGTTTGGCTTCTGCTTCCTCCCCATCACACGCTTCATCCACGCTGTAGCCAATGGCATTCAACTGTCGCTTGAGCAGCAGGCGATTGGTTGGATTATCGTCAGCTATCAAAATAGACAGACACGGAAGCGGTAACAGAGTACCGGGCGCATCGCCATCCGATACAATCGACTGTCGAGCTGTTTCAACCGGCAGCGTTATGGTAAACGTGGTTCCTTGCAACGGGACGCTCATCAACTCCAGCGTCCCACCCATCAACGTCACCAGTTCTTTGCAGATAAATAACCCCAGTCCAGAACCGGTTTGTTGACGCCCGCAGCGTCCCTGAGCGTAACGCTGAAACAGCCCCGCCTGCTCCTCTTCACTAATCCCGCAACCGGTGTCGCTAATGGCGATGGTCAGGGTACCGTGATTCTCCCCCTCAGGCGTCAAGCGGGCCGTCACATGAATGCTGCCCTGCTCGGTAAACTTCAACGCATTACCCACCAGGTTGGTGAGAATTTGCCGCAAAGCCTGCTGATCGACAAATACCCGCTCGTTCGCCGGCAACTGACTAACGCAGGCAAGCGTAATGCCTTTCTGTCTGGCTAAGGCATCGAAAGAGTGGCACTGCAATTCAATGAGTTGCGAGAGATCCGTCCATTGAGGAACAACCTGGTATTTACCAGACTCAATCTTATCCACATCCAGTATCTTACCGATCAGCCCAAGCAATGACTGGGCCGTCGCCCCGGTAAGGGCAATCGCCTCTTTTCGCTGTGCCGGGCTGAGTTCTGAACTCGACAGTAATTCCACAAAGCCAACAATCGAACTTACCGGAGTACGTAACTCATGGCTCATACTCGCCAGAAAGCGACTTTTGGCCTTGGTTGCTTCAATCGCTTTATTCTTTTCGTTTTCCAGTTCTTGAGATAATGCTTCTTTGAGATGAAGCTGCTCTTCCAGTAGCCGCTGCGATTGTTTCCTTTTATTTACCTCACGGGAGAGTGAGATCCCCCAGATCAGGCTAATTGCTATCAGCAGCAGCGCGAATATCCCCAGTTGATAGAACTGTTTGCTATATCGACTCCAGAAATCGACCTGCGTATTGGAAATTTTCGACCACCTCTCCGTCATCTGCAAAATTTCACGTGGCGGTATGGCCTGAAGCGCTTTATCCATAACAGACTTCAACACCGGCTCGCGGGGAGAGATTGCAAAACTTACCGACGCACCAGGCATATCTGGAAGCCTAAAAAAGTGCATATTTTTCTGGTAGTAATGATCGACCATAAATCTTGCCGACAATTCGGTAGCGATTGCCGCATCAACGCTGCCCTCCTTGACCATGGCCATCGCAACACTGCCAGTATCCGCATTCACCCAGGTGGCCTGCGGATAGCGTTGCTTAAGCTCACTTTCCAGCACATGCCCGGCAGGCAAAGCAATGCGTATCGGCTTCTCCAGTAGCGATTCGGCGGTTTCCTCACGGGAAGTGATCATCACAAATGCCACATTCATCAGCGGATCGCTAAAGGCCGAATTGGGCGGGTTTTGATGAGTTAGCGTGATAGTGGGATACATATCCCACTGTTCGCCGATTATTTGCTTTGTCTGCTCACTTTTAGAGCTAGCTAAAATGGGTTCAAAATCGAGCCCCGTTTGCAGATGAATAATATTCAGCAAATCACCAATAATACCGCGTAACTCACCACTGCGATCGACCAGCGTATAGGGCGAGTAATCTGGGTTGATTAAAATGCGGATAACATGCTTTTTCTTCAACCACGCTTTTTCCTGATCGGTGAAAGGAATAGGCGCATTCAGATAGGCAAGGTTGCCGCGGTTCAGCCAGTTCTGCATGACTTGCATATGAATTTCATTACTGATTGACGTAATGAAACCATCAAGAATATTTCTTAATACAGGCTGATCTTCGTTAACGACAAAATAATTATATTGTTCTTGCTTATCAAAGTAGTGCGTAATAACCAGTGATTGTGAGAAGTATCGAGAGATACAATGACTGCTGGTGATATTGTTACCAATATAATATTGGTTATCGCCATTCACTACCGACGCCATAGCCTGATACTCGTCGTCATAAAATGAGACTTTAGCCTCAGGAAAAGCCCCCTGGATAACATCGAGAAAAGGGCAATCCCGTACACACGCGACGCTAACCTGATGGTTCGAGGTCAGCGGCAGCAGAGTGTTTTTTAGCGATGTTACAAGCGTCGGCCACGTGGTCAGCAATGCCGAAGTGCGCAACAGATTTCCGCCAACATCCTGGCGTCGGGACAGTTGGGTTATCAGCGTATCAACATCGTTATTGGCGAGCGCGGCCAGCGCCTCTTGCTCATTATCATACTGCTTTATAATGATTTTTAGATTGAGGTTCTTTTGCATTAACGCAAGGTAATCCGCGTTGACGCCTCGATAATATTCACCGCTATTTTGATAAACAATGGGGGAGACTTCCGGTAACCAGGTGCCAACAACCAAGGTTTTTTTATGCGCTAACCAGTTTGTTTCTTCCCTGTTCAAGCCGATATTTTGCACTGAGGTATTATAGTTACTTTTTAGCTCAACTTGCCGAGCTGAGCTTACACCCGTAGACAACCCGATGGTAAAGATGACCATCAAAAAAATAAAAAAGCGTTCCAGCATTACTCTATCCTATTTTATTTCTCTGCGCATAATCATAAATTTCCATTAATGATGAACAATCTAATTTTTCCATCAACCGGCTTTTATAGGTACTTACCGTTTTATTACTGATATTCATTCTGCTGGCAATTGTGCTGTAATCCATGCCATTAAGGATATAACGCAATACTCTCATTTCCTGGTTCGACAACGTATCAAGCTTATCCTGCTCGCTGACGGATGAACCAGTAAAATGCTCAAGGGAAAAGGGAAAATAGCTATAGCCATTTTTTGCTGCTTCGATTGCGGCAAGAATATTATTCATACCTTCTTTTTTACTCACAAATCCGTTAGCACCGTATTCGGCGCTACGTTTGCCGTAAAAAAATTCATTTTTGGCTGAAATGATAATGATTACACCAGCATAGTGCCGCTTTCTCAGCTGCTCCAGCACTTCGATGCCACTGATACCCGGAATATCCACATCGATAATCAACAGCTCCGGTTTGGTTTTTTCAACGGTTTGAACCACTTGATCTCCACTGTCGAGTTCGGTGGTCACAGCGATACCATTGGTATCGAGTAAGTTGCGGATGGCAATGCGAGCCAATGGGTGATCGTCAACGATTATCGCGTTCATTGCGTATAAGAATCCCGATAAATAAAGAGAGGCGATGGCTATAGAGCAGATGAGTCTTCAATATTATGTTTTATAAACGCAAGACTTTAAGAGGAAAATTCTAGCATAGCCACGCGTATATTTTATTATTTTTTCATAATCCGAATGAATAAATCATAAAAATAACATTTCGATTTACAAAAATTAAACTTTAAACCTTTGTAAATATCAAATCATTAACACAACGTAAAGGAAAATTCCTACACATGTAGGACAGGTCTTTCATTTATTAGGGTTCATTCTTAACAAAGCTATTAATATCAATAGGGTAGTAAGCATTAGAACCGTAAAAATACAAAAAACACCCCTCATCTGACGATCATTCCGTTAGGGTGGCATGGTGGAAAGCCGCTATCAAATAGCCGCTTACGTTGAACATTCCCATGCACATTTCTATGCCAGCAACTTTACATTACAAACAAATATTATTTTTCAATACGTTGCCTACGACCGTTTTTTGTTAATTTTATTTCTATATGAAATTATCCTACACTTGTCTTTATGCTTAAATAAAGCAGAAACAGCGCATTTTCAAATTTCCAGGTTACATCGATGCGCTGCTAAAAAAATAAGATAGAGAATTTTTCATACTTTCGGGTGATAACAATTTTACTAACCTGACTTTTGGAGAAACTGTAAATCCAGAGGGATCGTACACTGGCACAACCTGGCGGGAAGAAAAACCGGCCAACGTTAAAAGCATCACTTTCACATTCTAAGGAGAAAAATAGGTTACCAGAACAGCAAGTTACGCTTCTCTTCTGGTAGTAAGCAAAGCAATTGATTGATGGCGTATAGCAAAATGAATCAAATACGAGAATCATTAAACAATGTTGTATTCCCTGACACAATGCCTGACGTCTGGCCTTATCAATCCTGGTGTTCACCTGAAAATATTGATACCGATATTACATGGTATTCATTTACTGAGCTGGATTTGACGATCGAAGCCTGGCTGGGTAAAGACTCACTCATCCCGGTGAACAAAACCGTATGGGGTTTTGTGAACGAAAATGAACCATTAATCCAGATAGTTATCCACGAAGATATTGCATATATTGCAATTAATCACAGATTCTATTCATGGGTAATTATTGTTGCGGGAGCATACAACTTAAACATCAGTCTCGATCTTGCCTCCATATTTAAACACACAGCCTTAGCCGATACAGCACTATGCATTATAGCCAATCGCGTTGACATACATTCAGTAGAGGTATCTCTTAACACCGCCCGATCTTTTATGAACTTTGTTTTCTTTCATGAATTGGTTCATTTGATGTGTTGCCAGCATCAATACATCAAGATGAATGGCAACCAACTTCCGTATATCAGGACCATGGAGTTTATTGCCGACTTTCTTGCGTACGAACATTCACTCATGCCTGTAACTTACGAATATACCGTACAAAAAGACAACTGGGATCTGCAGATGAGTACCGCTCGATGCCTTGGCTTTGTCATCGCGTCCTATTTCATCATTAAGACGAAACAGATCAACAAGTTAAATCTATATCCATCCATAAATGAAAGAACCACCTTGTTGCTGAGTTATATATTATCGCCATCTTTAACGCGGAGTGAACGGGAGGGATTACTGCTAAAATATGAAGCCAGTGGAATAATGGATGCTTATATCCGGCGAGGAAAGCTAAATAGCTGCGCCTAATACCGCTACACTTTTGCCTGACCATGTTTTCCTCCGGGGAATGGGCTGGCGGTTTCCATAAAATGGCGGACCTTTTTCAGTAACTGCCACATTGAGCGGCACTGATGATTACGGGTTATCGTGTCATGAAGTGCCTGCCATAGCCGTTCCACATGATTCACCCACGGCGAGTAAACCGGCTGGTAAATTACCCTGAACTTGGGATTTGCTTTCAACCAGCGCTGTGTTTCGCGGCTTTTATGGATAATGTAGTTATCAACGATCAGCGTGATTGTTTTCGCCCGCCGGTAAGTGGCTTTCAGGTGCTTCAGCAGAGCGATAAACAGCGCTGAACTTTTGCTGTTGCCGCCCACGTAGCTGACTTTACCCGTGCCACTGTGCAGTGCGCCGGCCAGATAGTATTTTTCGTTCTGCCCCGGCGTCACTACCCGTTTCTGCTGTCCGCGCAACTGCCAGTCCGCACCGATTTTAGGATTAAGGTGGATATCCACTTCATCTTCATAAAATACCGGATGCTCTGCGCTGCATTCATCCAGCGCTTTGTGGATTACCGCCATCTTTTCATCTTTATGTGGGTCACGGATACGCAGAGTTGGCGCGGCCCTGCGCCATACAAGCCCCGCAGATGGCAACCAGCGGCGAACGGTTCCTGCATGTAACTGGCAACCGGTTATCTCATTGATTTTTATTGCCAGTAATTCGGTGCTCCAGCGTGAACGTTGATAACCAAAATCGCCGGGAGAATGCTTTATCAGCTCACGTAACAGGGTGCAGATATGTTCAAAAGGCCAGCGTCGGGAGCGCCCTGCGGGTAAGGATTTCAGGCCTTCAATACCTGAGTGCGTAAACCAGTTAATCCAGCGACCAACGGATGAACGGGCACAACAGAGAGTTCTGGCAACATCGCTGACCCGTTCACCCCGATGAAGCATCAGCATGGCCGTGAGTCTGCGGGCATGATTTTTATCACGCGTTTTATGAATAGCTTTCTGCATCAGGCGTCGTTCGCCACGGGGTATTGGTACTATGATCGGCATCGCTCAGTCCGGTTGGTGATTTTGGTTGGTTTGGCGATTGATCAGATCGCACAATCCGGGCTGAGTTCCCTTTCAGTGATCTACTATTCCGCGCAGCTATTTAGGATTTAATATTGGCAATAATGATTCCCTCACCTCGACTGAATATTCTGCATGTCGTTGTAATTGCAGCAAATGCAGCGCATTCGCCAACGAGATATGTAACAAGGCCAAACCATTGAACAGCGAAGTATTAAACCATATGAGCATTTATACAGAATGCTTCCCTAAAAATAAGGTTTTTTACCCCTTTCCTGTTATAGATAAAAGAGATAACAAAACATCTCATTTTTGTAGTTTACAAAATCCTATACTGTTTTCCTTAGAGAAAACGATTAAAAGATCCTCTGCATTTCTATCAAACCGATTCCTGAGTTTCTACTAAGAGCCTAATGGGATAGGCTCTTAATCACTTATTTCCGTCATCCTTAATGTGGCTCTGGAACAGCAGAGCCACAAGAGAGAGACATTAATCAGGCTTTACTGGGCAACGCTCCCACTGCGTGCGAGCTTTTGACTGTCAGCGTAACGACAGCTGAGCACAACAGTGCAGCAATCATAAAGATAAAGGCGCTGTTATAGCTTCCGCCACTACTTTGGATAAGCCAGCCGATGATAGGCGCTGATACAACCCCCGCCATCTGGCCGCCAAAGTTAACAATACCGGATGCCCGCCCCATGATGTTGCTCGGGATCGTATCCATCAGAATGCCCCAGAACGTCGCCATGGCAAAGAACATGAACAGGGCTGAGACACACTGATAAACCACCGCCATATCTGCACTGCTCACGCTGAAAGTCAGATACAGGAATCCCGCGGCAATAACAGAGGTTACAACATACAGCGTTTTACGCTGGGGTTTGAATTTGTCTGAGCAATAACCGCCTAATAATGTTCCGCCTGCCCCGAACAGGAAGGGAATGGCTGCCATGACCCCGGTCTTTGCCAGAGAAAACTCTCGTACGGTAATCAGATAGCTTGGTAGCCAGGTTGAAAAACCCCAGAAGGTGATATCAAACAAAAACCAGATGCTGGCCATTTGCCAGAGCACCGGCATTTTGAGTACGTCTTTAAACGCGATAGCACTGGTGTTTTGCAGGCTCCCCTGATCGTCAGCAGCCAGCTCAGCCAGGTCTTGCTGCGTAATGGCAGGGTGATCTTTCGGGTTGTCACGTGTAAATAAGTAGATACCTGCCGCGATAAACAGACCGGGAATACCCAGCACGATAAAAACCATGTGCCAGCCAAATGCCCCGATGATGCTTGCCGCCACAACTACCGCCAGCGCTGGGCCTAAGGTGTTAACCGTTGACTGAATCGCCGTGGCGCGACCACGCTCTTTCGACGGGAAATAGGTTGATATCATCTTCCATGAGGCCGACGGGAAACATCCCTCACCGATACCAAAGAAGAATCGTACTGCTAACATCAGCGGCAGCGTCAGCACAGCGCCGGTTAAGCTGGTGAACACAGACCACCATGCAATACCAATGGCCATGATTTTGCGCGAGCCAAATTTATCCGCCAGTAATCCACCGGGAATTTGAAACGCAGCATAACCAATAAAAAAGGCGCTAATAATTAAACCTTGTTGAGTCGTATCAAGATTTAAATCTTTGCCAATATAAGGGAGCGAAACGCTCATCACCATTCTGTCGAGAAAAGAGAGCAGCCACGCCAGCCAGATCAGGGTCAGGACGGTATATCTTGCTTTCCAGGTCTTGGGTTTACCTGAAGGTAAAGACGTTTGTAGGTTCATTGTGATGTCCTTAGGGTGTAGTGATCTACCGCGGCCATAAATAGTCGCGATAGATCCATGCGTGTTTAGCGTTATTTATTAATATTGTTTTCTAATAACCGTACCGCTACAGGCATAACTTTCCGTGCCATTGATTAAGGCAATGCGCCCATTAACCATGACAATTTCAATCCCTTCCGGGTACTGATTGGGTTCCACAAAAGTACCTTTATCCGTAATTGTGTTCGGATCGAACATCACAATATCCGCTGCATAACCCACCTTCAGCAGTCCGCGATCCTGCAAACCCAATACTTCAGCAGGTTTTCCCGTCATCTTGCGGATTGCCGCTTCCCAGCTCAGACATCCCTCTTCACGGACATATTTACCGAGTACGCGAGGGAATGCGCCAAACACGCGCGGGTGCGGTTTGCCAGCCCCCATTAAGCCGTCGGTACAGACGTTTTGCTCAGGTCGACAGAGAAACTTAATCACGTGCTCTTCGGTACCGTAGAAGTCGACCATCCCCACGGCGTTTTCCTCTTCAAAGAGCAGATCGAAGGTGGCGTTGTACGGATCTTTTCCGCGCAGCTCGCCCAACTGGACGAGGTTCAAACCGACAGCATCCTGATTTTTTGCCGTTTTTACGCTGGTGACAAAAATCTGGTCCAAACCGGCAAAATCGATAAAGTTATCCCAGCCAGGAATACCCTGCTGAATATCATCAATCATTTTGGCGCGCAGTTCGGGCGAGGCGAGACGCTCAAGTAATTTGTCCGTACCACCGGAGTGAACCCAGGGCGGTAGGATCACGCCAAGCATCGTACTGCCCGCCACATACGGATACTGGTCGAAAGAGATACGAATTCCCTCTTCCTGCGCCTGTTCCAGCATGCCCAGCATCTGGTCGATCAGCCCCCAGTTTTTCTTGCCGCAAACCTTCATATGCGAAATATGTAGCCAGACGCCGGTGGCTTTGGCGATATCAATCAGTTCCTGGGTTGAGTTGATAATATCGTCAGCTTCACTGCGCTGATGCACCACAAAGATCCCGTCATATTTCGCAGTGACCTTACACAGTTCAATCATTTCGGCAGTATCACCAAAGGCGCAAGGCATATAGATAAGTCCAGTGGAAAGTCCAAATGCCCCAGCCTTTAGCTCCCGCTCAAGGACTTCACACATCTTCGCCACGTCTTCACGGGTTGAAGGACGCCCATCCAGACCCATCGCTTCCATGCGCACGTTGCCATGAGGAACTAAATACGCGAGGTTTGTCGCCGGATGACGTGATGCCAGCAGATTGAGATAACCGTCTGTATTTTTATACTTCCAGTCAATTTTGTCGGTGTCACCGTCCAGTCCGGCGATATTTTTACGCCAGGCTGGAATATATTCTTCAGGTAGCGGTGCTAAGGCGACGCCGTCCTGGCCCAACAGTTCGGTGGTGATACCCTGACGAATTTTTGCTGACAGCGCGGGGTTAATAATGGCCGACAGGTCAGAGTGCGTATGGGTATCAATAAAGCCAGGGCAAATAATTTTTCCTGTTGCATCAATTACCTGTTCATTGATGCCAACTTCAATTTGACCGATTTCGACAATACGTCCTTCATCAACCATCACATCGGCAATTCTGCCTTCACTGCCTGTCCCATCGATTACATTTCCGTTTTTGAAAATGGTTTTCATCGTTATTCTCCATGGCGGTGCTGCTGAGCGACACCGCCTGTAAGGTAAGAGGTGGTTATCTTTATTTTTATTGGCGATAGAGTGTCTGGATGATGCTGTAATAGCCGCTGGCCGAGCCGGTTAACTGATCGATCTCGATATACTCATCAATGGTGTGTGCCAGGTTTTCTCGTGAAGGACCGAAGCCGATGGTTTTGATTCCCGCTTCGCCCGCATAGTGGCTACCGTTGGTACAAAATGAGTACTGCGTAATGGTTGGATTAAAGCCAGCCTCACGAATGCCCGCCAACGCTGCCTGCACGAATTCGTCGGACTCGTCGTACACCCAGCCAGGGAAGAAACGCTCTCCCTCAATCGTGGCGCCGGTATAGCAAGACTCCTGACCCACCGCGTAGGACACTCGGGCCTTAAACTGCGGATCCTGAGCAATAAGTTCGGCAAGCGCATTTTCCAGCGGAGCAATCACGCTTTCTTTGGTTTCACCCACCAGCAAACGGCGATCGTAGGTTGCGCGACAGTAATCCGGTACCACCGAGGCTCCCGGGTACGGCGAAGATTTAATGTCGGTCAGTTCCAGAATGCCAGGCCCCAGAACCGGATGCGTTGGCGGCGTGATCGTACGAATTTTGTCGATCAATTGCGCCATTTTGTACACCGCGTTAATCCCCGCCTGTGGGTTAGCGGAGTGCGCGGGCTTACCAAAGGTTTCGACCACAATCTCAGCGCGACCACGCTGACCAATTTTCAGGTTTAACTCGGAAGCTTCACCGATGATTACGTAGTCTGGCTTATAGCGCTCGCTGACCAGGCGGGCAGCAATACCTTCAAAACACTCTTCGTGCACAATGCACGCAACGTAGATTTTCCCGGCAAAATTTCGCTGATTGTCCTGACCGAAAAAGCCCACGGCGGAGATCATCGCCGCCACGGCGCCTTTCATGTCTGTTGTGCCGCGACCATAAATTTTGCCATCTTCAATATCGCCGCCGTATGGATTGCGGGACCACTTCTCTTCGTTCACCGGCACGGTATCGATATGTCCATCGAGAACCAGCGTTTTCCCCGGCTGGGTGCCGACAATGCCGCCAACAATGTTGCCGTACTTATCAACGTGGATGTCATCGAATTGGTAATGCTGCATCATTGTTTTTATGGCATTAACCACTTCCCCTTCCTGACCGGAATAACTTTTTTGTTGGATCAGCGCCTGACAGTTTTTAATGACTTCTTCAATGCGGTTTGCAGATAACATGGGTTTCTCCGTTATATCTCTCAATCAGGGAATTATTTGTTGATGCCCGGGTACTGACCGCCCCAGACAATATCCAGATATTGTTGCGGGTCGGTATCCCCTTCGGTGCTGACTAACAGCACACGAGAGTGCGCATCCAGACCCAGTTGCTCACGCGTTTGCGCCAGTTCAGGCGAGGTCATCAGCAGCGCCAGCAGACCGGTAGTAACCGCACCTGACTCACCCGAAATAATCTGTGGATCACCTGCCAGCGGGTTGCCCAACATGCGCATGCCCAACGCTGCAACTTCATCAGGACAGGAGGCAAATGCGTTGGCATAATCGCGCAGCAGTTTCCAGCCGATACTGTTCGCTTCACCGCAGGCGAGACCGGCCATCACGGTTTGTAAATCACCGCCCACTGCAATGGCATCCCCCTCTTTTGAACGGGCTGAGCGGTAGAGGCAATCGGCAATTAACGCTTCGGCGACGATCACTTTCGGGCGATTCTCCCCCCAGGCTGCCGTCACCATTCCCTGCACCATTCCGGCAAACGAGCCGACGCCTGCCTGCACAAAAATGTGCGTCGGCGCAACCTGATGCAGCTGATCTATCGCCTCCAGCATCAGCGTGCCGTAGCCCTGCATAATCCACTGCGGGATCTTTTCGTATCCTTCCCACGCGGTATCCTGCACCACTATCCAGCCATACTTTTCGGCCTGCTCTGCGGTCATACGAACCGCATCGTCGTAGTTCATATCGACAATCTCAGCGGTAGCGCCTTCGTTACGGATAGAGGCCAGACGTTGCTGCGAAGAACCCTTCGGCATATAAACCACGGCGTTTTGCTTCAGTTGGCGCGCCATCCATGCCACGCCGCGACCGTGGTTGCCATCAGTAGTAGTAGCAAACGTGACGGTTTGCAGATCGTGGCGTACCTCTTCGCTGGTCATCACGTCAAAGGGCAGTTCGCTGATATCCTTACCAACTAATTCAGCGATATGGCACGCCATCGCATAGGAGCCACCCAGCGCTTTAAAGGCTTTCAGGCCAAAACGCTGAGATTCATCTTTGAGGTAGATATTTTTAACGCCCAGTTTTTGTGAAAGCGCCGGTAGCGTATACAGCGGCGTCGGCGCGTAGCCCGGAATAGACCGATGAAAATTCAACGCTTTTACCAGTTCCTGGCGGCTAAACGGTGCCAATGGCGCGTTCGGATGTTCGGTAAACGGTGTCTGGTTAATAAAAAATGATAAGTTTTCCTGCATCATAAAACCTCATTGTCCTGGTATTTCATTCCCTGTGTTCAGTGAAATACAGAGATATTTCCGTTATCGGTATTGGCAATAGAGCAAAATGCTTACCAGCTTTTTATTAACCGAGTAAATTCTTATGAATATTTTAATAAAGGCTTTAATTTCAATAAATTAAATAGAAATAAAAATTGACACCAAAAAATATCACTGCGTCAGTTTATCGCCTCATTTTGATAAATTCTCATTATTGATAAATAGTGTGATCGCTGAAGATAAAATAAGAAAAACATCCAAAAACAGCGTGATAGATTGATTTTTCGCAAATCATTTTTGCATTGCTTCGCCTATTTATCATTTTCCTTGAGAAATGCGACACACTGCCGGAGAAGTACCATGATTTCAGTACTCAGCAATATTCAGGATGATATATGCAATTATGCCGATGCTATTTCTGGCATAACGGGCACGGACGTTGAAATCATTGATGAATCTTTAATGCGCATCGCGGGTACCGGGAAATACCGGCATATGCTCAATGAGAACGTGGCCAAAAATGGCTACATCTATCGTCACGTATTGCAGGTGCGAGAAACGGTACTGATCAAAAATCCCGGCGAGCATCCGTTGTGTCAGTTATGTGAAAAACACCACTACTGTTCTGAAATGCTGGATTTGAACGCACCCATTTTTCTCAATAATCGCGTGATTGGCGTGATCGGGATTATTTGCTCAACCCAGGCACAGCGTGACACGTTACTGAGCCAGATTGATAAATTTGTCACCTTTATTGAGCAAATCGCCGTAATGATCTCCAGTAAGGTCTTTGAATGCCTGGAGCGTTTACGCGCGCAGGAAACGCTTGGCGCATTTCGGCGTCTGATCGATGCTATGGACCGCGGCGTGGTGGCAATTGATGGCAAGGGTCTTATCTGGCATGCCAATCATTCAGCCGATCGCATCCTCAACCGTGAGGTTCAGGGATTACCACTGACCATTGAAACAACCGGAGACAGCCTGTACGGCGATGAAGAAGCGTGGCTGACGCTTGAAGGTCAGAAACATCATGTACTGTGCAAACAAATTTCACTCTCCTCGCAGGATAACGATCGCTTAACCATGGTTATCTTTCGTGATGCACACGACTACCTGAGTAACCTTACTCCATCCCCTTATGAGTCCGATATGCAGGTGCGACTGATTGGTCACTCTCCCTCAATGGAGCAACTCAGAAGCACCATCGGTAAAATCGCCAACAGTTACGCCAGCGTGCTCATCACCGGGGAAAGCGGCTCGGGGAAAGAGGTCGTGGCTTTTGCCATTCACCAAAGCAGTCCACGTAAAGCCGCGCCTTTCGTGACAATCAACTGCGCGGCTATCCCCGAACAACTGCTGGAAAGCGAACTGTTTGGTTATGTTCGTGGCGCATTCAGCGGGGCCGATCCCAAAGGACGAATGGGAAAATTTGAACTGGCCAACGGCGGCAGCCTGTTTCTGGATGAAATTGGCGATATGCCGTTGCACCTGCAGGCCAAGCTGCTCAGGGTATTACAGGAAAAGGCGATCACCCGCGTTGGCTCTAATAACACCATCAATATTGATGTGCGCATTATTGCCGCGACCAACAAAAACATTAATGCGATGGTGGAGAATAATCAGTTTCGCGAAGATCTTTTCTATCGCCTGAACGTGGTCCCTCTGGTACTTCCTTCCCTGCGTGAACGCCGGGCTGATATTGCGGTCCTCGCACAGTATTTTGCCGATGAGTTCTCGGTCAGTTACCAGCGACCACCGCAAAAACTGCCTGATGACGTTATTAACCGCCTTTATGCCTGGCACTGGCCGGGCAACATTCGTGAATTACGCAACGTGATCGAATACATTTTTGTGATGCGCGGAGAAGCCGCCGGGATCAACGCCAGCCATCTTCCCCCTTACTTGCTCACCGCCGCTGACGGTAGGAAAACGACGATGACCGCGCAACCCTGTCAGCTTGCCAGCAAAGGAAAACAGGCGGAAAGAGAAGCTATCGAAAACGTCATCCAGCGGTTCGGCTCAAGCGTTGAGGGGAAAAAACAAGCCGCGACAGAACTGGGGATCAGCATTGCCACGCTCTATAGAAAAATAAAACTGTACGGTTTGTGAGCCCCCCCTCTTAGCGAAGAGGCTCACGTAAAACCATACTGTGCAACCGAATGCGTTACAGGGCCGATTGATTTCGATGCTGCTCGAAATAGCGTCTGGCCTTGTCGTCAGCTTCTTTCAGGTCTGTCGGATTCAGGTTCTTCTGCGCGATATCCAGTCCATTTTGCGCATCAGAATTCCCATTAGCGAAGGCCACCGCACTCCAGATATACGCCTGAGCATAATCCTGAGTTACCCCTTTGCCTTCAAGGTACATGGTTCCCAGCATCCCCTGAGCTTCCGCATTTCCCTTTCTTGCGGCCTGTTCAAACCACTCAGCGGCTTTTTTTTCATCCTGAGCGACGCCATTACCTTCTAAATACATCAAGCCAAGATCTTTCTGCGAGCCTGCATCTCCCTGGGCCGCGGCTTTCTCCAGCCACTCCACCGCTTTTTTACTGTCCAGGGCCGTTCCCTCTCCTTTTGCGTACATCATGCCAAGCATGCCCTCGGCCAGCATATCCCCTTGAAGAGCAGCCTGATTAAACAGCTCAAACGCTTTTTTGTGGTCCTGAGCCACACCAACGCCCTCGCCAAGGTAATACATCGCGCCGAGCATGCTCTGGCCCAGCGCGTCCCCTTTGCTGGCGGACTGTTTAAACAGCGCGAAAGCTTTGTCGGTATCCAGACCGACACCATCACCTTCAAAGTACTTTCTGCCCAGTAATCCCTGCGCTTTGGCATCCCCTCGTTCAGCCGCTTTACTCAATGACTTAACGGTGTTGTAGCCCTCTAATAGCGACGCCTTACTTTCAAGGAAACGCTTTGCGTCAGGATTGCCCTTCTCAACCGCACGATGGAGCCACTCAATGGCATGATAGTTTCCGCGCTCGGCAGCAATGCTTAACCACTCGACGGCCTGCTTATTGCCTTTTCCGACTTCGTTGTCAAACCACTCAATGACCTTACCGTCATACCAGCGCGCGCCCTCACCCTCAAAGTAAACTAAGGCGAGCAGATAACGCGCATCGAGATTGCCCTGCCCAGCCGCACGGGTCAGCCATTCAACAGCTTTCTTGTCATTCTGCTGCACGCCCTTACCTTCAAAATACAGCACACCGAGATAGTATTGGGCATCGACATTCCCCTGAGCCGCCGCTTTGCTAAACCATTCGGCCGCTTTCTTGTCATCTTTCAGGCCGCCTTTACCCTCGTAGTACATCAGTGCAAGCAGATGCTGGGCACTCGCATTACCCTGCTCAGCCGATTTGGTCAGCCACTCGCTGCCTTTACTGAAATTCTGCTCTACCTCTTTACCTTTTAAGTACACGGTTGCAAGCACAAACTGCGCCTGCGCATCTCCCGCCTCAGCACCCTGCTGTAAAACAGCCACAGGTTCTTTATTCCACTCTTTTGCTTGTCCCTGTGAAGATCCCGCACCCCACAATATTCCGATGAAAGTGAAGGCGAGGAGAGGCCGAATGTTCATAAAACGTAATCCTTGTTAAGAAAAGGCACATAATGGAGATGCTCCAACGGCAAGCCAACTTATTTAACTGCGATTGTGATCCGTGTCGGAACTATCAGATATTAACTGGGAAATGTGCAAAATATAATTCTTTGACTATGCAGGTGATCCTTAGTGAATAATGCACAACAAAAAGGCCATGTTAATAACATGGCCTTTCGTCTGGACATGGCGTTGAAACTTAATCAAACACACCATTAATAACAGCGGTGACAATCGCCGTGCTCAGTGCAATCAGCACCAGATTATCGCCAATAACCTGCCATTCATAGCCCGGGTAATACGGAAGTTGATTCAACATTGATGGCGGAACGCTCTTCCTGGCGATCCCCGGAGGAAGCGGTTTTCCTCGCGCCAGATTTTTGGCAATACCTGGAGGCAGTGACTTATAGCCCGTTAGACCGTATCTGACGGCATACTGCCTGGCCACGTTATAGCTGATGTCACTATCAACATGGTCCGGCTTACCATAATTTTTACGCTGTTCTGATTGTGCGTTATTTTTTTGGTCCGCGTGTCCTTTCTGGCTATGACCACTATTCCCCTTGTTCCCGCTATTACCATGATTGCCACTGTTACCATTTCCGTTGCCATTACCGGGGTTAGCCAACACAGGAGTAGCACACATCGTCATCGCAGCAACGGCAACTACCGCCGCGGCTAAAGTTTGAAGCCTGGACATGATGATTCCTTAAGCTGTGGATACAAATAAAAATGTACGGTATTCGCTGAATACTGGCTATCGCTTCAACTCCGATTTATGGGCAAATAAACGATGTTGTTTTGCCATGGACTCCCCAGATTGAGCGTTTTTGAGATTACAGCTCGCCATTCCCGCTATCTCAGATCGGCAAGCGACAGGCACAGGATCTGAGTTTTTGGGAATAACTTCGCGAAAATGGAGAGAAAACGACGTTTTTTTTCGGTTAAGCTATGTTCATGCTTTGGCGTTACCCCATGGCCGGAATCACTATCCAGGAACCCAACCATAATGGCAAAAAGTACCCCGCAGCTGCCGCTCGACCCCCATATGTGTCGCAGCTATGAGAAAAAGTCGCGAAGTCCGCTGGCGCTCTATTCCGAATATCAGCGTATGGATGTCGAACTGCGGGCGCCGCTGGCTATGACCTACAGCCACTGGCATGGCCAGGTTGAGGTGAACGTGCCATTTGATGGTGATGTGGAGTATCTTTTTAATGACGAAGTGGTGAAGAGCAAACAGGGTTTTATCACCTTATTCTGGGCCTGTACTCCCCATCAACTCACGGATGCCGGACACTGTAAACAGATGGCCATCTTCAACTTACCGATGCATCTGTTTTTATCCTGGCCGCTGGACAGGGAGCTGATTAATCACGTGACCCACGGGATGGTGATTACTTCGTTGGCTTCACAGCAGCTGAGCGCGTTTGAAGTACAGCGTTGGCAGAATGAACTCAATAGCGATAACGAACAAATTCGCCAGTTAGCCATTGATGAAATCGCGCTAATGCTCAAGCGCTTTAGCCTCGCTGGCTGGCGGCCGGTACTGGGTAACAAAACGTCGCGCACCCAGAAAAACAGTATTTCACGGCATTCACAGTTTTACGTCAGCCAGATGCTGGAGTTTATTGCCGCCAACTGCGACAAACAGCTTACGGTTGATGCTATTGCCGAACACGTTAAGCTCAATCCCAATTATGCGATGGGTATTTTTCATCGGGTGATGCAACTGACGATGAAACAGTATATTACCGCGATGCGCATCAACCATGTGCGGGCTTTACTCAGCGATACGGATAAAACAATTCTGGATATCGCTACAATTGCAGGTTTTCGCTCCAGCAGTCGATTTTACAGCTCGTTCCATAAATACGTCGGCATGCCGCCACAGCAGTATCGAAAATTGAGTCAACAACGCCGACATCATTCACCTTATGCCGAGGGGTAATTTATTCACCAAACGTTCTCTTACCTTACTACTAAAATATAAGCACCAGAATAGCAGGTCAAAAAAGATAATCTGCAGCAGTTAATAAAATAGGGTTCAGCCATGAGCTCTGGCAACTATGTTGCTCAGACATGAGTGACCTGTAGCAGGTATTTATTTGACGTGTTCAACCATTAATGATTGGGATGGAATTATGGAATTAAATAACTGCACCGCCAACAACAGAAAGCCATTGTCTTTCTTTTGGTCAGTTTTACCCATGGTAGTCATGCTGGGCGGGATTAGCATCGGATATTTTATCTTCAATATTCGTGCTGAACCCATGATCCTGATGGGAACGGCAGCCGCCTCGTTTATCGCCATCGCTCACGGCTACACGTGGGATGACATTCTACAATCTATTTGCAATAAAATATCTGAAGCGCTGCCGGTCATATTAATTGTCGCCAGTATCGGTTTCTTAATTGGCGCATGGATGGTGTCAGGCACTATTCCAATGATGATTTATTATGGTTTGAAGTGGATTAACCCGCAGTATTTCTATATTTCGGCATTTATGCTGGGGGCACTAATCTCAGTATGCACCGGTACCTCCTGGGGTTCTATCGGGACCGTTGGTATTGCCATGATTGGCGTAGCGATTGGTCTGAATGTCTCGCTGCCCATTGCCGCTGGTGCCATTGTTTCAGGCTGCTGGTTTGGTGATAAGCTCTCACCGGTTTCTGATTCAACCAACATGGCTGCACTGGCTGCCGGGGTAAACCTGTACTCGCATATCGGCCACCTGCTGTGGACTACCGGCCCGGGTTTTATTATTTGCTGCGTCGTTTACAGCTATATGGGCATGGGCATTGATGCCTCGTCCAGCGCGCCAGAAAACATTACCAACTTGATGAATTCTATTGGTCAGATTTATCACTTCAATATTCTGCTGCTACTCCCGCCGATCATCGTTTTATATGGCTCACTGTCAAAAAGACCGCCCATTCCGATGCTCTTTTTATCTACGATAGTCTCAATGATTTTGGCATTAGTCTTTCAGCAATTCACGGCATCCTCTGTCGGCGAATCCGTGGTCAGTGGCTTTAAGCTCGCAATGCTTACCGGAGATAATCTGCCGACACTGTCTTCCGATGTTTCCCGCTTACTGGAGCGAGGCGGCGCTATTTCAATGTTTAGCAGCTTCGTTACCGTTTTCAGCGCCTTCAGCTTTGCCGGGGCAATGAGTGCGACAGGCTCTCTGCACACCGTGATAAACGCGCTGACAAAAAGCGTTAAATCCACATTCCGCCTGGTGGCTACCACGATTGTGACGACATTTACCATCTGTGCCTGCACGGCAAATGGGACCTTACCGTTGCTGCTGTGCGGTGATGCCTTTAAAGAGGAGTACAAAAAACGAGGTCTTGCGGCAAAAAACCTCTCGCGAACCACTGAAGATGCCGGAACCGTTGTCGAACCGATTATCCCCTGGTCTGCCTCAGGCGTTTATTGCGCCACTATGCTGGGTGTTGCCACGCTTGATTACTTGCCCTGGGCAATCCTCTGTTACAGCGGCGTCATCTTTGCCCTACTGTGGGCGGCAACCGGTATTGGCATTGCTAAATATGAGCCCAATGAAGCCACTGAGAATATGGTTGAGCAAAAATCGTAGACTACTAAATAGCTAAATATTAGCTATCACCAGGGTAAATTAAATATATCCATTAGATATACATAAACATTCTTCGCTTTTGCGTTGCTTACACTATTTTCAGAGACTTTCCAGGAGTCAACAATGTCTTTGTTTGATGATATTGTCACAAGGGATATTAATTGTCGTAAATACGGGCAATTACAACAGATGTACGGTACCACCGATGTATTACCTCTGTGGATTGCAGATATGGATTTTGCGACACCAGAGCCAATCATGAGCACGCTGCGTTCGGTGGTGTCAAAGCCTGTGCAAGGCTATAACCTGGATTATCCACAATGGAAAGAATCTGTTATTCATTGGTATGCACAACAGTATGATGCCGATATCAAGGCACACTGGTTACATTTTATTCCCGGTGTTATAAAAACTATCGTACTCTCTTTAATGGCGCTTACCCGTCCAGGCGATAATATTTTAACCTGTACGCCAATCTATGATCCCTATTCTAATCTGGTAAACACCAGCGGTAGGAATTTGATTCAGACGCGCCTCATTGAGAAAAACGGGCACTATGAATTTGACTGGTATGATTTCAGCGAGAAACTCAAGCAGTGCAAAATGTTTTTGTTCCCTTCACCGCATAATCCAGGTGGAATGGTGTGGTCGCGAGAAACGTTGGAAAAAATAAGCCACTATTGCCAGCAGGCTGGCATCATCATTCTGTCTGATGAAGTGCATAGTGATTTAACCCTGCCAGGAAAGCGCCATTTGCCGTTTTTTACTGTTAATGAAGCGCCAGATAGTCGGTCAATCGTGCTTACTTCCATCAGCAAGACCTTCAATACGGCGGCGATCCAGGGCGGAATCGCCATTATTAAGAATGATGAATTACGCCATCAGTTCTACCACTTTCTGGATAACTGCTACCTTGCCGAGACGCATTCATTGCAGCAGGCGGCCATTTATAGCGCTTTTACCCATTGTGCCGACTGGCACCAGAAATTATTGGCCTATCTGGCCGACAATGTAGCGTTTGTGAAAAGTGAAATTGAAAAGCACTGTCCTTTGATCTCAATAGTGTATGGCGGCGCGTCGTATCTTCTGTTTCTGAATGCGGAAAAAATGGATCTCAGCGATGAGCAGCTAAGCGCTTTTTTTGTGCATGACGCCAGGCTTGGCCTGTCACCTGGGGCGCAATACGGTCCCGGTGGAGAGGGGCATATGAGACTCAACGTTGGCTGCCCGCGCCCGGTACTGGTAGACGCGATGAACAGGCTAAAAGCGGCATACCAGAAATGGCAGAACGCATAGCGTACATCACACGATTTGCCCTGCCACGGTGGGGCAAAATTATCCAAAGATGTTGCTGAACTGCTATAAAGTCTTTCCCTTCTGTCGGCTGGTGTTAAACTGGAAAGTGTGATCTTCATCATAACCTGCTTAAACAGAGACAAGAGACACTGCTATGCAACATATCATCGAGGGCTTCCTCAACTTCCAAAAAGAGATTTTCCCTCAACGCAAGGAACTCTTCCGCAGCCTGGCATCCAGCCAGAATCCTAAGGCACTTTTCATCTCCTGTTCCGATAGCCGCCTGGTACCAGAACTCGTTACTCAGCAAGATCCAGGACAGCTTTTCGTTATCCGCAACGCCGGTAATATTGTACCGTCATTTGGTCCGGAACCGGGTGGTGTATCTGCAACCATCGAATACGCGGTTGTCGCACTTGGCGTAACGGATATCGTCATCTGCGGTCACTCTAATTGTGGCGCGATGAAAGCCATTGCCGATAGCCAGCCCCTGGATCCGATGCCCGCTGTCGCTCACTGGCTGCACTATGCCGATGCCGCGAAAGCCGTGGTCGATAAAAAAACCTGGGATAACCCAATCGATAAAGTTAACGCCATGGTGGAAGAGAACGTTATCGCACAGCTTAACAACATTAAAACGCATCCTTGTGTCGCGGTTGGGCTGCGCAATAATGCGCTTCGTCTGCACGGTTGGGTGTATGACATCGAAAGCGGTGAAATCCGTACCCTGGATAAAAACAGCAAAACCTACGTTTCCCTTGCAGATAACCCGCAGGTGCATTTCGAGTAATTCCCCACTGGAGCAAGGATGCTCTGGATAGCTTTTACCTACTTTTGTGCTATAGACAAAGCACAGACTTGCGACTAGCTTTAAAATAGCTACTGGTGTTCCTACATCGGATTTCGCACATTTATAAAATATTGCGACAGGTCTCATGCACAGAGTACAGACAGCCGTTCATACATGGTGCAGGCGATAAAAAGGAGCCGGTACGAATGCAAGCAAAAATAAAAAAAATAATAGATATGATATTTTATCATGAGTCGTGGGATATCATGCTTATTAAGGATAATGGTACACACTTATTCCCTGACAACACTCTGGAGATATTAAGCAAATCCACTGCGCAGCAGTTAAAAAAGAAATATACATTTCAGGCCGATCCTTTTCTGATTGAAAAAGACGATAAACTGTATGTTTTCTATGAAGCTTTTAGCTTCCGTAACTCAAAAGGCACGCTACGATGTCGCGTTCTTGACCGTGATCTGGTTGAACTTGAAGATATTAGCCTTGAAGGCTTTGACGACTTAAAGTGTCATTTGTCATTCCCTTATCTGATACATATCAACGATCAACTCTTCATGATCCCCGAGTCTTCAGAAAGAAAAGAGGTAATACTGTTTCAGTCAATTGAGTTCCCTGCACGCTGGAAGCAAGTTAAAGTTTTAATCTCTGATACCGAATTAACTGACAACATATTTATCTCAGTTAATAAAACCTGTTATCTGTTGTCCACCACGATGGATAATGAAATAATTATTCATTCGGCAGATCATCTTTACGGACAGTGGCAGCGAATTAATCCGGCGTTGAAGGTGAGCAATCCTCATCATCGAGGCGCAGGAGCCTCCTATCAGGTCGAAAATAAAATGTACTTCCTTACTCAGGAGTGCACGCCGGAAACTTATGGAAAATCAATCTATATCAAAGAATTAGTGACACTGAACGACGCTAATTTTGCTGAGAGTCTGATCGAACAAATCAATTCGTCGATCAACCACAGTGACGGCGTCCACACGCTGAACTTCTCAAATAATTATATTGTTTATGATACAAAAGTTAATAAGTTCAGTCTGTTGGCAATCTTTAAAAAAATAGCATATAAATGTATGATAAAATACAGAAACACTTACCTTACCCGGCAAAATAACTGATTCACTGGATTCTCGGGTGGCATTGGTAGAAAATCGCTCGGGTTTATAGCATTTTTCTGGAGTCTGTATGGCAATTCTTGTCACTGGTGGTGCAGGTTATATTGGTTCACATACTGTGTTAACGCTACTGGAAAGAGGCGATGATGTCGTAGTCATCGATAATCTGGCGAACGCCAGCAGAATTTCGCTGGACAGGGTCGCGGAACTCACCGGAAGAGAGCCCATTGTCTATATCGCCGATGTTCTCGACAGGCAGGCATTAAAAAACATTTTCGCCGACCATAACATCACCGATGTCATTCATTTTGCGGGACTCAAATCGGTTTCAGAGTCGATAAAAGAGCCCCTCGCCTACTATGAAAACAACGTCACCGGTACGCTGGTTTTACTGGATGAGATGCTGGCCGCTGGCGTTAATCGTTTCATTTTTAGCTCATCTGCGACGGTATATGGTAATCCAGAAAGCGTACCGCTGAGCGAGCAATCACCTACGGGCGGCACCACCAATCCGTACGGTACGTCTAAGTTGATGGTCGAACAAATTCTGGCCGATTTCTCACGTGCACAACCCGATTTTCGCATTACCTGCCTGCGCTATTTCAACCCGGTTGGCGCCCATCCATCAGGTCGGATTGGTGAAGATCCTAACGGTATCCCTAATAACCTGGTTCCGTATATCTCCCAGGTCGCGATTGGTAAGCTGGAAACCGTGTCGGTGTACGGTAATGATTATCCAACCCCTGATGGTACCGGTGTGCGTGATTATATTCACGTCATGGATCTGGCGACCGGTCATTTAGCCGCACTGGATTGCCAGAACAAAGGCGCGGCTTACAAAGTGATTAATCTCGGTACTGGAGTCGGGTATTCCGTACTTGACCTCATTGAGGCATTTGAAAAAGCGGCACAGACAAAAATTAATTATCAGTTTGTCGCCAGAAGACCCGGAGATATTGCCGAATGTTGGTCTGACCCATCGCTGGCATACAAAGAGCTAGGTTGGAAGGCCATCTATAACCTTGATGAAATGATGCGTGACACCTGGAACTGGCAAAAAAATAACCCGAATGGGTATCAAATTTAATGTTCTCAGCAGCGAGCCTGACCGTCAGGCTCGCTGCTGTGTCTGACTAGCGTACCGTTATTGTTGATACCTGGTACCAGCCGCTGCTCTGTTTCCCTTCATTGGCAAAGTTGATTCTCGCGACACCGGATTTATCCAGCATCGCAACCTCAATCGCGTATTGCCCTTTCGCCAGTCGGCCTGGCATAGATAACGCATAACTGACCTGATACTTACCGGGGAGCCAGCGGCGAATATCCTCCGCGGAATTTCCCTGTGCCACCACCTTATTGGCGCTGTCTACGACCCGGAATGCCAGCATGTAAGGCAGATAAATCGGTGCGATACCCTCATTGTACCAGGTACTGTTTAATGTCAGCGTTTGTCCGCTGTCCCACACGGACTCATGGCTCAGGGACGCAAGGCGAAATCGATAGCCCAATTTGGTCAGCGCATCGTCGACAATCGGTCGATAGTCGCTGGGTATCGTTCTCGATTTCAGGTTAATGGTACTGGCGTGCTGCTTGACCGCCCAGTCAAAAATCCCCTGCACTTCAGCACGTGTATAGTGAAAGGTGTTCTTCCAGTCCTGCATATACGAGCAGATCTCCAGACTCACCGGCGCACGTTTCCAGACGTCGTTGAACCCTGAATAACTCTGCTGCGCAGCCAGCAATCGCTGCGGGTAATCATCAGCCATATGGTTCCAGGTGTCCGAAAATACGCGCAGGTCCCCCCAACAGTCCGCACGCCACCCAGCCCCACGCGCCACCGCATTCGCCAGATTTTGACCGCCGCTTATCAACATTATTTTTGGTGTCACCGGGAAAGCAGAAAAGTGCATCGCGACGTAGCGATCCAGTTGCGCCGTGGTGTATCGCTCCAGTAATGGCTTCAGGTTCGGGAAGTTGCTGTTATGCCATTCTCCCCACGACCCCACCATGCCAATATCAACAAACGCGAGATTCTCATTACCATCGTAGCGCTTACCAAATGCGTTCAACAGACGCTGGCTGTATTGAATAAACAGAGGATCGTCTAAATCCGGTATAAACGTCTTATTATCAGACGTCCAGGTTCCTTTTACGCCTTTTTTAATCAGCCAGTCGGGAATTTTAGTGCCATCCGCCGGGTCGGCAAGCGCCATAAATCGTAGCCCGACATTCATCGCAGGACGATGTGCCGCCGCGTATTTGAAGGCATCATCCACCAATGCAAAATTGTACTGGCCTTCGACTGGCTCCAGGTCCCGCCAGTAAAAACGCTCGTATTCAAATCCGGTATTGGGATAGTCCGCCAGCCCCAGCGTTTCACCGTATCCCTGATGAAAACTTGCCACGCCAATCCCCGGATTGGTTAACGGGCCCGTCAATGCTTTGGGGGTAACGGTCGTCAATGCGGCCATAACCGTCAGCGGGAAAAACATGCACAACAACGCACAAACCCATTTACGCTTCATCGCAATGACGTCCTCCACCAATTTGTTAACGCTAGCGGTCTTTCAGGCTTAACCACCAGTCCCAGATACCTACGTGAAAATTTTGGAACACATCAATACCTAACGCGGATTTGATCATATACAGCGTCAGCAATATGCAGCAGGTGACGAATAGCACGGCAATCAGCAGCAAAAAAGTGAGCAACATTCTCGACAGGGTTGATTCCTGGCGATGCTGGCGGCGTAAATCTCTGCCAAACAAAAAAACCAGATAATAACGCTTACTGAAAAAAGGAAAGCTTCTGCGAATATCGATCTGATGCCGCGAAGTCAGGGTTGTAGCAAGGAGCGCTTTTTCCACCCCTTCTTTTTGTTCAGGGGTCAATTCCTGCGCTATCCGCTCATCAAGGTGAGCGTAAAACCGTTCGATGGCAGGAGGACGATTTTGAGGACTGGTCAAAATTAACCTATATCTTTATCAATGGAATGGTAGACGTTAACCGTCTTTTTGGCGATTTCATGCCAATTGTAGTTTTGCAAATATACACCATAGTCCACGCTATTTGCTGTTGCCCCTTGGCCTAATTTTTCAGCCAGACCGGTTACATCTCCCACCTTAAAATAGGCCTCGGCGGGCAGTTGAACTTCAAGGTTAGCCGGAATATCACTGACGACGGCCGGAAGAGAAAATGACATTGCCTCCAGCAGCGCAATGGGCAATCCTTCATGGTATGAGGGCATCACAAACAATTTAGCCTGCGAAAACACCGCCTGAAGATCGTCACCACGTAAAAAACCAGTCATCACAACACCTGGCGTGTCGGCGGCAAGCTTTTTGAGGCGCACGCTGTATTCGGTCGGATGATCCGCATCGCCAATTAACACTAACGGTATGGTCAAACCACTGTGTTGATAAGCGGCGATGGCATCATGCATCCCTTTTTCTTCCACAAACCGCCCAACCACCACGAGGTAGTTTTTCGGCTGCAGCCCAAAGCGGGAGAGCGTATTGTCGATGGTGAGCTGTGATAATAACCTCGGCTCGTTCACGCCATTGTGAATTAAATGCGCATCATAGCGACCGTGTTTTTTCTGGATCAGTTGATTAATAACGTCAGAAATCACAATCACCTCGTTGGCATATCTCACCGCCCAACGCTCACCCAGCAACAATATTTTTTTGGCTACAAATCCCCATTTCTGGCGATCGTAATCGGGCCCGTGGTGGGTAAAAACCACCTTCTTACCCATCACGCGTAAGAGTGGGATCACAAGGCCAGGGCCGATAGCATGGACATGCACAATATCTGAATGGTCGATACGTGTCCTGAACGCCGCTATAACGGAATGGACAATAGCTTCCAGCGAGCGCTTTTTGGGTGCCCACAGCGCGTAGGTTTCGACTTTTTTATATACCGATCGTTTGTAATTTACATATGGCGAGCGAGCGATTACGCAAATATCCACGTCGAACTGCTGTTTAATGGCAGGATAAAGATTCTGACAGTGCGTCTCAACACCGCCCAATACATCGGGAATACCACGCGTTCCAAAAACCGTTATTTTTTTACTCATACTATGGCCTGCTCAGCAGTTCTTTATACAGCGCCTGTAGGGTATCCATATGTTTACTCAGCGCATATTTTTCACTCAACCGCGCACGACCATGTAAGCCCATATTCCTCGCCTTCTCAGGCGAGTCGGCCAGAGCGTCCATCGCATTGGCTAACTCATGCACATTACCCGGTTCGAATAAAATCCCTTCGACACCGTCACGAATTTGTTCCGGTATACCGCCGATGCGCGACCCGATAACCGGTTTGCCTAAGGACATCGCTTCTAATATCGCCATAGAACAGTTTTCATAGCATTCTGAAGGCAGGATCACCGCTCGCGCATGCTTAATAAGCTTATCGAGCGCCTCCCCTTGTTGCACATAACCTAAAAACTCAACATCCGGATATTTGGCGGCTAATTCATCATGCAACGGACCGTGCCCCACAACTTTCAGCGGCGCGCTGTTCCGCATTTTTTTATGCGCTGCCAACAACGTTGCCACGCCCTTTTCACGGCTCAGACGGCCGAAGTACAGCATATAGCCTTCATCGCTTACTTCGGCCAGGGGACGGCTGTCATCAACGCCATTGACGATGACATCAATGCGCGAATTTGGCAGCGTGCGCAGCAAAACACCGCGTAAAAAAACGCTTGGTGAAACAATCACATCCAGTGCCTGATAGTTTTGTGCAATGTACTGCCAGGTTGCCTCCAGGGAGAGCAGTAAACTTTTTGAGGCTGAACCTTCCTGACAACGATACCTGAAGGCATTGAAAACCGTTCCGGTAATACAGGAATCACACACCTTGCCGTCGCGCAGCATGGAATACGCGGGGCACACAATCTTATAGTCATGCGCAGTCAGCACCGTTTTGCAGCCAAAATTGCGCGCAACTTTAATCAACGCCGGTGTTAACTGATGGTAGATGTTGTGAAAGTGGACAATATCCGGGCGCTCTTTTTCTAATAACGCCAGCATTTTTTTGCAGGCCTGCGAATTATGAATAAAGTTAACCGCCGTTTTGATACCACCCAGCAGATTGCTCGCTTTGTGGTAGTCCACATTACTTACGAAATAATCCGTATAGTCTGAGGGGAAATTATTCTCATGAAGCATAGAGAAATCAATAACCTGCACTCCGGCCTGTTTCAGCATATCGCGTTCTTGAAAATAAACCGTTTCCGCGCCGCCTTTGATGAAAAAAAACTTATTCACGAGTAAAACTTTCATTACGCCAGCCTTAGTTATTCATGAATGATTTTGCTGTCAGGCGGAGTCAACGGATCGCGTACTGGTTTAGTCACCCCTTTAACCAGCCCGGCTGAAAGCACGGCCAGGTTCATTACGCTTTGCAGGCCGTTTAATAACGATCGATTCTGTACGGTTTTCAGGGCAATAAATGCAAGTAAAGGCAGAAATGCAATGTCGAAAAGTTCGAGATTGAAGGTCACCGCCGCAATGAACAAAGCAATCAGGTAAACAGAAAAAATCGCTTCGTTCCTGACCATTTTTAACGCTTTGCCAAAATAAGGTTTTCCCCAGGCACAACGTAAAAGCTCGCCAGGGGCCTGATAGTATCCGCTTTTCCAGCGGTGTTTCAGCATCTGAAAGGTCGGCATAGTATGGGAAGTATGAATAAAATACGGAATATTCAGACGACGCAGTTTATAACCCGCATCGCGCAAACGCAGGCCCAGTTCGGCTTCTTCATAAGCATGCAAATTACGGTTGGTAAGATAACCAATTTTTTCAATTGCAGATCGGCGATATAACCCGCCACCGCCTAAATGGTCACTATCCCCGAGCGGATAAATTTTATTAATACGCTGCTTACGCGATTTAAATTCATAGTTAACAGCATCGTCCATTTCAACCGTTCCCGCGACGCCTGCATATTCCGGCTCAGCCTGCAAAAATGCGACAGCTTGATCCACAAAGCCCTCTTCCAGCTCCATGTCACCATCCATCAGTAGCAGATATTCCCCTTCACTATACAGATAACCTAACTGATGCCCGACGCCGCAGCAGCGATCGTCTGGGTCAGTTAAGGACACTACGGTCACGCCTTTATCGATCGCAAGCTGTTGGGTGTTATCCGTTGACAGACTATCTGCCACAATAATTTTGTGTGGATAATCAATAAGCTGATTACGGATACTGTCAATCGTCTTCTCAATACATTTAGATTCATTGAGTGTTTTAATACTCACTGAAATAAACGGTTTTTGGTCCATACCATTACCCTACGCAGCGAAGGACGGTTCGACGAATCACTAAACTTGATCCTAGTGATAAATAGAACAGGAATTGTAACATCGGTGTAATCATCAGTATCTGGCTATAAGGTAAGCTAATTAAGCAACCAATCGCAAAAGCGTTAAACGCCGGTGCAAAGCTCAACAACTGAAGATCCTGCTGGTCCAATTGCTCAAGCATCAGTAATGGCTTTGGCTGACAAACCTTCAGGATATAAATGAATAAGCTAATAAAGAGCAACGTGCCGATCACCCCCACTTCCCACAGCAGCATACTCAGGGAAGTCGAGTCGAGAATTAAGTTGTAGATAATATTCAAAAAGCCCGGCGACACCGTACTACCACTGTTAGTTGCATTGAGTCCGTAGCCAAATAACGTTCCTGAAAGCCCCCACAGATCGTTATTTTTCAACCAGAACAGGAACGTCGTAAAGCGCCCTAACTCACCGGTAGACATAATGTAGTTCGGATCAAAGATATAGCTTAAGGAGTCGATAAAAATGCTTAACGAGCTTTTCGACGGATCGCCGCCGAACGCCGTAGAATAATAGTATGCGAGGATCACAATCGACAGGCTAATAAGCAACAGCATTCCCGCCACAATAACCAACAACGTCTTCAGATTGACCTTACTAACGTCTTTGACGTAGCTCGGTGAAAGCCACACCCACGCCAGGAATATAGGCGATAGCAGGATGACAAACTTTACTTCACCAATGATGCATAACCCGATACCGAGAACAATATGCAGCGCCATGGACTTGAACGTGGTGAGCCCATGCTTATATTCGGAGACTTTTAACAACATAATTAACAGGCAAAACAAGCCCATTGCGGCAGTATTCCCGCCTCCCATTGGGTCACCGCCAAACGTGCCAACCACGGAGTCCCATTTCTCATCTTCGCCGCGCACCGCGACGCGCTGGGGAACGACCAGTAAAACCTGATAAATCATTACCGGAATCTGCGCGTAAAACACCCAATACAGATAGCGCGTTGCGCGGTAAATCTGTGATTCCCGGCAAAAGCCCAGCAGCAAACAGATCATCACCAGCGACAGCGCAATTTCGTTTTTGAATGCCACAATCGCTACGGTGATCCCGCCCTGAATCAGCGTCGATGCTCCAGCCAGCACCAGAAACGAAAAGTACAACGCCAGGACAATCGTCTCCTGGGCATCCAGATGTAAGGAGCCATCACGCGTCTGCATCACCAATAATCCCACCATCAATAAGGTGAGGAAAAAAGGTATCCACAGCACTGACTGCATGCCGGTAAAGTATTGCACCAGGCCACACAGGATCAGCGTGACAAAGGTATAAATCTGTAAATAGTATCCGGTATTCAGCGTCATAGTATCACCGGCTTGTCTTTCAGGAGATTGGCTCGCTTATTCATTTTTAGATAAATGAAGGCGTAGCGAATAAATGTCAGTGAAGAAAACAAGATGACCGACGTTGCATAATCTTTATAAAAATAGGGCGTCACAACAAAAGCGAAGAGTACAATCGCCAGCTGTTCCAGTTGGATGCGCAGAAAATAGCGATGGGAACCAAAAATAAGTTCTATCACCGTCAGAGGGCTTATCGCCAGCGCCGGGAATAAATAGGGCAACATGTAGCGTGATGTCTCAATGGAGTTTATCCAGTCTTCGCTAAAACCAAGGCGCATCACAATCGGGTAGAAAATAAACACGCCAAGAGTACAGAAAACCCCCAGCACCAATAACAGCATCCGTACCCGGGTATATTCCTGATAATTAAAGGTGTTATTTCTAAAATCGATAGACCACTTGGAAAAAATAGTATTACGCACCGCATTCCCGATGATCACCACCGGAGCCAGGCAAAAGCGGCTAACCACGGAAAAATAACCCGCCGTCAGCGCCGAGAACCAAAAGTTAATCAGCATAATAGGCAAATTGCTGCTGGCCATCGCCAACACTTCCGCGCTGCCCACTTTGGTAATGTGATGAATATTCTGTTTGAAAAAATGCCAATTACTGGCGGGTCGCAGATGTCTGGCCGCCACCGAACGAATATCAAACGAATGCAAAATACAGCTTATGGTCAGCACCATCGTCACGCAGGCCCACGACCAATAAAATAGTTGTACATGGTGCGTAAGAAGGACGGAAAGTACAACGACCACAGAAACAGAAATGCGCTGGAAGATCAGAAAACGAAAGTTAGCCGTGCGTAGCGACAGGTTTTCCGAGATTAAAACCCACGCCGTTGCCAGCGTCAGTAAATAGAGGAACAGGATGTTCTGGTGAAACAGCCACGCGGTGAGTACGGCGTAAGGTAAGGCAATGATCGTGCTTTGTATTAGGCAAAACACGACATTCTGCACCAGTTCATCATCCTGCTGTTTAGGAATTAACAGCTGTGATGCAAAGGTACACACCTGAGCGCCCACCACGGCGATGCTGTAGTTGAGCGCATAAAGCCCCACTTCAGCCATATCGTACTTGTGTGAAATCAACCAAATAGACAGTGCACCAATCAACTGCGAGATGACTGATGAACCGGCTATCGTGGAAGCGCTCTTCAGTAGACTCATACGCGGCCTGGCGTTGCCATCAGTTGATCGGTACTGAAGTTCAGTGAACGCAGACCCTCTTGCGTCTCAAGATCCTTTTCTTCAACTGCATTGAGCACAGCACCAATCACCACGCCGTTATTTTCCTCGATCTTATCCAGCGCGTTGGCGATTTGTCCCGCCGACCCCGCCCCGGCTTTCACAATGAAAACAACGCCATCGACGGCACGTTTGATCAGTTGAACATCCTGGCTCTGATTCACAGCAGCAACATCAATAATGATGCGCTGATAATGCGATTTCAACTCGCGCATTAAGAGTTCAACATGCTCCGACGACAGCATCAGTAAAGATGAGATGGTGTTCTTGCCGTGTGGAATAAAGTCGAGATTATCACTGAGTTTGATCCTCGCCTGTTCAAGCTCTGTCTCCCCGCGCAGCAGTTCCGCTAAGCCTGCGGATGTAGCTGAAGCCAGCTCGGATGTGAGCCCACCAGTGTTAAAGAAATCTGCATCAATAAGCAGTGTTTTCTGGTCGAAACTAAAAGAGTTCGCTAACAGATTCGCCAACAAAGAACGCCCATCGCCGTGCTCCGTCGACGCCACGGCGAGTGTCTGTAAAGGTCGATTATCCAGCATAATCCGGGTACGGATGCCGTGCACAATATCGGCATTAAGCGGGTTCTTCATGATCATGTCCCGCACCTGTGCGCGCCCTGAGGTTCCGCTAAAACGACGAATTTCACCCAACGGAACAACATTGAGCCGTTTTTTCATGCGACTGAGTGTACCGATTGAGTTATCCATTGCCGCTTTGACAATGAAATACATGATGCTGAACACCACCACCAGCATGACCACCATCAGCAACAATAGAGATTTATTCGGTTTCGCCGGTTTTAACGCGGGTACCGCAGGGTCGTATAACACCGCATCGGCATTCACGCCGGACAGCGACAGCTCCTGAGTACGTTGATAAAGCGATTTATACAGGTCTTCCATTTTATCTAACGACAGCTTTTGACTGTTCCAGGCATCCCGTTTTGACGCCATTTTCTGGAAGATCTCTTTCTGCTCAATCACTTGCTGTTGATAGTTTTTTTCGTCCGCCAGCGCCGCCAGATATTGCTGACGTAAACCGACTTTCAGCTCGCCCAACACTCGTCCGGTCTGGCTTTGGATCGACTGAACATCGGCCTCGGCTTTTAAAATAGCGGGGTTTTTTGGCCCATACACTTTACGCTGTTCGGACAACGTTCGTTGCGCCTGAATCAACGCAATGCGCAAATCCTGGATCTGAGCGTGGTTAGAGACCGAAGGCAGCGAGATAACGCTCTCAAGGGACTTACCTCCCCCGTTCACCTCGTTATAGACGGATTCAGCGGCAACCCGACGCTGGGTCGCATCGGCCAGGCGATTAGTTACGATACTTAACTGCTCGGTTTCAAAACCATCGATACCGCGGAAGGTCAGCAGCCCGGCATTTTTCAGATAGCTGTCCATCTCGTCTTTTTGCTTAGCTATCGACTTCTGAATCTCTTCCATTTTTTCAAAATTCAGTTCGCGAGCTTTCTCCACCTTCAGACGTTTCTGCTCCACCGTGTAGTTGATGAAAGCCTGCGCGACGCCATTCGCAATGTCAGCCGCTACCTGTGGGGACGTTGATTCATAGGTAATAGACGCCAGGTTCGTCGTACGAATACCAATGACATTCAGATTTTTCGCCAGCGTTTTCAGCGCTTGCTCCATTCTCAGTTGCCGACTTTCATTGCTATCAGCCCCCTGAGCACCGGCTTTTTCCCCGGTAAACTCCGGGTTTTCATCCAGCTTCATATCACGTACGGCTTGCTCCAGCACAATACGTGAATGCATCAACGCATATTGTGTTTCGTAGTAACCACTGCGTGTTGAATCGAAACCATCAACCTGTGGAAACGGAGAAACGTTATCAGCCTGCGCCTTAATCAGCACCGTCGCCGTTGAAACATACTTTGAGGACATCATGCTGATTAACGGATACGCGACGACCCCGGCAACGATACCGGCCAGCGCGATTTTCCAGGCGTTCTTTTTCAGCTCTTTGGCAAAACGGGAGAATTCGACACTGCTTTCTCGTTTTTTGCCGTTTTCCACTATTGATAGTTTCATCGTCAGAAGAACCCCATGCCAATAATCACGACATCCCCAGGATGAACAGAGTGCGTTAAATCGACATTCTCAAGCAGCTGATTGCTCCCTGACAGGCGAATGTTGATATCTTTTCGGTCAGCACGATCTGTAAATCCACCCGCCTGCGCAATAGATTTCTCGACGGTAAGCCCTGGCTCATAAGCGAAGCCATTTGGACTTTTTACCTCACCTGAAACATAGTATTTGCGGAACTCAGCAATACTCACCGTCACCATTGGAGATGTAAAATAATCTCCGGTCAGGCGTTGAGTTAATTCTTTAGTCACTTGATCAACGGTTTTATCTTGTAATTTAAGAGCACCAACAAACGGGAAATTAATTTCCCCGCTCTTATCCAAAATAAACCGCATCGTCATATCGGGTTGACCATGAACAGCGATATTGACCGTATCCCCCGCCCCAAGTCGGTAATCCTGCTGAACAGTAGCAGGATCGTCCATTAATCGCGGGCTGGACGCTGTGCATCCGACCAACAGGATACTGAATAGCAAAACCGCGCACAGTTCTATTATTTTCATTTTAGATCTGAACCTTAGCTTTAAGCATAATCATAGAATTATCATAACCCAACGTTCTAATGACTTCCTGATTGTCGTTGGGACCGATATAAAACGAGTCAGTATCCTTATTCGAATTTAATGTATCTATCTGATATTTAATCTCAAAATTAACCGACGGTGTGTAGTCATAGCTCATGGTGACGCTAAACACGCCATCTTTATCATGTCGATCCTTGTTCTGTTTTTTATAGTCTTCCGAAGTGAATGAGTAGTCCAATAAAGTAGAAAAACGAGTGCCTAACCAGAAATGCTGGTAAGAAAGGCCATACTGGGTCACTAAAATATATCCCCCAACTTCCGATGGGTCTTTAATGCTTTGCGCAGAGTGGGCCGTGAAAACAGACTGTTGTAACGGCTTCCACTCCGCTTTTATGTCCCAGTTTAGACCATTAAAATCATGCGAGTTTGCGTTGTTTTCAAATGTTTTATACAACCATGAAATATTCATGTCGACATTGGTTTTTCCCGTCAACTGCGACTTCAGGCCATACAGTAAATAATACTCATTAGTGTCTTTTTCTGAGTTGTTATCATAGCGACGCTGGTTAGTAATAAAGCTATAGCGAAAGCGCGTTCTGGATGAGTATTGGTCAAAAACTTCCGCTATCAGGCTATTTTCATGCCATTCCTGTTCCTGAATATAATTGTAGAAGTCCTCACTGCTGTCCCGAACATCAGAGGTGTTACCGAAAGTCAGTTTTTTGTATAACAACGCCAGTTCCGCTTTGCCGCGACCATCAGGCGCACCGTAGCTGTAGCGTAATTCACTATTGATAAAATTCGTCGTCAGCGGAGATTTAATCCCATACTGCTCGAACTGACTAGGTAAAAAACCCTCGGTGATGTCACGACCGCGGGATTCATGCCCAAGCGAATCCTCCAGATTGAGGGTTAAGCCATGCTTGAGCCCATACCGCCAGGCACCGTTAAAACGGAAAAAATGATCGTTGTAGTTATCAGCAGAATCGCTTGAGTAGTTACGATAATCCCCAGAGTACATCAGCAAATACTTATCCTGACCACGCTCTCCAATCATACTCAGAACGGGCGCCGCACTCTGAAACGAGGAACCGATAGCATCGCTGCTATGTGGCTGATAAGACACGTTATCATTATAACCATAGTCCACAGCGACCTTGCCCTGGAAGTCTATCCCCGCAAAGCCAATGTGTGATTTCGGTGTTAAATCAGCCCATGCGGACTGCGATATCACGATTCCGGTAATAACGAGTAATTTAGTATGCATTCTTACCGACAAATCCTTTGAAAATAGTTTTAATAATAATTTTTATATCCAGCCATAACGACCAGTTTTGAATGTACTCAATATCGTACTGAACCCTTTTTTCCATCTTATAAAGCGCATCGATCTCCCCGCGGAACCCGTTGATCTGCGCAAGCCCAGTGATCCCTGGCTTAACTTTATGGCGAATCATGTAATTTTCGACCTGTTTTCGGTACTGCTCATTATGCGTAACCGCATGAGGCCTGGGACCGACAATCGACATACTTCCCTGCAAAACATTAATAAATTGCGGAAGTTCATCCAGCGAAGTGCGGCGCAAAAAGCTCCCGAATTTGGTTACCCGCGGATCGTTTTTAGTGGCCTGAATAACCGTATCGGAATTCTCCATGACGCGCATAGAACGAAATTTCCAGACCTTAATTTTTTGCCCACTCAAGCCATAGCGGTCCTGTTTGAAAAAAACCGGCCCACGGGACGTGAGTTTGATACCAATGGCAATCGCCAGCATCAGGGAGGAAATCATCACCATAATGATGCTGCCAAGAACCAAATCTTCCGCCCGCTTAATAAACGAGCCCGCCCCTTCGAACGGTGAACTGAAAATACCGATAGTTTGCAGATTGTGGATGGAGCGTAACTTGGACATGTTGTTACTGTAGGTATAAAAGTCAGGAACAATATAGGTATCTACGGTGGTGTCTGACATCATGGCCAAAAAGTGACGAATACGATGTAAAGCAACCATCGGTAAAGCAATATAGATTTCGTCTATGTTTCCCTTCTTGGCTTCCTCGACCAGATTGATCACCGGACCACGAAAGGGGCTTTTAACCTTATCAACGACATCGCCACAGCGAGATAAGGCGCGCTCATCATAAAAGGCCAGATCTAATGTGATATTGGCGTATTCATTCATTAGCGCGGTTTCTGCGGCCAGACCATTGTCGGTCAGACCAATAATCGCCACACGGATACTCTTTTTCGTTGAATACTTAAAAATAAAAAAACGAATGTAGTAAAGAAAAGGTAATGGAATGAAGTACCAGTAAATAATGGCTGAATAAAAAGGGGAAGGCAGTCTGTCTAAGTAGCCCAGTGACTCAGGTTCAGCCACCGTCATACTGACCAGTTCGTTAAAAAAAATCGCCAGCAGCGTACAAAAAACCAAGCGCTTTTGATTACGTAAACCGATCGTCTTAATCTTTTGCTGGTACATTTTAATGTATTCAGCAAACAGCAAGAAAAAGATTGAGAAGAGAAGACTCAAAATGGCAATGGTGTTAAAGGGCACCAAACCCAGCAGATGGGCGCTAAAAATTAACGTCACATTGATAACAATGAAATCGACCAGTTTTAAAAAGACTGGATATCCTTGGCTGCTAATCTTTAGCGATTTTTTAAGCATATCTCAGCCCATTATTTATTGATCTTTAATTGTTTTTTTCTCATTTCATGTTGCTAATTATATCACAAGTCTAAAAAACGCAATGGTACATTGTCAGTAAATGTAAAAAATAATACTCATTACTGTGACAATACTCCCCAGCGAAATCGTATCTATATGATTTTAATGCAGATGATATCAATAGAAGTTTTATCTACCTCAGCAAAAAAGATAACCTTTAACAACATTTTCGCTATTGACAGATAACATCCCATGGTCTATGAAAAAGTGTTTTATGTATGATAAATTGCACAAAAGTATTGTTTCAGTGACGTTGAATCACCTTAGAGGTGCTGTTTAATACAGTAATTAAAATAAAAACAGCTGCCTTACGACAACATTTCAAATGATATTAATAATACAATTAATTACCTTTTATTATAATTAAACAACAAATATCATCATCATGAATACCTCATACGGTAACGCTTAAAAAGCGTACCCGAACCCTCAGCCCACCTAATGTCTCACTACGCGTTAGCTGAGGATGCGTGCGATGCAGACGAGCAATATCATTGACCAGCGCCAGGCCGATCCCGGCGCCTGGGACATTGCCTACGTTATCAAGACGATGAAACGGTAGCAGGGCCTGATGAACCATCTGCTCATCTATGCCCGGCCCGCTATCTTCGACCACCAGCACCACGGCCTCTCCTTCTCGTTGCAGCCGGGCAGTCACCATCCCCTGCGACGGCGTGTATTTCAGTGCGTTATCCAGCAGATTCCCACACAGTTCACCGAGCAGCACTTCATCTCCCTCGACCCACACCGCGTCCTGTTCCCCCTCATAGCCCAGATCGATCCCTTTACTACGCGACTGCGCCAGTCGGGTAAAACAGCTGGTTTGCACCACCTCATACAGATTAACCGGCGAGAAATGCCTTTCCCCCTGCTCCTTACGCTTCACCGCAGACAGCTGCAACAGCCTCTCCGTCAGTTGAATGGTATTATCGAGCGTGCTACTCATGGCTTGTAAACTCTCATACCATTGCCGCGGTTCGACGCTGGCGAGAGCCACCGATGCCTGAGTTTTCAGTACCGCCAACGGCGTTTTGAGCTGATGGGAAGCATCCGCGCTGAAGCGCTCCTGACGAGAGATCAGACCGCGAAGTCGGTCCAGATAACGGTTGAAAGCCACAATCAGCAGGCGGGTTTCCGACCATGGCAGCAGCTCCGGCAGCGGCGTCAGTAGGCCTGGCTCACGACGCACCATCAGCGATGACAGCTGGCGCATCGGGCGTAGCACCCGGCGCAGCAGCCAGCCAACCAGCACCAGAGTCAGTAGCACCAGCAACCCTTGCGAAACCCACGAGGAAAACAGCAGCTGTCGCGCCAGATAACGCCGCGATTGCAGCGTTTCGGCAACATAAATCTCCGCCATTCCGACAATACCGCCTTCATTGACGGGCTGCAGAAGACGTGCCACGCGGATTGCCTCACCGCGATATTCGGTGTGATAAAACCATGCCAGCGCCGGGTAAAGACGCGTGCGCGAGGTGGCAGGCGGCATCGCCGGTAAATCGTCATAACCAGAGATAACCTTCCCCGCCGGATCAACCACTTTGTAATACAGTCGGTCGTTCATATTCAGTTCAAAGCTGTCCAGCACCACCCATGGCACGTTCACTTCCAGCTGTTTATTGCGCACCACCAGCCGCTCGGAGACGGTCCTGGCGGATGAGAGTAGTGTCCGGTCATACGCCTGGGTCGCCGCCTGTAGCGCACTGACATAGCTGTTAAATGCCGACAGGCCCCACAGCAACATTAGCGGCAGGCCCAGAAACATCAGCAGTTGCAGGTACAACGATTGGGGTTTAACCCACTTCATCGCTACGCTCCAGCACATAGCCCAGACCACGCAGCGTAGCAATACGCACATCGCTTCCCTGTAGCTTTTTACGTAAGCGATGGATATACAGCTCAATGCTTTCGGGACTAACCTCATCACTCAGGCTGAAGACCTGCTCAAACAACTGCTGACGTGAAACCGGCCGCAACCGACGGTACATCAGCACCGTCAACAGCGCCTGTTCACGTGGCGTGAGCGCCAACGGCTGCCCCTGCAACAGAAAATAGCCTTCATCGTGAAACGCCAGCTCCCCCAGTTGCTGTATGCCTTGCACCTGTCCCGCACTGCGACGCAGCAAGGCCCGCAGTCGGGCATCCAGTTCCTCGATTTCAAACGGCTTTGCCAGATAATCATCGGCTCCGACGTTCAACCCTTTCACCCTATCGGCCACCGCGCTACGCGCCGTCAGCAGCAGGACAGGAAGCGTCTGCCCGCGCTTGCGCAGCCGCTGAACGACTTCCAGGCCATCCAGCCCCGGCATATTGATGTCCAGCACCGCCAGCGCATACGTTTCGCTATGTAAAAGATGGTCGGCTGCCAGGCCATCAAACACGCAGTCAACGGCAAAACCGTTTTGCACTAGCGCTTTCTCCAGCCAGTGAGCTAACTCACGGTTATCTTCCGCTAATAAGAGACGCATATCACATCCTGTAAAGTTTCTGCCGCATTGAAAGGGAATTGAAAGGTTAATGTTTTAACAATCACGCAACCGAACTGCTACACATCGGCTCACATAATCACAAAAATCTTCTTCCGTACCTGAAAATCCGGTTTTCCGGTGTGAGGATAAACAATGAAAAAACAGTTATTTCGTACCCTTACTGCAAGCATTTTATTGATGAGTACCTCTGTACTGGCGGAACAAGCGCCGTCGCGCACTGAATGTATCGCTCCTGCTAAACCCGGCGGCGGTTTCGATCTCACCTGTAAGCTGATTCAGGTGAGTTTGATGGAAACCGGCGCTATCGAAAAACCGATGCGCGTAACCTACATGCCCGGCGGCGTTGGCGCTGTGGCCTATAACGCGATTGTTGCCCAACGCCCGGCAGAAGCGGGCACCGTGGTGGCCTTCTCCGGCGGCTCCTTGCTTAATCTGTCACAAGGTAAATTTGGCCGCTACGGTGTGGATGATGTCCGCTGGCTGGCAAGTGTCGGCACCGACTACGGCATGATTGCCGTACGTCAGGACGCGCCATGGAAGACGCTGAAAGATCTGCTGACAGCCATGGAAAAAGATCCCAACAGCGTGGTCATTGGCGCAGGTGCCTCTATCGGTAGCCAGGACTGGATGAAGTCGGCGCTGCTGGCGCAAAAAGCCAATGTCGATCCGCACAAGATGCGCTACGTGGCCTTTGAAGGCGGTGGCGAACCGGTTACCGCATTGATGGGAAATCACGTACAGGTGGTTTCCGGCGATCTCAGTGAGATGGTGCCTTACCTCAGCGGCGACAAAATACGCGTGCTCGCGGTGTTCTCTGAAGAACGCCTGCCGGGTCAGTTAGCCAATGTGCCAACCGCCAAAGAGCAGGGTTACGACCTGGTGTGGCCGATCATTCGTGGCTTCTACGTTGGACCAAAAGTCAGCGATGCCGAATACCAGTGGTGGGTTGATGCCTTTAACAAACTCCAGCAGACCGATGAGTTTAAAAAGCAGCGCGATCTACGCGGTCTGTTTGAGTTCAACATGAGCGGCAAACAGCTCGACGACTACGTGAAAAAGCAGGTCACGGATTATCGTGAGCAGGCTAAAGCCTTCGGTCTGGCGAAGTAAACGCAGAGGCAAAGATGATGAGCGATCGTATTTTCGCAGGTATCTGGCTGTTGCTCTGCATAGCCGGGCTGTTCGTAGCCTGGCAAATCAGCAGCGAATACAGCTATGAGCCGGTTGGCCCGCGTCCCTTCCCGCTTGGCATTATCAGTCTGATGCTGGTCTGCGCCGTGGCGCTGCTGTTGCGCCATCCGGACACCATCAGTTGGCCCCGTCGCCACGTGCTGCAAAAGCTGCTGACGATGGTGATTGTTCTGTTGATGTACGCCTGGGGTTTTGAGTGGCTCGGTTTTCCCATCGCCACCGCCATTCTCACCGTGGTGATTGGCATGCTGTTCGGCGCAACCATCCCGGCTGCAGGAATTTCCGGCGCGGTGCTAGGCATTCTGCTGTGGTATGCCTTTGACAGACTGCTTGACGTCACCTTACCACTCGGCGCCTGGCTGGGTTAACGGAGAAACGATGGATACCTGGATTTATCTTTCTCAGGGTTTCGCGGTGGCAATGACGCCGGAAAACCTGGTCATCGCCTTGATAGGCTGTTTTGTCGGCACCATTGTGGGTTTGTTGCCTGGCCTTGGGCCGATCAACGGCGTGGCGATTCTGCTGCCGTTGGCCTTTGCGCTGCATCTGCCCGCAGAATCCGCGCTGATCCTGCTGGCTACGGTCTACATTGGCTGTGAATATGGCGGGCGCATCTCCTCCATCCTGCTGAACGTGCCCGGCGATGCGGCAGCAATTATGACCGCGCTGGATGGCTACCCGATGGCGCAGCAAGGGCGCGGCGGCGTCGCGCTCTCAATCTCGGCGGTCAGCTCTTTCTTTGGTTCGCTTATCGCCATCGGCGGCATCATTCTGTTTGCCCCAGCGCTAGCCCAATGGTCGCTGGCCTTCGGTCCGGCGGAATACTTTGCCTTAATGGTTTTCGCCATTGCCTGTCTCGGCAGCATGATGGCGCAAAATCCGCTGAAATCATTTCTGGCAGCGCTTATCGGTCTCGGACTTGCGACCGTCGGCGTAGACGCCAACACCGGGGTTTATCGCTTTACTTTTGACAGTGTCCATCTCTCCGACGGTGTGCAGTTTATCGTGGTGGTAATTGGGCTGTTCTCTGTCTCTGAAATATTGTTAATGCTGGAACATACCAGCAGTGGCCAGACGCTGGTGCGTAAAACGGGCCGCATGTTGTTCAACGCCAAAGAAGGCGCACAGTGCGTAGGGGCCACCCTGCGTTCATCAGTGATTGGCTTTTTCGTCGGCGTTCTGCCTGGCGCTGGCGCCACCATTGCCAGTGCCATCACCTACATGACCGAGAAAAAGCTCAGCGGCAACAGCGACAGCTTTGGCAAAGGCGATATTCGTGGCGTAGCGGCACCAGAAGCCGCCAATAACGCCTCGGCTTGTGGCTCTTTCATTCCGATGCTGACGCTCGGCGTGCCGGGCTCCGGTACCACGGCGGTAATGATGGGCGCACTGACGCTGTACAACATCACCCCGGGTCCAGCCATGTTTACCGAGCAGCCGGATATCGTTTGGGGGCTGATTGCGGCGCTGCTGATTGCTAACGTAATGCTGCTGGTGATGAACATTCCGCTGATCGGTCTGTTTACCCGCATGCTGACCATCCCGCTGTGGTTTTTGGTACCGGCTATCGCGGCGGTTTCCGCGGTTGGCGTGTACGCCGTTCACAGCACCACCTTCGATTTGGTATTGATGGTCGCCCTCGGCGTGCTGGGCTACATCCTGCGTAAAATGCACTTCCCAATGTCGCCATTGATTCTGGGCTTCGTTCTCGGGGAAATGCTGGAGCAGAACCTGCGCCGGGCGTTGTCTATCAGTAACGGCAGTATGGATATTCTGTGGGCCAGCGGCGTGGCGAAAGTGCTGCTGGTGATGGCGGTACTGGTTATCGTGGTCCCGCCGGTGCTGCGCATGATCCGTAAACGCAACAGCAAACCGCAGGTGGATATCAGTTAATAATATGCCGGATGGCGGCGCTATTGCGCCCTATCCGGCCTACAATTTGGCTCGGTTGTAGGCCGGATAAGTGCAACGCCATCCGGCATTTTTATTTTCCGCGCAGCCCCTGCGTTCCTTCCAGCACATGTTCAACAAACCGTGTCAGCTTAGGCAAAGGACGCAAATCCTGTCGCCACAGCAAATGAATTGGCCGCGGCTGCGGCGTAAACCCTTCCAGGATCCGAATCAATTTCCCCGTAGCCAGTTCTTGCGCCAGCAGCACCTCAGGTTGCAATAACAGCCCAGCCCCCGCTACCGCTGCCATACGCAGGCCATGACCATCGTTACAGCGCAGGATCGCATCGCGCTTCCATCTGACCTCCCCCGTCACGCCAGGCAGTATCCACTCGTTGCGAGCCGTCCACACGGTATGGGACAGGCACAGATGATCCACCAGATCCGCGGGCGTCCGGGGGGTGCCATGACGAGCAAGATAATCTGGAGAAGCACAAATTGCCATACGGTAGGGACACAGGTATTTCGCCACCACGTCAGTCTGATGGATATCGCCAATGCGGATCGCCAGATCGACACCTTCATTCACCAGATCAACCATCCGGTTGGTGAGATCCAGTTCAATGCGCACCTCTGGCCAGGTCTGTAAAAACGCAGCGGCCAGCGGCGAGATCACGCAAGCGCCAAAAGAAGTAGGCGCGCTAATGCGCAGCGTCCCCGCAGGTGCCAGCCGCAGACGCTCTACCGAACGTTCGGCTATCGATACCTGCTCCAGCACGCGACGGGCTTCTTCAAAATAGACGCGTCCGGCATCGGTCAGACTCTGGCGGCGCGTATTGCGCTCCAGCAAACGCGTGCCGAGCTGCGCTTCCAGTTGGGTGATATATTTTCCCACCATCACCGCAGACATTTCGAGCCTCGTCGCCGCAGAAGTAAAGCTCCCACTCTCCACCACGGCGACAAACGTTTCCATGCCGCGCAGTTTATCCATATTACAAACCCCTGGTTAGTAATCATCTAACTTTTAGCCAGTTTATCTGATTTAATTTTCATTAAAGAATAACGGCTCACACTATTGCGGAGGTGGTTATGAAAATCGTCATTATTGGTGCCAGTGGTACAGTGGGTCGCGCAGTTACGCAAGCATTGAGCCGTAAACATGAGGTGGTCCGCGTGGGTCGCACTCAGGGTGATTACCAGGTCGATATCACCTCGCAGGAGAGTGTCAAGGCCTTGTTTGAAAAAGTCGGTCGGGTAGATGCGATCGTTTCCGCCACCGGTAATCTGTTCTTTGGGCCGCTGTCGACAATGACCGACCAGGACTTTAATCAGGGGCTTCAGGATAAACTATTAGGCCAGATACGCCTGGCATTAACCGGGCAGCATTTCCTGAATGATGGCGGATCGATAACGTTAATTAGCGGCATTATCGCCCACGAGCCCATCGCCCAGGGGACAAACGCCGCAACGATCAATGCCGGGCTGGAAGGGTTTGTTCGCGCCGCGGCCTGTGAACTAGGCCATGGTCAACGCATTAACCTGATAAGTCCGACCGTGCTGAGTGAGTCCGCCGAAGCTTACGACAGTTTCTTCCCGGGCTTTGAAAGCGTGCCCGCCACCACCGTCGCCAACGCCTACCGCCGCAGTGTGGAAGGCATCCAAACCGGGCGTATTTATAAAGTTGGTTACTGACTTTGCCGCTGCCGCTGACACATCACCAACGGCAGCGTGATTAACCCACTGTTTTAAAATACTTTATTTTTTCCCTCGCATTAACCCACACCCTTCATAATGTTAAATATTTGTTGTTTTTGATCACAAATAATAAACAAACAAGCTCATTCTGTGCGCGTTTTTCAAAAATGTAGATATTTTTAATTTATGGCTACGAAACGAGCTGCGCCATATCTCCCTGACAATCTACTGAGAGGAACGATTTGATGAACGCACTGACTGCCGTAAAACCGAACGCTGAAGATCCAGCCCAGCACTACAGCGGTTTCACGCTGAAACCGTCAGCCCAATCCCCACGCCTGCTGGAGCTGACTTTTTCTGCTGAGACCACTGAGCAATTTCTGCAGGCCGTCGCGCAGTGGCCGGTTCAGGCGCTGGAATACAAATCCTTCTTGCGCTTCAAAGTGGGCAAGATCCTCGACGACCTGTGCGGCAATCAGTTACAGCCCCTGCTGCTGAAAACCCTGCTCGATCGTGCCGAAGGCGCACTGCTGATCAATGCCGTTGGCGTAGACGACGTGGCGCAGGCGGAAGAGATGGTCAAGCTGGCAACGGCGGTAGCGCACCTCATCGGACGCTCTAATTTTGATGCGATGAGCGGTCAATATTACGCACGTTTTGTGGTGAAAAACGTCGATAACTCAGACAGCTATCTGCGCCAGCCTCACCGAGTAATGGAATTGCACAACGACGGAACCTACCTCGAAGAAATCACCGATTACGTGCTGATGATGAAGATCGACGAGCAGAACATGACCGGCGGTAACTCGCTGCTGCTGCACCTCGACGACTGGGAGCATCTGGATCAGTACTTTACCCATCCTCTGGCACGTCGCGCCATGCGCTTTGCCGCACCGCCAAGCAAAAACGTCAGTCAGGAAGTGTTCCATCCGGTATTTGACGTTGACCAGCAGGGCCGCCCGGTAATGCGCTACATCGACCAGTTCGTCCAGCCAAAAGACTATGAGGAAGGCGTCTGGCTGAGCGAACTGTCCGATGCGCTGGAAACCAGCAAGAACATTATTTCCGTTCCGGTTTCAGTAGGTAAATTCCTGCTGATCAACAACCTGTTCTGGCTGCACGGGCGCGATCGTTTCACTTCGCATCCGGACTTGCGCCGCGAACTGATGCGCCAGCGTGGTTATTTTGCGTACGCGACCAACCACTACCAGACCCATCAGTAAGCGCGAAGGAAAAGCGGATGTATGATTTTGTGATTATTGGCGGCGGCATTATCGGCATGTCGACCGCCATGCAACTGATTGATGTCTATCCGGACGCCAAAATCGCGCTACTGGAAAAAGAGTCCGGCCCGGCCTGCCACCAGACGGGCCACAACAGCGGCGTCATTCATGCCGGGGTCTATTACACCCCCGGCAGCCTGAAGGCACAATTTTGCCTGGCCGGAAATCGCGCCACAAAAGCCTTTTGCGACCAAAACGGCATCCGCTACGACGTCTGCGGAAAAATGCTGGTTGCCACCTCCGCTCTGGAAATGGAGCGCATGCGCGCGCTTTGGGATCGCACCGCCGCTAACGGTCTGGAGCGCGAATGGCTGAATGCGCAGGAACTTCGCGAGCGTGAACCTAATATCACCGGACTGGGCGGCATTTTTGTCCCGTCGAGCGGGATTGTCAGCTACCGCGAAGTCACCGCCGCGATGGCGAAGATTTTCCAGGCTAAAGGCGGTGAGATTATTTACAACGCCGAGGTCAGCGCGCTGAAAGAGCATGCTGCGGGCGTAATTGTCCGTACCCGTCAGGGCCAGGAATATGAAGGCGCGACGCTGATTAGCTGTTCTGGCCTGATGGCGGACCGACTGGTAAAAATGCTCGGCGTTGAACCTGGCTTTATCATCTGTCCGTTCCGGGGCGAATATTTCCGCCTGGCGCCAGAACATAATCAGATAGTTAACCATTTGATCTACCCCATCCCCGACCCGGCGATGCCGTTTCTCGGCGTTCATCTGACCCGGATGATTGACGGCAGCGTCACCGTCGGCCCCAACGCGGTACTGGCATTTAAACGTGAAGGCTATCGTAAACGTGACTTCTCGCTCAGCGATACGCTGGAGATCCTCGGCTCTTCTGGTATTCGCCGCGTGCTGCAAAACAACCTGCGCTCAGGGCTTGGCGAAATGAAGAATTCGCTGTGCAAAAGCGGTTATCTGCGGCTGGTACAAAAGTACTGCCCGAGCCTGACGCTTAAGGATCTGCAACCGTGGCCTGCGGGCGTACGGGCACAGGCGGTGTCACCTGATGGCAAGCTTATCGACGATTTTCTGTTTGTCACCACGCCACGCTCAATTCACACCTGTAACGCCCCTTCTCCGGCAGCAACGTCGGCAATCCCTATCGGCGCACATATTGTCAGCAAAGTTCATGCGCTGCTGGAGAACCAGAGTAACCCCGGACGCACGCTGCGTGCGGCACGTAGCGTGGAGACATTACACGCCGCATTTACCCGTTAAACCGATTAAGACAGGAAGCAATCATGCAACTTAACGATCCAACCTTATTTCGCCAGCAGGCACTGATCGACGGCAACTGGCGTGACGCCAACAGCGGCGAGACCATCGCGGTGACCAATCCCGCCAACGGTCAGCAATTGGGTAGCGTACCTAAAATGGGGGCAGATGAAACCCGCGAAGCGATTAACGCCGCTAACCGCGCCCTGCCGGCCTGGCGTGCGCTGACCGCCAAAGAGCGAGCCAATATCCTGCGCCGCTGGTTCAACCTGATGATTGAGCATCAGGACGATCTCGCCCGCTTGATGACCCTGGAACAGGGTAAACCGCTGGCGGAGGCCAAAGGCGAAATCACCTATGCAGCCTCATTTATTGAGTGGTTTGCCGAAGAGGGCAAACGCATCTATGGCGATACGATCCCTGGCCATCAGGCTGATAAACGCCTGATCGTCATTAAGCAGCCGATCGGCGTTACCGCCGCGATTACGCCGTGGAACTTCCCCTCAGCGATGATCACCCGTAAAGCCGGTCCGGCGTTGGCAGCAGGCTGTACGATGGTGCTTAAACCCGCCAGTCAAACCCCCTACTCCGCACTGGCGCTGGCAGAACTGGCTAATCGCGCCGGGATCCCGGCTGGCGTTTTCAGTGTGGTGACTGGTTCTGCGAGCGCGGTCGGCAACGAGCTAACAGGCAACCCGCTGGTACGCAAGCTGTCATTTACCGGCTCGACCGAAATCGGCCGTCAGTTAATGCAGCAGTGCGCCAAAGACATCAAAAAAGTATCGCTGGAGCTGGGCGGCAATGCGCCGTTTATCGTCTTTGACGATGCCGATCTTGATAAAGCCGTGGAAGGCGCGCTGGCATCGAAGTTCCGTAACGCTGGTCAAACCTGCGTCTGCGCCAACCGCCTGTACGTGCAGGACGGCGTGTATGAGCGCTTTGCTGAAAAACTCCAGCAGGCGGTGAGCAAGCTGCATCTCGGCGATGGTCTGCAACCTGACGTCACCACCGGACCGCTGATCGACGAGAAAGCGGTTGCCAAAGTGCAGGAACACATCGCCGATGCTCTGGATAAAGGCGCACGCATTATCGCGGGCGGTAAACCTCATGCGTTCGGCGGTAACTTCTTCCAGCCCACCATTCTGGTAGATGTGCCTGATAACGCGAAGGTCGCCAAAGAGGAAACCTTCGGCCCGCTGGCTCCGCTGTTTCGTTTTAAAGACGAAGCTGACGTCATCGCTCAGGCCAACGACACCGAGTTTGGTCTGGCCGCCTATTTCTACGCCCGTGATTTAAGCCGCGTCTTCCGCGTTGGCGAAGCGCTGGAGTACGGCATCGTCGGGATTAACACCGGCATTATCTCCAACGAAGTCGCCCCGTTTGGGGGGATAAAAGCCTCCGGTCTTGGCCGTGAAGGATCGAAATACGGCATCGAAGACTACTTAGAAATCAAATATATGTGCATCGGCCTTTAATAAAACAAATACTGGAGAACACCTGATGAGCACCAACAAAGAACTTATGCAACGTCGCAGCAACGCCGTTCCCCGTGGCGTAGGACAGATCCACCCTATTTTTGCCGAGCGGGCAGAAAACTGTCGGGTCTGGGACGTTGAAGGCCGGGAATTCCTCGACTTTGCTGGCGGTATTGCGGTGCTGAACACCGGTCACCTGCATCCGCAGATCGTCTCTGCGGTAGAAGCGCAGTTGAAAAAGCTGTCCCATACCTGTTTCCAGGTGCTGGCCTATGAGCCGTACCTGGAGCTGTGTGAAATCATGAATAAGAAAGTGCCGGGTGATTTCGCCAAGAAAACCCTGCTGGTGACCACCGGTTCTGAAGCGGTAGAAAACGCGGTGAAAATCGCCCGCGCCGCCACCAAGCGTACGGGGACTATCGCCTTTAGCGGCGCTTACCACGGTCGTACCCACTACACCCTGTCACTGACCGGGAAAGTCAATCCGTACTCCGCCGGAATGGGGCTGATGCCGGGTCACGTCTATCGCGCGCTCTATCCTTGCCCTCTGCACGGCATCAGTGAAGATGATGCTATCGCCAGCATTCACCGCATTTTCAAAAACGATGCCGCGCCAGAAGACGTCGCCGCCATCGTGATTGAACCCGTTCAGGGCGAAGGTGGCTTTTACGCAGCCTCTCCTTCCTTTATGCAACGGCTGCGCGCCATTTGTGACGAACACGGGATCATGCTGATTGCCGATGAAGTACAGAGCGGTGCGGGCCGTACCGGTACGCTGTTTGCCATGGAGCAGATGGGCGTTGCGCCCGATCTCACCACCTTCGCCAAATCCATCGCCGGAGGCTTCCCGCTGGCGGGCGTGACCGGACGCGCCGAAGTCATGGACGCAATCCCACCGGGCGGTCTGGGCGGTACCTATGCCGGTAACCCAATTGCCTGCGCCGCCGCGCTGGCGGTACTGAACATTTTTGAACAGGAAAATCTGCTGCAAAAAGCCAACGAGCTGGGACAAACCCTGCGCGAAGGCCTGCTGGCTATCGCGGAAACCCATCGCGAGATTGGCGACGTACGCGGGCTGGGCGCGATGATTGCTATCGAACTGTTCGAAAACGGCGACCACACGAAACCAGACGCCAAACTGACTGCGGAAGTGGTGGCGCGTGCACGCGAGAAAGGACTGATCCTGCTCTCCTGCGGACCTTACTACAACGTGCTGCGCATTCTTGTCCCGCTGACTATTGAAGATGCGCAAATCCGCCAGGGGCTGGACATTATCGCCCAGTGTTTTGCCGAGGCAAAGCAGGGTTAAACCCCCGAATAAAAACGGGAAATTGTAGGCCGGATAAAGCGCAAGCGCTGCCATCCGGCAATGTTGTGATGCCCGGTGGCGCTACGCTTACCGGGCCTACGGGTAAGGTGCAGGAAGCGACGTCAATAACAATAACGAGGTTTAAAGATGGGGCAAGTGTCACAATCACATGATTTAGGGGGCGGGCTGAAATCACGCCACGTCACCATGCTGTCTATTGCCGGGGTAATCGGCGCAAGTCTGTTCGTCGGTTCAAGTGTGGCGATTGCAGAAGCCGGTCCCGCAGTATTATTAGCCTATCTGTTCGCCGGATTGCTGGTGGTGATGATTATGCGCATGCTGGCCGAAATGGCCGTTGCCACCCCGGATACCGGTTCTTTTTCCACTTACGCCGATAAGGCCATTGGCCCGTGGGCAGGTTATACCATCGGCTGGTTGTACTGGTGGTTCTGGGTATTAGTTATCCCTCTGGAAGCGAATATCGCCGCCATCATTCTGCACTCCTGGGTACCGGGTATTCCTATCTGGCTGTTTTCTCTGGTTATCACGCTGGCGTTAACCGGCAGTAATTTGCTGAGCGTCAAAAATTACGGTGAGTTCGAGTTCTGGCTGGCGCTGTGCAAAGTGATTGCCATTCTGGCGTTTATTACCCTCGGTGCAGCGGCGATTAGCGGTTTCTACCCTTATGCCGAGGTTAGCGGAGTTTCACGCCTGTGGGATCAGGGCGGCTTTATGCCCAACGGTTTTGGCGCCGTGATCAGCGCGATGTTAATCACCATGTTCTCCTTTATGGGCGCAGAGATAGTTACCATCGCCGCCGCCGAATCCGATACCCCGGATAAACATATCGTTCGCGCCACCAACTCGGTTATCTGGCGTATCTCTATCTTCTATCTGTGCTCTATTTTTGTGGTGGTGGCGCTGATCCCGTGGAATATGCCGGGCCTGAAAGAAGTCGGTTCTTATCGCTCGGTGCTGGAGCTACTGCATATCCCGCACGCGAAATTGATCATGGACTGCGTCATTTTACTGTCAGTGACCAGCTGTCTTAACTCCGCACTGTATACGTCATCGCGTATGCTCTACTCCCTTAGCCGCCGTGGCGATGCCCCCGCCTTTATGGGTAAAACGAACCGCAGCAAAACGCCTTATGTGGCGGTGTTACTGTCGACAGGTGCTGCGTTCCTCACCGTCATCGTCAACTATTACGCCCCGGCCAAGGTATTTAAATTCCTAATCGACAGCTCCGGTGCCATCGCGCTGCTGGTGTATCTGGTCATTGCCGTTTCTCAACTGCGGATGCGCAAAATCCTGCTGGCGCGAGGCGGTGAAATTAAACTGAAAATGTGGCTCTATCCGTGGCTTACCTGGCTGGTCATCGCGTTTATTATCTTTGTGTTGGTGGTCATGCTGTTTCGCCCGGCCCAACAGCTGGAAGTTATCTCTACCGGGTTGTTAGCCATAGGAATTATTTGCACCGTGCCCATTATGTCACGCTGGAAAAAACTGCTATCGTGGCAAAAAGCACCATTGCAAAATACGCATTAAACCTGTTCCCGGCGCAGGCCGGGAAATCCTTTCAGGAGTATGACCATGACCGCCATTCCCCAACCGACGGCCATTGATGGATACCGCTGGCTGAAGAACGACATCATCCGCGGTGTGTATCAGCCTGATGAAAAACTGCGTATGAGTCTGCTAACCTCACGCTATGAGCTAGGCGTGGGACCGCTGCGCGAAGCGCTTTCGCAGTTAGTTGCCGAGCGGTTAGTGACGGTGGTTAATCAGAAAGGGTATCGTGTCGCCCCGATGTCAGAGCAGGAGTTGCTCGATATTTTCGATGCCCGCGCCAATATGGAAGCCATGCTGGTCGCGCTGGCCATTGAACGCGGCGACGACGCCTGGGAAGCTGAAATTCTGGCGCGCGCGCATATGCTCAGTAAGCTTGAAGCCATTGATGCCAGCGAACAGATGCTCGACGAGTGGGATCAGCGCCATCAGGCGTTTCACTCGGCGATTGTCGCCGGCTGTGGTTCACAATATCTGCTGCAAATGCGTGAACGGCTGTTTTCTCTGGCGGCGCGCTACCGGTTTATCTGGCTGCGTAAAACGGTACTGTCGGTTGAAATGCTGGAAGACAAACACGATCAGCACAAGACGCTGACCGAAGTGATTCTGGCACGTGATGCCGCGCGCGCCAGCGAATTAATGCGCCAGCACTTGCTGACGCCGATTCCGATTATTCAACAGGCTATGAGCGGTAAATTGCTGACGCAATAAGCCTGAATAATATTACTGTTCCGGAATACGTAAAACCTGTCCAGGATAGATTTTATCCGGGCTTTTCAGCATTGGTTTATTCGCTTCAAATATCTGGTTATACAGGTTGGCATTACCGTAAACCTGTTTGGCAATAGCGCTCAGGGTATCCCCTGATTTCACGGTATAAAACTGGCTTTCGCTCGCGGGTGCAGAAGTTTTAACCTGATCATCTACGCTGGCGATACCAGAGATATTACCAATCGCGATCAGAATTTTTTCTTTCGCTTCCTGACTTAATCCATCACCAGAAACAGTGGCTTTGCCTTCATTAATTTGCACGTCCACTTTATCCGCATCAGGGATGCCGGTTTTGTTCAGGTGTTCCTGCACTCTTTTTGCCAGATCGGCTGTGTCATGGTTTCCAGTGACCGCATCCCACAGTTTTTCACCTGCATCTTTTACGAAATTGAAGAGTCCCATATCCACCTCGGTAATTAACAATCAACACCCAAAAGTGTAGCAGAGGAGAAAGGGACACAAAGAAAACGGCGCCGAAGCGCCGTAGTAGAAAGGAATTAATTACGCGTCTGTATCCAGAAGGCATGGATCAAACCAGGAATGTAGCCCAGCAGCGTCAGAACGATATTGAGGATAAATGCCCAGCCGAATCCCTTCCCCAGCAGCACGCCAAGCGGGGGCAGAATAATAGTAAAAACGATTCTCCAGAAACCCATACACACTCCCTACAAGCAAAAATTAATCATTGTTTAAAAAGAGATTTTATCTCTAAGATTAATCAGTGTAGCTAACTCCTCCCGTCTCGCCCTGCTGTTTTACCCTCCTTTACGCTCTTTACGCTGGCGTACGTTGGCCGTTTATTTTAGAATATACTTAATTTAGACAATACTTAAATACATATGACTGAACTTGAACAACTCCAGGCCAGCGCTGAACAGGCTGCCGCCCTGCTAAAAGCGATGAGTAACCCGAAACGGTTGCTGATTTTGTGCATGCTCTGTGGTTCACCCGGTACCAGCGCGGGTGAGTTAGCCCGTGTTACCGGCCTTAGTCCTTCCGCCACTTCCCAGCATCTGGCGCGTATGCGTGAAGAAGGTCTGATAGAAAGCCAGCGCGATGCCCAGCGCATCCTCTACTCCATTAAAAATGCGGCCGTGAATTCGCTGATCGCCACATTAAAAACACTGTATTGCCCATAAGGAGCCATCATGACTATTGGGACGATTTCCCCACACGAGGCGCAGACACTGGTCGCGCAGGGTGCAAAACTGATTGATATCCGCGATGCTGACGAGTATCTGCACGAGCATATTCCTGAGGCACATCTGGCGCCATTACCCGCGCTTGAGCAGGGATCGCTGCCTGCGAATTTACGCGCCGAGCAGGTGATTTTTCACTGCCAGTCAGGCAAACGTACACAAAATGCGGCAACAAAACTAAGCGCTATCGCCGCACCCGCGCAGGTCTGGTTGCTGGAAGGTGGAATTGACGGCTGGAAAGCCGCAGGGTTGCCGGTGGCGAAAGACAGTTCACAACCGTTACCGCTGATGCGTCAGGTGCAGATAGCCGCAGGCAGCCTTGCCCTACTCGGCGTTATTCTGGGCTATAGCGTTAGCAGCGCCTTCTTCCTGCTGAGCGGTTTTGTGGGCGCCGGGCTGATACTCGCTGGTGTAACTGGCTTTTGCGGTATGGCGCGATTACTGGACATCATGCCCTGGAACCGACGTACTCATTAAGCGGTAATCATTGAAACAGCACTGTACCCGCCGGTTGACGTGATCTATGGTGAGTTCTGCGATAAATGATAAATAAAGGAGCACAACAATATGTTTAAACCTGGCGATCTGGTTCAACCGCGTATGGGCGGTCCAAAACTGAAGGTTGTTGAAGTCAATGACGATCAAATTGTGGCGGTACAAGCCAGTAATGAAAGCGGTGATAAATTCACGCTGAAAGCAGCTGATGTCACGCGATATACCGAAGAGGGTGATTTCGGCGTTTGCTGAAAATAAGCGGTGAGATCTCCTCACCGCCTTCGCAATTAGATCAAAAAGTCATCAAGAGATTTGCCGGCCGCCAGCGCCTGGGCAATTGGCTTCGGTGTGCGACCTTGTCCGGTCCATGTTTTCGTTTCACCATTGAGATCGATAAAACGATATTTCGCCGGGCGCGGTTGGCGTTTTTTAACTGAACGTGCCGTCGCAGGTGTTATGCTCAGCAGCTCCTCCGGGCTGATCCCGTCTGCCTGCATCTGTGCCAGCAAGGCATTAATTTTTGCCTGCTGTTCTGCACGTTGGCGCTGTAGCTGTTCTTCTTCATCGCGCCGTTCTTTGGTCACTACTCTGAATTTTTCGAGCATATCTTCGAGCACATCAACGGAAAATTCACGCGCCATTACACGCAGCGAGCGGATATTATTTAAGTTTTTTAACATTGAACTCATATTAACAAAACCTCTTTAACGTAAAACATAAAAATGGTATTACGCTAAATATTGTATGCAACTGATTATTATAATTCCAGTCTAATTTATTCGTTTATCATTAAACAAATAGCCAACTCTGATATTTATAGCATCCATTCTGCTATCGCCCAGACAATATATTCTATTACCCTGATTGCAGCTTTGAATATACCTGCAAGGTATCTCAGCGCGTCACTTAAGAAACAAGCCACAGCATCTCGTGGAACCAACGAGTATACCTATTGCACATCAGTCAACATTCAGAAAAGGAGCGCAAAAAATTCAGAAAAACAAGCAACAATAACTCTTTGATCTAAAAAGACTTTAATTAACACAGCAACGAAAACACCAAAACGAACAAAAAACAAACCATTGCAGAGCATTTTATCGACAAAAAGACAATAAATAAAAATTTTCAGCTAGTTGCTAGTTATTATCCAGGCAGATATCCTATTAAAACGCGAAAGCAGCAAGACAAATCACTGGCAGTTAAGGTATTCAAAACCTTTTTTCCCCTTTTTACAAGGAGCATTAACATGTTCTCTCCGCAGTCACGCTTGCGTCATGCAGTAGCAGACACGTTCGCGATGGTTGTTTATTGTTCTGTCGTGAACATGTTGATCGAAATATTCCTTTCTGGAATGAGCTTCGAACAGTCGCTGTATTCCAGATTAGTCGCTATCCCTGTCAACATACTGATCGCGTGGCCATACGGCATGTATCGTGATTTGTTCATGCGCGCGGCCCGTAAAGCCACGCAGGCAGGATGGGCAAAAAATCTGGCGGATGTGCTGGCTTATGTCACCTTCCAGTCGCCGGTGTATGTGATTATTCTACTGACGGTTGGCGCAGACTGGCATCAGATTACGGCTGCAGTAAGTTCGAACATCGTGGTGTCAATGCTGATGGGCGCTGTCTATGGCTACTTTCTTGATTATTGCCGCCGCTTGTTTAAGGTCAGCAGCTATCATCAGGCTAAAGCCTGACACGCTTCTTCGCGACTGGCACTGCCAGTCGCGTTATTAGTTAGAATTAACGTCGCCAAACAGCCCGCTCAGATAACGTTCAAGCGCAATACGCGAGCTAAAGCCGTGCGGAATACCATAATGCTCATGAGTCTCTCCGGCTAAATACAGCGGGAATTGCTGGTAATGATCGCAAGTTTTAATATCCGTTGCCGGTTCCGCCAGCGAAGAGCTACGCTCTTTCAACGTGGGATGGATAATTAATGCGGTACGCCCCATGCGAGCTTCACGATTAACATACACATAATTTTCGCCACGCCGATAGCCGTACGTTTTCTGCGTCACTACATCAACGGTAAAGCCCACTTTTTCAAGTACGCGCGCCACCTCATCAGGTCGTAAATACATATTATTTTCCTCGTTATCTTTTACTGCGGGCTTACCTTACCTGATTCAGCATTAGCAACGCTTTCAGAAAAGTCCATAAACGAGTGAACACGATGAGACGAATATCTTAAGTAACGTACAGATTTATGTCAGCGCCAACCGCAGTTGGTAGGCCGCCTGTTGCGCCATTTCCGCCGAGCTGATATTGGTAAATGACAGCAATATTCCCCCCTTTCCTTCTGACGTTATTCGCCAGCGGCTTAGCGCCTGAACCGCTAACCCGGCCTGATTCGCTTTGCGCACCAGCGCAGTATCATCTCCGTCTACACTCATCACCAGTTGAATCCCACCTTCCTGAGGAATGACGCTAAATCCTTGTTCGGTCAGGGCGTTTTCCATCCATTGTCGTCGTTCGGCATAATGCTGTCGCATACGTTTTAAGTGCCGCCAGAAGTGGCCGTCTCGCATGAAATCCGCCAGCGTTTGCTGCCATAGAACCGGGACGCTACAGGCCGTTAGCGCCGCTTGTTGGCGAAAGCGTTCAACCTGGGTCAGAGGCACCACCAGCCATGCCGTACGCAAAGCCGGAAACATCGATTTGCTGAACGTTCCGGCATAAATCACCCGCTGAGGCGCATCCAGACTTTTTAGCGGCGGCAACGGCTTACCGTGGTAACGAAATTCACTGTCATAGTCATCTTCGATTACCCACGCCTGCGCACGAGTCGCCCACTCCAGCAACTGGTGGCGACGGTCCAAAGACAGTGCTACCCCCAGAGGGCTTTGATGAGCGGGAGTGAGCAGTACAAAACGCGCCTGCGGGTAGTCGCGGATCCCGGCGCTGACATCCAGACCATCGGCATCCACCACTACCGGCATCAACTCAATGCGTTCCTGAGCCACCACGGGCCGGATCAGCGGAAAACCGGGATCTTCGACCCACATTCCCTCACCGGGATGCGCCAGAGCGCGCAGGATTAACGTCATTGATGCCGCATAGCCTGAAGTGATAAAAATCTGCTCTGGCTGGCATTCAATGCTGCGTGAAACGCGCAGATAATCAACAATTGCCTGGCGTAACACCCGTTCGCCACATACATCGCCCACCGCCAGATCAAAACGCGTTTGGGTGCGTAAACGCCGTCCCATCACCCGTGCCCAGACTTCACGCGGAAAAAGATCGAGTGCGGGTAATCCCATCTGAAAAGGTTGCGGTCTGGGATTTTCTCCGGCGAAGATGGCAGGCGATGCAGGCGCCCTTTCTGGTCGCAGTTGCTCACTGACAAACGTTCCTGCCTGTCCACGCCGCGCGAGCCAGCCCTGCGCCACCAGCTCTGCATAGGCATTTTCCACCGTCGAGCGTGATACTCCCAGCTCCTGGGCCCAGGTCCTGCTGGAGGGCAATCTGGTACCGGGCTTGAGTTCACCTTTCTCAATTGCGTTTTTTAACTGACGGGCGATTTGCTGATAACGTGGCATTTATGGTCTGCTTTTTTGGCAACAATATGGCTCTCTGTTGCAGTCCATTATAGTGCTACATTGCGGGTCATCCAAACGAGGAGAAATACCATGACAATGTTACGCCAGCCCTATTACGAACTCAGTCCTGAAATCTATAACGCTCTTGTTCAGGCAAGCCAAGCGCTGGAAAACTGCGCGCTTGAACCTACGTTGACGGAGCTGATTTACCTGCGGGTCTCGCAAATCAACGGCTGCGCCTTTTGTCTGGAAATGCACAGTAAAGCACTGCGCAAATCCGGTGTTGCGCAGGCCAAACTGGACGCACTGGCAGGCTGGCGGGTGAGTCACCACTTCAGCGAACAGGAACGTGCGGCGCTGGCGTGGGCCGAATCGGTCACCCAGATTGCCACTACTCACGCCGAAGATGACGTTTATCTGCCGCTGCTAGACCATTTCAGCGCGAAAGAAATTAGCGACCTGACATTTGCCATTAGTCTGATGAACTGCTTTAACCGTCTGGCGGTGGGGATGCGCATGTGATTTTGCGCTGCCGGATGGCGGCATAAATGCCTTATCCGGCCAAGGAAGTACTTTCCTGTAGGCCGGATTAGACGCGACGCGTCGCCATCCGGCAACCTGCGATGGTACATACCACTTCCCCCGCCACGCTCATCACCTTGCTCATTATCAATCTAAAATTCCCATATCTTGTATGGTTGAATCTTTTTAAATCTACATCTAGTATCTTTCCTATCAGGACACACACAACCCGACGCCCTCTATCGCGCCGATCCTTTATTTTTAAATGGAAATACGAATCATGAGTATTATTATTTACACTCGCAATAACTGTGTTCAGTGCCACGCCACCAAACGGGCAATGGAAAGCCGTGGTTTTGACTTTGAGATGGTAAACGTCGATTTACAACCCGATTTGGCTGATAGCCTGCGCGATCAAGGGTTTCGCCAGCTACCGGTCGTGGTCGCGGGTGAAACCAGTTGGTCAGGGTTTCGCCCGGACATGATCAACCGTCTGCATCCGGAACACCGTGTGGCCAGCGCATGAGTCAGCTCGTCTACTTCTCCAGCAGCTCCGAAAATACGCACCGCTTTATGCAGCGTCTGGGGCTGCCAGCCATCCGCATTCCGCTTAACGAACGCGAGCGGATCCGGGTAGACGAACCTTACATATTAATCGTGCCATCCTACGGCGGTGGCGGCACTGCTGGCGCGGTCCCAAGACAGGTGATCCGCTTTTTAAACGATACGCACAACCGGGCGTTAATCCGTGGAGTGATCGCCTCCGGCAATCGTAATTTCGGTGACGCCTACGGTCGCGCGGGTGATGTCATCTCACAAAAATGCGGCGTGCCGTGGCTCTATCGCTTTGAGCTGATGGGCACCCAAAGCGATATCGACAACGTTCGAAAAGGAGTGAGCGAATTTTGGCAACGACAACCGCAGAACGTGTAATGCAGCCAACGCTGGATTATCACGCCCTGAACGCCATGCTGAATCTGTACGATAAAGCCGGGCGCATTCAGTTCGACAAAGACCATCAGGCGGTGGAGGCTTTCTTTGCCGCCCACGTCCGCCCAAACTCGGTGGCGTTTGCCAGCCAGCAGAAGCGCCTGGAAACGTTGGTGGATGAAGGCTATTACGATGCCAGCGTGTTAGCCCGCTACGATCGCGCGTTCGTGCTGAAGCTATTCGACCACGCCCACGCCAGCGGATTCCGTTTCCAGACGTTCCTCGGCGCATGGAAGTTCTACACCAGCTATACGCTGAAAACGTTCGACGGTAAGCGCTATCTCGAAGACTTTGAGGATCGGGTCACGATGGTGGCGCTCACGCTGGCGCAGGAAGATGAAACGCTCGCCATGCAGCTGACCGATGAAATGCTCTCCGGGCGCTTTCAGCCCGCCACACCAACCTTTTTAAACTGCGGCAAACAGCAACGCGGTGAGCTGGTCTCCTGCTTCCTGTTACGCATTGAAGACAACATGGAGTCTATTGGTCGGGCGGTCAACTCTGCGCTGCAACTTTCCAAGCGCGGTGGCGGCGTGGCGTTTTTGCTCTCTAACCTGCGCGAAGCAGGTGCGCCGATTAAACGCATTGAGAATCAGTCCTCCGGCGTAATCCCGGTAATGAAAATGCTGGAAGATGCGTTTTCTTATGCCAATCAACTCGGCGCGCGTCAGGGTGCGGGCGCAGTGTACCTGCACGCACACCATCCGGATATTTTACGTTTTCTGGATACCAAACGTGAAAACGCCGACGAGAAAATCCGCATCAAAACCCTGTCGCTTGGCGTGGTGATCCCGGATATCACCTTTAAGCTGGCCAAAGAGAATGCCGACATGGCGCTGTTCTCACCCTATGACGTGGAACGCATTTACGGCAAAGCGTTCGGCGATATCGCCGTCAGTGAACGCTATGACGAACTGCTTGCCGACGAACGTGTGCGTAAAAAATACATTAACGCCCGCGATTTCTTCCAGCGTCTGGCCGAGATCCAGTTTGAGTCTGGCTATCCTTACATCACGTTTGAAGATACGGTGAATCGCGACAATCCGATTGCCGGTCGGATCAATATGAGCAACCTGTGCTCGGAGATTTTGCAGGTTAACAGTGCCTCCACCTACGATGAAAATCTCAATTACGCGCAGACCGGGCACGATATTTCCTGCAATCTCGGCTCGTTGAACATTGCCCATACTATGGATTCACCCGACTTTGGTCGTACCGTGGAAACGGCGGTTCGTGGCTTAACCGCCGTTTCGGACATGAGCCATATCCGCAGCGTGCCCTCGATTGAGGCCGGAAACAGCGCATCACACGCGATTGGTCTTGGGCAGATGAATCTGCACGGGTATCTGGCGCGGGAAGGGATCGCCTACGGTTCGCCGGAAGGGCTGGATTTCACCAATATCTACTTTTACACCATCACCTGGCATGCGCTGAATACGTCAATGAAGATCGCCCGCGAGCGCGGTCAAACCTTTGCCGGATTCAAACAGTCGCGCTACGCCAGCGGCGAGTATTTTAACCAGTATCTGCAGGGCGACTGGCAGCCAAAAACCGACAAAGTTCGCGCGCTGTTTGCCGCCAGCGGCATTACGCTGCCGACGCGCGAGATGTGGTCACAGCTGCGTGAAGATGTGATGCACTACGGCATTTATAACCAGAATTTACAGGCGGTTCCCCCCACCGGTTCTATCTCTTACATCAATCATGCCACGTCAAGCATTCACCCGATCGTGTCGAAAGTGGAGATTCGCAAAGAGGGCAAAACCGGGCGCGTTTACTACCCTGCCCCGTTTATGACCAATGAGAATTTGGCCTTGTATCAGGATGCCTACGAGATTGGTCCACAAAAAATCATTGATACCTACGCAGAAGCAACGCGCCATGTCGATCAGGGGCTTTCACTGACGCTCTTTTTCCCCGATACCGCCACCACGCGCGATATCAATAAAGCGCAGATTTACGCCTGGCGTAAGGGCATCAAATCCCTGTACTACATCCGACTACGCCAGCTGGCGCTGGAAGGCACCGAAATCGAAGGCTGCGTGTCATGCGCGCTGTAAGGAGGAGAAAATGACATTATCCCGCGTGAGCGCCATCAACTGGAACAAGATTGAGGATGATAAAGATCTTGAGGTATGGAACCGTCTGACCAGTAACTTCTGGCTCCCGGAAAAGGTCCCGCTCTCCAATGACATTCCGGCCTGGCAAACTTTGAACGCCGCCGAACAGCAGTTAACAATCCGCGTTTTTACCGGGCTGACGCTACTCGACACCATTCAGAATGTTGCCGGAGCACCAGCGTTAATGGCTGATTCGTTAACGCCGCATGAAGAGGCAGTGCTGTCGAATATCAGCTTTATGGAGGCGGTGCACGCCCGTTCATACAGCTCAATATTCTCCACCCTTTGCCAGACCAAAGACGTGGATGCAGCCTACGCCTGGAGTGAAGAAAATACCCCACTCCAGCGCAAAGCGCAGATCGTTTTGACACATTACGCCAGCGACGAACCGTTGAAGAAAAAAATAGCCAGCGTGTTTCTGGAATCCTTCCTCTTCTATTCTGGCTTCTGGTTACCGATGTATTTCTCCAGCCGCGGTAAACTGACCAATACCGCCGATCTCATTCGTCTGATCATTCGTGATGAAGCGGTTCATGGGTATTACATTGGTTATAAATATCAAAAAGGTCTGGAGCATATTTCCGAATCCGCACGCGAGGAGTTAAAGAATTTTGCCTTTGACCTGCTGATGGAATTGTATGATAACGAAGCGCGTTATACGGAAGAGTTGTATGCAGAAACCGGCTGGGTGGATGACGTCAAAGCCTTCCTTTGTTACAACGCCAATAAGGCATTAATGAATTTGGGATATGAGGCGCTATTTCCGCCTGAAATGGCGGAGGTTAACCCGGCAATCCTTGCCGCGCTGTCGCCCAACGCTGATGAAAACCACGATTTCTTCTCGGGTTCCGGCTCATCCTATGTGATGGGAAAAGCGGTCGAAACCGAAGATGACGACTGGAATTTCTAGCGCTCATTTTCGCGGGAAATACCGTACATTTTTCGCGGAAATATTTTAACAGGATCACACTTTTGTCGTGCAAATATAATTGTGTGATCTACACTCAATATCAGCCGCATTATTCGCCTGCATTCCAGCAATTCAGGCGATTTTTCATTGCCATTTACAAAAAATATTACCCCGTTCACATTCACGCTCAGCCCTTATATCACGGGAAGTCCCGCCACTTGGCCTTTGGCAATATTCATGCCACAACCAAATTCAGGGTTGTCTCAGATTCTCAGTATGTTAGGGTAGAAAAAGGTCACTATTTCCATCAGGTAATATATCGATATAAACAAATAACAGGAATCATTCTATTGCATGGCAATTAAATTAGAAGTTAAAAATCTCTATAAGATATTTGGAGAGCATCCCCAGAGAGCCTTCAAATATATTGAAAAAGGACTTTCAAAAGAGCAGATTCTGGATAAAACGGGGCTATCGCTTGGCGTTAAGAACGCCAGTCTGGCCATTGAAGAAGGCGAGATATTTGTCATCATGGGATTATCCGGTTCGGGTAAATCCACAATGGTACGCCTTCTCAATCGCCTGATTGAACCCACCCGCGGACAGGTATTGATTGACGGCGTAGACATCGCCCGGATATCCGATGCTGAGCTTCGCGAGGTGCGCAGAAAAAAGATTGCGATGGTGTTCCAGTCCTTTGCCCTGATGCCGCACATGACGGTTCTCGACAATACGGCATTTGGCATGGAATTAGCCGGCGTAGGTGCGGATGAACGTCGTGAAAAAGCGTTAGATGCACTGCGTCAGGTTGGTCTGGAGAATTATGCTCACGGCTACCCGGATGAACTTTCCGGGGGGATGCGCCAGCGTGTAGGCCTCGCCCGCGCATTAGCCATTAACCCTGACATCTTATTAATGGATGAGGCCTTCTCAGCCCTCGATCCATTAATTCGTACTGAGATGCAGGATGAACTGGTAAAACTACAGGCGAAGCATCAACGTACCGTGGTCTTTATATCGCATGACCTCGACGAAGCCATGCGCATTGGCGACAGAATTGCCATTATGCAAAACGGTGAAGTGGTCCAGGTCGGCACGCCAGATGAAATCCTGAATAATCCGGCCAATGATTATGTACGCACCTTCTTCCGTGGCGTCGATATTAGCCAGGTCTTTAGCGCGAAAGATATTTCACGCCGTAGTCCCGAAGGTTTGATTCGTAAAAACCCCGGGGTGGGTCCACGTTCTGCGCTGCAATTATTGCAGGACAAAGATCGCGAATATGGTTACGTGATCGAACGCGGCAATAAATTCGTTGGCGTTGTCTCTATCGACTCATTAAAAACAGCGTTAAGTCAGGCGCAAGGTATTGAAGCGGCATTGATCGATGAGCCGTTAGCCGTAGATGCACAAACCCCTCTCAGCGAGTTGCTTTCTCATGTCGGTCAGGCCCCGTGCGCGGTGCCGGTTGTAGATGAGGAACAGCAGTATGTGGGCGTCATTTCAAAACGCATGCTGTTACAGGCTTTAGATCGTGAGGGGGTAAACAATGGCTGATCAAACTAATCCGTGGGACACCACACCAGCGGCCGATAGTGCCGCACAAAATGCTGATGCCTGGAGTACGCCATCAGGCGCACCCACTGACGGTGGTGGTGCGGACTGGCTGACCAGCGCACCCGCGCCGGCACCAGAGCATTTCAATATTATGGATCCGTTCCATAAAACGCTGATCCCGCTGGACAGTTGGGTCACAGAGGGGATCGACTGGGTCGTTACCCATTTCCGTCCGGTCTTCCAGGGCATTCGTGTCCCGGTGGATTACATTCTCAACGGCTTTCAACAGCTGCTGTTAGGTATGCCAGCCCCGGTAGCGATTATCCTGTTCGCGCTGATTGCCTGGCAGATTTCCGGCGTGGGGATGGGCGTTGCTACGCTGATTTCCTTAATTGCCATCGGTGCCATCGGCGCGTGGTCGCAGGCCATGATAACCCTGGCGCTGGTGTTGACCGCGCTGCTGTTCTGCGTGGTGATCGGTCTGCCGATGGGGATCTGGTTGGCGCGCAGTCCACGGGCAGCAAAAATTGTTCGCCCGCTGCTGGACGCCATGCAAACCACACCCGCGTTTGTCTATCTGGTGCCGATTGTCATGCTGTTCGGTATTGGTAACGTCCCGGGCGTAGTGGTGACGATTATCTTCGCCCTGCCGCCAATCGTGCGTCTGACTATTCTGGGGATTAACCAGGTGCCAGCCGATCTGATTGAAGCCTCGCGCTCGTTTGGCGCCAGCCCGCGTCAGATGCTGTTTAAAGTGCAGCTCCCGCTGGCAATGCCCACCATTATGGCTGGGGTTAACCAGACGCTGATGCTGGCGCTCTCAATGGTCGTCATCGCATCGATGATTGCCGTCGGCGGACTGGGCCAGATGGTTCTACGCGGAATCGGTCGTCTGGATATGGGGCTTGCCACCGTCGGCGGGGTTGGGATTGTGATCCTCGCTATCATTCTCGACCGCCTGACGCAGGCCGTCGGTCGCGACTCGCGTAGTCGTGGCAACCGTCGCTGGTATACCACCGGTCCCATTGGGCTTATCACTCGCCCTTTCACGAAGTAATACACCCGTTGCCCGGTAGCGCTGTGCTTACCGGGCTTACAATTCATTAGCTTACACAAAATCATTCAAGTTGCATCGCGGCGGCAAACGAATGTATCTCCAGGAGCGTACAAGTAGTACGTGACTGGAGTGCATGAGTGCAGCCAACAAAGAGGCAGCTTGAAGGATGAAGTGTAATAAGGAACAACGATGCGACAGAAAGTTATTATTGCCACAGCGTTTGCCACCCTTGTCTCCACCAGCGCTTTCGCTGCCGACCTGCCGGGCAAAGGCATCACCGTACAGCCAATCCAGAGCACTATCTCTGAAGAATCCTTCCAGACGCAGTTAGTCGCCCGTGCGCTGGAGAAACTGGGTTACACCGTTAACAAAACCAGCGAAGTTGACTACAACGTCGGCTATACCTCCATTGCCTCTGGCGATGCAACTTTTACCGCCGTGAACTGGCAGCCGCTGCATGATGATATGTACGCCGCTGCGGGCGGAGACAAAAAGTTTTATCGCGAGGGGGTATTCGTTACGGGTGCCGCGCAGGGTTATCTGATCGACAAGAAAACCGCTGAGCAGTATAAAATCACCAATATCGCCCAGTTAAAAGATCCGAAGATCGCCAAAATCTTTGACACCAACGGTGACGGAAAAGCCGATATGATGGGCTGTTCACCAGGCTGGGGCTGTGAAGCAGTAATCAACCACCAGAACAAAGCTTTCGATCTGGAAAAAACCGTCGAGGTCAGCCACGGTAACTATGCGGCGATGATGGCCGACACCATTACCCGCTTCAAAGAAGGTAAACCCATTCTTTACTACACCTGGACACCGTACTGGGTGAGCGACGTAATGAAACCAGGTAAAGATGTGGTCTGGCTGCAGGTGCCGTTCTCTTCCCTGCCAGGCGAGCAGAAAGATATTGATACCAAACTGCCAAACGGTGCCAACTACGGCTTCCCGGTGAACACTATGCATATTGTCGCCAATAAAGCCTGGGCGGAGAAAAACCCGGCTGCGGCGAAACTGTTTGCCATCATGAAGCTGCCGCTGGCGGATATCAACGCGCAGAACGCAATGATGCACGACGGGAAAGCGTCTGAAGCCGACGTACAGGGTCACGTTGACGGCTGGATCAAAGCCCACCAGCAGCAGTTTGACGGCTGGGTGAACGAAGCGCTGGCCGCGCAGAAATAATCCACTCACAGGCCTGATGAGTGTAGCGCCATCAGGCCAGTAACCGCATAAATGCCGGAGGGTGGCGCGATGCACCTAATCCGGCCTATCCTCCCTCCCCCAATCGCACAATCCATCACTCAACAAATCAGCAACATTTAATCACTTCCGTTATGATTGTTTTCTGCAACCCATTACTCAGTTGAAAACCATGACGAAAACCACTCAGGGACTTAGCCCTTCGCTGATCCTGTTAATGTCTATCGCCACCGGCCTTGCCGTCGCCAGTAACTATTACGCGCAACCGTTGCTCGACACCATCGCGCGCAACTTTTCGCTATCTGCCAGTACTGCAGGGTTTATCGTCACTGCGGCCCAGCTCGGCTACGCCGCCGGCCTGCTGTTCTTAGTGCCGCTCGGCGATATGTTTGAACGTCGGATGCTGATTGTCTCCATGACGTTGCTCGCGGCTGGCGGCATGCTGATCACCGCCAGCAGCCAGTCGCTGGGTATGCTGATTCTCGGTACTGCCCTGACCGGGTTGTTCTCGGTAGTGGCACAGATTTTGGTTCCGCTGGCGGCAACGCTTGCCACACCGGACAAGCGCGGGAAGGTTGTCGGCACGATTATGAGCGGCCTGCTGCTGGGTATTCTGCTGGCGCGCACCGTGGCGGGATTACTGGCGAATCTTGGCGGCTGGCGCACCGTATTTTGGGTCGCATCAGTATTAATGGCGCTGATGTCGGTTGCGCTGTGGCGCGGCCTGCCGAAGATGAAATCCGATACTCATCTTAACTATCCTCAGCTGTTAGGCTCGGTATTCAGCCTGTTTATTCACGATAAATTGCTGCGTACCCGCGCGATGCTGGGCTGCCTGACTTTTGCCAATTTCAGTATTCTGTGGACCTCAATGGCGTTTTTGCTCGCCGCGCCGCCGTTTAACTATTCGGAAGGAATGATTGGTCTGTTCGGTCTGGCGGGTGCCGCAGGGGCGTTAGGTGCACGTCCTGCGGGCGGTTTTGCCGATAAAGGTAAATCCCACCTGACCACAACCATGGGGCTGCTATTACTGCTGCTCTCCTGGCTTGCTATTTGGTTTGGGCACGCTTCAGTCCCCATGCTGATTATCGGTATTCTGGTGTTGGACCTCACCGTTCAGGGAGTACACATCACCAACCAGACGGTTATCTATCGCATTCATCCGGATGCGCGTAATCGCCTGACCGCCGGATACATGACCAGCTATTTTATTGGCGGAGCGGCAGGTTCGCTAATTTCAGCCTCTGCCTGGCAGCATGCCGGGTGGGCTGGCGTTTGTCTGGCGGGTACGACCGTTGCCGTACTCAACCTGGTGGTCTGGTGGCGAGGTTTTCACCGTCAGGAAGCCGTAAATTAAGCGTATAGCGCATGTTTACCGCTGATTGGGCTCCACAGGGTGTTAAGGAGCCCATCAGTCTGCTAAGGTTATAACTCATTGAACCAAGTTATATTAATTTCGGTAATGAAACCTATAACCCTATGGAAAGCCCTGTACCCCAGTCTGAATCCTGTTCGGCAACGTTAACGGAAGGATTCAAAGACAGCCTGCCAATAGTCATCAGCTATATTCCGGTCGCTTTTGCATTTGGTCTCAATGCCACTCGCCTTGGCTTTACGCCGGTTGAAAGCGTCTTTTTCTCCTGCATTATCTATGCGGGAGCCAGCCAGTTTGTCATTACCACCATGCTCGCTGCGGGCAGTTCGCTGTGGGTCGCCGCCCTTACCGTCATGGCCATGGATGTCCGCCATGTTTTGTACGGCCCTTCCCTGCGCAGCCGAATAGCCCAGCGACTGAGTAAACCCAAAAGCGCGCTGTGGGCTTTTGGCCTTACCGATGAAGTCTTTGCCGCCGCAACGGCAAAACTGGTCCGGGATAATCGACGCTGGAGTGAAAACTGGATGATCGGCATCGCACTGTGTTCCTGGGCCTCCTGGGTGTTTGGTACGGTGATCGGCGCGTTTTCCGGCAGTGGTTTACTCAAGGATTACCCGGCGGTTGAAGCGGCACTGGGATTCATGCTCCCGGCGCTGTTTATGAGCTTCCTGCTCGCGTCATTCCAACGTAAACAAGCGCTCTGCGTGACAGCGGCCCTGGCCGGGGCGCTGGCTGGCGTGATACTGTTTTCCATCCCTGCCGCTATCCTTTCAGGTATTGTCTGTGGATGCCTGACGGCGCTCATCCAGTCATTTTGGCAGGGAGGTCCTGATGAGCTATGAGGTTCTGCTGCTTGGCCTGTTGGTCGGCTGCGTTAATTACTGTTTTCGCTATTTGCCGCTCCGTCTTGGGGTCGGCAATGTTCGCCCGACGAAGCGCGGCGCGACGGGCATATTACTCGACACTATTGGCATTACATCAATTTGCGCCCTGCTGGTGGTGTCTACAGCGCCAGAAGTGATGCACGACGCTCGTCGGTTCGTGCCTACTCTGGTGGGGTTTGTCATACTGGGTGCAAGCTTCTATAAGACCCGCAGCATCATCATTCCAACGTTACTGAGTGCTCTGGGCTATGGATTAGCCTGGAAAATGCTGGTTGTCTTATAGATAAAAACAATCATTTTAAATAAATAATACATTTACTTTATTTGTCACTGTCGTTACTATATCGGCTGAAATTAATGAGGTTATACCCAAATGGATAGTTCGTTTACGCCCATTGAACAAATGCTAAAATTTCGCGCCAGCCGCTACGAAGAGTTCCCTTATCAGGAAGTGCTTCTGACTCGCCTCTGTATGCACATGCAGGGTAAGTTGCTGGAAAACCGCAATAAGATGCTGAAAGCTCAAGGGATTAACGAGACATTGTTTATGGCGTTGATTACGCTGGAGTCTCAGGAAAACCACAGTATTCAGCCTTCTGAACTGAGTTGCGCGCTTGGCTCGTCACGCACTAACGCTACCCGCATTGCGGATGAGTTAGAAAAACGTGGCTGGATCGAACGTCGTGAAAGCGATAACGATCGCCGCTGTCTGCATCTGCAATTGACCGAGAAAGGCCATGCATTTTTGCAAGAGGTGTTACCGCCTCAGCATAACTGCCTGCATCAGCTCTGGTCGTCTCTTAGCACCACCGAAAAAGATCAGCTTGAGCAAATTACCCGTAAACTTCTGACCCGTCTTGATCAGATGGAGCAGGATGGCGCGGTGTTAGAAGCGCTGCGCTAACGCGCCGACTCGCTCAGAAATCCAGATTTATAAATGAAAAAACCGACAGGCCAGCACGCATACTGCTGGCCTGTCTGATAAACAGGTCGGCTCAGCCGATGTGAAAAAAATAAGATCGTGGAGAACAACATGAGCGCAAATGCGGAGACTCAAACCCCGCAGCAACCGGTCAAGAAGAATGGCAAACGTAAAAGTATGCTACTCCTTCTGACCTTGCTCTTTATTATCATTGCCGTGGCATATGGAATTTATTGGTTTTTAGTACTTCGTCATGTCGAAGAGACAGACGATGCGTACGTGGCAGGGAACCAGGTTCAAATCATGGCTCAGGTATCAGGCAGCGTGACGAAAGTCTGGGCTGATAACACTGACTTTGTAAAACAAGGCGATGTGCTGGTCACCCTCGACCAGACAGACGCAAAGCAGGCATTTGAAAAAGCCAAAACTGCGCTGGCTTCCAGCGTGCGTCAGACGCACCAGTTGATGATCAACAGCAAGCAGTTACAGGCAAGTATTGAAGTGCAGAAAACCGCACTGGCGCAGGCACAAAGCGACTTTAATCGCCGAGTTCCGCTGGGCAATGCCAACCTGATTGGCCGCGAAGAGCTGCAACACGCTCGTGATGCCGTCGCCAGCGCTCAGGCCCAGCTTGATGTCGCGATCCAACAATATAATGCTAACCAGGCGATGATTCTGGGCAGCAAGCTGGAAGATCAGCCCACTGTGCAACAGGCTGCCACCGAAGTGCGCAATGCCTGGCTGGCGCTGGAACGTACCAGAATTGTCAGCCCAATGACCGGTTATGTATCCCGTCGCGCCGTACAGCCTGGTGCGCAAATTAGCCCAACCACGCCGCTGATGGCGGTTGTTCCGGCCACTAACCTGTGGGTAGATGCCAACTTCAAAGAAACACAGCTCGCGCACATGCGTATCGGCCAACCGGCGACCGTTATCAGCGATATTTACGGCGATGACGTAAAATATACCGGTAAAGTTGTCGGTCTCGATATGGGTACGGGCAGCGCCTTCTCCCTGCTGCCAGCGCAGAACGCAACCGGCAACTGGATCAAAGTCGTCCAGCGTCTGCCGGTACGTATCGAACTGGATACGCAGCAACTGGCACAGCATCCATTACGTATTGGTTTGTCTACGCTGGTTACGGTAGATACCTCAAATCGTGACGGACAAATTCTGGCAAGCCAGGTTCGTACCACGCCGGTATCAGAAAGTAATGCACGTGAAATCAACCTTGCTCCGGTCAATAAGATGATCGAAGAGATCGTGCGGGCCAACGCGGGTTAATTCAAAGGTGCGTGTGATGCAACAGCAAAAACCGCTGGAAGGCGCGCAGCTCGTCATTATGACGATCGCGCTGTCCCTGGCGACATTCATGCAGGTGCTGGACTCCACCATTGCTAACGTGGCGATCCCCACTATCGCCGGGAACCTCGGCTCTTCACTGAGCCAGGGGACCTGGGTGATCACCTCATTCGGGGTGGCGAACGCTATCTCTATTCCGATCACCGGCTGGCTGGCAAAACGCTTTGGCGAAGTAAGACTCTTTATGTGGTCAACTATCGCCTTCGTCATTGCGTCATGGGCATGCGGGATGTCCACCAGCCTGAACATGCTGATTTTCTTCCGCGTAATCCAGGGTATTGTCGCCGGTCCATTAATTCCGCTGTCACAGAGCCTGTTGCTGAATAACTATCCACCCGCCAAGCGTTCCATCGCCCTCGCGCTATGGTCGATGACGGTGATTGTTGCCCCGATATGTGGTCCTATTCTTGGGGGCTATATCAGCGACAACTATCACTGGGGCTGGATATTTTTTATCAACGTACCAATCGGGGCTGTGGTGGTATTGATGACACTGCAAACTCTGCGCGGTCGGGAAACCAAAACCGAGCAGCGGCGCATTGACGCCATTGGTCTGGCACTGCTGGTCATCGGTATCGGCAGTTTGCAGATTATGCTCGACCGCGGCAAAGAGCTGGACTGGTTCGCCTCGCAGGAGATTATCATCCTGACTGTGGTTGCCGTGGTTGCTATCAGCTTCCTGATCGTCTGGGAGCTTACCGACGAGCACCCCATTGTCGATCTCTCGCTGTTTAAGTCGCGCAACTTTACCATCGGCTGCCTGTGTATCAGCCTGGCCTATATGCTTTACTTCGGCGCAATCGTCCTGCTGCCGCAGCTGTTGCAGGAGGTATACGGCTATACAGCAACCTGGGCTGGTCTGGCGTCAGCGCCGGTTGGGGTGATTCCGGTGATCCTGTCTCCGATTATCGGCCGCTTCGCGCACAAGCTGGATATGCGTCGGCTGGTAACGTTCAGTTTTATTATGTACGCCGTCTGTTTCTACTGGCGTGCGTGGACGTTCGAGCCGGGTATGGACTTTGGCGCATCGGCCTGGCCGCAGTTTATTCAGGGGTTCGCGGTAGCCTGCTTCTTTATGCCGCTAACCACCATTACGCTGTCCGGCTTACCACCAGAGCGTCTGGCGGCGGCATCCAGCTTGTCGAACTTTACGCGAACGCTGGCAGGTTCCATTGGCACATCGATTACGACGACAATGTGGACAAATCGAGAGTCGCTGCACCATGCTCAGCTAACGGAATCTGTTAACCCCTACAACCCAAATGCACAGGCTATGTACGATAAGCTGCAGGATTTAGGGATGACGCACCAGCAGGCTTCAGGTTGGATAGCTCAGCAGATCACTAATCAGGGGCTGATTATTTCCGCTAACGAAATCTTCTGGATGTCGGCGGGGATCTTCCTGGTCCTGCTTGGCCTGGTGTGGTTCGCCAAACCGCCCTTCGGTGCGGGCGGCGGTGGTGGTGGCGCACACTAACTATCTGATAAAAGGGATCTGCGGATCCCTTTTTTATTAGACCTACAATCAGAAGTAATATTTGAATCTCAGACGCCCGCCGTAACGCGCATCTTCGCTGTTATCACCATTATTCGGATTGGCCTCTACCCATGAAGCATAGGCACCGAGGTAGATGTTAAAGTTTTTCATATCCATCACATTGGGGAATAAATATGAGGCATGAATAGTGTGAATGTCATAATTGCCGGGATCGGTGATCCAGCAATCGTCCTCACAAACGGCATCGATATTGGTAGCATTGAAAGCTTCGATTTTGTTATGCGCATAGATATAACCCAGTTCAAATCGATGCCACAACGCATTCACCCCAGCGGTAAAATCTGTCTCATCGGTCGCATCCATATAGGCGGTATTCAGGTTAATCACTGCGCCATCTTCCGGGTCCGTTTTTTGACCATTCCAGGTCATGGTAAAACCATAGCCCGTACGATCTGACTGATCGATCCACGTCCCATTTTGGTAATAGCCGTAGGCGTTGTTAACGACGTTACTTTCCATCGCTATCGCCGTTGAAAAACGCCCGTTTTGCCAGGCGATAACCGGACGGACGTAAGCCACGTTTTTATCGTTGGTTAAATCCATTCCGTGGTACTGCTTCTCGGTATATAACGTACTGCCATTTTCCAGCAATGTGTTAACTTCGAAATACCAGTTGTCGATGGTTTTGCTCAGCAGGAAGTTCCCCCCGCTGTCGCTACGTCCCCGTCCTTCTTTCATCATATAGATATAGCCGTAACCGTCACTGTAGAGATCGTTCGCTGTATTCCCCGAATATTCAACAAACGTATCCTGATTCAGCGGGAACATATCGTAGGCTTCAAAACGACCAACCTTAATTTTCCAGTCATTCTCACGACCAAAGAAGAAAACGGCATCATCGAGGTTCATTTTTCCGGTCAGGTCCGCCAGAGGCTGTACCGAGAACCCTGCAAAATTACAGTTGTCCCGCCGCTGGTAACCATCAAAGCCCAGCAACAGGCGTCCGTTAATATCCCAGCGTTCATTGGTTCCTGGTGCCCAATCTTTATTCGCTGATGTTCTCATCGATGTCAGGCTACCGGAACGGCTTGCCGCATCCATATTAAATTCGACATCGCCATAGAACTTAATATCGCTGAAGCCGGATAATGTCAGCTTAGGCGGAGTTTCACCTGCTGCAATCGGCTCGGCAGACTGGACATTCACCGTCGGCGTAGCGGCGACCTGCTGCTGCTTCAGTGAGCGAATTTGTGCCTCGGCATCGGATGCCCGTTTTTCGGCATTAACAACACGTTGCTCCAGTTCAGCCAGACGCTGCTCAATAGTGATATTATTTGCTGCCCAAAGGTTATGAGAAAAGCAAGCACCGATCATCAGCGCCAAATATTTAGCCTTCATTTTCATCCCTAAAGTTTAATGTATACCAGATAAGATTTGATAAAAACCCTATCTACCGGCTATTAAAAGAGTCTTGTTATTACCCGGATATCTGGCGTATTCCATTATGTTTTTCTATTAATTATTTATGTTTTTTAGTTTATGTGATCAATACACTCTGGCATCGTTAATTATCCACCTCTTTCTGCTTGCCAGATCACATTTTATTATTTAACAGGTCAGGCATCATTTAAATTAAAATATATTCTCGCCGCAAATATAATAAACGCACATTATATTAAGCAATAAAAAACCCCGGACATAAACCGGGGTTAATTTAAATACTGGAACAGCTAATCAATAAGACTAAATATGCAGTTCCTGCAGTTTCTCTTTCGGTAGCGCCAGCTCTTCATTGCTGTTCACGCGTACATCACGCTCCAGAATATGACGCGCGATATCCTGTGCTTCGCTAAGAGAGTGCATCTGATACGTACCGCACTGGTAAACGTTCAGCTCCGGGATCTGGTTCTGATCCTGTACTTTCAGCACGTCCGCCATTGCCGCTTTCCACGCGTCGGCTACACGCTGTTCGTCCGGCGTACCAATCAGGCTCATGTAGAAGCCGGTACGGCATCCCATCGGAGAGATATCAATAATCTCAACGCCGTTACCGTTAAGGTGGTTACGCATAAAACCTGCAAACAGGTGTTCCAGCGTATGGATACCTTTCTCAGGCATCACTTCTTTGTTCGGAATGCAGAAACGCAGATCAAACACGGTGATTGCGTCGCCATGCGGGGTGTTCATCGTTTTTGCAACCCGGACCGCGGGAGCTTCCATCCGGGTGTGATCGACAGTAAAACTATCTAACAACGGCATTTAGCCACCTCCGATAAATTTTTTAAAAATAATCTGAACTCTTTGTTCCGGGGCGAGTCTGAGTATATGAAAGACGCGCATTTGTTATCATCATCCCTGTTTTCAGAGATGAAATTTTGGCCACTCCCGAGTGGCCTTTTTCTTTTGTATCAAGCGTGCTTTTCCAGCCACACGCTAAACGGCTCAGTATCAGCCGCTTCGATCTCCTGCTGACGACGCTTTGAAGCCTCGGTTTCAGCAATAAATTCAGCTTCCTGCACTATTTCTAACGGCTCTTCACGCAGCAGATTTCGGTAAGCCTCACCCAGCGCTTTGCCCGTGCCGCCAATACCTTCATCAATCATAGACCGTAGGATCCGGGCAGAGAAAGTCAGTTCAGGATTGTCAAAACAGGCAACCAGTTCATCACAGACCTTCTGATACTCCTCTCCCCCATCGATGCTGTCCAGCGTTTGTGCCACGCGTTTCAGATCGCGGAACAAATCTTTCCCAACCTTCGGCAGCGGGAACTGGGCTGTTTCACAGCCAATACCTAACGTCAGCCCAGGCTTACGCCCTTCGAGAATCACGCGATTCCAGTTTTTACGCGTACACAGCAATTCATCGCTGCTCATTTCCGGGGCATCAGCCAGCGCACACCAGACCATAAACAGATCGAGGAAACGCACCTGCTGCTCGTCCACGCCGATAGGCGAGAACGGGTTGATATCCAGCGAGCGTACTTCGATGTACTCGATACCGCCACGCAGAAGCGCATCTGATGGCGTTTCTCCACGACGAGTGACGCGTTTCGGGCGAATAGGCGCATACAGCTCATTTTCAATCTGCAGAACGTTGCTGTTGATTTGCAGACGCTTACCGTCTTTCTCCAGACCGATCGCCGCGTACTCCTCGGAAGGCGTCTTAATCGCGCGCTTTAATCCTGCCACATACTCATGCAAATCGTTAAACGTAATTCCGAGATTGCTTTGCGACTTATTGGTATAGCCCAAATCACTCAGACGCAGCGACGTTGCGTACGGCAGGTAATACATCCCACAGTCGGTTTTTTCAAACGGCAGAGTTGTCGGTTTTCCTTGCAGGAATGAGGAACAAATGGCCGGAGAGGCACCAAACAAATACGGGATCACCCAACCAAAACGGTAGTAGTTGCGGATCAGACGGAAGTAGCCCGCGGAGATCTTCTCTTTTGCATCCTCACCTTCGGTTACACCGCATTTCGCCTGCCAGAAAGCCATAGGCAGCGAGAAATTGTAGTGTACGCCCGAGATTGTCTGCATCAACGCGCCGTAACGGTTTTTGAGGCCTTCACGGTACAGCGTCTTCAGGCGACCGGTATTCGACGTACCATACTGTGCCAGTTCGATATCCTGACCTTCGGCAATATAGCAAGGCATGCTCAACGGCCACATACGCTCGTCGCCAAGGTTTCTGGCGGTATAACGATGTAAGTCGCGCATGAACGTGAGCATTTTCTCAATGTCGTCACCGGGAGGAGTAATGAACTCCAGCAATGCTTCGGCAAAGTCAGTGGTTATCCACTTATGCGTTAGCGCTGAGCCTAACACCTCAGGATGGCCTGTTGTTGCTAATGACCCATCTGCATTAACACGCAGCGTTTCGCGCTCCAGACCACGTTGAATCCCCTTTAACGCCTGAGGATGGTTTTCCAGCCAGGCCAGCGCCTGTGATACGTCCGGGATCAAATTGACCTCCCGCCTGTCAAAATCGTTTTAATTAGCATAATGGTATTGGTTACCCTGAAGGCTATCCCACAACACAATTAGTGCCACCACATAATGCCTTGTGTCGTAACCGCTGCGACAACAACATAGCGCAGCGCCTTGCCAAGGCATAAGAAAAAGAGAACTGGGCCCCACGAGATGCGCATCCACCCGGCTAACAGGCACAGCAAATCCCCCACAACCGGCATCCAGCTTAATAATAGTGTGACAGCGCCATAGCGCCGCAGCCAGCCAGTGGCTTTTTCTTGCCAGCGCGATGTTTTACGCAATGGAAAGAAACGCCCAAGGATAACGTTAGTTAACCCTCCAAGGCTATTACCCATTGTTGCTGTTAAGACTAAGACCCAGGGATGACTGACCCCGGAAACCAACAAAGCAACCAGAACAACTTCAGAATTGCCGGGTAATAGCGTGGCACTGAGAAAACTGCTGGCAAACAGTGACAGGAGCGACAGTCCATCACTCACAATAACCGGACATCCACGGCATCCATTCCCGCGGCATGCGCCGCCTGTATTCCAAAATCGGCATCTTCAAACACGACGCAACGAGCCGGAACAACCCCCATACGTTCGGCACAAAGCAAAAACGTATCAGGAGCCGGTTTATGGTGTTGTACGTGATCGGCTGCGACTACAGCATCAAAATAGCGACGCAGACCAAGGTGAGCGAGCAGCGCTTCTGCAATTGCGCTTTCACTACCCGTACCTACCGACATAGGACGACGACCATGCCAGGCTTTCACGACATCAACCAACGGCAAAGGCTGGACGCTATCCAGCAGCATGCTTCTCACCTTGTCGGTTTTTTCACGTGCCAGTGCATGAGGATCAAGATCGGCATGGTTCAATTCAATTACCGACTGCGCAATACGCCACGTTGGGGAGCCATTGAGGGCGACCATGGCATGTTCATCAAACCGTAGTCCATAATGCCCCAATACCTCATGCCACGCTTTACGATGCGTAGGCTCGGTATCCAGGATGGTACCATCCATATCAAAAATTAAACCCGCATAACGTTCGTACATCGTCTTCTCACAAGCCGAATGACCAGACGTTATTTTATCGTAATTGATTGATTTTGTCGCTGACAGCGAATTGAGGGGTATTCAGAGTGTATGTGGAAATGATTTAGAGGGGGAAGATGGTGCATCCGGGAGGATTCGAACCTCCGACCGCTCGGTTCGTAGCCGAGTACTCTATCCAGCTGAGCTACGGATGCATCAGGGAAACTTACTTTACTGCAGATTTGGTATCGCTGCTAAAGCGATATCAAATAATATGGTGCATCCGGGAGGATTCGAACCTCCGACCGCTCGGTTCGTAGCCGAGTACTCTATCCAGCTGAGCTACGGATGCATCGGGAAACTTGCTTTACTGCCGATATTGATACCGTGATAAGCGGTATCAAGTAAGAGATGGTGCATCCGGGAGGATTACTCGGCTGCGCCTCGCCCTGCGGGCCGTTGCTGAAGCAACGTTATCCTCCCTGGTGCTCGCGATTATCTCGCAGACCATGAAACAACAGTTTTGCTGTTATTTCGGAGAAGATGGTGCATCCGGGAGGATTCGAACCTCCGACCGCTCGGTTCGTAGCCGAGTACTCTATCCAGCTGAGCTACGGATGCATCAGGGAAACTTACTTTACTGCAGATTTGATGTCGCTGCTAAAGCGCTATCAAGTAATATGGTGCATCCGGGAGGATTCGAACCTCCGACCGCTCGGTTCGTAGCCGAGTACTCTATCCAGCTGAGCTACGGATGCAAATGGCGGTGAGGCGGGGATTCGAACCCCGGATGCAGCTTTTGACCGCATACTCCCTTAGCAGGGGAGCGCCTTCAGCCTCTCGGCCACCTCACCAACACGCCTCTTGCGAGTGCTTCGAAGAACTTGTTTCTGCTCATCGTCGCTGCGTGGCGCACATATTACTTTCTGGGACTTATAAGTCAAACAATTTTTCCAGAGCTTTTATCGTTTGCACATTTCACGCGCAATTAGTCTGCAAAAACGGCAAAAAGAGTGTTTTATCAACAGATAAATTGGCAATTTCCTGAAGGAGTGAACAAACGGAAACTTCGCAGGAAAAGGCATTACGCGCAGTGGAATCGAAAAAATGGGGAAGACGAAGAAGAAAAGAGAAGAAAAAGAGTAACTCAATCAGGTTGCGCCTCACCAGAAAGGTGAGACGCGAAAACCTTAGTAACTGGACTGCTGGGATTTTTCAGCCTGGATACGCTGGTAGATCTCTTCACGATGGACAGAAACTTCTTTCGGGGCGTTTACGCCAATGCGCACCTGGTTGCCCTTCACCCCTAAAACTGTCACGGTGACCTCATCGCCTATCATGAGGGTCTCACCAACTCGACGAGTCAGAATCAGCATTCTTTGCTCCTTGAAAGATTAAAAGAGTCGGGTCTCTCTGTATCCCGGCATTATCCATCATATAACGCCAAAAAGTAAGCGATGACAAACACCTAAGTGTAAGCAGTCACGGCATCACATTCTGTTAAACCTAAGTTTAGCCGATATACACAACTTCAACCTGACTTTATCGTTGTCGATAGCGTTGATTCAAACGCTGCGGATTGAAGTCCGCAGCGTCGACTTACGCTTATAATTATTACAGTTTTGCGCTGACCCAGCCTTTCACACTGGCTAACGCTGCAGGCAGAGCCGCTGCATCCGTACCACCGGCTTGCGCCATGTCTGGACGACCGCCACCCTTACCGCCGACCTGCTGAGCGACCATTCCAACCAGTTCCCCTGCTTTCACGCGATCTGTCACGTCCTTAGACACACCCGCAATCAGAGAAACCTTACCTTCCACTACCGTTGCCAGAACGATAACGGTAGACCCCAGTTGATTTTTCAGATCATCAACCATGGTACGCAACATTTTCGGCTCAACGTCCGCGAGTTCGCTGACCAGCAGCTTCACGCCGTTGATATCAACCGCTTTGCTGGAAAGATTTGCACTCTCCTGCGCCGCAGCCTGTTCCTTCAATTGCTGCAATTCTTTTTCCAGTTGACGTGTACGCTCCAGCACGGAACGAACTTTGTCACCGATATTCTGGCTATCGCCTTTCAGCAGCTGCGCAACATCGCTTAAGCGATCGCTCTCAGCATGCACGGTTTGGATAGCACCTTCACCGGTTACGGCTTCAATACGACGAACGCCTGCCGCAGTACCTGACTCGGACACAATGCGGAACAGACCGATATCACCCGTACGGCTGGCGTGAGTACCGCCACACAACTCGGTAGAGAAATCACCCATGCTCAGAACGCGCACATGGTCGTCATATTTCTCGCCAAACAGTGCCATTGCGCCTTTGGCTTTTGCCGCTTCGAGATCCATGATGTTCGTTTCAATCGGCAAGTTGCGACGGATTTGCGCGTTCACCAGATCTTCAACGGCACGGATTTCAGCAGGCTTCATTGCTTCGGTATGAGAGAAGTCGAAGCGCAGCAGTTTATCGTTAACCAACGAACCTTTCTGTGCCACATGCGTGCCCAGAACCTGGCGCAGCGCCGCGTGCATCAGATGCGTTGCGGAGTGGTTCAAACGAATACGCGCACGACGGGCTTCATCCACATCAGCCTGTACCGCATCACCAATTTTCAGAGAACCCGCAGACAGCTTGCCGATGTGACCAATGGCCTGGCCATATTTCTGCGTGTCGCTAACGGCAAACGCGAAGCCTGCGCCTTTCAGTTCACCCTTGTCGCCAACCTGACCACCAGATTCCGCATAGAACGGCGTCTGATCCAGTACGACAACGGCTTCCTGACCTGCGTTAATTGCGTCTACCGCTTTACCATCAACAAACAGCGCGGTCACTTTGCCGTTCAGTTCCAGGTGCTCGTAGCCTTTAAATTCAGAGGCGCCATCAACGCGAATCATCGCATTGTAGTCTGCGCCGAAGCCGCTGGCTTCACGCGCACGACGGCGCTGTTCTTCCATTGCAGCTTCAAAGCCTGCTTCGTCAACCTTAATGTTACGCTCGCGGCAAACGTCTGCCGTCAGGTCAACCGGGAAACCGTAGGTGTCATACAGACGGAATGCGGTTTCGCCATCCAGCGTATCGCCAGACAGTTTTGCCAGTTCTTCGTCCAGCAGCGCCAGACCACGCTCCAGAGTACGCGCAAACTGCTCTTCTTCGGTTTTCAGAACCTGTTCAACCATAGCCTGCTGACGCTTCAGTTCTTCACCTGCAGAGCCCATGACGTCTACCAACGGACCAACCAGCTTGTAGAAGAAGGTATCCTTCGCGCCCAGCATGTTGCCATGACGTACCGCGCGACGAATGATACGGCGCAGCACATAGCCACGGTTTTCATTCGACGGCACAACGCCATCGGCAATCAGGAATGCACAGGAACGGATATGGTCAGCGATAACGCGCAGAGACTTGTTGCTCAGATCGGTTGCGCCAGTGACTTTCGCCACGGATTCAATCAGTGAGCGGAACAGGTCGATTTCATAGTTGGAGTTAACGTGTTGCAGCACGGCCGCAATACGCTCCAGACCCATACCGGTATCCACGGACGGTTTCGGCAGCGGTTCCATGGTGCCGTCAGCCTGACGGTTGAACTGCATGAAGACGATGTTCCAGATCTCAATGTAGCGATCGCCATCTTCTTCTGCGCTTCCCGGAGGTCCACCCCAGATATGGTCACCGTGGTCGTAGAAAATTTCGGTACATGGACCGCAAGGACCGGTATCACCCATCTGCCAGAAGTTGTCTGAAGCATAAGCCGCACCTTTGTTATCACCGATACGGATGATACGTTCGCGCGGAATACCGACTTCTTTTTCCCAGATTTCATAGGCTTCATCGTCAGTTTCATAGACGGTTACCCACAGACGCTCTTTTGGCAGAGCAAACCAGTTTTCACCGGTCAGCAGTTCCCATGCATATTGAATAGCGTCGTGTTTGAAGTAATCGCCGAAGCTGAAGTTGCCCAGCATTTCGAAGAAAGTGTGGTGACGTGCAGTGTAACCGACGTTTTCCAGGTCATTGTGCTTACCGCCCGCACGTACACAACGCTGCGAGGTGGTTGCGCGGGAATAATTACGCTTGTCGAGGCCAAGGAAAACATCCTTGAACTGGTTCATCCCGGCGTTGGTAAACAACAAAGTAGGGTCATTGTTCGGTACCAGGGAGCTGCTGGCAACTACCTGGTGTCCTTTACTATGGAAAAAATCGAGAAACGCCTGACGGATCTCAGCGGTGCTCTTGCTCATAATTATCCTGAAGAAATCAAGCTAACGAAATGTCATTACCAGCATCGGCACGCAAACTGCGCCTCTGGCAATCGAAAAGTGGGAATAAGATAAGTTTTCTTTACTGGGAAGTAAAATCCCGTATGCGGTCAATCGTCAAAATTTCGCCATATTGCCTGAATATCTTCCATCAGATAGCCGCGATAGAGCAAAAAACGCTGGACCTTTACTTTATCTGAAAAATCGACAGGTAAAGGTTCACCGTACTTCCGAATGGCCTGCTCGCGTGCAAGCACTGCCCAGTCAATTTCGCACTCACGCATGGCCCGCTCGATAGCTTCACGCGCGATCCCTTTTTGGTTTAATTCCTGGCGCACTCGGGCTGGTCCATAACCTTTGCGGCTACGGCTGGCGATAAACTGCTGCACGAAACGATCATCATCCAGATAACGACTTTCAATACACCAGGCGATGACCTTGTCGTAATCCTCCGGCGTGGCATCAATTTCTTCTGGTCCATTTTTCCCCATCACCGGAGCGGCCAGCTTACGCCGCAGTTCCTGCTCGCTGTGGTCGCGCATCGCCAGAATGCGTACGGCGCGGTCAAGCAGTCGGGAATAAGCAGAACGGCGGGAAGTTGCTTCTGTCATAGTAAGCCTTCAGAAATGAAAAAGGGCTGCATGATATGCAGCCCTTTACTATATGTGATTCACAACATGCGATTCAAAACAGATTATCAGAAATCTTCGTTCGTTTCTTTTACGTCTTCGCCGCTGTCATCAACGGAGAAATCAGGCGTTGAATCCTGGTTATTGAGCAGTAACTCACGCAATTTCTTCTCAATTTCTTTCGCAGTTGCCGGGTTTTCTTTCAGCCAGTTGGTCGCATTCGCTTTACCCTGACCGATTTTCTCACCGTTGTAGCTGTACCATGCACCGGCTTTTTCAATCAGCTTCTCTTTCACGCCCAGGTCAACCAGTTCGCCGTAGAAGTTGATGCCTTCACCGTAAAGGATCTGGAATTCAGCCTGTTTGAACGGCGCTGCAATTTTGTTTTTCACAACCTTAACGCGGGTTTCGCTGCCAACCACGTTGTCGCCTTCTTTCACCGCGCCAATACGACGGATGTCCAGACGAACAGACGCATAGAATTTCAGGGCGTTACCACCGGTGGTGGTTTCCGGGTTACCAAACATAACGCCAATCTTCATACGGATCTGGTTGATGAAAATCAGCAGCGTGTTGGACTGCTTCAGGTTACCGGCCAGCTTACGCATTGCCTGGCTCATCATACGCGCCGCAAGGCCCATGTGAGAGTCGCCAATCTCGCCTTCGATTTCTGCCTTCGGCGTCAATGCGGCAACGGAGTCGACAACGATAACGTCAACCGCACCGGAGCGCGCCAGCGCATCACAGATTTCCAGCGCTTGTTCACCGGTATCCGGCTGAGAACACAGCAGGTTGTCGATATCAACACCAAGCTTACGGGCATAGACCGGATCCAGCGCGTGTTCCGCATCGATAAATGCACAGGTTTTACCTTCACGCTGCGCAGCGGCAATAACCTGCAGGGTCAGCGTTGTTTTACCGGAGGATTCAGGCCCGTAGATTTCGACGATACGGCCCATTGGCAAACCGCCCGCGCCCAATGCGATATCCAGAGAAAGCGAACCGGTGGAGATAGTTTCCACATCCATGGAACGGTCTTCACCCAGGCGCATGATGGAGCCTTTACCGAATTGCTTTTCGATCTGACCCAGCGCTGCAGCCAACGCTTTCTGTTTGTTTTCGTCGATAGCCATTAATTACTCCTGTCATGCCGCTTTCGGGTTAAACCGCGAAACGTGATAGATAATGTTCTGTTGAGGCAATTATACTGTATGCTCATACAGTATCAAGTATTTTGTAGAAATTGTTGCCACAGGGTTTGTAACGCGTAGACGGTCGCCTGTCGACGTACCGCGTCGCGATCGCCGCTGAAGCATTCCCGACGCGTAATACCCTCGCCGCTCGCGCTGGCAAAGGCGAACCATACGGTACCCACGGGCTTTTCTTCACTGCCGCCATCCGGCCCGGCAATACCACTGATCGAGACCGCGAAATGCGCGCGGGCAGCTTTTAGCGCGCCAATCGCCATCTCCACCACCACAGGCTCGCTCACCGCCCCATGCTGGGCCAGCGTCTCTTCGCGCACGCCAATCATTTGTGCTTTGGCTTCGTTGCTGTAGGTCACAAACCCGCGTTCAAACCAGGCGGAGCTTCCGGCAATATCCGTAATCGCTTTGGCCACCCAGCCGCCGGTGCAGGACTCCGCCGTCGTAACGGTCGCCCCACGCGCTTTCAGCGCCAGGCCAACCTGCTCACTTAACTGCATCAGTTCACTGTCGGTCATTTCAGCCTCTGTCAGTTAAAAAATATGCCGGACAAGATAGCACTTTCATAACTAATGTGGGGATGGAGAGAACGTTTTACGAGGGGGATTCCAAAAATTGCTCCGTTGCATAAATAAGACCTGCCGGATGACGATGTCAGGGCATCTTATCCGGCCTACGAGAGATTTCTTCCTGTAGGCCGGTGGAGCGATTACTGCACGCGCGCCAGCGCGACCGCCTGACCCAACTGCCACACGGCCATCGCGTAGTGGGTACTGTGGTTGTAGCGGGTGATGGTGTAGAAGTTCGGCAGTCCATACCAGTACTGATAGCCGGTACCAATATCCAGGCGCAGCAGGCTGGCCTGCTGATGATTACCCAACGACTGCTGTGGCGTCAGACCCGCGGCAGCAAGCTGAGAAATGCTGTACTGGGTTTTAAAGCCGTTCGCCAGCCCAGGTGCCTGACCATTTGCCGGCACCGCGACCGTATCGCCTTTCACCCAGCCGTGGCCCTTGAAGTAATTCGCCACGCTACCGATGGCATCAACCGGATCCCACAGGTTAATGTGGCCATCACCATTAAAATCAACGGCATATTGCTTATAGGAAGACGGCATAAACTGGCCGTAGCCCATCGCGCCGGCAAAAGAACCTTTCAAATCGAGCGGATCGTCGCTTTCATCTCGCGCCATCAGCAGGAAGGTTTCCAGTTCACCAGAGAAGTATTCCGCACGACGAGGATAGTTAAACGACAGCGTCGCCAGCGCATCCAGAATCCGCGTTTTACCCATCACGCGACCCCAACGCGTTTCAACGCCGATAATGCCAACGATAATTTCCGGCGGAACACCATAGACCTGCCACGCGCGGTTCAGCGCATCTTCATATTGATTCCAGAAGGCCACACCATTTTGCACGTTGTCAGGCGTGATGAACTGTTTGCGGTAGCGCAGCCATGCGCCGTTAGGACCGGCTGGCGGTTGAGTCGTCGGTGCCTGGCGGTCCATCAAACGCAATACCGAGTCCAGACGCTTGGCCTGCGACAGGATCTCCTGCAACTGCTGGCGGTCAAAGCCGTGCTTGTTGACCATTTTTTCGATGAACTGCTGCGCGTTCGGATTATTGGCAAAATCACCGCCCGTTTGCATGACGTTGTGCTGTGGCTCAAGCAGGAAGCCGCCGGATGGCGCACCCGTAGTCGTTTGAGTCTCTGAAGGTTTAGGTTTGCTGCTACAGGCAGCGAGCAGTACGAAAAAGGGGAGTAACGCTACATAACGACGCTTGAACATGAGACATCCATTAAACAAATTCAGCCTGGGAGAAGTATGGTAAAGCATCCTCCGCCATACAAGGAAGCGGTAGTCGCTCTCCTTCACAGAATTTACATCCCCTTTCATCTCTGACCTTCACATTTGCGAGCTTTCACGCAATAACTTTCAAATTAAAATATTTATCTTTCATTTTGAGATCAAAATAACACTTTTATATCTTTCGATCTGATTAAAATTAACCACCGTTTGGCAAGATAACTAAAATCCCTACAGGAGAGAATAATGATCGACACCATCACACTCGGTGCTGAGTGGTTTATCGGGCTGTTCCAGAAAGGCGGAGAAGTGTTTACCGGTATGGTGACCGGTATTCTTCCCCTGCTGATTAGCCTGCTGGTCATCATGAATGCGCTGATTAACTTTATCGGCCAGCAACGTATTGAACGTTTTGCTCAGCGCTGCGCCGGAAATCCACTGTCCCGCTATTTGCTACTGCCGTGCATCGGCACATTTGTATTTTGTAACCCGATGACGCTGAGTCTGGGTCGCTTTATGCCAGAAAAATACAAGCCCAGCTACTACGCCGCCGCCTCTTACAGTTGCCATTCCATGAACGGCTTATTCCCGCACATCAACCCCGGCGAACTGTTTGTCTATCTGGGGATCGCCAGCGGCCTGACCACGCTGGGGCTTCCGCTTGGCCCACTGGCGGTGAGCTACCTGCTGGTCGGTTTGGTGACTAACTTCTTCCGCGGCTGGGTGACCGATTTCACCACCACTATCTTCGAGAAAAAAATGGGCATTCAACTTGAGCAGAAGGTGCATCTGGCGGGAGCAACATCATGACACGTATTCGTATTGAAAAAGGCACCGGTGGCTGGGGCGGCCCCCTTGAACTGGATGCCGTACCGGGCAAGAAAATTGTCTATATCACCGCCGGAACTCGCCCCGCAATAGTCGACAGGATAGCAAGCCTGACCGGTTGGCAGGCAGTTGATGGCTTCAAAGAAGGCGAGCCGCCGGAGAACGAAATTGGTGTGGCGATCATCGACTGCGGCGGCACGCTGCGCTGTGGGATCTATCCCAAACGCCGTATACCGACGGTGAATATTCACGCTACGGGTAAATCCGGCCCGCTGGCTCAGTACATTGTCGAAGATATCTATGTCTCTGGCGTGAAAGAAGAAAACATCACGATTGTCGGCGAGGCATCCGCTGCGCCGCAACCTGCAAGCAGCACTATCGGTCGCGATTACGACACCAGTAAAAAGATTACCGAACAAAGCGACGGCCTGTTGGCAAAAGTGGGAATGGGCATGGGTTCAGCCGTTGCGGTTCTGTTCCAGTCCGGACGTGACACCATCGATACCGTCCTGAAAACTATTCTGCCATTTATGGCGTTCGTCTCGGCACTGATCGGCATCATTATGGCTTCGGGTCTGGGAGACTGGATTGCCCATGGACTCGCGCCGCTGGCCAGCCATCCGTTGGGACTGGTTACTCTGGCGCTGATCTGCTCTTTCCCGCTGCTGTCGCCTTTCCTCGGCCCCGGTGCGGTTATCGCCCAGGTTATCGGCGTGCTGATCGGTGTACAGATTGGTCTGGGGAACATTCCTCCGCATCTGGCGCTACCTGCCCTGTTCGCCATTAACGCCCAGGCTGCATGTGACTTTATTCCAGTCGGATTGTCGCTGGCCGAAGCACGTCAGGACACGGTCCGCGTCGGCGTGCCATCCGTACTGGTGAGCCGTTTTCTGACCGGCGCACCTACCGTTCTCATCGCCTGGTTTGTTTCTGGCTTTATTTACCAATAAGGGGCACTCAAAAATGACCGTAATTTATCAAACCACCATTACCCGTATCGGCCAGAGCGCCCCGGATGCACTGTGCGACCAGATGCTGATTACCTTTCGTGAAGGCGCGCCAGCGGATATCGAAGAGTTTTGTTTCATCCATTGCCACGGGGACCTGAACGGCTCTTTACAAGCCGGGATCCAGTTTGAACTGGGCCAGCACCACTACCCGGTCACCGCCGTTGGCAGCGTGGCGGAACAAAACTTACGTGAACTCGGGCATATCACCCTGCGCTTTGACGGGCAGAGCGAAGCGGAATTCCCCGGCACTGTACACGTTGCGGGCCCCGTCCCGGACGGTATCACCCCGGGCTGTATTTTGAAGTTTGTTGCTTAAGATTGAAGGAGATAAAAATGAATCAGGTTGCCGTTGTCATTGGTGGAGGCCAGACCCTGGGGGCATTCCTTTGCCGTGGGCTTGCGACAGAAGGATACCGCGTCGCGGTGGTGGATATTCAAAGCGATAAAGCTGCCAACGTCGCGCAAGAAATTAACGCCGAGTTTGGCGAAGGTACCGCGTACGGTTTTGGCGCAGATGCCACCAGCGAACAGAGCGTGCTGGCTCTGTCGCGCGGAGTGGATGAAATATTCGGTCGTGTCGATCTGCTGGTTTACAGCGCGGGTATCGCTAAAGCCGCGTTTATCAGCGACTTTCAGCTTGGGGATTTCGACCGCTCGCTGCAGGTCAATCTGGTCGGCTACTTCCTCTGTGCTCGTGAATTTTCACGCCTGATGATCCGCGATGGCGTGCAGGGACGCATTATCCAGATCAACTCAAAATCAGGGAAAGTGGGCAGCAAACACAATTCAGGCTACAGCGCGGCAAAATTTGGCGGCGTGGGCTTAACCCAGTCGCTGGCGCTGGATCTGGCGGAGTATGGGATCACCGTACATTCGCTGATGCTCGGCAACCTGCTGAAATCACCAATGTTTCAGTCGTTATTACCGCAATATGCGACCAAGCTGGGCCTTAAGCCAGATGAGGTGGAGCAGTACTACATTGATAAGGTTCCGCTTAAACGCGGCTGCGATTATCAGGACGTACTGAACATGCTGCTGTTTTACGCCAGTCCAAAAGCCTCTTACTGCACCGGACAGTCCATCAACGTGACCGGCGGTCAGGTGATGTTTTAATGTTGAATTGCCGGATGGCGGCTGCGCTTATCCGGCAAAATCAAAGGAGTACATAATGGTTTCCGCACTGATTACCGTCGCCGCTATCGCCTGGTGCCTGCAACTGGCGCTTGGTGGCTGGCAAATATCCCGCTTTAACCGGGCGTTTGATCAACTCTGCCAGCAAGGTCGGGTTGGTGTTGGTCGCTCCGGTGGGCGTTTTAAACCGCGCGTGGTGGTAGCCATTGCGCTGGATGAGCAGCAACGGGTGACCGACACGTTATTTATGAAAGGTCTTACGGTATTCGCCCGACCAGGCAAAATTGCCACGATAATGGGCAAACATCTTGATGATTTACAGCCTGATGTGATCTTTCCCCATGATCCGTTATCACAGAATGCACTATCATTGGCGCTTAAACTGAAACATGGGTAATTTCGTTGTGAATGCTAATAGCTTGCGAAATTATCATTTTGCAACTTATTAAGTCAGGGTAATCACGCCTATGAAACCTCGTCAGCGTCAGGCTGCCATACTGGAGCATCTGCAAAAGCAGGGCAAATGCTCGGTTGAAGAACTGGCCCACTACTTTGACACGACCGGCACGACCATTCGCAAAGACCTGGTCATTCTGGAAAATGCCGGAACCGTCATTCGTACCTATGGCGGTGTGGTATTAAATAAAGACGAATCCGACCCGCCAATCGATCACAAAACGCTAATCAATACGCATAAAAAAGAGCAGATTGCCGAAGCCGCCGTCCGTTTTATACACGATGGCGACTCTATTATTCTGGATGCGGGTAGCACCGTACTGCAGATGGTGCCGATGCTCACGCGCTTTAGCAACATCACCGTCATGACCAACAGTCTGCACATTGTTAACGCCCTTTCGGAGCTGGACAACGAGCAAACTATCCTGATGCCCGGCGGGACCTTTCGCAAAAAATCTGCGTCATTTCACGGTCAGCTGGCAGAAAACGCCTTTGAGCAGTTCAGCTTTGATAAACTCTTCATGGGCACCGACGGCATTGACCTCAATGCCGGCGTGACCACCTTTAATGAGGTGTTTAGCGTCAGTAAAGCGATGTGCAATGCCGCTCGCGAAGTGATTCTGATGGCTGACTCGTCAAAATTTGGGCGCAAAAGCCCTAATGTTGTATGCAGTCTGGAAAGCGTCGACAAGCTGATTACCGATGCGGGCATCGACCCTGCGTTTCGTCAGGCGCTGGAAGCAAAAGGGATTGAAGTGATCATAACCGGAGAAACCAATGAGTGATGCACTACTGAACGCGGGCCGTCAGACGTTAATGCTGGAACTACAGGAAGCCAGCCGACTGCCAGAACGCCTGGGCGATGATTTTGTCCGCGCCGCTAATACGATTATCCACTGTGAAGGCAAAGTCATTGTCTCCGGTATTGGTAAATCAGGTCATATTGGCAAAAAAATTGCGGCGACCCTCGCCAGTACCGGCACGCCCGCCTTTTTTGTGCATCCGGCGGAAGCGCTGCACGGCGACTTAGGGATGATCGAAAGCCGTGATGTCATGCTGTTTATCTCCTACTCCGGCGGTGCGAAAGAGCTGGATCTCATCATCCCACGCCTGGAAGACAAATCCGTCGCACTGCTGGCAATGACCGGAAAACCGACCTCACCGTTGGGTCTGGCAGCCAAAGCCGTGCTGGATATTTCCGTTGAGCGCGAAGCCTGTCCGATGCGCCTGGCACCGACGTCCAGCACCGTAAATACGCTGATGATGGGTGACGCGCTGGCGATCGCTGTAATGCAGGCGCGCGGCTTTAACGAAGAAGATTTTGCCCGCTCACATCCGGCAGGTGCGCTGGGCGCTCGTCTGTTAAATAAAGTGCATCATCTGATGCGCCGTGACGATGCCATACCTCAGGTGAAGCTCACCACCAGCGTTATGGACGCGATGCTGGAACTCAGCCGCACGGGTCTTGGCCTGGTCGCGGTCTGCGACGACCAGTCACTGGTGAAAGGGGTCTTTACCGACGGTGACCTGCGCCGCTGGCTGGTTGGCGGCGGAGCGCTCACCACCCAGGTTAGCGAAGCTATGACTCAGAATGGCATTACGCTACAGGCGCAGAGCCGCGCGATTGACGCCAAAGAGATCCTGATGAAGCGTAAAATCACTGCCGCACCGGTGGTCGATGAAAACGGTAAACTCACCGGTGCTATCAACCTGCAGGATTTCTATCAGGCCGGTATTATCTAATCCTTCAGACCCAGACGTTTCGCCAGCCGGTGCAGGTTGGCGACGTCTGTTTCCAGCGCCCGCGCGCTTGCCGCCCAACTGTGATTATTTTGCGCCAGTGCCCGGCGGATCATCTCCCGCTGGAACGACTCTGTTGCTTCACGCAGATTGTGATGTTGTGGGATCTCCGCAACAACTTCCGCCACCTGCGGAGCCGGACCTTCATCCTGCAAGGCAAAATGCTGCGCCTCCAGCACCACTTCATCCCCTGCCCTGGTAGCCCTGGCCAGAACAACCGCCCGGTGAATGGCATGTTCCAGCTCGCGCACGTTTCCGGGCCAGCCGTAATTCAGCAGATGACTACGCGCTCCGGGGCTTAGCACCACGCGGGAAAGACCCAGCCGTAGTCGGCATTGCTCGCAAAAATAGCCGGCCAGCAGCACCACATCTTCGCCGCGCTCACGAAGAGGCGGTACAGAAAGGGGGAAAACGCTCAGACGGTGGAACAAATCCGCGCGGAAATTCCCGGCCAGCACCTCTTCGCGTAAATCACGGTTCGTCGCCGCCAGCACCCGCACATCCACGCGCAGGCTGCGATCGTCACCCACGCGCTGAATATCGCCGTACTGCAATACGCGCAGCAGCTTAGCCTGTAGCGCCAACGAGAGTTCGCCTATCTCGTCGAGAAACAGCGTCCCATTGTCGGCCATTTCAAACTTACCGCTACGATTGCTGATAGCCCCGGTAAATGCACCTTTTACGTGACCAAACAGCTCACTTTCGGCTACGGTTTCCGGCAACGCCGCGCAGTTCAGATACACCAGTGGATTCACCGCGCGCGGCGAACCTTCATGGATAGCTTTAGCCACCAGCTCCTTCCCGGTCCCTGTTTCGCCGCTAATCAGCACGTTGAGATCGGACCCCGCCACAATCTCAATTTCTTTTTTCAACTGCATCATATTGGGCGACAGGCCAATCATCTGGGTTTCCGTCACCTGCTCAAAGTTGGTTGACGAACCTGGCAGCATATTCTGGCTTTCCAGTTGTTCAATCAGCAGCGCATTGCTCAGCGCACCCGCCGCCAGCGCGGCAATCAGCCTAAGCTCCTCATCGCTGAAAACATCGAACTGATCGGGCTCCATGCCATCCAGGGTTAACGCACCAATCAAATTTTGACCGGCGAACAACGGCAGCCCAATACAGGCATGCACCTTCAGACTCTCCTGCCCCGGAATCAGACCATCATATGGGTCTGGCAAATCGCTGTCGGCAGGGAAACGAACCACGTCTCCGGCGCGGGCAATCGCCTCCAGACGCGGATGCCCTTCCAGAGTAAAGCGTCTGCCGAGAACATCCTGCGCCAGCCCATCGATCGCCAGCGGAATAAACTGTCGCGACTCATAGCGCAGCAGTGCCGACGCGTCGCACTCCAGCACCTGACGCAAAGTGGTTATCAGACGTTGAAAACGGTCCTGATGTCCAATACCGCTTTGTAATTCAATGGCGATGCCCGCCAGCACGTCTACGGAAAAGCTCATGACTACCTCATTGTCATTTTGACAATTCATATTGTCATATTGACAATAAAATGAATAGTCATTTTGACTACCACTTAATAAGCAGGAAACAATAAAACCATTAAAATCAAAAAGATAAAAAGTTGGCACGCAACCTGCAATAAGCAAAACATCTTTTTTAGAAAAACGCTGAATTAATTACTGAGGTTGCTATGTCTATTCTGGTTAAAAATAACATTCATTGGGTTGGCCAACGTGACTGGGAAGTTCGTGATTTCCACGGGACTGAATACAAAACGCTGCGCGGCAGCAGCTACAACAGCTATCTCATCCGTGAAGAAAAAAATGTCCTGATCGATACAGTAGACCACAAGTTTAGCCGTGAATTCGTGCAGAACCTGCGCAGTGAAATTGACCTCGCGGATATCGACTACATCATCATTAACCACGCGGAAGAAGACCATGCAGGGGCGCTGACTGAACTGATGTCCTGCATCCCGGACACGCCGATTTACTGCACAGCCAACGCCATTGACTCCATCAACGGGCATCACCATCACCCGGAGTGGAACTTTAACGTGGTGAAAACCGGTGATTCACTGGACATTGGTAACGGCAAACAGCTGATCTTCGTTGAAACGCCAATGCTGCACTGGCCTGACAGCATGATGACCTACATGACCGGCGACGCGGTGCTGTTCAGTAACGACGCCTTCGGTCAGCACTACTGCGACGAACGTCTGTTTAACGACGAAGTTGACCAGACCGAACTGTTCGAACAGTGCCAGCGTTACTACGCCAACATTCTGACGCCGTTCAGCCGTCTGGTTACACCGAAAATTACTGAGATCCTCGGCTTCAACCTGCCTGTCGATATGATTGCTACTTCCCATGGCGTGGTATGGCGCGACAACCCGACGCAAATCGTGGAAATGTACCTGAAATGGGCGGCGGATTATCAGGAAGACCGCATCACCATTTTCTACGACACCATGTCCAACAACACCCGCATGATGGCGGACGCCATAGCCCAGGGCATCAACGAAGTTGACCCGAACGTGGCGGTGAAAATCTTTAACGTCGCCCGTAGCGATAAGAACGAAGTTCTGACTAACGTCTTCCGCTCTAAAGGCGTGCTGGTCGGTACTTCGACGATGAACAACGTAATGATGCCAAAAATCGCCGGTTTGGTGGAAGAGATGACCGGCCTGCGTTTTCGTAACAAACGCGCCAGCGCCTTTGGCTCACACGGCTGGAGCGGCGGCGCAGTAGACCGTTTGTCTACGCGTTTGCAGGATGCTGGTTTCGAAATGTCGCTGAGCCTGAAGGCGAAATGGCGTCCGGACCTGGATGCGCTGGAACTATGCCGCCAGCACGGCCGTGAAATCGCGCGTCAGTGGGCGCTTGCTCCACTGCCGGAAACAACCGTGAAACCCGCATCCAAAGAAGAAGAATGCGCTTGCGCCGCTGCGGCTGCCGCCGATCTTGGCCCTAGCATGCAGTGCAGCGTGTGCCAGTGGATTTACGACCCGGCAAAAGGTGAACCGCTGCAGGATGTCGCGCCGGGAACACCGTGGAGCGACGTGCCGGATAACTTCCTGTGCCCGGAATGTTCATTAGGTAAAGACGTCTTCGACGTCCTGGCAACGGAGGCAAAATGAGCCGCGGAATTGTCATTATTGGTTCGGGCTTCGCCGCCCGCCAGTTAGTCAAAAATATCCGTAAGCAGGATGCAAATGTCCCGCTGACCCTGATTGCTGCGGACAGCATGGATGAGTACAACAAGCCCGACCTCAGCCATGTTATCAGTCAGTCACAGCGTGCAGACGACCTCACCCGCCAGTCGGCGGGGGAGTTTGCCGAACAGTTTAATTTGCGCCTGTTCCCGCACACCTGGGTAACCGACATCGATGCTGATGCCCACGTAGTGAAAAGCCAGGATCAGCAGTGGCAGTACGACAAACTGGTGCTGGCGACGGGCGCTTCAGCCTTTGTACCGCCGGTTACCGGACGTGAGTTAATGCTCACGTTGAACAGCCAACAAGAGTATCGCGCTTGTGAAACGCAGCTGCGTGACGCCCAGCGGGTACTGATAGTCGGCGGCGGCTTGATTGGCAGTGAACTGGCGATGGATTTTTGTCGTGCCGGTAAAGCGGTAACGCTTATCGACAACGCCGCCAGCATTCTGGCTTCGCTGATGCCGCCGGAAGTCAGCAGTCGCTTACAGCATCGTCTGACCGATATGGGCGTACACCTGCTGCTGAAATCACAGCTTCAGGGGCTGGAGAAAACGGCGTCAGGTATTCGTGCCACGCTCGATCGTAGCCGCAGCGTAGAAGTCGATGCGGTGATCGCCGCCACCGGCTTACGCCCGGAGACCGCACTGGCGCGTCGTGCCGGATTGAACATCAATCGTGGCGTCTGCGTCGATAGCTACCTGCAAACCAGCCACCCGGACATTTATGCTCTCGGCGACTGTGCGGAGATTAACGGTCAGGTGCTCCCGTTCCTGCAGCCGATTCAGCTGAGCGCCATGTATCTGGCGAAAAACCTGCTCGGCGGCAATGCGCCATTGAAACTGCCAGCCATGCTGGTAAAAGTCAAAACGCCAGAACTGCCTCTGCATTTGGCCGGGGAAACCCAGCGCCGCGATCTGAACTGGCACATCGCCGCCGAAGCGCAGGGAATGGTTGCCAGAGGGATGAACGACGAAGGCCAGCTGTGTGCGTTTGTCGTCAGTGAAGACCGCATGAAAGAGGCCTTTGCGCTGCTGAAAACGTTGCCTGTGTAAGTCTGGGATACCGGATGGCGCCGCTTCGCGTCTTATCCGGCCTACGACTTTGCCCGGCAATGCTGCTACTGATTTATTAACCTCACGCACATGGATGTGCGTTGCCACTTGTCGGTATGCCCCGACATGTTTTTCTTGCCCCGCCAGTCCCGGGGCTTTTTTTTATTTTTGCGCCAACGCTCGCGCCGCGGCAATCACGCCCTGCCCCAATGACAACCCGCCGTCGCCCGCCGGTAAACGCTGCGGGAACAGTAAGGTAAAATCACGCAGATAAAACGCCAGACGGGCCGACAATAAGCGGTTATGCATCACGCCACCGCTAAATACTAACGTCTTAATCCCGCGCGCTTCGGCCTGCATTCGCATCAGAGTGGCAAACCCACGCGCCAGCGCGTCGTGAAACGCCCACGCCCTTTCTGCTGGTTTGGCCTGCCAGTTCAGCCATTGCTGCCAAAAAACCGCTAAGTCCAGCTGATTGTCATCAAGCGGCACCGTGACTGGGTGATCAACGCCATCACATTGCGATGCCATCGCCTCAAGCGCACAGGCCGCTTCACCTTCATAACTCAATGATTCCGGTGCACATTGCAACGCGGCGGCAACGGCATCAAACAGTCGTCCGCACGATGACGCCAGCGGAGCGTTAATTCCCCGTTCAATAGCGCGCGCCAGCACGTTCCAGTTTTGATGTTGCAGCACCGATGTTTCCGGATAACGCTGCCAGTCAGGAACAAAACGCAGGCACTGCGCGAGCAGATTACGCCACGGCTGTTTTGCCGCCAGATCGCCGCCCGCCAGCGCTACCGCCGGTAAGCCGCCAAGGTGTTCGCATTCACGATAGTTAACTCGCAAACACTCCCCACCCCACAGCGCGCCGTTTTCCCCCATACCGATACCGTCTAGCGTCAGAGCAATCACATCACCGCCATTGAGCGGCCATCTGTGTTCCGCAAGACACGCAGCGGCATGCGCATGGTGATGTAGCACCGTTTCAGTTGGCAGCTCCATTTCACTGGCCCACTGGCTGGAAACATAGCCAGGGTGTGCATCATGCACGATACGCTGCGGCGTAAAGTCATAAATGTTCTGGATCAGGCGTAGCGCATCACGCCACTGTTGCTGAATGCCGTCATCGCTAAGATCGCCCAAATGCTGGCTGATAACCGCCTGCTCGCCGCGCACCAGACAGAAAGTATTTTTCAGATCCGCCCCTAAGCACAGCATCGGCGGCACGTCGAGAAATCCTGGTGGTAGTGCGACCGCATCCGGCACATAACCCCGGGAACGACGCAGCATTTCCCCACTGTCACGCACCACGGAGTCATCCATCCGCTGCACAATTTCGCGATTATGCAGCAGGAAACCGTCGGCAATGTCGTGTAAATCTTCCAGCGCCTGGGCGTTGGTAATGGCCGGAGGCCTGCCGCTGAGGTTGCCAGAAGTCATCACCAGCGGACAATTCATCTCTTGTAAGAGCAAATGCTGTAACGGATTCGCTGGCAGCATGACGCCAACCTCCGTTAACCCCGGCGCAATGCCCTCGCTCAATGCAGCGACATAGCGTTTCTGCACCAGCACGATCGGCGCAGCAGGGGTAGTCAGCAAACGACGAGCGGGTTCAGACAATCCTTCATCAGAGGGCAGCATCACTGCCAGAGGTTTCGCCGGACGGTGTTTGCGCAGCCTGAGTAGCGCTACGGCGTTATCATTTCGCGCATCGCACACCAGATGAAACCCACCAATGCCTTTAACCGCCACAATACCGCCTGCTTTCAGCCGCGTTACCGCCGCCTGCAGCGCCTCTTCTTTCTCCGCTCGCTCACCTGCACAGAACCACTCCAGATGAGGGCCGCATGCCGGACAAGCCACTGGCTGGGCGTGGAAGCGACGGTCGTACGGATCGCGATACTCTTTGTCACATTGCGCGCAGAGTGGGAATGACGCCATTACGGTAAACGGACGATCGTAGGGCATCGCGCGGATAATCGTAAAACGCGGACCACAGTGGGTGCAGTTGATAAAGGGGTAGCGGTAACGACGTTCGCCGGGGGTGTTCATTTCTACAAGGCATTCGGGACAGGTCGCGGCGTCCGGAACGATTTGCGTATTCATCGTACCGCCAGCACTTTGACGAATCGAGAAATCGGCAGGCTGCTGCGTCCAGGCGAATGGTTCACTCTCAACGCTGTCAATGCGCGCCAGCGGTGGGCAGTGTTGATGCAACTGCGCAATAAACACCGCCGGATCTTCCTGTAAGCGCACAACCACACCGTCACCGTCGTTACACACATCGCCATGCAGTTGTAAGCGCTGCGCCAGTTGCCAGACGTAGGGGCGAAATCCGACGCCCTGTACTTTGCCGCGAATACGCAGCTGTACGCCGGAGTGGTTGTTTATTGTCATTAAGTCGTTCCCGCAGTCATCTATCCCGGTTTGCCTGATGGCGCTACGCTTATCAGGCCTACGTGGATGCGAACAGTAGGCCGGATAAGGCAAAGCCGCCATCCGGCATAAGTACTACCGTATTTTACGCGGATTTTCAGATATCAGAACAGCAAAGATGCGGTGGAATCCAGCGCGGCGCGACGACGTTTTTCCGCGCTCAGTTGCTCAAGCTTATTGCGATCCACATATATCAGTGCGTGAGTCGGGCACACTTCCATACAGGCAGGACCAGTCTCACGATGGTGGCACAGGTCGCACTTATTGGCTTCAGCTTTTTCTGCACGGACGTTCAGACCTGCGCCGCTGTTACGCACGACCGGACGCACGACCACTTCCATTGCGCCGTAAGGACAAGCCACAACGCAGGTTTTACAGCCAATGCAGCGTTCCTGCATTACGTGGACAAAACCTTTATCACGGCTGATCGCACCGTTCGGACAGACGTTAGCGCACGGCGCGTCTTCGCACTGGCGGCACAGCGTCGCCGTGGAGACATTAACGCCTTTGATGACGTGAATGCGGGGTAAAAAGGTTTCAGGGGTCAGCGATGCGCAGTCCTGGTTATCCTGATGGGATACCACGCAGGCCACTTCACAGGTACGGCAACCAATGCATTTATTGGCGTCTGCAATGATGAAACGGTTCATCAATTTCTCCAGCAATGACAGAATATCTGCCGAAGCATACACAAATCGTGCCAGAATTTAATTTGCTGTTTTTAAAGGAGTTTTATTCTGAAGAACGCAAGAAGAGCGTGTCATCGTCACTAGTGACGATGACAAATGACAGCTGTCAGCGCGAAACGGGCGGCGCAACTGAGTCGCGCGCAATGAGTTCACCGGTGAAGGTCTTTGACGGCGTAAACGCCCCGTCACCTAACATAAAGATCAGGCGCCCAATCGTTTCCTGAATCATTTCTGTTACCGGAATTTTAACGCTGGAAAGCGCCGGAATAGTGTATGGCGCGAGGGCGATATCATCAAAGCCAATCACCGACACCTGTGCGGGAACGCTCACACCATGCTCGTGTAACTGCTTCATAGCGCCGATCGCCATATCGTCATTGCTGGCCACCAATGCGGTAAAATTGACCTTGCGCGAAAGCAAAGTATCCACACCCGCTGCGCCGCAGGCTGGCGTCCATTTCCCTTTAACAATCAGATCATTATTTAGCGCGATCCCATGATGTGCCAGCGCGTCTTTATAGCCTGAAAGTCGCTCCACGCCGGTTGGCGAATCCATCGAGCCGGTAATAAAACCAATCTCTTTATGCCCGGTGGCAATGAGCTGAGTAACGGCGTTAAAGCTGGTCTGCTTTTGATCGCACCATACGCTGTGGCTACTGTTTTTCCGCAGGCGTCGATTAAGCACCATAATCGGCTGGCTGTGGGCATCGATGATGTCATCTATCTCATCCACGCTGAGAAAACGCGGATAAATCATAATCGCGTCACAGCGCAGGTCGAGCAGGTACTGGATCGCCTGGCGCTCTTCCTCAGCGCTATGCTTACCGTCAGCCAGTAACAGCTGGCGCCCTTTATCTTCCGCCATCCGCGCGGTATGAAACAGCAGTTCGCTGAAATAGACGCCGTGATAAAGGGTGTTTGTTACCACCAGACCCAGTGTCTGCGTGGTTTTCGCCGCGAGACTGCGCGCCAGCAAATTTGGGCGGTAACCACTCTCTTCAATGGCCTGAAACACGCGGTCTTTGGTTTCCTGGCTGACATAGCCGTTTCCGGAAAGCACCCGGGAAACCGTCGCTTTCGACACTCCGGCACGCTTCGCCACCTCCAGCATCGTGGTCATATTACTCATCCCTTTTATCTCGATGTGACGCAGTGTACTGCACCGTTTTGCCGCTGTCCTTGCTGCTAAATCGCAGACGCTGACATCTGGTGATCGGGGTCACAATTACAAAAACTGATCAAAATTAAATCTTGATCAGTTAATGCAATTTAAACATGATTTTGTGGAACCGGTTTCCTATCTGCGTTTCATCAACCCAGAAAAGCGACCCACGTAAACGGATAAAAAATAACGTACTCTACTGATAAAACAGGATTAAATCCGATGTCCAAGAATTATGCAGCGCTGGCGCGCTCCGTTGTGACGGCTCTGGGAGGCGTCGACAACATCACAGCAGTGACCCACTGTATGACCCGTTTGCGTTTCGTTATCAAAGATGACTCGCAGGTCGACAGCGCGACGCTGAAAACCCTCACTGGCGTGCTGGGCGTGGTGCGCAACGAGAACCAGTGTCAGGTGATTATCGGCAACACCGTTTCGCAGGCATATCGTGAAGTGGTCAGCCTGTTGCCTGCCAACATGCAGCCTGCTGAGCCGCAAATCAAACCCCGACTGACGCTGAAGCGAATTGGCGCGGGGATCCTTGATGCGCTGATCGGCACAATGTCGCCGTTGATCCCGGCGATAATCGGCGGATCAATGCTCAAGCTGCTGGCGATGGTTCTGGAAATGACCGGCGTGCTGGTGAAAGGATCGTCCACGCTCACCATTCTGACCGTCATTGGCGACGGTGCATTCTTCTTCCTGCCGCTGATGGTCGCCGCGTCGGCCGCTATCAAATTCAAAACCAACATGTCGCTGGCTATCGCCATCGCGGGCGTACTGGTGCATCCCAGCTTTATCGACCTGATGGCGAAGGCCGCGCAGGGTGAGCACGTTGAGTTTGCCCTGATCCCAGTGACGGCAGTGAAATACACCTACACGGTGATCCCGGCGCTGGTCATGACCTGGTGTTTGTCATACATCGAACGCTGGGTCGATCGTATAACTCCGGCGGTGACCAAAAACTTCCTCAAACCGATGCTGATCGTGCTGATCGCCGCCCCACTCGCCATCGTCATCATTGGCCCGATCGGTATCTGGATCGGTAGCGCGATTTCAGCGCTGGTTTATACCATCCACGGCTATCTCGGCTGGCTGTCAGTGGCCATTATGGGCGCGCTGTGGCCGCTGCTGGTAATGACCGGTATGCACCGTGTCTTTACGCCAACCATTATTCAGACCATTGCCGAAACCGGAAAAGAAGGCATGGTAATGCCATCGGAAATTGGCGCCAACTTGTCGTTAGGTGGTTCATCGCTGGCAGTGGCATGGAAAACCAAAAACCCGGAGCTGCGCCAGACTGCATTAGCAGCTGCCGCCTCAGCCATCATGGCGGGCATTTCCGAACCCGCGCTATATGGCGTGGCAATCCGCTTGAAACGTCCGCTGATTGCGAGCCTTATCAGCGGTTTTATCTGCGGTGCTGTTGCTGGAATGGCCGGGCTTGCAAGCCACTCCATGGCGGCTCCAGGTCTGTTCACCAGCGTCCAGTTTTTCGATCCGGCCAATCCGATGACCATCGTTTGGGTATTTGGCGTGATGGCACTGGCGGTAGTGCTTTCTTTTGTACTAACGCTGATTCTCGGCTTTGAAGATATTCCTGTCGAAGATGCAGCCGCGCAGGCCAGAAAAAACCAGGCCGCACAACCGGGCAATATCAATGGAGCCAGCATTTGACTGGTATGAACTGAGGTTAATTATGTCTGTTTTTCCGCAAGGATTTTTATGGGGCGGCGCACTGGCCGCCAACCAGTCTGAAGGGGCATACCGGGAAGGCGGCAAAGGGCTGACTACCGTCGATATGATCCCCCACGGCACACACCGCATGCCCGTCAAACTGGGTCAGGAAAAGCGTTTTACGCTGCGGGATGACGAATTTTATCCCAGCCATCAGGCGATCGACTTTTATCATCGCTATAAAGAAGATATCGCGCTGATGGCGGAAATGGGGTTTACGGTTTTTCGTACTTCCATTGCCTGGAGCCGCCTCTACCCTAACGGCGACGAGCTGACGCCGAATGAAGACGGAATCGCGTTTTATCGGGCCGTGTTTGCCGAGTGTAAAAAATACGGTATTGAGCCATTAGTCACGCTGTGTCACTTCGATGTGCCTATGCATCTGGTCACCGAGTACGGCTCCTGGCGTAACCGCAAAATGGTGGAGTTCTTTACCCGCTACGCCCGTACCTGCTTCGAGGCCTTTGACGGTCTGGTGAAGTACTGGCTGACGTTCAACGAAATCAACATTATGCTGCACAGCCCCTTTTCAGGCGCCGGGCTGGTATTTGAAGAAGGTGAAAATCAGGATCAGGTGAAATATCAGTCCGCTCACCACGAACTGATAGCCAGCGCCCTGGCGACTAAAATAGCCCATGAAATTAATCCGCAAAACCAGGTCGGTTGTATGCTGGCTGGCGGTAATTTTTATCCTTACTCGTGTAAGCCGGAAGATGTGTGGACCGCACTGGAAAAAGACCGTGAAAACCTGTTCTTTATTGATGTGCAGGCGCGCGGGGCCTACCCGGCTTACTCTGCCCGCGTGTTTCGCGAAAAAGGCGTGGTAATCAAAAAAGCCCTGGAAGATGACGACATCCTGAAAAACACCGTCGATTTCGTCTCGTTTAGCTATTACGCATCGCGTTGCGCCTCCGCTGAAATGAACACGGGCAATACCAGCGCCGCCAACGTGGTGAAGTCGCTGCGTAATCCGTATATTGCCGCCAGCGAATGGGGTTGGGGCATCGATCCGCTCGGCCTGCGCATCACCATGAATATGATGTATGACCGCTATCAGAAGCCGCTGTTTCTGGTGGAAAACGGGCTGGGAGCGAAAGATGAAATTGATGCTAACGGTGAGATCAATGACGACTATCGCATCAGCTATTTACGCGAACATATTCGCGCCATGGCAGACGCGATTGAAGATGGCGTGCCGCTGATGGGTTACACCACCTGGGGCTGTATCGATCTGGTTTCTGCCTCAACCGGTGAGATGAGCAAACGCTACGGTTTTGTGTACGTGGACCGCGATGACGCGGGCAACGGCACGCTGGCGCGCACCCGTAAGAAATCATTCTGGTGGTACAAAAAAGTCATCGCCAGTAACGGTGCCGATCTGGCATGACGGATCTGCCGGAGGGGGTTACAGCCTTCCGGCAGAAGTACATATTTTCATTTCATTTATTACATTCCAGATTTGGAATCGTCCTTCCAGTTTCAGGTTTGCCCTCCCCCTTTTTTACTGGCATTTTATTCAGTAGTTTTTAATCCTGGCCGTTCACCACAAGGAAGCGTGCATGTTTGATAAAAAGGGCAAAACAGCAGTGGCAATCACCAAACCGGTACGTCGCCTGAAAGTCAGCTATGTCAGAAAACGCCATGAAGATCCAAAAACGGGTTACACGCGACGAATCAGTCGTCACGCCTCACTCACGCTGAACGGCGACTGGCTGGAACAAGCGGGATTCCCTACCGGGACGGCAGTGAATGTATCAGTGATGCAGGGGAAATTAATTATTGAGCAGGCAATTGAATGACGAGGATACACTGGGAAAACAGGCCGGATGTCGTTCACATCCGGCACTGATACGGTTTACTCTTCTGGTGCTTCCAGCTCGGAGAATCCACCGTGTCCTTCCCAACCGGCTAATCGCTGATAGACGGTATCAACCGCATCTTTGATCGGCTGTGTCATCGGGTAGTAAAAACCGACGATGTCCGGTTGAATGCCGAGGAAAATTACCTCACCAACATCGTCTTTCAGCTGATCTACCAGATAGTTCAGCGGCATGTTGTGGGTGGTCATCATGAACATTTCGGCAATATCATCCGGGTCGATAATGCGGATTTCACCAGGGTTTAACCCCATGTCGGTGGCATCCACAATCAACAGACGCTGCGGGCGCAATTCACGGATCGCGACAATATCGTTCTCCGGCGCGCTACCGCCGTCGATGACAACCCAGTTGCCTTGAGGATTTGCAGCACACATTTCCGCCAGCAGCGGGCCCGCGCCGTCATCGCCCATCATGCTGTTACCCACACATAATAAAACGTCAGTCACGGTGTCTCCTCACCATCAGATAGATGGCGCTTTCCTGGTGTATGTCGTGCAGCATGCTAAGCATCAGCTTGCTCCACTCCTGCTGCTGCGGGGTCTGCACGGCACGCGCATCATCGAACGCGCGCGCCAGCATTTGTACATGGTTGAAATCGATAACGATCTCGCCGTATTTCGGCACGCCTTCCATTTTCCGGCGGGCTTCGCTTCCCTCAGCAAGGGTAGCAATCCATGCCAGATATTCGTCCCATGGACAAGTTAACGCCGCTTCCAGGCAATCGATGATCCCAAGGTGGTGACCAATCGCCAGGCTGTAATAGACAACCTGCTGCGCCTCAGCGGGCGTCGCATCGTTCTCATCAATAAACTTACGGCTCAGTTGACTGAACACCACCGTTTCACTCATCGGATACGCGCCTCTTCGACAACATGATTAAGATGCGTGACGATCTCGGTCAGACGCGGATCATTTTCCGCTTCCAACCAGCGCGCCACTTGATGCTCGCCCTGCCCTAACTGCGTCATATAGTCATCAGCAATCTGGCGACCATAGCGGTATCCCGCCAGACGGCGAGCCTCGCGATCCACCTTCACGCGCAGCGGCTGAACCATATCCGGATGCAGAATTTCAGCGGGCTGTTCGTCCAGTTCACCCGGCGCACGCGCGTGAATTTTTTGCTCCAGCAGACCCAACGCCATGGCAAAACCGTACAGCGTTGCCGCAGGCGTCGGCGGACAACCTGGAATATACACGTCCACCGGTACGATTTTGTCCGTGCCGCCCCATACGCAGTATAAATCGTGGAAGATACCGCCGCTGTTCCCACAAGCACCGTAAGAGATACAAATTTTCGGATCTGGCGCAGACTGCCAGGCACGCAGCGCCGGAGAGCGCATGGCACGGGTTACCGCGCCGGTAAACAGCAGAATATCCGCATGGCGCGGTGACGGGACGACTTTGATGCCAAAACGTTCGGCATCAAACAGCGGAGAAAGCGTAGCAAAGATTTCGATTTCGCAACCGTTGCAGCCGCCGCAGTCCACGCGGTAAACATACGCTGAACGCTTGATGCTTTTCAGCAGCGATGCTTTCATGCTGGCAATGGATTCATCCACCGTCATCGGTACCGGAATACCGTTGGCGTCACGTGGGCCTAATAAATTGCTCATCAGCTGGCCTCTTTCATATGGCGAGTCAGTTCAATACGGTCAGACGGCACCAGGCATTTCTGGCGCTTACAGTCCGGGCAGGTCTCAAAGCTTTCACGGTGGTTTTCCGCGCGGGTATCACCGTTGTGCTTAAGCAGCGCAATGGCGTAATCAATCTCTTTTTGCACCGCAAACGGACGGTTACATACGCGGCAATTACACAGCGCAAAACGAGACTGCTGCAGGAAATCATCTTTCTTCCACACCGCCAGCTCATACTCCTGCGACAGCTTGATCGCCGCCGTCGGGCAAACTTCTTCGCAGCGGGCGCAGAAGATGCAGCGACCGAGGTTGAACTGCCACGCCAGCTCATTGGTAACCAGATCGGTTTCTACCGTCAGAGCGTTCGACGGGCACGCGTTCACACAGGCCGCACAGCCGATGCACTGCTGCGGATTATGTTCCGGTTTGCCACGGAAGTTTTTATCGACCGCAATCGGCTCGAGCGGATACGACGACGTCGGTGCCCCGGTTTTGATGACTTTTTTGATAAAGGTAAACATGGCGATTCCTTATTTCAGCGGCGAGTTTTTACGCTCGATGCTGTAGCGCTCAAGTTCTTTGTACGGCACGACTTTGCTCTTCTTCTTACGCACATCGACCACAGTCATACGGTCAGTACAGGAGTAGCAAGGATCGAGGCTACCGATAATCAGCGGGGCATCGGAAACGGTATTGCCACGCAGCATGTAGCGCAGCGTCGGCCAGTTGGCGTAAGTCGCCGCACGGCAGCGCCAGCGATACAGTTTTTGGTTGTCGCCGGTCATGCTCCAGTGGATGTCATCTCCACGCGGCGCTTCAGCAAAGCCCAGTGCGAAACGGTGAGGAATATAGGTAAAGCCTTCCACCGCCAGCGGTCCGCCCGGCAGGTTGTCCAGACCAAAGTCGATCATGTTCAGTGCGGTATAGACTTCATTGATACGGACTTTCAGGCGAGAAATAACGTCGCAGCCCTGCTCGCTGTGAACTTCCATCGGCAGCAGGCCATAGCCTACAAACGGGTGATCGGCGCGGGTGTCACGCGCGTGACCGCTGGCGCGAACCATCGGACCGACGTTACTAAAGTCGCGAGCGATTTCTGGATCCAAACGACCAATACCCACGGTACGCTGTTCCATGTTCGGCGTACTGAGCAGCATATCGACCAGTTCCTGCACCTCACGACGCATCTGCTGCGCCAGTTGACGGGTCTGGATCATATCGTCTTTCAGCAGGTCACGACGGATACCGCCGATCAGGTTCATACCGTAAGTTTTACGCGCCCCGGTGAGGATCTCCGCCATCTTCATCGACGTTTCACGCACGCGGAAGAACTGCATAAAGCCGGAGTCAAAACCGGTGAAGTGACAGGCCAGGCCGAGGTTCAGCAGATGCGAGTGCAGACGCTCCACTTCCAGCAGAATGGCGCGGATCATCTGCGCGCGTTCCGGCACCACGATACCCATCGCATTCTCTACGGAGGTGGTATAGGCGGTGCTGTGGGCAAAACCGCAGATGCCGCACACGCGGTCCGACAGGAACGTCACTTCGTTGTAACCCATACGGGTTTCCGCCAGTTTCTCCATGCCGCGGTGGACATAGAACAGACGATAGTCGGCGTCGATGATGTTCTCGCCGTCAACAAACAGACGGAAGTGACCGGGTTCATCGGAGGTCACGTGCAGCGGGCCAATCGGCACCACGTTATTTTTCTTGTCACCCAGTTCGTTGATGAACTCGTAGGTTTCAGCATCGGTAGTCGGCGCCGGACGCTGACGATAATCCATGCTGTCTTTACGCAGCGGATACAGCTCGTCCGGCCAATCATCCGGCAGCACCAGACGACGTTCATCCGGCAAACCGACCGGGATCAAACCGTACATGTCGCGCACTTCACGCTCGCCCCAGACGGCAGCCGGAACGCGTGGCGTCACGGACGGGAACTCCAGTTTATTGGCATCGACTTCAACGCGGACGGTGATCCAGCACTTGGTGCCCTGCTCCATCGACATCACGTAATAAACGGCGTAATGGCCGCACAGCTGACGTTCGTCGTTACCAAACAGCACGGACAACCAGCCACCCTGTTTGTAGTACAGGAACTCCACCACTTCCGGCAGGTAGTTCACCTTGACGGTGATCGTCAGCTGATCTTTGGTCTGCCAGGCTTCATCCAGCACCACGCCCGGAAAGGCCTGGTGCAGCGCAGCGAGATATTGTTGACCTAATTTTTCTTCAGACATGCTCAAACTCTCTTAAATCACGCCACCAGCAAGGAGACGAACGCTAAAAACGCAAACCCAAAACCGGCCCAGGTCACGCGTGAAGTGGCGCAAAAACGCAGACGCGCCATGCTGTTTTCGAACAGGGCGATGACCAGCACGCCGAGGACCAGCTTGACGACGGCAATCACCAGCGCCAGCAGCAGTCCACCGGCGGTGAAGGTTTCCATCTGTCCCCACGGCAGGAACACGCCAACGAACATTTGCAGAACGACCAGCTGTTTGAGGCTAATGCCCCACTTCAGCACGGCAAAACCGCTGCCGCTGTATTCAGTCAATGGACCTTCCTGCAGCTCCTGCTCTGCTTCCGCCAGATCGAACGGCAGTTTGCCCATTTCGATAAAGGTGGCGAAAGCACAGGCGCACAGTGCCAGAATCAGCGGGATGCTGCGCGCAGCAGGCCAGTGGTAAATGGTATCGGCGATATTGCTGATATGGGTTGAACCCGCAACCTGTGCCGCTACCCACAGCCCCAGCAGCAGGATAGGTTCAACCAGCACACCGAGCATCGCTTCACGGCTGGCGCCAATGGCGGTAAACGGGCTACCGGTATCCAGTCCCGCGATAGAGAAGAAGAAACGGGCGATGGCGAACAGGTAAATTAAGGTGATCAGATCGCCAAGTTGTGGCAGCGGCGAGCCAACGGTCACTACCGGCAACGCAGTGGCGATAGTCAGCATCACGCCCACCATCACAAACGGCGTCAGGCGGAAAACCCAGCTGGAATCCGCAGGCGCAATGCTCTGACGGCCCAGCAGTTTGATAATGTCGCGGTATTCCTGCAAAACGCCCGGACCGCGGCGATTGTGCAAACGCGCACGCGCCACGCGGGTAACACCGGACAGCAGCGGCGCAACGGCAAACAGCACCAGCGCCTGAATTAACGGATATAAAACACTCATTCTCAGGCTCCTCGAGAAACCACAATCACCACCAGCACCGCCAGCTCAATCAGCGCCAGGCGACGGAACAGCACCGGTGCAGCCGCATTCTGCCAGCCCGGAACCAGTGATACCGGGTTCAGCCATTTACGCAGTTTGAGTACCGGGGCAAAGGCTTCTTTCACCGGCATGGCAAAACCGTGCGCGGTAATAACCATTGACTGCTCGTGATCGTAGCCACACACCCATGCCGCACCGCGTGAACGCGACGGCAGACGGTTGCCTTTGAAAATGGCCATGATGATGAACGGCAGCAGCGGACACGCGATCAGCAGCAGCGTGATCATTGGCTGAGAAACGGTGGTGTTCGCGGTTTCCAACGGCAGCGGAACGGCGGAGGAGATCATCGGCAGCAGCCACGGCGCAGCAACGCCGCCAATCACGCAGCAGATAGCCAGCGCGACGACGCTCACTCCCATCAGGATTGGCGCGCAGCAGGCATTTTCAGCTTCCTTCGTGCGCGGTGCGCCAAGGAACGTAACGCCATAGACTTTCGCCATACACATCACCGCCAGCGCGCCGGTAATTGCCAGCCCTACCGCCAGCAACGGCCCTAACAGGCTACCGACAAACGCGCCGCTGTTGCCAAGCTTAAAGAAGGATTGGTAGATAACCCACTCACCGGCAAAACCGTTCAGCGGCGGCAGTGCGGCCATCGCCATCAGACCAACCAGCATCGCCAGCGAGATAACCGGCATACGTTTACCGATACCGCCCAGTTTTTCGATATCACGATGACCGGTACGGAACCAGATGCTGCCTGCACCCAGGAACAGAACGCTTTTGAACAGGCTGTGGTTTACCAGGTGGTACAGACCGCCGGTCAAACCCAGCGCGATCAGCGCCGGTTGATTCAGGGAAATTCCGGTCACGCCAGCGCCCAGGCCCAGCAGAATAATGCCGATGTTTTCCAGCGTGTGGTACGCCAGCAGACGCTGGATGTTGTGCTCCATCAGCGCATACAGACCGCCAACAAACGCGGTGATCATGCCCAGCACCAGCAGCGTAATCCCCCACCACAGCGGCGCGTTACCGCCCAGCAGCGACAGGGAGAGAATACCCAGCAGACCAACCTTCATGACGACGGTAGAGAACAGCGCCGCAGCCGGTGCGCTGGCATTGGCGTGTGCCTGTGGCACCCAACCGTGCAGTGGAATAATCCCGGCCAGCAGGCCAAAACCTGCCACGCCCAGCAGCCAGATGTCAGACCCGAGCGGCAGCTCCTGGGTGCGCAGGTCTAGCAGACGCAGCTCCAGAGTGCCGTAACGTTGCCACACCAGGTAGCAGGCGACCGCCAGCAGCAGCGTACCAATACGCCCCAGCGCAAACCACAGTTTGCCTTCTTTACTGCATCCGGTAAGGAACACGGCACACAGCGCCATGATTTCCGCCATCACCACCAGCGTACCAAGGTTGCTGGCAACCACCGCACATACCGCCGCGGCCATCAGCAGATTCACCAGCAGGCCGTTAGCTTTCACCTGCGGATGACGATGCCAGTCAATGTTGTACAGGCTGACAAACAGGCCGCACAGGCCCAGTGTAATCAGCCAGATAGCATTCAGCGGAGTAATTTGCAGACTGTGACCAATAAACGGCATCACGCCGCTCACTGCCAGCGCATTAGTCAGAACGGTAAAACCCGCGGCTGCCGTACACAGGCTGCCGACTGCACCGCCAACCCCAGCAATCCAGCCGCTCAGCGATTTATGAAATGAAAACAGAAATGCCAGAACCGCCGCAGCCGTAAACCAGGCCACGCCGCTGTTAATCAGTGAAATTGCGCTCATTTTGCATCCCCACTCTGAGCCTGCTGAAACAAGGTGAGATCGCCGAAATCGGTATTGAAAGTCAGCTCACGCTTACGTTTGCTGGCGCGGGCGATATCCATGTTGCTCACCAGATGCAGGGCTTTGGTCGGACACATGCGCACGCAGGCAGGACCTTGCTCGTCAAAACTACACAGATCGCATTTCACCGCGATGGCACGAACGCCAGGAACCCAGTCCAACAGCGAACTCACGCGAGCAGGCGCTGGCGGAGCCGGAGGCGCTTTTGGCGTATTGGCGTTTGCCGGAATGTGTAGCGGACGGCTACCGGAAAACTCTATCGCGCCAAACGGACAAGCGATCCCGCACATTTTGCAGCTTACGCACAGGCTTTCGTTCAGCTGTACGGCGCCATCAACGCGGTTAATGGCATTAACCGGACACACGGTGGCGCAAGGCGCATCTTCACACTGGTGGCAAAGCTGCGGCGCGGATTCTTTTTCATTTAACATCACTTTCAGGCGCGGCATTGACTGCAGGCCATGCTGGCGATGTGTCTCTGAGCAGGCGGCTTCACAGGTGTGGCAGCCAATACAAAGAGTGGAGTCAGCAATTACAAAACGATTCACCAGGCATTCCTCAGGTGATAGTCATTTTTGACGAAAACATGTCTACCAAATGTCATTTCGACATTTTTCGACATGCCCATTCCCTAAAACGTCGTGACGCAGTATGTAGACCGCACCATGACAAAGTGGGCAGCACCCGAGGCTTAAGCCGGGCTATGTCCCTCAACCAGCTGGCTTAAATTCACCGGCATATTGTTCTCAACCGCGGTGTACAGGCTGTCGTAGACGGTGGCGATTTTTTCGAGATAGTGCTCCAGCACCTGCTCGCGATCGCGGTTGCTAATACGCTCATCGACCTTACCGTCGATAGTCAATTCTGCCTGTGCAATCAGCTGCTTATCATCACCGTCTTTCGTTTCGACGTAGTATTCGATGGTATGGCTGTTAAAGCCGTCCGCCAGCGTGACGTAGATAGTGAAGTGTTCAAAAAGGACGAAGCAGAGATCCTTGTCCGGTGCGCAGCTCATCGCATGATGCAAACGCGCTTTTGACAGGGTGATCCCCTGAACCAGCGAGTTGCAGTAAATACGCCACTGGTCCTGTAGGCGACGATGCCGTTCAGCGATGTAATCGGCTTTTTCGCTTATTTCCCAAATAGTCATGTCAGGTTACCCGTTTAGCAGAGATGAACAGCCTTAAGCACATTTCATGCCAAAATTAAATCACTTAATTTTCATATAGATAAAAAATCAAAGGCGGGTGACGACATGTCATTTCGTCATCGTCGTCATTGTCACGAATGAAAAAAATCAACCTGGCATGCTTATTGCTTTTATTACGGCAACTTCACAGGAGGCGGTATGCACGAAATAACCCTCTGCCAACGGGCACTGGAATTGATTGAACAACAGGCCACGCAACACGGTGCTAAGCGAGTAACTGGGGTCTGGCTCAAAATTGGCGCATTTTCTTGCGTAGAAACCAGCGCTCTCTCCTTTTGTTTTGATCTGGTATGCCGCGGGACCCTTGCAGAAGGTTGTAAACTCCACCTCGAAGAACAAGAAGCCGAATGTTGGTGCGAATCTTGTCAGCAATACGTCACGTTACTGACGCAACGCGTGCGCCGATGTCCGCAATGCAACAGCGATATGCTGAGAATTGTGGCCGATGACGGCTTACAGATTCGACGTATTGAAATAGATGAAACTCCAGCGCCGGATGGCGACGCTTAAGCGTCTTATCCAGCCTACAGAAACAGCTCGTTTGTAGGCCGGATAAGGCAACGTAGCCATCCGGCAACAGATGTATCGCAAGTAAAAAGATCAGGAGTGAGCGATGTGTACGACATGTGGTTGCGCTGAAGGCAACCTATATATAGAGGGTGATGAGCATAATCCCCACTCGGCGTTTCGCAGCGCGCCATTTGCCCCGGCGGCTCGTCCGGCGCTGAATATTACCGGTGTGAAGACCTCAAATTTCACACCGAGCCAGACCGAAGAAGGCGATTTGCACTACGGTCACGGTGAGGCCGGAACCCACGCACCAGGTATGAGCCAACGCCGTATGCTGGAAGTGGAAATTGACGTACTGGACAAAAACAACCGCCTCGCCGAGCGCAACCGTGCCCGCTTTGCGGCCCGTCAGCATCTGGTGCTGAACCTTGTTTCAAGCCCGGGCTCTGGTAAAACTACCCTGCTGACCGAAACGCTGATGAAGCTGAAAGATAGCGTGCCGTGCGCCGTTATTGAAGGTGACCAGCAAACGGTGAACGATGCCGCCCGTATTCGCGCCACAGGCACACCCGCCATTCAGGTCAACACCGGTAAAGGTTGCCACCTCGACGCACAAATGATTGCTGACGCCGCGCCGCGTTTGCCGCTTGACGATAACGGTATTCTGTTCATTGAAAACGTCGGCAACCTGGTCTGCCCGGCCAGCTTCGACCTCGGCGAGCGCCATAAAGTGGCCGTGCTTTCAGTAACCGAAGGTGAAGACAAACCGCTGAAATACCCGCATATGTTTGCCGCCGCATCGCTGATGCTGCTCAACAAAGTGGATCTACTGCCGTACCTCAATTTTGACGTTGAAAAATGCATTGCCAGCGCCCGGGAAGTGAACCCGGGGATTGAGATTATCCTAATTTCCGCCACCAGTGGTGAAGGGATGGATCAATGGCTCTCCTGGCTGGAGACGCAGCGATGTGCATAGGTGTTCCGGGTCAAATCCGCACCATTGATGGCAACCAGGCCAAAGTCGACGTTTGCGGTATTCAGCGCGACGTCGACCTGACGCTGGTCGGTAGCTGTGATGAACATGGCCAACCGCGCCTCGGCCAGTGGGTACTGGTCCACGTCGGTTTTGCCATGAGCATCATTAATGAAGCTGAAGCGCGCGATACGCTCGACGCGCTGCAAAACATGTTTGACGTTGAGCCGGATGTCGGCGCGTTGCTGTACGGCGAGGAAAAATAAATGCGTTTTGTTGACGAATACCGCGCACCAGAACAGGTGATGCAGTTGATAGAGCACCTGTGTGAACGTGCCGCCCACCTCTCCTACACGGCTGAACGCCCGCTGCGGATCATGGAAGTTTGTGGTGGTCATACCCACGCTATCTTCAAATTCGGGCTCGACCAGTTGTTACCGGAAAACGTGGAGTTTATTCATGGTCCGGGTTGCCCGGTTTGCGTTCTGCCGATGGGCAGAATCGACAGCTGTGTAGAAATTGCCAGCCATCCAGAAGTAATTTTCTGCACCTTTGGCGACGCTATGCGCGTCCCGGGTAAGCAAGGCTCACTACTACAGGCCAAGGCGCGTGGTGCGGATATCCGCATCGTCTACTCACCGATGGATGCACTGAAGCTGGCGCAGGAAAACCCAACGCGTAAAGTGGTGTTCTTTGGCCTGGGTTTTGAAACCACAATGCCAACGACTGCTATCACCCTGCAACAGGCAAAGCAGCGTGACGTGCAGAACTTTTACTTTTTCTGCCAGCACATCACGCTTATCCCTACGCTGCGCAGCCTGCTGGAACAGCCGGACAACGGTATCGACGCCTTTTTAGCGCCGGGCCACGTCAGCATGGTGATTGGCACCGACGCCTACAACTTCATTGCTTCAGATTTCCATCGCCCGCTGGTGGTCGCCGGTTTCGAACCGCTTGATCTCCTGCAAGGCGTAGGGATGTTAATTGAGCAGAAAATTGCAGCCCAAAGCCAGGTAGAAAACCAGTACCGCCGCGTGGTACCGGATGCCGGTAACGCGTTAGCGCAGCAGGCCATTGCCGAGGTGTTCTGCGTCAATGGTGACAGCGAATGGCGCGGTCTGGGCGTTATCGAATCCTCTGGCGTTCACCTGACGCCGGACTATCATCGCTTTGATGCCGAAGCACATTTCCAGCCAGCGCCGCAGCAGGTATATGACGATCCGCGCGCGCGTTGTGGGGAAGTGCTGACGGGCAGATGTAAACCACATCAGTGCCCGTTATTTGGCAAAACGTGTAACCCGGAGACCGCGTTTGGCGCCCTGATGGTCTCCTCAGAAGGCGCATGTGCCGCCTGGTATCAGTATCGTCAGCAGGAGTGTGAAGCATGAGCAGCGTACAACTCGCCCACGGTAGCGGCGGTCAGGCTATGCAGCAGTTGATCAACAGTCTGTTTATGGAGGCTTTCGCGAATCCGTGGCTGGCGGAACAAGAAGATCAAGCGCGTCTGGAACTGGCACAACTGGTGGCAGAAGGCGACCGTCTGGCGTTTTCAACTGACAGCTACGTTATCGATCCGTTGTTCTTCCCCGGCGGCAATATCGGCAAGCTGGCCATCTGTGGTACGGCTAACGATGTCGCGGTCAGCGGAGCTATTCCACGCTACCTCTCCTGCGGTTTTATCCTCGAAGAGGGTCTGCCGATGGAGACACTGAAAACCGTTGTTAACAGCATGGCAGCAACCGCGCGCGAAGCAGGCATCGCCATCGTGACTGGCGATACCAAAGTCGTGCAGCGTGGTGCAGCAGACAAACTGTTCATTAACACTGCCGGAATGGGGGCAATTCCCGCCAACATTCACTGGGGTGCACAGACTCTCGGCGTGGGTGATGTGCTGCTGGTCAGTGGTTCGCTTGGCGATCACGGCGCAACCATCCTTAACCTACGCGAGCAATTGGGTCTGGATGGCGAACTGGTCAGCGACTGCGCGGTGTTAACACCTCTTATCCAGACGCTGCGTGATATTCCTGGTGTGAAGGCGCTGCGTGACGCCACCCGTGGCGGCGTGAATGCGGTGACGCATGAGTTTGCCGCATCATGTGGATTTGGTATTGAGCTGTCTGAAGCGGCCCTGCCCGTGAAGCCTGCGGTGCGTGGCGTTTGCGAGCTGCTGGGTCTGGATGCGCTCAACTTTGCCAACGAAGGCAAACTGGTGATTGCCGTTGAGCGTCAGGCCGCTGAAACCGTACTTGCCGCGCTGCGCGCGCATCCGTTAGGGTGCGATGCTGCAATGATTGGTGAAGTGGTCGAACGCAAAGGTGTTCGTCTTGCCGGACTCTACGGCGTGAAACGAACCCTCGATTTACCACACGCCGAACCATTACCTCGTATATGCTAGCAGCCGGTTGGCAGCATGCTGTAGGCCGGATAAGACGCATTTGCGTCACTATCCGGCATTAACGCTGCATAACGCCTGATGGCGCTTTGCTTATCAGGCCTACGGATTGCGTGACCAGCGAGTTTGCGGTCAGCCATCCGGCAATAATTTACGACTTATACCTATAATTCATTTACCGTTTTCGCACCGTTCTGCGGTGCTTTCCCTGGAAAAGCAATATGTCGTATACACCGATGAGTGACCTCGGACAGCAAGGCCTGTTCGATATTACTCGTACATTATTACAGCAGCCCGATCTCCCGTCTCTTAGCGAGGCGCTTTCGCAGCTGGTCAAGCGTTCAGCGCTGGCCGACTGCGCGGCTATTGTCTTATGGCAGGCACAAACGCAACGTGCGCGTTATTTTGCAACGCGTGAAAATGGTAGACCCATCGATTATGAAGACGAAACGGTGCTGGCACATGGTCCGGTACGCCGCATTTTGTCTCGCCCTGATGCGTTGCACTGCAACTATCATGAGTTTACGGAAACATGGCCACAATTGGCTTCAGGTGGACTGTATTCTGAATTTGGCCACTACTGCCTGCTGCCACTGGCGGCAGATGGGCGCATCTTTGGCGGTTGCGAATTCATCCGTAACGAAGACCGTCCGTGGAGTGAAAAAGAATATAACCGTCTACAGACCTTCACTCAGATAGTCGGCGTCGTTGCTGAACAAATTCAAAGCAGAGTCAGCAACAACGTCGATTACGATCTGCTGTGTCGTGAGCGTGACAACTTTCGCATCCTGGTCGCCATCACCAATGCCGTGCTCTCCCGACTGGATATTGATGAGCTGGTCAGCGAAGTCGCCAAAGAGATCCACCACTACTTCGACATCGATGCCATCAGCATCGTGTTACGCAGCGATCGCAAAAATAAACTCAGTATCTATTCCACTCACTATCTGGATGAACATCATCCGGCACACGAACAGAGTGAAGTGGACGAAGCGGGAACGCTCTCTGAACGGGTCTTCAAAAGCAAAGAGATGCTGCTGATCAACCTGAGCGAACGTGACATCCTTGCCCCTTACGAACGGATGCTGTTCGAAACCTGGGGCAACCAGCTACAAACCCTGTGTCTGCTACCAATACTATGCTCGGCGTACTCAAGCTGGCACAGTGCGAAGAGAAAGTTTTCACTACCGCCAACCTCAAGCTATTGCGCCAGATTGCCGAGCGTGTGGCAATTGCCGTGGATAACGCGCTAGCCTACCAGGAAATTCACCGCCTGAAGGAACGTCTGGTCGATGAAAACCTGGCGTTGACTGAACAACTCAACAACGTAGAGAGTGAGTTCGGCGAAATCATTGGTCGCAGCGAAGCTATGTACAGCGTACTCAAGCAGGTCGAAATGGTGGCGCAAAGCGACAGCACCGTCTTGATTCTGGGTGAGACCGGAACGGGTAAAGAGCTGATCGCACGAGCCATTCACAACCTGAGCGGACGTAACGCCCGCCGGATGGTGAAGATGAACTGCGCGGCAATGCCTGCCGGATTACTGGAAAGCGATCTGTTTGGTCATGAGCGTGGCGCGTTTACCGGTGCCAGCACGCAGCGGATTGGTCGTTTCGAGCTGGCAGATAAAAGTTCGCTGTTCCTCGATGAAGTTGGCGATATGCCGCTGGAGCTTCAGCCTAAGCTACTGCGGGTTCTGCAAGAGCAGGAATTTGAACGTCTGGGCAGTAATAAGCTGATCCAGACCGATGTCCGTTTGATCGCCGCCACCAACCGCGATCTGAAGAAGATGGTTGCCGATCGCGAATTTCGTAACGATCTGTATTACCGACTGAACGTCTTCCCGATCCATCTGCCGCCGCTGCGTGAGCGCCCGGAAGATATTCCGCTGCTGGTAAAAGCCTTCACCTTTAAAATTGCTCGTCGGATGGGACGCAATATCGACAGTATTCCCGCCGAGGCTCTGCGCACGCTGAGCTGTATGGAATGGCCGGGTAACGTGCGTGAGCTGGAAAACGTGGTAGAACGTGCGGTTCTGCTTACCCGGGGCAACGTGCTGCAACTATCCCTTCCGGATATTGCCCCTTTGACGCCGTCTACGCCTCCGGTGGCAACCGAAGTCGCGCAGGACGGTGAAGATGAATACCAGTTGATTATGCGCGTACTGAAAGAAACCAACGGGGTGGTTGCCGGTCCCAAAGGCGCGGCACAAAGGCTGGGGCTGAAACGTACAACGTTACTCTCACGCATGAAGAGATTAGGCATTGATAAGGATGCACTGGTTTAACTGATTGCCCGATAGCGCTACGCTTATCGGGCCTACATGACGGAGGCGTTTACCTCGTAGGCCGGATAAGGCATCGCCGCCATCCGGCATAGAATTACTTCTTCCGCTGGTACTTCTCCGGTAACTCCGGCACTGGACGTTTGTCATCAATCAGGTGACGTACGGTCAGAATCGGGTGACGCCAGAGCATTCTCGGTCCAGCCCAACGCATAATTTGCTTCATCTCTTCGCGTTTAGCAGGTTGATAACAGTGCACAGGACACTGTTTACAGGCCGGTTTTTCCTCACCAAATACGCACTTGTCGAGGCGTTTTTGCGCATAGGCAAATAACGCATCGTAATGCCCCGGCTCGTCTGAAGCCTGCGGACACTGGCTCTCGTAGAGCGAAATCATTCTCTGGATCGTCATTTTTTCACGTGCAATGCGTTTGCCGGCCATGATGCCTCCACAATTAAGTTGCATAAATAATACACCTTAGCTAAGCACAGAACTATTACCTGAAGGTGATACATCCTTAGCAACCTACGCAAATAAGAATTATTTTCATTTGTTTATGCCATGTGCTATATAACATAGCAAAGGCTATATTCGATGATAAATTAACCACCTTGTTGCGAGGGATACTATGCCGCATCTGCCCCATCTGAAGTCATTTCTCCTTGCCAGCGTGTTAACAGCGCTGACGCTGTCACCCGCCTGGGCGAAAGAAAAATTCAAAGTGGTAACCACCTTTACGGTGATTGCCGATATGGCAAGCAATGTAGCAGGTGACGCGGCGGACGTTAGTTCTATCACCAAACCGGGGGCTGAAATTCACGAATATCAACCAACTCCAGGCGATATCAAACGGGCGCAAGGCGCACAGCTTATTCTCTCCAACGGTCTAAACCTCGAACTATGGTTTGCCCGCTTCTACCAAAATTTGTCCGGCGTACCTGAAGTGATGGTCTCAAACGGCGTGCAGCCAATGGGCATCAGCGAAGGGCCGTACAACGGTAAACCAAACCCGCATGCCTGGATGTCAGCGGAGAACGCGCTGATCTACGTGGATAACATTCGTGATGCGCTGATCAAATACGATCCGGACAATGCCGCAACCTACCAGAATAATGCGCAGAATTATAAAGCGAAAATCCAGCAGACTCTGGCGCCACTGCATACAGAACTGGCAAAGCTCCCTGCTGATAAACGCTGGCTGGTCACCAGCGAAGGCGCATTCTCTTATTTAGCTCGTGATAACAATCTCAAGGAGCTGTATCTGTGGCCGATCAATGCCGATCAGCAGGGTACGCCCAAGCAGGTACGCAAGGTTATCGATGCCATCAGAGAGCATCATATCCCAACGGTATTTAGCGAAAGCACCGTGTCCGACAAACCAGCGCGTCAGGTTGCCCGTGAGTCTGGCGCGCATTACGGCGGCGTGCTGTATGTCGATTCGCTCAGCACTGCCGATGGTCCGGTACCGACCTATCTGGATTTACTGCGCGTCACCACGCAAACCATTGTTAACGGCATCAACAAGGGTCTGGAGAGCCAACCATGAGTCACTCTGCGATTACCGTAAATCAGGTTACGGTGACGTATCGCAACGGTCATACCGCATTGCGGGACGCCACTTTTCAGGTTCCGGGCGGCTCAATTGCCGCTCTGGTCGGCGTAAACGGTTCGGGAAAATCAACGCTTTTTAAAGCGCTGATGGGTTTTGTCCGCCTGGCGCAGGGGGAAATCTCAATTCTGCAACAGCCGGTAAATAAGGCGCTCAAACAGAATCTGATCGCCTATGTCCCCCAGTCAGAAGAGGTGGACTGGTCGTTTCCGGTACTGGTGGAAGATGTGGTGATGATGGGACGCTTTGGCCATATGGGCTGGCTGCGTCGACCAAAACAAATTGACCACGCCTGCGTAGATGCGGCGCTGGCGCGGGTTGATATGCTGGATTATCGCCATCGTCAAATAGGTGAACTGTCCGGTGGGCAGAAAAAGCGTGTTTTTCTGGCAAGAGCCATCGCGCAGGACGGGCAGGTTATTTTACTGGATGAACCCTTCACAGGCGTGGATGTAAAAACCGAGGCCCGGATCATCGACCTGCTGCATGAACTGCGTGATGAGGGTCGAACCATGCTGGTCTCTACCCATAATTTGGGATCCGTCACCGAGTTTTGTGATTACACGGTGATGATTAAGGGCACGGTGCTGGCAAGTGGACCCACCGAAACCACCTTTACCCCCGAGAATCTCGAACTGGCATTCAGCGGCGTACTGCGTCACGTTGCGCTGAGCGGCGGTGAACAGCACGTAATTACCGATGATGAACGCCCGTTTATTTCGCGACGCACGGCAAACGAGGGGGAATAACCATGAACTGGCTAACGGAGCCGTTTGGCTACCAGTACATGCTCAACGCCATGTGGGTCTCGGCGATGGTCGGTGGCCTGTGTGCGTTTCTCTCCTGCTATCTGATGCTCAAAGGCTGGTCGCTGATTGGCGATGCGCTGTCGCACTCTATCGTGCCGGGCGTGGCAGGCGCTTATATGTTAGGGCTTCCCTTCGCGCTTGGCGCATTCCTTTCCGGCGGACTGGCGGCGGGCAGTATGCTGTTTCTTAATCAACGTTCGCGCCTGAAGGAAGATGCGATTATCGGACTGATTTTTTCGTCTTTTTTCGGTATCGGGCTGTTTATGGTGTCGCTCAATCCGATGTCGGTGAACATTCAGACCATCATTCTCGGCAACGTGCTGGCGATTGCGCCAGAAGATATTCTGCAACTGGCCATCATCGGCGTTATCTCGCTGACTATCCTGTTTTTGAAGTGGAAAGATCTGATGGTGGTCTTTTTTGATGAAAACCACGCGCGGTCTATCGGTCTGAACCCGGGCCGGTTGAAGCTGTTATTTTTTACGCTGCTCTCCGTTTCCACGGTCGCCGCGCTGCAAACCGTCGGCGCATTTCTGGTGATTTGCCTGGTGGTTACGCCCGGTGCAACGGCCTGGCTGCTGACCGATCGTTTTCCACGCCTGCTCACTATCGCCGTAGCTATTGGCAGCCTGACCAGCTTTTTCGGCGCCTGGCTGAGCTACTGGCTGGACGGTGCAACCGGCGGAATTATTGTCGTTCTGCAAACGCTGCTGTTCCTGCTGGCATTTGTCTTCGCGCCAAAACACGGTCTGCTGGCTAATCGCCGCCGCGCCCGTCTGGTGAACAAGGAGTCAGTATGATCTTAGCAACGCTGTTGGAACCCTTTCAGTTTGGTTTTATGGTCAATGCGCTGGTCATCTCCACCATTGTCGCCGTGCCCTGCGCGCTGCTGTCTGTATTTTTAGTACTCAAAGGCTGGGCGCTGATGGGCGATGCAATGAGCCACGCGGTTTTCCCGGGAATTGTACTGGCGTGGATTGCGGGCATCCCACTGGCAATTGGCGCATTTATCGCCGGGCTGTTCTGTGCGGTGGCGACGGGTTATCTCGACGATAACAGCCGCATCAAACGCGATACCCTGATGGGAATCGTCTTTTCCGGCATGTTTGGTGCAGGACTGGTGCTGTACGTCTCTATCCAGTCAGAAGTCCATCTCGATCATATTCTGTTCGGCGACATGCTGGGCGTATCGTTCAGCGACATCATACAAACCGCGGTTATTACGCTTGGGATAGCGCTTATTATTGGGCTTAAGTGGAAAGATCTGCTGCTGCATGCGTTCGACCCGCATCAGGCAAAGGCCAGTGGGCTTAACACTGCACTGCTACATTACGGCCTACTGTGCATGATCGCCCTGACGATTGTCGCCACGCTAAAATCAGTAGGGATTATTTTGTCGATCTCCTTACTGATTGCGCCTGGCGCCATTGCGATTTTAATGACGCGGAAATTTTCCCACGCCTTGTGGCTGGCGGTGATTATTTCGGTCGTTACCTCGTTTATGGGCGTGTACCTGTCTTTTTTCATCGACAGTGCACCGGCCCCCACCATCGTCGTACTATTTTCACTACTGTTTGTGATGACCTTTATTTATTCCACCCTGCGCGATCGTCGTTTAGAACGGCGACGCCAGCAATACGACCTCTGACGGAGTGGGCAGTGATATGCCCGCTATCGTTATTAGAATACGTAATGACAATATTCCCAGCGTCCTGAACAAATGCCCCGTTCTGAAACCATGCCATATTTACCAGCGCTATTTAATAATCAGATAGTCACTATCACATTAGATAAAAATACAGGTAAATTTTATGAGCAAGATGAGCATGTCTGAAATCTATTCTGAACCAGAGGCCTATGGCTTACCACGCAAAGGTATAACACTTAATAATAAGGAAGCTGCGTTGGTGGTAGTCGATCCACAGATCGATTTTTTAAGTCCTCAGGGTATTGGCTGGGAGGTTTTTAAAGACAGCATTATTGAAAATAATACTGTAGAAAACCTCGAGACGTTGTTCAAAATGGCAAAAGAAGCACAACTGCCTGTTTTTATTTCTCCACATTATTACTTTCCGCACGACCATAAATGGCAATCTACCGCACCGGGAGAAACATTTATGCACGGCACTGGAATGTTCAATCGTAAAGGTCCACTGACGATGGAGAATTTTGAAAATTCCGGCGCAGACTTTTTACCGCAGTTTAAGCCATATATTTATGATGGCGAAACGGTCATTGCCTCACCGCATAAGATTTTCGGACCAGAAACCAACGACCTGGTACTGCAATTAAGAAAACGCGGTGTCTCACAGGTCATTCTCGCCGGTATGGCTGCCAATCTGTGTATTGAATCCCATATGCGTGAATTGATTGAGCAAGGTTTTGAAGTTGTCGTCGTTAAAGATGCGACAGCGGGTCCGCGCATTCCGGAAGGTGACGGTTATCTCGCCGCTCTAACCAACTACCGCATCATTGCCAATGATTTATGGGACACCGACACCACGGTTGAAAAGGTAAAGGCAGCAGCTAAGTAATAGCTATGAGTACGGTTACCGAGGGTAATTGTATGTACAACATCGCTCATCCATTAGCCATCAAAATAAATTTCATTAAGCGCGGAGCTTTTCCATGAATCTTAAGTTAAAGGTTATTTCGGCATGTATTTTACTTTCCATGTCAGTTTCAGCTACTCAGGTGTTGGCCGCTGCCAATACAAATGAGACTACTTACTTAGTTAACCGTGGTGATCCACAATTAAAGGTCAACGGCAAATATATCGATCAGATCATTGCCGAGGTAATGGCGAAAAATAATCTGCCGGGTTTATCCATGGCGATTGTTCAGGCGCCTTATATTCCGCGCTCAGCGGGATACGGTCTGGCAACGGCAGCCAATGATGAGCTTGCTTCCACCAAAACCATGTGGGGAATTGGCCCTATCACGCAGGCTTTTACTGCAGTCGCAGTAATGCAACTGGTAGAGCAAGGCAAATTGGATCTTAATACTCCTGTGAGTGTTTATTTGCCTGGCCTGCCGGAAAGCTGGCATAACATTACGATTCTGGAATTAATGCAGCACTCATCCGGGATCCCTGATTTCAGATCTTTCGGCTATAAACAAGAGCAAAAATATACACCTGCGCAGCTGGTGGATCTTGTTAAAGATAAACCGCTCGAATTTAAAAACGGCACGGATATCAACTCCAGCGCAACCGACTTTATCCTGTTAGGTATGGCTGTCGAGAAAGTCAGCGGAATGAGTTACGTAGACTTCGTCAACAAATACCAAATTGCGCCGTTAGGTCTGCAAAGCACCATGTTCGCAAAAGACATGCCAACGAAAGCATTCCTTGATCGCCCGACGCCTGACAAGCAACACAATCAGCATTCGAAATTTAAGTCAGAAATTGACTGGATCAACCCTGTTGAGCCTGCAACAGGTTACGTCGCAGCGGGTGACAAACTGGCGCCTGTCAGCGCGATCGCCACTGATAATCTGTACGCCTATGGTGGTCTGTGGTCGTCAGCGGAAGACATCAGTAAGTGGGATATCGGTCTTGCCGGCAGCACGCTGGTTAAAGACAAAAAGCTGCGCGACATTATCTATAGCCCGGCAAAACTGAAAAACGGCAAAGTCGTGCCTGCCATGGCCGGCTGGGAATTTACCCGCCATCCTGGTTTTCTGGAAATCAAAGGAACCACAGGTGGCTTTAGCGCCTATCTGAGCCGCTTTACCGCCGGTGATGAACTGGTTTGCGTGACAATGCTGACCAATAAAGAAGGCGTAGACATGACTCAGGTGGCTCGTGATATCGCTGAAGCCTATAAAACCGGGCTGGGTTCTGGGTTAAATTCAGAGAAGATCAAAAATCAGGAAAGTAAATTCTCTGTCGATGAAACGGTCTCCCGACTGAAAGCCATTCTGAAAAGCGAAGGCGTTCCGGTATTCACCGAAATTGATCACGAGAAAAATGCCGAGGGCGCGGGAATGAACCTGAGGCCAACGAAAGTCCTGGTATTTGGTAACCCTAAAGTCGGCACAAAACTGATGCAGGATAAACAGGGGGTCGCGCTGGATCTGCCGTTACGCGTCTCCGTATGGCAGGATAAGAACGGGCGAGTTTGGGTCGGTTATGAAAACCTGGATGACGTAGCAAAAACCTATGATCTTCAGGACAAGCAGACCATTGATAAGATTGACAACTTTATGACTAAGCTGGTCAGTCGGGCTGTTGATGCTTATATCCAGTAACGGGATATAGCACTCCCAGTCTTCTCATGCTGCGGGACCGTTAAAGCTCCCGCAGCGTGTCAGCGCCAGCTTAATAGCGGGCTAAACGCCTCGCGGCCCACCAGGGCACGAAGCGCAGGCAGATGACAGTTACGCGCCAGAAGCGGAGGTACGGCAAAAATAATGTCGCCGGACAGCATCACATTCTCAAGTTGTCCCCACAGGTACCAGCCAGTTTCAACGCCACTGTCCGGGACGCGTAAATGCAAATGCCATCCCTCCTGCGGCTCATCAGCAATCCCCAGCCATTGGCTAAATCGGGGGATTTCAGGCACAACCTGAGTCACTAACGAACACACACCAACCTGGTTTGCCGGTATATACAACGTTAGCGCTCCCAAAGTAATACGTACCGCCGCCAGATTAGTGGGAGCCGTCATAACCGCTGGTCTCCTGATAACGCTCAAAGACCAGATTCAGATCGAGCAGCGTGTACCAGGTTTCCATCACGTTAACCACCCCCACAGCGATGCTTTGTAACGCCGGGGGCAACGAATCTCCTGGCAAATGAATCTGGCTTTCGGCGACTTCCAACACATCAATCAGTTTATCTATCAGGATCCCACTTTGCATTTTCTCGGCGCATCCAATCAAAATAGTGCGCTTACCTGCCGAATTGACGGTAGGTTTATCGATCAGGCTGTCCAGTCTCATTACCGATTCCACCCGTCCACGATAGTTGATGACCCCTTCAAGCATTGGCGCGCAACAGGGAACCCAGGAGATCGGGCGCTCAGCAAGGATCTCTTTAATTTGCGCCCCATAGAAGGCAAAATTTTTACCCGCCAGTTGAAATAACACCAGCGTACGCTGGGGTTCATCAACGTTTTCACACTCCGGTTTTTCACCATGGTTCAGCGCAAGAATCTGCTCCAGCTGTTGGCTCATATTGACTCCTTTTACTCGGCAATGCAGAAAGTATTACGGCCATTTTGTTTCGCGGCATACAGCGCCTGATCGGCGCGTTCGCGTAGCGTTTCAATCCGATCGCCAAACTGCCACTGGGCAATACCCGCGCTGAAGGTACTGTGAAAACTGGCGTCGTTAACGGAAAATGTGACCTGCTCGTAATCCCTGCGCAATCGTTCGACCACGCGTGCGGCCTTGTCACTGCTGGTGTTGGGCATAATGATGACAAACTCTTCACCACCGTAACGGCCAACGATATCGGTGCTGCGTAATCGATGAGAGAACAACTGCGAAATACCGACAATTACCTGGTCACCGACCGCATGACCGTAGGTATCGTTAACGCTTTTGAAGCGATCCAGGTCCACCATTACCATACAAAATGGGTTGCCGCTGTAGTTCGACTCGGCAATCGCGCTTTTGAGAAAATGGGTGGTCGTTGAGTGGTTATATAACCCGCTCAGACTGTCCTGCGACATGCGGGCACGCAGGACGCGCATTCTTTCCGCGCGGATCGATACGGCGCGGATCAGCTCCTCAGGGTCGCTCTGTTTGAGGATAAAATCCTCCGCGCCAATGCTCATTGCCCCCAACTGCGCATGCTTGTTGGTCTCGCTGGAGAGATAGGCGATAGGCAGGCCAATATGCTGCGGTATTTGGCGAATCAGTTTTGTCAGTTCCTCACCGCTGAATTCCGGCATGTGGTAATCCATCAACACCAAATCGATCGGCTGTGCATTCAGTACATGCAGTAGATAGTGAGGTTTTTCCAGCACATGCACTTCCATGCCCGCCATGCGCAGCATCTCCGCGTTGTATTCCGCCACCGCGGGTTCGTCATCAATCAACAATACCTGGTAAGGCTTTTTCAGCGACGGTTGAGTCAGGCGATGAAGTTCCTGGACTAAATCGGTGATAGACGCAGGTTTTACGTAGTAGCCATCGCAGCCAGATTTGATGGCGTTGACGCGGGCATTGAAATCGCTATGACACGAGAGGAACAGCACAGGGAAAGGTTTGCCCACTTTTTGTTTCAAATCCGACATTGCCAGCGGTCCACCGTAGGCGTTGTCCGGAAAGCTAACATCCATAATCACCACGGCGGGCGGTTGCGACAATACGGCCTGAGTGAAATCCTGCGTGTTCGCGAACACATGGCAGGTAAAACCAAAACAGCGCAGTTGGGTCGCGAGCAGCTCGACCTGGTCAATATCATCATCACACAGGTAGATAGGCTTACTGGCCCGCCGAACATATCCCTCTTCCGGGCGCTGCGCGGTGATCGGTAATGTGAACTCCGTATCGCTGATACGATGTTCAAGATTGAGCTGCTCCTGGGTCAGGGTGTACAACCACCTGATGATTCGTCGCAGCTCATCGTAATGCAATGTGCTTTGCTCTATTTCCGGCTCTGTTAGTAAACGCTCACCTTCTGCTGAGGCATTCGCCAGCGGGCTAAAGCCAAAGGACCCTGCCGAACCGTGAATACTGTGCAGCAGGATATGTAGCTGTTTGCGACAGGCTTCGCTAGGCTCTGCGACCAGTTGAACGAGTAATCTTTCCGCTTGTGCCAGCATGTCGGGAATTCGGCGTAGAAACCCCTGCCGCAAACGCGCTATTTTTTCCTGCGCTACCGCCATCGCTATATGCTTATTTTCTTCTTTCATCAAACACGTAGGCTTATTCAGTTAATCGCAGATGGTTGCAGTAGCGCATTGACAGCAGCCCCCAGATTTTCCGCGAGGTTTTCATCTTTTTTCACCCAACGGTCGTACAGAGCGTCGCTGCCCGTTACTTCATTGGCACTTAGTAAAATAAAAGGCTTAGCCCAATCCTGAGCGCGTAACAGCGCCAGTAAATCCAAACCACTGATCTCTGGCATATGCAGATCGCTAATCACCAGGTCGATGTTGTTATCCGAGTCCAGGCACGCCAGGGCGGAAATCGCGCTTTCCACAATCACCACATCGTAGCCGTCCATTTGCAAAAATATGGATGCCAGTTCAGCCGCAAAAAGATCATCATCAACTAATAAAATTCGCATTTTCTCTCTCGATTTTGCGCCATCAGCACAAAAGCATTTTTAATGTTTTTATCAAACTGTCCTGCTCGAAATCGCCCTTGGCGATGTAGGCATCCGCACCCACCTGAATCCCCCGTCGCCGGTCTTCTTCCTTCGCGCGGGACGTCACGATGATGATTGGCGTATGCTGGTAGTTTTTCTCCCCACGCAACGATTTGGTGAAGGTGAAACCATCCATAAACGGCATTTCGACATCCGTCAGTACGGCATCAAACTGGGTCAGCTTCGCTTTTTGCAGCCCCGACAGCCCGTCTTCTGCCAGAGTCACCTGATAGCCGTGCGCTTCCAGCACGTTCTTTTCTATCTCACGGGTATTCAGTGAGTCATCAACCACCAGCACATGCCAGGCATCCTGCGTTACGCTCGTGGCGGGCGCTGGTGTGCTGGTTTGCCGTGATTGTTGCGCCATCGCCATCAGCGCGGGAACGTGCAGGATGCTGACCAGTTGGTTATCCGGTGTTTGTACCATCCCGGAGACCAGCGACTGCTGTTGCATATGCTTCGGTAACGGTTTGATCATCATCTTGCGTTCATCGAGCAGCTTATCCACCTGCAGCGCCATTTTGCTGTACTGGTTCTGCACCACGATTAATCGCTGTCCAGGCGTTGAAAAGCTGCTCTGGCGTTCATGAATGCCCAGCAAGCTGCCTACGCAAACCACTGGGATAAACTCGTTATGTAAGATAATGGCAGGACGTCCGGCGATATCGCTGATCCCCTGTGGCGTGCATTCCACCACCTCAACCACATACTGCGCAGCCAGTCCAAACAGGTGCCCCTGCTCTTCAAATTGCAGAATCCGCATCATGGTTAACGAAACAGGCAACCGCAGGTTAAAGCTGGTTCCGACTCCCGGACGGCTATAAACCTGCAAATCGCCTTGCAGGTCGGTCACCACCGTTTTGCGCACCACATCAAGACCAACGCCGCGACCAGAAAGCTCGGAGACTATCTTGCTGGTCGAAAAGCCGGGATGAAAAATCAGCTCATTACATTCCTGCTCGGAGATCTGCCCGGCCATTGAAGCAGGAACCAGACCTTTACTGACCGCCTTCGCGCTGATGGCCTCATAGTTCAGACCACGGCCATCATCTTCGATACGCAGTAGTATCCCGCTGCCGTCCTGCTGGGTGGTTATGGTAATCGTGCCGCGAGTGGATTTACCGAGCGCCAGACGTTCGTCGATCTCACCAATCCCGTGATCGACGGCATTACGCAGTAGATGAGTCAGCGACTCCGAAAGCCGATCAATGAGCTGGCGGTCGATTTCCACTTCTCCGCCAACAAAGCGGCACACCACCTGCTTGTTCAGTGTGGAAGCCAGTTCGCTGACCTGCAGCGAAATGGGTTCAAACAACGTTGAAAGTGGCAGCATACGGATCCGCGCCGCCACATCGTATAGTTCAAACATCTGTAAATGCTGGAGCTGAACGCTTTCTTTTAGCTGGGCGCTAAAGTCATGGATCTGCTGGCGAAGCTGTTCAGCGCTTAATCCCGGTAACCGTGGTACCAGTTGACTCAGGTTTTGTATCTGCTGTTCCAGGCGATCATGTCCGGCGAGCACCTCCCCCAGAATGTCGATCAGGCCATCGAGCTTGTTCAGTTTTACCCGAACGAAATCAGCCTGCTTAATACCGGAATCTATACTGGCTGGCGTCGCGGGCGCAGGGACTACCGGTTTTTCTGTTGCCCCGGCAGTTTCGACAGCCAGCGTGATATCCTCTCCCCGACTGGCGCGGGCAAGGCGTTCGCATAGCCCGGCATCCGCCGGTGGCAATTGATTATCCCCTTCGCTGACAAAAAGCTGGGTAAGCTGACCAGAAAGGTACTCCACAGACTCATGGATCAGATTGCCCAGCGCCCTGTCCGGCGTCAGTTTGTTATCACGTAGTTCACTCAATACATCTTCAAGATGATGCGTGACATCGGCAATACTTTGCAGCTTCAGCATCCGCGCGCCCCCTTTCAGGGTATGCGCAGCGCGAAACATCTCACCTATCCAGGCGTCGGTATGTTCATCAGCGGAGAGGAGAAACGCCCCTTCGCTGATCGTCTGCAAATGACCTCTCCCTTCATCAATAAAGCGCAGAACGAATTTTTTCAGATCGATAGCCATAATCGCTCTTATTAGCCACTTTGATGGGCGAATTGCGCCAGTTGATGTTCACACAGGAAACGAAACGTATTGCCAGGAAATACCATTGGCAAACGCAGACGACAAACCGATGACGGATTGTTTATCTCGTCGTTCAGTAACTGCATCACCACACGATAAGTCCGTTGAGCAGGCTGGTATAACTCGCTTTGCCGGTACATTTCAGCCAGATAATAGTGCGCAGGCCAGTAGCCGGGTTCCTGATAAACCACCTGCTTGAACCAGGCGATGGCCTGCTGGGTCTGGTGTTGCCACATCATCGCCAGGCCGAGCAGCATTTTGGCCTCTGCCGACCACTCATCCTGTGCAAGGATTTGCTGCGCGTTTCCGGCTGTTTGAGAAAATTCACGCTGCTCGAGGGCAATAACCCCCTGGATCAGCAGCGCATCCTGATTACGGGGATCGTCACGTAACACACAGGCGATACACTTTTCGGCTTCAGAAAAACATTTTTCATCGAGGCTGGCGCGCGCTTTCTTCAGCCAGTCATTACTCTGCTGCGCCGCGGGAGCCAGAGGAACCTGTTCAACCACCGTTCTCGGCTGCGGAATGCGCACCGCAACTCTGGGTACAGGCGCAGCCTTTGGCGCTTCACGATGGTGGCAAAAATAGAAAATCCCCTCTTCCTGCTCCAGCTTCAGAATGTCGAAATTGTTAGCCAGCGTTTCCGCATTGCCAAAAAATAAGGCTCCCTGCGGTTGCAACATCTTCAGCAAATTACCGTGCAGCTCGCGACGCGTTGGCGTATCAAAATAGATGGACACATTGCGCAGCAAAATGATGTCCACTTCCGGCAGTAACTGTTCTTTTATAATGTTGGTGCGATGGAAGGTGACCTTCTCACGGATCTCATCATGCAGCCGGTAGAGGTTTCCCGAGCGGGTGAAGTAGCGTTGCTGAATACTCGGGTCGACGCCACGAAACGAGTAGCTTGAATAGCAGGCGTTGCGGGCTTTTGCCAGGATTGCCGGGTCAATATCACAGCCGTAAATTTCGATGCGCTGGGCCATCCCGCCGAGGTATTTCTCATGCAGCTTGATCGCCAACGAGTAGGCTTCCTCTCCGGAAGAACATCCGGCGCTCAGAATACGCACCGGGCCGCTGCGCTGTTGCAACAGACGCGGGATCCATTTATCGCAGATTAAATCCAGCGTATCGCTTTCACGGAAAAAATAGGTTTCGTTAATCGTAATCAGCGTGATGAAACTATCAAACTCATTCTGCGAGCTACGCAGTTGTTCATAGTATTCATAGTAATCATTGATTTTTCGCTCGGCCATTCGCCGACCCAGCGCCGTTTTCAGCAATGCTTCCATGGCGTTATCGAAGTGCAAACCGACCCGTTCTTTGATCAGGCGAGCATAGTCAGGAAGATTAGGGATCATGGCAATTTACTCTCAACATGCCCGTGGCAAGCCATCGAAAGCAGTACTGCAGCAAGACCATCCAGGGGGATCGTGCGGTGTATCAGTTGCTTGTCGATCGCGTTCTTATTCATACCGAATACCACCGAACTTTCTTCGTCCTGCGCCAGCGTTGTTCCGCCACGGCGGACAATAAGCTCAATGCCGCGGCAGCCATCGCTGCCCATGCCGGTCATAATCAGTCCGACGGCTTTTTCGCGAAACACCTCAGCCACTGACTCCAGCAACAGGTTGCAACTGGGATGATAAACGTCGCTTTCCTGTCTTGGGATCGCCGCTAAACGCTGGTTGCTTTTGACGATCAGGTGCTGCTCCGGCGGCAATATATACACATACCCCGCTTCCACCCGATCGTCCTCCTGCGCCAGTCGCACCTTCAGATCGGTCACGCTATCCAGCCAATGCACCATATTTTTCGCGAAGCCATCGGCAATATGTTGGGCAATAAGTACCGGGCACGGGAACGTACCGGGCAGCTTCTGTAACAGTTTACTGAGCGCCTGCGGCCCGCCCGTCGAGCAGGCAATCGCCAGCACAAAAGGCCAGTCCTGTGGCGTTTTTACAACGTCTATCATCGGTCTTGCAGTGGGGATTACCGGTTCGCCTGGATAGCGTAATCCCTTGATATGTCGAATGACTTTCACACCGACCAATAATTCTACTTTACGATGCAAAGCATCCGTTGAGAGTGGTGAATCACTGCTATGGTGCAACACCGCCAACGCACCACGGGAAATGTAGTCATCATCCCATTGATTCTCTGGACAAAATCTCATGACAAGGATCGGGATCGCGCTGGTTGCCATGATCGTTTCCACGATTTCGACGTTATCGGCGCCCGAAATATCCAGCGTCAGAATCAGCAGGTCAGGCATCAGCTGTTGCAACAGTCGGATCGCCTGCCTGCGATGGGCTGCTTGCCCTACCACCTTAATGTGCGGGTGATCCTCCAGTTGCCTGACCAGCTCATTACGCGATGCGCTGCCCAGGTCGAGGATCAGCACCCGAATGTTGCTGCTATTCATGCATCTGTTTCCGTCAGTGTGAATGAGGACGAAGCCTCTTTCAGCGCTTTCGACAGTTGTGTCATATCCTGACTGACAACCAGAATGTCTTTGATAGATTGCGAGGTATAGTTACTGGCAACAACTATCTCACGCAGCGCCATGACCACCTGATTACTCGCCGTTTTCTGTTGCTGTGTTGAAAGCGATATTTGCAGCGCAGCCGTCGAGGTTTGCTCGGCCGTAACAACGATATCGTTCAGATGCTCGGCGCTGACTTTACAGGCTATTGCGCCCGCTTTAATGCTCTCGCCGCCTTTTTCCGCGTTCAGCACCAGACGATTAATCGCGTTTTGGATCTCGCTGATCTTATTTTCAATTTCAACCGTCGATTCCGTCACCGAATCCGCCAGACGGCGGATTTCAGCCGCCACAACCGAGAAACGCTTACCGGCTTCCCCGGCGCTGGCAGCTTCGAGCGCTGCGTTAAAGGCAATAAGTTTCGTCTGATCCGCGACGCTGTTAATGATCACCATCACGCGACTGATTTCCGTCGACTTACTACCGAGCATCATGATTTCACGCATGTTTTGCTGATTGTCGGTATCAATATCCGTCATACGCATCAGCAATTGCGACATCGACTCGGAGCCTTTATTGCAATCCTCGAGCGTCTGGTTGGCAATATCCACAACCGCCCGTGAGTGTTCGGCTATCTGTGTCGATGAGGCAGACAGCTCTTCCATGGTGGAGGTAATTTCAGCTACTGAAGATGAGGTTTCCACGCTGGTTGATGCCTGCCCATCGACCGCTTCGGTAATATGCAAAGATGCCTGATGTACCGAATTTGCATGAGAAACCATACCGCCTACCAACGAGTGCAGACGCTGACGCATCATCTCCACCGCACTCAGCAGTTCGCCGATCTCATCGTGGTGATCGACCTGAACATCCACCGTTAAGTCGCCTTCGGCAATGGTTTGTGCAATTCCCAGGACACGGTTTAAGCGCCGGGAAATCAGGAAACGGCTGGCCACAGCAATCAGCAGTAAAATGATGGGCAGCAACAGCGCGGTGAACAGCAGCAGACCGTTACGCACCAGATTGCTGCTCTTGGCGACATCATCAACATAGTTGGTGGTGGCGATTATCCAGTTAATCCCTTCAACGTATTCATAAACGGCAACTTTGGTCTTCGGCAATGCGCCATAACCGCTCACCCAGTTGTAGTAAGTGATGCCATTCTTGTGTTCGAGCATGTCGGCAAACAGCTTAAAACCATTAGCATCGGTAATATTAATTGCCTGCTGGTTGCTCAACGAGGGATGGACCAGCATACGACCTGGTTCAAATCCGGCATCCAGCACATAGGCGTAGCCATCTTTACCAATATGCACATTCAACAAACGCTGAATGATTGGTTGCAAACTCTGTTTGACGTCGAAACCCACCGCGACGGCCCCCACGACCTGACCATATTTGTCGGCAATCGGTTCGTAGTGACTAATAAACTGTTTACCGAACAGTGTGACCACACCGGAAAAGGGTTTATTTTTCAAAAGCAGCGGCAATGCCGGATTATCATGCCCTAAATAGCTGCGCCTAATACCGCTACACTTTTGCCTGACCATGTTTTCCTCCGGGGAATGGGCTGGCGGTTTCCATAAAATGGCGGACCTTTTTCAGTAACTGCCACATTGAGCGGCACTGATGATTACGGGTTATCGTGTCATGAAGTGCCTGCCATAGCCGTTCCACATGATTCACCCACGGCGAGTAAACCGGCTGGTAAATTACCCTGAACTTGGGATTTGCTTTCAACCAGCGCTGTGTTTCGCGGCTTTTATGGATAATGTAGTTATCAACGATCAGCGTGATTGTTTTCGCCCGCCGGTAAGTGGCTTTCAGGTGCTTCAGCAGAGCGATAAACAGCGCTGAACTTTTGCTGTTGCCGCCCACGTAGCTGACTTTACCCGTGCCACTGTGCAGTGCGCCGGCCAGATAGTATTTTTCGTTCTGCCCCGGCGTCACTACCCGTTTCTGCTGTCCGCGCAACTGCCAGTCCGCACCGATTTTAGGATTAAGGTGGATATCCACTTCATCTTCATAAAATACCGGATGCTCTGCGCTGCATTCATCCAGCGCTTTGTGGATTACCGCCATCTTTTCATCTTTATGTGGGTCACGGATACGCAGAGTTGGCGCGGCCCTGCGCCATACAAGCCCCGCAGATGGCAACCAGCGGCGAACGGTTCCTGCATGTAACTGGCAACCGGTTATCTCATTGATTTTTATTGCCAGTAATTCGGTGCTCCAGCGTGAACGTTGATAACCAAAATCGCCGGGAGAATGCTTTATCAGCTCACGTAACAGGGTGCAGATATGTTCAAAAGGCCAGCGTCGGGAGCGCCCTGCGGGTAAGGATTTCAGGCCTTCAATACCTGAGTGCGTAAACCAGTTAATCCAGCGACCAACGGATGAACGGGCACAACAGAGAGTTCTGGCAACATCGCTGACCCGTTCACCCCGATGAAGCATCAGCATGGCCGTGAGTCTGCGGGCATGATTTTTATCACGCGTTTTATGAATAGCTTTCTGCATCAGGCGTCGTTCGCCACGGGGTATTGGTACTATGATCGGCATCGCTCAGTCCGGTTGGTGATTTTGGTTGGTTTGGCGATTGATCAGATCGCACAATCCGGGCTGAGTTCCCTTTCAGTGATCTACTATTCCGCGCAGCTATTTAGCGCTGTTGCTGTTGCCGTATTGCCTGAACTCGCCAGTAACGTACTGCTGACACGCACAAATTGCTCGCCTTGCAGAATAAACGTACTGGCAAATACGCTGGTTAACTCGGTGAAATGTGAGTTAGTATTCGGGTTGCTCAGCACCGTTTTTAATTCAGTAGAGTCCATATAACGCAGCGGTTTATTGGCAACGTTTTGATAATTATTAATATAAACATTGCTGTAATGTTCCGCATCGCGAGTCACACGCTGAAACTCGTTAGAAATACTGTTGTGGAATATCCGCGTGTTGGTTTTAATCATCTCCAGCGCATTGACCTGCAATTCTCTGGAAAGATAAGACGATAATATAAAAGAGGCTCCAATCAGCAACGTTGCGATACAAACAACCAAAATCATACCGAGCTTCATCGCCACACCGGGATGGATGTTGTGCAGCCAGGACAATAGTCGAGCGCGCGGTCCCTCACTGGTGGTATTCGCCGTTCGATTTTTTACTTTAATAATGTCACTCATGATTTTTATTCTCTACCTGAGAAGAAATTACTCTTTTTTTGGTCATCAGGAGCTAGCGCCCTGTGATTCGAGCGTGAACAGCGGCGTAGGTTTGCCAATGTGATATCCCTGTAACCAGCCCACATTCATTTTTTCCAGACAGGCCTGAATAGTGGCATTCTCGACAAATTCAGCGACCACCTGCATTTTTTTCATTTCAGCAACGCGGCAGAATGACTCAACGATGTAGTAACTAATTTCACTTTCGGTGATCCGTCGAATAAAAGAGCCATCTATTTTCAGGATATCTGCTTCGATATTCATCAAGCGCGCATGACTCGCAAACCCGGTGCCAAAGTCATCAATTGCCACCCGACATCCCAGCTGACGTATTAAACGTAGCGTTTCCACGGTTTGTTCTTTGTCTGATAACGTATCTGCTTCCGTTATTTCAAAAATAATCCGCTGTGGCTCCACCGCGTAGTCGTGCAGGAGTTGGGTGATCTTCGTAACAATATTTGAACGACACACCGTTACTGGTGCCAGGTTAATAGAAAAACAACGCTGCGGGTGGCTACGCATAAATTTGAGGGTGTTTTCGATAACCCAGAGATCGATATCCGGTGCCAGCCCCGCATCATGAGCAACCGGCAGGAAACTGTTCGGTGGAATAAATTCTCCCCGTTCGTTAAGCATACGGATCAATATTTCATGATACGGCGCTTCACCGTGGGTACTGACTATTGGCTGTGCCATCAGGACAAACGCATTGTTATCCAGCGCATTTTGCAGCGCAGTGCGAATTTCCGTTTTATCAACAATGTGGTTGCCAAGGATCCGGCTATGCTGCGCCTCAAGGTTTTCCGGCCTGCCGTTGGTGAGAGATAAACCCGCCACCATGCCCAGTTTCCCCACCAGCTGATAAATATCATCACTCAGATCGTTAATCAGGCAATAGCCCAAACCACTGCGAAAACCCAACCGATGGTTGTTGTAAAAGAGACGAAAACTGTTGGCGGCCTGATACAGATCGCATAGCCGCTCCCAGGTGCCATTTTCCAGCCGGATGAGCAGATCATAACCCGCGTGGTAATAGACTTTCTCGCTTTTCACCAGATGTCTGCGCAAATGCTCAGCAAGGATCTTCTGGTAGCGGGCGCGGAAATGAAAACCATAGCGACGCGAAAAAAGCTCCAGCTCGGGGATCTGTATCAGACATACGGTCGCGCGTTCAGTGGTAAATAGCTCCGTCTTCAGCGCCCGTAAATTTGCCATGCCTGTCATCGGGTCAGTCAGCCCCAGCAGCAGCGCCTGGTTAAAACGCTGACGGGTAAATTTTGCCAGTACCCCCATGATCACAATGGTGAGTGAAAAGACAAAGATCAACGTCGAAACCAGCGCCTGATGCAGCATAAAGTTAACATTGCTGGCGATATAGCTGTCGTTATGTTTGCCTAAGATGATTAATACGATCGTCCACACCAGCATTGTGAACAAGTGGCCAATCTTGATTGCTCCCCACAGCATCAACGGAAATAACAGGATCAGGCTATAGATAGAGAAAAAAACATCCAAATTATCCGGTGATGTTAAGAAGAACATCAGAAAAAACAGCAAGATGCACCAGGATATAACGCCGTAGACGCCGACATTGCCTTTACACTGTTCGGCAATGGCCCGCATAAAGGTCAGCAGGAAAGACGGTCGACGAATGATGCGGTAAATCTTGTAAAATAAAGGGATCCCCGTCAGGCAACCGTTGATGATCCCCTGAATACGTACCAGCATGCCCAGACTCAACGCCGGAATGTTATCCACATCGGGGCGTTGTCCGTGGGCGACAAACATTGCAAAGAGTTTGCTGAACACCAGATACAGCAGGACGTTGTAGCCACAAAGCCAGAGCAGACGATTAAAGCTAATTTTGATGCGACCAAAGCTAACGCAGCTGCGTCTGCCGGTGAATTTGCGGTACGCGGCATAACTTAAGGTCGACGCGATGATCAGGCACAACGCATCTACCCGTTCATTTTGCGGACCGACCACAAACATGACCGTCAGGAACAGAAGAAATCCCGGCAACACCCGAAAACCGAACAAGACCAATGCGGCAGAAAATACGGCTAGCTTGAGATCGTAAACTGTTAAAATAGTATTATTGAGAATGCTATAACCGTTAAGATATTGTGCCAGCGGGTAAAAAAGGCCAGGTAAGACAAGTGGCAGGCACCATTCCCGAATGTTTTTTATCGTGTTTGAATTTATTATTGCGTCCAAATCAATTTATCCGCTATGCACTATACCAATAGGACTTTAATCCAGACTCGAATGTCACAAACAAATCCTTTTGGGTCAGCCGATGAACCATAGCAAAATTGTCAACATTGACCGCGCACTGAGAAAATAAAATAAGGTTCTATAATGAAGAGAGCATGTTATTCATATCAAATCAGGAAATAAATACCCATTTATAGACAAAAATGGACATCCTGTGGGGATGAAATCACTAAAATGCCTGTCCAAAAAACTGCTAATTCATTGATGTTTAGTAAAAAACAAAAAAGCCTTTGTCAGTTTCCCAACACCTCCAACCAGTACGTATAAAAAATCTTCTCAAGCACCATGAATGTCAACATTAATATCCTGAAAGGGGCATTCAGAAAATGTATTTTTATGTACACTTTTGCCTATTGACGAAAAGAGCAGCGTTATCTATATTCGCATACCGTTATTTTTGTCATTACTCACCATGGTTCAATGTTAGTTATTTGTTACGTCATTACGTTTCACATCTTTCATCTACTTATTTGCAACAATAATATTCCATCAAGTAATAACAGAAATTAATTTTAGCACCGAATAATATTTTCAGGAATTAACATAATCCGTGGCAAAGTCTCTGTTTTCCCTTAAAGCAATAAAAGGGTGGCAACATTCAATCACTGGCAAAATAACGCAATTCTTGCTGGCGGGTATCGTTATTGCGTTTAGTGCTGGCGCGTTTACCAATTGGAGCCTGATAGATAACTTTTCTTATCAGCAGTGGGTACAGCGGGCTGAAGCGAATGCACAGATTATGACCTACATCATCCGCAACGTGTATACCACCGTTTCGGTCGAAACCAGCGACGCAGGACAGATATCCCGCATTGTCTCCGACAGACAGATTGGTGACACCGACTCTATTATGCAAACCGGTTATAACCCGGTTGACGTTCTGGCACTGGCATCAGTACAGACCCATAGCCCTACATGGTTGTTTCTGTATACGCCGGAGAAAGGGTTTGTTGGCATCAACAACAAGTCAGAAGAGGGTGATGGGATCATCTCTTTCCCCGGTCGTCTGCCGCGCGATGTGCTGGGTAACTACTATGTTGGCTTCGCCCAGATTAATGGCGAAGAGTGCTTTATCAGCGCCGTCCCTATTCTGACGCCTTCAGGTGAGATCCTCGGTAGCCTGATAAGCAGCATCGGTAAAAAAAGCGATCTCTACGCCACCTACGATGCGATGCTGAAAAAAAGCAGTATCATTTTTGTCCTGATTTTGCTGGTAACGCTGGCACTGGTCACGATGTTTATGCGCCGTTTATTCCGTCCGGTTCCGCTGCTTATTAACTCCCTTACCCGCATCGCCCATGAAGAGACGGACTGTATAACGCCCTATCTCGATCAGGACGATGAGATTGGACATCTGGCCGGGGCGATTGAAAAATTGCGCGTCGCCATGAAAGAACGCGGCTATCTGCAACGTATGCATGAAATGTCGCAAAAGATGGAGCATATGGCCCATCATGATTCGCTGACCGGATTGCCCAACCGCGTATCGTTTGGCCTGGCTTTAGATAAGCGCGTCAGTGAACTTCATCAGGAGGACAGAGCGTTCAACCTGCTGTTGATTGACCTCGACAACTTCAAGCCGGTGAACGACACCTTTGGCCATAAAGCGGGCGATGAACTGTTAATCAGCGTTGCCCAGCGCCTGCAGCTCTTGCTGGGACCCAACGATATCGTGGCGCGTCTGGGCGGTGATGAATTCGCCATTTTGCAACATGTCGATGACAACGCCATCAAAGAAGCACATCGCCTGGCGAAGCGAATCATCCGCGCGCTGAGCACCCCATTTACCTGGAGCACGCATACTTTTTCCATCAGCTGCAGTATCGGTATTACCACCGCGCCCAGGCAGGGCAATAATAGCTCTACGCTCATGATTAATGCCGACCTTGCCATGTACGCGTCTAAACATCACGGCCGGGGTTGCTTCCATTTCTTCGAAGACGGCATGGTGATGATGCAAACTCACAGCCTGTTTATTAATCAGGAAATTATCGATGGTATTGATAACAAGGAGTTCGAACTTCATTACCAGCCAATCATCAATCTGGAAGATGAAAGCGTGTATGGCTACGAATCACTGATCCGCTGGAATCATCCAACTAAAGGACTGATTTACCCTGATTATTTTATCAACATTGCCGAGAACTCCGGTCTGATCGTGCGTTTGGGCGAATGGATTATTCGTCAGTCCTGTGAAGCCGCTGCCAAATGGCCGGAACGTATCAGGGTAGCCGTCAATATATCGGCCTACCAGCTGCACAGCCCAGGACTGGTTGACGTGATCAAAGATGCGTTACGCATCAGTCAACTTTCAGCCGAACGTCTTGAAATAGAAATTACCGAATCCGAAAAGCTGGATAAGTCGATTGCCTTACCCGTGCTGCAAGAGATCCGCTCTCTGGGCATTGAAATTGCGATGGATGATTTAGGCACCGGCTACGCGGCACTGGATTATCTGCTGATCTATCCTTTCACTCGCATCAAGATAGCGCGCACGCTGGTCGATAAACTGCAGCAGGATAATGCCAGTCAGTATTTGATTGTGATGCTGATTCAGTTTGCCCATAAGTACAATATGTCGGTCACCGCTGAAGGGGTAGAAACCGCGCAGCAACGCGACATTCTGCGCGACATTGAGTGCCAGAATGTTCAGGGCTATTTCTTTAGCTATCCGCTGCGCGAGCGTGAAGTGCTTTCCGCATTTGCCAAAGAGGCCATTGAAGAAGGACTGTGCAATGTCTGACTTCTTTCGCCCGGTAAAGCGCATGCTGACGATTTTTGCCCTGTTAATAGTTTCAGCAACGCCATGCTTAGCAGGCTCTGCCCTGCCGTTGCACACGCTGGAGCAGATCGCCAGCAAGAAAAGCATTACCCTTGGTTATCAGGATGATGCGTTTCCTTTCTCCTGGCAGAATGGCAACGTACCAGCCGGCTATTCCATTGATATTTGCAACAGTATCGTCAGCGCACTCAAGACAAAACTTCAGCTTAAAAATCTGAAGGTCGAGTGGGTAAAAGCTAACTCGGCATCGCAATTTGTCCTGATTAAAAATCACATGGCAGACATAATGTGTATCCCGGCCTTTTATTCGAAAAGTCGCCACAGCATTAGCGAGTTCTCGCTGCCGTTTTATTTTTCAAGCACCCGCTTCGTCATGCGTAAAAATAAAAACAACGACAATCTGACAGAACTTTCCGGACATAGCGTACTGGTAAAAAGCGGCACGATTTACGTTGAACAGTTGCAAAAAGTGAATGCTGCCAATGACCTGGATATTAATATTCAACTCGATACCAACAATATTACCGCATTCAATGAACTGAAGAGTGGTGAGTATTCTGCACTGATCTCCAGTACGGTTCTACTCAAAGGGATGATCGCGCAAACGCCAAATCCTGAAGACTATAAACTTTCCGACATTGCGCTCAGCGCCCCGCTACCGGCTGGCTTGTTACTGCCGTTACACGATAAAGAATTTAAAGAATTTGTTGATGGCACGCTCTCTTCCCTGATGACCAGCAACGAATTTACTGCGCTGTACAATAAATGGTTTCAGTCACCGATTCCGCCGAAAGCCATTAATTTAAACATTCCCATGTCAGATAACCTGAAAGCATTAACGTCTGCTAAAAAGAAGATCAGTTTTGATTATGAAAAATATAATTAATCGTGAGATGACAAGGGTAAAGCGTACGGCGCAATGGCTGTTTTTACTGGCAGGCCTCGTCATCTCCCCCGCACTGATGGCGCAACAGAACGCTGCGACGCTCGATCATATTCAGAACAGCAGCGTGCTCAACGTGGGTTACCGCCAGCTGCCGCCATTTTCTTTTACTGACCGCAATGGCAAAGTCACGGGTTATACCATTGCGGTTTGCAACATGATTGCCGATAAATTGCGCCAGAATCTGAAGCTCAATAATTTAACCATTCATTACATTCCCGTGAATTTTGCCGAACGTTTCTCCGCATTAAACTCGCGTAAAATAGATATGGACTGTGGCGTAAATACCAATGCGCCGGAGCGGACCTCCAGCGTGTCGTTTTCTGAAAACTATTACACCGCAAAGATGCGCATCATCTCTTTACGTAAGAATAATATACAGTCAATCGCCGATCTTAAAGGTCGCACGGTGAGTCTGACCGGAAGCTCAAAAGATTTGCTGGAATTTAATAAAGCCAACAGAGAGCAACACCTTAATATTTCAACGATTACCAGCACCACCATCAAGGGCGCATTTGAGAAGATGGCGCATAATGAATCCGCTGCTTTCTTTATTGATGATATTCTGGCCTGGCCGCTGATTAATCATAGCGAGCAACCTGAACTGTTCAGCGTCTCTTCTGAGAGCATCGGCAATGATATGCACTATGCCATTATGATGAGGAAAAACGATCAGCAGTTTGTGACGTTTGTTGACAGTACGCTGAAAGATTTTTTTGCCTCGCCGGCCAACGTGCAATTACGTAAAAAGTGGTTGTCTCCCTGGTCCTGCGAAAAGCTGAAAAACCCGTCACCGGGCAGTTGTCAGCATAGCCATTGAACATTATCCGCCGCTGCTTACGCCACCGCCTGCTGCGCCTGTGGAAAATCCCCGGGGCGCTGCTGCTATTGCTGTCAGTCCATTCGCTGCGCGCGGCCTGGGATTTTGCCAATATTCAACAAAAATCCGATGCGCTTTATGGCCCGGCAACGCCAGAAGCGCAGCAACGGATCCACGCCTGGCAACAGCTTCTGCTCCAGTTGCGTAATGCTGACGAGCAAACGCAATTACGCGCTGTAAATCAATTCTTTAACGATAAGATCCGCTATACCGAAGACATTGATGTCTGGCATAACGTCGATTACTGGGCAACCCCTATCGAGTCGCTGCGCAAGGGTGAGGCAGATTGTGAAGACTACGCGATCGCCAAATATTTCACCCTCCGCCAGTTGGGAGTATCAGAAGACAAACTTCGCATCACCTATGTTAAAGCCCTGCGTTTAAACCGCGCACACATGGTGCTGACCTGGTACGCCACCCCTGAGGCGATTCCTCTGGTACTCGACAGTCTGACCAGCACTATTTCTCCTGCGACGCAGCGCATGGATCTATTACCCGTCTACTCCTTTAACAACACCGGCCTTTGGCTTCCCGGCAATCAAAACAATAAACGCGTTGGGGACAGCAAGAGGCTTTCTCGCTGGCAGCAAGTTTTCACCAAAATGCGGGAAGAAGGCTTCCCGATGGATAAATAGGAATCGCCCGTGTCTCTTTTTAAACAGTTACTTCTGGCAATCTCTCTCTTTATGATGGTTGTGTTCAGCGGCAATTTTATTGTGACGCTGGAGAGTTCTCGCAATCAGTCCAATAACCAACTCCTTTCACATGCCCAGGATGCCGCAACGGCGCTAGGCGTTTCGCTAACGCCCAACGTCAACGACCCGGCAATGATCGAGCTGATGGTCAGTTCCATTTTCGATAGTGGTTACTACAAAAAAATCCGCATTGTCGATCTGGCGAACGGCAAAATAATGCTTGAGCGCAGTGCGGCAGCGTCAATTCCCAACGTCCCGGCCTGGTTCGTCGATCTGGTGGATGTTACCCCGCAAACCGGTGAAGCAACGATTATGCGCGGCTGGCAGCAGGCAGCTCGCGTGGAAGTGACCAGCGATCCTATCTTTGCCGTGCAGCGTCTGTGGGACAATACCTTAGGCAACCTGCTGTGGATGCTGTCCTGTAGCCTCGCCAGCTTAATCGCCGGTATTCTGCTGCTGCGCAAACTGCTGCGCCCACTCAATTACATGGCAAAACAATCCGAAGCTATTACTCGTCGCGAGTTTCTGACGCTCCACGAGTTACCCAAAACGCCGGAATTACGCCGCGTTGTAGGCGCCATGAATTTAATGGCCGCGAAGCTTAAATCGTTATTTGAAGAACAAGCTATCTATAGCGAGCGCCTGCATAATGAAGCTTATCTCGACAGCCAAACCGGAATTGCCAATCGCCGGGCTTTCGATATGCAGCTTGAGGCGCGGCTAAGCGATGCCGATACCGCACCGGGATATCTGATGCTGGTCCGCGTTCAGGATTTAGGCGGTCTGAATCAGCGCTTTGGCGGACCGCATACTGATAAGCTGTTGCTCAACATCGCCAACCTGCTGAACGCGCACAGAGAAAAGTATGCCCCTCTCGACAGCACGCTTGCCCGCATTCGCGGCGGTGAGTTCGCCCTACTCTGCCCTGGCGTCACACATGGTGAGATGTTGGATTTGTGCAATTCGCTGTGCCAAAAACTGACAGCCTTTTACGCCACCGGAATGTCAGACCAACAGCCGGTGGCCTATACCAGCATGGTGCCGTTTAGCGCCGGAGATAATGCTCAATCATTGCTGATCCAGGCCGATCGCCTGCTGGTTGAAGCGGAAACACACACCGACCATCAGGTGGTTCCCACCACTGAAGTTCCTGCGAGTACAGAAGATCAGCATTTGTGGTTTGTGCGTCTGGAGCATGCACTGGAAAATCAGCAGTTCCAGCTGGTTTATCAGCCGGTAGTCGATTGCCGCCAGCCGGACAAAATCCTGCATTACAAGGTGCTGTCGCGCATTATTGATGAGCAGGGTAACGCCATTACCGCGGGACGGTTCCTGCCCTGGATCCACCGCTTTGGCTGGAGCCATCGCCTCGATAAAGCCATGTTGAAACTGACATTGAACCAGTTGAAAACCGCGCCCGGAAAATTGGCGTTGAGTATCTCCGGCAGTTCTGTCGCCAGTGCGGCCGCCACTGCTGAGCTACTCACCCCGCTGCGCTATTCACCGAAATTAGCCAGTCAGTTGATTCTGGAACTGGATGAAAATCAGTTACCCGGTCCCCATCAGATGGCGGCATTTGTTAAAACCGTTGGTCAGCATCGCTGCTCGCTGGGTCTGCAACACTTCGGTAGCCGTTTCGATATGATTGGTCATCTGTCGCAGTGGGGACTGGCTTATCTGAAAATCGACAGCAGCTATATCCGCAATATTAATGAAGAAAACGATAAACGGTTATTTATTGAAGTATTGTGCAGTGCCACGCGCAGTATTGATTTGCCGCTCATTGCTGAACGTGTTGAAACGAAAGGTGAGCTTATGGTGCTGCAAGAATTAGGGATTGATGGTGCAATGGGGCAATTATTAGGTGAGCCCGCGCCATTGTGATAAAACTGGCGTCTTGATACGCCTTTGTATAGCCGGATGGCGCTGCGCTTATCCGGCCTACAAACTGCCTGCATCAGCTAAAATATACGTTCATCGTTACCAAGCAGCTGTTCTAACCCACCAAGTTCCTGGCGCGCGTTTGCGCGATTCATTAATTTAACCTGCGCCATCGGCGGAAGATCGGTAATGGCAATCACGCCTTTACGAATCAACAGGTTAATCAGGTCGTCGAGCACGCGAACCATCTCCAGGTCGCTTTTTTGCAGCATCGCTAAAGCCTGCTGATTGTCATTTTCAGGACTTTTTGCCACGCCTTCTGCCTGCACGTTTGCAGCAGATGAATCAGAATTCATATCAGTGCCTTTTCATTTTGCACGATGCTGCTGCCCTGTTTACACAGGGCAGCAGGCAATCGTTAGTGAGTGTGGTTTTGATCGGGTTTAGCAATCAGGTGATCCAACGAGTAGGTCGGAGAATGCAGATCGCCGCTTGCATGAGTAGACAGCGCAGTATCAATGCCATGCGCCACTTTCGCCGGACTGGCGATCAGGTGATGATCGCCGCCGCTTTGAATGTACTTCGCAATATCCACGCCTTCATGCAGTTCACGGGCCAGATCGCTGAGATCGACTTTTTCAAGCACCCCCTTCGCCTTATCGTCAGCGCTGAGTACCGCTGTCGTCTGGCCGTGTCCGGTCGCAGCTGGTGCGTAAGACAGAGATAATGCGTTGTCATCGAACAGGTTGTGCAGCGCATGTTGCATCGCAGCATGATTTCCTTTATCCACCGTATGCCCTTTCACTGGCGCGGGATCGTCCATCGTCACGTTCAGCGTTTGGGTATAAGGCGTAATATTGCCGTGGTTATCATTCGCCTCAATCAATACGTTCACCCGGTTATGACCTGCCCGGAATGCGGAAGTCTCAACCTCAATATCATAGGTCAACCCATTATTGCCCTGATGAAGAATGGCATCGTACTGATGACCATTTACCAGTGCTTTAATATGCTCACCATCATGCACATCACCGCTCACGCTGCCGGTAATATGCGTGACGGCGTCCTGTGATTCCGCACGTGAAATATGGTTATCCCCGGTAACCTTATCGACGATAAGCGTGGCGTCTGCCTGCTGATCAACCGAATAGCTGTGGGAAGTTGTCTGTGAATATGGGTTGCCCGGCGTATCATGACCTTTAACCTCAACCGAAAATGTGGTGTTCACTTCCATGATATGACTGTCCACATCTACGTGATAAACCCGATCGCCATTGCTCAACGTGTCTACCGAACCGCTAAATTCCTGACCGCCAATTTTTAATTTGATCGAATCCCACACATCCACATCACCGCCAAGAGGCCCGGTTACCCTCACCGTCGCTCCCAGGAGTTCCTGATGATTCAGGACGTTATCTTGGGTGACATTATCAATACCCATCGTTCCCACAGCGGTTCTGTCGATGGTAATGGTCTTATCGATATCGACCTTATCGCGGTTACCGGCGTCGTCATGGGCGATAACGTGAGCAAGGATCTTTTGATCGTGAATCAGGTCAATCGTACTGGCATCCACGCTAAATACCTTCTGACCACCGCTATTTTTCACATCAGCAACCAGATCTTTACCGTTAACGGTGATGGTCACCTGATCGCCAACATCCACGTCCCCGGTCACATAGCCGCTGATGGTGGTTTTCGCATGCTGAGTTTCCTCATTATTCAGCACATCATCGATGGACACCTTATCCAACACGATGCTGGCATCCACCTGCGTGTCGATAGTGACCGTTTTGTCGTTGACGGCATGCATTGGGTTCAACGCCGCATCGTGCCCATGCACGCTGACATGAATAGTCGGATCGTTCTGCAGCCCGACCGTACTCACCATCGCTTTGTAACCCAATTGCCCGTTCATATGCGGCAGCTCAATGACTCGCGTATGAACCGTGACTCCATCGACGAGAATGGCGACTTTATCACCGAGATGCACGTCGCCATCCACCGTACCACTCACCTCTACGCTTCCTGCTTTTACCTCATCGGCATTGATAACATCGTCACCACCAACGGTATTAATGGTCACACTGCCGCTTGCCGTTTTATCAATCGAATAGCCCTGCGTGAAACTGGCTGGCTGTACATTGCCGTGATCGTCATATCCTAAGACTGTCGCGACAATAGCGTGATCGGCCAACAGGTCTTTGGTGTAGATATCAACGGAGTAGCGATGATTATTATCGACAGTCGCCGCATAAGGGTTTCCGTTAACCGTCAGAGTCACCTTATCGCCGGGGTGCACATCTCCGGATACCGACCCCGTTACTGTCATCTTAGGTTGCAGCGATTCCTGCGCATTCAGCACATTGTCCTGCGCGATCTTATCGATAGTGACTCCGGCATCGGCACTCAGATCAACCACAACATGGCTGCTGGCAGAGGCACTTCCCAGGTTGCCATGATCGTCCGTCGCCATTACCGTCGCGACAACATCCGGATTATTGTGCAGGTCATTGACGCTGACATCTTTCGACCAGACCCATTGACCATGTTGCAGATGAACAACGGCTGTCAACGTATTACCGTTAACCTGCAGGTTCACCACGCTACCGTCATGGATACCTTCACCGCTGACCGTACCGCTAACGGTTACTTTACCAGCCTGGGCTTCTTTGCCATTAATCACATCATCCCCGGCAATCTTATCCATCGTGACCTGCAGCGGATTTTCCGTATCTACGGTGATGTTTTTGTGCGCTGAGTCTGTTGCTGTCCCCGCTGCATTTTTCACTGTGACGGAGACATCGAATGACGGATGCGCCTGAAGCGCAGTAGTCGGGACATCAACCTCATATGCCAGTTGTCCCGGCATAGTCGGGATAGCCTTTACGTGCCCGGTGTATGAAACATGGTTAATAGTAACAATAACGTCATCACCAATATGAACATCGCCAGTCACAAAGCCACGGATTGGCGTTGTCGATTTCAGCGCTTCGTCATGATTGAGAACGTCATCGCCCGCCACCTTATCAACGGTAAGGTGTACGGTCGGTTGGTGAGGTTGTGTTGTTCCTGTACCCGTTGAAGGAGGCGTTACCACTGGCGGGGTAGTGAAACCATAAGGAGTATTACCGCTCACTGCCGTATTGTGTAACCAGGGCAAATCGATAAATTTATGCTCTGTCGCCGTGGCTGTATTACCATGATTGTCATGGGTGGTGATGGAAACCACAATATTGCCATCATCGGCAAGATCACCTGTACCTATGTTGGCCTGATAACCGAGAGTGCCATCCGCCAGGGTCACTACATGGGTGGTATAGACAATTCCTTTACCGACCGTAATGGTTATCGTATCTCCCTTAATGGCGTCGGGATCAACATGTCCGGATACAGAGATAAAGTCAGGTCTGCGGCCAGGAAGCAGATCATTCGCGACCGTCTGACCCGGCGGCAGACCATTCGAGGCCGTATCAATGGTGATCCCTGCGTCAGCAACGGTATCAACCACCACCGCCATGCTGTCATAACCACGCGCGACGTTGCCTGCCGCATCGGTCGCTGAGACTTCCGCATGGATCTTCGGCGACATCAGCAGATCCAGTGTTGAGACCTGGGTGCTGAACACCAGCCGACCGTACTCATCATGCACCGGCGCATAGTAGGTCTGATGGTTGATAGTCAGTTCTACAACATCACCAACGCGGACGTCGCCGCCGACGCTTCCGGTGACGGTGGTCAGTGGATGATGCGCCTCGGAATAGTTAATTACCGAGTCATGATCTTTGGTGATTAGCGGATCGATATGAACGATAGCTTCCGCGTGCGGGTCAATTGCCACCGCACTGTGCGCATCCGCGGTTGCATTATTACCCGCCGCATCGGTAGTCGTGATAGTCGCAGTAATATGCGGATCGTTTTGCAGCCACTGAGTATCAACATTAATGGAGTAACCCAGTGTGCCCAGATTTGGCAGGTGCGTCACTGTGGCATCAATCATATGGCCACCGATATTCAGGTGCACCACATCATTAATTTTCGCGTCACCACCGACTGTACCACTAATGGTCGTTAAAGACTTACCCAGCTCTACGCCGTTCAGTACATCATCCCCTGTTACGGGATCAATGGTAATTTCGGCCTCAGCTTTACTGTCCAGATTAACATCATGGTGCGCCACAATATGGGCATGGTTCTGCGCCGCATCCGTCACATCCATTGAAACTTCAATATGCGGGCTGGCAACCAGATCGGCGGTCGACACCGGAAGATGGAAACCCATCTGATGATTGCCACGATCTTCCACCACCCCAGCATAGTTGTGGCCGTTGATGGTCATGGTGAATGAATCGCCCGGATGAACTTCACCGCTCACCGTACCGCTCACCATCGTATAGCCATGCATTTGCTCAGCGAGGTTCAGCGTATTATCCGGCGTCACGGCATCAATGGTTATCTGCGCATCGACACGGGTATCGATAATAACGGTGGTTTCTGCATTGGCCGTGGCTGGGTTGCCCGCACCATCGGTAGTGCTCACCGTCGCGGTTAAATGCGGATCGGAGATCAGATCTGCGGTGCTGACTTTAATGCTGTAGCCGAGAACCCCGCCCCCCACATCGTGCACTTTCCCTGTAAGAACGTGACCATTAACGGTGAGGTAAACGACGTCATTTACGTGAACATCCCCTGCCACTTTCCCGGTTATCCAGGTGAATGGCTGTTTTGATTCATCGCCATTGACCATGTTATCGCCAGTAACGGGATCGATCGTCAGCATTGCCTTAGCATGTAAATCAACCACCAGATCGTGCGATATCTCCGCTTTCTGGAAATTATGCACATTATCTTCGCCGACTACGCAGGCCAAGATATGCGGGTCTTTGACCAGATCGCGGCTCAGAACGTCCAGCTTATATCCCAGCGCATTATTATGTTCCGGGAGTCGCTGAACAGTTGTGTCGTAAGTATGGCCGTTGACGATAACCTGAACTTTAGTCCCTACATGCACATCGCCCGAAACCGTCCCCATGATCTCAGTGAGGTGTTTCGCGGCTTCTGCGCCGTTCAGCTTGTCATCACCCGCCACCGTATCAACGGTGATTTTAGCCGCGGCATGGTTATCAATATGTACATCATGGGTTGCGGTGGTAATGACCTCATTTTCCACCGCATCGTGGGAGATAACCGTGACACTCACGGTCACATTTTTATCCTGGTTGCCTTTGTTATCGCTGAACGCCGTTGAGTTGACCGGGACCTGATAGCCTAAATGACCGCCTCCAAGATCAATCACCTTGCCGTTAAACGTCTGGTGATTGATTTCTACGATCACCGCATCGCCAATCTGCGCATCACCGCCCACCTTACCGCTGATGAGCTGCATCGGCGTATCCAGCTCAAGATGGTTAAGTTTGTCGTCATCAGTGACGCTATCAATAGTAACGGTACTTTGCGCCTGGGTATCCAGCGTAACGGTTCGATGCTCCACCGCCACCGCCTTGTTGCCCGCTGCATCGTGACTGACCAGCGTCACCATCACGTCGTTGCTGCCTTCCTGCAACACACCTGTTGGAACAAACACTTCGTAGCGCAGAACGCCGTGATCGTTAACCACCGTGCCGCTATAATCCTGCGATTGTCCCTGAACATGGACGGTCACCACATCGCCCACTTTGGCATCCAGGCCTTTCGCGATACCGCTAAGCAGCGTCGGCATCCGGTTTTCAATGGCGTTCACCACATCATCCGACGCGACTACATCCGTCGTCACCACGTTTTTGGCAAAGTTATCAATATGAACTTTATGGCTATCGGTAGCGATGGCAAGGTTACCCGCCGCATCATGAGAGGTGACAGTGACGTGCACATCGACATCCGTCAACACATGGACGCCATTGTTCGCAAAGGCCGATGAGTCCACATCAATGCTGTAACCCAGATGCCCGTTACCAAGGTCAATGACCCGGCTATCGTACTGATGACCATTAACTTCGAGTTGAATGGGATCGCCGATCTTCGCATCTTCACCATCAACGATGCCGGTAATGCGCTGTGTCGCCGCGGACAGTTCCTGGTAATTGATAACATTGTCTGTAGCAATGTTATCTAACGAGATGGTGTTTTGCGCATGAGTATCAAGAGTGATAATACGGTGCGACTCACTGGTCACTTCATTGCCCAGCGCGTCATGGCTGACCAGCGTCGCGACCACCGCGTTCTTTCCTTCATGCAAGGTTCCATGCGGCAGAACCACTTCATAGCGTAACTGACCGTTATCGTTGATCACCTTGCCGTCAAAGTCTTGTCCACGAACCCTGATAGTTACCGCGTCCCCCTCCCGGGCATCACCACCGGCTACGATGCTAATAATCGTCGGCATCCGGTTTTCATTGGCGTTCACCACATTGTCCGTCGCCACTGCGTCAATCTTAATGGTGTTTTCCGCGTAGTTATCGATATGAACTTTATGGGAATCAGTCGCGATCGCCAGGTTTCCCGCTGCGTCATGAGATGTGACCATCGCGGTAATTTTCACATTCGCCAGCACATGGCCGCTGTTATCAGCAAATGCTGAAGAATCTACATCGATGCTATAACCCAGCTTACCGCGGCCAAAATCAATCACCTTACCGCTGTACTGATGGCCATTTATCTCCAGTAAGACAGGATCGTTGACCTTCGCATCCTCACCGCCAACAAAACCGGTAATCGTCTGTTTAGCCGCAAGTAGCTCTTGGTAATTCAATGTGTTATCGGCAGTGACATCATGTATACGGACAGTATTATGTGCCTGAGTGTCCAACGTGATGGCGTGATGCGCCAGAGTGGTCACTTCATTACCCACCGCATCGTGGCTGATCAGCGTCACCACCACCGCATTTTTACCTTCCTGCAGCGTACCGACCGGCACCGCCACTTCGTAGCGCAGTTCGCCATTTATGTTGACGACTTTGCCGGTAAAGTCTTGCCCCTGTACACTAACGGTCACCGGATCGTTGACGGACGCATCGCCGCCAACGGCACCGCTGATCAGCGTGGTCATGCGGTTTTCAATAGCATTCACCACATCCTCCGTCGCTACCGTGTCGATGCTGAGCTGGTTAGTGGCGAAGTTATCAATGTGCACGTCGTGGCTGCTGGTGGCAATCGCCAGGTTGCCCGCCGTATCGTGAGACGTGACGCTGACATGGACCGTCGCCTCTTTCAGCACATGACCGACGTTGTCAGAGAACGCCGCAGAATCCACCTCGATGCGATAACCGAGGGTATTTTTCCCGGTATCAATCACCTGGCCGTGATACTGGTGGCCGTTAATCTCCACCAGAACCGGGTCGCCCGCTTTCGCATCTTCCCCGCGCACGTTTCCGGTAATCGTCTGCTTCGCCGCCGACAGCTCAGTAAAGTTCAGGGTGTTGTCGGCGGTGACATCATGAATATTGACGGTGTTATGCGCTTTAGTGTCCAGCACCACGGTACGGTGCGCCAGCGCGGTCACTTCGTTACCCACCGCATCGTGGCTGACCAGCGTCACCACCACCGCATTTTTACCTTCCTTCAGCGTGCCGACCGGCACCGCCACTTCGTAGCGCAGTTCGCCGTTATCATCGACCACCGTTCCGGTAAAATTCTGCCCCCGCACGCTGACGGTAACGGTATCCCCCGCTTTGGCATCGCCGCCTGCCACGCCGCTTATCAGCGTGGTCATGCGGTTTTCAATGGCGTTGACCACATTGTCGTTCGCGACGGTATCGATATGTACCGTGTTTTCCGCGAAATTGTCGACATGCACGCTGTGGGTGTCGGTGGCAATCGCCAGATTGCCCGCCGCATCGTGGGAGGTGACGCTGACATGGACCGTCGCCTCTTTCAGCACCTGACCGACGTTGTCAGAGAACACCGCAGAATCCACTTCAATGCGGTAGCCAAGGGTATTTTTCCCGGAATCAATCACCAGGCCGTGATACTGATGGCCGTTGATCTCCACCAGCACCGGGTCGCCCGCTTTCGCATCTTCCCCGCGAACGTTCCCGGTAATTGTCTGCTTCGCTGCCGACAGCTCAGTAAAGTTCAGGGTGTTATCGGCGGTAACGTCATGAATATTGACGGTGTTATGCGCTTTGGTATCCAGCACCACGGTACGGTGCGCCTGTGCGATCACTTCATTACCCACCGCATCATGGCTAACCAGCGTCACCTGCACATCATTTTTACCTTCGTGCAGCGAGCCCACCGGCACCGCCACTTCGTAGCGCAGTTCACCATTGACCTCAACCACCTTGCCGGTAAAGACTTGCCCTTTCACGCTAACGGTCACCGGGTCATTGACAGCTGCATCGCCACCAACGGCACCGCTTATCAGCGTGGTCATCCGGTTTTCAATGGCGTTCACCACATCGTCGTTCGCTACGGTATCGATATGTACCGTGTTTTCCGCGAAGTTATCGAGATGCACATCGTGGCTGCTGGTGGCAATCGCCAGGTTACCCGCCGCATCGTGGGAAGTGACGCTGACATGGACCGTCACGTCTTTCAGCACCTGACCGACATTGTCAGAGAATGCCGCAGAATCCACCTCAATGCGGTAACCGAGGGTATTTTTCCCGGTATCAATCACCAGGCCGTGATACTGATGGCCGTTGATCTCCACCAGCACCGGGTCGCCCGCTTTCGCGTCTTCCCCGCGAACATTCCCGGTAATTGTCTGCTTCGCCGCCGACAGCTCAGTAAAGTTCAGGGTATTATCAGCGGTAACGTCATGAATATTGACGGTGTTATGCGCTTTGGTATCCAGCACCACGGTACGGTGAGCGAGCGCGGTGACTTCGTTACCTGCGGTATCGTGGCTGACCAGCGTCACCTGTACCGCATTTTTACCTTCTTTCAGCGTGCCGACCGGCACCGCCACTTCGTAGCGCAGTTCGCCGTTTTCATCGACCACCGTTCCGGCAAAATTCTGTCCCTGTACGCTGACGGTAACCGCATCCCCTGCTTTAGCATCACCGTCTGCCACACCACTTATCAGCGTAGTCATGCGGTTTTCAATGGCGTTGACCACATCGTCCGACGCCACCTTATCGATATGTACGCTGTTTTCCGCGAAGTTATCGACATGCACGTCGTGGCTACTGGTGGCAATCGCCAGGTTACCCGCTGCATCATGGGAGGTGACGCTGACCTTCACTTCCACATTCCCATCGACCAGGGTGCTGTTATTTGCAAAGTCAGAAGCGTTCACCGCAATACGGTAGCCCAGCGTGCTATTGCCGAGATCGATGATCTGACCGTTGTACTGGTGACCGTTGATCTCTACCAGTACCGGGTCGCCCGCTTTCGCGTCTTCCCCGCTGACGGTTCCGGAAATCACCTGATTGCGCGCATACAGTTCAGCACGGTTCAGAGTGTTATCGTCGGTCACATTGTCGATAGTCAGCACGTTATGTGCCTGGGTATCCAGCACCACGGTGCGGTGCGTCACAGCAGTAGCTTCATTGCCTGGCGCGTCATGGCTTACCAGCGTCACCTGCACATCGTTAGCCCCCTCTTTGAGAGTTGCGGAAGGCACAACGATTTCATAGCGTAGCTGGCCATGATCGTCGAAAACCGTGCCGTGAAACGCTTTGCCCTGAATGGTCAACGTAACCGGATCACCCGCTTTCGCATCACCGCTGGCAATGCCAGAAATAATGGTCGGCATACGAGACTCATTAGCGTTGACGACATCATCATTCGCCACCGTTTCAATGGTCACGGCATTTTGCGCATACAGGTCGTTATTGACGTGATGATCCGTGGAAACAATGGTGGTGTTTCCTGCGTCGTCAGTAGAAGTTAATGTGGCGTGAATGTTCGGGTCATGCAGTAACCCCTGGGTCAGTACCGGGATGGTATAAGTCAGAGTCCCATTTCCGGGGTCGGTAACAACACCGGTATATTCTTTACCATCAACCAATAAAGTAACGATATCGCCGGGTTTAGTATCGCCGCCGACCGACCCGTGGATCAGGGTTTGCGGTTGACGCGACTCTTCGTAGTTAATGAGGTTATCCGGCGTGACGTTATCAACGGTAATGTCGATGTGTGGTCCGGTAATATCAATCAGCGCATGATCAAAACTTTCTGCCGTTCGTCCCGTCACATCGGTGGCTATTGCCACCACTGTTACATTTCCCGGGACCAGTCCCCCCAGATCGGTATCAATATTCCAGTGCCCGTTGCTCACCGGAACAGTAACGGTGAATGTGTTTTTTTGGCTATCGGTGAAGGTGAGTGTGATGTGATTTTGATTACTGGTGCCGCTTAAATGGGTCTGATGGAATTCGCTTTTGTTAATGAAACCGTCGTTGCCGGCAAACTCGGTAATTTGTACCTCAGGCGGGAAAACACTCGCGGAACCTGCGGTAACTCCCCCTATCGGCAGATTGATATCCCAGTTCGGGCTTCCCAGACCTTTAGTGTTAAAACCTGCTGTCGGATCAACCACCTGCCCGGTCAATTCAAGCTGAACCAGAGTGTGCCCCCCGCCGCCACCTTCTAATGTTGCCGGTGCTTCATTACCCGCCGCGGTGGCTTCCAGCACCTGCGTCGGGTCAGCGCCATCGGCAATGGCCTTTTGTGCGGCGGCAATATCCTGAGCACTGCTTTCCGGATGATGGCTAACCTGTAGCCCGTGCTCACCCCAATGGCTATTACGGCCTATATCCAGCGTTTTTCCGTCTGGTAAAGAGATACTTACCGCGCCGCTGGCACCGGTCACAATTTCTTCACCGCTATATACCCTGTCGCCTTCATGAACCAGTCGTTGTGCACCATTGGTATCAACTACGTAAACCTGTCCAATAATTGCTTTGATCACACCGAGTAATTTGCTCACCGTAACCTCACTTAATTACCATCATTATTTTTATAAACTCGTTAATACATTAACGAACAAATATCACATTCAATTAATGTAAACATTAATATCTCAATGTAGAAAAAAACACATTTTATAGAATGCAATTACATGAGACTTGACTGGCAAATGAATATAATAAAAAATAACCAAAAATAAAACACGATGTGACAAAACATGTCGCTGAATAGCTGATTACAGCCATCAATTAAGACAATTCATATTTGTTAATTAATATAACGTGTTTGTAAAAATGGATGATAGCGACGACACCTGGATGTCATAACCGTGAGATATAGGGCATTCATGTCATGAAGAAGTTTTTAGTTTTTCTGCTTTCATGTTTTTCAATAAATGCAGTAAACGCAGAAGACTTACAAAATACCGTTAAAGATGCATTAGCGAATCATCCTGAAGTTAATGCTGCAATAAATAGCCGTTATTCCTCGGAGCAAGATCTGCGTGCGGCACAAGGTGGCTATTTGCCATCACTGAATTTAAATGCCGAGGCCGGGCGCAAAAATGTTGATGATGCAACTACCCGCGCTGCAGGACGCAATAACGGTCTGACTCAATCACCTAACGAGGCGACTATCAGCCTCGAGCAAAATGTGTTTAACGGCTTTGCGACCAACAGCGAAGTGGCGCGCCAAAAAGCGACCGTAGACTCACGCGCTTACAGCGTGATGAACACCAGCGAAAGCACCGCTTATGCGGTGATTCAGGCCTATTTCGACGTGCTGCAACGCGAAGAATTTGTTCGCCTTGCTGAAGACGATCTGGCGAACCACGAGCGCATTTATGACCAGATAAAACTGCGTACCGATCAGGGCGTTGGGCGCTCCGGGGATTTTATGCAGGCCGAAGCGCGTCTGGCGCAGGCGCGAAACAATCTGCTGACCGAGCAGACTAACCTTGAAGATGCGAAAACCACCTTTGTCAGCGTGACGGGCATGGATCCGCAGGGCTTAAGCCAGCCAGAGAGCATTGACTCTCAGTTGCCAACCTCGCTGGAAGATGCCAAAAGTCGGATGGAAAAAAATAATCCATTACTGAAGTCTGCCAATGCGGATATCGAAGCTGCGCACCAGCAGTATGAAGCGTCGAAATCAACCTTCTATCCACGTGTGGACGTTGAGCTTTCCCGCGGGATTAGCAACAACACCGATACCACTCGCGCACACACCGAAGAGTGGGAAGCGATGGTAAAACTGCACTACAACCTGTACCAGGGCGGCAGCGACAAAGCCAACATGAACTCCCGCGCTTATCTGCACAAGCAGGCTCAGGATGTACGTAATAACACACTGCGCCAGCTGAATCAGGAGCTGCGCCTGGCCTGGACCGCACTGCAAAACGCACGCGCTCAGATTCCTTCGGCGGAAGAATACGCTGACCGCAGCGTCAAAGTACGCACGGCTTATCAGGATCAATTTAGTCTTGGCGAGCGTACGCTGCTGGATTTACTCGATAGTGAAAATGAAGTGTTCTCCTCTAAACGCCGTCTTGTTGAATTACGTTATCTGGCCATGACCAGTGGCTACCGTATTAGCGAACGCACCGGGGAATTAATGAACATTCTAAAAATCACACCGCCGCCTTCAGGACAACCGGTAGATTCAGCAGAAGAAAATAGCTTACCGGAACTTCATTAATAATTATTAATCCCCAATAAATCTCTGACCTGCACGCTTATTATTAGCTTGCTATTATTTAATAGTGCACGGTCAGAATGGTTGCGAAAATGAGTGCACAAGCCGAATTATTAAATGACGTCCCTGAGAATTACGCTAACCCTAATTCTCAACATCACGACCCACGTAGTCACAATGACGACCCGTTATTAGATAGCTTACTGATTCTGTGTTCTCTGCACGGTAAACCGGCGAGTCGTTCAACATTAAGCAGTGGCCTGCCATTAGAAAACGATCGGCTCACGCTAAATATATTTCCACGCGCGGCGGCAAGGGCCGGTTTAAAGGCGCGAGTCGTCACGCGCACGCTCGATAAAATTCCGGCAATGTCTCTGCCTGCTGTCTTGTTATTGAATGCAGGGGGAACCGGGGTGTTGTTGGCCTGGAACGATGACGGTAGCGCCCGTTTTATGCCCAGCGAAAGCGAAGGTGGGGAAATTTGCGTTGATGCTGCCACGCTTGAGCAAAACTATGCGGGCAAAGTCATTTTTGCGCATCCGCGCCACGAATTCGATTTGCAGGCAGAGGCCTTTTTGCCGCGCACCAAATCCTGGTTTAAAGACACGCTGAAGCTGTCGCGTTTTCTGTATATGGATGCGGTATTGGCCAGTCTGTTAATCAACCTGATTGCGCTCGGCACACCGCTCTTTACCATGAATGTGTATGACCGCGTCGTGCCAAACCAGGCAACGGTCACACTATGGGTGCTGGCAGTCGGCATCTGCCTGGCTTTTGTCTTTGATCTGATTTTAAAAATGCTGCGCGGTATCTGCCTTGATATTGCAGGTAAGAAAAGCGATCTCATCATCTCTTCGACCCTGTTTGAGCGCATTGTCGGTATGGAGATGAAAGAGCGTCCGGCACGCGTGGGCAGCTTTGCACAAAACATTCACGAGTTTCAGTCACTGCGTGATTTCCTCTCATCCCTCACTTTGACGACGATTATCGATTTGCCCTTCACCCTGTTACTGCTGATTGTTATTGGCATTATCGGCGGCGCGCTGGCATGGATCCCGGTACTGACATTACCGATTGCCCTATTGTGCAGTTGGGCACTACAAAAGCCGGTCAACGCTGCTGTGGCAAAAACCATGAGCCTCGCCAGCGAACGTCAGGCGCTACTGATTGAAACCCTGAGCAGTCTGGATGCCATCAAAGTGAATAATGCCCAAAGCGAACGCCAGTTCCAGTGGGAACAAACGCTGGGCAGCCTGAGCCGTCTCGAACTGCGGGTGAAAACCTTGTCCAGCCTGGCCAGCAACCTTACCGGCTGGTTCCAGCAAATTTCAGGCGTGGTGATGATCATCGTCGGGGTGTACATGATTATCGACGGCAAACTGAGTATGGGTGGCTTGATCGCCTGCTACATGCTTAACGGCCGGGCACTCATGCCGCTGGGTCAGCTCACCGGCCTTATCGCCCGCTATCAGCAGGCGAAACTGACCATCAAAAACACTGAGAAAATGATGTCGCTGACGCAGGAGCGCCGTGCGGATGAAAACCCACTCAAGCGTGAACAGTTACAGGGCAGCATTGAATTTCGCGATGTGGATTTCAGCTACCCGGAGCAACAAAACCTGTCGCTGCACAAAATTAATCTGACCATTCAGCCCGGTGAGCGCATCGGCATTATCGGGCGTAGCGGTTCCGGTAAAAGTTCGCTGAGTAAACTAATCGTCAATTTATACCAGCCGAGCGCCGGGAACCTGCTGATCGATGGTATCGACTCTCGTCAGCTGGATGTGAACGATCTGCGCCACAGCATCGGCTACGTGCCGCAGGATATCCAGCTATTCAACGGCACGCTGCGCGATAACCTGCTGTGCGGAGCGCGCTATGTCGATGACGAAACCATGCTGCGAGCGGCAGAACTGGCTGGCGTCAACGAATTCGCACGCCTGCATCCCGACGGCTATAACCTGCAGGTCGGCGAACGCGGCTCCCAGCTTTCCGGTGGGCAACGGCAGGCGGTGGCGCTCGCGCGCGCACTGTTGCTTGATCCCCCTCTCCTGCTACTGGATGAACCCACCAGTTCAATGGACAACACCAGCGAAGAGAAGATCAAACACGCGCTGGCCCCCTGTATTGCGGGAAAAACATTATTACTGGTCACGCACCGCGCTTCCATGCTGTCGCTGGTTGACCGTCTGATTATTGTTGATAAAGGTCGCATCATCGCAGACGGTCCGAAAGGGGTAGTGATGGATGCGTTGAAAAAGGGGCAAATTAATGCGTCTCGCTGATCTCCTGACTCGTGCCCGCAGTCACATGCAGCACTATTTTCGCGGTCGTGATGAAAATCAAACCGACAGTATTAATGAGGTTAGCCAGGCCATAATTGATGATGCCCCAAGAGTGATACGACTGACGTTGTGGGTGATCCTCGCGCTGGTGGTGCTGTCCTTCATCTGGGCTGGTTTTGCAAAAATTGATGAAGTGACACGCGGTGAAGGCAAAGCGATCCCTTCATCAAAACTGCAAAAAATCCAGAACCTGGAAGGGGGAATTGTCACCGAGCTGTACGTGCATGAAGGGCAAATCGTTAACGCCGGAACTCCACTACTGCACCTCGATGACACGCGCTTCGCCTCCAACGTTGGCGAAACTGAAGCCGACAAACTCGGTCTGCGCGCCAAGGTAGAACGCCTGACGGCTGAGGTTGAAAGCCGGGACTTTGTGATTTCACCCGAGATAGCCAGCCAGGCGCCGGATGTCGCCCGGGGAGAAACCGAGCTGTACAACAGCCGTCGGGAACAATTTCACAACGAAATTTCCGGGCTTGAAGAACAGCTGGTACAGAAAAAACAGGAGCTGCGCGACTTTGAGTCAAAGGAGGATCAGTTTAAGCACAGCCTCGGGTTAATCCGTCAGGAAATCAAAATGTCCGAGCCGCTGCTCGCTTCAGGCGCCATTTCAAAAGTCGAACTGCTGCGCCTGCGTCGTACCGAAGTGGAAACCGCCGGGCAGCTCAATTCTATTAGCCTGTCGCTGCCCAAGGCCACGTCAGAAATTAAAGAGATTGAGAATAAAATCGGTGAAAGCCGTGGCCGTTTCCAGAGCGATGCGCTGGCCCAACTCAATGAAGCTCGCACCAATCTGAGTAAAACCCAGGCAAGCGTTAAAGCACTGGAGGATCGGGTGAACCGTACCATGGTCACCTCACCGGTGCGGGGTATCGTCCAGCAGGTGATGGTGAATACTATCGGCGGCGTCATTCAACCGGGCAGCGATCTGGTGGAAATCGTTCCGCTGGATGACAAACTGTTAATCGAAGCCAAAATCCAGCCGCGCGATATCGCCTTCCTCCATCCGGGTCAACATGCGATGGTGAAATTTACCGCTTACGATTACACCATCTATGGCGGTCTGCAAGGCGAAGTAGTGCAGATAAGCCCGGACACCGTTACCGACAAGCAGGGGCGAAGCTTTTATATTGTGCGTTTGCAGACGGACAAAAATTACCTGGGAACAAAAGAGCATCCGATGCTGATCATTCCCGGCATGGTGGCGAGCGTCGATATTCTCACCGGCAAGAAAACGATTCTGAGCTACCTGTTAAAACCGATTATTCGCGCACGCGCGGAAGCACTCAGAGAACGTTGATCGGATGCGCTCCCTTACATTTTGCCGGGGAGCGCATGAATTTATAACGGCGTGCAAAAAGAGAGCTTTCCACGATTCAGGGTGATTTTCCCGTCATTAACCAGCTCCTGTAACACCTTATGGATGGCACTACGTGAAATATGGTTACGGGTCAAAATAAAAGTATACACGGATGTTTTCTCGCGAACCTCTGGCTCCATCGACCAGATATATTTTACGTGTTCAATAATCTGCTCACGAATAGTACGGTGCGACTGCAACGCTTCACGCTGAAAATAACGTTGAAGATGATGCGTTAAGATATCAAACGCCTGCTTCCATAAGTTTTTGGTCGTAAACAGGTGATCGGCATTTTGTACGCTCATCGCCCACATTTCACAATCGGTATCACAACGTAAATAGTGACCAGCCACTTCCGTACGCATTTGTGGCAGGCCGAGAATAGCAGGTGCAGAAATACTCACCGTGACTAAATCGTTTTCCACACGATAAACAGAGACAGTCCCTTTCTCCAGAAATAAGATATGTCCATCGGTCTTCAAATCAATACGCTGACGTTTTTTACGTAATGACAGCCAGGCATTATCCGACTTCTTCATTTCATCGCCAACGAGCACTACAGCATTTTCAATTTCTTTCTGGAACATGGGACTCTCTACCGCAAATTATGGCTTAGTCAAAAAGATGGTTAAATTTACTCGGCACTAAAAATAAATGTCAGCTCGCAAACAAGCTGACATTTATTCCCATCTACATCTACCACCGGCATTCCCTGGTGCCATTGACGCGTTAAGGTTCATGCTGTTTTCGCGTGGTGGTGCCAGGCAGTATATGGCGCTGTCCATAAAGAATTAATGGCAATCATCTTTGTCGACATTTTTTCATCTTTCTGTTCTTTGCAGAGTAGCCAAAAAGATACAATCAATTGATTTTAATGAATTTTATTTTCATTAAAAAGTTTTCATTCTTGTTATATCATGATACCAATTTGCAACACTTCGCGGTTCTCGCTGTGGAATCAGGTCCATGCTGGTGGTCTTTATAGGCTCAGTGGTATCATGACTAAACAACCACCAGACGCATCATCAAGAGTAGAGACAATATGTCTGAGACTGGCAATGTCAGTTATCTGATTGAAAATAGAATAATATTTACGCCAGCCACACAATGTCTGGCGCGGGTAGATCACCCCAATCAGCGGATAAAACTCAAACACTCAGCGTCGTTATGTCTTTTATTACTTATTCAACATCGCGGGCAAGTGGTTTCTCAAAACGAATTACTGGAATTCGGTTGGGGTAAAAATCACCGGCAGGTGAGTTTCAACGCCTTTTATCAAAGCATTCTCTCGTTGCGTAAAAGCTTACTGCAGCTGGAGCTTGAACAACCGCTGATCACAACGCTCCCCCGCAAAGGGCTGATCATTCAGGAAGAGTTTGATATTCAGGTCATTGAAACACCGGAGGAGAACTCTGCTTCTGCTGAAGAATCCTTAGCGCCAGATGCCACCATTGAGGAATTTTTGGCTGACACACCGCGTCAACCTTTGATAACGGCTGCAGAAACAGTAATGTTGGCACTTACCCTGATAATTTGTGTGCTGATATTATATCCGTGGCAAGCCAGCGATGATTATTTCTCCGGCTATATTACTGCGGATAAAGCACCCACTGACTGTCAGTATTATTTCAATAACGATGCCAGTAATTTCTCCCGGCATACCGCGTTTATCGACAAAAACCCAGGACTGTGTCAGAGCCATAAATTTATCTATATCACGACCTATCCTGAGTCTAAGAAACTGTCCGTACTGGTGTGTCGCTCACCGATAAAAGCCAGGCAAGAAAATGCCTGTCAGTCGGTATATTACCCACGGTATGATAGCTAATGAACTTATATCCCCGAACGTCCCGCATCCAGACAGGTATTATCCTGCTGCTTTGTTTTGCTGCGCTTATTCTTACTGTCGTCTATCGGTACAGTAAGAACAATGGCGAGTTACATGATCTCACCTGCCGCTCTGCCATCGAAATTGTACGCAATACAAGCTCGTTCCGAGGGATTATTGATATTAAAACCGGGGGCAGTAAAGGTATTGTGAATATTGATGGTATTATCAAAGATGCCGAAAATAATGAGCAAACCGTGCAACGCATGGTACTTTTTACACAATCCAGCTACGGCTCAAGCCCGGTCTGGATTTCACAGAAAATCCAAATTTCCAATCGAGAAACGGCTCCCGCCAGCCTTATTCAGGAACTCCTCCCCGATTTTTTCCTGACCAATACCAGCGTATCCAACGTCGATTTTTTTGCACTGAACAGCGCGACATACCTGATTACCAAAGAGGGGATCCCCTATCTGTACTGCCAGAATTATGCTTTGCCGGAAAATGAATAATCAATAAGCGTTCTGGCGGCAAAACCTACGGATGAATCTCAGTCGTTGTCGGTGATAAGATAGACCATTCAGGTCGAGCCAACGCTCGTCGTTACTGCCCTTCAGGCGGCTTTCGAATGACAAATTTGTGGGTTTATGTGAGTTTCCAGGGGCTCACATGAGACTCCCCTGGTACCCAAAAAGATTAAAAAAAGAGCAAAAGCGATATGAAAGAGTCACTTGATACGGACTTCACGAACCACACCCCAATGATGCAGCAGTATCTCAAGCTGAAAGCCCAGCATCCGGAGATACTGTTGTTTTACCGCATGGGCGACTTTTACGAACTGTTTTATGACGATGCGAAACGTGCGTCTCAGTTGCTTGATATCTCCCTGACCAAACGCGGCGCGTCTGCGGGCGAGCCAATCCCGATGGCGGGCATTCCTCACCATGCGGTAGAAAACTACCTCGCCAAGCTGGTCAACCAGGGTGAGTCCGTCGCTATTTGTGAGCAGATTGGTGATCCGGCGACCAGCAAAGGTCCGGTCGAGCGCAAAGTGGTGCGTATCGTCACGCCAGGCACCATCAGTGATGAAGCGCTGTTACAGGAACGCCAGGACAACCTGCTGGCCGCTATCTGGCAGGACAGTAAAGGTTATGGTTACGCCACGCTGGATATCAGCTCCGGGCGTTTTCGTGTTAGCGAACCCGCCGACCGCGAGACCATGGCCGCAGAATTGCAGCGCACCAATCCAGCTGAACTGCTGTATGCCGAAGATTTCGCTGAAACTTCACTGATTGAGGGACGTCGCGGATTACGTCGTCGTCCACTATGGGAATTTGAAATCGATACCGCTCGCCAGCAGCTAAACCTGCAGTTTGGCACACGGGATCTGATTGGCTTTGGCGTGGAAAACGCCCCGCGTGGATTATGCGCGGCAGGCTGCCTGCTGCAATACGTAAAAGATACCCAGCGTACCTCGCTGCCGCATATTCGTTCCATCACCATGGAACGTCAGCAGGACAGCATCATTATGGATGCCGCCACGCGCCGCAATCTGGAAATTACCCAGAACCTGGCGGGCGGTGTTGAAAACACGCTGGCTTCAGTACTCGACTGCACCGTGACGCCGATGGGCAGCCGTATGCTCAAACGCTGGCTGCATATGCCGGTCCGTGACACCAAAGTCCTCACTGAGCGCCAACAGACCATCGGCGCGCTACAGGATTCCACCGGTGAATTGCAACCCGTGCTGCGTCAGGTCGGCGATCTGGAACGTATCCTTGCTCGTCTGGCCCTGCGTACCGCGCGCCCGCGCGATCTGGCCCGTATGCGTCATGCCTTCCAGCAATTACCAGAACTGCGCGCACAACTGGAAAGCGTAGACAGTGCCCCCGTGCAGATGCTGCGCGAGAAAATGGGTGAGTTTGCTGACCTGCGTGAACTGCTGGAACGTGCCGTAGTGGAAGCTCCACCTGTGCTGGTTCGCGATGGTGGCGTCATCGCCCCCGGCTATAATGAAGAACTGGACGAGTGGCGAGCGCTGGCTGATGGCGCAACTGACTATCTGGACAGACTGGAAATTCGTGAGCGCGAGCGCACCGGCCTTGATACGCTGAAGGTTGGGTTTAACGCCGTCCATGGCTACTACATTCAGATCAGTCGCGGGCAAAGTCATCTGGCGCCGATTAACTATGTGCGTCGCCAGACCCTGAAAAATGCCGAACGCTACATTATTCCGGAGCTGAAAGAGTACGAAGACAAAGTTCTGACATCAAAAGGCAAAGCGCTGGCGCTGGAAAAACAGCTGTACGATGAGCTGTTCGACATGCTGCTGCCGCACCTGGCTGATTTGCAACAAAGCGCCAGCGCGCTGGCAGAACTGGACGTACTGGTCAACCTCGCAGAACGTGCTTATACCCTGAATTACACCTGCCCGACCTTCACCGACAAGCCTGGTATTCGTATTACCGAGGGACGTCATCCGGTGGTTGAACAGGTGCTGACCGAGCCGTTTATCGCCAACCCACTTAACCTCTCGCCTCAGCGACGGATGCTGATCATCACCGGCCCGAACATGGGGGGTAAAAGTACCTATATGCGCCAGACTGCGTTAATTGCGCTGCTGGCCTACATCGGCAGCTACGTTCCGGCGCAGAAAGTGGAGATCGGGCCTATCGACCGCATCTTTACCCGCGTGGGCGCGGCGGATGATCTGGCCTCCGGTCGTTCCACCTTCATGGTAGAAATGACTGAAACCGCCAACATTCTGCATAACGCCACTGAGAACAGCCTGGTGCTGATGGATGAGATTGGACGCGGCACCTCCACCTACGACGGCCTGTCGCTGGCGTGGGCGTGCGCGGAAAATCTGGCCAATAAAATCAAAGCATTAACGTTGTTTGCCACCCACTACTTCGAACTGACTCAGTTACCGGAGAAAATGGAAGGCGTAGCAAATGTGCATCTTGATGCGTTAGAGCACGGCGATACCATCGCCTTCATGCACAGCGTACAAGATGGTGCGGCGAGCAAGAGCTATGGTCTGGCGGTAGCTGCCCTGGCAGGTGTACCAAAAGAGGTTATTAAACGCGCGCGGCAAAAACTGCGCGAACTGGAAAGCATCGCGCCGAATGTTGCTGCGACCCAGGTCGACGGCACACAGATGTCGCTCCTGACAGCTCCGGAAGAAACGTCGCCCGCTGTTGAAGCACTGGAAAATCTCGACCCGGATTCGCTAACGCCTCGCCAGGCGCTGGAGTGGATCTACCGGTTGAAGAGTCTGGTGTAACGCCGTAATGCCCGATAGTGATACACTTATCGGGCCTGCAAAATATCGCTGTATTTAGGCCGGGTAAGGCGAAGCCGCACCCGGCGTGTTGATTAGCGCTTATCTTCTGCCAGCAGCGGTGGAATACTTGGCACCATCGGTGCGTCATCAATATCCTTCTGCGTCATGCGAAACGCTTGCGGGTAGTGCTCGCGGCTTGTACGGCGTAGCGGCTCAGTATCACGCCAGGTGTATAGACAATGCTGGCACTGATATACCGTCCAGACACCTTTTACCGGCGAGTTTGCCATCACTTCAATATGTTCATCGGCACAACGTGGACAAATCATCTGCTACTCCTTATTTACGGTTGGCCAGCATGGCGGTCAGTTTTTCTGCCCAGGCTTTCGTTTCCGGTAAATCACATACCGGCTGGCTGTAGTGCCCACGGTTATCCGGCGCAACCGGCGTGGTCGCATCAATAATTAACTTGTCGGTAATCCCCGCCGGACTGGAACCCGGATCAAGCTCCAGCACCGACATATTCGGCAATTGCACCAGATCGCCCGCCGGATTGACCTTCGAAGACAGCGCCCACATCACCTGCGGCAGGTTGAACGGATCTACATCCTCATCAACCATAATCACCATTTTCACGTAACCCAGGCCATGCGGCGTCGTCATTGCGCGCAGCCCCACCGCGCGGGCAAAGCCGCCGTAGCGTTTTTTGGTGGAGATAATCGCCAGCAAACCGTGGGTATACATGGCATTCACCGCCTGCACTTCCGGGAATTCGGCTTTCAACTGTTGATAAAGCGGTACGCAGGTTGCCGGCCCCATCAGGTAGTCAATCTCCGTCCACGGCATCCCCAGATACAGCGATTCAAAAATAGGTTTGGTGCGATAAGAGACTTTATCGATACGCACGACCGTCATATTACGTCCACCGGAATAGTGCCCGGTAAACTCGCCAAACGGCCCTTCGATTTCACGCTTACGACCTTCAATGACCCCTTCGAGGATCACTTCTGAACCCCATGGCACGTCAAAGCCGGTGAGCGGCGCGGTAGCGATCGGATACGGGCTTTCACGCAGTGCTCCCGCCATTTCGTATTCCGACTGATCGTACTTCAGCGGCGTGGCCCCCATCAGGGTGATGATCGGATCGTTACCCAGCGTGATGGCAATCGGCAGATCTTCACCACGCTCTTCGGCTTTATGCAGGTGCAGCGCGATATCGTGCATCGGCACCGGCTGCAGGCCAAGCTTGCGTTTACCCTTCACTTCCATACGATAAATGCCGACGTTCTGTTTGCCAAAGTTGTCCGGATCCAGCGGATCGCGCGACACCACGCAGGCTTTATCAAGATAGAAACCGCCGTCGCCATCGTTCAGGCGAAACAGCGGCAGAATATCAAACAGGTTGATCTCATCACCATCAACACAGTTTTCAGCCCACGCCGGATTGGCGCGACGCTCCGGCGTAACCGGAAATTTATCCCAACGGCGAATAAACTCATCAATCTGTTTTTTCACTGGGGTATTTGGCGGCAGGCCTAAAGAGATGGCGTGATTCTGCCACGAACCAATAGTGTTCATCGCCACACGGGCGTCGGTAAAACCACGAATATTGTCAAACCACAGCGCTGGCGCACCGTCACCAATGCGTCCGGTCGCATTGGCTGCCGCAGCCAGATCCGGCTCGGCGTTAACTTCTTCACTGATTTTCAGCAATTGTCCCTGGTCGTCCAGCGCTTGTAAAAAGCTGCGCAAATCATCAAATGCCATTATTCATTCTCCTGTGAAAAATTCTGCGCCTGCCGTAAACCCTGCCAGCGACGGGCGTTGGGGTGTTCCAGACCAAACTGATCGAGCACACGCGCAACGATATGCTGAGTGATGTCATCGACCGTTTGCGGGTGGTTGTAATACGCGGGCATGGGCGGGACCATCGCCACGCCCATGCGGGAAAGCGCGAGCATGTTTTCCAGATGAATAGTGCTAAGCGGCATTTCACGCGGAACCAGCACCAGCTTGCGCCCTTCTTTCAGCACCACATCGGCAGCGCGCCCCACCAGCCCTTCCGCGTAGCCTGCACGAATACCGGCCAGGGTTTTCATACTGCAGGGGATAATGATCATGCCGTCAGTGCGAAACGATCCAGAGGAGATGGTCGCCGCCTGGTCCGCCGGGTTGTGGCAAAAATCGGCCAACGCAGACACATCGCGGACGCTGTACGGCGTTTCCAGTTCAATAGTGGTTTTGGCCCACTTTGACAGCACCAGATGGGTTTCCACCTCGGGCATTTCTCGCAGCACCTGCAATAGCGACACACCAAGGGGAGCGCCGGTTGCCCCGGTCATTCCGACAATCAGTCTCATTTAGCCTCTCAATTTTTGTTCGTACACGAACGTTTTGATTAAAATACTCTCACATAACATTTCGGGCAAGGTCATCGAGCACAGATCGCTAAAGCCGCAATTGTTAAAAAAAGATGCGTAACCCGCTATGATAGAGACTGACAGGAATTCCGGAGCGCTCATGCCGTTACGAAATAAAGCATTTCACCTTTTACGTCAGCTCTTCCAGCAGCATACATCCCGCTGGCAACATGAATTACCGGACCTGACCAAACCACAGTATGCGGTAATGCGCGCCATTGCTGAACGTCCCGGCATTGAGCAGGTTGACCTGACCGAAGCCGCAGTCTGTACCAAGGCAACCCTTGCGGAAATGCTGAGCCGAATGGAAAAACGGGAGCTGGTCAGGCGTGAACATGACCCGGCAGATAAGCGTCGACGGTTTGTTTATTTGACCGCGCAAGGAGAAGCATTACTGGCCAGCGCAACTCCGTTAGGCGATAGCGTGGATGATGAGTTTCTGGGACGATTATCTGATGAAGAACGTGAGCAGTTCAAACGTCTGGTGCGTAAGATGATGAACTAATCTGCCGGATGGCGACATAAATGTCTTATCCGGCCTACAAAGTCCAGCTCCCCGTAGGCCTGATAAACGCAGTGCCATCAGGCAACAAACATAGAAAAAGGCCAGTCCCAATGAGACTGGCCTTTCTTGATAGAACTTGTGCTTACTCGCGGAATAACGCTTCGATATTCAGTCCCTGAGTCTGCAGGATTTCACGCAGACGACGCAGACCTTCAACCTGAATCTGGCGAACACGTTCACGGGTGAGACCAATTTCACGGCCCACATCTTCCAATGTCGCAGCTTCGTACCCCAGCAGACCAAAACGACGTGCCAGCACTTCACGCTGTTTGGCGTTCAGTTCGAACAGCCATTTGACGATGCTCTGTTTCATATCATCGTCTTGCGTGGTGTCTTCCGGGCCGTTTTCTTTTTCATCGGCCAGAATATCCAGCAACGCTTTTTCGGAATCGCCACCCAGCGGGGTGTCTACCGAGGTAATACGCTCGTTGAGTCGGAGCATACGGCTGACGTCATCAACCGGTTTATCCAGTTGTTCAGCAATCTCTTCTGCGCTCGGTTCGTGGTCCAGTTTATGCGACAACTCACGCGCGGTACGCAGATAGACGTTCAGCTCTTTTACAATATGAATCGGCAGTCGGATCGTACGGGTTTGGTTCATAATCGCCCGTTCGATCGTCTGGCGGATCCACCAGGTTGCGTATGTTGAGAAGCGGAACCCGCGTTCCGGGTCAAACTTCTCGACTGCACGGATCAGTCCCAGATTGCCCTCTTCAATCAGGTCCAGCAATGCCAGACCACGATTGCCATAACGACGAGCAATTTTCACCACCAGACGCAGGTTACTTTCAATCATGCGACGGCGGGATGCGACATCCCCACGCAGTGCGCGACGCGCAAAATAAACTTCTTCTTCGGCTGTTAACAGTGGTGAATAACCAATCTCACCAAGGTAAAGCTGAGTCGCGTCCAACACACGCTGTGTGGCCCCCTGCGATAACAGCTCTTCTTCAGCCAGGTCGTTATCACTGGGTTCCTCTTCACTCAAGGCTTTTTCATCAAAAGCCTCTACTCCGTTCTCATCAAATTCCGCATCTTCATTTAAATCATGAACTTTCAGCGTATTCTGACTCATAAAGGTGGCTCCTACCCGTGATCCCTAACGGAACTAGCACGTGAAAGCCTGGTTCCGCCGAATTATCGCTGCGGTAAATAGCGCAGCGGGTTTACGGATTTCCCCTTGTAACGAATTTCAAAATGCAAGCGTGTTGAACTGGTTCCGGTGCTACCCATGGTAGCTATTTTCTGCCCCGCCTTGATTTCTTGTTGTTCCCGGACCAGCATTGTATCGTTATGGGCGTAGGCACTCAGGTAATCATCGTTATGTTTGATGATAATAAGATTACCGTAACCGCGCAGTGCGTTACCGGCATATACGACGCGTCCATCTGCGGTCGCGACAATAGCCTGTCCTTTACTGCCTGCAATATCGATCCCTTTATTGCCACCTTCAGTAGCCGCGAAGTTTTCGATTACTTTGCCGTCAGTCGGCCAGCGCCAGGTAGAGATTGGCGAGCTGGTTGACGTTGAGCTTGCAGTTGATTCGGTTGCGCTAACTGCTGGAGCCGTTACAGGCGCTGTGACAACGGTCCCAGCAGGCTTGTTGTTCGGCAACATTTTATTAGCACTTTGTTCACCTGAATCCTCAGAATACGTAATTGTTGGTTTCGAAGCAACAGCAACGGTGGAATTTTGTGCAGGGTTGGTCACAACTCCTTGCTGTGCTGCATCCGCCTGGGTGATGGCATTCCCACCAGTAATCGGTGTACCCGACGCGTTGCCCACTTGCAGAGTTTGACCGACATTCAGGCCATACGGGGCCGGAACGTTATTGCGTTGTGCGAGATCACGGAAATCGTTCCCGGTAATCCAGGCGATATAGAAAAGGGTATCGCCTTTCTTAACAGTATAGGTACTGCCGCCCGTATAGCTACCTTTCGGAATGTTCCCATACTTACGGTTGTACACAATACGACCGTTTTCCATCTGCACAGGTTGTTCCGCAACAGGCTGGATCTGTGTTGACTGTGTGGTCGGACGCTGCACCGGCTGGATCTGTGGCGTTTGCTGTACTGTCGACGTCGAGCCCATTTTTGGTGGAGGCGTAATCAGCATGCCGGAATTGGTGTTCGTTGATGCACCGCCATCAACGGAACTGACCGGTGCAGGTGGATTCGAGGTATTTGAACAACCTGCCAGCCATAATGAAACCAGTGACAATGCCGCAATGCGGCGAACGGTAAATTTGTGGCTTCCCGCGCTCATTTATCCCCCAGGAAAATTTGGTTAAAACCAGTGACGTAATCACCGTGCAAGGCATCGGACTGGGCACTGGAAACGTGACCACGATACGCTTACTAATTCCAGAATATCCAGGAAAACTCCAGGTATTCAGAGCCAGTATCTACGCAAGCTCCCCTTTTACTAAGGGAACGAAACGTACGGCCTCCACGGTATCGATAATAAATTCGCCTCCCCGACGACGCACCCGTTTCAGAAACTGGTGCTCGTCGCCCACGGGTAAGACGAGAATACCGCCTTCATCCAACTGCATCATCAATGCGGTTGGGATCTCAGGCGGTGCTGCCGTAACAATGATAGCGTCAAACGGGGCTCGCGCTTGCCAGCCCTGCCATCCATCACCATGACGGGTAGAAACATTATGTAAATCAAGCTGTTTAAGTCGACGACGCGCCTGCCACTGCAAACCTTTAATGCGCTCAACAGAGCACACATGATGCACCAGGTGCGCCAGAATCGCCGTTTGGTAGCCAGAGCCGGTACCAATTTCCAGCACCCGGGACTGCGGCGTTAACTCAAGCAGCTCGGTCATCCGCGCAACCATATAGGGCTGCGAAATCGTCTGCCCCTGACCAATCGGCAGAGCAATATTGTCCCAGGCCTTATGTTCAAACGCCTCATCAATGAATTTTTCACGCGGCACGGCGGCAAGTGCATCGAGAACAAGCTCATCTCTGATGCCCTGCGCACGTAATTGTTCAAGAAGAGTGTGTACGCGTCTGCTTACCATTGCGTGTCGGCTCCCACGCTGTCTAACCAGTCAGAAACAACTTCATGCGCACCATATGCGGTTAAATCGACATGCAGCGGCGTAATGGAAACATAGCCTTCATCGACGGCGGCAAAATCTGTATCCGGTCCGGCGTCGCACTTTTCGCCCGGCGGCCCGATCCAGTACAGCGTATTACCGCGCGGGTCCTGCTGTGGTATCACCTGATCCGCAGGATGGCGACTACCGCAGCGGGTGACGCGGATACCTTTAATCTGATCCAGCGGTAAATCCGGCACGTTGATATTCAAAATGCGCCCGGTGCGCAGCGGTTCGCGGCTCAGCGCCCGTAAGATACGGCAAGTTACTGCGGCAGCAGTATCGTAGTGTTTATGCCCATCAAGTGAGACCGCCAGCGCAGGAAAGCCCAGGTGACGACCTTCCATCGCCGCCGCAACGGTACCGGAATAGATAACATCATCGCCCAGATTAGGACCTGCGTTAATACCAGACACGACAATGTCCGGACGCGGACGCATTAATGCGTTCACGCCCAGATAGACGCAATCGGTAGGTGTACCCATTTGTACGGCGATATCACCGTTATCATAGGTGAACGTGCGAAGTGAGGATTCCAGCGTCAGCGAGTTAGACGCGCCACTGCGGTTACGATCCGGGGCAACCACCTGTACGTCAGCAAACTCACGCAGCGCTTTCGCCAGCGTTTGTATACCGGGTGCGTGGACCCCATCATCGTTACTCAGCAATATACGCATAATCACCCATTGTGTTAATAAGTTCCCTTACAACACTGGTGGCGAAGCTACCTGCCGGTAGCCAGAAACGTAACTCAACGGTTACGTCATCCCACCAGTTCCAGCTTAATTGTTGTGGATACAGCAACATAGCACGACGCGATGCGTCGACTTTCTCGCGCAACAACAGCGACTGCAGCGCGGTTTCATCAGCAATAGCGGCTTCTTCAAACGCCAGTGCGTCGCGCTGAGTTCCCCACTCACCGCTGCCCGGTAATGCTGCTGTAATCATCAATTCTTTATCATCGACGCGACGCTGTAATTCGGTCTGTTCTTCCTGCGTGGCGACAAACCAACTTCCGCGTCCCGACAATTGTAGCGCATCGCCGTCAACAACTTGATTAAAGTCTGTTTTTTTCAAGCGTTCACTGACTATCTGATTAAACAACGCACTACGGGCCGCCGACAACCAAAAACTGCGCTTATTTCGATCGCGCACCGGCGCATCGCTTTGCGCCCAACGCAGCGCCCCTTGCAGGTTGCTGCCGCCAATACCAAAACGCTGAGCGCCAAAATAGTTCGGTACGCCGCGCTCGCTAATCGCCTGCAAACGCGCTTCAACGTCATTTCGCTGGCTCACTTCACGCAGCACCAGCGTAAATTCGTTACCTTTCAGCGCCCCTAAACGCAGCTTACGCTTGTGGCGCGCGTACTCCAGCACTTTACAGCCTTCGAGTTCAAATTTGCTTAAATCAGGCATTGCATTGCCCGGCACGCGCGCGCACAGCCACTGTTCCGTGACTGCATGCTTGTCTTTCTGGCCAGCAAAGCTCACTTCACGGGCGTGAATTTTCAGGAACTTCGCCAGCGCGTCAGCCACAAAACGGGTATTACAACCGTTTTTCAGGATACGCACCAAAATGTGCTCACCTTCGCCATCCGGTTCGAAGCCTAAATCTTCGACGACGACAAAGTCTTCCGGATTCGCTTTCAGAACGCCATGGCCTTGTGGTTTGCCGTGGAGATACGTCAGATCTTCAAACGCAGTCATTTTGTTGCCTTAATGAGTAACGCCACCGCTTCACAGGCAATCCCTTCCCCACGCCCGGTAAAACCGAGTTTTTCCGTGGTGGTCGCTTTCACGTTAACATCATCCATATGGCAGCCGAGATCTTCGGCAATAAACACGCGCATTTGCGGAATGTGCGGCAGCATCTTCGGCGCCTGAGCAATAATCGTCACATCCACATTACCAAGCGTATAGCCTTTGGCCTGAATACGCCGCCAGGCTTCACGCAATAATTCACGACTATCTGCACCTTTAAAGGCCGGGTCGGTGTCCGGGAAGAGTTTACCGATATCCCCCAGCGCAGCCGCGCCCAGCAGTGCATCGGTTAACGCGTGTAACGCCACGTCGCCATCAGAATGCGCCAGCAATCCTTTTTCATACGGGATGCGCACACCACCAATGATAATTGGGCCAACTCCGCCAAAAGCGTGTACGTCGAAACCGTGTCCAATTCGCATTATGCCTTCTCCTGATATACACAACATCCTCCAGGCAGCCTGAAGAATGATGTATCTAGATAGTTCGGGTCAGATAAAATTCCGCCAGCGCCAGATCTTCCGGGCGGGTGACTTTGATGTTGTCAGCGCGTCCTTCGACCAGCAGCGGATGAAAACCGCAATATTCCAGCGCCGAGGCTTCATCCGTAATGGTTGCGCCTTCGTTTAGCGCACGGGTCAGACAGTCATGCAACAGCTCGCGAGGGAAAAACTGCGGCGTCAACGCATGCCATAAATCGGTGCGATCGACCGTATGGGCGATGTCTGTTCGGCCCGGCTCCGCGCGTTTCATCGTGTCGCGCACCGGCGCAGCAAGGATCCCGCCGATGCGGCTGGTTTCACTTATTGCCAGCAAACGAGATAAATCTTCCTGATGCAGACACGGACGCGCGGCATCATGCACCAGAACCCAACTGGCCTCACCTGCGGCTTGCAAACCAGCAAGGACAGAATCGGCACGCTCGTTGCCACCATCCACCACGGTAATTTGCGGGTGCGCTGCGAGTGGAAGTTGGGCAAAGCGACTGTCGCCTGGGCTAATAGCGATGACGACTCGCGTCACCTGGGGATGAGCCAGCAGCGCATCAACCGAGTGTTCGAGAATGGTTTTATTGCCAATAGAGAGGTACTGCTTAGGACACTCTGTTTGCATTCGGCGGCCAAACCCGGCAGCCGGCACCACGGCGCAAACGTCCATTAAAGTGGCTGCCATGTTAAATCCCTGGACGGTTTATCGATTGTTTTGCCCTGCAGTCTGAGCGCGTTTAGACGCGTCAGGCACCAGACGATAAAAGGTTTCGCCTGGCTTAGTCATACTGAGTTCGTTACGCGCGCGCTCTTCGATAGCCTCTTGCCCGCCATTGAGATCGTCAATTTCGGCAAAAAGCTGATCGTTACGCGCTTTCAGTTTCGCGTTTGTAGCTTGCTGCGCCGCAACATCATCGTTGACGCGACTATAGTCATGTATGCCGTTCTTACCGAACCACAGCGAATACTGTAGCCAGACTAATAAAGCCAGCAACAGCAACGTAAGTTTACCCATCCTGCCCCCTGAAAAACGGCATCAACATCCCATAAACTCCGCTGACAACTTTACATCAACGGACGGGAATGCCGCGACAACGCGGGCAAATGTACCACATTTGCCCGTTGTTACGTATACCCCATGTAAGGAGAACATAATCTCATTGTTGGTTACGGTTTGAATTATGGCCAGACAGTGAACAACAGCGGCGATCGCGTGAAAGGACGTATGCCTAACCCAGTAGCCACAGGAACAGTGCGCCAAACATTGCGCCAACCACCAGCAGGGTACAGGCAATACTCAGCAGCAATCTCCCCTTCAATAGCGAATGCAGGGCAATACCCGCGACAATCGCCACGGGCAACAACGCAAGGAAAAAGGGCCAGGTATAGAGGAAGAAAAACAGTGTGTTAGGGCCATACATCAGACACGGGAATCCCAGCGCCAGCAACCACGCGACAAAACCGACCACGGCTCCTGGGAGTGACCAGGTAGTTTCGTCGTCGGCGGCGAAGGTATCTGACTCTGTAATAGTAATGTTATGGCTGTTACGCATATCTAATCCTGTGACCGTGACTGACCGGGCGTGCAAGCTCGGGTGTCTCAGGATCTGATAATATCTTCCTGCCTCAGCAGGTCTAATAATTGAGGAACCAAATTTGTTACCAATTGTTCACCATCAAGATGAATCTCTGGCGATTCAGGCGCTTCGTAAACCGAGTCAATTCCGGTGAAATTGCGCAACTCTCCCGCACGCGCTTTTTTATACAGCCCTTTTGGATCGCGAGCTTCGCACGTTGCTAATGGCGTATCGACAAAAACCTCAATAAAACGCCCTTCACCCACGCGCTCGCGAACCATTTTTCGCTCGGCGCGATGTGGAGAGATAAACGCAGTCAACACCACCAGGCCGGCGTCTACCATTAGGTTAGCCACTTCACCAACCCGACGAATATTCTCCTTACGATCGGCATCGCTAAACCCAAGATCGCTGCACAGACCGTGACGCACGTTATCGCCATCCAGCAGATAGGTGCTCACCCCTAGCTTATGCAGCGCCTCTTCCAGCGCCCCTGCTACCGTGGATTTACCGGAACCTGACAGCCCGGTAAACCACAGCACAACACCACGATGACCGTGGCGTTGTTCCCGCTGTTGCGGTGTAACAGGATGGGCATGCCAGACGACGTTTTCGTCATGCAGCGCCATTATTTTCCTCCCAGCAGATCGCGCGCACCCCAGTGTGGGAAGTGGCGACGCACCAGTGCATTAAGCTCCAGCTCAAACGCGCTGAACTGAGAAGCTGTGGCAAGCTCCTGGACGATTGGCTCACGCACCAGTCCCGCGCCAACGGTAACGTTAGTCAGGCGGTCAATGATAATCAGCCCGCCCGTAACCGGATTCTGCTGATAGGTATCCAGCACCAGCGGCTCATCAAAAGTCAGATTAACCAGACCGATGCCGTTCAGCGGCAGCGCTTCAACGTCACGTTGGGTCAGGTTGTTTATATCGACCTGATACTGCACGCTATCAACGCGTGCGCGGGTCTTCTTGCCTGCGACTTTTATGTCGTAGCTCTGCCCGGGCGACAACGGTTGTTCCGCCATCCACACCACATCAACTGCAGCGCTTTGTACTGTCGGCAGCGTTTCACCGGCATCAAGCAGCAGGTCGCCCCGGCTGATATCGATCTCATCTTTCAGCACCAGGGTGATCGCTTCACCCGCATGCGCTTCCTGTAAATCGCCATCAAAGGTTACGATCCGCGCCACGCTCGACTCCACGCCGGACGGCAACACTTTGACGCGCTGTCCAACCTTCACGCTACCGGAGGCCAGCGTTCCGGCATAACCACGGAAATCCAGATTCGGTCGGTTCACATACTGCACCGGGAAGCGCATCGGCTGAGTATCAACAATGCGCTGGATCTCAACGGTTTCCAGCACTTCCAGCAGCGTCGGACCGCTGTACCACGGCATACTGGCGCTTTGCGAAGCCACATTATCGCCTTCCAGCGCAGAGAGCGGCACAAACCGGATATCCAGGTTGCCCGGCAGTTGTTCAGCAAAAGTAAGATAGTCTTCGCGAATGCGGTTAAATGTCTCTTCGCTAAAGTCCACCAGATCCATTTTATTGATCGCCACCACCAGGTGTTTGATCCCAAGCAGCGTGGAGATAAAGCTATGACGACGAGTCTGATCCAGCACGCCTTTACGCGCATCAATCAATAGGATCGCCAGGTCGCAGGTCGACGCACCGGTCGCCATGTTACGGGTGTACTGCTCATGCCCGGGAGTGTCCGCAATAATAAATTTACGCTTCTCGGTAGAGAAATAACGATACGCCACGTCGATGGTGATGCCCTGCTCACGCTCGGCCTGCAAGCCGTCAACCAATAACGCCAGATCAAGCTTTTCGCCCTGAGTGCCGTGACGTTTACTGTCATTGTGCAGCGATGAAAGCTGGTCTTCATAAATCTGACGCGTGTCGTGCAGCAGGCGGCCAATCAGGGTACTTTTCCCATCATCCACGCTACCGCAGGTTAAAAAGCGCAGCAGACTTTTGTGTTGCTGGGCAACCATCCAGGCTTCAACGCCGCCTTCATTAGCAATTTGTTGTGCAAGTGTCGTATTCATGGCGGCTCCTTAGAAATACCCCTGACGTTTCTTCAGCTCCATGGAGCCCGCCTGGTCGCGGTCAATCACGCGGCCCTGACGTTCACTGGTGGTTGAAACCAGCATCTCTTCGATGATTTCCGGCAGCGTCTGCGCATTCGACTCCACCGCGCCTGTCAGCGGCCAGCAACCGAGCGTACGGAAACGCACCATGCGTTTTTTAATCACTTCACCGGGTTGCAGATCGATTCTGTCGTCATCAATCATCATCAGCATGCCGTCGCGTTCCAGCACCGGACGCTCCGCCGCCAGATACAGCGGCACGATATCGATATTTTCCAGCCAGATGTACTGCCAGATATCCTGTTCAGTCCAGTTAGAGAGCGGGAAGACGCGAATACTTTCGCCTTTGTTAATCTGCCCGTTGTAGTTGTGCCACAGCTCCGGGCGCTGATTTTTAGGATCCCAGCGATGAAAACGATCGCGGAAAGAGTAAATACGCTCTTTGGCACGCGATTTCTCTTCGTCACGACGAGCACCGCCAAACGCGGCATCGAAACCGTATTTATTCAGTGCCTGCTTCAGCCCTTCAGTTTTCATAATGTCGGTATGCTTGGCGCTACCGTGGACAAACGGGTTGATACCCATCGCCACCCCTTCCGGGTTTTTATGCACCAGCAGTTCGCAGCCGTAGGCTTTCGCCGTGCGGTCACGAAACTCGTACATTTCGCTGAATTTCCAGCCGGTATCAACGTGCAGCAATGGGAACGGCAGCGTGCCCGGATAAAACGCTTTACGCGCCAGATGCAGCATTACGCTGGAATCTTTGCCGATGGAATACATCATCACCGGATTAGAAAACTCGGCGGCCACCTCACGAATGATATGGATGCTTTCCGCTTCCAGTTGCCGCAGGTGGGTAAGTCGTTTTTGATCCATAACCGTTCCTATGTAATGCCGTTATTTTGCTAACGATGCTCAGATAACCTGACTATAGGGAGGGCAAGAGGGCGAATGAAATTACGAATTGGAATGAGTAGTTCCTCAAAGGAATAACGATCCGGAAAAGCAAATATCAAAAAGTGCTTAAGCTACCGGAATTCGGGCATTTAGGAGCAAATGAAATTGTTTTACCTCGATCACGGTTTCATACTAGCGGCTGAAAATTTCTGCTTGGTATTTAAGGACTCATCATGTTTCTCGCATTGCGCCACCTTCTTGCAGCCATGGCGCTCGGCGCGTGCTTCATCCTTCCCGCACAGGCAACATCTTCGAAGCCCGGAGATATCGCAAATACCCAGGCTCGATATATCGCAACTTTTTTCCCAGGCCGCGTGACGGGATCTCCGGCAGAAATGTTGTCTGCTGATTATATACGTCAACAATTTCAGCAGATGGGTTATAGCAGCGATATTCGGACGTTTAATAGCCGTTATGTTTATACCGCCAAAGATAACCGTAAAAACTGGCATAACGTAACGGGAAGCACCGTTATTGCTGCACATGAAGGCAAAGCGCCGCAGCAGATTATTATTATGGCGCACCTCGACACCTACGCCGCACAAAGCGACGCCGACTCCGATGCCAATCTGGGTGGATTAACCCTGCAAGGTATCGATGACAACGCCGCAGGTGTTGGCGTAATGCTGGAACTGGCGGAAAAACTCAAAAACGTACCGACGCAGTACGGTATTCGATTTATCGCCACCAGCGGCGAGGAAGAAGGCAAACTGGGCGCGGAGAACATCCTGAAGCGAATGAGCGCCGCCGAGAAGAAAAACACGCTGCTGGTTATCAACCTCGATAACCTGATCGTCGGCGATAAGCTCTATTTCAATAGCGGTAAGAAAACCCCGGAAGCGGTGCGAAAACTGACGCGCGACCGGGCACTGGCTATCGCGCACAGCCGCGGTATCGTTGCCAGCACCAATCCAGGTCTGAACAAAGACTATCCGAAAGGCACTGGATGTTGTAACGATGCAGAGGTCTTCGACAACGCGGGGATTGCCGTTCTTTCAGTTGAAGCGACCAACTGGAACCTGGGTAAGAAAGATGGCTATCAACAGCGCGCCAAAAGCGCCTCATTCCCGGCAGGCAACAGCTGGCACGATGTGCGACTGGATAACCAGCAGCACATTGATAAAGCGTTACCAGGCCGGATAGAGCACCGTAGCCGCGACGTGGTACGCATTATGCTGCCACTGGTAAAAGAACTGGCAAAAGCGGGTAAATCCTGAAGAAGTGGTCCGGTAGGATGTAAATCTTACCGGACCACTTTCCTGTTACCCTTCGTGCAGTCCGCACTCACGCTTCAATCCGAAGAAGCGCGTCTCTTCTTCCGCCATACCCGGCTCCCATTTGCGGGTGGTGTGGGTATCGCCTACCGACAGATAGCCCTGATCCCACAACGGATGGTATTTCAAACCGTGTTTTTGCAGATACTGGTAAACCGTACGGTTATCCCAGTCGATGATTGGGAGAACTTTAAACACGCCGCGCTGGATAGCCAGCACCGGCAAATGCGCACGACTGCCCGATTGCTCTCGACGCAGACCGGCAAACCAGGTTTGCGCGTTCAGCTCCTGCAGCGCCCGGTTCATCGGCTCGACTTTGTTGATGTCATTGTATTTTTCAATGCCCTCAACGCCCTGCTCCCACAGTTTGCCGTAGCGTGCTTCCTGCCAGGCCGCACTTTCCTTTGCCCGGTAGACTTGCAAATTAAGCTTAAGCTTGTCCGTTAACTCATCAATAAACTGATAGGTTTCCGGGAACAGGTAGCCAGTATCGGTGAGGATCACCGGGATATCCGGGCGAATCTGATTTACCAGGTGCAGGCTCACTGCCGCCTGGATACCAAAACTTGATGACAGTACATATTCACCAGGCAGGTTTTCCAGCGCCCACGCTACGCGATCCTCGGCGCTCAATTTTTCCAGTTGGTCGTTGGTTTGTGCCAACGCCATAACGCGTTCAACTTTCGGCAGTTCGTTCAACGCGTTGAGATCGAGTTTGGACATAAGTTCCTCACTGTTTGCCTTGCCTGATGGCGCTGCGCTTATCAGGCCTACCGATTCAGCAGACCCGATAAGTCAATTTCACATTATTCCCAGAAATCCCGGGCGGGATCGAGCACCGGGCGAATAATGCCCGCACGCACCGTAAAGTCACCGAAGCCTTCACCCGCTTCGCGCTCTTTCGCCCAGCGCCCAATCAGTTCATCCAGCGATGCCAGAATTTCCGGCTCGGTGATGTTCTCTTTAAACATCCGGGGAATACGGGTTCCGATACGGTTGCCCCCTAAATGGAGGTTGTAACGCCCAGGAGCTTTACCCACCAGACCAACTTCCGCCAGCATCGCACGACCACAACCGTTCGGGCAGCCGGTCACACGCATGACAATGTTTTCATCACTCAGGCTGTGCTTCGCCATCAGCGTGTCGATGTTGTCGATAAACGTTGGCAGGAAGCGCTCGGCTTCCGCCATCGCCAGCGGACAGGTTGGGAACGACACGCAGGCCATCGAGTTTTCACGCTGCGGAGTGACCGCGTTCATTAAGCCACTCTTCTGCGCAATCTTCTCTATCTTCGCCTTTTCACTCTCAGGAACACCGGCAATGATCAGGTTCTGGTTCGCGGTAATGCGGAACTCACCTTTGTGGATCTTCGCGATCTCAAGCAGACCGGTTTTCAGCGGTCGGCCCGGATAATCGAGGATTCGTCCGTTTTCAATAAACAACGTCAGATGCCATTTATTGTCGATCCCTTTCACCCAGCCGATACGATCGCCACGACCGGTGAACTCGTACGGACGGATCGGCTCAAATTTGATCCCCGCCCGGCGCTCAACTTCAGCTTTAAAGGTCTCAACGCCTACGCGTTCCAGCGTGTATTTGGTTTTCGCGTTTTTACGATCGGTACGGTTACCCCAGTCACGCTGCGTGGTCACCACAGCCTCCGCCACGGCCAGCGTATGCTCAAGCGGCAGATAACCAAACTCGCTTGCCGTACGGGCATAGGTTTTCTTGTTGCCGTGCTCAATCGATAAACCACCGCCCACCAGCAGGTTAAAGCCCACCAGCTTGCCGTTTTCCGCAATCGCCACGAAGTTCATGTCGTTGGCGTGCAGATCGATGTCATTCTGCGGTGGGATCACGACGGTGGTTTTAAACTTACGCGGCAGATAGGTTTGACCGAGGATCGGCTCTTCGTCGGTGGTCGCGACTTTTTCCTGATCCAGCCAGATCTCTGCATAGGCGCGGGTACGCGGCAGCAGATGTTCGGAGATCTTTTTCGCCCACTCGTAGGCTTCCGCGTGCAGCTCAGATTCATACGGATTCGAGGTGCACAGCACGTTACGGTTCATGTCGTTGGCTGTCGCCAGCGCGTCCAGGCCGACGGAGTGCAGCATCTGGTGTACCGGCTTAACGTTCTTCTTCAGAATGCCGTGAAACTGGAAGGTCTGACGGTTGGTCAGACGAATGCTGCCGTATATGGTGTTGTCATGGGCGAACTTGTCGATCGCCTGCCACTGTTTGGTGGTGATCACCCCACCCGGCAGACGACAGCGCAGCAGCATCGCGTGACGCGGCTCCAGCTTTTGCTCGGCACGTTCGGCGCGGATATCGCGGTCGTCCTGCTGGTACATACCGTGAAAACGGATCAGCAGGAAGTTGTCGCCTTTAAACCCGCCGGTCAGGCCGTCGTTTAAATCTTCGGCAATGGTACCGCGCAGATAGTTGCTTTCCAGCTTCATACGCTCAGCGTCGGACAGTTTGCCTTCGACCACCAATGGTCCTGGATGTTTTTCGCTCATTAGTAGACATCTCGCTGATAACGGCGCTCAATGCGCAGCTCACTTAAAAATTCATCCGCCGCTTCGATATCCATACCACCGAATTCGGCAATCACTTCCAACAACGCCTGCTCAACGTCTTTCGCCATGCGATTGGCGTCGCCACAGACATAAATGTGCGCACCGTCGTTAATCCAGCGCCACAGTTCCGCGCCCTGTTGGCGCAGTTTATCTTGTACGTAGACTTTTTCTTTTTGATCGCGGGACCAGGCGAGATCGATACGGCTCAGTACGCCCTCTTTGACGTAACGCTGCCATTCCACCTGATACAGGAAATCTTCGGTAAAGTGTGGGTTACCAAAAAACAGCCAGTTTTTGCCTTCGGCTCCGTCAGCCGCACGTTGCTGCATGAATGCACGGAACGGCGCAATCCCCGTACCCGGTCCAATCATAATTACCGGCGTCTGTGGGTTCGCAGGCAGACGAAAGTTGTCGTTGTGTTCAATGAACACGCGAACTTCACCTTCTTCTTCCACGCGGTCGGCGAGGAAACTGGAAGCACCACCAGCACGGGCGCGACCTTCTATCTCATAACGCACCACGCCCACGGTGACGTGCACTTCGCTTTCCACTTCCGCCTGAGAAGAAGCAATGGAGTACAAACGCGGCGTCAGCGGACGCAGAAGATCAACTAACGCCTGAGCATCCAGTTGCGCCGGAGAGAAGCGCACCATATCGACGATGGGCGTGGTTGAGGCGTAATGCTGCAACTGTGCTTTGTCACCCACTAAGGGCAGCAAAGTTTCGCTGCGGGTTAAGGTGGCATAGTTTTCTACGATATTGCCGGTGTTAACCGTCAGCTCGAAATGCCACTGCAACGCTTCAGCGAGCGACAGGGTTTTGCCTTCAACCGTGACCGGCTCATCACCTTTCAGCCACAGCAGTTCAACCAGCTCTTTAACCAGAGCCGGGTCATTCTGATACCAGACGCCCAGCGCATCGCCCGGCTGATAACGCAGCCCGGAATCGCCTAAATCAATTTCAATATGGCGCACATCTTTTTCAGAGTCGCGGCCGGTAATTTTCTGATTCACCGCAAGGGACGCCGTCAGTGGCGCTTCTTTGGTGTATGGGCTGGTGTGTACTTCATTTACTGCACCGCTGGCGGCAACTTGCACAGACGGTGCCGCAGGCGCACGCGCTTTCAGGACATCAACCAGACGAGCACGCCACTGCGCGGCGGCGGCCTGGTATTCGACGTCGGCGTCGACGCGGTCGAGCAGACGTTCACCGCCCAGCTCAGCCAGTTTCGCATCGAAGTCTTTTCCTGCCTGGCAGAAAAACTCATAAGAGGTATCGCCAAGACCAAATACGGCAAAAGCGGTGTTATCAAGCTTCGGCGCTTTTTTCGAGAACAGGAATTTATGCAACGCCACGGCTTCTTCCGCCGGTTCACCTTCCCCTTGCGTCGACGCCACCACGATCAGCAGTTTTTCATTGGCGATTTGTTTGAATTTATAGTCGCCAGCGTTGATGAGAGTGACGTTGAGCTTCGCGGCGATCAGATCATCGCGCAGGGCTTCCGCCACACGACGCGCATTACCAGTTTGCGAGGCGGAGATAAGCGTAATGCCAGGCATTTCAGCGACAGGCGCAGTCGCCACCACATTGCTGCCAGGCTGCTGATTCAGCACGCCCCAAAAATAGCCAGAAACCCACGCAAGCTGTGCGGGAGTGAAATCGGTCGTGGCCGCCTGAAGGCGTGCCAGTTGCTCCGGGTTTAGCGGTAGCAAAGCGGAAGGTGGGGCCTGTGTCGTCATGCGTTGTCATGTTCCAGTAAGCAAAGCGGATTTCAGCAATAAAACCCAAACTGAAGATAAGGTTAACGGCGGGGATAGTAACAATTAAAGAAGGGATGGAAATAACAAATAACCAAATGGACTAACCTGTTTTAGTTATAGTTATTAACAGCAAAACAGATTATATAAACATTTGATATATAAATAATTAATCAATATTGATTGTATGAATATGTAGCTTTGGTGCTGAGCATCCTTTTATACACAAAATAATTTAAGATGCATCGAGGCGGCAACTGAGCAAGTCCCCGGGAGCTTACATGAGTAAGTGACTGGGGCGAGCAAAGGCAGCCAACAAAGAAGCAGCTTAAAGAATGACGTGTATAAATAATGATAAAATTTCCTCTTTACGGTACCCTACCGCGGTTTTTCGCATTCTTGAGAGTAAATAATGTCCACCACCTTGTTTAAAGATTTCACCTTCGAAGCCGCTCACCACCTGCCGCATGTACCGGAAGGGCATAAGTGTGGCCGTCTGCATGGTCACTCATTTATGGTGCGTCTTGAAATTACCGGTGAAGTCGATCCGCATACCGGTTGGATCATGGATTTTGCTGAGTTAAAAGCCGCGTTTAAGCCGACTTACGACAGACTCGATCACTACTATTTGAACGATATTCCTGGCTTAGAAAATCCAACCAGCGAAGTGCTGGCCAAATGGATTTGGGATCAGGTTAAACCTGTGGTCCCTCTGCTGAGTGCTGTAATGGTGAAAGAAACCTGCACAGCGGGCTGCGTTTATCGCGGCGAGTGATTGTAGGCTTGCCGGATGGCAACGCATCTTCTCCGGCCTGCATTGAGCAATAAACTATGGCCGGGTAAGCGAAACGCCCCCGGCAAAGTTATCAGGCAATATTCAGATACTTATGGGTCTGCATCGACAGACGCCAGTTACGCGCAATACAGGTATCAATGCACAAACGCGTCGCATCTTCTTTCTGGCTGATTGGCTGTAAGGCGATGATTCGCGGTTTGTCGTCACTCAACGTCGCCAGCAGTTCATCCAGTGCTTCAATATCGCGGACACGGCCAACCGGATGCTTGATTTCATTCGCGCGCTCCAGCGCCTGTGACAGCACATCATAGCCACCGCGCATATTCACCTTCGGCGATACGGTCACCCAGGTATTCGGCGTACAGCGTACTTCGTGCGTGCCGCTGGTCTCAATCTGGCAGCTAAAACCGTTCTTTTCCAGCAGGTCAGTCAGCGGCATCAGGTCATGAATGCAGGGCTCGCCACCGGTAATCACCACGTGACGGGCGGTATAGCCCTGACGCGAAATGACCGCCAGCAGATCTTCGCTGCTCGCAGCACCCCATTTATCGCTTTCTTTGGTCTTTGCCAGGATGCTGTACAGGGACACTTCCCGATCCTCAAGCTTATCCCAGGTGTGTTTGGTATCGCACCAGGCACAGCCAACCGGGCATCCCTGTAAACGAATAAAAATGGCGGGGACGCCGGTAAAGTAACCCTCACCTTGCAGGGTCTGGAACATCTCGTTAATCGGGTACTGCATAGCGCTCTCAATATGGGGATAAACGATAATTATCGCAGATCCCCGCCAAAGTATCATGCCCCATCGATGCTTTACGAGGCGATCGCTGCGACAAAGCGTGCCGTTATCTGCTGCGGACGGGTGATAGCCCCACCAACCACCACGGTATGGGCGCCTAATGCCAGGCATCGTGCAGCACGTTCCGGAGTATCGACGTTTCCTTCTGCCACAACCGGTACGCTAACTGCAGCCAACACATCACGTAAAAAACCGCAGTCGTTTTCCGCCAGCACATGCCCGGCAGTGTCAGCGGTATAACCGTAGAGCGTAGTGCCCACACAGTCAAAACCCAGGCGCTCAGCGGTCACCGCTTCGTCTACGGTGGCAATATCCGCCATCAGCAGTACGGACGGATAGCGAGCGCGGATCTGCGTGACCAGTTCTTCCAGTGTTTGCCCACCGGGGCGCGGGCGCGCTGTCGCATCCAGAGCAATAATTTCCGGCTCAACGGTCATCAGTTCATCGACTTCCTGTAAAGTGGCCGTGATAAAGACATCGCTATCCGGATAATCACGCTTGATAATCCCAATCACCGGTAGAGAGACGCTCTCTTTGATCGCGCGAATGTCCACCACGCTGTTTGCACGAATACCTACCGCACCGCCCTGCGCTGCCGCCAGCGCCATACGTGACATAATAAACGGGCTGTGCAGGGGCTCATTTTCCAGCGCCTGACAGGAAACAATTAATTTACCTTTCAGGGAATCCAGTACAGTTTTCATTACGATAAGATCTCTTCGACTTCGTTTTTAATGATGGTGACATGCGGGCCATAAATCACCTGAACCCCGTTGCCGCGAATAATTACGCCACGCGCTCCGGTCGCTTTCAGCGCCGCTTCATCAACCTTGCTGCTCTCTTTCACCGTCACGCGCAGGCGTGTGGCACAACAATCCACCTCTTCCAGATTCTCTTTGCCTCCCAGCCCAGTAATTACGGCCGCAGCACGCTCACTTTGCGGCAGGCCGGATTCAGTCGGCGCTGCGTTTTCACGACCTGGTGTCAACCAGTTAAAGCGGTTAATCAAATAGCGGAAGGTGAAGTAGTAAAGGAAGAACCACGGGATCCCCACCATGGGGACGTACATCCAGTTGGTTTTAGCTTCCCCCTGTAGCACGCCGAAAAGGAGGAAATCGATAAGCCCACCCGAAAAGGTTTGCCCGATGGTGATATGTAAAATATGCGCCATCATAAACGCCAGCCCATCGAAGAAGGCGTGAATGACGTATAACACGGGTGCGACAAACAGGAAGGAGAACTCGATAGGCTCAGTGATGCCTGTCAGGAAAGAGGTCAGGGCCGCTGACAACAGCAGACCAGCGACAAGTTTTCTGTTCTCAGGCTTGGCGGTGTGGTACATCGCCAGACATGCGCCAAGCAGGCCAAACATCATGGTGATGAAGCGCCCGGACATAAAGCGCGAGGTGCCCGCATAGAACTGCTGCGTATTCGGATCGGCAAGTTGCGCGAAGAAAATACGCTGCGTACCTTCAACTAACTGGCCGTTGACGATTTCACTACCGCCAAGCGCTGTCGTCCAGAACGGCAAATAAAAGATATGGTGTAAACCCAGTGGGCCAAGCATACGCAGGATGAAGCCGTACAACAGCGTCCCCAGATAGCCTGTCGCATCCACCAGACCACCCAGTCCAAAAATGAGTTTCTGGAAATGCGGCCAAACCACCGTCATGACCGCACCCACGACAATCGCGGCAAGGGAGCTAATAATCGGTACAAAGCGCGAACCGCTGAAGAAACCAAGGAACTGAGGTAATGAGACTTTATTGAAACGGCTATGCAGCGCGCAGGTGACAAGCCCAATCACCACCCCACCGAACACACCCGTTTCCAGTGTCTGAATACCCAGCGTCATCCCCTGGCCTACGGCACCGGGATTCTCGTGTGCCAGCGTTCCGTTGAGCGTCAATAAAGCGTTGATGGTGGCGTTCATCACCAGAAATGCCAGCAATGCCGCAAGCCCGGCGGTGCCTTTATCCGTTTTCGCCAGTCCCACTGCGACACCTACCGCAAAGAGCACCGACAGGTTGGCAAACACAATAGAACCTGCGCTGGTCATGATCGTGAAGATTGCCTGTAACCAGTCAACGTCCAAAAACGGATAAGCAGTCAATGTGTTTGGATTCGACAGCGCGCCGCCAATCCCTAACAACAGCCCCGCAGCGGGCAGTACCGCAATCGGCAGCATGAACGATTTGCCGAACCGCTGTGCCTTTTCGAACCATGCGCCCGATGAAGCGCCGCTAAACATTTGCATCATTTTTTCATCTCCCCGATTAATGATGAAAATTTTTACCATATTTAATATATAAAATGAAAATTATCATCAAAATCCAGGAAGCCGATCATACTTTTTTAAAATGACTGGCATCTCTCCCCTGCTTTCCGCCACACTATCAACAGATAAACGCATTAAGGATTTTGCATGTCAGAAAATGAAAACCTGCTGCTGAGATTGCGCCAGGGCGTTGACGGATATAGCCGAACACAGCAGAAGCTGGGAGAGTTTGTGCTCAGCGATCCGGCAAAAGTTGTCTACCTGACGATTACCGAACTGGCGCGTGAAAGCGACACCAGCGAGGCGAGCGTCACACGTCTGTGCCGCGCACTTGGGTGTAAGGGTTATAACGAATTCAAAATGGCGCTGGCACTCGATCTCCAGCAAGGACAGCCGGTAGAGCACAGCGGGGATGAAATTGACAATGTGGTCAATGAATCCGTACAAGCACTGCAGGACACAGCAAAATTACTCGACAGGACATTACTGGAATCCGCCGCTTTGGCACTGCATCAGGCCCAGTCGGTACAGATTTATGGCGTAGCGGCCAGCGCTATTCTGGGTGAGTATTTACATTACAAACTCCTGCGCCTCGGCAAACCTGCACAATTGTTCAGTGACATGCATCGTGCAGCCATGAACGCCACAACGCTTAACAAAGACTCGCTGGTGGTAGCGATTTCCAGTTCAGGCTCGACGCGCGATCTACTGCATGTCGTTAAACTGGCGCGTAAGCAAGGCGTGCGCGTACTGGCGTTAAGTAATACGCCGCGCAGCCCGTTGGCTTCGCTGAGCGATATTCAACTGGTCGCAGCCAAACCAGAAGGTCCGTTGAGTGCTGGCGCGCTAAACGCCAAGGTGGGAGTGATGCTGTTGGTAGAACTACTGACTACGTCGCTGATTGCTCTGGATGAAAAGTACAGTGATGTGAGCCAGCAAACCGCCAGCGCAACCCTTCCTCTACTGCTTTAAGAGCATAAAAAAACCCGCCGCAGCGGGTTTTTACGTTAAGAGTTAAAGAACAGGATTACGCCTGACCTTTGATCTCTTTACGACCGTTGTACGGTGCTTGTTCACCCAGAGCTTCTTCGATACGAATCAGCTGGTTGTACTTAGCAACGCGGTCAGAACGGCTCATAGAACCAGTTTTGATCTGGCCTGCAGCGGTACCAACAGCCAGGTCAGCGATGGTAGCGTCTTCAGTTTCGCCAGAACGGTGAGAGATGACAGCGGTGTAGCCAGCGTCTTTCGCCATTTTGATCGCAGCCAGAGTTTCGGTCAGAGAACCGATCTGGTTGAATTTGATCAGGATGGAGTTAACGATGCCTTTTTCGATGCCTTCTTTCAGGATCTTGGTGTTAGTTACGAACAGATCGTCACCAACCAGCTGGATTTTGTCGCCCAGTACTTTAGTCTGGTATGCGAAACCGTCCCAGTCAGACTCGTCCAGACCATCTTCGATGGATACGATCGGGTACTGTTTGGTCAGTTCTTCCAGGAAGTGAGTGAATTCTTCGGAGGTGAATGCTTTGTTGCCTTCGCCAGCCAGAACGTATTTACCGTCTTTGTAGAATTCAGAAGCTGCACAGTCCATCGCCAGGGTGATGTCTTTGCCCAGCTCGTAGCCAGCTGCTTTAACCGCTTCAGCGATTACAGCCAGAGCTTCAGCGTTGGAACCCAGGTTCGGCGCGTAGCCACCTTCGTCACCAACTGCAGTGTTCATACCTTTAGCTTTCAGAACTTTAGCCAGGTTGTGGAACACTTCAGAACCCATACGAACGGCTTCTTTCAGAGTCTTAGCGCCAACCGGCTGAATCATGAATTCCTGGATGTCGACGTTGTTGTCAGCGTGCTCACCACCGTTGATGATGTTCATCATCGGAACCGGCATGGAGTATTTACCCGGAGTACCGTTCAGTTCAGCGATGTGTGCATACAGCGGCAGGCCTTTTGCAGCAGCTGCTGCTTTGGCGTTAGCCAGGGACACAGCCAGGATGGCGTTTGCACCGAAGTTGGATTTGTTTTCAGTACCGTCCAGATCGATCATGATCTTGTCGATGCCAGCCTGATCTTTAGCATCTTTACCCAGCAGAGCCTGAGCAATTGGGCCGTTAACAGCTGCAACAGCTTTCAGTACGCCTTTACCCATGAAACGGGATTTGTCGCCATCGCGCAGTTCCAGTGCTTCGCGGGAACCAGTAGAAGCACCTGACGGAGCTGCTGCCATACCAACGAAACCACCTTCCAGGTGTACTTCGGCTTCAACAGTCGGGTTACCACGGGAGTCGATGATTTCACGACCGATGATTTTAACGATTTTGGACATTAGATTTTCCTCAGTACAAGTTAAACTAAAACTCCAGACAAACAATGCACCCTAATGGGTGCATTGCCGTTCTAACTTATTTACTTCTTACTTCGCCTGACGCTTCTGATGTTCACTGGCGGCTTTCACAAAGCCGGCAAACAGCGGGTGCCCATCACGTGGCGTGGAAGTAAATTCCGGGTGGAACTGACAGGCCACGAACCACGGATGATTCGGTACCTCAATGATCTCGACCAACTGATCATCACCGGAACGGCCTGCAATACGCAGACCCGCAGCTTCAATCTGTTTCAACAGCATATTGTTGACTTCGTAACGGTGGCGATGGCGTTCAACAATTGTCGGCGCGCCGTACAGCTGACGAACCAGGCTATCGTCGCTCAACTGACACTGCTGCGCGCCAAGGCGCATTGTGCCGCCCAGATCGCTCTTCTCGGTACGGACTTCGACGTTGCCGTCTTCATCGCGCCATTCGGTAATCAGGGCCACCACCGGGTACTTACAGTCTGGCACAAATTCCGTGGAGTTGGCGTTGTCCATACCCACTACGTTACGTGCAAACTCAATCAACGCAACCTGCATACCCAGGCAAATGCCCAGATAAGGAATATTGTTCTCACGCGCAAAGCGCGCCGTCGCGATTTTACCTTCAACACCGCGGTAGCCGAAGCCGCCCGGGATCAGGATTGCATCAAGACCTTTCAGGATCTCAACGCCACGCGTTTCGACATCTTGCGAATCGATCAGCTTGATGTTGACGGTGACACGATTCTTCAGACCACCGTGCTTCAGCGCTTCGATAACTGACTTATAGGCATCCGGCAGTTCAATGTACTTGCCGACCATACCGATAGTCACTTCGCCTGCCGGATTCGCTTCTTCGTAGATAACCTGTTCCCATTCTGACAGATTAGCTTCCGGACAGTTCAAGCTGAATCGTTTACAAATATAATCGTCAAGACCCTGAGATTTCAACAGGCCCGGGATTTTATAGATGGAATCGACATCTTTCAGAGAAATCACCGCTTTTTCCGGAACGTTACAGAACAATGCAATTTTTGCACGTTCATTAGCCGGAACTGCGCGATCGGAGCGGCAAATCAGGATATCTGGCTGAATCCCGATAGAAAGCAGCTCTTTTACAGAGTGCTGAGTCGGTTTAGTTTTGACTTCACCTGCCGCCGCCATGTACGGAACCAGCGTCAGATGCATAAACAGCGTGTGCTCACGGCCAATTTCTACGGCCATCTGGCGAATCGCTTCAAGGAACGGCAGAGATTCGATATCCCCAACGGTTCCGCCGATTTCGACCAGAACAACATCATGACCTTCACCGCCTTCCAGAACGCGCTCTTTAATGGCATTCGTGATGTGCGGGATAACCTGAACTGTTGCGCCCAGGTAGTCGCCACGGCGCTCTTTACGCAGAACGTCGGAGTAGATACGACCCGTAGTGAAGTTGTTGCGGCGGCTCATTTTGGTACGAATGAAACGCTCATAGTGACCCAGGTCCAGGTCGGTTTCAGCGCCGTCTTCGGTAACGAACACTTCCCCGTGTTGGATTGGGCTCATAGTACCTGGATCGACGTTGATGTACGGATCCAGTTTCATCATGGTTACATTGAGGCCACGGGCTTCAAGAATGGCTGCCAGGGAGGCTGCGGCAATGCCTTTTCCCAGAGAGGATACGACCCCGCCGGTCACAAAAATATAGTTCGTTGTCATGCTGGACCTGAGAAGTTAGGGTGAAACGATGGAATTACCAAGACGGGAAAGTAGTATACCCGAACATGACGAGCGCCACAAACTTTCATTATCCCCTCTCCTTCGTTCTTCAAGCCGCACCGGTGTTGGCTTCCTTCACTCACCCCAGTCACATAGCATTTCTATGTTCCTGGAGATTCTTTCAGTCGCCGCCTTGTTGCGACTCGAATAACTCGAAGAGGCAGTATACAAGGTGTTTCATCAACATAACGGGAAGAGAAAATAGCCTCTTTTGGGTAAATGTTTTTGACGTAAATCAAGCGCTTGTTATTTAAAAAATCACACAAATCGCCCTTGACCGACGAAATCCCTTAGAGATCAATTTCCTGCCGTTTTACCTGTTGCCAGACTTCTTCCATAGTTTCCAGATCAACACCAGTCATTTCCAGACCGCGCGAAGCCACAATTCGCTCAACTTCACGAAAACGCCGCTCAAACTTCTCGTTCGCTTTCTGCAATGCGGTCTCTGCTTTAGTGCCTAAATGCCGGGCCATATTAACCGTAGCAAACAGCAGATCGCCCATTTCCTCCTCCAGTTTAGCCTGGTCGACAACAGCCTGCTTAGCCTCAAACATGACTTCGTCGATCTCTTCGTAAACCTTGTCGACAACCGGTCCTAACGTTTTCCAGTCGAAGCCAACATTTGAGCAGCGTTTCTGGATTTTTTGGGCGCGCATTAATGCCGGTAAACTGCGGGGAATATCGTCGAGTGCGGAATGCTGTGCCTTCTGGGCGCGTTCTTCACTTTTGATTTTTTCCCAACGGGTCAAAACCTCAGTACTGTTACTGGCAGAAACATCAGCAAAAACATGTGGATGACGGCGTTCAAGTTTATCGCTTATCGCAGCACAAATATCATCAAAGTTGAAGCGTCCTTCTTCCTGCGCCATCTGGGCGTAAAACACAACCTGGAACAGCAGGTCGCCCAGCTCTCCGCGCAGGTCGTCAAAGTCTTCACGCGCAATCGCGTCCAGCACTTCATAGGTTTCTTCGAGGGTGTAAGGGGCAATAGTGGAGAATGTCTGCTCTTTGTCCCACGGACAGCCGTTCTCCGGGTCGCGCAGGCGCTGCATAATACCGAGCAGTCGGTCGATTTGATTCATTGGAATGTCCTGAAATTTCAATACAGTAGACCGAATAAGGCGACAACCGACATCCGGCAACATAGCAATGCCTGATGGCAACGCTAACGCGTCTTATCAGGCCTACAAGGTTATCCGGCCTACAAAATAATTAATTACCGTGCAAGCGACGTGCGTCGATCACATCCGGTACCTGGTTCAGCTTGCCGAGCACGCGCCCGAGCACCTGCAGGTTATAAATTTCGATGGTCATATCGATGGTGGCCAGCTGTTGTTTGGTATCACTTCGGCTGGCAACGCCCAGCACGTTCACCTTCTCGTTGGCGAGAATCGTAGTGATATCACGTAACAAGCCGCTGCGATCGTTGGCCTGGACGCGAACCACCAGCGAATACCCTGCCGAGTAGCTTTCGCCCCAGACTGCATCAACAATACGTTCCGGCGCATGGGAGCGCAGCTCAGCCAGCTGTTCACAATCCGCCCGGTGCACGGAAATACCGCGTCCCTGGGTAATAAACCCGACAATCTCATCGCCAGGAATCGGCTGGCAGCAGCGGGCGATGTGGTGCATCAGGTTACCTACCCCTTCCACCACCACACGACCGTCGTCTTTACGACGGCTCTGCGGTGCCTGCGTTTTCTGCTGAAGCTGTTTCAGCGCGGCGGCATCCTGTTCGGCAGCACTTGGCTTATTAAACTGCGCCTGCAGGAAGTTCACCATTTGGTTGAGGCGGATGTCTCCTCCGCCAATCGCCGCCAGCAACTCGTCCAGCTCATTGAAGCTGTAGCGCGGTAGCAGGTGTTTTTCCGCCTCTTTCAGGCTGATACCTAAATGCGCCAGCTCATCGTCGAGGATCTGGCGACCAGCAAGGATGTTTTTGTCGCGGTCCTGTTTACGGAACCAGGCGTGGATCTTCGAACGCCCACGACTGGTGGTTACGTAGCCAAGGTTAGGATTCAGCCAGTCGCGGCTTGGGTTTGGCTGTTTCTGGGTGATAATTTCAATTTGATCGCCCATCTGCAGCTGGTAAGTAAACGGTACGATGCGCCCACCAATTTTCGCGCCAATGCAACGATGCCCCACATCGCTATGAATGTGGTAAGCAAAATCGAGCGGCGTGGAGCCCGCAGGTAAGTCTACAACGTCCCCTTTTGGCGTAAAGACGTACACGCGGTCATCAAAGACCTGGCTACGGACTTCATCCAGCATTTCACCGGAATCCGCCATCTCTTCCTGCCAGGCAATCAGCTTACGCAGCCACGCAATGCGATCTTCATGACCAGAACGCGCCGCGCCTGAAGCGGTGCCCTCCTTGTACTTCCAGTGCGCCGCGACGCCCAGTTCGGCATCTTCGTGCATCTGTTTGGTACGGATCTGAATTTCGATGGTTTTCCCGCCCGGCCCCAGTACAACCGTATGGATTGACTGGTAGCCATTGGGTTTCGGATTAGCAACGTAATCATCGAACTCATCCGGCAGATGGCGATAGTGAGTATGTACTATCCCGAGTGCGGCATAGCAGTCCTGTAAACGCTCTGCCACGATACGCACTGCGCGTACATCGAACAGTTCATCGAAGGCTAATTGCTTTTTCTGCATTTTGCGCCAGATGCTGTAGATATGCTTCGGACGTCCATACACTTCGGCTTTGACGCCTTCCGTTTTCATCTCTGAGCGCAAATGACCGACGAACTCATCAATGTAATGTTCCCTGTCGATACGACGTTCATGCAGCAGCTTGGCTATGCGTTTGTATTCAGCCGGGTGCAGATAACGGAAGCAATAATCTTCCAGCTCCCATTTTAATTGCCCGATTCCCAAACGGTTGGCCAGCGGTGCATAGATATTGGTGCACTCTTTTGCCGCCAGAACGCGTTCATCTTCCGGCGCGTCTTTCACTTCACGCAGATGGGCAATCCGCTCTGCCAGCTTGATGACCACACAGCGGAAGTCATCTACCATTGCCAGCAGCATACGGCGGACGTTATCGACCTGCTCGGAAGAAACTGAATCGGTATGCGTGGCTTTAAGCTGGCGTATTGCCGCCATATCACGCACACCGTGGATAAGATGAACAATGGATTTGCCCACGCTCTCGCGCAGGATGTCTTCACTGACCACGTTGGCATCAGCCAGAGGGAACAGCATTGCTGCACGCAGAGTGTCGATATCCATGCTCAACATGGAGAGAATTTCTACCATCTCCACGCCACGCCACAGCAGCAGATCCGCATCCGGATGCCCCTGTGTCTGCTGGAGGCAGTACGCCCAGGTTTCGGCTAAGCGTTCACACGACTGCTGGCTGGAGATCCCCAGACTCGCGATCCATTTCTTTGGATCAAACTCACCAGCTTTATTTATATGTGCACTTCTTACCGCAACCATTGTCCTCTCCTTAAGGGGCCAGGCCTGTCGAAGTCGACAAGCCCTACCCATTGTCTTTCATGCTGCATTACAACCCGAAATCCAATGGGTACAAAATTCATTACAAACGCTCAAACAGGACCATTGATTCCAGGTGTCCAGTGTGCGGAAACATATCGAGCATCGCCAGTCGCCGTATGGCGTATCCAGCGTTGAGCAAAGCATCGCTGTCACGAGCCAGCGTTGCTGGGTTACAGGATACATAAACAACGCGTATAGGTTCTAATTTTATAATATGTTGCATCACACCTGCAGCCCCCGCACGCGCAGGATCAAGCAATACTTTGTCAAATCCGTTTTTCGCCCACGGCTGTCGGGTAACATCTTCCTCAAGGTTTTCATGAAAGAATGTCACATTGTGTAATCCGTTATTCAGCGCGTTTTCTCGGCCTTTTTCCACCAACGCCGGAACACCTTCCACGCCAACCACGCTTGCTGCCCGAGTTGCCAGCGGTAGGGTAAAATTTCCCATTCCACAGAACAGATCGAGTACACGATCTTCAGGTTGCACATCCAGCCATTCCAGCGCACGGGCGACCATTTGTTGGTTTACCCCTTCATTGACCTGAATAAAATCGCGCGGGCTGAAGGTTAACCGTAGTCCATTTGAATCATACCAGGGCGATTCTTCTGATATTGATTCCAGTATCTCGCTTTGCGGGGCCAGAAACAAAGACAGCCCCTGAGAATGCGAAAAGCATTCCAGTTTTTCTTTATCCGCAGCACTCAATGGCGCCGTGTGGCGCAAAATCATCAGGGTTCCGCTTCCCGCCTGTACCAGCTCAACATGGCCTAGATGGCGTAACCCTTGCAGACTTTCCAGACACGCTCTGAGATGGGGCAATAACGCCTCAAGCTGGGGCACCAAAATAGGGCATTGTTTGACATCGATAATGTCGCTGGAACCGGATTTGCGAAACCCCATCTGCAATTTTTGTTCTTTTGGCCGATAGTTCAGACTCAAACGTGCGCGACGACGATAGCCCCACGGGGCATCAGCTATAACATCCGACACCTCACATTTCATTAAACGCGACAACGCCGCGCTTTTGCTACGCTGCTGCAATGAGATGCTGGCATGCTGCTGCTGGCAACCGCCGCACACGCCAAAATGCGGGCAACGTGGCACTTCACGCTGTGGGCTGTCGTTTAAACGTCGTTTTACTTGCGCGCGGGCAAACTGTTTTTTATCTTCGGTAATCACCACCTCGGCGCTTTCCTGGGGTAGCAATTCCGGTATAAACAACGCCTTTCCGTTATGGCGAGCGACGCCCTGACCGAAAGGATCAAGGTCATTGACGGTAACGGTTATGATCTGACGCGTCGTCACGCGTCGTTTTGCAGAGTAGAATTGCGCCATCGACGAGATATTTCTCTATTTAACAGTGTGACCCTAATTGTCCCATAACGGAACTCCATGACCAACTACAGCCTGCGCGCACGCATGATGATTCTGATCCTGGCCCCGACCGTCCTGATAGGTTTGTTGCTCAGTATCTTTTTTGTTGTGCATCGCTATAACGACTTGCAGCGTCAACTGGAAGATGCTGGTGCCAGCATCATTGAACCACTCGCGGTCTCCAGCGAATATGGCATGAACCTGCAAAACAGGGAATCCATCGGCCAGCTTATCAGCGTGCTGCATCGTCGCCATTCCGATATCGTGCGGGCAATTTCTGTTTATGACGAAAATAACCGACTGTTCGTCACCTCTAATTTTCATCTCGATCCGTCTGAAATGCAGTTGGCGACAGGTTCACCGTTTCCCCGGAAGCTGAGCGTCACCCGGCACGGGGATATCATGATCCTGCGAACCCCTATTATATCGGAAAGCTATTCACCGGATGAATCCGCCGTAAGCGACGCCAAAAACACCAAAAATATGCTGGGGTATGTGGCGCTTGAGCTGGACCTTAAGTCCGTTCGATTGCAGCAGTACAAAGAGATCTTTATCTCCAGCGTAATGATGCTGTTTTGTATTGGTATTGCGTTAATTTTCGGCTGGCGTCTGATGCGCGACGTGACCGGCCCGATTCGCAATATGGTGAATACCGTTGACCGAATACGTAGAGGACAGCTCGACAGCCGCGTGGAAGGTTTCATGCTGGGCGAGCTGGATATGCTCAAAAATGGCATCAACTCGATGGCTATGTCTCTCGCTGCTTACCATGAAGAGATGCAGCACAACATCGATCAGGCCACCTCTGACCTGCGCGAAACGCTGGAGCAGATGGAAATCCAGAACGTCGAGCTGGATCTGGCGAAGAAACGCGCCCAGGAAGCGGCACGTATTAAGTCTGAGTTTCTGGCAAACATGTCCCATGAGCTGCGAACACCGCTGAATGGCGTGATTGGCTTCACCCGTCTGACGCTAAAAACCGAGCTCAACACCACACAGCGCGATCACCTGAATACCATTGAACGCTCGGCTAACAATCTGCTGGCCATCATCAATGATGTACTCGACTTCTCCAAACTTGAGGCGGGCAAGCTGATTCTGGAAAGCATTCCGTTCCCGCTGCGCAGCACGCTGGATGACGTCGTTACGCTGTTAGCGCATTCATCCCATGATAAAGGGCTTGAGCTGACGCTGAATATTAAGAATGACGTACCGGACAACGTCATCGGTGACCCGCTGCGTTTACAGCAAGTGATCACCAATCTGGTCGGCAATGCCATCAAATTTACCGAAGGCGGCAACATCGACATTCTGGTCGAGAAGCGAGCCCTCAGTAACACGAAAGTGCAAATTGAAGTGCAAATCCGCGATACCGGGATCGGTATTCCTGAGCGCGATCAATCCCGTCTGTTCCAGGCTTTCCGTCAGGCGGATGCCAGTATTTCCCGGCGTCATGGCGGAACCGGGCTAGGTCTGGTCATTACGCAAAAACTGGTCAACGAAATGGGTGGAGATATCTCCTTCCACAGCCAACCTAATCGGGGTTCCACGTTCTGGTTCCATATCAGCCTCGATCTCAACCCTAACGTGCTTATTGATCGTTCGACAACCCGATGCCTTGCCGGTAAACGACTGGCCTACGTCGAACCTAACGCCACCGCCGCACAATGCACGTTAGATATCTTGAGTGAAACACCGCTGGAGGTGATTTACAGCCCCTCGTTCTCCGGGTTGCCAGCGGAGCACTACGACATTCTGCTGCTCGGCATTCCGGTCACTTTGCGCGAACCACTCACCATGCAGCATGAGCGGCTGGCAAGCGCAGCAGCGATGACCGACTTCTTGTTGCTAGCCTTGCCTTGTCATGCACAAATTAACGCTGAGAAATTGAAACAGGGCGGCGCGGCGGCGTGTCTGTTGAAACCTCTCACCTCAACCCGCTTACTGCCTGCGCTGACAGAGTATTGTCAGCTAAACCACAGCGCGGATCCGCTGCTGTTGGATGAAAGCAAAATTGCGATGACCGTCATGGCGGTAGACGACAACCCGGCGAACCTCAAGCTGATTGGCGCATTGCTGGAAGATAAGGTACAGCACGTCGTGCTGTGTGACAGCGGGCATCAGGCGGTGGATCGCGCCAGACAAATGCCGTTTGACCTGATCCTGATGGATATTCAGATGCCAGACATGGACGGTATTCGTGCCTGCGAACTGATCCACCAGCTTCCTCATCAACAGCAGACACCGGTCATTGCGGTCACCGCACACGCCATGGCCGGGCAGAAAGAGAAGCTGCTCAGCGCCGGGATGAACGATTACCTGGCGAAGCCTATCGAGGAAGATAAGCTGCATAATCTGCTGTTACGTTACAAACCGGGCGCAAGCACATCGCTGCGGGTACTCACCGCAGAACCTCTTGAGCCGGTCGTCAATCCGAACACGACGCTCGACTGGCAACTGGCATTAAGGCAAGCCGCGGGTAAGAACGATTTGGCACGGGATATGCTGCAAATGCTGATCGATTTTCTGCCTGAGGTGCGTAACAAAATCGAAGAGCAACTGGTCGGAGAGAACCCCGAAGGGCTAGTGGATATGATTCACAAGCTGCACGGCAGTTGCGGTTATAGTGGTGTCCCCCGCATGAAAAACCTGTGTCAGCTCATTGAACAACAGCTACGCAGTGGAACCAAGGAAGAAGAGCTGGAGCCTGAGTTTTTAGAGCTTCTGGATGAAATGGACAACGTTGCACGCGAAGCGAAACGGATATTGGGGTGATATTCGCCGGATGCGGCGTAAACGCCTTATCCGGCCTACAGGTTTCACTGTTTACCGTAGAGCCGATAAGCGTCGCGCATCGGGCAGTAAACGCCTTATCCGGCCTACAGGTTTCGCTGTTTGCCGTAGGCCCGATAAGCGTCGCGCATCGGGCAGTAAACGCCTTATCCAGCCTACAGGCTTCGCTGTTTGCCGTAGGCCCGATAAGCGTCGCGCATCGGGCAGTAAACGCCTTATCCGGCCTACAGGTTTCGCTGTTTGCCTTAGGCCCGATAAGCGTCGCACATCGGGCACATCGCCGAATGCGGCTAACAATTCAGCGTAATTGCTGCCCTGCTTTAAGCGTTGCGGCTACGTTTCGCGCCGTCATTCGTACGTTGTCGCTCGCGTTCTTTAGCGCCTCATCCAGGGTACAGATGGTATAGATGACGCTGAAAACCGCATCCAGCCCATGCTCGTGTACGACCCCCACATCGGCCGTCAGGCTACCTGCGATACCGATAACCGGCTTGTTGTAACGCTTTGCGACCTTCGCCACGCCAACCGGAACCTTACCGTGAATGGTCTGACTATCCATGCGCCCTTCACCTGTGACCACTAAATCCGCATCCGCAACGCAGGCATCAAGGTGTAACGCATCGGTCACTATCTCAATACCGCAGCGTAACTGTGCGCCGCAAAACGCATACAGCGCCGCCCCCATACCACCAGCCGCACCACCACCGGCCAGATCCAGCACGTTGACGTCCAGATCGCGGGCAATAAGTCGCGCATAGTGCGTGAGCGCCCGATCCAGGCGGGTAATCATCTCCGGCGTAGCCCCTTTTTGCGGACCAAAAACCGCAGATGCGCCCTCTTTTCCAGTCAACGGGTTGGTCACATCGCAAGCCACTTCAATACGGCACCCGGCAAGACGGCTGTCTAACTGAGAAATATCAATCCGGGACAGAGATTCCAGACCGATTCCGCCTTGCGCAATTTCATTATTTTGCGCATCCAGCAATTTTGCTCCCAGCGCTTGCACCATCCCGGAACCGCCATCATTGGTGGCGCTACCGCCAATCCCAATGATGATATGCTCAACGCCCGCATCCAGCGCATGACGGATTAGCTCCCCGGTTCCCCAGGAGGTGGTTTTCAGCGGATCGCGTAGCCTCGCAGGAACTTGTTCCAGTCCGCTGGCGGCCGCCATTTCGATAAACGCCGAGCGCTCATCACCAGATAAACCATAAAATGCCTGAATTATGTTGCCCAAAGGGCCGGTAACATCAACATGCACAAGGTGACCTTGCGTTGCGGCAACCATCGCTTCGACCGTTCCTTCACCGCCATCTGCAACCGGGATCTTCATGTAATCCGCATCGGGCCAGATCTCACGAAACCCCTGCTCAATAGCCGTTGCCACTTCAAGCGCACTCAAACTTTCCTTATAGGAATCCGGTGCGATTACTATTTTCATAAAGCATCCTTACGCATGTTGACTGTGTTAAGCATACACCAGGAGAAAAACCGCTCACCTTATGGGAGCGGTCCCAGCTCGCTTAGCGTACCATGCACGGACGCTTATTATCAAACGTCCAGTTCGGGATCAGATACTGCATTCCCATCGCATCATCACGCGCCCCCAGTCCATGTTGCTGGTACAGCTCATGCGCTTTCATGACCTGATCCATATCCAGTTCCACGCCCAGACCCGGTTTTGCCGGAACCTGCACCATACCGCCTTTGATTTCAAACGGCTCTTTGGTCAAGCGCTGGTTGCCTTCCTGCCAGATCCAGTGGGTGTCGATAGCGGTAATTTTGCCCGGAGCCGCCGCCGCGACATGCGTAAACATCGCCAGCGAAATATCAAAGTGGTTGTTAGAGTGCGATCCCCAGGTCAGCCCGAACTCATGGCACATCTGCGCCACACGGACAGAACCCTGCATAGTCCAGAAGTGCGGGTCCGCCAGCGGGATATCCACAGACTGTAACGACAGCGTATGCCCCATCTGACGCCAGTCGGTGGCGATCATATTGGTGGCGGTCGGCAGACCGGTGGCGCGGCGGAACTCCGCCATCACTTCACGACCGGAGAAACCCTGCTCGGCACCGCACGGATCTTCCGCATAGGCCAGAGACCCCTTCAGATATTTGCCGATCTTAATCGCTTCATTTAGCGACCACGCGCCGTTCGGATCCAGCGTGACGCGGGCCTGCGGGAAGCGCTTCGCCAGCGCAACGATAGATTCTGCTTCCTCTTCCCCGGCCAGCACGCCGCCTTTCAGTTTAAAGTCGTTGAAACCATACTTCTCATACGCGGCTTCCGCCAGGCGCACTACCGCATCCGGGGTCATCGCTTCTTCATGACGCAGACGATACCAGTCGCATTTCTCATCCGGCTGACTCTGGTACGGCAGCGGCGTTGCCTTACGGTTACCCACGAAGAACAGATAACCCAACATTTCAACTTCGCTACGCTGCTGGCCATCCCCCAGCAAAGAGGCGACGTTTACGCCCAGATGCTGACCTAACAGATCCAACATCGCCGCTTCGATCCCTGTAACCACATGAATAGTGGTACGTAAATCGAAGGTCTGCAAACCGCGACCGCCCGCATCACGATCGGCAAAAGTATTGCGTACTGCATTCAGCACATTTTTGTATTCACCTAACGTTTTGCCTACCACCAGCGGGATCGCATCTTCCAGCGTTTTGCGGATTTTTTCGCCGCCGGGAATTTCACCCACGCCGGTATGACCGGAGTTATCTTTAATAATCACAATATTGCGCGTGAAGAATGGAGCATGTGCGCCGCTCAGGTTCATCAGCATGCTGTCATGACCCGCAACCGGAATAACCTGCATAGAGGTAACCAATGGGGTAGAAAATTGTGCGCTCATAATTAAGTCCTTATTCAAAATTAGTGGCGGCCGAAAACGGGACGTTTACGGTCAAAAGTCCATCCGGGGAGCAGATACTGCATTGGGCCTGCGTCATTACGCGCGCCACCGGGCAGCGCCTTATAGGCTTCATGTGCTTTCTGTACCTGATCCCAGTCCAGTTCCACGCCCAGACCGGGCGCATCGGGTACCGCAATTTTTCCGTTTTTAATCTCCAGCGGATTTTTGGTCAGGCGGCAATCGCCCTCCTGCCAGATCCAGTGGGTATCAATAGCCGTTGGATTACCCGGTGCAGCCGCACCAACGTGGGTGAACATCGCCAGGGAAATATCAAAATGATTGTTAGAATGGCAGCCCCAGGTCAGGCCCCAGTCGTCGCATAACTGTGCCACGCGTACCGCGCCAGAAAGGGTCCAGAAGTGCGGATCGGCCAGCGGAATATCTACTGAATTCAGCATCACCGCATGGCCCATTTCACGCCAGTTGGTGGCGATCATGTTCGTTGCGACCGGCAGCCCGGTAGCACGGCGGAACTCGGCCATCACTTCACGGCCAGAAAAACCCTGTTCAGCGCCGCATGGATCTTCGGCGTAGGTCAGAACATCGTTCAGCCCTTTACACAGGGAGATGGCTTCATCCAGCAGCCAGGCACCGTTGGGATCAACCGTAATACGCGCATCCGGGAAGCATTTTTTCAGCGCACGAGCGGTGTCGATTTCCTGCTCGCCAGGCAGTACACCACCTTTGAGTTTGAAATCTTTAAAGCCGTAGCGATCCTGCGAAGCCTGAGCCAGACGTACCACAGCCTCACTGTTCATCGCTTGCTGATGACGCAGGTGATACCACTCATGGTTTCCCGGCGTACTTTCCAGATACGGTAAATCGGTCTTTGTGCGATCGCCCACGTAGAACAGATAGCCGAGTACGGTGACCGCATCGCGCTGCTTGCCCGGCCCTAACAGTTCACAAACCGGCACGTTCAGCGCCTTACCCAGCAGGTCGAGCAATGCGGCTTCCAGCGCCGCTACCGCATTGACCCGTAGTTCAAAGGTCCAGGCGCCTTTGCCAAAGGTGTCAAAATCAGCGGCCTGATTGCCTTTATGCACCTGCTGCACCACCTTATTCAGGCGCGCCACTTCCTGGCCCAACACCTGCGGAATCGCATCCACCAGCGTCTGATAAATCACTTCGCCACCTGGCGCTTCACCGACACCGGTGTTTCCGGCATTATCGGTGAGCACCACAATATTACGAGTAAAGTATGCGTTATGCGCGCCGCCAATATTGAGCAGCATGCTGTCATGACCGGCCACCGGGATGACCTTCATATCGGTAATAACGGGACTCGATTGTGTTGTCATCATCATTGTCCTGCGACAGGTTTCAGTTCGATACGTTTAATATCGCCCACCAGCACCAGATAGCTCACCACCGCAATCAGCGCATGTACCCCGACGTAAATCAACGCGCCGTTAAACGAGCCGGTAGTCCCGACGATGTAGCCGATAGCAATTGGCGTGACGATGCCGGAGATGTTGCCAAACATGTTGAACAAACCGCCGCTCAGACCGCTGATCTCTTTAGGTGCGGTATCAGCCATCACTGCCCATCCCAGCGCACCGATACCTTTGCCGAAGAAGGCCAGCGCCATAAAGCCGATGATCATCCACTCCACATTGACGTAGTTACAGAACACCATCACCATCGACAGCAGCATACCGAGTACGATTGGCGTTTTACGGGCGATATTCAGCGAACCGGTACGGCGCATCAGCCAGTCGGAAATAATGCCGCCGAGCACGCCGCCGGCGAATCCGCAAATGGCCGGAACCGAAGCAACAAAGCCAGCTTTCAAAATCGACATACCGCGAGCCTGCACCAGATAAACCGGGAACCAGGTGATAAAGAAGTAGGTCAGCGCGTTAATGCAGTATTGGCCGATGTAAATCCCGATCATCATCCGTGAACCCAGCAGCTGTTTGATTTGCCCCCACTTCACGCTAAACGGCACTTTGGTTTTGGCTGCCGCCTGATCCATGTTGATCAGCGCCCCACCTTCGGCAATGTAATCCAGCTCTTTTTGGTTTACGCCCGGGTGCTGGTTCGGTTCATGAATCACCTTCAGCCAGACGAAGCTGATAACAATCCCAAGACCGCCCATAAAGAAGAACACGTGCGACCAACCCACTTCGTGGGTCAGCCAACCCATGATTGGCGCGAAGATAACGGTGGCAAAGTATTGCGCAGAGTTAAAGATAGCGACCGCCGTGCCCCTTTCCTGTGCCGGGAACCACGCCGCCACAATACGACTGTTGCCGGGGAAGGAGGGCGCTTCAGCTAAACCGACGAGGAAACGCAGGGTAAACAGCGCAACGATAATGCCGAAACCACTGAAGATATCGACAAAACCCTGCAGCAGGGTAAACATGGACCAAATAAAGATGGACCAGAAATAAACGCGTTTTGAACCAAAGCGGTCGAGCAACCAGCCGCCGGGGATCTGGCCGATAACATAGGCCCATGAGAAAGCGGAGAATACATACCCCATCCCTACCGCATCCAGACCAATGTCTTTGGCCATCTCCGAACCGGCGATGGATAAGGTGGCGCGATCGCCGTAGTTGAAGGATGTGACGATAAACAGCATCACCACTATCCAGTAGCGAGCGTTAGTGCGTTTTTCCGCGCTGCTCGCCGCCTGACTTAATGAACTCATTGTTGCACTCCTGAATCCTGGCTTTCGCCAGTTCATTCTGTACAGCACCTGTAGGGTGATCAGAATGAGAGGTTAGTGTGTGGCAGTGTTGGTACAGCTCAGGGCCGTTTTATTCTGACTCGCTGCCATTCCGGGAACTGACGGGAAAAGTATATGAAGGAGTGCCACTGACCCTCACCGTGCATGAACACAACATTAGGGAGGCAGTGAGAAGTTGTTTGGGGCATAAGCCCAAAGTAGTGGAAGTTAGTTCACGTAATTGGGGTTTTATTGCCGGGTAGCGGCTTCGCCTGGCCCGGCTTGCGGTTCAAAGGAGGGTTGCATGCCCGTACGAGCGAGGGAGTTATTTAAGCAAGGTTCCCCAGTTTTCTACCCAGGGATTGGATTCGCTTTCCGGTTCAGGATGCTCGCTGGCATCAATCAGCAGCATTTCTCCTACACGGTGGGCGCTTTGTTCCTGCAACAGCGCATCGAACTGCTTGCCGCCATTGCAGAAATTAACGTAGCTACTGTCGCCCAGCCCAATTACCCCGTAATGCAGATTTGGCTGGAAACCGAGATTATCTTTGATCCCCTGAAACAGCGGCACGATGCTATCCGGCAGATCGCCCTGCCCGGTCGTGGAAGTCACCACCAGTACATATTTATCCTGATATGCCTGCCAGTCGCTAAGCTCCGGATCTTCGAACACCGTAGCTTTATGACCCTGCGCCGTCAAAATAGCTTCGGCCTCTTCGGCAACCAGCAGCGCGTTTCCGTACATCGTGCCGACAAAAATTCCAATTTCCGCCATAACCGTAATCTCCTGGGACTTAAGAATCTATCTGCTCATCCTGACCTGACAGCCCGCTGAACTCAACCCTTTCATTCTCAGGGAGAAGTCCACGCCAGCCAAACTGTGATAACGCCTGCATCCAGACGTCATCCAGTCCGGCTCGAATAACCAGCGGTTCGCCGGTGAAAGGATGGGTCAGCGCAAGCTGGCTGGCATGCAGCATCAATCTCTGGCAACCGAAATGCTCTGCGGCGCTGCGGTTTTGCCGCAAATCACCGTGCTTGCTGTCGCCGATAATCGGATGGCGCAAGTGCGCCAGATGGCGTCTGAGCTGGTGCTTGCGACCGGTTTTAGGGTCCAGTTCCACCAGCCCGTAACGGGTAGTCGGATAACGCCCGGTCGCTACCGGCATTTCTACCGTTGCCAGGCCACGATAATGGGTGACAGCAGGCTGCGGGCCTTTATCATCACGGGCAAACTTATCGGCAATCTTATCCAGCTCTTCGACCAGCGGGTAATCCAGCACGGCATCATCCATCAGCCAGCCACGCACAATCGCATGATAGCGTTTCTGAATTTGATGATGTTCAAACTGCTGGGACAGCAAACGCCCGGCTTCGCTGGACAGTCCCATCAGCAGCACGCCGGAGGTTGGTCTGTCGAGACGATGGGCGGTAAATACGTGCTGACCAATTTGGTCGCGCACCGTTTGCATCACCACCACTTTCTCATCCCGGTCAAGCCAACTGCGGTGAACCAACCAGCCCGAAGGTTTATTGACGGCGACCAGCCATTCGTCCTGATAAAGAATTTCCAGCATCAGGCGTTATCACTTGTAAACAGCGCATCCAGCTCCTGCAATGCCGCCAGAAGAATGTCGCGTTGCGGGTGATCGGCTGCCAGCGCCATTTCGTAATACGGTGCGACGGCAAAAGCTTGCGGAAGCGGCTGCGCGTTATCAATCAACGTATGCATGCGGGGAATCAACACCCACTGCAGCCACTCGACCGGCTCCATGGTATCCATACAAAAAGGCTGCGTACTGGTAAACAGATGCTCTGCTGGCTCATCCATCCGCCAGTGATGATGTTCACGCAGTAGCGCTTCAAGTGCGTGTAACTGCTGGCGCACACGGTCATGAGTCGTCATGAAATTAACCTCAATGATGAAAAAATCTGGCGCGAAGAATAGCACTAGTGAAGGGAAATAAAAAAAGGGAGCACTGTAAAAACAGTGCTCCCGGTTCGTTTCGCAGCATTCCAGCTACTTTTAGTGCTCCCTGCTCATCCGTGACAACTTTTCCTGTGGTCTTGCGACCGTGTTCATCCTGAACTTTTGCATCCTGCTCACATCACCCCGATGTGAAAACTTCATCCTGAAGTATCCTGGCCATCCAGACCCGCCGAACATCCTGACCGGCTCTCATTCTCCATCCTGGAGGTGTCCTTTAACGCATCCAGCGTCTTCCTCTTTGCTTCGTCCTGAAGCCTGTCCTTGCAACACCGTCCTGGTGTGTCCTGGCGAAGAGCCATCATCCTGATGTTCTCTTCGTTGTGCGACTCCTTGTCGACAGATATAGAATCGCCTGTTTCGCTTTGTCTTACAAGATGCTTACAGGCTTATCCTTACGATTATTTTCGTATGAAAGTTGACAATAAAACACTAACCAATTGAATAATAATAAATTATTATTTTATCAATTCATTAAGTCTTTACTTATCACCTGGCAATGTCCTACAGGGCTTGTAAGAGATCTCTCACAAGATTCAGGGCAAACTGGATTACAGAACTGGCTTAAGTTGAGTGAGGAATTCCGCAAGTGAGGCCGCCAGCACCGTTCGTTTACGGGTTCCCAGCGTTTCTTTGCACACTTCACCGGACAGATTGCACACCGAAATGACGTCAAGCTCATTATCTTGTGTGGCAATAAAAAGCGTAGGTGATAGCTTGAGGCGCTTTTGCGTAACCAGATGACCAATCAGGTTTTCCTGAACGCGCCTGAAGTCATCTTCACTCCAGGTTTGCAGCAGCGTGAGCTTTTCATCCGCAAACTGCGCGTGCATATCACCAGCAAACTGGGTAGTGTAAAAAGCGTGAACGGCAGGTTGTACCACAATATCAAAGGCCCGTTCAACCGCATTGAGGTTATTTTCGCCGACACAAGGTTGAGGCTGCCAAAATACGGCATCGTCTGTGGAAGAAATGATGCACGGAGAAGGTACGCCATACAGCTCTTCGCTGAGCGGCCAACTGTTGTTTTTTTCATGCCATGCGTCGCAATAACGCGTCGTAAAGGCTATCAACGCCTGCGCTGTCAATTCGTCCACTGATTTCTCTCTTCACAAAAGCCAGGATACACTTGTCGCATAGTGTATCTGGTTTATGACGGTGAAACATGTCCTCTTATGAAAATCATCAGGCGCTTAACGGCCTGACACTCGGTAAATCAACGGATTACCGAGACAATTACGATGCAAGTCTGTTGCAGGGCGTTCCGCGCAGCCTGAATCGCGACCCGCTGGATTTAAAGGCCGATAACTTGCCCTTTCACGGTGCGGATATCTGGACGCTGTATGAACTGTCGTGGCTGAATGCCAACGGCTTACCGCAAGTCGCGGTCGGTCATGTGGAGCTGGATTACACCAGCGTAAATCTGATTGAGTCGAAAAGCTTTAAGCTGTACCTGAACAGTTTTAACCAGACGCGTTTTGATTCCTGGGACGCGGTACGCCAGACGCTGGAAAACGATCTGCGCGCCTGCGCTCAGGGCGATGTCAGCGTGGCGCTGTACCGCCTTGACGAACTGGAAGGGCAGCCGATAGCCCACTTTAATGGGACCTGTATCGACAATCAGGATATCGTCATCGACAACTATCAGTTCAGCACTGCGTATCTGGAAAATGCCGTGAGCGGTGAAAAGGCAGTCGAAGAGACGCTGGTCAGCCACCTGCTGAAATCCAACTGTCTGATCACCCACCAGCCCGACTGGGGCTCCATACAAATTCAGTATCGTGGACGGAAAATCGACAGAGAGAAGCTGCTGCGTTATCTGGTCTCCTTCCGCCACCATAATGAATTTCATGAGCAGTGCGTGGAACGTATTTTCAATGACATTCTGCGCTTCTGCCAGCCAGAGAAACTGAGCGTCTACGCACGCTACACGCGACGTGGTGGTCTGGACATTAACCCATGGCGCACCAACACCGATTTCACTCCGGCAACCGGTCGTCTGGTACGTCAGTAATCTTTTTTCTCAATTTTGCGTGCCGGATTCCGCGCGCAAGGTTGTGAAAGGTCATAAGCCAGGGCTATTGTAATCAATAGGGAATGACGTGTTGCGTCCCATAAGGAGTTTACTTGATTACACATATTAGCCCGCTTGGCTCAATGGATATGTTGTCGCAGCTGGAAGTCGATATGCTTAAACGCACGGCCAGCAGCGACCTGTATCAACTGTTTCGTAACTGTTCGCTTGCCGTTCTGAACTCCGGCAGTTTGACCGACAACAGTAAAGAACTGCTGTCCCGCTTTGAAAGTTTCGATATTAACGTACTGCGCCGCGAACGGGGCGTGAAGCTGGAACTGATCAACCCACCTGAAGATGCGTTTGTTGATGGACGCATTATTCGTGCGCTACAGGCTAACCTGTTTGCCGTACTGCGCGACATTCTGTTCGTCAATGGCCAGATCCATAACGCCGGTCGTTTTCAGCATCTGGATCTCGAAAGCTCGGTGCATATTACCAACCTCGTTTTCTCGATCCTGCGTAATGCCCGGGCGCTGCACGTCGGTGAAGCGCCGAACATGGTCGTCTGCTGGGGCGGTCACTCAATCAACGAAAATGAGTACCTGTATGCCCGTCGCGTCGGCACCCAACTGGGTCTGCGCGAACTGAACATCTGTACCGGCTGCGGTCCGGGGGCGATGGAAGCGCCAATGAAAGGCGCTGCGGTCGGCCACGCCCAGCAGCGATACAAAGACAGCCGCTTTATTGGCATGACCGAACCGTCAATCATCGCCGCTGAACCGCCTAACCCGCTGGTAAACGAACTGATCATCATGCCGGACATTGAAAAACGTCTGGAAGCGTTCGTGCGTATCGCCCACGGTATTATCATCTTCCCGGGTGGCGTAGGGACAGCAGAAGAGCTGCTGTATCTGCTGGGGATCCTGATGAATCCGGCCAACAAAGATCAAGTGCTGCCGCTGATCCTGACCGGACCAAAAGAGAGTGCGGATTACTTCCGCGTGTTGGACGAATTTATCGTGCACACGCTGGGGGAAGATGCGCGTCGCCACTATCGCATTATCATTGACGATGCGGCAGAAGTGGCGCGTCTGATGAAAAAAGCGATGCCGCTGGTGAAAGAAAACCGTCGCGACACAGGAGATGCTTACAGCTTTAACTGGTCGATTCGTATCGCACCTGATTTGCAGATGCCGTTCGAGCCGTCCCATGAAAACATGGCCAACCTGAAGCTGTACCCGGATCAACCCGTTGAAGTATTGGCCGCCGACCTGCGTCGTGCATTCTCGGGTATTGTGGCCGGTAACGTGAAGGAGGTCGGCATTCGCGCCATCGAAGAGTTTGGCCCGTACAAAATCCACGGTGACCGCGAAATGATGCGCCGCATGGACGATCTCCTGCAGGGCTTTGTTGCACAACATCGCATGAAGTTGCCAGGCTCCGCGTACATCCCTTGCTACGAGATCTGCGCCTGACCTTCAACACCCGCTAGCAGCGCTATAGCGGTGACAGTTTTGTCCATATCAAAGCCGGGTTTGGCGCATGCGCCTCCCGGCTTTTTTTAGTGATACCAGTCACATAGCTCAGACGATTATATAAATACCAATGATATGTCGTTAAATATAACGCGATACGCAAACGATTACCTTGAAAAACCAACCGTGATTTATCTTAGAAAATTATTATTAGTCGCCGAAATCATCTAAAAACAACAGTTTTTACAGCGCAACGCTCGTATCTTCGCGCCTTCGCTTTCATGAGATATGTCGTTAATGTTAGCCTTCGCGCCCGTAAATTCGCTTTGACTATTTTTTAACAGATTAATGGCCCAAATTTATCCACATAAAAGGTGGATTATTGCATTTGGGATCCCGATCACTGATACATTCATTACTAAAATGTATCTTTCCGCCCGCAAATTATTACGGCGAAAAATTATATAAAAAATCGCTCAACGAATTTCGATTTACAGTCGGGTACTTTCTCATTGGATTGACCCCAAACCCGACTTTTTAAGCTTCCTCCAGGAGAAATAGATGGAAAACACTCAAACCAGCACTATCGTTACGGGCCAGACCCGCAGCGCATGGCGCAAGACAGATACCATGTGGATGCTGGGCCTTTACGGCACGGCGATTGGCGCGGGTGTATTGTTCCTGCCGATTAACGCAGGCGTAGGCGGTATGATCCCGCTGATCATCATGGCGATCCTTGCCTTCCCAATGACTTTCTTTGCACACCGCGGCCTGACTCGCTTTGTGCTGTCCGGTAAAAATCCGGGTGAAGATATCACCGAAGTTGTAGAAGAACACTTTGGTGTTGGTGCAGGTAAACTGATTACCCTGCTCTACTTCTTCGCTATCTACCCGATTCTGTTGGTTTACAGCGTAGCAATCACCAACACGGTTGAAAGCTTCCTGACCCACCAGCTGGCGATTACGCCGCCGCCGCGCGCAATCCTGTCACTGATCCTGATTGTCGGCATGATGACCATCGTGCGCTTCGGTGAGCAGATGATCGTTAAGGCGATGAGCATCCTGGTATTCCCGTTCGTTGCGGCTCTGATGCTGCTGGCGCTGTACCTGATCCCTCAGTGGAGCGGTGCGATTCTGGAAACCATGTCATTTGACTCTGCGGCAACCACCGGCAACGGCCTGCTGTTGACCCTGTGGCTGGCAATTCCGGTAATGGTTTTCTCCTTCAACCACTCTCCGATCATCTCCTCCTTCGCCGTGGCGAAGCGTGAAGAGTACGGTGATGAAGCAGAGAAAAAATGCTCCAAGATTCTGGCATTCGCTCACATCATGATGGTACTGACCGTTATGTTCTTCGTCTTCAGCTGCGTGTTCAGCCTGACTCCGGCAGACCTGGCAGCAGCGAAAGAGCAGAACATCTCGATTCTGTCTTACCTGGCGAACCACTTTAACGCGCCGATTATTGCCTGGATGGCACCGATCATCGCGATTATCGCTATCACCAAATCCTTCCTGGGCCACTACCTGGGCGCACGTGAAGGCTTCAATGGTATGGTGATTAAGTCTCTGCGTGGCAAAGGCAAATCCATCGAAATCAACAAACTGAACAAAATCACTGCTCTGTTCATGCTGGTAACCACCTGGATTGTGGCGACGCTGAACCCAAGCATCCTCGGCATGATTGAGACCCTGGGTGGCCCAATCATCGCGATGATTCTGTTCCTGATGCCGATGTATGCCATTCAGAAAGTACCGGCAATGCGTAAGTACAGCGGCCATATCAGCAACGTCTTCGTTGTGATTATGGGCCTGATCGCTATCTCCGCTATTTTCTACTCTCTGTTCAGTTAATTCCCCTGCGCCGCTCCTCGGGGCGGCGCACCTCGATACACAATGGACGCCTCATGATTAGCGTATTCGATATTTTCAAAATCGGCATTGGCCCTTCCAGCTCCCACACTGTTGGCCCGATGAAAGCAGGCAAACAATTCACGGATGACCTGATTGCACGCGGAATTCTCACTGACGTAACCCGCGTAGTGGTTGATGTCTATGGCTCTTTATCTCTGACGGGGAAAGGTCACCATACCGACATCGCGATTATTATGGGCCTGGCGGGTAATCTGCCGGATACCGTAGACATTGATGCCATTCCGTCCTTTATCCAGGATGTGAATACTCATGGGCGTTTGCTGCTGGCAGACGGTCAACATGAGGTCGAGTTCCCGGTCGACAAGTGCATGAATTTCCATGCGGACAATCTATCCCTGCACGAAAACGGGATGCGCATTACCGCACTGGCGGGCGAAAAGGCCATTTACAGCCAGACTTACTATTCCATTGGCGGTGGGTTCATCGTTGATGAAGAACATTTTGGTTTACCGAACAACTCTCCGGTAAACGTGCCATATCCGTATAAATCCGCAGCTGATTTGCAACGTCATTGCCAGGAAACCGGCCTGTCGCTTTCCGGTCTGATGATGCAAAATGAACTGGCGCTGCACAGCAAAGAAGAGCTGGAACAGCATTTTGCTAACGTCTGGGAAGTGATGCGTAGCGGGATTGAACGCGGCATCACCACCGAAGGTGTATTGCCGGGCAAACTGCGCGTTCCGCGTCGTGCTGCTGCGCTGCGTCGCATGTTGGTCAGCAGTGACAAAACCACCACTGACCCGATGGCGGTTGTTGACTGGATCAACATGTTCGCGCTGGCCGTGAACGAAGAAAACGCAGCCGGTGGACGCGTGGTGACTGCACCAACCAACGGTGCATGCGGGATTGTTCCTGCCGTACTGGCGTATTACGACAAGTTTATCCGTGAAGTGAACGCTAACTCGCTGGCACGCTACATGCTGGTCGCGAGCGCCATTGGTTCACTGTACAAGATGAACGCCTCTATCTCTGGTGCCGAAGTCGGTTGTCAGGGTGAAGTTGGCGTCGCCTGCTCCATGGCAGCGGCTGGTCTGGCTGAACTGCTGGGTGGTAGCCCAATGCAGGTGTGCATCGCGGCAGAAATCGGTATGGAACACAACCTGGGTCTGACCTGCGACCCGGTTGCCGGCCAGGTTCAGGTACCGTGCATTGAGCGTAATGCCATTGCTTCGGTTAAAGCGGTGAACGCTGCACGTATGGCGCTGCGCCGTACCAGTGAACCACGCGTGTGCCTCGATAAAGTTATCGAGACCATGTACGAAACCGGTAAAGACATGAACGCCAAATACCGCGAAACCTCTCGTGGTGGTCTGGCGATGAAGATTGTCACCTGCGATTAATTCTCAGCACATTTTCGTATCTGTAGGCCGGATAAGGCGCTCGCCGCATCCGGCTTTTATTGCCTGATGGCGCTTCGCTTATCAGGCTTACGGATAGCGCTCTTTCGCAATGCTCGTCTCCACTCGTCGTGAATGTTACCCTACAGACTAATTTGTTAGGGAGAACACCGTGGCCGTCCACCTACTCATTGTTGATGCACTGAATCTCATCCGCCGTATTCACGCCGTACAGGGCTCCCCCTGCGTGGAGGCATGTCAGCACGCGCTCGATCAGCTGATTATGCACAGTCAGCCCACGCACGCCGTGGCGGTATTTGATGATGAAGCGCGTAACAGCGGCTGGCGTCACCAACGGTTACCTGACTACAAAGCCGGTCGCCCGCCGATGCCTGACGATTTACACCAGGAAATGCCCGCCTTACGCGCCGCTTTTGAACAGCGCGGCGTCTGCTGCTGGGTATCCAGCGGGAATGAAGCCGATGATTTAGCCGCCACTCTGGCGGTGAAAGTTAGCCAGGCGGGACACCAGGCGACTATCGTCTCAACCGATAAAGGCTACTGTCAGCTACTCTCCCCGACGCTGCGTATTCGTGATTATTTCCAGAAACGCTGGCTGGATGCGCCGTTTATCGAAAAAGAGTTCGGCGTACTGCCGCAACAGCTGCCTGATTACTGGGGACTGGCCGGGATCAGCAGTTCTAAAATACCGGGGGTTGCCGGTATTGGTCCTAAAAGTGCCACACAACTGCTGGCACAGTTTCCAACGCTGGAAGCGCTGTATGAACATCTGGATGACGTACCGGAGAAATGGCGTAAGAAACTCGAAGAACATCGGGAGATGGCGTTTTTGTGCCGCGATATCGCGCGGCTGCAAACAGACTTACATATCGACGGAAACTTACAACAGCTACGGCTGGCGCGGTAGCCTTATTTCCTGATGGCGCTGCGCTTATCCGGCCTACTTATTGTACAACCCTGTAGGCCAGATAAACGCCAGGTGATTACCAGGCGGTATGGTACAGCTCAACGATATCCCCAAGGCTCGCTTCACGCGGGTTTCCCCCGGTACAAACATCGTCAAATGCGGCTTGCGCCAGCGCAGGAATATCCTCTTTACGGACGCCAACATCGCGTAGATGCAGTGGGATACCTACATCGCGATTAAGGGCGAAGACGGCATCCACCGCCGCTTTGCGTGCCTCTGCCAGCGTCAGTCCTTCAACCTTAACCCCCATTACCCGGGCGATATCGCGGAATTTTTCCCCGGTGAATTCGGCGTTATAGTGCATCACGTGCGGCAGCAAAATGGCATTCGCGACGCCGTGCGGCGTGTTGTAGAACGCGCCTAACGGGTGTGCCATGCCATGCACTAATCCCAGACCTACGTTGGAGAAACCCATCCCGGCAACGTACTGGCCCAGAGCCATCGCTTCCCCCGCCTGGCTGTCGCCCGCAACGGAACCGCGTAATGACCCGGCAATAATTTCGATGGCTTTAATGTGCAGCGCATCGGTAAGCGCCCACGCAGCCCGCGTAATGTAGCCTTCAATGGCATGAGTCAGTGCATCTACGCCAGTAGCCGCTTTTAATGCAGCAGGCATGCCGTCCATCATGTCAGCATCAATGAACGCCACCTGCGGGATGTCATGTGGATCGACACAAACAAACTTACGCCGATTCTCTTCGTCAGTGATCACGTAGTTAATGGTCACTTCCGCCGCCGTTCCCGCTGTGGTTGGGATAGCCATAACTGGCACGCTCGGGAAGCGTGTCGGCGATAACCCTTCAAGGCTGCGTACATCCGCAAACTCCGGGTTATTGTTAATAATGCCAATCGCTTTACAGGTATCCTGCGGGGAGCCTCCACCAATGGCGACCAGATAGTCTGCGCCGCTTTGCTGAAAGACACTCAATCCTTCCTGCACTACCGCAATGGTTGGATTAGGAATAACGCCTGAATAGATTTCCCATGCCAGACCTGCAGCATCCATTCGGGAAGTCACCTTCTCAACAACGCCGCACTGCACCAGATTTTTATCAGTCACAATCAACGCTTTGCGATAACCACGACGAATAACTTCATCGGTTAATGCGCCAACAGCTCCCCGGCCAAACCATGCCGTTTCGTTCAGAATCATTCTGTTCGCCATCGTTTTATCTCCTATTCTTCAATACGCAATCCATATGTTTTGAATTTTTCCAGCACAATAGCGATAGCCTCATCGTCCAGTACCGGAACCGGATCGGTAATCGCCAGCGTGCTGAGATAAAGCTGCGCCAGCACTTCCACTTCATGCGCTAACCACAGGGCTTTTTCCAGATTTTCCTCGCAGGCGATCAGCCCATGATGCTGCAACAGCGTTGCTTTTCGGTTTTTCAGCGCTACCGCAACGTGCTCGGAAAGCTCACGCGTGCCAAATGTCGCATATGGCGCACAGGGAATTGAGTTACCGCCAGCCGCCGCAATCATGTAATGGATTGCCGGGATTGGCCGGTTGAGAATAGAAACAGCAGTACAATGCACAGCATGATTATGGACCACCGCCTGAGCATCGGGACGCGTCTGATAAGCGGCCATATGGAACCGCCACTCGCTGGAAGGTAATTTCCCTTCTTCGTGCTGCCCCTCAGCGTTGATGTACACAATGTGGGATTCGGTGAGTTTGTCATACGGAATACCCGTCGGGGTAATTAACATCCCGTCCTGGTAACGCACACTTACATTACCCGCAGTCCCCTGATTCAACCCCAGACGGGTCATTTCCAGGCAGGTATTGATAATCTGCCGTGCCAGCGTATTTCGTTCCATTACTTACCTCTCTCAGTGAGTCAAAATGCGACAACAGAACATTGCTAATACCTCGACGCTCTGTTGATTTAAGCGGGTATTTGCTAACTATCATCATGCTGAATAAAGAGAAGGGAATTTTTAGCACTGGATTTTGTGATGTTCATCAACTAATAACGCTGAATAAAAACATGCAGGCATAATATTACAATTGCAAAATGTCCGTTCTTAATAAAATCATTGTAAAACGGTCATTTGCGAATTAATTGTTACCATTGCCCGTTTTCCACTTAACTAATTAATTCGGGCATTATCCCTGTGGCTTTTTAATTTATTTTTCTCAAACGGTCATTGTTTTAAAGAAATTAAAGTGATGATAATCACATAAACCCACACCCTGAGCATAAATGTGACCACCATCATATTAATGGCCGGTTTTTATTTGAAAATGAATTCATGAGTTCATTCATGAAGGCCAATTTTATCTGGCAGGTTACCGGAACTCACCTGGATTAGCAGGTTGGTAAAAATCACCAATCGTACTCTTAAGCTGTTGAACATGCTTATGAACTGATGAGGATGCTATGGGAAACACATCAATACAAACACAAAGTTTTCATGCGGTAGAGCGGGGGCAGACAAAAAATTATGTCATTCCCTTCGCGTTACTCTGTTCACTGTTTTTTCTTTGGGCGGTTGCCAATAATCTTAATGACATTTTATTACCACAATTTCAGCAAGCTTTTACATTAACAAACTTTCAGGCTGGTCTGATTCAATCTGCTTTTTATTTTGGTTATTTCGTCATTCCAATCCCGGCCGGGATCTTGATGAAAAAACTAAGTTATAAAGCAGGCATTATTACCGGATTATTCTTATATGCCATCGGTGCAGCATTATTCTGGCCAGCGGCAGAGGTAATGAATTACACCTTATTCCTGATTGGCCTATTTATTATTGCGGCGGGCTTAGGTTGTCTGGAAACGGCTGCCAACCCCTTTGTAACCGTACTGGGCCCGGAAAGCGGCGGTCATTTCCGATTAAATCTCGCGCAAACTTTTAACTCATTTGGTGCCATTATTGCGGTTGTTTTTGGGCAAAGTCTTATTTTGTCTAATGTGCCACATCAATCTCAAGACGTACTCGATAAGATGGCGCCAGAACAGCTAAGCGCCTACAAGCACAGCCTGGTGTTATCGGTTCAAACCCCTTATATGATCATCGTCGCGGTCGTTTTGCTGGTCGCCCTGCTGATCATGTTTACCAAGTTTCCGACCCTGCAAAGTGACGATCACAGTGACAACGCTCAGAGTTCATTCTCCGCGTCTCTTTCCCGCCTGGTGCGCATTCGTCACTGGCGTTGGGCGGTACTGGCGCAGTTCTGCTACGTCGGTGCACAAACTGCCTGCTGGAGCTACCTGATTCGCTACGCAATCGAAGAGATCCCAGGCATGACGCCAGGTTTCGCCGCCAACTACCTGACCGGCACCATGGTGTGCTTCTTTATCGGTCGTTTCTCCGGCACCTGGCTTATCAGTCGCTTTGCGCCGCATAAAGTGCTGGCCGCATATGCCCTGCTTGCCATGATTCTGTGCCTGATTTCCGCTTTCACCGGTGGCCAGATCGGCCTGCTGGCCCTGACGTTGTGCAGCGCATTTATGTCGATTCAGTACCCAACCATTTTTTCTCTGGGGATCAAAAATCTGGGACAAGACACCAAATACGGCTCGTCTTTTATCGTCATGACCATCATTGGCGGCGGCATTGTGACCCCGGTGATGGGCTTTGTCAGCGATGCCGCTGGCAATATCCCGACCGCTGAACTGGTCCCGGCGCTTTGCTTCGCCATCATCTTTATTTTTGCCCGCTTCCGTTCACAAACGGCAGCCAACTGAATATTTATCCGAATAACGTGAGGAATCTGTGATGAAAAAAATCAGCTTACCAAAAATTGGTATTCGCCCGGTTATTGACGGACGTCGTATGGGTGTACGTGAGTCGCTCGAAGAGCAAACCATGAATATGGCTAAAGCTACCGCAGCGCTTATCACTGAAAAACTTCGTCATGCCTGCGGCGCACAAATTGAATGTGTGATTGCCGATACCTGTATCGCCGGCATGGCGGAATCCGCAGCCTGTGAAGAAAAATTCAGCAGCCAGAATGTTGGCGTGACGATTACCGTTACCCCATGTTGGTGCTACGGCAGTGAAACCATCGACATGGATCCGATGCGCCCGAAAGCGATCTGGGGCTTCAACGGCACGGAACGTCCGGGGGCGGTTTACCTGGCCGCCGCACTGGCAGCTCACAGCCAAAAAGGACTTCCGGCCTTCTCCATCTATGGTCATGACGTACAGGATGCAGACGACACATCTATCCCTGCCGATGTTGAAGAAAAACTGCTGCGCTTTGCCCGTGCCGGCTTAGCGGTCGCCAGTATGAAAGGGAAAAGCTACCTGTCTGTCGGTGGTGTATCAATGGGCATCGCCGGTTCTATCGTCGACCATAACTTCTTTGAATCCTGGCTGGGTATGAAGGTGCAGGCGGTTGATATGACCGAGCTGCGTCGTCGCATTGACCAGAAAATCTATGATGAAACCGAGCTGGAAATGGCGCTGGCGTGGGCGGACAAAAACTTCCGCTACGGCGAAGATCAGAACGCGCAGCAATATAAGCGTAACACTGAACAAAGCCGCGCAGTGCTGAAAGAAAGCCTGCTGATGGCTATGTGCATTCGCGACATGATGCAGGGTAACAAAAAGCTGGCAGACAAAGGTCTGGTCGAAGAATCCCTGGGCTATAACGCGATCGCCGCGGGCTTCCAGGGGCAACGTCACTGGACCGATCAATACCCAAATGGCGATACCGCCGAAGCGTTGCTCAACAGTTCCTTTGACTGGAATGGCGTTCGTGAACCGTTCGTTGTCGCAACCGAAAACGACAGCCTGAACGGCGTAGCGATGCTGTTCGGCCATCAACTCACCGGCACGGCCCAGGTCTTTGCCGATGTGCGCACCTACTGGTCGCCAGAGGCGGTTGAACGCGTGACGGGTAAACCGCTGACCGGCCTTGCTGAGCACGGCATCATTCACTTGATTAACTCCGGTTCTGCGGCACTGGACGGTTCCTGCAAACAGCGCGACAGCGAAGGTAAACCGACCATGAAACCACACTGGGAAATCTCGCAGAAAGAGGCGGATGAATGCCTGGCGGCAACCGAATGGTGCCCGGCTATTCACGAATACTTCCGCGGGGGCGGTTACTCATCTCGCTTCCTGACTGAAGGCGGTGTGCCGTTCACCATGAGCCGTATCAACATCATCAAAGGGTTGGGACCGGTGCTGCAAATCGCGGAAGGCTGGAGCGTGGAATTGCCGAAAGATATGCACGACCAGCTTGATGCGCGTACCAACTCCACATGGCCAACCACCTGGTTTGCTCCGCGCTTAACCGGCAAGGGCCCGTTCAGCGATGTCTATTCCGTCATGGCTAACTGGGGCGCTAACCACGGGGTGCTGACGATTGGTCACGTAGGTGCGGACTTTATCACTCTGGCTGCCATGCTGCGTATCCCTGTGTGCATGCACAACGTGGAAGACGAGAAAATTTATCGTCCTTCCTCCTGGGCCGCCCACGGTATGGATACGGAAGGTCAGGATTACCGCGCTTGTCAGAACTACGGTCCGCTGTATAAGCGTTAAACATCGAGCGATTGCCTGATGGCGGCGCGGCCTACGAAGCACACGGTTTTGTAGGCCGGATAAGGCGAAGCCACCATCAGGTAATAGGTAATCTCCCAGGAGCAATTATGAAACAAGAGGTTATTCTGGTTCTCGACTGTGGCGCGACCAACGTACGGGCCATTGCCGTTGACCGACAGGGGAAGATTGTCGCCCGCGCAGCGACCCCGAACGCCAGTGACATCGCCGCAGAAAACAGTGCCTGGCACCAATGGTCGCTGGAGGCCATTCTGCAACGCTTTGCCGACTGCTGTCAGCGGCTTTCCTCACAATTGGCCGCCTGCCAAATTCGCGGGATCGCCGTCACCACCTTCGGCGTGGACGGCGCGCTGGTGGATAAGAACGGCAAACAACTGTATCCGGTGATCAGCTGGAAATGCCCACGTACCGCAGCGGTAATGGAGAATATCCATCGCTACATGTCACCGCAGCAACTGCAGGAAATCTCCGGCGTTGGGGCGTTTAGCTTCAATACGCTGTACAAACTGGTGTGGCTGAAAGAGAACCACCCACAATTACTGGAACAGGCGCACGCCTGGCTGTTTATCTCGTCGCTTATCAACCAACGTTTAACCGGCGAGTTCACAACTGACATCACCATGGCAGGAACCAGCCAGATGCTGGATATCCAGCAACGTGATTTCAGCCAGGATATTTTGCAGGCAACAGGCATACCGCGTCGCCTGTTTCCGCGTCTGGTTGAAGCAGGCGAACAAATTGGGGTACTGCAACGCGAGGCCGCCAGCCAGCTCGGACTTCCAGAGGGTATTCCAGTCATCTCTGCCGGACACGACACACAGTTTGCGCTATTTGGCGCAGGAGCCCAACAGGATGAACCGGTACTCTCTTCCGGCACATGGGAAATTCTGATGGTGCGCAGTGCGCAGGTAAATACCTCCCTGCTCAGCCATTATGCGGGCTCCACCTGTGAGCTGGATAGTCAGCCAGGGCTTAACAATCCCGGTATGCAGTGGCTGGCTTCCGGCGTGCTTGAATGGGTTCGTAAGCTGTTGTGGACCGCCGACACGCCCTGGCAAACGTTGATTGATGAAGCTCGGGATATTCCCGCTGGTGCCGAAGGGGTGAAGATGCACTGCGACCTGCTGGCCTGTCAGAATGCGGGCTGGCAAGGGGTTACCCTCAATACGACTCGTGGGCACTTTTATCGCGCCGCGCTGGAAGGACTGACAGAACAGCTGCAGCGGAATCTGCAAACGCTGGAAAAAATCGGCTATTTCCAGGCCACTGAACTGCTATTAGTTGGCGGGGGCAGCCGCAACATCTTGTGGAACCAAATCAAAGCGAACGTTCTCGGGATCCCTGTCAAAGTGCTGGATGATGCCGAAACCACCGTGGCAGGCGCCGCAATGTTTGCCTGGTCAGGCATCGGGGAATTTACCTCCCCGGAGCAGGCGCGCGAACAGGTGCGCTATCAGTACCGTTACTTCTATCCGCAAACCGAATCCGAACTCACAGGAGTCGAGTAACATGCTTAAAACGATATCTCCCTTAATTTCCCCCGACTTACTGAAAGTGCTGGCCGAAATGGGACACGGCGATGAGATTATCTTTTCCGATGCCCACTTCCCGGCCAACAGCATGGGGCCACAGGTCATCCGCGCTGACGGTCTGCTGGTCAGCGATCTGCTGCGGGCGCTTATTCCGCTATTTGAACTGGACAGCTACGCCCCACCGCTGGTGATGATGGCTGCGGTTGAAGGCGACACTCTCGACCCTGACGTTGAGGCTCGCTATCGTCAGGCACTTTCATTACAGACCCCCTGCCCGGACATCACGCGTATTGACCGCTTTGCCTTTTACGAACGAGCACAAAAGGCGTTTGCGATCGTTATCACAGGAGAGCGGGCAAAGTACGGGAATATTCTTTTAAAAAAAGGGGTAACGCCGTAATCTCTGGTCAGAATGCCCGTCAGGTACGGGCATTCATCATTAGATGAGGATCAGAACATGAAAGCGGCGCGCCAGCAGGCAATCGTAGATCTGCTTACTAACCACAAAAGCCTGACAACCGAAGCCCTGGCTTTGCAGCTTAACGTCAGCAAAGAGACCATTCGCCGCGATCTCAGCGAGTTACAGACCCAGGGAAAAGTGTTACGCAATCACGGTCGGGCCAAAGTTATTCACCGGGAAAATCAGGACAGCGGTGACCCATTTCATATTCGACTCAAAAGCCACTATGCGCACAAAGCGGATATCGCCCGTGAAGCGTTGGCATGGATCGAAGAAGGTATGGTGATTGCCTTAGACGCCAGCTCTACCTGCTGGTATCTGGCGCGACAGTTACCGGACATCAACATTCACGTTTTTACCAACAGCCAGCCCATCTGCCAGGAATTGGCTAAACGTGAACACATTCAGCTTATCAGCTCCGGCGGTCGCCTTGAGCGCAAATACGGTTGCTACGTTAATCCCTCGCTTATCTCGCAGCTAAAACCACTCGAGATTGACCTGTTTATTTTTTCCTGCGAAGGGATCGACAGCGACGGTGCGCTCTGGGACTCAAATGCAACCAACGCAGACTTCAAATCCATTCTGCTTAAGCGTGCATCGCAGTCTTTATTACTGATCGATAAAAGTAAATTTAATCGTTCGGGAGAGGCCAGAATTGGGCATCTGGATGATGTGACGCATATTGTTTCAGATACACAGCTGATTGAAGCAATCCAGGCCGAATAGGGCGATTACGCCGCCATCCGGCCTGGGTTGTAGCCTTATCGCTCGTCGCGACGACCGCCGACAGCAGCCCACAGACGACGTACGTGAACGGTTACTTCTTCACGGTCATGATACAGCTGACGCGCCTGAATCTGGGCATTTACGCCATGTTCATCAAGCTGGGCCTGAATGTAAGCCAGGTTCTGTGATACCTCTTCGTAGCGTTTTTTCATCGGCAGCTTGAGGTTGAAGATCGTCTCACGACACCAGCCGTTGACCAGCCATTGTGCCATCAGCGCGGCAACCTTCGCCGGCTTCTCCACCATGTCACAGACCATCCACGAAATGTTATTGCGATTCGGACGGTACTTAAATCCGTCTTCACGTAGCCAGGTGACCTGCCCGGTATCCATCAGGCTTTGCGCCATCGGGCCGTTATCCACGGAATAAACCCACATGTTGCGTTTAACCAGCTGATAGGTCCATCCGCCCGGGCAGGCGCCTAAATCCACCGCATACATTCCGTTCGCCAGACGCTCATCCCATTCATCGGCAGGGATAAACACGTGCAGCGCTTCTTCCAGCTTGAGCGTTGAACGGCTCGGCGCATCGGCTGGAAACTTCAGACGCGGAATCCCCATGTAAAACGGTGAGTTATTGTCAGGCCAGGAATAGCCGGTATAACAACAGCCAGGGGCGATAAAGAAGACGTGAACCACCGGACGTTTTGGCGTTTCATACTTTGCCAGTACGCCTGCTTCGCGCAGCGCTGCACGCAACGGTACGGTAAATTTACGGCAAAATTTAACCAGCTCTTTGCTTTCATTGGTGTCGGCAACTTCTACTCGCAGATCGCCACCCTTTTCCACCACACCCTGCAACATGCCAACGATCGGTGTAATACGATCTTCCGGCGGTAAGTATTGCAGAAGCTCGCCCACCACAAACATTTGACGAGCAAAAATCAGCGAACTAAACGGCAGCTCTTTCACTAACTTTTCAGCATCGTCCTGCTGATAGCATTCGAAGATGACGTAACCCGCATTGTCTTTCACGCGGGCAAAACCGAAGATTTCCCGGCGTCCTGCTTTATCCGTAATTTCTGCGGCGCACTCTTTTTCAAAACCTGGGCGACACAACAATACAACCTTATTCATGGCTAACGCCCTTACGTTTCAATCGAATAGCGCCCACTAACATCAGCGCCCAGCCTACGAGGAAGCTGAAGCCGCCGACAGGGGTAACAAACGCCCACAGGCGTAAATGAGAGAGCGCGAGACAATACAGGCTGCCGCTAAACAGCACTGTACCTAATGCCAGAAACACGCTACTCCAGTAAAACCAAATACTAATGCGCCGTTGCATGGCGACGGCCAGGCCAAAGATAGCCAGCGTATGAAACGCCTGATACTCAAGGCCGGTCTGAATCCACCCCATTTCAACAACACCGAGGGTTTTGCTCAGAACATGTGCCCCAAAGGCGCCCAACGCCACAAAAATAAAGCCACTTACGGCGGCAAAAATCAGCATAAAACGGCTGGTCATTTGAATACCCTACGTAAATTATTGTTCATAACGAAAGCGGAATTTTTCTTGTTCCGTGGCCGCTTTCGCCAGAATCCACTGACGGAAGGCGGCTATTTTACCCAGTTCTGCCTGACTGTCATGACAAACCAGATAAAATGCGTTTTTGCTGACCAGAACATCGTTAAACGGACAGACCAGACGTCCGGCTTCAATTTCGGACTGCGCCATGACGTTGTTAGCCAGCGCGATCCCCTGTCCATGGATTGCAGCCTGTAGCACCATGGCGCTATGGCTGAAGATAGGTCCCTGCTGTACGTTGATATGATTCAGGCCAAGCTGGCGCGTATAGGCTTGCCAGTCTCGTCGCGACGCATCATGCAATAACGTGTGTTTTGCCAGGTCGTCCGGTGTCTTTAGCGGTTTATCACCGGTAAGCAACAGCGGAGAGCAGACCGGCAATAAATATTCTGCGTACAATTTTTCAACGCGCAGACCCGGCCAGTTGCCGCGTCCGTAGAAAATCGCCACATCAACATCATCAGCCAGTTTGTCTTCCTGACGGTCCACCGCCTGGATCCTGACATCGATTCCCGGATAAGCTGAGTTAAAGCTAGAGAGTCTGGGCACCAGCCATTGGATCGCAAAACTGGGCAATAAACTAACGGTAAGCGCACCTTTTGCACTGCGTGCCTGAAGTTTACGCGTCGCGTCGGTTAATTGCGAAAAAATCTCTTTAATGTCGAGAAAGTAGCTTTGACCTTCTTCCGTTAACAGCAAAGATCGATTGCGTCGACGAAACAGTTTTAGCCCCAAAAAATCCTCAAGTGACTTGATTTGGTGACTTACTGCGGCCTGCGTCACAAAAAGCTCTTCTGCTGCGCGAGTAAAGCTTAAATGACGCGCTGCAGCATCAAAAACACGTAACGCATTTAAGGGTGGTAATCGTTTTGACATGACTTTTAGGCTTTGATGTTAAATGAATTTAACAATTAGCTAACAGGCTGTAACCTATTAGTTTTTTTTATCTGAGCCATTATAAATTGTCCGTTGAGGTTCTACCAGCAAATACCTATAGTGGCGGCACTTCCTGAAGCCGGAACGAAAAGTTTTATCGGAATGCGTGTTCTGGTGGGCTTTTGGCTTACGGTTGTGATGTTGTGTTGTTGTGTTTGCAATTGGTCTGCGATTCAGACCATGGTAGCAAAGCTACCCTTTTTCACTTCCTGTACATTTACCCTGTCTGTCCATAGTGATTAATGTAGCACCGCCAAATTGCGGTGCTTTTTTTTGTCCACATTTCGTCGATGGCCGACCGGCTGTTATTGCTCCAGTTCTACCATCTCTTTCACGTCAGTACGGTTAATCTGCTGTTTGTTGCCGTTAGCGTCTTTATACGAAATCATCCCCGTCTCATTATCGGTCTGTGGTTTACCATCAGCTACGATTGAGCGGCCATCATTGGTGTGCATCACGTAATTCGAACCAGAACAGGCGCTCAGGGCAAAAGTCAGCATACAGGCAGAAATAATGGCGGCAGTCTTTTTCATCTTCTTCTCCTTAAAGCGATTTATGCTAGATAAAATGAATTCCATAACAGGCAAAAGTATTCGCCTAACACTATTTAGCATAAGACACTGAACGGGCTTTGCCAGGATATCCAGAGTATTCCGATGGTTAGCACAACCCTTGTATCAATGCCCTTTTTGCGCCACGATCGGTTTACTGAACTGAGGAATACCATGAACGCTTTTAACCCCGCGCACTTTCGCGCACAATTTCCCGCACTCAACGATGCTGGCGTTTATCTCGACAGCGCTGCTACGGCGCTGAAGCCGCAGGCGGTCATTGAGGCTACCCATCAGTTTTATAGCCTGAGTGCCGGGAACGTCCATCGCAGCCAGTTTGCTGAAGCCCAGCGCCTGACCGCACGCTATGAAGCCGCGCGGGAAAAAGTCGCACACCTGATTAATGCGTCGGATGACAAAACCATCGTCTGGACCCGCGGCACAACGGAAGCGATCAACATGGTTGCCCAAAGCTATGCGCGTCCACGCCTTCAACCGGGTGATGAGATTATCGTTAGCGCAGCGGAACATCACGCCAACCTCGTTCCCTGGCTGATGGTCGCGGAACAAACGGGGGCTAAGGTCGTCAAACTCCCACTCAACCTCCATTTATTGCCAGACGTTGAGCGCCTCACGCAGCTCATTACCCCGCGCAGCCGCATTCTGGCGCTCGGGCAAATGTCGAACGTCACCGGTGGCTGCCCGGATCTGGCCCGCGCCATTACGCTCGCCCATGCGGCTGGCATGGTGGTGATGGTTGATGGTGCCCAGGGGATTGTGCATTACCCTGCCGATGTACAGCAGTTGGATATTGATTTCTATGCGTTTTCAGGCCACAAGCTATATGGCCCCACCGGTATTGGCGTGCTGTACGGTAAGCCGGAACTGTTGGAAGCCATGTCTCCCTGGCTTGGGGGCGGTAAGATGATTAGCGAAGTCAGTTTTGACGGTTTCACCACTCAGCCCGCACCATGGAAGCTGGAAGCCGGTACGCCTAACGTTGCAGGCGTTATCGGGCTAAGCGCGGCGCTCGAATGGCTGGCGGACGTCGACGTTGCGCAGGCCGAAAACTGGAGCCGGGGTCTGGCGACGCTGGCAGAAGATGCCCTGGCGAAACGCCCTGGCTTTCGTTCCTTCCGCTGCCAGGACTCCAGTCTGTTAGCCTTTGATTTCGCGGGTGTTCATCACAGCGATATGGTCACTCTGCTGGCCGAATATGGCATTGCGCTGCGCGCGGGGCAACACTGCGCACAGCCGTTGCTGGCGGAGCTGGGCGTATCCGGAACACTACGCGCCTCATTTGCCCCTTATAATACCCAAAGCGATGTGGATGCGTTGGTCGCAGCCGTCGACCGCGCGCTGGAAATATTGGTGGATTAATGACAAGCCCTCTGTTCGCCGGACACCCGTTTGGCACAACCGTAACCGAAGAGACGTTACGCAATACCTTTATCCCGCTTACTCAGTGGGAAGATAAATATCGCCAGCTGATTCTGCTGGGTAAGCAGTTGCCGGCGCTCCCGGATGCGCTAAAGGCGCAGGTCAAAGAAATTGCGGGCTGCGAAAACCGCGTCTGGCTGGGGCATACTCTTCATGAGAATGGCACTCTGCATTTCTTCGGCGACAGCGAAGGTCGAATAGTACGTGGGCTGTTGGCGGTATTACTCACCGCGGTCGAAGGTAAAACGGCAGCCGAGTTACTGGCGCGTTCGCCGATGGCGTTATTTGACGAACTGGGTTTACGCGCGCAGCTCAGCGCCTCGCGTAGCCAGGGACTACATGCTCTGAACGAAGCGATTCTCGAGGCGGCCCAGAAAGCCGGATGACGACGCAGATACGTCTTATCCGGCCTACAACACTGCACGAACCGTAGGTCGGATAAGCGTAGCGACATCCGACACAATCAGGCCTGACGCGCGGCCTTCGCCATCATCTTCTTCAGCGCATGGGAGACAGCAACAAAGCCAAAGGTGGCTGTCACCATGGTGGCCGCGCCAAACCCGGACGCGCAATCCATACGCTTCGGCCCTTCCGCCGTCGCTTTCATCGCACATACCGAGCCATCCGCCTGCGGGTAAACCAGCGCTTCGGTCGAGAACACGCAGTCCACGCCCAGCTTGCCTTTGCTGTTTTTCACCACGCCAAAATCGCTTTTCAGCCGCTCACGTAGCTTGGCCGCCAGCGGATCCTGGATGGTTTTTGCCAAATCAACGACCTGAATCTGGGTAGGATCGATCTGTCCGCCCGCACCACCGGTGGTCACCAGCGGAATTTTGTTACGCCGACAGTACGCGATCAGTGCCGCTTTTGGGCGCACGCTATCAATCGCATCGATGACGTACGAAAATCCCGCATTAATATATTCAGCAACGTTATCTGGCGTAACAAAATCATCGACCACGTTCACCCGGCACTCCGGGTTAATCTGTCGGATACGCTCCGCCATCACTTCAGCTTTTGCCAGACCGACGTTATCACGCAGCGCATGGATCTGGCGGTTTGTATTGGTGACGCACACATCATCCATATCGATGAGTGTGATAGCGCCAATACCGGTTCGCGCCAGCGCTTCCGCCGCCCATGACCCTACTCCGCCAATCCCAACCACGCAAACGTGCGATTGGGCAAACAGCTGCAACGCATTTTCGCCATACAGACGTGCCGTACCGCCAAAACGTTGGCGCCAGACATCGCTAATAACCACAGACATAGAACCTCAAATTCATTAATACCGAGCAGTCTGACTGCCTGATGTCGGCTACGCCTTATCAGGCCTACTCAATAATGTAGGCTTGATAAGCGAAGCGCCATCCGGCAATTAACCGCTGAACACGTTACCCGCACCCGGCGCTGTTTTTAGTACCCATACGCGACCGTAGTGATTATACCACCCGGCACGGTGTCCGGCGTCAGCGCCAATACCCTGATAGATGTCGAAGTGTTGCCCTTTAATAGCCCCACCCACATCTAACGCCACCATCAGGCGCAGTTCGTACTGGCCGGTAAACTTGCCGTTATTGTCCAGTAACGGGACTTCCGCCAGTAACGTTGTGCCCGCAGGAATGATACTACGGTCAGAAGCTACGGACGCGCGGCCAATCAGCGGCACCGCGCTGGCCCCTTTCACCGGAGCAAAAGATTGCGGTTTAAAGAAGACAAACGATGGGTTCTGCTCCAGCAGCTCACGCACTTCGGCTTCGCTGTGCGTTTCACCCCAGTGGCGAATAGCCTGCATCGACATATCTTCTTTTTTCACTTCGCCACGGTCGATAAGCACTTTACCGATACTGCGATAGGCGTGGCCGTTTTTCCCGGCATAGCTAAAGAAGTTGAGCGGGCTGCCATCGCCAAAATCGATGTAACCACTGCCCTGAACATCCATAATGAAGTTATCCATCAGGGAGTTGCTGTATGCCAGAATATAATTGTCGCTTAGCGCGCCCGCGTAGATCTCGGCACGAGAGGGTAAGCGCCCACGTTTTGGTGGCATGCGATAGATAGGATACTGAAACTCGCCCTGGCGCGTATGGCGCGCCTGGATAACCGGTGTGTAGTAACCGGTAAACTGGACGTTACCGTAGTTGTCCGCCCCTTCCATTTGCCAGGCATCAATACCAAACTGGCGCATACTGCGCGTATCACCGCCCGCACGTAACCATTGCTGGATAGCGTTGTAGACGTCGCTCTGGTTGCCGTACAAACGTGGCGAAGCGCTGCGAATTTGATTAACCTGCTCGGCGAAATCACCGGCATTGATTGGCGCGCCAACCGCATCAGGCTGGTTCACCAGTGAGAAAGGCTGGGTAAATTTCCCGTCTTTATACTGCTGCCCACGATCGGTGGGTTTTGAGGAACACGCGGCGAGCATCGCGACTACAGCTCCCGCCAGAAGATATTTTGCCCAACGTCCTTTCATTGTTCTCGTCTTATGTTGCCTGAATGCGAGACGAAGATAACAAACCCCCGAACCTAATGAAATGCGTATACATACCCGAACGCAAATTTTGAGCAAAAAACAATCCAGAATGCGTTGTTTTTGTTCATTTTCACCCTAAAAACGTGATCAAGGTGAAAAAAGGGTTGCATGAAAATGCGAGCAGAGTATAGTGCGCATCCACGGACGCGGGGTGGAGCAGCCTGGTAGCTCGTCGGGCTCATAACCCGAAGGTCGTCAGTTCAAATCTGGCCCCCGCAACCAATTAAAATTTGATGTAAGATTTTTGCAAAGTAGTTCGAGTCACAGCAAGGCGGCGACGCAGTGAATCCTTACGAGCTTACTCCAGTAAGTGACTGAGGTGAACGAGGAAAGCCAGCGCTGATGTGGTTTGAAATACGAAGCAAAAAGACGGACGCGGGGTGGAGCAGCCTGGTAGCTCGTCGGGCTCATAACCCGAAGGTCGTCGGTTCAAATCCGGCCCCCGCAACCAATCAAATTTGATAAAATATAAGCAGTACGGTGACGCGGGGTGGAGCAGCCTGGTAGCTCGTCGGGCTCATAACCCGAAGGTCGTCGGTTCAAATCCGGCCCCCGCAACCAACACATTAAACACCTTAACGGGTGTTTTTTTGTTTCTGCCGCCCATAAAAAAAGCGCTTTTCAGCGCTTTTTTGTTATCCCCTTCTCGCCAGCGTCGCCCCATCGGCAAAGTAGGCTTTAATCCCTGCCAGAATCGACTCTGCAACTTCCTGCTGGAAGGTCGCCGTTTTGAGTTTGCGCTCTTCCTCAACGTTACTGATAAATGCCGTTTCGACCAGAATAGACGGGATATCCGGCGCTTTTAGTACCGCAAACCCGGCCTGTTCAACCTGGTTCTTGTGCAGATTGTTGATTTTGCCAAGCTTACTCAATACCGCTTTACCAAACTTCAGGCTGTCGGCGATGGTCAGCGACTGCACCATGTCGAACATGGTGTGGTCGACGTAGCGGTCACCGCTCTTACTGACACCACCAATGAGATCCGAGGCGTTCTGGGTCTGCGCCAGATATTTCGCGGCGGTACTTGTCGCACCTTTGGTCGAGAGCGCAAACACCGACGAACCGCTGGGTTGTCGACTGGTAAAGGCATCGGCGTGAATAGAGACAAACAGGTCAGCACGCTGCTTCTGCGCTTTCGCCACGCGGACTTTAAGCGGAATGAAGATATCTTCATTTCGTGTCATAAAGACCTTCATGTTGCCCTCTTTCTCTATGAGGGCTCGCAGGCGGCGGGCAATCTGCAGCACCACATCCTTTTCACGCGTCTTGTATTTCCCCACCGCACCGGAGTCTTCTCCGCCGTGGCCTGGATCCAGCATAATGACAATGGGACGATCGCGCCCCGCTTTACCCGGCTGCGGGCCACTTTGTGCAGGTGGCACCTGTTTATCCAGATCGCCCTTGTTGTAATCTTCCAGCAATGCCAGCAGCGGATCCTGAACGTCCTGGGCATTCGCGGGATAGAGATCCATTACCAGACGTTCTTTAAAGCCTGCCACCGGAGCCAGCGCAAAAAGTTGCGGCTTCACATTCTGTTTCAGCTCGAACACCATCCGCACGGTCTTAGGATCAAACTGGCCAACGCGCGCCGACTTAATATACGGATCGTCAGGACGAATCTGCGTCCCAATGCCCTTGAGCACCGAGTTCAAATTAACGTCTTCAATATCCACAACCACACGCTCAGGATTACTCAGGGCAAACTGTTTGTATTTCAGCAGACGGTTAGATTCTACCGTGACGCGAGTGTAGCTGGACGCAGGCCAGATACGTACGGCAACGACCTGACTCACGGCCGCCAGACCCACCTGGCTGACGCTCAAAAGCCACATAGCACCCGCACCTTTCAATAAACGGCGGCGACTGATTGCTGAATTGGATCCCGACATGCTTCTCCCGAGCAAAGAAATCTTTTTTAGAGGTAATACGTAAAACGTCCGAATTGACCGGAAACTTTAGCGAATGACGCATAATCTGTCATCTATAAAAGGGTAAACATTCTTTTTATATTCACGGCATTACTGAGAAAAATCTTCGGCATGGGTAAAAATTACGCTTGCGCACAGCGCAAAAACAGAATAAAAATACACAAATTACGAATAATCATGCAATGAGGGTGTGCCGTGGTGAAGGAGCGTAGAACCGAACTGGTACAGGGATTCCGCCATTCTGTTCCCTATATCAATACCCATCGGGGAAAAACGTTTGTCATTATGCTGGGCGGCGAAGCCATCGAGCATGAAAACTTTTCCAGTATCGTCAATGACATTGGTCTTCTTCATAGCCTCGGCATCCGCCTGGTCGTGGTCTATGGCGCACGACCGCAGATTGATGCCAATCTTGCGGCGCATCATCATGAGCCGGTGTACCACAAAAATACGCGCGTTACCGACGCTAAAACGCTGGAACTGGTCAAACAGGCTGCGGGTTTACTTCAGCTTGATATTACCGCCCGCCTGTCGATGAGCCTGAATAATACGCCATTGCAGGGTGCTCACATCAATGTGGTCAGCGGTAATTTTATTATCTCTCAGCCGCTGGGTGTTGATGACGGCGTAGATTACTGCCATAGCGGGCGTATTCGTCGTATTGATGAAGAGGCCATTCACCGCCAGTTAGACAGCGGCGCAATTGTGCTGATGGGCCCGGTTGCCGTTTCCGTCACCGGTGAGAGCTTTAACCTGACGTCAGAAGAGGTCGCCACGCAGTTGGCTATCAAACTGAAGGCCGAGAAAATGATCGGCTTTTGCTCCTCTCAGGGTGTCACCAACGATGACGGCGATATTATTTCCGAGCTGTTTCCTAACGAAGCTCAGGCTCGCGTTGAGTTGCAGGAAGAGAAAGGCGATTACAGCTCCGGCACGGTGCGCTTCCTGCGCGGGGCAGTGAAGGCCTGTCGCAGTGGCGTACGTCGCTGCCACCTGATCAGCTATCAGGAAGATGGCGCATTGCTGCAGGAACTGTTCTCCCGCGACGGGATCGGTACGCAGATCGTAATGGAAAGCGCCGAGCAGATCCGTCGCGCTACCATTAACGATATCGGCGGCATTCTGGAGCTTATCCGCCCGCTGGAACAACAAGGCATTCTGGTCCGCCGCTCCCGCGAACAACTGGAAATGGAGATCGACAAATTCACGATTATTCAGCGTGATAACCTGACCATCGCCTGCGCCGCTCTGTACCCTTTCCCGGAAGAGAGAATTGGCGAAATGGCGTGTGTGGCGGTACATCCGGACTACCGTAGCTCGTCACGCGGGGAAGTGTTGCTGGAACGGATCGCCGCGCAGGCCCGGCAAATGGGGTTGAGCAAGCTGTTTGTGTTAACCACACGCAGCATCCACTGGTTCCAGGAGCGCGGCTTCACGCCGGTGGATATCGACCTGCTGCCGGAAAGCAAGAAAGAGATGTACAACTATCAGCGGCGGTCAAAAGTACTGATGGCGGATTTGGCATAGGAGTGGTTGCCGGATGCGGCATAACTGCCTTATCCGACCTACATCGCTGGCACATCTTTTTTAGGCCGGATGGCGCTGACGCTTATCCGGCCTACATCTATATCATGCCGTCATTAAATAATGCTGACAGTCCGCTGCGACGTTCGGTGCGGGTGGCAATGGCGCGGCTTAATATCCGCTCATCGGCGTACAGCGACAGACGACGACGCGCACGGGTAACAGCGGTATAAACCAGCTCGCGGGTAACCACGGGTGAATGCTGGCTGGGTAAAATCAACGCCGCGTGGTCAAACTCAGATCCCTGCGATTTGTGCACCGTCATCGCCCAGGTGGTTTCATGTTCAGGCAAGCGGCTGGGCTGCACCGATTTGATAGAACCATCCGGCAGCGCAAACCACACCCTCAGGCCCTGTCCACGGTCGAGGGCAATGCCGATATCACCGTTAAATAATCCCAGCGAACTGTCATTGCGCGCGATCATCACCGGCCTTCCCTCATACCAGCGGCTATGGGTCAAACGATGAATTTTACGTTTCTGCGCCATCACCTGCTCAATGCGTTCATTCAAACCACTAACGCCAAACGGACCTTCCCGCAGGGCGCATAGCAGTTGATACTCATTGAAGGCCTGAATGACAGCCCCCGGCTCGGCCCCCCCGTGCAGCAAATCCAGGTAGTGCCCATATCCCGCCAGCGCCTCATCCAGCATCGCGGCATAATCCTCGCTGCTGTGTAGCGTGCTTTTTTCGATGTCGCTAAATCCCTGCTGGAACACCGTTTTTATCGCAGTTTTGTCGCCGCGATTAATTGCCGCAGCCAACTGACCGATTCCGGAATCGCTGCCGAAACGGTAGCTCTTTTGCAGCAGGCACAGACTGTCGCGCAACGCTGCTGCCTGAATTCCCGAACCGGCAGGAATAGCGCTCCCGGTCAGGCGACTGAGCTGGCGGGCGCGTTCCGGGGTAAACCCGTCACCAACGAAAGCACAGATATCCCCCAGCACGGCCCCCGCTTCGACGGAAGCGAGCTGGTCGCGATCGCCCAGAAAAATCACCCGTCCGTGTGGCGGCAGCGCATCGATAAGGCGCGACATCATCGGCAAATCAATCATCGAGGCTTCATCCACCACCAGCACATCCAAATGCAGCGGGTTTCCCGCATGATGACGCAGGCGCTGACTGCCAGGCTGAGCGCCTAATAATCGATGCAGCGTACTGGCATCATCGGGGATGCGTTTCTTTTGCTCATCGGTTAGCGGTAGCTCTCGTAACGCCGCGCCTAGTGAGGCGGTCAGGCGCGCAGCCGCTTTTCCCGTTGGCGCCGCCAGTCGAATACGACAGCGCTCACCGTCTGCCATTTGAATCAACGCCGCCAGCAGCCTTGCGACCGTTGTCGTTTTTCCCGTCCCCGGTCCGCCTGAGATCACCGATATCCGGCGGGTGAGCGCAACAGCAGCGGCTACTTTTTGCCAGTTAACCCCCTCCGATGGCGGAAACAGCGCCGCCAGCGTGTGGGTCAACCGTTGTTCATCCACTTCAATGGCGTGGTTCACTTCACTGAAAAAGCGGGCTACCGTACGTTCGTTGTGCCACATCCGGTTCAGATACAAGCGATCGCCGTACAGCACCAGCGGCGTGGGTTGCTCGCCACGGCTTACCGCACTGGAAGCCAGCAGACATTCCGCCCAGTCTTCTGGCTCACCCGTTTCAGCTAGCCAGGCGCTTAACAGAGGATGCGCGTCCTCGCTCAGAGATAACCGTGAAAGCGGTAAGCAGACGTGCCCTTCTCCCGCTTCACGACTGAGCAACGCCGCAGCCAGCGCAACGGCAGGGTTGTCACTTCCGGCAACCGCCAGCGCGAACTGAGCATCCAGAGGCCGGAGCTGTTTTTGCTCAACAGCCTCCAGAAATCGTTTCTGGATTGTCATAACATCGTCTCCTGCACCGCACCGGCAAACATCTCGTCCATCAACGCAATCAACTCTCCGTCAGGTCGGGTCGCGTAAATTCCCTGCTGCGGATTTTCACTGTCAACGCCGCGCAGGAAGAGATAGATAACGCCGCCAAAATGGCGTTCATAATCGTAATCAGCAATGCGATGGCGTAAGTAGCGATGCAGCGCGAGGGTATAAAGTTGGTATTGAAGGTCGTAGCGATGCGCCTGCATGGCAGAGGCCATTGCCTGCTGCGTATAGGCGGAGCTGTCTTCGCCCAACCAGTTCGATTTGTAATCGAGCAGGTAATAACGCCCCTGGTGGCGGAATACCAGGTCAATAAAGCCTTTCAGCATGCCGCGAACCTGCATAAAGTCCAACGCAGGGCACCCCGCCGATAGCGGATCGTATTGGCGAATTAACGCATCAAGCTGGTTGGCCATCAACGGCTGCGAAATCGGCAGATAAAACTCCATCTCCACCTGTTTTTCTCGCGCGGAAAGTTGGCTCAAACTCACGCCCGTCTCGTTGAGAGGCGCCTGCAAAATAGCGTCCAGCCATTCGGTCAAAACCGGCGTCCAGTGTGCGTCATAACCGCCCAACGCCAGTTGCTCCTCGACCCAATGCGGATCCACCGGTTGCGTAAAATCGAGATCTTCAAACAGGCCATGCAAGAACGTACCCGGCGAAGCGCCGCGCGGGAACTGATGCGGTGTAAGTCCTGACTCTTCAATAACCTCACCGACGCCTGCGGCATCGATATCCAGTCGCGGGATCAGATCCTGCGCGATACCCTGTCCACGCTGTTGCAGACCGGAATAACTGGTCACGCGCCAGCTATCGCCGGGCTTACGCTGCAGTATTTTCGCACTCAGTTCGCTGCTAACAGCCTGCGCAACCTGCCAGGGTTCACCGTCAGGCTGCGCGGGAGTCTGGCAAGCAATATCGTTGCTACAAAGCGCTTCAATCGCGCTACGCAGACCCACGGCATCCATCGGCTCACCTTTTTGCAACAGGCGACCAAGGGCGCTCTGATGCACATCGGTATCCCCTTTTTTATCGCTCCGACGTCGTACCAACGGCGCAACGCCAAGGCTGCAGTGCCATACCGAACGGGTTAGCGCGACATACAGCAAACGCAGGTCTTCCGCCAGACGTTCTGCTTCGGCTAGCTCAACGCTCTCCTCAGCATCGCTGAGATCCAGCACGGCTTCAAAAGAGCTACGATCGTGGTAGAAAGCCTGATCCTGAACGCGGAAATTGGTGATAAACGGCAGCCAGACCAGCGGATACTCCAGCCCTTTCGATTTATGGATGGTGACGATTTTGACCAGATGCTTGTCGCTTTCCAGCCTGAGCTGCTGGCTGGACGCGTTGCTGTCGGGTTCAAGAATATGCTGGGACAACCAGCGCACCAGCGCATGCTCGCTTTCCAGCTGCGAGCCCGCTTCCTGCAGCAGTTCGCTGATATGTAAAATGTCGGTCAGTCGACGTTCGCCTCCCGCCGTCGCCAGCAGGTTCTCTGCAATCTGGCGAGCCGTCATCAGCGCACGTAGCATCGGCATCACGCCGCGTTTATGCCAGATCTGACGATAGCCGTCGAATTCTTCAACCACCGTATCCCAGGCATTCTCGTCGGTATTTAACGCTTCAATATCCTGCGCATTCAACCCCATCATTGAGGTCGCCAGCGCGCTACGCAACGTGTTCTCACGTTCCGGCGTCATCACCGCCTGCAGCACCCATAGCAACTCCTGCGCTTCCAGCGTTTCAAATACGCTGTCACGGTTGGAGAGGTAGACAGAGGGAATGGCCAGTTGCGTCAGCGCATCACGGACCAGCGCCGCCTCCTGGCGGCTTCTCACTAGTACGCTGATATCTGACGCGCGTACCGGGCTGGATGCTTTGCCACTGACCAGTTGCGCTGCGCCAGAATGCCCGGCCTTAAGCCAGTCGCGAATTTGTGTGGCGCACACCTGGGCCATGTAGCTCTGATAATCGCCTACGCCGCAACTTTCTCCTTCCATCAGCCACATACTCATAGCTGGCTGCGTTTCGCCGTGCAAAACAAACCGTAACGCCTGGTTTTTTTCTGCGGATTTTACCGGGCTGAAAGGGATTTCGCGGAACATAAAGGCGTCGTCCATCTGGCTGAAAAGCGTATTCACGCTATTGACCATGCCGGGGGCCGAACGCCAGTTGGTATCGAGCGTATAGTGTGCGCTGACTTCGCTGCGCGCCTTCATATAGGTGAAGATATCCGCGCCGCGAAACGCGTAAATTGCCTGTTTCGGATCACCAATTAGCAGCAGTGCGGTATCCGGCTGATGCTGCCAGATCCGACGAAAAATACGGTACTGCTGTGGATCGGTATCCTGGAATTCATCGATCATGGCGACCGGAAAACGAGTACGAATAGCCGTCGCCAGCGCATCGCCGCTTTCACTGCGCAACGCCGCATCCAGACGGCTGAGCATATCGTCAAAACCCAGCTCGCCACGGCGACGTTTTTCCTCGGCAACTGCCGAGCGGATCTCCGCCAGCGCCCGGGTGATCACCAGATCGCGGAGAGTTAACGGTTCGCTAAGCAGTTCATCAATAGCGACAAACAGCGGGTGCTGAGGGGTTATCCCGCCCGCTTTGGTGCGCTCTTCCAGAAAACGCTGTGAGAATTTCTCCAGCGCGTCAGGAAGCTGGTAACTTTGTGTTTCTTCCTGCGCCCATGCGCTAATCTTTTCGATCCACTTGCCCTGATTACCGCGATTAAATTTACGCCGGTCAATTCCGGAGGCTTCCATCAGGCCATCCAGCTCATCAACAGAATCACACCATTGCTGCTTGATCTGATTAATGCGTGCGAGAATTTGTTCATGCCGGGAGGCCAGCGTTTCGTCATCAGACGGTGGCGCCTTGATAACCGGCGCTTCCCCCTGCAGATAGCGATCGATATCTCTCAGCAGCGCTTGCGGTCCTTTCCACGTTTCAAAAACCACCTGCGCAATGTCGCGGGGCAGCGGGTAGCAGTGCCGACGCCAGAAGTCCGCGCAGGCCTGATAGCGCAGCAGCGATTCATCTTCTATCAGCTGCTGTTCGAACAGCATGCCTGACTCAAAGGCATTAAGACTGAGCATACGCTGACAAAAGCCGTGGATGGTAAACACCGCCGCTTCATCCATCTGTCTTTCAGCCAATAGCAGCCACTGCGCGGCCTGTTTTTTATCGGCAATTTCATCTAACAAACGGGCATATAGCGGGTTGTCGGTGGTTTCACGCAGGCAGGCAATTCGCAGTTCATGAATATTGCTACGAATTCGACCGCGCAGCTCTTCGGTAGCCGCCTCGGTGAAGGTGACCACCAGCAGTTCTTCGACGGTCAGAGGACGAGGAAAGGCGGCAGAGCCGCCCAGTCCAAGCAGTAAACGTAAATAGAGGGCGGCGATGGTAAAGGTTTTACCGGTGCCCGCAGAGGCTTCAATCAGGCGCTCGCCCGTCAGGGGCAAGCGCAGTGGATCAAGGGACTCAGCGGCATCATTCATTCTTATCACTCATCAGGGGTAAGGTTTGCTGCAACGCGCTGACGGTCTGCCACACTTTCCAGCCTTCCGGGTGCACATATTCTGCTTTCCCATTCTGACTGCCGGAAACCTGTGACAATATCGCCATGCCTTGCGGCTCAACCACCGCCTGATGGAAGAAGTCGGCAAGTTTTTGCGGCGTCAGCAGTTTAATCTGAGCCACTATTTTATCACGTGAATCGAAGCGCATATTGCCGCGATCAAAATCTTTGCTTAACTGTGAGGCTTCTGCCCCCAACGTTTGCGGCGCCTGCAGCATTTGCGCAATAATCGCCTGCTGAATTTGCGCGAACTCTTCAGGTTTCATCGCCCGTAGCTTCGCTTCCGCCGTCGGGAAGAACGCTTTATAACGCTCCCAGAGGTAAGACGGCTGCTTATCACTGCTTTGCAGCAGGAACCCCATTCCCCACTGACGGCCAACACTCATCGGGAAAGCAAATACGGCGTAGCCTAGCTGTTCTTCAGTACGCAGCTGATTGTAGAACCACGGCTGAACAATCTGACCTAACATAGCGCTGTAGGCTGAACTGGCGTATTCATCGTATCCGGTTGGTACAAATACCGCGGCCAGCGCTGAATCCGTGCTGCTGCCTGCTTTTTCAAAGATGACGGACTGCTTCTTGTCCACAACCACATCTTTGTTGCGACACCACTGTGACCCGTTCGCACCAAGCTGTTTTTGGATATCCCGCGCCATGCTCGTTGTCTGAGCTTCGCTCATATTGCCAATGACCAGGAATTCAGGTCGCGCACCGGTTTTTAAAGCGTCGCGGTAGGTCATCACCTCTTTCAGGGTGATGGAAGGCAGCAGCTTACGGCGCTCGTCGCGGGAGAAGTACGGCACCTGAGAAAGCATCTGCACCGGCATAATAGCCTGATCGTAAGCTTTACCCTTTTCTGCGGAATCCATCATCTGGGCATACCAGGATTTCGCCTGTTCCAGCTGTTCGTCCGTTGAGGTATAGCTGAAATAGCCGCTCAGCAGCGCCTGAAAAAGCTGCGGCAAACGTTGGGTGTAGCCGTTGGCGTTAAGCATCAACCCATTGTTAGCGTTGGTAGAGAAACCAATTCCACCTACCGATGCCTGGTTACTTAACTGATCGAGCGCAATCCCTGCCAGGTAATCGTTCAGGGCGAATAAGACCTGGTTGCGGGCGCTGTCCATGGCTTTCGGGTTACGCAGGATCACGCTGACGTCAGCCTTCGGCTCGCTGGCAAAATACTGGCTCGGGGCATACACCACGCGTAAATCCGGCTCATCAACAATCAGCTCTGGGTGAGCGTATTTTTTATCCGTCTTAATCAGCGTGAAATCATCCGGAATGTAGGGGTTCAACTCCGGTAACGACAGCGCAATGCCCTGCGCTTTTTGCTGCCAGTCGGCAAAGGTTTTGTCGCTGATTTTATCCACCTGGTAAGGCGCATCGACAAAATAAGCGGTTTTATTATGTGGCTCTTTCGCGCTGATATACCAGATACGCGCATTCTGCGGCGTCATCATTGCCAGACGTTGCTCAACGGCTTTCGCATCGTACTGGTCAGCAATATTCACCGCATCCAGCGTATGCTCGACGGGAACGCGGATCATGGTATCAGCCAGCCATTCCACGTAGTCCATATCACGGGTGATGGAGGGATAACGGAAATCGAGATCCAGCACGTGCGCCAGCTCGTCAAAATAGCGTTTATCGACACCTTTCTCGCGTAACAAATTGAGGTAGCTAAAGATTGCCGCGACAACTTCATCGCGGTTCGCCAGCCCCTTGTCGGTTAACGTCGCGGAAATGGCTAATACGCCGCTGTTCCCGTTGACCACCGGATCGGAGTCTGCGCGAATACCTTCAACCAGGCCCTGCTTTTGCAGCCAGTCAGACAACGTGCCCGGGCTACGATTGCCAATCAGGTAGGTCACCAGTTCATCGGTTTTACTGCGGAACTGCGCGCTGTTGTTATCGATACGAAACTCGACGCGCAATACTTTACGCGGCATTGCCGGAACATAGTGGATGATGATGCCCTTTTGCGCATCAGTGACGACCGGGACGGTAATCTCAGGCTTTGCGATATTCCTGTTCGGTACGCGCCCAAAGGTGTCAGCCGCTATCCGCGCCAGCTCTGGCAGCGGTTTATTGCTATAAATCACCGCCTTCATCAGGTTCGCAGAGTAGTACTTTTCATGAAATTTTTGTAATGCTTGCAGCACCGGGTTGCCCGGTTTATCGCTTAATGTCTCAAGATTCCCGCCAGAGAAACGCGAACCAGGGTGCGCCGGGTTGATCGTCTCAGCGCTCACCTGCGCCATACGCATCCCGTCTCGGGTACGCGCCAGTGTCAGCTCGGAGTTAACCGCGTTACGCTCGCGGTCGGCATATTTTTTATCCAGCAATGGATCGGCAATAGCATCCGCCAGGCGATCCACCGCCCCCACCAGCGCGTCGTTTTCGACTTCAAGATAGAAGGCCGTACGATAAGGCGCAGTGCTGGCATTGTGGCTACCGCCGTGCATTTTCAGGAATTCAGCCAGGCTGTCCGGCTGTGGGTATTTTTTCGAGCCCATCAGACACATGTGTTCGAGATAGTGCGCCAGCCCCTGATGATCGTCCGGATCTTCCAACGAGCCCACGGGGACTACCAGTGCAGAAAGGGATTTCACGGCCTGAGGATCGGATACCAGCAGCACAACCATGCCGTTATCAAGGCGCACGGCCTGATACTGACGGGTGTCTTTATCGCTTTTACGGATGGTTTCAGCTAAAGGCTGCCAACCGGTATCTGCCTGACTTACGGGAACCCAAAGGGCGACGAACAACAGTAATGCGCTGAACCAGGTGCTGCGGGGCATTCACAAACCTCATCATTAACGAATTCACCTGTTCACTACAAACCACGCATAAATACATGATCTGAACAGGGCAAGACTATGTGCTGAACGAGCCAGCATCTTCTCTTTGTAAGAATCAGTCCGTGACAGAATGCGCATCATAGTGGAAGCCATCGAATTGCGCAATTTTTATACAATCATCATGACTGATTAAAGCGAAAAATCGGTAACAGGTAGCGCTGAGACTGTAAAACAATAGCCTCCAGCGTATCAGCATCCAGTTGACGCCAAAGACGCTGATACCAGATATCATCACCTTCGCCACGTACCATCATGTTGCCTTCATAGGCTTGCAGAAACTTACTACGCGCTTTTTGCAACGTTGCATCGTCATCTAACATGGCATCATTTGCGGCGTCATAACAGGTTTTTATCCATGCACCGCCGCTTTCGGGTAATACCAGCAATGGTGACGACATGCCTTCCCGATACCCCTCAATGAGTTGCGACAGGTACAGCAACGCCTGTTCTGCATCCAGCGGCGGAAAACGCCATTCTCCGTCTTTACGCAGGAACAATCGGCTCTCTCCCCTACCGCCACTGGCACAATAGACAAGATGTTCCAGCCAAAGTTGCACACCCTGCGCAATGCTTATCAAAGATGGGCGCCAGCGCAACAAACCGTCTTCTTGCACCTGCGGCAGCCAGCCGGTGATTTGCACGCCGTGACAGTTAAGATCGATTTCCATGCTCTGACAGGGCTGACGACAGGCGATAATGCGTTCAGCCAGCGACTGCATTTCCTGACGCTGCGTATCCCACAGAATTTCGCCAAACGGCCCATAGGGTAGCGCGCCCGCCGCACGAAAACGGCGGAACAGTCGTTCAGCATCGTTCTCTTCAACCAGCGTATTAAGCAATTGCTGATTAAGCTGGTAGCGGGTCAACCCTTCAAGAGTGAAAGGTTCCGTATCCGGGATCTCACTCTCTTCAGAGCGGAAGTTGACCCTTAAACGCATCTGGAAAAAGGCGCGTACCGGATGTGCCCAAAATCGCTGCAGCGTTTCCAGCGTTAGCGTTTCTGGCATTTCAAAGGGAAGAGGCTGCACAAAATCCGTGTGCGCTTTTCCTGACAGACTCGCCGCAGGCAGCCATTCCCGGGCATAGCTTTGCTGTTCGCCCGGCAAATAGTTTTGTGCATCAAAGGGCATACGGGTATGCAAACGGGTTATGTGCGCTTTTACCCTTGCCTCGCTTTGATCGCAGGTCAACGATTCATCGCCCGGCAGATAATGGCTTTGTCCAATGTAGTCCATCAGTTCTTGCACCAGCACCGACGGGAAGCGCTCGCTGTTATCCTGAATAGAGCGGCCAATGTAGCTGATGTAGAGCGTCTGCTGTGCCGAAATTAATGCTTCGAGGAACAGATAGTGGTCATCATCTCGACGACTGCGATCGCCCCGCATCGGTTTTTGGCTCATTAAATCAAAGCCCAGCGGCGCAAGTTGACGCGGATAAACCCCATCGTTCATACCCAGCAGGCACACCACTTTGAACGGAATGGAGCGCATCGGCATCAGCGTACAAATGTTAACGGGCCCCGCCAGGAAGCGTTGGCTGATGCGTTCCTGGTCAAGGCGCAGGGCTAGCTCATCACGCAACAGAGAGAGCGGTATAGCATCGCCGTACTCAGCCCCTAAACCTTCGGTAATAATGGCCTGCCACTGCTGTTCAATCAGCGTCATTGCCGCTTCGGTGTCCGCGTCCGGTAGGAAGAAATCATTAAGCATTTCCCGACAAACGGGTAGCCACTCTTCCAGCGGTCGTTCCTGCGCCAACCCTCTACGCCAGAGATTAAGCTGCATCAGCAACGAGGCCAGATGCCCTACCAGCTCGGCAATCAGGCCGCTGGACTCATCGTAAGGCAATACCGATTGCCACTCGCCCTGCGAGCTTTCCATCGCGTAGCCGAGCAGCATACGCGTTAAACCAAATTGCCATGTATGCTGACCTGTAGGTGGAAGTTCCAGTTCACGCACGTTATCGTCGTCAATTCCCCAACGAATCCCGGATTCATTGACCCATAAGCGAAGATAGCGCAACCCTTCTTCATCAATGTTGAAACGCGCCGCCAGCACGGGAACATCCAGTAACGCCAGGACATCCTCTGAGACAAAACGGCTATCCGGCAGCGACAGCAGGCTGATAAAGGCCTGTAAGACGGGATGAGACTGGCGTGCCCGACGGTCAGATATTGCATAAGGTAAGTAACGCTCGGCTGGCGCGCTACCAAAGACCGACTGAATGAATGGGCTGTAGCTGTCGATGTCCGCCACCATCACAATAATATCGCGCGGCGTCAGCGTTGGGTCCGCTTCCAGCATGGCCAACAGCCGGTCATGAAGAATTTCCACCTCGCGCTGTGGGCTATGGCAGACATGGAAAGTCACACTGGTGTCGTTCAGCTCAAGCCGGCGTTTATTGTCGCTACGGGAATATTCTTCCAGCGTAACGCCCGCCACGGCATTACTTTCAAGTTCCAGAATATCCGATTGAATATTATGCAAAAGGTTGTCAGGCGTAATATCGACAAACGCATCCAGTTCCTGACTGTTTTCCAGCTCCGAAAGCAAATAAATGTAATCACGCCCCAGCTTGCCCCACGAGGCCAGCATCGGGTTGCCCACATCCTGTTCGCCATCGCTGTTAAATAATCCTTCGGCTTTCTGGTTATCACGAAACAGCGGCAGATGCCGTTCTTCAAAGCTGTGCCGACGCTGACGAGCCATCAGCTTCGCCAGCCAGGCAGGATCTTTAATGTCGCCCCAATAGTAGCGACAAGGGTTGGTAAATAGCAGATGAATATCAATATGCTTACCCAACGCCTGCAAGGCCTGCAGGTAAACCGGCGGTAGCGCCGAAATTCCGCAAATAAAGACGCGAGAAGGCAGCCCCTGCGGACATTCAGACGCATTTTCCAGGGTCTGAATAAATCGTTGATATAAATTGGCACGATGCCAGCGCGGTTGGCCCAATTCCGCGGTGTATTCCACCAGCGCTTTCCACAACGGTGCCTGCCAGGCCTGAGACTCGCCAAGTCCCTCAACCTGTCGCCCCGCTTCCCACTGGGTCAACCAGTCAGGGCGGTAGACTAAATACTGATCGAAAAGGTCAGCCGCGCGCGAGGAAAGCTGAAAAAGCTTACGTTTATCAGTATCGTCCGTCAGATAGTGGCGTAGCAATGCGAAGTCATCGCTATCCAGCAATTGTGGCAACAGCGTCATCAACTTCCAGCTCATACTCTGTTTGCTGAACGCACTCTCTTTCGGGATATCCGGCAGCACGCGCACAAACATATCCCAGATAAAACTCGCGGGCAGCGGAAAGTCGATATTGGCGGCAATACTAAACTTCTGTGCAAGAGTCATTTGTAGCCACTGCGCCATACCGGTACTTTGAACCAGGATCATCTCAGGTTCAAAGGGGTCGTCCAGCCGCTCGCGCTCAACGATAAATTCCATTAACGCTTCCAGCACATCCAGACGGTTGGAGTGGTAGACCCTTAACATAGCGACTCCTGACTACTGACGATTCGGGCAATGCAGACGCGTCATCTGACCCTGCCTGCCGAGGGGTGAAGAAATTATAACGTTGATGCTGACACATCCAGCTCTCGTTGTCTGCATTCGGTTAACCTGCCAGTTCACAGGCGATGAAAACGGGTACAGCTGGGTTTGCTGCCAGGCGTGGCGCCAGAGTTGCTGATACTGGTTTCTGATGATAAAGCTGTTCATTAGCACCCGCTGGTATCCTGACAACGCGGTCACAATCATTATCATTAGTACCATTGCCAGCATCACTTCCGGCAGACTAAAGCCACGCTGTCTGTTCAGGGGATCTGGCATAACGTCTGCTCCTTTAGCGGACAAAAATCGCTCCAGCCACGCGCCGAGAATTCTATGTTGCCATCAATAACCACCCCCTGACGCCATAACGATATCCCTTCATAGTGGGCAATAAGCAGAACAAAATTATTGGTAAGCAGGCGCAGGCAAACCGCGGCATCCTGCGTGGGATCGCGCCGACACTGTACGGCGGGTTGTAAGCGCCAGGGCTGCGTACGCCCCCATTCCATCGCGGATTGCACTACCGCCTGACGCTGCAGCGCCTGACTTTGTGTGGCCACACGCGCAGCAAAACTGGCCTCCTGTCTGCTAACGCCTTGCAGCAGCAGACTACCGAGCACCAGCAGCAACAGGACCATTGCCAGAGAAGATACGCCTCGCTCACGGTTCACAGGTTGAATCCCGTAACGCTGTAGACCGCTTCAACAACTTTTTGTGGTTGGTCATTGCTCACTCCACGCAAACGCAGCGTAAGAAGCGGGGAATATCCGCTGAAATTCAGCCTTTCAACCTGGAATGCCTCAATCTGCATCGTGGCCGGATCGGTCATTTTCTCCCATCCTTTGCCAGTGCAGCCGGTGGCTCCACGCACGGTTTCCAACACCTTGTCCTGTAAACGAAACCCAATAGAATCAGCCTCTTTCACGGGACTGTTTTCCCAAACGCCATTGCTGTTGGCATCCCATCGGGCAATAACACAGTCTCCCTTAGCCGATATCACCAGTCCCTCTCCGACACAGTTTCCCCGGCAATACCCCGCCCGCTGAAGATGCTTCGCCACGGTGTAGACCCGCTGCCATATTTCATCTTCCAGTACTAACTGGCGCGTGTTACGCAGAATCTCTCGCTGTAGCGCCGGTAAAAATCGTGCTGAGCTAAGCAATAAAATACTGCTAATCGCCATGGCAATGAGCATCTCCAGCAGTGAAAATCCCCGTTCATTTACTGACATAATCTGGCCTCATCGCGCTCGCAAAGCCTGATTCGTCCCCAGCCAGACACCACCACGCGCCATTCCCCTGCCGTATTTTTCAGGCGTATATGTCCGGCCCATGCCGTATTGCGCAGTCCAAAAAAGGCCAGTGAAGGTGTTATCTCTGCCATTTCGACGTCGTCCCAGGGCGATGTAAAAACCAAAGACGAAGCGGGTCGACACGTGGTTTGCGAAGCCGCAGAGCTGACAAAACACCATGATGTGCCATCCCGAATCACGCTTATCACATGATCGCGGTTACGCCAGTTAGCATCTTCACGCAGTTGCAGCAGGTAGTCCCGCACCTGGCAGGCGGTCTGCCACAGCCGCTGTTGCTGCTGCCAGCGCTGCCAACCATACAGTCCAGATGCACCAAGCGCCGCGACAATCAGCATCGCAATCAGGGTTTCGAGAAGCGTGTAACCTTGTTGTTTTTTCATGTCGCCAGTATGGCGTGAGGAAAATGAATAACGAGCGGGAAATTCGGTTTCTACGGCGAGCTATGGGGAATATTTAGCACGTTACAGGCCGTTGCAATATTTCAGGAATCCACGCCGAAGAACGCGATTTGAGACAAAAAAAACCGACGCACATGGGCGTCGGTTGTGACAGCATGAAACAGGTTAGATAGCTACCGGTGCTTTAATACCCGGGTGCGGATCGTAGCCTTCAATTTCGAAGTCTTCGAAGCGATAGTCAAAGATTGATTCAGGCTTACGTTTGATAACCAGTTTCGGCAGCGCGCGCGGTTCACGGCTAAGCTGCAGATGCGTTTGATCCATATGGTTGCTGTACAGGTGCGTGTCGCCGCCGGTCCAGACAAAATCACCCACTTCCAGATCGCACTGCTGCGCCATCATGTGTACCAGCAAAGCGTAGCTGGCAATGTTAAACGGCAGGCCGAGGAACACATCGCACGAACGCTGATACAGCTGGCAGGAGAGCTTGCCATCCGCCACGTAGAACTGGAAGAACGCATGGCACGGTGCCAGCGCCATTTTATCCAGCTCACCGACGTTCCATGCGGAAACGATGATGCGGCGAGAGTCCGGATCATTTTTCAGCTGGTTTAGCACGGTGGTGATCTGGTCGATATGGCGACCATCTGGCGTAGGCCACGCGCGCCATTGTTTGCCGTAAACCGGGCCTAAATTACCGTTTTCATCCGCCCATTCGTCCCAGATTGAGACGTTGTTTTCATGCAGGTAGGCAACGTTAGTATCGCCCTGCAAGAACCACAGCAGCTCATGAATGATCGAGCGTAAATGGCAGCGTTTAGTCGTAACCAGCGGGAACCCTTCCTGCAGATTAAAACGCATCTGATGACCAAAAATGGAAAGCGTTCCGGTTCCGGTACGGTCGTTTTTCTGTGTGCCTTCATCCAGCACTTTTTGCATCAGTTCTAAATACTGTTTCATGGTTCCTCAGGAAACGTGTTGCTGTGGGCTGCGGCGGTACGCCCAAACCATCATAATAATGCCTGCGACAATCATCGGGATAGAGAGGATCTGCCCCATGCTGATGTACTGTACCCAGGTGCCGGTAAACTGCGCATCCGGCTGGCGGAAGAATTCAACAATAATACGAAACGCGCCATAACCAATCAGGAACAGACCGGATACCGAACCCATCGGGCGCGGTTTGCGAATGTACAAGTTCAGAATGATAAACAGCACAACGCCTTCCAACGCCATCTCATAAAGCTGTGAGGCGTGGCGTGGCAGCGAGCCGTAGGTATCAAAAATAGACTGCCATTGCGGGTTAGTTTGCAGCAGTAAAATATCTTCGGTACGGGAGCCCGGGAACAGCATGGCGTACTTGAAGTTCGGGTCAACGCGTCCCCACAGCTCACCGTTGATAAAGTTGCCCAGACGCCCTGCACCCAGGCCAAACGGAATCAGCGGGGCAATGAAATCAGAAACCTGGAAGAACGAACGCTTAGTGCGTTTGGCGAAGATAATCATCACCAGGATCACACCGATAAGTCCACCGTGGAAGGACATACCGCCGTCCCAGACGCGGAACAGATACAGGGGATTATCGAGGAATAACGGGAAGTTATAGAACAGTACGTAACCAATACGCCCACCGAGGAAAACCCCGAGGAAGCCCGCATACAGTAAGTTTTCTACTTCATTTTTGGTCCAGCCACTGCCCGGACGATTCGCGCGGCGCGTCGCCAGCCACATCGCGAAAATAAACCCCACCAAATACATTAAGCCGTACCAGTGAAGCGCGACGGGTCCGATTGAGAAAATGACCGGATCGAAATCCGGAAAATGCAGATAGCTACTGGTCATCTGTCACCACAAGTTCTTGTTATTTCGCTGAAGTCAGACAGCAATTGATAAGCGCGCCTGCATAATGCAGGCGCTCCAAAGGTGCGAATGATAGCACAAGGGGTTAGAAGCGGATGCCGGGAAGATGTAAAAGATCTGTATAGGTAATCTCTATCCCCCGTAATACCTGATAGCGCTACGCTTGTCAGACCTACAATCCCCCGCGAATCAAGCCCCCCATGCCACGACGCTCCATGAAGGCCGCTACCTGATGGCGTACTTCTGTTGCCATCTGTGCCTCCAGGCTGCGCTGCGCCAGCGTTTGCGCCTCATCAAAATCGATATGGCGCAGCAGATATTTTACGCGAGCGACAGAACGACCGTTCATCGACAAATGACGGAAACCGAGACCGATCAGAATAGCCACGCACATCGGGTCGCCCGCCATTTCACCACACAGGCGCAAATCGATACCGCTTCTTTCGGCTTCCTGCGCAATCATCGCCAGCGCACGCAACATCCCCGGATGCAGGCTGTCATAAATGCTGGCTACCCGTGTGTTGTTACGATCGACGGCCAGTATGTACTGGGTAAGGTCGTTGGTTCCAACCGAGATAAAGTCTATCCGGTTTGTCAGATGCGGCAGCATGAACACCATCGACGGAACTTCCAGCATGATGCCAATGCGCGGTTTCGGGATCTCGTAACCGATCATCTCCTCCACTTCGCGTCCGGCGCGTTCAATCAAACGTCGCGCTTCGTCCACTTCATCGATGCTGGTTACCATCGGCAGCAAAATGCTCAGGTTTCCGGTTGCCGCATTCGCACGCAGCATAGCGCGAACCTGGATCAAAAAGATCTCCGGCTGATCGAGCGTTATGCGGATCCCTCGCCAGCCAAGGCAGGGGTTCTCTTCACTGATCGGCATGTAGGGCAGCTGTTTATCGGCGCCGACATCCAGCGTACGCAGGGTCACCGGCTTGTCGTTAAACATTTGCAGCATACCCTGGTACTGCGCAACCTGTTCTTCTTCCGAAGGAAAACCGCTTTGCAGCATGAACGGAATTTCGGTGCGATACAGGCCAATGCCGTCGATTCGGCTACCCAGCTTTTCTTCATGTTCCGGGCTGAGGCCCGCATTGAGCATCACCTTCACGCGCTCGCCGCTTTTCAGCTGTGCTGGCTGGTTGACGTCGTCTTCCGCCAGGCGGCTCAGCTCAATTTCTTCACTGATAAGACGCTGGTATTCCTGGATCAATACCGGTTCCGGATCGACCAGCAGTTCACCGCGATAACCGTCCACCACCAGCGTACGGCGATGCAGCACCGACGGCTGGATATCGGCCCCCATAACGGTAGGGATACCCAGCGCACGCACCATAATTGCCGCATGAGAGTTGGCTGCGCCGTCCCGGACAACCACGCCAACTAACCGGTCCTGAGGAAGCTCCGCCAGCGTGGTCGCCGAAAGTTCGTCCGCCACCAGCACAAAGCGTTCCGGCCAGGCATTCGGCCCCTGGATAGAGTCATCAAGGTGGAACAGCAGGCGCTGGCCCAGCGCGCGTAAATCTCCGGCCCGCTCTTTGAGGTAGTTATCGCTCAGCGCGGCGAACTGTTCGGCAAACTTTTCGATGATCGTTTTAACCGCCCACTCGGCCACCGAACCGTTATCCACTTCCGCAAACAGCTCGCGGCGCAGACGGGTATCGGAAAGTAAGTGCGAGTAAAGATCAAAGATCGCCGCCGTTTCTTTCTGCGCCCCAGCGGTAAAACGCTTACTGTAGCGGCGGAATTCGTTCGCCGCCTCTTCCAGCGCACCGGTCAGTCGCTCGCGTTCAAGCACAGGATCCAGCGTTGAAGCCTGGTAGACCTGTTCCATCAACGGCAGCGTCGCATCCTGCCAACCTTCGGCTATTGCCACACCGGGAGCGGCTGGCAGCGCACGGATGCGCGTTTGACGGTACTGGCCGAACAGCGCGTTTAGCTGCGACTGCGAAAGTATGGCCGCCATTTGCGTGGCGAGCGTGACGAGGAAAGACTCTTCACTTTCATCGTACTGACGCAGTTCACGCTGCTGCACCACCAGCACACCTAAAAGCTGGCGACGCTGAATGATCGGTACGCCTAAGAATGCACGAAAACGCTCTTCTTTTACCGAAGGAATGTATTTAAAGCTGGGATGTTTTTGCGCATCGGCGAGGTTGATAGGTTCCGCCAGCCTGCCAACCAGGCCAACGATACCTTCATCAAACGCGAGTGCGACAGTGCGACCACGTGGTTTTTTTAGTCCCCGGGTCGCCATGAGGTAATAACAACGTCGATCGTGATCGGCCAGATAGACCGAGCAGACCTCTGTATCCATCGCAAGACAGATGTCGGTAACCAGTATATTCAGCGCTTCGTTCAGACGCGGAGCACTGGCCACCTTTTCGACTATTTCGCGCAGGCGGGTGAGCATAATTTGCGTAGCTTAACCTCTTTTACGTCTGTACGCAGGTGCGCTTTGTGGCTTAGGAGTGCTCTCCTGAAGCGCCATGACAACACTTGCGAATTCTTTCATCACCCTGCGATAGACATCGCGTTTAAATGACACCACCTGTCGAACCGGATACCAGTAACTCACCCAGCGCCAGCCGTCGAACTCAGGTGTACTGCTGGTTTGCATATTGATTTCAGCATCACTGCTGACCAATTGCAGAAGAAACCATTTTTGTTTCTGGCCGATACAAACCGGCTTTGTGTCCCAACGCACCAAACGTTTCGGTAACTTGTAACGCAACCAGTTACGAGTAGAAGCAAGGATCCGTACATCTTTACGACTGAGACCCACTTCCTCAAAGAGTTCCCGGTACATCGCCTGCTCTGCTGTCTCTCCTGCATTGATCCCACCTTGTGGGAATTGCCAGGAGTGCTGACCAAATCGCCGGGCCCACATGACCTGCCCCTGGCGGTTACAAATTACTATCCCTACATTCGGGCGGTAGCCATCGTCATCAATCACCGGACTACCTCAACATAAACCTTATATACAAACGATTGTTTCACACTCCTGAGGGGCGGTAAACCACTCTGTTAAGGGTGCGATATTCTAATAACAATTGAATAACTCACAGTTAAAGGCCGAGTTATAAACAGAAGAAGGGCAAGCAAGGCGATTTTATTCACCTTTTCTGTGGATATAGTTGTGAAGAAGTACGGAATTACTATGGGAAAACCCAGAACAGTCCGAATAAGACATTCGTCACGTATCAAAAATACTCTTATACATTCATAAAGTTAAAACCGATCAACGCAGATTAACACACAGAAATGTGATGTGCATCACGCATACGATCTTCACGCTGATGAAAGATCGACCAGCGTTGGTTTTACCCACAGATTATGCCAATAAGTTAGGCACAATTTGTGTGAAAATTCGATTTTCGTCGCACGTCAAGGCTGTAAATTGAAACAGTAGTGGGGGTTTTTCACAGTTATCCCATCTTTCTGTGGATAACATGGTGTAAGATCCTGTTCATTGTCAGTGACCAGAATTGGAAAACCCGCTTCGCTGTTGCGCAACTCCGCGAACGTGAATCTAAAAACCAATATAAATCATAGAATTGAATAAAGCATGTGGAAAAAGATAAACTCTGTCCACACGGTATAAAATCACTGCTCATTTTTTCACCTAAGGGTTAACCCGATGCCAGAACTCCGTCCGTTGCTTTCTCCCCCTGAATCTGAAGCCCAGTTGCTGAGCCAGGCACGGCAGCTTTCGGGCTACGCGTTAGGAGAATTAGCGGCAATGGCGGGAATCGTTACGCCGAAGGATCTTAAGCGCGATAAAGGCTGGATTGGCGTCCTGCTGGAAATCTGGCTCGGTGCCAGCGCGGGCAGTAAACCAGAGCAGGATTTTGCGGCGCTGGGCGTGGAGCTGAAAACGATCCCTGTGGACAGTCTTGGCAGACCGCTGGAAACCACCTTTGTGTGTGTGGCACCGTTAACCGGCAATACCGGCGTCACCTGGGAAACCAGCCATGTACGACACAAACTCAAACGTGTTCTGTGGATCCCGGTAGAAGGCGAACGCAGCATCCCTCTGGCTGAGCGCCGCGTCGGCTCTCCCCTGCTGTGGAGCCCGAATGAAGAAGAAGAGCAGCAATTACGGCTGGACTGGGAAGAACTAATGGACATGATTGTACTAGGCCACGTCGAACGCATCACCGCTCGCCATGGGGAAGTACTGCAACTGCGTCCTAAAGCCGCCAACGCCCGCGCGCTTACCGAGGCCATTGGCGCCAACGGCGAACCCATCCTGACCCTGCCACGCGGCTTTTACCTGAAAAAGAACTTCACCCGCGCATTGCTTGAGCGACATTTCTTGTTCCAGGCGCAATAGGCACCGTCCGGCCTTTCACCCGCCGCGTTACGGGCCTATAATTACCGCTTCTTTTTTTTGGCAGGACTTTGTTCGATGTTATTTGCATGGATAACCGATCCTAACGCCTGGCTTGCGCTCGGTACGCTGACGCTGCTGGAGATCGTTCTTGGGATCGACAATATTATTTTCCTTTCTCTGGTTGTAGCTAAACTCCCGACAGCGCAACGCAATCATGCCCGACGTATTGGGCTGGCGGCGGCGATGATCATGCGTCTGGCACTGCTGGCTTCTATCGCCTGGGTCACGCGGCTGACAAACCCGCTATTCGAGCTGTTTGGCGAGGCGATATCAGCACGCGACCTGATCCTTCTGCTGGGGGGATTGTTCCTGATCTGGAAAGCCAGCAAGGAGATCCACGAATCCATTGAAGGTGAGGAAGAGGGGTTAAAAACCCGCGTATCTTCTTTCCTGGGCGCGATTGTGCAGATCATGTTGTTAGACATTATCTTCAGTCTGGATTCCGTGATTACTGCGGTTGGCTTGTCCGATCATCTGTTTATTATGATGGCGGCGGTGGTGATTGCCGTAGGCGTGATGATGTTTGCCGCGCGCCCAATTGGCGAGTTTGTCGATCGCCACCCTTCGGTGAAAATGCTGGCGCTCTCGTTTCTGATTCTGGTCGGTTTTACGCTGATTCTGGAAAGTTTCGACGTCCACGTTCCGAAAGGATATATCTATTTCGCCATGTTCTTCTCTATCGCGGTAGAGACCCTGAACCTGTGGCGTAATAAAAAAAATCCGCTCTGATGAAATCCATCGCTCCCCGCAAGGGGAGCGAATGCCAGCCACACCTACCCCTTCTCACAGTTTAAGATTTTACTGCTTTCACCCTGCACAACTTCGCGTTATTACTAAACTATTGTCAGACGCAGGCCATGTGAGGATAAGCAGATGAAAAAATGGGCAGTTTTGATTTCCGCCGTAGGACTGGCTTTTGCCGTTTCCGGATGCAGCAGCGATTATGTAATGGCGACAAAAGATGGTCGAATGATCCTGACCGATGGAAAACCAGAAATTGACGATGATACCGGTCTGGTGAGCTATCACGACCAGCAGGGCAATGCGATGCAGATTAACCGCGATGATGTGTCTCAAATCATTGAACGCTGATGGTTGAGGTCAGCAGCGCGCTGGCCTTAACAATTTTACTTCCCTTTTTCTCTTCCCTCAGCCATTTTTATAATCCTTATGTCGTGATTATAAAAAGGAAACGGCTATGCAATATCACCGTATACCCCACAGCTCGCTGGAAGTCAGTACACTGGGGCTGGGCACAATGACGTTTGGTGAACAAAACAGCGAAGCCGACGCACATGCACAGCTCGATTATGCCGTAGCACAGGGCATTAATTTGATCGACGTTGCCGAGATGTATCCGGTACCGCCGCGTCCTGAAACCCAGGGTCTCACCGAAACCTACGTAGGTAACTGGCTCGCCAAACACGGCAGCCGCGAAAAGCTGATCGTTGCGTCTAAGGTCAGCGGACCATCACGTAACAACGACAGCGGCATTCGACCGAATCAGGCGCTGGACCGTAAAAATATCCGTGAAGCGCTGCACGACAGCCTGAAAAGACTGAAAACCGATTATCTGGATCTGTATCAGGTTCACTGGCCGCAGCGCCCGACCAACTGTTTTGGTAAGTTAGGCTACAGTTGGACAGACTCCGCGCCGGTCGTTTCCCTTCTCGATACGCTGGACGCGCTGGCCGAGTTTCAGCGCGCCGGGAAAATTCGCTACATCGGCGTTTCTAATGAAACCGCGTTTGGCGTGATGCGCTATCTGCACCTGGCGGACAAACACGATCTGCCACGCATCGCCACCATCCAGAACCCCTACAGCCTGCTGAACCGCAGCTTTGAGGTTGGACTGGCTGAAGTGAGCCAGTATGAAGGCGTTGAGCTGCTGGCTTACTCTTGCCTGGGCTTCGGTACGTTAACCGGGAAATACCTGAACGGCGCGAAACCTGCCGGTGCACGCAATACGTTGTTTAGCCGTTTCACGCGCTACAGCGGCGAGCAGACGCAGAAAGCCGTTGCGGCCTATGTGGATATCGCGAAACGCCATAATCTGGATCCTGCGCAAATGGCGCTGGCATTCGTGCGTCGTCAGCCGTTTGTCGCCAGCACTTTGCTGGGCGCCACGACGATGGAGCAGCTAAAAACCAACGTTGAAAGCCTGCATCTGGAGTTGAGCGAAGAAGTACTGGCAGAGATTGAAGCGGTGCATCAGGTGTATACCTATCCTGCACCGTAACAGTTAGCGCCTGATGGCGCTACGCTTATCAGGCCTACAAAGTGAGCATCCTGTAGGCCGGATAAGGCAACGCCGCCATCCGGCAACAGCATACAACAGACTATTGGCGGCGCTGCCAAATCCACAGCGCCGCAATCGCCAGCGCAAACAGCGCACCAAATCCAATACCAATCGCAACTGCCGGGATCCCCACTAGCACCGCCAGTGAGTAAACCCCCAGCATCAACAGCATCGCGCTGTTTTCACCCAGGTTTTGCACCGCTATCGCATTACCCGCGCCGACGCTTTTCTTACCCCGTTCCTGCAGCAACGCATTCAACGGCACCACAAAGAAGCCACCCGACACGCCGATAAGCATCAGCAATGCGTAGGCCGGAAGCAGCGAATGTTGAAGAGAGAAAATCAGCACCACGACGCCAATCAGGATCCCCGCAGGCATACAGCGCGACACGGTTTCCAGCGTTACCAGCTTCGCGGCCGCACCCGCACCGACCACAATCCCGATTGCTACCATGGCATTGAGGTAGGTCGGTGTGGCGTTATCGGTGATGCCGAGCGCCACCGGGACCCACAGCACCAGCAGAAAACGCAGCGTAACGCCCGCGCCCCAAAAAAGGCTGGTTCCCACCAGCGAGAAGCGTGTTTCACCGTTGCGCCACAGCGAGGAGGCGGCACAGAAGAAACTGCGCGTCATTTTCCCCAGATGCCAGGACTGGCCAGGACGAGCCGCGGCCAGTTTCGGGATATACAGGTTAGCCACCACGGCGCCAGCATAGGCCAGGGCACAGGCAGAAAGCGCGGCAATCACGTGCCAGTCGGCCAGAACGCCGCCGGCGACAGAACCGAGCAAAATCGCGGCAATGGTGGAGGCTTCCATCAGGCCGTTAGCCTTCACCAGTTTGTCGCCGGTAGTCAGTTCACCGAGAATGCCGTACTTGGCCGGTGAATACGCCGCCGCGCCGATTCCCACCAGCGTATACCCAAGAAACGGATTAATGCCGAAGCAAATACTCGCCGCACCCAGCAGTTTCAGAGCGTTCGCGAACATCATCACTCTGCCTTTGGCAAAGCTATCCGCCACCTGTCCCACAAAGGGGGCAAACAGAATGTAAGCGCCCACAAACACCATTTGCAGGATTGGCTGACTCCAGTCCGGATAGAATTGTTCTTTCAGCAACGCCAGCGTAGCAAACAGCAACGCGTTATCGCCAAACGCCGACAGGAACTGCGCGGCGATAACGGACATCATCCCTTTGGACCAGATTGAAGTGTTAGTGTGCACTGACTCACTCATGTTGTTTTTCCGGCTCATCGACCCAGCTTTTCAGCGTAACAAAATCCGGCTTACCGCTGCCGAGTAAGGGGAGTTGCTTCAGATGGCGAATATCACGCGGTACGGCGAGTTCAGGTACACCGTGCGCCCGCGCATACTGCTGTAGTTTTTCACGTGTCAGCTCGCTGTCGGTAGTGAACAGCACCAGCGCCTCACCTTTGCTGGCATCACTCTTGATCGCCGTGGCGTGCATTTTGTCTGAGGATACCGCCAGCGCCAGTTGCTCAACCATTTCCAGCGAAACCATCTCTCCGGCAATTTTAGCGAATCGCTTAGCGCGCCCCTGAATCTGTACAAAGCCGTTTTCATCAAAGCGCACGATGTCTCCGGTGTCATACCAGCCGCGCTCAATCTCACCTTGCGCATTTTCTGCTGTCGGCACTTCCAGCACGCCAGGTTTTTCGACGCGCAAATAGCCGCTCATAATATTAGGACCTTTCAGCTGTAAACGCCCACCGTCCTCAATTCCCGGAACAGCCAACAGTCGAGCATCCATACCAGGCAAGATGCGCCCTACCGTTCCCGATTTTGCCGCCATTGGTACGTTAATCGACACAACCGGCGCACATTCCGTCACGCCATAGCCTTCAAGAACGCGCAGGCCAAATTTCTCCTGCCACAGCTGCTTTGTGCTGTCCTGAAGTTTTTCCGCTCCCGCCACCACATAGCGCAGGCGGTGGAAATCGTACGGATGCGCAAAACGCGCGTAGTTGCCGAGGAACGTTGAAGTACCAAACAACACGGTGCAGTTCCGGTCGTATACCAGCTCTGGCACAATGCGGTAATGCAGCGGGCTGGGATAAAGAAACACTTCTGCGCCAGTCAGTAGCGGCGTGAATAATCCCACCGTCAGGCCAAAGGAGTGGAACAGCGGCAGCGCCGACATAAAACGGTCATCGGCGGTGAAATCGGCAATCGTTTTGATCTGCTCAACGTTCGCCAGAATGCTTTTATGACTGTGAACCACACCTTTCGGATGGCCTTCTGAACCAGAAGTAAAGAGGATCACCGCAGCGTCTTCCGGCTGCTGCTTCACCTGCGCCAGATGCGGTGCCAGCAGATGTGAGAAAATCCACAGCTTATCGCTAAAGGTCACATCAGCTTTTAAGTCTTCCAGATAAACCCAACGCACCTGGGTGAGCTGTTCCGGTAAATGCCAGAGTTTGCCTTTATCGAGAAACTGTCGGGATGTGAAGATCGTTTTAATTTCAGACGCAGTAATGGCACTGGTTAATCCTTTCACGCCCGCGGTGTAGTTCATCATGGCCGGAATGCGTCGGCGCGCAATGGCGCCAAAAATGACCGCTGCGCTGATCCCCGCGTTTGGCAGCATCAGGCCGATTTTTTCACCTTCGACGCTGTATTTTTCCAGAATACGGGCCACAAAGAGCGTCTTTGTCAGCAGCTTGCGGTAGCTGTCCGGGGTAAAGTTAACATCTTCAATGCAGTTTTTGCCTGCGCCAAAACGGTATTTCGCCGCCAGCAGCGACTCGTATAGCGTTTCACGCGGACGAACCGCCATGCGTGCTTCCATCATAATTTGATGCAGCATCTCTCCGGCAATTTTGCGGCGATCGCGAGCACGCGGAGCTTCCGGCATCGGCAGTTGTGTGGGCGGTAGGATGTGTAAGCGGATGCGCGGGAAGAATCGCTGTTTAACCAAACCTTTCAGGCGGCTAAAGCGGGAAAGCTCCGCGCCTTCAATGCGCACAGGAACCACCGTCGCCCCCGACTTAGCGGCAACAAACCCCGCGCCGTCATAAATTTTCATTAACGAGCCGGAGGTCGAAATACGTCCTTCCGGGAAAATAACCACCGGACGGCCCTGTTCGACCAGACGAACCAGATGTTTAATCGACATCGGTTTGGTTGGATCTAACGGTACGAAATCAATCAGCGGGGTTAGCCAGCGCATATACCATTGCTGGCTGATCGAGGTGTAAACAGCGAAGACGGGACGAATCGGTAAAAAGAGCGCCAACAGGATGCCGTCTATAAATGAGACATGGTTGGGAGTGATTAGAACGCGTTCTCCCTGTAGCGCGCTGACATCGCCCGTGACGCGAACGCGGAAAAGCACGCGAAACAGATTACGAAAAAAGCCAAATAGCATCTCAACTCCCTGTGCCATTAATTATATAAACATCAATGGTGGGAGAGTATACGAGTTGGGGAATTGGCGCGACAGGTAACTGGTAAATACAATCCGAAAAAAAACCTGCGCATCCGCGCAGGTTGGTGCAAGAGACAGGTACGAAGTGCGTACCGAATAATCTCACCAATCAATACCTCTGGGATCTTGATTGTGGTCGTCAGCAGCCAGATACGCCAGTGCGAAAACGCAAAGGAATGAACCCAAATGCAACGAGTTGTGTAAATTATCGGTTACTGTTACAGATAGGCTGAAGGTAAAAAAAAACCTGCGCATCTGCGCAGGCTGGTGTAATTCTAGTGATCAACCCGAAAGTTGATTTCACCTATCAATACCTCTGGGATCTCAACTCTAGCAATCTGCTCAGTTCTCTCACCAGCGAACAATCGCAACAGCACATCGCAAAGTGTAAGCAAAAATTAGCATTTTCTATTTTCTGTCTTACTTCGCTCGTGTGCGCTCACATTTGCGACGTTCTGACGGGCAATCTGCTTGAACAGCCAGCCATTTTCCGTAACACTGACGGAATGTAAGCGTTTACCCACAACAGGTACTATCATGGCGACCATAAAGGATGTAGCCCGACTAGCTGGTGTATCAGTCGCCACCGTTTCTCGAGTGATTAATGATTCTCCTAAAGCCAGCGAAGCATCGCGCCTGGCCGTAACGAGTGCAATGGAATCACTCAGCTACCACCCCAACGCCAATGCACGTGCGCTGGCACAACAATCCACTGAAACCATCGGTCTGGTGGTAGGTGATGTGTCCGATCCATTTTTTGGGGCAATGGTTAAAGCTGTCGAGCAGGTGGCGTATAACACCGGTAATTTTTTACTGATTGGTAACGGCTACCATAATGAACAGAAGGAACGACAGGCGATTGAACAGCTCATTCGCCACCGCTGCGCAGCCCTTGTTGTCCACGCGAAAATTATCCCGGATGCTGAGCTGGCATCACTCATGAAGCAAATCCCCGGCATGGTATTGATTAACCGAATTCTGCCGGGATTCGAACAACGCTGCGTTGCCCTTGATGACCGTTTCGGCGCCTGGCTCGCGACCCGACACCTCATTCAGCAGGGCCATACGCGCATTGGTTATCTGTGCTCCAATCACACGATTTCAGATGCGGAAGATCGTCTGCAAGGCTATTACGACGCGCTGGCAGAGAGCAATATTCCTGTCAGCGATCGACTAGTAACGTTTGGTGAACCAGATGAAAGCGGCGGTGAGCAGGCCATGACCGAGTTACTTGGCCGTGGCAAAAACTTCACTGCGGTAGCCTGCTACAACGACTCAATGGCGGCTGGTGCCATGGGCGTATTGAATGATAACGGCATTGATGTGCCGGGAGAAATCTCGCTGATTGGTTTTGATGATGTGCTGGTTTCCCGCTACGTGCGCCCGCGTCTGACCACGGTGCGCTACCCGATCGTGACGATGGCAACCCAGGCTGCCGAACTGGCGCTCGCGCTGGCGGAGAAGCGTCCCGTGCCTGAAATTACCCACGTTTTTAACCCAACTCTGGTGCGTCGCCATTCCGTTTCGACGCTGACAGAGCCGGGGAATTCATCGTCAAACGATTAACCAGGATAGCGTTATGACTACGATGTTGGACGTTTCACGACACGCAGGCGTCTCAAAAGCGACCGTTTCGCGCGTACTGAATGGCACGGGTCAGGTAAAAGAGAGCACGCGCCAGAAAGTGTTTAAGGCCATGCAGGCACTTGATTATCGGCCTAATTTTTTAGCGCGCTCTTTGGCAAACCGCACCAGCAACAGCATTGGTCTGGTAGTTTCCACATTTGATGGATTCTACTTTGGCCGCCTGCTGCAACAGGCTTCACGCCAGACGGAATCTCACGGCAAGCAGTTGATCGTCACCGACGGCCACGACACACCAGAGCGTGAGCAGGAAGCCGTGCAAATGCTGGCGGACAGGCAGTGCGACGCCATTATTCTCTATACCCGCTATATGAGTGAAAAGGCGATTATGTCGTTGATGAACAGCATTGCTATGCCCTTGCTGGTCATCAACCGTGATGTCAGCCAGGCCCGCGATCGCGCAATTTTCTTTGAACAGGAAGACGCGGCCTATCAGGCGGTCAATTATCTGATCGCCCAGGGCCATAGCGATATTGCTTGTATCACTGTGCCTGGCCATACGCCTACCGGTAAATCACGCCTGATGGGGTATCGTAAAGCGCTGGAAAAAAACGGTATTCCCTGGGATCCCGATAAGGTCAAATACGGCGACTCCACGATGACGCGAGGCTATGAGGCCTGCCGTGAACTGCTGGAGGAAGGGGTGAAATTTAGCGCCCTGTTCGCCTGTAACGATGACATGGCATTAGGCGCATCAAAAGCGTTACATCAGGCTGGGCTGAGGATCCCAACGGACGTCTCACTGTTTGGTTTTGATGATGCGCCCAGCGCCAAATGGCTGGAGCCGGGGCTGTCTACCGTTTATCTACCGATTGATACCATGATAACCACGGCAATCGACCAGGCTATCCGGCTGGCCAACGGCGAGAGCGTCGAGCCAATCCCACCGTTCACCGGCAAACTGGTACTACGTGACTCAGTAACGCTCGGGCCATACTTTAAGTAATCAAATGCCGGATGGCGGCGCAGTTAATCTTGTAGGCCGGATAAGCGTAGCGCCATCCGGCATTTCACAACGCTGTAATCAGATTAATTCCAACGCTAATAGCTCATCAATGGTCTGGCGACGGCGAATCAGTCGCGCCACGCCGTTATCGAACAAAACTTCCGGCAGCAGCGGACGGCTATTGTAGTTTGACGACATTGACGCGCCGTACGCCCCGGTATCATGCAGCACCAGATAATCGCCCGGCACCACCGCAGGCAACAGACGGGTTTCCACATTTCCGCCTTCCTGCTGGGTAAACACGTCACCAGATTCGCACAGCGGCCCGGCTACCACGGTTTCCCGTTGCGGTGTGTGCTCCAGAGAGCGACCATCTCCTGACAGCGCTGAGATATGGTGATAGCTACCGTACATGGCCGGGCGCATTAGATCGTTGAAGCCCGCATCGATCAGCACAAAGTGACGGCTACCCATTTCTTTTACGCTACGTACCTGCGCCACTAACACGCCAGCTTCCGCGACCAGAAAACGACCCGGCTCGATCTCAAGCGCGATCGGGTGACCCAGGTGTTTAGCAATCTGTTCACGCGCAGCGTTCCACAATCCAAAGTAGTGATCGGTATCGATAGCCTCTTCGCCTTCGCGATACGGGATTGATAAACCACCACCTGCGGAGATCGCCTCCAGATCCTGACCAAATTCAACCACCTGGCGCACCATCGCACCGCACACCTGCTCCAGATGCGCATAGTCCACGCCGGAGCCGATATGCATATGAATCCCCACCAGCTTCAGCTTATAGCGCTGAATCACCTCCAGCGCCGCGGGAAGATCGCTATACCAGATCCCGTGCTTGCTGTTTTCGCCGCCGGTATTGGTTTTCTGACTGTGCCCATGCCCAAAGCCAGGGTTTACGCGTAGCCACACGCGATGGCCCGGCGAGACCTGGCCCAGTTGTTCCAGCATATCCACCGACCCGGCATTTACCGGAATGCGCAATTCATGCACCCGCGCGAGCGTCGCTTCATCAATCATATCGGCGGTAAAGACGATTTCATCTTTCCCCGGTACAAAGCCTGCCGCCAGCGCACGTTCAATTTCGCCAAGCGAGACGGAATCAACCTTCACGCCCTGCTCGCGCATCAGGCGCAAAATATGAATATTCGAACATGCCTTTTGGGCGAAACGCACCACGTCAAACTGATTCAATTTGGCAATCTGCCCGCGGATAATCTGAGCATCATAGATCCACACCGGGCAGCCGAATTCGGCAGGCAGGCGCAGCAGGTTGTCGGCGGTCAGGTCAGTGTCAGTACTATTGAGTGGGCGTGGCATGGTGTGCTCCGGTATTGGCTTTTTTATGATTACGCCACAGCCCGAAAAGAATAAAAAATATCGTTTTATCGTGAGTCTATGCAAAAATGATATGGATTGATTCATTCGAGGATTGCCCATGCCCGCCGTTAACCTGCGACACATCGAAATTTTTCACGCCATCATGACGGCAGGTAATCTGACAGAAGCCGCGCGCATGCTACATACCTCGCAGCCCACCGTCAGCCGGGAACTGGCCCGATTCGAGAAAGTGCTGGGATTAACGCTGTTTGAACGTACGCGTGGCCGACTGCACCCAACCGTGCAAGGGTTACGTCTGTTTGAAGAGGTGCAACGTTCGTGGTATGGCCTGGACAGAATTGTGAGCGCCGCCGAAAGCCTGCGCGAGTTTCGCCAGGGCGAATTGTCGATTGTTTGCCTGCCGGTATTCTCACAGTCTTTTTTACCGCCGCTGCTGCAGCCATTCCTCGCACGCTATCCACAGGTCAATATTCAGATAGTGCCGCAGGAGTCACCGCTGCTGGAAGAGTGGCTGTCGGCGCAGCGCCACGATCTGGGGTTAACGGAAACGCTGCATACGCCTGCCGGAACGAAACGCACCGAATTGCTGGCGCTGGATGAAGTGTGCGTGCTGCCGCAGGGCCATCCGCTGACTAAGAAAGCGGTGTTAACGCCGCAGGATTTTCAGGGAGAAAACTACATCAGCCTGTCGCGCACCGACAGCTACCGTCAGCTACTGGATACCCTGTTTAATGAGCACCAGGTGAAGCGCCGCATGGTGATTGAAACCCATAGCGCTGCTTCAATTTGTGCAATGGTGCGGGCAGGCGTGGGGATCTCGGTGGTGAACCCACTGACCGCGCTGGATTACGCCAGCAGCGGAGTCGTTATCCGCCGCTTCAGTATTTCGGTACCCTTTACAGTCAGCCTGATTCACCCGCTTCATCGCCCCGCCTCGGCGCTGGTTGATGCTTTTACGGCGCATCTGCAGGCCCATCTACCGAGGCTTATTGACCCACTGGAGGCTATTTTGCATCCGCAGCCGAAAGCATAAACGCCACCGCATCTTGCGCATGGATTGCCGCAGTGTCGAAAACCGGTAGTGGGCTTAGCTCGGTGGGAACCAGCAGACCAATCTCGGTACAGCCAAAGATAACCCCTTGCGCCCCCTGTTTAGCCTGTTGGTCGATGACGCCCAGGTAATAATCGCGGGAAGCCTCGCTGAATTCACCGAGACACAGCTCATCGAAAATAATCTGGTTTATTTTCTGACGATCATCAGCTTCAGGGATCAGCGTGCTAATGCCGAATTCAGTCTGTAAACGCCCGCGGTAAAAATCCTGCTCCATGGTGTAACGCGTACCCAGTAGCGCCACGTTGTTCATCTGCTGCTTTTGTATCGCCCGCCCCGTCGCGTCGGCAATATGCAGAAACGGCACATCACAGGCGCTTTCAATCGCCTCAGCAACTTTGTGCATGGTGTTGGTACACAGCACAATTCCTTGCGCCCCGGCTTGCTGTAGCCCTGTGGCGGCCTGCGCGAGGATCTCACCGGCTCGCTGCCAGTCACCGCTTGACTGGCAGACTTCAATCTCGTGAAAATCCACGCTGTGCAACAGAATCTGCGCAGAATGCAGGCCGCCCAGACGCTGTTTTACGCCTTCATTAATGAGTCGATAATAAGGAATGGTAGATTCCCAGCTCATACCGCCTAACAGACCGATCGTTTTCATCATTTCCCCTGACTCGTTGTTGTCTCTCCAGTGAACCAAAGATGTGATCAACTTTCCACATCTGTTGGCGTGCATTTCTTTTTTTAATTTTCTGATATAGGTTTAATGAAACATTGTTTTAATTAATTACAGGAAGGTCGGATGTTTATTTTTCATAAAGAGACCACGCTTGACGATCTGGGCAATGGCGTTACCCGGCGTATTCTTGCTCATGACGGTAACATGATGGCGGTTGAGGTGAACTTCGAGCAAGGCGCAATCGGCCCGATGCACAATCATCCGCACGAACAGCTGACTTACGTGTTGTCCGGTGAGTTTGAATTTACCATCGGCGAAGAGAAACATATCGTTAGGGCGGGCGATACCCTGTATAAACAGCCCAACATTATGCATGGCTGCGTCTGCTTAAAACCGGGAACGCTGTTGGATACCTTTACCCCAATTCGCGAAGATTTTCTGCACGGGTAAGGTGCTAAATAAAAAAGCCGGGTCGCGTTAACGCTTTCCCGGCCTGTAAGAGACTCCACTCGCCGGCCGGACAAGGCTGAATCGCTATCCGGCATGCTTGTCTGACTTACACCCCAATATCTCTTAACTTCTCGCCCGCCATCAGCTTACGTTCGATATGCTCCAGCGTGACGTTTTTGGTTTCTGGAATCAGCCAGAACGTAATACCGATAAACACAACGTTCAGCGCGGTATAAAGCCAGAACGTACCGGCGGCGCCAATGCTGTCGAGCAGCGTCAGGAACGTTGCGCCAATGATCATGTTCGACACCCAGTTGGTGGTGGTGGAGCAGGTAATACCAAAATCACGGCATTTCAGCGGCTGAATTTCCGAACACAGGATCCACACCACCGGCGCGGCGCTCATCGCATAGCCTGCAATACACATCATCGTCATGCCAACTGACAGCCAGGATAGTCCACTGGAAGCCGTGCCGTTATCAAACTGCATCAGGCAATATCCGAGCACCAGCGTCCCGATGGCCATTACGCTGAAACCAATTTTCAGCGCCGGTTTACGTCCTGCTTTGTCGACCGTGAAGACGGCAATAAAGGTAGCGAACATAAACGTTAAGCCAACTACCAGCGTGGCAATCATCTGCTGCTCTGTGGTAGTAAAACCCGCCATTTTAAAAATGCGCGGCGCGTAGTACATGATGATGTTCATCCCGGTGAACTGCTGCATCGCCTGCAGTAACATTCCGAGGAAAACCGCGCGACGCACGTTACGGTTAATTTTAAACAGCGCCCACCCCCCCTGCTTTAGCTTCAGGCTTTCACGGATTTCGTTCAGCTCATCGCGGGCTTTCTCTGACGTATCGCGCAACATGCGCAGTACTTCTTCAGCTTCGATGTGGCGACCTTTCTCCGCCAGCCAGCGCGGGCTGTTGGGCAAGAAAACAACCAGAATAATCAGCAATACAGCCGGAAGCGCCAGCACGCCAAGCATAGCGCGCCAGTTACCGCTGTAGCTGAACGCGGTATCGGACAAAAAGGCCAGAACGATGCCCAGCGTCACCATCAGCTGATACATACTGATCATCTTGCCACGCACGTTTTCGCTGGCCATTTCGGAGAGATAGAGCGGTGCGGTGTAAGACGCGATCCCCACCGCAACGCCCAGCACCACGCGGGCAAAAATGAGCATTTCTACGCTGGAGGCAAACGCCGAGCCCAGAGATCCGACGACGAAAAGGATCGCGCCCGCCATCAGGCTGTATTTGCGCCCCAGGCGGAATGACAACCAACCGTTAAACAGCGCACCAATTGCCGCACCCAGCATCATGCTGCTTACCACCCACTCCTGCAGGCGGCTGGTCAACACAAAGTGATCGGTGATAAAAGGCAACGCGCCAGCAATCACGCCAATATCCAGGCCGAATAACAACCCTGCGACAGCCGCAGAGATAGAAACAAACATATTCATACGTCGCGTATCGCGCACTGGGCGCGGCGCTAAAGCAGCATCATTATTTATTGAGACCATTTTTTCCTGCCAGATACAGAGTAACCATGCCATTGAAAGTAAGGGATCCCTTGCAGGAAGCGTCAGGCGGGAAACGGCAAAAACATGGATTAAATAGCTACACCACATGGTTATGTGATGGATATTCCAATTTTAAAATTTACCGACAATCACTCAATTAAATTTAATTCATTGATATTAAAGAATATTAAAACAATAAATTTATACGTATGAAATTTAATATGGAATAATTTATAACCACAATATGGATTTAAATGATCCGAATATAAAAAAACCCTGCCAGAGGGCAGGGTTTAACGGTTCTGGAAAGCGAATTAACGTGCCAGCCAGCCGCCATCTACTGCAACGGTATAGCCGTTGATGTAGTCAGATGCGCTGGACGCCAGGAACACGACAGGCCCCATCAGATCGCTCGGCAGACCCCAACGACCCGCCGGGATACGATCGAGGATCTCTGCGCTACGTTGCTCATCAGCACGCAGCTGTTGAGTGTTATTCGTCGCCATGTAACCCGGTGCAATCGCGTTGACGTTGATGTTATGTTTTGCCCACTCGTTCGCCATCAGACGGGTAACACCCATTACGCCGCTTTTAGACGCGGTGTAAGACGGCACGCGGATCCCGCCCTGGAAGGAAAGCATAGAGGCGATATTGATAATTTTGCCGCCGTTACCCTGAGCGATAAAGTGCTTCGCCGCAGCCTGAGACATAAAGAACACGCTCTTAATGTTCAGGTTCATCACGTCATCCCAGTCTTTTTCGCTGAAGTCGATCGCATCGTCACGACGGATAAGACCCGCGTTGTTGACCAGAATATCGATATGGCCGAATTCTGCCACTGCGCGCTCCAGCAGTGCCGGAATACCATCGATTTGACGCAGATCGGCGGTCAGGCTTAAAAAACGGCGGCCCAGTGCGGTCACGCGTTCGATGGTTTCTGTCGGTTCAACAATATTGATACCGACGATATCGCAGCCCGCTTCAGCCAGGCCCAGCGCCATACCCTGACCCAAACCTGTGTCACAACCGGTCACAACGGCGACTTTACCTTCAAGAGAGAATGCATTCAAAATCATTGTAAATCCTTAATTTTTTATAATGCCCGCCGCAGCAGGCACGGCTGTCGCCCGCAACTAGCGCAGATCTTTTACTGCAACATGGTCCATATCATCAAAGACCTGGTTTTCGCCGACCATGCCCCAAATGAACGTATAAGCTTTTGTGCCGACACCGGAGTGAATAGACCAGCTTGGAGAAATCACCGCCTGCTCGTTGTGCATCACAATATGACGCGTTTCCTGAGGCTGACCCATCATGTGGAAGACGCAGGTGTCTTCTTCCATATTGAAATAGAAATAGACTTCCATACGACGTTCATGGGTATGACACGGCATGGTGTTCCACAGGTTACCCGGAGCCAGCTCAGTCAGACCCATGCTCAACTGGCAGGTTTCCAGAACATCCGGCACAAAGTATTTGTTGATGGTACGACGGTTACTGGTGAGGTCATCACCCAGCGTCACTGGCGCAACGTCTGCAGGCGTGACTTTCTTAGTTGGGTAAGTCGTGTGTGCCGGCGCGCAGTTGTAGTAAAACTTCGCTGGTTTCGCCGTATCAATACTGGCGAATACCACTTCTTTTGCCCCTTTTCCGACGTACAGCGCGTCGCGATGGCCAATTTCATAGCACTGGCCGTCAACGGTAATCGTGCCCGGGCCGCCGATATTGATCACACCCAGCTCACGACGTTCGAGGAAATAGGTTACGCCCAGCTGTTTGCCGACTTCGCCACCCACAGAGACGGTTTTGGCCACTGGCATAATGCCGCCAACAATGATGCGGTCGATGTGGCTGTAGACCATGGTGTATTTATCTGCGACAAACACTTCTTCGACCAAAAACTCATTACGCAGCCCCTGAGTGTCCAGGGTTTTCGCATGCGCACTATGGATGCTTTGTCTTACGTCCACATTTACCTCCAGTGATAAATTGACCGTGAATGCTTAAACGAATAGCAAAACGCTGTTCCGTTTTATCTTATGCGCTCATGATATCCCTCCCTGAATGTGTTTTCAATTATAACTAAAACGATGTTTCACTTTTTCCGCATCTTATTATCAAAAGTGTAAGTGCGATCACGCTAGCGCATATAAATCGCAAAAATGGTTTCAATAAAATCATTTAAAACAATTAGATAGATAAAAACACAAAAGAGTAGATCATTAGTGGCAGGGATAAGATATTGAAAATACAGCCAGGCTCATACGTCATTCACACACCTTTTCTAACAAAGTGCGCTATCAATCACATGAAATGAAACAACGTTTTGATATGTTGGCAGGGTTTAGAGTGTATGTTTCTGTAACTGGCCTTGCCCTCCTGCTGGAGGGCTTTTTTATAGAGGAAGAGATAACACGGCAGAAAACTGTTCGAGAAGAAAAATATATACCCTAAATAATTCGAGTTGCAGGAAGGCGGCGACGCAGCGAATTCCCCGGAGCGTATATAAGTACGTGACTGGGGTGAGCGAGTAAAGCCAACGCACATGCAGCTTGAAGTATGACGGGGATTAGTCTCGTTCGATAGCGAGCGCCACCCCCTGACCACCACCAATACACAGTGTTGCCAGGCCCTTGTGCGCCCGACGTTTCACCATTTCATGTACCAGCGAAACCAGAATACGACAGCCAGAAGCGCCAATCGGATGGCCGAGCGCAATGGCCCCGCCGTTCACATTCACCCGCCGTTCATCCCACTCCAGCATTTTCCCAACGGATAATGCCTGCGCGGCGAAGGCCTCATTAGCTTCGATAAGATCAACATCAACCAGTTGCCAGCCCACACGCTCAAGGCAGCGGCGTGTTGCATACACTGGCGCAATCCCCATGAGCGCAGGGTCGACTCCGACGCTGGCAAAGGCGCGAATACGGGCCAACACAGGTAAGTTAAGTTCCTGCGCCTTGGCCTCGCTCATCATCATCACCGCAGCGGCACCGTCGTTGATGGATGACGCGTTACCCGCCGTTACCGAACCGAGTCTGTCAAAGGTAGGATCCAGACGCGCCAGCCCCTCGGCGCTGGCATCGGTACGCGGTTGTTCGTCGGTATCCACCACGAACGATTGCCCGTTACGCTGTGTTACCACCGGCACGATTTCATCTTTAAAGCGTCCGGCATCAATTGCCATCCGCGCTTTGTGCTGCGAGTGCAGCGCGTAGGCATCCTGCAATTCGCGGCTGATTCCGTATTCTCGCGCCAGGTTTTCCGCGGTAACGCCCATGTGATAGTCGTTGAAGGCATCCCACAGACCGTCATGTACCAGGCTGTCGACCAGTTGGCTGTTCCCCAGCTGTGCGCCAGTGCGGCTATCGGTAAGGACATGCGGTGCACGGCTCATATTCTCTTGCCCGCCCGCAATCACAATGTCGGCTTCGCCACACTGGATAGCCTGGGTCGCCAGATGCAGCGCTTTCAGACCCGAGCCACAGACATCGTTAATGGTGATGGCGGAAACGGTGTTGGGTAGCCCACCATTGATGGCAGACTGACGCGCAGGGTTCTGCCCGGCACCTGCGGTAAGCACCTGTCCGAGGATCACTTCATCCACAGCGTGAACGTCCACGCCCGTGCGTTCCAGTAACGCCTTGACCACCATGCTGCCTAACTCAACGGCAGAGTGGCGTGCCAGCGTCCCCTGGAAGCAGCCAATCGGTGTCCTTAATGCCCCGACGATCACAACCTCTTTCATCACTACCTCAGCGCAAAATAACACCGCAATAGTAGATGATTGTTAAAAATAGTTATCAAGGTTGTTTAAAAACGGTGATTTTTATCACAAAGGAAATTCGTATCACTTATTGGTCATCTGAACGCCACTCTGCTGTAAATGGTCACGCAGCCAACTTCCTGCCACACCAGGCGGTGATTTCTTATTCCACAACAGATCGATAGAGATAGCCTTTGGCCAGCCAGGCATCTTTAATTGCACCAGTGGTTTTTCTGCCGCAAACTCCTCCACCAGCGCACAAGGGAGCGCGCACCAGCCGAATCCCTGCACCGCCATACTTAGCAATAACAGGTAGTTAGGAGCAGACCAGACGGGACCGCGCGCCACGTTGGTGCCGCTTTCCAGATAGGTATTCAAGCGCAGCTCGCGCCAGGTGTGTAGCTGCTCCCACTGCAGTTTTTCTTGGGCCGCGAGCGGATGCGACGCTGCAACGTATAATCCCATCCAGGTTTGCATCGGCAGACGCGTAACGCCCATGTCGGTCGGGTAATCCTCCCGCGCCTCGATCAACCCCACCTGAGCACGTCCTTTTTGCAGCAGATCGATCACGTCTTCATCTTCACCAATCAGGCATTCAAACTCGGTATGGGGAAACTTGCGATCAAACTGCACCATCAACTCTTCCAGCACATCCGGATGCAGCGTGTCAGACAGCACAAAGGTCAGACGCGCCTCAGTTTCACCCGACAGCGAGATCGCCGCCTCATCGAGACGTTCGCTGGCCGTCAGAATAGCCTGCACATAGCCCAACACCCGCTTACCTTCCTCGGTCAGCGTTGGCTGGCGGGATGAACGGTCAAACAGCGCAAAACCAAGATCGGCTTCCAGATGCGCAATGGCCGTACTGATAGTGGACTGGCTTTTACGCAACCGCCGGCCCGCCGCAGAAAATGAACCGCAGGAAACGGTCTCCACAAATGCCGTTAATGCTTCAGGAGAATAACGCATGAACTATCTACTTTATCGATGGATACTATCTTTTAGATATCACATAAAACGATAAAATTGCCACCATTCCGTTATCCGGGCATCAAAGAAGGTTTTAGGTTATGCAACACGATACTGTCCAACGCCGCTCGTTAGTTGAGCGTATTTTTCATGCCGTCTGCTTTGAAGGCATTGCCACCGCGATCCTCGCACCAACCACCGCATGGTTGATGCAGCGCTCGGTACTGGAAATGGGCGGACTGACCATTCTTCTCGCCACCACTGCGATGATCTGGAATATCATTTATAACGCCCTGTTTGACCGTTTGTGGCCGTCGCACCTGGTAAAACGTACGGCGAAAGTGCGAGCATTTCACGCCTTAGGTTTTGAGAGCGGTTTTATTGTGATCGGGCTGAGCATCGTGGCGTATGTGCTAAACGTCAGCCTGGTTCAGGCATTCACGCTGGAAATAGGTTTCTTCCTGTTCTTCCTGCCGTACACCATGTTCTATAACTGGGCTTATGACACGTTACGCGAGCGCGTTATGAAGCGCCGCCAGCAGCGCGTTACTGCCTGATAATTAAAATAATAGTCGGAATCTTCTCGGTTCCGACTATTGTCCCATTCACTCGCCCTCTTGTTCACACCTCCCCCAGCCCCTGCCATTTGTGGTAAATTGCGCTTCTTTTTGTTTATTTTATAGTTGATACGTTCAAATAATGTCGAAATTTTGGTCAAAAGAAGAGACTCTCTGGAGCTTCGCACTATATGGGACTGCCGTCGGCGCAGGAACCCTCTTCCTCCCCATACAGCTGGGTTCTGCAGGCGCGGTGGTATTGTTTATCACCGCACTCGTCGCCTGGCCTTTAACCTACTGGCCGCACAAGGCGCTGTGCCAGTTTATCCTGTCCTCAAAAACGTCGGCTGGTGAAGGGATCACTGGCGCAGTTACTCACTACTACGGCAAGAAGATTGGCAGCCTGATCACCACCCTCTATTTTATTGCCTTCTTTGTGGTGGTGCTGATTTACGCCGTAGCGATAACCAATTCACTCACTGAACAGCTGGCAAAACATATCACTATCGATCTGCGGATCCGCATGCTGGTCAGCTTTGGCGTGGTGCTGGTGCTGAACCTGATTTTTCTGATGGGCCGACAAGCCACTATTCGGGTCATGGGCTTTTTGGTGTTCCCGCTCATCGCGTACTTTTTGTTCCTTTCGCTCTACCTGACCGGAAGCTGGCAGCCAACGCTACTCACCGGCCAGATGTCTTTCGATCAGCACACGCTTCATCAGGTTTGGATATCTATTCCCGTGATGGTTTTCGCTTTTAGCCATACGCCAATTATCTCTACGTTCGCCATCGACAGACGAGAGAAATACGGCGAGCAGGCCATGGGTAAATGCAAAAAAATCATGAAGGTAGCCTACGTTATCATCTGCCTGAGCGTACTGTTTTTCGTCTTCAGCTGCTTGCTTTCGATTCCGACAAACTATATCGAAGACGCGAAAAATGAAGGCGTGACGATTCTTTCCGCGCTGTCGATGATGCCAAACGCACCGGCATGGCTGTCAATTTCCGGGATCATCGTTGCCGTTGTCGCGATGTCAAAATCGTTCCTCGGCACCTACTTTGGCGTGATTGAAGGGGCAACGGAGGTAGTAAAAACATCGTTGCATCAGGTGGGTGTGAAGAAAAGCCGGGCCTTTAACCGCGCTCTGTCCATCATGCTGGTCTCGGCTATCACGTTTATCATCTGCTGCATTAATCCTAATGCCATTTCAATGATTTACGCGATAAGCGGCCCGCTGATTGCCATGATTCTGTTTATCATGCCGACATTGTCTACCTATCTGATCCCGGCGCTGAAGCCGTACCGTTCAGTGGGTAATCTGATCACCCTGATTGTCGGTCTGCTGTGCGTATCTGTGATGTTTTTTGGCTAGAACGTGTTGTTTAACGGCTCATTCTCCTGAAAGTGGGTGCGATGTCGTTCAGTTAACGACTCAATTTCAGAAAGTTTCAACCTGTGTTGGCGGAAGTAATGACCATGCTATCTCAGAGAAGGGTTCCGTTCACCTCATGTTCATCGTTTCTCTGAAGCACCGATTCCTGTGAACGTGCAAGGGAGGCTCACCGCCGTCTCCCTTGCAACCCAGGCTCCCGGCGGGATTGTAAAGGGCGTGGCGAAGAACGCCCTTTACACGTTCACGGGTATCTGTGCTTCAGATAAATGACACTGCTGAGGTGAACGGAACCCTGAGCAAGAAGAACATGTTCACCCTGCATGCTTAACTGGACAGTATTGAACGTGGATGAGCCGTTAAACTGACTTATTTGATGTACGAATCCAGCACTTTCAGGACCACATCCAAATCCTCTTCGCGCTTAATTTCATCGCCCTGATGCACAATGTGCTCGGTCAGATGACCTTTAATCACTTCACGCATTAATCCGTTTACTGCCCCGCGGATCGCCGCTATTTGCTGCAATACTGCCGCGCATTCATGCGGTTCATCCAGCATGGTTTTCAACGCCGCTACCTGCCCCTGAATCTTGCTGGTTCGGGCTTTCAGCTTTTGTTTGTCGCGGATCGTATGTGACATAACTTTACCTTTTTAACGTCTGGCTGTAGGGACAATACCATCGACATTCTACTGGGGGGTAGTATTTGATACTGGGGGGGAGTAGAATCAGGCGAAATTAAACAACTAAGAATCATTCTCATGGGTGAGTTTTCTACGCTTCTTCAGCAAGGTAACGCCTGGTTTTTCATTCCCAGCGCGATTCTATTGGGTGTGTTACACGGCCTGGAGCCGGGGCATTCCAAGACGATGATGGCGGCCTTTATTATTGCCATTAAGGGGACCATCAAACAGGCGGTGATGCTGGGGCTGGCAGCAACGCTGTCGCATACCGCCGTGGTATGGCTGATTGCGCTCGGTGGGATGTATATCAGCAAAGCGTTTACTGCCCAGGCCGTTGAGCCATGGCTGCAGTTTGTCTCGGCGATTATTATTCTCGGGACCGCATTCTGGATGTTCTGGCGAACCTGGCAGGGAGAGCAGAACTGGCTGGCCCAGATGCATCACGACCACAATCACGAGCATCACCACCACCATGATCATGATGACCATCACCGCCATCATCATGACCACGATGACGATCATCATCATCATCACGAACACGAGCATAATCACGACCATGCCGCACTGGCAGGACTCACCGAAGGATCGAAAGAGTATCAGGATGCCCACGAACGGGCGCATGCCACCGATATTCAGCGCCGCTTTGCGGGCAAAGAGGTCACCAACGGCCAAATATTATTGTTCGGTCTGACCGGCGGGCTAATCCCGTGCCCAGCCGCCATTACGGTGCTGCTAATTTGCATCCAGCTCAAAGCCTTCACGCTGGGCGCGACCATGGTACTGTGCTTCAGCCTCGGGCTGGCGCTGACGCTGGTAACGGTGGGCGTGGGAGCGGCAATCAGCGTGCAGCAGGCGGCCAAACGCTGGAGCGGATTTAACACGATGGCCCGCAAAGCACCCTATTTTTCCAGTGTGCTCATTGCGATGGTCGGCTTATATATGGGGATTCACGGCTATATGGGGATCGTCGGTTAACGCTAAGAGAGCGCAGCAGCGCTTGCCGCTGCGCGAAAAACCAGACTAGCTTGCGACATTCCCCCACACCAGTTGCCCTTTATGGAAGGTCGCGGTGCGTGGGGAAATTCGCGCGACCGCTTCTGCCGAACAGGAGGCATCCACCAGCACAAAGCTGGCTTCATCCTGCGCTTTCGGCCAGACGCGCTCACCTTTATCGTTAAGCGGCAACACATCGCCGGTGGCGAGGAACAACGCCCGCGACAGGTTGAGTTCGTTGGGGCGAATATAGAGCTGCGCGTACAGATTTGCCTTTTCCAGCATGTCGCCCAGCCCGTACGGCGACCAGTGATCAATTACGCTGTCGGTTCCGGTAATCACTTCCACGCCTTTATCGCGCAACTGCTTGAGCGGCATGTGCAAGGTGCCGATCGGCACCGTCGAGGCAATGGTAATCTGCTGTGCCGCCATGCGGCTCGCCAGCGCATCCACCTGCTGTTCGTTCAGCGTTGCCAGCGCAAACGCGTGGCTGATGGTCAATTTGCCCTTTAATTGCGGCGTTTTCTCCACCGTTTCCACCATGTAATTCACCGCCGCCATGCCCGCCGGGCTGGTTTCATGCAAATGGATATCCACGCCTTTATCGTAATCCAGCGCAATCTGGAACATGGTGTCGAGAGATTTTTCCATCGCCCCATCGACGCTGGTTGGGTCCAGACCGCCGACGTAATGCGCTCCCGCCTGCATCGCTTCACGCATCAGCGGTTCAGATTTTGATAACAGCAGGCCATGCTGCGGAAATGCCACGATTTCACAGGCAAAACCCGACTGACGACGCGCCAGTACCGCCTGCAGGTTTTCGAGATTTTTCAGCCCGGAAACCGGTTCTATGTTGCAGTGGCTGCGGGCGATCGAGGTGCCTTTTGATTGCAGCAGATCGATCAGCTTTTCTGCGCGCTCCTGCGTATAAGGCTGGAGTTCAGGCAGCAGCTTTTGTTCCAGGCGGATCATATCCTGAATAGTGGTGCCAGCCGGACGGTTCAGCGAACGCCAGGGACCGCCGTAAAAGGTTTTATCCAGATGGATGTGCATGTCGCGCATGGCGGGCAGCATCAGCTTTCCACCCGCATCATAGTGGGGCAGCGTCGCATCCGGATGCTGCTTATTCTCGCGCAGCGCAACGATTTTTCCGTCCTGGATTTCAACGGTTTGCAGCGCGGTACGGGTGTGCACCACCACCGAGTTTTCGTAATCAAAGCCCGCTTCCAGCAGGACGTTATCCAGGTAATAGTGTTTATCGTTAATCGTCATTGTGCTCTTCGACCCGCAGGTGTTCCCGACAGGATTAGCAGCATACGCGACCGGAGCGACCGCGCCAAACAGCGCGGCAGCGGTCACCATTTTTCCGCTCTGGCTTAAAAATTCACGGCGGCTGTTACTTTCCTTCATTCACGTCTCCTCTCAGGAATGGACAATATGGGTGCCCGTTTCGCCGCGCAGTGCGGCAGGCAGGCATTCCGGCGTGGTGATGATCACTCGTTTACCGCCACGCTCCAGAAACGCCAGGCTGGCAACGATCTTGGGTAACATGCTGCCAGGCGGGAAATGTCCCTCCTGCATGTAACGGGTCATCGTTGCGACATCCACCGTATCCAGCGCCTGCTGGTTGGGTTTGCCAAAATGAATACAGACTTGCTCGACGCCGGTGGTGATCACCAAAATGTCGGCGCGGATCTCCTGCGCCAGTAGCGCCGTGGAGAGATCTTTATCAATCACCGCGTCCACGCTCTGGTAATCCCCTTGATCGCTACGCACCACCGGGATCCCGCCGCCGCCCGCGCCAATAACCACAAAGCCTTGCTGGGTCAGCGTTTTGATCGCCTCCGCCTCGACAATGCGCTTCGGTTGTGGAGAGGCGACTACCCGACGGTAGCCGCGCCCCGAATCCTCAACAAAGCGCCAGCCCGGATTGACCCGCTGCAGTTCATCACGCTGCACTTCGCTAAAGAACGCGCCAATGGGCTTGGTCGGATTAGCGAAGCCCGGATCGTTTTTGTCGACCTCCACCTGCGTGACCACCGTAACTGCCCTCTGCTCACCGCGCCGCGCCAGACGGTTATTCAGCGCCTGTTGGATCAGATAACCGATACCGCCCTGCGTATCGGCAACGCAGTTTGCCAGCGGGGTAAGCGGCAGCCCTTCACGCTCGTGCGCGATTTCCGCACGCCGCAGATCCAGCCCTACCTGTGGCCCGTTACCGTGCGTCAGCACAATGTTGTAGTCCGATGCCAGCATCTCCAGCACCGTATCCGCTACCGCTTTCACCGCTTCAGCCTGGTGTTCAATCGACTGGCTGGCGTTATCTTTGATAATGCTGTTGCCGCCAATGGCAACGACCACAAGTTCTTTCATAGTGTTATCTTCCGCTTGCAGGCAATTCAGGTCGTTTTCGTCGGTTCCTGCTCAGGCGCAGTCACCGCTTCACGGCTATCAAGAACATGCTTGAGGACAAACATGCCGCTCATCATCAGGTAGGCCACAACAAACATCATCGAGCTGCCTTCCGCAAAGCCAACCGCCGGAGAGTGGATCACGCCAAACAGCGATAACAGCGCGCCAAAGGCTGCGGCAATCGCGCCGCGCAGCGGCTTGTTCATAATGGCGAAGATAGCGACGCAGCCCCACAGCATGCTGGCCAACGGCGCGCCGCTTCCCAGATGCACCAGTCCGTCGTAATAGACACCTTTGCTGTGCAGCAAGTCGCTACCCAGTTTCCCCGCGGAAGTTCCGGCGGCACCCATCACGCTGTTGACGATGGTCAATGCCCAGTTGGCGATCCACGGGAACAGACAGATGAAGATAACGGGAACCTCGACTTTGGGCGTTTCTCGCACCACCTGGTTGGCGGTCACCACGCCGATAAACACCAGAATTGGCACTATCGCGGTCATCGGAATAATGGCGAGCATAAACGCGCCCAGCCCAAACAGCGGCACCAGGAACATGGTGATGCCTGAAGCGAGGGTATAGCCGATGCTGGCCCCCATCGCTTTCCAGCCCGCATGCCCAACATATACGGTCACCGGGAACGGGTTACCCAGCATGCAGCCGAGCATGGAGGCAAAGCCGTTCGCCATCATGACCTTACGGGTGTTGTACTCATCCCCCGCCGCGTGCGCACTTTCAATGTTCTCAAGGTCAAAAATGTAGTTCGCCAGGCCCAGAGGAACAGCAGAAGCCAGATACGGCAGTGCGTGCGGCAAACCTTGCAGGAAGCTGTCGACATGAATTTCCGGCGGGTTGAAGCCAAAGGAAGACATCGACGCTTTAATGGCTTCCTGGCTTTGTAAACCGGAGATCCACGCCAGGGCCGTACCGGCAATCAGCAGCAGTAAACCGGTAGGAATACGGGCAAAAATCGGCTTCTTACCGAACCAGTTAATGAAGATCAGCAACAGGACGATGAAAGAAACCGTCGGCGCTTCGAATGCCTGCAGCATCGGGTTCATCGCCAGCAGCAACAGCCCCAGGCCGGACAGACAAGAAAGCAGTACCGTACGCGGGATCATCTTGCGGATGGTCTCGCCCAGGAAGGAGCCACCGACCAGGATCAACGCTTCGACAAAGCACCACACCAGGGCTATCTGGATAGCGAAGTTGGCATCTTTGGTTTGCTGATAAACCGGCATCAGCACCAGGAAGGTCACGGTGAAGATTGACGGTGCACTCGGTCCGGACGGCAGCGCCGTTACGTCGTTACGCCCGGTGTGCTTTGCCATCTGCAGGCCAAACCAGGCGTAGCAGACGCTGGCCACCAGCACCGCCAGACCAAAGGCAGGCGCAATGCGACCATAGACAATTTCGGTAGGGATCCCGACGACAAAAATGAGTAGTCCCATCATTGTCAGCAGGTTAGTCAGGTTGTTGGTCATCAGCCCAAAGTAAGCCGCCCAGTCACCACGTTTCCATTCTAGTTTTATGCTGTTCATGGAATATCCTTAACAGGTTAAGCATCGTTTGCGATCGCGGAGATCGCCCAGCCCTGCAGGTAAGCAACGTTTTTCGCTTCGCTACTGTGGGGCTAACCGCGTTAGCCCCGGTTATTGTTATTGGCAGTAGCGGTCGCGCCAGTTGAGGATCGCCTTTTCAAAACAGGCGAACGGCGGGTGAACTATTCCGGCGCCGATCATGCCGATCCCCGCGTCTTTGTGCGCAATAGCGGTGTTGATCACCGGCAGAATGCCGGTGCTGCCTACGCGCGTAATATCAATAGCGGTCGGTACGCCCATAAAACCAAGCAGTGGAATGGTGACGTTGGGGTTTTCGCCGAGAGTGATTTCTCGCATCTGGCGAGAGAAATCAACGGCCTCTTCGACCGTACCGCCCACCAGCGCTACGATGGCCGGTGCCGTCGCCATCGCGAAACCGCCAATGCCGTAGGTTTCTGTTATCGCGCTATCGCCGATATCACGTCCGGAATCTTCCGGCTTGTAGCCCGCAAACATCGGCCCAATCACCTGCTGCGCCGGACCGGTAAACCACTGGCCCGGTAAGCCGCTAATGCGCAGACCGAACTCAACGCCGTTGCGCGCCATCGTCGTCACCACGGTGCTGTATTCAATACCGTGTGCAGCGTCCATTGCGGCTTTACACATCGCCATCCAGGTCGGTCCGGAGAAGTAATCACTACTAAGGACGAACTCGAACACCTCACGTTGCTGCTCAACCGGATAGCCGGTCTGAATAATCCACGGCGTCAGCGCCTGAATCAGCAGCGCCGTCCCGGCGTTGTTGCGGTTATGGCACTCATCACCCATGTGCAATGCCTGCGCCAGCATCAGGCGCAGATCGATTTCGCCCGCCAGCTTCATAGCATCGCGCAGCATCGGTCCCAGCACATCGCGCATCCAGTTCAAACGATCGATAACGCTCTGATCGTTCGCGCCCATACGCAGGATCTTCGCCATCTGCTCGCTCATATTGGTATATGCGCGGTTGCCATAGGTTTTGTTCTCGACGATGTGCATAAACATCGATGCCGACGTCACGCCCGCCATCGAGCCGACACAGTCATGCTCGTGGCACGGAGAGAAGATGATTTCACCCGAGGCGGCCAGTTCGGCGGCTTCATCCAGATCTTTCGCCAGCCCTTCAAAGACCAGCGCCCCGGTTACCGCCCCCTTCATTGCGCCGCACATTTTTTCCCAGCGGATTGGCGGCCCGGCGTGCAGGATGGTGTTACGGGTCATGCCCGGCACGACGTTGATCGCCTGGTCATAGCCAATCAGCACCGGATGCGACTGGATAATGCGTTCCAGCGCCTGCTGGTTAGCGGCCGCGATTTTGTCTGCCAACGGTGAATCGGCAATGTCATCCAGTGCCGCTACCACCTGCATGTTGCCCTGGCCCGGCGGCGTCCAGTCGAGCTGGGTCACCGGTACGTTCTGCTTTTTCAGGTCATCGCTGAACATTGCGATGCCAACGTTAATCACGTTCAGCGGCTGGTTAAACAGTGTCTGGCTCATCAGGCTTCCTCCCCTTTACAGATAAATTCACGCGCCAGCAATCCGGTGTTGGTGCTACTGCTCGCCCAGATAACCCCGGCGTCGGTCAGCATCTGACACTGTTTTTCCAGCGACGGCGTATCAAGATCGGTTCCCAGCACATAGCCGAGGATCTCAAGCGGACGACCGTCTGCGACGGCGATCGCTTTGGCTTCAACGATCGCATCGAGCATCACGCCAACCGGATCTTCATGCGATCCAAATCCAAGGACGAAGTCCATCACGATCACGCCAACTTCAGGATCGCGCGCTTCCTGTAACAGACGACTAATGCGGTTGGTGGGATCGATCATCGGGTGCGGTTTGCCATTGGTAAAATCGTCATCACCGAAATCGAGGAAGGTATGCGCCACGCTGCGGTTGAGATCTTTCAGGCGGAACGCCGGATCCGGATGAATGTTGCTGTAAACTTCGGCATGTTTTTCCATGGCAGCAAACATCGCCTCATCGCACAACGTGCCGCCGCAGAACAAGCCACGGATGTACTTTTGCTGTGGAGTCAGACGGGCGCGAACCTCTTCAATCAGCGGCCAGTTGAGCGGATGTAGATCCAGACTCTCTTTTTTCACGCCGGTCAGCAGTACCGCTTTCAACGCCGCCTCTTTAGTACCGCGGGCAAACTGTAGGCCTTTTTCATCCGCAGGCGCGGCTTCACGTCCGAGGAAACACACCACCACGGGCTTATGACAGGCGCGCGCACGTTCCAGCACCTTGCGCACCACCGCTGGCGCAGGCGGTTTGGAGATAAGTGCGATGATCTCAGTTTGCGGATCGGCCTCCAGCATGCCAATCGCGTCAAGCATCATCAGGCCGCCAATCTTTTCACTCAGATCGCGTCCACCTGTGCCAATCAACTGGGAAATTCCGCCGCCAAACTCGTGAATGCGTACGCTCAGCTCCTGGCTACCGGTACCGGAGGCACCAATAATTCCGATGTTGCCGCGACGCACCGCGTTGCCAAAACACAGCGCCGCGCCGTTAATGATGGCGGTTCCGCAATCTGGCCCCATCATCAACAGTCCTTTTTCATGCGCCAGCTGCTTAAGCGCCAGCTCGTCCTCAAGAGAGACGTTGTCAGAGAACAGCATCACATTGAGGTTATTTTGCAGCGCCTGGCGCGCTTCACGCGCGGCAAACAGGCCATTGACCGAGATCACCGCCAGATTGCTCTCAGGAACATGCTTCTTCGCGCTGGCAAGCGTGGCATAGCGCGATTCATGCTGGCCACCCTGCTCTTTATGCGTAAACAGATCGTCAATCGCCATCAGCGTCTGGTCGTTCGCCGCCTCGCTGGCGCCTTTAATGACAATCATCAGATCGCCACTTTTCGCCTCTTCCAGCTCAGGCGTCAGCAGGCCGAGATTCTTCAGCACACCCTTATTCATCTCTGTCGCCATAGCCACAAACGCCTGCTCAACGCCATCGAGCTTATTTGCGCGCGTGGAGATAGACATCAGTGAGACAGAATCAAAATACGTGTTCTTTTTAACAACTATCCTGATCGACATAATTCCCTCCGGACCTGTGGCTCAGGGCGCAGGCGTCCGCCATGCCATACAGCATGTCGCAGCCAGAACTTGAGCCGATATTTTTAATGTCAGTAATATATTGCGTAGAAACGGGTTGTTGCTCAGTAATAATATGTTGCAGCAGCCGCACGACGCTTTCCCGATAACGCTGATTAAATGCTTCCTCTAGCGTTATTTTGCTAAGTAGCGTTGTATTATTTCCTGCACGTTGCAATGCTGCTAAAAAATCATCTCGATATTTCCTCAGCGGATGTCCGGGAATAAATAAAATAGTGCTTAAGCCTACTAAATAATCATCCGATGAGGGCGTCAGCCCTATCCCCAAACCAATTAAATGGCTGACCGCCGTAGTAATATTTTCTCCTGTACGCAACGCCATCAGTAATGTTTGTCGGCGGTTGAGTAATTGACGGGTGATTTCCTGATAAAACGGATTGTCACCCCGGTACAGAAATAATGTGTCGTCGCTTCTTAGCTGTTGGCGGATAACCTCTTCCCAATACTGCCAGCCGACTGCGGCAAGGCTTGCTGCATCAGATGTCCACCGTGGTATTCGCCACAGCTGGCAACCGGCGGTTTCTATCCATTTATCATTGCCAACAACTATTCCCGACCCGCTAAAATTGACCCGCTCACCGGGGTGAAACAGGTCTTCACAATGCGTCAGCGCCAACCGACAGCTGTTAGGTGCGTTATCACAATCTTCACTCAGTAACGTCAGCAGCCGCTGCTGTTCGGGTATCAACAGGTTTACCGCGTGGGAAAAAACCTGTTCAACCCGTCCCGTTCCCCGGAAAGTGAGAAACGCGCTGTCTGCGGTTAGCGCCCGTACGCATCGCCGTGATGGCGTAGCGATAATGGCGCTCCTGTGTCAGGCTCCGGCCGCAATCAGCAGCTCGGCAATTTCGTGGTACCCTTTCTCTCGCGCCAGTTCCAGCGGGGTTTTACCGTATTTATCCGTCATGTGCGGGTTTGCGCCATGGTCGAGCAGCAGCTTAACGATCTCCTGCTGCTTCGCACCGCCGTCATTCAGCACAATGGCTTCCAGGAGCGGCGTCCAGCCAACAAAATTAGTATGGTTGACATTGATATCGGTACGCAGCAGCAGCTCACGCACGATCTCGACATGGCCTTTTTCGCTGGCTGGCGTAATACCGACGCCGCCAAAACGGCTCAGGCAATTGAGGTCGGGGTTAGCCGGTAATACCGTACGCAACAGCGTTAAATCATCCGTCAGGCAGCTAATCAGGAAGGGGTTAAAACAAGTTTGATCTTGTTTATTAATATCGGCCCCCTCAGCAATCAATAAAGAAACACAGTCATAATGTTTATTCAGGCTGGCAATAATAATGGCAGTACGCCCCTGGCGGTTAGTGGCATTAATATCCACATTTTTTGCCAGACAGGATTTTAATCCATCGGCATTGCCCTGTTCTGCCGCCAGCAGAAATTCAGTAATGAGTTCTTTCTCTGACATAATCGCTCTCCTGCAGTTTTTTAGACTTTTTAAATATTCAATAACCTGAGAATAGCAACAGAGTGCAGAGAATAACATCCGCTTAAATTTCATTCATCGTTAGCGCATCGATTATTGAATCAATTTTAACAATGAGAACAAAACGTGCTGTAGTGCAATCTTTCCCTTATAGCTGGGGCCCTTTTAGCCATTAATCAGTAGTCCGGGAAATCGGGCGGTATGCTGCACGGATAGCGGCCTGCAATTAAAATACAGAAGTGTGATTGCCTTCAAATCAAATGTAAAACTAGTGTTAAATTCTGTTCAAAACTGATTGCTCTGTATAAGGATTACAAATACATTCAACAATCATCGTGTTGCAGATGCGCATTGTCGCCGGAGGGGAGAAAGATGAATTCAATATTTACCGAGGAAAACCTACTGGCATTTACGATGGCTGCCCGCTATAGCAGTTTCAGCAAGGCGGCGGAGGAGCTTGGCTTAACCACATCGGCAATTAGTTACACCATCAAGCGCATGGAAATGGGTCTCGACGTGGTGCTGTTTACCCGCAGTACTCGTAGCATTGAGCTGACCGAGTCCGGGCGCTACCTGTTTCGCAAGGCGACCGACCTGCTCAATGATTTCCACGCCATCAAGCGCAGCATTGATACCATCGCTCAGGGAATTGAAGCCCGGGTACGCATCTGCATTAACCAGCTGTTGTATACCCCTCAACATACGGCGCGGCTGCTGCAAGTACTGAAGAAACAGTTTCCAACCTGCCAGATAACCGTCACCACCGAGGTGTATAACGGCGTCTGGGATTCCATCATCAACAACCTCGCCAATATTGCCATTGGCGCGCCCGATACGTTACTGGACGGCGGCGGAATTGATTACACCGAGATCGGCGCGATCCGTTGGTCGTTTGCGATTGCCCCGGATCATCCGCTGGCGTTTATGCCTGAACCCATTTCTGAGAGCCAGCTGCGTCTGTACCCGAACATCATGGTGGAAGACACCGCACACACCATCAACAAAAAGGTCGGCTGGCTGTTACACGGGCAGGAGTCGATTCTGGTTCCCGATTTTAATACCAAGTGCCAGTGCCAGATCCTGGGGGAGGGCATCGGTTTTCTGCCAGACTATATGGTGCGTGAGGCGATGGAAAAGTCGTTGCTGGTGACGCGGCAGATCCACAATCCGCGTCAGGATTCACGAATGCTGTTGGCAACCCAGCATTCGGCAACTGGTCGTGTCACTCAGTGGATTAAAAAAGAGTTTGGCCCACAAGGGATACTGACGGGGATTTATCAGGATTTGCTGCATCGGGCGTGATGCACCGGATGGCTGTTTACCTTCCGGTGCACATAAGATAATCAGGCGCGGATATCGTCGTACTCGCGAGTTTTATCAAATTCATGTTTAGCAAACGGGCACAGCGGAATAACTTTGCGGTTTTCGGCGCGCATCTTCTCTACCACCTTCGCCACCAGCAGTTTGCCGACACCCTGACCTTTCAGGCTGGGATCGACATCGGTATGTTCAATGATGCTCAGATGCTCGCCCGTCGGCACGAAAACAATCTCGGCAACCTGGTTGCCCTCAGCATCATTGACATAAAACTTGTTATGGCCTGCAAGAATTTCCATGCTTCCCTCACTCATTTTTGGCGATATTTCAGCGCACCGCTCGGACAGGTATCGATGACCTTGATGACCGTGGCAACATCCACCTCATCCGGAATGATCCACGGTTTACGTTTCAGGTTAAACAGCTTCGCGCTTCCCCGCACGCAATTGCCCGAATGCTGACATATCGCCGTGTTGAAGTAGACGTCAATCTTCTCGCCGGTATAGGCCCGGTAACCTGCATCCAATAGTTCCTTATCCACGACATTGCCTCGCTTTTTTTTATTGTCTGGGTCTAATCATAGACCTATGCGAGGCTGAAGGAAGCTGCTGAAAGCAGAAATATCATTCAGGCTTTTTCTGTATCGACGGCTGCGGCTCTGGCGGCAAATACTCCAGCATCGCAGGCGTCGGCGGTGGGAGGCGGTTATCGGCAATATCCCTGTCCACATCGATATGACTGATTTCGCCATTCTCATGATGGTGGACCGTCAACACCCTCGCCTTGTTCAGTTCCGTAACCAGCTCCCGGGTAATACGCAAACTTTCTGCCAGCTCATGATCCTCAAGCCCGGGTCTGCGACTGCGGCGTTCCACCCGAAAACGAAACTGGTTGTACTTCGCCCAGCCAATCAGCACCAGGCCGTTGACCAGGGCAACAAGGATATAAAACGTGACCGTATCCAGCGTGGTGAAAAAGGGCCGCACCCCCATATACGGTGAATGCGCCAGGGCTGTGATCAGCCCTTTATAGATCAAATAGATAAATCCAACCCAGGCGATGGCCGTCAACAACACATCGATGATGCGCGGCAGCAAACGCCGCTCCGTGAAGATCAGTGGCTGGTTCATGATTCGATCCTCCCAATACCGCGGTCAGGACTCACCCAACGCGCTCTGCCACGTTTGCGTTTGAGCATCACTTTCGGGAACGCGACCAGCGTGGTGAACAGGCTTAGCATCCAGTACACCACCGGGAACCAGATAATCCAGAACAACGAGGCGCCAATGCCTTTTTCATAGCGTCGTTCAATCATCAGGCTCACCGCAAACTGCAGCAAGCACACCACGCCGAGGATAAGCCCGGTAAAGGCTGGCGGGAAAAGATGCTGTACATACAGCGAGTCCGGCATCGGGATCATCAGTCCTAACAGGAACAGCACGATACTGATCGCATAGGCAAACGACCAGGCGGTAGAAAAACAGAACTCAAGAAACAGCGGCCACATGCGACGGAACTCCCACGACCACAGACGACGCATGTTAACGATAAACACCTCTGCACCACCCTGCGCCCAGCGCAAACGCTGCTTCCATAGCCCTTTTAATGTTTCAGGCATCAGGATCCAGCACAGCGCGCGCGGCTCAAAGAATACCGACCAGTGGCGCAATTGCAGCTTCCAGCTGATATCGATATCTTCGGTGATCATGTCCGGGCTCCAGTAACCGACCTCGGCCAACGCGCGACGACGAAACGCCGCAACTACGCCGGAAACGGTAAAGATCTGCCCATAGACTCGCTGAGTACGCTTAATTAAGCCGATAATGGAAGAGAACTCACCGACCTGCACACGACCGATTAACGTAGAGCGGGTTCGAATACGCGGGTTCCCCGTCACTGCACCAACGCGCGGGAACTGGATCAGCGGAGCCACAATATAGGCAACGGCATCACGATCCAGTAACGCATCGCCATCAATGCACACCAGGTAATCACTGCGCGCAGCGGCTGCACCGGTCTTGAGCGCCAGCGCTTTACCCTGGTTTTCAGCCAGATGAATCACCCGCAGGCTGGGGTATTCCACTGCCAGTTGTTCCAGCACATCGTGAGTGTCATCCGTCGAACCATCGTTAATGGCGATCACTTCGATATTCTTATATCGCTGTGCCAGTGCTGCCTCAATGGTTTCACGCGCGTTGATCCCTTCGTTAAAACAGGGGATCAGAATGGAAACCAGTGGATTCCCCTGCAGGGTCGGTGGTGGCGTGTCATCTCCCCATTTCCAGTGACGTTCACGGTAAAACCAGAAATAGACCCCGCCGCTTATCCACAAAGCAGACATGAACAATGGCCAGAAGAAGACGAAGTTCAACATCACTTCACCCGTAAAGATGACAGCCACGCCAAACGGCAGGCTGAACATCAGACAAAGTATCAGGAAAGCAATAATGCGATCGGTCATTTTTGCGGATACCAGTATGAGGAGAACGTCGAGCGAATCTCTGACATCTCAGGTTTGTCGCTGATGAAATCATCCGGGTAATAGCCGTAGTTACCTGCACCGCTTAATTTCAGCTGGCGCATCCATTCGGCTATTTGTTTTCCGCTGATTTCAGCCTGATCCCCGGATTTACGCCAGTCTCGTGCCTGCAGTTCAAACACGGTTTTATCCAGCGCCCCAGGGGTTTGTGCAACGGCATTCACCAGTCGGTCAAGCCATGCGTTGGCATCATTGGCCGGGATCTGTTCCATGAATGGCATCGCCATCGGCGCCGTCCAGTCATAGGTATTGAGGAAATCATTCAGGTTTTGTGCAAACCAGGCTTCACTTTCAGGCTCCAGTACCGGCATGGCGTATATATTGCGCGCAGTTTGCACCTGTGGACCGCGAATATTACGCACCGTCCGGGTCAGTTGTTTGGTGAAGTCAATCAGCATCTTACTTTTCAGGCGAGTCCAGCGCTCGAACGCCTGAGGATTATTACGTATTTGCTCGATACTGCCCGGAAGCCCTGCGGCACGGTAGGCGGCTAACGCCTCCGGTGACGCATCTTCAAAATCCGTCAGGAAAGCATCGTCATGGAACAAAATACCTTTGAAGCTGGCGTGCTTCGCCAGGTCTTCATAGATTTCAGTGATGCGTTTGCGCGCTTCGCTGTCCCAGGGCGAGAGACGAACATAGTTCTCATGATTGATAGCAGTGCGTCCCGTTTTCGGATCCCATGCGGTTACGCGTGGAATGGACGCGTCGAGATCGAAAGCCAGAACCGGCATCCAGGCATACACCGTCACACCGGCCCGCGTTTGTAACTGCCAGGAGATATAGTTAAACAGATCGGCACGCATCGGCAGCCAGCGGTTGGGGAAATAGACCTCACGAATATTCCCGTCGCCCTGCGGATCGGCGTACGCCTGCAGGAAGACATGGGAAATACGCATGTCATAAACGCGCTGGATCAGCTTATCGATATTTCGCTTCTGCTGAGCAGGGTCTTTGTCATACACGTAATCCAGATCGACATGCATCACGCGCATCGTCTGTGGTTCACGGACCTGAGCGACCTGACTGGCAAAGCGCTTAAGGGATGGGTTATCAGAGATCAGCACGCGCGGAATATCATCGAGAAACGCGGCATTCGCCAACCCTTCATTAAGCGTAAAGGCCATCTTATAGCCATGCTCTTTGGCCAGGTTTAACGTTGTACCGTTGGCTGCGCCGTAAGGCCATACCCACGCGCGCGGCGATTTGCCGGTCACCGCTTTGATCTTGTTAGTGATCAGAGAGATATCCGTGTTTATACGTCGCGTGTACTGTTCGTCCGTTTCGTAAGTGCCGGTTTTCTTATCATACAGGCGGTTCGCCACAGCGGGCTCTTTACTCCCCTGCGGGTTGGCCTCAGCGCCAAAGTGCGAGTTCCAGGTGTGCGCACCGACTTCCACCAACGGCGACTTGCCCATTTCTTCGACCATTTTCCAGGTGGCGAATTTATCTCGCGCGGTCATTAAGCCGCCAAAATCGACTTTTTTGTTGGCTGGCGCATCAACCCAACTGCCTACTGGCGCCCAGAGCGCAGGCCAGTTGTAGGCTTTTAGTAGCGGCCAGACGCGGGTATAAAAACTGCTATATCCATCGTCAAAGGTGAGCAGTACCGCTTTTTCCGGCAGTACAATTTTACCGTCATGGGCGTCCAGAATTTGCTGCACGCTGATCGGCTGATAGCCATTATCACGCAGCCAGGCCATTTGGTCGCTCAACGCGCTGGTACGCACAGAGAGGTAGCGCTGGTCGGCTGCACCATCCTCCACATCATGGTAGCCGAGCACCAGAAAGCTATTTTTCGGCCACGGATGATCCGCCGTCAGCGGCGTTCTCTCTGCGGGAGGAACATAGCGAGGCGTTGTATTGTGCGCGCTGCTGCACGCGGTAATCATCAACCAGCCAGCGATTAATGCGCTAAGCCACAGGCATCTTTTCAGCATGAACAATCCTTAAAACCTGACATTTAAATCGAAAGCGAGGGAGATATTCCGCTCACGTTTACCGTCATAGGGGCGTTTATCCCAAATCAGCATCACCCCGCCGTCTACGACGTTGTTCCATTTAAGCCGTTGGCCGTATCCCACCTGGACGATAGCGCCTGCATCTTCACCTTGCTGCCAGTAGCCACCTACGCCAGCCAGACCTTGCTGCGTCCAGACGGTATCATAGTGGCGGTAAAGAACCTGCTCTGCGCTCAGGCCTGGGACAACCGAAAAATCACTCTTCGGGTTGTAATACGGAACATTTTCTTTGGTGTTGGTGCTCCCGCCGATACCCGGTGTAAAGTCCAGCGTGAAGCGCGGCGTGGTCCACATGCGCTCTTTTCCGCTGAGTCCGTATTCGATGCGATCGTTACCGTCCGAGAAATGTGATGCGGCAAACGACAGTTGATATTCACGTCGTTCGTTTTGATACCAGCGAACAAACATATCGCCGCCGTTGGCATACACGCCACTACGCAGCGCGCGCAACGGGGTATTGCGAGAGAGGCGCTCGGCCGAACCACCAACGCGCCAGTTGTCATTGAAGTCATGCCAGCCGGATAGACGCCCGCCAATCTTCTGACCATCGCCATAATTTCGGCCAGACACTTCCATTTCCGCCCAGTAATCACGGGAAGTCCATTCTGCCCCCGCCGCCAGATCGCGGCTGATGCCCTTCCCTTCCTCAAATTCACCAGTAGCAAAGTTGAATCCGGTAAACAGTCGCCAGTTGTCATTAATCGGCGGACTGTAAATAGCCGTGTTGATGTTGAAGTCATTCTTACCGCTGACCGGGCTATCGGACGAGATCCCTTGCGTACCGCTAATGCGCACTTCCGACATTTTGTGGACATCACGAATACGCGCGAGGCGCAGCGTCGCTTCATCATCCGGGCTACGGGCAATAACGTCATCCGTCAGTTCATCTGCCTGTTTCCACTCCTGGAGATCCAGCGCAACGTAAGCCTGCTGACGTTCCAGCTCCAGGTTGCTTGGCTCAATGACTTCCGCCAGCTTAAGCTCTTTCTCCGCCGCATGCGGCAATCCACGCGCTTCAAGCACAGAGGCATAGGAAATGCGCAATCCCTGGTTACCAGAGCCTGTTCGTGCCAGATGCTCTGCGAGCTTTTCTGCCTCTGGCAGTTCATTGGCAGCGATATGATATTGCGTCAGTAGCGACTGTCCGAGCAGCCAGTTATCGTTAGGCTGCGGCGTTGGCGAGCCATAGATACGCCGCAGATACGGACTCTCTTTGATCAAATCATCGACTTGTTTTTTGGCAGCATCGAAGTTTTCATTATCAATGTGCGCGTAGAACAGATCTTGTTGATCCTCAGGACTGAGCGGCGTCACCGGGATAGGTCCATTCGGGTAGTAGATGCTCGCCAGCATCGCTTCGGTTTTTTCCGGCTGGCGTTCGCTTAACCATGCTGATGCCACCCAGCGTTTTGCATAGTTTGGTACTTCGCCGCTTGCAGAAAGGGATTCATACTCATCAATCACTTCGGCAGTACGCTTACGCACCAACAGGGCACCCATACGGTCAATTCTCGCCCGACGGACATCATTCTGCGCAGACGGCTCATCTTTCCAGGCCGCCAGCAACTGGTCATAACGGGCCAGCGCTTTATCGGCCACGATAAACCGTTCTTCTTCATTACGTGCGGACGTATAGGAGGAGCGTACCATTTCAGCCGCCGCATCAAGCTCAAGACGGCGCTTCACTGGATCAGCAGTGGGAACGACCTCCGCAATATTTAAAGCGGGTCCGGAAACGCGGTTCGCCGACAGCGCAGATAGCAGCGTGGATTTTGCATTTTTGTTGCCTGGATCAACATCATCCGCCTGGCTGGCAACCAACAGTGCATCCCAGTTTTTCCCCTGAGAATGATATACGTAGGCAAGCAGTGCGTCGGAGTCTGCGCCCGGATGCGCCTGCGCCCATTTATTCGCTTCAGTAAGGGCTTGTTGGTTGTAGCGCGCATCCGCCAACGTCATTATCCAGCCGGTGCGTACATCCACGTTATCAGGCTCTTCCTGTAAAACGCTTTCCCACACCGCCAATGAATCATTCCAGTTTTTCTGGTTACGGTACGCACGTGCAGCGGCGACTTTGCCGCGCGCAGGCACATCCATCTGCCCACGATACCGCTGCCAGATTTGAATGGTTGTTTTATCGTTGTTATCAACCCAACCAGAAACTTGCAGCCAGTCGGCAACCTGATTTGGCGTTAGCGCACTTTTCTTTCCCTGATCCTCAAGGTAGCGCAATAGTGGCGCACTATTCCCCCCCCGCGCTTCAATAACCAAAGCATCATAATCTGATACCGCAGCAGAGATTTGCATAGGGAAAAGAATGCTTGCCGTAAATAAACAGCTTACAGACTTAAAACGTTTAATGAAGTTGGCATGTCGACGCATACTGAACATATCTGCCCTTATATCTTACATCAGAGTAAAAATAAGCGTTTTCAATAATTTACGGTCAATCCCTGACAGTTGCCGACCATGTAAGATGCACTGCCGCTTATTTCGTAATAGGGTTATGAAGCAATTAATTCTTTCGTCTTATTGACTACCCGCACCGCGTCCTCTAATCGTTGGACAGGAGGCATAAACTCGGGAATTTTATCACTCCATGTAGTTCGTGGCTACGCAATAAGAAAAGTCTTAGGCAAAAAAGTATTTTAGACTAAATAATCCTAATACTCTTGGGATTGAATTCTGGATTTAAACAAAGTTTGCCCGGTGACATCATGTGACGATGCTTACTATTGCTGGTTAGCATAGCTACACCGCGCAACTGTTTGCATGGTAACTATTTTGAGAGGTGAATAGAGAAAAATCTGATAATAGGCTCTCTGCTAGCAACAAAATATAACTTAATTTTTAGGGCTCAAACAGGGCCAATGAAATGAAAATAAGGGTACAGGCGCAAGAAGAATTAGATACAGTAACAATGCGTTGAAATCAAACAACTTTATTTATCATTTTTCGAAACCTACCATAATTGGTATTTGGAAACTCAATCAAATACGTGCGTGAATAATTGTGTATTACTCTACCTGTTAATATATTTACCAACCTTGCGTACTATTGACAATATCAACCACAATCAATTATTTCCCCTTACAATATGCAAGCCTATTTGCATTACAAGCAACTGATAGAAGCATAATTTTTTGCACTTACCTTCCCCTCAGACTTTCAGGTAATCTGGGCAAAGACGCCAATGGGAGCCGGTCAATGAAAATCGTTAACGCAGAAGAAAAGCACATCCTCGCCATACGCGATATCTATGCACATCATGTTCTTCACGGTACCGGCAGCTTTGAAACCGACCCGCCGGATGCACACGAGATGCTTGCTCGTCTGGAAAAAATCCGCAGCCTCGGGCTGCCGTGGGTCGTCGCTCTGCAGGAAGATAAGGTCATCGGGTATTGCTACCTCACCCGCTACCGCGAGCGCTATGCCTACCGCTATACCCTTGAGGATTCGATTTATATTGCTCCAACGGCTCAGCGTCAGGGTTTAGGAAAAGCCTTACTGCGTCATGTGATTGGCTGGGCTGAAGCACAGGGTTATCGGCAACTGATTGCCATCGTCGGCGACAGCAATAATCAGGGATCGTTAAAAGTCCATCAGCAGGCCGGATTTACGCAAATCGGCACACTGAAAAACATTGGCTTCAAACATGGGCTATGGCTCGACACGGTATTGCTACAACGTAATCTGGGTGAAGGTAACGGCACGCTACCACCGGATTCCGGTGTCGCTATCTAACGTTTTTAAGGATTAACTACAGGGAGAGAATTTTTGGAGCGGGCGAAGGGAGCCGAGGACAACTAGCTAACCTCTTGTTTCTTAAAGACTGATGAATCCAGTGGTTACAGTGATGGTTACACATCGAGAGGCTGACGGTCAAGACTTGAAGCACGTAATATTCCCACAAAAGGAATAGAACACAGTCACTGACTACCCGGCCCTTTGGTCTGACTGAGGGTCGGGCTATGGGGTAAATCGTCAGGCTTATTATATTAGATGGTCTCTCACATTTTTCAGTCAAAAAACCATCAGTATCAGTCTTTGGGCCAGACCATCAGCACGACTACCAGAGCCAGCTTCAGCAGGAAGACCACGAGATAGACTTTGTATAGGTCCATTTGGCCCTCCTCCTAACAATTGAAATGTAATAACATAACATTAAATAAAGGCCAGACACCTAGTTAGGGTAGTCTGACCAATAGTGGTTATTGTTAGTTAGCTTGTCTTAGTAAAGCTCAGGCACTTGACCACAGGCAGAACAGCGGTAGCAATACCAGTCTTCATCTTAACAGCCGTAGCAGCCTCAGCGACCACGAATACCTTACCGAGAATCTCAAGGTCATGGGACTGGGAGTTGCCATCACGGGAAAGAACCACAGTGATATGTTCGCCATCGTGACGCAGACAGCCAAAGGACAGACAGGTGAAGTGCTTCGCCAACATGAATAGGCCACGGTCAGTCCCGTTATAGTAGGCGATGTCTGTCCCCAGCATGTCCTTTACTGCATCCTCACCGCCAAAGCCGTTCTTCATAGCCAGACGGGAGAGCGCGGACACGTGGGATTCATGGGCAAGGATGCCATAGCTGGACACCTCAGAGCCATAAGCGGACTCGGTGCTCTCAAACAAAGCGTCTACGATAGCCTCAGCCTTAGGCAGGAGACTCCCGGTCAGCTCCGGGTAATCTACCGTCTTCAGCAGCCTGGAGGTCAGTAATACATCGACCATTTTAGCATTGATTGTACGGACCACATTCTCGCAGATGTTCAGGGCGTCTTGCTGGAGCGTACCAACAGTGAAACCAGTAGAGGACTTAGCGTCCCACAGCTTAGCCTGATGGCTTACGAGGATAGCTTTTTCAATTGGTTCAACGGTAATCTCGCTACCAGCGGCAGCAGTGACTACAGCGGGAGCCTTACCGCCACGGACAGGAACGACCACAGAGCGGTCAGCCAGCGTGTGAGCAATGATAGGAGTCGGTAAGCTATTACGGGTCGGCAGCAGCTCTACCGGGAACGGGATGTTCTCCTGAGCGTCTTTAAGTACACCGTTCAGCATCGTTTTCACCAGCTTAGCCAGTTCAAGGGCATAAACCTGTGGGTCAGCGTTAGTCGGCAGACCTTCGTTAATCTGGAGGTTGTCGGTATCGGTGATACGAACAGGCTCAATGCCAAACTGGAAAGCGTCTTGAAGGACACCATTCAGCGAAGGCTTCGCGGCACCTGCACGAGACTGTGTGTAAACCTGCTCATTGTTAACCTGTACGGAAACGCCATTAGTAGTGGTTGTCATAGTCATGATAATTAATCTCCTAAATTAGTTTAAATAATGTGAGTCCTCAAAACTGAGGAGTCCCTAACATCGGGTCAGGGACTGTGTGTCTTATAAGCTGTCCATCCAGTTAGCGCCTGACTCAAGGTCAGCGACAATAGCGGCACGGGAGCGACCAGCGGAATGGGTAGCACTGCGGAGGCTCTCACCATAGGTCCGGCGTTCAGCTTTGACCTGTTCGCGGCGCTGTAGCTCTTTCTGCCACTCTGCATCGGTCATGTTCTCTTCACGCATACGCTCAGCCTGAAGCCGCTGCTCTTTAGCGATACGCTCAGCCTCAGCTCGTTTGTTCATCTGGCGGCGTTGGTAGGCGGTCATCAGGTCATTACTGAAGAAGTTGCCAATAGCTACACCAGCTTCAGCCAGAGCTTCCAGTAACTCCATAGACTCGCGGCTGGTAGACGGCAGGCCTGATAGGTAGCCCGGAATGAGGGTCTTGATAGCGAGGGACAGCGGATAGGACTGACCGTCCAGACTCACAGTATTCTCGTAGAGATTGATGTCGGTGACTGACAGTTTCCAGTCTTGGTTATTGAATAACATAGTAATTACTCCTCTTGAGAGTTGAGACTATCGGTCGACCACAGGCGTGTTTAGTCCTGCGGCGTCTCCCCGCATCGGTCATCTCAAAAGGTTTAAATTAGGGTGGTGAGTAGGCAAGCTACTAACGGTGTGCTGACGACAGCTAGCAAGCTAGCGACAGTTTCATAGCGACCAGTTGCGCTATCAGCTCGTCTCGTGATTGGTGCTGGCGGGTCTCATCTTTCGGGTCTAGACCAAGCTCTCTGAGGAGGACTTCAGTCCGGTAGCCACGGTAACGGAGAGTCATGCGGCCCTCAGGTGTGCGCGGGTCAATCATCTTAGAGTCCCTCCAGCTTGCCGGATTGGGCCTGCTTCAGGAGATGCTCTTGCTTCTGCTGGTCGGTGCCAGTGAAGGCAATAAGGATGCCTCGCAGTTTATCGACTATCGCAGGCTTACCGAAGACCTCCAATCCCTTAGCGTTGAAGCGAAAGTTATAACCACCTGCTGAGAACTTCTGGTCTGACGGCTTAATGATACGGAAGCAGTCGGAATACTTTGGATTTACAGACCACTCGTTACTGATTGGATTCTTACGAAAGAGACCACGATGCTGAAGAAGTGCGGTCATTAGCTTCTGAGCAGGTAGACCATAGGTTTTGCAGTAGTCACCCCAAGTCACGCCTCGACGGTTAGCAGACTGAATGGCTGCTCGCTTCTTCTGGTCTTCCAGTTGAAGGACTCGACGCTCTAACGTCTGAATATGGTCGTAACACTTGGCGCGGAGGTGAACGGAATAGCCAGCGACCAGAATAAAAGTATGCTTACGGTCGAGACGGTACATTACCCGGCTCTCGCCTTTAGCGTCCTTGTATACTTCCTCGCCAACCAGCTCAGTTTTGAGCGCGTTAAGCTCCTCAGCCATATTGCGAATATCGCGCAGGACATTTCGGTGCTCCTTGCCTGTCAGCTCCGCAATTTCAACTGAGGTCATGGACACAAGCTGGTCGAGGTTAATGATGCTGATTTCTTGTTGGGACATTTACGTGTACTCCTTTTGTTTGCACCCTGAAGTCGCACCCCACTGACCTACTCAAGCCCCCACGTAAAGGGAGACCAGCAGGCAACAGGACGCAAACAGAATGACTTGAGGTAATTGTGATGTGGTCTGCGATGACCAGTAGTGATAAAGGTGCAAGACAGCATGTCCGGCGTCCAGATGGTGAGCGGCGATAGACCCAAGTCATAATGAAGACACGAGAACGCTAACGGGCTGGGAGTCTGACACAGGCTGTCTTGCTAGCCTTGGTATGGAGAAAGACTTAATGTCGGGAGAGCTTCCGCATAACTTGACGCATCAAGACCAGAGGCGGAATGTATGGTCCCTATAGTGATAGCTAAGGGTCCATTCCCTATAGCGAGGGTATAAGATTTGCTAACTGATAAGGCCATAATCTGACCTCCAGTTAGACCCGAAGCATGGAGACCACATCATAGCGACCATAGTTTACTTCGGGCTGACAGGACTGGAGGCTGGACTTAAAGTTCTCTTTATTGGAATTGTGATAACACAATCCATAACAAGATAAACTCATGGTCTCCTCCAGCCTGCTGGTCAGGACTCAAAGTCCAACCTCAGACACCACCACTGGTCTAACCTCTTTGAGTTTCCGCCTGTCCACAATGGATGGCAGACCTCAGCAATGATGTCTTGGTTCTTCAATTACCCGCGCAGCGATTATCACAGAGCCAACTTAATGTCGGATGTGGTCTTCTGCTCCCCGCCTGTCAAAAGGGAAGATAACCTACGTTAAAGGAGAATGGTCTCAGGCCAAGGTGATTTAACACTAGGCATCTGCGGATGGTTTCCAATCGGTCCGCTACCGGAAGCCTGAGACTATATGAATGTGTGGGTCGGTGACTATTATTAAGCTGGGGACTTAGGGTCTCTCCCTATAGTGATAACTAAGGGTCCAGTCCCTATAGTGAGGGTATATTCAATCTGACCGACCAGTCTTACTCGTTAGCGGCCTGCTGCTGTTCCCTCGCCTTCTTATCCTGATTCTCAATACCTTGGCGTGGACCCTCAGGCATACTCTTGAACATATCATCAAGCTCTCTCGGTCTCGTGATTTGGTCATCGACAATAATGTTCAGTAGCTTAAATAGGGCATGGGCCAACTTCGGGTCATCATCAAGGTTAATCTCTCCCGGATGGACTGCCTGATTACCCACGATTCGGCAAATGTCTGCGGCCTGCTGGATACGGACAGGGAGTCCTTTCTTAACGAGGGACCGAATATCAGCATTGATGTTGTCACCCGGCTCTTTGAGATGGACCATTAATTTCTGAAGACATAAGCGTAGAAGTGCAGCAGCACCTTTAGGAGACAGATTAATGATGCTTCTGGCTTCCATGTAGTCGGACTTGCAGTCATCCGGCATGTCTGGATTCGGCATTTCGATGTTTGCTGAAGCTGGTATCATCATTGTTTCGTCGTACCAGTAAGCTTTCTTATCACACCGCTCACATTTAGAAAAAGCGAAAGGTGAATCGTAACACCCATTATTACCATATTTTAATCGCACCCAACGCTGCTGGGAATAAGCACCACAATATGGACAGTTAAACGCATTACTGCCGAACACCGCCGGATAATACTCAGCCATTTACTCCAGTCTCCTTATAAACACCCGCCATCACATTAACCAGTCTATCTACCTCGACCTCTTTCGCGTAACGGTCGTAAGTTATAGACCCTGAGCTATGACCCATAATCGCCTGAGCATACGCTAACTCGACCCCATGTTGTTTTAACTGGGTCGCAACTGTATGTCTAAACGAGTGAAACGCCAAGCCGCTACGGTCAGTGAGGACTTTAGGTAGCAACGTTCGGTTAAACCATTTGCTCACCTGCTCACCGTAGCCGTTCTTCATCAGCTTGAGGCCATCGAATACCATAGCATTATCACCCTCAGTCTTTCTACGGTCTTCTACGAGTGACATAAAGTCAGCCAATACAAAACCATAAGCACCATCGACCAGCGGGACACAGCGGTCACTATGGGCGTTCTTGATACTCTTACCCGGCAGGCTGCTATCGTCTTCGTTGATATGGATATACACGGTCCCGGCCTCAGTGGTCCTGACGTCTTTGACCTGAAGTTGGGCCACCTCGTTAAGTCTTGCACCTGTAATCGCAGCCAGAGCGGTGACGTAATAATGGTATGGCTTACCTGAGGTCTTCTGAGAGTACGCTTTAGCGGCGACCAGCAGTTGCCCTACCTGCTCAGGACTAAACGCATCACGAGCGTCGGAAGCTTTACGCTGCGGGACTTTCAGCTCAAGACCTTCAGTCAGGTTCTTAGCTATCAGGTCGTTGCGTACCGCCCACTTAAACACAGCAGCCATCTTGATAAGATATTTATTGTTGATGGTAACGACATCAAGACAGTCAGTCTTAGACTCTCGGTTCAGCAGGTCAGACAGCGGCATATCCTTAAAGCGTTGCTTGCGGTTCTTCGGTATCTGCTGGAGGACCTCACGGACCCTGAGCATATCTGAACGGGTCGCCTTGCTGACATCCTGAATATTCAGATAGTCGAATATCTCGATTAACGTAGAGTGAGACGCTCGGTTCTCGCTTAGGGTCGCTGGCTTCCAGTTCTGGGCGTTCTCCTGCTCGTACTGCTCAATGAGAGACGCGAGGGTCAGTGCTTTAGTTACTCGTTCCAGAGTCACGAGAGGTTCAGGGACTTCAGGTTCTGCCAATACAGATAGGGAGACGGACGGTCTTAGACTGCCAGTCTCAGGCTCAAGGTAAGACAACAGGCCAGAGCTATCGCCCTTGAGTCTATCCTGACACGCTTTAAGCACACCGATAACGTCATTGATATAGCGATGCTGGTCTACAGTCAGGCGCTCAGTCGCTACAGCTTCCCGAAGGTTGGACTTGATGTCATCGTACTGGTCAACGTAGAGCTGGTAGGATTCAGGGTCGTTCAGGTCATCACGGCTGACACTAAGTTCCCACTCGACAATAGTCTTTAGGTGCTCCCGTAGCTCCTCATAAGAGGCGTTAGGGTTGTCTGCATGGATTGCTTTAAGTGCTGACTTGATGTGCCGTGAGTGAGCCATAGCGGTGCGTCTATCCTTAGTCCGTAGTGATACTGACGCTAGTTTATAACGGTTGTGAGAAGGAAGCGAAGCGGTCAGGCGACCAGTGGTCTTCATCCTAAGACGGATGTAAAAGACACCGTTACGCTGATAAAGGTAGGTTCTTGAGTTGAGCATGTACTGAGACCTTAGGTCTGCTCACTACGTCAACAAAGTTAGTCACAGTGTTGGTTACAGTGAGTAAAACTATCGGAAGGCTTTAAGCCGTATCCCTTAGGATTCAGTAAGTTAGCAGACTTTAAGAATGGTCATGGAGCGGGCGAAGGGAATCGAACCCTCGTATAGAGCTTGGGAAGCTCTCGTTCTACCATTGAACTACGCCCGCATTGAAGTGCGTAAGGGATTATAAACCTTACGCTCTTCTTGGCAAGGGACTAACCGACTGACTGGCGATTAATTCACCGTCAGCATTTTGGCTTACTGCCCTGCGGCGGCAAATAACGCAGCGGATCGATAGCTGTCGCCCGGTAGCGGATTTGGAAATGCAGCCGCACCGTAGTCGCATCCGAGCTGCCCATCGTTGCGATTTTCTGCCCGGCCTTCACGTTTTGACCGTTGTTCACCAGCATGGTGTCATTATGCGCATACGCAGTGATGTAGTCCTCACTGTGCTTAATCATGATGAGATTACCATAGCCCCGTAGCTGATTACCGACGTAAACCACCTTCCCAGCGCCGGCGGCATAAATCGGTGTACCGCGCGCAGCCGAGATATCAATGCCCTTGTTGCCGCCGTCCGCGGTTGAATAAGGCAGGATCACCTTACCGCTGGCAGGCCACAGCCAGCAACGTTGCCCTACCGGAGGCCAGGAAGACTGCGGTACGGACGAAGACGGTCTGACCGCTGCCGTTTTGGTTGAGGATTTCTTGGTTGTTTTGCCAGAGTTAGAACTGGTTTTCGCGCCACCGCTGACCTTCAGTTTTTGCCCTACTTCAATGGTATAGGGCGGTGAAATATTATTCAGGCGGGCAATTTCTTTCACGCTGGTCCCGGTAGCGCGCGAAATACGGTATAGCGTATCCCCCCGCTTCACGGTATACACGGAGCCGGAATAACTTCCTGTATCAGACGACTTGCTCCCGGAACACCCTGCTAACAGCAGACCGACGCACAGCAACATCACGATACCCAGGCCATTTTTCTTCAGGCGTCCTGCACTCAAAACAATACCTCGCAACATTTTCAGACGCTTTATCATAGCAGCCAGAAACCGGATGCCAAATCATATCGCGCAACGAACCGTCGGCCCTGGCATTTCACACCCTCTGTTAATCAATCTGACTTAATTAAGCATATAATATGGATGCTTAAGATTGATGGTGGACGCTATGCGACAGGAACATGTCATTTTATTGAATGAGCAGGACCAACCCTGCGGAACGCTGGAAAAATATGCGGCGCATACCGCCACAACCCCCCTGCATTCCGCTTTCTCGTGCTGGATATTTAACGAGCTGGGCCAACTGCTGGTCACCCGCCGCTCGCTGCACAAAAAAGCCTGGCCTGGCGTCTGGACCAACTCTGTCTGTGGTCACCCGCAGTTGGGTGAAACCCACGAAGCCGCTATTGTCCGCCGGGCTCGCTTCGAACTGGGTGCAGACATCGACTCGCTCAGCCCCGTGTATGCTGACTTTCGTTATCGCGCTACAGACCCGAGTGGAATTGTGGAAAACGAAGTGTGCCCGGTTTATGCCGCACATATCGTGAGTCCGCTACAGCTAAACCCAGATGAAGTGATGGATTGCCAGTGGAGCAGTCTTGAGGATATCTTAAGCGGGATTGACGCGACGCCGTGGGCTTTTAGCCCGTGGATGGTAATGCAGGTTGCAGACAAAGAAGCGCGTGCGCTGTTGCGGAATTACTGCCAACAAATTATTGCCTGATGGCGCTACGCTTATCTGGCCTACATAACGAATCGTAGGCCGGATAAGGCGTCAGCCGCCATCCGGCATTTCACATCTTACTTAACCGGGCGCATCGCCGGGAACAGGATCACGTCGCGGATAGTGTGGCTGTTGGTGAACAGCATAACCATACGGTCGATACCAATGCCCAGACCCGCAGTCGGCGGCAGACCGTGTTCCAGAGCGGTAACGTAGTCTTCGTCATAGAACATTGCTTCGTCATCACCCGCATCTTTAGCGTTAACCTGATCCTGGAAACGCTGCGCCTGATCTTCCGCATCGTTCAGCTCGCTGAAACCGTTACCGATTTCACGTCCGCCGATGAAGAATTCGAAGCGGTCAGTGATTTCCGGGTTTTCGTCATTACGACGCGCCAGCGGAGAAACTTCTGCCGGGTACTCGGTAATGAAGGTCGGTTGAATCAGGTGCGCTTCCGCAACTTCTTCAAAGATCTCGGTCACGATACGGCCCAGACCCCAGCTCTTCTCAACTTTGATGCCGATAGATTCAGCAATCGCTTTTGCAGAGTCGAAGTTATCCAGATCGGCCATGTTGGTTTCCGGACGGTATTTCTGAATCGCTTCGCGCATGGTCAGTTTTTCGAACGGTTTACCGAAGTCGAAGACTTCTTCACCGTAAGGCACTTCAGTCGTTCCCAGAACGTTCTGCGCCAGCGTACGGAACAGCGATTCGGTCAGTTCGATCAGATCTTTGTAGTCCGCATAAGCCATGTAGAGTTCCATCATGGTGAACTCTGGGTTATGGCGAACAGAGATGCCTTCGTTACGGAAGTTACGGTTAATTTCGAACACGCGTTCGAAGCCGCCAACCACCAGACGCTTGAGGTACAGTTCCGGCGCAATACGCAGGTACATATCCAGATCCAGCGCGTTATGATGGGTGATGAACGGACGCGCAGCGGCACCGCCAGGGATCACCTGCATCATCGGGGTTTCCACTTCCATAAAGCCGCGACCCACCATGAACTGACGGATGCCAGCCATAATTTGTGAACGCACTTTAAAGGTATTGCGGGATTCATCGTTAGAGATGAGATCCAGGTAACGTTGACGATAGCGCGCTTCCTGATCCTGCAGACCGTGGAATTTGTCCGGCAGCGGGCGCAGCGCTTTGGTCAGCAGACGCAGTTCGGTGCAGTGAATAGACAACTCACCGGTCTTGGTCTTGAACAACTTACCTTTCGCGCCGAGGATATCGCCCAGATCCCATTTTTTGAACTGCTCGTTGTAGACGCCTTCCGGCAGGTCATCGCGAGCAACGTACAGCTGAATACGGCCGCCAACGTCCTGCAGCGTAACGAATGATGCTTTACCCATAATACGACGGGTCATCATACGGCCAGCAACGGATACCTCAATGTTCAGCGCTTCCAGCTCTTCGTTTTCTTTCGCGTCGAAGTCAGCATGCAGTTGGTCTGAGGTATGATCGCGACGGAAATCGTTCGGGAACGGGATCCCCTGCTCACGCAGGCTCGCCAGCTTCTCACGGCGCGTTTTCAGTTCATTGTTAAGGTCGGCTACCGCGTCAGCGCCCTGTACGTGTTGTTCAGACATGTTGGTTCCTCATAACCCTGCTTTCAAACTTGCTTCGATAAATTGATCCAGGCTGCCATCCAGCACCGCCTGCGTGTTACGGGTTTCAACCCCGGTACGCAGATCTTTGATGCGGGAGTCATCAAGGACATAAGAACGAATCTGGCTACCCCAGCCGATATCTGACTTGTTGTCTTCCATCGCCTGTTTCTCGGCATTCTTCTTCTGCATTTCCAGTTCATAAAGCTTCGCTTTCATCTGCTTCATGGCCTGGTCTTTGTTCTTGTGCTGGGAACGGTCGTTCTGACACTGCGTCACAATCCCAGTCGGGATGTGGGTAATACGCACCGCAGATTCCGTACGGTTAACGTGCTGACCACCCGCACCGGAGGCACGGTAAACGTCAATACGCAGATCCGCCGGGTTGATATCGATATCAATATCATCATCAACTTCCGGATAAACAAACGCAGAACTGAACGACGTATGGCGACGTCCGCCGGAGTCGAACGGACTCTTACGAACCAGACGGTGTACGCCGGTTTCAGTACGCAGCCAACCGTACGCATATTCGCCAGCAATTCTGATGGTTACGGATTTAATACCCGCCACTTCACCTTCAGACTCTTCAATAATTTCAGTCTTAAAGCCGCGCGCTTCAGCCCAACGCAGATACATGCGCATCAGCATGCTTGCCCAGTCCTGCGCTTCCGTACCGCCAGAACCTGCCTGAATATCGAGATAGCAATCTGCGCTGTCATATTCACCGGAGAACATACGACGGAATTCCAGCTGGGCCAGTTTATCTTCCAGCGTGTCGAGTTCTGCTACGGCTTCGTTAAAGGTTTCTTCGTCGTCGGCTTCTACAGCCAGTTCCAGCAGGCCGGAGACATCTTCCAGGCCCTGGCTCATCTGATCGAGCGTATCAACGATGGCTTCAAGAGAAGAACGCTCTTTACCCAGCGCCTGCGCGCGTTCGGGTTCGTTCCATACGTCCGGCTGTTCCAGCTCGGCGTTTACTTCTTCCAGACGCTCTTTCTTGGCATCATAGTCAAAGATACCCCCTAAGAACGTCAGAGCGCTCCGTGAGGTCCTGAATGCGGTTATTTACCGGATTAATTTCAAACATTGTCTGATTTCTTTTATTGGACTAGTCAAAATGCGGTGATAAGAGCGGGATTGTAACTAATCCACGCCCTTTTTTATAGCGATTAGTGACGCTAAAGTGGCCAGATATTGTCGATTATAATCTGCAAACTACGGTTGCCGCGAAACTCATTAATATCCAGTTTGTAGGCAAGCTGAACTTCGCGCACGCCGTTGTCCGGCCAGCAGGTGGTATCGATGTTAAACGCAATGCCGTCCAGCAGCGGACCGCCGCCAACTGGCTCCACCATCACCTTCAGATGACGCTCCCCCACCAAACGCTGCTGAAGGAGACGGAAATGTCCATCAAACAGCGGTTCCGGGAACATTTGCCCCCACGGCCCGGCATCACGCAGCATTTGTGCGACCTCCATGGTCATCTCCGCGGCGCTTAGCGGGCCATCTGACACCACTTCGCCCTGCAGCAAGGCGGGATCCAGCCACTCGGTAACCAGTTCGCCAAAACGCTGCTGGAAACGCTCAAACTGCGCCTCTTCAAGCGATAACCCCGCCGCCATGGCGTGACCGCCAAACTTGATGATCATGCCCGGATGAAGGGTGTCCAGGCGCTCCAGCGCATCACGCATGTGCAGCCCCTGAATCGAACGCCCGGAGCCTTTGAGAGTACCATCTCCTGCCGGGGCAAACGCTATCACCGGACGATGGAATCGCTCTTTAATGCGCGATGCCAGAATCCCCACAACGCCCTGATGCCACTCGGGATGATACATTGCCAGGCCGCCCGGAAGCGTATCGCTACTGCGTTCCAGCTTTTCACACAGGGTAAGCGCTTCGGCCTGCATACCCTGCTCAATTTCTTTGCGCGTCTGGTTGAGTGCGTCCAGCTCATTGGCCAGCACGCGCGCTTCACCAATGTTGTCGCACAGCAACAGCGCTACGCCAACGGACATATCGTCCAGACGCCCCGCCGCATTCAGCCGTGGCCCGAGGGCAAAACCTAAATCACTGGCTGCCAGCTTTAGGGGGTCGCGATTGGAAATCTCCAGCAGCGCTTTGATACCAGGGCGGCATTTTCCAGCACGGATACGGCTTAAGCCTTGCCACGTCAGAATGCGGTTATTGGCATCCAGCGGTACCACGTCCGCCACCGTGCCAAGCGCAACCAGATCGAGCAAATCCGCCAGGTTCGGCGGTGCAATGCCTCGCTCATCAAACCAGCCTTTGTCACGCAGGAAAGTGCGCAGCGCCAGCATCAGATAGAAGGCGACACCAACGCCTGCCAGCGATTTCGACGGGAACTCACAGTCGCGCAGGTTAGGATTGATGATCGCCTCTGCGCCCGGCAGCGTATCCCCTGGCAGGTGGTGATCGGTTACAACGACCGGGATCCCCAACGTTCTGGCATGTTCGACACCCGTGTGAGACGAGATGCCGTTGTCTACGGTAACAATCAGCTGAGCACCACGGGCATGGGCCTGATCAACGACTTCCGGGCTTAAACCATAACCGTCCTCAAAACGATTTGGCACCAGGTAGTCAACGTTACTGCAGCCCAACGCGCGCATCGCCAGGATGCTTAGCGCCGTGCTAGTCGCGCCATCGGCATCGAAATCGCCGACAACGATGATACGAGTTCCCGCACGAAAGGCGTTGTAGAGGATCTCAACCGCCTTTTCCACACCGTTTAAATGCTGCCACGGCAGCATTCCTTTGACGCTACGCTCAAGCTCCTGCGCGCTACGTACACCGCGACTGGCGTATAAACGACGCAACAATGGCGGCAAGTCATCAGGCAGCTCGGCTGTCTCGTCGGCTTCACGCCGACAAAGTTGTATCTGTTGTTTCACGCGAATTATTTACCGCTGGTCTGTTTTGCATGTGCGTCGAGGAATTCTTTCATCTCTTTCGGGCCCTGATAACCAGGTACGACATAGCCATTGCTCAGCACAATCGCCGGTGTACCGCTGACGCCAAACTGTACGCCCAGCGCATAGTGGTTAGCGATATCCACATCACAGGTCGCCGCTTTCACGCCCTTGCCTGCCATCGCATCATCAAAGGCTTTGTTTTTGTCCTTAGCACACCAGATAGACTTCATGTCCTGCTCAGCCTGGCTGTCCAGCCCCTGACGTGGGAAGGCCAGATAACGAACGGTGATCCCCAACGCATTGTAATCTTTCATCTCTTCATGCAGCTTGTGGCAGTAACCACAAGTTATGTCGGTGAAAACGGTAATGACGTGTTTTTCCTGCGGCGCTTTGTAGATGATCATCTCTTTTTCCAGCGCGTTCAGATGCTTCATCAGCAGTTGGTTGGTGACATTCACCGGACTTGCGCCGCTCACGTCGTACATCGGTCCCTGAATAATATGTTTACCGTCTTCAGTTACGTACAGCACGCCGCTATTGGTCAGTACGGTTTTCATGCCCGCAACCGGAGCAGGTTGAATCTCGGTGCTCTGCACACCCAGCTTTGCTAATGACTGACGAATTGCCGCGTCGTCTGCATGTACCATGCCGGAAAACGCCGTCGCCAGAAGGGTGAACATCATAAAACGTTTTTTCATAGCCTATCCTATCCTGTCAGCACTCACGCTCGCGGGTGATGCTGTTGATGTAGTTGCCGCAAGCGCTCCGTTGCGACATGAGTATAAATCTGCGTTGTCGAGAGATCGCTATGCCCCAGTAGCATCTGCACCACGCGCAGGTCTGCGCCATGGTTGAGCAAATGCGTGGCAAACGCGTGCCGCAGGACGTGCGGTGACAGCTTTTCGCTGTCGATTCCCGCCAACACAGCATAGTGTTTGATACGATGCCAGAAGGTCTGACGGGTCATCTGTTGCGCCCGCTGACTAGGAAACAGCACATCAATCGATACGCCGTTGAGCAACCATGGACGCCCATGCTCCAGGTAAGTTTCCAGCCAGTACACAGCCTCCTCACCCAACGGGACAAGGCGCTCTTTGTTACCTTTACCGATCACCCGTACCACACCCTGACGCAGGCTGACGTCACTCATCGTCAGTCCTACCAGTTCAGACACGCGCAGGCCTGTTGCATACAGCACTTCCAGCATGGCTTTGTCGCGTAGCTCCAGCGGTTGCTCAATAAGCGGCGCTTGTAGCAGCCGCTCAACCTGCGCTTCGCTGAGATCTTTAGGCAGGCGCTGCGGAAGTTTAGGTGATGCAAGCGAGGCGCTGGGGTCATCTTCGCGATATTTTTCGCGGTACAGATGCTGAAAAAAACGTCGCGTCGCACTGAGCAAACGTGCGGAACTGGTGGCTTTATACCCTCCATCCATCCGCTCAGCCAGCAAGGCTTGCAGATCATCACTTTGCGCGGTCGCAAGCGAAGCGCCGCGGTGATGTAACCACTCCACAAGCATGGTCAGATCGCGACGATACGCACTTAATGTGTTTTCCGCCAGATTTCGTTCCAGCCACAGGGCATCAAGAAACTGCTCGATGCGCGCCAGATCCTGTTCCACTCGCGCCCCTTTTTCCACTCTCATTTTTGATGCATTATGCCTCATTGTGCCGAGAATGCGGCGATTCTGTTACACTACCCGCAACGCTACAGCAGAATTGAGATGTTTACGTCATGAACATGGGTCTTTTTTACGGTTCCAGCACCTGCTACACCGAAATGGCAGCAGAAAAAATCCGCGATATCCTGGGTCCCGAACTGGTGACACTGCACAACCTCAAAGACGATTCTCCGACCCTAATGGAGCAATATGACGTGCTCATTTTGGGCATCCCAACCTGGGATTTCGGTGAAATTCAGGAGGACTGGGAAGCGGTCTGGGAGCAACTGGACGACCTCAACCTGGAGGGCAAGATTGTCGCGCTTTACGGTATGGGCGATCAGTTGGGATACGGCGAATGGTTCCTGGATGCGTTGGGTATGCTGCACGATAAACTGATCACCAAAGGTGTAAAGTTTGTCGGCTACTGGCCCACAGAAGGCTACGAATTCACCAGCGATAAACCCGTCATTGCTGATGGACAGCTGTTTGTTGGCCTGGCGCTGGATGAGACGAACCAGTACGATCTCAGCGATGAACGCATTCAGGCCTGGTGCGAGCAAATTCTTGGGGAAATGGCCGAGCACTGGTCCTGATAACCGATTTGCCGGATGACGGCGTAAATGCCTTATCCGGCCTGCATGACGCACCTAACTGTTGGCTTTCAAGCTGCGCGCCATCAGGCATGTGTCATGCGTTACCCTTGCTTCGCCTTTTGCAGCATCAACCGTCGTAAATCCCGCCACTCTGCATCATCCATACTGTCTGCTGCCAGCCACAAATGTTGACGTTTTCCGGCATCAGATCGCAAGCGTAGCATCATACCTGTTTTAACCATCCAGGGGGCGCTAACGATAGACCACTCTTGCCCTTGCCAGCGCAGACGGCCATCCATCAATAGCCGAATCTCACCCTGACAGGCGTTGATTCGACGCTGACTGCGAACGCTATCAAACACCACCAGAGAGAGCAAAACCAGCCATAATGGGGTGTAGCTCAATGGCCAGGGCATCAATAAAATAAACACCGCGACCAGCCCATGAATTAGCAGTGAAAGCCACTGCGCGCGCCATGATACGCGTAAATCAGATTGCCACTGGACCACGTTCCCGATTCCGTGTCTGGATAAGTCGCACCATCTGTTCCAGCTGCTCATCAGCTGGTTTCCCATGATTCATCAACCAGTTAAATAAATCTGGATCATCACATTCTAGCAGACGGATGAAGATACGTTTTTCTTCGTCACTTAAGCTGTCATATTCATGTTCAAAAAACGGCATGATCGAGATGTCCAGCTCGCGCATACCGCGGCGGCATGCCCAATGAATACGTGCTTTGTTGTTAATATCCATGTTCTTCTCCCTGTCTCGCGAAAACGAAGTATCCCGCTATTGTAACGTGTTTTTCCCGCTCTTTTTACGGGAATATCAGTAAACTGAAGCTCGCTCGCTAAATAAAACCTTATTAAGCCAAAGGATTCACCAATTTTGGATGTCTCCTCGCAAAGCACAATATATGGCACAAATAGCCTGTTTAAACCGCTTGCAATGGGCCATAGCTCTTTTACCATTAGTCATCATCACTGCGTTAAGCAAATCAGGACATTATTATGGCTTTTACATCTTTTCCTCCTCGCCAGCCTTTTGCGTCAACGCGTTTACCTCTGACGCTAATGACGCTCGATGACTGGGCGCTCGCCACCATCACAGGTGTCGACAGTGAGAAGTATATTCAGGGTCAGGTCACGGCGGATGTCAGCCAGATGACCGAGCATCAGCACCTGTTGGCTGCACATTGTGACGCCAAAGGTAAAATGTGGAGCAACCTGCGTCTGTTCCGCCAGGGTGACGGTTTTGCATGGCTTGAGCGCCGTAGCCTGCGTGATGCGCAGCTCACTGAGCTGAAAAAATACGCGGTCTTCTCGAAGGTGGCGATCGCCCCAGACGACGAGCGCGTCTTGCTGGGCGTAGCGGGATTCCAGGCACGTGCAGCGCTGGCCAATCTCTTTAGCGAATTACCGAACAGTGATAAGCAGGTCATTACCGAAGGTGCCTCCACGGTATTGTGGTTCGAACACCCTGCCGAACGTTTTCTGCTGATCGTTGATGCCACCACAGCAGAAACCTTGGTTGAAAAGCTGCGTGGCGAAGCTGAGTTAAATAACAGCCAGCAGTGGCTGGCGCTGGATATCGAAGCGGGTATCCCCGTTATTGATACAGCCAACAGTGCACAGTTTATTCCACAGGCTACCAATCTGCAGGCTCTGGGCGGGATCAGCTTTAAAAAAGGCTGCTACACCGGTCAGGAAATGGTGGCTCGTGCAAAATTTCGCGGAGCCAACAAACGCGCCATGTGGACTTTGGCGGGTGCCGCCGGTCGAGTACCGGAAGCTGGCGAAGACCTTGAATTAAAAATGGGCGAGAACTGGCGTCGTACTGGTACCGTACTTGCCGCAGTACAACTGGCCGATGGTCAGGTACTGGTGCAGGTTGTGATGAATAACGACATGGAGGCCGACAGCGTGTTCCGCGTTCGTGACGACGCAAAAACGCTGCGTATCGTACCGCTGCCATATTCGTTAGACGAAGAGTAATTGGTCGGCCTGATAAGCGCAGCGCCATTAGGCAATTCGGCACAGGCCGCCGGATTGCGGCATTGCCTCGTCCGGCCAACAAAATACAGCCCGGGCGAGGCGTTTACGCCGCCCCCGGGGTTGCACTGAATCTATGCGTGTTGCCCCACGTACAGATAGATCGCCAGGAAGTGGCAAACGCTGCCGCCCAGCACAAAACCGTGCCAGATCGCATGGTTATAAGGAATACGCTTACAGACGTAGAAAATTACGCCCAGCGAATACACCACACCGCCAACAGCCAGCAACGTCACGCCTCCCGCCGCCAACTTCACCGCCAGTTGATACACCACAATCAGCGAAAGCCAGCCCATTGTCAGGTAAGTCACCAGCGACAGAATTTTAAACCGGTGTGCGATGGTCAGTTTGAATAAAATACCGAGCAGCGCCAGGCTCCAGATAACAATCATCAACCCACGAGCCAGCGGCGAATCAAGCCCCACCAGCAGAAATGGCGTATAGGTCCCGGCAATCAGCAGATAAATCGCACAGTGGTCGAATTTTTTCAGCCAGACTTTCGCTCTCTGATGGGGGATCGCGTGATACAAGGTTGAGGCGAGGAACAGCAGGATCATGCTGCCGCCGTACAGGCTATAGCTGGTAATCGCCATAGCGCTGGCATTGGTATCCACTGCCTGAACCAGCAACAACACCAGTCCGACAATCCCAAACACCAGCCCGATACCGTGACTGATGCTGTTGGCTATTTCCTCTGCCAGCGAATATCCCTGCGCGATTAATGGCTTCTGAACCATAACTTACTCCCGAGAAACGAACCCTATCGTGATTGCTCCTCTAGCGTAACTGAGAATGGTTCCAGTGAACACCTGTTAGCTAAAATAATTACCAGATAAATATTTACCATTAAAAATCATGATGTTAGTTTTTAAATTTCAGCTAACATGCGTACCATTAAAATCAAAGGCATTTAAAATCAATCACATAAAATTGCGTCTGATCCGGGTAAATCTCGGCAATGACATGTTTAAGTTCTTCAAGCGTCATATTTTCCTGCTGGGCATGTTTATCCGTCAGCGTATCCAGCGTGACGGTTGAGGTGCCAACAACCTCAATCGTGCAGAAGTAACCGTCATCTTCGAAGCGCCCAACCCGTAAAATGTCCCCGGCTTTGAAGTGTGATTCAGACTCGTCACGGATAGTGATGGTCTTGCGTCCGGCCAGAATGTCATCCTGGAAACGCTGAAAAAAAGTGATGTCATTTGGCTGCATGTTATTATTCCCTGTAGATGAAGTCTGATGAGTGAGTTTTGCCATTGTGAGTATGTTCTCCCACGCTGCCATCGCCAGTCTCAACAATCTTGAGATGCTGGTCTACAACTATGTCATCAAAAACCGTGACAAAGTCATGTACATGACCATTCGCGAACTGGCCGATGCCGTGGGTGTTTCCACTACCACCGTACTGCGCTTTTGCCGCAAGCTTAAGTGTGAAGGTTACTCAGAATTTCGCGTGCGCTTCAAATTATATTTAGAGCAGAATGAACCGCAACAGGCTAATTTCGGTGCCAGCGAAATTATCAGCTTCTTTAAAGGCGTTAATAACGATGAGTTCGATAATCTGCTCGATCAGGCTGTTGATATTATATTATCTTCCGAGCGTATTATATTCGTTGGGGCGGGAACATCCGGAGCCTTAGCCAAATATGGCGCACGTTTTTTCTCAAACGTTGGAAAATTCAGTAATCACATTGATGACCCTTATTTCCCGGTAACGAATGACATGGCCAGAAACGCGCTGGCGATCGTGCTTTCCGTTTCCGGTGAAACAGAAGAGATCCTGCGTTTTGCCAGCCAGTTCAGCCTGCATAACTGTAAGGTCCTGTCTGTCACCAGTCATGAACATTCGCGGCTGGCCAAATTGGCTGACTTTAATCTCTCCTGGCACGTTCCACAGACGCGCATTGCCGGTGTATACGATATAACTACGCAGATCCCTGTTATTTATATTCTGGAATCACTCGGCCGCAAGTTGGCGAAAAGAATAGCGTAAAAAAACAATCTGTTTTTTGGATGTAACAAATCACATTAGCGCTATTTTGTTATATCGTGACATTTATCTTTCCTTTGTTAGACTCAAAATCAGATGGTATTAATTTGAGACTGAGCGCAGATGAAAAAACTTACCTTACCAAAAGATTTTTTATGGGGTGGCGCGGTTGCGGCGCACCAGGTTGAAGGCGGCTGGAACAAAGGTGGCAAAGGCCCCAGCATTTGCGATGTACTGACCGGAGGGGCACACGGCGTTCCGCGAGAAATCACTCAGGAAGTTGAGCCCGGTAAGTACTACCCCAACCACGAAGCCGTCGATTTTTACAGTCATTACAAAGAAGACATCAAGCTGTTTGCCGAGATGGGCTTCAAATGCTTCCGTACCTCAATCGCCTGGACCCGTATCTTCCCCAAAGGGGACGAAAGCCAGCCGAATGAAGAAGGGCTAAAGTTCTACGACGACATGTTCGATGAACTGCTGAAGTACAACATCGAACCGGTCATCACCCTTTCCCACTTTGAAATGCCGCTGCACCTTGTTCAACAGTACGGCAGCTGGACCAATCGTAAAGTCGTCGATTTCTTTGTCCGATTTGCTGAAGTCGTTTTTGAGCGCTACAAGCACAAGGTCAAATACTGGATGACCTTTAACGAGATCAACAACCAGCGCAACTGGCGCGCACCGCTGTTTGGTTATTGCTGCTCCGGCGTGGTGTATACCGAGCATGAAAACCCGGAAGAAACCATGTACCAGGTGCTGCATCACCAGTTCGTGGCCAGCGCTCTGGCAGTGAAAGCCGCACGTCGCATCAACCCGGAAATGAAAGTCGGTTGCATGCTGGCGATGGTGCCACTTTACCCGTTCTCCTGTAAGCCTGAAGATGTGATGTTCGCGCAGGAATCGATGCGTGAGCGCTACGTTTTCACCGACGTTCAACTGCGCGGCTACTATCCATCATATGTACTGAACGAGTGGGAACGCCGCGAATTCAACATCCGAATGGAAGCCGGAGATGAGCAAATCCTGCGTGAAGGCACCTGTGACTATCTCGGATTCAGTTACTACATGACCAACGCGGTAAAAGCGGAAGGCGGCAGCGGCGATGCCATTTCTGGTTTTGAGGGCAGCGTACCGAACCCGCACGTAAAAGCGTCCGACTGGGGCTGGCAGATTGATCCGGTCGGTCTGCGTTACGCCTTATGCGAACTGTATGAGCGCTATCAGAAACCGCTATTTATCGTAGAAAACGGATTTGGTGCCTACGACAAAGTGGAAGAAGACGGCAGCATCAACGACGACTATCGCATCGACTATTTGCGCGCCCACGTTGAAGAGATGATGAAAGCGGTAACGTATGATGGCGTAGACCTGATGGGCTACACTCCGTGGGGCTGCATCGACTGTGTCTCGTTCACCACCGGTCAGTACAGCAAGCGCTACGGCTTTATCTACGTGAACAAACACGACGACGGCACCGGCGATATGTCGCGTTCACGCAAGAAAAGTTTTAACTGGTACAAAGCGGTGATTGCCAGCAACGGCGAGAAACTTTGATTTTTTGCCGGATGGCGGCGTAAACGCCTTATCCAGCCTACAGATTAAATTCCCGTAGGCCGGATAAGCGTAGCGCCAACCGGCGATTAAACCCTACTTCCCGCCAGCCAGTTCCAGAAAACTGCCCGTTACGTACGACGCCTTCTCGCTCAGCAGCCAGGTAATCGCCTGCGCGACCTCCTCCGGTTGTCCGCCGCGCTGCATAGGCAACATCGATTTCACGCGATCGACCCTTCCCGGCTCGCCGCCTGATGCGTGCATTTCAGTGTAGATAAGACCAGGTCGCACGCAGTTTACGCGGATCCCTTGCGCCGCAACCTCCAGCGCAAGGCCGGTGGTGAGCGTGTCCACAGCGCCTTTTGAGGCCGCGTAATCAACATATTCGAATGGCGCACCAAGCCGCGATGCCGCCGAAGACACATTCACAATCGCCCCGCCTTGCCCTTCGTGTTTGAAAGACATGCGCTTTACCGCTTCCCGACAACACAAAAAATAGCCGGTAACATTGGTCGCCAGCACGCGGTTAATTCTTTCGGCGGTTAGGCTTTCCACCGTGCTCTGTTCAAACAAAATCCCGGCATTATTCACTAACGCAGACAGTGGTTCACCTTCGCGGTCAATGGATTCAAACATTGCCACAACCTGGCTTTCATCGCTGATATCAGCCCGTAGAGCAAACGCCTTTCCCCCGGCAGCGGCAATGGTATTCACAACCTCCGTTGCCGCACGGATATTGTGATGAAAGTTAACCGCAACCGTGTAACCCTCTTGCGCTAACTGCAGCGCGGTTGCCCGCCCGATGCCGCGACTGCCGCCAGTAACCAATGCGATTCCCATGGATACCTCCAGATATGAAAAAGCCGGGAGGCGTCTTCGCCTTACCCGGCCTACAAAAGCTTTACTGCGCGGAAAAGTTACTGATATTCGCTCATCGGCACGCAGGAGCAGAACAGGTTACGGTCACCGTAAACATCATCAAGGCGTTTCACGGTCGGCCAGTATTTGTTCGCCACACCAGCCGGGAAGACGGCGATTTCTCGGCTATAACCGTGATTCCACTCCGCGACCAGCTCGTTTTGCGTGTGCGGTGAGTTAACCAGCGGGTTATCTTCCAGTGACCATTCACCGGCTTTCACGCGATCGATTTCAGCGCGGATTGCCAGCATCGCATTGATAAAGCGATCAAGTTCCACTTTGCTTTCAGATTCAGTCGGTTCAACCATCAGGGTACCCGCGACCGGGAATGACATGGTCGGCGCATGGAAACCGTAATCGATCAGACGCTTGGCAATATCCAGTTCGCTGATGCCGGTCTCTTCTTTCAGTGGGCGAATGTCGAGAATACATTCATGCGCCACGCGACCGTCGCGACCGGTATACAGTACCGGATAAGCATCTTTCAGACGGCTGGCAATGTAGTTAGCGTTAAGGATAGCTACCTGGCTTGCCTGCTTCAGACCTTCTGCACCCATCATACGGATGTACATCCAGCTGATTGGCAGAATGGATGCGCTACCGAACGGCGCCGCTGAAACTGCGCCCTGACGGGTGAGCATTCCTTCAATCTGCACTACGCTGTGACCCGGTACAAACGGTGCCAGATGTGATTTGACGCCAATCGGTCCCATACCTGGGCCGCCGCCGCCGTGCGGAATGCAGAATGTTTTATGCAGGTTGAGGTGCGAGACATCTGCGCCGATAAAGCCCGGCGTGGTGATCCCAACCTGAGCGTTCATGTTCGCGCCATCAAGGTAAACCTGGCCGCCAAACTGGTGCACAACGTCGCACACTTCACGGATCGTTTCTTCATACACGCCGTGAGTAGACGGATAGGTCACCATGATGCAGGAGAGATTCGCAGCATGTTGTTCTGCTTTTGCTCGCAGATCGTCCAGGTCGATGTTGCCGTTCTTATCACACGCGACAACCACAACCTGCATCCCCGCCATCTGTGCAGATGCCGGATTGGTGCCGTGGGCAGAAGCCGGGATCAGACAGATATCGCGATGGCCTTCGTTACGGCTTTCGTGATAGTGACGAATCGCCAGCAGACCCGCATACTCGCCCTGCGCGCCGGAGTTCGGCTGCATGCAGACGGCGTCATAACCGGTCAGTTTTACCAGCCACTCGGAAAGCTGGCCGATCATCTGGTGATAACCTTCTGCCTGCTCTGGCGGGCAGAACGGGTGAAGTTCAGCGAATTCCGGCCAGGTGATAGGGATCATCTCGGCGGCAGCGTTCAGCTTCATGGTGCAAGAACCCAGCGGGATCATTGCCTGGTTCAGCGCCAGATCTTTGCGCTCCAGCGAGTGCATATAACGCATCATCTCAGTTTCGCTGTGATAGCGATTAAACACCGGATGGCTGAGGATCGCATCGTCACGCAGCATGCTGTCCTGAATGGAACGGCTGTCGAGCGCCACATCTTTATCCAGCGTATCGATATTCAAACCGTGGCTGTCGCCCAGCAGAACATTGAACAACTGCACCACGTTTTCACGGGTGGTGGTTTCATCGAGCGTAATACCTACCGCGTTATGGATATCGCTACGCAGGTTGATTTCTGCCGCTTCGGCACGCGCCAGAACAGCCGCTTTGTCGGCCACTTCAACACACAGAGTGTCGAAGTAGTGCGCATGGCGCAGCTTCAGCCCTTTCTGTTGCAGACCGGCCGCCAGAATATCAGTCAGGCGGTGGATGCGATTAGCGATACGTTTCAGGCCAACCGGACCATGATAAACGGCATACAGGCTGGCGATGTTGGCCAGCAGAACCTGCGAGGTACAAATGTTGGAGTTCGCTTTCTCACGGCGGATATGCTGCTCGCGAGTCTGCATCGCCATGCGCAGTGCGGTATTGCCCGCCGCATCTTTCGATACGCCGATAATACGGCCTGGCATGGAGCGTTTGAATTCGTCTTTAGCGGCGAAGAATGCCGCGTGTGGGCCGCCGTAACCCATCGGTACGCCGAAGCGTTGCGCAGAGCCGAAAACAATATCCGCGCCCTGTTTGCCCGGCGCAGTCAGCAGTACCAGCGCCATAAAGTCGGCAGCGACACTGACCACAACTTTACGGGATTTCAGCTCGGCAATCAGTTTGCTGTAGTCATGCACTTCACCGGTGGTGCCAACCTGCTGCAACAGCACGCCAAACACATCCTGGTGATCCAGTGCTTTCGCCGCGTCATCAACAATGACGTCAAAGCCAAAGGTTTCTGCACGGGTGCGAACCACGTCCAGCGTTTGCGGGTGAACATCAGCCGCCACAAAGAAACGGTTAGCATTTTTCAGTTTGCTAACACGTTTGGCCATCGCCATGGCTTCAGCAGCCGCAGTGGCTTCATCCAGCAGAGAAGCAGAAGCCATATCCAGGCCCGTCAGGTCCAGCGTGACCTGTTGGAAGTTCAGCAGAGCTTCCAGTCGTCCCTGGGATACTTCCGGCTGATACGGCGTATATGCGGTGTACCAACCTGGGTTTTCCAGCATGTTACGCAGAATAACCGGTGGCAACTGCACGGCGGTGTAGCCCATGCCAATGTAGGACGTGAAGCGCTTGTTACGCCCGGCGATGGCTTTTAATTCAGCCAGCGCAGCGTATTCGGTCGCCGCCTCGCCCACCTGTGGCGGGGTTGCGAGCTGAATGTCTTTCGGCACAATCTGGCCGATCAGCGCGTTTAACGACTCGGCGCCAACCGCATTCAGCATCTCTTGCTGCTGCGCGGCGTCCGGTCCGATGTGGCGTTCAATGAAAGCGCCGCTGTTTTCAAGCTGGCTTAACGTCTGTGTCATGGGCGATGGTTCCTGAAACGTGCAGTGAATCGTGATGGTCTCTAACTCAATTGCCCGGTGGCGCTGACGCTTACCGGGCCTACATAAAACCGTAGGCCGGATAAACGCAGTGCCATCCGGCACAATCTTATTCGTCTTCCAGTAATGCCTCGTACGCAGTGGCATCCAACAGCGATTCAATTTCGCTTTCATCGCTGGCTTTGATTTTGAAAATCCAGCCGCCCGCATACGGTTCGCTGTTGACCAGTTCCGGGGAGTCGCTGAGCGCATCGTTAACCGCAACAATCTCACCGCCTACTGGCGCATAGATATCGGATGCCGCTTTTACGGACTCCGCAACGGCGCAATCATCGCCCGCGCTGACGGTGGCGCCAACTTCTGGCAGGTCAACGAAAACCATGTCACCTAACAGCTCCTGAGCGTGTTCGGTGATACCAACGGTGTAAGAGCCGTCAGCTTCTTTGCGCAGCCATTCGTGTTCTTTGCTGTATTTCAGTTCTGCAGGTACGTTGCTCATCAATCAATCTCCAAAAAAGGATGAATTACGCGACGGCTTTGCCGTTACGCACAAAAACAGGTTTAGTCACTTTTACCGGCATTTCACGGTTACGGATCTGTACGATCGCAGTCTCACCGATACCCGCAGGCACGCGCGCCAACGCGATGCTGTAACCCAGGGTTGGGGAGAATGTGCCACTGGTGATAATGCCTTCATGCTGGTTGCCAGAAGCATCGGTGAAACGCACCGGCAGTTCATTACGCAGCACGCCCTTCTCAGTCATCACCAGCCCGACCAGCTGTTCGTGGCCTTTTTCGCGCTGCATTTCCAGTGCTTCACGACCAATAAAGTCGCGGTCGGCAGGTTCCCACACAATGGTCCAACCCATATTGGCTTCCAGCGGAGAAATCCCTTCGTCCATCTCCTGACCGTACAGGTTCATACCCGCTTCCAGACGCAGGGTGTCGCGCGCGCCGAGACCACAAGGTTTGACGCCTGCTTGTACCAGCGCACGCCAGAAATCAGCCGCTTTTTCATTCGGCATGGCGATTTCATAGCCTGCTTCGCCGGTATAACCGGTGGTTGCGATAAACAAATCACCCGCCTGAATGCCAAAGAACGGCTTCATACCTTCTACCGCATGGCGCTGTTCGTCAGTAAACAACGTGGCTGCTTTTTCCTGCGCGTTTGGCCCCTGCACCGCAATCAGCGACAGGTCGTCACGAACGGTGATGTCGATGGCGTAAGGTTCAGCGTGTTGGGTAATCCAGGATAGGTCTTTTTCGCGGGTGGCGGAGTTTACAACGAGGCGGAAGAAATCTTCAGTGAAGTAGTAGACAATCAGGTCATCTATCACGCCGCCCGAAGCGTTGAGCATCCCGGAGTAGAGGGCTTTACCCGTCTTCGTTAGCTTCGCGACGTCGTTTGCCAGCAGATAACGCAAGAACTCCCGGGTGCGGCTACCGCGCAGGTCGACGATGGTCATATGCGACACATCAAACATTCCGGCGTCGGTGCGAACAGCATGGTGTTCATCGAGCTGAGAACCGTAATGCAGTGGCATCATCCAGCCATGGAAATCGACCATGCGCGCGCCACATAGCGAGTGTTGTTCGTACAAAGGAGTCTGTTGAGCCATCTTTTCCTCGTTGAATAAGCGGGGCTACCAACTCTTTCGCGGTGAAATTTTCGCCACGAAACCCAGCACCGCAGCCGCTCCAGGGGCTACGACGCAAACGTTCTCTTTGTCCTGAACTTACCACCGAAACAGACGCTAAACCATAAGTCAAAATTAACCATCACATTAGCTTATGGCGAAAAACAGCCAGATCACCAACAGAATAAAACTCCATACATATAGCAATTAATCAGAACAACAAACAAATGTAAGCGTAAAATCACAGCACCAATCCACATTAAATGTGGAAAAAATGTCAAAAATGGCGTTATGAAAAAAACGCAATATTAGAAAAACTAATGCGAAAAAAGGCGTGGAATTAGATTATTTCAAATGAGAGAAGCACCCCGGCGCGAAGGCCGGGAGAGGAAAGTGTGACGGGTCTCAAACTCTTAAGATTGTCCTTACGGACACTAACGTAACCACTCGGGAAGATCGTTCAGTCCCATCGCCTGACGGATGAGTTGTGGTTTTACGCCCGGGAGGGTATCGGCCAGTTTCAGCCCAATATCGCGTAGCAGTTTTTTCGCCGGATTCTCGCCTGCAAACAGTTCACGGAAACCCTGCATCCCCGCCAGCATCAGCGCTGCACTGTGCTTACGGCTGCGCTCGTAGCGGCGTAAATAGAGATACTGCCCAATATCTTTACCCTGACGTTGTAGCCGCTTAAGTTCATCGATCAGCTCCGCCGCATCCATAAAGCCAAGGTTAACCCCCTGACCCGCCAGCGGGTGGATGGTATGCGCCGCATCCCCCACCAGCACCAGACGATGGGCCGCGAACTGGCGGGCATAACGTCCCGTCAGCGGAAACGCCTGACGTTCGCTTTCAAGGCTGCACAGCCCCAGACGATTATCAAAGGCGATATTCAGCGCCTGATTAAACTCGTCAACGCTTGCCTGCTGCATACGTTCTGCTTCCTGCGGCGAGAGCGACCAGACAATAGAACACAGGTGTGGATCGCTGAGTGGCAGGAATGCCAGGATCCCCTCGCCATGAAACGCCTGACGCGCAACCGCACCGTGAGCTTCCTGCGTACGGATAGTCGCCACCAGCGCATGATGACGGTAGTCCCAGAAGGTGAGCGGAATGTCCGCTTTATTGCGCAGCCAGGAATTAGCGCCATCGGCACCGACGACCAGACGCGCCGTCAGCATTGCGCCATCTTTGAGGCTTAGAAATGCTTCGTTCTCGCCCCAGGCCACCTGCTGTATTTCAGCTGGCGCCATCAGCGTAATATCCGCTGAACGCTGTGCCTTTTGCCACAGTGCATAATGGATTTCTGAGTTTTCAACGATGTGGCCCAAATGGCTGTAGCCCATGCTCTGGTCATCAAACGCAATACGTCCAAAGCTGTCTTTGTCCCAGACTTCCATGCCGTGGTAGCAGCAAGCGCGACGAGCAACAATGTCGGACCAGACGCCAAGACGGGTAAGCAGTTTTTCGCTGGCTGCATTAATGGCCGAAACGCGAAGCTGAGGAGGTGCATCCGCCGCCAACGGCTGCGGAACATGTTGTTCTAATACAGCAACGCGCAACCCACTGCCCTGCAGGCCGCAGGCAACCGCCAGCCCCACCATGCCGCCACCAACAATTGCTACATCAACACTTTGCACTGTTTATACCTCGAAACCTGTAATCCGTAGGCCTGATAAGCGCAGTGCCATCAGGCATTTTTGCGGGGACCCTTGCCGGATGTCGGCGTTGCCTTATCCGGCCTACAGGTCATATTTATCGTGCAACCCAACCCAGGGTCCGCTCCGCCAGCGCATCGCGCGCAGGGGTGAATAATTCCATCGCCATCAACCCGACATTGCGCCCAACAACCAGCGGGGCCCAGTGATTGGCAAACAAATACACTAAATTGTTGGTCACACCAATCGTCGTCTCGCGATCGCGCTCGCGGCGCTGCTGATAGCGTGCCAGCACCGCATAATCACCCACATCTTCCGCGCCGTTTTGCGCCTGCGTCAACGTCTCAGCAAGGCTCATTACATCGCGCAGGCCAAGGTTGAAACCTTGCCCGGCAATGGGGTGCAGCGTCTGGGCGGCGTTCCCTACCAGCACGGTACGATGGGTAATCGCTTTCAGCGCCGTAGTTAACGAAAGCGGATAAGCGCTGCGTTTACCAGCCTGGGTAATACGTCCCAGTCGCCAGCCAAAAGCGGTTTGCAGTTCACGGCAAAACTGTTCGTCGGACAAGGCCATGATCTCATCACGCTGCTCCAGCGGATGGCACCACACCAGCGAGCAGCGACCGTCAGACATTGGCAGCATTGCCAGCGGGCCATATTGCGTGAAGCGTTCAAACGCTCGCCCATCGTGCGGTACAGAGGTCGTGACGTTGGCAATCACCGCCAGTTGCTCATAAGGCTGTTGCAGCCAGTCAACACCGCAGGCAGTCGCCAGTGCGGAACGCGTGCCGTCAGCAGCCACCAGCAGGCGACCGGTAATCATCTCGCCATTCTCCAGCGTCACTTCAACGCGCTCCTGCGTGCGCGACACGCTGGCTACGCGGTCGGGGCAGTGCAATGTGACACCCGGTGCTTTGCGCAGCAGCGCAAACAGACGCAGCCCGGCGTCGTGCAGTTCTACCACCTGGCCCAGAGCCGGAATACGGTATTCCTGCGCATCCAGCGTCACAAATCCGGCATGGCCGCGATCGCTGACGTGAACCGTTTTAATGGCCGTTGCGCAATCGGCAATCGCCTGCCATACGCCAATTCTCGCCAGCTGTTGGCAGGTTCCTGCCGCCAGCGCGATCGCCCGGGCGTCAAACCCAGGATGGCGGTCAGTTTCAGGTTCGCTCGCTTCTATCAGATGAACCGGCAGAGTCCCATGGCTGAGCTGAGAAATGGCCAGCGCCAGCGTCGCGCCAACCATACCACCACCAACGATAATCACGCTCATTGCAGTCGCGCCGCAGCCATTAAGGCTTCAATATCATCGGCTTTCTTCACTACGCTGGCGGTCAGGTTTTCATTGCCGTCCTCGGTGATGAGGATGTCATCCTCAATACGAATGCCGATACCACGATAGGCCGGCGGTACATCGGCATCCGGCGCGATATACAGTCCCGGTTCGACGGTGAGTACCATTCCCGGCTCAAGAATACGTGAGCGGTCCTGACCATAAACGCCGACGTCGTGCACATCCAGCCCAAGCCAGTGACTTAGACCATGCATAAAGAATGGGCGGTGCGCATTTTCGGTAATCAACTGATCGACATCACCGTGCAGAATGCCAAGCTTCACCAGGCCCGTAATCATGATGCGCACCACTTCGCCAGTGACTTCCTGAATGGACGTTCCGGGACGATACAGACGCAGGCTGGTCTCTAAGGATTCCAGTACGATATCGTAGATTTCACGCTGTGCTGGGGTAAATTTACCGTTTACCGGGAAGGTTCGCGTAATGTCACCCGCATAGCCTTTGTATTCACAGCCAGCGTCAATCAGCACCAGATCGCCATCGCGCATTTCACTTTCATTTTCGGTGTAATGCAGAATACAGCCGTTTTCACCGCTGCCGACAATCGTGTTATAGGACGGATAACGCGCGCCATGACGGGTAAATTCATGGTGAATCTCCCCTTCTAACTGGTATTCAAACATTCCTGGACGGCATTTTTCCATCGCGCGGGTATGCGCCAGTGCGGTGATTTCTCCGGCACGACGCATGACCGCAATTTCTTCCGGTGATTTGAACAGGCGCATTTCATGCACCATCGGACGCCAGTCGATAATCGCGGCAGGCGCGTGCAGATTTTGTCTGGAGCCTTTGCGCAGTTTATCCAGCGCCGTGCACACAATCTCGTCTGCCCAGGCATACTCGCCCTGGGCGTGGTATACCGCGTCCAGACCATTGAGCAGCAAATACAGCTGTTGGTTGATTTCACTGAAGGCCAGCGCCCGGTCAACGCCAAGTTTTGCCGGGGCAGCATCCTGACCCAGACGGCGGCCAAACCAGATCTCCGCCGTCAGATCGCGAACCCGATTGAACAAAACGCTGTGGTTATGAGTGTCATCACTTTTAATCAGCACCAGCACGGCTTCAGGTTCGTTAAAACCGGTGAAGTACCAGAAATCACTGCTTTGGCGGTAAGGGTATTCACTGTCCGCACTACGCGTCGCTTCCGGTGCGGCAAAAATCAGCGCGGCGCTGCCGGGCTGCATTTGTGCCAGTAAAGCCTGGCGACGACGCTGGAATTCTTGCTGAGATATCTCGCTCATCACACTCTCCTTTGCGTTTCGTTCTTAGTGCAGAGTCGGTTTACGGACTTCCGGCGCGGTCGGCTGCTGACGCGTAAACGTGTCATGGCACAGCAAGGCGGCTACGCGCACATATTCGATGATCTCTTCGAGCGACATTTCCAGCTCTTCCTGATCTTCGTCTTCGTCATATCCCAATTGAGCGATATTGCGCAGGTCGTCAATCGCTTCCCCGGTTTCGCCGGTCACTTTGTCGAGCTTCGGCTGCGTGACGCCAAGGCCCAGTAAAAAGTGGTTTACCCACCCCGCCAGCGCATCGGCGCGATCGAAAACGCTGACGTCATCCCCTTCAGGCAGATAAAGCTGAAAAAGGAAGCCGTCGTCTTCGAGGGCATCGCTGGTGGCTGAGTGCATTTTCAGCAGCGCCTGAGCCAGCTCGTGACCAAAAGCCAGACCTTCGTTCGTCAGGTCGTGCAGCAGCGGCTGCCATGAGCTGTCGTTGTTTCCGCCGCAAATCATTCCGCTTATCAAGCCGTGCATTTCGGCCGGGGTTAATCCAGCCCCTTGTTGGTTCAAAAACTGGCTAACTTCGTTGTAACCAGGCATTTCGTTCTGTATAGACATAAGCATTCGTCATCAAAGGGAGGAATATTCATGATATGCTACCACTTTGGACCCTGGTGGACCAGAAAAGGGCTTGTATCTTGATACCAGGGTAGCTATAGTGTCGCCCCTTCGCGGACCCACGGTCTGGAGACGAAGGCAGCGCAGTCAATCAGCAGGAAGGTGGCATGTCTGCACAACCCGTCGATATCCAAATATTTGGCCGTTCACTGCGAGTGAATTGCCCGCCTGAACAAAGGGATGCGTTGAATCAGGCTGCGGACGATCTCAATCAGCGATTGCAAGATCTGAAAGTTCGCACTAGAGTCACAAATACTGAGCAGTTGGTTTTCATCGCCGCGTTGAACATCAGCTATGAATTAACTCAGGAAAAAGCGAAGACGCGTGAGTACGCGGCGAGCATGGAACAACGTATTCGGATGCTACAACAGACCATCGAACAGGCGTTGCTTGATCAGGGTCGCATAACCGAAAAAACGGGCCAAAACTTTGAATAACACTTTTCGGTTTACTGTGGTAGAGTGACCGTGAAGACAAAATTTCTCTGAGATGTTTGCAAGCGGGCCAGTCCCCTGAGCCGATATTTCATACCACAAGAATGTGGCGCTCCACGGTTGGTGAGCATGCTCGGCCCGTCCGAGAAGCCTTAAAACTGTGACGACGCATTCACCTTGAACCAAGGGTTCAAGGGTTACAGCCTGCGGCGGCATCTCGGAGATTCCCTTCTACCTGGCAACAGCCATGACATTACTTTCTGAACTCCCTTTATCTCGGCAAGAAATCCGTCAACTGATTCGGCAGCGTCGTCGCGCGCTTACTTCCGAACAGCAACGACAATACGGTCAGCAAGCCGCGACCCGAATGCTCAGTTATCCCCCTGTTGTACTCGCTCATACCGTGGCGGTATTCCTCTCGTTCGATGGCGAACTCGATACCCAGCCGCTAATAGATCAGCTGTGGCGGGCAGGCAAGCGCGTCTATCTTCCGGTTCTTCATCCCTTCAGCCCTGGCAACCTGCTGTTCCTGCACTATCATCCGCACAGCGACCTGGTAACCAATCGCTTAAAGATCCAGGAACCACGGCTTGATGTACGTGACGTATTGCCGCTCTCACAGCTGGATGTACTGATTACGCCGTTAGTGGCGTTTGATGAGGTCGGGCAACGCCTGGGTATGGGCGGTGGATTTTACGATCGGACGCTTCAAAACTGGCAGCAGCATAAGATCCAGCCCGTAGGCTACGCGCACGATTGTCAGCGAGTGGAAAAGCTGCCTGTCGAAGAATGGGATATCCCGCTGCCTGCGGTGGTGACGCCGTCCAAAATCTGGGAGTGGTAGCTTTTTTGCCAATTGCGGCAAGGCTCGAAAACAGAATGTATGCGTGACAGGAAGAGATTTTGAGGCCGGAAAATCAGAGGAAGGATGGGCAGGTCAACCGCCTGCCCATGTAGAGGAAATCAGTACAGCAGACGAGCGCGAATGGTTCCCGGAAGGGCTTTCATCGCCAGCAGCGCTTTCTCTGCCACATCTTCATCCGCTTCAATATCAATAACCACGTAACCTACCTGTGCGGAAGTCTGCAGATACTGCGCGGCAATGTTGACGCCCTGCTCGGCAAAAATCTGGTTCAGCGCAGTCAGTACGCCCGGACGGTTTTCGTGAATGTGCATCAGACGACGACCGCCGTGCAGCGGCAGCGAAACTTCCGGGAAGTTAACTGCAGACAGCGTAGAGCCGTTGTCGGAATACTTGGTCAGTTTCCCAGCCACTTCCAGACCGATGTTTTCCTGTGCTTCCAGCGTTGAACCACCAATGTGCGGCGTCAGGATCACGTTGTCGAAATCACACAGCGGCGAAGTGAAAGGATCGCTGTTGGTTGCCGGCTCGGTTGGGAATACGTCGATTGCTGCCCCTGCCAGGTGCTTGGTCGCTAACGCGTCGCACAGCGCAGGAATATCAACAACTGTGCCGCGTGCGGCGTTGATCAGCAGTGCGCCTGGTTTCATCAACGCAATCTCACGCGCACCCATCAGATTTTTGGTGGAGGCATTTTCCGGTACGTGCAAACTGACCACGTCGCTCATATTGAGCAGGTCGGAAAGATGCTGCACCTGCGTGGCGTTGCCGAGCGGGAGTTTATTTTCAATATCATAGAAATAGACGTGCATCCCCAGCGATTCCGCCAGAATGCCTAGCTGAGTACCAATGTGGCCATAGCCGATGATCCCCAGTTTTTTGCCACGCGCTTCAAACGAGCCGGTAGCCAGTTTATTCCACACGCCGCGGTGTGCTTTGGCGTTTGCTTCGGGTACGCCGCGTAGCAGGAGCAGCAGTTCGCCAATCACCAGTTCCGCAACGGAACGTGTGTTAGAGAATGGTGCGTTAAACACGGGGATACCGCGCTTTGCCGCAGCGCTGAGATCAACCTGGTTGGTGCCGATACAGAAGCAGCCAATCGCGACCAGTTTCTCTGCGGCGTCAATCACATCTTCAGTCAGATGGGTACGGGATCGCAGGCCAATGAAGTGGGCATCACGGATGGACTCTTTCAGTTGTTCAGTGTCCAGAGCGCCTTTATGAAACTCGATGTTGGTATAACCTGCTGCACGAAGGCTTTCGAGCGCTTTTTGATGCACGCCTTCAACCAGCAGAAATTTAATCTTATCTTTCTCCAGTGATACCTTTGCCATTTCCCCGACCCTGTCTTTTTTTGTTCAAACTGATGTGTTGTGTGTGGGATTTTCATCCGTCTCTTCAACATATCAAAAAATAATATTGCGGCAATATGAACGTTTGCGTCGCCGTGCTGAAGAAATGTCATTCAGAGAGAAATGTCAGAGGAAAATACTGGCGATAACTTTTTCTTTGGAGAGATCGGCAGGACAATATTATAAACGTGACACAAGTCACCAAATTTGCCCTGCCAAAATTTTTTTAACGGGAGAAGACACTCCCGTCAGATCATTTTACGATAGTTTTCACGCCGTCTGGTGTACCGATCAGCGCGACATCCGCACCACGGTTGGCAAACAGACCGACGGTTACCACGCCCGGAATCGCATTGATGGCGTTTTCCATCGCGATGGCATCGAGGATCTCCAGACCGTGTACATCAAGGATCACGTTACCATTGTCCGTCACTACGCCCTGACGGTATTCAGGACGACCGCCCAGCTTCACCAACTGGCGAGCCACAGCGCTGCGCGCCATTGGGATCACTTCAACCGGCAGTGGGAAGTTACCGAGAATATCGACTTCTTTGGACGCGTCGGCAATGCAGATAAATTTCTTCGCCACGGAAGCAATAATTTTTTCACGGGTCAACGCTGCGCCGCCGCCCTTGATCATCTGCATGTGGCCGTTGATTTCATCCGCGCCGTCAACGTATACGCCGAGGCTGTCCACTTCGTTAAGATCGAACACGTGGATACCGAGGCTTTTGAGTTTTTCGGTTGAAGCGTCCGAACTGGATACCGCACCTTCAATCTGACCTTTCATTGTGCCCAGCGCATCAATAAAGTGTGCGGCTGTTGAACCTGTACCTACGCCCACAATGGTACCGGGCTGTACATACTGAAGTGCCGCCCATCCTACTGCTTTTTTCAGTTCATCCTGCGTCATGATCGTTTCGCCTGTGGTGTGAATATGGTGGGAAAATTCACGCGCATTATAGAACATTGTGCAGAAAAATGTCCCCACACCCGCTCGCAAGCGGCGGATTTCGTCTTTACCCAACCTAAATTTGTGTCATAGTGCAGAACAAGCAAAATTTTCAGGAGTGCGTCAAAGCAATGAAACGTCCGGACTACAGAACACTACAAGCACTGGATGCGGTTATTCGTGAACGAGGATTTGAGCGCGCGGCGCAAAAGCTGTGCATCACGCAATCCGCGGTTTCACAGCGCATAAAACAGCTTGAGAATATGTTCGGACAACCGCTGCTGGTGCGTACCGTACCACCACGCCCAACCGAACAGGGGCAGAAACTACTGGCGCTTTTGCGTCAGGTTGAACTGCTGGAAGACGAGTGGCTGGGTGATGAACAAACCGGCTCGACGCCGCTGCTGCTCTCACTGGCGGTGAACGCCGACAGTCTGGCGACCTGGTTACTTCCTGCGCTGGCTCCGGTACTGGCAAATTCGCCGATTCGGCTGAACCTGCAGGTTGAGGATGAAACGCGCACTCAGGAGCGTCTGCGTCGTGGTGAGGTGGTCGGTGCGGTGAGTATTCAGCATCAGGCGCTGCCAAGCTGTCTGGTGGATAAACTCGGCGCGCTGGACTACCTGTTTGTTGGCTCTAAACCTTTCGCCGAGCGCTATTTCCCTAACGGCGTCACCCGCTCGGCCCTGCTGAAAGCCCCAGCGGTAGCGTTTGACCATCTTGATGATATGCACCAGGCGTTCCTGCAACAAAACTTCGACCTGCCACCGGGCAGCGTGCCGTGCCATATCGTTAACTCGTCTGAAGCCTTTGTTCAATTGGCGCGTCAGGGAACGACCTGCTGCATGATCCCCCACTTGCAGATTGAGAAAGAACTAGAAAGCGGCGAACTTATCGACTTAACACCGGGCCTGTTCCAGCGCCGGATGCTGTACTGGCACCGTTTTGCACCGGAAAGCCGCATGATGCGCAACGTCACCGATGCGCTGCTGGCCTATGGTCACAACGTACTGCGTCAGGATTAAACCGCTCATAACCTCTGAGTGCCGGATGGTGGCGTAACGCCCTATCCGGCCGACAAGCCTTTTACCCTCTTTTCATGCTATTCCCGCCACGTCTTTGAAATAAATCACAAAATCAAACACGCCACGCGGCAAAAAACGACGCCCTGTTGGCTATTTTTTGCTGGCGACAAGCCAAATGAAAAAGCTCACCGTATTCGCAAAGATTCAACTTATTGCGTAATACGGAGCAAAAAATGGCAAACGTGCAGGAGTGGCAAACACTCGCCAATAAAGAACTCAGTCGCCGGGAAAAAACCGTCGAGTCGCTGGAAAGACAGACGGCGGAAGGGATTGCCATCAAGCCGCTGTACACCGAAGAAGACCTCGATAATCTGGAAGTAACCGGTACTCTCCCCGGCCTGCCGCCGTATGTGCGCGGCCCGCGCGCCACCATGTATACCGCGCAGCCATGGACCATTCGTCAGTACGCCGGTTTCTCAACCGCCAAAGAGTCCAACGCCTTTTACCGCCGCAACCTCGCCGCCGGACAAAAAGGACTTTCCGTCGCCTTTGACCTTGCCACCCATCGTGGCTATGACTCTGACAACCCACGCGTGGCGGGTGACGTCGGTAAAGCAGGCGTGGCGATCGATACCGTCGAAGATATGAAGATACTGTTCGACCAGATCCCGCTGGATAAGATGTCAGTATCGATGACCATGAACGGCGCGGTTCTACCTGTGCTGGCGTTTTATATCGTCGCTGCAGAAGAACAAGGCGTAGCGCCGGAACAACTCACCGGGACCATTCAGAACGATATTCTGAAAGAGTACCTGTGCCGCAACACCTACATTTATCCCCCAAAACCGTCCATGCGCATTATCGCCGACATCATCGCCTGGTGCTCTGGCAACATGCCGCGCTTTAACACCATCAGCATCAGCGGCTATCACATGGGTGAAGCCGGAGCGAACTGCGTGCAGCAGGTAGCGTTTACGCTGGCAGACGGTATTGAATACATCAAAGCTGCACTCTCCGCCGGACTGAAAATTGATGACTTCGCCCCGCGCCTGTCGTTCTTCTTCGGTATCGGCATGGATCTGTTTATGAACGTCGCCATGCTGCGCGCGGCGCGCTATTTGTGGAGTGAAGCGGTCAGCAGCTTTGGCGCGACCAACCCGAAATCTCTCGCTCTGCGTACCCACTGCCAGACGTCCGGCTGGAGCCTGACCGAGCAGGACCCGTACAACAACGTGGTACGAACCACTATTGAAGCACTCGGCGCTACGCTTGGCGGCACCCAGTCGCTGCATACCAATGCTTTTGATGAAGCGCTCGGTCTGCCCACCGATTTCTCCGCCCGTATTGCGCGTAATACGCAGATCATCATTCAGGAAGAATCAGAGATCTGCCGCACCGTTGATCCGCTGGCCGGATCGTATTACGTCGAGTCACTCACCGATCAAATTGTGAAGCAGGCACGCACGATCATCAAACAGATTGATGAGGCAGGCGGCATGGCGAAAGCGATCGAAGCCGGACTCCCTAAACGGATGATCGAAGAAGCTTCCGCGCGTGAACAATCGCTGATCGACCAGGGTAAGCGCGTTATCGTCGGCGTCAATAAGTACAAACTGGATAAAGAAGACGAGACGTCGGTACTGGAGATCGACAACGTGAAGGTGCGCAACGAGCAGATTGCCTCGCTGCAGCATATCCGCACCACCCGCGACAACGATGCCGTCAAGACCGCGCTATCCGCGCTGACCCACGCCGCGCAGCATAATGAAAACCTGCTGGCCGCCGCCGTCAGCGCCGCTCGCGTTCGCGCCACGCTCGGTGAAATCTCCGACGCGCTGGAGGTCGCCTTTGACCGGTATCTGGTTCCCAGCCAGTGCGTCACCGGGGTGATTGCGCAAAGCTATCACCAGTCAGACAAATCCGCCGACGAGTTCGATGCCATTGTTGCGCAAACCGAACAGTTCCTCGCGGAAAATGGACGCCGCCCGCGTATTCTGATCGCCAAGATGGGTCAGGACGGCCACGATCGCGGCGCGAAGGTGATCGCCAGCGCCTATTCCGATCTCGGTTTTGATGTCGATCTCAGCCCGATGTTCTCCACTCCGGAAGAGATCGCCCGTCTGGCGGTAGAAAACGATGTGCATGTAATAGGCGCATCGTCACTGGCGGCGGGCCATAAAACGCTGATTCCTGAGTTGGTTACCGCACTCAAAAAATGGGGGCGTGAAGATATCTGCGTGGTAGCAGGAGGCGTTATTCCGCCACAGGATTACGCCTTCCTGCACGAACATGGCGTGGCAGCCATTTATGGTCCCGGCACGCCAATGCTCGACAGCGTCCGCGATGTGTTAACCCGTATCAGTCAGCATCATGATTAACGCCGCCACGCTTGAAGATACCGTCCGCCGTTTGCGACTCGGCGAACGGGCTACGCTCGCCCAGGCGATGACGCTGGTCGAAAGCAACCACCCGCGCCACCAGCCGTTGAGTACGCAATTGCTGGACGCGATTATGCCGTTCACCGGTAACGCCCTGCGTTTGGGGATCACCGGTACGCCGGGCGCGGGCAAAAGCACTTTCCTGGAAGCATTCGGCATGCTGCTTATCCGCCACGGATTACGGGTAGCGGTGATCGCCGTCGATCCCAGCAGCCCGGTCAGCGGCGGCAGCATTCTTGGCGATAAAACCCGCATGACGGAGCTGGCCCGCGCCGAATCTGCGTTTATTCGCCCGGTCCCTTCCTGCGGTCATTTAGGCGGTGCCAGCCAGCGTGCCCGCGAATTAATGCTGCTGTGCGAAGCGGCTGGCTTTGACGTGGTGATTGTAGAAACTGTCGGCGTTGGGCAGTCAGAAACCGAAGTCGCAGGCATGGTGGATTGCTTTATCTCACTGCAAATCGCTGGCGGTGGCGACGATTTACAGGGCATCAAAAAAGGCCTGATGGAAATGGCGGATCTGGTCGTCATCAATAAGGACGACGGTGATAACCATACCAGCGTTGCCATTGCCCGCCATATGTACGAGTCCGCCCTGCATATTCTGCGCCGCAAATATGACGAGTGGCAGCCGCGGGTTCTGACCTGTAGCGCCCTGGAAAAACGCGGTATCGAGGAGGTTTGGCAGGCGATAACCGACTTTAAAACGTGCCTGACCGCCAGCGGTCGACTGGAAAAAGTTCGCCAGCAGCAGGCGGTGGACTGGTTACACCAACAGGCTGAAGAAGAAGCCCTGCATCTGTTGTTTGCCCGCACTGATTTCGACCGCTATTTCCAGCAGACGCTTCAGGCCGTCAAAAACAATGATCTTTCGCCGCGCACCGGTCTGCGGCACATCAGCGAATTTATTCAGCATCATTACTTTCAATAAAGAGAACATTATGTCTTATCAATACGTCAACGTGGTCATCATCCAGAAAGTCGCGGTTATTGAGTTCAATTACGCCCGCAAGCTCAATGCCCTGAGTAAAGTGTTTATTGACGATCTGATGCAGGCGCTGAGCGATCTCAATCGTGCAGACATTCGCTGCATCATTCTGCGCGCTCCAAGCGGGGCCAAAGTGTTTTCTGCCGGGCATGATATTCATGAACTCCCGACCGGACGTCGCGATCCGCTCTCTTATGACGATCCGCTGCGTCAGATAACCCGTATGATCCAAAAATACCCGAAGCCGGTGATCTCCATGGTCGAAGGCAGCGTCTGGGGCGGCGCGTTTGAGATGATCATGAGTTCCGATCTGATCATTGCAGCCAGTACCTCCACTTTCTCGATGACCCCGGTCAACCTCGGTGTGCCGTATAACCTGGTGGGCATCCACAACCTGACCCGCGACGCTGGTTTTCACATCGTGAAAGAGCTGATTTTTACCGCTTCGCCCATCACCGCTCAACGCGCCATGGCGGTCGGGATCCTTAACCATGTCGTGCCCGTTGAGGAACTGGAAGATTTCACTCTGCAAATGGCGCACCACATCTCGGAAAAAGCGCCGCTGGCCATCGCCGTCATCAAAGAAGAACTGCGCGTGCTGGGTGAAGCGCACACCATGAATTCCGATGAGTTCGAGCGTATTCAGGGCATGCGCCGCGCGGTGTACGACAGCGAGGATTATCAGGAAGGGATGAACGCGTTTATGGAAAAACGTAAACCAAATTTTGTTGGCCATTAATCACGTCCGAGGAAGGAGACGGCCATGAAACGGATGAGCGCCGAACAGGCGGCAGAAATTATCCAGCACGATGATATGGTGGCGTTTAGCGGCTTTACCCCTGCGGGTTCACCCAAAGCGTTACCCAGCGCAATTGCCCAACGCGCCTGCGAACGGCATCAGAACGGGCAGCCTTTTCAGATCCGCCTGCTGACCGGAGCATCAATTGGCGCCGCCGCTGATGATGTTCTATCCGCGGCGGATGCCGTTTCCTGGCGGGCGCCTTATCAAACGTCATCGGGCCTGCGCGAGAAAATTAATCAGGGCCAGGTGAGGTTTGTCGATCTCCATTTGAGTGAAGTGGCGCAAATGGTTAATTACGGCTTTTTTGGCGAGATCGATGTTGCCGTCATTGAAGCCTCCGCCATTGCGCCAGATGGCCGGATTTGGCTTTCCAGCGGTATTGGTAATGCGCCGACCTGGCTGCTGCGGGCGAAAAAAGTGATCATTGAATTGAATCATTACCATAATCCGCGCGTGGCGGAGTTTGCCGACATCGTGATACCCGGTGCGCCGCCGCGGCGTAACAGCGTACCCATTTTTCATACCATGGATCGCGTAGGCAGTCAGTGCGTACAGATAGACCCCAAAAAGGTGGTTGCGGTGGTGGATACCGAGCTGCCCGATGCCGGAAATGCGGCGGATAAAACCAATCCGGTCAGCCAGCAAATTGCCGATAACGTCGTCACTTTCCTGCTGGCAGAAATGGCTCACAAACGTATTCCAGCTGAGTTTCTACCCTTACAAAGCGGCGTGGGCAATATCAACAACGCGGTAATGGCGCGACTGGGCGAGAACCCGGATATCCCGCCCTTTATGATGTATTCGGAGGTGTTGCAGGAGTCGGTGGTGCATCTGCTGGAAACGGGCAAGATAACAGGTGCCAGCGCCTCCAGCCTGACCATTTCAGCCCCGTCGCTACAAAAGATTTACGACAACATGGACTTCTTCGCCAGCCGGATTGTGCTGCGCCCGCAGGAGATCTCCAATAACCCGGAGATCATCCGTCGGCTGGGGGTTATTGCGCTCAACGTCGGTCTGGAGTTTGATATCTACGGCCATGCCAATTCCACGCACGTTGCGGGGGTGAACCTGATGAATGGCATCGGCGGCAGCGGGGATTTCGAGCGCAATGCCTACCTGTCTATCTTTATGGCGCCGTCGATTGCCAAAGGCGGGAAAATCTCCACCATCGTACCGATGTGCAGCCATGTCGACCACAGCGAACATAGCGTTAAAGTGATCGTGACCGAACAAGGGATTGCCGATCTGCGTGGGCTATCTCCGATGCAGCGGGCGCACACGATTATCGATAACTGTGCGCACCCTCTTTACCGGGATTATCTGCACCGCTATCTGGAGAAAGCACCCGGCGGACATATCCATCACGATCTCAGCCATGCGTTCGATCTGCATCGTAATCTTCTCGAAACAGGATCGATGCTCGGTTAACTTGCACCACCGTCACGATCTTCAGCAATATGCTGAAGCATCGTGGCGGTATAACGATGGTTTTTCAGCGAATAGAGAAACTCCTGCATATACATGGGGCTGCCGGGCGCATCGAAATACTTTAGCGTCGACGGGTTCACCAGCCGCCAGGCGAAGTGAGGAATCACCGTCAAAAACTGCCCGCGCTCTACCGCGCTGATCTTGGCCATAAAGCTGTACGGACGGTAGATAATCGTCGGGTTGATCCCACAGGGCCGCATGTATGCATCCAGCATCGCCTCAAAGTTGGCGCGATTCTGGAAGCGCATTTGCAGCCAGGGCAGCTCGCGCAGCAGATCCTGCGGCTGTTTTTCTTCGTAGCGCCGGGAAACGAGAAACCCCAGACGCAGCGGAGGCAGCTCGCTAATCGCCAGATTCTCCAGTTCCTGGACGCGGGGGGAAACGTGCTGCGGCGAGATAATAAAATCCAGTTTGCGATCGAACAGGTTATCAATCACCCCATTCTCGCTGAATTCAACGGCCTGAGCCGTCACGCCGTCATACTTGTCACCAAGGCTAATCAACTGGTCAAAAATAATCGTTGGGTAGGTATTGTCGATCCCGATGACGATTTCCCGCGAGCGGCGAGAGGCGTTATGGATTTCGTTATCAATGGCAGAAAGGCGCTGATAAACGGGAAACAGCTTCTGATACAGTTCCTGTCCGGCTTTATTCAGACTGATGTTGTTATCTTTGCGGGTAAACAGCGTATAGCCGATTTGATCCTCCAGTGCGGCAATGCTTTTACCGAAAGGCGATGCGGTCATATGTATTTTTTCTGCCGCTCTGGCAATGTTATTGGTTTGCGCCAGCAGAATGAAATTACGCATCTTTTTCGAGATAAAAATATCCATAGCGTCCCCTTAAAAATCGCTATGGCCTATCCTCATTACGGCGAAAAAAAAGACTGGATGTGGGGTCTCATTTTTACAGTTGCTCACAGAAAAAACCCGGCTGGAAAGCCGGGTCTGCAATGATTACTGGGTTTTGGCTGGCGTTGCTGCTGGCTGCCCCGCCGTCGGCTCAATCTGGAAGACCACATCAACCTGATCGTCAAACTGAATAACCGGCTGTTCGTAGGTTTCCTGAGCGGATGTCGCAGGCGCTGCATCTGCTTTCATCATCCGTACCATCGGGCTCGGTTGATAATTGGAAACGTGGTAACGCACGCTGTAAACGGGCCCCAATTTGCTGTTAAAGCCCGCAGCTAACTGCTCAGCCTGATGAATAGCATCATCAATTGCTGCTTTACGCGCTTTATCTTTGTAAGTATCCGGCTGGGCAACGCCAAGCGATACCGAACGGATCTCATTCAGACCGGCCTTCAGCGCACCATCAAGCAGCGCGTTGAGTTTGTCCAACTGACGCAGCGTGACCTCAACGGTACGTACCGCACGATAGCCTTTAAGGACGCTTTTACCATTCTGGTAGTCGTAGTCCGGCTGGGTGCGCAGGTTTGCCGCGCTAATATCTTTCTTCGCTATCTGGTTCTGTTCAAGGAAGGACAGATATTGCGCCACGCGCTCATCTGCCTGCTTCTTCGCTGAAGCCGCATCCTTTGCAGCAACGTTCACTTCAATCGCCAGAGTAGCGATGTCTGGTGTCGCATCCACGCTTGCCGTTCCGGAAGTCACGATGTGCGGTCCATTTGGCAACTCATTTGCCTGTACCGATAGTGCGCTGAATCCGACTAATGCCGCCAGGGCCATTATTTTGAACTTCACGGTCGTTCCTCCATGTTTCATTAATTACCCCGAAACTCAGGGCACATGCAGGCAAGCTTAGCCGATCTCGCTGCGTTGTCCATCAGACAACACTTAGTTGAACAACGCATGAACGTGCGCAACACCTTCTTTTGCCAACTGAAAAGCGATAAACCACATCACCAATCCTACCAGGGTATTGATGATCCGCTGTGCTTTAGCAGTGCGCAAACGCGGAGCGAGCCAGGCCGCCAGCAATGCCAGGCCGAAGAACCACAGGAACGAAGCGCTGACGGTACCCAGCGCAAACCAGCGCTTAGGCTCAACGTCCAGTTGGCCTCCCAGACTCCCCAGCACCACAAAGGTATCCAGGTAAACATGGGGGTTTAGCCATGTCACCGCCAGCATAGTAGCGATAATTTTCCAGCGGCCCTGCTTCATCACCTCGGCGCTGGCCAGTTCCAGGTTACTGCTCATCGCCGTTTTTAACGCCCCGAAACCGTACCAGAGTAAAAATGCCACCCCACCCCAGGTGACAAGCGCCATCAGCCATGGTGACTGCATCAGCAAGGCGCTACCGCCAAAGATCCCCGCGCAAATCAGCACTAAGTCGCTGATAGCGCAGAGTAAAGCAATCATGATGTGATACTGGCGACGAATGCCCTGATTCATCACGAAGGCGTTTTGCGGACCGAGCGGAAGTATCATAGCCGCACCAAGTGCAAGCCCTTGAAAATAATACGATAACACGTTAATCATCCCGAACTGTTTCTCTTAGGAGCAGACTATAGCGCGGGGAAAACATTAGCGGAAATGGATAATTTTAATCAGGGATAAGAAGAATTAATACCACGGGGGGGGGGGAAATGCCGGATGACGGCTGACGCCTTATCCGGCCTACAAAACCTGCGGGCCCGGTAAGCGATAGCGCCACCGGGCACGCGATTACTCTGCCGCGCTCTCTTTCACACGCTTGAAGTTCACATCCATCTGCGGGTACGGGAAGCTGATACCGTTGGCGTCAAACTCGCGTTTAATACGCTCCAGTACGTCCCAGTAGACGCTTTGCAGATCGCTACTGTTGCTCCAGACGCGTACCACAAAATTGATCGAGGAAGCGCCCAGCTCATTCAGGCGCACCGTCATTTCACGATCTTTAAGGATACGCTCGTCAGACTGAATGATATCGGTGAGGATTTTTTTCACCTGATCGATATCGGAATCGTAGGCCACGCCAATAATGAATTCGTTACGGCGAACCGGTTCGCGAGAGAAGTTAATGATGTTCCCGGCAATGATTTTACCGTTTGGGATCACCACAATTTTACCGTCTACGGTACGCATGGTGGTGGAGAAAATCTGCACGTTAAGTACGGTTCCCGCTACGCCGCCGAGGTCTACATACTCACCTGCGCGGAACGGACGGAACATCACCAGCAGCACGCCAGCGGCGAGGTTAGACAGCGAACCTTGCAGCGCCAGACCAACGGCTAAACCTGCGGCACCGAGAACGGCAATCACAGAAGCGGTTTGTACCCCTACGCGACCCAGAGCGGCAATCAGCGTGAACGCGATAATCCCGTAGCGCACCAGTGCGGAGAGGAAGTCAGCAACGGTTGCATCAATTTTACGTGCCACCATGAGGCGGTTAACGGTGTTTGATACGATGCGCGCCACAATCATACCGATAATGACAATGGCGATGGCCGCAACGATGTTGACGGCATAGCTTAACAGCAGCTCCTGATTGCGGACCAGCCAGGTGCCCGCACCATTTATGCTGTCGACAACATTCAAATCTTCCATTCAATATTCCTTTTTTGCTTACCCAAATGGGAAAAATAAAGCCGTCCCAACGGGACTGGCAATCTGACAAGGGTAAACAATAAACCTGGATTTTGCCAAACAGATCACAGAATTCTCTGCCAGCAGCATATTGAAATGGCAATAAAAAAGGCCCGCATTTGCGGGCCTCATGTCACGTAGAACGGCGTAAATTACAGAACGTCAACCGCGTTCAGTTCTTTGAAAGCCTGTTCCAGACGGGTGATCATGGTTGCCTGACCAGCACGCAGCCATACGCGCGGATCGTAGTATTTCTTGTTCGGCTGATCTTCGCCTTTCGGGTTGCCCAACTGGCCCTGCAGGTAAGCTTCATTCGCTTTGTAGTAGTTCAGAACGCCTTCCCAGGTAGCCCATTGGGTATCGGTGTCGATGTTCATTTTCACTACGCCGTAGCTTACGGAGTCTTTGATTTCCTGAGCAGTAGAACCGGAACCGCCGTGGAAGACGAAGTTCAGGCTGTTGTGCGGCAGGTTATGTTTCTTAGAAACATAGTCCTGAGAGTCGCGCAGGATGGTCGGGGTCAGAACAACGTTACCCGGCTTGTAAACGCCGTGTACGTTACCGAAGGAAGCTGCGATGGTGAAACGCGGGCTGATTTTGCTCAGCTCGGTGTATGCGTAATCAACGTCTTCCGGCTGGGTGTACAGTGCAGAAGCGTCCATGTGGCTGTTGTCCACGCCGTCTTCTTCGCCACCGGTGCAACCCAGTTCGATTTCCAGGGTCATGCCCATTTTGGACATGCGCGCCAGGTATTTGGAGCAGATTTCGATGTTCTCTTCCAGAGACTCTTCAGACAGGTCGATCATGTGAGAAGAGAACAGCGGTTTGCCGGTTGCTGCGAAGTGTTTTTCACCCGCGTCCAGCAGACCGTCGATCCACGGCAGCAGTTTCTTCGCGCAGTGGTCAGTGTGCAGGATAACCGGAACACCGTAGTGTTCAGCCATCTGGTGAACGTGATGCGCGCCAGAGATAGCACCCAGGATTGCAGCGCCCTGAGGAACGTCAGACTTCACGCCTTTACCCGCGATGAAAGAAGCACCACCGTTGGAGAACTGTACGATTACCGGCGCTTTAACTTTTGCAGCGGTTTCCAGAACGGCGTTGATGGAGTCGGTACCAACGCAGTTAACAGCTGGCAGAGCAAAGTTGTTTTCTTTTGCTACCTGGAAAACTTTCTGTACGTCATCACCAGTGATTACGCCTGGTTTTACGAAATCAAAAATTTTAGACATATTACGAATCCTGTATCTTCGGCCTTGGAAAGGGCGCGCGCTCTAAAGCGCGCTAATAATTGGGCAGGTTTCCCTGCCCATTAAATGCTTACTTTTTAGCGCGCTCTTCGAGCATCGCTACTGCTGGCAATACTTTACCTTCCACGAATTCGAGGAAAGCGCCGCCGCCAGTGGAGATGTAGGAGATTTTGTCAGCAATGCCGAACAGGTCGATTGCTGCCAGGGTGTCACCGCCGCCTGCGATAGAGAACGCTTCGCTGTCTGCGATAGCGTTAGCAACGATTTCAGTACCTTTGCGGAAGTTCGGGAATTCGAACACGCCAACCGGGCCATTCCACAGAATGGTTTTCGCATTTTTCAGGATGTCAGCCAGCTGCTGTGCAGAAGCGTCGCCGATGTCCAGGATCTGCTCGTCTTCTTTCACATCGCTAACGGACTTCAGAGTAGCCGGTGCAGTTTCAGAGAATTCAGTCGCTACGCGAACGTCAGTCGGGACCGGGATGTCGCAAGTGGTCAGCAGACGTTTTGCTTCGTCAACCAGGTCAGCTTCGTACAGGGATTTACCCACGTTGTGGCCTTGAGCGGCAACGAAGGTGTTCGCGATACCACCGCCAACGATCAGCTGGTCAGCGATTTTTGACAGAGAATCCAGAACGGTCAGTTTGGTGGAAACTTTAGAACCGCCAACGATAGCAACCATCGGACGAGCAGGTTCTTTCAGTGCTTTACCCAGCGCATCCAGCTCAGCAGCCAGCAGCGGGCCTGCGCAAGCTACATCAGCGAATTTACCGATACCGTGAGTAGAAGCCTGTGCACGGTGAGCTGTACCGAAAGCATCCATTACGAATACGTCGCACAGCGCAGCATATTTTTTGGACAGTGCTTCGTCGTCTTTCTTCTCGCCTTTGTTGAAGCGAACGTTTTCCAGAACCACCAGTTCACCGGCAGCGACTTCAACGCCGTCCAGGTAATCTTTTACCAGGCGAACCGGAGCAGACAGTTTGTCTTTCAGGTAGTTAACAACCGGCAGCAGAGAGAATTCTTCGTTGTACTCGCCTTCGGTAGGACGACCCAGGTGGGAAGTTACCATCACTTTCGCACCCTGTTTCAGGGCCAGTTCGATGGTCGGCAAAGAAGCACGGATACGCGCATCGCTGGTTACTTTCCCTTCTTTAACTGGTACGTTCAGGTCCGCACGGATAAAAACGCGTTTACCAGCCAGATCCAGATCGGTCATCTTAATTACAGACATGGTGAATCCTCTCGTTGATTCATAAAGTTTTGTCGACGCTCAAGCGTCGAGCCTGAAACCAATAGCAGCCATCGCTAACGTAGTGTCGAGCATACGGTTAGCAAAGCCCCATTCATTATCACACCAGACCAGCGTTTTGATCAGGTGAGCGCCACTCACACGCGTTTGCGTACCATCAACGATGGCACTGTGCGGGTCGTGGTTAAAATCTACAGAGACCAACGGTAATTCCGTATAGTCAACTATACCATGAAATGCACCTTGTGCTGCTTTTTGCAGCAACTGGTTGACTTCACTGGCTTTTACTGGTTTTTTCACCGTCACGCTTAAGTCGATCGCCGTCACATTTATGGTCGGTACACGCACCGCTATCGCTTCAAAACGATCGTTAAACTGCGGAAAAATTCGCGTGATGCCCGCCGCCAGTTTGGTATCAACCGGAATAATCGACTGGCTGGCCGCTCGCGTGCGACGCAGGTCAGGATGATAAGCATCAATAACCTGCTGATCGTGCATCGCGGAGTGGATCGTGGTGACGGTACCAGACTCAATGCCGTAAGCATCATCCAGCAATTTAATGACGGGTATTATGCAATTCGTGGTGCAGGAAGCGTTGGAAACGATCCGGTGCTCAGCGCGCAGCTGATCCTGATTAACGCCATACACAACGGTTGCGTCGATGTCGTGACTACCAGGATGTGAAAAGAGCACTTTTTTTGCACCAGCGGCAATATGCGCCTCGCCGTGTTCGCGATTGCCGAAGACCCCCGTACAATCCAGCACGATGTCGACACCCAGTTCACGCCATGGCAGCGCGTCGAGCGTTCGCTCATGCAAAATGCGGATCGCGTCATCACCAACGATGAGCTGGTCACGTTCCTGACGAACATCCCAGGCAAAACGCCCATGGCTGGTGTCATATTTCAACAAATGCGCCATGCCTGCAGCATCCGCAAGTTCGTTGATTGCCACCACGGTGATTTCCGCCCGACGCCCGGATTCATACAAAGCACGAACCACGTTGCGTCCGATGCGACCGAAACCATTAATCGCTACGCGTACGGTCATAGGTCTCCTGCAAGGATTTCTCAGAAACGATGTGGCTGACAGAGTAATGCAGCAAATCGCTCAGGGAAACCTTACCTGTCGCAAACTGCGACTAATTGGTTAATTGTCGAACATTTAATCGACTGAAACGCTTCAGCTAGAATAAGCGAAACGCGGAATAAAAGGAATGATTGTCCAGCAACAGAACACAGTTATCTGACTTGCGTCACATTTTAACGCCCTTCAACGCTAAATTTATTCCATATTCCAGAATGACGAATAACCGTAGCAAAATTATTTCATTGTCGTGTTACACACCCTGATTTAAATCAGAAAGCCCCCTGACCTGCATCTAATCACCAGCGCGAGGTCCGAGTCCCGGAGCCCTTCAATGATGCCGCAGACGGTCTGGATAGCAGACTGAGCCGTGCGATTGCGCAACGCGCGGCGCGTTCCGGAAAAGCAAAAAAAAACGGGCCGCCTGAGCGACCCGTTTTCACCTGTAATCGAAATTACAGCAGTTCTTTTGCTTTCGCGACAACGTTGTCTACGGTGAAGCCGAACTCTTCAAACAGCAGCTCTGCCGGAGCAGACTCACCAAAGGTGGTCATACCGACGATTGCGCCGTTCAGGCCCACGTATTTGAACCAGTAGTCAGCGATACCTGCTTCCACTGCAACGCGAGCGGAAACCGCTTTCGGCAGCACAGACTCACGGTAAGCGGCATCCTGCTTGTCGAACGCGTCGGTAGACGGCATGGAAACCACGCGAGCCTTCACGCCTTCGGCAGTCAGTTTGTCCCACGCAGCCACAGCCAGCTCAACTTCAGAACCGGTAGCGATGAAGATCAGTTCCGGCTGACCGTCGCAGTCTTTCAGCACGTAACCACCGCGAGCGATGTTTGCCAGTTGCTCTTCGGTACGCTCCTGCTGTGCCAGGTTCTGGCGGGAGAGGATCAGCGCGGTCGGGCCGTCCTGACGCTCAACACCGTATTTCCACGCAACGGCGGATTCAACCTGGTCACACGGACGCCATGTGCTCATGTTCGGGGTCACTCGCAGAGAAGCAACCTGCTCTACCGGCTGGTGAGTCGGGCCGTCTTCGCCCAGACCGATGGAGTCGTGGGTGTAGACCATGACCTGACGCTGTTTCATCAGCGCAGCCATACGCACCGCGTTACGGGCATATTCCACAAACATCAGGAAGGTGGAGGTGTACGGCAGGAAACCACCGTGCAGGGAGATACCGTTCGCGATAGCGGTCATACCGAATTCACGCACACCGTAATGGATGTAGTTACCGGCAGTATCTTCGTTAATCGCTTTCGAACCAGACCACAGCGTCAGGTTAGACGGTGCCAGGTCAGCGGAGCCGCCGAGGAATTCAGGCAGCAAAGGACCGAAGGCTTCAATCGCGTTCTGAGAAGCTTTACGGCTGGCGATTTTCGCCGGATTAGCCTGCAGCTTAGCAATGAACTCGTTCGCTTTTGCGTCGAAGTCAGACGGCATTTCACCCTTCATACGACGGGTGAATTCAGCCGCTTCCTGCGGGAAGGCTTTCGCATAAGCAGCGAACTTCTCGTTCCATGCAGCTTCTTTTGCCTGACCGGCTTCTTTCGCATCCCACTGCGCGTAGATTTCAGACGGGATTTCGAACGGCGCGTATTTCCAGCCCAGCTGTTCACGGGTCAGTGCGATTTCTGCATCGCCCAGCGGTGCACCGTGAGAGTCGTGAGTACCCGCTTTGTTCGGAGAACCGAAACCGATGATGGTTTTGCACATCAGCAGGGACGGTTTGTCGGTTACTGCGCGTGCTTCTTCAACTGCGCGTTTAATGGCGTCAGCATCGTGGCCATCAACGCCACGGACCACATGCCAGCCGTAAGCTTCAAAACGCTTCGCGGTGTCATCGGTGAACCAGCCTTCAACGTGGCCATCGATAGAGATGCCGTTGTCATCGTAGAACGCAACCAGTTTACCCAGCTTCAGCGTACCGGCCAGGGAACATACCTCGTGAGAGATACCTTCCATCATGCAGCCGTCGCCCATGAAAGCATAGGTGAAGTGGTCAACGATGTCGTGACCTGGACGGTTAAACTGCGCCGCCAGCGTTTTTTCAGCGATAGCCATACCCACTGCATTCGCAATACCCTGACCCAGAGGACCTGTAGTGGTTTCAACACCGGCGGTGTAACCCACTTCCGGGTGACCCGGAGTTTTGGAGTGCAGCTGACGGAAGTTCTGCAGCTCGGACATCGGCAGATCGTAGCCGGTGAGGTGCAGCAGGCTATAAATCAGCATGGAGCCGTGACCGTTGGACAGCACGAAGCGGTCACGGTCAGCCCAGGACGGGTTAGTCGGGTTGTGGTTCAGGAAATCACGCCACAGGACTTCGGCAATGTCAGCCATACCCATCGGGGCACCCGGGTGACCGGATTTGGCTTTCTGTACTGCGTCCATGCTCAGCGCACGAATAGCATTGGCAAGCTCTTTACGTGAGGACATTTTGACTCCAGATCGGATAATGAAGGCTGAGCCCTTAACGACTTGACGACAGCGCGTTTTGGGCTACGCCGGAAAAAAGTGCCAACAATGTAACCCAAGCCGCGTGTCATGTACATGGAGCATCCTTTTGCCGCTTCAGAAATCTCTGGATCATGCGCGCAAGTTGCGCAATCTTCTCGCCCGCGTATTGTTCTTTTCTTTATACTTAGGCCGAGCGTCGGTTCACCTGCAAACGACGTAATTTTTAGAATAATCCTGACTTTGTGCGGAAGAGAAAAAATGAAAATTCGCGCTTTACTGCTTGCTACGAGCATGGCTGCGGCATTGACCGGCTGCCAGAACATGGACTCCAACGGACTGCTTTCTTCTGGCGCGGAGGCTTTTCAGGCCTACAGTCTGAGCGATGCTCAGGTAAAAGCGCTGAGCGATCAGGCCTGTAAAGATATGGACAGCAAGGCTACTATCGCCCCGACCAGCAGCGAGTACGCAACGCGTCTTGGCAAAATCGCCGCCGCGCTTGGCGATAACATTAACGGCCAGCCGGTGAACTACAAAGTCTATATGGCGAAAGATGTGAATGCCTTTGCCATGGCTAACGGCTGTATCCGCGTGTACAGCGGCCTGATGGATATGATGACCGACAACGAAGTCGAAGCGGTGATCGGCCATGAAATGGGCCACGTCGCGCTGGGTCACGTGAAAAAAGGTATGCAGGTTGCGCTGGGTACCAACGCCGTACGTGCAGCGGCGGCATCCGCTGGCGGCATTGTCGGCAGCCTGTCGCAGTCGCAATTGGGCGATCTTGGCGAGAAACTGGTGAACTCGCAGTTCTCCCAGCGTCAGGAATCCGAGGCGGATGATTACTCGTATGATTTGTTGCGCAAACGCGGGATCAATCCGGCAGGTTTAGCCACCAGCTTTGAGAAACTGGCCAAACTGGAAGCTGGACGTCAAAGCTCAATGTTTGACGATCACCCGGCATCCGCAGAACGTGCGCAACATATTCGCGATCGCATGAGCGCAGACGGGATCAAATAACCCTTGAACACTGCCGGATGGCGGCGTGAACGCCTTATCCGGCCTACAGATTTCATCCCATTATCGGACGTAATTGGCGAAGTCAGTTTGGGCCCGGCCAGCGCACAGCCACCGGAGCGTACACGTAGTACGTGAGGATGGCGAGCACTGCCCGGCCCCAAAATGACGAGTAAAATAGTCCGACTATTATTCGCCTTTCTTCGCCGCCTGAATATACAGCATTTCCAGAGCCAGTGTAGCCGCCGCCAGCGCGGTGATCTCAGACTGATCGTAGGCCGGAGCCACTTCAACGACGTCCATCCCGACGATGTTCAGATCTTTCAGACCACGTACCAGCTTGATCGCGCGGTCAGACGTCAGACCGCCGATGACCGGCGTACCGGTACCCGGAGCAAACGCCGGATCCAGGCAGTCGATATCAAAGGTCAGATACACCGGCATATCACCGACAATCTGCTTAACCTGGGCGATGATGTCATCTACGCCGCGATCGTTCACCTGGCAGGCATCCAACACGGTAAAGCCGTTATCTTTGTCGAACTCGGTACGGATACCAATCTGCACTGAGTGATTCGGATCGATCAGACCTTCGTTCGGCGCAGTGTAGAACATGGTGCCGTGGTCGAATTCACAGCCGTTAGCGTAGGTGTCGGTGTGGGCATCAAAGTGCACCAGCGCCATTTTACCAAAATGCTTAGCGTACGCGCGCAGCAGCGGCAGCGTGACGAAGTGGTCGCCGCCGAAGGAGAGCATGCGCTTACCGGCAGAAAGCAGCTTCTCAGCATGCGCCTGCAGTTTTTCACTCATTTCACGCGCATCACCGAAGGCATAAACCAGATCGCCGCAGTCCACCACGTTCAGGCGCTCGCGCATATCGAAGTTCCACGGGAAGCGGTTATGCTCCCACGCCAGGTTAGTGGAAACCTGACGGATCGCCGCCGGACCATGACGCCCGCCCGCGCGGCCAGACGTTGCCATATCAAACGGTACACCGGTGATCACCCAGTCGGCGTCGCTGTCGTACGGCATGAAGTTCATCGGCAGACGTAAAAAACCAAAGGCGTTAGAAACCAGGGAGTTGTCGTATTGATGACCTAAGGTGCTCATGGCAAAAACCTCATATTCGTCGGTATAAAAAAACCCTTCCGCGTCGTTAGGCCCGACGAGGAAGGGTTAGATTTTTTAAAACACATTTTGTGCAATTATCGCCTTAAAACTTCCCCGCTTCAAGCAGCGCGTTATTGACGACATGGCGGCGGGGCGTAACCATTACTGTCCGCCGGGAAGGCTTGCGCGGAGCAAGGCGGGAGTGTTTTGACGGCCGGCCCCTGCAAAGCAAAGGCGGCAAAACCAATCACTCCAATGTTGCGCACGTCTCCCTGTGCAGAGTTAGCGGCGTAGGCGTCAGAAACATCGGAAAACTGAAATGCCGCTTCAGTATGCTTGTCTTTTCTGAACCCTTTGATTGCCAGTGAATCTCCTGCATTAACAATATAGCCGCTATTATTCAGCGAACCAGGTTTACCGTTAAGTACATCAAGCCCATCCACTGTCGCCACGATTTCATAGTTTGTATCTCGGCTATAATTGCGCACATATAATTGATAATTTGCCCCCACTTTGGCAGGAAGCCTATATTGCCATTGGCCAACTGATGAGTTGTAAAAACGGGTAATAGGTACGGAATTAAAATTAGCATCGCGAACGGCATATTCCAAGTCACTAATGCGTATGCTGTATACTCTATCGTAACCCGTCGAATGCTTTGCGGAGTAATTTATTAATATAACTTCAGCAGGATCGCGCTCCGCACGTTCTACCGATATGCCCGTTACCGTTGAGCGAACCTCTTCGCCCCAGGCCGTGCCTACAGCTGGCGAAGATGCTCTGCTATACTGTACTGGCCCAGAACACCCACCAGCAAGTAAAAAAATCACAGCAAAAAAGACGTTCCACTTTAATCCCTTCATCTCGATTCCCTTTCTGTTTCCGATTTATTACAGCGGAAACAGTAGGTGTATTAAAAAATAAAAGAAAGGGTTGTGACTATATTTCAGATTCCATCAATAAAAAAAGAGCCGGATTATATAAATAAGCCGGCCCTCAAGCAGATATGTCTTAATTACTCGTCTTCGAGATAAGTATAACCGTACAGACCGGCCTCAAACTCTTCGAGGAACTGTTGCTGCAGCTCGGTATCCAGATCGGTGTTTTTCACCTGGTCACGGAACTGCGTCAGCAGGGTATTCGGATCCAACTGCACGTACTGCAGCATATCCGCCACAGTATCCCCTTCGTCGGACAATTCCACTTCTACGCTGCCGTCAGGGAAGACGAACACGTCAACCGCTTCGGTATCACCAAACAGGTTGTGCATGTTGCCGAGGATCTCCTGGTACGCCCCCACCATAAAGAAGCCCAGCATCGGCGGGTTCTCCGGGTCATATTCCGGCATCGGCATCGTGGTCGCGATGCCATCACCGTCAACGTAGTGGTCGATAGCACCATCAGAGTCGCAGGTGATATCCAACAGCACCGCACGGCGTTCAGGCACCTGGTTCAACCCTTCCAGCGGCATTACCGGGAACAGCTGATCGATCCCCCACGCATCCGGCATCGACTGGAACAGCGAGAAGTTGACGTAAATCTTATCCGCCATTCGCTCCTGCAGCTCGTCGATAATCGGACGGTGCGCACGGTTGCTCGGGTCGAGTTGTTTCTGCACTTCATGGCACATGTTCAGATAAAGCTGCTCAGCCCACGCGCGCTCTTGCAGGCTAAAGGTACCTGAAGAGTAACCAACGTGAATATCGTGCAGATCCATCTGGCTGTCGTGCAGCCATTCACGCAGTGAACGACGGGTTCCCGGTTCATGCATTTCTTGCCAGGTTTCCCACATGCTTTGCAAAGCACGCGGCGCATCATCAGCCGGAGGCGTTGCTTCTGTGTGTTCGCTACGCTCAACGCCGATAATGTTTGATACCAGCACGGTATGGTGCGCGGTAACCGCGCGGCCAGACTCGGTGATTACCGTCGGATGCGGCAGACCGTGTTCTTCGCAGGCGTCGCCAATAGCCCAGATGATGTTGTTGGCGTATTCGTTCAGGCCGTAGTTTACGGAACAGTCAGACTGCGAACGGGTACCTTCGTAATCCACGCCCAGACCACCGCCCACGTCGAAGCACTGGATATTGACGCCAAGCTTGTGCAGCTCAACGTAGAAACGCGCCGATTCACGTACGCCGGTGGCGATATCACGAATGTTCGCCATCTGCGAGCCAAGGTGGAAGTGCAGCAACTGAATGCTGTCCAGACGACCGCGCTCGCGCAGAATTTCGACCAGCTGCAGCACCTGGTTTGCCGCCAGGCCGAATTTTGATTTTTCCCCGCCGGAAGACTGCCACTTGCCAGAGCCCTGCGACGCCAGACGCGCACGCACGCCCAGACGCGGAACGACATTCAGGCGTTCAGCTTCATCCAGCACGATTGCAATTTCAGACATCTTCTCGATGACCAGATAGACCTTATGGCCCATCTTCTCGCCAATCAGCGCCAGACGGATATATTCGCGGTCTTTATAACCGTTACACACGATCACGCTACGGGTCATTCCGGCATGGGCCAGAACGGCCATCAGTTCAGCTTTGGAACCCGCTTCCAGTCCCAGCGGTTCGCCAGAGTGGATCAGCGATTCAATCACGCGACGGTGCTGGTTGACCTTGATCGGGTAAACGAGGAAATAGTCACCGTTGTAACCGTAAGATTCACGGGCACGTTTAAACGCGGCGTTAATCGAACGCAGACGGTGTTGCAGGATCTGCGGGAAGCAGAACAATGCAGGCAAACGCTGGCCCTGCGCTTCACGGGCTTTCACCAACTCAGCAAGGTCAACGCGCGCTTCGGGTACGTCCGGATCCGGGCACACGCTAATGTGACCCAGTTCATTGACGTCGTAGTAGTTATTACCCCACCAGGCAATATTGTAAGTACGCAGCATCTTGCTGGCTTCCTGGGAACTCATTGCAACCTCCTGCATGGAGCGTAGTACACCGTGTTCGCCTGCTGACGAAGGCGAACCCAAAGAAATGTCGTCAGACATAGCGAACCTCAATTTTATTAACAAGTGTAAAACAGTTGACTACTATCGCAATCCGAAGACGCGATAACAACCCAAATACAGGCAGAATTTGCAGCAGATAGTGCTGACGCTCCGACTGTGCGACCGGTTTCTTTTTCATATCAATGTAAACACGTAACCGAACTTAATGCTGACAGTTCGGCGAAACCACGAGAAAACTCTTGTTTACCAAGAGCGCCCTTGTTCAGTTCTTAGTGACCGTTACCGGCTCTTGAGTCCTGAGATACGCCGAGATGGGTATACACTTCATCCTTCATGCAGCCTCTTTGTTGGCTACGCTCATTCGCCCCAGTCACGTACTACTCGTACGTTCAGGGGACTCATTCACTTGCCGCCTCGACGCAGCATAAATGATTTTGTGTATATAACATCGACAGGTATGCAAAGCAGAGATGCAGATTGCGGGGGACATATGTACACCAGAACGGTGCGACAGATTCTGCAGAATACAACGGTTCATTATCTCGTATCACCTCCACGGTTGCTCCTTACGGAACGAACCCACAAGCCAAAGCTAAAGTTTTAACCCGGCTGGAAGTGGCAACACGATGAAAACGTCGTGTGCTTTTGTATGAGCCGCGCGCCGCGTTTTATACCGATAAGAAAGTCAAAAAGCAAAAGATAAATATGCACATTGCCAGCACCGTCAGGAAAAATTTCCAGTTACATTTTCAGTACAATGCGACCTCAATCAAAAAAAGCTGGAAATCAGGCGAAGAACTGTCCTAAAATAGCCGTCCAGATGTTAATCCATCTATACCGATTAACACTCAGACTGCCAGTGTCCGTCATCTGCAGACTCATGGTAGAATCTTCTACACATGACTATTCCACTCGACAGTTTGAGCTAACCAAATTCTCCTTAGGTGAAATTAAATATGGCAAAACACCTTTTTACGTCCGAGTCCGTATCAGAAGGGCATCCTGACAAAATCGCTGACCAAATCTCTGATGCTGTGCTGGATGCAATCCTGGAACAGGATCCAAAAGCACGCGTTGCCTGCGAAACCTACGTCAAAACCGGTATGGTTTTAGTTGGCGGTGAGATCACCACCAGCGCATGGGTTGATATCGAAGAGATCACCCGTAACACGGTTCGCGAAATTGGCTATGTGCATTCCGACATGGGCTTTGACGCCAACTCTTGCGCGGTACTGAGCGCGATTGGTAAACAGTCTCCGGACATCAACCAGGGTGTTGACCGTGCTGATCCGCTGGAACAGGGCGCAGGCGACCAGGGCCTGATGTTTGGTTATGCAACCAACGAAACCGACGTGCTGATGCCAGCACCTATTACCTATGCTCACCGTCTGGTGCAGCGTCAGGCTGAAGTGCGTAAAAACGGCACCTTATCCTGGCTGCGTCCGGATGCCAAAAGCCAGGTAACCTTCCAGTATGACGACGGCAAAATCGTCGGTATTGATGCGGTTGTTCTGTCTACTCAGCACTCTGAAGATATCGACCAGAAATCGCTGCAAGAAGCCGTTATGGAAGAGATCATCAAGCCGGTACTGCCGACTGAATGGCTGACCGCTTCGACCAAATTCTTCATCAACCCAACTGGTCGTTTCGTTATCGGCGGCCCGATGGGCGACTGCGGTCTGACCGGTCGTAAAATCATCGTTGATACCTACGGCGGCATGGCGCGTCACGGCGGCGGTGCATTCTCTGGTAAAGATCCGTCTAAAGTTGACCGTTCCGCAGCCTATGCAGCCCGTTACGTAGCGAAAAACATCGTTGCCGCAGGCCTGGCTGACCGTTGTGAGATTCAGGTTTCCTACGCAATCGGCGTGGCAGAACCGACATCTATCATGGTGGAAACGTTCGGTACTGAAAAAGTGCCTTCAGAGCAGTTGACCCTGCTGGTACGTGAGTTCTTCGACCTGCGCCCGTATGGCCTGATTCAGATGCTGGATCTGCTGCACCCGATTTACAAAGAAACCGCTGCTTACGGTCACTTTGGTCGCGAACATTTCCCATGGGAAAAAACCGACAAAGCACAGTTGCTGCGCGACGCTGCCGGTCTGAAGTAATTTAAACCACACTTAACGCTTATGAAGACCAGCCTCGCGCTGGTCTTTTTTTATACCTATTTCCTCTCCCACATCCATCACCAAACCGCGATGATTACTATTGCTTTAAATGAAAATGAAAGCGATTACATCACACCATATTTCCCTCTACCTTGAATTAACATCTCTTAGCCAGCACACTTGCATCACTGTTACATTATCTTTCATCATTGTCTTAAATTCAAACGACCAACATTATTTAATCCCAATAAATAATACTAACTTTCAATTAGTTAACTAATAAGCCGCATGAATGACAGTGTAAGCGATTACACTAATGTGATGTGATTCGCATTTTTTTACCCCGTACTCACCTACCCTTAACATCAACAAAACTAGCTACCCAACCGGAGGGCATCATGCCTGACAATAAAAAAACGGGGCGTTCCAACAAAGCCATGACATTTTTTGTCTGCTTTCTGGCTGCCCTGGCTGGATTACTTTTTGGCCTGGATATCGGTGTTATTGCCGGTGCTTTACCGTTCATCACCGACGAGTTTCAAATTACCCCGCACACTCAGGAATGGGTGGTGAGCTCCATGATGTTTGGTGCGGCGGTAGGTGCTGTCGGCAGCGGTTGGCTCTCCTTCAAACTGGGACGCAAAAAAAGCCTGATGATCGGTGCGATCTTGTTTGTTGCGGGTTCACTGTTCTCCGCCGCTGCGCCAAACGTTGAAGTCCTGCTGGTTTCCCGCGTGCTGCTCGGCCTGGCTGTAGGTGTTGCGTCTTATACCGCGCCGCTGTACCTGTCTGAAATTGCCCCGGAAAAGATTCGTGGCAGCATGATCTCTATGTATCAGCTGATGATCACCATCGGTATTTTGGGCGCGTATCTTTCCGATACAGCGTTTAGCTACAGCGGCGCATGGCGCTGGATGCTGGGTGTAATCATCATCCCTGCCCTGCTGCTGCTGGTTGGCGTTATCTTCCTGCCGGACAGCCCACGTTGGTTTGCAGCTAAACGTCGTTTTGTTGATGCCGAACGCGTCCTGTTGCGTCTGCGTGACACCAGCGCAGAAGCCAAACGCGAGCTGGATGAAATCCGTGAAAGTCTGCAGGTAAAGCAGAGTGGCTGGGCGCTGTTTAAAGAAAACAGCAACTTCCGTCGTGCGGTATTCCTTGGCGTTCTGTTGCAGGTGATGCAGCAGTTCACCGGGATGAACGTCATCATGTATTACGCACCGAAAATCTTTGAGCTGGCGGGCTACACCAACACCACTGAGCAGATGTGGGGGACTGTTATCGTCGGTCTGACCAACGTGCTGGCAACCTTTATCGCCATTGGCCTGGTTGACCGTTGGGGCCGCAAGCCTACGCTGATCCTTGGCTTTATCGTGATGGCCGTTGGTATGGGCGTGCTGGGTACAATGATGCACGTGGGGATTCACTCGGCATCCGCACAATACTTCGCAGTACTGATGCTGCTGATGTTTATCGTTGGCTTTGCCATGAGCGCCGGTCCGCTGATTTGGGTACTGTGCTCTGAAATCCAGCCGCTGAAAGGCCGCGATTTCGGCATCACCTGCTCTACTGCAACCAACTGGATTGCCAACATGATCGTCGGCGCAACCTTCCTGACGATGCTGAACTCGCTGGGCAGCGCCAACACCTTCTGGGTATACGGCGGCCTGAACGTACTGTTCATCTTCCTGACTCTGTGGCTGATCCCTGAAACTAAAAACGTCTCTCTGGAACACATTGAGCGTAACCTGATGAAGGGTCGTAAACTGCGCGAAATTGGCGCACACGACTAATCACCAAAGGCTTCCTCCCCTGCGGAGGAAGCCTTCCTCTTGCAGTCCCTTCCCTGTCGCACTATCCTCTGGCGTTATGAAAACCTCCCGTCTCCCTATCGCCATCCAGCAAGCCGTTATGCGTAGCCTGCGGGAAAAACTCGCCCAGGCCAATCTCAAGCTCGAACGCCAATACCCGGAGCCAAAGCTGGTTTACCAACAGCGCGGCACCGCCGCGGGCACTGCGTGGCTACAAACCTATGAAATTCGCCTTAATCCCGTCCTGCTGATGGAAAACGTCGACGCATTCATTAACGAAGTGGTACCCCATGAACTGGCGCATTTACTGGTGTGGAAGCACTTTGGGCGCGTGCCGCCACACGGGAAAGAGTGGAAATGGATGATGGAAAGCGTTCTGGGCGTACCGGCCCGGCGCACGCATCAGTTTGAACTGCAATCGGTGCAGCGCAAGACCTTTACTTACCGCTGTAAGTGTCAGGAGCACCAACTGACCGTCCGCCGCCATAACCGCGTTGTGCGCGGTGAGGCCACCTACCGCTGTGTTCACTGCGGTGAACCACTGGTTGCAGAATAATCTTCAGAATTATCAGGAACTTTTCTGACCTAACTGATTGCATACTGGAATAACTTTCGCTACGTTGCGGGCTCGTTTTGACACGGAGTTTGTGATGTACCGTCATTTTTCTTTTGCTGCGGCCCTGTTAGCCGCTGCGTTTTCTGGCCCGGTTTTAGCCGAAGGCATCAACAGTTTTTCTCAGGCAAAAGCAGCAGGCGTCAAGGTTAACGCCGATGCGCCGGGCGATTTCTACTGCGGTTGTAAAATTAACTGGCAAGGCAAAAAAGGGGTCGTTGACCTCGAATCCTGCGGCTATAAAGTGCGAAAAAATGAAAACCGCGCCAGTCGAATTGAATGGGAGCACGTTGTCCCCGCCTGGCAATTTGGTCATCAGCGTCAGTGCTGGCAGGACGGAGGGCGTAAAAACTGCGCCAAAGATCCGGTCTATCGCAAAATGGAAAGCGACATGCATAACCTGCAACCTGCTGTGGGTGAGGTAAATGGCGATCGCGCTAACTTCATGTACAGCCAGTGGAACGGTGGCGAGGGTCAGTATGGGCAATGCGCCATGAAGGTCGACTTCAAAGAGAAAGTTGCCGAGCCGCCAGCCCGCGCCCGCGGTGCCATTGCTCGTACCTATTTTTACATGCGCGACCAGTACGATCTAACGCTCTCCCGCCAGCAAACTCAGCTTTTTAACGCCTGGAATAAGCAATATCCGGTCACCGACTGGGAGTGTGAGCGCGACGAGCGCATTGCAAAGGTACAGGGGAACCATAACCCATATGTGCAACGCGCTTGCCAGGCGCAAAAGAGCTAACCTACACTAGCGTCAATATTTTTAACCATGCCCTGGCCTTTCGCAGCCCAGGGCCATGACGCGGATGTTTAACTATGCGCATTCCTCGCATTTATCACCCTGAGCCAATCACTTCCGGCAGCCAAATTTCACTGTGTGAAGATGCAGCCAACCATATCGGCCGCGTGCTGCGTATGGGACCGGGCCAGGCGCTACAGCTGTTTGATGGCAGCAATCAGGTATTCGACGCTGAAATCACCCACGCCAGTAAAAAAAGCGTGGATGTGAAGGTACTTAATGCTGAACTCGACGATCGTGAGTCGCCGTTGCACATCCACCTGGGTCAGGTGATGTCGCGCGGTGAAAAAATGGAATTCACTATCCAAAAATCGATCGAACTGGGTGTAAGCCTCATTACGCCACTTTTTTCTGAGCGCTGCGGCGTTAAACTGGACAGTGAACGCCTGAACAAGAAGCTCCAGCAGTGGCAGAAAATCGCCATTGCCGCCTGCGAACAGTGCGGTCGTAACCGGGTGCCCGAAATTCGCCCGGCAATGGATTTGGAAGCATGGTGCGCGGAACAGGACGAAGGTCTGAAACTGAACCTGCATCCGCGCGCCAGCGCCAGCATCAATACGCTGCCGCTGCCGGTGGAACGCATCCGCTTGCTGATTGGCCCGGAAGGCGGGTTGTCGGCAGATGAAATTGCCATGACCGCACGTTATCAGTTTACTGATATTCTGTTAGGACCTCGCGTTCTGCGTACTGAGACAACCGCGCTCACCGCCATTACTGCGCTACAGGTGCGTTTTGGCGATCTGGGCTAAGGCATAAACGGAGAAGAAAATGATCAAGCTCGGCATCGTGATGGATCCCATCGCAAGCATCAACATCAAGAAAGATTCCAGCTTCGCTATGCTGCTGGAAGCGCAACGTCGCGGTTACGAAATTCATTATATGGAGATGGCCGATCTTTATCTGATCAACGGTGAAGCCCGCGCCCATACGCGCACCCTGAGCGTAGAGCAGAACTACGACAAATGGTATGAGTTCAAGAGCGAGCAGGATCTCCCGCTGGCAGACCTGGACGTTATTCTGATGCGTAAGGATCCGCCATTTGATACCGAGTTCATCTACGCAACCTATATTCTGGAACGTGCAGAAGAAAAAGGGACGCTGATCGTCAACAAACCGCAGAGCCTGCGCGACTGCAACGAAAAGCTGTTCACCGCATGGTTTACCGACCTGACGCCGGAAACGCTGGTCACGCGTAACAAAGCGCAGCTGAAAGCCTTCTGGCAAAAACACAGCGACATCATTCTCAAACCGCTGGATGGTATGGGCGGCGCATCTATTTTCCGTGTGAAGGAAGGCGACCCGAACCTTGGCGTCATTGCTGAAACGCTGACCGAGCACGGTACCCGCTACTGCATGGCGCAGAACTATCTGCCAGCAATTAAAGATGGCGATAAACGCGTCCTGGTGGTCGATGGCGAACCCGTTCCTTATTGCCTGGCGCGTATTCCGCAGGGCGGCGAAACCCGTGGCAACCTGGCCGCTGGCGGTCGTGGCGAGCCGCGTCCATTGACCGACAGCGACTGGGAAATTGCACGTCGCATTGGGCCAACGCTGAAAGCGAAAGGTTTGATTTTTGTCGGTCTGGATATCATTGGCGATCGTCTGACGGAAATTAACGTCACCAGCCCAACCTGTATTCGTGAAATTGAAGCGGAGTTCCCGGTTTCGATTACCGGTATGCTGATGGATGCCATTGAAGCGCGTTTGCAGAAATAAATATGTTGCCGGATAGCGACGCCATCGCGTCTTATCCGGCCTGAAATTACACCCCGCAGGCCGGATTAGGCGAAGCCGTCATCCGGCAATGCTATCTTCAGAGGGTGACATCTTCGAGCTTTGCCCACATACTGGGCTCTGTTGCTTTTTTGAACCAGGAAACAGAACCTCTGACAATGAATTTACAGCATCACTTTCTTATTGCCATGCCTGCTCTCCAGGATCCGATTTTCCGCCGTTCCGTGGTGTACATCTGTGAACATAATGAGAACGGAGCAATGGGGATTATCGTTAATAAGCCTCTGGAAAACTTACAAATTGAAGGGATTCTGGAAAAGCTGAAGATTACCCCAGAAGAACGCGATCCGGCCATTCGTCTGGATAAACCAGTGATGCTCGGCGGCCCGCTGGCGGAAGACCGTGGATTTATTCTCCACACTCCACCGTCACGCTTTGCCTCCAGTATTCGCATCTCAGATAACACCATCATCACAACCTCCCGCGATGTACTAGAAACCCTGGGTACGCAGGAGCAACCGTCCGAAGTGCTGGTTGCGCTGGGTTATTCATCATGGGAAAAAGGTCAACTGGAACAAGAGCTACTGGATAACGCCTGGCTCACGGCGCCCGCAGACCTCAACATCTTATTCAAAACGCCGATTGCCGACCGCTGGCGCGATGCGGCGAAGCTTATCGGGATAGATATTCAGACCATGCCTGGCGTGGCGGGACATGCCTGATGAGCGGAACATTACTCTCTTTTGATTTTGGTACGAAAAGTATTGGTGTTGCTGTTGGTCAGCGCATTACCGGTACGGCGAGACCGTTGCCCGCCATTAAAGCGCAGGACGGTACGCCAGACTGGAGTTTGATTGAACGCCTGCTGAAAGAATGGCAGCCGGATGAAATCATTGTCGGCCTACCACTCAACATGGATGGCACAGAACAGCCCCTTACCGCGCGCGCGCGTAAGTTCGCTAACCGTATTCACGGTCGCTTTGGCGTAACCGTAACGCTGCACGATGAACGCTTGAGCACCGTCGAGGCCCGCTCCGGCCTGTTCGAACAAGGCGGATACCGGGCGTTGAATAAAGGCAAAGTGGACTCCGCTTCTGCCGTTATTATTCTCGAAAGCTATTTCGAGCAGGGTTACTAAATCCGTCCTTGCGCCTGACGCTGCTGCTGACTTTGTGCAAATGTCTGCATACCTGTCTGCTGCCCGGTTTGAATTACGCCGGGTAGCTGATGCGTTTTCCCTTCACGAATCAAATTGCCCACGGCTGGCGTGTTGACGAGCAGCTCAAATAGCGCCACGCGCCCTCCCTGTTTATCTTCCTCCAGCTTTTGCGAAAGTACCGCCCTCAGGCTATCTGCCAGTTGGTTACGCACCGGCTCTTTCTCTGTTGCCGAAAAGGTGTCCACCAGCCGCGCGATGGCCTGCGCCGCCCCTCGCGTATGTAACGTTGCCAGCACCAGATGCCCAGTTTCCGCTGCCGTTAACGCCAGACGAATGGTTTCCACGTCGCGTAGCTCGCCCAGCAAAATGACGTCGGGATCTTCACGCAGCGCGCCGCGTAAACCAGCGGCAAAAGAAGCGCAGTGCACGCCCACCTCCCGTTGTTGAATAAGACAACGCTGGCTGGTGTAGCGATATTCAATCGGGTCTTCCAGCGTCAGAATATGCCCAGCAACTTGCTGATTAAGGTACTCAACCATCGCCGCCAGGGTCGTTGATTTACCGCTACCGGTAGCGCCTGTCACCAGAATTAACCCATTTTCACTGCGCAGCAGTTCAGGTATGACGTCAGGGGTCTGGAGATCGTCTAAACGTGGACAATCAAGCGGGAGCAATCTTAGCGCCAGTGAGGTTCCCTGTTGATGAACAAAAGCACTGGCGCGCAGCCGCTGGGAACCTGCCAGCGCAATAGCAAAATCAATCTGCCCCTGTTCCTGCCACTGTACCTGTTGTTGCTCACTGAGCCAGCACATCAGCAGATTCTCCACGTCAGGCGTAGTAAAGGGTGCGATTTCGACTTTTCCACGTATGCGCCAGCGCGCAGGCCATGCATTGCACAGGTGTAGATCCGACACGTTATGCTTTACACTAAGGGCCACTATTTCTTCCATATTCATATGAACATCCTCGGAAAATAAACGATATCGCGCATAACCTGGCACATGTCCGGGACAAAATCTCAGCCGCCGCGACGCGTTGCGGGCGGTCTTCAGAAGAAGTTACGTTGCTTGCAGTCAGTAAAACCAAACCTGCGAGCGCCATCGAAGAAGCCATTACCGCAGGATTATTTTCAATTGGTGAAAACAATAACTAATGGCGAGTAGCCACGCTCTTGATTTTCCATACACCATTTTCTTCTACCATGCAGTCAATGACTTTTTGAGATGACTCACCTGTTCCAAATGTTAAATAGACATTGGTACAAATAGGATCAGTTATAGTTAGATCAATACTAATATGCTTACTCCAGTCTTCATTTGCAAAATCCTGAACCTTTAGAAAATAATCCTCTTCAAGCTCATTGTTCATATAAGCTTGTTTTAATTCATTCAATGTATCAATACTAACAAAAGGCTCTAATGCCGTCGGGTTATCTGCAACTGGAATGATATTATGAGCAATCTGCTTTATATACCAGGCATTGAATTTTAATGCTTGCATATCAGCAGGAACTATTTCTGCCATAGCAAATGATGAGAATAGAAAAGTAAATAATATTAATCGCTTCATCAGTTGTGCCTATATAATTTATACGAAGGCTGACTTTTACGATAACCAGGCCCGGGGTACACGCCATGTTCCTGCTTGAAATCTGACCACCAGTAATGCCCATCAAAAATCGCCATATGACCTGCTGTATTTCCTCCAGTATATGGTTGGATTATAGCAACATCACCTTTTATAGGATTCCCATATACTTCACGAAAACCAGCTAATACTAAATATTTACCCATATTTTTAGCATTATCATGATGTAATGATACGCCGCCATGTTCGATAGCTGCTGTTACTGCCCTGGCACAATAACCCGTAGCGTGTGGATGAGCATTATGTCTAACAAAATTTATAGCGGCTTCCTTATTCCAAATTTACAACACCTCATTTATAAATGAAGAATATTAAATATCACAAAGCGAACCATTAACATGAACATTAAATGCTTCCAACTCCATTTATTGACATCATCACCATGTCCCAAACTTATATTTGCAATGTGTATTATCGTTTAGTTATAAAATAAGCAACAATATTCACCCCACCAATTAAGTAATAGCTTAATTTTATTAGAGATATAATTTCACACCTGTTTTTATTACTTTAAACCTTTAAATTAAAGCGAACTTGAGCTAAATAAAAACGAATTAAAAATTCTATTTGTTAAATCTGTTTACATCTTCCTACAGACTCACATTTTGTACTCAGCACATCCACAGTCCCACCAGGTGTAGTAAATGGTGCGATTTCGACTTTTCCACGTATGCGCCAGCGCGCAGGCCATGCATTGCACAGGTGTAGATCCGACACGTTATGCTTTACACTAAGGGCCACTATTTCTTCCATATTCATATGAACATCCTCGGAAAATGAACGATATCGCGCATAACCTGGCACATGTCCGGGACAAAATCTCAGCCGCCGCGACGCGTTGCGGGCGGTCTTCAGAAGAAGTTACGCTGCTTGCAGTCAGTAAAACCAAACCTGCGAGCGCCATCGAAGAAGCCATTACCGCAGGGCAGCGAGCCTTCGGTGAAAACTATGTGCAGGAAGGGGTGGATAAAATCCGCTACTTCCAGGAAAAAGGCGTCAACGATCTGCAGTGGCACTTTATCGGCCCGCTGCAGTCCAACAAAAGTCGTCTGGTCGCCGAGCACTTTGACTGGTGCCATACGATCGACCGTCTGCGTATCGCTGCCCGTCTGAGCGAGCAGCGCCCGGCGGAACTGCCGCCGCTCAATGTACTGATCCAAATTAATATCAGCGATGAGAACAGTAAGTCAGGAATTTCGCTGGCAGAGCTTGATGCACTAGCCGCTGAAGTCGCTGCACTGCCGCGCATTACCCTGCGTGGTCTGATGGCGATTCCGGCTCCAGAGTCAGATTATGTAAGGCAGTTTGAAGTTGCACAGCAAATGGCGGTAGCATTTGCCGGGTTGAAAACACGCTACCCAGGCATCGACACTCTCTCACTGGGAATGTCTGATGATATGGATGCCGCCATCGCGGCGGGTAGCACGATGGTGCGCATTGGCACTGCCATTTTTGGTGCTCGTGATTACACTAAAAAATAAGGAAAACTAAGGAACACCATGAATACGTTGACCTTCCTGCTCTCAACGGTAATTGAGCTGTATACCATGGCGCTGCTGCTGCGCGTGTGGATGCAATGGTCTCGCTGCGATTTTTACAACCCGTTCTCGCAGTTTATAGTGAAAATCACTCAGCCCATCATTGGGCCGTTACGCCGCATTATTCCCCCGATGGGGCCGATCGACAGCGCATCGGCATTAGTTGCGCTCGTTCTCAGCTTTATCAAAGCAATCGTGCTGTTTAAGGTGGTCACGTTCCAGCCGATCATCTGGATCGCCGCCGTACTGATTGTCCTGAAGACTATCGGGCTGCTGATTTTCTGGGTGCTGCTGGTGATGGCAATTATGAGCTGGGTCAGCCAGGGCCGCAGTCCTGTAGAGTACGTGCTGATTCAACTGGCAGATCCGCTGCTGCGTCCTATCCGTCGCATACTTCCAGGCATGGGCGGGATCGATTTCTCCCCAATGATTCTGGTTCTGCTGCTCTACGTTATTAACATGGGCATCGCGGAAGTGTTGCAGGCGACAGGCAACATGCTGCTGCCGGGGCTGTGGATGGCGCTATGAGTGCCGTTACACCCTGCGACGACGGTCTGGTTTTACGGCTCTACATTCAGCCTAAAGCCAGCCGTGACAGTATTGTGGGTTTACATGGCGACGAAGTTAAAGTCGCCATTACCGCCCCGCCAGTAGATGGCCAGGCCAATAGCCATCTGGTGAAGTTTCTCGGCAAACAGTTCCGTGTGGCAAAAAGCCAGGTCGTCATTGAGAAGGGCGAGCTTGGTCGTCACAAACAGGTTAAAATCATTCATCCGCAACAGATCCCGCCCGAAATTGCGGCGTTAACTGATTAGGTATCCCATGCAAAAAGTTGTCCTCGCGACCGGCAATGCCGGTAAAGTGCGTGAACTCGCCTCTCTTCTGAGTGATTTCGGTCTTGATGTTGTTGCCCAAACGGAACTGGGTGTTGATTCTGCAGACGAGACCGGGCTGACGTTTATTGAGAACGCCATTCTGAAGGCGCGTCATGCCGCGCAAATTACCGGCTTACCGGCCATTGCTGATGACTCAGGTCTGGCAGTAAATGCCCTTGGCGGCGCGCCGGGTATCTATTCAGCCCGCTATTCCGGCGAAGATGCGACCGATCAGCAGAACCTGGAAAAACTGCTTCACACCCTGCAGGATATTCCTGATGACAAGCGCCAGGCGCAGTTCCACTGCGTGCTGGTGTATATGCGCCATGCAGACGATCCAACGCCTGTTGTTTGCCACGGAAGCTGGCCGGGCGTGATTACCCGTGAACCTGCCGGAAACGGTGGTTTTGGCTACGACCCGATCTTCTTTGTGCCGTCTGAAGGGAAAACCGCGGCTGAGCTGACCCGTGAAGAAAAGAGTGCGATTTCTCACCGCGGACAGGCACTGAAGCTGTTGCTGGATGCCCTGCGTAATGGTTAAGCTTCCACCGCTAAGTCTTTATATTCACATCCCGTGGTGCGTGCAGAAATGCCCGTACTGCGACTTCAACTCGCATGCGCTAAAGGGCGAAGTCCCTCATGACGACTATGTGCAGCATCTGCTGAGCGATCTGGATACTGAGGTGGCCCACGCCCAGGGACGTGAAGTAAAGACGATTTTTATCGGTGGTGGCACGCCGAGCCTGCTTTCTGGCCCGGCGATGCAAACGCTGCTCGACGGCGTGCGAGCACGGCTGAATCTGGCCGAAGATGCAGAAATCACGATGGAGGCGAATCCCGGGACGGTGGAGGCCGATCGCTTTGTGGATTATCAACGCGCTGGCGTCAACCGTATCTCGATTGGCGTACAGAGCTTTAGCTCCACCAAACTCGAACGTCTGGGACGTATTCACGGGCCGGAAGAAGCCAAACGAGCAGCACACCTGGCGAGCGGTCTGGGGCTACGCAGCTTTAATCTCGATCTGATGCATGGTTTACCGGATCAGACGCTGGAAGAGGCGCTGGGTGATTTACAGCAGGCAATCGCGCTCTACCCACCGCATCTTTCCTGGTATCAGTTGACCATCGAACCCAACACGCTGTTCGGTTCCCGACCGCCGGTTTTACCGGACGATGACGCGCTGTGGGATATTTTTGAGCAAGGCCACCAGCTACTGACCGCCGCGGGATATCAGCAGTACGAAACCTCAGCCTACGCCAGACCGGGTTATCAGTGTCAGCACAACCTTAACTACTGGCGTTTTGGCGACTATCTTGGCATTGGCTGCGGCGCGCACGGTAAGATCACATTCCCTGACGGACGCATCCTGCGCACCACCAAAACGCGGCATCCCCGTGGATATATGCAAGGGCGTTATCTCGAAAGCCAGCGCGATGTCGCCGAAGCCGATAAGCCGTTCGAGTTCTTCATGAATCGTTTCCGGCTGCTGGAAACCGCGCCTCGCGCGGAATTCACGCAACATACCGGTCTTACCGAAGACGTTATTCGTCGACAGATCGATGAGGCTATTTCCCAGGGCTACCTGAGTGAATGCCATGAGTACTGGCAGATTACCCAACACGGTAAGCTGTTCTTGAATTCGCTGCTGGAGCTGTTTCTGGCGGAGTGATGGCTGGTGAGCGTAGGCCTGATAAGCGTAGCGCCATAAGGCAAATTGCCGGATGGCGGCTGCGTCTTATCCGGCCTACAGGGTTAGGGCGGTAAGCGCAGCCACCTTCATCGATTAATACTGATTAAACATTTCCTGGATCTGCTTAGGATCCTTGGTTTGAGTCAGCGCAAGCTGCAGCAGAACACGTGCTTTTTGCGGGTTCAGGGAACCTGAAGCCACAAATCCGTATTTTGCATCATCAACTTCTGCATCCTGTGTAGTGGCGCCCGTTGGTACACGGGATGAACGCACTACAACGGTACCTTTATGCGCGGCGGTTGCCAGCGTATCGAAAATGGTTTTATACAGGTTACCGTTACCTACACCCGCACTGACAATCCCGGCGTAACCCGCATCTACCAGCGCTTTTGCCGGCAGATCGGAGGCGTTAGCGTAGTTATAAACAATTCCAACTTTCGGCAGCTCGGTCAGCTTAGACACATCGAACGGAGTAGACGTGGTGTGCTTACGCGCAGGCGTACGCTGGTAGTCGATTTTACCGTTATGGATGTAACCCAACGGGCCGTAGTTAACGGATTTGAAGGTAGCGACGTCGGTAGTGTTGGTTTTAGTCACGTCACGACCATCCATAACGGTGTCGTTCATCACCACCAGCACTCCGCGGTTGGCAGAGGCTTTGTCTGCGGCAGTTACTACTGCGTTATACAGGTTAAACGGGCCATCAGCGCTCATACCCGTAGACGGACGCATTGCGCCGACCAGCACCACCGGTTTGTTACACTTGACGGTCAGGTCGAGGAAATAGGCGGTTTCTTCCATGGTATCCGTACCATGTGTTACCACGAAGCCGTCGGTTTTATCACACTCGGTATTAATCTTTTTCGCCAGCGTTAACCAGACTTCGTCATTCATATCCTGGGAGCCGATATTCACCACCTGCTCGCCTTTAACGACAGCGATATCTTTCAATTGAGGTACGGCCTCAACCAGATTTTCTACGCCAACTTTGCCTGCCGTGTAGTTAGATTTTGTCGCGGAATCACCGCCGCCGGCAATCGTCCCACCGGTCGCTAAAATGGTGATGTTTGGCAGTGCAAGCGCCGCGCCGCTGAAACCCATAACCAGTGCGGCAAGTGCCGTTTTCTTGAAAAACTCCATGTTATTTCTCCAGTTACTTGAATTTGCAGCATTATGTCTATCCTACAGATGAATAATGTGACGAGTTCCAATTAACCAGATTTATATCTCCACCAAATTGCCGTTCTTAGAGATGGATATCAAAAAAACAGAAATATACAAAATAAAACGGCACAGAATGTTTCTGTGCCGTTAATAAGAGGTGAAGATTATTTCAGAGTGCTAACCAGCGTTTTACGATCGTTTTCCAGCGTCACAACGCGGGAACAGACATCTTTGCCAAACTGCTGGAAGTCTTGTTCCTGATTCTTCCATTCGTTCTGAATTGAGGTCTGCAAACCACCGAGGCTTCCGAGTACGCCCTGCAGTGGATTACCACCGCCTTTGAGCACGGCTTTCGCCCCCATTTCGTTGATGCTGTCCTGCAAAATGCCGCCCATCGCCTGATTAACCAGCTGTTGTCCGTCCGCGCGGACCTGATCAATCGCCTTATAATGGAAAGTCAGGCCATCAGTTCGATGCTCGATGATGCGGTTCATCTGCTCTTTCAATTGCGCATCCAGCTTGGTTAAGCGGCCACGCATGTTGCTGCTTTCACCGACCTCTTTGGCGATGATTTTGTCCAGCGCCACGCGACCTTTCTCTACGCGCGCTCTGGCACCTTCGTCGATCCACGGCAGGCTGCTACGCAACGCCGCCTGATAATCTTTAGCCTGCTCACGCTGTGCGGCGTTCAGGTTGTACTGTTTACCGTTGAAGGTGACATCGCCAGCCTGGGTAATAACCAGGTCGCCATTCTCGCCCTTCACCTGCACCGTTTGTGGGCTCAAAATCACATCGTCACGCGGGGTGACGCTGCACTGGTAATCTGCATGTGCGGCCATCGCCGTGAACGTTAGGACTGCCGCCAGCAGCGTTTTGCGCATCATATCTTTCCCTCAATACAAATCGGGTCGGCATTTGCCGACCCTGTGCTACTTAGTCCCACCAAATATCGAAAAGTTCGCTGGTACGCACTTCTTCGAGTTTGTGCTCTTCCAGCCACTTACGCACGATTGCCTGGTGTTCTTCGGTGCATTTGCCGATTTCCTGCAGACAGATCAGACCTTCCCAGGCCAGATAGCCGCTGCCGTCAAAAGCCAGTTTGTTCGGTTCGATGACTTCATTGATAAAGTCATCAACGATTTGATCGACCTGCTCTCCAGATGTACCTTCCGGGAAACGCCATGCAACCGAAAATCCTACTTCCTGGAATTCTTCGATGTGCATCTTTTTACGCAGACGACGGCTACGGTTCTTTGCCATTATTTCACCCTCTCGAACATTAAGTCCCATACGCCGTGGCCAAGACGATGACCACGTTGTTCAAATTTGGTTACCGGGCGCGATTCCGGGCGCGGTACATAATCGTTACTCTCTGACTGGTTTTTATACCCGTCAATCGAGGACATCACTTCAAGCATGTGCTCCGCATACGCTTCCCAGTCGGTCGCCATATGGAACACGCCGCCCAGCTTCAGCTTACTTAAGATATGCTCAGCAAACGGTACCTGAACGATACGGCGTTTATTATGACGTGCTTTATGCCACGGGTCAGGGAAAAACAGCTGAACCATAGATAAAGAATTGTCAGGAATCATTTTATGCAGGACTTCAACGGCATCATGGCACATGACGCGCAGGTTCTCGACACCCTCTTCATGGGCTGAAGCCAGACACGCACCAACGCCAGGTGAGTGAACCTCAATGCCGAGGAAATTCTGTTCCGGACGCGCTTTCGCCATTGCAACCAGCGACGCTCCCATACCAAAACCGATTTCCAGCGTGACTGGCGCGTCACGGCCAAACAGTTCTGCGAAATCTACAGGCTCTTCGCTGAACTCAACGCCCATCACCGGCCAGTAGTTTTCCAGCGCGTGTTCCTGCCCTTTCGTCAGTCGCCCCTGGCGACGAACAAAACTACGAATCCGGCGCAGAGGGCGGCCGTTTTCATCAAATTCCGGTGAAATGACGTCGTTCTTCATAAAAGTTTAGTCTGCTGTGTTTGAGTTCTGAAAACGGGCATTATCCAAAGTTAGTTGCCGGATGCAAGTAAAGGAAGAAAGTGAGCAGCGGAAAGTTCCGGTTTACACCCCGTTGCCGCTGTGCTGCAATCTTGCCCCCGGCAATAATGAAACGGTAATCATGCAAGCGTCTCAATTTTCGGCTCAGGTTTTGAGCTGGTACGACAAATACGGGCGGAAAACGCTGCCCTGGCAAATTGACAAGACGCCTTACAAAGTATGGCTCTCTGAGGTAATGCTGCAACAAACTCAGGTTGCGACCGTTATCCCCTATTTTGAGCGCTTTATGGCGCGCTTCCCAACGGTAACGGATTTGGCCCATGCGCCGCTGGATGAAGTGCTGCATTTGTGGACCGGGCTGGGTTATTACGCCCGTGCGCGAAATCTGCATAAAGCCGCGCAGCAGGTTGTGACGCTGCATAGCGGTATATTTCCGCAAACCTTTGATGAAGTAGCCGCCCTACCTGGCGTCGGACGTTCAACCGCAGGCGCGATCCTTTCTCTCTCTCTGGGTCAGCATTTTCCGATTCTCGACGGTAACGTCAAACGCGTGCTGGCTCGCTGTTATGCTGTAAGCGGCTGGCCGGGTAAAAAAGAGGTCGAAAAGAAGCTGTGGGAGCTGAGCGAGCAAGTTACGCCGGCCCAGGGTGTTGAGCGTTTTAATCAGGCGATGATGGATTTAGGCGCAATGGTCTGTACGCGCTCAAAACCTAAATGTTCCCTGTGTCCGTTGGAAAATGGCTGTGTGGCGAGCGCCAATGCAAGTTGGGCGCTGTATCCCGGTAAAAAGCCCAAACAGACGCTACCGGAACGAACGGGCTATTTTTTACTGATGCAGCATGATGACGAAGTGCTGCTCTCACAGCGACCGCCCAGCGGCTTATGGGGTGGTTTATACTGTTTTCCGCAGTTTGACGACGAAGATGGACTGCGCAACTGGCTGGCGCTACGACAAATTAACGCAGATAATCTGAACCAACTTAATGCGTTTCGCCATACCTTTAGCCATTTCCACTTAGATATTGTGCCTATGTGGCTTCCCGTGTCTTCATTCACCTCATGCATGGATGAAGGCAACGCGCTCTGGTATAACTTAGCGCAACCGCCGTCGGTCGGACTGGCGGCTCCCGTGGAGCGTTTGTTACAGCAATTACGTGCCGGTACACACGTTTAACGTACCGGACGATAGAGAGGACTTTTTATGAGCAGAACGATTTTTTGCACTTTCCTGCAACGCGAAGCAGAAGGCCAGGATTTTCAGCTGTACCCGGGCGATCTGGGAAAACGCATTTATAACGAGATTTCTAAAGAAGCATGGGCGCAATGGCAGCATAAACAGACCATGCTGATTAACGAGAAAAAACTCAATATGATGAACGTCGAACACCGTAAGTTACTGGAACAGGAGATGATTAACTTCCTGTTTGAAGGTAAGGATGTGCATATTGAAGGCTATACGCCAGAATCATAAGAACCGTTGCCGGATGGCGCTGCGCTTATCCGGCCTACGTTTTAATCTGGTCCTTGCAAACAACAAACACAACACGCACTCCCGGAATGATGAAAAAATTTCTCGCGCTTGCCGTTATTGCGCCGTTGCTCATCTCCTGTTCCAGTTCGACCAAAAAAGGCGATTCCTATAACGAAGCCTGGGTCAAGGATACCAACGGTTTTGATATTCTGATGGGGCAATTTGCCCATAATATTGAGAATTTGTGGGGATTTAAGGAAGTGCTGATTGCGGGTCCGAAGGACTACGTCAAGTATACCGATCAGTATCAAACCCGCAGCCATATCAACTTTGATGACGGTACGATAACCGTCGAGACCATTGCCGGGACAGATCCCGCCGGACACCTGCGTCGGGCGATTATCAAGACATTGCTGATGGGCGATGATCCGGGTTCTATCGACCTCTATTCCGATGTCGACGACATTAAGATTTCCAAAGAGCCATTCCTGTACGGACAGGTGGTTGATAATACCGGCCAGCCCATTCGTTGGGAGGGGCGTGCCACCAACTTTGCCAACTACCTGCTGCAAACACGACTTAAAAGCCGCAGCAATGGCCTGCGTATCATCTATAGCGTGACGATCAATCTGGTGCCGAACCACCTTGATAAGCGCGCGCATAAATACGTCGGTATGGTGCGTCAGGCTTCACGTAAGTATGGCGTCGACGAGTCGCTGATTCTGGCTATCATGCAAACCGAATCCTCGTTTAACCCGTATGCGGTGAGCCATGCCGATGCGCTGGGACTGATGCAGGTGGTACAGCACAGCGCCGGGAAAGATGTGTTCCGCTCGCAAGGGCGCTCAGGCACACCAAGCCGTAGCTTCTTGTTTGACCCGGCCAGCAACATTGATACCGGCACGGCCTATCTGGCAATGCTCAACAATGTCTATTTAGGTGGTATCGATAATCCGACCTCACGCCGCTATGCGGTAATCACCGCGTACAACGGCGGTGCGGGCAGCGTGCTGCGCGTGTTCTCGAACGATAAAATTCAGGCCGCGAATATCATTAACAGCATGTCTCCAGGTGACGTTTATCAAACGCTGACCACCCGACATCCCTCTGCTGAATCACGCCGATACCTTTACAAGGTCAATTCCGCACAAAAATCCTATCGACGCCGCTAATGTATTCCTCTTCAGCCCCCTAAAACGGGGGCCTGAAGCACCAAAAATGTTAACTCCATCACTCTTTTGCTTTGCAATCAGAAATTGTTTGCAAATATTTGTCACAGGTAACAAAAAAAGAGTGCCTCTCATTGATAGAATCACATCATATAGCCACGGCAAATGTGCCTTTTAAAACATTCATCCGCATTACGGTGTGAGGAAATTAACATGAATCTTAAGCTGCAGCTGAAAGTTCTCTCGTTTCTGCAGTTCTGCTTATGGGGTAGTTGGCTCACTACCCTCGGCTCCTATATGTTTGTCACCCTTAAATTCGATGGTGCATCCATTGGCGCGGTGTATAGCTCGCTGGGGATCGCCGCCGTGTTTATGCCAACGCTGTTAGGGATCGTGGCCGATAAATGGATCAGTGCGAAGTGGGTTTACGCCCTTTGCCACTTGGTCGGCGCAGGAACGCTGTTTGCCGCAGCCGAAGTCACCACGCCAGGGGCAATGTTCTTTGTGATCTTGCTTAACTCCCTGGCCTATATGCCAACACTGGGGCTAATCAACACCATCTCCTACTATCGCCTGCAATCTGCCGGGATGGATATCGTTACCGACTTCCCGCCAATTCGTATCTGGGGCACCATCGGCTTTATTCTGGCGATGTGGGCCGTGAGCTTCTCCGGCTTTGAACTGAGCCATATGCAGCTGTATATCGGTGCGACATTGTCCCTGGTACTGGTACTGTTCACCCTGACGCTGCCGCATATTCCGGTTGCCAATCAGCAGAAAAACCAGAGCTGGACATCAATGCTCGGTCTGGATGCTTTCGCGCTGTTTAAAAACAAGCGTATGGCGATTTTCTTCATCTTCTCAATGATGCTGGGCGCAGAGCTGCAGATTACCAATATGTTTGGTAACACCTTCCTGCACAGCTTCGATAACAACCCACTGTTCTCCGGTAGCTTTATCGTGGAACACGCATCGGTGATGATGTCGATTTCACAGATTTCCGAGACGCTGTTTATCCTGACCATCCCGTTCTTCTTAAGCCGTTACGGTATTAAGAACGTGATGCTTATCAGTATTGTGGCGTGGATGCTGCGCTTCGGCCTGTTTGCCTACGGCGATCCAACTCCGTTCGGTACCGTGCTGCTGGTTCTGTCGATGATTGTTTACGGCTGCGCCTTCGACTTCTTCAACATCTCTGGTTCCGTGTTCGTGGAGAAAGAAGTACGCCCTGAAATCCGCGCCAGCGCACAGGGTATGTTCCTGATGATGACCAACGGTTTCGGTTGTATTCTGGGCGGACTGGTGAGCGGTAAAGTCGTTGAACACTATACGCTGAACGGTATTACCGACTGGCAGACCGTGTGGTTGATCTTCGCAGGTTACTCGCTGGTTCTGGCTTTTGCCTTCGTTGCGCTGTTTAAATACAAACACGTACGCGTTCCAGCAGGCACCCAGACTATCGCGCACTAACGTTTACGCAGAGAAAAGCGGGTTGCCAAAAGGTAACCCGCTTTTTTTGCACTTACTTCACCACATATCCATACAGACGCTTAATACCGTCTGCATCCGTTTCACTGTAAACTCCTTGCAGCTCCGGCGAGAAGCCTGGCAGCAGGTTTACGCCCTCTTCCAGCGCCAGGAAATATTGCTGTACCGCCCCACCCCATACTTCGCCCGGTACCACGCACAGCACGCCCGGAGGATAAGGCAGCGCACCTTCCGCCGCAATGCGGCCAGCTGCTTCACTAATCCGCACCAGTTCAACATCACCACGGATAAAAGCGCTGTTCGCATCCTGTGGGTTCATCGCCACGGCAGGTAAACTTTCCTGACGGAACATCGCTTTTTGCAGATCTTTCACATCAAAGCTGACGTACAGTGAGTGCATCTCCTGGCACAGTTCACGCAGCGTGTAATCCCGATAGCGTACCGGATACTTGTTGAAGATAGTGGGCAGCACATCTGCCAGCGGCGTATCGTCTTCAATATGCTGCTCAAACTGCGCCAGCATCGCCACCAGTTGCGCCAGTTTCTCTGCGCTTTCTGCCGGGGTCAGCAGGAACAGAATCGAGTTAAGGTCGCATTTCTCCGGTACGATGCCGTTTTCACGCAGGTAATGCGCCAGAATCGTCGCCGGAATACCAAACTCGGTATATTGCCCGGTTTGTGCGTCAATGCCCGGAGTGGTTAACAGCAGTTTGCAAGGGTCAACGAAATACTGGTCACGCGCGTAGCCGGAAAAACCATGCCATTTAGCACCCGGTTCAAAGCTAAAGAAGCGGCGCTCGCTGGCAATCACCTGCGTCGGATAGCTTTCCCACGGTTTGCCATCAACTACCGGGGGAATAAACGGCTGAATCATCTTGCAGCGGGTAAGTATCGCTTTACGGGCCTCAATGCCCAGCGTCACACACTCCGCCCATAGCCGACGGCCGCTCTCGCCTTCATGGATTTTGGCGTTAACATCCAGCGCCGCAAACAGCGGGTAAAACGGACTGGTGGAAGCATGCAGCATAAATGCATTATTCAGACGCTTATGCGGGCAGAACCGCGCCTGACCGCGAATATGGTTATCCTTTTTGTGGATCTGCGAAGTTTGCGAGAATCCGGCCTGCTGTTTGTGTACCGACTGGGTGACAAAAATCCCCGGATCGTTAGCATCAAGCTCCAGCAGCAGCGGTGACCCATCGGCCATCATCGGAATAAATTGCTCGTAACCGACCCATGCGGAGTCAAACAGGATGTAATCACACAGATGACCGATCTTGTCGATCACCTGCCGGGCGTTGTAGATCGTACCGTCATAGGTGCCGAGCTGAATGATCGCCAGACGGAACGGGCGCGGTTGATCGGCCTTTTGCGGCGCAACCTCGCGAAGTTGCTGGCGCAGATACTCCTCATCAAAGCAGTGCTCGTCAATACCACCAATAAAGCCAAACGGATTACGCGCCGCTTCCAGATACACCGGCGTCGCACCCGCCTGGATCAGCGCACCGTGGTGGTTCGACTTATGGTTATTACGGTCAAACAGCACCAGATCGCCGCGCGTCAGCAGCGCATTGGTTACTACTTTATTGGCAGCAGAGGTCCCGTTCAGCACAAAGTAGGTTTTATCCGCGTGGAAAACTTTCGCGGCAAATTTCTGCGCATGTTTCGCCGAGCCTTCATGAATCAGCAGATCGCCAAGCTTAACGTCGGCGTTGCACATATCCGCGCGAAACAGATTCTCGCCAAAGAACTCGTAGAAATGGCGCCCCGCGGGATGCTTTTTAAAGAACTCACCGTGTTGATGTCCTGGGCAGGCAAATGTGCTGTTCCCCATCTCGACATACTGAGTCAACGTGTCATAGAACGGCGGCAGCAAATCTTCTTCATACTGACAGGCAGCAGACTCCAGCTCCAGCCAGTCCTGCGCCTGACCGCGAATGACCGCATTCACGCCCGCCGGCAGATCAACATCCGACTCTGCGAACAGAAACACGGGTATATGAAAACCGGTGCGTTTCAGCAAAGCAAGGATCCCGCTGCGGCTATCCGCAACGGTAATGACGACTGCCGCAACGTCAGTAAAATCAGTACTGTCCAGCGACACCACCTGACGATGGCTGGACAGACGAGAAACCAGTTCTCCACTGGCGGCAATTTTCATTGATTTCATAAGCGCAATAACCCGTTTCGGGAAAATCAAAAGTCCCGGACAAAGCCATATTGCTTTGCCCACGAAATGACAGGTCAAACTGGTTACCAGCCCCGACCGCCAGACATCAGTAAAAGCAGATAGCCTCTGATTTTACTGTTATCCTGCAGTGAGCGTGCGCTGCCCTCACCGCATGGTGGGAGCGTAAAGATAAGTCGCAGGAAGGGGCAAACGTCGCGCAAAAAGGCGATGTTGAAGGCGATGTAGGGGGAGTAATATCATCCCAGGCAGCCCCATTCAGACAGGAGAAAATTCGCGCAATCATGGCACCTTTCACTTTCAGGCGCAAGATAAAATCCGGAGCCTGAACCTCACAGATAAACAAGCAATCCGCCTGTCAATCGCGGCATAATAATGCAATCTGAAAACATATTTTACCCAGAGAATTGCCTTTAGCATCAAGACGATAATGGGTATGCAGGAGCAAACGTGGTAATTGGACCCTTTATTAATGCTGGCGCCATTTTATTTGGTGGTGTTCTCGGCGCACTACTCAGCCAGCATTTACCGGAACGCATTCGTGCCTCCATGACCTCCATATTCGGATTGTGCTCTTTGGGAATTGGTATTTTGCTGGTTATCAAATGCGCTAACCTACCGGTGATGGTCCTGGCTACGTTGGTCGGTGCATTAATTGGTGAGTTCTGTTATCTGGAAAAAGGGATCAATACCGCGGTTGCCAAAGCGCAGCAGCTTTTCACCCGGTCGGATGCCAACACCACGCACGAATCCTTCATCCAGAGCTATGTGGCCATCATCGTGCTATTTTGCGCCAGTGGTACCGGGATCTTCGGGGCGATACATGAAGGGATGACCGGCGATCCGAATATTTTAATCGCCAAGTCGTTTCTTGATTTCTTCACGGCCATCATTTTTGCCTGTTCATTAGGTATCGCGGTATCGGCAATTTGTGTACCAATGCTGGCAATCCAGCTAACGCTTGCCACCTGCGCGGCAATGATTTTGCCCCTGACGACGCCAGCCATGATGGCCGATTTCAGCGCCGTAGGTGGGCTACTGTTGTTGGCAACCGGTTTACGTATTTGTGGAATCAAAATGTTTGCGGTTGTGAATATGCTTCCTGCCCTTCTGCTGGCAATGCCGCTTTCCGCCGCGTGGACGGCATTTTTTGCCTGAGGATGCGTGCAATAGCAACAATGTGGTGATAGATTGTGCAGTCTGCGTTGATTTGAAGAAATTTCGTTGACGAAACGAAGCGAATCGGTTTTAATGCGCCTCGTTGCCCGGATAGCTCAGTCGGTAGAGCAGGGGATTGAAAATCCCCGTGTCCTTGGTTCGATTCCGAGTCCGGGCACCACTATTTAGAAGAACCCGCCTATGGCGGGTTTTTTGCTTTTGGCGAAACGGACTCTTCATCGAACTTCGTTCGATTATTCGCCGCCAGCGGCTCACCCCTTCGGGGCCAGCGCGACAAGCGCGCTGTTCAACGCTTACAGCGTTAGTCCGAGTCCAGGCACCACTCACGCCCAAAAGGCGGGTTTTTGCTTTTGGCGAATAATCACTATTCTCTCCTCACCGAACTTTGTTTCAACAGCGCATAACGATTAAGAAGCTGATTAATCCGCATATCGAGTTGCTGATACAAAGCGGGTGATACACTTCCCTGCTTTTTTAACTCCTCATCAATTTGACGCAATAACTCTTCTGTCGGCGGCGATTGGTCAAGCTGGCGGCGGATAGTGAAAATGGCTGATTTCAGCTCCGAACCCGTCAGATATTTACCTTTACGTTCATCAAGCGAATTTAGCTGGGCAGTTAACGCCTCCAGCCCCTGCTGGGCATGATGCCAGTTTTGCAGAGCACTTTCCGGCAACGCTTCCGTGTTTAACTGTTTCTGTAATCCATTGGCGAATACCGTAGTCTGCGATTCTTCCGGCCACAGGGTGACTAACTGCTGTGCTAATGATGCGGCATATTCTCTTGACCACAAAGGTGACAGGCGATGTAAAACGTCCAATTGCCCTTGCGTTGCGGCGATTAATTCCTGTTTCTTCTCCTTCAAATCTGAGGAATGTTTCAATGTGGACAATTGTTCAGGTGTCAGCCCCCGTGGCAATGGCTGAACCAGTTCAAATCTGTCGGCCCACATAGGGCTGATTCCAAGAAAAGCGCCTGTACTCACCACTGCCGTAACCATGACACCGATGGTGAATCCCAACCACATTCGCCGGGGTCGATGAACGGTTTGAGTAGCAAACTCTGCTGCGCTTGATTGATCGGGCGACGATGCCTCATTAACCACAAAGACCAACTGTGGCAAAGACGTCTCAGCGTGATTAGTCGTACCTGAAGCCGGTATCATCACAGCGGTGGATCCCGAATCCGCTTCAGACTTCTCCAGGCGTAAAGCTGCGTTATGCATCCAGGTAACGACTGCGTCTAGTTTACTTAACGTTTTTAACTCAAGGCGTTGCAGCACCTCACAGACATGTTTCAGACTCTGCTCAACCCGATACACCATCGATAAATCCGCATATGACAACGTTAGCGTGCGTAATTCTTGCTGTAAACGAGCTGACAGCCATGCCAATATTTCAACGCGGGCATGGGTTTGCTGCGGCCATATTACGCTCCAGTGATGCGTCAGTAATGCCTCCAGCAGTTCCGCGCTTTCGGCTAGCCCAGCCAGACCTGCGCTACGAATTCTGGCGACGGTATACCAGGCCAGTGTTTGCAGTTCGACTCCGTTATGACGAAACAGCGCCAGGCTTAACTGTTCCACCTTTTGCCAGTCAACGTCCGGGCGTGCGGGGTGAGTCAGCTTGCTGATTTCATCGCGTAACTGACCAAACTCCGTGAAAGCACGCGGATCGTCGCCGGTGCTGATGCGATTCTTTTCCATGTCAGTACACTCCCGTCTCAAGCCACCCCTGCTTCTTAAGATGACGAATAAGAACCCGCCCCTCAGGGGTAAAATCAGTGCCATAGCGCACAATGCCAAGATCATGAAGTTCCGCATCAATGGAATAACGCAAATGCCCCGGCATTTCCTGCTCCTGCATCGTTACCTGAATGTCTTTTAGTCGCGGTTCATACTTCAACAAAACCTGAGAAAGCGTGCTGATAAGCTGATGTGCTGTTCCCGGCATACCCTGGAGGATTTTGGTCATATCCGGCAGACCATAATCGGGTAAATGTTTGAGGCTACCGGCACGAGTATTCAAAATGCGCTGCATATTATCGAGGACGGACAAGATGACCTGCGTATTTTCGCTGACTGCGTGCAAAGGAAAACCACCGGAAAAATTACCCAGCAAGATGTCATAAAGAGAAGGCTGTTTAATCATTACTCATCCTCCTGCATCAGGAGAACCAGAGCCTGAGAATTTAATTCAATCACTCGCGCCTTATCAGGATCGAGATCTTCACGACGTAATACCACACGCCATGAATCTTCAGACTGATCGGGAGAAATAAACATTCCCGCCACGGCAACATATTGCGCTTCGTTCTCGAGTGGGATATCGACAGTTACGCTTTCACCAGGTCGTACCCGAACATCTCTCTGAGCCAATAAATCTGCTTTCACCACCGTACTATCTTGCGCAAATAAGGACTGATAATTAGCCGAGTCAAATGCTTTTCGATCTTTGAGTTGGTAAATACGCACGACCGTCGAAAGCGCTATGCCCTGCGCATTTTTATTTGCGGCTTCTCTGGCGGAAAGATCCAAATGCAGGGTTTTAATTTCCTTATAAAAAATCGACTTCGTTAATGACACGGTACCTTCAGATACTTTTTGTGTCAGACCACACCCAGTAACTAAACTGACCAATCCGGTTATTACGGCAAAATTAATAGCGATAATCGCCAGTCTCATCGGCTTCCCTCCGTTGAACATGTTGAGTAAGGCTCTGCCAAAGCCCAAGCTTAATTGTTATAAATTGATTCTTATCTTCCTGGTTATCCAGACGCATCACAGCCGTGCGGCCAAGCTGAACTGCGTGCTCGCTTTTATTACTGGTAAGATGAGCATCCGGAAGCACCGTTCGAGGAATGCGTAATTGCAGTCTCGCATTCACTCTGGCACCTAAATAAACGTGCATCAGCGCGAGAAAATCATGGTAAAGCTGGCCACCCGGTAACCATTCGCGAGCTTCATCGGGAACGTCCGTTGTAAGCGTAATTAGCACCTGACTGTTAATATCTACGGCGCTACGTCCCATCACCGGACGAGAATGGAGGCTAATGGGTTGCCGCACACTCATTTTTAACGCCTTATCCAGCAGGATTAAGCGTTTATCATGAGGGGTCACGGTGGTATTTGTTGTTGGCGATAATAAAGAAACCAGCGCGGATATACCTTCTGCCGTACGCGTTGGCATTCTCATTATTCCCAGCAGCGCCAAAAAACGTGATATCGGGGTAGCTGTTTGTGTGGCGCACCCCTGAATTCCCAGCCCAGTCAACCCCAGCAAATATTGTGAAGTCTCATCTGTCGCGCCTGAGCGAAAAGTCGCTGGATAGCTGTATTTACGCCAGATTCGATAAAATTGCGTAATTAAGCGATGGTTAAAAATATCCAGAAACTCAGCGGCAACGTCCGCACCTTCCTGACGCTGGGCAATATCATCCTGATAGGTTGTCGGCAGCGGCGATTCCACGCCATACAGCCCCATAAAAGTGACACGAACCGTTGGTGGAAGTGTGGGTTGCTGCGGATCATATTCTGCACTTTTTAGTTCACCCGCCGGGAATCCCATCCCCGGATGAGGGCGAAAACGAATAGTATCGAAACGTGGGCTTTGTTGGCTTCCGGGACAGGGCGCTTGTGGATCCCACTGTTCCAGCAACTGACAGAAACGATAAAAATTAGTACGGGGCAGGTGTTCGCCAAGGCTCGTTAGCAACCGGGTAGTCGCTGATTGTGATTCTCTTTCCATCGCAAGCTTTTCCCTGCCGGCTGTATGATTAAAGTAAGCTGATTAAACAAATGAATATCCGCATACAATGCAAAAAAGCGGTTAAGCATTTCACCAAACAGATGAATATCGCCTTCGCCTGTAAATCCGTTTTCATCAAGCGTTACTTCGATGTCCACACCACGGAGTAGAAATCCTTTTTCAAAGCGCTGTATTTCATGTTGTTGAACATCCATGATCGCATCCAGACGACGATAATTAAGTTCATCATCCTGCCAGTTATAGAGAGACAACGTTCCTTTGAGCACTTCAGCGCTGGCCATCATATTCAGAAAGCTGGATCCCAGGTGACTCAACACTCGCCAGTGAAAACGATCCTCAGCGGGAGGGTAAGCAGGTAGCGTCGGTTTAGACAGATTGCGCACGGCAAGCGGCGTCTGGAGGATCTGCTCACAACGATTGAGCAATGTACTTTGCAAAGCTCGCCGCGGTAGCTGACCGTTTGTTCCGGTCACTTTCAAAGACAAGGTTTCATACTCAGCAAGGCGCTCCCGCTCCCAGGCATCTCCGCCGAGGATCAGCCATGTATCATACAACCCGGATACGCCGCGTCTGACACGCGTATGGTAATAACGCTCGGGTGCGTTTCGGCGCATCATGCCTCCCTTGTGGCGAAAACTGGTGAAAGGGGCATAAACGGCGTTACGCGTTCGCTGTGATCCTGAAACCGCATCGACTGCATAAATTTCCGTGTGGCCATCTTGCAACCTTCGCGGACGCAGCAAATATTCGCTTTCCAGACCATTAACTACCAGCGGATCGGCTTCGATAGTGAAAAGATTAATAACCGGAACACAATGAAGACGAATGTTTTCACTCCCCACAGGAAGCTCAGAATCCCACTGTTGAGTCAGTATCACTTCTATTTCAAAGCAGTCTATACCCTCAGGAAACGATATTTTTTCCAGACCGTTAAGATGGACAAACATAAATTTTTCGCGGAACGTAAAATACTCAAGCAATAATTGCCAGCCGCCAAACGCCGTATCGCCTTTTGGCCACAAACTGTCTTCATCGGCAAATCCACCCGGGGAAAAGAAACCCTCCAGCCGAATACGTTCTACGCTGTTGGGGAGTCTCAAATAAAGAGAAGCCAGACGCTTTGTCAAAGCCAGGTGCAACGCGTGGGTTACCGGCGCGTCACCGCTGAGGTAAAGGCTGAGACGCGTCAGATCAGTTTGCGACCAGTCCATCTGTGGATTGCACTTTATTTGTAGACGGATGACCGAGCGCCCATCAGGTTCGGCATCAATATTCACCGCCGCGACAGACAGCGGATTGAGCGTGACGGGCTGGGTAGTACGATACTGACATACCGTTTTTTTAGGGCCAACGGGCTGTGACAATACGCCAAACCTCGCGTTAATCCGCTCGCTCATTTTCAGCACATCAATATCAGGTAAAAGCTCGACAATACTTAAGGAGGGAATGGTACGTAAATAATGTGGCCACAGCAGACTCATCACCCCTTCGGTAAATTCAGGGAGATGATCGTCTATTTTGGCGCGCAATCGCCCCATCGAAAATGCAAAACCTTCAAATAACCGTTCCACATAGGGATCGGGAATGCCGGCTTTATCCAGATCCAGCATCGCTGCACGATCCGGATGCGCCTGCGCAAACTCTTTTGCCGCTTCCCTTAAATAACGCATTTCCGCGTCATAATAACGCAGAGTTAAATCTTCCATTTCACAGTTCGCTTATTTTGTTTTAACCGCACAAAACGGCGGCTCTGGCGGGATCAATGGCGACCAAACCGGACAACAGTGAGTCCATCTCTGGTGCCAGACGCGCTTTGTCACTTTCACTGCGGTTGGCTTTTAATCGCAAAAGTTTCAGCCGTCGCGCTTTAACTTCAAACAGCAGCTCAGGCTCCCATTGTTTGAGAGTGAGAGAGTGTGCTGTAGTATTCAATTCCCCAAGCAAATGCAGCGCGAGATCGTTGCGCCCACATTGTTCTGTCAGACGGGCCATCAACAGCTGGCGTAACCAACGCTGTCGACGTGAAACAATACCTGGGCGTGCCTGAACCCAGGCGAGCGCGGCTTCAACGCCTTCGCTATCCGCTAACGTCAAAGCTTCGCCTTCAAGTAGCAGAATATCGTCGTCCGCTCCTGCACTAGCCGCAGCGATTTTTTCCATCTGCCAGTCACTTTCCTGTAGCACGTCACGGGCTATCCACTCACGCGTGACATCATCTGCAAAGGGAGTCCCATCGTTAAACGCCAGCGTTTCCAGCCCCGGCATCCGATGCAGCAGCATTTTCAGATCGCTGATAATAATCCCGGCATTTTTATCCCATGGCGATCCCGCTCTTGTTAATGCCTGATGAAGGTACCACTGCACGTCCAGCCAGAAATGATTCACTCCCTCAACAAATAAGCTGTCCGTTAACTCAATCAGTTCAGTCCAACTTTGCTGCAAATAGAGACGTTTGAGCTGCGCGCGATAATCACTCTTGGGCGGTACCAGGCGCGTACGTCCGGCGCCATCTGGCGGTGGAAGCTGGCTGACCGTATCGAGCCGCACGCTTTTCATCAAATGATGCGCCGCCAGCCAGCCATCCGGCTGATCGCTTAAGTATTTCGCCAACACCCGCGCCTGCTCCAGCAGCTCACGGCCAGAGGCAATACTTTTAAGGACAGGAGTTTCTGCGCTGTGCCGACTGGGTTGAGCACTGATATTTTGCGGTACCAATGCCTGAGCCCCGCCAGATTGGGCCAGACGGTTCTCCAGCGCGCTATACAGCGCCCCAAGCCCAGGACGAATACTCTCCTCTCGCAGGCTAAACTGCTGCTCCAGCAGCATCAGCGCACCGGCGATCCGTTGCGCGTCAGGTCGTGAAACTTCGGGAAAACGCGCCAGACTATCCAGCATCCGCCCGCCAGCCAGCCATTCAAGAGCAGCTTTATGACTGTTGGCTCTTAAGGGATGGAGAGAATCGCCATATTGTTGCATCAGCCCAGCCAGCAAAATCAGACCATCCGCCAGGCCGGACTCACCATCCTGATGCAAACGTGCCCATGTGTAGTAAGTGACAACACGGACATCCTTACAGGTGGTGATCAGAAGTTTTTCCGCAAGCTCAATGATGAGATCCGTTTGTGCGCCAGAAAGTTTATTCACCTCCTCTCGCATGCGCTGAAAATCATCGTCATAGCCAGGATCTTCACCACCGGGGTTGGCTGCTGAAATGGGCAATAGCCAGTTTTTCCATAGCGTAGTCTGCGTTTGCGCCTGTTCCATTAGTTGCTGTTGTTCATCTGGCGAAGCCGTACTGGCGGCCAGTAGACGTTTCAGGGCACTCATTCTTCTTCCTCTGAGGAAATATTGCCGCTTACAACAAAAATTGCTTCTGGTAGTTCAAAATCGCGGAGTTTGAGTAATACAAGGGGACCTTCACCGGCTTCCGTTCGCAGGGTATAGTTCAGCGGCAATCCATCCTGCGCAGTCCAGCGCAGGTTAAAACCGCTGCCCACGCCAGCGTTATCGGTTATCTCCGCTTTCTCAAGCAATCTTATCCAGCCCCAGGTACCAGGATTATCGGAGTAGATTCGGGTTCCCGTATTGGTGCTCACCCAGCTTAGGGTTGCCCCTGAAGCCTGAGTATCAGCAGGCCAGACAACATTTTTCCACGCTGGCATCTGATTAACGTAGGTGAGTTTCTGTCCATCCAGCACGAGGTCAGTCTGCATCACGTCGCGCGCCGTTCCAGGACGCAATTCAAAACGCATCCCAGCTTCCCCACGAATAAATGCGACATCCGCAATTTGACTGAGCTGATCCATTGCCTCAATGAACGCCGGATTAAACTCCAGCCCCTGAGCATTCACCGTGTCGGCAACCCAGTGACTTCCCTGTTTATGCAGCACACCGCTTAAATGACTTTCGAGAAAATGCGGGATTCGCCCGTTATCGCTTCGCAGATATTGCGCCAGCAGCGGCAGAGAAGCCTCGCTGCCAACATCGCGAAACGGATAACGTCCGCCGAATGCGCTGTTCCAGTCATTCACAATCAGCGCCTTCCATTGCGCATTCAGGCCCGCCGCGGTTGGTTGCAACACCTGCTGCCATGACTGCTCCAGCGGCTGTACAAACATCGTTTGACCAAATCCACTCCATGCTTGCCCCAGACTGGCAGCCACCAGATTGCCATAGTCACGCGTGGTGGTGAGATCGATGGTTTTACCCTGAAACACCGTTTGCGCCAGCGCCTGGCTCATGCCTTGCGGATCGGCAGCGTTAGTAATCTGCTGGAGTTTCAGCCTGACCTGCGTTACCCGGGTCAGGTAGGTTTGCAGACTCAGATGACTGATATCCTGCCCAGCCGATTGTTCATCCATTAATGCCAGGATTGGCGAGAAGGTACTCGCCATAGGGCCTTCTTCCCGCGCATGTTGGTCAATGGTTTGATTTTCTTTGGTGTTAAATAGATCCTTTGCCGACTTCACCAGTGAGTCCGACAGCGCTTCTCCGGTTAACCCTGTTCGTCCCTGAACGGCGAGCGTATTCATTAACGCAACCAGAGGAGACTGACGGATATCTGCAATCAACGTGAGTTGATCGATAGCATCACTTAGCGTCTGGGTGCGCTTCCAGCGAATACTGTTGAGAAAATCCAGCCAGTTGTCGGCAAAATCCGTGAAGTAACGCTCGCTAAGACGCACCTTTAAGGCCTGTGGAGAGAGAGGGTCACTTGCAGAATGCGTATCATCTCCCAGCACCTGATCCATTTCTTCCCGACGGTTGTTTACAATTTTCTCAATGGCGGGCAAAACCTCCTCTTCCCAGGCTTTGCGGGTATACACGCCAGCAACCGAACTGTGGGTATAAAATACGTGCTCTGCCCGGGTATCGCCGGTCATGTCTTCCAGACGAAGATCGGTGTAATGCGGCGTTACCTGTTCAATGATTTTCTGATACAGGGCGGCTTCGCCATTGCGGATCCCCATCTGACGAATTAACAGCGTTCGCACCTGGCTAATAAGATTTTTATCGGCTGCTATCTTCCATTCAGGATGCGCCTGAAGGTTCTCTCCCCAGAATTGCCAGAGCCCAGGGCCAACGCCCTGCCATGATGCGCGCGAAATACCCGCTCGCTCCGGCCAGTCTTGCATCAGCGCCTGACTAAAAAATGACGCCTCCATCTGTTCAGGCCGGGAAAGCATCAGATACATTTTCAACTGGTTGTAGGCGATCTTTGCCTGGGCGGCAAACTGCGGGCTGTCTGGAGCCAGTCGGGTTAACGCCGTTAATTCCTGGGTAAGATGTTGGGCGGCTTCATCACGCAGGAGCGGAATAGCGATACGCGTATAGCGCGGCCATAGCGCATCCAGCAGAGCATCATTTTGGCTTAAGCCGAAACGGTAGTACCACGGCGTCCCATTCTGCTGACGCCAGCGAAGCATGCCTGGCGTTTGCTGCAGAGCAGACAGCGCCGTAAGACGCTCGGCGAGCGGTTTATCCGCACCGCCTGCCAGGCTCGCCTGGTCCAGACTTTCGCCAATCAGAGTGCGATTCGCCAGGAAAGACACCACCATCCCCGCCCCCCATAGCAGCATCAAACCGGCTGTACCGACTGCCAGCACGCGCATCCCTGAACGGCCTGTACGCTGTGCCTTAAGTTCAGCAGGTAACGCAGGGAGTGAATCAAGCAGCGCACGCCAGCGCTCATCACGCATCCAGGCATGCGCGACGTGCGATGAAGTATTTTCCGCATACTGGCTCAGGATTACCGCCGCCAGCGGCAGAGGCCGATGCGGGCTGAAAAAAGTGGACAACGATTCGCTGATAGCTTCTGCGCCAGGCATCAGCAAATTAGCCATTTTCAGTAAGAAGTTATCGCGGATATTGCGCGTAACCTGCTGCGTACCCTGCTCCGCCATCTGCATTACCAGCGAGGTCAACTGCGAACGACATAAAGCCGTGGTGCATCCTGCAGGGAACAAACATGTCGCAGAGTGCAAGGTTACGTCATCCCGGACGAATTGAGCGCCATACAGCGACCAAAGATATAACGGTACTCGCCAGCGGAGCGTGGTAAAAACAGCCTGAAAATGGCGGGCGGCATTATCTATTTGTTCTGCGGTTAAAGAGACAACAGGTGCCGATTGAACCAGTGTATCCTGGTGCTGAAAAGTGGGGGTTACCCATACAATCCCATCCAGCGGACGCCGATGCAGCTTGCGTATCGCATCAAACAACGATGCATCTGGCGCTTCAGTGAGCGTACCTCCCCAGATTAACACCACGCCATCCCCTTCAACCCAGCGTTGAGAGGTGAGTTTAGGTACTAATTGATCAACCTGGGAGGCATCCCCCATCACCAGTAGGAGACGCGTTTTGGCGCGCCAGCGGCGGCCGTAACTCTCTTTAAGTGCATCACGAATTTCTCCTGTCCGCATATTCCTGGAGAGTGTTTCCTCTATTCGGGATTCATTTTCAGGAAAAACTCCGACGTTTTCCTCTTTTATGCGAAACAGATGCTCCCTTGCATAAATGCTGATATGCGGATACAGGCGAATCAAAATAATTAAAATTGCCGTGGCTACAACTAAGAGAAATTTCTTCGTAGGTGAATCTGCGCCCAGATACTCACCAAAGCGATTCGCCAGCCATGATAATCCCGCCAGGACTACCAAAAACAAAACAGCCTGGCTTCCCCTACTCCATAGATGGCTTGTCGTATTCATTATCACTCCAGGGTAAAACGGTACAGATATATGGCTGTTGTTCCTGAACAGAAACGATCAAATATGATGCTGAGTGATGCATTGACATATCAGCGGTCACACCAGCACATAGCCAACCGGAAAATGGACCGGGGATCCCCATAAATCGTTCAAGAACAATGGTGTTTTCAACCTGCCAATGAACACCATTTTCATGAGCAATTGAATAGAGTTGCGTACTCCACGAAGCAATTGACTGGTAATCAGACACAATGGTCCTGGTTTTTTTCGCACTGACCTGTGTAGTAATAAAAGTGGTTAAATCATGCGGCAAACGCGATTTATCCAAAGGCATTGGACGCAATAAACGACATTTGCCTTCCAAACCGTAATTGCGCGCAACATCATCACTGGTTAAAAGAAAAACAGCCATGCCATCAGAATATTTATCCTGCCCATTAAATTGCAAAATCAGAAAAAGATCGCTTCTGATTTCAGCATTTTTCAGAATCGTATCCAGTCGGTGGCACGGAAACTCAGTGACAATCCGTACAGAGGAAGGCTGCAGGCTGTCAGGTAAACTTGTCTGCCAGATGTGATGAAAGTTGGTTTGCAGTAAGCAAATTTCTTCAGTTGAACCGTCCGTGACGAGAGTTACATGCAACGGAATGCCAGTCGGTAATATGCTCAGAGACTCAGCTATAGTGTTAAGCAACACAGCCGCGGCATGGCATTGATTTTTGACCTGAGGTAAATAATTTATACGATGAACCAAATCATATTGGTTCGCAGTATTTTTTGAATTACCAGCAATAATTGCAACGGTAATTTTCTCTGGTAACAATACGCAGCTATTTATCACGACAATAGAGCGCTGCCCCCAAGACTGCCATTCCCGCTGAGAAAGCAATATTTCTTTTTGCAAAAACTCATAATATTCAAGCGCCCGCCCATATAAACACCCTCTAATACTGGCAATTATTAACCATAGGAACACTGGAAAAAGTGAAACCAGCCAGATATTGACATCATTAATAAAAAACAGATGCTCTGTTGCATGCAATACAAAAAGTAAGATGCTTACTATTACTGATAATATACCGACCAGTATCCATCGCCAGAGAGAAAGAGGTTCAGGAGGTACGGGCGTGATAATTCTATGGCGTTCCCAGCCCATGGTTTCATCCTATTGATGCTTCCGGCGCACTTGAAATAACCTGACATCCACATAGACTATGGCATCCATCGACAACTATCGGTTTACCATCAGAAAACCATTCTGATGAACCTTCAATAATAGGATTTATGCCATGGAAGGGTATCGGACAACTGACCAGATCCCCCAGAAGAACTACTTTTTTCCCTTGAACAAACATGGTAGAAGATGCAGATATCACACTTCCTCCATGAGTCGTTTTATCACCAAGCAAAACAAAGCCTTTTGACATATTTCACTCCAGTAAAAAAAGAAAACAAATCGACAGTTAATAAAAAACATCAAAAAAAAGCCAGCCACTTTTTCTTCAAAGCACAGCCTTCACTTAATAAAGATAAACGATTTTTTCCGATGGGTGATTTTTATATACTCATTATAATCTTTATGCGTGACCTTATATTTGCCAATCATAAAGTCACTCAGCCTGACCTTATGCAGGTATTTATCATCCTGGTTCGAGTTGAAAGGCAATTTTTCCCCAATCAGCGGGACGAAGTCCCCCATTAAAAACTCACCGCCCGTGACCGGGACCGTATTATCCAGCGAGCGCTTCACCAGCGCCTGGGTGAGCTGCTGGCTTTCCGCACTGGTGCCGTTATCACAACCGGTCAGCGCCAGAAAAAATATTCCAGGGGTAAGAAATTTCAGAATATGCGCCGTCATCCGTTATTCACCACGCAGCGAAAGCCATAATTGGGGGGGAATTTATTATCCTCAGCCTTATGCCCGTCCCAAAGCGGAGATGGAAAGTTCGACTTACGAAACATGGTTAGAGCTGCCTGATAATCTCCTCCTAAGTACCCCCTTAACACCTTCCTGTCGCCGGTTTCCGGTCCCTGCGGGTTATCAACCGGCGAGTGCGCATAGTAGTCTGCTGCATACCAGTCATTAGCCCATTCCAGACCACTTAGTCCCATGTCATACAATCCCAGTGGATTGGGGGGATATTTCCCGACCGGGTAAATGGGTACTCCTATATCATTCATTTTTGCTATTTCGTCAAAGGTTGGAATATTTTTACCTTCTTCTATTTTTCCATTACTGGTGGCATAGGGCAAATACTGTCCCCGGGAGCGGGCCGCGTATTCCCACTGCGCTTCAGTGGGCAAATCCACCCGTTTTCCCGACATTTTACCCAGCCACAGGCAGTAGTCTTTGGCCATCTGCCAGGGGACACTGACGGGAACGTCATCCGCCAGTAACTTTCCACCACCAATATAAGTGAGCTTTTTATGATAGGTGATTTTTATATACTCATTATAATCTTTATGAGTGACCTTATATTTGCCAATCATAAAGTCACTCAGCCTGACCTTATGCAGGTATTTATCATCCTGGTTCGAGCTGAAGGGCAGCTTTTCCCAAATCAGCGGGCCGAAGTCCCCCATTAAAAACTCACCGCCCGCGACCGGGACCATATTATCCAGCGAGCGCTTCACCAGCGCCTGGGTGATCTGCTGGCTTTCCACACTGGTGCTGTTATCACAGCCGGTCAGCGCCAGCAAAAATATTCCCGGGGTAAGAAGTTTCAGAATATACGCCGTCATCCGTTATTCACCACGCAGCGAAAAACATATTTAGGAGAAAATCTATAATCTTCTGCCTTACGCCCATTCAAAAGTGGAGAAGGGAAGTCTGACTCACGAAACATGGTCAGGGCATACTGATAATCCCCTCCCGGATAGCCCCTTTGTACCTTCCTGTCGCCGCTCTCCGGTCCCTGCGGGTTATCAACCGGCGAGTGCGCATAGTAGTCCGCCGCATACCAGTCATTAGCCCACTCCAGACCACTTAGTCCCATGTCATACAATCCCAGTGGATTGGGGGGATATTTCCCGACCGGGTAAATCGATATCCCTACATCGTTCATTTTTGCTCTTTCATCAAAGGTGGGAACATTGACTCCGCGCTCTATTTTTCCGTTACTGGTGGCATAGGGCAAATACTGTCCCCGGGAGCGGGCCGCGTATTCCCACTGCGCCTCGGTGGGTAAATCCACCCGTTTACCCGACATTTTACCCAGCCACAGGCAGTAGTCTTTGGCCATCTGCCAGGGGACACTGACGGGAACGTCATCCGCCAGTAATTTTCCACCAAATACATACGTAAGCTTTTTGCTATGGGTGATTTTTATATACTCATTATAATCTTTATGCGTGACCTTATATTTGCCAATCATAAAGTCACTCAGCCTGACCTTATGCAGGTATTTATCATCCTGGTTCGAGCTGAAGGGCAATTTTTCCCAAATCAGCGGACCGAAGTCCCCCATTAAAAACTCACCGCCCGCGACCGGGACCATATTATCCAGCGAACGCTTCACCAGCGCCTGGGTGAGCTGCTGGCTTTCCGCACTGGTGCTGTTATCACAGCCGGTCAGCGCCAGAAAAAATATTCCAGGGGTAAGAAATTTCAGAATATGCGCCGTCATCCGTTATTCACCACGCAGCGAAAGACAAAATTAGGGAGGAATTTATTATCTTCAGCCTTACGCCCGTCCAAAAGCGGAGAAGGGAAATCTGACTCTCGAAACATGGTCAGGGCATACTGATAATCCCCTCCCGCATAGCCCCTTTGCACCTTCCTGTCGCCGCTCTCCGGTCCCTGCGGGTTATCAACCGGCGAGTGCGCATAGTAGTCCGCCGCATACCAGTCATTAACCCACTCCTGACCACTTAGTCCCATGTCATACAACCCCAGTGGATTGGGGGGATATTTCCCAACCGGGTAGTAAGGAAATCCCGTACCAGTCATTTTCAATTTTTCATCAGAGGTTGGGACATTGACTCCGCGCTCTATTTTTCCGTTACTGGTGGCATAGGGCAAATACTGTCCCCTGGAGCGGGCCGCGTATTCCCACTGCGCTTCAGTGGGCAAATCCACCCGTTTCCCCGACATTTTACCCAGCCACAGGCAGTAGTCTTTGGCCATCTGCCAGGGGACGCTGACGGACACATCATCCGCCAGTACCTTTCCCTTCCACAGATAAACGAGTTTTTTCCGATGGGTGATTTTTATATACTCATTATAATCTTTATGAGTGACCTTATATTTGCCAATCATAAAGTCACTCAGCCTGACCTTATGCAGGTATTTATCATCCTGGTTCATGCTGAAGGGCAGTTTTTCCCAAATCAGCGGGCCGAAGTCCCCCATTAAAAACTCACCGCCCGTGACCGGGACCATATTATCCAGCGAACGCTTCACCAGCGCCTGGGTGAGCTGCTGGCTTTCCGCACTGGTGCCGTTATCACAACCGGTCAGCGCCAGCAAAAATATTCCCGGGGTAAGAAGTTTCAGAATATGCGCCGTCATCCGTTATTCACCACGCAACGAAAAACAAAACTAGCTGAAAACAAGTCATCTTCTGTCTTGTACCCATCCCGTAGTGGAGAAGGGAAGTCTGACTCTCGAAACATGGTCAGGGCATACTGATAATCCCCTCCCGCATAGCCCCTCTGTACCTTCCTGTCGCCGCTCTCCGGTCCCTGTGGGTTATCAACCGGCGAGTGCGCATAGTAGTCCGCCGCATACCAGTCATTAGCCCACTCCTGACCACTTAGTCCCATGTCATACAATCCCAGTGGATTAGGGGGATATTTCCCGACCGGGTAGAAAGGAAATCCCATATCATTCATTTTTAATATTTCATCAGAGGTTGGGACATTGACTCCCTCTTCTATTTTTCCGTTACTGGTGGCATAGGGCAAATACTGTCCCCGGGAGCGGGCCGCGTATTCCCACTGCGCTTCAGTGGGCAAATCCACCCGTTTTCCCGACATTTTACCCAGCCACAGGCAGTAGTCTTTGGCCATCTGCCAGGGGACGCTGACGGACACATCATCCGCCAGTAGTTTCCCCCCCCACAGGTAAACGAGTTTTTTCCGATGGGTGATTTTAATATACTCATTATAATCTTTATGCGTGACCTTATATTTGCCAATCATAAAGTCACTCAGCCTGACCTTATGCAGGTATTTATCATCCTGGTTCGAGCTGAAGGGCAATTTTTCCCAAATCAGCGGACCAAAGTCCCCCATTAAAAACTCACCGCCCGAGACCGGGACCATATTATCCAGCGAGCGCTTCACCAGCGCCTGCGTGAGCTGCTGGTTTTCCGCACTGGTGCTGTTATCACAGCCATTACAAAATGCTATTGTTACTAATAGCGCAGCGCAGTAATGTCTATTCATTTTGATATCCTTAATTAAACCGTTCTGGTCTGTCCATCATCACTCATGGGGTCATATGTCTGCTGCTGGTCAATCAACGCTAAATACTGATCCATTAATTTATCGGATATAGGTTTGAACGGTTCTTCCGGTGCAACGCGGTCAGGCAGATTGCTATATAACTCAGGTAGTTTCTTACCGTAATGGGTAAAAAATATAGAATCATTCTCACCATCCGAGAGGAATGTAATTACCGTCTGCTCATTTTTAAGGCGGTCACCTTTTGTCGCCCCTGGACTTTCAGTAATATGCTGCATAACATTGTCGTAATCCGCTTTACTCTGCACCCATTTCAATGCCAGGAAGATGGCCTGCTTACGGCGTTTCATTGGCCCTAACTTCCAGGCGTTAAACGTGAGCGGATTATTGTTTTGATTTCGCGGGTCGAGAGGGTCTGCCCAATTAATATCCATTAGCTGCGCAATCAGCGCGCCTTTGGTTTCCGGTGGCGAGTATTTAAACTGATCCGGGTTATTCAGCACACTCTCCATCAGCTTAACCCGGTTATTTTCCTCGGTTAAATCCTTGCGTAAATTATCAATAATATCTTTTCCCTGATCCACCATAGCAACCGCCGCCTGGACGCTGCGGGCCGCCATAATTAAGGGGATCGCGCATAATGTCTGAAAGGCGTCTAATTTCATCATGTCGGCTAACTTCTGATAATCAACGTTGCGTAGCATGTACATAAAACTTTTCATAAAGGCTAAATAGCAGCCGCCATCAACCTCAAACCCCAGACTCCCCTTTGCACCGGCTCCCCAGCAAAATGCCGCTTTGCAATAAATACGAAAACGCCCCTGGATGTAGGTGACGTAGAAAACCGCGCTTCCCCCGGCACCCGCCTGTAGCGATACCCCCATTTCCAGCTTCGCAATTGCCGCAAATTTCCGTTCTTTACTGACAATGGTCTTATCGTCCGTCTTCTCGATGTTAGCCGGAGGCGTGTCGTCAGGATGCGGGTCGAACCATTCTATGGCGCCGCTGATATTGCCCCCGAACTGGGCACCCACAAAAGCGCCAATTTCTCCTCCGCCCTGTGCTTCAGGTGTTTCCGGAGTATGTAAGTTAATTGTTCGTTTGCCCGGTAGCGGCGGGGGAGGAAGCTCCGCTGGACGGCCTTTAATACCGTAACCTTTGCCCATTTCACCGCTCCAGTCGAGCGTTGCGCCAACCTCAACTGCCACACTGGCTCCGACACTGCCGGACAACACCATTTTCAGGGCAAAACGCAGCGCCCCCATATTACAGATACCGCCTGGCGTTTGCGGGGTATCGGCTTTTGCCGGAAACAGCAGACTGATGCCTAGCCTGTCCGGAACATATAAAGTGCTTTCTGCTTTCGCTTCACCTAACGCAAAACTGGCGTGCCCCTCTAATTTCCCTTCAACCTTACCCTTTAGTGGATTAAATTCCGCGGATATCCCTGCGCCATGGCTAAATCGCATGAGCTGGGCCTGAGCGCTAATATCAACATACTGATGATAGACAGACTCATCAGCATTCCCCCCCTTCGGCCAGGACAGCGATTTATTCATCTCTTTTGCCCAATCGCTGACAATAATGTTGCTATCTTCACAAATATCAAACTTGAACTTAACAGAGGCTTCTTTCAGCTGTTTTTTTAGCTCCTGGGGGTCTATTTTCGCCTGACGTACAGTTTTATTAACAGTTTTACCATTTTCATCTTGCACGGAAATGTTTTTGTCATGGTACTTAATAAAGCTGGCTTCGCCTGTTTTTTTGTCAACATTGCTAAGCTTATATCTACGCCAATCTTCTTTGATTTTTTCAGAACGAATATAAGTTTTTTTGAATCCAGTGACAGAGTTTTTATTAAGGGGAATTAACTCCATAATGCCAATAGCACTCTCCTTCATTTTTTCATCCAAAAGTTCCCCTTCAGGGACATTGGCCGTGAGAGTCATTAATTCCTGGCGAAATGCTTTATTGGCTTTATTGAGTGCGGCGTATGCTTCTGTTACCTTACTCTGAAGCTGTCTTTCTGGTACGGTATCAGCCTGTAAAATTGCCGCATAATTGGCTTCATCAAGATCTTTCTTTGCCTGTAGCTGTTTTTCCAGTAACCCTGATAAAAAGTAATGCTCCTCCTTAATTGTTTTTTCAGCAATTGCGTCAACACAAAGTACTGTCGCGCTACCAGGGTGGAGATAAATTTCCGGTTCGTATTTACCTTTAACAACTTTTCCTGAGCCTTGCGCAGACGTTTTAGTTTTCTCTTCACCTGTTGCCATAAATACCTCCCTGTTTAAAATTAAAAAATCAAAGTAATTCGATATCTAAAGATTCAGGCTGTGCGGTATATACGGTAATGGTTTTACCTTCGGCATCCGTTACCCCCTCATATACGTTTCCCTCTCCTGTTTTAATTCGATAAGGTACGAAAGGCATAATCTCTCCGGAATCCTCATCTTTGGCGATAAAGAAATCATTAAATCCTTTCGGTAACTCTGGTTTTGGCAGGTCATAATCAGCAGCCATTAATTTCTGCACGCTGATAGATTTGAGCAGAATATTTTTCGGACAGCCTATCTCCACATTACCTCCGCTGAGTTTGATATAGGCTCCTCCGCAGTTCAGCACCAGTTCGTCGGCTGCCGTCACTAACATTTTGCCCTCCACGCTTGTGATGGTAATGTCCTTTTTCGCCACGGTATCTATCCCGTCATCCTGGGCCTGGATTTCAACCTTCCCCTTTGCGGCAAATAAACGTATACCCAGCTTCAGGGCCAGCAGACTGATGGCTTCCCCGGCCACGGCAGTAAATTTCTTCATCACGCTGATATCTGTATTACCACCCGCGACCAGCCCCACGCTTTCACTGCCTGAGGACAGACGCACCGACTTCGGACTACTGATGCTTATGTGCTCCGGTGCATTGAGCACAATCCCTGGCTGAGTAAGATTGTTTAACGCTGTATTCAGTGCCTTTGCTGTATCTGAGTCTGCCGGCCACGCCTGTGCGATATCGGCAGCATTCGCCAGGGCATCACTCACAGACAGCGCCTGAACCATTTGCGCGGCAGCATTTTTCATCTCCAGCATCCTGTCCGAAGCTTCACTCTGCCTGTCCGAAGTGATAAAAACCCCTTTACCGCCGCGTACCGCCACCCAGTCGTCTGTGCGCAGCTCGGCCCCCTCTCCCCGCAGCGCACGCCCCGCATCCACGTTATGCCCCAGGTTCAGCTGCGTTTTCCCGCCATACTCGGTACTGAGTTTGACGTGCTCCTCACCCCGTTTGTCTTCCATGCGCAGCTTGTTGTTCGCGGGCGTGCGGATGACGTTGCGGGTATGGTTTGCCTGTGTCACGTGGTCCGGATGCCGGGAGTCATGCAGCGCATGGGCGATATAGGGCCGGTCCGGGTCCCCTTCATGGAACGCCACCGCCACTTCTGTACCCTGTATCAGCGGGAAGTGAATACCGTAAGTGTCGCCGCCGTAGGGTTTGGCAAGGCGCAGCAGCATGCTCTCGTAACCCTGCTGTTTGCTGTCCTGGTCTGCATCGAACTTCACCCGGTACAGCCCCTCCGCCGTCTGATGCGCGTAGATATCCCCGCTCTTCGGGCTGCTGACCCGAGCTGTCAGCGTGCCGCTGACCTTCGGCCTTGCCTTCAGTGCCGGACGCCAGCACTGCGTCTCACTGTACGGGACCGCCGCCAGCGACACTCTCAGCGCATCCTTCCTGCTGCCGCTGAACCCCGCCCGAACCACCACCACCGGCTGCTGCAGCACGCCCGGCAGCGTCGACGGCACGCTGCTGTCCGTTATCGTCAGCACCTGTCCCGGACGCAACCCTGCATCCGTGCTGAAACCCGTTATCAGCGTCTGCTCTGCCAGAAAACGCTCATGGTCCAGTCGCGCCCAGAAGTTCCCGGTTTCCGGCGCAGGATAAGAGGCCTCCCCGGTTTCAAGATGACGCGGTTTGTAGTGATACACCTCGCCATAGCGCATTTCCTCGCCTTCGCCGCCGGTGATATCCGCCCTCGCCGACTGCAGCACCTTCTGCGCTTCTCGGTGGTTATAGTCTTTTGTCGTCACTCCCGCCGGTGCCATCTGGTGCACAATGTTCAGTCCCCAGACGGAGTCCGCCCCGCTGTCGCTCATCCCTGACGGGCTGTCCAGCGCCAGCCGTTTATCAAACTCATAGGCGCTTTGCTGGTCTGCAAAATGCACCACTTCCGTCCGCGTGTCCGGTTGCATCGTGAAGAAGTAAAATATCCCCACTTCCGCCAGCAGACGCTCAATGAACGCCAGGTCGCTCTCCTGATACTGATTTATCTGTTCACGCTTCGGATAACTCTGCGTCAGCGTAAATTCATACTCCCAGCCGTGCAGGGCATGCTCCTGCAGGATTTCACCCACCACTTCCGGCACCGATTTGTTTATGAAGAAGCGGTGCGTACGGAACTGTTTATCCAGCAGAGAGAGATAGGGCTCAATGATGATTTCATGGCTGACCTGGTCGCGCGACCCCGTCAGACGCCGGAAATGGGTCACCACGCCGTGGACGAACTTCACGGGCTGGGCATACAGTAATTCCCCGCCTTTCATGACCAGCAATGCCGGCTGGTTCAGGAACATACCGGCTGTCAGCTCTGAAGCACTGCAGGTAAAAAGGACTGAATAATGGTAACGGACGCTTAACTGCTCCAGTCCCTCAAAACGCTCCACATCCAGTTTATGCGGGCATGAAGGGATCGTTAAACTGTAGCGGTTAAGCGTGGACCCGGATGTTATTTCCATATTCATAGCATTAACTCCGTTTAATAAAGAGAATTCCATCTAACAAACTTAATTAGCACATCAAAACTTATTAATACCTGATGTTAATAAAACATCTCAGCACACTCATTCCCATCCAACCGTTTTCCTGCGCAGTGTGAATTCCTTTGGCGTGTGCCAATAAAAAAGTCATTATTTATACAAATGAATATTATAATTAAATGAGGCCGTAATATTTTGTTCTGGAGCTGGTAATATGTAAGCTACAGCCACTCCTATAAGCCTTAGCTATAAATTTCTCGATACGGTTTACCAAGTTTCTTCACGAATATCCCCACATCAATATTCATCTAATATAACCCTGCCATCACGACCAGCTCTTCAGGTACATGGTTCTCCCACCATGACCCATTGAGTATCTTCTGGGAGGATAATGTCCGGTTCCGCTCTGAAACGCAGCCCGATAACATTACCAGTGGTGCGAAAAAATATGTCCATATCATATGCCAATCCCTCGACAAAGATTTTAATCCATGAACAGCCAGTTAACTTAAATCAGTTGAAATGAATAAAGAGATTTGTATTTGTAATAATATGAGCGATTGCTCTGCCCTTCATCACTTTATAAATTTCTTCAATACATCAATATCAGGAAAGGCTTCAGTTATCGGAATCGTCGTACCATCAGGATAAATCAACGTCCTATAAGCTCCTTTCTCTTTCTTTTTCGGGCCTATGCTCCTTATTAATTTATCTGAATGCAACAGGGGATAAAATGTAATCGAATTTATATTTAACGCAGAGTACCGCTCGTCCATTTTTCCATTATATATCCATATAGCTTTGTCATAACCACCAATAAAATCCTCAGTTAAATATGGAAAATAATCTTTTGAAATCAAGCCATCACTGTTGATCCTTTGATGCCAACCACCTTGATTCGCCGCAAGGTAATCAAATTCCAGCCTGATTCTACTTTTTACCGACTCTGTACCCTGACCAAACTGTAGGGTATTTTTGTATTGCAACAGTATATCTGCCACAGACAGATGCCATTGACAACGCCCTCCGCCTTGCCGGGCAAGTTTCACATCATAGAAATTCTTTATACTATCTTTTTGGGATAATGGAAATTCCATTGAGTTATACCCGGGAACTTCATAAGCTTCCCCGGACGAATTATGCCGGGTGCGTTTACATATTTCTGAACGATAAATTACCGCCAAAGGAAGCACCATAAGTTCTTCAGGGACGTTGACTCCTACTGTGACCCATTGGGTATCCTCTGGAGGAGATAATGTCCGGTTCCGCTCTGAAGCGCAGCCCGATAACATAAGCACTAAAGTTAAAATAAAGCATTTTTCAATCATAGCTCAAACTCCTCAAAGTTAAGTGGCTTTATATATTCCAAGGCTTCATTTCCTCCCTTAACTCCACGCGTCATATCCAGCGTCGATGCGACTACATCATGAATCTCAATGAAAGCACTATTTCTTGTAAACTCTTCCACCGGGGAACTACTCTCATACGTTTTCATTTGCTTTAAAAATTTCTCTCTGTTGATTCTCCTCATCATGGTCAATGTTGGCTGAGTACATTCTTTTAGTTGGTTATTAAGATAACTCAAATATTGATCTGGCATGGAATGCCTGCCAACGTTCGTCGCATGATCTAAATCAGGGTTAGTATAGGGAGGAAACCAGTCTTCTTTATCCATCATTGTTAATAATTGAGTGAATCTTTTTTGTGCTTCATTCGCCTTTTGACTGGCCTCTAAAATAAGTTCAGGAACCAAATACAATCTGGTCTCGATGGGAAGACGTTTACGAATCCTGCGGCATGAAGAAGAGTTGTTGGGTACCTTACACTCCTTCCATTCCGTCGTTTGGGTGGTGTTAAAAAATACGGCAATACTTCCATGATGCCAAAAACATTCCCAAAACTTCAACCCTAGCGCTTGAGGCATGAGTTCTATTACCGACCAGAAAAAACCCAGCGTGCCACCTACTGGTCCCCATAAGTCATAAAACCAGTTATCAAGATTCGCATCAGGCGGAACGCTTGGAATGGTGTCTGCGTCATTAACATGACGAAAATGGGTGAGATTTGTTAAATATTTAACGGCAGAAGCAGTTAATGTCCTTGGCATACCATATGTATACAGCAACGGATTAAGATCTCTTATTTCTGCGCAGTGAATCAGCGCAAGCGAACCTCCCAGACTATGCCCGCAGATGAATAGCTCCAATTGTTTTCCATCATCCTTAATTTGCCTAAATATCTCAGAATAATTTTTCTTTGCGACCTGGTATGCCTGTAAAAAACCACCGTGAATCTTCCCTTCAGGAACAATATCAAAACACTCTACCGGCATAAAACTTGCGTCTGTCCATAAATCACTGAGCTTACTCATCTCTGTACCACGCCAGGCCACAATCCCCTGCGTTTTCGTCGTAACATAAAATAGCTGAGTTTCCCCTTCCTCTTCATCTGCCGTATCTATAAAAATGGGTTTAGAATGCCGTTCACGAAAAGGGACATCGGTGACAATAGCAGGGAATCGATGTTTTCCATCTTCCAAAACGGGAATTGACGACAGATCCAGACATTGAATACAAAAGAATCCATATACCGAATTACGGTCAGTTTCCGAGTCATAACTGTAAGCCAAATCGGCCATAATCCCCAGGTTGTAAGCATTAGTCAGAGAATAACTCGCTGTGTGATGCAAGATTAATGTCCATGCACGGAATGGACAAATTTCGATCATTGTACGTTTATTAAGATCCGCCACATGAACGGTAACGCCTTTATACGTTTTATCCAAAGGGAAATGGAATTCTGGTAGAACAATTCCATCCCATTTATCTAGTGTGGGTCTGACATTGCAGAGTTGTCCGACCCTGACATATTGATATCCATAGTTATTCTCAGAGGAGAGTTTTTTGACCTTTGAATTATCCTCATCTCTTTCAAACCGTAAGGCTCGGTTCTCCATCTCATCAACCAATGGCTGAGACTGGATTTTTAAAGTCAAAGGCAATGGATGTATATCTTTAATCTTTATTATTCCATTGGCATCACTATAGCCAGTATAGCGTGGAATCAAATCGCACCTTGTAGCCTCATTTTCGGCAAACCACTCCATATTGGCTACGGTATCACCTAATTCGTCCACTAACTGGAACTCTACCCAATCGAATGCCTCATTTTCTATAAAAAAATCAGGATATTTGCACTGAGTAGATGTTGTCACTTCTGCCATAATTAGAATTCCTTTTCGTTACTTTAAGTTAAGAACATCTGAGATGGGATAAACATAATCTACCGAATACACAGTCAGATGACATGGATGGATTCCAACTCCTGTCATCTATAATTTAATTATGTAAATTACGAATATGACATCCTAGTCATAACTCTTGAGACGGAGATACTTTTCATATAATTCTTTCGATCGCTGACTATCTTTTTCTACAAAAAAGCCATTATTGTACATATCACTCAAGTATTTTGCTGCATTCGCACAACCCTTCTCCAAGGCACTTTGGAGATAAGGATAGGCTGATTTATAATCCCGATCGAGATAATAAAAATCACCTACATAGCATTGTGCAGACCCTTCTCCTTGATCTGCTGCCTTTTTCAGCCATACTTTAGCTTCCGGTTTATTTACTGGAACGCCTTGTCCATATAAATACATTGTGCCAACCATTCCCTGACAAGCAAGAATAGCCTGTTCCGTTTTTCTTTTTGTACCAGATTGGATATCATGTAAGGCACATTTTTTAAACCAAGGAAGAGCATTTTTATAATCTTGTTTCTCAAAATAAAGCCTGCCTACAGTACCTTCAGCAAGAGGATCACCATCACTTGCCGCAAGTTTATACCACTTTAAAGACTCATTATAATTTGCCCGAACACCATAACCATATTGATACATAAAGCCAAGATTGCCCTGAGCCTTATGATCGCCAGACTCAGACATTGCCTCTAGCATTCTTACATCATAACTCTTACACGATACAATAAAAAAAATAGAAAGGAGTGCAACAAAAGATCTATTAACATTATTACAGTTCATACCCTCACCTCATAAACCACATTTTATGAATTACCTTTTTTTACTTGTTCTATTTTTAGTTTTGTTGGGGCTGCCGTATATATTGGCATTGTTTTGCCATATTGATCTGAAACACCCTCATAAACATTTCCCTCACCAGTGGTAATCCGGTATTGGACAAAAGGTACAGGCTTACCTGTTTCTTTATTTTTAACTGTAAATCCTTCACAAAATCCTCGCGGCAACTCCTCTAGTGGCGTATTTAGACTTGTAGCCCCTAATTTCTGCACATTCATTGACTTCAGCAGAATGTTCTTCGGGCATCCCAGTTCGATATTCCCCCCTTTCAGCCGGATATACGCCCCGCCACAGCTTAGCAAGAGCTCCTCGCTCGCATTCACGGTGATTTTCCCCTCTGTGCTGCTTACCGTAATATCGTTCTTCGCCGTCACCCCCATTTCATCATCTTGGGCCTGAAGATCCACTTTTCCCTTTGCCGCATACAGCTGCATTCCCTGTCCCTGCGCATACAGGCTTACCGTATCGCTCGCCGCCACCGTAAACGACCTGCCGGTGCTGATGTCCGTATTGTGCCCCGACATTATTCCCACGCTGTCCGTGCCCGAGGACACCCGTACGGCCTTCGCACTCATCATCCCTACGCCCGCTGGCGCATGCAGAATAAGACCCGGCTGAGCCAGTTCCTCCAGCGCATCATTCAGCGTCTGCTGGCTCGCAGTGTCTCCCGCCGTTGCCTTTGCCGTCTCCGCTGACCGCTGCAGGCTCCTTGCCAGTGACAACGCCTGCTCAAGCTGACGTATCACACCGTCCATCTCCAGCATCCGATCTACAGCTTCCGCCTGCATCTCTGCAGTTATCAGAACCCCTTTACCTCCGCGTACCGCCACCCAGTCGTCGGTGCGCAGCTCGGCCCCCTCTCCCCGCAGCGCACGCCCCGCATCCACGTTATGCCCCAGATTAAGCTGTGTCTTCCCTCCGTACTCGGTGCTGAGCTTGACGTGTTCCTCACCCCGTTTGTCCTCCATGCGCAGCTTGTTGTTCGCGGGCGTGCGGATGACGTTGCGGGTATGGTTTGCCTGTGTCACGTGGTCCGGATGCCGGGAGTCATGCAGCGCATGGGCGATATAGGGCCGGTCCGGGTCCCCTTCATGGAACGCCACCGCCACTTCTGTACCCTGTATCAGCGGGAAGTGAATACCATAAGTGTCGCCGCCGTAGGGTTTGGCCAGGCGTACTGGCATACTTTCGTAGCCCTGTTGTTTAGCATCGCGGTCCGCATCAAACTTAACCCAATAAAGCCCGCTCTGATTTAAATGAGCATATTCATCATTCTTTTTCGGGCTTGAAACACGTGCCATTAGCGTGCCGCTAATCACTGGCCGCGGTTTGAGTGGAGGTCTCCAACAGCGCGTTTCACTGTAAATGGTCGCCATCAACACCACTTGTAGCGCTTCCTTTCGACTTGCGCTGAATGAAACCGCCGTAACCAGCAAGCTGTTACGCACACTGGCAGGAAGCGTTGGGACAGGTGTCGATTCCGTAATATTCAGGACCTGAGCCGGGCTGAGGCTTACATCGGTTGATAATCCAGTGATTGTCGCTTGTGAGGAGAGATAACGCTCATGTTCCAGACGCGCCCAAAAATTCCCTGTTTCAGGCGCCGGCGAAACCTTATCACCCGTTTCAAGATGGCGTGGGCGATAGTGGTAAACATCCCCGTAAGTCACCCCGTCACCTTCACCGTAAGTCATATCGGTTTGTGCAGAAAATAATATTTTCTGAGCCTGGCGATGGTTATAATCCCCGGCAGTAACCGATGCCTGCACCGCAGACTGTTGGAACTGAATATCCCAGACTGAGTCGATGCCATTGTCATTCATTCCGGAGGGACTATTCAGCGGTAATGTTTTGCCAAACTCCCATGCGCTTTGTTTGTCAGCAAAATAGATCACCTCGGTGCCAGCATCAGGCTGAAGCCTAAAGAAGAAGAAAATCCCAACCTCAGAGAGCAGGCGTTCAATAAAAACCAGATCACTCTCCTGATACTGATTAATTTGCTCTCTTTTGGGATATTCCATTACTAAATCAAAATTATATTCCCAGTCTTTTAAACCATGCTCTTGTAAAATTTTAGTAACAACTTCCGGAACTGACATATTAATAAAAAAACGGTGTGTACGAAATTGGTTTTTCAGCAACGCGACAAAGGGTTCAATGATTATCTGATAAATTGCCTGGTCTTTTGAACCACTGATACGATGGAAAGATGTCACAATACCATGTACCATTTTACGGGCAGTTAACTCACTTAACTTCCCCATTCCCATAGTCAATGTCGTTGATTTTCTAAGTATCGATTCGGCCGCAATATCTTTATCCTGGCTGGAAAAATGTACTACGTATCGATACAGCGAACTCATTTCCTCTGTACCATTAAAGTTAATAACATCCAGTATCGATTTACATGAAGGGATATACAATTGATAACGATTCAGCGTATTTTCAGATATAAATGATATCCCGCCGCCAAGTGATTCACCCATCCCCATATATTCAACCCCTGTAATTTTATAAAGAGCCATTTCCAGAGCAAAAACTTACCCTCAACGCATTGTTTTTATTAAACTGACCAAATCTTTTTTCTTGTTAGTAACAATAGAAAAAGTAAATCGACGATTATCATTTGATATCCAAAGTTCTTCTCTTCCATTATCACTATAATCATAAAGATGAAAACCAAGACCTGTTAGATAATCACGAATAATTCCCACATCACCACCGTAAAAAACAACAAGGTTTGTTTCCCGTGTACTTCCATCAGGAGAAATATATTCAAAGCGATAATTATTTGATATCCTTGGAGTCTGTTTGATATCAACATCAGTATAGAAATAGTAGTCAAAAAGATCGCTTTCCCGATATTCTAATTTATCTGGCCAGGGTATTAACAGCGGTGACAAGAAAATCAAAATAATCATCACCAGTATTATTTTATAGTAGCTCATTACCATTCACCTCGACAAAAATGAATAATAACCGCCATCCCCGGCGATAATTTCTACCCGACCAGAAGTGAAATCACTCCACGGTTGCACCCATGTCATAAATGAAGGCAGCTGCCCTTTATAGGGTTTATGGACAGCACAGTTATCCTTGGGGGCTGGAAACAGTAATGGTAAAAATCCTTTATTTTTATAATTGCCTATCGGCCCATAATAATCCCATCTACTCAGGGCCTGCTCTTTACTGACAAGCCTCAGTCTTGACTGATAGTCTGAAGGAAGGATTGCCCGGTAGAAGCCTAAAAGATCGGAGGTAAGATCCTCACCGCTGAACCCACTGTCGGTATACCAACTAAAACGCCAATTAGATTGCAAACTTTCAAACAAGTGTGCCGTCGTCATCATCATGGCTAACGCAACGCTATTTTTCTCACATGCAGATAAACCTTGTTTGATACGCCACTTAACAAACTTTCCTGTACCAAACTGGCGATGATATACAAACATCTTTTGGCTATAGGTGACGTCATAATAACCATCACGACTTGATTCACCTCGTTTTATATCTGACAGTAGGTTTTTAATATCACTTCCCTGTGCATGGCCTATATCTATCCATCCCAATATTTCGCTGTAAACAAGCCCTGTTTTACGATCCAATGTCCACTCGGAAGGTTCAATAATATCGTTACGTTTACTCATCATTAAACTCCAGAGTCATTCGCTCTTCATAACTCAAACTCAATACTACTGATGAAACGGACTGAATAATGGTAGAGAACGCTTAACTGCTCCAGTCCCTCAAAACGCAACACATCCAGTGCATACAGGCATGAAGGGATCGTTAAGCTGTAGCGGTTAAGCGTAGGCCCTGATGTTGTTAGTTCCATATTCATAGAGTTAACTCTATTTAATAAACTATATTTACGCGCTTATAAAATCATAATAAAAACTGATCGGCGCAGTTCCCCATTAAATAAAAATTACAGATAATCATCCCAATTACTACGCACATGAGGCCAGCCAAATTTCATCACAAAATACCCTAAAACGATCAATAAAAAATTTCCCATGCCCCATAAATATCTAAACCCATCGTCAGAAATGAAGAAAAACCAAATGGAAAAGGCAATACCAAACATGCATAAGATATTACCTAGCAGATATGAAAAATAATACATTAAATATATAGCTACTTCTCTAAACTTCCCAAACCGTCCAGAAAACATTGGCAAACCTCATTAAAAAACACTTCATTTGCATTGTGAAGTTCAATTGCTTTTTCAAAAGGTGAAACAAGATCTTCTATCAGAAAATAAAGCAAATCCAGATCCCCCATATCTTTCAATTTCTGATAATTACCCGGACTCCTTGCAGCCAGATAGCGAGATGTATAGATTGCTCTGGATACTTCCGCTCCCAACGTAAGAAGCGAGCCTATAAGAGCACCTGAAAAAAATGCTGTGACTAACCGATTAGAAATAACAGCCCCAATTTTAACGCCAGTTAGTTCTGAGAAAATTATCCTTCCAGCACTACTCCCAACAATTTTCTCCGTCATTAAAGCAACGTCCAGTCGCGAAGAAAAATCACTAATAAAGATATCAATAACCTGACCTATCAACTCCTTATTTAGCTTTGCTTTATTAAGAAGTCTGGCAAACCTGTATTTATCATCTTCATTCGTTCTGCGATGTTCTGTATCCATAAAATCGTAGGCCAGATATCCCATACTCACAGGAAATGATATAAGCCCTTTAGCCAAAGCAGCTATAAACCCAGAATCATCAACGTTAATAGCTTCGAGCATATCTTTTGCAAGATCTTTAGCACCATCCATATTTAGTCCTTTAGCGCAAAGCATATCCCGATACAAAGTAAAACCCAGCGCTAGTATTATCACTGGGTTTTATTTTTCACTCGCTATCAATTATCAGTTCAATTCCCTCTTCATCATTCCAACTTAAAGTGAGTTGCTGAGGTTTTTGCTGCTGGGAAAGATACGTTAACAACTGCTGGCTAAGCACAGGTAAAATTTGTTGGTTGAGTAGACTATCAATATTCCTTGCCCCCGTATCCGGTAGCAGGCAAGCGGCGGTCAGGGCATCAAAAAGGTTCTCGGATATCGTTGTGGTGATGCCGTAATGACGCAGTAATCGCTGGCTAACCTGATCCAGTTTCATTTGTACAATCGTACGTAACGCAGATTCACTGAGCGGATGGTAGATAATCGTCTGGAAGCGGGCCAGTAGCGCTGGCTGGAAGTGATCGCGCAAAAGTGGGCGCAGCAGTTCGTGCAACTCAGACTCTGTGGTTTCCGGTTGTTCTTCCAGCAGTTGCATCACTGCATCGCCACCAAGATTGGAGGTCATCAAAATAACAGTGTTGCGAAAATCAACTTCACGGCCTTCGCCGTCACGCATGAAACCACGGTCAAATACCTGGTAAAACAGATTCATGACGTCGCGATGCGCTTTCTCTACTTCATCCAACAGTACCACGCTATAGGGGCGTTTTCGCACCGCCTCGGTCAGGATCCCTCCCTGACCATAACCCACATATCCTGGAGGTGAGCCTTTTAGCTGGCTCACGGTGTGCGGCTCCTGATATTCAGACAGATTAATCGTGATCAGCGATTTTTCACCACCAAACAGAATGTCAGCCAGGGCCAGCGCCGTCTCCGTTTTGCCGGTTCCACTCGGCCCGGTAAGCAGGAACACACCCTGTGGGCCGTTTTCCGGCGTAAGTCCTGTTTTTGATGCCCGCAGCCGCTGTGCGATAGTATTCAACGCATAATCCTGCCCGACAACGCGTTCTCCCATCTGGGTTTCAAGCGTCAGCAAGTCTGCCTGGGAGTCCTTCATTAATGATGACAATGGTACACCGGTCCAGTCGGCAATTACCGTAGCAACGGTGCGCGCGTCTACATCCGGAAACAGCAAAGGATGGCCCTGCTGAAGCATACTTAGCTGCAGTTGCAATTCAACCGTTTCCGCCTGACGAGAAATATCACGGCGGCTGGCCAGCAGTTGCTCAGTGAGCGTTAATTCCTGACCATACTGGGTTTCGCGTTCATCCAGTTCGACTAGCAGACGATTTTCCCGCTGTTCAATGGTGGCCAGCCTTTCACCATGCTGACCATTTCCTACCGCGAGGTCTGCAAGCAATGCCTGCTTTTCAATTTCAAGCGCGGTGATCTCAGACTTCAAACGCGTCAGTGGTTCCGGAACGGTATCAAGGCTCATCCGCACTCTTGCACCTGCGGTGTCCAGCAGATCGACGGCTTTGTCGGGTAATTGTCGCCCGGTAAGATAGCGGCGAGAGAGCGTAACAGCAGTTTTAACCGCTTCGTCGGTGATGTGAACGCCATGGTGTTCTGCATAGCGTGATTTCAGACCACGCAGCATTAAGCAAGCAGTGTCATCATCCGGCTCATCCACTTTAACCATCTGAAAACGCCGCTCCAGCGCAGCATCGCGCTCAAAATACTGTTTATATTCACTCCATGTGGTCGCCGCGATGGTTCGTAATTCACCTCTGGCCAGAGCGGGTTTTAGCAGATTAGCTGCGTCAGCGCCTCCCGCCTGATTACCGGCCCCAATAATGGTGTGTGCTTCATCGATAAAGAGCAGAACAGGCGTTGGCGATTGCTGAACGGCATCAATGATATTTTTTAACCGCTGCTCAAACTCACCTTTCACCCCGGCACCTGCTTGTAACAGCCCAAGATCCAGCGTGCGTAATGTTACTGATTTCAGGCTATCCGGCACGTTACCTTCAGCAATACGCAGCGCCAGACCTTCCACCAGAGCGGTTTTGCCGACACCGGGTTCCCCGACCAGAATGGGATTATTTTTTCGCCGACGGGACAGTACATCCACCATTTGCCGAATTTCATTATCGCGACCAAATACCGGGTCGATATCGCCGGCACGCGCTTTCGCGGTCACGTCCAGCGTAAATTTATCGAGCACGCCTTGTAATGCTGGCGATAACGTCGATTCAGCCAGGCCAGGACGCGGTTCATCATCAGGAGAAACCTGCACCAGAGAGGCTTCCTGCTGCCTTTCCGGACGTTCATCCGACTGGGAATTTAATAGCGGCAGGAGTCTTTCCAGTTGAGTATGTCCGGTACTCAGAAGCGGCCACAGGCCATCACACTTCAGTAGCGAAGGCTTTCCCACCAGCGCCATCAGTAGATGCACACCACGTATCTGCGAATTTTCATCCGTTGCGGCACACAACCACGCTTGTTGCATTAAAGAAAGGAGCGCATCAGACAACTGCGGGCGGCTTTTCACGGAACGCGGCTGAACATCCAGATGCTTCAGCAGCGATTGCCAGAGATTATCGATATCCCATTCATAACGACGAGCAATGACAGTAATATCGCCCTCCCCCTGCTCCAACAGCTTCAGTAACCAGTGTTCGGGAGTGATTTCTGCATGCGCGCGCGTCTGACATAACGATGCCGCCGCTTCGAGCGCCTGGGCGCAATAGGGGTTGAGACGTCGTAATAACACTGCTGACTGGTGTTCCATTTGCTTCCTGGCTCCCTGTATTCAGGCACGCTACCGCCCGTGGCCGTAATCCAATGCCCATAAGGTAATAGTGACGTTGATACTCTCTGCTAAACCCCGCCCCGGACGCTTAGCAGAGGGCATAAAAAAAAACGGATGAGGAAATCCTCATCCGTTAGTGCATTACGCGGTGGTACGCTCGTTCCAGGCGTCAGAATGGATAATGTTGCCATCCTTATACGTCCAGACGATCTTCTCGTAGCGCAGTTCAATCTGTTCCAGGTGGTTATGCTTCTCTTTAGCGGGATCTTTGATGTCGTACATCACAGGGTTTACTTTCACCACTTTCACGTTGTGCAGAGTGGTGTTGAAGTATTCCACTTCCTGACCCGCGTCATTGATGCGATACCATTTGAACTCTGCCTGGCGCAGGGTCTGACCGGTGGTTACAGCCTTGTACAGATATGGACTGGAGGCATCGATTTCCTTAGTGAAAAGGAACGGGGTATGGATGCGCGTACCGGTCAACTTACCTGTATTGTTATCGGTAGGGATGTACAGGTTATGTTCCTGTGCCACCACTTCGATACTGCCCACACGATCTTTTACATCAACAGAGCCTTTAATATCCGCGCCGCCGTCATCTTTCAGCCAAAGGTAGACTGGAATTGCCATAACTCTTTCTCCATTTTTACTTCGCTAATGCGTCACCGCTTTGCGGTGACGGTTCCTTCATGCCCGGCACCCGACAGGCATCAGCCTGCGGTACCAGACTGATCTCTACACGGCGGTTGGCAGCCCGACCCTCCGGCGTATCGTTGTTTTTGTAGGGACGTAATTCGCCGTAACCCTGAACGGCAAAACAACTCTCCGCGACGTCACCGGTATCACGCATCCAGTCGCGAACAGATTCCGCGCGTTTGAGAGAGAGCTGCTGATTAGATTTATCGTCACCCACATCATCGGTATGTCCGGCGATGACTATCAGCCAACCGGGCTTGGCTTTGATATTGACCAAAGCCCCAATGAGTACTTTTGTTGAGCCTGCTTTTAACGCCCATTTGCCCGTATCAAACAGCGACATACTGTCCAGGCGTACGGTTTGCGGAGAGGTCACTTTTGGTTTTTCAGGTGGCAGCCAGTCGCTGATGGCAACCTGCAAAGGGGGGAGCAATCTCATTCCTTGATACAGTCCCATTGAAAGAGAAAGTGGTTCGCCACGCTGATACCAGCGCTCAAGGAGTTGCGCATCACGACGAAGTTGATCCTGGGCCAGGATCTTTGGCTCGGCGGGATTACCGCTAAGTTCGCGGTATAGCATCAGGTGATCGTTTGTGATCCTGATGAGATGTTGGTTATTGATAAAGCTGCATGCCATCGCCATTCCGATGAAAATGCCGCATAACAGACCACTTACGCCCACCGTCCGTTGAAATGCTGTCAACGCCCGACGGCGGGATAAGAATGGCAATGCTAAATCTGGAAAAGGTAGCAGTGCGGGCGCTACTGACGCCGCAGGGGAAAGCGTTGTTTGAGCAATGATATGACGTTGCCAGAGGTTATTTTCGCAGACCGCTGATGAGGTGAAACACACAACCCGTAATGCAAAGAAAACAGGCAGAGCATGGTGTTCAGTATCGCCTTGTACCTTCTTCAGCCAGCCCAGTAAATTATCTAACCACACTGCATGTGTAAGATGAAAATGGCGGGCTGGGCTCTCTTGCGAAGAGAAAGGAGCAAAGTCGTCTAATCCCGTAGCCGACTGCACTTCTGCATCCTGAGGGGTTCGAATAAACCAGCGTACAGCCTCATTACATTGAGGAGAATTCAGCCAACAACACAACCAAAACGGCGGTACACCTGATAACCAACGCCGACTCTGGGTCACCACTCGCCGCCAACTGAGCAGTATGTGCTTAAGCGCATCTTCATCAGTATGCCGTTCCGGAGTTAATGCCAGCATTACGGAGACGCGCATAAGAAGCCCAGGACGCTGAGCAGCTATCTGACGAACCAGAGCAATGTAATGCTCAGGGGACTGGACAGATAAATACCAGCCCTGCGAGCTCTCGCAAGAACCGCTGCGTCCGGCAAACAAGGGGGCATTATCGCCACACACGAGCACAACTGGCCCACTGAAACTCTCCGGAGGGAGCGGAACTTCATGCTCGGAATGCGCTGATCTCAACTGGCCATATTGACGCCATCCGTAAACGATCCCTGGAATGGAAAACAATAAAATAAAGACGCTCAGGCCGCCCCGGACACCCGTACTTAACGGACTGAATCCCCAAACCAGCAACAAAGCCAGCACAGCTGTCAGCACATAGTTAACGATCCCTCGCAACTGAGCCATGTTTTAGCCCTGCCCAATAAGCTGAGCAACCAGCCCTTGTAAGACATGAGAAAATGTTAACCACAAAGCCCCCAACGCCACCGCGCCGACAATCCATGCCTGCCACCAGCGACGCTTACTGCCAGAGAAACCGGACGCCTGCATGATTACGGGCGCATCGTGCGTTAACTTAAAAGGCTTCGCCTGAGCCGCCAGCGCCTCAAGAACATCTTCACGACGTTCGTCACCTTGCTCACGATAGCGCCCAACAAAACCGAGCGTGATTGCGCGATAAAAGCAGGTTATTACGGCGGTATCAGGAACGGGCTCACGCAGCACAGACCGGATGCGCTCCCAGAGTTCTTCCCCGGCATTGGTGGTGTTGAAAAAGCGGGCCTGTAAAGGTGTCGCAAGCCAAGTAATATAACCGCTATCCTGCCGGTTGCGGTTCAACACGCTTTCATCCAGTAACGCACATTGCGTGTAGAGCATGTGTTCAACGCTGTGTTCGCTGTACCCCATGTCACGCAATGTCTCACGCGCAGAATCAACCCATTGGCAGGCCCGGCGATAGAAAGCCGCCCCATCGTCGACTTCCGATCCGCCGCGTAACTGGCTGACAGCAAGCCAGGTTGGCCAGAATACCTGATCAATATCCTTATACATTTCAATCCCTTAATACAGCGAATAACTCAAGTTGAATATCTCCCAGTGTTCCCGGCACATAGAAAGCGCAATTACCGGCGTCCAGCATGGCCTGGGCTGCTGGATGATTAATCTCAAGAGCAAAGTATTGATTTTCCAGTCGTAACGGGATGGCTGCAGGTACATGCGTCAGCGGTTTTAATGGAATACCGCTAAGTGCCACATTGACGACATCAGATACATCTGCCCGGCTCCCTGCTTTACAGAGCTGTGGAAATTGCGCCAGGAGGACATGTGCGGGGAGACCCGAGCGAACGGACAGGTAAAAATCAGCACCTTCACGCAGTCGGGCATCCGACAGAGCGCCATACCAGAACTGTCTCTCCTGCGTCAGTTCAATAGCGACAACGCGAGATGGCAGGCTGGCCTCCAGCAGTTCCACCAGGAGTGCAAACAGGGGTGGGAATACCTGCTGCAGATTGGCGTGCTGGTATGGAGGCACAACGCTGACATCATTTTCTAATGAAAAGGTCAGCAGGCTGCCCGCTAACCGCGCCAGCTCACGCCACAAAAGTTCGGGGTGACGGCCTGGGTTTTGCAGCATTTCTTTCAGAACAGGCTCCGAGCTATTAAGCGCATTCAGCAGCCAAAACAACGAAACATCTGCTACTGCAAAATCCGCCATTCGTTCGTTGCTTTCTCGGCGCAAGGCCATCAGGCGGCGACAACGAGCCTGGATACGATGCACCAAATCACTGAGCGAATTGATTAATAAGGGGCTAGCTGAGAGTGAAAGCGATGGGGGTAAAAAATCACGCCCCAGTTCCCACTGCCCCTGAGCATTACGAATAAGGCAAGCTATCGGACAAGTCAGGTAAGCGCTGTTATCGTCATGGGCATACCGGAGGGTGATAGCATGCCGCAGCACTGCCATATCAGTCCGTTCCTGACCGGAGAGATCCTGAACCGGCAGCCATTCCTGCTGCCAACGACACGGACGGCTGACACCATTGCCTGATGAAAGATTACCGCCATTAGCTGAAAGTAGCGGCAATGCCAGCACGATATCAACGCTGCTGTAGCCAGTAAGATGCGATAAATCACACGCTGGAGGCAGGTTATCTGAAATACCTGTGTCCACTAACGTACCGTCAGGAAAGCGCACAACCAGATTAACGGGATTCAAACGGGAAACCGTTAGCGCACTTTCATCAAACTCCGCGCTGATGACGCCCCACGGTGATGAAAGTGACATGTGAGCAACAACGTCAGCAACGTAAGCATCCCAACGTGTCTGTTGCTGAAACTGTTGGGGAGCCAGAAAAGCCCCCTCGCTCCATAACGGACGATAGATCTTCATCGCACCTCCTGTGCATTACGCCGTTAAGATTTCGACTTAGGCATCTGTGAAACTAACGACAAGCTGACATCCATACCTTCAACCTGGAAATGCGGGATGGCGTACAGGCGCACGCGGAAGAAACCCGGGTTATCCTCAATGTCCTCCACCACGACACGCCCATCACGAAGCGGATGTGAAGCCTGCAAATCATCGCCAGGATCGGTCATTTCGGTTACCAGACTGCGTAACCAGTTGTTTAGTTCAAGCTCAAGCAGGCGGCGATCTTTGGTCGTACCAATGTTTTCTCGCTGCAAGATTTTCAGGTAATGAGCAATACGAGAAAGCAGGAAGATATACGGCAAACGTGAGTTAATTCGGCTGTTAGCTGTTGCTTCCGGGGTATCAAACTGTGCAGGTTTTTGAGCCGAGTTAGCAGAGAAGAAGCAGGCGTAATCACGATTCTTATAATAAGAAAGTGGAATAAAACCGAGGTTGGCGAATTCAAATTCACGAGTTTCCGGGATCATCACTTCAGACGGGATTTTCACCTGATTACCCGTCCCCAGATCGTACAAATGGATAGGTAAATCTTTAACCGCGCCACCCGCCTGTGGTCCACGGATCTGGACGCACCAACCATTCTTGATAAAACTTTTCACCATATTCACAGCGAAAGAGAAAGATGCGCTGGTCCACAGATATTTTTCGTGATCCGGGCCCTTAACTTCCTCGACATAGTTAAAGCTGCGCACAGGAATGGTATCAGGGCCGTACGGCAAACGCCCGAGTACACGCGGCATAGTTAATCCGATATAGCGTGAATCATCACTGTCACGAAATGCTTTCCATTTGATGTATTCAGCACGTTCGAAATAATCATTGATATCTTTTATGGCTGCGACCTCTTCCATATTTTCTTTCAGGAAGAATTTCGGCCCAACTGAACCAATAAATGGCATATGGCAGGCTGCCGATACGCCAGAAATGTTGCGCAGCAGCGCGATATCCTGCGGGCTGTTATCAAATTCGTACGCTGAAATCATTGCCGCAATAGGTTCGCCACCTGGCTGGTCATATTCTTCAATATAAACATGACGATATAACCCACTCTGGATAAGTTCCGGCGCGTCATCAAAATCATCACGCAGCGCATCCTTACTGACATCCATCATTTCGACACGGACATTTCGGCGAAAATCGATACCAGAGATCATTGAATGCAAACCACGCCAGAGTGATTCTTGTTTTTGAAATTCAGCATGATGCATAACTTCATTAACCTGATCGCTAATCTGCTTATCCAGACGAGCAATCTGCTCATCGAGTAGCGTTTTATCCAGGCGTTCTAAGGGTTGTGCGGCATCCGCCAGACATGAGACCAGAACCTGAATAGCAGCGGTCACACGCTCCGCCGGAGCGGCATCAGAAAGCGCTTCATCACTCTGCCACGCATCTACATTTTTTAATGACGCGACGGGGGAAAGATTAATTTTGTCAAAGAGGGACTGATAAACACTGCGTTCACTGGTCGTGGTGGTCGCGGCTGAAGAGGTATGTTCCTGAACAGACATCAACATATTCCTTTTATGTTCCTTTACTATTCCTGCCGATTTAGCGGAGGAAACCCTGTAGAGCGTTAAATCTCTTCTGGCATCATAGTTGCCAGCTCATTACGCAATTCCTGACTCAGGGCTGGATCCTTAAGGATTGTTTCCAGCTCGCGACGAAAAGCAGCGTTATCGAGTAAGTTAGATTTCAGGTCACGTAGTAAGTTACGCATAGCCAACAGAACACGTAATTGTGGGATATTTCGTGCGACCTGCTCAGGTTCAAAATCGCGGATATTCTTAAAGGTAAGGTTAATATCGTCCTTTCTGTCATCATCAGCTAACGTATTTTTAACACTTAAATTAACCACTGGTGAAAACTTGGCCAGCACATCGTTAAAGTTATTTTTATTAATATCTATCTTTTCACGCTCAGATAATGGTCGCTGCTCTCTGCCATTACTGAAATCACCGACAGTTAGTAGTTTTAAAGGCAATTCAACTTTCTTTTGAACGCCTCCGGTGTGTAAATCTAACTTAATATTAACGCGTGCCGTCGGCACTTCATTCTGAAAACTGTCACCCATACGTCCCTCTCAGACCGGCGACTCCTGCCGGTATTTTGCGTTTCCTAATGGAGCACGTTCCAATCGCTCAACATGTTTCTTACAACGTCATTTCTGCAGGCAGTTAACAATGGCTGTTGATGACAATTAACTATTATAATTATCACGCTAATGCAATCCGATATATTCCATAGGTAAAAACATGATCAATGTCATTAATTAATCGAATAACACATTATGTTTTTATATTTAAAATGACAATCAAGAAGATATTTATCTAATACAAACAACAATAATTATTTAATGATTAATGCATTCATTTAACGAATGCATTAATCATTAAATATCATTTACCATGAAAATATTTACTGTCATTTATATAAATATAGACACTCATTTAAATATAAGTGCTATCAATCTAATCATAAATAAAAAAACCGGAGATATACTCCGGCTTTTCATATCTCACTCATGAGCGAGCAGAAAGATTAGTCTTCCTTCACCACAATCAGCGGTTCGATATCGCTCTCTTTTTTAATCACCAGCGACTCGTCACCACGCAGGCAGGTACCGCCATAGTTACCACCTACGGTAAAGGTACAAACCTGGATATATTTACCGGCAACTTTTGGCAGACACCAAAGCTGCTGATAAATGTTCTTCTGCTCGGCAAACTTACCGCTGGTTTTATCCAGTAGCTCTTCCTGATGACTCACCAGATCGATGTTGCTGCCACAACGTCCTGCAATAGGTTTCACCGCATAACCGGTTTGCGCCAGCTCTTCATTAACAGTGAAATCCGTATCAAGCAGATAACGGTGGTGCGGGAACAGTTGCCAGAGGATCGGCAGAATCGCTTTGTTGCCAGGGATAACCGTCCACAGAGGTTCGAAGACCAGCACTTCCGGGCGCAGCAACACATCGATTAAGCGCACTTCCTGATTCGTATGCCCGGTACGAATTGGCACCGCGGCGTACTCCGTTTCGCTGACCTCGCGCACCTGTTCAATTGCGGTTTCCCACGCCCAGGTCTTCCAGACGCAGTTCACCAGACGGCCTTCCCCGTCAATCAATTGACCGGCGTCATCCCAGCGCAGTTCATCCAGACCTCGCAGAATTTTGCTGTCAAACCCGGCCTGACGCAGCGCCTGCTGCATAAACTGCGCGTGATAGTTTTCCTCGATATCCTTATCCTGCATGATGTGGACAAACGGACGTGCACGGCTGTGCTTCCAGGCACCTGCCAGTTCGTTGATCAACCCTTCAGCCGGGTTGTGTCCCTGCCCTGTGTAACCACGCTCGGCCCATCTTTCGAGAATCAAACCGGCTTCGGTATGACACGATGCGGAATCGGCGTTGTACTCATACACCTTCAGTCCACGTTCATCCATACAGAAATCCATACGCCCCGTAATCATATGATGCCGACGACGCTGCCAGGAAAGGCGCAGGCGCGGCCAGAGGATTTTCGGGATATCAAACAGCGCCAGCAGGTTGTCGTCTTTCAGCACCTTGTCGGTCGCATGCAGATACATCAGGTGCAGCTCGTTGGTGGCTTTAATCAGCTCCTGCTCGGCGCTCTCGGTAATGGTGAAGTATTGATGCGGGTCCTGATTAATCACATGACCGTTCGCCAGCACGTAGGCTTTTTGCAGCGGGTCCTGCTCATTCAGCCATTTACCATCAAATTGCCCGTTATCTTCCAGTCGCGCGCCGCCAATTTTCAGCGAGTCATTGGCGATCTCCGGCTGCGGTAGGCTGAAACGGGTATCATCGGTCTGGATCATCCAACCAAGAATGGTCGTGTCGTCAAAGGTATCACGCAGGGTGTAACAACCGTTCTCAACCACCATCTCCAGTTCGCGGGTCCACTGCTGTCCGGGAGGCAGCGGCGTATGGAGCACGTTCTGTTCGGCAATACGGATTTTGTTTTCCAGCAACTGGGTGACGACCGCCACATGCCCGGTATCTTTAAATTCGCCGCCTTTTTGCCAGATAAGCAGTGCGCCTGCTACCGGCGCGCGGGGCGAACCATTCGGAAATGCCTGTAACGGTAGGATGTTGTCATTCACTACTTCGCGCAGGAAGCGTAAGGAGAAGATCTCCCAGGCCATACCCACATCGGTGAAGACCATGCCATAGTTAAGGAAGAGAAAGCGGCGTGCGAACTCTACGCACTGCCATTTGTGGCCCATGTATTCATCGTCGATATAGCTGCGAAATGCTGCATCATCGTCGTAGTCCCGTGGGTCGAGGGAGCTGTAATCTGAAGAGTAGATTGCTACGCCACCTGGGGCATAGCCCAATAATGTCCCGAATGGGGCATCCTGACTGGTCGTTCCTTTGCTCATGCACCTTACCTCAAAACAATACAGCCTGAGCAGGTTGGCGTGAATTTTTCGCTCTGATTGCCTGCTCTGCGACACTAACCGGACAGAGGTCGACATCATCATACACCTCAACGCAGCGGCTGGCGCTCAGAGGCGAAAAATTCACAGCAGGAACTACGCTTTGGTCAGGGTGACCGGTATGCTTTTATACGCCGGAGTCAAACTTTGTGTATCTACCGCATCCAGCGAAAGCAGGACATTCGCTTCAGGCAGATAAGCGCCAATTGAGCCAGCCGCCATGTTGTAAATCACCACCGTTAAGCCGTACATGATGCGATCCGCGCAGGGCTGACCGTTGTCATCCAGCGCCTGAACGTTGACCACATCACCTTGGCTCAGACCGCGGCTCGTCGCTTCTTCGGCGCTTAAAAACACCACATCCCGACGGCCAGTAATGCCACGATAGCGATCGTTCATACCATAAATCGTGGTGTTGTACTGATCGTGGCTACGCAGCGTCGCCAGAACCAGTGCATCAGCAGGCTGATGTTCCCGCTCTACCGCCCGCTGATGGCTGACGATAAAGTTGGCTTTGCCATTCTCCGTTCGCCATTCACGGCGCGAAGCAGGCGTATCCATACGAAATCCGCCCGGCTCGGCAATACGTGCGTTGTAATCGTGGAACGCCGGGATCACGGCTTCAATGGCGTCACGGATCAACGCGTAGTCCCCGGTAAATGCTTCCCAGTTGATCGGAGAATGTGGCAGCGTGGCACGCGCCATGCCCGCCACAATCGCGGGCTCCGATTTTAGCCAGCGGGAAGCCGGCTTCAGCGCGCCACAGGAAGCGTGGACCATCGACATAGAATCTTCGACGGTCACCGACTGGATCCCCGTCGCCTGCATGTCGCGCTCCGTTCGGCCTAATGCAGGTAGCAGGTAGTTATGCTTTGCCAGCAGCAGATGCGATCTGTTCAGTTTGGTCGCCACATGGACCTGCAGATCCAGATTTTTCATCGCCGCAAAGGTACGCTGCGGCTGGGGCATCGCTACCGCCAGATTGCCGCCCATGCAGATGAGCGCTTTTGCATCTCCCCGCTCGATGGCCCGAATGCTCTCCACGCTGGAGCGTCCATGTTTGCGCGGAACGCGGATAGAAAAATGCTTCTCAAGTCGTTGCAGGAAGTCTTCGGACGCCGCTTCGTTGATCCCCACAGAACGATCGCCCTGCACATTAGAATGGCCGCGTAACGGGCAGATCCCCGCCCCCGGCTTACCCATATTACCTTTCAGCAACAACAGATTTACCAGTTGCTGGACGTTCTCGGTGCCGTTTTTATGCTGAGTGATGCCCAGACCATAACAAACAATCGTGGCGCTGGATTTACTGTAGCTGTGCGCCAGATCTTCCATCTGACTGCGCGTCAGGCCCGAGTCCTGTTCCAGCTCCGCCCAGTTATGCTGACGTAAGTCGTCATACAGCGCTGCATATCCCGCGGTATGGTGGTCGATAAACGCATGATCGAGCGTCGGCTGCTGATCCAGTAGGATCCGCGCTTCGTCCATTTCGATCAGCGCCTTCATTATGCCTTTGAGCAACGAGGCGTCACCGCCCATTTTTACCTGGTAGTAGTCGTTGCTCAGCTCCGTCGCCTGACCAGTGAACATCTCTTTCGCACTTTGCGGGAAGCTAAAGCGCTCAAGCCCCCTTTCGTTCAGCGGGTTGATGGAGATAATTTTGGCTCCACGTTTGGCAACGTCGCGTAAGGTGGTCAGCATGCGTGGATGGTTAGTACCAGGGTTATGCCCGATACAAATCACCAGATCGCAGTGGTCAAAATCATCAAGTTCAACGGTCCCTTTCCCAAGGCCAATGGCCGGCGTTAGCCCTGCACTGGTCGGTCCGTGGCACATGTTTGAGCAATCAGGAAAGTTGCTGCTACCATATTCGCGGGCAAACAGCTGATACAGGAACGCCGCCTCATTTGACGTTCTGCCGGAGGTATAAAACTCAACCTGTTGTGCTGAGTCATAGCTGCGCAGACGCTCGCCGATTTCCCGAAAGGCGATATCCCAATCCACCGCCTGCCAGGTGTCAGACACTGCATCGTATTTCATTGGATGCGTCAAACGACCAATGTTTTCCAGTTCATAATCGCTGTAGTGCCAGAGTGTGGAAACCGGGTGACGGCTGAAAAATTCCGGTGACGCTTTCTTACTGGTTGTCTCCCAGGAAACCGCCTTAACGCCATTTTCGCACAGCTCCATTGGCGCACGATGCCCGGGGTCCGGCCACGCGCAGCCCGGACAGTCGAACCCTTTCACCTGGTTCATTTTGAACATCGCGATAATGTCGCGCGCGACAGCCTTTTGCGAAAACACCGAAGCAGTGACGGCTTTTACCGCACCCCACCCACCCGCAGGGCCCTGATAACCGCTTACTCCTGGAACACCATTTTTCATTATTACTGCTTATTCACCGCCAATTTTTGATGGTGAATACGGTAGCAATTTCCGTCCAACATTGATTTCCTCTTCATGGAGTACGGGCCAGGTACAATGAACGGGTTAGATTTATCTTCCCCTTTCAGCACAAAGCGACATAAAGTCCCAATCTGTTAAATTGAGTTCTACCTAACTGCTACACTGCATCAACACAACCACTCAGAAGGCAGGTCAATATGTCAGACAATACCTATCAGCCCGCGAAAGTCTGGACGTGGGAAAAATCGAACGGCGGCGCATTCGCCAATATCAACCGCCCGATTTCCGGCGCCACCCACGAAAAAACGCTGCCGGTTGGCAAGCATCCGCTGCAGCTCTATTCGCTGGGTACACCAAACGGGCAGAAAGTGACGATTATGCTGGAGGAGCTGCTGGCGCAGGGCGTGAAGGGCGCGGAATACGATGCCTGGATTATTCGCATTGGCGATGGCGATCAGTTTTCCAGCGGCTTTGTTGAGGTGAATCCGAACTCGAAGATCCCGGCACTGCGCGACCACTCGCAAAACCCACCGGTTCGCGTATTCGAATCTGGCGCAATACTGCTCTATCTGGCGGAAAAATACGGTTATTTCCTGCCGCAGGATTTGGCAAAACGTACTGAAACACTGAACTGGTTGTTCTGGTTACAGGGTGCGGCGCCGTTCCTCGGCGGTGGTTTTGGTCACTTCTATAACTATGCGCCGGTAAAAATCGAGTACGCGATCAACCGCTTCACTATGGAAGCCAAACGCTTGCTCGACGTGCTGGATAAACAGTTAGCACAGCATCAGTTTGTGGCAGGAGATGAATACACCATTGCCGATATGGCGGTTTGGCCGTGGTTTGGCAATGTGGTGCTGGGCAACGTGTACGACGCGGCAGAGTTCCTCGATGCAGGAAGTTACAAGCACGTACAGCGCTGGGCAAAAGAGGTTGCCGCGCGTCCGGCAGTTAAGCGAGGTCGTATTGTAAACCGCACTAACGGGCCGCTAAACGAGCAGCTTCATGAACGTCATGACGCCAGCGACTTCGACACCAATACCGAAGATAAGCGCCAGGGTTAACGCAAGATGCCGGATGGCGGCATAAATGCCTTATCCGGCCTACATAGAAGGCGTAGGCCTGATAAGCGTAACGCCATCAGGCACTAACCGATTGTCACGCGCTGGTGACGTCGTACTCCATGCGGCGAAGTGCGTCTAACGTGGCTTTAGCTTCATCTTCATCAATGATGCTCATGGCGAACCCTACGTGCACCAGCACCCATTGCCCGACCAGCTCAGCGGTATCACCTTCACAAATCAGGGCAATATTGACATCACGTTTGATGCCGCACACTTCAACCTGCGCAAGCTGGTGAATATCTTCACCAACGGCCAGAACCTGACCAGGGACTCCAATACACATATCTGACTCCGCCCCATAGCAACCTATGGGTTATTCGACTTCAATACTTTTCACTTTCAGTGAATCGCCTGCATCAACCCGCAGACGATCGCCCTGACATAGTGGACACTGCGCATCATGCTGGGTGATTTCCACAACCTGACTGCAATCCCAGCACCATGCCTGGGCTGGTTTGTAATCAATATGCAGCTCACACCCTTGCGCCAGCGTGCCCTGACAGACGATGTCGAAACTGAAACGGACGGCGCTCTCTTCAACGCACGAGAGCGCTCCGATTTCCAGCCAAACGCCGGTTACACGTTTGACACCGTGCTGCTCTGCCTGCTGTTGAACAATCTCAACCGCGCTCTGACAAAGGGACAGCTCATGCATTTTCGCAGTTCCGACGACCCAGCAGCAGCGCGCGGCGATTTAGCTGCGGCGCATTCGGATCGCTCACCGGCAGCGATAACAGCATGCGCGCGCAATCGTCAGTCAGACGCACACCTTCTTGCGCCGACATACTGTGCGAAAGCGGCGACATCAGTGAACAGGAAAGGTATTGCGATACGCCCTCCAGTTCACCAACGGTAAAGGTCATCTCGCCATACGGCAGACGCAACCCGATTTTTTCACTGACTTTACGCACCGGCCAGATCTGGTCCGGTCCGGGGAAAATCAGTGCGCTGAGCATCCAGGGTGTGATAACACACCCCGTCCACTGTCCTTCAAACAGCGTAAAATCAGAGACATATACCGGCATATTCGGATGCAAGAACGAGAGGTCGTGCATCGAACGCCGGGCAACCTCTTCAAACGCTGCCTGAATCTGCGTCTTCGGGGCCGTCTGAAAACCGACAAACTCCTCAGACATGAGCCGCCTCCCGAGGGATCGCTTCAACGCCTGATTCGCGAAGCGCGGCAAGAACCTGCTCCAGCGCAGGTTCAATCATCGCTTCAACCGTTGGCGTTAGCCCGATATGCGGTTCCAACGATTCCGGAATAACGCCGACTAAGGTCAGCTTTTTCGGAAACTCGCCGGTAAAACGCAGGGCCGACAATACGTCGGCCAGGCCAAGCTGGTGCGGTGAGATTTTGTTGGTAAACAGCGCCGGGATCTCTTCATCCCGCAGGACCATCATCGTTCCTGGCGTGTTTTTCTTCGACACAATGGCGTCAGCAATGATCAGATGATCTCTGTTCGCCATATCGCCGAGAAGCTCCATCCCAGCCGTACCACCGTCCAGAACATCAACAAAGTCTGGCAGGATGTATCGTTGCTCTAATGCCTCAACGATACGTACCCCGATGGCTTCGTCGGTCAGCAAAATATTGCCGACCCCTAAGACTAATATCCGCATTACAGAACCTTAACTGAGACCACTTCGTTCCCGTCAACGTCCACCACATGCACCGCACATGACATACAAGGGTCGAAGGAGTGAATGGTACGAACCACTTCCAGCGGTTTGTTTGGATCGGCAATCGGCGTACCTACCAGCGAGCGCTCATACGGTCCCACTTCATCATTAAAGTTACGTGGGCCAGAGTTCCAGGTTGACGGTACAACCGCCTGGTAGTTGCTGATAATGCCGTCTTTAATCACCATCCAGTGAGACAGCATACCGCGTGGCGCTTCGAGGAAACCAACACCTTTGAATTCGCCTGTTGCCGGAATATCCGGTTTCACGAAGGTGGTGTGGTCGCCTTTACCGATGTTCACAATCAGCGCGTTGTACTGATCCTGCAGAACGTTCTGCAGTTCACAGCAGTGAACAGTACGGCCAATAATACGGCCCAGCGTAGAGTGCAACTGCGACACTTCGATAGTTTTACCGGTCAGCTTGGTGTAAATCGCGATGATTTCATTCAGCTTGGCATGGGTAGACTCGCGTTTGGCCGCCAGTTTACACAGCATGTTGGCCAGCGGACCCACTTCAACCGTTTTACCGTAGAAGGTCGGTGCTTTAACCCAGGAGTATTTGCCGTCGTCTGACCAACCGGTGTAATCAGGAACCGTTGTGCCTTCCCACGGAGCCTGCGGCGCTTCGTCTTTGTACCACGCGTGTTTCGCACTCTCCTGAATCCCTTTGATCAAGTACTCATCGGAGTGAGAGGTGATCGGACGATAGGTCGACAGATCAGCATCGGTGATGTAACCACCCGGGAACAGGAAACTGCCGTTTTTACCGTCTGTCGGGAATTCCGGCGCACTCAGGTAGTTAACCGCACCCTGACCACGTTCCAGCCACTCAGGATAGAACGCAGCAATAACCGCGGTATCAACCTTGTACACCTGCTCAACGAAGTCGCTCAGCTTATCGATGAAGGACTTGATGTACATCAGGCGTTCAAGGTTCAGCACGCCGAGGCCATCAAGGTTAATTGGGTTAGCAACCCCACCTACCGCCAGGTTCTGGATGTGCGGCGTTTTACCGCCCAACAGTGCCACAACGCGGTTGGCATCACGCTGGCATTCCAGCGCTTGCAGGTAGTGTGCGACCGCAATCAGGTTCACTTCCGGCGGCAGCTGCATTGCCGGGTGACCCCAGCAACCGTTAGCAAAAATGCCTAACTGACCGCTGGCAACAAGATCTTTGATCTTGTTCTGAACCTTGGTGAACTCTTCTGCACTGTTCAGGTGCCAGGAGGACACGCCGTTCAGCATGGCAGACGCTTTCGCTGGGTCAGCTTTCAGTGCAGAAGTGATATCCACCCAGTCCAGCGCAGACAGCTGATAGAAGTGAACAATGTGGTCATGCGTGGTGTGCGCGGCCAGAATGATGTTACGGATATACTGTGCGTTCACCGGAACATCAATATTCAGCGCACTTTCTGCTGCACGAACGGAAGAGATAGCGTGAGTGGTCGTACAAACACCACAGATACGCTGCACAATCATCCAGGCATCGCGCGGATCGCGGTTTTTCACGATCTCTTCCATGCCGCGCCACATGGTACCGGAAGCCCATGCTTTAGATACCACGCCATTTTCGATTTCGCAGTCGATGCGTAAATGACCCTCAATACGGGTTACCGGATCAATAGTAATTCTCTGGCTCATGCTTTGCTCGCCTCATGACGATTTTGATCGTTTTGTTTTAAAGGAGGAAGTATCGGCAGTAGACGAATGAGTACGATGTATGCACAAATCTCAATAGCCACAAAACCAATAGAAATCAACAGCTCTTCCCAGGTTGGGAAGTAGTGGTAGCCACCACCAGGATTGAACGCCACCAGCGAATAGGACAGACGCCATGTTGCACAACCCAGCAATGCGCTCAGCGCAGACAGATACAGCATGCGCGAGTCATTACGCAGCTTAGTGACACGCAGCACCACCAGCGGGAAGACCATCAGCACGACTTCAAGCCAGAACATCAGGGAGTAAAGATCGCCTGAGAACGCATAGGACAGCTTGTCGCGATAGATCAGTTCGCCAAAGCGCAGAACGACGAAAATAGCCAGCAGCACGCTGATGGTATTCGTCAGCTTGATGAACAAACTTTTCTCGTCCGGACCGTTACCTTTCAGACCGGCTTGTACCAACGAGCCTTCAAAGATGACGATCGAGAAGCCCATAATAAAGGCGGTTAATACCGAGAAAAGCGGCAGCATTTCATAAGCTTGCCATAGCGGATGCACCTTATAACCCGCAGAAATCATCAATGAACCCATTGAAGACTGGTGCATGGTTGGCAGCAGCGCGCCGAGGGCAATAATAAAGAACATCACTTTATTCAAACGTTTGAGGGAAACTTTCCACCCCAAGCGTTCAAACAGAGCCGGAGCAAATTCCAGCGCCATGATGCCGATATAGATGGTCATACAGACCGCCGTTTCGAACAGTACCGAGTTCACGTTGAAGTGGCCCGGAATGTAGAAATACGGCAGGTTCCAGTAACGACCGACGTCAATGGTGATCGACAGACCACCCAACGAGTAGCCAAACAGGCTCGCCAGCAGCGCCGGACGAACCAACGGATGGTATTGTCCTCTGTTGAAAACGTACACCGCCCACGCCAGCGCCCAACCGCCGCACGCGAAGCCAGTACCAATCAACAGGTCAAACGCGATCCATACACCCCATGGGAAACCGCCGTTCAGATCGGAGACTGAGCCCAGTCCGAAGACCAGACGTTTCACGATCAGGAGCATACACAGGACGATAAGCGGCCCAAAAATAATGACCGGTTTGCTGATTATTTTTCCGCCCAGCGGTTTAGGATCATGACTCATGATCGTCTCCTCCATCGTGATGGTCGTTTTTCGTGTTACGACGAACCAGCACGGTTAAGCCCGCCAGCGCAGCCAGGGGTAATATCATGCCCTTGTACAGGGAATGTTGAACATGTTCGGAACGCGCACCAGTTGAAAGATCATCCAGCTTCGGCAGATCCAAATCCTCGTAAGGAACACCCGTCAGTACCATAACCTGCGTACCACCACCTTCTTTCTCACCGTACAGGTGCGGGTAGTACTTCGGTACCGTATGCAGATAGGTATCGCCTGCTTTCACCGTCTGACGCGGATAGTGGTATTCGCTACCTGGCTTCAGCGCGAGACGTTTTTTCGCCTCAGCCATCAGCTCTTCACGCGTACCAAAAATCACCGCACCGGCTGGGCACACTTCAACACAACCCGGTAAACCACCTTTGTCCAGACGCTCAACGCCTTTCTGGTTACACAGTTCACATTTGTGAAGCGCACCAAACGGGTTGTTGTAGTCGTACTTAGGCACGTTGTACGGGCAGGCGACCATGCAGTAACGACAGCCCGTGCAGACATCTTTGTCATAATGGACGATGCCGGTTTTCGGATCTTTCTTCAGCGCGGAGACCGGGCAAACGGAAACGCAGTTCGGATCAACACAGTGCATGCACTGTTTCTTGATGTATGCGTAACCATTTTCTTCCTGGTCTTTGTTAACGCCTGTTCCGCTACGCCACACCTGAATGATGTTATTGGTATACGGCGACAGTTTGTCGTTGTTCGACCAGGTTTGCTCGCCTTCCGGGTTACGCGCCGGGAAGTTGATATCCTGACACTTGGTGACACAGGCCTGGCAGCCTACGCACAGCGTCGAGTCATAGAGCATCCCAAGAGAACCAGGGATCGGCGGACGGTTTTCTGCAGCCGCATGGCTGATGGACGGCGCTGCGCCCAACAGCAATGCCCCGCTGGAGGCTGCTTTAATAAAGTTACGTCTGTTCACGGTTATTCTCCCCGTGAGTCAGCGTTATCTTTCTTCTGCTGACGCCCCAGTTCACGAACCGCCATCACGCTGACACCGGCAACCAGTCCTACTACGCCACCCAGCAGTCCAATCGCTCCGGCAGAAACATTGCCGCCTTCTTTCATGTTGACATCAGGTTTCTCGGAACGCGGCGTTTGGTTTTCCACGTGAGCAAGCTGGTGAATACCTTTATGGAAGCCGACGCCTTCTTCGTTACAGCCGTAGCAAGGGTGACCGATAGCCACCGGCCACACGCCACCCACATCGCAGAATTGCAGCGTTGAGCAGTTGCCGTAGGTTTCTGGTCCTTTACAGCCCAGATGGTAGAGGCACCAACCTTCACGGTGGCCTTCATCGCCAAACTCTTTAGCAAAGCGACCAGCATCGAAGTGCGGGCGGCGTTCGCAGTGTTCGTGAATCAAACGGCCATAGGCGAATGTCGGACGGTTTTTGGTATCCAGCTTCGGCGGCTTACCATAAGTGATGATATGCGCGACCGTTGCGAGGAAGTTATGCGGGTTCGGCGGACAGCCGGGGATGTTGATGATGGTTTTGCCTGGCAGAACTTCTTGCAGGCCGACGGCACCCGTTGGGTTAACGCCAGCGGCAGCAACACCACCCCACGCGGCGCAAGAGCCGATGGCAATGATAGCGGCTGCGCCTTCTGCGGCCCGGCGGATGTGATCCACGATCGGCTCACCGGCAACCATGCAGTAAATACCATTATCTTTCAGTGGGATAGAACCATCTACTACCAGAACATATTGCCCTTTGTACTTCTCCAGTGCGTTATGTTTGTTCTCTTCGACCTGATGGCCGAAGGCGGCAGAGAGCACCTCATGGTATTCCAGAGAGATTGTCTCCAGAACGAGGTTTTCCACTGTAGGGTGTGTCGCGCGAAGCAGCGATTCAGTACAACCCGTACACTCCTGAGCACCAATCCAGATAACCGGTGGGCGCTGAGGACGAGAAACTGATTCGGCCATTTCTGCGGCGGCTTTGCTACTGAGCCCCATGGTAGCGGCCAGTGCTGCACAAAGCTTCATGAAATCACGGCGATTAATGCCGCTCGAATTGATGAGAGAGTTATCTCCAGTCATTTTATAGTTATTCCGTTGCGAAGACCTGGCTTTTATTTTGCACCATTCGCATGTTGCATATTGCGATCGGCGCGCCATTACCACACTTTTTATATGGTTATGTGCATTATAATACTTCGGCGGAGCAACAAAACGAAGGCGTAGGTCAATAGTGTAATTAATTAAAGCAAGATAATACCCCTTTCGGATCAAGCTTCGAGTCGATAGCCGGCCATGAAAAACCGAATTGTTGTACTGGACAGGTTCTCTTTAAAGAAATCCATCACCATCTCTTTATCCAGCCCATAACGGCGCGTCAGGATCCCCGCTTCCCACGCGCTGAGCTGTCGATCGCCCGTTTTTTCAAACATTCGATGTGAAAATCCCAGCACAAAACCACGCTTATAATCCGCACAAAAATTCGCCACCGAGCGTGCACTGTCCGCACTTGAGGCGTTTAATCCGGCCATCAGGCCTTTACCAAAATGGTTGTCCATGCATAACCCTCAATCGCTATATAATAAATTATATAGCGATTTTTTAAGCAAAGACCAGAGGTATCACGAACTTTTTATAACGGCTTAAAAGGACACCCACTCATCCGTTTTAGCGGCCGCAGACGTTTTGCTGTCTGCTGAAGAGGAAGCGGTTTGACTGGCTGCGTATTGCACATCATTAGCGGAAAGGCGGAACTGTTGCACCGAGCGTTGCAGCTCCTCTGTTTGTCGTTCCAACGCCACTGCCGCGGCGGAAACTTGTTCTACCAATGCAGCGTTCTGTTGCGTTACGCTGTCCATCTGCGTGATCGCCACGCTCACCTGCGAGATACCCTTATTCTGTTCTTCCGAGGCAGAGGCAATTTGCTTCATGATGACAGTCACTTCGGTGGCGCCGCGCAGAATCGCCTCCATGGTTAATCCTGTTTCTTTAACCAGACGAGCGCCCTGATCAACACGACGCGATGACTCGCCAATCAGCGTCTCAATCTCTTTCGCCGCCCCGGCGCTGCGACTGGCAAGGTTGCGTACTTCACCGGCGACGACGGCAAAACCGCGCCCCTGCTCGCCTGCCCTGGCTGCTTCAACCGCCGCGTTCAGCGCCAGAATGTTGGTCTGGAAAGCAATGCTATTAATAACTGACGTGATTTCCGCGATCTGTTTAGAGCTGGCGGCAATGCCGTCCATCGTCTCAACCACTTCCGAAACCAGCGTGCTCCCTTTGCCTGCCGTTTCTGTGGCCGTATCGGCAAGCTGGCTGGCTTCACGCGCATTTTCTGCGTTCAGTTTTACCGTTGCGGTCAGTTGCTCCATGCTGGCAGCGGTCTCTTCCAGAGCCGCAGCCTGCTCTTCAGTACGTGAGGAGAGATCGTTGTTCCCGGTGGAAATTTCCGTCGCCCCTCGCCAGATGTTGTCACTACCTGAACGGATGGTACTGACGGCTTCACGCAGGCTATCCTGCATCGCGCACAATAACGGCACCAGTTGCCCCACACAGTTACGACCAAAATCTTCGATGGGATGGCTGAGATCGCCCTGCGCAATCTGCTGGAACTGTTGGCGAATACGTCCCAGCGGTTTCACCATCATGGAAACAAGGTAGCGGTCGGTAAAGAAAAGGAGGGCAATCCCAAGAATAACGGCGGTGATAATTAGCGTCCGGATGATAGAGGTTTTGCCATCGACCATCACGCGGGTGGTATCGAGTCGCTCACCTGCCGTGGCGTTAAAACGCTCGGCACTGGCGCCAAATTCACGGCTCAACGCGGGTGTAATAGTGCTGGCATGCTCCGCAAAGGCCGTAAGCGTGCCCTGCTGCGCCAGTTGCATTTGCGGGATCACGCCGTTGTCCAGCAGCGCCTGCCACTTCGTCAGTACTGCGTTAGCGACGTCAGGATCCATTGGTCCCGGAGACAACGTTTTCATCTCCTGGAGTTTTTTGCTCATATTCTCCAGGGACTGTTGCGCTGGCGCAAAATCAGGCATTCCGCCACTCATTTTGACATCCATGGCGCGACTTAAGCGCGTTACGAAGCGAAAGTACTGATCGTTACCCTGACTGAGAACCGTCATCTGATGGACAAGATGACGGTCAATATCATTGCCTTCAGATATTTTTGATAACGAATGAAGACTGAATAAACCCACGCCCGACCAGAGCAGGCAAAAAAGTCCCAGTATTGCCAACATGACAATACGAATAGTGAAGTTTTTCAGCAAACGCATAATAATTTCCTTGCCGTTGATGAGGAATTCGCCATCAGGCGATACTTATCCTTGTTATCGGCAGGCAGTAGAGAAGATATAATGCGTTCTTTATTTTTTTACTTTCTTAAGTACATCCACTATCTCTCCACACTATATCAATATGAATGCTAATGAAATTAGGTAGCATTATTATTCAGGTAATTAGTTATAAGCATTAAATAATCTATTGTTTTCTATCGCAAATATTTGTTAAACCACGCAAGAGTACGTTCCCAGGCTAAATCAGCGGCAGCTTTATCATAACGGGGGGTCGAATCGTTGTGAAAGCCATGATTAACACCGGGATAGATATAGGCTTCATAGACTTTCTTATTGGCCTTAAGCGCCGCTTCATAGGCAGGCCATCCCTCATTAATACGTGTGTCTAATTGCGCATAGTGCAGTAATAAAGGCGCGTTTATTTTAGGGACATCTGATGTAGGAACCTGCCGCCCATAAAAAGGCACCGCGCAGGCCAGTTCAGGGAAAGCCACAGCAGCGGCATTCGACACACCACCACCGTAGCAAAATCCGGTAATACCTACCTTTCCCGTCGCCCCTGAATAATGTTGCATAAATTCAATGGCGGCAAAAAAATCATTCATCAACTTTACGGGATCAACCTGCTGCTGCAATTCCCGACCTTTATCATCATTGCCAGGATATCCCCCTACCGAACTTAATCCATCCGGCGCAAGTGCCATAAAGCCCGCCTTCGCCACCCGTCTCGCCACATCTTCAATATACGGATTCAGCCCACGATTCTCATGCACTACCACCACGGCCGGAACTTTCCCTGTCACCTTCGCAGGTTTAACTAAATACCCCCGCACATCACCATGCCCTTCTGGCGAAGGATAGGTAATATATTCCGCCAGAATATCGGGATCGGTAAATTCTACCTGCGTTGCGAGGGCATAGTTGGGTTTCAATAAATTGAATAAGGCCAACGCCGTCATGCCACCCACTGCATATTTCGCTGCCAGATTGAGAAACTCGCGTTTCGTTATTTTGCCATGCGCGTAATAGTCATAGTAGTCGAGCAGTTCTTGCGGAAAATCTTTGGCAGTCAAACGCGGCATCGTCGCACTCCTGATTGATGTTTTTTTAAGCAAAGCACAGTGACCTGTTTTTGCCCAGTTTTTCATCTCAGTGTGACCTGGTGAACGGGATATTCACCGTGAACCCGCTAGAATAGAAACGTTGTTTCGAAATTCACCTGCACTAAGGAGATCTCATGGCCTGGTTTGCCAATCCTGAACGTTACGAGCAGATGCTCTATCGCTACTGTGGGCGCAGCGGTTTGCGTTTACCCGCGCTATCGCTGGGTTTATGGCACAGTTTTGGGCACGTTCAGGCGCTGGATTCACAGCGCGCCCTGTTGCGTAAAGCATTTGATTTAGGCATCACGCATTTTGATTTAGCCAATAACTATGGGCCGCCACCAGGCAGCGCAGAAGAGAATTTTGGCCGATTACTGCGCGAGGATTTTGCACACTATCGCGATGAACTGATTATCTCCACCAAGGCAGGCTATGACATGTGGCCTGGGCCATACGGTTCTGGCGGTTCGCGCAAATACCTGCTCGCCAGCCTCGACCAGAGTCTGAAACGCATGGGTCTCGACTATGTCGATATCTTCTACTCTCACCGCGTTGACGAAAATACGCCAATGGAAGAGACCGCCTCGGCGCTGGCCCACGCCGTGCAAAGCGGTAAAGCGCTGTATGTCGGCATATCATCCTATTCTCCGGAACGTACGCAGAAAATGGCCGAGTTGATGCGGGAATGGAAAATTCCATTGCTGATCCATCAGCCGTCTTACAACCTGCTTAACCGCTGGGTAGACAGCAGCGGCCTGCTGGATACGCTGGAATCCAACGGCATGGGCTGCATCGCATTTACGCCGCTGGCTCAGGGACTGCTGACGGGGAAATACCTCAACGGTATTCCGGAAGGTTCACGCATGCAGCGTGAAGGGAAAAAGGTTCGTGGGTTAACGGAAAACATGCTGACGGAAGAAAACCTTACCAGCCTGCGTTTGCTTAATGAGATGGCGCAACAGCGTGGACAGTCGATGGCACAAATGGCCTTAAGCTGGCTGCTAAAAGACAACAGGGTAACGTCGGTATTGATTGGCGCCAGTCGACCGGAGCAACTGGAAGAAAACGTTCAGGCGCTGGCGAATCTGACGTTCAGCGCCGAAGAACTGGCGCAGATCGATAAGCACGTCGCGGACGGTAAGCTGAACCTGTGGCAGGCCTCATCTGACAAATAGCCGTAGGTAATACCGTGCCGGGTAGCAACGTTGTTCTTCCCGGCACATAATACGGGCCAGCCAGCTCCTCACACCTCTTCTGCTTTGATTTCTGGGCGCTGATATTCAGGCCACACCAGCGCGACAAGTGCAGGGTAGGCTTCCAGGCTGAACTCCCTGAAGCACTGACGTAAGTTAAGCACGTCCAGATCGGCATGCGGGACTTTCTCGCCACTCAGACAGCGTTTTTTAATATTGTCGTAATATTTATACACTGCAGAGTTGAGATCGCTGCAACGCCGCTGTGCATCAAATAGCCCTGGCGTCTCATTCAGCTCCACCATTGTCATCCGTTTGATCGTCGAGTGGATAAAATCGATATATTCGTGATTGACGCGCCAATACCAAACCGGAGTAATCGAATTCATCAGTACCGAGAAATGATCTTCACCCTCTTCTTTACTCAGTATTTCCGGCTGGTTTTCAGCGTATCCATTTTCTGCATTACGGTTTTTATTTGCACTGCGCATCAACAAAAGTACCCCGCAGGTCAGCAATAGCAGGGTAATAACAGAATAAAATATACTGTTCATATACTGGCTCCATTTTTTTTGATTTTAAAATTACGCCATGCTATTGTCAACGCGGCATGGTTTATTTAAAACAACATATCATTGGCATCAAAGGATATTTCAACATGCTTCCCGAGCATCTTGTTCCCTCGTGTTTTCACTTATCCAGCTCACCTGACAATACCACCTCCACAGATAATAGTGAAAATTTGACTCAGGGGAAGATAACATTAAGCGATTACGAATCCGATATTTTGATTAGCTCAACCGCTACCGGTCAGTCACGAAATATGCTATTTGAAGAGTGCGACCGCCATTTAAAAGAGCGTCTATTTCGTGCAGCAAAAATTGAGTCATTCTCTCGTCTACTCAATTCACTACAGGCAGAAGGCGACATTAATGCACAAGAATTAAGTAAAATTTTGACTCAAAAAACAGCCATCATAAATGAACAGGGCAACAAAATTTGGCTTAATTTAATTACCCGTGAAACCAGCGACCCTATTTTTTATTCTCTGGAAGAGAAATAAAATGAAAGATGTTGAGGATAATAATGTTTATTTGGCTTTAGATAACCATAAAAGCGATGAGTTTGTCTTAAAGCAAAATTTAGCCGTGTTGATTGCCAATAAAAACGCGACACTGGAAAGCGTTGCTCAGGAGATAGTCTCTATTCCCGCTGCACTGGTGCGGATGAAATGGCAAAATCGCCGTGAAATTTACTCGCTACAGGCTAAAGAAGAGATCTACGGTGCCGCGATCGAAGCCATTATGGAGCAGCAACCAGAACTGCGGGACAAAATCATGGCCCGACTGGAAAGCACCTACCAGCATATACTCGCGCGGGAAACGGCCACCTTACGCCTGACGCGAAAGCTGTCTGAAGGGAACTACGAACCCACCAGGATAACCACGGTCGCGTTAGATGAGAACAGATAAGAACAAGAGTGCAAGGGAGTTGAATCAGGAGAGACACGCCGGGTAAGGCGGCAACCATTACCCGGCAATGATGAGGATTACTTCGCTTTCACAGTCTCTTCGCCAACCAGACCAATCTTCAGGAAGCCCGCCTGATGCAGCGTATCCATCACCTTCATCATGGTCTCATAATCAACGGTTTTATCTGCCCGGAAGAAAATCGTGGTGTCTTTCTTCCCGTCAGTTAACGCATTTAGCTCGTTAATCATGGTTTCATCCGTCACCTGATTGTTGCCAATAAACATACTCTTATCGGCTTTAACTGACAGGTAAACCGGTTTTTCCGGACGCGGCTGCGGCGTGCTGGTGGAGGCAGGAAGATTCACCTTCACATCTACGGTTGCCAACGGCGCGGCAACCATAAAGATGATCAATAAAACCAACATAACGTCGATAAACGGCGTCACGTTGATTTCATGCATTTCACCGTTGTCGTCCAGGTTTTCATTAAAGCTCATTGCCATGGAACATTATCCTACACGTAATTTCTGCGCTGCACGTACCGGATGCGCGGATGCGCTTGCATTCAGGTCCAGATCGCGACTTTGCAGCAACAGCACCTGTGCCGCGACGTCACCCAGCATCGCTTTATAGCTGCCAATCTGACGTGCGAAAATGTTGTAGATAACAACCGCTGGAATTGCTGCAACCAGACCAATTGCGGTCGCTAACAGCGCTTCTGCGATACCCGGCGCAACAACGGCCAGGTTGGTGGTTTGAGTTTGTGCAATCCCGATGAAGCTATTCATGATGCCCCATACGGTACCGAACAGACCGACGAATGGTGAGATAGCCCCGATGGTGGCCAGGTATCCGTTACCGCGGCCCATATGACGACCTACCGCCGCCACACGACGCTCCAGACGGAAGCCGGTACGCTCTTTAATGCCTTCGTTATCGTCGCTGCCTTCTGACAGTTCCAGCTCGTTCTGCGCTTCGTTAATCAACTGTGCGCCCAGGCTTTTGCCATCGAATCCTGCGGCAATTTCACTTGCCTGATCTAAAGAGCGGGCATCTGCCAGCAGTTGCTGTTCACGCTTAAGGCGGCGTTTCTGAGTAAAGAACTCAAGGCTCTTACTAAAGAAGATAGCCCAGGTGACCACTGACGCCAAAATCAGCCCAATCATCACGCACTTAACCACGATATCGGCGTGCTGATACATACCCCAGACGGAAAGATCCGTCTGCATCAAATTATTACCCACTCTGTATCTCCAGGACGCAAATCACAAAATCTGAGCGTAATCATATCAAAACGACGTCGAATTGATAGTCGTTCTCATTACTATTTACATATTGCCGCACCTTTGGTTTCTTTTCCTTGCGCTTACGCAGTAAAAAAGTCACCAGAAGCATTTTGAGATTATTTTCTACTGTATGACCGTTCTGCAGGATGCGTCATCTTTGATTCATGGTAGTTTAGACATCCAGACGTATAAAAACAGGTAAGACAACATGGCAGATAAGCAACTTGAAACCAAGCTCGTTCACGCAGGACGCAGTAAAAAGTACACGCTGGGCTCAGTAAATAGCGTGATCCAGCGCGCTTCTTCGCTGGTATTTGACACCGTAGAGGCCAAAAAACAGGCCACGCACAACCGGGCGAACGGTGCGCTTTTCTATGGGCGTCGCGGAACCCTGACGCATTTCTCTCTGCAGGAAGCGATGTGCGAACTGGAAGGCGGCGCGGGTTGCGCGCTGTTCCCCTGTGGTGCGGCGGCCGTTGCCAACACCATCCTTGCCTTTGTGGAGCAAGGGGATCATGTGCTGATGACCAATACCGCCTATGAACCCAGTCAGGATTTCTGTACCAAAATTCTCGGCAAGCTCGGCGTGTCCACCGGCTGGTTCGATCCGCTGGTTGGCGCCGATATCGTTAAGCACATACAGCCGAACACGAAAGTCGTATTTCTGGAATCTCCCGGTTCTGTCACTATGGAAGTGCATGATGTTCCGGCTATTGTTGCCGCCGTCAGAAGCGTCGCGCCGGATGCAATCATCATGATTGATAACACCTGGGCTGCCGGGGTGCTGTTCAAAGCGTTGGATTTTGGCATCGATATCTCTATTCAGGCAGGCACCAAATATCTGATTGGTCATTCTGACGGCATGGTCGGCACGGCGGTATCTAATGCCCGCTGCTGGGATCAACTGCGCGAAAATGCCTATCTGATGGGGCAAATGCTGGACGCCGATACCGCCTATATGACCAGCCGTGGACTGCGTACGCTGAGCGTTCGCCTGCGTCAGCACCATGAAAGCAGCTTAAAGGTCGCCGAGTGGCTGGCCAGCCATCCGCAGGTCGCCCGCGTGAACCACCCGGCACTGCCCGGCAGTAAAGGGCATGAATTCTGGAAGCGTGATTTTACCGGTAGTAGCGGCCTGTTCTCCTTTGTATTGAATAAGAAGCTCAATAATGAGGAGCTTGCTGCGTATCTGGATCACTTCAGCCTGTTCAGCATGGCCTACTCCTGGGGCGGTTTTGAGTCGCTGATTCTCGCCAACCAGCCGGAACACATTGCGGCAATCCGTCCGCAAGGCGAGGTGGATTTCAGCGGAACGCTCATCCGTTTACATATCGGTTTAGAGAATGTTGACGATCTGATTGCCGATTTGGCCGCAGGATTTGCCCGAATCGAGTAAAATTGCCACAGATGGACATATATGCAGACACTTCTGGTGGAAAAGTCTGCAATTGTTGCGTCCGGGATCAAGGCATCCCGGGCAATTCAGGAGTACAATCCACACATAAACGCTGTTCCACAGGAAAGTCCATGGTAGTCATTCAAGATATTGTCTCCGCGCTCTGGCAACACGATTTTGCCGCACTGGCGGATCCGCACGTTGTGAGCGTGGTGTACTTCGTCATGTTCGCCACGCTGTTTTTAGAAAATGGCCTGCTGCCCGCCTCCTTTTTACCCGGAGACAGCCTGTTATTACTGGCAGGAGCGCTGATCGCTCAGGACGTGATGAGTTTTTTACCTACCATAGCTATTCTGACGGCCGCAGCCAGTCTGGGCTGCTGGCTGAGTTATATTCAGGGACGCTGGCTAGGCAACACGCGCACGGTGAAAGGCTGGTTGGCGCAATTACCGGAAAAATACCATCAGCGCGCGACCTGCATGTTTGACCAACACGGTCTGATGGCGCTGCTGGCAGGGCGTTTCCTGGCGTTTGTTCGCACCTTACTGCCAACGATGGCGGGCATTTCAGGGCTTCCTAACCGTCGGTTCCAGTTTTTTAACTGGCTGAGTGGCCTGCTGTGGGTCACCGTCGTCACCAGTTTCGGCTATGCGCTGAGCATGATCCCGTTCGTTAAACGCCATGAAGATCAGGTGATGACCTTTCTAATGATCCTGCCGATTGCCCTGTTAACCGCAGGATTGTTGGGAACATTGTTCGTGGTGATTAAAAAAAAATACTGTAGCGCCTGAGTATTATCCGTAGCCGGGGTAATTCCCGGCATTATGCCTGATGGCGCGCGGCTTTAAGGCCTACGGTATACCTGTCAGGCCTACTACAAGAAATCAACTCCCCTGCATCATACGAATTCTTGCCGCATCTTCCCCCGGCGTTACGCCAAAGAAACGTTTGAACTCCCGACTGAATTGCGATGCGCTCTCATAGCCGACGCGCATGGCTGCCGCACTGGCCTTCATCCCATCGTGAACCATCATCATCCGTGCTTTATGCAGGCGATAGCTCTTAAGATATTGCAGCGGCGACGTGCTGGTCACCGCTTTAAAATTATGATGAAAAGCCGACACGCTCATGTTCGCCTCTGCCGCCAGCTGTTCTACATTGAGGTTTTCGGTGTATTTGGTTTCAATCCGCTTCAGTACCCGGCTTATCAAACTGAAATGCGTCTGGCGACTGACCAGAGCAAGTAACGCGCCGCCGCGCGGTCCGGTCAGCACATGGTAGAGGATCTCGCGAATAATCTGTTTCCCCAGAATACGCGCATCCAGCGGTCGCTCCATCACATCCAGCAGGCGCTCAGCAGCGCAGAGAATTTCGTCAGAGAGCGTTGCAGAGTTAATCCCGCTGGCCGCCATGGCGGGCTGGAACAGCTCGTCTTCCCCAATGTCCATCAGCAGCTCCTGCAATTGCAGGATATCGACATTCAGGTAAATACCGGCCAGAGGAACCTCCGGCGTCGCATAGGTTTCACATTCAAAGGGTAAAGGTACGGTTAGCAGCAGGTATTCATTGGCGTCATAGCGAAAAACGCGCTCATTGATGTAACCAATTTTATGTCCCGAAAAGAGAAATATGATGCCTGGCTGATACATGACCGGTGTACGCGCCGCCGGCTCCGTACCGTGTAGCAGGCGGACATCTGGCAGCAGTTCGTTAAGTCTATTTTCATTGTTTTTCAGCTGCTTAATTTTATCTGTCAGCAGAAGACAGATCTCATCACGGTTCATGGGACACCATTTCATCATCGGTTTTCGACCCTGACATAATGCGCAGATTTATCCGTTTTCTCCAGCAGTCTGTAGAAATGGGCAAGACATCGGCAGAAATGAGCATTGAGAGCAGCGCGGCGGGCGACCACAATGTTCATCATCCGGCAGACACTCACCTGCCCTCTTTTATTACCCACCAAAGGGAACGAGCAATGAACAACTTTAATCTCCATACCCCAACACGTATTTTGTTTGGTAAAGGCGCGATTGCTGAGCTGCGCGATCAAATTCCTCAGGACGCTCGCGTACTGGTTACCTACGGCGGCGGCAGCGTGAAAAAAACTGGCGTCCTGGCGCAGGTTCAGGACGCGCTGAAAGGCCTGGATGTGCTGGAGTTTGGCGGTATCGAGCCAAACCCGTCTTATGAAACGCTGATGAACGCAGTAAAAATCGTGCGTGATGAGAAAGTGACGTTTCTGCTGGCGGTAGGTGGCGGTTCAGTGCTGGACGGCACCAAATTCATCGCGGCAGCGGCACAGTACGCTGATGGCATCGATCCATGGCGCATTCTGGAAACCCACGGCAACGACGTAACAAGCGCCATCCCGATGGGCTCCGTATTAACCCTGCCTGCAACCGGCTCTGAATCTAACTCCGGCGCGGTAATTTCGCGTAAAACCACCGGCGATAAACTGGCCTTTATGACCCCGTTTGTGCAGCCAGTATTTGCCGTTCTGGATCCGGTTTACACCTACACCCTGCCGCCGCGTCAGGTTGCAAACGGCGTTGTGGATGCTTTTGTTCATACCGTGGAACAGTATGTGACTTATCCGGTAGACGGGAAAATTCAGGATCGCTTTGCCGAAGGCATTCTGCTCACGCTGGTAGAAGAAGGTCCGAAAGCCTTGCAGGAGCCGGAAAACTACAACGTGCGTGCGAACGTCATGTGGGCGGCAACCCAGGCGCTGAACGGCCTGATTGGCGCAGGCGTACCGCAGGACTGGGCAACGCATATGCTGGGCCATGAACTGACCGCAATGCACGGTCTGGATCATGCTCAAACGCTGGCCATCGTTCTGCCAGCGCTGTGGAATGAAAAACGTGATACCAAGCGTGCCAAACTGCTGCAATACGCAGAGCGTATCTGGAATATCACCGAAGGTTCCGACGACCAGCGCATCGACGCCGCCATTGCCGCTACCCGCGCTTTCTTCGAACAAATGGGCGTACCCACTCGCCTGTCTGACTATGGCCTGGACGGTAGCTCCATCCCGGCATTGCTGGAAAAACTGGAAGCACACGGTGGTACGCAACTGGGCGAACATCAGGATATTACGCTTGAAGTCAGCCGTCGGATTTACGAAGCTGCCCGCTAAGGTTTTTTAACCTCCGCCTTTCGTTTTTGGGTATTTATACCAGGCTTAAGTCACACCTAACTCACCGGGGGCTGCCCCGGTGAACTCAATTTACACCCAATCATTCATGATGCATCGAGGCGGCAATTAAGTGAATCCCAGGGAGCGTACATAAGTACGTGACCGGGGTAAACGCAAGCAGCCAACAAAGAGGCAGCCTGAAGGATTAAGTGTGGGGGGGGGAATTATGACCAGTCCAACCATTATCAAGCTACAGGATGGTAACGTCATGCCACAACTGGGCCTGGGGGTCTGGAAGGCAAGCAACGAAGAAGTCATCACCGCCATTCATAAAGCGCTGGAAGTGGGCTATCGCTCAATTGATACCGCTGCGGCGTACAAAAACGAAGAAGGTGTCGGCAAAGCAATACGCGATGCTGGCGTACCACGGGACGAGTTATTCATCACCACCAAGCTGTGGAATGATGACCAAAAACGCCCCCGGGAAGCCTTGCTCGAAAGCATGGAAAAACTCCAGCTTGATTACCTCGATCTATACCTGATGCACTGGCCGGTTCCGGCGATCGACCACTACGTTGAAGCGTGGGAAAACATGATCGACCTGCAAAAAGAAGGGCTGATTAAGAGCATCGGCGTGTGCAACTTTCAGATCAATCATCTCCAGCGGTTGATGGATGAAACCGGCGTACCTCCGGTGATTAACCAGATCGAACTTCATCCGCTTATGCAACAGCGCCAACTGCACGCCTGGAACGCAACGCATAAAATCCAGACCGAATCCTGGAGCCCGCTGGCGCAGGGCGGCAAAGACGTCTTTGATCAAAAGATCATCCGTGACCTCGCTGAGAAATATGGCAAATCACCGGCGCAGATTGTCATCCGCTGGCACCTGGATAGCGGGCTGGTGGTGATTCCAAAATCGGTCACCCCTGCGCGTATCGCAGAAAACTTTAACGTCTGGGACTTCCGCCTGGATAAAGACGAATTAGGCGAAATCGCGAAACTCGATCAGGGCAAACGTCTGGGGCCAGACCCGGATCAGTTCGGCGGTTAACCCCTTCCCTCCAGCCCGACACTCTCGTCGGGCCTTTACTGATTTGAAATATCAGGAAACAATTCACACACATATATTGATGTATTTCTTGCAGTCGCTGGAGCAGCATTACGCAACATAACCTGTTAATTATTAAATAAATATATTTATTTGATGAATACATTCACCATATCCATAGGTGCGTAAACGTGACTGAGAAAAAAAGTAGCGGAGTCAAATGGCTCCCATTAATTCTTATAATATTCATTTCTGCCGGACTGTGGCAGCTTACTCCACCTTCCGGGTTAAGTGCGCCAGCCTGGCATTCAGCAATTATTTTCGTCGCGACTATTGCCTCTATCGTGGCAAAAGTTTTACCCATCGGCGCGGTCGGCATTATTGGGATTACGGTTTTTGCACTCGCCTATGCTGCCGGGGATAAAACCGCCAGCGGCGCTATCACCACGGCACTGAGTGAGCTGAACAGTTCACTTATCTGGCTTATTGTCGTGGCTTTTATGATTGCCCGCGGGTTTATCAAAACCGGCCTCGGACGACGCATTGCGCTGCAGATGATCCGTCTGCTCGGCAAGCGCACGCTGGGACTCGCCTATGGTCTGGCTTTTGCCGATCTGATCCTCTCCCCGGCAATGCCGAGTAATACAGCACGCTGCGGCGGCGTCATCTATCCGATTGCTGACTCTCTGGCACGCAGTTTCCATTCGAACCCGGAAGATGAGTCCCGCAGTAAAATCGGTACCTTTCTTATCACCTGTATTGGCAACGTCAACGACGTCACCGCCGCGCTCTTTATGACCGGCTATACCGGCAACCTGTTGGCGGTGAAACTGGCGGCCAATGCGGGCGTCACGCTGACCTGGGGCGGCTGGTTTATGGCGGCTCTGCTGCCATGCCTTGTGTCATTACTGCTGGTTCCACTGCTGGTCTACTGGATCGTGCGCCCGGAAATTAAACACACGCCGGATGCCCCTAACCTGGCGCGCAAAGAGCTGGCGGAAATGGGCAGTATGTCTCGCGGCGAATGGCTGATGCTGGCTACTGTCGGCGTACTGCTGGTGCTGTGGATTTTTGGCGATACGTTAGGCGTCGACGCCACCACAGCCTCGTTCGTGGGACTGTCCATTTTATTGCTAAGCGGCGTTCTGAGCTGGGAAGATGTGAAGAGCGAGAAAGGCGCATGGGACACACTGATTTGGTTTGCCGCGCTGTTGATGATGGCGAACCAGCTGAAAAAACTGGGCTTCACCACCTGGTTTGGCAATCTGATCGGCGATAGCCTGAGCAGTACTATGCACGGTACCAGTTGGGTGATCGTCCTGCTGCTGCTGAACGCTGCCTACTTCTATACCCACTACTTTTTTGCCAGCGGTAATGCACAGATTGCCGCGCTGTACGCCGTTTTCCTTGGTGTCGGCCTGCATCTGAATATTCCCGCAGCCCCCACGGCATTAATGCTGGCCTTCACCAGCAGTTTGTACTGCTCGCTCACCCAGTACACTCATGCTCGCGGTCCAATCCTGTTTGGTGCCGGGTACGTTCCAACGGGCGTCTGGTGGCGTACAGGATTTATCATCAGCTTGTTTAACCAGGCGGTGTTTATCACCGTGGGTCTGATGTGGTGGAAGGTGTTGGGTCTGTACTAAACTGACTGCGTCCTGACGAATCACCTTACCTGCGGAGAAAAGGAATGACCTGTATTTTCTGTCAAATAGTTGAAGGTAAAGCACCCTGCCATAAGGTCTGGGAAGACGAGCATCATCTGGCTTTTCTGTCGATTTTCCCGAACACCGACGGTTTCACCGTGGTGATCCCGAAAAAGCATTATCCCAGCTATGCCTTCGATATGCCGCCGCAGGCACTGGCTGATCTGATGCTGGCGACCCAAAAAGTGGCTAAGAAACTGGATAAAGCTTTCCCGGATGTCAGTCGTACGGGGATGTTCTTCGAAGGTTTCGGCGTAGACCATGTGCACAGCAAATTAAGCCCCATGCACGGTACTGGCGATCTAACCCACTGGAAACCGATTGAAGCGCGGCAGAACAAATTTTTCGAGCAGTATGAAGGATATCTTTCGTCACACGATCATGAACGAGCGGATGATGCAAAACTGGCCGCATTAGCGGCCAGAATTCGTGAAGCATAAATACTGAGTCTCTCTGCCGGATGGCGGTTCAAGCACCTTATCCGGCCTACAAAATCGTGCTATTTGTAGGCCTGATAAGCGTTTCACCACCGGGCAAGGCAGATTAGCGCCCTGCCACTTTCCCGCGTTTTTTGTTTGCGGCAGGCGTCTGGCGCTGATGCGCCACCGGTGTGTGCTTGGTCAATGCCGGGCGAGTATGACGGTTTTGGCGACGCGCTTCGCGCATCTCTTCCAGCGTAGGCGCCGGGACCAGACATTCGCGACGACCGCCGATCAGATGTTTTTTACCCATATCTTCCAGCGCCTGGCGGATTAACGGCCAGTTGGCTGGATCGTGGTAACGCAGCAGGGCTTTATGCAAACGACGCTGCTTATCACCTTTCGGCACCACCACGTCTTCACTCTTATAACCAATTTTACCCAGCGGGTTTTTCCCGGTGTAATACATGGTTGTGGAGTTCGCCAACGGCGATGGATAGAAGTTCTGCACCTGATCCAGACGGAAACGACGTTGCTTCAACCACAACGCCAGATTCACCATATCTTCGTCACGCGTACCCGGATGCGCGGAAATAAAGTACGGGATCAGGTACTGCTCTTTACCCGCTTGCTTAGAGTAGGTATCGAACAATTCCTTAAAGCGATCGTAGCTGCCCATCCCCGGCTTCATCATCTTCGACAGCGGGCCTTCTTCGGTATGCTCTGGCGCAATCTTCAGGTAGCCGCCAACGTGGTGGGTCGCCAGCTCTTTGATATAACGCGGGTCTTCAACCGCGATGTCGTAACGCACGCCCGAAGCGATGAGGATCTTTTTAATGCCTTTCAAATCACGCGCACGACGATAAAGGTTAATCGTCGGTTCGTGGTTGGTGTCCATATGCGGACAGATATCCGGATAGACGCATGACAGACGACGGCAAGTTTGCTCCGCGCGCGGTGACTTACAGCGCAGCATATACATGTTCGCCGTTGGGCCGCCGAGGTCGGAAATCACGCCGGTAAAGCCTGGAACGGTGTCGCGAATGGCTTCGATTTCATTGATGATCGAGTCTTCAGAGCGGCTCTGGATGATGCGACCTTCGTGCTCGGTGATCGAACAGAACGAACAGCCGCCAAAGCAGCCACGCATAATGTTGATCGAGAAACGGATCATCTCATAGGCCGGAATGCGGCTGTCGCCATACGCCGGATGCGGCACGCGTTTGTACGGCAGCGCAAAGACGCTATCCATCTCTTCGGTAGAGAGCGGAATGGCTGGCGGGTTGATCCAGATGTAGCGATCGCCGTGCTTTTGCATCAGCGCACGCGCACAGCCTGGGTTGGTTTCGTGGTGCAGGATACGCGACGCATGCGCATACAGCACTTTATCGCCCTTCACTTTTTCGAAGGACGGCAGCAGCACGTAGGTTTTTTCCCACGGTTTCGGGCGCGGCGGCTGTACGGTTACCGCTTTCGCTTCCTGCTTTTTCGGTGCCACAGGTTTGTTGTCAGCACACGGCAGATCTTCACCATACGGATGCGGGATCGGGTCAATCTTGCCCGGCGTGTCGAGACGCGTGGAATCCACCCCACTCCAGCCCGGCAGCGCTTCTTTAACCATAATCGCAGTGTTACGCACGTCGCGGATCTGATCGATGGTTTCACCCATCGCCAGACGATGCGCCACTTCCACCAGCGGACGTTCGCCGTTGCCGAACATTAGCATGTCAGCTTTGGAATCCACCAGAACAGAGCGACGAACGGTATCAGACCAGTAGTCATAGTGCGCGGTACGGCGCAGGCTGGCCTCAATGCCGCCGAGAATAACCGGCACGTCTTTCCATGCTTCTTTACAGCGCTGGGTATAGACCAGCGTGGCACGGTCCGGGCGTTTACCTGCTACGTTGTCAGGCGTGTAGGCATCGTCATGGCGCAGTCGGCGATCGGCGGTGTAGCGGTTGATCATCGAGTCCATGTTGCCTGCGGTCACCCCAAAGAACAGGTTCGGTTTACCCAAACGCATAAAATCGTCTTTGTTGTTCCACTCCGGCTGGGCGATAATCCCTACGCGAAAGCCTTGTGCTTCCAGCATACGTCCGCAAATTGCCATGCCAAAGCTGGGATGATCGACGTATGCATCGCCGGTAACCAGAATGATGTCGCAGCTATCCCAGCCAAGTTGGTCCATTTCGTCGCGTGACATCGGCAAAAACGGTGCCGGGCCAAAACAGGCAGCCCAGTACTGCGGCCAGGAGAAAAGGTCTCTGTCCGGCTGGATCAGGGATATTGCGCTCATAATGCTTCCAAAAATGGTAAAAAAATAATCAAAGGCCGAGGATTATACGCTGTATGTCGGCAAGAAATGAAGTGGAGTCTGAACCAGACCAGTAGAAAGTTATATAAATTGTTAAATTTTACGACGATCATTTTTATCAATCATAATTAAGACCATGCCGGCCAGCTGAGATAACTCTTTTTCGGCGGGGGATTTTTCATTGCGACTCAATGATTCACTGCATATTTCCCAGTTACGGGTTGTTGTTCACCTGTGCGGATTTCTGGTTCTTCTCTACAGCTTTTCTATGCTGCCACCGATGCTCATCGCTTTGTTAAACAAAGAGCGGAGCTTGTTCGCCTTTTTCAGCACGTTTATGACTTTCTTCACCCTCGGCGGCGGGGCGTGGTTGGCAACCAAACATGCGGGGATTCAACTGCGCACCCGGGATGGTTTCGTCATTATCGTCCTGTTCTGGCTGTTGTTTTCGTTTATCAGCGCGATGCCGATGTGGATGGACGATGGCTTAAACCTCTCTTTTGCGGATGCCCTGTTTGAAGGAGTTTCTGGGATTACCACTACAGGCGCAACGGTGATTGATGACGTCAGCGTCTTGCCGAAGTCGTATCTGTACTATCGGGCTCAGCTCAATTTTATTGGCGGTCTGGGTGTTATCGTCCTCGCCGTGGCGGTATTGCCGCTGCTGGGTATTGGTGGCATGAAGCTGTATCAGTCTGAAATGCCGGGCCCTTTTAAAGAAGAACGCCTCACGCCAAGACTTGCTGATACTGCACGCACGCTGTGGATGACCTATGTCATTCTGGGTCTTATTTGTACTCTGGCCTACTGGGCTGCCGGGATGTCGTTTTTCGACGCCTTATGCCACGGGCTGTCGACGGTCTCTCTCGGCGGATTTTCCACTCGCAGCGAGAGCATCGGCTTTTATAACAGCCATGCCATTGAGCTTGTCGCCGGGATATTTTCACTGCTGTCTGCGTTTAACTTCACCCTCTGGTACGTTGCTATCGTGAAACGTACCTTCAAACCCTTTCGTCGCAATGCCGAATTGCGTTTCTTTTTGCTTATCGCTCTGGTTGTCACTCTGATCGCCACCTGGCAAGTTTGGCGGGCAGGCATGTACGGATTAACGGACAGCCTGGTGCATGCTTTTTTTCTGGCCAGTTCGATGCTGACAGATAATGGCCTGTCGACGGCGGATTACGCGCAGTGGCCTTCGCACACGATCTTCATGCTGCTCAGCGCCAGTTTCTTCGGCGGTTGTGTGGGATCGACCTGCGGGGGAATTAAGGTGCTGCGCTTTTTGATTATGTTCAAGCAGTGCCGTCAGGAGTTACACCAGCTCGCGCATCCCCGTGCCCTGCTTAACATCAAAGTGGGCAATAGCGTGGTAAGCGACCGGGTGGTGCGTTCGGTATGGAGCTTTTTCTTTCTCTACGTTTTGTTCACCAGCTTTTTTATCTGGGCGCTCAATCTGATGGGCTACGATCTCTTCTCCTCTTTCGCCACCGTTGCCGCCTGCATCAACAATATGGGGCTAGGATTTGGCGTCACCGCCACGACATTTGGCACCTTAAACGAGGAAGCAAAGCTACTGATGTGCGCGGCCATGATCATGGGGCGTCTGGAGATTTACCCCATTCTGATCCTGTTCTCGCGCATGTTCTGGCGGGCGTAACGAATACCCCGGCGCATTACGGCGCCGGGTTCACCAACATCTGTCCGATTGAGCCACGATCCGCCATTTCCAGCGTCTGGCTATTAAAGTAGAACGGGAAATGGGCCCAGGAAGGCTGTCCGTAATAAACCAGTAATTCAACCTGGCCATCAACCCAGACAGTATCTTTCCAGCCTCTGTCTTCCGGGAACGGCATCGCGCCATTCACATTACGGATCAGGAACGAAACACCTTCAATATGGAAGGACTGGGGCATATCCGCCCGCACCGTCCAGCGCTCCCAGGAGCCCTGCTGGGCAGTAATATCCATACGATTGACGTCCCACAGCTGACCGTTGATGCCAGGATCGTCGTCCAGGCTGATATCACGGCTGCGAATCGGCGAACCGCTGAGGATTTCCGTTGGCAGCAGGCGCATTGGCAGGCTATCGGTCACCAGCGGCAGAAGGCCCGTTGGACGCAGAGTCAGCACCAGCGTGGAGATGAGAATACTGGAAGGCTCAAAGAACCCGCGGATCCTGTCGACAATACTGGCCGCCTCACCACAGGTGATAGAGACCTCATTACCGTTCGTCATATCCACCAGGATCTCACGACGCTCGCCCGGCGCCAGCGAGAGCTGCTTCACCGAAACAGGCGCAGGTAAAAAACCCTGATCGCCGGAAATCACATGCAGCGCACGGCCATCGCTCATTTGCAGTTGGTAACGACGCGAGTTTGAAGCGTTCAGCAAACGCAAGCGCACCCAGCCGCGGGAGACTTCGACATACGGGCTTTGCGCCCCATTGACCAGCAGCGTATCACCGACAAAGCCACCGCTGCCGGGCTCGCTGTATTCCGGCGTGCCAAAGTTGTCCAGCCGCTTGTCCTGGATAATGACCGGAAAATCATCCACGCCATAGTGGTTGGGAATAGACAGTGATTTACTCACTTCATCTTCAACCAGCCACATCCCGGCAAGGCCGTTATAGACCTGCTGAGCAGTACGATTTGGCGTATTGGCGTGATACCACAGCGTGGCGGCATTCTGGCGAATCGGCAGCACTGGCGCCCAGTCAGCATTCGGGGACATCATGCGCGCCGGGCCGCCCATCAGCGGACCTGGTACCTGTAACCCGGCGACGGTCATCGAGACATTTTCAGTCAGACGGTTGCTGTAGATAAGCTTGACGTCATCCCCTTTCCAGACGCGAATTGTCGGTCCCAGGTAGCGGCCGTTAATTCCCCAGACAGGTGCGCGCGTGCCTTGCGTAAAGGACCAGTGCGCACGTTGCAGCGTCATAAATAGCGGCTGCCCCCGGCGGGATTCCAGCAGCGGAGGCACGGGTAACGGTTGTTGCTGACCGGCAGCATTAGCCTTCAGCGGAACAGCACCTGCACACAGTGCGATCCCCGATGCCTGAATGAACTGACGCCGACTGAATGACATATAAACTCCATAAAAAACTGGCTATTAACACGCAGGAAGTCATTTCCTGTAAAAAACCCGAATTGCGCGGATTAAACCTTACCGGCGGCTTCCCGCTCAGCAACTTCTTTATCGAGTTCTGCGATTTTTTGTTCCATCAGCGTGCGGCAATGCGCTGCCAGTTCACGAACCTGATCTTTCCCAAAGTGGCTAATATCCACCGGTGGCAACATCTCGACAATTGCCAGACCATTATTGAGTCGATTGAGTTTTATCTTGTTCGAGGTTGTGGAAACGCACACCGGAATGACCGGGACACCAGCAGCAATCGCTGCATGGAACGCGCCGGTTTTAAACGGCAGCAGACCGCGACCGCGGCTACGCGTCCCTTCAGGGAACATCCAGATAGAAATGCGACGTTTTTTGAAATGATTCACCACGGCAGCAATGGTGCTGTGCGCTTTAGCGCGGTTGTTTCTGTCAATCAACAGGTTACCGGTTAACCAGTACAGCTGCCCGAAGAAAGGGATCCACAGCAGGCTTTTTTTACCTACCGTCACCGTCGGCGGCTGAACGATATTCGCAGCGGTAACCATGTCATAGTTGTTCTGATGGTTACAAATATAGATAGCATTACCATAGTTCTGCGCGTCTGCCGGCATGCGGCACTCGACCTTCAGGCCATAAAGGGGAGCCAGGCGGCCAAACATATGGCCGAACGTTGCAACGTGTTTTGGATTTCGTGGGCTGAACAGACAGTATATGCAACCGAAAATACAGACCAGAACGCAGTAAATAACAGTAATAATTAAACGAAAAATATATAGCATAACAACCTCTAAGGCCTAAGAGCCTGGCATTTTACGTCACCTGATTCATCACGCGGTATCAGGTTAGGGCTTTGTTAAGGGCGGCTCTCTGGAAAAGCGTATTGTTAATCGCAACGCACGAATAAACAACGGTTTCACGGGAATTTTTAACGTTGGCTCTCCCTGGGCTTTAACAGGGAGAGCCGGACGGTAGCGTTATTCTTCGCTGTCGCCGTGACTGGCGCGTCGAGGCGAGTCAATCTCAATGCTGTCGATACGCTGCAGACCACGCATTAGCGTGCCGCGACGGCCGCGCTCTCCGGTCACTTTCTGCAACTCTTCAGGACGCAGTTTGATTTTGCGCTTACCGACGTGGATGGTCAGCGTGCTCTGCGGCGGCAGCACGTAAAGTTGCGCCAGGCCATCCTCGCCTTTCGCCGCTTCTGCTGAAGGGATATTAATGATCTTGTTCCCTTTGCCTTTCGACAACTGCGGTAAATCGCTCACCGGGAACATCAACATGCGGCCAGCCTGAGTAATAGCCAGTAGCATGTCGGTTTCATCTTCAATCACCACCGGCTGCATCACGCGCGCATTTTCTGGCAGCGTAATCAACGCCTTACCCGCACGGTTACGTGCGACCAGGTCATTGAAGGTACAGACAAAACCGTAGCCCGCATCGGAGGCCATCAGCAGTTTCTGATCGTCGCCTTCCATCAGCATGTGCTCAACCGTCGCGCCTGGCGGCAGCGTGAGCTTCCCGGTCAGCGGTTCACCCTGACCGCGCGCCGACGGCAGCGTAATCGGGTCGATGGCATAGCTGCGTCCGGTCGAGTCCACGAACACCACCGGCTGGTTGCTCTTACCCTTCACTGCCGACTTAAAGCTGTCGCCCGCTTTATAGCTTAATCCTGGCGCATCGATGTCGTGGCCTTTCGCGCTACGCACCCAGCCACTCTGGGACAACACAATGGTCACCGGCTCAGATGGCAGCATGTCGTGCTCGCTCATCGCCTTCGCTTCTTCGCGCTCCTGCAACGGAGAACGACGATCGTCGCCATAGGCGTCTGCATCGGCCTGCAGCTCTTTCTTCAGCAGGTTACTCATTTTACGTTCGGAAGCCAGAATGGCCTGCAACTGATCGCGCTCTTTCGCCAGCTCATCCTGCTCACCGCGGATTTTCATTTCTTCGAGTTTGGCAAGGTGGCGCAATTTCAGCTCAAGGATGGATTCAGCCTGGGTTTCAGAAATGCCAAACCGCGACATCAGCTCAGGCTTAGGTTCATCTTCATGACGAATAATTTCGATGACTTCGTCAATGTTGAGGAACGCCACCAGCAAACCTTCAAGGATGTGCAGGCGCTTGAGCACTTTTTCCAGACGATAATTCAGGCGGCGACGCACGGTATCGCGGCGGAACGCCAGCCATTCGGTGAGGATCTCCAGCAGGTTTTTCACCGCCGGACGACCATCAAGACCGATCATGTTCAGGTTGATACGGTAGCTTTTTTCGAGATCGGTAGTGGCAAACAGGTGGTTCATCACCTGCTCCATATCCACACGATTAGAGCGCGGGACAATCACCAGACGGGTCGGGTTTTCGTGATCCGATTCGTCGCGCAGGTCGTCTACCATCGGCAGCTTTTTATTGCGCATTTGAGCAGCGATCTGCTCCAGCACTTTTGCCCCGGAAACCTGATGCGGCAGCGCGGAAATCACCACCGCGCCGTCTTCTTTCGTCCATACCGCACGCATACGTACGGAGCCGCGTCCGTTTTCGTAAATCTTACGAATTTCCGCGCGCGAAGTAATGATCTCCGCTTCGGTCGGGTAATCCGGCCCTTGCACGATATCCAGCAACTGATCCAGCGTCGTTTTCGGCTGCTCAATCAGGGTAATCGCTGCTTTTGCCACTTCACGCAGGTTATGTGGCGGAATGTCCGTTGCCATACCAACGGCAATACCGGTCGTGCCGTTCAGCAGAATATTTGGTAGACGAGCAGGCAGCATCTTCGGCTCCTGCATGGTGCCGTCGAAGTTTGGCACCCAGTCCGACGTTCCCTGACCGAGTTCGCCCAGCAGGACTTCCGCATATTTAGACAGGCGTGATTCGGTATAACGCATCGCCGCGAAGGATTTCGGATCGTCCGGTGCCCCCCAGTTCCCCTGCCCGTCAACCAGCGGGTAACGGTAAGAGAACGGCTGCGCCATCAGCACCATCGCTTCATAGCAGGCGATGTCGCCGTGCGGATGGTATTTACCCAGCACGTCACCGACGGTACGGGCGGATTTTTTAAATTTGGCGCTGGCATTCAGCCCCAGTTCGGACATCGCGTATACGATGCGACGCTGAACGGGTTTCAAACCATCGCCAATAAACGGCAACGCCCTGTCCATGATGACGTACATGGAATAGTTCAGATAGGCGTTTTCCGTGAATTCATGCAGCGCCAGGCGCTCTGCCATATCGCTCATTAATCGTGGTTCCTCAACTTTGTACCCCTCTATTGAAGGGCAATATTGCCGCAGATACTACCCTATCTGGCGTGTTGAGTCACAAAGAAAAGGGCCGCGAATGCGGCCCTGATGGGGATTACTTAGCAACTTTGGTAATCTGTTTTACGTCGATTTCAACGGAGTTCCAGTCTTTATCCACTTCACCCTGGATTTCAACCACATCCTGCGGTGTGACGGTTACGCCGTTCCAGCGCTTGTGATCGATATCCACATTCACCGTGCCGGTCGCATCTTTAAACACGTACAGGTCGTCGGAAATACGCTCAACGATGTTCCCGCGCAGGGTAACCCAGGTGTCATCACGCAGTGATTTGGCGCTTTCTACCGTCGTGCTGCTACCGTTCGGGCCGACAAATCCGCCGTTTTGGCTCTGCGTGGTGGTTGTCGTTGGCCCAGAGAAGCCGCCCTGCTGAGCTGCCAGAACAGGTGCGGAACACAGTGCCATTACGGCAACCATTGCAGCTAATTTTTTCATCGTCATGTCTCCCTTTCATGTTGGTTTACGACTATTAAATAAGTTAATCCTTAACAAGTTCTTAAGGCAAAAAAAGATACTTTTTTTGCTGTACAGAGGCTGTAGCCACAGGTTTACTAACTGCAAATGAGTTCGCAGGGATGAACATATGCGTATTTTACTGATCGAAGATGACACGTTGATTGGCGATGGTCTGAAAACAGGTCTGAGTAAAATGGGTTTCAGCATCGACTGGTTTACCGAAGGTCGCCAAGGGAAAGAAGCACTCTACAGCGCACCTTATGATGCGGTAATCCTCGACCTGACGCTGCCAGGCATAGACGGACGGGACATTTTGCGCGAATGGCGAGCCAACGGAAAGCAGGAGCCTGTGCTGATTCTGACCGCTCGCGACGCACTGGCAGAACGCGTTGAAGGCCTGCGCCTGGGCGCAGATGACTATCTGTGCAAACCCTTTGCGCTGATCGAAGTTGCCGCCAGACTGGAGGCACTGGTACGTCGTGCCAGCGGCCAGGCCAGCAACACATTGTGTCATGGCCAGGTAACGCTCGATCCCGGCGCGCTGGTCGCCACGGCGGCGGGTGAACCTTTGTCACTCAAACCTAAAGAGTTCGCGCTGCTGGAACTGCTAATGCGCAACAAAGGTCGCGTCCTGCCCCGCAAACTGATTGAAGAAAAACTGTATACCTGGGACGAAAATGTCTCCAGCAATGCGGTTGAGGTCCACGTCCATCACTTACGCCGTAAGCTCGGCAGCGACTTTATCCGTACCGTGCATGGCATTGGCTATACCCTGGGTGGCGCATGAAACTCACACAACGCCTCAGTCTGCGAGTCAGGCTAACGCTTATTTTTCTGATTCTGGCATCAGCAACCTGGGCCGTATCCAGTTTTGTGGCCTGGAGGCAGACTACCGATAATGTCGATGAGCTGTTTGATACGCAGCTGATGCTGTTCGCCAAGCGGCTTAGCACGCTGGATATCAGCGATGTCACCACCTCAAGCAATATGGCCCGCACGCCAAAAAAACTGAAACATGGCCATATTGATGACGACGCACTGGCGTTCGCCATCTACTCCACCGACGGCAAAATGGTGCTACACGATGGCGACAATGGCCAGGATATTCCCTACAGCTACAGCCGGGAGGGGTTTAGCGACGGCCAACTCAGGGGCGACAACGATTCCTGGCGCTTCCTGTGGCTGAATTCCGCTGATGGAAAATATCGCATTGTGGTGGGCCAGGAGTGGGAATACCGGGAGGATATGGCGCTGTCGATCCTTACCGCACAGTTAACCCCGTGGCTGGTTGCGCTGCCGCTGATGTTGCTGATCCTGGTGGTCATGCTGAGTCGCGAACTCAGGCCGCTAAAAAAACTGGCGCAAGCTCTGCGCTGGCGCGCCCCGGAGTCAGAAGAACCGCTCGACCCGAAAGGTGTGCCAAGCGAAGTGCGCCCGCTGGTTGAATCGCTTAATCAGCTGTTTACCCGCATCCACTCTATGATGGTCCGCGAACGGCGCTTTACCTCTGACGCCGCTCACGAGCTGCGCAGTCCGTTGACCGCGCTGAAGGTGCAAACCGAAGTGGTGCAACTGTCAGACGACGACCCGCAAACGCGGGAAAAAGCGCTGGTGCAGCTGCATGCGGGAATTGAACGCGCCACCCGACTGGTCGATCAGCTCCTGACGCTTTCGCGCCTCGACTCCCTCGATAATCTTCAGGATGTGGCAGAAATCTCGCTGGAGGAGCTACTGCAATCCGCGGTGATGGATATCTACCACCCGGCCCAGCAGGCGCACATTGACGTACGTTTGCAGATTAACGCGCACAATATCACGCGTACAGGACAGCCGCTGTTGCTGAGCCTGATGGTACGAAATCTGCTGGATAATGCCATTCGCTACAGTCCGCAGGGGAGCATTGTGGAAGTGACGCTCAACGCCCGTAACTTCAGCGTCAAAGATAACGGTCCTGGCGTTGCGCCAGAGGTACTTACACACATCGGTGAACGCTTTTATCGTCCACCGGGACAAAGCGTGACCGGCAGCGGTCTCGGTCTGTCGATTGTCCGTCGTATCGCAACACTGCATGGAATGTCAGCCTCGTTCGGCAACGCTCCGGAAGGTGGCTTTGAAGCAAAAGTCAGTTGGTAATTGCGTTATTGTTGCTCATATAGCAAAAGACTTTGCACATTTTGCTAATTTCACCGTACCGCTGGTGGGAGTAAAATCGTCCTCAAACGTATTTCCTTGAGGACACAAAATGAGCAACATTCTGATTATCAACGGGGCGAAAAAATTCGGCCATTCTAATGGTCAACTGAATGACACCCTGACCGAGGTCGCGGACGGTATCCTGCGCGACCTCGGGCATGATGTTAAAGTCGTACGCGCAGACAGCGATTATGACGTAAAAGCAGAAGTGCAGAATTTCGTCTGGGCCGATGCGGTTATCTGGCAGATGCCAGGCTGGTGGATGGGCGCACCGTGGACCGTGAAAAAATACATCGATGACGTGTTTACCGAAGGTCACGGTACGCTGTACGCCAGCGACGGCCGCACACGTTCAGATGCCTCAAAAAAATACGGCTCCGGCGGGCTGATTCAGGGCAAAAAATACATGCTGTCCCTGACCTGGAACGCACCGATGGAAGCCTTCACTGAAAAAGACCAGTTCTTCCATGGCGTTGGCGTTGATGGCGTCTATCTCCCGTTCCATAAAGCAAACCAGTTCCTGGGAATGGAAGCGCTGCCGACCTTTATCACCAATGACGTGATTAAAATGCCGGACGTCCCGCGTTATATCGCAGAATATCGCAAGCATCTGACCGAAATTTTTGGTTAACTGGTAACCTGGAATTAGAAGGAGTTAACCATGCTTACCGTTATTGCAGAAATCCGTACACGTCCAGGTCAACATCACCGCCAGGCGGTACTGGATCAGTTTGCCAAAATCGTTCCGACCGTACTGAAAGAAGAAGGCTGCCACGGCTATGCGCCGATGGTGGATCATGCCGCAGGTGTGAGTTTTCAGACCACAGCGCCAGATTCAATCGTGATGGTTGAGCAGTGGGAAAGCATCGCGCATCTTGAAGCGCATTTGCAGACCCCGCATATGAAAGCCTACAGCGAAGCCGTGAAAGGTGACGTGCTGGACATGAATATTCGTATTCTGGAGTCGGGCATTTAAGATTGTCGATTTGCCGGGTGACGCTTAGCTATCCGGCATAAATCGCTTCGTCAGATGAGAGCCGGATAAGGCATTTTACGCCCGTCTCCGGCTTTTCTACATGCAATTACCCTTCGAGATCCGCCAGGTCGCCTTTCTCTTGCAACCAGTTACGACGATCTTCAGAACGCTTCTTGGCCAGCAGCATATCCATCATTGCGTTGGTACGCTGATCGTCTTCATCATCGATAATGAGCTGCACCAGGCGACGGGTGTTCGGATCCAGTGTAGTTTCACGAAGCTGCATCGGGTTCATTTCACCCAGACCTTTAAAGCGCTGCACGTTCGGCTTGCCTTTCTTGCGCTTTAACTGCTCCAGTACGCCCGCTTTCTCTTCTTCCGTCAGCGCGTAATACACCTCTTTACCGAGGTCGATACGGTATAACGGCGGCAGCGCCACGTAGACGTGACCGTGTTTCACCAGCGTGCGGAAGTGCTTCACAAACAGCGCGCACAGCAGCGTAGCGATGTGCAGGCCATCGGAGTCCGCATCCGCCAGGATACAGATCTTGCCGTAGCGCAATTGGCTTAGATCGTCGCTGTCCGGATCGATACCGATCGCCACGGAAATATCGTGAACCTCCTGCGAAGCCAGCACTTCATCGGAAGAGACTTCCCAGGTATTGAGGATCTTACCTTTCAGCGGCATGATCGCCTGATATTCACGATCGCGCGCCTGCTTGGCCGATCCGCCCGCGGAGTCACCTTCGACAAGGAACAGTTCGGTGCGATTAAGATCCTGTGCGGTACAGTCCGCCAGTTTACCCGGCAGCGCCGGACCGCTGGTCAGCTTTTTACGCACTACTTTTTTCGCCGCACGCAGACGACGCTGCGCGCTGGAAATCGCCATCTCAGCCAGCAGTTCGGCTGACTGCACGTTCTGGTTCAACCACAAACTGAATGCATCTTTCACCACGCCAGAGACGAATGCCGCACACTGACGCGAAGAGAGGCGCTCTTTGGTTTGTCCGGCAAACTGCGGATCCTGCATTTTTACCGACAACACATAAGCACAGCGATCCCAGATATCTTCCGCCGACAGCTTCACGCCACGCGGCAGGATGTTACGGTATTCGCAGAACTCGCGCATCGCATCCAGCAGTCCCTGACGCAGACCGTTAACGTGCGTACCGCCCTGCATGGTTGGGATCAGGTTCACATAGCTTTCGGTCAGCAGCTCGCCGCCTTCCGGCAGCCAGAGCAGCGCCCAGTCCACCGTCTCCGTCTCACCGCTGAAATTACCGATAAACGGTTTTTCCGGCAGCGTCGGTAGGCCATTCACCGCTTCGCTCAGATAGTCATTCAGACCGTCCTGGTAGCACCAGCGCTGTTCGCTGTTGTTGACCTCATCCTTAAAAGTGATCTCAACGCCTGGGCACAGTACCGCTTTTGCTTTCAGTACGTGCGTTAAGCGCGAAACAGAAAAACGCGGGCTGTCAAAGAAGCTTTCATCCGGCCAGAAGTGCACGCTGGTCCCGGTATTGCGTTTGCCGCAGGTACCGACAACCTGTAAATCCTGCACTTTATCGCCATTCTCAAACGCGATGTTGTATACCTGCCCGTCGCGGCGCACGTTCACTTCCACACGTTTGGACAGGGCGTTAACAACGGAGATACCCACACCGTGCAGACCACCGGAGAACTGGTAGTTCTTGTTAGAGAACTTGCCGCCCGCGTGCAGACGACAGAGGATCAGCTCAACCGCCGGAACGCCTTCTTCAGGGTGAATATCTACCGGCATGCCGCGTCCGTCATCAATGACTTCCAGAGACTGGTCGGCATGTAAGATCACGTCCACGCGTTTTGCGTGGCCCGCCAGTGCTTCATCCACACTGTTATCAATCACTTCCTGCCCAAGATGGTTCGGACGGGTCGTATCGGTGTACATCCCAGGGCGACGGCGTACCGGCTCAAGCCCAGTGAGTACCTCAATGGCATCAGCGTTATAAGTTTGCGTCATGGTTTAAATAAGCAATTCGAATTGATCGTCAGAAACTGTGCAGTCCAAGGAAATCGACAATCGGGTTGAAATAATCTTCGAAGCCCGTGAATGCGTGGTTTCCGCCCTCAATAACTGTCTGACGGCAGGAGGCGTAATACGCCACCGCCTGGCGGTAGTCCAACACTTCATCGCCCGTTTGTTGGAGCAGCCAGATCAAATCCGGCGCTTCCAGCGGGTCAATCTGCATGACTTTAAGATCGTAAATATGGCGTGACTCTAGCACATATTGCTGCCCCGTGTAGGGGTTCTCGTTTTGACCGAGATAGTCGACCAGCAGTTCATAAGGCCGTACGGCAGGGTTCACCACCACTGCCGGCAGCATAAAACATTGCGACAGCCAGGTGGCGTAATAGCCGCCTAAAGAGGAACCGACAATCCCCAGCGACTCTCCGCCGTGTTCAAGAATGATCGATTCCAGCATCTCTGCGGCTTGCGCAGGATACGGAGGTAGCTGCGGCACGATCATCTCAACGTGCGGGTGGTGTTCCGCAAGCCAGTTTTTCAGTAAACACGCCTTCGCCGAACGAGGAGAGCTATTAAATCCGTGAAGATAGAGAAGCGTAGACATCAGTAGCCTTCTGAAGCGGTATCAGGGTGGAACCGATTACCCTGCAGACGACGTACCTGAGTCTGCAACGTCCCGTCGGCAAAAAGCTCCAGCGTCCGCCAGCCTGGGCTGATGGTATCCAATGTGAAGTTGGAACAGTGCGGTTTAAACTGCACGCAGGTCGACGGCGTCGCCAGCAGACGGCGACCGTTCCAGTCCAGATCCAGTTCCTGATGAATATGCCCGCACAATAGATACCTGGCGCGAGGATAATTCACCAGCACGTTATCCAGCTCAGCGGCATTACGCAGACTGTGCTGATCGAGCCAGCTGCAGCCCGCAGGCAGAGGATGATGATGCAGAAGCAGCAAGGTATTACGCTCTGGCGCATCAGCAAGTTTACGCTCCAGCCATTCGAGCTGGAATTCACTTAACTCACCGTGGGGAACGCCGAACACCTGGCTGTCCAGCAACAATATTTGCCACTGTTCGCCAATGAAAACGCGTTTGGCCGGGGAAATGCCCGCATCCTGCAGCGCGCTGTACATTGCCGGCTGAAAATCGTGATTACCCGGTAGCCAAACGCAGGGCGCACGAAAACTTGCGATGCCCTCAGCAAAATGCTGATAAGCCGCAGCGGATTGATCCTGCGCCAAATCACCTGTCGCGACGATCAGATCGTACTCAGGCGACTCTGCATGTATTGCATCCAGTACGGATTGATAGCTGTCCCAGGTGTTCACACCCAGCAGCGTTTCATGCTTTTCGGCAAACAGGTGAGTATCTGTAATTTGTAAGATCCTGACTCTGGCCTCACCAGCCAAAGGAAGGGTTAACAGGCTTTCCAAATGGTGTCCTTAGGTTTCACGACGCTAATAAACCGGAATCGCCATCGCTCCATGTGCTAAACAGTACCGTAACCAGTCGGCCAGAAACTGATTAATTTGATGCTTTTCGTCGCGTTGATGCAACTTTTTATTTGGATAATCATACCGCGCTTTGAAGCGAAAGATCTGCTGACTTGAACACACTTCAGCCACCCTTGCGTCATGATACAGGCGCACGGTCAATGAAGGCAGGCTCCAGTATGTGACGGCCGGTGCCGTTTGTTCGATCGCAACAAGCGTAGTGTATCGGGTCGATTCCACGATCGTTAACCGATATTGTGCGTTTGCTACCTGATAGCTCACTGTTTCACCGGCTGCATCATTACGTGGCAGCAGGCGGCGTAATTGCGAATAGTTGGTTTCGCACAGACGCATCATTTCAGGGAAGTCAGGTGTGTAACGCTTCATTTTTTCCACTCAGTTTTTAACTCTTGATAGTGCAGCTGTAACCATTGCAAGGCGATGACAGACGCTGCGTTGTCGATTTTCCCCTCTTCTACCCATTGGTAAGCCTGTTCCCGGCTTACCACATGAACACGAATATCTTCGTTTTCATCAGCCAGACCATGGATCCCGCTCGCGGTCGTGGCGTCCACTTCGCCGACTAAAATAGACAGGCGCTCACTGGTGCCACCCGGGCTTGCCAGATAGCTCAGAACGGGCTTCGTCCGTTTAACTTCCAGCCCGGCCTCTTCCATTGCTTCACGACGGGCTACATCTTCAACGGTTTCGCCCTCTTCGATCATCCCGGCCACCATTTCCAGTAACCACGGGCTTTCGCTGGTATCAAATGCCGCGATACGGATCTGCTCGACCAGCACAACTTCATCTCGCTCAGGGTCAAAGGGTAGCAAGACTGCCGCATGTCCGCGCTCAAAAATTTCGCGCGTTACTTCACCGCTCATCCCCCCGTTGAACAGGCGGTGGCGAAACCGATAAAGATCCAGTGAAAAAAAACCGCGGTATAGCGTTTCTCGTGCAATAATTTCTACATCATTTTTAGTGAAAGTCATTGGCAAGTTGTCTGGTTTACGCATTGTGCTGTCCTGAAACCAATGGTGATTAAAATGTGAATTTCAAGGTCGTTTGACTGATGTTTGAACGCCCTTGTGTTAAATTGATGCAAATTAACGCCGTATGGCACGTAACGCCAACTTTTTGAAGTGGCGGATTCTGCTAGAATCAGCAAATATTTTTACAATTTGATCAGCGCTAAATACTGCTTCACAACAAGGAATGCAAATGAAGAAATTGCTCCCCATCCTTATCGGCCTGAGCCTGTCGGGGTTCAGTACTTTGAGCCAGGCAGAAAACCTGATGCAGGTTTATCAGCAAGCACGCCTGAGCAACCCGGAATTGCGTAAATCCGCCGCCGATCGCGATGCTGCATTCGAAAAAATTAACGAAGCGCGTAGCCCATTACTGCCGCAACTGGGTTTAGGTGCCGATTACACCTACAGCAATGGCTATCGTGATTCAAATGGCGTCAACTCCAATGCAACCAGCGCGTCATTACAATTGACTCAAACGCTGTTCGACATGTCGAAATGGCGTGCCCTGACGCTGCAAGAAAAATCAGCGGGCATCCAGGATGTGACGTATCAGACTGATCAGCAAACGCTGATCCTGAATACCGCTACCGCTTATTTTAAAGTATTGAACGCGATTGACGTGCTGTCATACACCCAGGCACAGAAAGACGCAGTTTACCGTCAGTTGGATCAGACCACACAGCGTTTTAACGTCGGCCTGGTCGCCATTACTGACGTACAAAACGCCCGTTCGCAATACGATACCGTGCTGGCAAATGAAGTTACCGCACGTAACGATCTGGACAACGCGGTGGAAGAGCTGCGTCAGGTGACCGGTAACTACTACCCGGAACTGGCCTCGCTGAACGTTGACGGCTTTAAAACCAACAAGCCACAGGCCGTGAATGCACTGTTGAAAGAAGCGGAAAACCGCAACCTGTCTTTATTGCAGGCGCGTTTAAGCCAGGATCTGGCGCGTGAGCAGATTCGTCAGGCGCAGGATGGTCACTTACCAACCCTGGATTTGACTGCCTCAACCGGCATTTCTGATACCTCTTACAGCGGATCTAAAACTCGTGCCAGTGATGCAGGTACACGCTATGACGATAGCAATGAAGGCCAGAACAAAATCGGTCTGAGTTTCTCGCTGCCGCTGTACCAGGGCGGAATGGTTAACTCGCAGGTGAAACAAGCGCAGTACAACTTTGTTGGCGCGAGCGAACAACTGGAAAGCGCGCACCGCAGCGTGGTGCAAACCGTGCGTTCTTCGTTCAACAACATTAATGCTTCCATCAGTAGCATTAACGCGTACAAACAAGCGGTTGTCTCTGCCCAAAGCTCTTTAGATGCAATGGAAGCCGGCTATTCCGTAGGTACCCGTACCATCGTGGATGTATTGGATGCCACCACCACGCTGTACAACGCCAAGCAGCAACTGGCGAATGCGCGTTATACCTATCTTATTAATCAGCTTAACGTCAAATCTGCGCTCGGTACGCTGAACGAGCAGGATCTGGTGGCGCTGAACAATACGCTGGGTAAACCGATCCCAACTTCTCCGGATAGCGTAGCACCGCAAAATCCGCAGCAAGATGCCGCGGTGAATGACTTTAACAGCACTGGCAATATGCCTGCGGCTCAGCCAACGGCCGCACGTTCAACCAGCAGCAACGGCAACAACCCGTTCCGTAACTGATGCTGATGACGGGGCTTCGGCCCCGTCTGAACGTAAGACAACGTAAAGATCTCCCCCTTCTTCCGCATTCTCGCCTCTTAACGCTTCAATTTCGACCAGTCATCCACTATTCTGAGCAAAGTTACCACTGGGTCCTGGAAGACATAAATGAAACGGACAAAATCTATACATCACGCCTCGTTCCGCAAAAGCTGGAGCGCACGCCACCTGACTCCTGTCGCTTTGGCAGTTACCGCTGTGTTTATGCTCGCGGGCTGTGAAAAGAGTGACGAAACTGTTTCGCTTTATCAGAACGCGGACGACTGCTCTGCAGCTAATCCGGGTAAAAGCGCCGAATGTACCACCGCGTTTAACAATGCGCTGAAAGAAGCTGAACGCACCGCGCCAAAATACGCCACTCGCGAAGACTGTATCGCTGAATTTGGCGAAGGCCAGTGCCAGCAGGCACCTGCACAGGCAGGTATGGCGCCGACCGGTGAAGGTCAGGCTCAGGCGCAGAATCAAAGCAGCGGCAGCTTCTGGATGCCGCTGATGGCCGGTTATATGATGGGCCGCATGATGGGTGGCGGTATGGGCGCTCAGCAGCCGCTGTTCAGCTCGAAAAATCCGGCCAGCCCGGCATACGGCAAATATACGGATGCAGGCGGCAAAAACTACGGCGCAGCAACGCCGGGTCGCACCATGACCGTACCGAAAACCGCCATGGCGCCGAAACCGGCCACCACCTCTACCGTAACCCGCGGTGGATTTGGCGAATCTGTGGCTAAACAGAGCACCATGCAGCGTAGCGCAAGCGGTACCACCACACGTTCAATGGGTGGCTGATCGCCATGGAAAGAGTCAGTATTGTTGAGCGCCCGGACTGGCGCGATAAAGCCACCGAATACGGTTTCAACTTTCACACGATGTACGGCGAGCCGTACTGGTGTGAAGACGCGTACTACAAGCTCACGCTTGCTCAGGTCGAAAAGCTGGAAGAGGTCACCGCAGAGCTGCATCAGATGTGCCTCAAAGTGGTGGAACGGGTCATCGCCAGCGATGAGCTGATGACGAAGTTTCGCATTCCGAAGCATACCTGGGGCTTTGTCCGCCAGTCCTGGCAGACACAGCAACCGTCGCTCTACTCGCGCCTCGATCTGGCGTGGGACGGCACGGGTGAACCCAAGCTTTTAGAAAACAACGCCGATACGCCAACCTCACTGTACGAAGCCGCGTTTTTCCAGTGGATCTGGCTGGAAGATCAGCTCAATGCAGGCAATCTGCCGGAAGGCAGCGATCAGTTCAACAGTCTGCAGGAAAAACTGATCGAGCGTTTCACCGAGCTGCGTGAGCAGTATGGTTTTCAACTGCTTCATCTGACCTGCTGTCGTGACACGGTAGAAGATCGCGGTACGATCCAGTATCTGCAGGATTGTGCAGCCGAAGCAGAGATCACTACAGAATTCCTCTATGTAGAAGATATTGGTCTTGGTGAAAAAGGCCAGTTCACCGATATGCAGGATCAGGTGATCGCTAACCTGTTCAAGCTCTATCCGTGGGAATTCATGCTGCGTGAAATGTTCTCCACCAAGCTGGAAGACGCTGGCGTTCGCTGGCTGGAACCGGCCTGGAAGAGCATTATTTCCAACAAAGCACTGTTACCGCTGTTATGGGAAATGTTCCCGGACCATCCGAACCTGCTGCCAGCGTACTTTGCCGAAGACGACCATCCGCAGATGGATAAATTCGTCGTCAAACCGATCTTCTCGCGCGAGGGAGCTAACGTCTCCATTGTTGAGAACGGTAAAACGATCGAATCCGTGGAAGGACCGTACGGTGAAGAAGGCATGATCGTGCAGCAGTTCCATCAGCTACCGAAGTTTGGCGACAGCTATATGCTGATTGGCAGCTGGCTAATCAACGATCAACCAGCCGGGATCGGCATTCGTGAAGACCGCGCGTTGATCACGCAGGATCTGTCACGTTTCTATCCGCATATTTTTGTCGAATGATTGAGAGTGCCGGGAGGCGGCTCCGCCTTTCCCGGCCTACGGCACGAACTTAATGCCCGATAAGCGTAGCGCCATCGGGCATTCATCATCCAACCTGCACCGACAACATACTTAAACTTCCCATCTCGATACCATCAACCGGGATCGTGACAGACTCTTTACCATCCCAAGCCCCGAGAACATACAGTAGCGGCAGATAGTGATCCGGCGTCGGGTTCGACAACGATCCACCTTCATGATCGAGATAGTTCACCAGCGGATGCTGCTCAACCGGTCCCTGCCATGTCAGGTTAGCCTTAACATAATCATTGAATGAGGTTGCCCACGGATATGGCGTGTTCTCACCGTGCCAGCGCGCAGTACGTAGGTTATGCACCACGTTACCACTGGCCACCAGCATAATGCCCTCATCACGCAGTGCCGCCAGCTTACGGCCCATCTCAAAATGCCATGACGCGGGTTTGGTGCTGTCGATACTCAACTGCACCATCGGAATGTCCGCATTCGGATACATCTTGATCAGCACGCCCCAGGAACCGTGGTCAAAACCCCAGGCTTCTTTGTCCAGGGTCACAGGCACTGGAGCAAGTAAGTCAACCAGATGCTGCGCCAGTTCAGGCGAGCCAGGAGCCGGGTAATGGGTGTCATATAATGCTTGCGGAAAACCGCCAAAATCGTGGATCGTTTTGGGGGCTTCCATCGCTGTCACACCCGTTCCACGGGTGAACCAGTGCGCAGAGACAACCACAATGGCTTTCGGACGCGGCAACGTTTCCCCCAGTTGCTGCCAGGCACGGGTATAAACGTTATCTTCCAGAACATTCATCGGGCTACCGTGACCCAAAAACAATGCTGGCATACGAGTTGAAGACATGATGATATCCTTACTGAGGGAGTCATTTTGATACCACCACAATACGCTTATTCGGTTGATGAAGAACTCAGATAACCATGATGAAGATCATCAGTTATTTTGACGATCTAACCCGGACAGCAGATTGATAAGGAGTTTTATTTGTCGATGTCAGTACCTTTACTTCTGACTTTACTGGCAGGTGCCGCCACGTTTATCGGCGCATTTCTCGGCGTGTTAGGGCAAAAACCGTCTAACCGCGTTCTCGCCTTTTCTTTAGGCTTCGCCGCCGGGATTATGTTACTGATCTCCCTTATGGAGATGCTACCTGCTGCGCTGGCCGCTGAAGGTATGTCGCCAGTGCTGGGCTACGGAATGTTTATCGTCGGCTTACTGGGCTACTTTGGCCTGGACCGTCTATTGCCGCACGCGCACCCTCAGGATCTGGTACAAAAAACAACGCAGCCTCTACCCGGCTCTATTAAACGCACCGCGATTTTATTAACGCTCGGCATCAGCCTGCACAACTTTCCTGAAGGGATTGCGACGTTTGTTACCGCCAGTAGCAACCTTGAGCTGGGCTTTGGTATTGCCCTCGCTGTTGCATTGCACAATATTCCTGAAGGATTAGCGGTGGCGGGTCCCGTCTATGCCGCCACAGGCTCCAAACGTACGGCGATATTCTGGGCAGGGATTTCAGGTATGGCAGAAATACTGGGCGGCGTACTGGCGTGGTTAATTCTCGGTAGCCTTATATCACCAGTGGTGATGGCGGCAATAATGGCGGCTGTCGCAGGTATTATGGTGGCGCTGTCCGTCGATGAATTGATGCCGTTGGCAAAAGAGATCGATCCCAATAATAATCCTAGTTATGGGGTGTTATGTGGAATGTCGGTGATGGGATTAAGCCTCGTCATCCTCCAGTCGATGGGAATCGGATAATCCAGAGGGCGGATGCCACCCTGCAAATTTACAGCATCCGCTCATCCATAGCAGAATATGAAGGACTAATCCTGTTCCTTAACCGCGCTGTTATCTTCACCAGAGCGGCGAAAGAGTTTGTTTCGCGCTTCAAGTAAGGCATCTCTGTCCTGGCGGAATGCCCGACAATAACGTTTCATATGGCAATAATACCCCACCGCAACGAGTGCAATTAATACAATCCAATACCAGGCAATAAACATTCTTTTACCCTTAAAATTTAACATCATTAAACATTTAACGTTAAAATTTTACACAAACTTATTCTGACATACTCATATAGTGGCATATTTCAGAAACAAATATATGATTTCGATCATATAAATCAGCGGCTACGCTATTAGCTAAACTCGTTATAAACAATTAAAACAATGTCGACAAGATCACACTACGCAATAATAAATATTGTTCTTAAAATATCTCACTCATACTATCAAAAAAAATAATAAAAATTAGTTCCTGCAGAATAATACATTTCATCAATATTAATTAAGGCATTACAAAAATAGTATTAGCAATGCTGCTTTATTTTATCAAATAGTAAAAACATAATATATTCAGCAATATTATATTTATAGGTAATATAAGGAGATATATCCATGTTTACACAATACCGAAAAACACTTCTGGCAGGGACTCTGGCACTGACATTTGGATTATCAGCAGGAAACTCTCTTGCCGCTGGTTTTCAACCGGCCCAACCTGCAGGAAAATTGGGCGCAATAGTAGTTGACCCTTATGGAAATGCCCCGCTTACTGCGCTGGTTGAATTAGATAGCCACGTTATTTCAGATGTTAAAGTTACCGTCCATGGTAAAGGTGAAAAAGGCGTTCCGGTGACTTATACCGTCGGCAAAGAGTCACTCGCCACGTACGATGGCATTCCTATTTTTGGCCTTTATCAAAAGTTCGCAAATAAGGTAACCGTTGAATATAAAGAAAACGGTAAGGCCATGAAAGATGATTATGTGGTGCAAACTTCCGCCATCGTAAATCACTACATGGATAACCGCTCTATATCTGATTTACAGCAAACAAAAGTGATTAAAGTAGCACCGGGTTTTGAAGATCGTCTTTATCTGGTGAATACCCACACCTTTACCCCGCAGGGTGCAGAATTCCACTGGCATGGTGAAAAAGATAAAAATGCCGGCATCCTGGATGCGGGTCCTGCTGGCGGAGCACTCCCCTTTGATATCGCACCCTTTACCTTTGTCGTCGATACGGAAGGTGAATATCGGTGGTGGCTGGATCAGGACACCTTCTATGACGGCCATGACATGGATATCAACAAACGCGGCTACCTGATGGGTATTCGTGAAACACCGCGAGGCACCTTCACCGCCGTCCAGGGCCAGCACTGGTATGAATTCGATATGCTGGGGCAAGTTCTGGCCGACCATAAGCTGCCACGCGGATTCCTGGATGCTTCACATGAGTCGGTCGAAACAGTGAACGGCACCGTACTGCTACGCGTAGGTAAACGCGATTATCGCAAAGAAGATGGCCTTCACGTACATACCATCCGCGACCAGATTATTGAAGTCGATAAATCTGGACGTGTTGTTGACGTATGGGATCTGACACAAATTCTCGACCCGATGCGTGACGCGCTGCTGGGTGCTCTGGACGCAGGCGCGGTATGTGTCAACGTGGATCTCGCTCATGCAGGCCAACAGGCAAAACTAGAGCCAGATACCCCCTATGGTGACGCCCTCGGCGTTGGTGCGGGCCGTAACTGGGCTCACGTAAACTCCATTGCCTATGACGCTAAAGATGACTCCATCATTCTTTCTTCCCGACATCAGGGTGTCGTCAAAATCGGTCGCGATAAACAGGTGAAATGGATCCTGGCACCGTCTAAAGGCTGGAATAAGGCGCTGGCAAGCAAACTGTTAAAACCGGTTGATGATAAGGGCAGCGCGCTGAAGTGTGATGAAAACGGTAAGTGCGAGAATACTGATTTCGATTTTACCTACACCCAACACACCGCATGGCTCTCCAGCAAAGGAACGCTAACCATCTTTGACAATGGCGATGGCCGTGGACTCGAACAACCAGCGCTACCAACAATGAAATACTCCCGGTTCGTCGAATATAAAATTGACGAGAAAAAAGGAACCGTTCAGCAAGTTTGGGAATACGGGAAAGAGCGCGGTTATGATTTTTACAGTCCTATCACGTCGGTAATTGAATATCAAAAAGACCGCGACACGATGTTTGGATTTGGTGGTTCTATTAATTTATTTGATGTTGGACAGCCTACCATCGGCAAAATCAACGAAATTGACTACAAAACAAAAGAAGTCAAAGTCGAAATTGATGTCCTTTCCGATAAACCAAACCAAACGCACTACCGCGCATTACTGGTTCGCCCACAACAAATGTTTAAATAATTTCGTTAGGTTAAGGATTAATTATGTCATCTAAATGGATTACTTCATTATTTAAAAGCGTGGTATTAACGGCAGCGCTGGTATCACCATTTGCAGCATCGGCTTTTACTGAAGGTACTGACTATATGGTGCTGGAGAAACCGATTCCCAATGCTGATAAAACGTTGATCAAAGTATTCAGCTACGCCTGCCCATTCTGCTACAAATATGATAAAGCCGTGACCGGTCCGGTGTCAGATAAAGTTGCCGATCTCGTCGCCTTCACACCGTTTCATCTCGAGACCAAAGGAGAATACGGCAAACAGGCCAGTGAAGTATTTGCAGTAATGATTGCTAAGGATCAGGCCGCAGGAATTTCATTGTTTGATGCCAAATCACAGTTCAAAAAAGCTAAGTTTGCTTACTACACTGCCTACCACGATAAGAAAGAACGCTGGTCTGACGGTAAAGATCCCGCTTCATTCATCAAAACAGGGTTGGATGCTGCGGGTATGAGTCAAGCAGATTTCGAGGTCGCCTTAAAAGAACCCGTAGTCCAGGAGACACTGGAAAAATGGAAAGCGGCTTATGATGTTGCCAAAATCCAGGGGGTTCCGGCTTACGTCGTCAATGGTAAGTACCTGATCTACACCAAAAGCATCAAATCGATTGATTCCATGGCTGAGCTTGTCAGAGAGCTGGCGACAAAATAAACAGGGAACCGGCTATGGATTTTATCAAAGGATTGTGGCGAGACTTATGTACCACACCGGTTAATACCCTGGTGAGATGGCAGGAACGGCGCTTTCTGTGGTTACTGATGGCTTGTGCCATGGGTGGGTTAATTATTCTGGCGCACTCGTTCTTCCAAATATATCTCTACATGGCCCCTTGCGAGCAATGTGTATACATCCGCTTTGCCATGTTTGTGATGGTTTTCGGTGGGCTGATCGCGGCAATAAACCCTAAAAACCTCATTCTAAAACTGGTCGGCTGCATTGCGGCATTTTATGGCAGCATTATGGGCATTAAGTTCTCCATCAAACTTAATGGCATTCATTATGCGGTACATAACCCGGACCCAGATTCGCTCTTTGGCGTACAGGGATGTTCCACCGATCCGACATTCCCTTTCAATTTGCCGCTGGCAAACTGGGCTCCAGAATGGTTTAAGCCCACTGGAGATTGCGGCTATGACGCACCTGTCGTTCCTGATGGCGTAGCGCTTAGCAGTATGCAAAAGTGGTTTGTCGATCTGTACCAGCAGTCCGAAGGCTGGTATCTGCTCCCGCCATGGCATTTTATGAATATGGCGCAGGCTTGCCTGCTCGCTTTTGGTTTATGTTTAGTGCTGTTGCTGGTAATGAGCGGAGCCTGGGCACTTAAACTGGCCAGAAAAAAATAGCCAGGTTGTAATAACAAAAAACCGAAGTCAGAAAACTGACTTCGGTTTTTTTTATCCCTACCACGGTTGTCGCGGTAGTCAGCAATTAGCTGGCTTTGCGCTCATGCGCCTGACGGTAAGCCACCAGGTCTTCGATAGTCACTACAGCCATATTATGCTTACCGGCAAATTCGATGCACTCTGGCGCACGGGCCATGGTGCCGTCATCATTGGTCAGTTCGCACAGCACACCGGCTGGTTTAAACCCTGCCAGCGTCATCAGGTCGATGGTTGCTTCAGTATGACCACCTCGGGTCAACACGCCGCCTGCCTGAGCACGCAGCGGGAAAACGTGCCCCGGACGGTTAAGATCGGAAGGTTTTGCGCCATCCTTAATTGCCGCACGCACCGTTGTAACACGGTCTGCAGCGGAAACACCGGTGGTCACGCCTTCTGCGGCTTCAATGGTCACGGTAAAACCGGTACCGTAAGCGCTGGTATTATTTTCCACCATCATTGGCAGATCGAGCTGTTTGCGTCGGTCTTCAGTGATGCACAGGCAAACAATACCGCTACCGTGACGGATGGTCAGCGCCATCTGTTCTACGGTCATGGTTTCTGCCGGGAAAATCATATCGCCTTCGTTTTCACGGTCTTCGTCGTCAAGCACCATTACACCGCGTCCTTCACGCAGCGCAGACAGCGCATGTTCAACACGTTCGAAAGGCGTACCAAAAGAGGAAAGTAGCGTCTGATTCATGGTAAAAAAACCTCACTAAAATTATGGTTACCAGAATCAGGGCAGTCTTAGGAGTACCGTCTAAGCGGCAAAAAAATAACGTGAGCGGGTCCATGCCCGACTGGATCGTTACTCTCTCCCATCCGGACTCTAACCGTCGGCCCCGGAATTACACCGGATCTGCTGACCTTTTTGCCGTAACAAAAAGCGCTCGCGGGCTTTCAACATCTGTTGATTTACCGCCGGTGGGGAATTTCGCCCCGCCCTGAGAATAAGCGGGTTAACTATAACGCTATTGATTACCTTCATCAACGCCTTTACTCGTCTTAGCTTCACACAATTCTGGTTTATGCCTGTGCCAGTTCGCACTACAATAGGCAGCAACACGTACCAGTTCAGGGAAACCACAATGATTGACCCGAAAAAAATTGAGCAGATTGCTCGTCAGGTTCACGAGTCGATGCCGAAAGGGATCCGCGAGTTTGGCGAAGACGTAGAGAAGAAAATTCGTCAAACGCTGCAGTCACAGCTGACCCGTCTGGATCTGGTAAGCCGCGAAGAATTCGATGTACAGACTCAGGTTTTATTGCGCACGCGTGAAAAGCTGGCGCTGCTTGAGCAACGTCTGACTGAGCTTGAATCACGTGATAAAACGGCAGAAGTTAAGCCAGCCCCCGCGATCCCGTCAGTTGATCCGCAAGAGTAAAAACGACAACGGGCCGCAAGGCCCGTTTTTCTGTTAGTGTTCCAGTTCTAGCTTCCTGGCTTCCGTCGCCTGCTGGCAGTACAGCGCATAGCGTTTGCAAAACCAGCTACGATGTTCTTCATCCATATTCCCGGTTATCGCCTGGATATCAATGGGATGGCCCTCAGCCTGCATCCTGGCAAAACTACGGGCCAGGAAATCGAAATTGTTCAGTGAATACATATTGCTGTTCATGAGCATACCCTCCAGTTATTGAATATCTGCTAAGGCCATATGCTTTTTCTAATTTCAGTATTTCCCTGGATACGAAGTTATTCTGTACATATTGTGCGCAAATCAACGTTCTGGTTCACAGTTTCCGACAACTCTTCCTTATCGTACACAAGCGCCGCTGATTGACTCGCTGTTAAGTGAAATTGGATTGTCCAGCGGTTCGCTGTCAGCACTGGCCGAGCTGTTAAAATCAGTGGAAAGTAGCGCTGTGGCTCAAGAATAAAACGTAAAAATGCCGGATGGCGACGCGAAAGCGTCTTATCCGGCCTACAAACGTTACGTCACGTAGGCCGGATAAGGTGTTCACACCGCCATCCGGCAAACTTTTCAGGTGTTATTTATCGCTGTCTTTCTGGATCTTCTTAATGATATTTGTCGTGGAGCAGCCATCTTCGAAGTTCAGTACCAGCACTTCACCGCCGTTCGCCCACACCTCTTCACTGCCCGCAATCTGCTCTGGCTTATAGTCGCCGCCTTTGACCAGCAGATCCGGCAGAATGCCAGCAATCAGACGCTGCGGCGTATCTTCTTCAAAAGAGACCACCCAGTCGACGGATTCCAGCGCGCCCAGCACGATCATACGCTGTTCCAGCGGGTTGACTGGACGCGTTTCGCCTTTCAGACGTTTGGTCGAAGCATCGCTGTTTACCGCCACGATCAGACGATCGCCCAGCTTGCGCGCATTCGCCAGATAGGAAACGTGGCCCGCATGCAGGATGTCGAACACGCCGTTGGTCATTACCACTTTCTCGCCGCGCTTGCGGGCGCTGGCAACGGCCTGTTTCAGCTCAGATTCGCTCATCACGCCAAAGCCTGTATCAGCCCGACCGCGCACGGCGTTTTCCAGTTCAATCGGAGAAACGGTAGAGGTCCCCAGCTTACCGACGACAACACCGGCTGCGGCGTTAGCAAAATAGCACGCCTCTTCCAGTGAGTTACCCGCCGCCAGCGTCGCCGCCAGCACGCCGATAACCGTATCGCCCGCACCGGTCACGTCATACACTTCCTGCGCCTGCGTCGGCATATGCAGCGGCGATTTTCCCGGCTGCAGCAGCGTCATCCCCTGTTCGGAGCGCGTGATCAGCAGTGCGGAAAGGTCGAAATCAGCAATCACTTTCATGCCGCGTTCAACCAGTTCATCTTCGCTTTTGCACTTGCCCGCCACCGCTTCAAACTCAGACAGGTTCGGCGTCAGCAGCGTTGCGCCACGGTAGCGTTCAAAATCGGTTCCTTTCGGATCGATAAGCACCGGCACCCCAGCCTTACGCGCCAGAGCAATCATCTGCTGCACGCTTGCCAATGCGCCTTTGGCGTAGTCGGAGAGCACCAGAGCGCCGATAGAACCCAGCGCCTGATTAATACGCTCGTGCAGAGGCTGCGGATCTACGCCTTCAAAACCTTCTTCGAAATCCAGGCGAATCAGCTGCTGGTTGCGGGAAAGCACGCGCAGTTTGGTGATCGTCGGATGGGTCGGCACGGAAACGAAATCGCATTTTACGTTCACATCCGCCAGCGTTTTGCTCAGCGCACGCGCCGCGTCGTCAATACCGGTCAGGCCCACCAGACGCGAATTCGCTCCCAGAGAGGCAATGTTCATCGCCACGTTTGCTGCGCCACCGGGACGTTCTTCGATGGTATCGACCTTCACCACCGGAACCGGCGCTTCAGGTGAAATACGGCTGGTAGGACCGTACCAGTAGCGATCCAGCATCACATCACCGACAACCATGACTCCTGCACGTTCAAACTCTGGCAGCGTTACTTTCATTCCTGTCTCCTGAGAGATTCTCTGAGGGTCTTAAAATTTGCGCGCGATAATAGCACACTTCACTCGGCAACCAGCCACTTCCGCCAGCTGTCACGCACCAGCGTACGTTCAGCGTCAAAGTGCTCCAGCGCCACATGGCCTGGAAGTTCCTGCAACGCAAGATGATGAAGTTCATCACGCAACGTCGTATAAGCACGGGTAAGCGCCAGCGCTTCCTGCTCGTCCATAATGTCGTTTTGCGCCAGTAATTCCAGAATGCGCACGTTATCCGACCAGCGCGTCAGCTTCGGTTTTTCATGCGCATAGAGCAGCACCAGATACTGCGTAATAAACTCAATATCTGTGATGCCGCCTTCATCCGCTTTGATATCAAAACGATCGCGATGCTTATTACCCAAATGGGCACGCATTTTCTCACGCATTTCGCGCACCTCGGTCTGCAAGGTTTTCCCATCACGGACGAGGGTCATGATATCGCGACGAATCGCATCAAACTGAGAGGTCAACTGCGGGTCGCCGTACACTACGCGAGCACGCACCAGAGCCTGATGCTCCCATGTCCAGGCTTCGTTACGCTGATAATCGGCAAAAGCGTCAGCTGATGTCACCAGCATCCCCGCCGCTCCTGACGGACGCAAACGCGCATCCACTTCGTACAAAATACCGGACGAAGTACGGGTACTAAAGAGGTGCATAATGCGCTGCGCCAGACGCAGATAGAACTGTCGCCCGTCAATCTCACGCTCACCGTCCGTCATCACGTCCATCGGACAGTCATGCAGGAAGATCAAATCGAGATCCGAGCTGTAACCCAACTCCCAACCGCCCAGTTTGCCATAGCCGACGACGGCAAAACCACGCCCCTCACGTTCGCTAAGATGAGTGGGTTGACCGTAGCGCGCGACCATCTGCGTCCACGCCTGCTGGACTACCGCATCAATAATAGCTTCCGCCAGCCAGGTTAAATGATCGCTCACCTTCATCACCGGCAGTGTACCGGCGATATCGGCCGCGGCAATACGCAGTAACTGCGTTTGCTTAAACTGGCGCAGAGCCTCAAGTTGCTGCTCTTCGTCATCTTCCGGCACGCGCAGCAAATACTGGCGCAGCTCATCACGGTAAGCATCCGTCGCGGTAGGTTGATACAGGGTGTTCGGATCCAGCAGTTCATCGAGCAACAGCGGATACCGCGCCAGCTGGCTGGCGACCATCGGCGAGGCCGCACAGAGCGAAATCAGATGCTTCAGCGCCCCGGGGAATTCACTCAACAACTCCAGATAGGTCGTACGGGTAACGATCCCCACTAGCAGCGGGGTAATGCGCGATAGCGGGACTGAGGCATCGTCACGCGTACAGACATCGCTCAGCAGATGCGGCATTAAATGATCCAGCACCTGGCGTCCGCGTGGGCCAATGGTGCGTTTATCCAGCTCTTTGCGGAAATCAGCAATCAGAGACAGCACGCGCCGGCGATCGTCATCCGCCAGATGCGTCAGCACCGGCGTGGTGTCATCTTCCTGTAAGGCGTCCTGCCACAGTTCGCACCACTGTTCTGAGAGCGACTCTTCCTGGCTTTCAGCTTCGTCATCGCCAATCAGCTCGTTAAATACCCGGCGTACGTTGTCCATATGATTGGCCAGCACATCAGTTAATTGCTGCCAGTCATCAACGTTCATCCCCCACGCCAGCCGCGCGCGATTCAGTTCATCGCCTGGCAACGTTTGGGTCTGTTCATCATTGATGCTTTGCAGCAGGTTTTCCAGGCGGCGTAAATAGAGATAGGCTGCTCGCAGTTGTTCCGTATCGGTATCAGACAGCAGGTGCAGCGCATTGATGGCGCTAAGCGTCGGTAACAGCGAGCGGGATTGCAGCGACGGTTCACGTCCGCCGCGAATCAGCTGGAATACCTGCACGATAAATTCGATTTCGCGAATACCGCCCGCCCCCAGCTTGATGTTGTCTTTCAGACCACGGCGGCGCACTTCACGCGCAATCATCCCTTTCATGTTACGCAACGACTGGATCACGCTGAAATCAATATAGCGACGGAAAACAAAAGGCCGCAGCATGGCACGAAGCTCGCTGACGTAAGTGCCGTCGGCATCGCCCATAATGCGGGCTTTGACCATCGCATAGCGTTCCCAGTCGCGCCCTTGCTCCTGGTAATAATCCTCCAGCGCAGAGAAGCTCAGTACCAACGGACCGCTGTCACCAAACGGGCGTAAACGCATATCCACCCGATAGACAAACCCATCCATTGTGGGCTGATCTAATACCTTAATGAGCCGCTGGCCCATACGGGTAAAGAACTGGGCGTTATCCAGCTCGCGGCGCCCGCCCTGTGTGCTGCCATGTTCTGGCCAGGCAAAAATCAGGTCGATATCGGAGGAAAAATTCAGCTCGCCGCCGCCCAGTTTCCCCATGCCTAAAATCAGCAGCGGCTGCGCCACACCTTCAGGATTACAGGGCGTACCCCATTCGCGACAGCAGGCAGCGTATAACCAGTCGCGCGCGGCGACGATCAACGTTTCAGCCAGATGGCTTAGCTGCTGCAAAATACTCTCTTCGGTCACCAGCGACAGCGTCTGTGCCCAGGCGATACGCACCATAATGCGACGGCGAAACAGGCGTAACTCACGCATCAGCGTGTTTTCATCACTAACGTCAGCCAATGTTTGCTGTAACCAGTCGGCATAGTGTTGCCATTCATCCGCCAGGGGTGGAGCGCTTTCCAGCTCAGCCAGCCATTCGGGATGGGCAATAATGCTGTCACGGACAAAATCGCTGAATGTAAGTACTGACTTCGCCTGAACGCTAAGCGAGGACTCAGATATTGCTGCTGGCAGCCGCTCAACAACGGTCGGCCAGTACTGCTGTAACGGTGAAGAGAGCTGCTTCATTTACGGGTTATCCTTTGAATGGTGCCGGATGCGTCTTTTCGCCTTATCCGGCCTACATGACAGTTACACACATCGCGTAGGCCTGATAAGCGCAGCGCCATCAGGCATCCCGGCCTCGGCCCTGATTATCGTTTTCCGCTGTGCAGCCAGAACGGTTCCAGTGCAATTGCCTCGTTACGGAAGTGTTCAATTTCAATATATTGGTTGGCCGCAATGGCGTGGCGCAAACCCTGCCAGTTGGCGATCCATTCTGATGCGACATTTTCATCGTAGTATCCCGCCAGCATCAGCATGCTATCAATGTTGCGCGTCAAACGTGGAAGCTGATCGGCGTACTGATCGCCCAGCGGCTGCGCAAAAGCGGTTTTCAGCTCAGCGGCATGGCGTGAAAGATGGGTATCCGAGAAACGCTTAAAGGAGTCGGCAATTTTTCCCTGCGCCTTCGCATCAAGGAACGGCTGCCATCCTTTGGTCACCAGCCATTCGGTCAGCGCCAGCTTGGCCATTGCCGTTTGCGTGCTGTAAACCGCCGAAACAGCAGAAACGTCCGACGAAATGATCGCTTCCGACTGGGTCAACAAATCACGTAAGTGAGCGCTCGCTTTTCGCGGCACATTACCGCCAAACAGCATCAGAATGTGACGCACCAGGCCCATAGCCGCCAGCACCTCGGCTTTCGCCCCTTTAACGCCGCGCACCCACAGCTCTTCATGGTACTGCCACTGTGATAATGCCAGCTCCAGCGCCGCTTCCAGCCCCTGCTCAATACTCGCTTTCGCCGGAACTTTCAAAATGCGTGTCGGTTTGAGTTCGCGCGGCGCATTCCCCTGAGCCAGGTGATAACCGCGCGCTGCTTTGCTCAAGCTACCCTGGCGTAAACCGGTTTGCGAAACCAGCTGGTTTGCCAGCTTCAGTACCGCACGGGTATCGCCGCTTAGCAGTTCAAGTTCAAGCTCACAGATAGGTTCTGCAAACTCGCCCGCTTTCACCTCCCCCAGATCGAGGGCCATTTCAATCCGGCTGCCATCAACATCAACCAACCATTTCTCACGGTAAAAATCGGTGCTGAACAACGGCTGCACTTGAGAAGCAAGTTCAGCAGGCAGCTCGCCGTCAGGCCAGACTTCCGTTGGGAACAAGGTGAGGTCCAGCTCAGGCGCGTTTAGCGCAACGTTATATTCCGGCCGCTGGTGCAGTCCGCCCGTCACGCGTCCGGCAATTTTCATGGTCATTTCGTAATGACCATTTTCACCGCGAATACGCAGCCCTATATCGTGACCACGCAACCACGCATCCGGTGTTTCGTAGTAGATATTCAGCAACTGACTGGGCGCATGATGCTCTCCCCCCAGCGTATTCAGACGTTCACGTAGCGCATCTACAACATCACTATTGACGATAAATTTTAATTCGATTTCCTGGGCCATGGTCTTGTACTTATGGGTTATGTCACAGTTGAGAAAACTGACTGCGAACTAAGTTCGTTCTTTATGGTCAGTAGATAGTATTTTGCGCCAAATTGCCATGCAACGAGCAATTTGACGGGCGTAAAAGTTTCGAGTGGTGGCAAAAAGGACACAGATGATTCCGATTGATGTCGAATGCTTTGCGTAGAGACACTGATGCCACTACTATCGTTCCACTTTCTATGACAATAACGACAGCCTGATGCCAAAATTACGCCTGATTGGATTAACTTTACTCGCACTTAGCGCCACTGCAGTCTCTCATGCCGAAGAAAAGCGCTATGTCTCTGACGAACTGAACACCTGGGTCCGCAGCGGTCCGGGAGATAATTATCGCCTCGTGGGTACGGTTAACGCCGGCGAGGAAGTCACGCTATTACAGACCGATGCCAACACTAACTACGGCCAGGTGAAAGACAGCACCGGTCGTACCGCCTGGATCCCGCTGAAAGAGCTGAACAGTACGCCGAGCCTGCGTACCCGCGTTCCCGACCTGGAAAACCAGGTTAAGACCTTGACCGATAAGCTCAATAATATCGATACCACGTGGAACCAGCGCACCGCCGATATGCAGCAAAAGGTCGCGCAAAGCGACAGCGTGATCGACGGACTGAAACAAGAAAACCAGAAGCTGAAAAACGAGCTTATCGTGGCGCAAAAGAAGGTCAGCGCAGCCAACCTTCAGCTTGATGACAAACAGCGCACCATCATCATGCAGTGGTTTATGTACGGTGGCGGCGTGTTGGGTCTTGGTCTGCTGCTCGGCCTGGTTCTGCCACACATGATCCCAAGCCGTAAACGCAAAGATCGCTGGATGAACTGAATCGCCTTCTCCGCCACACTGACATATGATTAAGGGATCATAGTTTTCAAAAGGAAAGTGGCGTGAAGATTTATCTGGTCGGTGGTGCTGTTCGGGATGCGTTATTAGGGCTACCGATTAAAGATAAAGATTGGGTTGTTGTTGGCGCCACGCCGCAAGAGATGCTCGACGCGGGCTACCAGCAGGTAGGCCGCGATTTTCCCGTGTTTCTGCATCCGCAAACCCGCGAAGAGTATGCGCTGGCGCGTACCGAACGTAAGTCAGGCTCGGGGTATACCGGGTTCACCTGCTATGCCGCCGCAGATGTCACGCTGGAGGCCGATCTTCAGCGTCGTGACCTGACCATCAACGCAATCGCCCGCGATGACGACGGGGAGATTATCGACCCGTATAACGGACGCGACGATCTGGAAAACCGTCTGCTGCGCCATGTTTCATCTGCCTTTAGCGAAGATCCGCTGCGCGTGCTGCGCGTGGCGCGCTTTGCTGCCCGCTATGCGCACCTCGGTTTTCGTATCGCTGACGAAACCATGACGCTGATGCGTGACATGACCACCGCTGGTGAACTGGAGCATCTGACACCAGAGCGGGTGTGGAAAGAAACCGAAGGCGCATTAACCACCCGTAACCCACAGGTATTTTTCCAGGTCCTGCGCGACTGCGACGCACTGCGCGTCCTGTTTCCGGAAGTGGATGCTTTGTTTGGCGTTCCAGCCCCCGCACAGTGGCATCCGGAAATCGACACCGGCATTCACACGCTGATGACGCTGTCGATGGCAGCCATGTTAAGTCCGGAGGTCGACGTGCGTTTTGCTACGCTGTGCCACGATCTTGGCAAGGCATTGACGCCTAAAGCGCTGTGGCCGCGCCATCATGGCCACGGTCCGGCAGGTGTTAAGCTTGTCGAACAACTGTGCCAGCGCCTGCGCGTGCCGAATGACATCCGTGATTTAGCCAAACTGGTTTCCGAGTTCCACGACCTCATTCATACCTTCCCGATCCTGCAGCCGAAAACTATCGTTAAGCTGTTTGATTCCATCGATGCCTGGCGCAAACCGCAGCGCGTGGAGCAAATCGCCCTCACCAGCGAGGCTGATGTGCGTGGGCGAACCGGTTTTGAAGCGGCAGATTATCCGCAAGGCAGACTGTTGCGCGAAGCCTGGCAGGTTGCGCAGGCGGTGCCAACGAAAGACGTGGTTGAAGCTGGATTCAAAGGTCAGGCAATTCGTGAAGAACTGACCCGACGTCGCATCGCGGCGGTAGCCAGTTGGAAGGAGCAGCGTTGCCCGAAAGCGTAGACACTGCGTTGCCGAATGCGCTGTGCTTATCCGGCCTACAGGTTCGAAACGGATATAACCCGTAGGCCGGATAAGGCAGAACGCCGCCATCCGGCACCACGGTAAGTCATCAGAAGAACACGACGTAAACGGCAGCCGCCACAATAAAGCGGTAAATCGCAAACGGAATGAACGAGATGCGTTTAATCAGTTGCAGGAAGGTTTTGATCGCCACCAGCGCCACGATAAACGCCGTCACAAATCCGACTGCAAACATCGGGATATCTGATGCGCTGAGGAAAGACCAGCTCTTGTAGAGATCCAGCACCGTCGCGCCCATCATCATCGGCACGGCCAGCAGGAAGGAGAATTCAGAGGCCGCGTAACGACTCACGCCCATCAGCATGCCGCCAGAAATCGTCGCCCCGGAGCGAGAAAAACCCGGCCACAGCGCCAGACACTGGAAACAGCCAATCATAAACGCCTGGCGATAGGTCATATCATCCAGCCCCGGCGCACGCGGCTCCTTCGGCTTCAGGCATTCCGCGGCAATCAGCAGTACACCCCCCACCACCAGCGCATACATCACGTTGATCGGGTTAAACAGCGATTTGATGGTGTCGTGGAAGATTAGCCCCAGTACCACGGCTGGAATCATCCCCAACAGGATATGTCCCAGCGTCAGTCGACCTTTGCCAGTGCCTTCATGCGGAGCCTTGCCGAAGTGAATGCCGATCAGGCCAAACAGACGTCGCCAGAACATCACCACAACGGCCAGGATAGAACCTAACTGGATAACCACTTCGAATGTTTTTGCAGTGTCACCCTCAAAACCCAACAGGTGGCCAACAATAATCATATGGCCAGTACTGGAAACGGGTAAAAATTCCGTCAATCCTTCGACCACACCCAAAATTGCCGCCACCAGCAGCGAGTGCATATCACTCATTAATAAACCCCTAGATAGAGAAACCACGGCAAAAAAGAGCCGACGAAAGGACCCTTTTATACCCGTTTGTTTTAGAAATTATTAAATTAATTATTTTCTTTCAGATTATTGCCACGCTCAATGATAACCCCGACGTTCGCCGCACGGGCTACCGCGCCAGGTTTACTGAGTTTGATCCGTACCCAGGGAGAATTAAAGCGGCTAAGCAGGAGATCTGCCACCTCTTCCGCAACCCGTTCTACCAGCGCAAAGCGCCCACCTTCCACATGATTAACAACCGTTTGAGCAATATCAGCATAGCTCAGGCAATCAGCCACATCATCGCTTTTAGCCGATTTGCGGTTATCCCATGCCATTTCGATATCGAACACCAACCGTTGTTCGATCGTTTGTTCCCAGTCGTAAACACCAATAGTGGTGATTACAGAAAGTTGCTCTATAAATACAATATCCATCACGACCTGCCTGCTTTTTGGCTAACCCGGATACCACTTCCGGCGAAATATGCGTATTATCCACAGAAGTAGCGTTTTACACGACATTTTCAAAACGGAACAGCTTATGAGTGCAATCGCGCCTGGAATGATTATCTTCGCGTACCTCTGTGGCTCAATTTCCAGTGCTATTCTGGTATGCCGCCTTGCTGGATTGCCGGACCCGCGCGACAGCGGCTCTGGGAATCCGGGCGCGACAAACGTGCTGCGCATCGGTGGCAAGGGAGCCGCCGTCGCGGTACTGATTTTCGACGTCCTGAAAGGTATGTTACCCGTCTGGGGTGCCTATGCGCTAGGCGTCAGCCCCTTCTGGCTGGGATTGATCGCAATCGCCGCCTGTCTGGGCCACATTTGGCCGGTGTTCTTCGGCTTTAAAGGTGGGAAAGGCGTTGCCACAGCCTTTGGCGCGATTGCGCCGATTGGTTGGGACTTAACTGGCGTGATGGCAGGGACCTGGCTGCTGACCGTCCTGTTGAGCGGCTACTCGTCGTTAGGCGCTATCGTCAGCGCGTTGATCGCCCCTTTTTACGTCTGGTGGTTCAATCCCCAGTTCACTTTTCCGGTGTCCATGCTGTCGTGCTTAATTCTGCTACGTCACCATGACAACATTCAGCGTCTGTGGCGTCGTCAGGAGCCGAAGATCTGGACCAAACTGAAGAAAAAACGCGAACGAGACCCCGAGTGAATTTATTGTCGGATAGCGACGCAACGGCGTCTTATCCGGCGTGGGGGATGTGATACCCCTCCACCGGTTTGCCTAATCGGTTCTGACACCACGTCGCCAGAAATTCCACGCACACGCGCAGCTTCACGCTGCGATACAGCGGCTCCTGATAAACCGCCCAGATATTAGCGCTCTGCGCATAGTCCGGCAGCACACGCACCAGTTCACCGCTGGCCAGAAACGGCTGCACATCCCATTCAGAACGCAGCATGATCCCTTTTCCCTGTAGCGCCCACTGCAACACAATCTCACCGCTGTTAGAGGAAAGATGTCCCGCCACCTTGACCGACTTTTTCTCCTGACCATTGTCCAGTTCCCACACCCCGTGAGTCATATCGCGTTCTTTGGTGACCAGACAATCATGACGACTTAATTCCTGTAACGTCATCGGCTCACCGTATTTTTGTAAATACGGTGGGGCCGCACACAATATTCTTTTGTTTTTCGTTAACAAATGCGCAATATAATAATCCGGTATCTCGTCATTAATACGAATATCTAAATCGATATTATCCTGCGCCAAATCAATTTGCCGATCGTAAAGCTCAAAATGCACCTGTAATTCAGGGTAGCTATGCATCAATTCGGTAATTGCCGGTGCAATATAACTGCGCCCAAAGCCAAAACTACAGCCGATACGAATCATCCCTGCCGGGCGCGTTTTGAGTTGCGTGACGTCATCGACCAGATGCTGATAGCCCGCGAGGATCGCCTGCGCATGTTCATAGCAACGTTGACCACTCTCCGTGAGCGCTACACCACGCGCAGAGCGGCTTAGCAGCGTCGTCCCAAGCGTGGACTCTAGGATCTGAATGCGTTTTGTCACAAACGCCGGCGTTTGCCCCAGCGTCGCGGCGGCGGCGCTGAAGCTGCCGCTATGCACAATTTCAACCAACACCTGCAGGTCTTTCGCAAGGGGATACGTGTTCAGCATGATCGGTCTATCCGTAATGTTGTTCACCGCAGTGTAATTCTCTCATGCGTCTTAAACCCTGCCTTTGCGCAATTTTTATTGCCTTATCCGGACATCATTCACGAACTGTTAATTAGATATTCACAGTGGCAAATAATATTAATCCACATTTTTAGTGGTAGTTTGTGGCGGAGAATTTATTTCCAGATAAATAAAAGAACTGGAGTTAACAAGATGAGCAATCAAAATAACCAAAATGCGATAAATACGCTGACGAACATTGTCGCTGATTTTACCGCCATGATTTCTACCCGCATGCCCGATGACGTCGTGGATAAATTAAAACAGCTGCGTGAAGGCGAAACCTCGCCGATGGGTAAAATCATCTACCACACCATGTTTGACAACATGCAGAAAGCTATCGACCTGAACCGCCCAGCCTGTCAGGACACCGGCGAGATTATGTTTTTCGTGAAGGTCGGTTCCCGTTTTCCGCTCCTCGGCGAACTGCAAAGCATTCTGAAGCAGGCCGTTGAAGACGCCACGGTAAAAGCGCCGCTGCGCCATAACGCGGTCGAGATTTTTGACGAAGTGAATACCGGCAAAAATACAGGTACCGGTGTGCCGTGGGTCACCTGGGACATCATCCCTGATAACGATGACGCGGAAATCGAAGTCTACATGGCAGGTGGCGGCTGTACGCTGCCGGGACGCTCGAAAGTGTTAATGCCTTCTGAGGGCTACGAAGGTGTGGTGAAATTTGTTTTTGAAAATATCTCCACGCTGGCAGTCAACGCCTGTCCGCCAGTGCTGGTGGGCGTAGGTATTGCCACCTCCGTAGAAACCGCCGCCGTTCTTTCTCGTAAAGCGGTGCTGCGCCCTATCGGCTCACGTCATCCGAATCCGAAAGCGGCCGAACTGGAACTGCGTCTGGAAGAAGGACTTAACCGTCTGGGCATTGGTCCGCAAGGATTGACCGGTAATAGCTCGGTGATGGGCGTGCATATCGAATCCGCCGCGCGCCACCCGTCGACTATCGGCGTTGCCGTCTCTACTGGCTGCTGGGCCCACCGTCGCGGCACGCTGTTGGTTCATGCTGACCTCTCCTTCGAAAACCTGTCTCACACCCGGAGCGCGTTATGAAAAAGATCCTCACAACCCCGATCAAAGCCGAAGATCTGGCAGACATTCGCGTTGGCGATGTCATTTACCTGACCGGTACGCTGGTGACCTGCCGTGACGTTTGCCACCGCCGCCTGATCGAACTGAAGCGCCCGATTCCTTATGACCTGAACGGCAAAGCCATTTTCCACGCGGGCCCGATCGTACGTAAGAACGGTGAAAAATGGGAAATGGTTTCCGTCGGCCCAACCACCAGCATGCGTATGGAAGCGTTTGAGAAAGACTTTATCGAGCAGACCGGCGTCAAACTGGTGGTCGGCAAGGGCGGCATGGGACCGCTGACGGAAGAAGGCTGCAAGCAGTTTAAAGCGCTGCACGTCATCTTCCCGGCAGGCTGCGCAGTCGTGGCGGCAACCCAGGTTGAGGAGATCGAAGAGGTGCACTGGACGGAACTCGGCATGCCGGAGTCCCTGTGGGTGTGTCGGGTAAAAGAGTTCGGCCCGCTGATCGTTTCCATCGATACCCACGGCAATAACCTGATCGCTGAAAACAAAAAGCTGTTCGCTGAACGTCGCGACCCTATCGTCGATGAAATCTGCGAGCACGTGCATTACATCAAATAACCCTCCCGGAGAGGCGCTACGCCTCTCCCCTTTCGTAGGGATACAACAATGGCACCTTTAGCTGGTTGGTGGCGATACCTGGCTCCGCTGGTGGTCATCGCCATTATTGCTGTTCTACCCGTCCCCACCGGTCTTGAGAGCCACACCTGGCTCTATTTTGCCGTCTTTACCGGTGTGATTGTCGGGCTTATTCTGGAACCTGTACCGGGCGCGGTAGTGGCGATGATTGGCATTTCGATCATCGCCGTCCTTTCTCCGTGGCTGCTGTTCAGCCCGGAGCAACTCGCGCAGGACGGTTTTAAATTTACCGCCAAATCGCTGTCATGGGCGGTATCTGGCTTTTCAAACTCGGTCATCTGGCTGATCTTCGCGGCCTTTATGTTTGGCACGGGCTATGAGAAAACCGGACTCGGTCGGCGAATCGCGCTGATGCTGGTGAAAAAGATGGGGCATAGGACGCTGTTTCTCGGCTATGCGGTGATGTTCTCCGAACTTATCCTCGCTCCCGTCACACCTTCCAACTCCGCGCGTGGGGCCGGAATAATCTACCCGATTATCCGCAACCTGCCGCCGCTGTATAACTCACAGCCCAATAGCGCCAGTTCACGCTCCATTGGCTCATACATCATGTGGATGGGTATTGTCGCTGACTGCGTTACCAGCGCCATTTTCTTAACGGCAATGGCGCCGAACCTGCTGTTGATCGGTCTGATGAAAGGCGCGTCCCACACCGCGCTGAGCTGGGGTGACTGGTTCTTAGGCATGCTGCCGCTGAGCATTTTGCTGGTGCTGATTGTGCCGTGGCTGGCGTACGTGTTGTATCCACCGGTGCTGAAATCCGGCGATCAGGTTCCACGCTGGGCGGATACCGAACTAAAAGCGATGGGACCGCTCTGCGCTCGCGAGAAAAAGATGCTGGTGCTGATGGTCGGCGCGCTGGTGCTGTGGATCTTCGGCGGCGATTATATTGACGCTGCGATGGTCGGATACAGCGTGGTGGCGTTGATGCTGGTGCTGCGCATCATTAGCTGGGATGACATCGTCAGCAATAAAGCCGCATGGAACGTCTTTTTCTGGCTGGCCTCGCTGATCACGCTGGCCACCGGGCTCAATAACACCGGTTTTATTACCTGGTTCGGCAAGCTGCTGGCAAACGGGCTGAGCGGTTATTCGCCGATGATGGTGATGGTAGCGCTGATCGTGGTGTTCTATCTGCTGCGTTACTTCTTTGCCAGCGCCACAGCCTATACCTCCGCCCTCGCACCGATGATGATTGCCGCCGCGCTGGCAATGCCGGAAATCCCGCTACCGGTCTTCTGCCTGATGGTTGGCGCCGCCATTGGTCTGGGCAGCATTCTGACCCCGTACGCCACCGGCCCTAGCCCTATCTACTACGGCAGCGGCTATTTACCAACAGTGGATTACTGGCGACTCGGTGCTATTTTTGGCCTGATTTTCCTCGTGCTGCTGGTGATTACCGGTCTGGTCTGGATGCCCCTCGTTTTACTGTAAAACCCTGGTGGGGCGACGTATTGTCGCCCCTTTATCCATAAGCTTCTCATATGATCGATTTCCCGATGCGCTGAGGCATACTTTTTTGTATGCAAACACCCTCATGCTGATAGGGGAAACGCTCTGGACACGGTTGCGCACGAGACACTCACACGGGGCTGGCAGGCCGAACTGGATCTGCATTTTACCTGCACCGGGCACAAAACGGTGCTCGCCTCGGCGCGTCATCATGGTCCATTGACGGTTCAACGCCCGTTTTACCCGGAAGAGGACGTCTGCCATCTCTATTTACTTCATCCACCGGCGGGGATCGTCGGCGGGGATGAGCTCCATATCGCCGTAACGCTCGACGAAAACAGCCACGCGTTAATCACCCAGCCTGGCGCGGGAAAGTTTTACCGCAGCCGTGGACCGCAGGCATTGCTGCGCCAGCATTTTACCCTCGCACCCCACGCGACGCTGGAGTGGCTGCCGCAGGATACGATCCTCTTTCCCGGCGCCAACGCCGCTATTCAGACCGTCTTTCATCTGACATCCGCAAGCCGCCTGCTGGCCTGGGATCTGCTGTGTCTTGGCCGACCGGTTATGCAGGAGACCTTCAGTTACGGCACGCTGCAAAACCGCCTGGAGGTATGGCGAGATGGGCAGCCACTGCTGATAGAACGCTTGCAGTTGCAGGAGGGGAATCTGAGCGGCGTCGCACATCATCCCTGGGTCGGCACGTTGCTGTGTTATCCGGCCAGCGAACATATGCTCGAGGGCACGCGGGAGCGGCTTACGGCGCTGGGGGATTATGCCGGGGCAACGCTTAACGACTCGCTGCTGACAATTCGTTTTCTTGCTAGCGACAACCTGGTTGTCCAGCGCGTTATGCGCGACATCTGGCAATTTCTGCGCCCGCTGCTGACACACAAAGCGCCCGTACTCCCGCGAATCTGGCAAACCTAAGAGAACCCTAATGGAACTGACTCCCAGAGAAAAAGACAAGCTGTTGCTATTTACCGCCGCGCTGGTGGCGGAACGTCGCCTGGCCCGCGGGCTGAAGCTGAACTACCCGGAATCGGTGGCGCTGATTAGCGCTTTCATCATGGAAGGGGCGCGCGACGGGCAAACCGTGGCCGCGCTGATGGAAGACGGGCGTCACGTCCTGCGCCGAGATCAGGTGATGGAAGGCGTACCGGAGATGATCCCGGATATTCAGGTTGAAGCCACATTTCCGGACGGATCGAAGCTGGTCACCGTCCACAATCCGATCGTCTAAGGAGCAGCAATGATCCCAGGTGAATATCAGATCGCAAAAGGCAATATTGCGCTTAATCAAGGGCGGGAGATCTGCACGATCGTGGTGGAAAATCATGGCGACAGACCCATCCAAGTGGGATCGCACTATCACTTTTACGAAGTGAACCCGGCGCTGCGCTTTGACAGGCTGGCTGCACGCGGTTTTCGTCTGAACATTGCTGCGGGCACAGCGGTGCGTTTTGAGCCGGGACAAAAACGCGAAGTCGAACTGGTGCGCGTTGCTGGTGCACAAAGGATCGTGGGTTTTCGCAGCGAAGTGATGGGCGCACTGGAGGCAGATAATGAGTGACATTTCCCGGCAGGCGTACGCCGACATGTTTGGCCCAACCACCGGCGATAAAGTGCGCCTGGCGGATACCGACCTGTGGATCGAGGTGGAACAAGACTTCACCACCTACGGCGAAGAGGTCAAATTCGGCGGCGGAAAAGTGATCCGCGACGGCATGGGCCAGGGACAAATGCGCGCCGATGCATGCGTGGATCTGGTGATAACCAACGCGCTGATCGTCGATCACTGGGGGATCGTGAAAGCGGATATCGGCATCAAAAACGGCAGGATCTTCGCCATCGGCAAAGCAGGTAATCCCGATATTCAACCCAACGTCACGATCCCGATAGGCGTGGGAACTGAAGTCATCGCTGGAGAAGGTAAGATCGTCACCGCGGGCGGCGTGGATACGCATATTCACTGGATTTGCCCACAGCAGGCGCAGGAGGCGCTGGTTTCTGGCGTGACGACGATGATCGGCGGCGGCACCGGTCCGGCAGCAGGCACTCACGCCACCACCTGCACGCCGGGCCCGTGGTATATCGCGCGCATGCTGCAGGCGGCAGACACGTTACCGGTTAACATCGGTTTGCTGGGCAAAGGCAATGGCTCAAACCCAGACGCCTTGCGCGAGCAAATCAGCGCGGGCGCAATTGGCCTGAAAATCCATGAAGACTGGGGCGCCACGCCTGCCGCTATCGACTGCGCGCTAACCGTGGCCGACGAAATGGACATCCAGGTCGCGCTGCACAGCGACACGCTCAACGAGTCCGGTTTCGTTGAAGATACGCTGGCGGCGATTGGCGATCGCACCATTCATACTTTTCACACTGAAGGCGCGGGCGGCGGCCATGCGCCGGATATCATCACCGCCTGCGCGCATCCGAATATTCTGCCCTCTTCCACGAATCCGACGCTGCCCTATACCGTCAACACTATCGACGAGCATCTCGACATGCTGATGGTTTGCCACCACCTCGATCCGGATATCGCCGAAGACGTGGCCTTTGCCGAATCCCGCATTCGCCGGGAAACAATCGCTGCCGAAGATGTGCTGCATGACATTGGCGCGTTTTCCCTGACCTCGTCCGATTCACAGGCGATGGGGCGCGTTGGCGAAGTGATCCTGCGTACCTGGCAGGTGGCGCACCGCATGAAGGTTCAGCGTGGCCCGTTGGCAGAAGAAACCGGTGACAACGACAACCTGCGCGTTAAACGCTACGTCGCCAAATACACCATCAACCCGGCATTAACCCACGGTATCGCCCATGAAGTCGGCTCCGTTGAGCCTGGCAAACTGGCCGATCTGGTGCTGTGGTCGCCCGCCTTTTTTGGCGTAAAACCGGCGACGATCGTCAAGGGCGGGATGATCGCCTGCGCGCCAATGGGCGATATCAACGCCTCGATCCCCACCCCGCAGCCGGTGCATTACCGCATGATGTTCGGCGCGCTTGGCGCGGCGCGGCACCACATCCGGCTGACCTTTATTTCGCAGGCCGCTGACGCGCAAAACATCCCGCAGCAGCTCAATCTGCAAAGCGCTATCGCCGTCGTCAAAGGCTGTCGGACAGTGAAAAAGGTCGACATGATCCACAACGGCCTGCAACCCAATATCACCGTCGATGCTCAGACTTACGAGGTGCGTATTGATGGCGAACTTATCACCAGCGAACCGGCAGATGTTTTGCCGATGGCGCAACGCTATTTTCTGTTTTGAGGAGTGACGATGATCTATCTGACCCAACGCCTTGACCACGCTCACCGCGTTACTGCAAGCGTCACGCTGCCCATTGATGTCCGGGTAAAAAGTCGCGCCAGGGTAGCACTGAACGACGGTCGCGAAGCCGGGCTAATGCTACCGCGTGGTTTGCTGCTGCGCGGTGGCGATCTGCTAAGTACCGACGATGGCAGCGAAGTGATCGAAGTGATCGCCGCACCGGAGTCGGTTTCCGTGGTGCGCTGCGCCGATCCTTTCCTGCTCGCCAAAGCCTGTTATCACCTCGGTAATCGCCACGTTCCGCTGCAAATCCTGCCGGATGAACTGCGTTACCATCACGATCATGTACTGGACGACATGCTGCGCCAGTTCAACCTTGAGGTGACATTCGCCCAGTTGCCGTTTGAGCCGGAAGCGGGTGCCTATGCGAGCGAGTCACACGGGCATCACCATGGTCATGCGCACTGATGCATAGCACCCAACAGCTGCGCCTGATGCAGCTCGCCAGCAGCAGTCTCCCGGTAGGATCGTTTACCTGGTCTCAGGGGCTGGAGTGGGCGGTAGAAATCGGCTGGGTGAAAAGCGTCGATGACTTCTCTGACTGGCAAATCCAGCAGATGGAGCAAAACTTTTTTACCGTTGACCTACCGCTGCTGGCGAGACTGTATCGCGCCTGCGAGCTGGACGATCTCGACGCAGCACGCCGCTGGAGCGCTTACCTGCTGGCCTGTCGCGAAACCCGCGAACTGCGGGATGAAGAACGCAGTCGGGGTGCGGCGTTTACGCGGCTGGTCACCGACTGGGAGTCGGATTGCTCGCGAGAATGGCGCACCCTCTTTGTCGACAGCCAACTCTGCGGCATGGCCTGGCTGGGCGTGCGCTGGAAAATTCCGCTGACGGAGCTGGCGTTAAGCCTCGGCTACAGCTGGATTGAGAGCGCTGTCATGGCTGGCGTCAAGCTGGTTCCTTTTGGACAACAGGCGGCCCAGCGTTTGATTATTGCGCTCTGCGATCGCTATGCGCAGGGTTTGGCACAGGCGCTGACGTGTCCTGACACCAGCCTCGGCTCCGCAACGCCGTTGGCCGCTATCGCGTCTGCCCGGCATGAAACTCAATATTCCCGATTATTCCGCTCCTGAGGAGAAAAAATGAGTAACTACAAGCATCCCCTGCGTGTGGGCGTTGGCGGCCCGGTTGGCTCGGGCAAAACGGCGCTGCTGGAAGCGTTATGCAAAGCCATGCGCAGCAGCTATCAATTGGCGGTGGTGACCAACGATATCTACACCAAAGAAGATCAGCGCATTCTCACCGAGGCGGGCGCACTGGAGCCAGAGAGGATCGTCGGCGTGGAAACCGGTGGCTGCCCGCATACCGCCATCCGCGAAGATGCGTCGATGAATCTGGCCGCCGTAGAAGCGCTGAGCGAGAAATTCGGCAATCTGGATCTGATTTTTGTGGAAAGCGGCGGCGATAACCTGAGCGCCACCTTTAGCCCGGAACTCGCGGATCTGACGATCTATGTGATCGATGTTGCTGAAGGCGAGAAGATCCCGCGTAAAGGTGGTCCGGGGATCACCAAATCCGATTTTCTGGTGATCAATAAAACCGATCTGGCCCCTTACGTCGGCGCATCGCTGGAGGTGATGGAGCGCGATACCTTGCGCATGCGCGGCGAGCGTCCATGGACGTTTAGTAATTTAAAATCTGGAGAAGGCCTGGAAAAAATTATCGCGTTTCTGGAAGAGAAAGGAATGTTGCGGATGTAGTGAGAGCTATCGCCGGGCGGCGGATTCGCCTGACCCGGCCTACGGTTTTGTAAGCCCGGTAAACGCAGCGCCACCGGGCAAAAAAACTTATGCTGCCGGTAATTCCGCCAGCGGCCAGCGTGGACGCACGGTCACGCCAAGATCCGCCGTTGCACCCGCTTTAAAGCGCACCATGCCCGCGTAGGCGATCATCGCCCCGTTATCGGTACAAAATTCCGGACGCGCGTAAAACACTTCGCCACGACGTTTTTGCATCATCTCAGCCAGCTTTGCGCGCAGCGTACGGTTCGCACTCACGCCCCCCGCCATCACCAGACGTTTAAAACCGGTTTGATCCAGCGCGCGTTTGCACTTGATCATCAGCGTATCAACTACCGCGTCTTCAAACGCACGGGCGATATCAGCGCGGGTCTGATCGTCATTTTCGTTATTACGAATGGTATTCGCAGCGAAGGTTTTCAGGCCGGAGAAGCTGAAATCCAGCCCCGGACGGTCAGTCATCGGACGCGGGAAGACAAAACGTTTTTCAACGCCTTGTGATGCCAGCTTTGACAGCATTGGGCCACCAGGATAATCCAGCCCCAGCAGCTTGGCGGTTTTGTCGAACGCTTCACCGGCAGCATCATCAATCGATTCGCCCAGCAATTCATACTGACCGATACCGGTGACGCTGATCAGCTGCGTGTGACCGCCGGAAACCAGCAGCGCGACGAACGGGAACGCAGGGGGATTATCTTCCAGCATTGGCGCCAGCAGATGCCCTTCCATGTGGTGCACAGGAATTGCCGGTACGCCCCAGGCGAACGCCAGCGAACGTCCTACGGTTGCGCCAACCAGCAGCGCACCAACCAGACCAGGACCTGCGGTGTACGCCACCGCATCGATCTCTTTCGCCGTGAGTCCCGCTTCTTTCAGCGCGGCCTGAATCAACGGTACGGTTTTACGTACGTGATCGCGCGAGGCCAGTTCTGGCACTACGCCGCCGTAGTCAGCGTGTAATTTCACCTGACTATACAATTGGTTGGCTAAAAGACCTTTTTCATCGTCGTAAATGGCGATGCCGGTTTCATCGCAGGATGTTTCAATACCCAGTACACGCATGACTTGTTTTACCTCGCTCTATTACCGCGCAGTGTAGGACCAATGCGGGTTGATGTAAAACTTTGTTCGCCCCAGGCGCATGCCTCGTGTATACTCCTTGTCCTTATAAAAGTCCCTTTCAAAATCGCGTGGGTGCTTTACAAAGCAGCAGCAATTGCAGTAAAATTCCGCACCATTTTGAAATAAGCTGGCGTTGATGCCAGCGGCAAACCGAATTTATTAAAGGTGAGAGTTACATGCCGGTAATTAAAGTACGTGAAAACGAGCCGTTCGACGTAGCACTGCGTCGCTTCAAGCGTTCATGCGAAAAAGCAGGTGTTCTGGCGGAAGTTCGTCGTCGTGAGTTCTATGAAAAACCGACTACCGAACGTAAGCGCGCTAAAGCTTCTGCTGTGAAACGTCACGCGAAGAAACTGGCTCGCGAAAACGCACGCCGTACTCGTCTGTACTAATCCATTGAGAGCTAAAGCTCTCAATTCAGACTGAGTTGTAGTTGTAAGGCCGTGCTTCCGGAAGGAATGCGCGGCTTATTTTCGTTTATACACGTCATCATTCAAGCTGCCTCAGTGTTGGCTGCAGTCGCTCACCCCAGTCACGTACTGCTGTACGCTCCTGAGGATTCGCTTCCTTGCCGCCTTGATGCATCCTGAATGATTTTGTGTATATGAGTCATCAAAAAACAGGGGCTTATGGCTGGACGAATTCCTCGCGTTTTTATCAATGACCTGCTGGCAAGAACCGACATCGTCGATCTCATCGACGCGCGGGTAAAGCTGAAAAAGCAGGGCAAAAATTATCACGCGTGCTGTCCGTTCCATAACGAAAAAACCCCCTCTTTCACCGTAAACGGTGAAAAACAGTTTTATCACTGCTTTGGGTGTGGCGCGCATGGCAACGCCGTCGACTTTCTCATGAACTACGACAAGCTCGAGTTTGTGGAAACCGTCGAAGAACTGGCCGCAATGCACAACCTTGAAGTGCCCTATGAAGCAGGCAGTGGCCCCAGTCAGATAGAGCGCCATCAACGGCAAAGCCTTTATCAATTGATGGACGGCCTGAACACTTTTTATCAACAGTCTTTGATGCAGCCCGCCGCTACCCCTGCGCGCCAGTACCTGGAAAAGCGAGGATTAAGTAGCGACGTTATCACCCGTTTTGCTATTGGTTTTGCGCCCCCCGGCTGGGACAACGTCCTGAAACGGTTTGGCGGCAATGCTGAGAATCGCAAATCGCTGGTCGATGCGGGGATGTTGGTCACCAACGATCAGGGACGCAGTTACGATCGCTTCCGCGAACGGGTGATGTTCCCCATTCGCGACAAACGTGGTCGGGTCATTGGTTTTGGTGGACGCGTGCTGGGCGATGCCCTGCCGAAATATCTGAACTCCCCGGAAACCGATATTTTCCATAAAGGTCGCCAGCTGTATGGCCTTTATGAAGCCCAGCAGGATAACGCCGATCCACAGCGCCTGTTAGTGGTAGAAGGCTATATGGATGTGGTGGCGCTGGCGCAATACGGCATTAACTACGCCGTTGCATCCCTAGGGACGTCAACTACTGCCGATCACATCCAACTGTTGTTCCGCGCGACGAACAACGTAATTTGCTGTTACGACGGCGACCGTGCCGGACGCGACGCAGCATGGCGCGCGCTGGAAACCGCTCTGCCCTATATGACAGACGGACGCCAGCTACGCTTCATGTTTTTACCTGACGGCGAAGACCCCGATACGCTGGTGCGTAAAGAAGGGAAAGAGGCCTTTGAAGCCCGGATGGAGCAGGCGCTGCCGCTCTCCGCGTTTTTATTTAACAGCCTGCTGCCGCAGGTGGATTTGAGTACCCCGGACGGACGCGCACAGCTCAGTACGCTGGCATTACCGCTGATTACTCAGGTACCAGGCGAAACGTTGCGCATTTACCTGCGACAGGAGTTGGGAAACAAGCTCGGCATTCTGGATGACAGCCAGCTTGAACGTTTAATGCCTAAACTGGCAGAAAATGGGGCTTCCCGCCCTGTTCCACAGCTAAAACGTACGACCATGCGTATACTTATAGGGTTGCTGGTACAGAACCCGGGCCTCGCCCCGCTGGTTCCACCGTTAGGCGCACTGGATAGTAATAAGCTGCCTGGACTTGGCTTATTCAGAGAACTGGTCAACACTTGTCTGGCTCAGCCAGGTCTGACCACCGGGCAACTTTTAGAACACTATCGTGGCACAAATGATGCTGCGACCCTTGAAAAACTGTCGATGTGGGACGATATAGCAGATAAAGATATCGCGGAAAAAACCTTCACCGACTCACTCAACCATATGTTTGATTCGATGCTTGAACTGCGCCAGGAAGAGTTGATAGCTCGTGAGCGCACACACGGTTTAAGCAGCGAAGAACGCCGGGAACTCTGGACACTGAACCAGGAACTGGCCAAGAAATAAGAGAAAGACAAAACAAAGACAAAATCATTCGCGTTGTATCAAGGCAGCAAGTGAACGAACGCCTGGGAGTGTACATAAGTACATGACCAGGAAGAGAGAACGCAGCTAACGCAGAGACAACGTGAAAGATGAAGTATTTAACGGCTTAACTGCCGAATATCGATCGGGAAGCCCCCGACAGCCGCACGGAGAGGCAGCGGCAAAATATAAGTATGCCCTCGTTTTGCCGTTGGCGGTTTTACCGCCCAACACCAATCAAACGAATTAAGTGTGGATACCGTCTTATGGAGCAAAACCCGCAGTCACAGCTGAAGCTTCTTGTCCAACGTGGTAAGGAGCAAGGCTATCTGACCTATGCCGAGGTCAATGACCATCTGCCGGAAGATATCGTCGATTCAGATCAAATCGAAGACATCATCCAAATGATCAATGACATGGGTATTCAGGTGATGGAAGAAGCACCTGATGCCGATGATCTGCTGCTTGCTGAAACCTCCAACAGCACCGATGAAGACGCGGAAGAAGCGGCTGCCCAGGTTCTGTCCAGCGTTGAGTCCGAAATCGGTCGTACGACTGACCCGGTCCGCATGTACATGCGTGAAATGGGTACCGTTGAACTGTTAACCCGCGAAGGCGAAATCGACATCGCTAAACGCATCGAAGACGGGATTAACCAGGTTCAATGCTCCGTTGCCGAATACCCGGAAGCTATCACCTACCTGCTTGAGCAGTACGATCGCGTAGAAGCTGAAGAAGCACGTCTTTCCGATCTGATCACCGGCTTTGTCGATCCGAACGCGGAAGAAGACATGGCGCCAACGGCGACCCACGTCGGTTCTGAACTCTCTCAGGAAGAGATGGATGACGATGAAGATGAAGATGAAGAAGATGGCGACGACGACAGCAGCGATGATGACAACAGCATCGACCCTGAGTTAGCGCGTGAAAAATTCGGTGAACTGCGTACTCAGTACGAAATCACTCGCGACACCATCAAAGCGAAAGGCCGCAGCCATGCTGCCGCGCAGGAAGAAATTCAGAAGCTGTCCGAAGTGTTCAAACAGTTCCGCCTGGTGCCGAAGCAGTTCGACTACCTGGTAAACAGCATGCGCGTCATGATGGACCGCGTGCGTACTCAGGAACGTCTGATCATGAAGCTCTGCGTTGAGCAGTGCAAAATGCCGAAGAAAAACTTCATCACCCTGTTTACTGGCAATGAAACCAGTGAAACCTGGTTCAACGCGGCAATCGCGATGAACAAACCGTGGTCTGAAAAACTGCACGACGTGGCAGATGACGTTCACCGCGGCCTGCAGAAACTGCAGCAGATTGAAGAAGAAACCGGCCTGACCATCGAGCAGGTTAAAGATATCAACCGTCGCATGTCCATCGGTGAAGCGAAAGCACGCCGTGCGAAAAAAGAGATGGTTGAAGCGAACTTACGTCTGGTTATCTCTATCGCTAAAAAATACACCAACCGTGGCCTGCAGTTCCTGGATCTGATTCAGGAAGGTAACATCGGTCTGATGAAAGCGGTTGATAAGTTTGAATACCGTCGTGGTTACAAGTTCTCCACCTATGCAACCTGGTGGATCCGTCAGGCGATCACCCGTTCGATCGCGGATCAGGCGCGTACCATCCGTATCCCGGTACATATGATTGAGACTATCAACAAGCTCAACCGTATCTCCCGTCAGATGCTGCAAGAGATGGGCCGCGAGCCGACGCCAGAAGAACTGGCTGAGCGCATGCTGATGCCGGAAGACAAGATCCGTAAAGTGCTGAAAATTGCTAAAGAACCTATCTCCATGGAAACGCCGATCGGCGACGATGAAGATTCGCATCTGGGTGATTTCATCGAGGATACCACCCTCGAGCTGCCGCTGGACTCTGCTACCACCGAGAGCCTGCGTGCCGCAACGCACGACGTTCTGGCTGGCCTGACCGCCCGTGAAGCGAAAGTTCTGCGTATGCGTTTCGGTATCGATATGAACACCGACCACACGCTGGAAGAAGTGGGTAAACAGTTCGACGTTACCCGCGAACGTATCCGTCAGATCGAAGCGAAGGCGCTGCGTAAACTGCGCCACCCGAGCCGCTCTGAAGTACTGCGTAGCTTCCTGGACGATTAATCTCGCCGCATAAGCATAAACGCCACCGCAAGGTGGCGTTTTTCTTTATAGTCCCCGCCTGAGCAAGGCATCATTCACTTCCCGATACGCCTCCACCAGTTTATCCAGCGTTATCCGGCTTAACCCGCTGGGATTCGGCAATACCCATATTTGCGTCGCGCCAATGGTCAGCGTTTGTTTTCCCCACTGCGCCCCTCGCTGGCTAAGACCCTGCTCAAATGCCTGCTTCCCAAGGATAGCGAGCGCGGCTGGCTGATATTCTTCTATTTTCTCAATGAGCAGACGACCACCGTTACGCATCTCCTGTAGTTTCACCTCATTGGCTTGCACCGTTGGTCTGTCGACAAACTTAGTCACGCCGCAGCGGAAGTCCAGTAGGTGCTGTGCCTCTTCAGGTTTAAGCTGGCGATCGGTGAATCCCGCCTGATGGATAACCTTCCAGAAGCGATTAGCGGGGTGCGCAAAGGGGAATCCTGTACCTGCGGAAGAAAGCCCCGGATTGATGCCGCAAAACACCACCCGCAGCTCCGGTGCCAGTATGTCCTTAACCATAATTACTCCGAACAATACATCAGAGGAACCAGTATAACGGACTGAAAATACATTGTTTATAAAAACAGCATCCGTACGCTTATGTCTGGATTGCAACGCGGAGTTACTTTATAATCCACCGCCACGGCCCCTTAGCTCAGTGGTTAGAGCAGGCGACTCATAATCGCTTGGTCGCTGGTTCAAGTCCAGCAGGGGCCACCAAATTTCAAGGACTTACATAAAGCTTCAAGTCCTCTTGCTTTTCCAGGATACTCATAGGATACCTCGGAAAAGTATTAGTAAGTAAGAATTGGCGTATGCCTACAGTACAGTTGGGTCGTAGCAGCCGTTCATCTGCGAACAAGAAAGTGCTACGGGTCTGAACTTTTGCCCCCAACTCTTCATGAGACCGGCAAAGACCCCGACGGAGGTGTCAATGGATACTTTTGGAAAGGGCTCAGACCTGCTGTCAGCACGTGTGATTGCCGTTACCGGTTTAATTACGGTACTCGCCAACATCGGTCTAGGCCCATTTGTCGCAGTACTAGTGTGCGTTGCTTTGATTTTTTTATTGAAGTAACGGCAGCGTAACAAGCCCGGCCCGGCGAAAGCCGGGCCCCCTTCGGGGGTATTGGTAACTAACGAAGCTAAGCAAATTCAAATTTTTCCCTTATTTCGTTAAATAACACCTGAAATTTATCCCAGTTTGCGGCCCCATTTCCTTTCCGAATGTTCAAATTGCCAACCCCTTTGACTCTATCCGTAAGTACACTAGATGCCAATGCCCAGTAGTCTAGTAATTTGTCATCATCGCATTTAGCGGGAACAGGATAACGTCCAGTCCAAACAATCGCGGCTGTATAAAATTTCAGTAACTCTTTTCTCTTTGTATTTACCGGAACTTCAGCTAATTTAGCCAATAAATTCAAGTCATGTACCTCCGGTACTTTTCCTGAACGCTGCACTATTACTGCTTTTAAAATTAACTCTAAAGCTAAACCACAAAGCATGTGATAAACAGGGTTACATGCAACCTCAAGAGAGAATCCCCCCCCATACCCCATTTTTTGTTGAATATCTTTTGATTCCATTGATAGCCATAAAACATGTGCTGAAGCTCTCAAGTCTGATGCCCGGTTAAACCAATGGTTTGGATGCAATCGTTGTTCGGTAATGGTTTTTCTATTTTTCATCCAAACATCATAGTCATCTTCGTACCCACTCATCTCTCTTCCCTTTCCTCAAAGCTCATTGTTTATTGAAGGCTGGTTTACCATAATTTCCATCATCATAAGATCTCTTGTTATGTATAAACAGGTTATAAGTTGATAACCTTGTATATGCTCGTTTAAGGTGGAATATAATATGCTTAAGACTATTAGTAAAAGTTTTAACTAATGGTAATAGTGATTAAAGTTTCCCCAACATCAATTGCAGATGTTTAGTACGACGCATTTCGCTCAAACCCCGTTAAACGTCGCCAACCGTTCCTTGTAGCTGTCACTCATGTCAAAAGTGAAATCCTCATGTTCTGCCTGGAAAGTACCGAACGCCATCAACGCTGCGACCGCAGGATCTATCTTGTTACCGGATTTCTTTTTGTTAGGCTTTATGTTGGCGTTAGCGTCGGACTCCATTACCACGTTCCCCATCGCCCAGGACAGAACCGGATCGCCACGATGGCGTAATACCTTACGGTTAACGAACACCTCAAAAGATTTAGCAACCGGGCTGAACCGCAGATAGGTTTGCTGGAAAGGCTCCACATCGAGCCCCGCCCCCTGTAGCTGGGTACGCAGATGCGTCGCGTTCCACGTATCAAAGCCCACCAGCCGGATACTGAATTTTTCAGCGTCTCGCAGGATATCATCACGGATGCGGTCATAGTCGATACAGTCGCCGGGCGTGGTGCGTATCCAGCCCGCGTTCACCCACTGGCGATAGATGGCGCGGTTTTTGTTGGCGACGTTAAGCAGTTGCGCTTCCGGCAGATAATGACGGGTAAGAAGTCGGATCTCCCTGTCGAACGGGAAAGCGTAACTTACACTGGTGATATCGCTGGTTGAGGACAGATCAAACCCGGCGTAACACTCCATTCCGGCCAGGTCTTCTTCAGCATAATCAAGTGCGCAGGCATCCCATGCCCCGGCCCCCATCCACGGCGTGGATCCCTGACACCAGATATTGAAACGTTTGGTCAGCATTTCCACCCACTGCGACGGAATACCCCGCGCTTTCTGAACGGTGGATTCCAGTTTCGCCGCATCAACGGATATATGCAGATTAGGGTTGGCCTTGATCCACATGTCCGGCTGCTCAACCTCGCTTTCGTCATCCAGCTCATAGATCAGGACAAACAGCGAATCGTTCCTCTCTTCCCCTGCCAGAATCTGACAGCAGTAATCGTAATGCTGTTTACAGGCGGAAACGACGTTACTCCCGGAGGTCGTGATGGCGAACAAAATCGCCTCAGGACGTGCGCCCATACCCAGCTCAAGCGCGGAATAAACGCCGTTATCCGGGTGAAGGTGGTACTCATCGACAATCGCCAGGCTGGGATTAGTCCCCTCAATGGTGGCCGCTTTTGCCGCCAGTGGTTTTAACAGGCTGTTGCTCTTCGGGAAAATGATCTTGTGCGCCTGAATATTGACGCGCTTTTTCAGCGGTTTTGACAGCAGGCACATCTGGCGGGCATCGTCGAACACGATTCGGGCCTGATCCCGGCTCACCGCCGCCGTGTAAATATCCTGCTGGCCTTTCTCCATTATCAGAAACCAGTTAGCCAGCATGGCGGCTACGGTGGATTTGGCATTCTTGCGCGGTACTTCGATAAAAGCGCTGCTGTACTTCCGGCGACCTGACTCCCTGACTTTAAAGCCCAGCAGATTAGCGAAGGCGAACTGCTGCCACGGTTCCAGCGCGATAGGCTGGCCCCGCAGAGGTCCTTTAACGTGTGGACAGAGTCGGGAGAAGGCAATAAACCGTTCTACGGTCTCCGTATCGAACACATAACGCGAGTCATACAGGTCTGAAAAGTACCTGTTTACGGCCTGTTTCAGTCGTTTACAGGCCGGGATCTCCCCCGATTTTACAGCGTTTGCGTACTCATCCCAGACGGTCAAGCTCGTCCTCCTCTTCCGTTTCAACCGGATTACGGCGACGGCTTACCGGATCAAAACCCAACAGCGACGACATTTTAATGATAATTTTCTCAGCATCAGATTTGGCTTTCAGCGCCGGATTACTGGTTGTGGCCCCGCGGGATCCTTCAACTGAAAACCCGCGCAGGGCAATATCTGCAACGGCTTTCCGGTACATGGAATAATTGACGCAATACAGCTCAAGGTTGTTCCAGTCCGCAGGGGTTAAATCCCCGCGCTCAGCCATCTGCTTTGCTTTTGTCTTCCACTGCTGTCCCGCGATTTCATCAAGATAGGCGGGTGGTTTGGGTGGTCTTGCCATAACTTATTCTTTCCTTAATTTACTGCTGTCAAAAAAATTACCGCGCATAAAAATTTGAGGGAGCGGGTGGTTCCTCGCCGGGAGGGGGTTGTCTTTGAAACCTCCCCCACCCCGTTCACGCTGACTCATGTATTCCTGTTCACTCATGAGCAACCTCATAGACCCAGTCGTTGCGGCGCTGCGCTGCTTCTTCCTGTTCCCGGAACATTCCGGCTTTACGCTGCTGCTTAGTTAGCGGGTCCGTTGTGGCTGTCTTGCGACCATGACAGGCAGCACATAACGGCTGGTGGTTACTGGCTGGCCAGAACAACACATCACCTTCGCCCTCAATAGGTATGATGTGATCAACGATAGTTGCCTGCTTATAGACGCCAGCACTATGGCAGTGGGCGCATAGCGGATTAGTCTTCAGAAAGAGGAGCCGGTATTCTCCCCATCGGTTGGAGTAACCGCGTTCTGTGCGTGTGCCTCGTCGGCTATCACTCTGCCGTTGTGCATTCCGTTTGTGTTCATCACATTTGCCGGACTTTACCCGTTTATTACATCCGGGCTCTGTACAGCGTCGCAAGGGTTGCCATGGCATTTAATACACTCCTGGTTCCCGGTAGTAGTTCCACAATGACGAAGTGCTAAAGGGAAGCTCGGACGTTTTTTCCGCCGCTATTTCCCGGTGCTCATACCAGTGACCGACCAGTAGCAGACATCCGACCTTCAGCGCAGGATTAAACTCGAGACCGTCATCAAAACGCCTGCCGATATGTTTCTGGCAAATCTCCAGCGCGGCGACGATATACCCGTTTATCAGGGCGTTCTCATCATCCCCATCGATGCGGCAATGCAGTTTTACTTCTTCCAGAGTTATTAATTCAGCCATTGGACACGCCTCCTTTACAAAGGAGTTCAAGACTTGTGCGGTTGTTATCCGGGAGGGCCGCCTCTATACCGTAAATATCACCACTGACTGCGGGTGACAGATATTTCACCCTGTGTCCCTGCTTAACATCACTGCGATAGCGTATCCATATTCTGACTGTGGCCTCAGAGGACAACGAACCGGTAGCCAGAAGCTCCCGGCCAGAGATACCTTTTACCTCAGCCCAGATCGTGGCGTAGTCCACCCAGCGTTTTATCGGTTCTCCCAATGGCCCCTGACTTTGTTCATAGCGCTGCAGCGTTATACGATGTTTTAATCCTCCGGCTCTCATTCGCTACCCTCCTTACTGTTATTGTTATTTACTTCGATCTGCTGCTTCCATGCCTGGCTGAATTCGTCCCCACCTTCACGCGGTGGCATCCCCTCACGTTCGCGGGCTTCATTCGGATTCATAATCCCGTTTTTAATACCGCGTTCGTAAGTGGCGTAGCGTTCGGTTGGTGTAGCGCGGAGAAGGTCAGCAGAATCGAACTCAACCTGGTAACGGGTACCGGATGCAGGACGGGCCACCAGCAAAGCGGATTTGATTTGTTGTTCGAAATTCGCCAGCCAGGGACGCATGGTCATTGTGAGAAATGCGCGGCTCGCTTCGCTGAAGTTGCTGTAGGTACTGTTGCTGTATTCCTGAAGAAAGATCGGAGAAACATTAAACATACGGGCAATGTCTTCAATGGAAAAACGCCGGGAAGCCAGCCATTCAGCATCCTGATTACTCATGCCCAATTTTTCGTAATCCATTCCTCCTTCAAGAATGGGCGTTTTCCCGGCATTTCGTGCACCCTTGTACCGCTCCAGTGCATCCAGGGCTTTTTTACCGTTCACGCCGTCAAGCCAGTCTTTTGCTTTGACAATGCCCGCCGCCATCATGCCCTCTTTCATGATGTTAGCGCCGTGGCGCTGCTGGGCCAGTCCAAGGCCCAGCGCTTCCCGGCAGATGGTTATCGGTGAGCGCCCCAGAAAACCATCGTCCGTGGCATAACGCAGATGCAGAATCTCTTCCTGAAGATAAGTACGGGTGATTCCGCTAAAGGGTTCAGTAATAGTGTATTTGTAACGGTGTCCGGACAGACGCTCCGGTACTACGGTCCCCGGTGCATATGGATGCAATGATTCAGGCTGTCCGTCACGGCCCCAGCGGATCACTGCATAAGCGTTACCGTTCAGCAGACAGTGCCGCATCATCGTGCGTTTAAACTGGTACGGTGTCTGACAGTCGTTCGGCTGCTCATTCAGCAGATAATCAACCGGGTGATTACTCAGCCACTCCCGCGCCTCACGCCCTTTATCATTCGTAACCCGGTAGAGATAACAGGGCATGGTTGCCACTGCTTCACTGATGACCGATACGGCGTTCATGACAGCCGGCAGAGATTCCGCCGTCCCCGCAGATACATATTCGCCGGATCCGGTATTAGGTATGCCCGCCATCGCCAGCCATTCATCGATGGCCATGCTGCGTTGTTCTGCCTTACGGCTGAAAGGCCAGAGAGTCCACATATCAGATCTCCACCAGTTCGGCCCAGCGTCGGCGGTTATCGCCAGCGCGGCGTAACTCCGGATACTGGGAATAAAGCGAGCGGTGTGCAATTTCCACACCGGACTCCGGGTAAGCAGGCAGAGAAGTGATCGTAATTTCACGCAGTTCAGCAGCGGTGACGGTACGCAGATAAGGCGACTGGCTAATATCCCAGTTCTCTTTCAATGCCCGGAATCCAAACGACATGCCTTCTATATCGCCCCGTTCCACCAGCTCCAGCACATCATTACCTAACTGTGTATTGGGTGGTGTCAGTTCAAATCGCAGACCCGTATCATCTTCCGACAGTATCAGCGTGCCGGATCTGGTACGCCCCAGCAGTTGGGTATAGTCATGTTCAAATAAACAGCGCACATCATTACCGGATGCGAGATAGCCAGCGAATGCCCCCGGCGTAAACTGTTCGCGGAATTCGTCCCAGATGATTTCTGACAGGCTGTTCCAGCGCACCGCATAGCCCACCAGCCTGCGCTCTTTGGCGATGAGTTCTGAGGTGCGGATTTCAAAATTAACGGTATCCATAACGGACTCCATAAAGACCAGAAAGGGGCCGAAGCCCCTGTGAATTATTTGGTGGAGGAAGCAGAGATTTCGAGCAGCTTGATGGCGCCGGAATCAACCACACCACCGCCCAGGTATTTATCCGTATGAATTTTGATAAAGCCCGGTTCGGTGATGTTGTCCGGACGGGTGCGGGTGCCTGTCTCATGGTCAACGATGAAATAGCCACGTTTGAAGTCGCCAATACCGATCAGGTTGTCCGGCATGGTTTCGAGATATTCAACGGGGAGCCCCAGCAGCGTATCCGGATCACCTGCCTGTAAACGGTCACGCCAGATGTAATCCCCGTTACCGTTTTTCAGTTTCTGAACGGAGGCCGCCGTAGTGGAGTTCATCACCCATACAGCATTTTTTCGGTATTTCGCCCGGAGTTTAAATTTCAGATCAATCAGCAAATCGGCATTTAGTGCAGCACCTGTGACGGACTGAAGCGTACCGAACGGGCGGGTTTTGTCTCCGTCCTGGCTGCGGGGATAAGAGAGAAAGCCTTTCGCTTTTTTCACGCCATCGCCGGATGCCAGATCCGTTTCTTCGGTATCAACGAAAACATCGCCAATTTCAGAGGACAGCCAGCCCATGATATCCACACCAGAAAAATCGATGATTTCCTGTGTAGTCTTCGGATAGGTGTAAACCGGGAAGAGTCGGATACTGACTTCTTCAAGTTTCGGCGTTGTTGTCTCACCACGGGCTTTTCCTTCCTCGCCGTGGTTAACCCCCGCTCCGCCCACAGAGACAAGCTGTTTAAATTCGTTGCTGCCGATTTTTTTCACTGTACAGATTTTGCGCATAACGGACTCATCGTTAAGCTGCTGCATGATCTGTTTGTTGAGTTCAGGAATAACGGTATAGCCGCCATCTTCCGGAATGCCGGTAGACAGGCTGCGGGCTTCCCCGGTCAGAATGTAGGTGCGTAGTTCGTCGTTGCTTACGCCGTTTTCGTTCACCGGGTGGCCTGGCTGGTTACGTTCTTCGCTGGCTATGGCTTCGTAGCGGCTGATTTCAGTATCGAGTGTCCCGGCGCGGGTGCGGAGTTCGTCAAACTGCGTGCCCTCCTCGTCGGTGAGACTGCGTTTTTCGCTGTCGGCTTTTTCAAGCAGGTTACGCATCTGCGTTTTGAGTTCAGCTTTCTGCTGGCGTAATTCGAGTAATTTCTTCATGGAGTGGTTTCCGTAACAATGAATGTTAAGACGTGAAACCAGCGCTTTAAGGGATGTCCACCCGGAGAGAAAACCGCGGATCTGCCGGAAGAACCGGGTGGACAGTGGCGGCTCACGTCTGAGTGCCACTCTTCAAGATATACATGAAAAATATAAAGAAAACCCCAGTAAGAGATTGGGGTAGCAGTGGGTAAAAAGAAGTAATAAAAATTTACAAAAAACATCAATTAGGAGTAGTCTGAATACCGCAGGGCCGTACTTAAAAAAGTTTAAAGGAGTTTTTATGCCAACTAGCCGTACTGGAACAGATGGTAAGAAAATAACAATTCCTGATGGTTGGACATCTCGTCAGGGAACAGATGGAAGGGTAGTACCTTTACGCCCAGGTTCAACTTCTCGGCAGGGTACTGATGGCCGAGTAATTGAGATTCGCTCCGGATGGACATCCAGACAAGGCACCGATGGACGAGTTACAGCTATTCCACCAGGTGGAACAAGTCGCCAAGGAACCGATGGTAGAGTTGTGGCTATTCCGCCAGGTGCAACAAGCCGCCAGGGTACTGATGGTAGAGTAGTCGCTATTCCTGCTGGATATACGTCAAGACAAGGTACTGATGGCCGAGTCATAGCAATACCACCAGGAAGATCCGCAATCACTCAGCCAAGTGGTAGATTAAAGCTGGCACCAAAGTGATTAACATGGCCTAGAGTTTACCTAGGCCTTTGTTTACTTCTCGCTCATACACATCGGGGGGTCTGGTAACAGAGCCCTGTATCCTTCCAAATGCTCAAGTAAGGCATCGAGTTGTTCTGTATTTGTGACGATACGTTCCCCAGAAAGAGTATGCATAATGAAACCGTGCGGATCGTCCCAAAAAAAAGCTTCTTGCTCTAATGCCTCCCGGTAATCAGCAGTAGACATGGTGTCCAAACTGGTTAGATTAAACTTTTCCATATGTTCCATACGTTCTTCATTGGTGATTGGCATATCTCGACTCCAGACCTATAAAATTAAATAAATACCCCTTAAACATCTAGCCTTTCTGATTTTGTAAATTAACCAATAAATTCAATGCATTAAAAAAACAAAGAAAACTTTAAAGTATACGATACTGTCTATTACATCAATTGCTGATAACTGTTTGATTATTTAGATAAGTAGAACCGCTAGACAATTTATCGGATAGAAGGATGTTTTGAATACAAAAAACCCGACCGAAGTCGGGTTGATTTCAAAGCAACTAACGCTTAGCAGTTGCACACGGGGATAGCAAATACCTTCGCCCGTTTAGGATAACTCAAGGTCCCGTCAGGGTTGCGTTTGTAGGGTCTGAAGATGACCTCACAAGCGTTACCACATTTTGGACAGATTCCGTTAGCCATAAACATTACCTGTTTTTATGTACAAGCTGTAATCCCATCCAGCCTTGTAACTACGCAGGTTAACCGCTATTCTTAAGTTCTGATACTTAAAGAGACGCAGTTAATCTGCACTCTGGAAGAAAATCCATTTTCTTCCCCCTAAAGCCCTGCTCCCCAGCAGGGCTTTTTTGTTTAGTCGCTTGCTGGCTGTGAAACCGCAAAGGACTCAATAATGGTACTGATCCTTCTCGCCTCGTCTTTGGTCAAATCACGAGGAAGATTACCGATGATTACGGTAAGTTCGTCACGAAGAGGAATCGGCAGTTCAAAGGTTTTTACTAAAGTATTCTGCAAACTGACCGGCGATGATTGGCTGTTTTTCACAGGCGATCTACGCTGCTTCACGGTCACATCTTCGCCTTTCTCATACGCAATAAATTTTGCGACAGCTCCGTTAAAGCGGCTGATGTAGGATTTTTGCGTATCCTCAGCAATACCATTGGCCATAACGTAAGTGTTAATGATACCGGTCGTATCCCACTCATCTGCAGGCACATGGTCAGAAATAAAAGCTTTGACTAAGTAGCAAACGCTACGAACGTTACCAGCAGTGCTTGGTGACGCACCAGTGATGTCAGCATACTGGTCGATAAAACTGTAAAAGTTAGCCTTGGATAAGTCCATAATTCTAACCTCCTTAAGCTTATAGAGCTCAACATGCAAGAATAATGGCACAACATTTCTCATTGCGCAAGATCACAACACACAAGATCTTTAAAAGATCTGTAGGATTAGCATAGTATTGTGAATTGGAGTGGTGAGGAGTGAATAGCGATGCTGTAGTACGAACAAGTTGAATCAAAGTGTACACAGTACCTTTGCTCGCTTAAGTTCTAAAATCCATATCACCCTTGCCGCTCTTTGCGCATTTCACGCCGCATTTTCTTTTGCCGCATATGAGTGCGGCAAGCGAGATTGGTTGAAATGGTATAAACCCAGTATTCATGCGGAGTTGAGAGCATACCAACTTACCGCCGCACTTTTTCCAGGTATATATGAAATAAGTGCGGCAACAGCGCAGATTTAAAACAACTAGCGCACCAACCGCATTTGCTGCCGCAATTATTCACCTGAGAGTATTGTAATCACGCCTTGATAATCGACCTCTATTAGCCCATCGCGGATCAGTTTCTCCAGCCATTTGTGAAAGGATTTTCTAGCTTTCTCTCCCATCATGGCCTCCATATCATCACGCAAAACAGCTTTGTTGCATGTTTCTCCTTTTGCTTTTCTGCTACGAATACTCTGCCAGAGTGCTGCATGATTGCCCGTCAGATTCTTAATCTCCGCCAGTTCAGGGTCCAACTCTCTTGCTTCACGTGGTATATCACGAACAACCAGCGACGAGACTATTTCACCATCGCGGTCGGTGAACAGTTCTACCGTACGCAAATCGAAAGCAGCTTGTTTGGGTTCTTCTGTATCTTTCATCTTGGTGCAGGTAAGAATTATTGCCCCACCTTCCCCCTCACGCCGAATGTTAAACTCTGCATCAAGTGCAGCCCTGAATGCGCTGGAGCCCCGGGCTCCCTTTGTATCATCCTTCCCAGAATGGTGGACCACTAGTAATGTGGCTCCGGTTTCACGCTTTATAACGTCGCAGCCTTCAATAAACGCCCCCATATCCCGGGCATCATTCTCATCATTACCGCCAAAACAACGGGCCAGCGTATCTACGACGATCAGGCGTACCGGCTGTCCCGTTCGGGATTTCACATCCTTTGCAGCTTTTATCATCTCTTCTGTTTCCTCACGACGCACCGGGAAGACGGGACGATTGACCAGAAAAAGATTATTCAGCTTCACATGATGCAATTTCTCCCATGCTTTAATACGGCGTGGAACACCGATCCCCCCTTCTCCAACAACGTACATCACAGCACCTGGTGAGACAGATTTTCCAGCCCATTTAAATCCTCCCGCAACATGGCAGGCCCAGGATACAGCTAGAAAACTTTTGTAAGATCCACTGGGACCGTAAATACTGCTCAGGCTGTTTGCAGGGAGATAACTTTTTAGCGTGTAATCTTGTTCTTGGTCATATCCATCAGATCCAACGCTCAGCGGCAAACTATGACGCATAGAATCCTCTAGTACAGAATCCTCAATCCGTTCGCGCAAACGTGAAAGATACTCTTTCCAGTTCTCCGGCTGGTGGTCGGGAATCCCCTTGTATAGCTTGGCATCTTGCACTCCTGCCCGCGCCAGCTTCTCGCCAATGGCGTTTATCAGTCTCGGTTCAATGTTCCCTGCCAGATATACACGAGCACTATGCCGCCCCTTATCAATAATTTGCAGGTTGTCCAGCTCAGCCAGTTGCTTTGGCCCCAGATAGATAGGAGGCGTGGTATCTTCTGCAATTTGCTTACCCAGGCCCTCTTCCCATCCCTTTGCATGAGCGTAAGCATCAGCCCCGGCAAAAATGATTGCCTCTGTAAATTTTTCCTTTGGCAAAAATTTTAAGTTCGGAGCACGTTTCATTTGCCCGCTCTCTTAGCAGCAATTAAAGCCCGCAAATACTGAATTTTTTCTGCTGTGTTATTCGACTTGCACCATTCGCTGAACGTCTGCCGTTTTACCGGACTGAACTCCCTTTCAAATCGTTCGACCGGGAAAACACACTCTCCGGAATAACCCTCCCTGATATATGTAATACGATTATTAGTGATCATTTTCACCGTTACCCGTTCGCCCCGATTATCCTTGAAAATATCGCCCGGAAGGATTTCAGGCCGAGTCTGACCACCAGCAGTTAAGCTGTTAACTTTCTTCTTCATGGCTTTAGTCCTTTTTGACTGGCGTTACGCGATAACCGGCGCGTTCAAGGATGTGATCAAAGAGTGATGGCGTACCTATAATTTCATCCGGACGTAATACCGTATCTCCTTTAACTAAGCCGTTTTCAACATAAAGCAAAATACGACCGGAAAAATTAGGGGAGACATGCAGTGAGATGTTCAGCATCGGAATTTGACTATCCATGAAACCCTCCCATCACATTCAATTCATAAGCACCGCTGGCGTACTGGTACAGAGAGCATTCAGAGCGAATCTTTGCGGCAAAAGTCAGATCCCAGCGGGAATACCATTCTCTGGCTTCTTTCTCCGTGTCGGCGGCGATGCGGATCACTACGGGTGTGCAAGTCTGGCCCTTCGGTATACCGAGGAATAGCCATGTAAATTTGGGGTGAGTTTGGGTATGCTGTGTTCCAGCCATAGTCGTTACTCCAATTAACGGTTTGTGGTCAGACGCCCTGTATGTGTTCCTAGCACTACGGGGCGTTGTTTTTATAGACTCACACATGTTAGTGTATATGCCTATTTGAGTTAACCATAAACCTATAGGCATATACATGTCAATATCTCGAGATAAACAGCCTAAGGGTGGCGGCAAGTCACCAATGCTACCAATCCGCATTCCTGCTGAATTACGCAAGCAATTTGATGAGCTAGCACAAGCTGAGAACACCAGTACCAGTAACTGGCTGAAGGAGTTAGGTAGAGCGGAATTGCGCCGACAGGGCATCGAACCAAAAGGCTGATTTTGACCATCAGCAGTAAGCCTGGTAATCTGTCCATGATTTATTTTCGTTTGATTACACTGGCGGCCCGGCATGGCCGCCTTTGTTTTATTTGCCATATCCAGCCCCTTAAACCGTCTGCGTTCTGCGGGTGGAATCCAGATAAGCATCCAGATCAGACTTGAAGTAAATGACCTTCCGACCGACCTTATGAAAGGGAATTTTTACCTTGCCAGTATGCGCCCAGTTTGCCAGCGTCTGTGGGTTCACACCAAGATGAGCTGCGGCCTCATTACGAGTGAGTCTTTTAGAATAATTCGATTCAACCAAATGCATAAGTAGCTCCGTGTATTATTGGTTAACAACTAGGCCACTCTAATGTTTTGATTTTTCGCCAATAAGGTGAGAAGCAAATATTCAGGATGGAAAGCTACTTATGGGGAGGGGTATCAGCTATTCCCCCTCCCTATTTTGTAATCTAGCGCTATGCGTAATCCGGTGGAAAAACCAAATCAGAATTAATGTATTTCTTAGGTTTAGGCGGTAATAACTTTTCTTTTTTTATCCAGCTATCTACCGTTCCTTCATCAACTCGTCCCTCATAACGGTTCATCAACTTTGCGATCATTTTCTTTTTAGATAAAGCGGGATTACTCTCCCAGGTAACTTTCATAATCGCCACAATTTCATCATGCAAATGATGCCGGTGCCCTGAAGCTGCATCACTTCTATTTTTTTTAACAGCACCGTCAATAATGTGATTAATATAAATATCCGATAACGCTACGCATCGCCCAAACCTATCAGCCAAAGCGCCTAACTCTTTGGCAAGGTCTGTATATCCAAGTACTGCCAACACATTCACAGCTTTAACCAACACATTTTCATCATCCGATAATGGTCTGGTTTGCTCTTCCATCTGCACTTCGGCAAGGCTACTCGCTATCCACTTTTTTTCTCTGATAGTTTTTCCAGCTAATTCTTTTTCAATAATTTTTACATGCTCATTTGCGTTTTCCGAAGAATAACTTTTTGCCAATTTTTGAAATGCAAGCATACTGGCCACATGCTCGGCATCCACTCGTTTTAAATAACTCATTTCTTAACCTGCATATGATTTTGGCTTAGTATTTCAAAAAGCATCTTACGCTTCTCATCATCAGTCAAATTGCCTAATGCAGACAATAATTGTGCATCAATGGCTTTCTTGCTTTTCACAAGCCCAGCATGTTCCAGGATGGCCCGTTCAATACGGGTAGCTGGCTCGAGTAGTTCATCAGCACCAAAATGAAGATAGCCCTGAGTAACATCTGCACTACGCATCGTTCGGTGGTTCATCAGTCGTTTGAGGATATAACTACCAACGCCCACCAGCTCGGCAACTGTACCGAATGTACGGCGGGCATCGTGCCATTTGAATGGGATTGGCTGGAGCAAATCAGGATTGGGGTCTGGGACGGTGGCGGCACTGATTCGATCAATTACATGGCGATATTCTTTAATGACTCCTTTAACTCCAGGAAACACTAAAGCCTCATTTCCGTTTTTCATTTTCAGTCGGCGCCGGAACAGATTCAGCAGAGTTTCAGTGATTGGAAGCTCGAGCGGATCGCCGTTCTTGGTGATATCTATCCAGAAATAACGACCGCCAATATTCACCCGATTCCAGGTTAGTTCGAATATTTCAGATTTACGCAGCCCGGTGAACATCGACATTTCTACAGCGTCACATATTGCGGCAGCTACATCATCTCGTCCTTCTTCGGCCTTATCACGAACTACAGCGACGGCATTTAACCAACGAGCAAAGTCATGGGTGCGGATGCGCTCTGTCTTTCTGATCGTGCCATGCCACTGACGCTTTGTACTCAGCACCAGTGTTGGCGGGTCAGGTAACAGCGTTCTCCCTTCTTCATCACGATAATGATCATGTGCGAAACGATATACGGCGCGTAGAGCTCTGGCCCACAGGTCAGCCTGAGCTTTGCTACCGCTTCCTACCCCAGCCCTGAGCGTTTCTTTATCAGCGCCAAACCAGACTGAACCATCAGTTACTGCTTTGTGACGATGCTCAACACGATCACGCGAAATAGTAGCGAGGGACTGTTTCATCCAGTCGCCGGAGTAATTTTGCAAGATAGCGCGATATTGCTTTTCGGTTGTGGGTTTAAGGCGGTGGCCACGGTTCTTAATATAGGCATCCAGCGCATCGGCAAGCGTGACAGATGCCTTCTCATTGACACGCTTTTCCACATTAGGATTTTTCCCGGTGGTCGCTACGTCACCCAACATTTCGAGTGCCTTTGCCCTGGCATTATCAATAGTAAGATCCGGAAAACGGCCCAGCGTGGCCCGGATGAATTTTCCATTTCTCTTACGTGAGATACAGAAGCTTTTCACACCACTGGTGCCAATGCGGATGCGCAGGCCATTAACGATGGTATCGCCGTACTCAACCTGGCCACGTTCGGCAGGTGGGAGGTTTTCGAGCTTAGTTTTCGTAAATTTGAATGTTTCCACAAACACTCCACACCAAGCGATCGGGGTATCCTGAAAATCGCTTGTTTTGCTCTAGGATACCTATAGGATACCGCAAAGGAGTATTTTAGAGTATTTATGGTTATTTATACAGTATTTTCATATCAATTAAGTTGCTGAAAATTATAGATAAGTATTTTAATGTAAGAAGTTGCATTCTAACTCATAATCGCTTGGTCGCTGGTTCAAGTCCAGCAGGGGCCACCAAATTTCAAGGACTTGCGAGAAATCGCAGGTCCTTTTTTTATGGGTATTCCGTAGAAATTGGTATGTATCAAAAAAGAGTTTGTCCTGGAAAAATCAATACTTGCTTGCATTAATATGTTGAATGAGTACACGGAAGAAAATGGCTGGCGGGGACTAAAGCTATTTACGCGATACACCTGTTCAGAAAACAGCATGTCACTGGCAACCCCATCTGGACGCCGCCATCCTGGGATGGAAACGTCCGTTAGAGTTTAATTCGATAGTCAGCTCACACTAGCTCTTTGAGCTGCTCCTGCATATAGGTTGAAAAATACTCTGGGTTCTTGATAAGGATACGGTTACCGGAGGCGACTTTTTCTGCCCATCCGGCCACTTTTTTCGTGAACTCGGGATTCCATCCCTCTTGCTCACCCCGTGCCATCACAACTTCCGGACTCGCTGGCACACCTAAGTCATGCAAATACTTTAAGATTCCCTTAGCGGTACTTTCATCCATTGAATGTGGTACTGACGCCGAAGTGTTCATACCACCAATAAAATCCAATGCTTTCTCAATTGCTGTTGGCATGCTCTTATCCTTAAAATTAACCACGTGAGAGACACATTTATACTATGTACCCAACTCCGCCGGGATATCAAAGAGAACATCGCCTTTATTTGACTTACCCCGCAGCTAAACGCTTGCGCGGCTGTTTTCTGCGCTATTTTTTTGCTTGTCCGGCTAAAACCAGTCCGGTAGCCACCGCATTACGCGGCCCTTCGGTACCTCGAATATTGCCCTGCCCGGCGACAACGCCGTAATGCGCCAGCGCATCGGTGATCATCTGCGGGATTTCGAAATCCAGCGAAGAACCGCCTACCAGCACCACAAAAGTCATATCGCGAATAGAGCCACCGGGTGACACCTGGCGTAACGCGCGCAGGCAGTTGGTCACAAAAACCTTCTCTTTAGCCTGTCGGCGCACCAGACGGATTTTTTCCAGCGAGGTCTGGTTATCTACCGGGATCAGCTCACCCTCTTTCAAGTACACCACTTTGGCGAATACTGACGGACTGAGCGGTTCGCGGAAAAACTCCACCGCGCCGTTCTCATGGCGAATGCTGAACAGGCTCTCCACTTTTGCCAGCGGGTATTTTTTTATTTCCTCCGCCAGAAATGCATCGCTTAAGCCCAGCTCAGTTTGAATCAACAGGCTGACCATATTCCCCGCGCCGGCCAGATGTACCGCTTTCACTACGCCGTCGCTATTGATGACGGCGGCATCGGTAGATCCTGCGCCTAAGTCGAGGATCGCCAGCGGTGCGGCGCATCCGGGCGTAGTTAACGCCCCCGCCACGGCCATGTTGGCCTCCACGCCGCCCACCTCAACCAGAGTGTTTAACCGGACGCTCAGCTCACTGGCGATGGCCTGCATCTGTAAACGATCGGCTTTCACCATCGCCGCAATGCCCACGGCGTTCTCCATTGAACACTCTCCGGCGATGCCGCCCTGCACCTTGCGCGGAATAAATGTATCGACCGCCAATAGATCCTGAATATGCACCGTGTTCATGTCATGACCGGTCAGCGAGGCCATCACCTTACGCACCCGCTCCAGCATGCCGCCTGCGTGCGTACCAGCTTCCCCACGAATATCGCACACGGGCGCACAGGCGCTCATCGCCTGCATAATGGCCTGAGCGCCCTGCGCTACGTCGGCTTCACCGCCACGCTTTTCACCACGGATAAAGATCTTACCCGCCGGGATCACTCTTGATCGCACATCGCCCTGCGGGGTTTTCAGCACCACGGCGGAACGGTTGCCAATCAGCGCTCTGGCGATGGGGACGATAGTTTGCGTTTCCTCAGGGGTCAGGGCAAAGAAGGTCGCGATGCCGTAAGGATTCGACAGCACCCGCACTACCTGTCCCGGGGCCGCCACTTCCACCGCCGCCAGCACGCCTTCCGGCACCTTCTCCAGCAGAGTGACTTCATCAACCACCGGTATTGGCCGATGCAGGCGATTATTCACCAGCACGCCATCATCTTTTTTCAGGATGGCCGCCACCACGTTGACGCCGCGATCCAGCGCTTCATTGATAAACCAAACCGCCTCAAGGAAATCCATCTCCTCACCCACCAACGGTATCCAGCCCTGGGCAAATCGATCCTCGCTCAACGCCGCCAACTTCTCCACGGCGATGGTGGTTCCCATGCCCACGCCAACGCCGCCGGGCGTTTGCGGGTTATGGCCAATCATTGTTGATTCGGTAATGATGGTTTCAGTGATGGTTTCCATCGCCACATCGCCAATCACCGGCGCGGCCTCGTTGATGCAGATTTTTGCCACATCCTGCAGCGACCACGGCGTTTTATCCAGCGCCTGCTGCAGGGACGCGACTACCCCGGCGATATTTTCCCGCGTGCCTTTCATCCCGGTCGTGGCGACAATCCCGCTGGCGATAAACCGGCCATCCTGCGCCAACGCCACTTCGGTGGTGGCGTTGCCGATATCGATCCCTGCAATTAACGGCATGCTGCCTCCGTCACTGACTGCCTTTACGCAGTTTATTTCTCTGCTGGTATACCTCTGCCGATTCGCGGACAAACCCGGCGTTCACCCTGGCGTGCCAGGTGTGCTCCAGTTCATCGGCAATGGCCTGCAACTCGGCGAACGAAGAACGAAACGGCCGTAGCGCGTTGTAGATCTCCAGAATGCGGGCATCCGGGATCGCAATCAGTTCTGCCGCACGACGAAAATTGCGCGCCACGGCATGACGCTGCATCTGCTCGGCAATCTGCGCCTGGTACTCCAGCGTTTGCTGAGAAATGCGCACATCCTGCGGTCCTACGTGGCCCGTCAGCACATTCTCAAGGGTAATGTCGGTTAGCGGCTTGCCGCCAGGCGTCTGGATTTTCTCCGGGCAGCGGGTGGCTAATGGGTAATCCTGCGCGGTCATGGTGTTGTCGTTCATGGTCATTCCCTTACCAGTGCAATATGCAACGTGACAGGCGCAGCATCCTGCACCACGTGTTTGGTTTCTTTGATATGAAACAGCGCGGCCTTGGCCATAAATTTAGGGCGCACCATCTGGTCATTGACCACTGGCACCGGCGAAGGCGACTCTTTGCGTGCATATCGCGCGGCGTTTTTACCAATCTGACGATAGGTTTCCAGCGTCAGCAGCGGAGCCTGAGAAAACAGTTCCAGGTTACTTAGCGGCAGCAGATCGCGCTGATGAATCACCGTGGTTCCTTTCGACTGGATACCAATCCCAATGCCTGAGCCGCTGAGATTTGCCGCATCCCATGCCATAAAAGAAACATCCGAGGTACGCAGGATCCTCACTACTCGCGCATGCAGTCCCTCTTCTTCGATGCCAGCAACCAGCTCTTTCAAAATCGCGTTGTGCGGCATATCAATCAAGGTTTTATGCTGATACTTATCAAATGCCGGGCCGACGCCAATCACCACCTCATCCACGCGTTCATCCGCGTTAGCCGCCTCGCCTTCGCTCACCTGTAAGGTGAAAACCGGCTTACGTTCAGTTGTGCATTCCACTGTGTACCGCCTTATTCGATCGAGCCGGGCTGAACCACGCCCGCAATATTTTTAATTTCCGCCCAGCGTTCGGCACTGATGCGATAGCCGGTACCAGGTCCCTGATAATCATTGATGTCGTTGACGGCGCTGACGACGTCGAACTGGCGATCCAGAATGGCCGACGTTTGCAGGTAATCACCGGTAACACGCTGTCTCAGCATGTTGAGGATATTGCTGGCGATATCTTCGAAGCCGCTGCAACTCAACGCGCCGACGATATCCAGCCCGGTGATATTGCGCTTCATCATCTCTTCCACGGCAGCCAGATCTTCCACCACATTGCGCGCGGGCATATCTTTGCTGCCGTGAGCATATGTAGCAGCTTCGACTTCTTCATCGCTAATCAGCGGCAGGCCAAGTTCGCGGAACACCGCCTGAATGGCGCGTGCAGCCTTATTGCGAATGGCGATGGTTTCCTCTTCAGTCACCGGACGCAGACCGCCGTCAACCATCAGATCGCGTTGCAGAATGTTGTAATCATCGAAATCTTCAGCGTCGAAGTTCGACCCGGCAAACATGTTGTCGTAGTTGGGTACCGCGCTGTAACCGGAGAAAATAAAGTCGGTACCCGGTAGCATCTGCATCAGGGTACGGGCAGTACGGCGAATATCGGAGTGGGAAAAGGTCTGGTCATTGGCGGAGGCCACTTCAAGGTCGAGCATTGAGGCAATCAGGTTTTCCGCCAGCACCGCGCGGATCCCTGACGGCACAGCGCCGGTCATGCCGATACAGCTGACCGCACCGTTTTGCAGCCCCTGTACGCCCGCGCCTTTAGTGATAAAAATGCAGCGCGACTCCAGATAAAGCATCGATTTACTTTCGGAATAGCCCATCAGCGCCTCCGAGCCGGTGCCGGAGGTGTAGCGCATCTTCAGGCCACGCGACGCATAGGCCGAGGCGAGAAACGCTTTGGACCACGGCGTATCATCGCCGTCGGTAAACACCGACTCTGTACCGTATACCGATACCGTTTCGGCGTAGCTGGTTAACCCGCGCATCCCCAGCTCCAGCTCCGTGGCCTCTTCAACGGAACATTGCGTCAGCACACCGGGGCGACCGCACTGGGAACCCACCAGCAGCGCCAGGGCGTTAAACGGCGCGTAGCGGGCGATCCCGACCGTCGTTTCCTGCTCGGAAAAGCCGCGGATCCCCGCTTCAGCAGCGTCGGCGGCTATCTGTACCGGGTTATCTTTCAGGTTAGTCACGTGGCACTGGTTGGAGGGAGTGCGTCTGGCGCGCATTTTTTGTAGCGCCATCATCATCTCCACCACGTTCATTTGCGCCATCACTTCCACCGCTTTCGCCGGGGTGATAGCGGTGGTAATGGCAATAATCTCTTCCCGACTGACGTGGATATCCACCAGCATTCTGGCGATCTCCAGCGCGTCGAGCTGCATGGCGCGCTCCGCCTCGGCCACGTTAATCGCATAGTCGGCAATGAAACGGTCGATCATGTCGAACTCGGCGCGGCTCTTACCGTCCAGCTCAACAATACGACCATTTTCCACCTTCACCGACGACGTCGGATCGTAAGGGCTTTCCATGGCGATCAGCCCCTCTTCAGGCCATTCGCCAATCAGCCCATCCTGATTTACAGGCCGCTTCGCAAGCACTTCGAATCGTTTTGATCTTCTCATGATTTATTGACTCAAAAGGTAAAAAATAGGGACGCCGGGCCGCATTACCGGGGACACCACACCCGGCATTCGCCTTTCATCAGCAATGGCCGAACTCTAAATGAGCCAAGCAATAAAAAAATAAAATTAATTTCGTTCCAATTTGGCACCTAATAAAAACGCATCGTTTCATATTGAAACGCAACTCAGGAATATCCATCGTGAATTGTGACGAGGTTAAATGATCATTATCAATAAACGCAAAATCAGGGAAATTAATTTAATTTTTATGCCCCCCCACCCTATTGACTTAATAACGTGCGGCGAGAAAATAAGGTAAAGCCAATGATAAAAATAGCTGTTGCGCGATATGTTTCGTGACCTCAGCCCTACAACATTTTCAGGAGAGACTGTGAATAAGAGCCAACAAATTGCCACCATTACTCTGGCGGCTGCAAAAAAAATGGCGCAGGCCGTTGAGGCTAAAGCGCTTGAGATCAATGTTCCGGTGGTCTTTTCCGTGGTGGATCACGGCGGGAATACGCTGCTAATGCAACGCATGGACGATGCGTTTGTCACCAGCTGTGATATCTCTCTTAATAAAGCGTATACCGCCTGCTGCCTGCGTCAGGGTACCCATGAAATTACCGACGCGGTACAACCTGGCGCTTCGCTATATGGTTTGCAGCTTACTAACCAACAGCGCATTGTTATTTTCGGCGGCGGCTTACCTGTCATATTAAACGGTAAATTAATTGGTGCCGTTGGCGTTAGCGGCGGCACTGTCGAACAAGACATATTATTAGCAGAAACCGCACTGAATTGTTTCTCTGAATTATAATTTAAATCTAAGAAGGTATATTATGAGCTATCGTATGTTTGATTACCTGGTGCCAAATGTGAACTTCTTTGGCCCCAATGCTATTTCCGTTGTCGGCGAACGCTGCAAACTGTTAGGCGGTAAAAAAGCGCTGCTGGTTACTGATAAAGGTCTGCGGGCTATTAAAGACGGTGCGGTAGATAAAACCCTCGCCCATTTACGTGAAGCGGGCATTGACGTGGTGGTTTTTGACGGCGTTGAGCCAAATCCCAAAGACACCAACGTGCGCGATGGTCTGGAGGTCTTTCGCAAAGAGCATTGCGATATCATCGTTACCGTTGGCGGCGGTAGCCCGCATGACTGCGGTAAAGGCATCGGTATCGCGGCAACTCACGAAGGCGATCTCTACAGCTATGCCGGGATTGAAACCCTGACCAACCCGCTGCCGCCTATCGTTGCGGTGAATACCACTGCCGGTACCGCCAGCGAAGTCACCCGCCACTGCGTGCTGACCAATACCAAAACCAAAGTGAAGTTTGTGATTGTCAGCTGGCGTAACCTGCCGTCGGTCTCAATTAACGATCCGCTGCTGATGCTCGGCAAACCCGCTCCGCTGACCGCCGCGACTGGTATGGACGCCCTGACCCACGCCATAGAAGCCTATATTTCCAAAGATGCCAACCCGGTCACCGACGCCGCCGCTATTCAGGCTATTCGCCTGATCGCACGCAACTTGCGTCAGGCCGTAGCGCTGGGCAGCAACCTGAAAGCTCGCGAGAACATGGCCTACGCCTCTCTGTTGGCGGGTATGGCTTTCAACAACGCCAACCTCGGCTACGTTCACGCAATGGCGCATCAGCTTGGCGGTCTGTACGACATGCCACACGGCGTGGCGAATGCCGTTCTGCTCCCGCACGTGGCGCGCTATAACCTGATCGCTAACCCGGAGAAATTTGCCGATATCGCAGAATTTATGGGCGAAAACACTGACGGACTTTCCACCATGGATGCCGCCGAACTGGCCATTCACGCCATTGCCCGTCTCTCCGCTGACATCGGCATTCCGCAGCATTTGCGCGAGCTGGGCGTCAAAGAAGCCGATTTCCCGTATATGGCTGAAATGGCGCTGAAAGACGGCAATGCCTTCTCCAACCCGCGTAAAGGGAACGAGAAAGAGATTGCCGAGATCTTCCGTCAGGCATTCTGATCAATAAGGGGGCGCAATGTCACTTTCATCACCGGGCGTACATCTGTTTTATCACTCACGCTGGCAGGATACGCGCGTGCTTGATGAGCTGTGCTGGGGGCTGGAAGAGCAAGGCGTCCCTTGCCGGGCAATCTGTTGCGACGAGCATGACTGCGCGCTGGCATTGAGCAAACTTGCGGCCAAAAGCTCAACGCTACGTGTCGGTCTGGGTCTTAACGCCACGGGTGATATTGCTTTAACCCACGCCCAGTTGCCCGAAGATCGGGCGCTGATCCGTGGGCATATCCGCGCCGGAGCAGCCCAGCTTCGCGTCCTCGGCGCCAATGCCGGTCAACTGGTTAAAGTACTTCCCTTCAGCGAGATAAAATAAATGTACCGCATCTACACCCGAACTGGCGATAAAGGCACGACCGCGCTGTTTGGCGGCAGCCGTATCGACAAAGACGACATCCGCGTTGAGGCCTATGGCACGGTGGATGAACTGATTTCCCAGCTTGGCGTCTGCTATGCCAGCACGCACCAGGCTGAACTACGCCAGGATCTGCACGCCATGCAGAAGATGCTGTTTGTACTGGGTGCGGAACTCGCCAGCGATGAGAAAGGACTCGCGCGCTTACAACAGCGTATTGGCGATGAGGATATTCAGGCGCTGGAGCAGCTTATTGACCGCAATATGGCGCAAAGCGGTCCGCTCAAAGAGTTTGTTATTCCGGGGAAAAATCTGCCATCGGCACAGCTACACGTTGCGCGAACCCTAACCCGCCGACTGGAGCGGATCCTTATCGCGATGAGCAGAACGCTGACGTTACGCGATGAACCCAGACGCTATATCAACCGACTGTCAGACGCGCTGTTCTCGATGGCGAGAATTGAAGAAACTAGTCCAGATGCTTGCGCTTAAACTGGCTGGCATCAATGTCGTATTGCTTCATCTTGCGCCACAAGGTAGTGCGACCAATGTTCAGCAGTTGCGACATCTCCTGTACGCGTCCGCTGGTGACGCGAGCAGCATGGATAATCGCCTCTTTTTCGATAGCGGTAAAGGTCAGACTGGCTGGAAGCAGTGAAGACGCCGTCTCCAGACCAGGACGTTCGGCAAACAGATAATCCGGTAGATTGCTCAGCCGAATATGGCCGTTATCACTGCTGATGGCGATGTTTTCGATAATGCTGTTCAGCTCAAAGTCATTGCCCGGCCACGAATAGGCCACCAGCTGTGCCAGCGCGTCGTCGTCGATCTTCAAACTGGATGAAAAGCGTTTTTTCAGGCTATTCAGCCGCGTATAAATCAGCGAGGGAATACTGTTACGCCGCGCCCGCAGCGGGGGGATCACTATCTCAAAAGAGTGCAGCGCGTAATACAGCTGACGGCTAAAGCGGTTTTGCTCCACCAGATTGGCGAGATCAACCGTGGTGGTGGCGATCACTTTGACATCCACCGGAATCAACCGACGGGCATCCAGGCGGGTTAATACCCCCTGCTTGATCACCTGTAACAGCGCGGATTGCAGCTCCGGCGCCAGATATTCAATTTTTTCCAGAAACAGCGTGCCGCCGTTCGCCAGTTCAAGACGGCTCAGCCGACCGTTTTCATCGTCGGTGGGCGCACTGCCCATAAAATCCTGCCCCAGCACGCTGTTGGCATACAGCTGACAGTTCACGGCGATATACGGCCCGCTGGCGCGCTCGCTTTCGTTGTGAATGGCCTGGCTCAGCAGTTCCTTACCAACGCCCTCTTCTCCGCACAGCAGGATCGGGAAACTCCCCCTCGCTGCCTGGCGACCAAAATGGATCAAGCGGCGGGTTTCCGGATCGTCAGTCGACATCTGCTCAAAGGTGTGGCTCACCTTGCCAAGCTGGCTGGTCATCAGCTGGCGCATTTGCTCCACCGGATGCAGCAGCAGGATAAAGCTGTTGCCCTGCTCCTCAACAATCGGTTTCAGGGTGATGACCGCATCAACAAACTGATGCTGGCTTTCAAAGGTAACTTCGACGTGATTCAGGCCGCGGGCATGTTTGATCGCCCGGCGCAGCAGCATGGGGAGATTGAGCAGATCGTGAATATTTTTTCCCTGGCTGGCCTGCGCATCGAGATGCAAAAGCAGTGCCGCACGCGCATTGAGAAACTGCAATACGCCCTGTTCGTTCCAGGCCATCACACCATCATCCATACTCTCCAGCAGCCCGTACATCTGGTTCAGATGGCGGTTGGATTCAGCCAGCAGGCTGTCGGTCAGCAAAGAGTTGCCGACTTCTCTGGCAATCGCCAGCGTCAGGGATAAATCAGAAACGCACTCATGCTCCACCAGACAACACAGCGAGATGGAGCCGAACAGTCGACCATGGTTATCGAAGACCGGCGTCGAGCAGAACGACCACGGATGCAGCGCCTGTTTAAAATGCTGTTCACCAGAAGTTTTTGTCGGCTGGCCCGGCATCGTCGCCAGCGACAGCGCACAACTGCCAATGATGCTTTCCGCACAGTAGCTGCCGTCGCGAAACCCAAGCTCCGCCAGCTGTTCCACCGTCTGTGGATCACCGCAACGGCTGAGAATACAGGCTGATTCATCCAGAATCAGCAGCGCGCACGGACGGCCGTCCATAAACTCCCAGGCATCTTCCAGCGCAGCCTGAGCAATCGTCAGCAACGCCGTCTTGCGACGACAAATCGACTCAAAGGTCAGCCCCTGCGCCTGATGCGGCGCCTGCCAGGTTTCCCGCTGCATAAACTTGCTGCAACGATGCCATGACTGGGCAATGACTGAAGAGACTTCCTTCCCGATGCTATGCGTGTGCGCCGTCATATCCCTTTCCGCTGTTTAACCATAGACAACCCCTCCGGCAGAGACTGTCAGAGGGGGAGAAGATGCCGGATAAAAACCTACCGACGACTGATTAACGCGCCAGCCACTGCTGTCCCAGCAGGTCTGCCGTCAAAATAGCGGCATGTACGCTTTCAGGCGTTACCGGGAACGGCATATTGTGGATGGTTTCACCTTCTGCACAGGTCGCTTTTGCCACCGCCATGATCTTGCCGTCAACGTCTTCTTTCACGCCCATTTCCGCTAACGTTACCGGCAGGCCTACTTTCTGACAGAAATTCAGCACGGTTTCGATCTCTTCCATCGGGCTGTTTTGCAGCACCAGTTGCGCCAGCGTACCAAAGGCGACTTTTTCACCGTGGTACAAATGGTGGCACTCTTCCAGAATCGTAAAGCCGTTGTGGATCGCATGCGCCCCTGCCAGACCGCTGCTTTCAAAACCGATGCCGCTGAGGTAAGTATTAGCTTCGACAATACGCTCCAGCGCATCGGTCACCACGCCGGCCTGCGCGGCAAAGCGTGCCTTCTCGCCTTCCGCCAGCAGGGTATCATAGCACAAGCGCGCCAGGCTCAGCGCCGCCACGGTGGACTGTCCGCCCGCCATGCTGGTCGCTCTGGCGTCATAACAGGCTTTCGCTTCAAACCAGGTCGAGAGCGCATCGCCCATCCCGGCCACCAGCAGACGTACCGGCGCTTTGGCAATGATTGCAGTGTCCATTACCACCATATCCGGGTTTTTCGGGTAGATAAGATACTCTTCAAACTCACCGGCTTCGGTATAGATAACGGACAGCGCGCTGGTTGGCGCATCGGTAGACGCGATAGTCGGGATCACCACCACCGGCAACTTCTGGTAGTAGCCAATCGCTTTGGCGGTATCCAGCGTTTTCCCACCACCAATCCCAACCACGCCGCGGCAACCGTGCTGTTTCAAAATGGCAATCAGGCGATTAATTTCAACATGGCTACATTCACCGTTAAAGCGTTCCGCATGGCAGCTAATGTCATGACTGTGCAGGCCGTTTAGTACCCTCTCTCCCGCCAGCTTCATCACGAAGTCATCCGCAATCACGAAAAAGCTGTCCGCCAGATTTTTAGCGTATTGACCAAACAAGGTGGAAGCGTCAGGACCCTGGAGATATTTGGCTGGAGATTGAATAACTTTTAGCATTCCTTTCATCCTCAAATAAGTACATGTTTTTACATGGTGAGCCCTGGCGTTAACCTGTTTAGCCTGATGCTGACGGCGAAAACGGGAGGTACCGGAGCGATGCAATAACTGTATGGCGAGGCGTGCACAAAAAGATCTTTCGTCTTTTTGTTCTGATATGAAACAGATAAAAACAACACATGTTTCATATTGGAACGCTTAACCATAAAAAATATAAGGTTTGCGATCCCGATCCGTTCATTTACCACCAAATCTCCGGCACAGACGAATCTCACTTTCTCTTTTACCCACTCACTTGCCAAAATACCGGTAAAAAAAAGCTGACAGTGCAGTGTGACCTGCATTCATCGCGAGAGGAAAAAGTCGAGCAAGCTCGCATTGTGGTCGTTCCCCGTTCTTTTCTGTTTCATTTCGGAACAAAAAACAATAACAACGTTCCGTAATGAAACTCATTTTAACGTTGTTTTTTTCCACGCTGACTTCGCCAGAATCTCTCTATCGCCTCCGCACCATGACCATACTTCCGGGGGTTTGTCTTACACTCAACCTCAAGGAGCCGTTATGTCTCAATTCTTTTTTAATCAACGCACCCATCTCGTGAGCGACGTCATCGACGGTACGATTATCGCCAGCCCGTGGAATAACCTGGCGCGTCTGGAAAGCGATCCGGCTATTCGCATCGTGGTCCGCCGTGACCTTAACAAAAATAACGTGGCGGTCATTTCCGGCGGCGGTTCAGGGCACGAACCCGCGCACGTTGGGTTTATCGGTAAAGGTATGCTAACGGCCGCGGTCTGTGGCGACGTGTTCGCTTCCCCGAGCGTAGATGCGGTACTGACCGCCATTCAGGCGGTAACCGGTGAGGCGGGCTGTTTGTTGATCGTGAAAAATTACACCGGTGACCGTCTTAATTTCGGTCTTGCCGCCGAGAAAGCCCGTCGCCTTGGTTACAACGTTGAAATGCTGATTGTCGGCGATGACATCTCCCTGCCGGATAACAAACACCCGCGCGGCATTGCGGGAACCATCCTGGTGCATAAAATCGCGGGCTATTTTGCCGAACGCGACTACAATCTCGCCACCGTCCTGCGTGAAGCGCAATACGCGGCCAATAACACCTTCAGTCTGGGTGTTGCGCTTTCCAGCTGTCATTTGCCGCAAGAAACCGACGCCGCCCCGCGTCATCATCCGGGCCACGCGGAGCTGGGTATGGGCATTCACGGCGAACCAGGCGCCTCGGTCATCGACACCCAGAACAGTGCGCAGGTGGTGAACCTGATGGTGGATAAACTGCTGGCCGCCCTGCCTGAAACCGGCCGTCTGGCGGTGATGATTAACAATCTTGGCGGCGTTTCTGTTGCCGAAATGGCCATCATTACCCGCGAACTGGCCAGCAGCCCGCTGCATCCGCGTATCGACTGGCTGATTGGCCCGGCCTCGTTGGTTACCGCGCTGGATATGAAAGGCTTTTCACTGACGGCCATCGTGCTGGAAGAGAGCATCGAAAAAGCGCTGCTCACAGAGGTGGAAACCAGTAACTGGCCGACGCCGGTCCCACCGCGTGAAATCAGCTGTGTACCGTCATCTCAGCGTAGCGCACGCGTGGAATTCCAGCCTTCGGCGAACGCCCTGGTGGCCGGGATTGTGGAACTTGTCACCACAACCCTTTCCGATCTGGAGACCCATCTTAATGCGCTTGATGCCAAAGTCGGCGATGGCGATACCGGTTCAACCTTTGCCGCAGGCGCGCGCGAAATTGCCGGTCTGTTGCATCGTCAGCAGTTGCCGCTGGATAATCTTGCCACGCTGTTTGCGCTGATTGGCGAACGTCTGACCGTGGTAATGGGCGGTTCCAGCGGTGTGCTGATGTCTATTTTCTTTACTGCCGCAGGGCAGAAACTGGAACAGGGAGCTAACGTTGCCGAAGCCCTGAATACGGGACTGGCGCAGATGAAGTTTTACGGCGGCGCAGACGAAGGCGATCGCACCATGATTGATGCGCTGCAACCGGCTCTGACTTCGCTGCTCACGCAGCCGCAAAATCTGCAGGCCGCCTTCGACGCCGCGCAAGCGGGAGCCGAACGAACCTGTTTGTCGAGCAAAGCCAATGCGGGTCGCGCATCGTATCTGAGCAGCGAAAGCCTGCTCGGAAATATGGACCCCGGCGCGCACGCCGTCGCGATGGTATTTAAAGCGCTGGCAGAGAGTGAATTGAGCTAAGCCATAAATGCCTGATGCGCTTCGCTTATCAGGCCTACGAGTACAAACCTTTGTAGGCCGGATAAGACGTTTACGCCGCCATCCGGCGAAGATATGCCTGATGCGCTGCGCTTATCAGACCTACGAGTACAAACCTATGTAGGCCGGATAAGGCGCTTGCGCCGCCATCCGGCAAAGATACGCCTGATGCGCTTCGCTTATCAGGCCTACGAGTACAAACCTATGTAGGCCGGATAAGGCGTTTACGCCGCCATCCGGCGAAGATATGCCTGATGCGCTGCGCTTATCAGGCCTACGAGTGCAAACTTTTGTAGGCCGGATAAGGCGCTTGCGCCGCCATCCGGCGAAGATACGCCTGATGCGCTGCGCTTATCAGGCCTACGAGTGCAAACTTTTGTAGGCCGGATAAGGCGCTTGCGCCGCCATCCAGCGAAGAAGTGCCTGATGCGCTGCGCTTATCAAGCCTACGAGTACAAAACCTATGTAGGCCGGATAAGGCGTTTACGCCGCCATCCGGCAGTGCGTTAACGATAAACGCGGATCCCGCCCTCTACACCGCGGCTAAACAGCACCTGCCAAAGCTCAATATCTCTGGCGCGGAAAGCCCCGGCGCAGGCGCATAAATAGTAATTAAACATTCTTCTGAAGGTGGCGGAATAACGTGATGACAGCTCCGGCCAGGCCTGATTAAAGCGCTCATGCCAGGCCATCAGCGTTTTATCGTAATCGCTGCCAAAGTTATGCCAGTCCTCCATCACAAACCGTGATTCGCTGGCCTCGGCAATATGGGAAATCGACGGTAAGCAACCGTTCGGGAAAATGTATTTATTGATCCACGGATCGACGCTCATCCCTTTTTTATTGCTGCCAATGGTATGCAGCAGGAACAGTCCGTCCGGTTTTAAACAACGGTCAGCGATGCTGAAATAGGTGTCGTAGTTTTTCGGCCCGACGTGTTCAAACATCCCCACGGACACAATGCGATCGTAGTGTTTATCAAGATCGCGATAATCCTGCAGCAGAATGTTAACGTCCAGCCCTTCACAGCGCTGCTGCGCCATTTTCTGCTGCTCTTTGGAAATGGTAACGCCTTCTACCGCCACGCCATAATGACGCGCCGCATATTCTGCCAACCCGCCCCATCCACAACCGATATCGAGTAAACGCATACCCGGCTTAAGCTGCAGCTTCTCGCAGATCATTTTTAATTTGGCATTTTGCGCTTCGTCTAATGTGGTCGCGTCTTTCCAGTAACCGCAGGAATATTGCATATGCGGATCAAGCATCAGCGCAAAGAGATCGTTACCAATATCATAATGTTCTTTACCGACGATCCATGCACGGCTACGTGACTGCAAATTAAACAGGCGTGCGCTGGCAATGCGTAAAATATCTTTCAGATTACCTGGCATCTGCTGGTCGAGTTTTGCTTTCAGGATTTTGCAGAACAGAATATCGAGCCGTTCGCAGTCCCACCAGCCTTCCATATAGCTTTCGCCAAGCCCTAACGAGCCTTGTTGCAATACCCGTTTAAAGAAACCGGTATGATGAAGTTGAATGTCCCAGGCGCGCGAGCCATTAATTCTGATATCCGCTTGCGAAAGCAGCTCTTTTCCCATTCGGGTCCAGTTATCATTTGTTTCATTGACGATGACAGCATCTGAACAAAGCGAGTTCATGGTATTTACCAAAAGTGGACTAAAAATTATTACGCAAGATTATTATGGAAAAAAGAGTGTATGTATTATGATCCGCGGACAAGATCTATCGAACAGCGGACACACCATCGGGAGCATTGACGATTCATTTATGGAAACTCTCGCGCAAAAACAGTGGAACTCCTTCCCGGATAACTCCATGACCGAACTGCCGCAGGACGTATTCTTTCGCTCTTATGTCCTGGAAGCCAACCACCATGTACCGCAGCATTCACACTCTTTTATGCAGTTTCATTTCGCCCGCAAAGGCAGCATGCGCATTGATGTTGCCGGTAAGTGCTGGATAATCCCGGCGCATTATGGCATCTGGATCCCAAATAATACGGAGCATGCGGTTTGGGCATTAGATGATGTATATTTAGAAAATCTGGATATTAAACCGGGTTTTCTTGAAGAGAGCATCAATGAATGCAAAGTAGTGGCTATCAGTGATTTCGCCAGAGAGTTTATTCATTACGCCACGAATTCAATTTCAGGCCATTATGATAGTCAGTCAAAAGAGGGCAAGCTGGTTAGTGTGCTGGTCGATATTATTCTGCAACTCCCGGAAGTCGCTTTTGTATTACCCTGGCCGCAGGATCGCGAATTAACCAAAGTCTGCCGAACAATACAAGAATCCCCCGCACTGGAGCATTCGGTTGAATACTGGGCGCAGCATTTGGGTATGTCTGCCCGTACCTTTTCACGTCATTTCAAAAAAGAAACCGGATTGCCCTTCAGCGTCTGGAAGCAAAAAATGCGAATACTTGAATCGGTATTAATGCTGAAGAAAAATAAAAGCGTAACCGCCGTGGCACTCGACGTTGGGTATTCAAGTACCGCGGCATTTAGCTACGCATTCCGCCAGGCGTTTGGCGTTCCGCCCTCTAATTACTGATTAACGGCGTTGATGCCAGTAAGCCGCTGCACGAACCCGTTGCTGATCGAACGCCTCGGTTTCAAAACGAGCACTCAGGTTTTTGACCACCTTTCCTTCGCCAGTGATCCAGATGAAATAATCGTCTGTGGGCATGCTTAGCCGCGATAAGTGTTCATTCACCGCCTGCTCGTTATGGCCGATAAACCACTGAAGAGTAAATCCGTCGAGATGGGCAAAATAGTCCTGGTAGGCTGCATCCTGCACGCTAACCAGCGCCGTGACGTTCGGACGTACCACCAAACGGCTGAGCGACTCCAGGCGTCGGCGCAACGCGGGCATTCCCGACTCATCACACACGTAAACCTGATACGCATAATCCTCTGGCACCACCAAAGAACCGCGCGGCCCGCCGATCGTCAGCTTGTCACCCTCACGGGCATTCATCGCCCACGTACTTGCCACGCCGCCGTCATGAATATAGAAATCCAGTGCCAGCTCATGGCGCGCTTCGTCATACAACGGCGTGTAGTCACGGGAGAGCGGACGTACACCATCCGCCCAGACAATGCCTTCATCGGTGACGACAGGGGGTACAAAGTTACTGCCCGGTTCAGGGAAAAAGACCTTGGTATGGTCGTCAAAGCCGCGTGAGCTAAAACCGTCCAGCGCGTCACCGCCAAGTACAATACGCTGAAAGCCCGCGCTAATACGCTCTACGCGCAGGACAGTAAGTTCTCGAAAACGCAGTTCATTGCGAACGCGCTGTGGGTAGCGTGAGATGTTTTTTGTCATTTTTTCGCCTTGTGAAGATAATACGATATATCTAAATTGATTTTTTAAATGATAATGATTGCTAATCAAAAATATTGCAAGCACTTTTTGATATAGTTAAATTATGATTACCCGGCTATCGCACTCATATAAAAACAGTTAATAATCATCACGTTATACAGAATATAATTTGTAGACTTGCAAACTGATAATTTTTAGATATAAATTAGATATATCTAAATAACATCAGGAGACGATGATGCAAAACCATCATGAAGGTTGCTGTAAGCACACAGAGCACCAACACGAAGGCTGCTGCAAGGGTGAAGGACATCACCATGAAGGCCGTCACAACGAGCACCATGCAGGTTGCTGCAAAGGTGAAGAACATCGCCATGAAGGTTGTAACAAAGAACATCACCACGAGCAGGGTTGCGGACATCGCCACGGTCGTGGTGGCGGCGGTGGTCGTCGTCAGCGGTTCTTTGGCCACGGCGAATTACGCCTGGTGATTCTGGATATCTTGACCCGCGACGCCAGCCACGGCTACGAACTGATTAAAGCGATTGAAACCCTGACTCAGGGTAACTACACCCCAAGCCCGGGCGTTATCTATCCAACGCTGGATTTCTTGCAGGATCAGGCACTGATCACCGTCAGCGACGAGGAAGGTGGGCGTAAACAGATTGCGATCACGACCCAGGGCCAGCAGTGGCTGGATGAGAACCGTGAACATCTGGAACATATCCACGAACGTATTAAAGCCCGCTGCGTGGGTTTTGAATTACGCAAAAATCCACAGATGAAACGCGCGCTGGAAAACTTCAAAGCCGTGCTGGATCTACGGGTCAATCATGGTGATACCAGCGATGCGCAGATCAAAAAAATCATCGGTATTATCGATCGCGCTGCGCTGGATATTACTCAGCTGGATTAATCTGCACAGCAGGCGGAACCCGTATGCCCGACGTTCCGCCTGTATTTTTAGTATTAATGCAGCACCGTAACCGCATCTTCCAGACGACCCGCGCGATGCTTCACCATCGCGGAAATCTGCGCACTCTCTTCAACCAGTTCGGCGTTTTTCTGTGTAATGTTGCTCAGCTCATTCACCGCGCGGGTCAGGCTGGAAAGACCGTCTGATTGTTCCAGCGTGGAGTGGCTGATTTGGGCGATCAGTTGAGTGACGTTTTGCACCTGCGCCACAATATCGTCCATCGTGCGTCCTGCGGCGTGAACCTGGTCAGATCCGGACTGCACCTTGTCAGCGCTGGCATCAATCAGCTTGCGAATATCATTGGCTGCACTGGCGCTACGGCTAGCAAGATGACGTACTTCTCCCGCCACCACGGCGAACCCTTTCCCCTGCTCGCCCGCCCGCGCGGCTTCAACAGCAGCATTCAAAGCCAGAATGTTGGTCTGGAAGGCAATATCGTTAATCAGCGTCGTAATGGTGCCGATCCGCTGGGTGCTGTTGGCGATATCGTCCATGGTTTTGATGACGGTATCCATCGCCTCACCGCCGTGCGTTGCCGCGCTGCTGGCGGCAATAGAGAGCTTATCGGCCGCGGCGGCGGTCTCTGAGTTTTGTTTCACCGATGCCGCCATCTGATTCATGGTGGTCACCGTTTCCTGCACGTTCTCGACAGTCTGCTGCGTATGCTTGTTTAAATCGTCGCTGCCTTTCGCCAGCGTTTCGCTGTCGCTGCGCACGCAACTCACCTGGCTGGAGACGTCATGAATGAGCCAGCGACACATTAACCCAAGCTGGCCCACTGCTCGTAGCATCAGGCCCAGTTCATCACTACGGTTAAGATGCGACACGCTGTTCCGCTCACCGGTCGCCACTTTCAGCGCCTGACGGGTGACATTCTCAATAGGACGCACAATTTGCCATTCGAAAATAGCCGTTCCCAGCACCATCACCAACGCGCTCATCAGCAGTAACGGCCATTCGGCGCCCATTTGCTGCAATGCGACCGCTAGCAGGACAAACATGAATGCCATCACGCTGCGCACCCGCCAGCGAATCGGCATCGCCGGCAGTTTACCCAGCCAGCCTTTGCGTACCACCAGCCCTTTATGAATACGCCGGTTGCAACGTCCTTCGTTCAGCGCTTTATATAAAGGCTCTACCGCCGCAATTTCCCCGTCAGTTGCCCGGGTACGAATCGACATATACCCGGTCACGCGTCCTTCCCGCACCATCGGCACCGCATTGGCCCTCACCCAGTAGTGATCGCCATTCTTACGCCGGTTTTTCACAATCCCGCTCCATGGCTCGCCCTGCTTCAGGGTGTACCACATATCCGCAAACGCCGCTTTTGGCATGTCCGGATGACGAACCTGATTGTGCGGCTTATCGAGCAATTCATTCAGCTGATAGCCACTGACCTGGACAAATGTATCGTTCGCATGGGTGATATAGCTTTGTAAATCGGTGGTAGACATGAGGGTGATATCATCATCCAGCGGTGTATTTTGCTGACTAACGTAGGGATGAGAAGACATGATTGCGTCCTGTGCAGGTTATCTGGTTGTTAACTCTTTCGGCTTATGTTATTTCGGCGATAATTTTTTTATCTTTAGTTGTTAAATTTGATTTAGATCGCAATTTGCGATTAAACCTCAAAATCTGTACGCATTCTAATCCATTGATTTAAAATACTTTCATCTAGTAACTATTCAACGTCACTTCTACCAGCGCACCGTCACAGTGCAAATATTGCCCATTTTTAGCGCAAATTTGCGTTTATTCGATCTGTTTTCAGGCTTCTGACCTGGGCAAAATGCCAGCAAATGTTAAAGCATGGCATTAAATGTTGCGCAAATAAGATATTTCCTGGTGTTTATCCCGATTTTTGCTAAGCGCGCCGGAATGGCGCAATCCCTGCAATACTTAAATCAGTATCATGTGATACGCGAGCTCCGGGAGCATATTTTGAACAGGTTACCTTCCAGCGCATCGGCCCTGGCCTGCAGCGCACACGCACTGAATCTCATTGAAAAGCGCACGCTTGATCATGAGGAAATGAAATCATTGAACAAAGAGGTGATTGAGTACTTCAAGGAGCATGTCAATCCGGGGTTCTTAGAGTATCGAAAATCTGTAACTGCAGGCGGGGATTACGGAGCCGTAGAGTGGCAAGCGGGAAGCCTGAATACGCTTGTCGACACCCAGGGGCAGGAGTTCGTCGATTGCCTGGGCGGTTTTGGAATTTTCAACGTGGGGCACCGTAATCCAGTCGTGGTTTCCGCCGTACAGAATCAACTCGCGAAACAACCTCTGCACAGCCAGGAGTTACTTGACCCTCTGCGGGCCATGCTGGCAAAAACCCTCGCCGCACTGGCGCCCGGTAAACTGAAATACAGTTTTTTCTGTAACAGCGGGACCGAGTCGGTTGAAGCCGCCTTGAAGCTGGCGAAAGCATATCAATCGCCGCGCGGTAAATTTACGTTTATTGCCACCAGCGGCGCATTCCACGGTAAATCACTGGGCGCGCTGTCCGCTACGGCTAAATCCACCTTCCGTAAACCTTTTATGCCGCTGCTGCCGGGCTTCCGTCATGTGCCGTTTGGCGATATTAACGCAATGCGCACCATGCTCAGCGAGTGTAAAAAGACCGGTGACGATGTCGCAGCTGTGATCCTCGAGCCGATCCAGGGTGAAGGAGGGGTGATCCTGCCGCAGCAAGGTTATTTGACTGCCGTTCGTAAACTTTGCGATGAGTTTGGCGCGCTGATGATCCTTGACGAAGTGCAAACCGGCATGGGGCGTACCGGCAAGATGTTCGCCTGCGAACACGAAAACGTGCAACCCGACATTATGTGTCTGGCCAAAGCGTTGGGCGGCGGTGTGATGCCCATTGGCGCGACCATTGCCACCGAAGAGGTGTTCTCCGTCCTGTTCGACAATCCTTTCCTGCATACCACCACGTTTGGCGGTAACCCGCTCGCTTGTGCGGCGGCGCTGGCCACCATTAACGTCCTGCTGGAGCAAAATTTACCGGCTCAGGCGGAGCAGAAAGGCGATATGTTGCTGGATGGTTTCCGTCAGCTTGCGCGGGAATACCCGGACCTGGTACATGATGTTCGCGGCAAGGGCATGCTGATGGCGATTGAGTTTGTCGATAATGAAATCGGCTACAACTTTGCCAGTGAGATGTTCCGCCAGCGGGTGTTGGTTGCCGGCACGCTTAACAATGCAAAGACGATCCGCATCGAACCGCCATTGACGTTAACGATCGAGCAATGCGATCTGGTATTGCGATCGACACGCAAAGCCCTGGCAGCATTACGGGTGAGCGTGGAGCAAATGTAACAACCTTACCCGGCCTATAAAAGACACTCTTTTGTAGGCCGGATAAGGCGCAGCCGCCATCCGGCAATTAGCCTAACTTAAACAATCCGCACACCAGCAGGCATAGGGCGTTCTGGCGTCAACAGTACGCTTTCGCTGCCATCGTCGGTTTCCGCACACAGCAGCATGCACTCTGATGTCTCACCGCGCATTTTGGCCTTTTGCAGATTACACAGCACCACCACCGTTTTGCCCATCAACTCCTCTTCACTGTAGTAAGGCACCAGGCTGGTTACGGTTTGCAGCGTACGCTCTCCCACATCTACCTGTACGATATACAGCTTATCGGCATTGTCATGGCGCTTTACCTGTGCGATTTTTCCAACACGTATTTCCATTCGGGCAAAATCAGCAAATGCGACGGTATCCATTGTTTTCTCCTTTGGTAAAATTTTACTAAATACTAGCAAAATATTTTCCGGGCATTGTTCTCAAAAGCGGGAAAATGACGTACTCATCACACTCTGAAAGCCCAGTTTTACCCCGAGCATGTCAATTAATCATGCTTTTTTTACTGAAAACAGATGAATAGATAAGCACTTCATTTACAATGCGCAGGTAACTCAGGGAAAAGGCAAACATGGCAACACTTAAAGACATCGCAATCGAAGCTGGCGTGTCCCTGGCGACAGTGTCCCGGGTTTTAAACGATGACCCCACGCTGAATGTAAAAGAAGAGACTAAGCATCGCATTCTGGAGATCGCGGAAAAGCTGGAGTACAAAACCAGCAGCGCCCGAAAGAACCAGACCAGCGCGCTCGGCCCCCAGCATATTCTGGCGCTCTACAGCTATCAGCAAGATTTGGAAATCAACGATCCTTACTACCTCGCGATCCGCCATGGGATTGAAACCCAGTGTGAGAAACTCGGGATCGAACTGACCAACTGCTATGAGCACAGTGGGCTGCCGGAGAGCAAACACATTACCGGCATTCTTATTGTCGGCAAGCCTTCTCCCGCTCTGCGCGAGGCGGCAACAGCGCTTACCGACAACATCTGCTTTATCGATTTCCATGAATCCGGCAGCGAATATGACGCCGTCGATATCGATCTGGCCCGCATCAGCAAAGAGAGCATCGACTTCTTCATTGCCCAGGGCGTCACCCGCATTGGTTTCATTGGCGGCGAAGACCAGCCAGGCAAGGCCGATATCCGCGAAGCCGCGTTTGTCGAATACGGTCGCCTGCAGCAGGTCGTTTCTGAACAGGACATCTATCGCGGCGGTTTTTCCAGTTCATCAGGCTATGAACTGGCTAAAGAAATGCTGGCGAAACCCGACTATCCCAGCGCCCTGTTTGTGGCTTCAGACTCGATTGCCATTGGCGTTCTGCGCGCCATCCACGAGCGTGGTCTGAATATTCCGCAGGATATTTCGCTGATTAGCGTTAATGATATCCCAACGGCGCGTTTCACCTTTCCTCCGCTTTCCACCGTTCGCATTCATTCGGAAATGATGGGCAGTCAGGGCGTCAACCTGCTGTTCGAAAAAGCCCGTGACGGGCGTGCGCTTCCCCTGCTGGTTTTTGTTCCCAGCAAGCTGAAACTGCGCGGCACCACCCGCTAAAATCCCCCGCTAACCCGCCCGGTTTCTTCTGATGCCGGGCGCGCATTGTCATGCATTCTTTTCCGCGTCCGAATTATTTTCGTGATCCAGTTAAAGTAAATCACCTCACTCGCTATATTTTAGTAAAACTTTTACTAAAATCACCATCAATCACACTTACTCACCATTAAAATGAATGGTTCCGATTTTTCTCCACCGGGAGGCCTTATGAATCGCTGGGAAAACATTCAGCTCACCCACGAAAATCGACTGGCGCCACGCGCATATTTTTTCTCTTATGACTCCGTTGCGCAGGCTCGCTCGTTTGCCCGCGAAACCAGCAGCCTCTTTCAGTTGCTAAGCGGTCAGTGGAATTTTCAGTTCTTTGAGCATCCGCTACAGGTGCCGGAAGCCTTTACGTCGCAATTTATGAACGACTGGGGCAGCATCACCGTCCCCGGCATGTGGCAGATGGAAGGACACGGTAAGCTGCAGTATACCGACGAAGGTTTTCCTTTCCCGATTGATGTTCCCTACGTTCCGACCAATAACCCCACCGGGGCCTATCAGCGCATTTTCACCCTCAGCGAAGGCTGGCAGGGCAAACAGACGCTGATTAAGTTTGATGGCGTAGAAACCTACTTCGAAATTTACGTGAATGGTCAGTACGTTGGCTTCAGTAAAGGCAGCCGCCTGACGGCCGAATTTGATATCAGCGCGGTGGTGAAGACCGGTGATAACCTGCTGTGCGTTCGCGTAATGCAATGGGCTGATTCCACCTACGTTGAAGACCAGGATATGTGGTGGTCGGCGGGAATTTTCCGCGACGTCTATCTGGTCGGCAAACAGGCGACCCACATTCAGGATTTTACCGTTCGCACCGAGTTCGATGATGACTATCGCGACGCCACCCTCTCCTGCGACATTGCGCTGGAAAACCTGGCCTCTACGCCAGCGATAGCGTCGCTCGAATACACCTTGTTTGACGGTGAGAAGGCGCTGCATAGCGATGTGATTAACGCCCTAAAAGTGGATAAACAAACGCAGACCGCTTTTCATTTCAAGGTTAGCGCGCCGCAGCAGTGGTCGGCGGAATCGCCGTATCTCTACCATCTGGTGATGACGCTGAAAGATGCCAGCGGCAACATCCTTGAGGTCGTGCCACAGCGCGTTGGATTCCGCGATATTAAAGTTCGCGACGGTCTGTTTTACATCAATAACCGCTACGTGATGCTGCATGGCGTTAACCGCCACGATAACGATCATCTTAAGGGCCGCGCGGTCGGTATGGATCGCGTTGAAAAAGATCTGCTGTTAATGAAGCAGCACAACATTAACTCCGTACGCACCGCCCATTACCCGAACGATCCGCGCTTCTATGAATTGTGCGATATCTACGGCCTGTTCGTGATGGCCGAAACAGACGTTGAATCTCACGGCTTCGCCAATATCGGCGATATCAGTCGGATCACCGACGATCCACTGTGGGAAAATGTCTACGTTGAGCGCATCGTGCGCCACGTCCATGCGCAGAAAAACCACCCTTCGATCATCATCTGGTCGCTCGGTAACGAATCCGGATACGGCTGTAACATCCGCGCCATGTATCACGCTGCGAAAGCGCTGGATGACACGCGTCTGATCCATTACGAAGAAGATCGTGACGCTGAAGTGGTGGATATCATCTCCACCATGTACACCCGCGTGCCGCTGATGAATGAGTTTGGTGAGTATCCGCATCCTAAACCGCGCATCATCTGTGAATATGCTCACGCCATGGGCAACGGTCCCGGCGGGCTAACGGAATATCAGAACGTCTTCTATCAGCATGATTGCATTCAGGGGCACTATGTCTGGGAGTGGTGCGATCACGGGATTCAGGCTAAAGATGACGACGGCAACGTCTGGTACAACTATGGCGGCGACTACGGCGACTATCCGAACAACTACAACTTCTGCCTTGATGGCCTGATTTATTCCGATCAAACCCCAGGACCGGGACTGAAAGAGTACAAGCAGGTAATTGCGCCGGTGAAAGTGCGCGCACAGGATCTGGCCCGCGGCGAGCTACGGGTAGAAAACAAACTCTGGTTCACCACGCTTGACGACTACACCTTGCATATTGAGGTTCGCGCCGAAGGAGATACGCTCTCTGTTCAGCAGATAAAACTGCGCGACGTTCCTCCCAACAGCGACGCGCTGCTGCAATGCGCACTGCCGGAGCTGGATGCGCGCGAAGCGTTCCTTAACGTCACCGTGACGAAAGATTCCCGCACGTCATACAGCGAAGCCGGGCATCACATCGCGACTTATCAGTTCCCGCTGAAGGCCAGAACGGCGGCTGCCGTACCGTTTAGCCTGCAAAACGCCAACCCTCTGACACTGGAAGACAGCCGGCAGAGCTGCACCGTTCGCGGTTATAACTTCCATCTGACCTTCTCAAAGCTGACCGGTAAACCGATCGCCTGGAACGTCAATGGCGAAGAGCTGATTACCCGCGAGCCGAAGATTAATTTCTTCAAACCGACCATTGATAACCACAAGCAAGAGTTCGAAGGCCTCTGGCAGCCGAATCATTTACAGATTATGCAGGAGCATCTGCGCGAGTTTACCCTTGAGCAAACCGATGATGCGCTGCTGATAACCAGCCAGACCATTATCGCCCCGCCGGTATTCGATTTCGGTATGCGCTGCACCTATCGCTGGCGTATTGCCGCGGACGGTCAGCTGAATGTGGAACTTTCTGGCCAGCCTTACGGCGAGTACCGGGACATTATTCCGTGCATCGGTTTCACGATGGGTATCAACGGTGATTTGGGCCAGGTGGCGTATTACGGACGTGGTCCAGGTGAAAACTATGCCGATAGCCAGCAGGCCAACATCATCGACATCTGGCGCAGCAGCGTGGATGATATGTTCGAAAATTATCCTTTCCCGCAAAACAACGGCAATCGTCAGGACGTGCGCTGGGCAACGCTAACCAACCGCCACGGCAACGGTCTGCTGGTGGTTCCGCAGCGCCCTGTCAACCTGAGCGCCTGGCGCTATACGCCAGAAAATATCTTTGCCGCACAACACTGCAACGCGCTACAGCGTAGCGATGACATCACCCTGAATCTGGACCACCAGTTGCTGGGCTTAGGTTCCAACTCGTGGGGAAGTGAAGTACTCGATTCCTGGCGCGTCTGGTTTACGTCATTCAGCTACGGCTTCACGTTGTTGCCGGTTTCCGGCAGCGAATCTGGCGCTCAAACCACCGCAAACCGCGCCTTTGGCACCGGGTTCTTTTCCACGAATATGCACAGCGAGAATACAAAATGAGGATCATCGACAACTTAGAGCAGTTCCAGCAACGCTATGCTTCAGGTCGGAAATGGCAACGCTGCGTCGAGGCTATTGAAAATATTGACAATATTCAGCCAAGCGTCGCCCACTCTATCGGTGATTCCCTGAGCTACCGCGTGGAGACAGACTCCGCGACCGATGCGCTGTTTACCGGTCATCGTCGTTATTTTGAGATCCATTACTACCTGCAAGGGCAGCAAAAAATAGAGTATGCCGCCAAAGAGGATCTCCAGGTGGTTGAATATTATCGCGATGAAACCGATCGCGAATATCTGAAAGGTTGTGGAAAAACCGTCGAAGTGCACGAAGGACAAATGGTTATTTGTGACAACCATGAAGCCTATCGTTTTATTTGTAATAACGCAGTGAAAAAAGTCGTACTCAAAGTCACCATCGAAGATGGTTATTTTCATAATAAATAAAAACACAGGCGGCGCCGACGTTGCGCCGCCAGTACCCTATAATAATCAGGAATCGGAGATGTGCTATGTCTGATACCAAACGTAATACCATCGGCAAGTTCGGCTTACTTTCACTCACCTTTGCCGCGGTTTATAGTTTTAATAACGTAATCAACAATAATATTGAGCTTGGTCTGGCATCCGCACCGATGTTTTTCCTCGCGACGATTTTCTACTTTATTCCGTTTTGCTTAATCATCGCCGAATTTGTTTCGCTGAATAAAAACTCCGAAGCCGGTGTCTACGCATGGGTAAAAAGTTCGCTGGGTGGACGTTGGGCATTTATTACTGCCTACACCTACTGGTTCGTTAACCTGTTCTTTTTTACCTCGCTTTTGCCCCGCGTTATTGCCTACGCCTCATATGCTTTTTTAGGCTACGAATACATTCTGACGCCGTTCGCAACCACCGTGTTAAGTATGGTGCTGTTTGCCTTCTCCACCTGGGTTTCGACCAATGGTGCAAAAATGTTAGGGCCGATTACCTCGGTCACCTCCACGTTGATGCTGCTGCTGACGCTGTCCTATATTTTACTGGCAGGTACGGCGCTGGTTGGCGGCGTACAGCCTGCTGACCCTATCACCGTAGACGCAATGATCCCGAATTTTAACTGGGCCTTCCTCGGTATCACCACCTGGATTTTTATGGCGGCAGGCGGCGCGGAGTCGGTGGCGGTGTACGTCAACGACGTCAAGGGCGGCTCCAAATCGTTCGTGAAGGTCATTATCATTGCCGGAATTTTTATCGGCGTGCTCTATTCCATCTCCTCGGTGTTGATTAACGTCTTCGTCAGCAGCAAAGAGCTGAAGTTTACCGGTGGATCGGTGCAGGTATTCCACGGCCTGGCGGCATATTTCGGCCTGCCGGAGCTGGTCGTTAACCGCTTTGTCGGCCTGGTCTCCTTTACCGCGATGTTCGGCTCCCTGCTGATGTGGACCGCAACGCCGGTGAAGATCTTCTTCTCTGAAATTCCGGCGGGTATTTTCGGTAAAAAAACCGTCGAACTGAATGAAAACGGCGTCCCGGCCCGTGCAGCATGGATCCAGTTCCTGATCGTTATCCCGCTGATGATTATCCCGACGCTCGGCTCCAATACCGTGCAGGATTTAATGAACACTATCATCAACATGACCGCCGCCGCCTCGATGCTGCCGCCGCTGTTTATTATGCTGGCTTACCTGAATCTGCGTGCAAAACTGGACCACTTACCGCGCGACTTCCGTATGGGTTCGCAAAAAACCGGCATTGTTGTAGTGTCGATGCTGATCGTTCTTTTCACCATCGGATTTATTGCCTCTACCTTCCCGACCGGCGGTAACATCATGACCATTATTTTCTATAACGTCGGTGGGATTGTTATTTTCCTCGGTTTTGCCTGGTGGAAATACAGTAAATATATCAAAGGGCTAACCAAAGAAGAAAAAGCTATTGAGGCAGCCCCTGCTTCAGACATCAATTAATGACTAAAACATAATAACAATAAACAATATTCGCCAAGGCTATAACAATAAAAATTAAATTTTATTTGCTTAGGATCGAAGCATGAAAAATATTAGCCATTGTTGCAGGGCAATTATTGCCCTGCCCTTTTTCTGCGTCTCCTCTCTGGGTGCAGAAGAAGTTCGCCCTGCAGAACACGACGACACGAAAACGCCAGAAATATCTTCCCCCTCATTTCGCTTTTATGGCGAATTGGGCATGGGGGGATATATGGATTTAGAAGGACAAGACAAACATAAATACAGTGATGGTACCTATATAGAAGGTGGCCTGGAGATAAAACACGGCTCTTGGTTTGGTCTGATCTACGGCGAGGGCTGGACCGTGCAGGCCGACCATCAGGGCAATGCCTGGGTTCCTGACCATAGCTGGGGCGGATTCGAGGGCGGGATCAACCGCTTTTACGGCGGTTATCGTACCAATGACGGAACGGAGCTGATGCTCAGCCTGCGCCAGGACTCTTCGCTGGATGACCTGCAATGGTGGGGGGATTTCACTCCAGACCTGGGCTACGTTATTCCCAACACCCGTGACATCATGACTGCCATTAAGGTGCAAAACCTGACCGGTCCTTTGCGCTACAGCGTGACAGCAACGCCCGCCGGACACCACGACGAGAGCAAAGCCTGGCTGCACTTTGGTAAATACGATCGCTACGACGATAAATATACCTATCCGGCCATGATGAACGGCTATATCCAGTACGACCTGACTGAAGGCGTAACCTGGATGAACGGCCTGGAGATCACAGATGGTACCGGACAGCTGTTCCTGACCGGCATCCTTTCGCCCAACTTCGCCGCCCGCGCCTGGCACCACACGGGCCGCGCCGACGGGCTGGATGTGTCTGGCACCGAAACCGGCTATATGGTCAGCGCAATGTATGAAGCGCTAAAAGGCGTTTACCTCTCCACTGCTTATAGCTACGCCAAACACCGACCGGATCGCGCCGAGGACGAAACCACTTCCTTTATGCAGTTCGGTATCTGGTATGAATACGGCGGCGGCCGTTTCGCTACCGCCTTCGACAGTCGGTTCTATATGCAGAATGCATCCGGCGACCCGAGCGACCAAATCTTCCTGATGCAATATTTCTATTGGTAACAAGGACCGGAATACCATGAACATGAAACCTATTCTCACGCCGCTGGCCTGTATTCTGCTGATGAACTTTTCCGCACATGCCGCCAGTGCTAACGACTTTAAAAACATCATTAATCGCACCGGTGCGCCGGGCTACATGCATGACTACGATCACGACGACCACCAGCGCTTTAATCCATTTTTCGATCTCGGCGCCTGGCACGGTCATTTGCTCCCGGACGGCCCTGCAACGATGGGCGGCTTTCCAGGCGTGGCTTTGCTGACCGAAGAATACATCAATTTTATGGCCAATAATTTTGACCGTCTGACGGTGTACCAGCACGGTAAAAAGGTCGATTTCGCGCTTGAGGCCTACAGCATTCCCGGCGCGCTGGTGCAAAAGCTGTCATCTAAGCATGTGCAAATAGAGATGACGCTGCGTTTTGCCAGCCCGCGCACCTCGCTGCTGGAAACCAAAATCACCAGCAACACGCCGCTGGATCTGGTGTGGGACGGCGAGCTGCTGGAGAAACTGGAAGCCAAAGAGGGAAAAGCGCTGTCGGATAAAACCATTGATAGCGAATTCCCTGGCTATCAGCGCAAAATCACCGCCACGCACGACGGTCTGAAAGTCACCTTCGGCAAAGTGCGCTCAACCTGGGATCTGCTCACCTCCGGTGAGTCGGAGTATCAGGTGCATAAATCCGTCTCCATGAAAACCACGGTTAACGGTCATCGCTTTACGGGGAAGGCCCATATCAGTGGTTCGACAACCATTTACACCACCTGGTCTCATCTGCTTACCGCCGAGGATGTGGCGAAAGAGCAGCCGCAGATCCGCGATATTCTGGCGCGCCCGGCCTGGTATCTTGCTGCATCACAAAAGCGCTGGGCAGATTATCTGCAAAAAGGCTTAACCAACCCGGATGCCACAACGGAACAAACCCGGGTCGCGGTAAAAGCTATTGAAACGCTGAACGGCAACTGGCGCTCGCCAGGCGGTGCGGTAAAACACAATACCGTGACGCCATCGGTCACCGGCCGCTGGTTCTCCGGCAACCAAACCTGGCCGTGGGACACCTGGAAGCAGGCCTTCGCCTTGGCGCACTTTAACCCGGATATCGCCAAAGAGAACATTCGCGCCGTCTTTTCATGGCAGGTTAAACCTGGCGATCCGGTTCGTGCGCAGGATGCCGGATTCCTTCCCGACCTGATTGCCTGGAATCTCAGCCCGGAACGCGGCGGCGACGGCGGTAACTGGAACGAGCGCAACACCAAACCCAGCCTGGCGGCCTGGTCGGTGATGGAGGTTTACAACGTCACCAAAGACAAGGCCTGGCTCGAAGAGATGTATCCAAAGCTGGTTGCGTATCACGACTGGTGGCTGCGTAACCGCGATCATAACGGCAACGGCGTGCCGGAATACGGCGCTACCCGCGATAAAGCCCACAATACTGACCGCGGCGAAATGTTGTTTACGGTGAAAAAAGGCGACAAGGAAGAAACGCTCTCCGGGCTTAACAACTACGCCACTGTGATCGATAAGGGTCAGTATGACAGCCTGGAGATCCCAGCGCAGGTTGCCGCCTCGTGGGAGTCCGGTCGTGACGATGCGGCTGTATTCGGTTTTATCGATAAAGATCAACTGGATAAATACGTCGCGGGTGGTGGAAAACGCAGCGACTGGGTGGTGAAATTTGCCGAAAATCGCAGTAAAGACGGTAATTTGCTGGGTTACTCGCTGTTGCAGGAGTCAGTCGATCAGGCCAGCTACATGTACAGCGACAACCATTATCTGGCGCAGATGGCAACCCTGCTCGGCAAACACCAAGAGGCGCAACGCTATCGCCAGTTGGCGCAAAAACTCGCAGATTACATCAACACCTGCATGTTCGACCCGACAACAAAATTCTATTATGACGTTCGTATTGAGGACCAACCGCTGGCAAACGGCTGTGCGGGTAAACCGATCGTCGAACGTGGCAAAGGGCCGGAAGGCTGGTCGCCGCTGTTTAACGGCGCAGCAACGCAGCCCCATGCGGACGCGGTGGTTAAGGTGATGCTCGACCCCAAAGAGTTCAACACCTTTGTCCCGCTTGGCACAGCAGCGCTGACCAACCCGGCTTTCGGCGCGGATATCTACTGGCGCGGGCGCGTCTGGGTGGATCAGTTCTGGTTCGGGCTAAAAGGGATGGAGCGTTACGGCTATCGCGATGACGCGTTAAAACTGGCGGATACCTTCTTCAGCCACGCCAAAGGCCTCACCGCTGACGGTCCGATTCAGGAAAACTATAACCCATTGACCGGCGCACAGCAGGGCGCACCGAACTTCTCCTGGAGCGCGGCGCATCTCTATATGCTGTATAACGATTTTCTTAAAAAACAGTAATCTGTGACATAACGCCGGATGGCGCTTCGCTTATCCGGCCTACAAAGACACATTTTCACCGGCCGGATTAGGTGCTTGCACCGATATCCGGCATATTCGTCCTCTGGCTCCACTCCTTTTTTGAATCCCATCACAATCACGGCATTCCCCTTTTCCCTTTTACGCGGCGACGGCTAAATTATTAACTCATCCGACCACATAACAATAATTTTACATACTGGACACCTTTATGAGCTATCCGTCGCTGTTCGCCCCGCTCGATTTAGGCTTCACCACGCTTAAAAACCGCGTGCTGATGGGTTCAATGCATACCGGGCTGGAAGAGTATCCCGATGGTGCAGAACGGCTGGCCGCGTTCTACGCCGAGCGCGCCCGTCACGGCGTAGCGTTAATTGTGAGTGGAGGCATTGCGCCTGCGCTTTCCGGCGTGGGAATGGAAGGCGGTGCGATGCTGAACGACACCAGCCAGCTTGCTCACCATCGAGTCATTACTGATGCTGTGCATGATGAAGGCGGTAAAATCGCCCTGCAGATCCTGCACACCGGACGTTACAGCTACCAGCCGCATCTGGTGGCACCTTCTGCTATTCAGGCACCCATTAACCGCTTTACGCCACATGAATTAACGCACGATGAAGTGCTGCAGTTGATTGAAGATTTTGCCCACTGCGCACAGCTGGCGCGGGAAGCGGGCTACGATGGCGTGGAAGTGATGGGGTCGGAAGGGTATCTCATCAACGAATTCCTGACCCTGCGTACCAACCAGCGCGATGACCAATGGGGTGGTGAGTATGCCAACCGAATGCGGTTTGCCGTTGAGGTGGTGCGAGCGGTACGTCAGCGTGCCGGGAATGACTTTATTATTATCTTCCGCCTGTCGATGCTCGATCTGGTGGAAAACGGCGGAACCTTCGACGAAACCGTTCAGCTGGCGCAGGCTATAGAAGCCGCGGGGGCCACCATTATTAACACCGGTATTGGCTGGCATGAGGCGCGTATTCCCACTATCGCTACCCCGGTACCGCGCGGCGCGTTTAGTTGGGTGACGCGTAAGCTAAAAGGGCATGTGACAATCCCACTGGTCACCACCAACCGCATTAACGATCCCCAGGTCGCCGATGACATTCTGGCCCAAGGTGATGCTGATATGGTGTCGATGGCCCGTCCGTTCCTCGCCGATGCCGAGCTGCTGTCAAAAGCGCAAACCGGACGAGCGGATGAGATCAACACCTGTATCGGCTGTAACCAGGCCTGTCTGGATCAGATCTTCGTCGGCAAAGTCACCTCTTGCCTGGTCAATCCGCGCGCCTGCCATGAAACCAAAATGCCGATCGTTGCGGCAGCTGTGCCAAAGAATCTGGCGGTTGTCGGTGCGGGTCCTGCGGGCCTCGCCTTTGCCATTAATGCCGCCGCACGCGGGCATCACGTGACGCTGTTTGACGCACATGGCGAGATTGGCGGGCAGTTTAATATCGCCAAACAGATCCCCGGCAAAGAAGAATTCTATGAAACCCTGCGCTACTACCGTCGGATGATCGACGTGACTGGCGTGACCCTGAAGCTGAATCACTTTGTCAGCGCACACGATCTGCACACCTTCGACGAAGTGATCCTTGCCAGTGGGATCGAGCCTCGTATGCCGCCGATCGAGGGGATCGATCATCCTAAGGTACTGAGCTATCTCGACGTTCTGCGCGATAAAACGCCAGTGGGAAAACGCGTGGCGATCGTGGGCTGCGGCGGGATCGGTTTTGATACCGCAATGTATCTGAGTCAACCCGGTGAACCCACCAGCCAGAACATTGCGGAGTTCTGCGTGGAATGGGGGATCGACACCAGTCTGCAACAGCCTGGCGGCTTACGCCCGGAAGGCCCGCACTTATCCCGCAGCCCGCGCCAGATAGTGATGTTACAGCGCAAAGCCAGCAAACCGGGACAAGGTTTAGGTAAAACGACGGGCTGGATCCATCGCGCCACCCTGCTCTCACGCGGCGTGAAAATGATCCCGGCAGTCAGCTATCAGAAGATTGATGATGATGGGTTACACGTTGTGTTGAACGGTGAACAGGTGATCTTTAACGTGGATAACGTGGTGATTTGTGCCGGACAAGAGCCGCGCCGTGAGCTGGTCGATCCGCTGCACGCGGCTGGTAAAACGGTGCATCTGATCGGCGGCTGCGATGTGGCGATGGAACTGGATGCCCGACGCGCTATTGCGCAAGGCACCCGACTGGCACTGGAAATTTAACAGGATGTATTTCGTAGGCCGGATAAGGCGTTAGCCGCATCCGGCACCCGCTATTACCGACGGCGACCGGTTTTGACCGCTTTCAGCACCACGAATTTATTATTGGTGGCGATGGTCACGCAGTTGCCGAATATCTTCTTCAGCTTGTGGAAGTAGTCGAGGTGACGGTTAGCTACGATGTACAGCTCACCGTTGATTTTCAGGCAGCGGCGGGCGTGGTGGAACATTTCCCAGGCAATGTTATCCGTCAGCGCGTGCTTCTGGTGGAACGGTGGGTTGCACAGCACAGCGTTAAAGCGGAACGGTTCAACACCAGACAGCGCGTTGTTAATCATAAACTCGCAGCGATCCAGCGCTTCAGGCATGTTACTTTCCACGTTCAGGCGGCTTGAAGCCACCGCCATTGGCGATTCATCAACAAATACCACACTGGCTTCTGGGTTTTTCGCCAGCAGCGTCATACCGATGACGCCGTTGCCGCAACCGAGATCCACAATCTCCCCTTCGAGGTTTTCCGGCAGATGCTCGATAAAAAAGCGCGCGCCGATATCCAGCCCGGTACGGGAGAAGACGTTGGCGTGGTTATGGATAGTCCAGTCGGTGCCTTCCAGCTTCCAGCTTAGCGTTTGCGAGGCAGCGGCCAGCTCCGGTTTGCTGAACGTACAGTTGATCAATCGGGCTTTTTTCCACGCCAGCGTAGTAGTGGTTGGACCCAGCACTTTTTCAAACAGTTCCAGCGTCGAGGTATGTACATCACGCGCTTTTGCCCCGGCGATGATGCGCGTTTCTGGCGTTACCACTTCGCGCAGCGCACGCAGTTGCTGCTCCAGCAGCGCCATGGTTTTTGGCAGCTTAATCAGCACCACGCCCGGCGCCTGCGGATAGTCAGCGGTACTGTCGAGGAACTTGACGCTCGACTCGGCAATATCGTTGTGACGCAGGTTCTCGCGCGTGGCAAGCTCGCTGAGATAGGAATCGCCGATGCTGTACGGCGTATGTTCCGCCAGCGCACAGCCTAGCGCGCCGAAGGTATCATTCAGGATCAGCACCGGGCCGCTAATCTCGGTATCGTCCAGCTGTTGCAGCAGATATTCATCTGCAGCTTCCCACGCCAGCAGCGGGTTAACGTCATCCGTTTCCGGGAAACGTTTAAGTGACAGCGAACGGAAACCGTTGTCTATGTGGCTCATCGGCCCTCCTGAATGGTAAAATTTCGGCGTATCCCTGAAAAGGGTGCGTGAGTATACACTTTTATGATTTGCGTGGACATGAATGAACCAACTAACTTACCTCCAGGGCTACCCGGAACATTTGCTTTCTCAAGTGAGAACGCTGATTGCTGAGCAGCGCCTGGGCGCAGTGCTGGAGAAGCGCTATCCGGGTACACATGACTTCGCGACCGACAAAGCGCTCTGGCAATATACCCAGGATCTGAAAAATCAGTTTCTGCGTAACGCCCCGCCGCTGAATAAAGTCATGTATGACAGCAAGATCCACGTTCTGAAGAATGCACTTGGGCTGCATACCGCCGTCTCTCGCGTGCAGGGCGGTAAGCTCAAAGCCAAAGCGGAGATCCGCGTCGCCACCGTGTTTCGCAGCGCCCCAGAACCCTTTTTACGCATGATCGTCGTTCATGAACTGGCGCATCTGAAAGAAAAAGAACATGACAAAGCGTTTTACCAGCTTTGCTGTCATATGGAGCCTCAGTATCATCAACTGGAGTTCGATACCCGCCTGTGGTTAACGCAACAATCGTTAAAGCAAACTGCGTAGTCACGCACTGGCTTTGTCTTCAGGGCATGCTAAATTGACAAAAGAATCCCTTTTCGCAGCCTGAAGGCCTTTATGATACGTTTCGCAGTAATTGGCACAAACTGGATCACCCGCCAGTTTGTCGATGCCGCCCATGAAACCGGCAAGTATAAGTTAACCGCAGTCTATTCCCGTAGCCTTGAGCAGGCACAGACCTTCGCCAACGATTACCCTGTCGAACATCTGTTTACCTCACTGGAAGCGATGGCGCAAAGCGAGGCAATCGACGCTGTCTATATCGCCAGCCCTAACTCCCTGCACTTTCCACAGACCGAGCTGTTTTTGCGGCACAAAAAGCATGTTATTTGCGAAAAGCCGCTGGCCTCCAATCTGGCGCAAGCCGAAGCCGCTATCGCCTGCGCGCGTGAGAATCAGGTCGTGCTGTTTGAAGCGTTTAAAACCGCCTACCTGCCTAATTTCCTGCAGTTACAGCAATCACTACCCAGAGTAGGAAAAATCAGGAAAGCGTTTATCAATTACTGCCAGTACTCCTCGCGTTACCAGCGCTATCTGGACGGTGAAAATCCGAACACGTTTAATCCGGCATTCTCCAATGGCTCGATTATGGATATCGGTTTTTACTGCCTGGCCTCAGCGGTTGCGCTGTGGGGCGAACCGCTGAGCGTTCAGGCCAGCGCCAGCCTGCTGGAAAGTGGCGTGGATGCCCACGGCGTGGTGGTGCTGAATTACGGTGATTTCAGCGTTACTCTCCAGCACTCAAAAGTAAGCGACTCGGTATTAGCCAGTGAAATTCAGGGCGAGTCGGGATCGCTGGTCATCGAGCATATCTCCGAATGCCAAAAGGTGTGCTTCGTGCCACGCGGTGGGAAAACGCAGGATCTGACGACGCCTCAACACATCAATACTATGCTGTATGAGGCAGAGGCTTTTGCCCATTTGGTTGAATCCGGCGAAGTGGATCACCCGGCACTGGCCGTCAGCCGTATCACCGCCAAACTGCAAACGGAGATTCGCCGCCAGACCGGCGTGGTTTTCCCGGCAGACGAAGCGGAAACATCGCTGACTGCGTAAAGGTGTGTAAAACGAATGTTGCAGGCCATTGACTGAAAGCATGGCCTGTAATATTTTGTAACCCGCAAAGGGGAGTAACTTCGTTGTCGGTTGATCGTCATTACGATGTGTGAAAAACCACATCCGGTCACCGGGCGATAACAAAGGAATACGCCACCGTATTCCTTTGTTGTTGTAAGTGAGACCTTGCCGAATGGCAAGGTCTATGCATAAAAAGCAGCGGCTAACGTCATTCGGCGTTGGCCGTTTTTTTATGCATGGGGAAATACAATGAATACTGTCGGCACACCGTTGTTATGGGGTGGCTTCGCTGTCGTGGTGGTAATTATGCTGGCCATCGACCTGCTGTTACAGGGTCGTCGTGGCGCGCATACGATGTCAATGAAGCAGGCTGCGGCCTGGTCAATCGTCTGGGTTACGCTGTCGTTACTGTTTAACGCCGCCTTCTGGTGGTACCTGGCGGAAACCCAGGGGCGCGCCGTTGCCGACCCACAGGCGCTGGCGTTCCTGACCGGCTATTTGATCGAAAAATCGCTGGCGGTAGATAACGTCTTTGTCTGGTTGATGCTGTTCAGTTACTTCTCCGTACCGCCTGCGTTGCAGCGTCGGGTACTGGTGTATGGCGTGCTGGGTGCGATTGTGCTGCGTACGATCATGATCTTCGCCGGCAGCTGGCTTATCACCCAGTTTGAGTGGCTGTTGTACGTGTTCGGCGCGTTCCTGTTGTTTACCGGCGTGAAGATGGCGCTGGCGAAAGAAGATGCCTCCGGTATTGGCGACAGACCGTTAGTACGCTGGCTGCGCGGTCATTTGCGCATGACCGATACCATCGAAGATGAAAAATTCTTCGTGCGTAAAAACGGCCTGCTGTTTGTTACGCCGCTGATGCTGGTGTTGATTCTGGTTGAGCTGAGCGATGTGATTTTTGCCGTCGACAGTATTCCGGCTATCTTTGCCGTGACCACCGACCCGTTCATCGTGCTGACCTCGAACCTGTTTGCTATTTTGGGTCTGCGCGCGATGTACTTCCTGCTGGCGGGCGTGGCGGAGCGTTTCTCCATGCTGAAGTACGGCTTGTCGGTCATTCTGGTGTTTATCGGTATTAAGATGCTGATCGTCGATTTTTACCATATCCCGATCGCTATCTCGTTAGGCGTGGTATTTGGCATTCTGTTTGTGACGCTGGTTGTTAACGCGTGGGTCAACCACCAGCACGATAAAAAGCAGCAAATACAGTAAGTTTCATCTGCTAGCTGAAAAGCCCGACAGCACACTTCGTGCGTCGGGCTTTTTGTTTATCATGTCAAAATAATGTTAAGTTAAAGTTATAAAATATGATCTCAACGCGGAATCCAGGATATTTCGCTTCCCGAACCGCGTTCTTTCCTTATACTCAGCCATGCAAACATTTGCCGATCCTGAAAGATGCGTCAACAGAACGCACAAAGGTAAGGCAACAACACAATGAAAGGATTACTACATGACTACGCAACGTTCATCGGGGATACTCTCGCGTTTGGCGCAAGGGAGCCTGGTTAAACAAATTTTGATCGGTTTGGTACTGGGGATTTTACTGGCACTGGTGTCAAAACCTGCGGCTGAAGCCGTTGGTTTGCTGGGTACGCTGTTCGTCGGCGCATTAAAAGCCGTGGCGCCAATTCTGGTTCTGATGCTGGTGATGGCTTCTATCGCCAACCACCAGCACGGGCAAAAAACCAATATCCGCCCCATTCTGTTTCTCTACCTGCTCGGAACATTTTCAGCGGCATTAACCGCCGTTGTCTTCAGCTTTGCTTTCCCATCAACACTGCATCTTTCCAGCAGCGCGGGGGATATCGTACCGCCATCCGGGATTGTTGAAGTGATGCGTAGCCTGCTGATGAGCATGGTTTCTAACCCAATTGATGCTCTGCTGAACGCCAACTATATTGGTATTCTGGTATGGGCTGTCGGCCTGGGCTTTGCGCTGCGCCACGGCAATGAAACGACCAAAAATCTGGTCAATGATATGTCCAACGCCGTCACCTTTATGGTGAAGCTGGTGATTCGTTTCGCGCCAATCGGTATCTTTGGTCTGGTCTCCTCCACGCTGGCAACCACCGGTTTCGCCACGCTTTGGGGCTACGCCCAACTGCTGACCGTACTGGTAGGCTGTATGCTGCTGGTGGCATTTGTGGTTAACCCACTGCTGGTCTTCTGGAAAATTCGCCGTAACCCGTACCCTCTGGTGCTGGCCTGTCTGCGTGAAAGCGGCGTGTATGCCTTCTTTACCCGCAGTTCGGCAGCAAATATTCCGGTGAACATGGCACTGTGTGAGAAACTGAATCTGGATCGTGATACCTATTCGGTGTCTATTCCGCTGGGAGCCACCATCAATATGGCGGGCGCGGCGATCACCATTACCGTACTGACGCTGGCGGCGGTGAATACGCTGGGTGTTCCGGTTGATTTACCGACGGCGCTGTTACTGAGCGTGGTGGCTTCGCTGTGTGCCTGTGGTGCATCGGGCGTGGCGGGCGGTTCTCTGCTGCTGATCCCGCTGGCGTGCAACATGTTCGGTATCCCGAATGACATCGCCATGCAGGTTGTTGCCGTTGGCTTTATCATCGGCGTATTGCAGGACTCATGTGAAACGGCGTTGAACTCTTCTACAGACGTCCTGTTTACCGCTGCAGCCTGCCAGGCAGAAGACGAGCGTCTGGCAAATAACGCCCTGCGCGGATAATCTCTACGCCCCTCCGTCATCGGGCGGAGGGGTTCTTTTCTTGTACGCTTTTTTCAATTTTGAACGGATCAATTCCGCGTTTTTGCATTCGCCGGAAACGAATAATGTTCAGACCGTTCATTACCAGAAAACTCCCTTCGATCATCGTCCCACCAATCGATCCCAGCCAGAAATTATGGGTAACCCAACAGGCGGTTGCGCACCACATGACGCATCGCACGGTTAACCCTTTGCAGCGAAACAGCGCCCAGGTGCTGGCCAGCGTGCCAATTATCGGCAACAGCTCCATCGCATGCTGTAATTTCGCCAGCCCGAGAACCAGGGTGAGGACAATAAAAACGGTCATTACCCACAGTTTGCGGGTATGCATTGAGACAAGTGTGCGGATGGTGTTGAGTTCTGCGCTCATTCCCGCAGGCCAGGCCCCCATCAGGAAAAAATGCACGCCGATGGTGGCGCTATAGACGGCGAGTTGCAGCCGGAACCGGCGCTCATCGCGATTGAAAAAGGTGGTAATACCGATCAGAAAGGCGATGACACCTACGCCCTGGGCCAGCCAATACGCGGTCATGCAAGCAACCCCAATTCTATCTCGTAGGCCGGATTAGGCGAGTTCGCCGCCATCCGGCAACGGTTTGTGCCTGATGGCGCTGCGCTTATCAGGCCTACGGTTTGCGCAGACCTGCATGCAGGTACCATCAGGTATTTACTACAACGTTACGCCGCTTTTAAATATCGCTAACTCTCTAAAATCATTCCGCTCGTTGCAGGTTTGCTTGCCGTTGGCGAACTCGACGATGGTATCGACAAATTCTTCCAGTAACTGCGGCATCGCTTTGCCGTGGATCAACTGTCCAGCGTCAAAGTCGATCCAGTGCTTTTTCTTCGCCGCCAGCTCGCTGTTGGTAGCAATTTTCACCGTCGGCACAAAACCACCGTACGGCGTACCGCGACCGGTACTGAACAGCACCATATGACAGCCCGCGCCCGCCAGGGCACTGGTCGCCACCGCATCGTTACCCGGTGCGCTCAGCAGGTTCAGACCATGCGTCTTCAGACGTTCGCCGTAGCGCAGTACGTCCACCACCTGGCTGGAGCCTGCTTTTTGCGTGCAGCCGAGAGATTTATCTTCCAGCGTGGTGATACCGCCCGCTTTGTTGCCCGGCGATGGGTTCTCGTAGATCGGCTGGTCGTGAGCAATGAAGTACTGCTTGAAGTCATTGACCATGGTGACCAGCTTGCCGAACGTTTCTTCATCGCGGCAGTGGTCCATCAGCAGTTGCTCGGCGCCGAACATTTCCGGTACTTCGGTCAGTACGGTGGTGCCGCCGTTGGCAATCACGTAGTCAGAAAAACGCCCCAGCATCGGGTTGGCGGTAATACCGGACAGGCCGTCAGAGCCGCCGCATTCCAGACCAAACTTCAGCTCACCCAGTTTACCCGGCTCACGCTTATCGTTACGTATCACGTTGTACAACTGGTGAAGATGTTCAATCCCCGCTTCCACTTCGTCTTCCTGATGTTGGCAGACCATGAAGTGAACGCGCTCAGGATCGTACTCGCCTAAGGTTTCGCGGAAGGCATCAACCTGGTTGTTTTCACAACCAAGGCCAACCACCAGCACCGCACCCGCATTCGGGTGACGCACCATGTTTTGCAGCATGGTGCGGGTGTTAATGTGGTCGTCGCCGAGCTGTGAACAGCCGTAGGTGTGGCTGAAGAGATGTACGCCGTCGATTCCTTCGGCATCGTTAGTCTCTTTCAGAAAACGGTTCTGCATCTGGCGCGCCATGGCGTTAACACAGCCAACCGTCGGTAGGATCCACAGTTCGTTGCGCACGCCAACATCGCCGTTGGCACGACGGTAGATCTGCACATCGCGATCCGCCGGTTGTGCAACTTCCGCCTGAAAATCAGGGTGGTAGCTATACGTGTCCAGGTCGCTCAGATTAGTGCGCGTGTTGTGAGCATGAATATGCTCGCCCGCCGCAACGTCCACCAGCGTATGACCAATTGGCAAACCGTATTTAATGACGTTTTCGCCTTTCGCAATATCACGTAAAGCGAATTTGTGGCCACGAGAGACCGCCTGACGCAGGGTTACCGCCTGCCCATCAACGGTGACTTCGGTTCCTTCAGCCAAATCAGCGAGCGCTACCGCGACGTTATCCAGCGCATGGATCTTGATGTATTGCATACCTTCACCCGGGCCTTAGTTCAGTTCAATGGCGAAGTAATCACGCGCATTGTTAAAGCAAATATTTCTGACCATTTCACCCAGCAACTGGATATCTGCCGGTGCTTCACCTGCAGCAACCCAACGGCCAATCATCTGGCACAGAATGCGACGGAAGTATTCATGGCGCGTGTATGACAGGAAGCTACGGCTATCGGTCAGCATGCCGACGAAACGGCTCAGCAGGCCGAGCTGGGCCAGCTGCGTCATCTGACGTTCCATCCCGTCTTTCTGATCGTTGAACCACCAGCCGGAACCGAACTGCATCTTGCCCGGCATACCTTCGCCCTGGAAGTTGCCGATCATGGTGCCCAGCACTTCGTTATCACGCGGGTTCAGGCAGTAGAGAATGGTTTTCGGCAGCAGGTTCTGTTCATTCTGCTTGCTCAGCAGTTTGGACAGTTCTTCAGCCATCGGACGGTCATTGATGGAGTCGAAGCCAACATCCGCGCCCAACAGTTTGAACTGGCGCAGGTTGTTATTACGCAGCGCGCCGATGTGGTACTGCTGTACCCATTCGCGACGAGCATATTCCGCACCAAGGAACACCAGCACGGCGGTTTTAAACTGGGCAATTTCATGCTCACTCAGGGTTTCACCCGCCAGGCGACGCGCCAGAATGCTATCCAGTTCAGATTCGTTAGATTCGGCAAACAGCACCACGTCCAGCGCGTGGTCAGAAACTTTACAGCCGTGAGCCGCAAAGTGATCCAGACGTTTGGTCAGTGCAGCTTGCAGATCGCTGAAGCGGCGGATATCCGTGTCAGACACTTCACCGAGCTTCGCCATGTAGTCATTAAAGGTCGCCAGCTCAATGTTAAAGGCTTTATCCGGACGCCAGCTCGGCAGCACTTTCACATCAAAGCTTCCGTCTTTAGCAACGGCCGCATGATGCTCCAGAGAGTCGATCGGGTCATCGGTAGTGCCGACCATTTTCACATTCATCTGCTGCATGATGCCGCGCGCGGAGAATTTATCCTGCGCCAGCAGCTCGTTGCACTGGTTCCAGATTTCATCAGCAGTCGCAGGAGAAAGCAGCTTACCTGTAATACCAAACGGACGACGTAATTCGAGGTGGGTCCAGTGATACAGCGGGTTACCGATAGTGTGCGGAACCGTGGCGGCCCATGCGTCAAACTTCTCGCGATCGGACGCATCGCCGGTACACAAGCGCTCAGCGACGCCATTGGTACGCATCGCACGCCATTTGTAGTGATCACCCTTCAGCCAGATGTCATACAGGTTATTAAAACGGTAGTTTTCAGCGATTTGTTGCGGTGGTAAATGGCAGTGGTAATCGAAGATCGGCTGGTCTTTGGCGTAATCATGGTACAGACGGCGGGCAAATTCGGTGTCCAGCAGGAAATCTTCAGTCATAAACGGGGTCATTATCGTCTTCCTCTCAACGAGTGCGTCAGATTGCTTATGTTTTGATGTTGACAAAGTTATCACACCAATTTCCATACACTGAAGATATTTTCGTGAGTTAGATCAACAAATGGTGACAAAAAAATTACTCTCAAAGAGGTAAATCACGCGTCAAGCCGCGCCAGCGCTGGCTTTGCTGAATCGAAATAATGACCACACGAAGATTCACACTTTTGTGATGGCACTCACCTTTTAAAGCTGTATGACAAGTTATCTTTTGGCCGTCGCGATACATAAGCCGACGGAATGCAAATTACCGATGTATAACCATCGGATTGACCGGTACGGAAACCGAATTAGCACAATTATTGACATGGCAAAGTTCGGGGAGTACCGGATTTTTTTCGGTCCCCCCTCGTAAAAGAACATCCTCCGCCCTGAACTGGAAGATGACCGCTCGTTCGCGGACATAACAAAACGATGAGGTTTTACATGCGTAAAATTAAAGGGTTACGTTGGTACATGATTGCACTGGTGACGCTTGGCACCGTGCTGGGTTACCTGACACGTAACACTGTGGCGGCAGCTGCGCCAACTCTGATGGAAGAGTTACACATCTCCACTCAACAGTATTCCTATATCATCGCAGCGTATTCTGCTGCTTACACCGTAATGCAACCCGTTGCCGGCTACGTGCTCGATGTGCTCGGCACAAAAGTTGGTTACGCGATGTTCGCCGTTCTGTGGGCCGTCTTCTGTGGCGCGACCGCACTGGCTGGCAGTTGGGGTGGACTGGCGCTGGCGCGTGGCGCGGTAGGTGCCGCTGAAGCCGCAATGATCCCTGCGGGTTTGAAAGCCAGTTCTGAGTGGTTCCCGGCAAAAGAACGTTCAATTGCCGTGGGGTACTTTAACGTCGGCTCTTCTATCGGTGCGATGATTGCTCCGCCGCTGGTCGTCTGGGCAATCGTCATGCACAGCTGGCAGATGGCATTCATTATTTCCGGTGCGCTGAGCTTCATCTGGGCGATGTGCTGGCTTGTGTTCTACAAACACCCGCGCGACCAGAAAAAGCTGTCTGATGAAGAACGTGATTACATTCTGAATGGTCAGGAATCACAGCATAAAAACAACACCTCGAAAAAAATGTCGCTCGGTCAGATCCTGCGTAACCGCCAGTTCTGGGGCATCGCACTGCCGCGTTTCCTGGCAGAGCCAGCCTGGGGTACCTTCAACGCCTGGATCCCGCTGTTCATGTTTAAAGTCTACGGCTTTAACCTGAAAGAGATTGCGATGTTTGCCTGGATGCCGATGCTGTTTGCTGACCTGGGCTGTATCGTTGGGGGCTACTTACCGCCGCTGTTCCAGCGCTGGTTCGGCGTTAACCTGATCGTTTCACGTAAAATGGTCGTCACCATGGGCGCATTGCTGATGATTGGCCCAGGGATGATTGGTCTGTTCACCAGCCCGTACATTGCTATCGCCCTGCTGTGCGTCGGCGGCTTTGCTCACCAGGCGCTGTCCGGTGCGCTGATTACGCTTTCTTCTGACGTATTTGGTCGTAATGAAGTGGCAACAGCAAACGGCCTGACCGGTATGTCCGCCTGGCTTGCAAGTACGCTGTTTGCACTGGTTGTTGGCGCACTGGCTGACACCATCGGCTTTAGCCCGCTGTTCGCCGTACTGGCGGTATTCGACCTGCTCGGCGCACTCGTTATCTGGACGGTATTGCAGAACAAATCGGCCAGCGAGGTCGACTCGGGATCACAGACTGGCGATCCTGCTCCGCAAAATTAACCCGCTGTTTTTCATCAAGGGTATATAATGCGAAGCCGCCAGTTATCTGGCGGCTTTTTTATCGCCGCGAGTGGAGCAGTAATCGCAAAAGTGGTATAACAAATATAGTCTGCCGTATCATGCCTGGAGCGCATATGGAAATCACCGAACCACGACGTTTGTACCAACAACTTGCAGCTGATCTGAAAGAACGCATTGAGCAAGGCGTCTATCTGGTGGGTGACAAACTCCCTGCCGAGCGCTTTATCGCCGATGAAAAAAATGTCAGCCGTACCGTGGTTCGTGAAGCAATTATCATGCTCGAGGTGGAGGGTTACGTTGAGGTGCGCAAAGGATCGGGGATCCACGTCATTTCCAACCAACCCAGACACTATGTCGCGCCAGATGAAAACCTGGAATTCGCCAGCTACGGTCCTTTCGAACTGCTCCAGGCGCGTCAGCTCATTGAGAGTAACATTGCCGAGTTTGCCGCCACGCAGGTGACCAAACAGGACATCATGAAGCTGATGGAGATTCAGGAGAAATCACGTAACGAAAAAAGCTTTCGTGACTCCGAGTGGGATCTCCAGTTCCATGTGCAGGTAGCCCTGGCAACGCAGAACTCGGCTCTGGCCGCGATTGTTGAAAAAATGTGGACTCAGCGCATTCATAACCCCTACTGGAAGAAACTGCACGACCACATCGACCTGCGCACGGTTGATAACTGGTGTGATGACCATGACCAGATCCTTCGGGCGCTGATTCGCAAAGATCCTCATGCCGCCAAACTGGCGATGTGGCAGCATCTTGAGAACACGAAGCAGATGCTGTTTAACGAAACCAGCGATGATTTTGAGTTCAATGCGGACCGTTATCTATTTACCGAAAATCCGGTCGTTCATCTCGATACAGCGGCTAACAGCGCAAAATAAACAATCTTATCAATGCAGGCGCGACCACACGCCTGTTTCTGACACTTGGTAAGCATTAGGTATAAAATGTCAGCCTGTGTAAATCCTCTCGCCACCCTCCATTGCGATAAGCAAAATCACAGTTCAACAACCGTAATTTCTATAACGGACTACGTTGACCTTTGTTACAATTAGATGCTGTTTGAATTTTTGTGTTTAAGAGCTTGCTAACTTCACAACTTTACAGGGAATAGTTCAGGCCGTGAATTTGTATCAAACCGCGAGTCATGTAAAAAATATTAATAAAATCGTGGTGTTACAAAACCCAGAAAACCGGCATGACGACAACCGATTCTCCAGGAATATTGAATGGAACTACTGACTCAATTACTAAATGCTTTATGGGCTCAGGATTTTGAAACGCTGGCCAATCCTTCCATGATTGGCATGCTCTATTTTGTACTCTTTACCATTTTGTTTCTGGAAAACGGACTGCTGCCAGCAGCCTTTTTACCTGGCGACAGTTTGCTGGTACTGGTCGGCGTACTTATTGCCAAAGGCGCAATGGGTTTTCCGCAAACGGTGCTATTACTCACCACCGCAGCCAGCCTCGGTTGCTGGCTCAGCTATATACAAGGTCGATGGTTGGGCAATACCCGCACAGTGCAAAACTGGTTATCTCATCTTCCTGCACATTACCATCAGCGTGCGCATCATCTGTTCCATAAGCATGGCTTGTCTGCGCTGCTGGTCGGTCGCTTTATCGCGTTTGTCAGAACATTACTGCCGACCATCGCAGGATTGTCCGGCCTGAACAATGCGCGCTTTCAGTTCTTCAACTGGATGAGCGGACTGCTTTGGGTCCTTATTCTCACATCGTTGGGCTATCTGCTTGGCAAAACACCGGTGTTTCTCAAATATGAAGATCAACTGATGTCTTGCCTGATGCTGCTTCCTGTGGTGTTACTGGTGTTTGGTCTGGCAGGTTCACTGGTTGTTCTTTGGAAAAAGAAATACGGGAACCGAGGGTAAATTATGCTGAAATCATGCATAACGCTCCGACGACTTGCCTGGTCCACCACTTTTATGTTGTTCATCGGCGCGTTGCTCCTGACCTGGTCGGTCATTCGCCAGCAGGAGTCAACGCTTGCCATTCGTGCCGTAAACCAGGGAGCCAGCATGCCTGATGGCTTCTCTATCTGGCATCACCTGGATGCCAACGGCATTCGTTTTAAAAGCATCACTCCGCAAAATGACGCCCTGCTGATTACCTTTGATTCCAGTGCGCAGAGCGCAGCGGCAAAGGTCGTACTGGATCGAACGTTACCGCACGGTTTCGTTATCGCTCAGCAGGATGATAATAATCAGGCGGTTCAGTGGTTATCCCGCTTACGTGAGACCCCACACCGTTTTGGTTAATTTCCAGGAATCTGAATTAGATCACTCACTTTGGTGATTTCACCGTTTAGCGCCTATGATTAATAAACTGGGTTTATGACCCAACGCTTTATTATTCTGGAGCATCGACCCTAAACGAAGAGGTCGAATCACAATGGAAGGTTCAAGAATGAAATACCGCATCGCTTTGGCAATTAGCCTTTTCGCTCTCAGTGCCGGCAGCTACGCCACCACCCTCTGTCAGGAAAAAGAACAAGACATTCAGCGGGAGATTAGCTATGCCGAAAAACACAACAATCAGAGCCGTATCAATGGGCTGAACAAAGCGCTGAGCGAAGTCAGAGCAAACTGTACTGACAGCAAACTGCGCGCTAACCATCAGAAAAAGATCGCCGAGCAGAAAAATGAGATTGCCGAGCGTCAACGTGACTTAGCCGAAGCTAAGCAAAAAGGCGATGCGGATAAGGTAGCAAAGCGTGAACACAAGCTTGCTGAAGCTCAGCAAGAGCTAAAAGAACTCGAGACCCGCGATTACTAAGTACGGTAACTAGCCACTCAACTGGAGAAAACTATGTCGAAAGATAATGCTACGGAAAACCTGCGCGCTGAGCTGAAATCTCTTGCGGATACGCTTGAAGAAGTACTTAGCTCCTCTGGCGATAAGTCGAAGGAAGAGATGAGTAAAATTCGCAGCAAAGCCGAACATGCGCTGCGCGAGAGCCGCCATCGTCTGAGTGAAACCAGCGATGTAATTGCCAAACAGACCCGTGAAGCCGCGGCTAAAGCCGATAACTACGTGCGCGAAAACCCATGGACAGGCGTCGGCATTGGCGCTGCAGTCGGTGTGGTGCTTGGTGTACTGCTGTCGCGCCGTTAACAATGGCTGATTCTCAACACGCACAAGGTCCAGGCAAAGGCGTACTGGGTATTGGACAGCGGATCCTGACGATTCTCGTTGAGATCGTAGAAACACGGCTGCGGCTGGCCGTCGTTGAGCTGGAAGAGGAAAAAGCCAATCTCATCCAGATCCTGCTGATGCTTGGGCTGACTATGCTGTTCGCGGCGTTTGGCCTGATGAGCCTGATGGTGCTTATCATCTGGGCCATTGACCCTCAATACCGCCTGAACGCCATGATTGCCACCACCGTTGTGCTGTTGCTGTTAGCGCTGATTGGCGGGATATGGACGCTGCGTAAAGCACGTAAAACAACGCTGCTACGCCATACACGCCAGGAACTCGCTAATGACAGGCAAGCCCTGGAGGATGATGCATAATGAGCAGCAAAGTCGAACGTCAAAAGCGTAAGGCGCAACTGCTTGGACAGATCCAGCAGCAACGGCTGGATCTGTCTGCTACTCGCCGCGACTGGCTGGAAGCCACCGAGGTCTACGATCGTGGCTGGAAGACGCTACTGAACCTGCGTGGCTGGGTGTTGGTCGGGAGCAGTATTATGGCGGTTCGCACCATCCGCAACCCGAATCTGCTGGTACGCTGGGCTAAGCGCGGCTTTAGCGTCTGGAGTATCTGGCGTCTGGTGAAATCGACCATCAGACAGCAGCAACTGCGCGGCTAATCCTTTCCTTACCCCCAACCTCAAAATTTTTGAAAAATACTGACAGTTTTCCTTGCTAACAATTCTCATTAAGCACGTTTATGATTCTCTCCATCGACAGCAACGACGCGCTCTGCAGCGTCGATGCACAAAAAAACACAATAAGCCGCCTGAGTGGTTTCCTGGAGAGTATGATGAAGAAATTAGAAGATGTTGGTGTACTGGTAGCGCGCATTCTGATGCCAATCCTGTTTATTACCGCAGGTTGGGGAAAAATCACCGGATATGCGGGTACCCAACAGTACATGGAAGCCATGGGCGTCCCAGGATTTATGCTGCCGCTGGTGATTCTGCTTGAGTTTGGCGGCGGTCTGGCAATTCTGTTCGGTTTCCTGACCCGTACAACCGCGCTGTTCACCGCAGGCTTCACATTGCTGACGGCGTTCCTCTTCCACAGCAACTTTGCGGAAGGTGTGAACTCTCTGATGTTCATGAAAAACCTGACCATCGCAGGCGGTTTCCTGCTGCTGGCTATCACCGGTCCAGGCGCATTTAGTATTGACCGCGTGCTGAATAAAAAGTGGTAATCAAACTATACTGAACACATCAAAAAGCGAGGAGATATCTCCTCGTTTTTGCTATCTGAGGAGGCGAAAATCATGGGACAACTGATTGACGGCGTCTGGCATGACACCTGGTACGATACCAAATCAACCGGTGGAAAATTTCAACGTTCTGCATCGGCTTTCCGTAACTGGCTCACCGCGGATGGCGCGCCTGGCCCGACCGGTGAAGGTGGCTTTGCTGCCGAAAAAGACCGCTATCATCTGTACGTTTCTCTGGCCTGTCCGTGGGCGCATCGCACGCTGATTTTGCGCAAACTCAAAGGGCTGGAACCGTTTATTTCCGTTTCTGTTGTGCATCCGCTGATGCTGGAAAACGGCTGGACCTTTGACGATAACTTCCCGGCGGCAACTGGCGATACCCTGTATCAGCACGAATTTCTTTATCAGCTCTATTTACACGCCGATCCGCACTACAGCGGTCGGGTCACCGTTCCGGTGCTGTGGGATAAAAAGAACCACACTATTGTCAGCAACGAATCTGCAGAAATCATCCGCATGTTTAACACCGCGTTTGATGCGCTGGGCGCGAAAGCCGGAGATTACTATCCCCCTGCCCTGCAAAGTAAAATCGACGAGCTGAACGGCTGGATTTATGACAACGTTAATAATGGCGTGTATAAAGCCGGATTTGCCACCAGTCAGGAAGCCTACGACGACGCCGTGGATAACGTCTTTCAATCTCTGGCACGACTGGAGCAGATCCTTGGGCAACATCGCTACCTGACCGGCAACCAGTTAACAGAAGCAGATATTCGCCTGTGGACCACACTGGTACGCTTTGATCCCGTGTATGTCACCCACTTCAAGTGCGACAAACACCGGATTAGCGACTATCTGAACCTGTACGGTTTCCTGCGTGATATCTACCAGATGCCGGGTATTGCGGAAACCGTCAATTTCGATCATATCCGCAATCACTACTTCCGTAGCCACAAAACCATTAACCCGACCGGCATTATTTCTGTTGGGCCGTGGCAGGACCTCAACGAACCTCATGGGCGTGACGAGCGTTTCGCATGATATACACGGGTCCACTTTGGGGTTAGGCCGATTAGTTAAGCATGTATGGCGAACATGTGATTTTTGCTCAGGGTTCCGTTCACCTCAGCTGTGTCATTTCTCTGAAACGCCGTTACCCGTGAACGTGTAAAGGGCGTGGCGGAGAACGCCCTTTACACGTTCACATGAACCAATGCTTAAGAGAAGCGATGAACATAAGGTGAACGGAACCCTTTCTCTGAGAGCGCATATTCATTACTCCCGCCAACACAGGTTGATACTTTCTGAAACTGAGGCGTTCACTGATAAGTATTACCCATCAGAGGACCAAATAATTAACACCGCAAATATTTACCATCATTCCATTCACAGCTATTCTTAATTTGATTACTTTAAAAACAAGTAATTGAATGCAGAACGAGGCAAAAATGGATTGGTATTTAAACGTATTAAAGAATTACTTTGGTTTTGGTGGCCGCGCGCGTCGTAAAGAATACTGGATGTTTGTGCTGGTCAACATCATCTTCACATTCGTGCTGGGTATTCTGGACAGAATGTTTGGCTGGGAGCGCGCCGGTGGAGAAGGCATATTAACGACGATTTACGGGGTTCTGGTCTTTATTCCGTGGTGGGCGGTACAGTTCCGGCGTTTACATGACACCGATCGTTCAGCCTGGTGGCTACTGGTGCTGCTGATCCCGATCGTTGGCTGGCTGGTGATCATCATTTTCAACTGTCAAAACGGTACTCAGGGGAGTAACCGCTTCGGGCCCGATCCCAAACAGTTATCCTGACGTAGCATATGTAGATGCCTGATGGCGCTGCGCTTATCAGGCCTACAACATACTCCGTCTTCCATGCCGGATAAGGTGCTTCGCACCGCATCCGGCGTAACAGTCAGGCTATTTACCCGCAAACAGCTTGGGGATTTCCCGCAGACACCAGGATTTCGCCTCGCCCATGCTGTCACGACGCCAGGCCATAATAATATCTATCTCGCTTGTCGATTCCGGACTAACGACCCGCAGCCGACCAGCCGCAATATCCTCTTCCACCAGCGGGTACGGCATCGTCGCCACGCCAAGTCCTGCCAACAGCGCCTGACGTTTATCTTCTATCGTACTCACCGTCAGACGCGGCTGCTTATCCAGCAGTTGAACCGTCAGCACCGGACGTTCACGGGCGGTATCCGCCACCGCGATCCCACGGTATTTAACGCGGGTGACTTCCGATAACGGTTCCGGCTCCTGATGGATGGGATGATCCGGGGCCGCTACATAGACGTTCATCAGCGAGTACAGCTTGCGCGAGTTGATTTCTGAGGATGAGCGAAAATGCATATCCGGCGCAATCACGATATCCGCCCGCCCCTGCTCAAGACGCTCCCACGCCCCGGCCAGAACTTCGGTAATAACGGAAAGCTGGGTATTGGCCTTCCCGGCAAGCCTGTCGATCAGCGGGAAAAACGCCGCCGTCGGCACCAGCGCTTCGGTAACGATAGTCAGATGCGTTTCCCAACCGCGAGCCAATGCTTCGGCATCGGTAGTCAGTTTATCCGCAGCTTCCAGCAGTACGCGCCCGCGCTCCAGCAACATACGCCCAACGTTAGTAAATTTTGTGCGGTGGCCTGAACGGTCAAACAGCACCACGTCCAGCTCTTCCTCCAGCTTCTGCATGGTATAGCTAAGTGCGGAAGGAACGCGTCCCAGTTCGTCTGCCGCAGCAGCAAAACTACCGCGTCTGTCTATTGCGTCCATGACGCGTAACGCTTCAAGCGTTAAAGCCCTTTCTTTGGCCATTTCGTTCTCATTCAGGAAATTTGAACATACCGGGCAGAATATCTGGCTAACAATGCAGCGTCTAGCCATTTAACATAAAAGGAAGTAAAGAGAGGTCAAGAACTATGATTACTACCCGTACAGCCAAACAATGCGGGCAAGCAGACTACGGCTGGCTGCAGGCCCGTTATACCTTCTCCTTTGGACACTATTTTGATCCTAAACTGCTGGGTTATGCCTCGCTGCGTGTTCTGAACCAGGAAGTCCTGGCACCGGGGGCCTCTTTCCAGCCACGGACCTATCCGAAAGTGGATATCGTTAATCTGATCCTCGAAGGGGAAGCAGAATACCGCGACAGCGAAGGCAACCATGTTAAGGCCAAAGCAGGTGAAGTTTTACTGCTCGCGACACAGCCCGGGATTAGCTATAGCGAACACAATATCAGCAAAGACAAACCGTTAACCCGGATGCAGCTCTGGCTGGACGCCTGCCCGCAGCGTGAAAATGCCTGCGTACAGAAGGCCACGCTGGGTACCGGTAAGCATCAACTGCTGGCCTCGCCGGACGGTGAACAAGGCAGCCTGCATCTGCGCCAACAGGTATGGGTGCACCACGTTGAGCTGCAGCAAGGTGAATCGCTGAGTTTTCAGTTACATGGGCCACGTGCTTATTTACAGTCGATTCACGGCAGGTTCCATGCGGTGACGTCTGGCGCAGAAAAAGAAGCGCTCACCTGTGGCGATGGGGCATTTATTCGTGACGAAACTAACATAACGTTAGTCGCCGATACCCCGCTGCGCGCTTTGCTGATAGATTTGCCCGTATAGTCAGGAAAAACAATGGAGTACGACTATTGAGCAAGAAATCATCAAAAAAACGCCAGCCTCAGGTTGAGCCGAAAAAACAGGAAACAGTTACCTTCGGCTATGAAGAAATGCTGACAGAGCTGGAAGCGATTGTGGCCGATGCCGAACTACGGCTGGAAGACGAAGAAGCCGCCTGAACAGGCGGCTTAGACTTATGCCGGGTGGCAGCAACGCCTTACCCGGCCTACAGATTAATGTGCCTTACTGGCCATGATCTCAATAATCTGCTTGTCGGTTTCCTGCATTGAACGACACGCCAGCGCACACAGGTTAGCGATAGATTGTTCCACGTTATGCGCCACAATCCCTTCGTTGCCGGTTACAGCAGTATCATCCAGCGCCATCAGTACCGCTTTCCACGCCGCGGAAGCACTGGTTGAGACTTTCATCGCGCAGCTGTTTGAAGCGCCATCGCAAATCATTCCGCTCACGTCGCCAATCATGCTACTGATCGCCATCGCGATGGTGTTGTAGCGACCATCTACGATCCATGCCATCCCCGCAGCTGCCCCCATCGCCGCCGTGGTTGCTGCACACAGTGCAGACAAACGCGGAAGCTGATGATGGATGTAGATAGCGCTCAGATGAGACAACATTAGCGCACGTGCCAGTTTCTCCTCATCCGCGCCAAAGTGCTCGGCCACCACCATCACCGGAACAGTCGCGGTAATGCCCTGATTACCGGAGCCGGAGTTGCTCATGGCCGGCAGCGTCGCCCCGCCCATTCGCGCATCCGACGCCGCACTGGTACGGATCAGAATAGAGGTGGAGAGATCGTTCGCCAGCAGGCCACGCGCACACTGCTTCTTAAGCGTGGTTCCGATGTGCAAACCCCAGTTACCGCGCAGCCCTTCCTGAGACAGCGCACCGTTCAGTTTTGCCGCATCTAGAATGAAGCGGATTGACTCAAACGGTACCGCATTCACGAACGCCAGAATCTCTTCCAGCGAGGTGTGAGACAGTACCGCCAGCGGCGACTCCTGTTCCTCTTCCTGAGCATTCTGTTCTGTGGTGAACACTACGCCCTTATTGGTCTCGATGTGCACAATGTTGGTATGACCGCCCACAATCGTCACGCACGCCCATCCTTCAGCGCTGTAAACCTTCGCGCGGGAAAAGAGGATGTCCTCGCAAGGCTCCTGCAGCATCACCGCAACCTTGCCAGCGCTCAGCATCGCTTTCGCATCGGCGATCGCTTGTGGCGACGCATCTTTCAGTACCTCTAAACCGGCACGGGCATTTCCCCCCAGCGCACCCAGCGCCGCCGCGACAGGTAACCCGACCATTCCGGTACCCGGCACGGTAACGCCCATGCCGTTTTTCATCAGGTTCGGTGAGACCCACGCATCAATGCGTTCAACCGCGCCGTCCAGCTCAGAGGAGGCGACCGCTGCCGCCAGAGCCAGAGAGATAGGTTCCGTACAGCCCAACGCAGGCTTAACTTCTTCCTGCACTGCGCAGATAAAACTATCCCATAATGGATTCAATGTAGTCTCAAACATAACAACAACCTTTGCTCAGATATCTCAGGAAAATGCCAGGAACGGAGAAACGCACAGCAGCAGGCCCGTGAAAATAATCAGATACAGGGAAGCGCCTTTGTATTTGTGCAGTGCAGGAACTTTGTAGACCAGCCAGGCCGGGATCAGACAACCCACCATGCCGAAGATAGGGCTACAAATAGAGGTGAAGCTCAGTACCGGCGCGTTGAGCACAATTGCGCTCCAGGCCAGCAGGATGGCAAAAATCATAATGCCGCGCTGAACAAAGGTTTCGTTGATTTTCTCAGCCGGCATATAGCGGCGCAGAATGTTCATCACGATCCCTTGAGTCGCTTCACGGAAACCTAAGTAGACACCGAAGAAAGCGGTCATAACGGCGAAAATGTTCAGAATAACGCTGACGATTTTCACCCAGCCAGCACCCGCACCATTGATAAATTGCGCGGCAATAGCCAGAGCGGAAATGTTCTGCTCATAAGCTTTAACCGCTTCGTCGTGGCCCATCGCCAACGTGAAGGAAACAGCGTAGAAAAAGACGGTAACAAACAGAATACCGAACGCGATGTTCATGGCACGCAGGGCTTTATGGCGCGCCACTTCGATGGATTTGTTGCGTGAACGGTATGAGATAACCATCGGGCTTAAGGTCTGAATAAACAGAATCGAGGTCAGCGTAAACGGCAGAGTGATGATCGCATTTTTGATCAGCAGCGCCATCGGCGGCAGTGAACCTGCGTTATGCAGATGCCACATCCCTACCATCGACACGCCAAGCGCTGCCACAACCAGCAGCTTGGTCATTACCATGCCGGTGGAGATTTTAAACAGCATTTGTTCCCCGCGTGACGAGATAGCCACCAGGATGCAAATCAGTACCAGGCCATAGAACGGGCTGTCGGACAGTAAACCTTCCGTCACACCAAACGTGTGCAGATAGGAGGCGCTGTCATTGGTGATGGCGGTGGAATAAACGAACATCCAGATAACCAGCATCACAAAATACAACGCACCTAACAGGATGCCCCAGTTCTTACCCAGATAGCCGCTGATCACGCTCGGGTAGTCTTTACACTCTGGGGACTCAGCCAGCGTGTTGATAAACAGGCGCTGGAACAGGTACATGGCTGGGTAGCCGATGATAGAGGAGAGCAAGAACACCCACAGCCCCATCAATCCTACCTGGACAGGAAGAAAAACAATCCCCGCGCCAATTGCCATACCGATACTCATAATGACCCAGCCGGTGTCCGTGCTGTCGAATTTAATGGCTTCACGCCATTCGCTTTCGGTCATTCCCGCCCGACGTGCCGGAGCAGATGCGTCGAGTATTACGCTACTATTCGTTGCCGTTTCCATAATTTCCCGCTCAATGTGTAGGTAGAGGTTTTTATATTTTTTTCGTACTGCATCAATGCGATACGCAGTACTTAGGTGCAGGTGAGCTATTGGAGTAATGAAGAAATCATACGCGCAGGATCAGAGAAAAACTTCACAAACAAACCCCTTTAATTTCTAAAAGTTAAGAAATATTTTCTCTTTTATATGAACATATGGGATTTAAATTCTATTTTTGAAGCAGATCACAACAAATAATGTGCACAAAAGTGCTAATGCTGATCAGTTAACACCTCACCTTCTGCGTTTTTTGTTAAAACAGCAAACCAGATTTAACTGGAAGTCAGAGCGTTGAAGCGATGACCCAGGTCCGGCTGAAAATCGATGAGGCGTTGACGGCTGACCGGGACTGCCCGCAGGGATGCGGGCAGAGGGGACGGCCTACATGGATGCAGGCTCGGCCCCGACCCGACAGGCAGACGGAATAAGAAGAATAGCTCGCGCAGCGACGATTTTCCCGCCGGGAGCCTGGGATGCAAGGGAGCGGCGGCGCTTACGCCTTATCCGGCCTACAAACCCAGGCATGGCTTTTAACTTCAGGTACAGACCACTTTAATCGCCAGACCACCGCGTGACGTTTCGCGGTATTTGTCGTTCATATCTTTGCCCGTTTCATACATGGTCTCGATCACTTTATCGAGCGAAACGCGTGGCTCAGATGTGCGACGTAGCGCCATGCGTGCGGAGTTGACGGCTTTTACCGCGTTGATCGCATTACGTTCAATACACGGTATTTGCACCTGTCCAGCAACCGGATCGCAGGTCAGCCCCAGGTTATGCTCCATGGCGATTTCAGCCGCAATACAAACCTGCGACGGGCTACCGCCGAGCAACTCGGTCAGCCCGGCTGCCGCCATTGAACAGGCTACGCCAATTTCACCCTGGCAGCCGACTTCGGCACCAGAAATAGAGGCGTTCATTTTATACAGCGCCCCTATCGCCCCCGCGGCCAGCAAGTAGCGGGCAATGGAGTTTGCATTCACCGGACGGCGGAACTTGTCGTAATAGGCCAATACGGCAGGGATAATTCCACATGCGCCGTTGGTCGGTGCCGTCACAACCCGGCATCCGGCGGCGTTTTCTTCGCTCACGGCCAGCGCGAACATGTTGATCCAGTCGATAACGTTCATCGGGTCGCTGGACAGATTATCGCTGGAAACCAGTAACCGACGTAATGCTACGGCGCGACGCGGTACGTTAAGCGGGCCAGGCAGGACGCCTTCGGTGTTCATGCCGCGCTCAATCCCGGCGTGCATGACATCCCAGATGGCGGCAAAGCCAGCATCGATTTCTTCTTTGCTGCGCATCGCCAGTTCGTTCTGCATCATCAGACCGGAAACGGACAGCCCGTTACGCTCACACAGTTTCAGTAGTTCGCTGGCGGAATGAAAATTGTAGGGCACGTGTGCTTCAACATCATGCGCCTGACCAAATTGCTCCTCTTCAACGATAAAACCACCGCCGACGGAGTAATAGGTTTTGCTTAATAGCGTCTCGGTGCCGTTCCATGCGGTGATACGCATGCCATTTTCATGGCGCGGCAGCGTTTCGCTATGAAAAAGAATATTTTTATCTGGAGTGAAATCGACAATATGCGTGCCCTCTGCAACCGGTAAACGTCCGGTACGGGCCACTTCCTGAATAAAGCCAGCGATTGAATCTATATTAACGTTTTGCGGACTGTTACCGGCCAGTCCCATTATGATGGCGACGTCTGTCGCATGACCTTTTCCGGTCAGGGAGAGCGATCCGTAAAGATCGACCACAATATGCGTAGCCTTGGGGAGTTCCCCACAGCTGACCAACAGATCGATAAAGCTTTTACCTGCGTTCATTGGCCCCACGGTATGGGAGCTGGAAGGTCCAATGCCAATCTTAAAAATATCGAATGCGCTAATCATATCCACACCCTCGGATTGCCGTTCAGTGAAGACCAGGTTTCACACTCATTAAGGATCGGGGCGATCCTGAGATCGCCCCGCAAGGGATTACAGCGTGTCGCCACGTACGGCGATGGCTTCAATCTCCAGCTTCACATCCTTTGGTAAGCGGGCGACCTGTACGCAGCTGCGCGTAGGGTAAATTGCCTTATGCTCATCAAAGAACTGCTGGTACACCTGATTAATGGTGGCGAAGTCGTTCAGGTCAGAAACGAAAACGGTCGTCTTCACGATATCGCTCACTTTCAAACCTGCGGACTCGACGATCGCTTTCACGTTTTCCAGGCTTTGACGCGCCTGATCGGACACGTTTTCAGCCACTTCACCGGTCTGTGGACACACCGGGATTTGACCTGACGTCAACACCATGCTGCCCAGATCCACACCCTGTACGTAAGGCCCAATCGCCCCTGGCGCACATTCGGTTGCAATTACTTTTCTCATAGTCCCTCCGGCGTCAGAGCGCCTGGGTGAAAGTACGTGAAATAACATCCTGCTGCTGTTCGCGGGTCAGCGCGTTGAAGCGCACCGCATAACCAGACACGCGGATCGTCAGGTTCGGATAGTTTTCCGGGTGCTCAATGGCATCCATCAACATTTCACGGTTCATAACGTTAACGTTCAGATGCTGACCACCTTCCACATGTGCTTCATGGTGGAAGTAACCGTCCAGCAGACCGACCAGGTTGGTTTTACGCACTCCATCCTCTTTGCCCAGCGCTGCCGGCACAATGGAGAAGGTGTACGAGATACCGTCTTTGGCATAGGTGAACGGCAGTTTGGCAACCGAGGTTAACGACGCCACCGCACCTTTACGATCGCGGCCGTGCATCGGGTTCGCTCCTGGCGCAAACGGCGTACCTGCGCGACGTCCGTCCGGCGTATTACCGGTTTTCTGGCCGTACACCACGTTGGAGGTGATGGTCAGAATAGACTGCGTTGGCACCGCGTTACGGTAGGTTGGCAACACCTTAATTTTCTTCATAAAGCGTTCGACCAGGTCGCAGGCAATGCTGTCTACGCGCTCGTCGTTGTTACCGTATTGCGGATAGTCGCCTTCGATTTCGAAATCAACTGCCAGACCATTTTCATCACGAATCGGTTTCACGCGAGCATATTTGATAGCCGACAGAGAATCCGCCGCCACGGACAGACCCGCCATACCACAGGCCATCGTGCGATAGACATCACGATCGTGCAGCGCCATCAGCGAAGCTTCGTAGCTGTACTTGTCGTGCATGTAGTGGATGATGTTCAGCGCGCTGATGTACTGCACGGCCAGCCAGTCCATAAAGTGGTCCAGGCTCTCCATCACCGTGTCGTAGTCCAGCACGTCATCCATCAGCGGTGCCGTTTTCGGCCCGACCTGGATTTTCAGCTTCTCATCCACGCCGCCGTTGATTGCATACAGCAACGTTTTGGCGAGGTTGGCACGTGCCCCGAAGAACTGCATTTGCTTGCCAATAACCATCGGGCTGACGCAGCAGGCAATGGCATAGTCATCGCTGTCAAAGTCGGCACGCATCAGATCGTCGTTTTCATACTGCAAAGACGAGGTGATGATAGACACCTGGGCGGCGTACTTTTTGAAGGCTATCGGTAGCTGCTCAGACCACAGCACCGTCAGGTTCGGCTCAGGTGCCGGGCCCATGGTGTGCAGCGTATGCAGATAGCGGAACGAGTTTTTGGTCACCAGCGTGCGGCCATCCAGTCCCATACCGCCGATAACTTCGGTCGCCCAGATTGGGTCGCCTGAGAACAGGGTGTCGAATTCCGGCGTACGCAGGAAGCGCACCATACGGATCTTCATAATGAAGTGGTCGATCAGCTCCTGCGCCTGCTGCTCGTTTAAAATTCCCGCTTTGAAATCGCGCTCAATGTAGATGTCGAGGAACGATGCGGTACGGCCCAGCGACATAGCGCCACCGTTCTGAGATTTCACCGCAGCCAGGTAAGCAAAGTACACCCACTGCACCGCTTCCTGCGCATTACGCGCCGGACGGGAGATATCGCAGCCGTATTTCGCCGCCATTTCCTGCATTTGCAGCAGGGCGCGACGGTGTTCAGACAGCTCTTCGCGAAGACGAATCGTGGCTTCAAGATTCTGGCCCCACTCCAGGTTCGACTGGAGATCGGCAAACTGCAGTTCACGCTCACGCACCAGATAGCGGATACCGTACAGCGCGACGCGGCGATAATCACCGATGATACGACCACGACCGTAACCATCCGGCAGGCCGGTCAGCACGCCGGATTTACGGCAGCGCAGCATATCCGGAGAGTAGGCGTCGAATACGCCCTGGTTATGGGTTTTACGCAGTTCAGTAAACTGGTATTCAAAATCAGCATCCATCTCACGACCATAAGCATCAAAAGAGCTTTTGATCATGTTGATGCCGCCAAACGGATGCAGAGCACGCTTGAGCGGCTTATCCGTTTGTAGACCGACGATTTTTTCCAGTTCTTGTTCAATATAACCGGCGTCATGCGCGGTTATCGTGGTCGCAATATTGGTATCGAAATCAACCGGCGCGTGCGTCGAGTTTTCAATACGGATGCCCGCCATAACTTTTTCCCACAATGCAGTGGTCGCAGGCGTTGCTTCGGCGAGGAAAGATTCATCCCCTTCATAAGGCGTATAGTTGTGCTGAATAAAATCACGGACATTAATTTCTTCTTTCCAGTCCGTACCTTTAAAGCCATTCCAGGCTTCGGCATACAGCATATCGCTGGTATCGATATTTACCTTCATGAAAAATAATCTCTCTGCTGAAATTTAATTATGCAAATTCTACTGGTGTATTAATTTTGCCTAAGGCAATGGCATCACGCGCAATCATTTTCTCTTCATTTGTGGGAATAACCGCACAAATAACACGAGCATCTTTATTAGAGATAATTCTTTCGCCATGGGAATTTGGCAGGCTATTCATTTCGCTGTCGATATTCACCCCTAAAACGGCGAGATGTTCAATAACCAGACGACGAATTAATACCGAGTTCTCACCAATTCCGCCGGTGAAAATAATCCCATCAAGACGATGCAGCGATGCGGCATGTCCGGCGATATGGCGTGCAATACGATGCACAAACGTTTTAATCGCCAGCTGCGCACGCTCATGTCCTTCGTGCCAGGCTTTTTCTAACGTACGTAAGTCAGAGGACAAACCGGAAATACCCAGTAAACCGGACTCTTTATTCACTACGCGCTCAAGGTCGCCGAGCGTCTGGTTGGTTTCGCTGGCAATCCACGCCATGGCGCCGAAATCGACGTCTCCACTGCGTGTGCCCATCATCAGCCCTTCCAGCGGCGTCATGCCCATTGAGGTATCAACGCTCTGTCCATTACGTACCGCACAGATTGACGCGCCGTTGCCCAGGTGCGCTACAACCAGACCGGAGTCATCACTCTGCAGTTCGAGAAGCTCATGCGCCCGTTGAGAAACATAGCGGTGCGACGTGCCGTGGAAGCCATAACGACGAACGCCCAACTCCTCATAATATTTCCACGGTAAACCGTACAGATAGGCCTCAGGGGCCATCGTCTGGTGGAAGCTGGTATCAAATACCGCAACCTGCTGCACGCCTGGGAAAAGGTGCTGAGCAGATTCAATCCCGCTCAGGTTCGCATAATTATGTAGCGGTGCTAATGGCGATACCCGGCGAATATTGTCGATAACTTCGTCAGTAATAATTGCTGATTCGGTAAAGATATTTCCGCCGTGGGCAATGCGGTGGCCAATTAAGGCCACGCTGTCCATTAAATTACGTTTCTCCAGTTCAACGGCAATTGCTTTTAATGCGTCTTCGTAGCTGTGGTGAGCCAGCTTAGCTGGCTCTCCTCCATTAATTGCTATGAACGCATTTTCAGAGTTAATACCGTCTGCAATTCCCGCCATTAAAACTTCACAGTTTGCTGCATCCAGCACTGAGAATTTAATGGAAGACGAACCACAGTTAATAACCAGTACTACCGGAAACTCATTCATTTCACTACTCCGCTCATCCTGAGCTTAAGGATTAAAACAGTTTGTAGACGATGTTCAGGATGGTCAGCAGACCAATCACGGTAACAAACACGTTATCCAGACGGCCACGGTATTTCGCCAGTGATGGCGCTTTACGGATGGCATACATCGGCAGCAGGCAGAGCAGAGAGGCAATAATCGGCGCGCCCATTGCTTCAATCAGGTCCAGGATGTTCGGGTTGGCGTAAGCCACAACCCAGGTGGAGCCCATGATGAAGATCATGCTGATGGTATTAAGTTTGCCGGCAGAAACTTTCGTTTTATCGCCTTTATAACCAAACTTCAGCACCAGACCGTTCAGACCTTCCAGCGTGCCCAGATAGTGGCCGAAGAAAGATTTGAAGATAGCAACCAGTGCGATGATTGAAGCACCGTACTCCAGAACAGTTGCGAAGGTGGACTTCGTACCGGACAGTGAAGCGAAGTGGTTCGCCAGGTAAGACAGCACAGGAATGTTTTGCGCTTTCGCATCCGCCATGTTTGCCGGAGACAGCGTGAACAGGCAGCTAAAGGCGAAGAACATTACCACCGCAACCATCAGCATACTGGCGCGGGAGATGATTTTGGAACACTTCTGCTCGGTAAATTCACGACCGTAATCTTTCTCATACTCTTCACGTTTAGAGACGACGAAGGAAGAAACGATTGGCGAGAAGTTGAAAGAGAACACCATGATGGAAATACCCAGCCATACGGTAACCAGGATGCCGTCATGGCCAGTCAGGGCGATATTGCTGATATCAACCTGATCGATAACCGCAGAGTTCCAGTAAGGAATCAGTGACAGAGAGATAAGCACCAGGCTGGCAATGAACGGCCATACCAGGTAGCTCATCACTTTAACCATCAGATCTTTACCAAACCAGATGACGAATGCCATCAGCAGCAACAGGAACAACGCCACGAAGCCACGGTTCAGCGCGGGCATCTGCAGCTGGTTTTCCCAGAAGGTCATAAAGGTGTTGGTAATAGTGACGCCATAAATCCACAGCAGCGGACAAATCGCAAAGAAGTAGAGGAACGTGATAACCACGCCGCCCGTTTTACCAAAGTGCTCTTCAACCGTTTCTGTGATGTTGCCGGAAGGGTTAGAACCGGAAAGACACAGGCGTGCCAGCGCACGGTGGCAATAGAAAGCGATGGGGTATGCTAACACCAGCATGATCAGAATGGGGATCAGTCCGCCAAAACCTGCGCGGATAGGGAAGAACAGCACCCCAGCGCCGATGGCTGTACCAAATAAACCCAGTGTCCAGGTGGTGTCCGATTTGCGCCAGGACGACTGTTTTGTCTGGCTGGATACAATGCTATCAGTAGTACTCATATCCTATCCTCAACGAAGTATATTAAGCGTCAACTAAACCAGTAATTTGAGATACACGAGAAAGGTCGATATTACCGCCAGAAATAATGCTGACTGTTTTTCTGTTCTGGATATAGCTATCTAATTTCCCGCTTAATAATGCTGCGCATGCCAGCGCGCCGGCACCTTCAGTCACAACTTTATTTCGCTGAATTAATGCCACCATGCTGTTGCGAATTTCATCTTCGCTGACCAGGACAATGTCATCCACCAACTCACGAACAATTTCATACGTTAAAGTACCCGGGCGGGAAACGTCACAACCATCCGCCAGGGTGCCGGTCGTTCGGTGCGTGGTTATTTCTCCAGCGTGGAAAGAAGCCGCCATGCCGTGAACGTTTTCAGACTGTACGCCAATAATTTTAATGGTCGGGTTAATAGATTTAATTGCCACCGCAATACCAGCAATCAGTCCACCACCGCCAATTGGCACAATCACGTTATCGACATCGTACAAGTCTTCTAGAATTTCCAGACCAATAGTGCCCTGACCAGCAATAACTTTTGGGTCATCATAGGGTGGAATAAAGATGCGGCCTTCAGTTTCCACAATCTCGCTAACCTTAGCGATGGTGTCGTTGAAGTTGTCGCCGTGCAGTACAACTTCTGCGGAATAATCGCAGGTTGCCGCTACTTTAGACTTCGGTGCGCCTTTCGGCATCACCACTTTGCCGTCGATTCCGAGCATAGCGCAGGAGAGAGAAACACCTTGCGCGTGGTTACCTGCAGAGCAAGCCACCACGCCCTTACATCTTTCAGCTTCGGTTAATGAACTGAGCTTGTTAAAAGCACCACGAATTTTAAATGAACCGGTACGCTGCATGTTTTCAAACTTGAGGAAAATTTCCCCTTTGCAACGTTCACTAAAATAGTTAGAGCGAGGCATTCCCGTTTTATAAATTTTCCCCGCAAGTCTTTTTTTCGCTTCGAGGATATCTTCAATTGCAACTGGGAGATCGTATGTAATGTGCATTAGAACCTCTTACCTGGGTATTAAAGTAAATAGATAGCCGTGACCATTGTCAGATATAGACAAATGGCGTTTATTTCGTGTTAAAACAAATTCAATCTTTAATCAATTTCAATTAATTGCCTTCGTCTCCGACAATTATATGATGAATACTCTTTGGCTAATTCCACCAAAATAGATGCTGCTTTTTTAATTCGATAATTTTTCGACCACACGGCGGCATAACGCGCGACGGGTAAGGTTTCTTCTACCGGAATAGTAATAAACTGGTTTGAGCCAAACGGTGTGGTCATATCGCAGGGAATTACTGTTAAGAAATCAGCATTGAGAACAAGATTATAAATCGTAACGACAGAGTCTGTTTTAACGATGTTTTCACTGCTGATGCCATTATTCTGTAACGTGGTAAGAAGTTCGCTGTAGTACCCCATATTCGTTTGTGGCAACACCCACTGTTCGTTTTTCAACGCGCTCAGCGAGGTGATGCCGGTGCATGTTCGGGACTTGCTGGCAACCAGGATAAAGTCTGACTCAAAGAGCGGCTCAACATGCAGATCGTGCAGTTTCATCTCATCACTCAGCGTACCGATGGCGAAATCCAGACGTCCGTCACGGATTGCCGGCAAGAAGGAGGAGAGCTGAGCTTCATACATAGAAACCTGCGCCTTTGGGAACACTTCTTTGAATTTTTTAATCATGCCGGACATGATGGTGAAGGCAATCAGTGAAGGAAAGCCAAACGACACATCAACGACCGCATTGCTCGTCATGCTGTTCATCTCATCAACCATGTTTTTCATTTCACGGGTAATAGATTCAGACCATGAGAGCATCACCTGACCTGCCTGAGTCAATGTCACACCAGTATTTTTACGTACAACTAACTCAATACCGAAATAGGCCTCAACATCATTGATGATTTTACTGACAGCGGGTTGAGTTAAACCTAATTCTTTTGCAGCTGAGCCGATAGAACCGCTTCTAATGACTTCCTGAAAGACCACTAAGTGCTGTGTTTTAGGGAGTGTAATAGTATTCATATCGACCTGCGTTAATTACTTTGTTGACGGCAGGAAGTGTACCAAATTAAGCGAACAAGGATATGTGCTACCCCTCACAAATCCCCTTGACTTACATTTTGTAAGACTATCGTTGAAATTTAAATCACTTAATAATCATATAGATATGAATTATCGATCTCACTTTATCCTGATTTTAGTCAAAAAAAAGATGGGGGGATAACGATTTTTTATGGCTATAACACCCCCATTTTTTCCACTATTTTTTAAAACCATGAAAGGCTATATTTCAATCAATTACAGAACAATTATCAGGCAAGATGGCGCTTAAATTTAATAAACAACTTATCAAATTTAATTATATTTTAATGATTATGGTGATTAAATAACGTTATGCATCACATTTTTTCGCCATATTTGTTTGTAAAGAAACATTGCATTTATTAAAATTCAATCTAAAAAATACAAACAATTATCATATGCAACATTATATTAACACTGATTTTGTGCGATTTATTAGCAAGTAATTTTGTGATGGCGATCGATTGCGTTCGATTATTCTCGATAAAAACGTATCGCACAGCGTTTTGTGTTGGTCGTCACAAAATTAGAAATATCCACCGACACATTCCCCTCAGATAAAAGAAACTCGGTGCATAAATAATAGGGATATAAAAATTAGATAAGAAGGAAATAAGCGCCTGCATCCTCGAAAACCAATCTCAATGCTCGCTGTAAAACCTCTGCCGGATGGCGGTGTAAACACCTTATCCGGGCCTACAAAACCAGTCTCTCCCCCAGTAGGCCTGATAAGCGCAGCGCCATCAGGCATGGCAACCTGCCCAGAAAGCAAAAAACCCACCGAAGCGGAGTTTTATTAAAGAGTGAAGCTGACCGATAAGGCGCGTTCTTTTGAGCATAACGTCGTGGACAGTCATTCATCTGTCTTACCCAGAAAGCAAAAACCCCCGCCGAAGCGGGGTTTTATAACGAGTGAAGCTGACCGATAAGCCGCATTCTTTTGAGCATAGCGTCGTGGACAGTCATTCATCTGTCTTACCCAGAAAGCAAAAACCCCGCCGAAGCGGGGTTTTATTAAAGAGTGAAGCTGACCGATAAGCCGGGTTCTGTCGTGGACAGTCATTCATCTAGGCCAGCAATCGCTCACTGGCTCAAGCAGCCTACCCGGGTTCAGTACGGGCCGTACCTTGTGAACCCCTATTTGGCCTTGCTCCGGGTGGAGTTTACCGTGCCACGGACTGTTACCAGCCGCGCGGTGCGCTCTTACCGCACCCTTTCACCCTTACCTGATCCCACTTGCGTGGGCCATCGGCGGTTTGCTCTCTGTTGCACTGGTCGTGGGTTTCCCCCCCAGGCGTTACCTGGCACCCTGCCCTATGGAGCCCGGACTTTCCTCCCCTCCGCCCGTCTCCCCCGAAGAGGACGACGACGAAGCGGCGACTGTCTGGTCAGCTTCGGCGCGCAGTATAGAGGGTTTGCGGGGCAATGTCACCCCGCACTGCGCATTCCTATCGCTAACGTGGCAGCGATGTTTCTTGAGGCGCGATAAATATTATCAAATGCCCCACGGAAGGCCTCTTCCAGCGTGCTGATGCTGGTCAATACGCTAAACACCGCATCGATACCATATTGATGCACTACCTCCACATCGCGCGTCAGGCTGCCGCCAATACCAATAACCGGCTTGTGGTACTTCTTCGCGACATTCGCCACGCCTACCGGCACTTTGCCGTGAATGCTCTGGCTGTCGATCCGCCCTTCGCCGGTCACCACCAGCGTACAGTCGTGAATATGCTCTTCCAGATTGAGCGCCTGGGTCACAATCTCGATACCGCTACGTAGCTCGGCGCCTAAAAAAGCCATTAATGCCGCGCCCATTCCGCCTGCCGCACCGGAGCCTGGCACATCTTTCACATCGACCCGCAGAGACTTTTTAATAATGTCGGCATAATGAGACAGATTACGGTCCAGTTCGAGAATGCGTTCTTCCGTCGCCCCTTTCTGCGGGCCAAAAATGCGCGAAGCGCCAGAATCGCCGATGAGTGGATTAGTCACATCACAGGCCACGCGAATGGAACAGGTTTTTAAGCGCGGATCCAGACCCGAGATATCGATGGAGTTCAGACTCATCAGGCTTCCACCACCATAGCCAATTTCTGTCCCGTTGGCGTCGCAAAGTTTTGCCCCCAGCGCCTGCACCATACCCGCGCCACCGTCGTTGGTGGCACTGCCGCCGATGCCAATAATGATGCTCTGCGCACCGCTATCCAGCGCCTGCAAAATCAGCTCTCCGGTACCGCGTGACGTAGTGACTAAAGGGTTGCGCTTTTCAGGAGGCACCAACGCCAGACCGCTGGCTGCCGCCATTTCGATAAACGCAGTTTTACCATCTCCAGACATGCCCCAGCAGGCATTCACTTTTTCGCCCAGCGGCCCCGTTACTTGCGCTGAATGTTCACTCCCTTGCGTCGCGGCAATCATGGCTTCAACCGTTCCTTCGCCGCCATCGGCAACCGGAACAGAAACATATTGCGCATCGGGGAAAATTTCCCGAAATCCTTTTTCTATTGCCTGAGCTACCTCGGTGGCAGAAAGGCTTTCTTTATAAGAGTCTGGGGCAATTACGATTTTCATAGTTATGTAGCCTGACTGTGCCGCGCAAGGCAAGAAATACAGGGCGCACATCCGCGCCCTTCTTGTTAGCGAGTGACTTCCACTTTCGCCAGTTTTTCGTAGTAGCATGCGAGCGCACTGTGATCGGCAGTACCCAATCCATCTGCGCGTAGCGCCTGCATCATCTCCATGACTGCTGCAGTCAGCGGCAACTGAGCGCCAACGCCATGAGAGGTATCCAGCGCGTTCGCCAGGTCTTTGATATGCAGGTCAATACGGAAACCTGGTTTAAAGTTGCGATCCATCACCATCGGCGCTTTCGCATCCAGCACGGTGCTGCCTGCCAGCCCGCCACGGATCGCCTGATACACCAGATCCGGATTCACACCCGCTTTGGTCGCTAGCGTCAGCGCTTCAGACATCGCGGCAATGTTCAGCGCCACAATCACCTGATTCGCCAGCTTGGTGACGTTACCCGCGCCAATTTCACCGGTATGTACCACGGAGCCTGCCATCGCTTTCAGCAGATCGTAGTACTTGTCGAAAATCGCTTTATCGCCGCCGACCATCACCGACAACGTGCCGTCAATCGCTTTTGGCTCGCCGCCGCTGACCGGCGCATCCAACATATCCACGCCTTTCGCTTTCAGCGCGTCGCTAATTTCACGGCTGGCCAACGGTGCAATGGAGCTCATGTCGATAAGCACTGTGCCCGGTTTCGCCCCTTCAATAATGCCGCCTTCACCCAGTGCCACTTCCTTAACATGCGGAGAGTTCGGCAGCATGGTGATGATCACATCACACTGCTCAGCGATATCTTTCGCCGTGGCGGCAGTTTCAGCGCCTGCGGCAATCACTTCCGCAATAGATTCCGGGTTACGGTCAGCAACCACCAGCGAGTAACCTGCCTTGAGGAGGTTTTTACTCATTGGTTTACCCATAATACCGAGGCCAATAAAACCAACTTTCATTGTCATGTCTTTATCTCTCTCTACTGTCGATGGTGGTTATTTCTTAAAAGAATCAGCCAGTTTCTGCGTGGCTGAACGGAACACGCCAAGGTCGCTGCCAACGGCAACAAACGTCGCGCCCCACTCCAGATAACGACGCGCATCCGCCTCTACCGGGGCCAGAATGCCGCTTGGTTTGCCGTGTGCTTTCGCGCGGGCAAAAATGTGCTGGATAGCTTTCTGCACATCAGGATGTGACGCATTGCCGAGGTGACCTAGCGCCGCAGCCAGATCGCTTGGTCCAACGAAGACACCGTCAACGCCTTCTGTCGCCGCGATTGCGTCAACGTTATCAACGCCCTGCTGACTTTCGATCTGCACGATGATGGTGATGTTCTTATTCGACTGCGCAAAGTAGTCCGGTACGGTGCCAAACATATTGGCGCGATGGGATACGGACACGCCGCGAATACCTTCCGGCGGATAGCGGGTCGACGCCACAGCGTTAACCGCTTCTTCTTCCGTCTCAACGAACGGGATCAGGAAGTTGTAAAACCCGATATCCAGCAGGCGCTTGATAATCACCGGTTCGTTGGTTGGTACACGCACTACCGCCGCGCTGTCGCTGCCTTTCAGCGCCATCAATTGCGGAATAAACGTCGAGATATCATTCGGCGCATGTTCGCCATCCAGTACCAGCCAGTCAAACCCTGCCAGACCTAAAACTTCGGTACTGATTGGGCTGGCCAATGCAGACCAGCAGCCAATCTGAATTTGTTGCGCCGCGAGGGCCGCTTTAAACTTATTCGGGAAAATCGTGTTATTCATCGCCTATACCTTTGTTTATTTCTGCAATTCCATACGTTTAATGTCACCGACAATAAACAGGTAGCAAACCATTGCCATCAGCGCCGAGCACCCTACAAACATCAGCGCAGCATTAAATGAGTGCAGCTCGCTCACCAGATACCCAATCACCAGCGGGGTGACGATGGAAGCCACGTTGCCAAATACGTTAAATACCCCACCGCACAGACCGACAATCTCTTTCGGCGCGGTATCGGAAATCACCGGCCAACCCAGCGCGCCGAAACCTTTACCGAAGAACGCCAGCGCCATCAGCGCCACCACAAGAGCGGTATTATCGGTGTAGTTACACAGAATAATGGTCGATGCGAGCAACATGCCGAGCACTATCGGCAGCTTACGCGCCAGGGTAATGCTGAAACCACGTTTAATCAGATAATCAGAGAACACGCCGCCGAGCACGCCACCGAAAAACCCGCACAGTGCCGGAATCGAAGCCACCAGGCCCACTTTCAGAATCGACATACCTTTTTCCTGAACCAGGTAAATCGGGAACCAGGTGAGAAAAAACCAGGTAATTGTGTTGATAAAATACTGGCCAAAGAACACACCAAGCATCATACGGTTCGTGAGCAACTGCTTGATATAATGCAGTTTAGGACCACCTGACTTCACATCGCCCGGCTTTTTATGGTCCATATCCACGACCGCGCCGTTTTCAGAGATAAACTTCAACTCTTCTTGCGACATGCGCGGGTGATCGGTTGGGTTATGAATAAACTTTACCCACAGTCCGGTAAGCACAAAACCAATCACGCCCATCACGGTAAAGACGTGCTCCCAGCCCCAGGCGAAGGTCAGCCAGCCGAGCAGCGGGGAAAACAGCGCCAGGGAGAAATACTGTGCGGAGTTAAAAATCGCGGATGCCGTGCCACGCTCCTTCGTTGGGAACCAGGCCGCCACGATACGGGCATTAGCCGGGAAGGATGGCGCTTCCGAGAAGCCCAGCATAAAGCGCATGATGAACATTGAAATCCCCGCCCAGGCCAGCGGGAACATGTCCACAAAGCCCTGCAGGAAGGTAAACAGTGACCAGAAGAACAAACTGTAGGTGTAGACTTTCTTCGAGCCGAATTTATCCAGCAGCCAGCCGCCGGGGATTTGCATCAACAGGTAAGCCCAGCCGAAGGCGGAGAAAATGTAACCCATTGAGATGGCGCTGAGATGTAACTCTTTCGCCACTTCAGTTCCGGCAATAGACAGCGTCGCACGGTCCGCATAGTTAACGGCTGTAACAATAAATATTATCAGCAATATTAAATAACGGGTGTGCGTACCTTTCTTTTTCTCGACAACTGTATCCAATATCATTCTATTTACCTCGGGCACATAAAAGGTTTTTATTATTATTTTGTGGGTATTTCTCGTGATAAATTACCGATAATAAAAATAGATAATAATTTATCAGGCGTTATGAAACCGTGATTTAGTATAATCATCAGCACAACGTTAATCATTGTGCAAACGCTCATTAAATTAGCGTTGTTCAATTAATGTTTTGGGCATATGCACACATGCTTGGGCGCTAATGCACACATTTACGTATTGCTACCCCTGGTGACCCGGCCTTGCTGAGTTTAAGTGATCATCGTCACATTCTTCACGTCAAACTCCTGACATTCTTATTTCACGATACCGAATCTTTATTACTTAAAATTAGATTCAAAATATAAATATCCACACTATTATCACCACCTTGTTGGAGAATACTGGACAATGGCCGACATCGAAATCAGACAAGAATCGCCAACGGCGTTTTATATTAAAGTTCACGAAACAGATAATGTGGCGATAATTGTCAATGACAATGGTCTGAAAGCCGGAACGCGTTTTCCGGACGGACTGGAACTCATTGAACATATTCCCCAGGGTCATAAAGTGGCGCTATTGGATATTCCTGTTCATGGCGAAATCGTGCGTTATGGCGAAGTGATAGGCTATGCCGTTCGCGATATCCCACGCGGCAGCTGGATTGATGAATCAATGGTTGAGCTGCCCAAAGCCCCGCCGCTGGAGACGCTGCCGCTGGCAACTAAAGTGCCAGAGCCGCTGCCACCGCTAGAGGGCTATACCTTCGAAGGTTACCGCAATGCTGACGGTAGCGTAGGTACCAAAAATCTACTCGGTATCTCCACCAGCGTGCACTGCGTAGCGGGCGTAGTGGACTATGTGGTGAAAATCATTGAGCGCGATCTGCTGCCTAAATACCCGAACGTTGACGGTGTGGTGGGGCTCAATCACCTGTACGGCTGCGGCGTGGCGATCAATGCTCCAGCCGCCATCGTGCCGATTCGCACCATTCACAATATTGCGCTTAACCCGAATTTTGGCGGTGAAGTGATGGTCATCGGCCTCGGTTGCGAAAAACTGCAGCCGGAGCGGCTGCTGGAAGGCACGCACGATGTGAAAAGTATTCCGGTCGACAGCGCCAGTATCGTCAGCCTCCAGGATGAAAAGCACGTCGGCTTTCAATCGATGGTCACCGATATTCTGCAGGTGGCCGAACATCATCTGGCAAAGCTCAATCAGCGCCAGCGTGAAACTTGCCCGGCTTCAGAACTGGTGGTCGGCATGCAGTGCGGCGGTAGCGATGCGTTTTCCGGCGTGACGGCCAACCCGGCGGTGGGTTATGCCTCCGACCTGTTAGTACGCTGCGGCGCGACCGTAATGTTCTCTGAAGTAACCGAAGTGCGCGATGCCATCCACCTTCTGACCCCACGTGCGATTAACGAAGAAGTAGGTAAACGCCTGCTCGAAGAGATGGCCTGGTACGATAACTACCTTGATATGGGCAAAACGGATCGCAGTGCCAACCCTTCTCCGGGCAACAAGAAAGGCGGTCTGGCAAACGTGGTGGAAAAGGCGCTGGGTTCGATTGCCAAGTCTGGCAAGAGCGCGATTGTCGAAGTATTGTCGCCGGGCCAGCGTCCAACCAAACGTGGCCTGATTTACGCTGCAACCCCCGCCAGTGATTTTGTTTGCGGTACACAGCAGGTCGCTTCCGGGATCACCGTGCAGGTGTTCACCACCGGTCGCGGTACGCCGTATGGTCTGATGGCCGTGCCGGTGATTAAAATGGCGACACGCACCGAGCTGGCCAACCGTTGGTTTGACCTGATGGACATTAACGCGGGCACCATCGCCACCGGAGAAGAAACCATTGAAGATGTGGGTCTGAAACTGTTCGAATTTATTCTCGACGTCGCCAGCGGGCGTAAGAAAACCTTCTCGGATCAGTGGGGACTGCATAACCAGCTGGCGGTGTTTAACCCGGCGCCAGTGACCTGATTATCGAAACGAAAGCCAACGAAAAAACGGGGATTTATCCCCGTTTTTTATGTCTATGTAACAACAAATAAAGTGATAACGTTCGCATTTTAAGAGGTTTTTTTAAACATCTGTTTTTTTCGATTCAAACCCACAAAATAAACCTAACAACATGAAATTAAACGAAATAACATCACCATTGTTTTATGTTATATTTTCGTTTTGATAAAAGAGAAACCTACCGAAAGACGACCTTGTTTTAATGCGATAATCCCCTATTTTTTACCGCTTTGACTTTCTCCGATGTAAAACAGATTATTCATAGGCTCCTGTAATTTACCTCATAAGCATTCTGACCTGAATAAAGAGGGAAGTTATGTATACCCTGAATAAAAATAATGTCGCTTTGGCCTGTCTTATTTCCTGTTTACTGGCAACTCCTGTCGTAGCGAGTGCTGAAGGCCAATCGGACGCAAAGCCTGTTAAATTACGCTACACGTTATGGGACCGTAATCAACTCCCTGGCGAACAACAGCTCGTTAATGAATTCGAAAAAAACAACCCTGGCATCAAAGTCGAAATTGAATTAACACCTTATGACCAATATTTTATCAAGCTAAGTTCAGCAGTCGGTGGAAATGTAGCACCGGATGTATTCTGGATGAATATGCCTAATTTCCAGCAATATGTTAAAAATGGCATGCTGGAACCACTGAGCAATTATCTGAAAGAGAAATCAGCGCCGAAACTGGATGATTTTGTTAAAAGTTCAGTCGATGCCTATCAATACCAGTCGCAGCAATATGCCATCCCAAGGGATATTGATGCAATTGCCGTCTGGTACAACAAAAAAATGTTCGATCAGGCTGGCGTGAGCTATCCCGATAAAAACTGGACATGGGACGATTTAAAACAAAAATCAGTGCAGTTGCGTAAAGGGCTGGATAAACAGTCTTATCCACTGGCAATGGAATTCAGCAGCGGACAGGACAGTTATTTTAACCTGCTATTACAGGCTGGCGATAAGATTGTCCTGCCTGAGGGCAAAACGGATGTTGCCAATGACAAAGCCATCGCCGTCTATCGCGATGTTCAAGGCATGCTGAACGCGGGACTAATCCAACCGCCAGGCGAGATGGAAGCCTCGGATGTCTTCCAGTCAAACCGGGCTGCCATGGTCTACGCAGGCTCATGGTGGGCATTACCCTTCTCTCAAAATGAGCTGATTAAGGATCACATCGGCGTGGTACCAATGCCTAAAATGGCAGAGCAGGCAGGTGTATCCCATAGCCTGGCATTTGCCATGTCAGCAAAAAGTCAGCATAAAGATGCGGCGTGGAAGTTCATTGAGTTCATGAGTTCTGAGCATGCGCAGCAGACGCTGGCTACGGGAAAAGTCGTGATCCCCGCTAACCAAAAAGTGGCCAAAGAGTGGGCTGAAGGCTTTAAGGGTATTGATGTTTCAGCCTATATCGATTCATTGGCTTTCTCACATAAATATCCAACCGCAGGCTCCAATACCGCCAAGTGGAATAGCATCCTGAATGATGGCTTGAAAAAAGTCTGGACGGGTACTGACCCAGAAAAAGTCATGCCTGGTGTTGCAAAACGCGTTGAACGAGAAATGCAGAAATAATCCTGAGGGAGCCATGCTCCCTCTCGCTTTCGCCCACGCAATATATTTTGGTTGCACAGTGAGCATCCCGGAGTCTGTATGAGCTATTCAGATGAAGCTGCATCCCCACAATTACCAGCCAGGGAAGTGCATAAAAAATCCCTGACCAAGCTGGAAAAAGAAGAACGCTTCTGGGGATGGATAATGATTATGCCGTTACTGGCGGGGTTAATTGTTTTTTACTTTACTCCATTCTTCCAGAACGTTTTTTATAGTTTCACCGACCTGGGCGAGTTTCAGATCTGGACGACGATCAGCTTAGATAACTATATTAATTTATTCAGCGATGATGAGTTTCGTTCAGCAATATATAACACCCTGGCCTATGTTTTTATTTGCGTACCGATAATCACCATTTTGTCATTACTGCTCGCAATTGGCCTGAATCAGGCGATTCGCGGTCAGTGGTTGTTTCGCACACTGTTATTTCTACCCGCTGTCACTATGCCTGCGGCCATTGCTATGGTCTGGCAGTGGTTGATGAACCGAAACTTCGGCTTAATTAATCAGATCCTGGCTTTTTTCGATCTTCCGGCCATCGGTTGGTTATCCGATCCCGATGTCGTCCGTCTGAGCGCCTCGTTGGTTATCATCTGGTCGGCTATTGCGCTGAAGATGATCATTCTGCTCGCTGGATTGCAGGGGATCCCCAAACAAATTTATGAAGCGATGTCGCTGGATGGCATCAGCAAATTGCGTGGATTCTGGTCTATTACCTTACCGCTAATGATCCCAACGCTGTTTTTCGTACTGGTGATCTCTTTTATCGAAACGCTGCAAATTTTCGATGTGGTTTATCTGCTGTTTGGCAGTTCATCCATGGTGGACGATCAGACGATGACCATCGCCTATCTCTTCTATAAATACGCCTTTATCTACCATGAAAAAGGGTATGCCTCAGCAATCGCCGTGGTGATTTTCGTTATCACGATGGTCCTGACGCTGCTGCAAATATGGATTGGTAAACGACTTAAAGCACAGTGAGGCACCACGATGTTCATGACAAAACGTGAAAAATGGCTAATTTACGGCTTGATGATCCTCGCGACGCTGGTAACGGTGGTTCCGTTTATCTGGATGATCATCACCTCTTTTAAAACCCAGGCAGAAAGCATCGCCTTTCCGCCGATACTGCTACCCGCCAACCCAGGGTTTCAGGCTTACGGTAAAATCTTGCATGAAATGCCTTTTGGCAGCTTTTACTTTAACTCGATCGTCTCCACGCTGGTCATCGTCATTTTGCAGACGCTGATTGCGGCAATGGCAGCGTACGGTTTCTCCCGACTGCGTTTCAAAGGACGAGATGTCCTGTTTATGCTGTGTATTTCAATTCTGATGGTGCCCGGTCAGATCTTTTTAATCCCACAGTTTTTAACCGTTGAAAAAATCGGTTTGCTGAACTCAATTCCTGGACTGGTGCTACCGGGCTTATTCAGCATATATAGCGCCTTTTTATTACGTCAGTTTTTTCTGTCAGTACCTAAAGAACTGGAAGAGGCAGCCATTATGGATGGGTATAACCATCTGACTATTTTCTTCAAAATTATGCTGCCATTAATTAAACCGGGACTGATTGCCTGCGTCATTATTAACGGATTGTGGAGCTGGAATAATTTAATGTGGCCGCTGATCGTCAACACCTCCATGGATAAAATGACATTACCAGTAGGATTAGCCTCACTTTCTGGCCGCTCAGGCGTGGAATATCCGATGTTAATGGCGGGCGCATTGCTGGCGATTATCCCGATGTTGTTACTTTATATCTTCTTCCAGCGCTATTTTATTCGCGGCATCGCTGGTGCCGGAATTAAAGGATAAGGGGCAGTGTTATGTCAGGTATTCAATTACAGGCAGTAAGCAAAGTCTATCCCAATGGCTTTCAGGCGATCCATGGCGTTGATCTTGAAATCCACGACGGCGAATTCATGGTGTTTGTCGGGCCATCAGGCTGCGCCAAATCAACGCTGCTACGCATGATTGCAGGTCTGGAAGATATCACTCATGGCCATATCGCAATCGGAGAGAAGTGCGTCAACGACCTGCTACCAAAGGAGCGAGGCGTTGCCATGGTCTTCCAGAATTATGCCCTCTATCCCCACATGACGATTTATAAAAATATGGCATTCAGTCTGTTAGGGAAAATGAGCAAAGAAGAGATTGATATCCGCGTCCGGGAAGCTGCACACAAGCTGGAAATCGAAACATTGCTCGACAAAAAGCCCGGTCAGCTTTCAGGCGGTCAATGCCAGCGCGTAGCCGTTGGCAGGGCCATCGTGCGTAAGCCAGACGTTTTTTTGTTTGATGAGCCGCTGTCCAACCTGGATGCAAAACTGCGTGTTTCAATGCGCGTGCGGCTGACAGAACTGCATCGACAACTGCGTCACGAAGGCGTGAGCGCAACCATGGTGTACGTCACGCACGATCAGATTGAAGCGATGACGATGGGAGACAGGATTTGCGTTCTAAATGGCGGTCGTATTATGCAGGTGGATACCCCAGGGAATATTTACCATCACCCCAGGAATAAATTTGTTGCTGGTTTTATTGGTAATCCGGCAATGAATATTATGCTGCTTGATATTGACCCCAGCACTCGTGGCCTGCGCCTGGCTGATAATTTAATCCTGCCATTAAATACGCGCTTGAGTAACCTACTGGAGCAATATCCGCACTCCAGCGTCTGGTTTGGCATCCGCTCAGAGGCCATTCAGTTAGCCTCGCAGCATGATGCCTCGGCGTTCGATGCGCACATTACCAACGTAGAAAGGATGGGCAACGAAGACCTTCTGCATTTTGATATTGGTGAGCAACATATGATCTTACGTATTAACTCCTCACCCGACTGGACCCCACTTCCCGGTGAATCTATCAAAGTGAAATTTAATCTGGAAGCCGCCTTTTTGTTTGATAAAAAACATGAAGAAAATTTGGTCTGACCGTTATTCAGGCTAAGTGAAAAATGAGAGGTTTATATGTGTGCGAATAAAGTGACCGTATTAGTGGTAGGGGCTGGTGCGCGCGGAGAAATATATTCTCGCTATGCGCTTGAACATCCAGACAGAATGCAGGTGGTAGGCGTTGCCGAGCCCAGAGAGGCATACCGCCAGCAGTTTGTCGCACAGCATAAGATTGACCCAAATAACGTGTTTTGCGACTGGCAAGAAGCTGCGGCCCAACCCAAAATGGCCGATGTGGTACTTATTTGCACGCAGGATAATATGCACAAAGATCCTGCCGTGGCGTTTGCTAATCTCGGCTATCACATTCTGCTGGAAAAACCGCTCGCCCCTACGCCAGAAGATTGCCGGATCATTATTGATGCGGTCAAACGCAACAACGTATTACTGGCCGTCGCGCACGTCCTGCGTTACACCCGCTATACGCAAAAGCTGAAATCACTGCTTGATGATGGCGTAATTGGCGATATTGTCAGCATGCAGCATCTCGAACCCGTAGGTTACTGGCATCAGGCGCACTCGTTTGTACGTGGTAACTGGCGCAATGAAGCAGAATCGTCATTTATGTTGTTACAGAAATCCTGTCATGATTTGGACTGGATCCGCTACATCATGAGCGACAACTGCCAGGACGTAGGATCATTTGGTAGCCTGAGTCACTTTGTGAAAGAGAATAAGCCTGCTGGTGCCGCCGACCGCTGCCTTGATTGTCGGGTTGAAGCAACCTGTCCCTGGTCTGCCTGCAAAATTTATCTGGGTGAAAACCACAAATGCACTCCACACTTCCGTCGGGTGCTGACTGCAGATCCTAGCGAAGAGAATGTTCGCCAGGCGCTGCGCGATGGGCCTTATGGTCGTTGCGTTTATCGTTGTGATAATGATGTGGTGGATCATCAGGTTGTTAACTTACGTTTTGCCCACCAACAGACAGTGACCTTTACCATGACCGCGTTTACCAAAATGGAAGATCGAAAAACGCGCCTGTTTGGCACCAGAGGTTATCTGGAAGGTGATGGCGAGCAAATCCGGGTGTTTGATTTCCTGACAGACAAAGAAACAGTGCATCAGATCGAGGAGATCGCCGCTGGCACACAAACCCAGATGGGGGGGCATGGTGGTGGCGATTACTATCTGATGGATCGCTTTATCCACGCAGTGATGGCCAACGATCAAAATATGATTCTTTCTGGCCCAGATGAATCACTGGAAAGTCACTTAATGGTCTTTGCCGCAGAGCGCGCTCGCAAGGAAAACTGTCTGGTTACGCTGTGAAGCCGGAGGAGATGAGGCATGTTTTACGGTGTTGATATTGGTGGAACCAAAACTGAAATTGTCGCTTTTGATAAGGAAATGCAAGTTTGCTGGCGTAAGCGCGTTGCCACGCCAGTGCAGGATTATGAACTCTTTCTTTCGACCTTTACTTCACTTATTGATACCGCCGACTGGGCGACTGGAACGCAAGGAAAAATTGGCATCGGCATGCCCGGTCTTATGGACAGACATACCGGAAAATTACTGTCATCTAACGTGCCATGCCTCACAGGACGCCAGGTGATGAACGATCTGGCCCACCGCCTCAATCGTTCGGTTGAACTGGACAATGACTGCTGCTGTTTTGCACTCTCGGAAGCCCATACCCAGCAGGCTCGCCAGTTCTCCCGAATTTTTGGTGCCATTATTGGCACCGGCATGGGTGGAGGGTTAGTCATTGACGGTCAGTTGTATCGGGGTCGCAACCGAATGGCCAGTGAGTTCGGCCATTTACCGCTTCCGGCAACGTTTATGCGTCGTTATCACTTGCCGGAGTTGAAGTGCGGCTGTGGCTTACAAGGGTGTCTGGAACGCTATCAATCCGGTCCTGGTTTACTGTGGCTCCACAAACACTTCAGTGGAGAACAACTCAAAATGGAGACCCTGCTGGAGCATTATCGTCATGGCAATGCCAGCGCCGTTACAACCATAGAAGCATGGATTGATATGTTGGGTTGTACGCTGGCGCAATTGCAGTTGATTCTGGATGTCGATGCTTTTGTTCTCGGCGGTGGAGTTTCCAACATCGAGGAAATTTATACGTTGCTGCCGCAGGCCATGTCACGTTACTTGTTCCCGGGATTAGAGCCTGCCCGCGTATTCCCGGCCATCCATGGTGCATCCAGCGGGGTTCGCGGTGCCGCATTGCTGCTGGTTGAACAGGGTACGCTGACCCACTAAAACACTGCTGGCGAGAAAATCTCGCCAGCAATTTCAGTTATTCATCCGCAATCACCACATCCACCCCAAGCTGGATTAACGTCCGGTGATAATTTTCAGGGATACCGCTGTCGGTAATCACCCGGTCAATCCCGCTGATTTCGCTAATCATACAGAAACTTTTGCGGCCAAACTTGCTGGAGTCAGCGACTACCGTGACCTCCTGTGCAACCTCACACATTACCTGATTCAGATGTGCTTCTCCCGGATGTGGCGTGGTAATCCCCGCTTCCAGGCAGAATCCATCAACGCCCAAAAAAAGCTTATCAAACCGGTATTGTCTGAGCTGGTGTTCTGCTGAAGGGCCATACAATGAATAGACGCTTTGCCTGACGTTCCCTCCCAGGATCATGACGTCTACGCGCTCAAAATTCGCCAGTTCCCACGCAATGTTGAGCGCATTGGTCATCACCACCAGATCGCGGCGATTCTTTAACATTGGAGGAATGAGCGTGGTGGTCGAACCGGAATCGAGGATTAACGTGTCACCATCTTTCACAAAGCTGGCTGCTTTTTCGGCAATACGCGTTTTCACATCGCGATTCAGCCGGTCCTTATCCTGCAAAGGCCGGTCAAGGGCGAAGTGCTGATTGAGAACCGCACCGCCGTAGGAGCGCATGACGCATCCTTTCTGCTCCAGATAACGTAAGTCGTTGCGGATCGTGACCGATGACACACCAAAATGGACGCTCAGTGGCTCGACACGAACGCTACCCTGATCGCACAGCAGATCAATTATTTGCTCGCGACGTCTTAAGTTATCCAGCATTTCTATTGCTCCATCAAATATTCATGTTGTTTTGTTTTAGCGCTTTAGCACTTTCGTTTTCTTTTGAATATATTACATCAGAAGCAATAAGGTGAATTTGTGCGCACAGACTCAGCGTTTAATTTAACCAAAACTGACTATTTTCTTTCGTTTTAGCAAACCGAAACGAAGAAAACCGAAAAAATGAAAAGACTCAAAACGGGTAAGATGCGAGAAAGAGACGGGAAGCATGCAAAAAAACGAAAGCGAGCTACTAAAAAAGCTCGCTTATGGTTTGTTTTTGTTTAATTGAATGGGATCACATTTTTGAATTTTAGAGCGGGACTACTCAACAATGATCACTTCAACACCGCTGCGGCGTAGTTCCTGCAAGCTCTCCTCTGGGATATCTTCATCAACAATGATGGTATGGATCCTCTGGGTATCAATGATCTTATGCAGGCTGGAGCGGTTAAACTTCGTCGAGTCGGTAACAACAATAATACGTTCAGCCACTTCACACATCCGACGGTTGAGACGCGCTTCATCTTCGTTGTGCGTACTAACACCACGCTCTAAATCAATAGCATCAACGCCAAGAAACAGCATGTCGAAGTGATAATTTTGTAGCGACTGCTCAGCCTGATCGCCATAAAACGATTGTGACTGACGACGTAAATGACCGCCGGTCATCAGCAGCTCAACCCCTTCGGCTTCCAGTAGCGCATTGGCGACATTCATACCGTTGGTCATAGCAATGACATTAGTATGCTGGCGCATCAGGCGGGCAATTTCATAGGTCGTGGTACCGGAGTCAAGGATCACGCGGTGTCCCGGTTGAATCAGCTCTGCGGCTGCTCTGGCAATACTGCGTTTTACTGCCGTATTAAGTGAACTCTTATCTTCAACAGAAGGCTCCACAACAGGCGCATTGCTTTCGCAAATCAGCGCTCCGCCATAGGCACGTACCGCAATCCCCTGCTTTTCCAGAAAAGCGAGGTCGTTGCGAATAGTGACCGTGGAGACGCCAAAAAATAAGGAGAGATCGTTAACCTGAACGCTTCCCTGCTGCCGTAACCGCTGGATGATCTGCTCACGTCTTTCGCTGGTGCCAATAACGCGCTTATCTGCAGAGGACTCGGTGTTACTCATAAGAAATCCTTTAGTTGAACCTTTCGTTTTATTTCGTTTTATCTATTAACGCCTTTCTTTTACGCGAATGCAAGCCCCGCAAGCAGGGAAGAGCCGGACGAACTTACGCTGAAACCTTTCATTGCGTTTCTTTTGTGAAACAGATCGGAAAACTATTATCTTTCGTTTTATTTTTATAACACCATGATGCAGTATTAAATGAAACAAAACGAAAGATTGATGTCGCAGTAATCTGACCTGGAGAGGAAAGTGAAACATCTAACTAAAATGGTCGAGCAGCATAAACGGGGGAAGGCAAACGGGATTTATGCCGTTTGTTCCGCGCATCCAATCGTACTGGAAGCCGCAATACGCTACGCCCATGCCAATCATACACCGCTGTTGATCGAAGCAACCTCTAATCAGGTTGACCAGTTTGGCGGCTATACAGGTATGACGCCAGCCGATTTTCGCAGTTTTGTCTGCCGATTAGCCGACTCGCTTGATTTTTCTCAGGATATGCTGATTCTCGGCGGAGACCATCTCGGGCCAAACCGTTGGCAAAATCTGCCTGCGGAACAGGCAATGGCCAATGCTGACGATCTGATTAAGAGCTATGTCGCCGCAGGCTTTAAAAAAATCCACCTCGATTGCAGCATGTCTTGTGCCAACGACCCGGTTCCACTGACGGATGAAATCGTCGCTGAGCGCGCCTCACGCCTGGCCAAAGTCGCCGAAGAAACCTGTATGGCACATTTTGGCGAGTCTGACCTGGTCTATGTGATTGGCACAGAAGTTCCGGTTCCTGGTGGCGCACACGAAGCGTTAACCGAACTGGCGGTAACAACGCCGGATGCCGCACGTGCAACGCTGCAGGCCCACTATCACGCCTTTGAAAAGCGCGGGCTGGAAGGTATATGGGCACGTATTATCGCCCTGGTCGTGCAACCTGGCGTTGAATTCGACCACACGCACATCATTGATTATCAACCGCAGAAAGCCGTGGCACTCAGCAAAATGGTGGAAGACTACGACACGCTGGTTTTTGAAGCGCATTCTACCGATTACCAAACGCCACAGTCCTTGCGCCATCTGGTGATAGACCACTTCGCTATTCTGAAAGTGGGACCCGCGCTTACCTTCGCCCTGCGCGAAGCGCTGTTTTCGTTAGCTGCCATTGAAGAAGAATTGCTGCCTGCAAAAGCCAGCTCGGGCCTGCGACATGTGCTGGAAAGCGTAATGCTTGATAGACCAGAGTACTGGCAGAGCCATTATCACGGTGATGGCAACGCACGCCGTCTGGCCCGTGGATACAGCTACTCTGATCGGGTTCGTTACTACTGGCCGGACAGCCAGATTGATGAAGCATTTGAACGTCTGGTACGTAACCTGGCGGACGACCCTATTCCACTACCGCTGATTAGCCAGTATTTACCCTTGCAGTACGTAAAAGTGCGCGAGGGAGATCTCAGCGCCACGCCGCGAGAACTCATCATTAACCATATTCAGGACATACTGCAGCAATATCACTGCGCCTGCCTGGGTGCTCCAGATCGTAACGCATAACAAAAAAGAGAAAAATACCATGCCAAACATTGTATTAAGTCGCATTGATGAACGTCTGATTCACGGTCAGGTTGGTGTGCAATGGGTCGGGTTTGCGGGGGCAAACCTGGTGCTGGTCGCTAATGATGAGGTGGCTGAAGATCCAGTGCAGCAAAACCTGATGGAAATGGTACTGGCAGAAGGGATCGCCGTACGTTTCTGGTCACTACAAAAAGTGATCGACAATATTCACCGTGCCGCCGATCGCCAGAAAATCCTGTTGGTCTGCAAATCGCCTGCGGATTTCTTCCGTCTGGTCGAAGGCGGTGTTCCTGTTAACCGAATCAACGTTGGCAATATGCACTACGCCAACGGCAAGCAACAAATCGCCAAAACGGTTTCTGTAGACGCTGCCGATATTACGGCGTTCAACGGGCTCAAAGCCGCTGGAGTGGAATGCTTCGTTCAGGGCGTTCCAACAGAACCCGCCCAGGACCTCTATAAACTTCTCTGAGGGATTCACAATGGAAATCAGTCTGTTGCAGGCTTTTGCGTTGGGTATTCTCGCCTTTATTGCAGGCCTGGATATGTTCAACGGGTTAACGCACATGCACCGCCCGGTTGTTCTCGGGCCGCTGGTCGGCCTGATTCTGGGCGATCTGCATACCGGTATTTTAACAGGTGGTACGCTGGAACTGGTGTGGATGGGTCTGGCCCCACTGGCGGGAGCTCAGCCACCAAACGTGATTATCGGCACTATCGTGGGAACCACGTTTGCCATAACGACCGGGGTGAAACCTGAAGTTGCCGTAGGTGTGGCGGTACCGTTTGCCGTAGCAGTACAGATGGGGATTACCTTCCTGTTCTCTGTGATGTCCGGGGTGATGGCTCGCTGCGATCGCATGGCAGCGAATGCCGATACCGCCGGGATTGAGCGAGTCAACTATCTGGCGTTGCTCGCGCTGGGGACCTTCTACTTTTTATGCGCGTTCCTGCCGATTTACTTTGGCGCGGAACATGCCAAAACCGCGATAGATGTTCTGCCGACGCGTCTGATTGACGGCCTGGGTGTGGCAGGCGGCATCATGCCAGCTATCGGCTTCGCCGTACTGCTGAAAATCATGATGAAAAACGTCTATATCCCCTATTTCATCCTGGGTTTTGTCGCCGCAGCCTGGCTCAAACTCCCTGTGCTGGCGATCGCCGCCGCAGCACTGGCAATGGCGCTGATCGATTTTCTGCGTAAATCACCTGAACCTACAGCTCCCGCAGCACAAAAAGAGGAATTCGAAGATGGCATCTAATCAAACGGCTCTGCCGAACGTTTCCGAAACCGAAGAAACGCTGCTGTCAGGCACCAATGAAAACGTCTACGAAGACCAGAATATCGGTGCCGAACTGACGAAAAAAGATATCAACCGTGTTGCCTGGCGTTCAATGCTGTTGCAGGCCTCTTTTAACTACGAACGTATGCAGGCATCAGGATGGCTGTACGGCCTGTTACCTGCTCTGAAAAAGATCCATACCAATAAGCGCGATCTGGCGCGTTCGATGAAAGGCCATATGGGCTTCTTCAACACGCACCCGTTCCTGGTCACGTTTGTTATCGGGATTATCCTGGCGATGGAACGCTCCAAGCAGGATGTGAACAGTATTCAAAGTACCAAGATTGCCGTGGGTGCGCCGCTGGGCGGCATCGGTGATGCCATGTTCTGGTTAACGTTACTGCCTATTTGCGGCGGTATCGGTGCCAGCCTGGCGCTGCAAGGCTCTATTCTTGGCGCAGTTGTCTTTATTGTTATGTTCAACGTGGTTCATCTTGGTCTGCGCTTTGGGCTGGCACACTATGCTTATCGAATGGGTGTTGCTGCCATTCCGCTGATTAAAGCTAACACCAAAAAAGTTGGACATGCGGCATCCATCGTAGGGATGACGGTGATCGGTGCGCTGGTAGCGACCTATGTTCGCCTGAGCACTACGCTGGAAATCACAGCTGGCGATGCGGTAGTGAAACTGCAAACAGACGTGATAGACAAGCTGATGCCTGCATTTTTGCCGTTGGTCTACACATTGACCATGTTCTGGCTGGTCCGCCGTGGCTGGAGTCCTCTGCGCCTTATCGCCATTACCGTGGTGCTCGGCGTCGTAGGTAAGTTCTGTCATTTCCTGTAAATATAAGGGGTTGTAGATGTTAGGTATTATTTTGACGGGTCATGGCGGGTTTGCCAGCGGAATGGAAAAAGCGATGAAACAGATTCTGGGTGAACAGACTCAGTTCATTGCCATCGACTTTCCAGAAACCTCTACCACTGCCTTACTCACTTCGCAACTTGAACAGGCGGTGAGTGAACTGGATGCGCAGCAAGATATCGTGTTTCTGACAGACCTGTTGGGCGGGACGCCATTTCGCGTCGCTTCCACGCTGGCGATGCAAAGGCAAGGCACTGAAGTGATCACCGGTACCAATCTGCAACTGCTCCTGGAGATGGTGCTGGAGCGTGACGGCCTGAGCAGCGAAGCGTTTCGTTTGCAAGCGCTGGAGTGCGGGCACCGGGGTTTAACCAGCCTGGTGGACGAACTGGGACGCTGCCGTGAGGAAAAGCCCGTTGAGGAAGGGATATGACACAGCTACTGCGCGCCAGACGTCTACTGACAGAACAGGGCTGGCTGGACGATCATCAATTGCATGTTGAAGACGGTATCATTGCGGCAATAGAGCCAATTCCTTCCGGCGTTATGGTCCGCGATGCTGAACTGCTCTGTCCGGCATACATTGATACCCACGTGCACGGGGGCGCGGGTGCCGATGTGATGGATGAAGCACCGGATACGCTCGACAAACTGGCGATGCACAAAGCACGTGAAGGGGTAGCCAACTGGCTACCCACTACCGTCACCGCTCCACTACCGGATATTCACAAGGCGCTTGAGCGTATCGCCCATCGCTACCATTTCGGAGGGCCCGGCGCACAGGTGCTGGGCAGTTATCTTGAAGGCCCGTACTTTACGCCGCAGAACAAAGGGGCGCACCCGCCTGAGCTTTTCAGGGAACTGGAACTCAGTGAACTGGATGAACTGATTGCGATTTCCCAGCAAACATTGCGCGTCGTTGCGCTGGCACCAGAAAAACCCGGTGCATTGCAGGCCATCGAACATCTGAAGCAGCGCAACGTACGGGTGATGCTGGGACACAGCGCAGCTACCTGGGAACAAACCCGCGCAGCCTTTGACGCCGGCGCTGACGGACTGGTTCACTGCTATAACGGTATGACCGGTTTACATCATCGGGAGCCAGGAATGGTTGGCGCAGGCTTAACCGACCCTCGCGCCTGGCTGGAACTTATCGCTGACGGACACCATGTCCACCCGGCGGCCATGAAGCTTTGCTGCTGTTGCGCCAAAGACAGACTGGTGCTGATCACCGATGCCATGCAGGCTGCAGGAATGCCAGACGGATGCTATACGCTCTGCGGTGAGGAGGTTGAAATGCACAGTGGTATTGTGCGTACCGCTTCCGGTGGCCTGGCTGGTAGCACGCTCTCGGTTGATGCAGCCGTACGTAATATGGTCGAGCTCACCGGGATAACGGCAGAAGAGGCAATTCATATGGCCTCACTCCACCCCGCACGTTTGTTAGGTATCGATCGCCTACTGGGATCGTTAGCAGTGGGAAAACGAGCCGACGCGATCGCGCTTAATAGCGGGCTATATTTACAACAGATTTGGATTCAGGGTCAGGCTCTCCCCCTTTAGACCTTTCATTTTGCATCCCGTTGGCCTGCGGTCTTCGATCGCAAGGCCTTTCTTTTCCTTTCGCTTATGGAAATACCGATCCACATCGCAATCAACCTCTTCTTTATAGATCAATAAGATAACCATATCCTTCGTTCTCACGATCACAAATTTCGTTTTATTTCCTTTTGGATTATTGCTCTTTCGATTTCTTTCCTATAGATTTTAATCAATCGACAAGATGAACAAGTGAAACGAAACGAAAGATAGCGACATTCTCGCCAGCGTCTTATGTGGAATTTACAAGACTAAGGACTTAAGTTATGCCAGAAACCTATACCCCTGTTACCGCGGTAACGGGCACCTGGACCGAAGAAGAGATCCGTCAACAACCAGCCAGTTGGATCCGTTCCCTTACGAATATCGACAACATTCGATCTGCCATTGACAGCTTTCTCGCACCATTACTGCGCAAAAACGATCTGCGGATCATACTGACCGGGGCCGGAACATCAGCATTCATTGGCGACATCATCGCCCCCTGGCTGGCAAGCTATACCGGTAAAAACATCAGCGCTGTACCGACCACCGATCTGGTCACCAATCCGATGGATTACCTGAATCCCGCACATCCGCTGCTGCTCATTTCTTTCGCTCGCTCAGGTAACAGCCCTGAAAGTGTTGCTGCGGTAGAGCTGGCTAATCAGTTTGTGCCTGAGTGTTATCACCTGCCAATCACCTGTAACGAAGCAGGTAGCCTGTATCAAAACGCAGTTGCAAGCGACAATGCTTTTGCTCTGCTAATGCCCGCAGAGACACATGATCGTGGTTTCGCGATGACCAGCAGCATTACCACCATGATGGCCAGCTGCCTGGCAGTATTCGCCCCGGAGAAAATCAACAGTCAGACCTTCCGCGACGTGGCCGATCGGTGCCAGGCGATCCTGACTTCACTGGGCGATTTCAGCGACGGCGTATTTGGCAATGAGCCCTGGAAACGGATCGTCTACCTCGGTAGCGGTGGATTACAGGGCGTCGCGCGTGAATCGGCCCTGAAAGTCCTGGAGCTGACGGCAGGCAAACTGGCTGCATTCTATGACTCCCCGACAGGTTTTCGTCACGGTCCGAAGTCACTGGTTGATAACGAAACTCTGGTAGTAGTCTTTGTTTCCAACCATCCCTATACACGTCAATACGATCTCGATCTGCTGGCAGAGTTACGCCGCGATCGGCAGGCATTGCGGGTTGTCGCGATTGCCGCACAAACCCATGAGGTGATTGAAGCTGGCCCACATATTCTGCTGCCACCAGCACGCACTTTCATCGATATGGAATTGGCGTTCTGCTTCCTGATCTACGCCCAGGTCTTTGCTTTAACGCAATCCATCAATATCGGCAATACACCGGATACGCCTTCTGCCAGCGGCACTGTGAACCGCGTTGTACAGGGCGTTGTTATTCATCCCTGGAACGCCTAAAAGGATCGTTTTATGAGCATTATTTCCACGAAATACCTCCTGCTGGATGCACAAAAAAAGGGCTATGCCGTACCCGCCTTCAACATTCATAACGCCGAGACGATCCAGGCGATCCTTGAAGTGTGCTCTGAAATGCAATCGCCGGTGATCCTTGCCGGGACGCCAGGCACCTTTAAACATATCGCGCTGGAAGAGATCTACGCGCTGTGCAGCGCTTATTCCATCAGCTACGGAATACCGCTTGCGCTGCACCTCGATCACCATGAGTCGCTGGACGATATCCGTCGTAAAGTGAATGCAGGAGTGCGCAGCGCAATGATTGACGGCAGCCACTTTCCGTTTGAAGAAAACGTGAAGCTGGTGAAATCCGTTGTGGATTTTTGCCATGCCAAAGATTGCAGCGTGGAAGCTGAGCTGGGCCGCCTCGGTGGCGTAGAAGATGATATGAGCGTGGATGCAGAAAGCGCCTTCCTAACCGATCCACAAGAAGCTAAACGGTTTGTTGAGCGTACTGGCGTAGATAGCCTTGCTGTTGCCATCGGCACAGCACACGGCTTGTACACCAAAACGCCCAAAATCGATTTCCAGCGGCTGGGTGAAATTCGTGAGGTGGTGGATATTCCGCTGGTGCTGCATGGCGCAAGCGATGTCCCTGACGAATACGTCCGCCGCACGATCGAGCTTGGCGTTTGCAAAGTTAATGTGGCTACCGAACTGAAAATCGCTTTTGCCGATGCGGTCAAAGCATGGTTTGCGGAAAATCCGCAGGGCAACGATCCTCGCTATTACATGCGGGTCGGTATGGATGCTATGAAAGAGGTGGTACGTAGCAAAATCACTGTATGCGGGTCAGCAAACAAATTGATGGCTGCCTGCGAATCATCATAACCATCGTTATATTTCTTTTTTATTCACGAGTGCTATCTGCGTAATGTCAGGTAGCACTCATTATTCGAATAATAGAGGAGATGTATTTTTTAATTATGCTGAATGAATTTTCAAATGTGATACTGCAATAATAATATATTTCAATAATCTATATTATTCAATCTTTTTATGGTGAGGATTTAAGTATGAGTGGTCCAAATATTCTATTAACCCGCATTGATAACCGATTAGTACATGGGCAAGTTGGTGTCACATGGACATCCACAATTGGTGCGAACCTGTTGGTCGTTGTTGATGATGACGTTGCTCAAGATGAGATTCAGCAGAAATTAATGGGCATTACTGCTGAAACTTACGGTTTTGGCATCCGTTTTTTTTCCATAGATAAAACCATAAACGTTATCGGTAAGGCCGCGCCACATCAGAAAATCTTTCTGATTTGCCGAACACCACAAACGGTAAGACGATTGCTTGAAGGCGGTATTCAACTTAATGACGTCAACGTAGGCAATATGCATTTTTCTGAAGGTAAAAAACAGATTAGCAGCAAAGTTTACGTCAACGGACAAGATCTTGACGACCTTCAGTTTATAAAAAAACAGGGTGTTAATATCTTTATTCAGGATGTCCCTGGTGATCAAAAAGAACAGATCCCTGATTAAAAGGCTCGGCAACTTTTTCAAAATAAAAGGATTTATTTACTTGAGGTGATCTATATGCATGAAATAACCCTTATTCAGGGTATATCCCTGGCTGCATTAGTTTTCTTGTTGGGAATTGATTTTTGGCTGGAAGCCTTATTTTTATTCAGACCGATTATTGTATGTACTTTAACTGGCGCAATTCTGGGTGATATTCACATTGGCTTGATAACGGGTGGTTTAACCGAGTTGGCTTTTGCCGGCCTGACCCCCGCAGGAGGTGTACAGCCACCTAATCCAATCATGGCCGGTTTAATGACCACGGTTATCGCATGGTCTACCGGCGTGGATGCCAAAACGGCCATCGGCCTTGGTTTGCCCTTCAGCCTTCTAATGCAATACGTAATATTATTCTTTTACTCAGCATTCTCTCTGTTCATGGCAAAAGCCGATAACTGCGCGAAAGAAGCAAACACAAGCGCATTTACGCGTCTGAATTGGCTGACAACACTGATTGTTGCTTCTTCTTACGCCATCATCGCCTTCCTGTGTACATATCTGGCGCAGGGCGCTATGCAGTCACTGGTAAAAGCCATGCCCGCCTGGTTAACACATGGATTTGAAGTGGCCGGAGGCATTTTACCCGCAGTCGGTTTTGGTTTGTTACTCCGCGTGATGTTCAAAGCACAGTACATACCTTATCTGATTGCTGGCTTCCTCTTCGTTTGCTACATCCAGGTCAACAACCTTCTGCCCGTCGCCGTATTGGGCGCAGGCTTCGCCGTATATGAGTTTTTCAATGCAAAAGCCAAACAGCAGGCTCAACCTCAGCCTGTAGCCAATAAAAACAATGAAGAAGAGGACTATAGCAATGGGATCTGAAATCAGTAAAAAAGACATTACTCGCCTTGGCTTTCGCTCGTCACTTCTTCAGGCCAGCTTTAACTATGAAAGGATGCAGGCAGGTGGTTTTACCTGGGCTATGCTCCCGGTACTAAAAAAAATCTATAAGGACGATAAAGCCGGTCTCAGTGCGGCGATGAAAGATCATTTAGAATTTATTAATACCCACCCTAACCTGGTCGGTTTTCTGATGGGATTGCTGATCTCAATGGAAGAAAAGGGAGAAAACCGCGACACCATTAAAGGCTTGAAAGTCGCGTTGTTCGGGCCTATCGCGGGGATCGGTGATGCTATTTTCTGGTTCACCTTACTGCCTATTATGGCTGGTATCTGCTCCTCTTTCGCCAGCCAGGGAAACATACTGGGCCCTATTTTGTTCTTCGCCGTTTATTTGATGATCTTTTTCCTGCGTGTCGGCTGGACGCATGTCGGTTATTCAGTAGGGATTAAGGCTATCGATAAAGTCCGGGAAAATTCGCAGATGATTGCCCGCTCAGCGACGATTCTTGGGATCACCGTTATTGGCGGACTTATCGCGTCCTATGTGCACATTAACGTTGTAACGTCTTTTGCAATCGATAGCACCCACAGCGTGGCATTGCAGCAGGATTTTTTCGATAAAGTATTCCCGAATATTTTACCGATGGGATACACATTACTGATGTACTACCTGTTGCGGGTGAAAAAAGCACATCCAGTACTGTTAATCGGCGTGACGTTTGTACTGTCTATTATCTCGTCAGCACTTGGCATTCTTTAAACGAAAAGAGGATGAAGCGGCCTGCAACATCCTCCTTCAAAGGACTCAAAAAATGCAATATACCCAGTACTGCGACAATTATGACGTATTAAGCGATCGCGCCAGCGAACAGCTAATTACGCTGATACAGAACAAACCTGATGCAACCATCTGTCTGGCAACAGGAGGCACACCGCTTCTCACCTATCGCTACTTTGTCGAAAAAATTAACCAACGTAAGATCGCTCTTGAGCAGGTAGTCTTTGTGAAACTGGACGAGTGGGTCGGTATTCCGCTGAACTCACCAGCAACGTGTGAATCTTTCCTGCAACAACACATCGCTCAACCGTTGGGTTTACGAGCAGAACAACTGGTCGGTTTTCAATCTGAAAATGTTAACGAGCAGGAATGTAAACGCATCACAGAGATTATTGCCAGCCGGGGCGGCCTCGATTTATGTGTGCTGGGAATCGGAAAAAACGGCCATTTGGGGTTGAATGAACCCGCAGAGCTCCTGGAACCGTTTTGCCATATCAGTGTACTTGATGAAAAAACGCGCCATCATGACATGTTAAAAACGGCTGCCAATCGCGTAACTCGCGGCATTACGTTGGGGTTGAAGGACATCCTGAATGCGAAAGAGATCTTGCTGCTGATAGCCGGTGAGGGGAAGTGCGACGCGGTAGAAAAATATCTGTCCGCCACCATTACTACTACTATTCCTGCTTCATTTTTATGGCTACACCGCAATGTGAGTTGCCTGATTGACGGCTCGCAATATCCTGATAAGTAAAGTTTACAGCACTTACCACATCCCCCTTTGTTGCCCCAACGCGTTGCAGTTTGCCTTTTAGCTGCAACGCTTTCAGTAAGTTCTTCCGACATTTCTTCCGACAAGCCGGTGTTTACTCCAGGACCTGTTACTCTCCCTGCTGTTCCAGAGCGTGCTTATACAACGCATTCTTTTTCACGCCATGGATTTCAGCAGCCAGCGCGGCGGCCTTTTTCAGCGGCAGTTCTGCCTGCAATAAGGCCAATGTACGCAGCGCATCGGCAGGAAGATCGTCTTCCTGCGCTTTATGCCCTTCGACAATCAGCACCATTTCGCCTTTGCGACGGTTTTCATCTTCCTTGACCCACGCCAGCAGTTCGCCAACCGGTGCGCCGTGAATAGTTTCCCAGGTTTTAGTCAGCTCACGCGCCAGCACCACGTAGCGGGATTCGCCCCAGACGGCAACCATGTCTTCCAGGCTATCCAGCAAACGGTGGGTGGATTCATAAAAAATAAGCGTACGCGGTTCAGCCTCAATGGCTTTCATCGCATCGCGGCGGCCTTTCGATTTGGCAGGCAGAAAACCTTCATAGCAGAAGCGGTCGGAAGGCAGGCCAGCAGCGCTCAGGGCAGCAATCGCCGCGCAAGGGCCTGGCAGAGGAACAACGCGGATCCCCGCTTCGCGACAGGTACGCACCAGATGGTAGCCCGGATCGTTAATCAGCGGCGTTCCGGCATCAGAAACCAGCGCAATGTTTTGCCCCTCTTTGAGCTTTGCCACCAGCGTCTCGGCTTTTTGTTGCTCATTGTGATCGTGTAAGGCAAACAAACGGGCGTTAATCGCGAAGTGTTGTAACAATAATCCGGTATGACGGGTGTCTTCAGCGGCAATCAAATCAACGGCTTGTAAAACTTCGAGCGCTCGTTGGGTAATATCAGCCAAATTTCCTATAGGAGTAGGTACAATAAAGAGTTGGCCTTGAGAATTATCCGCCGATTCGTGTTGTTTCATTGTGTCGTCCGTATTGCCGATTTAATATTGAGCATTGAGTAAAAAAATATCACTGGATACAGTATGGTACCCTCAACATTTTCTCGTTTGAAAGCCGCACGCGCGCTACCAGTCATTCTGGCAGCACTGATTTTCGCAGGCTGTGGCACCCAGGCGCCAGACCAGAGTGCAGCCCATATGCAGGGCACTGCGCAGGCTGATTCCGGCTTTTATCTGCAACAAATGCAGCAAAGCTCAGATGATAGCAAGACCAACTGGCAATTACTCGCCATTCGTGCACTGCTGAAAGAAGGCAAGAGCCAGCAGGCTATCGAACTGTTTAACCAGCTACCGCAGAAGCTAAGCGATACCCAGCAGCGTGAGCAGTCACTGCTAGCCGTCGAGATTAAGCTCGCGCAGAAAGATGTCGCTGGCGCACAGGCCCTGCTGGATAAGTTAACTCCCGCCGATTTTGATCAAAACCAACAGGCACGCTACTGGCAGGCGCAAATCGACGTCAACCAGGGTCGTCCATCTCTGACGCTGCTGCGCGCCCTGATCGCCCAGGAACCGCTGCTGGCCGCGAATGCTAAGCAGAAAAATATGGACGCCACCTGGCAGGCGCTGTCGTCCATGACCCAGGAGCAAGCGCAGGCGCTGGTCATCAATGCTGATGAAAACGTGCTGCAAGGCTGGCTGGATCTCCAGCGCGTCTGGTTCGATAACCGTAACGATCCGGACATGATGAAAGCCGGTATTGCGGACTGGCAGAAACGTTATCCGCAAAACCCAGGGGCAAAACTGTTACCAACACAGTTGGTTAACGTGCAGAGCTTTAAGCCCGCCTCCACCAGCAAAATCGCCCTGCTGTTACCACTGAACGGTCAGGCCGCTGTATTTGGCCGGACTATTCAGCAAGGCTTTGAAGCTGCGAAAAACATGGGCACTCAACCTGTCGCAGCCCCTGTTGCTGTCGCACCTGCCGCAGTTCCAGCTGCCGCGACCACCACAGAACAGCCGCAAACGACTGACGGCGTTGCCAGCCCGTCTCAGGCGTCAGTAAGCGATCTGACCAACGAGACGCCGGCTCAACCAGAAACACCTGCTGTGCAGCCCACAACACCCGCTCAGCCAACAACAGCCAGTGCACCGGCGAATCCATCCGCTGAGCTGAAAATCTACGACACTTCATCACAGCCGCTGAACCAGATCCTGACTCAGGTTCAGCAGGATGGCGCCAGCATCGTGGTTGGCCCACTGTTGAAGAACAATGTTGAAGAGCTGATGAAAAGCAACACGCCATTGAACGTCCTGGCGCTTAACCAGCCGGAGTCGGTGAAAAATCTGCCGAATGTCTGCTACTTCGCCCTGTCGCCAGAAGATGAAGCGCGCGACGCCGCGCGCCACATCCGCGATCAAGGAAAACAGACGCCGCTGTTGTTGATTCCACGGAGTTCATTAGGCGATCGCGTTGCCAACGCCTTTGCACAGGAATGGCAAAAACTGGGTGGCGGCGTGGTATTGCAGCAGAAGTTCGGCTCCACCGCTGAACTTAAAATGGGCGTCAACGGCGGCTCAGGGATTTCCCTGACAGGCAGCCCCGTGGCCTCCTCTGTGCCAGCCCAACCCGGCGTAACGATTGGCGGTCTGACCATCCCGGCAGCACCTACCGATGCACAAATCACCGGCGGCAGCGGTCGTGTTGATGCCGTGTATATTCTGGCGACGCCGGAAGAAATTGCATTTATTAAGCCGATGATCGCCATGCGCAACGGCAGCCAGAGCGGAGCAACGCTGTACGCCAGCTCTCGTAGTGCGCAGGGCACTGCCGGCCCGGATTTCCGTCTGGAGATGGAAGGCTTGCAGTACAGCGAAATTCCGATGCTGGCAGGCGCTAACGCACCTCTCATGCAGCAGGCGCTTGGCGCGGTTCGTAACGACTACTCGCTGGCGCGTATGTATGCCATGGGTGTCGATGCCTGGTCGCTTGCCAACCACTTCTCGCAAATGCGTCAGGTGCAGGGTTTCGAAATTAACGGTAATACCGGGGCCTTAACCGCAACGCAGGATTGTGTGATTAACAGGAAGTTATCATGGCTCAAATACCAGCAAGGACAAGTCGTCCCCGCCAGTTAACGAGTAAACAGACCGGTGACGCGTGGGAATCCACCGCGCGTGACTGGCTTCTGAGCAAGGGACTGCATTTTATCGCCGCCAATGTGCGTGAACGTGGCGGCGAAATCGACCTGATAATGCGTGAAGGCAACACCACCGTATTTGTTGAGGTTCGCTACCGACGCTCAGCACAGTTCGGCGGTGCGGCGGCGAGTGTGACCCGGAGCAAACAACACAAATTATTACAGACCGCCCGCTTGTGGCTTGCGCGCCACAATGGGAGTTTTGATACTGTGGATTGCCGGTTCGATGTGTTAGCCTTCACCGGAAATGATGTTGAGTGGTTTAAGGACGCGTTCAACGACCGCTCATAGTTGAAGATTCAGAGCCTGGTTCTTAAGGATTAGCGTGTTAGATAGAATTAAAGTCTGCTTTACAGAAAGCATTCAAACTCAGATAGCTGCGGCTGAAGCACTTCCGGATGCAATCTCCCGTGCCGCCATGACGCTGGTTCAGTCCCTGCTCAATGGCAACAAAATTCTCTGTTGTGGTAATGGGACGTCCGCTGCCAACGCACAGCATTTTGCTGCCAGCATGATCAATCGTTTTGAAACAGAACGCCCAAGTTTACCTGCGATTGCACTAAACACTGATAATGTGGTCTTAACTGCGATTGCCAACGATCGCCTGCACGACGAAGTTTATGCAAAACAAGTCCGTGCGCTGGGACATGCAGGTGATGTTCTGCTGGCAATCTCTACGCGTGGTAATAGCCGCGATATCGTAAAAGCCGTTGAAGCCGCCGTGACACGCGACATGACAATCGTCGCGCTGACCGGGTATGACGGAGGGGAACTGGCCGGATTACTGGGGCCACAGGATGTTGAAATCCGTATACCCTCACACCACAGCGCCCGCGTTCAGGAAATGCACATGCTGACGGTCAACTGCCTTTGCGATCTTATCGATAACACGCTTTTCCCTCACCAGGATGATTAAGGAGTACACATGAAGGCATTTTCGCCGCTTGCTGTGATTATCGCTGCACTGCTGCTGCAAGGCTGTGTCGCTGCCGCCGTTGTTGGAACTGCAGCTGTCGGGACTAAAGCCGCGACGGATCCTCGTAGTGTCGGCACCCAGGTTGATGACAGTACCCTGGAATTACGCGTCAATACGGCATTGTCGAAAGATGCCCAGATCAAGAAAGAAGCGCGAATCAACGTGAGCGCATATCAGGGTAAAGTGCTGCTGGTCGGCCAGTCGCCGAATAGCGAACTGTCTGCGCGAGCAAAACAGATTGCGATGGGCGTAGAAGGTACGACTGAGGTCTTTAATGAGATCCGTCAGGGCCAGCCAATCGGTCTGGGCGATGCGTCCAACGATACCTGGATAACCACCAAAGTACGTTCCCAGTTGCTGACCAGCGATCAGGTGAAATCCTCTAACGTGAAAGTAACGACTGAGAACGGAGAAGTGTTCCTGTTAGGTCTGGTGACCGAGCGTGAAGCGAAGGCGGCGGCGGATATCGCCAGCCGGGTAAGCGGCGTGAAACGCGTCACGACAGCCTTTACGTTTATTAAGTAACACGCCTGTAGATGGTGGCATCTTATCCGGCCTACAGAACGTAATCGTTTGTAGGCCGGATAAGCGTCAGCGCCATCCGGCATTTTTTTATTTAGCCCTTTCGCGTAGCTCGGAAGAGGTCAGGATCGAAACCCCTTCATGCCCAGGCGCCAGCGCTTCTGCCAGCATTGCCCGCGCAACATCGCGCGCTTCAATCGACTTCCAGTTACCCGGTAGCAGCCTGAACAACGGCGCTAAAAACATCTCATTCGTCCGCTGTTTGTCCCTATCACCCAGTAGCATTGAAGGCCGGACAATCGTCAGCCGTGGCCAATTCTGCGCGATCAGCGCCTGCTCCATTTCACCTTTCACCCGATTATAAAAAAACGGTGAATTCGCATTGGCGCCCATCGAACTCACTACCAGCATATGCTGGGCGCCTAACCTACGTCCCGTCAGGGCCGTATCTACCACCAGCGTGTAGTCAGCATGGATAAACGCCTCTTTGCTGCCCGCTTCACGCCGGGTAGTCCCCAAACAACAAAAGACAATATCGACCGGATCGGTGACCTGTGCCAAAGCATCGGTTAGCTGCGGATCATGGGGGTTATAGATACCAACCGTATCTGCCAGCGGTCGACGCGTTGGTGCCGTAATGGCATTGACCCGGGGTTCATTGAGCAGCATACGCAGCAAATGTCCGCCCACCAACCCCGTGGCTCCCGTTATTAACACCTGACTCATCGCTTATCTTCCCCAAGTCTTCAATCACTCTTCTAACTATAGATCACGCAGCCAGTGCATCTTTTTACCGAAGCCCAGCGTGTTGTCCGTAAATTTGACTTCATCCAGTCGAATCTCCCATACGGGCGCTGGCAGCATTCTGGCAACGGGGAAACGGCGGTTGTAGGCTTTACGCGCGTCTTCGCTCTCCTGCCCCTCAAGACGCCGGATTTCCCCTTTGAACTGTACGCCACGAATCAGAGCGACGGTTTTAGGCTGACCGTTTACTGTACCGGCAATCGGCGCGCGTGGTCCGGACATCTGCGCATGCCGCGTTTTCTCTTCGGTCAGCACATAGAACACCATCTTCTGCGCATCAAACAGGTAAAACGCATTGGCGCACCATAATTCACCTTCATGATGTACGCACCAGGTCACGACGTGCTGCTTTGCCAGCCAGCGGGTCACCGCAGTCAGTGTTTCCATTTCTGTTCTCTTTTATACTGTAGGCCTGAAAATTATCACGTCGATGGTGACAATGACACCCTGGTATCTGTACCTGATCCGTACCGCGGACAACGCCTTATACACCGGAATAACCACCGATGTGCAACGCCGCTATAAGCAGCATCAAAGTGGGAAAGGCGCGAAGGCGCTACGCGGAAAGGGGGAACTCACGTTGGCATTTGCGGCGCAGGTTGGCGGCCGTTCGCTAGCCCTGCGCATAGAGTATCGCGTCAAACAGCTCACCAAGCGGCAGAAAGAGCGCCTTGTCGAAGGCGAAGGGTTTGAGGCGCTACTGAGCAGCCTGCAAACCCCGGAGCTTAAAAACGATTGAAGTGGTCGTGGTATTCCACAAGGCCCGTCACGCCTTCCAGCGCATCGTCCGCCAGGCGATGAACCTGGAACGCGCTTTCGGTGCCCGGCCAGCGGCAGCGCAGGTCATGATGGGCTGCCAGCTCAAAGCCAAAGCGGCTGTACAGTGCTGGATCCCCCAGTGTGACCACCGCGGCGTAGCCAAACTCGTTCAGTGAATCGAGTCCTTCATAGACCAGCTGACGCGCCAGCCCCTGCCCCCGGTAGTTTTCATCCACCGCGAGCGGCGCCATGCCGACCCATTGCAGATCTTCGCCCTGAACATCGACAGGACTAAACGCGACGTAACCCACTACCTGACCTTCGTCATCAGTCGCAACCAGACCCAGCGTTAAGAAGCCATCTTCACGCAGGTCGTGCACTAATTTCGCTTCCGCATCGCTCTCAAATGAACGGCGCAGCAGCGCATCAATACCAGGGGCATCAATGGGAATTTCAACTCGAATCAGCATGGCTCACCTACCGAAGTCTGTTTGGTTTCTGGCGGCGTTTTCATCCCCGCCTCAACAAAATCCGCCAACTGCATCAGCATGACGCGCAACGCTTTAGGCATCTGATCCAGTTCGATGGCGTCCATCAGATTTTTTACATACAGCCCTAATTCTGTATCACCTTCAATCACCAGGCGACGCTGGAAGAAAAGCGTATCCGGATCCTGCTTGCGCGCCGCGATCATCAGCAGATCGCTGGCATCGGCGCTAAAACTTACATCCGCATCTGCATTCTGGCTGACAATAAGTTTATCGTTCTCAACAGAGGTATACCATTTGAGGCCAATGTCACGCACATGAATGCTCAGCCAGCGGCCGTCGAGAAACTCCAGCTCCCCATCGGCCAGCGCCTGACTAAACTGCCAGCTCAGGACCTGTTCCAGAACCTGGCGCTTTAGCGCAAAGGGCGTCAGTTTAACCGGTACACTCATCAGAGAAGGACCAAAATGTACTAAGCGTGAACGCAGTTTATCCAACACGAGCTTTACTCCCTGTTTCAATAGTCCTGCTATTTTGCCATATCAAATAAACGACATAGCGGCATAAATCAACAATTCGCTACGAAATTGTTACCTCTTTATTGGTGTCACCAATACGACTTTAACTGCCTCAAATCAAAAATTGTCTCAGCAAGGTTAACTAAAATCCCTCTTCGTTAACATTTCTGCGCCCTTCACGGCGCAACGTTCAGGATAAATTATGGAGCTGCTCTGCCCTGCCGGAAACCTCCCGGCGCTTAAGGCGGCCATCGAGAACGGCGCTGATGCTGTCTACATCGGGCTGAAAGATGATACCAACGCCCGTCATTTCGCCGGCCTTAATTTTACCGAGAAAAAATTGCAGGAAGCGGTGAGTTTTGTTCATCAGCACCGCCGTAAGCTGCACATCGCGATTAACACCTTTGCGCATCCGGATGGTTACGCGCGCTGGCAACGTGCCGTGGATATGGCGGCGCAACTGGGTGCAGATGCGCTAATCCTCGCCGACCTCGCCATGCTTGAGTATGCCGCAGAGCGCTACCCGCATATTGAGCGCCATGTCTCTGTTCAGGCATCTGCAACCAATGAAGAGGCGATTAATTTCTATCATCGCAACTTTGACGTCGCCCGCGTGGTGTTGCCGCGCGTGCTGTCTATTCATCAGGTGAAGCAGCTCGCTCGCGTCACGCCAGTTCCCCTGGAAGTGTTCGCCTTTGGCAGCCTGTGCATTATGGCGGAAGGCCGTTGCTATCTTTCGTCCTATCTGACGGGCGAGTCGCCTAACACGGTTGGCGCCTGTTCTCCAGCCCGTTTTGTACGCTGGCAGCAAACCCAGCAAGGGCTGGAATCCCGCCTTAATGAAGTGCTGATCGACCGCTATCAGGACGGAGAAAACGCGGGTTATCCCACACTGTGTAAAGGCCGTTATCTGGTTGACGGCGAGCGCTATCATGCGCTGGAAGAACCCACCAGCCTGAACACGCTGGAGCTGCTGCCGGAACTGCTGGCAGCCAATATTGCCTCGGTGAAAATCGAAGGTCGTCAGCGTAGTCCGGCCTATGTCAGCCAGGTGGCGAAAGTGTGGCGTCAGGCGATCGACCGCTGTATGGCCGACCCGCAAAACTACGTCCCGCAGGCCGCGTGGATGGAAACGCTCGGTTCTATGTCCGAAGGCACGCAGACCACGCTTGGTGCGTATCACCGTAAATGGCAGTGAGAGAAGCAATGAAATATTCCTTAGGGCCGGTGCTGTGGTACTGGCCGAAAGAAACGCTGGAAGATTTTTATCAGCAGGCTGCCGTAAGCCAGGCCGACGTTATCTATCTTGGTGAAGCGGTATGCAGTAAACGCCGTGCCACCAAAGTGGGCGACTGGCTCGATATGGCGAAATCGCTCGCTGGCAGCGGTAAACAGGTTGTGCTGTCAACACTGGCGCTGGTGCAGGCCTCTTCTGAACTGGGAGAGCTGAAGCGCTATGTCGAAAACGGTGACTTCCTGCTGGAAGCCAGCGATCTCGGCGTAGTAAACATGTGCGCCGAGCGTAAGCTGCCGTTTGTCGCCGGGCATGCGCTCAACTGCTACAACGCGGTTACCCTGCGTATTCTGCTCAAACAAGGCATGGTGCGCTGGTGTATGCCGGTAGAGCTTTCCCGCGACTGGCTGGCAAACCTGCTCAACCAGTGTGATGAGCTGGGTATTCGCAATCAGTTTGAAGTTGAGGTGCTGAGCTACGGGCATCTGCCGCTGGCGTACTCTGCCCGCTGCTTTACCGCACGCTCTGAAGACCGTCCAAAAGACGAGTGTGAAACCTGCTGCATAAAATACCCGAACGGGCGCGATGTGCTGTCGCAGGAGAATCAGCAGGTCTTTGTCCTCAACGGGATCCAGACCATGAGCGGCTATGTTTACAACCTCGGCAACGAACTGACATCGATGCAGGGGCTGGTTGATATTGTGCGTCTGTCCCCTTCAGGCACTGAAACATTCGCCATGCTCGACGCCTTCCGCGCCAATGAAAATGGCAGTGCCCCATTACCGCTTGCCGCCCACAGTGACTGCAACGGCTACTGGAAGCGACTGGCTGGACTGGAGCTGCAGGCCTAGCCGGATGCGGCATAAATGCCTTATCGGGCCTACAAATAGCGATCCCGTAGGCCCGATAAGCGCAGCGCCATCGGACATGTTATATTCGGTGCCCGCCGTATAAAGCTCACTTTGTTAACAACATTCGCTAATCTTTAATGCAGTATTAAAAGATTAACCGGTAACAAAGTGAGCCGTTATGACTGACAAAACTATTCCGTTCTCGGTGCTGGATCTGGCGCCGATCCCTGAAGGATCCTCGGCAAAAGAGGCCTTCACACACTCGCTTGATCTCGCTCAAATGGCTGAAAAGCGCGGCTACCACCGCTATTGGCTGGCGGAACATCACAACATGACCGGCATCGCCAGCGCAGCAACCTCAGTGCTGATTGGTTTTCTGGCTGCCAATACCACTACGCTGCATCTCGGGTCTGGCGGCGTGATGCTGCCTAACCATTCGCCGCTGGTGATCGCCGAGCAGTTCGGTACCCTGAACACGCTATATCCGGGACGAATCGATCTCGGGCTTGGTCGCGCACCGGGTAGCGATCAACCAACCATGCGCGCACTGCGCCGCCATATGAGCGGTGATATCGATAACTTCCCACGCGACGTCGCTGAACTGGTGGACTGGTTCGACGCCCGCGATCCTAATCCCCATGTACGCCCGGTTCCCGGCTACGGCGAGCAGATCCCGGTCTGGTTATTAGGCTCCAGCCTGTACAGCGCACAACTGGCGGCCCAGCTTGGTCTGCCGTTTGCCTTCGCCTCGCACTTTGCCCCGGATATGCTGCATCAGGCGCTGCATCTGTATCGCACCCAATTCAAACCCTCAGCGCGGCTGGCAAAACCGTATGCGATGGTGTGCATCAACATTATTGCCGCCGACAGCAATCGCGACGCCGAGTTTCTTTTCACCTCCATGCAGCAGGCATTTGTGAAGCTGCGTCGTGGCGAAACCGGCCAGCTACCGCCGCCGGTAGAGAATATGCAGCAGCTGTGGTCCGCTTCTGAGCAGTACGGCGTACAACAGGCGCTGAGCATGTCGCTGGTCGGTGATAAGGCAAAAGTGCGGCATGGTCTCGACGCCATTTTGCGTGAAACCCAGGCTGATGAGATTATGGTTAACGGTCAGATTTTTGATCATCAGGCACGCCTACATTCGTTTGATTTGGCGATGGATGTGAAGCAGGAATTATTGGGGTAGTACTATTTGTGCCGGATGGCGGCTGCGCCTTATCCGGCCTACTCAATATCTGTGGGCCCGGTAAGCGTAGCGCCACCGGGCAATTGTTCTACTGGTATACAGGCAACAGATTCACGCTCGACAGAATATGGATAACCGCGTTGCCGATACCGAATACCAGGATCAGCGCAATCATCGGCTTGCCGCCCCAGACACGGAATTTCGGGCTACCGAAACGCTCGCGGGATTTACGTGCCAGCAGCGCCGGAACAATGGCGGCCCAGATGGTTGCCGCGAGTCCTGCATAGCCAATGGCGTACAGGAAACCGTTCGGCCATAGCAAGCCACCGATAATTGGCGGGACAAATGTCAGCAATGCCGTTTTGAAACGTCCCATTGCCGAGTCATCAAAGCCAAACAGATCCGCCAGATAGTCAAACAGACCGAGCGTAACGCCGAGGAATGAACTCGCCACCGCAAAGTTGGAGAACACCACCAGCAGCAGATCCAGACTGCGGCTGTTTAGTACACCGCTCAGCGCCTGTACCAGCACATCAATGTTACCACCCTGCTGCGCAATACCGATAAACTCCGGACGCGGAATATTACCCATCGTCCCCAGCAACCATACGGTATACAGCACCAGCGCCAGCAGCGTGCCGTACACCAGACACTTAACGATGGTCTTCGGATCTTTACCGTAGTACTTCATCAGGCTCGGGACGTTGCCGTGATAGCCGAATGAGGCCAGACAGAACGGCAGCGTCATCAGCAGGTACGGCGTATACGAAGCATTGCTTTCCGCCACGTTAAACAACGTTGTGGGCTGAACGTGTCCCAATAAGCTGCCGAAGGTCAGGAAAAAGGTAATCACCTTCGCGCCCAGCACAATTGCCGTCATGCGGCTCACCGCTTTGGTACTTAACCACACCACAAACGCCACCAGTAACGCAAAGCCAAGACCTGCCGCACGCGCCGGAACGTTCAACGACATCTCGGAGAAGGTGTGATGCAGGATCGACCCGCTCGCCGAGATATACGCGTAGGTCAGAATATAGAGAACGAAAGCAATCGAGATGCCGTTCACCACGTTCCAGCCTTTGCCCAGCAGATCTTTGGTAATGGTGTCGAAGCTGGAGCCAATGCGGTAATTGAGGTTAGCTTCAAGGATCATCAGCCCGGAGTGCAGCATGCAGAACCAGGTAAAGATCAGCGCCGCCATTGACCAGAAGAACCACGCCCCGGACATGACCACTGGCAGAGAAAACATCCCCGCGCCAATAATGGTGCCGCCGATGATCACCACGCCGCCGAGCAGCGAAGGTGACGTTTGGGTGGTGGTTAGTGTTGCCATTTAGCCATCTCTCCAGTCATTTATATTGTGACTACATCTCAATGTGCTGCACTGTACCAGTACACGAGTACAATTGAAATAAAAAAAGCCCCGATTGTTGAGATCGGGGCCGTATATTTTACTTTACAGCTATAAAGCTAAAAGGCTTATGCATCACCGCCGAAACGACGACGACCAGCAGAGTCATCACGACGCGGAGCAGAAGAATCGTCACGACGCGGACCACGGTTGCCTTCACGACGTTCGCCGCTGAAACGACGACCATCGCCACGACCGCCTTCACGACGTTCGCCGCTAAAGTTACGACCTTCACCGCGACCGCCTTCACGACGCTCACCGCTGAAACGGCCACCGCCACGACGCTCACCACCGGTGTGCGGAACTGCATCGCCAACCAGCTGCATGTTCATCGGCTTGTTCAGGATGCGAGTACGGGTAAAGTGCTGCAGCACGTCGCCCGGCATACCTTTCGGCAGTTCGATGGTGGAGTGGGAAGCAAACAGCTTGATGTTACCGATGTAACGGCTGCTGATATCACCTTCGTTAGCAATCGCACCAACGATATGACGAACTTCAACACCGTCATCACGGCCCACTTCAATGCGGTACAGCTGCATGTCACCAACGTCACGACGTTCACGACGCGGACGGTCTTCACCACCACGGTCATTACGGTCACGAGGGCCACGATCGTTACGGTCACGCGGACCACGGTCATCACGGTCGCGGAATTCGCGTTTCGGACGCATCGGCGCATCTGGCGGCAGGATCAGAGGACGTTCGCCCTGAGCCATTTTCAGCAGTGCAGCTGCCAGCGTTTCGATATCCAGCTCTTCTTCCGGCTGCATTTTCGCCAGCAGAGCACGGTACTGATCCAGATCGCTGCTTTCCAGCTGCTGCTGTACTTTAGCGGCGAATTTTTCCAGACGGCGTTTGCCCAGCAGATCTGCGTTCGGCAGTTCTACTTCCGGAATAGTCAGCTTCATGGTGCGTTCGATGTTACGCAGCAGACGACGCTCGCGGTTCTCAACGAACAGCAGCGCACGACCCGCACGACCCGCACGACCGGTACGGCCGATACGGTGAACGTAAGACTCGGAATCCATCGGGATGTCGTAGTTGACAACCAGGCTGATACGCTCAACGTCCAGGCCACGGGCCGCAACGTCGGTTGCAATCAGAATATCCAGACGGCCATCTTTCAGACGCTCCAGAGTCTGCTCACGCAGGGACTGGTTCATGTCGCCGTTCAGTGCAGCGCTGCTATAACCGCTACGCTCCAGCGCTTCTGCTACTTCCAGGGTCGCATTTTTGGTACGTACGAAAATAATCGCCGCATCAAAGTCTTCTGCTTCCAGGAAACGCACCAGCGCTTCATTTTTACGCATGCCCCACACAGTCCAGTAGCTCTGGCTGATGTCAGGACGGGTAGTAACGCTGGACTGAATACGTACTTCCTGCGGCTCTTTCATAAAGCGGCGGGTAATACGACGAATCGCTTCCGGCATGGTTGCAGAGAACAGAGCGGTCTGATGACCTTCCGGGATCTGCGCCATGATGGTTTCAACGTCTTCGATGAAGCCCATACGCAGCATTTCGTCAGCTTCGTCCAGTACCAGACCGCTCAGTTTGGAGAGGTCCAGAGTACCGCGCTTCAGGTGATCCAGCAGACGACCCGGCGTACCGACGACGATCTGTGGCCCCTGACGCAGGGCACGTAATTGCACGTCATAACGCTGGCCGCCGTACAGGGCAACCACGTTCACGCCGCGCATGTGTTTAGAGAAATCCGTCATGGCTTCTGCAACCTGAACCGCCAGTTCGCGGGTCGGTGCCAGCACCAGAATCTGAGGTGCCTTCAGCTCAGGATCAAGATTGTTGAGCAGCGGTAAAGAGAACGCTGCAGTTTTGCCGCTACCTGTCTGGGCCATACCCAGAACATCGCGGCCGCCCAGCAGATGCGGAATGCACTCTGCCTGGATTGGAGATGGTTTTTCGTAACCCAGATCGTTAAGGGCTTCAAGGATAGGAGCCTTCAGGCCCAGATCTGCAAAAGTGGTTTCGAATTCAGCCATGTAGTACGTGTGCCTCAAAATTAATGGCGGCCAGTCTACATAACTCATCATGAAATTGATCTGCAATTTTCATTGAAAAGTGTGAACCGGCTCAAAGTAGGTGTATTAACGAACAACAACGCCCTCACCCGTGAAGGTGATGGCAATCAAAAAAGATTACGGGCTGATGTGTACGTCAGCTATTGCTGGTCCGATTCTGCCAGGTCATCTTGGTCCTGGCCCAGGAGCGATAATTCCAACAATGCGTATCGGTGCTCAACAAAGTTATGAACGTTGTTAGCCGCCGCCAGTTTGAACAATGCCGTAGCGTTGTCCAAATCCCCCAGACTTAGGTAGTACTTACCTAAATAGAAGTTGGTTTCACTGAGATGCTCAGCGAGCGAGGTGTTATCCGTTGCGTCCGCCTTCAGGCGTTCCATCAGCGTTGCTTCGCTAATGTTGCCCAGGTAGAACTCGACAATGTTCCATCCCCATTGCTCTTTATCCGATTTCTCAAAGCGTTGCTTCAACGCTTCTTTAGCCTGCTTCTCATCGAGCTTCTGCTCGGCAAGATAAAGCCACAGACTACGGAAAGGATCATTGGGATCGTCTTGATAAAACGCTAGCAGATCATCTTGCGCTAACTTGTCGCGACCGCCGTAATACAATGCGATACCGCGATTTAAGTGCGCGTAGTTGTAAGTTGGATCAAGCTCAAGTACAGAATCAAACGCTTCATAGGCAGCATCAAAATTGCCTGCCTGCGTTAAATATATACCTAAGTAATTGAATACTTCAGGCATATCTGGTCGGATTGCCAGCGCTTGTGAAAAATCATTTCGCGCCAATGCCCTCAGACCGAGACTATCATACAACACTCCGCGCTCATATAAAAGCTGTGCGCGTTCGTCATCGGTTAAAGCCCGACTGGCAAGAATTTGTTCCATACGTGCCAGAATCACTTCCTGCTGCAAAGTCGGTTGCAATGGTACTGCGAGGACTTCACTCTTTCGCCAGGCGGAATTACTGCATCCAGCCAGCGTGAGTGCTGTCGCAACGAAACACCAGCGCAAAAAAGGCTTCATTTCCCACTCCCGAAGACAACGATTGAATGAACGTCCAGGTTCCCCGGTTGCTAACAAGGCATCCTGCCGGGTTAAAGGCCCTCCGCTTTCACGGAGGGCAATGGCAACCTTACTCGCCCTGGCTTGCCGGAGCTTCCGGTTCGCCTGCAGGCTGAGACTGCTCAGTTGCTTCTTTAATGCTCAGACGTACACGGCCCTGGCGATCAACTTCCAGAACTTTGACCGGTACTTCCTGGCCCATCTGCAGGTAGTCGGTCACTTTCTCAACGCGCTTATCAGCGATCTGAGAGATGTGTACCAGACCTTCTTTACCGCCACCGATGGCAACGAATGCGCCAAAGTCAACGATACGGGTCACTTTACCATTGTAGATACGGCCTACTTCGATCTCTGCGGTGATCTCTTCGATACGACGGATAGCATATTTCGCTTTCTCACCGTCGGTCGCAGCAATCTTCACGGTACCATCATCTTCGATTTCAATGGTGGTGCCGGTTTCTTCGGTCAGAGCACGGATAACAGAACCGCCTTTACCGATAACGTCTTTGATCTTGTCCGGGCTGATCTTGATAGTGTGGATACGCGGAGCGAACTGAGAAATATCGCCACGCGGAGCGTTGATCGCTTGTTCCATCACACCCAGGATGTGCAGACGCGCACCTTTAGCCTGGTTCAGAGCAACCTGCATGATTTCTTTGGTGATACCTTCAATTTTGATATCCATCTGCAGTGCAGAGATACCGTCGCGGGAACCCGCCACTTTGAAGTCCATATCGCCCAGGTGGTCTTCGTCGCCCAGGATGTCAGACAGAACAACAAAGTTGTCACCTTCTTTCACCAGACCCATCGCGATACCCGCAACGGCTGCTTTGATCGGCACGCCTGCGTCCATCAGCGCCAGGGAAGCGCCACATACGGAAGCCATGGAAGAAGAACCGTTAGATTCGGTGATTTCAGAAACCACACGTACGGTGTACGGGAATTTATCCAGTTCCGGCATTACTGCCAGTACGCCACGCTTCGCCAGACGGCCGTGACCAATCTCACGACGCTTCGGAGAACCGACCATACCGGTTTCACCTACGCAGTACGGAGGGAAGTTGTAGTGGAACAGGAAGTTGTCAGTACGCTCGCCCATCAGTTCGTCGAGGTTCTGCGCATCACGAGTGGTGCCCAGGGTCGCAGTAACCAGCGCCTGAGTTTCGCCACGGGTGAACAGTGCGGAACCGTGGGTACGCGGCAGAACGCCAGTACGCACGTCCAGGCCACGGATCATGTCTTTTTCACGGCCATCGATGCGCGGCTCGCCTGCCAGTACGCGGCTACGAACAACGTTTTTCTCGATAGCGTGCAGGATTTCACCCAGTTCGTTAGCGTCCAGGGTTTCGTCTTCAGCCACCAGAGTCGCGATGGTTTCAGACTTGATCACGTCAACCTGAGCATAACGCTCTTGTTTGTCAGTGATACGGTAAGCATCGCTCAAGCGAGCTTCTGCCAGTGCGGCAACGCGTGCGTTCAGCGCTTCGTTGACGGCTTCTGGCTGCCAGTCCCAACGCGGTTTGCCAGCTTCTTTCGCCAGCTCGTTGATCGCCTGAATCACAACCTGCTGCTGTTCGTGACCGAACACAACAGCGCCCAGCATCTGGTCTTCGCTCAGCAGTTCAGCTTCGGATTCAACCATCAGTACGGCTGCTTCAGTACCTGCAACAACCAGGTCCAGCTTGCTTTCTTTCAGTTCGTCCTGAGTCGGGTTCAGTACGTACTGGTCATTGATGTAACCAACACGTGCAGCACCGATCGGGCCGTTGAATGGGATACCAGACAGAGTCAGCGCAGCAGATGCACCAATCATTGCCACGATGTCCGGGTTAACCTGCGGGTTAACGGAAACAACGGTCGCGATAACCTGAACTTCGTTAACGAAGCCTTCCGGGAACAGCGGGCGAACCGGGCGGTCAATCAGACGCGCGATCAGGGTTTCGCCTTCGCTCGGACGGCCTTCACGACGGAAGAAGCTACCCGGGATACGGCCAGCAGCGTAGGTACGCTCCTGATAGTTAACGGTCAGCGGGAAAAAGTCCTGGCCTGGTTTCGCTTTTTTCTGACCAACAACGGTAACGAATACCGCGGTGTCATCCATGCTAACCATAACAGCGGCAGTCGCCTGACGCGCCATCATGCCGGTTTCCAGCGTAACGGTATGCTGACCGTACTGGAATTTACGAACGATCGGATTAAGCAAAATAATATCCTTTCTCTATTTTTTGACGGCACATTTTTGCGCCATCGTTAATACCCGATCTTCTGCGCATCCTCGCGACTAATGACAACCCTAACCCATAAGCATGAGTAAAGCCTCTCATTAGCCGCGCGAACCTCTGCAACGGAAGATCATTCATAGCAACAATACATTAGTTTCCAGCGAATTGCTGCCATCTGCTGGAAAAAAGGGGCCATGAAGGCCCCCTCTTTCTGAAACTCGAAAGAATTAGCGACGCAGGCCCAGACGCTCGATCAGCGCGGTGTAACGTGCAACATCTTTACGTTTCAGGTAGTCGAGCAGTTTACGACGCTGAGAAACCATGCGCAGCAGACCACGACGGCTGTGGTGATCTTTTTTGTGCTCTGCAAAGTGGCCCTGCAGGTGGTTAATCTGTGCAGTCAACAGAGCAACCTGAACATCGGTAGAACCGGTGTCATTTGCATCACGACCAAACTCAGAAACGATTTTAGCGGTAGCTTCAGTACTTAGAGACATTTTAAAACTCCAAAGTGATAAGAATGAAAGGATGCCGATCTCTAATTCAGCTATCCCAGTGTATACACTTTATCCTTCAAACTGACTCTGCGTTGGCTGCGTCCGCTCACCTCAGTCACTTACCTAAGTAAGCTCCTGAGGATCCTCAGACTTGCCGCCTTGATGCAGCTCGAATGATTTTGTGTATACGCCACGCAGATTGTTAAACAATTCACGCGACGTTAAGCGGCAGTATTCTACTCGCAGCGCCCTTTTATCGCAAGACAGAGAGCGCTATGCAGGATACTCAACCACCAGGCGGCGGGGGGCGACACGACCTTCATCGTCCATCTCCCCCATGCCAATAAACTTGTCGTCATCACCTTCCGTCACGCGTACCAGCCCTTCCAGCGGGGCGCCTGTCGTCCGTACCGGATTACCATTTTTAAAGTAAACCGACGATGTTAAAGGCAAATTAACAACAGGATAGTCCGATGCCGGACTGTCCATTGGCATCAGCAAAGGATCAAGCAGTTGAGCCGCCGGAATGTTCTGCTGTTCTGCCTGTTCGACCAGCTCACGCAGGTGTTCCAGCGTGACCATACGATCCACCGGATACTTGCTGACCGTCAGACGACGCAGATACGTTACGTGCGCGCCGCAGCCCAGCTTCTCACCGAGATCGTCAACGATGGTACGAATATAGGTGCCTTTGGAGCAGTGAACTTCCAGCTCCAGTTCGTTACCTTCATGACGGATAAACAGCAGCTCATAGACAGTAATCGGGCGCGCTTCACGCGGCACTTCAATGCCCTGACGCGCATATTCGTACAGCTTCTTACCCTGATACTTCAGCGCCGAATACATCGACGGAATCTGCTCGATATCGCCGCGGAAAGTCTCCAGCGCACTCGCCAGTTGTTCTGCGGTGAAGGTTACCGGACGCTCCTGCACGATCTGCCCGTCGGCATCGGAAGTGTCAGTACGCTGGCCCAGACGGGCAACCACGCGATAGCGTTTGTCAGAATCCAGCAAATACTGTGAAAACTTTGTCGCTTCACCAAGGCAGATAGGCAGCATACCTGTCGCCAGCGGATCCAACGCGCCGGTATGTCCCGCGCGGTTGGCATTGTAGATGCGCTTTACTTTTTGCAGCACGTCATTGCTGGACATGCCCTGCGGCTTATCCAGCAGCAGGACACCGTGAATATCGCGACCACGACGACGAGGACGACTCATCAGTCCTCCTTGCTGTCGTCCGCTGGGTTCACACGACGCTCATCGTCATGTTTCACCACGCTGGTCACCAGGTTGGACATGCGCATCCCTTCAACCAACGAGTTGTCGTAGAAGAAGGTCAGCTCAGGCACGATACGCAGACGCATTGCTTTACCCAGCAGAGAGCGGATAAAACCAGAGGCTTCCTGCAGTGCCTTAATGCCGTTTTTCACGGCAGCTTCGTCCTGATCGTTGAGGAAAGTCACGAATACTTTGGCATATGCCAGATCACGGGACATCTCAACACCCGATACGGTGGTCATCATACCAACACGCGGGTCTTTGATTTCGCGTTGCAGGATGAGTGCGATTTCTTTCTGCATCTCCTGCGCGACACGCTGCGGGCGACCAAATTCTTTCGCCATAATAAATTCTCCAGACAAAAAAGGGGCATTCAGCCCCTTTTGAAAATAATTCGGTGATTAGGCTGTAGGCCTGATAAGCGTAGCGCCATCAGGCATTACATTGCCGGATGTCGGCGTAAACGCCTTATCCGGCCTACACCCGAACAACCTTAAGCAATTGTACGTTTGATCTCGATGATCTCGAACACTTCGATCATATCGCCAACGCGAACGTCGTTGTAGTTCTTAACGCCGATACCACATTCCATACCGTTACGGACTTCGTTAACGTCATCTTTGAAGCGGCGCAGGGATTCCAGCTCGCCTTCATAGATAACCACGTTGTCGCGCAGTACGCGGATTGGGTTGTGACGTTTAATCGTGCCTTCGGTAACCATACAGCCTGCGATAGCGCCGAATTTCGGTGATTTGAACACATCACGAACCTCAGCCAGACCAATGATCTGCTGTTTCAGTTCCGGAGACAGCATGCCGCTCATCGCTGCTTTCACTTCGTCGATCAGATGATAGATGACGGAGTAGTAACGCAGATCCAGACTTTCTGATTCGATAACTTTACGTGCAGAGGCATCAGCACGTACGTTGAAGCCAACCAGAATCGCGTTGGATGCCGCAGCCAGGGTCGCGTCGGTTTCGGTGATACCACCTACGCCAGAACCGATGATCTTCACTTTTACTTCGTCGGTAGACAGTTTCAGTAAAGAGTCGGAAATCGCTTCTACAGAACCCTGTACGTCAGCCTTCAGCACGATGTTCACTTCGTGAACTTCGCCTTCGGTCATGTTGGCGAACATGTTCTCAAGTTTAGATTTCTGCTGACGAGCCAGTTTAACTTCACGGAATTTGCCCTGACGGTACAGTGCAACTTCACGCGCTTTCTTCTCGTCACGAACAACAGTAACTTCGTCACCCGCAGCCGGAACACCGGACAGACCGAGGATTTCCACCGGAATGGACGGACCCGCTTCCAGTACTTCCTGACCCAGTTCGTTACGCATCGCACGAACGCGGCCGTATTCGAAACCACACAGAACGATATCGCCCTTGTTCAGGGTACCTTCGCGAACCAGGACGGTAGCAACCGGGCCACGACCTTTATCCAGGAAGGATTCGATAACCGCACCGCTCGCCATACCTTTACGCACAGCTTTCAGTTCCAGTACTTCGGCTTGCAGCAGGATAGCATCCAGCAGTTCGTCGATACCGGTACCCGCTTTCGCAGAAACGTGAACGAACTGGCTCTCGCCGCCCCACTCTTCCGGCATGATGCCGTACTGGGACAGTTCGTTTTTAACGCGATCTGGATCCGCTTCCGGTTTATCGATTTTGTTGACTGCAACAACTACCGGCACACCTGCCGCTTTCGCGTGCTGGATAGCTTCGATAGTCTGCGGCATCACGCCGTCGTCTGCTGCAACAACCAGAACAACGATATCCGTTGCCTGAGCACCACGAGCACGCATGGAGGTAAACGCGGCGTGACCCGGGGTGTCCAGGAAGGTGATCATACCGTTGTCAGTTTCAACGTGGTACGCACCGATGTGCTGAGTAATGCCGCCCGCTTCGCCAGAGGCCACTTTCGTTGAACGAATGTAGTCCAGCAGAGACGTTTTACCGTGGTCAACGTGACCCATGATGGTCACTACCGGTGCGCGCGGTTCAGCCGCAGCGCCGGTGTCACGGTCGCTCATTACTGCTTCTTCCAGCTCGTTTTCACGACGCAGGATAACTTTGTGGCCCATCTCTTCGGCAACCAGCTGTGCGGTTTCCTGGTCGATGACCTGGTTGATGGTCGCCATTGCGCCCAGTTTCATCATTGCTTTGATGACCTGAGAGCCTTTGACCGCCATCTTGTTCGCCAGATCGCCAACGGTGATGGTTTCGCCGATCACAACGTCACGGTTAACGGCCTGAGCTGGCTTCTGGAAGCCCTGCTGCAGAGCGGAACCTTTACGCTGCTTACCGCCTTTACCGCCGCGAACCGCTGCACGTGCTTCTTCACGGTCAGCTTTAGATTCAGCGTGTTTGTTACCTTTCTTCGCCGGACGCGCAGCTTTAGTGCTGCGAGTACGACCACGACCGCCTTCAACTTCACGATCGTTCTCGTCTTCAGCCTGGCGAGCATGCTGAGAGGTGGTGACGTGATAATCACTGGTGTCTTCGACAGGTTCAGCGTTATTCACACCATTTTTCTCGTTTTCTTCCGCCATACGGCGAGCTTCTTCCGCTACGCGGCGCGCTTCTTCTTCAAGCTTGCGACGTGCTTCTTCTTCCGCTTTACGCTTCAGTTCTGCGGCTTCATTTTCACGGCGGGCTTTTTCGGCCTGGGCGGTTTTAGTCATATCGTCGGTCTGTTGATTGCTCACTTTGTCTTTTTCCGCAGCTTCACGTTTCGCTTTATCAGCGGCTTCACGCTTAGCTTGTTCTGCGGCCTCACGTTCGGCTTTTTGTTGCGCCTCGCGTTTGGCAGCTTCTTCTGCCTCACGACGGGCTTGCTCTTCCGCTTCACGCTGCGCCTGCTCTTCCGCGGCAAGGCGTTCAGCCTCTTGCGGATCGCGTTTCACAAAGGTGCGTGTCTTGCGGACTTCGATTTGTACCGATTTGCTTTTTCCACCGGTACCTGGAATATTGAGAGTACTGCGCGTTTTACGCTGCAATGTCAACTTATCCGGCGCTGAGCCGTTTTCACGGTTCAAATGCGCCAGTAAGGTTTGTTTCTCTTGTGCGGACACAGAGTCGTCAGCAGACTTCGGGATACCGGCATCAGCAAATTGCTGTACCAGGCGATCTACGGAAGTCTGTATCTCTGCAGCCAGCGTTTTTACGGTTACATCTGTCATACTGTTCCTTCCTGCTACAGTTTATTACGCTTCGTCGCCGAACCAGCAAATATTACGGGCAGCCATAATCAGCTCACCGGCTTTTTCGTCGGTCAACCCTTCGATATCAGCCAGATCATCAATGCCCTGTTCAGCGAGATCTTCCAGCGTACAAACACCACGGGCCGCCAGTTTGAAGGCCATCTCACGATCCAATCCTTCCAGATTCAGCAGATCGTCAGCCGGTTTGTTATCACCGAGGCTTTCTTCCTGGGCCAGTGCCAGAGTGGTCAGTGCGTTTTTAGCACGCTCGCGCAGCGCTTCAACGGTCTGTTCATCCAGGCCGTCAATTTCCAGCAGTTCTTTCATTGGCACGTAGGCCAGTTCTTCCAGCGTCGCAAAACCTTCTTCCACCAGAACGGTCGCGAAATCTTCATCGATATCGAGATATTTGGTGAAGGTATCGATGGCTGCATGTGCTTCAGCCTGATGCTTCGCTTGCAGGTCATCAACGGTCATCACGTTGAGTTCCCAACCGCTCAGTTGTGAAGCCAGGCGGACGTTCTGACCATTACGTCCAATCGCCTGAGCCAGGTTACCGGCTTCAACCGCGATATCCATGGTGTGTTTGTCTTCATCCACCACGATAGAAGCGACGTCTGCTGGCGCCATTGCGTTAATCACGAACTGCGCCGGGTTATCATCCCACAGGACGATATCGATACGCTCGCCGCCCAGTTCGGTAGAAACCGCCTGAACGCGCGCACCGCGCATACCAACACAGGCGCCGACCGGATCAATACGCTTGTCGTTGGTCTTAACGGCGATTTTCGCACGCGATCCCGGATCGCGAGCAGCCGCTTTAATTTCGATAACTTCTTCGCCGATTTCCGGCACTTCAATGCGGAACAGCTCAATCAGCATTTCCGGCTTGGAACGGGTTACGAACAGCTGTGCACCGCGCGCTTCCGGGCGAACTGAGTACAGAACACCACGAATACGGTCACCAGGGCGGAAGTTTTCACGCGGCAGCATGTCTTCACGCAGGATCACAGCTTCAGCATTGCTGCCCAGATCCAGTGAAATGTTGTCGCGGTTTACTTTCTTCACCACACCGGTGACGATTTCGCCTTCATGTTCGCGGAACTGATCAACAACCATTGCGCGTTCAGCTTCACGTACTTTCTGTACGATAACCTGCTTCGCGGTCTGGGTAGTGATACGGTCAAAGGTGACAGATTCAATCTGATCTTCAACATATTCGCCCACGTTCAGACTTTCGTCTTCGAAGCGTGCCGCTTCCAGCGTAATTTCTTTGGTCGGCTGAGTAACTTCTTCTACGATTACCCAACGACGGAAGGTATCGAAATCACCGCTTTTACGATCGATTTCTACGCGAACGTCGATCTCTTGCTCATATTTTTTCTTTGTTGCTGTAGCCAGCGCACTTTCCAGCGCTTCAAAAATTTTCTCGCGTGGCAGCGCTTTTTCGTTGGATACGGCTTCAACAACAGCCAAAATTTCTTTGTTCATCGCGGGCTTTTCACCTCAATCCAGACTGTTAAAAGTGGGGAACCAGGTTCGCCTTCTGGATATTACTCAGCGCGAACACTTCATCTTTGCCTTCGACTGTGACCGTGATCATCTCACCGTCCACCGCTTTGATAACGCCCTGCCATTTACGACGGTTTTGTACCGCCATACGAAGAACCAGCGTGACTTCTTCCCCCAGGAAACGCACGTAGTGTTCAGCAGTGAACAGAGGACGGTCGAGACCCGGAGAGGAGACTTCCAGGTTATAGGCAACGGTGATTGGGTCTTCGACATCCATCACGGCGCTTACCTGATGGCTCACATCAGCACAATCATCAACATTGATGCCATCTTCACTATCAATATAGATGCGCAGTGTGGATGTGCGACCACGAATAAATTCGATGCCGACCAGTTCGTAGCCCAGGGCTTCAACTGGCGCTGTAATCATCTCTGTTAATTTTTGCTCTAATGTGGACAAGCCCACCCCCAAGACATAAAAAAAGGGCCTAAAGCCCAGTTATTCTGTAGTCAGATAACAAAAAACCCCGATAAATCGGGGCTTTAGATAACTGAACCCTATAACCGCACCTGCGGTTCGGAGAACCTTCCGAAAGAATTTTTTTCAAATCCAGCTACGAAGGCCTAAGTCTTCACAGTATATTTGAAAAAGAACTCTAAGGGAAAGTGGTTGCGGGGGCCGGATTTGAACCGACGACCTTCGGGTTATGAGCCCGACGAGCTACCAGGCTGCTCCACCCCGCGCCTGAAACGTGGCAAATTTTACTCGTTTTGGGTAAAAAATGCAAATACTGCTGGGATTTGGTACCGAGACGGGACGTAAAATCTGCGCACAGTATATTGATTCACTATGCGTTATGTCAACCTTGTTACGACTATGCAAATCAATGAATGCTGCCCAGCGCTAGCCCAGCAAGATAAATATGCCGCCCACGCCGTTATTTAACGAAATTATCACTAAACTCTTCCTGTCATCCAGAAAAGATGATTAAATGAAAACTCATTTATTTTGCATAAAAATGCAATTAGTATAATAAGCCGACCTCTTCACCAGTCTATCAAGCAGGGTTTTATTTTATGACGACGATTCTCAAGCATCTCCCGGTAGGTCAACGTATTGGTATCGCTTTTTCCGGCGGCCTGGACACCAGCGCAGCACTGCTGTGGATGCGACAAAAAGGGGCTGTCCCATATGCATATACTGCGAATTTGGGCCAGCCGGATGAGGATGACTATGACGCCATTCCTCGCCGTGCAATGGAATATGGTGCTGAGAATGCTCGCCTGGTAGATTGCCGTAAGCAGCTGGTTGCCGAAGGGATCGCTGCCATTCAGTGCGGTGCATTCCACAACACCACCGGCGGACTGACCTATTTCAATACCACCCCGCTGGGCCGTGCCGTGACCGGCACCATGCTGGTTGCCGCCATGAAAGAAGATGGCGTAAATATCTGGGGTGACGGTAGCACCTATAAAGGTAACGATATTGAACGTTTCTATCGTTACGGTCTGCTGACCAACGCCGAACTGCAGATTTACAAACCATGGCTGGATACCGATTTTATCGATGAACTCGGCGGTCGCCATGAGATGTCCGAATTTATGATTGCCTGTGGTTTCGACTACAAAATGTCCGTTGAGAAAGCGTACTCAACAGACTCCAATATGCTCGGTGCGACTCACGAAGCAAAAGATCTGGAATTCCTGAACTCCAGCGTCAAAATCGTTAACCCGATTATGGGCGTGAAGTTCTGGGATGAGAGCGTAAAGATCCCGGCAGAAGAAGTGACCGTACGTTTTGAACAGGGTCATCCGGTTGCTCTGAACGGTAAAACCTTCAGCGACGACGTTGAGATGATGCTGGAAGCCAACCGTATCGGCGGCCGTCACGGTCTGGGTATGAGCGATCAGATTGAAAACCGTATCATTGAAGCGAAGAGCCGTGGCATCTACGAAGCCCCGGGGATGGCATTGCTGCATATCGCCTACGAGCGTCTGCTGACCGGTATTCACAACGAGGATACCATCGAGCAGTATCACGCGCACGGTCGCCAGCTGGGTCGTCTGCTGTATCAGGGCCGCTGGTTCGACTCTCAGGCGCTGATGCTGCGTGACGGTCTGCAGCGTTGGGTTGCCAGCCAGATTACCGGTGAAGTGACGCTGGAACTGCGTCGCGGTAATGACTACTCAATCCTCAACACCGTGTCTGACAATCTGACGTACAAACCAGAACGTCTGACGATGGAAAAAGGCGACTCCGTATTCTCTCCGGACGACCGTATCGGTCAGTTGACCATGCGTAATCTGGATATCACCGATACCCGCGAGAAGCTGTTCGGCTATGCGCAGTCTGGCCTGCTGACCGCCTCTTCCGCAACCGGCCTGCCGCAGGTTGAGAATCTGGAAAATAAGGCGAAGTAAAGATTCACTATCTTAAGGCCGCGAAAGCGGCCTTTTTTATGCGCGGAATATAGGATGTCTGTAGGCCTGATAAGCGTAGCGCCATCAGGCGTTGTAATAATGTCGGATGGCGGCGTTAACGCCTTATCCGACCTACAGGATAGCCACAAATAACAGACGAAAAAAAAGACGCTTTGCAGCGTCTTTTTTTTGGAATTTGGTACCGAGGATGGGACTCGAACCCACAAGCCCGTTAGGGCACTACCACCTCAAGGTAGCGTGTCTACCAATTCCACCACCTCGGTACAGAATACTTAGCGTGGGATATCGCTGGTCGGCTGAGCCGGAGCAGCTGGCTGAGTTTGCTCGGTTTTCGCCGGTGCGCTCAGATTTTCCCACTCACTTCCTTTATTGGTCTTATTGCTGTTCATGTTACCCAGCACCAGACTGATGATGAAGAACAAGGTTCCCAATACAGCTGTCATACGGGTCATGAAGTTACCAGAACCACTTGAACCAAACAGAGTACCAGAAGCGCCTGCGCCAAAAGAGGCTCCCATATCAGCGCCTTTGCCTTGCTGCAGCATGATCAAGCCTACCAGGCCAATTGCCACAATAAGGAAAACTACTAAAAGAGCTTCGTGCATAATCAACCTGTTCCTTGCGGAGTTGCCGCGTACAATGCTTCGACCATTAAAGCGGGATTATTTACTGTTTCCCACTGAAGCGGGTGTGAATACTAACCAAAGCGAATAACCTTCGCAAGGGCAATTTGTTAGCATTGTATCAACTGCGGAAAAAATCGCCATATCAATCAAAAACGAAGCAACTTCTCCCAGCATCTCTGCATAACGGCACGTTGATCTTCAAGATTCGCCCAAACCACAACGGGGATTTCACAAATCAGATCTGTATTTTCTGGCCAGCAGTGAATAATTTGCTGATTAACCAACTCTTCCGCCACCATCGATTCAGGTAACCAGGCCATTCCCATATGGCGCAGCACCATTTCTCGTATCGTTTCGCTTAAACCACTCTCAAATACTTTTTTTAGCCGTGGGCGGACGCGTTGTTCTGCCGACTCAATAATACGTCTGACAAAGGTGTAGTCGCTGTAGCATAGCCACGGAATCGGAGCATGCGGATCATTAAGCGCATCAGTCAACTGGGCTGAAATAACCGGTATAAACCGCTCATACCGCCATAGGGAACGTTTTAACCCTCCTGCGATCTCCAGCCCTGGCTGGGCAGACGGTAAATCGTATGTCACCAGCAGATCAATTTGCCGGTTCATCAGGGCATTGAAGTGGTTGTCTATCCCCTGGATACTGGCGTTTACCGTAAAGTTTAACTGCGGCTCACTCTGTCGCAGGTAGTTGATCATATCCGGCAGGATATTCACCGACAGCGTATGCAGGCTGACCATCACCAGCGTGTTATCCGTTGCAGGCGTCATCGCCGATAGCTCATGGCTTGCTTCCCTTAACGTGCTGAGAACGTGCCGGGCATAAGGTTCAAAGCGTTCACCATAGCGCGTCAACGTGACGGGGGTCGTTGTCCGGTCAAACAAAGGTACGCCCAGCACCTCTTCCAGAGACTTTATACGCCGACTCAACGCAGGTTGAGTAATATGCCGCTGCGCCGCGGCCTGAGAGTAGTTTCCATGCTGGCTCAAGGCCAAAAAATCTTCCAGCCACTTACAATCCACGTTGTGCTCTCCGCCATGCCATAACCGCATCCTCCAATAACAAATCGGTAATAGTCATAGTTATAGTAATGGCTTTATGGTGGGCATCATAACAACAATATTCCGTTTCACCTGCCGACTCTCACCCTCGACGTTTGACAGGACCGCTATGTTTACTTTATTGACCAATGCCCGTGTTTTTTCTCCTGAGGATTTAGGCCTCTGCTCCCTGCTCATTCATGCCGACCGAATTGTGGCGGTAGAAAAAGATATTTCATTGTTTGATGGCATCAACGAGGTCATCGATTGTCGGGGTAAATGGGTTATCCCTGGTATCATCGATCAGCATGTTCATCTTACCGGTGGCGGTGGTGAAGCCGGATTTGCCAGTCGGACGCCCGCCGTCAAGCTGCGCGATCTGATTCAGGCGGGTATTACCACGGTGGTTGGCGTGTTAGGCACCGATGCCATTTCCCGTTCGCCCAAAGATCTCTACGCTAAAATGCAGTCTCTCAACCTTGAGGGATTACGCGCGTTTATGCACACGGGAGCCTACGCCGTTCCCAGCCCAACTATTACGCGATCCATCCGCGATGATATGGCCTTCATTCCGGCAATTCTTGGTGTAAAAATCGCCCTCGCCGATCACCGCGGTTCTTACCCCTCTTTCCAGGAGTTGCTGAGGATAGTGAGCGATATTCGCGTCGCTTCCCTGCTGGCAGGAAAAAAAGGATTGCTGCATGTGCACCTGGGGAATCTGCCGGAAGGGATGTCGCAACTTATTGAGTTGTGTGATGCGGGTATTCCGATTCACCATATTTCACCGACGCATGTTGCAAGAACTGAGCCCTTGTTCGAACAGGCGATTGCCTTCGCCCATCGCGGCGGCCATATCGATGTTACGTCCGGTGGCAGTCGCTTTATGCCTCAGGAGCAAGCCATTCTCCACGCACTCGAAGCCCAGGTTCCGGCGGAACGCATCACGATCAGTTCGGATGGCAATGGCAGCGTGCCGCGCTTTAACGCTCAGGGTATCGTTGAAGGTTTAAGCGCGGCACCGGTCGCAGGCAACCTTAACCTGCTTCCTCGCCTGATTGATGTGGGGATCCCAGTGTCACAGGCGGTCGCGATGTTGACGGCAAACGTGGCGCGCTCGCTGGGTATTTCCGGGGGCGTGCTATGCGCCGGAGAACGTGCCGATATCTGTGTACTCAATGATGACCTCTCGCTGGCCCATCTGTTTGCCGCGGGTAAACCGTTGCTGCGGGATGGCGAGTGCCTGGTTACCGGTAACTTCGAGTAAGGGGGCAAGAATGTCATTACTACTGGCGCTAATCGCCATCATTTTTGCCGGACGTCTGATCCTCAAAAAATATCACCCCCAGTCGGTACTGTTATTGACCGGGATTGTGCTGTTGCTTATCGCGCATTTTAGCGGAATGACCTCACTCAGTGGCCTGGTGAAAAAGAGCACCGGATTTGGCCCCTTTGATGCCTTTGAGTTTATTCGCGATACCCTGAGCGTACGACTCGGCGGCCTCGGTCTGCAAATTATGCTGATTGGTGGTTTTGCCACCTATATGTCGGCCATTGGCGCAAGCCAGGTACTGGTTCGGGTGACATCTCGTCCTTTGCAACGCCTGAACTCGCCTTATCTGCTGCTGGGGCTGGCACTGCTACTGGGTCAATTCCTGTCGCTGTTTATCAGCAGCGCCACCGGATTGGGTCTGCTGTTGATGGCGACACTTTACCCGCTGCTTACCCGTCTTGGCTGTAGCCGCGCCGCAGTTGCCGCCGTTATCGCCAGCACCTGTGCTGTTGAGTTTGGCCCCGGCTCCGGCAACTCAGTTCTCGCCGCCAAAACCGCAGGCATTGAGGTGGTGAACTATTTTGTGCAGGATCAGTTGCCGATCGTTGTACCCGTCATTCTTTTTATCGCCCTGCTGCATATTGTTGTGCAACGCTTTTTTGACCGTCGGGAAAGTGGCGACAATGCAGCTCAGCAGATGCAGACATTAACGGCGACTGGTGAAGCCGACGCACCCATCGCCTGGCTGTTTCTGCCCATGCTGCCGCTGGTATTGATGTTGGTGTGCAGCGATTTAGTATTCAGCTCACTCAAGATCACGCTGGATACCGCCGTACTAATAAGCCTCGCTATTACGCTGGTTTGTGAGTACTGCCGTCATCGCAAGGCGCGCGAAGTGATGGCTGGCGTACAAAAGGTTTTCGACAGCATGGGCAGCGTTTTTGCCACCGTCGTGACGCTGATTATCGCTGGTGAAGTCTTTTCCACCGGGCTGAAAGCCATTGGCGCCGTCGACGCACTGTTGTCGCTTTCCGGTGAATTTGGCCTCAGCGCCGCCTCTATTATCTTGCTGATGACCCTGATCACCTTCGCGATTTCAGCGCTGATGGGCTCCGGGAATGCGGCATTTTTCTCCTTCGCCCCCATGGTGCCGGACATCAGCCGTCATATCGGTAGCGATATCGCGGTCATGATGTTGCCTATCCAGATCTCTGCGGGTATTGGTCGTACGCTATCGCCCATTGCCGGCGTCATCATTGCTATCGCAGGGATTGCAGGCGTCTCGCCCGTGGATATTGTTAAGCGCACCGCGATTCCGATGCTGGGCGGTTGGTTACTGATGATTGCGCTGACCTTTGCCCGGTCAGGGCATTTAATGGCAGTTCTGCCGTGGCTGGCAGTCCTTGTACTACTGATGGTCGGTGGTTACTTCTGGCAGCGCCGACGTAAACAGCCGCTTGCCGTACAGTAAAAAAAAGCCGGAGTCTCAGACTCCGGCTTTCACTTTCTTCGGAATTACGCCGCTTTCACAGCATCGGCAATACGGTGGGCGAATTCAGTCACCTGCGCTTCGTCTTCACCTTCAACCATCACACGAATTAACGGTTCGGTACCAGACTTACGCAGCAGGACGCGTCCACGGTTACCCAGCGCCGCTTCCACTTCCGCCATCACCGCTTTCACGTTTTCATGTTCCAGTGGATCGCCGCTACCTGCTGTGTATCGTACGTTAACCAGCAGCTGTGGGAACATTTTCATGCCGCTGCACAGGTCGTGCAGGCTCATATGGTTGCGTACCATCGCCGCCAGCACCTGCAGACCCGCCACGATACCGTCACCAGTAGTGGTTTTGTCCAGCAGGATCACATGACCAGAGTTTTCGGCACCGATACGCCAGCCTTTTTCCTGCATTTTTTCCAGCACATAACGGTCGCCAACTTTTGCACGGGCAAACGGAATACCCAGCTGTTTTAGCGCCAGCTCGAGGCCCATGTTGCTCATCAGCGTACCTACCGCGCCACCGCGCAGCTGACCCTGACGCAGGGCTTCACGGGCGATGATGTACATGATCTGATCGCCATCGACCTTATTACCTTCGTGATCAACCATAATGACGCGGTCGCCATCGCCATCCAGCGCAATACCCAGATCGGCTTTTTCCGCAATCACGCGCGCCTGCAGGGCACGGACGTCGGTGGCGCCGACTTCTTCATTGATATTCACACCGTTTGGCTCACAGCCAATGGCAATCACGTTTGCACCCAGTTCACGCAGTACATTTGGCGCAATGTGGTACGTCGCACCGTTAGCGCAATCCACCACAATTTTAAGCTCATTCAGACTCAGTTCGTTCGGGAAGGTGCCTTTGCAAAACTCGATATAGCGACCGGCAGCATCAACGATACGCGTGGCTTTACCCAGTTCAGCGGAATCCACGCAGGTGATCGCTTTTTCCATCTCGGCTTCAATGGCTTCTTCCACTGCATCCGGCAGTTTAGTCCCGTCGGTAGAGAAGAATTTAATCCCGTTGTCATAGTACGGGTTGTGCGAAGCGGAAATAACAATCCCGGCCTCAGCACGGAAGGCGCGCGTCAGATACGCAACGGCGGGTGTTGGCATTGGCCCTGTGAATGAGGCTGAGAGTCCGGCGGCAGCCAGGCCCGCTTCCAGCGCAGACTCCAGCATATAGCCGGAAATACGCGTATCTTTACCGATAATAATTTTACGTGAACCATGACGAGCAAGCACTTTCCCTGCTGCCCAGCCCAGCTTGAGCACAAAGTCAGGAGTAATTGGGGCATCGCCTACGCGACCGCGGATCCCATCAGTGCCAAAATATTTACGATTACTCATAGCGTTTTTTTTCCTTTGCAGACAATGTGGCTTCCACCACACGCATCGCTTCTACGGTTTCTTTGACGTCATGGACACGAACGATCTGCGCCCCCTGCATTGCGGCAATCACCGCGCACGCAAGACTACCGCTCAGGCGTTCAGATGGCCCCACATTCAGTAACTGGCCAACCATTGATTTTCGTGACATCCCAACCAGCAATGGCAGATTAAAATGATGAAACTCAGACAAACGTGCCAGTAATGTGTAGTTGTGAGTGAGATTTTTACCGAATCCGAATCCGGGGTCGAGCAACAATTTATCTTTTGTGATTCCAGCCCGCTCGCAACGTGCTATTTGCTCAACAAAGTAACGGTTTACCTCAGCAAAAACATCCTCATACTTTGGTGCTTCCTGCATGGTTTTCGGCTGCCCCTGCATATGCATCAGGCAAACCGGCAATCCGGTTTCCGCTGCGGCTTCCAGCGCTCCAGGCTCCGAGAGCGAGCGAATATCATTGATGATATGCGCGCCAACTCTGGCGCATTCGCGAATCACTTCGGGTTTTGAGGTATCGACCGAAATCCACACTTCAAAACGCTGAGCAATCGCCTCGACCACTGGGATCACTCGCTGCAACTCTTCTTCCACACTCACATCAGCCGCGCCCGGACGCGTGGACTCACCGCCCACATCAATGATAGTCGCCCCGGCGTTAATCATCAGGTTTGCGTGTTTTACCGCCTCAACCAGAGAGTTGTGCGCTCCACCATCGGAAAATGAGTCTGGCGTGACGTTCAAAATCCCCATGACGTGCGGATGGCTGAGATCCAGTGAAGAACCCTGAGCAAAGAGTTTCATAGTTTTATCCCTGGTAAAATCTTGAATATGCAGATAAGAAAAACCCCGGAGCAAGCCCCAGGGTTTTCAATTAAAACACGGTCATCATCAACGATAACTTATTTGTCGCCCAGTTGCTCTGACATAGTGCCAGAGTCCGGCGCACGCGGTTCATCAACCGGACGCGGTGCACTCGGCTTGCCGGTGCTGCCAGAGTTGTTGTTAGAAGAACCCGGTTCTTCCCAACCCGCTGGCGGACGCACGTCGCGGCGAGCCATCAGATCGTCAATCTGCGGCGCATCGATGGTCTCATATTTCATGAGTGCATCTTTCATCGAGTGCAGAATGTCCATGTTTTCGTTCAGCAAACGACGAGCACGGTCATAGTTACGCTCAATCAGCAGCTTAACTTCCTGATCGATAATGCGAGCGGTTTCATCGGACATGTGTTTCGCTTTCGCCACAGAACGTCCCAGGAACACTTCGCCTTCTTCTTCAGCGTACAGCAACGGACCGAGTTTATCGGAGAAGCCCCACTGAGTAACCATGTTACGCGCCAGGTTAGTCGCGACTTTAATGTCGTTCGACGCACCGGTAGAAACATGTTCAGCACCGTAGATGATCTCTTCCGCCAGACGGCCACCGTACAGTGTGGAGATCTGACTTTCCAGTTTCTGACGGCTGGCGCTGATTGCGTCGCCTTCAGGCAGGAAGAAGGTCACACCCAGCGCACGACCGCGCGGGATAATCGTTACTTTGTGCACCGGATCGTGTTCCGGTACCAGGCGACCGATAATCGCGTGGCCAGCTTCGTGATACGCGGTAGATTCTTTCTGCGCTTCCGTCATCACCATGGAGCGACGTTCCGCACCCATCATGATTTTGTCTTTCGCTTTTTCGAACTCAACCATCGACACTACGCGCTTGTTGCCACGAGCAGCAAACAGCGCCGCTTCGTTCACCAGGTTCGCGAGGTCCGCACCGGAGAAGCCAGGCGTGCCACGTGCAATGATTGCCGCATCGATATCCGGAGACAGCGGTACGCGACGCATATGCACTTTCAGGATCTGTTCACGACCGCGAACGTCTGGCAGACCAACCACAACCTGACGGTCGAAACGGCCTGGACGCAGCAGCGCAGGGTCAAGAACGTCCGGACGGTTAGTTGCTGCGATAACGATAATACCTTCGTTACCTTCGAAGCCGTCCATCTCAACCAGCATCTGGTTCAGCGTCTGTTCACGTTCATCGTGACCACCGCCCAGACCTGCGCCACGCTGGCGACCTACGGCGTCGATTTCATCGATGAAGATGATGCACGGTGCCGCTTTCTTGGCTTGTTCGAACATGTCACGCACACGAGATGCACCGACACCCACGAACATTTCCACGAAATCAGAACCGGAAATTGTGAAGAATGGAACCTTCGCTTCACCTGCGATAGCTTTCGCCAGCAGGGTTTTACCCGTACCCGGAGGACCAACCATCAGGACGCCTTTCGGGATTTTACCGCCCAGTTTCTGGAAACGGCTCGGTTCGCGCAGATACTCAACCAGCTCAGCGACTTCTTCTTTTGCTTCGTCACAACCCGCAACGTCAGCAAAAGTCGTTTTGATCTGATCTTCCGTCAGCATGCGCGCTTTGCTCTTGCCGAACGACATGGCACCTTTGCCACCACCGCCCTGCATCTGACGCATGAAGAAGATCCAGACACCAATCAGCAGCAGCATTGGGAACCAGGAAATGAAGATAGAAGCCAGCAGGCTCGGCTCTTCAGGTGGTTCGCCAACAACCTTGACGTTTTTGGTCAGCAGGTTATCAAGCAGCTTCGGATCGTTAACCGGGATGTAGGTCGTGTAACGGTTACTATCTTTCTTGGTAACGTTAATCTCACGTCCGTTGATCTTCGCTTCACGAACCTGGTCCTGATTGACCTCTTGCAGGAAGGTAGAGTAATCAACCTTACGGCCATTAGACTCGCTGGGCCCAAAGCTCTGGAATACTGACATCAGCACAACGGCAATGACCAGCCAGAGAATTAGGTTTTTCGCCATGTCACTCAAGGGATTAACCTCATATTACAACTGTGTTAAAAACAGCGTCAGGATACTCTATATCCAGTTTCTTTCAAACTTTCGTTTGAAATCTGCCGGTTATGGTTTACGCCCGGTCGCTACAATATACACTTCACGCGAACGGGCGCGAGAAGAGTCCGGCTTACGAACTTTGACCTTCGTAAACAGGGAGCGAATCTCTCTTAGATACTCATCGAAGCCTTCGCCCTGGAACACCTTCACTACAAAACTACCACCTGGCGCTAATACATCACGAGCCATTCCAAGCGCCAGCTCTACCAGATACATGGCCCGGGGAATATCCACCGCCGGTGTTCCACACATATTTGGCGCCATATCAGACATGACAACTTGTACTTTACTGTCACCTACGCGTTCAAGTAACGCTTTCAGGACTAATTCATCACGAAAGTCGCCCTGAAGGAAGTCCACACCAACGATTGGATCCATAGGTAAAAGATCGCAAGCGATAATGCGGCCGGTGTTGCCGATCTGCGTAACTGCATATTGCGACCAGCCACCGGGTGCAGCACCGAGATCAACTATCGTCATCCCCGGTTTAAAAATTTTGTCACTTTGCTGTATTTCATCAAGTTTAAACCAGGCACGGGAACGTAACCCCTTTTTCTGCGCCTGTTGAACATATTTATCGCTAAAGTGTTCCTGAAGCCAGCGACTCGAGCTGGCAGAACGCTTTTTACCTGTCATTTCACATTCCCAAAGGGCAGTTCATCGTAACCAATGGTGTAAATTTCTACACAGCTATTTGGTGATATATGGGAGATGGCGGTAGAATGACCCGTTTTCAATCCCAACGTAAGCAAAAATATACGATGAATCTGAGTACTAAACAAAAACAGCACCTGAAAGGTCTGGCACATCCGCTCAAGCCTGTAGTTATGCTTGGCAATAATGGTTTGACCGAAGGGGTACTGGCCGAGATTGAACAAGCGTTAGAGCACCATGAACTTATCAAGGTGAAAATCGCCTCGGAAGATCGCGATACTAAAACCTTGATCGTGGAAGCTATCGTACGCGAAACCGGCGCCTGCAATGTACAGGTCATCGGCAAAACGCTGGTACTGTATCGCCCGACTAAAGAACGTAAAATCTCGCTGCCACGCTAAGAATATCCCAAAGTTGCACACGAAGTTTGTGTAAAACGCGGGGTTTTCCGCTAGCAGGAGAGCAAAATGCCACGCTCTCTTCGTTGATAAAAGGCCGCTATGCGGCCTTTTTCCTTTCTTTACAATGTATCAACATCTTAACCAAGATGCGAATTACAGGTATTCTACCTTCGTCACTTCATATTCCACTTCGCCGCCCGGCGTTTTGATAACTACGACGTCATCCTGCTCTTTACCGATCAGGCCACGAGCGATAGGCGAGTTCACTGAAATCAGGTTCTGTTTAAAATCGGCTTCATCATCGCCGACAATACGCCAGGTCTGCTCTTCATCGTTATCGAGATTCAGAACGGTAACCGTCGCACCGAAAACAACGCGGCCATTGTTCGGCATTTTAGTAACGTCGATTACCTGCGCGTTGGACAGTTTAGCTTCGATATCTTTAATACGTCCTTCGCAGAAACCCTGCTGTTCGCGTGCCGCGTGATACTCCGCGTTCTCTTTCAGGTCACCGTGCTCACGCGCTTCAGCGATAGCGGCAATAATTTCAGGACGGCGCACAGATTTCAGAAAATCCAGCTCTTCGCGCAGTTTTTCAGCACCACGTAAGGTCATCGGGATAGCTTGCATTTGTTATACCTCTTGAACATTCCTGTAGGGGGTAGTTGCTCTCACCCCGGCTGCTAAGCCCACCCTGGCGTGTGTCATGCCAGAGTCAGAAGCAAAAAAATACCGACCCGGGGCTCAAGGTCCCAGGTCAGCTACAATTCTCTATTTGATGATCATTTTACCCTGGAGTTCCTTATGGGTCATCGTTTACTTTTTGGGGCGTTGCGCCGTAGTATGACGGCCTGTTTCCAGGTTGTTAGCGCGAGATTATGCGATTTTCCAGATTTACCATCGGATTGACTGCCAGTATAGCGTTCAGCGTTCAGGCTGCGAACGTCGACGAGTATATCAATCAGCTCCCTGCCGGGGCCAACCTCGCCCTTATGGTACAGAAGGTTGGCGCACCTGCACCCGCTATTGATTTTCATAGCCAGCAGATGGCGCTGCCCGCCAGTACCCAGAAAGTAATCACCGCGCTGGCGGCATTGATTCAGCTCGGGCCTGACTTTCGTTTTACCACCACGCTCGAGACCAAAGGCAGCGTGGAAGGCGGCGTATTGAAAGGTGACTTAGTGGCACGATTTGGTGCCGATCCGACGTTAAAACGCCAGGATATTCGCAATATGGTGGCAACCCTGAAAAAGTCAGGTGTGACGCAAATTGCCGGGAATGTCCTGATCGACACCTCTATTTTTGCCAGTCATGATAAAGCGCCCGGCTGGCCCTGGAACGACATGACGCAGTGTTTTAGCGCACCGCCCGCAGCGGCTATTGTCGATAGAAACTGTTTCTCGGTTTCACTCTACAGCGCGCAAAAACCCAACGATCTCGCCTTTATTCGCGTGGCATCTTATTACCCGGTCACCATGTTCAGTCAGGTGCGAACTCTCGCCCGAGGCTCTGCGGAAGCGCAATATTGTGAACTGGATGTGGTTCCCGGTGATCTCAACCGCTATACGCTGACCGGATGCCTGCCACAACGTGCCGATCCGCTGCCGCTGGCGTTCGCCATTCAGGACGGTGCCAGCTATGCCGGGGCAATTATCAAAGATGAGCTAAAACAAGCAGGTATCACCTACAGCGGTACACTGCTGCGCCAGACGTTGGTCAACGAACCAGGAACGGTGGTCGCCAGTAAGCAGTCGGCACCGCTGCACGACCTGCTTAAGATTATGCTGAAAAAATCGGACAACATGATTGCCGATACCGTTTTCCGTATGATTGGTCATGCCCGATTTAACGTGCCGGGCACCTGGCGGGCGGGTTCTGACGCCGTGCGCCAGATTTTGCGTCAGCAGGCAGGCGTCGATATCGGCAACACTATTATTGCCGACGGTTCTGGCCTCTCCCGCCATAACCTGATTGCCCCAGCGACCATGATGCAGGTGCTGCAATATATCGCTCAACACGATAACGAGCTGAACTTTATCACTATGCTGCCGCTGGCGGGCCACGACGGCTCTCTGCAATACCGTGCGGGTCTGCATCAGGCTGGTGTGGATGGCAAAGTATCGGCGAAGACAGGCTCGCTGCAGGGGGTTTATAACCTCGCAGGTTTCATCACCACGGCAAGCGGCCAACGCATGGCATTCGTGCAGTATTTATCTGGTTATGCGGTAGAGCCAGCTGACCAGCGTAATCGCCGTATTCCGTTGGTGCGCTTCGAGAGCCGGTTGTACAAGGATATTTATCAGAACAACTAAATGGTGCCGGATGGCGGCATTAACGTGCCTTATCCGGCCTACAGTGAGACCTGGAAACAAAAACCCCGGCAACATGGCCGGGGTTTTTAATGCGATTAACGCTTGTAGATGAACTCAACGCCTTCTTCGTCGTCTTCGTCCCAATCGTCATCCCAGTCATCTTCCGCTTCGTCTTCGACTTCAGCGAGCTGCTGGCGGTGATAATCATCCCACATGAACTCAACTTTCTCTGGCTGTTTCGCTTCTTCAGCCTGAACAATCGGGTTCTCGATGATAAAGGTCATCACATCCCAGCAGAGATCTTTCACGCCCTGTTGGCTGGCGGCAGAGATCAGGTAATATTTACCTTCCCAACCCAACGCTTCGGCGATAGCTTTCGCTTTCTCTTCCGCTTCAGCCTTGTCCATCAAATCAATTTTGTTGAACACTAACCAGCGCGGTTTAGATGCCAGATCCTGACTGTATTTTTCCAGTTCGCCAATAATGATACGTGCGTTTTCAACTGGATCAGAGCCATCAATCGGATCGATATCGATGAGGTGAAGCAGTACACGGCAACGTTCCAGGTGTTTCAGGAAGCGGATGCCCAGGCCTGCGCCTTCAGCCGCGCCTTCAATCAGTCCCGGAATGTCGGCAACCACGAAGCTCTTTTCGTTGTCCATACGCACCACGCCCAGGCTCGGCACCAGGGTGGTAAACGGATAATCAGCGACTTTCGGCTTCGCCGCGGACACCGCACGGATAAACGTCGATTTCCCAGCGTTTGGCATGCCCAGCATACCCACGTCCGCCAGCAGCATCAGCTCCAGCATCAGATCGCGCTTATCACCCGGCGTACCCATTGTTTTCTGACGCGGAGTACGGTTAACCGAGGATTTGAAACGGGTGTTGCCCAGACCGTGCCAGCCACCTTTAGCGACCATCAGACGCTGACCGTGTTTGGTCATGTCGCCCATGGTTTCGCCCGTGCCCTGATCGATAACACGCGTACCAACAGGTACTTTAATGGTAACATCTTTGCCACGCTTACCGGTGCAATCACGGCTCGCGCCATTCTGACCACGTTCCGCACGGAATGATTTTTCAAAACGGTAATCGATCAGTGTGTTCAGGTTTTCGTCGGCTTCCAGCCAAACGTCACCACCGTCACCACCATCACCACCGTCCGGACCGCCTTTTGGGATGTACTTTTCGCGGCGGAAGCTGACGCAACCATTACCGCCATCACCTGCAACGACCAGAATCGATGCTTCATCAACAAACTTCATTTTACTCTCCGTAAATCATTCGCCTGAGCGGGGTTGCGAAACCACCGTTTCATGCTTACGTAAACCGCCCCAAATTCGATGACCAATGGCGGAATACATCGCGCCCGCAACCACGATAAACGCACCGAGATAACCTAATAGGTTTAGCATCGGTCTGGCGAAGAAATCGGGCCAGGCCAGTGATAATAAATCTGAAAATAACAACGTAAACAGCGGTGTGAGCGTGATAAGAGCGCTCACCTGCGCCGCCTGCCAACGCGCCATCGCTTCCGCGAGAGCGCCATATCCTACCAGCGTATTCAGGCCGCAGAATATCAGGCATGCCAGCTGCCAGTCGCTGAGCTGCGTGATGACACCGGGTTTAGCCAGCGGCAACAACGCGATCGTACATAAAGTGTACAGTAAAAACAGGATCTGCGGTGATGCCAGGCGGCGCAATAACACCTTTTGCGCGACCCCATAGCTCACCCAGACCATCGCCGCACCGACACCAAAGATAACGCCCCAGGTGTAATCGGTGAGTCGGGTAAAAATTTCGATCAGACTGGTATTAAAAAACAGGACCAGGCCGCTCAGAAGCATAATGGCGCCAATCACCTGCGTGCCGCGCATCTTTTCTTTCAGGATAAAGACGCTGGCGATCATCATACCAACCGGTGACAGCTGACCGATAACCTGCGAAGCCGTTGGGCTCAAATACTGCAAGGATGAACTAAACAGAATGAAGTTACCGAACAGCCCACCGGTTGCGATAGCCAGCAACACCAGCCAACGCGCTTTGCGAAAAATACGCAACGGAGGGAGCTTTTTTTTAACCGCAAGAATAGCGCCAAGGCCAACGCTTGCCATTAAAAAACGGTAGAACACCACGGTAGGAGGCTCCATCACCTCCAGCACTTGCTTCATTGCTATTGGCAAAGCGCCCCAACATACCGCCGTTGTGAGTGCTAACAGAATACCAATGCCTGCCTGCTGCTTCATGCCGTATTCCCTGCAAGGGCTCGTTTCCGGGTTGTCACGGCGCGACGAGCGTATTTACCGGCCGTCGAATGTAAAAAGCCCCGCAACGTGTTGCGGGGCTTTTATCCGTTACCGGGACGCGAAAAACTTATTCAGCAACGATGCTGATGAATTTACGGTTTTTCGGGCCTTTCACTTCAAATTTCACTTTACCGTCTGCTTTAGCAAACAGAGTGTGGTCTTTGCCGCAACCAACGTTGGAGCCAGCGTGGAATTTAGTACCACGTTGACGAACGATGATGCTACCAGCCAGAACTGTTTCACCGCCGAAGCGTTTTACGCCCAGACGTTTAGCTTCTGAATCGCGACCGTTACGAGTCGAGCCGCCAGCCTTTTTATGTGCCATTTAATCTGCTCCCCTTAACTTAAGCGCTGATGCCAGTGATTTTCACATCAGTGAACCACTGACGATGGCCCTGCTGCTTACGGTAGTGTTTACGACGACGAAACTTAACAATTTTAACTTTCTCGCCACGACCGTGAGCAACGACTTCAGCTTTGATAACGCCGCCATCAACGAAAGGAACGCCGATTTTGACTTCTTCACCGTTTGCGATCATCAGAACTTCTGCGAATTCAACAGATTCGCCAGTTGCGATGTCCAGCTTTTCCAGGCGAACGGTCTGACCTTCGCTTACTCGGTGTTGTTTACCACCACTTTGGAAAACCGCGTACATAAAAAACTCCGCTTCCGCGCACACCTTTTTGATGATTCAGAGTGCGCTATAAATATTCACAATAGGGCGCGAATATTACGCAAAACGCGAGCCTTTGACAAGTGCTACCGTCAATACATGAAGAAAAAAAACACAACACGTACGGTAACGTTTATCTACGGCGTTTTTTCAGTACAATCAGCATATATTTATAACCCTAAACCCGACGTTACCTTCCCACACAGTAAGGTAATCGGGGCGAGAAGCCCGGCTTTTGCGATGAATTTAGAAAAAATCAATGAGTTAACCGCGCAAGATATGGCGGGGGTCAATGCGACAATCCTTGAACAGCTCAATTCCGACGTTCAGTTGATCAATCAACTGGGGTACTACATCGTTAGCGGCGGCGGAAAACGCATTCGCCCAATGATCGCCGTCCTCGCCGCGCGGGCCGTTGGTTACCAGGAAAATGCGCACGTTACGATTGCAGCCCTCATCGAGTTTATCCACACAGCGACCCTGCTGCACGACGATGTTGTGGATGAGTCAGACATGCGCCGTGGGAAAGCTACGGCAAATGCGGCGTTTGGTAATGCGGCCAGCGTGCTGGTTGGCGATTTTATCTATACCCGTGCATTTCAGATGATGACCAGCCTTGGCTCGTTGAAAGTGCTGGAAGTCATGTCGAAAGCAGTCAACGTCATTGCCGAAGGTGAAGTCTTGCAGTTGATGAACGTCAACGACCCGGACATCACCGAAGAAAACTATATGCGCGTCATCTACAGTAAGACCGCGCGTTTGTTTGAAGCGGCAGCCCAATGTTCAGGTATTCTGGCTGGCTGTAGCGAAGAACAAGAAAAAGGGTTGCAGGATTATGGCCGTTATCTCGGTACCGCTTTCCAGTTAATTGACGATTTGCTGGATTACAGCGCAGATGGCGAGCAGCTGGGTAAAAACGTCGGTGATGACCTCAACGAGGGTAAACCAACGCTGCCACTGTTGCATGCCATGCGCCATGGCACCCCAGAACAAGCGCTAATGATTCGCCAGGCCATTGAGCAAGGTAATGGTCGTCACCTTCTGGAGCCGGTTCTGGAAGCGATGAACGCCTGTGGTTCTCTGGAATGGACCCGTCAGCGGGCAGAAGAAGAGGCTGATAAAGCCATCGCTGCGCTTCAGGTGCTGCCCGATACGCCGTGGAGAGAAGCGCTGATTGGTCTGGCACATATCGCCGTGCAGCGCGACCGTTAATTCCCTACAGCATCTTCCCTCATCCCGTGCCCTGCACGGGATTTTCTTATAAGCTCCAGTAATCATTTCCCCCTTCCAGATAATCACGCGGAACCTTGGCATATTCTGAATATACGCACACTTTACATGAACATTTTAGAACATTCGTTCTTCGGGCGTTATAGTGTCGGCACAACCGATCGTGAAACCGTAAGCCGTTAACCAAAGGAGAGATGAATTGATGGAAAGCAAGCTGATTGACTGGCATCCGGCCGACATCATCGCCGGACTGCGCAAGAAAGGGACCTCAATGGCCGCTGAATCACGTAAAAATGGATTGAGTTCATCAACGCTGGCCAATGCGTTAACGAGACCATGGCCAAAAGGTGAGTTGATTATCGCCCGGGCACTGGGAACTGACCCCTGGGTGATTTGGCCGTCACGCTATCACGATGCCAAAACGCATGAGTTCATCGACAGAACGCGGATGATGAGGAGTCGCAGAGAGAAAAAGAATCCGGAATGAACATTGAGCTGTAACCCCCGGCCAACTGAACTGGGGGTTACAAGAGACGTTGACGATTACTCGCCTTTCACGCGCTCAATGTTTGCGCCCAGCGCACGCAGTTTATCTTCGATGCGCTCATAGCCGCGATCGATGTGATAAATACGGTCGACTACCGTCGTACCTTCAGCAATACACCCTGCCAGCACCAGGCTTGCAGATGCGCGCAGATCGGTCGCCATAACCTGTGCGCCAGAGAGCGTTTCCACGCCGTGGCAAATCACGGTATTGCTTTCGATTTCTGCGTGAGCGCCCATACGGCTCAGCTCAGGCACGTGCATAAAGCGGTTCTCAAACACGGTTTCCGTGATGAAGCCGGTCCCTTCTGCCACCAGGTTCAGCAATGTAAACTGGGCCTGCATGTCGGTAGGGAACGCCGGATGCGGTGCAGTACGCACATTGACCGCTTTCGGACGTTTACCGTGCATATCAAGGCTGATCCAATCATCACCCACTTCAATATCCGCACCCGCATCACGCAGCTTCGCCAGAACGGCATCCAGCGTGTCCGGCTGTGCATTACGGCAGATAATCTTGCCGCGAGAAATTGCCGCCGCCACCAGGAAGGTACCGGTTTCGATACGATCTGGCAGAACGCGATAAACACCACCGCCAAGACGCTCAACGCCTTCGATGGTAATACGATCGGTGCCCTGACCCGTGATCTTCGCGCCCAGCGCAATCAGGAAGTTCGCGGTATCCACAATCTCCGGCTCGCGCGCAGCGTTTTCGATGATGGTGGTGCCTTCGGCAAGCGTTGCTGCGCACATGATGGTGACCGTCGCGCCGACGCTCACTTTGTCCATGACGATATGCGCGCCTTTCAGACGGCCATCAACGGACGCCTTCACATAGCCTTCTTCCAGCTTAATTGTCGCGCCTAACTGCTCCAGACCGGTAATGTGCAGGTCAACCGGACGCGCGCCAATGGTACAGCCACCCGGCAGTGAAACCTGGCCCTGACCAAAGCGGGCAACCAGCGGCCCGAGCGCCCAAATGGATGCACGCATGGTTTTCACCAAATCGTACGGCGCACAGAAGACGTTCACATCACGCGCATCGATGTGCACAGAACCATTACGCTCAACTTTCGCACCCAGCTGGCTCAGCAGCTTCATTGATGTGTCAACGTCCTTCAGTTTCGGGACGTTTTGGATCTCTACAGGTTCTTCAGCCAGCAGCGCCGCAAACAGGATCGGCAGTGCGGCGTTTTTAGCGCCTGAAATTGTGACTTCGCCCTGGAGCTTAGTTGGCCCCTGAACACGAAATTTATCCATTATTCTGTTCTCTGTTAAGAATTTATCTTCGCTACCGGCACATCACCCGTAGCTCAAAAACCGTTAAGTTTGCGATCGCGCGCCCATTCCGCTGGGGTAAACGCCTTAATCGACACGGCATGAATGCGGTTGTCCGCAATGTACTCCATCAACGGGCCATAGACCGATTGCTGCTTCTTGACCCGGCTCATGCCTTCAAACATCTCACCCACGGCAATAACCTGAAAGTGACTGCCGTCGCCAGAAACGTGGACTTCCTGGAGGGAGAGTGCATTCATCAGCACGCTCTGAATTTCATTATTTTCCATGGGCTCTTCATTCGTCAGATAGTGAAAACAGCCCAACATCTTAGAGCAAAGTGGCGCTGTCATAAATAAGCAAAAAGCCTCGCTGATAAATCAGACAAGGCTTTAGTGGCAGATCCCCCTCAGGGGTTTTGCCGGATAGCGGCACAAGACCTTATCCGGCCTGGAAAAATTAACGCGGAAGGACGTCGTCAGGCAGATTGTAAAGCTGCGCCAGCGTGTACACTTTATCGTTAACACCAGTGAGTGAAACGCTGTTTCCCTGCTGCTTGCCCTGATTAATCAGATGCAACAGTAACGCCAGACCGCCGGTATCTACCCGGGATACCTGGTTCAGGTCGATGCAGGATACTCCTTTCATCGCCTCAATTCGCGCATCCCATAATGGGTTTAACACGTCCTGATCCAGCTCCCCCACCAGCACCAGCTTGTCGCCTTCACGCGTCCAGGTGAGTGACTGCGTCATTATTTTTTCTCTTCCAGCGTGATTTTCTGCTGAGCAATAGATTTCAGCTGCGCCGTCAGGCCATCAATACCTTTGGTACGCAGCAGGTCGCTCCACTCATTTTGTTTGGTGGTGATCATACTTACGCCTTCAGCAATCATGTCATAAGCCTGCCAGTTACCGGTCTGGGAGTTTTTACGCCACTGGAAATCCAAACGTACCGGAGGACGACCGTTTGGATCGATGATGGTTACGCGGATAGGCACGATGGTCGCATCACCCAGCGGTTGCTCTGGTGCAATTTCATAAGTCTGGCCATGGTACATCGCCAGAGCCTGGCCGTAGGCCTGCTTCAGATATTCACGAAATGCGGCAAAATAGGCTTCACGCTGAGCAGGGGTCGCATCTTTGTAGTAGCGACCCAGTACCAGCGCACCCGCATATTTAACCTGCACGTATGGCAACAGTTCCTGATCGACAACCTGGCGCAGGTAATCCGGGTTTGCGCGGATTTTAGGTTGTTCATTCTTCAGACGGTCAAATGTCTTCTGCGCCGCCTCATTCATCTGTTTGTACGGGTTCGTTTGGTCGGCTGCAGTTGCTGCGCTAAGCGGGGCAATCACCAGCATAGCCACCATCATCAATCGTTTAAACATACGTTGATTCTCCTGAGATTATTTCGTTGCGCCCGCAGGCGTAGTGGCTTCATTATTGCCGTCAGTTGCGGCTGGCGCATCGCCAGAATTCTTATTGTCATCACCTTTACTGTTGCTGTTGTAAAGGAACTGACCAATCATATCTTCCAGCACCATCGCGGATTTCGTGTCCTGAATCGTACCGCCATCTTTGAGGATAGACGTTCCCAGCTCAGGATCTTCAAAACCCACATTCAATGCCAGATACTGTTCGCCCAGCAGACCGGAAGTACGGATGCTCAGAGAACTGGTGTCAGGAATATGGTTAAAACGCGATTCGATTTCCAGCGTCACGCGCGGCAGGTACGTTTTCGGATCTAACGAGATGTCCGATACGCGTCCAACTACCACCCCGCCAATCCGCACCGGAGAACGCTCTCTCAGGCCGCCGATATTATCAAAGGTCGCATAAATCGTGTAAGTCGGCTCAGTACGCATTGAGGTAACGTTCGCCGCCTTCAGGCAAACAAACAGCGCTGCCAGCAGCGCAACCAGCAGGAATAACCCGACCCAAATTTCATTTTTTTTCGTTTGCATGAACTCAATTCCCAAACATCAGTGCGGTCAGCACAAAATCCAGCCCCAGAACGGCAAGAGAGGCGTGCACAACGGTGCGTGTCGTTGCCCGGCTAATCCCGGCAGAGGTCGGGATCGCATCATAACCATTGAACAATGCAATCCAGGTGACCGTAATGGCGAACACCACGCTCTTAATCAGACAGTTAACCAGGTCCAGACGCCAGTCGACGGCATTTTGCATAGCCGACCAGAAGAAGCCTGCATCAATACCCTTCCAGCTTACGCCAACCAGTGAACCACCCCAGATACCCACTGCGACAAAAATAATCGTCAGCAGCGGCAATGAAATGACGCCAGCCCAAAAACGTGGGGAAATCACCCGGCGCAGTGGATCGACGGCCATCATCTCCAGACTGGAAAGCTGTTCGGTCGCCCGCATCAGGCCAATTTCTGCGGTTAAGGCCGACCCGGCCCGCCCGGCAAACAGCAGCGCCGCAACAACCGGTCCCAACTCACGTAACAATGACAGTGCCACCAGCATACCGAGGCTGGTTTCCGCGCTGTAGGTGGTCAGCACCAGGTATCCCTGCAACCCCAGCACCATACCGATGAACACGCCAGAAACAATAATGATCAGCATCGATAAGACACCGACATTATAGAGCTGGCGTATCAGCAGCGGCGCATGTTTGCGAAACTCCGGCTTGCCGACAACCGCATTGAACAACATTAATCCGGCTCGCCCGAACGTCCTGAGGGTTTTTATTCCCCGATGTCCGAGTGATGCCAGCGCATTTAACAACATGGGTGGCTTAACTCCCTGTTTTGAGTAAATCGATGTGGTAGTCGCCCGCCGGGTAACGGAACGGAACCGGTCCATCGGCAATGCCGTCAAGGAACTGGCGTACGCGCGGATCGGCATTTTCTTGTAGTGCCTGAGCACTACCGTAGGCCACTATTTTTTTGTCCGCCATTATATAGGCGTAATCCGCAATACTCAGTACCTCAGGCACATCATGGGATACCACCACACAGGTGACGCCCAGCGCGCTGTTCAGTTCTGAAATCAGCTTCACCAGAACGCCCATGGTGATGGGATCCTGGCCGACGAACGGCTCATCAAACATGATGAGGTCTGGCTCCAGCGCGATAGCACGTGCTAACGCGGCGCGACGCGCCATCCCACCGGATAATTCAGAAGGCATTAATTTGGCCGCACCCCGCAGGCCGACGGCCTCGAGCTTCATCATCACCGTGCTCTTCAGCAACGGCGCTGGCAACGTCGTATGCTCGCGCAGAGGGTACGCGACGTTGTCAAACACATTCATGTCGGTAAATAGCGCACCAGACTGAAACAGCATACTCATGCGCTTACGCACGGTAAATAAACGCGAACGGGACATGGCCGGGACGTTCTCACCGTCAAACAGGATCTCGCCCTTATCCGGGGGGATCTGTCCGCCAATCAGACGCAACAGCGTCGTTTTGCCGATGCCTGATGGCCCCATGATCGCCGTCACCTTACCGCGCGGTACCGTCAGGGAAATATTATCAAAGATGCAGCGGTCACCCCGGGAAAAGCTGACATCGCGCATATCGACTAGATTCGCCACAGACTGCCCCATTGATTCATCCTTTACTATTGCCTCGTTGATCGAAGAGTTTGGCGCTCAATTTAGCCATGAACTCAACATATTTACAGATTATTGCCTGTCCTGGTTAGCGAAAGCTGGCATTTGTTTTACTTTTTAGCCGCATAAAGTCAAAATTAAGACTTCGTTACGGCTTCCAGAAGATCCTTCAAGTGGACCGGCGAGTATACCTGAAGAAAGGACTTTAGATGCTTTTAGCGACGGCGCTGTTAATAATTGGTTTACTTCTGGTGGTCTACGGTGCCGACCGTCTGGTATTTGCCGCATCCATTTTATGTCGAAATTTCGGTATTCCTCCCATTATCATCGGAATGACCGTGGTCAGCATGGGTACGTCGTTACCCGAGATCATTGTCTCCGTTGCCGCATCGATGAATGGGCAACTCGATCTGGCTGTCGGGACCGCCATAGGTTCTAACATCACCAACATTCTGCTTATTTTAGGCCTGTCGGCGCTGATTCATCCTTTTACCGTGCATTCTGATGTTCTGCGTCGTGAATTACCGCTAATGTTGCTGGTAAGTATTTTAGCTGCATCCGTCCTGTATGACGGGCAGTTAAGCCGCAGCGACGGTTTCTTTCTTCTGCTTCTGGCCGTGCTATGGCTGCTATTCATTGTTAAAATCGCCCGTCTGGCCGAGCGACAAGGCAATGACAGCCTGACGCGTGAGCAGATAGCTGAGCTGCCGCGCGAAGGCGGATTACCGGTCGCATTTTTGTGGTTGGGCATTGCGCTGATAATCATGCCAATGGCAACACGTATGGTGGTGGATAACGCTACCGTACTGGCGAACTATTTCGCCATGAGCGAACTTACTATCGGGCTGACAGTGGTCGCCATTGGTACCAGCCTGCCTGAGCTGGCAACAGCGATTGCGGGTCTGCGTAAAGGTGAAAACGATATTGCCGTCGGTAACATTATCGGCGCAAACATTTTTAATATCGCTATCGTCCTCGGGCTACCGGCGTTGATTACGCCAGGTGAAGTCAATCCAATGGCCTTCACCCGTGACTATAGCGTCATGCTGCTGGTGAGCGTGATTTTTGCACTACTCTGCTGGCGACGTCCGCGCCAGATTGGTCGCGGCGCAGGTGCGCTGCTGACCGGCGGTTTTATCATATGGCTGGCGATGCTGTATTGGTTATCGCCACTTCTCGTTGGATAACTGGAAACGCATTATGTCGCACTTAGAGTTGCAACCGGGTTTTGACTTTCAGCAAGCAGGCAAGGAAGTCCTGGCAATTGAACGTGAAGGCCTGGCGGAGCTTGATCAGTACATCAACCAAAATTTTACCCTCGCATGCGAGAAAATATTCAGCTGCCCGGGCAAAGTGGTGGTGATGGGAATGGGGAAATCCGGCCATATCGGGCGGAAAATGGCAGCCACATTTGCCAGCACCGGCACCCCCTCATTTTTTGTACACCCAGGCGAAGCCGCACATGGCGATCTGGGTATGGTCTCGCCGCAGGATGTGGTCATTGCCATCTCTAACTCCGGTGAATCCAATGAGATAGCGGCGCTGATCCCGGTATTAAAACGTCTTCATGTACCGCTTATCTGCATGACCGGTCGTCCTGAAAGCAGTATGGCGCGTGCGGCAGATGTGCATCTGTGTGTTAAAGTGCCCAAGGAAGCTTGTCCGTTAGGCCTGGCGCCGACCAGCAGTACGACAGCAACACTGGTGATGGGCGATGCCCTAGCGGTGGCATTATTAAAAGCGCGCGGCTTTACCGCGGAAGATTTTGCGTTGTCTCATCCCGGTGGCGCACTGGGCCGTAAGCTTTTACTGCGCGTTAACGATATTATGCATACGGGCGACGAGATCCCGCATGTGACCAAAAACGCCAGCCTGCGTGACGCCTTAATTGAGATCACGCGTAAAAATCTCGGCATGACCGTCATTTGCGATGATGCCATGAAGATTGACGGTATTTTCACCGATGGCGATTTACGTCGTGTCTTCGATATGGGCGTTGATGTACGCCAGTTAGGCATTGCCGATGTGATGACCCCTGGAGGCATTCGCGTGCGTCCGGGTATTCTTGCCGTCGATGCCCTGAACTTAATGCAGTCCCGCCATATCACCTCGGTAATGGTTGCTGATGGCGACCAGTTACTCGGTGTGTTACATATGCATGATCTGCTGCGTGCAGGTGTAGTGTAAGAAACTCAAGGATAACGAAAATGAGTAAAGCAGGTGCGTCGCTTGCGACCTGTTATGGACCCGTCAGCGCAGACGTTATCACCCGGGCAGAAAACATCCGTTTGCTGATCCTGGATGTGGATGGCGTACTGTCTGATGGTCTGATTTATATGGGCAACAACGGTGAAGAGCTGAAGGCTTTTAACGTCCGTGATGGTTACGGAATTCGCTGTGCGCTCACTTCCGGTATTGAGGTTGCCATTATTACCGGACGAAAGGCTAAACTTGTAGAAGATCGCTGTGCCACTTTGGGGATCACCCACCTGTATCAGGGGCAGTCAGACAAACTGGTTGCCTTTGGCGATCTCCTTAGCAAACTGTCGATCGCGCCGGAGAATATCGCCTACGTTGGCGATGACCTGATCGACTGGCCGGTGATGGCTAAAGTAGGATTGAGCGTCGCGGTGGCAGATGCCCACCCTCTGCTGATCCCGCGAGCCGATTATGTCACCCGCATTGATGGTGGACGTGGCGCTGTGCGTGAAGTCTGCGATTTATTACTCCTGGCGCAGGGCAAACTGGACGAGGCCAAAGGGCAATCGATATGAGCAAAACCAGACGTTGGGTTATCATTCTACTGTCGCTGGCTGTCCTTGTGATGATTGGTATTAATCTGGCAGACAAAGATGACACCGCTCAGGTCGTCGTCAATAACAACGAGCCAACCTATAAGAGCGAACATACTGATACCGTCGTGTATAGTCCGGAAGGCGCGCTGAGCTATCACTTGATCGCACAACACGTTGAATATTATTCGGAACAAGCGGTTTCGTGGTTTACTCAACCGGTATTAACCACGTTTGATAAGGATAAAGTACCGACCTGGACGATCAAGGCCGATAAAGCCAAATTGACCAACGATCGGATGCTGTATCTGTACGGCCATGTTGAGGTTAACGCCCTGGTGCCTGACTCTCAACTACGCAGAATTACGACCGATAACGCGCAGATTAACCTGGTGACACAAGACGTCACTTCCGATGATCTGGTGACGTTGTATGGCACAACATTTAACTCCAGCGGACTGAAGATGCGCGGCAACTTACGCAGCAAGAACGCCGAGCTGATTGAAAAGGTTAGAACCTCATATGAAATCCAAAACAAACAAACTCAGCCTTAATCTTGTACTTGCCAGCTCACTTCTGGCCGCCAGCATTCCGGCATTTGCCGTCACCGGCGATACCGAGCAGCCGATTCACATTGAATCGGACCAGCAGTCCCTGGATATGCAGGGCAACGTGGTGACGTTTACTGGCAACGTGATTGTGACTCAGGGCACCATCAAAATTAACGCCGATAAAGTCGTCGTGACCCGTCCTGGCGGTGAAGACGGCAAAGAAGTGATTGATGGCTATGGAAATCCAGCGACGTTTTACCAGATGCAGGACAACGGTAAACCGGTTAAAGGCCACGCCTCTCAGATGCACTATGAACTGGCGAAAGACTTTGTCGTTCTCACCGGCAAGGCGTATCTGGAACAGCTCGATAGCAACATCACAGGCGATAAGATCACCTATCTGGTAAAAGAGCAGAAAATGCAGGCCTTCAGCGATAAAGGCAAACGCGTCACCACCGTTCTGGTTCCGTCGCAGTTGCAGGACAAAAACAAGGCTCCGGCAGAGAAAAAAGGTAACTGATTCGTTATGGCAACATTAACTGCAAAGAACCTTGCAAAAGCCTATAAAGGCCGTCGTGTGGTTGAAGATGTCAGTCTGACCGTCAACTCAGGGGAGATCGTCGGTCTGCTCGGTCCTAACGGTGCAGGCAAGACAACAACCTTTTACATGGTAGTCGGCATTGTCCCGCGCGATGCGGGTAACATTATCATTGATGACGAAGACATCAGTCTGCTGCCTCTGCATGCGCGCGCGCGTCGCGGCATCGGCTACTTACCGCAGGAAGCATCGATTTTCCGTCGCCTGAGCGTGTTTGATAACCTGATGGCGGTACTGCAAATTCGTGACGATCTGACCAGCGAGCAGCGGGAAGATCGGGCCAACGAGCTGATGGAAGAATTCCACATCGAGCACCTGCGCGACAGCTTAGGTCAGTCGCTCTCCGGTGGTGAACGACGCCGCGTGGAAATCGCTCGCGCACTGGCCGCTAATCCAAAATTTATCCTGCTGGATGAACCGTTTGCCGGTGTTGACCCGATTTCTGTTATTGATATTAAACGGATCATCGAACACCTTCGCGACAGCGGCCTTGGCGTGCTGATTACCGACCACAACGTCCGCGAAACGCTGGCAGTGTGTGAGCGTGCCTATATCGTAAGTCAGGGACACCTGATCGCGCACGGCACGCCAACAGAAATACTGCAGGATGAGCACGTTAAGCGCGTATACCTTGGGGAAGACTTCAGACTCTGATAGGGTAGAAGACTTCACGTCACTGCAGGAGAAAACAACTCTGAACATGAAGCAAGGTTTGCAACTCAGGCTTAGCCAACAACTGGCGATGACGCCTCAGCTACAACAGGCTATCCGTCTGTTGCAGCTGTCCACGCTGGAACTTCAGCAAGAACTTCAGCAAGCGCTGGAAAGTAACCCACTGCTCGAGCAAACCGATCTTCACGACGAAATTGATACCCAGGAAAAACAGGACAGCGAAACCCTCGACACCGCAGATGCACTCGAACAAAAAGAGATGCCTGAGGAGTTACCGCTTGACGCCAGTTGGGATGAAATATACACCGCCGGGACGCCTTCGGGCACCAGCGGGGATTACATCGACGACGAACTGCCTGTGTATCAGGGTGAGACCACGCAATCACTACAGGATTACCTGATGTGGCAAGTGGAACTGACCCCGTTCTCGGATACCGATCGCGCCATTGCGACATCCATTGTGGATGCGGTAGACGAAACCGGTTATCTCACCGTGACCCTGGACGATATTCTCGAAAGCATGGGCGATGACGACGTCGGTATGGACGAAATCGAAGCCGTGCTTAAACGCGTTCAGCGCTTTGATCCCGTTGGCGTGGCCGCCAAAGATCTCCGTGACTGCTTACTGATCCAACTTTCGCAGTTTGATAAAGCCACGCCGTGGCTGGAAGAAGCGCGTCTGATCATCAGCGATCACCTCGATCTGTTAGCCAACCATGACTTCCGCACCCTGATGCGCGTGACCCGGCTGAAAGAAGACGTGCTGAAAGAAGCCGTCAACCTCATCCAGTCGCTTGATCCCCGCCCAGGGCAATCGATCCAGACCGGCGAGCCGGAGTACGTCATTCCGGATGTGCTGGTGCGTAAGCATAACGATCGCTGGGTGGTCGAACTCAACGGCGACAGCATTCCGCGCTTACAGATTAACCAGCACTACGCCGCCATGTGCAATAGCGCGCGCAACGATGCCGACAGCCAGTTTATTCGTAGCAATCTGCAAGATGCGAAGTGGCTGATTAAAAGCCTGGAAAGCCGCAATGATACGTTGCTGCGCGTCAGCCGCTGCATCGTTGAGCAGCAGCAAGCTTTCTTTGAGCAAGGCGAAGAGTTTATGAAACCGATGGTACTGGCGGATATCGCCCAGGCCGTCGAGATGCACGAATCGACCATTTCCCGTGTGACCACGCAAAAGTATCTGCACAGTCCGCGCGGCATTTTTGAATTGAAGTATTTCTTTTCCAGTCACGTTAACACTGAAGGCGGAGGTGAAGCCTCATCCACAGCTATCCGTGCGCTGGTGAAGAAATTAATTGCTGCGGAAAACCCCGCGAAACCGCTGAGTGACAGCAAGTTAACCTCTATGCTGTCAGAACAGGGTATCATGGTGGCACGCCGCACCGTTGCGAAGTACCGAGAGTCTTTATCCATTCCGCCGTCTAACCAGCGCAAACAGCTGGTGTGACCCAACCGATAAGGAAGACACTATGCAGCTCAACATCACTGGAAACAACGTCGAAATCACCGAAGCCCTGCGCGATTTTGTGAATACAAAATTTGCCAAGCTCGAACAATATTTCGACCGGATTAATCAGGTCTATATTGTGTTGAAAGTGGAGAAGGTTACACATATCTCGGATGCAACACTGCATGTGAACGGTGGCGAAATTCATGCCAGCGCGGAAGGTCAGGATATGTACGCCGCCATTGACGGTTTAATTGATAAACTGGCTCGGCAGTTAACAAAACATAAAGATAAACTGAAACAGCACTAACTTGTCCGGGCAGTTAGCGGGTGCAGGACGGCCTGTTGTGTAGCACAACGGGCCATTTGTACAGTTAGCGCTTAGGTGAAATTATGACAAATAACGATACGACTCTACAACTGAGCACTGTTCTTAACCAGGAATGTACACGCGCAGGCGTTCACTGCCAAAGCAAGAAGCGCGCACTGGAAATCATCAGCGAACTTGCGGCAAAACAGCTTAGCTTGCCTGCTCAGGTGGTATTTGAAGCCATTCTGACGCGTGAAAAAATGGGCAGTACCGGCATCGGTAATGGTATTGCTATCCCGCACGGAAAGCTGGAAGAAGACACGATGCGCGCGGTTGGTGTGTTTGTTCAACTCGAAACACCCATCGCCTTCGACGCCATTGATAATCAACCTGTCGATCTGCTTTTCGCCCTGCTGGTCCCGGCAGACCAAACCAAGACGCATTTGCATACGTTGTCACTGGTCGCAAAACGTCTGGCAGATAAAACCATCTGTCGTCGTCTGCGCGCCGCGCAGAGTGACCAGGAGTTGTATCAAATCATCACGGACACCGAAGGTGGACAGGATGAAGCATAACAACCCAATGGCATCCTTTTTTGTCGTTGTGAGGAGAAACAGTACATGGTACTGATGATCGTCAGCGGCCGTTCAGGGTCAGGTAAATCTGTCGCCCTGCGTGCGCTGGAAGATATGGGTTTTTACTGCGTGGATAACCTTCCCGTAGTGCTGTTGCCCGATCTGGCTCGTACACTGGCCGATCGCCAGATTTCTGCGGCCGTCAGCATTGATGTGCGCAACATGCCTGAGTCCCCGGAAATTTTCGAGCAGGCAATGAATAATCTGCCCGAGGGTTTCTCACCACAGCTGCTGTTCCTTGATGCAGACCGTAACACGTTGATTCGTCGCTACAGCGACACGCGCCGTTTACACCCGCTCTCCAGCAAGAACTTGTCTCTGGAAAGCGCTATCGATAAGGAAAGCGATTTGCTGGAGCCTCTACGCTCTCGCGCTGACCTGATCGTTGATACCTCCGAAATGTCCGTACACGAACTGGCAGAAATGTTACGTACCCGACTGCTGGGTAAACGTGAACGTGAATTGACGATGGTATTCGAATCCTTTGGTTTCAAACACGGTATCCCGATTGATGCGGATTACGTCTTTGACGTGCGCTTCCTGCCTAACCCACACTGGGATCCGAAGCTGCGCCCAATGACCGGTCTTGACCGCCCTGTCGCCGCATTCCTCGACAGGCACACAGAAGTACACAATTTTATCTACCAGACTCGCAGCTATCTTGAGCTATGGTTACCCATGCTGGAGACCAACAACCGTAGCTACCTTACCGTAGCCATCGGCTGTACCGGCGGGAAACACCGTTCGGTGTATATTGCAGAGCAGCTGGCAGACTACTTCCGCTCACGCGGTAAAAACGTGCAGTCACGCCATCGTACGCTGGAAAAACGTAAATCATGACCGTGAAGCAAACCGTTGAAATCACCAATAAGCTGGGCATGCATGCCCGCCCAGCGATGAAACTGTTTGAATTGATGCAGGGTTTCGAAGCAGAAGTTTTGCTGCGTAATGATGAAGGAACGGAAGCCGAGGCCAACAGCGTTATCGCTCTGCTGATGCTGGATTCAGCCAAAGGGCGTCAGATAGAAGTCGAAGCCACGGGACCACAGGAAGTAGAAGCCCTGGCCGCAGTGATTGCCCTGTTTAATTCAGGGTTTGATGAAGATTAATCGAGTACACAGAACGTAGCCAGTAGGCCGGATAAGGCGTTTACGCCGCATCCGGCAATAACTACGCTAATACAGATTATTTTCCCGCATAAACGACTCACCACCTAACTGGCGCATTTGGCGCATAATCCAGGCCTGGCGGTTACGCACATAACCAGAAGGCGCATTCGCCTTAAAACGCAAAGGATTGGGCAATACTGCCGCCAGCAAGGCCGCTTCAGACAGGCTCAACCGACTGGCCGGTTTATGAAAATACCGTTGCGCCGCCGCCTCCACGCCAAATATCCCATCGCCAAACTCGGCGATATTCAAATAGACGGTCAGAATACGTTTCTTACTCCAGACGGTTTCCATACCCAGCGTTAGCCCGGCTTCGAGACCTTTACGCACCCAGCTACGTCCATCCCACAAAAAGAGGTTTTTCGCCGTCTGTTGCGATAACGTTGACGCCCCGCGAATGCGGTTTTCATTGCGTTCATTGTGCGCCAGCGCTTTCTCTATGGCGGTGACGTCAAACCCCCAGTGGTCTGGAAACTTCTGGTCCTCTGCAGCAATCACCGCCAGTCCCATCCACGGTGAGATCTCATCCATGCTCACCCAGTCCGAGTGCGCCACATAGCCGAAATCACCGGACAGCCATGCGCCCAGCTGTCGCTCGACCATTACCGCCGAGAAAGGCACAGGCATCACGCTGAAAAGTGCGATGCCCCCGCCCCAGAATACGGCGAGGACAACCACCACCCGCAGAAAAATACGTCGCAGAAAGGCGGTTACTCCTTTTCTCATTCAGTCAGCACCAGCACACGCGATACCAGTTTATCGATGCCACTCGCAGCCTGAGCGATGTCCTGCGCCAGCATATAGGCAGGCGTGGTGACGATTTTGTTGTCTTCATCGACGACAATGTCATCAACCGGACAAGGCACATGCTCAGCGCCCATCTCTTCCAGCACCTCTGCCGTGTCGATATCAGTGCCGATGGTCAGACGCAGCGGGAAGTCAAAAATTTTTGGTAACATGGCAGGCGCAATGCACATAAACCCCAACGGCTTACCCGCCTGATGCATGGCCACCGCCAGCGCGGCTAAATCGCTGTCAACCCGGCATTCGCTGCCCTGACTGGCAAAATTGCTCAGATTTTTGGCCGCACCAAACCCACCCGGCACGATCAACGCATCCAGTTCCGATGAGACTGCCTGCGCAAGTGGGCGAATATCGCCACGTGTGATACGCGCGGCTTCAATTAGCACATTGCGAGTTTCCAGCATCGGCTCGCCGGTCAGATGATTAATCACATCCGCTTGTTGTTTATCTGGTGCGAAACAGACAGCCTGAGCGCCGTTGCGGGCAATGGCCAGAAGCGTGAGAACAGTTTCATGGATCTCTGCACCGTCATACACGCCGCATCCGCTGAGCACTACACCCACTTTTTTCATCGCAATACTCCTTTCTCAACTGGCTGAAACATATTAGTTATTATGATTTAAATGCTACGCTTCACACATTTAACTGATTCATGTAACAAATTATTTAAGATTTGCTATCTTAACTGCGTGCGGCCTGAAAATTAGGGCTGCGCCCTTGTAAACAATGATAATAATTTACGGCGCAGCCACGATTTCCCTGGTGTTGGCGCAGTATTCGCGCACCCCGGTCAAGCCGGGGTCATTTTTTTTCCACGCTCGCCACCCAGGCTTTTAATACTGCCACGTCGTGCTGCCACTCCTGCTTCATCTCTTCAATCCATTCAGCAACGTTATCTTCCCAAGCAGGAAGATCCGGCGACTGGATTTGCTGACCTAGCTGTTGCAGGTGACGCAGCCCCACTGAACCTGCTGCGCCTTTAATTTTATGGCCTTCCTCAACAACACCTTTTTTATCCCGTGCCGTCAGGTTGGACTCCAGCACGCTCAAATATCCCGGCATCATCTTCTCAAACACCGCCAGCCCGTCGGTAATTAACTTCGGTCCCACCAGCTCGAGGTATTGTTCCAACATAGGAATATCTAACAGCGCTTGCGATTTACTGCTTTCTTCAGATGTCACAGTGCTCTCCTCTTCGTTTCGGGTATCCCAGTATTTTTTGATCATGGCGGTTAGCGCCGGAACCGACAGCGGCTTACTCAGCACGTCGTCCATGCCTGCGTCCAGATACTCTTTTTTATCTTTCAGTACGTTGGCGGTGAGTGCAACCAGCGGTGGCAGATCTTCACGGGCGTATTTTTGCGTGAGCTCCCGCGAGATATCCAGACCGGTCATATCCGGTAGCTGAATATCCAGCAGCACCAGGTCATATTCACCCGGCGTAAACATTTCCAGCGCGGCTTTCCCGGTCATCGCGACATCCACGCTGTTGCCTAATTTTTCCAGCACGGAGCGCGCAACAATAACGTTCAGCTCAATGTCTTCTACCAGCAGCACATTCAGGGCTGGCAGCGGCATTTCATCGTCTTCAAAAGCATCTTCAATCTCTTCCGCTACCGCAGGGGCATGCACGGTTAGCGTAAAGATGGACCCTTTTCCTGCCTGGCTGGAAACCGTAATATCACCGCCCATGTTTTTCGCCAGACGCTTCGACACGGCCAAACCAATCCCTGTCCCCGTTGCCGGTTTACCGCCGTTGCTGTCCTTCACCTGATAATACATAGCGAAGATTTTATCCTGCTCATCCTGCGGAATGCCGATGCCGGAATCTTCAACTTCGAAATGCAGCATATTCCCCTGGTCATAGCGCGCCCGCACGGTCACCTGCCCCTGCTGGGTAAACTTCACGGCGTTGCTGATCAGATTCCACAGGATCTGACGCAGACGCGTTCCGTCGGTAATGACCTTATGCGGCAGCGGTAACGTCGGCTCAAGCACAAAACGCAGCCCCTTTTGCTGCGCCTGTAGGCCAGAGAGGTTTTCCAGATCCGCCATAAAACTGGTGAAATCGATCGGCTGGTTATCGAGCTGGACTTTACGTCGCTCCATCTTATCCATATCGATAATATCGTTGAAAATATTCCCCAGCGTCACAGCAGAGACGTGGATTGTTTTAAGGTATTTTTCCTGCTCCGCGGTCAGATCCGTATCCAGCAGGATCCGGCTTAAGCCGACAATGCCGTTAAGCGGGGTGCGCAGCTCGTGGCTGATAGTAGAAATAAAGGTGGTCTTATCGCGGCTGGCGCGCTCAAGCGCATCCTGATAACGCTTACGCTCGGTAATATCGCGCCCAAAGCCCATCAGACCATGTCGCTTACCTACGCGGTCATAGTAAGGCACTTTGCGAATTTCAAAGCAGGCTTTGCGCCCGTCCGGGTAGTCCAGCCACTGTTCGTAGGTGAGCGAAACATTATGGCGGAACACCTTCTCGTCGGTCTCAATCACCTTTTCAGCCGCTTCAGGAGAGTAAACGTCAGCCGGTTTTAAGTTCACCAGCTGCTTTTCGCTTTTGCCGGTCAGCAGCTCCATGGCACGGTTACAGCCGGAAAACTCCTTATCTTCATTGCGATAAAAAACCAGATCCGGCGAGGCATCAAGGAAAGAGCGTAAAAAGGAAGACTGTTGCTCAAGCTGGATCTGCGCCTCTTCGCGCTCTTTGATTTCAACCTTCAGTTGCTCGAATGTTTCCTGGCGCTCTGCTTCGGCTTTTTCACGCTCAACAATTTCCTGATTGAGCTGGGCAATATTATCTTTCAACTGCACATTGAGCTTGAGATCTCGCTCGCGCATCTCTTCCAGCTTTTGTACCAGTCGTGACAGGCGTTGCCGGGACTCCTCAAGTTGCTCCACCACCACAGACAAGAAATAGACGGCCCAGGGGGTAATTAACAGACCAAAAAAGATAGAACGGATGACATCAATGCTTTCTACCTGGCCATGCAGCACCATGGTGACAGCCATCTGCACCACAATTGCCAACACGACCAGAGCCAGCGCCAACAGCAGCGAAAAGCGCACCAGACCTAACTTCATCATCAGGTCGACGTAATATTGCGCCAGCATACGGATTTGCTTCATAGAGGGTTCCTTCACGACAACTTGGCACAATAATACTCAATTCTCAGCGTGACGTTGAAGATTGTGCAAGAAATGCGGAGGTTATCGGTGAAATGACCGCGGAGAGGCCATCGTAGGCCTGATAAGCAAAGCGCCATCAGGCAAGCAGGCGCAGATTTCCGGATGTCGGCTTTGCCTTATCCGGCCTACGGAGAGTTAGTTCTCAGGCTGCACCCATGGCGTACCGAGCGCCGAGCCTTGCACACCGTACTTGTTAAGGTACTTATCCAGTTCGACCATGCCGGTCCAGCGGTTTTCACACCATAGCGGTGCCAGCAGCGTTGGGCGACGCGCGCTGGCGGAAATTCGATGATAAATCACCTCTGGCGGCGTATGACGGATCATCTCCCCGGCGGTAACCGTATAGTCGTCCAGTTCAATTCCGTTCAGCCGCCCGGCTTTCCAGGCTTTCGCCATCGTACTGCCTTTCACAATATGCAGCGGGTGCAGCTTAATACCGTCAACACCCGTCTCCACTACACGTTCCATGGTTTGCAGGCATTCTGCCTGCCCTTCTCCCGGCAGACCGACAATCAGGTGTGAGCACACTTTCAGCCCGCGCTCGCGTGCCAGTCGCGTAGTGCGTTGGTAGCAGGCAAAATCATGGCCGCGGTTAATACGATGCAGGGTTTTGTCATGCGCGGTTTGCAAACCGAGTTCCAGCCATACCTCATAGCCGAGGTCTTTATACTCGCAAAGCAGATCGAGTACCGCATCCGGCACGCAGTCGGGGCGCGTCCCAACGCATAACCCGACGATACTGGCCTGGCTAACCGCCTGCTGATACATCGAACGCAGCACCTGCACTTCAGCAAAGGTGCTGGTATAGGCCTGGAAATAGGCCAGATAGCGTTTCGCGCGATTGACCAGATGCGCCTGATGCTCAAGCTGCTCGGCAATAGAATGGTGCTGCTGTGCTTCATCGGCAAACGAGGCGACATTGCAGAAAGTACATCCACCACGTCCGATGGTGCCATCACGATTTGGACAGCTAAAGCCGCCGTGAAGCGTGAGTTTATGAACCTTTTGCCCGTAACGGCGAGAAAGATCCCCACCAAACATATTGACTAATTTCTGTAACTGCATAATCTGGTAGACCGCGCCTTGAAAAGAGGCCAAAGCCTGCCATTTTTTGCCCCAGTCGGCGATGACCTGGATCAATCGCCCTGGCGTGCTTTTATTCATTGCATAACAAATCAAAATAATCGAAATTTCATTCATTCAAAATGAAATTACTTTTCCTTATATCCGACTGTTTTTTTTATCTTCTTATACTCTCAGCATAAAAACAGTATCTTTAAGACGCCAAAACTCCAAAAACCAGCATAAAATGCCAAGCATAGCGATAAACAAAGGGAGGACGGGGGATATACAGCCTTTCTGACAGTGAGACAGATCACACTTCGCTCCCCATCCCCCTTGCGTTAAATCAATGTAAAAAAGCCTTAAATTTCAACATATTCATAAAGTTAATCGCCCTATAGCACATTTTTGCATAAATAAGATTGCCATTTGACCTGTGTGTGGATTCCCGATAACGTGGAAATCCGCTGGAAGCTTTCTGGATGAGCAGTCTGCTCATCATATTTATGCAGTAATTGAGATTCCCTCTGAAGCAAGTCCTCAAACTTGTTTGACCTATGCGAAAAGGATAAAGAGGGCGAATGCGAGGTAAGCGTATGACACGCAAACCCCGTCGCCATGCTCTTGGTGTGCCCGTGCGCAACGGTCCAGATGGGAATCCCGCAGAGCCTGGGGAGGTTCACTGATATGTTGTACGATAAATCCCTTGAGAGGGATAACTGTGGTTTCGGCCTGATCGCCCACATAGAAGGCGAACCTAGCCACAAGGTAGTGCGTACCGCCATACACGCACTGGCCCGCATGCAGCACCGTGGCGCAATTCTAGCCGATGGTAAAACCGGCGATGGTTGCGGTTTGCTGTTACAAAAACCTGACCGCTTTTTCCGCATCGTGGCGCAAGAGCGCGGCTGGCGTTTAGCTAAAAACTACGCCGTCGGCATGATCTTTTTAAATAAAGACGCTGAACTGGCTGCGGCTTCTCGTCGCATTGTCGAAGAAGAATTACAGCAGGAGACCCTGTCGATTGTCGGCTGGCGCGACGTGCCGACCAACGAAGGTGTTCTCGGTGAAATCGCCCTCTCCTCCCTGCCTCGTATCGAGCAAATTTTTGTCAACGCCCCTGCGGGCTGGCGTCCGCGTGATATGGAGCGCCGCCTGTTCATCGCGCGCCGTCGCATCGAAAAACGCCTCCAGGACGATAAAGACTTCTACGTGTGTAGCTTGTCGAACCTGGTCAATATCTATAAAGGTCTGTGTATGCCGGCGGATCTGCCGCGCTTTTACCTGGACCTGGCGGACCTGCGTCTGGAATCGGCCATCTGCCTGTTCCACCAGCGCTTCTCCACCAATACCGTACCGCGCTGGCCGCTGGCGCAACCGTTCCGCTACCTGGCGCATAACGGTGAAATCAACACCATCACCGGCAACCGCCAATGGGCACGCGCACGTACCTATAAATTCCAGACACCGCTGATCCCTGACCTGCACGACGCCGCACCGTTCGTTAACGAAACCGGCTCCGACTCCAGCTCAATGGATAACATGCTGGAACTGCTGCTGGCTGGCGGGATGGACATTATCCGTGCCATGCGTTTACTGGTGCCGCCGGCCTGGCAGAACAACCCGGATATGGACCCGGAGCTGCGCGCGTTCTTTGACTTTAACTCCATGCACATGGAGCCGTGGGATGGCCCGGCGGGCATTGTTATGTCCGATGGCCGCTTTGCCGCCTGTAACCTTGACCGTAACGGCCTGCGTCCGGCGCGCTACGTCATCACCAAAGACAAGCTGATTACCTGCGCCTCTGAAGTTGGGATCTGGGATTATCAGCCGGATGAAGTCGTCGAGAAAGGTCGCGTCGGCCCTGGCGAGCTGATGGTTATCGATACCCGCAGCGGGCGCATTCTGCACTCCGCCGAAACCGATGACGATCTGAAAAGCCGCCATCCGTACAAAGAGTGGATGGAGAAGAACGTCCGCCGTCTGGTGCCGTTCGAAGACCTCGCAGACGATCAGGTCGGCAGCCGCGAACTGGACGATGACACGCTCGCCAGCTATCAGAAACAGTTTAACTACAGCGCCGAAGAGCTGGATTCCGTGATCCGCGTGCTAGGTGAAAACGGTCAGGAAGCAGTCGGCTCAATGGGTGATGATACCCCGTTTGCCGTGCTGTCCAGCCAGCCGCGCATCATTTATGACTACTTCCGCCAGCAGTTCGCGCAAGTGACTAACCCGCCGATCGACCCGCTGCGTGAAGCGCACGTTATGTCGCTGGCCACCAGCATCGGTCGTGAGATGAACGTCTTCTGCGAAGCCGAAGGTCAGGCACACCGCCTGAGCTTTAAATCGCCGATCCTGCTGTACTCCGATTTCACCCAGCTCACCACCATGAAAGAGGAGCATTACCGCGCCGACCGCCTCGATATCACCTTCGACGTGACCGAAACCACCCTCGAAGAGACCGTCAAGGCATTGTGCGATAAGGCGGAACAGATGGTGCGTAACGGTACGGTGCTGCTGGTGCTCTCTGACCGTAACATCGCGAAAAACCGCCTGCCGGTTCCGGCACCGATGGCCGTGGGCGCAGTGCAAACGCGCCTTGTAGAACAAAGCCTGCGTTGCGACGCCAACATCATCGTTGAAACCGCCAGCGCCCGCGACCCGCACCATTTTGCTGTCCTGCTCGGCTTTGGCGCGACGGCCATTTACCCGTATCTCGCGTATGAAACGCTGGGACGGCTGATCGACACTCAGGCGGTTGCCAAAGATTACCGGACCGTGATGCTGAACTACCGTAACGGCATCAACAAAGGTCTGTACAAAATCATGTCCAAAATGGGCATTTCGACCATCGCCTCTTACCGCTGCTCGAAGCTGTTTGAAGCTGTTGGTCTGCACGATGATGTCGTGGCGCTGTGCTTCCAGGGCGTGGTCAGCCGTATTAGCGGCGCAGGGTTTAGCGACTTCCAGCAAGATCTGCTGAACCTCTCCAAACATGCATGGCTGGCACGTAAACCTATCAGCCAGGGCGGTTTGCTCAAATACGTCCACGGCGGCGAATACCATGCCTACAACCCGGACGTGGTGCGCACGCTGCAACAGGCGGTACAAAGCGGCGAGTACAGCGACTATCAGGAATATGCCAAGCTGGTCAATGAGCGTCCGGCGGCCACGCTGCGCGATCTGTTGGCGATTACGCCTGGCGATGAAGCCGTAAGCATTAGCGAAGTAGAACCCGCAACCGAACTGTTTAAACGCTTTGATACCGCAGCTATGTCCATCGGCGCATTAAGCCCCGAAGCACACGAAGCGCTGGCCGAAGCCATGAACAGCATCGGCGGCAACTCGAACTCCGGTGAAGGCGGTGAAGACCCGGCGCGCTATGGCACCAATAAAGTGTCGCGCATTAAGCAGGTTGCTTCCGGTCGCTTTGGCGTAACCCCGGCGTATCTGGTCAACGCCGATGTCATCCAGATTAAAGTCGCTCAGGGCGCGAAACCTGGCGAAGGCGGTCAGTTACCGGGTGATAAAGTCACCCCGTACATCGCCAAACTGCGCTATTCGGTGCCGGGCGTGACGCTGATCTCCCCGCCGCCGCACCACGATATTTACTCTATCGAAGACTTAGCGCAGCTGATTTTCGACCTCAAACAGGTCAACCCGAAAGCGATGATCTCCGTGAAGCTGGTTTCCGAACCAGGCGTTGGCACCATCGCCACAGGCGTGGCGAAAGCCTATGCGGATCTGATCACCATTGCTGGCTACGATGGCGGTACCGGCGCAAGCCCGCTCTCCTCGGTGAAATATGCGGGCTGCCCGTGGGAACTCGGTCTGGTGGAAACCCAGCAGGCGCTGGTCGCTAACGGTCTGCGTCACAAGATTCGTCTGCAGGTTGATGGCGGTCTGAAAACCGGTGTCGATATCATTAAAGCGGCGATTCTGGGTGCGGAAAGCTTCGGCTTCGGTACCGGTCCAATGGTGGCGCTGGGTTGTAAATACCTGCGTATTTGCCACCTGAACAACTGCGCAACCGGCGTGGCGACTCAGGATGACAAACTGCGTAAGAACCACTATCACGGCCTGCCGTTCAAAGTGACTAACTACTTTGAATTTATCGCCCGCGAAGTCCGTGAGCTGATGGCGCAACTGGGTGTGAAGCGTCTGGTGGATCTGATTGGTCGTACCGACCTGCTCAAAGAGCTGGAAGGGTTTACCGCCAAGCAACAGAAACTGGAACTGTCTCGTCTGCTGGAAACCGCCGAACCGCATCCGGGTAAAGCTCTGCATTGCACCGAGAACAACCCGCCGTTTGATAACGGCGTGCTGAACGCTCAGTTGTTACAGCAAGCGAAACCGTTTGTCGACGAGCGCCAGAGCAAAACCTTCTGGTTCGATATCCGCAACACCGACCGTTCTGTTGGCGCGTCGCTGTCGGGCTATATCGCGCAAACGCATGGCGATCAGGGGCTGGCGTCTGACCCAATCAAAGCGCACTTCAGCGGTACCGCAGGCCAGAGCTTCGGCGTGTGGAACGCGGGCGGCGTGGAGTTGTATCTGACCGGTGATGCCAACGACTATGTCGGTAAAGGTATGGCGGGCGGTCTGCTTGCAGTGCGTCCTCCGGTTGGCTCTGCTTTCCGTAGCCATGAGGCGAGCATCATTGGTAACACATGTCTGTATGGTGCCACCGGTGGCCGCCTGTTTGCCGCGGGTCGTGCGGGTGAGCGCTTTGCAGTACGTAACTCCGGCGCAATCACCGTGGTTGAAGGTATTGGCGACAACGGCTGCGAATATATGACCGGCGGCATCGTCTGTATTCTCGGAAAAACGGGCGTCAACTTCGGAGCGGGTATGACGGGCGGATTCGCCTACGTGCTCGATGAAGACGGTGAGTTCCGCAAACGCGTGAACCCGGAACTGGTAGAAGTGCTGAGCGTGGACTCGCTGGCTATCCACGAGGAACACCTACGCGGTTTGATTACCGAGCACGTACAGCATACCGGCTCTTCACACGGCGAAGAGATCCTGGCTAACTGGCCAGCATTCTCGGCGAAATTCGCGCTGGTAAAACCAAAATCCAGTGATGTGAAAGCACTGTTGGGTCACCGTAGTCGTAGCGCAGCAGAGCTGCGTGTGCAGGCGCAGTAAGGGGTAGCAGCAATGAGTCAGAACGTATACCAATTTATCGACCTGCAGCGCGTTGATCCACCTAAGAAGCCGCTGAAGATCCGTAAGATCGAGTTTATCGAGATCTACGAGCCGTTTTCCGAAGGTCAGGCCAAAGCACAGGCAGACCGCTGCCTGTCCTGCGGTAACCCGTACTGCGAGTGGAAGTGCCCGGTGCATAACTACATCCCGAACTGGCTGAAACTGGCGAACGAGGGGCGTATTTTTGAAGCAGCAGAACTGTCGCACCAGACCAACACTCTGCCGGAAGTCTGTGGCCGCGTGTGCCCGCAGGATCGTCTGTGTGAAGGATCCTGTACGCTGAACGATGAGTTCGGCGCGGTGACTATCGGTAACATCGAGCGCTATATCAACGATAAAGCATTCGAAATGGGCTGGCGCCCGGATATGACCGGCGTGCGTCAAACCGACAAGCGCGTGGCGATCATCGGTGCCGGTCCGGCAGGCCTGGCCTGTGCTGATGTGCTGACCCGTAACGGCGTGAAGGCGGTGGTATTTGACCGCCACCCGGAAATCGGCGGTCTGCTGACCTTCGGTATCCCGGCCTTCAAACTGGAGAAAGAGGTCATGACCCGCCGTCGTGAAATCTTCACCGGTATGGGCATTGAGTTCAAATTGAACGTGGAAGTGGGCCGCGATGTACAGCTTGACGATCTGCTGAAAGATTATGACGCCGTGTTCCTTGGCGTAGGTACCTATCAGTCGATGCGCGGTGGGCTGGAAAACGAAGACGCTTCCGGTGTGTTTGATGCCCTGCCGTTCCTGATCGCCAATACCAAACAGTTGATGGGCTTTGGCGAAAGCAGCGACGAGCCGTACATCAGCATGGAAGGCAAACGCGTCGTCGTTCTCGGCGGTGGCGATACCGCGATGGACTGCGTGCGGACCTCGGTTCGCCAGAACGCAGCACATGTCATCTGCGCTTATCGTCGTGACGAAGAGAACATGCCGGGTTCCAAACGCGAAGTGAAAAATGCGCGTGAAGAAGGCGTCGAATTCCAGTTCAACGTCCAGCCTTTAGGCGTGGAAGTGAACGCCAACGGTAAGGTATGCGGTGTGAAAATGGCGCGTACCGAAATGGGTGAACCAGATGCGAAGGGCCGTCGCCGTGCGGAGATCGTCGCCGGTTCCGAACACGTTGTTCCGGCAGATGCGGTGGTACTGGCATTTGGCTTCCGTCCGCACAGTATGGAGTGGCTGGCAAAACACAGCGTCGAACTGGATTCTCAGGGCCGCATTATTGCTCCAGAGCGCAGCGACAACGCCTTCCAGACCAGCAACCCGAAAATCTTCGCCGGTGGCGACATCGTGCGCGGTTCGGATCTGGTGGTCACCGCGATTGCCGAAGGTCGTAAAGCGGCAGACGGTATCCTGAACTACCTGGAAGTGTAATACAGCCTCTTAAGGCATCTCATCTGCCCTGGTGGGTGAGATGCCAAATTCCTGCCGCAATACCGCCAAACCTGCCGATTAAGCCAGTCTGACAACACGTTTAGTAAACAGGGCAAATAACCTTAACACCCCAAACAGATCGACATCATCAATAATAACCATGTAAAAATCAGACGAAAACGTTTGCTTTACGTTGAGAACTGTATATTATGCGGCGGATTTTTTGGGCAAAATTCATGGAGGCGTTGTGTCGCAAGACAACAATTATAGCCAGGGCCCCGTCCCTCTGGCGGCGCGAAAAGGCGTAGTTCCACTAACATTTGTCATGTTGGGACTCACATTCTTTTCCGCCAGTATGTGGACCGGTGGCACACTCGGTACCGGTCTTTCTTATAATGATTTCTTCCTGGCAGTTCTCTTCGGTAATCTTCTCCTCGGTATTTACACTGCATTTCTCGGTTTTATCGGCGCAAAAACAGGGCTCTCAACCCACCTTCTGGCGCGTTACTCATTTGGTGTGAAAGGTTCATGGCTTCCCTCTCTGCTGTTAGGCGGCACACAGGTAGGCTGGTTTGGCGTTGGTGTGGCCATGTTTGCTATCCCGGTTGGCAAAGCGACGGGAATTGACGTCAATATCCTGATTGCGATTTCCGGTCTGTTGATGACCCTGACCATCTTTTTTGGCATCTCAGCGCTGACCGTTTTATCTATCATCGCCGTGCCTGCCATCGTCGTACTTGGCAGCTACTCCGTCTGGCTGGCAGTGAGCGATGTCGGCGGTTTGGAGCATTTAAAAGCGATAGTGCCGCAAACGCCGCTGGATTTCTCCACCGCACTGGCGCTGGTAGTCGGCTCGTTTGTCAGCGCAGGGACGTTAACCGCTGACTTCGTCCGTTTTGGCCGCAACGCCAAAGGCGCGGTGCTGATCGCCATGGTGGCGTTTTTCCTTGGCAATTCGCTTATGTTCATCTTCGGCGCTGCGGGCGCGGCTGCGGTTGGACAGGCGGATATCTCTGACGTGATGATTGCCCAGGGACTGCTGCTGCCCGCGATCATCGTTCTCGGCCTGAATATCTGGACCACCAACGATAATGCGCTGTACGCATCGGGCCTGGGATTTGCCAATATTACCGGCCTTTCCAGCCGTACGCTGTCAGTGGCTAACGGTATTATTGGCACACTGTGCGCACTGTGGCTTTACAATAACTTTGTCGGCTGGCTGACATTTCTGTCGGCAGCGATTCCCCCGATTGGCGGGGTGATCATCGCCGACTATCTGCTGAACCATCGCCGCTATGCCGACTTCAGCAAAGCGCAATTTATTTCCGTAAACTGGATAGCGATCCTGTCCGTTGCACTTGGCATTGCCGCAGGTCACTATATTCCCGGCATCGTGCCCGTCAATGCCGTACTTGGCGGCGTATTCAGCTATATCCTGCTGAATCCACTTTTCAATCGCAGCCTTGCTAAATCCCCGGAGGTCAGCCATGCAGAATAATAACATCACCATTCATCAGGCGCGTTTACAGGGACGTGAAGGGTTATGGCAAATCACGATTGAAAACGGGCGCTTTAGCCGTATTGAGCCTCAAGACGCAGCGACGTTACCACAGGGTGAAGTGCTTGATGCTGAAGGCGGTCTGGCTATCCCACCGTTCGTTGAGCCACATATCCATCTGGACACTACACAAACCGCGGGCGAGCCGAGCTGGAATCAGTCTGGTACGTTGTTTGAGGGCATTGAACGCTGGGCTGAACGTAAGGCAATGCTCACTCACGAAGACGTCAAAGCGCGCGCCATGCAGACCCTGAAGTGGCAGATGGCCAACGGCATCCAGTATGTCCGTACTCACGTTGACGTTTCCGACCCTACGTTGACGGCGCTAAAAGCCATGCTGGAGGTGAAGCAAGAAGTCGCTCCGTGGGTAGAGCTACAGATTGTCGCGTTCCCGCAAGAAGGCATTCTTTCTTATCCCAATGGTGAAGCGCTCCTGGAGGAAGCCGTGCGTCTGGGCGCCGACGTCATTGGCGCGATCCCGCACTTTGAATTCACGCGTGAATATGGCGTAGAGTCGCTGCATAAGATTTTCGCTCTGGCGCAAAAATACGACAAACTTATCGACGTGCACTGTGACGAAATCGATGATGAGCAATCCCGCTTTGTTGAAACCGTTGCGGCACTGGCACATCGCTACAATATGGGCGAGCGCGTGACCGCCAGCCATACCACGGCGATGCATTCCTACAACGGCGCGTATGCTTCCCGTCTTTTCCGTCTGTTGAAAATGTCCGGCATTAACTTTGTCGCAAATCCACTGGTGAATATTCACCTGCAAGGGCGCTTTGACACTTATCCTAAGCGTCGTGGTGTTACGCGCGTCAAAGAGATGCTGGAAGCGGAGATCAACGTCTGCTTCGGTCATGATGACGTCTTCGATCCGTGGTACCCGCTGGGCACTGCGAATATGCTGCAGGTGCTGCATATGGGATTACACGTGTGCCAACTGATGGGATACGGACAAATTAACGATGGGTTGAACCTGGTCACCAGCCACAGCGCGAAAACCCTGCACCTGCAGGACTACGGTCTGAACGTGGGGAATTCTGCGAATCTGGTGATTTTGCCTGCAGAAAATGGGTTTGACGCGGTTCGTCGCCAGACGCCTGCCCGTTATTCCATTCGTCATGGTCGAGTCATTGCCGAGACGGTCCCAAGCCAAACCACACTGCATCTGACGCAGCCAGAAACGGTGACGTTTAAGCGCTAGGTCGTTACATTCCATGTCGGATGGCGTAAGCCTTGCCATCCGACACAGTCTCTCATTCTCAAGCTTGTAATAAGCTGGCGCGGACTTTGATCACCACTTTTTTGATGTCCATCGGGGCCTGCACCACACAACCCGGTTTATGCGGCTCGCCCGGCATAAAAATCACAAATTTTCCCGGCTTCAGTACCATAGCCTGTTCATCGGCAATCTGGCTGCACAGCTGATAATCATCCTCGATGTGCATCTCTTCACAGTGACGAGCAGAATCGGTCATCCCGAACAGAATCCGTTCTTCGCCGGACAACAGCATCTGAATATCAATGTACTGCTGATGCAGCTCCGCTTTCTTATGCTCTGGGCTCTGCGTTGTAAATTGCATGACATTCATAAAAATATTCTCGCCCTGCAACGTGTAGCGCCCAGGCGTCTTCTCCTGCGGATTCGCCGCAATGGCAAGCGTTAACGCCTGCTGCAAGACCGGATGTAATCCGGCAGAAGGCAGTGAATTCAACGCATCTGATATCATCATCATTCTCCCTGGGCCAACAGCGCGGCCCCCAGTAATCCAGCGTCATGACGGTAATGCGCCGCCAGCAATTCCACGTGATAGGCCAAAGGCTCTTGTGCCAGATAATGTTCCACCAGCGCAAGATACCCTTCAGCCAGCCCAACGCTGCCGCCAATCACCACAATCTGGCAATCGGTCGTGGCCTTCACATCGGCAACAAGCCTTGCCAAAGTACGCGCCGAGCGATGGATCAACCGGCTTGCCTGCTCATCCCCCTGTCCGGCACGGCTAAAAATAGTTTTGGCGTCGAATCCGGCAAGCGCGCCTTCGGCAGCCGCCGCTATTCCACGACCGGATGCGATCGCCTCAACGCAACCCACACGCCCGCAGCCGCAAACAGGCCCATGCGGATCGGCCAGCGTATGTCCCAGATGCCCAGCCAGACCGCCGACTCCGGTCAGCAGTGTCCCACCGCTGACGACTCCCCCGCCCACGCCTGTGGAGACGGTAATAAACACCAGATCGCGGTACTCACCACCAAGCGCATCGTACTCAGCCCACGCCGCTGCCTGTGCGTCATTGACGGCCAGCGTCGGCAGGTCGGTGATTTGCTCCAGCGTTTGTGTCAGCGGAAAATGCATCAACCCGCCGAGGTTATGCGGATTCAGCGCCAGTAAAGCCCCCTCACGAATAATCCCCGTCGAGGCGATCGCCACCCGATTAGCACGCCCCTGTAGCGGTGCAACCAGTGTTTGTAACGCGGCGCGCAGCGCTTGCGCCGTTTTACTGGCAGGCGTCGGCAGTTCACGCCGCTCGCGGACTTGCAGATTGTTCTCTACCAGCGCGGCAGCCAATTTGGTGCCGCCAATATCAATCGCCAGTGTGGTCATGACACCGCCTCATGCATCGTAGTGGCGCTCTGTAGCTCAAAGAACGACATATTCTTCCCTTACGGCTATTGCCCGGTTCAGCACCGGGCAATTGGATTAACTTTTGGATTTCACCATGGTGCTTTTGTCACCGCCGAACGGCACGGCCCCGCTAAACGGTCGACCATCGATGGCGTCATGCGTACGTAACGCTTCAGGACGCAGCCAGCGCTGTACGCGGGACGGCATATCGAGACCAATCAGCAGGATCACCACAAATGTCAGGCCGAAGGAGAGCGATCCCAGCGCGGTACCCAGATCAAGACGTTGGGCAATCAGCGCGCCGATGATCGGTGCCAAAGCCCCGCCCAGTGCGCCCACGTTATAGGTGAAGCCCAATCCCGCCGCACGCTGATCGGTATCGAAATAGCCGCCAATCAGTTTTGGTAAGATCCCGGAGATCCCCTGGCCGAGCATTTGTTGGAAAAACAGCAGCAAACCCAGTACCCAGACGTTTGAACCGCCTATTGCAAACACCGGAATAATCAGCAACTGCGAGGCCAGCAGACTGCAGACATAGGCTTTACGCGTGCCCAGCCAGTCGCCAAGAAAACCACCGACGCAACAACCGACCGCCGCACCAAAGCCGCTAAAGAAGAGCACTCTGGCCACCGTGGAAGGATCGTACAGCAGTTCCGTTTTCAGATAGGTTGGCAACAGCGCCTGAATCGGCCACGAGTACAGGAAGGCGAATAGCACGACCACCATCAGCATCACGCCCGTCGGCCAGCGTTTCCCGCTGCTTTGCACCATAAAGCTAATGAAGATAAAGGCGCATATCAGTCCCAGGGCCGCCACGATAGCCGCATTTTGCAGGTTGCCAGCAAAGCAGAACCACAGCGCAGTTGCAGCGGCGAGCGTCATCAGAATATTAATTACCCGATGCTCGCCCCGGTAGAGAATGTCCACCATCGTGCGCACTGGCGCTTTGCCTTCGTGTTTTTCTTTCCAGTCTTCCGCTTCCGGAATATTTTTACGCAGCCAGAGGGCGAAGATAATTGGCAGGATGCCGATGAAGAACAGCGCGCGCCATCCCCAGACCGGGACCACCAGACTGTAGACCTGGGCGGCGATCACGGCACCAACGGAAAAGCCGGAAATCAGGAAACCACTGGCTTTGTTTCGCAGATGTTTAGGCCAACTTTCAATAACATAGGTTGCGCTGGAACCATACTCACCGGCCATTCCCATACCGATAACCAGGCGGGCGATAAACATGGTGGTGTAGCCCGGCGCAAAGCCGCAGGCCAGCGTCCCCACGGAGAACAGAATGATACTGGTGACCATGGCCAGGCGGCGTCCGTAACGATCGCCCATGGCCCCCAACATTAATCCGCCAAACCAACGGGAGATAAAGGCGGCCGAGATCAGACTGGCAGCCTGCACCGTCGTCAGTCCGAATTCGCCCTGCACTTCTGTCAGCACCAGGGCGATTAACACAAAATCGAAACCATCAAGCAAATATCCCAGCCAGGCGGCGGAAAATGCCCGCCATTGTGCCCGATTAAGATGGCGATACCACGGGATGCTCTGGGTAGAAGTACTCATTTTACTCTCCCGACGATTTTTGTTGTTGTGCCGGATACTGGCTTTGCCCTACCCGGCCTACGGTCGAAAATCCAGGCCGGGCAAGCGAAGCGCCCCCGGCTACCCGTGATTACGCCTTTTCCGCCAGCAGTTGGTTTGCCAGCGCTTTCAGTTCCGGCAGATATTGTTCATCTACCGGGGCAAAGGGTTTACGGCACAGTGGGACAGAAACCACATCCATATAGTGCAGTACTGTTTTCAGGCCGCGGAACACGCCAACCTTAATAAGCAGATCGATAACCTTATTGCACTCGGTTTGCAGCTTTTGCGCCGTGCGAATGTCGCCTTCTTTGAGCGCTTTCACAATTCCCTGATAGCGCCACCCCATGATGTTATAAGTGCTACCGATACCGCCATCTGCACCCGCCAGCAGTCCGGAAGCGAAGATCTCGTCATAGCCGTTATAAAGCACCAGATCGGGATGAGCGCGGCGGATCTGTTCCATCTGATAGAGATCGCCGGAAGTTTGTTTCAGCGCGCCAACGCCAGGTAGCGTCACCAGCGTGTTGATCTGATCCAGAGTCAGTTTTACGCCGCTCAGCGCCGGGATGTTATAGACCACCATCGGCAATCCATTAGCTGAATCAATAATTGCGCGGTAGTGGTCGCAATGCTCTTCAAAGCTGAACGGATAGTAAAACGGCGTGACGGCCGAAACTGCATCAAAGCCGTAACGATGCGCGGCGCTCGCCAGCTGTTGGCTTTCTTCGGTGCTCACCGTGCCAACATGAGCGATCAGCGTCACCTTGCCTTTCGCTTCTTCGGCCACAATTTCCAGCACCTGCTCTCTTTCAACGCGGTTTTGGACAAAGGCCTCACCCGTTGAGCCACCGACATAGAGCCCATCGACACCCTGACCAATGTTGAAACGCACCAGGCGGCGCAGACTCTCGATGTCCAGTCGCTGTTGATTATCGAATGGGGTTAACAATGCTGGCATTACGCCTTTTAAATCTCTTGCCATAACGACCTCTGACGATGATTAGTGTTATCTGACTACATACCTTTATACCTGTTATACCAGATCAAATAAGCAGCAATACAATACAGAACGCTTATAGTGCGATCTACTTCACTAAACACTTCATTCTTCAAGCCGCCTCTGCGTAGCTGCGTTCGCTCACCCCTGTCACATAGTTACCTATGCTCCAGGGGATTCGCTCTCTTGCCGCCTTGATGCAACTTGAATGATTTTGTGTTTAAACGATCGTCGGGATCGCGATCACTTACGCAATTTTTTACTTTTGCTGAAGGCGTGCCAGGTCGCGGAAACGCTGTTGAGGTGTTCTTGCAGTGCGCGGTCAGCTTCTTCAGGATCGCGCTGGCGAATAGCTTCTACAATCGCGATATGCTGCTGATAACTCAAGTTGTTGTGCTCATACAACTCTTGATCGGCGACGGTCGGACGGGCGGCAATCAGCCAGTCTAACAGCGCAACATGGATAGCCATAAAGATAGGATTGCCCGGGATCTCAGCCAGTACACGGTGAAAATCAACGTCCGAGCGGATGAACAACGTATTGTCATCGAGCGACTGGCTGTTGATCTCCAGTGCTTTAGCCAGTCTGTCGATTTGCTCATCTGTCGCATGTTCGGCGGCGTATCGTACCAGGCTGGATTCAAAGAAAAGTCGCAACTGCTCGAAGTGGGCAATGCCACCGGGATGTGCGAGGAAATCTTTCGCCATACCAGACAGCTCGCTGATGATGGTATCAGCTGAAGGACGCGAAACGCGGGCGCGCTCGCCGTTGTTGATTTGTACCAGACCTTTGCGTTTTAACGCGGCCAGCGCTTCTCGTACAGAAGGACGGCCCACGTTAAAGAAGGCCATCAGCTCCCGCTCAGACGGCAACTGTTCGCCCTCGCCAAATTCCCGACGACGAATCATCTGCTCCAGTTCTTCTTCAACCATTTCAGACAGTTTTTTACGCGCCAACGGGCGATTGCGTAAGCTACGGCCAATGGTGGATGGAGAGTCTTCAGCTTGCGAATCAAATGCGTTCATAGGGTCCATTCAGCTAAGTCGTGGTGACAAACAACAGCGGGTTTATCCTAACACAGGATCGAAAGCAGGGTGAAATGATGGACGATCTGATCCGGCTGGCCTATTGATAATATACGTAACAGCAATATTATTTTAAGCGAGTATCTTCTGCCTCATTTTAATTGAATGGAGTTAAATAGCTTCATGAAAATTATGAATATGAACGTGATAATTTATCATAACCATCTATTTTATAACGATAAATAATTACACCATCGAATTAAAAATAAGATATTCACTCCATAAAAAATGCCCAGAAAAATATAACATCCGTTTTGACAGCAGCGTTATTACCGGATTTATCTTCTTCTCTGACATGGAGTGAAACAATGTTCGGCATCATTATCTCTGTCATCGTTTTATTAACGATGGGTTACCTGATCCTCAAAAACTACAAACCGCAGGTCGTGTTGGCCGCCGCCGGGATCTTCCTGATGATCTGCGGCGTCTGGCTGGGCTACGGCGCGTTGGTCGCTGACGACAAAAGCAGTGGCTATCTACTGGTCGATATTTACAATGAAATTTTGCGTATGCTCTCCAACCGCGCGGCCGGACTGGGGTTATCAATCATGGCGGTGGGCGGTTATGCCCGTTATATGGACAGGATGGGGGCCAGCAGAGCGATGGTTAGCCTGTTAAGTCGCCCGCTCAAGCTAATCCGTTCCCCCTATGTAGTTCTTGCCGCCACCTATGTGATTGGTCAGATCATGGCGCAGTTCATTACCAGCGCATCCGGGTTAGGTATGTTGCTGATGGTGACGCTGTTCCCAACGCTGGTTAGTCTTGGCGTGAGCCGTTTATCCGCTGTTGCGGTCATTGCCACTTCGATGTCGATTGAATGGGGCATTCTGGAAACCAACTCTATTTTTGCCGCGCAGGTCGCGGGCATGAAAATCGCCACCTATTTCTTTCAATACCAGTTGCCCGTCGCGTCGTGTGTCATTGTCGCCGTCGCCATTGCGCATTTTTTCGTTCAGCGTCAATTTGATAAAAAAGCCGCACCGGAAAGTAACGGATTTGCGGAACATAAGACGCTGGAAAACGTACCCCCGCTCTATTACGCCATTTTGCCGGTGATGCCGCTGATCCTGATGCTGGGCTCGCTTTCCCTTGCACAAATGGGGCTAATGAAAGCTGAGTTGAATCTGGTGGTGGTGATGTTAATGAGCATGACTCTGACTATGTTTGTTGAATTCCTGCATAAACATAATCTGCGCGAAACGATGGATGATGTGCAGGCTTTTTTTGACGGCATGGGGACGCAGTTTGCCAACGTTGTCACCCTGGTGGTCGCCGGTGAAATCTTTGCGAAAGGGTTGACGACTATCGGGACTGTCGATGCCGTAATAAAAGGCGCAGAGCATTCCGGTCTTGGAGGTATCGGCGTGATGATCATCATGGCGGTGGTCATCGCCGCCTGCGCAATCGTCATGGGGTCAGGCAACGCGCCGTTTATGTCTTTTGCCAGCCTCATTCCGGATATTGCCGCCGGGCTGCATATTCCTGCCGTAGTAATGATTATGCCGATGCATTTTGCCACTACGCTTGCCCGCGCGGTGTCACCCATAACCGCTGTAATTGTCGTGACATCGGGTATTGCCGGCGTGTCGCCCTTTGAGGTGGTAAAGCGCACCGCTATTCCGATGGCAGTGGGGTTTGTGGTGAATATGATAGTCACCATCGCGCTGTTTTATTGATTGCAGAGCCAGAAAACAGAACAGGCCCGAAAGGGCCTGTTTTCTTATTTCACTCTTTATTTCACTACGCGTAGCGCTGGGCGCCCGCCGCGGGGCGGCGGAGGAGTGTCATCCGGATCGTTGTCGTCGCCATTATCAGGTTTATCGCCATCAATGACCGACATGACCGTTTCACTCTCAAAACCAGACGCGTCGTTGTCGTCATCATTTAAGCTGGCAACATCTTCGTCGTAGGCGGCTTCCGGTTCGAACATCGTACCGGCGCCATTTTCACGTGCATAAATTGCCAGAACGGCAGCCAACGGCACAGACACCTGACGCGGCACACCACCGAAGCGCGCGTTAAAGCGCACTTCATCGTTAGCCAGTTCCAGGTTACCCACCGCACGAGGTGCAATATTCAGAACAATTTGCCCGTCACGCGCATATTCCATTGGAACCTGCACGTCCTGGAGCGTCACATCCACCACCAGATGCGGCGTGAGCTGGTTGTCCAGCAACCACTCATAGAACGCGCGCAGCAGATACGGACGGCGTGGTGTTAGCTGTGGCAAATCCATACAGGTTAACCCCGGCCCAGACGCATTTCACGTTCAGGCTCAGTCAGAGAAGCCAGGAAAGAGTCACGTTCGAAGACGCGAGTCATGTACCCTTTCAGTTCTTTCGAACCTGCACCGTTGAATTCAATACCCAACTGCGGTAAACGCCACAGCAGCGGCGCCAGGTAGCAGTCTACCAGGCTGAACTCATCGCTCAGGAAGTAAGGTTTCTGGCCAAATACTGGCGCGATTGCCAGCAGTTCTTCGCGCAGACGCTTACGCGCGACTTCGGCTTCAGATGCAGAACCGTTCACGATGACGTTCATCAGCGTGTACCAGTCTTTTTCAATACGCTGCATGTACAGGCGGCTTTCACCACGCGCAACCGGGTAAACCGGCATCAGCGGCGGATGCGGGAAGCGCTCATCCAGGTATTCCATAATGATGCGAGATTCCCACAGGGTCAGCTCACGATCCACCAGTGTCGGTACGCTCTGATTCGGGTTGAGGTCGATCAGATCCTGAGGTGGATTGTCCTTCTCCACATGCTCAATCTCGAAACTAACACCTTTCTCAGCCAGCACAATGCGGACCTGATGGCTATAGATGTCAGTAGGACCAGAAAACAGCGTCATTACCGAACGTTTGTTGGCAGCGACAGCCATGAAAACCTCCAGGTATATTCAGAATTTTTACTGCTACCAGCCACTCAGTGGCCAGCCAGAAGTGATGTCACCCAGACTCGGGAAAGTCATTACTGTTCAAAATACAAACAAAAAATGAACGATACCGGACATTTGGGCAGAAAATTGGATGATAGTTTACCAGATTTTGTGACCTTTGTGGTGAGTCGATTCTTGAAATGGGGAAAAAGAGGTGGCAATCAGCGGATTACCGTGGATCTGAGGCGAGAAATAACGATAAAAAAACCCGCCGAAGCGGGTTTTTTCGCAAATTGTCGTCTGCCGAAGCAGAGTACAATTAACGTTTGGAGAACTGAGGACGACGACGTGCTTTACGCAGACCGACTTTCTTACGTTCAACCTGACGAGCATCACGGGTAACGAAGCCAGCTTTACGCAGTTCGCCACGCAGGGATTCGTCGTACTCCATCAGAGCGCGGGTGATACCGTGACGGATCGCACCAGCCTGACCAGAGATACCACCACCTTTAACAGTGATGTACAGATCCAGTTTCTCAACCATGTCGACCAGTTCCAGCGGCTGACGAACTACCATGCGGGCAGTTTCACGACCGAAGTACTGTTCCAGAGAACGTTGGTTGATTACGATTTTACCACTGCCCGGTTTGATGAAAACGCGAGCTGCGGAACTTTTGCGGCGACCAGTGCCGTAGTATTGATTTTCAGCCATTGCCTATAATCCCGATTAGATGTCAAGAACTTGCGGTTGCTGTGCCGCGTGGTTGTGCTCGTTGCCAGCGTAAACTTTCAGTTTACGGAACATAGCACGACCCAGCGGGCCTTTTGGCAGCATGCCTTTAACCGCGATTTCAAGCACACGCTCAGGACGGCGAGCAATCATCTCTTCAAAGGTCGCTTGTTTGATACCACCGATGTGGCCGGTGTGGTGATAGTACACTTTGTCAGTACGCTTGTTGCCGGTTACAGCAACTTTGTCAGCGTTCAGAACGATGATGTAATCACCGGTATCTACGTGCGGAGTGTATTCCGCTTTGTGCTTACCGCGCAGGCGCAGAGCCAGTTCGGAAGCCAGACGGCCCAGAGTTTTACCGGTCGCGTCAACAACATACCAGTCGCGTTTTACGGTTTCTGGTTTAGCTGTAAAAGTTTTCATTAAAAGCTTACCCAAATAAATAAGTTACACGTTGGTGAACACCCAAACGTTTTGTCAGTTGAGGTTCACACGACATTGTCCAGCAAACCTACCCCTTCGAATAGCCTATGCCGGCGCATAGAAAGTTTTGGGAAAAAAACTCTCTCGTAACGTGGGGTCGCAAGATTATAGAGAAGTCAGGGTCAAAGATCGACCCCTTTATGTGATTTGCTGCAGGTTTAACCGGCTAAATGTTCCCGCTTCAGATACTCTTCGCTTTGCATCTCCTGCAAACGCGACAAACAACGCTGAAATTCAAACTTCAGACGCTCGCCCTGATAAATTTCATAGAGGGGTGATGCCGCACTGACCACCAGCTTGACGTGGCGTTCGTAGAACTCATCCACCAATGCGATAAAGCGTCGCGCTTCACTCTCCATCAGCGGGGTCATGACCGGCACATCAGACAACAGCACCGTGTGAAACAGACGCGACAGCGCAATATAGTCATGCTGACTCCGGGCATCGACGCAGAGCGTGGTAAACGACACCGCCAGCGTTTGGTTTTCGACGGCCAGCGTCTGCATCGGACGATGATTGATCTCCAGCGTTGGCGCATGTTCACCTTTGGTTCCCGCTAATGCCAGCCAAAGCTTATCCATCTGCTGGCGGGTTTCCTCATTCAATGGCGACAACCACAAATGCGCCTGCGTTAAGGTACGCAGACGATAATCGACGCCGGCATCGACATTCATGATGTCACAATGCTGTTTGATGGCATCAATGGCAGGAAGAAAACGCGTGCGTTGCAAACCGTTGCGATACAGCTCATCTGGCGGAATATTGGAGGTCGCCACCAGCGTAATACCGCGGGCAAACAGCGCCTTCATCAGGCCGCCAAGCAGCATGGCATCGGTGATATCAGAAACAAAAAATTCGTCGAAGCACAGCACGTCCGTTTCGGCCTTAAAGCGGTCGGCAATGATTTCCAGCGGATCGCTATGCCCCTGCAGGGCGGTAAGTTCTTCATGGACGCGCAGCATAAAACGGTGAAAGTGCAAACGCTGTTTACGCCCGCCCGGCAGGCTATGGTAGAACAGATCCATCAGCCAGGTTTTTCCGCGCCCAACTCCGCCCCACATATATAAACCACGCACCGGTGCGTTGATCGGTGACTCACGCTTGCCCAGCAATTTACCAAAACGCGCCATCAGTCCACTCTCCTGCGGCGCAGGACGTGCTGGCGTTGTAAGCGCCTGGAAAATTGTTTCCAGTCGATTCACGGCTTCGAGTTGTACGTTGTCGGGTTGATGACTGCCGTCGTTGAGGGCTTGCTGGTAACGCGATGTCGGGGAAAGGCTTTGCATGATGTTATTGTTATTCCTTGAGAATCGATGTGCCGTCGCTCACGGTTGACGAAAAAAAGGCCGTTCTACATTACGTGATATAAACACGGGATTCCACTTCTACGGGATTAGCGGTTATAGTGGCATAATCAGGCGCAGGCATGGAGCCTAAAGCCAACACCCTACGGAAACACAAGACAACGGGAGATGTTCATGACCTGGGAATATGCGCTAATTGGGTTAGTCGTCGGTATCATTATTGGTGCTGTAGCCATGCGTTTTGGTAATCGTAAATTACGTCAACAGCAGGCATTGCAGTACGAACTGGAAAAAAATAAAGCTGAGCTGGAAGAGTACCGCGAAGAGCTGGTGAGCCACTTTGCCCGCAGCGCTGAATTGCTGGATAACATGGCGGATGATTATCGTCAGATTTACCAGCACATGGCGAAAAGCTCCAGCAACCTGCTGCCGGGTATGTCGCCGGAAAACAACCCGTTCCGTAACCGTCTGGCAGAGTCTGAAGCAGGCAACGATCAGGCGCCGGTTCAGATGCCACGTGACTATTCTGAAGGGGCATCCGGCCTGCTGCGTAGCGGCGCAAAGCGCGACTAACCGCACATCGTTAAGAAATTTATTGGGCGCAGCAATTGCGCCCTCCGCTTCTCTTCCTGTCCCAGCTATTATTTAGTCGTTAGCCGCATTGTGACCTAACCGAAAATTCAATAACATCAACCTGTTTTGAATCATCTTCCGTTTACTCAAGGTACGAGAGCAGGATCCATGAAAAAACAAACCCAGCTGTTGAGTGCATTAGCGTTAAGTGTCGGGTTAACTCTCTCGGCGCCATTCCCGGCCGCAGCGTCTATCCCCGGCCAGGTTCCCGGTCAGGCTGCGCTTCCCAGCCTCGCTCCGATGCTGGAGAAAGTGTTACCTGCAGTGGTGAGCGTAAGGGTTGAAGGTACCGCCACTCAGGGGCAGAAAGTCCCGGAAGAGTTCAAAAAGTTTTTTGGTGATGAACTTCCCGATCAACCGTCACAGCCCTTTGAAGGGCTGGGCTCAGGGGTCATCATTGACGCAGCCAAAGGCTACGTTCTGACCAATAACCACGTTATTAATCAGGCGCAAAAAATCAGCGTTCAGCTTAATGATGGCCGTGAGTTCGACGCTAAGCTTATCGGCAGCGACGATCAGAGCGATATCGCACTGCTACAAATTCAGCACCCCAGCAACCTGACGCAAATTGCCATTGCTGACTCCGACAAACTTCGCGTGGGTGATTTCGCGGTGGCTGTGGGTAACCCGTTCGGTTTGGGTCAAACAGCCACCTCCGGCATTGTATCTGCCTTGGGTCGCAGTGGGTTGAACCTGGAAGGTCTGGAAAACTTTATTCAGACTGACGCCTCTATCAACCGCGGTAACTCCGGCGGCGCATTGCTCAACCTGAACGGTGAGCTGATCGGTATTAACACCGCGATTCTGGCCCCCGGCGGCGGCAGCATCGGGATTGGTTTTGCAATCCCGAGCAACATGGCGCGCACGCTGGCACAGCAGCTGATGCAGTTTGGTGAAATCAAACGCGGTCTGTTGGGTATCAAAGGCACCGAAATGACCTCGGATATCGCCAAAGCGTTCAAACTGGACGTACAGCGTGGCGCGTTTGTCAGTGAGGTTCTGCCTAACTCCGGCTCCGCAAAAGCGGGAGTGAAATCTGGTGACGTCATTACCAGCCTCAACGGTAAACCGCTAAACAGCTTCGCCGAGCTGCGTTCACGCATTGCAACAACTGAACCTGGGACCAAGGTCAAACTGGGCCTGCTGCGTAACGGTAAACCGCTGGAGGTTGAAGTCACCCTCGATACCAGCACATCATCGTCCGCCAGCGCAGAGATGATTGCGCCTGCGTTGCAAGGGGCCACGCTCAGCGACGGTCAGTTAAAAGACGGCACCAAAGGCATCAGAATTGATAACGTAGAAAAAAGCAGCCCTGCCGCACAGGCCGGTCTGCATAAAGATGACGTTATCATTGGCGTTAACCGCGATCGCGTAAACTCAATCGCCGAAATGCGAAAAGTGCTGGAAGCGAAACCGTCGATCATTGCTCTGCAGGTGGTGCGCGGTAACGAGAGTATTTACCTGCTCCTGCGTTAACGCATGCAACCGGACATCAGCCCCCGTGTGATGTCCGGTTAACTCGTGATATGCTGCTGCCGTTCCCTTTTTTAATGACGCCGCCATCATGTTTGTGAAGCTTTTACGTTCGGTCGCGATTGGTTTAATCGTCGGCGCCATTCTGCTGGCGGCGATGCCCTCTCTGCGAAAAATTAATACGCTTACCGCACCGCAGTTCGACAGTGCAGATGAAACGCCTGCCAGCTATAACTCGGCGGTTCGCCGTGCTGCTCCAGCCGTCGTTAACGTTTATAACCGCAGTATGAACAGCACAGCACATAACCAGCTTGAGATCCGCACGCTCGGCTCAGGCGTTATCATGGATCAGCGCGGCTATATCATTACCAATAAGCACGTCATTAACGATGCCGACCAAATCATCGTCGCATTGCAGGACGGCCGCGTATTTGAAGCGCTGCTTGTGGGGTCTGATACGTTAACCGACCTTGCGGTGCTGAAAATCAACGCCACTGGCGGGCTGCCAACAATCCCAATTAATAACAAACGCGTGCCGCACATTGGTGACGTAGTACTCGCCATCGGTAACCCGTACAACCTTGGGCAAACCATCACTCAGGGGATCATCAGCGCCACCGGTCGAATTGGCCTGAACCCGACAGGACGGCAAAACTTCCTGCAAACAGATGCTTCCATCAACCACGGAAACTCCGGCGGTGCGCTGGTCAACTCACTGGGTGAATTGATGGGGATTAACACGCTGTCATTTGATAAGAGCAACGATGGCGAAACCCCGGAAGGGATCGGTTTTGCCATTCCGTTTCAGTTGGCGACTAAAATCATGGATAAGCTGATTCGTGACGGGCGCGTGATTCGTGGCTACATCGGTATCAGCGGTCGCGAAATTGCACCACTGCACGCTCAGGGCGGCGGGATGGATCAAATTCAGGGGATTGTGGTTAACGAAGTTTCCCCGGATGGTCCGGCAGCACAGGCAGGCATTCAGGTTAACGATCTGATTATCTCGGTCAATAACAAACCGGCGGTGTCTGCGCTGGAAACGATGGACCAGGTGGCAGAGATTCGACCAGGTTCAGTTATCTCCGTTGTCGTGATGCGTGATGACAAACAGTTGACGCTGCAGGTAACGATCCAGGAATACCCAGCCACCAATTAACGTCACGTCTGGCGGCCTACTGACCATAAAAAAACCGGAGCATGTTGGCTCCGGTTTTTATTAGGCGATATCGTAGAGAGTTAGTACGTAATGCCTGATGGCGCTACGCTTATCAGGCCTACAAATACACGCAGGCCTCTCTCGCGTTACTTAACGAACTCTTCGCCCAGAGTAATATCTTTTTTCAGCGTATCCAGCATGCCTTCCAGCGAGCTTTGTTCAAACGCGCTCAGCTTGCCGATAGACTGACGCTCTTCTACGCCGTTTTTACCCAGCAGCAGCGGCTGAGAGAAGAAACGAGCATACTGGCCGTCGCCTTCAACGTAAGCACATTCAACCACACCTTTTTCGCCGCTCAATGCGCGAACCAGGGACAGGCCGAAACGTGCAGCAGCCTGACCCATAGACAGGGTTGCAGAACCGCCACCGGCTTTGGCTTCCACAACTTCAGTACCCGCATTCTGGATACGTTTAGTCAGGTCAGCTGCTTCTTGTTCGGTGAAGCTTACGCCAGGAATTTGTGACAGCAGTGGCAGGATGGTCACGCCAGAATGGCCGCCAATAACCGGAACTTCAACGTCGCCTGGTTGTTTGCCTTTCAGTTCCGCAACAAAGGTGTTGGAGCGGATGATGTCCAGCGTGGTCACGCCAAACAGTTTGTTCTTATCGTATACGCCTGCTTTTTTCAGCACTTCTGCAGCGATAGCAACGGTAGTATTCACCGGGTTGGTGATGATACCGATACACGCTTTCGGGCAGGTTTTAGCAACTTGCTGCACCAGGTTCTTCACGATTCCGGCGTTGACGTTGAACAGGTCGGAACGATCCATACCCGGTTTACGTGCGACACCCGCAGAGATCAGTACCACATCAGCACCTTCCAGTGCAGGGGTAGCATCTTCGCCGCTGAAGCCTTTGATTTTCACAGCAGTAGGGATATGGCTCAAATCAACGGCCACACCAGGTGTTACTGGAGCGATGTCGTACAGGGAGAGTTCTGAACCTGAAGGCAGTTGGGTTTTTAACAGTAATGCTAGCGCCTGACCGATACCACCAGCAGCGCCGAGGACTGCAACTTTCATCCTAAACTCCTTATTATATTGATAAGCAAAATGTCTATTGCTCCGCGGCGGCGACCTTAATTCACAAATCCAATGAATACAACAACCACGCGTCAAGAATGCGTAGTCACGCAAATTTGGCTTTTATGCATTTAACTTACGTAAAATAAAACCTAAGTTACGTAATTCAAAACCACCCACACAGTAGAGCAACTTTCCAACAGGTGCTGACAATATACCCTACCCGCCTCTCAAAACAACATCAATTTGATAACATTTAATTTACTTTTAACCTTATTTGCGAGCCGTGACACAGGCATGTTTCTTGATAACGAAATTTGATAAAATTCCGCTCTTTCATAACATTATTTCAGCCTTGAACAAGGCAGACTGTTTGCATAAAAATTCATCTGTATGCACAATAATGTTGTTTCTACCGCCATATTACGGGTGACTTATGCGAAGCTCGGCAAAACAAGAAGAATTAGTAAAGGCGTTTAAAGCGCTACTTAAAGAAGAAAAGTTCAGCTCTCAAGGCGAAATCGTCCTCGCGTTGCAGGATCAGGGCTTTGATAATATCAATCAGTCCAAGGTTTCACGCATGCTGACCAAATTTGGCGCCGTGCGTACCCGCAATGCGAAAATGGAAATGGTGTACTGTCTTCCGGCGGAGCTGGGTGTACCCACGACCTCAAGCCCGCTGAAAAATCTGGTGTTGGATATCGACTATAACGATGCGGTCGTAGTTATTCATACCAGCCCCGGCGCTGCTCAGTTGATTGCACGTCTGCTGGACTCATTGGGGAAAGCGGAAGGTATCCTGGGTACGATTGCCGGTGACGATACCATCTTCACCACCCCAGCTAAGGGTTTTACGGTAAAAGATCTGTACGAAGCCATTCTGGAACTGTTCGAACAAGAACTGTAATACCGCCTCCCCGTCGCCTCGCGGCGGGGGAAAACACTTTCTTTTCATCCCCCTCCTTCTCTTTTCCACTGCTATTGATTTAACAAATGGTGCGTTTAACCATCAAAACACATTCACATGGTGAATATGCAGCCTTAAAAACGCACATTTTGCAAAATAAAGCATCTACATGATTTAATTAAATTTATTTTGTATAAGCTGTTTGAAATGCTCTTTTTAATTCCATTGAGTTATAAAAAATCATTTCCTTAACACTCAAAACCCAGTGAAACAATTAGCGTGGTATTAATTTATTGGGTGATTAGTGTATACTTGATTTTGTGATGAGGGTCACGAAACACAGACCCCCAATAAAAGAATTCGACGAGGTAAATATCATGAAAATCAAAACTACTATTGCAACCTTAAGCCTTCTTTCTGTCCTCTCCTTCGGTGCAAGCGCCGCGGTTACTCAGGTGAACTCACAAGAAGCACAGAATCTGCAATCCATCGGTAGCGTCTCCGTCTCTCAGATCGGTAGTTCACCAATGGACATGCGTCAGGCCATCGCCGCTAAAGCTGAAAAAGCAGGCGCCAGCAGCTATCGCGTCACCGAACTCCGTGAAGGTGCTCACTGGCACGCTACTGCAGAACTCTACAAATAAACCCTCGTCGTCTAAGTCCGACGACTTGCCCCCGCCTGCCGGGGGCTTTTTTATGTCTTACATTGAGTGACGAACGTTAAAACGCAACTGCCCTTCCAGCTCTTCTTCCGCTTCATCGAACAGTAAAATCAACGCGCCGTATCGCCTGCGCAGCTTGTCCGGTAAATGGACAAATTCAATCTCCAGCGGCAGCGGCAAGACTTCCCCGATCACCACCTCCCACAGAGAATCCAAATCAACCACCTTTTCCCGGGCCAGACCGAACGTGCGCGTGAACTCGCGATAGAAATCGCCCTGATCTTCTATCTCGTCAAAATCAAATGTATAGATGTTCATCTATAGCCACCATCCCGACGCCAGCTACTCTACAGACCGCCAATATCCAGGGGTCTCTCGCATTTTCAGGTAAGTATAGCCATAAAAAAACCGACGCTTTTAGCGTCGGTTTTCAACTCTTAATTACTGACCAGCGCATGCTGGTATTTGTGCAGCATCCCACTGAGTCGTTTTACCGGCTCGGTCACCTGAGGCGGTGCTTGCCAGATGATTAATTTCTCCTGGTAAACCTCAAGCTCCTCCAGTAACTGGCTAAAGTAGCGTCGGCGCTTGTCGTCATTTCCTGCTGAAATTACGTGATCGGCAGTACGACGAAGCTGACGATGGAATGCGGATAGATCCTCGTTTACCGGTACCGGTGCATCACGCAGGCGCTGGTGCGCGATGATCATCGTCAGCGCCAGGCGAAACTTCGCCAGATCGCCGGGAAACTTGTTCATCAGTAAAAACAGCTGCTGATAAAGTGCCGGAAGATGATTTTCTTTACGACGGACTACATTGGTGGTCATTGCTGAAACCGCCGCCGAAACAAACTGGTTGAGCAATACGCGGCCTGTTCTGTCACGAGAGTTATCACGCACCAGCAGAATGACGATAAACGCCAACACGCAGCCAACAATCTGCCCCAGCGCACTATCAAGGAACTGGCTAAAGTGGAAGGTCATCGGGTTATCCAGCACAATGATATTAATGGTGCTGGCCAGCGCCCCCATCGATCCCAACCGTCGTTTCTGTACCTCAATCCCCAGAAAGAATCCCAGCACCGCCAGGCTCAGGCACAGTAACAGCATGCTTTGTTGCGTATTAGGGATAATCACCAGGAAATAGAGCGCTCCGAGCGGTAACGCTGCCAACGTCCCATAGATAAAGTCTATCGCCACCATGCGAGGATTTGGCAAACGCATTGCCAGCGAGGTGACGACCGCAATCATCACCATTGCACCGCTGCCGGAAGTCCATCCGGTCCATAGCCAGAATAAGGTCCCCAGCACACAAGAAAGCGTGGTACGCCAGAAGTTAACCATCGCATGATGACGCTCGGCAGACTCCACTTTCACCACCGGCTCACCTTGCAGGATCTCTTCTTCCGTAGCGCTAATCTTGGTATTACTCACCACACCACGTTTGAGCAGCAGGTAGCGCGTCGCCGCACCTGCCCAGCTATAAATCGTTACCGGTGTTTCACGTTCGCCAGTCCAGACAATAACCCGACGCATCCGCTTCAACTGTTTATGGACATCCTGCACCGTTTCAACCGGCGTATCGAACAACTCGCGGAAGGTGTCGGTGATAAGTTCCGGGCGGGTATTTTGAATAAGGTAAGTTTCACAGGACTGAGTAATGAGCGTGAGCGACAGTGTGTTTAATGCTTTGAGTCTGCGATTAGCACGCACCCAGCGTGAAGACTCCATATTCAGGTTGCTGCGCATGCCCTCCAGCGCCGCCGTTCGACGGACTAAATCGCCCCAGGCTTTATCCACGACCTCGCTGTCGCCGTGCTTAATGCACAACTGCATTAGTTGATATTGCGCCACCAGCAGGCTGTCCAGCTCAACATCAATCTCTTGTTTTATCGAACGGGGAGAGAAAAGCAGATCGGCCACAATGGCACAGACAATCCCCATCACAATTTCACTGCAACGTTCGAGCGCAAATTGTGGCGTCAGCAGCGGTTCAGCCTGAATGGTAATGACGATGATCAGCGCCGTATAGCCCGAAAGCCCCCAGGCATAGGAGTTCTCGATCTTCACCAGTGACGAGATCCAGGTACAAAAACCGGCCCAAATACAGCACACCAGGATCATCAATAACGGAGCGCGGATCATACTGATGATAATGATCAGTCCGGCAATACAACCGATAAATGTCCCGACAATACGCAGCATGCCGCGATAGCGAATAGCCCCTGAATAGGGTTCCCCACCGGCAGCAAAGGCCGGGCCTGCCGCCACAATAGCTGCAGTCAGCACCGCCCAACGCGGAGTTTCAAGTTGGAAGTGAAAACCAACGAACAGCGCCAGTACAATCGCGCACGCCAGTTTTACCGCAAAGCGGATATGCTGGTTGGCAATGGAGAAAATACCCATCACGATTAACCAAACTCGCGCAGGCGGTGCGCCATTTTACGGAAGAAGGACTCCTGGCTTGCATCACGGTCCTGCTTACCGGTAATGACAACGGTAGCCGTTGTCCCGGCAGGCCACAGAGTTCCCTGCTGTTCATCAAGGCGGATTCGCACCGGTACACGCTGCGCCAGGCGTACCCATTCCAGATTTGAATCAATGGTCGCCATACCTTTTGCATCCTGCGTACTGCTGGCATTTGTTACCCCCGCCGCCACGCTATCAACGGTACCTTTTAAGACATTATTACTGCCCAACGGGGTGATCTCAGCGCGATAACCAGGGCGAACGCCTTCCAGTTTGGTTTCTTCCATATAGGCCAGCACATAGAAAGAATGCTGTTTGACCAGTGCCACCGCTGTGGAACCACGCGTAATAAATTCGCCGCTATAGACGTTCAGGTTAGTGACCCAACCGTCTGCTGGTGCGCGAATGACGGTACGTTCCAGATCTAATTTTGCCAGGTCGCGGGTCGCTTGTGCTTTCGCAAGCTGGTGTAATACGGTTTGCAGGACGTTGTTTGACTGGTCAATCTCTTCACGAGACATGGCCTGCACGCCAAGGCGGTTACGACGTCCAGCCTCCTGGCGTTTTTCCTGGGCCAGAACCTGATAATAAGAAACATCAGCTTCGGCCTGCTCAAGGGCTTTTTTGTAGCGTGGCTGATCGATGGTGAACAGAATCTGATCCTTTTTCACCAGTTGGTTATCATGGACGTTAACGTTGGAAATAAGACCCGCAACATCCGGCGCAATAGCGACAACTTCCGCGCTGAAACGCGCATCACGTGTCCATGGCGACTCGGTGTAATACACCCATGCGCGAAAAATAGCGATGAAGGCCAGAATGACCAGTACGAGAGTCGTGGCCGTACGGGAGAGTTTTTTTGTTAGTGTTTTCACTTCAACCTCAAACGAACAGGCGCGTTATTAAATAGAACAGGCAGCAATACAGCGCGGTGTTAAACAGAGCCGGATGCCAGACAAAATCATAGATGCCGGTTGGAACCAGCATCCGGCGCACCAGCCAGAAAATCGCCAGTGACAAAAGTAATTCGAAAAAAATCGGTGGGAAGGACAAACCAAACACCACGATAACGGGAAACAGACTCATGTTGACCTTGGTAACTTAAGAGAGTGCAGGTGATAGATTTTCTAGCGTATGTCACCGCAGAGAAGGGCAAGGATGAGCCAGGCGAGAGCGACATAGCTGTTATTTGAATAATAATATATTAACGTAACTGTTATGCTGTTATCTATATTATGTGATCTAAATCACTTTTAAGCCAGAGTGAACAATGGAACGATTAAAACGTATGTCGGTGTTCGCCAAAGTCGTCGAACTGGGCTCCTTCACCGCCGCCGCAAGACAGCTACAAATGAGCGTTTCATCGATAAGCCAGACGGTCTCCAAACTGGAAGATGAGCTACAGGTTAAGCTGCTAAACCGCAGTACACGCAGCATTGGGCTGACCGAAGCCGGTAAAATTTACTACCAGGGCTGCCGGAGAATGCTGCACGAAGCGCAGGATGTTCACGAGCAGCTTTATGCCTTTAACAACACGCCCATCGGCACGCTGCGCATTGGTTGTTCTTCAACCATGGCACAAAATGTCCTTGCCGGATTGACCGCGACCATGCTGAAGGAATACCCCGGTCTGACGGTAAATCTGGTAACAGGCATCCCGGCACCGGATTTAATCGCCGATGGTCTGGACGTGGTCATCCGCGTCGGTGCGTTGCAGGACTCCAGTCTGTTCTCGCGTCGCCTGGGCGCCATGCCGATGGTGGTCTGCGCGGCTAAAAGCTATCTCGCACAGTTTGGTGCCCCGGAGAAACCCGCCGATCTCAGCAACCACTCGTGGCTGGAATATAGCGTGCGCCCGGATAATGAATTCGAGCTTATCGCTCCGGAAGGAATTTCCACCCGTCTGATACCTGAGGGTCGTTTTGTGACTAACGATCCGATGACATTGGTGCGCTGGCTGGCTGCGGGTGCGGGCATTGCCTATGTTCCGCTGATGTGGGTGATCAATGAGATCAATCGTGGCGAAGTGGAGATCCTGCTCCCCCGCTACCAGTCGGATCCGCGTCCGGTCTATGCGCTGTATACCGAAAAAGACAAACTGCCGCTCAAGGTCCAGGTGGTGATTAACTATCTGACGGAGTATTTTGTCGATGTAGCGCAGCTTTTTCAGGGGATGTACGGCCGGGGAAAAGAGAAATAAAAAGAGTATTGGCCGGATAAGGCGTTGACGCCGCGTCCGGAAAGATGCCCGATAGCGCTGGTGCTTATCGGGCATACATCATGATGTTATGCAGTACCACCTACCGTCAGGTTATCCACCTTCAGCGTCGGCTGGCCCACGCCCACCGGCAGGCTCTGCCCTTCTTTACCGCACACACCAACCCCGTTATCCAGCTTCAGGTCGTTACCTACCATCGAAATCTGCTGCATCGCTTCGATACCAGACCCAATCAGCGTCGCGCCTTTCACCGGTTTGGTTACTTTACCGTTTTCAATCAGATACGCTTCAGACGTCGAGAACACAAATTTCCCGGAGGTGATATCCACCTGGCCGCCGCCGAAGTTAGGCGCATAAATGCCGTATTCAACGGATTCGATGATTTCCTGCGGCGTGGATTTCCCCGGCAGCATGTAGGTGTTGGTCATACGTGGCATCGGCAGGTGCGCGTAAGATTCACGGCGACCGTTACCCGTTGGCGCGACGCCCATCAGGCGCGCGTTCAGTTTGTCCTGCATGTAGCCTTTCAGAATACCGTTTTCGATCAGCACGTTGTACTGACCCGGTGTGCCTTCATCATCAATAGCCACAGAGCCACGACGGTCCGCCATTGTGCCATCATCCACAACGGTACACAGTTCCGACGCCACCAGCTCACCCATGTGACCGCTGAATACCGAGGTACCACGGCGGTTAAAGTCACCTTCCAGACCATGACCGACCGCTTCATGCAGCAGAACGCCAGGCCAGCCAGCGCCGAGTACTACCGGCAGCGTACCAGCAGGCGCTGCTACCGCGGACAAATTAACTAACGCCATGCGTACGGCTTCTTTCGCCCACGCGTCAGCACGGACTTCACCATCAAGGTCGCCAAGGAAATAGTCATAGCCAAAACGACCGCCACCACCGCTGGCACCGCGCTCGCGCTTACCGTCCTCTTCGACCTGTACGCTTACGGACAGGCGTACCAGCGGGCGAACGTCAGCGGCCAACGTACCGTCGGTCGCTGCTACCAGGATCAGTTCATAAACACCGGTCAGGCTGGCGGTTACTTCCTGGACGCGTTTGTCGGCGGCACGGGCCACGCTATCAACGCGACGCAGAATATCCAGTTTCTCTTCGCGGCTCATGCTCTGTAACGGATCAACCGAAGTGTAAAGCGCCTGATGCTCAACCGCTCCCAGCGTTTTTACTTTGCCGTCACCGCTGTCACGCACGATAGTACGGGCAGCATGAGCACTTTGCTCCAACGCCAGCAGGCTGATCTGGTCTGCATAGGCAAACCCTGTTTTTTCGCCGCTGATGGCGCGCACGCCAACACCCTGATCGATATTGTAAGAGCCGTCTTTAATGATGCGGTCTTCTAAAACCCAGGATTCGTGATAGCTCGACTGAAAATAGAGATCGCCGTAGTCAAGACGGCGTTCGGCCAGTTGGCCCAGAATGGCAAACAGATCCTGATGTTTCAGGCCATTCGCCGCTAGCAATTGTTCACTTACCAGGTTCAGACTCATCGTTTTGGTTACTCATTTAATTCTGCCGGATGGCGGCAAAAACGCCTTATCCGGCCTACGTTGTTAGGCTACTGTAGGCCGGATAAGCGCTGCTCCATCCGGCAATACTATGTACTGAGATTGGGGCAATTACTTGCCCCCGTCAAATCATTGCTGGCTTTCTTTGCGCGGCTGACGCAGAACTTCGTTAATCTGCGGTTTATCGACCGGACCGGTGATGCGATAGCGCAGAATCGAAACTTTGCTCCATAATGGTCCCAGAACCTTACTGGCAGCAAACACCGCCGCACCGACAATCGGGTTGACAGCAAACGCAGCGGCAACCCCTACGGTGGCAGAAATTTCAGGCGCGACAATGGCTTCCATATCCAGCTCCCGACGGACCAGGTTCACTGAGCCTTTCATCGCAATGTCTGCCTCCAGACCATCCACCAGTGTGTCGTCGGTATGCATCACACCATCTTTGATCCACGCCGTGCTGCGAATCGAGTCGAAATAGAAACCTTCACTGAAGGTATCGCTAAAATCAAAACGCAGTTTACGTAGCAACGCATCAAAGCTCAGCAGTCGCAACAGTTGCCCCGCATGCCCGGTACTGAGTTCGGTAAGCTCACCTTTGCCCAACCGGGTACGCAAAATCCCATTCAGCGAAGCTTCGTCCGGATCCCATGGCGGGTTACGCCAGTGCAGGTCATACTCCACGTTGAACGAAGAATTACGAATCGGGGTCGATACGCCAAAGAAACTGGCCGCAGAGTCAATTTTATTACCGCTCAGTTTCCCCTTCAGTGACGTTCGCTCTTTGCCCGGCGCATTCACCCACACGCCATCGGTGGTCAGTCTGGCAAAGCCCGTATCCAACAGACCGTTGCTCAACGTTAGCGTGTCGCCTTTAATTGCTACATCGGCATCAATGCGCCCATATTTCTGTCCCCACATCCAGCACTCGGCACAGCGTAACTGAAGGTCCGGCCAGCCGCGGAAGCTGAAGTTGTCCACTGCGGAAAACGGCGAGGCTGATGTGTTGCCCGGTGACGCTTTCGCCGCGCTGGGGTTGTAATAAAGATACTTAATATTGGCCAGCCATGGCGCATTATTGCGCATAGCCAGCGTGGCATTAATTTCACGACCCTGCGCCTGCACAATGGAGCCATTGCTCGCAGGCTCAGACACAATACTCAAATTATTCCACTGCTGACCGCCCAGGGATAACGATGGCGTACGCACGGTGATGCGTTGTGGGAAGTTGGCATTAGTGCCAACGTTATCCGCTGCGCCTTTTTGGAACAACGCCAGCCATTGCGCGCCATCCATAGGGGGAAGATTAAGCTCAATGCCTTGCTGATCGGGTAACGCGGGCACAGTACGGCTTTCCGACGTCCAGATAGCGCGGTCAAGCGTCAGTTTCTGATTCAGCAGCCAGCGGCTGTTAAAGTGGTTCTTACTGCCAGCATTGCCGGTCAGTTCAAAGCTGCGCAGATTGCCGTTAGCCTTAACGTTTACCGGCAACGCCTCACCGACCGCCTTATTCAGCGGAGCCGGTAAGTGACTACTTACATTCTTCAGGTCACCCTTTAGCTCAATGTCGTAGGTCGGCCCGGCATGATACGGAAGATCGATACCCACTTTGCCATTCCACGCCATGCTGCCGCTTAAGGCGTCGTTGACCTGCGCCGGTAAAATCCCCATGCGGGTTGGCTGCCAGTCGCCTTGCAGGTTCACGGCTACCTGATAGGCTTTCGCCCCTTCGGTGGTGGAGAAGTCGACGTTCAGCGGCTGATTAAACCAGTTCGCCGTCATCGGCTCGCTCTTCAGATCGCCGTTGATAAAGCTGAATTTACCATTCAAATTCTTCAGCGTGCTGTCGAGTGGTTTAATAAACAAGCTGTTATTACGCAGGTTGACGTCGCCTTTGGCGGTAACCAGCGAGCCGTCTAGCGGAATATCAAGATGTAAGCGAGCATTCACATCACCGTCAATTTGCAACTGTTCCAGCGTGGCACCGAGAGAATCATTCAACGGAGTCTCATCAAAATAAGGTCCAACCGCCTTGCCTGACCCGTTGATATCGGCATCAATCAGCAGCTTTTCTTTTGCATAGTCGGGAATATTAGCCGTCAGGTTACTGGCCTTCACGCCGCCTAGATTGACGCTATCCGTCTTCATCCACAGGCCATCGTTAATGAAGTTTAGTTCGATATTAAGATCGGTTAGCGCAGGCCAGTCGGGCTGGAAAGCAAATTTCGCATTGCGTAGCGGCACCAGGACCTGAAACTGCCCTTCATTGTGCAGATACGGGAACAGATTCGGGTTACCGCCATACACCAGCGTGGCGTTATCCGCTTCGCCGCCCTGAATAGCGCCGCTGAGGTAGTCAACCAGATCCTTACCCATCAGGTTTTCCGGGAAATAGCGCCAGGCCTGGGAGCCATCGTCGGTGCTGATACCGGCCAGAATGCCCAACCATGGCTCATCATCAGCCGGTTGCAGATAGCGAAAACCACCGCGCGCATGTACCGCTTTCGCTTTAACATCAATGTTGCGCCCGTCTAACTGGAAGCCTTTATCATTCTTCAGCCAGCTTAGCGTCGCCACGCCGTTCTCTATTTCCAGCGGCGCGCGGAAGACGGTTTCATACGGCATTTTTGCTTGTTTCATGGAGGCGGTAAGCGCCCCATTTTCAACGCTGCCCGCAAGCGTACCGGAGAAATGTTCTGCCCCCGGCAGCAGCTTCCACTGTTTCCAGGCCAAATCGGTCCACGAGGACAGGAAGCGGGTTTTTTCTGTCGCCTGTAACGGGATATCCAGCGCAAGCACATCTATTTTGCCGCTGGGTTGCGTGGCCCGCCAGATATCACCCAGCGCAGGTGATAACCGGGACGCCATCGGACGCAGTCCTTCTAACCCGGCCAGTTCCAGATTACTGGCGCGAATGCGTAGCTCATCACTGCGTTTGTTATTCTCGCCACCGACTTCCTGCTCGGGGATCCAGGCCAGCGTTAATGCCCCGCTCGGCCAGGGCTTATCATCCATGGTGATACGCGTATCGGGAATAGAGAATTGCCAGCCCGGCTCTTCACGGCTGATGTGCGCCGTCAGATTATCGACGGAGAGCGTGTGCGTACGATTTTCACCCAGCCAACTTGCCCCGCCTTTTTTCAGCCAGACATCACCACCAGAAACGACGCCTTTGCTGATCGTCATCCATGCTTCCAGGCTAAAACGCGCGGTTTGTAGCGCGACATTATCCTGCATCCATTTGCCTAACCACGGTTTGACGTCGATGTCGTCTGCCTGCAGCCAGACTCGACCGTTATTCAACAGCCCTTCGTCATCACGCAGATCCATACGCACCTGCATAATGCCGTGCTGTCCGGTCAGGCTGGAGAGACTGACCTGACCCTCGGCGCGATGCCGATTTTTACCATTCAACCAGGTAAGCTGTGGGATCGCCAGTTCAGCACGTTGACCTGAGAGGGTTATAAAGCTGATATGGCTGTCGCGTAGATCGAAATGATCAAACTGACGCAGGAAGAGATCGCTGAGATGGCCGGTTTCAATCCCATCTCCGCCTTCGCTGCGCTGGATAGGCGTATTGGTGCGCAACTGCAGTTGCCAGAAGGTGAGATCGCGAAACTGCCAGCGCATGTGCAGCAAACTTTGCCAGACATCCAGCGCCAGCGTGACGCGTTTTACCGAAAATTCTCCCCCATCTTTCAGCTGCGCATGGATATTACGCGCTTCAAGCGTAGGACCGAAATTTTGCCAGCTGGCAGAAAGCTGGCTGGCGGAAACAGGTAGACCTGTGGCGGATTCAATCTTGCCAAGAATGGCCGGACGCCAGCTATCAAGATGAGGTAACGCAAGGCGCAGTCCACTGACCAGCAGCGCTGCGATGACAACGAATGCGGCTCCAGTGAGCAGTAAAATCCCCGGCAATCGCCTCACGCGCCTCTCCTTGTCTACCAAAAAATATGACTCACACCCCTTGAGTGAATATTGCCGGATAACGGCGCTTGCGCCTTATCCGGCCTACATGCGCGGGTGCCACTACACGATTTACATCATGACGACGTCGAACTGCTCCTGGTTATACAGCGGTTCGATTTGTACTTTGACCTGTTTGCCGACAAAGATCTCAACTTCCGCCAGCGCATGTGACTCTTCACCTTTCAGGGTTTCAGCCACTGCCGGAGAGGCATAAACCAGGAAACGATCGGAGTCATATGCATGGTGTACGCGCACGATTTCGCGCATGATTTCATAGCATACGGTTTCCACCGTTTTCACCGTACCACGCCCATGGCAGGTCGGACACTCGTTGCACAGTACATGTTCCACGCTTTCACGTGTGCGTTTGCGCGTCATCTCCACCAGGCCCAGCTGTGAAAAACCGTTAATGCTGGTTTTTACGCGATCCTTGCTCAGAGCCTGCTCCAGGGAGTGCAGCACCCGGCGACGGTGATCTTCATTATTCATGTCGATAAAATCGATAATGATAATGCCGCCGAGGTTACGCAGACGCAGCTGACGAGCAATGGCCTGCGTTGCTTCAATATTAGTATTAAAGATAGTGTCGTCGAGATTACGATGCCCAACAAACGCGCCGGTGTTGATATCCACGGTGGTCATCGCTTCGGTTTGATCGATGATCAGATAACCGCCGGACTTCAGCTCAACTTTGCGTTCCAGCGCGCGCTGGATTTCATTCTCAACGTCAAAGAGATCAAAAATAGGCTGTCGCCCGCTGTAATGTTCCAGCTTGCTGGTCATCTCGGGGATATATTCCGCCGTAAATTCCAGTAACGCCTCATAGGTCAGACGGGAGTCGACGCGGATGCGGTCAAGCTGCGCATCGGCAAAGTCACGCAACACGCGCTGTGCCAGTGCCAACTCACCGTACATCTGGTAGCGCGTTTGCGGGCGCTTTTTACGCTCCATGACTTTCGTCCAGACGCGCTTCAGGTAGGCAGCATCCGAGGCCAGATCCTCTTCGCATACGCCTTCCGCCGCCGTACGAATGATGAAGCCGCCCTGCTCATCGCAGTAATCCGCCACCACTTTTTTCAGGCGTTCGCGTTCGGTTTCGCTTTCGATACGTTGGGATACGCCAACGTGCGAAGCACCCGGCATAAAGACGAGATAACGGGAAGGTAGCGTGATGTCCGTCGTCAGGCGTGCGCCTTTAGTTCCCAACGGATCTTTTACCACCTGCACCATCAGATCCTGACCCTGGCGCACCAGTTCAGAAATGTCGCGTACGGTGAACTGTTTTTGTTCTTCACCCGCCACGCATTCGGTGTGCGGCATGATGTCAGAAGCGTGAAGAAATGCGGCTTTATCCAGTCCAATATCTACAAAAGCCGCCTGCATACCCGGAAGTACACGACTTACACGACCTTTGTAGATATTGCCTACGATTCCGCGTCGCGCCTCACGTTCAATATGAATTTCCTGCAGAATACCACCATCGATGTAAGCCACCCGAGTTTCCGATGGCGTTACGTTTACCAACAATTCAGCCGTCATGTTTATCCCTTTTCTCACGCAGTGCGTTAAAATTGGTCAGCAACTCATACGTTTCTACCAGCGGTAAGCCGACTACGGCGTGATAGCTGCCATTTATCTTCCTGACAAAACAGCCACCCAACCCTTGAATACCGTATGCACCTGCTTTATCCATTGGTTCACCGCTGGCAACATAGCCCGCGATGTCCTCATCGGTTAGTGCTCTGAATGTCACTTCCGTCACTACCAGGCAGTCCAGACTGTGCTGGCGATCGGCCAGTGCCACGGCCGTCATAACTTGATGCGTTTTGCCCGACAGTTTGCGCAGCATTGCTGCGGCATGGGCGGCGTCGTGCGGTTTTTCCAACACTTCGCCATTAAGGATAACGATGGTATCCGCACCCAATACCGGCAAATCGCGCTGTGCCAGCACTACGCCAGCCTGCGCTTTTTCGCGCGCCAGACGGGAAACGTACTGCTGCGCGCTTTCCTGCGGGTGCCGCTGTTCTTCAATCCCAGGGACCAGTCGTTCAAACGTAACACCAAGCTGAGCGAGCAACTCCTGACGACGTGGAGAACCTGAAGCAAGATACAGAGTATTCATATCAACCTTATTGCACCGCAAACTGCTGACGGACTTTACGCATCAGTAAGAATAGCCATGGCCAAAGCACACCATTCACTACACTACTCCAGAACACTTCAGGTCTGAAAGAGACGTTGATCACTAAAAACTCGGCCCAGAAAACAATAATATCCACGACCAGTGATAACAACATGACCACCAGCGCCTGTTGCCAGAGCGCGAGGTTTCGGAATAGCTGGAATTTCAACGCGACCAGATAAGCAATGATACTCATCGACAATGCGCGCACGCCAAGCGTGGAGCCGCTGATGAGATCCAGTATGGCACCCACCACAAATCCCGTGCCCACATTTACGCGATGCGGCAGTGCCAGGATCCAATACAACAAGATGAGCAGCACCCAGTTTGGTCGGAAAACCAGAATGTCATCCGGCCAGGGCATGACTTGCAGCAACAGTGCAATAAGGAACGAGAGCCAAATCACCCAACGTCCCTGGCTACGATAGCTTGCCACTTACTGTCCTCCCGGCTTACGCGGAGCAGGTTGTGGCGGCGTGGTATCTGCGGGCGCTGGAGCCACGCCTGTTGCAGGTGCTGGTATTGGCGCAGGCGGTCCCATAGTATCTGGTGCAGGCAGAACTTGCGGCATCATCTGCATCAGACGTTCATTAGCAACGCGGTGTACTTCTTCCGGCGTCATCGGGTTTGCGCCATTACGATCGGCACCCCACAACAGCAGCAGATAGCGCAGACGCTGCAGACCCGCAGTCGGGCGAGCCTGAATCACGGTATAAGCACGCTGAGTGTCCAGCTTAACGGAAGAAACAACAGCAACCGGATAACCTTCAGGGAAACGTCCACCCAGACCCGAGGTGACCAGCACATCGCCAACGCGAATGTCGGTGTTGGCTGGCAGGTGTTCGAGCTGAAGATCGTCGGTGCAGCCGTTACCCGCAGCGATCACGCGGATATCGTTACGCAGTACCTGAATGGGCAGCGCATGCGTCGCATCGCAAATCAGCAGCACGCGGCTGGTCAATTTAGCCACCGCCACGACCTGACCTACTACGCCTTTGTCACTAATAACCGGCTGACCTTCATAGACGCCGTTAACGCTCCCTTTGTCGATCACAACCTGATCGCTGTAAGGGTCATTAACCGTTGAGATGACCTGCGTCACCATCTTTTGTTCGTCCTGACGCAATGGCGATCCCAGCAGCTCACGCAAACGCGCGTTCTCCTGTTTGTATTGCCCCAGCATCAGTAGTTCGCTATTTTTCAGCAGCAGTTCCTGACGCAACGCCCGGTTTTCAAGTTCGAGTTGGTCACGCGAAGCCAGCGTTTGCGACACGCCGTCGAGTAATTCACGAGGACCATTTGAGATAAAGTAGAAAGGACTGACGGCGGTATCCATGTACGTTCGGATTTGACTAAACGTACCCAGGCGGCTGTCGGCAATAATAACGCCGAGCGCCACCAGCACCGCCAGAATAAGGCGAATCTGTAGCGACGGGCCACGGCTAAAAATTGGCTTCATAGTCTATGCGTATTCTCGTATCAGAGCGGAAGGGCAACCCGCGGGGGCTACCCAACCTGCATCCGATTACTCTTCGCTGAACAGGTCGCCGCCGTGCATGTCGATCATTTCCAGCGCCTTGCCGCCGCCGCGCGCCACGCAGGTCAGCGGATCTTCAGCAACAACAACTGGAATACCGGTTTCTTCCATTAACAGACGGTCAAGGTTACGCAGCAGCGCACCGCCACCGGTCAGCACCATACCGCGTTCGGAGATGTCAGACGCCAGTTCCGGCGGGCACTGTTCCAGTGCAACCATTACTGCGCTTACGATACCGGTCAGTGGTTCCTGCAGAGCTTCCAGAATCTCGTTAGAGTTCAGGGTAAAGCCGCGCGGAACGCCTTCAGCCAGGTTACGACCGCGAACTTCGATTTCGCGCACTTCGTCACCCGGATAAGCGGAACCGATCTCGTGTTTAATACGTTCTGCGGTCGCTTCACCGATCAGTGAACCGTAGTTACGACGAACATAATTAATGATGGCTTCATCGAAGCGGTCGCCGCCAATACGGACAGAAGAGGAGTAAACCACGCCGTTCAGGGAGATAACGGCAACTTCAGTGGTACCACCACCGATATCAACAACCATTGAACCGGTTGCTTCAGAGACTGGCAGACCCGCACCGATCGCGGCCGCCATCGGCTCTTCGATCAGGAACACTTCACGAGCACCTGCGCCCTGAGCGGATTCACGGATCGCACGGCGTTCAACCTGAGTTGCTCCAACCGGTACACACACCAGTACGCGCGGGCTTGGGCGCATGAAGCTATTGCTGTGCACTTGCTTGATAAAGTGCTGGAGCATTTTTTCAGTCACGAAGAAGTCAGCGATAACGCCGTCTTTCATTGGGCGAATTGCAGCGATATTGCCCGGCGTACGACCCAGCATCTGCTTCGCATCATGACCTACTGCAGCCACGCTTTTCGGCGAACCGGCACGATCCTGACGAATGGCCACAACAGAAGGCTCATTCAATACGATGCCTTGTCCTTTTACATAAATAAGGGTATTCGCGGTACCCAGGTCAATGGACAGGTCATTGGAAAACATGCCACGAAATTTTTTCAACATACTAAGGGATAATCCTGAAAGCTGGGGCGGAAAACAAAATCCGCTTACTTTACCAACCACACGCAGCAGCGACAAGGCGCAAAAATCATCTGCTACGGTGAAAATTAGTGCAGTTCGTTTCCTTTGTTACAAAACCGGCCTGAGTCCATCAGGGCTGAATAAATCAGCAGCACTCCTCGCTTTTGTTTGCAACCTGTCAAAGGTCATTCACCTGCATGTTTGCTGTTACAACCTGGCGAGCAGGCAAGCACACCCCCAGAAGGCACAGCGCGCGTTATTCTACGTGAAAACAAATTAAACGGCAGGTTAAACCGAGTATCTTTGCGAATATTTTTTCACGTTAGTGTCAAGTGGTTGTGATGCGGCAAAAAAATCCCCTTGCCCACCCGCAACTCCGCGTTCTGTCAGCGTATGCCACTCACTACGCGAACGTACGCCCGTGGCGTAAACCTGCGTGGGAGTTCCCGAACAGGCCTCCACCAGGCTTTGAACCAGAAGCTGATTTTCCGTTCGCTTATCAATGTTCCTCACCAGACTTGGATGTAGCTTCAATAACTCAACGTTAAGCTCTTTGATCCAACTGGTGCTCACCAGTGTTAACCCCGCCTGCGTAACGGCAATACGCACGCCCAGCGCATTCATCAATCTGATAACGGGCTGTAACCGGCTGATATGTTGACAGACATCTGCCTCAGCAAGTTCAATAATTATGCGTTTGCGTAATGATTTTTCGCACTGCATCAGCGTATCACGCAGCCAGCGCTGAAAACGTGGACGAATAAGCGATTCAACCGTTGTCTGCATCGCCAGATTTTCCTGCGGCCAGTAGCCCAAAAGCAGGATCAGACGGCTTATCTGCAAACGGTCATATTCTTCTGCCAGACCAAATTGCAGGACCATCGGCATATATTCCGCCGAAATGACCTCTTCGTTGCCATCAAAAATACGGCACATCAACTCCCGATGGTGCACCCGGCCTTCGCGCGTTACCGCAGGCTTTTGATAAATTCTTGGCCCACCCCGGCTGAGCATCTGTTCGATCAGCGTTCGCCAGCGTACATTGCCCCGACCTTTTTCCGGCAGCGAGTCATCATAGACCGACCAGCTATTTCCACCCTGCAATACCGAATTCCGGGTGGCAGCTTCGGCATGATCCATTACTTGCTCCGGCGACTGACCGCTGCGGCAAACGCAAATGCCAATATGAACCATATCGGCACGATCGATCATTTTATTAGCCGGAAGTGCATCTACCGCTTTTAATAATTGCCCGGCGATGCTTTCCGCCTCTTTTAGAGTACGGTGCGGCAGCAGGATAGCAAAATCGCTACGGTGGTAGCGCGCCAGCAACGCGCCCGGATAGCGCGTCATAAAAGTCGACAATAAATTGATCAGCGTCGAGATTTGTTCTTCCGCGAGGGTGATTCCCCAGCTATCGCGCAGCAGCGTAAAGTCCGGCAGGCGCACCATCATCACGACGCCATGCGAGCCTACTTTTTCCTGATCTTCCAGCAGCGTGGCCAGTTGGTTATCAAAGAACAAGCGGTTGCTTAGCCCGGTTTTTGTATCCTGCGCGACATAGGAACGAATCAGCGTATCCAGGCGGCTGCGTTGCTCGCGGGCATTTTGAATTTCAGTCAGCAGCATATCGAGCGCACTGCTGGTACGCGCAGGCCATTCATAGACCGTTCCCCGCACGTTCGGTCCACGTTCGCCGTTCAGAATACGCGTAGAACGGATCTCCAGCAGCTCCTGACCCGAAAGCTGGCGCTGAAGCCAGCGCACAGACAAAAAGAGCATCAGAATAATGAAAGCAATGGCTATCGTGAGCGGTGCGGTGGTCAGTAGCGAATGGAAATAGTTACCCATCGGATCCTGATAAACCAGACGCAATGACATACCCGGATGCTTAACCAACGGTACGGTAATCTCGCGGTAGAGATTGTTTGTCCCTGCCGGTCGGTAGCTGCTGGTCCGTGAGTGGTCATACACCACGTTTTCGCCCTGCAACAGTTCGATGCGCACGATATCAACAGAAACCATCAGTTCATCTATTTGCGGAGTTAACGCAACGACATCTCTGGAGACCAGATGCGTATCAATCGCCGTCGCGACTGCATGAACGCGCGTGGTGAACTTATATTGAATAGCGTTGTAGAAACTCAGCGAACAGCCGATCAGAGTCACGAAGATCGTTAACCCAGTAAGCAGCGTGACAAAAGCTGAAAATTTCGTCGTTAATCGCATCCTTGTGTTAACTCCGACAGTTATGAAACAGGCCTGAAAGTGATAAATCGACTCTAAAATGCAAAACTGACCACAAAATCCGCCAATTTATACAAACTGTGAGGGCATACTACCAAATCAGGTATATCTGGCAATTTATTGCGCAGAATCGGCATCATGTTTTGATTAGCGAGTATAGTCTTCATTATTAATTTTCCAATCCACTATACGAATTGAGGACAGGTTATGCAGGCTTTGATCTTAGAACAGCAGGACGGAAAAACCCTCGCATCCGTTCAACCCCTCGACGAAAATCAGCTACCGGAAGGCGATGTGACGGTGGATGTCCACTGGTCAAGCCTGAACTATAAAGACGCCCTGGCTATCACCGGCAAGGGAAAAATCATTCGTAATTTTCCGATGATTCCTGGTATCGATTTCGCTGGTACCGTGCGAGCAAGCGAAGATCCCCGTTTTCATGCGGGTCAGGAGGTTTTACTGACCGGTTGGGGCGTAGGTGAAAATCATTGGGGTGGACTGGCAGAACGCGCACGCGTGAAAGGCGACTGGCTGGTTGCGTTGCCAAAAGGGCTGGATGGACGTAAAGCCATGGTCATCGGTACCGCTGGCTTTACCGCCATGCTTTGCGTCATGGCGCTTGAAGATGCAGGAATTCGTCCGCAAGACGGTGAGATTGTCGTCACTGGCGCCAGCGGAGGCGTGGGCAGCACGGCCGTTGCGTTACTGCATAAGCTGGGTTATCAGGTTGCGGCGGTTTCGGGTCGTGAAAGCACCCACGACTACCTGAAAAGCCTGGGCGCTAACCGCATTCTTGGCCGCGATGAATTTGCTGAATCTCGCCCGCTGGAAAAACAGCTGTGGGCTGGCGCGGTGGATACCGTTGGCGACAAAGTTCTGGCGAAAGTCCTCGCGCAGATGAACTACGGCGGCTGTGTTGCCGCCTGCGGCCTGGCGGGCGGTTTCGCTCTGCCAACCACCGTGATGCCATTCATTCTGCGTAACGTTCGTTTGCAAGGAGTGGACTCGGTGATGACCCCGCCGGCACGCCGTGCAGAAGCCTGGGCGCGTTTGGTTAAGGATCTGCCGGAATCGTTCTATGCTCAGGCTGCAACGGAAATTACGCTGGCGGATGCGCCGAAGTTCGCCGATGCCATCATCAATAACCAGGTGCAAGGCCGTACGCTGGTGAAGGTGAAGTAACAGACTCTGGCGCAGAAATTTACACTTAATTAACGAAATTTCGCGGCACATCTACAGACTCCCTGCCATATTAACTACGCGTCCCCTGTCAGTTATGACGCGTAAGCCGGGAGTCTGTTATGAAGAAATTACGTCCATTTACAGAAGCCGACGTCACCGCCGAGTCGGCTTTTTTTATGCAGCGCCGTCAGGTACTGCAAGCATTAGGGATCAGCGCAGCCGCGTTATCTTTGCCCCTCTCTGCGCAGGCCGACCTTCTTAGCTGGTTTAAGGGTAATGACCGCCCTCCGGCACCTGCGGGTAAGCCGCTTGATTTCAGCAAGCCCACCGCCTGGCAAAATTCGCTTCCTTTAACGCCAGCGGATAAAGTTTCTGGCTACAACAACTTCTATGAGTTTGGTCTCGACAAAGCGGATCCAGCGGCCAACGCCGGCAGTCTGAAAACCGATCCGTGGACATTAAAAATCAGTGGTGAGGTCGCCAAACCACTCACTCTCGATCACGATACCTTGACCACCCGTTTCCCGCTGGAGCAACGGATTTACCGCATGCGCTGCGTGGAAGCCTGGTCAATGGTCGTGCCGTGGATTGGTTTCCCGTTACATAAACTGTTGGCGCAAGTGGAACCCACCAGCAATGCGAAGTATGTCGCGTTCGAAACGCTGTACGCACCGGAAGAAATGCCAGGGCAAAAAGATCGCTTTATTGGCGGCGGGCTGAAGTATCCCTATGTTGAAGGGTTACGCCTGGATGAAGCGATGCACCCACTCACACTGCTTACCGTGGGGGTTTATGGTAAGGCCCTTCCGCCACAAAATGGCGCGCCCATTCGCTTAATTGTGCCGTGGAAATATGGATTTAAAGGCATTAAGTCGATCGTGAGTATCAAACTCACGCGCGAACGCCCTCCGACAACCTGGAATCTGGCCGCGCCCAATGAATACGGGTTTTATGCCAACGTGAATCCGCATGTCGATCATCCCCGCTGGTCCCAGGCCACTGAGCGTTTTATTGGCGCTGGCGGTATTCTGGACGTACAGCGTCAGCCCACGCTGATGTTTAACGGCTATGCCGAAGAGGTTGCGTCACTGTATCGCGGACTCAATTTGCAGGAGAATTTTTAAGTGCGACTGACCGCAAAGCACATTACCGGGCTGAAATTTTGCCTGCATCTTGCCGGTTTTTTGCCGTTTATCTGGCTATTTTGGGCGATAAATCACGGCGGTCTGAGCGCGGATCCGGTCAAAGATATCCTGCACTTTACTGGTAGGACAGCTCTGAAATTCTTGCTGGCAACCTTGCTGGTCTCTCCACTCGCGCGCTACGCTAAACAGCCATTATTGATACGCACACGTCGCCTGTTAGGGCTATGGTGTTTCGCCTGGGCAACACTGCATTTAACCAGCTACGCGTTACTGGAACTGGGCATTAATAATCTGGCGTTGTTAGGGCGGGAATTAATTACGCGGCCTTATTTAACCTTGGGCATTGTCAGTTGGGTCATATTATTCGCCCTCACCTTAACATCCACGCAGGCTGCGCAGCGAAAGCTGGGTAAAAACTGGCAGTCTTTGCACAACTTCGTCTATCTTCTGGCGATCCTGGCACCCATACATTATCTGTGGTCGGTAAAAATTATCTCCCCTCAACCGATTATTTATGCAGCGCTCGCTGCGGTGCTATTAGCGTGCCGTTACAAGAAGTTTCGCCAGTGGTGGCGGTAGTTTCACGATATGTGCAGTGCGTTGCAAAACACGGACGATCCGATTTTCTTTACATGTTAACGGTTGATTATCTTCCCTGATAAGACCAGTATTTAGCTGCCAATTGCTACGAAATAGTTATAATGTGCGACTTTGCTATCCCCGGTAGCGTTTTTAAGGCGCTGAAAGGGTGACAATCGCATATTGAAGGTATATTTTGTCTTTTACCCGAAAATGGCAGAAGATAGCCGCACAATGACTAACAAGTCTGGCAATCTCACTTAATGGCAGCAGCACCCAGTGCAGCGCCTGAGATGCGTGGCATCTTGTCACTCACTGTTATAAAAATGCTATACAGACGGCGGTAAAACGCCTGTCACAATCTCACTAAACAAAGAGTACGGAACCCACTCATGGATATTCGTAAGATTAAAAAACTGATCGAGCTGGTTGAAGAATCAGGCATCTCCGAACTGGAAATTTCTGAAGGCGAAGAATCTGTACGCATCAGCCGTGCGGCGCCAGCTGCAAGTTTTCCGATGATGCAACAGGCTTATGCTGCACCAGTGATGCAGCAACCAGCTCTGTCTAACGCTGTCGCACAAACTGCCTCTCCAAGTATGGAAGCTCCGGCAGCAGCGGAAATCAGTGGTCACATCGTACGCTCCCCAATGGTTGGTACGTTCTACCGCACCCCGAGCCCGGATGCTAAAGCGTTCATCGAAATCGGACAGAAAGTGAATGCGGGCGATACCCTGTGCATCGTTGAAGCCATGAAAATGATGAACCAGATCGAAGCCGACAAATCCGGCGTAGTTAAAGCGATTCTGGTAGAAAGTGGTCAACCGGTAGAATTTGACGAGCCGCTGGTCGTCATCGAATAACGAGGCGAACATGTTGGATAAAATTGTTATCGCCAACCGCGGCGAGATTGCCCTGCGTATTCTTCGTGCCTGTAAAGAACTGGGCATCAAGACTGTCGCTGTGCATTCAAGTGCGGATCGCGATTTAAAACACGTATTGCTGGCGGATGAGACGGTCTGTATCGGCCCGGCTCCGTCCGTAAAAAGCTATCTGAACATCCCGGCTATCATCAGCGCCGCTGAAATCACCGGCGCGGTGGCAATTCACCCGGGCTATGGCTTCCTCTCTGAGAACGCCAATTTTGCTGAGCAGGTAGAGCGTTCTGGCTTTATCTTCATCGGCCCGAAAGCCGACACCATCCGCCTGATGGGCGACAAAGTGTCCGCAATCACCGCGATGAAGAAAGCGGGCGTACCGACAGTCCCAGGCTCTGACGGCCCGCTGGGCGATGACATGGACGCTAACCGCGCTCATGCTAAACGCATCGGCTACCCGGTTATCATCAAAGCCTCCGGCGGCGGCGGCGGTCGCGGTATGCGCGTCGTGCGCAGCGATGCCGAACTGGCACAATCCATCTCCATGACCAAAGCGGAAGCAAAAGCCGCTTTCAATAACGACATGGTCTACATGGAGAAATACCTGGAAAACCCACGCCACATTGAAATTCAGGTGCTGGCTGACGGTCAGGGTAACGCAATTTATCTGGCAGAACGTGACTGCTCCATGCAGCGTCGTCACCAGAAAGTTGTCGAAGAAGCACCAGCGCCAGGCATTACCCCGGAACTGCGTCGCTACATCGGCGAGCGTTGCGCCAAAGCGTGTGTTGATATCGGCTATCGCGGGGCGGGTACTTTCGAGTTCCTGTTCGAAAACGGCGAGTTCTACTTTATTGAGATGAACACCCGTATTCAGGTTGAACACCCGGTAACCGAAATGATCACCGGCGTTGATCTGATCAAAGAGCAGCTGCGCATCGCAGCGGGCCAACCGCTGTCCATCAAGCAGGACGAAGTTGTGGTTAAAGGCCATGCGGTAGAATGCCGTATCAACGCCGAAGACCCGAACACCTTCCTGCCAAGCCCGGGTAAAATCACGCGTTTCCACGCGCCGGGTGGCTTTGGTGTGCGTTGGGAGTCTCATATTTACGCAGGCTACACCGTACCTCCGTACTATGACTCAATGATCGGTAAGCTGATCTGCTATGGCGAAAACCGCGACGTCGCTATCGCCCGTATGAAAAACGCATTGCAGGAACTGATCATCGACGGTATCAAAACCAACGTTGACCTGCAGATCCGTATCATGAATGACGAGCACTTCCAGCACGGTGGAACCAATATCCACTACCTGGAGAAAAAACTCGGACTTCAGGAAAAGTAAGCGTGCGTTAACCGAAAAGGCCGGAAATTCCGGCCTTTTGTTTTTCTCCCCTCCCGCACGTGCCATAAGGTACAATCCCCGCTTTCTTTATCCACAAGGGACAAAAAATGGACGCTCGTTTTGTTCAGGCCCATAAAGAGGCGCGCTGGGCGCTGTGGCTAACCCTTTTATATCTGGTCACATGGTTAGTGGCCGCTTACTTACCAGATTCAACGCTGGGTTTTACCGGCTTACCGCACTGGTTCGAAATGGCCTGCCTGCTAACGCCGCTGGTTTTTATCGTGCTGTGCTGGGCGATGGTGAAGTTTATCTATCGCGACATTCCGTTGGAGGATGACGATGCAGCTTGAAGTTATTTTACCGCTGGTCGCCTATCTTCTGGTGGTCTTCGGTCTCTCAGTTTATGCCATGCGCAAGAGATCGACCGGTACCTTCCTGAATGAATATTTCCTCGGCAGCCGCTCCATGGGCGGCGTCGTGTTAGCGATGACGCTAACGGCAACCTACATTAGCGCCAGCTCGTTTATTGGCGGTCCTGGTGCCGCTTACAAATACGGACTGGGATGGGTGCTGCTAGCGATGATCCAGTTGCCCGCCGTATGGCTCTCATTGGGAATTCTTGGTAAGAAATTCGCCATTCTGGCACGCCGTTATAATGCTGTTACCCTCAACGATATGCTATTTGCGCGCTACCAGAGCCGCCTGCTGGTATGGCTGGCGAGCCTCAGCCTGTTGGTCGCGTTTGTCGGGGCAATGACCGTACAGTTTATTGGCGGCGCACGTTTGCTGGAAACCGCAGCGGGTATCCCCTACGAAACCGGTCTGCTGATTTTTGGCGTCAGCATCGCGTTATACACGGCGTTCGGCGGCTTTCGCGCCAGCGTACTGAACGATACCATGCAGGGCATGGTGATGCTGATTGGTACTATCGTTTTGCTGGTCGGCGTCGTTCATGCTGCCGGTGGCCTTAGCAATGCGGTGGTAACCCTGCAGGCTATCGACCCTAAACTGGTCTCGCCGCAGGGCGCTGATGACATTTTGTCACCCACGTTTATGACCTCATTCTGGGTGTTGGTATGCTTTGGCGTGATTGGCTTGCCGCATACGGCGGTACGCTGCATCTCTTATAAAGACAGTAAAGCGGTACACCGCGGCATTATCATCGGCACCATCGTAGTGGCGATCCTGATGTTTGGTATGCATCTGGCGGGTGCCCTGGGACGGGCGGTAATCCCTGACCTGACGGTACCGGATCTGGTTATCCCTACGCTGATGGTCAAAGTGTTGCCGCCGGTCGCTGCCGGGATTTTCCTCGCCGCGCCCATGGCCGCGATCATGTCGACGATCAATGCCCAATTGCTGCAAAGTTCCGCTACGATCATTAAGGATCTGTACCTGAACCTTCGCCCGGAACAGCTGGAAAACGAAACCCGGCTGAAGCGCATGTCGGCAGTGATTACCCTGCTGCTGGGCGCGTTACTGCTGCTGGCCGCCTGGAAACCGCCAGAGATGATTATCTGGTTGAATCTGCTGGCGTTTGGCGGGCTGGAAGCCGTCTTCCTGTGGCCTCTGGTGCTAGGCCTCTATTGGGAACGGGCAAACGCGTCAGGCGCATTGAGCGCGATGATTGTCGGCGGCGTGCTTTATGCTCTACTCGCCACCTTTAACGTTCAGTTCCTGGGCTTCCACCCAATCGTGCCCTCGTTACTGATAAGCTTGCTGGCTTTCTTGATAGGCAACCGTTTCGGTTCCGTCGTCCCGCAAGCCGCCATATTGACTACTGATAAATAAAGAGTTTTGCCATGCCATGGATCCAACTGAAACTGAACACGACCGGTGCCAACGCTGAAGAGTTGAGCGATGCGCTGATGGAAGCGGGCTCCGTTTCCATTACTTTCCAGGATACGCATGATACGCCGGTATTTGAACCTCTGCCGGGCGAGACTCGCCTGTGGGGTGATACCGACGTTATCGGCTTGTTCGATGCAGAAACCGACATGAAAGAAGTAGTTGCTATCCTGGAACAGCATCCGCTGCTGGGTGAAGGCTTCGCGCATAAAATCGAACAGCTCGAAGACAAAGACTGGGAACGCGAATGGATGGATAACTTCCACCCGATGCGCTTTGGTGAACGTCTGTGGATTTGCCCAAGCTGGCGCGATGTCCCGGATGAGAATGCTGTCAACGTGATGCTGGACCCGGGTCTGGCGTTTGGTACAGGCACGCACCCCACCACCTCTCTGTGCCTGCAATGGCTGGACGGTCTTGATCTTAACGGTAAAACGGTTATCGACTTTGGCTGCGGCTCCGGCATTCTTGCCATTGCGGCGCTGAAGCTGGGTGCGGCGAAAGCCATTGGCGTAGATATCGATCCGCAAGCGATTCAGGCCAGCCGTGATAACGCCCAGCGTAACGGTGTTTCTGAGCGTCTGGAGCTTTATCTGCCGAAAGATCAGCCAGAGGCGATGAAAGCCGACGTGGTGGTCGCCAACATCCTTGCTGGCCCATTACGTGAACTGGCTCCGTTAATCAGCGTACTGCCCGTTGAGGGCGGCTTGCTGGGGCTTTCTGGTATTCTTGCCAGTCAGGCAGAAAGTGTCTGTGAAGCCTATGCCGATCTCTTTACGCTCGATCCGGTTATCGAGAAAGAAGAGTGGTGTCGCATTACCGGCCAGAAAAAATAATCCCTTCCGGCGTGGTTATCTGACCACGCCATTTTCAGACAATAGACCAGCATACCGACACTTTCCTCAGCGATATAATAATCAATTGATTTTGTTATTTTTTATATTGATTTTCATTGAGTAAACGTATGCGTTTCAACTGTTTTACAACAACTTTGCTGGCAGCATGCATGATGCCACTGACCACGCTGGCCGTACCATGGGGATATACCGAAGAAAACGGCCCCGCACGGTGGGGAGAAATCAGCAAAGCGTATGCAACGTGCCAGACGGGCATAAACCAATCCCCCATAGACATCCAGACCACCACTGCCAGTAAACTCGGTCTTCCCGCGCTCAACATGCAGTACGTCGATGGCCCAACCAGATTTCGGAGCATTAACCATACGTTGCAGGCAACGATGAGTAGCTATGCATCTAATTCTATTGAAATTGATGAAACGCTTTATTATTTAAAACAATTTGATTTTCATGCCCCGAGCGAACATACGCTCAACGGTAAAACCTATCCGCTGGAGCTGCAGTTACTCCACAAAAATCAATCCGGAGACATCGCTATCGTAGCGGTTATGTTTGACGTCGGTGAACCGAACCAGGCGATTCAAAATTTGTGGGAGTCCTTTCCAACCATGGAGGACAGCAGTATGCCCATCTTCTCACCCGTTAATATCAATCAACTTTTACCCGACAATAAAACCTACTGGCTCTATCGTGGTTCGTTAACAACGCCTCCCTGCACCGAAGGTGTCACCTGGGCTGTCCTGAAAACGCCTGTTGCTCTTTCAGCCGAACAGTTGGATAAATTTCACTACATTGTTGGGCCTGCAAACAATCGCCCGCTGCAGCCGTTGAATGAACGCAAGATTACGGACAGCTATTCTGGGGATACCGAGATCCTGTACTAAAATGAGGTAGCGATCACACAATGACGAGGTAATTTGCTGATTAATTCAGCAGAATATCTTGTCAGTACCGTCTGCAGCTGAAGAAAAAATGAGAAGTTACGCAAAATTATATGTGTATATAAAATCGACACATTTTTATAATGCGATGATTTATATGATTAAATATTTTCATGCGTTCACATTTACGGCAATTCATTGATCCACCTCAGTGGATTGGTCAAAGTTTGGCCTTTCATCTCGTGCGAAAAATGCGTAATATACGCCGCCTTGCAGTCACAGTATGGTCATTTCTTAACTCATGCGCATCGGACAATACCAGCTCAGAAATCGCCTGATCGCAGCACCTATGGCTGGCATCACTGACAGACCATTCAGGACGCTGTGCTATGAGATGGGAGCAGGATTGACAGTATCCGAGATGATGTCTTCTAACCCGCAGGTTTGGGAAAGTGATAAGTCTCGTTTACGGATGGTGCACGTTGATGAGCCAGGAATTCGCACGGTGCAAATTGCCGGTAGCGACCCTGTTGAGATGGCCGATGCCGCACGTATTAACGTGGAAAGCGGCGCCCAGATTATTGATATCAATATGGGGTGTCCGGCTAAAAAAGTGAATCGCAAGCTCGCAGGTTCAGCCCTCTTGCAGTACCCGGATTTAGTGAAATCGATACTAACCGAGGTCGTCAATGCAGTGGACGTTCCTGTCACACTCAAGATTCGCACCGGCTGGGCTCCGGAACACCGTAACTGCGTAGAGATTGCCCAACTGGCTGAAGACTGTGGCATTCAGGCTCTGACCATTCATGGACGCACCCGCGCCTGTTTGTTCAATGGAGATGCTGAGTACGACAGTATTCGGGCAGTTAAGCAGAAAGTTTCCATTCCGATTATCGCGAATGGCGACATTACTGACCCGCATAAAGCCAGAGCTGTACTCGACTATACGGGGGCGGATGCCCTGATGATAGGACGTGCAGCTCAGGGAAGACCCTGGATCTTTCGGGAAATCCAGCATTATCTGGACACTGGGGAGCTGCTGCCCCCGCTGCCTCTGGCAGAGGTGAAGCGCTTGCTTTGTGCGCATATTCGGGAACTGCACGACTTTTATGGTCAGGCAAAAGGGTACCGAATTGCGCGTAAACACGTATCCTGGTATCTCCAGGAACACGCTCCGGATGACCAGTTTCGGCGCACATTCAACGCCATTGAAGATTCCAGCGAACAGCTGGCGGCGTTGGAGGCATACTTCGAAAATTTTGCGTAAACAGAAATAAAGAGCTGACAGAACTATGTTCGAACAACGCGTAAATTCTGACGTACTGACCGTTTCTACCGTTAACTCTCAGGACCAGGTAACTCAAAAGCCCCTGCGTGACTCGGTTAAACAGGCACTGAAGAACTATTTTGCTCAATTGAATGGTCAGGATGTGAATGATCTCTATGAGCTGGTACTGGCTGAAGTAGAACAGCCCCTGTTGGACATGGTGATGCAATACACCCGCGGTAACCAGACCCGTGCTGCCCTGATGATGGGCATCAACCGTGGTACGCTGCGTAAAAAACTGAAAAAATACGGCATGAACTGATACTAATCAGTTAAGTGTTTGTTTTAAAAGGCGCTACTCGGCATGGGGAAGCGCCTTTTTTATTGACGTCACACGGGAGGCTTTGGCGATGAACGCGAGATGTGAACCTGTCTATTTTGGCGATGAATCTAAAAAGATAATCCTGGGTGACGCGCTAACTGAACTGAAAAAACTGCCGTCTGAAAGCGTCGAACTCATTTTTGCTGACCCTCCTTATAACATCGGGAAAGACTTTGACGGGATGGTGGAATCCTGGGACGAAGAGGCCTTTCTGGCGTGGTTGTTTGAGTGCATCAACGAGTGCCATCGCATCCTCAAACCACACGGCACCATGTACATCATGAACAGTACGGAGAACATGCCGTACATCGACCTCAAATGCCGCCCTCTTTTTACCATCAAGAGCCGTATCGTGTGGTCATATGATAGCTCGGGGGTACAGGCCAAAAATTACTTTGGTTCGATGTATGAACCGATCCTGATGATGGTCAAAGATCAGAAAAACTACACGTTTAATCGTAATGATGTTCTGGTTGAAGCTAAAACGGGCGCTAAACGCGCGCTAATAGACTACAGAAAAAACCCGCCGCAGCCCTACAATCAGAAAAAAGTGCCGGGCAATGTCTGGGAGTTCCCACGCGTACGCTATCTGATGGACGAATACGAAAACCACCCCACCCAGAAACCCAAAGCCCTCCTGGAGCGTATAATTCTGGCGTCCTCGAACCCAGATGACAAAGTACTGGATCCGTTTGCCGGCAGCTTCACCACCGGAGCTACCGCCGTGGAATTGGGTCGCAAGTTTGTCGGGATTGAGATCAATACTGAATACGTAAAAATGGGGCTCAGAAGACTGAGTATCGGTTCTCATTTTTCAGAAATTGAGCTTGCCAAGGTGAAAAAACGTAAGACAAAAAACCTGTCTAAAAAGAGTCGATTGACGGCAAAGAGTGGCGATCTTTCAACAAAGTAAAGGCATTGTAAGTCTGCTTTTCAGCTTAAAAATTTCGTGTATATTCCCTGCACGCTTGGGCATGAATACACAGGGTTTAGGAATGATTCGCAAGTATTGGTGGCTGGTTGTTTTTGCGGTCTTCGTTTTTCTTTTTGATGCGCTGCTCATCCAATGGATAGAGCTGATGACAACAGAGCACGACAAGTGCCGGAATATGAACTCAGTGAATCCCCTTAAGCTGGTCAACTGCGTCGACCTCGAATAGCACCTCAGATAACACTTCGACAGCCGTCAGCCTCTGGCGGTAAAAACTATCCGACCTGGTTTTCACTCTGCATTAATTGCATGACACTACCGTCTGGGCTTAACATTTTTAGTACATTATCAACTAATACTGGAGCTTGCCCATACAGATCATAACTCACTGGATTCATTAACCAGTTTTTTATAATTCCGCTAAAACTACCGTGCAGAATAATGATGATGACATCTAAATCAAGAGTGGTGGCAATCAAATTGTCATCGACACATTTTTGCAGGGAATCACGAATGCTTTGATGACTGATACCTATTTTATCGCGAATAGCCTGCTCAGATATCATATCGTTATGAAATTCACACTTATGATATAAAATCTGCATTAATGCCTGCTGACGAGGGTTCTCTGCAATATATTGTAACCCCACCACAAACTTTTCTCGCAATCGCTGTAAAGGGTTATCACCCCAACGACCAATAAGCTTGTCCTGAATAAGATCGCGTAAAGGTGGTTGTTGTAACCATAGCTCATTAAACAATTGAGTTTTATTTTCGAAATGCCAATAGAGCGCGCCACGCGTCACGCTGGCGGCATCCGCAATGTCGTTTAGCGTCGTATTGCTTACGCCACGTGCGGCAAACTGTACAATTGCCGTTTCTATCAGGTGCTGCCGCGTTTTGAGGGCATCAGCTTTCGTTTTTCTGGCCATGGTTCCGACTGTCTGGATTGGAGTAGAGAATGATTAACTTTCTTATCTAATATTTTCGATCTGGAACAAATGTATCACTTAGCGTTTATTTAGACGAGGTCTAAAGTATTTAATTGCGGACATTACACACGAATAGATAAAACAAATAACAAAAACAAATATATTCACCATTCAGATGATCATTTCAAAATGTATTTATCAGCATCATGGTATTGCTATAAATATCACAATGAAACGGTAGCTGATTAATCTTTTTTTGCTTTTATGTGCCGTGAACCCCGCCCATAAATAAGTATTGCTTACATCGCAAGCTAATAATTTGTAGGATAGCCAACTATTATTTTTTCTTGTGCGCGTTATCACCCCTATTGTTACTCGGTTAATAACGAGCGTTCGGTTTTTTAAGGAATAGAAATGACGAAAAATGCCAGGTTTTCACTCCTGCCCTCATTCATCATCATCTCCGCTGCATTACTCGCCGGTTGTAACGATCAGGGAGAAACACAAGCACATCCCGCAGAGCCGCAGGTGACTGTCCATGTCGTCGAAAAGGCCCCTTTAGCCGTGACGACCGAATTACCCGGACGCACCACAGCATTTCGTATTGCAGAAGTCCGTCCTCAGGTTAGTGGAATTGTACTTAAACGGAATTTCACTGAGGGAAGCGATATTGAAGCCGGGCAGTCACTTTATCAGATCGATCCAGCGACTTACCAGGCTGACTATGACAGCGCCAAAGGTGAACTGGCGAAGAGTGAAGCGGCGGCTGCAATCGCGCATTTAACGGTGAAACGCTATGTGCCGTTGGTTGGCACCAAGTACATCAGCCAGCAAGAGTACGATCAGGCAATTGCTGATGCTCGTCAGGCCGATGCCTCCGTGATCGCAGCAAAAGCGGCGGTCGAAAGCGCGCGTATCAATCTGGCCTACACCAAAGTGACATCGCCAATTAGCGGACGCATCGGTAAATCCAACGTCACCGAAGGTGCATTAGTCACGAATGGCCAGGCTACAGAGCTTGCTACCGTTCAACAGCTCGATCCCATTTACGTCGACGTGACACAGTCCAGTAACGACTTTATGCGCCTCAAACAGTCCGTTGAACAAGGGAGTCTGCATAAAGACAGCGCCAGCAGTACTGTCGAACTGGTGATGGAAAATGGTCAGTCATACCCGCTAAAAGGCTCTTTGCAGTTTTCTGATGTGACGGTTGATGAAAGCACCGGCTCAATCACCCTCAGAGCCGTGTTCCCTAACCCACAGCACACGCTGTTGCCGGGCATGTTTGTGCGCGCACGCATTGATGAAGGCGTCCAGCCGAATGCCATTCTCGTTCCGCAGCAGGGGGTAACGCGTACTCCTCGCGGTGATGCCACCGTAATGGTCGTTAACGACAAGAGTCAGGTTGAGTCTCGCGCAGTCGTTGCCGCACAAGCTATTGGTGACAAGTGGCTCATCAGCGAAGGCCTGCAACCGGGTGACAAAGTTATCGTGAGCGGCTTACAGAAAGCACGTCCAGGCGTTCAGGTTAAAGCAACCGCCGATACCGAAACCCCTGCCACGAAAGCCCAATAAGGTAACCGGACATGGCTAACTTTTTTATCAGGCGTCCTATCTTTGCCTGGGTATTGGCTATCATTCTGATGATGGCGGGTGCTCTGGCAATCATGCAACTGCCCGTGGCACAGTACCCGACCATTGCGCCTCCTGCGGTCGCCATTTCTGCCACCTACCCTGGTGCAGATGCACAGACGGTTCAGGATACAGTCACACAGGTTATCGAACAGAATATGAATGGTATCGATAACCTGATGTATATGTCCTCCACCAGCGACTCGGCCGGGAGTGTGACTATTACACTGACTTTCCAGTCCGGTACCGATCCCGATATCGCGCAAGTGCAGGTGCAAAATAAACTGCAGCTCGCCACTCCGTTACTGCCGCAAGAAGTTCAGCAGCAAGGGATCAGCGTTGAGAAATCCAGCAGCAGCTTTTTGATGGTTGCGGGTTTTGTTTCTGACAACCCACAAACCACACAGGATGACATTTCCGACTACGTCGCTTCGAACGTTAAAGACTCAATCAGCCGTCTGAATGGCGTGGGTGACGTGCAGCTGTTTGGTGCGCAGTACGCTATGCGTATCTGGCTGGATGCAAACTTGTTGAATAAGTACCAGCTCACGCCGGTTGATGTGATCAATCAGTTGAAGGTGCAGAACGATCAGATTGCCGCAGGTCAGTTAGGGGGTACGCCTGCATTACCTAACCAGCAGCTGAACGCCTCTATCATTGCGCAAACGCGACTGAAAGACCCTGAAGAGTTCGGCAAAGTGACGTTACGCGTGAACAGCGATGGCTCGGTTGTTCACCTGAAAGACGTCGCGCGTATCGAGTTAGGCGGGGAAAACTACAACGTCGTGGCGCGTATTAACGGTAAGCCTGCATCCGGCCTTGGGATCAAGCTGGCAACCGGGGCAAACGCGCTGGATACTGCTAACGCGATTAAAGCCAAGCTGGTTGAACTGCAGCCATTCTTCCCACAGGGAATGAAGGTGGTCTACCCGTACGACACGACGCCGTTTGTGACCATCTCCATTCATGAAGTGGTAAAAACGTTGTTTGAAGCGATCGTGCTGGTGTTCCTGGTCATGTATTTGTTCCTGCAAAACATCCGGGCAACGCTCATTCCAACCATCGCCGTACCTGTCGTATTGTTGGGCACATTTGCCGTGCTTGCTGCGTTTGGCTACTCAATAAACACCCTGACGATGTTCGGCATGGTACTCGCCATCGGTCTATTGGTCGATGATGCGATAGTGGTGGTGGAAAACGTAGAACGCGTGATGATGGAGGATCATCTGCCGCCCAAAGAGGCGACGGAAAAATCCATGTCACAAATACAGGGAGCACTGGTTGGTATTGCCATGGTGCTGTCTGCGGTATTTATCCCGATGGCCTTCTTTGGCGGTTCAACCGGGGCTATCTATCGGCAATTTTCCATCACCATCGTTTCCGCCATGGCGCTTTCAGTACTGGTCGCGCTGATCCTGACTCCCGCACTTTGTGCAACATTGCTGAAGCCCGTATCAGCTGAACATCACGAGAAAAGAAGCGGTTTCTTTGGCTGGTTCAATGCCAAATTCGATCACAGCGTCAATCACTACACCAATAGCGTCAGCGGTATTGTGCGTAAAACTGGGCGTTACCTGGTCGTCTACCTGATAATCGTCATCGGGATGGCTGTGCTGTTTATGCGCCTGCCAACCTCCTTCCTGCCAGAGGAAGATCAGGGCGTCTTCCTGACGATGATTCAACTTCCTGCAGGCGCCACGCAAGAACGCACCCAGAAGGTGCTGGATCAAGTCACCCACTACTACCTGAACAATGAAAAAGCCAACGTTGAAAGCGTCTTTACGGTTAACGGCTTTAGCTTCAGCGGCCAGGGACAAAACTCAGGGATGGCGTTCGTCAGCCTCAAGCCCTGGGAAGAACGTAGCGGTAACGAAAATAACGTTGAATCAATTATCGCCCGCGCTACCCGAGCGTTTAGTCAGATTCGTGATGGTCTGGTGTTCCCTTTCAACATGCCAGCCATTGTTGAACTGGGTACCGCAACCGGCTTCGACTTCGAACTGATTGACCAGGGCGGGTTGGGACATACCGCGTTAACGCAAGCGCGTAACCAACTGCTGGGCATGGTTGCCAAACACCCTGACCTGCTGGTTCGCGTGCGTCCAAACGGTCTCGAGGATACCGCACAGTTCAAGCTGGATGTCGATCAGGAAAAAGCTCAGGCCCTTGGCGTCTCGCTGTCTGATATCAACGAAACTATCTCAGCTGCGCTAGGCGGCTATTACGTCAATGACTTCATTGACCGTGGCCGCGTGAAAAAAGTGTACGTACAGGCCGATGCCAAATTCCGTATGTTGCCGGAAGACATCAATAATCTGTATGTTCGTAGCGCCAATGGCGAAATGGTTCCGTTCTCCACGTTCAGTTCCGCACACTGGATCTACGGCTCACCGCGCCTGGAGCGCTATAACGGTATGCCTTCTATGGAACTGCTGGGAGAAGCTGCGCCTGGCAGAAGTACCGGTGAAGCAATGGCGCTGATGGAAAGCCTGGCGGAAAAACTGCCAAACGGTATTGGTCATGACTGGACGGGGATGTCCTATCAGGAACGACTGTCGGGTAACCAGGCTCCTGCGCTGTATGCCATCTCGCTAATCGTTGTCTTCCTTTGCCTTGCCGCATTGTATGAAAGCTGGTCTATTCCTTTCTCGGTGATGCTGGTTGTACCGCTCGGTGTTGTGGGCGCATTGTTAGCAGCATCACTGCGTGGTATGAATAACGATGTGTATTTCCAGGTTGGCTTACTAACCACAATCGGCCTCTCGGCTAAGAACGCCATCCTGATCGTCGAGTTTGCCAAAGACCTGATGGATAAAGAAGGCAAGGGGTTGATTGAAGCGACGCTGGAGGCATCGCGCATGCGTCTTCGTCCTATCCTAATGACATCCCTGGCCTTTATTCTGGGGGTTATGCCTCTGGTTATCAGTCACGGTGCAGGTAGTGGTGCGCAGAATGCGGTCGGTACCGGTGTTATGGGAGGAATGCTGACCGCAACATTGTTGGCTATCTTCTTCGTCCCCGTCTTCTTCGTTGTCGTGAGACGGCGTTTTAGTCGGCACAACGATTAATTTGTAAAATAAAGGCGTCTACGGACGCCTTTTTCACCCATGTTACGCCTCTTTATTTATTAATAAGATAGCCATTTATTTCATTTAAAGCATTTCTTTAAACGCGCCCGCGACCTTTCTTTTTATCCATTATTTTTACAATCCACATGAATTGAGATTATTCCTCATGTCAGTCCTTTTTTAAGAAGTGGTAAAATAATCGCCGAGTTCGCAGATGGTTTAGCGTTTGTCTTTGCTCGATTAGCGAAACGCTTATTTTTGAGGTAACACCATGAAAAGATTAATATCCGTTGCACTGCTTACCGCATTCCTGGCTGGCTGTGCACACGATTCTCCTTGCGTACCTGTATACGACGATCAGGGACGCCTGGTTCATACCAATACCTGTATGAAAGGCACCACCCAGGATAACTGGGAAACAGCCGGGGCCATCGCCGGTGGTGCTGCAGCCGTTGCCGGACTGACGCTTGGGATTGTCGCCCTGACCAAATAAATCATCTTAAAAGCGCGGTTATTACCGCGCTTTTAGCAATAAGCATAAAATCTGCATATAAGACAAAACGTTGCTTAATAGAACCTGACATGTAATAAAATTATTATAGATTTCACTCACACATCCGCGATTTGAAATTAGCATTTTTTCTGTTTTTCGTAACACCACATTTTCTTTTCATTATTCTCACGCCATTAATATTAACGCCAGAAATCGTTATCACGCGTCCTGTCTGATTTTTAAATTTTTTGCGCCGAAATGTGGCTTACGTTTCAATTTTGCACCACTTCAGGGCGCTGCATTTATTTTTTCCTGTCTACACTCTGCATATTGCGTCGAATAATCAGGCGCAAAAAACTGGCACTACCTTTGCTTAAAAGAGTATGGCCAAAGCCACAGACAGGTAAAAGACGTTTTCAGAACGTTTCCATAACAATAATTCCTCCACACAGGATGCTCTATGAAAAAGATGATAATCGCCAGCCTGGCTGCGGCCGGTGTGCTGCTTGCTGTTGCAAATCAGGCACATGCCGGCGCAACACTTGATGCCGTAAAGAAAAAAGGGTTTGTGCAATGTGGGATCAGCGACGGCTTGCCTGGCTTTTCTTACGCCGATGCAAGCGGCAAGTTCTCGGGTATTGATGTTGATGTATGTCGTGGCGTTGCCTCCGCCGTATTTGGCGATGATAGCAAAGTAAAATATACCCCGCTCACCGCCAAGGAACGCTTTACCGCATTACAGTCTGGTGAAGTCGACATGCTCTCTCGTAATACCACGTGGACCTCTTCTCGTGATGCCGGTATGGGCATGTCCTTCACTGGTGTAACGTATTACGACGGCATTGGTTTTCTTACCCACAATAAAGCAGGCCTGAAGAGCGCTAAAGAGCTGGATGGTGCAACGGTCTGTATTCAGGCGGGAACCGATACCGAACTAAACGTGGCCGACTACTTTAAAGCCAACAAGATGAAGTACACCCCCGTCACCTTTGACCGTTCGGATGAATCAGCCAAAGCTCTGGAATCTGGACGTTGCGATACGCTGGCTTCCGACCAGTCTCAGCTGTATGCCCTACGCATCAAGCTGAGCAATCCTGCGGAATGGATCGTCCTGCCAGAAGTTATTTCTAAAGAACCTCTGGGACCTGTCGTACGTCGTGGGGACGATGAGTGGTTCTCCATTGTTCGCTGGACGCTGTTCGCCATGCTAAATGCGGAAGAAATGGGTGTTAACTCGAAAAACGTCGATGACAAAGCGGCTAATCCAGCAACACCGGATATGGCACACCTGTTGGGTAAAGAAGGGGATTATGGCAAGGATCTGAAGCTTGATAACAAATGGGCCTACAACATTATCAAGCAGGTTGGTAACTATTCGGAGATCTTTGAACGTAACGTTGGATCGGAAAGTCCGCTGAAGATCAAACGTGGACAGAACAACCTCTGGAATAACGGTGGCATTCAGTATGCGCCACCGGTGCGCTAATGCGTAGTGATGTAACGGGCGCCGCAACTGCGGCGCTCAGCCCAGAGTCATAGTTACTGAGGTTTTCTTATGTTCCATCGCCGCTCAACCGTAAAAGGATCGTTATCCTTTTCTAACCCTGCGGTCCGCGCCTGGTTATTTCAAATACTCGCCGTCATTGCGGTTATCAGCATTGCGGTCTATCTCATTCATAACACGATAAATAACCTGAACAATAGCGGTATTACCTCGGGGTTTTCTTTTCTCGATCGCAGCGCCGGATTTGGCATTGTCCAGCATCTGATCGATTACGAGCAAGGCGATACGTATGGTCGTGTCTTTGTGGTCGGCCTGCTCAATACGCTGTTAGTTTCAGCACTGTGCATTGTTTTCGCATCAATTCTCGGTTTCTTTCTCGGGCTGGCACGCCTGTCAGATAACTGGTTATTGCGAAAGCTCTCGACGATCTACATCGAAACGTTCCGCAATATACCGCCGCTGCTGCAGATCTTCTTCTGGTATTTCGCCGTATTACGTAATCTGCCCGGCCCACGCCAGGCCGTTAACGCGCTGGATTTGATGTTCCTGAGTAACCGGGGGCTCTATATTCCGTCCCCGCAAATGGGAGAAGGTTTTTTTGCCTTTTGCACCGCTGTCGTTATCGCTATCGTCGTCACCATCGGATTATTTCGCTTCAACAGAATGCATCAGACCAAAACCGGTCAGCAACGTCGGACCTGGCCCACAGCTCTGGCGTTGATCGTACTTTTACCGGTGATTTCACAGTGGATGTTTGGCGCTGCGCTTCACTGGGATATTCCCGAGCTCCGTGGTTTTAACTTCCGTGGAGGTATGGTGCTTATTCCTGAACTGGCGGCACTAACTCTGGCGCTTTCGGTATATACCTCGGCATTTATTGCAGAAATTATTCGGGCGGGCATTCAGGCCGTTCCTTACGGCCAACATGAAGCCGCACGCTCGCTGGGTCTGCCAAATCCGGTGACGCTACGTCAGGTAATCATCCCACAGGCGCTACGCGTCATCATTCCCCCACTGACCAGCCAGTACCTGAATATCGTCAAGAACTCTTCTCTTGCAGCCGCCATTGGCTACCCGGACATGGTTTCACTGTTTGCCGGCACGGTACTCAATCAAACAGGGCAAGCCATTGAAACGATCGCCATCACCATGTCGGTATACCTGATCATCAGTCTGAGTATTTCTTTGCTGATGAATATTTATAACCGCCGTATTGCACTGATTGAGCGCTAAGGAGCCATGATGACAAAAGCACTGCTGTCTCACCCCTCGCGCCAGCGCAGCAATCCGGCAAGCCGCTGTCTACTCTGGGTGCGTAAAAACCTGTTCTCCAGTTGGTCAAATAGCCTGCTCACCCTGCTATGCGTATGGCTGATTTGGTCATTTCTCCCGCCACTGTTGAACTGGGTATTCTTTCAGGCCAACTGGGTCGGTTCTACCCGGGCAGACTGTACCAAAGCCGGAGCCTGCTGGGTGTTCATCCATGAACGCTTCGGGCAATTCATGTATGGGCTTTATCCACACGATCAGCGTTGGCGTGTAAATCTGGCCCTGATAATTGGTCTGGTTTCTATTGTTCCGATGTTCTGGAAAACCATTCCCCACCGAGGCCGTTATATCGCCATCTGGGCAGTCATTTATCCGATTGTCGTCTGGTGGCTGATGTACGGTGGTTTTTTCGGGCTTGAACGCGTAGAAACCCGGCAGTGGGGTGGATTAACACTGACGCTTATTATTGCATCCGTGGGGATTGCAGGCGCGCTTCCATGGGGTATTTTACTGGCGTTGGGACGTCGTTCCCATATGCCAGTCGTGCGGGTTTTATCCGTCATTTTCATTGAGTTCTGGCGCGGTGTACCGTTGATTACCGTTCTGTTTATGTCCTCGGTCATGCTTCCTCTGTTTATGTCCGAAGGAACCAGTATCGACAAGCTTATCCGGGCGCTGGTCGGCGTTATTCTTTTCCAGTCGGCCTATGTCGCAGAAGTGGTTCGCGGAGGGTTACAGGCCCTACCGAAAGGTCAGTATGAGGCCGCGGAATCACTGGCGCTAGGGTACTGGAAAACTCAGGGGCTGGTCATTCTTCCGCAAGCCCTCAAGCTGGTTATCCCGGGTCTGGTTAACACGATTATCGCCCTGTTCAAGGATACCAGCCTGGTCATCATCATCGGTCTGTTTGATCTCTTCAGTAGCGTGCAGCAGGCAACTGTGGACCCTGCGTGGCTGGGTATGTCGACAGAAGGATATGTTTTCGCTGCACTGATTTACTGGATCTTCTGTTTCAGTATGTCGCGTTACAGCCAGCATCTGGAAAAACGTTTTAACACCGGGCGTACACCGCACTGAGGAATTTATGAGCCAATTATTAATGCCGTCTACCGACGCGATGATTACGCTGGAAAACGTCAACAAATGGTACGGACAGTTTCATGTCCTGAAAAACATCAACCTGAAGGTAAAACAGGGAGAGCGCATCGTATTATGCGGGCCTTCCGGTTCGGGTAAATCGACAACTATCCGCTGTATTAACCATCTGGAAGAACATCAGCAAGGACGCATAGTAGTGGATGGGATTGAGCTCAATGAAGACATCCGCAATATTGAGCGCGTCCGACAAGAAGTTGGCATGGTCTTTCAGCACTTTAATCTCTTTCCTCATTTAACTGTCTTGCAAAACTGCACGCTGGCGCCTATCTGGGTGCAAAAGATGCCGAAAAAAGAGGCTGAAGTACTGGCAATGCACTACCTTGAGCGGGTCCGCATTGCCGAACATGCACATAAATATCCCGGGCAAATCTCTGGTGGACAACAACAGCGCGTGGCCATTGCACGCTCGCTGTGTATGAAACCCAAAATCATGTTATTTGATGAACCCACATCTGCGTTGGATCCTGAAATGGTAAAAGAAGTGCTGGATACCATGATAGGTCTGGCGCAATCGGGCATGACCATGCTATGTGTAACCCATGAAATGGGCTTTGCCCGCACAGTAGCTGACCGGGTGATCTTTATGGATCTTGGCGAGATTGTGGAACAGGCACCACCGGATGAGTTTTTTGCTCACCCCAAATCGGAACGCACTCGCGCGTTTTTATCGCAGGTTATTCATTAAATATATATATGCCGGATACAGTTCCGGTGGATTTCCGCGTATAAATGCAAAAAGGCCATCCTTTCGGATGGCCTTTTCACTTATTTGATGTCTGGCAGTTTATGGCGGGCGTCCTGCCCGCCACCCTCCGGGCCGTTGCTGCGCAACGTTCAAATCCGCTCCCGGCGGATTTGTCCTCCTCAGGAGAGCGCTCACCGACAAACAACAAATAAAACAAAAGGCCCAGTCTTTCGACTGAGCCTTTCGCTTTTATTTGATGTCTGGCAGTTCCCTACTCTCGCATGGGGAGACCCCACACTACCATCGGCGCTACGGCGTTTCACTTCTGAGTTCGGCATGGGGTCAGGTGGGACCACCGCGCTACAGCCGCCAGACAAATTCTTTTCTAAGTGCCGAACTTTAATCGAAAAACTGGTGCTGATACCCAGAGTCGAACTGGGGACCTCACCCTTACCAAGGGTGCGCTCTACCAACTGAGCCATATCAGCACACTAAATTTGATGCCTGGCAGTTCCCTACTCTCGCATGGGGAGACCCCACACTACCATCGGCGCTACGGCGTTTCACTTCTGAGTTCGGCATGGGGTCAGGTGGGACCACCGCGCTACAGCCGCCAGGCAAATTCTGTTTATCAACACACCTCCTGGGCATGTCGATGTTATCTGTATCAGGCTGAAAATATCTCTCTTTCGCCAAAACATCTTCGGCGTTGTAAGGTTAAGCCTCACGGTTCATTAGTATCGGTTAGCTCAATGTATCGCTACACTTACACACCCGACCTATCAACGTCGTCGTCTTCAACGTTCCTTCAGGACCCTTAAAGGGTCAGGGAGAACTCATCTCGGGGCAAGTTTCGTGCTTAGATGCTTTCAGCACTTATCTCTTCCGCATTTAGCTACCGGGCAATGCCATTGGCATGACAACCCGAACACCAGTGATGCGTCCACTCCGGTCCTCTCGTACTAGGAGCAGCCCCCCTCAATTCTCCAGCGCCCACGGCAGATAGGGACCGAACTGTCTCACGACGTTCTAAACCCAGCTCGCGTACCACTTTAAATGGCGAACAGCCATACCCTTGGGACCTACTTCAGCCCCAGGATGTGATGAGCCGACATCGAGGTGCCAAACACCGCCGTCGATATGAACTCTTGGGCGGTATCAGCCTGTTATCCCCGGAGTACCTTTTATCCGTTGAGCGATGGCCCTTCCATTCAGAACCACCGGATCACTAAGACCTGCTTTCGCACCTGCTCGAGCCGTCACTCTCGCAGTCAAGCTAGCTTATGCCTTTGCACTAACCTCCTGATGTCCGACCAGGATTAGCTAACCTTCGTGCTCCTCCGTTACTCTTTAGGAGGAGACCGCCCCAGTCAAACTACCCACCAGACACTGTCCGCAACCCGGATTACGGGTCTACGTTAGAACACCAGCCATTAAAGGGTGGTATTTCAAGGATGGCTCCATGCAGACTGGCGTCCACACTTCAAAGCCTCCCACCTATCCTACACATCAAGGACCAGTGTTCAGTGTCAAGCTATAGTAAAGGTTCACGGGGTCTTTCCGTCTTGCCGCGGGTACACTGCATCTTCACAGCGAGTTCAATTTCACTGAGTCTCGGGTGGAGACAGCCTGGCCATCATTACGCCATTCGTGCAGGTCGGAACTTACCCGACAAGGAATTTCGCTACCTTAGGACCGTTATAGTTACGGCCGCCGTTTACCGGGGCTTCGATCAAGAGCTTCTCCTTACGGATAACCCCATCAATTAACCTTCCGGCACCGGGCAGGCGTCACACCGTATACGTCCACTTTCGTGTTTGCACAGTGCTGTGTTTTTAATAAACAGTTGCAGCCAGCTGGTATCTTCGACTGATTTCAGCTCCATGAGTAAATCACTTCACCTACATATCAGCGTGCCTTCTCCCGAAGTTACGGCACCATTTTGCCTAGTTCCTTCACCCGAGTTCTCTCAAGCGCCTTGGTATTCTCTACCTGACCACCTGTGTCGGTTTGGGGTACGATTTCGTGTTACCTGATGCTTAGAGGCTTTTCCTGGAAGCAGGGCATTTGTTACTTCAGCACCGTAGTGCCTCGTCATCACACCTCAGCGTTAAAAGGTACCGGATTTACCTGGAACCTCCGCCTACATGCTTAAACCGGGACAACCGTCGCCCGGCTAACATAGCCTTCTCCGTCCCCCCTTCGCAGTAACACCAAGTACAGGAATATTAACCTGTTTCCCATCGACTACGCCTTTCGGCCTCGCCTTAGGGGTCGACTCACCCTGCCCCGATTAACGTTGGACAGGAACCCTTGGTCTTCCGGCGTGCGGGTTTTTCACCCGCATTATCGTTACTTATGTCAGCATTCGCACTTCTGATACCTCCAGCATGCCTCACGACACACCTTCAACGGCTTACAGAACGCTCCCCTACCCAACAACACATAGTGTCGCTGCCGCAGCTTCGGTGCATGGTTTAGCCCCGTTACATCTTCCGCGCAGGCCGACTCGACCAGTGAGCTATTACGCTTTCTTTAAATGATGGCTGCTTCTAAGCCAACATCCTGGCTGTCTGTGCCTTCCCACATCGTTTCCCACTTAACCATGACTTTGGGACCTTAGCTGGCGGTCTGGGTTGTTTCCCTCTTCACGACGGACGTTAGCACCCGCCGTGTGTCTCCCGTGATAACATTCTTCGGTATTCGCAGTTTGCATCGGGTTGGTAAGTCGGGATGACCCCCTAGCCGAAACAGTGCTCTACCCCCGAAGATGAGTTCACGAGGCGCTACCTAAATAGCTTTCGGGGAGAACCAGCTATCTCCCGGTTTGATTGGCCTTTCACCCCCAGCCACAAGTCATCCGCTAATTTTTCAACATTAGTCGGTTCGGTCCTCCAGTTAGTGTTACCCAACCTTCAACCTGCCCATGGCTAGATCACCGGGTTTCGGGTCTATACCCTGCAACTTAACGCCCAGTTAAGACTCGGTTTCCCTTCGGCTCCCCTATTCGGTTAACCTTGCTACAGAATATAAGTCGCTGACCCATTATACAAAAGGTACGCAGTCACACCCCAAAGGGTGCTCCCACTGCTTGTACGTACACGGTTTCAGGTTCTTTTTCACTCCCCTCGCCGGGGTTCTTTTCGCCTTTCCCTCACGGTACTGGTTCACTATCGGTCAGTCAGGAGTATTTAGCCTTGGAGGATGGTCCCCCCATATTCAGACAGGATACCACGTGTCCCGCCCTACTCTTCGAGTTCACAACACATGCACTTTTGTGTACGGGACTTTCACCCTGTATCGTGCGACTTTCCAGACGCTTCCACTAACACACATGCTGATTCAGACTCTGGGCTGCTCCCCGTTCGCTCGCCGCTACTGGGGGAATCTCGGTTGATTTCTTTTCCTCGGGGTACTTAGATGTTTCAGTTCCCCCGGTTCGCTTCATTACGCTATGTATTCACGTAATGATAGTGTGACGAATCACACTGGGTTTCCCCATTCGGAAATCGCCGGTTATAACGGTTCATATCACCTTACCGACGCTTATCGCAGATTAGCACGTCCTTCATCGCCTCTGACTGCCAGGGCATCCACCGTGTACGCTTAGTCGCTTAACCTCACAACCCGAAGATGTTTCACTTCTGATTGCGAAAATTTGAGAGACTCGAACACACCATTTTTCATTTCTTATTACGGAGAAATGAAACAGTGTGTCGTTTCAATTTTCAGCTTGATCCAGATTTTTAAAGAGCAAAACTTCGCAGTGAACCTTTTCAGGTACACTCTGAAGTTTTCTTGTGTTGTTGCAGTAAGTAAAGGATGGTGGAGCTATGCGGGATCGAACCGCAGACCTCCTGCGTGCAAGGCAGGCGCTCTCCCAGCTGAGCTATAACCCCATCGTAGAATGCTAATCTCTGTACCCTAATTCGTTTCCGGGCAAGGCGCGGTGGTGCGAAGCATACTGAAGTATGCGAGCATCGCCGTAACACAGCACGGAGGCGAATTTGGTAGGCCTGAGTGGACTTGAACCACCGACCTCACCCTTATCAGGGGTGCGCTCTAACCACCTGAGCTACAAGCCTGCAGAGATTTTCTTACTGCTAATTTTCATCAGACAATCTGTGTGAGCACTACAAAGGTCGGTTCTTTAAGGTAAGGAGGTGATCCAACCGCAGGTTCCCCTACGGTTACCTTGTTACGACTTCACCCCAGTCATGAATCACAAAGTGGTAAGCGCCCTCCCGAAGGTTAAGCTACCTACTTCTTTTGCAACCCACTCCCATGGTGTGACGGGCGGTGTGTACAAGGCCCGGGAACGTATTCACCGTGGCATTCTGATCCACGATTACTAGCGATTCCGACTTCATGGAGTCGAGTTGCAGACTCCAATCCGGACTACGACATACTTTATGAGGTCCGCTTGCTCTCGCGAGGTCGCTTCTCTTTGTATATGCCATTGTAGCACGTGTGTAGCCCTACTCGTAAGGGCCATGATGACTTGACGTCATCCCCACCTTCCTCCAGTTTATCACTGGCAGTCTCCTTTGAGTTCCCGACCGAATCGCTGGCAACAAAGGATAAGGGTTGCGCTCGTTGCGGGACTTAACCCAACATTTCACAACACGAGCTGACGACAGCCATGCAGCACCTGTCTCAGAGTTCCCGAAGGCACCAAAGCATCTCTGCTAAGTTCTCTGGATGTCAAGAGTAGGTAAGGTTCTTCGCGTTGCATCGAATTAAACCACATGCTCCACCGCTTGTGCGGGCCCCCGTCAATTCATTTGAGTTTTAACCTTGCGGCCGTACTCCCCAGGCGGTCGACTTAACGCGTTAGCTCCGGAAGCCACGCCTCAAGGGCACAACCTCCAAGTCGACATCGTTTACGGCGTGGACTACCAGGGTATCTAATCCTGTTTGCTCCCCACGCTTTCGCACCTGAGCGTCAGTCTTTGTCCAGGGGGCCGCCTTCGCCACCGGTATTCCTCCAGATCTCTACGCATTTCACCGCTACACCTGGAATTCTACCCCCCTCTACAAGACTCTAGCCTGCCAGTTTCGGATGCAGTTCCCAGGTTGAGCCCGGGGATTTCACATCCGACTTGACAGACCGCCTGCGTGCGCTTTACGCCCAGTAATTCCGATTAACGCTTGCACCCTCCGTATTACCGCGGCTGCTGGCACGGAGTTAGCCGGTGCTTCTTCTGCGAGTAACGTCAATTGCTGCGGTTATTAACCACAACACCTTCCTCCTCGCTGAAAGTACTTTACAACCCGAAGGCCTTCTTCATACACGCGGCATGGCTGCATCAGGCTTGCGCCCATTGTGCAATATTCCCCACTGCTGCCTCCCGTAGGAGTCTGGACCGTGTCTCAGTTCCAGTGTGGCTGGTCATCCTCTCAGACCAGCTAGGGATCGTCGCCTAGGTGAGCCGTTACCCCACCTACTAGCTAATCCCATCTGGGCACATCCGATGGCAAGAGGCCCGAAGGTCCCCCTCTTTGGTCTTGCGACGTTATGCGGTATTAGCTACCGTTTCCAGTAGTTATCCCCCTCCATCGGGCAGTTTCCCAGACATTACTCACCCGTCCGCCACTCGTCACCCAAGGAGCAAGCTCCTCTGTGCTACCGTTCGACTTGCATGTGTTAGGCCTGCCGCCAGCGTTCAATCTGAGCCATGATCAAACTCTTCAATTTAAAAGTTTGATGCTCAATGAATTAAACTTCGTAATGAATTACGTGTTCACTCGTTGAGACTTGGTATTCATTTTTCGTCTTGCGACGTTAAGAATCCGTATCTTCGAGTGCCCACACAGATTGTCTGATAAATTGTTAAAGAGCAGTTGCGACGCGCTTTAGCGCTCTGTCGCGAGGTGGCGTATATTACGCTTTCCTCTTTCAGAGTCAACCCTCATTTTCAGGTTTTTCTCTTGAACCGAACCGGCTGTTTGCGTGAAGTGATTCACATCCGCCGTGTCGATGGAGGCGCATTATAGGGATCCCATTTTTTAGCACAAGTATTTTTTGGATCTTTTTTTCTGAATGCTTGTTTTTCACTCCTTTCGCTACATTCCTGCGCAATTTGGCTGATTTTTGATAGCTAAACCACTTGCACAGTCTCAATAATCCAACCAAAGTCTTCATTACTGCTCTATTTTCGTTGAGGTAAACATGTTTGATGTACTGCGTCCTTATAAGGATCTTTTCCCACAGATCGGAAATCGCGTAATGATCGACACCAGCAGTGTCGTCATTGGTGATGCCCGTTTGGCTGATGATGTCGGAATTTGGCCACTGGTTGCCATTCGTGGCGACGTTAACTATGTACAAATTGGTGCCCGTACAAACATTCAGGACGGCAGCGTTCTCCATGTCACACATAAATCCACGTCTAATCCGCAGGGTAATCCATTGATCGTGGGTGAGGATGTAACGGTCGGTCACAAGGTCATGCTACACGGCTGCATCATTGGCAACCGAGTATTAGTCGGCATGGGTTCGATTCTGCTGGATGGCGTGGTAGTAGAAGACGACGTTATGATTGGGGCTGGGAGCCTGGTTCCCCAAAACAAACGCCTGGAAAGCGGGTATCTGTACCTGGGAAGCCCGGTTAAACAAATCCGTCCATTAAGCGATGAAGAGAAAGCAGGCTTACAATATTCAGCTAACAACTATGTTAAGTGGAAAGATGAATATTTAAGTCAGAGTAACCAAACCCAACCTTGAGCATCTTCCTGCTGGGCCTGGATCAATCCTTCAGCTTCTTCTTCCAGATCCCAGCGATGCTGTTGAAAGATTTCCAACCACTGTTCAGGCGTGTCGCCGCCAAAGCGGGACGCCAGCATCTCTCCAGAGATGGCACATGTTAACTGCATACCATGAACCATCGCCGGAAACACAACGGCGTTGACATCCGTGCGCCATTCTTCTCGATCGGGAAACTGGATCGCCTGATTCATGCCGACAATTCCTGCTGCATGCTTTTAATGACGGGTTCAATCTGCGGCAAAACCCCATGCCAGAGTAAAACGGCGTGCGCTGCTTGCCCCACCAGCATACCCAGGCCATCAGCATATTGTTTCGCCCCATGTTCGGCACACCAGGAGAGGAACGGTGTATCTCCTTTCTGATAAAACATGTCATAACAATAGACAGATGGGTGAATAAGAGATGTCGGAATAGCCGGTATCTCACCGCTAATTCCGCTGGATGTCGCGTTAATAATTAGATCAAAACTGTAATTATCAAGCTCGTCCATTCCTACCGCCTGTACGCTGCCGGTATGGGAGAAGATTTGTGCCAGTTCTTCAGCGCGCGAAGCGGTACGGTTAACAATAGTCACCGCACAATCCATAGAAAGAAGAGGTAATAAAACTCCACGGGATGCACCACCCGCACCAATCAACAGAACTCGCGATCCGGGACGAATAAAAGATAAACGCTCAAGATCGCTCAACAAGCCGATACCATCCGTGTTGTCTCCCAGTAAACGTCCATCCTCCAGCCGTTTAAGGGTATTGACGGCTCCAGCAAGCGATGCCCGCTCCGTTAGTTCATCGGCACGTGCAAATGCCTCTTCTTTAAAAGGCACGGTGACATTTGCCCCCTTCCCGCCCTCAGCAAAAAAAGCGTTCAGCGTATTCACAAAATCATTGATAGGCGCCAGTACACGCCCATAGGAGTGATCAATCTTCAGCTGCTCTGCAAATTGCTGATGAATAAAGGGCGATTTACTGTGCGCTATCGGATTACCAAAAACAGCATAGGCTTCTTTCATATTACCCCTGTCGAAACTGTTCACCTGTCAGAGCATCACGGATCTCCGAAGGATTCAAACGCCCCCCGGTCTCCCCTTCAACCACGGGAAAGTCTGTACCGAACTGTGCGCGAACTTCATCTACCGTTCTGCAAGGCGGTAAGCCACTCAAATTAGCACTGGTAGAAACTAACGGTTTGCCATAAGCCTGGCACAACGCAACCACCAGCGGGTGATCGGTGACGCGAACAGCCAGAGAATCAAAGCGCCCGGTCAACCAGCGTGGCGTTGTCGCAAGCGCTGGGAAAACGAAGGTAACAGGACCAGGCCAACGGGCGAAAACAGCGTCACGTTGAGCATCGGTGAGCATGCTATCGTCGATATATGGTTTAAGTTGTTCAAAGTTTGACGCGATTAAAATTAACCCTTTATCGACCGGACGTTGCTTTAGCGCCAACAAACGGGTTACAGCCGTTTCGCTATCGGGGTCGCAGCCGACACCAAATACAGCTTCAGTTGGATAGGCGATGACTTTTTCTTGTTTCAGAACCGCTATCGCCGCAGCGAGAGCGTCTGTGGGCAGGCTATTATTCACTTTTTTATTCCGCCGAAATCGGCTTTCCACATTGTTTACTGGCACAGAAATGCTTCACACCCTGCGCGGTTTTCTTTTCGATGAGAAGCGGATAATGACACTCAGGACATTCTCCGGCTAACGGTTTGAAGTTAATGACAAACTGGCACTCCGGATAGCGATCGCAGGAGTAAAAGGTTTTGCCATAACGGGAACGCCGCTGGACAAGATGACCAGTCTGGCATTGAGGACAGACTATTGCTGTTTCATCAGGCTTGTCGATGAGCTCGGTGTGATCGCACGCAGGATAGTCACTGCATCCAATAAACATACCGAATCGTCCCTGTCTCAGCACCAGCTCAGCGCCACATGCAGGACAAAGCTTACCCTCCAGAACTTTGACAACATGTCCGTCCGCGGAAGATTTCAGCGGACGGATGTAATCGCATTCTGGATAGTGTGAACAACCGAGAAACGGACCGTGTTTCCCGGAACGAATAACCAGTTCAGCCCCGCATTGTGGGCAGGGCTCGTTTTTACGCACCGTGAACAGTGCTGATTTAGCCATAACAACTCATACTGAATGAAGATTGATTAATGCAGCATACCTTCATTCACTTCAAAGAGTAATTCTTCCATTTGCTGATAGGCATTTTCACAACCTGGAATGTTGAATAGCACCATCAGAATCACCCACTTCAGGTCTTCCAGATCGAACTCTGCCGTATCTAGCGCGAGTACGCGCTCAATAACCATTTCTCGCGTTTCGAGGTTTAGCACCTGAATCTGCTCCAGGAATAGCAGGAATCCTCTACAGCTTGCATCCAGTCGGTCGCACTCTTCCGCAGTATAAATACGTATAGAAAGAGGGTCCGATGCCAGCTGCATAGGTTCAGCAAGACCATCCTGATAGTCAGCAAGCTTCTCCAGCCAAAGTAACGCGTTGTAAATGTCTTCACGATCAAAACCAGCGTCGGTAAGATCCCGTTCCAGTTTGTCCTGATCCACACGCAGCTCAGCTTCGTTATGGATATATGTCTCAAACAAATACATTAGTACGTCGAACATGGCATGCCCTCCTCAATCGGACATAGCCGCCGGGTACAGCTGCGATCCACCCTGCTAACTCCAGTTCGAGCAGTTGAGCCACTACCTCTGGCACAGGTTGGCCGGCACGTTCAGCGACGACGTCAACAGGTGTTACCTCATCTCCTACGTTAGCCAGGAGCTCCGGAAATGGCAATGCCACCTCTTCGTGATCTGGCGAATAAATTGATTTTTCAGGTTCATCTGGCAACCATTGCAGCCCATATTGCAAATTTTCAAGAATTTCCTCTGGTGTCGTCACAAGCATGGCTCCCTGCTGAATAAGCCAATGCGGGCCTTCACTTCCCGGGCTCCCAATCGGCCCAGGTAAAGCAAACACCTCCCGCCCTTGTTCAATTGCACAGCGAGCAGTAACCAGCGACCCGCTACGCTGTGCAGCTTCGACAACCAGTACACCTTTACTTAGACCACTGATAATACGATTTCGTCGGGGAAAATTGCGCGGCAAAGGGAGCATATCTAATGGGAACTCAGACACCAGTGCGCCCCCAGCCTCAATAAGTCGCTCCGCAAGACGGATATGCTGCCGTGGATGAATGGTCTCAAGTCCATTTCCCAGCACCGCAATACTTGTGCCTTGTCGGTTTATCGCAGCATTGTGCGCCACGCCATCAATCCCCCGGGCCAGACCGCTGGTGATCGTCACCCCACATGCAGCAAGCTTTTCACAAAACAACCGTCCCCAGCGTTCGCCATACCATGAATGTTGTCGACTACCGACAACGGCAACTTGAAATGAGTGGAGGCATGCGGGAGCTCCTGCAACAAAAAGCACCCCAGGATAATCCTCAATCGCACGGAGCTGTGGCGGATAATGCTCGCTGTCGGCAACCACAAAATGGTGGTTAGGCTGTTCAAGCCAGCGCAGCGTTTTTTCCAGCGTCAGATCTGAAAAGGTTAAAAAGCGTCTTGCCTGGCGTGGAGAGAATCCTGCCTGCAAGAGTACCGCGTTGTTAATGCACGGTTGAGTATTGAGCCAGTGAGCAACGCGCACTATCTCATCACCATACAGTTCATTCACTTGCGCTAAACGTAGCCAAATTTCGATTTGGGTCATCCCTGTTCCCCTGCCACAAGCAGTCCTGGCAATCTTTGCGATTGGTCACTGATGCTGTCAATCAGAGGGGGTTTTGTCTAGAATAGAGGTAATAATCTTTTCAACTCCTGAACTCAACTCTGGATAACTATGTCAGTTTTGCAAGTGTTACATATTCCGGACGAGCGCCTTCGCAAAGTCGCAAAACCGGTTGAAGAAGTGAATGCAGAAATTCAGCGTATCGTTGATGATATGTTCGAAACGATGTACGCCGAAGAAGGTATCGGTCTGGCAGCAACACAGGTCGATATTCATCAGCGCATCATTGTTATTGATGTCTCTGAAAATCGCGATGAGCAGTTGGTACTCATTAACCCAGAACTGCTGGAAAAAGACGGCGAAACCGGCATTGAAGAAGGCTGTCTGTCTATTCCTGAACAGCGTGCGTTAGTACCCCGTGCAGAGAAAGTAAAAATTCGTGCGCTCGATCGCGACGGCAAATCTTTTGAACTGGAAGCCGATGGCCTGCTCGCTATCTGCATTCAACATGAAATGGATCACCTGGTCGGTAAACTATTTATCGATTATCTGTCTCCGTTGAAGCAACAACGCATTCGTCAGAAAGTTGAAAAACTCGACCGCCTGAACGCCCGAGCTTAAGGACAAGGATCAACGTGTCAGACTCACTACGTATTATTTTTGCGGGTACACCTGACTTTGCAGCGCGTCATCTCGACGCGCTGCTGTCTTCTGGACATAACGTCGTTGGCGTGTTTACCCAACCGGACCGCCCGGCGGGACGCGGTAAAAAGCTGATGCCCAGCCCGGTAAAAGTGCTGGCAGAAGAAAAAGGGATACCGGTCTTTCAACCCGTCTCTCTTCGCCCTCAGGAAAACCAGCAACTGGTTGCTGATTTACACGCAGACGTGATGGTGGTGGTGGCATATGGCCTGATCCTGCCAAAAGCCGTACTGGAAATGCCGCGCCTGGGTTGTATCAACGTTCACGGTTCCCTGCTTCCGCGCTGGCGGGGTGCAGCACCGATCCAGCGCTCACTGTGGGCAGGCGACGCCGAAACCGGTGTTACCATCATGCAGATGGATGTTGGCCTCGACACCGGTGATATGCTGCTGAAGCTGTCCTGCCCAATTACGGCAGAAGATACCAGCGGTTCGTTATATGACAAGCTGGCAGAACTGGGGCCTCAGGGGCTGATTGAAACGCTAAAACAGCTGGCTGCCGGCACAATAAAACCGGTGGTACAAGACGAATCACTGGTTACGCATGCAGAAAAACTCAGCAAAGAAGAGGCCCGTATCGACTGGTCGCTTTCGGCTGTTCAATTGGAACGCTGCATCCGCGCCTTTAACCCCTGGCCAATGAGCTGGCTTGAAATCGATGGTCAGCCAGTGAAAGTCTGGCAAGCTTCGGTTATTGCTGTAAACACCCAGGCCGAGCCAGGCACCATTCTAGAGGCGACAAAGCAGGGTATCCAGGTCGCAACAGGCGACGGCATTCTGAATCTTATCTCTTTGCAGCCTGCCGGTAAAAAAGCCATGAGCGCGCAGGATCTGCTTAATTCGCGCCGGGAGTGGTTCGTGCCCGGAAACCGTCTGGCCTGACGGTTCATCTCTTTAAGCCCGGTGTCTCCGGGCATTTTTATTTTTGCGCTTATGAAAAAACATCTTAATTTACGCAGTATGGCGGCCCAGGCCGTCGAACAGGTTGTCGAGAAAGGACAATCACTAAGTAACGTGCTGCCCGCCATGCAGCAAAAAGTTGCCGATAAAGACAAAGCGCTGTTACAGGAACTTTGCTTCGGCGTATTGCGTACACTCTCTCAACTGGAGTGGATGATCCAGCAACTGATGGAACGTCCAATGACGGGCAAACAGCGCACCGTTCACTACCTGATCATGGTGGGCTTCTATCAACTGTTGCATACTCGTATTCCAGCGCACGCTGCGTTGGCTGAGACCGTAGAAGGCGCGGTCGTTATTAAGCGTCCACAGCTGAAAGGGCTGATCAACGGCGTACTGCGCCAGTTTCAACGCCGTCAGGATGAACTGCTGGCCGAGTTTGCGCAAAGCGATTTGCGCTTCTTACACCCCTCCTGGCTGGTGAAACGTATTAAGAGTGCGTATCCGCAGCAGTGGGAAGCCATTCTTGAAGCCAATAACCAGCGACCGCCGATGTGGCTACGGGTCAATCGTAATCACCATACTCGCGACGCCTGGCTAGACCTGCTTACCGAAGCGGGTTTGACAGGTTTCCCGCATCCAGACTACCCGGATGCAGTGCGTCTGGAAACACCGGCTCCAGTTCACGCCCTCCCTGGTTTTGACGAAGGTTGGGTCACCGTTCAGGATGCTTCCGCTCAAGGATGCGTAAATTATCTGTTGCCGGAGGACGGTGAGCAGATCCTCGACCTGTGCTGTGCGCCGGGCGGTAAAACCACTCACATTCTGGAAGTTGCTCCGCTAGCTAACGTCATGGCCGTCGATGTGGATGAAAAACGCTTATCGCGCGTTTACGACAATCTGAAACGTCTGGGCATGAAGGCAACCGTAAAACAGGGGGATGGCCGCTATCCACAGCAGTGGTGCGGTGAACAACAGTTTGACCGTATTTTGCTGGACGCTCCATGTTCTGCTACCGGGGTGATCCGTCGCCATCCGGATATCAAATGGCTGCGCCGCGACCGGGATATTGCCGAACTTGCCCAATTGCAGGCTGAGATCCTGAATGCAACCTGGTCACATCTTAAATCTGGCGGCACGCTAGTGTATGCAACGTGCTCTATCCTGCCAGAAGAGAACCAGCAGCAAATTGCCGCCTTCCTGGCACGCACACCGGATGCGGTATTAAGCGAAACCGGTACGCCGGAAAAACCCGGACGTCAGAATTTACCGGGTGCGGAAGATGGCGATGGCTTCTTTTACGCTAAGCTAATCAAAAAGTGATGAGATAACGGGTCGCGACTGATGAAAATTATCATTCTGGGCGCAGGGCAAGTTGGCGGTACGCTGGCTGAAAACCTGGTCGGAGAGAACAACGATATCACGGTAGTCGATACCAATGGTGAACGCCTGCGCAGCCTGCAGGACAAGTTTGATCTCCGTGTCGTGCAAGGGCATGGTTCGCATCCCCGCGTATTACGTGAAGCTGGTGCCGACGATGCCGATATGCTGGTTGCCGTAACCAGCTCAGATGAAACCAATATGGTTGCCTGCCAGGTAGCTTATTCACTGTTTAATACGCCTAATCGCATCGCCCGTATTCGTTCACCAGATTACGTTCGCGATGCCGACAAGCTGTTCCAATCCGATGCGGTGCCAATCGATCACCTGATTGCGCCTGAGCAACTGGTTATCGATAGCATTTATCGCCTGATTGAATATCCGGGCGCATTGCAGGTGGTGAATTTTGCCGAAGGTAAAGTCAGTCTGGCAGTAGTAAAAGCCTATTACGGCGGGCCGCTTATCGGTAATGCGCTGTCAACAATGCGTGAGCATATGCCGCACATCGATACCCGCGTTGCGGCGATTTTCCGTCATGACCGACCGATCCGTCCGCAAGGTTCTACGATCGTTGAAGCGGGTGATGAAGTCTTCTTTATTGCGGCATCACAGCATATACGCGCCGTAATGAGTGAACTGCAGCGTCTGGAAAAGCCGTACAAACGCATTATGTTAGTGGGTGGAGGTAATATCGGTGCGGGTCTGGCACGTCGTCTGGAAAAAGATTACAGCGTCAAACTGATCGAACGTAATCAACAACGCGCATCCGAACTTGCAGAGAAACTACAAAATACGATCGTCTTTTTTGGTGATGCTTCGGATCAAGAGTTACTGGCCGAAGAACATATCGATCAGGTCGATCTGTTCATCGCAGTGACCAACGATGATGAAGCAAATATCATGTCGGCGATGCTTGCCAAACGGATGGGTGCCAAGAAAGTAATGGTGTTGATCCAGCGCAGAGCATACGTCGATCTGGTGCAAGGCAGCGTGATCGATATTGCGATTTCACCGCAGCAGGCGACCATCTCCGCGCTGCTGAGCCACGTGCGTAAAGCTGATATTGTTGGCGTTTCTTCACTTCGCCGTGGCGTCGCGGAAGCCATTGAAGCCGTCGCACACGGGGATGAAACGACGTCGAGAGTTGTAGGGCGTTCAATTGATGAAATTAAACTTCCGCCCGGAACCATTATTGGCGCCGTTGTACGTGGTAACGATGTCATGATTGCCAACGATAACCTGCGCATTGAGCAGGGCGATCACGTAATTATGTTCCTGACAGATAAAAAGTTTATTACCGACGTCGAGCGACTATTCCAGCCAAGTCCTTTCTTCCTGTAATAATTTGGGCGCTAATACAGCGCCTTTTTTATTTCCCTTTATTTTTCATGGTCTAATAAATTTTCCTTTCGGCAATACATAAATGGAAATTGCCTAAACATTTGTTAAACTTATAAACGTCAGCTGCATAGGGAGAATAAAATGAGCATTATTAAAGAGTTTCGCGAATTCGCGATGCGCGGGAATGTTGTCGATTTGGCAGTGGGTGTCATTATTGGTGCGGCATTCGGTAAGATTGTTTCATCACTGGTTGCCGATATCATTATGCCGCCGCTGGGGCTGTTAATTGGTGGAATTGATTTTAAACAGTTTGCTTTAACGCTACGTGATGCACAGGGAGACATCCCTGCCGTGGTCATGCATTACGGTGTATTTATTCAGAATGTATTCGATTTCATTATTGTTGCGTTTGCTATCTTTATGGCAATCAAACTAATCAACAAACTGAACCGTAAAAAAGCGGAAGAGCCGGCAGCACCGCCAGCTCCATCGAAAGAAGAAGTATTGCTAAGTGAAATTCGTGACCTGCTGAAAGAACAGAATAACCGCTCTTAAGCACTCACTGAAACAAGAAGGCCAGTGGTAAAAAAGTTAATTACTTTCTTGCCACTGGCCTCCCAGTTACCCCGATTGCCATGTTTGCCTTTACGCAGATAACTTCCTTTCCCTTTCTTATTTTTCTCAACGCGCTGTCTGAACAGTGGGTCATGCAGAAGCGCCTCAATGGCGTTGTCCTTTATCTGCCCTTTGGTGTGCTGATAACGACTCATAATATCTCCAGTTTGTAGTAATTTACGCCGCGAGTGTAGACCTGGCAGTTCAAGAAATCAACAGCCTGATGTTGTTCCACTGGCGCCTTGCTCAAGAGCTTCAAGAATAGAGCAGTACACGCTGCTGTGTGCCTTGCCGCAGCATGCATCATTCAATCGCTGCAGTGACCGCTGCATCGTCTGAAGTTCAGCAATGCGGGCTTCGACTTCTTGCAGTCTTTCCTGGACGATCCCTTTTGATTCCTGACAGGTATGGTGTTCGGGATCAACCCGGATCGAAAGCAATTCACGGATCGACTCCAGAGTGAAACCAAGCTGCCGGGCATAACGAATAAACTTCAAGCGCTGAAGATCGCTTTCTGTATAGAGGCGAAATCCGCCTTCAGTACGCACTTCATGCTCCATCATCTGCTGCTTTTCATAGTAGCGGATAGTATCTGGCGTAACGTCAGCCAGTTTCGCTATTTCACCAATTCGGTACATGCTCTCTCCGCTATTCGTCGTTGATCTTTTTTAGCAGCTTATCTGCGTAGTCACCGCGTAAAAACTCGGTGCTGAGTCCAGCCTGCCGAAGTTTAAGTTCCAGTAGCGACAGTCTTCGGCTCACCTCCGGATAACTAGGATCATCTTTGCGGATACCCGCGAGTATTTCAAGCAGCTGTATTGCCTCTCTGCGTTGCTCGAGCTCAGGAGGAAGGCAACCTGCATTTTTTAATAAACGGTATCCGGCTCTGAGTTCAGGCGGGACATGGGAGTCATCGTCAAGAGTCAGCGGTTCGCCTGTTCCCGGTAAATCATCAAACTCGCCTTTAGACTGTGCATCAATAATATGGCGCTCTGCCCACTGGTCAAGTAACCACATACAACACTCCAGGGGATGAACAAAAAGAGTACAGATATTGTAGATAAGTGGGGATATGACGGATATAAAAAAACCCGCCGAGGCGGGTTTTTTTACGTTACTACAGATTACTCTGCAGCAGCTTCTGTTTTCTCTGAACGATCAACCAGCTCGATGTATGCCATCGGCGCGTTGTCGCCTGCACGGAAACCACACTTCAGAATGCGAGTGTAACCACCGGCGCGGCTCGCAAAACGCGGGCCCAGTTCGTTAAACAGTTTTGCCACGATCTCGTTATCACGAGTACGGGCGAATGCCAGACGACGATTAGCTACGCTATCAGTCTTGGCAAGAGTAATCAGCGGCTCAACTACGCGACGCAGCTCTTTCGCTTTCGGCAGAGTCGTCTTGATGATTTCATGACGAACCAGTGAACCTGCCATATTGCGGAACATAGCCTGGCGATGGCTGCTGTTGCGGTTCAGTTGACGACCACTCTTACGATGGCGCATGACCTTATCCTTCTCAGTAAAACCTTAACCTGTGATCCGGTTACTCGTCAGCGATGCTTGCCGGTGGCCAGTTTTCCAGGCGCATGCCCAGAGACAGTCCACGGGAAGCCAGCACGTCTTTAATCTCGGTAAGAGATTTTTTACCAAGGTTAGGCGTCTTAAGAAGCTCAACCTCAGTACGCTGTACCAGATCACCGATATAGTGGATAGCTTCTGCTTTGAGGCAGTTAGCAGAGCGGACAGTCAATTCCAGATCGTCAACAGGGCGCAGCAGGATCGGATCGAATTCTGGTTTCTCTTCTTTAACTTCCGGCTGACGTACATCACGTAAATCAACGAAAGCTTCCAGTTGTTCAGCCAGAATGGTTGCCGCACGACGAATCGCCTCTTCAGGATCGATTGTGCCGTTGGTTTCCATTTCGATGACCAGCTTGTCCAGGTCGGTACGCTGTTCTACACGCGCTGCTTCAACATTGTAGGCAATACGCTCTACAGGGCTGTAGCATGCGTCGACCAGCAGACGGCCGATTGGGCGCTCATCTTCTTCCGAATGAATTCGGGTAGAAGCCGGCACATAACCACGACCGCGCTGAACTTTGATACGCATGCTAATAGATGCATTCTCATCGGTCAGGTGGCAGATCACGTGCTGTGGCTTGACGATTTCGACATCACCATCATGGGTAATGTCGGCTGCAGTCACAGGGCCAATGCCAGATTTATTCAAGGTAAGAATAACGTCATCTTTACCCTGAACTCTCACCGCCAGCCCTTTCAGGTTGAGCAGGATTTCCAGGATATCTTCCTGAACGCCTTCTTTGGTGCTGTACTCATGTAGTACACCATCAATCTCAACCTCGGTCACCGCGCAACCCGGCATCGATGAGAGCAGAATACGGCGCAGTGCGTTACCCAAAGTATGGCCAAAGCCACGCTCTAAAGGCTCAAGGGTCACCTTGGCGTGCGTCGAACTCACTTGCTCGATATCTACCAGGCGCGGTTTTAGAAACTCTGTCACAGAACCCTGCATTGTGTCCTCTCTTTGGTACTAAGCTTTACTTGGAGTAAAGCTCGACGATCAGGTGTTCGTTAATGTCCGCAGACAGATCAGAACGCTCCGGCTTACGCTTGAACGTACCTTCCATCTTGCCAGCATCAACTTCCAGCCAGGTTGGCTTTTCACGCTGCTCAGCCAGCTCCAGAGCGGCTTTCACGCGAGACTGCTTCTTCGCTTTCTCACGAATGCTAACAACGTCATTCGGACTAACCTGATAAGAAGCGATGTTAACAACACGACCGTTTACCATAATTGCTTTATGGCTGACCAGCTGACGTGCTTCTGCACGAGTGGCACCGAAGCCCATACGGTATACAACGTTGTCCAGACGACCTTCCAGCAGACCCAACAGGTTTTCACCGGTGTTGCCTTTCAGACGTGCTGCTTCTTTGTAGTAGTTACGGAACTGACGCTCCAGCACACCGTAGATACGGCGAACTTTTTGCTTTTCACGCAACTGCACACCATAGTCAGACAGACGCGGTTTACGCGCACCGTGCTGGCCAGGAGCTTGTTCAATTTTACACTTGGTATCGATCGCGCGAACGCCAGACTTAAGGAATAAGTCAGTGCCCTCACGACGGCTCAGCTTGAGCTTAGGACCCAAATATCTTGCCATTTTCTTTCTCCAACAATCCTAGAAACGACAGCGTTATACGCGACGTTTTTTCGGCGGACGACAACCGTTATGAGGGATCGGAGTCACATCAGTAATATTAGTGATGCGGAAACCAGCGGCGTTCAGAGCACGAACAGTAGATTCGCGACCTGGACCCGGTCCTTTGACCATAACTTCCAGATTCTTGATACCGTATTCTTTTACGGCTTCAGCGCAACGCTCTGCTGCAACCTGAGCTGCAAACGGAGTGGATTTGCGAGAACCACGGAAACCGGAACCACCGGCTGTTGCCCAACCCAGTGCGTTACCCTGACGATCAGTAATGGTAACGATGGTGTTGTTAAAAGAAGCATGGATATGAGCCACGCCGTCAGAGACTTGTTTTCTTACACGTTTACGTGCACGAATTGGTGCCTTTGCCATTATTCAATCACCCCGATTATTTCTTGATCGGTTTGCGCGGACCCTTACGGGTACGTGCGTTGGTCTTGGTACGCTGACCGCGAACCGGGAGACCACGACGATGACGCAAACCGCGATAGCAACCAAGGTCCATAAGGCGCTTGATGCTCATGCTAACTTCACGGCGCAGATCACCTTCAACGACAAATTTGGCAACTTCGTCACGCAGCGTGTCGATTTGTTCTTCAGACAGCTCACTGATCTTAACATCTTCAGCGATACCCGCGGCAGCCAGAATGGCTTTAGAACGGGTCTTGCCGACGCCGTAGATCGAAGTTAATGCGATCACAGCATGTTTCTGATCAGGAATGTTAATGCCTGCTATACGGGCCACTATGCACTCCTACTATTTAATATGTACGCACCATGCTGAAAAGCCCGTTTTCAGGATACTCAAATGGAAACGCACAGACATACAAAAGATTGGCTGGCTAATCTAGCCAGCTCAACCCAACTTTGCAAGAAAAATATGCGAATAAATCAGCCTTGGCGCTGTTTATGCTTCGGCTCGGCACTGCAAATCACACGGATGACACCATCACGCTTAACGATTTTGCAGTTACGGCATAATTTCTTGACGGAAGCACGAACTTTCATTTTTACTCTCCGTAACTTCTCGGGCGACTGTTAACGGCCGTAGCCTTTCAGATTCGCCTTCTTCAATGCAGACTCGTACTGACTTGACATCATCAGAGTTTGCACTTGAGCCATAAAGTCCATAATCACGACAACAACGATAAGCAGTGAGGTCCCACCGAAGTAGAACGGTACTTTCATTGCATCACGCATGAACTCCGGGATCAGGCAGATAAAGGTAATGTAGAGCGCACCAACCAAAGTCAGGCGGGTCATTACTTTATCGATATACTTCGCCGTTTGCTCTCCCGGACGAATTCCTGGTACAAATGCACCGGACTTCTTCAGGTTATCTGCTGTTTCACGCGGGTTGAAAACCAACGCCGTGTAGAAGAAACAGAAGAATATGATTGCAGACGCATAGAGTAACACATAAAGCGGTTGCCCAGGCTGCAAATACAGCGAAATTGTTGTCAGCCAGTTCCAACCAGTCCCGCCCCCGAACCATGACGCGATGGTCGCCGGGAACAGAATAATACTGGAAGCGAAGATTGCCGGGATTACCCCCGCCATATTCACTTTCAGCGGTAAATGTGTGCTCTGTGCAGCATAGACACGACGACCTTGCTGACGTTTTGCGTAGTTTACCACAATACGGCGTTGACCACGCTCAACAAATACAACAAAGAACGTCACTGCGAATACTAATACTGCAACCAACAGCAACACGAGGAAGTGCAGGTCGCCTTGACGCGCTTGCTCGATAGTATGGGCAATGGCTGGCGGGAGTCCCGCGACAATACCGGCGAAGATAATGATTGAGATACCGTTGCCGATACCACGTTCAGTAATCTGTTCGCCCAACCACATCAGGAACATCGTCCCTGTAACCAGACTTACAACAGCGGTGAAATAGAATGCAAAGCCTGGGTTCATCACCAGGCCCTGCATACCAGGCATATTCGGCAGACCGGTAGCAATACCGATCGACTGGAATATTGCCAGCACCAGAGTACCGTAGCGGGTGTACTGGCTGATCTTACGACGACCAGACTCCCCTTCTTTCTTAATTTCTGCCAGCGTTGGATGAACCACCGTCAGCAGCTGGATAATGATCGACGCCGAAATATACGGCATGATCCCCAGAGCAAAGATAGAAGCACGGCTGAGAGCACCACCAGAGAACATGTTAAACATTTCAATGATGGTGCCTCGCTGTTGCTCAAGCAGTTTGGCAAGTACAGCGGCATCAATACCAGGGATCGGAATGAAAGAGCCAATACGGAACACAATCAGCGCGCCGATTACAAACAGCAGTCTGCGTTTCAGCTCGCCTAAGCCACCTTTGGCACTTTGAAAATCTAATCCCGGTTGTTTAGCCATCTGCTACTTATTCCTCGATTTTACCGCCAGCAGCTTCGATAGCAGCACGAGCGCCTTTAGTAACACGCAGGCCACGAACAGTTACCGGAGTAGTGACTTCACCAGCCAGGATCACTTTCGCGAACTCGATCTGGATACCGATAATGTTAGCTGCTTTCAGCGTGTTCAGGTCTACAACACCGCCTTCAACTTTAGCCAGGTCAGACAGACGAACTTCGGCTGTAATCGCTGCTTTACGTGAAGTGAAGCCGAATTTCGGCAGACGACGGTACAGAGGCATCTGACCACCCTCGAAACCGCGACGTACGCCACCGCCAGAACGAGACTTCTGACCTTTGTGACCACGACCACCGGTTTTACCGAGGCCAGAACCGATACCACGACCCAGGCGGCGAGCCGCTTTTTTAGAGCCTTCGGCCGGAGACAGAGTATTTAAACGCATCTCTTACTCCTCAACTTTAACCATGAAGGAAACCGCGTTGACCATACCACGAACAGCAGGAGTATCCTCGCGCTCTACGGTGTGACCAATACGACGCAGACCCAGGCCAAGCAGCGTTGCCTTGTGTTTCGGCAGACGACCGATTGCACTGCGGGTTTGAGTAATTTTAATAGTCTTTGCCATGGTTTATTTCCCCAGAATTTCTTCAACGGATTTACCACGCTTGGCAGCGACCATTTCCGGAGATTTCATATTTTCCAGGCCATCGATAGTTGCACGCACCACGTTAATCGGGTTAGTGGAACCATACGCTTTAGCCAGAACGTTACGAACTCCAGCGACTTCCAGAACGGCGCGCATTGCACCACCGGCGATGATACCGGTACCTTCGGAAGCCGGCTGCATGAATACACGAGAACCCGTGTGAGTACCCTTAACCGGGTGCTGCAGGGTGCCGTGGTTCAGCGCGACGTTAATCATATTGCGACGGGCTTTTTCCATCGCTTTCTGGATCGCTGCTGGAACTTCACGCGCTTTACCGTAACCAAAACCAACGCGACCGTTACCATCACCAACTACAGTCAGAGCTGTGAAGGAGAAAATACGACCACCTTTAACGGTTTTAGATACGCGGTTAACCGCGATCAGCTTTTCCTGCAGTTCGCCAGCTTGTTTTTCGATGTGAGCCATCTTACACCTCTACCTTAGAACTGAAGGCCAGCTTCACGGGCAGCATCTGCCAGTGCCTGGACACGACCATGATATTGGAACCCGGAACGGTCAAAAGAAACATCTTTGATGCCTTTTTCCAGAGCGCGTTCAGCAACAGCTTTACCTACAGCTGCAGCAGCGTCTTTGTTACCGGTGTACTTCAATTGTTCAGCGATAGCTTTTTCTACAGTAGAAGCAGCTACCAGAACTTCAGAACCGTTCGGTGCAATTACCTGTGCGTAAATATGACGCGGGGTACGATGTACCACCAGGCGAGTTGCACCCAGCTCCTGGAGCTTGCGGCGTGCGCGGGTCGCACGACGGATACGAGCAGATTTCTTATCCATAGTGTTACCTTACTTCTTCTTAGCCTCTTTGGTACGCACGACTTCGTCGGCGTAACGAACACCCTTGCCTTTATAAGGCTCAGGACGACGGTAGGCGCGCAGATCTGCTGCAACCTGACCGATCAGCTGTTTATCAGCGCCTTTCAGCACGATTTCAGTCTGAGACGGACATTCTACAGTGATTCCCGCAGGCAGCTGATGGTCAACTGGGTGAGAGAAACCTAAAGCCAGGTTTACTACATTCCCTTTAACCGCTGCACGATAACCTACACCAACCAGCTGAAGCTTCTTAGTGAAGCCTTCGGTAACACCGACAACCATTGCATTCAGCAGGGCACGCGCGGTACCAGCCTGAGCCCATCCATCTGCGTAACCATCACGCGGACCGAAGGTCAGTGCATTATCTGCATGATTTACTGCAACAGCATCGTTGAGAGTACGAGTCAGCTCGCCGTTTTTACCTTTGATCGTAATAACCTGACCGTTGATTTTTACATCAACGCCGGCAGGAATAACGACCGGTGCTTTAGCAACACGAGACATTTTTTCCTCCGATTAGGCTACGTAGCAGATAATTTCGCCACCAAGACCAGCCTGGCGCGCTGCACGATCAGTCATAACACCTTTAGAGGTAGAAACAACTGCGATACCCATGCCAGCCATAACTTTCGGCAGCTCGTCTTTACGCTTATAAATGCGCAGACCTGGGCGACTGACACGCTGAATGCTTTCTACAACAGCTTTACCCTGGAAATACTTGAGAGTAAGTTCCAGTTCCGGCTTGGTGTCGCCTTCAACTTTAAAATCTTCAATAAAACCTTCTTCCTTCAGCACGTTGGCAATTGCCACTTTCAGCTTGGAGGAAGGCATGGTGACCGCAGCTTTATTCGCGGCCTGACCGTTACGGATACGGGTCAGCATATCCGCGATCGGATCTTGCATGCTCATCTGTCTTTACTCCCGTGATTCAATTGGTAATTACCAGCTAGCCTTTTTCAAGCCTGGTACTTCACCGCGCATGGCGGCTTCACGCAGTTTGATACGGCTCAACCCGAACTTGCCCACATAGCCATGCGGACGACCTGTTTGACGGCAGCGGTTACGCTGACGGGACGGGCTGGAATCACGCGGCAGAGACTGCAGCTTGAGAACTGCGTTCCAACGATCTTCGTCGGTCGCGTTCACATCAGAGATAATAGCTTTCAGTTCAGCGCGTTTTGCGAAGTACTTATCAGCTAAAGCTACGCGCTTTACTTCGCGTGCTTTCATTGATTGCTTAGCCATTCAGTAACCCTACCTTACTTGCGGAACGGGAAGTCAAAGGCAGCCAGCAGAGCACGGCCTTCTTCATCAGATTTCGCAGTAGTGGTAATGGTAATATCCAAACCACGCACGCGGTCGACTTTATCGTAGTCGATTTCTGGGAAGATGATCTGCTCACGGACACCCATGCTGTAGTTACCACGACCGTCGAAAGACTTAGCGGACAAGCCACGGAAGTCACGGATACGTGGAACAGCAATAGTGATCAGGCGCTCAAAGAACTCCCACATGCGTTCGCCACGCAGAGTTACTTTACAGCCGATCGGATAGCCCTGACGGATTTTGAAGCCTGCAACTGATTTGCGTGCTTTGGTGATCAGCGGTTTTTGACCGGAGATTGCTGTCAGGTCAGCTGCTGCGTTATCCAGCAGTTTCTTGTCAGCGATCGCTTCACCAACACCCATGTTCAGGGTGATCTTCTCGACCCGAGGGACTTGCATGACAGAATTGTAGTTAAACTCAGTCATGAGTTTAGCGACTACTTCGTCTTTGTAGTAATCATGCAGTTTCGCCATCGTACTACTCCAAATTACTTGATAGTTTCGCTGTTAGATTTGAAGAAACGGACTTTTTTGCCGTCTTCGAATCTAAAGCCTACACGGTCAGCCTTGCCGGTTGCCGCGTTGAAGATAGCAAGGTTAGAGATCTGAATAGCTGCTTCTTTCTCTACGATGCCGCCTGGTTGGTTCAGGGCCGGAACCGGCTTCTGATGTTTCTTAACCAGGTTGATACCTTCAACAATGACCTTGCCGGAAGACAGGACATTCTTAACTTTACCGCGTTTACCTTTATCTTTACCGGTTAACACGATAACTTCGTCATCACGACGGATCTTCGCTGCCATGATTCGCTCCTTAGAGTACTTCTGGTGCCAGAGAGATAATTTTCATGAACTTCTCGTTACGAAGTTCACGAGTTACCGGCCCAAAAATACGCGTACCGATAGGTTGCTCGCTGTTATTGTTTAAAATAACGCATGCATTACCATCGAAGCGAATGACAGAACCGTCCGGGCGACGAACACCCTTCTTGGTGCGCACCACTACCGCCTTCAGCACATCACCTTTTTTGACCTTACCACGCGGAATTGCTTCCTTGATGGTGATCTTGATGATATCGCCGACGCCTGCGTAGCGACGGTGCGAGCCACCCAGAACCTTGATACACATTACGCGACGTGCACCGGAGTTGTCGGCGACGTTCAGCATAGTCTGTTCTTGGATCATTTTAGTGCTCCGCTAATGTCAACTACTACTGAGACCCGAAAATCAGGTCGTTAAAAAAGCCCCATATCGGGGGCGCGGCATTATAACACCGCTTCAACGATATGGGTAGAAAAAATAAACGGCTCATCGCTGAGCCGTTTATTCGTTGAGAATGCCTACTGTATTACAGAACGGCTTTCTCTACAACGCGAACCAGCGTCCAGGACTTAGTCTTGGACAGCGGACGGCATTCGCGGATTTCAACCACGTCACCAGTACCGCATTCGTTGTTCTCGTCATGTACGTGCAGTTTGGTCGTACGCTTAATGAATTTACCGTAGATCGGGTGTTTCACAAAACGTTCGATAGCAACAACGATGGATTTCTCCATTTTATCGCTAACAACGCGACCTTGCAGAGTACGGATTTTATCGGTCATTACGCACCCGCCTTCTCAGTCAGTAAAGTCTTAACGCGTGCGACGTCACGACGCACTTGCTTCAACAGGTGAGACTGTTGCAGCTGGCCACTTGCAGCCTGCATACGCAGGTTGAACTGCTCACGCAGCAGATTCAGCAGCTCGGTGTTCAGCTCTTCAACACTCTTCTCACGCAGCTCTTTTGCTTTCATTACATCACCGTCTTAGTTACAAAGGTGGTTTTAATCGGCAGTTTCGCTGCTGCCAGCTTGAATGCTTCACGGGCCAGCTCTTCCGGTACGCCGTCCATTTCATACAGGACTTTACCCGGCTGAATCAAGGCAACCCAATACTCCACGTTACCTTTACCTTTACCCATACGCACTGCCAGCGGCTTTTCAGTGATCGGTTTGTCCGGGAATACACGGATCCAGATCTTACCTTGACGCTTAACTGCACGGGTCATAGCACGACGTGCTGCTTCGATCTGACGGGCAGTCAGACGACCACGGCCAACAGCTTTCAGACCGAAGCTGCCGAAGCTAACATCCGCGCCAGCAGCCAGACCGCGGTTACGGCCTTTGTGCATTTTACGGAATTTTGTACGCTTTGGTTGTAACATCAGCGACGCTCCTTATTTACGGCCTTTACGCTGCTGCTTTTTAGGTTGCGCAGCCGGTTTTTCCGGTTGTTCAACAGCAGCCATACCACCCAGGATCTCGCCTTTGAAGATCCACACTTTAACGCCGATTACACCGTAAGTGGTGTGCGCTTCAGAGGTGTTGTAGTCGATGTCAGCACGCAGAGTGTGCAGAGGTACGCGACCTTCGCGGTACCATTCGGTACGTGCGATTTCCGCGCCGCCCAGACGGCCGCTAACTTCAACTTTGATACCTTTAGCGCCCAGACGCATTGCGTTCTGTACAGCACGCTTCATAGCACGACGGAACATAACACGACGTTCCAGCTGAGAAGTGATGCTGTCAGCAACCAATTTTGCGTCCAGTTCAGGCTTACGCACTTCGGCGATATTGATCTGAGCAGGAACGCCAGCAATATCCGCTACGACTTTGCGCAGTTTTTCTACGTCTTCGCCTTTCTTACCGATAACGATACCCGGGCGAGCGGTGTGAATGGTCACACGGATGCTCTTAGCCGGACGCTCGATAACGATACGAGATACAGACGCTTTCGCCAGTTCCTTAGTCAGGTACTGACGTACTTTAAAATCGCTGTCCAGGTTGTCAGCGAATTCTTTGGTGTTCGCAAACCAGGTTGAGTTCCATGGTTTTACAATACCCAGGCGAATACCATTAGGATGTACTTTCTGACCCATTGCTAGTCTCCAGAGTCTCAGCGATCGGACACAACCACAGTAATGTGGCTGGTGCGCTTCAGGATGCGATCTGCACGACCTTTTGCACGCGGCATAATGCGCTTCATGCTCGGGCCTTCGTCTACGAAAATTTTCGTAACTTTCAGATCGTCAATGTCAGCGCCATCGTTGTGTTCAGCGTTAGCAATGGCAGATTCCAGGACTTTCTTAACCAGTACAGCCGCTTTCTTATTGGTGTAGGTCAGAATATCCAGAGCCTGCGACACTTTCTTACCGCGAATCAGGTCTGCAACAAGGCGAACCTTCTGAGCAGAAGAACGAGCATGGCGATGTTGAGCTAAAGTTTCCATCTCTTCCTCCTACCTTATTTCTTCTTCGCTTTTTTATCAGCAGCGTGGCCGCGATAAGTACGAGTCGGTGCGAATTCACCCAGTTTGTGACCGACCATTTCGTCGGAAACAAATACCGGAACGTGCTGACGACCATTATGGACAGCGATGGTCAAACCGATCATGTTAGGAAAGATCGTTGAACGACGGGACCAAGTGCGCAGGGGCTTCTTGTCTCCGCTTTCCACCGCTTTCTCTACCTTCTTCAGCAAGTGCAGGTCAATAAAAGGACCTTTCTTGAGAGAACGTGGCATGGCTTATCCTCTAAAATTATTTGCTACGGCGACGTACGATGAATTTATCAGTACGCTTGTTGCTGCGGGTCTTCTTACCTTTGGTCTGAACGCCCCACGGAGTTACCGGGTGCTTACCAAAGTTACGACCTTCACCACCACCATGTGGGTGGTCGACTGGGTTCATCGCAGTACCGCGAACGGTAGGACGAACACCACGCCAGCGTGCAGCACCTGCTTTACCCAGAACGCGCAGCATATGCTCAGCATTGCCAACTTCGCCCAGAGTTGCACGGCAGTCTGCTTCGACTTTACGCATTTCACCAGAACGCAGACGCAGGGTGACATAAGCACCATCACGAGCAACGATCTGAACGTAAGTACCAGCGGAACGTGCCAGCTGACCGCCTTTACCTGGTTTCATTTCTACGTTATGAACGGTAGAACCAACCGGGATATTGCGCATCGGCAGGGTGTTACCTGCTTTGATTGCAGCATCAACGCCAGACTGAATCTGGTCGCCAGCTTTCAGGCCTTTAGGGGCCAGGATGTAACGGCGTTCACCGTCTTTGTACAGAACCAGCGCGATGTTCGCGGAGCGGTTCGGATCGTACTCAAGACGTTCAACAACTGCCGGGATACCGTCTTTGTTGCGTTTGAAGTCAACAATACGATAAGCCTGCTTGTGACCACCACCGATGTGACGAGTGGTGATGCGGCCATTGTTGTTACGACCACCGGATTTGCTGTTTTTTTCAACCAGCGGAGCAAAAGGTTTGCCCTTGTGCAGCTCTGGGTTGACCACTTTAACAACGTGGCGACGACCCGGAGATGTCGGTTTACATTTAACAACTGCCATTGTATTACTCCTCCGACTTACTCAGCGCCGCCGACGAAGTCCAGATTCTGGCCTTCCTTCAGGGTGACGTAAGCTTTTTTCCAGTCGCTACGACGACCGATACGCTGTCCGTGACGTTTAACTTTCCCTTTAACTACCAGGGTGTTAACGACTTCGACTTCGACTTCAAACAGTTTCTGCACAGCAGCTTTGATTTCTGCTTTGGTCGCGTCTTTAGCAACTTTGAGAACGATGGTGTTAGTTTTTTCCATCGCAGTAGACGCTTTTTCAGAAACGTGCGGTGCGCGCAGCACTTTCAGCAGACGTTCTTCACGAATCATGCCAGCATCTCCTCAACTTGCTTAACAGCATCAGCAGTCATTACGACTTTGTCGAAGGCGATCAGGCTAACCGGGTCGATACCAGTTGCATCGCGTACGTCAACCTTGTGCAGGTTGCGCGCAGCCAGGAACAGGTTTTCGTCCAGCTCACCGGTGATGATCAGCACATCTTCCAGAGCCATGTCTTTCAGTTTCTGTGCCAGCAGCTTAGTTTTAGGCGCTTCTACAGAGAATGATTCGACAACGATCAGACGATCCTGACGTACCAGTTCGGACAGAATGCTTTTCAGCGCGCCGCGGTACATCTTTTTGTTAACTTTTTGACTGTGGTCCTGTGGACGAGCAGCGAAGGTCACGCCACCTGAACGCCAGATCGGGCTCTTGATAGAACCTGAACGCGCACGGCCGGTACCTTTCTGGCGCCACGGCTTTTTGCCTGAACCAGTTACTTCAGCACGAGTCTTCTGAGCACGAGTACCCTGACGAGCACCAGCTGCATAAGCAACAACAACCTGGTGAACCAGCGCTTCGTTGAAATCACGACCGAAGGTAGTTTCGGAAACAGTCAGCGCGCTCTGCGCGTCTTTCAATACTAATTCCATTGCTATCCCCTTACGCCTTCACAGCTGGTTTAACGATCAGGTCGCAACCGGTCGCACCCGGAACACCACCTTTAACCAGCAGCAGGTTGCGCTCAGCGTCAACACGTACTACGTCCAGGCTCTGAACGGTTACACGTTCGTTGCCCAGCTGACCTGCCATTTTCTTGCCTTTGAACACTTTGCCCGGAGTCTGGTTCTGACCGATAGAACCCGGAACGCGGTGAGACAAGGAGTTACCGTGAGTAGCGTCCTGGGTACGGAAGTTCCAGCGCTTAACGGTACCAGCGAAACCTTTACCTTTAGAGGTACCGGTTACGTCAACTTTTTTAACGTCAGCAAACAGTTCAACGCTAATGTTCTGACCAACGGTGTATTCTTCACCATCTGCCAGACGGAATTCCCACAGGCCGCGGCCAGCTTCTACGCCAGCTTTAGCAAAGTGGCCAGCTTCCGGCTTAGTTACGCGGTTAGCTTTTTTAGCACCGGTGGTAACCTGAACAGCGCGATAGCCATCGTTAGCCAGATCTTTAACCTGAGTAACGCGGTTTGCTTCAACTTCGATAACGGTTACTGGGATAGATACGCCATCTTCAGTGAAGATGCGGGTCATACCCACTTTTTTACCGACTAAACCAATCATTGTATCAACCTCTCAATCGCTCGATGACCTGATTAACCCAGGCTGATCTGCACGTCTACACCGGCAGCCAGGTCCAGACGCATCAGAGCATCAACGGTTTTTTCAGTTGGCTCAACGATGTCAACCAGACGCTTGTGAGTACGGATCTCGTACTGATCACGCGCGTCTTTGTTGACGTGCGGGGAGATCAGAACGGTGAAACGCTCTTTGCGGGTCGGCAGCGGGATCGGACCACGAACCTGCGCACCAGTGCGCTTGGCAGTCTCGACGATTTCCGCGGTTGATTGATCGATCAGACGATGATCAAACGCTTTCAAACGGATACGGATTCTTTGGTTCTGCATGAGACCAGAGCTCCAATTATTTTATAGACGAAATAGTTACTCCTCAAACCCATTACGATTGATGGGAGAGTGTAACCGTTCTTACAGAGTTCCCCGATTGGGAACATTGTCTGGTATTGCTTTCGCAGTACCGGTGGCTCATATCGAACCGCTGTCAATATTAGACAAGCCCGCGCATTATACGTAAATCTCAGTCTTAAGCAAGTGCCGCGTAGAAATTAATCACTCGTTCACAAATGCGGCGCTCCTTCCACTCTGATTGTATGTCCTGTGGTGCAACGCGTTTTCCGTGGAAGAGAGCATCCATAACCCATATCCCGGGCTTGTAGGGCCGCCGGGTTTACCTGAAGGTAAACTCTTTACCAGATAAGGCTTGCCCATGTACATCGACCTCCCCTTCCTGTTGATTTATGTTTCGCTATCAGGGCTGCTCTTAGTCCATGACCTACGTACCGGGTTGCTGCCCGACAAATTTACCTGCCCTCTTTTGTGGGGCGGTCTTATTTATCATCAATGCTGCAGACCTGCACAGTTATCCGACGCGCTTTGGGGTGCTGTAGCAGGTTATGGGGTATTTGCTTTGTTCTACTGGGGGTATCGTTTGATATGCCGACAGGAAGGATTAGGCTTTGGTGATGTCAAATTTCTTGCCGCGCTAGGCGCATGGCATCGCTGGGAATCATTACCACTGTTGGTTTTACTTGCCGCGGGTATGGCATGTTGCCTCACCGGGATTTACTGCGTCCGTTACGGGAAACAGGTACTAAAAAACCCGCTGCCATTTGGGCCATATCTGGCGGCTGCGGGTTTTGTTATTGGCCTGGTAAGTATGATACAGGGCGGTTAGTCACTGACTTTAATTTGCGATTGCAGATAATTTTGTAAGCCAAGTTTTGCAATCAGGTCCAGCTCGGTTTCGAGCCAGTCAATATGCCCTTCTTCTTCAGTCAGGATCTCAATCATCATATCCCGGCTGACATAATCATGAACGCTATCGGCATAGGCAATGGCTTCACGTAAGTCTTTAGCACCATCGAGTTCGAGTCGAAGATCGGATTGCAGCATCTCTTCAACGTCTTCGCCAATACCCAACTTGCCAAGATCCTGCAAGTTCGGGATCCCTTCTAAGAATAAAATACGCTCGATATATTTATCAGCGTGTTTCATCTCATCGATAGATTCATGGTACTCAACATCATTGAGGCGAGTCAGTCCCCAGTTTTTAAACATACGAGCATGGAGAAAATACTGGTTGATCGCGACAAGCTCATTTCCCAATAGTTTATTGAGATAATTTATGATTTTAACATCACCTTTCATTTTATAGTCCCTCCGCTTCCACTCTTAGAGCGTAGATGGGGCTACAGGGATGTCAAAAAAAAGAGTGTGACTTAGGCGATCTCTTTAAATTCTGGCATTTGTGTTAATTCATCCTGCATGACCTCGCGGGCAGCACGAATGCATTTACCGCATTGATTTCCAACAGGAATAAATTTACGTAATTGCTGAAAGGACTGAGGATGAAACTGGCGAACAGCCTGACGTATTTTTTTATCACTTATCGCATTACACAAACAAACGTACATGATCGCTCCCGTTCAATTTCTGCGCAAAGTGTAAATGAGAATAGTTATGATTACAATAGCACAACGCGATTTACGCGGCGGGAGAATGAATAAAAAATGCGAATAAATATGACAACGACTAAATTGCAGGTAGCAAAAAGGGCGCCGAAGCGCCCTTTTTAAGCTCAAAGCTAATTAATCAATAATTAGCTCATTACTTTAGCAACAACGCCCGCACCAACAGTACGGCCGCCTTCACGGATTGCGAAACGCAGACCGTCGTCCATCGCGATCGGGTGGATCAGGGTAACAACCATTTTGATGTTGTCGCCCGGCATTACCATCTCTACGCCTTCTGGCAGTTCGATGGTACCAGTCACGTCAGTAGTACGGAAGTAGAACTGCGGACGGTAGCCTTTGAAGAACGGAGTATGACGGCCGCCTTCGTCTTTGGACAGAATGTACACTTCAGATTCGAACTTGGTGTGCGGCTTGATAGAGCCCGGCTTAGCCAGTACCTGACCACGTTCGATTTCTTCACGTTTGATACCACGCAGCAGAACACCAACGTTCTCACCAGCACGGCCTTCGTCCAGCAGTTTGCGGAACATTTCAACGCCAGTACAGGTAGACTTAGCAGTCTCTTTGATACCAACGATTTCAACTTCTTCACCAACTTTGATGATACCGCGCTCTACACGACCGGTAACAACGGTACCACGACCGGAGATGGAGAATACGTCTTCGATAGGCAGCAGGAACGGCTTGTCAATCGCACGCTCTGGTTCTGGGATGTAAGAATCCAGGAAGCCAGCCAGTTCGATGATTTTCGCTTCCCACTCTGCTTCGCCTTCCAGCGCTTTCAGAGCAGAACCACGAACGATCGGAGTGTCGTCGCCCGGGAAATCGTACTGAGACAGAAGTTCACGAACTTCCATTTCTACCAGTTCCAGCAGCTCTTCGTCATCAACCATGTCGCATTTGTTCAGGAACACGATGATGTACGGAACGCCTACCTGACGACCCAGCAGGATGTGCTCACGAGTCTGCGGCATCGGGCCGTCAGTCGCAGCAACAACCAGGATCGCGCCGTCCATCTGCGCAGCACCGGTGATCATGTTTTTAACATAGTCGGCGTGGCCCGGGCAGTCTACGTGTGCGTAGTGGCGAGTCGGGGTGTCATATTCAACGTGAGAAGTGTTGATGGTGATACCACGAGCTTTTTCTTCCGGCGCGTTATCGATCTGGTCGAATGCACGAGCAGCACCGCCGTAGGTTTTAGCCAGTACGGTAGTGATTGCAGCGGTCAGGGTAGTTTTACCGTGGTCAACGTGGCCGATGGTGCCGACGTTAACGTGCGGTTTTGTACGTTCAAATTTTTCTTTAGACACGGCTATATTCCTTACTATAGTGCTCTCCCCTATGGAGAGAGCACGGGACTTAGGTTTTAATCCTGTGGATTATTTACCACGGGCTTCAATAACGGCCTGAGCAACGTTGTTCGGCGCATCGTCGTACTTCAGGAACTCCATGGAGTAAGAAGCACGGCCTTTGGTCAGAGAACGCAGCTGGGTTGCATATCCGAACATTTCAGACAGCGGAACTTCAGCATGGATAACAACGCCAGTGACGTTGGATTCCTGACCACGAAGCATACCACGACGGCGGCTCAAGTCACCGATTACGTCACCGGTGTTCTCTTCCGGAGTCTCTACTTCAACCTTCATGATAGGCTCAAGCAGAACTGGTTTCGCTTTCTTAAAGCCATCTTTGAAGGCGATAGAAGCGGCCAGTTTAAACGCCAGCTCAGAGGAGTCAACGTCATGGTAAGAACCGAAGTGCAGACGCACGCCCAGATCAACAACCGGGTAACCAGCCAGCGGGCCAGATTTCAGCTGTTCCTGGATGCCTTTATCAACGGCCGGGATGTATTCGCCAGGAATTACACCACCTTTGATGTCGTTGATGAACTCGTAGCCTTTCGGGTTTGAACCCGGCTCCAGCGGGTACATGTCGATAACAACATGACCGTACTGACCGCGACCACCAGACTGCTTAGCGTGTTTACCTTCGATATCGGTAACTTTCGCGCGAATCGCTTCGCGGTAAGCAACCTGAGGTTTACCGACGTTCGCTTCAACGTTGAATTCACGCTTCATACGGTCAACGATGATGTCGAGGTGCAGCTCACCCATACCAGCGATAATGGTCTGGTTAGATTCTTCGTCAGTCCATACGCGGAATGACGGGTCTTCTTTAGCCAGACGGCCCAGAGCCAGACCCATTTTTTCCTGGTCAGCTTTGGTTTTCGGTTCTACCGCGATGGAAATTACCGGCTCAGGGAATTCCATACGTTCCAGAATGATCGGGTGATCCGGGTCACACAGAGTGTCACCAGTGGTCACGTCTTTCAGACCGATTGCAGCAGCGATATCGCCCGCGCGAACTTCTTTGATCTCTTCACGTTTGTTAGCGTGCATCTGTACGATACGGCCGAAACGTTCACGTGCAGTTTTCACGGAGTTCAGGATGGTGTCACCGGAGTTAACCACACCAGAGTACACGCGGAAGAAGGTCAGGTTACCCACGAACGGGTCAGTAGCGATTTTGAATGCCAGAGCAGCAAACGGCTCGTCATCGCTAGCATGACGCTCAGCAGGAGTATCTTTACCGTCGTCCAGAATACCGTTGATCGCAGGTACGTCTACTGGGGATGGCAGGTAATCAATTACCGCATCCAGCATCGCCTGAACACCTTTGTTCTTGAACGCAGAACCACAGGTTACCAGGATGATTTCGTTGTTCAGAACGCGCTGACGCAGAGCTTTTTTGATCTCTTCTTCAGTCAGTTCTTCACCACCCAGGTATTTCTCCATCAGCTCTTCTGAAGCTTCTGCAGCGGACTCGATCAGGTTCTGGTGCCATTCTTCAGCCAGTTCCTGCATGTCAGCCGGGATATCTTCATAAGTGAAGGTTACGCCTGCATCTTCTTCGTTCCAGTTGATGGCTTTCATTTTCACCAGGTCAACAACACCGGTGAACGCTTCTTCAGCGCCAATTGCCAGCTGCAGCGGAACAGGGTTCGCGCCCAGACGGGTTTTGATCTGACCAACAACTTTCAGGAAGTTCGCACCCATACGGTCCATTTTGTTAACGAACGCAATGCGCGGAACTTTATATTTGTTTGCCTGACGCCATACGGTTTCAGACTGAGGCTGAACACCACCAACTGCGCAGTAAACCATTACTGCACCATCAAGCACACGCATGGAACGTTCTACTTCGATAGTGAAGTCAACGTGCCCCGGGGTGTCGATGATGTTTACGCGATGCGGTTCATACTGCTTAGCCATACCAGACCAGAATGCAGTAGTCGCTGCGGAGGTGATAGTAATACCACGTTCCTGCTCCTGCTCCATCCAGTCCATGGTGGCTGCGCCGTCATGAACTTCACCGATTTTATGGTTTACACCGGTGTAGAACAGAATACGTTCGGTAGTAGTGGTTTTACCGGCGTCGATGTGCGCACTGATACCGATGTTACGGTAGCGCGCGATGGGTGTTGTACGAGCCATTTGATTCCTCGTTTATCTTTTAGGCGTTCAATTTAAGTAGCCCAAAGCGGGCTGCTTACTAGAAGCGCCCGCCTGGTGACTAAAACTCCGAAGGGATTACCAACGGTAGTGTGCGAACGCCTTGTTGGCTTCTGCCATACGGTGAACGTCTTCACGTTTCTTAACTGCAGTACCTTTGTTTTCTGCAGCATCAGAAAGTTCGTTCGCCAGGCGCAGAGCCATGGATTTATCACCGCGTTTACGAGCAGCTTCAACGATCCAACGCATTGCCAGGGCATTACGACGGACCGGACGGACTTCAACTGGTACCTGATAAGTAGAACCACCAACGCGGCGAGACTTAACTTCGACAGTCGGGCGCACGTTTTCGAGAGCTACTTCGAAAGCTTCCAGTTCGTTTTTACCAGAACGCTGAGCCAGGGTCTCCAGCGCGCTGTATACGATAGTTTCGGCAGTAGATTTTTTACCATCTACCATCAGGATATTTACAAATTTAGCCAGCAGTTCTGATCCGAACTTCGGATCCGGCAGAATTTTACGCTGACCAATGACGCGACGACGTGGCATGGAAATACTCCGTTGTTAATTCAGGATTGTCCAAAACTCTAAGAGTTTAGTTTGACATTAATATAAAACGTTTGGCCTTACTTAACGGAGAACCATTAAGCCTTAGGACGTTTCACGCCATACTTGGAGCGTGATTGCTTACGGTCTTTAACGCCGGAGCAGTCAAGCGCACCACGAACGGTGTGGTAACGAACACCCGGGAGGTCTTTTACACGACCGCCACGGATCAGGATCACGGAGTGCTCCTGCAGGTTGTGACCTTCACCACCGATGTAGGAAGTCACTTCAAAACCGTTAGTCAGACGAACACGGCAAACTTTACGCAGTGCGGAGTTCGGTTTTTTAGGAGTGGTAGTATATACACGAGTACATACGCCACGTTTCTGCGGGCATGCTTCCAGCGCAGGCACGTTGCTTTTTGCAACTTTGCGTGCACGTGGTTTGCGTACCAGCTGGTTAACTGTTGCCATTAAATAGCTCCTGGTTTTAGCTTTTGCTTCGTAAACACGTAATAAAACGACCTCATACAATATGAGGACGCAGAATTTTAGGTCGGTGTCGAAAAGGTGTCAAGAAATATACAACGATCCCACAATTACCAGGACATCTGGCTGGGATGCTTCACCGTAAGTCTGACGAAGTCAGTATAGCTAACCCTGACGACACTGTCTGAAATTTGACCACTCAAACCGCGGGCCTTAATGTCTTCTTCCAGTACATAGACCTTAATGGAGGCATTTTGCAGACTTTCAAGGAAACGGCTGCCTTCTATTGCCGCCGTCACGCCATCCTGGAGCAATAAAAGCTCATCGTCTTTATCTACCAGGCGAAGAAGAGAGGAGAAATCGGTAAGCCACGCAGAGCGATGTAGTGTGTGCAGCATGAGGGTCTCAAAACCTTAAAATGACGTCAAAGTTGCCTAACTCACGGCGTAAATCTTCCGGTTCAAGCGCTGTCGCATCGATCACAAAATTAACCCCCTGCTGAAGGCCCCGCTCGCGTAATGAAGCGGCGCACAGCCAACATTGATCGATATCGTACAACCCTAACAGCTTGAAGGTTGCGATATAGTCTCGCGCCAGCACGGCATCCGGTTGTTGTCCCTGGAGGATTTGAAAGACGCCATCGCCGATAAAAAACACGCCGAGGTCTTCCGTTAAAGCAGATGTCGCCAGCAATGCATCTAATCCTTCACGGCCAGATGCGCTGCCATGCGGTACGGTAGAAAAGACAAAAGCAACACGTTTCATCAGAACTGCACCACGCGATCGCAGGTCAGGGATGCCTCAGCCAGCGATCCAAGCCCGCTGAGGTTAAAACCTGACTGTAAATTAGCCCCTGTCAGTCCCAGCCGCTTTGCCTCAGTTTCATCAACAACGCCGCGACGCAACGCCGCCGCCACGCAGATATTCAGCGTTACACCATGCTGGTGGTTCAGCTGTTGCCAGGCCCGCACCAGATCATATTCATCACTGGCGGGTGAAGTCAGTAAGTTGGCGTTATATACACCTTCTCGATAGAAAAAGACGCTGCATAACTCATGCCCTTCTTCGAGAAGCGCATGAGCAAATTGCAACGCGCTACTCGCCTGCTGCGTGCCATAAGCAGGCCCTGTCACCATGATGGCAAAACGCATTACTTGTCTTGCCCCTGGAAATCGCCGCTTTTGAACTGACGAATATAGAGGTAGACCGTATGTTTGGAGATGTTCAGCCGATCGGCGACCTGGTTGATGGCATCTTTAATATCGAAGATGCCTTTCTCATATAAATTCAGGACGATCTGGCGGTTCTTCGCGTTGTTGGAAACATTGCGATCGGCATTCACTTCTTCGATCGTGAATTCCAGCGTCTGGGTAACCAGATCTTCCACCGAAGAAGCGAAGTTGACGGCAGAGCCCACTTCCGGGGTTTCCGGTGGGATAAAGGTATTCATTATCTGCGAGAAAGGAACATCAAGGTTCATGTTGATGCACAGCAGACCAATCACGCGATGCTCACGGTTGCGAATGGCAATCGTCACCGACTTCATCAAGACACCGCTTTTCGCACGTGTGAAGTAACACTTCGACACGCTGCTATCCGCACCCGTCATATCATGCAGCATACGCAACGCAAGGTCGGTAATCGGTGAGCCAATTTTACGGCCCGTGTGTTCACCGTTAGCAATGCGGATGGCCGAGCATTTCAAATCCTGCAAAGAGTGCAATACGATTTCACAATGGGAACCAATGAGCATCGCCAACCCGTCCACTACCGCTTCGTAGGATTTGAGGATATCGAAGTCGGTTTGATCGAAAGGACGTTGATCCAGCAAATCTAGCTCACTGGTTTCGTTGGTTAAAAGCGACCTGGACATGAAAAAAAGCACTCCTTTTCAGGAGCCTGTCGTTATGTTGTCAGGGCAGGCTCATCACTATTATAGGGGCATCTAAAGTAATACAGCGCACAAGGCGCTTTCCAGTATTAATTATATCCTGTCGATAATAAAAAACCGCCGCCCTGTGGGCGGCGGTTTCTGTTAGCTTATTTTTTGCTGCTGTCTGCAGCTTTATCTGCCGGTGCAGCATCTGGCTGCGCGTCAGCTTTCGGTGCCGGTTTGATGTCTAACAGTTCAACATCAAAGACCAGCGTAGAGTTGGCCGGAATACCCGGGACGCCGGTTTTGCCGTAAGCCAGATCCGGTGGGATAACCAGCTGGATTTTGCCGCCTTTCTTGATGTTTTTCAGGCCTTCAGTCCAGCCAGGGATGACACCGTCAAGACGGAAAGACAGCGGCTCACCACGGGTGTAGGAGTTATCAAACTCTTTACCATCGATCAGCGTACCTTTGTAGTTGACTACCACGGTATCGCTGTCTTTCGGTGCAGCGCCAGTACCTTCTTTCTCTACTTTGTAGACCAGGCCAGTAGAAGAGGTTTTAACGCCTTTCTCTTTAGCAAATTTCTCGCGGTAAACTTTACCTTTGGCTTCGTTGTCAGCCGCGTCTTTTTCCATTTTCGCCTGAGCGGAGCTCTTCACGCGCGCTTCAAACGCCTGCAGAGTTTGTTCGATTTCCTGGTCAGACAGTTTGCTCTTGTCTGCAAACGCATCCTGAACACCAGCGATCAGCTGATCTTTATCCAGTTTGATGCCCAGTTTTTCCTGCTCTTTCAGAGAGTTTTCCATATAACGACCCAGGGACGCGCCCAGCGCGTAAGCGGCTTTTTGGTCGTCATTCTTGAATGCTGCTTTGCTGTCAGCAGTAGCGGCTGGTTTCGCAGCATCAGCAGCGAAGGTGATCGGGGCATGCAGAGCAACAGCCATTGTGGTCGCCAGCAGCGTTACTTTAAACAGTGATTTCATCCATATCTCCAGGGCCGGGGCATCTCACCCCAGGGTTAGCTAACATAAAAATGTACTATAAAGCGTTGCAGAACAAATCAACATACAGGCACGCCCTATTATCACCACTTTTCAGACTCTTTTTGTTTAAATTAGTTTCGTTACCGAAGATTGAGTGCTGTGCAAACAAGCAAAGTTAAGTAGAATTCGCCGCAGTCCGCGATCTGCCGGAGAAAAAAGAAAGAGGTGAATCATGCAGGATACAACAATGGAAACTCGCCTGGCTGAACTGGAAAGTCGCCTGGCATTTCAGGAGATCACCATTGAAGAGCTCAACGTGACGGTGACCGCGCATGAACTGGAAATGGCCAAACTGCGCGACCATCTGCGTCTGCTGACGGAAAAGCTCAAAGCAACGCAGCCGTCCCACATTGCGTCGCAGTCTGAAGAGACCCCGCCGCCACATTATTGAGACGTAAAAAAAGCGGGGATATCCCCGCTTTTTTGTGCCGGATGACGACGTAAACGTCTTATCCGGCCTACGGTAGGCCTGATAAGCGTAGCGCCATCAGGCAATCATACCGATCAGTGGCAACCGCAGCCGCCGCCGTTACCTTTACCGCCACCGCCGCAGCAGCCTTCGCCGCCGTGCTCGTGACCATGGTCGTGACCGTGGCCGTGACCACCGCAGCAACCGTCATGACCGTGGTCATGATCGTGGTCGTGACCGTGCGCACCGTGAACGTGGCCGTGAGCCAGTTCTTCTTCGGTCGCTTCGCGGATAGCAACAACTTCTACGTTGAATTTCAGATTCTGGCCAGCCAGCATGTGGTTACCGTCAACCACAACGTGGTCGTCTTCCACTTCGGTAATTTCTACCGGTACTGGACCCTGGTCAGTTTCAGCCAGGAAACGCATGCCAACCTGCAGTTCGTCAACGCCCATGAAGACGTCTTTAGGAACGCGCTGCACCAGGTTTTCGTCGTACTGACCGTATGCGTCGTTTGCGCCAACAGCAACATCGAATTTGTCGCCAACTTCATGACCGTCCAGCGCTGTTTCCAGGCCAGAAATCAGGGAACCGTGACCATGCAGGTAGTCCAGCGGTGCACTCACCGGAGACTCATCAACCAACACACCGTCTTCTGTACGTACCTGATAGGCCAGGCTGACCACCAGGTCCTTTGCTACTTTCATGATATCTCCTGAGCATGGAAAGAATAGTGGCGCAGATTGTAGCGGAATTCTGCACCCGTGTACCCTCTAGCTTAAAAAAAGCTGCGCCATATCGCTAGTCCGGATGAAAAATCCCGATCACTTGCTCTTCTTTGCGAACGTGCTCGCGCGCCTCTTTATCGGCTTCCCGCATCTGATGACCGCACTTAACACACTCAACAATATCGATATTATTTTCGCGCCACATCGCCAGCGTATCCTGCGACTGGCAGGACGGACATTTTGCACCTGCGATAAAACGTTTACGAATTGCCATGGTTATCCTCTACTCAAATTCATCCCAGCCATCCAGCTGACGTCGCTCTTGCTGCATCTCTCGTTGGAAAATTTCCTCCAGCTCGCGCCGGGCTTCCCTGGCTCGAGAGATTTGTACCGTATCTGTATGCATGGGGATCAGTTCCCGCAGCATGCGCATATCCAGCCGCCGAAAATGCAGCTGAGCGCGCTGAGCCTGGTGCGGATGCATTCCCAGTGTAACCAGCGTTTTACGCCCCAACTCCAGCGCACTGGAGAACGTTTCGCGGGAAAACTGCGTCACACCAGCCTGTAATAACTCATGCGCCTCTACACGTCCGCGCGCTCGCGCAAGAATATGCAAATGCGGAAAATACTGTTGGCACAGTTCCACCAGTTTCATGGTGTCTTCAGGCTCATTACAGGTAATAACAATAGATTGCGCCGCCTCTGCCCCTGCGGAGCGCAACAGTTCCACCTGCGTGGCATCACCGTAATAAACCTTATAGCCATATTTACGCATCAGATTCACCGCGCTGATATCCCGCTCCAAAACGGTAATGCGCATTTTATTGGCCATCAACAGACGACCAATAACCTGACCAAAACGCCCAAACCCCACCACAATCACCTGCGGTTTATCATCTTCCACCCAGGGTTTTTCGTCTTCCTCATCCGTGCCGTTAAACTGGCGGGAGAGCCATTTATCAATCAACTTCATCACCAGCGGCGTGGTCATCATCGACAGCGTGACGGTCACCAGCAGCAACGCCATTTGGTCGCCCTGAAACAGCCGTTGCGAGGATGCCGTTGAAAACAGCACGAAAGCGAATTCACCACCCTGACTTAAAACCCCGGCAAATTGCATCCGTTCAGAGCTTCTCATGCCGTTAAGACGCGCCAGCACATATAGCACCAGCATTTTTACGACCACCAGCACGATCACGCTCGCTGCCACCCACAGAATATGGGTGTAGAGCACGCCGAGGTTGAGCGACATGCCAACGGAGATAAAAAACAGCCCGAGCAACAGGCCTTTAAACGGATCGATTGCCGTTTCCAGCTCATGTCGGTATTCGCTTTCCGCCAGCAGCACGCCCGCGATAAACGTTCCCAGCGCCATTGACAGCCCCAGCGCATCCATAAATAGAGCAGACCCCAGCACCAACAGCAGCGTGGCAGCGGTGAACACTTCCCGCACGCCAGAATCCGCAATAAAGCGGAAAACCGGACGCAGCAAATAGCGACCGCCAATCAGCATGCCGGCAAAGGCCAGCACCTTCATCCCCACTTTGATCCAGTCAAAATGTTCGTCAGCAGAGCCCGCCAGCAGCGGAACCAGCGCCAGCGCGGGGATCACCGCCAGATCCTGAAACAGCAGCACCGAAAAACCCAGTTGTCCGGATTCACTGCGGTTCATGCCTTTTTCGCGCATCAACTGTAGCGCCATAGCGGTCGATGACATCGCCAGACCAATGCCGCCAACCACTGCCGCCTGCCAGGAGAACGCAGTGAGCATCAATAATCCGGCCAGCACCACCGCGCTCAGCATCACCTGCGCGGCACCGACGCCAAAAATTGAACGCCGCAGTTGCCACAGTTTGGCGGGATTAAGTTCCAGCCCAATGATGAACATCAGAAAGACTACGCCCAGCTCGGAAAAATGCAGGATTTCATCCACATCGCTGATAAATCCTAATCCCCACGGGCCGATAGCAATACCCGCCAGCAAGTAACCCAGCACCGGACCGATACCCAGCTTTGAGGCCAGGGGAACTGCAGCCACCGCCGCGAAGAGGAACAACACTCCCGCTGTCAATAAATCAGAACCTTCCATCAGCGGCCTCCCATAGGGATCGGATTCGCCAGCCAGTCACCATACGCTTTCGCATGGCTGTCCAGCTCCTGCTTCGTTTGCCGTCTGGCCCAGTAAACGATAATTGGGCTCATCCAGTGCATGCGGCACATACCGGCCGTTAGCTCGAAAGGACGCAGCACATCGCTCATTGGATAACGGTTTAGCGCGTCATAGCGGTAGGCACTTTCCGGTTCTCCGGTAGTGATAACGCTACGCCAGTACTTTCCCGCCAGTTGATTCCCTCCGGGACCGCTGGCAAATCCGCGGCTCAGTACGCGGTCAAGCCATTCCTTTAACAGCGCCGGACAGCTATAGGTATAGAGTGGGTGCTGAAAAACAATCACATCATGCTCACGCAGCAGCGCCTGTTCATGCGGAATATCGATAAAAAAATCAGGATAGTGCGCGTAAAGGTCGTGCACGGTAACATTGCTGAGCTGCATGGCCGGTTTAAGCAGAACACGGTTCGCGACCGAGTCCTGAGATTCCGGATGGGCATACAGCAGCAAGACTTTCGCTGGCTGGAACATCATCCCCCTCCCGGTTTTGTCTTTTGTCTATTTTCGACGTTTTGGGCTACCATTGCGCCTCGGTGCGGCAAACGGCCCGCACATTACATTATCATAATGATAAATTAACATAGTCTGAACATACGGCGCCTTATGATTGTTTTCTCATCGTTACAAATTCGTCGCGGCGTGCGCGTCTTGCTGGACAATGCCACGGCCACCATTAATCCAGGGCAGAAGGTTGGCCTGGTGGGTAAAAATGGCTGCGGTAAATCTACCCTGCTGGCATTGCTGAAAAATGAACTCAGCGCCGACGCTGGAGGATTTACCTATCCGGGAAACTGGCAGCTCGCGTGGGTGAATCAGGAAACGCCTGCGTTGCCACAGCCCGCGCTGGAGTACGTCATTGACGGCGACCGCGAGTATCGTCAACTGGAAGCGCAGTTGAACGACGCCAACGAACGTAACGATGGACATGCCATTGCCACTGTCCATGGCAAGCTGGATGCCATCGACGCCTGGACCGTGCGCTCACGCGCCGCCAGCCTGCTGCATGGCCTCGGCTTCTCCAACGAACAGCTTGAGCGCCCGGTCAGCGACTTCTCCGGTGGCTGGCGTATGCGTCTCAACCTGGCCCAGGCGCTGATTTGCCGTTCAGACCTACTGCTGCTCGATGAACCCACCAACCACCTCGATCTCGACGCGGTGATCTGGCTGGAAAGATGGCTGAAAAGCTATCAGGGTACGCTGATTTTGATCTCCCACGATCGCGACTTCCTCGATCCGGTGGTAGATAAAATTATTCATATCGAACAGCAAACCATGTTCGAGTACACCGGCAACTACAGCGCGTTTGAAATCCAGCGTGCGACCCGCCTCGCACAGCAACAGGCAATGTACGAAAGCCAGCAGGAGCGCGTGGCGCATCTGCAAAGCTATATCGATCGTTTCCGCGCTAAAGCAACGAAAGCGAAGCAGGCACAGAGCCGTATCAAAATGCTGGAACGCATGGAGCTGATTGCCCCAGCGCACGTGGACAACCCGTTCCACTTCAGCTTCCGTGAGCCGGAAAGCCTGCCAAACCCGCTCTTGAAGATGGAAAAGGTTAGCGCTGGTTACGGCGATCGCGTCATTCTCGATTCGATCAAACTGAATCTGGTGCCGGGTTCCCGCATCGGCCTGCTCGGTCGCAACGGCGCGGGTAAATCGACGCTGATTAAGCTGCTGGCCGGCGAACTGCCCCCAATCAGCGGTGAGATTGGCCTGGCGAAAGGCATCAAACTGGGCTACTTCGCGCAGCACCAGCTGGAGTTTTTACGCGCCGATGAATCACCCATTCAGCATCTGGCACGCATGGCACCGCAGGAACTGGAGCAGAAACTGCGTGACTACCTGGGTGGATTCGGCTTCCAGGGCGATAAAGTCAGCGAAGAGACACGCCGCTTCTCCGGTGGCGAAAAAGCGCGTCTGGTACTGGCGTTGATCGTCTGGCAGCGCCCTAACCTGCTGCTGCTCGATGAACCAACCAACCACCTGGACCTGGATATGCGTCAGGCGCTGACCGAGGCGCTGATCGATTTTGAAGGCGCGCTGGTTGTCGTCTCGCACGACCGTCACCTGATCCGCTCCACCACCGACGACCTCTATCTGGTACACGACAAGAAAGTCGAGCCGTTTGATGGCGATCTGGAGGATTATCAGCAGTGGCTGAGCGATGTCCAGAAACAGGAAAACCAGGGCGACGAACCGGCGAAAGAGAGCGTTAACAGCGCCCAGGCGCGTAAAGACCAGAAGCGCCGCGAAGCGGAACTGCGCTCCCTGACGCAGCCGCTGCGTAAAGAGATTACCCGTCTGGAAAAAGAGATGGAGAAACTGCACGCACAGCTGGCGCAGGCGGAAGAAAAACTCGGCGACAGCGAACTGTACGACCAAAGTCGCAAAGCCGAACTTACCGCCTGTTTGCAGCAGCAGGCCAGTGCGAAATCCGGGCTGGAAGAGTGTGAAATGGCCTGGCTGGAGGCTCAGGAACAGCTTGAGCAGATGCTGGCCGAGTAGTCATCATTGCCGGATCCGACGCCAACACGTCTCATCCGGCATTTTTGTTGAATTATCCCTGTGTCGCCAGACGCTGGCGGATTTCTTCGAAATGCTCGCGGTTAAACAGCTTGCCGTTGAGAAAACGAGTTTTCAGCTCCCCTTCCTGCTCTTGCTCCCAGGTCTGTTCGTCATGCAGACGCAATTCCCCTTGCTCATCACGTGTGACGCGAAGCAGACCACGGGCTGAACGTTTCAGACCATTATCAGTTTTTGGTTCTTTAAAAATCGTCCGGCCTTTGCCGTCGACTTCTCCCCACGTCGCTTTCATCGCAAAGCCAAAGGTGTCACGTGTGTTGTATTGATAAGTAAAAGAACCAACGCCAAACACGACGTTTGAACTGGCAAATCCTTTCGCTTCCAGACGACGCAGGATCTCATTCGCTCGCTCAAGGGTGATGGAGTCGCCATAAATCAGTCCGACATGCGGGTTGAGCACCTTGTAACCTTTGGCGTTAATCGTGCCGCCAAAAATCTCCCACAGCACTTCCACAGACCCTTTCTCCTGAGCGGAACGAACGCTGCTTGTATCGTCATCTTCGCCAGTACCACACAGGATCTCCACCGGATTGCCGCTATCCGGACGGAATACCACCCGACCTTCACGCGCCAGAATGATGTTCTTCAGTTCGCGGGTATATTCCGTCAGCACCTGCCAGTAGTCCCAGGTATCAGAGACTATCGATACAAATCCTTGCGGGTAGAGATCGGCAATCAGGCGGCGGAAGGTTTCAATCTCATGCTCGCGCTCACCCATACACATCACGCTGTGTTCGGTAGCCGGAATGCTGGCGCCGATAAAATAGGGCTCGCCGTCGGTGTAGTAATCGCGAGCGTACAGCAGAGATGGAATACTGTCGGTCCCTTTAAAGCTTAACAAATGCCCACTGCCCGCCTGCATGGTGTCCTGTAATCCGGACATACCGCGAAATGAAAAGTCATGGCACTGGAAGTCAAGGTGCGTCAGGTCGCTACAGGTTTTCTCTGCCCAGCGAGCGCAGATTTTGCGGTAGTGGTGAGCTATCGTGGCATTTGTTGACGCCTTCCACAGCTCCGCCGACAGCACGGTCTCCAGGTAATTCACCAGCCAGAAAAACTCGGGTTGGGTGTTGATGATAGTTAAAACCGGTACCGCCATCGGGACTTTACTGCCTTCATCCAGCGCCTTGATGTGCAGCGGCAGATAGCCCATCTGATGCAGTGCACGAATATGGTCCACCGCCACCGCATCTTTGCCCAGATAGCTGTCCATGACCTGTTTGTATTCGCTGACCACCTCGTCTTCCGGGCGGGCAAAGAACGCCTCATTAAACAGGTCGACTAAAAACCACTGCATAAAACCCTGCAGGCCGAAGAATACCAGTTTGCCATCCGCCAACGGCGAGGAGAAAAAGCGATCGCTGCGCGGGGTAAAGTTGGAATACACGCGATGGGTACCCTGCGGATACTGTACGCGATGAGAAACTTTGTAGCCGTCGATAGCCAGAATCGGGTTCATTTTCATAATCAGTCTCTCCCTCAGGCGCGGTAAATCGCGTCAATGTCGATAAGCTCAAGCTGCGGATGTACCAACGCTGGGGCAGCTAAAGAGGTGGTGGTGTAGATAGCGTCAATACCGTTTGCAAACAGGTGATCAACGCCCTTAGAAAAGATACCGTGGGTGACATACAGGCTGACACTGCGGGCGCCAGCATCACGTAATACTTGTGCAGAGCCTATAAACGTACCGCCTGCGTCACACAGATCGTCAACAATCAGCAGATCCCTACCCCTGACGTCTCCGGCCAATAACGCAAATCCCGTCAGGCTGCCGCTTGCCACATCACGTTTTTTACTCAGGATGGCGTACTGCTCCACACCGGCTACTCTGGCTACAGCATCAATCTTCTTCAGCGATCCCGCATCGGGAGCAACCAGCATCAGCGCGTTTTGCTGAAACAGCCGCGATAATGACGCGCTTTGCATCAGGCAGACCTCCTGGGGGATCGCCACAAAGTTGTCGATTGCAGCCGCCGCCGCATCGCTGTGCGGGTCGAGCACGTTAACCTTGTCAAATTTCAACGTATTAAGCTGACTGGCGAAGACTTTCAGCGCAAAGCTATCACCCGATACCATATGTCTGTCCTGACGCGCCCACGGCAGCCAGGGGAGGTCGAGATGGCTGACCAGTACATCGGTCTGATGACGTACCGCCTCAACCAGTTGCGCCAGCAGCATAAAATCGTTCATATCGCGCATAGCCGTGGCACGGATGCGCATCAGGCGAGCAAAGGTTGGCAACGCATCGGTGACTTTTAACCAGACAGCACCATCAGGAAAAACACCGCTGGCAACGGCATAGGTCTGGTCGTCCAAAGTTAGTGTCAATTTTATGTTCATCGCGCTCACCCCTTAATTGTGTCCCTTCGACACAATTAATAATGTCCCTGTGACACATATTAAGCAAGCATAAAATGAATTATTTTTAAGCCGTGAGCTAATCCACTGATAAGCAATGAGAAAAAACGAACCTTGCCCCCCGGTGTCGGGCTGGTACACTTGTCAGCGTTACAAATCATCGTGAGTACCTTATGACCACCGAAGCCGACTACCTGAATCAGTACGACGCCAGCCGCTTCCCTTCACCTCTGGTGACGGTAGATAGCGTGTTATTTACCCTGCATCAGCAGGCGCTGTGCGTATTACTGGTCGAGCGGGCAAACCAGCCGCAAAAAGGGCGTTGGGGATTACCCGGCGGCTTTATTGATATCGAAAACGATGATTCAACCCGCGCCACCGCGCTGCGCAAACTCACCGAAAAAACAGGCGTTTCGCCTTCGTGGCTGGAACAACTGGATACCTTTTCCGGCCCTGATCGTGACCCGCGCGGCTGGAGCCTGACGGTCACCTGGTTTGCACTAATCGCCTGGGTAGACTGCGCGCCCCATATCGCCAGCGTCAGCAATGCCCGTTGGGTGCCGGTTGATGAACTGAAAAACTATTCACTCGCGTTTGATCACGAGAAAATCATTACCGCGGCGCTACACCGCTTACGGCAAAAAACGATGTACTCGCTCCTGCCCGTATACTGCTTGCCGGAAACATTTACCCATGGGCAACTGCTCGAAGCCACTGAGGTGATCCTCGGCCAGTCGATCCAGCGTAAAAGTCTGATTCGTCGCTTTGAAGCGTCAGGAATGTTTGAAGATACCGGAGAAAGCGTGGCGACAGGGACGCGTAAAGCCCGCCTGTGGCGACGTAAACCCAACGTCGATTTTCATCTTTTCTCGCGTAACCTGCTGACTGACTAGCGACAAAATCACATATTGGCTAACCCGCACGCGCTGTGCGCGGTATAGTTATTCTTTCCGATTATTAATTGCTCCGGTGTTATGGTTGAAATCACGTCCACAGAAATGACCCCACCTACCGACGATTCGCGAGAATTCCGCCCGATGCGCGGTATCAGTAACCGCCATCTGCAGACGATGCTGCCGCGTTTAATTCGCCGCAAGGTGAAGTTCGACGCCCATTGGCAGCGTCTGGAATTACCCGACGGTGATTTCGTCGATCTGGCGTGGAGTGAAGATCCGCAACAGGCGAAACACAAACCGCGCCTGGTGGTTTTTCACGGTCTGGAAGGCAGTCTGAACAGCCCCTACGCACATGGCCTGATTGAAGCAGCACAAAAGCGCGGCTGGCTGGGCGTGGTTATGCATTTTCGCGGTTGCAGCGGCGAACCCAATCGTCTGAACCGCATTTATCACTCCGGTGAAACAGAAGATGGCACCTGGTTTTTACACTGGCTGGAGCGTGAGTTCGGTCGCGTACCGACCGCGGCGGTAGGTTATTCACTCGGTGGAAACATGCTGGCTTGCCTGCTGGCAAAAGAAGGCAACGATATTCCGATAGATGCGGCGGTTATCGTTTCTGCACCTTTCGTGCTCGAAGCCTGTAGCTACCATATGGACAAGGGCTTCTCCCGGGTCTACCAGCGCTACCTGCTCAATCTGTTGAAAGCCAATGCCTCACGGAAGCTTGAAGCTTATCCAGGTTCGTTGCCGGTGAGTCTGGCCCAGTTGAAATCTTTACGCCGCATTCGCGATTTTGACGATCTAATCACCGCCAAAATCCACGGTTTCGCCGATGCTATAGACTATTACCGCCAGTGCAGCGCCATGCCGTTGCTCAATCGGATAGCCAAACCAACGCTGATTATCCATGCGAAAGACGATCCGTTTATGGATCATCATGTGATCCCGAAACCGGAAAATCTGCCCTCACAGGTGGAGTACCAGCTTACTGAACACGGCGGCCACGTCGGATTTATAGGTGGCACGGTGCGCCGTCCTGTGATGTGGCTGGAATCAAGAATCCCGGACTGGCTGACAACGTATCTGGAGGCATCATCATGATTATCCCCTGGCAAGATATCTCCCCGGACGCGCTGGACAATTTGATTGAAAGCTTTGTCTTGCGCGAAGGCACCGATTATGGTGAACATGAACGCTCGCTCGAACAAAAAGTCGCCGACGTCAAACGCCAACTACAATCAGGTGAAGCCGTGCTGGTGTGGTCTGAACTGCATGAAACGGTCAACATTATGCCGAGGAAGCAGATTCACGAGTAATCCGTAGCCGCCGGCCGACTTTACTATAATTACAACCATTTCATGGAGTTGTTATGTCTGCCAAACATCCGGTGATTGCGGTAACAGGATCCAGCGGCGCGGGGACCACCACCACCAGCCTCGCGTTTCGTAAAATTTTCGCGCAGTTAAATCTGCGCGCCGCCGAGGTGGAAGGTGACAGTTTTCATCGCTATACCCGTCCGGAAATGGACATGGCGATTCGCAAAGCGCGCGATGCCGGGCGGCATATCAGCTATTTTGGCCCCGAAGCTAATGACTTCGGCTTGCTGGAACAAACCTTCATCGAATACGGTCAGACGGGCAAAGGCCAGTCGCGAAAATATCTGCACACTTACGATGAGGCCGTACCGTGGAACCAGGTTCCGGGGACATTCACGCCCTGGCAGCCGCTGCCTGAACCGACGGATGTACTGTTCTACGAAGGGCTGCACGGCGGTGTTGTCACCCCGCAGCAAAACGTGGCCCGGCATGTCGATCTGCTGGTTGGCGTGGTACCTATCGTAAACCTGGAATGGATCCAGAAGCTGACCCGCGATACCAGCGAGCGTGGACATTCGCGTGAAGCGGTGATGGACTCGGTGGTGCGTTCAATGGACGATTACATCAATTACATCACGCCGCAGTTTTCCCGGACGCATATTAACTTCCAGCGCGTACCGACCGTCGATACCTCCAACCCCTTTGCCGCTAAGAGCATTCCATCACTGGATGAAAGCTTTGTCGTGATTCATTTTCGTAACCTGGAAGGGATCGACTTCCCGTGGTTACTGGCCATGTTGCAGGGATCATTCATTTCCCATATCAATACGTTAGTCGTACCTGGCGGCAAGATGGGTCTGGCGATGGAATTGATTATGCTGCCGCTGGTACAGCGACTGATGGAAGGTAAGAAGATAGAGTGATGTGGTCTTTTGCCGGATGGCGGCTGATGCCTTATCCGGCCTACGTGTTTATATCCTGTAGGCCTGATAAGTGAAACGCCATCAGGCATGACATCACGCAGCAGCAACCACTTCATAGGAATGGGTAATATTCACTGCCTTTTCCAGCATCAACGCCACGGAGCAGTATTTTTCCGCTGAAAGATCGACGGCGCGGGAGACTGACGCATCTTTCAGATCGTTACCCGTTACGATGAAATGCAGGTTGATGTGGGTAAACAGGCGCGGCGCTTCATCACGACGCTCTGAAGTCAGTTTCACTTCGCAGTTGGTCACATCCTGACGACCCTTTTGCAGGATCGATACCACATCAATTGCGCTACAACCGCCGGCAGCCATTAATACCATTTCCATCGGGCTCGGCGCTTTATCACCGGAGTTACCGTCCATCAAAATTTGGTGGCCAGAGGCGGACTCACCGAGGAAGGTTAACCCCTCAACCCACTTTACACGCGCTTGCATATTTCGTAACTCCAATGTTTCAATTTTCCTGACAGATTACGCGCACATAACAATTCTCGCAACGGAAGGCGACCTGCGTCATGCTGAAGCGAGACACCAGGAGACACACGGCGAAAGCTATGCTAAAACAGACGGGATGCTACAGTAATACATTGACGTACTGCATGTATGCAGAGGACATCACATTACAGGCTGCAGTATATTTTTGACAGCCCCTTTCCCAGGTAGCGGGAAGCATATTTTTGCAAACCCAGAGGCAGCGTCGTTTTCTGGCTCTGGAGACAGCTTATAACAGAGGATAACCGCGCATGGTGCTTGGCAAACCGCAAACAGACCCGACTCTCGAATGGTTCTTGTCTCATTGCCATATTCATAAGTACCCATCGAAGAGCACGCTGATTCACCAGGGTGAAAAAGCGGAAACGTTGTATTACATCGTTAAAGGCTCCGTGGCAGTGCTGATCAAAGATGAAGAAGGGAAAGAAATGATCCTTTCTTATCTGAATCAGGGCGATTTTATTGGTGAATTAGGCCTCTTCGAAGAAGGTCAGGAACGTAGCGCCTGGGTACGTGCCAAAACCGCATGTGAAGTCGCTGAAATTTCCTACAAAAAATTTCGCCAATTAATCCAGGTCAACCCGGATATTCTGATGCGCCTGTCTTCTCAGATGGCTCGTCGTCTGCAGGTCACGTCTGAAAAAGTGGGCAACCTTGCCTTCCTCGACGTAACCGGTCGTATCGCGCAGACTCTGCTGAATCTGGCGAAACAGCCTGATGCGATGACCCACCCGGACGGCATGCAGATTAAAATCACCCGTCAGGAAATCGGCCAGATCGTTGGCTGCTCCCGTGAGACCGTCGGTCGTATTCTGAAGATGCTGGAAGATCAGAACCTGATCTCCGCACACGGTAAGACCATCGTCGTCTACGGCACGCGTTAACCCCATCGAAGTGGCGCGTTACCCAGTAATGCGCCACTTTTGTTTACTCCGATGTGGCGAAGACTGATATACCACCCAGAGATCAACTACGCACTACGACAAACGCTGGTGCTATGTTTACCTGTGGCTGTTGGTCTGATCATCGGTCAGCTTCATTTGGGGCTTCTCTTTTCCCTCGTCCCTGCCTGCTGCAACATTGCCGGTCTTGATACCCCGCACAAGCGCTTTTTCAAACGCTTAGTCATTGGTGCATCGCTGTTTGCCGGGTGCAGCTTGATCATGCAGCTACTGCTTGCGCAAACTATACCGCTACCATTGATCCTCACCGGCCTGACGCTCATTCTTGGCGTAACCGCCGAGCTAAGCCCCTTGCATGCGCGATTACTGCCAGCCTCGCTTATCGCGGCGATTTTCACGCTCAGCCTGGCCGGGAATATGCCCGTCTGGGAGCCGCTGCTGATCTACGCGCTGGGCACGTTATGGTATGGCCTGTTCAACTGGTTCTGGTTCTGGATGTGGCGCGAGCAACCGCTCCGCGAATCGCTCAGCTTGCTGTACCGTGAATTAGCCGATTACTGTGAAGCCAAGTACAGCATGCTGACCCAGCATGCCGACCCAGAAAAAGCGCTGCCTCCCCTGCTGGTTCGCCAACAAAAGGCGGTGGATCTGATTACCCAGTGCTATCAGCAAATGCATATGCTGTCGGCACATCACAACAACGAATACAAACGCCTGCTGCGTGCCTTTCAGGAGGCGCTGGATTTACAGGAGCATATTTCCGTTAGCCTCCACCAGCCAGAAGAAGTGCAAAAACTGGTTGAGCGTAGCCACGCGGAGCAGGTAATTCGCTGGAACGCGCGAACCGTCGCCGAACGCCTTCGGGTACTGGCCGATGATATTTTGTATCACCGCTTGCCGACCCGTTTCTCGATGGAAAAGCAGATTGGCACGCTGGAGAAAATCGCCAGGCAGCATCCGGACAATCCGGTGGGGCAATTTTGCTACTGGCACTTCAGCCGTATTGCCCGCGTGCTACGGACCCAGCGCCCGCTGTATGCCCGTGACTTAATGGCTGACAAGCAGCGTCGGTTGCCACTGATCCCTGCCCTGAAAAACTACCTGTCGTTGAAATCCCCAGCGCTGCGCAATGCCGGACGCATCAGCGTTATGTTGAGTATCGCCAGCCTGATGGGCAGCGCTTTACACCTGCCAAAGCCTTACTGGATTTTGATGACAGTCCTGTTTGTTACGCAAAATGGCTACGGGGCGACCCGGGTGCGCATCTTACACCGTTCCGTAGGTACGCTCGTTGGACTGGTTATTGCCGGCGTCACATTGCACTTTCATATTCCCGAAGGTTTCACGCTGGCGGCCATGCTGCTGATCACCCTGGTGAGCTATCTGATCATCCGTAAAAACTACGGCTGGGCTACCGTCGGTTTTACGGTAACGGCGGTATACACCCTGCAACTACTGACGCTGAATGGGGAAGAGTTTATCGTGCCGCGGTTTGTCGATACGGTCATTGGCTGCTTAATCGCCTTTGGCGGCACGCTCTGGCTGTGGCCACAGTGGCAGAGCGGTCTGCTGCGTAAGAACGCCCACGATGCGTTAGAAGCCGACCAGGAGGCAATTCGTCTGATCCTCAGCAACGATCCACAGGCCACGCCGCTGGCGTATCAACGCATGCGCGTCAACCAGACGCAAAACACGCTGTTCAACTCGCTGAACCAGGCAATGCAGGAGCCGGGATTTAACTCGCACTACCTTGCAGACATGAAACTGTGGGTCACGCACAGCCAGTTCATCGTTGAACACATCAACGCGATGACCACGCTGGCAAGGGAACATACGATGCTGACGCCGGATTTGGCGCAGCGGTATCTGGAGTCCTGCGAAATTGCGCTCCAGCGCTGTCAGCAGCGGCTGGAATATGATGGGCCGGGAAGCTCGGGAGATGTGAATATTCTCGAAGCGCCAGAGATGCTGTCCCATGGTCCGTTAAGCACCCTTGAGCAGCATCTGCAGCGGGTTCTTGGGCATCTGAACACCATGCATACCATTTCGTCGGTAGCATGGCGTCAGCGACCGCACCACGGGATCTGGCTGAGCCGCCGACTACGGGACATGAAAGGTTAAGAGATTTGCCGGATGCGCTACGCTTATCCGGCCTACGAATCACAGCTTACCCTGTACGCCATCCGGCAATCAGCCCACCACCTTCGCTACCGCCTGCGCGAAACGTTGCATTCCTTCATCGATATCCGCCTGCTCCACTACCAGCGACGGCGCGAAACGCATCACGTCCGGCCCGGCGTTCAGCACCATCACCCCTTCGTGCGCGGCGGCATAGAGGAAATCGCGCGCCCGGCCTTTAAACTGCGGTTTCAGCTCGGCGCCAATCAGCAGCCCCATGCCGCGAATATCGCTGAAAATATCGAACTGTTGATCAATCTTGTGCAAATGCTGGACAAACGCCTGACGCCGGGCCTGAATGCCTCCCAGCACGTCCGGCGTGTTGATGATATCAAACGCTGCTCCCGCTACCGCGCAGGCCAGCGGGTTACCGCCGTAGGTGGAGCCGTGCGAACCCACGTGGAACGCGGAGGCAATCTCCTGAGTGGTCAACACCGCGCTTACAGGGAAGCCGCCACCGAGCGCCTTCGCGCTGGTGAGGATATCCGGCGTCACGCCGTAGTGCATATAGGCAAACAAATCGCCGGTACGCCCCATTCCACTCTGCACTTCATCAAATACCAACAGCGCCTGGTGCTGGTCACAAAGTTCACGCAAACCTTGCAGGAATTCCGGCGTAGCCGCAGTGACGCCACCCTCTCCCTGAATAGGCTCAACGACCACCGCGCAGGTGTGATCGTCCATCACCGCTTTGACCGCATGCAGATCGTTAAACGGGACATGGATGATATCCGCCGGTTTTGGCCCAAAGCCGTCGGAGTATTTCGGCTGCCCACCAACGGACACGGTAAACAGCGAACGGCCGTGAAACGCATTATGGAAGGCAATGATTTTGGTTTTGAACGGACTATGACGCACGCAGGCATAATGGCGCGCCAGCTTAAAGGCGGTTTCGTTGGCTTCGGTACCGGAGTTCATGAACAACACACGCTCGGCGAAGGTCGCATCAATGATTTTACGGCCTAAGCGCAACGCCGGTTCGTTGGTGAAAACGTTGCTGGTATGCCACAGAGTTTCGCCCTGGGTTTTTAACGCCTCAACCAGTGCCGGATGGCAATGCCCTAACGCGGTCACTGCAATGCCGCCCGCGAAATCAACATACTCTTTGCCCTGTTGATCCCACACTCGACTCCCTTTTCCTTTTACCGGGATAAACTCAGCCGGTGCATAAATCGGCAGAATCACTTCATCGAATGTCGCGCGCGTAATTGCAGTTTGTTCAGTTGCCATGTCATTACCACCCTGTTAAGCAGAAACGCCAGTGAAATTATAATCACAAAATATGAATAAAAAATCACTGAATAGCAACTACAAATCAGCGATTGAGAAAATTAGCCAGCAGCTGATGCCCCTGTTCGCTGAGAATACTCTCCGGGTGAAACTGTACCCCTTCCATATCCCACTCGCGGTGACGAATGCCCATTATCTCCTGCGTTTCACTCCAGGCTGTCACCTCAAAGCACTCAGGAAGCGTCTCAGGGGCAACCACCAGAGAGTGGTAGCGCGTTACCGTTAATGGGTTGGCGAGTCCCTGAAAAACGCCCTGCCCGTTATGGGTAATCGGCGAGGTTTTACCGTGCATCACTTTAGCCGCCCGAACCACACTCGCGCCAAAGGCCTGCGCCATCGCCTGGTGGCCAAGACAAACACCCAACAAGGGGAGCTTACCGGCGAAATGACGAATAACATCCAGTGAGATACCGGCGTCATCCGGCGTGCATGGCCCAGGGGAAATCACGATTTTTTGCGGGTTCAGCGCGTCGATTTGCGCCAGCGTCAGCTCGTCGTTGCGCCGGACAAGGACATCAGCGCCCAGTTCGCAGAAGTATTGGTACAGGTTCCAGGTAAAAGAATCATAGTTATCAATAAGCAGGATCATGGCGGCTCCGGTACATAAGAACCGCGCTATTCTACTCAGTTTCCGGGGCTTCGCTTACCACTTTACGAAATATCGCCCGCAGTGCAGACAGGTCACCCATCGCCCCGCTCTGATTAGCCTGATTCCACTCCTCAACCGGAATGCCATCCCAGCTCAGCATATACCCGGCATGAATCGCTAACTGTTCGAAGAAAATACGCTGCGCCAGGCCACTGCCAATGCGAAACGGATGCAGCACATTGATTTCGCAATAATAGTGGGCAAGACGATCGACAAACTTGTCTTCCGGTATTCCCACCAGCCAGGACTCATCTTCCAGGTTCTGCATCAGCGCATTGCCCTCTTTCTCGATATAGGCGAAGTGGCAAAAGCGAGTATCGCCCTGGTAAATATCGACTTCACGCAGGTGTCCCGCCCAGTCAAAAATATCCCGATACAGCTGGCGATGAATGGCGCACAGGTGCGGTAAGCCCCGTTTAAGCGGCCCCAATTCGATAGTCGCCGCACGCAGTGCTGTCAGTTCATAAGCCGCCTGCGCTAAACGCTGCGCCTGATGAATCCCCAGACGGTTACGCATGACATTCAGGCCCGGATATAAATACGGGTCGCGACCATCACCGAATTTATCGCTCATAGTGCCTCCTCAGCTCTTCAAGACGCGCCAGGGCGTCTTCAGCACTCAGAGTAACCCGTGGAATATCTACGCCTTCCAGCCGTCGGCTGGCCTGGAAATTGGCGTTTCGCCGTTGTTCCCACAGCCTGGACTTTTGTTTATCGGTGAGTTTTTTCACGTGACCTCCCTGAATGAGCCGACACTTGCCACAAGTATAAGCAGCAATTTCGGGTTACGCAGAGAGAGGGGTGAACGCGGGCAAGAACTACCCGCGCAAGATACGATTACGGCAGGACTTTAGCAGAAAGGATAACAATCGGTTTTGACGGGACATTCTGGTATGGACCGACATCATGGGTCTGTACCTGAGAGATCTTATCCGCGACATCCATACCTTTCACAACTTTACCGAAAACAGCGTAGCCAAAGTCGCGCTGGCCGTGATCGAGGAAAGCGTTATCTGCAATGTTGATAAAGAACTGGCTGGTCGCGCTGTCTTTATCCGCTGTACGCGCCATAGCAATCGTGCCGCGAGTGTTACGCAGTCCGTTATCGGCTTCATTCTTGATTGGCGGGTTAGGTTTCTTCTGCTGCATCTGCTCGGTAAAACCGCCGCCCTGCACCATGAAGCCTGGGATCACACGGTGGAACGTGGTGTTGTTATAGAAACCACTGTTGACATAATCGACAAAGTTTTGCACTGAAACCGGGGCTTTCTGACTGTTCAGCTCCAGCTCAATGTTACCAGCAGAGGTTGTCAGCAGAACATGTGGATCACCTTTTGCTGCCAGTGCTGCGGGAGAGAGAGCAGAAAGAGCGAGAACAGCTGCAACAGCCGCCAGAGTCGATTTGAGCATGAGAATTCCTTAACAAGAGCAGAAATGAAGCAAGTGAATTGATTCTAAAGAGCCTTCAAGGACAAGGCCATCCCTTTACTTAATTTTACGTACCTGAAACAAATGTAACCTCATGGCTGCAAGTATCAATGTGATCAAGATCACATAGAAAAATGTAACGCACCAAGTTATTACCAATAAATATTTAAATGCGTCACTAAAGCGCCTAAAATCTGCCCGCTCACGGCGCAGTCAATGCGCCTTACACTTCTATACAGGCCAGTCATGACTAACAGCAATCGCATCAAGCTCACATGGATTAGCTTTCTCTCCTACGCCCTGACAGGTGCGTTGGTAATTGTCACCGGGATGGTGATGGGAAACATCGCAGATTACTTCCATTTGCCCGTTTCCAGCATGAGTAACACCTTCACCTTCCTGAATGCCGGCATTCTGATCTCTATCTTTCTGAATGCATGGTTAATGGAAATCGTGCCACTGAAAACCCAGTTGCGCTTCGGCTTTATCCTGATGGTACTGGCCGTTGCCGGACTGATGTTCAGCCATAGCCTGGCCTTGTTCTCCGCCGCCATGTTTGTATTGGGCCTGGTAAGCGGTATCACCATGTCGATTGGTACGTTCCTGGTAACTCAAATGTACGAAGGTCGTCAGCGCGGTTCCCGCCTGCTGTTTACTGACTCCTTCTTCAGCATGGCCGGTATGATTTTCCCAATGGTTGCCGCGTTCCTGTTAGCGCGCAGCATCGAATGGTATTGGGTCTATGCCTGCATCGGCCTCGTATACGTCGCCATTTTCCTGCTGACCTTCGGTTGTGAATTCCCGGCACTGGGTAAACACGCTCAGCAGTCAGACGCGCCGGTAGTAAAAGAAAAATGGGGGATTGGCGTGCTGTTTCTGGCGATCGCTGCACTGTGCTACATCCTTGGTCAGCTGGGTTTTATCTCCTGGGTCCCGGAGTACGCCAAAAGCCTGGGCATGAGCCTGAACGATGCGGGTAAACTGGTCAGCGACTTCTGGATGTCTTACATGGTTGGCATGTGGGCATTTAGCTTTATTCTGCGTTTCTTCGATTTGCAGCGCATCCTGACCGTACTGGCGGGTCTGGCTACCGTCCTGATGTATCTGTTTATCACCGGTACGCCAGAGCATATGCCGTGGTTTATTATGACGCTGGGCTTCTTCTCCAGTGCGATTTATACCACCATCATTACCCTTGGCTCCCAGCAGACGAAGGTCGCCTCACCCAAACTGGTTAACTTCGTTCTGACCTGCGGCACCATCGGCACCATGCTCACTTTCGTCGTCACCGGCCCTATCGTGGCACACAGCGGCCCTCAGGCGGCATTGCAAACAGCTAACGGCTTGTATGCGGTTGTATTCGTGATGTGCTTTATTCTTGGGTTTGTCACGCGCCATCGCCAGCATAACGCCCCAGCAACGCATTAATCTCACCGCCGGATGGTATCCACATCATCCGGCACATTCTCACCCTCCTCTTCTTTCATTGGTCATGTAGGCCAATTCTTACAAAAACCCCTTAATTTGTACGCTATTTATACAAACACGAAAACCCAAATAATTCCGTCACTTATAAAAATGCTGACAAATCAGTTATATACCTCTTAAGGAGTATATAAGGGCGAATTTGATTTGTATCAATAAGCGCGGTAGCTGAATCGTTAAGGTAGGCAGTAATAGAAAAGAAATCGAGGCAAAAATGAGCAAAGTCAGACTCGCTATTATCGGTAATGGTATGGTCGGCCATCGCTTTATTGAGGATCTTCTTGATAAATCCGACGCTGCCAATTTTGATATTACCGTCTTCTGTGAAGAACCCCGCAAAGCGTACGACCGTGTACACCTGTCTTCCTACTTCTCCCACCACACCGCCGAAGAGCTTTCTCTGGTGCGTGAAGGATTCTACGAGAAGCACGGTGTTAAGGTGTTAGTGGGCGAGCGCGCAATTACCATTAACCGCCAGGAGAAGGTGATCCACTCCAGCGCAGGTCGTACGGTTTACTACGATAAGCTGATCATGGCGACGGGCTCTTACCCGTGGATCCCACCGATTAAAGGTTCGGAAACCCAGGACTGCTTCGTTTACCGCACCATCGAAGACCTCAACGCGATTGAGTCTTGCGCGCGACGCAGCAAACGCGGTGCTGTTGTCGGCGGTGGTCTGCTGGGCCTGGAAGCCGCCGGTGCGCTGAAAAGCCTCGGCATTGAAACCCACGTGATTGAATTTGCCCCAATGCTGATGGCTGAACAGCTGGATCATATGGGTGGCGAGCAGTTACGTCGCAAAATTGAAAGCATGGGCGTGCGTGTGCACACCAGCAAAAACACCAAAGAGATCGTTCAGGAAGGCACCGAAGCGCGCAAAACCATGCGTTTTGCCGACGGTAGCGAACTGGAAGTCGATTTCATCGTCTTCTCTACCGGTATTCGTCCACGCGACAAACTGGCCACCCAGTGCGGCCTGGACGTCGCGCCACGCGGCGGTATCGTCATTAACGACACCTGCCAGACATCTGACCCGGACATCTATGCCATCGGCGAATGCGCCAGTTGGAACAACCGCGTGTATGGTCTGGTCGCTCCAGGCTATAAAATGGCGCAGGTTGCCGTTGACCATATTCTCGAAACCGAAAACGCCTTTGAAGGCGCGGACCTGAGCGCCAAGCTGAAGCTGCTCGGCGTTGACGTCGGCGGTATTGGCGACGCGCATGCGCGCACGCCGGGCGCCCGTAGCTACGTCTATCTCGACGAAAGCAAAGAAGTCTACAAACGCCTGATCGTTAGCGAAGATAACAAAACCCTGCTCGGCGCGGTTCTGGTGGGCGACACCAGCGATTACGGCAATCTGCTGCAACTGGTGCTGAACGCCATCGAACTGCCGGAAAATCCGGATTCACTGATTCTGCCAGCACACGCGGGCAGCGGTAAGCCGTCTATCGGTGTCGATAAACTGCCGGACAGCGCGCAGATTTGCTCCTGTTTTGACGTCACCAAAGGCATGCTGGTTGCCGCTATCAACAAGGGCTGCCATACCGTTGCGGCGCTGAAAGCAGAAACCAAAGCCGGGACCGGCTGCGGCGGGTGTATCCCGCTGGTAACGCAGGTTCTGAACGCCGAACTGGCGAAACAGGGTATCGAAGTTAACAACAATCTGTGTGAACACTTCCCGTACTCACGTCAGGAACTGTTCCATCTCATCCGCGTAGAAGGCATCAAAACCTTCGAAGAGCTGCTGGCAAAACACGGGAAAGGTTACGGCTGTGAAGTATGTAAACCTACCGTAGGTTCCCTGCTGGCTTCCTGCTGGAATGAGTACATCCTCAAACCGCAGCACACGCCGTTGCAGGACACCAACGACAACTTCCTGGCGAACATCCAGAAAGACGGTACTTACTCCGTGATCCCGCGCTCTGCGGGTGGCGAAATTACCCCTGAAGGCCTGGTAGCTGTGGGCCGTATCGCGCGTGAATTTAACCTGTACACCAAAATTACCGGTTCTCAGCGTATCGGCTTGTTCGGCGCGCAGAAAGATGACCTGCCGGAAATCTGGCGTCAGCTGATTGAAGCCGGTTTTGAAACCGGTCACGCGTATGCCAAAGCGCTGCGTATGGCGAAAACCTGCGTAGGCAGCACCTGGTGCCGTTACGGCGTCGGCGATAGCGTGGGCTTCGGCGTGGAGCTGGAAAATCGCTACAAAGGCATTCGTACCCCGCACAAAATGAAGTTCGGCGTCTCCGGCTGTACCCGTGAATGTGCGGAAGCTCAGGGTAAAGACGTGGGTATCATCGCCACTGAGAAAGGCTGGAACCTGTACGTTTGCGGTAACGGCGGGATGAAACCTCGTCATGCAGACCTGCTGGCAGCGGATATCGATCGCGAAACGCTGCTCAAGTACCTTGACCGTTTCATGATGTTCTACATCCGTACTGCCGACAAACTGACCCGTACCGCACCGTGGTTAGACAATCTGGAAGGCGGTATTGAGTATCTGAAGTCCGTCATCATCGACGACAAGTTGGGTCTGAACCAGCATCTTGAAGAAGAGATGGCCCGTCTGCGTGAAGCAGTGGTGTGTGAGTGGACAGAAACCGTTAACACCCCATCCGCGCAGGTTCGCTTCAAACACTTTATCAACAGCGAAAAACGCGATCCGAATGTCCAGGTTGTGCCTGAACGTGAACAACATCGTCCGGCCACGCCTTATGAGCGTATCCCGGTGACTCTGGTGGAGGAAAACGCATGAGCCAGTGGAAAAACATCTGCAAAATCGATGACATTCTGCCTGCAACAGGCGTCTGTGCCCTGTTAGGTAACGAGCAGGTTGCGATTTTCCGCCCGTATCACAGCGACCAGGTGTTTGCGATCAGCAACATCGACCCGTTCTTTGAGTCCAGCGTGCTTTCTCGTGGGCTGATTGCTGAACATCAGGGCGAATTGTGGGTTGCCAGCCCGCTGAAAAAACAGCGTTTTCGCTTAAGCGACGGTCTGTGCATGGAAGACGAACAGTTCTCCGTGAAACATTACGAAGCGCGAGTGAAAGACGGCACGGTGCAACTGCGCGGTTAATTAATTTTGGGAGGCGCAACGCCTCCCCTTTTTTGACGTATTTGTAGGTCTTTTATTAGTAGGCCTGATAAGCGTAGCGCCATCAGGCAATTGCACAAGCACATTGCCGGATGGCGGCATAAATGCCTTATCCGGCCTACGGTTACGATTTCTTTTTATTGTTTGTACTTCAAGGATAATCAACACATGTTCACAGACACTATCAATAAGTGTGCGGCTAACGCTGCGCGCATCGCACGCCTGTCGGCTAATAACCCGCTCGGATTCTGGATCAGTTCGGCAATGGCGGGAGCCTATGTGGGTCTCGGCATCATTCTTATTTTCACCCTCGGTAATCTGCTCGACCCGTCCGTTCGTCCTCTTGTGATGGGTGCAACCTTTGGTATCGCCTTAACGCTGGTCATTATTGCCGGTTCGGAACTGTTTACCGGTCACACCATGTTTCTGACGCTCGGCGTCAAAGCAGGCACCATCAGCCACGGTCAGATGTGGGCAATCCTGCCAAAAACCTGGCTGGGTAACCTGGTCGGTTCCGTGTTTGTCGCTCTGCTTTACAGCTGGGGTGGCGGTAGCCTGCTGCCGGTCGATACCAGCATCGTCCATTCGGTTGCTCTGGCGAAAACGACCGCGCCTGCAATGGTTTTGTTCTTTAAAGGCGCACTGTGTAACTGGTTGGTTTGTCTGGCAATCTGGATGGCAATCCGTACCGAAGGCGCGGCAAAATTCCTCGCTATCTGGTGGTGTCTGCTGGCGTTTATCGCTTCCGGCTACGAGCACTCCGTTGCCAACATGACGCTGTTTGCCCTCTCCTGGTTCGGCCATCACAGCGAAGCCTATACCCTGTCAGGAATTGGTCATAACCTGCTGTGGGTGACACTCGGTAATACTTTGTCCGGTGTCGTATTCATGGGATTAGGTTATTGGTATGCTACGCCAAAATCGGAGCGTCCGGCTCCGGCAAAAATCAATCAGCCAGAGGCTGCTGCCAATAATTAAGGGGTAATGTCGTGGATCATTTGCCTATATTTTGTCAACTACGTGACCGCGACTGCTTGATCGTCGGCGGTGGTGATGTCGCAGAACGCAAAGCGCGGTTACTGCTGGAAGCGGGCGCACGTTTAACGGTTAATGCGCTGGCGTTTATTCCGCAGTTCAAAGTATGGGCAGATGAAAACATGCTGACGCTGGTTGAGGGGCCGTTCGATGAGTCCTTGCTCGACACCTGCTGGTTGGCTATTGCCGCCACCGATGACGATGCCGTCAATCAAAGCGTCAGCACCGCCGCCGAATCACGGCGTATTTTCTGCAACGTGGTCGATGCGCCAAAAGCAGCCAGTTTTATCATGCCCTCCATTATCGACCGCTCGCCGCTGATGGTGGCGGTCTCCTCTGGCGGCACTTCACCGGTGCTGGCCCGTCTGCTGCGTGAAAAGCTTGAATCCATGCTACCTCAGCATCTGGGCCAGGTCGCGCAATATGCCGGCAAGCTGCGCTCTCGGGTTAAAAAACAGTTTGCCAGTATGGGTGAACGTCGCCGCTTCTGGGAAAAATTGTTCATTAATGACCGCCTGGCGCAGTCGCTGGCAAACAGTGACACAAAAGCCATCGAAGAAACCACCGAGCAGTTGCTTAGCGAACCACTGGATCACCGTGGAGAAGTGGTGCTGGTTGGTGCCGGTCCTGGCGATGCCGGGCTGCTGACGCTGAAAGGGCTGCAGCAGATCCAGCAGGCAGACGTAGTAGTTTATGACCGTCTGGTTTCCGACGATATTATGAACCTCGTGCGCCGCGATGCCGACCGGGTATTCGTCGGTAAACGTGCGGGTTACCACTGCGTACCGCAGGAAGAGATTAACCAGATCCTGCTGCGTGAAGCGCAACAGGGTAAACGCGTCGTGAGACTGAAAGGTGGCGACCCGTTCATCTTTGGTCGCGGTGGCGAAGAGCTGGAAACGCTTTGCCACGCCGGTATTCCATTCTCTGTCGTACCGGGTATTACCGCAGCCTCCGGTTGTTCCGCCTATTCCGGCATTCCACTGACCCATCGTGATTACGCCCAGAGCGTTCGTCTGGTTACCGGGCACCTGAAAACCGGCGGCGAGTTGGACTGGGAAAATCTGGCGGCAGAGAAACAGACGCTGGTGTTCTACATGGGGCTGAACCAGGCGGCCACGATCCAGGAAAAACTGATCGAATTTGGCATGCAGCCCGATATGCCCGTCGCACTTGTAGAAAACGGCACCTCCGTGAAACAACGCGTCGTCAACGGTGTGCTGGCGCAGCTCGGGGAATTAGCGCAGCAGGTTGAAAGCCCGGCGCTGATTATCGTCGGTCGTGTGGTTGGGCTACGCGATAAGCTGAACTGGTTCTCTAATCATTGATTTAAATTCTGCCCTGTTATTCAGGGCATTTATTTATTCTTTTTCCATTCATTCTTTATTCTCAAATCTAAATGAAGAAAAATTAAACTCATTCACCCCGCAAATAAACAATCACATTAATTCATCAAAACCGCACAAAATATCCTTCACACATCCTTAATGACAATAAATGAATTCACGTCTTCAATAAGTCATAGTTATCATAATTATTTCGCGAAATAGCGTTATCCGAAAGCAAGCAATACAATATTAGCTCCTCAAAATAAGTTTACATCTTGCGTCAGATATATAGTTCACTAAGGATAACAATTATGCAAAGGAAAAAACTCATTGCAGTAGGTATTGCAATAGCACTCCAAACCTACTACGTTCCAGCAATAGCTGCCGACAACGATGATGACAGCGATTGCCCCGCAAATATATCTGTATTATCTAAACAAGAACGCGACAAACTTTCAGCACGTTGCCTCGCTGGCTACGAAGAACAAGACAACCATTGGGGATGGGTGGCTGGCGGAGTCGCAGCGCTCGCCGCAGGTGTAGCGATTGGCATCGATAACAATGGTGGCGGGCATTCCCAACATAATAACACCCCAATCCTCCCACCAGATGACGGCGGCGATGTTACCCCTGTCCCACCCGACGATGGCGGCGACGTTACCCCGCCCGATGACGGCGGCGATGTTACCCCTGTCCCACCCGACGATGGCGGCGACGTTACCCCGCCTGACGACGGCGGCGATGTTACCCCTGTCCCACTCGACGATGGCGGCGACGTTACCCCGCCTGACGACGGCGACGATGTTACCCCTGTCCCACCCGACGATGGCGGCGACGTTACCCCGCCCGATGACGGCGGAGATACACCCACACCGCCTGATGACACCACCGTCACCACTTTCAGCAACGGCGTCACCCTCAATAAAGGCAAAAACACGCTGGCATTCGACGACATCAAACTGGATGACGGCACGCACCTCGGCGCCGCCACGCTCAGCTACGCCGAAAAAGACGGCCAGTGGCAGCTCACCACCGCTGACGGCAAAACGCTGAACGTAACCGGCTGGAACGTCACCGACACCAACGCCGCCGTGATTGAAGGCACCCAACAGAATGGCAACTACTGGAAGTATGACAGCGAAGGTTATCTGATCCTCGCCAATGACCAGACCACTGTCGTCACCGGGGACGATAAAACCCACCAGTCCGATCGCGACGCGCAAATCAGCGGCGACAACAACACCGGCGTGATTATCTCCGGCGACCGGACAAACAACACCCTGAGCGGCGACTCCACCGTCACCGATGGCGCAACGGGCATCGTCATCACCGGCGATAACACCACCAACACCATCTCCGGTAAGTCCACGGTGGACGGAGGCACCGGCGCGTTAATCTCCGGCGACGGCACTAACACCACCCTTGCCGGCGACATCACCGTCAGCGGCGGCGGCACCGCCATCGTTCTCGACGGCGACAATATCACCGTGGATAACAGCGGTATCTCACACATCAGCGGCGCAGGCTCCACCGGTGCCATCATTACCGGCGATAACGCCCACGTCAGCAACGAGGGTGAACTGACCATCACCGACGGCGGCACCGGCTCGAAAATCACGGGCGACGGCGCATGGGTTGATAACCAAGGCAACTCCACCACCAGCGGCGAAGGCTCCACCGGGCTGTATATTGACGGCAACGATGCGCTGGTCATTAATGAAGGCGATCAGACCATCTCCGGCGGTGCAGCAGGCACCAAAGTTGACGGCGACAATACCCGCATGATCAACACCGGCGATCTGAACGTCGATGGCGCAGGCTCGGCGGGCGTGACGATCAACGGCGATAACGCCAACATCACGCAACGTGGCGACCTGCTGGTCACCAACGGCGCCGTGGGGATCGCCACTACCGGTAAGGGCAACAAAGTCACCAACGCCGGTAAAACCACCGTACGCGACGCAGACTCCGTTGGCTTTGAGGTGACGGGCGAGCAGAACACCTTTAACAATAAGGGCGACATTACCGTCTCACAAAAAGGCACCGGACTGGAGGTCACGGGGATCAATAATAGCGTAGAAAACAAAGGTGATATCTACACCACAGATGCTGGCAGTACGGGTATCTCAATCGATGGCGATAACAGTCAGTTTGCTAACAACGGCTCTCTTAATGTTACAACGTCCTCTACGGGGATAGACATTAATGGGGCGGGTAGTAACGTAAACCTGATGGGGACGATTAATGTCAAAGCAACATCAGATGATGGGCTTGACACCCCGGATGGTCTGCGTTTTGCAAATGGTAATGGTTTTATTGGCGTGAATATCAACGCGCAGAATACACAGGATCAACATGGCGAACTGTTAATTGATGGTGACATCAATGTCTCGTCCGAGCGTGATAATCCCAACGACTGGCCTGATAATTCAGGCGAAAATCCGGCCTATGGCCGGGATTTAGCAGGTGTTATGATGAACGGTGATTTTAACGATGTGCATATCACAGGCAGTGTTTCTGTCGATGCCACACCGTATCATCTTGATCTGGCCACTGGTATTTCTGCTAAAGGAACCCAGTATCAGGATAATGTTTCCGGGATCATCATTGACGGTCAAAATAATACCGTCACTATTGATGGCGGTGTTGATGTATCCAGTGCGCAGACGACCACAGACTGGACGGCCATACCTGTCGTGACGGGTATTGACGTATCCGGTAGTAATAATATGGTCGTACTCAATGGCGAATCGTCAATCACCGCGAGGAGCGCGTCTAACACTAACATTGCTTTTGCCAACATCAGCAATAGTTCTTCAATGTATATCAGCGAAGGCGCTACACTCAACATTGACTCTCAGTTGTCCACTGCGGCTGCGCCATTAACCGACCCGCATGGGATTATTAATATTAGTAGCCAGTCAACATTAGTCAACGATGGGAATATCTCTGGTCACTATGTGTCCATGATGGACAGTTCGATTATTTCTCTACAGGACAGTGCATTTACGAACGATACGCTGGGGACCATAGATATTGATGTCAGCCAGGATAATACAGCTCCCCCCATATTTTTTGGCATCGTGCAATCCGATAACAGCCAGGTCAGCAATAAAGGAAGTATTTCTTTAACTGCCAGCGATTTTGCATCCATGACGCCCACCGGCGTCGATGACCATTCAACAATTATCGCCATTAATAGCTCGATGCAATTTTCTGCGATTGAACTCTGGGATGATTCCAGTGCTATCAATGAAGGTACGATATCAACATCAGGCGGTAATACATGGGGAATCCTGTTAACCGACACATCAACGGCTGAAAATAAAGGAACAATTAATCACAAAGGCGTATGGAAAGATCAGAGCGGTAATAATCTGAACTGCGATTCTGACATTACCCGCTGTTTTGTTGCGCTTGGCGGAGGAATGGTAGTAACTGATACAGCAGTCGGCACCAATACTGGAACGATTAATGTAGTGAATGCCGGCACAGGAATGTGGGCGAATGGCTCCGGCAGCACCGCAATTAACCAGGGAGAAATAAATTTAACCAGCAACGAGAGCGTGGGTACTGACACGCCTTATCTGATTGGTATGGCAGCAACGAATGGCGGCACCGTCATTAATGACAAGACCGGCACGATTAATATTGATGCCTCATATGGTCAACCCTTCTATGCCGATGCCAGCAGCACCGTCATCAACTACGGTCAGGTCTGCTTCGGCGACAACTGTCAGAATAGCGAGGAATACAACCCGACGGATGAGTATGTCAGCAGTGCCTATTTCGACGGGCTGATCGCCGATACCGGCGAGACGGTCGATCTGGCGAAAAACACTTCTATTATGGGCGATGTGGGCAATAACGGCACCGTGAACGGCGACCTGATTGTGATTAAGTCCGACGACTACACACTGACCAATAATGCTTCCGGCACCATCAACAACAAGATTGAGATCGACAACGGCACGCTGGATAACAAAGGTACAGTGAACAGCGTCACCCTCAACGGCGGCACGTTTAATAATACCGGCACCGTAGATGCGCTGGTGACAGTAAACAACGGCACCTTTAACAACCTTGCCGGAGGCGAAGTTAACCGCGGCGGCAAACTGAGTAACAATGCCGTGGTCAACAACAGCGGCACCTGGTCTCTCGGCTACGCCGGAGAAGGCGCATACGCCAGCACGCTCGATCTTAACAACCACGCGGTATTCAACAACAGCGGCGAGCTGATTATCGATAACGCGGAAAATAGCGTTAACTTCCGCGGCAATGGTCGCCTCTACAATACCGGCCATATCGTGATAAGCGATGCCAAAGGCAGCGCCGGGCTGAATGTCCAGGGCAACACCGGCGTATTCATTAACGCCGGCGTGGTGGACACCACCGCCAAATCCGTGATGGCCAGCGCCGGAAACGCCGATGCTGGCCTCGCGTTCTTCTGGAACCAGCAGGCAGGCATAATTAACTACGATGTGGATAACGGCAAAGCGGTCAGCTTTACCCACAACAACTACGTCGCGCAAAACGACGGCACCATGAACATCAGCGGCAACAACGCCTACGGCATGTACGGCAGCAAAAACGCCCAACTGGTGAACAACGGCACCATCAACCTCGGGACGGAAGGCACCACCGACACCGGCATGGTGGCAATGGCGCTGGACGCTAACGCCACGGCTGACGCGGTGATTGAGAACAACGGCACCATCAACATCCATGCCAGTGACTCTTACGCCTTCAGCGTGGCGGGCGCAGGCCATGTGGTCAATAACGGCATCGTGGACATTGACGACGATGTCACCGGTTCCGGCCTGATTAAGCAGGGCGACAGCGTGAACGTGGAAGGGACTAACGGCAATAATGGCAACGCAACCGAAGTGCATTATGCCGGTTACACCCTGCCGGACGTGCCGGACACCACCGTCACCGGCGGCAACAGTTCCTCCCCGTCCTCCGGTACCAACGACCTGACCGGCTACGTGGTCGGCACCAGCGCCGACGGCAGCGCAGGCCAGCTTAAAGTCAGCAACGCCAGCATGAACGGCGTGGAAATCAACACCGGCTTTACCGCCGGCACCGCCGACACCACCGCCACCTTCGACAACGTGGTGCAGGGCAGCAACCTGACTGACGCTTCAGCCATCCAGTCCACCACCGTGGTGTGGAACGCCCAGGGTAGCCAGGACAGCGACGGCAACATTGACGTCACCATGACCAAAAATGCCTATGCCGATGTGGCAACCGACAGCAGCGTTTCTGACGTGGCGAGCGCGCTCGATGCCGGCTACACCAACAACGAGCTGTACACCAGCCTCAACGTTGGCACCACCGCTGAACTTAACAACGCCCTGAAACAGGTCAGCGGCAGCCAGGCCACCACCGCGTTCCGCGAAGCCCGCGTGTTAAGCAACCGCTTTAACATGCTGGCCGACGCCGCACCGCAAATTAAAGATGGCCTGGCATTCAACGTTGTGGCGAAAGGCGACCCGCGCGCAGAACTGGGCAACGATACCCAGTACGACATGTTGGCATTGCGCCAGACGTTGGATCTGACTGCCAGCCAGAATCTGACCATGGAGTACGGCATCGCCCGTCTGGATGGCAACGGTTCGCAGACCGCAGGCGATAACGGCCTGACCGGTGGCTACAGCCAGTTCTTTGGTCTGAAGCACAGCATGGCGTTTAATGAAGGTCTGGCGTGGAAGAACAGCCTGCGTTATGACGTGCACAATCTCGACAGCAGCCGTTCTGTCTCTTATGGCGACACCAACAAGGTGGCGGATTCCAACGCACGTCAGCAGTATCTTGAGTTTCGCAGCGAAGGGGCGAAAACCTTCACCATGCTCAACGATACGTTGAAAGTCACGCCGTACGCCGGGGTGAAATTCCGTCATACGCTGGAAGGCGGCTACAAAGAGCGCAGCGCGGGGGACTTTAACCTGTCGATGAACGCTGGCAGCGAAACCGCCGTAGATTCCATTGTCGGAATGAAGTTCGACTATACCGGTGAAAATGGCTGGAGCGCCAGCGCCACACTGGAAGGCGGTCCGAACCTGAGCTACAGCAAAAGCCAGCGTACTGCGTCACTGCAAGGTGCCGCAGGCCAGTCCTTTGGCGTAGACGACGAGCAAAAAGGCGGAGGCATCAACGGTCTGGCGACGGTCGGTGTGAAATACAGCGCCAAAGACGCCAGCCTGAATCTGGACGCTTACCAGTGGAAAGAGGACAACATCAGCGATAAGGGCTTTATGTTGAATTTCAGAAAAACATTTCGCTAATTAATTAAACCCAGCAGCCTGGTATTATTTATTAATACCAGGCTTTTTTATTTAAATTCAATTCACTAATCGTATGTTTTATATATAAAGCGACATGTCCTTTTCTGGACTACTTAAAGTTTATGTTAGTTGATATCTTATCCGGCGAAAAATGGACTTCATCCATTTATAAATAGATATCTAACAAGGATTTTGACATGCTGAAATTTGCAAAAATCACCTTAGTTGCTGGTGTTCTGGCTACGCTGACCGCGTGTACTGGTCATATCGAAAACACAAAAAATAACTGCAGCTACGATTATTTCCTGCACCCAGCAATTTCGATTTCAAAAATTATTGGTGGCTGTGGCCCGGCTGCGAATCAGTAATAGAAGCGATTGCGCAGATACAAAAAAACCGGGGTCTTCCCGGTTTTTGCATTTATAGATTAGGTGCTCATTCACATGTTATCGCACTCACGCTCTCGCGCAAAATACGCAGCACCGTTTCTTCTCCACTTCGGTTTGGATTGATTCGAATCGCATAATCGCCCAACGACGGACTCGCTTCGCGAAACGTCCCCGAAAGGCGATAGAACAGCGGAGGGATCTCATATTTCGACTCTGCCCCCACCGGGTATGGCAGCGCACCTCTCTCTTGTGCCGCTTTCAGCACACGAGCGGCAATCGGCTGGTGAAACTCCACGATCAGCACCTTCGACTGAGCATTGGCGATGACGGCTTTTTTCACCCCGGGCAGCACTCCGCTATTGAGCATCGTCAGTAACCGTGCTGAAACGCCAGCCTGTATTGCATGCATCACCGGAGCGAAAACCAGGCCGCGGAGCACCTCCAGCGCCTGCGCGCCCTGAATCTGGCTGCCACCGGAATAAAGCGTCGCACGGATTTTAGCGATAGCCTCCGCCTTGCCGACCACCGCCCCTACTCCCTCCGGACCAAAGAGCTTGAAGCAGGAAAAGGTAGACAGAGTCGCCCCACATTCACAGCCGATGCCGTCAACTTTCATCACCGCGTAGTTATCGTCGGTTAACGTCGGCACGCCGCACTTTGTTATTTCCGCCAACACCTCAGCTAACACGTAACGATCCTGCGGTTGCTGACGCGTATGCTGCACCAGTGCGGCGTCAGGACGATGCTGCGTAATCGCCTGCGTGATTGTCGGGAGGCAGTTGAAATCCGCCCTGACCAGGGTAATACCCATCTGCTCAATGAGTACCTGCGTTGTGGGATACACAGGCGCATCATGAACCAGCAGACGCTGGCCGGGTTTGAGCAGCGCAGCCAGCCCGGCGCGAATAGCCCCGGTGCCCGCCCCCTGAACCAGCGCTGCGGCCTCAGCATGAAATGCCTCGGCCAGCACCTTTTCCACACGTTGCGTCACCCGAGGCTGATTTAGCCCCGGAGCCAATCCCAAATCACCTCCGGCCAGAAAATCAGCGCCAGGAAAGTGACGGCAAATCGTATCCACCAGCGCAAACTGCTTTTGCTGTGCTTGCGTGAGCGTCAGGCTTTGCAGAGGAAACGTCTTCATGTTTTACGCCTCCTCAGGCCGGAACAAACAGACCAAACCAGTAGAGAATATTCAGTACAATACCCGTGATCATCACCGCCACGACCGGCGCCGCCATCTTCTGTACCGGACGTCCAATCGATTCATTGAGGAAGTAGATCGCTACCGCAATTGAGAAACCGGTGTAGCCTGCCATCTCGATGGCGGCAAAAATCGAACCGATCAACAGCGCCATTTCCATCAGCATATTCATGGCATTACGAATATTGTCCGATGCGTTACGCACTGACGGATAACGCCCCAGCCATTTGCCAATAGAGCGCAGCAGCAGCACTTCCGCTGAAATCACGATAGCGCCAAGGATTGCCGCAATCCACGGATTCGGTGCCAGGTAGCCAACGGAATAAACGAAGGTGAAACCCGCTACCGCGTAAACGCCCGTCGCCAGCGCGGTTGTCGCAATCATCGGTACAAAGCCCAGCCCGCGCATAAACTCCGCCAACGCCGCCTGGTTAACCAGCGTCTGCGACTGCTCCGGCGTAATCCCTGCCGAATAGGCTTTTTCCAGCGTAAAAATTGAGACCTCGCTACCAGCAAAAATTTTCATACTGGCAACGGCAGCAATCAGCGCGCCGACGATGGCAATATACGGCAGGTTTTTAATAATCCGCGAAGTTCGTTCTTCAAAGACCGATAGCCCGCTGGCATCCATCTCCTCATCACCGCGGTGGCGAATATCATGCGTAATGGCGATCGCCAGCAGCATCATCATCCCCACAAAAATCTCAATCGATTCTGGGTTCAGATGCGGGAAGTAACGCACCACCACCACGCGGGTCATCAGTACTACCACCGCCGCGATAATGCTGTGCTTCCAGCCAAACTGGTAGAAAATCGCCACCAGCGGGAAGAGTGCGAATGCGGAAACCACTGGAGAACTCAGTTCACCGAGGCTACCCAGTACATCAACCGGCAGCGCCGTGAGCAGATGGTTCACCGGCAGCAGGCAGGTCAGAATCAATACGCCCCAGATAGCGCCCAGACCGAACGCCAGCAGGCTGTTCATCGCCAGCACGCCGAGAATATCCGTCGGCAGGAACAGCAGCCAGGCGTTGAGCAAGCCGGTTTTCAGGGTAAAGGAGATCCCCACCGACGCCACAAAGCCGATACTCAGACCAAACGCGATACTTCCCGCCTCACGGCGATTCATGTACCCCTCGATCAGCTGCGGCAGAATCGGGCGGATGCCGTCATGAAAGACGGCCGCCGAGCGGTGTGCCAGAAGTGACGTCATGCCGGTCAGGCAGGCCACCACCACAATCTGAATATACAGATCCATAGTCATGCCTTTTATTTCAGGTGGTTAACCAGCATCGGAATCGCATGTTCAACATGTTCGACGGAGAGACCAAAAGCCACTTTCCCTTCCGCAACCATTTTTGCGATATGTTCGTCTTTCGCCTTAATACCCGGCTTGGCGATAGTGCAGCTTTTGTTGTAGCCAATCACCGCGATGGCAATCGACAGCGCTGCACCCGCGCCGGTGTTACAAGCGCCGATGTAGTAATCCAGTTGGCCGGATTTCACCTTCATCGCCGCTTCCATATCGTTATGAATGGAGACTTCAAAGCAGCCCGGTGCTGCGGTTTCGATGGTCTTTTTAATCTGCTCACGCTGTAAGCCAGCAACGCCAATCTTTTTCATGATTCTGTCCTTATTGGAAAAATTGTGAGGGGTTATCACGCAACATCGTGTCCACATCGGCCTGGCTGAATCCTGACTGGCGCAACTGTGGGATAAAAGTGGTTAACAGATAGTCATAGCCATTGCCGCCATTGGCTTTTAAATGCGAGCGGCGGGTAATATCCATGGAGAGCATCACGCGATTAAGCAGCCCGCGATTACGTAGCTCATGCAGCATGCCAATGCGCTTCTCGTCCGGGTAATAGTTGTTTTTACCGATGGTATCGAATTGCACATACGCACCGAGATCGATCATGCGTAAGATATTGTCGAGGTTATCTTTCAGGTCGCAGTGACCAACAGTTACGCGGGAAAGGTCAACGCCGTGCGCCTGTAGCAACACCAGCTGTTCCACCCCCATCGTGCTAAAAGAGGTATGGGTTGAGATGGGGCGTCCGGTTTCGATGTGTGCCCGCGCCGCGGCGATAAACACCTTCTCTTCAAGCGGCGTAATCACCCCTTCACTGGAGCCAATTTCCGCGATAATTCCGGCCTTCAATTCAGTACCATCAATACCGATAACTATCTCATCGACCATCTCCTGCGCGAGCTGTTCCACGCTGCGGGCCGCAACATGTTCAGGGAAGAACGCATCCTGGTAATAGCCTGTGCAAGCCACGACGTTGATTCCGGTCTCGCGCATCAGGTCGAGCATGAATTGCGGATTACGCCCCATATAGCGGTTGGTCATCTCAATAATGTTGCTGACGCCTAACGCCCGGAGATCCTTCATTTCCTGACAAATGAGATCGTACTGATCTAACCGGCAGTCGAGGTTATTCTTGAACCCGGAGAGATCGATATGCAGATGTTCGTGGACCCAGGTGTAGCCCGTCGGATCAAAGTTCATAAAGTGTCTCCTGTAAGGCGCAATGCCGAGAGAAAAGAACAGCCATTTTGTGGTGCCGCCGCGCCGAAAAATTCACACACCGTAGCGCCAACGTCAGATAACGTCGCCCGGATGCCTAATTGCGCAGGCTCCAGCCCCTGTTGATATACCAATACCGGCACAACTTCCCGGGTATGATGGCTGTGACCAATGGTCGGATCGTTACCGTGATCGGCCATAACCACCAGGCAGTCATTTGGATCCATAGCGGCCAGAAGGCGCGAAAGATTAAGATCGACAAGCTGCAACCGCTCCGCATAACGTGCCACGTCTTCCGCGTGTCCGGCGAGGTCGGTCTCCTGAATGTTGGTACAGATAAATACCGTCGACTCAGCGTTAAATTCGTTAAGCGTGATATCCATGATCTGCTGGCTATCCACCAGGTTTTGCCAGCTGCGCCCGTGCGGATTGCCAACGATGTCCGCCACTTTACCGACCAGCACGGTAGGGATTCCGGCGTCATGCAGTTTTTGCGGTACCTGTACCTGCTCATCTACACCAAAACCCATATGCCTGACCTGGAAGCCATTTTCATAGGCGCCGGAGCGTGGGGCGTTAATACCGATAAAGCGTCCCTCTTTGGTCTCGGCTGCATCCAGAATGCGCTGGCTGTCTGCAAGCTGACCGCCAAACGCGATCACGCGCCCAACCTGAACCTGCTCACGCACCACCTGGCCTATCTTTAGCACCTCATCAAACGGGATAACGGCAAGATTGGCGGTAATGTTGTAGACCTGACCTAAATCCGCTTCGAGGTTATCGCCCACCGCAACCGCATCGTTGACCCAAAGAAACGCCAGGTCGTCGCCGCGGCGTTCCACATGCCAGCCCGCGGCTTTCAGCGCCTGTTCAACTCCATCGATGACGTCGCTAAATGGCATCCGCAGCGGAGCCTGAGGCCGCGTGCCTAAAATCTCCTGATGGCCCATAAAGGTATCTCCCCCTTCATGCTGTAGCTCTGCAACGCCCCAGACTGCAGATGCTGAAGGTTTCATCACGCCCGGCGCAAAGCCCAGAGCGTTAATCAGCCCCAACTTCTCAAGCGTTGGCAGCCGTAACTGCGGGAGTTCGCCCAGGATATGACCACAGGTATTCGCTCCGGCATCCTGCGGCCTGACCCGCGTGACGTCTTTCATTGCACCAACGCCAAAACTGTCGATTACTAACACCACGAATCGGGCCATTAGTCCTCCAGAATATTGCCGAGACTGTCGTAACGCGCGACGATTTCAGCTGCACCGTGCTGAATACCCGACACCAGCACCACGTCGCTACGCGTCACGAAGATCTGGGTGCGAAAACAGAAGATCACCGCGCTGCTCACCGGAAACTCCCCGGCAACAGGCAGGTAGTAGTCAATACTGCTGTCATCTACGGGTTTTAGCTTCGCTGCGATCGGCGAGTCACTTTCTGGCGTAAAGACCAGCGCATTTTGCGCATGGCCGCGACGGTAATAACCCCCACCGTAGCAATAACTGTCCCCGCGAAAATTGTGCGATACCTCGCTCAGCCAGAGCATCGCGATTCGTTCCGGCTGGTCGCCTTTTTGATTGGAAGGAATAGTGCCTGTCAGTGCATGACCCGGCTCGGCGTGGGTGACGCCATATTCCGCCAGCAGAGGGAGTGACGAACAGCTACTGGCTGACGGCGCGTTAAGTTGCTCAATGGCAATCCCGGCTTCCGCCAACTGACGTCGTGCATTCACCAGCGTGTGCAGATTAGGCGTCGGCATCGTCTGCGCTGAGTTTTCATCCCATAACAGGCAGGGGAAATGGGTCAACCCGCTCAGGCGTAAGCCCGGCAGCCTGCGAATTTCATTGACCACATCCGTCAGATACATCAGCGGAAATCCGCTTTCCTGCCCCGGATAGAGAAAATCATCCTTGTCGTACACTTTCAGCATCACGTTCTGTTCACAGCTGGCCTTCACCGCTGCAGCTGAAACTTCACGCGCTTTCTCCAGCGAGAACAACGTGATGACCTCGGTGCCCTGCGCCACTGCGTCATTGACCAGTCGCGACGGGATCTGCACCAGATGTCCCTGGTGCGCAACCGGTAACCCGGCACGACGCATCACACGACTCTCCTTGTAATCGACAACCACGATGCCTTCATAGCCAAGCTGCAACAGCTTGTCCGCCAGCCACGGGTTACGTCCTACCTGTTTGGTCATCAGATATAGCGAGATGCCATGTTGCCTCGCAACATCCAGCAGACGTTTGCCATTCTCAATAACCTGGTCAACATCAATAACCCAACTGTCAGGTGCGATCTTTCCCTGCTGCCACAACGCGATAGCTGCCGAGATAAGCTTGGGGTTCTGGCGTTTCAATGCCTCTATAAACATTTCTCTGCCTCGTTTCTAATCCTTCAGCTAAATATTCATTTTTTTGAATATTTAGGGTGCAATAGGCTAATTCTCCATGGGTTTTAGACGCCTTCGTTCGCAGCCATCCACAATCCATACAAGTTCGCCAGCATGTAGCCTTCTTCATTCGCGTGCAGCGTCACCGTAAACTCTTTCAGCAACGCCTGATGTACCAGCAAAATAGTTGGCCAGAGATGAGATTGCGTCAGCTCCTCTAACAGCTCACCATCCAGCGCTTCAATCACTTCACCCTTGCGGCTACGCATTAACGCACTCGCCATATGGGTCATCGCCATGATTCCTTGCTCATTGTGAATCGGCAAACACCACTCTTCATCCAACCGCCTGACTACTTGCAGCATGCCGCTGCAAATATCCTTGTCGATAACGCCTGCTTCGCACAGCAGGTTAAGCCTGTTTTCCATGTCGTTCGCCTTCACTTAATAACTGGGTTCCTGTTCACCGTTCGCCACACGTTGCTGGTGGGCAAGCAGCGCCTCTTTATTAACAACGGCCCGCAGTAGCTGTTGCATCGGATAATCCTCTGCCCGGGTCAGTACCACGGCCTCCGTGGCCTGAAGAAAACGCGGATCGTTGGTGAGCGGCGTGGCTTCTAATCCCAAAACTGCCAGCTCGGCCTCCGCAACTACGTTCCAGATAACCGCGTCCACGTCCCCTTTCGCGATGCGCTGCAAACTCTCGTGATAGGGCATATCGATCAATTCAACGTCACGGTCGCCAAAACAGGCCTCGGTCATGATTTTCTGATCCGCCGAACGGTTATCCAAACCGACACGTTTTACTGTTGCAGATTCGCCCTTGCGACAAATCAGCTGGTGCTCGCCAACGTAGGTATGCGGCCCCAGTGCCAACGTGATACGCAATCTGTCCTGGGCAAGGTAACTTTCCGCCGCCAGACGAGAAACCACCGCCATGTCGTAGACGCCGTTTAGCAGGCATTCCACGCGAATATCAGCCCCACGCATGTGTGCGTAATAAAATGGGATCCCGTCGAACTGCGCCTTCAGCCCACTCGCCAGCCCTTCATATAAACGGGTGTAGGGCAGCGGCATCGCACAAACTACGTTATTAATATCTACATGCTTTAGCAGCGTACGGTTATCCATCTCCACCAGATAGCTACCGTTACGTCCGCGACGCTCAATACGGATCGCCCCTGAGGATTCCAGCGTTTTCAACGCGGCCTGGGTTAACCCTACCGATGAGTGACACTCGGCTGCCAGTTCATCAATAGTTTTCAGTCTGTTACCGCACTTCTCACCGAGCAGGTAACGGGCCAGGGTTGTCAGCACAACCCCCTCTTTCTTGATAAATGTCCGACGCATTTTATATTTTCAGTAAATTGAATATTTATATCTTCATTAAAGTGAAGATATAACGCAATGAGGAAATATGCAAACGGCGAGGCGCTTCACATTTTTTGAGGTTCACAAACGAGCAGGCGAAAAAAAACCGGGCGTAACCCGGTTTCTTCAGTATCGCAGGGAGCATTACGGCTTGGCGACAAAACCAATCGCTTCGTAAACGGCTTTCAGCGTAACAGATGCGCGGGCGCTGGCTTTTTCCGCACCTTCTTTCATCACTTTCTGCAGGAAAGCTTCATCGTTACGGAAACGGTGATAGCGCTCCTGAAGCTCAGTCAGCATACCGGAAACGGCCTCTGCGACTTCACCTTTCAGATGACCATACATTTTGCCTTCGAAGTGCTGTTCCAGCTCCGGAATGCTCTTACCGGTGACGGCGGAGAGAATATCCAGCAGGTTGGAAACACCCGCTTTGTTCTGCACGTCGTAGCGTACAACCGGCGGCTCTTCAGAGTCGGTCATCGCACGTTTGATTTTCTTAACCACAGATTTCGGATCTTCCAGCAGACCGATCACGTTGTTGCGGTTGTCATCCGACTTGGACATTTTCTTCGTCGGTTCCAGCAGCGACATCACGCGCGCGCCGGATTTAGGAATGAACGGCTCAGGCACTTTGAAGATGTCGCCATACAGGGCATTAAAGCGCTGGGCGATATCGCGGCTCAGTTCCAGATGCTGTTTCTGATCTTCGCCAACCGGTACCTGGTTGGTCTGATACAACAGGATGTCTGCCGCCATCAGTACCGGATAATCAAACAGACCGGCGTTGATGTTCTCCGCATAGCGCGCGGATTTGTCTTTGAACTGGGTCATACGGCTCAGTTCGCCGAAGTAGGTGTAGCAGTTCAACGCCCAACCTAACTGTGCATGCTCCGGTACGTGAGACTGCACGAAAATGGTGCTTTTTTCAGGATCGATACCGCATGCCAGATACAGCGCCAGCGTATCGAGCGTTGCTTTACGCAGCTGCTGAGCATCCTGACGAACGGTGATGGCATGTTGGTCAACGATGCAGTAGATGCAATGGTAGTCATCCTGCATGCTCACCCACTGACGCAGCGCACCCATATAGTTGCCAATGGTCAATTCACCTGAGGGCTGTGCGCCACTAAAAACGATGGGCTTAGTCATTTTTTGATTCCTGATTTTCGCTATGCGGAAGCCCGAGAGCGGGCAGTAGTTCATTAATACGGTCGTAAATAACGTCGGGCTGGCTCAGCGCGATCGACTCGCCGTAGTTGTAGCCATAGGTCAGGCCAACGGACGGACAGCCAGCAGCTTTTGCCGCCTGAATATCATTGCGTGAATCCCCTACGAAGAGCATTTGCTCAGGCTTGATACCAAGCTTGCTTGCCACCAGCAGCAGCGGATCCGGATGCGGTTTTTTATTCTGCACGTCGTCACCACCGATGACCACGCTAAAGTACTTGGCGATATCTAATGCTTCGAGCAATGGCGCGACAAACGGGGTCGGTTTGTTGGTCACCAGACCCAGCGGCAATCCTTTCGCATGCAGCGCGCCCAGCGTGTCGGCAACATCAGGGAACAGGAATGTCCCCTCTTCTGCGACATCGCCGTAGTATCTGTCGAACAGCTTACGCAAAATACGTACCTGCTCCTCGGCGGGAATATCATCATCAACGGGCGGTTTACCCATCGTTTTACGTAATGTTGCGCGCTCCTGACGAGACCACGCCAGCGCGCGCTCCATCAGTACATCTGCACCGTTACCAATCCAGGTGATAACGCGTTCTTCTCCAGCAACCGGCAGTTCCAGCGCATACAGCGCCATGTCCACCGCTGCGGCTAATCCCGGCGCGCTGTCGACCAGCGTGCCGTCGAGGTCAAATGCAGCACCCCGAATTTCCTGAAACTTATCCATGACTTACCTTCGCCAGTTCATTGCGCATTTCATCAATGACTTTTTTGTAGTCTGGTTGGTCGAAAATGGCGGAGCCTGCGACAAACATATCTGCGCCTGCTGCGGCAATTTCACCAATGTTATTCACTTTGACGCCACCGTCCACTTCGAGGCGGATATCGTAGCCAGATTCATCAATACGACGACGCACTTCGCGCAGCTTATCCAGCGTTTGTGGGATGAAGGACTGTCCGCCAAAGCCTGGGTTAACGGACATTAGCAGGATCACATCGAGCTTATCCATGACGTAGTCCAGATAACTCAGTGGTGTTGCCGGGTTGAATACCAGGCCCGCTTTACAGCCATGCTCTTTGATCAGCTGTAAAGTGCGATCGACATGCTCGGAGGCTTCCGGATGAAAAGTAATGATGCTGGCGCCAGCGGCGGCGAAGTCCGGGACAATCCGATCGACCGGTTTCACCATCAGGTGAACATCAATCGGGGCGGTGATGCCATATTTACGCAGCGATTTCAGTACCATCGGTCCGATGGTCAGGTTCGGTACGTAGTGATTGTCCATGACGTCGAAGTGCACGACATCGGCACCGGCAGTCAGCGCTCTCGCGGTGTCCTCACCCAGGCGGGCAAAATCAGCCGACAGAATTGAGGGGGCGATCAAATACTGTTTCATCCGCTTCTCCTTGAGATTTATTTCTTCGCAGGCGTTACAACTCCTGGTTTATACAGTGCCAGCAGTTCGTTCACCTTTTTACGCGTGCCGCCATTGCTGCTTATGCTGCGCCGCACTTTGACCTGAAAATGTTTCGCCGCTCGGTACCATTCACGGGTATCGGGCGTATCGTGGTTCGAAATTAACACCGGGATCTGCTTACTGACCAGCTTTTCTGCCATCTCGGCCAAATGCGCCTGCTCTTTCGGGCTAAAGCTGTTGGTGTGATACGCAGTGAAATTTGCCGTCGCCGAAAGTGGTGCATAAGGCGGGTCACAATAGACCACAGAGTTGCTATCCGCACGGTCCATGCACTCTTCATAGGAAAGGCAATGGAACTCCGCATTCTGCGCTTTCTCAGCAAAATGGTACAACTCGGCTTCCGGGAAGTAAGGTTTTTTATAACGCCCAAACGGGACGTTAAACTCGCCGCGCAGGTTATAACGGCACAATCCGTTGTAACCAAAGCGGTTCAGATACAAGAACAGCACTGCTCTGCGGAACGGATCCTCGCTGGCATTAAATTCTTCTCTGAACCGATAGTACACCTCAGCCTGATTGGTTTCAGGCATAAACAGCTCACGCGAAGCCTGCACATACTCATCGGTACGCGTCTTCACGATGTTATAGAGACTGATAAGGTCGCTGTTGATATCGGCAAGAATATAACGAGAAAAGTCGGTGTTGAGAAACACCGACCCGGCACCCACGAAAGGTTCAATCAGGCACTCACCCTGAGGTAAATGCCGTTTGATATCATCAAGCAGGGGGTATTTCCCCCCTGCCCATTTCAAAAAAGCGCGATTTTTTTTCATGCTGACTAACTAATTACACCTTCTCCGGCTGTGGAGAAAGCTCCGACAGCATCCTGCGCTTTAGTCTTTGTCCCGCAATTGGGCGAAACATCAAACCATTGCAGAACATATCCTATCTTACTTCAAATCGGCCTGAACCTGATGCAGCGGTTTTGCCCACGGGTTTTTCGCCTGAATATCAGCGGGTAACGTAGACACTGCACGTTTCGCATCTTCTTTAGACGCATACACGCCTGTCACCAGAACATACCACGGTTGACCGTTACGCGTCGTCTGGTACACCACGTAGTTCTTCAGGTTTTCTTTCTTCGCCCAACCGTTCAGGTTGTCGTAGTTAGAAGAACTACTGAGCTGCAACGTGTAATGGCTGGACGGCGCAGATTTTAACGCTCCAACATTACCTGCACTTTTCGCTCCGCCAGCAACAGGCGTTGTCGTTGTTGCTGTCGCCGTTGGCGCAGGCGTTGCGGTCTGCGTTGGCGTCGCAGTTGCTTTCGGCTCAGCGGTCGCTTTCGGCGTAGCGGTTACCACAGGTGCTTTAGTTGTGGTGATCGGCGCGGTAGCAGTTACGGTTGGTTTTGCCTGAGCAACAGGTTTCGGCTCTGTCGGCGTCGCTTTCACCGTAGTTTGCGGTTTGCTCTTCGGCTCAATAACGGCCTGTTTACGTTCCTGGCGCGTAGCAGCAGGACGCTCAGTCGTTTCCGTTTTCGCCGTCTGGCGCGCAGCATTACCATTACGCATCGGCGCAACGGTCGCAGGTTCGGTCGGCAGCGTAGAGTTAACCACTGCGTTGTTAACCTGCTCCTGACCCTGTGGTTGTGTCAGAGCATTGTTCAAATCGCCCTGCACTTCAACACGCTGCTGGCCTTCGGTTGCCGCAGGTGCCTGACCTTGAGTCGGGGTAGAGGAAATCGGTGGCAGGGAAACATCCTGCTGGGTATTGCCAGCGGTCTGCTCAGTGCCCGTTGCAGGTGTCGTTGCGCTCGCCTGATCCGTTGCATTGCTGCCAGAAAGATCGATGCTCTTCTCACCAGATGCTGCCTGCTCATTGGAAGAAGATGAGGGGGCTTTCAGCGCAGAACCAATGCCGATAATCAGCAGCAGCAGTACCAGAACACCCACACCCATCATCATGTATTGGCGGGAGGCAGGTTTGCTGGCGGCTTTCTTACGCTTGCGCGGACGACGTTCTACACGCTCTTCATCCACGGCATCGTCATCAGATTCATACTCTTCTTCAATGTCCTGCTCTTCTTCACGCTCTTTGCGTGCACGTGCAGGACGGCGATCGTCAGCATCCAGATCAACATCATCAAAATTGATTTGCGGCTCATTATCGCGTTCAGACGATTGACGAGAACGACCAGTACGACGATCGCTGGGATCGGGTTTCAGCTCGTCTTCTGGTTTGAATTCATCCATTTAACACCCCACTCAAAGGTTAATGCTTACGACTTTGCACATAACCTGAAGCTAAAAGACCTACGTTTCGCAACGTAAGCCTGACCTTTCTTGTTGTTACGCCTGCTGGCAATCAGCAATAGCGTTAAGAACCACCTCGTGCGACACTCCGCCGCGCACTTCACTCTTCCCTATCGCTCGCGGAAGCACCAAACGAATCTCTCCCGCTAACACTTTTTTATCTCGCAGCATGTGCGGCAGATAAGCCTCGGTGGACATTTCACGCGGCCCATTCACCGGTAAGCCAGCTCGCTGTAACAGCGTAATGATGCGCTGCGTATCAGCGGAGGTGAACTGACCCAAACGTTCTGACGTACGGGCAGCCATTACCATACCTGCTGCGACTGCTTCACCATGTAACCAATTGCCATAACCCATTTCAGCTTCGATCGCATGGCCAAACGTGTGTCCCAGATTCAGTAAAGCACGTAAGCCCATTTCACGCTCGTCTGCTGCGACAACTTCTGCTTTCAGCTCACAACAACGACGGATACAGTACGCCATTGCCGGACCATCCAGACGCAGTAACGCATCCAGATTGTCTTCCAGCCAGCTGAAAAATTCACCGTCAAGAATGATGCCGTATTTGATCACTTCCGCCAGCCCCGATGCCAGCTCACGCGCAGGAAGCGTTTTCAGACAATCGAGATCCACCACCACGGATGCCGGTTGGTAAAACGCGCCAATCATGTTTTTACCGAGGGGATGGTTTACGGCGGTTTTGCCGCCAACGGAGGAGTCGACCTGCGACAACAGAGTTGTCGGGACTTGAATAAAACGAACACCACGTTGATAGCTGGCTGCCGCAAAACCGGTCAGATCGCCAATCACGCCGCCGCCAAGGGCAACTAACGTGGTATCACGACCGTGCGGTTTTTGCAGTAACGCGGTGAAAACCGTATCCAGAACCGTCAGGCTTTTATACTGCTCGCCATCGGGAAGGATAACGCTATCAACGTTAACACCCGCCTGTTCAAGTACGCCGCGAACCTTATCGAGATAAAGGGGAGCCAGGGTTTCGTTGGTCACCAACATAACCTGATCGCCCGATTTCAGCGGTAAGAATGAAGCTGGCTCATTGAACAAACCAGCCGCGATGGTGATAGGGTAACTACGTTCCCCGAGAGTGACTGTGATCCTCTCCATTACGCGACATCCACCTTAGTTACTTGTACCCGCAGACGAGTGTGTATTCAGCCAGAATTAGTTGCTTTCCAACATATGAATAATCTGGTTTGCTACGACTTTTGCGCTCTGATCGTCGGTGCGAATGGTCACGTCAGCAATCTCTTCGTACAGAGGATTGCGTTCGTCAGCCAACGCTTCCAGAACTTCACGAGGCGGTGATTCTACCTGCAGCAGCGGGCGTTTCTTGTCACGTTGAGTACGTGCAAGTTGTTTTTCAATTGTCGTTTCAAGATAGACCACGACGCCACGCGCGGAAAGACGGTTACGTGTTTCACGTGATTTTACAGAGCCACCGCCAGTTGCCAGCACAATACCCTGTTTTTCCGTCAACTCGTTGATGACTTTTTCTTCGCGATCACGGAAGCCGTCTTCACCTTCTACATCGAAGACCCAGCCCACATCAGCTCCGGTTCGTTTCTCAATCTCTTGATCAGAATCGTAAAATTCCATATTGAGTTGTTGAGCTAACTGGCGCCCAATAGTGCTTTTTCCGGCACCCATAGGCCCAACCAGAAAGATATTGCGTTTCTCTGCCATTTTTTCGGTACTACTAAGACTATTCGTTAATGGTAAACCCGCTTCGCAGACACCCAGCGCAGCAGGACATGAACTGAAACCTCATAAGATATTGCGAGAGTCAGACTGAAAATTATCTCAATACTCAAGCGGGTTTGGCAACTGAATAAATCACCAAACCTAACGCATTTCTGGTCGTGGCAGGCATGCTACCCTGCAAACATCAGACCTGGCGACGTATCGCGCAGTCAAATGACACCCAATAAGCCTATGGCACACCACCGGAAAGGCAAAGCGTATTCACTGCCGCATAAGTAAAGAAAAGTACCGACGCTCAAATCGGTACTCCTTGTATGCTAAATACACCCTCACGTCAAATCCCTGAAACGTGTTCAGTGCAAAAACAACGGCTTTTCATGCATAAGTTATTCCGTTGAAACCAGTCTGGGCGTAATAAAGACCACTAATTCGCGCCGTTCGTCTTCTTTACCATCATGGCGAAAAAGAGAGCCAAGCCAGGGAATGTCGCCTAATAGCGGCACGCTGTCGGCTGCGGATTTATTCTTATGTGAAAAAATCCCGCCAAGCGCAATCGTCTCGCCGCTTTTTACCTCGACCTGAGTTTCAATCTCCTGCTTATCGATAGCCAACACTTCGCCATCTGCCTGCTGTAGAACCTGTCCGGGAACATTCTGGCTGATATGCAGTTTCAGCCTGATTCTCCCTTTCTGCAACACCGTTGGTGTTACCTCCATCCCCAGTACCGCTTCCTTGAACTCGACGGATGTCGCACCGCTTTCACCGCTGGAGACCTGATAAGGGATCTCACTGCCCTGCTTAATACTGGCAGGTTGCAGGTGAGATGCCAGTAATCGTGGGCTGGCGATGATATCCAACTGCTGTTTTTGCTCCAGCGCAGACAACTCCAGTTCCAGTAAACGACCGTTAATGCGGCCAATATTAAATCCCACACGGGATGTGGCGGTGGCTACAGAAAGGTCGCTGGCGAGCGTCGTGACATTCCCAACCGCCCCCGATTGTTGTGCGTCAGCCAGCGACCACTTCACCCCCAGCTCGCGCAAACTTTTTTCATTAATGGTGACGATGTGCGCCGCCAGTTCAACCTGGGCAACCGGCAAATCCATTTGCGCCACCCACTTTTCCAGGGTGTTCAGCGCAACGCTATTATCACGCAGCAGTAAGCGGTTGGTCCGTTTATCCACCGTCATGCTTCCCTTGGCACTGAGCAGCTTTTCTCCTGCTTTTGCCAGCTCGGCGGCATCGGCATAGTGCAAAATAATGCTGCGCTGCTCCAGCGGCAAACTAGCCTGAATCCGTGCCTGTTCATTGTCCTGACGAGCCGCATTTTCACTCTGCCATTGAACAGAATGCACATGCAGGATGTTGCCCTCCTGGCGTAATACCAGCCCGGCACTTTTTACCACCGTCTGCAATGCCTGCTCCCAGGGGACATCCGTCAAATGCAGCGACAGCACACCGCTGACATCCGGCGAAACCACCAGGTTTTTCTGCTCCTGTTCAGCCAGCGCCTGCAATACCTGCGTAACCGGCACATCATCGACCACCAGCGTCACGTTTTGCGGTTTCGTCGCCAGTGCGCTCGTTATCCCGACCGCCAGCGCTATTACTATCCACGCTATCCATCGCTTCATTTACCGCTCCTTGTCGTTGCCACTGCCACCGCGGCGGTTCGCAGTTTTTTTCTGTGCCGAGGGTTATGTTCTGGGCCGTTATCTGCGTAATCGTCCAACCGTTTTTCAGGACGTCATTTGGCTTAACCCGCCGCCATTTTTTCTGGCTATCCTGAACTATGCCGATGGGTCGCGTGCCCTGGCTCACCATGCCCTGAAAACGCCATGTCGACAGCTCAGCAATTTGGCAACGGTCCTCCGGCGGCAGGAAGGGATTACGCATACCGGTGAGCATCAGTACGCTCATACATGCCAACAGCCAGCGTTCAACCGTCATTCAGGCGCTCCAGCTGTAGCGTTAGCAGCAGCTCCGTGTCTTCTGCGCTAAGCGAAAATCGGCTGACGTTCATCCCCTGATCCGCCAACTGGACAAACGTCTGCGGGATAGCATCCCAGGCCGATATCAGCGCTATCTCTCCGCCTTGCGCAGAGGGTTGCCAGTGGATAAGACGAGTAAGTGAAGTCTGAAACAGTAGTGGAGAGAACAGGGTCAGTTTCTCTTCCGGCTCTGCTGGTGATGCCGCTAGCAGATAGACATCTCGCCATTGCATCTGAATAGCTGCACGTTGCTGGACCAGCGTCTCGCGTTGCATCGTCCGCTCCCGCGCTACGGGATAAAGACATAACGTCACCAGTATGAGTAGCCCCAACATCCAGCCGCACCAGCAGATGAGTCGAAAGCGCGGCGACTGCGCTAACCAGACATCACAGAGCGTTATCATGTGCACCGCTCCGTGTCAGTCGATAGTGGAATTGCCATCGTCCCTGCGCATCCTGCTGCGTTTCACCGGGGCTGCTCAACTGAAATAATGGCTGCTGGCGTAATTGCGCTTCCAGAGTCTTCAGCGCGGCAAAGTTCAGCGTGTTTCCCGTCAGTTCCAGCGCGTCCTGCTGCCAGGTCATTTTTGTTAACCACGCCTGCTCAGGCAGTAATTCCGCCAGCTCTTGCAAAACCGACTGCCAGCTTCGGGTCTGCTCACGCTGTTTGTTCCGTGCCTGTGCCTGTTGCCATCGTTGCTGGCGCTGCTGCATACGCGGCTTTAGCGCCATTAAGGCCTCGACACGCGTTTTTTCGGCATCTGCCAGCAACAATTCAGCCCGATTTTCTACACTCAACACGCTGTAATTGCGCAACAACACGCCAATACTAAGCAGTAGCGAAGCGCTAAATAAGATGCCCCAGAAGCGCAGGCAAGCGTAACGCCGAGTCTGACGCCAGGGCAGAAGATTAATGGTCGCTATCATCGGTACGCGCCTCCCATAGCGAGTCCCAGCGCAATGGCGAAGTGATGACTTTGCGTTGGAATGGGCGGCTGGCGTACAGACACGGCGCGCAAAGGATCGAAGCCGCCAGGGGAGCATTGCGCAATGGCTGTCGTGGGCAGAGATAATGTCGTGGCAAGCTCATCGATACTGCCAATATCGCCCGTTGATTTACGTCCCCATGCCGAACGGGTCGCCCATAACCACTGGGCGTCATCACGCCATACCAGACACTGCTGATGCTCTGGCAAGAAGGGAATAAATCGCTGTAACGCGCTGGCATCCGGTGTAATCGCCGTAACCTGCACCTTCAGGGTTTGGATAAGCGTCAGAAGCGCTGAAATCTCTTTGCTTTGCGCAGCAGTGACGTTAAACGCCGGGCTCAACGTGTCTTCGCTATAATCAAAATACAGCGCATCCGGCGCCATATCCAGTTCACGCGCCATCGAACCAGACAACCATGCGGTTTGCTCTGGCTCGCGTAACGTCATTGTCGGACGAGGAAACTTTTTTTGTAACGTCCTGTTGGCGGGAAAAGAGAGATGAATATGGTGTCGGCGAGGAAGCTCCCGGCTCCACGGCAGCAGCGCGGCGACCAGCTGTTCAGGCTCGCGAATGTGGCCATCGACGATAGCCTGAGGCGTCAGCGGTATACGCCACCAGCGTTGCAGATACCAACCGGATGCGTCGCGAACGATAGCGACAGCCAGCGCTTCATGTTGCTGAATATGCAGACCAATTTTCCAGATATTGAAAGCCATTGCTGATGATCTCCTTATCACCCGTCGCTTTAACGGGTATATCAATGCGTCTGGCTTGCCTTTATACTACCGCGCGTTTGTTTATAAACTGCCCAAATGCCACTAAATGGGAAATCTCCAGTGAAGTTCGTAAAGTATTTATTAATCCTTGCAGTATGTTGCATCCTGCTGGGAGCAGGCTCGATTTATGGCCTCTATCGCTATATCGAGCCGCAATTGCCTGACGTCGCGACGCTCAAAGATGTGCGTTTACAGATCCCGATGCAGGTTTACAGCGCTGACGGCGAGCTGATCGCGCAATATGGCGAGAAACGTCGAATCCCGGTCACGCTGGATCAGATGCCGCCGGTAATGCTCAAAGCCTTTATCGCCACAGAAGACAGCCGCTTTTATGAGCACCACGGGGTAGACCCGGTGGGGATCTTCCGTGCGGCAAGCGTCGCGCTGTTCTCCGGTCACGCGTCGCAAGGGGCGAGTACCATTACCCAACAGTTGGCGAGAAACTTCTTCCTGAGCCCGGAACGTACGCTGATGCGTAAGATCAAGGAAGTGTTCCTGGCAATCCGCATTGAACAACTGCTGAGTAAAGATGAGATCCTCGAACTGTATCTGAACAAGATCTATCTGGGGTATCGCGCCTATGGCGTGGGTGCTGCCGCGCAGGTCTATTTCGGTAAAACGGTTGATCAGCTCAGCTTAAGTGAAATTGCGGTGATTGCCGGTCTGCCAAAAGCGCCGTCAACCTTCAACCCGCTCTATTCGATGGACCGTGCAACCGCGCGACGTAACGTTGTACTGTCGCGTATGTTGAGCGAAAACTACATCACACAGGCCCAGTACGATCAGGCGCGCGGCGAGGCCATTGATGCCAACTACCATGCGCCGGAAATCGCTTTCTCTGCACCGTATCTGTCTGAGATGGTGCGCCAGGAGATGTATAACCGTTATGGCGAGAAAGCCTATGAAGACGGGTATCGCATCACCACCACCATTACGCGCAAAGTACAGCAGGCGGCTCAGCAGGCAGTACGTAACAACGTGATGGATTACGACATGCGCCACGGCTACCGCGGCCCGTCAAACGTGCTGTGGAAAGTGGGCGAAAGCAGTTGGGACAGCAAGAAAATTACCGATACGCTGAAAGCGCTGCCGACTTATGGCCCCCTGCTGCCGGCGGTTGTTACCAGCGCCAATCCGCAGGAAGCCATTGCCGCGCTGGCGGATGGTACGTCAGTGTCATTACGCATGGATGGTATGCGCTGGGCGCGTCCTTACCGTTCGGATACTCAACAAGGCCCAACGCCGCGTAAAGTGACTGACGTAGTACAGACTGGCCAGCAAATCTGGGTACGCCAGGTGGGAGATGCCTGGTGGCTGGCGCAAGTGCCGGACGTCAACTCCGCCCTGGTCTCCATCAATCCGCAAAACGGCGCGGTGCTGGCGCTGGTTGGTGGTTTTGACTTCAACCAGAGCAAGTTTAACCGTGCAACCCAGGCGTTACGCCAGGTGGGCTCCAACATCAAGCCATTCCTGTATACCGCCGCAATGGATAAAGGTCTGACGCTGGCGAGCATGCTCAACGACGTGCCGATCTCCCGCTGGGATGCCGGTGCTGGTTCCGACTGGCAGCCGAAGAACTCCCCACCGCAGTACGCCGGTCCTATCCGCTTACGTCAGGGGCTGGGTCAGTCGAAAAACGTAGTGATGGTACGCGCCATGCGCGCTATGGGCGTGGATTACGCGGCAGAGTATCTGCAACGTTTCGGTTTCCCGGCACAGAACATTGTGCATACCGAGTCACTGGCGCTGGGTTCGGCTTCGTTCACGCCGTTGCAGGTGGCGCGCGGTTACGCGGTGATGTCTAATGGCGGCTTCCTGGTCGATCCGTATTTCATCAGTAAGATTGAAAGCGATATGGGCGGCGTTATCTTCGAAGCGAAGCCGAAAATTGCCTGCCCGGAATGCGATATTCCGGTGATATATGGCGATACCCAGAAATCTAATGTGCTGGAAAACAGTAACGTAGAAGATGTCGCCGTCTCGCAAGAACAGCAGAATGCCGCCGTGCCTATGCCGCAACTTGAGCAGGCAAACCAGGCTCTGGTCGCGCAAAGCGGCACACAGGAGTACGCTCCGCACGTGATCAACACGCCGCTGGCCTTCCTGATTAAAAGCGCGCTGAACACCAATATCTTTGGTGAACCAGGCTGGATGGGAACCGGTTGGCGCGCAGGTCGCGATTTACAGCGTCATGATATCGGTGGGAAAACCGGGACCACCAACAGCTCTAAAGATGCGTGGTTCTCCGGTTACGGACCAGGGGTAGTAACGTCGGTATGGATCGGCTTTGATGACCATCGCCGCAACCTTGGTCATACAACGGCTTCCGGCGCGATCAAAGACCAAATCTCCGGCTACGAAGGCGGTGCGAAGAGTGCACAGCCTGCATGGGATGCTTACATGAAATCCGTGCTGGAAGGTGTGCCTGAACAGCCGCTGACGCCACCGCCGGGTATCGTGACGGTCAATATCGATCGCAGTACCGGTCAACTGGCGAGCGGCGGTAACAGCCGTGCAGAGTATTTCATTGAAGGTACTCAGCCAACGCAGCAGGCGGTACACGAGGTAGGGACAACCATTATCGATAATGGTGAGACACACGAACTGTTCTGATCGATTGCCGGATGGCGCTTCGCTTATCCGGCCTACAATTTCGGTACAATTATTTGATCTTCCGGAATTTTGTAGGCTGGATAAGGTATCAGTTGGCAATCGTAATTAAAGCCGTCCCTGCCCTTTCAGCCATTCACGGACGAGGAACAGCGCACTGACATTACGTGCTTCATGAAAATCAGGATCTTCCAGCAGGTCCATCAAATGCGCCAGCGGCCAGCGCACCTGCGGTAATGGCTCGGGTTCATCACCCTCCAGCGATTCAGGATATAAGTCCTCTGCCACCACGATGTTCATCTTGCTGGAGAAATAAGATGGCGCCATGCTAAGTTTCTTTAAAAACGTCAGATCTTTTGCGCCAAACCCCACCTCTTCTTTCAGCTCCCGATTCGCCGCCTCAAACACGCTTTCGCCAGGATCGATTAATCCCTTGGAAAAACCCAGTTCGTAGGACTCCGTCCCGACCGCGTACTCGCGAATAAGGATCAGATGGTCGTCAACAATCGGCACAATCATTACCGCTTCACGCGTGGATGGACGCATACGTTCATAAACGCGGCGTACACCATTGCTGAACTCAAGGTCCACGCTTTCGACCTTAAACAGCCGGGATTGGGCGACGGTTTCCACTTTCAAAATCGTGGGTTTCTGTAATGATTTGCTCATTGTGAGGATCTTTGCTGTGAAATCTGGGGTTATTGTGCGATATACCGCACGGTTTCGGCAATGTGAATTGCCGTTTATTTACATTTATGTAACGTACTAAAAGTTAGTCCCTATTTCAAATTAAAAGTCAATAGGTTGAAATAACTCCAGGAATTTGCTGATATTCCATTTTTGGTGATTTTGCTATGATTCGCATTTACTGGGCTGTACTTAAAGATGCTCAAGTTCGACTCCACACTTGCCGATAGCCAACCACAGAATCACGAATATTGAACAGGGTGCGACTGACCACGCCTGACAGACTAAGTAAGATGGGGAAAGCATGAGCACCATTCTGATTTTTTTAGCTGCTTTGCTGGCCTGCTCATTGCTTGCAGGATGGCTACTCAAATCAAAATCCAGGCAGAAGAATTTACCCTTGAGCAGTGTCTTCTCAGACGCCTCGAAACGTAAACTCACACCTGAAGAACGCAGCGCAGTCGAAAACTATCTCGAAAGCCTTAGTCAAATTCAGCAAGTTCCTGGTCCAACAGGAGCCAGTGCTGCGCCAGTCTCATTAACGTTGAATGCCCAAAGTAATAGCGTCATCGTGCTTACTCGTTCGATTACACGTTACGGCATTACCACCGACGATCCTAACAAATGGCGCTACTATCTTGATTCCGTTGAGGTACATCTTCCCCCTTTCTGGGAACAATACATCAACGACGAAAACAGCGTTGAGATAATCCACACCAATACGATACCGCTGGTTATCTCGTTGAACGGCCATACGCTGCAGGAATATATGCAGGAAGCGCGAGGTTATGCGTTACAGCACACCGCTTCTACCCAGGCTTCCATTCGTGGTGAAGAAAGTGAGCAGATTGAACTGCTGAATATTCGCCAGGAAACCCATGAAGAATATGCGCTCAGCCGCCCTTCGGGATTGCGCGAGGCGTTGCTGATAACCGCCTCATTCCTGCTGTTCTTTTTCTGTTTGGTTATCCCGAACACGTTTGTTCCGTGGGCAGTTGGTGGCGCGGTATTGCTGTTAGCTGCGGGTCTGTGGGGATTGTTCGCCCCGCCGTCTAAAAGCGCCCTGCGGGAAATTCATTGTCTGCGCGGTACGCCGCGTCGCTGGGGATTGTTTGGCGAAAACGACCAGGAACAAATTAATAATATCTCGCTGGGTATTATTGATCTGATCTACCCACCTCACTGGCAACCTTACATCGCCCAAGACCTTGGCCAGCAAACGGATATCGATATTTATCTCGATCGCCACGTTGCCCGCCAGGGGCGTTTTTTATCTCTGCACGATGAAGTGAAAAACTTCCCGTTACAGCACTGGCTGCGCAACGCCGTCATCGCAGGCGGCTCGTTGCTGGTACTACTGATGCTGCTGTTTTGGATCCCGCTGGATATGCCGATAAAGGTCACGCTCTCCTGGATGAAGGGCGCGCAAACTATCGAAGCCACCAGCGTTAAACAGCTCGAAAACGCGGGCGTTCGCGTGGGTGACACGCTGCACCTGAGTGGTACGGGTATGTGTAACATTCATACCCAAGGGAGCTGGAATGCGCAGCCTGCCACGCCGTTTATGCCTTTCGATTGCTCGCAAATTATCTGGAATGACGCGCGCGCATTGCCGCTGCCTGAGTCTGACCTGGTGAATAAGGCTACTGCCCTCACGCAGGCCGTGAGCCGTCAGCTGCATCCCAAACCTGACGATGACTCTCGCGTCAGCGCATCGCTACGCTCGGCAATCCAAAAGTCCGGCATGGTGTTACTGGACGATTTTGGTGAGATTGTCCTGAAAACGGCCGATCTGTGTGCAGCCAAAGATGAATGTGTACGCTTAAAGAATGCGCTGGTTAACCTCGGTAACAGTAAAGACTGGGCCGCGCTGGTGAAGCGAGCGAACGCAGGCAAACTGGATGGCGTGAACGTGCTGCTGCGTCCGGTAAGCGCAGAGTCGTTGGATAATCTGGTGAATACCTCTACGGCACCGTTTATTTCACGCGAGACTGCGCGAGCAGCCCAGGCGCTGAATAGCCCTGCTCCCGGCGGTTTCCTGATTATCAGCGACGAAGGCAGCGATCTGGTCGATCAGCCGTGGCCGACGACCTCGCTATATGACTATCCGCCTCAGGAACAGTGGAACGCCTTCCAGCGCCTGGCACAGATGCTAATGCAGACGCCGTTTCGCGCGGAGGGGATCGTCACCAATATTTCGACTGACGCCAATGGCACCCAGCACATTGGACTGCACCGTATCCCGGACCGCTCAGGTTTATGGCGCTACCTTGGCACGACGCTGCTGATGTTCTCCATGCTCGGATGCGCTATCTACAACAGCATACAGGCATTCAGACGCTACCAGCGTCACCGCACCCGCATCGCGGAAATTCAGAGCTACTATGAAAGTTGCCTCAATCCAACACTGATTGACAACCCGGAAAGCCTGATTCGATAACACGCTCGCGCGCCAGGATATGCTACCCTGTCGCGCATCATGTTTTCTTCTGGGGAGTTTCCATGCATATCAATATTGCCTGGCAGGATGTCGACACCGTGTTGTTAGATATGGACGGCACGCTGCTCGACCTGGCATTCGATAACTATTTCTGGCAAAAGCTGGTGCCGGAAACCTATGGCGCGAAGCAGGGTATCTCTCCCCAGGAAGCCCAGGACTATATTCGTCAGCAGTATCATGCCGTGCAGCATACGCTAAACTGGTACTGCCTGGATTACTGGAGCGAGTGCCTGGATCTGGATATTTGCGCCATGACAACGGAACAGGGACCGCGCGCCGTTTTGCGTGAAGATACCGTACCGTTTCTTGATGCCTTAAAAGCCAGCGGCAAGCGGCGTATTTTGCTCACCAACGCACATCCGCATAATCTGGCGGTGAAGCTTGAGCATACCGGTCTGGCCTCACACCTTGATTTATTACTTTCCACCCACACATTTGGTTATCCCAAAGAGGATCAGCGGTTATGGCACGCTGTGGCTGAAGAAACGGGAATGAGTGCAGAGAAGACGCTGTTTATTGATGACAGCGAACCCATTCTCGACGCCGCTGCTCTGTACGGTATTCGTTACTGCCTCGGCGTGACCAATCCCGACTCCGGCATCGCCGAAAAACAGTACGCACGCCATCCGTCACTGAATGACTACCGCCGACTGATCCCCTCACTGATGTGAAGGAGACGCCATGAAAGAAAAGCCCTCTGCTGAAGTCAGGCTGGATAAATGGCTGTGGGCTGCACGCTTTTACAAAACGCGTGCGCTAGCCCGCGAAATGGTTGAAGGCGGTAAGGTGCACTACAACGGCCAGCGCAGTAAGCCAAGCAAGATTGTCGAGCTGAACGCCACCCTCACCCTTCGCCAGGGAAATGACGAACGAACGGTCATTATCAAGGCCATTACCGAGCAGCGTCGCCCGGCAACGGAAGCCGTTACGCTGTATGAAGAAACCGCGGAAAGCGTGGAAAAACGCGAAAAAATGGCGCTGGCGCGTAAACTTAACGCGTTAACCATGCCGCACCCGGACAGACGACCGGACAAGAAAGAGCGCCGCGACCTGTTACGATTTAAACACGGCGACAGCGAGTGACTGTCACCTGCAAGAGAGATGATTATGCCGCAACATGACCAATTACATCGTTATCTGTTTGAAAACTTTGCCGTGCGCGGCGAGCTGGTGACCGTTTCGGAAACCCTGCAACAGATCCTCGAAAATCATACTTACCCGCAGCCGGTCAAAAACGTGCTGGCTGAGCTGCTGGTTGCCACCAGCCTGCTCACCGCCACGCTGAAATTTGCCGGTGATATCACTGTGCAGTTGCAGGGTGATGGTCCGCTGAGCCTGGCCGTCATCAACGGCAACAACAATCAGCAGATGCGCGGCGTGGCCCGCATGCAGGGTGATATTCCTGAAGATGCCAACCTGAAAACGCTGGTGGGCAACGGTTACCTGGTGATCACCATTACCCCGGAAGAAGGCGAGCGTTATCAAGGCGTGGTCGGTCTGGAAGGTGACACGCTGGCAGCGTGTCTGGAAGATTACTTCATGCGTTCTGAACAGCTGCCGACACGCCTGTTCATCCGCACTGGCGACGTTGATGGCAAACCCGCTGCTGGCGGAATGCTGCTGCAGGTAATGCCGGCGCAAAACGCGCAGGCAGATGATTTCGATCACCTGACCGCCCTGACCGAAACCATCAAAGCCGAAGAGCTGCTGACGCTGCCGGCCAACGAAGTGCTGTGGCGCCTGTACCACGAAGAAGAGGTTACTCTCTACGATCCACAGGACGTTGAGTTCAAATGCACCTGTTCACGCGAACGCTGCGCAGGCGCACTAAAAACGTTGCCGGACGAAGAAGTGGACAGCATTCTGGCGGAAGAAGGCGAGATCGATATGCACTGCGATTACTGCGGTAGTCACTATCTGTTTAACGCCATGGATATTGCTGAGATCCGCAGCAATGCCTCCCCTGCCGATCCCCAGGTGCATTAATCACTGTCTTGCCTGATGGCACGGCGCTTATCAGGCCTACGGAAAAACTGTCGTAGGCCGGATAAGGCGTTCGCGCTGCCATCCGGCAAAAACGATGTCGGCAACACACTCACTCGGTGTAATAAGTCATCGGCAGTCTTTTGCCATCAATAGTGATATCCCGCCAGATTCTGGGGGCTGAGCCCAGTTGCTGATTCGCCACCGCCTGCAGCAATTTATCCTTATTGAATCCTTCAGGTAGCCTGGCAACAGCTAACAAATCCCATTTGTTTTTTTGCACGCCGAAGACCAGACTCTCCCCATCGCCAAAGGCATATAACACCTGCTCAGGATGACCATCCGCATTGAGGTCCTGACTCACCAGTACGCACGCATTCTGCTCAGCACAAGAGGTGATGCGATACCCCTGTGTTTTGACAAACGCCCAGAACGCATCGTCTGGCTTCTGGCTCCCCGGAGCAATCGCAACCTTCGATACTAACTGTGTTGCGGTTAGCTCTTTAACCGGATCCCGGCGCCCTTGCAGCAGAGAAATCAAGTCGCGTCTGCGTTTACTGTCTTGATTAAACGCCACATCTTTTTGTAATGCTTCCAACGCTGCGCGCCCCGGTTTTCCGCTGTGATCCAACATATACAGGCTGACTTGATCCGGTTTAATTTTTCCGCTGTGATACAGCCTCATATGGCTGTTAACGCTGATGCGCCAGGCATCAATAACCGGCGATGACAGCAGAACCAACAGCCCCAACGCCAGCAACGAAACGCCAAGAATGACCGGCCCCTGAAGCTCAAGTGGATTGCGCCCGCGGCGCAAAATGCTGGCCAGATAGCCAAACGACCATACCAGCAGTACCACGACCACCAGCACGCCATACAAACGCTCAGGCGTCCAACCGTACTGTTGTATTCGCACCCACAGTGACCAACCTGCAATCAGCATATAGATGGGCGCGACAATCAGAGAGCATTTGATCAGGTAGCGTAACGCGCCAGGATAGGGTAACGCCTCTTTTTGCGGTTCACGCACAATAGCCATCAACAGCAACAGGAGCAGCGTCAGCGTTGACATCAACCCGGCCGCAGACACGCGTTGCGAAATAGCCTCCAGCCCGGTGAAAGGTAAGGTCAGTATGAACATCAGCGCCAACAGCGCGACCAGAGGTAACAGACCGGTGGCGATAAACGTCAGTAATTTTTGTACCGCCGTGACCAGACGCGACTGTGTTCGGGCCAGTACCACTGCCAGTGCGGTAATCAGACCAAAGGCCACATAGCCAAACCAGTCAGTATCAAAGAAGAGCGTGCTGAAGAAGGGAATACCGACCAGCTTAAACATCTCGCTCCATAGAAGGAGCACCAGCCAGAACAAACCGTTGGCGACAAAGACAATCAGCAACGTCAACGCATTAAGCCACAATTGCCGATAAAAATGCGGGTAACGCGCCTGCTCACGAGAGACATGAAGCGAGTACTGAATCCAGGGCAAAGCAAGCATCGCCATCAGCAGTAAGCGCCAACCATAGAACATAAAAACTTCATGTTGCCGCCACTTATCACTGTCCTCGACTTGCCACTTTAGCCAGACACTCATCGCCAGCACGACAACAAAGATCAGCGCCATCCAGTACCACAGCGCGCGTTGTTTGAAAGAAACAACAGTAAGTAAAAGAGCCGAGGTGATCGCAATCGTCGCAGGCATGCCATAGAACAGCCAGCCGTCATTATGGGGCACCAGATATGTCATCAGCAGATAGCATAATGTCCCCTGCAACAGGCCGATGAATATCATGCCCCAACGCGTCGTACGTGAAATTTCAGCACTATCCATGTCAGTATCCAGAATGAAGGGAAAAGCTAATTATCGCATCAACTTCACAATTTTGAGCATTGATAGAGCGATTTCAGACCACGACGACGGGAAGTGAATCGATATTGTTTATGTATAACCCACATTCATTTCTTACGTGAATGCGATTACACTCACAAGATTCCCGCCAAAAACACTCTCCATTAACGTTTTAAGAACATTTTCCACAACAAAAAAGGGTTTCCTGCCATAATATCTGCCTCTTTGTGACAGGAGTCGCAGCGCATTCGGTCGCCCGTGATTTTCCCGGATGCGTAAATCTATGAGCCTTGTCGCGGTTAACAATCCCTAAAAAACCTTACTATTCCAGGTAATACATATTGGCTAAGGAGCAGTGAAATGCGTGTGAACAACAGTTTAACCCCGCAAGATCTCAAGGCTTATGGTATCAATGACGTTCAGGATATCGTTTACAATCCAGACTACGACACGCTTTTCCAGGAAGAACTTGATCCAAACCTGGAAGGTTATGAACGTGGCGTGTTAACGAATCTGGGCGCCGTTGCCGTTGATACCGGTATCTTTACCGGACGTTCGCCAAAGGATAAGTACATTGTCCGTGACGACACCACGCGCGACACGCTGTGGTGGTCCGACAAAGGTAAAGGTAAGAACGACAACAAACCGCTCTCCCCGGAAACCTGGCAGCATCTGAAAGGATTAGTCACCCAGCAACTTTCCGGCAAGCGCCTGTTTATCATTGATGCTTTCTGCGGCGCTAACGCCGATACCCGTCTTTCCGTGCGCTTCATTACCGAAGTTGCCTGGCAGGCGCATTTTGTCAAAAACATGTTCATCCGCCCAAGCGACGAAGAGCTGGTTGATTTCAAACCTGATTTCATCGTGATGAACGGCGCTAAATGCACCAACCCGCAGTGGAAAGAGCAGGGTCTGAACTCCGAAAACTTCGTGGCTTTCAACCTGACTGAGCGTATCCAGTTGATTGGCGGTACCTGGTACGGCGGCGAAATGAAGAAAGGTATGTTCTCCGTAATGAACTACCTGCTGCCGCTGAAAGGCATTGCCTCCATGCACTGCTCAGCAAACGTTGGGGAAAAAGGCGATGTGGCAGTCTTCTTTGGCCTGTCCGGCACCGGTAAAACCACGCTGTCCACCGACCCGAAACGTCGCCTGATTGGCGATGACGAACACGGCTGGGATGACGACGGTGTGTTTAACTTCGAAGGCGGTTGCTACGCGAAGACCATCAAACTGTCTAAAGATGCCGAGCCGGAAATCTACAACGCGATCCGTCGTGACGCGCTGCTGGAAAACGTCACCGTGCGCGAAGATGGTTCCATCGATTTCGATGATGGTTCAAAAACTGAGAACACCCGCGTTTCCTACCCGATTTATCACATCGATAATATCGTTAAGCCGGTGTCAAAAGCGGGCCATGCTACCAAAGTGATCTTCCTGACCGCCGACGCATTTGGCGTGCTGCCGCCGGTTTCTCGCCTGACCGCAGACCAAACACAGTACCACTTCCTGTCTGGCTTCACCGCCAAACTGGCCGGTACCGAACGCGGCGTCACCGAACCGACCCCAACCTTCTCTGCCTGCTTCGGCGCAGCATTCCTGTCTCTGCACCCAACGCAGTACGCAGAAGTGCTGGTGAAACGTATGCAGGCGGCAGGTGCACAGGCGTATCTGGTTAACACCGGCTGGAACGGTACCGGCAAGCGTATCTCTATCAAAGATACCCGTGCGATTATCGACGCCATCCTGAACGGTTCGCTGGATGACGCGGAAACGTTCCGTCTGCCGATGTTTGACCTGGCTATCCCGACCGAGCTGCCGGGTGTGGACACTCGCATTCTCGATCCGCGTAATACCTACGCATCTCCGGAGCAGTGGCAGGAAAAAGCCAATGCACTGGCGAAACTGTTTATCGAGAACTTCGAGAAATATACCGATACCCCTGCGGGTGAAGCGCTGGTTAGCGCCGGACCGAAGCTGTAACGAAAAGTGCCGGATGGCGGTTTCGCCTTATCCGGCCTACAGCAACAAAAAGGGAGGCATTTTGCCTCCCTTTGTTATGCGTCTTTCGTGTTGCCCGGCGCGCGAGTGAAGGGAACCGGAAGCCATGCACGAATCGACAACCCACCGCGTTCACTGGTACCAATCTCCAGCATACCGTTATGGTTATCAATAATACGCTGCACAATCGCCAGCCCCAGGCCCGTGCCGCTGGTACTGCGCGCGCTGTCGCCGCGGACAAACGGCTGGAACAGGTGTTTACGCTGCTCCGGCTTGATGCCCGGACCATCATCTTCTACCTGGAACCAGGCGCGATGCTGCTCCATTCCGCTACTGACCTTAATCCAGCCGTTGCCATAGCGGGCGGCGTTAACCACCATATTGGCAACCGCACGCTTGATCGACAGCGGGTGCATCTTCACCTGAATGCTGCCCGGCAGCAGCGCAGTTTCGATTTCACGTTCGTAGCCGCTTTCTGCCGCAACCACTTCACCCAGCACCGAGTTCAGATCCGCCATCTCCATTGGCATCTCCTGACCGGTACGCAGGTAATCGATAAACTGCTCGATGATGGCGTTACACTCTTCGATGTCCTTATTGATGGACTCCGCGAGATAACCGTCCTCTTCGCCCATCATTTCGGTCGCCAGACGAATACGCGTCAGCGGAGTACGTAAATCGTGGCTCACGCCCGCCATTAACAGCGTACGGTCATCGGCCAACTGCTTCACACCTGCGGCCATATGGTTAAATGCTCGGGTTACGGAACGCACCTCAGAAGCGCCATACTCACGCAACGGCGGCGGAATGATACCTTTCCCCACCTGCAGCGCCGCATGTTCAAGATCCACCAACGGTCGGTTCTGGATACGGATAAACAGCCATGCCCCACCGATAGCCAGCAGCATAATCGCCAGCGTATAGCGGAACAGTGGTGAAAAATCGCCCTGATGAATTTCCGTAAGCGGCACGCGTACCCAGATATTGGGCGACAGCCAGGTTTTCAGCCACACGACCGGCGAGCTTTTGTTGACCTCAACGCGGACTTCCGTTGGGCCACCCAGCTGCTGCGCCATCTGATGGCTTAAGAATTCGTAGTGTTGCGCCCAACGCAGTCCGGCTTCTTCAGCGGCCTCGTTGGAATAGAGGGAAATACCCAGCTCACGATAGATTTCCCGGCGGAATGCGGGCGGCACCACCAGTTGCGTACCGTCCTCCAGCTGCAGTTTATCGGTCATCAGCATACGAACTTCGTACGCCAGGACCTTATTAAACTGCTGGAGGCTCGGCAGAATCGCGAAGTTCAGCACTACCAGGTATGTCGTCACCAGGCTGGCAAACAGCAAGGTGACGATGAGCAATAACGTGCGGGCAAACGAACTTCGTGGTGAGAAGCGCATTCGCCTCATGCTTTAGAACCGTCCGGAACAAAGACATAGCCCAGACCCCATACGGTCTGAATGTAGCGTGGATGAGCCGGATCTTCTTCCACCATGCGGCGCAGACGGGAGATCTGGACGTCAATAGAACGTTCCATCGCAGAATATTCACGACCACGGGCGAGGTTCATCAGCTTGTCTCGCGACAGCGGCTCGCGCGGGTGGCTTACCAGCGCTTTCAGTACCGCAAATTCCCCGCTGGTGAGCGGCATCGGCTCATCTTCGCGGAACATTTCACGCGTACCGAGGTTCAGTTTGAACTTACCAAAAGCGATAACCGCTTCTTCCTGAGAAGGTGCGCCCGGCAGTTCATTCGCCTGACGACGCAGGACTGCGCGAATACGTGCAAGCAACTCACGCGGGTTAAACGGTTTCGGGATGTAATCGTCGGCGCCGATTTCCAGCCCTACGATACGGTCAACTTCTTCACCCTTCGCTGTGACCATAATGATCGGCATCGGGTTGCTCTGGCTGCGCAGGCGACGGCAAATAGACAGGCCATCTTCTCCCGGCAGCATTAAATCCAGCACCATCAGGTGAAAGGACTCACGGGTCAGCAGACGATCCATCTGCTCAGCGTTTGCGACGCTTCGAACCTGGAAGCCCTGCTCGGTCAGATAACGCTCCAGAAGCGCACGCAAGCGCATGTCGTCATCGACCACCAGAATCTTATAGTTCTCTTGCATTGTTATTACTCCCAAAGGTTCGCAACAATTAAGTGTATATTCTTAAGAAAGCTAACGTGAGTCACCAGCGAATTCTGGTATGAATTCCAGGCTAAATTGTTACAAAGCATATTAAACAGCAGCTTAAGTATACAATGTTTCTCGCAATACATTATTTATTCTGTTGATATGCTCACGTAATACTAATTGTGCGCATCATCACAGAGTCGAAGGTAAAACAATAAGATGAAAACGCCCCTGATAACCCGTGAAGGGTATGAAAAACTTAAACAAGAGCTGAATTATCTCTGGCGTGAAGAGCGCCCGGAAGTCACCAAAAAAGTTACCTGGGCCGCAAGTCTGGGTGACCGCAGCGAAAATGCCGACTACCAGTATAATAAAAAGCGCCTGCGTGAGATCGACCGCCGCGTCCGTTATTTGACCAAGTGCATGGAGAATCTAAAAATCGTCGATTACTCCCCGCAGCAGGAAGGCAAAGTCTTCTTTGGCGCATGGGTTGAGATTGAAAATGACGATGGCGACATCCGCAAATTCCGTATTGTTGGCTACGATGAGATCTTCGGTCGTAAGGATTACATCTCAATCGACTCACCAATGGCGCGGGCGCTATTGAAAAAAGAGGTCGGCGATCTCGCAGTAGTAAACACCCCAGGTGGCGAAGCCAGCTGGTACGTGAACGAGATTGAATATGTGAAGTGAGACCGGAACAATCCGAAGCCCCGGCAGATGGCTGGCATTTTTGCCAGTCAATCCGTATAACTATCCCCTGATTTTTTATCCTATAGACGAAGCTATCCATGATGAATGATTCTTTCTGCCGCATTATCGCAGGTGAAATTCAGGCTCGTGCTGAACAGGTAGAAGCTGCCGTTCGCCTGCTTGACGAAGGGAACACCGTGCCGTTTATCGCACGATATCGTAAGGAAATCACCGGCGGTCTGGACGATACGCAACTGCGTAATCTGGAAACCCGTCTGGGATATCTGCGTGAACTGGAAGACCGCCGTCAGGCAATCCTGAAATCTATCGGCGAGCAAGGCAAACTGACCGACGATCTAGCGAAAGCGATCAACGGTACGTTAAGTAAGACCGAACTCGAAGATCTCTATCTGCCGTATAAACCAAAGCGCCGCACCCGTGGGCAGATCGCCATTGAGGCCGGACTGGAGCCGTTGGCAGACCTACTGTGGAACGAACCGTCTCACGACCCGGAAATGGAAGCCGCAAAATATCTCAACGCCGAAAACGGCGTGGCGGATACCAAAGCCGCCCTCGACGGCGCGCGCTACATTCTAATGGAGCGCTTCGCTGAAGACGCTGCTCTGCTGGCGAAAGTACGTGATTATCTGTGGAAAAACGCCCATCTGGTTGCCACCGTGGTAAGCGGTAAAGAAGAGGAAGGCGCTAAGTTCCGCGACTACTTCGATCACCACGAACCGATTTCTACAGTACCATCCCACCGTGCGCTGGCCATGTTCCGTGGTCGTAACGAAGGTGTGTTACAGCTTTCACTGAATGCCGATCCGCAATTCGATGAGCCACCAAAAGAGAGCCACGGCGAGCAGATTATCCGGGATCACCTGGGACTACGCCTGAACAACGCCCCAGCAGACAGCTGGCGTAAAGGCGTGGTTAGCTGGACCTGGCGCATCAAAGTGCTGATGCACCTCGAAACGGAGCTGATGGGTACCGTGCGCGAACGTGCGGAAGATGAAGCTATCAACGTCTTTGCCCGTAACCTGCATGACCTGCTGATGGCCGCTCCGGCCGGGCTGCGCGCCACCATGGGCCTCGATCCAGGTCTGCGTACCGGTGTAAAAGTGGCAGTGGTTGACGGTACCGGCAAGCTGGTCGCGACCGACACCATTTATCCGCATACCGGTCAGGCCGCCAAAGCCGCCGTTGCCGTTGCGGCGCTGTGTGAAAAACACAACGTTGAACTGGTGGCGATTGGTAACGGTACGGCGTCGCGCGAAACCGAGCGTTTCTTCCTCGACGTGCAAAAGCAGTTCCCGCAAGTGACCGCGCAGAAAGTGATCGTCAGTGAAGCCGGCGCGTCGGTTTACTCCGCATCCGAACTGGCGGCGCTGGAGTTCCCGGACCTCGACGTATCTCTGCGTGGCGCGGTGTCTATCGCCCGTCGTCTGCAGGATCCGCTGGCTGAGCTGGTGAAAATCGATCCGAAATCTATCGGCGTGGGCCAGTATCAGCACGACGTAAGCCAGACTCAGTTGGCGCGTAAGCTGGATGCGGTGGTGGAAGACTGCGTGAACGCCGTCGGCGTCGATCTGAATACCGCCTCCGTACCGCTGCTGACCCGTGTTGCTGGTCTGACGCGCATGATGGCGCAGAATATCGTTGCCTGGCGTGATGAGAACGGTCAATTCCAGAACCGTCAGCAACTGTTAAAAGTCAGCCGTCTTGGGCCTAAAGCCTTTGAACAGTGCGCGGGCTTCCTGCGTATCAACCACGGCGATAACCCGCTGGATGCCTCTACCGTTCACCCGGAAGCTTATCCGGTTGTGGAACGCATTCTGGCTGCCACCGAGCAATCGTTGCGTGATCTGATGGGTAACAGCAGCGAATTGCGTAATCTGAAAGCCGCTGATTTTACCGACGAACGCTTCGGGGTGCCGACCGTCACCGACATCATCAAAGAGCTGGAAAAGCCGGGCCGCGATCCGCGTCCTGAATTTAAAACCGCGCAGTTTGCCGATGGTGTAGAAACCATGAACGATCTGCTGCCGGGAATGATTCTTGAAGGGGCAGTCACCAACGTCACCAACTTCGGCGCATTTGTTGATATCGGCGTGCATCAGGATGGTCTGGTGCATATCTCTTCACTGTCGAATAAGTTCGTCGAAGATCCACACACCGTGGTGAAAGCGGGCGACATTGTGAAGGTGAAAGTGCTGGAAGTGGACCTGCAACGTAAGCGTATCGCGCTGACCATGCGTCTGGACGAGCAGCCGGGTGAAACCAATGCGCGTCGCGGCGGCGGGAATAACGATCGCGCTCAGGGCAATCGCCCGGCACCAAAAGCGGCGAAACCGCGTGGCCGTGACGCACAGCCTGCGGGCAACAGCGCGATGATGGATGCGTTGGCGGCGGCGATGGGTAAAAAACGCTAAGTTTAAACCCTGTGCCGGATGGTGGTGTAAACGCCCTGTCCGGCCAGGTTATCGCAATTAATTTGTAGGCCGGATAAGACGCATGAGCGTCGTCATCCGGCATATTTAATCTATGCCCCGCTTTGCACCACAATATATTTATCACTTCATTAACAGATGAAACCTTAATTAAACATTAAGATCCCCAATAATTACTTCCGCGAATCACTCGTTTCCAACCAGAATAAATATTGAGGAATATCAAAATTGGCTCAAATTATTATCCAATTGTACATTCCGTCACATTTATTCTATTGATGATAGAAACCATTCTCATTATCATTGATTTGTTGATTATTTACTCTTTCCTTACGTTGGCTAATCATCTGGTCTCATGCCGCCCTGTCGCCCCATGAGGTTATCATCCAGTTAGCGAGATATAAGTAGGTCCCTATGCAATTCACTCCTGACAGTGCGTGGAAAATTACCGGTTTTGCCCGTGAAATCAGCCCGGCTTATCGTCAGAAACTGTTGTCACTTGGCATGCTACCCGGCTCATCCTTCAACGTGGTACGCGTCGCCCCGCTCGGCGATCCTATCCATATCGAAACGCGTCGCGTAAGTCTGGTATTGCGTAAGAAGGATCTGGCGTTATTAGAAGTGGAAGCGGTTTCCTGTTAATACAGTGAGTCTATAAAAATGAAAAAACTAACCATTGGTTTAATTGGTAATCCTAATTCCGGCAAGACAACTTTATTCAACCAGCTCACCGGCGCGCGCCAGCGTGTAGGCAACTGGGCTGGCGTTACCGTTGAGCGTAAAGAAGGCCATTTCGCCACGACGGACCACCAGGTCACGCTGGTCGATTTACCCGGCACCTATTCTCTGACGACAATCTCATCGCAAACCTCTCTCGATGAGCAGATTGCCTGCCACTATATTTTAAGCGGCGACGCGGATCTCTTGATCAACGTGGTCGATGCTTCAAACCTTGAACGCAACCTCTACCTGACGTTGCAACTGCTTGAGCTGGGTATTCCCTGCATCGTCGCACTGAACATGCTGGATATTGCTGAGAAACAGCAAATCCGTATCGATATCGACGCCCTCTCCGCTCGTCTTGGCTGTCCGGTGGTTCCACTGGTTTCCACCCGCGCCCGCGGCATTGAAGCACTGAAGCTGGCGATCGATCGCTACAAAGAAAACGACACCGTTGAGCTGGTCCATTATGCCCAGCCGCTGCTGCAAGAAGCTGATTCCCTCGCCGACGCAATGGCCAAAGATATGCCGCTTAAACAGCGCCGCTGGCTGGGCCTACAGATGCTCGAAGGCGATATCTACAGCCGTGCTTACGCCGGTGATGCAGCACAAAACCTTGATGCCGCTGTTGCTCGCCTGAGCGAGACAATGGACGACCCGGCGCTACATATTGCCGATGCACGTTACCAGTGCATTGCCGCTATCTGCGATACCGTCAGTAATACCCTGACGGCAGAGCCGAGCCGTTTCACCACCGCGGTAGATAAAATTATCCTCAACCGCTTCCTCGGTCTGCCGATTTTCCTGTTCGTGATGTACCTGATGTTCCTGCTTGCCATCAACATTGGCGGCGCGCTGCAGCCGTTGTTTGATGTTGGCTCCGTGGCACTCTTTATCCATGGTATTCAGTGGATTGGCTATACGCTGCATTTCCCGGACTGGCTGACCATCTTCCTGGCCCAGGGCCTTGGCGGCGGGATTAACACCGTGCTGCCGCTGGTACCGCAAATCGGCATGATGTATCTGTTCCTCTCCTTCCTTGAAGACTCCGGCTACATGGCGCGCGCCGCATTTGTGATGGACCGTCTAATGCAGGCGCTGGGACTGCCGGGCAAATCGTTCGTCCCGCTGATCGTCGGCTTTGGCTGTAACGTACCGTCAGTGATGGGCGCACGTACGCTGGATGCCCCGCGTGAGCGTCTGATGACCATCATGATGGCGCCGTTTATGTCCTGTGGTGCACGTCTGGCGATTTTCGCCGTCTTTGCCGCCGCGTTCTTTGGTCAGAACGGCGCGCTGGCGGTCTTCTCGCTGTACGTGCTGGGTATCGTCATGGCGGTGTTGACCGGCCTGATGCTCAAACACACCATCATGCGTGGCGAAGCAACGCCGTTCGTGATGGAGCTGCCGGTATATCACGTGCCGCACATTAAGAGTCTGATCATTCAAACCTGGCAACGTCTGAAAGGCTTCGTTCTGCGTGCAGGTAAAGTCATCATCATCGTCAGCATTTTCCTCAGTGCCTTTAACAGCTTCTCACTGAGCGGGAAAATCGTCGACAACATCAACGACTCTGCTCTGGCTTCCGTGAGCCGCGTCATTACCCCAGTCTTCAAACCGATTGGTGTTCACGAAGATAACTGGCAGGCAACCGTAGGTCTGTTCACCGGCGCGATGGCGAAAGAAGTGGTTGTCGGTACGCTGAACACGCTCTATACCGCAGAAAACATTCAGGAAGAAGAGTTCAACCCGGCAGATTTCCACCTCGGTGATGAGCTGCTCAGCGCGGTAGATGAAACCTGGCAAAGCCTGAAAGACACTTTCAGCCTGAGCGTGCTGGCTAACCCTATCGAAGCCAGCAAGGGCGACGGTGAAATGGCTACCGGTGCAATGGGCGTGATGGGCGAGAAATTTGGCAGCGCCGCCGCCGCGTACAGCTACCTGATCTTTGTTCTGCTGTATGTACCGTGCATTTCAGTGATGGGCGCTATCGCACGTGAATCCAGCCGTGGCTGGATGAGCTTCTCGATTCTGTGGGGCCTGAATATCGCCTACTCTCTGTCGACGCTGTTTTATCAGACGGTCAGCTACAAAGAGCACCCGACCTACAGCCTGGTGTGCATTTTAGCGGTCATCCTGTTTAACATCGTGTTGCTGGGCCTGCTGCGTCGAGCTCGCAGCCGCGTGGATCTCGCACTGCTGGCAACCAACAGGACGGCGAGTTCCTGCTGTTCCAGCACGACTGGCGATTGCCACTAAGGTTATCGACAATGGCATCGCTTATTCAGGTTCGTGATTTACTGGCTTTGCGGGGGCGCATGGAGGCGACACAAATTAGCCACACGCTGCATACCCCGCAGCCCATGATTGACGCCATGCTGAATCAGTTAGAAAAGATGGGCAAAGCGGTGCGGATTCAGGAAGATGCCGACGGGTGTCTTTCCGGAAGCTGCAAAAGTTGCCCGGAAGGTAAAGCCTGCCTGCGCGAGTGGTGGGCTTTACGCTAATCAGATGCTCTTTGCCGGATGGCGCTACGCTTATCCGGCCTACAAATGATGCAAACATCCAGGCCGGATAGCGCGTTTACGCTGATATCCGGCTTTTTTGCGTAATGGATTCCACACAGATTTCATTATTTCAGCAAAGAAGATCTATCCTCCAGCCAGCCACGCATCGTTATTAATTCGTGGATGATTACTGGTAACCTGGGAAGTAGAGTCTCGTCATCTTTTTTCTCAGGTATAGCACCGCGTTTCCACTGATCGATATCACTGTTGTGCCCGATGACGAGATTATGCAGCATCGCCGGATGGCGCTGTTGGAGCTCATCCAAAAGCATATTCGTAAACGCGATTTGATGGGGCTGGTAGAAAAACTGGCCATCCTGCTTGTTAAAGGACACGCTAATGACAACCAGTTGAAAGCCTTGTTTAATTATTTAATGCAGGCTGGTAACACCACACACTTTGGCGAGTTTCTTCATGAAGTCGCCGAACGTTTACCCCAACATAAGGACAAGTTGATGACTATCGCCGAAAGATTACGACAGGAAGGGCACCTTAATGGTCTTCAGGAAGGCCATAGGAAAGGGTTGCAAGAAGGGCTACAGGAGGGGTTACAAACGGGTCTGCAACAAGGCAAACGAGAGGAAGCATTACGTATTGCATCAACTATGCAGGCAGATGGTATAGACCCACTAACCATCTTCAGAATTACTGGCTTGACCGCTGAGGATCTGGCTACGCGCAGCCATTAATCTCAGGCCCGGCGAGCATGGCACCACCGGGCAACACATCAAATTTATAGTTTCTGTTTTAACGCCACAAGCGCTGCACAGAACTCTACGGGATGCGAGATAAACGGCGCATGCGCCGCTTTGGCAAACACCAAAGACTCGCTCTGCGGCCACAGTGCATCCAGCATCGGGACGACTTTGCGCGGCACCAGCCCGTCAAGATAGCCATACAACCGCAGGAAAGGCATTTCCACCGCGCACAGCGGTTCTCGCAGATCGACCGTTTTCAGGATCTCAAGTCCACCATTGAGCACCTCGACGTCCGGCATGGGTAAAGCCAGTACCGTTTTCTTTAGCGCTCGCGCATCCTGACGCGCAGTTTCTGTGCCCATCGTTTGCAATGCCAGAAAACGCTCCACCGTACGCTGGAAATCTTCGCTCAGCTGCTGCTGGAAACCTGCCAGCACCTCTGGCTTGATTCCCGGCCACTCATCCCGCGCGCTAAAGCAAGGGGAAGACGCGACGGTCGCCAGCGCCTGAACACGCTCAGGATGCGTTAACGCCACCTGACTCGCGACCAGCCCGCCCAGACTCCAGCCGAGCCAGATAGCTTTCTCCGGTGCCTGTTTCAATACCCGCTCAGCCATCTCTTCCAGTGACATTGCACCGAAACCCTGGCTACGACCAAATCCCGGTAAGTCGACAAGATGCAGTGTAAAATGCGAGCTCAGTTCCTCGCTTATGCAATGCCACACTTGCGCATTCAGTCCCCATCCGTGCAGCAGCACAAGATGGCAATTTCCCGAACCCTGGGTCTGCCACCAGATGTCATTCATCAGTTATTGTTCTCTTTTAGCCTGAAAGGATGCATCTATGCTAACAGTACCGGGATTGTGCTGGCTATGCCGAATGCCCCTGACATTAGGGCATTGGGGGATCTGCTCAGTCTGTACGCGGGCAACGCGTCAACACGCCAGCCTGTGCCCTCAATGTGGACTCCCTGCCGCTCATACCGTCATTCCCTGTGGGCGCTGCCTGCAAAAACCGCCGCCGTGGCAGAGACTGGTTACCGTCAGCGACTATGTTCCGCCGTTGAGCGGGCTTATCCACCAGCTCAAGTTTTCACGACGCAGCGAAACAGCCTCAGCTCTTTCACGTTTGCTATTACTGGAGGTACTACAGGCCCGGCGCGCCAGCGGCCTTCCTCTACCGGACAGGCTGGTCAGCGTCCCGCTCTGGCAACGCCGACACTGGCGCAGAGGGTTTAATCAGAGCGATTTACTGTGCCGTCCGCTGGCGCGCTGGCTGGGTTGCGACTGGGACAGCCGGACCATCTCGCGGGTTCGGGCAACCGCCACACAGCACCATCTCAGCGCCCGATTACGTAAACGTAACCTGAAAAATGCCTTTCGCCTTGAATTGCCGGTGCAGGGACTCCATATGGTTATTGTGGATGATGTCGTCACTACCGGAAGTACCGTCGCGGAAATCGCGCAGCTGCTTTTACGCAACGGCGCGGCGACTGTCCAGGTATGGTGCCTGTGTCGAACCTTGTAGAGCCTCGATGATGGGCGTATTATAACCAAGTAAAATAGTCAACTATTAGGCCATTACTATGATCCATATTTCCGATGCTGCACAAGCGCACTTTGCCAAACTGCTGGCAAATCAGGAAGAAGGGACACAAATCCGCGTATTTGTGATTAATCCCGGCACGCCTAACGCTGAATGCGGCGTTTCTTATTGTCCGCCGGACGCCGTGGAAGCAACCGACACCGCCATTAAATTTGACCTGCTGACCGCATATGTTGATGAACTGAGCGCACCGTATCTGGAAGATGCAGAAATCGATTTCGTTACCGACCAGTTAGGCTCCCAGCTGACCCTGAAAGCACCAAACGCCAAAATGCGTAAAGTTGCCGATGATGCGCCGCTGATGGAACGCGTGGAGTACATGCTGCAATCGCAGATCAACCCACAGCTGGCTGGCCACGGTGGTCGTGTCTCTCTGATGGAAATCACCGATGAAGGCTACGCCATTCTGCAGTTTGGCGGCGGCTGTAACGGCTGTTCAATGGTAGATGTAACGCTGAAAGAAGGTATCGAGAAGCAGCTGCTGGCTGAATTCCCTGAACTGAAAGGCGTTCGCGATTTAACCGAACACCAGCGCGGCGAGCACTCTTACTACTAACGCCCGAACCTGTAGAGTATCCGTAGGCCCGATAAGACGCACCCGCGTCGCTATCGGGCATTGCTGCCGAATGGCAGCGTAACGGCCTACAACACTGCATTTCTCTGCCTGTGCCCTGCAACAATCCCCCGCATAATTTGACCAGCCTCTCATATTTTAAATTTTGCCTGTCCAGGTGATTTTCAAGCGCAGCATGTTACCCGTATCATTCGTATCAGCACCTAACACACCCATAATAGCCAGTTAAACTGATTAGTTTTGAAGGCAACCAGCATTGGTGCTGAGAATACTCTGTTCCCGGTCGGGACAATCGGAATTTGTCATCTAAACACTGACGTTACCCATAACAAAGTAAAGGCCAGGTAAATCATGCCATTAGTCATCGTTGCTATCGGTGTAATCTTGTTACTCCTCCTGATGATCCGTTTCAAAATGAACGGCTTCATCGCTCTCGTCCTGGTGGCGCTTGCTGTCGGATTGATGCAAGGGATGCCACTGGATAAAGTCATCGGTTCGATTAAAGCCGGCGTCGGCGGAACCCTTGGCAGCCTCGCCCTGATTATGGGTTTTGGCGCCATGCTGGGCAAAATGCTGGCGGACTGCGGCGGCGCACAGCGCATCGCAACCACGCTGATTGCTAAATTCGGCAAAAAACACATTCAGTGGGCGGTGGTATTAACCGGATTCACCGTCGGTTTTGCCCTGTTCTACGAAGTCGGCTTCGTGCTGATGCTGCCGCTGGTATTCACCATTGCTGCCGCTGCTAACATCCCGCTGCTGTACGTTGGCGTACCGATGGCTGCTGCGCTGTCCGTTACTCACGGCTTCCTGCCGCCGCACCCGGGTCCAACCGCTATTGCCACCATTTTCCACGCAGATATGGGTAAAACCCTGCTGTTTGGTACGATTCTGGCAATCCCGACCGTTATTCTCGCCGGTCCGGTATACGCGCGTTTCCTGAAAGGCATAGATAAGCCAATCCCGGAAGGTCTGTACAGCGCAAAAACCTTCACTGAAGAAGAGATGCCAGGCTTTGGCGTCAGCGTCTGGACCTCTCTGGTCCCGGTTATCCTGATGGCAATGCGCGCCGTGGCGGAGATGATTCTGCCGAAAGGCCATGCTTTCCTGACGGTTGCAGAATTCCTCGGTGACCCGGTCATGGCAACGCTGATTGCAGTGCTGATTGCGATGTTCACTTTTGGTCTGAACCGCGGACGTTCGATGGATCAGATTAACGACACGCTGGTGTCCTCAATCAAAATCATCGCGATGATGCTGTTGATCATCGGTGGTGGCGGTGCCTTCAAACAGGTTCTGGTTGATAGCGGCGTGGACAAATACATCGCTTCAATGATGCACGGCTCTAACGTTTCTCCGCTGCTGATGGCATGGTCTATCGCTGCAGTACTGCGTATCGCACTGGGTTCCGCAACCGTTGCAGCGATTACTGCAGGTGGGATTGTGGCACCGCTGATTGCAACGACCGGCGTAAGCCCTGAGCTGATGGTTATTGCGGTTGGTTCCGGTTCCGTCATCTTCTCCCACGTGAACGATCCTGGGTTCTGGCTGTTCAAGGAGTACTTCAACCTGACCATCGGTGAAACCATCAAGTCATGGTCAATGTTGGAAACCATTATCTCCGTCTGCGGTCTGGTAGGGTGTCTGCTGCTGGGTATGGTGGTCTGATAAAACTGAGCCTGATGGCGCTACGCTTATCAGGCCTACGTGCTACGAGCCATCACCATAAAAAAGCCGGGGAAATCCCCGGCTTTTTTACTTCTTCTTCGCGGCCGCTTTTCGCCGCTTATCCAAATCCTTAATCAGCTTATTCACGCCTTCATCGGCGAACATCTGTTCCAGCGTGGCGGTGAGCTTACGCCGCCAGTTTTTGTACTGGTCGCTGGTCCCCGGAATGTTGACCGGCTCAGCCATATCCAGCCAGTCTTCCGGTTGCAGGCCCAGCAGCGCACTGTTGCTGTCAGCGATGTAGCGTTGCATGCCGCGATTCAGAATCGGCGTCATCGACATCAGGGACGCCTTGTGACCGGCACGTTTTGGCAGGCAGCCGTATTTGTGCAGCGCATCCAGCAGCCCCTGTTTCGCCAGTTCCCGGTCCTGATACAACCCGCGCAGCACGACTTCATCCGGATACAGGCCCAGTGCTTTACCTAGCGTCAGATCGCCGCTATCCCAATAACCTTTAAGCGTAGGAAGGTCATGCGTCGCCGCGACTGCCATTGATTGTTCCGGGTACGCTTTCGGCGCACGGAAGTTTTTCTCATGGTCATTCTCAAAATAAAGCACTTTGTAGGAGTAGACGCCGCTGTCACGCAGCTTGCTGACGATCTCCACCGGCACGGTACCCAGATCTTCACCAATCACCATGCAGTGGTGACGTTTACTTTCCAGCGCCAGAATTGAAAGCAAATCATCGACCGGATAATGCACGTAGGCACCGTGATCGGCAGTTTCACCGTAAGGGATCCACCACAGACGCAGCATCGACATGACATGGTCGATACGCAACGCGCCGCAGTTCTGCATATTGGCGCGCAGCAGTTCGATAAACGGTTCGTAGGCGCGTGCCGTGATGATGTGCGGATCCATCGGCGGCAGTCCCCAGTTTTGCCCAAGCGGACCGAGAATATCCGGCGGCGCGCCAACTGAAGCTTTCAGGCAATACAACTCGCGGTCACACCAGGTTTCCGCCCCGCCTTCGGCCACGCCAACGGCCAGGTCGCGATACAACCCTATCGGCATTGCAAAGCCCTGGCTGGTTTTCCAGCAGTCAGCAAACTGGGTATACGCCAGCCACTGTAACCACAGGTAGAAATCTACGTCATCACGATGTTCTTCGCAGAAGCGTTTTACCTCTGGCGAGTCCACTGACTGGAAAGCTTCTGGCCACACCGGCCAGCCCCAGCGCAATGCGTCCTCTTTCACCTGATGCGCATGCAGCGCATCAAAGGCCGCCTGCCAGTAGAGGCTATCCCCTTCCTGAGCCACAAACTGGCGAAATGCCGCCATCTGCTCATCATCACGCGCAGAGAAGCTTTTCCACGCCATACGTAGCGCCGTCATCTTCAGTGCGGTAACAGCAGAATAATCAACCCACTCGGCATCGCGGGCGCGTTGCAGAGCTTGCTGAGTCGCGGGTTTCTTCCACCACGCCTGCGCCTCTTTACTCAGACGGAAATCATCTACGGCGTTTACATCAATATAAATAACGTTCAACCAGCGACGTGACGACGGGCTGTACGGGCTGGCACTCTCCGGATTCGCCGGATACAGCGCGTGAATCGGATTAAGCCCGATAAACGCGCCGCCGCGTTGCGCCACATCCTCCAGCATGGTGCGGAGATCGCCGAAATCGCCAATCCCCCAGTTCTTTTCCGATCGTAGGGTGTAGAGCTGAACGCATGCGCCCCACAGCTTCTGCCCGGCTAACAACGCCTGCGGTTCATAGCAGCGCTTTGGTGCCACGATGATACGACAATGGGAACGCAGCTCGCCCAGGGTCAGGGTCAACGTGTGATACCCCTCCGGCAGCTTCGCCGGAAGGTTAAAAGATTTACCGCCGACGGCATGCCCTTTGTGCTGCACGCCCTCTTCGGTGGTCAGCAGCCAGTTAAACTCTCCGCTTCCCTCAACCGCCAGCGGCATTTTCTTGCCAGCGGTATAGACCATGACATTCGGCACTGGGGTTACCGCCACCTGAGTGGCAGCGGTGGTGCGATGCATGGCGTCAAGCAAACGCCGTTTGGTTTCGGCGCCAATAGACTGCGGTTTACCGTGGGCATTAATGTAATTGGGGCTGATCCCCGCCGCCAGCGCGGCATTATCCAGACGTTTGCTTTCCATCGCGATTCCTTAACGTTTCGCCTGCCAGATACGAGCCTGATAATCGCGGATGGAGCGATCCGAGCTGAACATGCCGCAACGCGCGGTATTCAGAATCGCCGCCCGGGTCCAGGCGTCCTGGTCACGATACAACACGTCAACCTGCTTCTGAGCTTCAACGTAGGCCGCGAAGTCCGCCATCACCAGATACGGATCGCCGCCCTGCTTGCCGATACTGTGCAGCATCTGGTCAAAGGCATGCTTGTCGCCATCACTGTATTTCCCGCTTTCCAGCTCTTTCAGGACAGCATCCAGCACTTTGTCTTTTTTACGCCATTTCACCGGGTCGTAGCCTTTGGCTTTGAGCGCCTTCACCTCTTCCACGGTATGACCAAAGATAAAGATATTCTCGTCACCCACCTTCTCGGCGATTTCGACGTTTGCGCCATCCAGCGTACCTACGGTTAACGCACCGTTCAGCGCCAGCTTCATGTTACCGGTGCCGGAAGCCTCTTTCCCTGCAGTTGAAATCTGCTCAGAGATATCCGCCGCCGGGATCAGCATTTCCGCCGCCGAGACACAATAATCCGGCAGGAAGACGACCTTCAGCTTGTCACCGACTTTCGGGTCGTTATTGATGGTTTGTGCAACCTGGTTGATGGCGAAGATGATATTTTTCGCCAGGTAGTAACCCGGAGCAGCTTTTGCGCCAAACAAGAATACGCGCGGCACGCGATCTGCCTGCGGGTTCTCACGGATTTCTTTGTACAACGCCAGAATATGCAGCAGATTCAGGTGCTGGCGCTTGTACTCATGAAGACGTTTAATCTGAATATCAAAGATAGCGTTAGTCGTTATTTCAATACCGGTACGCGCTTTAATAAACTTCACCAGACGCTCTTTGTTCGCCAGCTTGATGTCACGATACTGCTGACGGAATTTCGCATCGTCCGCGTATTTTTCCAGGTTAATCAGCTGGTCGAGGTCGTTAGCCCACTCTTTTTTCAGCGATTTATCCAGCAGTGCGGCAAGCGCCGGGTTGCATTGCTTAATCCAGCGACGCGGAGTAATCCCGTTAGTGACGTTATGGAATTTGTTCGGCCAGAGCTGGTGATATTCCGGGAACAGATCTTTCACCACCAGATCGGAGTGCAGCGCCGCCACACCGTTGACCGCAAAACCGCTGACCACGCACATGTTGGCCATACGCACCTGTTTATTGTGCACCACTGCCAGCTTCGCCCAGACTTCAGCATCACCCGGCCAGGTTTTATCAACCAACGTCTTAAAGCGGTCGTTAATCTCTTTGATGATTTGCATGTGGCGCGGCAGGAGTGCTTTCACCAGTTTCTCATCCCAGCACTCTAACGCTTCCGGCATCAGGGTGTGGTTGGTGTAAGCGAAGGTCTTGCTGGTAATCGCCCACGCATCGTCCCAGCTCATCTGGTGCTCATCAATCAGCACGCGCAGCAGTTCAGGGATCGCGATAGTCGGGTGAGTATCGTTAAGTTGAATGACTTCGTAATCAGCCAGTTCGTGCAGCTTACGCCCTGCCAGATGATGGCGGCGCAGAATGTCGGCTACGGAGCAGGCGCACTGGAAGTACTGCTGCATAAGGCGCAGCTTTTTACCCGCGGTGTGGTTATCGTTCGGGTACAGCACTTTCGTCAGTTTTTCAGCGTCGATGCCCTGCTGCTCTGCGCGCAGGAAATCGCCGTCATTAAATTTGGTCAGGTTAAACGGGTGCGCATGGCTGGCCTGCCACAGACGCAGCGGTTGCGCTACGCCGTTACGGTAACCGAGAACCGGCAGATCCCAGGCCTGGCCGGTGATGGTAAACGCAGGCTCCCAGTGCCCTTCTTTGGTGACTTTGCCGCCAATCCCAACCTGCACGTCCAGCGCCTCGTTGTGACGGAACCACGGGTAGCTGCCGCGAAGCCAGTCATCCGGGGCTTCCATCTGTTGGCCATCGGCAAACGACTGACGGAACAGGCCGTACTGGTAGTTGAGGCCATAGCCCGTCGCCGACTGGCCGACTGTCGCCATCGAATCAAGGAAGCAGGCCGCCAGGCGTCCCAATCCACCGTTACCCAACGCCGGATCGATCTCTTCTTCCAGCAGATCAGTCAGGTTGACGTCATGCACTTTCAGCTCATCGCTCACCGCCTGATACCAGCCGAGGTTGAGTAAATTGTTGCCGGTCAGGCGACCAATCAAAAACTCCATCGAGATGTAGTTAACGTGACGCTGATTTTTTGCCGGTTTCGCCGCAGGCTGGGCGCTGAGTAACTCAGCCAACGCCCCACTCACTGCCTGCCACCACTGGCGCGACGTCATTTCTTGAGCCGACAGTAAACCGAAGCGCTGCCACTGACGCGTCAGGGCAGCCTGAAATTGATCTTTGTTGAAAGTAGGCTGTGACATAGGGGTTCCAGATCCTTAGGTAATAAAACAACGTTATCGCTAGTTTGCCTGGCTCGTTGTTGACATTCCTCATCCTGGCACGGATTAGGGAGGGAGGAGGAGCGGGGATGAGCATAAAAGTGTGATCACCACCACTTAAAGGGGAGGTAATTGCCCGTAAATTCGCGAAACCCACGCATAACGCTCTTCGGATGACGCATTAGTAACAAAGGATTAATCGACAATATCAAATAGCGATATGACGATGAGAAACAATGTGTAAATAGGGAAATAGTTTCTAACCTGAAATATCTGTGCCGGATAAGATAATTCACATAAAACTTTTAAGTCGGCCACAAAATTCGGTGATATTCATTAGCTATTTGAGTAACCACATAAAAAGAGAGGGATTTTTCGACACAGTCAAAATTACAACGGATCCAGTCGCCACGCCTGTTGCGACTCTTTAAAGCATTTATTGCAATAGATGTATAGATTTGTGACATAGTGCAAAATCAGACACACAAAAAGTCCGCTTAGCTTGCATAAAACACCAATCTGGCCGACCTTATATCTATTAATTACGAAGCGCAAAAAAAATCATTCTTCCCTATTTTCACACAGTGAAGTGACTAACTTATGTTGATTCCGTCTAAATTAAGTCGTCCGGTTCGACTCGACCATACGGTGGTTCGTGAGCGCCTGTTGGCTAAACTTTCCGGCGCGAACAATTTCAGGCTTGCCCTGATAACAAGTCCTGCTGGTTATGGAAAAACGACGCTGGTTTCACAATGGGCGGCAGGGAAAAATGATTTAGGCTGGTACTCTCTGGACGAGGGCGATAATCAGCAAGAGCGCTTTGCCAGTTATCTGATCGCCGCTATCCAGCAGGCGACCGGAGGACACTGCACCACCAGTGAAGCAATGGTGCAAAAACGTCAGTACGCCAGCCTGACGTCACTGTTTGCCCAGCTATTTATCGAACTGGCCGAGTGGCACCGCCCGCTCTACCTGGTGGTGGATGATTATCATCTGATCTCTAATCCGGCCATTCACGAAGCGATGCGTTTCTTCCTGCGTCACCAGCCTGAAAACCTTACGCTGGTCGTGCTGTCGCGCAACCTGCCGCAGTTGGGCATTGCTAACCTGCGGGTACGCGATCAACTACTGGAGATAGGCAGCCAACAGTTAGCCTTTAACCATCAGGAAGCCAAACAATTTTTCGACCGACGTTTGTCCTCCCCCATTGAAGCGGCTGAAAGCAGCCGGATGTGTGATGACGTTGCTGGCTGGGCCACAGCGTTACAACTGATTGCCCTTTCCGCCCGCCAGAACAATAACTCTGCTCACCAGTCGGCACGTCGCCTCGCCGGGATCAACGCCAGCCATTTATCTGATTACCTGGTTGATGAAGTGCTGGACAGCGTCGACCTCGGCACCCGTCACTTCCTGCTGAAAAGCGCCATTCTGCGCTCCATGAACGATGCGCTAATCGTCCGCGTTACCGGGGAAGAAAACGGCCAGATGCGGCTGGAAGAAATTGAGCGCCAGGGGTTATTCCTGCAGCGAATGGATGACGTTGGCGAGTGGTTCAGCTATCACCCTCTGTTTGGCAGCTTTTTACGCCAGCGCTGCCAATGGGAGCTGGCGAACGAACTGCCCGAAATACACCGCGCCGCAGCTGAAAGCTGGATGGCGCAAGGCTTCCCCAGCGAAGCTATCCACCACGCGCTGGCGGCCGGCGACGCCCATATGCTACGCGATATCCTGCTTAATCATGCGTGGGGACTGTTTAACCATAGCGAGCTGACGTTACTGGAAGAGTCGCTGAAAGCCCTGCCGTGGGAAAGCCTGCTGGAAAATCCGCGTCTGGTTCTGTTGCAAGCCTGGCTGATGCAAAGCCAGCACCGCTATGGAGAGGTTAACACCTTGCTGGCGCGCGCAGAGCAGGAAATGAAAGGCGACATGGAGCCAACACTGCACGCCGAATTCAACGCTTTACGGGCGCAGGTAGCGATTAACGACGGCAACCCTGACGAAGCCGAACGCCTGGCGAAACTGGCGCTGGATGAGTTACCCATCGCCTGGTTCTATAGCCGGATCGTCGCTACCTCGGTGCACGGCGAAGTCCTGCACTGTAAGGGCGATCTCACGCGCTCTCTGGCGTTGATGCAGCAAACCGAGCAAATGGCGCGCCATCATGACGTCTGGCATTACGCACTGTGGAGTCTTATCCAGCAAAGCGAAATTTTGTTTGCCCAGGGCTTTTTACAGGCCGCCTGGGAAACTCAGGAAAAAGCGTTCCAACTGATCAAAGAACAGCACCTGGAACAGCTGCCGATGCACGAATTCCTGGTACGTATTCGCGCGCAGCTACTGTGGGCATGGGCGCGTCTGGACGAATCAGAAGCCTCTGCCCGTAGCGGTATTGAACTGCTTTCCACTTTCCAGCCGCAGCAACAGCTACAGTGTCTGGCGTTGCTGGTTCAGTGTTCACTGGCGCGGGGCGATCTCGATAACGCTCGCAGCCTGCTCAACCGCCTGGAAAACCTGCTGGGTAACGGTCACTATCACAGCGACTGGATCTCCAACGCCGATAAGGTGCGGGTGATTTACTGGCAAATGGTGGGCGACAAAAACTCGGCCGCCAACTGGCTGCGCCACACGCCGAAACCAGAATTCGCCAATAACCACTTCCTGCAAAGCCAGTGGCGCAACATCGCTCGCGCGCAAATCCTGCTCGGCGAGTTTGAACCGGCTGAGATTGTGCTGGAAGAGTTGAATGAAAATGCGCGCAACCTGCGCCTGATGAGCGATCTGAACCGCAACCTGTTGCTGCTTAATCAGCTCTACTGGCAAGCAGGGCGCAAAAATGATGCCCAGCGTGTGTTACTCGACGCCCTACAGCTGGCGAACCGTACCGGGTTTATCAGCCACTTTGTTATCGAAGGCGAGGCCATGGCGCAACAACTGCGTCAGCTGATTCAGCTCAATACCTTACCGGAACTCGATCAGCACCGCGCCCAGCGCATTTTGCGTGAAATTAACCAGCACCACCGCCATAAATTTGCCCACTTCGATGAAGGGTTCGTTGAGCGTCTGCTTACTCACCCGGAAGTGCCGGAGCTTATCCGCACCAGCCCGCTGACCCAGCGCGAATGGCAGGTTCTGGGACTGATTTATTCGGGCTACAGCAACGAGCAGATCGCCGGAGAGCTGGCCGTCGCGGCCACGACCATCAAGACGCACATCCGCAATTTGTACCAAAAGCTCGGCGTCGCACATCGCCAGGATGCGGTGCAACATGCGCAGAAGCTGCTGAAGATGATGGGGTACGGCGTTTAGTTAATGCCTGATACGCAACGCTTATCAGGCCTGGAATTACCTTAGCACAGCTCTAACTGGATATGATGGTCAGCAATCACCTGCATCACACCAGCAGGCGGCAGCGTGTCGGTATACACCGCATCCACCATGCTGATGCTGCCCATATTCACCATCGCGTTACGCCCAAACTTCGAGTGGTCCACCACCAGCATCACATGCCGTGAATTCTCAATGATCGCGCGTTTGGTACGAACTTCGTGATAATCAAACTCCAGCAGAGAACCATCGCTGTCGATGCCGCTGATCCCTAAGATACCGAAGTCCAGACGGAACTGAGAAATAAAGTCGAGGGTCGCTTCGCCCATAATACCGCCGTCGCGGCTACGCAGTTCACCACCGGCGAGGATTATGCGGAAATCCTCTTTCGCCATCAGCGTGTTCGCCACATTGAGGTTGTTGGTCACAATGCGTAAATTGCTGTGATTAAGCAGCGCGTGAGCCACCGCTTCCGGCGTGGTTCCGATATCAATAAACAGCGTTGAGCCGTTCGGGATTTGCGTGGCAACTTTGCGGGCAATGCGCTCTTTTTCCGCCGTCTGCGTCGCTTTACGGTCATGCCACGGGGTGTTGACCGAGCTAGATGGCAGCGCCGCGCCGCCGTGATGGCGCAAAATCATGTTCTGATCGGCCAGATCGTTAAGATCGCGGCGAATCGTCTGCGGGCTGACGGAGAAATGCTCCACCAGCTCTTCAGTACTGACGTATCCCTGTTTTTTTACCAGCTCGATGATCGCGTCATGTCGTTGTGTTTGCTTCATTAGTGTTCCCTGAAATTTTGCCGGATGCGCTAACGCTTATCCGGCCTACAAAGTTCGTTTCCGCACATTCATCGTATCGGCAAACGCCATTGCCAGACCCACGGCCAATCCGGCGATATGAGCACCATTCGCCATCGACATGCCGAATAGATCAAACCAGCCGGCAACAATCCAGATCAAAGCAAAGATAACCAAACCACGCTGCAGGAAAATACCGCTTTGCGGATCGCGCTCGCCACGCAACCACACGTAGCCCATCAGCGCATATACCACGCCAGACAGTCCACCAAACCACGGGCCGCTAAATTTCTGCTGAACATAGCCGCTCAACAGGGCGCTGATCACGGTAATAACAATCAGTTTTCCACTGCCCAGACGCTTTTCAACCGCACCTCCGAGATACCACCACCACAACAGGTTGAACAGAATATGCATCAGCGAGAAGTGCATAAAAGCGTGGGTGAAATAACGCCAGAATTCAAATTTCAGCGAAGGGTCAAACGGCCATGCCAGCCAGAGCATCACCGCCTGGTCGCCCAGCACGTTCATCGCGATAAACACCAGCACACACGCGGCCACCACCAACCAGGTTACCGGGCCTGCGCGTTCGCGCAATGTGGCCAGGAACGGATAACGCTGGTAGTGCAGACCGCTGTCGGTCTGACCCGACTGCCAGCTTGCCGCGAGGTAGCGCGGATCGCCCGGATTCTCCAGAAATCTCGCCAGTTCAGCATGCACGCGCTCGGCCTGGGACTCATCCGCCAGCCAGACATCCGTTTGCTGATGTTGTTGAATCGTCAGGATAACGCCCTGTGTCGCCATATAATCAACAAATGCCTGCGCCACGCGGGGGTTAGCAAAAGAGGTAATCATCAACATGGTTGCTGTCGCTTCATCCACACAAAAGAGGACAGTATATATATCCTACCCGTTTCAGGCTGCATCTTTGTTAGCTTACGAACCGTATGCCACTTCTGCCGGAAAATGTCGATGCCAGGCGTCGAAGCCGCCGTCAACGCTGTAAACCGCGTCATAACCCTGCTGAAGAAGATATTGCGCCGCACCTTTACTGCTGTTGCCGTGATAACACATCACCAACACGGCGGTGTCGAAATCATGCTCGCGCATAAATGACCCCAGCGTGTCGTTCGTCAGATGAAACGCCTGCGGGGCATGACCCATGGCATAGCTTTGCGGATCACGGATATCCACTAACACCGCGCTCCCCTGATGCAGCTTCTGATGCGCTTCTTCGACATTAATACATTCAAACTGATCCATTGCTCTCTCTTCTTTATATGGCAGGTGATGCTTTTCGGACATGTTACTGCTTAGTGTACGTCCCGACGGCAGTTAAACGCCATAATGTTATATGTATCACTGTAAATTGTTTATCCGATGTTACCAATGGCGCGATTCTTTGCTATTATGCTCGATAACGAACATTAATGAGCTATAACGAAAGTGCGAGAGGCCAGCATGGAAACCAAAGATCTGATTGTGATAGGTGGAGGCATCAACGGTGCCGGTATCGCGGCAGATGCCGCTGGACGCGGTTTATCCGTGCTGATGCTGGAAGCGCAGGATTTAGCCTGCGCCACCTCTTCCGCTAGCTCCAAACTCATCCACGGTGGCCTGCGCTACCTGGAACACTACGAATTTCGTCTGGTAAGCGAAGCGCTGGCCGAACGTGAAGTGCTGTTGAAAATGGCACCGCATATCGCCTTCCCGATGCGTTTTCGTCTGCCCCACCGCCCGCATCTGCGTCCGGCGTGGATGATCCGCATTGGTTTGTTTATGTACGATCATCTGGGCAAACGCACTAGTTTGCCAAGTTCTACCGGTTTGCGTTTTGGCGCAGATTCCGTAATGAAACCTGAGATTGTGCGCGGTTTCGAATATTCTGACTGCTGGGTAGACGATGCGCGACTGGTTTTGGCAAACGCCCAAATGGTTGTACGTAAAGGCGGAGAAGTATTAACCCGCACTCGCGCCACTTCTGCTCGCCGTGAAAATGGTTTGTGGATTGTTGAAGCTGAAGATATCGATACCGGCAAAAAATACACCTGGCAGGCGCGTGGCCTGGTCAACGCCACCGGTCCGTGGGTGAAAGAGTTCTTCGACGACGGTATGCACCTGCCATCACCGTACGGCATTCGCCTGATTAAAGGCAGCCACATCGTAGTGCCGCGCGTACATACCCAGAAGCAAGCTTATATTCTGCAGAACGAAGATAAGCGTATCGTGTTTGTTATCCCATGGATGGACGAATTCTCGATCATCGGGACGACAGACGTTGAATACAAAGGCGATCCGAAAGCAGTGAAAATTGATGAAAGCGAAATCAATTACCTTCTGAAGGTCTACAACACGCACTTTAAGAAACAGCTGGGCCGTGATGATATCGTCTGGACTTACTCGGGCGTGCGTCCGCTGTGCGATGACGAGTCTGACTCACCGCAGGCGATCACCCGTGATTACACGCTGGATATCCACGACGAAAACGGCAAAGCGCCGCTGCTGTCGGTCTTTGGCGGTAAGCTGACCACCTATCGTAAGCTGGCTGAGCACGCGATGGAAAAACTGGCATCGTACTACCAGGGAATTGGTCCGGCATGGACGAAAGAGTGCATTCTGCCTGGCGGTGACATTGGCGGCGATCGCGAAGATTACGCGGCCAAACTGCGCCGTCGCTACCCGTTCCTGACCGAGTCGCTGGCACGCCATTACTCTCGCACCTACGGCAGCAACACCGAATGGGTTATCGGCGAAGCCACCGCGCTTGCCGAGTTAGGTGAAGACTTTGGCCATGAGTTTTATGAGGCCGAGCTGAAATATCTGGTCGATCACGAATGGGTTCGTCGTGCGGAAGATGCGTTGTGGCGTCGCACGAAAGAAGGTATGTGGCTGAATGCTGAGCAGCAGTCGCGTATGACCCAGTGGCTGGCGGAGTACATTGAGAAGCACCAGCTGTCGCTGGCCTCCTGATAAAAATGCCGGATGCGGCTAGCGCCTTATCCGGCCTACAAGAGTGCATAAATGTAGGCCGGGCAAGCGAAGCGCCCCCGGCAACGAGCGCCCTGTAGGCCCGGTAAGCGTCATCGCTACCGGGCTTTTTGCCGGATGGCGGCTAGCGCCTTTTCCGGCCCTACAGGTAGCCCTATCCCTTGTTACAAGCGCACAGAATCAATATGCCAGATGTTTTCGGCGTACTCTTTGATCGTCCTGTCCGACGAGAAGTACCCCATGTTGGCGATATTAATCATCGACTTGGTGGTCCACTCTTCCGGATGGCGATACAGTTCGTCAACCTTATCCTGGCAATCAACGTAGCTGCGATAATCCGCCAGAACCTGATAGTGGTCGCCAAAGTTAATCAGCGAATCCACCAGGTCGCGATAGCGTCCCGGCTCCTCAGGGCTGAACACCCCGCTGCCAATCTGCGTTAGCACCTGGTGCAGCTCTTCGTCTTTCTCATAATACTCACGCGGCTTGTAGCCCTGGCTGCGTAAAGCCTCGACCTCTTCCGCCGTATTACCAAAGATAAAGATATTTTCTGCGCCCACATGCTCCAGCATCTCAACGTTGGCACCGTCCAGCGTGCCGATGGTCAGCGCACCGTTAAGAGCAAATTTCATATTACTGGTACCGGAGGCTTCGGTCCCGGCCAGAGAAATCTGTTCAGAAAGGTCGGCAGCAGGAATAATCACCTGCGCCAGGCTGACGCTGTAGTTGGGGATAAACACCACTTTCAGCTTGTCGCCAATTTGCGGATCGTTGTTGATCACTTTCGCGACGTCGTTGATCAGGTGAATGATGTGTTTCGCCATGTAATAAGCAGAAGCCGCTTTACCGGCGAAGATATTCACACGCGGCACCCACTCGGCGTCAGGATCGGCCTTAATGCGGTTGTAGCGGGTGATCACATGCAGCACGTTCATCAACTGGCGTTTGTATTCGTGAATACGCTTTATCTGCACATCAAACAGCGATTTCGGGTTCACCACCACGTTCAGTTGCTGGGCGATGAGCGTGGCCAGACGCTTTTTATTCTCCAGCTTCGCGCGGCGCACAGCCTGATTTACCAGTGGGTAATCGCAGTGCTGCTCAAGCTCGCTGAGCTGGCTGAGATCGGTTCGCCAGGTGCGACCAATGTTCTCATCCAGCACTTCAGAGAGCGACGGGTTAGCCAGCGCCAGCCAGCGGCGCGGCGTCACGCCGTTGGTGACGTTGCAAAAACGAGTCGGGAAAATCTTCGCAAAATCAGCAAACAGCGACTGCACCATCAGGTTGGAGTGCAGCTCGGAAACGCCGTTAACCTTGTGGCTCACCACCACCGCCAGCCATGCCATACGCACACGACGGCCGTTAGATTCATCGATAATCGACGTCCGCCCCAGCAGAGCAGTATCGTTCGGATACTGTTCCTGCAACGTCTTCAGGAAGTAGTCGTTGATTTCAAAGATGATTTGCAGATGGCGCGGCAAAATTTTGCCCAGCATATCGACAGGCCAGGTCTCCAGCGCTTCGCTCATCAAGGTGTGGTTGGTATACGAGAAGACCTGGCAGCAGACCTCAAACGCATCGTCCCAGCTGAACTTATGCTCATCGATCAGCAAGCGCATCAGCTCAGGGATCGACAGCACCGGATGGGTATCGTTGAGGTGAATGGCGATTTTATCCGCCAGATTGTCGTAGGTTTTGTGCAGCTGATAATGACGGTTCAGGATGTCCTGCACCGTAGAGGAGACCAGGAAATACTCCTGGCGCAACCGCAGCTCGCGTCCTGAATAGGTGGAGTCGTCCGGGTACAGTACGCGGGAGACGTTCTCGGAGTGGTTTTTATCTTCCACAGCCGCAAAGTAGTCGCCCTGGTTAAATTTACCGAGATTAATCTCGCTACTGGCCTGGGCATTCCACAGGCGCAGCGTGTTGGTGGCGTCGGTGTCGTAGCCGGGGATAATCTGGTCGTAGGCGACCGCGAGGATCTCTTCGGTTTCTATCCAGCGCGTTTTCTTACCTTCCTGCTGAATACGCCCGCCAAAACGCACTTTGTAGCGCGTGTTGTGGCGTTTGAATTCCCACGGGTTACCGTATTCCAGCCAGTAGTCCGGCGACTCTTTCTGGCGGCCATCAACAATGTTCTGCTTGAACATGCCGTAGTCATAACGAATACCGTAACCGCGTCCCGGCAGGCCCAGCGTTGCCAGTGAGTCCAGGAAGCAGGCCGCCAGACGTCCGAGACCGCCATTGCCAAGACCCGGGTCGTTTTCTTCGTCGATCAGATCTTCAAGATCCAACCCCATACCTTCCAGCGCATTTTTGACATCGTCATAAATGCCCAGCGATAACAGTGCATTGGAAAGCGTGCGGCCAATCAGAAACTCCATAGACAGGTAATAGACCTGACGAGTTTCCTGAGATAATTGCGCACGGTTAGAACGCAGCCAGCGCTCCACGAGACGGTCGCGCACCGCGAACAACGTGGCGTTCAGCCACTCATGTTTATTGGCAATGACCGGGTCCTTACCAATCGTGAACATCAGCTTATAGGCAATAGAATGCTTAAGTGCCTCTACGCTGAGTGTGGGCGATGCATAAGTAAATGGAGCATTCATATAGGTGATTCCTGGATATCTATTTCAAGCGATAGTAAAGCTCACGGTATGACTTCGCCGCGACTTGCCAGCTAAAATCCATGGTCATGGCCTGACGTTGTACAAACCGCCAAAGCGAAGGCCGGGACCACAATACGAAAGCACGCCGGATCGCGCGTAACAGCGACCAGGCATTACTATCTTCAAATACAAACCCACTGGCGATACCGTCCGCCAGGTTTTCCAGCGAACTGTCAGAGACTGTATCAGCCAGCCCACCGGTGCGCCGCACCAGCGGCAGCGTGCCGTACTTCAGTCCATACAACTGCGTTAAGCCACACGGCTCAAAACGGCTGGGAACCAATATCACATCAGCCCCACCCATGATGCGGTGCGAGAAGGCTTCGTGATAGCCGATCTGCACCCCCACCTGTCCTGGATGTTCCGCCGCTGCGGCGAGGAATCCTTCCTGTAATACCGGATCGCCCGCGCCTAGCAATGCCAGCTGTCCACCCTGCTCTAACAACCCCGGCAGCGCTTCCAGCACCAGATCCAGCCCTTTTTGACTGGTCAGACGGCTCACCACGGCAAACAGCGGTACTTTATCGTTGACCTTAAGTCCCATCGCTATCTGAAGCTGACGTTTGTTTTCTGCCTTCTCCTCCAGCGTGTCGCGCGTATATCGCGATGCCAGCAGGAGATCGGTTTCCGGGCTCCAGATTTTTTCATCAACGCCGTTCAGCACACCGGAAAGACGGCCTTCACGATGACGCTGCTGCAACAGACCTTCCATCCCGTAGGCAAACTGCGGCTCGGTAATTTCCCGCGCGTAGGTCGGACTGACCGCCGTAATGTGGTCGGCGTAGTACAACCCTGCCTTCAGAAACGAAATCTGCCCGTTAAACTCCAGTCCGTGCACATTAAAGAACGACCATGGCAATTGGATGTCATCCATATGCTTTGCATAAAACATGCCTTGATACGCCAGGTTGTGGACGGTGAACACCGATTTCGCCGGATGGCCGCGCGCCGCCAGATACGCCGGAGCCAGACCCGCATGCCAGTCGTGCGCATGCACCACATCCGGGCGCCAGAATGGGTCAAGGCCACAGGCCATTTCACAGCCAACCCAGCCCAGCAATGCAAAACGCTGCACGTTATCGGTATACGCAAACAGGTTAGTGTCGTGATACGGGCTACCGGGGCGGTCATAGAGATGCGGCGCGTCAATCAGGTAAATACCCACGCCGTTGAAATGCCCGAACAGCAGCGTGATACGTCCGGCGAAGGTATCCCGACGCGTTACAACCTGCGCATCGGGAATGCCGCGACGAATATCAGGAAACGCCGGGAGCAGCACGCGGGCATCCACGCCGTCCGCTATTTGCGCTGCGGGTAACGCCCCAATAACATCCGCCAGTCCCCCGGTTTTTAACAGGGGGAACATCTCTGAACAAACGTGTAAAACCTGCATTATCGCTCCTGTTTGATCTGCAGTTTGCGTAGCATTTCACGCGTGACCAGCACAATACCTTCCTCTGAACGGTAGAAACGACGCGCATCTTCTTCCGCGTTTTCACCAATCACCATGCCTTCGGGAATAACGCAGGCACGGTCGATAATGCAACGACGTAAGCGACACGAACGTCCCACCCACACTTCAGGTAACAACACTGCCGAATCAATGTTACAGAATGAATTCACCCGCACTCGCGGGAACAGAACGGACTGCACCACCACCGAACCTGAAATTATGCATCCGCCAGAAACCAGCGAGTTCAGCGTCATTCCGTGGCTGCCGGAACGGTCCTGAACAAATTTCGCCGGTGGCAGCGATTCCATGTGCGTACGGATTGGCCAATCCTGGTCGTACATGTCCAGTTCAGGCGTCACCGAAGCCAGATCGAGGTTCGCCTTCCAGTAGGCTTCCAGCGTACCCACGTCACGCCAGTACGGCTCGGATTCCGGGTCAGACTGCACGCAGGACAACGGGAATGGATGTGCATACGCCATGCCAGCTTCGGTGATTTTCGGGATAATGTCTTTACCGAAATCGTGACTGGAGTTTTCATCGAGGTCATCTTCCGCCAGCAATTCATACAGATAATCGGCGTTGAAAACGTAGATCCCCATACTGGCAAGAGATTTGGTCGGGTCGCCTGGCATGGCTGGCGGGTTGGCGGGTTTTTCAACGAACTCGATAATTTTATCGGTGTCATCCACGTCCATTACGCCAAACGCGCTGGCCTCTTCAATAGGCACTGGCATACAGGCCACGGTGCAACGCGCGCCTTTCTCGACGTGGTCGATCAGCATGCGTGAGTAGTCCTGCTTGTAGATATGATCGCCCGCGAGGATCACCACATATTCCGCTTTATAGCGTCGAATGATGTCCAGGTTTTGGGTCACCGCATCCGCCGTACCGCGATACCAGTTTTCACCCTGCATTCTCTGCTGGGCAGGCAGCAGATCGACAAACTCGTTCATCTCTTCGCTAAAGAACGACCAGCCGCGCTGAATATGCTGCACCAGCGTGTGGGACTGGTACTGGGTGATCACGCCAATACGGCGGATCCCGGAGTTAATACAGTTGGATAAGGCAAAATCGATAATGCGGAACTTACCGCCAAAGTGCACAGCAGGTTTGGCACGTTTGTTGGTTAAATCTTTTAAGCGGGTACCGCGGCCACCGGCCAGGATCAGGGCAACAGATTTTAATGGCAGCTGGCGCGCCAACATTACACGATCGTTCTTCTCTAAACTCACCATGACTAACTCCTTTTTTATCTTCTCTGGAACACACACAGTCCGTGCGCAGGTCCCTGCCAGACAGCCGTAAGCACCGGATTATCCTCTCCGGCAAATGGGGGAACGGCGCACCATTCCCCTTCAGGTAAAACGATATCTGTCACCTCAAGCGTGGCATTTATTGCAATCAGAAAACGGTCTGAAAGCAGGATTTGCATCTGCCTCGGGCCGTTTTGCCACTCATCCGCACTTAAGGGTTGTGCGTACTTATTCAGCCAACGAACATTGCCATCGCCCTCTTCCCACCAGCGATCACCCGTTAGTGCAGGAATTTGCTGGCGAAGATGGATCAGGGCAGCGGTAAATGTGGTTAGCCCGCTGTTTGCCTGCTGCCAGTCCAGCCAGGTCAGGGCGTTATCCTGGCAGTAAGCGTTATTGTTGCCGTGCTGGCTATGACCATGCTCATCGCCCGCCAGCAACATCGGCGTCCCCTGGGAGAGCAACAGCGTGGATAACAGCGCATGAATGCTGTCGCGCCGCCGCTCAATCAGGTCCAGCGTGCCGCCTAATCCTTCTTTACCATGATTGTCGCTGTAGTTATTGCTAGTGCCGTCGCGATTTTCCTCACCATTCGCTTCATTGTGCTTATTTGTGAAGCACACACAGTCGCGTAGCGTAAAACCGTCGTGCGCAGTCACCAGATTGACCGTCGCGCTGGGTTTGCGACCATCGCGTTTAAACACGTCGCTGGATGCGGCAAAACGCCCGGCAAACTCACCCAACGAGAGATTACGCTGGAGCCAGAAGCGTCGGGTCGCATCGCGGAAATGGTCATTCCACTCGGCAAACGGCGGGGGAAAATTCCCCACCTGATACCCGCCTTCACCAATATCCCACGGTTCCGCAATCAGCTTAACGCGTGAGAGCAGCGGACAGTTTTGGATCGCGGTAAACAGTGGCGCATCCTGACGAAACGCAGGTGTACGCCCCATGACGGAAGCCAAATCAAAACGAAAACCATCCACATGGCAGGTTTCAACCCAGTACCGCAGGCATTCACATGCGTATTCCACAACGCCTGGATGGCTCAGATTGAGGGTGTTCCCACAACCGGTCCAGTTGTAGTAATCACCATCGTCCCTGATCCAATAATAGCTACGGTTATCAATTCCGCGCAGCGAGAAGGCGGGGCCTTCGAGATCCAGCTCAGCGCTGTGGTTCAAAACGATATCGAGAATGACCTCAATCCCCGCTTTGTGCAGCGCTTTTACCGCGTCGCGAAACTCATCAAGCGCACTCTCCGGCGAACAGGCATAGGCCGGATGCAGCGCAAACATCGCTACCGGGTTGTAGCCCCAATAGTTCGACAGCCCCAGCCGCTGAAGCCGTGGTTCGCTGGCAAAATGCGCCACCGGCAGCAGCTCCAGCGCGGTAATGCCGAGACGCTTGAAGTAATCGATCATCACTGGATGGCCCAGCGCTTTGTAGGTTCCGCGAATCTCTTCCGGCAGGTCTGGATGCAAATACGTCAACCCTTTGACATGCGCTTCGTAAATCACGGTATTGCCCCACGGCGTGCGCGGCGGGGTATCATCCTCCCAGTCATAATGATCGGACACCACCACGCCCTTCAGCGCGATGGTGGCATTATCATGATGATCCGGTTCATTTAGCCCACCGTGCAGCAGCGGGTTATCTTTTAACTCGCCATCCACCCGACGGGCGCAAGGGTCAAGCAGCAGCTTGGCCGGATTAAACCGGTGGCCCTGCTGCGGTTGCCATGGGCCATGAACACGATAGCCATAGCGCAGACCGGGCCGGGCGTTGGCCAGATAGCCGTGCCAGACATCACCGCTACGCCCCGGCAGGTCATAGCGAAGTTCGCACCCTTGCTCATCGAATACGCATAATTCAACGCGTTCAGCGTGGGCCGAGAAGAGTGTGAAATTGACACCATGGCCGTCATACGTTGCACCATGGGGGGTGGCGTTGCCGGTTGCCAGTTGCGTCATTACCCCTCCCGAACCAGCCAGATCGTTGCCAACGGCGGTAACGTGAGGCTCAGTGAGTGCTGACGACCATGGCTGGCGATTTCATCGCTGTGCACCGCACCGCCGTTGCCGGTATTGCTACCGTGGTAATGCATCGAGTCGGTATTGAGGATCTCACGCCATTTGCCTGGCTGATTGATACCGAAGCGATAGCCGTGGCGGGGCACAGGCGTAAAGTTACTGACCACGATGATTTCATTGCCGACCTTGTCACGACGCACGAAAGCCAGCACCGAACGTTCGTTGTCATCCACCACCAGCCATTCAAAACCATAGGCGTCAAAGTCGAGCTCGTGCAGCGCTTTGTGATGACGGTAGGTGTGGTTCAAATCGCGCACCAGACGCTGTACGCCGTGGTGCCAGTTATCGCCACCTTCCAGCAGGTGCCAGTCGAGGCTGGCGTCATGGTTCCATTCACGTCCCTGCGCAAACTCGTTGCCCATAAACAGCAGTTTTTTACCCGGGAAGGCCCACATCCAGCCGTAGTAGGCGCGCAGGTTGGCAAACTTCTGCCATGCGTCTCCCGGCATGCGATCGAGAATGGATTTTTTACCGTGTACCACTTCATCATGCGACAGCGGCAGGATAAAGTTTTCGGTGTAGTTGTACAGCATGCCGAAGGTCAGCTTGTCGTGATGGTACTGACGATGAATCGGATCTAGCTTCATGTAGTCCAGCGTGTCGTGCATCCAGCCGAGGTTCCACTTATACCAGAACCCTAAACCGCCCATATCCTGTGGTCTTGAAACGCCGGCAAAGTCGGTCGACTCTTCCGCCATGCTCACCGCACCAGGCACCTGCTCGCCAAGAATGCGGTTGGTATTGCGCAAAAATTCAATGGCTTCGAGGTTTTCACGACCACCAAATTCGTTTGGGATCCATTCCCCTTCTTTGCGGCTGTAGTCGCGATAAATCATGGACGCCACGGCATCCACGCGCAGCGCGTCAATACCAAAGCGTTCAATCCAGTACAGGGCGTTGCCCACCAGGTAGTTGCTGACTTCACGGCGACCATAGTTGTAGATCAGCGTGTTCCAGTCCTGGTGATATCCTTCGCGCGGGTCGCTGTGTTCATACAGGTTGGTGCCATCAAACTCAGCCAAACCAAAGTCGTCCGATGGGAAGTGGCCCGGCACCCAGTCGAGAATAACGTTCAGCCCCGCCTGATGCGCGGCATTCACGAAATAGCGGAAATCATCGCGCGTCCCGAAGCGACGGGTCGGCGCATACATGCCGGTAGGCTGGTAGCCCCAGCTACCGTCGAACGGATGCTCGTTAATCGGCAACAGTTCGAGGTGGGTAAAGCCCATCCATTTGGCGTACGGCACCAACTGATCCGCCAGCTCGCGGTAGCTCAGCCAGAAGTTGTTATCGGTATGACGACGCCATGACCCCAGGTGAACTTCATAGATAGAGATCGGTGCATCAAACTGGTTGGCTTTTTTGCGCGCCTCGCTTTGCACTACTTTTTCCGGCAGACCACAGATAAGCGACGCGGTTTCCGGACGCATTTGCGCTTCGAAGGCGTAAGGGTCCGCTTTGATTCGCAGCTTACCGTTCGCATCGATCATCTCGTATTTATACAGTTGACCATGCTGCGCACCGGGGATAAACAGCTCCCAAATACCGCTTTCTTTGCGCAGGCGCATCGGGTGGCGACGACCATCCCAGTAGTTGAACTGCCCAACCACTGACACGCGTTGAGCGTTAGGTGCCCAGACTGAGAAGCGCGTACCGGTTACGCCATCCATGGTATCCGCATGCGCACCCAGCGTTTCGTAAGGTCGCAGGTGCGTACCTTCAGATAACAGCCAGGCATCCATATCCTGGATCAGCGGGCCAAAACGATAAGGGTCATCAATCAGATTCTGCTGTCCATGCCAGACAACGGCCAACTGATAGCGAAAGAAATTTTTACGGCGGGGAAGTACTGCACAGAAAAAACCGCGAGAGTCGAGGCAATCCAGCTTGCCGACTTTGCGTCCGGTTTTGGGTTCGATCACCCACACTTCGGTGGCGTCAGGTAATAGGGCGCGGACTTCAAGTCCAGCATCAGTTTGGTGCATACCGAGTACGGAAAAAGGATCCGCAAAATGGCCTGCAATTAGCGCATTAATCACGTCTCTATCGATACGAACGGACATGGTTGTCATCCTGTTTTATGGCGTCACCCCTTCCAACTGATTTTCGACATCAGGTAGTGACACTTTTTTTGACCTGAACGGCGCAGCACAATTGTGCATCCTCTCTGCGTCGTCCCACCTTCAGGCAACAACTTAATACCTCCGGTACTAAGTCACCCTTAAAGAATAGCCAATGCTTTATCTTACTCCTGGTAAAAAATGAAACATCTGCGCTTACTCCTGTATTACGCAAAAAAAGGGGTGATTCCTCACCCCTTGATCGTTAACAAACTATTACGCCAATTGGCGCAGCATACGGCGCAATGGCTCCGCAGCACCCCACAGCAACTGGTCGCCCACGGTAAAGGCTGACAGGAACTCCGGTCCCATGTTCAGCTTACGCAGACGGCCTACTGGCGTGGTCAGCGTGCCGGTAACGGCCGCCGGGGTTAACTCACGCATGGTGATATCCCGATCGTTTGGTACAACTTTGGCCCACGGATTGTGCGCCGCCAGCAGTTCTTCCACGGTCGGAATAGACACATCTTTTTTCAGTTTAATGGTGAACGCCTGGCTGTGGCAGCGCAGCGCACCGACGCGCACGCATAGACCATCAACCGGGATCACGGAAGACGTGTTGAGAATTTTGTTGGTTTCCGCCTGTCCCTTCCACTCTTCACGGCTCTGACCGTTATCGAGCTGTTTGTCGATCCACGGAATCAGGCTACCGGCCAGCGGTACGCCAAAGTTATCAACCGGCAGTTCGCCGCTGCGGGACAGGGTCGTCACTTTACGTTCGATGTCGAGAATAGCAGAGGAAGGGGTCGCCAGTTCCTCGGCCACATGGCCATACAGATGACCCATCTGAGACAGCAGTTCACGCATATGGCGCGCGCCGCCGCCGGAAGCCGCCTGATAGGTCGCCACGGAAACCCAGTCAACCAGGTCATTGGCAAACAGGCCACCGAGGGACATCAGCATCAGGCTAACGGTACAGTTGCCGCCGACAAAGGTCTTAATGCCTTTGTTCAGGCCGTCGGTGATGACATCCTGGTTAACCGGATCGAGAATAATGATGGCATCGTCTTTCATACGCAGCGAAGAGGCTGCGTCAATCCAGTAACCCTGCCAACCGCTTTCACGAAGCTTTGGATAGATTTCGTTGGTATAATCGCCGCCCTGACAGGTCACGATGATATCGAGCGCCTTCAGCGCATCCAGATCAAAAGCGTCCTGAAGTGTGCCGGTCGCGGTGCCACCGAACGTCGGTGCCGCCTGCCCGAGCTGGGAAGTAGAAAAGAAAACAGGGCGAATGGCGTCGAAGTCACGCTCCTCAACCATGCGTTGCATGAGAACAGAGCCGACCATACCGCGCCAGCCGATAAAACCAACATTTTTCATAGCGTTTTTTCCTGCAGAGATGTGTGCTGTGTATGCTAACCAGTATCCTACTGGCCTATCCTTCACCATACAAAAAGCAGCCAAAGTCGCAAGTGAAATTAATCAATGATAGCGAAGCCATCAGTAATGCGACTTATCCCGCTGCGCAAGCAAGCAGAAAGTCCGCGGTAATTATCAGGGAATTTGAGTTATGAATGAAATCATTTCAGCGGCAGTTTTATTGATCCTGATTATGGATCCGCTCGGAAATCTGCCCATTTTCATGTCCGTATTGAAACATACCGAACCAAAACGTCGCCGCGCGATTATGATTCGCGAGCTGTTTATTGCGCTGTTGGTGATGCTGATATTCCTGTTTGCGGGCGAGAAAATTCTGGCATTTCTTAACCTGCGTGCAGAAACCGTATCGATCTCCGGGGGCATCATTTTGTTCCTGATCGCCATTAAGATGATTTTCCCCAGCGCTACCGGGAATAGCACCGGGCTTCCGGCTGGTGAAGAGCCATTTATCGTACCGCTGGCGATTCCGCTAGTAGCCGGGCCGACAATCCTGGCCTCATTAATGCTGTTGTCGCATCAGTACCCAAATCAGATGGGACATCTGGTGATTGCGCTGCTGATCGCCTGGGGCGGTACATTCGTAATTTTGCTGCAGTCTTCGCTGTTTTTACGTCTGCTGGGAGAGAAAGGGGTTAACGCGCTGGAGCGCCTGATGGGGCTGATTCTGGTGATGATGGCAACCCAGATGTTCCTCGACGGCGTGCGGATGTGGATGAAGGGGTAACGCACTCACTTTACGCCGGGTGTCGGCTTCGCCTTACCCGGCCTACGGTGTTGATATGTGCTCGTTTGTAGGCCCGGTAAGCGCTAGCGCCACCGGGCAATCAGCGCCGTGAATGTGTTTATGAGAAACACCTCAATCATTTAAGTCTCTGAAAAAGCGTATTTTCATTTCTGCGAAGCGCCTTCCGGAATGCCCCCTTGTCAGCATCGCGGATTAGCATTATCTTCTCGCTGCACCTGCAAAATCAGGTGCCCGAATTAGCCTTCTGAACTCCTTCATCGGTGACGCAAGTATTTTTGTGTCGCACGCTTAGGTACACTCCAATGGTGGACCGGGCGGGGGCGTCGCAAGACGCGCCGGTATCCGATGAGGCCGGTAAGGCTAACCCTGTTCGGCTCCACCTCCAGTGAGATTAGCCTCTCCAGTGGTGGATGAAAATCACTCATTGGAGGCTGCCCTATGGCTACTACCCCTCTCTTTTCATACTCTTTATTTACCCTGCCCTTTAGCCATGCCACGGACTTCACCGAACTGGCGGATAACTGTGAGCGTTTTGTCGAAGGGCTTGTTGAATGTCATGACCCTGTTGAAAAACTGGCGATTTGTGCGCGCCTGTCGGCCTGTCTGGCACTACTGCAACCAACCTTAACGGAACCTGTACCGCAGCATCTGCAGGCCAGCCTGACGGTAGAAACCTTACCAACCCGCTCTCCCCTCTTTGAACCCGAACCAGATCAGATGGGGCGTTACTGCCAGCTTTTGACGCATTTACTGATGAGTAAAAGATGGAACGCGTGGCGGGTGATTTACTGCAGGATTTAGTGGGCTATTTCGCCGATACGCTAAAAGCGCCGCGTTGGTTGAAAACCGAGGATGGGGTGATGGTGCTGTAAAAAAGCCGGGTGGCGGCTTCGCCTTACCCGGCCTACGGTGTCGATATGTGCTCGTTTCCAGGCCCGGTAAGCGCTAGCGCCACCGGGCAATGCCATCAGCTCAACAGCTGGAAAGCAATCATACCGACAATCGCGCCGACCGTACCGAGGATGGTTTCCATCATCGTCCAGGTCTTCAGCGTTTGCGCTTCAGTCGCGCCGGTAAATTTACCGAACAACCAAAAACCAGCGTCGTTAACGTGGCTGACCACGATAGAGCCGCCCGCGATACAGATAGACAGCGCCGCCATCTGGGCACCGGAGTAGTTCAGTTGCTCAATCACCGGCATCACCAGACCGACCGCCGTTAAGCAGGCCACTGTCGCGGATCCCTGAATGATACGCACCGCCGCCGCCAGCACGAAGCAGGTGATAGCGATCGGCAAGCCCATACCGGTTAACGCTTCGCCCAGTGCAGGACCAACGCCGGAATCTACCAGTACCTGTTTGAACACGCCGCCAGCACCAATCACCAGCAGAATAATCCCCGCTGGCTGCAGTGCATGGCCGCAGATTTCCATCACGCGGTCTTTTGGCATGCCCTGGCGTACCGCCAGACCGTAAATCGCCACCAGACAGGCAACCAGAATCGCGGTAAACGGATGACCGATAAACTCGAACCATTCGTAGGTTGAAGAACCGACCGGAACAAAGCGTGCGGCGATGGTTTTCAGGCCAACCAGCACCAGCGGCAGCAGGATCAGCGATAAGCTGAAGCCAAAGGAGGGCATTTTGCCTTCGCCCAGATGCGGCTCGGTAATGTCTTCCGGTACGTGCAGCTCAACGTAACGGCTGATGAAGTTACCCCACAGCGGCCCGGCGATAATCATGCCCGGGATCGCGGCGCACAGGCCAATCAGGATCATCCAGCCAAAGTCGGCATGCATCTGAGAGGCCAGCAGCATCGGCGCAGGCCCCGGCAGCAGGAACGCTGCGGCAGCCGCCACGCCCGCAAACAGCGGAATGACCAATTTAACCAGGTTAGTACCGGTATGGCGCGCCATTGAGAACGCTACGCTAATCAGCAGCACAATCGCCACCTCAAAGAACAGCGGCAGCGCGCAAATCAGACCTGCCAGGCCAATCGCGTAATGTGCGCGGCTATGACCGAAGGATTTCAGCATTTTGACGGCAATCTGATCGACCGCGCCGGTCTCATGCAAAATCTTGCCGAACATCGCCCCCAGCGCCACCACAATCGCCAGGAAACCGAGCGTGCCTCCCATCCCTTTTTCCATGGTCGCCGCGATTTTATCGAGCGGCATACCGGAAAAGAGACCTGCACCAATGGATACCACCATCAAAGCAACGAAGGCGTGCATACGCGCCTTCATCACTAAAAACAGCAGTAATAAAACGGACCCTACTGCTGTTAAAACAAGCGTTAATGTGCTCACTACTTACTGCCTTGGTTAATAACCTCAATGGTGCTGGCGACCACACCGTCCAGTGGTTGATCGATATCGACTACCAGTACATCGTTTTCATTCGCACCCGGTTCTTCCAGCGCTTCAAACTGGGTAACCAGCATCTGCGTTTTGAAGAAGTGGCCTTTACGCGCCTTCAGACGGCTTTCAATAACGTCAAAATCCCCTTTCAGATAAATGAAAGAGAGGTTCGGGTTACCGTCGCGCAACTGGTCGCGGTAGACTTTTTTCAAGGCAGAACAGACGATCAGCGAAACCTTGTTGGTACGCTGCATCGCAAAGGCGGCATCATTCAGCGCCTGTAGCCACGGTTTACGGTCGTCATCGTTGAGTGGCTCACCGGAAGCCATTTTCATGATGTTGCTGCGCGGATGGAGAAAATCGCCATCAAGAAACGCGGCCTGCAGTTGATGCGCCACTTCGCTGGCGACAGCAGATTTACCGCTGCCCGATACGCCCATCAGAACGTAAACGTGGTGATCATGATTAGTCGTGCTCAAAGCGTTGCCCCCACTGGTACAAGAATCAGGAAATTGTTACGGGTAACTGTTATCGGTAACATTGTCCAGCCGGATAAATAGAGAAGCAATATCCATTCGTGCTCGAAGTGTATAAGTGTGAGCTACTTCAAACTTGTTGGCTTAAATAGATCCGCCCGGTGACAAGGTGAAACCTAAATCTAACATTTTAGGCGTGACTGCTTCACCACGAATGCGCGCCAGCAGGCGTTCTGCGCCAATGCTGCCCATCCGTTCACGCGGCGTGAGTACACTCGCCAGACGCGGCTCCATCACCTGCCCGATGTCGTGACCGTGGAATCCGGCAATCGCCATGTCATCCGGGATTTTCAGCCCTAAACGCTGGCATTCGAATGCCGCCCCTACCGCCAGGTCATCGTTGGTACAGAAAACGCCGTCGAGCTGCGGGTATTCACGCCGCGCCTGACGGATGAGTTCAATACCGGAGGAGTAGGAAGAAGACTGTTCCACCATCACGCTGTACGGCACCAGGTTGGCATCGCGCATTGCCTGCTCGTAGCCTCTCTGTTTGATGATAGTACGTTCATCAAGACGAGCGCCAAGATAGGCTACATGACGGTGCCCACGGGCGATAATAGCGGCAGTCATCTGACGCGCGGCTTCGAAGTTGTCGAAACCGACGGCGATATCCAGACACGGAGACTGGCTGTCCATCAGCTCAACCACCGGGATACCGGCAACTTCAATCATTTTCAGCGTACGGGGCGTATGGCTACGTTCGGTGAGGATCAGGCCATCAATATTCCACGACAGCATCGATTCCAGGCGCTCTTGTTCCATCTCAGGCTTATAGCCGTAGTGCGCGAGCATAGTTTGATAACCATGGGCGTCGGTGACGGCCTCAATGCCGCGTAGCACTTCAGCAAAAACCTGGTTAGTGAGAGACGGTAACAGCACGCCGATAGCGCGGCTGGTGGCGTTAGAAAGGATATCAGGGGCGCGATTGGGAATATAACCCAGCTCATCAAGTGCAGCGGCAATTTTGCCCCGCAGCGCCACGGAGACCTGCTCCGGGTTACGCAAAAAGCGACTGACCGTCATTTTGGTCACGCCCACGCGGTCGGCTACATCCTGAAGTACGGGTCTTTTCTTTTTCATCGTCCTGAAGCGTTAAAAAGGGATAGATTTTCCCAGTTTACCACGGACGCATGGAATTAATGACAAACGATGAAAAGCCGGATGGCAACGCTTTCGCGTCTTATCCGGCCTACAATGGGTTACAGCACGTTAGACTGGCGGCAGGTCAAACAGTAACACTTCACTGTCGCTGTCGGCATGAATAGAAATTGCCTGCTCATCCCAGATTGCCAGACCGTCGCTGGTGGTCGCTTTAGTGCCGTTAATAGTGACATTGCCTTTTACCACCTGGATCCAAACGCGGCGTTCAGCGGCAATCTGATGCACCGACTGCTCATCTTTGACCAGCGCCCAACGGTACAGCTCCATATCCTGGTACACTTTCAGTGAACCATCACGGGCATCCGGCGACAGCACCAGTTGTTTACCCTGAGCGGCATCGAAACGACGCTGTTCATAGCGCGGTGTAATACCGTTCTCCTGCGGCATGATCCAGATCTGATACAGATGCAGCTTCTCAGTATTGCTCGGGTTGTACTCCGAGTGACGGATCCCCGTCCCGGCGCTCATAATCTGAAACTCACCGGCCGGAACCTGCTCTTTGTTGCCCATGCTGTCCTGATGCTCTACCGCGCCTTCCAGCACGTAGGTCAGGATTTCCATGTCTTTATGGGGGTGAGTACCAAATCCCTGACCTGCGTCGATCACGTCATCGTTAATCACGCGCAGTGCTGAGAACCCCATAAAGTTCGGGTCATAGTAGTTGGCAAAAGAGAAGGTATGCCAGGAATCAAGCCAGCCATGATTAGCGTGGCCACGGTCGTTAGCTTTGCGTAAGTAGATCATTGTGTTCACCCCCAGATGTTTTCGATGGAGTAAGTGTGGACTCAATCCGCCTGGGATCATAGAGGGTGAAAATTGACTCCTCTGTTCAAAAAATATGAACAATCCCAGAGGAGTCTGTGCAGGCTATTTGGCGAGGGTTATCGTGGCAGGCGTTGCCTGTTCAAAGGCGCGTTCGAGGATCTCCAGGTTGGTAAGAACTTCAGATTCCTTGACGTAATTAGGCGTACCGGCCGTCAACGTCTGGTACACCGCGTCATAGACACGACCGTAATCCCCCACTTCCGGCTTTACCTCTTCTTTTACCGTGATGCCGTCATCGTTGACGTACTCCAGCACCCCAACAGAATCGTCAGCGGCGAAACCTGGTTCACCGGGCATGATATTGGCCTTCAGGCTGGTTTCCTGCTGGTCGATGCCGTACTTCACAAACGAGCCTTTGGTGCCATGGACAATAAACTTCGGATAGTCGATTTTCACCAGATGACTGGTTTTCACAATGGCTTTCAGGTCGCCGTAAAACAGCTGCGCTTCAAAGGTATCGTCCGGGTTCGCTTTGTTGCGCAGACTGCGAATGTCATAGGCTACATGGTCAGGACGCCCGAAAAGGGAAATAATCTGATCCATGGTGTGTACGCCCAGACCATAAAACGCGCCGTCCTGCGGCAGTCCCGGCTTGGTTTCTGCTTCAGGACGGTAGTAATCGAAATGGCTTTCAACCTCAACAATCTTGCCGAGCTTGCCGCTCTCAATGGCTTTTTTCGCGGTGAGGAAGCAGGAGTCAAAACGGCGATTCTGATACGGCGTAACGGTCAGTCCTTTGCTTCGCGCCAGTTCGAACAGCTCTTTTGCTTGCGCAAGCGTCGGCGTAAAGGGTTTCTCAACCAGCACATTTTTACCCGCTTCCAGCGCGCGTTTAGCGTATTCAAAATGGCTGTCAGCATGAGTACAGACGATCACCAGTTTCACCTGCGGATCGCTTAAGGTCTCATCGAGGTCGCTGGTGAAGTGAATATGTGAATACTGCGGCTCCTGCTCTTCCGGCCTGGCGTTGCGGCGGAAAATGTGCGCGACGTGCCAGCTATTTTTGCGGTTGAGGACGTACGGCAAATGGTAGCGGGTGGTGCTTTTACCAAAACCAATAAATGCGCAGTGTAAGGTCATGAGACGATCCTTTTGAAGGTGATTGTCTACACCATAGCGCAAAGCGACTGGAGACTGAATCCATCCTGTCATCGTGCCGGATGCGGCGTTACCTTATCCGGCCTACAAAACCCAGGTCTCAGCTGTAGGCCGGATAAGCACAAGCGCCATCCGGCATCAGTCGCCCCACCCCGGGGACAAATTGACAAGTAAGCCAGGCAGAAACAAAAACCCCAAAAAAAAAGCCAGCAAAAGCTGGCTAAAGTAATACTGGAAGCAATGTGAGCAATGTCGTGCTTTCAGGTTCTCCGTAGGGGTTCCCCTGAACGCAGAGCAATAATAATCATTCTCATTCGCACTTGTCTACTTCTTTTTGCAAAAAAATGCAGTTGACGGATTTTTCTTTCTCAGCGAGTGTAAATGCACAATTAACCCTGCAGGAGATAAGGAATGAGTGAGATAGTGATACGCCACGCTGAACCGAAAGATTACGACGCAATTCGTCAGATCCACGCCCAGCCGGAGGTGTACCACAACACGCTACAGGTTCCTCATCCTTCCCTCGAAATGTGGCAAGCGCGGCTAACCGAGCAAACCGGTGTCAAACAGCTGGTTGCCTGCATTGACGATATCGTCGTGGGGCATCTCTGTATTGAGGTCGCGCAGCGTCCGCGCCGCAGCCACGTGGCCGATTTTGGTATCTGCGTGGATGCCAGGTGGCACAATCGTGGCGTTGCCAGTGCGCTGATTCGTACGATGATCGACATGTGCGACAACTGGCTGCGCGTCGAGCGCATTGAGCTGACGGTATTTGTTGATAATGAGCCTGCGGTAGCAGTCTATAAGAAGTACGGCTTTGAAATCGAAGGCACCGGTAAGAAATACGGCCTGCGCAACGGTGAGTACGTTGATGCCTACTTTATGGCGCGCGTGAAATAAATTTAAGGGCGAGTCATATCGCCCTGATTATTGAAAGGACGCAATAGTGAAAAAGTTTCTTCCCCTGGTTTTGCTGGCCTCGCTCTCCCCTGCTTTTGCCACTACTGTACAAAATCTCGATTCCATACCCAGTGCTATCCAACATACTGAAGGTAAACAGATTTTTGCTGAGCAAATGGCAGGATCAACCCCTGTGAAAGGATTTGGTGAGCTTCCTCAGGGCTTATCTGAAAAGCAGTGGATTGCCTGGGTTGCACCGAATGAAGATCCTGACAACCTGATCCTGACTGGTGCTAAATCTTGGGGAAAAGACGGTAAATATATTGGCATTGCCTGTTTTGCCGATAATAAGGCTGACGCCGAGCAAGCAAAAAAATACGCGGATTACACCTGCCCGGAAAACTACAGCAACGGGCGCGCTAATAAATTATATCTCGGCGTTTTTTCCTGGCAGAATCCACAGCTAACGCCGATTGTACGCTCGGAAAGACCGTTAAACCAGCTCTCAGAGTGGAATAAAGCCGCTGAAAAAGAGAGCGATGATGAGTCCGTCAGACCGCTGGCTTATTATACAAAGCTGGATCTGGCACCGTACCGGATAGCACCCGATACCCTGGCATTCGGGGTACGGGGTGGATACTCCGATGCCTACTCCGGCGGCGGCGCATTTTATGAAGTGCTGGAACTCTACACCATCAAAGACAGCAAAATAATCAACGTGTTTTCTGACCTTGTTTATTACTATTCAGACATTGCCGGAGACTGGAATAAAGACGGCACAAGGCAGCACGACATCAGCGAAAGTAAGTACATTCTCAAAATGCGCTCGGCAAAGACGCACGGATTTTATGACTTAGAGCGCGTTAGCCTACAGGATAAAAGCAGCCAAATATTCCGCTGGTCCGAATCACTGCAGCGATATGCGCCATAACCTACCAGTCAGGCCTACATCGTTCAGAATGCTGTAGGCCATTATTCTTAGTACCCCGCCGTTAAATCATCCACGGAACGCGGGTCAGAAGCGCCATACAGTGCGCCATCCGGTCCAACCATAATGCTCTGCGTGCTGCCCATCGCCTCTTTCAACGCTACTTTCTGTCCTTTTTGCTCCAGCAGCTTGATTGTATCCGGGCTAAAGCCCTTCTCGATACGCAGTTCATCCGGCAACCACTGATGATGGAAACGCGGCGCGTTGGTCGCTTCGGCGACGTTCATCCCGAAATCAATGCTGTTGACCACCATTTGCAGTACGGTAGTGATGATTCGGCTTCCACCTGGGCTGCCGGTAACCAGCCAGGTTTTCCCGTCTTTTACCACGATAGTCGGCGACATCGATGACAGCGGACGCTTCTTCGGCCCAACCGCGTTAGCATCACCGCCCACCAGTCCATAAACGTTCGGCACGCCTGGCTTAGCGGAGAAATCATCCATTTCGTTATTCAGCAGAATACCGGTGTTACCCGCCACGATGCCGGTCCCGAAGGTGGTATTCAGGGTATACGTTACCGCCACGGCATTGCCGTCTTTATCCACTACCGAGAAGTGCGTAGTCTGGTTGCTTTCATACGGGGCGAGCTTGCCAGGTTTGATCTGGCTGGAGGGCTTAGCCTTGTTGATATCAATCTGATCGGCAAGCGTTTTAGCATAAGCTTTGTTGGTCAGCGCTTGCCACGGCACTTTCACAAAATCCGGGTCGCCCAGATATTCTGAACGGTCGGCGTAAGCATATTTCTCCGCTTCAGCCATAACCTGCATAGCATCGGCGCTGCCAAACCCGTACTTCTTCATATCGAAGTTTTCGAGAATATTGAGGATCTGCACGATGTGAATACCGCCAGAGGACGGCGGCGGCATGGAGAAGACCTGATACCCGCGATAGTCACCGCTGATCGGCGTGCGCTCCACGGCTTTATAGCTGGCTAAATCCTCTTTGGTCATCAGCCCGCCGTTCTTCTGCATTTCCCCGGCTATCTGATCGGCAATAGCCCCTTTATAAAACGCATCCGGGCCGTTTTCGGCAATCATTTCCAGGCTTTTCGCCAGATTCTTTTGCACCAGCTTGTCGCCCTTTTTCAGCGGCTCGCCGTCCTTCCAGAAAATGGCTTTGCTATTCTCGTGATTAGGGAGCACTTCGCTGCCATAGGTTTTCAGATCGTCGGCCAGCGCGTCATTAACCACAAAGCCCTCTTCCGCCAGCTTCATCGCCGGGCGCACCACTTTGTTTAGCGGCATCGTGCCGTATTTCTCCAGCGCCAGCGAGAATCCCGCCACGGTACCCGGCGTACCGGATGCCAGATGCGACGTCAGCGACTTTTTCGCATCGGCGTTGCCCTGCTCATCAAGGAACATGTCACGGGTCGCGCCAGCAGGCGCCATTTCACGAAAATCGATCGCTGTGGTGTTACCGTCTTTGGTACGCAGCAGCATAAAACCACCGCCGCCCAGATTGCCCGCCTGGGGATGCGTCACCGCCAGCGCATAGCCAACGGCCACGGCGGCATCAACGGCATTCCCACCCTGTTTAAGAATGTCCACACCAACCTGGGTAGCTAAAGCATCCACAGAGGCCACCATCCCTTGCTTAGCACGTACGGGATGGAACACATCTTCCTCGACTCCGTAAGATACCGGCGGTGGCGCAGCTGGCGCGGCAGCAACGCTAAAACAACTTCCTGAGAGCAGAGCAGCAATGGCTACCCGGCGTAAAAACGTCGGTTTTATCATCGTTATTCTCCAGATGTATAGGGGTCGGCCCCCACTAAGCCTGGTGCATAACTCTGAAATAATCATCGTAACGGCGAGAAAGGAGTAAACTTAAGAGATCCCCGAGAGGAGAAAAGCGATGAAACGACTCTTACTTTTAGCCATGCTGTTGCCGTTTGCAGGCTTTGCACAGCCCATCAACACCATGAATAACCCGAACCAACCCGGTTATCAGATCCCGAGTCAGCAGCGTATGCAAACCCAAATGCAAACGCAGCAAATTCAGCAGAAAGGGATGCTCAACCAACAGTTGCAAACCCAGACGCGTATGCAGCAACAGCATCTGGAAAACCAAATTAACACCAACTCCCAGCGGGTCCTTCAGTCTCAGCCAGGCGAGTTGAATCCCAGCCAGCAGCAAATGCTGCCCAACAGCAACGGTGGGATGTTGAGTGGAACCCGTAACCCGGACAGCTCTCTGAATAAGCAACATATGCTGTCAGAGAAAAAGAACGGCGACATGCTGAAGCCCTCCAGCACGCCGCAGCCTAACGTTCCGTTAAAAACGATTGGGCCTTAAAAAGGTTGGAAATCCGGACCAATCGTATCAATGGCATCGGTACAGATGCAGTCCACGCCCCAGCGCAGCAGTTCCGCCGCGCGCTGGGGTCGGTTGACAGTATATACCAGAATACGTAGCCCCGCATCGCGCAGCGCATCCACACGCGCTTCATCCAGCAGTTTGTGATTAAGATGAATAGAGACGCAGCCAAGCCGCATGGTCAGCTCGCGCCAGTCCTCGCGCCATTCATCAAGCAGCAAGCCTCTCGGCAGTTCAGGTACCGCCTGCTGCGCCGCTTCAAGTGCATCAATTTCAAAGGATGACAATAGTGGCGGCGTCATTCCCGCCCACAGTTCCCGCGCGGCCAGCGCCACGACTTTGCCGGTTAACGTTCCGGTGCCGGTTGTGGGTTTAATTTCAATATTCGCCATCATACCGTGCTGACGGCAGCGCTCGGCCACTTGCGAGAGCAGCGGCAGCGGTTCACCTTTAAACTCACCGCTAAACCAGCCGCCGGCGTCCACGCGCAATAAATCCTGCCAGTTCAGCTCGCCTGCCACGCCCCAGCCGTTGCTGGTTCGCTCCAGGTTGTCGTCATGCAGTAAGAAGATCTCACCGTCTTTCGACAATTTAGCGTCAAACTCGATCATGGTATGCCCGTATCGCGCCCCCACGTCGATCGCCGCCAGGGTGTTTTCCGGGGCCAGCTTACCGCCGCCACGATGGGCGACAATATGGGGGTAAGGCCAGTTACTCATACGCGTTGTCCTGTTTCGCCATCAAAAAGATGCAGATGATTTTCCGGCAGATGCAGCCACAGCGTGCTGCCAGCCGTCGGGCGATGCTGATGCGCCAGTCGCACCACCAGCTTTTGCTCACCCCAGCGTCCGTGTGCCAGGTTATCTGCGCCCAGCATTTCCAGGGTGTCAACGACCAACGGCACGCCGCCTTCGGCCTGCGAGCTTAGCGCAATATGCTCCGGGCGGATACCCAACGTCATGTTACGCCCAATAGCCTCTCTCGCGCTTCTGCCGATGGGTAGCGTCATGCCACCCTCCAGTTCAAAATGGGTGCCCGAGGTACTGATGCACCCGTCCAGCAGGTTCATTGCCGGGCTGCCGATAAAACTCGCCACAAAGCGGCTGGCAGGTTTTTCATACACCTCAACCGGCGTACCTACCTGCTCGGCAATGCCTTTGTTCATCACCATCACCCGTTGGGCGAGGGTCATCGCTTCAACCTGGTCGTGCGTCACGTATAGCGAAGTGGTTTTCAGGCGGCGATGCAGATGTTGTAACTCCAGACGCATCTGCACGCGCAGCTTGGCATCGAGGTTAGAAAGCGGCTCATCGAACAGGAATACCGCTGGGTCGCGCACAATCGCTCGCCCCATCGCTACGCGCTGGCGCTGACCGCCAGAAAGTTCGCGCGGACGACGTTTGAGCAGCTCACCTAGCTCGAGAATACGCGCCGCCTCATTTACCCGCTCAGCAATGTGTTCCTTGCCCATCCCGCGGATTTTCAGCCCCCAGGCCATGTTTTCTTCCACGCTCATATGCGGGTAGAGCGCGTAGTTTTGAAAGACCATCGCAATGCCGCGATCCTTCGGCTCCATCTCGGTGACGCGTTTATTATCAATCCAGATATCGCCACCGCTCACCCGTTCCAGCCCAGCCACCATCCGCAGCAGCGTAGACTTGCCGCAGCCGGATGGCCCGACCATCACGATAAATTCCCCGTCCGCGACGTCCAGCGTCAGCGGTTTAATTACCTGGGTTTTGCCGTCCCAGCTTTTGGTTACTGCTTGTAGTTTGAGTCCTGCCATTTTATTTCTCACTGTCCACTAAACCACGCACAAACGCGCGCTGCATGGCTAACACGATGATTACCGGAGGTATGAGCGTCAGCAGCATGGCGGCCATTACCTGGTTCCACTGCGTGGTGCCTTCACCGGTGGCGATCATGCCTTTGATACCCGCCACCGCAGTGCCCAAATTGACGTCGGTAATAATTAACAACGGCCACAAATACTGGTTCCAGCCGTAGATAAAGGTGATCACGAACAGCGCCGCCAGATTGGTTTTTGACAGCGGTAGCACGATATCGCGGAAAAAACGCATCGGTGACGCACCGTCAATTCGCGCCGCCTCAACCAGCTCATCCGGCAGGGTCATAAAGAACTGTCGGAACAGGAAGGTCGCCGTAGCCGATGCCATCAACGGCAGCGTCAAACCCGCATAGCTGTCGAGCATTTTCAGGTTGGCGATAACCTCCACAGTGGGGAAGATTCGCACCTCAACCGGCAGCATCAGGGTGATAAAAATCATCCAGAAGAACAGGTTGCGCAGCGGAAAACGGAACCAGACGATGGCGAATGCGGAGAGCATGGAGACGGTGATTTTCCCTACAGTAATACTGAACGCCATGATGAAACTGTTAAGCATCATCAACCAGAACGGCGCGCTGTTGATGCCCACACCGTTGACCCAGATGTATTTCATGTTCTCCAGCAACTGCGTGCCGGGAACCAGCGTCATCGGCGTTTCAAACACCGCTTTATTGTCCAGCGTCGCCGCGACAAACGCGACGTACAGCGGAAACAGGATCACCATAATCCCCATAATCAACATGGCATGGCTGAATATTGTCAGCCCACGACGGTTCTCAATCATTGGTAACGCACCTTACTTTCCACATAGCGGAACTGCACCACCGTCAAAATAATGACCAGGAACATCAGCACCACCGATTGCGCGGCCGAGGCGGAGAGATCCAGCCCAACAAAGCCTTCGCGATAGATCTTATAAATCAACGTCGTGGTCGCCTGTACCGGTCCACCCGCCGTGGCGGCATCGATCACCGGGAAGGTATCAAAGAAGGCATAAACCAGATTCACCACCAGCAGAAAGAAGCTGACCGGGACTATCAGCGGCAGCGCCAGCTTAAAGAAGCGGCGAACCGGCCCTGCGCCATCAATCGCAGCAGCTTCGATCAGTGACCGCGGGATAGACTGCAGTGCGGCAAAGAAGAACAGGAAGTTGTAACTAATCTGCTTCCAGACCGACGCGAACACCACCAGAAACATTGCCTGACCGCTGTTTTGCGCATGGTTCCAGTCATAGCCAAACTCACCGAGAAAATGGGTAATCAGCCCGCGACCTGGGTTAAACAGGAAGATCCACAATACGGCGGCGACGGCAGGCGCGACGGCATAGGGCAACAGCATCAGCGTTTGGTAAAAACGGCTGCCGCGCACCACGTAATTCACCAGCGCCGCAAAAAATAACGACACCAGCAGACCGCTTACCGTGACTAACGTACTGAACTTAATGGTGGTCCAGAATGAGTCGAGGTAGTACGGGTCATGAAACAGCGCGACAAAGTTTTCCAGTCCGACAAACTGGCTGGAAAGACCAAACGGATCAACGGATTGTAGCGAGTACCACAACGCTTCACCGGCGGGCCAGATAAAGAAAATAACGGTGATAACCAGCTGCGGAGCCACCAATAAATAGGGAAGCCAACGCGAGCGGAATACCGGACGGGATGAAGACATGTAGGTTCTTTTCCTGGAAGGTGCCGGATGGCGGTGCAAGCATCTTATCCGGCCTACAAACTTGTAGGCCTGATAAGCACAGCGCCATCAGGCACTTATACACTTAAGACTTGGTCGATTGCTCAAAGCGGCGCAGTAACTGATTGCCACGCTCCACGGCGGCATCCAGTGCCTGCTGCGGGGTTTTCTTCCCGGTCCAGACGCTTTCCAGCTCTTCATCCACAATGGTGCGGATCTGCGGCATATTGCCCAGACGCAGTCCTTTGGTGAACGGCAACGGCGGCTTGTTCAGCATCTGGCGGGTGGCGATATCAGCCCCAGGGTTCTTCTCATAGAAGCCCTGTTCACGGGTCAGGTCGTAGGCAGCGGTGGTGATCGGCAGATAGCCGGTCTTCTGGTGCCATTCGGCAGCAATTTCAGGCTTCGCCAGGAAGTTGAGGAACTGCGCCACGCCTTCGTAGGTTGCTTTGTCTTTACCCTGCATCACCCACAGGCTGGCCCCACCGATAATCGCATTCTGCGGCGCGCCCTTCACATCGGCATCGTACGGCATCATCCCGACGCCATAATTGAATTTAGCGTAGTGGCGGATGTCGGCCAGCGAACCGGAAGAGGCGGTGGTAATGGCACAATCCCCGTTGTAGAACTTCTCAGTGGATTCGTCCTTACGCCCGAAGTAGCTGAAATCACCTTTTTTGTTCAACTCTTCCAGCAGAGCGATGTGTTTCACCTGTTCCGGTTTATTGAACTCCAGCACCGCGTCAGTACCGTCAAAACCGTTGTTTTTGGTTGCTACCGGCAGACCGTTCCAGGCGCTGAAGTTTTCAATCTGAATCCATCCCTGCCAGCCGCTGGCGTAACCGCACTTCATTCCTGCGGCTTTCAGCTTCGCGGTGTACTCCGCCAGATCCTGCCAGGTTTTCGGCGGCTGCTCAGGGTCTAAACCGGCTTTTTTGAAGGCATCTTTGTTGTAGTACAGCACCGGAGTGGAGCTGTTAAACGGCTGGGAGAGCAAGTGTCCGCTTTTAGAGTCGGTGTAGTAACCGGAAACGGTCGGTACGAACTGAGACTCATCGAAGTTAATGCCAGCCTCTTTGAATACTTCATAGACCGGTTTAATGGCTTTTGAGGCCATCATGGTTGCCGTGCCCACTTCATAAACCTGCAGCAGCGCAGGCGCGTTTCCGGTACGGAAAGCGGCAATTCCTGCACTCAGGCTCTGCTCGTAGTTGCCTTTGTACTGCGGAACAATTTTGTAGTCGGGATTGGCTGCATTAAAACGTTGCGCCAGTGAATCAACTTCTTTACCCAGTTCGCCTTCCATTGAGTGCCAGAACGGGATAGTGGTGACCGCCAGTGCCTGACCTGCAAATGCCAGGCTAAGTGCCAGTCCTAAAGCTGTATGTCGTAACGATATCATCGGTTATCTCTCTTGTTGTGCCGGATGCGCGATATCACGCGTTTTATGCTCGCGGGGGTAACATGACATGCTCGAATGACAGAAAAATAACTTTTTTATTACAAAAAAAAGATAGTAAGGCGACAAACAGATGGCAAGGCGGTGAAAGCGTAGTGACAGGAAAATGCGGGGTGGTGCACAACAAAGCCGGATATCGCTATACCTTCTCCGGCCTGGATGGCGTTATCTGCTGCTCCAGCAAGGAAGATTAATCCCGACGCCAGCGTCGCTCATATTCATTCTGTAAACGCTGCTGCTCTCGCCGCTCACGTTCACGTTGGATATCCGATTTATCATCATCCCAGCCTGGGCATACCGAACTGGTAAACACTTCGCAGGGCGAGTCGGATTGCGCTAACGGGTTGTCCGGTTTCTCTTCCCAGATAGCGGGATCGCGCGGGTCAAACGCTGGCGGTGTTGAGGCCAGGGTAGTTAATGAAAGCGTCAAAAACAAACTGCCAATCATCATGCAGGTACCTGAACGAATCATCCTTTCTCCATGTTCATTTTATTATTGATAACTATTCTCAATAATAACATAGAGCAATAAAAAGGGGCCACAGCGGGCCCCTTGTCTATTCAGAGAATCATTAACCGCCCAGATACGCACTACGCACCGCTTCGTTAGCCAGTAACGCATCACCGGTGTCTTCCAGCACCACATGACCGTTTTCCAGCACGTAGCCGCGATCGGCGAGCTTCAGCGCCTGGTTAGCGTTCTGTTCGACGAGGAAGATGGTCATCCCCTGTTCGCGCAGCTGTTCGATGGTGTTAAAAATCTGCTGGATGATAATCGGCGCCAGACCCAGCGACGGTTCATCAAGCAGCAGCAGCCTCGGCTGGCTCATCAGCGCACGGCCTATCGCCAGCATCTGCTGTTCACCGCCGGACATCGTTCCCGCACGCTGAATACGACGCTCATGCAGACGGGGAAACAGGTCATACACCCATTTGATGCGTTCCTGAAACTGGTCCTTTTCGGCAAAGAAGCCGCCCATCGCCAGGTTCTCTTCCACCGTCATGCGGGAAAACACGCGACGCCCTTCCGGCACAATCGCTACCGCTTCGCGCATGATTTTCGCCGTCTGCCAGTCGGTAATGTCTTTACCATCAAAGACAATTCGCCCGCTGGTCGCACGCGGATCGCCGCATAACGTACCGAGCAGCGTGGTTTTTCCCGCGCCGTTGGCGCCAATCAGGGTAACGATTTCACCCTGGTTGATATACAAGCTGACATCGTGCAGCGCCTGTATCTTGCCGTAGTGGGCGCTGACTTTGTCGAACGATAACATCACGTTATCCATATTATGCCTCGCCCCCATTATGCTTCTCCTAAATAGGCGCGGATAACATCCGGGTTATTACGAATCTGTTCCGGCGTCCCGTTCGCCAGCGGCGTGCCCTGGTTCACCACGTAAATACGGTCGGAAATCCCCATCACCAGCTTCATATCGTGCTCAATCAACAAAATGGTGGTGTTGTGATGGTTACGCAGTTCAGCAATCAGCTCGTCCAGTTCTTTGGTCTCTTTCGGGTTGAGGCCTGCGGCGGGTTCGTCGAGCATCAGGATTTCCGGCTGGGTCACCATGCAGCGGGCAATCTCCAGACGGCGCTGATCGCCGTAGGCCAGGTTACTGGCCTGCCGGTTGGCATGCTCCAGCAAACCAATACGCGCAAGCCAGGTGGCGGCGCGATCCAACGCTTCACTCTGCGCACGACGGAACGACGGGGTTTTCAACAGGCCGGAGAAGACGCCGGTTTTCAGTTGCTGATGTTGCGCCACCAGCAGGTTTTCAATCACCGTCATTTCGCGAAACAGACGCACGTGCTGAAAAGTACGCACCACGCCCATACGCGCGATTTGCTGACCCGGCAGCCCTTCCAGGTGCTGGTCGCGCAGCTTAATCGTCCCGCCGGTCGGCTTATAAAAACCGGTCAGGCAGTTGAAGACCGTGGTTTTCCCCGCGCCGTTCGGGCCGATTAACGAGACAATCTCCTGCGGTCGTAGTTCCAGTTCAACGTTGTTTACCGCCAGCAGACCGCCGAAGCGCATCATCAGGCCGTTAACGGATAATAATGGCTGACTCATGCCTGCTCTCCTTTTGCTTCCCCGTTTTTCAGCTTCAACTGTGGACGGGTCATCGGCAACAAGCCCTGCGGACGCCAGATCATCATCAGTACCATTAAACCACCCAGCATTAACATGCTGTATTCGTTGAAATCACGCATCAGTTCGCGTGACACCACCAGCAGGATAGCTGCGAGGATGACCGCAAACTGCGAGCCCATTCCGCCCAGTACCACAATCGCCAGCACAAAGGCCGACTCGGCAAAGGTGAAGGATTCCGGGCTGACGAAGCCCTGGCGCGCGGCAAACAGCGTACCGGCAAAACCGGCAAACGCGGCGCTGATGGTAAAGGCTGTCAGCTTGATACGCGTAGGGTTTAAGCCCAGAGAACGACAGGCAATTTCATCTTCACGCAGCGCTTCCCACGCACGACCCAGCGGCATACGCAGCAAACGGTTGATAACAAACAGCGAGAAGACCACCAGCAGCAGCGCCACCAGATAGAGGAAAATGACGCGGTCAGACGGATCGTACTTGACGTTAAAGAAGTTGCTGAAGGTATCCCAGCCGCCTTCACGGGCGGTACGGCTGAACTCCAGACCGAAAAAGGTCGGTTTCGGGATCTGGCTAATACCGTTTGGACCGCCGGTTACTTCGGTGTTGTTGAGCAGCAGGATGCGGACGATTTCGCCGAAGCCTAAGGTCACAATCGCCAGATAATCACCGCGCAGGCGCAGTACCGGGAAGCCGAGCAGGAAGCCCGCAGCAGCGGAAACCAGTCCCGCCAGCGGCAGACAGGTCCAGAAGCCGAGTCCGTAATAGTGGTTCAGCAGCGCGAAGGTGTAAGCGCCGATGGCATAGAAGCCGCCGTAGCCCAGCACCAGCAGGCCGGAAAGCCCCACCACCACGTTTAAGCCGAGGCCGAGGATGATATAAATCATCGTCAGCGTGGCGATATCCACCGTACCGCGCGAGACCATAAACGGCCACACCACGGCAATCACCAGCAGCGCCACCAGGAACAGTTTCTGTTTAACGGTGGAGCCGTCAATCGCCGGCAGAATAAATTTCGGTCCGGAGACGCTCTTCAGGCCTTTCTGGAAGGCTGGACGCAGCAGTTGGAAAAGAAAGACCACGCCAGTGCCGATAAATACCCACTGCCAGCGGATATCCGCGGCGGTATCGACCACCAGCTTGGTACCGTCCAGCTCTAACTGAACGCCCATAAAGACGCCCGCCAGGACGAAGAACATAGCGGCAGAGAGCAGCGCCATTGCAAAATGCATCGGTTTCATACTTTCTCTACCTCCGGGCGACCCAGAATACCGGTCGGCATCACCAGCAGCACCAGAATTAGCAGCGCGAATGAAACAACGTCTTTGTATTCAGTACTCAGATAAGCAGAGGAGAGCGCTTCCGCTACGCCCAGAATCAGGCCGCCGATCATCGCCCCTGGAATGCTGCCGATGCCGCCCAGTACCGCCGCGGTAAAGGCCTTCATCCCGGCCATAAAGCCGATGTAAGGGTTAATTACGCCATAGAACTGACCGAGCAGCACGCCCGCTACCGCCGCCATTGCTGCGCCAATCACAAAGGTCAGCGCAATCACGCGATCGGTGTTAATGCCGAGCAGGCTGGCCATCTTCAGGTCTTCGGCACAGGCACGGCAGGCGCGGCCCATACGGGAGTAACGGATAAACAGCGTCAGCGCCAGCATCGCCAGGAAGGTTACGATCCAGATAACCAACTGCATGGTGGTGATGGAAGCAGAGAAGTTATCGCTACTGCCGACAGTCCACTGGCCATTAAACAGGCTGGGCAGCGCCACGTCGCGCGAACCTTCCGTCAGGCTGACGTAGTTTTGCAGGAAGATGGACATCCCGATAGCGGAAATCAGCGCGATCAGGCGCTTGGAGCTGCGCACGGGCCGATACGCCACGCGTTCAATGCTCCAGCCGTAGGCGCTGGCAATCACAATTGCGCCGACGAAGCCCGCCGCGACCAGTAGCCAGCTGGAATCGATGCCCATCATCATTAGCGCTGCGATGATCATAAAGGAGACATAGCTGCCGATCATATACACCTCGCCGTGGGCGAAGTTGATCATGCCGATAATGCCGTACACCATCGTGTAACCGATGGCGATCAGCGCGTAGGTGCTTCCCAGCGTGACGCCGTTAAACATCTGCTGCAAGAAATAGAGGAACTGCTCGGACATAAGGTAACCTTTTTAAACCCGCCCGTTTTGCACGGGCGGTGGGATAACTCGTCTTCAGGTATTACTTCGCGACGGTCGAAGAACCGTCTGCATGCCACTGGAAGACACCAAACTCAAATCCCTTCAAATCGCCTTTTTCGTCCCATTTCAGCGGCCCAATCACGGTATCAGCCCCGTGTGCTTTCAGATCTTTCACCAGGTCCAGCGGCTCTTTGCTACCGCTTCGATCCATTGCTGTCGCCAATGACTGGACGGCGGCATAAGTGATCCACACGTATGGTCCGGTTGGATCTTTCTTGTCAGCTTTGAGCGCATCGACGATAGCTTTATTCGCCGGATCCTGGTCATAGCGTTTTGGCATGGTTACCAGCATGCCTTCAGCAGCATCACCGGCGATATTAGACAGCGACGCATTGCCGACGCCCTCAGGTCCCATAAACTGGGTTTTCAGCCCGACGGAACGCGCCTGACGCAGCATTTGCCCCATTTCCGGGTAGTAGCCACCGTAATAAACAAAGTCGATATTTTCTTTTTTCAGGCGAGCGATCAGCGCAGAAAAATCTTTTTCCCCGGCGGTGATACCGTCAAAGAAAACGATGTTGGCTTTGCCCGCTTTCAGGCTGTCCTGCACCGAACGCGCCAGACCTTCACCGTATTGCTGTTTATCGTGAATGATGGCGATACGCTGTGGTTTCACCTTCTCCAGAATGTATTTCGCGGCAGTCGGCCCCTGAGAGGAGTCCAGACCCGCTGTACGCATAATGTGAGCGTAACCGCGCTGGGTCAGTTCCGGGTTTGTGGCACCCGGAGAAATCATCAGAATGCCTTCATCTTCATAGATATCTGATGCGGGCTGCGTGGAAGATGAGCACAGATGTCCAATAACGTACTGAATACCGTCATTGACGATTTTGTTCGCTACCGCAACGGCCTGTTTCGGATCGCAGGCGTCGTCATATTCCACAGCGACCAGTTTGTCGCCTTTGACCCCGCCTTTGGCATTGATATCTTTAATGGCCTGACGTGCGCCATTAAATTCCATATCGCCCCACTGCGCGACCGGACCTGACATCGCGCCGACAACAGCGACCTTGATATCTTCCGCCATGACCGCGTGTGACATTGCCAGTGCTATCACCCCTGCGATGATTGTTTTCGCATTCCGTTTCATTACCTGAATCCCCATTCGTGACGTAATTAATATTTTGTATTTATGTGGTTAAAAAGCAGTCTGTGCTTTTTTTGAACTACACTATTTTTACCAGTCTCATTAATGGTTTAGCGCAGTTTTTTAAGCAAAATCAGGCTAAAATCTCTATTTTTCAGTCGATTAAGAAAAGATAATATTCTGCTTTTCACTATAGATAAACAAAAAAAAGCACGTTTGTCAGCATAAAATAACGGTACAAAGAGCCGAATAAAATGCTGCATTCCAGGGTATTATTCTGCCTGTTTTTCAATCTCTACGGTTTCAAACTGTCATTACCGTTGTTACAAAATTATTAATCTGGTTATTCACATAAAAAAGAGAAAGCATCCGGGCGAATTATTTCGGTACACTGATTCCATCTTTTGTGATTTGGACATGCTGTTAATGAAGCTGACCATCGTTCGTTTAGATAACTTTAGCGACCAGGACCAGATTGATCTGGGCAAAATCTGGCCGGAATATTCCGCCTCATCGTTAAGCGTAGATGAAACGCACCGGATCTACGCCGCACGCTTTAACGAGCGTCTGTTAGGCGCAGTTCGCGTAACCCTGAGCGGCACGCAAGGTGCATTAGATTCATTGCGCGTACGCGATATCACCCGCCGTCGCGGCGTCGGGCAGTATTTGATCGAAGAAGTCATCCGGGAAAACCCTGACGTGAGTTCATGGTGGATGGCCGACGTCGGCGTCGAAGACCGCAGCGTGATGGCCGCGTTTATGCAGGCGTTAGGGTTTACGGCCCAGGAGAATGGCTGGGAGAAGCGCTAAAAGAAAGCCGGATGGCGCTGACGCTTATCCGGCCTACGAAGTGCTCGTTGTAGACCTGGTAAGTATGTAGGCCGGGTAAGGCGAAGCCGCCACCCGGCACTCAATTACTTGGCGTCTGTCGCCGTCCCGTTTGCATGCCAGTCAAACACGCCGAACTCGAAGCCTTTCAGATCGCCCTTCGCATCCCATGACAGCGGCCCCATTACGGTTTCCACTGAGTTTGCTTTCAGGTATTTGGCAATTTCAGCCGGATCGTCAGACTGGTTCAGACCGGCCTGCAAGGATTGCAGCGCGGCGTAAGTGGTCCATACGAATGCACCGCTCGGATCCTGTTTCTTGGCTTTGATCGCGTCCACAATCGGTTTGTTCGCCGGAACCTGATCGTAGTTCTTCGGTTTCGTTACCAGTAAGCCTTCTGCAGACTCACCCGCGATGTTAGACAGCGACACGTTCGCTACCCCTTCTGGTCCCATAAACTGGGTTTTCAGACCTGCGGCACGAGACTGACGCAGGATCTGCCCCATTTCCGGGTGATAACCACCGTAGTAAACGAAATCGATATTCTCTTTCTTCAGACGCGCCACCAGCGTAGAGAAATCTTTCTCGCCAGCGGTGATCCCGTCGAAGAACACCACGTCAGCGTTGGCTTTCTTGAGGTTGTCCTGCACGGAACGCGCCAGGCCTTCACCGTACTGTTGTTTGTCGTGAACGATCGCAATGCGCTTCGGCTTCACTTTTTCAACGATATATTTGGCAGCGGTTGGTCCCTGATCGGAATCCAGACCGGTGGTACGCATCACCAGGTTATAACCGCGCGCGGTCAGCTCCGGCGCCGTTGCCGCTGGGGTGATCATCAGAATGCCTTCGTCTTCATAGATATCTGACGCAGGCTGAGTGGAAGACGAGCACAGGTGGCCGATAACATATTTAATCCCGTCGTTGACCACTTTGTTAGCTACCGCTACCGCTTGTTTCGGGTCACAGGCATCGTCATATTTCACCATGACCAGTTTGTCGCCTTTCACGCCGCCTTTGGCGTTGATATCTGCAATCGCCTGCTCTGCGCCAGTAAATTCCTGATCGCCATACTGCGCTACCGGACCGGACATCGCGCCGACGACGGCAACTTTAATATCCTTAGCAAACGCCATATTGCTCAAAGACAGGGCGATACATCCTGCCAATAACGCTTTACCCTTCATATTCATCCTGACAATCCCCATTATTGTGGTTATTACGTGTGTTGTGATGTTGTTGTTCAGCACTTTATTTCGATTATTGGATAGCCACCCGTGCTTTATCAGCATACTCTGCTAAAACATACCCGATTTTTATTATTTTGGAATAGCTAAATTTGACATGCAGATAACAACTTGATGACAAAAAGCTTAAACGTCAGGAGAGAGGGGAAGAGATAAAAACAAAAAACCCCGGATTTTCATCCAGGGTTTATCAGCATTTCCAGTTCGGCTGGAAATTACGCTTCGATCGCCGCGCGCAGTTTTTTCATGGCGTTCTTTTCAAGCTGACGAACACGTTCAGCGGAAACGCCGTAGCGATCGGCCAGCTCCTGTAACGTCGATTTGTTGTCTTCGTCCAGCCAACGGGCACGAATGATGTCCTGGCTACGCTCGTCCAGGCCCTCCATTGCGTGGGTCAGTTTGTTCGCGGCCTGATCTTCCCAGTTATCTTCTTCAATGCCGTCGGCAAAGTTAGAAGATTTATCCTGCAGATACAGCACCGGAGCCATCGGCTGGCTGTCAGACTCATCGTCTGAAGACATGTCAAACGTCATGTCCTGCGCCGCCATACGGGATTCCATTTCGCGCACGTCTTTGCTGGAAACACCCAGTTCGCGAGCAACCATTTCAACTTCGTCCTGGTTAAACCAGCCCAAACGCTGCTTGGTTTTACGCAGGTTAAAGAACAGCTTACGCTGTGCTTTGGTGGTCGCAACTTTAACGATACGCCAGTTACGCAGAACGTATTCGTGGATCTCAGCTTTGATCCAATGCACGGCGAAGGAAACCAGGCGCACACCCACTTCCGGGTTGAAACGGCGCACGGCTTTCATCAGGCCGATATTACCTTCCTGAATCAGATCCGCCTGCGGCAGGCCATAACCCGCATAATTACGAGCAACATGAACAACAAAGCGCAGGTGAGACAGGATCAGCGTTTTAGCTGCTTCCAGATCGCCCTGGTAATGCAGCTTTTCAGCCAGTGCCCGCTCCTCGTCAGCCGACAACATCGGCCACGCGTTCGCAGCCCGGATGTAAGATTCCAGGTTACCAACAGGGGCTAAAGCTAAATTTTGCATTTCTTTGGTCATTCAAATCCTCTCAATCTTTTCATCTGGCGCATTGGCTAAAAACTAATTAACAAAAACCAGTAGCAACAACCATGCCAGAGCTTATGAGCAACGAGAATATCATTCAATCTTTTATCAGACAGTGATTTTATCCACAAGTTCCATGTCGTAATGTGTATAGATTACGCACAAAATGTGACATCACAATGAATACGCCGGGAAGAGATCACAGGGACTCTTTCCCTGCAGAGCGAACTACTCAGTGCAGGGAAAGATTATACCAGAGATTTTTTAATCGGGGGTAAAGTGGCGTAAATGTTGAACCGTGGCAAGCCAGGCTGCCACCCAGCCAATCATTGAGCACACCAGCAGCAATAACAGGCACTCATCGAATGATAAGCCATTGATATCAAACTTGGTTCCAAATACCTGTGCCACCTCAGTCACCGCTGACGACAAACGCATCACCAAAATTTCTGACAAAATCAGTGAAAGAAATGCACCGGAAAAACCGAGCAGTGCACCGCCGTAGAGGAACGGGCGCAGGATAAATCCATCCGTCGCGCCAATCAGTTTTTGCACGTTAATGGTATCGCGACGCGCAAAAATACTCAGCCGCACGCTGTTACCGATGACGAGGAAGACCGCCGCCACCATCAGCACGCCAATCATCGCGGAAACGCGTCCGACAAGGCCCGTCAGCGCCGCCAGGCGAGCGAACCAGCTGTCATCCATTCGCACTTCATCAATACCGTTGATTTGTGCGATGCGGTCACGCAGCGTGTTCAGCGACTCCGTACCCTGGAAGTCCAGTTTCGGGATAACAACCGCCACGGCCGGAAGCGGGTTCTCTTCCAGCATATCCAGCGCGCCGCCAAAGCCAGACCAGTTGCGGAATTCACCCAGCGCGTCGTCACGAGAAAGATAATTCACTTTCTCCACGCCCTGCTCGGCCTGCAACTGACCAACCACCCGCGCCGCCGCATCATCATCCAGCGTTTTTTGCAGGTAAACGGTGATCTGCGGAGACGGATAATACTGGCTTGCCGCATGGTTTACGTTCTTATAAACCATGTAGCACACGCTTGGCAGCGTCAGGGAGATGGCAATAACCATCACCGTCAGAAACGTCGCCAGCGGCTTGCTTTTCAGGTCCTGTAACGCGCCCTGAAACGCATAACGTACCTGCTCGTTAAAGACATTGGTTTTACGCGAATTCGGCTTTGGCGCGGCTTTCGCACGCTTTGGCGTGTTGCGACCGCCGTCACCCGGCGCACCGCCCGATTTACGAAAGCGATCCAGTCGGCCACCGAACTGTTTGATTTGGTTAATAGCGTCACGTCTATTCATGCGCCAGGCCTCCATGCAGATGTCCATCGCTCAGAACCATTTGGCGATAGGAGCGACGGGAGATCAGGCCAATATCGTGCGTGGCCATTAATACCGTGACCCCGACGCGGTTAAACTCTTCGAACAGGCGAAGGATCCCTTCTGACAGCGCGTCATCCAGGTTCCCCGTTGGTTCATCCGCCAGCAGCACCGCAGGTTTGTTCACCACCGCACGGGCGATGCCGACGCGTTGTTGTTCACCGCCGGAGAGCTGAATCGGGAAGTTTTTCGCTTTGTCCAACAGCCCGACCTTATCCAGCGCCGCTGACACGCGACGACGAATATCGTCCCCGCTGGCACCCGCGATGATTAGCGGGATAGCCACGTTGTCAAACACGGTTCTGTCCATCAACAGGTGGTGATCCTGAAAAATCATGCCAATCTGACGACGCAGAAACGGCACTTCACGGTTTTTCAAACGGCTGATGTCATGCCCGCTAAAGTAGATTTTCCCGGCGCTGGGCCGTTCAATTCCACAAATCAGCTTCAGCAGGGTACTTTTCCCCGCGCCGGAGTGGCCGGTCAGAAACGCCATCTCGCTAGGCTGCATATGGAAGGTCACTCCCTGCAGCGCTTGTCTCCCACCGAGATAGGCCTTGCTGACATGTTCAAAGCGAATCATTGTTAATCCTCTCGGGCAAAAAGTGCCTCTATAAAATCGTCCGCTTTAAACGGACGTAAATCCTCGATACGTTCGCCCACACCGATATAGCGGATAGGGATGCCAAACTGATCGGCTACCGAGAAGATAACCCCGCCCTTCGCCGTACCGTCCAGCTTGGTCAGGGTGATACCGGTTAAGCCCACCGCTTCATGGAACAGTTTGGCCTGGCTTATCGCATTCTGCCCGGTGCTGGCGTCGATAGTCAGCATAACTTCATGCGGCGCATCTTCGTCCAGCTTCTTCATGACGCGAACGATTTTTTTCAATTCTTCCATCAGGTGCGATTTATTCTGCAAACGCCCTGCGGTATCAGCGATCAGCACGTCTACGTTACGCGCCTTCGCCGCCTGGATGGCATCAAAGATGACGGACGCGGAATCCGCGCCAGTATGCTGAGCAATCACCGGGATGTTGTTACGCTGACCCCAAACCTGCAGCTGTTCTACCGCCGCCGCACGGAAAGTATCACCTGCCGCCAGCATTACCGATTTACCCTGCTGCTCAAACTGACGCGCCAGCTTACCAATAGTGGTGGTTTTGCCCACGCCGTTGACGCCAACCATTAAGATAACAAATGGTGTTTTGCCATCAACATTCAGCGGTTCGTCAACCTTCGCCAGAATCTCGCCCATCTCTTCTTTCAACAGACCGTACAGCGCTTCCGCATCTTTAAGCTGCTTGCGGCTGGCGCCTTCCGTCAGATTCGCAATGATTTTGCGGGTCGTTTCTACACCCACATCAGCGATCAGCAGTTGCTCTTCTAGCTCTTCAAACAGATCATCGTCGATCTTTTTACCACGGAACAGACTGATAAATCCGGAACCGAGGTTTTCTTTTGTTTTCAGCAGGCTGCGTTTCAGGCGCGCAAAGAAACCTTCTTTGGTTGGTTTTTCCTGCTCCTGGACCGCCTCTTCTTCTACCGGTTCTTCTACAGCAGGTTCTTCTACCGGCACCACCATAACTGCTTCTTCAGCAGCCTCAGCGGCCAGCGCCTGTGCTTCCAGCTCTTCGTCGGTCAGTTGCGGTTCGTTTTCAGCTTCTTCTTCAGCCGCCTCAACGATTTCCACGGTTTCCGCTTCGGCCTGCCACTCTTCGGCAGAAACTTCTTCAGTTTTCACCTCTTCCGGCAGCGGCAATTCTTCGCGTTCGATAACCACCGCTGCTGGCGTTTCTACTACAGTTTCAGCAATGGGTTCAGCAACCGGCTCAATCTCCGGCTGCGCTTGTTCGGCGACAGGTTCGACTTCCGGCTGCAGTTTTTCGATTTCCGCAACCTGTTCAGTTACTTCAACGACTTCAGCTGCAAAGGCTTGCGTTTCAGCCTCGCTACGGGTTTCCTCGACGTGCGGTTGTTCGTCAACGACGGTAGTTTCTTCAGCAACCGGTTGTTGTTCTTCGTTTTTTACTTCTGTCTCGTTTTCCGGTGCCTGCTCTTTTTGACCAAAGCCCAGCCAGGAAAAAAAGCCACGTTTTTTCTCTTTCGCCATTTGCGACTACACTCCCCCGCTGTTGCTTCATGGCACAGCGTCAACGCTATGTACATAGCAGCTAAAAAAATGATGAAATAGTCTATCACTTAACTTAACTCACATCACCGCCTGGAATGACACGTCAGCAGCGGATTGAGCAATAATTGAAATGAAAAAACCGAATCACTCTGGTAGCGGCCAGATCCGCATTATTGGCGGGCAATGGCGTGGCCGTAAACTCCCGGTTCCGGACAGTCCCGGCCTGCGTCCGACCACTGACCGTGTGCGCGAAACGTTGTTTAACTGGCTGGCCCCGGTAATGGTCGATGCTCACTGTCTGGACTGCTTCGCCGGCAGCGGCGCGCTGGGGCTGGAAGCCCTCTCTCGCTATGCGGCAAATGCGACGCTTCTGGAGATGGATCGCGCGGTATCTCAGCAGCTACAAAAGAATCTCGCCACACTGAAAGCCTCCCATGCCCGCGTCGTCAATACCAATACGCTGACATTTTTGGCTCAGGCAGGTACGCCGCATAACGTGGTATTTGTTGACCCGCCGTTTCGCAAAGGATTACTGGAAGAAACATTAACTCTTCTGGAAACTCATGGCTGGCTGGCAAATGAAGCGTATATTTACGTTGAAAGCGAAGTAGAAAACGGCTTACCGCCGGTTCCGGTGAACTGGTCGCTATACCGTGAGAAAGTCGCCGGACAGGTCGCCTATCGCCTGTACCAACGTGAAGCACAAGGAGAAAACGATGCTGATTAACCTGGGACGCCTGCTGATGCTGTGCGTCTGGGCATTTTTACTACTGAATATTTTCCAACCCTTTCCACGCCCGCTTAACATCTTCGTTAACGTCGCACTGATATTTATGGTGCTGATGCATGGCATGCAGCTGGCGCTGCTAAAAAGCACCATGCCTAAAGATGGCCCGCAGATGACCAACGGAGAGAAAATCCGTATTTTTCTGTTCGGCGTCTTTGAGCTACTGGTGTGGCAGAAGAAGATTAAAGATCAGTTGAAGAAGTAGCTGTGATCTTTTCGCCCGGCGGCACGTTGCGGACTGGGGCGAAAAATCTGTAGGCCGGATAAGGCGTAAGCCGCCATCCGGCATCAGTCAGATGGCACCTTAGCGTTCAAGCGTAAAATCAACAAATCGCGAACCTTTGTAACTCAGCGTGCCTTTATCCCCGACTGTTAACGCGTGGTACTGCTGCGCATCAAGACGAAACGTCTGCTCCATCCCCCCGTTTTGTGGCTTAAAGCTGGCTTCATAGCGCATGCTGGTTCCTGCCGGGCTCACTTCCTGCTGACGGGATCGCCGATCGTTTAGCGGTTTTTCCCGTTTGTTACTTACCACCACCTGCTTTTGCACCAGCGGCGCCGCATCATTATCGGCTTTTTCTCGCCGCTGCTGAACAAAGCGAAACGACGCAGCGATAACGATTAAGACAATGATAACAATGAAAAAAAGTGGTGGTTTGCTCATATTATTAACCCATCAGAAAATGCGGAAATAAGCATACATCGCCTGTTATGGTGTTGTCATCTGGCTGTGTCGACCTCTACACTGGACAGTAGAGCCGTGAGCACCCCGCTTACGAAAAAATAACGAATTCAAGGAACTAAGATGCTTTGGTCGTTTATCGCTGTCTGTCTTTCCGCATGGTTGTTCGTGGATGCTTCCTATCGTGGACCTGCCTGGCAACGCTGGGTCTTTAAGCCCCTGACGTTACTCCTGCTGGCGCTGCTGGCCTGGCAGGCGCCAATGTTTAACGCTATCAGCTATCTGGTGCTGGCTGGCCTGCTTGCCTCGCTGCTGGGCGATGCGCTGACGCTGTTACCGCGCCAACGCCTGCTGTACGCCGTGGGAGCATTCTTCCTGTCGCATCTGCTGTACACCATCTACTTCGCCAGCCAAATGACGCTGTCGTTCTTCTGGCCTTTGCCGTTGGTGCTGGTAGTGCTGGGAGCGTTGCTGATCGCCGTGATCTGGACGCGTCTGGAAGAGCTGCGTGTCGCTATCTGCACCTTTATCGGCATCACGCTGATGATGGTCTGGATGGCCGGTGAGCTGTGGTTCTTCCGCCCGACCGCCCCGGCGCTGTCGGCATTTATGGGCGCATCCCTCCTGTTCATCGGCAACATTGTCTGGCTGGGTAGCCATTACCGTCGCCGCTTCCGCGCCGATAACGCCATTGCCGCCGCCTGCTACTTCGCCGGACATTTCCTGATTGTTCGTTCGTTGTATCTTTAAAACGCTTGACTCTGGAGTCGACTCCAGAGTGTATCCTCCGGTTAATACGAAATGATTATCAACCGGAGGATGCCATGCCGACACCCGATACCCGTGGCAAAAAAGTCCCACAATTCTCTTCTTTCAAGCCAGCGCCTGCACCACAAAAGGCGGATGACTGCTGCTGCGAAGGAAGCTGCTCCACTACACCAACCGTATCCGATACCGTAATAGGTACCCGCTATTCCTGGAAAGTGGCAGGCATGGACTGCGCAGCTTGCGCCCGCAAAGTAGAGAATGCGGTCCGCCAGGTCAGCGGCGTCAACCAGGTCCAGGTTCTGTTCGCCACTGAAAAACTGGTGGTCGATGCCGGTTCCGATATCCGCCAGCAAGTTGAAAACGCGGTGCAAAAAGCAGGCTATACCCTGCGCGATGAGCACGCGACGGACGCCGCACCCGAGTCACGTTTTAAAGAAAACCTGCCGCTGATTTCGCTGATTATCATGATGGCGATTAGCTGGGGGCTGGAGCAGTTCAATCATCCCTTCGGTCAGATAGCGTTTATCGCCACCACGCTGGTCGGCCTGTATCCCATTGCCCGTCAGGCCCTGCGTCTGATGAAAACCGGCAGCTACTTTGCCATTGAAACGTTGATGAGCGTCGCCGCCATTGGCGCACTGTTTATCGGCGCGACGGCGGAAGCCGCCATGGTGCTGCTGCTGTTTTTAATTGGCGAGCGTCTGGAAGGTTGGGCCGCCAGCCGCGCCCGTAAAGGGGTCAGCGCACTGATGGCGCTCAAACCGGAAACCGCCACACGCCTGCGTAACGGTGAGCGCGAAGAGGTGGCTATCAATACCCTCCGGCCTGGCGATGTTATTGAGGTTGCCGCGGGTGGGCGTTTACCTGCCGACGGCAAACTGGTCTCCGGCTTTGCCAGCTTTGATGAGAGCGCCCTGACTGGCGAATCGATCCCGGTTGAACGCGCCACCGGCGAGAAAGTCCCGGCGGGTGCCACCAGCGTGGATCGTCTGGTTACGCTGGAAGTGCTCTCCGAGCCGGGTGCCAGCGCGATTGACCGTATTCTGAAGCTGATTGAAGAAGCGGAAGAACGCCGCGCTCCCATTGAGCGCTTCATTGACCGTTTCAGCCGGATTTACACTCCAGCCATTATGGCGGTTGCGCTGCTGGTCACCCTCGTACCGCCACTGCTTTTTGCCGCATCCTGGCAGGAGTGGATTTATAAAGGGCTGACGCTACTGCTGATTGGCTGCCCTTGTGCTCTGGTGATTTCAACCCCCGCAGCCATTACTTCTGGTCTGGCCGCTGCGGCACGTCGTGGGGCGTTAATCAAAGGTGGTGCCGCGCTGGAACAGTTGGGTAGAGTCACGCAGGTGGCGTTTGATAAAACCGGCACCCTGACCGTCGGTAAACCACGCGTCACGGCGATTCATCCGGCAAGCGGTATTGGTGAGGCTGAACTGCTGGCACTGGCGGCAGCGGTAGAGCAAGGCGCGACGCACCCGCTGGCACAAGCAATTGTTCGGGAAGCACAAACGCGCGAGCTGACTATTCCTGTCGCAAAAGAGCAACGGGCGCTGGTTGGCTCTGGAATTGAAGCGCTGGTCAACGGCGAACGCGTACTGATTTGCGCCGCCGGTAAGCAGCCTGCCGATGCCTTTGCCGGGCAGATTAGCGAGCTGGAAAGCGCGGGCCAAACGGTGGTGTTGGTGCTGCGTAACGATACCGTTCTCGGCGTACTGGCCTTACAGGACACGCTGCGCGATGACGCTCGCAGCGCCATCAGCGAGCTTAATCAGATTGGCGTGAAAGGGGTGATCCTGACCGGTGATAACCCGCGTGCGGCCGCCGCCATTGCCGGTGAACTGGGCCTCGAATTCAAAGCAGGACTCTTGCCGGAAGATAAGGTGCAGGCCGTTACCCATCTTAACCAACAGTCGCCGCTGGCGATGGTCGGCGACGGCATCAACGACGCCCCGGCAATGAAAGCGGCTACCATCGGCATTGCGATGGGAAGCGGGACCGACGTCGCGCTGGAAACCGCCGATGCCGCTCTGACCCACAACCGTCTGCGTGGTCTGGTGCAAATGATTCAGCTGGCGCGGGCTACCCACGCCAATATTCGCCAGAACATTGCGATTGCGCTGGGCCTGAAGGGGATTTTCCTCGTCACCACGCTGCTCGGGATAACCGGACTGTGGCTGGCGGTGCTGGCGGATACGGGGGCGACGGTGCTGGTGACCGCGAACGCGCTGCGGTTGTTGCGTAAAGGGTAGTGCCTGTTTCTCGCCTGATGGCGCTTCGCTTATCAGGCCTACAGGTTACTCAGTCTTTATAGGCCGGAGAAGCGTTAGCGCCATCCGGCATGACAAGATTACTGCCCTTTGCGCACTAAATAACGGTACGGCAGCGAGTCGGTCTCTTTGGCCACCAGCTCATGTTCCATAAAGGTACAGAAGCCAGGAATATCGCGGGTTGTTGCCGGATCGTCGGCAACAATCAGCAGCGTTTCACCGGCCTGCATGCCGCGTACGGTTTTACGCACCATCATTACCGGTTCCGGGCAGCGCAGCCCTTGGGCATCAAGAGTATGGTCGGGGGAAGTAAACAGGTCGCTCATCGTCGTCTCATTCATACAAAAACGGCGTTATTTTACGCTCTGTTGTGGCGTAAGCCAATCAGGTTAACGATTGCGTGAAAAACAACCATTGCAATGTGCTCTTAAAGCAGTATCATGCGACGGTTTTTTATTGGGTTCCCTCACCCCATCCAACAAAAAGGTCACAATATGACTCCGTTTACACAAACTCAGCGCGTAAAAGCGTTGTTCTGGTTATCGCTATTTCATCTGCTGGTGATCACCTCCAGCAACTATCTGGTGCAGCTTCCAATCTCCATTTTTGGTTTCCATACCACATGGGGCGCGTTTAGCTTTCCGTTTATTTTCCTCGCGACCGACCTGACCGTGCGTATTTTTGGCGCGCCGCTGGCCCGACGTATCATCTTTGCGGTTATGATCCCCGCGCTGCTGATCTCCTATGTCGTTTCATCACTGTTCTATATGGGATCGTGGCAAGGATTCGGCGCACTGCTGCACTTTAACCTGTTTGTCGCCCGTATCGCCGCCGCCAGCTTTATGGCCTACGCGCTGGGACAAATTCTGGATGTGCATGTCTTTAACCGCCTGCGTCAAAACCGTCGCTGGTGGCTGGCACCGACGGCGTCCACGCTGTTTGGCAATATCAGCGATACGTTGGCCTTCTTCTTTATCGCTTTCTGGCGTAGCCCGGATGCCTTTATGGCCGAGCACTGGATGGAAATCGCACTGGTCGATTACTGCTTCAAAGTGCTGATCAGCATTATTTTCTTCCTGCCAATGTATGGCGTGCTGCTGAATATGTTACTGAAAAGGCTGGCAGATAAATCTGAAATCTCTGCATTGCAGACGAGTTAAAGGTTCATTTTCCGAGTTGTGATAAGATGGACGAATGAGCCGTTATGGCCGTTTATCGAAAGGAAGAAGTCAATGCGCAATCTGGTTAAATATGTCGGTATTGGCCTGCTGGTTATGGGGCTTGCGGCCTGTGATAATAGCGATACAAAAGCGCCAGCCGAGGGTGCTGCCGCAGAAAGTAACGCCACCGGACAACCGGTCAGCCTGCTGGACGGCAAACTCAGTTTTTCCCTGCCAGCGGATATGACCGATCAGAGCGGTAAGCTGGGCACCCAGGCGAACAATATGCACGTATATTCTGACGCAACCGGCCAGAAAGCAGTGATTGTGATTGTTGGCGACAACACCAACGAAGATCTGGCGGTGCTGGCAAAACGTCTGGAAGATCAGCAGCGTAGCCGTGACCCGCAGCTGCAGGTCGTCACCAATAAATCTATTGAGCTGAAAGGCCACACGCTGCAGCAGTTAGACAGCATCATCTCGGCCAAAGGCCAGACCGCATACTCTTCCGTGGTGTTGGGGAAAGTGGACAACCAACTGCTGACGCTGCAAATCACGCTGCCTGCTGACGATCAGCAAAAAGCGCAGACGACCGCAGAAAACATCATTAACACGCTGGTTATCCAGTAACGGTTAAGACGATGACGCGGCCTCCGGTGACACCACCTGAGGCCGTTTTTTTAACCGCCAGGTCAGCAATAACGCCACCGCTACCAGCCCTGCCGCCGCCAGATAGATAACCGGCACACCCGCCCACGTCATGACCAGCCCGGCCAGCGGCCCGGTAACCCCCAGCGATAAATCCATAAACACCGTGTAGGTCGCCAGCGCAGCGCCCTGATTTTGCTGAGGAACGGCTTTTACCGCCACCACGCCCAGCGCCGGGAAAACCAGTGAGAACCCAGCCCCGGCCAGCAGAACGCCGATTTTCGCCATCCACGGCATCGAAGCCATCCCGACCAGCAGTAGCCCGACAATCTCGACACTAAAGCAGATCATCGCCACATTCAGCCCGCCTAAACGGTTGATACCATTTGGGAACAACAAACGAGTACCGACAAACGTGCAGCTAAAAAGCGTCAGCGCGAATGCAGCGCCATCCCAGCCTTTGGCATCATAGAACAAGGTAATGAAGGTAGCGATTACCCCAAATCCGGCGGAGGCCAGGGCCAGCGCCATGCCATACAACCAGACGCGCCCAAGCACCGCGCGAAATGGCAACGGTTTACCTTTACTGGCCTTCACCGCCGGACGAGGGAGCGCCAGCAGTATCGCCAGCAACGCCACGCCCATCACCGTCAGCGCCAGCCCCTGTAAACCACCCCAGGCATAAAACAGAACACCCAGCGGCGCGCCTATCGCCATCGCGCCATAGGTCACGATGCCATTCCAGGAAATCACCCGTCCGATGTGCATTGAGCCAACCACCCCTACGCCCCACAGCGTAGAGCCGGTCCCGGCAAAGCTTTGCCCGATCCCGAGAATCACCCGCCCCAGGCATAACAGCAGCAGACTGGCCAACGGCCATCCGTTCGTTGATCCCGCCAGTAAATAGCCCAGGCCACTTAAAAAGCAGCCGCACAGCCCAAATACCACAATTTTCTTTGGCCCCAGCAGATCGGCATAGCGACCGGCATGCGGACGGCTCAGCAGCGTAGCGAAATATTGCAGGCTGATGACCAGTCCGGCCCAGAAAGCGCTAAATCCCATTACATCATGGACGTAGCCAGGCAACACCGCGAGCGGCAGACCGATGGTCAGGTAGCTGGCGAAGTTAAACATCACCACAGAGACAATACGCAGGTTCAGGCGTAAACCGCTAAGCGTCGGTTCAGCGACGGGTTCGGGCATGGAGGGTCACCACATTTTCACAACAGTGTTTCATTTCTACCATGTTGCAGAGCAGAAATCAGTAGCCAGTTTAGGAGTTTTAGTCGCAAACCAGCCGCTACACTTAATGCAAAAACGCAAACAGGAAGAAGACATGATAACCACCCAGCCCGATAAAACGGGTTTGCACATTTTGCTCAAACTGGCCGCTCTGGTGGTGATCCTCGCAGGTATCCATGCTGCGGCGGATATCATTGTGCAGCTGCTGCTGGCCCTCTTTTTTGCCATTGTATTGAATCCACTGGTCACCTGGTTTATCCGCCGGGGAGTCGGTCGCCCAATCGCTATTACCTTAGTCGTGGTGGTGATGCTGATCGTTCTTACGGCGTTGGTTGGCGTGTTGGCGTCATCAATCACTGAATTCATGGACCTGCTGCCAAAATACAATAAGGAGCTAACACGCAAGGTTCTGTATTTGCAAGAGATGGTGCCTTTTCTGAATCTGCATATGTCCCCGGAGCGCATGCTGCAACGCATGGACTCTGACAAGCTGATGACCTTCACAACCACGCTGATGACGAGTCTTTCTGGTGCCATGGCCAGCGTCTTTCTGCTGGTGATGACGGTAGTTTTTATGCTGTTTGAGGTGCGTCATGTCCCCTATAAGATGCGTTTTGCGTTAAATAATCCGCAAATCCACATTGCGGGGCTACATCGGGCGCTAAAGGGTGTGTCACACTATCTGGCGCTGAAAACGCTGCTCAGCTTATGGACCGGTGCCATAATCTGGCTGGGTCTGGCGCTGATGGGGATTCAGTTTGCTCTGATGTGGGGCGTACTGGCATTCCTGTTAAACTACGTGCCCAACATTGGCTCGGTCATTTCCGCCGTCCCGCCCATGATCCAGGCACTGCTTTTTAATGGCATTTACGAATGTCTGTTGGTTGGCGCACTGTTTCTGGTGGTGCATATGGTGATTGGCAACATTCTCGAACCCCGAATGATGGGGCATCGGCTGGGATTATCGACGCTAATCGTCTTCCTCTCTCTGTTGGTATGGGGATGGCTGCTCGGTCCGGTAGGTATGTTGCTCTCCGTGCCATTAACCAGCGTGTGTAAAATCTGGATGGAAACCACCAAAGGCGGCAGCAAACTGGCGATTTTGCTGGGGCCCGGCAGGCCCAAAAGTCGGCTTCCCTGAAAAACTACCAACCGAGGTAGTTTTTATATTTTTATATGACCGTTAAAATGACGCTAACGCAGTTATATATAGAAGCTTATCTTAAATAAAGAGTGAAAGGGATTTCATTCTTTATAAAGAAAATACATAAGTCAAGATGATGGTTTCTTTACCGAAACGCATAAAAATAATGAATCCCCCCAAAGCATTTAACTTAAGCTATCTACTTAGCTTTAAAGGTTATTTTATTTGATACATTTTCTCTAAAAATCTATACTTCTCGCCAATGATGATGCTGAAAAATTTCTGTTGAAGAAAGTCCTGGGACATTACTATCCGGTCATCTCATTACCTTGCTACCAACCATATGAAATAAAATGCTAATTTAGCTTAAATATAATCATAGGCAATACAAGGTGCCCATGATTTCGGAGTTTATTATTTAATACGTATAAACGGTACTTTGATAGGGAGCTTTAATGAAACAGTATATTAAGTGGTTTGCGGCCATTGCCGTTGTCGGTGCTCTGGCGGGTTGTGCACGTACTGCGCCGATTGATCAAGTTCACACCAGTGTGAGCGCGGGGCATACTCAGGACCAGGTTAAAACCGCGATCCTGAAAGCCGGTATTCAACGCCAATGGGTCATGTCTGAAGCCGGACCAGGTGTTATTAAAGCTCGCCAACAAACCCGCGATCATGTAGCTGAAGTCCGTATCACTTATACCGCCACCAGCTATGACATCAAATACGACAGCAGCCTCAACCTGCAGGCATCTGGTGGAAAAATTCACAAAAACTATAACCGCTGGGTACGCAATCTGGATAAAGACATCCAGCTTAATCTGTCAGCCGGTGCCAATCTGTAATTATGCCTAAAGTCGGGCTGAAAAGGCCCGATACTCTTATTATCTGCCATTTAACAGGTTGTCCCCACATGTACGAACAGGATTCGCTTAGCGCACTGGATGCCATTACTGAAGCACAACGTATCGCCTTTGCCCCTATGCTTTTTCAAACCGCGTTGTGTCTGCGAAATGCGGGAGTACTCACCTGGCTAGACAAGCAAGGTAAACGCGGCGCCACGCTCGACGAAATTACCGAAAACAGCACCATCAACGAATATGCCGCCAGCATCCTGTTGGATATGGGGTTAAGTGGGCGAATCATTACCCACAAAGAAGGATATTATTACCTCGCTAAAGTCGGTCATTTTCTTTTACATGACACGATGACGCGCGTGAATATGGACTTCACTCAGGATGTTTGCTACCAAGGATTGTTCTATCTTGAAAATGCGTTGAAAGATGGAAAACCCGCGGGACTAAAAATTTTTGGCGACTGGCCAACAATCTATCCTGCGCTATCACAATTACCGCTGGCTGCGCGTGAAAGTTGGTTTGCTTTTGATCATTACTATTCAGATGGCGCATTTGATGCCGCATTGCCATATGTATTCGCCAGCGCCCCTGCAACCCTGTACGATGTCGGTGGAAATACCGGAAAATGGGCATTACGTTGTTGTCAGCATGATGACAATATTACAGTCACACTCTTAGATTTGCCGCAACAAATTGCACTTGCCCGCGAAAATATAGAAAATGCAGGTTTATCTCATCGCATAAATTTCCATGCTGTGGATATGCTTAGCGACTCGCCTTTACCTGACGGCGCTGATATCTGGTGGATGAGCCAATTCCTGGACTGTTTTTCCCCGGAACAAATTATCGCTATGCTAAGCAACGTTGCTCGGGTGATGAAACCGGGCGCGAAGCTGTGCATTATGGAGCTGTTTTGGGATGCCCAAAAATTTGAGGCGGCCTCATTTAGCCTGAATGCGTCTTCGCTTTATTTTACCTGTATGGCGAATGGCAACAGCCGTTTCTACAGCGTAGAGAAGTTTTATCACTATCTGAATCAGGCAGGTTTTCAGGTAGATGAACGCCACGACAACTTAGGTGTTGGGCATACTTTATTGATATGTCAGAAGAAAAAATAAGAAACAATCGGAACAACCGATTTACCGCGGATACGCGTTGATGAAATTTGCTTTCAACATTATTGACTGGCAGGCCAAGGCACCAGGGTTAAGCGAAACAGAACAGTGGCATGAATGGTCACGGCTTTCGCACGCCATCGATCCCACCGCGCCGTTGGCTAAGCTCCATGAGTTACCGATGATGACAGCTCGCCGCCTCAGTTCCGGCAGCAAACTGGCCGTCGATTGCGGTCTGGCGATGCTACGCCGTCATGATATCAATGCCGTTTTGTATACCAGCCGCCATGGTGAACTGGAGCGTAACTACAGGATCCTGCACGCTCTCGCGACTGAGCAAGCGCTCTCACCGACCGATTTTGCCCTTTCTGTCCATAACTCTGCTGTGGGTAACCTGACCATCGCCGCAAAAAAACCGATTGTCTCCTCCTCGCTTTCTGCTGGCAGGGATACATTCCAGCAGGGGTTATGCGAAGTCATCGGGCTGTTGCAGGCGGGATATCAGCGCGTATTGATGGTCGATTTCGACGGTTTTCTGCCCGAGTTTTATCACCCACAGTTACCACCAGACATGCCAACATGGCCGTTTGCCGTCGCGCTGGTTATTGAATCCGGTGATAGCTGGCAATGTGAAACCCGTCCACACAGCGCACAGAGCGAGACAACGTTACCGCAAAGCCTGTTGTTTTTACAACATTACTTACAAGATGCCAGGGCGTTTACCCTGCCTGGCGAACGCGTACAGTGGCAGTGGAGTCAGGGATGAACACGATGATCCTGCGGCTTAACCGGGTATGGCGACTGGTGATGACCGGTTTTTGCTTTGCCCTGTTTGGCCTCGGCGGGCTCCTCCTGTCTACGATTTGGTTTAACGTCCTGCTGATCGCGGTATGGGATAAAGCCCGACGTCGGCGTATCGCCAGACGCAGTATCGCCGCCAGTTTTCGTCTCTTCTTAACCGTGGCGAAGCGGCTTGGCGTGCTGGATTACCAGATTGAAGGGCGAGACATTTTACGCAACGAACAAGGGTGTCTTGTCGTCGCCAACCACCCGACGCTCATCGACTATGTCCTACTGGCCTCGGTCATGCCAGAAACCGACTGTCTGGTGAAAAGTGCACTACTAAAAAATCCTTTTCTCGGCGGCGTAGTCCGGGCCGCAGATTATCTGATTAACAGCCAGGCTGATGCGCTATTGCCCGCTTGCCAGCAACGTCTGAAGCAAGGCGATACCATTTTAATTTTCCCCGAGGGAACCCGTACACGCCCCGGAGAAGCAATGACGTTACAGCGTGGTGCAGCAAATATCGCCGTGCGCTGCAGCAGTGATTTACGCATAGTGACTATTAACTGCAGCGAACAAATGCTGGATAAAGAAAGCCAATGGTACAACGTCCCATCTGTAAAACCGATGTTTACCATTTCAGTACACGAACGGGTTAAGATCGACCAATTTTACGACGCAAACTCACAAGAACCGGCGCTGGCCGCAAGGCAGTTGAACCGGCATCTTTTGCTTCAATTACAACCAGGTACTTTACCTCTTTCAGGAATTAATGATGCAAGCGCTTTATCTTGAAATCAAAAATCTCATTATAACGACATTGAATCTCGACGAACTGACAGCTGATGATATTGAAACCGAAGCGGCACTCTTTGGCGATGGCTTAGGTCTGGACTCAATCGATGCCCTGGAGCTGGGTCTGGCGGTGAAAAACGAGTATGGCGTGATCCTCTCAGCAGAGAGCGAAGAAATGCGTCAGCACTTCTTCTCCGTCGCCACGCTGGCATCTTTCATTCACGCGCAACGTGCCTGAGGATAGTCCGTTATGACCGAACAAAAAGCCATTTACGCAGAAGTCTCCTCGCTGCTGGTCAAGCTGTTTGAAGTTGACCCGCAAGATATCAAGCCTGAGGCGCGCCTGTACGAAGATTTGGAACTCGATAGCATCGATGCCGTCGACATGATCGTGCATCTGCAAAAGAAAACCGGTAAGAAAATCAAGCCGGAAGAGTTCAAAGCAGTACGCACCGTACAAGATGTCGTCGATGCGGTAGAACGCCTTCTCAAAGAAGCGTAATTCTCCGTGTCGGGCACACGCTCGTTGCCAGTCGTACAACTGCTGACAGGTCTACTGTTGCTGGCCTGGCCGTTTTTGATCTGGTTTGGCCTGGCGCATAACAGTCTGCACTGGTTGCTACCGTTGATGGCGCTACTCCTTTTTTTACGCTTTCGCCAGACCCGGCGACAGGCGGGGCCGCTGCGCGTCGTGACACAGGTAGTGGCGGTCGCGGGTATCACCTTGTGCATTGCCAGTTATCTGCTCAAAACGCACCAGCTGCTGCTGTTTTATCCGGTAGTGGTAAACGCCGTTATGCTGTCGGTTTTTGGTGGATCGTTATGGTCAGCAATGCCCATTGTTGAACGTCTGGCACGACTGCGCGACCCAAATCTGCCCGATGCGGGCGTGCGCTACACGCGCCGTGTGACACAAATCTGGTGCGCCTTTTTCATCCTCAATGGCAGCATTGCGCTCTTTACCGCACTGAATGGCGATATGACCCTGTGGACCACCTGGAACGGCATGGTTTCCTATCTGCTAATGGGAACATTGATGGTAGGCGAGTGGTTAATTCGCCAACTGGTGATAAAACGAGATACCCAATGAAGCAGCCCCTCACACTCGCTCAATGGCTCTGTGCCCCACGTCCGGACGACGTTCCTGTTGCGTGGCAGGAAGAGCATACCTGGACGCTTGGCCATCTGCGCCATGATGTGGCCCAGTTGATAACATATCTGCGACAGCAGGAAGGTGAACGCTGGGCATTGTGCTTCGAGAACAGCTATTTATTCATCGTCGCGCTGCTGGCAACGCTCCATGCCGGCAAAACACCGGTGATCCCAGGACATTGTCGCGTTTCGTTGTTAAACGAGCAGCACTTGCTGTTTGACGGCGTACTGAGCGATAAAGCGATGGACTGGCAGGGAACGCTGCGGGTGGTCAGCTCCGCCATGACATCCGTGGCTCACGACATCACGTTCCCAGCAATACGCAGTGACGCCTTTGTGGAGCTATTCACTTCCGGTTCGACCGGCCAGCCGAAACGCGTGATCAAACCGATCGCTCGTCTGGATAGCGAAGCGGCATTGCTCGCTACACGCTTTGCCGATCGTCTGGCAGGTTGCCGGGTGGTCGCGTCAGTGGTACCGCAACATCTGTATGGCCTGACGTTCCGTATCTTTTTGCCGATGGCCTTAGGTCTGCCGCTGCACGCGGCGATGCTTTGGTATGCCGAACAACTGGCGGCGCTGAGCGCTGATCATCGGTATGCGTTTATCAGCAGCCCGGCGTTTCTGAAACGCCTCGACCACAACCTGACACCGCCGCCGGTCGAACTGATTCTGTCTGCGGGCGGCATGCTGCCCTGGCAGGACGTCACGCAGGCTGCTGACTGGCTAAATGTCTGGCCCGATGAGATCTACGGCAGCACTGAAACCGGGATCCTTGCGTGGCGCTATCGCCATCAGGATGATGTGGCATGGCTGCCCTTTCCCGGCGTCAGATTCCAGTCAGAAGACGACGCATTTCGTGTGTTTTCACCGCTAATTAACGCTGATGATGGCCTGTTACTCGATGATGTACTGCAGTTTATCGAAAATGGACAGTTCCGCCTGATGGGCAGACGCGGGCGGGTGGTCAAAATTGAAGAGAAACGCATTTCACTCAGCGAAGTGGAGCAACGTTTACTGGCACTGGATGGTATCTGTGAAGTCGCGGCATTGCCGGTCTCACGTGGAGGACGTCAGGGCGTTGGCGTCCTGCTGGTACTGGATGACGAAGCCCGGCAACGCTGGCTTGAGTGCGGTGGTAAACCGCAAGAACTGACCTGGCGACGTTCGCTGCTGCCCTGGCTGGAGCCTGTCGCGGTTCCCCGCTACTGGCGGGTGATTGATGAGATTCCGGTCAACAGTATGAACAAGCGTGTCTATGCGCAATTACAGGAGTTATTTCATGAAACCCCATGAAATCGAGCGCCATCAGGCACTGCCTCATCAGGCTGAGATTGTTTTACAACTCGACCCTTCTCTGTTTTGGTTCAGCGGGCATTTTAGCGTGCAGCCACTGCTGCCGGGCGTTGCACAGCTGAACTGGGCGATGGATTACGCCACCACGCTGCTGGCCCCTGGCTGGCGTTTTCACAGTATTCAAAACGTGAAGTTCCAGTCGCCGTTATTGCCAGAGGCCACCGTCACCCTGAGTCTGAGCTGGCAGGAAGCGCGTCAGATGCTCTCTTTTAGCTACCAGCGCCACGACGGTGACGTGCGCCATACCGCCAGCAGCGGGAAGATTCGGTTATGCCGCTAACCTTTTCCCCGTGCGTGTTGATCCCCTGCTACAACCACGGCGCGATGATGTCGGACGTATTGGATCGTCTTCAGCCGTTCAATCTCCCCTGCATTGTGGTGGACGATGGCAGTGACGAGACTACACGAGATGAACTGGCACGCCTGGCGGCAGAATACAGCAATCTGACGTTAATTCGCCTGCCCATCAACGCAGGCAAAGGCGCGGCGGTTATTCGCGGAATGCAGACGGCGGCAGATGCCGGGTTCAGTCATGCCGTGCAAGTCGATGCCGACGGGCAACATGCCATTGAAGATATTCCCAGGCTGCTTGCATTGGCAAAAGAACATCCGACAGCACTGATTTCCGGGCAACCGATTTACGATGATTCGGTTCCTCGCTCGCGCCTGTACGGTCGTTGGGTAACCCATATCTGGGTGTGGATAGAAACGCTCTCGTTGCAGCTCAAAGACAGTATGTGCGGCTTCCGGGTGTATCCGGTGGCCCCCACGCTGCAACTGGCACAGCGCGTAACGCTCGGCAAACGGATGGATTTTGATACTGAAGTGATGGTGCGCCTCTACTGGCAAGGCAACACCAGCTATTTTATCCCCACGCGAGTCACCTATCCGCAGGACGGGCTATCCCATTTCGACGCGCTTAAAGACAATTTGCACATTTCATTGATGCACACTCGCCTGTTCTTTGGCATGTTGCCACGCATCCCCTCCCTGCTTTGTCGTCGTTCATCGACACACTGGGCGCAGCAACAGGAAGTCAAAGGGTTGTGGGGAATGCGCCTGATGCTACTGGTCTGGCGTGTACTGGGTCACAAAGCCTTCTCCCTGCTACTGTATCCGGTCGTCGGCGTATACTGGCTCAGCGCTTCAACTGCCCGAAAAGCCTCTCAACGCTGGATTAGCCGCGTAAGGGCGCAACTGATCACACGCCGGATGCCAGTACCGCCAAACCTGACCAGTTATCAGCATTTCCTGCGTTTTGGCGGCGCGATGCTGGATAAGATCGCCAGTTGGCGTGGTGAGCTGCACTTCGGTCGCGATGTGATTTTTGCACCAGGTGCAGAAACGACGCTGAATATCAGCGATCCTCGGGGAAAACTGCTACTGGCTTCACATCTTGGCGATGTCGAGGCCTGTCGGGCACTGGCCCAGCTACAGGGCAGTAAAACAATCAATGCGCTGGTATTTAGCGATAACGCCCAACGCTTTAAACAAATCATGCAAGAGATGGCCCCGCAGGCTGGATTAAATCTGCTCCCGGTGAACAGTATTGGTCCAGATACTGCCATTCTGCTCAAAGAGAAATTGGAGCGCGGTGAATGGGTAGCCATCGTAGGCGATCGCATCGCAGTCAATCCCCAACGCGGCGGCGAGTGGCGCGTGTGCTGGAGCCGCTTTATGGGGCAAAACGCGCCATTCCCTCAGGGCCCGTTTATTCTCGCGTCTATTTTACGCTGCCCTGTAGATCTGATTTTTGCCCTGCGTCAGCAGGAGAAACTCCACATCTACTGCGAACCGTTTGCCGACCCGCTGCTCTTACCGCGCGCCACACGACAACAGGCATTACAGAATACTGTCGATCGCTACGCCGAACGCCTTGAGCACTATGCGCTTCAGTCGCCCCTCGACTGGTTTAACTTTTTCGATTTCTGGCAACTGCCGGATACCAATGACAAGGAGTAAAGGGTGCTTAACGATCCCCGCTTTACGGCTGAAGTCGAGCTAACTATTCCGTTTCACGACGTCGATATGATGGGCGTAGCGTGGCATGGTAACTACTTCCGTTACTTCGAGATTGCCCGTGAGGCACTGCTGAACCAATTCGATTATGGCTATCGGCAGATGAAAGAATCTGGCTATCTGTGGCCCGTGGTCGACACTCGGGTGAAGTATCGCAATGCACTGACTTTCGAGCAGCGTATCCGTGTACGCGCCCAAATTAAAGAGTACGAAAATCGCCTGCGTATTGGCTACGAAATTTTTGATGCCGAAACAGGTAAACGCGCCACAACAGGCTACACCATCCAGGTCGCCGTCGACGAAAAAAGCCGTGAACTGTGCTTTGTCAGCCCGGATATTCTGTTTGAACGGATGGGAGTGACACCATGAAATTATGGCCATTGCTCGTGCTGCTCGTCAGCCCTTTCGTCAGTGCCCTGACGCTCGACTCCCTACAACAGCGTTTTACCGAACAACCGGTGGTTCGCGCCCACTTCGATCAAACCCGGACGATAAAGGATCTGCCGCAGCCGCTGCGATCTCAGGGCAAGATGTTGATCGCCCGCGACCAGGGGTTGCTGTGGGATCAAACGTCCCCGTTCCCGATGCAGCTGCTGCTGGACGACAAACGGATGGTTCAGGCAATTAACGGTCAACCACCGCAGACCATTACCGCTGAGAATAACCCGCAAATGTTCCAGTTTAATCATCTGCTACGGGCGTTATTCCAGGCGGATCGTAAAGTGCTGGAACAAAACTTCCGCGTGGAGTTTGCAGACTTAGGAGAAGGTCGCTGGACGCTACGCCTGACGCCAATCACCACACCGCTGGATAAGATTTTTGCGACGATTGATTTAGCAGGAAAGACCTACCTGGAGAGCATTCAGCTCAATGATAAGCAGGGCGATCGCACCGATATCGCGCTTTCCCAACACCAACTAACGCCAGCGCAACTGACCGATGACGAACGCCAACGCTTTGCCGCCCAGTAAACGCCCCGCGCTGTTATGGGGAGTCGTCTGCCTGCTTCTGCTGGGCATCTTTCTGACGCTGCTACCTCAGGCCCGCCTTAACAGCAGCGTGCTGGCCATGTTGCCAAAGCAGACGCTGGGCGCTATACCTCCGGGCCTGAACGAGGGATTTATGCAGCGTCTTGACCGTCAGGTGGTCTGGCTGGTGAGCCCCGGTAAGCAACCGGACCCAGCTATAGCCCGGGACTGGTTGGCTTTACTGCAAAAATCGCACGCGCTAGCCCAGGTAAAAGGTCCAATGGATGCCGACAGCCAGCAAGCCTGGGGGGCCTTCTTCTGGCAACATCGTAACGGCCTGATAGATAACGAGACCCGCGCCCGGCTGCAAAACGGCGGTGAAGCGCAGGGCCAGTGGATCCTGTCCCAACTTTACTCCGCATTCTCCGGCGTCAGTGGCAAAGAGCTACAAAACGATCCCTTCATGCTGATGCGTGGTTCGCAGCTGGCCATGGCCAAAACCGGGCAGCGCCTGCGCCTGATGGATGGCTGGCTTGTCACCCAGGATGAGCAAGGCAACTATTGGTATCTGTTACATGGCGAGTTGACCGGCTCATCGTTTGATATGCAACAGACGCACCAATTGGTCACCACGCTGAATACGCTGGAAGGTGAGCTAAAAGCCCACTATCCACAGGCTCAACTGTTGTCTCGCGGGACGCTGTTCTATAGCGATTACGCCAGCCAGCAGGCGAAACAAGATATCTCTACTCTCGGCATAGCCACTGTGCTCGGGGTGATCCTGCTCATCGTGGCTGTATTTCGTTCGCTGCGTCCGCTGCTGCTGTGCCTGATTTCGATTGGCATTGGTGCGCTGGCGGGGACCGTCGTCACGCTGCTGATTTTTGGCGAGCTCCATCTGATGACGCTGGTGATGAGCATGAGCATCATCGGTATTTCCGCAGACTATACGCTCTACTATTTGACCGAACGGATGGTGCACGGTGCGGAAACATCGCCATGGCAAAGCCTTGCCAAAGTGCGCAATGCCCTGCTCCTGGCTCTACTCACCACCGTAGCGGCTTATCTGATTATGATGCTGGCCCCCTTCCCCGGTATTCGCCAGATGGCGGTATTCGCGGCGGTAGGTCTGAGCGCCTCCTGCCTGACGGTCATTTTCTGGCACCCGTGGTTGTGTCGTCGGTTGCCGGTACGCCCGGTGCCGGCAATGGTACTCATGCTACGCTGGCTTGCTGCATGGCGGCGGAATAAGAAATTATCCGTTGGCCTGCCGGTGGCGCTGGCGTTGTTCTCGTTGGCAGGTATGGCGACGCTACGCGTAGACGATGATATCTCCCAGTTACAGGCGCTGCCGCAGGAAATTCTTGCTCAGGAAAAAGCGATTACAGCCCTGACCGGGCAAAGCGTCGACCAGAAGTGGTTTGTGGTGTACGGCAAATCCGCTCAGCAAACGCTGGAGCGGCTGGAAACCTTTATCCCCGCGCTGGAACAGGCAAAAAAAGACGGGTTACTCAGCGGATATCGCACCATTCCGCTCAATTCACTCGCCCGGCAACAGCAGGATCTGTCTCTGCTAAAAGATGCCGCGCCCGCCATCACGAAAGCCTTAAACAACGCCGGTCTGGCAACGGTGAACCCCGATCTTAGCGCCATGCCCGTAACCGTCGATGCCTGGCTTGCCAGCCCGGCCAGTGAAGGCTGGCGCCTGCTATGGTTGTCTCTGGCTGATGGCGAAAGCAGCGTACTGGTTCCCGTTGAAGGGGTGAAACAAAGTGATGCTTTAAATACGCTCAGCGCGAAATATTCCGGCGTGGCGTGGGTGGATCGCAAGAGCAGCTTTGACAACCTGTTTTCCCTTTATCGCCATATTCTGACCGGCCTGCTATGCATTGCGCTGGCGGTAATTGCCTGTGGCGCCGTCATTCGGCTTGGCTGGCGTAAGGGCTTAATTAGCCTGGTACCCTCAGTGCTGTCTTTAGGTTGTGGTCTGGCAGTACTGGCCCTGAGCGGTCATGCGCTCAACCTTTTCTCGCTGCTGGCACTGGTGCTGGTACTGGGAATTGGCATTAACTACACGCTGTTTTTCAGTAATCCACGCGGTACGCCACTGACATCGCTGCTGGCTATCACGCTGGCAATGATGACCACGCTCCTGACGCTCGGCATGCTGGTCTTTAGCGCCACTCAGGCAATCAGCAGTTTTGGCATTGTGCTAGTGAGCGGTATTTTCACCGCCTTCCTGCTGTCACCGCTGGCGATGCCAGGAAAAAAGAGAAAAAAAGAAGATGATTAAACAGAGATTCTGGCGCACCGCTGCGCTCGTCGCCACGTTGCTGTTGGCAGGTTGCAGCCACTCGCAGCCGGAACAGAAAGGCCGCCCGCAAGCCTGGTTAGAGCCGGGGACTCGTGTAACGCTACCTGCCCCGGGGATTTCTCCCGCGGTGAATTCACAACAGCTACTAACCGGAAGTTTTAACGGCAAAACTCAGTCACTGTTGGTCATGCTCAATGCTGATGACAAGAAAATCACACTTGCCGGGCTGTCATCAGTCGGCATTCGCCTGTTCCTCGTGACTTACGATGAAAAAGGACTGCACACCGAGCAATCGATCATCGTTCCACAATTGCCGCCAGCCAGCCAGGTGCTGGCTGACGTGATGCTAAGTCATTGGCCGATTAGCGCCTGGCAACCGCAATTACCCACAGGCTGGACGCTCGTCGATACGGGTGACACGCGTGAGCTGCGCAATGCCCGCGGCAAAGTGGTCACGGAAATCACGTATCTGAATCGAAAAGGAAAACGCGAACCGATCAGCATTGAACAGCACGTTTTTAAATACCACATCACCATTCAATACCTGGGTGACTGAGATGATCTACATTTCTGCCGTTGGCATGATTAATGCGTTGGGCAATAACACTGATGAAATCGCAGCCAACATCACTCGTGGCATAGCGCCGGGAATGCGCCCGCGCACGGGCTGGCTGCAAGGACACCCATCCGCCGTGTTAGCAGGCGTTGACGGTGAGCTGCCCGCTATTCCTCAGCACTTTAGCGCTCATCGTTCGCGCAACAACCAGCTATTGCTGGCAGCACTGATGCAAATCCAGCCGCAGGTGGACGACGCTATCGCCCGATTTGGTCGCGATCGTATTGCTGTTGTTCTCGGCACCAGCACCTCCGGTCTGGATGAGGGTGACGTTCACGTAGATTTGATGCTCAACGGCAAAGAGAGCACTGACTGGCGCTATCCGCAACAGGAACTGGGCGATCCGTCGCGTTTTCTTAGCCACTGGCTGGCGCTGGATGGCCCGGCCTTTACGCTCTCAACCGCCTGCTCGTCCAGTGCAAGAGCTATCATGAGCGGACGTCGTTTGATCGAATCTGGTCTGGTCGATATCGCCATTGTCGGCGGTGCGGATACGCTAAGCCGAATGCCAATCAACGGATTCCACAGTCTGGAATCACTCTCCCCAACGCTGTGTCAGCCGTTTGGCCGCAACCGTTGTGGGATCACCATTGGCGAAGGCGCAGCATTGATGGTATTAACCCGCGAGCCACAGCCTATCGCGCTCCTTGGCGTCGGCGAATCCAGCGACGCGTACCATATTTCTGCTCCCCATCCACAGGGGGAAGGTGCCATTCGCGCCATCGGCCAGGCGCTTAACGACGCAGGAATGACGCCGGAACACGTGGGCTATATCAATCTGCACGGTACCGCCACACCGTTAAACGATCAGATTGAGTCCAACGTCGTGAGCGCGCTATTTGGCGAAACGGTCCCGTGCAGTTCAACCAAACACCTGACCGGGCACACGCTGGGCGCTGCGGGGATCACCGAAGCAGCGATCAGTATGCTGATTCTGCAACGCGAGCTGCCGCTGCCGCCGCAGGATTTTAGCCAGTCGCCACGCGATGAAACATTGCCACCCTGCGGCATCATTGAACAGCCGCAGCCGCTGACTCGCCCGGTTATCTTGTCTAATTCGTTTGCCTTCGGTGGCAATAATGCCAGCATCCTGCTCGGGAGAATCTCATGAGCCACTATTTATCACCGGGCGATTATTTACCGCATGATGCGCCGATGCTGCTTCTTGAAGAGGTCGTCAGTGTGGCGGACGAAACCGCCACCTGCCACGTGACGGTTTCAGCAAACAGCGTACTGGCCCCTTTTCTCGACCCTGATGGCAATCTGCCTGGCTGGTTCGCACTGGAACTCATGGCGCAGACCATTGGCGTCTGGTCTGGCTGGCACCGCCAGCAACAAGGTCAGGCGAGTATTACGTTAGGCATGGTACTGGGCGCACGTGAGTTAGTCTGTGCTACAGGTGTTCTGCCTGCCGGGAAGAAGCTGAGTATCCATGTCAAATTGCTGATGCAGGATGCTCGATTCGGTAGCTTTGAATGTGCCATCCAGGCAGACAACGAGACGCTGGCAACCGGTCGCGTCAACACCTTCCAGCCGACAACAGAAGAAATTAACACGCTATTTCAACAAGGAGCGTCCACATGAGCCGTTCAGTTTTAGTTACGGGTGCCAGCAAAGGTATCGGTCGCGCCATCGCCAGACAACTGGCCGCGGACGGTTTTGTGGTCGGCGTACACTATCATCGCGATGTGCAAGGAGCACAAGAAACGCTGGATGCTATCCTCGCCGCTGGCGGCGCAGGGCGCCTGTTGACATTTGACGTTGCCAATCGCGAGCAGTGCCGTGAAATACTGTCGCAAGATATTGAGGCAAACGGCGCATGGTACGGCATTGTCAGCAACGCTGGAGTCACTCGGGATGCCGCTTTCCCTGCGCTCAGTGATAACGACTGGGATTCGGTGATCCATACCAACCTCGACAGCTTTTACAACGTCATTCATCCGTGCATTATGCCGATGATAAGCGCACGCCAGGGGGGCCGTATCATCACACTGTCTTCGGTTTCGGGCGTGATGGGCAACCGCGGTCAGGTCAATTACAGTGCGGCAAAAGCCGGAATTATTGGTGCCACCAAAGCGCTGGCTATCGAACTGGCAAAACGCAAAATTACCGTAAACTGCATTGCACCTGGACTCATTGATACCGGGATGATCGAGATGGAAGAAGCCGCATTGAAAGAGGCGATGTCGATGATTCCCATGAAACGAATAGGTCAGGCTGAAGAAGTGGCCGGGCTTGCCAGTTATTTAATGTCGGATGTGGCGGGCTATGTAACTCGCCAGGTGATTTCCATCAATGGAGGGATGTTATGACACGTCGTGTCGTGATTACAGGCATGGGCGGCGTCACCGCCTTTGGGGAAAACTGGCAGGCTGTCTCCGCCAGGTTATTGGCATATGAAAATGCGGTACGCAAAATGCCGGAGTGGCAGGTTTATGATGGACTACACACACTGCTGGGAGCGCCGATCGACGACTTCACTCTGCCGGAACACTATACCCGCAAGCGAATTCGCGCCATGGGGCGCGTATCGCTGATGTCCACCCGCGCAACAGAGCTGGCGCTTGAGCAGGCCGGGCTGATTGGCGATCGGGTACTGACTAACGGTGAAACCGGGATCGCTTATGGTTCATCAACCGGTAGTACCGGTCCAGTGAGCGAGTTCGCGACCATGCTGACCGAGAAACACACCAATAACATCACCGGCACGACCTACGTGCAAATGATGCCGCATACCACTGCCGTTAACACCGGATTGTTTTTCGGTCTGCGTGGGCGAGTCATCCCGACATCCAGCGCCTGCACATCCGGTAGCCAGGCAATTGGTTATGCATGGGAAGCCATTCGACACGGTTATCAAACGGTGATGGTCGCCGGCGGCGCAGAAGAACTGTGTCCTTCCGAAGCCGCCGTGTTTGATACGTTATTCGCAACCAGTCAGCGCAACGACGAGCCGAAAACCACCCCATCCCCATTCGATGAAAAACGCGATGGTCTGGTCATCGGAGAAGGTGCAGGTACGCTAGTGCTGGAAGAGCTGGAACACGCTAAAGCGCGCGGAGCAACGATTTATGGTGAAATCGTTGGCTTTGCCACTAACTGCGATGCTGCCCATATCACCCAGCCGCAGCGCGAAACAATGCAGATTTGCATGGAAAAATCGCTGAATATGGCAGGTATTAGTGCCCGGGATATCGGCTATATTTCAGCGCACGGAACCGCAACCGATCGTGGTGATGTTGCAGAAAGTCAGGCAACCTCTGCAATTTATGGTGATAATGTTCCGCTATCCTCGCTTAAAAGCTATTTTGGACATACCCTTGGCGCTTGTGGCGCACTAGAGGCCTGGATGAGTCTGCAAATGATGCGTGAAGGCTGGTTTGCGCCTACGCTAAATTTGAGTCAGCCAGATGCCAATTGTGGCGCGCTGGATTACATTATGGGTGAAGCCCGCAAGATTGATTGCGAGTTTTTGCAGAGCAACAACTTTGCGTTTGGCGGCATAAATACTTCTATCATCATTAAACGTTGGCCGTGATATGTACCGGATCGTTCTTGGGAAAGTTTCTGTTTTAAGCGCAGGTGCATTGCCTGCCGCACTGAGTGAGCAAGCGCCGCAAGGTGCTCGCCGTGCGCGCTGGCTGGCCGGTCGCGTGCTGCTTTCCCATACCCTTTCGCCATTACCGGACATCGTATATGGCGAGCAAGGAAAACCGGCCTTTTCTGCTGACACGCCGCTGTGGTTCAATCTCAGCCACAGCGGTGATGATATCGCCCTGCTGCTCAGCGACGAAGGGGAAGTCGGCTGCGATATAGAAGTCGTTCGCCCGCGCGATAACTGGCAAACGCTGGCAAATACGGTATTCAGTCTTGGTGAACATGCCGAAGTCGAGGCCGAACGCCCGGAACAACAGTTGGCGGCGTTCTGGCGCATCTGGACGCGTAAAGAAGCGATCGTGAAGCAGCGCGGCGGCAGTGCCTGGCAAATCGTCAGCGTCGACAGTACCGCGTTAACTTCCTCACTCTCCGTCAGCCAGTGCCAGCTCGATACCCTGAGCCTGGCGGTGTGCACCCCCACGCCGTTTACCCTGACCGCAGACGCCGTGCAGCGCCTGGAAGCCTTAGCGTAAATTTTCCGGAAAGTTTTTCGGCAGCTCGCTCGCCGCACAGGCAATAACGTCATCGTTGTTCGCGCCGCAGTCACGTACGAAAGTGATGGTCGCGAACTCATCAATCACCTCGGTGGGATACGCCGGGCCGGTATCGCGGTACGACATCATTAGCGGAATATGGTCATTCTGGAAGCAGACCGTTTTTTCCGGATTATTGATCACCCAGCGAGGGAAAAAGATGGTGCCGTGAAAGAGTTTGTCACCCAGGTTTACGATCAGGCTGACGTCGGTCCCGGTCGGTTCGGTCCATGAAATTTTATAAACGCTCTCCCCGACCCGCACAATATAGGCCCGCTGATCTTTCACCCAACGATTTCCCACAATACCGCTGTGAATGCGGTAATCCAGGGTAGTGTCGTTTTTCACGTAGATCTCGTAATTCCAGCCATTATCGTAGGTATAGACCAGATGTTTGCCAACAAATCCGCTTAAATCATGTTTATCAAACGCGCTCATATTCGTTCTCCTCTTACTTGATGTGAGGATCTTAACGCTTCAAAAATTGGATGAATAACGCTATGTTTGCATCAAATTCATTCAATTATTAGATGAGTTATGCACAAAACAACCCTCGAGCAGTGGGCCCTATTGGAGAAAGTGGTGGAGCTGGGCAGCTTCGCTAAAGCGGCGGAAGAGACCAACCGTAGCCAGTCTTCGGTAAGCTACAATCTGGCACTGTTACAGGAGCGACTTGGCGTAACGCTGCTGACCCCGGAAGGCCGCAAGGCTGTCCTGACCCCGGCCGGAGAGCTATTGCTCAATCAGGTCAAACCGTTACTGAAGGCCTTTTTATGGGTGGAAACCCGGGCCGCAACGTTACAAAACGGTACGCGAACGCGGCTGGATTTGATGGTAGATAGTATCTTCCCACGCAAACGCCTGTTTGCCATTCTCAAACAGTTTCAGCAGGCCTGGCCGCAAACGCAGGTGCGTCTGACCGAAGTCCTGGAGAATGGTGATGCTCGACTGGCAGCACATGCCGATGCGGACGTAATGGTCCTGACCCGGCGTCAGGATGTCACCGGACGCGGCGAATGGCTGATGAATATTGACTTCGTGGCCGTGGCCCACCGCGATCACCCACTCTGCATGCTGGATGCGCCGCTGAATGAAGACGCATTACGCGCCTGGCCGCTGATTCGCATTGCCGATCGCGATAACCCACAACAACCGGCGCGTGATGCCTGGACCTTCTCGACCATTGATGCCGCGATTGATGCGGTGATGTATCAGGTCGGTTACGGCTGGCTGCCCGAGGAACGTATTCAGACGCAGCTTGATCAGGGGCTTTTACGCCCACTGCCGTTAAGCCATGGTGCTCGTCGCGCCACGCCTTTGCATCTGATCGTTAAAGATACTCTCGCTCCGCTGGATGAACAGGTCAGTACCCTCCTGCGTTTATTGCGAGAGCATTAACCTTTTCCCCGGATGCCGGACGTGTGTTACAAAATACGCTATTCCCCTTACCCCCTGTGCGCCAACGCGCCACATGAAAGGTTAACTGCAGATGCAACGAGTCACCATTACCCTCGATGACGATTTACTGGAAACGCTCGACGGCCTGAGTCAGCGCCGTGGCTACAACAACCGTTCCGAAGCGATCCGCGATATTCTGCGTGGCGCACTGGCGCAGGAAACTACCCTTGAACACGGCACTCAGGGCTTCGCGGTGCTCTCGTATGTTTATGAGCATGAGAAGCGTGATCTGGCCAGCCGTATTGTTTCTACCCAACACCACCACCACGATTTATCGGTCGCCACGCTGCACGTGCACATCAACCATGACGACTGCCTGGAAATCGCCGTGCTAAAAGGCGACATGGGCGATGTACAGCATTTTGCCGATGACGTGATTTCCCAGCGCGGCGTGCGCCACGGCCATCTACAGTGCCTGCCGAAAGAAGAGTAATTGCCTGTTTCGTTGCCGGATGCCGGATGGCGGCTACGCCTTATCCGGCCTACGTCCGTTATACTTTGTAGGCCAGGTAAGCGAAGCGCCCCGGCAATAATGATTACGCCATCGTACCAATCGTCTTTCTGAAACGCAGCAGTGCTATCAGGAAGAACGCGCTGCCAATCGCCAGCAGCGTCAGAAACTGCGGCCAGACAATGCTAAACCCGGCGCCGCGGTAAAGTATCGCCTGCGCGAGACTGACGAAATGGGTAGTCGGCATGGTCAGCATAATGTCCTGCACCGCCTGCGGCATGCTTTCACGCGGTGTGGAGCCACCTGAGAGCATCTGTAACGGCAGCAGCACCAGAATCATCAGCAGCCCCAACTGCGGCATGGAGCGCGCCAGCGTGCCCATAAAAATGCCGATCGAGGTGGTGGCGAACAGGCTCAGCGCCACGCCCAGCATAAACAACGGTATCGAACCTTCAATCGGCACCCCGAGCACGCCTTTTACCATCAGCATCAGCGACAGACCGGAAACCACCAGCACCACCAGCCCCATCGACCAGATTTTTGCCATCATGATCTCAAACGGCGTCACCGGCATCACCAGCAGATGTTCAATGGTCCCGTGCTCGCGTTCGCGGATCAACGCCGAACCGGTCAGCACAATCGCCAACATAGTGATGTTGTTGATAATCGCCATCACCGCGCCAAAGCGGGCGGGTTCCAGATTAGGGTTAAAGCGCATGCGCATTTCCAGCGCCACCGGCGGCTCATTGTTATCGCGGTAACGCGCCACAAAGCTGTTCACCTCGCCGCTGATAATATTCTGGATATAGCTGTTGCCGGTAAACGCCTGGCTCATGCGCGTGGCATCGACGTTAACCTGTATATCCGGTTGTCGTCCGGCCAGCACATCACGCTGAAAATCAGGCGGAATGTTTACGGCGAAGGTATAGCGCCCGGCGTCCAGCCCGGCATCCATTTCATCGGCAGTGATCATCTCCGGCGGTAAAAACCACGGGCGATAAAAGCTGTTCACAATCCGATTCGACAACTGCGACTGGTCCATATCGGCAATAGCAATCGGTGCCAGATGCAGCGAACCCGGCAGGACGGTCGCGGAAGAATAAACCGAAATCGTGAAGGCGAAGACGATCAGCGTCAGCATCGCTTTGTCACCCAGCAGGCTGCGCAACTCTTTGATGCCGAGGTTATAAATATTGCGTAATCGGCGCATCACCCCTCCTGTTTTTTCAGCAGTAATACGCTCAGACCAATCACCACCGGAATGGCTACCGCCAGCGGAATAAACAGCTGCCAGAGATCGGTCAGATCCAACGCTTTAGAGAACGTTCCGCGCGCGATGGTCAGAAAATGGCTGGTCGGATAAATTTCACCAATCCACCGGCCCGGCCCTTCCAGCGAGGCAACTGGATCGATCATTCCGGAAAACTGCGTCGCCGGGATCAATGTAATAATCGCCGTACCAAAAATGGCCGCGATCTGGCTTTTCATAAACGTGGAGATTAACAGCCCCAGCCCGGTGGCAATGGTGACGTACAGCAGCGCAGCCAGCGTCAGGGTCACAAAGCTCCCCTTATGCGGAACGCCGAATACAAACACCGACAGCGCGCACAACAGCAGGAAATTCAGCATGCCCAGCACGATGTACGGCAACTGTTTGCCGAGTAAAAACTCGCTGCGGGTCGTGGGCGTAACGTACAGATTGATAATCGACCCCAGCTCTTTCTCACGCACCACGCTGAGGGCGCTGAGCATGGAAGGGATCATCATCAACAGCAGTGGGATCACTGCCGGAACAATCGCCGGCAGGCTCTTCACATCCGGGTTGTAACGATAGCGAGTTTCAATGGTCATCAGCCCGTTTTGCCCGCTGGCATTTGGCTGGCGCGCCATCACATCCTGCAGCCAGGTCTGGTGCATCGCCTGCACGTAACCCCTGACCGTTTCAGCGCGGCTTGGCATTGCGCCATCGACCCAGACGCCAATCTTCACCGGCGTTCCACGCGCGATGTCGCGGCCAAAATTTGGCGGAATTTCAATTGCTACCGCAACTTCGCCAGAACGCATCCGTTTGTCCAGCTCGTCATAACTGGTGAGCGGCGGTTGTTCGATAAAATAGCGCGATCCCGCCAGATTCAGCGTCCACGCCTGGCTGCTGACGGTCTGGTCGCGGTCGAGCACCGAAAAACGCAGGTTTTCCACATCCATGCTGATGCCGTAGCCCATGATAAGCATCAGGATCACCGTGCCCATCAGCGCCAGCGTGGAGCGTACCGGATCGCGCCGTAGTTCCAGCGCTTCACGGCGGCTGTAGCTGAATAAGCGCCGCAGGCTAAAACCTTGCCGCGGCGGCTTACTGTTTTCATGCACTGTCGGGACATTGGCTGGCGCTAACTGAGTTTCCGGCGCCGGGCCTGCCGCTTCCTGCAACCAGGAGATAAACGCCTCTTCCAGACTGGCAGCTCCACGCTGTTTCACCAGTTCCTGCGGCGTACCGCTGGCCAGTACTTTTCCGGCGTGCATCAGCGACATGCGGTCGCAGCGCTCCGCTTCGTTCATAAAGTGGGTGGAGATAAAAATGGTCACTTTGTCCTGGCGCGACAGGTCGACCATCAGTTGCCAGAACATATCCCTCGCAACCGGATCGACCCCGGAGGTCGGTTCATCAAGAATGAGCATCTCCGGGCGATGGATCACCGCCACCGCCAGCGACAGGCGTTGACGGATCCCCAACGGCAGCGCACCGGGCAGCGCATCTTCGACATCGGTCAGCGAAAAGCGCTCGCTCATCTCCTGCACCCGCCCAGGGATTTCTGCTTCGGGGATATGGAACAGCCGCGCATGTAGTTCGAGGTTTTGCCGGACGGTCAGCTCGCTGTAAAGCGAAAATGCCTGCGACATATAGCCTACCCGGCGGCGGGTATCGATATTTTTCGGATCAACCGCTTGCCCAAACAGCCACGCCTCGCCTTCGCTTGCGGGCAGCAGTCCGGTGAGCATTTTCATGGTGGTGGATTTACCGCAGCCGTTGGAGCCGAGAAAACCGAAGATTTCCCCGCGCGGAATGCGGAAGTTAACGTGGTCCACCGCCACAAATTTACCGAAGCGCATGGTCAGGTTTTTCGCCTCGATGGCAATCTCTTCCTGCTCAGCGTGATACGGCGGGATCACTACCGGTTTATGCGCCTGGCGCTGGGCTTCAGGTAACAGCGCGATAAACGCCTGCTCCAGCGTGTTGCTGTTGGTTTGCTCACGTAGCTGCTGCGCGCTCCCGGTGGCTAACACCTCCCCGGCGTTCATCGCCACCAGCCAGTCAAAGCGCTCGGCTTCTTCCATATAAGCGGTCGCAACCAGCACGCTCATGTTGGTCTGCCGCTGACGAATACTGTTAATCAGATCCCAGAACTGGGCACGGGACAGCGGGTCGACCCCGGTGGTGGGTTCATCGAGAATTAACAGTTCCGGGTCGTGGATTAACGCGCAGCACAGCCCCAGCTTTTGCTTCATCCCGCCCGAGAGTTTCCCGGCAGGACGGTCACGAAACGGTGCCAGTCCGGTGCTATTCAGCAGCTCGGTAATCCGCGCCTCACGCTCCGCTTTGTCATGCCCAAACAAGCGGGCAAAGAAATCGACGTTCTCATATACCGACAGCGTGTGATACAGGTTTTTCCCCAGCCCCTGCGGCATCCAGGCAATGCGCGGGCAGACATCCCGGCGATATTTTGGGTCGCGCATATCGCCGCCCAGCACCATCACGTTGCCGTGTTCAATGACCCGCGCGCCGGAGATGAGCGACAACAGGCTCGATTTTCCGACACCATCCGGGCCAATCAACCCCACCATACAGCGGGCAGGGATATCCAGCGTGATATTGTTCAGCGCTACCGTTTTCCCGTAATGCTGACTCACGCCGTCAAGGTGCGCCACGGGAGGAACGGGAACCAGCGCCAGATGCGTCATTGCGGCAACCTCACCACCAGGTCGTCAGGCCAGGCGCGACTTTCATCAACACGCACCCACGCCATGCCCGGCAGACCGGTTTTCACGTACTCCAAATGCTGCTGTAACAGCTCTGGCGGGATACGCGCTTTGACGCGAAACATCAGTTTCAGCCGTTCATCGCTGGTTTCGACCGTTTTCGGCGTGAACTGCGCGACGCTAGCCACAAAGCTGATGGTCGCCGGAATACGCAGATCCGGCGCAGCATCCAGCACCAGCCGCGCTTCTCCGCCAATCTTCAGTAAACCAGCCTGTTCGGTTGGCAAGAAGAACGTCATGTAGACATCGCTGAGATCGACCATATTCAGCACGCGACCGCCTGCGGAAAGCACCTCGCCCGGTTCAGCTACGCGGTACTGTACGCGGCCATCGCGCGGGGCTTTCAACTCGCTGTCATCAATATCAGCCGCAATACGACGTTCGGTAGCCTGCGCGGCTTCTACGCGGGTTTGCGCCTGAATGATACTGGTGCGAGCGGCTTCAATGGCGGCTTTTGCCGCAGAGACCTGCGCCTTTGCGGATTCCAGTGCAGCGCGTGCGCTTTCTGCCGCAGCTCTGTCGTCATCCAGCTGTTGCTCAGACACAGCCCCACGCTGAGATAGCGAACGGGAGCGGACGTGGCGTTTAGAGACCGACTGCAGTTCCGCCTCACGCTGTTTTACCACCGACTGCGCGGCGCGCATTTCACTTTGCCGTTGCTCTAACAACGCCCGCGCTGCCGCCACCGCACTTTCGGCCTCTTTGATTTGGGCTACCGCTTCCAGCCGCTGCTCCTGCAGCACGCGGGTATCCATTTTCGCCAGCACTTCGCCCTGGCGAACGAACTGCCCTTCCGACACGAGGATCGTGTCAATTCGCCCGGCAATCTTGGTGGCAATATCCACTTCGGTAGCTTCAATTCTGCCATTGCTGGCTGCAAACCCCTCCGGTATTCCCGCAGGACGAAGCATCCACCATGCTATCGCGGCCACCACGACCAGAATGCCCGCCACCAACCACATCATATGACGTTTAAACTTATCCATATTCGACCCGCCGTAATCCCTGTTATCAAACGATGCGTGTCACAAAGCCCACTGAACAGCTATTCAGCGGGAGATTCCATCCGGGATAAGAAGGAATGAGAAACAATGGCCAGAGAGCAGACAGGCATGTAAGCAACCTGCGCCGCGAAGGAAGTGAATGATGAAAATGCTGTGATATCGGGTAGTAATGTTGTCATCATCAGCGTTCCTGGCCGGAAATGAAACACGCATACTCATTACTGCTGTCTATTGAATACTAACACCTGGATTCGAGATGTCTATTCGGTTGTAGCAGGTATGTTGCAGGCAAAAAACCGTGCCCGGCAATCCATTTACCGGGCAAATTTCACAAGTGAGCTTTATGTAAAACGCAGCGGGTCCACGCTCAACGTATCGTCTTCGCTTATTCAGACACCAGATCCTGTGCACATGCCCAGGCACTCGACCATGCCCACTGGAAGTTATAGCCACCCAACCAGCCGGTGACGTCCATCACTTCGCCGATAAAATACAGCCCTGGCACTTTGCGGGCTTCCATCGTGCGCGATGACAGCTCGTTGGTATCAACGCCGCCCAACGTGACTTCAGCGGTACGATACCCTTCCGTACCGTTCGGCTGCACCCGCCACTCGGTCAGCGTTTCAACCAGCGTCTGTTGATCGCGCACGTTAAGCTGCTTCAGAGATACGTCAGGAATTTGCCCTAACTGCTGCAAGCATTCCACCAGACGCTTTGGCAACTGCATTGCTAAGGTGTTCTTTAAGCTCTGGTTAGGGTGTGCGCTACGTTGTTCGTCGAGGAAGCTCGCAAGGTCAACATCCGGCAACAAATTAATACTGACAAATTCGCCTGGCTGCCAAAAACTGGAAATCTGCAAAACAGCTGGGCCCGAAAGTCCTCGGTGTGTAAAGAGCAGATTTTCGCGAAATACGGTGCCATCCTCGGCAGTGATAACGGAGGAGACCGACACGCCAGAGAGCACCTGAAGCTGCTCCAGCAGTGGCTTATGCAACGTAAAGGGCACCAGTCCCGCGCGCGTTGGCAACACCTTCAGACCAAACTGTTCGGCAATTTTATAACCAAACGGCGTTGCCCCCAGACCCGGCATGGAAAGCCCACCGGAAGCGATAACCAGTTTTTTCGTGCCGACCGTCATGCCATTCAGTTCGAGGGTGAAACCTTCATCATCCTGCACCACGCTCAGGACTTCGCTCCGTAACCGCATAGTTACGTTACCTTTTTCACACTCGTCTACCAGCATATCGACAATTTGCTGAGCGGAATCATCGCAGAACAGCTGACCCAGCGTTTTTTCGTGCCAGGCAATACCGTGTTTGCCCACCAGGTCGATAAAATCCCACTGCGTATAGCGTGCCAGTGCCGATTTGCAAAAATGGGGGTTTTGGCTCAAATAGGCGGCCGGTTCGACATAAAGATTGGTAAAGTTGCAGCGTCCCCCGCCAGACATGAGAATCTTGCGTCCTGGCTTTTTACCATTATCAATAAGCAGTACTCGACTACCTGCTTGTCCTGCCTGCGCGGCACAAAACATACCCGCTGCGCCAGCGCCTATAATAACGGTATCAAACCTTTCCACGTTGCGATCCTCTCTAAAAAGCGGGTGTGAATTGTAAAGATTCCTCAGTGGTCGCACCAGCACCAAACTACCGATAAAGGGTATTTAACTGAAATATATAGGATAATTCTTTAGTGGTGTAAAACAAAGCAGGAGACAAATCAAAAAAACTCTATATTTCACTTTGCCCGCGCCGCCAAAGTCACTGATAATGCGCCGCGTTCATGTCCTCAAAATGGCGTAACGTCCTATGCTACATTTGTTTGCTGGCCTGGATTTACATACCGGGCTTTTACTATTGCTTGCTCTGGCTTTTGTGCTGTTCTACGAAGCAATTAACGGCTTCCATGACACAGCCAATGCTGTCGCAACCGTGATCTATACCCGTGCAATGCGTTCGCAATTGGCGGTGGTCATGGCTGCGTTGTTCAACTTCTTTGGTGTTTTGCTGGGTGGTCTCAGCGTGGCGTATGCCATCGTGCATATGCTACCAACGGATCTGCTGCTTAATATGGGATCGTCACATGGCCTTGCCATGGTGTTCTCCATGCTGCTGGCGGCAATTATCTGGAACCTGGGTACCTGGTACTTTGGTTTACCTGCATCCAGCTCCCACACGCTGATTGGCGCCATTATCGGTATTGGTTTAACCAATGCACTGATGACCGGCACCTCGGTGGTGGACGCACTTAACATTCCGAAAGTTATCGGTATTTTTGCTTCGCTTATCATCTCGCCAATTGTTGGTCTGGTGGTTGCAGGCGGTCTTATTTTCATTCTGCGTCGTTACTGGAGCGGTACAAAAAAACGTGCCCGTATCCACCTGACGCCAGCAGAACGTGAAAAGAAAGATGGCAAGAAAAAGCCGCCGTTCTGGACCCGTATTGCACTGATCCTCTCCGCTATCGGCGTAGCGTTCTCTCATGGCGCTAACGACGGGCAGAAAGGCATTGGTCTGGTGATGCTGGTGCTGATTGGCGTAGCGCCTGCAGGCTTCGTGGTGAATATGAATGCTTCCGGTTACGAGATTACCCGTACCCGTGATGCAATCAATAACGTCGAAGTCTTCTTCCAGCAGCGCCCTGACCTGCTTAAACAGGCCACAGGCGTAGACCAGCTGATTCCGTCCCCGACGGACGCGGCACCCGCGACGACGACAGAGTTCCATTGCCACCCGGCGAATACCATCAACGCGCTGGAACGTGCGAAAGGTATGCTGGCGAACCTGGAAACCTACGACAAGTTAAGCGTCGAACAGCGTGGTCAGCTGCGCCGTATTATGCTGTGCATCTCTGATACCACCGATAAAGTGGTTAAGCTGCCTGGCGTAAGCGCTGACGATCAGCGTCTGCTGAAAAAACTGAAAGCTGACATGCTGAGCACCATTGAGTACGCGCCTATCTGGATCATTATGGCCGTCGCACTGGCGCTGGGTATTGGTACGATGATTGGCTGGCGTCGCGTTGCCACCACCATCGGCGAGAAAATCGGTAAGAAAGGCATGACTTATGCCCAGGGGATGTCGGCGCAGATGACCGCCGCAGTCTCTATCGGTCTCGCCAGCTACACCGGTATGCCCGTTTCCACCACCCACGTTCTCTCTTCTTCCGTTGCGGGGACGATGGTTGTTGATGGCGGCGGATTGCAGCGTAAAACGGTAACCAGCATTCTGATGGCCTGGGTCTTCACCCTGCCGGCTGCGATTATTCTTTCCGGGGTGCTGTACTGGCTCTCCCTGAAGCTTATCTAAGCGAATGCACGGTAAAAAAGCGGGTCAGGAAGCTGACCCGCTTTTTTTGTATCTGTTGTTGGCATCAGTGCCAGATAATCAGCGCAACCATGCTGATTAGCACCAGGCCGCATAGCGCGCTGGTGAGAATGAACTGACCGCGAACCCGCTCACAGCGGCGAATAAATTCATCATCATGATGATCGCGGTAACGCTGAGCGTAGATATACCACACCAGACGCATCTGCTTGTTCGGTTGCCCATGCGAGGTAAAAAAGCCCCCTCCATCTACATACTGGTAAAGTAATGGATCGCAACCACGAAGTACCACTAACAGTGCGCGTAGCGAAGAAAAATAGCGCGCCATATTAACAATGCAAACGACACATAAAGCCCAGAATAATGCAATGGTGCTTATCATACCTCCTCCCCGGCGACCCGCCCACGGAACTCCTTTCCGGGACTACCGCTCCCCGATACCCTGCCAAACCATTCAATGAAGAGTGCAGCCGAAACCGTTCGTGTTAGTATCACGCATCCGAACGCCTCTTTAGATAGTGTAGGAGATTAGTTAATTTTTTTGCCATAAGGTTAATCGCTATCAATGCAATTAACTAAAAAATTTGTTTAACTATTTGGCAAGCAAGGCGGATTGACGGATTATCCTGGTCGCTATAATGTAAGGATAGTCCTTATATGGTACGTTTTTACGACTGGGCTAGCCCCGCGCACAAGGTTCGCAGGACGCGGATGACGCGGCGGCATATAACGCCAGCAGGCTAGTCATCGACAACTTATGGAAGGAGTAACACTATGGCTTATAAACACATTCTTATCGCGGTTGATCTTTCTCCGGAAAGCAAAGTTCTGGTTGAAAAAGCGGTTTCTATGGCGCGACCTTACAATGCTAAAGTCTCCCTTATCCACGTTGACGTAAACTATTCCGACCTGTACACCGGGCTCATCGACGTGAATCTGGGCGACATGCAGAAACGCATTTCTGAAGAAACCCACCACGCGTTAACCGAGCTGTCCACCAATGCAGGCTACCCTATCACCGAAACCCTGAGCGGTAGCGGCGACCTGGGTCAGGTTCTGGTTGATGCCATCAAAAAATACGACATGGATCTGGTCGTCTGTGGTCACCACCAGGATTTCTGGAGCAAACTGATGTCCTCCGCGCGCCAACTGATCAACACCGTCCACGTCGACATGTTGATTGTTCCGCTGCGTGACGACGAAGAAGCATAAAATGCTTGCCGCCGGAAGTTAACCCGGCCCACTGCAAGTCGTTAAGCCTGTAAACGCCCGCCTTCGCGGGCGTTTTTGTTTTTATCATTCGGTCACAATTAGTACATCAATCCAACAAACAAATCATAATTAGTGTGATCAACTAATTGGATCGAAAACTATCTCTATAATACTCTACCCTTGCGGCCAATAACCGCAGTCTATAACAAAATAAGACTTTTTCGGCGCGTTTAAGCATACGCGTTCATACTTTTCGGGATGGCTTTGAAAGGCGATGGAATATGAATAAAACTGCACCTACGGGCTTGCTGCAGCAACCTCGTCCGTTCTTCATGATCTTCTTTGTGGAATTATGGGAACGATTTGGCTATTACGGCGTACAGGGCATCCTGGCGGTATTTTTTGTTAAGCAGCTCGGATTTTCACAAGAACAGGCATTTGTCACCTTTGGTGCCTTTGCCGCACTGGTTTACGGCCTGATCTCGATCGGCGGCTACGTCGGCGACCATCTGTTAGGCACCAAGCGCACGCTGGTACTCGGTGCCATTGTGCTGGCAATCGGCTACTTCATGACCGGGATGTCGCTGCTTAAGCCGGATCTGATCTTTATTGCTTTGGGTACCATTGCCGTTGGTAACGGGCTATTTAAAGCCAACCCGGCAAGCCTGCTGTCAAAATGTTATCCCCCGAAAGACGCCCGTCTGGACGGTGCTTTCACCCTGTTTTATATGTCGATTAACATCGGTTCGCTACTGTCACTGTCGCTGGCGCCGGTGATTGCCGATAAGTTTGGCTACGCTGTGACTTACAACCTGTGCGGAGCCGGACTAATCGTCGCGCTGTTGGTATACTTTGCCTGCCGCGGAATGGTGAAAAATATCGGCTCTGAGCCAGACCATAAGCCACTGAACTTCCGTAACCTGCTGTACGTGCTGGCCGGTACGGTAGTGATGGTATTTATCTGCGCCTGGCTGATGCACAACGTGCAGATTGCCAACCTGGTGCTGATCGTCCTGTCGATTGCCGTGACCATCATCTTCTTCCGTCAGGCATTCAAACTGGATAAAACCGGGCGCAACAAGATGTTCGTGGCCTTTATCCTGATGCTGGAAGCGGTGGTGTTCTACGTGCTGTACGCGCAGATGCCGACATCGCTAAACTTCTTTGCGATCAATAACGTACACCATGAAATTCTTGGTTTCGCCATCAACCCGGTGAGCTTCCAGGCGCTGAACCCGTTCTGGGTGGTACTGGCGAGTCCGGTACTGGCCGCAATCTATACCCGTCTGGGCAACAAAGGCAAAGACCTGACCATGCCGATGAAATTTACGCTCGGTATGTTCCTGTGCTCATTGGGCTTCCTGACGGCCGCCGCTGCCGGGATGTGGTTTGCCGATGCACAAGGGCTGACGTCGCCGTGGTTTATCGTGCTGGTGTATCTGTTCCAGAGCCTGGGTGAACTGCTGATTAGCGCCCTGGGACTGGCTATGGTCGCCGCTCTCGTGCCACAACACCTGATGGGCTTCATTCTTGGGATGTGGTTCCTGACGCAGGCCGCAGCCTTCCTGATGGGGGGTTATGTCGCGACGTTCACCGCCGTACCAGAGAACATCACCGACCCGCTGCAAACGCTGCCTATCTATACCAACGTCTTCAGTAAGATTGGCCTTGTCACCCTGGCCGTAACGGTTGTTATGGCGATTATGGTGCCATGGCTGAACCGCATGATTAATACGCCGAGCTCCGAGCAATAACCTTCAGTGCCGGATGGCGGCTATTGCCCCTATCCGGTCTACATTCAACATGCCCGGTCGCCTTGCGCTATCGGGCATTTTCACTCACTACCCTTTACGCGCGTCTATCCACTCCTGCACTTCCACCACAAAAGTGTCCGGTGCTTTACGGTACATTTTGCGCGCCAAGTCCAGAATCGTATGCTGGCCGAGCGCTTCTTCCATTCGCTGCTGAGCCATGTCCATTACCGAACGCACGCCACAAATGCCTTCACAGGCCCACTCGGGTGGATGCTCCTCAAATACCGCCAGCCGCTGGCGAATTTCACGACACTCAAAGATGCGCTTATCGCCATCAATAGCATTCACCACATCCAACACCGTGATGTGTTCAGCGGGTTTAGCTAACTGGAAACCGCCACCTTTGCCTTCAATGCTGCGCACCAGACCCGCTTTGGACAGACGGGTGAAAATTTTTGCCAGATAGTCATACGGTACGCTTTGCAGTTCGGCTATTTCCCGCACGCTCATATCCCGCGCGTCGCCCTTACTGTCGACCATACACATCAGGCTATGAATGCCGTACTCAACTCCCGAACTGTAGAATGCCATTCTCTTATCTCAGCAAAAATGAATCTGAGTTTATTGTAGCTTTTTCATCTCATTCATTCCAGACAGCAAAGTGCCACCTTTTCACAAAAGAACTTTAAATACATATTTATCAAACAGATAATCAAGAAACACCACCCTTTAAGGCAAAAAGAAGCTCGATCGCATTGCAATTCATAACTACGACAAATAGAATCCGAGTAAATAATTCGTAGTCACCAGTGAGAAAACCCCAATGTGTAAACAAATTCTGATCGTGGGCGCCGGCTTTGCCGGTATGTGGGCAGCATTAAGCGCCGCACGACTGGCGGATAAACATCAGCAGGCAATTGATATTACAGTAATTGCGCCACAGCCGGAGCTGCGTGTTCGCCCACGCTTTTATGAAAGCGCCGTTCATACGCTGGTCGCACCACTGCAACCGTTGTTTGACGTTACCGGCGTCAACTTCCTGCAAGGTCACGTCGAGCAAATCCTCCCGGACTCTAAAGAGGTGAGCTGGAAAGATGCCAACGGTGACACTCATCTGCGTCGCTATGACCGCCTGGTGCTCGCCAGCGGAAGTCACGTAAACCGCGACGCCGTCGCCGGTGCCGCCGAGCACGCGTTTGACCTCGACCAACTCGAGAGCGCCGCTGTACTGGAGCAGCACATTAATAATCTGGCATTACAACCGGAAAGTGAGGCTCGTAATACCGTGGTGGTCTGTGGTGGTGGTTTCACCGGGATAGAGATGGCGCTGGAATTACCGGGTCGTTTGCGCGAAATATTGGGCGCTGATGCTAAGACCAGAGTTGTCGTAGTTGAACGCGGTGCTCAACCAGGAGGACGCTGGAGCCAGGAATTACGTGACGTGATTATCGAAGCCTCTGCTGAACTAGGCGTCGAGTGGCTGGTCAATGCGGAAGTAGAGTGCGTGGATGCCTCCGGCGTCACGCTGAAAGATGGGCAGGTGATTGCCTCTCAGACGGTTATCTGGACCGTCGGCGTGCAGGCTAATAGCCTGGCAGCACAGATTAACGCCCCGCGCGATCGCCAGGGCCGTCTGCATGTGAATGCCAATCTGCAGGTTGTGGGTCACGATGATATCTACGCCACTGGCGATGTGGCCTATGCCGCCACCGACGACAAAGGCAACCATGCGTTAATGACCTGTCAGCACGCGATTTTGTTGGGTAAATTTGCCGGTAATAACGCCGCGGCGGACCTGTTGGACGTAACGCCATTGCCATATCGTCAGGAAAACTACGTCACCTGCCTGGATCTTGGTGCCTGGGGTGCGGTGTATAGCGAAGGATGGGATCAGCAAGTGAAACTGACGCGCGCAGAAGCGAAGAAGCTGAAGGTGTCGATTGTCAGCGAGCTGATTTACCCACCGAAAGCAGACCGAGCAGTAGCATTTGAGATTGCCGACCCGCTGGCACCGTTTGTTTAATAGGTTATGCCGGATGCGGCTAACGCCTTATCCGGCCTACAAAGACACGCTGTCGTAGGCCTGATAAGCGTAACGCATCAGGCAGTTCAGCGCACCAAGCCGGGATGCGGCCTACAAAGACACGCTGCCGTAGGCCTGATAAGCGTAGCGCATCAGGCAGTTCAGCGCACCAAGCCGGATGCGGCTAACGCCTTATCCGGCCTACAAACTATGCTGTCCCAGCGTAGATATCAAACCGATGCCCTTTCGTGACTACCGCATTCGGCGTAGCGACATCCGCCAGCGGCGGCGCGTAGTCTGGGCGCTTCACCACCACACGTTTGGTGGCCAACTGACGCGCAGGCTCCAGCAGCCCATCCGCATCTAAATCCGGCCCCACCAGCGACTGAAACACCCGCATCTCTTTTTTCACCAGCGCGCTTTTCTGCTTATGTGGAAACATCGGATCGAGGTACACCACCTGCGGGCGCGGCGTAATATCGATTAACGCCGTCAGACTCGACGCATGGATCAGCTGTAAACGTTCCTGCAGCCACGGACCGATTTCCGGGTCGGCATAGCCGCGCGCCAGGCCATCATCAAGCAGCGCCGCCACTACCGGATTACGTTCCAGCATTCGTACGCGGCAGCCTACCGAGGCCAGTACAAACGCATCGCGCCCCAGCCCAGCTGTCGCATCGACCACATCCGGCAGGTAATCGCCTTTAATGCCAACAGCCTTCGCCACCGCTTCACCGCGTCCACCGCCAAATTTGCGCCGATGGGCCATCGCACCGCCCACGAAATCCACGAAGATACCGCCGAGTTTGGGTTCATCACGTTTGCGCAGTTCCAGATGTTCCGGCGTCATCACCAGCGCCATCAGGTTATCTTCATCGTGTTCCAGTCCCCAGCGGGCGGCAAGAACAGATAAGGCGCCGTCTCCGGCGCCTGTTTCATCTACTAAGCAGATTTTCACGTGAATAATCAGCCTTTGATCCCGTAATGCTCCAGCATTGCATCCAGCTGTGGCTCACGGCCACGGAAGCGCTTGAACAGTTCCATCGGCTCTTCAGAACCGCCACGGGTGAGGATGTTATCGAGGAACGATTGTCCGGTTTGACGGTTGAAAATCCCTTCATCTTCGAAGCGAGAGAAGGCATCTGCCGCCAGTACGTCTGCCCACAGATAGCTGTAGTAACCCGCTGCGTAGCCACCAGCAAAAATGTGGCTGAAGGCATGCGGGAAGCGGCCCCACGTTGGGCCCGGCACCACGGCGACCTGTTTTTTAATTTCCGCCAGCGTCTCGAGGATTTTAGCCCCTTGCTGCGGGTTAAACTCCGCGTGCAGACGGAAATCAAACAGACCGAACTCCAGTTGACGCAGAATAAACAGCGCTGCCTGGTAGTTTTTCGCCGCCAGCATTTTATCCAGCAGTTCCTTCGGCAGCGGTTCACCGGTCTCAAAGTGACCAGAGATAAACGCCAACGCTTCCGGCTCCCAACACCAGTTCTCCATAAACTGGCTCGGCAGTTCGACCGCATCCCATGGCACACCGTTAATACCGGAAACGCCCGCGGTTTCGACACGGGTCAGCATATGGTGCAGACCGTGGCCGAACTCGTGGAACAGGGTGATCACTTCATCGTGGGTAAACAGCGCAGGTTTACCGTTCACCGGACGGTTAAAGTTACAGGTCAGGTAAGCGACCGGCTTTTGCAATGTGCCGTCGGATTTACGCATCTGGCCGACACAGTCGTCCATCCACGCCCCGCCGCGTTTGTGTTCACGGGCATACAGATCAAGATAGAAGCTACCACGCAGCTCGTTGTTTTCATCGTACAGCTCGAAGAAACGAACTTCCGGATGCCAGACGTCAACATCGGTGCGCTCTTTGGCGGTGATGCCATAAATACGTTTAACCACTTCAAACAGACCATTAACGGCTTTGTTTTCCGGGAAGTAAGGACGCAGCTGCTCGTCGCTGATGCTGTAGAGGTGCTGTTTTTGTTTCTCGCTGTAGTAAGCGATATCCCACGGCTGTAGCTCATCAACACCAAATTCCGCTTTCGCGAAGGCGCGCAGCTGAGCCAGCTCTTTCTCACCCTGCGGACGGGCACGTTTCGCCAGGTCGGTCAGGAAGTCGAGTACCTGCTGCGGGTTCTCCGCCATTTTGGTAGCCAGAGATTTAAAGGCGTAGCTCTCAAAGCCCAGCAGTTGTGCCAGTTCGTGGCGCAGCGCGAGGATCTCTTCCATTATCGGGCTGTTGTCCCATTTGCCCGCGTTTGGCCCCTGGTCAGACGCGCGCGTGGAGTATGCACGATACATCTCTTCACGCAGTCCCTGGTTATCACAGTAGGTCATCACCGGCAGGTAGCTTGGGATATCCAGGGTTAACAGATAGCCTTCCTGCTCTTTGGCTTCAGCCTGCGCTTTTGCGGCGGCCAGCGCGCTTTCCGGCATCCCGGCAAGTTCCGCGTCGTCGGTCACCAGCTTGGTCCAGCCCATCGTAGCATCGAGGACGTTATTGCTATACAGGTTGCCGAGCTCAGACAGGCGGGTGGCAATCTCACCATAGCGCTGCTGTTTTTCCTTCGGCAGACCAATACCAGAAAGCTCAAAATCGCGCAGCGCGTTATCAACCGCTTTTTTCTGTGCGGTGTTCAGGGTGGCATAATGATCGCCATCACGCAGGTCACGGTACGCTTTGTACAGGCCTTCATGTTGTCCAACCCAGGTGCTGTATTCAGACAGCAGCGGCAGCGTTTGTTCGTAGGCTTCACGCAGTTCCGGGCTGTTTTTCACCGAATTCAGGTGACTAACCGGAGAGAAAATACGTCCCAGCACATCGTCGACTTCTGCCAACGGCTGGCAGAGATTTTCCCAGGTGTACGGCGCGCCCTGCGCAACCACGCGCTCAACATTTTCACGGCAATCGTTCAGCGCCTTAGTGACGGCAGGCACAACGTGCTCTGGCTGAATTTTAGAAAACGGCGGCAGTTCGAAGGGAGTCAGCAATGGATTGGTCATTAGCGCGGTCCTGTTGAAAAGAGTGAATGAAGCGCGTATCCGGCGCTGTGCATATTAATTTGTACAATGGGGTTAAGTGTAGAGGATTTCAATGCTAACCGTGATGGAAAGACGCCCGGTGGCGCTGCGCTTACCGGGCCTACGGGTAATCTGTGCCGATCTGCTGTAAACTGTGGCAAATCGTCATTTCAGCGGAATTTCATTACCCATGCTCAGTTATCGCCACAGTTATCACGCAGGCAACCACGCCGACGTCCTTAAACATACCGTTCAGAGCCTGATCATCGAGTCGCTCAAAGAGAAAGAAAAACCGTTTCTCTATCTGGACACCCATGCTGGCGCTGGCCGTTATCAGCTGAGCAGTGAGCATGCCGAACGTACCGGTGAATATCTGGAAGGGATCGCCCGCATCTGGCAGCAGGACGATTTGCCTGCCGAACTGGAACCCTACATTGGCGTGGTGCAACACTTCAACCGTAGCGGTCAGCTGCGCTACTACCCGGGCTCTCCGTTAATTGCTCGCCAGCTGCTGCGCGAACAGGACAGCCTGCAATTAACTGAACTGCACCCGAGCGACTTCCCTCTGCTGCGCGGCGAATTCCAGAAAGATGAGCGCGCTCGCGTGGCCAAAGCCGATGGTTATCAGCAGCTGAAAGCAAAATTACCGCCAGTTTCCCGTCGTGGGTTGATCCTTATCGATCCACCCTACGAAATCAAAAGCGACTACCAGGCAGTAGTGACCGGGATTAACGAAGGCTACAAACGTTTCGCGACCGGCACCTATGCGTTGTGGTATCCGGTGGTTCTGCGCCAACAAATCAAGCGCATGATCCACGATCTGGAAGACACCGGCATCCGCAAAATTCTGCAAATTGAGCTGGCGGTACGCCCGGACAGCGATCAGCGTGGCATGACGGCGTCCGGCATGATTGTGATTAACCCGCCATGGAAGCTGGAGCAGCAGATGAACAACGTCCTGCCGTGGCTACACAGCAAACTGGTCCCGGCAGGAACCGGGCATACTTCAGTAAGCTGGATCGTGCCGGAGTAATCGCAGCCATCGGTGGAACCTTTTAATATCAGGTATACAATCGCGAATATTTTGGCGGATGGCGTAACGCTTCTCCGCCCTACAATGAACATAAAGGAGCGGTCATGACCAAGCACTATGATTACATCGCTATTGGCGGCGGCAGCGGCGGTATTGCCTCCATTAACCGTGCAGCAATGTACGGCCAGAAATGCGCACTGATTGAAGCCAAAGAGCTGGGCGGCACCTGCGTTAACGTTGGCTGCGTACCGAAGAAAGTGATGTGGCATGCCGCACAGGTCCGCGAAGCGATCCACATGTACGGTCCGGATTACGGTTTCGACACCACCATCAATAAGTTCGACTGGGATAAACTGATCGCCACGCGTACCGCTTATATTGACCGCATTCATACCTCGTACGACAACGTGCTGGGTAAAAATAACGTTGATGTGATTAAAGGCTTTGCCCGCTTCGTTGATGCTAAAACCATTGAAGTGAACGGTGAAACCATTACTGCCGATCATATTTTGATCGCCACCGGCGGGCGCCCGAGCCATCCGAATATTCCAGGCGTGGAATATGGTATCGACTCCGATGGTTTCTTTGAGCTGCCAGCGCTGCCAAAACGTGTAGCCGTTGTTGGCGCAGGCTACATCGCCGTTGAACTGGCAGGCGTAATTAACGGCCTGGGCGCAGAAACTCACCTGTTCGTGCGTAAACACGCGCCGCTGCGCAGCTTTGATCCGATGATCGTCGAGACGCTGGTCGAGGTGATGAACACCGAAGGTCCGACCCTGCATACTCATGCGATTCCGCAAGCGGTCATTAAAAACGCCGACGGCAGTCTGACTCTGCAACTGGAAGATGGCCGTAGCGAAACGGTGGATTGCCTGATTTGGGCGATCGGTCGTGAACCAGCCACCGATAACTTTAACCTGGCCGTTACTGGCGTGAAAACCAACGAAAAAGGCTACATCGTCGTTGATAAATTCCAAAACACCAGCGTACCGGGGATTTATGCCGTTGGCGATAACACCGGTGCCGTTGAGCTGACGCCGGTTGCCGTTGCTGCGGGCCGTCGTCTGTCCGAGCGTCTGTTCAACAACAAGCCGGACGAGCATCTGGACTACAACAACATCCCGACCGTGGTCTTCAGCCACCCGCCGATTGGCACCGTGGGCTTGACCGAGCAGCAGGCTCGCGAACAGCACGGCGATGACCAGGTGAAAGTGTATAAATCCTCGTTTACCGCGATGTATACCGCTGTCACCTCACATCGTCAGCCGTGCCGTATGAAGCTGGTTTGCGTGGGTCCGGAAGAGAAAATTGTCGGTATTCACGGTATTGGTTTTGGAATGGATGAAATGCTGCAAGGCTTCGCGGTCGCGCTGAAAATGGGCGCAACCAAGAAAGACTTTGATAACACCGTCGCTATTCACCCAACGGCGGCAGAAGAATTCGTTACTATGCGCTAATTGCCCACGTGTAGACGTTATTCACTACACGCTTAAGTAACACTCCTCCGGCAACCGGAGGGGTGTTATGTCACCGCCGCCCGCGCTATTCGGCCAACGCGCGCATCTCTTTAATCAGGTCAGATTTACCTTCAAACCCTATGCCCGGCAGTTCTGGCATGACGATATGACCCTCTTCCACCTTAACTGAATCCGGGAAACCGCCGTACGGTTGGAACAGATCCGGATAACTTTCATTCCCACCGAGACCAAGACCCGCCGCAATGTTCAGCGACATCTGATGACCGCCATGCGGTATGCAGCGTGATGGGGACCAGCCAAACTGCGCCAGTACGTCGAGGGTACGCAGATATTCGACCAGACCGTAGGAAAGCGCACAGTCAAATTGCAGGTAGTCGCGATCCGGGCGCATGCCGCCGTAACGCAGCAGGTTGCGCGCATCCTGATGAGAAAAGAGATTTTCACCCGTCGCCATCGAACCTGGGTAAAATTCTGACAGCGCGGCCTGGAGAGAATAATCCAGCGGGTCGCCAGCTTCTTCGTACCAGAACAATGGATAATCTCGTAGCATTTTGGCATAGGCAATACTGGTTTCCAGATTAAAGCGTCCATTGGCATCAACGGCAAGACGCGCTTCATCGCCAATTTCAGTCAACACCGCTTCGATACGGCGACGGTCCTCTTCCAACGATGCGCCGCCGATTTTCATTTTAACCACGTTGTAGCCGCGGTTCAGGTAGCCTCGCATTTCCTGACGCAGCGCGCTCAGGTCTTTACCCGGATAATAGTAACCCCCCGCCGCGTAGACAAAGACGCGTGGATTCGCCTCAACACCCTTCATCTCAGCCAGCAGACGGAACAACGGCTTGTTGGCAATTTTGGCAACGGCATCCCAGATAGCCATATCCAGCGTACCCACAGCCACCGAACGCTCACCATGGCCCCCCGGCTTCTCATTACTCATCATGACGTCCCAGATTTTATGCGGATCCAGGTTATCGCCTTCGGCATTCAACAAACTTTCCGGGTCAGCGTCCAGAATGCGGTTACGGAAGCGTTCGCGGATCAATCCCCCCTGGCCGTAACGGCCATTAGAGTTAAATCCGTATCCCACCACACGGCGGCCCTCTATCTCAACATCAGTCACAACGGCCACCAGGCTGGTCGTCATCTTGCTGAAATCGATATAGGCATTACGAATAGGGGAAGCGATGGGTTTGGTAATTTCTACAACATCGAGGATACGCATGTTTTCTCCGGCGGGTTCTTGGTCAGTTATGCTTGCACTTACGCGCCTGTAAAAAGTGATAACTCATGCCGGTTTATTATTGGCATAATGCACTCAGGCAGCATTTAAGGACGCCATCGTCCTGTATTTCTCCATCTTAAGCAGTGCCTATTTACTGATCTAATGCCAAAGAGGCTGGCTGTAATGCAAAATCGGCATCACCTGGAACTCACCTGGCTTGAAGACTGCGTTGCGCTGGCGCAGTCACTCAATTTCTCCCGCGCAGCCGCTTCCCGATATGTGACGCAGCCCGCATTCAGTCGGCGCATTGTTTCGCTGGAAGAGTGGCTTGGAACGCCGATTTTTGAACGTAACCGCCGTGGTGTCAGCCTGACCCGTGCGGGGGAAGTTTTCGTCGCTCAGGTGCCCGAACTGATCCGGGCGCTATACACCCTGAGAAATGAAACCATCGAAGCGGCGGGAAATTCCCGACCGGATGTTATTTTCTCCGCAACGCATTCCCTGTCGTTCTCATTTTTTCCGGCGCTGATGCGCAATAATGAAAAAATCGCCCGTTTCGGCTCATTTCGCCTGCTGTCAGACACGCTCAGCGCCTGTGAACGGATGATTGAAAAAGGGGATGCGCAGTTTCTGCTGTGTTATTACCACCCTCACATGCACATCAACCTCGATCAGACGAAATATCTTAGCGTCCGTCTCGGTCGAGAAATGTTATTACCTTACTCCAAATGCGATCCCCGCTCTCATCAGCCGCTCTGGCAGGCTACGGGGGGCAAAAAATTTCCGTTTCTCTCCTTCTCTGCAGAATCCGGTCTGGGGAGGATCCTCTCGAACACGTCATCGGTGAATCATGCCCGACGCGGTATGGACATCGCATTCACCGCCGATCTGGCCGCCACGCTGCTGGCGATGGTCAAAGCCGGGGACGGCATTGCCTGGCTGCCGGAAAGTCTGGCGGCCCCGGACGTTCAGGCCGGGACGATCGCCGCGGCGGCTTCACAGAAGAGCGGGTTATGGATACCCATTGATATCCGACTGTTTCGGCCTGCGGGCAGAATGTCCAGAGCGGTAGAAGAATTGTGGGAAATATTCGTGGGCGAGCAGAGATAACAGGATGCCACAAGGGGAGGACACGCGCTCATTTTGCATAAAAATGAGCGCGTTAAATAACTGGCCTTAGTAGGTATTAAAATAATGCTGAATGAGCTCAGGGTTTTTCGTTTGCGTTAACGCGGTCATCAACAAAACCCGGGCTTTCGCAGGATTTAATGAATCAGACACTAATCCCGGCTGCCCCTTATCCGGTGGAACAATGCCGCTGCCCGTTCGGGATGCACGCACCACAATGATTCCCGCTTTCTCTGCTTTTTTAATTCCGGCTTCACTTCTGACAGAGACCGATCCGGCACCGGTTCCCGCATAGACTATTCCGTCTACATGATGCGCAATAGCAGCATCATACATATATTCAGGATCGTCCTGATAACCATAAATAATCGCTACCTGCGGCAGCTTTTTAAGGCTTCTTACATCAAAAACGGAACGCAGGGTGTGCGTCTTTTCAACGCGAGTGTCAAACTGTGGTTTGCCATTGACGATAACCCCTAAATATCCCTGCTCCGGGGCTTTGAAAGTATCCAGCGTGTTCGCGTTGGTCTTGGTCACAAATCTTGCAGAACCAATACGATCATTTAAAACCACCATAACCCCCCGACCCTTTGCATTCGGATCGGCGGCCACCGTGACCGCTTCCAGCAGATTCATTGCACCGTCGGCACTAATAGCTGTTGCGGGTCTCATCGCCGCAGTAAACACCACGGGTTTATCACTCTTAACCGTCAGATTGAGAAAGTAGGCCGTTTCATCGAGCGTGTCAGTTCCGTGGGTAATAACAATACCGTCAACATCATCACGCGCGAGCAGCGCGTTCACCTGCTGAGATAGCTTTAAAATAATGTCACTGGTCATGTTTTCACTGCCAATATTAGATATTTGCTGACCATCAACACTGGCAATATTATTAATCTCAGGCACCGCTTTAATTAATGTTTGAACACCTATCTCACCGGATTTATATCCCGATGTTTGGGTATTGCTTTCGGCAGTGCCAGCAATAGTTCCTCCCGTCGCCAAGATTATTATGTGAGGTTGGGTTGTCGCACTAAAAACGGTTGAACTGATAAATAACATCGCCACCGCGATGAATATTTTTATATTCATTTTAACCCTCTGAATTTAAATAATCAGTGATATAAGAAATGCTTTAAAAAGATCAAGCCAGAATTATTTTCCCGATAATAAGTCCAACAATGACAGCAACAATAACATTCACTAAACCTGGCCGCATAAAGCTATGGTTAAATACATATTTGCCTATGCGCGTGGTTCCCGTATCATCGAAAGCGAGCGCAGCCAGACATTGACCCGCAACTGGAATGAAGAAGTACCCATTCACCGCAGGCCATGCACCAATCAGCGCATAAGCAGGTAAGCCTAATGCCAGCCCCAACGGTAGAAGAATAAGCGTCGTTGCTGCCTGGCTACTGACCATCGCAGAGACAAAAAACATCATGATGGCAATTAACCAGGTATGTTGCTGTAATAGCGTCTGAACTTCTGCCTTAATCAGATCAATATGCCCGTTGACAAAGGTTTCGCTCATCCAGGCAAGGCCAAAAGCGCAGACAATAGCCAGTGCCCCCGCGCGAAACACAGTGCCGCTGATGATTTGATCCACCGGAGGTCGGCATATCAAAACTATCAGACAGGCAAAAGAGAGCATTGTTATTTGGATCGCTGCCGACATCGATAACGGTTGCAGCCCTTTTGCCGTTTCCACCATCGGTCGTAATTCAGGAATGATCCCTAACAGCACAATCACCACGGCACTCATCAAAAACAGTACAACAGAGAGTTTAGCGCGAAAGGTAACTTCTGTTTTATCGCGTTGTTTCTGTGCTGGCTTTATTAATCCCTCAGCAAGCCTGCGTTGATATTCAGGGTCGTCCTTTAGCTCTTTGCCTTTATTAAAGGTCGCTATGGCCCCCATCGCGACACCCACTAATGTTGCGGGGACGCAGATCATCATAATTGTAGAAATGGATATCCCTAATGGCGCCATTAAACCAATCATTGCCGCCATCGCCGCCGATATTGGACTGGCCGTGATAGCCTGCTGCGATGCAATAACAGAAATGGATAATGGCCGCTCAGGACGGATCCCTGAATCACGAGCGACTTCAGAAATAACCGGCAATAAACTATAAACAACATGCCCCGTTCCGGACATAAAGGTGAAGATATAGCAAATAAAAGGTGCCAGCAGCGTAATATAACGAGGATGACGGCGCAGGATTTTCTCTGCCAGTTTAACCAGTAAATCCAGACCACCAGCGGCTTGTAATGATGAGGCAGCTAAAACAACCGAAAGAATAATAAGAATAACGTCAATCGGTGGTGTTGATGGCGTCAGGCCAAAAACAAATACCATGACGCCAACACCGAGTCCGCCGACCATGCCTAAAAATACACCGCCAATCCTGGCGCCAATCATTAAGGCTAAAAGAATAAAACACAATTCCGTCCAAAACATACTTCCTCCTGGCTTATCTGGAGTGAATGTTGGGTTACATGAGTGGAACAGCGTTAACAGGTTTAATACGGTTTACCAAAACCGAATGCACCGTAATCAGACAAAACATTCGCTGCAGATTTACCACCAGCCTGCATGGCACACAGCACCCTTTCTCGATCGGGCTCAGCCATACCTGATTGGATAATGGAGAGCATAAATCCGGTTAAAAACGCATCACCCGCCCCCAGGGTGTCTACTGGCTCAATATATTGTGGCGTCCAGTCAAGAAAACCACCGGCAGAAAAATAATAAACACGCTCATGCCCACAGGTTGCAATAATATGTCGACAACCGTATTGATAAAGTTTAGTTATTTTTTCTTTGGTTTCATCTGGTGATATACCACTGCAGGAAATGAATCCATAATCTACCCAGGGACATACTCTTGCGAAATACTCATCGGTGCCACGTCCAGAAAAATCGAACGATAACATACTATTTTTCTGTTTTATTTTCTCTAACTCAGTTTCCAGATAACCATTAATGCTGGTGTGTACTAAGTCAAAACTGGCAATGTAGCGCAGATCATCCGCCGTTAGCGTGAAGGGATGCTCACGTAAAACGCCATTTTTATTACTGGTGACAAACTCACGATCGCCATTATTGAGGCGAATACAGGCGTAACCATTCTCTCCCTCATAATGCCGACAATGGGTAATATCTATCTGTAACTTATGCAATACATCTTGTATATGTTTTGCCGCATCATCATTCCCAAACGCCCCTATGAAGGCGCTTGAAGCCCCTGCTTGCTTTGCGTAGACGGAAAAATTTAAGGCATTGCCACCTGGATACATCATTCCAGAATGAAGGTATTTATCGACGACATTGTCACCTATACCTATTACGCGAATACTCATAATAATACCCTGCTCTATAATATCTTAAAAAGCGTCCTTGCTTTTACCTTAATCCTTTAGTAATCAGTATGCTACTTTCCACATATAGCGACGTGTAGTGAGCGGATGCTGGCGAGCTTCAGCAAGCGCACGGTTGTAGACAGGGTAAACATTATTGAAGAGCGAATGGTTAAAGTAATCAATAACCGTAGTTTTGATAGTCGACAACCCTAACTCTTTCGCATCTATCACTTCAATTCGCTGACCATATTTTTTCAGAAAATCTAATGCACGCTCATCGACCGGGCGGGTACTACCTTCAGAAAGCTGCACGAAAAATGGTGTATTAGCATCCGTAATCTCGAACGGCCCGTGGAAGAATTCACCGCTGTGAATACAGGCTGAATGAATCCACTGCATTTCCATAAATATGCAGATACTTTGTAAATAGGACGCGCCATAGCCAGCCCCACTGGCAACAGTATAAATAACTTTATCGTCTTTATATTCCTGAGCGAATGCTTGTGCCCGTTCAGCCACATGCTCGCAAGCACGGTATACAATACGGTTAATTTTACTGACGCCATCAAGGAAGTCGTCATAGTGAACATAGCCTTCTGTCTGCTGAAGAAGCTCTACTGCAGTAAGCAAACACTGGATCGTCTTCTCTCCAGCGACATCTTTTCCCTCACCAAAGGTATAGGTCTCAACATAATCACAATGCGCAACCAAAGGTGAATCCATAACCCAGGTCAGCCCAATAACGGTCGCGCCATGCAGACGTGCAATTTCTGCCGCCTTCGTGGTTTCTGGGGTATTGCCTTTATGTGAAGCAACAACCACGATAGCATTTTCACCCAGTGCGACAGGCGGGTTACTGATAAATTCCCCACTGTTGTAAAGGCCCACGCTCAGCGTTTTTGACTCTTTTTCTAAGAATGCTTTTGCAGGGTAAAACGCCGCATAAGACCCACCACAGGCAACATAGTAAACATGTTTAGTCCCCCCTTTTTCCGCCTGGCTGGCCACAATATCGTTCACAATTTCTTTAATGCTCATTATGGTTCCCTCTGGTTTAATCAATGATACAGGCGGATAGCGCCCACAAAATGACTCTCAATGTATTGGTATTTTTATAATACATTTAAAGACATTTGATCAACGAAAGAACCATAAAAAATCGGGATCCGCGACACGGATCCCGATTTTGGCCAGCATCTAAGGGTGTAAGAGGAGGGTTACACGGTGAAGCGAATCTTGTCGCCAACGATCAACTGACGGGACACACAAGATAATTCTCCTTTGTTATCAATCATTTCACTCTTAATTAGAATCAGAGGGTAATTTTCACTCACCCCAAGATAGTGAGCAACCTCAAAGCTTGCATACACGAGCTCAATCATTTTGCGCGAATGAGTAAACCACAGCCCATATTTTTCACGTAAGCAAGCGTATAACGAGTGATTATTGAGGTCTTCTTGTAGCAGAAAGGCAAAACGAGGAGGTAACTGGATGGTTTCCAGCGAAACGGGAATATCGTCAGCATAACGAATACGTTCAATGACTACTGCTTTCTCTTTTTCAGCCATTCCCAGCGAGGCGCTGGTCTCGTTATCTACCGATTCAAAAACCGATTTGATAGTCCGGGAACCGGGCCGCCGCCCCTGAGACTGACACAACTCGCTAAAGCTCATAATCCCGGTCATACTGCGCTGAAACTTTTCATTACTGACAAACGTCCCCTTGCCAGAAACACGCGTCAACAGATTTTCACGCGTTAGGGCATCCAGAGCTTTACGCACCGTTACACGACTAACTTGCCACTGACTACTGAGTTCATTCTCTGTGGGGATCTGCTGACCGGGCTTGTATTCACCGCGCAAAATCGCCTCTTTCAGAGATGCCTCAAGCTGTTTATAGAGAGGTTTTGCGCTATTGCTGTCAGGTTGCTCCATCATTTGTATCCATTTGTATTATTAAAATACCATAACATGTATTATAACTATTTACCTGACATTTGCTGGCATAAAAAAAGAAAATCGGCCACAAAATCAATCTTGTGACCGATTTATCATATTGAAATTACTGATGGGTCTGTATATACGGCGTATAAACCCCGTTCAGACTTTCGAGGAACGCCACGATGTCATCGATATCTTCCTGCGGCAGTTCTTTACCCACCTGATAACGCAGCATCAGTTTGACCGCACCATCAAGCGTAGGCACATCACCGCGATGGAAATAAGGCGCAGTCAGCGCAACGTTACGTAATCCTGGAACTTTCTGACGTAGCTTGTCACGTAGTTCATTGGTCACGTTCATCCGGCCAATATCTGCGGCAGTGACTTCACCGAAATTAAAGTCCTTTTTCAAACCTAATGGCTCAAATGAGCGCCCGCCTAGAATAATACCGCCATGACAGGTCGCGCACTTATTATCTTTAAACAACTGATAGCCATGTTTTTGCTGGGCCGTTAACGCCGCTTCGTCACCACGTAGCCATTTATCAAACGGCGAATTTGGCGTAATTAGCGTTTTCTCAAACTCAGCAATCGCATCGGTAATATTATCCCCGCTGAATCCCTGCGGATAAACCGCGATAAACTCTTGCTTGAGTTGCGGATCTTTATCCAGTTTCTGGATAATTTCATCCCAGGATTTAGACGCCATCTCGATAGGATTCAACGGCGGGCCGCCTGCCTGCGCCTGCAATGTTGGCGCACGACCATCCCAGAATTGTTCAACGTTGAAGACCGAGTTAAACACCGTCGGCGCATTAATCGGGCCAACTGCGCCACCTACGCCGATAGACGTTTTCCGGCCATCCACGCCGCCTGCATTCAGAGCGTGACAATGTGCGCAAGAAATCGTGCTGTCGCCTGAAATACGCGGGTCATGGTAAAGCGTAAAGCCTAGCGCCACTTTGCGGGCATCGGTTGGGATGCTTTCCGGTATCGGCTGCACAGGTTCATTACGATGCTGCGCGGCGGTATCGTTACTGGCGTAATACTGCTCACGCTGTTTCGCAATCCAGCCCAGGATCTCTGCTCGCTCCGTATCGCTTACCTTACCAGCCCAGTGCAGCGCGGTATATCGCGTTGGCGGCATGGTGTTGTACTGCATCACCCATTCAATTTTATTCAGGTCGCTTTGCGAAACGGGTTTATCTGCGACCAGCGCCGCACGAACGGCTTCAAGATTGAATGATTTGTATCCCAGTTGAATGTCGTAATTCATCAACTGCTTAGCGACAGGAAAAGAAGAATAGAACGGTAATTCAGCTGAAGGCGTGTGACAATAATCGCATCCTTTTTTGCGTAAAAATCCTAATACCTTATTATTTTCTTCCAGCGTAGAGGCCTGAACATCAGCCTGTTTGCTACGTTGATTATCGTGATACCACACATAACCGGATAATCCAAAATAACAAATCACGACGCCAGCTATGGCAATCGCGGTAAGACGGGTAATGATTTTCATTATTTTACCCTCACCGTTGTGAGTTATTGTGACCCAGAAAAATTAGAATAATTAATGCACAGTCTTTGTCAGACCTGACCATCATAGGAAATAAAGGGATTACTATTTTGATAAGTATCAAGCAATTACATGGAGGAGAACTATCAATAGAATAGCCTGCGCCTATTATAGAGATAAGACGTTACCTTTCTCTGTTCACACCTCGTTGCAATCGAATGCTCTGAAAATGGAATATATTCAGATTATGCAGAACTTTGAATTATCCATTATTTTCATTGGGATAGTCTGATTCTTTAAATTTTGCTCAGCATTAAAACGTGATCAACCGCACGCTTTACTCACCCGACACCGAAGCGAGTGTCTACGCTTAACTGACGACCGGGCAATAGCCTTAATCTTTCAACGTCCATCGGAGGTCTTTCTCATTATGCTCAACCAGAAACTACCCCACGCCCCTTCTGAAGAAATGACGATCGACATCGATCTGCTTTATGAAATGGATCCGTGCGAGTTAAAGCTGGATGAAATGATTGAGGCGGAGCCTGAGCCGGAGATGATTGAAGGGCTTCCCGCTTCAGATGCGTTAACTCCTGCCGATCGTTATCTCGAACTGTTCGAACACGTCCAGTCATCCAAACTGTTTGCGGATAGTAAAACCTTCCCTGATTGTGCGCCCAAAATGGACCCGCTGGACATTTTAATCCGTTATCGCAAGGTTAAACGCCATCGGGACTTCGATCTGCGACGCTTCGTCGAGAACCATTTCTGGCTCCCGGAAACGCCCTCCAGCGAATACGTTTCTGACCCGGAAAGTTCGCTGAAAGAACATATTGATCAACTGTGGCCGGTGCTGACGCGCGAGCCGCAGGATCACATTCCCTGGTCCTCTCTGCTGGCGTTACCGCAGTCATACATTGTGCCAGGCGGGCGTTTTAGCGAAACCTACTACTGGGATTCCTACTTTACCATGCTGGGTCTGGCAGAGAGCGGCCGCGAAGATCTGCTGAAATGTATGGCAGATAACTTTGCCTGGATGATTGAAAACTATGGTCACATCCCGAACGGCAACCGTACTTACTATCTGAGCCGCTCACAGCCGCCCGTTTTTGCCCTGATGGTGGAGCTGTTTGAAGAAGATGGCGTACGCGGCGCGCGTCGTTACCTTGATCATCTAAAAATGGAGTACGCGTTCTGGATGGATGGCGCCGATTCCCTGGTACTCAACCAGGCCTACCGACACGTGATCAGAATGTCGGACGGCTCTCTACTTAACCGCTATTGGGACGATCGTGATACGCCGCGCGATGAGTCATGGCTTGAAGACGTCGAGACCGCCAAGCATTCGGGTCGCCCGCCCAATGAAGTGTATCGGGATTTACGCGCGGGCGCGGCTTCTGGCTGGGATTATTCATCGCGCTGGCTGCGCGACGCAGGCCGCCTTGCCAGCATACGCACCACGCAGTTCATCCCAATTGACCTGAACGCATTCCTCTACAAGCTGGAAAGCACTATCGCCAATATTTCCGCGCTGAAAGGTGACAAAGAAACGGAAGCGCTGTTTCGCCAGAAAGCCAGCGATCGTCGTGATGCGGTAAACCGCTATCTCTGGGACGATGAAAACGGCTGCTATCGCGATTACGACTGGCGGCGCGAACAAATGGCCCTGTTCTCTGCCGCCAGTATTGTGCCGCTGTATGTCGGTATGGCAACGCATGAACAAGCCGATCGGCTTGCTAACGCGGTTCGCAGTCGCCTGCTCACGCCCGGTGGCATTTTAGCCACAGAGCATGAAACCGGGGAACAATGGGATAAACCCAACGGCTGGGCGCCGCTGCAGTGGATGGCGATCCAGGGCTTCAAACTGTACGGTGACGACCATCTCGGGGATGAAATTGCCCGTAACTGGTTGAAAACGGTGAATCTCTTTTATCAGGAACACCACAAACTTATCGAAAAATACCACATAGCCGACGCCGCGCCGCGCGAAGGCGGCGGTGGGGAATATCCGTTGCAGGACGGCTTTGGCTGGACCAATGGCGTGGTGCGCCGACTCATCGGTTTGTATGGCGAACCCTAGCAGCTGACGGTCTGAGTCATCAGGCTTTTAGTTAATCGCATCGTACAGCTCGGCGTGAATTTTCTGCCATTTCTTGTTCTCAGGGCTTGGCTGGGCGCGAACACGCAGCTCGGCCTGCTCAAGATCATATTGCTGGCGCGCAACGACCGCAGGCACGGAACAAAAACTTTGCAGATAACTTTTATGCAGCGAAGTGAGCGATGCCCCATTCGACATCGCATGGCTGAGCGTAGTCATAAACTGTCGGCATGGTTTGCTTTCATCCATCTGCGAAGGGTAACGCAGCAGCAGTCTCAACACCTCTGTATTGCCCGCCGAAAACGCCTGCTCCGTCCACGCCAGCTTCCAGTCCATCCCGCCCTGCAGGAACAGTGACGTCACGCGGGTGTCATTGCGATCGATAGCCGCCCGCATGTTAAAGGCATCCCAGGTGATGCCCATTCTGGTCACCGCCTCCCGTGCGCTGGGGGCATCGCGTCGCGGTTCCTCCTGCACAATTTCAACGGATTGTCCGGAAGACGCCTGTGGCGCTGGCGAAGTGAATAACCAGAACGCACCCAGCGAAATCGCCAGCACCATCACGCCGACCGCTACCCACAACATACCGGAAATCAGCTGTTCACGTTCTTCCGCAGTGCGCTTGGCCCGCTTTTCCGGCGGATCAATACTGTCTGCGATTTCATGCTTATCGCCTCCCGCTTGCTCGTCTTTTTGCTTTGCTGTTTCCCAAAACTGGCGGACCATGGCCTCATCAGATTCCAAATACGACGCAGGATTAATGCGCGTACGCCGTTCTTCAAATGCCCGTTGCACAGGATGAGTTATCTGTCGGTACTGGTAGTCCAGCAACATCAGTTGTACCGACGTCAGCGGCTGCTGCGCGATAACGCAGTTACGAGCCAGGCGGCAATCATCCAAAAACATGCGTAGCGTGATGCGCGGCTCAACAAATGACATGAGCACTGAGGTATCGTTAAAAATCTGCGTAAAGTGGCGAACGAATAATTTCTTATCGACGACCATCAGCGCCAACTCGCTAAACATCATACCGTCCAGCGCATCCCGACTTTCACCCAGCTTTAACCAGCGACGCAGGCGTTCACCACCAAAGTGCTGTTTCAGAAAGCTGTTGAGAGGATGTTGATCCGGCCATACCCGTGCAATCAGAGATTTGAGGGTTAATTCTATTGCGCGAAGTTGACGCTGCGCCCGCATCTGAGCATCCGGCTCCACAGGTGCAATTTCGGTTTGATACTTCAGGATGGGCTGTTGCTGGCGTAATTGTTCCAGAGAAGCCACAAAGCGCAGCGCTGAAATCAGCTGGTTTTCACTGACGTCCTGGCCATTTTCATATTGGGGTACACTCTGTTGAAGATGACGTAGCCGCAGAGTGAACTGGCTCAATTGCGCATCATTCATCTGCAACCGTCTGGCGACAGCCCCCCAGCCGCCCAGATTCAGTCGTGCCTGATCCAGTTGCTCGAGAAACCACCGTGGGTCTTTGCCTTCTGCGGCATGTACGCCTAGCAGCAGTAATATTTCTACCGACGCCTGGCGGATAATCCCCAGACAATGTTCAAAGGGTGTACATGTCGCTTGTAACGCGCTATTGGTCATCATCTTCCCTAAAAGGACCCAAAACGTGCGGCCTCACAATGGTATGTAATTATCTTTTTTAAACGCAACGTTGTGCCGATGTAGACTAGAACACATTCATATAGCAAATAAATAAGTTTTACAGTGACTTCCGCACAATCATTGAAAATTATTCTGGAGATAAGCCTGTGCCTGTACTGCAAACATCACGTCTGCTCTGCCGCCCACTGACAGAAAATGACTGGACGTTCTTCTTAACGCTACAGCAGAACCCAGATGTGATGCGCTTTGTCGCTGACGCACGTACTGAAGAGGAAATACGGACAGCCTTCGACTCCCGCCTGCCTGAATGGTTTCCCGGCAGCCCGCACTGGCTATGTCTGCTCCTGTGCGATAAGACATCGGGAGCACCGCTTGGCGTGACAGGATACATTCAGGAGAGCAATGAGTGTGCCGAGGTTGGCTTTCTGCTCGCCCCAGAGGCGCAGGGTAAAGGGTATGGCGCTGAATCTCTGCATGCCGTGTGTGAATACGCATTTGCCAGCGGCGGTCTGCGGCGACTGACCGCCTGTGTCACCGCAGGAAACGAAGCCTCACGGCGTCTGTTGGAAAAGGTCGGGTTCATTCATGAAGGCACGCTACGCGCAAGCTACTGGCTACATCATACCTGGCACGATGACTGGATTTTTGGTCTGTTAAAACAGGAATATCAGCCGCCCACGGCATAGGTCGTTTTGCGGTAAATACTGGCTGTCAGGCAACTAGCGTAACGGCGTGTTTTTTTTAGAATAGGTCTCTTTGCACAGAGACTATTATGCCGCTGCGTTCGACGCATTTCACGCCCGCTTGTATTGCATTTATTAAGCAATGGCAGGGCCTGTCGCTGGAAAAGTATCAGGACAAAAAAGGCATCTGGGTCATTGGCTACGGACACGAAATCACCGCCAATGAATCCTTTGATACCCCAATTACGGTGATGCAGGCAGAAACATTGCTGCTCGCAGATATAAGGATCTGCGAGGCATTCATCCATAAGGAAATGACGCAAATAAAAGACAGGTTTCAGCTGGAAGCATTAATTACGTGGATATTCAGTGTGGGAATTACCCAATTTTGCGCTAAAATATCTGGCCGGTGTTTATTTCACAGCCAGAAATATTCTGACTGTGAAATATGTTCCTAGTAAATGGTGTTGTTTAACATCATTGCCGCCTGCGTACGGTTTTTTACCTCCAGGCGCTGGTACAACGATTCAAGATGGGCTTTTACCGTTCCGGTACTGATATTTAACAGTCGACCAATTTGTTTATTAGATTCTCCGGCGGCCAGCATGGTCAAAATCTCCCGCTGACGCGCGCTGAGCAATCTGATATTTTGCCCACCGCTTTCGGTAGCGGTTATGCAGTCTCTGGGGATAAACATCATACCCATCGCGACGCTATTGAGGGCCAGCGTAAAGGTTTCCGCGTCAGAATCGCGCGGAACAATGGCCAGCACGTTCAGTTTAGTGACCTCTTGCAGCCATTTTTTACGGCAGTCCGTTGCGGTCACCAGCACCTTCACCATCGCAAAGCGCTCTGCTATCTGTTGCAGCAAGCTACAGCAGAACTCAGCATCAAGGTCGCCATCCAATATAACTAATGCCTCGGGTTTATCTTCCAGCGTCAGCCAAAGTTCATCTGCCTGACTGACACCCTGAACATCCACTCCTGGAATACGTTGCTGCAAACTTACATTCATTCCATGAATAAATATTGACTGCCTGTCAAACATTACTACCTGCATTATTTATCTCCATCCGAATAGGATATTAGCCTTAACATGCGGAAGGGTATTACCCATAGGGTAAAATAAGAAGTCACCATTTGGCGGGGGGCCATTTTACCGATAGATGGGGAAGAAAGAAGCAGAAGTTATGAATAGTTACAGCTCAACCCGAAGGATCATACAAAGGAACAAAAACAGGTTCGAAAATTAGGGAAAGTCTTAATATTCGATGCTCATGATAAGACAATGAATATTAATTAATATGATTTTATATTTTTAGCTAAAAATAAGATATCTACGACAATGGATAAATCTGTTACAAAATACAATCTAGCATTAAGTGCTTATTCAACGCATGCCATGACATGTTGAATAAGCACCTTATGGGTTTACAGGAACATTCCGCCAGATACCTCGATACGCTGTGCCGTCATCCAGGCCAGTTCATCGCTAAGCAGCGCAGCAATTGCATCGCCGATATCATCCGGCAAACCAACGCGTCCCAGCGCCGTTTGCGATGCAATGTACGCATTCAATTGCGCATTATCCCGCACATTTCCGCCGCTAAAATCCGTTTCTATTGCGCCTGGCGCAATAATATTCGCCGTTATGCCGCGCTCTCCCAGCTCTTTTGCCTGATAACGGGTTAACACTTCCATCGCACCTTTCATGGCTGCGTATGCGCTGTAACCCGGTAGCGCAAAGCGGGCAAGCCCGGTCGAGACATTGAGGATGCGACCACCTTTATTCATCAGCGGTAGCAAGCTCTGCGTCAGGAAAAAGGGGCCCTTAAAATGGATGTTCAAAAGTTGGTCAAATTGCGCTTCAGTAAATGCCGGATACGGTGCGTTAATGCCGATCCCGGCATTGTTCAATAAATAATCAAATGCGTTACTTTGCCACTGCGTTTGTAACGTTCCCTGCACCTGTTGAACAAACTGAGGGAATGTAGAAATATCACCGACATTCAACGGTAATGCCGCCGCTTTACCGCCAGATTGGCGTATTTCATCCACAACCTGCTGCGCTTCTTTTTCATTGCTGTTCCACGTCAGGATAATACCGATTCCTTTACTCGCCAGCTTCAGCGCCGCGTTCTTACCGAGTCCACGGCCGCCGCCAGTCACCAATGCGATACGTTGCGTCATAAGAAACCTCATTTCAGGTGTTGTGAAGATTGAGACAAAGCTTATTAGGTGATAGAAGAACAATAAATACTGCTAACTGCGCATTACTGTTTCATTTAGAACAACAATAGGGCATGAGAATGGATAAAATTCACGCAATGCAGTTGTTCATCCGCGTCGCAGAACTGGAGAGCTTTTCGCGCGCGGCAGACACCCTCGGACTTCCTAAAGGTAGCGTATCGCGCCAGATCCAGGCTCTGGAAAATCATCTGGGCACGCAATTGTTGCACCGCACAACACGCCGCGTTCAGCTCACGCAAGACGGCATGATCTATTACGAACGCGCGAAAGATCTGTTGAGTAATCTGGATGAGCTGGATGGGCTGTTCCATCACGATCCGTCCAGCATCAGCGGCAAGCTGCGCGTTGATATGCCGGTCGGTGTAGCAAGAAACCTGGTGATGCCCCGCTTACCGAGCTTTTTGCATCAGTATCCGGGCCTGGAACTCGAACTCAGCAGCAGCGACCGCCTGGTGGATTTGATCCGCGAAGGTTTCGACTGTGTGGTACGCGTAGGTACGCTGAAAGATTCAGGGCTGATTGCCCGCCCGCTGGGGAAACTCACGCAGATTAACTGCGCCAGCCCGCAATACCTCGCCCGCTTTGGTTACCCGGAAAGCCTGGAGGATCTTGCCTCGCATGCAGTGGTGCATTACTCGGTCAATTTGGGAACGCGTGCGCAAGGTTTCGAAGTGGCGACAGAAAACGGTACGCAATGGGTTAAAACCGGCGGCATGCTAACGGTAAACAGTACCGAAACCTATCACGCGGCATGCCTTGCCGGTCTGGGCATTATTCAGGTGCCGCGCGTTGGCGTGCGTGATGCCCTGCGCGCCGGTACGCTGGTCGAAGTGTTGCCGCAATATCGCGCCGAGCCAATGCCAGTCTCTTTGCTTTATCCGCATCGGCGCAACCTCTCCCGCCGGATACATCTGTTTATGGAATGGCTGACTGGCGTGATGAAAGACTATGTGGATTAGTCCATTTTTCAGGATGCGCCCCTGAGCAGGCTATAATGTCATGAGTGAACAAAATAAGGACAACCGATCGGATGACGCAGGAACAAGACGCAAAACACCCTACGCCAGAACATAAATCAGCCTCCGCCGCGCCGGAGAAAAACGCTAAAGCGAACCAGGCGCTGAAAACCGCGCTGACCTTCGCTGATAAAATTCAACGCCAGCCCATCATCGCCCATCTTATTCGTGCCGCAGAGCGGTTTAACGATCGTATGGGAAATCAGTTTGGCGCCGCCATTACCTACTTCTCGTTTCTGTCGATGATCCCAATCCTGATGGTGTCGTTTGCCGCTGCGGGTTTTATTCTCGCTTCGCACCCTACGCTGTTGCAGGATATCTTCAGCAAGATTCTGCTGAACGTCAGCGATCCGACGCTCGCCTCTACGCTGAAAAACACCATCAATACCGCCGTTCAGCAGCGTACGACCGTAGGTTTGGTTGGGCTGGGTATCGCGCTCTATTCCGGCATTAACTGGATGGGGAACCTGCGCGAAGCGATTCGTGCCCAGTCGCGGGATGTTTGGGAACGTACGCCGCAGGATCAGGAAAAAATTTGGGTCAAATATCTGCGTGATTTTGTTTCCTTGATTGGCTTACTGGTTGCGCTGATTGTTACTCTGTCCATTACCTCTATCGCCGGTTCCGCCCAGCAGATGATTATCTCTGCGCTGTATCTCGACGGTATCGAATGGCTGAAGCCCGCCTGGCGACTGATCGGCCTGACCATCTCTATTTTCGCCAACTACCTGCTGTTCTTCTGGATTTTTTGGCGGCTACCGCGTCACCGACCGCGTAAGAAAGCGCTCATACGCGGTACCTTTATCGCGGCGCTGGGGTTTGAAGTCATCAAAATGATCATGACGTATACGCTGCCATCACTGGTGCAGTCGCCGTCAGGCGCGGCATTTGGTTCCGTGCTTGGACTGATGGCATTCTTCTACTTCTTCGCTCGTCTGACCCTGTTTTGCGCAGCCTGGATTGCCACGGCGGAATACAAAGACGACCCGCGTATGCCGGGGAAAACACACCGCTAATCTTTGTTAACTGGCCGGATGGGGCTGCGCTGATCTGGCCTACGGGAGACTTTTGTAGGCCGGATAAGCGTAGCGCCATCCGGCAATTATAATGCCGCCCGCTCTCACTGATTTAGTGAATAAATCCAACCCGTAACTTTTATTTAACCAAAAACCAGTTTTATCATCCAAGTTTTAAATTGTGTGAAGCATTTCATGGAAGTGAAATCTCAAGCCTAAAAATTATCCCCTTTTTGCTCTGTTTTTGACCAATCTCAAAGTTTGTTACAGATTGAAATGTCTCTTTTGCTGTGCGTAATATGACCTTTCGTTCGGCCAAAAATAAGAAAATATTATGCAAGCAACAGCCACAACACTCGACAACGAACAGGAACACACCCCGGTCAACTCGCGCAATAAAGTTGTCGTCGCCTCGCTCATTGGCACCGCCATTGAGTTCTTCGACTTCTATATTTACGCCACCGCCGCGGTGATCGTGTTCCCGCATATCTTCTTCCCGCAGGGGGATCCGACCGCGGCTACGCTACAGTCCCTCGCCACTTTTGCTATCGCCTTTGTGGCCCGACCAATCGGTTCCGCGGTGTTCGGACATTTCGGCGATCGCGTCGGCCGTAAAGTCACGCTGGTTGCTTCACTGCTTACCATGGGGATCTCGACAGTCGTCATTGGCCTGCTGCCGGGCTATGAAACTATCGGCATTTTCGCCCCACTGCTGCTGGCGCTGGCGCGTTTTGGTCAGGGTTTAGGTCTGGGCGGTGAATGGGGCGGCGCAGCGTTGCTGGCGACGGAAAATGCGCCACCGCGCAAACGCGCGCTGTACGGATCATTTCCGCAGTTGGGCGCGCCTATCGGTTTCTTCTTCGCCAACGGTACCTTTCTGCTGCTCTCCTGGCTGCTGACCGACGAACAGTTCATGAGCTGGGGCTGGCGCGTACCGTTCATCTTCTCCGCGGTGCTGGTGATTATCGGTCTGTACGTCCGCGTTTCGTTGCATGAATCCCCGGTCTTCGCCAAAGTAGCCGCGGCGAAAAAACAGGTGAAAATCCCGCTGGGTACTCTACTGACAAAACATGTTCGCGTGACGATCCTCGGCACGTTCATCATGCTGGCGACCTATACGTTGTTCTATATCATGACCGTCTATTCGATGACGTTCAGTACCGCCGCAGCGCCCGTAGGGCTTGGCCTGCCGCGTAATGAAGTGTTGTGGATGCTGATGATGGCGGTTATTGGTTTTGGCGTCATGGTACCGGTGGCGGGCCTGCTGGCCGATGCGTTTGGTCGCCGCAAGAGCATGCTTATCATAACCACGCTGATCATTCTGTTTGCGCTGTTTGCCTTTAAACCGCTGCTCGGCTCTGGCAATCCGGTGCTGGTGTTCGCCTTCCTGTTGCTGGGCTTAAGCCTGATGGGTCTGACATTTGGCCCAATGGGCGCACTGCTTCCGGAGCTGTTCCCGACCGAAGTGCGCTACACGGGGGCGTCGTTCTCGTACAACGTTTCGTCGATTCTCGGCGCATCAGTTGCCCCATACATCGCTGCATGGTTGCAGGCAAATTATGGTCTGGCGGCTGTTGGTACGTATCTGGCATCGATGGCGGCATTGACGCTGATTGCACTGCTGTTGACCCACGAAACCCGCCATCAGTCGTTGTAATTCTTTTGCCAGATGCGGCGTAACCACCTTATCCGGCCTGGGTTGAACATGAAATCCTGGCCGGATAAACATCCGGCCAGACATCACTTCTTCATCTGTGACAGGATCGTCCGGCACTGATTCGCGTCACCCTCTGACGGCGAAATCAGCGCCAACAAGGCCGCCGCAGGAGTGACTAACGTGGCTAATGCGGCAGCAACCGCACCGCGCGCAATCAACGGTCCGGCCTTCACGCCAGCCTGCGGATTCTTAAAGGTGCCGCGAACATACAGCGGCGAACGCAGAGTAATAATACGAATCCCTTTGCTCTCCGGATCGATGGTTAAATCCAGTTGCTCCGACGCAAAGCTCGCCGTACCAGTGACATTAATGACTGCGTTTTCCGTGTCGAAAGCAAAAATCTGCGGACGCGCCACGCCGTTAACAATATCCAGATTCGCCGCCGCGCAGTTCACCCGCACTTCGTCATCACCAAATATCTGCCCGACAAGATAGTTCCCCAGATTCAAGCCCACAATTTCCATCAGATTCCGGCTGATCAAGCCGTCATTCATCAGCAGTTTCAGGTTGCCATTGCTGTTACCCAGCAGCGCCGCTACCGAGTTTCCACTTCCGCTAAACCGAGCGTCCCCGTTCATTTCACCGAGCGTTTTCTGCATCAGTTCCACATCGGGCATCAGCGCTTTTAGCTTCAGCCGCCGCGCCTGAATATCCGCCTGTCCCCGCATCGGCTTTTTATCCCCTTCCAGATGGATGCTGGAGACAATGCTGCCTCCCGCAAGACCAAATTTCAGCGGTTGCAGGCGCAGGTCGGCATTTTTCAGGATGATATGAGTGGAGAGATCGCTGATCGGCAGACTACTGCCATGCTCAATACGCCGTCCTTTGAAACGCACGTCAGCGTCCATCACGTTCCATTTATCGGTTTCAAAACGGTCATACGGCAAGACCTTGTCCGCAGGCTGAACGCTCTTCTCACCTTTGCGTTGTTCAGATTGTTTTGCCCGTTCCGCCCCTTTGCCTGAATCCACCCCGATCAGCGGCCCCAAATCGGCCAACCTCAACTGGCGTGATTCCACATCACCCTTCAGCATGGGGCGCGGCTTACCGGTGGTGTAGGCCAGCGTTCCGTGAATATCGCTGTCGCCAATACGACCATTGAAATCGCGATAATCAAAAACAGAGGATTTTTCCGGGTCAATTTTCGCCACCAGACGTCCGTCGGTTTCAAACGGCGGCGTATCCGGGAGCAGTACGCCGGTCAAATCGTACAAATCCCCTAGTGAATCTCCCGAGAATTTAAGCCGCAGATCCGCCCCGCCCATATTCATCGGATCGTTTATCGTGCCGATAAACGCTACGCGCGTATTGCCCGAACGGAAATCAGCCTGAATCGGGAAAGGCGTATCTTCGCCACGCAGCGCCAGCATCCCGCCTATTTTTCCGCTACCGCTTAGCGGTTCGCCGTTATATCGCCCTTGCGCTTTCAGCCCAAACACGTAGTCCTCGACGCGGGCGTTGCTCTCTTTACCTTTTGCGCCGGTCACTTCGCTAAAGGGTAACGGTTTACCCAGCGGATCGACCAGGATCTCAATCTCCGACTTCGTCACCTTATCGTTAATGGCGATACGTCCCTGGTCGAACAGAATGTTATCCAGCCGGAAAGACCATGCGGATGGCGGCGCATCAGGATCGCGGTTTTCGTCCCCAGCTAAGTTAAAGGTCCAGTTATTGTTTTTCTCCGACAGGCGGATCAGCCGCGCATCGGGTTTGACCAGCTTGACCCACGGGAGCCAGACGGTTTTTGTCAGCAGTGCCAGCGGGGCGAGCGTAGCTTCAACACGCGGCAGATGCACCATGGTGACGTCAGGAATATCTGGCGGGTTGCCGAGGATAATATCTTCAGCATGAACATGCGGCCACGGAACCCAGCTACGCCAGCCAGTTTCCTGCTTCTGGCGTTCCCAAACCACGCCCAGGTCACCCCGTATAGCAAAGGGCCGGTTGAGTTCTGTAGAGACTTTCTGGTTGATGGTCGGTTTGAGCCGGTTCCAGTCAAATGTCGCAATCACAATGATGAGTACGACGATCAACAACAAGAAAACCCCTATTACTGATATGGTTATTTTACCTGTTTTCGTCATGTCTAACCTCCTTACTTCCTTCCTTGCCTGTCCTAAAGATAGTCCAGCAGGATGAAAAGGAGGTGCACTACGCCCTCATCAAAGCGACAGGATCACCTCTTCAAGCGTATCCAGAGGCACTGGACGAGAGAGAAAATAGCCTTGCGCAGCGAAAGCCGGTGAGTTTTGCACATCGCGCCACTCTTCCAGCGTTTCAACGCCTTCGACAATGACACCGCGGCAATAGCGGTTCATGAGCTGCAATAGTAGTGTGAAGAGATTACGTCCCTCCGGCGTCTTGCGCAGCATGACGAACAGATCCCGCGCCACTTTGATATAGTCATAACTCACTTCACTAAGCGCCGAGAAGTTCGCCATTCCGGTACCAAAGTCATCCAGCCAGAGCGGGCCGAACTCGCACATTGAGGCGAACGACGACCCCTTCGGCAAGCGGATATGTTCCACCAGCTCAAAACGCAGCCACGGCAGGCCTTCAATGATTTTCAGGATTTCGGGATCCTGACGCATCGCAATGAGTGTTGGTCCATCGACATTCACTGAAGCCAGCAGGTTGTTGGCTCTGAAAAAGCCCCCTTTCAGCTCAAGCTGCAGAAGTTGCTCTTTCACTACATCAACACGATGCCGTACAGCCACTTCAGCAAAATAGCGGTCTGGTGCAATACGTTGGGAAGGGTTATCAGGATGGCTCACGACGGTCAGCAGTTCAACGGCCATCAGCCGTCCGTTGGTCTGGTAAATTGGCTGGTAGGTGTAAGCACGCTCGCACTGCAGCCAATAGCGTCTTTCCAGCAAGCTTTCAATACTCGCATCGGGCGTAATGAGCTGCTGGGTAACCTGCTTTATCATCTGAGATGTCCTGTAAATAAGAGTGTGACTGACCGGACTCGTCAAAGGTTATCGGCGCTCAGACGAAGAACTTTACGTTCAGCTGTGCGCAAAAATAAAAACTAAGCGGCAAAAACAACGCAGAACACGTGCTGGCTCAAAAAAATAATGGAACGATGTTTTAATATAGTTGACCACTTAACACCCACAGCGCACACTAACGCTAATTTTTTTCAGAGCAGGTTACGACTATGTCCAGAAAGATTGCCGTGATTGGCGAATGCATGATTGAGCTGTCACAGAAAGGCGCTGACGTTCAGCGCGGATTCGGTGGCGACACGTTGAATACATCCGTTTATATCGCCCGTCAGGTCGATGCGGCGGCACTTTCCGTACACTATGTGACTGCACTGGGTACCGACAGTTTTAGCCAACAAATGCTGGAGTCCTGGCAGGGTGAAAACGTAGATACCTCATTAATCCAACGCATGGGAAACCGCCTGCCGGGTCTCTACTACATTGAGACCGACAGCACTGGCGAGCGCACCTTCTATTACTGGCGTAATGAAGCCGCCGCAAAATTCTGGCTGGAGAGCGATCAGTCTGCCGCGATTTGCGAAGAGCTGGCGACATTTGACTACTTATATCTGAGCGGAATCAGCCTGGCGATTTTAAGCCCGGCAAGCCGTGACAAGCTGCTGTCATTGCTGCGTGAATGCCGTGCCAACGGTGGAAAGGTCATTTTTGACAATAATTACCGCCCACGTCTGTGGAGCAGCAAAGAAGAAACCCAGCAGGTGTATCAGCAGATGCTGGAATGCACCAATATCGCATTCCTGACGCTGGACGATGAAGACGCACTGTGGGGTGAAAAACCCGTTGCCGAGGTGATTGCCCGTACTCACGCTGCTGGCGTTCAGGAAGTGGTTGTGAAGCGTGGCGCAGACTCTTGCCTGGTTTCAATTGCAGGCGAAGAACTGATCGACGTTCCGGCAGTTAAACTACCGAAAGAGAAAGTGATCGATACCACTGCGGCCGGAGACTCCTTCAGCGCCGGATATCTGGCGATTCGTCTGACCGGTGGCGATGCTGCCGAAGCCGCAAAACGAGGCCACCTGACGGCAAGCACCGTCATTCAGCATCGTGGGGCGATTATCCCCCGCGACGCCATGCCGCAATAATTTATTGTTCCTGTAGGCCGGATGAGGCGTTAACGCCGCATCCGGCACTGGGTAAGCCGGGAGCGCTTCGCTTGCCCGGCTTACAGGTTACGATACCCTTTACTGTACAGGCGGGATATCCGTCACTTCAGGGTGTGATTCATCCGTTTCAACAGACGTTGCCGCTGCGGTAACGGGCGCCATAATGCTATCCCACGTCGCCTGCAGATCCTTCATATTGAATTCAGGTTCGCCCTTCGGCTGCAGCAGAATTAACGCCATATCTTGCGACAGCTGCTGACGCAGGTCCTGATTCAGCATCTCAACGCTCAGGCTGTTGAGGAAGCTCTGGCGTAAACGCTGGTACTGTTCAGGCGCAATATCCACCACCTGATTTTGCAGCGAGCGCAAACGCTGGCTGATCAAAATATCGGTATCGGTACGACCATAGGTGGCAAACAGCTTCTGCAGTTCCAGATTCTTTTGCGCTACCAGCGCATTGAACTCTTCTTCCGGCAGTCCCTTATCACGCACTTTCGCCAGCTCACGCGCAACCGTACCCAGATTGGCGTTCAGCTTATCGTTCGGCGACTCAACGTTAATCGCACACTGCGCGCGCAGGAACAGCACCCGGCAGTCAAATCCGAGGCCAATGTCTTTGGCATTGTTTTTGGTTAGCTCTTGCTGAATGTGCCAGAACAGCGCCTCACGCGCTAAATCAGCGCGCCAGTAACGTAACAGCGCGGCAGATTCACGGATCGGCTGCCACGGCGTATCCCACATAATAGACAGGCGATCCTGGCGTACCGCATCGGTCATAATGCTCACGGCTTCTGCTCGCAGCGGAGAGAGCGTGGGAACCGGTGCAGGCGTTTCGCGTTTTCCTTTTAACTCGCCAAAGGTTTTATTGATTTGCTCAGCTACGCTGCGTGCATCAACGTTACCGACGATGATCAGCGTCATCGCGTCCGGGGTATACCATTTCTGGTAGAAAGACTGAATTTTCGACGCGTCTACCGGCGTTTTCAGCGGATCGGCAGGATCGTGCCCCAGTAGGGTCGATCCCTTCAGACGGTAACGCCACCACCCTTCTTTGGTATCTGACGGCCAGGTTGCAACCATGTCTTCGCTACTCAGCGCATGATTGACCGTTTCAGAGGTGATGCTCAGTTTACCGGAGATATTTGCCAGATAAGAAAGTGACTCTTTCAGTAGGTCGTTACGGCTGTTAGGCAGACTGAGGTTATACAGCGTGGAATCGTAGGAAACGATAACCGGCGGCATGGGACGTTTGGGATCGAACCCCTGCTGCCACAGTGAACGGGCTTGCGTGGCATCGAGGCCACCGCTTTGCGTCAGCGCGATACGCGGGATCGCATGGCTGAAACCACTCTGTTGCGCACTTTCGGTGAGTGAACCGGTATTGACCAGCAGGCGAACCTCAATACGGTCGCTCGGACGCTGGGGAGTGGCTAACACTTGCCACTGTAAACCATTTGCCAGCGTGCCCTGTTGCCACGCTGGATCAGGCTGGAGCGCATCTGCCTGCACATAGCCGGCAGTGGCCATCATCAGCAAGCCGCCCGCTAAAAGTCGAATTTTTGTGCCCTGCATGTGAACCCCTGATCAACTATCCTGGAAATAAAAAGACAGCCCTCGAAAGGACTCTCTGAATATGACGTTAAAAACACTTCGTGTTAGACCGCGAGAACATAAAAATGTCACGGAAGAAGTGAAAAAATCCCGAGCCGCCGAATCGACGGTTTCAGGCACAGGGGGTAATTATGCGCAAACGCCCGCAGTCCTGGAAGGGACTACGGGCATAAGTGACGAGATTAAGAGGATAAATCGTGCGTTTTGCCATCCGGCGCACGATTATTCAGCGTGTCATCCAGCTTTTTGGTATCCAATTCTTTCACCCATTTAGCCACAACGACAGTTGCAACACCGTTACCAATCAGGTTAGTCAGCGCACGGGCTTCAGACATGAAGCGGTCAATACCAAGAATCAGTGCCAGGCCTGCAACCGGTAAATGCCCCACCGCAGAGATAGTCGCGGCCAGAACAATGAAGCCACTCCCGGTCACACCCGCTGCACCTTTTGAGGAGAGCAGGAGCACCACCAACAGGGTTATCTGATGGAAGATATCCATGTGGCTGTTGGTCGCCTGAGCGATAAACACCGCCGCCATCGTCAGATAGATTGATGTCCCATCAAGGTTAAACGAGTAGCCCGTGGGTATAACCAGTCCGACAACCGACTTCCGACAGCCCAGTTTTTCCATCTTATCGAGCATACGCGGCAGCGCAGACTCGGAAGAAGAAGTACCCAGAACGATCAGCAGCTCTTCACGGATATAGCGGATGAATTTAAAGATACTGAAGCCGGTTGCGCGCGCAATTGAACCCAGCACCAGCACCACAAACAGAATACAGGTGATGTAGAAGCAGATGATTAGCTGACCCAGTTGCACCAGCGTTCCGACGCCATATTTACCGATGGTAAAGGCCATAGCACCGAAAGCACCGATAGGCGCCAGGCGCATGATCATATTGATGATGCCGAAAATAACCTGCGAGAAACTTTCAATCACGTTGAAAATCATCTGGCCCTTGCTGCCCAGACGATGCAGCGCAAAACCAAACATTACTGCAAACAGCAATACCTGCAGGATGTTACCGCTGGCAAACGCGCCAATGACGCTCGCCGGGATAATATCCATCAGGAAACCTACGATCCCCTGGTCTTTTGCCTGTTCGGCGTAAATCGCAACCGCTTTGGCATCCAGCGTCGCCGGATCGACGTTCATCCCGGCACCGGGTTGCACCACGTTAACAATGATAAGACCGATGATCAGCGCAATCGTACTGACCACTTCAAAATAAAGCAGTGCAACCGCACCGGTGCGGCCTACAGCTTTCATACTTTCCATGCCTGCAATGCCGGTAACGACAGTACAGAAGATGACAGGTGCGATGACCATCTTGATGAGCTTAACGAAGGCATCACCAAGCGGTTTCATTTGGGCGCCTAATTCAGGGTAGTAATGGCCAAGGAGAATACCAATGGCAATCGCTGTCAGGACCTGAAAGTAAAGGCTTTTGAATATAGAGGTTTTCATAGGGTGTCCTTAAAGTAAAAACCACAGGTCTTGTAAGGTTTTGTTTAACCTGCGGCCTTAAAGTAACACCCACACAACTTGACAGAAATGTACCTGGATCATAATTGATACAAAAATGTTAAAAATTTTGAGCTGGCTCGCACAAGCGAGACCTTTTTTAACTTTTGTAATCAGCGCTTTCCGGCGCCAGATAACGTTCTTCGAAGATATTTGCCGGAACCGGTCGGGCAAACAGGAACCCTTGTGCCACTTCCACCCCGGCATGTGATAGCCATTCACGCTGCGCTTCGGTTTCGACACCTTCGGCGATCATCTGCAAATTAAGGCTGTGGGCCAACTGAATGATGGCGGAGATCATGCTGCAATCCTCAGGTACCCCATCGACAAACATCTTATCGATTTTGAGGACATCCACCGGTAGCGACTTCATGTGCTGCAGCTGTCGCAGGCCCGCATACCCCATGCCAAAGTCATCCAGTGCGATACGTACTCCCGCATTACGCAATGGGCGCAAAATGGCCACCGCGGCGTGGGGATCATCGATATGTCGGCTTTCAGTCACTTCCAGGATCAACGTACCAGGCTTGATGCGATAGCGGTTTAACAACTCCAGCAGGTCCGAGACCATACTCGGGTGCATCAGCTGTAGTGCGGACAAATTCACCGACAGCGGCAGCATCAGACCCCGTTCCTGCCACGCTGACAGCTGGCGGCACGTCTCTTCCAGCACCCAGTAACCAACCGTCACCATCAGGCCGCAGGACTCAATCCTGTCGATTAACCCTTCGGGCAACTCCCAGCTTCCGTCCGGCTGCTGCATCCGCAATAATGCTTCTGCGCTCAATACCTTACCGCTGGACATTTCCACCTGCGGCTGCATCCAAAGCGCGAACTGCTGGTTATCCAGCGCGCTGAGAATATCGTTCTCTTCCGTCAAACGCTGCTGCGCCTCTTCCATCTGTAACGGATCAAAGAACTGAATTTGATTTTTACCCTTATGGCGCGAGGTTAATACGGCCGAGAGAGCGCGGCGGTAAAGCTGTTCTGCGGTCAAATCACCATAGAACATTGCTACCCCAATGTTGCAGGTAGGACGCAGTTGAATACCCTGAATAGGTAATCGCTCGTTAACGATAGTAAGTACTTGCTGACCTAAAGTAATAGCGTGCCAGGGTTCTTTTACGCCATGGGCGATGATGGCGAAGTCATAGCCACTCACCTGGGAAAGCACCATCCTGGGGGCTAATACCGACTTGAGTTTTTCGACCAGCGTAAGCAGCAGGATTTCCCGCTGAGTTTCGGTTAACACACCCGCGGTGTCACGTAGGGTTTCGCAGGTGACAATCATCAGCGCCGTCGTCTGCTGGCGGGTAACAACCTGCTCCAGCAGCCCCATTAAAAACGACTTATTGGGCAGTTCGGAAACCGGGAAACGCATTGCAAAGTCGCTTTTCTCTTCGCTATGTCGCTGAATCAACTGCTGATTAAGATTGTAGCTACGCACCAGCATACCAATCTCATCATCCTGATGTAGACGCGGCAATGCCAGTTGATAGCCAATCAGATCCTGCTGTTGGATGTCGTTCAGCTCACGGGCAATTTTACGTAAGGGGTGCACAATCAAGCGGTTAATGCACCAGGAGATGGCGACGGTCAGTATTAACGACAAAAGTAAGTAAATGGTCACTAACGTCGAGAGCGTACTCATCACGAATTTGTACATACGGTACGAATCCGCCTGCAGTACCAGATACGCCAGCGGTTGCGGGTTAGCTGAACGCTCAAGAGAATAGATCGGCAGCGAAATTTGTACCGGAAGCTCAAACAGGCGAGTCACCGTAACAGGAACGGGGCGTTCAGGGATAAAGCTCATCCGCAACGCCTGAAACTGATTGGGCAGCACCACATCGGCGCGACTTACCACGCCCGCTGGCCGAATACTTTTTAAAATGGCTTCCGCTTCGGGAATATCCCCTTTCAGGATAGTGTCCGACAGAGGCTCACGGACGGAGCGAGCGATACTTTCCAGTTGCGTAGCCGTGTTATAGCGGTTTTGCTGGACCAGATGGAACAACAAAACGGTGCAAAAAATAAAAACGAACACCATAACAACGGCCGCAACCATTGCCATCTGCTTAATTGTTAACGAGCGACTGACACGCAAACTGACTCTCCACGGATAGACGAAACTGCCGTCAGAGTATACCCGATCGTAGCGGTATTAAGAGAGGCGGTATCTGAAAACTTCCCAGCGTGCATTATCGCGACAGGATAGGCACCTGGCGACGAGATTTATCTGCATTTAAGCCGAAAAAGGCCGCAAGGTCGCCCCCTGCGGCCTGGTTCGGGCGCATGTTGCCATCACGGCAGGCAGACGCCCACAAAGCGCATTACTTCCTGTTACGCAGCCAGCTCACAATCAGGCTGGCAATGGTGCCAGCGATGATGGGAGCCGCTAAATCGTGCCAGAAGGCCACGCCTAACTGTGCGAGCGTCATATAGCCGCCTGTGTTGCAATGGCAACTGTTCGCGGCTATCCTTAACTTGTCTGGAGTCAAGTTAGCCCCCGTCTTGTTGCCTGGTTTATACCGAACAACGTGCGGGGGTTTTCTCTTTCCAGCAACCGATGCCGCCGGGGATCAAGCCCCCGCAACATTGCGCCTCACCGGGAATTCCCGGCTTGCCGCTGATTCTACGGCAGCCCACTTGCCATATCACTGCGCAATATTGCGCTCTGCGTAGCGCCTCGCAATTCACCCATTTTCTCACCAGCACGCTGGAAAGATTCTTTCCAGTTGGCAACATTTCTGCCGACCATTAGTTCAGACAAAAACATAACACATTGATATCTATCAGTTCATTTTCTGGCACAGCGATTGCTATTTGACTGTGAGCTGTTCTGTTCCGAATTAAAGGAGATATCATGTCTGACTGTCGTACTTACGGATTCAACACCCAGATCGTTCACGCGGGGCAACAACCCGACCCTTCAACTGGCGCGCTTAGTACGCCTATTTTCCAGACCTCAACGTTTGTTTTTGACAGCGCCGAACAAGGTGCCGCTCGCTTTGCGCTCGAAGAGTCCGGGTACATTTACACCCGCTTGGGTAACCCCACCACCGATGCGCTGGAGAAAAAGCTGGCGGTACTGGAAAGAGGTGAAGCCGGGTTGGCAACCGCGTCCGGTATTTCTGCTATCACCACAACGCTGTTGACCCTTTGCCAGCAGGGTGACCATATCGTTTCCGCCAGCGCGATTTACGGCTGCACCCACGCGTTTTTGTCGCACAGCATGCCGAAGTTTGGGATTAACGTCAGCTTTGTCGACGCGGCAAAGCCTGAAGAAATCCGCGCCGCCATGCGACCAGAAACCAAAGTTGTGTATATCGAAACGCCCGCCAACCCAACGCTGTCGCTGGTCGACATTGAAACGGTGGCCGGTATCGCCCATCAACAGGGCGCATTGCTGGTGGTGGATAACACCTTTATGTCGCCATACTGTCAGCAGCCTTTGCAACTGGGTGCGGATATTGTGGTTCACAGCGTCACCAAATATATCAACGGTCACGGGGATGTGATTGGCGGCATCATTGTTGGTAAGCAGGAGTTTATCGACCAGGCGCGGTTTGTAGGCCTGAAAGATATCACCGGCGGCTGCATGAGTCCTTTCAATGCGTGGTTAACACTGCGCGGCGTTAAAACGCTGGGCATTCGTATGGAACGCCACTGTGAAAATGCGCTGAAAATAGCCCGCTTCCTCGAAGGGCATCCATCTATTACTCGGGTGTATTATCCTGGCCTGACTTCGCATCCACAGTATGAGTTGGGCCAGCGGCAAATGAGCCTGCCAGGTGGAATTATCAGCTTCGAAATCGCCGGCGGCCTCGAGGCTGGTAGGCGGATGATCAATTCTGTAGAATTGTGCCTCCTCGCGGTCAGTCTCGGTGATACCGAAACCCTCATTCAGCACCCAGCGTCTATGACACATTCGCCCGTTGCACCTGAGGAACGGCTCAAAGCAGGTATTACCGACGGGCTTATCCGTCTTTCTGTGGGTCTTGAAGATCCAGAAGATATTATTAACGACCTTGAACACGCCATCAGAAAGGCAACATTCTGACCAATATGGCCTGAACCGACGCCGTTCGGTTCAGGTAGTTGAGAATCAAGGCACAACAGTCTGGCAATACACGCGATCCTCTTTCGGGAAGAAAGTGTATTTTGGGCAGGGGGTTCTATGCAGGACAACACATTACAATTAAGCAACAATACAGCAACCGCCGTACCATTCTCAAAAAAAATACCGTTTACGAAATACGATTTTGGCTGGGTATTACTGTGTATCGGCATGGCCATTGGTGCCGGAACGGTACTGATGCCGGTACAAATTGGCTTAACAGGCATTTGGGTATTTATCGTTGCCTTTATTATTGCTTATCCGGCAACTTATATTGTGCAGGATATTTATTTAAAAACATTATCAGAAAGCGAAACCTGTAATGACTACACGGATATTATAAGTCATTATCTGGGAAAAAACTGGGGCGTATTTCTTGGCGTCATCTATTTTCTGATGATTATTCACGGCATATTTATTTATTCCTTATCCGTGGTTTTTGACAGCGCCTCATATATTAAAACCTTCGGCTTGACCGAGGCCGATCTTTCACAATCGATAATCTACAAAGTGGCCATTTTTGCCGTGCTGGTCGCCATTGCTTCCGGGGGAGAAAAGCTGCTGTTCAAAATCTCCGGCCCGATGGTGGTGGTCAAAGTGGGTATCATCATCGTATTTGGTTTTGCGATGGTTCCGCACTGGAACTTCGCTAATATCAGCGCCTTCCCTGAAGCATCGGTCTTCTTTCGTGATGTACTGCTAACCATCCCGTTTTGCTTCTTCTCAGCGGTGTTTATTCAGGTGTTGAACCCAATGAACATCGCCTACCGCAAACGGGTGGCAGACCGGGTGCTGGCTACGCGTATGGCAATCCGTACGCATCGCATCAGTTACATTACTCTGATTGCTGTCATTCTGTTTTTCTCCTTCTCTTTTACCTTTTCCATTAGCCATGAAGAGGCCGTTTCGGCTTTCGAACAAAATATTTCAGCACTGGCGCTGGCGGCTCAGGTCATTCCTGGGCAGATTATTCATATCACCTCAACGGTATTAAATATCTTCGCCGTATTAACCGCGTTCTTTGGTATTTATCTGGGATTCCACGAAGCGATCAAAGGTATTATTCTCAACGTTCTGAGCCGCGTCATTGACGTTGAGAAAATTAATCCGTTGGTGCTTACGCTGGGTATTTGCACCTTTATTGTTATCACCCTGGTCATTTGGGTGTCATTTCGCGTATCGGTACTGGTGTTCTTCCAGTTAGGTAGCCCGCTTTACGGGATTGTGTCGTGTATTATTCCGTTCTTCCTGATCTATAAAGTCACGCAACTGGAAAAACTGCGCGGACTGAAAACCTGGTTGATCCTGCTGTACGGAATTCTGCTGTGCCTGTCGCCCTTATTGAAGCTGATTGAATAACCCATGTATATCGCGCCGTCAGACGCTGGCGGCGCTTAACCTACACTCTCCAGCTGATAGCCGCGAATTTTATTCAGCACCGTGGTGTGCGACACGCCCAGCGCTTTGGCGATATGCCGTGACGACACATTATCTTCCACCATCTGTTCAATGAGCTGGCGTTCAGCGCAGAGAACCTGCTCTTTAAAAGGACGTTCTGTCGCGCCCCGCTCAACGGCAGGCAAATTCACCATCCCTAATTCTTCCCGCGTAATAACATCGGATTCCGCCATCAGCATCAGGCGAATAATGGTATTTTCCAGTTCGCGCACGTTTCCCGGCCAGGTGTGATGGTGCAGGGCATCAAAACAGGCTTTATCCAGAATGATCCGCCGCTGGAATTCCTTCGCGTATTTCTGCACAAAGTGGCGAATCAGCAGGCTGATATCCTGTGGGCGCTCGCGCAAAGGTGGAATGGTCAGTGAAAGCACGTTGATGCGGTAATAGAGATCGGCGCGCAGCAGACGTTGTTCCACCATCTCTTCCAGATTGGCATTGGTTGCCACAATAATGCGCACATTGACCGGAATAATTTGTGCCCCGTCAACGCGCCGAATCCCGCCATCCTGAAGCACGCGCAGGAGTTTAGCCTGTAAGCTCAGCGACATTTCGCCAAACTCATCGAGAAAAAGGGTGCCTTTATCGGCCATTTCAAACAGCCCTTTTTTGCCTTTACAATCCGCGCCGCTGAAAGCCCCTTTCTCATAGCCAAAGAATTCACTCTCCATTAGCGACTCAGGTAGCGCAGAGCAGTTGACCGGAATAAACGGATAAAAACGTCGCTGCCCGGAATTATGGATAGCCCGGGCCAGCAGCTCTTTACCGGTCCCCGTATCGCCACGGATCAGAACGGTATATTTGCTGTCGGCAATTTTTATCGCCTTTTCGATAAGCGCGTGCATGCTCTGGCTGCTGCAAATAATGTCAGAGAAATAGCGCGGCCGTTCCGGCTCCGGCGTTGACAGCTCACTTATCTCCTCACAGAGGTAAGCGACATGAATAATATCGGCGCGCTGGCTTAAACAGGATTGCACACAGGAAATATCCTGTAGCTGGCGGCACCAGGATTTAATCAGGATCCGCCCAGGCGTGACTTTCATGGAGATGATATTGATATCACAGCAGGAAAACTCCTTCAGGACATCCTCAACCATCGACAGACGATCAATTGTTTTAATATCCCAGCGTATCGTGACCACATTTGCTCCTGGTAGTTAGCAACTGCGAAATAGATATTTCTGTGACTAGAGGGAATCTGACTACATTCTAGACGCTGTGGAATAATGTTCTGCCAAAGGACTCACATTGTGGACGTAAAGAGAAAATATAAAAAAACCGGAGCACAAGGCTCCGGTTATCGGGTCATAACCCAGGTTTATTGCTGTGGGTTCTCATCCTGGTCAACGGCAAAACACGCCACCAGTTGACCGCCGTAATCTTTCAACTGCGGCTGAAGCTGGGTACACGGACCAAAGCGACGACGGCAGCGGGCGTTAAACGCGCAGCCCGGCGGCGGATTCAGCGGGCTTGGCAGTTCACCGGTCAGCTTGATACGCTCACGGCGATCGTCCGGGTTCAGACGCGGCGTTGCGGAGAGCAGCGCTTGCGTGTACGGATGACGCGGATTATTGAAGATTTGGTCCTTCGTCCCTTTCTCCACGCAGCGGCCTAAATACATCACCATCACTTCATCGGCAATGTGCTCGACCACCGACAGGTCGTGCGAGATAAAGACGTATGACAGCCCCAGTTCCTGCTGCAAATCCATCATCAGATTCAGCACCTGCGCACGCACCGAAACGTCCAGCGCTGAGACCGGTTCATCGGCAATCACCACGTCCGGATCAAGCATCAGACCGCGAGCGATGGCAATACGCTGACGCTGACCGCCGGAGAACATATGCGGATAGCGGTCGTAGTGTTCGGTTTTCAGCCCCACTTTCGCCATCATCGCCAGCGCTTTTTCACGACGTTCCTCTTTGCTGAGCGTGGAGTTGATCAGCAGCGGCTCTTCCAGAATCTGTCCCACTTTTTTACGCGGGTTCAGGGAACCGTACGGGTTCTGGAATACAATCTGGATTTTCTGCCGACGCAGCTTTTGCGCCTGCGGGTCGTGCTTAAGCAGATCCTGTCCCTGGTAATACAGCTCACCGCCGGTCGGGACTTCAATCATCGTCAGCAGGCGGCCAAGGGTGGATTTCCCACAGCCCGACTCGCCTACCACCGCCAGCGTTTTACCACGCTCTAAGGTAAAGGAGACGCCGTCCAGCGCTTTCACCAGGCGCTCCGGGGCGAACATGCCCTTTTTCACCGGGTAGTGTTTTTTCAGATCAATAGCCTGCAACAGCGGCTGTGGCAAAGCGGCCTTTTGCGTACTCATAGCCCAGGCCTCCCGGCATCATCAAGTGGGTAGTGGCATTTCGACTGACGACCGCCTTCCAGCAGGTTCAGTTCAGGTTCTTCAGCGCGGCATTTGTCGGTCGCATAGGGGCAGCGTGGGTTCAGCAAACAGCCGCTCGGGCGGTCATATTTCCCGGGAACCACGCCCGGCAGCGAGGCCAGACGTGCTTTATCCTGAGCAAACTCAGGCAGCGCGCGCAGCAGCGCCTGGGTGTAAGGATGACGTGGCGCGCGGAAAATATCCTGCGCGGCTCCGGTTTCTACCACCTGGCCGGCGTACATCACGATGATTTTGTGTGCCGCTTCAGCCACCAGCGCCAGATCGTGCGTGATTAAGACCAGCGCCATGTTCTCTTTTTGCTGCAATTCCAGCAGTAGCTCGATGATCTGCGCCTGAATAGTCACATCCAGCGCCGTTGTCGGTTCGTCGGCAATCAGCAGTTTCGGACGACAGGCTATCGCCATCGCGATCATCACGCGCTGGCTCATCCCACCGGACAACTGGTGAGGATATACATCAAGACGTGAGGCCGGATCGGGGATACCCACCAGCGTCAGCAGGTCTATTGCCCGCTGAATACGCGTTTTTTTGTTGCCGCCCTGGTGCACTTTAATAGCTTCCATAATCTGGTAGCCGACGGTGTAGCAGGGGTTAAGGCTGGTCATCGGGTCCTGGAAGATCATCGCCACTTCCGCGCCCACTAACTGGCGACGCTCTTTCTCAGAGATGCGCTTCAGGTCGCGACCATTAAACTCCAGATTTTCGGCCATAACGCGGCCTGGGTAGTCAATCAGTCCCATAATCGCCAGCGAACTGACGGACTTACCAGAGCCGGACTCTCCTACAATGCCAACCACTTCACCCTGATTCACACTGTAGCTAATGCGGTCTACGGCGCGGAATTCGGAACCTACGTCGCCGAAATGCACCGATAATTTATCTACATTTAATAACGCCATCTCGAACCTCTTACTGCTTCAGTTTGGGATCGAGCGCGTCACGCAGACCGTCACCCATCAGGTTAAATGCCAGCACCGTCAACAGGATCGCCAGCCCCGGGAAGGTCACGACCCACCAGGCGCTTTGGGCAAACTGCAGAACGTCAGAGAGCATGGTGCCCCATTCCGGCGTAGGCGGCTGTGCGCCCATCCCCAGGAAGCCGAGGGCAGCCATATCGAGAATGGCGTTAGAGAAGCCAAGCGACGCCTGAACAATCAGCGGCGCAAGACAGTTAGGAAGAATGTTGACGAACATCTGGCGCATCGCGCCGGCTCCCGCCACGCGAGATGCAGTGACGTAGTCGCGGTTAACCTCCACCAGCACGGCGGCGCGCGTCAAACGGACATAGTGCGGCAATGCCACGAACGTCAGCGCCAGCGCGGCGTTGCCAATCGAGGGGCCAAATACCGCCACCAGCACCAGCGCCAGCAACAGGCTCGGCAATGCCAGCATGATATCGACCACACGCATGATGACGTTATCAACAATCCCGCCAAAGTAACCGGCGATCAGCCCAAGAACCACGCCCATCAGCAGGGAGAGTACTACCACCAGACAGCCGACCAACAGCGACAGACGCGCACCGTACATCAGGCGGGACAACACGTCGCGGCCTACATCATCAGTACCAAACAGATGCGCCATGGTACCGCCGTCCTGCCACGCGGGAGGAGCCAGCAGCGTATCGCGGAACTGGTCTGCCGGGTTGTAGGGTGCGAGGACGTTGGCAAAGACCGCAATCAGGATCATCACCACAACGTACACCAGCCCAACAACCGCACCTTTGTTGCGTTTAAAATAGTGCCAGAACTCCTGCAGCGGAGTCATCGGCACCGGTGCAGCAATAACTTTATTTTCAGTAACCTGTGACATGATGGCCCCTTACTTCTTATGCCGAATACGCGGGTTCACCACGCCGTACAGCAGGTCTACCAGCAGGTTGACGAGAATAATCATCGTCGCGACCAGCAGCACCCCGCCCTGCACCACCGGATAATCGCGGCGTTGCAGCGCATCGATCAGCCAGCGCCCCAGCCCCGGCCACGAGAAGATGGTCTCGGTCAGAATCGCCCCGGCCAGCAGCGTACCAACCTGCAGGCCGATAACGGTCACCACGGGCAGCATCGCGTTACGCAGAGCGTGAATAATGATGACGCGCATACGGGTCAGGCCTTTGGCGCGCGCGGTACGGATGTAATCTTCACCCAGCACTTCCAGCATCGATGAACGGGTCATACGCACAATGACCGCCAGAGGAATGGTACCCAGCACCATCGCAGGCAGGATCATATGCGCCAACGCATCAATAAAGTTGCCCTCTTCACCCCAGATGGCGGTGTCGATCAGCATAAAGCCGGTTAGCGGATTGGAATCATCAAGGAACACCATGTCGCTCACCCGCCCAGAAACTGGCGTCAGGTTCAACTGCACGGAAACCAGCATGATCAGCATCATGCCCCACCAGAAAATCGGCATAGAGTAACCGGTCAGCGCCAGGCCAACTGCCGTGTGATCGAAAATGGAGCCGCGCTTAACGGCAGCAAGTACACCCACTGGGATACCCACTGCGACGGCGAAAATCATCGCGCAGACGCCGAGTTCCAGCGTTGCTTTGAAGCGAGGTACGAACTCTTCCCACACCGGTAAGCGGCTTTTCAGTGAGATACCTAAATCACCATGCATAACCCCCCAGATATAGTGGAGGTACTGCTGCCACATCGGCTTATCCAGACCGAGTTCAGCCAACAGTTGAGCATGACGCTCAGGGGAGATCCCACGTTCACCCGCCATGATCATAACCGGATCGCCGGGGATCATATGGACAAAGGCAAAGGTGAGAAGAGTGATACCGATAAACGTGGGGATGACGAGTCCCAAACGTCGGAGAATGAACTGCAACATAACCCGGATTCTCTCTAATGACGCACGGCCTGGAACCGTGAGTCTGTATTGCTCACAAATCTTATCCCACGCAAACTGCATCGCGGGTAAAGCATTACGCCGGATGGCGCTGCGCTTATCCGGCCTACACAATACCGGGGCGCAGCGCTTCCTTAATTGCTTTTAATTATTCGACAGAAACGTTTTCGAAGTGGTGTTTGCCCAATGGATCAACCACATAGCCTTTCACTTCTTTACGCACTGGTTCGTACACGGTGGAGTGAGCAACAATCAGAGCCGGAGCCTGATCGTGCATAACTACCTGCGCTTGCTTGTACAGTTCAATACGTTTGTTGTGATCGTCCGTCGCACGCGCTGGCTGGATCAGGTCTTCAAACGGCTTGTAGCACCAGCGAGAGTAGTTGGAACCGTCTTTCGCTGCCGCACAGCTGAACAGAGTGGCGAAGAAGTTGTCCGGATCCCCATTGTCACCGGTCCAGCCCATCATCACCGCCTGATGCTCGCCCGCTTTGGCGCGTTTCAGATACTCGCCCCACTCGTAGGTCACAATCTTGGCCTGAACGCCAATTTTCGCCCAGTCAGCCTGAACCATTTCTGCCATACGACGTGCGTTCGGGTTATATGGACGCTGTACCGGCATAGCCCACAGCTCAACGGTAAAGCCTTTGTCCTGACCAGCTTCCTTCAGCAGCGCTTTGGCCTTCTCAGGATCGTAGGTGTAGTCTTTAACGTCGTCGTTATAGCCCCACATGGTCGGCGGGATCAGGTTTTTCGCGGCAACGCCAGCGCCCTGATAAACCGCTTTGATGATCGCTTCTTTGTTTACCGCGTAGGTCAGCGCCTGACGGACTTTCACGTCATCAAACGGTTTCTTCTCGGTGTTGAAAGAGAGGTAGCCCACGTTCAGACCCGCCTGCTCCATCAGGTTGATGTTTTTATCCTGCTTCATGCGCGCGATGTCTGCCGGGTTCGGGTACGGCATCACCTGGCACTCGTTCTTCTGCAGTTTGGCGTAACGCACGGAAGCATCAGGCGTAATGGAGAAGACCAGACGGTCGATCTGCGGCTTGGTGCCCCAGTAACCTTCGAATGCTTTATACAGAATACGGGAGTCTTTCTGGTACTGCTGCAGCTGGAACGGACCGGTACCAATTGGATTCAGATCCACTTTCTCCGGAGAACCGGCTTTCAGCATGTTGTCAGCATATTCTTTGGAAAGAATAGAAGCGAAGTCCATCGCCAGGTCAGCCAGGAACGGCGCTTCCGGGCGAGTCAGCACGAACTGAACGGTTTTATCGTCCACTTTTTTCACTTCGGAGATCAGATCCGGCAGACCCATCCCTTCGAAGTATTCATAGCTGCCGCCAGAGACTTTATGGTACGGGTTCTGGGCATTCTTCTGACGATCGAAAGAGAACACCACGTCATCGGCGTTAAAATCGCGCGTCGGTTTAAATTCTTTGTTGTCCTGCCACTTCACGCCCTGACGCAGGTGGAAGGTGTAGGTTTTGCCGTCTTCGCTGATTTCCCACTTCTCAGCAAGGCCCGGAATCACTTCAGTCGTACCGGTTTTGAACTCGACCAGGCGGTTATAGATCGGTACGGAGCTGGCATCATAGGTGGTGCCAGAGGTGAAAAGCTGCGGGTTAAAGCCTTCAGGAGATCCTTCTGAACAATAAACCAGAGTTTTAGCCTGTACGCTTGCTGCGACGGTCATAGCCACCAGGCTCAGACCAAGCTTCAGCATCCCTGACTTCTTCAAGGAAATACTCATTCTTCTGCTCCAATGTGATGTTTGTTGTTTTACCCTTTGCAGTGGGTTTGCACCGCCTGGCCTTTTTTGTTTTTTACCCGGCCGGGTCGGCGTTAAGAGGATGGGGATTCCGTTCACATAAGCGACTGAGTTGCAGTGCGGATTCTCCATGAAATGCCCCTCATACCCTACAATCTGTCAACAGAATGTGAAAACGTCAATACAGGTCACCGTGATTTACGCCAACGGTGAGAATTCACAAACAAAGATTAAAAAAAGTGCGGAAGGACATTTTCAGCAGGGAAATTTGTGCTACGCGTACTATGCCAGAATAAACATCTTCATATTTCGCAACATTTGGTGATTAACATTTATGCAATTTATTCAAACTTTCTAAATTAATGCTGCATATCTGAGCGATTAATACCATGAACGTTAAAGCGCACAGCGGAAAATGCCAGCTTCAGCCATAAGTAGCGCAAAAAAAGTTTCAAGCAAATATAAAAAAAGGCAATGGAATATGTCACAGAATCGTTAACAGTCAGTGGGAAGTGGTGCACAATTTTTGCAGATAAAATGAAGGTCAAACGTGGGGTCGGAAAAACAAAAAATACGCCCTGCCAGCGCTTCGCCTGTAGGCCGGATAAGGCGCTTGCGCCGCATCCGGCAGTGTCTGTTATAGCGTGATGTTTTGCCTGATGGCGCTTCGCCTGTAGGCCGGATAAGGCGCTTGCGCCGCATCCGGCAATGTCTGTTATAGCGTGATGTTTTGCCTGATAGCGCTTCGCCTGTAGGCCGGATAAGGCGCTTGCGCCGCATCCGGCAATGTCTGTTATAGCGTGATGTTTTGCCTGATGGCGCTTCGCTTATCAGGCCTACAAAAGCCACAAATGCAAAAAGCCCGCTCAGAGAGCGGGCTTTTCTAATTTGGTCGGTGATAGAGGATTACTCGCCACTGCGTGGCTCGCCCTGCGGGCCGTTGCTGACGCAACGTTCTCTCGCTACGCTCGAGTCGAACCTCTTGCCCCCGGAGGTTCTCATCCTCGTGGATTCCGGAAAGCAAAAAGCCCGCTCAGAGAGCGGGCTTTTCTAATTTGGTCGGTGATAGAGGATTCGAACCTCCGACCCCTTCGTCCCGAACGAAGTGCGCTACCAGGCTGCGCCAATCACCGAATGCGGGGCGCATCTTACTGCTCAGCTGCGCGCCCGTCAATCCCTTAGTATCAAAATGCCATTTGATCGGCGAGAAAGTCAGCAGCTCAGTTACTGGGCTGTAGCCTTATTCGCGTCCGGGATACGGCACCAGTTGTTATTCTCGTTAATACCGCCATTTGGCGAGGTATAACCGAGGCAACCCAAAATGGTGTCGTACAGTTCCACATGACGACGTGGCACCTTCATATCAGCTTCTTGCTTCAGATGTGCAAACGCCTTCGCATGGTCGGGGTCTTCCAGATATTTGTCAGACATCCACACCATCATAGGAACGCGGAACTGCTCAGGTGGCGCCATTTTACGCGGCGTACCGTGCAGGTGCTCGCGCTCGTTAATCGACTCACCGTGATCGGCGGCGTAAAACACGATCGCTTTCTTATCGCGTAGCTGATCAAACACTTTGGTAATAAAGTGATCAACATAGGTTACCGAGTTATCGAATGAGTTGATCATCTCAGCTTTCGAGCAACCGCTATCAACATTGACACATTCCGGCTTCCACTGCGCATAATCACGGGTATAGCGCTGGGTGTAGTTAAAATGCGAGCCCTTGGTATGCAGAATAATTAGATGCTTGCCACCATCTTCATTATTTTGCAGAGACTGCTGCATCTCGGTAATCAACAGCATATCGTCAACGTTCTTGCCACGGTTGCGCGGCTCTGCGCCAATCTGCTCACGATAGGCGATGTTCTCCGCCATGGTGTTACTGTAGAACCACATCTCGCTTTGCATCGCGTAAAGATCGGTCTTGAACCCTAACTGGCCGAGCACGGAGAAGACGTTTTGTTCTTTCAGAGTACGCTGCGGGTTTTCTTCTGCCCCACCCTCACGCACAAACATGCAACGCAGCGAAAGTTTGGTTGCCGTATCACAGGAATATCCACGGAAGGCGGCCAGATTTTTCTCCTGGGCGAGCCTTGGCGTGGTATTGCGCTCATAGCCAAAAATTCCCATATGATCCCAGCGGGTCGTTTCGCCGATAATAAAGACCACATAGGTGTCGTCGAGGTTTTTGGGGGCAACATAGGTAAACTTCTTCGCCGGGTTCATCAACGATTTGTTGTCTGAGGATTCATCCACCTGTGCCCAGGCGTACAGACCCAGCGCGGAGAGCCAGTTTGACGGCAGATAGGAATTCGCCACTACCCCGCCATAGCTGGGTAAATCGATTCCCGTTGCTCGCTCAACGCTTCTCTGTTGCATGCTCAGCAGGCGAATCGGGACCCATACCATCAGACCAGCCAGTAAAACTACCGCCACGCTGCGCCATCTCATGCCAGGCGTACGTATCTGTTTCATCAGGGTATAGCGGCAGCGATTACTCCAAATCAGAACCAACGGTAAAATGCTGACCGAAACCAGCCACACGACAAAATGCCAGCCAACCACTTCTTTCGATAAATCAATATCCGTGGTCATTACGGAGGCAATAATACCGTAACCAATTACCACGTTCAGGAAGGTCATGTAATAGCTGGCACCGGCAGAACACAGCACCACTAACGTTGTCAGGACACGCCAGGCGCGCCGACCAAATAAAGAGAGAAGTCGTAGTAAAAAGAAGGTCACCAGCACAGTGCCGGCTAATTCAACAACCGCAGAGAGTCCTTTCCAGACGGTAAACTCGTGTGCATATCCGCTAAAGCGCCGGAAAAATACAGCACAGTTCATAAACAAACCGATATAGATTGCCAGCAGGAAACTGAGTTTCTGCTGCGTCATCGACTTAATATATCTCATGCAAACAAACCCTGGGAATCGGGATTAAAACACCCTGAGCAGTAGTCAAACAGACCAGGCAGGGGAAAATGCGACAACAGCAGAAGTGAAATGTCTACGGGCGCGGGTAAGTAGACCACAGGAGGGGGAAAAAGTGCTTATGGAGAATGCAAATGACGCATATATTTTTGTAAATATATGCGCCAGGTATTAATCAGACTACTAATAGGTTTAGGCGTGCGCCTCGGTATATACGCTACGCTGTGGCTGGCGGATGGTGGTGGAGAGTGCCAGCGAGATAATTAACAGCGCAAAGATAACGCAGAAGGTCACATAGAAACCGCCGAACAGCGAGGCGATAATGGAACCACAAATACTGCCGATACCGAAACCTAAGTAAATGACGCCGTAGTTTTTAGCAAGGTTATTCAAACCGAAGAACTCGCTCACCAGTGACGGGAACACGGTGATGGTACCGCCAAAGTTAAATGCTACACAGGCAATCGCCGCGAAGAAGGTCGCATCATTCAGCGGGGCGAACAGCAGTGCCGCCATACCGACCAGCGAAACGACCTGCCCAATGGTGATAACGCGAATACGAGAGATTTTGTCGGACAGAATCCCCAGAACCAGACGACCTGACAGGTTAGCGATAGAAATGACGGTAACCGCATTTGCCGCCGTTGCCACATCCATATGCGCCAGGCTTTGTGCAATATCTTTCGCCACGCCAATCACATATAGCCCACTCATACACGCCGTCAGGAACATCACTGCCAGCATCCAGTACTGCGGTTTACGCATGGACTGCGCCAGGGTGTAGTCATTCTCAACCACGCCATTTTTCGTTTTCACTTCCTGATTCGGCGCGTCTTTCATCAGCGTGGAGCCAAAGACGATCATCACCAGCACAATCGCGCCCCAAATCATGAAGGTTTTTTCCAGACCCACAGTGCTCAACAGTTGGCTGTCGATGAATTTAAAACCGAGGCTGCCAAGACCGTAAGAACCGATGGCAAAGGCGGAAATCAGCCCTTTACGCTCAGGGAACCATTTTACACAGTTGGAAAGTGTTAACAGGTAGCCTGCGCCATCCGCCAGACCGACCAATACACCGGCGCTCAGCCACAGCATAATCAGGCTGTCAGAGTGGGCGGTTAAGAAGAAGCCGACACCCAGTAAAATACCGGAGGCCATGGTGACGCGTTTCACGCCAAAACGTTCCTGCAGTTTCCCGGCGACGGAAGAAGAAATTGCCAGCCCGAGGCTCAGCAGGCCAAAGGAAAAGGCAACCTGACTCACCGGCGCATCAAGCTTAGAAGAGAGCGCACCGTTAAACAGGCTCCAGGTATAAACAGAACCTAAAGCAAATTGGGTAATGATGGTGCCGATCAGTGTCAGCCAGCGGGTACGCTGATAATCAGAAGTTTTCATGGCAGTCTTCCTGCATAAACAAAATGGGAAATTCTCTGCCAACAACCATACCGAAGCGCTTTTATGAGCAGGAGAAAACGGCATGAAATGCCGCCAGGACGGAATGAAATGCCTGGAATGCGGAATGAATGACGAGACAAAAAGTCGGGTTACTGAATTTTATCGCATGAGTTAGTACACGCTATCGCTGGAGTGCGTGTGATTGTTGATCTCAACATGTAATCAAGATGTTTATATACTGATTACTTACGTTAAAATTTGGCGCTCACTCCCATGGTGTACATATAGTCGCTGTTGTTGGTACTGTTTTCCGCCTGCGAAAGCGCCGCGTAAGCCGCCATGTGCAGGTTCAACAGCATATCTGCACCGACGGTGACATCCACCCAGTTACCATCCTGACCCGCTGCTGACATGCGGCTGAGACCCGACTGCGCCTTCCAGATATTCTCGCCAAACTGCTGGTTATAGCTGATTTGCGCCCACGGACGCACATCACCGAACTGCGAATTGACTCGCCAACCCAACGAACTCACGCTGGCATGCCACAGCGGATCGTTCTGCGTTACCGACGTCGCGCTATCGCCAAATTCGTTGTAAGTAGATGTGGTTGAACCGTCATAATGCAGCGCGGCAACCGGACCAGTTGTCACCTGCCTTGAAAGCGGGAAGTTCCAGCCCATACTCATGCCGCTGGTCGCATCCATAGGCGTCTCATCCGCCAGATTTACCACGGGACCCGCCACGTTCTGAGTGGAACGAATACGTTCTTCCAGAATGTCGTTATAACGTGGTTGGTGATCGCTGTCCCATGTATAACGTTCAGCCGTATGCCCTGACATCGCATCAACGATATATTCTTGTTGCCAGCCATATGCTGTATTGATGGACAGCGCACAAACTACGACGCTCGCCAGAGTTAACCTTTGGCGACCACTACCGTTTCTTATAATCATCAACGCGACTCCAGAAAAGAGCCGAATTCGGCGATATTATTGTCATTGTGTGAAGGATATTGGGCCCATCAGGCCCTGTATTAAATATTGTCTTTTTAGCTGGCGCGTCAAGGCGGGCCGAATGAAATTTTTACGCCAGTAAAAACAGCGAGGAAGAATATGCAGCGTTGCGGATGGGTCAGCCAGGACCCACTTTACATTGCCTACCACGACAAGGAATGGGGCGTCCCCGAAACCGATGGTAAAAAGCTGTTCGAAATGATCTGCCTTGAGGGCCAGCAGGCCGGGTTATCGTGGATTACCGTGCTCAAGAAACGGGAAAACTATCGCCACGCCTTCCACCATTTTGACCCGGAAAAAGTGGCGGCCATGACCGAAGAGGATGTGGAAAGGCTGGTACTGGATGCCGGCATTATTCGTCATCGCGGAAAAATTCAGGCCATTATCGGCAACGCTCGCGCTTTTCTGACGATGGCGCAAAACGGAGAGTCGTTTAGCGAATTCGTCTGGTCATTTGTTGATAACCAACCGCAAGTGACTCGCGCCGCCAACCTGAGCGATATTCCCACCTCCACGCCTGCGTCAGACGCGCTGTCTAAAGCGTTAAAAAAACGCGGATTTAAGTTTGTCGGCACCACCATTTGTTACTCCTTTATGCAGGCGTGCGGCCTGGTCAACGACCATGTCACCAGCTGCATCTGTTATCCGGGAGAACAACATGATTCGTGAATCCAAGGCTGAAGATCTGCCGTCAATTCTGGCGCTGTGGATGGAAAGCACAATCCATGCCCATCCATTTATCGAAGAGCGCTACTGGCGCGAAAGTGAATCCGTGGTGCGGGATGTTTATCTGCCAGCAGCGCAAACCTGGGTTTGGGAAGAAGAAGGCGAGCTCAAAGGCTTTGCCAGCGTGATTGACGACCGCTTTCTCGGCGCGCTGTTTGTCGCACCTGCCGCCATCAGAAGCGGGATCGGCAAAGCGCTGGTGCAGCATGTCCAGCAGCGCTTTTCGATACTCAGCCTTGAGGTCTACCAGAAGAATCAATCAGCGGTGAACTTCTACCATGCGCTGGGTTTTCGTATTGAAGACGGCGCATGGCAGGAAGAGACTCACCACCCCACGTGGATTATGGGCTGGCAGGCGGATCAAACGCCGTAAGCGCCAACGTTGGTCCGCTGTATTTTTCAAGCCACGCCAACGCAGTATTGCCCGCGCAGCCATTCCCCAGCTTCGAGCTGGGGAGATCTTTGGTCAGCACGTTGACGGCGCCATTTTTACAAATACCGTTCGCTGCGAGATCCAAATCAGGCCAGGCGCCTTCATGAATACAGATGACGCCGGGTTTAATACCCGCCGTCACCACCGCGCCCGCCAGAACTTGCCCGCGCTGGTTCCACACCCTGACCGTATCGCCATCCGCAATGCCGCGCGCGTGGGCGTCCTGCGGATGAATCGTTATCGGCTCACGATCCGCTACCGCGTACTGCTCACGTAGCGCACTGTAGTTAAGCTGACTATGCAAACGGTGCGCCGGATGGGCGGAAAGCAGCTGTAGCTGGTCCGGTTCGGCGTTACCGAACCACTCATCCGGCTCCAGCCACATCGGATGTCCCGCGCAGTCCGCGTAGCCGTAACCTGCAATCCTCGCGGAGTAGATTTCAATTTTGCCGCTGTCCGTTTTCAGCGGATGCGTCTGCGGGTCGCGGCGAAAATCCGCAAAACGGATAAACTGTGCGCTGGCGGCGTTTTCCGGCATTTCGATCAGGGCGTTGCGCTGCCAAAACTCGGCGAAAGGCGGCAATGTCACCTGCTGACTGGCCCCACGTTGCCCGGCAATATTGTAAAAAGTCTCCAGCCACGCCAGTTCGCTTTTACCTTCGGTGAACCGTTCATATCCGCCCTTTTCCCAGCGCTCACTCAGCTCGGCAAAGACATCAAAATCATTTCGCGCTTCGTCCTGCGGCGGTACGACCTGCTTCATCGGCACCAGGTGCTGGTTGCTGTAATCGCCAGTCATGGTCAAATCATTACGCTCAAAGGAGGTGGTTGCTGGCAGCACGATATCAGCATGCTTTGCTGCTGCGGTCCAGAAACACTCCGAGATGACCACCAGCTCCGGTTTTTGCCAGGCGCGAATTAAACGGTTAGTGTCTTGATGATGGGTGAAGTTAGCGCCACCCGCCCACCACAGCATACGGATGTCCGGGAAATGGCGGTCCATGCCGTTGTGCTGGTAAAAACCGCCGGGATTTTCCAGCGCTTCGACAATTCGCGCCACCGGGATTTTATCTACCGCGTCGGTGCCGCCTTTAACGCTGCCCTGCATTGAAGCCAGCACCGCAGCCCGGCGCGTTGGGTTGCCGCCGTTGGCAAAATGGTACGACAGCCCAAAACCGCCGCCTGGCTTCCCGATTTGTCCGAGCATGGCGGCCAGGGTGACAATCATCCAGTGTTTCTGCTCGCCATACTGTTGGCGCTGCATGCCCCATCCGGCCATCAGCATGGTGGTATTTTGGTGAAATATCGCTGCAAGTTCGCGTATCTTCGCTGCCGGAATGCCACAAATCTCTGCCGCCCATTTTGCCGTTTTTGCAACATCGTCAGATTTACCCAGCAGATAGTCGGCAAAACGGTCATATCCGGTAGTACACCGGGAGAGAAAGTCCTCGTCATGCCAGCCGTTTTCCACCAGCGTATGCGCGATGCCCAGCATCAGCGCTACGTCGGTCCCCATATGCGGGGCAATCCATTCCATCTTATCGCCAAAGAAATCGACGCTTTCCGATCGCATCGGATCGATACAGATCAATCGTTTACCGCTGTCGCGCAATGCCTCAAAGTACGCGAGGCCCTGCTCATCGGACGCGTTCCAGGCAATCTTCAGGGTATTCAGCGGATTGGCGCTCCACAACACCACCACCTCGCTGTTCTCCAGCACCACCGGCCAGCTGGTTTGCTGCTGGTAAACTTCGTTCCCGCCCACCACGTACGGCATGATCGCTTGCGCAGCCCCCGTCGAGTAATCCCCCAGATGCCCGGTATAACCGCCCGCCAGCGCCATATAACGCTGTAACAGGGTCGCCGCTTTGTGTAACACGCCGTTGGACCGCCAGCCGTACGAACCGGCAAAAATTGAGGCCGGGCCGTAGCTGTCACGGATGCGTTTATGCTGCGTATGGATAAGATTCAGCGCGTCGTCCCAACTGACGCGAACAAACTCATCCTGCCCACGTACGCCCTGTGGGTTTTCCGGCGAGGCGAGAAACCCTTTACGCACCATCGGAAAACGTACCCGCGTTTTACTGTGAACCTGGTCGCGCACCACGGTTTGCAAAGAGTTGGGATGAGCGGTGGGCAGCGCGCCACGCGAGGAGAAAACCGTCTCACCATCAGTGTCGACGAGGATTGGTCCCCAGTGGGCGGCGGTTAACACCGAGTAATGTGCGGGTGAATTAGCCAAGATGGCGCTCCTGAATGCGATGTGACGGCTTATTTATTATGCCGTTCAATGTTACTTACAAATTTCAGAGTCTTCCCTGGAATTTTCTTCATGTTCACACGTCATAATCAACCGCCACGGTCGCTGTGGCAAAGAAGAAAAAGTCATTAAGGAATTAAGATGAAGAAACGTGTATTTGTTATTGCTGCCATCGTGAGCGGCGCCCTGGCGGTTTCTGGCTGCACAACAAACCCTTACACCGGCGAACGCGAAGCAGGTAAATCCGGCATTGGCGCAGGTATTGGCTCTCTGGTCGGCGCGGGCATTGGCGCACTCTCTTCTTCGAAGAAAGATCGCGGCAAAGGCGCACTGATTGGCGCAGCGGCTGGCGCGGCCGTTGGCGGTGGTATCGGCTATTACATGGACGTGCAGGAAGCGAAACTGCGCGAAAAAATGCAGGGAACGGGCGTCAGCGTGACGCGCAGTGGCGATAACATCATTCTGAACATGCCAAACAACGTCACCTTCGACAGCAGCAGTGCCAACCTGAAGCCTGCGGGTGCTAACACCCTGACCGGCGTGGCGATGGTACTGAAAGAGTACAATAAAACCGCCGTCAACGTGCTGGGCTTCACCGACAGCACCGGCAGCCAGGATCTGAATATGCGTCTGTCACAGCAGCGCGCAGACTCCGTAGCCAGCGCCTTGATCACTCAAGGGGTCGCAGCTAACCGCATCCGCACTCAGGGTATGGGCCCGGCAAATCCGATCGCCAGCAACAGCACAGCGGAAGGTAAAGCGCAAAACCGCCGCGTAGAAATTACCTTAAGCCCGATCCAGTAACGTTTTGTGCCGGATGGAAGCAGACCGTATCCATCCGGCATGAAGCACTTGCCATCGTTGATTTTCGCGTTAAGGTGTTGTCACCAAATTCAGGGAAATCAGCGATGAGCAAATCAACACGGGCAACCATCAGCGATGTGGCGAAAGCTGCAAAAACCGGCAAGACCAGCATTTCACGTTATCTCAACGGTGAAAAGCACCTGCTTTCCGACGCGCTGCTGGCCCGCATTGAACAAGCCATTGCCGATCTCGACTACCGTCCCAGCCTGATGGCAAGAGGCCTGAAACACGGTCGTACCCGCCTGATTGGCCTGATCATCGCCGATATTACTAATCCCTACTCCGTCAACGTGCTAAGTGGTATTGAAGCCGCCTGTCGCGATAAAGGCTTTACCCCGCTGGTGTGTAACACCAACAACGAAGTGGATCAGGAACTGCATTATCTCGACCTGCTGCGCAGCTACCAGGTCGAAGGGATTGTGGTCAACGCCGTCGGGATGCGCGAAGAGGGGCTGAACCGCCTGCAACAGTCTGCGCTGCCGATGGTGCTGATTGACCGTAAAATTCCCGATTTCGCCTGTGATATGGTCGGGCTGGATAACACCCAGGCGGCAACGGTTGCCACCGAACATCTGGTCGAACAAGGTTTTGAAGCCATCCTGTTCCTCAGCGAACCTCTCGGCATGGTGAATACCCGCCGCGAACGCCTGAGCGCTTTTCGTGCCACGCTCGCGCAATACCCCGGCGTGATCGCGCAAAATGCCGAAGTCCCGCTCACGGACAATACGCAACTGGACGACACCCTGCGCCAGTTTCACCAGCAGCATCGTGGAATGCGCAAAGCTGTTATCTCTGCCAACGGTGCCCTCACGCTACAAGTAGCCCGCGCCCTGAAACGCATTGGCCTCAACTGGGGGAGCGACATTGGCCTACTCGGTTTTGACGAGCTGGAATGGGCCGAGCTGGCGGGCGTTGGTATTACCACATTGAAACAACCCACCTGGCAGATTGGTTACACCGCCGTTGAGCAGGTTGTGCGCCGGATCGATGGCGGCTCTGCGGCCATTCAGGAGCAGGTCTTCTCCGGCGAGCTGATCGTGCGCGGCTCTACCTGCCGTTAAATTACCTTCGTGATGGTGATCATAAATTCGACATCATAGGCTTTTCTTTGGAACCGGTTCCATCTAGCGTTATAACAAGAACGCTAGTCTGGAGTTTCCATGAAAAGAAAAATTATGGTGGTCACCGCCGCTTATGGGCACGACCAGGTACGGGCCGCAGGCGGGCAAACGGCAATGCTGCCCATCATCGCTGAAGCCGGTGCTGACGGCGTCGAAATCCGTCGCGAGCTATTAACCGACGTTGAGCTGAAGACGCTGTCCACGATGGCCTCTGCGATCGAAATCTTCGGCCTGCTGGCCTGTTACTCTGCGCCTGAACCGTTGTGCCTTGAGGACGGTAGCCTCAACCCCCGTCTTCCAGAACTACTTGAGGAAGCGCAGGCCTTGCAGGCACTGTGGTTAAAAGTCTCCCTCGGCCATTTTTCCCATACCGAACAGTTCGACGTTCTACGCCAATGGCTGGACAACAGCGGAATGGAGCTGGTTGTCGAGAACGATCAGACCGACTGCGGACGCCTGCAGCCGATGCAGCGCTTTAACGAAGCCTGTCAGACGCAAAACCTGCCGATATCTTTAACCTTCGATATGGGCAACTGGCTGTGGGTGGGCGACTCCCCGGAACTGGCGGCGCAGAACCTGGCGTCAACCGTTGGGTATATCCATGTTAAAGCCGCAGTTGCACATCGCGACAGCTACCGCGCCGTACCGCCAGATACCGCCGATCCGCGCTGGCTGGCGCTGCTAAAAACGCTGCCCAACGATGTCCCACGCGGCATTGAGTTCCCCCTGGAAGGGCAGGATTTGGTGGCGGTTACCCGCCGCTACGTCGAGCTGTTACGCGAGGAGTAACGCATGAAAAATTCACTGGATGTGGTCACTATTGGTGAAGCGATGGCGATGTTTGTCGCCACGCAAACCGGCGAACTGGCGGATGTGGAGCAGTTTATCAAGCGCGTTGCAGGCGCGGAGCTCAACGTGGCGACCGGTCTTGCCCGTCTGGGCCTGAAGGTCGGTTGGGTGAGCCGTGTAGGCAACGACAGTTTTGGACGTTTTATCGTTAAGTCGCTGGAAAAAGAAGGGATTGATGCGCAGGGAGTCACCCAGGACGGGCGTTACGCTACTGGCTTTCAGCTTAAATCTAAGGTCGAAAATGGAACCGATCCCATTGTGGAATATTTCCGTAAAGGTTCCGCTGCCAGCCACCTCAGCATTGAGGATTACCACGAGAACTATTTTGCCAGCGCACGTCACTTGCACCTGAGCGGCGTGGCAGCCGCGCTTTCTGCCTGCTCCTATGAACTTCTGGCGCATACCGCCCGCACGCTGAAAGCCCAAGGGAAGACCATCTCGTTCGACCCGAATTTGCGCCCGGTATTGTGGAAAAGCGAAGCCGAAATGGTGGAAAAACTGAACCGGCTGGCATTTCAGGCTGACTGGGTTTTACCTGGGTTAAAAGAGGGCATGATTTTAACCGGTCAGCAGACGCCTGAAGCCATCGCCGACTTTTATCTGCGCCATGGGGTGAAGGCTGTGATCGTCAAAACCGGGGCTGATGGCGCCTGGTACAAAACCGCCAGCGGCGAACAGGGCTGCGTGGCACCGGTAAAAGTCGACAACGTGGTCGATACGGTCGGCGCAGGCGATGGCTTTGCCGTGGGCGTTATTAGCGCCCTGCTGGAAGGCCACTCGTTGCATCAGGCGGTGACACGCGGCAATAAAATTGGCGCACTGGCCATTCAGGTTCAGGGCGACAGCGAAGGATTACCCACACGTGAACAATTAGGAGAATAAACTCCCGGCCAACTCTGTACCCTACATACAGAGGCGGCGTATCAGCATAACCAGAGGGCAGTCTATGAATAGCTCAACTAATGCAGCAAAACGCTGGTGGTACATCATGCCAATCGTGTTTATCACGTATAGCCTGGCGTACCTTGATCGCGCGAACTTCAGCTTCGCCTCCGCCGCCGGTATCAACGAAGACCTCGGCATTACCAAGGGGATCTCTTCCCTGCTGGGCGCGCTGTTTTTCCTCGGCTATTTCTTCTTTCAGATCCCGGGCGCAATTTACGCTGAACGCCGCAGCGTACGAAAACTGATTTTTGTCTGTCTGATCCTCTGGGGCGCATGCGCGTCGTTAACCGGCATGGTCAGCAATATTCCAATGCTTGCCGCCATCCGCTTTATTCTTGGCGTCGTTGAAGCCGCCGTGATGCCGGCAATGCTGATTTATATCAGCAACTGGTTTACGAAATCTGAACGCTCGCGCGCAAACACTTTCCTGATCCTCGGTAATCCGGTCACCGTTCTGTGGATGTCCGTGGTTTCCGGTTACCTGATTCAGGCGCTGGGCTGGCGAGAAATGTTCATCATCGAGGGCTTCCCGGCCATCATCTGGGCGTTCTGCTGGTGGGTGCTGGTAAAAGACAAACCGTCTCAGGTCGGTTGGCTGTCAGAATCTGAAAAAGCCGCTCTTCAGGCACAGCTGGAAAAAGAGCAGCAAGGCATCAAAGCCGTACGTAACTATAGCGAGGCTTTCCGCTCACGTAACGTCATCCTGCTGTGTATGCAGTATTTCGCCTGGAGTATTGGCGTTTATGGTTTTGTCCTGTGGCTGCCGTCGATTATCCGCAACGGCGGCGCAAACCTGGGGATGGTGGAAGTTGGTTGGCTGTCATCCGTACCGTATCTGGCAGCGACGGCGGCGATGATCCTCGTCTCCTGGGCATCCGATAAGCTACAAAACCGTAAGCTGTTTGTCTGGCCACTGTTATTAATAGCCGCTTTCGCGTTTATCGGCTCCTGGGCCGTAGGCGCAGACCACTTCTGGATTTCTTACACGCTGTTGGTTATTGCAGGCGCGGCAATGTATGCCCCCTATGGTCCCTTCTTCGCCATCATCCCGGAAATGCTGCCGCGCAACGTCGCCGGTGGAGCAATGGCGCTGATCAACAGCATGGGCGCGCTAGGTTCATTCTTTGGTTCATGGTTTGTCGGCTACCTCAATGGCGCTACCGGCAGCCCGTCCGCCTCGTACATTTTTATGGGGGTAGCGCTTTTTGTCTCAGTGTGGCTAACTTTAATTGTTAAGCCTGCTAATAATTCCCAAATTCCGGTTGGCGCACGCCACGCTTAAATTTTAACTTACGGAGATTCGCATGAAGCCGTCCATTATTCTCTATAAAGCGTTACCTGACGATTTACTGCATCGCCTGGAAGAACATTTTACTGTGACTCAGGTGCCTAACCTGCGCCCGGAAACGGTCGCACAGCACGCCGACGCTTTTGCCAATGCAGAAGGTCTGCTGGGCTCCAGTGAAGCCGTCAATACCGCTCTGCTGGAGAAAATGCCCAGGCTGCGTGCGACATCCACGATTTCCGTAGGCTATGACAACTTCGACGTCGATGCCCTCAACGCGCGTAAGGTGCTGTTGATGCACACGCCAACCGTGCTGACGGAAACCGTCGCCGATACGGTAATGGCGCTGGTGTTAAGCACCGCTCGCCGGGTAGTGGAAGTTGCCGAACGGGTAAAGGTCGGCGAATGGACCAAAAGTATCGGACCGGACTGGTTTGGTACCGATGTACACCACAAAACGCTGGGGATTGTCGGTATGGGCCGCATTGGGCTGGCGCTGGCACAACGTGCGCATTTCGGCTTTAGCATGCCGATTCTCTATAATGCGCGCCGTCATCATCAGGAAGCAGAAGAGCGCTTCAATGCACGTTACTGCGACCTCGATACGCTGTTGCAGGAGTCTGATTTTGTCTGCCTGATCCTGCCGTTAACCGACGAAACGCATCATCTGTTCAGCACCGAGCAGTTTGCAAAAATGAAGTCTTCCGCCATTTTTATTAACGCCGGACGTGGCCCGGTGGTCGATGAAAAAGCGTTGATTGCCGCCCTGCAAAAAGGCGAAATTCATGCCGCTGGCCTGGATGTATTTGAGCAAGAGCCATTATCGGTAGACTCACCTCTACTGTCACTGCCCAACGTGGTGGCCGTACCGCACATTGGTTCAGCCACGCACGAAACGCGCTACAACATGGCGGCCTGTGCGGTGGATAACTTAATCGATGCGCTGCAAGGACGCGTTGAGAAGAACTGCGTAAACCCGCAGGTCGCATCATAAACAAAAGGCCGGGTAGCGCTTACGCTCACCCGGCCTTTCATGCATTACCGTATCTTAATTACTGAGCGGCATTCACCGCAGCAGTCCAGGCCTGATTAAATGCCTGATGCTGAGCAGCCAACGGGCCAATCAGCGTATTGTACTGACTTGCCTGCTGTGACGTTGGGAACTGGATACCGTTGGCGACAAAGCTCACCTGTGTATCCTGCTGCGCCACAAAATCACCAACCTGCACCAACTGCTGCGTGAAAATTTGCGCGGCAGGGATCAGCGGCTGTAAGGCCTCTGCTGGTGCAGTAACAACTTTGTTGTACACCTGATCAAAGACCGGCTTCAGATCTTCGCCCTGCTTCAGCGCGCCATGCGCAGCATCTGCCTGTAGTTTCGCATTCTGCAACTGTTGCCCTAATACACCTAGCGCACCATTTGCCTGACGCAGCGGCTCACGCTGAGTCACATAATCCTGAGGAACACGAATCGCATTTACGCTATCAACCACCGGACGCAGACCGGAGTCCATCGCCTGATTAACCTGCTGCGAATAGCCATACAGAATCGCGTAATCGGACACAAACGGGCCAAACTGTTTTTTCTGATCGGCGGTCAGCGTTGGTAAACGCTCTCCGCTACGCATTGCAGTATTCTGCAGAAAATCGATAAACGCTTTGCGTTGATCGCCTTCTTTATCAAAACACCCACTCAGGCCAACTACCATTAAGAGCGCCAAAACAGGCGCAAACCAGCGAGAGCAGGACTTACCTGTCGCCATTTTAATACTCCTTTCACCCAAAAATGCGCACAACGACACCCGCGTGCCTGACGTTGACAAGGATAGTCCAGGTCAGCCCCGCAAGATACCCTTTCCGCGTAATCTTGTGGGGGAAAATAACCGTTCCCGCCATCGTTCGTTTTGCTAAACAATGCTGCATTTACCACTCGGCGTCATATTTTAGTCATCTTTACAATCGGAATCGATCGTTCGGAGATCCTGACCTTTATCAGTTCGTTAGCCAGCAATAGATTGTCACCTGCGATCCGCTGAAACGAATCCATCACGCAAACCTTAAATCCGGCTTCATTTTTTCCGACTACTCTTAATGAGCTTCGAAGAAATTCACGATCCCGCTGTGTGATTTGTAGGAGTTCTCAATGGAATACAAAGATCCTATGTTTGAACTGCTAAGCAGTCTGGAGCAGATTGTTTTTAAAGATGTATCGCAGACGGTCACTCTGCCGCAAAAAACCAACCCTTTCACCGAATTTGAACAGCTACGACGAGGGACAGGTTTAAAAACAGATGATTTTGCCCGAGTGATGGGCGTGACGGTCGCGATGGTTCATGAATGGGAGTCTAAACGCGTAAAGCCTTCCACTACCGAATTGAAGTTAATGCGCCTGATTCAGGCAGACCCTAGGTTAAGTAAGCAACTGATGGATTGAACTATTTTTCAATTTTGCTCAAGAACGGTCCTGTAACAGGGCCGTTCTCTTACGAAGGTTATCCACAAAAAAGAAAATAGTAGTTGCATCCACATGCGTAAAATGAGTTAATGCCCTCAACGGTTTGACGTACAGACCATTACAGCAGTTAGTAAGGCAAGTCCCTTCAAGAGTTATCGTTGATACCCTTCGTAGTGAGCATTTCCTTTACTGTTAAAAAATCTGTAAAGCACGCCATATCGCCGAAAGGCACACTTATTTTTTAAAAGGTAATACACTATGTCCGGTAAAATGACTGGTATCGTAAAATGGTTCAACGCTGACAAAGGTTTCGGCTTCATCACTCCTGACGATGGCTCTAAAGACGTGTTCGTACACTTCTCTGCTATCCAGAACGATGGCTACAAATCTCTGGACGAAGGTCAGAAAGTTTCCTTCACCATCGAAAGCGGCGCTAAAGGCCCGGCAGCTGGCAACGTAACCAGCCTGTAAGCTTAAAAAGCTCAAAATTCTGAATCCCTGCCAAACGGCGGGGATTTTTTTATCTGTATTTTGTAAGTCTCCCCTCCCCAACGCTTCTTTGCATTACTTTACCCGTCGTCCCTTTGACCTTTCCCTAAGGGCAAGCTTTATAGTGAGCCAGTCTATATTCCACAATTTTCACAAGGAATTGAAGCTATGTCGAAATCCTCACTGCTGCTGATTTTAGGTTTGCTCACCACTGGTACTGCGTTCGCGGCAACGCCGGAAGCTACTTTTCTGGCCGAACACGGGCTTAGCGGGAAATCCGTCGAACAAATCGTAGAGACGATTGATCAATCACCGCAGAGCCGCCCGCTGCCGTACTCAGCGTCCATCACCAGCACCGCGTTGAAGCTCTCTTCGGGCGATCAGGTTTATACCCTGCCGCTCGGTGACAAGTTCTATCTGTCGTTTGCCCCGTATGAATGGCAAACACATCCTTGTTTCAACCACAGCCTTTCTGGCTGCCAGGGCGAAATGCCGGAGAAGACATTCAATGTCAAAGTGACGGATAACAAGGGTGATGTGGTGGTACAAAAAGCGATGAAGAGCGGCCGAAATGGCTTTGTCGGGGTATGGCTACCGCGCAATATGGAAGGCACCATCGCAGTGAGCTACAACGGTAAAACGGCGGAGTATCCTATTAAGACGATGGAAGACAGCCAGACCTGTCTGACAAAATTGCAGTTGCGCTAACAACATAAAAAAATGCCGGATAAGGCGAAGCCACCATCCGGCATTTTCTAAGTCAGCGCAGGGCCGTTACTGCAGCAGAGAAATATCAGCCACGCGCAGGAACAGCTCGCGCAGTTTTTCGAGCATAGACAGACGGTTAATACGCAGATCTTTATCTTCTACGTTGACCATCACTTTCTCGAAGAACGCATCAACCGGTTCACGCAGTTCCGCCAACTCAACCAGCGCTTCCTGGTAACGACCGGCAGCGAAGACAGGCTCCAGCTTATCGCGCAGCACAACCACCTGCATCGCCAGCGCAATTTCTTCCGGCTCTTTCAGCGTTGCCGCATTCACGCGGTCATTCAGCGTCTCTTCAGACTTCGCCAGGATGTTCGATACACGCTTGTTCGCGGCAGCCAGCGCGGACGCGGCTTCCAGCGTACGGAAGTGCGAAACCGCCTTCATACGTGCGTCAAAATCAGCCGGACGAGTCGGACGACGTGCCAGTACGGCCTGAATGGTGTCGACGGTATAACCTTCGTCCTGATACCAGGCGCGGAAGCGACCGAGCATAAAGTCGATAACGTCATCCACCACGTTGGCGTTGGTCAGCTTGTCACCATACAGACGAACCGCTTCTTCGGTCAGCGTTTGCAGATCCAGATTCAGGTTCTTCTCAACGATAATACGCAGCACACCCAGCGCAGCACGACGCAGCGCAAACGGGTCTTTGTCGCCTTTCGGATGCTGACCGATACCGAAGATACCCGCCAGGGTGTCCATCTTGTCAGCAATCGCCACGGCACAAGCTACCGGGTTCGACGGCAGGTCATCACCAGCAAAACGCGGCTGATACTGCTCGTTCAGCGCAACAGCTACATCTTCCGCTTCACCATCGTGACGCGCGTAGTGCATGCCCATCACACCCTGGGTGTCGGTGAACTCGAAGACCATGTTGGTCATCAGATCGCACTTGGACAGCAGGCCAGCACGCGTTGCGTGGTTAACATCAGCGCCAATCTGACCAGCAATCCAGCCCGCCAGCGCCTGGATACGATCAGTCTTGTCGCGCAGCGTACCCAGTTGCTGTTGGAACAGCACGGTTTGCAGACGCGGCAGATGGTCTTCCAGACGTTTTTTACGGTCGGTATTGAAGAAGAACTCGGCATCCGCCAGGCGCGGACGAACGACTTTCTCGTTACCGGAGATAATCTGGATCGGATCTTTCGATTCGATGTTGGCAACGAAGATAAAGTTCGGCAGCAGTTTGCCGTCGTTCGCGTATACCGGGAAGTACTTCTGGTCACCTTTCATGGTGTGTACCAGCGCTTCAGACGGAACAGCGAGGAATTTCTCTTCGAATTTCGCGGTCAGCACTACCGGCCATTCCACCAGCGAGGTAACTTCTTCCAGCAGGCTTTCGCTCAGGTCAGCGTTACCGCCAATCTTACGCGCCGCTTCTTCAGCATCGGCTTTGATTTTCGCTTTACGCTCAGCGTAATGCGCAATTACTTTGCCGCGCTCACGCAGGATTTCCGGGTACTGATCGGCAGAATCGATGGTGAATTCCGGCTCGCCCATAAAGCGGTGTCCGCGGATCACGCGATCGGACTGAATGCCCAGAATCGTTGCCGGAATCACTTTGTCGCCCAACAGCAGGGTCACGGTGTGAACCGGACGCACGAAGTGGACATCAGACGCGCCCCAGCGCATCAGTTTCGGGATCGGCAGCTTCGCCAGTGACGTGGCGATCATGTTCGGCAGCAGCGTTTCAGCACTTTCGCCTTTCACATGCGCACGGTACAACAGCCATTCGCCTTTGTCGGTAGTCAGACGCTCAGCCTGATCAACCGTGATGCCGCAGCCACGTGCCCAACCTTCTGCCGCTTTGCTCGGTTTACCTTCAGCGTCAAACGCCTGAGCAATGGCCGGACCGCGTTTTTCAACTTCGCGATCGGGTTGAGATTCCGCCAGATTCGCGACTTTCAGCGCCAGACGACGCGGCGCTGCGAACCACTCAACGTTGCCGTGCGCGATGCCAGCGTTATCCAGCTCCGCGGTAACGTTCGCAGCAAAGGACTCAGCCAGGCTGCGCAGTGCTTTTGGTGGCAGCTCTTCAGTGCCGATTTCCACCAGAAAAGTTTTCTCAGACATGGCCGCCTCTTATTTGTCTTTGTTGCACATCGGGAAGCCAAGGGCTTCACGGGAAGCGTAATAAGCTTCTGCCACTGCTTTGGTCAGGGTGCGAATGCGCAGGATATAGCGCTGACGCTCGGTGACGGAGATGGCTTTACGCGCATCCAGCAGGTTGAAGCTATGGGCGGCTTTCAGAATACGTTCATACGCAGGCAGCGGCAGCGGATTTTCCAGCGCCAGCAGCTGCTGCGCTTCTTTCTCGTACTGCTCGAAGCAGGTGAACAGGAAGTCCACGTCGGCGTATTCGAAGTTGTAGGTGGATTGCTCCACTTCGTTCTGATGGAACACGTCGCCGTAAGTGGTTTTACCCAGCGGGCCGTCGCTCCAGACCAGGTCGTAAACGCTGTCTACGCCCTGAATGTACATGGCCAGACGTTCCAGACCGTAAGTAATTTCCCCGGTTACTGGTTTACATTCCAGGCCACCAACCTGCTGGAAGTAGGTGAACTGCGTCACTTCCATACCGTTCAGCCACACTTCCCAACCCAGACCCCAGGCACCCAGCGTCGGGTTTTCCCAGTTATCTTCCACGAAACGGATATCGTGAATGGTCGGGTCCATACCCAGTTCTTTCAGAGAACCCAGGTACAGCTCCTGAATGTTGTCCGGAGACGGCTTAATCACTACCTGGAACTGATAGTAGTGCTGTAAGCGGTTCGGGTTTTCGCCATAGCGGCCATCGGTCGGACGACGAGAAGGCTGCACATAAGCAGTCGCCATCGGCTCCGGCCCCAGCGCACGCAGGCAGGTCATTGGGTGAGATGTTCCCGCGCCGACTTCCATGTCCAATGGTTGAACGATGGTGCAGCCCTGGCGAGCCCAGTAATCCTGTAAGGTCAGGATCAAGCCCTGGAAGGTCCTGGTATCAAACTTTTGCATATTATTTCGTGCTGGATACGTGTGGATTTAAAGGAAGCGGTCAGTATACCCGCTGGCTGCAAGATATACAGTACGAAACGGGAAAAAGGGGGAACTTAGCGCATGGAAAGGTGCAAAAACTGCCCGTCTGCATCAAAAGAGCAGACAAAACTCTCTTTACGGAAGGTAGAACCACGCATCTCATAGCTGCCCTGGAATTGCTCCAGGCCGGAGATATCAATTTTCTGCGCGCCAGTGTTGTAGCGTTGCGCCGCCTCATTTTTGCACAATGACTCCATATCCAGCGAACGTGTGGCACTGACCTTAACCTTTTGCGCTTTCTGCGCAGGTGCAGACGATTGTGTGTCAGCGCACGCTACCAGCAAAAGGGCAGCGATCGCGGGAAAGAAATACTTCATCATCATTTTATTACCGCCTGGTTTGCTGGTCAGTCTTATTATTAGTGTCTGGAAACAGATCCTATTTTGAGAATCTCATCAGACCATCTCAAGCTTTAGCGTAAGAACTCGGATTATTCCAGTGAGCTACGTTCGCAAAATATCGGTCAGACTTTTTTTAATGGACACAGAGGAACTGATGCAGCCCAAAATTTTCTGGATTGATAACCTGCGCGGGATAGCCTGTTTAATGGTCGTGATGATCCACACCACAACCTGGTACATCACCAATGCGCAAAGCGTCAGCCCGTTGAATTGGGATCTGGCTAACGTGCTCAATTCAGCCTCTCGCGTCAGCGTTCCGCTGTTCTTTATGATTTCGGGCTATCTGTTCTTTGGTGAGCGTAGCGCCAAACCGCGCCATTTCCTGCGCATCGCGCTCTGCATTCTGTTTTACAGCAGCGTGGCGCTGGTCTATATCCTGCTGTTTACCTCGATCAACGCTGAGCTGTCGCTGAAGAACCTGCTGCAAAAGCCGGTGTTCTATCACCTGTGGTTTTTCTTCGCGATCGCCGTCATCTACCTGGTTTCTCCGCTGATACAGGTGAAAAATATCAGCGGCAAGATGCTACTGGCGCTCATGGTTGTCATTGGGTTGATTGCCAATCCCAACACCGTCTCGCAAAAAATCGGCGGCTTTGAGTGGCTCCCAGTCAACCTGTACATCAGTGGCGATACTTTCTATTACATCCTGTACGGCATGCTGGGCCGGGCGATTGGCATGATGGATACGCAAAAGCGTGCGCTCAGCTGGCTCTGTGCGGCGTTATTCATTACCGCAGTATTTATTATTTCTCGTGGCACATTGCATGAACTGCGCTGGCGAGGCAATTTTGCCGACACCTGGTACCTCTACTGCGGCCCAGCGGTATTTATTTGCGCCGCCTCGCTCCTGACGCTGGTCAAAAATACGCTCAGCGCACGTACTCTGCCGCTACTGGGCCTTATTTCTCGCCATTCATTGGGCATTTATGGTTTTCATGCGCTTATCATTCACGCACTACGTACCAACGGAATTGAACTCAAAAACTGGCCACCGCTGGATATACTGTGGATTTTCAGCGCCACGCTGGCAGGAAGTTTACTTTTGTCTATTCTGTTGCAGCGTATTGATACGCGTAGGCTGGTGAGTTAGGTGTCTCCAGGCAGCGCCTGATTACGCGAACGCTGCAGTAAAAATTGCCCCATTAAACAGACGAAGAATGCTGCCGGGTATAACCCTATTTCGAAGGGCGCCAACGGGGCATTCCACACCCCCACCAGCAACAGCCCTGCCGTGATGAGCGCAACCATCTGACACACGGAAGCGAAGCGTTCATCGTTTTGATTGAGATTTACTGCGCGCTGATAGGCATACGTTACGAACATCCCCGTCATCAGCGCCCCCAAAAAATACCCCTTGCCGCTCAATAACGGGCATGCGCGCCATAAACCGATACTGTAAGTCAGTATGCCTGAGAGGAATAATATCCATGGCAACAGCCTGGTTGTCTTCATTGGGATCTCCTTATCCATCATGGATACAATATGAATAACCCGCTAAAGACAACACAGAAAAAAGCGACTACACAGGACTTTCAGAATACATCCATACGTGTAACTTATTATTTTCGTGGATATATATATGCGGCAAATTCCCCTCTGCTAGCCAGAGGGGAAAGTGGTCAGGACATCAGCGGTTGTAATTGCTGATAGATACGACGGAAAGTTTCTCGACGCTGTTGATAACGAGCATGACGCTCCGCGTCAGGATAATGCGCCTGCTCCAGCGTAAGCTGAGGCAGTAACTCTGATAACGACGTTTGCGGATTCATGGCAACTTGCGCCAGGCGCGCCGCGCCGAGAGCAGGGCCAACGTCACCGCCGGTACGGTAATCCAGCTGCAATCCGCTGATGTCAGATAGCATCTGACGCCAGTATTCACTACGCGCCCCACCGCCGATCAGCGTAATGCTGGCGGGCTGAATGCCACAGGCATGTACCACGTCCATACCGTCAGCCAGCGCAAACCCCACACCTTCCAGCACCGCCTGTGCCAGTTCTGCCGGACCATGCTGATGCGTCAGACCGAAAAATACGCCCTTGGCCTGCGGATTGTTATGCGGCGTACGCTCGCCGGACAAATAAGGTAAAAACCAGACCGGCTCCGCGTGTTCATCCGCCTGTTGCGCAGCGTCAATCAACGCAGGAACGCTCGCCAGTCCGGTTAATTTTGCCGCCCAGTCCAGACACGATGCCGCACTTAACATTACAGACATCAGATGCCATCGCTCAGGCAAAGCATGGCAAAAACTGTGAACCGCACTTTCCGGTTTGCTAAGGAAACCATCACTCACCGCAAAATAGACGCCGGATGTCCCCAGCGAAAGCATCGCCTGACCGGCATTCATCATGCCTACGCCAACCGCGCCCGCCGCGTTATCACCACCTCCGGCAACAACCGCAACCTCCTGCATTCCCCAGGCTTTAGCGACGTCTGGCAATAAGGTTCCGGTAATCTCGCTGCCTTCATAGAGCGCAGGCATATGTGCGCGAGTCAGTTTACAGGCAGCCAGCATGACATCGCTCCAGTCACGCTTCGCGACATCCAGCCACATTGTCCCTGCCGCATCAGACATATCGCTGGCAAAATCACCGGTCATGCACAAACGCAGGTAATCTTTCGGCAGCAGGACTTTATCAATCTGGTTGAAAATCTCCGGCTCGTGGCGTTGCACCCACAGCAGTTTTGGCGCGGTAAAGCCAGGCATAATCAGGTTGCCGGTGATGGCACGAGACTGCGGAACCTGACTCTCCAGCATCACGCACTCTTCAGCACAGCGGCCGTCGTTCCATAAGATAGCCGGACGCAATACCTTCTGTTGTTCATCCAGTAGCGTAGCGCCGTGCATCTGCCCGGCAATCCCTAACGCTTTCACCTCGCGGAGTGAATGCTGCTGACCCAGTGCTTTTACCGCGCGATCCGTTGCCAGCCACCACTGCTCTGGGTCTTGTTCTGACCATAACGGGTGCGGGCGCGAGACGGTGAGTTTCTCCGTTTTTGAAGCCACCACATCGCCCTGCTCATTGAGCAGAATGGCCTTTACGCCTGATGTGCCAAGATCTATCCCGATATACATAAGGCATCGTTCCTTAAAGAAAGGCCCGGTAGCGCTAGCTGACCGGGCTTACGGACGTTCTCAGAGACCCGTTATTTGTCGAACAAATAATGGTTTACCAGATTTTCCAGCAATTCCTGATGACCGCTCTGGTGCACTGGCGCCAGGTTGTGTTGTTCAGCGTACTGCGCAATTTCTGTCAGCGTCATCTGGCCTTTCAGAATTTGCTGGCCCAGCTCACCATTCCAACCGGCATAACGTTTAGCCACACGCTGATCCAGGCCACCGTCTTCAATCATACGGGCCGCAATTTTCAGGGACAGCGCCATGGTATCCATCGCGCCAATATGACCATAGAACAGATCGTATTTATCGGTACTCTGGCGACGTACTTTGGCATCAAAGTTCAGACCGCCGGTAGTGAAGCCGCCCGCTTTCAGGATTTCGTACATCACCAAGGCATTCTCTTCTACGCTGTTCGGGAACTGGTCGGTATCCCAGCCCAGCTGTGCGTCGCCGCGGTTGGCATCGACAGAGCCAAACAGACCCAGCGCGATAGCGGTGGCGATTTCGTGATGGAACGAATGGCCTGCAAGCGTAGCGTGGTTGGCTTCGATATTCAGTTTGATCTCTTTTTCCAGACCGAACTGCTTGAGGAATCCGTACACGGTTGCCGCATCGTAGTCGTACTGGTGCTTGGTCGGTTCCTGCGGTTTCGGCTCGATAAGCAAAGTGCCCTGGAAACCGGTTTTGTGTTTGTGTTCCACGACTAATTGCATGAAACGACCAATCTGCTCACGTTCCTGACGCAGATCGGTATTCAGCAGTGTTTCATAACCTTCACGGCCGCCCCACAGAACGTAGTTTTCACCACCTAACTTGTGCGTGGCATCCATGGCCGTAACCACCTGCGTGGCGGCCCAGCTGAACACTTCTGGATCTGGGTTTGTGGCCGCACCCGCACCGTAGCGTGGGTTAGTGAAGCAGTTTGCTGTACCCCACAGCAGCTTCACGCCGCTCTGTTCCTGTTTTGCCGCCAGCACATCAACCATCTGCGCAAAGTTGTTTTTGTACTCTTTCAAAGACGCGCCTTCCGGCGAAACATCCACGTCATGGAAGCAGTAGTAAGGCACGTTCAGCTTGTGGAAAAACTCAAATGCCACATCCGCTTTGCGTTTCGCCAGCGCCAGAGCTTCACCAGGCTGCTGCCATGGACGATCGAAAGCGCCCATACCGAACATATCCGCCCCGTTCCAGCAGAAGGTATGCCAGTAGCAGGCCGCAAAACGCAGATGATCTTCCATGCGCTTGCCCAATACGATTTCGTCAGGGTTGTAATGACGAAATGCGAGCGGGTTGGTGGATTGAGTGCCTTCGAAACGAACACGATCGAGTTGGTCAAAATAAGCCGGCATAATAAGCTCCATAATCAGGTAATACGGCAAGTAAACTGCGATATGGCTATACTGGAATTTCCTGATTTATTGCTCAATTACGTTATTTCACACCGCCATTAAGAGAATACCCAAACGTGCGCTGGCTCCCAAAAAAACGCGCTAAATAAAGAAATAAAAAAGCGATCGCGATCGAAGGTTAGTCATTAAACAAAAAACCGTAATGCGCAGATAAAAAATGACAATTGTCATCCCGCGACCAGTATGTAAATTTTGCGTAGCCTCAGGCAATCAGGAATTTTGTCACGCTTCATCAAGCAGTCGTACCTGCGGTTTTGCTAGTATCGACAGGCCCACGTTAACCTTTCCAGGACAGGTTCTTATGTTTGATAAACGTCACCGCATCACTCTGCTATTTAATGCCAATAAAGCCTACGACCGCCAGGTGGTAGAAGGTGTGGGTGAATATTTACAGGCATCGCAATCCGAGTGGGATATATTCATTGAGGAAGATTTCCGCGCCCGTATCGATAATATTAAAGACTGGTTAGGCGACGGCGTTATTGCTGATTATGACGATGATGATATTGCGCAATTACTTGCCGATGTTGAAGTTCCCATCATCGGCGTTGGAGGCTCCTACCATCTGGAGCAAGATTATCCACCGGTACATTACATCGCCACCGACAACCATGCGTTGGTAGAAAGCGCTTTCCTGCACCTGAAGGAAAAAGGGGTTAACCGCTTTGCATTCTATGGTCTGCCATCGTCAAGCGGCAAACGCTGGGCCGCGGAACGTGAATATGCGTTTTGCCAGTTGGTTGCCAAAGAGAAGTACCGCGGCGTTGTCTATCAGGGGCTGGAAACCGCACCGGAAAACTGGCAGCACGCGCAAAATCGTCTGGCGGACTGGCTACAAACACTACCGCCGCAAACCGGTATTATCGCCGTTACCGATGCACGGGCACGACACGTCCTGCAAGTTTGCGAACACCTGCATATTCCGGTTCCGGAAAAGCTGTGTGTGATTGGGATCGACAACGAAGAACTGACCCGCTATCTGTCGCGGGTGGCGCTTTCATCCGTGGCTCAGGGAGCCAGGCAGATGGGGTATCAGGCCGCTAAGCTCTTACATCGTTTACTGGCAAATGAAGAGCTGCCGCTGCAACGTACACTGGTTCCTCCGGTGCGCGTCATTGAACGCCGCTCAACCGACTACCGTTCATTAACCGATCCGGCGGTGATTCAGGCGATGCACTTTATCCGCAACCATGCCTGTAAAGGTATTAAGGTTGAACAAGTGCTGGATTCAGTGGGGATTTCTCGTTCGAATCTGGAGAAGCGTTTTAAAGAAGAAGTTGGAGAGACTATCCACGCCGTGATTCATGCCGAAAAGCTGGAAAAAGCGCGCAGCCTGTTGATATCTACCACGCTTTCAATCAACGAAATCTCACAGATGTGCGGCTATCCGTCTCTGCAATACTTTTATTCGGTCTTTAAGAAAGAGTATGACACGACGCCCAAAGAGTATCGCGATGTGAACAGCGAAGTGTTGCTGTGAGGATTATTGCCGGATGCGGCGAAGCCGCCATCCGGCACACAGAATTACATATGCGCGGCGATTAAACGCTGGTTATCCTGATACATTGCAAACAGATAGTTGTTGTAGCTCTGTCCTTTAGTGGAATACCCCTTCAGCTTATGAATCATCGCGGTAGCGGTGACTTCCTGATCGGCTTTACGCAGCTGCGCACGTGACTTACGGAATGAAGAGTAAGCCGGATGCGTGTTCAGGTTGATGACGTAAGCATTCACCGACTCTTTCACCGATTCAAACTGTGAGTAGCCTTTCACCTTACCCGGGGCATTGTTACAACGACCTTTGCCACATTTCATGCCAAACAGGTTGTTGTTGCTACGCGCCAGCTTCGACGTACCCCAGCCACTTTCAGCCGCAGCCATGGTTGCCACCATACTGGTCGGGATAATGTCTACGCGCTCAAGCAGCGTATTCCATGGGATTTTACGCGTGTTGCCAGACCAGCTCACCTTGTAGCGCTTCGCGATGTCTTTCATACGCGTACGCTCAGTCGGTGACCAGCGGTTCTGGTACTGTTTTGAAATCAGCCAGTTACGGTCCGCCGTAATGGCAGCATTTTGACTGGTAATATAAGGCATAACCGTCCGGAGAAACGCTTTTTTCCTTGGTGTTCCGGAAGGGTATTTTCGCAAATCAGGAAGTGAACTACTCTTTGCACTATTGCGAGAATACTCTTGTTTACTGCTTACCTGTGTATTACTTGTCTTGATTACCTGGGGCTTGTGACTCGTTGTCGCCGTGTGTGTCTTTGCCAGCACCTCACCCGAAAATGCAACGGTGAGTAACATAAGAATCATTGCCCCATATCGTCGAATGGGAGTCAATATCATTAGGTCTCCTGGTCGGATTTATACATTCCAACACCTTATATTTTTCACAAAAATGAGAGATGAATCTCAAATCATATCAAAAATAGCCGTCAAGAGCACCCAAAGGAATAGTCCAATTCTGAAACTATGTCACGCATTAACGGTTCAGGGTGCTATTAATTCGAAGAAAATGTGGAGGTTATCGCAAAATAAGTTCATTTTTTGCGCGCGATCGCTCACCCTCACTTCTCCTCCTGGCGGAATCGACTCAAAGGAGGAGTTTCCGGCCTGATTTCACTGGCAAACTGGCGAAAATCGCAGCACCAAGGACAGCATTATGAAACTTGCCGCCGTTGCGCTGGCGCTCATGCCCGGCATTGCCATCGCCTCATCATGGACTTCTCAGGGACTCCCCATCTTCGAAGCGGAAGGTACGGGTAAATTCGTCAGCCATGCAGCGTTGACGAAGGGTACGCGTCCTTTAATCCTAAATTTTGACCAACAGTGCTGGCAGCCTGCTGATGCGATAAAACTCAACCAGATGCTGTCGCTAAAACCGTGTGAAGGCGCCCCGCCGCAATGGCGCTTATTCAAAGACGGCGATTACACGCTGGAAGTGGATACCCGCTCCGGAACGCCAACGTTGATGCTCTCGGTAAAAAGCGCAGCAGACCCTGTCACGACCCAGATTCGCCAGTGCCCGAAATGGGATGGTTCGCCGTTAACACTGGATGTGAGCCAGACCTTTCCGGAAGGTGCCGTGGTGCGTGATTTCTACAGCCAGCAAACGGCAACGGTAAAAAATGGGTCGATTACCCTACAGCCTGCCGCAGCCAGTAACGGACTGTTGCTGCTGGAACGGGCGGAAACCGATGCCCCGGCCGCTTTCGACTGGCATAACGCTACGGTGTATTTCGTCCTGACGGATCGCTTTGTAAATGGTGACCCAAGCAACGACCACAGCTACGGGCGTCGCAACGACGGCATGCAGGAAATTGGTACTTTCCATGGGGGAGATTTGCGCGGGCTCGCCAGCAAACTCGACTATCTACAACAGTTAGGCATCAACGCCCTGTGGATCAGCGCGCCGTTTGAGCAAATTCACGGCTGGGTCGGCGGTGGCACCAAAGGTGATTTCCCCCATTATGCTTACCATGGCTATTACACTCAGGACTGGACCACGCTCGACGCGAATATGGGTAATGAAGCTGACCTGCGTGCGCTGGTTGACGGCGCGCACCAGCGCGGCATTCGCATCCTGTTTGATGTCGTCATGAATCATACCGGCTACGCCACGCTGGCGGATATGCAGGAGTATCAGTTTGGGGCATTGTACTTGTCGGGCGATGAACTGAAAAACACGCTCGGTGAACGCTGGACGGACTGGAAGCCAGCCGCCGGGCAAAGCTGGCACAGCTTTAATGATTACATCAACTTCAGCGATAAAGCAGGCTGGGAAAAATGGTGGGGGAAAAACTGGATCCGCACCGATATTGGCGATTACGACAATCCGGGTTTTGACGACCTGACCATGTCACTGGCTTTCCTGCCCGATCTGAAAACCGAATCCACCACGCCTTCCGGGCTGCCAAACTTTTATTTACACAAACCAGATACGCACGCTAAAGCTATTGCTGGTTACACGCCCCGAGATTATCTGACCCACTGGCTCAGCCAGTGGGTGCGTGATTACGGGATTGACGGGTTTCGGGTCGATACCGCCAAACACGTCGAACTTCCCGCCTGGCAGCAGTTAAAAACACAGGCCAGCGCGGCGCTGGTTGAATGGAAGAAAGCGAACCCGGATAAAGCGCTGGATGACAAACCTTTCTGGATGACCGGCGAGGCCTGGGGTCACGGCGTGATGCAAAGCGACTATTACCGTCACGGCTTTGATGCGATGATCAATTTCGACTATCAGGAGCAGGCGGCAAAGGCCGTCGATTGTCTGGCAAATATGGATGTCACCTGGCAACAAATGGCTGAAAAACTACAGGATTTCAACGTCCTGAGCTATCTTTCCTCGCACGATACGCGCCTGTTCCGCGAAGGTGGAGACAAAGCCGCCGAGCTATTGCTGCTGGCGCCAGGCGCGGTACAACTCTTTTACGGCGACGAATCGGCCCGGCCCTTTGGACCAACAGGTTCAGACCCATTGCAGGGTACGCGCTCAGAAATGAACTGGCCGGATGTGGCCGGGAAATCTGCCGCCAGCGTCACTCACTGGCAGCGCATCAGTCAGTTCCGGGCCAGACATCCCGCCATCGGTGCTGGTAAACAGACCACGCTGACATTGAAGCAGGGATACGGATTTATCCGCGAGCATGGCGACGATAAGGTGATGGTGGTGTGGGCCGGTCAGCCCTGATCCCAACAGGCTTCTCGCTGTGCATACAGCGGGAAGCCCAACACAAAATAAAAAACCAGCCAGGCAAACATCTGTAGCACAAAACATCAATCTAGCTCGTCCCCCCTGATTTGCACCCTGCCATAGGTAGCGCTATGGTTAGCCACTTTACTACTCAGTTCGACAGACCCCCTGCTATGACATTCTCACTTTTTGGCGACAAATTTACCCGCCATTCAGGCATCACCCGCCTGATGGAGGACCTCAACGACGGTTTACGCACCCCAGGCGCCATCATGCTCGGCGGTGGTAATCCGGCGCAAATTCCAGAGATGCAAAATTACTTCCAGTCTCTGCTGACAGATATGCTGGCAAACGGCAAAGCCACTGATGCGCTTTGCAATTATGACGGTCCGCAAGGGAAAACCGAGCTACTGTCTGAACTGGCGAAACTGCTACGTGAGAAGCAGGGTTGGGATATCGAGCCACAAAATATTGCACTGACAAATGGCAGTCAGAGCGCGTTTTTCTACTTATTCAATTTGTTCGCCGGACGCCGCGCTGACGGAACAACGCAAAAAGTGTTATTCCCGTTAGCGCCGGAATACATTGGTTATGCCGATTCCGGGCTAGAAGAAGATCTCTTCGTCTCAGCACGTCCGAACATTGAGCTGCTACCGGAAGGCCAGTTTAAGTATCACGTTGATTTTGAACACCTGCACATCGGTGAAGAGACAGGGATGATCTGCGTATCGCGCCCCACTAACCCGACAGGCAACGTGATCACCGACGACGAGCTGATGAAGCTGGACCGGCTGGCCAACCAGCATGGGATCCCGCTGGTGATTGATAACGCCTATGGCGTACCATTCCCTGGCATTATCTTTAGCGAAGCACGCCCGCTGTGGAACCCCAACATTGTGTTGTGCATGAGCCTTTCCAAGCTGGGTCTGCCAGGTTCCCGCTGCGGTATCATTATCGCGAATGAAAAAATCATCACTGCGATTACCAATATGAACGGCATCATCAGCCTTGCACCTGGCGGGATGGGACCGGCGATGATGTGCGAGATGATTAAACGTAACGATCTGCTGCGTCTGTCCGAAACGGTTATCAAGCCGTTTTACTATCAGCGCGTTCAGGAGACGATTGCGATTATTCGCCGCTACTTGTCTGAAGATCGCTGCCTTATCCATAAACCTGAAGGCGCGATTTTCCTGTGGCTATGGTTCAAAGATTTACCGATCACCACAGAACTGTTGTATCAGCGCCTGAAAGCGCGCGGCGTACTGATGGTTCCTGGTGACTACTTCTTCCCGGGGCTGGATAAACCCTGGCCGCATACCCATCAGTGCATGCGGATGAACTACGTGCCAGAGCCGGAGAAAATCGAAGCTGGCGTGAAGATTCTGGCGGAAGAGATCGAACGCGCCTGGCTGGAAGGCTAACGCAAACCCGACCCAAGTGCGGGTCGGGCTCACTTCACAGCGGCTGTGAACGCAGGCGCTGGCGCTGAATACTGACGGCATCAATACACTGCAACGCGCTGGTCGGGCAGGCCTCGACACACGCGGGCCCCGTCTCGCGATGCCAGCACAAATCGCATTTTATCGCCTGCGCCCGCGACGAACGGGCAACGACATTCATTGCCCCAAACGGGCAGGCCAGCATACAGCTTTTACAACCAATACAACGTGCCTGTTCAACGAAGATATGCCCATGTTCACGACGAATGGCGTGAGTTGGACAAACATTCGCACAGGGAGCGTCTTCGCATTGATGGCAGGCGACCGCCGTGGTAAAGGCGTCGTCTTTGATGACCCGAATCCGCGGTATAAACGCAGAAGAAGAGACCGAAGCACAGTCCTGGTTTTGCTGATGCGCGACAACGCAGGCAACTTCGCAGGTACGACATCCAATACATTTTGCCGCATCCGCCATAATAAACGCGTTCATTGCCCCCTCCCCCTGCGTGAAAACCACAGAGTGCCAGAGAGACCGCCCCTGGCGCTTTGATCGGACAGGGGAAACGGTTAAATTTTGTCAGGTGACTGAATAACCTTAATCGCGAACGGTAAAACCCAGCTCATTTGAAATCGCCTGCGCGGTTTCCCGTAGCGGCTTGAGTAGATTTTTTTCCCCTATCTGCTTAAGTCGCGAGGTAGATAGTGAAATTGACACCGCGTACGGCACCCGACCATGAATATCAAACACCGGCACGGCAATACAGGAAACGCCCAATTCGTTCTCTTCCCGATCCATCGCCATACTGCTTTCGCGGATCTGCGCCAATTCGTCGTACATCGCTGGTAAACCGGTAATGGTATTGCGGGTCAGCGGCTGAATAAGATCCTGATGGCTCTCCCAGTAAGATTTCACATAATCCGCATGCCCAAACGCCATGTAAATTTTACCCATCGCGGAGCAATACAGTGGCATATGTTGACCGATATAAGCGCGAGTACGCAGCATGCCCGTCGTCGGTTCCAGCTTATAAATCAGAATCGCGTGGTCATCTTCACGGCTGGAGAAGTTGATTGTTTCACCAGTAGCAATATTCAACGCTTCGAGGTGCGGCGCGGCAACATGGATGATATTCAGTGACGACAGTGCCTTCTGCCCAACGGCGATAAATTTGGTGGTCAGCCTATAGCTACCCGCAGCAGGTGCAGGCGTGACATATCCGCAGGACTGCAGCCCTTGCAGGAGTCGATGCACAGTACTTTTGTTCAGCCCGGCCAGTTCAGACAGATGGGCCAGTGGGCACCCATTCGGATAGTTACTCAGAATCTCAATCAACATCAAACCACGGAACAGGCTCTGACTTCCGGCTGGCCTCTCTTTGTCTTGCGTCATTTCACTCTCTTTTGTGCCCATCGCTTCCGCTCCCCTTTTCGTCGCGCTCTGATGGTAGCGCAAAGTGTGTTTCAGTTCACGATCTGAACCGAAAAAACACAACTATTTGATTTTGATGATTTTAAAAAATAGACCACCCCGTTGATCTGTCAAAATTTGATCGCTATATTTGAAATCAGATTTCGCATAGTGAAATTTAGAGATAAAAAAGCGATCAAATTTAAACAAGGAAACAGGAATGAAAGTCACTTTTGAGCAGTTGAAAGATGCGTTCAATCGGGTACTGCTGGCACGCGGTATTGCCGTTGAAACCGCCGATGCCTGTGCCGAAATGTTTGCGCGCACTACCGAGTCCGGCGTTTATTCGCACGGTGTGAATCGTTTTCCTCGTTTTATTCAGCAATTGGATAACGGCGACATCATTCCTGAGGCCAAACCGCAACGCATTACCAGCCTGGGGGCGATTGAACAATGGGATGCTCAGCGTTCGATCGGCAATCTGACGGCGAAAAAGATGATGGACAGAGCCATTGAGCTGGCCTCCGATCACGGTATTGGCCTGGTCGCACTGCGTAACGCCAACCACTGGATGCGTGGCGGCAGCTATGGCTGGCAGGCGGCGGAGAAAGGTTACATCGGTATCTGCTGGACTAACTCGATTGCCGTCATGCCGCCGTGGGGTTCGAAAGAGTGCCGCATTGGCACTAACCCGCTGATCGTCGCGATCCCCTCATCGCCAATCACCATGGTTGATATGTCTATGTCGATGTTCTCCTACGGCATGCTGGAAGTGAATCGCCTGGCCGGTCGCGAACTGCCGGTAGACGGTGGCTTTGATGATGAAGGCAATCTCACCAAAGAGCCGGGCGTTATCGAAAAAAACCGCCGCATATTGCCAATGGGTTACTGGAAAGGTTCAGGTCTGTCGATTGTGCTGGATATGATTGCCACCCTGCTTTCTGATGGCTCTTCCGTTGCGGAAGTCACCCAGGATAACAGCGATGAATATGGCGTTTCACAGATATTTATCGCCATTGAAGTGGATAAGCTGATCGATGGCGCCACCCGTGATGCCAAGCTACAGCGGATTATGGATTTCATCACCACCGCCGAACGCGCAGATGAAAACACGCCTGTCCGTCTGCCGGGCCACGAGTTTACGAAGCTACTGGAAGAAAATCGCCGGAACGGTATCACCGTTGACGACAGCGTCTGGGCAAAAATTCAGGCCCTGTAAGGAGCAACACCATGATCTTCGGACATATTGCTCAACCTAACCCATGCCATTTGCCTGCTGCGATTGAAAGGGCGCTCGACTTTCTGCGCATCACCGATTTTCGCAAACTGGAGCCGGGCGTGGTGGAGATCGACGGTAAAAATATCTTCGCGCAAATTATTGATTTAACCACGCGTGACGTTGCCGAAAATCGTCCTGAGGTGCATCGCCGCTATCTGGATATTCAGTTTCTGGCCTGGGGTGAAGAGAAAATCGGGATCGCCATTGATACCGGGAATAATCAAATCAGCGAATCGCTATTAGAACAGCGCGATATTATTTTTTATCACGCCAGCGAACATGAATCTTTTATTGAAATGATTCCGGGAAGTTACGCCATATTTTTCCCGCAGGATGTTCATCGTCCAGCATGTCATAAAACTGTCGCCACACCGATCCGCAAAATAGTCGTGAAGGTTGCTATTTCAGTTTTATAAAAGGAGCACAAAAAATGAAAGCTAACACTACCGGTTATATTATCGGTGCGTACCCCTGTGCACCCTCATTTCACCAAAAGAGTGAAGAGGAAGAGAAGGAATTCTGGCGACAACTCTCCGATACCCCGGATATTCGCGGACTGGAGCAGCCCTGTCTTGAACATCTGCACCCGTTAGGCGACGAATGGTTATTACGCCATACGCCGGGCGACTGGCAAATCGTGGTCACGGCCATTATGGAAACCATGCGCCGTCGCGGTATTAATGGTGGTTTCGGGCTGGCCTCCAGCGATGAAGAACAGCGTAAAGCCTGCGTGGCGTATTACCGTCATCTGCAGCAGAAAATCAACCATATCAATGCGGCCAACGGCGGAAAAGTGATTGCACTGGAGTTGCATGCTGCTCCGCTGGCGGACAACCCGAACGTCGCTCAGGCCACCGACGCGTTTGCTCGTTCGCTGAAAGAAATTACCCGCTGGGACTGGTCCTGCGATCTGGTGTTGGAACATTGCGATGCCATGACAGGCCCCGCGCCACGCAAAGGATTTTTACCGTTAGACAACGTGCTGGACGCGATAGCCGGATATGACATCAGCGTGTGCATTAACTGGGCGCGCTCGGCCATTGAAGGGCGGAGCCTCACCCTACCGCTGACCCACACGCAGCAGACCAAACGGGCTGGAAAACTGGGCGCACTGATGTTTTCCGGTACCACGCTTGCGGGGGAATACGGCGAGTGGCAGGACTTACATGCACCGTTTGCCCCTTTCTGTCCAGAAGGTCTAATGACCACAGAGCATGCCCGCGAATTATTCGCCTGCGCAGGAGCAGATCCATTGCAATTTTCTGGCATTAAATTGCTGGAAATAAATGCCAGTGCAGATGTGAACCATCGTGTAGCGATATTGCGCGACGGTATCACCGCATTAAATAAAGCAAAACTATAAAAATAAAATACTACTCTACGAGAATATTAATATGAACATGACCTCTCGCCCTACACTTCAAGACATACCCCGTCAGCGCTGGCTACGGATTATTCCACCTATTCTTATCGCCTGTATTATTTCTTATATGGACCGCGTCAATATCGCATTCGCGATGCCCGGCGGAATGGATGAAGAATTAGGTATTTCCGCCACCATGGCCGGTCTGGCCGGTGGTATTTTCTTTATCGGTTATCTGTTTTTACAGGTTCCCGGCGGAAAAATTGCCGTACACGGCAGCGGCAAGAAATTTATCGGCTGGTCGCTGGTTGCCTGGGCGGTTATTTCCGTTCTGACGGGATTAATCACGAATCAGTATCAACTGCTGGTTTTGCGTTTCTTACTCGGTGTTGCTGAAGGCGGCATGCTGCCGGTCGTGCTGACGATGATCAGTAACTGGTTCCCCGACGCCGAGCGCGGTCGCGCCAATGCGATTGTGATTATGTTTGTGCCGATTGCCGGGATCATTACCGCCCCGCTCTCGGGCTGGATCATCACCGTACTCGACTGGCGTTGGCTGTTTATCATTGAAGGCTTACTGTCTGTCGTCGTCCTGGTGCTGTGGGCCTATACCGTTTACGACCGTCCGCAGGAAGCACGCTGGATCTCTGAGGCGGAGAAAAATTACCTGGTAGAAACCCTGGCCGCCGAGCAAAAAGTCATTGCCGGAACAGAGGTCAAAAATGCCTCTCTGAGTGCGGTACTTTCCGATAAAACCATGTGGCAGCTAATCGCGCTGAACTTCTTCTATCAGACCGGGATTTACGGTTACACCCTGTGGCTGCCGACCATCCTCAAAGAGTTGACTCACAGCAACATGGGACAGGTCGGCATGCTCGCCATTCTGCCATACGTCGGCGCAATTGCCGGGATGTTCCTGTTCTCTTCACTCTCTGACCGCACCGGTAAACGCAAGTTGTTCGTCTGCCTACCGCTGATTGGCTTTGCCTTGTGCATGTTCCTCTCTGTGGCGCTGAAAAATAACGTCTGGCTGGCTTATGCCGCGCTGGTCGGCTGCGGATTCTTCCTGCAATCGGCTGCGGGCGTGTTCTGGACTATTCCAGCGCGTTTGTTCAGTGCGGAAATGGCCGGTGGCGCACGTGGGGTCATCAACGCTCTCGGCAACCTCGGTGGCTTCTGCGGCCCTTACGCGGTCGGCGTTCTCATCACCCTGTACAGCAAAGATGCGGGCGTTTATTGCCTGGCAATTTCACTGGCTCTGGCCGCGCTGATGGCCCTGTTGCTACCAGCAAAATGCGATGCAGGTGCCGCGCCGCTAAAGACGCTGAATCCACATAAACGTACAGCTTAAAACAATGCCCGGTGGCGCTTCGCTTACCGGGCAACCGTCGTAGGCCGGATAAGCGCAGCGCCATCCGGCAAAAATGAGATAACAAAGATGAGTAAGAAAGCGACCTTCTGGCTGGGTATTGATTGTGGCGGTACATATCTGAAAGCGGGTTTGTATGATGCCAAAGGTCATGAGCAGGGAATTAACCGGCAATCGCTGCAGACAATATCGCCATTTCCAGGTTACGCCGAACGCGATATGCACCAACTGTGGCAACAGTGCGTCGCGACCATCGCCGGGCTGTTAAAGCGCACAGGCGTGTGCGGTGAGCAAATCAAAGGCGTCGGTATATCCGCTCAGGGCAAAGGTCTGTTCCTTCTCGATAAACAAGATAAGCCGCTAGGCAATGCCATTCTCTCTTCTGACCGACGCGCGATGGAAATCGTTCAGCGCTGGCAGCAGGATGGGATACCTGAGCAGCTCTACCCGATCACCCGCCAGACATTGTGGACCGGGCATCCGGCATCGCTCCTGCGCTGGGTGAAAGAGAACGCCCCCCAGCGCTACGCGCAAATTGGTAGCGTCATGATGGGTCATGACTACCTGCGCTGGTGCTTAACCGGCGCCAAAGGCTGTGAAGAGAGCAATATCTCCGAGTCGAACCTCTACAACATGACCACGGGTCAGTACGACCCGAGGCTGACTCAGTGGCTGGGCATCAGTGAAATCGACAATGCCCTGCCCCCCATCGTTGGTTCAGCAGAAATATGCGGGGAAATCACCGCTCAGACAACCGCCATAACCGGTCTGGCGGCGGGTACCCCCGTCGTCGGCGGACTGTTTGATGTGGTTTCCACCGCACTCTGCGCCGGTATCGAAGATGAACGCACCCTCAACGCGGTGATGGGTACCTGGGCCGTCACCAGCGGGATCGCTCACGGCCTGCGCGACCACGAGCCCCATCCCTATGTCTATGGTCGCTATGTAAATGACGGGCAGTACATCGTTCATGAAGCCAGCCCGACTTCTTCAGGCAATCTGGAATGGTTTACCGCCCAGTGGGGCGAACTCTCTTTTGATGAGATTAATCAGGCCGTTGCCAGCTTACCGAAAGCCGGTAGCGAGCTTTTGTTTCTGCCCTTTTTGTACGGCAGCAACGCCGGACTGGAGATGACCAGCGGCTTTTATGGCATGCAGGCTATACACACTCGTGCCCACTTATTACAGGCCATCTACGAAGGCGTGGTTTTCAGCCATATGACCCACCTGAACCGCATGCGCGAACGTTTTACGCAGGCACATACCCTGCGCGTCACCGGAGGTCCGGCCCACTCCGACATCTGGATGCAAATGCTGGCGGACGTCAGCGGTTTACGTATCGAATTGCCACAGATTGAAGAGACTGGCTGCTTTGGCGCTGCGCTCGCCGCCCGCGTAGGCACCGGTGTTTATCACAATTTCAGTGACGCGCAGCGCAGCTTACAGCACCCGGTTCGCACACTGCTGCCAGACGCTACGGCGCATGCGAGCTACCAGCGTAAATACCGCCAATACCAGAATTTAATTACCGCACTACAGGGCTATCACGCCCGCATTAAGGAGCACGAATGATGAGTCGACCATTACTGCAACTGGCGCTCGACCACACCAACCTGCAGGCGGCCCAACACGATGTCGCACTGCTACAAGAAAGCGTTGATATCGTTGAGGCAGGGACGATTCTCTGCTTAACCGAAGGCCTGGCTGCCGTGAAAGCGCTGCGTACCCAGTGTCCAAATAAAATCATCGTTGCCGACTGGAAGGTAGCCGATGCGGGCGAAACCCTCGCACAGCAAGCGTTTGGCGCTGGCGCTAACTGGATGACTATCATCTGCGCTGCCCCACTGGCGACGGTAGAGAAAGGCCATGGCGTCGCGCAGTCCTGTGGCGGCGAAATTCAGATGGAACTGTTCGGCAACTGGACGCTGGATGATGCCCGTGACTGGTATCGCGTTGGGGTTCGCCAGGCAATTTACCATCGTGGCCGCGATGCTCAGGCCAGCGGACAACAATGGGGAGAAGCTGATCTGGCGCGCATGAAAGCGCTTTCCGATATCGGTCTGGAGTTGTCGATTACCGGCGGGATTACGCCCGCCGACCTGCCACTGTTTCGCGATATCAACGTCAAAGCCTTTATCGCCGGACGCGCGCTGGCTGGGGCGCAAAACCCAACGCAGGTTGCCGCTGAATTCCATACGCAAATCGATGCTATCTGGGGAGCACAGTATGCGTAATCATCCGTTAGGTATCTATGAAAAAGCGCTGGCGAAAGACCTCTCCTGGCCGGAGCGTCTGGTGCTGGCGAAAAGCTGTGGTTTTGATTTCGTCGAGATGTCAGTGGATGAAACCGATGAACGTCTGTCGCGTCTTGAATGGAGTCCTGCTCAGCGTGCATCGCTGGTGAGCGCAATGTTAGAAACCGGCGTGGCAATCCCCTCAATGTGCCTGTCCGCCCACCGTCGGTTTCCCTTTGGCAGTCGCGATGAATCAGTCCGTGTTCGGGCACGCGACATCATGACCAAAGCCATTCGTCTGGCGCGCGATCTCGGTATTCGCACTATTCAACTGGCAGGTTACGACGTCTATTACGAGGAACATGACGAAGGTACACAGCAGCGTTTTGCCGAAGGGCTGGCATGGGCAGTCGAGCAAGCCGCCGCCGCGCAGGTCATGCTGGCGGTAGAAATCATGGATACCGCTTTTATGAACTCAATTAGCAAGTGGAAAAAGTGGGATGAAATGCTGTCATCGCCGTGGTTCACCGTCTACCCGGATGTGGGCAACCTCAGCGCTTGGGGTAATGACGTCACTGCCGAACTGACGCTGGGCATCGACCGTATCGCCGCTATCCATCTGAAAGACACACTGCCAGTAACCGAAACCCATCCGGGCCAGTTTCGCGATGTGCCCTTTGGCGAAGGGTGCGTGGACTTTGTTGGTATCTTCAAAACGCTGCATGAGCTGAACTATCGCGGGTCGTTTCTGATTGAAATGTGGACTGAAAAAGCAAAAGAGCCGGTACTGGAAATTATCCAGGCACGACGCTGGATAGAAGCACGTATGCAGGAAGGAGGATTTCCATGTTAGAACAACTGAAAGCCGATGTGCTGGCGGCCAATCTGGCGCTTCCGGCTCATGGTTTAGTCACCTTTACCTGGGGTAACGTCAGCGCTGTGGATGAAACGCGTAAGCTGATGGTGATTAAGCCGTCCGGCGTGGAATATGACGTGATGACCGCCGACGATATGGTAGTGGTGGATATTGCCAGCGGCAACGTGGTTGAAGGCAGTAAAAAACCCTCCTCAGACACACCAACCCATCTGGCGCTGTACCGCCGCTACAATGAGATCGGTGGGATCGTCCATACTCACTCACGCCACGCGACGATCTGGTCGCAGGCGGGTCTTGATCTCCCGGCATGGGGCACCACGCATGCCGATTATTTCTATGGTTCTATTCCGTGTACCCGGCTGATGACCGTTGAGGAAATCAATGGTGAATATGAATATCAAACCGGTGAAGTGATCATTCAGACCTTTGAACAACGCGATCTCAATCCGCTGCAGGTTCCGGCAGTGTTAGTGCATTCACACGGTCCGTTTGCCTGGGGTAAAGATGCCGCAGATGCCGTACATAACGCAGTGGTACTCGAAGAATGCGCCTACATGGGGCTTTTCTCGCGCCAGTTAGCTCCGCAGTTGCCGGATATGCAGCCTGAGTTGCTGGATAAACACTATCTGCGTAAACACGGTGTGAATGCGTATTACGGGCAAAATTAACGTCCGGCGGCGCTGTGCTTGCACTGGTCTGTCATTTTGTAGGCCGGGTAAGCATAGCGCCACCCGGCGATCCTCATTTACGCCGAATTAATATGCTCTTTGCAGTAGCGCCGTTTCCACGCCGCAGGCGTCAGGCTGGTATGCTTACGAAAGATTTTGCGAAAGTAACCCACATCATTAAATCCACATTTAATCGCCACTTCGGTAAGTGACAGCGAGTCACTGATCAACAACTTTTCCGCTGCCCTTACCCGCTGGCGATGCAATGCTTCAGTTAGCGTCAGCCGGAAAGCGCTACGGAATACACGCCCCAGATAATCCGCATTGCAATGCAGCTCTTTCGCCAGAGTTGAAGCACTAATCGGCAGGTGGAACTGGGTGTGGATTATTTGTTGCGCTTTCCATGCCAGCGCATTACCGGGGCTATCTGCGGGTTGCTCGCTAGCCGCCGCGGAGATTTGCTGCAAAATCAGCAGTAGGATCAGTTCCAGCGCAACGCTGCGATGAATATTTTCCTGCTCGCGTAAGAACTGGCGAAACAGCGAAATAATATATTGTGGCTCGCTAACCCGCGCATGCTGAGGAATCGCAAGCAACGGTTCTGTAAGTGAAGCATCGTTTTCTGCTGTCACCTCAAAGTGTAGCCAGTAAAATTTCAAATCAGCCGGAAACTGTCCCACACCAATATGCGAACGCTGCGGCCATAACAGCAAACTTTCTCCAGCATTCACGCAAAAAACGGTCTGGCCTTCGCGAATCGTTAATGTCCCTTTTTCGACAAAGATGATTTCCCAGGATTGCAATTGCCGCGCCGGATGGCTTCCCACACCTCGGGAAATAAATAGCCCACCATTTTGCACTTTAATCGGAAGAGACATGGATAATTCGAGCATATATATTCAAATTCCCGCTTTTTACATTATTTAAACTGCTCTTTATTATTGATTATTCACGATAAACTTGCTTTTCGCTGGATCGAAATCACATTTTTATAATGAAGTCGGAATTGTCATCTTTTTATACTTTTCTCTTCCCTTGTTGACCCAAACATTTCGTGCAGAATAAATAACGTACTTTGCAAATTACAAACAAATAACCCGCAACGTAGCGGGATACTTTCTGAACATCCTCTCCGGGAGTTATTTATGACTTCGGCTCCGATTACGACATCTGATTTGGCACAGCGTGCCCAGGACGACAAATTATCCCTGCGTGAAAAAATAGGTTATGGGTTAGGCGATGCAGGCGGGACGGTAATTACCTGTCTGATCATGAACTTCCTGACATTTTTCTACACCGATGTCTTCGGGTTAACGCCCGCGCTGGTCGGCACATTGTTTATTGCCCTGCGCGTATTTGATGCCATTTCCGATCCGATAATGGGCATACTTGCCGACCGCACGCAAAGCCGCTGGGGGCGTTTTCGCCCATGGCAGCTGTGGGTGGCAATTCCCATTGGCATCATTGGCGTACTCACGTTTACCGTCCCTGACGCCAGCATGAGCGTAAAAATCGCCTGGGCATTCGGCACCTATCTACTACTCTCTGTCGGCTATACCGCCATCAACGTACCGTATTGTGCGCTGATCAACACCATGACGACCCGCCATAACGAGGTGATCGCCTGTCAGTCCTGGCGCTTTGTGCTGTGCGGCGTGGCGGGATTCCTTGTCTCCGTTGGTCTGCCGTGGATGGTGGATATTCTGGGTCAGGGCAATGCCGCGCAGGGTTATCAGTTCGGCGTGGGCATCCTGTGCGCCATCGCTGTGGTGATGTTCCTGTGCTGCTTCTTCTGGGTTCGCGAGCGTGTGCCGCTGGCGATGATGGGGAAATTTACCCTGCGTGAACACATTGGTGGGCTACGCAAAAATGACCAGTTGCTGCTGATGCTGGTGATGTCTTTCCTGCTGATTAACGTCTTCAATATTCGTGGCGGCGGGTACATGTATTTCATTACCTACGTGCTGGAAGGCAGTACAGCTTACACGTCGCTGTTTTTCACCATGGTGACCTTTGCGTCCATCATCGGTTCAGTGGTTGTCAGCCCGCTGACCCGCCGTATAGATACCGTCAAACTCTATTACTACACCAACCTGGTGCTGGCAGCCCTGGCAGTGATGATGTGGTTCCTGCCGACCGGTCCGGCTTATCAAACATTATGGCTGGCGGTTATTCTCGGCAACGGCATTATTCTGGGCTTTACGCTGCCTCTGCACTTCTCGCTGATGGCCTTTGCCGACGATTACGGCGAGTGGAAAACCGGCGTGCGTTCTTCCGGCATGAATTTCGCCTTCAACCTGTTTTTCATCAAGCTGGCCTGGGCCTCAAGTGCGGGGATCATCAGCCTGTTATTTATTTTTGTCGCCTATCAGCCAGGCGCTGGTAACCAAACCGCCAGTTCGCTGCAAGGAATTACCGCGATGGAGACGCTACTTCCCGCACTGTTCCACCTGCTGTTGGCGCTGTCTATCCGCATCTGCAAACTCAATAATCCGATGATGTCGCGCATTGCCACCGATCTGCGTCAGCGTCATGTACAGCCTTAAGGAGCACGAAATGAACGTACTGGAAGTCGACCTGCATAAGCTCACCGTCAGCGATCCGTTCCTCGGACAATATCAGCAGTTGGTGCGTGACGTAGTGATCCCCTACCAGTGGGATGCACTGAATGACCGCATTGCAGAGGCGGAACCAAGTCATGCGATAGAGAACTTTCGTATCGCCGCAGGACTGCAGGATGGCGAATTTTACGGCATGGTTTTTCAGGATAGCGACGTAGCGAAATGGCTGGAGGCAGTCGCCTGGTCCCTGTGCCAGAAACCTGATGCGGAACTTGAGAAAACCGCAGATGAGGTCATCGAGTTGGTGGCCGCTGCGCAGTGTGAAGACGGCTATCTCAATACATACTTTACAGTGAAAGCCCCGGATGAACGCTGGACTAACCTCGCCGAGTGTCATGAGTTGTACTGTGCAGGTCATTTGATCGAAGCAGGCGTCGCGTTCTTTCAGGCGACGGGAAAACGTCGTCTTTTAGATGTCGTGTGCCGTCTGGCAGACCACATCGACAACATTTTCGGGCTCGGAGAGAATCAACTGCGCGGCTATCCGGGACATCCGGAAATTGAGCTGGCGTTAATGCGCTTATACGAAGTGACCCAGCAACCACGCTATATGGCGCTGGTAAATTACTTTGTGGAACAGCGCGGCGCGCAACCCCATTTCTATGACGAAGAGTACGAAAAGCGCGGCCAAACCTCTTACTGGCATACTTACGGCCCGGCATGGATGGTGAAGGATAAACCCTATAGCCAGGCTCATCAGCCCATTTCAGAACAGCAAACGGCGATCGGTCATGCAGTACGTTTTGTTTATCTGATGACCGGCGTGGCGCATCTGGCACGCTTGAGTCAGGACGAAGGCAAACGTCAGGATTGCCTGCGTCTGTGGAAAAACATGGCCCAGCGTCAGTTGTACATTACCGGCGGGATCGGTTCACAAAGCAGCGGCGAGGCGTTTAGCAGCGATTACGATCTGCCTAACGACTCCGTGTATGCGGAAAGCTGCGCCTCAATCGGTCTAATGATGTTCGCCCGCAGAATGCTGGAGATGGAGGCAGACAGCCAGTATGCCGACGTGATGGAGCGCGCCCTGTATAACACTGTATTGGGCGGGATGGCGCTCGATGGCAAGCACTTCTTCTATGTGAACCCGTTGGAAGTACATCCTAACTCATTAAAATTCAATCATATTTATGATCACGTGAAACCCGTTCGTCAGCGCTGGTTTGGCTGCGCCTGTTGCCCGCCGAATATCGCCCGCGTACTCACCTCTATTGGTCATTACATCTACACACCACGTCAGGACGCGCTATATATCAATATGTACGTGGGCAATAGCATGGAAGTCCCGGTGGCTGATGGCTCGCTCAAGCTGCGCATTAGCGGGGATTATCCATGGCATGAACAGGTGAAAATCGCCATCGAATCACCGCAGTCGATATATCACACCCTGGCCCTGCGCCTGCCAGACTGGTGCACCGCGCCGCAGGTTTTACTGAATGGTCAGCCAGTTGAGCAGGATATTCGTAAAGGCTATTTGCACATCAGCCGAACCTGGCAGGAAGGCGATACGCTCAGTCTGACCCTGCCAATGCCGGTGCGTCGGGTGTACGGAAATCCATTAGTGCGTCATGTTGCCGGTAAGGTCGCCATTCAGCGTGGACCGCTGGTGTATTGCCTGGAGCAGGCCGATAACGGTGAGGAATTGCATAACCTGTGGTTGCCAAAAGAGAGTGAGTTCAGAGTATTCGAGGGTAAGGGATTGTTCAGCCATAAAATGTTAATTCAGGCTGAAGGCGTGAAGCAAAGTAATGCCGATGCAGCACAACAATCGTTGTGGCACTACGATGTTTCCCCAGCTTCGCGCCAGGCGCATACATTGACGTTTATTCCGTGGTTTAGCTGGGCGAACCGTGGTGAAGGCGAAATGCGTATCTGGATAAACGAGCAGTAATAATAAGGCGGATGGCGGCGGTTAGCCCCCATCCGTCAATGTCTCATGAAAAGATTGCCCTCCTCCCTGAGGACAAACGGGTGAGAATCAGAAACGCCAGGTCAGACCGGACATAAAGGTGAAGCTGTCATCACGATCAACCATCGGACTATTTTTAATGTCATCCGGCAGTGCGCTATAGTTGGCGCTTGCCAGCAGCGTCAGGTTAGTGGTTAATGCGTATTTAGCGGACAGGCCAACATACGGTGTCCAGCTATCGCCTGGGGAATAGCTTGATAAACCACTACGACGGGACTCATTACCCGAAATGCCGTAGTAGTATTCATTGAATTTTTCGTCATAGTAGAGCACGCCAATTGATGGCGTCAGCGTCAGCTTGCCCATTGGCATTGGACGGAACAGTGAAACTTCCCCTACCCAGCCATTACTGTTGTCCAGCACATCCGCAGCGGCGGAGACTTTCACGCTACCCCATCTTTCATGGTGATACCACGCGGCACCCGCCATTGCAGTTGCGTCACGCTTATCCAGCGTTTTCATCGCGTGATCGTCATTGTCGCCGGGATCAAACTCCAGCGGCATATAAGAGGCAGTAATACTAAATTCATTACTTTCACTCTTAGACAAAATATAACCTAGCGTTGTTTGCCTAAAATAAAATGATTCACTTTCATAACTGACAAGCGGTACTGCGTGAACATTATCATTATACCCGCGATAAGGTGATTCATTATATACAGCGCCAGCGCCAATAGAAAATTCTGCGGCAGTTGCACTCGCCATAAAAGAAAAGGCGAGCAGCGCCACAATATTGCGTTTAATTAACATGCCAACATTCCATTTTAAAATAAGCTACAAAGCGGGTGCATAATAATGCTTACAATTTCATCGGTGCAAGGTTCTTATTTATATAGTAATATATATAAAATTATATATATTGGGCTTGGCGATGAATAAATTACAACTTAAACACCGGGAACTGAAGATTATTTCGGTAATTGCTGCCAGTGAAAATATCAGCCATGCCGCTACTGTTCTCGGTATCGCACAGGCCAACGTCAGTAAATATCTTGCTGATTTTGAATCAAAAGTTGGATTAAAGGTGTTTGACCGCACCACCCGGCATCTGACCCTCACGCCGTTTGGTATTGCGTTACTTCCTTACATCAATGACATGTTAGACAGAAATGAGCAGTTAAATAATTTCATTGCTGATTATAAGCACGAGAAACGTGGCAAAGTAACGGTATATGCACCAACCGGAATTATTGCTTACTTATCGCAACATGTTATTGCAAAAATAATGGATATTGGCGATATCAGTCTGGTGCTAAAAACCTATAACCTGGATCGCAAAGCATTTTATGAAGGCGTCGACTTTCCTGACGATTGTGATATTTTACTTTCCTATGCTCATCCTAAAGATGAATCACTGGTCGCCAGTTTCATCACTAAATATGCGGTTATTGCTTTTGCCAGTCGGGAATATCTCACCAAGAATCCTATTAGTAGTCCTGATGAATTAGTCAACCATTCCTGCATTCTAATTGATTCTATGATGATTGATGATGCCAACATTTGGCGATTCAATTCTGCTGAAGACAAAAAGATGCGTGACTATCGTGTGACGGGAAATTACATCTGCGACAATACACAATCCGCACTGGCGCTGGCACGTAATCATTTGGGGATTGTTTTTGCGCCAAATGAAAGTGTGCAAAGAGATTGTCGTTCCGAGATGCTGGTCCCGTGTTTTTCGGAGCAACATGAATGGTGGTTGGATTTAGTGGCGATTTTCCGCAAGCGTGAATACCAGCCCTGGCGAGTGCAGTATATTCTCGATGCAATGCTCGCGGAGATACGTCAGCAGCTTGCTCAGGCGATACGACAGCCTGAGTAAGCGAAATAGCCTGCGCTTAGTGGTCGAGATACAGGTAATGCACCCAACTGGTCATCCGCAGCAACACCTTGCGCATGACCGACACATGTTCGAAATGGTCAGAGTAAACGGCAACCTGGGCGTAAATCCCATCAGGTAATGCGTTCACATCCGCATTGTCGTTCAGCTCAATCGTGGCGATTACCCCTTCCGAACCGGGCGTAGAGTTTAAAGATTGCAGTGCCCCGTTCGACTGGTATGTACCACCCGGTACTGCCGGACTAATGGCGGCCAGTTTACCGCTAAACACCTTACCCGGCAGGGCATTAAACACCACTTCCGCTTCATCGCCTGGTTCCAGTCGCAACAACGAGTTTTGACGGAACTGGGCGATAATTTGTCGTTTCTGATCCGGGATGAATACCATGACCGGGCGCATCGGCAGCGCGGCGGCATAGGTTCCTGGGCGCATCAGCACCTGAGTGACGTAACCATCGCTGGGCGCGCGAACCACGGTCTGGTCCAGGTTGAACTCTGCTTCCGCTAGCTGTGCTTTCAGGCTGGCAATTTGCGAATTCTCACCCAGTACCAGGCTGTCCAACTGGCTCTGAATTTGCTGTTGTTCTGCAACGGAGGATTTCACCGAAGCTTCCTGCGCCAGGTAGTTTTGGCGCGCCGCGTCGATATCGCGTTCAGAAAAAGGATTCACCTTCGCCTGACTCCCCTGCGCATAGCGCTGGTAATCTTTTGCCAGTTTGTCACGCGTGGCCTTTGCCCGCTGCGTGTTGGCTTTCATTTCGTCTAACTGCGCAACCAGAGCCTGCTCTTTATGCTGTGCGGTGACAATATCAGCCTTCAGGCGATCGACCCGTGCCTGATAACGCCCTGGATTAAGCTTAAACAGAACCTCGCCTTTTTTGATTAGCGTATTCTTCTTATCCGTCACTTCTGTCACTACACCCGTTACCTGCGGCACCACGGGAATAGAAATTACCGCTTTTTGTGCCTTAAATGTATACGGATGGTTATAATTCATCAGTAATATAAGTCCGCAAACAATGAATATACCGCCTAATGCCGCGGTAGGAACTGTCCATTTATTTACAGGAATTTTAAAAATTTTAAATATTGACCATGCACACGCCACATAGGTCAGAACAATCAGTAAATCCATCGATATTACTCCGCCGGAGAGGTCTTGGCCTCACCCAGTTTCTTTTCCAGATCCGCAACCCTTGCCTGAAGCTGGATCAGGGAAGAATCCGCGCTCTGCATGCCCCACCCGCGTTCCGGGCGATAAAGCGTTGCCCAGATCCATAAAAAGGGCCAAATAACATGTAAGGTAAACAAACTAACCCAACCCGCAACATGTATTGCGTCGGCATGAGGATGGTTACGTTTCTTTGCAATTAGATAGGGAATATCATGCAGAATAATAATCCCGTAAAAAATGACCAGGAATACAAAAATAAGCACTCCTAATGCAAAATAATTAAGGAACATATTTGCCTCAGGGATTTAAATTAAGAAATTCGGATGCAATTTGATTTAAACAATAGAGTTGATAATAGTATTGGAATGACCAGATTGGATGCAATTATCTTATTTATATAACGATATATGGGTTTATATATACCCGTCGTCTTTTGAGCTGCTTCTTTGTTGGCTGCGTTCGTTCACCCCAGCCACTTACCTGAGGACATAACTTGATGCCCGGTACGCTAAACGCGACCGGGCAGTAGGTGACGTGAAATTAAAACAGCCCCAGTGGTTTATCAGAGTAGCTCACTAACAGGCATTTGGTTTGCTGATAATGCTCAAGCATCATCTTATGCGTCTCGCGCCCGATACCCGACTGCTTGTAGCCGCCGAACGCCGCATGTGCCGGGTAAGCATGGTAACAATTGGTCCAAACTCGCCCCGCCTGAATCCCACGTCCCATTTTGTACGCCAGATTTCCGTTACGACTCCAGACGCCAGCGCCAAGCCCATATTGGGTGTCATTAGCGATTTCCAGCGCCTCTTCCATGGTTTTAAACGTCGTGACAGCCAGCACCGGCCCGAAGATCTCCTCCTGGAAAACCCGCATGTTGTTCTTACCAAACAGAATGGTCGGTTCGAGGTAGTACCCCTCTTTTAACTCGCCATCCAGCTGTTTGCGCCGCCCGCCGGTGAGAACATCTGCCCCTTCTTTTTTACCAATGTCGATGTAATTCAGAATGGTTTCCAGTTGACCATGCGACACCTGCGCGCCCATTTGCGTCACGCTGTCTAACGGGTTGCCGCTACGGATACTTTCCACCCGACGAATAGCTCTTTCCATAAAACGTTCGTAAATGGATTCTTGTACCAGCGCACGACTCGGGCAGGTACATACTTCGCCCTGGTTGAAGGCAAACAATGCAAAACCTTCCAGCGCTTTGTCAAAGAACGCATCTTCTTCATCCATCACGTCCGCGAAGAAGATATTGGGGGATTTCCCGCCCAGCTCCAGCGTAACAGGGATAATGTTCTGCGTGGCGTACTGCATGATCTGCTGCCCAACTTCCGTTGAGCCGGTAAACGCCACTTTTGCAATGCGTTTTGACGTCGCCAGATACTCACCGATTTCCCCACCCGCGCCGTTTACCACGTTCACCACGCCAGGCGGGAGCAGATCGCCGACAACTTCCATCAGCAACAACACGGACAGCGGCGTCAGGCGCGCAGGTTTAAGCACGACACAGTTACCGGCAGCCAGGGCAGGCGCCATCTTCCAGCTGGCCATCAACAGCGGGAAGTTCCACGGGATAATTTGCCCCACCACGCCAAGAGCTTCATGGAAGTGATACGCCACGGTATCGCTATCAACTTCGCTTATTCCCCCTTCCTGTGCACGAATACAGGACGCGAAATAGCGGAAATGGTCAATCGCCAGCGGCACATCTGCCGCGCTGGTTTCACGGATGGGTTTACCGTTATCCCAGGTTTCAGCCGTCGCCAGCAGCTCCAGATTTTGCTCCATACGATCGGCAATTTTGAACAAAATCGCCGCCCTGTCCTGCACGGAAGTCTGCGCCCATTTATCTTTTGCTTTGTGCGCGGCATCCAGTGCCAAATCGATGTCCTTTTTGCCGGAAGAGGCCACTTCGCACAGTAATTGCCCGGTTACCGGCGTCAGGTTTTGGTAATACTCACCGTCCACCGGTGCGACCCAGTCACCGCCGATAAAGTTATCGTATCGGGCTTTTAACTTCAGAGGGTAACCATACTCGCCGGGATAAATACGCGTTGAAGGGGGGTTATTAGTCATGACCGTCTCCTTGCTGTAGGGGTACTACAAGGGTAGACGGGACTGGCGAATTATTCGCCAGCCTTTTACTGCTTTACGACAGGTATCACGAATTACATGGCAGCACGATAAATCGCCATAATTTCTTCATGTGTCGCCTGAATCGGGTTAGTGAAACCACAGGCATCTTTCAGGGCATTAGTCGCCAGAACGGCAAAATCTTCTTCTTTCACGTTCAGCTCACGCAGCCCAGCCGGAATATTCACTTTCTGCGCCAGTTCGCGGATCGCCGCGATACAGGCTTCCGCCCCTTGCTCTGCACTCAGTCCAGCAACGTTAACGCCCATCGCAGCCGCGCAATCACGCAGACGAGCGGCAGCAACTTTGCTGTTGAAAACCTGCACATGCGGCAGCAGCACTGCGTTACATACACCGTGTGGCAGATCGTAGAAGCCACCCAACTGGTGCGCCATGGCGTGCACGTAACCCAAAGAGGCGTTGTTAAATGCCATACCTGCAAGGAACTGCGCATAAGCCATGGCTTCACGCGCCTGAACATTGCTGCCATCTTCCACGGCGACTGGCAGGTTTTCCGCAATCATGGTGACCGCTTTCAGCGCACACGCATCGGTAATGGGGGTCGCAGCAATAGAAACATAGGCTTCGATAGCGTGAGTCAGCGCATCCATACCGGTGGCCGCCGTCAGAGACTTCGGCATACCGACCATCAGCGAGGAGTCATTGACGGACAGCAGCGGTGTAACATGCTTATCCACAATCGCCATTTTAATGTGGCGTACTTCATCAGTGATGATGCAGAAGCGGGTCATTTCAGATGCCGTACCCGCCGTGGTGTTAATGGCGATCATCGGCAGCTGCGGTTTTGCAGAGCGGTCTACACCTTCGTAGTCACGAATATCGCCACCATTAGCCGCCACCAGCGCAATGCCCTTCGCACAATCGTGAGGAGAGCCGCCGCCGAGAGAAATAACGCTATCACAGTCATTTTCTTTCAGCATTTTCAGGCCAGCAGCAACGTTACTGGTCGTGGGGTTAGGATGCGTACCATCGTAAATTACGCTGGAAATATCATGTTCCTGTAGCGCTTTTTGAATATCGCCAGCCATACCTAATTTCGTCAGCATGGCATCCGTAACAATCAGCGTACGGCGAAAACCATATTCCGCCATTGTATTCATTGCGTCTTTTAATGCGTCAGCGCCGATTACATTCACGGAAGGAATAAAAAATGTTGAAGCAGCCATTGTACGATCCTTAATTACTCTAAAGAGTCAGGAAGCATACGAGTGAAATTTCCAACAAAATATGATCGTGGTTGTTATTTTAATAACACTTACAATTAAAAAGCACATTAGGTTCATAATCTAATGTGCTTATTTCAATCAACATCTATTTTGTATTAATTCATTTAATCCATGAATTAATTGTTCCATTATTTTTCAGGGAACAGCAAGGCATCGCGTAATAAATGATCATTTCCCCGACGGCGAGTAAAACCAATGCGGTCAAAATATTCCAGAATTTGGATAGCCAATTTGCGCCCAACGTTAAGCCTGTCGCGAAAATCGGCGGCACAGGTCGATCCCCTTTCCTGATCCAGTTCGCGGATCATGTTGGCAAAGGCCACAATCCGATCGTTACGGTAATAACGATCTTTCACGATCGCGGTAATGATGCCTTGCTGTGCCGCTTGTCGTAACGCCACACGCATCATCTGCTCATCCGTTCCCGTCTGTTTTGCCAAATCGCGCACCCACCACGGCTCATCGCCAAAAAGTGGTTCTACTTTTTGCCAGATTGCCAACTGCTCATCGCTGAAACCCGCCTTATGTTCCGGCAAATGCAACCAGCCATGATGGCTATGAATAGCGCCACTCTCGCGCATCTTTTCAATTAGCAGCAATACCAGCGCTTCGTCTTCCATCGGCAAAGCCATACGGCGCAGGCGCTCGCGCCCGGGTCCTGGTTCATCACGGTGCTGCTCATGGTAGGTCGCCAGCGTATCGAGGACTTTTCGCTGCCAACGCGCGGCAACGGGGGCATTCAACAGGCTGTATCCCGCCTGAATAAAACCATGTTGCTCAATCAACGGGCGCATCCCGTTGCCGTTGAGCTGACGCGCCCATGCGAAATCAGGAATATTCACCGCCCCACGCGTCAAATGCAGCGCCAGGGCGTCGCCGTCGTTCTGCACATTTTCCAGCGCCGACAACCACTGCAAATATTCCGGCTTACGCTTTCCGCGTCGCGGCGGATTAAGCGTCACAACACGTGCACCTGCCAGCGTTGTACGGGCAGAAATATCACGCAGCACCAGACGGTCGTTATCGGCAAGCCAGAGTGGTGTATCAAACACCAGTTCAGCTAGTGTCCCTTCAAGCAGAGAGATACGCCCGGTAACATGGCTAGCCGCGTGGTGAATATGCAACGGTTGCCACTGCATCAGCGGCGCGGCATGTTCTAAAGAAACAATCACGCGGGTAAAAGCCTCTGGCGGCGCATCAGAAAGCAGCCAATCACCGCGGTTTAGTTCTTCTTTTTGCGCATCACCGGCAATATTCAGCGCAATACGTTGTCCCGCTTGCGCGCGGTCGGTGGCCTGATTTTGTGCATGCAGGCTACGTACGCGCATCGGTTTGTTGACGCCCGTGAGCCACAGCGTGTCACCGACATTCACTTCACCGCTGAGCGCCGTCCCGGTCACCACCAGCCCTGCGCCTTTGACCGTAAAGGCGCGGTCAATCGCCAGGCGGAAGCTGTGATCGCGGGCATGCTCGCGCGACGTTAATTGCAACAAATGGTCACGCAGTTCCTCTATGCCACGGCCTTCATTGGCCGCAGTGACGAAAAGCACCGACTCCGCGAAACCATAATTCCCCAGCATGGCCTGAATCTCCGCACGTACCTCTTCAATTCTTGCTTCGTCTACGCGGTCGGCTTTCGTGAGTGCCACGGTGATCTGCGGATTGCCCGTCAGCTGCAGAATTTGCAAATGCTCACGGGTTTGCGCCATTACGCCATCATCACACGCCACCACCAGCAACGCGTGATCGATGCCGCCGACCCCCGCCAGCATGTTGGACAGAAACTTTTCGTGTCCAGGAACGTCGATAAACCCCAGCACCCGCCCATCCGGCTGCGGCCAGTAGGCATAGCCGAGATCGATGGTCATGCCGCGCTTTTTTTCTTCCGGCAGACGGTCGGCATTCACACCGGTAATCGCCTGTAATAACGTTGTTTTTCCGTGGTCAACGTGTCCGGCGGTTGCAATAATCATTTCAGCATCATCTCCATAAACCGGGTCTCGTCTTCAAGGCAGCGCAGATCCAGCCATAAGCGGCCATCATAAATTCGCCCAATAACCGGCACGGGCAGCGTACGCCAACGGGCTGCCAACGCTTCGAGGCGGCTCCCGCGCCCGTCATGTGGGGTAAAGGTTAGCGCCGCGCTGGGCAGCCTATCAACAGGTAGTGAGCCGCTGCCAATCTGCGACAGGCAGGGCATCACATTCAGGGCGAACTCATCACCATAATGCTCTGCAAGCTGTGCCTGTAATCGCTGTGCCTGCGCGTGGATCGCTTCTTGTGAGCGGGTGAGCTGGCGCAACGTCGGCAACTTCTCCGCCAGAGCTTCCGGGTGCAGATAGAGCCGTAGCGTCGCTTCCAGCGCAGCCAGTGTCATTTTATCTGCCCGTAATGCGCGTTTCAGCGGATGGCTCTGCAAACGAGCGATCATCTCTTTTTTACCGACAATTATCCCAGCCTGCGGCCCGCCCAGCAGTTTATCGCCGGAGAAACTCACCAGACTGACGCCAGCAGCAATCAGTTGCTGCGGCATCGGCTCCTGCGGCAAACCATACAGACTGAGATCGACCAGCGAACCACTGCCCAGATCCGCCACCACCGGTACATCCAGCTCCTGGCCAATTACGGCCAGCTCCGCCTCATCCACCGACTTTGTGAAGCCTTCAATGCTGTAATTACTGGTATGCACTTTCATCAGCAGACCGGTGTTTTCATTCACCGCCTGGCGGTAATCTTTCGCATGGGTCCGGTTGGTGGTCCCCACCTCGCGTAGAATGCATCCGGCCTGACACATGACGTCCGGAATACGAAACGCGCCGCCTATTTCCACCAGCTCGCCGCGAGACACAACCACCTCTTTGCCGTTCGCCGTGGCGGCCAGCATCAGCAGAACAGCTGCCGCATTGTTATTGACGATACAGGCGTCTTCCGCCCCCGTCAGACGGCAGAGTAAATCCGCCAACGCCCGATCCCGATGTCCCCGCCCGGCATCATCCAGACTGTATTCCAGCGTCACCGGCGTGCGCATCGCCTGTACCACCGCTTCAATTGCTTCTTCGGCCTGCGACGCGCGCCCAAGGTTGGTATGCAGCACCGTTCCGGTCAGGTTAATCACCGGGCGTAGCGCGCTTTGCGATTCTCGTTCCAGCCGGGCGCTGGCTTCTTGCGCCCAGTCCTCACACCATGCCGGGAGCGCGTGCGTGTCGCGAATAGCTTCTCTGGCTTCATCGAGCATGTGACGCAGCAGGTCAACCACCCGGGTATGGCCGTGAGATTCACGTAGGGCTGGGAAGGCGCTATCGCGCAATAAACGATCGATAGCAGGAAGCTGGCTGTAGAGTGAACGCATGTCGGTTGTCATGAAAGGGCCTGGCTGTTGGTGGCCCTCTCCACCGTGGAGAGGGATATCGATATAGGAAGGATTGTACCGTGACTTTGCTCAGGCGGACATAATACGCATCAAGCCTTTGGCGGTTCTGTACGGGCAAAACTCTCGCGTTGAAAGAGCGTTTCCACCAGTTTGACCAGACGGGGGCGATCAACACACCAGCCGGGCGCAACCCGACGGAAATTGAGATAACCGACGGCGCAGGCAATCGCAATGGTTGCCAGGTTAACCGTATCCGTTTTCAGCGTACCATCCGCCAGATAGCCTTCCAGCACATCCAGACTACGGGTGATCTTCTCACGCTGACGTAACAATTCAGTTTCTGACTGCTGCGCGGCAGGGCGAGCCTGTTCGCGCACCGAAACTAAACCGGCATCCATAATGCCGTCTGCCAACGCTTCCAACTGGCGTACCTTCAGCGCGGCCAGCGGATCACGCGGCAGCATGGCTGGTGCAATATCCAGTAGCTCTATATATTCCGCGATGATAGGAGAATCAAACCAATACTCGCCCGCATCGGTGACCAACGCGGGTACTTTACCTAACGGGTTATAGCGCGCCACGCCGCTATCCGCGTTATAGGGGAGTTCATTCACAAATTCGAAGGTGATGCCCTTTTCCAGTAACAGAATAGAAATTTTACGCACAAAAGGGCTGGTATAGCTGCCAATGAGTTTCATGCCGGGTCCTTTTTGCCAACAAAAAAGCGGTGCCCAACGATAGTGGGACACCGCTTAGTATGGCTCAGGTCACTGAAAATGGCAGGTGATGGCAGTCTCAATGATCCAAATAAAGGTAATGCATCCAGCTGGTCATGCGCAGCAGCACTTTACGCATCACCGACACGTGGGCGAAATGGTCGGAATAGACCGCCACCTGGGCATAGATACCGTCCGGCAGCGCCTCCACATCGGCATTCGGATCCAGTTCAATGGTTGCCAATACGCCATCGGTCCCCGGCACCACCGTTAAGGACTGTAATGCCCCCTGCGCCTGATAAGAACCTCCCGGCACAACGGGAAGGATACTGGTTAGTTTGCCGCTGAACACCTGGCCTGGCAGCGCGTTGAATACCACTTCGGCTTCATCGCCCGGCTCAAGACGCAGCAGTGAGTTCTGGCGAAATTGCGCCACGATTAGCCGTTTTTGTTCAGGAATAAATACCATAACTGGTCGCAGAGGCAACGCGGCGGCGTAAGTCCCCGGGCGAATGAGCACCTGCGTCACGTAACCGTTGCTGGGCGCACGCACAACGGTCTGCTCAAGATTATATTTGGCTTCGGCAAGCTGGGCGCGCAGGGAGGCGACCTGGGATTGCTCACCGTTGACCATACTGTCTAACTGGCTCTGAATCTGCGTCTGTTCCGCTACTGAGCCTTTGACCAGCGCATCCTGTGCCAGATAGTTTTGCCGGGCGTTATCGATATCGCTTTCAGAGAACGGGTTAACCTTCGCCTGGCTACCCTTCAAATAGCGTTGATAGTCCTTATACAGGCGGTCACGTTCCGCAGATACGCGAGTGGTATTAGCGACCGCTTCCGACAGTTGTGCTTTCAGATTGTCGATATTATGCGTCGCGGTTACCAGGTCGGCCTGCAGTCTGTCGACACGTGCCTGATAACGTACCGGATCGAGCTTAAACAGCACATCGCCTTTTTTAATGAGCTGATTATTCTTATCTGTTACCTCACTAACAATTCCGGTGACTTGCGGAGTGACCGGAATTGAAATAACCGCTTTTTGCGCCGTAAAGGTATACGGGTGGTTATAGTTCATTAATAAGATAAGCCCCGCCACAATAAACACACCACCTAGTGCGGCGGTAGCTAGCGTCCATTGGTTTACCGGAATACGGAATATTTTAAAGATGGCCCAGGCAAAGGCGACATAGGTCAGGACAATCAACAAATCCATGATTAAATCTCCGGAAAGGTGGAGTTATCGGTTTTTTTCTCCCCATCCAGTCTTTTTTCCAACTGGGTGATACGCGCTGCCAGCGCGGCAATCTCAGGGTCTGGCTCCTTTCCGGTCGGCGTGATGTGCGATTGCATTCCCCACCCCTTTTCAGGCTGGTAGAGCGTGGCCCAAATCCACAGGAACGGCCAAATAACATGCAGTGTAAAAAGGCTCACCCATCCTGCAGTATGGATGGCATCGGCATGGGGATGGTTGCGCTTCTTAGCCATGTTATAGGGGATATCGTGGATGGCGATGATTCCATAAAACAGAACCAGAAAAACGAAGATCAGCACGCCCAACGCGAAATAATTTAGAAACATACCTGCCTCGAATTCACGCTAATTAGAGTTTTTTTATGCCGGCAGCCGTATGCACCCAGGCTGATGTTTTGAACATAACTGCAGTTTGGGGTTTTCGCCATACCACAAAAAAAATATTTTTTCTGGTGATAAGTTGCTTTGTTTTGCAATAAAAATGTCGGGGGTAGAACCTGCCGCAGATCACATCTGATAAATTTCAGATGAAAATACTTTGCGATTCACATCACAAAAATCCAACAAACAAGGAAAGCAAAAATGTGAATCACTTCACATTTAATCCTCATTTTCAGCGAAATATTGCGCTGCGATGTTTTTTTGTACCGGTATTTTGTGATGAAAATCACATTAACCAACGCCATACACCCTATATTTACGTGACGAATGTCACATAAAAGGCCGTCGACTGGACAGTTGAACGATTCAGTGCCAGATTTCGCAGTATCTACAGGGTCCGGCTACCTCCTGCCGCTACATTAACAAACCTCGGGCTTTCAGCCTGCGCGATAGCAAACATAAGAAGGGGTGTTTTTATGTCATCCGATATTAAGATCAAGGTGCAAAGCTTTGGTCGATTCCTCAGCAACATGGTGATGCCAAATATCGGCGCGTTTATCGCGTGGGGTATTATCACCGCATTATTCATTCCGACAGGGTGGTTGCCGAACGAAACGCTGGCGAAGCTGGTCGGCCCGATGATCACCTATCTGCTGCCGCTACTGATCGGTTATACCGGTGGTAAACTGGTTGGCGGCGAGCGTGGCGGCGTAGTCGGTGCAATCACCACCATGGGCGTTATCGTCGGTGCGGACATGCCAATGTTCCTCGGCGCGATGATTGCAGGTCCACTGGGCGGCTGGGCGATCAAACACTTCGACAACTGGGTAGACGGTAAGATCAAATCCGGTTTTGAGATGCTGGTGAATAACTTCTCCGCTGGCATCATCGGTATGATCCTCGCCATTCTGGCATTCCTCGGCATTGGTCCATTGGTTGAAGCACTGTCCAAAATTCTGGCGGCAGGCGTTAACTTCATGGTTGTCCATGACATGCTGCCACTGGCATCGATTTTCGTTGAACCGGCGAAAATCCTGTTCCTCAACAACGCCATTAACCACGGTATTTTCTCACCGCTGGGTATTCAGCAGTCCCATGAGATGGGTAAATCCATCTTCTTCCTGATTGAAGCTAACCCAGGTCCGGGTATGGGCGTGCTGCTGGCGTACATGTTCTTCGGTCGCGGCAGCGCTAAGCAGTCTGCAGGCGGCGCGGCTATCATCCACTTCCTGGGTGGTATCCACGAAATTTACTTCCCGTACGTGCTGATGAACCCGCGCCTGATCCTGGCCGTTATTCTCGGCGGTATGACTGGCGTATTTACCCTGACTATCCTGAACGGCGGTCTGGTTTCTCCGGCGTCTCCGGGTTCTATCCTGGCCGTGCTGGCAATGACACCGAAGGGAGCTTACTTCGCTAACATCGCTGCTATCTGTGCGGCTATGGCAGTCTCCTTTGTGGTCTCAGCCATTCTGCTGAAAACCAGCAAAGTGAAAGAAGATGATGACATTGATGCCGCAACCCGTCGTATGCACGACATGAAAGCGGAATCCAAAGGCGCATCTCCGCTGGCGGCTGGCGATGTAACCAACGACCTGAGCCATGTTCGTAAAATCATCGTTGCCTGCGATGCCGGTATGGGTTCCAGCGCCATGGGTGCGGGCGTACTGCGTAAGAAAGTGCAGGATGCAGGGCTGTCTCAGATTTCCGTCACTAACAGCGCGATTAACAATCTGCCGCCGGATGTGGATCTGGTCATTACCCACCGTGACCTGACCGAACGCGCGATGCGCCAGGTGCCTCAGGCACAGCACATTTCGCTGACCAACTTCCTCGACAGCGGTCTGTACTCCAACCTGACCGAACGTCTGGTCGCTGCGCAGCGCCACAACGTGAACGAGGAGAAAGTTCGCGACCACCTGAAAGACAGCTTTGAAGAGGGTGATACCCACCTGTTCAAACTGGGTGCGGAGAACATCTTCCTTGGCCGTAAAGCGGCTAACAAAGAAGAAGCGATTCGCTTTGCTGGTGAGCAACTGGTGAAAGGTGGCTACGTTGAGCCAGAATACGTTGAGGCGATGCTGGACCGCGAAAAACTGACCCCGACTTACCTGGGTGAGTCCATCGCAGTACCGCACGGTACGGTTGAAGCCAAAGACCGCGTGCTGAAAACCGGTGTGGTGTTCTGCCAGTACCCGGAAGGCGTTCGCTTCGGTGAAGAAGAAGACGATATTGCCCGTCTGGTTATTGGTATCGCAGCGCGTAACAACGAGCACATCCAGGTGATTACCAGCCTGACCAACGCTCTGGATGATGAATCCGTGATCGAACGTCTGGCCCATACCACCAGCGTGGATGAAGTTCTGGAACTGCTGGCAGGTAAAAAAGCTTAACAGTTAAGTATCCCCAAAATAGTTCGAGCTGCAGGAAGGCGGCAACGCAGTGAATCCCCAGGAGCGTACATAAGTACGTGACTGGGGTGAGCGAGGAGAGCCAACGCATCTGCAGTTCGAAATATGAAGGCGATATCCTCTCCCTTGTGGAGAGGGTTAGGTTGAGGGAAAAGCCTCACCCCAGCCCTCTTGGGTAAAAACATTAATGAAGGTTAATACTATGAAAGCATTACATTTTGGCGCAGGTAATATCGGTCGTGGCTTTATCGGCAAACTGCTGGCGGACGCGGGGATACAGCTGACGTTCGCGGATGTAAATCAGGTCGTGCTCGATGCCCTGAATGCCCGTCATAGCTATCAGGTTCATGTCGTGGGTGAAAACGAGCAGATTGATACCGTCTCTGGCGTCAACGCCGTGAGCAGCATCGGCGATGATGTTGTTGAACTGATTGCCCACGTAGATTTAGTCACTACCGCCGTCGGTCCGGTTGTGCTTGAGCGTATCGCTCCAGCCATCGCCAAAGGACTGGTTAAACGCAAGGCGCAGGGCATCGCTACTCCGCTAAATATCATCGCTTGTGAAAACATGGTGCGCGGAACGACCCAGTTGAAAGGCCATGTAATGAACGCGTTAGCAGATGAAGATAAAGCCTGGGTTGAAGAACATGTTGGCTTTGTCGATTCTGCCGTGGACCGCATTGTTCCGCCTTCGGCTTCAGCAACCAACGATCCGCTGGAAGTTACCGTCGAAACCTTCAGTGAGTGGATTGTCGACAAAACACAGTTCAAAGGTGAACTGCCAAACATCCCAGGAATGGAATTAACTGATAACCTGATGGCATTTGTCGAACGTAAACTCTTCACGCTGAACACCGGGCATGCTATAACCGCGTACCTCGGAAAATTGACCGGTCATCAAACCATCCGTGACGCGATTCTCGACGAGAAAATCCGCGCAGTGGTAAAAGGTGCGATGGAAGAGAGCGGCGCGGTACTGATCAAACGCTATGGCTTTGATGCAGCAAAACATGCGGCATACATTCAGAAAATCCTCGGTCGTTTTGAAAACCCGTATCTGAAAGATGACGTTGAGCGCGTGGGTCGTCAGCCGCTGCGTAAACTTAGCGCAGGCGACCGCCTGATTAAACCACTGCTGGGTACGCTGGAATATGGTTTGCCGCATGCGAATCTGGTTACCGGTATTGCGGCAGCGATGCACTATCGCAGCGAAGAAGATCCGCAGGCACAGGAACTGGCCGCGCTGATTGACGAAAAAGGCCCACAGGCCGCGCTGGCGCAAGTTTCCGGGCTGGATGCCAATAGTGATGTCGTGCTTGAGGCTGTTAACGCGTATAACGCAAAGAAATGATGCAGGACCTGGCGCAGGATATCCTGCGCCTGAATAATAGATTGTCAGATATGCAGGCAATAATGGAACAAACGCAGGCCTTTGAAAATCGTGTGCTTGAGCGTCTGAATGCTGGCAAAACCGTACGCAGCTTCCTCATCACCGCCGTAGAACTGCTCACCGAGGCGGTGAATATCCTTGTGCTTCAGGTATTTCGCAAAGACGACTATGCGGTGAAATACGCCGTAGAACCGCTGCTCGACGGCGATGGTCCGTTGGGCGATCTTTCTGTTCGTCTGAAGTTAATCTACGGCCTGGGCGTACTCAGTCGCCCGGAGTATGAAGATGCTGAGCTGCTGATGGCGCTGCGGGAGGAGCTGAATCACGACGGCAACGAATACGCATTCACCGACGACGAAATTCTTGGACCGTTTGGTGAACTTCACTGCGTGACGGCACTCCCGCCGCCACCCCAGTTTGATACCTCAGACTCTGGTTTGCATGCCATGCAGATCCAGCGTTACCAGCAGATGGTTCGATCCACCATGGTCCTTTCCCTGACCGAGCTGATTTCTAAAATCAGCTTAAAAAAAGCCTTTCAAAAATAAGACGATGCTTGCTTATTTCTCTTCCTGCTGCGGTCGATACAGCTGCCGATAGTACGCCAGACGTTGCAGATACAGCTGCGCGTTTTCCTGCGGTATTTCTGAAGGGACAACGTTGCGCGGCGGTGTTTTATTCAAATATTCGCGAAAAGCCTGGCTTGAAGCCATAAAATCGACAGTTTTATCAATCAGGATTGAAACGTTCTCACCTATTTTCGCCATAATCTTCCCTCCTCCATGTATTAACCGCGCTCAGCCTGTGCGGTTGATCATTTAAGTTTAGGATCAGTTGGGTGTTTATATTGAGGAAAACGTGCTTCACCACGAACACGCCAATAAAAAGCACCATGGTCGATCTTATCGCTTAAAATTCCTTGTTAATCAATGTAGTAACATTATCATTAGCTAATTAATACTTACGGTATTTGATTATTTATCTTCGAGCAGTTGTGAATAATCCCGCTCTGCGCGCATACTATAGGGCATTCATCCTATTTTTATCAGAAGCTATCCTATGAAAGAAGTCGAAAAAAACGAAATTAAACGCCTGAGCGATCGTCTGGACGCTATTCGCCACCAGCAGGCAGACCTGTCCCTGGTTGAAGCCGCCGACAAATACGCCGAGCTGGAAAAAGAGAAAGAAACTCTGGAAGCCGAGATCGCACGCCTGCGTGAAGTTCACGGCCAGAAGCTGAGTAAAGAAGCGCAAAAGCTGACAAAACTTCCGTTCCGTCGGGCCATCACCAAAAAAGAGCAGGCTGACATGGGCAAACTGAAGAAAAGCGTGCGCGGCCTGATCGTCGTCCACCCGATGACCGAGCTTGGCCGTGAAATGGGCCTGAAAGAGATGACGGGCTTCGCGAAGAGCGAGTTCTAATCTCCCACCGGGCAACATCCGCTTGCCCGGTCCTTCATTTCCCCTCTCAATTGGCCCTACCAATTTTAGCCAGATTATACCAACACCTCACATTTCATTAAAATGTACGTACAATACCGTTGCCAACAAATAACATTTGATTAACCATTCATTGTCATTATCCCTACACAATAATATTGGCAGGGCCACTTTTACACATAGTGTGACGAAGATTTGAGCAAAGACTCATTCCATTATGTCGGCGGCCCCCAGGAGACCTGCAATGAATCTCTGGCAACAGAACTACGACCCGGCCGGTAATATCTGGCTTTCCAGCCTGATCGCATCGCTCCCTATCCTGTTTTTTTTCTTCGCCCTGATTAAGCTCAAGCTGAAAGGCTATGTTGCGGCGTCCTGGACGGTGGTGATTGCTCTGGCAGTCGCCCTGCTGTTTTACAAAATGCCGGTCGATCACGCGCTGGCATCCGTAGTGTACGGTTTCTTCTACGGTCTGTGGCCAATTGCCTGGATCATTATCGCCGCGGTATTCGTCTATAAAATCTCGGTGAAGACCGGACAGTTCGACATTATCCGATCATCGATACTCTCGATTACCCCAGACCAGCGTCTGCAAATGCTGATTGTCGGTTTCTCCTTTGGGGCATTCCTCGAAGGAGCAGCAGGCTTCGGTGCTCCGGTAGCGATTACCGCCGCACTGCTGGTTGGTCTTGGCTTTAACCCGCTGTATGCGGCAGGTTTGTGCCTGATCGTAAATACCGCGCCGGTCGCTTTTGGCGCAATGGGCATTCCGATTCTGGTTGCCGGTCAGGTTACCGGACTGGACAGCTTCGAGATTGGCCAGATGGTGGGCCGTCAACTGCCATTCCTGACTATTATCGTGCTGTTCTGGATTATGGCGATTATGGATGGCTGGCGTGGTGTCAAAGAAACCTGGCCTGCGGTGATGGTCGCTGGCGGCTCGTTTGCTATCGCACAGTACCTCAGCTCTAACTTTATCGGGCCGGAACTGCCGGACATCATCTCTTCTCTGGTCTCACTGGTGTGTCTGACGCTGTTCCTGAAACGCTGGCAGCCGGTACGCATCTTCCGTTTTGGCGATATGGGCGCTTCGCAGGTCGATATGGATCTGTCGCGCACCCGCTACACCGCTGGGCAGGTGGTACGCGCCTGGTCACCGTTCCTGTTCCTGACCGCTACCGTCACGCTGTGGAGCATACCGCCGTTTAAAGCGCTGTTTGCGCCAGGCGGCGCGATGTACCACTGGGTGGTCAATATTCCGGTTCCGTTCCTCGACAAGCTGGTTGCCCGTATGCCACCGGTCGTACACGAAGCTACAGCCTACGCGGCGGTGTACAAATTTGACTGGTTCTCCGCGACCGGTACCGCAATACTGTTTGCCGCCCTGCTGTCTATCGTCTGGCTGAAAATGAAGCCATCTGCTGCGCTGCAGACCTTTGGTAGCACGCTGAAAGATCTGGCGCTGCCTATCTACTCCATCGGGATGGTGCTGGCATTCGCGTTTATCTCTAACTACTCCGGGCTTTCATCCACCCTGGCACTGGCCCTGGCACATACCGGCAGCGCATTTACCTTCTTCTCGCCGTTCCTTGGCTGGCTGGGGGTATTCCTGACCGGGTCCGACACCTCATCAAACGCATTGTTCGCCGCCCTGCAGGCCACGGCCGCTCAGCAAATCGGCGTTTCGGATGTGCTGATGGTGGCCGCAAATACCACCGGCGGCGTGACCGGCAAGATGATCTCTCCACAATCTATCGCTATCGCCTGTGCGGCAGTGGGATTAGTGGGGAAAGAGTCTGATCTGTTCCGCTTTACCGTGAAGCACAGTCTGATTTTCACCTGCATGGTGGGTGTGATTACCACGCTGCAGGCCTATGTCTTAACCTGGATGATTCCATGATAGTGATGCCCAGACGCCTGTCAGACGAAGTCGCATCTCGTGTGCGGGCGCTGATTGAAGAACAACAGCTGGAGGCGGGCATGAAGTTGCCCGCTGAGCGCCAACTGGCCGTACAGCTCGGCGTATCGCGCAACTCGCTGCGCGAGGCGCTGGCGAAACTGGTGAGCGAAGGCGTGTTGATTAGCCGTCGTGGCGGCGGGACGTTTATCCGCTGGCAGCATGAGGCCTGGTCTGAACAAAACATCGTTCAGCCGCTGAAAACTCTGCTGGCGGACGACCCTGATTACAGTTTCGATATTCTGGAAGCCCGCCACGCCATCGAAGCCAGCACCGCCTGGCATGCAGCTATGCGTGCCACTGCTGCCGACAAAGAGAAGATCAGACTCTGTTTCGAGGCCACACAAAGCGAAGATCCAGATCTCGCCTCGCAGGCAGACGTTCGCTTTCATCTCGCCATTGCGGAAGCCTCACACAACGTGGTGCTGTTACAGACCATGCGCGGTTTCTTCGACGTATTGCAGTCTTCGGTGAAACAGAGCCGCCAGCGTATGTACCTTGTGCCGCCCGTATTTTCGCAACTGACGGCGCAGCATCAGGCCGTCCTGGATGCGATTGTTGCCGGAGATGCCGACGGAGCGCGTAAAGCAATGATGGCGCACCTCAGTTTTGTCCATACCACGATTAAACGATTTGATGAAGATCAGGCCCGCCAGGCGCGTATCACCCGCCTGCCCGGTGACCCTGGTGAGAATAGCAGGGAGAACAACACATGATTATTTCAGCAGCCAGCGACTATCGCGCCGCAGCCCAGCGCATCCTACCCCCCTTCTTGTTCCACTATATAGACGGAGGGGCGTATGCAGAGCACACTCTGCGCCGTAACGTGGCAGACCTGTCAGAGGTGGCGCTGCGCCAGCGCGTGCTGAAGAATATGTCCGACCTGAGCCTGGAGACAAAGCTGTTCAACGAAACGCTCTCCATGCCGGTGGCCCTTGCACCTGTCGGTCTGTGCGGCATGTACGCGCGCCGGGGCGAAGTTCAGGCCGCCGCCGCCGCTGATGCCAAAGGCATTCCGTTTACGCTTTCCACGGTATCCGTATGTCCGATTGAAGAAGTCGCCCCAACCATCAAGCGTCCAATGTGGTTTCAGCTATATGTTCTGCGCGATCGCGGCTTTATGCGCAACGCGCTGGAGCGCGCCAAAGCGGCGGGTTGCTCCACGCTGGTCTTTACCGTCGATATGCCAACACCGGGTGCACGCTACCGTGACGCCCATTCCGGGATGAGCGGCCCAAATGCCGCACTACGCCGCTACTGGCAGGCAGTCACCCATCCACAGTGGGCATGGGACGTTGGCCTGAACGGTCGCCCACATGATTTAGGTAATATCTCGACTTATCTTGGTAAACCTACCGGTCTTGAGGATTACATCGGCTGGCTGGCGAATAACTTCGATCCGTCGATTTCCTGGAAAGACCTCGAGTGGATCCGCGAGTTTTGGGATGGTCCGATGGTGATCAAAGGGATCCTCGATCCCGAAGATGCCCGAGACGCCGTACGCTTTGGCGCGGATGGCATCGTAGTTTCTAACCACGGTGGTCGCCAGTTAGACGGCGTGCTGTCTTCAGCTCGCGCGTTACCCGCTATTGCCGATGCGGTAAAAGGCGATATCACCATTCTGGCAGACAGTGGGATCCGCAACGGTCTGGACGTCGTACGTATGATTGCGCTGGGCGCGGATAGTGTTCTGCTGGGACGTGCTTATCTGTACGCGCTGGCAACCCACGGTCAGGCCGGGGTGGCGAATCTGCTGAATCTGATCGAGAAAGAGATGAAGGTGGCAATGACCCTGACCGGGGCAAAATCGATTAGCGAAATTAGTCATGATTCGCTGGTACAAGAGCTGGGCAAACAGGTGGCTGACTACCCGATGCAGCCCAAACGTGGAAATGCGGCGTAAACGTTAATTTGCTATGCTGCCCCGTACTTAAGGGGGCAGCATGCTAAACATCGTTTTATTCGAACCAGAAATCCCGCCAAATACCGGCAATATTATTCGCCTTTGCGCCAACACCGGCTTTCGTCTGCATATTATTGAGCCAATGGGCTTTACCTGGGACGACAAGCGCCTGCGTCGCGCGGGGCTGGATTACCATGAATTTGCCGCCGTACAACGCCATCCTGATTACGCCGCCTTCGTCGCCGCAGAAAATCCGCAACGTCTGTTTGCCCTGACCACCAAAGGTACGCCAGCGCATAGCGCGGTAAGCTATCAGGATGGGGATTATCTGATGTTTGGCCCGGAAACTCGCGGTCTGCCAGCCAGCATCCTCGACGCGCTGCCTGCCGAACAAAAAATTCGTATTCCGATGATGCCGGACAGTCGCAGCATGAACCTGTCGAATGCGGTGTCGGTGGTGGTGTATGAGGCCTGGCGCCAGTTAGGTTATCCCGGCGCGATATTGCGTAGTTGATTTTTGTCGGATGGCGGCTGACGCCTTATCCGACCTACGAAAGAATTTACCGTTATTTTTCGAGCGTTATCGGCGCAGTCAGGTTGGACACGGACTGCGCGCAGCCACCGGAGCGTACACGTAGTACGTGAGGATGGCGAGCACAGCCCGGGTTCAAGATGACAAGTAAGATAGCTCGAAATCAGATGCCATCGCCGTATTCGAACGTATGATGTATCCCGTTGAAATGCTGATCCATATCCATGGACGGTTTATCGCTGTCTGGCTTACCGACGATGCGCGCCGGTACGCCTGCGGCGGTGGTATGCGGCGGGACGGGCTGTAGCACGACCGAACCTGCGCCAATCTTCGCGCCGCGCCCGACTTCAATGTTGCCGAGAATTTTTGCTCCCGCGCCGATCATCACGCCTTCACGAATTTTCGGGTGGCGGTCACCGCCGGCTTTACCGGTCCCACCCAGCGTGACGGATTGCAGAATAGAGACGTCGTTTTCAATCACCGCGGTTTCACCGACCACAATGCCGGTGGCGTGATCGAGCATAATCCCACGGCCAATTTTTGCCGCCGGATGAATGTCTACCTGGAAGGTAACGGACACCTGATTTTGCAGGAAGATCGCCAGCGCCTGACGCCCCTGATGCCACAGCCAGTGACCGATACGGTAGGCCTGAAGCGCATGAAAGCCCTTCAGATACAGCAGTGGGGTGGAATATTTATCTACAGCCGGGTCACGCGTGCGTACTGCCTGAATATCGCAGGCCGCTGAGGCAATCATTTCAGGATCGGCCGCATAGGCCTCTTCTACGACTTCGCGAATCGCAATGGCGGGCATGATTGGAGAAGCGAGTTTATTCGCCAGCATATAGCTTAGCGCACTGCCGAGATTTTCATGCTTGAGCAGCGTTGCGTGGTAAAAACTGGCCAGCATTGGCTCACATTCCGCCAGTGCCCGGGCTTCCGCTTTAATGTTTTTCCAGACGATATCCAGTTCTTCACACGGCATTGCGTACTCCAGAAGGTAGCAAAACGACCGACCCGTTCTTCGCGGGTCGGGTCGTTATATTCAACAGTTCCTTACAGCTAGTGGCGACTCAGCTCGTCCTTGCGTGCACGGCCTAATAACGTCAATGCTGCCTCGCGCGCGTTTTTTCCGCAATACAATACTTGATAAATTTCCTCGGTTATTGGCATCTCAACACCAAAACGGTGCGCCAACTCACGAACTTCTTTCGTATTGCGATAGCCTTCAACCACTTGGCCAATCTTGTCCTGCGCGCCCTGCACGTCCATCCCCTGGCCGAGCATCATGCCAAAACGACGGTTGCGCGACTGGTTGTCGGTACAGGTCAGCACCAGATCGCCTAAACCCGCCATCCCCATAAAGGTGGCAGGATCGGCCCCCAGCGCCGCACCAAGACGAGACATTTCGGTCAGCCCACGGGTGATCAATGCGGTTCGTGCATTCGCGCCAAAACCGATGCCGTCAGACATCCCCGCACCAATGGCAATGACGTTTTTCACCGCGCCGCCAAGCTGCACGCCAATGAAATCCGGGTTGCTATAAACGCGGAAGCTTTTGCCGCAGTGCAGCAACTGCTGGAGATCGTCAGCAAAAGTGTCGTCCGTCGAGGCCAGAGAAATCGCCGTCGGCATGCCCGCAGCCAGCTCTTTGGCGAACGTCGGGCCGGAAATAACCGCCAGTGGAATTGAGTCCCCCAGCGCTTCACGCGCGACGTCCTGCAGCAGACGCCCTGTTTCCGCTTCCAGACCTTTTGTCGCCCAGACCAGTCGTGCGTCAGGACGCATCAATGGTTTGATGTTACGCAGCACTTCGCCAAAGACGTGGCTCGGCACCACCACCAGAATATTACGACTGGCGGCCAGCGCTGTGGCTAAATCACTTTCCAGGCGCAGCGTGTCGGGAAAAGGCACATCAGGAAGGAACGCGACGTTGCAGCGATCGTGCTCGAGAGTCGCGATATGTTTAGGATCATGGCCCCACAGGACAACCTGATGGCCATTTCTTGCCAGGGTGATGGCAAGAGCGGTGCCGTACGAGCCGGCACCAATCACAGTCATTGAAGCATTACTTTGGTTCATCAGGCATCCTGATGTTCTTCAGTACCTTCGCCAGCCTGCTGCTGTAAATAGTTCATGAACAGCGCATCAAAGTTGACCGGTGCAAGGTTCAGTTGCGGGAACGTACCGCGTGAAACCAGGCTGGTGATGCATTCGCGGGCATACGGGAACAGGATGTTCGGGCAGTATGCGCCCAGGCAATGCGCCATCTGAGTCCCTTCGATACCACTGATGGAGAAAATACCGCCCTGCTGAACTTCGCACAGGAACGCAGTTTCTTCACCCAGGGAAGCCGTTACGGTGACACGCAGCACTACTTCATACACGTCATCTGCCAGTTGGGTAGATGCGGTATCAAGATCAAGTTTAACCTCTGGCTGCCAATCTTTCTGGAAAACATGCGGTGCATTTGGCGCTTCGAAAGACACATCCTTGGTATAAATACGTTGGATCTGGAAAGCCATTTCAGTGTTATTTTGTTCTGACATGTTGAGAAAACCCTTTAGTGTTGTCCTTTAAATACTTCGGTACGCCTTAACGCAGCAGCGGATCCAGTCCACCACGCGCATCCAACGCATACAAGTCGTCACAACCACCAATGTGCTGTGCATCAATAAAAATCTGCGGAACCGTAGTACGGCCACTGCGCTTGATCATTTCTTCACGCTTCACGGCATCGCCGTCAATCGGAAGCTCCTGGAAACTCACACCCTTGCTGTTCAGGAGCGCCTTTGCGCGATGGCAAAACGGGCAGGTTGCTTTGGTATAGATCTCAATATTGGCCATGACTTATCTCCAGTGTTCTTTTTACCCTGCGGCATGAAAGAAGACGGGTAAATTACTTGCCGCGAACCAGTGGCAGATTCTCACCACTCCAGCCCGCTACGCCATCTTTCAGTACAGACACCTGCTCAAAACCGGCTTTGATCAGCGCAGTTGCTGAATCCTGGCACTGCATGCCTGAGCCATCAACCACAATAACAGGTTTGTTTTTGTGTTTTTCCAGTTCGCCAAAGTTGTTGGCTTTGATTTCGCTCGGCAGCAGGTTCGTAGAGCCAGCGATATGACCTTTGCGGAAGTCGTCGCGCTGACGTAAATCCACGACAACGGCGTCTTCTTTATTGATGAGACGTGTGGCTTCTCCGCGCGTAATCACCTTCACTTTGGAAGTCAGGCTCTTAAACGTGGTAAATAATACAGCCGCCAGTAACGCAATCCAGGCGATACTCAATACAGGGTGGCGACTAACAAATTGCATAATTTCTTGCATGGGGGGTAACAACTCCCGACTCAGTGATTAAAAAAACCAGGAAAGGAGTATACCTGCGCGTTGGCGCAAATACAGCCAGAGCGTGCATTGGATTGCATTTTTGCGGGGCGCTACGGAAAAAAAAACCTAAAACCACGCCGTCTGCGGCGCGCTCTGGTCGATTATTTGATCTTCCGGGGCTACTTTATCGATTCAGCTGTAGTAAAATTACGCAATTATTTTTTATCTATTAAGTGTGAGGTTGTCGCAATGTCGGTTTCTAAAAAACCTATGGTACTGGTGATTCTGGATGGCTATGGCTATCGCGAAGACAGCCAGGATAACGCCATCTTTAATGCCAAAACCCCGGTAATGGATGCCCTGTGGGCAAAACGTCCGCATACCCTGATTGATGCGTCTGGCCTGGAAGTTGGCCTGCCCGATCGCCAGATGGGCAACTCCGAAGTCGGTCACGTCAACCTGGGCGCGGGCCGCATCGTGTATCAGGACCTGACCCGTCTGGATGTAGAAATTAAAGAGCGTACTTTCTTCGCTAACCCGGTGCTGACCAATGCGGTCGACCAGGCAAAAAATAGCGGCAAAGCGGTTCACATCATGGGTCTGCTCTCTGCGGGCGGTGTTCACAGCCACGAAGATCACATCATGGCGATGGTAGAAATGGCTGCTGAACGCGGGGCTGAGAAAATCTATCTGCACGCTTTCCTTGATGGTCGTGATACCCCGCCGCGCAGCGCTGAACATTCACTGCAGAAATTCGAAGAGAAATTTGCCGCACTGGGCAAAGGCCGCGTAGCGTCCATCATCGGTCGTTACTACGCGATGGACCGCGACAACCGTTGGGATCGCGTTGAACAGGCTTATGACCTGATGACGTTGGCCAAAGGCGAGTTCCAGTTCGCTACGGCGGTTGAAGGCCTGCAGGCTGCTTATGCCCGCGACGAAAACGACGAATTCGTGAAAGCGACCGTGATCCGTGCTGAAGGCCAGGCTGAAGCCGCCATGGAAGACGGCGATACGCTGATTTTCATGAACTTCCGTGCTGACCGTGCGCGTGAAATCACTCGTGCGTTTGTTAACGCTGACTTCGACGGCTTCGCCCGTAAGAAAGTCGTTAACCTCAACTTTGTGATGCTGACCGAATACGCGGCCGACATCAAAACTGCGGTTGCTTACCCACCAGCATCTCTGGCTAACACCCTTGGAGAGTGGATGGCGAAGCACGACAAAACGCAGTTGCGTATTTCCGAAACCGAAAAATATGCGCACGTGACCTTCTTCTTCAACGGCGGCGTAGAAGAGCCGTTCAAAGGCGAAGACCGCATCCTGATCAACTCGCCGAAAGTTGCGACCTACGATCTGCAGCCGGAGATGAGCTCTGCTGAGCTGACCGAAAAACTGGTTGCGGCGATTGAGAGCGGAAAATACGACACCATCATTTGTAACTACCCGAACGGCGACATGGTTGGTCATACCGGAGTGATGGAAGCAGCGGTTAAAGCGGTTGAAGCGCTGGATCACTGCGTTGAACAGGTCGCAAAAGCGGTTGAATCCGTTGGCGGCCAGTTGCTGATCACCGCAGACCACGGTAACGCAGAGCAGATGCGCGATCCGTCCACCGGTCAGGCGCACACTGCGCACACCAACCTGCCCGTTCCGCTGATTTATGTCGGTGGCAAGAACGTTAAAGCAGTCGAAGGCGGCAAACTTTCTGATATCGCCCCGACGATGCTGACGCTGATGGGTATGGAAATCCCGCAAGAGATGACTGGTAAGCCGCTGTTCATCGTGGAATAATCCCTCCCCATGAGGGGAAAGGCGATTAATACCATCACTCGGGCCGTGAAACCGCGTAAGTTTTCAGTCAGGCCCTTGTTCTACGCCAGCGCGCTTAGCGCTGGCGTATTGCTGTGCGCCTTTTCCGCCCACGCGGACGAACGCGACCAGCTCAAATCTATTCAGGCCGATATCGCGGCAAAAGAACGCGCGGTACGCCAACAGCAACAACAACGCGCCACCCTCCTCGCTCAGCTTAAAGCTCAGGAACAAGCCATCGCCGTTGCCGCAAGGCAGTTGCGCGAAACGCAAAACTCACTGGCGCAGCTGAATGCACAAATCGCAGAGATGAACGCAGCACTCGCGAAGCTGGAAAAACAGCGGGCCGCGCAAGAGCGCAGCCTGGCAGCGCAGCTAGACGCAGCTTTTCGCCAGGGCGAACACACCGGCATTCAGCTCATTCTTAGCGGTGAAGAAAGCCAGCGTGGGCAACGCCTGCAGGCCTATTTCGGCTATCTGAACCAGGCGCGACAGGAAACCATCGCGCAGCTGAAACAAACCCGCGAAGAGGTCGACTCGCAAAAAGCCGAGTTGGAAGATAAGCAGAGCGAACAGCAGACGCTACTGTACGAACAGCGCGCTCAGCAGGCTAAGCTGGAACAGGCACGTAACGAACGCCAGAAAACGCTTTCGAGTCTGGAATCATCGATTCAACAGGGTCAACAGCAACTGGGCGAAATGCGCGCCAACGAATCCCGTCTGCGCAACAGCATTGCTCGCGCCGAAGCCGCGGCCAAAGCGCGCGCGGAACGTGAAGCACGCGAGGCGCAGGCCGTACGTGATAAGCAGAAGGATGCGTCACGAAAAGGCTCAACCTATAAACCGACCGAAAGTGAAAAATCACTGATGTCGCGTACCGGGGGCCTGGGTTCGCCGCGCGGTCAGGCATTCTGGCCCGTTCGTGGTCCAACGTTACATCGTTATGGCGAACAGCTGCAGGGTGAGCTACGTTGGAAGGGGATGGTTATTGGCGCATCCGAAGGCACCGAAGTTAAAGCCATTGCCGATGGTCGCGTCATTCTGGCGGACTGGCTGCAGGGCTATGGCCTGGTGGTCGTCGTTGAACACGGTAAAGGCGATATGAGCCTGTACGGTTATAACCAGAGCGCACTGGTCAGCGTCGGTACGCAGGTTCGCGCCGGGCAGCCTATAGCACTAGTGGGTAGCAGCGGCGGTCAGGGCAGGCCGGCACTCTATTTTGAAATTCGTCGCCAGGGTCAGGCGGTCAATCCACAGCCGTGGTTGGGAAGATAAGTTTTGCCACAACAATTTCGTCGTCTACTACTCTCTCTCGCCAGTCTGCTGGCCTTCGCAACACCTGTATTTGCTGGCAAACTCGCCATCGTCATTGATGATTTCGGCTATCGCCCACACACTGAAAACCAGGTACTGGCGATGCCTTCTACCATCTCCGTTGCCGTTCTGCCTAACGCCCCACATGCGCGTGAAATGGCAATCAAAGCGCATAACAGCGGGCATGAAGTCTTGATCCATCTGCCAATGGCGCCGCTGAGCAAGCAGCCGTTAGAGAAAGACACGTTACGCCCTGAAATGAGCAGCGAAGAGATTGAGCGGATCATTCGCGACGCGGTAAGCAAAGTACCGAATGCGGTCGGTCTGAACAACCATATGGGCAGCGCGATGACCTCCAGTCTTTTCGGCATGCAGAAGGTGATGCAGGCGCTGGAACGCTACGACCTCTACTTCCTGGACAGCATGACCATCGGTAACAGCCAGGCAATGCGCGCAGCGTCAGGCACCGGTGTGAAGGTCATCAAGCGCAAAGTCTTCCTGGATGACACGCAAAACGAAGCCGATATTCGCCGTCAGTTTAATCGTGCCGTCGAGCTTGCACGCCGCAACGGTTCCGCAATCGCCATTGGCCACCCTCACCCGTCTACGGTTCGCGTCCTGCAGCAGATGCTGTATAGCCTGCCAGCCGACATCACGCTGGTTCGCCCAAGCAGCTTGCTCAATGAACCACAGGTGGATACCTCCAAGCCAAACCTCACGCCACCGAAGAACGGTACGCCTGATGCTCCGCGTAATCCTTTCCGCGGGGTGAAATTATGCAAACCGAAACAGCCGTTAGAGCCGGTGTACGCCAGCCGCTTCTTCAGCGTGCTCGGCGAAAGCATCACCCAAAGCACGCTGGTGCAGTATATGCGCCTGCAGTGGCAGGGCTGGCAATAATCAGTCTTTACTATCCAGCGTTAAATGGGCCAGGCGGCGCGGCGTCAATGATTTATCGCGCCACTGGCTAAAACGGATTGCCCACAACAGCACCTGATAACCCAGCTTAACGCTGCAGATATTACTCACCATACGCTTGAACATACCCGATACAAATACTTCAGCAATCATGCGCTGGCGGATTTTCTCGTCCGGCTCTTTACGTATGCAATGACAAACGCGTAGCGCTTCGTAAATCACCTGCTGTTTGAATTCCGGGTAAATTGGAATGCGTCCGGCGTAGTCGTGATTCATCTTATCCAGCAGACGGGTAATTTTGATGTAGTGGCGCTGGTAAGCGAGGTTTTTCAGCCCGGTGCGCGGCAGACGGCTAACAGATGCGCCGTGCAGGAAGTATTTGTACAGCGGGACTTCCGTGTAACGCGCGCGCTTCGCATTAAACATAAACTCCGTTGTCCAGATAATATCCTGGTGGTGCAGGCCAGACAGAAAGGTCAGCCCCGCGTCGCGGATAGTCTGATGACGATAAACGCCCATCCAGACAACGTGCCGCCAACGGCGGCTGGCTAACGCTTTGCGTAACCAGTCTGGCCCGGTCATCACGCCGGTAGAACGAATACGATCGGTAGGAATGGATGCCCAGGTGTGGCCCGTCTCGGCAATACACCAGTCAGCGTTGCACTGCGCAACATCCAGGTTGTCTTTCAGCGCCATATTCATCAGCGTTTCATACATTTCCGGATAGGCAATATCATCGCCGTCTACGTACGCGATATACTCTCCCCTGGCAACTTTCATACCGGTATTGCGCGCCGCAGAAACGCCCCCATTGCGCTGGTGCAGCAGATGAACGTGCGGATAACGATCCGCATAAGACTGAGCAAGCTCCGCAGAGTTATCCGTAGAGCCATCATTAACAATAATGATCTCCAGGTTCTTCCAGGTTTGCGCAATCAGTGAATCCATACACGCAATGAACGGCTCACCCGTGTTGTAAAGCGGCATAATGACGCTCAGGAGACCAGGGGTATAGGTCATATCAAATCCTGCCAAACAGTAGAGTTATCGGCACTTTTTAGCATATTAAGCGGTAGATTTTCAGAAAAAAATATTAATTCTTTAGCGGAAAATGCGCCGGGCAGGAGGAAGCAAAAAGCCCCGGATGGTAATGATAATCAACATCCGGGGACAACACACAGAATCCACAGGGTGGATACGGTTAATCCCAGCTCAGGATCACTTTCCCTGACTGGCCTGAACGCATCGCGTCAAAGCCCTGCTGGAATTCATCGATGGAGAATCGATGGGTGATGATCGGCGACAAATCCAGTCCAGACTGGATCAGTGCAGCCATTTTGTACCAGGTTTCAAACATCTCACGACCGTAGATACCTTTAATAAACAGCCCCTTAAAGATAACTTTCGTCCAGTCGATGGACATATCAGATGGCGGAATACCCAGCATAGCAATACGGCCACCGTGGTTCATGGTGTCCAGCATGGCACGAAACGCTGGCGGCGCCCCTGACATCTCCAGGCCCACATCAAACCCTTCGGTCATACCCAGTTCAGCCATCACGTCGGTCAGATTCTCTTTCGACACGTTGACCGCGCGGGTGATACCCATTTTGCGCGCCAGCTCAAGGCGATACTCATTAACGTCGGTGATCACCACGTGGCGTGCGCCAACATGCTTCGCGACCGCTGCCGCCATAATACCGATTGGACCCGCACCGGAAACCAGCACATCTTCCCCAACCAGATCGAACGACAGCGCCGTGTGCACTGCATTACCGAACGGATCGAAGATAGACGCCAGGTCGTCGGAGATATTGTCCGGGATTTTAAATGCGTTAAATGCCGGGATCACCAGATACTCCGCAAAGCAGCCAGGGCGGTTTACACCGACACCGGTCGTATTGCGGCACAGGTGAGTACGTCCACCGCGGCAGTTACGGCAATGCCCGCAGGTGATATGACCTTCGCCTGAAACACGATCGCCGATTTTAAAGCCTTTAACTTCCTGGCCGATGCCAACAACTTCGCCGACATATTCATGCCCAACGACCATCGGTACCGGGATGGTTTTTTGCGACCATTCATCCCAGTTATAAATGTGAACGTCAGTCCCGCAGATGGCTGTTTTACGGATTTTAATCAGCAAATCGTTATGACCGACTTCCGGTTCAGGAACGTCGGTCATCCAAATGCCCTCTTCCGCTTTCAGTTTGGATAACGCTTTCATTTCACATCCTCAGGCAATAACGCCCAGTTGTTTACCAATGCGTGTGAACGCCTCAACAGCACGCGTAATCTGCTCAGGGGTATGCGCCGCAGACATCTGGGTACGGATACGCGCCTGGCCTTTTGGAACCACCGGATAGAAGAATCCGGTAACGTAAATCCCCTCTTTTTGCAGCTCGCGGGCGAATGCCTGCGCCACTACTGCATCACCCAGCATAACCGGGATGATCGCGTGATCCGCACCGGCTAACGTAAAGCCTGCGGCAGACATTTGCTCGCGGAACTGACGTGCATTCGCCCACAGGCGATCGCGCAGGTCGCTGCCAGCTTCAACCATTTCCAGCACTTTAATGGAAGCCGCAACAATCGCCGGTGCCAGTGAGTTGGAGAACAAATAAGGGCGGGAACGCTGACGCAGCCACTCAACAACTTCTTTGCGCGCTGCGGTGTAACCACCGGATGCACCGCCGAGTGCTTTACCCAGCGTACCGGTGATGATGTCCACGCGACCCATCACGTCACAGTATTCATGGGAGCCACGACCATTTTCGCCGACAAAACCGACGGCATGGGAATCATCAACCATGACCAGCGCGTCGTATTTATCCGCCAGATCGCAAACGCCTTTCAGGTTAGCGATTACCCCATCCATAGAGAACACGCCATCAGTGGCGATCAGGATATGACGAGCGCCCGCTTCACGCGCTTCTTTCAGGCGAGCTTCCAGTTCCACCATATCGTTGTTGGCGTAACGGAAACGTTTTGCTTTACACAGACGCACGCCATCAATGATAGAAGCGTGGTTCAGGGCATCGGAAATAATTGCGTCTTCTGCGCCCAACAGCGTTTCAAACAGGCCGCCGTTGGCGTCGAAGCAAGAAGAGTAAAGGATGGCATCTTCCATACCGAGGAATGCCGCCAGTTTTTGCTCCAGTTGTTTATGGCTGTCCTGGGTACCGCAAATAAAGCGAACCGAAGCCATACCAAATCCGTGAGAATCCATACCCGCTTTTGCCGCTGCAATCAGTTCCGGATGGTTAGCCAGTCCCAGATAGTTGTTCGCACAAAAGTTAATAACGTGGCTTCCATCCGCCACGGTGATATCCGCCTGCTGGGCAGATGTAATAATGCGTTCTTCTTTAAACAATCCTTCCGCACGTGCGGTTTCGAGATCGTTCGTTAACTGTTTGTAAAAATCCCCACGCATTTCAATTCTCCAGACTGGGCAAATTTCAGCACATATTACCCAAAGCTATACGTTGATACGAGATGACGCATCATCACTTCTTCAAAATGAAGCATAAATCACGTGTACCCGCACGGCTTATCGGTGAATGGCTGAAGCCTAAGCCATGTAGTGATATGATAGAAGTATTCGTGTCTGAGATTGTCTCTGACTCCATAATTCGAAGGTTACATTTATGATCATCGTTACCGGCGGCGCGGGCTTTATCGGCAGCAACATCGTTAAGTCCCTGAATGATAAAGGCATCACCGACATCCTGGTGGTGGACAACCTGAAAGACGGCACCAAGTTTGTTAACCTGGTGGATCTGAATATTGCTGACTACATGGACAAGGAAGACTTCCTGATCCAGATTATGGCCGGGGAAGATTTCGGCGATATCGAAGCGATTTTCCACGAAGGCGCATGCTCTTCCACCACCGAGTGGGACGGCAAGTATATGATGGACAACAACTATCAATACTCCAAAGAGCTACTGCACTACTGCCTGGAGCGTGAAATCCCGTTCCTGTACGCATCCTCTGCCGCCACCTACGGCGGTCGCACTTCTGATTTCATCGAATCCCGTGAATATGAGAAACCGCTGAACGTCTACGGCTACTCAAAATTCCTGTTCGACGAGTACGTGCGTCAGATCCTGCCAGAAGCCAATTCACAGATTGTTGGCTTCCGCTATTTCAACGTCTACGGACCGCGTGAAGGCCACAAAGGCAGCATGGCAAGCGTTGCTTTCCACCTCAACACCCAGCTTAACAATGGCGAAACGCCAAAACTGTTTGAAGGCAGTGAAAACTTCAAACGTGATTTCGTTTACGTAGGCGACGTGGCTGCGGTAAACCTGTGGTTCCTAGAAAACGGGGTTTCCGGCATCTTTAACCTCGGTACAGGTCGTGCGGAATCTTTCCAGGCCGTTGCCGATGCTACGCTGGCGTACCACAAAAAAGGCAGCATTGAGTACATTCCATTCCCGGAAAAACTGAAAGGCCGCTACCAGGCATTTACCCAGGCAGATCTGACGAACCTGCGCGCAGCGGGCTATGACAAGCCGTTTAAAACCGTCGCCGAAGGCGTCACGGAATATATGGCCTGGCTGAACCGCGACAACGCTACAAATTCACAAAATCATTCGAGCGGTATCAAGGCGGCAACTAAGTGACAAATTCGTCTGGAACGAATTTGAACTGCCGGAGGCTGCCTTCGGTGAGGGACACGGACGTCCCTCATTCATTCCGGAAGCTTACAAAAGTAAGTGACCGAAGTGAACGCAGGCAGCCAACGCAGAGACAGCTTGAAGGATGAAGTGAATGAAGATTTTGGTGGTTGGCCCGTCTTGGGTGGGCGACATGATGATGTCGCAAAGTCTCTATCGCACGCTCAAGGCGCGCTATCCCCAGGCGATAATCGACGTGATGGCACCTGCATGGTGCCGTCCGTTATTGTCGCGCATGCCAGAAGTCAACGAAGCTATCGCCATGCCGCTGGGGCACGGCGCGCTGGAGATCGGCGAGCGCCGTAAACTCGGCCACAGCCTGCGTGAGAAGCGCTATGACCGCGCTTATGTGCTGCCTAACTCGTTTAAATCCGCTCTGGTGCCATTCTTTGCGGGTATTCCCCATCGTACCGGTTGGCGTGGCGAGATGCGCTACGGTCTGCTGAACGATGCGCGCGTACTGGATAAAGACGCATGGCCACTGATGGTCGAGCGCTATGTGGCTCTGGCTTATGATAAAGGCGTGATGCTGACGGCCAAAGATTTGCCGCAGCCTCTGCTATGGCCACAGTTGCAGGTCAGCGAGGGTGAAAAATCGCTAACCTGTAGCCAGTTCTCCCTTTCAGCCGAACGCCCCATCATCGGTTTTTGCCCCGGTGCGGAATTTGGTCCAGCGAAACGCTGGCCACATTACCACTACGCAGAGTTGGCGAAGCAGTTGATCGATGAAGGCCATCAGATTGTGCTGTTTGGCTCAGCAAAAGACCATGAAGCTGGCAATGAGATCCTGGCAACGCTGAGCACTGAACAGCAAGACTGGTGCCGTAATCTGGCGGGCGAAACACAGCTGGAACAGGCCGTCATTCTGCTCGCCGCCTGCAAAGCGGTCGTCACCAACGATTCTGGATTAATGCACGTGGCCGCAGCACTGAACCGTCCACTGGTCGCATTGTATGGTCCAAGCAGCCCGGATTTTACGCCTCCGCTTTCCCACAAGGCACGTGTCATTCGCCTGATTACGGGGTATCACAAAGTGCGTAAGGGCGATGCGGCAGAAGGCTATCACCAGAGCCTGATTGACATCACACCCCAGCGCGTACTGGAAGAACTCAACGACCTGTTGTTACAAGAGGAAGCCTGACGGATGCGGGTTCTGATCGTTAAAACGTCGTCTATGGGCGATGTACTGCATACGTTGCCCGCATTAACCGATGCGCAGCAGGCTATTCCGGGTATTCAATTTGATTGGGTGGTGGAAGAAGGGTTCGCTCAAATCCCCTCCTGGCATTCAGCCGTTGACCGGGTTATTCCAGTGGCGATCCGTCGCTGGCGTAAAGCCTGGTTTTCAGCGCCGATTAAAGCCGAGCGTAAAGCGTTTCGTGATGCGGTGCGTTTACAGAAGTATGACGCGATAATCGATGCGCAGGGTTTGGTTAAAAGCGCGGCGTTGGTGACACGTCTGGCACGTGGCATCAAGCATGGTATGGACTGGAGCACAGCCCGCGAACCGCTGGCGAGTCTGTTTTATAATCGCAAACATCACATAGCCAAACAGCAGCACGCGGTAGAACGTACGCGCGAATTGTTCGCCAAAAGTCTGGGGTATGCTAAACCGCAGTTGCAGGGTGATTACGCGATTGCGCAGCATTTTATGAATGAACATAAGGCTGATGCAGGCCAGTATGCTGTATTTCTGCACGCCACGACACGTGATGATAAGCACTGGCCAGAAGCCAACTGGCGGGAGCTGATTGGCCTGTTAAATAATACGGGCATCCGTATTAAACTGCCCTGGGGTGCTCCTCATGAAGAAGAGCGCGCCAAAAGGCTGGCAGAAGGGTTTCCCTACGTTGATGTCCTGCCGCGAATGAGTCTGGAAGATGTGGCTCGCATTCTGGCGGGGGCAAAGTTTGTGGTGTCGGTTGATACAGGATTGAGCCATTTAACCGCCGCGTTGGATCGCCCTAATATTACGTTGTATGGCCCAACGGATCCCGGACTGATTGGGGGATATGGGAAGAATCAATACACACAGCAAAGCCATTCCGGAAAATTGCAGGATCTGGATGCTAACTTAGTCAACATATCGCTAGTTGATAATAATTTGCTCTAACTTTAAGAGATGAACCATGCTTCGCCAACACATGTTTTCTCGCTTTATTTATAGTATAAAAAATAATCCATTCGATTTTATATACTTCTTATTTTACGCTGGGATCCTGGCAACGCTTGCGATGGTGCTGGTCAATCCAGATGAAGCGCTGAAGGTATTTATTTTCTCCACGGCGCTATCTCTACCGCTTATAGGAAAAAATATAAAACATGTGTGCAGTAACAAACAAAACCTGGTTTTACCTGTTATGTTGTTGCTCTTCGGTTTACTCCAGATTATTTGGGTAGAAATATTTAAACAGCCAGGATCTGCTTTTACCGGAGCCTATAGGTCATACCAGAACGGTGGCAAAGTGATGATTTTTGCCGCACTGGTTATGACCGCTTTGGCATCGCGAGAGCCATGTGCCAACACAACTCGCATCACCAGTATCTGGACGATTCTTACAGCAATAGGCCTGTATCTTTTCGCAGGCTACGAGGTCGCCGGGGCACCAGATATTATGACCTACCGTGTTGCGCTGGGCTTTGAACACCAAACCGGCACAGCCTACGCTCTGACGCTAATTGCATTATTAGCCTCTCAGGCCATTATTAATCTGCGTCTAAAACACACCGTTGCACTCTATCTGTTACATTTTTTGATATCGCTGGCAGTCATCATCACAACGCAAACTCGAGCTGCTATTTTGGTATACCCGATCCTGAGTGTCGGCCTATTCCTGATGTACTATCGTCACAACCGCACTATGCTATTAAGGGCACTGCTGGGTTTTGTAATACTGGTGGGGGCTGCTGCAATCCCCTTAAAACCAATCATTGAAAGCCGCTATCAGAACTTCCTGGTTGATCTGCACTCTTATAATCAAAACAATAGTAATACTTCTATCGGCGCGAGACTGGCGATGCAACGGGCAGGTATTGAAGCCGGGAAAGTGCACCACTGGGGACAGTCACTCGAACAACGCGGAGCAGAAATTCAGCGACTTGCGGTGCAGGACACCTCGCTGCAAGGGGCACTTGAGTTCATTAACGTCCACCTGCATAACGAAATAGTTGATACCTTCTCACTAAAAGGCATCCCTGGTGTTGTTGTGCTACTCTTGCTCTATACTGCCATGTTTTTAATAGCTTACTGGCAACGTAGTCCTCTGTTGTTCGTCGTCTCAGGCGCTATCGCAGTCTATGGCTTGAGTGATTTATTATTATATGCCAAAGGTGAAGCCCTGAGCAGCGTGCTGGCGTTATGTGTAGCAGCAGTACTGAGCTCGAGTCCAACAAGAGAACGATGCCATGGTTAACGCTTCCGGTTATTTACTGAGCATTATTATACCTACATACAACAACGCTGAACTCATCACAGCGACGTTGGCGTCTATACATCAGAGCATCACTGATGATGTGGAGATAATAATTGTTAATGATGGCTCTACGGATTTAACCGAAGAGCGTATAAATGCGTTTTACCGCGAAAAAGATTGTCATAATGTTAAATATATAAGTCAAAAAAATCAGGGTGTTGCAATCACCCGTAACGTTGGGCTTGCTCATGCGACAGGGAAATATATTGGTTTTGTAGACAGTGATGATATTGTCTGCCAGAATTATTTTACAATTCTCCTACCTAAGTTAAGAGACGAAAAATATGACATCATCGAATTTAACTTAACTCGAGATATAAACAATTTGTATAAGAACGCGCCTAAAATAGAAAACAACATTACCCAGCGCGAAATAATCTTATCAGATGACAATTACGCCCCTCTATTACCAACATTCAAGGCAGGGCAATGGCATCTGATGACAAAAATCTTTCACCGCAATATCATTGGTAGCGATAAGTTCGAGGAACATCGTCGCTACGAAGACATGATTTTTTGCCCATTCCAGTATTTTAAATGCCATAAGATTCTAAAAATCGAGAATAAGTTATATTACTACCGAGTAAACGATAAAAGTATTACCGAGAACATTATTGATAGTGACGCTGACAGCATCTTCTTTGCTATGCGAAAAATGTATAACTATATTAATGAAAATAGGTCCAAGCGTACTGTTGCGACATTTATGATTATCAATTGCTTTCTCGAAGGACGTAAACTTTTACGCAAGAAAAAAGGCTATTATCGCTATAGCGAGAGTATGCTAAATGACATTCAGAATGCACTTGCATGCTGCGATACGAAAATCGTTAAGAAGAAAATAATTCTGAAGATGAAATATCCCCATATCGATCGTTCTATTTCTGAAACAAGATATAAGATAATATCTGCTTGCAAAAGCTTATTCTTGCGAAAGGGATTTTAACATGTTTGAAAAAGTTGACCGGATTCTTATTTGCAAGCTCAAGTTTTATGGGGATGTTCTGCTAACTACGCCTGTCATTGCCAGCATTCGGGCACGTTATCCACAAGCTAAGATCGATCTGTTGCTCTATAAAGATACCAAAGCAATCTTAGCTGCCCATAAAGATATCAATAATTTTTATCTGATTGAGAAAAAGCAAGGCCTGCTGTCAACAGTGAAAAATTACCTTTCAGTACGTAAACAACTGAAAAAAAATCACTACGACCTGATCGTTAACCTCACCGAACAATGGCCGATCGGCGCTCTTATAGCGTCTTTGCGTTGCCCTTCAATTGCTTTTGAGCGCGAAAAAGATCAGTGGAACCGACTTTTTACGCGAGTAACGCCATCCATTGGAACACATATTGTTGAACAAAATTTATCTATTCTAAAAGGTATCGGGTTTAGCGAAACAGAACTGAAGAAAGAGATGTCTCTTTGTTATCGCCCTGACGACTATCAACATTTAGTTACCCTACTCCCGGAATTGCCTTCACAAAAATATGTCGTTATTCAACCCACTGCCAGACAAGAGTTTAAATGCTGGGACGATGAAAAATTCGCGCATGTTATAGACCACCTTCATCGGTGTGGTCTGCATGTTTATCTTACCTGTGGGCCAGCGCTAAGTGAGCAGCAGCAGGTTCAGCGCATTGCTGAACTGTGTCAATCCACCCCTGATCTGACGCTGGCAGGTAAAACCACCTTTTTGCAGTTGGCTGCATTGATCGAGCATGCAGTTCTGTACATTGGCGTCGATTCTGCTCCTATGCATATGGCAGCGGCGCTAAAGACACCGCAGGTCTGCCTGTTTGGCGCCACCAATTATCAACAGTGGAAGCCATGGTCAAATAAAGCTTTATTGATTTGGGCTGGCGATTATCATCCGATGCCTTCTCGAGATAAACTCGACAGATCTAAAAAATATCTAACATGGATACCGGAGCAAGCTGTGATTGACGCTATCGATAAGGTACTTCATGATAGTGACAATATAAAAGGTAATGAGAAAGCATAAATGGACAGCAAAAAAAACGTTATTAACATTGCTTACTGTACAGATGCCAATTATCTGGAATATGTAGCAGTGTCCATTATGTCTGTCATAATGAACAATCCGGGGCAAGATCTGTCATTCTTCGTCTTTGTCTATGACGTTACAGATGAAGAAATCAATAAACTGCGTTCTACCAGTGATAAAATTCAGGTTATCAATATCGATAAGGAAGAGATTGAAAAGTATAACAATGACTTTGCAATCAAACACCTGAACCGTTCAATCTATATGCGATTAGCGGTCCCACGACTGCTTAGGGATAAGGTAGAGTCTTTTATCTATTTAGATGCAGACACACTGTGCTTCGACAGCATTCATGAAATTAATAACATTGACATTAGTGAAGTTATTTGTGCCGTCAGTCATGATTCGCTTGATAATAGTAGCAACAAAAATGCGAAACGATTAAATTTAACGACAGATTTTTATTTCAACTCCGGATTTATGTATATTAATATCAAAAAATGGACTGAACATAATATTGAAATAAAAGCCAACCAAATATTGTTCGATCGGGTCAAAAATCTCCCTTATCCGGATCAAGATGCTCTGAACATTGCTATTAATGGCAATGTTAAATTTATTGATAACAAATGGAATTTTTTATTTAACTGGTTTACTGAACAACAGAAAGAGACCTTCTTTTTTCAAAAAGATACTCTACCACGTATTATCCATTTCACGGGTGGAAGGAAACCCTGGTATAAAGAACACACTGGGCTTTCACAGCAACTTTATCTTTTCTACCATCATTTCACGCCATGGCGAAATACTGAACTACGGTCTTATGCTCCACGTATGAGGCCTACTGATTATCGTGTTTACTCACGTCAGGAAGCCCAAAAGGGAAATTACTGTGCCTCTCTCAAATGGTATATGAAATACCTTAAGACTAAATTACGTTAATAAAAAACTCCCTTACGGGAGTTTTTTATTATTTTTTTAATTTTTCACGCAAATAACCAATATAACTGATTACTGAGGCGAAATACTTCCCTTGTAACCTTTCATGGCGTGACTTCTTTTTGTACTGTTTTGGCGTTCTGGCAGGTAGCAGTGGAACTGTCGCCCACGGAGAAGCCTTCCAGGCTTCAACAAAGTACTGTGCTGAAGGATAGTTAGCCCATGAATTCCAGGGTTTAGTTACACCAACATAATGAATAAGAATAGTGTCATTGGTGATGTATTCTTTATATCGAGAAGTGTCTTTACTCTTTAACTCTTGTTTAATGCCATATATTGCATCGTAGATTCTAGGTAGAAAAATGGTTTTCCCTAAAAACATAATATTCAAAACATCCTGATCAAGAAACGCAAATTTCTTGGTTTTGTCCAACAGAATAGAAAATGCTTTAGCGAAAAACTGGTGTTCCTTCCACTTCTTTAAATTAGCAAAAATAACACCAGCATTAAAATATTGCTCAACAAATTCCGGAACGTTAAGTCGAGTGGCAGCATATGAACGACTGTCATCAATATCTTGAATAACTGCAGCCACATGATGCTCAAACTGAATTTTTGTTAATTCAATCAACGACCCTTTACATACCACATCGGCATCTATATATAATAAATTATCAATTTTTTCACTAAGATACTCAAATGCAATAAACCTAAAATAGGTCGCATAAGACCACGCATTCCCGCATGGCAAAACCTTTAATCCTTCAGCATTCATCACATAAACAGTTATATTCGTTGAATACTGCTTTGCTAATATTTCTAATTTTTGCTGATAGTCTGAGTCAATATAATCAGTAAAAAGATGAAAATGAATATTGATATCTTGATTATGTAGTAAAACGGACGACATCGAAACCGCCGCGCCAAACATAAAGTTCTGATCAACCCCCCAGGCGATATTGAGCTGTGGGTTTTGTTCTTTTGGAGCACCAAAGAACTCAATGGTATCCTTGATAGACTGATGACAATCAAAATTCATGTACTACACCTTTTCAATATGCTATCTGACAATTATATGCACAACTAACTAGTGTGACCGTGCGTTATGTAGTTTATTTTTTATATACATTACATGACTAAGCACCGAACGGATATATTTACGTTGTACCCTTTCATGCCGTGACTTGCGTTTATATAGTTTTGCCGTATTTGCATTTAATAAAGATTTTTCCGCCCATGCTGATTTTTTATAGGCATCTATAAAAAACTTGGCTACCGGGTATTTGGCCCATGAATGCCATGGTTTAGTAACACCGACATAGTGTATTAATACCGTATTATCGGTGATGAAATTCTGATATAGTTTATCATTCTTATTTTTCAATTCCTGATCAACACCATAAATACAGTTAAAATCTCTTCTCAGGAAAATAACATTACCGACAAACAAGATGTTCAGCACATCCTGATCAAAATAAAGAAGCTCTTTTTGACGTTTGTCTAAAATGGAAAATGCTTTAGTCAACAGCTGCTGTTCACGCCACACTTCGAGATTGGCAAATACCACGCCAGAGTTAAAGTAACCGTTACTCAGTTCAGGAATGCCGAGCCTGTTGCCGGATTTAATACGCACATCATCGATATCATTGATGACAGCCGCATATTCCCCACAGAAATTAATCTCCGTAAGCTCTTGCAATGAACCTTTACAGATAACATCGGCATCAAGATACAGTACAGAGCTTAGCTCCGTACTTAAATATTCAAATGCAAGATAACGATAGTACATCGCATAAGTCCATGATTTCGTACTCGGTAGTTCACGAAATACCGCGTTATCGAACACAAGAACCGTCACAGTCGTACTATACATTTGGGTCAGGCGTTTTACACTCTCCAGATAATCGTCATCTATATAGTCTGTTGCTATATAAAAGTGAATATCAATATCTGGGTTATTCACTAATACTGAGGTCATTGAAATGCCAGAGCCAAATAAAAAATTACGGTCGACACCATACGCAACACTTAGTTTTTTACTCTTCTCATGCGTAGAGCTGTCTATGACGTATTTTTGAGTAACTAACTTCTGGAAATCAATGTTCATAATAAAATGGCCTCAAACTTTATGTGTGATTTATAGCGCTTTTCTTATTGTTCTTTGTCTTATTTTTTGCGCTTTTGTGACAGCCTGTTCAAACAACCTGACTTCCTGACGAAAGATTTCACGTAGTGGCATCGAAAAATAGACACGTAAAAAACGGTAGATATCTCTGGACGTCAGACCGATCTCAAGTGAAGAGAAATAGAGTCCGATCAAGTCCTTGTCTCGCCAGCGGCGCGGTACATGTTGACGAATTTGTGCACGATGCAGATCGATTACGGAAAGTTTGATATCCGCAATATTTTCTGGCATCGGTTGTTGGAGTAAAAAATGGCAAATATAGCAATCCCGATGATTTACTCCACCCCGATGCATTTTACCCACCATTTCTGCCACACGGGTAATAATGGTCCGTTTTAATACAAAATCAGGACGCTCAACTCCCCACCCGGCACAAAAATCTTCAAGGCTGATGGCGGGAGAAAGGTCCTCAGTGATGATAAACGAGGTTCGCTCTAACGGATTCAGACCTTTTTGACCAAATGCAACCCCTGTCATAGTATCAACATTCAGTTCTTTTAAGCGGTGAATCGCCAGCCACTCACGGTCGGCACCCAGTACAGGCATACGCAGAGATATAAGGTTCTTCACCACTTCTTTAAGCGTGGTTCCATGATGATATTTAAGAAAATAACCCTTTCCCATCATCTCAAAACGTAGGGTACGCCGTGTTTCCAGAGCGCGAAAAACCTCACCATCCAGCTTAGTGACTTCAGTAAACGGGTCTTTTCCTTGCCACTGCGTGGCAAATGGTTCTTTTAATTCAATCATTCTTAGGACCTAAAATGATATCTGCAGCTTTATCTGCCAGGCTGTAGAGATCTTCTGTATCAGCAAAATGCCGCGCGTTCCCGGCCCAACGGCTTCTCTGCTCATTATTTTGCAGCGCATCGAAAAGTGCTGTATTCAGATTTTCCTGCTCAAAAGGTTCAGGAATCACCACCCCACATTGTGCGGCGTTGATATAACCCGCATAGCCGCAAACTTCGGTAGTTAATACTGGTAGCCCGGCAACTACAGCTTCTAGCAAGACAATACCGGCAGCTTCCTGTACAGCGGGGTGAAGTAATAAATCAGCAGCAGACATCAATTCTGCGACATCGTCTCGCCCCGAGAAGAACTGCACTTGTTCTTCAACCCCCAATTGACGAGCCTGAGCGCGATAGCGATCGGCCTTATCCTGACCAACAACCATCAATCGCGTGCGGTGGCGGATGACATCAGGCAAAGAAGCCAACGCCTGTAATGTTCTTGGCACGCCTTTGCGTTTGAAATCGGAACCTACCTGTAAGAGTAAGTACTGATCGAGACCAATACCGTTTTTTTCTCTGACAACCTGCCGGCTGTTTTCAGGTTGTTGGCTGTACTTTCGGTCAGGATAGATTCCTGGTGGCAGGATACAAAAACGCTGGCTCTCAGTTTGGTAATGATGTTTGAAGTCACCAATTTGCTTATCGGTTAACATCAAAAGCGTAGTGCCGGCACCCCGCTGAAATACAGCTTGTTCAAATGCAGAATAGTGTCGGTACCTGCTAGTCAATTTGTAGAAAAAGCCTTTCTCGCGGGCGACCTTTTCTGCATAGCAAACGTCCGCAGCGTAATACACATCCAACCCAGGCATTTTATTAAAACCAACGACACGATCGACGGGATGTTGAGTTAAATAATTCTGAACCCACTGATAATATTGCTCGTTTTTCCCATGATTCGTTCTGGATGTGACGGGGACGAGTATAATCTCCAGCCCTTTCGGACGCTCGCCCTGCCATGACTGGGTAAATACCTGAACATGATGGCCACGAGAAGCAACCGTCAGCGCTACCCGCAAGAAATCACGTTGTAACCCACCATAGGGAAAATACTTGTACAAACAAAAAGCAATATTCATGCATTAATATCCGCATCGCGTCGCCGGGCATGTCAGGTTTGAAGCATCAGAATCGTGTAATCCTTGCCTAAAGCATCCAAAGATGACTTTCTGTGCTTTCGAAACGTTTCTGCCCGCTAGCTACCTGAAATTGCGCAGTAGTATATCATTTATTATCACGCATTCCGAAATGAATATTTTTTGAACAAAATACAAAATAAGCCATGAAAAACATACAGATAAAAAAGAAACCAGTTCATCAGAAAACGTACACCGCACAAGAGGTTAAGACATATAAATGCGGCCATGTGCATTTTTGAAATAGCCATCAGCGAAATCAGTCCCTCACCAATTCCATCGTTTTGATACAACCTGGATAAAAATGATGGTAAAGCCATAGTTAAATACATAGAATCCCCAGCACATTCATAAGTCAGCTACCATTATGCTCGAATTGCTTTACACCGCCCTTTTCTACCTTATTCAGCCTTTGATCTGGATACGGCTTTGGGTGCGCGGACGTAAGGCTCCGGCCTACCGTAAACGCTGGGGCGAACGCTACGGCTTTTATCGCCGCCCGCTAAAACCTGGCGGCATCATGCTTCATTCAGTTTCTGTGGGCGAAACGCTGGCTGCAATCCCATTAGTTCGCGCTCTGCGACATCGTTATCCCGACTTGCCGATCACGGTAACCACCATGACGCCAACCGGTTCCGAGCGCGTACAATCTGCTTTTGGTACTGACGTTCAGCACATTTATTTGCCATACGATTTACCGGATGCCCTGAACCGTTTTCTGAATAAAGTTGACCCTAAACTGGTGTTAATTATGGAAACCGAGCTGTGGCCAAATCTGATCGCGGCACTCCATAAGCGCCACATTCCTCTGGTCATTGCCAACGCACGTCTTTCTGCTCGTTCAGCCGCTGGTTATGCGAAATTAGGTAAATTTGTTGGCAGACTACTGCGTCGAATTACGTTGATTGCCGCACAAAACGAAGAAGATGGCGCACGTTTTATTACGCTTGGCGCCAGAAGCAATCAGGTCACCGTTACTGGCAGCCTGAAGTTTGATATATCCGTCACGCCACAACTGGCCGCAAAAGCGGTGACATTACGTCGTCAATGGGCGCCTCACCGCCCGGTATGGATTGCAACCAGCACCCACGACGGCGAAGAAAGCATCATCATTGCCGCCCATCAGGCGTTATTAAATCAGTTCCCGAATCTTTTACTGATTCTGGTCCCCAGACATCCAGAACGGTTCCCGGATGCCATTAACCTCGTACGCCAGGCTGGACTAAGCTATACCACTCGTTCTTCGGGTGAAGTTCCATCATCAGGTACTCAGGTTGTGATCGGCGATACCATGGGTGAGCTGATGTTGCTGTATGGCATTGCCGACCTTGCTTTTGTCGGCGGTTCACTGGTTGAACGTGGTGGACACAACCCGCTGGAAGCGGCAGCGCATGCTATTCCGGTGTTGATGGGACCACATACGTTTAATTTTAAAGATATTTGCGCCCGTCTCGAACAGGCAAGCGGATTGATCACCGTCACCGACGCAGCTACGCTGGTGAAAGAGGTCTCTTCTTTACTGACCGATGCAGATTATCGTAATTTTTATGGCCGTCACGCAGTTGAAGTTCTGTATCAAAATCAGGGCGCGCTACAGCGTCTGCTGCAACTGCTGGAACCTTACCTGCCACCCAAAACGCATTGAGGCAAGTCATGCAAAAACGGGCGATTTATCCAGGAACCTTTGATCCTATTACTAACGGCCACCTCGATATCGTGACGCGTGCGACAAGCATGTTTGATCACGTGATTCTGGCAATAGCCGCAAGTCCCAGTAAAAAGCCGATGTTTACTCTGGAAGAGCGCGTTGAGCTGGCACAACAGGTAACGGCGCATCTTGGCAATGTGGAAGTGCTGGGATTCAGCGATCTGATGGCAAACTTTGCCCGTGATAATCAGGCGAACATTCTGATCCGTGGCCTGCGCGCGGTAGCCGATTTTGAGTATGAAATGCAGCTGGCTCATATGAACCGCCACCTCATGCCACAGCTGGAAAGCGTTTTTCTGATGCCATCTAAAGAGTGGTCATTTATCTCATCGTCACTGGTGAAAGAAGTTGCCCGCCACCAGGGTGACGTGACGCACTTTTTGCCGGAAAACGTCCATCAGGCGTTAATGAGTAAACTGAAGTAATGCACCTGGCCGGATGCTACATCCGGCCAGCAATGAAACTATTTCTGACAGCGACGACAATAGAACGTTGTACGCTGGGCGTGTTTTGTCGCAACAATCGGTGCGCCACATGCGCGGCAAGGTTCACCTTCTCTCCCATAGACCTGCAGCTCCTGGGCAAAATAGCCAGGCTTACCGTCACTTTGCAGAAAGTCCTTCAGCGTCGTCCCGCCCTGCTCGATAGAACGCAGCAACACCGCCTTGATAACGCGTACCAGCAATTCACACTCATCTTTCGACAGCGATGACGCAAGACGGTCAGGATGAATCCCAGCCGCAAATAGCGACTCGCTGGCGTAGATATTACCCACACCCACCACCAGCTTGTTATCCATCAGCCAGGGTTTAATCGCCGTTTTCTTCTTCGCACATTTCTGCTGTAGATAATTGGCGTTGAAATCGTCGCTCAGCGGCTCAGGGCCAAGATGAGCGAGGACATTATGTCCATCCAGTTCTTTAGTCCACAGCCAGGCGCCAAAGCGACGGGGATCGGTATAACGCAGAACTTTGCCGTTGCTCATCACTAAGTCAACGTGGTCGTGCTTGTCTGCCGGAAGCTCTTCAGGAAGGATACGCAAGCTACCCGACATCCCCAGATGAATGATTATCCAGCCATCCGCCAGTTCTAGCAGCAGGTATTTCGCGCGCCGCTGTACGCTGAGGACAGGTTGATCACTCAGACGATAGATTTCCTCAGATACTGGCCAACGCAAACGACCGTTACGCACCGTCGCGTGCATAATCGTTGCCCCCACCAAATGCGGCTCAATACCACGGCGGCTGGTTTCGACTTCAGGTAATTCAGGCATAGTATCTCCGGCGGTATGTCAGGTCTCATTAATATGGGGACGGCCAGAAAACAAAAAACCCCGCCGAGGCAGGGTTTTTCTTTACATCAAAACGAAAATTATTTGATTTTCGCTTCTTTGTATAAAACGTGCTGACGAACAACTGGATCGAACTTTTTCAGTTCCAGTTTTTCCGGCTTAGTACGTTTGTTCTTCGTAGTGGTATAGAAGTGACCAGTACCAGCAGAAGAAACCAGCTTGATTTTCTCACGAATACCTTTAGCCATGATTTATTTCCTCTTAGTACTTAGTACTTTTCGCCACGGGCACGCAGTTCAGACAGAACTGTTTCGATGCCTTTCTTATCAATAACACGCATACCTTTAGCAGATACACGCAGGGTGACAAAACGCTTCTCGCTCTCAACCCAAAAACGGTGAGAGTGCAGGTTAGGCAGGAAACGGCGTTTAGTCGCGTTCAGTGCGTGGGAACGGTTGTTACCGGTCACCGGACGCTTGCCAGTAACTTGGCAGACTCGGGACATGTCTATTCTCCAAAAATCAAATTAGCTCGAGCTTCGTATGGGGTATTGGCGCCTCGTCAGGCTTCTCAGCCCGGTTATCGCAGTTCAATACACTTAATCTTTCAATGTTGCCTCGTCATTGGACGCAACAAGAATGATTTTGCGTATTTGCGAACTCTCGATTGCCAGGCCCAAATGCCAAACCCGAGATTCTCAAAGGTGGCGTAGTATACGCTGAGTCAGCGATGTGCTCAAGTCCCGAACAGACAAAGATCCCGATGGATCGCGTAAAGTGCGTTAAATCCAACCGCGTTCCGCAAAAGAAACGTACTCTCCGCGCCCAATGACCAGATGATCAAGCACCCGGATATCCATGAACTGACAGCATTTCACAACACGCTCGGTGATGAGTTTATCTGCTTTACTCGGCTCTGCACACCCCGAAGGGTGATTATGCGCAAGGATCACCGCAGAAGCATTCATTTTTATCGCTTCACGGACAATTTCTCTCGGATGCACCTCGACATGGCTAAGCGTACCGGAAAAAAGTTTGCTGTGTTTAATCACGCGATGTTGAGAATCCATAAAGATCACCAGAAAGATCTCGCGTTCCTCTTGCGAAAGCTGGCTTTGCAGAAATTCACGCGCCATTTCCGGACTAAGTAGAGCCCGCTCCTCTATCATTCGCACGTTGTAGTAGCGTCTTGCCAGCTCCGCAATCCCCTTCAACTGTGCGTACTTCGCGATACCGATTCCCTGAACATAGCTAAAATCCATGTAATCAGCAGACAGCAGACCATACAGCGACTCAAAATGCTGAAGCATCTCTTTCGCCAGCGTAAGCACATCTTTACCCTGCATGCCGGTACGTAAAAAAAGAGCCAAAAGCTCAACATCGGTCAGAGAACTGGCCCCCTGCGCCAACAGCTTTTCCCGGGGCATCATACTTCCTGTATTTTCCATGCTTCTCCCTCCTCTCGCGTCCGCATAGTGGCATAACACCGACGGTGAATCGACGTGCTGTTTTCACTTCTTCGTAGCGCCTCGCAAAGTGGAGTACGGTCAAAAGCACGACAAATTGCGGATTGTGATAAAATATCCGCCTTCTGGTGAAACCCAACAGGAAAGATCATGATGAGCCTGGCCGGTAAAAAAATCGTACTTGGCGTCAGTGGCGGTATTGCTGCGTACAAGACCCCTGAGTTGGTGCGTCGTTTACGGGAACGCGGCGCTGACGTCCGCGTGGCGATGACCGAAGCGGCAAAAGCATTTATTACTCCCCTGAGTTTACAGGCGGTTTCAGGTTATCCCGTTTCCGACAGCCTGCTTGACCCCGCAGCCGAAGCCGCGATGGGCCACATTGAGCTGGGAAAATGGGCCGATTTGGTCATCCTGGCACCCGCTACAGCAGACCTGATTGCTCGTGTCGCCGCAGGTATGGCCAACGACCTGGTGTCAACGATTTGTCTGGCAACGCCTGCTCCTGTTGCTGTACTGCCAGCCATGAACCAGCAGATGTACCGCGCTGCCGCGACCCAGCACAATCTGGGTATTCTTGCCTCACGCGGTTTACTCATTTGGGGTCCTGACAGCGGTAGTCAGGCATGTGGTGATATCGGCCCTGGGCGCATGCTGGATCCGTTAACGATTGTGGATATGGCGGCAGAACATTTTTCACCTGTCAACGATCTGCAACATCTCAACATCATGATTACGGCGGGCCCGACGCGTGAACCGCTTGATCCCGTGCGTTATATTTCCAACCACAGTTCCGGGAAGATGGGGTTTGCGATCGCGGCCGCTGCCGCAAAGCGCGGTGCAAACGTCACACTGGTATCGGGTCCGGTTTCGTTATCCACACCACCATTTGTTCAGCGGGTTGATGTGATGACCGCGCTGGAAATGGAAGCCGCTGTGCAATCTGCGGTTCAACAACAGCATATTTTTATCGGTTGCGCTGCAGTCGCTGATTATCGCGCTGAAACTGTCGCCCACGAAAAAATAAAAAAACAAGCGACGCAGGGTGATGAATTAACAGTAAAAATGGTCAAAAACCCGGATATTATCGCCGGTGTTGCCGCACTGGATGCTAACCGTCCTTTTGTCGTTGGGTTTGCCGCCGAAACAAATAATGTGGAAGAATATGCCCGGCAAAAACGCATCCGCAAAAACCTTGATGTGATCTGTGCGAACGACGTTTCGCTGTCAACTCAAGGGTTTAACAGCGATAGCAACGCATTACACCTTTTTTGGCAGGATGGAGACAAAGTCTTACCGCTTGAGCGTAAAGAACTCCTGGGCCAATTATTACTCGACGAGATCGTGACCCGTTATGATGAAAAAAATCGACGTTAAGATTCTGGACCCGCGCGTAGGGCAACAATTTCCGCTCCCGACGTACGCCACTTCTGGTTCTGCCGGACTTGACCTGCGTGCTTGTCTTGATGACGCCGTAGAGCTGGCGCCGGGCGCAACAACGCTGGTGCCAACCGGGTTAGCTATCCACATTGCCGATCCTTCTCTGGCAGCGGTAATGCTCCCGCGCTCCGGGCTGGGCCATAAGCACGGTATCGTGCTAGGCAATCTGGTTGGTTTGATTGATTCCGACTACCAGGGCCAACTGATGGTGTCCGTCTGGAACCGTGGTCAGGACAGCTTCACTATTGAGCCGGGCGAACGTATCGCGCAGATGGTATTTGTACCGGTCGTGCAGGCTGAATTTAATCTGGTGGAAGAGTTTGAAGCCACCGATCGTGGCGAAGGTGGCTTCGGCCATTCCGGGCGCAAGTAACCCGCAGAAAAGTATCCCATAGCGTAATAACGCAATAACACACCGCAAACAACAGTTTGCGGTCGCTGTGTGGATGCCTGCCTGGCAAGAGCTTATTTTCAGGGGTATTTTGTAACATGGTAGAAAAGCAAACTGCGAAAAGGAATCGTCGCGAAGAAATACTTCAGTCTCTGGCACTGATGCTTGAGTCCAGCGATGGTAGCCAACGCATCACCACAGCAAAGCTGGCAGCCTCAGTTGGCGTATCCGAAGCGGCATTGTATCGCCATTTCCCCAGCAAGACCCGTATGTTCGATAGCCTGATTGAGTTTATCGAAGATAGTCTGATTACGCGTATCAATCTGATTTTGAAAGATGAAAAAGACACCAACGCGCGTCTGCGTCTGATCGTTCTGCTGATTTTAGGGTTTGGTGAGCGTAATCCAGGCCTGACACGAATTCTGACCGGACACGCGTTGATGTTCGAGCAAGACCGTCTGCAAGGTCGCATTAACCAACTTTTTGAGCGCATTGAAGCGCAGTTGCGCCAGGTTCTGCGAGAAAAAAGAATGCGTGAAGGTGAAGGCTACACCGTGGATGAAACGCTGCTGGCCAGCCAGTTACTGGCTTTCTGCGAAGGTATGCTGTCCCGGTTTGTACGTAGCGAATTTAAATACCGCCCAACGGATGATTTTGACACCCGCTGGCCGTTGGTTGCAGCTCAATTGCAGTAGCGATTTTGTCTTATCCGGCCTACGGGGTTACGTAGGCCAGATAAGCACAGCGCCATCCGGCAGTTCTTAAACGCCGTACGCTTCGCGATAGGCCCGTACTGCCACCAGATGCTCCGCCATCTCTGGCTTCTCTTCCAGATACGCAATCAGATCTTTCAGGGTAATGATAGAAATCACCTTGCAGCCATAATCGCGTTCCACTTCCTGAATCGCGGAAATCTCGCCGCGACCGCGTTCCTGACGATCGAGAGAAATCAGTACCCCCGCCAGAGTGGCGCCATTCGCCTGAATAATCTCCATCGACTCACGAATAGCCGTACCTGCGGTGATAACATCATCTACCAGCATGACACGCCCCTCAAGTGCGCTACCTACCAGATTACCGCCTTCGCCATGGGTCTTCGCCTCTTTGCGGTTAAAGCAGTACGGCATATCTTTATCGTGATGTTCCGCAAGTGCTACAGCCGTAGTAGTCGCAATCGGAATACCTTTGTAGGCAGGGCCAAACAGCAAATCGAACTCAATACCGGAATCCACCAGCGCTTCGGCATAAAAACGGCCTAACAGTGCCAGGTCGCGCCCGGTATTAAACAGCCCGGCGTTGAAGAAATAGGGGCTTTTGCGCCCGGATTTCAGCGTAAATTCGCCAAACTTTAGTACCTGCTTGCTAAGCGCAAACTCAATAAACTGGCGCTGATACGGTTTCATGGATTCGCTCCTCATCTCACTTTATTACAGACAAAAAAAAGGCGACTCATCAGTCGCCTTTAAAATCAATTTTCTAACGCCGCCTTCTGCGTCGCTACAATGGATTCGATTCCCCCTCGGGCCAATGCCAGTAGGGTGAGAAGTTCTTCATGGCTGAACGGTTCGCCTTCCGCCGTACCCTGAACCTCTATAATGCGACCGTCCTCAGTCATCACTACGTTCATGTCGGTTTCAGCAGCAGAGTCTTCAACGTACTCAAGGTCACAGAGTGCTTCACCGTTCACAATGCCCACGGAAACCGCGGCAACCATCCCTTTCATCGGGTTAGTTTTCAGCTTACCGCTCGCCACCAGCTTGTTCAGCGCATCCGCCAACGCAACGCATGCGCCAGTAATCGATGCAGTACGCGTACCGCCATCTGCCTGAATAACATCACAGTCCAGCGTAATAGTGAATTCACCGAGCGTCTTCAGGTCAACGGCGGCGCGCAGCGCACGAGCGATCAGGCGCTGGATTTCCATGGTACGGCCGCCCTGCTTACCTTTCGCCGCTTCACGGGCGTTACGGGTGTGCGTGGCGCGTGGCAGCATGCCATATTCTGCGGTGATCCAGCCCTGGCCCTGACCTTTCAGAAAACGCGGTACGCCTTCATCAATAGAGGCGGTACACAGCACTTTGGTATCACCAAATTCGACCAGCACGGAGCCTTCAGCGTGTTTTGTATAATTACGGGTCAGGGTGACGGGACGCACCTGATTGGCACTACGACCTGCTGGACGCATGATAAAATCTCCGGCTTGAAACGAATGTGGCTGCGCATTATACGGACTTCCGACTGTTATTCCTATCCTGACAAGACGCGGATGGCTATAATCCTCCCATCTCATCTTTAAAAACAGGAACGTCTATGATCCGCAGCATGACCGCCTACGCCCGGCGTGAAATCAAGGGTGAATGGGGTAGCGCCACCTGGGAAATGCGCTCGGTAAACCAGCGTTATCTGGAAACTTATTTTCGCCTGCCGGAGCAGTTCCGTAGTCTCGAACCCGTTGTTCGCGAACGTATTCGCTCGCGTCTGACACGCGGTAAAATCGAATGTACACTGCGTTTTGAGCCGGATGCCAGCGCGCAAGGCGAGCTGATCCTGAATGAAAAGCTCGCTAAACAGCTCGTGAGCGCTGCTAACTGGGTCAAAATGCAGAGTGATGAAGGTGAAATTAATCCGGTTGATATCCTTCGTTGGCCAGGGGTAATGGCAGCGCAGGAGCAAGACCTGGATGCCATCGCCGCCGAAATCCTCGCCGCGCTTGACGGTACGCTGGATGACTTTATCGTTGCGCGTGAAACCGAAGGTCAGGCGCTGAAAGCGTTGATCGAGCAGCGTCTGGAAGGCGTCAGCGCTGAAGTGACGAAGGTACGTGCGCACATGCCGGAAATTCTGCAATGGCAGCGCGAGCGTCTGGTAGCCAAACTGGAAGACGCCCAGGTGCAACTGGAAAATAACCGTCTTGAGCAAGAGCTGGTGCTGATGGCACAGCGTATCGATGTGGCTGAAGAACTGGATCGCCTGGAAGCTCACGTCAAAGAAACCTACAACATTCTGAAGAAAAAAGAGGCGGTTGGCCGTCGTCTGGACTTCATGATGCAGGAATTCAACCGTGAGTCGAACACCCTGGCATCCAAGTCTATTAATGCTGAGGTGACTAACTCCGCAATTGAACTGAAAGTCTTGATCGAGCAAATGCGCGAGCAGATTCAGAACATCGAGTAAGCCATTACTCAACGTAGCCCGCCAGTAAACGGCGGGACTACGTATTTTTCCCGGCGTTTCGCTTCCGCTCCTTTACTTCGAATTACATTTTCTCATCGTTTATTATCATCAACCACATTTTAAACAGCATGCCATAACGCATTTCTGACATACTCACATTAGCTGTAGTTATTAAAATCGTTTCACCTTAGAAAATCTCAATCGTGACAATGCGCACAAATCGATAACCTTAGCCCCCAGCAAATCAGGGGGAATACATGCTGTTACACGTTTTATATTTAATTGGTATTACTGCCGAAGCCATGACCGGTGCGCTTGCTGCTGGGCGTCGTCGTATGGATACATTTGGCGTCATCATCATTGCCACCGCGACGGCCATTGGCGGCGGATCGGTACGCGATATTCTTCTCGGCCACTATCCTCTTGGCTGGGTAAAGCACCCTGAATACGTCATTATCGTGGCGACCGCTGCGGTACTCACCACCATTATTGCTCCCGTCATGCCCTATCTGCGCAAAATATTCCTCGTACTGGATGCGCTGGGCCTTGTGGTCTTTTCTATTATCGGTGCTCAGGTGGCACTGGATATGGGCCATGGACCGATTATCGCCGTGGTCGCTGCGGTCACGACCGGCGTCTTCGGTGGCGTATTACGCGACATGTTCTGCAAACGCATCCCGTTAGTGTTCCAGAAAGAGCTGTATGCTGGCGTATCATTCGCCGCTGCTGTGTTGTACATCGTGCTGCAACATTATGTCTCCAGTCACGATGTAGTGGTTATCTCTACCCTGCTCTTCGGCTTTACCGCCCGACTGCTGGCGCTGCGCCTGAAGTTAGGGCTACCGGTATTTTACTATCGCCATGAAGGCCATTAAGGCATAAAGCCCGCGATCCGCTGAGCAGCCAGCCAGTTGCTCAGCGCTATGACCTCCCTGGTCTCCAGCCACTGAATGATCTGTCGTGCCCGGCGTTCCCCCATGAAAGGGAGCTGCCGCCAGCTTTGCTCATCACGGTCCTGCAATTGTTGCCACGAACCATCCCGGCTGGCATTTAGCGTTGCCTGTGTTAACGGTATTCCCATGGCAATCACCCAGCGCGTGAACGGGAGATCGCGCGACAGGTTGAACTGATGCCACAGCTTCTCCCCTTTGATTACACCAAGTGCAGACTCTAACTGTTCCTGAGTTAACCCAAGCCAGGAAAAGATATGTTCAAAGCGATACGCCTGATGGAGCTCCCGCCATCCCGCCTCGCCTATACCCTCCAGCCCCAACACTTCTTTACCGCCCAGCCAGACCAGTCTGGCAACAAACTGTTCCTGACACTCCGCTGTAGCATAAAAACAGGTTAATGAATTGAAGCGCCCCTCGGGGGGTATTGGCTTAGTACGCTGAGTGCTGCGCCAGACCACCTCGTCTATACGGGGTATCCCTTGTCCGGCCAGGCTCACCAGAATCTGATCGCCAGGCGCGATATCCCATTCATTCCAGCGTCGGACGGAGCCAATATTGACGCGCTGTACGCGTTTATCATCCAGCATGACGGGAGTCAGCAATGCAACCACCGCAATTTTCCCGCTTTTACCAACGGAGAACTGAATACCCGTTACCTCAGATACCCTCGTCACGGGAGGATATTTCCACGCAGCCAGCCAGTCCCCCTGTCCGGGTAGCCAATACTGTGCCCGTGGTTCTTTTGCCGTTCGCACCACGACACCATCCGTCACAAAAGGTAATGCTGAACTCCACCACCTGGCGCGCGACTTTTCGACGTCATCCGCATTCTTCACGGCCTGAGTATAGCGTTGCGTGTAACTGAACCCGGCAGCCGTGAGCTGCTCCAGTCTTTCAGGCATGACCGCCGGACCATCAGGCCAGGCCCAGATAAAAATTGCCAGCGAGCGTAACATTTCCGGATTGCCCTGGCGCATCATTAATCCAGCAACCTTCGAGCGGGCGTTCATTCCCCCTCTCTGCTTCTGAATATGCCCCTCTTGCTGCAAAAATATCTCACCCTGCAACGTACTGTTAGCGAGTTTCCCCTTGGTGGAATGTGGTACGGAAGGGATCTGCAGAACCTTTTGCGTCCAGTCTTCGCCTTTCAGGCCATTACCACGGCTAATCGCCCGTACCAGATTGCCATTGCGATAGACTAACGTCACCGCCACGCCATCCACCTTCGGTTGCACCCAGAGATCGCTGCGAGCGTGCATCCATTGCTGTAGCGCTTGCTTATCAGCAAGTTTTCGAACGCCCGTGTGAGGCACTGGATGCGGGACTGTGCCACTTATTGGAGGCGCAGACAGATCTGGTGGAGCATCATCACCAAAACAGCGCTGCCACTGGATGAGTTGCGCACTGAGCTGGTCATAAACGCCGTCATCAACGGCGCTGACACCCTGTTTCCAGTAACTGTCATTCCACCGTGTTATCTGCTGCTGTAATCGTGAAATTTCCTCGCCTGCCCGGGCTGGAGACCAGACCGGGCATACCGCCCAGACCGGCAAATTCCAGACCAGTAAAACTATGCCAAGGCATTTCCATCGCCTCATATTGCCTCCGTTAACCAATGTGCTTCCCGGCAGGTATAGCGCGGAGTGCAACCGAAACAGAGCGGCAAAAATTCATCCTGCGAACAGCTTTCCGGACATTTGCATGTATTGCTGCAAATCACCGATAAAACAGGAAACTGGTACGCAAAACGCAATAAACATGCGCAAAAAGTGTGACAAGGGCTACGTCACATAGCGGCTACGTGTATAATAAGCCCGTATGTAGGCTCTCTTTCGACAATCACATACATTAAGATACTCATGGCTCAAGGCACGCTTTATATTGTTTCTGCCCCCAGTGGCGCGGGTAAATCCAGCCTGATTCAGGCTTTATTAAAGACCCAACCGTTGTATGACACCCAGGTTTCTGTTTCGCACACCACGCGCGCACCGCGCCCGGGGGAAGTGCACGGTGAACACTATTTCTTTGTGAACCATGACGAATTCAGAACCATGATTGGCAGAGACGCGTTCCTGGAACACGCGGAGGTTTTCGGTAATTACTACGGCACCTCGCGTGAAACCATTGAGCAAGTATTAGCATCCGGCGTAGACGTCTTTTTAGATATCGACTGGCAAGGTGCGCAGCAAATTCGTGAAAAAATGCCGCATGCGCGCAGTATTTTTATTTTGCCACCGTCTAAGATTGAGCTGGACCGCCGCCTGCGTGGCCGCGGTCAGGATAGCGAAGACGTGATCGCGAAACGTATGGCGCAAGCTGTTGCAGAAATGAGCCATTACGCCGAATATGATTATCTTATTGTGAATGATGATTTCGACACCGCCCTGGGCGATTTGAAAACCATCATTCGCGCCGAACGTCTGCGCATGAGCCGCCAAAAGCAGCGTCATGACGCTTTAATCAGCAAACTGTTGGCAGACTGAACCCACATTCAGTATCATGCCCAGTCATTTCTTCACCTGTGGAGCATTTTAAGTATGGCACGCGTAACTGTTCAGGACGCTGTAGAGAAAATTGGTAACCGTTTTGACCTGGTACTGGTCGCCGCGCGTCGCGCTCGTCAGATGCAGGTAGGCGGAAAGGATCCGCTCGTACCAGAAGAAAACGATAAAACTACCGTTATCGCGCTGCGCGAAATCGAAGAAGGTCTGATCAACAACCAGATCCTCGACGTGCGTGAGCGCCAGGAACAGCAAGAGCAGGAAGCCGCTGAATTACAAGCCGTTACCGCTATTGCTGAAGGTCGTCGTTAATCACAAAGCGGGTCGCCCTTGTATCTGTTTGAAAGCCTGAATCAACTGATTCAAAACTACCTGCCGGAAGACCAGATTAAGCGTCTTCGGCAGGCGTATCTCGTTGCACGTGACGCTCACGAGGGCCAGACACGTTCAAGCGGTGAACCCTATATCACGCACCCGGTAGCGGTAGCCTGCATTCTGGCCGAGATGAAACTCGACTACGAAACGCTGATGGCTGCGCTGCTGCATGACGTGATTGAAGATACCCCAGCCACCTATCAGGACATGGAACAGCTTTTTGGTAAAAGCGTTGCAGAGCTGGTAGAAGGGGTATCGAAGCTTGATAAGCTTAAGTTTCGCGATAAGAAAGAGGCGCAAGCTGAAAACTTTCGCAAGATGATTATGGCGATGGTGCAGGATATCCGCGTCATTCTCATCAAACTTGCCGACCGCACCCACAACATGCGCACGCTGGGCTCATTACGTCCGGACAAGCGTCGCCGCATCGCCCGTGAAACCCTCGAAATCTATAGTCCGCTGGCACACCGTTTAGGTATTCATCACATTAAAACCGAGCTGGAAGAGCTGGGTTTTGAAGCGCTGTACCCAAACCGCTATCGCGTGATTAAAGAAGTGGTTAAAGCCGCTCGCGGCAACCGCAAAGAGATGATCCAAAAAATCCTCTCGGAAATCGAAGGGCGTTTGCAGGAGGCAGGTATTCCGTGTCGCGTAAGCGGGCGTGAGAAGCACCTGTACTCTATTTACTGCAAAATGGTGCTCAAAGAGCAGCGTTTTCACTCCATCATGGATATCTACGCATTTCGCGTCATCGTTCATGATTCCGATACCTGCTATCGCGTACTCGGCCAGATGCACAGCCTGTACAAACCACGCCCTGGTCGCGTGAAAGACTATATCGCCATTCCGAAAGCGAACGGATATCAGTCTTTGCACACCTCAATGATCGGCCCTCATGGCGTCCCGGTTGAAGTACAGATTCGTACTGAAGACATGGACCAGATGGCAGAAATGGGTGTCGCAGCGCACTGGGCTTACAAAGAGCACGGCGGCGAAAGCAGCACCACTGCGCAAATCCGCGCTCAGCGCTGGATGCAAAGCTTGCTGGAACTGCAGCAGAGCGCCGGTAGCTCGTTTGAATTTATTGAAAGCGTCAAATCTGATCTCTTCCCGGATGAGATTTATGTTTTCACACCGGAAGGGCGAATTGTCGAACTGCCCGCCGGTGCAACGCCTGTCGACTTCGCCTACGCCGTGCATACCGATATCGGTCACGCCTGCGTCGGCGCGCGCGTCGACAGACAGCCTTACCCGCTTTCACAACCGCTCTTTAGCGGCCAGACCGTTGAGATTATCACCGCGCCGGGCGCACGTCCGAATGCCGCGTGGCTAAACTTCGTCGTCAGTTCGAAAGCGCGCGCCAAGATTCGCCAACTGTTGAAAAACCTCAAGCGCGATGATTCCGTCAGTCTGGGTCGTCGACTGCTCAACCATGCCCTGGGCGGTAGCCGTAAACTGGCTGAGATCCCGCCAGAGAGCATCCAGCGTGAGCTTGAGCGTATGAAGCTCGCCACGCTTGACGATCTGCTCGCAGAAATCGGTCTGGGTAACGCCATGAGCGTGGTGGTAGCGAAAAACCTCCAGCAGGGCGAAGCAACAGCGAACGTACCAGCACAATCTGGCCATGGTCATCTGCCGATCAAAGGCGCAGACGGCGTGCTGATCACCTTCGCGAAATGCTGTCGTCCAATTCCAGGCGATCCAATCATTGCCCACGTCAGTCCGGGTAAAGGTCTGGTGATCCACCATGAGTCCTGCCGTAATATTCGTGGCTACCAGAAAGAGCCAGAGAAGTTTATGGCGGTGGAATGGGATAAAGAGACGGAGCAGGAATTCATTACCGAGATTAAGGTGGATATGTTTAACCACCAGGGTGCTCTGGCGAACCTGACGGCGGCAATCAACACGACCACTTCCAATATTCAAAGTCTGAATACGGAAGAGAAAGATGGCCGCGTTTATAGCGCCTTTATTCGCCTGACAGCTCGCGATCGTGTGCACCTGGCGAATATCATGCGCAAAATCCGCGTCATGCCGGACGTGATAAAAGTCACCCGTAACCGAAACTAGTCTTATGAATGAACAGCGCTATGCACGTATCCGCGAGATGCTCGCACGTCGTCAGCCCGATCTGACCGTCTGCATGGAGCAGGTTCACAAACCTCATAACGTTTCTGCGATTATTCGTACTGCAGATGCGGTCGGCGTGCATGAAGTCCACGCCGTCTGGCCGGGTAGCCGTATGCGCACCATGGCCTCTTCTGCCGCAGGCAGCAACAGTTGGGTGCAGGTGAAAACTCACCTTACCATTGGCGATGCGGTCACACATTTAAAAAGCCGGGGCATGCAGGTCCTGGCAACCCATCTGTCAGATAAAGCCGTGGATTTTCGCGAGATTGATTACACGCGCCCCACCTGCATCCTGATGGGCCAGGAGAAAACCGGCATCACTCAGGAAGCATTGGATCTGGCTGATCAGGACATCATCATTCCCATGACTGGCATGGTGCAGTCACTGAACGTTTCTGTCGCCTCCGCGCTGATTCTGTACGAAGCACAGCGCCAGCGGCAAAACGCGGGGATGTACCGACGAGAAAACAGCATGCTGCCACAAGAAGAGCAGCAGCGCTTACTGTTTGAAGGCGGTTATCCGGTGCTGGCGAATGTCGCTAAGCGCAAAGGTCTTCCCTACCCTCACGTAAACACGCAGGGCGAAATTGAAGCCGATGCAACGTGGTGGGCCACTATGCAATCTGCGAGATAAACGCGATGAAAGGCCGTTTACTGGATGCCATCCCACTCAACTCTCTGACCGGCGTTGGCGCAGCGCAAAGCAGTAAACTGGCTAAAATTGGCCTGCACACCGTGCAGGACCTCCTGCTCCACCTCCCTTTGCGTTACGAAGACCGTACCCATCTATACCCAATTGGCGAACTGCTGCCGGGTGTCTATGCCACCGTTGAAGGCGAAGTGCTGAACTGCAATATCACCTTCGGCGGCCGCCGGATGATGACCTGTCAAATCAGCGATGGCTCGGGGATTCTCACCATGCGCTTTTTCAACTTCAGTGCAGCGATGAAAAACAGCCTTGCTACCGGGCGTAGGGTACTGGCCTACGGCGAAGCCAAACGCGGGAAATATGGCGCAGAGATGATTCACCCGGAATACCGCGTACAAGGCGATCTCAGCACGCCAGAATTGCAGGAAACACTCACACCAGTGTATCCAACCACCGAAGGTGTGAAGCAGGCCACGCTGCGCAAGCTGACCGATCAGGCACTGGATCTGCTCGATACCTGCGCCATTGCCGAACTGCTGCCGCCAGAGCTGTTACAGGGCATGATGAGCCTACCCGAAGCACTGCGCACATTGCACCGCCCCCCACCTTCGCTGCAACTCAGCGATCTGGAAACCGGACAACATCCGGCGCAGCGACGTCTGATTCTCGAAGAACTGCTGGCGCATAATCTCAGCATGCTGGCACTACGTGCCGGGGCACAGCGTTTTCACGCCCAGCCGTTAAGTGCTAACAACGCGCTAAAAGATAAGCTGCTGGCAGCATTGCCGTTCAAACCTACTGGCGCACAGGCCCGTGTTACCGCTGAGATTGAACGCGATATGGCACTGGATGTGCCGATGATGCGCCTGGTACAGGGTGATGTCGGCTCCGGTAAAACGCTGGTTGCCGCGCTGGCCGCGCTGCGGGCTATCGCACATGGTAAGCAGGTTGCGCTAATGGCTCCTACCGAACTATTGGCTGAACAGCATGCGAATAACTTCCGCAACTGGTTCGCGCCAATGGGCGTTGAAGTGGGCTGGCTGGCGGGCAAGCAGAAAGGTAAAGCGCGTCTGGCGCAACAGGAAGCTATCGCCAGCGGTCAGGTGCAGATGATTGTCGGCACGCACGCGATTTTCCAGGAACAGGTGCAGTTCAACGGGCTGGCGCTGGTTATCATCGACGAACAGCACCGCTTCGGCGTACATCAGCGTCTGGCACTGTGGGAGAAAGGTCAGCAGCAGGGTTTCCACCCACACCAGCTAATCATGACCGCCACGCCGATTCCACGTACCCTGGCGATGACGGCCTATGCTGACCTCGACACGTCGGTCATTGACGAACTCCCTCCGGGGCGTACGCCGGTCACTACGGTCGCCATTCCGGATACCCGCCGCAGCGATATTATTGATCGCGTGCGCAACGCCTGTACCCACGAAGGACGTCAAGCATACTGGGTCTGTACGCTGATTGAAGAGTCTGACTTGTTGGAAGCTCAGGCGGCAGAAGCGACGTGGGAAGAGCTTAAACTGGCGCTGCCAGAACTCAATATTGGCCTGGTACACGGGCGCATGAAGCCCGCCGAGAAGCAGTCGGTAATGGCGGCCTTTAAGCAGGGTGAACTGCATCTGCTGGTTGCCACCACGGTGATTGAAGTGGGCGTGGACGTGCCAAACGCCAGTCTGATGATTATTGAAAACCCGGAACGCTTAGGTCTGGCCCAGTTGCACCAGTTGCGTGGTCGCGTAGGCCGTGGCGCGGTGGCTTCCCACTGCGTTCTGCTCTACAAATCACCGCTGTCTAAAACCGCGCAGAAACGCCTGCAGGTTCTGCGAGACAGCAATGACGGGTTCGTAATTGCGCAAAAAGATTTAGAGATTCGCGGCCCCGGCGAGCTGTTAGGTACTCGCCAGACCGGAACAGCAGAATTCAAGGTCGCAGATTTACTGCGCGATCAGGCTATTATCCCGGAAGTTCAGCGCATTGCCCACCATATTCACGAACGTTATCCGCAACAGGCCGTGGCACTGATAGAGCGCTGGATGCCGGAAACCGAACGCTACTCCAACGCGTAGTTAATTCATAGCGGCGGCGGACGTTACCCCGCCGCACAGCCGTTATTGCGCAAAAATCGGTAACAGCAGATACAGCTTAATCACCAGCGCGTTGACGATATCGATAAAGAACGCCCCCACCATCGGCACCACCAGAAACGCCATATGGGATGGTCCAAAACGTTCGGTAATCGCCTGCATGTTGGCAATCGCCGTCGGCGTCGCGCCGAGACCAAAACCACAGTGTCCGGCTGCCAGCACGGCGGCATCGTAGTTCTTACCCATCATGCGCCAGGTGACGAATATCGCGTACAGCGCCATGAAAATGGTCTGCACGACCAGAATTGCCAGCATCGGCAGAGCCAGAGAAGCCAGCTCCCACAGCTTCAGGCTCATCAGCGCCATCGCCAGGAAAAGCGACAGACTTACGTTACCCAGCACCGAAACCGCGCGCTCAAATACCCGATAAAAGCCCAGTAGCGCCAGGCCGTTACTGAGGATCACCCCAACAAAAAGCACGCAAACGAAGGTCGGCAGTTCCAGCACCGTTCCCACCAGCATTTGCGCAACGATTTTACCCACCGTCAGACAGATAGCGATCAGCGCGATGGTTTCAATCAGCACCAACGAGGTGATCATGCGCCCGACGTCCGGCTTTTCAAACGCGGTCGGCACGGCCTGATCGTCAGGCATGCCGTCAGGCGTGGTGGAGTGTTTGACCAGATAGCGCGCCACCGGACCGCCAATCAATCCGCCCAGAACCAGGCCAAACGTTGCGCAAGCCATCGCCACTTCAGTTGCATTGGTGAAGCCATAACGTTCAATAAACAGCTTGCTCCATGCGGCCCCGGTTCCGTGTCCGCCAGAGAGGGTTATTGAACCAGCAATCAGCCCCATCAGCGGATCCAGGCCCAGCAGGGTCGCCATACCAATACCGATGGCGTTTTGCATCAGCAGCAGGCCAACAACCACAATCAGAAAGATTCCCACCACACGGCCACCGGCACGCAGACTGGCGATATTGGCGTTCAGGCCAATGGTGGCGAAGAAGGCCAGCATCAGTGGGTCGCGCAGGGTCATGTCGAAGTTCACTTCCCAACCCATACTTTTTTTTAGTACCAGCAGCGCAATCGCTACCAGCAATCCGCCCGCTACAGGTTCGGGAATGGTGTATTTTTTCAGGAAGGAAACAGACTGGACGAGCTTACGTCCCAGCAGCAACACAAGGGTTGCCGCAACCAGCGTTGATAACGTATCGAGATAAAACATTTACAGCTCCATTAGTGCGTTTAGCACAATCACGCACGATGCATTCCAGACCGATTTTTAGCTCTTATTGAGTTTTCGGAGTGGATTTTAAGCAGAAAATGATGAAAAGTTATATAAAAATGTTTGTTTATCCGTTTTAAATATTAAGAATACCTGCTAGCAAACGTTTGCTTTTCTGCCCTGGTCAGATAAAATCACCGCTTTTCCACCATGGGATTGCCTCTGATGTCCGTTAACGCCGTAGAGTCAACAAATGCGCAACCGGTTGCGCAGACTCACAACAGTGAACTGATTTACCGTCTTGAAGATCGCCCCCCGTTAGCCCAGACCCTGTTTGCCGCCTGCCAGCATCTGCTGGCCATGTTCGTCGCGGTGATCACCCCTGCTCTGTTAATTTGCCAGGCGCTTGGTTTACCGGCTCAGGATACTCAACACATTATCAGTATGTCGCTGTTCGCCTCCGGCGTGGCTTCTATCATTCAGATCAAAGCCTGGGGGCCGGTCGGCTCAGGGCTGCTATCCATTCAGGGCACCAGCTTTAACTTTGTTGCGCCACTGATTATGGGCGGTACGGCGCTAAAAACCGGTGGCGCAGATGTCCCAACCATGATGGCGGCGCTGTTCGGTACGCTGATGCTGGCAAGCTGCACCGAGATGGTTATCTCGCGTGTCCTGCACCTGGCGCGTCGTATTATTACTCCGCTGGTCTCAGGGGTGGTGGTGATGATTATCGGCCTGTCGCTGATTCAGGTGGGTCTGACATCGATTGGCGGTGGCTATGCCGCAATGAGCGACAACACCTTTGGTGCGCCGAAGAATTTACTGTTGGCAGGCGTGGTGCTGGCGCTAATCATCCTGCTTAACCGTCAACGCAACCCGTACCTGCGCGTTGCGTCATTGGTGATTGCGATGGCGGCAGGCTATCTGCTGGCCTGGTTTATGGACATGCTGCCGCAAAATACCGCACAGGTAAGCCAGGACCTGCTGATGGTGCCAACGCCGCTGTATTATGGCCTGGGTATCGACTGGAGTTTACTGCTGCCGCTGATGCTGGTCTTTATGATCACCTCGCTGGAAACCATCGGTGATATTACGGCCACCTCCGACGTCTCCGAGCAGCCGGTTTCTGGTCCGCTGTACATGAAACGCCTGAAAGGCGGCGTGCTGGCGAATGGTCTGAACTCGTTTGTTTCCGCCGTGTTCAACACCTTCCCTAACTCCTGTTTTGGCCAGAACAACGGGGTTATTCAATTAACAGGCGTTGCCAGTCGCTATGTCGGTTTTGTGGTGGCGCTGATGCTGATCGCGCTGGGTTTGTTCCCGGCGGTCAGCGGTTTTGTACAGCATATTCCTGAGCCGGTACTCGGCGGCGCAACGCTGGTGATGTTCGGTACGATCGCGGCATCCGGCGTGCGTATCGTGTCCCGCGAGCCACTGAACCGCCGTGCGATTCTGATTATCGCGCTGTCGCTGGCCGTCGGCCTGGGCGTTTCCCAGCAGCCGCTGATCTTGCAGTTCGCTCCGGACTGGGTGAAAAACCTGCTCTCTTCCGGCATTGCCGCAGGCGGTATCACCGCTATCGTTCTGAACCTGGTATTCCCGCCAGAGAAGCAATAAGCAAAATGCGGCGTTGGTTCTGAATCAACGCCGCTGTAACGCTCTTTCACCATTCCCGCCTTGAGCATTGCGCCTAAATCGTGCATAACTTGACTATGTGCACTTCGCGGGATGGAAGACCATGAAATTTATTGGAAAGCTGCTTCTTTACGTGCTGATCGCCCTTGCAGTGGCGATCCTCGGCCTTTATTTTCTACTGCAAACCCGCTGGGGCGCAGAGCATGTCAGCACCTGGGTCTCGGAGAACAGCAGCTACCATCTGGCGTTTGATACCATCGATCACCGGTTTTCTTCCCCTTCCCATATTCTGCTGGAAAACGTCACCTTTGGCCGGGATGGGCAGCCCGCAACGCTGGTCGCTAAAACGGTTGATATTGGGCTGAGTAGCCGCCAAATCACCGATCCGCTGCACGTAGACACCATTTTGTTGCAAAACGGCACGCTGAATCTTTCCCAGCAAACCGCGCCGCTGCCGTTCCAGGCCGATCGCCTGCAATTGCAGGATATGGCGCTTAACAGCCCCGGCAGCGAGTGGAACCTCAGTGCCCAGCGCGTTAACGGCGGCGTCATTCCATGGAGCCCTGAGGCAGGTAAAATTCTCGGGAGCAAAGCGCAAATTCAGCTCAGCGCCAGTTCGTTGACGCTCAACGATGTTCCAACTACCAACGTCTTGATTGAAGGCAGCATCGACCATGACCGGGTGACGCTAAGCAATATTGGCGCTGACGTGGCGCGTGGGGCATTAACCGGCGTAGCGCAACGCAATGCAGACGGAAGTTGGGTTGTGGAGAATCTGCGCCTGAACGATATCCGGCTGCAAAGCGACAAATCGCTGGCCGACTTTTTTGCCCCGTTAAGCACTATTCCTTCCCTGCAAATTGGTCGTCTGGAAGTGACGGATGCCCGTCTGCAAGGCCCCGACTGGGCGGTGACGGATCTCGATCTGAGCTTGCGCAACATGACCTTCAGTAAGGACGACTGGCAAACTCAGGAAGGAAAATTGTCGATGAACGCCAGCGAGTTTATTTACGGCTCTCTGCACTTCTTCGATCCGATTCTGAACGCCGAGTTCTCACCGCAGGGCATTGCGCTGCGCCAGTTCACCACCCGCTGGGAAGGCGGTATGGTCAGAACATCCGGAAACTGGATGCGCAGCAACAAAGCGCTGGTCCTTGACGATGCCGCTATTGCTGGTCTGGAATACACGCTGCCGGAAAACTGGAAACAGCTGTGGATGAAACCCCTGCCAGCGTGGCTAAACAGCCTGACGCTGAAGAAATTCAGCGCCAGCCGTAATCTGGTGATTGATATCGACCCGAATTTCCCGTGGCAGCTCACCGCGCTGGACGGCTACGGCGCTAACCTCGGGCTGGTACAGAACAATCAGTGGGGGATCTGGAGCGGGAGCGCCACCCTCAACGCTGCCGCAGCCACCTTTAACCGTACGGATGTGCGTCGTCCTTCTCTGGCGCTAACGGCAAACAGCAGCACCATCAATATCAGCGAACTGAGCGCCTATACGGAAAAAGGACTGCTGGAGGCCACCGCCAGCATTTCGCAGCTACCTCAGCGCCAGACGCAGGTCAGCCTGAACGGGCGCGGCGTGCCAATGACGATCCTGCAGCAGTGGGGCTGGCCCGCACTGCCGCTTTCCGGAGATGGCAACATCCAGCTTACTGCCAGCGGCAATATTCAGGCCGATGCGCCGCTCAAGCCAACGGTCAACGGTCAGTTGCATGCGGTGAACGTGGAGAAACAGCAGGTAACGCAAACCATGCAGGCGGGCGTGGTTTCGGGGAATGAGGTTACTGCCCCCCCACCTGCACAATGATTTATTGCCCGGTGGCGCTTTGCTTACCGGGCTTACTCACATTCATAACCGACTATATTCACTGCACAACAGCCACTTCACCGGCTCGTCTTCTTCAATCGCCGGGAAGCGACCGCCAGGTTCCAGAAAGTGGTTGTCATGCTGGTCGTCATTGACCATCGAAATTTCCCAGCCCAGCACGAACGCCTTCTCCGCCCAAAAGCGATGATACAAGCGCGGTGGCAGGCACACTCCTTGTCCCGGTTTCAATACCAGCGTCTCGCCAGCGTTAACTGTACGCCGCTGACCATCCACGCTAACCTCAACAACGCGTCGGGCGTCATACTCATCATCAGGCGTGACCCACGCCAGCTGCATACATAAATCACCGCCGCCGCGATTAACGATATCTTCCATTTTATGGCGATGAAAATGCCACGGTGTTTGTTGATCCTGCTGAATTTGCAGCATCTTTTCGGCATACGGTTTGGGGTAATCCGCTGACCCCATCAGACCATTGCGCAACGTTAGTAACGTCAGCCCCGTTTGCGCAAAATCTCCGTGCCCGAAGTCGGTAATATCCCAGCCCAACTGGAGATCACGCACTTCACGCCACAGAGTTTGATCCTGTTGCCGCCAGGCATCGACCGTAAAATACGCGAAATCAGGCAGACAGACCCGAAAAGTCTCAGCTATGGCATGCGCTTTATCGACGGCATAATTAATGTGTGAACGCTTCATTGCACTTTTCCTTGTTGCGAAAGAGGCGGGTCGCCCCGCCTGCATGCCGTTAGTAAAGTGATGCTTTGCCGGTTGAACCGAACAGTTTCATTTTGTGGCGGATCACGTCCCGCGCGGCGCTAATGGCTTCCGGGTAGATTACGTTCGGGTCCCACCAGGTTTCTTTCGCCAGGATTTCGCGGACTTTCTGGAAGTAGGCGTATTTCATATCGCTGGAAATGTTGATTTTGCCAACGCCCAGCGTCACGGATTCGGCAATTTCCGCATCCGGGTTCGCGGAACCACCGTGCAGCACCAGCGGAATATCCACACGTCCGGCGATATCGCGCAGGATGTTCATTTGCAGCTCAGGCTGCATCCCTTTCGGGTAGATCCCGTGCGCGGTTCCAATCGCCACCGCCAGCGTGTCTGCACCCGTTCGGGTGATAAAATCCTCTGCCTGAGCAGGATCGGTATAAGTAACCTTCGACACGCCGCCTTCCACTGACGTCCCGGTCTGGCCAATCGTTCCCAACTCCCCTTCCACCGAAACACCTACCGCATGCGCCAGTTTGACAACTTCGCGGGTCAGCGCCACGTTCTCTTCATATGGCAGCAGCGAGCCATCAATCATCACCGAGGTAAACCCACACTGAATCGCCCGCAGGACATGCTCAACCGAAGCGCCGTGGTCCAGATGCAGAGTAAAGGGAACCGGGCTACGCAGGGTGATATCACGGACGTAGCTAAAAAACGCATCGCCGACAAAATCATGTTCGCTGGGGTGAATGGAGATAATCGCCGGGGTATTGGTCGCCTCCGCTTCTTCCACTACTGCGCGTACAAAGCAGCTGTCCGCCACGTTGAATGCGCCGATGGCAAAACCGTGCTGACGGGTAGGTTGCAGTAATTCTTTCATCGAAACTAACATGTTAATTCTCCAGTTTCAGGGTGTAGAAAGCCCTGCCAGTGCGTCATCGCAGAGGCATAGAAGGCGTTACAGAAAATGAATCAGGCTTTGCCGATAGCGCCGCTGGCCTGCAGGTACGGAATAATGGCTTCCTCGCAGGCCTGTTCCATCAGGGCCAGGGCATCAACGAGTTCACCGGATGTGTCGCGACACAGGGTATGCAGTAGCGCAGCCTTTCCGGCTTCGAAAACCGCCGCACCAACGTTTATCTTGGCGACACCAAACGTCGGGCAGCGCTGTAGCTGGTCAAACGGCGTCCCGCTGCCGCCATGCAGCGCCAGCGGCACCGTTGATAACCGGGCTATTTCCTCCAGCCGCTGGAAATCAATAGCAGGAGTGATACCCGGCGCGTACATGCCGTGTGCCGTACCCACCGACACCGCCAGCAAATCGATCCCGGTCTGTTGGATGAAGGGTTCCACGTCGGCGGCCTGGGTCATCAAATCAGCGTTAGCGGCGTGGTCATAGCACGGAGCATCGGCCAAATGACCCAGCTCGCCTTCCACGCACAGAGAAAAGCTGGCTGCAAGCTCAACCACCGCCCGGGTCTGGCGGATGTTCTCCTCCAGCGCAAAGGCGGAGGCGTCGATCATTAAGCCGCTGAATCCGGCGCGAAAAGCCTGGCGAATGCGTACAGGATCCTTTCCATGATCCAGCGCCAGCGCGACCGGTACCGAGGCTTCCTCTGCCAGCGTTTTGACCACCGCCGCCGCTATCGGGGCTGGAAAATGCTCCAGATGCCCCTGATACAAATTCAGAATGATGGGCGCACGGTGTTCCTCCGCCACTCGCACCGCTGCGCGGGCGCTTTCCAGGTTCATACAGTTGATGGCCAGCAGCGCGTACTGCTCGCGCCAGGCTTTGGTCACCATGCTTTTCATATCGGCAAACATACGGCCTCCGGTTATTCCAGGGTGAAGGTGATTTCTTCGTCTTTCAGCTTTTGATCGCTGAGTTCGTCAAACTCTTCATCACGCTCGGTTACCGGTTTCTTCCACAGCGACAGCATGACGCCGCAAATCACCGTACCGATCCCCAGCGCCAGGCAAAACAGCAGCGGATGCGTAAAGAGCGGAACCACAAACATGCCGCCGTGCGGTACCGGGCTTTCGACACCCCACACCATAATCAGGCCACCCGCAATCGCCGAGGCCACCACGCAGGAGCCCACTACGCGCAGCAGGTCGCGCGCCGCAATCGGAATAACCCCTTCGGTAATCATGCAGATCCCCATCGGGAATGCGGCCTTCAGCGCCTCACGTTCCGCACGGGTGTACTTGTGACGCGTCAGCAGGAAAGAGAGCGTAATGCCAAATGGAGGGATCATCGAACCAACAAACTTCACCGCTTCCGGACCGTACACGCCGCTGACCAGCATGCCGTCAGCAAACAGCGACATGGTTTTATTCACTGGCCCACCGAAGTCGAATGTCGCCATCGCACCGAGGATAGCGCCCATCAGAAAGCGGGATCCGCCCTGCATGGACTCCAGCAGATGAATCAACGCGTCCTGCAGCCAGGCAATCGGCTTGCCAATCAGCGTCATCATCAACAGGCCGCCGATAACGGTACTCAGTACCGGCAGCACCATGATGGGCATCAACCCCTGCATCGACTGCGGCAAACGGATATAGCGCTTGAGCAGCAGGACGGTATAACCGACCAGAAATCCGCCCAGCATCCCGCCGATAAAACCGGTATGAATTTCTCCGCAGACGAAGCCGACAATCAGGCCCGGCGCGAATCCCGGACGGTCAGCAATTGAGTACGCAATCGCCGCACTAATCAGCGGTACGATTAACCCCATCCCCCAGCCGCCAATCTGGTTGAGCATCCAGGGAATGGTTCCTGTTTTTTCACCGACGTTAGTGCCGCCAAGTATTTGCCCGAGAGCAATACAGATCCCGGCGGCGACAATTAACGGGATCATCCACGAAATTCCCGTTAATAAATGTTTTTTTATTTCCTGAGATAGCGGAATTTTATTTTCACTCATGTGAAACCCCTCCAGAATGAGGATCGCTACTGGTTATTATTAACTAATGATTTTTCGACCTTTTCAAGAAACTGAATGGGCGATTTTATGACGATTTCAGTTTTTACTCGCACAATGCGTTTGTTTGAAAATCGCTCCTCCCCTTTTATTTTTACATCGACAGCAAGAATTACGACATCAGCCGCAGAAATATCCTCTGTCAGCAGTTCGTTTTCTGTGCCAATGGTGCCCTGGGTTTCAACCTTTATATTATGACCAAGCGCTTTAGCACCTTTAATTAACTTCTCACGGTCAATATAGGTGTGCGCAATACCCGCCGTACAGGCGGCAACACAAACAATATTCATAACATGCTCCACATTTTATTTAGCAGACATTGGATTCAGCATATTGGCTAAAAAGCTCAATAATTTTTTGTGGACTACTTTCAACTAATAGTTGTTCAATAATGTCGTCATCTGCCAACGCGCCAGCAACCTGCGACAGCAGACGAATATGAGTGGTGTTTTGATCTTCAAGACGTACGGCAAACAGAATAATGCACCGTACATTGCTGCCGTCCAGGGTTTCCCAGGGAATATCCTGGCGGGTACGCCCTATCGCCAGCGTGGTATTGACCACCGCCGAGGATTTCCCGTGCGGGATCGCAATATGGTTTTCGAAGCCAGTCGAGCCTTCTGACTCACGTTGCCAGACATCCTGAATAAACGTTTCGCGACAGCTAATTGCTCCATCTTTTTGCAGAATATCCGTCAGTTCCTCAATAGCCTCCGTTTTGCTTGTAGCCTTCATGTCCAAAATAACGCGATTTGTATTGAGTATTTTCGTGATGTCCATCAATCATACCTCATGGAGTTCAGACATTAATTTTCAACGACCAGCGACGTCGCCCGATGTAATTTTTCCGTAATAACCGTTTCTGTTACCCGCTTAATATCCGCATCATTGAAGAAGGCAGTGACATACACGACCGGCATGGCAACCGCGGGTAAATTAATCGTCGATACCACCAGTTCAATATCGTCCGTCAGTACAGAGGGCAGGCTGCCTGCCGACACCACGCCGACGATAGTCCAGTCCGGAAAGGCGCGCAGAATACGGCTTTTGAGTAAGTGAGAAGTGCCGATACCCGTTGAACAGACCAGTAGTACGCGTTTACGCGCTATCTGACGCTCCATTGCGGCCTGAAAATGCACGGTTAAATATCCCACCTCATCTTCCGACACGGCCCGCTCGCCCCAACCGCTAAACACCCGATTCACCGCACACTGGGTCAGACGCCACACGTCCTGCAACTCGCCTTTGATATCCTCCAGAAGCGGATTACGAATGCGGATCTGGTAGTTCAGTCGGTTAATCAGCGGCTTAATGTGGATCAGCAATCCGTCATACAGCGCCGTGTCCTGGCTAAGATCGCTGTCGACCATCTCGGCGAAGGTGGCAATCAACCGATGGGTAATCAAACGCGCTTCGTCGCTGGAGTGCATATGGCCAATCACACTCACGTCATTATGCTCTTCAATCACCACACCCGAGGAGATAATGTATTGATATATAAACCAGACTTCGTCTTCCGGCAGCGGGTGGGCAATGCGTTTTTCGATATGCTGAATCATGCGACTGGCAATGGAAAATATGTTCTCATCACAGGTAGAGATGCTCTCTTCTTTTCTCGGAAGCGCATTGCCCCGCGTGATGCGGTACATCATGATCAGAATATGGGTAAAGATATTGACGTAATAAGGCTCGCCGAGCGACCAGCACAGGTCGTTCTCCATTTCCTGCAATAACGTCTGGACAAATAAAACGTCTTCTTCGCCAAAGTAATGCACTAACGCTTTATAACTGCCCGGATCCAGGCGTGAATAAATCACGCTGCCGGGTTCATTATGGTTAATCACACCGTTAATCAACGATGCCATCGCCTGGCGCACACCGCTCTCGCTGCCTTCGATGTGCGTGCCGCTCTGACTGCGAATCAACGACAGGCCCAGTGGGGTAATCCAGGATTCAATTACTTTCAGATCGTTAACAATCGATGCGCTACTAATAAAATAACGTTCGGATAATTTACTGATCGACGTTTCATGCGGCGTTTCGCTTAATAATTGTGAAGCTATCTTGACTCGCCGTGAATTATTCATCATGCCGTCAGCATCATCACCCTCCGTTCCTAATAACTGGTCCATATATAAAAGGTCTGTAATATTATCAGCACTTAATATCACCCCAGCACCAGCACGTTTATCGATGGCTATTTTCCATTCTGATAACCATGGTTCCAGTAAGCGCAGATCGCGCTGCACAGTTTTCTCTGAAACAGATAAATATTCGGCAATTTTCAGCAGCGTGACATATTCCTTCTTAGACAGAAGAAATTTTAATAATCTGTTTTGTCGCGAGGTAATCATTTGCATTATTTACCCTTATTACATACCAGATTAAATATCTATACCCGTCATACTTCAAGCTGCATGTGCGTTGGCTTTCCTCGCTCACCCCAGTCACGTACTTATGTACGTTCAGGGGATTCGCTGCGTCGCCGCCTTCCTGCAACTCGAATTATTTAGGTTATAAAGAAGCATTTATGCTCCACGTGTAATCCGTGATGATAAATATAAGAGGACTACGATGCGCCAACAATACTAAATCGTGTCCTGTATTCCGGACAGAAATAAGACAAAAACGAGAAATAGTGAGATATTTACGGCGCAGATCACATTTTTCGCGGGATTCAGAGTGATATCGCTCGCAAATATGGGGAGATAAAAATTTAATTCAGGATGTTTTGGATTTTCAGATCTGGAATGCTGCTCGCAGCGTGAGCCGGATAAAACGCATTGCATCGCCATCCAGCCCACGTTGAGATTTACTTACAGGGTAATCGTCAGCATATCCGCATCCGGCGTGACAACCGTTCCCCACTCACTGCCCGCAGATGAGCCGCCCTTCACGCCGCTAACCTGCGTAATATTACGCAGACACAGCGTCCAGTTACGCGCTTCGCCACTTCCTTGCACGGTGATGGTATTACCCGTGCGCGTCGCCTTCAGCGTGAAGATAACCGAACCGTCAGCCGCCGGGACTTCACAAATCGCCTCCCGACCCTCCTGCAGATGGAACAGCTGGAACGCCGTCCGTTCGTGCCAGGCGTAGTCCGGCTTCTGGTTATTGCAGCCCAGCGCCAGCAGTGTATTGTCGCGCACATAAACCGGCAGACTCAGGAAGTCATGCTGCTGCTTATGCCAGCGGCTGCCCGCCACCTCGTCGTTACGCCACAGATGCGTCCAGCGTCCTTCCGGAAGATAGAACTGCACATCACCCGCCTCGCTAAACACCGGCGCAACCATCACGCTATCGCCCAGCATGTACTGGCGGTCGAGATAATCACATGCCGGATCGTCCGGGAACTCCAGCATCATTGCGCGCATCATCGGTGTTCCGAGCTCATTGGCGCGCGCCGCTTCGCGATACAGGTACGGCATCATGCGGCATTTCTGCTCAGTGAAGTAGCGCACCACGTCGCAGGATTCATCATCGTACGCCCATGGCACACGGTAGGATTTACTACCGTGCAGGCGGCTGTGGCTGGAGAGCAGCCCAAACGCACACCAGCGCTTGTAGACGTGCGCCGGGGCGGTATTCTCAAAGCCGCCAATATCGTGACTCCAGAAGCCAAAGCCGGACAGGCCGATGGACAAGCCGCCACGCAGGCTTTCGGCCATTGATTCATAGTTGGCGTAGCAGTCGCCGCCCCAGTGCACCGGGAACTGTTGCGCACCCACTGAGGCCGAACGGGCGAACAGCACTGCCTCTTCTTCACCGACGGTCTCTTTCAGCACGTTCCATACCAGTTCGTTGTAGATGTACGCATAATGGTTGTGCATTTTCTGCGGATCGGCACCGTCAAACCACTGAACGTCAGTAGGAATGCGTTCACCAAAGTCAGTTTTGAAGCAATCAACGCCGATATCCACCAGACCTTTCAACTTGTTGGCATACCACTCGCAGGCTTCAGGATTGGTAAAGTCATAAATCGCCAAGCCCGGCTGCCATTTATCCCATTGCCACAGGGAGCCGTCCGGGCGCTTGAGCAGATAACCTTTCTCTTTCAGTTCATTGAACAGCGGGGATTTCTGGCCGATATAGGGGTTTATCCATACGCAGACCTTCAGCCCTTTATCTTTCAGGCGGCGGATCATACCTTCCGGGTCAGGGAAGGTCACCGGATCCCACTCAAAGTCGCACCACTGGAAGGCTTTCATCCAGAAGCAGTCGAAATGGAAGACGTGCAGCGGCAGATTGCGCTCGGCCATCCCGTCGATAAAACTATTCACCGTCGCTTCATCGTAATTAGTGGTGAACGATGTAGTCAGCCACAAACCGAATGACCAGGCTGGCGGCAGCGCCGGACGACCGGTAAAGCGAGTATAGCGATCCAGCACCGCTTTCGGCGTAGGGCCGTCGATGACGAAATATTCCAGATACTCGCTTTCAACGCTGAACTGCACTTTTGACACTTTCTCAGAGCCGATTTCAAACGACACGCACTGCGGATGGTTTACCAGTACGCCGTAACCACGGTTGGTGAGATAAAACGGGATGTTCTTGTAAGACTGCTCGGTACTGGTGCCGCCATCGCGGTTCCATGTTTCCACCGTCTGGCCGTTACGTACCAGCGCAGTAAAGCGCTCACCCAGACCGTACACCGTTTCGCCAACGCCCAGATCCAGGCGTTCAAACATATAGTTTTTCCCGCTGTTGGTGTCCTGCACGTAGCCGTTATTTTTCAGCTGGCTGCCGGTAATACGTTCGCCGCTACGCAGGAAATCCAGCGACCAGAACTCGCCTTTAGTGACCCGCACGCTCAAATTACCGCTTTTCAGTTCGGCAAATTCAGCGGTGTTTTGTATCTCTACGTTGACGTCCTGCAGCACGTTCAGCGGATAGTGCGGACCGTTATCCAACGCGCCCTGGAAGTGTTCCATACGCACCCCAACCACGCCTTCCTGCGGCGAGAAAAAGCGCAGGGTGAAGAGTGGAGTATCCAGTTGCCAGGTACGTTCACGCACATCGCGCGGTGCAACGTAGACAATCATCTCGTTACCCTGCTGTTCGACCTCGAATACCTGAATCGGGTGAGTTAAATTCAGGCCAGGCTGCGTCAGCCAGTTTCCGTCGCTAATTTTCATCGTTGGTTCCTTAGTTCTGTAATTCTTTCGTCGAAAAATCCTGCTGATTGCGGTGCGCACCCTGAGCCAGCTGACTCATGATTTCCGTCAGATACGGCGTTTTCAGGGTATAGAAGCGTTTGGCAATCACGGCACTCAACAGGTAACAAATAGCCGGGACAATCGTGAACAATGCGATAATGATGCTAATGGTGGCGCTGTTCTGGGTTTTCGCTGCGGCATCGTAACCGCCGCCCGCCAGCATCCAGCCGATCATCGCCCCGCCGAGCGCCAGACCCAGCTTGAGCACGAACAGCGTGCCCGCGAAGCTGATCCCCGTCAGACGTTTTCCGTTACACCACTCGCCGTAATCAACGGTGTCGGACATCATCACCCACTGGATTGGCGTCACGAGCTGATGCAGTACGCCAATCACGAAGATGAAGGCGAACATGGTGAGATTTGCGTGCATCGGCACAAAGAACATTGCCAGACTGACGACCGCCAGCAGGGCGTTCGTCCACCAGAAGACGCTGACTTTGCATTTCCAGTCAGTCAGCGGTTTTGCCAGCGCAGAGCCGATAAGATTGCCGACGCAATAGGTGGTGAGGAAGGCGACAAACACTTCCGGGGTACCCAGAATCCAGGTGACGTAATACATCATCGCCCCGCCGCGTACGCAGACGGCAAGGATGTTGAGGATAGTCAGCAGGCCGACGATGCGCCATTGGTCGTTCTGCCAGATGTCGCGCAGGTCTTCACGCATTGAGTTGCTGCTCGGCGGCGCTTCCACACGTTCTTTGGTGGTGAAGAAGCAAAATGCCAGCATCAGGAACGCCACAATCGAGAGCACGGCAATCCCGCCCTGGAAGCCCAACGCTTTATCTTCGCCGCCAATCAGATTCACCAGCGGCATCATCAGCACGGTGGAGAGCATGCCGCCCGCCGTCGCCAGCACAAAGCGCCATGACTGCAGGGAGATACGCTGCGTTGGGTCATTGGTTATCACTCCGCCCAACGCGCAGTAGGGAATATTTACCACGGTATAAAGCAGGGTCAGCAGCGTGTAGGTGATTGCGGCATAAATCATTTTGCCGTGCAGGCTGAGATCCGGCGTGCTGTAGGCGAGCACACAGACCAGACCAAATGGCAGAGCGCCAAACAGCACCCACGGGCGGAATTTCCCCCAGCGTGAACGGGTGCGGTCGGCGAGCAGTCCCATGCAAGGGTCTGAGATAGCATCCAGCGCGCGAGCCAGTAAGAACATCGTGCCGACAAAACCGGCCGGGATACCAAAAATATCGGTATAGAAGAACATCATATATAACATAACGTTATCAAAGATGATGTGGCTGGCGGCATCGCCCATGCCGTAGCCAATCTTCTCTTTAACGGACAAAATCTCACTTTTCATTACGCATCCTTGTTAGCACTTTCACACGCACTGATACCGGTTACAGTTCTTGTAAACCATCCCTGTGAGCGCGGGTATTCCGATATCTCGTTATCAAATTACGATTCTTGTTTTCTGTGATCAGAGTAGCGTCAAAAAATGTGTCTAAGTGTAAGTAATGGATTTTGCGGGGATTTATTTGAAACTGGTCATGGTATGGAGAAACGGAAGTTAAAAAAGTGAGTGAGGGGGTGTGGAAATGTTTGGAAGTAGCTATAATGCGCCCCGCCTCCATGTAGCAATCGAGGCGCGGAAGATCGTCATCTCCGGTGAGGTGGCTGGACTTCAAATCCAGTTGGGGCCGCCAGCGGTCCCGGGCAGGTTCGACTCCTGTGATCTTCCGCCAAAATTCCTCCACCGTCATCCGAAAACGTCTAAAAATCCTTTATTTTCAACATACATAGTAAATCACTCATCCGTAACCGTCCGACAAGTTCTCCCTGAATCCATGAAAAATATGTATAGTGATGTGTATAGATTTTTTATACACATTTTTGACTTATACACATGGCACTTACAGACATACAAATCAAACGAGCAAAGCCTCAAGACAAACCCTACACAATGAACGATGGACAAGGGCTGTCATTACTCATCAATCCAGACGGCTCAAAAGGCTGGCGTTTCCGCTTTCGTTTTGCAGGTAAAGCGCGGCTAATGTCATTTGGCAGCTACGACCTTGTGAGCCTCGCAGAAGCACGTGAGAAACGCGATACGGCTCGTAAGCAGGTTGCAAACGGCATAGACCCAGTGGAAGAACGTAAAGCCCAAAAGCTGGCACAGCAGCTCTCAACAGAAAATTCATTCGAAGCTATATGTCGGGAGTGGCACTCAAATAAAGCCGATCGCTGGACAGTGGCCTACCGTGAAGAAATCATTAAAACATTTGAGCAAGATGTTTTCCCGTTCATTGGTAAACGCCCTATAAGCGAAATCAAACCTCTAGAGCTTCTTGAGGTGCTACGACGAATAGAGAAGCGTGGAGCGCTGGAGAAGACCAGAAAAGTGCGCCAAAGATGCGGCGAGGTCTATCGCTATGCAATCATCACTGGTCGTGCTGAATACAACCCTGCACCTGATTTAGCTAGCGCTCTGGCCGTGCCTAAGCAAAAGCACCATCCTTTTTTATCTGCCGAAGAGCTACCTCATTTTGTTAGAGATCTTGAAGCATATACCGGCAGCATCATCACGAAAAATGCGACGAAGATTGTTATGCTAACTGGCGTAAGAACTCAGGAGATGCGCTTTACTACGTGGGAAGAGGTTGACCTCGAGAAAGGTATATGGGAAATCCCGGCAGAGCGGATGAAAATGCGTAGGACTCATATTGTTCCTTTATCTACTCAAGTGATTGACCTCTTTAACCAACTCAAGCCCATTACCGGCCATTACCCTTACATTTTCATTGGCAGGAATAACCGTAGTAAACCAATCTCGAAAGAAAGTGTGTCGCAAGTCATTGAGTTACTTGGTTACAAGGGGCGAGCTACAGGTCACGGTTTTAGACATACGATGTCGACAATTTTGCATGAGCAAGGTTTTGATAGCGCATGGATTGAAATGCAGTTAGCACATGTAGATAAAAACAGTATTCGTGGGACTTACAACCATGCTCAATATCTGGTACACAGAAGAAAAATGTTGCAGTGGTATTCAAATATAGTGATGAAGGGATAATCATGTTCATAATTAAAAAATTCAATGAAAATCATACAATTTATAGCAGAGTATTTATTGAGTCTATGGCTCAAAAAATAGATTATACAGAAAACATATCCAAGAGAATACGTTCCAGCAATATACTCGTATTAGTTAACGAGATTATTACATCTTGTGAAATGTCGCTGACCAGAGAAAAAACAGTACATAGATTAAAAGGAGTATTACGTGAAACCAAAGAAATCCAATTAACAGACCCAATTTTAAAAGATTATTTTAAAGACATTTGCGATTACTACAATTCATTCCCTATTGATTCCGTAGATGGCAACAATAAGGAAAGCAGCATAAACAGATTGTTATTTAAAGCAAAAATACACGCAAAAAGATTGCAGAAATTCTATGGGGAGTATTTATTTAAAGAGCTAAGCAGCTTTGATTTTGATAATGCTAATTATAGCACATCAAAGATTCAAAAAATACTTTCACTCTCTTCTTTATTTGTATCACTTTTAGTTTGGAACGGTTTTTCAAAAGGTTTCATTTACACAAAAATAAAGACCCTAGCAATTAATAAAGGTGCTCATAATATTCTTTCTTACTTGAAGGATACTTTTCTTACAGGCGCACGAGATTACGATTTTTATCTCTGGTTTTCAAAGGATCATGGTGAGTTTATCAATTTCTTCCGAGATTTAGATAGAATGCAAATCATTCATGATGAAACAGTAATATCTATGCTAGGTAGAAATGATGCTCATTGCTTAGTAGTCGGGACCATTTCTACTATTGACCCCAATAGCTACTTTGCAAAAATGTATAGCTCTGCATTGAGGTGGGGAACTATTTTTGGTTCAATAGGGGATAATGAGTTCAACTCATTTATCGCTGAAATGAATGATGCCTCTTATTTTGGTTTTAAAAACAGAGCAAAATACTCTAACTGCAACTTTAAAATTAAGCATGAAATAATAAAAGCGGACAATAGATTCTGCAACCTCGATTTTGCCTCTAATAAAATAGTTCCAGAAAACTCATCATTATTAAAGTTATATTTAGATACCCATAGCATAAATGATTCCTTATATTTTTATAAACAAGCTTTTAAAGTTCACTCACTAGAATCATCTATTTCATTACTATGGACATCATTGGAATCATTTTTACCGTATAGAAAAAAGTCATCTGACATTGAAAGCATCCAAGAATTTGTCTCTAAAATAATATCATTTGGTTCATTTTCAAGAGATATATTTTCAATTGCGAATAGAGTTTACGAAACAGAACGAACTCTGCAAACTGGATTTTTTGATAAAAACGATTTTTTACCAAAGAAAAACAATTGCTCTCACGAATTCCTTATTCAGTGGTTCGATTATTTCGCAAGTAAAATTGATGAAGATAAAGAAAAAGACCCATATTCATTCTTTACTGGGAAAAGTGATCTTTTATTGAACGATATATTCTCACAACATGACTTCATATTTAAAGGAAACATCTCCAAAATATGCAATAGAATTGAGTCATCTCAGAACTCAATCAGACATCAAATAGACAGGATTTACACTCACAGAAATAAAGTTGTTCATACTGGAGGGAGTGTAAATGAGAATATTGACGTTTGGAATCATCTCGAATGGTATGTCTCAAAACTATTATTTACCGTTATATTCTATAACAAAGAATATGGTATATCAGACAAAAAGGATATTTTCATGGAAATTGAATCTGAAATAGATGACGTCATGAATTTATTAATCAAAAATAAGGACCAAAAAATAACAGATAATAAGGATATAATACAAAGACTGTTAAGTATTACCTTTTATGCTTTTTAGAAGGAATAGGGTCATGATTTATTTTAATTAGACATTATCTTGCGCGCAATGCTCTCCCCGCCACGCCTGCCCGCTTCCCGGGGCGCTTTTAATGCAGGTGCATGAAGTGGCTCAGGCCGCGCCAGTACTGGTGCGGCGGGGTGTGGAAAATTCAGGTTTTTGCATGCAAAGCCATGCAGCGTAGGCATGCATGGCTATTTTTATTAAAAAGACGGGTATTTTCGGGGGCGTTTTATGCAGATTTTTTGCGGGTCTGCACGGCCTGTCTGCGCATGAAAATCTGACTCTGTTCAGGCGTATATTTTGCCCGGTTGTCGTCTCTCGATGCTCTGTCAGGCCGGAAACCGATGGTTGTCAGAATGTCGCGATCTTCCTCTGCGTAATCAATATTTCCTCTGCGGGTTACATGAACGGACAGCGCTTCGCGAACACTGGCGGCCGCCCGGTCGAGAGCACGTTCTCTGACAATGTCCGGTTGTTCGCTGAGATGCATTAATTCCGGTGCCAGTGCGGCGGCCAGCGCGTCGCCGCTTACCTGCATAAAGGCGTGGAGCTGACGCCGGATACTGATACGCTGCACGGCCTCATGTGACCGGATGTACTGCCCGGCCGACTGATTTACCGCCCATTTTTTCAGGTCAATATCATCACGCAGCGCCTGTGTTTCCTCCGGTTCATAACGGGTGCAGGTCAGCTCCAGCTCTTTCAGCGCCATTTCAGCCCGCGCCAGTGCTGACTTGCTGCTCATCCAGTCCGATTTATTCTTCTGACAGGTTTCAAAGGCCTGTTCCAGTAGTGCTCGTGCCATTGTCTTTTCTCCTGAATCAGTGGCGCAGCGATGAGCGGGCGCAGTCCAGAATTCGGAGCGGTGTTTCTGGCACTGTTTGTGGTGGTTCGGGCTTTTCTTCTGCCGGTGGCCGTATCACCTCGTCGATAGACTCGGTGGTGCGAAAGGTTGCGGAGCAAAAGACATTCACGCACTGGAGGTAGCTCTGTTTGACGTTATCCGACAGGTAACGGCTGGTACGGACATGGGCAGCCTGTTTGCAGTACGGGCAGCGCATCATGGCTTAGCCCCCTGCGTTTTTTTCTTCTGTGCCAGCTCTTTAGCCCGCGCCATTCTGAGAACAGGGCTTTTAAAGAGCTTCATATCCACGCCGGTGAGTGCCGGACGGTGAAGCCCAATTTTTGAAATTACCGGCTCCTGCGCCATGTTGAATGTGTAATACCTGCTTTGCGCCAGTACATTCTCCCCCAGCTCCTGAATGAGAACGTTGTGAGGGTGTTCTTCCCCCTTCATTTCGAGTTCACGCAGACGTAACGCAAATGCGCGCACCAGTGAGGGAGGGATGTCTTTCATCACGGTCGCCCACTCATTCCGGGAGTAGGCAGAGAACACCGTAAAATGCGTGCCGACGTACTTATCTCCTGATGTACAGGCGGACAGCATGGTACTGGCCTTATCATCGTTGAGTTCATCAATCAGGGCGGTGAATTCCTCCGCCAGCTCCCGACCGGCCACTCGCTGACTGTGTTCGGCTTTCAGTTCCGGGGTCATCATGCCGCGCAGTTCGCGAAAACGGGTACGCCAGTTCTGTTCGGCTTCGGCACTTTCATTCAGGGCGTTCTGACGCTCTTTCTCACTGCGGGCAATGGCCGCATCAATATCATTCAGCTTCAGCATGTTTTCCGTGTGCGCGGATTTGGCCTTGCTGAACACATCAAGAGCGTTATTTATCGTGGCCTCGGCGTTCTGGTTTGCTTTCTCGTTAAGGGTATCCAGTGCGCTGTCAATGGCCGTGCGGATTTTCTCATCCTGCGTGCTGCCGATGGTTTTCATTACTGCGGTAAACAAATCTGGTTTCATCGTCGGGTTCTCTCTGTGTTTTCAACCTGACGCCATTCTGCCGTCCCTCAGACAACAACTCGATTCATTGCCGTTGTAGCAGACATGGCACAAACAGGACTTAAAAACCCGGCTGGCCAGAGAAAGGTCGCAGGAAACCCCCTCTCTCTGTTTGTTTTTTTACATATAACTATTCACTACTGTTCACTCAGAATAAAAATATAAGTAAAACAATAAATTAAAGAGTGAACAGTTGAGAGAGAAGTGTTCACCAACTGTTCACTACTGTTCACTGGTCTGAACATCCCGAATGTAAATTTTATGCGGCATATCCTATTAATTCATGCTGTTAGGGTGATTAAATCAATTTGCATTTCACTTTTGAAATCTCCAGTGCCTTATAACTCCTTCCAGTGCCTTTAAATGGTCTTGAGTAAAAAAACAGCGCCCGTTGTCCCGTGCTTTGTACAATTTCCCCCTGTTGCATTGAGAAAAAATATTCACAAAATAGAGCGCTACCTGATACCGGATGGACACGTCCGGATCTCTGCGGATATTAACGAGGTAGCGTTATGCACACGGTTTCATCAGTACCACCTTCTCCCACTGGCACGCACCTGATGCCGGTTTCAGCCCCGGTTCAGGAACGTTTTTTACGTCTCCCGGAAGTCATTCATCAGTGCGGTCTGTCCCGCTCCACGCTCTACGATTTAATCGCCCGCAATGCTTTCCCGGCGCAGGTTTCCCTCGGGGGTAAAAATGTCGCCTGGCTACAATCTGAAATCACGGCGTGGATGGCAGAACGTGTCGCGCACCGCAACCGGAAATACGACGCATGAATCAGAGCCGATTTCACAAAGCCCCTTTTTCTGGCTTGCATCCGTTGTGTGTTTCCTGGTACAGTTTTGTCGCTGTCGCAAAATCGACAGCCGGGCGTGGAAACCCGAGCAACTCGAAGGCGACACCAGACGCGCCATGCGTCTTTTTTTGTGTCGCAACTAACGCCACAGAGCGCCAGATAATGGCGTGGTGTGCGGATCGTCGTGCAGACGTCACTTTGTGTCTCCTGTCCGCAATCGCATATCATGCTGTCATGTCAATGGTAGCTCAGGCGGGGCAGCCCTCGGGCTGGCCGGTATTCTTCGAGGCCGGTATTTCCACCCCCGTCTGGGCTATCGCCACTGAGCGTGGAAACTCCGGCGATAGCAATAATTTGCTACTCGAAGGAGGTTGCCTTATGGCTACGATCCTCACCCCGTCACACCCGCAGTTTGTCTTTGTGTTTACCGCCGTCCGTCGCGCAGACCGTAAACCCCGTATCTGTATGCTCCGCACCGTTGCCGGTGACGAGCTGGCCGCACGCCGCACCCTTGTCCGGGAATACGTGCTTTCCCTTGCCGCCCGTCTGCCGGTTGTTGAGGTATCACATGCCTAATAAAAACACCCCTCAGACCGTCTCAGCGCGTCGTGATGACCTTAACCCCATGAAGGAACACCTCAGCATAGAGGCGTACCATAAACTCAATCGCGCCAGCGCCGTCTCGCAGTTCATCGGTGGAGATTTGCTGCGCCGTGAACTGAACGGTTTACACCAGCTATACCTGCCGCAGATTTTTAGTTATATCCATGAGGACGTCAGCTACGTCCTGGAAGAGCTGAAAGCCAAAGGCCTGTGCCGTGACTTTCTCACCACGACGTCGGGAAACGGAGGGGAGCACCATGTTTGATTTCCCTCAGCCGGGTGAAATATATCGCTGTACAGGATTTCCTGATGTGGTGGTGTCGGGCGTGCTGGCCGACGGTATTCCGTGGGATATGCCGTACCGCTGTCCGGGGCTGGTCTGGAACCCGTACCGGCGCACCTACACCATCCTCATTCGTATTATTGCCGGTGGTAGCATGGCAGAAATTCCGCTCGGTCGTTTTTTGCGGGACTTTACCTGTGAGCATCCCGATATATTTAAACGCAACCCTGAAAACCGCCACGCCGTATTGCGCGAAATAGCGGCTGACCCGGCATTACAGCAATACCGGGCGCGGAATATCGATAACTATCCTGATGATATTCCCCCGGTTAAACGCCCGGCGCCGGTGGTGCATAAATGGCGGAATAATTTCAGGCCGGAAACGGAAATAAAACCGGATAACAGCTACCGCCATTATCTGTAATTAAAAACGACACCCAAAAATAAAATGTGCGTATCTGCGCAGGGATACGCACGTCCTCAGGAGACGAATAATGCCTGTTAACAGTACGGAACGGCCACAGAATATAAACCAGCCCACCATCAGCCGGGCAGACCTTGAATGCCTCGAACATTTGCGCAACGTCGGCCAGCTCGTCGGCGAACTGATGCAGGTGCAGGGCTGTACCACCGTGCGCCACAATCCGGCGCAGCAGTTACAGCTCACCTCGGTGATTTACCTCATGACCGCCCGGCTTGAAGGTGTGGTCGAACGCTGCAATCAGCGCTGGCTGACCGGGGAGGGCAACGTATGAAAACCGCATTATCTCCCGTTCTGCGCGCTGCGCTTTACCGCCGTGCGGTCGCCTGTGCCTGGCTGACCCTGTGCGAACGTCAGCACCGCTATCCGCAGCTCACGCTCAGTACGCTGGAAAGCGCCATTGCGACCGAGCTGGAGGGCTTCTACCTGCGCCAGCATGGCGAGGAAAAAGGCCGTCAGATTGCCTGTGCCCTGCTGGAAGATTTAATGGAAGCCGGACCACTCAAAGCCGCCCCGTCGCTGTCCTTTCTCGGGCTGGCCGTGATGGATGAACTCTGCGCCCGTCATATCACCGCACCGGCACTGCACTGAGGGAGAAAATAACGATGAAAATGAACGTAACGGACACCGTAAAACAGGCTTGCGGCCACTGGCCGCGCATTCTCCCGGCGCTGGGGGTAACGGTCATCAAAAACCGCCATCAGGCCTGTCCGGTGTGTGGCGGCTCCGACCGCTTTCGCTTTGACGATAAAGAGGGGCGCGGGACGTGGTTCTGTAACCAGTGCGGCGCGGGGGACGGTCTGAAACTGGTTGAGAAGGTTTTCGGCGTGACCCCGTCAGTGGCGGCCGGGAAGGTGAACGCCGTGACCGGCAACCTGCCGCCGGTTTCCCCGGCGGTGACTGCGGCCGCAGACGCTGAAACAGAAGCCGACCGCAAGGCGGCGGCCGCGCTGGCCGTAAAACTGACGGAGAAAGCCCGCCCGGCCACCGGCAATGCCTACCTCACCCGCAAGGGCTTCCCCGGCCGGGAATGTCTGACGCTCACCACCCTGCATAAAACCGGCGGCGTGACGTACCGCGCCGGGGATGTGGTTGTCCCGCTTTATGATGATAGCGGCGCACTGGTTAACATCCAGCTCATTAACGCTGACGGCCTCAAACGCACCCTGAAAGGCGGTCAGGTGAAAGGGGCGTGTCATATTCTCGACGGGAAAAAAGAGGCGGGAAAGCGGCTGTGGATAGCGGAGGGCTACGCGACCGCGCTCACCGTGCATCACCTGACCGGCGAAACCGTCATGGTGGCGCTGTCGTCGGTGAACCTCCTTTCTCTGGCGAGCCTTGCCCGTCACACATACCCGGCCTGCCAGATTGTCATTGCCGCCGACCGTGACCTTAACGGCGACGGCCAGACCAAAGCGTCTGCGGCCGCAGAGTCCTGTGAGGGCGTGGTCGCCCTGCCGCCGGTATTCGGCGACTGGAATGATGCGTATACACAGCACGGCGGGGAGGCCACGCGTAAAGCCATGTATGACGCCATCCGGCCACCGGCTGACAGCCCGTTCAGCACCATGAGCGAGGCGGAATTTACCGCCATGAGCACCAGTGAGAAAGCCATGCGGGTGCATGAGCATTACGGCGAAGCGCTGGCGGTCGATGCGAACGGGCAGCTCCTGTCCCGCTATGAGGCGGGAATCTGGAAAATCATTCCGCCGTCGGACTTTGCGCGCGACGTGGCCGGGCTGTTCCAGCGTCTGCGCGCCCCGTTCTCATCGGGGAAAATTGCCTCGGTGGTGGACACCCTGAAACTGATTATTCCGCAGCAGGACGCCCCGGCACGGCGGCTGATTGGTTTTCGCAACGGGGTGCTCGATACCAAAAGCGGTATATTCAGCCCACACCACAAATCGCACTGGCTGCGCACGTTGTGTGACGTGGATTTCACCCCGCCGGTGGAGGGGGAAACGCTGGAGACGCACGCGCCGAATTTCTGGCGCTGGCTCGACCGCGCCGCCGGTTCGCGCGCCGATAAACGTGACGTGATACTCGCTGCGCTGTTTATGGTGCTGGCGAACCGCTACGACTGGCAGCTCTTCCTCGAAGTGACCGGTCCCGGCGGCAGCGGGAAAAGTATTCTGGCCGAAATAGCGACCATGCTCGCCGGGGAAGATAACGCCACGTCGGCGACTATCGAAACGCTGGAATCCCCCCGCGAGCGCGCGGCGCTGATTGGCTTCTCGCTGATACGTCTGCCTGACCAGGAGAAATGGAGCGGTGACGGGGCTGGACTCAAGGCCATCACCGGCGGGGATGCGGTCTCCGTTGACCCGAAATACCGCGATGCATACTCCACCCATATTCCGGCGGTGATACTGGCCGTAAACAACAACCCGATGCGCTTCACCGACCGCAGCGGCGGGGTGTCGCGTCGCCGGGTGATAATGCACTTCCCGGAACAGATAGCCCCGGAAGAACGCGACCCGAAACTGAAAGATAAAATCGCCCGGGAGCTGGCCGTCATCGTGCGCCAGCTTATGCAGACATTCAGCGACCCGATGACCGCGCGCACACTGCTCCAGTCGCAGCAGAACTCCGACGAGGCACTCAGCATCAAGCGCGATGCTGACCCGACATTTGATTTTTGTGGCTATCTGGAGGCACTGCCCGAGCCTGACGGTATGTATATGGGGAATGCGAATATCATCCCGCGACAGCCGCGCCTGTACCTGTATCACGCCTATCTGGTGTACATGGAAGCGCACGGCTACAAGAACACACTCAGCCTGACCATGTTCGGCAAAGGGCTGTCATCGATGCTGAAAGAGTACGGGCTGAATTACGCCAGGCGGCGAACAAATCAGGGGATGCAGACGAATCTTGCGCTCAGGGAGGAAAGCAACGCCGACTGGCTGCCCCGGTGCGACGAAACCACCGCGACATAACCTACCCGGACCGGCATCAGCCGGTCTTTTTTTACCTGAAATCCCGGAAAGTGAACAGTAAAGTGTTCACTGTTCACGGACTATTCACAGCATATCACATTGAAATTAAAGACAAATAATGGCGAGTGAACAGTGTGAACAGTTTTCCGTAAAAAAAGTTTTTTTCGTAGTTTGAGCTTGTGCGAAAAATAAGCACATCCGCTCATGTGTATAGCGATGTGTATATTATTGATGTGTTAAATATTTTTAAAGCAATAAAAACATTACGTTACACGTGTTTTTTGACTCCTGTGATCTTCCGCCAAAATTCCTCAAGTAAGTTCTTCTTAAATCACATCTCTTTTAAGCTGCCTTTATCCCGCGTTGATCTCTGGCATACTACGTTGATTGCTACGCGATTAGTCAGGTTAAAATGGAGGCGACATGTCAAATAAACACCTATCACAATCCCCAACAGGCGAATTTATTATGTTTGCCAGTGATGACGGGAGTGTGCGTGTTGAATGTCGCTTTGAGTCAGATACCATCTGGTTATCTCAGACTGCAATGGCAGATCTCTACGATAAAGATGTTCGTACCATTAACGAGCATTTAATCAACATATTCTCTGAAGGCGAGCTTGCTCAAAATTCAACTATCCGGAAATTCCGGATAGTTCGCCAGGAAGGAAAACGCCAAGTTTCCAGAGAGATAGATCACTATAACCTCGAAGCAATACTTGCTGTTGGTTATCGCGTTCGTTCACCCCGCGGTGTTCAGTTCCGCCAGTGGGCAACCCAGACGCTACAGGAGTATCTAATCAAAGGTTTTGTGATGGACGATGAGCGGCTGAAAAATCCGCCCGTGGGTTCATCGGCTGTACCCGACTATTTCGATGAGATGCTGGAGCGTATCCGCGATATTCGCGCCAGCGAACGTCGGGTTTATTTGCGGGTACGAGAGATCTTTGCGTTAGCCGCCGACTATCAACCATCACTGAAAGAAACCACGCAGTTTTTTCAAACCATCCAGAATAAGCTACATTTTGCCTGTACCGGCCACACGGCTGCTGAACTCATTCATCAGCGTGCTAATGCCAGCCAGCCGCATATGGGGCTGACTAATTATAAAGGTGAAGAGGTGCGTAAGGGTGACGTGACGGTGGCCAAAAATTATCTCACTCAGGATGAGGTCAGCGAACTTAATCGCGTGGTTAACATGTGGCTGGATTTTGCCGAGGATCAGGCCCGTCGTCGTCAGCAGGTCTTTTTACGCGACTGGCAGGATAAGCTGGATCAGTTCCTGCAATTCAACGACCGCGACGTTCTGCAAGGTCCAGGTAAAATTAGCAAAAAAATGGCAGACGACAAAGCACAGGCGGAATATAGCCAATTTGCCGAGCAGCAGCGGCGATTAAAAGAAGCCGAGGGTGAGAAGGAGATAGTGGAGTTGTTACAGTGGGGAAAAGAGGGCAGGAAGTAGGGCTGAACCTCCCAGTAAACATGAGAATTATTTATTGGTATTGGGATTAAGAAACTATCAAAAAATTGAATATATTTAATGATCCGACTAAACAGAGAAAAATTTAACTAACTAAAGACACATTATATTTTTAGATCTTTTCTTCTATTTTTTCAAAATAATAACCCAAGTCACTAATTAATTGTGTTTTTTGTGGTTCTTCTGCATTATTGGCTACTATATAAGTCATTTTCATTAGTTTTTTTAACCATATATATTCATCAACTAACTTTTTACTATGTAAGTCTCGTGAATATCTTGTTGACAAAGATGCAAGGAGTGTTTTATTACACTTCCAGTCATTAATAATCATATGAGAAAAATAACCCGGAGGTATTAAATGTAAAAATGGAACACCACCATAATTACCTTCACTAATACCATACTCATACAAACGCGAATATTCCATTGAGTTTTTAAACAATGAAAATAAAAAATCCGGATAACTCTTTTTCCGTAAAGAATAGAAACTATCATTTACAGCAACACTCAGATACTCTTTAATTATTGTGAATTCCTCTTTGTCACTACATATGAACCCTAAATTATATTTTGAGCTGTGTAATTCACTAAAAAACTCTATGTCTGGTAATAACAATCCTTTTTCCAAAAGGTTGCGCACATATTTTTTAAAATAGGAGACAACATCTATCCCTAATGTTAGTGACTTTTCATTTTTCATTTCCAGACTCAATACAATCCCTACAACATGCAAGATCACTTCAGGTTCAACTATCTCATACTTTTCAAGTTGTCCTTTTAATCCATTAAGAGCTATTAAATATTTACTTCTTGTTAAGTCAGTCCAACTCCATAAATCTCGCCAAAAATGTGAGTACTTATCAACAGATAACAAAGGATGTTGAGATAGGTGAGTCGCGATATTATCTATATCTATCACACCAACAGAGAAGACTTTAGCTATTGAATCATAAGGTAAAACAGGATCAAACCAATCAACTGTTGAATATTTTCCGATAATAATATCAATTTTTCCAGGTGAACTATTAGTTAATGAATAGATAAAAGAGTTAGTTGGGATATTTTCTATTTCCTCGGAAGAAAGATTACCACGTCGGTGTTCAATACCTAAAGCTAACATTGATGTTAGCAACTTTTTTATGGCAACAGTAGATTTATTTAGATAACTCTCAAAATTAACAACTAGTCTCTCAAAATCCCCAAAAATTGCGCGAACACTTCTGAAGTTAACACTACCAGAATCATTGATGATTTTTAGTATATCTTTTTTATTTTTTAAAATACTTTCTTTTGCCAGATTATTTTTTATTGTATCACAAAAAAAATCAATAACCTCTCCCACAGATGGTATTAATGAAATAGTTTTCCCTATTGTCTTTTCTTTTTTTAAAAGATAGTCTTCTCTTTGAGTTGCAGGTATATCACTCTCACTTGCAACGACTAATACCTTGCAACCATCATGCTCAACAAAAGCGTTTATATAACCTAAAATACTTTGAATAGGAATTAAACATCTTTCTAGATCATCAAATATTATAATTTTATTTTTTATATTAAGGAAAATGTCTTTTACAATAGATTTATCATTTTCATCTTTGGCTACTTCCGTTCCTGCATATCCATTAATAGCTCTAGATGCTATAACACCTAGCATTCTAAATGCTTTAGATGATAACTTTGGATGTAGTTGAGAAAAGAACTGATCTGTAATTTCAGAAATGGAAGTTAGTCCATTTAATGTAATATAGAGAGGTTTTGTTAATTCATGATCTTCTTTAAATAATTTATTTTTAATGAAATAAGTTTTCCCACTACCCCACGGACCGTTAAGGAGCACAGCATAATCACTATTAATATCTTCATAAAAATAATAATTTAGATAACTAATCACATTATTATTTTCTTTTCTTGCATTTGTCGAGGTCATCATAAAGACACTCTCAATTATGAGGTTTAATCCCTAACCGGCAAAGTTCATTGCGAGCTAATGTTTTAAGCCAATTCCCCAAACTCATTCCCTCTGCCTTTGCCGCAGCCTCGAATTGCGCCTTTAACTCAGGTGTGATACGAATCTGGAAAGTTGGTGCTTTTCCAGATTTAGACTGATTTGGGTCGCGTTTAGCTGTTGGCATGTACGTACCTACAAGAGCAGTATACCACCAATCAGGTACGTACCTTTGTATCTGGCGACCTGACTTATAAACGCTCTCGTCCGGTATTCGCAGTACCCAACGAGAGCTAACCTCGCCAACTATCAAGGAGTTGATTATGGCTGATTCGCATTCTACCTCAGACACCGACCAATCCGGAACCGAACGTTCGGTAATTGTGGGATATCGCCCGAATGTTTTCGACAAATCCACACCCAAAATTATTCTTTCCGGCAAGTGGCTGCGCGCAGCAGGGTTTGATACCGGACAACAGGTTACCGTAAAAGTGATGAAGGGTTGTATCGTCCTGATGATCTACGGCGAGCAAGGGAAGATGAGCTGAAAGAAGCACATCAGAGGTTGAAAAAATTGAGAACACACTAGCAACTCTCCAGTAACGTATAGCTGAGCCTGTAAGCGTTACTTACAGGCTCAGCTGGTGCCGGATGGCGCGAACGCTTATCCGGCTTACTCTCCTGGCAAATGAAGCCAAAGTGTAACGGGAACCCAAACAAATGAATCACCACGCAAAACCAGACACAAGCTTTTCGATTGATGACGATGAAAAAATCGAAGAAATAAAAATTCAGTTACTGAAAGCCAGGATTCAATGTGCAAAATGTGACATTCATTCTGACAATATTGTTAATGGAGATAATTTCTTTGATGAATCAATGGCTCCAAATAAATAAAAATGCGTTATAAACTCATGGGGAAGAACAATAATTATGACATTTGAAATTTTAGTTTATTATCCATGAATCGGCAACGCATCAGGGATTGTTCAACCCCTACATGAAAAAGCATAATGATAATACTATCCTGATGACCTATGCCAAACGATAAACATGACAGCACAATAAACACCACATTATAATACTGATAAAAATACACAGGTATCCTTTCTCTTTAATCAGGAAAGGGCAGCCTCGTTTCTAATAAATTAAAGCATTGGGTTACATATGAAAAAATTATTCATGGCAATGGTTATCGCTCTCGTCGCAATCACCGCATCATCCACCGCTTTTGCATGTCCAAAAGGCGAACATCCGCATGGTGGTACAGGTTCACATCATAAGGGTGGTTGGTGCTCGTATGATCAATAAAATTTCCATTCCTGTCGTGTTATTGTTCTGTCTTTCAACATCAGCACTGGCAAAATCGACGTTGAATATCGACGGCAACTCGCTTTATCACGGCTATCAGTTGTATGAAAAAGGTTTTGATTATTTGAACGTTCGGGATGAACAGACTGCGGTCATGTATATGTCTTTTGTTGCCGGTGTAGCGGGAACACTAGCAAAAGAGAATATCATCTGTAATGAGCGCATAACGATTGGACAGGAAGCTGATATTGTTGGGAATTATCTTCAGACTCATCCTAAAGAACGAACAAAATACAGTCCTTCTGAATTGGCCATGATTGCTTTAGGCAAAGAACTTGCCTGTAGCAAAAATAGTAATAGCTAAATAGCTGCGCCTAATACCGCTACACTTTTGCCTGACCATGTTTTCCTCCGGGGAATGGGCTGGCGGTTTCCATAAAATGGCGGACCTTTTTCAGTAACTGCCACATTGAGCGGCACTGATGATTACGGGTTATCGTGTCATGAAGTGCCTGCCATAGCCGTTCCACATGATTCACCCACGGCGAGTAAACCGGCTGGTAAATTACCCTGAACTTGGGATTTGCTTTCAACCAGCGCTGTGTTTCGCGGCTTTTATGGATAATGTAGTTATCAACGATCAGCGTGATTGTTTTCGCCCGCCGGTAAGTGGCTTTCAGGTGCTTCAGCAGAGCGATAAACAGCGCTGAACTTTTGCTGTTGCCGCCCACGTAGCTGACTTTACCCGTGCCACTGTGCAGTGCGCCGGCCAGATAGTATTTTTCGTTCTGCCCCGGCGTCACTACCCGTTTCTGCTGTCCGCGCAACTGCCAGTCCGCACCGATTTTAGGATTAAGGTGGATATCCACTTCATCTTCATAAAATACCGGATGCTCTGCGCTGCATTCATCCAGCGCTTTGTGGATTACCGCCATCTTTTCATCTTTATGTGGGTCACGGATACGCAGAGTTGGCGCGGCCCTGCGCCATACAAGCCCCGCAGATGGCAACCAGCGGCGAACGGTTCCTGCATGTAACTGGCAACCGGTTATCTCATTGATTTTTATTGCCAGTAATTCGGTGCTCCAGCGTGAACGTTGATAACCAAAATCGCCGGGAGAATGCTTTATCAGCTCACGTAACAGGGTGCAGATATGTTCAAAAGGCCAGCGTCGGGAGCGCCCTGCGGGTAAGGATTTCAGGCCTTCAATACCTGAGTGCGTAAACCAGTTAATCCAGCGACCAACGGATGAACGGGCACAACAGAGAGTTCTGGCAACATCGCTGACCCGTTCACCCCGATGAAGCATCAGCATGGCCGTGAGTCTGCGGGCATGATTTTTATCACGCGTTTTATGAATAGCTTTCTGCATCAGGCGTCGTTCGCCACGGGGTATTGGTACTATGATCGGCATCGCTCAGTCCGGTTGGTGATTTTGGTTGGTTTGGCGATTGATCAGATCGCACAATCCGGGCTGAGTTCCCTTTCAGTGATCTACTATTCCGCGCAGCTATTTAGTACTGCACTCAGCTTGTATTGCCGGATGGCGCTTGCGCTTATCCGGCCTACGATTCCCCCAAAAAACAAAGCCGCCGATCGGTGAATCAGCGGCTTTTCCATTACTCACTTACATTAGAAGTTATATTTCACCCCGAGCATACCGCGGGTATCGCTGTAGCCTTTGTCGCCGACCTGTTGGGCCACGTTGCTCCACACGTTGAGTCGCGGAGTGATTTGACCTTCAACGCCGACTTTCAGCTCGCCGATGTTTTTGGTGCCGCGCATGTCATTGCTCACATCGTCCATCTTCACGCTGGTCGTCTGCGTGTTGTGGATCCAGTTGGCTTCAACAAACGGCTGGAACTCGCGAGATTTACCGTCGTCGATGGCGTTGTGACCATTAATAAAGGCTTTCACGCCCAGACGGGTCATCAGGTTGCCATCGGTGTTGTCCTTCACTCGGGTACCGTTCGCTTCGCGGTGACTGTCGGCTTGCACGTCCATCCATACCACTTGCGCTTTCGGTTGCAGCCAGTAGCTGTTGCGCTCGCTTTCGCCCAGTTTGAAGCTGTAACCGGCTTCAACCGAAGCGGTTATCCCGCTGGATTTGTATTTCTCTGCTGCCTGCTCCTGGCCCATCACTTTGTTATCAAACCAGTTATACAGCGCCCAGGTATCTACGTAGGTGCCGGTCTTGTCGGCGTCATTGGCATACCATGTGCCGTACAACCCCACGCTGTAACCGGTGACCTGGCCACGTGAATGGTAGCCGGTCAGGCTGGACCGCGTACGGTTCTGGCTGTTGGCATAACCGGCCATCGCGCCGAGGTGCCAGCGGTCAAGACCGTCGCTACTCCACTGCGCCAGGTCGCCGCCTAGCTGCATCACATAGCTGTTGCTTTGGGTTTTCAACTGCCCGCTACCGTCTTTGAAGCGGGTATGCGCCCCAACGTTACGCATCCACAGGCTGGTAACTTTCTTCTCGCCTGTCAGCATATCGACGTACTGCGTTTCACCCAGACGATCGTACAGTCGGGTCATAAACAGCGTGTTAGCCGCATAGTTGTTCGCCAGATAACTGCCTGCTTCCGGACGGTATTGCTGCTCAGTGACAGGAGGCGCAACAGGTTCTTCCGGCTCAGGGATAATCGGGTCTACAGGATCGACCGGGTCTGGATCAATAGGGTCAACCGGGTCCGGATCAACAGGGTCAGGGTCATGCGGATCGACGGGGTCCGGGTCTTCCGGATCCGGCGGAGCAGGAATAAAGCTGGTCAGATACCAGTTACTGCCTTTCTGCACAACGTTATAGTCGTACGCTCCGGCAACAATACGGCCCGCTTTCTCAAAAGTACCGTCAGAATTACCGGCCACTTCGATGATCTCAATACCTTCAATGGTCTGCGCCCCGGTTCCGCCAATGTTATTCACCGCCACAAACGCATTACCCGCGGTGTTGCCGAGCACTTTCAGCTTGTCGGTTTCGGAGGTATCGTCATTCAGGACAGTATTGAAAACCAGTTTGCCGCCGTTCCCGGTAAAATCTTCATTGATGGTAAGCGTCTGCCACGGTTCGCCGTCAGCATGCCCAAAGTTCACCACTGACCCGCCGTTCAGCGTCAGGTCGGTGAGCGTTGAGCTGTTAGTCATGTTCCAGGTCGCGTCGCTCATTTGCAGCGAGATAACGCCCGTCCCGGCAGTGGCGCTGGTGATATATGACGCCCCGCTCCACAACGAGTTGTCGGTCATGTTGAGCTTAATGGTACTGTTTTGCTGCGGCAGGCTGCTGGTTGCAGCAGTCGCGCCAGCGGCATGAAGATCGCCGTCGATAAGAAAACGCCCGCCAGTAGAACCGTCTACTATGCCGCCCGTTTCAGTGCTGATGGCATAACTTTCGTTGCTGTGATCGCCCGCCATGGTAATGGCGGCACCGCCTGCCAGGTTTATCGCCCCGCGTGAAGTCGCATACAGGCCGCGTGGCGCTTTGCTGTATGACGCCGCTTTCGCCGAACTGTTCACGTTGATCGTTGCGTTTTCACCGAGATTCACGGTCGCGTTGGTGGAATAAACCGCATGAGCGCTGACGCCGTTGACCGTAATCGTCGCGTTGTTGCCCAGTTCCGTTTTGGACGATGAGGCGGCATAAATCCCTGTTGAAGAAGCACCCGAAGTCTCAATGGTGGCGTCATTGCCAAGCAGTATAAAGGAACCGCTCTGCCCGGTGCGAAGACCCTCTGAACTGTCACCTGTCGTCACAATGTGTGCCCGGTCGCCGACCACAATTGTATTTTTGGCCTGCGTGGCGTCTTTCATCGCGTTTGCCGTGATACCACGTCCCTGGGAACCGGTGGTTTGAATATACAGATCGTCGCCGACGTAAATGCTGGCCGAGCCCTTCCAACCCTGGCTATAGGAGTTGTAACCGGCGTTAATACCGTCACCATCCTGACCGTCCACATAAATACTGGTGCGATCCCCGGTGATGATAAAGACCGGGTTATCCGGCGTATTGGCCCCGTGCGTGCGGATACCGTCAACATCTTTACCATTATTGGCGGCATTCTTCGACTGCGTGCGAATCGTCAGGTCATCCCCAAAAATAACGCCCGGACTACCCGTTGTACTGTTCTGAATAACGGTAACAGAGTGCTCAAAAGCTTCAGCGCCGGGTCCATTAATCGTTAATCCATTGCCATAAATGGGAATAGTGCCCGCACTCCATTGATAAACATAATTCGGCATGGCGCTGGTTTTAGCGAAACTGGCATTTGCCTGCGCTGGAATTATTGCCTGCAATTCCGGGGGCAGACTGCTAACCAGTCCGGTGGAGGGTAGACTATCAACGTCAACCCATGCCGCTTGAGCTGAAAATACCATAGAGGTTAATGCGGCTGAAACCGCTATGGCAATACGAGAATAAGATTTGGGATTTGGCATATTAGCCTCCTGCTTTCAGGCGTAGAGCGTCCACCACATCGCAAGGATGTGAAAATAATAAAACTCAAAAATACGTTATAAAATATTCGACAATATTTGATGAATACTATGGCCTAACTTATCTTCAAGCCTGAGCTTGTAGACATATATTTTCTTAATATCGATATTATCTATTTTGGTAATTTGCTGAATACTTTTCCCTGACACAAAACGCTTCAGTAATATCATTTCAGTATAGTTAAGTGAGCGTCCACGTTTGCTGTTAGCGAGATGACCAGTAAAGAGTCGCCTAATTTTCTGATGTTGAACTTCGTCATCATCATCAGAATATATAATCCCTTGTATTTTATTGCTTTTGGACAGCCAGTAGTTGGCTAACGGCGCCAGGTTCCTGTCTGCTATCAACACAATATGCATACCGCTGTAGGCAAGCCGGTCAACCCATTGCGGGTCGGCAAACAAGCGCAGATTCGGGAAAGAAAAGTCCACAAAAATAAACCCACGCGACAAATGGTTTTGATTATTAAGAAGAAGCTTTTCAATAATTCCTTTTTGCAGAAAACCATTCCCCTCAGGCCAGATCGCAAAAGCGGCACGGTGGCAGTAACTGGCGCGAACCGCAGTATCCGGAAATAATTGACAGGATAATTCACAGCTTATGCAACGAACAATCTGTGACGGTGATCTCTTCATCAAAAATGACTCCTGTTATTTTTCCATAAATATTTCATTGGTAAATAAATGTGTCAATCCAACACGTAGTACGTTCCTTGTCAGTTAATAACAGTGGCGCTAATAAAATGTAATAAACTCCTGATGTACTAATATGTATGGTCTGTGAGTAATACGATTGCGCTAAGCTTATTTAAGCTTTATCTCAGAATAACAACCTATGCATTAGGAATTTTATGCATAAATTCAGATTCCAGGATAAACAGTAAAAAAGCACTATTTGCTAAAAAACAACCTGCATAAAAGTTACTTACTAATTACGTAATTCTGATAACTCAATCACCCTTGTCATGTTGTGGACAAATATAAAGATAATTCAGATAAAACTGTAATGAATTCTCATTATTTAACCTTAGTTAATTCTCACCTAAGAAATAAGATTGCTAACATGTTGTATTTAAAGAAGTTTTAATGAATAAGTGAAATTCTTATCTTCGTTCACGAACAAAGAGTGAGGCGCATTTTCGATTTGGATGTAAAATTTAAAGGATGCGTTAGCGCACGCTGTGATTCGTTTTGGTTACTGAGGGCTGGGCAATTGTACCTTATCAATCAGTTGGTCGAATTTAATCCTGATAGCAAAAGTCTGGTCAATCGTCAGACCGGGCGAGCAATTCAGCTCCAGCTCCCTGCCTCGCTCTGTTTTCTCTATTTAATTACTCACGCAAGTGACATTGTTTCCCAGAACACGTTGATGACAATTGGTTGGGGTGAAAGAAATAATGTGACCACCACCAACACATTTTACCAGGCTATTCTGACGCTACGAAACGCGCTGGCGGACGTGGGGTTGCCTCGTGATACGGTGAAAACTATTTCCCGACGCGGGCTCAGATTAAATGAGAATACGCAAGTAGAGACAATAACGCTTCAACAGAGTGAAGTTTCCCCGCCGCCGGTTATTGAAGAAATCACCCCCGCAAAGATAATTCCTTCGACACCACAACAAATGACGCAGATACCCTGGTTTGAGGTTTTATTTAGCGCCAGTGCAGTGATTGCCACGTTGATCATCTGGCTGGTGTGGTATCAAACGCGCCCTGTTATGCCGTTTAGTAAATTTGTCCAGGCTTCCATGCAGACGCCATCGCGGCAAAATTGCAAAATCTATTACTCACCAAATGAACACGACCAGCAAGGCTATTTCAATCTGATGCAGTTACATCCCTATCTCTGTGAAAACAACAAGCACGTGTTTCTTACCGGTTACAGCAAAGCGGAAAGGATCGTGGCATTTGTCTGTGATAAAGATGCACGGGTGGATGCTAACGCATTTTGTTCTACTCATTATTACTGGATGCGCGGGCAATGAAAAAAACACGCCACCTTATAGTGCTCGTGGCCGGGCTGGTTACTGTGCTCGGTTCAGGCGGATGGTTATGGCATTCACGCTATGCCGACAAACCGCTGAATTGCATCGGTAACATGGAATGGAATATTGGCAGCAACCGCTTTACCGGTACGTTATCGTTTCGGATGTACAACAGTGAAGGCCTGGCCACTATTACCGGCAAACTGTACGGGCGTAATACCTCAGACATTAGCAGGAACATCTATTTTAACTACACCCAAAAGCGCGATGCCCGAGTGCTACAGGCGATGCAGGTTGTCAAAACCTTCGCTGACACCGCTGATGAAGCGGATATTAACGACACATTACCTGGATTTTACCGCCAAAGCGGACGAAGCCTGAGCCTGGTCATGGAGGAGTATAAAGGTGCATGGATTTTTGCCAGCTCCAATGTGCCCTCGCTGTATTGCCGCAAAAGGTAACATCATATCCGGAAACAAAAAGCACGGCCCCTCAATGAAATTCACATTTGTCATCATTGACTTACGCGACATGGGTCACTGAATCCACACATAACCCATTGCTATTCTTCATCGCGAATCAGGAAACATCCTGAATATCATAATATCCGTTGCGTAATAATTAAGCGAAATGGGCGTTATATTTTGCCCAGAAGACTTCAACCTACGGATGGATATTTGGAGAAGACGTGGGCAGGGGCGTTTATCTCTCTCGCGAGCAATGTCTGAGCGTTCAGGCGTTATCGCATTTCAGGAAACGGTGTGTTTCCGGTGTATTTTTGGCGTACATATGAGGGATACGTAATGTTTACTTTTAAAAAGTGCCTGATTGCACTTTCTATAAATTTGGCCGTTGTTTCATCAGGTTTTGCTTGTACGACCCTGCTGGTCGGCAACGAAGCATCAGCGGACGGCTCCATGCTGGTCGCCCGTAGCGCAGACAGCGATGCCCTGAAAGCACAGCATTTTGTCATTCATCCGGCAAAGCAAAATCAGACCGGGGTATACAGCACCAAAGCACATAATGGTGCGAATGATTTTACCTGGCCACTGCCGAAAAACTCTCTGCGTTATACCACTGTCCCAAACTGGAAAACCCAACTGCACGGCGCGACCGGATTTAACGAGCTGGGTGTCGGCGTGAGCGGTACAGAATCCATTTTTGCCTCACCGAAAGCACTGGCCGCCGACCCGTACGTTGAGGATAAAGGGATCACCGAAGACGATATCCCGGATATTCTGCTGTCACAAAGTAAAACCGCACGTGAAGCTGTGGCGCTATTGGGCCATATCGTTGAGACCGTCGGCGCAGGCGAAGGTTTTGGCGTTGCCGTCGTCGACGATAACGAGATCTGGTACCTGGAAACCGGTAGCGGCCACCAGTGGATGGCGCAGCGTCTGCCGAATAACCAGTATTTTGCCACCGGTAATCAGGGCCGCTTACAGGATTACGATCCTAAAAATCCGGACATGATGGCGTCAAAAAACCTGATTCAATTTGCGACTGAAAAAGGACTGTACGATCCGGCGAAAGACGGTAAATTCAACTTCTCCAAAGCCTATACCCGTGATGACGAGCGTGACCGCACGTATAACGACCCTCGTGTATGGACCATCCAGAAAGAATTCAATCCTTCCGTAAATCAGGATATGGCCAAAGGGCGCGAATTCCCGGTCTTCATGACGCCAGAGAAGAAAATGACGCTGGACGATGTGAAGGCCGTGTTGCGTAGTCACTATGAAGGGACCAGCCATGACCCGTACACCAACGGTCTGAACGGCAAAGAGCCATGGCGTCCGGTCAGCGTTTTCCGTACCTATGAAGCGCACGTCATGCAGGTCCGTCCGTGGTTGCCAAAAGAGATTGGTGAAACGACCTACATTGGCCTGGGCATGGCTGACCTCACCGCCTTTGTTCCGTACTACAGCGGCCTGAAAGCGTATCCGGCTAACTACACGATGGGTACCGATAAAGCGGACGATCAGTCTATCTACTGGAAATATCGTAAATTACAAACGCTGACGATGACCGATTATCCGAAGCTCGCGCCGATCGTCAAAAAAGCCTACAAAGCGTGGGAAGATAAAGTAGCGAAGGAGCAAAAAGAGGTCGAAGCAGAGTATCTGAAGATGGCGAAAACCGATAAACCCGCCGCGGATAAGATGCTGAATGACTTCAACCTGCGCATCATGGCCGACGCCGAGAAGCTGACGGAAGATCTAACCAATCAGCTATTTACCATCCGTACTAAAGACATTCAGTCTGATATTTTCTTTGCGAATGCAACGAAAAAAGACTGAGTAACGACGCGATAGTATTCTGGCGTAAAGCGCTTATTAGCTTTGCGCCAGCATTTCACACCGTGCCTTCACCGCCTCGTGCAGAAGGCGTACCGCGGTTGAAAGCTGTTTCCGATGCGGGCAAATCATATTCAGCGGGACTTTCTCTCCCTGATAATCCGGCATCAGCAGTTGTAATCGACCGTCACGCACATCCTCGCTGACATCCAGCCACGACTTGTACGCCACACCTTCTCCGGCAATCGCCAGGCGCCGGATCACTTCCGCATCGTCACTCATAATGGTGCCGTTAACCTGCACACTGCTGACCTCGCCGTTGCGCGTAAACGTCCAGCGATCGTGCAGGCGGCCGCGTAATACGAAAGTCATGGCGTTGAGCTGTGTTAAATCATCCAGTTTTTGCGGCGCGCCGTTTTGCTCAACCCATTCCGGTGATGCCACCAGCACGCGTCGGTTACCCGGTGCAACCGGCAGCGCAATGTAGGACGCGTCTTCGGTGTTGCCATAGCGAAACGCAACATCGACGGGGTCTTTAAAGACATCCGTTACCTGGTCGGAGAAAAAAATCCGCAGGCGCAGCGCGGGATAGCGGCGTCGAAACGACTGAAAGACCGGTAGCAGCAGGTTACGACCGAGATCGGAAGGCACGGCGATTTGCAGCGTGCCTGACACTTCATCTTCCGGGGTCTGAATTTTTTGCAGCCCGGCATGCATTACATCCAGCATCTGGCGGGCATAGGGTAACCAGACTTCACCTTCTGGCGTCAGGCGCAGGCTGCGCGTGGAGCGGGCGAACAAGCGGATAGCCAACGTAGACTCCAGGCGCTTGATAGCTGAACTGACCTGAGCAGGCTGAACGCCGACTTCGCGCGCAGCATCACTAAAACTATTCAGCGCCGCGGCGCGGACAAACAACGTGAGATCTTCAAGCCGGAACATTTTCACTCCCCGAGTATAAGTCCTGTCGCCGTAGGGCTATTTTTCCCGTTCTGTTACCGGTTTACCATCGAATTATTCAACTGATTCCTGTGACCGGAGAGAATATGAAAGCCATCGCCATTACCAGCGCCGCGACCGACGGCAATAACATTGAATTTTTACAAGAGATTGACCTGCCCATGCCAGTTGCTACCGGGCACGATCTGCTGGTTGAAGTGAAAGCCATTTCCGTCAACCCCGTTGATACCAAGGTCCGCGAAGGTTTTAACGCTGATGTGCCGCGTGTGCTGGGCTGGGATGCCGTTGGCGTGGTGAAGTCCGTGGGCGAAGCCGTCACCCTGTTCGCACCCGGCGATGAAGTCTGGTACGCCGGAGCGCTCGGCCGCGCTGGCAGTAACAGTGAATTTCAGCTGGTTGATGAACGTATTACCGCGCTGAAGCCAAAAACACTGGATAATGCTTCTGCTGCGGCGCTGCCACTGACCGCTATCACCGCCTGGGAAATGCTGTTCGACCGTCTGGGCGTTGAGGAAAATGGCAATGAAGATGATGTGTTATTGATTGTTGGCGCGGCTGGCGGCGTCGGTTCTATTCTGACACAACTGGCCAGTAAGCTGACCAAAATGACCGTCATCGGTACCGCATCACGTCCGCAGAGCCAGAAATGGGTACGTGAAGCGGGCGCTCATCATGTGATTGACCACAGCAAGCCGTTGACGGAAGAGCTGGCACGGATAGGCATTAAAGAGGTGACGCACGTTGCCAGCCTGAACAATACCGAGCAGCACTATTCGCAAATTATTGCCACACTGGCGCCGCAGGGCAAACTGGCGCTGATTGACGATCCACAAACTCTCGATGCGCGCCCGCTGAAGGCCAAAAGCATTTCGCTGCATTGGGAGTTTATGTTTACCCGTTCGATGTTCACAACCCACGACATCATTGCGCAGCATCAGTTACTGACCCGCGTGGCGCAGCTGATCGACGACAGCACCCTCCGTACCACACTGGGCGAACATTTTGGCGCGATTACCGCGGCAAATCTGCAAAAAGCCCACACGCAAATTGAAACCGGTCGTTCGGTCGGCAAGATCGTGCTGGAGGGGTTTTAACATGTCTGATTCTGACGTGATTTCAATTATTGCGGTACTGAAAGCCAAACCGGGGAAAATCGACGCACTGAAACAGGCGCTACAAGCTCTGCTGCTGCCCACGCGCCGGGAGCCGGGCAATATTGAATATGCCCTGTTCCAGTTACGCGACACGCCGGATGTGTTCTACGTGCGCGAATCCTGGCGCGGTCAGGCCGGTCTGGATGAGCATATCGCTCTGCCACATTTCCAGGCGTTCATTCTACAAATGAACGATCTGCTAGCCGAACCGCTACGGCTGGATTATCTGACGCCGATTGAGCCTTAATGTCTCGACGCTCCCCCGCAGCTGTGCGGGGGATTTCCATCAGCCATTACGTCCGGCCATAACACCGCCATCCACATCCCAGATAGCGCCAGTTACCCATTGCGCTTTGTCTGACAACAGGAACGCGACGGATTCAGCCACATCACGCGGCGTACCAACCCGACCAATCGGATGGAAGCTGTCAAAGCTGCTCATCACACCTTGTACGTCTTCTTTCGGGATAAATCCTTCGTAGATAGGTGTATGCACCACTGCTGGCGAAACGGCATTGACGCGGACCCCATTCGCCCCCAGCTCGATGGCCAGATTTTTAGTTAATGCATGCAGGCCCGCTTTTGCCATTGAGTACGCTGAAGAAGGTGTTGCGCCAATTGCCTGTTGTGCCCACATCGAACCAATATTCACGATGGCACCCTGGATGTTAGCCGCCACCATATTACGCACGACATCGCGGGTGATAAAAAACGTCGCGCGGTTGAGGCTCATGTACAGTTCATAATCTTCAACTTCATGGTCAGTGAAAGGTTTTGGGAAGAAAACCCCAGCTGCATTTACTAACAGGTTGATGTCTTTGTGCTCAGCATTCACCGTTGCCATCACCTGCTTAACGCCCGCTTCTGACATCAGATCCGCCACAATGACAGAGACGTCACCCAGCTCCGCCAACGCCCGATGGGCCCGTTCCGCTTTCTTGGCACGATTGCCAACCAGCACCACTCGACCACCACCCTGGAGGATCAGTTTTGCGGTTTCAAATCCGATACCACTGGTACCGCCCACCACTAACAGTTTTTTGCCGACAAATAATGTGTTCATCGCTAGCCTCGTTTCAAGTATTCGTTAATGCGCTAACAATGCCACTACCCTGAGGCGCTGACGAATGAGAAGAAATAGCGAACCGAGAAAGAAAATCTATCTCGATGGCATATACTGAAGATATTCACAAAACGGGAAATGACCTGATGCGCTCGCTTAATCGGCTTAAATGGTTACACGCTTTTGAGGCCACAGCCCGCCACGGCAGTTTTACTGGTGCGGCGCAGGAACTGGGGGTCACTCCGGCTGCCGTTGGGCAACTGGTTCGTGCGCTGGAAGACTGGGTTGGCCACCCGCTGCTGCATCGAACCCGTTCAGGCAAAGAGCGTCTCACGCTGGTCAGCGAAGCACAGGACGCGTTGCGTGAAATAACCCAAGGACTGGATAGCCTGGAATCTGGGCTGAACAAGTTACGCGGCCGACGGGCGCGCTCGGTGGTGATCATCACGGCCTCTCAGGTACTGGTGATGAACTGGCTGATGAGCCGCCTCAATCGCTTCTCACAAGCGCATGAAAACATAGAATTACGCTTGAACGTGACGGAAAAGCTGATGGATGTTGCTCATGGCGAAGCGGATCTGGGCGTACGTTGCGGTAAAGGCGACTGGCCTGGGGTAAATAAAACCTGGCTGATGGATGAAGAAGCGGTTCTGGTTTGTAGCCCACGTATTGTGCCAGTAGATAAAATATCCTGTGGAGAATGGTTGGCCGCACAGAAGCTTATCCATGATGACACTCCCCACCCCGGCGCCAATTTCCCGGGCTGGAATGATGTCCTGACCGCCACCCAGGCACCTGCCGTTCGCGACAGTGGATTGCACATCAACTCTACCTCTGCAGTGATTCTGGCGGCGCTCAGCGGTCAAGGTGTCGCCATTGTGCGTAGAGCATTGGTGCAGCAGCTACTGACAGACGGACAACTGGTTCAGCTTCATCCCAACACCCGCTGGCCTCTGGCGTGGTCTTACTACATTGTTACGCCACAGCACGCGGTAATGCGCCCGGAGGTAAAAGTCTTTAATGACTGGCTGATTGCGGATGTGCTGGCAGAAATCACAACCATCTCTGCTATGATGCCTGCACACAAATAAAACAAAACAACATGCCGAGGGAAAGATGAGTTCCACCAGAAGAGGGATGATGAACGTCCTGATTGCCGCCGTATTGTGGGGAAGTTCAGGCGTTTGCGCGCAATACATCATGGAGCAAAGCCAGATGTCGTCGCAGTTTCTGACCATGACGCGCCTGATTTTCGCCGGGCTCATTCTGCTGATGCTCTCTTTCGTTCACGGCGACAAAGTGTTCTCCATTATCAAAAACCGCAAAGACGCCATCAGCCTGCTGATTTTTTCCGTGGTTGGGGCGCTCACCGTACAGCTAACCTTTCTGCTGACTATTGAAAAATCCAACGCCGCCACCGCGACGGTGCTGCAATTTTTGTCACCGACCATAATCGTGGCGTGGTTTTCCGTGGTGCGCAAAGCACGACCGGGGATTTTAGTTCTGACTGCGATCTTCACCTCGCTTATCGGCACCTTCTTGCTGGTCACCCACGGTAACCCGACGTCGCTGTCTATCTCACCTGCCGCGCTGTTCTGGGGAATTGCCTCGGCGTTTGCCGCCGCGTTCTACACCACCTACCCCTCAACGCTTATCGCGCGCTACGGCACGCTGCCGGTCGTCGGCTGGAGTATGTTAATCGGCGGCATGATCCTGCTGCCGTTTTATGCCGGACAGGGCACTAATTTCGTGGTGAATGGCAGTTTGATTCTGGCGTTTTTCTATCTGGTGGTCATCGGCACGTCGCTGACGTTTAGCCTGTACCTGAAAGGCGCGCAGATGATTGGCGGACCGAAAGCGAGCATTTTAAGCTGCGCGGAACCGTTGAGCAGCGCATTGCTGTCCCTGCTGCTGTTAGGTATTACCTTTACCCTGCCAGACTGGCTGGGCACGCTTTTGATCCTCTCTTCGGTAATACTTATCTCAATGGACTCACGTCGCCGCGCCAGAGCGGTTTAACACCAACCGGCGCGGCAAAAGGTCATGATTACCAGCCCGGAACCGCGCCACCGTTAAAGATAGTTTCTGCCGCCTTCGCCACTTCAGGTGACTGATAAGATTGCAGGAACTCTTTCACATTCTCGGCATCTTTGTTGTCTTCTCGCGCCACCAGAATGTTCACATACGGTGAGTTTTTGTCTTCAATAAATACGCTGTCATGTACCGGCGAAAGCCCGGTTTGCTGGATGTAGGTGGTACTGATAATCGCCACATCCACTTTCTGATCGTCCAGCACACGCGGCAACTGCGCACCTTCCAGTTCCATAATTTTCAGATGCCGAGGATTATCAGTGATATCCAACGCTGTTGGCAGCAGGCCGGTATCCGCTTTCAGCGTAATTAACTTCTCTTTTTGCAGCAGCAACAGCGCCCGGCCCAGATTGGTAGGATCGTTAGGTATCGCAATCGTTGCACCGTCTTTTAGTTCAGCGACAGTTTTGATTTTCTTCGAATAACCAGCCATCGGGAACACAAAGGTATTGCCCACTGCGACCAGCTTATAGCCGTGTGCTTTATTATCTTGTTCAAGGAACGGGCGATGCTGGAAGACGTTGGCATCCAGCTCACCATGATTGGTGGCATCGTTGGGCAGCAGAGAACCGCTAAAACCCACCAGTTCCACCTCCAGACCATATTTTTCTTTAGCGACTTTCTTCGCGACCTCCGCTACATCCTGCTCAGCACCGTTAATTACACCCACTTTGATATGCTTTGCATCACTGCTCTGTTGATCGCATCCTGCCAGCAATAATCCCGCCAGTAATACCGCCGCCCCGGCCCCGAAATAAGGTATCTTCAGCTTCACGTTTTATCCTTTTGCAATAACCGCCTGATGAGTAATGAAATGACTATAGCGGGAAGGCCGCTGCGGTTTAAAAAACGAAAAAGCATCAGCAAGAAGAAAAAAGCATAAAGCAGACATATGGACAAAAATGCCCGGTAGCGCTTACGCTGACCGGGCTGGTGACATGAGGTTATCTGTAGGCCGGATAAGCGAAGTGCCATCCGGCGATAGCAACATCACACCAGGGTTTTAACTATCTCCATCAACCTGACGACGTCTGCAGGCCGGGTATTACCGGTCTGTGGGTCGATAATCGAGCTGTAAACATGCGGCATGACGCGCGGTACTCCCGCCTCCAGACAGGATTGCAGGATAACGCCGAAGTTATCGAGATCGATACCGCCGGTCGGTTCAATCAGCGTCATGCCGTTTCTCGCCGCTGTCGTCGCCAGTGCATATAGCTCAGGCAGCGACTGTTCACCGCCCATTGGGAAGAACTTCGCCGCATGGGCTCCTGAATCCAACATCATACGGACCGCTGCATCGCAGGAAACGCGGGCTGGCGTGCCCTGGCTGCTGCTGACGCCGGTCGAGATCAACACGTCCCCCGGCGTGCCACTGGGACTGACTAACGCGTTGATATGGGTCTGTTCACCGCCCGTTGCCGCCAAGGCGCCTGCCGCAAACCCGCAACCGGTAAAGGTCTGGTTGACGTGTGCTGGATGTACCTGTGAGGCAATCATCGCCGCTTTGTAATACTGCGCCGGGTCACCGGCCCCCAACCCCACAGAAATCGACGGCACGTCGTTCATCCAACGTTTTACTTCCAGAATACCTTCCTCAACCGAGGAAAACTGCGCCGAAAGAATGCCAATCACCGCGTGGCCTTCGGCAGCATCATAGATTTCCCGCGCATTGGCGATATCCTTCGCCAGCACGTTAATAGCCACTTTATTACGATAAAAATTAATGTGTTGCATGTTCTGCAATCTCCTTTAATCGGGCCACGATCAGCGCCATTTCCCCTTCTGCGACCGTACGCGGGTCAAGGCTAAAGACGCCCTGATGAAGGTTGTAACGGCGAGCGTAGATCGCGATATCGCCCTCACGCAGGTGCGCTTCTACAGCGTAAGCATCCATTCCCAGCACCTGCGCATTCACCCGAATACGAATCCGCCAGATGGCGCGTCCGGCCTCATCCTGCTCGATATCCGCATCCAGTCCGCGAATCTCTGAAATCGCCTGCGCCACGGGGCGGAGCTCTTCGGTGGTGACCACGGTTTGTCCCTGATGGTAGTTTTCCAGGGCATACACCAACCCAACCATATTCTCTTTGCCGATTTTCATCGCCCGGGCAATCCCGTGGTGCTGCGCTTTACACGCGGCAATCCACTGTTTCTTCCCGGTGATAAATCCGGAGGTCGGCGCGTTAAAAGCTTTTGCCCCGCTGTAGACCACCATATCCGCCCCGCTCGCCACCCATGCGTGTAAATCCTCCTCGGCGGCAGCATCGACAATCAGCGGCAGGTTGTGAACCTGCGCGATCTGCACAAAATCCGCAATGCTCAACATCCCCTTCTGCACGCAGTGGTGCGATTTCACGTACAGCAGCGCGGCGGTGCTATCGGTAATCGCGCTCTCCAGCTGCCAGCGGGCCGCCAGATTACTTGAGCCAACCTCCACCACCCGCCCGCCGCCCAAACGGATGGCGCTGGTGATGGGCGCACCGTAGTCAACGTTATGCCCGCGCAGCATGACCACTTCATTGGCCATACCTGCGCTGTCCGGCATCAGCGAGACTCGCGCCTGGTCGCCGCGAGTAATGGCGGCGGCAACAGCGATAGCAATGCCCGCCGATGCACAGGAGGTGACATAGCTGTCTTCAGCCCCGGTGTAGCGGGAAACCAGTTCTCCAGCTCTGTCCACCAGCCGATCAATTTCAACAAAGGCTGAAGCAGCCCGCGCGGTGGCCTGCATTACTTCCGGCGCTACGCTGGAAACACCCAGAATCGTCATCTTGCCGCAGGCGTTAATGACCTGTTTTAGCCCCAATTGTTGGTAGATATTCTGTGTCATGGCTTACAGTACTCCCAGCAGCGAACAAACCACGCTGAGCGCGACAATCGACAGTAAAATCGTTGTGTAACGCGGTCCTTTCTTCACCAGATAGAAATAGATGGTGAACACCGCCGCCAGCGGCAACAGGCCGGGGGCAATAGAGTCGAGGATTTGCTGGACCACAACTTCAGAGCCTTTCAGGGCGCTAAGTTTTAACGGCGTGGTGATCTTGACGTAGCTTGCAGAAAGCGCGCCCATCATGATCAAACCCAGCACGTTAGCGCCGTAGATAAGTTCCTTTATTCGCCCTCCCTGCAGCAGCCCAATTATCGAGTCACGCCCCAGCGTATAGCCTTTGTGAACCATGCCATAGCTGATTGCCAGCGTAATAGCAGGATAGAGAATTAACGGTACAATTCCGCCCATCGCGCTGCCATTCGCCGCAAACGGGATGAATATAGCAATTAACAGCGGCATCACGGCGGCCCAGATGATGGAGTCCCCCATCCCGGCCAGTGGTCCCATCAACCCGGTTTTAATCCCGGTAATTGAGGCGTCGCTGATCGGCTCGCCGCGGGTTTTCTGTTCCTCCATCGCAATGGAGATCCCCTGAATCACCGCCCCGAACGTCTGCTCCGAGTTAAAGAAGTTCAAATGGCGTTTCAGCGCTTCAACCTGCTCCTCTTTTTGCGGGTAGAGTTTTTTGATGATCGGCGTCATTGAGGCGCAGAAAATAAGGCTTTGCAAACGTTCATAGGAGCTGGAAACTTCCGCGCCTAGCCAGTAGATAAACCAGGCTTTGGTGATGTCTGCTTTGGTCAACGTGCCGCTTTCACGCGCGCGCTCCACCAGTTCATGCTGCATTACATCGCTGCTCATCATGCTGCTCCTTCATTTTTCGCCAGACCTTTAATGAGGAAGGCCACACAGGTACCAAAGATTGCCATCGCCATGATGTCTACCTTCAGGTACAGCACCGCAAAGAAACCACCGATAAACCATGGCAGCAGGCTCTTTTTACCGATCACCATAATGGTGATGGCGAAGCCCAGCGCCGGCAGAATGCCGCCCATAATTTCAAAGGAGTGCGTCAGCCAATGCGGCATCAGCTTAAGGAAGCTTTCCACAACGTCCTGACCAAAATAGTTGGCGGCGAAGACCACCGGGAAACGCAGTACCAGCCCGAGCAAAGCCGGGTAGAGGAACGCACAGCGCATAATGCCCGCCATGTTTGCCGTTTCCGCATGCTTGTCGGCCATATGTACCCACGCCGCGTTTAGCGTGCGGCGCAACTGGTCGAGGAACACGCCGATAACGCCAAACGGGATCGCCAGTGCGATAGCCAGGTTCGGGTCCATTCCGGCCTTCACGGCGATAGGAATTGAAATGCAGGCAGCCAGCGCCGGATCCGACGGGACGTTGCCGCCTGGCGTGGAGGTCACGCCGAGATAAACCAGCTGCATACCTGCACCGATGATCATCGCCGTTTCCATGTTGCCTAACAGCAGACCAACGAATACGGCAATCACCACTGGCTGTAGCAGCATGGCGGAGAAGGTGTAGCCAAGGCGTAATCGGGCAAACCAGTAATACAACCCCATCAGGCTTGCGAAGACTAAAGTATCCATAATTAAGTACCCTGTTATCAAAGAATTAGAATTTTTTCAGGATATCGTCCAGCGACTGAGGCTTATCTTCCGGGATAGTCTGGAAGAACACCTGAATCCCACGATTTTTCAGGTCGCTCAGAATGCCGACGTCTTTTTCATCCAGCGTAATGTTCTGGAATACCGCTTTGCGGTTTGGCCCACCGCCCAGCCCACCGACCTGAATGGTGGTGACATCAAAACCCAACTGGACCGCTTCCTGAACCGCCGCCAGAGAGGGGAACAGCACCAGCACTTTGCCGTCACCAAGCTGGTTTTCTTTCCATGCGGCGGCAAAACTCTGGTTACCAAAGCAATCCACTTTGATGTTCGGCGGCGCGGCCATCAGGTAGATGTTTTTCATAAACGGATCGGCATCCAGCTCATCGCTGACCACTGCAATCCGGTTTGCCTGAGATTGCCCAACCCATTTGGTCACCACTTGTCCATGAATCAGACGGCTATCGATACGACATAAAACGATGTTTGCCATGATGTTTATTCCTTATTGTGATTGTTGTAATTGACGTACGTGGGCAACAACGTCCAGGCAGCTACTACGCCCGGCCTCGACCAGATCGGCCACGCAGGTGGTCAATTGGCCATGCTCGCGTTTGTCCAGCGCCTCCAGTAACAAAGAGGCGTTCAGCCCGGAAATCACTGCCACCGGGTAATCGGCGCTCAGCCGCGCGGCCACGTTAGAGGTGGTGCCGCCAATAAAATCGGTCAGAATCAGTGAGCCTTCCGGCATGGTTTTCACCACGGCTTCGACGCGTTGATAAAACTCGCCGAGCGTATCAACAGGCATCAACGCGATTTCCGTTACGCCTTTGATTTCGCCCATCACCATGCGCAGGCTGTTGCAAAGCTGTTGCCCCCAGCCGCCATGGGTCAGCAGCAGGATCTGGGGCAAGGATTCAGTGGTAGTCAAAATGGCCTCCTGGCTCGATTACATGAGACTTGCAATGCCTGATGGCGCTTTCGCTTATCAGGCCTACGGGAAGTGCTTTTGTAGGCTGGATAAGGCGTTTTATGCCGCCATCCGGCAAACTCATCAAAGTAAGAGCAAAGGCTGTGCCAGAATTTGTGTCACGCGGGGGAGTGGTGGAGGCTGACGGGACGTAACGCCCCGCCAGACAAGGGGTTAGCTATACAACAGTTCGTAGATATAAATATATTCCGCGTCCGATAACCGAATGGCATAGGCCTCTTCAATCGGCAGAAAAGCGGATTTAATGACACTAAACGCACGAACATCCAGATCCGGCTTGTTCTCCAGCGCCATCTGTAACGGTTTGCGGTTAATCACAATACGCTCGACCATACAGCAGCAATGGATCAGGAAGCGCAGTGTCACCTGACGGCTCGGTTTGAGCGACAGCGCAGCGGTCAGATTATTCAGCACGCCTTCCATCTCTTTCAGAATACGCTGCGGGTTGAGCACCGAAATATGGTTAATGATGCTCTCCATAGTCAACGCGCTGATAAAGCGCATCGCGCTACGTTCCATCTCCAGCCGGCGTTCGCTGCTGGAGAGATCTGGCGTCAGCAGGCTGAGCACCAGCTCAGGGCCTTGCTCAGAGAACAACTCCTCGAGCGAGATAAACGGAATATCCGGCAGTCCTGGCTGGAAAGTACCCACTATGCCCGCCAGACGTTCACTGGCGTTAATCGCCTGCTGAACACGCTCCAGGCTGCGAACTTCGTTGTAATCGAGGATCACCATCCGCGTATCCTGCGACATCAACTCACCGAAGCTCTCTTCCAGCACCTTTTTGATTTTTTCTGCTGTTCCCATCCCTGTAATGCAAGAAATGACCAGCACTTTACCGCTGTTTTCCTGCTGTGGCGTACAGAGCTGACAGGGAATATTTTTGCTCTGCATCAACGCCGCCAGCTGCGGCAAGTCGCTGGTTTCGTAGCTTAAATCCAACCCTATTTCCAGCAGACTGGTGAGCGTGATGTTGGGCATCAGCAGAACGTCTATCTGGAATAATTTGCTGATCGTACTGCCAAAATGGACCAGCGAGCCAATATCCACCATCAGGATCAATCGGCGATACTGCCGGGTTTGGATCATCTGTGTCAGAGCTTCCAGCGTGTCATGCACTGACTGCTCGAAAGGCATATCGATAGCGCTGAACACCTCGCGCTCCAGCACGCGATTCACGTACTGCGCCTGGCTTGTGGCGGTCGTGGCGCCATGGGCAATCAAAATCACCCCGCAGTCAGGACTGGCGTCTATCCGTTGGCGGTAATGGCGACACTCTTTGAGGAACAGGCACAGCCAGACCACCTCCGTCGCCGGACACTGAATATGCAGCAGTTCATTGATTTTTCGGCATAACAGCGTGGCGTTTTCGTATTCATCTTTGCAGCGATCGAGGATCAGGCTGGAAGAATAAAGTTGCGGAATAAGGCCGCGCTGCACGTAGCCAATCAGCGCCAGAAAGTGTTTGCGCAGCGGGTTTACCAGATTTTCCGGCAGCGTAAAACCAAGCACCTGCTCAACGCAGCCGATCAGCAGTGTAACTCGCTCTTCAATCTGATCGCCATAGCGCGGGGGATGCGCCACACTGTCGCGGCTGTAGAGACCATATTCAAAAATCGAGCTGAGTTTGTTTTTGAGGATTGCCAGCGTTTCAGCAGGTGGTACGTTGCTGTTACGCAGGTTGATATATTCCCGGGTCAGGAAGCTGTAAAAGAGATCACTCTCTTCAATTTCGGCTCCGGTGGCCAGCGAATTTTTCAGTGCCGGCAACGTGCGGGCATCGATGCTCAGGTGCTCTTTGCCTTCGAACAGCGCCCCAACCAGCAGACGTTGTTCCGGCGTGGCGTTAAAGGGGATCTCGGTCAGACGTTTATCCAACTGTAGCGTATCGCTGTGCTCCGTCATCCCCGAGGCCCAGGCCTGGGCGCAGAGAAACTGAATGTCGCTCTTGAGCTGACCAATATTGCCTTCCAGCGGCTTGTTCAGCAGCCAGAGCAGCAGGGTACGGTCGATGCTTATCGTACGCTCGATTTTGCGGCTCTCACGCTGTAAGAAACCAACGATCAGCTCAACCTGCTCTTCGACCGAACGCTGGCGAATGTCGGGGAGATCGATACATACCTGAATACGTCGCTGGAAAGTGCGCAGCAACGCCGAACTTACCGGTTCGGTGGTCGCACATATCAGGCGAACCGAGATTGAACGCGCCACGGCGCTTGAACCCAGCGGCCGGTATTCACCTTTATCGAGAATAGAGAACAGCTTTTCCTGACCTTCATACGGCAGACGATGCACTTCATCGAGCAGGAGATAGCCGCCATCAGCCTGTTCGACCAGACCGGGTTTATTCTCGTTTGCACCGGTAAACGCTCCCTGTCGATGACCAAACAGGTGCGATGAGAGCAGCTCCGGGTTATGCGCGTATTCCGCGCAGTTGAAATAGACCAGCGGTGGAGGTGTTCCCGGTGCACGTTCGCAGGCGAAACTGTGCATCAGTTCGGCAAAAAAGGTTTTACCCACGCCGGAGGGACCGGTCAGCAGAACATGTAGTCCGTGGGGATACAGCACCGCCGCGCGGCCTTTTTCCACCGCATCGCGCAGGCTGCGATCGTAACCAATCAGGCTGGAAAAGGGATCGTCTGTCGCCTGGTTTTCCTGAACAGGCAACAGGTCGGCAACGGTTTGCACTTCACGCTCGGACTCATCTAATTTACGCCCCAGCAGCGCTTCAATCGCCTGACGATGCAGAAAGAATACCGGGCGCCCGCGGCTTTTAATCGCCAGGCCGTCGTTCCAGAGCTGATTGAGATCTTTACTGACCGAGTTGCGCGCCAGCCCGAGGTTGAAGCCGATGGCCTCCGCCGTGAACGCCGTTTCCTGCGCCAGATGGGCAAGATTCAGTCCTCGCGTCAGCCGTTCCAGCTCTCCCAGTATTATCTCAATCCGTCTCATCTCTTTACCGCTTAAGAAATAAATGATTGTTCAGAACATACACTATTATGCTGCGCAAGAAAGTGAGGCGGCATCCAGACCTTCCGGTCATCAAAACGTTTTCGACAAATAATGGCGCGCGGAACCGGTTTCCGGGAAGTTATCGAGGGTCATTTGCAGCTGATAGCCGTTTTTCTGATAAAACGGCAGCGCCTGGAAACTCATGGTATCCACCAGCGCATGCAGGCATCCTCTCTCACGCGCCGTCTGTTCTGCGGCCTGCATCAATTTTGTGCCGTAACCACCTTTACGCAGCGAGTCATGCATCCACAGAAAATCAATGCACAGCCATTCGCCTTTGATTTTGCCGATCAGCCCACCCAGAATGTCATTGCGCTCATCGCGCCAGTACACCGCCAGGTCGCCAAAATTGGTGGTTCTGAGAAACTGCCGGTTGTAAGCGCGCAATCCGGCAAGCAGGGCATTTTGATCGTCTTCGGTAATCGTATCTGTAATCTGTATTTGCATCCTATCCTACTGAAATAACTACAACTTCTGGCTGATTTATTTTTAGACATTAACACAGGGTGATGAGTGAGTCGTATGCCGTCTACACTTACTCTTGAGATGATGCGCATAGACAACAAGGATTATTATCATGAAACGAGTCATTTTTCCGATTATTGCCGTCCTTTTCACGCTACCCGGTCTGGCGCAAGCCGACTCGGCTTATGGCAGTCTGCAGGCTGTACACGAAAAGAATACTGTTATGAAGGATTTGCGTAAGATTTGCACCCCGCAAGGGTCGCCATCTGATGAGGTGTGGGAAAAAACGATTATGGCTGATACGCGTAATCAGCAGCACATCCGCGAAGCCATTCTGGCAATTCAAAGAAACAATCAAAACAACTACTGGGAAGCGCTTGGCAAAGTTGAATGCCCGGATTTATAGCCATTATGTTGTAAAATGAGCACTGTAACCGGTTTCTGTATCGTAAAAACACGTATTGTTGCCAGAACAGATAAATAGCAATGGAGCAACAATATGCGATACCGTTTTCCTGAAAACTTCTGGTGGGGCAGTGCCTGCTCGGCGCTACAAACCGAAGGAGATAGCCTGAACGGCGGCAAAAGCCAGACCACGTGGGATGTGTGGTTCGACCGCCAGCCAGGTCGTTTCCATCAGGGGGTTGGCCCGGCGAACACCTCAGGCTTTTATCAGCACTGGAAACAGGACATCGCACTGCTCAAACAGCTGAAACACAACAGCTTCCGTACATCTCTGAGCTGGTCACGCCTGATCCCGGACGGCACCGGTGAGGTTAATCCTGAGGCCGTCGATTTCTATGATAACGTCATCGACGAGCTGCTGGCGCAAGGCATAACGCCATTTATCACTCTGTTCCACTTCGACATGCCGATGGGGATGCAGGAAAAAGGCGGCTGGGAAAACCGTGAAGTGGTCGAGGCGTTTGGCCACTACGCACAGACGTGTTTCAAATTGTTCGGCAACCGCGTTAAGCACTGGTTCACCTTCAACGAGCCGATTGTTCCGGTAGAAGGTGGTTATTTGTATGACTTCCATTACCCTAGCGTGGTGGATTTCAAACGTGCGGCCACCGTGGCGTACCATACCGTGCTGGCGCATGCGACGGCGGTGCGGGCGTATCGTGATGCAAACCATGACGGTGAAATTGGCGTGGTATTAAACCTGACGCCTTCGTATCCGCGCTCGCAGCATCCGGCAGATGTCAAAGCCGCGCACCATGCGGATCTGCTGTTTAATCGCAGCTTCCTCGACCCGGTACTGAAAGGGGAATATCCGGCGGATCTGGTGGCATTGCTGAAAGAGTACGATCAGCTTCCGGCCTGCCAGCCAGGCGATGCGCAGTTGATCGCCGACGGCAAAATCGACCTGCTGGGGATTAACTATTATCAGCCGCGTCGTGTGAAATGCCGCGATACGGCAGTCAATCCGAATGCGCCATTTATGCCGGAGTGGCTGTTTGATTACTACGAAATGCCGGGACGTAAAATGAACCCTTATCGCGGCTGGGAAATTTATGAGCCGGGTATTTACGATATTATTACCAATCTTCGCGATAATTACGGTAACCCACGCTGCTTTATTTCAGAAAACGGTATGGGCGTAGAAAACGAACAGCGCTTTATTCAGGAAGGGCAAATTAACGACAGCTACCGTATCGAATTTGTTGCTGAGCATCTGAAATGGCTACATAAAGGCATTAGCGAAGGCTGTCATTGTCTTGGCTACCATATGTGGACCTTTATTGATAACTGGTCATGGCTCAACGGCTATAAAAACCGCTACGGTTTTGTCCAGCTGGATTTAGAAACGCAAAAACGCACAGTGAAAAAGAGCGGCGAATGGTTTGCCCATACCGCCGAAAATAATGGTTTTGATTGATTAAGTTGCCGGATGACAGTGTTGACTGAAAACGATGCGCCATCCGGCAACTGTTTTCACTGAATCCTGACCTTCATCGTAACCAAAAGCGCCGTCAGCAGCATCAGGCTGCCGGAAAGCATCAGAGGCGACAGCAGTCCGAGGGTATCGAGCGCATAGCCTCCCACCGCTGCCCCGCAGGTATTGGCAAGCTGGATCACGGCGACCTGGACGGATCCGGCTTTTTCTGCCTGATCGGCAAGCGAACGGGTGATCCACGTCGACCAGCCGACCGGTACCAGCGCAAACAACAGCCCCCAAATAATCGCAATACCCGCCGCGACCACTTTGTCGCTGCCCCATAGGATCAGGACCAGCGCACTGAGCGCCAGCACCAGTGGCGCACCGGCTAACGCCAGTTTGACCGAACGCTTCAAAATCATCGACGAGAACGACGTACCAACGAAACTGGCAATACCGAAGCTCAGCAGCACCAGCGTCAGGCCATCAACGTCAAAGCCCGCCAGATTCATATAGATCGGGCGAATATAGGTAAAGAAGGCGAACTGACCAGCAAAGGACATGAAGATGGCAATCATCCCGGCCATCACCCCAGGACGCTGCAACAGGCTGAACATGTTTTGTTTCTGATGCGAAGGTTCACCCGGCAGCGAAGGCAACGCTCTCACCACCCAAATAGTGCACAGCACGCCCATTACCGCCGCCGCATTAAACACGTTACGCCAGCCGATAATGCCGCCCAAAAAGCTTCCCAACGGCGCGGCAATCACCAGCGCGATGGACACCGCGCCAAAAATAACCGACAGCGCCTTCGGCACCGTACGTGCAGGAACCAGACGCATGGTCAGCGACGCCGACATCGCCCAGAAGCCGCCAAGCGCCAGACCGAGGCAGGCGCGGCCAACGAGCAGCAGCGAAAAAGAATTGGCAAAGGAAACCAGCAGACAGGAAAGCGTCAGTAGCACCGAAAACAGAATCACCACATAGCGACGATCGGTCGCCTGAATAATTTGCGTCACAAACAGGCTGGCAAACATGGCGACAAATGCCGTCACGGTCACCGATTGTCCGGCCACGCCTTCAGAAATCCCCAAATCCTGCGCCATCGGCGTTAACAGGCTAACGGGGAGAAATTCAACGGTTATCAGGCAGGCAACGCAGAACGCCACGGCAAATACCGCCGACCAGTTAGGTCGGGAATTTGCCTCAGCGCGGGATTTTTGTTCAACAGCTTCACTCATTTTGTTACCTGCGTGGGGTTATTGTAGAAAAGTTACGCTGTGTAACATTAAATTTGTGACGTAATTAACGTTTTGACAACTATTCACCAGAGATCGGCTGCGCCTTATCCGGCCCAGGACAGAGAGCCCTTTCTGACTCAATTAAGCGTCACGCGCAGCCCGGGCCAGGCCGGTTATCCACTCCTGGTGACCGTTGATCATCGGATTGGGCAGCGTACGTGCCAGTTCTTGTGCCGGAACACCAATTTGTGATTCCTGGGTCAGAATACGTACGCGCCCGCCGGGTAAATCCTCAAAGAGCCAGGCGTGGATCACATCCAGACGTGTAGTGGCATCGCCTTCCGCCCAGCCATGCCAGGCAACACGCGCGGCCTGGCCGTCAACCGGCGGCACATACTCGGTGATTTGCGCTTCGATGGGGAAACCAAAAGTCGTAAAACGAAAACGGGCATCCATGCTTAACAATGGACCGGAACCGTCGTGAAAACGGATATCCGCCACGTTGCTGTAATACGTCGGCCAGCGCGTTGTGTCATTAAGCTGTGCCCAGACGGCACGGGCGCTCAGTCCGGCAACGATAATTTCATTTGAAGCAAAGTTATCAGTCGTCCCCGGCAGATACGCTGCAGGCCAGATAATTGCACGTTGTTGAGTCGCTTGATTCATGATGTACCTCGTTGTGTGAGTTAACGAGGTACATCATGCTTTCGCGTAAGATATAAAGATAATGACGATTCAAAATAGTCGTCATCATAAATTTTGATATCAGTGCAGCCAGTGCACGCCATCCTCGGGCTGGAAAAAGGCGTTATAGCGCATCTGGAACGCATTAAGCTCCTGCATATCCGGCTCCATCTCGCGCAGAAAACCGAGCGCCAGACGCACCTGCGCGTCGGTAATCGGTGCAGCCAGCCGGGCTTTTTGCAGCCAGCGGTGCCATTGCAACAAGTTCTGCTCACTGCCGTCGACAATAACGATTTGCCAGATCAACAGCACCTGGGCGGCATTTTGTAGATGCGATTCATCAGGACGGTGGAGGTACTGTAAAAAAGCCTCACCCTGTACTTTTCCCATCTGATCGATCATCGATTCTACCGGCACGACATCAATGTTCAGCCGCTCGCTCAGACGGCGAATTGCCCGCCGCGACCCGGACGTTAGCACCCGAAATCCCACCACAAAAACAACCACCAGCGTGGCCAGCATTATCCAAATCATGCACACATCCATTACCAGACAGGACGCCCATCATAGCGGCAAATTCACCTCTGTCGACGACTGAACGTGTCATAATGTGACTTATCGAACTCGCAGGCAGACATCATGAAATCTGATATCAGAACGCTCGATCTCAATCTGTTAAAAACGCTGGATGCCCTGCTGGATGAACGCAGCGTAACCCGGGCGGCGCAGCGGCTGTCGCTCACCCAGCCTGCGGTAAGCGGTATGCTCAACCGCCTGCGCGACTATTTTGACGATCCGCTGTTTAGTCGCACACCGCATGGCATTGTTCCGACGCTGCGTGCCCAACAGTTGGCCGCCCCGGTCAAACAGATCCTCAGCGATATCGATATCCTGCTTAAACCGACACAATTTGACCCGCTCACCGCAGCGCTCACCTTTACCGTCGCCGCTACGGATTACGCGCTCAAAGCGGTTATCGTGCCATTTATTGCCGCGCTTCGCGTGCGCGCACCGGGCATTCGTGTACGAGTGATCCCGGTTGAGCCAGTGCTGCTCACCACACAGTTTGAGCAGGGGAAAATCGACCTGGCGTTGCTGACGCCGGATTCCACGCCCGACAACCTGCATAGCCGGGCGTTATATGATGAAGAGTACGTTTGTCTCATGCGTCATGCGCATCCTGATGCGGGGCAACCGCTGACGCTCGATCGCTTCTGCGCGCTGGAGCATGTGCTGGTTTCTTATGAGGGTGAAAGTTTCTGGGGCGTCACCGATGAGGCACTGGCAAGCGTCGGACGCCAACGGCAGATTGGTTTGTCGGTTAGCAGCTTCCTGGTATTGCCGGACATCCTCGCCATCAGTGATATGATTGCCGTTGTTCCTGCCCGTCTGGCGTATGACGACACCCGTATGCACGTTTTACCGCCCCCGCTGCCCATAACCGGTTTTACAAAAAGCATGGCCTGGCATGAACGCACGCATCGCGATGCCGCTCATCAGTGGCTGCGCAATCTGGTACATGAAACCAGCCAGTTTAGAGCATAAAAAAGCCCGCCATTAAGGCGGGCAAAAGTTACCAATGCACACTTAACTTAAGCTACTTTCAATTGTTGAATCTTTTTCTCGCGGCGAATTTTACGTTCTTCAAACACAGCCACGATGGCCATCAGGCAGATACAACCGATAGCGGCAGCATCCAGCGCGGCGAAAGTGCCTGCCCAGCCGGTCAGCCCGAAAATCGGCGTGCCGTCGGCAATCATCCCCAAACCGAGCTTGGCGAAGCTGTCACCAATCAGATAAGCGAAAGTGCCTTTAATCCCATCGGCTGCGCCGATCGCTTTTTTCGGCACAAACCCGACTGCCGCAACGCCGATTAACAGCTGTGGGCCAAACACCAGGAAGCCCAGCGCAAACAGCGAAGCCAGATAAACGTACTGGTTGCTGGCGTGCTGATAAACGCCCAGGGTGGCGATAATCAACGCCAGCGCTACACAGGCCACCAGCGCACGACGACCGTTCGCCAGGTCAGAGAGCCAACCCCACAGCAGCGTACCGACCAACGCGCCCACTTCGAACAGGGTAAAGCCCTGAATCGCCACTTCTTTGGAAAGCTTCAGCTCCTGGAAGGCGTAGACTGTGGACCACTGGTCGATACCGATACGCACTACGTACAGGAAGATGTTCGAGAAACATAACAGCCAGATCACTTTGTTTTTCAGCACGTACTCAACAAAGATCTGCCATTTGGTCATCTCGTTTTCTTCGGTTTCTTTGTCTTCTTCGCTGATCTCCTCACCGAACAGCTCTTCGGCTTTACCGAGGCCATAAGATTCCGGGGAGTCGCTGCCGTAGCGCAGGCCGATAAAGCCAACAATCAGAGCAATAATCGACGGGAAGATAAACATACCGATGACGTGACCGTCGAACAGATAGTTAGCGCCAAACAGCGCCACGCCCGCCGCACCCGCACCGCCGAGGTTGTGGGAGATATTCCACATGCCGAGGTAGGAACCCCGCTTGCGACGCGGCGTCCATTTAGTAATGGTGGAATAGCTACATGAGCCGCCAGTACTCTGGAAGAAACCGCTCAGCGCGTAGAAAGCGATCATCAAAAACAGGCTGGTTGAACCCGCGCCCATGCTGGCGCTGAAGCCGAGCATACAGATGGCGGAGAGGATCAGCATAAACGGCAGGAACTGCTTGGTGTTTTTTCCATCCGCGTAGTAGGAAACCAGCGTTTTACCCACGCCGTAGGTGATGGAGAAGCCCAGGCCAATCATCCCCAGCTGCGTCATGCTCAGCCCGTAGGTGGAGATCATGTCGTTCTGCGCGATGTTGAAGTTTTTGCGGATCAGGTACATGGTCAGGTAGCCGATAAAGACTACCAGATAGGACTGCATGAACGGTTTGAACCACATTTTGCGCCGCACATCGAGCGGCAGATCCAGGGTCGGCTTGCGCACCTGGTTGAGAAAGGCCAGCATTTGACACTCCCGAGCTAATTTTTATACCTGCGAATGGCAGGCATTGTAAAAATCAGCCGGAAGACGCGCCTGAGACAGCGTCCAGGTGAAACCGGGAAAATTTCTTAGTTTTGCTCCACTCGGGACAAAAAGGTGAGGTACATCACGCTTCGTTGAGTTCGCGCGGAGCCTGGGCATTTAAAAACGGCAGCAGCAGCAGCGCGGAAATTCCCGCCGCAATAGCGATCACCACAAAGAATCCGGTCCAGTGCCAGACCTCCATCACCTTCGCCAGCGGCCAGCCGGAGAGCGATGCCCCCAGATAAGCAAACAGCCCGACAAATCCGGTTGCCGCGCCCGCCGCCTCTTTGTGCGAACACTCCGCCGCTGCCATGCCGATCAGCATCTGCGGGCCGAAGACGAAGAATCCGGTGGTGAAGAAGCACGCGGCCTGCATCACATAGCTGGCGAACGGCATTAGCCACAGCGAGCCAACGGAGAGCAAAATTCCGGCGGCGAAAATCAGGTTCATTGGACCGCGGTTGCCGTTAAACAGCTTGTCCGAACCCCAACCCGCCACCAGCGCGCCAACAAATCCGCCCAGCTCAAACATGGTCACGGCGGTATTGGCGGTCACCAGATCCACGCCGAGCGTCTCCGACATGTACAGATTGCCCCAGTCGTTAATCGCGGCACGGACCACGTACACCAGCACATAACACAGTGACAGCAGCCAGATATAAGGATTCAGCAGCACATAGCGGGTGAGGATCTCTTTGCGGCTCAGCCCAGCACCTTCCTGCTGTTGGGCAATTTCCAGTTCATCATGCCGCCAGTCGCCAATTGGCGGCAGACCAATCGCCTGCGGCCTGTCGCGCAGCCGCCAGCAGAGAAAAATCCCCACCACAATCGCCAGCAGCCCGGCGATCATCATCCCGGCGCGCCAGCCGTAGTGCAGCGCTGTCGCCGCCATCACGATAGGGATCAGCGCCCCGCCGACGTTGTGCGCGGTGTTCCACAGCGCCCACCAGCCGCCGCGTTCAGTACGCGAATACCACGCGGTCAATAAACGCGCGCAGACCGGCGATCCCCAGCCCTGGAAAAAGGCGTTCAGCGCCCACAACACCGCAAAGGCCCATAGCGAGGTGGAGAATCCAAACAGAATGTTTACCACGCCGGTGGCAATCAGTCCGATACCCATAAAATAGCGGGCGTTCGAACGGTCGCTGACGATACCGGAGACAAACTTCGACAGGCCGTAGGTGATGTAAAACAGCGTCGCCAGCAGCCCAATGTCGCTGCGAGTCAGCACGCCGCTGATGAGGATATCCGGTACGGCGGCATTGAAGCTCTTGCGTGTGAAATAGAACAGCGCGTAGCCGAGCCAGATGGTGGTCAGGATATGCCGCCGCCAGTAGCGGTAGAGAGCATCCACTTCACGCTTATCAGTAATGAGCGGCGCACTGGCCGGAGCTTTTAAAAATGAAAACATGACCGCGCCTTACACATATCGCTGGGGTAACGACACGCTGACCCGCGTGCCGTGCGTACAGGAAATCGAGAGCGATCCGCCGAGGGCGCTAATGCGTTCACGCATCCCAGTGAGGCCAAATCCCTGTTGATTCGACCCTGGCGGCAGGCCGCTGCCGTCGTCCTCAATTACCAGCATTAGCCGTTCATCCTGTTGCCAGCCCTGAAGCGTCACCGCGCTGGCGTTGGCGTGCTTAACGATGTTGTTCAGCCCTTCCTGACAGACGCGAAACAGCGTCACCCGCTGGCTTTCGCTAAGTGCAGATTCATCAATTCGCCAGTCGAGATGGCTGACGATGCCACGGCTTTCCAGCTCCATTTCGCGCATCAATGAGCGGATGGCCTGCTCCAGCGTGAGATCGTCCAGCTGGCGCGGTCGCAGGCGGCCTAACAGGCGACGCACCGAATCGTACACGCCGAGAGAAAGTTGTTCGATGTGCGCCCCGCTGCGCTTCACCCCTGCGTTTTCCGGCGCCAGGCGCTGGACAATACCCGCCTGAGTGCGAATGGCGGTGATGGTCTGGCCGATATCATCGTGCAGTTCGCGCGCCACATCCCGGCGCACGCTCTCTTCGGTTTCCAGCAGGCGTTCCGCCAGACGATGGTTGCGTGCTAATTCGTTTTGCAGCGACTGGTTAAGTTCGCGCAGACGCTGAATACCCGCACCGAGCAGCAGCCCGGTCAGGCTTTGCACCAGCAGCGAGAGCAACAGATCGACGGGATGATCGTGCCAGGTCTGGCTGGCAATCAGCGCGATGGCGTTCATCAGCGTCGCAATCAGTGCCCCTTGCCAGCCGTAGTGCCAGGCCAGCGCAATGATCGGCAACGCGAGGCAAAACGGCGTGAAGCGCGAAAGTTCGGCGGGTAAACCGAGCTGTAGCCACAGGCTGACGCTAAACAGCAGCAGGTACCAGACCAGATGCCGCCCGCGCCAGTTCACCGGCTGCGACACCACCGCCGGGCCCAGCGGCAGCCAGGTCGTGCTGGTCAGATAGTGCCAGAACACCAGGCAGATCGGCGCCAGCGTTAATCCGCCGGTGAGCGTCAGCAACAGCGCGTTCCACGCCTCTTCACCTTGCCCAAGCCAGGGCAGCGATTGCAGCAGCGCCGCCGCCGTGAGCGCCGCGCCCTGCAACAGCAGCGTGCGCCAGTCGCGCTGATGGCGGTATCGCGAAATCAACATCACCGGGAGTAACGTGAGGAAGCTGCCGATCATCAAAAGTGGTAAATGGACCAGCGCCACTTCCTGCGCCAGCCAGAAAAGAAGCAGCCATTCCGCGCCCAGCAGCACCGGCCAGTATCCGCGCGGACATTGCAGCATCAACCCCAGACGCAGGCCAAACGGAAACAGCAGTACCGCTAGCTCCGGGCGCTCAACCAGATGCAGGCTGATGCTCCACAGGCAAAACCACGCAGCAGAGAAGATAAAGAAGCAGGCAACAACGGTGATTAACCGGGAACAGAACGTGTTCATTGCCAGCCGTCAAACATCCGGCGGGCCAGTTCGACGTCGTTGCTGACGCCCAGCTTTTCCATCAGGTTAGCGCGATGCACGTGCACCGTTTTCGGCGACAGACCCAGTTCAGCGGCAATCTCTTTGACCGCCATACCTTGCGCCAGTTTTTCCGCCACCTGACGTTCGCGTTTGGTGAGCGGATCCTGACGACCGGCAGCCAGTTTGACGGCGATGTCCGGCGTCAGGTAACAGCCGCCGGTCGCTACGGTATGCACCGCCGCGATCAGCTCATCCGGGCTACAACGTTTAGAAAGGAAACCACGCGCGCCCGCGTTGAGCGCCTGCTCCACCAGCGCCGGGCTGTCATGTACAGAGAGCATGATAATCGCCATTCCTTTTGGCAACTGGCTTAATAGTTCAAGACCGGAGATATCAGGCATCGAGATGTCGCAGATACACACCTGCACGCCGCGTCCCGGTAATCCCGCCAGCGCCTCACTGCCTGAGCCAAACTCAGCGACCACCTGCAAATCAGGTTCCAGCCCCAGCAGTTGGGCAAAGCCGGAGCGGACGATGAGGTGGTCGTCAATAAGGGCAACGGTAATCATGGGTTCATCCTGGCGCTAAGGCATGCCTGATGGCGCTACGCTTATCAGGCCTACGGGCGGGTGCCGTTGTAGGCCGGATAAGGCATTAATGCCGCCACCCAGCAAAAGCGCTTACCTTAACGATAAGTGCTTTGGTGTTCAAGCCTTGAGCGATCAGGCTATGCCAGTTGTGACTGTAAATGTCCGGGTGTGTTGCGGTTCTATTTCAATCAAGGTGCCATTGCGTTGTGCTGCCAGGAATCCTTCAGGTCGACAGGTTGCAGGCAAGGCGAATGCCGCAACCTGCTGATCGCCGTTATAGAGGATCCAACGCGTCACATAATTCAGCTCCGTGCTGGAGAAACGCGTAACGAACGTGGTGCCATCAGGCGCGATCATGCTAAATTCCGGCTTATCTGTGTACCTGTCCAGTTGGTCAGCAAAGAAGACAATTTCCGGATCGTAAAAATGCGGTTCATTGAGCCGCGCCAGAGAAGCCTCGCCCTGAACAATCCGCTGATTAAACGCCAGCCACTGCTCAGTCGGCTTAACATGCGCGGGTATCGACTCACGCAGCTTCATGGCCTCATCCGGAATATTCTGGCTGAAGGTAGCTTCCGGTACGTAGGCATAGTTCATATGGCACATGTACTGCAACGGCATTGCCACTGAGGCGAGGTTGGTAACCGCCATCTGAATATCAAACAGCGCGCTCGCTTTGTGCATTACCACCGCAGGATGCGCCTGATAATGATGACCGAACCCCATCACATACTCATAGCGTCCAGCCACGCGCAAATTCTCACCCTCCAGCTCCAGCCAGGCTTCATCCATCGCGGCACAAGCCATTTCACCGTGCAAAGGATGTGAATCCTCTGGTGATGGGCAGCCATTTGCCAACAGACCTGAGTGGAAGGCAAAACAGCCGTAGGTCGCCACCACTTCCGCCGCCGGTTTCGGCTGACTGAACATGTTGCGCATGGTCAGGTCATGGCCATCAAACTGAGCATCCCAGATCATCTGCCCCATCCAGGGCAGAATAACCAGATGTCCACGACTGTTTTCTACCTTCAGCCCTTCCACTCCGCTGGCGTAACGAAATGCGGTAACCGTAAAGTCGTTATTCTTCAGTAAGATTCGCGGATGCTCTGCAAAGAGTTCTCGCCACAGCGTTATACGTGTTGTCATGATCGCTCTCCTCAGGAAACGGTCGCTTCAGCCAGGTTGTTGCGCACTTTGCTTTCACGCCAGAAGTAGATCCCGACATACACGAAGCACAGCATGGAGACCAGGAACGAGAGTTGCAATGAATGGAACATATCGGCCACATAGCCCTGAATCGCAGGAACCACCGCCGCACCGACAATCGCCATGACAATGACAGCACCTGCCATTTCGGTATGTTCGTTATCCACGGTATCAAGCGTACCAGCATAGATTGTCGCCCAGCAGGGTCCAAACAGGACACTCACCAGCACTGCGACATACACAGCGCTGAAGCTTGGCGCCAGTGCAACATAGACGAGGAACAGCGCACCAATGATGGAATAGAGAATCAGCACTTTTTCCGGATTGAAGCGCGTCATCAAAATGTTGGCGATAAACTTGCCGATAAAGAAGCAGGCGAAGCTATAGACCATGAAGGTTGAGGCGTCGCGCTCGTTGATATCACCTAATTCCAGTGCCAGACGGATGGTGAATGACCACACCGCGACCTGCATCCCCACATAAAGAAATTGCGCCACAATTCCACGACGGAAACGGGCATTGCTGGCCAGATAACGCAGTGTATCCATCGCTGACGGGCGTTTATGACTCGTGGTTTGCGCGACTTTACAGGTCGGGAAGCGAGTCAGGAGGAATAACACCATCACCACAACCAGTACCATAATCATGTACTTGTATGGCTCAAGGGTATTTTCCAGCATCAACACTTTAAAGTTATGGATCTGCTCAGCGTTCATCCCGGCCATCTGTTTTTCCAGGCTTTCGCCTTCAGAGAAGACCAGATATTTACCTAGCAGAATGCCAGCAGCCGCACCAATAGGATAAAAAGTCTGACTGATGTTCAGGCGTAAAGTGGCATACGCTTTTGGGCCGATCATTGAGCTGTAGGTGTTGGCTGCTGTTTCCAGGAAGCTCAGACCAATCGCAATCGCGAAAATCGCCGCAAGGAACATGGTGTAGGTGGCCATGTGCGATGCCGGGAAAAAGAGCATACACCCAACGATATAAAGGGTCAGCCCCATTAAGATGGCGACTTTATAACTGGTCTTTTTAATCACCAGAGATGCTGGAATCGCAATTAAAAAATAACCGCCATAAAAGGCACTCTGAACTAATGCCGAGGCAAAGTTGCTGAGTGAAAATACGCTTTTAAATTGCGTAATCAGAATATCATTTAATGCGGCTGCGCATCCCCATAACGGGAATAAACAGGATAACAAAATAAACTGGAACAGAGGGGTCTTATTCAAATAGCCGTCAGGCATCTGAATGATGTTTTTATCGTTCATAGTGCTACCTTTTACAGTGCAGGAGTATTATTCGTTTAAGGTAAGAAACTCATTAAATTGTTCGATGCTTGGATAAGATGATTGAGTGCCTTTCCCGGTAACGCTGAAAGCAGCGAAGAGAGCGGCTTTTTTCATGGCGGCTTCCACATCACCGCTTTGAACGTAATAGTGAGCAAAACAACCGATGAAAGCGTCGCCTGCACCACTGGTATCGACAGCGTTCACTTTAAACGCTGGAACATGGACTTCCTGGTCACGCGTCATCCACAGCGCACCTTTCTCACCCATGGTGACGATAATATTGTTCAGACCTTTATCAACCAGAGAACGTGCCGCTGCGCGAATATGGTCATAAGTATCCACTGGCATACCGGTTAATATTTCCAACTCGGTTTCATTCGGCACAAAAAAATCACATTTACAGGCATAAGACATATCTAATTCCCGTAATGCAGGGGCGGGATTTAGTAACACTTCAATACCGTATTTTTTGCCAAATTCAATCGCGTGATAAACAGTTTCCAGCTGCACTTCCAGTTGCAGGACAATAAGCTGACATTTTTTCAGATCTTCCGCCGCACGATCGATATCTTCCGGGGAGAGAAATTTGTTCGCTCCTTTAATAATCAGAATACTGTTGCTGGAGTTGGCATTAACAAAGATCGGTGCGACACCGCTGCTGGTGCAGGGTACCTTTTCGACATAGGTGGTATTAATTCCCCAGGATTCGAGATTGCGAATAGTGTTATCCGCAAAAATATCATCACCGACTTTTGTCAGCATCAGCACTTTGGAATTGAGCTTAGCGGCCGCAACGGCCTGATTTGCGCCTTTGCCCCCGCAGCCAATTTTGAACGCCGGTGCTTCCAGCGTTTCCCCTTCTTTGGGCATCTGGTTGATGTAGGTGATGAGATCCACCATGTTGGAGCCAATAACCGCGATATCCATTTTACTACCTCTCAGAAACAATCACACAACAATGATATTAAAATAACATTATCATGTTACTTTCGTATCATTTGTGACTAGGATCGCGATTGGGAGATCATTTTATTGTTTATTTATTGCACTAAATGTTACACCCACATCACAATACAAATGATGAAGTTGCTTACAATTGACTGAAAATTAACTGGTTATAATCAATAAAACGTGAAAAAACACGCTTTTATTTCCGGATAGTCAGACGTATAGTAATGCGGCAATGTCATGTTCTCAGAAACACAAAAATGTTACTGAAGGAACATGGGAACATGATTCGTGGAGAAGCACATGGAAACTAAGCAAAAAGAACGTATTCGACGTCTGATGGAATTGTTGAAGAAGACCGACCGAATCCATCTGAAAGAGGCGGCACGAATGCTGGAAGTTTCCGTGATGACTATTCGTCGGGATCTCAGTCAGGATGACGAACCGTTACCACTCACGCTGCTCGGTGGTTACATTGTGATGGTGAACAAACCTGCTGCCATCGTTAACGCGCCACTCCCCGCGCAAAAACAGTATCACCGCGACGATTTACCGGTTGCCATTCTGGCTGCGGGACTGGTGAGTGAAAATGATCTGGTCTTTTTTGATAATGGTGCGGAAATGCCGTTGGTGGTCAGCATGATCCCGGACGATATTTCCTTTACCGGGATTTGCTACTCGCACCGGGTGTTCGTAGCGCTAAATGAAAAGCCCAACGCCACAGCGATTCTTTGCGGGGGGACCTACCGGGCGAAAAGTGACGCCTTTTACGACACCAGCAATCCCTCCCCGCTGGATGCACTCAACCCACGGAAAGTCTTTATCTCCGCCAGCGGAGTCCATGAGCATTTCGGCGTTAGCTGGTTCAATCCGGACGATCTGGCCACAAAACGCAAAGCGATGGAACGCGGATTACGCAAAATTCTGCTGACGCGCCACGCCCTGTTCGATGAGGTCGCCCCCGCCAGCATTGGTCCACTCTCCACCTTTGACGTACTGATAAGCGACCGTCCGTTACCGGCAGATTACGCAACCCACTGCCGGAACGGCTCTGTCAAAGTGATCACCCCGGATTCCGACGGCGACTAACTCACTCAAAGAAAACGGTAATTTTGTTAAACATCGACGGATCGGACTGGTTGCGGGCCACTTTTACCACATCTTCCAGCTTGTCGATCTGGCTTATCATCTGCTCAAGACGTTGATCGTCGTTGACCAGTAGCCAGATGCGGCTCTTATCGCTGTCCTGAATCGGTAGACAGAGAATGCCTTCCACGTTGAACGCGCGGCGGGCGAACAGCCCGCAAACGTGAGTCATTACGCCCGGATGGTTGCGTACGGTGAGTTCCAGGATTACGTTGTCATGAGTCTGCTGTTGCATGGCTTATTCCCCCACCATTTCTGTGTTTGCCGCACCCGGCGGCACCATCGGGTACACTTTTTGTTCGGCATCGATGCGCACGTGAATCAGCGCAGGCCCAGGACGATTAATAATCTCCTGCAACGCTGCCTGTGGGTCCGCTTCGTTATTCAGATCGCAGGTTTCGAGACCAAACCCGGCGGCTATCTGCATAAAGTTAATCATCCCCGGATAGGTCGCGGCAAAAACACCCTGCTTATAGAACAGACTCTGCTGCTGATACACCAGACCCAACGCTTCGTTATTCATCAAGATGATTTTAATATCCAGCTGATTTTCGCTGGCTGTCGCCATTTCCTGAATATTCATCATCAGGCTGCCGTCGCCGGAGAAGCACAGCACTTTCTTGTCTGGATTGGCCAGCGCCGCGCCAATTGCCGCTGGCAGGCCAAAGCCCATAGTTCCCAGACCGCCGGAGGTCAGCCACTGACGCGGACGGTTCAGCGGATAAGCCTGTGCCGCCCACATCTGATGCTGGCCTACGTCGGTGGTGATAATGGCGCTATCGTCTACGCAGGCAGCCACGGCGTTGATCAATCCATAGTGGCTGAGCGGGTCGCTTTCCTGCGGAATAGTGCAAGGGAATTCACGTTGTAAATCGGCCACCGTCTGATGCCACGACTCTCGCGGCTGCGCGTCAATTAATGGGATCAATTGTGCCAGAACCTCATCGACATCCGCCTGAATCGCCACGTGCGGTTGTTTGATTTTACCCAGCTCCGCGCGGTCGATATCCACGTGAATGATTTTGGCGTTCGGGCAGAACTGCTCCGTTTTACCAATCGCCCGGTCATCAAAACGTGCGCCCAGAACAATCAATAAATCCGCTTCTTGCAGAATAAAGTTAGTGCTACGCGCGCCGTGCATGCCCAGCATGCCTAACGACAGCGGATGCGCTTTCGGCAACATACCGAGCGCCATTAAGGTCATAGTGGTGGGCAGCATCGCTTTTTCCGCCAGTTCACGTACGCGCTCAGGTGCGTTAATCACGCCGCCGCCGAGGTACAGCACCGGACGCTGTGCGGCGTTAATCATGGCTGCGGCATCGCGAATGCTGTCCTGGCTGAACGCTGGCGCCGCCATTTTCTGCGCAGGCTCCGGCATCTCTTCAATGTCAAAAACGGCGGTTTGAATATCCTTAGGAATGTCTATCCACACCGGGCCTGGACGTCCGGACTGCGCAATGCGGAACGCATCGCTCATGACCTGCGGTAATTCACTGATATGGCGGACCAGATAGTTGTGCTTAGTGATGGGGATAGAGATGCCGTAGGTGTCGACTTCCTGGAAGGCGTCGGTGCCTATCATTGAAGCCGGAACCTGCCCGGTGATACACACCAGCGGGATGGAATCCAGACGCGCATCAGCAATGGCGGTCACCAGATTGGTTGCGCCCGGTCCGCTGCAGGCCATACAGACGGCGGGTTTGCCATCGGTTCTCGCCATTCCCTGCGCGATAAACCCTGCTCCTTGTTCGTGGCGCGCCAGGATATGACGGATTTGCGTGCTTTGACTTAAGGCGTCATAGACGGGAAGAATCGATCCGCCGGGAATACCGGTAACAACCTGAATTCCCTGGCGTTCCAGGAAATGAACGATGAATTCTGCGCCCGTAAAACGCGTACGCTTGGATGTTATGCCCGAACTTGCCATGCTCCAGTCCTTTTATTCTGGGCCTTTGCTCCGGGCAGGTCTCTGAAACGAAAAACCCCGCCCGGTTTGCGCCGGCGGGGTTTTGGAATCGTGTGTTGATTCGGACCCTACGGCGCATTGCCGACGACCACCACCACACGCACGACGACCGCTGCGCGAGATGGCGCAGTTTTTAGTAGGGTCGCAGTCAGCATGGAAGGGTTCATTAGGGACCTGTCTGTTTGTTGATTAACTGGATTTATACAAACACAGGTTTTTCAGCGTGACAATGGAAAAATTTTCATCTGCATAAAAATGCGTCAACGATCACATTTCGTTGTGCATTGCTGAAAAACAAAAAACCCCGCCGGAGCGAGGTTTTTTTCAGTGCTGTGCGGTTGGTAGCCGCCGAACACACTGTGTTATGTCAACGAAAAAAGTATACGCGTTCTGCGAAGAACACGCAATTTCGGCACGAATTTTGATGGTTTTGAGTATGGAACATGAATAGCGTAACGTCCATAAAATACTGTTAATTTATACAGTATTTATCTATAATGTCTCGGTACGCAATGTGTTATGCGGGGGCCGCATCGTAAACCGGCGCATCAAAGTCCTGGCTGAAACGGGTGGTGCCGTCAGCGCCTTAACCCCCGTGTGAGCACACTGTGTTATGTCAACAAAGGTGCTGGCAACAGGCAGCGGCGAGGTACGTCAGCACCGTGCTCCTTGTACCAAAAGGAGAGCGTATGAGCCTCGTGGATATCGCTATTCTTATCCTCAAACTCATTGTTGCAGCACTGCAACTACTTGATGCTGTTCTGAAATACGTTAAGTAATTCGGATTCAAGTCGCACCTAAGGGGGGCGGGTAACACTCCGCTCCCCTTTCACCTTCTCCCTGGTGCTTGTGTCGCGCCAATATGTTACGTTTTTATGACATTCTCAGGGAAGAATTCCACCATGACGCTTTCTGTTTTCTGCATTTTGCTGTTCGCCGCGCTGCTGCATGCCAGCTGGAATGCCATTGTTAAAGCTGGAAACGATAAACTGTACTCAGCGATCGGTGTCAGCGGTTCTGCCGCAATTATGGCGTTGATTTGCTTACCCTTTGCGCCGCAACCTTCCGCCGCCAGCCTGCCGTTTTTGGCCGTCTCAACTGCGTTGCAAATTGTATATACCGTCCTGGTCGCCAAAACCTATCAGGTTTCGGATATGAGCCAGACCTATCCGTTAATGCGCGGCACAGCGCCACTGCTGGTCGCGATTATCAGCGTCCTGTTTCTTGGCGATAGCCTTTCTATGTTGGCCTGGGTGGGAATTGCCACAATCTGTCTGGCGATCCTCGGTATGGCGTTTAACGGACGCAGCAGCTCGCAACGCGGGATCGTACTGGCGCTCATTAACGCCTGCTTTATCGCCGGATATACGCTGGTTGACGGCACCGGCGTACGTTTATCAGAAACCGCGCTGGGTTATACACTGTGGACCTTCTTTCTGAACGGCTCCTGCCTGCTGGGCTGGGCGATGATTGCCCGACGCCGGGAAGCGTCACGCTATCTGGTGCAGCAGTGGAAGAAAGGTATTCTTGGCGGGATTGGCACAATGGGTTCTTACGGTCTGGCGCTGTGGGCCATGACTCAGGCTCCGTTGGCGGTAGTCGCTGCGCTGCGTGAAACTTCCATCCTGTTTGGCGCGCTGCTCGCGTGGCTGCTACTGAAAGAGAAGGTTGCCGGAATACGTCTTGTTGCGGCTGGAGGCATTGCCATAGGCGCAGTTTTGCTACGCTTATCATGACCTCTGTAAACCCGATGCAATCCGGCAACATTTGTTGCCGCTTTTTGTTTACATTTCCTGCCGTTCATCGTTTAAACATTCCAGCCCACTATCTGGCCTTCTTTTTCTGTTGTGGTAGATTCCACGCGCATTTACGGGAAAGCTCAGCACCTTATTCTTATTTTTTCACTTTTTGAAAAGTAATCAGCGAAATGAAAAGGCATAGAAGCGTCAATTTGTTGTTGATGTTGGTATTACTGGTGGCGGTAGGTCAGATGGCGCAAACCATTTATATCCCCGCGATTGCTGATATGGCGCGTGAACTGAACGTTCGCGAAGGGGCGGTGCAAAGCGTGATGGCCGCCTATCTATTGACCTACGGCCTGTCACAACTGATTTACGGCCCACTTTCCGATCGCGTTGGCCGCCGCCCGGTGATCCTCGCTGGGATGTCCATTTTTATGTTGGCTACGCTGGTCGCCATAACCACCCACAGCCTGACGGTACTGATTATCGCCAGCGCAATACAGGGGATGGGAACGGGCGTCGGCGGTGTGATGGCGCGAACCTTACCGCGCGATCTGTACGAAGGCTCGCAGTTACGCCATGCGAACAGCCTGTTAAACATGGGGATTCTTGTCAGCCCGCTGCTGGCTCCGCTTATTGGCGGTATGTTGGATACCCTGTGGAACTGGCGCGCGTGCTACATCTTCCTGTTGGTTCTGTGCGCAGGCGTCACGTTTAGCATGGCGCGCTGGATGCCGGAAACGCGCCCCGCAGGTGCACCGCGCCCACGACTTATCGCCAGCTACAAAACCCTGTTTGGCAACAGCTCTTTCACCTGTTACGTGCTGATGCTGATCGGCGGTCTGGCGGGCGTTGCGGTCTTCGAAGCCTGCTCCGGGGTGTTGTTAGGTGCGCGACTCGGCTTAAGCAGCATGGTAGTCAGCATCCTGTTTATTTTGCCCATCCCGGCGGCGTTTTTCGGCGCCTGGTTCGCCGGTCGCCCGAACAAGCGTTTCTCGACGCTGATGTGGCAGTCGGTTATCTGCTGTCTGGTCGCCGGTTTGATGATGTGGATCCCAGGCCTGTTTGACGTGATGAACGTCTGGACGCTGCTGGTTCCCGCCGCACTGTTTTTCTTCGGTGCCGGGATGCTGTTTCCGCTGGCAACCAGCGGCGCAATGGAGCCTTTCCCGTTCCTGGCCGGTACTGCTGGCGCGCTGGTTGGCGGATTACAGAACATTGGTTCCGGCGTGCTGGCGTGGTTCTCTGCCATGCTGCCGCAGACCGGGCAAGCCAGTCTGGGCCTGCTGATGACCCTTATGGGGCTGTTGATTTTTGTTTGCTGGCTCCCGCTGGCGTCACGCGTGTCGCATCAGGGACAGGCGGTTTAAGCGTATGATGGCCCGGCTTCTCGCCGGGCTTTTCGCACTCAGGGGCAATCATGGTATTTAATAACGGCTCGAGCGCCGGGCGCCATGCCCCTTCCTCACCATCATAGAACTGCGTATCCGCATTGATAGCATAGGGAATTTTCGCTTTCTTCAGCTCGCAAGCCATAAAGCGGGCAAACGCCATTTGCGAGGCAGAAGGCGCGTTCCTGATGGTTTCTCCCGCCGACCAGCCACCTACCCAGCTGACATGACCGGTTTTCTGCTGCCAGTGAATAGCGGTATTGATTCGGGCGCGAATGGCGGCCTTTTCTGACGCAGTCCCAGAGGTCCACGGGTATTTGCCGTTATTTTTCAGCGGTCCCCACGGGAAAATATGCCATTGGGCCAGCACGGTATTCTGACTTTGCGGCGGCAACTTTAGGTTGACCAAATCTTCCGGAGCGGCATGCAGTCGCGGCGCGATAAAAATCATTCGCTGTGGATCGATGGCATGGATGGTACGGATAGTTTTGTCATACACCCGATTGAGCGACGCCTGATTATGGGTGAGCTTATCAGAGGGTTCGTATATCAGGTCGAAACCCAGCAACGGCGAGCTTTGGCCAAAGTAATGCGCCACCGCCACCCACCAGTTAACCACCTCTTTTTCGTTACTTACACTGGGGTCTTTTTTATACTCATCAGCCTGATAGGCGATTATCGGGATCACGCCATACTGTTCGCAGGCTTCCACCAGCTTGCGCAGATGTATAAGCCGCGCCTCCGTAGGCTCTCCCGCCACGCGAATGCGCACATGGGTCAACCCTTTCGCCTTATAATCCCGCACCACCAGCGGATCGAATTCACGGATGCCCCGATCGGTACGCGCCCAATCTACGTTCATCCCAACCCCAAGCTGCTGCACATACTGCGCCGCCGTCAACACAGGTTGCGCGGCACACACGGTGGCGCTGGCCAACAGTAAAAGGGAAACAATCGGCTTTAACACGGTCGTCCTTACGCAAATCATCAGGAGTGATATCACGTATTTAGCACGCTTTTTCACTTTCCGTGTAGAGCGAAAGCGTAAAAAATATTCGCGACCCGCTTATTTAACCTGCTCCTGTAGCCAGCCAATAAACGCCTCAATTTTCGGCCACTGCCTGCCGGGCAGCGTGGTGATGTAGTAATGCTGATGACATTTCAGCGCCATATCGCCAAAAGGCGCAATCAATTCTCCGCTGTCGAGGCGTTTTTGCACCAGCCGTTTTCGGCCCATCGCCACGCCGATATGGTTCATTGCCGCAATCACTGCTAAATCAGAACGATCAAAACCAATCCCCGACGATGTCGGCAAATTCGCCGCAAAATGCTGCGCCCAACTGTGCCACTCATCGGTCCCGGAATCGTTACTCCACGCCTGTCTGTCGTGCAGCAAGGTACAGTGCGGCAAATTCACCAGCGAACCGGTAAGGTCATGGCGGCGAGCGTAGTCCGGGCTGCATACCGGGAGGATCTCTTCATCCATCAGGAAGTGATGCGTGAGCTGCGCGGAGGGTGCATCGTCAAAATAGATGGCGAGATCGATACCCGCACGCTGCAGATTGACGTTGTCGTTCCCGGTCAGCATGGTCAGCGAAATTGACGGGTAGCGACGGGTAAAATCGCCGAGCGCCGGAACCAGCCAGCACTGGGCGATAGAAGGCCGTGAGTATACGGTGAGCGTCCCCGAGAGCTCCTGATTCTTAATATCAAGAATCTCCTGGTTGAGCGTGTCCAGCGACGACTTCAGCGCCCAAAATACCCGTTTGCCCTCGTGAGTGAGTTCCACTTTGCGATGAGAACGAACAAATAATTGGATGCCAAGCTCATCTTCAAGCTGATTTATACGATGGCTGACGGCGCTGGGGCTCAATGACAGCTCGTCTGCCGCCAGCGCAAACGACTGATGCCGGGCCGCCACTTCAAACGTATACAGCTTTGACAACTGCCAGCCATTAAGCAGCCGGTTTCTGACTTCGCGTAGGGGATCCATTCTCACCTCCTGTCCTCCTGATTCGTGCGCTGGAGTGTAAAAAAGTTCGCTGCAAAAATCAGCATAAAGGTGATTCAGAGTGAACCATATCGCATAAACCAAGCGCAATTAGACATAAATCACTCATTTGATGCAATCTGGCTCACGTGAAGGGGGATTTATATCGTTTGTCAGACCCTGCCTTATTTTTGTCCAATACCCCTATATTAATCACAGGGCAAGGTGAGTTATGCACTCTCAAATCTGGGTTGTGAGCACGCTGCTGATAAGCATCGTGTTAATCGTTTTGACCATCGTGAAGTTCAAATTCCACCCGTTTCTGGCGCTGCTGTTAGCCAGCTTCTTCGTGGGTACGATGATGGGCATGGGGCCGTTGGATATGGTCAATGCCATTGAGAGTGGCATCGGCGGTACGCTGGGCTTCCTCGCCGCGGTTATCGGCCTTGGGACCATTCTGGGCAAAATGATGGAAGTGTCCGGTGCAGCCGAACGCATTGGCCTGACGCTGCAGCGCTGCCGCTGGCTTTCCGCCGACGTCATTATGGTGCTGGTCGGGCTGATTTGTGGGATCACGCTGTTTGTGGAAGTCGGCGTGGTGCTGTTGATTCCGCTGGCTTTTTCGATTGCCAAGAAAACCAATACTTCATTACTGAAGCTGGCGATTCCACTGTGTACGGCGCTGATGGCAGTGCACTGCGTGGTACCACCGCATCCGGCCGCCCTGTTCGTGGCGAACAAGCTGGGCGCGGACATTGGCACCGTGATTGTCTACGGCTTACTGGTCGGCTTGATGGCTTCGCTTATCGGTGGCCCGCTGTATCTGAAATTCCTCGGTAACCGTCTGCCGTTTAAACCGGTTCCGGCTGAGTTTTCTGACCTCAAAGTGCGTGACGAAAGTACGCTACCGTCGCTGGGCGCTACGCTGTTTACCGTTCTGCTGCCGATTGGCCTGATGCTGGTAAAAACCGTCGCTGAGCTGAACATGGCGAAAGGCAGCACGGTATATACGCTGCTGGAGTTTATTGGTAACCCGATCACCGCGATGTTTATTGCCGTTTTCGTGGCCTATTACATTCTCGGCCTGCGTCAGCACATCGGTATGGGTGCATTGCTGACCCACACTGAAAATGGTTTTGGCTCGATTGCTAACATTTTGCTGATTATCGGCGCAGGCGGCGCATTCAACGCTATCCTCAAGAGCAGTGGGCTGGCGGATACCCTCGCGCTGATCCTCTCGAACATGCATATGCACCCGATTCTGCTGGCGTGGCTGGTGGCGTTAATCCTGCACGCTGCAGTGGGCTCTGCCACGGTGGCGATGATGGGCGCGACGGCAATCGTGGCACCGATGCTGCCGCTCTATCCCAACGTCAGCCCGGAGATCATCGCCATTGCTATCGGTTCTGGCGCTATTGGCTGCACGATCGTCACCGATTCCCTCTTCTGGCTGGTGAAGCAATACTGCGGTGCCACCCTGAATGAAACGTTTAAATACTATACGACCGCGACATTTATCGCGTCCGTGATTGCACTGGCTTGCACATTCCTGCTTTCCTTTATTATCTAGCGCAAAGAGACTGACTATGGAAAACATTCAAACACTTATCGCCCAGTATCCTTTAGTGGAAGATCTGGTTGCTCTCAAGGAGACAACCTGGTTTAACCCTGGCACCACCTCTCTTGCGGAAGGTTTACCGTATGTTGGCCTGACCGAACACGATGTTCAGGATGCTCACGCCCGTCTGACGCGCTTTGCGCCGTACCTGGCAAAGGCATTCCCGGAAACCGCGGCCACCGGCGGCATTATTGAATCTGAGCTGGCCGCGATTCCGGCCATGCAAAAGCGGCTGGAGAAAGAGTACGGGCAGCGCATCAATGGCGAAATTCTGCTGAAGAAAGACAGTCACCTGCCAATTTCTGGCTCGATTAAAGCCCGTGGTGGTATTTATGAAGTATTGACCCACGCGGAAAAACTGGCGCTGGAAGCCGGTCTGCTGACCACACAAGACGATTACAGCGTTCTGCTTTCGCCTGAGTTCAAACAGTTCTTTAGCCAGTACAGCATCGCGGTAGGCTCCACCGGTAATCTCGGCATGTCTATCGGTATAATGAGCGCCCGTATCGGCTTTAAGGTAACAGTGCATATGTCTGCCGACGCCCGCGCATGGAAAAAAGCCAAACTGCGCAGCCACGGTGTGACGGTCGTGGAGTATGAAGAAGATTACGGCGTGGCGGTTGAACAGGGCCGTAAGGCGGCGGAGTCCGATCCAAACTGCTTCTTTATCGATGATGAAAACTCGCGCACGCTGTTTTTAGGCTATGCGGTGGCCGGACAGCGCTTAAAGGCGCAGTTTGCCCAGCAGGGGCGCGTGGTGGATGCAGACCATCCACTGTTTGTTTACCTGCCATGCGGCGTCGGCGGTGGCCCTGGCGGCGTGGCGTTTGGCCTGAAGCTGGCGTTTGGCGACAACGTGCACTGCTTCTTCGCAGAACCAACCCATTCACCGTGCATGCTACTGGGGATTTATACCGGACTGCACGATACGATTTCCGTGCAGGATATTGGCATCGACAACCTGACGGCGGCTGATGGGCTGGCTGTCGGCCGTGCGTCTGGCTTTGTTGGCCGGGCAATGGAACGTCTGCTCGACGGTCTGTACACCCTGGACGATCAGACTATGTACGACATGCTGGGCTGGCTGGCGCAGGAAGAAGGTATTCGCCTCGAACCGTCAGCGCTGGCAGGGATGGCCGGTCCGCAACACGTTTGCGCCTCTGCTGACTATCAGCACATGCACGGCTTCAGCGCGGATCAGCTCAATAACGCCACCCACCTGGTGTGGGCGACCGGCGGTGGAATGGTCCCGGAAGATGAAATGGCGCAGTATCTGGCCAAAGGACGTTAAATACCGCTGAGCTTAACGCAGCATCGCCATCAGCTCCATCGGTGAACGATGCTGCTTAAGCAGGTCACGCATCACGCGCATATGCGGCGCGGTGTGGTTGAAGAAAGCGCTGTACCCGCCGCAAATCGCACTCTTTCCACTGCTGTCGCGATGCTTTGGACAATCACCATGGCAAAAGCGTAACAGCGAACACGCCTGACATTCCGCACTCAGCGTGGTCTTCTTGGACTGACCAAATTCCGTTGCCTGCGGGCTGGCATTGAGCTCACTCAGCGACGTGTGATGAATATTACCCAGGCGAAAATCAGGGTGGACATAGTGATCGCACTGATACAGATCGCCATTCGCTTCCAGGGCAAACGCATGCCCGCAAGTGGAGCTCAGAGAACACATCTGCGCCGGGTGCCCGCACCATACGCCCAGGGTTGAATCAAATAACTGGACGAATACGCGGCCAATATCTTCTCTGACCCAGATATCAAAGACGGAATTCAGGAAGGTTCCCCACGCCCGTGGCGGTACGGATTCAGCGGTAAGCTCGCCTTTTTCATCATATTCAACCAGCGGAATGAACTGCAAAAAGGGCGTGCCAAGCTGGCGAAGGTAGCGATACATCTGCCCGGGCCGCTGACTGTTCAGAGAGTTCACCACCACCAGCAGATTGAATTCCACCTGATGCTCACGCAGCCTGGCAATGGCGTCCACCACCTTATGGTGAGTCGGTTTTCCGCTGCGGTTAACGCGATACGCATCGTGCAACTCGGCGGGGCCATCCAGGGAAATCCCAACCAGCCAGCCGTTTTCACGTAAAAACTGACACCATTCGTCGTTGAGCAAAATCCCGTTGGTCTGGAAAGCATTATGGATTTGCTTCCCTTGCCCGTATTGTTTTTGCAAGGTCACTACGCGGCGAAAAAAGTCGATACCACAAAGGGTTGGCTCCCCGCCCTGCCAGGCGAACATCACTTCAGACCCTGGCTGCGCGGCAATATGCTGGCGAATAAACGTCTCTAAGGTGGCATCATCCATTTCGGGTTGCGTGGGTTTATCAATGTAAAAACAGTAACGACAATCAAGGTTACAACGAGAGCTGGCCGGCTTGGCCATGACCTGACATCCTGTCATGCTAAATTCCCGATAAATGCAATAAGTTGGCGAACATGCGTTACAGCAAACAGTATTGCGAGGGATAACACCGCGAGGGAGATCATAAATTTGTCACGCACCGCGCGAGATTCAGAAAAATCACTATGCGTAACGTCCATCAGGGTACGACTGCGGGTATAGCGCCAAAGTACGATCGCCACCATCGCCAGCACCACAATTGAAACCCAAAACAGAAAGCCCGCCTGATGCCAGTTGTGCTTCAGCGCCAGCGCCATTAGCGCGCCATAGCCCAGCAGCGTACGAAACCAGGCCAGCGATGTTCGTTCCGGTTGCAACCCCGGGTCGGCGATACGTCGCGACTTACGGCTATCCAGCATACAATACAAGTCCCATGACAATCACCGCGACGCTCATTAAAATCAGGCTGATGATTAACAGGCTATGGGTATACGGCAAATCCTCTTTCAGACGCATTGCCCTCTCATTACGCAGCCAACGCAGGTAACCATAAATCGCCAGGCCACCGGCAAACAGACACAGTAACAGCGCCAAAAGCTCACGAATTACCGGCGTGGCGAAATCCGGAGCCAGTTGGTCGAGACCAACGCCCGCCGCCAGAAATCCCAACGCGGTACGGATCCACGCCAGAAAGGTACGTTCATTTGCCAGCGAGAAGCGATAATCCGGGGCTTCTCCAAGGCGGGAAATCTTCATCCAAACTCCTCTGACTGTCATTGCCGGATGGCGGCTGGCGCCTTATCCGGCCTACAGGTAAGTGCAAATGTGGGTATTTGCGTCAGATGGCATTGTAGTCAGAACTTCTGCTTTTTCTCCTCCACTTTTACGCCCTGGGTTGGTAAACCGGTGTCGTAATCACGCACCACCGGAGAATAGCCGTCTTGCGGGCGTGGGCGGAAAGCGCCCATCCAGCGCGGTACGGCGTCTGGACGCCAGGGACGCAAACTCCACTGATAGGTGCGGAACGGATCGCGGATTTTTTCCATATAGTCCAGCAACGCGTCGTGCATCTGGCAGCGAACGTCGGTCAATTGTGGTGAATCTATCAGGTTGTGTAGCTCATCGGGATCGTTTCGTCTGTCGTAAAGCTCATCGCTGGTAAACAGGTTCAGCACCAGCTTCCAGTCGTCCGTCACCCAGCAGCGTACCGGGATAAATCCGCCAAAACTGTCATGTTCAATCTCATAACGGTTGAACTCCACCATCACACCGCGTGGCTTTTCAATGTTAAGAATATTTTCACCCGGCAGGATTTGTGGCTTCTCAATACCCGCCAGCGCCATCATCGTCGGCAGCAGATCGATGTGACTGACCGGCGTGTCTACCTGCATAGGTTCTCCCTGCGGCGGGCGCATGATCAGCGGAATTCGCGTGATGTCGTCATACATTGCCGCCCCCTTACTGATGAGCTTATGCGCCCCCATCATCTCACCATGATCGGAGGTATAAATGACCCAGGTATTCTCCTGCTTTTCTGGCGTTAAGGCATCAATCACCCGGCCAATTTGATCGTCAACAAAATCGTTGCAGGCAAAATAGAGCGGGTGGTGATAACGTCCGTCATCCCCCACTGGAGATGGCATCGCTTGCGACCACAGGCGATGATGCTCAGGCTTATCACACAAGGTATCCTGCGCTTTTGCGCCCAGATCGTAGTAAAAATCCTGATATTTCTGCAGATACTCCACCGGACAGGTAAACGGGTGATGCGGCTCGTCATAGGAAACCACCATCAGGAAGGGTTCGTCATCACGCGCTGGCTGATGGAGGAAATCGACCGCCCGGTTGCTGATACGATGCGCCCAGGTGAAGGTTTCGTCGATATTGTTGACCAGCAAATCCTCCACGCTGTTCAGGCCGTTACGCCACAAACCGATCTCTTTTTCCGTCAGTTCCGCGAGGTAATTAGCCCCGTCATACCAGTAGTCGGCATCCCACTCGGGTGGACACTCGCCGGTACCAAAGTAATCATGCCCGTCGAGATGCCACTTGCCGATGTAGCAGGTGTGGTAGCCCGCATCCTTGAAGTAGCGCCCCATGGTGGAAATGTTTTTCCCCGGTGCGACGTTATTGGTCCACGGGCCGGACTGGTTGGCATAAATACCGGTAAACAGCCCCGCGCGGGCCGGGGTGCATACCGGTGAACAGGTATAAGCGGAATTGAAGCGAATGCCTTCCGCCGCCAGGCTATCGATGTTATTGGTATTCAGTGGCTTACCACTGTAGCAGCCGACCATATTGGTCGCCTGAGTGTCGGTCATAATGAACAGAAAATTAGGGCGGGTCATGCTTTATCCTTAGCGTCAGAGACACATTGTGCAGTAGAGATACGGCGCGACTGCCAACTGCTGTAAATCAAATACACCATCACTGCCGCCGTAATTGAGTAGCAGAGAATCGTCAGCCATTGAGTGTTGTACCCTCCAAACTGCGCCAGTCCGGCATAGACGCCGAGCATCGCGGTCAAGATACCGACAGAGGCAAATTTGGCGTTTTTCCACGGCTTCATGTCTACCGCGAAAGCATCATGGAATTTAAACGGCGTGGCACGCGGCTTGATAACACCGATAACCAGCATGACCACCACGTTAATGCAGAAGGTACAGGCCAGAACGTAAAGGAAGTGAAAGTCGAACTTCACCAGATAGTTAATGGTGATGTAGCTAACGATACCGAGCCCCATGGCGACTTTCGCTGCCAGCGCAGGGATGCGCGGGAAAAAGAATCCCATGATGATGATGGTCACCAACGGCACGTTATAAATACCGTTGAGCTGTTTCATCCAGCTATAGAGTCCTTCCGGCGCATTAGCGATCCACGGTGCTACCAGTACGGAAATTACCGCAATAAAGAATCCGAACTTACGCCCAACCCGAACCAGCTGTTCCGGCTGGGCGTGTTGATTAATAATTCGTCGGTATATGCCCATGCTAAATAAAGTACTGGCGCTGTTTAAAAATCCATTGAACGTACTGATTACCGCACCGAATAAAACGGCACCGAAAAAACCCACCAAAGGGACAGGTAGTACGTTATTTACCAGCGTCGGATATGCCATATCCGCCTTCGGCAGATCCTGGTACAGATGAAAAGCAATTAAACCCGGTAATACCAGCACCAGCGGATCGAGCATTTTCAATACCGCTGTGAGCAATGCCCCTTTCTGCCCTTCGGCAAGACTTTTGGAAGCCAGCGTACGTTGCACGATGCCCTGATTGGTACACCAGTAGAAGGTATTCACCAGAATCAAACCGGTAAAGGCCGCACCAATCGGCAGCGGATCGTTGGCCCCGCCAATCGAGTTTAATTTCTCCGCATGCACGGTGGTCAGTTGCTCAACACCTTGTAAAAAACTGCCTTTTCCCATCGCAATCAGGCCAAATACAGGGACCATCAATCCACCAATCACCAGCCCTATACCATTGATGGAATCAGCCACCGCCATCGCACGTAATCCGCCGATCACCGCATAAATAATCCCGGCAAGGCCCAGCAAAATAACCAGCAACCAGATTGCTGCCCCCTGAGAAATATTCAGTGATTCACCGATGTGAAAAAGGCTGTTTAGCGCCAGCGCCCCTGAATAAAGCACAATCGGCAAGAAGCAGACTCCAGTGGCAATAAGAAAGCAAAAGTCGATAATGATCCGCGTGGTTTTATCGTAACGTTCTTCCAGAAAATCAGGGATCGTAGCGATACCACGTTGCAGATAGCGAGGCAGAAAGATCAGCGCCAGAAAGATAAGCGTCACCGCAGAGGTGACTTCCCAGCCCATGACCGACATTCCGCTTTTGTAAGCCTGACCGGACAGACCAACCAACTGTTCGGTGGAAAGGTTAGTTAACATCAATGACGCGGCAATCACCGGCGCTTTCAATGAACGCCCGGCAAGAAAATAACCTTGTTGCGATCCGGTATCCGCCTTACGTACTTTCCACCAGGTGATTACCGCCACCAGCAGCGTAAAACCCACAAAGCTTAGAATTTGTAGCGTATTCATCTCATAGCCCTTTTTATCATTATGTCCCGGCAGCGGTAGGGAAATTCGGAGGTATTACGCACCGGGTCAGGCAGTCAGATTTCTTAAAATAAAAACGTCATATCCCTGAACAGATTTTTTCTGTTAAGTTCAGGTTGTGGGCATAATTCTCCGTCGGGAAATTAAAATGAATGGAAAGATGCAAAGTTCGCATGTAAAAAACGAAACTACGTACAATATTCCCCTGTTGATTAACGAAAATGTGATCTCTAGCGGAATTTCATTGATTTCGCTGTGGCATACCTATGCCGACGAACATTACCGGGTTATTTGGCCGCGCGATAAGAAAAAGCCACTGATAGCTAATTCATGGGTTGCTGTCTATACCGTCCAGGGCTGTGGGAAAATCCTACTCAAAGGTGGCGAACACATTACCCTCACCGGAAACTGTATAATTTTTTTAAAACCAACAGACATCCAGTCTTATCATTGTGAAGGATTAGTATGGGAACAATACTGGATGGAGTTCACGCCAACAAGCATAATGGATATTCCGCTACGCCAACAAAGTATTATTTATAATGGTGATATTTATAATCAGGAGCTGATCGAAGTCTCGCGATTAATTACATCTTCAGACTCAATGGAAAATAATCTGGCAGTCGCCTTTCTCACGAAAATAATTTATCAATGGATTTGTCTTATTTATGCCGAAGGTAAAAAAGACCCACAGCGAATACAGATTGAAAAACTGATTGCCACTCTGCATGCCAGCCTGCAAATGCGATGGAGCGTGGCAGATATGGCGGCCACCATCCCCTGTAGCGAGGCGTGGCTACGTCGTCTGTTTTTACGTTACACCGGTAAAACGCCGAAGGAATATTATCTCGATGCCCGGCTGGAACTGGCGCTTTCACTATTAAAGCAGGAAGGAAATACGGTCGGACAGGTGGCGGATATGCTTAATTTTTTTGACTCGTTTCATTTCAGCAAAGCCTTTAAACACAAGTTTGGCTATGCGCCCTCGGCAGTGCTCAAACATGAGAAGTAAAATACCGTCTTATCCGGCCTACAGAAGATGCAGGCCGGATAAGTCAGTTTTAACCTAATCCCCAGAAGAGTACCGCCAGCAGTTGCGGGGTAATAATCCTCAAGAACATGACCAGCGGATAAACGGTAGCGTAGGAGAGCGCTGCTGCCCCGCTGGTGGCATGCAGGTTATTAGCAAACGCCAAAGCCGGGGGATCGGTCATTGAGCCAGCCAACATGCCACACAGTGTCAGATAGTTCATTTTGGCAAAGATTCGCGCCAGCAAGCCCACGGTAATAAGCGGAATCGCGGTAATGAAAATACCGTAGCCCACCCAGCTCAGACCATCTCCCTGTGTTAGGGTATCGACAAAATCACCGCCTGACTTCAGACCCACCACTGCAAGAAACAGCACGATACCCAACTCTCGCAACGCCAGGTTAGCGCTGGGAGGCATAAACCAGTACAGCTTACCGATGCTACCAATACGCCCCAGGATCAGGGCCATAATCAGCGGCCCGCCGGCCAACCCCAGTTTCAACGCCACCGGGAACCCCGGGATGAACAGCGGGATTGAACCCAGTAGAACCCCCAGCCCGATACCGATAAATACCGGCAGCATCTGCACCTGCTGCAGTTTTTGCTGCGCGTTGCCGACAACATTGGCGACGGCATCAATGGACGCGGGACGCCCCACCAGATTGAGGATATCCCCGAATTGCAGGCTGGCGTCACTGCTGGCTACCAGCTCAACACCCGCACGGTTCAGGCGGGAAATCACCACGTCGTAACGCTCTTTGAAATGCAGGTCGCGGATTCGTTTACCCAGTACCTGTTCGTTGGTCACCACCACGCGTTCGACGCGTAAATCGGTACCTCGCGTGGACAGCGATGTGTCTACCTCCTGCCCAATCACCACCTGCGCGTTATGCAGGTCAGCAGGCTGCCCGACCAGGTGTAGCAGGTCGCCCATCTGGATAACAGTCCCTGGCGACGGCACCATCAATGTCTCGTCACGTTTCAGACGCGAGCAGATGATTTTGTCGCTGTTCAGAATCGGGACATCCTGAATCGCCATATTGTTGATGTTTGGGTTTTCCACGCGGATGTTCATCGTCTGAATCAGTGCGTGCCCGTTGGTCAGCGTGGATTCATGCTGCTGGGCTTCAGCATCGACGTTAACGCGGAAAATAAGGCGCATCAGCCACATGGTCAGTAAAATTCCGCAGATGCCGAAAGGATAAGCCATGGCATAGCTCATCCCCATCTGGTCAACCACATCGCCAGGCGTACCTAAATCGCGCAGAATTTGCTGCCCCGCACCTAACGCCGGGGTATTGGTGACCGCTCCAGAGAATATTCCCAGCACCACAGGGAGAGGAATGGCAAAAATCTTATGCAGGATCGCGGTGACCAGGCCACCCATGATGACAATCAGCACAGCAAACAGATTCAGCCGCAGGCCCGAAACGCGCAAAGAAGCAAAAAAGCCCGGCCCCACCTGAATACCAATGGTGTAGACGAAAAGAATCAGGCCAAATTCCTGAATAAAATGCAGCATGTCGCCGCTCAGGGTCATCCCTGCCTGATCGACAAAATGCCCGACGATAATACCGCCGAACAGCACGCCTCCAATGCCAAAACCCACGCCACGTATTTTTATGTTGCCGATCCATAACCCGACAACTGCCACTAATGCCAGAACGCTGACCGTCAATGCTATATCACTCATATCCTGTTCCCTGTGAATAACATCATTAAGTAAATGGATTCTCGCAGAGTACAGTCGCAATGTATGGGTGGTAAAGCACAAAAAAGCCCCGTCATTTCTGGCGGGGCAAAGGCATGGAGCTATTTAACTATCTAATGCAGGACGTTCGCTGATGGCGATACGTTGTGGAGCAATGGTTTCAGGTTCATTCCGGGTCAAATCAATATGCAGCAAGCCGTTAGTGAAGCTTGCGCCGGAGACCTCCATATTTTCAGCCAGCGTAAAGCTCAGGCTGAACGGCTGAGTGACCAGCCCCTGATGCAACCATTTGGTCTCTTTTTCCGGCTGCTGCGGCGTACCTTTCACGGTCAGGCGCGTGCCTTCCAGTTGAATATCCAGATCTTCCTGGCGGAAACCGGCTAACGCAAGGGTAATGCGGTAGTGGTTATCATCGCTCTTTTCGATGTTATAAGGCGGAAAGCTCTGGCTTTCACCGGTGTTTTGCAAGGCATTGGCCAGTTTGTCAAAACCGATCCATTGACGCAGCAGTGGGGATAAATCGTAGTTACGCATAATAATCTCCTTCTAAGAAGCGAGTAGGTACCTTTCGGCTCCCTGACGGCAAGCCGATGACTTAGCAAGGCCGCCTGAAGCGGCCTACAGAATTAGTTAATTTCGATGCGGCGCGGTTTGTTCGCTTCAGGAATCACGCGCTCAAGATCGATATACAGCAGACCATTTACCAGGTTTGCGCCGCGAACATGAATGTTCTCCGCTAACTGGAACTTGCGTTCAAAGTTGCGCTCGGCAATACCCTGATACAGGTAAGTACGTTCTTTTTGATCGTCCGCATGGGCGCCTTTTACCACCAGCAGATTGTCCTGGGCAGTAATTTCCAGTTCGCTTTCAGCAAAACCGGCAACGGCAATTGCAATGCGGTAATGGTTTTCGTCTACCAGCTCAACGTTGTACGGAGGGTAGCCACCATTGCTCTGGCCCTGATTGTTTTCCAGCAGGTTAAACAGACGGTCAAAACCAATAGCAGAACGGTACAGCGGGGATAAATCAAAGTTACGCATAATCAATAGCTCCTGAAATCAGCGAGAATAATTGACCTTCCATCATGGACAGGTCAGGTAGCCAGGACACCCATCAGGCATGCCCTTCATTTGTCTACACTCTAAAAATGGGTCTTAATACAAACTTTTCAAGCGTATTCATCTGACTTTTTTTGCAGTTTGTTGTCTATTGCATACACTGGGGGGAGCAGTTGTTCTCGTTAAATCGCGATGGCCGCCACAGTGCGACGAAATGGTGATGTTATTTTCGCAACGGATCGCTTTAACTCACCATGCAAACACGATAAATACAGATGAATAAATGATGATTAAAAAAATGTTGGTAACACTGACGATGTGTAGTGGGATGGCGTTTGTAAGCGGCTGTTCCAGCATCATGTCGCATACAGGTGGCAAAGAAGGGACGTATCCTGGCACGCGAGCCAGTGCCACAATGATTAGCGAAAGTGATACGAACTGGGGAACCAAGTCGCTGGCGATTCTGGATATGCCTTTTACCGCGGTGCTCGATACGGTATTGCTACCTTGGGATCTCTTTCGCAAAGATAACTCGGTGAGATCCCGCGTAGAAAAGAGCGAGGAGAGAACCCAGGCCACGAACGCCGTTATTCCCCCGGCAGAAATGTCTGCTCCATAAATTAACGCCCGGTTTCAGTCACCCATAACTGGCGGAAACCCTCGACGTCTTCCATCCACGCAACCTGTCGACCATCAGGGGAGAAGACGATCGCATCGGCCGACGGCGGGTTATCATGACGTTCCGTTAAAAAATCAATCTCGCCCGTTTGAACATCACAACAGGCAATTCTGTTCTCCAGTACAAATCCCAGCCATTTCCCCGATGGGTGCCAGTTAAAGGCTGACTGAATATTCGTAGCGCACCGGGTAAGCTGACGCGGCGCTCCACCCTGTGGGGAAATCAGCCATAGCTGTACAATACCGTTGTCATCACGCATTAAAAACGCAATCTCAGCTGCCTTTGGATTACTGCGTACCCAGTGGCGAGGCTGATTCACCAGCCCCGGGAAGGCGCGCTCATGGGTAAACGTCAGACGGCGTTGGCGGATACCGGATGGTGGCGCAGGCATGGTCATGTCAGTCCCCTCCAGAGGCGCGTCCCCCGGCTGTTTCCAGCCGCTTTCATCCTGTGGCAAATCAACAATAAACAGCTCTGGTACTTTCTCTCCAGTGGCTGATAGCGTATCACCGATAAACGCCAGCCTGTTTTCTCCAACCCAGCCCTCTTCATAGGCGCGGTTAATCTCATCGCTACCCGGTTTTGGCGTTGGTGTCGTCTGGCTCACCAGCACGCACCAATGGCTGCCACTGTATTCACGCGGATGCTGCGCGGAGACCTTCACCGGACCATACGGTGCAGCCACACCGACGTTGCGTAAATCGAGCGCCGGAGAGCGCTCATGCAGTACATGGTCGTTATAGGTGAAACTGACAAACTCACCGTGCGGGCTAAAGACATGCACATGACTCCCGCCGCGCAGCGCACCTGGCGTATAGGGCGCAGTAATATCCATTGCATCCAGATTCTCCACCCCAGCCTGCGTGACAATCACCCCACGACGATGATGGAAGTCGTAATGCCATGTTTCATCAGGATTTTCAGGCCCGTGAATGAAGACATATTTTTCCAACTTTGGATGAACGGTCACCACACCAACGTGCGATCCCTGAGTAGCCCGGTAAATCACCTCCAGCTCGCCAGTATGGATATTGACGCGCTCAATTGTTTCACCGGTAAAAGAGGCGCCGGAAGGGCGCACATCAAAGACCAGCCACTGGCTGTCCGGTGTCCAGGTATTGATATTGGTAAGCTGATGATTACGCGGCGTAAAGGTGATTTGCTTCATGGGATGCCCTGATACAAGACGATTAAAACAATCATACTTCACAAGCACTTCACTTTCAGGCTTTAGCGTATCGCCATCTTCATTTTTGCGGACAGAAAGATGGAACATTTTGACGTAGCGATTATCGGTTTAGGTCCGGCAGGCGCAGCGCTGGCGCGACAGTTGAGCGGAAAAATGCGCGTGATTGCGTTGGATAAAAAACGCCAGTGCGGCAACGAAGGTTTCACTAAACCCTGCGGCGGTCTGCTGGCCCCGGACGCCCAGCGTTCGTTTATCCGCGACGGGATTACCTTACCCGTTGATGTTATCGCCAACCCGCAGATTTTTAGCGTTAAAACGGTTGATGTTGCCGCTTCTTTGACGCGTAACTACCAGCGCAGCTACATTAATATCAACCGCCATGCTTTTGATTTATGGCTTAAATCTCTCATCCCTGATGATGTGCAGGTGTATCACGACAGCCTGTGTCGGAAAATCTGGCGCGAGGGCGATAAATGGCATGTTATCTTCCGCGCCGACGGTTGGGAGCAGCAGATCACTGCACGTTATCTGGTGGGGGCAGACGGCGCGAATTCACTGGTGCGCCGTCATCTCTATCCACAGCACCAAATCCGTAAATATGTCGCTATTCAACAATGGTTTGCGGAAAAGCATCCCGTACCGTTCTATTCCTGTATTTTTGATAACGATGCAACTGACTGTTATTCCTGGAGTATCAGCAAAGATGGCTATTTTATCTTTGGTGGCGCCTACCCCATGAAGGACGGACAGGCACGCTTTGACGCGCTGAAAGAGAAGCTGGAAGCGTTCCATTTCCAGTTCGGCAAACCGGTGAAAAGTGAAAAATGTACGGTGCTATTCCCCTCACGCTGGAAAGACTTCGTCTGCGGCGAGGACAACGCATTTTTGATTGGTGAAGCGGCCGGTTTTATCAGCGCCAGCTCGCTGGAAGGGATTAGCTATGCGCTGGACAGCGCGGAGATCCTCAAATCGGTACTGCTGCGGGATACACCAGATATGAATCACGCTTACCGTAAAGCCACCCACAAGTTACGTCTCAAACTATATGGCAAAATCCTGAAAAGCCGGGCCCTGACGTCAGCGTTTTCCCGTAAATGGATTATGCGCAGCGGCGTGGCGCATATTCCCTTGGCAAAATCTGAAAGTCACCCGCCAGCAAAAGCAAAGCGTGAGAAATCGCGTAGTATGGCTATGACATTATGGCGCGTTTTTTTAAGGGATTAAGTTGAACATAAAATATAGCTGGTTGGTAAAATCACTGGTCGTATCATCGCTTAGCGTTATGTTATCAGGGTGCCTGAGCTTTATGTGGCTCAAAGCAGGCGATCCACACACAACAATGGAAAAGTGGGAAACAGACACCGTTATTGGCTTATCGTCAGGTAAAGATAATGATGGTAATGAAGGCTATGTCTTTGTCGGTAAAACGTTTGATTATCTGATAACCAGTGGTGCCGAAAGCGTGGTGAAGTTGCTGCAAGATCCGCAAATCGACCGTCATAATTTACAGGCAGTTGATATCGCCAAATTCATCATCAGCGACAATAAAAAGGTGTTTAAAGGCGTATTAACGCTTAAATACACAGGGGAAACGCAGGACGTTAAACAAGTGCTTACGGGCTACGGTTTTGACTGCTCAGCGCAATACTGCACTAAAAATCTATCCAAACTGCAAGGGACAATCCATAAAAAAAGCACCAAACAGGATTACTCGCAGATGCTTACGTTTTATCATCCATTTACCGTTGGTTTTTACGAATATAAAACCTCACATATACCCGAATTCGTCACAAACGGACTGCTGCCCATTACTATCACTCTGGATGTCGTAACCTCTCCATTACAAATATTATTTTTTAATTATTATCACCAATAAATATTTAAATGGGCAAATGTAACAAGGCACTTGCCCATAATTTCTTAATTCAGCGCAAATTTCTCAATGGCATACGCGACGCCATCTTCAAGGTTAGATTTCGTCACAAAGTTGGCGATTTCTTTGACTGACGGAATAGCGTTATCCATGGCAACGCCCACCCCTGCGTATTCAATCATCGCAATGTCGTTTTCCTGATCGCCAATCGCCATCACCTCTTCGGCTTTAATGCCTAACGCATCGGCCAGCGATTTTACGCCCGTCCCTTTATTGACGCGTTTATCGAGGATTTCGAGGAAATACGGCGCACTTTTCAGCACGGTGTACTTCTCTTTTACTTCCGCAGGTAGACGAGAGATAGCTTTATCGAGGATCTCCGGCTCGTCAATCATCATCACTTTCAGGAACTGGGTTGCGGGATCCATTTTCTCGGCTTCACAGAACATTAGCGGGATGGTCGCGACAAACGATTCGTGCACCGTGTAGTAGCTGATATCACGGTTCGCGGTATACAGCGTATTGCGATCGAGGGCGTGGAAATGCGAGCCAACTTCCCGGGAAAGCTGCTCCAGGTAACGATAATCATCATAGCTCAGCGCGGTTTGCGCCACGGTACTGCCATCCCCTGCTTTCTGCACCAGCGCACCGTTGTAGGTAATGCAGTAGTCACCGGGTTGTTCCATATGTAGTTCTTTCAGATAGCTGTGAACGCCGGCATACGGGCGTCCCGTGGTCAGCACCACATTCACGCCACGCGCGCGTGCCGCGGCAATCGCCGTTTTGACCGCTGGTGAAATGGTGTGATCGGGCAGCAGAAGTGTGCCATCCATGTCGATAGCAATAAGTTTTATAGCCATGAGTTCCCCGGATTAAATGAGTCCGTCCTCATGCTAACGCGATTCCGCTCAAAAAACAGCTACGAAAAGGGGGATAGAAAGGGGAATCGAGATTCCCCTTTTTTGTAGATTGGTTGTCGTTTGTAGGCCTGATAAGCAACGCGCCATCAGGCACAATACAACGTCTTGCCGGATAGCGGCGTAAACCGCCTTATCCGGCCTACAGATTGGCTTAAATATCGATGTTCGCCGCTTTCAGGGCGTTCTCTTCGATAAATGCGCGACGCGGTTCAACGGCATCGCCCATCAGCGTGGTGAACAGCTGGTCGGCAGCAATCGCATCCTTCACGGTAACGCGCAACATACGACGGCTTTCCGGATCCATGGTGGTTTCCCACAGCTGTTCCGGGTTCATCTCGCCCAGACCTTTATAACGCTGGATAGCGAGGCCACGACGAGACTCTTTCTGCAGCCATTCCAGTGCCTGCTCAAAGCTGGCAACCGGCTGGCGACGCTCGCCACGTTCGATAAACGCATCGTCTTCGATCAGCCCACGCAGCTTCTCGCCAAGCGTACAAATACGACGGTATTCGCCACCGGTCACAAACTCGTGGTCCAGAACGTAGTCGGTATCCACACCGTGAGTACGGACGCGCACAATCGGTTCAAACAGGTTCTGCTCTGCGTTGTGGTGGATATCAAACTTCCACAGGCTACCGTGCTGTTCTTTTTCGTTCAGCTCGGTAATCAGTGCATTCACCCAGCGGGTAACGGCCTGTTCATTTGCCAAATCAGCTTCTGGCAGCGTCGGTTGATAAACCAGCTCTTTCAGCAGCGCTTTCGGGAAACGACGTTCCATACGGCCAATCATTTTCTGTGTCGCGTTGTATTCAGAAACCAGTTTCTCTAACGACTCACCTGAAAGGGCTGGTGCGTTGGCATTGGTGTGCAGCGTTGCGCCATCCAGAGCGATAGAGATCTGATACTGATCCATCGCTTCGTCATCTTTAATGTACTGTTCCTGCTTGCCTTTTTTCACTTTGTACAGCGGTGGCTGTGCAATGTAAACGTGGCCGCGTTCAACGATTTCCGGCATCTGACGATAGAAGAAGGTCAACAGCAGCGTACGAATGTGCGAGCCATCGACGTCGGCATCGGTCATGATGATGATGCTGTGATAACGCAGTTTGTCCGGGTTGTACTCGTCACGACCGATGCCACAGCCGAGCGCGGTGATCAGCGTCGCGACTTCCTGAGAGGAGAGCATCTTGTCAAAGCGCGCTTTCTCGACGTTGAGGATTTTACCCTTCAGCGGCAGAATCGCCTGGTTTTTACGGTTACGGCCCTGCTTAGCAGAACCGCCCGCGGAGTCCCCTTCCACAAGGTACAGTTCGGACAACGCCGGGTCGCGTTCCTGACAGTCCGCCAGCTTGCCCGGCAGACCCGCTAAGTCCAGCGCGCCTTTACGACGGGTCATTTCACGCGCACGACGTGCAGCTTCACGAGCACGCGCAGCATCAATAATTTTGCCGACAACGATTTTCGCGTCAGACGGGTTTTCCAGCAGATATTCGCTCAGCAGTTCGTTCATCTGCTGTTCTACCGCCGATTTCACCTCAGAGGAGACCAGCTTGTCTTTGGTCTGTGAGGAGAACTTCGGATCCGGTACTTTCACGGAAACAACGGCAATCAGACCTTCACGGGCATCGTCACCAGTAGCGCTGACTTTCGCTTTTTTGCTGTAGCCTTCTTTGTCCATGTAGGCGTTCAGGGTACGGGTCATCGCCGCACGGAAGCCTGCAAGGTGAGTACCGCCGTCACGCTGTGGAATGTTGTTGGTGAAGCAGTAGATGTTTTCCTGGAAACCATCGTTCCACTGCAGCGCAACTTCAACGCCGATACCGTCTTTTTCGGTGGAGAAGTAGAAGATATTTGGGTGGATCGGCGTTTTGTTTTTGTTGAGGTATTCAACAAACGCCTTGATGCCGCCTTCATAATGGAAATGGTCTTCTTTGCCGTCACGCTTGTCGCGCAGACGAATAGAGACGCCGGAGTTCAGGAATGACAGCTCACGCAGACGTTTCGCCAGAATGTCGTATTCAAATTCAACAACATTGGTAAAGGTTTCGTGGCTTGGCCAGAAACGGACCTGAGTCCCGGTCAATTCTGTTTCGCCGGTTACTGCCAGCGGCGCCTGCGGCACACCGTGCACGTAAGTTTGCTGATGCACTTTGCCTTCACGACGAATCACCAGTTCCAGCTTCTGTGACAGGGCGTTAACGACGGAAACACCCACGCCGTGCAGACCGCCGGAAACTTTATAGGAGTTATCATCGAATTTACCGCCTGCGTGCAAAACGGTCATGATAACTTCCGCTGCCGAAACGCCCTCTTCCGGGTGAATACCGGTTGGGATACCACGGCCATCATCGGTAACGGACACGGAGTTGTCAGCGTGAATCGTTACCACGATATCTTTACAGTGACCCGCGAGCGCTTCGTCGATAGCGTTATCTACCACCTCGAATACCATGTGGTGCAGACCGGTGCCGTCATCCGTGTCGCCGATATACATACCCGGGCGCTTACGCACCGCATCCAGTCCTTTCAGGACTTTGATACTGGAGGAGTCATAAGAATTCGACATCAACGTTTCTCGCTCATTTTATCTTGGGTTAATCCGTTATTTTACCCTTTTCCACGGTAAACATCTTCGAATTTTCATCGGACATGTCTATAACGTGTTCAGCGCTTATTGCGCTGACAAAGACCTGAGATTGCGTGGCTTTTAAGCGGCTGGCCAGCAGTCCGCGACGCGCGTCATCCAGTTCAGAGGCAAAATCATCTATCAGGTACAGGCAGCGCCGCCCGCTTTCACGGGTCAGGAACTCCCCTTGCGCCAGACGTAAGGCGCACATCAGCAGCTTTAGCTGCCCACGCGACAACGTATCTTCCACCGGCGCACCGTCGGCGCGAATGCGGAAATCCGCCTTATGCGGGCCGTGCGCAGTGTAGGTCAACATGCGATCGCGTTCAAAACTGCGTTCCAGCACTTCGGCATAATCAGTCTCTTTCTCCCAGCCGCGCTGGAATGAGAAGGAGAGCGAAAACTCGGGAAGAAACTGCTGGCAGGTATCCGCCATATCCTGCGCGATACCGGCGCTGTACTCCGCGCGCCAGGTGCTGATTTGTTCCGCCAGTGGGATCAGTTCTTTATCCCACGGGCGCAGTTGCTCATAACGACTCACCTGGCGCAGTGCCGCATTACGCTGCTTGAGCAGTCGCTTCAGGTTGCTCCAGGCGGTGAAAAATCCGGCTTCATTGTGAAAGCATCCCCAGTCAAGAAATGCTCTTCTGTATTTGGGGCCGCCGTTGAGTAAAGTAAACCCCTCTGGCGTGATCAGTTGCATCGGCATCAGGTGCGCCAGTTCTGCAACCTTGTGCCCGTCAGTGCCGTCAATGCGCACTTTGCTGTCGCCCAGTTTGTCTTTCGTCAGGCCAATCGACGTCTCACGTTCTTCACCCTGCAAACGCCCGTGTAAAACAAACGACTCCTGCTCGTGGCGAATCACGCGGCCAATCTGCAAACTGCGAAACGCCCGGCCATGGCCGAGCGTATAGATGGCTTCCAGGACGCTGGTTTTGCCGCTGCCGTTCGCGCCAACCAGGAAGTTAAAGCCAGGGGATAAAGCGAGATCCGCGCTTTCGATATTGCGAAAATCGCGGATCAACAGGCGGGTGAGCGACATTACAGTCTCATTGGCATAACAACATAGGCAGCCGACTGTGATGCGGCATCTTCAATCTGTACGCTCGATACGGAATCGGTCAGCAGAATACGCACGTTCTCGCACTTCAGCGCGTTCAGAACGTCCAGTACGTAGCTCACGTTAAAGCCGATTTCCAGTTCTGTACCAGGATAGGAGACATCCAGAATTTCTTCTGCTTCTTCCTGCTCCGGGTTGTTGGCGGTGATTTTGAGCTGGTTTTCGCTGACATACAGACGCACGCCGCGGAATTTCTCGTTCGAGAGGATCGCCGCACGCGCAAACGCCTGTTTGAGGATATCGCAACCGGCTTCCAGATGCTTGTCCGGATTCTTCGGCAATACGCGGCGATAATCCGGGAAACGGCCATCAACCAGCTTAGAGGTGAAGATGAAGTCACCAACGTGCGCACGAATGTTGTTGCTGCCAATCTGCACGCGCAGCGGGTTATCGCCGCCGTCGAGCATACGCATCAGTTCAATCACACCTTTACGCGGTACGATCACCGAATGGCTTGGCAACGGCTGACCAACAGGCATTGAACAAACCGCCAGGCGGTGACCGTCGGTCGCCACGGTACGCAGCTCTTCCCCTTCGGTTTCAAACAGCATGCCGTTTAAGTAGTAACGTACGTCCTGATGCGCCATCGAAAACTGCGTGGCTTCAATCAGGCGCTTCATCGTCGCCTGCGGCAGGGTGAATTCGACTTCGCTCTGCCAATCGTCCAGATTCGGGAAGTCGGCGGCAGGCAGCGTAGACAGCGAGAAACGGCTGCGGCCAGAACGCACCAGCATACGGTCGCCTTCCAGTTGAACGGCAATTTCCGCGCCTTCCGGCAATCCACGGCAAATATCGAAGAATTTACGCGCCGGAACGGTGGTCGCGCCAGGTTCATGGGGCTGGATCAGCGCCACGCGCGCCACCATCTCCATTTCGAGATCGGTACCGGTCAGCGAAAGCGTGCCGTCAGCAACCTGCAGCAGCAGGTTTCCGAGAATAGGCAGTGTAGGACGTCCACCCAGCGGGCCGCTGACCTGCTGAAGCGGTTTTAATAAATGTTCACGTTCAACGGTAAATTTCATAGCGTCACGAAGATAATGTTCTGATTAAATTGGAGAAATCTTCTTTAATATCATGGCTTTCTTCACGCAACTGCTCAATCTTGCGGCAGGCATGAAGCACGGTAGTATGGTCACGCCCACCAAACGCGTCGCCAATTTCCGGCAGACTGTGGTTAGTGAGCTCTTTTGCCAGCGCCATCGCCATCTGGCGCGGACGAGCTACCGAGCGAGATCGACGCTTAGAAAGCAGATCCGCAATTTTGATTTTGTAATACTCCGCCACCGTCTTCTGGATATTGTCGATGGTGACCAGCTTTTCCTGCAAAGCCAGCAGATCGCGCAGCGCTTCACGCACGAAATCGATAGTAATCGCCCGGCCGGTAAAATTGGCGTTGGCGATCACGCGGTTCAGTGCGCCTTCCAGCTCACGTACGTTAGAGCGTAGACGCTTGGCAATAAAGAACGCGACTTCACCCGGCAGACGAATGTCGTTTTCGTCGGCTTTTTTCATCAGGATCGCAACACGCGTTTCCAGTTCAGGCGGTTCGATCGCGACAGTCAGTCCCCAGCCAAAGCGGGATTTCAGACGATCTTCAACGCCGTTGATCTCCTTCGGATAGCGATCCGAGGTCAGGATGATCTGCTGATTGCCTTCCAGCAGGGCGTTAAAGGTGTGGAAAAACTCTTCCTGCGATCGCTCTTTATTCGCGAAGAATTGGATATCGTCAATCAGCAGCGCGTCAACGGAACGGTAGTAGCGTTTAAACTCTTCGATCGCGTTGTTTTGCAGGGCTTTGACCATGTCCTGCACAAAACGCTCGGAGTGCATATACACCACTTTGGCGTTTGGCTTACGCGCCATAATGCCGTTACCGACAGCGTGCAACAGGTGGGTTTTACCCAGACCCGTACCGCCATATAGGAATAACGGATTGTAGGCGCCGCCAGGATTGTCCGCCACCTGACGTGCCGCCGCGCGCGCCAGTTGGTTAGATTTACCTTCAACGAAGTTATCAAACGTGTGTTTGACGTTGACGTTAGAACGATAGGTAGGTTCTGCCGGAGCCGGGACGTTATCCCAGCCTGGACGCGCCGCCGGAGCAGCACGTTGCGGTTGCACTTGCTGAGCCACGTGGGCGGGCGCAACAACATTGTTGACCGGCGTTTTCAGCGTTTGCGTGACGGGTTTAGTGCCGACTTCAAAGCGCAGCTGTGGGGCATCCGCTCCACAGAAATTATTGAGTAATCCATTAATATTATTAAGGTATTTATCCCTTACCCAATCGAGCACGAAACGGTTTGGCGCATACAAAGCCAGCGTGTTATCGCTCAGTTCCGCCTGCAACGGGCGTATCCACATACTGAACTCTGTGGCTGGTAACTCATCCTGCAATCGGGCAAGACACTGCTGCCAAAGCGAAAGTGACAC